>CAWCTH010000001.1:0-153962 GCA_963798445.1 uncultured Acidimicrobiales bacterium
GTGCTCGAGATCGCCCTGCACGGGCCAGCGGCGGCCACGCTGGCCGATCCCTCGCTGCGCTACGGCTGCAACACCGTCGCCGGGCACGTCACCAACGCCGCCGTGGCCGAGTTCCTCGGTGTCGAGCTGATCGATCCGGCCGTCGCCCTGGCCGGCGCCGTTTGATCCACCGCGCCGGCGGGGAACAGCTCTTCCCATGAGCATGGCCGCCAAGGCGCACGACGCCGTCGCCACGACCCGTCGAGCCTCGGACAGCACGTGGCTCGATCGCACCGCCCGCCTCGGGTTCGTGGCCCGTGGCGTGGTGTACGCCATCGTCGCCGGCATCGCCGTTCGCCTCGCCTTCGGCCACAGCAGCTCGGAGCAGGCCAACAAGCAGGGCGCGCTGCAGACGATCGCCGATCGACCCTTCGGTCGGGGCGTGCTGGTCGTGCTGTCCGTCGGACTGGCCGGGTACGCCCTGTGGCGCTTCAGCGAGGCGGCGTACGGCTACCAGGACGAAGACGACGAGAAGAAGCGCGCCGCGAAGCGGGCGGCGTCGGCGGGCAAGGGCGTCATCTACGCCGTGTTCTGCGCGACCGCCGTGAGCGTGGTGCTGGGCCATTCGAGCGGCAACGGCGAGCAGCAACCGAAGACGTGGACGGCACGTGTGCTCGAGTGGCCGGGCGGCCCGGTGCTCGTGGCCGCGGCGGGCATCGCCATCATGGCCGGTGGCATCTACCTGATCGTGCGCGGGCTCACCACGAAATTCGAGAAGGAGCTCGAGATGGGGCGCATGAGGCCCCCGATGCGGCGCGCCACCACCGTCGTCGGCCTCGTGGGCTCGGTGGGGCGCGGCGTCGTGTTCGATCTACTCGGCACGCTGCTCATCGGCGCCGCCATCAACCATGATCCCGACCAGGCCCAGGGCATCGACGGGACGCTGCGCACGATCGCCGGTCACGCCTACGGGCAGGTGCTGCTGTTCCTCACGGCGCTGGCGCTGTTCGCCTTCGCGGCGTACTCGTTCATCGAGGCCCGCTACCGCCGCCTGTGACGGTCAGCGGTAGGTGCGCAGCACCCCGGCGGCCACACCGGCCACACCCGCCACGATCGTGAGGTACAGCCCGATGCCCACGCTGGCGTCGACGTACCGGCGGTCGATGTCGTTGATCCGGTCGTTGACGCCGAAGTAGTCGTACACGGAGATGCCGACGATGATCAGCGCGCAGATCACGATGGCGATCCCCGAGCCTCGGTCGCCCACGTTGCGTCGCGTCGTGATGGCGACGATGGCCACGACCACCCCGAGGATGGCGGTGACGACGCCGTCGCCGCCGCCGTCGATCCCGCTGCGACTCACGTCGCCGAAGATCGTCGCCGCCGTGATCCACGGCAGGAAGGCGGCCACCACCGCCAGGGCGGCCGCCGCCACGGCGACGTAGAGCCACGGCTCGTTCCCGCTGGGCCGCGGCGGCGCCGGATGGAACGTCGGCGGCCGGAGCACCGCAGGGCGCGGCGGCGGCAACGGTGCCGGCCCGGCCCGAGGTGGGGGCGGCGGCAGGGGCGGAGGCGGAGACGGCGGGGGCAACTCGGTCAAGGGCGCCCATGCTCGTCGCCGAGCCCTGGCGGGGGCAACGCGGAGCGGCCTCAGCTGGGCGGCGTGTCCCCGGCGGCCTGGTCGGTCCAGGTCATCCCGTCCCACCACCGCTGCGCCCCGTCGGTCGTCGGGTCGGGGTACCAGCCCGGGGGCACCCGGAACGCGGGGGCGTCGACCGTCCAGCGATGGTGATGGCGGATCCGCAGGCTCCAGCTGCCGATCGTGACGGCGGCGATGGCGGCACAGGCCACGATGCTCGCCACCAATGCGACCGCAATGGTCAAACGCAATGCCACCACCTTTCGCCCCAAAGGTGAAGTGACAATATCGCGTTCCACCCACGGTCACGTCTCGCCGATGATGTCATCTTGGCGACGGTGCGCCGTTCATAGAACCAAATCGGGCCTGTGCACCAGCACCCCTCCCGGTGAGGGAGCATGGATCCATGAAACTCGGGATGAGCACGGGATACTGGGGCGCCGGACCACCGGCCGGCGCCGCCGAGGCCGCCGTCGAGGCGGACCGCCTCGGCTACGACTCGATCTGGACGGCCGAGGCCTACGGATCGGACGCGCTCGACCCCTCTGGCCTGGTGGGGAGGCTCGCACCAGCACGATCAAGCTGGGGACGGCGATCATGCAGATGTCGGCCCGCACGCCGGCGGCCACGGCGATGGCGGCCATGACCCTGGACCACCTGTCCGCAGGGCCGCTTCCTGCTCGGGATCGGCGCCTCGGGGCCGCAGGTGGTGGAGGGCTGGTACGGCCAGCCGTACCCGAAGCCGCTGGCCCGCACGCCGCGAGTACGTCGAGATCATGCGCAAGATCGTTCGACGGGGTGAGCCCGTCGCCTTCGACGGCGAGCAGTACGACCTCCCCTATCCGGGCGGTACCGGTCTCGGCAAGCCCCTCAAGTCGACCATCCATCCGTACCGCGAAGAGATCCCCGATCTACCTCGCCGCCGAGGGCCCCAAGAACGTCGCCCTGGCGGCCGAGATGTGCGACGGCTGGCTGCCCCTGTTCTTCTCGCCCAAGGAGGACGGCTTCTACCGGGGCTGCCTGGCCGAGGGCTTCGCCACGGCCGGGCGAGGCGGCGCAAGGCCGACCGCTTCGAGGTGCGCCGCCACCCATGACGATCGTGCCCGGCGACGACGTGGAGAAGCTGCGCCGACGCCGTGCGCCCGATGCTGGCGCTCTACGCCGGCGGCATGGGGGCCAAGCGGCGCCAACTTCCACTTCGACGTCTTCGCCCGCATGGGCTGGGAGGCCGAGGCCACCAAGATCCAGGAGCTCTACCTCGCCGGCCAGAAGGCCGACGCGATCGCCAGCGTGCCGCTGGCGATGGTGGAGGACGTGGCCCTCGTCGGCCCGGTCGACAAGATCCGCGGCGAGCTGGAGCGTTGGCGCGAGACGTGCCTCACCACGATGCTGGTGTCGGGTCCGAAGGAGGCGCTGGCGTTCTACGCCGAGCTGATCCTCGGGTGAGCGCCGCTCGAGGCCACGCACCCGCCGGCGGCCGAGGGCGGCACGACGGCGAGCAGCAGCGGCAGCGGGAAGTAGCCGAGGTTCCGCACGAGGCCCGCCGCCCATCGGGCGGGTGCTGGCGGCGGCCACGATGGCGATCGCCATCGCCCACCGGGCCGGGCGCCCGGCCAGGACGACCGCCGCCGGCGGCAGGCACCACGCGAAGTACCACGGGTGCACCGCCGGACCGAGGACGGCCGAGGACGAGCAGGGCCCCGGCCAGCCCGGCCAGGCCCAGTTTCGGCGTGCGCCACAGCAGCACGCCGGCGACGGCGGCCGACGCCGCCAGGAACAGGTCGCGCACGCCCGTCACCACCGGTCCGAGGCGCAGCGGCTGCTGGACCACCCAGGCGCCACCACCAACCCGAGCGTGGTGGACATCGACAGCAGCGACGTACGTTCGACCCGGCCGAGAGCCCGCCGAGCCAGCCCCATCCCACGCCGGCCACGACGGACGTGGCGGCGACGACGGCGAGCGCGATCGCCCCGGCGACGGCGGTCCGCGCCATCCGGCCGGCCACGGTCGTCACGGCGCTGGTCCTCGGGCGAGCCGACCCAGCCAAGGTAGACGGCGCCGAGGAGCGCCGGTGCCTTCACCGCCGCGCCGAGACCGCAGAGGGCGACGCCGGCGACCCATGCGCCAGCGGCCGGACCAGCGTCGTGCCCACGGCGAGGCCGACGCGAGGAGCCCGACCATCAGGGCCTCGTTGTGGGGCCCGCCCACGAGCTGCACGATGGTGAGCGGCCCGGCGACGGCGAGCACCAGGGCGTCGACCGGATCGCGACCGCCGGCGCGGGCCAGCACCGCCACGCCCGACGCCCATGAGCGCCACGCCCGCCGACGGCCACGAGCCGCCACAGGATGAGCGACCGGTCGCACGTCGTGGTCGGCCAGGCGCCACCGCCACCTCGGCCACGCCGGTGTTGCACCGGGCCGTAGGCCGACACCACGTTGCGCCAGATCGGGGTCGACGCCCTGGAGCACCGGCGACGTCAGTCCCAGCCCGACGGGCGGCGTGTCTCCCCGGGATCGAGGCCCTGGGCGGCGAGCTCCCCGTGGGCCACGTAGCTGTAGACGTCGCGGCTGCCGATGGGCGGGGCGAGGAGCAGCGGCAGCATCCACAGCCCGGCGATGGCGGCGACGGCACCCACCGTGAGGCCGTGCCGGGCACGCAGCCGTCCGCCGCCGCAGCAGCACCCACGCCGCGCTCAGGAGCGCCAGCCCGGCGGCCCCACAGGACGTAGCCGACGAGCGGCTCGGTAGGGGCAGGGCGCCGACGCACGGGCGCGCCGTCAAGCCAGCCAGCCGGAACCGGCGGTCGGCCAGCACGCCCACCTGCCACGGCCCCCCCCAGCGCCAGCAGGCGCCGGCCAAGCCGAGGCAGGGCCGCGACCGCCGACCCGACCGCGCCCATCGGGCGCGCCGAACGGGGCGCATCAGCCGGGAGGGTCGGGGCGTGCATGCTTCGCTCGACGGTACCGAGTGCCGTCTGGTCGGCCGCGCCACCGTCTGGCACCATGCAACGTCGCCGTGCCCCCGAACCTGCAGCCCCACCCGATCATCGAGGATAGCCGAGGAAGCCCTCATCGAGGGCGACGACTACGTCCGCGGCGTCGGCGGCACCCGCTCGGCGCTGGCCCACCGCGAGTTCCGCCTCATGTGGCTCGGGTCGTTCGCGTCGAACATCGGGACCTGGATGCAGACCGTGGTGCTCGGCTCCTACGCCTACAAGCTCACCGGGTCGAGCATGTTCGTGGCGGGCGCTGGCCTTCGCCCAGCTCGGCCCGCTGCTGCTGCTGTCGTCGTCGGCGGGGTGATCGCCGACGTGCTCGACCGGCGCAAGCTCCTGATCGTGCTGCAGGTCCGAGCAGCTCGTGTTCTCCTTGCTGCTGGCTGGCTGGTGGCCGGCTGCGCCGACCCGTCGCGCGGCGCTGATCTTCGCCTGCGTGCTGGCCATCGGCATCGGCAACGCCCTGAACGCACCGGTCGTGGGGCGCCGTGCTGCCGTCGCTCGTCGGGCCAGGAGGACCTCGGCGCCGCCATCTCCCTCAACTCGACGATGATCAACGGCAGCCGGGTCGTCGGGCCTGGCGATCGCCGGCATCCTGTACCCCGATCCTCGGGCGCGGCGTGGATCTTCATCGCTCAACGCCGTCACCTACATCTTCGTGATCCTCGCCCTGCTGGTGGTGCGCTTCCCCGACGGTGCCAGGAGCCGCCGAGCAGGGCTGGGCCAGCGGTCGGTGGGCGGCTTCCGGGCGGCACGCGAGAACCCGATCGTCGGCCGCATCCTGATCGTGCTCGCCGGTCTTTTCGTTGTTCTGCCTGCCGTTCGTCACGCTCTTCGCCCCGCTGGCCGAGCAGGATCTCGGCCTGTCGACTCCGAAGTCCTCGGCTACGGCCTGCTGTACGCCGTGTTCGGGCTCGGCGCCTGCGCTGGGAGCGCTGTCGATCGGCACGGTGCTGGCCGGACGCCGTCAAGATGCGACTGGTGCGATTCGGGCTGGCTGGGCTTCGCCGTGTCGATGGCTGACCTTCGGGCGTGCTGCCGCGACGCCGTGGACCGCCTACCCGCGTCGTGTTCGTGCTGGGCTTCATGTACTTCGGCACCACCACGGCGATGCTCACCGTGCTCCAGACGGTGCTCGACGAAGAGGTGCGCGGCCGGGTCATGGCACTGTGGTTCATGGCGTTCGGCGGCATGGTCGCCGTCGGCGGGCTGGCCTTCGGCCCGCTCCTCGACGCCACCAACGGCGACCTCGTGCTCGGCATCGGCGCCGTCGTCGCCGGCGTCGCTGGCGTGGTGGTGCGACCTCCGAGCGGCTGGCCCGCGCGCGCCGGCATCGAGCCGGTCTGAGGTGCTGCGCGCCCTGAGCGACGGGGTCTTCGGCGAGCAGTACGGCACGTCGCCGGCGCGCGTGCTGGCCCTGCCGGGGTGGATGCGGTCCGCGGAGCGACTTCCGCGAGGTGCTGCGACGCCGACGCCCTCGCCCTCGACCTGCCGGGCTTCGGCGGCGCGTCGCCGGTGCCGGCCGACGGCAGTGGGGGCGGCCGGGTACGCCGAGCTGGTGGCTCCGGCGCTCGCCGCCTGCGCCGAGGGCGTCGTGGTGCTCGGGCACTCCTTCGGCGGCCGGGTGGCGGTGCAACCTGGCGGCGGCGCCATCCCGAGCGCATCGGCGCCCTGGTGCTCACCGGCGTGCCCCGGCTGGTCGAACCGGCGCGGGTGCCGGCGCCGTCGGCCGGCTACCGGCTCGTGCGCTGGCTGCATCGGCAGGGCGTGGTGAACGACGAGCGCATGGAGAAGCTGCGCCGGCGCCGCGGGTCCGACGACTACCGCAACGCGACCGGCGTCATGCGCGACGTGCTGGTGATCGCCGTGAACGAGCACTACGAGGACGTGCTGCCCCCGGATCACGTGCCCGGTGGAGCTGGTGTGGGGGGACGACGACACGGCGGCGCCGCTGGCGACGGCCGAGGCGGCGGTGTCCCGGTTCGGCGGCGGGGGCAACGCTTACCATCGTTCCCGGCGCCGGCCACCTGACCCCGCTGACGGCGGCGCCCGCCCTGCGGGCTGCGCTCGACCGACACCGCTAAGTGAACCTCTTCATCTCGATCCTCTGCCTCGCCGCCTCGCTGGTGGCCGCGCCCCGCTGGCTGCGCATCGCCCAGCGCGAGCACTACCACCCCCGCTCGGTCACCCGGTTCGCCATCCGCTGGTGGAGCGCCGGCCAGGTGAACCTGCTGCTCGCCGTGGCCGCCGTCACGGCGTCGCTGAGCGCCTTCAGCCTGTCGGTGATGGCCCTCGTGACCGCCGGCATCATCGTCGCCGCGCCGGCGGGCCTCACGCTGCGCGGGCGCACGTCGGCGCTGGCCTGGACCCGCCGGCTGCGGACGGTGGCGGCGGTGTTCGCCGTGCTCGACGTCGCCCTGTTCCTCCTGGCGGCGGCCACGCCCACGAGCGCGGCGCTGGCCTCGATCCTCTGCTTCCTGCAACCGGTCGTCGATGGACATCGCCCTGGCTCGTGACGCTGCCGTTCGAGCGGACGGCCGCCAGGCGCTGGGTGCGGCAGGCCGAGCAGCGGCTGCGGGCGGCGCGCCCCCGTCACCGTCGCCATCACCGGGATCGTTCGGCAAGACCACGACGAAGCTGTACGTGCGCCACCTCGTGGCCGGCGCAGCGCTCGGTGCTGGCCAGCCCGGCCAGCTTCAACAACACCGGCGGCCTGGCCCGCACGCTGAACGAGCACCTCGCGCCGGGCACCGAGGTGTTCGTGGCCGAGATGGGCACCTACGGGCCGGGCGAGATCCGGGCCATGTGCGCCGTGGGTGCGGCCGACCATCGGCGTCATCGTGAACATCGGGCCGGTCCACCTCGAGCGCATGAAGTCGCTCGACGGTGTGGTGGAGGCCAAGGCCGAGATCACCGAGGGCGTGCAGACGGCGGTGCTGAACGTGAGCGCCCACGGGCTGGCGGCGCTGGCCGACCGGCTGGCGGCGCGTGGCACGCGGGTGGTGCGGGTGGCCACCGAGCCCGACGCCGCCGGCGCCGACGTCGTCGTGCTCGACGACGGCGACGGCAACCTCGACGTCTGCGTCCGCCGCCCACCGCCACCGCATCGAGGAGCACCGCCGCCCACGCCGCCAACGTGGCCGAGCGCCCTCGGCGTGGTGCTGGCCCTCGGCCTCGACGATGCCCGCCGCCCTCCCCCGGCTCGACTCGCTGCCCGTCGCCGAGCACCGCCAGGAGGTGAGCCGCAGCGCCAAGGGCGTCGTGGTCATCGACAACACCTTCTCGTCGAACCCGGCCGAGCGCGGCGTCGTCGCTGGCGCTGGTCGACCGGCTGGCCGAGCCCGGGCGCCCGCGCCGGTGGTCGTGACGCCGGGCATGGTGGAGCTGGGCCCGCTGCAGCTCGCGGAGAACCGCGAGCTTCGCCGTGGCCGCCGACGACGCCGCCACCGACCTGGTCGATCGTGGGCCAGACCAACCGCAAGGCGCTGGTGGCCGGCGCCGCCCACCGCGACATCCGCGTCCACTTCGCGCCCACCCGCGACAAGGCGGTGGAGTGGGTGCGGGCCACCCTCACCGACGGCGACGTCGTCCTGTACGAGAATGACCTTCCCGACCACTATCCGTAGGAGCGTCCGCGTGCCCCGACCGGCGGTGATCTTCGGAGGGCCCTCCCCCGAACACGACATCAGCATCCTCTCCGGCCTGCAGTCGGCGCGGGCCCTGGCCGGCGCCGGCCTCGACCCGCTGGCCGTCTACTGGGCGAAGACCGGCGACTTCCACCTCGTGCCGGCCGCTGCTCGAGGCGAGCGACTACCTCACGGGCGTGCCCGCCAAGGCCCAGCGCGCTGGAGCTGGTGGCCCGGCCCGGCGGCGGGTTCGTGGCCGAGGGCGGCGGCCTGTTCAAGAAGGCGGCGCCCCTCGACATCAGCGCCGTCGTGATCGCCTGCCACGGCGGACCCGGCGAGGACGGCACGCTGCAGGCCGCCCTCGACCTGGCCGGCATCCGCTACACCGGGCCGTCGGTCGGCCGGCGCCGCCCTGGGCATGGACAAGCTCGCCTTCGGCGGGGTGATGGCGGCCGCCGGCGTCCCGTCCCTGCCCCGCGGCGGCGTTCAGCGCCGACGGGCCCGACCCGGACTTCCCGGGGCCGTACATCGTGAAGCCCCGCTTCGGGGGCTCGTCGATCGGCATCGAGATCACCGACGACCTGGCCGCCGCCCGGGCGCTGGTGCGTACGTCGCCGCACTTCCGGGAAGGCGCGGTGGTGGAGCCGTACCTGCCCGACGCCGCAGGATCTGAACGTCTCGGTGCAGGCGTACCCGGAGCTGCGGCTATCGGCCATCGAGAAGCCGATGCGCAAGGACGCCTCGGGGCACATCTACACCTACGCCGACAAGTACCTGGGCGGCGGCGAGGGCCTGTCGGGCGCCCCGCGGGAGCTGCCAGCGCGTGCTGCCCGACGACGTGGCGGCCCGGGTCGAGGCTCTGGCCCGGCGGGTGGCGGGCCTGGCGCTGGTGCGCGGGGTGCCCCGGATCGACTTCCTGTGGCAGGGCGACGACGTGTGGGTCAACGAGATCAACACGATCCCGGGCTCGATGGCGTTCTACTTCTGGACCGCCGAGGGGGTGGCGCCGGCGGCGTTGCTCGGCGACATGCTGGCCGAGGCGGCGAAGGGGCCGGCGCGGCGCAACACGAGCGAGGGGGCCGACGGCACGGCGCTCCGCTCGGCCGGCACCATCGCCGGCAAGCTCGCCTGACCCCGCCCACGCCCGGCCTCGCGGGGGTACCAAGTGTTCAGGCTGAACACTTGGTACCCCCACGCGGTGAGGAAGAGTTCAGGCTACGCGAGATGAGGGCGGGGCGGCGCTGGGTGAGGGCGGCGGGGCGAGGGCGGGGTGAGGTCGGCGGCGAGGGCGGGGCGGGTCAGGCGGTGACGGCGGCCCGGACGAAGGCGAACAGCTCGCGGCGCAACCGGCGCAGCGCCGCCGCGGCGACGACCGCAGCCCCACCGCCCGCTGCACCTCCACCTCGGTGGCCACCCCCACGACCGTGGCGTACATGAACAGCAGGAGCAGCCGCGGGTCGGCCCGCCGGATCGTGCCGGCGTCCATCTCCCCGGCCAGGAAGCCGACGGCCCGCTGCACCAGCGGGCGCGATGCCGCGCCTCCATGCCGGGCGGCCACCTCGGGCCCGAGCCGGTTGGCCTCCCGCACCAGCCCCAGCAGGGCGGGGCGGCGCACGGCGAACCGGAACACCGTCGCCATCACCGTCTCGACCCGGCCCGAGGCCCGGCCGGCGTCGCCCGCCAGCGCGGCCTCGAGCGCCACCCGCAGGTCGTCGGCGCTGCGCACGACCACGGCGTCGAGCAGGGCCTCCTTCGACGGGAACCAGTACAGGATGGTCTGCTTGGTGACGCCCAGCTCGGCGGCCAGGGCGTCGAGCGAGGTCGCCTCGTAGCCCCGCCGGCCGAACTGCGTCGAGGGCGGCGTCGAGGATGCGGTCGCTCGTGCGAGCGTGAAGTGGCGGGCCCGGCCACTTACCACATGGTAGACACGATGGCCGTGATCGCCGACGCCCTGGCCGGCAAGCGCATCGCCGTCACCGGGTCGACCGGGTTCCTCGGCACCGCCATCGTCGAGCGCCTGCTGCGCTCCGTGCCCGGCTGCGAGCTGGTGCTGCTGGTGCGGGCCGGCGCGCCGGTCCACCGCCGCCCAGCGGGTCCAGCGCGAGATCATCCGCAACGACGCCTTCGACCGCCTCCGCGCCGAGCTCGGCGGGGCCAAGGCGTTCGACGAGCTGGTCGCCCGCCGCATCCAGGTCGATCACCGGCGACGTCGGCACCGACGGCCTCGGCCTGAACGACGCCGACCGGGCCGTGCTGGCCCGCTGCGCCGTCGGTCATCCACTCGGCCGCCACCGTGGCCTTCGACTCGCCGCTCGACGGCGCCGTCGAGGTCAACCTCCTCGGCCCGATCGCGCATCGTCGCCACGCTCCAGCGACCTGGGCGTGACCCCCCACCTCGTGTCGGTGTCGACGTGCTACGTCGCCGGCAACCGCCGCGGGGCGGCGCCCGAGGCGCTGGTGTCCGAGGGGCCGTTCGACCTCGGCGTCGACTGGCGGGGCGAGGTGGCCGCCGCCCGCCGGGCCCGTACCGACGCCGAGGACCAGAGCCGCTCGCCGCCGCCATGCTGGCCACGTTCCGCAAGGAGGCCCGCCGCGAGCTCGGCGCCGCCGGCACCCCGGCGCTGGCCGCCAAGACCGAGCAGCTGCGCGAGCGCTGGGTGGCCGACCGCATGGTGGAGGCCGGGCGGGCCCGGGCCGCCAGCCTCGGATGGCCCGACGCCTACGCCTACACCAAGGCGCTCGGCGAGCAGGCCCTCATGGAGAACCGAGGGCGCCGTGCCGGTCTCGATCGTGCGCCCGTCGATCATCGAGTCGGCGCTGGCCGAGCCGCGGCCCGGCTGGATCCGGGGCTTCCGCATGGCCGAGCCGGTGATCATCTCCTACGCCCGCGGCCTGCTGAAGGAGTTCCCCGGCGTGCCCGAGGGGACGGTCGACGTGATCCCGGTCGACCTCGTGGTCGGCGCCGTCGTGGCCGTCGCCGCCCTCGGCCCCGAGGAGGCGCCGCGCATCACCCAGGTGGCGTCGGGCTCGCTCAACCCGCTCAAGTACCGCACCCTGGTCGACACCGTGCAGCGGCTGGTTCACCGAGCACCCGCTCTACGACGCCGAGGGCCAGCCCATCGTGGTGCCGGAGTGGAGCTTCCCGGGCCGCGGGCGGGTGCAGCGCCAGCTGAACCGGGCCAAGATGGTCATCGAGCAGGGCGAGAGCGCGCTGCAGGCGCTGCCGCTGCGGGGCAAGCAGGCGGCGTGGTCGGCCCGCCTGGAGGAGCGCCGCACCGAGGTGGAGCGGGCGCTGACGTACGTCGAGCTGTACGGGGCGTACGCCGAGTGCGAGGCCATCTACCGCGTCGACAACCTCTGGCCATGCGACGCCCTGCTCGAGGGCGACCGACCGCGAGCGCTTCGCCCTCGACCCCCGGGTGATCGACTGGATCCACTACGTCCGCGACGTCCACCTGCCGTCGGTCGTGGAGCACGCCCGCGTGAAGACCACGCCGGGCAAGAGCCGCACCGAGACCGCGCGCCACCCGCCTGCGCGGCCAGGTGCTGTCGCCGCGAGCGCCACATGGCCGCCTTCGACCTCGAGAACACCCTCATCGCCTCCAACGTCGTGGAGAGCTACTCGTGGCTGGCCACCCGCCGGCTGCCCGCGGACGACCGCCTGCGCTTCGTGGCGGCACACGCTGAAGGAGGCGCCGATCCCTGCTGGCGCTCGACCGGCGCGACCGGGGCGACTTCCTGCGCTACTTCTACCGCCGCTACGAGGGCGCACCCGTCGACGCAGATCGACGCCGACGCCGCCGAGCTGTTCAGCGCGCTGATCCTCACCAAGAGCTTCCCCGCCGGCATCCGGCGCGTGCGCGAGCACAAGCGCCTCGGGCCACCGCACGGTGCTCATCACCGGCGCGCTGGGCTTCGTGGTCGAGCCGCTGCGGCCGCTGTTCGACGAGATCATCGCCGCCGAGATGGCGGTGAAGCCCGACGGCACCTACGCCGGCGAGCTCACCGACGTGCCCCCCACCGGCGAGACGCGGGCCCAGCTCCTGGCCGACTACTGCGACGCCGAGGGCCTCGACCTGGCCGAGAGCATCGCCTACGCCGACTCGTCGTCGGACCTGCCGATGCTGGAGGCCGTCGGCTTCCCCGTCGCCGTGAACCCCGAGACCCGCCTCGCCGCCCTCGCCCGCAAGCGGGGCTGGCTGGTGGAGCACTGGGACAAGGCCGCCGGCGGCCCCCGGCCGCTGCTGCCGATCGGCCCGGTGTGGCGGGAGCGCACGAGTGGTGCGAGCGGGCGGCGATGAAGGCGCTGCGCTTCGACCGCAAGCCGCTCAAGTACGCCGCCGCCCACGTCGCCGGCGCGCTCGTCGCCCGGCGGCGGCGCCAGCCTACGGCCCGCTGCGGCTGGCCGACGTCGACCCGCCCGCGCTGCCCGGCCCCGGCTGGGTCCGCATCCGGCCCCGCCTCGCCGGCATCTGCGGCAGCGACCTCGCCACCATCGACGGCCAGTCCAGCCGCTACTTCGAGCCCATCGTGTCGTTCCCGTTCGTGCCCGGCCACGAGGTGGTGGCCGACACCGCCGACGACCGGCGCGTCGTGCTCGAGCCGGTGCTCGGCTGCGTCGCCCGCGGCCATCGACCCGCCGTGCCCGGCGTGCGCCCGGGGCGACCTCGGCAACTGCGAGCGGCTCGCCTTCGGCCACCTCGAGCCCGGGCCTGCAGAGCGGCTTCTGCGCCGACACCGGCGGCGGCTGGAGCACGTTCATGGTGGCCCACGAGAGCCAGCTCCACCCCGTGCCCGCCGACCTCGACGACGACGCCGCCGTGATGGTGGAGCCGACGGCGTGCGCCGTGCACGCCGCCCTCCGGGCCAAGGTCGTGGAGGGCGACTCGTGGTCGTGCTCGGCGCCGGCACCCTCGGGCTGCTGAGCGTCGCCGCTCTGCGCCGGCTCACCGCGTGCCGGCACCGATCGTCGGCCGCCGCCAAGCACCCCGAGCAGCGCCGGCTGGCCGCCGAGCTCGGTGCCGACGTCGTGTGCGAGCCCGACGAGCTGCCCCGCCTCGTGCGCCGGCTCACCGGCTCGATGGCCTACGGGCCACAGCTCACGGGCGGCGCCGACGGCGTGCTCGACTGCGTGGGCTCCGACGCCTCGATCCAGCAGAGCCTCGCCGTCGTGAAGCCCCGCGGCCGGGTGACGCTGGTCGGGCATGCCGGCCGTGGTGAAGCTCAACCTCACCACGCTGTGGCACCGCGAGACGGAACTGGCCGGGCGCCTATGCGTACGGCACCGAGACGCTGGCCGACGGCGCCCGGCGCCCGCACGTTCGACCTCGCCTTCGACGCTCGTGCGCGACGCCGACCTCGGCCGGCTGGTGTCGGCCACCTACCCGCTCGGCGACTACCGGGCCGCCATCGAGCACGCCGCCAACGCCGGCCGCCGTGGCGCGGTGAAGATCGCCTTCGACCTGCGGGCCGAGAAGGAGAGGAACCGCTGATGCCTCGCCCCGGGTTCGTCCTCGACGTCGACCGGTCCACCCCGCCCACGCTGTTCTGGCACGGCGAGGGCTTCCGCCTCGAGAAGCTGCCGGCGGGCCGGTCGCGGGTGATCTACCCGCCCGAGCCGCTGGCCGCCATCAAGGACATCGACGCCGCCATCCGCCACGCGCTGCTGCACCCCATCGACAGCGATCCCTTGCCGGCGCTGCTCTTCCCGGGCATGAAGCTCACGATCGCCTTCGACGACATCTCGCTGCCGCTGCCGCCGATGCGACGGCCCGACGTGCGCCAGCGCGTCATCGAGGCGGTGCTCGACCTCGCCGCCGACGCCGGCGTCGACGACGTGCACCTCATCGCCGCGCTGGCCCTGCACCGGCGCATGACCGAGGCCGAGCTGCGCCACGCCGTCGGCGACCGCGTCTACGACGCCTTCGCGCCCCGCGGGCTGCTCTACAACCACGACGCCGAGGACCCCGACGCCATGGTCGTTCCTCGGCACCACGCCGCACGGCGAGGAGGTGGAGATCAGCCGGCGGGCCGCCGAGTCGGACCTGCTCGTCTACGTGAACATCAACCTCGTGGCCATGGACGGCGGGCTGGAAGTCGACCGCCACCGGGCTGGCGTCGTACCGGAGCCTGCGCCACCACCACAACGTGCGCACCATGCGGCACTCGCAGAGCTTCATGGACCAGGAGCACTCCGAGCTGCACTCGTCGAACTGGCGCATGGGCAAGGTCATCCGCGACGCCGGCGTGAAGATCTTCCAGATCGAGACGCACGCTCAACACCGACACGTTCCCGTCGCCGTTCGACTTCCTGTCCAAGCGCGAGTGGGAGTGGACGGCGCGCGACCGGGCCACCTTCCTCGCCACGTCGGCCAGTCTCAAGCGCACGCCGCCGCGGCTGGCCCGCAAGATCTTCCAGTCGATCCAGGCGCCCCACCAGATGACGAGCGTGCAGGCCGGCGAGGTCGAGGCGGTGCACCGCCTCACCACCGCAGAACGTCTACCGCCAGCAGCTCGATGACCGTGGAGGGCCAGACGGACATCCTCACGTTCGGCATCCCGTTCATCTGCCCCTACAACGTCCACTCGGTGATGAACCCGATCCTGGTGATGTGCACCGGCCTCGGCTACTTCTTCAACCTCTACCGGGGCAAGCCGCTCGTGCGCGAGGGCGGCGTGGTGATCATGACCCACCCGACGCCGTGGGAGTTCCACCCCGTGCACCACCCGAGCTACATCGACTTCTTCGAGCAGGTGCTGGCCGAGACCACCGACCCCGTCGAGATCGAGTCCCGGTTCGAGAAGGGCTTCGCCGAGGACGAGTGGTACCGCCACCTCTACCGCACGAGCTACGCCTACCACGGCGTCCACCCGTTCTACATGTGGTACTGGGGCGCACACGCCATGGAGCACCTCGGCCGCGTCATCATCGTCGGCGGCGACCCGAAGGCGGTACGGCGGCTGGGCTTCATGCCGGCGTCCACGCTCGACGACGCGCTCGAGATGGCCACCGACGTGGTCGGCCGCCACCCGACCATCACCCACCTCCACACCCCGCCGCTCGTGCTCACGGACGTGACGTGACCGAGCGCGTCGACCGGGCCGTCCAGGCCATCCGCGGCCACGGCGGTCGCGTCCGCACCACCGTGGCGCGGCCGCGGCTTCCCCTGGCGCGCGCCCACCGTGCCGCGGGGCGTCGAGGTGCCGGCGAAGAAGAAGCAGACCGGTGCCGACTTCGACACCGAGTGGGCCCGCACGCCGGTCGCCCGCGCCGCCCGTGGGTTGATCGTGGCCGGCCCGCTCAAGGGGCTCGTGAAGCTCGTGGCCGATCCCGAGATCGTCGGGCTCGACCGGCTGGCCGACCTGCGCGCCGCCGCCACGACGACGACGGCCCGCCGGCGCCGGCGATCTTCGCCGCCAACCACGCCAGCCACGTCGACGCCCCGCTGATGCTCACGTCGATCCCGCAGCCGTGGCGCTCGCGCCTCGTCGTCGGGGCGGGCGCCGACTACTTCTTCACCACCCGGTTGGCGGGCACCGTCTCGGCCCTCGCCCTCGGCGCCATCCCCATCGACCGCACGCGCGTGAACCGGCGCTCGGCCGATCTGGCGGCGTCGCTGCTGGACGACGGCTGGTCGCTGCTGATCTTCCCCGAGGGCGGCCGCTCCCCCGACGGCTGGGGCCAGCCGTTCCGCGGCGGCGCCGCCTTCCTGTCGATCCGCTGCGGGGTGCCGGTGGTGCCGGTGCACCTCGACGGCACCGGCGCCATCCTCGGCCGGGGCTCGACGTGGCCGAAGCCCGGGCGCAGCAAGGTGACGTTCGGCGCGCCGCTGCGGCCCGCCGACGGCGAGGACGCCCGCCGCTTCGGCGAGCGCATCGAGCAGGCCGTGGCCGTGCTCGCCGACGAGGCCATCAGCGACTGGTGGTCGGCCCGCCGGCGCGCCGCCGAGGGAACGACGCCGTCGCTCACCGGCCCCGGCGCCACCGGCTGGCGCCGGGCGTGGGCGCTCACCGAGCACCGGGCCCGCGGCAAGGCGGGGCAGCGCCGGCGCCAGCAGCGCGCCTGGCCGTGACTCTTGCGGCGCCTCTTCGGCGCCGCCTCGCTGCGCTCGGACAATCGGTGCTCGCTCGGCACGGCGGCGCACTGCGCCGCCGGAACCCCCCGTGGCGCCTCTCGGCGCCGCCTCGCTGCGCTCGGACAATCGGTTCTCGCTCGGCACGGCGGCGCACTGCGCCGCCGGAACCCCCCGCGGCGCCTCTTCGGCGCCGCCTCGCTGCGCTCGGACAATCGGTGCTCGCTCGGCACGGCGGCGCACTGCGCCGCCGGAACGCCCGCGGCGGCTGTGTGAGCAGAATCGAGGCATCGTCTCGCTTTCGCGGACACAAGCATGGCGAGGCGACGGAAACCGACGCCCAGCGTCGGAAACCGTCACGTCGCTCGATCCGACCTCTCCGCCCGCCCGCTTGCTCGGCCCCCTCGTTCCGGGAACGACCACGCTGACTCAGGGGCGGACGTAGGCGGCGGCGACGCCGGGGCAGGCGGCGAGGCGCGTCACCAACCGGTCGGCCTTCGCCGACGGCACCCGCACCCGCGCCCACGTGGCCAGCTCGGCATCGTCGGTGCCTGGGTGGAGCGGCTCCACGACGACCCCGTCGTCGGCCGCCGTCCGGCGCACGGCCGCAGCGCCCGAGCTCGTCGGCAACGTCGCTTCCGGCACCAGCTGCACGATGATCTCGACGGTGTCGTCCTCACGACCGCCTGCGGGCATCCACGACCTCCTCGGTCAGCGCGGACCCCGGATAGAGCGAGCACGGCGCCGGCCGACGTGATCAGGCTCGCGCTCGCATCGAGCAGCACCGATTACCGTCACCGAGGGCCCGATCCGGACCGGCGTTCTGAGCGCGATAACGCTCCTAAGTCGCGTCGACGCTGCACGGTGTGCGGACCGGTCTGGGCGTCGGGGCTCAAACAGATCGAGCTTCGCCAGGCGGGCCTCGACGCGGCAGGCCGGTTCGGCCAGCCGGTCGCTGCGCGCCGCGGCCGCCGCTCCACCCGAGCCGCCCGCCGCCACGCGGACCTCGAGCGGCACCGCCTCGTCGGCGACGAGCTGGCCCCAGCGCGCCTCGCGCTCACCGCCCATCCGCTCGTAGTGCTGCACGAGCGGCGGGTCGTGCTGTGCCATCGACTGGAGCACCGCCTCCACCTCGGCCGGCGTGGCGAACGGGTGGAGGCGCTCCGAGCGCGTCCGGAGCTCGGCCACGGTCTGCGGCCCGCGCAGGAACAGGAGCCCGAGCACGGCCCGCATGGCATCGTCGAGCCCGAGCACCTCGTCGGCGACATGGCGGTACTTCGTGGCCCGCTCGCCCGAGCCGGGGTACACGACCCGGGCGTAGCCGAGCGCCTTCAGCGCCAGCACCGTCGTCTCGACCTCGCGCTCGGTCACGCTCATCACGGGATCACGGCTCGAGGTCTGGTTGCAGGCGGTGGTGAGCGCCTTGAGGGTGAGCGGGTAGGCGTCGGGCGTGGTGGCCTGCTTCTCGAACAGGCAGCCGAGCACGCGAGCTTCGATCGACGTCAGCACAGCGGTCGCCCGGTCGATCAGCCCTTGGCCGTTGTTGTCGTGGCGCGGGCGGGCGGGATGCGGAGCTTCTGACCCGGGATCAGCACGCTGTTGAGCGTCAGGTCGTTGAAGGCGGCGAGGTCGGCGGCGTCGACGCCGAGGCGGTTGGCGATGATCGACCAGCCGTCGTTGGGCCGCACGGTGTACGTGCCCGGCGCGTCGGCCACCGTCGTCGTGGTCGTCGCCGCCGCCGACGGTGGCGGTGCCGCCGCCGCTGCCGGCCGTCGTCGCCGTGGTGCTCCCGGTCGTCGCCGCCGGGATCTTCAGCTTCTGGCCCGGCGTGATGAGGCTCGTGGCCGACATGCCGTTGGCGTCGAGCAACGACTGCAGCGGCACACCGAGCTTCTTGGCGATGCCGAGCAGGTAGTCGCCCGACACCACGGTGTAGGTGGCCCCGTCGGCGGCGGTGTCGCCACCGCCCGTGGCCGACGAGTCGGGCGTCTGCCCGGCCCCGCCGGCACCGTCGTGGTCGTGGCGATCGGGATGGTGGAGAACGCCGTGCTCGGCGTGGTGCTGGTGGAGGCGGACCCGCCCCCGCCGCCGCTCGAGCACGCCGCCAGCAACGCGAGACCGGCGCCGGCGGCAACGAGCGTGCGCGCCATCGATCGGGAAGCGTGGCCGTCCATCAGGAGCGACAGCCTACGGTCTCGCGTGCCTCCGATCAGGGCACCGCTCGTCTCAGGCGAGCGGGCGAGTGGTCGGCGCGATCGGTGCCGGGAGGGCCGACTCCCCCACCAACCAGCGGTCGGCGGCGGCGGCGCAGGCGCGGCCTTCGGCGATGGCCCACACGATCAGGCTCTGCCCGCGGCCCATGTCGCCGGCCACGAACACGCCCGGCACCTCGGTCATGAACGACGCGTCGCGCACGACGTTGCCACGCGCGTCGAACGACACGCCGAGGTGCTCGAGCCATCCAGCCGCGCTCGGGGCCGGTGAAGCCCATCGCCAGCAGCACGAGGTCGCACGGCAGCTCGAAGTCGGTGCCCTCGACGCTTCTCGAACCGGCCGTCGGTCATCACCACCTCGTGGGCCCGCAGGGCGCTGCACGTTGCCGGCACCGTCGTCGACGAAGCGCTCGGTGTTGACGGCGAACAACCGCTCGCCGCCTTCCTCGTGGGCCGACGACGTGCGCAGGATGACCGGCCACGTCGGCCACGGGTTCCCGACGGCGCGCACATCGGGCGGGCACGGCAGGATCTCGAACTGGTGGACGCTCGTCGCGCCCTGGCGGTGCGCCGTGCCCAGGCAGTCGGCGCCGGTGTCGCCGCCGCCGATGATCACGACGCGCTTGCCCTCGGCCGAGATGGGCGGCGCGGTCGCCGGTCGTGGTGGCCCGGTTCGACAGCGGCAGGTACTCCATGGCCTGGTGGATGCCGCGCAGCTCACGCCCGGGCACCGGCAGGTCGCGCCACTGCGTGGCCCCGCACGCCAGCACGACGGCGTCGTTGGTGGCGAGGAGCACGTCGATGTCGACGTTGCGACCCACCTCGGCGTCCGTGCGGAACTCGGTGCCCTCGGCCCGCATCTGCGCCAGCCGGCGGTCGAGGTGGCGCTTCTCCATCTTGAACTCGGGGATGCCGTAGCGCAGGAGGCCGCCGATGCGGTCGGCGCGCTCGAGCACCACGACGTCGTGGCCGGCCCGGGTGAGCTGCTGGGCGGCGGCCAGCCCGGCGGGACCCGAGCCGATGACGGCCACGCGCTTGTGGGTGAGCACCGACGGCGGCTGCGGCGTGACCCACCCCTCGGCCCACGCCCGGTCGATGATCTCCACCTCGACCTGCTTGATGGTGACCGGGTCGTCGCTGATGCCGAGCACGCACGCGCCCTCGCACGGCGCCGGGCACAGGCGGCCGGTGAACTCGGGGAAGTTGTTCGTGGCGTGCAGCCGCTCGATGGCGTCGCGCCAGTGGTCCCGGTAGACGAGGTCGTTCCAGTCGGGGATGAGGTTGCCGAGCGGGCAGCCGTGGTTGCAGAACGGGATGCCGCAGTCCATGCACCGCCCGGCCTGCTGCACGAGGATGTTGCGGTCGAACGGCTCGTAGACCTCCTTCCAGTCGCGCAGGCGCAGCTCGACCGGCCGGCGGGTCGGCGTCTGCCGACCCCACTTCAGAAAGCCCGTCGCCTCACCCACGAGCTGCCGCCATCACCCGGTCCAAGCGTCTCCTCCTCGCCCAGGCCCTCCGCCTCGGCCGCACGGATCTGCTCCAGCACCCGCCGGAAGTCACGCGGCATGACCTTGCGGAACGCCGACGCCTCCAGCGTCCATGCCTCGAGCACGTGGCCGGCCACCGTGGAGCCGGTGAGCTCGTGGTGGCGCCGCAGCAGCTCGTGGACCGCGGCGCGGTCGTCGTCGTCGAGACCCTCCACGTCGACCATCTCGGTGTTGACGAGCGCCGGGAACGTCCCGTTGGGGTCGAACACGTAGGCGATGCCGCCCGACATGCCGGCGCCGAAGTTGCGACCGGTCGGTCCGATGACGACCACGCGGCCGCCCGTCATGTACTCGCAGCCGTGGTCGCCGACGCCCTCGACCACCGCGGTGACGCCGGAGTTGCGCACGCAGAACCGCTCCCCCACCATGCCGCGGATGTAGAGCTCGCCGCCGGTGGCGCCGTAGGCGATCACGTTGCCGGCGATCACGTTCTCCTCGGCGGCGAACGGGGCGTCGCGGTCGGGGTGCACCACGACGCGCCCACCCGACAGGCCCTTGGCGAGGTAGTCGTTGGCGTCGCCCTCGAGGCGCAGGGTGATGCCGCGGGGCACGAACGCGCCGAAGCTCTGGCCGGCCGAGCCCCGCAGGTGGATGTCGATGGTGCCGTCGGGCAGGCCCTCGCCACCGCAGCGGCGGGTCACCTCCGAGCCGAGCATCGTGCCGACGGTGCGGTTGACGTTGCGGATCGAGCCCTCGATGTGGACGGGCGTGCCGGACGTGAGCGCCGGCGCCGCCGCCTCGATGAGCGACACGTCGAGGGCGCGGTCGAGCCCGTGGTCCTGCGGCGACGGAGTGGTACAGCGTCTGGCCGTAGCGGTTCTCGGCCGGCGCCAGGATGGGCGAGACGTCGAGGCCGTGGGCCTTCCAGTGGTCGACCGCCTTGCGGGTGTCGAGCACCTCGACGTGGCCGACGGCCTCCTCGATGGAGCGGAAGCCGAGCGACGCCAGCAGCTCGCGCACCTCCTCGGCGATGAACTCGAAGAAGTTGACGACGAACTCGGGCCGGCCGGTGAAGCGCTGGCGCAGCACCGGGTTCTGCGTGGCCACGCCGACCGGGCACGTGTCGAGGTGGCAGACGCGCATCATCACGCAGCCCGACACGACGAGCGGGGCGGTGGCGAAGCCGAACTCCTCGGCGCCGAGCAGCGCCGCGATCACGACGTCGCGCCCGGTCTTCATCTGGCCGTCGGTCTGCACGACGATGCGGTCGCGCAGGCCGTTCAGGAGCAGCGTCTGCTGCGTCTCGGCCAGGCCCAGCTCCCACGGCGCACCGGCGTGCTTCAGCGACGTGAGCGGCGAGGCGCCGGTGCCGCCGTCGTGGCCCGAGATGAGCACCACGTCGGCGTGCGCCTTCGACACGCCCGCCGCCACCGTGCCCACGCCCACCTCGGCCACGAGCTTCACGTGGACGCGGGCCCGCGGGTTGGCGTTCTTCAGGTCGTGGATGAGCTGCTTCAGGTCCTCGATGGAGTAGATGTCGTGGTGCGGCGGCGGTGAGATGAGGCCGACGCCCGGCGTGGAGTGCCGCGTCCGCGCGATCCACGGGTACACCTTGTGGCCGGGGAGCTGGCCGCCCTCGCCCGGCTTGGCGCCCTGGGCCATCTTGATCTGCAGGTCGTCGGCGTTCACGAGGTACTCGCTGGTGACGCCGAAGCGACCCGACGCCACCTGCTTGACGGCCGAGCGGCGCAGGTCGCCGTTGTCGTCGGGCACGTAGCGGTCGGCGTCCTCGCCGCCCTCGCCGGTGTTGCTCTTGCCGCCGATGCGGTTCATGGCGATGGCGAGGGTCTCGTGGGCCTCCTTGGAGATCGAGCCGTAGCTCATGGCGCCCGTGGAGAAGCGCTTCACGATCGCGCTGACCGGCTCGACCTCGTCGATGGGCACGGGCGGCCGCACGTCGGTCGCGGAGCCCGAACAGGCCGCGCAGCGTGGCCAGGTGCTTCGGACTGCTCGTCGACGAGCGGGTGTACTCCTTGAAGACGTCGTAGCGCCCGGCCCGGGTGGCGTGCTGCAGCTTGAACACGGTCTCGGGGTTGAAGAGGTGGTACTCGCCTTCGCGCCGCCACTGGTACTCGCCGCCCAGCTCGAGGCGGCGATGGGCCCGCTCCTCGGGCCGCGTCGGGGTGGGCGACGGCGTGGCGGGCGGCCACCTCGGCCGCGATCTCGTCGAGGCCGATGCCGCCGAGGCGGCTCACCGTGCCGGTGAAGTACTCGTCGACGAGGTCCTGGCCGAGCCCGATGGCCTCGAACACCTGGGCGCCGGTGTAGGACGCCACCGTGGAGATGCCCATCTTCGACATGACCTTCAGCACGCCCTTGCCGGCGGCCTTGATGTAGCCGTGCACGCCGTCGTGGAGGTCGAGGCCGCCGAGGCCGTTCATGGTCTCGGTGATCATGTCCTCGATGGACTCGAAGGCGAGGTAGGGGTTGACGGCCCCGGCGCCGTAGCCGAGCAGGAGCGCCATGTGGTGCACCTCGCGGGCGTCGCCGCACTCGACGATGAGGCCGACCTGCGTGCGGGTGCGCTCGCGGATCAGGTGGTGGTGCACGGCCGAGGTGAGCAGCAACGACGGGATGGGCGCGTAGACCTCGTCGCTGTTGCGGTCCGACAGGACGATGATGCGGGCGCCGTCGGCGATGGCCTGGGTGACCTCGGCCCGGATGGCATCGAGAGCGCGGCGCAGGGCGAGGCCCCCGCCGCCGACCCGGTACAGGCCGCTGATGGTGGCGGTCTGGAACCCGGGCATGTCGCCGTCCTCGTTGACGTGGACGATCTTGGCCAGCTCGTCGTTGTCGATCACGGGGTACGGCAGCACGATCTGGCGGCACGACGCCGGGCCCGGGTCGAGCAGGTTGTGCTCGGGGCCGATGGTGGAGCCGAGCGCCGTCACCAGCTCCTCGCGGATGGCGTCGAGCGGCGGGTTGGTGACCTGCGCGAAGAGCTGGGGGAAGTAGTCGAACAGCAGGCGGGGCCGGTCCGACAGCACGGCGATGGGCGTGTCGGTGCCCATCGACCCGATGGGCTCGGCGCCCGTCTTCGCCATCGGGGCGAGGATGATCTTCAGCTCCTCGTGGGTGTAGCCGAACACCTGCTGGCGGCGCAGCACCGAGCCATGGGAGTAGACGACGTGCTCGCGGTCGGGCAGGTCGGCCAGCTTGACCACGCCGGCGTGCAGCCAGTCCTCGTAGGGGTGCTCGCCGGCCAGCGCCGCCTTGATCTCGGTGTCGTCGACGATGCGGCCCTGGGCGGTGTCGACGAGGAACATGCGACCGGGCTGCAGGCGGCCCTTGTGCACGACGCGGTGGGCGGGGATGTCGATGACGCCGGCCTCCGACGCCATCACCACGAGGTCGTCGTCGGTCACCCAGTAGCGGCTGGGGCGCAGGCCGTTGCGGTCGAGCACGGCACCGATGACGGTGCCGTCGGTGAAGGCGATCGAGGCCGGGCCGTCCCACGGCTCCATCAGCGACGCGTGGAACCGGTAGAAGGCCCGCTTCGCCGGATCCATGGTCTCGTGGCGCTCCCACGCCTCCGGGATCATCATCAGCACGGCGTGGGGCAGCGCTCCGGCCGCCGAGGTGCAGCAGCTCGAGCGCCTCGTCGAAGCTGGCCGTGTCGGAGGCGCCCGGCGTGCAGATCGGGAAGATGCGCTCGATGTCGCCGGGGATCAGGTCGGACGCGAGCAGCGCCTCGCGGGCCCGCATCCAGTTGCGGTTGCCCTGCACGGTGTTGATCTCGCCGTTGTGGGCGAGATAGCGGTACGGGTGGGCCAGCGGCCACGACGGGAACGTGTTGGTGGAGAACCGGCTGTGCACCAGCGCCAGCGCCGACGCGAAGCGCTCGTCGCCGAGGTCGGGGAAGAAGCGGCCGAGCTGGGCGGTGGTGAGCATCCCCTTGTAGACGAGGGTGCGGCACGACAGGGAGGCGAAGTAGACGATCCGCTCGCCGTTGCTGCCGGTCACCTCGTGCTCGACGCGCTTGCGCACGCAGTAGAGCTTGCGGTCGAGCTCGATGCCGGTGGACCCGGCCGGGATCGCCCACGAAGAGCTGGCGGAACGCCGGGCATGACGGCGAGCGCCGACGGGCCGACGTCGTCGGGCCGCCACGGGCACCGACCGCCAGCCGAGGAGGCTCAGGCCCTCGTCGGCCACGATCGATCTCGATGGCGGCCTCGACCTTGGCCCGCGCCTCGTCGTCGGTCGGGAGGAAGCCGAGGCCGACGCCGTAGGCGCCGGCGGGGGCAGCGCGAAGCCGGCCACGGCCCGCAGGAAGGCGTCGGGCATCTGCACCGAGATACCGGCGCCGTCACCGGTGTTGGGCTCGGCGCCCGAGGCGCCGCGGTGCGTCCAGGTTGCAGAGCGCGTCAGGCCCAGCTCGACGATCCGGTGGCTGGCGCGGCCCTGCACGTCGACCACGAAGGAGACGCCGCAGGCGTCGTGTTCGAAACGGGGGTCGTAGAGGCCGCAAGGGCCGCGGTTGCTGGTCCATCATCTCCTCAGCCACTCGGTAGGGCGGGTGGTGCAGGGGACGGCGCTGGCCCGGCTGCGGTGGCGAGCAGCGTAGTCGAGAGCTCCATGAACCCGGCGAGAATGTCTTGCCCGGTCGGTCTACCGGCTGGCTGGCTCGGTCGGGCCGGCAAGACCGGGCACCGTGAGCCGCCGGCCGACGGCGATGACGGTCGTGACCACGGTGGTGCCGTCGGGTCGACGGTGGAGCCGCCGGCCGGTCGTGGCGTCGGGCGCGGTGCGTGGCCGGCGGCGGCGTGGTGGCGGGCGGGGCGCCGGCTCGGACGAACCGCCCGAGCAGGCGGCGAGCAGGATCGACCGCCACCGCTCCCACCGTGCTAGTCCACGAAGCGCGGCGCACGCTTCTCGAAGTAGGCGGTGACGGCCTCGACCTGGTTGGGGCTGCCGATGAGCCCCTGATCGTGCGCTCCTCGGCCTGGAAGCCCTCGGCGAGCGTCACGGTGCCGGCCAGGTTCAGGAGGGCCTTGGCCCCCCGCACCGCCTGGGGTGACTTGCCGGCGATCTCGCCGGGCCAGGGCCAAGGCGTCGTCGAGCGGCGTGTCGCTGACGCGGGTGGCGAGGCCGAGTCGCACGGCCTCCTCGCCCTCCACCATGCGGCCGGTGAACGTCAGCTCCTTGGCCACGTCGAGGCCGACGACCTGGGGCAGCAGCTGGGTGCCGGTCATGTCGGGGATCAGGCCCCAGCGGATCTCGAGCACGCTCATGCTGCACGTCGGGCGCGACGATGCGGATGTCCGCGGCGAGGGCGATCTGGAAGCCGCCGCCGAGGGCCACCCCGTGCACGGCGGCGATGACCGGCGACGGGATCTCCTGCCACACGTAGGCCGCGTACTGGCCGCGGTTGGTGATGCGGCCGTCCTTGCGGCCGAGGTCGACGTCGCCCGTCGGCCGGTCGGGGCGGTCGGGCGCCTCGGCCATGGCCTGGAACGAGCCGAAGTCGAGCCCGGCGCAGAACGCACGCCCCTCGCCCGACAGCACGACGGCGCGCACCGCAGGGTCGGCCTTGACCGCCTCGCCCGCCTCGATCAGCGCCTCGAACATGGCGGGGTCGAGGGCGTTCATCTTCTCGGGCCGGTTGAGGCGGACGTCGGCGACGCCGCCGTCGACGGTGACGGTGACACGATCGGACATGGGATCCAGTCTCCCACGCATGCCAGACTCGCCGCCCATGAACCTCAACCTGTCCGCCGACGAGGTGCTCACCACGACCCGCGCCGTGCGCAAGCGGCTCGACCTCGACCGGCCCGTCGAGCGCGAGGTGCTGCTCGAGTGCCTCGAGCTGGCCCTCCAGGCGCCGACCGGGTCCAACTCGCCAGGGCTGGCAGTGGGTCTTCGTGACGGACCCGGCCAAGAAGAAGGTCATCGCCGACTACTACGGCACGAACTTCGACAAGTACATCGGCCTGAACCCGGTCGAGTACCCCGCCGGACGACCTCCGGACCCAGCACCGCGAGGCGGTCAAGTCGTCGGCCACGTACCTCCGCGAGCACTTCCACGAGGTGCCCGTGCTGCTCATCCCCCTCCTCGAAGGGCGGCCGGGGCGGGGCGGCGGCACGCAGGCCGGCTTCTGGGGCTCCATCCTCCCCGCGGTGTGGAGCTTCCTCCTGGCCCTGCGCTGCACGCGGGCTGGGCTCGGCGTGGACGACGCTGCACCTCTCGTACGAGGCCGAGGTGGCCGAGCTGCTCGGGATCCCGCCGGACCGCTACTCCCAGGCCGGCCTGTTCCCCATCGCCTACACGAAGGGCACCGACTTCCAGCCCGCGACGCGGCTCCCGGTGGACGGCGTGGTGCACTTCGACACCTGGTGACCGACCAGGACGGCTTCGCCTGGCGCTTCGACTGGGGGCTCGAGGGGTTGCACGCCCTGGCCCCGGCGGCCGACGTGGTGGTGCTGGTCGACGTGCTGCGCTTCACCACCGCCGTGACGGTGGCGGCCGAGCGCGACATCACGGTGGAGCCGGTGGCGCGGCGCCGGCCCGACGGGCCGGGCGTGGGAGCTGTCGCCCCGCTGGATCCGCGAGCACCCGCCCGGGTCGCGGCTGGCCCTTGCCTCGCCCAACGGCGCCAACCTCGCCCTCGCCGCCGACGGCGCCGACCGGCCCACGGTGCTGGCTGCCTGCTTCCGCAACGCAACCGCGGTGGCCCGCGCCGCGCTGGACTCCGGCGCACGGGTGGTGGCGGTGATCGCTGCGGGGGAGGCGGGGCGGCCGGCGGTGGACGACCTGCTCGGGGCGGGCGCGGTGCTGGCGGCCCTCGACCCGGCGGCGGCGGTCTCGGCGCCGCGGTGCTCGCCGGAGGCGGCTGCCGCCGCGGGCGGCGTTCGTGGCGGCCCGAGCCGCGGCTGGCCGAGGCCATCGGCCAGTGCGACCCGGGCGCGAGCTGACGCCCGCGGCGAGTCGGCGAAGACGTCGACGACGGCGGCGCGCTCGATGTCAGCACCGCCGTCCCGGTCCTGCGCGACGGCGTCTTCGTGGCCCTCGAGGCCAAAGCCGCGCAGCCTGACGCGCTTCGTTGCGCGTGGGCGTCATCGGCGCGCACGCTGCGCGGAATTCGGGAGGAGGCGGCGGGGGCTACTCGACGAGGCGGAGGCCGGTCGGGGCGATGCTCGGCTCGGCCTGGGGCAGGTCGACGACGAACTCGGTGCGGTGCCCGGGGAACACGTGCTCGCTCAGCAGCACCGGCTGGCCGTCGAGGCCCGGTCGTGACCCGCTCGCAGCGCAGCACCGGCGACCCGACCGGGATGCCGAGCAGCCGCGCGTCGGCCGGCCGACGCCGCGCCGGCGGCGATCGTCTGGGTGGCACCGCCGAGCGGCACCGGCAGCAGCTCGTAGAACGGCGACCGCTCCACGTCGGCGCGCGACAGCCGGTCGCCCAGCGACGCCGGGCACCACACCGTGACCAGGGCGAACGGCGCGCCGTCGGCCAGGTTGAGGCGCCGCACCCGCAGCACCTGGTCGGTGCCGAGCACGCCGCCGACGCGCGGCTCGGCGGCGACGAAGGCGAAGTCGAGGATGCGCCGCTCAGCGGTGATGCCCGACGCCGCCAGCTGGTCCTCGATGGTGGACAGCCGCCCGAGGCGCTGGCGCAGCGGCTCGGCTGGCGACGAACCAGCCGAAGCCCTGGCGGGCGTCGAGCAGGCCCTTCGTCGCGCAGCACCTCGAGCGCTCGGCGGATGGTGACCCGGCTGGCCCCGTAGGCCGCGGACAGGTCGGCCTCGCTGGGCAGCACCCGGCCGGCGCCGAACTCCCCGCTCTCGACCCGGGTCCGCAGGTCGGCGGCGATCTCCCGGTAGCGGATCGTGCGCTGGCCATCGGCCTCGGGCATACGCTCGAACCTTACGCCGGTTGCCCACTTGTATCAAGCCTGTATACAATCGGGCCAGCACCCACGTCACCGGGAGGTCACCATGGCCGTCGAAGCCAGCACGCCGATCGAGCTCGTCCAGCAGGTCTACGCCACCCTCCCGGACCGGGTCGCCACCGGGCGCCGGCGGCTCGGCCGCGGGCTGACCCTGGCCGAGAAGATCCTCGTCAACCACCTCGACGACCCCGAGAACCAGGAGCTGGAGCGGGGCCGCAGCTACGCCGACTTCCACCCCGACCGCGTCGCCATGCAGGACGCCACCGCCCAGATGGCGCTCCTGCAGTTCATGACGGCCGGCCTGCCCCAGGTGGCCGTGCCGTCCACCGTCCACTGCGACCACCTGATCCAGGCCAAGGCGGGCGCCGACATCGACCTGCACTTCGCCCTCGACATCAACAGCGAGGTCTACGACTTCCTGCGCTCGCGTGTCGGCCAAGTACGGCATCGGCTTCTGGAAGCCGGGCAGCGGCATCATCCACCAGGTCGTGCTCGAGAACTACGCCTTCCCCGGCGGGATGATGATCGGCACCGACAGCCACACGCCCAACGCCGGCGGCCTCGGCATGGTGGCCATCGGCGTGGGCGGCGCCGACGCCGTCGACGTGATGACCGGCTTCCCGTTCAACGTGCGCTGGCCGAAGGTGATCGGCGTGCGCCTCACCGGCAGCGCTGAGCGGCTGGGCCTCCCCCAAGGACGTCATCCTGAAGGTCGCCGAGGTCCTCACCGTCTCGGGCGGCACCGGCGCCATCGTCGAGTACCACGGCCCCGGCGCCGACACCATCTCGGCCACGGGCAAGGCGACGCATCTGCAACATGGGCGCCGAGATCGGCGCCACGTGCTCGCTCTTCCCCTACGACGCCAACATGGCCGCCTACCTCAAGGCCACCGGCCGCGAGGCCATCGCCGACGCCGCCGACGCCGTCGCCGAGCACCTCCGGCCCGACGACGACGCCGTCTACGACCGGCTCATCGAGATCGACCTCGACGAGCTGCAGCCGCTCATCAACGGCCCCGACACACCCGACCTGGCCCACAAGGTGAGCGAGGTCGGGGCCTGGGCCGCGCGAGAACGGCGTGCCCGTCGAGATCTCCTCCGCCCTCATCGGCTCGTGCACCAACTCCTCCTACGAGGACATCACCCGGGCCGCGTCGATCGCCCGCCAGGCCGTCGGCCAAGGGGCTCACGGCCAAGACCCAGCTGCTGATCACGCCGGGCTCCGAGCAGGTGCGCGCCACCATCGAGCGCGACGGCCTGCTGGCCGACCTCGAGGCCATCGGCGGCGAGGTGCTGGCCAACGCCTGCGGGCCGTGCATCGGCCAGTGGGACCGCACCGACCTCGACCCGTCGAAGGTCAACACCATCGTCAACAGCTACAACCGCAACTTCCCGAAGCGCAACGACGGCAACGCCAACACCAAGGCCTTCGTGACGTCGCCCGACATGGTCATCGCCTACGCCCTGGCCGGCACGCTCGACTTCGACCCGCTCACCGACACGCTCACCAACGACGACCGGCGAGACGTGCGGCTCGAGCCGCCGGTCGGCGAGATCCTGCCGGCGAAGGGCTTCGACCCGGGCGAGAGCGGGTTCGTGGCCCCGCCGGCCGACGCGCTCCAGCGTGTCGGTGGTGGTCGATCCCGGCTCCGACCGGCTGCAGCTGCTCGAGCCGTTCCCGGCGTGGGACGGCAAGGACTACCTCGACCTGCCCGTGCTCATGAAGGCGAAGGGCAAGTGCACCACCGACCACATCTCGGCGGCCGGCAAGTGGCTCACCTACCGCGGCCACCTGGAGAACATCTCGGGCAACCTCTTCCTCGGCGTGGTCAACGCCTTCACCGGCGCCACCGGCGAGGGCAAGGACCTGACCGACGGCGAGACCCGCTCCTTCCCCGACATCGCCAAGCGCTACGGCGAGGCCGGCATCGCCTGGTGCGCCATCGGCGACGAGAACTACGGCGAGGGCTCGTCACGGGAGCACGCCGCCATGGAGCCCCGGTTCCGCAACGGCCGGGTCATCTTCGCCCGCTCGTTCGCCCGCATCCACGAGACCAACCTGAAGAAGCAGGGCCTGCTGCCGCTCACGTTCGCCGACCCCGCCACCTACGACCAGATCGGCGAGGACGACCGCATCTCCGTGCTCGGCCTGGCCGACGCTGGCGCCCGACCAGCCGGTGGCCTGCCGGATCACCGAAGCCCGACGGCCGACCATCGACTTCGAGTGCACGCAGACGTTCAGCCCCGAGCAGATCGAGTGGTTCCACGCCGGCTCGGCGCTGAACATCATCCGGGGCCGTTCATGATGCGGCGTCCCCCGGGCCGACCGCTCCGCTCAACGATCGGCTCGCTCGGCACGCCGCCGCACTGCGGCGGCACCGGCGGCTCGGTAGCCGGCCATGGCCGGCACGCTCAGGATCGGGAGGATCCTCGGTGTACCGGTCGGGGTGCACTGGAGCCTGCTCGGCATCGGCGTGCTGCTGACGCTCACGATGGCGACCGGCAACCTGCCCATCGCCCACCCCGGCCACGACTCCTGGGTGTACTGGACGGTCGGCGCCGTCACCACGGCGGTCTTCTTCGCCACCGTGCTGGCCCACGAGATCGGCCACGCCGTGGCCGCCCGCCGCTACGACGTGGGCGTGGAGGGGATCGACCTCTGGATCCTGGGCGGCGTCGCCCGCCTGAGCGACGAAGCGCCCACGCCGAGGGCGGAGTGGCGCATCGCGGCGGCCGGTCCCCTGGTGAGCGTGCTGCTCACCGGCCTGTTCGGCATCGCCGCCTTCGCCCTCGGCCACAGCGGCGTCACCGGGCTCATCACCGCCTCGCTCGCCTGGCTGGCCGTCGTGAACGGCATCCTCGCCGTCTTCAACCTCCTGCCGGCGGCCCCCCTCGACGGCGGCCGCATCCTGTCCGCCGTCGTGTGGCGCCACACCGGGGACCGCATCCGCGCCGCCGACCGGGCGTCGCAGGCGGGCCAGTTCCTGGGCTGGCTCCTCATCGCCTGGGGGGTCATCTCCTTCCTGCGGGGGAACGGCTCGATCATCACCGCCCTCCTCGGCTGGTTCCTCCTCAACGCCGCCCGCCAGGACGCCATGGCCGCCCGGGCCCGGGCGGCGCTGTCGGGGGTGACCGTCGGCGACCTGGCCTGGTTCGGCATCGCCCACGCCGCGTCCACCACCGATGCCGCCACCATGCTCTGGGAGCGGGCCCGGATGGGCGACGTGGGCGTGGTGGCGGTGGAGCGGCCCGACGGCACCGTCGCCGGGCTGGTCACCGAGCACCGGCTCTGGCGGGTGCGGGAAGGTGCGCTGGCCACGACGGCCCTGGGATCGGTGGCGACGCCACTCGAGCGCTACGGGCGGGCGTCGGCCGACGAGCCGATCGTGCGGGCCCTCACCCGCCTCCACCCGCTGCACCCGATGCTCACCGTCTGGTCCGGGGACCGCCTCGTCGGCGTGGTGACCCCGGAGGCCGTCGACCGCCGCCTCGACCTGGAGATGGCGCTAGCCGGTTAGTGCGGCTTCGACCCGGGCGGCATCGTGCGGGCCAGCTCTTGCGCCGTCGGCTCGTGCGGCTGCCGGGCCTCCTCCGGCAGGAGGGCGGCGATGGCCGCCATGATCGTCGTGGTGTCGGCGTCGAGGTCGTCGTAGCCGAGCTCCACCGCCGGTCCCACCCGCACCCGAACCTGAGGCGGGTCCCAGACGTTCATCACGTCGGGCAGGCGGGCCGAGCGGGGCCAGACCCGCTCCGTGCCCCAGAGCCCGAGCGGGATCACCGGCGCGGCGGTCATCTGGGCCAGGCGCGCCGCGCCCCAGCGCCCCTTCAACAGCGGGTCGAAGAATGCCCGGCCACGCGGGATGGTGCCCTGCGGCATGATCGCCACCAGCTCTCCGGCGGCGAGGGCGGCGCCGGCCTCCTTCAAGGGCTCGTCGGAGCCGGTGCCCCGATCGACGCGGATGCCGCCGAACGCCCGGGCCAGCGGCCCGATCACGGGGGCGTCGAACACCTCCTTCTTGCCGAGGAAGCGGGCGGTGCGGCCCGACCGGGCCAGCGCCAGCCCGACCGCCATCGGGTCGAAGTACGAGCGGTGGTTGGCCACGACGATGGCCGGGCCCGACTTGGGGATGTTCTCCGTCGCCGGCGATGTCGAACCGGGCGTAGCGCACGAACTCGGGGCGGGCGAACGCCATCGCCAGCTTCTGCGGCTCGAGGCCGAACAGGGGCAACTTGGGAACGCCGGGAGGCACGTCGAGGTGGAGGATAGGCCACCGCCGGGCCAGCGCGACCACGACCATCCGGGGGTCCGGGTTGACCACCACGGCATGGCCGACGGCCGACAGCAGGGGCGTGTCGTAGAAGCTGTCGGAGTAGAACCAGCTCTCGTCGAGGTCGATGTCGCGGGCGCCGGCCCACTCCCGGACCGCGGCCAGCTTGCCCGACGACCACACGAACGGCCCGGCGACCGAGCCGTCGTAGGTGCCGTCGGGCCGCACGCCGTAGCGGGTGGCCACCACGCCGTCGAAGCCCAGGGCATCGGCCAACGGTTTCACCAGGTCGTAGGGGGTGGTGGTGGCCAGCACGAGGGCCCGCCCGGCGTCGCGGTGCTCGGCGAACAGGCCGGCGGCGAACGGCTGGATGAGCCGCACGAGCACCTCGGACGCCTCGACGGCGGCGGCCTGCACCGCCGCCTGCGAGCGGCCCTTGGCCAGGTTGGCCGCCTGGCGGGCCAGGGCGATGCCGGGCAGCGTCTCGCCCACGGTGTTGAAGAACCCGAAGATCAGCCGCTCACCGGGCAGCGCCCGGCCGCCCAGCCCGGCGCGGCGCATGGCGTCGGCCAGGACCGGCCCGCTGGCGCCGGCGAGCAGCGTGCGGTCCAGGTCGAAGAACGCCGCCCCGGCCATCGACGGCACGGTAGACGAAAACGGGAAAGGCCCCGCTTTGGGGGAAGCGGGGCCTCTCAACCTGGAGCCGACGAGTGGGGGACTCGTGCTTCGGCTCTCACCGATGCGGAACCTTGGGGGGTGTTTCCGCGTCGATCTCTTCGTGAAAGTATGCACGAGGCCAAAGCATCTTTCAAGCAGGTGTGACCGATGACTACGATCGCTGGCGACGATGGACCTCCGCCAGCTCGCCGCCCTGACCGCCATCGCCGACCACGGCTCGTTCTCGTCGGCGGCCAAGGCCCTGTTCACCGTCCAGTCGAACGTCTCGGCCCACGTCGCCCGCCTGGAGCGCGAGCTGGGGGTCACCCTCGTCGACCGCTCCCGCGGCTGCCTCACCGAGGAGGGCGAGGTGGTCGTGGCCCGGGCCCGGGCGGTGCAGAACGAGCTCGACGCCATCTACGCCGACCTCGCCTCGCGGGGCAAGGAGGTGGCCGGCGACGCCCGCCTCGGCGTCATCGGCACCACCGCCCGCTGGCTCGTCCCCCAGGTCCTCACCGCCCTGCGGGTGGCCCACCCCCGGGTGCGGGCCATCGTGGTGGAGTCCCCCACCACCGCCCTGCTGCCCCAGCTGACCGCCGGCCAGGTCGACGCCGCCGTGGTGAACCTCCCGGTGGAGGACCCCGACCTCGCCGTCGAGCCCCTCTTCGCCGAGGACATGTACCTGGTGGTCACGTCCGACCACCCGCTGGCCGGCTCCATGGAGGTCACCCTCGCCGAGCTGGCCGACCACCGCCTGCTGCTGCCGGCGCCGGGCACGGCGCTGCGCGACGACATCGAGGCCGAGGCCGCCCGCGCCGGCGTCCACCTCGAGCCCCTGGCCGAGATCGACGGCGTGCGCCTGATGACCTCGCTGGCCTTCGAGGGCTTCGGGGCCACGATCGTGCCCGCCACCGCCGTGCCGGGCTGGATCAAGGGCGACTTCGTGCGCATCCCCGTGCGGGGCCTGCCGCCCCGCCAGGTCGGCCTGGCCCGCCGCCGCCGGGCCGTGCCCTCGGCCCCGGCTCGCGCCGTCGTCGACGTGCTCGCTCGACGTGGTCCGCCTCAAGGGCCCACGCCAGCGCGGGGTGCACGTGCTGGTGCCCGGGACCGAGCTGCCATCGTGGACGCGTGAGCCTCGCCCTGCGAGCCCGGGCACCGGGCGCCGTCAGCGCCAGGGTGACGGAGATCGGCGGCCGCCCCGTCGTCGAGGTCGACATCGAAGACGACGTGCGCCGCGGCGCGCTGTCGTCGGCGGCGTCGGAGACGCTCGCCACCGCCGCCGTCACGGCCCGGGCCGAGCGGATGCCCCTGGTCGGCTACATCGGCTCCTCGGGCGCCGACATCGTCGAGGGGATGGCCGCCCTCCACGGCTGGGGACGCGCCGCCCGTGCCATCGCCGACTGCTCCGGCGTCGTGCCCGTCGTCTTCACCGTGACCGGCCCGGCGGTGTCGGGCCCGGCCCTGCTGCTCGGCCTGGCCGACCACGTCGTGATGACGAACGACGCCTACGCCTTCGTGAGCGGGCCGACGATGGTGGCCGAGTTCACCGGGGTGGTGGTCGACGCCGACGAGCTCGGCGGCGCCGCCGCCCACGCCCGCTTCAGCGGCGCGGCGTCGCTGGTGGTGGCCGACCGCGACGCCGCCGCCGCCGCCGTGGCCGATCTCCTGTCGTACCTCCCCGACCACAACGACGAGCTGCCGCCGGAGCGGCCGAGCGCCGACCCGATCGACCGGCAGGCGCCCGAGCTGCACACGATCCTGCCCGAGGCCACCGACCGGCAGCTACGACGTGCGCGCCGTCATGCGTGCCATCGTCGACGACGGGGAGCTGCTCGAGCTCCGCGGCCGCTGGGCCCCCAACCTCGTCACCGCGCTGGCGACGGTCGGCGGCCGCCCGATCGGCATCGTCGCCAACCAGCCCCTCGCCCTCGCCGGCACCCTCGACATCCCCGCCAGCCAGAAGGGCGCCCGGTTCGTCGCGTTCTGCGACGCCTTCAACCTGCCCATCGTCACCCTGGTGGACACCCCCGGCTTCTACCCGGGCAAGGACCTCGAGTGGCGGGGCATGATCCGCCACGGCGCCCAGCTGGTGTTCGCCTACGGCCGGGCCACCGTGCCACGGGTGGGCGTGGTCCTGCGCAAGAGCTACGGCGGCGCCTACATCGTCATGGACTCCAAGCGGATGGGCAACGACATCTGCCTGGCGTGGCCCGGCGCCGAGCTCGCCGTCATGGGTGCGGGCCAGGCATCAGCCATCCTGATGCGCCGGGCGTCGCCCGAGGAGACCGCCGCCTTCGAGGCCGACTACCGCGACCGGCTCCTCAACCCGTACGTCGCCGCCGACCGCGGCTACGTCGACGCCGTCATCGATCCGGCCGCGACTCGGACCGAGGTCGCCTGGGCACTCAGGACACTGGAGTCCAAGCGCGAGCAGCTCCAGCCCCGCAAGCACGACAACACGCCCCTCTGATGCCTCGGCTCCGCCTCGGACTCGCTCCGCTCGACAATCGGTGCTCGCTCGGCACGGCGCCGCACTGCGGCGCCGTCCTCATGCGATGCCGACGTCCGCTTCGCTTCCGCCGACGCCGCTCCGGCCAGGCCCGAAGGTGCTGGCTCTCTCCCTGCGTGGCTATCCTCCAACTGCGCCGAACGGAAGGACATGACCGGTGGCGGACACCATCACCATCATCGACGATCGAACCGGCAAGAAGGTCACGGTGCCCGTCACGAACGGCACGTTCCCGCGTCGGCGCTGCGGGAGCTCGACCCCGACCTGCGCCTGTACGACCCGGCCTTCCTGTCGACGGCGGCCTGCGCGAGCACCATCACCTTCCTCGACGGTGACGCCGGCATCCTGCGCTACCGCGGCTACCCCATCGAGCAGCTGGCGGAGAGCTCCACCTACCTCGAGGTGGCGTACCTGCTGCTGAACGGCGAGCTGCCCGAACAAGCAGCAGCTCGAGCAGTGGACCTACGACGTCACCCACCACACGTTCCTGCACGACAACGTGCGCAAGCGCTTCATGGAGGGCTTCCACTACGACGCCCACCCGATGGGCATGTTCGTCTCGGCGCTCGCCGCGCTGTCCACGTACTACCCGGAGGCGAAGGACATCTTCGACCCGGAGAACCGGGACAAGCAGATCCTGCGGCTCATCGCCAAGACGCCCACGCTGGCCGCGTACTGCCACCGCTTCAGCGTGGGCAAGCCGACGGTCTACCCCGACAACTCGCTCACCTACGCCGGCAACTTCCTCAACATGATGTGGAAGGTCGGCAGCGAGTTCGAGGTGCACCCCACGCTGTCGCGGGCCCTCGACGTGCTGTTCATCCTCCACGCCGACCACGAGCAGAACTGCGGCACCACGGCGATGCGCGTCGTCGGCTCCAGCCAGGCCGACCCGTACTCGGCGTGCGCGGCAGCCGCCGCCGCGCTCTACGGCCCGCTCCACGGCGGCGCCAACGAGCAGGTCGTGCGCATGCTCACCGAGATCGGCAGCTCGACAACGTGCCGGCGTTCATCGAGTCGGTGAAGGCGGGCAAGGGCCGGCTGATGGGCTTCGGCCACCGCGTCTACAAGAACTACGACCCGCGGGCCACGATCATCAAGAAGACGGCCGACGAGGTGTTCGAGATCACCGGGCGCAACCCGCTGCTCGACATCGCCCTGAAGCTGGAAGAGGTGGCGCTGCAGGACGACTACTTCGTCTGCCGCAAGCTCTACCCCAACGTCGACTTCTACTCGGGCCTCATCTACCAGGCCATGGGCTTCCCGATCGACATGTTCACCGTGCTGTTCGCCATCCCCCGCACGTCGGGCTGGCTGACGCACTGGGTGGAGCTGCTCAACGACAAGGAGCAGAAGATCGCCCGGCCCCGCCAGCAGTACACGGGTGTCGGCGCCCGCGACTACACGCCCATCGGCGAGCGCAGCTAGCACACCGGCGTGGGCTCGCCCGACGCCTGGACGGACGCCACGCGCAAGCGAGATGGTGCGCGCCGGCCAGGTGTCGGCGGCGGAGCTCGTCGACGCCGCCATCGAGCGCATCGAGCGTCTCGACCCGCAGCTGAACGCCGTCATCCATCCGCTGTTCGACAAGGCGCGCGCCGCGGCCGCGGCGCCGCTGCCCGACGGGCCGTTCCGCGGCGTCCCCCTGCTCGTGAAGGACGCCGTCGCCCACACCGCCGGCGACCCCTACCACTGCGGGATGCGGTTCCTGAAGGAGCGGGGCTGGACCGAGGCGACCGACAGCTACCTCATCGAGCGCTTCCGCGCCGCCGGGTTCGTCATCGTCGGCAAGACCAACACGCCGGAGCTGGCGTCGGACTTCACGACCGCCCCCGACGCCTACGGCCCCACGCACAACCCCTGGGCCCTCGACCGCTCGACCGGCGGATCGTCGGGCGGCTCGGCGGCGGCCGTGGCGGCGGGCATGGTGGCGTTGGCCCACGGCAACGACATGGGCGGCTCGATCCGGGTGCCGTCGTCGATGTGCGGGCTCGTGGGGCTGAAGCCGTCGCGTGCGCGCACGTCGCTCGGGCCGGCGTTCGGCGAGTTCTGGGGGATGCTCACCCACGAGCACGTCCTCACCCGGTCCGTGCGTGACACCGCCGCCGTGCTCGACTGCACCGCCGGCGCCCGCCCCGGCGATCCGTACACGGCACCGCCGCCGGCCCGGCCGTGGCGCGAGGAGGTGGGCGCCGATCCCGGCCGGCTCCGCATCGGGTTCCGCACCCGCATCCCGGAGTCCGACGACGACGTGCACCCCGACTGCGTCGCCGCCGTGAGGCGCCACCGCCTCGCTCCTGGAGGCGCTGGGCCACGACGTCGCCGAGTCCGGCCCGGAGGCGCTCGACGACGACCTCGACGGTGCCCAGTTCCGCTACTTCGCGGTCGTCATCGGCCGGGAGCTCGACCGGTGGTCGGCGAGGGTGGGCGAGCCCATCACCGAGGCCGACGTCGAGGCCCGCAACTGGGGCTTCTACGAGCTCGGCGGCGCCGTCACCGCCCGCCAGTACGTGGCCGACACGGAGGCGCTGCAGGCGTGGCACCGGCGCCTGGCGTCGTGGTGGGCCCCCGACGGCGGCTTCGACCTCCTCCTCACGCCCACGTTCGAGACGCCGCCGCCGCTGCTGACCCACCGGCCCACGATCGACGAGCCCCGCGGCCGCTTCACCATGCCCTTCGACTTCACCGGCCAGCCCGCCATCTCGCTGCCGCTGCACTGGAGCGACGACGGCCTGCCCATCGGCATCCAGCTGGTGGCGCCGTCGTGGCGGGAGGATCTGCTCCTGCGGGTGGCGGCCCAGCTGGAGGCGGCCCGGCCGTGGGCGAATAGGCGGCCGCCGCTCAGCGCCTGACCGTTACCGTGCGGGCATGAGCGTGCCGATCAGCGTCGTCGACGCCTTCACCGACACCGCCTTCACCGGCAACCCCGCCGCCGTCTGCGAGCTCGCCGACGCCGCCCCGGAGGCCTGGATGCAGTCGGTCGCCGCCGAGATGAACCTGGCCGAGACCGCCTTCCTCGTGCCGCGCGCCGCCGGTGAGTGGGACCTGCGCTGGTTCACACCAACGGTCGAGGTCGACCTGTGCGGGCACGCCACGCTGGCCAGCACCCACGTGCTCGGGGTGCCGGCCCGCTTCCACACCTGCAGCGGCGTCCTGTCGTGCACGCCGGCGGCCGACGGCTGGATCGAGATGGACTTCCCGGCGCTGCCGCCGACGGTGGCGGCGGCGGACGAGCAGCTCCTGCGGGCGCTCGGCACGGCCGACGTGTACACGGTGGCCACCAGCCGATTCGACCTCCTCGTCGAGCTGGCGTCGGCGGACGCCGTGCGGGCGCTGCAGCCCGACCTCGTCGCCCTGCGCTCCCTCGGTGCCCGGGGCATCATCGTGACGGCACCGGGCCACGGCGAGGGCATCGACATGGTGAGCCGGTTCTTCGCGCCGGGCGCGGGGATCGACGAGGATCCCGTCACCGGGTCGGCGCACTGCGTGCTGGCGCCGTTCTGGGCGGCCCGCACCGGGCGCACCACGCTCGTCGGACACCAGGCGTCGACGCGAGGCGGCCTCGTACGCATGCGCCTCGAAGGCGACCGCGTCATCCTCGGCGGCAAGGCCGTGACGGTCTGGGAGGGCAGGCTGAACGCCGAGCCCTGATCGGAGGCGGCGCCGCAGTGCGGCGCCGTGCCGAGCGAGCACCGATTGCGGAGCGGAGCGACGAGCCGCCGGCTCCAGAGCTTCAAGCCGGCTCAGTAATCATCCGCGTCGGGGCCGCGGCGGTCGGCCATGACGTCGGCCGGGACCTTCCCCGACCACTCGGCGTCGTAGCTCCAGTCCGGCTGCTTGCGCACGTGGCCGTCGTCCCAGCGGGCGCCACCGTCGTCGATGTCGCGCAGCTCGGTGACCGTCATCGGCGGGACCGGCTCGGCGGTGTGGGACAGGTGGGCCCGGACCTCGCCGTCGAAGTTGAGCAGGATGCTGCCCAGCACGAGCTGGTGCTGCGTGGCCAGCGAGCAGCGCGCCCGGTCGGCCACGGTGTCGACACGGCGGCGGATCATCGACGACGTCGGCTTCGTTGGCGCGGTTGCCGGCGAGGGCGCTCGAGCTTGTCGGCCAGCTCGAGGCCGTCGAGCTTGCACGGCTCGCACTGCCCGCACGACTCGACGGCGAGGAAGCGCGACACCCCGGCGGCGACGGCGACCATGTCCGACTCGTCGTCCAGCACGATGAAGCTGGCCGAACCGAGCCACGACCCCGCCGCCCGGAACGCCTCGTAGCTCAGCGGGGTGTCGAGCTGGTCGCCGGTGAGCACGGTGTTGGACACGCCGGTGAGCACGGCCTTGATCTCGCGCTCGGGCCCCGGGCCGCCGCCGACGAGCTCGATGACCTCGCGCAGCGGCGTGCCGAGCAGCACCTCGCCGACGCCGGCGTGGGCGACGCCGCCGGTCACCGTGGCCACGATGGTGCCGGGCGACTCGTCGGTGCCCTCGGTGCGGAACCAGTCCTTGCCGCGGGCGATGATCTTCGGCACGTTGGCGAGGGTCTCGACGTTGTCGACCAGCGTGGGGGCGGCGGGATCGCCGGGGCCCGCCCCGGCCATCTCGACGTGCGCCGACAGCCCGCTGTCGGTACCGAGGTCGGACGGCGACTCGACCACCTCGTCCACGCCGCGGCGGAACGGCGGCGCGATCCGCGGGAACGGCGGCCGGCCGTCGAGGGACTCGAGCAGCGCCGTCTCCTCGCCGTAGAGGTACTCCTCGGGGCCCTCGAACACCTGGACGGGCACATCCAGCCAGCCCGCCGCCTGCATCTCGGCGATGGCGGCCCGCAGGCGCGTCACCTCGGTGGCGAAGCGGGCCTTGGTGGCGACGATCACACTCGTGGCCCCGACCGCCCGGGCGGCGATGACGGCCCCCTCGATCACCTCGTAGGGGTTCATGCGCAAGAGGGTGCGGTCCTTGAACGTGCCCGGCTCGCCCTCGGCGGCGTTCACCACGACGGTGGTGGGGTCGACGTCCGAGCGGTTGGCGGCGACCGTCCGCCACTTCACGCCCGTCGGGAAGCCGGCGCCGCCCCGACCGCGCAGGCCGGCCGCCTCCACCTCGTCGATGAGGGCCGCCGGCTCGACCTCTCGGGCCACCTCCAGGCCCCGCCCGCCGCCGGCCTTGACGTACTCGTCGAGGGTGGCGAACACGGTCGGCGGCAGGACGCGGTGGACCAGACTCATACCTGCACGTCTAGCAGGATCTTGCCGACGTTGGCATTGCTCTCCATGTGGGCGTGGGCCTCCGCGGCGGCGTCGAGCGGGAAGCGGCTGTCGATCACCGGACGCAGGACGCCGGCGTCGAACAGCGGCAGCATCTCGGCGGCGAACCGCTGCGTGAGGGCGATCTTCTCCTCGAGCGGCCTCGGCCGCAGCACGGTGCCGATCACCGCCGCCCGCTTGCCCATGAGCTTGCCGAGGTCCGCCGGCTGCGCCCGCCCATCATCCCGACCTGGAGGATGCGGCCCTTCAGGGCGAGCGCGTCGATGCTGCGGTCGACCTCGTCGCCGCCGACGACGTCGAGCACGACGTCGACCCCGCCCGGTACGTAGCGCGCGCAGCTCGCCGAGCCAGTCGTGGGGCGATCGCTCCAGTACGAGGTCGGCGCCGAGATCTCGGCACAGCGGACGCCTTGCCCGTCGAGCACGTGACGGCGACCCGGGCGCCGATGGCCTTCGCGATCTGGATGCCGGCGGTGCCGACGCCCGAGGCGCCGGCGTGCACGAGGGCCCACCGTCCGGAGGTGAGGCCGCCCTGCACGACGAGGGCGTCCCACGCGGTGAGGAACACCTCCGGGATGGCGGCGCCGTCGCGCACGCCCACCGACGCCGGCACCGCCATCACCTGGCGCTCGTGGACGGCGATGCGCTCGGCGTACGCCCCACCCGCCGACGATGCCCATGACGGCGTCGCCGGGCTCCCACAGCACGGCCCGGCCGCCCCGCGCCGCCACCCGGCCGGAGAACTCGAGGCCGGGGATCTCCTGGGCCATCGGCGGGCCGGGGTAGTGGCCCATCCGCTGCAGGAGATCGGCCCGGTTCAGGGCACTGGCGACGATGTCGACCAGCACCTCCTCGGGGCCGGGCTCGGGATCGGGCACGGTCTCGATGGTGAGGACCTCGGGACCGCCATGGGATCGCAGGACGACAGCGCGCACGGCGGGCACCGTAGTCACGGCTCGCGACGGTCAGCGCCCTCAGGCCCTCACTTCATCGCGGCCTGGAGGCCCTCGTCGATGGAGTCGAGGAACTCCTCGGTGGACTGGAACGGCTGGTCCTTGCCGATCAGCAGGGCCAGGTCCTTGGTCATGCGGCCGGACTCGACGGTCTCGACGCAGACCCGCTCGAGCGTCTCGGCGAACTCGACGACCTCCGGCGTGCCGTCCTTCCGGCCGCGGAACTCGAGGCCCCGGGTCCAGGCGAAGATCGACGCGATCGGGTTGGTCGAGGTCTTCTCGCCCCGCTGGTGCTGGCGGTAGTGGCGGGTGACGGTGCCGTGGGCGGCCTCGGCCTCGCACGTCTCGCCGTCGGGGGTGAGGAGCACCGACGTCATGAGGCCGAGGCTGCCGAAGCCCTGGGCGACGGTGTCGGACTGCACGTCGCCGTCGTAGTTCTTGCACGCCCACACGTAGCCGCCGTCGCCCTTGATGACCTGCGCCACCATGTCGTCGATCAGCCGGTGCTCGTACCAGATGCCCGCCTCGTCGAACGCCGTCTTGTACTCGGCGTCGTACACCTCCTGGAAGATGTCCTTGAACTGGCCGTCGTAGGCCTTGAGGATCGTGTTCTTCGTCGACAGGTAGACGGGGTACCCGCGGTCGAGCCCGTAGCGCAACGAGGCGTGGGCGAAGTCGCGGATCGAGTCGTCGTAGTTGTACATGCCCATGGCGACGCCGCCGCCGTCGAAGCGGGCGACCTCGTGCACCTCGGGCTCGCCGCCGTCGGGCGTGTAGGTGAGGGTGACCGTGCCCGGGCCCGGGATCTTGAAGTCGGTGGCCTTGTACTGGTCGCCGTGGGCGTGACGGCCGATGACGATCGGCTTGGTCCAGCCGGGCACGTAGCGCGGGATGTTCGAGCAGATGATCGGCTCGCGGAACACGACGCCGCCGAGGATGTTGCGGATCGTGCCGTTCGGCGACTTCCACATCTTCTTGAGGCCGAACTCCTCGACGCGGGCCTCGTCGGGCGTGATGGTGGCGCACTTCACGCCCACGCCGTACTGCTTGATGGCGTTGGCGGCGTCGATCGTCACCTGGTCGTCGGTGGCGTCGCGGTGCTCGATGCCGAGGTCGAAGTACTTCAGGTCGACGTCGAGGTACGGCAGGATCAGCTTGTCCTTGATGAACTCCCAGATGATGCGGGTCATCTCGTCGCCGTCGAGCTCGACGACCGGGTTCTCGACCTTGATCTTGGCCATGCGTGGCCGACGCCTCACTTGTATTCGACTTGTCCAGCAGCGTAGCGGACGGCGGCGGGAGCGCGCGCCAGACGGGCCGCCCGACCCGTCGCTGTCGCCTCGTGCTACTCGGAGCCGGCCGAGCCGTCGACCGGCGGGGGCGTGACGTCGTCGTCCTTGGCCTCACCCTTGTGCGTGACTTCCTTCGTCTTCTCGACCACGGTGCCGGCGACTTCCTTGGTCTTCTCGGCGGCCGTGCCGGCGACTTCCTTCGTCTTCTCGGCCGCGGTGCCGGCGACTTCCTTGGTCTTCTCGGCCGCCGTGCCGGCGAGCTCCTTCGTCTTGCCGTAGGCGTCGCCGGCGACGTCCTTGGTCTTGTCGGCGGCCGACGCTCGCGCCCTTGCTGACCTTGGCCCACCACTCCTTGAGCGTGTCCGTCATACTCATGGCGGCTCCTTTCGGGGGGAATCGGTGAAGAGGTCAGTCTCGCACTCTTCGTCGGGCTGGGTGAGCACGGCCCGCCGCCCTACGATCGCCGCCATGGACTTCGACTGGCCCGACGAGCTCCGCGCCCTGCAGGCGGAGGCCGAGGACGTGGCCGGCCACGGCGGTGCGCGACCTACGGCGTCCACGACGACTCGTGGATCAACGGCTACTCGCGCGAGTTCTCGCGCGAGCTGGGCCGCCGCGGCTGGATCGGCATGACGTGGCCCGAGGCCGACGGCGGCCACGGCCGCACGCCCGCTCGAGCGGTTCGTCGTCACCGAGGCGCTCATCAAAGCGGGCGCCCCCATCGCCGGCTCGTGGTTCGCCGACCGCCAGATGGGCCCGACCATCGTGGCCTACGGCACCGAGGAGCAGAAGGCGGCGTTCCTGCCCGGGCATCCTGGCCGGCGAGAGCGGCTGGTGCATCGGCATGAGCGAGCCCGACGCCGGCTCCGACCTGGCCTCGCTCGGCACCCGCGCCGTGCGTCGACGGCGACGAGTACGTGATCAACGGCCAGAAGATCTGGACCAGCTTCGGCGAAGCTGGCCGACTACTGCTACCTGATCTGCCGCACGTCGACCGACGGCCCCAAGCACGCCGGCATCAGCGAGATCATCGTGCCGATGGCGACGCCGGGCATCACCGTCAGCCCGATCCAGGACATGACGACGAACCGCCACTTCTGCGAGGTGTTCTTCGACGACGTCCGGGTGCCGGCGGCCAACCTCGTGGGTCAGGAAGGCGGCTCGTTCAAGCAGACGATGCGCCAGCTCGAACACGAGCGCGGTGGCATCGACCGCCTGCTGTCGAACCACGCGCTGTACCTCGACGCCGAGGCGCAGGCCGACACGCAGCGACCCGCTCGTGCGCCAGGAGATCGCCCGCCTGGAGATCGGCGTACCGCCTCGGCCGGCTGCTGGTGCTGCGCGAGACGCTGAGGCAGGCACCGCCGTCGTTCTCGGCCGCCACCAAGACGTTCTGCACCGAGCACGAGCAGCGCGTCGCCGACTTCGTCGGCCGCGGGTCGTCGGCGCCGACGCCACGGTCTGGGGCCGGCTGGCGCGTGGCGTCTGCTACGCGCCCGGCCTACACGATCATGGGCGGCACCTCGAACGTGCTGCGCAACATCATCGGCGAGCGGGTCCTGGGCCTCCCGCGCGAACCGTCCTGATGCGGCGCCTCCTCGGCGCCGACTCGCTGCGCTCGGACGATCGGTGCTCGCTCGGCCCGCCGCCGCACTGCGGCGGCACTGTCCCCATGCGGCGCCTCCTCGGCGCCGCAAGTTAGAGCCGGCGGAGGGGAACGGCGTCCGGGTGGGGCTCGCCGGGGCCACGTGGATGCGGGCGTCGATGGCCCACGTCCCGACTGGACGACACCAGCACCGGGTTGAGGCGCATGGCCCGCGATCTCGGGCACGGCGTCGACCAGCAGCGCCGACGCGCACGAGCAGCTCCTGCAACCCCGCGACGTCGCCGTCGAGATCGGCGATGGCACCGGCCGCCCGTGACGACGCCACCAGCTCGGCGGCGTCGAGATCGGTGAGCGGCAGGCTGCGCGCCGGGCGGTCGGCGATGGCGTCGGCGAAGGCGCCACCGAGCCCGAAGCCGACGACCGGACCGAACGCGGGGTGCGACTCGACGGTGACGATGGTCTCCACTCCGCCCGGCACCATCCGCTGCACGACGGCCTCGGCCATGGCGGCGCCGAGGGCCGCCGCCATGCGCTCGTACGAGCCCGCGCAGCTGCTCGGGACCCTGGACGTCGAGAGCCACGCCCCCGCTCTCGGAGCGGGCCAGGCGCTCGAGCCCGCTGGCCTTCAGCGCCACCGGGTAGCCGAGCGCCGCCGCCGGCGGCGAGGGCGGCGTCGAGCGTGGCCACGGCGCGCGCCGGCGCCATCGGGATGCCATGGGTGGCGAGCAGGTCGGCCGCCGCCCGCAGCGGCAGCAGCGTGCCCTCGGGCCGGACGTCGAGGGCGTAGGCCACGACCGCCGGCCGGACGCCAGATCGATGCCGCGGCGAGCGTCGGCACGACGCCCTCCGGCGCCGGCCCGCCAGTCGGCGTAGCGCGCCACCCGGCCGAGGGCGCCGGCGGCCGGCTCGGGGAACGCGAAGGCGGGCACGGTCGAGCCGGGCGCCGAGCGGGCCGTCGTCGCGCCCGAGCGTGACGGCCAGCGACGGGCTTGCGTCGAGCCGGCGGCCGCTTCGGTGATGGCGCGGGCCACGTCGTCGACCTGCTCGAGATGGGCGGGGCGTAGATCGCCAGCGACGGCGTCGACGCCTCGTCGGCCAGCACCAGCGCCAGCACGTCGTGGTACAGCCGCGGGCCGGCGCGGTAGGTCAGGTCGATGGCCGACCCGACGGTCGCCTCCGGCGGTGCCGAGCGCGACGACGGCGGCACGTGGCCGGTGCCAGCGCGGCCGGTTCGAGCCGCGCCGCGCGCAGGGCGTCGAGGGCGAGCACGGCCGGGCTGTCGGCGTTGGCGACGACGGCGACGCGCCGCCCGGCCGGCAGGGGCTGGCCGTCGAGCACGCGGCCCACGTCGAAGAGCTGGCGCACGGTGTCGACCCGGATCACGCCCGCCTGCTGGTAGAGGGCGTCGGCGGCGACGTCGTCGGGCAGGCCGCGGCCGGACTTCACCGCGACGATCGGCTTGCGCCGCGACACCCGCCGGGCGATGCGGCCGAACTTGCGGGGGTTGCCGAAGCTCTCGGTGTAGAGCAGCACCACGTCCGTGTCGGGGTCGTCGTCCCAGTAGTTGAGGAAGTCGTTGGCGCTGACGTCGGCCTTGTTGCCGAGCGAGACGAACGACGAGATGCCGATGCCGCAGCCGGTCGGCCAGCTCGAGCAGCGCCGATGCCGAGCGGGCCGGACTGCAGCGAGACCGCCACCCGGCCCCGCCGGACGTGCGCCTGGGCGAACGACGCCAGCATCGTGCTGCTCGCGTCGCCGCGTGACGATGATGCCCATGCTGGCGGGCCCGATGAGGCGCATGCCGTGGCCGCGGGCGAAGTCGACGAGGTCCCGCTCGGCGGCGGCGCCCTCGGGCCCGGCGTCGGCGAAGCCGGTCGACGATCACCACGACGCCGCGCACCCGCTTGTCCGCGCACTGGCGCACCACGGCGTCGCACCTCGGCGGCGGGACCGTGATGACGGCGAGGTGCACGTCGTCGGGGATGTCGGCGACCGCGGCGAACGCCGGCACGCTGGCCACGTGCGGCGTGGTGGGGTTGACCGGGTAGACGGGGCCGTCGAAGCCGCCCGACAGCAGGTTGCGGAACACGGCCCGGCCCACCGAGCCCACCCGGTCCGACGCGCCGATCACGGCGACCGACCGGGGCCGCACGAGGCGGGCGATGGAGCGGCTCTCGGCGCGCTGCTCGCGGCGCTCGACCGACTCGATCAGGTGCAGCGTCGGGTCGATGTCGAAGGCGACGTCGATGATGCCCGACGAGAACCGGGTGCTGACCTCGAAGCCGGCGGCCCGGAACACCCCGAGCATCGGGCGGTTGTCGGGCAGCACCTCGGCGGTGAAGCGCGTGATCCCGAGCTCGCGGGCGACGGCGGCGAGGTGCTCGAGCATCACGGTGGCGATGCCGCGCCCGTGATGGGCGTCGTCGACCGTGAAGGCCACCTCGGCCTCGTCCTCCTGCCTGCCAGCGGTCGAAGCGGGCCACCGCCACCATCTCGTCGCCGAGCATCGCCACGAGCGCCACCCGGTCGCCGGAAGTCGACGGTGGTGAACCGCTCGATCTCCTTGTCGCGTGAGGCGGGGCTTCGGCGAGAAGAAGCGGAAGTAGATGCTCTCCGGCGACAGCCGGCCGTGGAAGGCGACGAGGGCGTCGGCGTCCGCCGACCGGATCGGCCGGACGTGCACGGTGCCGCCGTCGCTCAAGACGACGTCACCCTCCCAGCGGGCGAGATCGACGGCGGTCATGGTGCCACGCTAGGAGACTGGTGATGGACTGGATCGAGTTCCGGACGGGGCGCGTGCTCCACGAGGACGACGCGGTGCTGGTGCTCGACAAGCCGGCCGGGATCTCGGTGGTCGGCGAGCGTCATGCCGCCGACGTCGTGGACCTGGCCGGTGACGCCGGCGAGACGCTGATGCCGGCCCATCGGATCGACAAGGTCACCTCCGGCGCCGTGGTGTTCGCCAAGACCGCCGAGGCGCACGCGTCGCTCGCCCGGCAGTTCAACCGCCGCTCGGTGGAGAAGGCCTACCTCGCCATCGTGAGGGCCGACGACGTGCCGGCGCAGGGGTCGATCGACCTGCCCCTGTCGGTGGGGCGCAAGAACCGGGTGCACGTCGCCGCCCCCGATCGAGCATCGTCGTGGACGACGCGCACCGGTCGTGGTCGGTGGCGCCGTCGGCCGTCTTCACCGACAAACGGACGTATCCCGCTCGTACCGACTTCGCTCGTGTCACGAGCGCCGGCGACGCCACGCTCCTCGTCGCCCAGCCCGTCACCGGCCGCCGTCACCAGATCCGGGTGCACCTCGCATGGATCGGCTTCCCCATCCTCGGCGATCCGCTGTTCGCCGGCGTCCCTGCCGAGCGCACGTACCTCCACGCGTGGCAGGTCGCCTTCGACGCCACGTGGGCCGACGGGGGGCGCGTCGTCGTGGAGGCGGCCCCGGCCCCGGACTTCTGGACGCCGCTCGGCGGTGACCCGGCGAGCCACCTCGCCATGGCCCGCCAGGCCCTGGCGGACTAAGCCGCCGCCACCCGCAGGGCGCGGTGCATCAACGCCGGGTCGCCCAGCCGCCGGCGCAGCTCCCGCTCCAGCCCGGCGATCGGATACAGGTTCTGCGGCGCCCGGGCGTCCTTGTGGGCCTCGCTGGCGTAGCGGGGCAGCACCGCGGCGGTGAGATCGGCCAGCACGGTGAGCGCCTCGGGCGCCACGTCGGCCGGGCACTCGCAGCGCACCACGCCGGCGAGCGGGGCGCCGGCGGGACCCGGCAAGCGCACGTACCACGAGTGGCGCGTCCACGACGTGCCGACGGTGAAGGCCGGCGTGCGCTCCCCCGGGGCCAGCGCCGCCAGCACGGCCAGGGCGTCGCCGCTCAGGTAGGCGACGTGGTGGGTCTTGACCATCCCGACCACGTTGGGCAGGTGCTGGCGGCCGCGCAGCGGGCCGTCGAGCACGACGAGCGCCCGGTCGGCCCCCGACGCCCGCTCGGCGGCGGCCCGCTCGGCGGCGCCCATGCGCTCCTGGAGCGCCAGCGACAGCACCTCCGGGGCGCTCGAACGGGCCATGCACGTGCCGTAGGTGCCGTGCGGGGTCACGAGGTCGGCGGCGTGGCGGCTGGCCGAGAACAGGCCCCGCCCGAGCTCGACGGCGCCGAGGCGGGCGCCCCCCGGCTCACAGCGCACGGCACCCGCCGCCCAGGACGCGCACAGGCCCGGTTCGGCGCCGGTGCCGCTCGGGTCGTCGTCGGAGCGGACCCAGACCCGGGCGTCGACCCGCCGCACCCCGTCGACGAACACCACGACGTCAGGCATCGCCGTGCCGGGTGCGGGTGGCCGCGGCGCCCACGCCCCCGGCGCCACCTCCACGCCGAGGTTCACCTCGGCGGTGGACTCGGCCATCGCCTCGCCCTCCACCGGGCTCCCGTACGACGGGTCCCAGGCCTCGACCACGACGCGCATCACGCCACCACCCGTTCCACGGTGGCCGTGCGCGGGCCCTTGCGCACGGCGTAGCGGACCGGCACCCGCTCGGCCAGCTCCCGCACGTGGGTCACGATGCCCACCATGCGGCCCCCGCCGGCGAGGGCCTCGATGGTGGCCGCCACCGTGTCCAGGCTGTCGGCGTCGAGCGTGCCGAAGCCCTCGTCCAGGAAGATGGCGTCCAGCCGGGCGGCGGTGGCCGACGTGAGCGACGCCAGGTGGTCCGACAGCGCGAGGGCGAAGGCCAGCGACGCCTGGAACGTCTCCCCGCCGGACAGGCTGCGCACGGGCCGGCGCTCGTCGGCGTTGGCATGGTCGATGACGGCCAGGTCGGTGCCGCCGTCCACCGCCTCCAACGAGTACTGGCCGCCCGACAGCCGCCGCAGCATGACCGATGCGTCGTCGACGAGGAGGTCGAGGGCTTCACCGACCAGCCAGCGCGGGAAGCCGGCCGAGCCGAGGTGGCGGGCCAGCTCGTGGGCGACGGCGTAGCGGCGCCGGTGCTCGTCCCCGTCGGCGACCAGCCGGGTCCGCGCCTGGCGGGCCGCCTCGATGGCGGCGAGGCCATGGCGGGCCTGCTCCTCGGCGCGGGCGACGGCGACCGGTAACGGCGCCGCCGGTGACGACGCCGAGGGCGCCGGCCCGCTCCGCCAGGGCGCCGCCGAGCGCCCGGTGGGCGGCGGCGGCCGCCTCGGCGCGGCGGCCCGCCTCCGCGGCGCGCGCCGCGACGACCGGCGCCTGCTCGCCAGCCCAGCGGGCCAGCGCCTCCCAGGCGACGGCGAGATCGTCGGCCGGCGGTGGCGGGCCGGCCGCCGCCACCGAGTCGCGCTGGGCGTGGAAGGCGTCGGCGGCCTGGCGCAGACCCTCGTCGAGCTGGGTGGTGGCGTGGCGGGCCGCCGCGACCGCCTCGCCCGCCGTCGCCACCCGGTGGCGCACCTCGGCCATCGCCGTGGCCGCCTCGGTGGCCTGCGCCAGCAGGACGACGAGCGCCTCGGGATCCGGGTGCTCGGCCACCTGCTCCAGGAGCTCCTGGAGCTTGGCGTCCACCCGGCCCAGCTCGGCGTGTGCCTGGTGGGCGGCGTCGGCCGCCTCGGACGCGGCCTTGGCGGCGGCCCGCCGGGCCCGCTCGGCGGCCATGACGCCCTCCTCGGCCGCCTTCAACGCTGGCGTGCGGGTGCGCCGGGGCAGGGTGGTCACGACTTGCCGGCACACCGGGCACGGTGCGCCGGCGACGAGGTGGCCGGCGAGGTCGTGGGCGGCATGGGCGGCGCGGACGGTGTCGAGGGCGGCGCGCGCCTCGCCTTCGGCCCGCTCGGCGGCCTCGGCGGCGGCAATGGCCTCGACCCGGGCCCGCTCCGCCCGCTCGGCCTGCTCCGCCCGCTCGACTCGCAGCTGGTTGCCGGTCCCGATCCGCAAGTGGGCCTGGGCCGCCGCCTCCAGCGCCGCCAGCGGCGGGTAGGTGGCCAGGCGCTGCTCGGCCCGCTCCTGCTCGGCCGCCGCCCGGCGTTGGGCCGCCTCCGCCTCCCCCGACCGCGAGGCGGGCCTCGGCCCGTCGCTCCCCCAGCTCGGCCACGGCCGCCGGCACGACCACGACCTGCAGCGCGCTCGCCAGGGCGGTGGCGGCCCGGGCCTCCTCGGCGGCCGCCGCCTCCTGCGCGTCCAGGGCCGCGAGCTCGTCCTGGGCGGCGGCCACATCGGCCACGAGCGCCTCCACTGCCGCCAAGCGGCGGCGGGCCCCGGCCAGGGACTCGTCGTCGGCCGCGGGGAGGTCGTCGAGCGCCCGCTGGGCCATCCCGGCCGCCGCCTGCGCCTCGGCCGCCCGCTGGTTGGCCTGCTTCACGAGCACGTCGTAGAGGCCGAGCCCGAGCAGCTGCTCGAGCAGGGCCTGACGATCGGCCGGCTTGTCGTGGAGGAACCGGGCGAACTCGCCCTGGGGCAGCACCACGCAACGGGTGAAGTGGTCGAACCCCAGGCCCAGCAGCTCCTCGACGGCAGGGCCCAGCTCGCGGGCCGCGCCGGCCACCACCTCGATCCGGCCGTCGGCGTCGTGGCGCTCGAGCCGCGCCTCCTTGGTGGTGGCGCGCCCGTCCCGCCCGGTGCGGCGCACGACGCGGGCGGCCACGTAGCGCTCGCCACCGCGTTCGAACGTGAGCTCGACGGCGGCCTCGTTGCTGCCCACCGACACCACCACCCCCACCGCCTTCTCGCCGTGGCGGGGCACGCTGCCGTACAGCGCGAAGCAGATGGCGTCGATGACCGTGGACTTGCCCGAGCCGGTGGGCCCGACCAGCGCGAACACGTCGGTGTCGGCGAAGTCGACCACCGTCTCGTCGCGGAAGGCGCCGAACCCGCGCATGCGGAGCTGGAGGGGCCGCATCAGCCGCCGCCCGTGCTCGACGCCGCGTCGAAGAGCGCGGCGAACAACGCCTCGACGGCGGGGTCGTCGATGTCGCGCTCGGTCAGGTACTGGTGGAACAGCTCGACCGTGGTGCGCCCGGCGCGCGACGGTCGCCGTTCGGTGGCGACGGCGGGCGCCGCCACCTGGATGTCGATGGCGTTGGGCAGCAGCCCTCGCACCTCGTCGCCGAGGCCGGCGCGCGCCGGCTCGGTGACGACGACGCGCAGGAGCGCATCGCCGACGTCGGCAGCGGCGGCCGCCAGCTCGGCGACCGTGCCCGTGACGGTGCGCAGGCGGCGGGGCGCCGTCAGCTCGATCCGCCGCACACGCGCCGGCGTGCCGGGCGCGGCGTCCACCACCAGCACCGACGGCGATGCCGCCTCCTCACCGAAGTCGACGGCGATCGGCGAGCCGGAATACCACGCCGGGCAGCGGGCCGGCACCTCCTGCGTGCGGTGGAGATGGCCGAGGGCGACGTACGACGCCGCGAGGGGGAAGACGTCGGCGGGGACGTGGTAGTCGAAGATGCTCTGCGCCTCGCGCTCGCCGCCACCGAAGCGCGCACCGGTGACAGTGCCGTGGGCGACGAGGACGTTCACCGCCGCCGCGTCGAACCCGGCGGTCAGGCGGGCCACGATCCGGGCCACCCGCTGGGCGTAGCGGTCGTTGGCGTCGGCAGCGGTGCCCCCGAAGAGGTCGGCGGCCCGCACGATGGCGCGCTGGGACGTGAAGGGCAGCAGCGCCAGGCGCACCGGCTCGCCCGAGCGGGCGGCGGCGAGCGTCGAGCACGCCCCCGGCCTCGGGCGGGCAGGTGCGACCGAGGACGTGGATGCCGGCGGCGGCGAACACCGGGCGCACCGCCTCGAACGCGTCGGCGCTGTCGTGGTTGCCGGCGATGACCACCACGTCTGCGCCGGTGGCGCGCAGCGCCAGCAACGTCTCGAAGGCGAGGCGCTGCGCGTCGGCCGGCGGTGCGCCGGACTCGAAGACGTCGCCGGCGACCACGACCAGGTCGACCGCCTCGCCGGCGGCGACGGCGACGATCTCGCCCAGCACGGCGCGCTGCTCGGGCAGGCGGTCGACGCCCTTGAGCACCTTGCCCAGGTGCCAGTCGGCGGTGTGGAGCAGCCGCATCGCTACAGCCCGTCGAACTCGGCGTCGGCGGCGGGGCCGACGTGGCCCAGCGCCGACGTGGTCTCCGACGGGCCGGGTGGCCCACGCCGGGAACGGGAACTCGGTCACCAGCGGCACGGGGATCTCGGGCTGGCTGACGAACATGGTGCCGGGCTTGGCGATGGTGGCGCGCCGGCGGTGGGCCTCGGGCAGGAAGCCGTACTCGGGGCGGGCCGCCTCGGCGGCGTCGAGCCGGCCGGCGACCCGCAGCGCCGAGTTGGCGATGACCCGCCGCTCCACCTCGCTGGCCGTCTGCTGCGCGCCCACCAGGATCATGCCGAGGCTGCGGCCGCGCTCGGCCACGTCCAGCAGGATCTCCTTGATGGGCGAGCTGCCTTCGCGGGGTGCGTACTTGTTCAGCTCGTCGAGCACCACGAACGTGAGCGGTCGCGGCGAGCCCCGCTGCTCCTTGTCCTCGAACGCCTTCTGCAGGGTGACGCCGACGACGAAGCGCTGCGCCCGGTCGTGCAGGTTGTGCAGGTCCACCACCGTCACCTGGGCGTCCGACGTGCTGATGCGGTGCACGGGACGCCGGGCGACGTCGGCCCGCACCAGCGGCGCCAGCCGGCCCCGCGACGACAGGAGGCGCCGCACGAAGGCGTTGATGGTGCCCATGCCGACGGCGCGGCCCGCCCAGTCGAGCGCCGTCTCCTCGTCGGTCACGCGCTCGACCACGAGGTCGACGAGGTCCTCGTACGTGCGCAGCGGGGTGGCGTCGATCGACCAGGCGCCGTCGTCGCCGACGGGCTTGCCGTCACGCGCCAGCTTGGCCGTCACGTGGTGCACCACCATCGTGTACTGCTGGCGCTCGTCCTCCGAGTCGGCGAACACGAAGGGCAGGAGCTGCTCGGTGCAGAACTCCTCGAGCGTCCAGTAGAAGGCGTGCACGCCGCCGCGCCGGCTCGACACGTCGGGCCCGGCGTTGGGGTCCTGGCGGCGCGGCGGGGCGTAGACGTTCACGCTGGCGAACGGCTCGGCGGGGAGCCCGAGGCGCTCGTAGCGCTCCCGATCCTCAGCGGTGAGGCGGATGTTCGGCTGGTCGAGGAACAGCAGGTCCTCGCCCTTCACGTTGAACACGAGGGCCTTCGTGTTGGCCGCCTCGGCACCGAGCACCCCCGACCGGAACAGGCTGTAGAGGAGGAACGTGGCGTAGCTGGTCTTGGTGGCGACGCCGGAGATGCCGGAGATGTTGACGTGGGCGCCACGGGTGCCGTCGAGGAACTCGAGGTTGGCGTACAGCGGCGCGCCGTCACGGCCGAGGCCGATCGGCAGCTTCGCCGCCATCCGGTCGAAGTAGAGGGCGGTGTCGCGCTCGGCCCCGGTGGCTCGCCGCACCGGCGTGCCCGGCAGCGGGGGCACGTACGTCTCGGGCTCGATGCGGGTGGTCATCACGTCGGCCGCCTCGAACGTCTGCGCCGGGAGCAGCCCGTCGGCGATCAGGAACACGTCCGAGCCGAAACGGGCGCCTTCGTGGACGGCGCGGATCTCGGTAACCAGCCCGGACAGGCGCACCGTTTCGCCGTCGGGCATGGTGCGGGCGGTCACGACCACGTCGTCGAGTTGCAGCCACTGCCCTGGCGCCACGCCGACGCGGAACACCATCGGCGTGGCGTCCTCGCTGCCGAGGACCCGTCCGACGGGCAGTGGTTCCATGCGGGGGACGATACCGAGGGGGTGCGCGAAGGTTCGGCGAGGGTAAACAGTCGACGGAGCGCGGCGCGGCGCCCGGCGAGAGCGTCCACCGAGGAGTACCGTCGACAGCAGTGCGCGGGGCAACTGAACGGCGGGAACGGACGGTCCTCGTCCGGCGGGTCGCCGCCGGGCTGCTCCTGGTCGCGGCCCTGGTCAACCTCGGTTCGGCCCTCACCCCGCCGTTCCGCCAGCGGCTCCAGTCCCTCGCCCTGTGGACCAGCTACCCGCTCGCCCTGCACGAGACGGCAACCGCCCTCACCGCCGTCACCGGCATCGCGCTCCTCCAGCTGGCCCGGGGCGTCCGCCGGGGGCAACGCTGGGCCTGGGTGGCCGCCGTCGTCCTGCTCGGGCTGGCCGCCGGCGCCCACATCCTGAAGGGCCTCGACGTCGAGGAGGCGGCGCTGAGCGTCGGCGCGGTGGTCTTCCTGGTGATCACCCGGCGCCATTTCCACGCTCCCACCGACCGGGAGTCGGTGCGCCGGGGCACCGGGACGCTCCTCCTCGCGGGCATCATGACCATCGTCGTCGCCACGATCGGCGTGCAGGTCTCGAGCCACCGCATGGCCTGGACGAGCGCGGCGGGCGCCGTGAGCGAGCGCCTCGTAGGACTGTCCACGATCACGATCGGGGGCCGCCTCGACACCACGCTCACCATCGCGCTGGCCGCCGTCGGCATCGGGCTGGCGCTGTCGTTCGGGTGGCTGCTGGTGCGCCCGGTCCTGACCGCGGAGTCCGGCGCCGAGATCTCACTGCCGGCGGCGCGCGATCTGCTCGACCACCACGGCGGCGACACGCTGTCGTACTTCGCCCTGCGCGACGACAAGCACCACCTCCGCCTCGGCGACACCCTCGTCGCCTACGCCGTGCGCAACGGCGTGTGCCTCGTCTCGCCCGATCCCATCGGACCCGAGGACGAGCGCGCCGATGCGTGGTCGGCCTTCCGCGACCACGCCTCCCGCCAGGGCTGGAACGTGGCCGTGCTGGCGGCGAGCGAGGCCTGGCTGCCCATCTACGAGAACAGCGGCATGTCGCACCGCTACATCGGCGACGAGGCGGTGGTGGACACCGAGGCGTTCTCGCTCAACGGCGGCGCCATGAAGGGGCTGCGCCAGGCGGTGAACCGCATCGCCAACCACGGCTACACGATCACGTTCTGCGACCCGACCGAGGCCGACCCGGCACTCGCCCGCCAGCTCCGGGAGCTCATGCGCGAGAGCCGCCGCGGCCAGGTGGAGCGCGGCTTCTCGATGACGCTCTCGCGCCTGTTCGACGCCCGCGACACCGGCCTGCTCCTCGCCGTCTGCTTCGACCCCGACGGCGTGCCCGCCGCCTTCTGCCAGTTCGTGCCGGCGGCCGACATCGACGGCTACTCGCTCGACCTCATGCGCCGCAGCGCCGGCGAGCACCCGAACGGCCTGACCGACTTCGTCATCGTGCGCACCATCGAGCACCTGCGGGCCACCGGCCACCGCGGGCTGTCGCTCAACTTCGCCGCCATGCGGGCCGTCCTCGCCGGCGAGATGGGCGACACGATGGGCCGGCGCATGGAGAAGCGGGTGATGGAGCGGCTGTCGGGGACGATGCAGATCGAGTCGCTGTGGCGCTACAACGCCAAGTTCCAGCCGGCCTGGCGGCCGCGGTACCTCGTCTACGACTCGCCCGAGAACCTGGTGGCCGTCGGCCTCGCCGTCGCCAGCGCCGAGCAGTTCTGGGAGCTCCCCGTCATCGGTCGCTTCTTGCCGACGCCGCCGCTAGGCATGTCGGCGTGACGACCGACGTCCCCACCGACCACCTCACCATCCTCGGCCAGACCGTGCGCCAGCCGGTGGCCCACGTCGAGTGCTTCGCCGCGCCGGCGGGATGCACCCGCGTGCGGTTCACCGCCGGCGAGGTGACCTCCATGTGCCCGGTCACGCACCAGCCCGACCTGTCGACGGTGATCATCGACTACGTGCCGGGCGAGTGGTGCGTGGAGTCGAAGTCGCTGAAGCTGTACCTGTGGTCGTTCCGCGATCGCGCCGTGTTCGCGGAGGCGCTGGCGGTGGAGATCGCCGACGAGATCGCGGCGACGGCGCGGCCGCAGCACGTGCTCGTGACGGTCACGCAGCGGGCGCGCGGCGGCATCACGATCGAGACGACGGCGGAGCGCGGCAGCGCCTGACGGCCGGCGCGAGGCGGGCGGATCTCGGTCCGGCGCCGGCGATCTGTCACCGGGACGAGCGAGAACCGCTCAGTTCGGTGCCATCGATGCGCGGTCGACGCGACCAAAGGGTTTTCGATCGTCAGGCCGCGCCGGTATCGGTGCAGCCCGATGCCCAGAATGGCTCGTGAGCACCTGGCCATCGGGCTTCGTCACCTTCACCGTCGCATCGGGCAACAGCTTGAGGTGCCACTGCGGGTGATGGGCGAAGTCGTGGTGGTGGCGCCAGCAGAGCAGCACCAGGTTCGACTGGTCGGTGCCACCCCGTGCTGCCACGGCACGACGTGATGCGCCTCGCAGCGTGACACCGGGAGGTCGCAACCGGGGAACCGGCACCCGCCGGTCGCGCACGGCGAGCGCCCGGAACAGCGCGTGCCCCACGGTGCGGGTGGTACGGCCGGCGTCGAGCACGACCGACGCGCCGTCGGTGACGATCCGGTGCACGCCGGCGTCGCACAGCAGCGCCCCGACGGACACCGGGTCGAGCGGCTCGCCGTCGATCGTGCGGCCCGCCCGGCGCTCGAGCTCGTCCAGCGTCACGACGACGGCCACGTCGGGGCGGCTACCTCGCGTCGTCGCCCCACCGTCGGCGTGGTCGAGGAAGTGACGGGCCACGGCCACCAGCGCGTCGGCCCGCTGCTGCGCACGGGTCCGTGCCGGCTCGCCCGCGGCATCGGCCACGACGGCTGCGTCCAGCGCGGCGTCGACGACGGCGAACCCGGCCGGATCGAGGCGGCCCGACAGCTCGCCCCAGCCGTCGACACCGGGCGACAGGTACACCGCCCGCTCGGACGCATCGGCCGGCGGCGTGTCCACCAGTGCATCGGCGTACGCGGCCCACTGGCGCAGCGCCCGCTCCGTCTGCGGCACCGTCAAGCGGGCGAGCGTTGGTACCAGCTCCGCTTCGTGCTCGGCGAAGATCGGCTGGCGGCGATCGCTCACGCAGGCGACCACAGCATCGACGTGGCCGGTGGCGAACCGCCCGTCCGACCACGCCGCTCGTACGTCGGGGCAGGCGCGCAGCCGAGCGGTGCGCTTCACGAGCGCCGCTGCATCACGGTGCGACCGTCGGGCCCGGCACCGCAGCCACTGCGCCAGCGTGGCGGCGCCGTCGGCCGCCGGATCGACGCCGTCGAGGGCGGTGCTCAGCCACGCGGCGAGCCGGTCGGCCGCCGCGAAGGCGGCCTGCACGTCATCGTTCGACGCCCGCTCCGGCAGCGCCTCGATGGCACTCACCAGGTGGTCGACCGCCGTCCCCATCCCTCAATCGTACACCTGTTCGCCCGCGGGTCCAAGCGCCCACTGCACCGAGTTCGCACCGGGCCGCTGTCGCGAGCGGTAGCTTCCGTGGGCACGAGATCACTGGAGGTAGCCGAATGGCCTTGATCGACACCGCGTTCGACACCGTGAAGGACGCCCTCGCCGACGTCACCGAGGTCGCCTCCGACAGCCTGGAGACGGTCGGCGCGACACTCGGCGACCTGGCCGAGGACGAGCGCAGCCGCAAGGGCCTCCTCATCTTGCTCATCCTCCTCGTGCTGGCCGTCCTCGGCTTCATCGCGTGGAAGAAGTCGTCGTCGGCACCGGCCGAACCCGAGAACGCCTAGATCCGCAGCCCGAAGCGCCGCTCGAACTCGCGCCGGGCGGCGCGGGGCCCGGTGACGTCGCCCAGCTCGCTCAGCGCCGTCCCCGCCTGGCGGGCGCGCACCACCGCCGACGCCGGCGCCGTGATCACGAGATCCGGGCGATCGTCGGGCCGGCGCGCGCGCCGACAACCGCTCGCCGTCGGTGAGGAGATCGAACGCCTGGCCGTCGAGCACGAGGCGGGTGTGCTGGCGCGGTGCCGCCGGGTCGGGCCGGTGGAACGGCGCCACCATCCCGAACACCGCCATCTCCGGGCGTACTGGGTCGCCGTCATCCACCGGTTCGAGCCGGTCCGACCCGAAGCGCGCCAGGGCGCGCAGGACCGGGATCACGTCGTGCGCCGCTGACGTGGCGGCGTACACGGTGCGCGCTGCGGGCGGCGGCAGCTCGCGACGCTCGATGAGACCCTCGTCTTCGAGCACGCGCAGCCGGTCCGACAGGAGGTTCGGCGCCATCCCCGGGAGGGCCCGGCGCAGGTCGGTGAACCGCTGCTCACCGAACAGCAGCTCGCGCAACACCAGCAAGGTCCAGCGGTCGCCCAGCACGTCCAGGGCCACGGCGACCGGGCAGTACTGCTCGTACGTGCGGTTGGTCACTGGTCTCAGCGTACCGCACGTTGTTGACTTGTACCAGTGAGTTGATTATCTATATCACTATGACCACCGTCGACGATCCCCCCATGGCCGATCTCTCGGGCGTCGAGCAGCTCCGCGCCGCTTTCGCCGCCGGCGGTGCACCCATCGGGCGCCTCCTGGGCATGGAGGTGGAGTCCCTCGAGGTGGGTCGGGCCGTGTTCGCGCTCGTGCCGGGCGAGCACCACTACAACCCCATCGGGACGGTGCACGGAGGCATCGCTGCGACGATGCTCGACTCGGCCATGGGGTGCGCCGTCCACTCCACCCTCCCAGCCGGTGCACGGTTCACGACGCTGGACCTCCACGTGCACTACACGCGCGCGATGACCACGGACACCGGGCGCGTCGTCGCCATCGGCGAGACCGTGCACGTCGGCGGGCGCACCGCCACCGCGGAGGCGCGCCTGGTGGACGCCGACGGCACCGTGCTGGCGCACGGCACCACGACCTGCCTCATCCTGCGCTGACGGACCGACCGCTATCGTGCCGCGGTGATGGCGAAGCGAATCGACCCGCTGCTGCGCCTGCGGGCGATCTGCACCGCCTTCCCGCAGGTGACCGAGCGGCCGAGCCACAGCGCGCCGACCTGGTTCGTGCGCGACAAGTCGTCGTTCGTCATGTACTGGGCCGACGGCCATCATGGCAACCAGTTCCCACACCTGTGGTGCGCGGCGCCGCCGGGCGTCCAGGCCGAGCTGGTCGAGGCCGAGCCGGAGCGCTTCTTCCGCCCGCCGTACGTCGGCGGCCGGGGCTGGCTCGGCGTGCGCCTCGACGTCGGCGTCGACTGGGACGAGCTCGGGCGGATCTGCGAGGAGGCCTACCGCGTGGTGGCGCCCAAGAAGCTCGTGGCCGAGCTCGACGAGCGCACGCCGAGGGCCGCCGAGGCTGACACGCGAACTGCCCCTTTCCGCACGGCGCCGGGAGGAGAACAATGGGCCTCGCACCAAGGAGGTGTCGGATGTCTGAGAGCGTGTACAAGATGGTGGACCTCGTCGGCACGAGCACCGAATCGTGGGAGAAGGCAGCGGCGGCGGCCGTGGCCCGGGCGTCGCAGACCCTGCGGGATCTGCGCATCGCCGAGGTCGAGCAACTCGACATGCAGATCGAAGACGGCAGGGTCGTGAACTACCGGGCCAAGGTGCGGCTCTCGTTCAAGTACGAAGGCGTCGACTGACCACTCCGCCGTAGGACAGCTCATGATCGGCGAACCACGCCGTCGCCGCCGGCGACCAGCGCGCGTGACGCTCGTCGAACACGGCCTTGGCCCGGTGCCCGGGCCATCCCGACGGGAGGAGCTCGTCGGGGATCTCGGGGTCGACGAACGGGAAGCGTCGCCACTCGTGCACGAGCGTCACCAGCGCCGCGAATTGCGCCGCGCCGTCGACAGGACGCAACGCGCCCGCCGCCTCGATGAAGCGCGCGGTAGCGGTCGGCGAGAGCGTCGAGGTCCCAGGCCCGGTGGAGCAGCTCGCCGTCGGGCACGATCGCGCCGGCACGCGCCCGCAGCACGGCGGCGCCGTCCACGAGACCGAGCTCGCGCAGCACGGCACTGGCCAGGTCCTCGCGCTCGAGGTGCGGGCTGATGGCGACGCCGGCCGACAGGAACCCGAACCCGGCGAAGCCCAGACGGGCCCGGAGGTGGTGGCGCTTGGCGCGGTGTTCCTCCGGGACCGGGCACAGCACGACGAGCCAGTGCGCGTCCCACCGCGCCCCGCCCGGCGCGCCGAAGGCGTAGATGCGCTCCGTGCCGGTGGTGAGGAGGTCGCGGCCCCGTCGGTGAGGTGCCAGCGCACCTGGCGCCCGGCCCGCTCTGACGTGAGCAGGCCCTCGTCGGCCGAGCGGGCGATGGCCTGCCTGGCGTTCTTCTCCTCGACGTCGAGGCGGGCCAGCGCGTCGACGAGCGTGCCGGTCCACACCGCGCCACCACGCGGCAGCACGAGCTCGCCGAGCACCGTCAGCAGGAGCGCCTTGGCGCTCGAGCCGGCCCGGGGTCGCCGCGTCGCACTGGGCACCGACGACATTCTACAGACTCTTGACGGTCCTGTAGAGGTTCGTAGTATGGTGAATCGACGAGAGAGGGGATCTCGCGATGATCGATCTCGCCACCGAGCCTGCCCGCTACCGCCACTGGCGCCTCGACGTCGACGGCCGCATCGCCACCCTGACCCTGCAGGTCGACCCCGCCGGCGGCCTCCGTGCCGACTACGAGCTGAAGCTGAACTCCTACGACCTCGGCGTCGACATCGAGCTGGCCGACGTGGTGCAGCGCCTGCGCTTCGAGCACCCCGAGGTGCGCGCCGTCGTGCTCACCGGCGGGCTCGACAAGGTGTTCTGCGCCGGCGCCAACATCCAGATGCTGGCCGGCTCCACCCACGCACCACAAGGTCGAACTTCTGCAAGTTCACCAACGAGACCCGCAACGCCATCGAGGACGCCACGCGCGCACTCGGGCCAGGTGTGGCTCGCGGCGGTCAACGGCACGGCGGCGGGCGGCGGCTACGAGCTGGCGCTGGCCTGCGACGAGATCCTGCTGGTCGACGACCGGTCCTCGGCCGTCTCGCTGCCCGAGGTGCCGCTGCTGGCCGTGCTGCCCGGCACCGGCGGGCTCACCCGCGTGGTCGACAAGCGCCACGTGCGGCGCGACCTCGCCGACGTGTTCGCCACCCGCGCCGAGGGCGTGAAGGGGCAGCAGGCGCGTCGACTGGGGGCTCGTCGACGCGGTCGCCCCGCGCAGCCGGTTCGACGACGGTCGTGCGCGGCGCGGGCCGAGGCGCGCGCGGCCGCGCTCCGACCGCCCCGCCGACGAGCCGCGGCATCGTGCTCGCGCCGCTCGACCGTCGACCGGCGACGACGACGGCCGGCGCTACGACCACGTCGACGTCCGCTCGACCGCGACGCTCGGCGTGGCGCGCCATCACCGATCGCCGGGCCCGTGCGACGCCGGCGACGACGCCGTCGACGGCTGGGCTGCTGGCCGCCTGCCGCGAGCTCGACGACGCCATGCTCCACCTGCGCTTCAACGAGCCCGAGGTCGGCACCTGGGTGCTGCGCACCGAAGGCGACCCGACGCCGTCGCTCGCCGCCGACGGCCGCTCCGCGGCCACGCCGACCACTGGCTCGTCCGCGAGATCCGGCTCTGCTGGGCGCGGACGCTCAAGCGCCTCGACCTGTCGGCCCGCACGCTGGTCGCCCTCGTCGAGCCCGGCAGCTGCTTCGCCGGCACGCTGGCCGAGCTGGTGCTGGCCGCCGACCGCTCGTTCATGCTCGACGGGCAGCGGCCCGGACGACGATCGCCCGCCGGCCGCGCTGCGCCTCACCGACGCCAACGACGGCTGGTACCCGATGGCCAACGGCTGACCCGCCTCGACCCGGTTCTGGGGCCGCGCCCGACGCGCTCGGCGCGGCGCGGGCCGTACTCGGCAAGGAGCTCCTCGGCCGCCGAGGCCGACGACGCCGGGCTGGTCACGTTCACGCCCGACGACCTCGACTGGGACGACGAGGTGCGCCTGTGCCTCGAGGAGCGGGCCAGCTTCTCGCCCGACGCGCTGACCGGCATGGAGGCCAACCTCCGCTTCGTCGGGCCCGAGACGATGGAGACGAAGATCTTCGCCCGGCTCACGGCGTGGCAGAACTGGATCTTCCAGCGCCCCAACGCCGTCGGCCCCGACGGCGCGCTGCGCCGCTACGGCACCGGCTCCCGACCCGTCTACGACCAAGAACGAGGACGTGATCCGCGATGACCGCAGTCGACTACGACGCCACGCATCCCCAACAACGTCGACCTGGCCGACGACCGCCGCCTGCAGCGGGCGCTGGAGTCGTGGCAGCCCGCGGTTCATCGAGTGGTGGAAGACGCTCGGGCCCGTCGCCTTCCAGGACCACGACGTGTACCTGCGCACCGCCGTCGACGTCGGCCAGGACGGCTGGGCCAACTTCGGCTACGTGAAGATGCCCGACTACCGCTGGGGCATCTTCCTGGCCGAGCCCGAGCCCGACCGCGGCATCGGCTTCGGCGACCACCTGGGCGAGCCGGCGTGGCAGGAGGTGCCCGGCGAGTACCGCGTCCGAGCTGCGCCGCCTGCTCGTGGTGCAGGGCGACACCGAGCCGGCCTCGGTCGAGCAGCAGCGCCAGCTGTGCCTCACCGCGCCGAGCCTCTACGACCTGCGCAACCTGTTCCAGGTCAACGTGGAGGAGGGCCGGCACCTGTGGGCGATGGTGTACCTGCTGCACCGCTACTTCGGTCGCGACGGCCGCGACGAGGCCGACGAGATGCTCGAGCGCCACTCGGGCGACACCGACCACCCCCGCATCCTCGGGCGCCTTCAACGAGCCGACGCCCGACTGGCTGTCGTTCTTCTTCTTCACCTACTTCACCGACCGCGACGGCAAGTACCAGCTCGCCTCGCTGCGCGAGAGCGGCGTTCGATCCGCTGTCGCGCACGTGCGACTTCATGCTGAAGGAGGAGGCCCACCACATGTTCGTGGGCGCCACCGGCATCGGCCGGGTCGTGCAGCGCACGGTCGAGCTGATGAAGCGAGCACGACACCGACGACGTCGCGCCCCTACGGCGGCGATCGACGTCGCCACGCTGCAGCGCTACCTGAACTTCCACTACAGCGTGTCGCTCGACCTGTTCGGCGCGGAGACGTCGACCAACGCCGCCAACTACTTCGCCGCCGGCCTGAAGGGCCGCTTCCAGGAGGAGCGCCGCGACGACGACCACCGCCTCGCAGGACGCGACCTGCCGGGTGCCGACCCTGGTCGACGGGGCCGATGGCGCGAGCGCGAGGCGCCGGCGCTGGCCGCGCTCAACGAGACGCTGCGCGACGACTACGTCGCCGACTGCCAGAAGGGCGTCGACCGCTGGAACCGCACGCTCGCCGAGGTGGGCCTGGAGCTGCGGCTGCCGCACCATCGGGTTCAACCGCGCGCGTCGGGCGTGTTCGGCGGCCGCGCCTGGCACCCGGACGGGCCGGTCGCTGAGCCAGGAGGAGTGGGCGCAGCGGTCGCCGCACTGGCTGCCGACCGACGAGGACAGCACGTGCGTCGTGTCGCTGATGCTCCGCGTGCACGAGCCCGGGCGGATGGCCGGGTGGATCGCGCCGCCGGCCAGCGGCATCCACGCAGAAGCCGCGTCGACTACGACTACGTGCGCGCCTGACCAACCGGGGGGACGACATGGAGGACACCTACAACGCGGCCGCCTGGCTGCTCGACCGCCACGTCGACGCCGGCGACGGCCGCGCGGCTCGCCGTGATCTGCGGGGACGCAGCGAGCGACCTACGCCGACGTGCAGCGCGAGGTCTGGCGGGCCCAGCACGCCCTGCGCGACCTCGACGTGCGGCGCGGGGAGCGGGTCGCGCTGGTGGTCGAACGACGAGCCCGCCTTCCTCGCGTGGTTCCTCGGCGGCCTCCGCTCCGGCGTCGTGCCGGTTCCGCTGTCGACGATGCTCACCGGCGGCCGAGCTGGCGGCGATCGTGGCCGATGCCGGCGCCGGCGTGGTCGTGCTGTCGCCGAGTACGCCGGCCACCTCGCCGCCATCGCCGAGCGCGGCGCGTGAGCTGCGCGCCGCCGTCGTCGCGGGAGCGGCCGACGCCGGCGCCGCCGGCGTGCCCGTCCACGACTGGGCGTCCTTCGACGACACGGCCGAGGCGCCGGTGGCGGCCACCACGGCCGACTCGCCGGCGTTCTGGCTCTACAGCTCGGGCACGACCGGCCTGCCCAAGGGCGTGATGCACCGCCACGGCAACCTCGAGGCGACGGCGGCGACGTACGCGGCGATCGGTGCTCGCCATCCGCCCCGACGACCGGTGCCTGTCGGTGGCCAAGCTGTTCTTCGCCTACGGGCTCGGCAACTCGCTCACGTTCCCGTTCGCCGTCGGCGCGACCACCATCCTCAACCCGGCGCCGACCGGCACCGGCCGCCATGGCGGACGCTGGTCGCCGACGCAGCAGCCGACGCTGTTCTTCGCCAGCCCCGGCTTCGTCGCCGCGCCTGCTCGACGCCGACATCGACCCGGCCGCGTTCGCCTCGGTGCGCCTGACGATGACCGCCGGCGAGGCGCTGCCCGCCGACCTGCAGCGGCGCTTCACCGAGCGCTTCGGCCATCCCGGTCCTCGACGGCATCGGCTCCACCGAGGCGCTGCACATCTTCCTGTCGAACACCGCGCGCGACGAGCGCCCGGGCACCAGCGGCACGCCCGTGCCGGGCTACGAGGTCAAGCTCGCTCGACGACGCCGACGCCGAGGTCACCGACGCCGGACACGCCGGGCTACCTCCACGTGCGCGGCCCGTCCGTCGCCACCGGCTACTGGAGCCGCGACGGCGGCGACGCAGGCCGCCTTCCGCGGCGACTGGCTCCGCGACCGGCGACGTGTACACCCGTTCCGAGGACGGCTACTACACGTTCCTCGGCCGCAACAGCGACATGATCAAGGCGGGCGGCATCTGGGTGTCGCCGGCCGAGGTGGAGAGCGTGCTCATCGAGCACCCCGACGTGCTCGAGGCGGCCGTGGTCGGCGCCCGCGACGCCGCCGGGCTGGAGATGACCGTCGCCTTCGTCGTGGCCCGCAGCGGCACGGACATCGATCCCGACGCGCATCGACGCCCACTGCCGGTCCCGGATGGCCGCGTTCAAGCGGCCGCGACAGCGTCCTCGTGGTCGACGAGCTGCCGAAGACCGCGACCGGCAAGATCCAGCGGTTCGCCCTGCGGCAGCGCCTGGAATGATCGAGGTCGACGGGGCCGCCATCGATCTCCGCGAGCGGCCCGGCACGGACCCGGCGCTCGTGTTCCTGCACGAGGGGCTCGGGTCGATCGAGCTGTGGCGCTCCTTCCCCGCCGATGTGCAGGCGGCCACCGGGCGCCGCACGATCGTGTTCTCCCGGCCGGGCTACGGCCGCTCCACGCCGGTACCCCCACCGTGGCCCGTGTCGTACATGCACCACCAAGCGCTCGTCGTGCTGCCGGCGCTGCTCGCGCGCCTCGGCATCGAGCGGCCCGTTCTCGTCGGGCACAGCGACGGCGCCTCGATCGCCATCATCCACGCTGGCGCCGGGCATCCTGTCGCGGGACTGGTGCTCATGGCGCCTCACGTGTTCGTGGAAGACCGGTCGGTCGCCGGCATCGAGGCGGCCCGTGACGCCTACCAGTCGTCGTTGCGCCCTCGCCTCGCCAAGTACCACGACGACGTGGACAGCACGTTCTGGGGATGGAACGGCGTGTGGCTCTCGCTCGCCTTCCGCTCGTGGAACATCGAGTCTTCGCTGCGCACGATCGACGCGCCGGTGCTCGCCATGCAGGGCGACGGTGACGAGTACGGCACCCTCGCGCAGCTCGACGCCATCGCCGCGGGAGTGCCCTCGGGTGCCGCGTGCAAGGTGCTCGCCCGGCGCGGCCACGTCCTGCACGTCGGCGACACCGCGCCGGTGGTGGACGCGGTTGCTGGATTCGTCAGTCGGCAGGCTTGCTGAGACCCGAGGCGGCTTCCACCGCCTCGGTCCACTGCTTCGCCATCGGGGCCAGGCGACCGGGCGCCACGTCGTTCATCGCCTGGAGGAGGTCGCCTTCCACCAGCTGGACGTGGTCGTCCACGAGGTGGCCGACGGCGCCGAGCTGCTCGTCGGTGGCATCGCCGCGCAGGTCGGTCATCAGCCGGTCGAGGGCGTCGTGGACGTGGCTGGCGCGCGACACCGCATCCGGTCCGAGGGCGGTGCTCGCCTCGGTGTACACGACGACGCGCTCGGCCGCCCCGTGGGTGGCCCAGGCCGAGACGACTTGTGCCACCAGGTCCTGGCGCACGCCCGGCGTGTCCGTCGGACGCATCGCCTCGTCGAGCAGCTGGCGCACGTAGGCGTGGTCGTTGGCTACCAGTGCCGTGATGTCGTTCATGTCGCGGGAGCGGAGGTCACTGGACATCTTCCATCGGTACCCGGTCCTCGTCCGGCACAGTCAGCATGATGACCGCCACCAGGGCAGCTAGGACGACGCCGACGGCGAGCACCCCGAGGTCGATGGCGACGAGGGCGAGCATCGCCACCGACGTCACCAGGAGCGCCGCCCGATGGCGCGCCGGCTGCGCGGGCCGCGCACGAAGGCGATGCCGGCAAGGTAGATCGCCACCGGGACCGCCACCGTCGCCGTCGCGCCCCGGTGCGACAGTCCGTCGCCCGTCCCCGCGGCGTGGTCGACCGCGGCCGCCAGCCCGGCGCCCACCGCCGCCGCCGACGCGAACACGAAGTAGTGGCCGTAGCCCCCAGCGGAACGAGTCGAGGCCGGTCTCCGTGACCGGTTCCTCTGTCGGCACCGAGAAGTACACCCACCACATCGAGAACACGATCAAGAGCCCGCCGCCGCCGATGACCAGCAGGCTGTCGATGGCCTGGCCGGCATCGAGCGCCGACTGCACGGCGAGCGTCGCCGCCAGCACCGATTCGCCGAGCACGATGAGCGTGAAGAGTCCGTAGCGCTCGGCGATGTGGTGCGGGTGCCACGTCGTGGAGCCGTGACGCTCGGCCAGGACCGGCACGGAGAGCTCGGCCACCACCATCACCAGGAACGCGGCCAGCTGCCACCCGCCGGGCAGCACGAGCACGACGAGCCAGCCGAGCATGCACACGGAGACGCCGAAGGCGTACCGGAGGTCGGTGCGGCGTGCCGGCGGATCGCTGTGCGCCGCCCGTAACCACTGCGCGGCGAGGCTGACGCGCATCACGGCGTAGCCGAGGGTGACGATGGCGAGGTCGCGGTCGTCGAACGAGCGGGGCACGCCGGCGGCCAGGATGAGCACGCCGGCGATCTGCACGAGCACCGCCAGCCGGTAGGCGACGTCGTCGGTGTCGTAGGCCGACGCGAACCACGTGAAGTTCATCCACGCCCACCAGACAGCGAAGAACACCATCGGGTACGACAGCAGCGCCTGGCCGACGTGCCCGGCGTCGAGCGCGTGGTGGAGGCTGCTGGCCGCCTGGGCGACGGCGACCACGAAGCAGAGGTCGAACAGGAGCTCGAGCGGCGTGGCGACGCGGTGGGACTGGTTGGCGCCGCGGGCCCGCATCGGGCGAACCCAGGGGACGCGACTCAGGCCGCGCTCCAGAACGCGCTGAGCAGGTTGGCGGCGGCCGCCGGGTCCTCGAGCATCCACCAGTGGCCCTTGCCCTCCAGCACCTCGACGCGGGCGCCGGCGCGCGCCGCCGCCCGGCGGGCGCCGTCGGCGGAGAGGAACGGATCGCCCGACGGCACCACGACCATCCCGGGCCGGTCGATGGCCTCGAACGCCGGGCCCCACTCCTGCTGCACCTTCGTGGCCGAGCGGTACAGCGCAAGGATCGAATCGGCCATCGGCTGGTCGACGTGGGAGGCCATGTCCTTGGCCTCGTTCTCGGGGACGCCCGACATGATGAAGACCGCCGCCCGCTCGTCGAGAGGGGCCGTCAGCTGCTGCGCCCAGAACGCCTCGCCGTCGCCCGGCGTCTGCCAGATCTTGGCGAAGTCGTGCCACTCGAAGTCGACGTCGGCCAGGCCCGCGGCGTCGGACACCCACGTGCGCACGAGGTCCGACCGCGTGCTCACGACGCGCACCACGAACCCCCCGCCCCAGTCGTGCCCCACGAGGTCGACGGGCTCGCCGGCGTCCGCCACCACCCGCTCCAGCTCACCGATGACCCAGTCGGCGTACTCGTCCTTGGTGGCGCCGAAGCCGGCGGGCCTCGGCGACCCGAAGCCGGGCAGGGACAGCGCGATCGTGTCGTCGCGCCCGAGGTGACGGCGCAGGCCGTCCCAGAGGCGGGTGGTCTCGGGGACACCGTGGACGAAGACAACGGGCATGGTCGCGCACCGTAGCCGCGCTGATGCGGCGGCTCGTCGCCGCCGACTCGCTCCGCTCGGACAATCGGTTCTCGCTCGACACGGCGCCGCCCTGCGGCGCCGGCTCGTCGCCGCCGACGCTCCGCTCGGACAATCGGTTCTCGCTCGACACGGCGCCGCCCTGCGGCGCCGGCTCGTCGCCGCCGACGCTCCGCTCGGACAATCGGTTCTCGCTCGACACGGCGCCGCCCTGCGGCGCCGGGCGCGCCCGGCGGCTCGTCGCCGCCGACTCGCTCCGCTTCAGAGGAGGCGCGGATAGGTCGTCGGTGGGGGCGCCTGCTGCCCGCGGCGGCCCGCACTCCGGCCTTTGTGTGAGCAGGTTCGAGACATGGTCTCGATTTCGCGGCACACAGCCGCCGGACCCGACTGACGTTCCCCGCCCACGGTGTCGGTGGCTTCTCGGTGACGGAATCCGCATCCACGGCCGCCTCGCACGCCTCAGCGCGCGCGACGCGCACACACTTCCCGCAGCGGCCACGGTCGGCCCGACGGCCCGGCTCCGCTGACCAGCGCTTCGACGCCGCGGTCGACCCCGCTTCACCCCCTTTCGGGCACAGCCTGTGCGCGGAGGGGCACCCCCGCACGGTTCCGCGCACAGGCTGCGCGAACGGCCGTCACGCCTCGCCTCGCCCGCCATTTCCGCGCCGCCTGGGCGTTTGCTACCGCTGGAGCGGTACCAAGTGTTCAGGCTGCGCGCTTTGACACACGCGCCCGCCCCGCCCATCGGCGTCGTGCCGGACACTCATCGACCCGGCGCGACCGATGGAGCCCTATCCGCTCGCCCTCTCAGACAATCGCTGCTCGCTCGGGACGGCGCCGCCCTGCGGCGCCAGCGCGGCCCGGCGGCTCGTCGCCGCCGACTCGCTCCGCTCGGACAATCGGTTCTCGCTCGACACGGCGCCGCCCTGCGGCGCCGGCTCGGCGCATCAGTCCGCGTGCGCGCACACCTCGAGCTCCATGCCGTCGGGGTCCCGGAAGAACAGGGACCACTCGCCGCCGAGGCGCTGGATCTCGCCGATCTCGGCCCCGGCCCCGGCCAGGCGATCCCGGATCTGCTCCAGCGTGGCGAGCGAGTCGACGGCCAGTCCGAAGTGGTCGATGGCGCCCCGTGCGCCCTGGCGCCGGCGCTCGCCGATGATGTCCTCCGGGGCCACCTCGAACACGTTCAGCGCGGCGCCGCCGCCGAGGTCCAGGATGATCATGCGGGGATGGTCCGGCCGGGCCGCCATCTCGAAGGCCACGGTGGCCTCGAAGGCGCCCTGGTAGAAGCCGACGAGGCGCTCCATGTCCGTGGTCAGTGTGGCCACGTGGTTGAAACCGGTGGTGATGGGCACCTCGGCAGCCTCGCATCTCCTCCGACGGGGTACGCAACAGCCGTGACCACTCCCCTGCACGTGTACCTGAACGATCACCGGTCCGGCGCCATGATGGGCGTGGATCTCGCCCGGAAGCTCCGCTCCCGGTTCGATGGGACGGACCGAGGTCCGTTCTTCACCCAGCTGGCGGCCGACCTCGAGGCCGACCTGGGCACGCTCGATGCGCTCATGGCCAGCCTGCACGTCCACCCCAACGTGGTGAAGCACGCCGGTGGCTGGGTGGCGGAGAAGGCGAGCCGGCTCAAGCTCAACTCGTGGTTCAACGGCTCCCCGCGGTTGACGGTGATGCTCGAGATCGAGGTCCTGGCGGTGGGCGTGGAAGGCAAGCAGGCCATGTGGCGCGGCCTCCAGGCCGTCGCCGACACGACCCCCGAGCTGAAGGGGGTGGCGCTCGACGAGCTGATCGCCCGAGCCGTCGCCCAGCGCGAGGGCCTCGAGCGGGAGCGGTTGATCGAGGCGCGCGCGGTGCTCCCCCTGCCGTGACGGTCAGCGGTAGGTCCAGTCGAGCTGCTTGCGCAGGTGGCGCTCGTCGTAGGTGACGGTGCCGTCGGCGGCGATGTCGCGCACGAGCGGCACGACCGCCGGACGCAACGGGCCGCCGGTGCCCTCGAGCCGGGCGGCGAAGGCTTCCGGGAAGGCGCGCAGGATGCTGGACACGACGTATCTGCTCCTCCGTACCGAGGTAGCAGCGGTTGGCGTCGGTGACGGTGCGCAGGCGGGCGTTGATGACGCTCAGGTCGTTGTCGCCGCCGTCGCCCTGCTCGATGGTCAGCAGCCGCTCGGTGATCTCGATCGAGCCGCTCTTGCACGGCGGGCACTGCCCGCACGCCTCGACGGCGAGGAACCGGCTGAGTTCGCGCGCCACGCTCAGCATGTCGGCCTCGTCGTCGTAGACGGCGAACCCGGCGGCGCCCAGCCCGGTGCCGCGGCGCGGCGAAGTCCTCGTAGCGTGAGCGGCACGTCGAAGTCGGCGGCGGTGAGCACCGGGTTCGACACCCCCGAGAAGGCGGCCACCAGCGTGCGGCCCTGCACGTGGCCCGCCGCACCGGGCGAGGAGCTCGGCGAAGGGCGTGCCCATCTCGACCTCGTACGACCTGAGGGTGGGCGATGTCGCCGACGACGGTGGCCAGCAGCGTGCCCGGCGAGCCGGCGGTGCCCATCGTGCGGAACCACGCCGCGCCGTTGGCGAGGATGTGGACGGCGGTGGCCAGCGTCTCCACGTTGTTCACAGCCGTGGGGTTGCTCTCGCCACGACCGGCCGTCGGAGGGGCGGTCGGAGTCCCGGTCCTCCCAGCCGATCGGCACGCGTGGCGAACAGGCCCTGCTGCGTACGGAGGCAGGAGTCGGGGCAGCGGGTCCCGGCCCTCGATGACCTCGAGCAGTGCCTTCTCCTCGCCGTACAGGTACTCGTCCGGACCCTCCACGACCGAGATCGTGAGATCGAGCGAGGAGGCCCGTCCCGCTCAACTCCAGTGCCGCCCGGCGCAGCGCCGCCGCCTCGGTGGCGTACGCCGCCTTGGTGGCCAGGAAGACGTCGCTGGCCCCGATGGCGAGCGCGGCGATGGCGGCGCCCTCCACCACCCGGTAGGGGTCGCGCCGCATGAGCAGGCGGTCCTTGAAGGTGGCGGGCTCCCCCTCGGCGCCGTTGGCCACGACGTAGCGCTTCCCCTCGCCGCCGTCGGTGACCGACCGCCACTTGCGGCCGGTCGGGAAGCCGCCCCCGCCCCGCCCGCGAAGCCCGGCCGCCGTCGATCTCGTCGATGGTGCCGTCCGGCCCGAGGGCGAGCGCCGCCCGCAGGCCCTCGCCACCTCCGCCGGCGAGGTAGGCGTCGACATCGGGGATCGGCTCGTCCGGTAGGAGGAAGGCCATGGCGCCATCATGCCGCCGGCGGCCGGGCGTTGCGCGCTTCACCCATCGACGGGGCGTGGTGGGACCGCCGCACCCAGCGCGACCAGGGCGAACATGGAGTCGTATGGCCTACGGTCCGGTGCGCGGGGCGTCCGTACCATGACCCTCATGTTGTGGCGGGGTCGGGACGAGGCGGCCGGCCGATCGCCCTGGAGCACCCACCGGCAGAGCCGGTGGTGGGACTGGGTCGACGGGCTGTGTGAGCCGCCGGAGAGCACGAACGGTCAACCCGAGGCGCGCCCGGGCGAGCGCGACAACGAGTTGATCCGGCGCCGACGAGGCGCCGCATGACACGGCTCAGCGCAGGTTGGCGCCCGTCAGATCGTCGGGCATCGGCTGACCGGCGTCCTCGAAGGCCTTGCTGACGGCGGCCATCGCCGGTCCGCCGTAGCTGCGCTTGTTGGCCACGACCATGTCGTACGAGGCGCGCATCGGGTCCAGCATGCCCTTGAAATGGGGGATCACGTAGCGGGCGAGCAACTCGTAGCTGCGCAGCGTCTTCTCACGGTTGGCCCACTCGTGGGCCATCACCAGGAAGCCGCCGAAGCCGCCCGTCTCGTCCTGCAGCCGGGTGAGGGCGCCGAGCACGTGCTCGGGCGTCCCCACGATGGAGGTGTCCTCCTCGATCTCCTGCTCGAGCGTGGAGTCGCTCTTCAACCCGCCGACACGACGGAAGTAGTGGTGGCGCTCGTACTCGCGCCCCTCGCGCACATCGGCCGTCGCCTCCTCGGCGCTCTCGGCCACGTGAACGCGGATCACGAGGCGCCACTCCTCGCGCCGCAGCACCTGGCCGTGGGCGGCGGCGGACTCCTGGCCCATCGCCCAGTGCGCCTTGAGGTCCTTGCGCCCGCCGACGAGGCCGGCGCCGAGCGACAGCACGCCGACGCCGTGCTTGCCGGCCGCCACCATCCCCGACGGTGTGGTGGTGCTGGCGACGGCGATCGGCATGCTGCCGTTGAGCGGGAGCAGCTGGAGGCGGGCCTCGTGCAGCTCGAACCAGTCGGCCACATGCGTGACCACCTCGCCCCGGAGCAGGCGGATGATGACCCCGAGCGACTCGTCCATGCGCGGCCGCTGCGTCACCGGGTCGACGCCCATCATCACGGCATCGGAGATGAGCGCGCCCGGGCCGGCACCGAGCATGGCCCGCCCGTTGGTCATGTAGTCGAGCTGCACGAACCGGTCGGCGACGAGCAGCGGGTTGTAGTACGGGAGGCTCACGACGCCCGAGCCGAGGCGGATGTGCTTGGTGCGCTCCCCCGCTGCCGCCAGGAACACCACCGGGTCGGCGATGTTCTCCCACGCCGCCGAGTGGTGCTCGCCCACCCAGGCCTCGTCGTAGCCGAGCTCGTCGCACCACTGGATGAGCTCGAGGTCGCGCCGCATCGACAGCAGCGGGTTGTCGCCGAGGCGGTGGAACGGCGCGATGAAGGTGCCGAACGTCAGATGACCGGGCACGTCGTCTCCTTGCTCAATGGGTGGATCACAGCTCGAGGCCGTCCATCAACGCCCGGGTGACCTGGTCGCGCTGGGCGGCCTCGGCGATCAGGGCCCGGCGCTCCTCGCGCGCCGGTTCGGACAGCACGGGCGCCGAGTACGAGTCGCGCGAGCCGCCGTCGACGAGGAAGAACGAGCCGGTGATGTAGCTGGCGTCGGGACCGCACAGGAAGGCCACCATGCCGCCGATGTCGTCGGGGGTGCCGACGCGCCCGACGGGCCGGCGGCGCTCGACGACGGCGCGCAGCTCGCCGCCTTCCCGCCCCGCCTGGAACTGCGCCAGCGGCGTGTCGATGAGGCCGGGGCCGATCGAGTTGATGTTGATCCCGTACTGGCCGAGCTCCTGCGCCCAACCCCGCACCATCATCTTCACCGCCGCCTTCGAGGCCGAGTACGCCCAGACGCGGCCGCCCGTGGCCAGTGCCGCCTCGGACGAGATGCACACCATGCGGCCACCACGTCCGGACTCGACGATCCGCTCGGTCGCCGCCTTCACGGTGAGGAACACGCCGGTCACGTTGACCTCGAGCTGGCCCCGGAAGTCGTCCGGCGTCACGTCCCGGATGGTGCCGGTGCGGAACACCCCGGCGTTCGCCACGGCGATGTCGAGGCGGCCGAAGTGCTCGTAGCCGCGGTCGACGGCCGACTGGATCTGGTCGAAGTCGGCCACGTTGGCCCGCACCGCGAGGGCGCGGCCGCCGGCCGCCTCGATGAGCGCGACCGATTCGTCGGCGCCACCGGGATCGACGTCCACGACGACCACCGCGGCGCCCTCGCGCGCCAGGCGGAGGCTGATGCCGCGGCCGATCCCCGATCCTGCTCCGGTCACCACCGCGACCTGTCCGTCCAGCGTGCTCACGGGCCACCCCCGATGTACTCGGCCGCCAACCGCTTCGGCACCACCATGCGCCAGGCATCGAGGACGATCTCGCGCAGCTCCTCGGCGTCGAGGGCGGCCACGCGCACCTCCACCCACTGGTAGCGCTGGTCCGACACGCGGGGCATCAGGAACTTGTGGGGCTCGCTGGCGATGAGGGCGTCGCGCTCCTCCTTCGGGAAGGCGAACCCCATCTGCGTCTCGTCGCGCGAGAAGGCGAGGTAGACGATGCGACCGACGCGGAACTTCACCCGATCGCGCACCAGCACCTCGTACGACCGCGGGAGCTGCGACGCGATGGCCCGAACGTCGTCGATCGTCACCACGGGGCCGACGATATGCGCGGCCGGCCGGCCTACCCCTCTTCGTCCAGATCCCAGCCGGCGTCGTCGGGGTCGAGGTCCTGCCGGGTGCGCCGCGGGTCCTCCGGATCGTCCAGCAGCATGCCCTCCTCGGCCAGCTCCACCTCGTCGACCGGCTGGAACTCGTCGTGGAGCCGGGCCCCGGTGTAGGCGGTGCGGGTCCGGTCGAGCTCGCTCTCCTCCTCGTCGAGGCCGAGCACGGCGTCGTCGAGATCCTCCAGGTCGTCACGCTCGTCGCCGTCGCCGAGGTCGTCGAGGTCGTCCAGGTCGTCAGCGTCGCTCATGGGGCGACCAGCGTAGGTCCGCATTCACACTTCCCTCACATCTCGGCGCCAGGGTGGAACCATGGCTGACGACCGCGCCGATGTCGCCCTGGTCCTGCGGCGGGCTGGGCTGGCCACGACCGGCGCCGACGTCGACGCTGCCACGACGGCCGGGTACGCCGCCACCGTCGACGCCGTCGTCGCCTCGCTGGCCCCCGGTGCCGATCCGGCCGCCGACGCCGTCGCCGTGCCCGACCTCACCGTCCCCCCGGCACCGGGCACGGACGCCGCCGCCACCGACCGGAAGGCGTACACGCAGCAGCTCCGCCAGCAGGCGACGGCACTCGTCCAGTGGTGGGTGCAGCGCATGATCGTGGCCCGCCAACCCGCCGCCGAGAAGCTGGCGTGGTTCTGGCACGGGCACTTCGCCACGAGCATCGACAAGGTCAAGGTGGCCGCCCTCATGTACCGCCAGCACCAGATCTTCCGCCAGCAGGGCACCGGCGACTTCACCGCGCTCGACCGGTGCGGTGGCGCAGGACCCGGCCATGCTGCGGTGGCTCGACGCCGATACCGACGTGGCGGCCCATCCGAACGAGAACTTCGCGCGCGAGCTCATGGAGCTGTTCACGCTCGGCATCGGCAACTACAGCGAGACCGACGTGAAGGAGGCGGCGCGCGACGTTCACCGGGTGGTCGTTCGACCGGAGCACGCTGGCGTTCGTCGAGCGGCCGCGGCAGCACGACCGGGGCACGAAGACGATCCTCGGGCAGACCGGCAACTTCGACGGGCTCGACACGATCAAGCTCGTCACCGGGACCGACGCCAGTGCCCGCTTCGTCGCCGCCCGCATGTGGTCGCGCTACGTGCTGGCCGGTCGATCCGGCTGATCCCATCGTCACCGACCTGGCGGCGGCATGGAGCGGCGGCCGGCGCGCCGACGCGCTGCTGCACGCCGTGCTGACCCACCCGCAGTTCGCCACCGACGCCACGCGCCAGGGCCTCGTCAAGCAGCCCGTCGAGTGGGCCATCGGCGCCGTGCGCGCCTTCGGGCTGGCGCCGGACACCGTCGTGGCCGGCAAGGTGACGGTCGCGACGGCGACGACCCGCGTCCTCGACCGCCCTCGGCCAGACACCCTTCCGGCCGCCGTCGGTCGGCGGCTGGCCGGCGCAGGCGGCGTGGCTCAACACGGCGGCCGATCAACTGAAGCTGACCTTCGCGCAGGCGATCGCGTCGCCGGCGCTGGCCACGGTGACCGGCCAGGCCCTGGTCGCCGCCGCCGACCGGCCCGGCCACCTGGCCTGGCTCCTCGGGCTCGACGGGTGGCGCCCGGCGACGGCGGCGGCGCTGGCGAGCGTGGCCGGCGACCCCGCCACCCTCGTCACGTTCGGGCTCACCTCCCCCGACTACGCACTGGCCTGAAGGAGCTCCGATGGCCCTGTCCCGACGCGCCTTCCTGAGCGGCATCGCCGGTGTGGCCGGCTCCGCCGCCCTCGCCGCCGTCGTCGTCGAGCACCACGGATCGAGCACCGGCGCCGTGCCCGGCACGACGGGTGCCGGCGGCCGGCCCGATCCCGTCCACCACGGCCGCCGCCACCGGCGCGAGCACGCTGGCGCCGGGCCAGGGCATCGTGGTCGTGGTCACGCTCTACGGCGGCAACGACGGGTTGAACACCGTCGTGCCCATCGGCGACCCGGCGTACGCCAAGCTCCGCGGTGATCTCGCCGTCGATCCCACGAAGGCCCTCCCCCTCGCCGACGGCCTCGCGCTCGGCGCCCGGGATGACCGGCTTCAAGGGGCTGTGGGACGCCGGGCAGCTGGCCATCGTGCGCGGCGTCGCCTACCCCAACCCGAACCGCAGCCACTTCCGGTCGATGGACATCTGGCAGTCCGGCGATCCCGCCGGCGTCACGGGCACGGGCTGGCTCGGCCGCTGGCTGGACGTCGCCGCCACCACCCCGCTCGACGGCGTCGCCATCGGCTCCACCCTGCCGCTGGCGCTGGCCGGGGCGCACACGGCAGGCGCCGCCATCCCTGCCGGTGGCACGACGTTGCGGCTGACCGGCCCGACGAAGGATGCGTGGCAGGCGATGCAGACGCCGGCGGAGGGCGACGCCGCCCTCGCGGCGAGGGCGGCGCAGTCCGGTGCCGATCTGCTCAGCGTGTCGGCCGCCGTCGCGCCGGTGCTGGCGCGGCGCGACCGCCGACGACAGCGGTGACGGCCTCGCCGCGCAGCTCGCCACGGTGGCCAAGATGATCGGCGCCGGGCTGCCGACGCGCGCCTACGTCACGGCGATGGGCGGCTTCGACACCCACGCCAACGAAGGGCCGACCCATCCCGCGCTGCTCGCCGAGCTGGATGCCGCCGTCGGCGGGTTCTTCCAGTCGCTCGCCGGTGATCCCCGCGGGCAGTCGGTCGTGCTCGTCGTCCACTCCGAGTTCGGGCGCCGCCCCGCACCCGATGCGTCGGGCGGCACCGACCACGGCGTCGCCGCACCCGTGTTCGTGGCCGGCCCGCCGGTCAAGGGCGGCTTCGTCGGCGACGAGCCGTCGTTGACCGCCTTCGACGACAACGGCGACCTCGTCTGGAACGTGGACTTCCGCTCGATCTACGCCACCGTGGCTGGCCGACGTGCTCGGCGCCGACCCGGCCGCCGTCCTCCCGGGCGCCGCCGTCGCGCCCCTCGCACTCGTGCGGACCTGACCGCGAAGGGCGTTGCGTTTCCCCGGGTGTGCGTACTATAGTGTTAGTCAGCGCAGCAGAGTGCGCACGACGAGCCGAGGAGCCCCCCATGGCCACCGACCTTCTGACCACCGCCAACGAGTCGACCGTCAAGGTCATCACCTTCGCCCAGGACCAGTTCCTCAAGGCGTACAAGACCATCGCCTCCAAGGTGCCGACCGCGCCGATGCCGTCGTGGCTCACGCCCGATCCCGAGCAGGGTCGCAAGGCCGTCGAGCGGGCGTTCGATCTCCAGTCGCAGCTGCTCGAGCAGAACAAGACCTTCGCCCTCGGCCTGATCGAGGCGGCCAAGCGCCCGAGCGACGACACCACCAAGAGCACCACGACCACCAAGAAGTAGGTTCCCCGGGTGGCCGTCGACGGTCTCTGGAACGATCATCTCCGGCGCCTCGGCGAGCACATCCGGTCGCAGCGGCGGTTCAACCAGCTCTCCCAGCGAGAGCTGGCCCGCCTCGCTGATCTGTCGGACACGTACATGAGCCAGTTGGAGCGCGGCCTCCACGAGCCATCCATCCGGGTGCTGCGCTCGCTGGCGAAGAGCCTCGGCATCAAGCCCAACGAGCTCATCATGTACGCCGCTGGACTGCCGGTCGATCAGACCGAGATCACCACGGAAGACGCGATCCAGCGTGACGACCGCCTCACTCCCGCCCAACGGAACGCACTGCTGGGCGTGCTGAAGAGCTATCTGGAGGACAACAAGGCGTGACCGCCGACGGCGGGCCTCTGTCACGCAGCCGATCGGAGGATCCATGCAGCAGTTGAGCGGCCTCGACGCCTCGTTCGTCTACTTCGAGACCCCCAGCGCGCCCATGCACGTGGCCGCGCTGACGATCTACGACCCGTCGACGGCGCCGGGCGGTGCCGTCACCTTCAAGGGCATCCTCGACGACATCGACGGGCGCCTCCACCTCTCGCGCGTCTTCCGCCAGAAGATGGTGCAGGTGCCGATGGGACTCGATCACCCGTACTGGGTGGAGGACAGCAACTTCGACCTCGAGTACCACGTCCGCCACATCGCCCTGCCGAAGCCGGGTGACTGGCGCCAGCTGTGCATCCAGGTGGCGCGGCTGCACTCGCGGGGCGTCGACCTGAACCACCCGCTGTGGGAGGTGTACGTCATCGAGGGGCTCGACAACGTGGAGGGCGTGCCGCCCGGGAAGCTACGCCGTGCTCCAGAAGACGCACCACGCGGCCGTCGACGGCGTGTCCGGCATGGAGATCATGAGCGCGCTCAACGATCTCGAGCCCGACGCCGAGCGGCCGGTCGACAGCGGCGACTGGCGGCCCGAGCCCGATCCGGACCCGTGGTCGCTCCTCGCTCGCGCCGGGGTGAACAACGTCAAGCGGCCGATGCACTTCGCCCGCGTGCTCGGGCGCACGATGCCCACGCTCGGCCGGGCCCAGCGCCGGATGCAACGCAACGAGCTGAAGCCACCCGTGGTGGGCGTGCCCCGCACCCGCTTCAACGGCAAGGTGTCCCCGCACCGCGTCGTCGACGCCTGCTTCCTCCCGATGGCCGAGATACGCGCCATCAAGTCGACCGAGCCCGGCGCCACGATCAACGACGCGGTGCTCACCGTCGTCGGCGGCGCGCTGCGCGCGCTACCTCAGCGCGAAGAACGAGCTCCCCGACACGTCGCTCGTGGCCATGGCCCCGATCTCGGTCCGCTCGGAGGACCAGAAGCGGGCGGCCGGCAACCAGGTCACCGCCATGCTGGTGCTGCTCGGCACCGACATCGCCGACCCGCGCGCCCGGCTGGCCGCCGTGCGGCAGTCGACCCACGAGCAGAAGGAGTTCAGCACGGCCATCGGCGCGCAGACGCTGTCGGGCTACTCCGAGTTCCTGCCCGGCGGGCTGGCGGCGCTGGCCGCTCGCACCGCGAGCCGCTTCGAGATGGCCAACCGCACGATCCCGATGATGAACACGGTCGTGACCAACGTGCCCGGGCCCGCAGGTGCCGCTGTACTCGGGCGGGGCGCGCCTGGTGCGCATGCTCGGCCTCGGTCCGGTCTCCGACGGGATGGGCCTGATCCACCCGATCGTGAGCTACTGCGGGGAGCTCGTCATCAGCTTCACCGCCTGCCGCGAGATGCTGCCCGATCCCGCCTTCTACGCGCAGTGCCTCCAGGAGTCCTTCGACGAGCTCGCACTGGCGACGCGCTCATGACGGACCTCGGCGAGCGGCCCCGTCCCCTGCGGCCTCCGGCGCAGCGACTGCTGATGATGGAGCAGCGCGCCGTGTTCGAGCTCGGCGCCCTGCTCGCCAGCACGCCGTTCCTGCGCCTCGTCGGCCGTGGCGACCGCCATCCCGTCCTGGTGATGCCGGGCTTCACCGCCACCGACCACTCCACCGTCGGGCTGCGCTACCTCATGCGCAGCTGGGGCTACTGGGCGCACGGTTGGGGCCTCGGCCGGAACGTGGGACCCACCCACGACGTCCTTGCCGGCATCCGCGACCGGCTGGAGGCGCTGCACGACCGCCACGGCGCCCGGGTGAGCCTCGTCGGCTGGAGCCTCGGCGGGCTCTACGCGCGGTACCTGGCCCGGCAGATGCCGGACAAGGTCCGCAACGTCATCACGCTCGGCTCGCCGCTGCAGATGACGCAGGGCGACCGCAGCAACGCGTCCGGCATCGCCGACCGGCTGCAGCACCTGTTCGATCCCGCCTTCATCGTGATGGCCGACCACGAGCGGGGCCCGCTCCCGGTGCCGGCCACATCGGTGTACACCCGCACGGATGGCGTGGTGCGGTGGCAGGTCTGCCTGGACATCGCCGACGAGACCCACGAGAACGTGGAAGTGCGGGGCAGCCATGCCGGGCTCGGGTTCAACCCGGCGGTGATCTACGTGATCGCCGACCGCCTGGGCCAGCCGGAGGGCACCTGGCGCCCGTTCCGGCCGCCGCTGCCGTTGCGCATGCTGTACCCGCAGCCGGCGAGCTTCTCCATCGTGCCGCCGGCGCGTTCCGCCTGACCGTCGCGACGCCGTACTGTCTCGTCGTGACCCGTCGCAAGAGCGCTGCCCTCGTCGCCGGCCTCGTCGTGCTCGGCCTGGCGGCGTGCTCGAGCGGCGGGTCGGGCTCGTCGGGGACGACGACCACGCTCGCCACCATCCTGACGACCGCCAGCGCGACCACCGTCGATCCGGCGGCCACCGACACCACCACCACGGTCCCGTTCGCGCCCGGGCAGAACGCCACCCCCACCACCGCGGCAGGGGGCGGGGCGACGACCACCGCGGCGAGCCGCGTCGTCAGCAAGCCGAGTGACAACGTCCGCCTGGGCGACACCGGCCCGGGCGTCAAGCAGATCCAGACGGCGCTGATCGCCCACGGCTTCAAGGTCGCCACCGACGGTTCGTTCGGACCGCAGACGGCCAAGGCGGTGAAGGACTTCCAGAAGCAGGCCGGGATCACGCAGGACGGCATCGTGGGCCCCGTCACGTGGGCCAAGCTCCAGGCGGCGGCACCCACAGCACGACCACGGCGAAGACCACGACCACGACGGCGAAGGCCTGACGGTCGCCGGCCCGGCGCGAGCGTGAGCGCCGGCTAGGCGGGTTCCTGCGAGCGCGACCGCAGCGTGGCGACGCCGTCGCCGGCGAGATCGTCCAGCGCGGCCGCCCGCCCGCTCATCGCCAGCACCAGCGAGACGATCGGGCCGGTGACGGCCGGACCCTCACCGGTCGACCAGCCGGTGTCGGTGGCCGTCAGCTGCAGGTCGGCGATGCGCTTCTTCGCGCCGATGACAGGTTGGAGCCGGCGTAGGAGTCGGCGACTCGCGCCGCCGCGCCGAGGGGATAGACGTGCGAGATCCCGAGGGGGCGACGGATGTCCTCGCCGTGGACGATCACCTCGCCGAGCCAGGTCTCCGACGGCCCGGGCGGGTGCTTCGACGAGTCCACCTCGGCGGTGAAGCGGGCCAGCGTGTCGGCCGGCGAGCTCCCACGTTCGCGTTCGATGTCCTTCGCCTGCAGCTTCGTGAGGCGGAACCCCGACCCGGCCAACTTCACGAAGAACGAGGGCGGCGTGATCTTGGCCGTCGCCGTCATGTGGGCGAGCACATCGCGCACGGTCCAGCCGGTGCAGAGCGAGGCCGTTGCCCACTGCTCGTCGGTGAGACCGTCGAGATCGGCAGCGAGGGCGGCCCGCTCCGAGTGGATCGTCGACCAGACATCCGTGCTCGCCATGCGTGACCTCCGAGCGGATGTTAGCGGCCGTCCCCGGACGTCCCGGACTTCGGTCATGTCGGGTCACATCCGGGCCGGGAGATCATCCGAAGTGGGGGATGCGCAGGTGTGAGGCCCCACATCACTATCGTTCGCGACGAACCCCGGCAAGGAGATGACCATGCACCTGATCGCGGCGACATTCGGGACCGGAGAGGTCTTCTGGTCGATGCTCTGGTTGTTCCTGTGGATCATCTGGATCTGGCTGCTGATCGCCGTCTTCAGCGACATCTTCCGCAGCCATGACCTGTCCGGATGGGCCAAGGCTCTGTGGATCCTCTTCGTCGTCATCCTGCCGTATCTCGGCATCCTCGTGTACTTCATCGCCCGCGGCCGTCAGATGAGCGAGCACGCGATGGAGGCCGCGCAAGCGCGGGACGCGGCCGCCCGCCAGTACATCCAGAGCGCGGCGGGGACGAGTGGCACCAGCCCGGCCGACGAACTGACGAAGCTCGCCGACCTGAAGAGCAAGGGGCTCATCACGGACGCCGATTTCGAGCAGGCCAAGGCCAAGATCCTCGCCTGATCGGCGGTGCGCCGGCGGCGCCGATTCATCCCATCTGGCTGATGCGCCCGGCCCGTCGGTTGCGCTCTGATCAGCATGGTCCATACGCGTACCGACCAAGGGGAGACGAACCATGTTGCGACGGCGTCCAGTGATGCGGATGGCGGCGACGACCGCCGTGGTGGCGGGCACGGCGACGGCGGTCTCCGGCCGAGTCTCCCGCCGCCAGCAGGCCAAGGCGGCGGCGGCGGCCCCGCCCGCCGCCGCTCCGGCTCCGGCACCGGCACCCATGCCGGAGCCACCCGCCGCCGCGCCGGCGGCGCCGTCGGGGGGACTCTCCGAAGAGGCGATCACCCAGCTGCAGCAGCTCGGAGCGCTCAAGGAGCAAGGTGTGCTCACCGAGGAGGAGTTCGCCGCCCAGAAGGCGAAGATCCTCGGTTAGGGGCGCGGCCGGGTGAGTGACCAGGCCGACGAGCCCACACCGGCCGACGCGCCGGTGAAGCCGAGCATCTGGCAGCGCGTACCGAGACGCCAGCACGTGGATCAAGGTCGCCATACCGGCGGCCGCGGTGGTGATCCTCGTGGGCGTCGGCGCGCTCATCGCCAGCGCGGTGCGCGACGATTCGTCCTCCGTCGCCGGACCGGACGACACGACCACGACCACGTCTCCCGGCAACACGGCGGTCCTCTTGCTCGTCGCCACCCAGCTGGCCAGCGACGAGACCAGCACCACCACCACGATCCCTCCGGAGACGATCCCGCCCGAGACGATCCCTGCGGAGACGACGGCGCCAGAGCCCACAACGACCGAGTCCGTCGTGACCACGGCGCCGACCACCGAGGCACCCCCGACCACGACCCCGCCGACCGAGGCGCCGCCGACCACGGCGGCGACGACGGAGCCCGTGACCGAGCCGCCCACGACGGAGCCGACGACGAAACCGGCGACGACGACGACCGAAGCGACGACGACGACCGAGCCCACCACGAGAGCGACGGTCGCTGCGACGACGTCGGTGCTGGTGCTGCCGCCGGGGCAGATCGCCTCCAGCCCGCAGGCGTTCCAGGCGGCGTGGAACACGGTGGCGGCGGGAGCGGGCGTGGCGCCGATCTCGACGTGGACCCAGAAGCCGCTGGCGGGGAACACCGGCGACATCGCCAACCTCGGCGGCAACCTCCGCCTCGTGCTGCTGTCCGACGGCGCCGACGCGCCCGTGTCGGCCGCCGTCCTGGCGTGGCTGCCGCTGGCCGATCCGGCCACGCAGGCGCAGCAGAACGAGAGCTTCCAGAACGCCTTCGCCGTGCTCACGAAGACGGTGAACGCGGCCGTGACGGAGGAGCAACAGGCGACGCTGTCGGCGCAGCTGGGCCTCGGCCCGACGGCCCCGCCGTTCGCCGCCGGTGCGTCGGCCAGCGCGTCCCTCGCGGCACAGCAGTACACGCTGAGGGGGCTCGTGCCGAGCGGCCAGTCAGGCGTCTACTCGCTGGTGGGTGTCAGCGCGCTGGCCTGACCAGCCCGCGAGGCGTCTCTGGTCACGATCGCTGCCCGCTGGTGCCCGGCGACTCGCGAGCACCGATCGTCCGAGCGGAGCGAGTCGTCGGCGATCGCCGGCATGGCGACCGGTGCCATCGTCGCCACGTGCTCGAGTGGCGGCAGCCCCACACCCGACGAACCGCCGATCATCCCTTTCGGGTGATGCCGGACGAGGCGTGGCGGGGGTGAAGTGGGATCGAGGAGCGGCCGATGAAAGGGGCGCGGGATGCCGACCGCGGAGATCCAGGCCACGGCGGTGGACCGCGCCTTGGATCCTGAGCTGGCCCAGACGGCGGCGGCCGACGCGCTGCGGGCGCTGCCCCTGTGCGGCGAGCGGGACGACGTCGCCCGCTCGTGGTGATCAGGAACCTCTCCGAGGGCCACCTCCGGCCGACCAGGTCGGCGCTCCGCCGGGTCGGGGAGATCCTTGGCGTGAGCGCCATCGCGCTGGCCGTCTACTTCGTCATCCCGTTCGACGAGGGGATCGGTGTGCTGCTGGCCGGGCTCGTCGTCCTCGCGACGATTACGGCCCTCGTACCGTTGTCGATCCGCCGGGCCGGGCAGGTCATGACCAGCGACCAGCCCGTGCTCGTCGCCGCGCAGTCGCTGTTCACGATGCTCACGGTGATGATCGTGTCGTTCGCGTCCGTGTACTACGTGCTCGGCACCCACCGACCTCTGCAGATGCAGGGGATCGAGACGAAGATCGACGCCCTGTACTTCACGATCACGGTCCTGTCGACAGTCGGCTTCGGTGACATCACGGCCACCGGTCAGGGTGCCCGGCTGATCGTCTCCGCTCACATGATCGTCAACGTCGTCCTTCTCACCATCGCCATCCGCCTGCTCTCGTGGGCGGTGAAACAGCGCAGGGACCGCATACCGCTGCCCTCGGAGCGCCCGGACACGCGGGACTGAGGGCGGGCCCGTCCGGGTCAGGCGGTCCGGTCGCCGTCGTCGATGAGTCCCGCGTCAGCCGGCGGCATGGACGGCACCCGCTCTCGACGACGTCCCGAGCTTGCGGTAGATGGCGATCGTCTGCGACTTCACGGTGTTGCGCGACACATAGAGACGGTCGGCGATCTCGCCCAGCGTGAGATGGGTCGGCAGGTAGTTCAGCACCCGGAGCTCGGCCGTGGTGAGCGACGACGGCCCGAAGCTCTCGGACCCGGAGTCGGGCAGCCAGTCCCGCCGGATCTGGGCGATCTGCTCCTTGACCCGTATGGCGTCCGGGATGTGCGCGAGGAACGTCTCCGCCTCGTTGAGTCGGGTCCGCCCGGCCACCCGATCCCCCAGGATGACGTTGGCCCGCACGAGCGCCAGCCTCGCCTGCACGTTCGCCCACGGTGCGACGCGGAGGAAGCCGGCCATGTGGCGACCAGTGAGCAACCGATCGGCCTCGGCCTCGGCCACGTGCCCGGCGCGGGCCTCGACCAGGCAGCTGAGGGCGATCACGAGGAACTGCGCGGGAAGACCGTCCAACCGCTGCGAGGTCAGCACCTCGCGTCCCTGCCGGGCGAGGGGCACCGCCTCGTCCCACCGGCCCCGTTCCACTTCGAGCGCGGCCAGGTGGGCCATGCACAGCCCTCGCACGGTCGGCGTGTCGGCGGATCCGGCCACGCCTTCCGCGAAGAGCTCCACCGCGCTCTCCTCGTTGCCGAGCATGAACTCGGCGGCGCCACGGAGCAGGCAACTCAGCGAGTGCCAGCTCCCGTGCGGGAGGCGGCGGTAGGCATAGGCCGCCTCGTCGGCCATGTCCTGCGCGGGGAGCCGCCGCAGCATGGCTCGGGACAACGCCACCGCGACGGGAGCCACCCAGCCGGTCACTCGTTCGGGATGCCGATCGGGCACGCCGGCCTCCGCCCGCGCCAACCAGTGGGCGGCACCGTCGCCGTCGCCGATCGCCACGCACGACTGCGCCACGATGAGGGCCAGCTGCGGGTTCCCTGCCAGCGCGTCCGGCGGGAACAGCGACAACCAGCGGCGGATCGTGCCATGGCGGCCTTGACCGGTGTAGAGGCCGACGTAGCGGTACATGAGCGACTCGACCCGGCTGCGATCACCTGCTTCCCACGAGTGGGCGACGGCCTTGTCGATGTCGCCGCCGGCCTCGAACCACGCGCTCGCTCGGGCGTGGATGGCCGTCGCCATCGCGGGATCCCGCTTGCGCAGCTCGGCCTGCAGGAGCTCCACGAGGAGATGGTGCAGCCGGTACCACTCCCGCCGGTCGTCCAACGGCGTGATCAACAGGTTCTGGCGTTGCAGCTCGTCCAGCATGCGAGCCGACCCACTGCGCTCCAGGACGGCATCGCACAACGGGCCGTTCATGCGTTCCAGGCACGACGCCCCGAGCAGGAACGTCGCCACATCGGGGGTGAGCTCGTCGAGCAGCTCGTCTCGCAGGTAGTCCGCCACCAGCCGCTGATCACCGGCGAACTCGGCAACGGCGGTCGAGATCTCTCCCTGCCGACCCTTCAACGACAAGACGGCGAGATAGAGCGCGGCCGGCCATCCCTCGGTCCGCTCGACCAGGATCGACAGGTCCTCGACGTCGAGGTCCAGACCGCAACCGCCGAACAGCTGTGCGGCCTCCTCGCGCGCCAGCGCCAGATCAGCGGCCCCCACCTCGACGACGTCCCGCTTCACCCTGAGCCGACCGAGGGGAAGCGGCGGGAAGCGTGCGGCCGGCGAACGCCAGGAGGGAGCCCTCGGGCAGGTCGGCGACGAGGACAGCGAGGACGTCGAGCGCTTCGCGCGCCACCAGCCGGTGCACGTCGTCGATGACGAGCAGGAACGGACGGCGGACGTCGGCGATCAACCGGGCGAGACGGGGCAGGACCGTGGCCATCGACGTCGTCGGTTGCGACAGCACGGAGAGGATGCTCGGATCGACGGGCTCGATCTGGTCGAGGGCGAGCGCCAGATACGTCACCAGCACGACGGGATCGTTGTCGGCGGCGTCCAGGCAGAGCCATGCCAGCGGGCGCCGATCGGCCTCGGCCCACTCGGCGACGAACGTCGTCTTCCCGTACCCGGCCGGACCGGTCACAACCAGGATGTCGCCCTGCTCGGCCCGGAGTCGCTCGATCAACCCGGCCCGGCTGACGGTGCCGGTCCGCGCCGTGGGCGCCCTCAGCTTGTGCTCGACGGGCACGACACCCAGACCATCGGCTTCGCCGCGTACCCGAGCCGTCAGGGGGGTGGCCGAGCGCGGCATGGAGGTGGTGGTCATGAGCCGCGACCGACTCTAGGACCCCGGAGGGTGCGGCTCGGACCATCCCTGCAATCTGACACGCGACGGCCCTGCTACCGGGAGAAATACCCCGCACGCAGGTCCGTCGTCAGCACAGAAAGGGACGCCCCGCGACGGCCGATGCTCAATCCCCCGCGGGGAGACCGGCGAACGCCGCTTCGATCAGTTCGTTCGGGATCCGAGACCCCTCGACCACCACACCGCCGGACTCGCGCAGCGCGTCGGCGAACGGGGCGGCCCAGACGTCCTCCCAGATCAGAAGGGCGGCGGACATGTTCGGTGCGAGACCCTCGGCGGCATGCTCGATGTCCTCCGGGCTGATCAGCCCACCGACGTCGCCGTCGAGGTCGGCGAACGGTGCCAGCTCGTCGAGCTGGTCGAACTCGAAGCTGATCACCTCGCCGTCAGCGTCCTTGCCGATGAAGAGCAGATCGAGGATGCGGATCGTCCCGCTCTCGATAAGGTCGGCGAGCGCCGGCACGATGCGACCGTTGAACTCGTTGCCGGGGAAGGCGACGATGAGGTACTCGACGGGTCCGATCGACATGAGATGCCTCCTTCGGCGACGACTCGACGGTACGGCCGGCCCGCTGGTGCGTTCATCATCCACTACGGGTGAAGTCGGGCCCCTGTCCCCGGCATCGCCCAGTACGGGTGATGACGCCAGCGCGTTCGGTCTCTACGGTGAGAACTCCACGCCGAGGACTCGCCGGGGGGTGGCATGGGCCTGTTGTTCCAGCCGCGCCGTGCCGTCACCGACGGAATGGCGGAGGTGGCCACACCGCCTCCCGACGCGCCGCTCCTCGACCGGGCCGTGGTGTTCCGTGCCGCCCTGGAAGCGGTCATGCTCGGTGACGCGAGCCGCTTCCTGGAGCTGTTCACCGACGATCTCGTGTTCTCCAGCCCGCACCTGACCGCCACCTCCCGCGCCGCCGTGCAGGCGGCGATCGGTGTGCCCGAGCTCTCGCTGACCGACGTCTCCATCGCCTTGCTGTCCCTCGATGCGGTGGGCGACCGCGTGATGGCGGAATGGCGGCTGCACGCCACGTTCCGGTCGGCGCTGCTGTTCGACGACGATGTCCTCATCGAGCCGACCGGCGGGGGTGTCGAGCTGACCGGCGCGTCGGTGGCCGAGTTCCGAGGACGCCAGATCTGCCGGTTCCGGCACTACTTCGACGACAGCGAGCTCCTCGACCAGATCCCCGGCGTGTCCATCCACGTGTGCTGGTCGATCTGAGGCCGCGTTCATCCGAAGTGGGCGATGCCGGTGCGGCGGGCGGGCACCATCATGAGGCTCGAGTCAGTCGAGCGAGGAGACGAGCATGAGCGTGATGGCTGCCACCTTCGGCACCGGCGAGGTGTTCTGGTCGATGATGTGGTTCTTCCTCTGGTTCATCTGGATCTGGTTGCTGATCATGGTGTTCGCCGACATCTTCCGGAGCCACGACATGGGGGGATGGGCGAAGGCGCTGTGGATCCTGTTCGTCGTGGTGGTGCCGTACATCGGCGTCCTGGTGTACTTCATCGCCCGCGGCCACAAGATGAGCGAGCACGCGATGCAGGATGCCGAGGCGCGGGACGCGGCCACCCGCCAGTACATCCAGAGCGCGGTGGGCCAGGATGGCCTGAGCACGGCTGACGAGCTGACGAAGCTCGCCGCCTTGCGCAGCCAGGGCGCGATCAGCGAGGACGACTACAACCGGGCGAAGGCCAAGATCCTGGCGTGACGGCCGCCCGCTCACGGAGCGGGCGGTAGCGGGGCGGCCGGCGCGTTCGGGTAGAGGTTGGGCTGGACGACGGCCCGACCGACGTCGGCAGGCTGAGGTCGCCCCCGGAATGAGCGGTGCTGAACTCCCGCTCGGCGCGGCCGCGGCCGACCATCGAGCGCAGCCAGCGCAGCATCGTCGAGAGGCGGTCGCCGAAGCCGTTGAGGAACGCGAGGTGCACGAAGAACCAGACGAACCATCCGAGCAACCCGCTGAAGTGCCGCTTGCGCACGCTCGCGATGGCCCGGAAGCGCCCGATCGTCGCGACGCTGCCCATGTCGCGGTACGTGAACGGAACCGCGTCCTCGCCCTCGAGGCGCCGCGATGATCGTGTTGGCGGCGTGCAGGCCGCCCTGCATCGCGACCTCCGCCACGCCCGGGCAGGTCGTTGAGCGCGGCCATGTCGCCGATGGCGAAGACCTCGGGGTGGCCGGGCAGCGTGAGGTCGGGGAGCACGGCGATGCGCCCGCTGCGGTCCACGCTCGGCGCCGCTGGCCTTGGCCAGCTCGGCCGGCCAGCGGCGACGCCTGCACGCCGGCGGCCCAGAGGGTGGTGACGGCTTCGATGCGAGACGTCGCGCCGTTCGCGTCGTCGACGTCGACGCCGGTGACGTCGACGCCGACGACCCGCTGCGCCCATGCGCAGCTCGACGCCGAGCGCGCTCCAGCTCCGTGGCCGCCTTCCCGGACAGCTTGTCGCCGAACGTGGCGAGAGGCTCCTTGCCGCCGTCGAGGAGCAGCACGCGCACCGACGCCGGGTCGAAGTGCGGAACTCGCCTGTCAGGCTGCGCACGGCCAGCTCGCGGACCTGGCCGGCCAGCTCCACGCCCGTCGGGCCGGCACCGACGATCGGCGACGGTGAGCCAGTGCTCGCCGCTCGCCGGCGGTCGGGCGCCATCTCGGCCATCTCGAACGCGCCGAAGATCCGCCGGCGCAGCTCCAGGGCGTCGTCGATCGTCTTCATGCCCGGGGCGAAACGGGCCAGCTCGTCGTGGCCGAAGTACGACTGGTTGACGCCGGCGGCCACGATCAGGCTGTCGTAGGGCAGCTCGATGGCGTGCGCCGGCCCGGACCATGGCGTGGACGACCCGGCGGTCGAGGTCGAACCCGGTCACCTCGGCGAGCTCCACCGGTCACGTTCTCGTCCTTGCCGCAGCACGTGGCGCAGCGGCGGTGCGATCTGCCCGGGCGACAGCATGCCAGTGGCCACCTGGTACAGCAGCGGCTGGAACAGGTGGTGGTTGCGGCGGTCGACGAGCGGTGACGTCCACTGGCTTGCGGGCGAGCAGCCGGGCGGCCGGCAGGCCGCCGAAGCCGCCACCGACGATCACGACCCGATGGCGGGGCGGCACTTCGTGTCGGGAAGCGTTCACCCTCGTGGAGGCGCCGGCCGCTACAGGCCTGGGCTGGAGTGCATGATCCCGCCGTCGGCGAAGATCGTCGTCGCCGTGAGGTAGGAGGCCCCGTCGCCGGCGAGGAAGGCCACGACGGCAGCCGATCTCGTCCGGCGTGGCCATGCGACCGAGCGGGATGGCGGTGTTCAGGGTCTCCAGCTTCGCCGGGTCGGCCATCGTCGACGCGTTGATCGGCGTGTCCACCGCGCCCGGGCCGACGCCGACGACGGTGATGCCGTGCTGGGCCAGCTCGACGCCGGCGGTGCGCGTGAGCATGCGCATGCCGCCCTTCGACAGGCAGTAGGGCGTGTTGCCGGGCATCGGCCAGTCCTCGTGGACGGACGTGATGTTGATGATCCGGCCGCCGTCACCCTGGGCGATCATCTGCTTGGCGGCGATCTGGGTCCCGAAGAAGGCGCTCTTCAGGTTGATGTCCATCACCTTCTCGTACTGCTCCTCGGTGGTGTCGAGGACCGACGTGCGGGTCTCGATGCCGGCGTTGTTCACCATGATGTCGACGCGGCCGAACGCCTTGACGGCCTCGGCGACCAGGCGTTCGAGGTCGTCCACCTTGCTGACGTCGGCTTCGACCCCGATGGCCTGCTCGCCGAGGGCGACGACCTGCCTCTCGAGGTCCTCGGTGGCCTGCTCGTCGGCCACGTAGTCGATGACGACGTTGGCGCCGGCCGTCGGCCAGGCCGAGGACGATCGCCTTGCCGATGCCGCTGTTGCCACCGGTGACGATGGCGACCTTGCCTTGAGTGTCATGTCGTGTCTTCCTTGGGTGAGTTCGACTGATGTCATCCGAGCCGTTCGACCAGGTGCTCGCCGACGCGGATCCCGTTCGCCATGGCCGTGAGCGCCGGGTTCACGGCGCCGATGCTCGGGAAGAAGCTCGTGTCGACGACGTAGAGGTTGTCCAGCTCGTGGGCCTTGCAGTTGGCGTCCAGCACCGAGGAAGCGGGATCGGTCCCGAAGCGGCAGGTACCGGCCTGATGGGCGCATCCGGCGATGGGGATGTCCATCTTCATGTAGAAGTTCTTGCCGAGCACGTGGTGCTCGGCGATCCCGATGTGGTTGAGGATCTTGCGCAGCTCCTTGTAGAGCCCGGTCGCCTCATGGTCGTTGTTCGACTTGTAGGAGAGGTGGACGCGGCCGTCCCGATCGACCGTGACGCGGTTGTCCGCCGACGGGAGGTCCTCGGTGGTGAGCCAGAAGTCGACGGCATGGGCAGCGACATCGTCGAGGCTCCAGTGCGGCGCCAACTTCGTGAGCATCGGCTCCTCGCCTTTCATCGCCCACCCGTTGGATTTCCCCACCATCTGGATGTTCCCGAGCGGCCAGGCGTCGTCGTCGTTTCCGAGGTAGAAGTCGTTGATCCCCAACGTCTTCTGGAACACCGTGTCGTTGCGCTCCTTGGCGAGGGCGACGACCGCCTTGGAGTTGTGGAACATGTAGTTGCGCCCCACCTGGCCCGAACCGTTGGCCAGCCCGTCCGGATGGCGGTCGGTGGCCGAGTTGAGGAGCAGCTTGGCGCTGTTGGACGCGCCGGCGGACACGACGACGACGTCGGCGTCGTACACCTCGCGCTGACCGGCGCGCTGCACCACGACGCCCGTGACCGCTCCGCCCGCCGCGTCCGTCTCGAGCTTCACCACCTCGGCCTCGACGAGCAGCGTCACGTTGGGCGCCATCAGCAGTGGCCGCACCGCGATCGTGTCGGCGTCGCACTTTGCGTGGACGAGGCACGGGTAGCCGTCGCACCAGGTGCAGCGGATGCAGGTGCTCCGGCTCCTCTGGGCTTCGTCCAGGAGGATCCCGCACGGGGCCGAGAACGGGTGGTAGCCCTTGGCCCCGAGCGCGTCGGCGATCTCCTGGATGCGCGGCTCGTGCGAGACGGCGGGCCACGGGTACTGCTTCGACCAATGGCCCTCGGTGGGATCCTCGCCGTGGTTGCCGTGCACCTGGTAGAGCCACTCGGCCTTCGTGTACCAGGGCTCGAACTCGTCGTAGCTGACCGGCCACGCCGGCGAGATGCCGTCGACGTGCTTGATCTCCTGGAAGTCCTGCGGGCGCAGCCGGTACAGCGCGGCGCCATAGAGCTTCGTGGCACCCCCGACGAAGTAGTGGACCTGCGGCTGGAAGGGCGTGCCGTCGGCGTCGAACCACGTGTCCGGCGAGATGTACCGGCCATCCACGAACACGGGCTCGGGATCCCAGTTCTGCTTCTCCCGTGGCAGGAAGTCACCACGCTCCAGCAGGAGGATGCGCTTGCCGCTCCCGGCGAGGGTGTGGGCGAGCGTGCCGCCGCCGGCGCCCGTACCGATGACGATGACGTCGAAATGCCCGTTGCCGCTCATGAGAGCTCCTCGATGCGCTCGGCCAGGATGATGCGACCCGCCGCCTCGATCAGCGCGAGGTGGGAGAACGCCTGCGGGAAGTTGCCGAGGTGGTAGCCGGTCTCCACGTCGTACTCCTCGGCGTAGAGCCCGAGCGGTGACGCGATGCGCAGGAGCCGCTCGAGTTGATCGCGGGCCCGCTGATGCTCGCCGATGATGCACAACGCCGAGACGAGCCAGTAGGAGCAGATCAGGAAGGTGCCTTCCTTGCCCGACATCCCGTCGTCGGTCTCGTCGGTGCGGTAGCGCAGCACGTAGCCGTTCTCGCTCAGCTCGTCGGCGATGGCGTCCACGCTCGCACGCATGCGGTCGTCGTCACCGGGCAGGAAGCCGAAGAGCGGCGCCAGGAGGGTGGACGCGTCCAGCGCTTCGGTGTCGTAGTGCTGGCGCAACACGCCGCCATCGCTCACGCCATGCTCGAGGATGTCGGCGCGGATCTCCTCGGCCGTGCCGCGCCAGGTCTCCTGGAGACCGCCGTCGCCGCGGATCTCGGCCAGCTTCGCCGCTCGGTCCAGGGCGACCCAGCACATGAGCTTGGACGACACGTAGTGCTGCGGCTTGCCGCGAGCCTCCCAGATGCCCTGGTCGGGTTCGGTCCAGACCTGAGTTGCGCCCGCCGCCTGCGCCTGCACGATGGGCCACAGCCGGCGGGGCAGCCGCTGGCTGCGCCTGGTGTGCAGGAGGATGGCGTCCAGCGCGGCGCCGTACACGTCGTTCTGGCGCTGGTCGAAGGCGCCGTTGCCGAGGCGAACGGGACGGGCGCCGGCGTAGCCGCTCATGTGGTCGAGCGTGGATTCCGGGAGGTCCCGCCGCCCGTCGATCCCATACATGATCTGCAGGCCGCCGTCGTCGTTCGGCTCCAGGTCGGCGACGTACTGCATGAACTCGTCGGCCTCCCAGTCCAGGTTCATCCAGTGCAGCGCCTGCAGCGTGAACGTGGAGTCGCGTATCCAGCTGTAGCGGTAGTCCCAGTTCCGCTCGCCGCCCGGTGTCTCCGGCAGCGACGTCGTCAGTGCGGCCACCGTTGCACCCGTCGGCATGTAGGTCAGGCCCTTGACGGCGAGCGCGGACCGCTGGATGGCGTCTCGGTAGCGATGATCGGGGATGCGGGCGCGGTCCAGCCAGTTCCGCCAGAACAGCACCGTGGCGGCGATGCGCCGATCGGCGTCGTCGACGTCGGTCGGCACGGTGGAGCCGTCCGCCCACGACAACGCGCAGTAGGCCCGCTCGCCGGGCTTGAGGACGTGACGAGCTCGGACGCGGTTGCCTTCGACCCCGAGCGACAGGTCGGTCTGGAGCCGCAGAGCCAGCTCCGCGCCCTTGGCCTCGGCGCCATGACCGCGCTCGTCGACCAGCGTCCACGTCGCCGGCAGCTGCCCGTAGTTGAAGACGGGCTCGCACACCAGCTCGATCTCGACCTGGCCGGCGAGGCACTCCGCCGTGCGTACGAGCGTGTGCTCGGCGTCGTCGTCGGCCGGCGGCCGGGTGTGCGGCGTCACCAGATCCGGGCCGTTCGTCGGACCCATGGTGAGGGCGTCGCGGACCACGACCCACCCGCCTGGCGTCTTCCAGGTCGTGACGAGGACGTTCGTGCCCGGCTCGTAGGCCCGCGAGGTCGGGACGTTGATGCCGAAGGGACCGAAGCGGAAGGTGCCCGCTTCACGGTCGAGCAGGCTGCCGAAGACGCTGGGCGCGTCGAACCGCGGCAGACAGAGCCAATCCACCGCGCCGTCGGGGGCGATCAGCGCGCCCGTATGGCAATCTGACAGGAACGCGTACTCCGCGATCGGCGGGAAGGGCGAAGGAGTCGCCGCGCTGCGCCGATCGGGACGAGCGGCCGTCCGCTCGGTAGCGGGCGCCGGGCTCGTCGATGGATCGACGGCGGCTCGGGACCTTCGCTGGTTGCGTGTCGCCATGGGACCTCCCGGCAGTCCCCGCGATTCGACCTCTTCCGGGCGGTCTAGGCATCACCCGCAACGGATGAAACGGTCTCAATCACCCGTACGGGATGATGAGGCCGTTCGGAACGAGGCGCACGATGCCCTTGTCGATTGGCTTGGAGGCGACCGAATGGCAACCGATCGAGTGCATCGAAGCTGAGCATGATGAGCTCTTCGTTGCTGCTGGCCGTCGACCCGGTCCCGTGGGCGCGGTCGCAGATGGCCTTCACCCTCGGCTTCCACATCATCCTCGTGCCGCTGGGCGTGGCGTGGGCCTTCATGGCGCTCGTGGCCAACCACCGCGGGCTCAAGAAGAACGACGCCGACGCGCTCCTGCTGGCCCAACGCTGGTCGAAGTACATGGCGGTGACCTTCGCCGTCGGGGCTGTCACCGGAACGGTGCTGACCTTCGAGTTCGGGCTGCTGTGGCCGACGTTCATGGGTCGCTTCGGCGCCGCCTTCGGCGTCCCGTTCGCCGTCGAGGGCCTGTTCTTCTTCACGGAAGCGATCTTCATCGCCATCTACATCTATGGCTGGCGCCGGTTGAAGCCGTGGACCCACTTCTGGACCGGGGTCCCGATCGTGATCGCCGGTCTGGGAGGGACCGTGTCGGTGGTGGCCGCCAACGCCTGGATGAACTCGCCCGCGGGCTTCACCGTGGACTCGTCCGGCAAGGTGGCAACCGTCGATCCCATCGAGGTGATCTTCAACAAGGCGATGCCGTACGAGGCCGCGCACATGGTCGTTGCCGCCTACCTCGTGGGCGGCTTCCTGATCGCATCCGTCTACGCCGTCGGGATGCTGCGGGGGCGCCGTGACCGTTACCACCGCCTCGGTTTCCTCATCCCGTTCACGGTGGCTGCCATCGCCACACCGATCCAGATGGGCGTCGGCGACACGCTCGCCCGGTGGGTCTACAACAACGACCCGGTCAAGTTCGCGGCGATCGAGATCGTGCCCAAGACGGCCAGCGACGTGCCCGAGACGCTCTTCGGCCACCTGAACGCGGACGGCACCGTGTCGGGAGGCATCGCGATCCCAGGCCTGGCGTCGATCCTGTCCGACCCGGCCGACGGCACCAGCACGGTGATCGAGGGACTGGACAGCTTCAACAGCGACTCGCGGCCGACCACGCAGCAGGTCAACGTGGTCCACCTCGCGTGGGACGTCATGGTCGGGATCGCCACGCTGCTGTTCCTGCTGTCGGCCTGGTACGGCGTCACCTGGCTGTTCCGCCGGCGCCTACCGAAGACGAAGTGGTTCCTGCGCGCCGCCGCCGTCGCCGGCATCGCCTCCATCATCGCCCTGGAGGCGGGCTGGGTCGTGACGGAGGTCGGCCGCCAACCCTGGATCGTCCGCAACTACCTGAAGGTCGAAGATGCGGCCACCACCAACGGCGGCGTGTGGGTGACCTTCCTCGTGGTACTCGCGATCTACCTGACCGTCGGCGTCACCACGATCCTGGTGCTGCGGGGCATGAGCAAGCGGTGGCGGGAAGCGACCGCCGGGGACGACACCGGCGGCCCGTACGAGCCGCGCCCGCGCGAGGACGCGACCGTCGGATGACGAACGCCGTCGCCATCGTGCTGTTCGTCGGCATCACGGCCTATGCCGTGTTCGGCGGCGCCGACTTCGGCGCCGGCTTCTGGGACCTGACCGCCGGGGGTGCCGAGCGCGGCGAGCGTCCCCGGGCGCTGATCGACCATTCGATCGGGCCGGTCTGGGAGGCCAACCACGTCTGGCTCATCTTCACGCTCGTGGTCCTGTGGACGGCGTTCTCCGAAGCGTTCGCGTCGATCACGTTGACGCTGTTCGTGCCGCTCACACTCGCCGCACTCGGCATCGTGCTCCGGGGGTCGAGCTTCGCGTTCCGCAAGGCGGTGCTGCGCACCCGAGATCGACGCAACTTCGGTGCCGCGTTCGCGGTGTCGTCGGTGCTCGTGCCGTACTGCATGGGCGCGGTGGCGGGAGCCATCGCCTCGGAACGGGTTCCCGCCGGTGGGAAGGCGGGCGACCCCTGGTCGAGCTGGATCAACCCGACGTCGATCCTCGGCGGCGTGCTCGCCATCTGCGCCTGCGCCTTCCTGTCGGCCACCTACCTGGTGTGGGACGCCCGCCGGCTCGAGAACGCGACCATGGCCGAGTACTTCCGGCGTCGAGCCCTGGGCGCCGCCGTCGCCGCCGGCACCGTCGCCTTCGTGGGCATCTTCGTCCTGCACGCCGACGCCACCTACGTGTTCCACGGCCTCAGCTCGCGAGCGCTCCCCCTCGTCATCGTCTCGGCCGTGTGCGGCGTCGGTGCGCTCGTCCTGCTGGCCCGGCGCGCCGCTCGAGGGGCCCGGTTGCTGGCGATCGGGGCGGTGGCGTCGGTCGTCGTGGCATGGGGCGTGGCGCAATGGCCGTACCTCCTGCCGACCTCGTTGAAGGTCTCGGATGCGGCCGCCCCGTCGTCCACGCTGGGCGCCGTGCTCGTCGTGTTCGGCGCCGCCGTGGTCATCATCGTCCCCGCCCTGGTCCTGCTCTACGTGCTGGACCAGAAGAGCCTGCTGCCCGACGAGGGCGTCGAGACCGTCACCGGTCCCGATGCGGCGAACCCGGTGACCTGACCGGTTCGCCGCCGGCGTCACTCACCCCGCCGGACCCGCCGCCCCGGCACCGCTGACGTGCTCGTCCGGCGGCCCCGGCGCTTGCATCGGGCTCGCGCTCACCACCGTGGGCATCGGGAACCACGCGGACACCACGAAGGCCACGACGACGGCCACGATGACGAGCGGCATGACCGCCACCCCGTCCGACGCGAGCAGCAGCGTGGCGAGGAGAACCGCCGTGAGCGGGAGCCGCAGCATCACCGCAGTCATCGCGCCGATCCCCATCGCCACACCGGCCACGAGCGGCAGGCCGGGTAGGTGGGAGAGGGCGATGCCGGCGGCGGCGCCGATGAACATCGACGGGAAGACCGGGCCGCCGCGGAAGCCGGCGAGCGACACCGAGTACGCCAGCGACTTGCACACGACGAGGAGCACCAGAGCGCCGACCGAGTAGGTAGCGCTGTTGGCGAGCAACACCGGGAGGGCCGACTGCCCCGAGAAGAGCACATCGGCGGAGCCGTGGTCGGTCCACTCGGCGTACACGACGGCCAACGCGGCGACGACGAGACCGGCGACGGGTGTCAGCAGGATCAGGCGCTTCTCGATGTGCGGGCGCACCAGGAACGCCAGGCGGCGGACGGCCGTCCCGACGATGGCGGCGCCGACCCCGATCGCGAGGGCCCACCCGAACTCGGCGCCATCGGGCCGCACGAACGCAGGCAGATCGGGGATCGAGAGCGAGAACGTGCCGAGGCCCGTCAGGGAATCCATCCCGACGAACACCAGCGCACCCGTACCGGCGGCGAGCAACCCGGGCACCAGGACCACGGTCGCCATCGCGCCGGCGAGGCCGGACGCCTCCAAGAGCAGGAAGGCCCCGAGCAGGGGCGAACCGAGCAGCGCCGACACGGCGGCGAAGCTTCCCGCGGCGCCCACCACGGCCAGCGCCTGCGCGTCGGCCCCGCGCGTCAGGTAGCGAGCAACCAGCATGGCCAGGCCGCCGCCCAGGGCGATGAGCGGGCCTTCGGGGCCGATGACCGCGCCCAGCCCGAGCGACGCCACCGCGGCGAGGAAGATGCCGGGCAGTTCCCGCGGCGGCGCGCCCTGGCCGGCCTTGAAGCCGTCCACCGGGGAATGACCACCGCGGCCGGGCAGGAAGCGGATCGTCGGTCCGACGATCGCGCCGGCGACGACGAGCGGGAGGAACGGCCACCAGGTCGGCGCGCCGTCGAAGCCGAGCCCGTCGGGAAGATCGACGAACGTCCATTGCTGGAGGTGGTCGATCAGCGCGAGGAAGTAGTACGACGCCACCGCGATCGGCACACCGAGGAGCGCCACCAGGACGAGGAGCAACACGTAGCGACGCGTCCTGAGCAACGCGAACGGATCGGCCACCACCATCGCCGCCTGCTGGGCTGTGACCTCGGTGCCGATCGGACGCCTCCTCGCTTCAGCGAAGCTACGGTGCCGCAGGAGGCACCCGCTGGCATCGTCCACATCGGGTGATCGGTTCACCCGAACCCGCCCGACGGGCGATGGCCGTGCGGTCGGCGTCGTCCACGTAGGCTCGCGCCGTCGAGACCGCGGCGCTTCGTGGGGCGGTCCGATCGAGGGGGGCCGGTGAGCGTTTCGGCACGACTCGGCGGCCGTGGGGCGAGGTATCACGGCGTTCCCATCGCGGCTCGGTACCCCTGATGCACCCCACCGCCGGTCTCGGTCTTGCCGGCCTGCCGCTGCCGCTCCCCGACGAGGTGGGCCGGCCCCGCCTGCTCGGCCGTCTCGACGCGCGCTGGGACCACCCGGTGACCGTCATCCAGGCGGGGGCCGGGTTCGGGAAGTCGACGCTGCTCGCCCAGGCCGTGCGCGCCAATGCCGTCGAGCCGCGCGGCATCGATGTGTGGCACGCCTGTACGCCCGGCGACGTCGACGGTGACGCCCTCGGGCGCGCCGTGCTCACGGCGCTCGACGCACCGAGCCGCTACCAGGATCCGGCCGCGCAGATCGCCGACACCGTCGCCGCGTACTTCCCCATCGACGTGTGCATCGTGCTCGACGACGCCCACGAGGTACGGCCCGGTTCGTCGGGGGCCGAGCTGATCGATCGTCTCATCCGCGGCCTGCCCGACAACGCCCATCTCGTCCTCGCCGCTCGCCATGCGCTCCCCGTCCGGCTGTCACGGCTGCGCGCGGCCGCCCGCCTGGTGGAGATCACCCAGGACGACCTGCTGTTCACGCCCGAGGAGACGTCGGCGATGGCCAACCGGCTCGGACGCGACGCCGACGCTGCGACCGGGGCGCCATCCTGCTGCTGGACTCCGGCGGCACGGTCGCGACCCCCGGCACCCTCGGCTGGCTGGCATGAGGTACCGCGGCCTCGACCCCCGGACCCGGCCGCTCCGCTGGGCGGTGTTCCTCGCGGCCATCGTCGTGGTCCTCGCCGCGACCGGCGGCGGTGCCCTCGATGCCGTGCGCACCTGGGTGACCGCGGAGCAGGAGCGCATCCCCTGGTACGCCACCCGGCTGCTCGGCCTCCTCGCCTACCTCGTGCTCGCCGGCTCGGTCATCTACGGCCTGCTGCTCTCGACCGGCATCCTCGACGCGTTCGCCCACCGGACGGTCTCGTTCACGCTCCACCAGGACCTCTCGGCCATCGGCCTCGGGCTCGCCCTCGTCCACGCCGCGATGCTCACGCTCGACCACAGCGTGCCGTTCACCATCGCCGAGCTGCTGCTCCCCTTCACGGGGCCACCGGCCGCTGTGGGTCGGCCTCGGGCAGCTGTCGCTGGTGCTCACCATCGTCGTCATCGCGAGCTTCTCGCTGCGCAAGCGCATCGGCCGAAGCGCTGGCGGACCCTCCACTACGTGACGTTCCTCGCCTTCCTCGGCGCCCGGCACATGGCCTCATGGCGGGCACCGACACGGGCGCCCCGTGGGCCTTCTGGGGCTACCTGCTGCTGACCGCGACGGTGGTCTTCCTGACCATCTACCGCATCGTGCTCGCGGTCGCCCTCCGCCGGGCACCCGCCGCAACCCGACCGGCACCCCGGGCCGGACGGACGGTGGTGGCCACCCAGGCGCCGCCGGATCGGGGGACGCCGCGGCCTGACCGGGTCCGGGGCCGGCCGCATCAGGGCGCGATGATCGACCCGTGCTGGCTGAGGTTGACGAGCGCGACACCCACGAAGGACAGCACCGGGATGACCACGAGCAACGCGATGACCCAGGCGGTCATGCGCACCACTGATGGCCGCGATCGGCCGACACGGGGCGCGTCCGCGCCAGGGGTCGGTTTCGGCCGCTTGCCGCGCTCGTACGTCACGACGAGGGTGCCGTGGAGCCATTCCTCGGTCGCCGGATACCAGCCATGGAGCGCTGCCTCGTCCGCGTCCGCGCGGAACAGGTCATCCGCCTGCGACCGGTAGAGGCCTTCATACGACCGCACGCGCGGCTGCTGTGGCATGCGGCGCAGGATGCGCCTCCGGTGCGTACCCGCCAATAGGCCGGAAGGGCTACGGACCCACTTGGTACGCTGCGCCGGTGATCGACTACGTCACCTCGTCCCTGGCCACGCTGCTGGTCGTCGCCGACCCGCTGCTGCTGAGCGCGCTCTTCCTCGGCCTCACCCATGGCATGAGTGACGACGAGCGGCGCGAGGTGGCGTGGCGCGGACCGCTCATCGCGTTCGTGATCCTGGTGGCGGTCGGACTCGGCGGGGCGAGACTGCTGGACCTGCTGGGTATCTCCCTTTCAGCGTTCCGCATCGCGGGCGGCCTGCTGCTGCTGTGGTCGGCGTGGGAGATGGTGTTCGACCGGCTCGGCCCGCGGTTGGAGGCGACGGCTGACATCGCGGTGCGCGTCGACCATGTCAAGAACATCGCCGCGTTCCCGCTGGCCATCCCGCTCATCGCGGGCCCGGGCGCCATCACCGCGATGATCCTCCTGGCGGGTCGGACCGGAGGCCAGCTGGACCTACTCCGCGGGCCTCTTCGCCGTCGCCGCCCTGGTGATGCTCGCCTGCTTCGGGGCTTCCTGGCTGCGGATCGCATCTCGACGATCCTGGGGGTAACCGGCCGGGCGGTGAGCACGCGGATGCTGGGCATCATCCTTGCGGCCCTCGCCGTGCAGTTCATGATCGACGGCGTCCTGGAGCTGGCGGGGTCGTAGGGGCGCGGGTCGGAGCCGAGTCGGCCCCGACCCCTTGGCTACGGCACGACCATGCGGATGCGGTGGTTCCCCTCGTCCCCGATGAGCACCACGCCATCCCGGACCGCGAGGCCGTAAGGGCGGTTGAGCTGCGCCGTGGTCGCTGGCCCGCAGTCCCCGGAGAAACCCGGGCGGCCTGTGCCGGCAACCGTGCTGATCACCCGGTGCGGGTCCACCATCCGGACCGTCGAGTTGCCCTGGTCGGCGAAGTACACGTTGCCCAGATCGTCGACCGTGATGGTGACCGGATGGTCGATCTGAGCCTGCGCGGCCTGATTGCCGTCACCCGAGTAGCCCGGCAGGCCGGTCCCTGCGAACGTGGTGACGATGCCCGCTGGATCCACCCGCCGGATGCGATGGTTGTCCGGGTCCCCGACATAGACGTTGCCCTGCGCATCGGCGACGACCCCCAGCACATTGGTGGCAAGCCTGGCGTCGACCGCCGGGCCATCGTCGCCAGAGAAGCCGACCTGGCCGGTCCCGGCGAACGCCCGGATGATGCCCGCGGGGTCGACGGTCCGGTAGCTGTTGGAGTCATCGAAGTAGAGGTCACCAAGCGGACCGACAGCGACCTGCGCGGGCTGGATCTGGGCTTCGGTGGCCGGTCCGTCGTTGCCTGCCGAGCCACTGACACCCGTACCAGCGACGCTGGTGATCGATCGTCCTCAGCGAGCTTCCAGATGTGGCTCGTCGTGAAGTCCGCGATGTAGAGGCTGCCGTCCGCCGCGAACGCCAGGCCTGTCGGGGTCACGAACGGCGCGTGGGTCGTTGGTCCGGCCACCGCCGTGATGCGGCCGTCGGACGTGATGCGCCGGATGACGGCGCTGTCCGACAGGTAGATGGCATCGTCGGGGCCGACCGCGATCATGTTGTATGAGGATGCGATCGCGGCCGCGAGCGCGGCACCGCCGTCGCCCGTGCTGGCGATCACGCCGGTCCCCGCGATGGTCGCGATGTCGCCACTGGGCAGGTCCGTACCCTCGGGGCACGCGGTCGGCGGCATGGCGAACGCGGGCATGACGGGGGGCAACCGATCAGGACCGGCCGTCCTCAGGAGCTGCGCCCCCACCAGGACTGCTCCGGCCACAGCCGCGAGCACGAGCGTCAGGTTCAGCAGCGCGACCTGCAGTCGTGCTGGCAGGTGCACATCGTGTGCGCGCCAGGTCGTTTCCATCGTGCCACCTCTGAGTGTCACCAGCCAGCCCCGGCGCTGGCGGGTCGAACGCACGCGCGCATGCGCGCTCGACAAGCCATCACCAGGCACTCCTGCACGGCATCGTCGCTGCTGTCCCCATCCCTGAGGATCCGATGGGCGAGGGCGAACAGCCGGTCGTACGCGTCACCCGCGAGGACGTCGAACGCATCCGCGTCGCCGTGCTGTGCCCGCCGGACCAGGTCACCCTGCATCGTCGCCCCGCGCTGGCGGGCTGGTGCCCGCCTCACCCAGTATCGACGGATGACGGGTGCCGATTCACTCGATCTTCGCGGCGTCGACCGTCGCGCCCGGGTCGACGGCGTGCACGATGTCCGAGGATCGCGAGGACCACGCCGTCCGTGACAGGCTGGGCGCCTGGACGTCCTTGCGGCGTGCGGGGGAGGGCGACATGAGGCGGCGGCGGTCCGGAGCGCCGCTGGTCGCGCTGATGCTCGTGTCGGTCGCCGCTATGTCGCTCCCGGCGTTCGGGTAAGATCGTCGCCGGTGGCGACCCAGGGAGCGTCGGCAGCACCGACCCCGTCGCTGGTCGCGGCGCCCGCGGATCCGGTGCCCGGCGGCCTGCCGTGGCAGGTGGCCGCACCCCCGCTGACACCGGCCGGCACCCGGCTCGCCTACCTGACCGCGTGGCGTCGTGGCTTCGCCGCTGTGCAGCTGCGCGATCGTCCGCGAACAGGAACCCACGCCGTGGGGGAGTCGGTATGTCCGCCAACATCCTGGGCCGCGCCGGATGACATCCCGCGGATCATACCGGTCGACATCTCTGGGATACTCGGCGTCCCCTACAAGGAGATGGTCATGGACTTCAACAGCATCCTCATCGGGTCCGAGGACACCGGCAGGCTCATCGAGTACTACACCCGGCTCTTCGGCGAGCCGCAGATGACGGACGGGACCTATGCCGGCTGGGCCATCGGCCGTGGATTCGTTGGAGTCGGGCCGCACTCGGAGGTGACGGGCAAGAGCCTCCAGCCCGGACGGATCATCTGGAACATCGAATCGTTGGACGTTCCCGGTGACTTCGAGCGGCTCAAGGCGGCGGGCGCCATCGTCGTCAAGGAGCCGTATGTCTTCGAGGCCCAGGGCGCCACGAACATCGCCACGTTCGCGGACCCAGACGGCAACTACTTCCAGCTCATGAGCCCGATGGCGCCATAGCGATTCGCTCGTGCGCGCCGGACCTGGCCGGCTGGAGTCCGGCACGCACGCACCGCCGCTTGGACCGACGGCGTATGGTGACCGCATGCGGTCGCTCGCCACGCTCATCGTGGTGCCGATATTGAGTGGCTGCGCGTTGCTGCAGGTCTCCTCGATGAGCGGCAGCATGTCGTTCACGGACCCCGCCGGCTATCGCATCACGTGCAACTCGGGCCCGGTGCAGGTCGCATCGGGGGACCAGAGCTTCGAGATCGACGCACACGGTTGCACGACCATCGCGGAGGCCGGGGGCCGGACCTTCCTGGCGCAGCATCCGGGGGCGACGATCGACTCCATGACGGTCGAGGCCGGCGCGGTCGTGAGTGTCTGCTACACCCTCGACGGCACGTCTGCGTGCGCCACGGTCGCGAAGTAGGTACGACCGCCTGCCGTCCCTTAGGCAGGGCCGACCGAAGCGAGGGACGCGAAGTGATGTCTCGGATAAGACGGCTCTGTGTGCCCGCCGTGCTGGCCTTCGTGCTGGGAGCGACCAGTGGCTGCGCCCTGCTGCGGATGGGTTCGGGCCAGGTCGACACGTACACGCTCGGAGGCGAGCCGGGCGCCTCGGATGACACCCTCGGGCGACGCCCGGCGGGTTGGACCGCCGAGCCGACGACCCCGGATCCCGCGTTCCTCGCCGCCGCCGGGCCGGCCTGCGGGGACAACCTCACGGGCAACGACGTGCAGCAACTGCTCCGGACCGGTGCGCTGCTCCAGTACCAGCGCGGTCCCGATGGCGCCGCCTTCCTCTGGACGGGCGAGTCCACCGCGTACTGCTTCATCGGTCGGACGCCGGATGGCACGCTCCAGAGCCCCTACGGTGCCTGGCGGGAAGTGGTGCTCGATGGACCGCTCGCATTGGAGGGCATCGAGCCTGGTCCGCCGGGCATGGTGACCGGCGCGGTGGACCCGGCCGCCGCTGCGGTCGAGGTCGAGACAGCATCCGGGCTGAAGCTCCGGGCGACCATCGGTGGCGGCCGGTTCGTGGCGTGGTGGCCGGGCACCGATCGGCTGGTGGCGGTCCGTTCGCTCGCGACCGATGGCACGATGCTCCAGGGGGCCGAACCCCAGGAGTGAACGGGCCGAGGGCTGCCAGGTCGGCCAGGAAGCGCCACCAGATCTCGTCGGCGGTCCGGCGTTCTGGCAACTCGACGACTTGTCGAATCGACGAAGAGGCTGCTACAGTCGACCGATGAAGACCGTGACCGTCAGCAGCGAGGGCCGGCTGACGCTCCCGGTGGAGAGCCGGCGTGCGCTGGGGATCGTCGGGGAGACCGAGCTCGAGCTCGAGGTGGACGCAGAGCGGGACGTCCTGACCCTGCGCCCAGTGCTCGTGCTCCGTCGGGAGGATGCGTGGGCGTACACGCCGGGACACCGCGAGCTCCTGGCGCAAGCGCACGCGGACTCCCGCGATGGAAGCGTCCGAACGCTCAGCGAGGATGAGCTGGCCGCGCTGGGGAAGTGAGCCCCGTGACGGGCGGCTCCTACGCGACCATCGACTTCACGGAGACCTTCCTGGCGACATTCTCCAACCGTGACTTCAGCCCGGCCGAGCGCAAGTCGTTCCTCAAGGCACTCCGCCTCCTGGACCAGGACGAGCGTCATCCATCCCTTCGGGTCCACCAGCTGCACGGCGATCGCGAGGAATCGTGGTCCGTGTCCGCCTCCCGCGAGCTGCGCATGACGTTCGAGCGCCTCCCCGATGGCCGACACCGGATGCTGACCTGCTCACGGCGCTACGACCGCTGAGCGCGATGCGGGAACACTTCGGGCACTGAGATCACCCATGTCTCCGTACGCGGCCCGTGATGCGCCGGTCCCCGATGTTGCGGCTCCATCGCAGATCGAAACTTCCGGCATCCGTATGCCTCATACGTGACGTATGGGTCTGCATGGAGCACGCGGCGTGGTGACGATGGCGATACCCGGCGCGATCCGCCGCGGTTCCAGGAGGAGGTCGGTCGGTTGCCGCGCGTGATGGTCCGTTGCCCGATGACCGAGCACCTCATCCCGACGGGCTACGAGAGCGATGGCTCGCGCGGATTCCGGAGCCGCCTGCCGCGTTCGACGATCGTGCTCTGCGATTCCTGCCGCCGGACCCACGCCTGGTATCGGGAGGAAGCCATCCTCGAGGGTACCGAGCGCCGGGAGCGGCGCGAGATCGCCGGCTGACACCCCAGCCGTCGACTTGTCGGTCGCGCGGCCACCCGTCGTTCGCTCCCTGGCGGCCGCCGAGGGCCGGGTTCACGGCAGGCGTGCACCAATGACGAGATGACCCGTCAGGGACGGCCCTGCGACCCATCCCTGAGGCGTGACCCTGACCGCATGGGTCCCAAGAAGGACCCTCGCGCGTCGTGACCACACGTCTGGTGCGCGACAACGAGGCCGCCGACCCTGACCTAGGTGCCGGATCGTCACGGGTGCACGCCTCGTGTGCATGTGCTGCATACCTGCCGGCGGCGATCAGCACGAGGGAGCGGCCTCGGCCAGACTCCGGCGGGTGCCCTGCGGGAAGAGCAGGGAGAGCTGTCGGCTAGAGGCGCCCGGCGACCTGCCAGGCGGTCGGCGGTCCGCCGTCCCGGGCGACGTGGCGCAGGAGGTACGTGCCCAGTCTCGGAGGAGCCATGAAGTCCACCGGCTCCGCCGCATCGGGCGCGAACCGCTGGTACGCGCCGTACTGGACGGGGATGCCGAAGCCCGATGGCTGGAGGGAGGTCATGCCAGGTCCCTGGTCGGGCAGGTCCGCGTCCGGCAGGATCCAGCCAGCCGGACAACGGACGAAGGGTGAGTCGGCCGCGTCCCGGGTGCCGGGCGGTGGTGCCGGGCATGGCACGCCCCAGCCGAGCACGGTGAGCCAGCCCTCGACCGCCACGAGCTGACCCGCATTGACGTGGTCGGCCGCGACCGCCATCACATCCGCGGTCACGGGCCAGGTCCCGCCCTCGGGAGCCGGCACCACCCTGCCCAGGAATTGCAGCCCGTCGTCGTCGATGGTGAAGCCGAGCAGGCCCTCGATCGAAGGTCCCGAGCGCTGATACAGCTCCGCGACCACCGGATCGGCGATGACTGCGACCGGCTGGTCGCTGCCGACGCCCCCGAGCACGCCGAAGCGACAGGTCGATGCGGTCATGGCGGGCTCGCAGTCGGAGCCGTCGTGCGCGATGTCTCGGAGCACCGACGCCTCGGCGACGACGGTGACCGGTGCATCGCCGGGATGGCGGTCGCCCACGAAGGCGACCAGATCGTCGGCGGTCAGCGACCCGACAGCGTCCGCCGCCGCGCTCGGGCTTGGCGCCTGCGACGGTGACGCCTCGTCGCAACCGAGCCCCGTGACGCTGATCTGGCCGCCCCTGACGCCGTTCACGAAGGTCTTCGGGTCCATGGGGATGTCCGGCCCGGTGAACGAGATGCACGTCCGGTAGTGGGTCATGCCGAACGGGAGCGCCGGGGAGGGTGACTGCGCGACGGAGCTGGTGGCGAGCGCCAGGGTCATGACCGCGGCGCACACCAGGATGGGGCGGGGTCGCATCATCGGACCTCCTTCGGGCCTGTGCCCCCCTCGCGAATCATGCGCCGAAGCCGGTGCGGTGCGCGGGAGCCGTGCTGACCCGGGCCTGTTGCGACTGTGGCCTTCAGGTACGATACCCGCCCTCGCCTGATCGTCCGGAGTCGCCGGACGATGGCGACGTCCGGTACACGATCACTCCTCTCACGGCCCGCGCGAGACAGGTCGCGGGAGCCGGGATGTATCCCAGAGGAGATGGATGATCGTGTCGATGGACCGTGGCTTGACCTGCGCCGACTGCAGCCAGCAGTTCACATTCACCGCGAGCGAGCAGGATTTCTACGCCGAGCGGAATTTCAGCGAGCCGCGCCGATGCGCCGCCTGCCGGCAGATCCGGAAGGCCCAGCGCGGCGATGCCGGTGGGAGCAGCAACTCGGGCGGTTACGCCTCCGGCGGCGGCTACTCGTCCGGCGCTGAGCGGAGCTCCGTTGGCGCTGGTAGTTACTCCTCCGGTGGCGGGAGCAGCTACGGCTCCGGCGGTGGCTACTCGTCGGGTGGTGGGGGCGGTTACTCGGATCGCGGTGCACGACAGATGTTCGACGCGACGTGTTCCGGCTGCGGTCAGCTCGCCAAGGTGCCGTTCCAGCCCACGAACGGCAAGCCGGTGTACTGCACCGACTGCTTCTCCAAGCGACGGGGCTAACCGGATGGACGGACTCGTGGATGCCGAGAGGTATCCCTGGCATTGGTACATGCCCGGAGCGGAGTGCCAACCGGCGCTCCAGGGCAAGGTGCTGAGGGCGTCGGAGGCGGACGACGATCGGCGTCAGTTCGCCGCGATGAACGCCAAGCCGGCGGCATCGGACCGGGAGCCGTCGTGGCATCTCGCCAGTGGGTGTCCGTTCCACGCGTGAGGGCCCCACGTGTGGGGCGCCCCGGCCCTGCGCCTTGCCAGCGCGGGTCGTTCCCGCCGGACCTTCGGCCATCGTGGACCTGACCGTCGTCCCGGTCTGGCGTGACGACCGGTTGACTAGGGTCTGCTGCAGTCCCGGGACGTGCATCACGAGCAGGGTAGGTGATCCATGCACGACATCAGGAGGCTGGCCGCAGCGGCGGTCACGTTCGCGATCGCCCTTGCGGCCATCGCGACACCCGTCACCGCGGCTGGCACGACCACCCGTTGGGTGGATGACGACGGTCACGCCGGCCCGAACGGGTGTGGCGGTCCAGCGCACGCCGCGACATCCATCCAGTCCGCGGTCGACTCGAGCAGCGCTGACGACATCGTGGTCGTGTGTCCGGGCACCTACGTCGGTCAGGTTCGCGTTCGCGGCCACCGCGACGGTCTGACCATCCGGTCGTCGCAGCCCTTCGGGGCGATCATCCGGGGACCCGCGCATATCGCGAGGCCACTGGGCTTCGGGTACCTGGTGCTCATCGAGCATGTCGACGACGTCAGCATCCTTGGTTTCAAGGTCCTGACCCGTACCGCTGCCCCATGCGACCCGACCGACGTCACGATCGCCATCCTTGGGTCGCGCCGGACATCGATCCGGGGCAACCGGCTGCTGGCACCCGGCTCCGACGGCACGGAAGCCTGCAGCCAGGCACTCGGCGTCGCGGTCGTCAATAGCATCCAGAACGGGCAGCCGAATGGCTCCCCATCGTCCGCCGCGAGCGCCATCATCGCCTACAACGAGGTCCGTGACGCCCGCTTCGGTGGCGTCGTGGCGTTCGCGGTCGGCGGCCACGTGGAGATGCATGTCTCGCACAACTCGATTCGCGCGTACTTTGGGCACCAGTCCACGGCCGCCTCGTCCGTCACTGCTCTCGAGGGCGCCCAGTTCGGCATCGGGTTCCTGGGTCGGGCACGAGGCAGCGCCACGGACAACGTCATCCAGGGTTCCTCATCGGGCCCCCAGAGTGGTGCCGTCTTCTACGCTGGTGTCGCGGTCCTGGCGGACATCGACAGCTCGCCCCAGACGAACGGGCCCATCACCATCCGCGACAACCTCATCCGCCGCGTCGTGGTCGGGGTCGAGGGTGAGGCGGCCCGTGACCTCACCGTGCGCCACAACGACGTCTCGAACGCCTATGCAGGGCTCGTGTTCCAGGGGACCACGGGCTCGACCGTGCGCCAGAACACCATCCGGTCACAGGAGGTCGGGTTCTCCCTCGACAGCACCTCCACGGGCAATCGCTTCCGGGGCAACACGCTCACCGGCCTGGGTGCGTTCTGCGTCGACCAGAGCAGCGGTGGCGGCACGAGTGGCACGGCCAACACATGGACCGGGAACGTGTCAACGCATGGCGGCTCACCCTCGGGGATCTGCGGCACCGCTCCGTAGGCGCATCGACACCGGTGGTCAGGGCCGAGCAGGGCGGCCGGCACGACGGCGATGTCGGGGCGCCCTCGAGAACAGACCCTTCTCAGTCGCCGCCCTCCGCGCCGTAGAGCGCCTCGAACTCGATGGCGGCCATCTTGGCGTGCCCCGACACGGACAGGTGGTTCATGTCCCGGCTGAGGTCCTGCGCCACGAGGGCCATCCGCTGGTTCGCGCCGCCATCCGTGCGGCACGTCGGGTATCTCGCGCAGACGTCCGTGATGATGCCGAAGTAGGCGTCCACCAGACCCTGGAGATAGGCTTCCTTCGCCGGGTCGGCCTGCATCGTCGTCGGGTCCACGACGTCACACGGGCCATCGCCCGCGAACTGCTGCGGCCGAAGCGGCACGGCGACCCGGTCGTACGTGGCCACATCCGCCCACTGGCTCACGACGAAGATCTCCGCGTCCGGGAGGCCCGCGGTGAGGATGTCCATCGCGTTCGTCAGGTGGGCGCGGAACGGCTCGTCGTTCGCCTCGTCCGTGCCGTCACATCTGATGTCGTTGTCGATCGACTGCACCAGCACTAGCTCGGGTGCCGGTGTGACCGCGACCGCCCGCGTCGCCTGCCCGATGAGGCTCTCGACCCCCGAGCCGTCGATGGCCAGGTTGTGGACGTTCCCCTCGACAGCGGCGTTCCTGTCGAGCACGCGCAGGTAGACGCTGTCGACGTTCGGGTTCGTGCCGGTCGCCCACGAGTTGGCGTTGATGTCCTGCCCAGGGCGGGATGGATCTGAGTCGTAGCCCGTCGCACCCGAATGACCGATGACCACGATCGAGCTCGGATAGGTCACGGGAGGCGGCGATCCGGCACCCGGTGACTGCCCGAGCGTCGCGCCGGGGAGGGCCACGGCGAGCACGCCGCACAGGATCGCCACCCTGGACCATCGCCGCATCTCGTCTCCTCTCGTCCGTCTCGGTGATGCACGCTTTGGTCCACCGAGGGTCCATAGGGTATGAGGGTCGTGCCGCGGGGGCTACCCGACTCGCGGCGGATGGCGGATATCTCGGTGACGCGGCCGTACGAATGTCCGATGGCGGGAGGTGCGAGCGTGCGTAGGCTGGATGGTGACTCCTTGGAGGTGCACCCCGCTGCGACCCGGACCTGCCACGTGACCCGAACCCTGGACGCCCCATCCCAGACTCCCGTCGACTACCCCCAGCACGACATCGCCTGGCTGCGTCGACTCGGGCTCATCGGGTCGCTCTGCACGATGTCCGCCGGACTCGCAGCCTTCGTCCTGGCGATCGCCACGGGAGGGGCAGCGCTCGTCTGGCTCGCGCTCATCATGGCCGCCATCAGCGGATGGCTGCTGTTGAGTCGTCGGCTCGCCAAGGCGGGCACCGAGGTCCGCCTCATCGCCCGCATGGCCGTCGGCCTGTTCGTCGGCATGATCCTGCTCCTGCCCGTGGTGCCCGAGCTCGCGACCACCATCGCGATGGCGAGCCTGATCCCGGTCTTCGTAGCCGCGCCATTCGTGAGCCGGCGGGGTCTCCTGCGCTACTCGATGGCGATATGGGCCTACGGCGCGGCCTATGTGCTGGCCGCGGGCCTGCTCCTGACGGCGAGAAGCGGGCGAGCTCCCGGACCGGCTGACCTAGCCCTCAGCGTCCTGGGCACGGCGATCATCATGGGCCTCGTCCTCGCCATCATCCGTCGCTACGCCCTCGCGGACGAGGACGCGCGGTTCATGGCCCTTCACGACGGATTGACCGGCCTCAGCAACCGGACCCTGTTCATGGACCGGCTGGAGCACGCGATGGTGCGGGAGGAGCGCGAGCCGTCGTTGACTGCGGTCATCTATCTGGATATCGACCGGTTCAAGTCGATCAACGACCGCCACGGCCACGCATACGGGGACCAGGTCCTTAGAGCCGTTGCCGATCGCCTCCGAGCGATCATCCGTGCTGGCGACACGGTCGCCCGGGTCGGCGGCGACGAGTTCGCCGTGCTGCTCGAAGGTGTCAGCGATCGCCTGGAGGCCGTCGACATCGCTGAGCGGCTAAGGTCGGCGGCGGCTGGTTCACTGGCGATGCCGGGCGGCGGCGCGTCGATCCAGGCCAGCATCGGGATCGCATTCAGCGGCGGTGGCGGCGAGACCGCTGACGCGCTGCTCCGCAACGCCGATCATGCCATGTACACCTCCAAGCGCGGGCATCACGGCGCGGTCATGGTCTACCACCCATCCCAACGAATGGCGGCGGAGGAGCGGCGCGCGGTCAAGCGTGCCCTCGGCGGGGTCGTCGAACGGCAGGAGCTACGCCTGCAGTTCCAGCCCCTTGTCAGGCTCCACAGCGGTCTCGGCGAAGCATCGGCCGGCGATGCGCCGAGCGGCACGATCCAGGGCCTGGAGGCGCTGGTGCGGTGGCACGACCCGGAGCGTGGCAGGCGCATGCCGGACGACTTCATCGGCCTCGCCGAGGAGACCGGTGACATCGTCCAGCTCGGGCGGTGGGTCCTCGAGGAAGCGTGCGAACGCCTCAGGGAGTGGCAGCGCCTGCCGGGCGCGAGCGCGCTCCGGATCGCCGTCAACCTATCCGCGCGGCAGGTCGAGCGACCAACCTTCGCGTCGGATGTGGAAGCGATCGTAAAGAATGCCGGGATCGCACGATCCACCCTGGAGTTGGAGATCACGGAGCACGTGCTGGTCCGCGACAGTGCCTCCATCCACGACATGATCCTGCGGCTCCGGGCGTCGGGCATCCGTTTCGCCATCGACGACTTCGGCACGGGCTACTCGTCCTTTGGCTACCTGCGGGACTTCCCCGTCGACACCCTCAAGCTGGATCGATCCTTCGTGCTCGGCGCGGTAGGCAACCAACGCGGCACCAGGCTGTTGCGCGGCATGGTGGACGTCGGGGCGGCCCTGGGGGCGATCATCGTCGCGGAAGGCATCGAGACTCCCGCGCAGCTTGACCTCGTTCGCTCACTCGGTTGCGATCTGGGTCAGGGCTTCCTGCTATCACGACCGGTCGATGCGCATGTCGTGCCGTCATTGCTCTGCGCTCATCGGCCACCCTGGGAGCCGCTCTTCCGCCCGAGTGCGCCCGATGGCGCCCACCCGCTGTCCCGTGGGATCCCGGTGACGACCTCCGGTTGAGCCGCGGCTCGACACGGTCGAGTCACGACCTCGGCGAGCCTCCGGCGGTCGAGCCGGACGGGAACCGGACCTCGAGCCCGGCGCCGAACGTCATCACGGCTGCGAGCATCGAGATGGCCCGTGCGTCGGTCAGGTCGAGGACCGGCTGACCGCCGGCCTCATCGACCCTTGCCACCCCATCCGTGCCGCCAGCCTGGCGGACGCCCTGTCGCTCGTCCATCGCGCGCCGTCTCCTTCGTGTGGCCAAGACGGTCGGAATCGTGGCACACCCGTCGTCGCGGTCAACGCTCCGGAGGTCTTGACGGCCGCGCGGCGCCGATGCTAGGGTGTTATCGTTCCCGTTAGCGTTAACGGCGAGAGGAGACAGAGGCCCCACCAGCGGCGGCAGGGTCGGGTCTCGTCCAGGCGACTGGTGCGTTCACACCGGATATCGAACTCCTGGGGTCGGTTGCCGCAGGTGGGTCCAGATGCGCGCTGGCGACGTGCGACGGACCGCGAAGTGGCTGCTACGCCGCGGCGCAGCAGCGGCGCATGACCGGGCTGGCGGGCCGGCACGGGCGGACGATGGAGTGGATCGGCGGACTCCTGCTCGTTGCCGTGGCCATCTACTATGCGGCCGAGAACTGGGACCTGTTCCGCCTCTATCTTCGATGAGCGCGCGACGTCCTCTCCCCGTCAGGGACCTTGCGCCCGTGTGCATGCCTCTGATATCGTGTCCGGTACCGCTAACGGGAACGCTAACATCGCATCGTCCGCACGTGCCGTGAGCGATACGGGGGCTGCCGGGCCGTCTGCAGCCGGTCGCGCTCGCTGGTGACCGACTCGCGCCCTGGCGAGCGGTCCCGCGACCTGCGGAGCCCGTCCAGGCACGCCGACGCAGCCACTCAGAGGGGGTCATGACGCATCGAGGCCGGGTGACCATCAAGGATGTGGCACAGGCCGCCGGCGTGTCCATGCAGACCGTCTCGCGGGTCCTGAATGACCGCCCCGATGTCGCGCCGGAGACCTACGAACGGATCCAGCGCATCATCGCCGACACCGGCTACTCCCCCAACCTGCTCGCGCGCGGCCTGACCCAGGGACGCAGCCACGTCCTCGGGGTCGTGGCGTTCGGGTTCGACTACTTCGGGCCGGCGCGCATCCTCACGGGCATCGACCAGCAGGCCGCCGAGAAGGGCTACGCGATCACGCTCAACCTCGCACACCGGCCCGAGACGGACGATGTCTACGGGATCCTCAACGGCCTCTTCGGACGCCAGGTCGACGGTGTCATCTGGGCCATCCCCCAGGTCGGCGGCAACCTCGACTGGTCGCACCAGCGCGCGCCGGACCTGCCCGTGCCCGTCGTGCTCGTGGGAGGGATGGCCGGGCAGGCATCGCTGACCTCGATCGGCATCGACAATCGGGCCATCGGTCGCCTCGCCACCGAGCACCTGCTCGCCGGCGGCGCCCGGACGATCGGCCTCATCACCGGGCCACTGAGCTGGTGGGAGGCACGCGAGCGGGCGGCCGGCTGGCGCGAGACGATCGCGTCGAGCAGGTCCCCGGACGCGCTGGGCCCGGTCTTCGAGGGCGACTGGACGGCGGCGAGCGGCGAGCGGGGTCTCCAGCGACTCCTTGCGGACTTCCCTGCGATGGACGCTGTCTTCGCCAGCAACGACCAGATGGCCCTGGGAGCGCTCCACGCCGCCCATGAGCTGGGACGCAAGGTGCCCGAGGACCTGTCCGTGGTCGGCGTCGACAACCAGGCCGAAGGATCCCACTTCTGGCCACCGTTGACCACGGTGCATCAGCCGCTGCGCGACGCCGGTGTGCTGGCGGTCGATCGCGTCGATGACGCCATCCGGCGGCTCGCGGCGCGCCGCAGCCCTCCCAAGGCGCCGGAACCCCGGACGATCCTGTTGGAGCCGGAGCTCATCGTCCGCGAGAGCAGCCGGCCCGTGACCCACCCCGTGGCTGGTTGACGGGCGCAGCCGCTCGACCGGCACGGCCGCGGACCGCGGGTCAGCCGCGTCGGTTCGATGCCCAGTACGTGATGCCGAAGCCGCCCAGGCACCAGACGCCCAGGACCAGGAACGGCTCGATGGACAGGGGGAACAGGTTGCTCGCCACCGTCCCCCGGATCACCTCCCCCATGGCCTTCACGAGCAGGAACCAGTGGCCCGTGGCCAGCCAGTCCGGGAGTCACTCGACCGGGAAGGTCAGCGGCGAGAACATGAGCACGAATACGACCAGCACCTGCGTCAGCGGGTTGGCGAGCTGCTGTGGCAGCAGCGACGCGATGGCATAGCCGATGCCGGTCGCGGTGAGAGCCACGAGCAGGGATGCCGGCACCACGAGCGGAGTGCCGACGAGGTGCAGGTCGAAGCGGAGCACCGCGATGGTGAGCGCCAGGACCTGAGGTCGTGCCTATCGAGCCGGATCGAGCTGGCGTCGGGCTTGAGCAGGCCGACCACCTGGTTGATGACGCTCGGTGCCGGCACTGAACGCCGCGAAGTCGCCGCCGCCGATGCCGGTGAGCAAGGCTTCCGCGATCTGGATGCGCGCCGAGTTGCCGGTGCACACGAAGAGCACGCGGATGGGTCGGCGGACAAGCGGGGTCTCCCTGGCGGTCCGTCCGGGCCGGATCTCAGCAGCAGCCGCCACCGCAGCAGCCGCCAGCAGCATCGCTGTGGCCGGCGCTCGGCATCATCTCGATGGCGGGTCGTGCCGAGCGCGGCTTGGTGGCCTTGATGATGGCGCTGTGCATCCCCTCGGCGACCGCGTGGGTCGGCGTGACGGACACGTCCGACAGGCCCACCGCCACGAGCCCTGCCTCGAACTCCGAGAACGACAGCGCGCCGGCGATGCAACCGACATAGGAGCCGCGCTCAGCCCGCTGCTGGGTGGTCAGGGTGTCCTCCGCCACGATGTCGCTGATGCCGATGCGGCCGCCCGGCCGGAGCACACGAGCGATCTCCCGGAACACGGCCGGCTTGTCCGCCGCGAGGTTCACGACACAGTTGCTGATGACCACGTCGACCGAGTCAGCCGGCAGCGGGATCGCCTCGATGTGGCCCTTGAGGAACTCGACGTTCGTGGCACCCGCCTCGGCGGCGTTCCGCTGGGCGAGGGCGAGCATCTCGTCGGTCATGTCGAGGCCGAAGGCGCGACCGGTGGGCCCGACCCGCTTGGCCGAGAGCAGGACGTCGATGCCGCCACCGGAGCCGAGGTCGAGCACCCGGTCCCCTTCTCGGAGATCGGCTACGGCGGTCGGGTTGCCACAACCGAGCGAGGCAAGGACCGCGGCGTCCGGCAACGTGTCGCGCTCCAGGGTCGAGTACAGCTCGGCCCCGATGCCCTCCTCGTCCGTGCAGCAAGCCGTGCCCGTGGACATGACCGCGATGGCGGACCTCGCATAGCGGTCTCGGACCATCTCGTGGACCTGGTCGGTCATGGCTTCGTCTCCTGGTCGTGGCCTACGGGACTGTATCGAGACTTGACTATATAGCCACTTGTCAATACCATACCGGGAGTGAAGCGACAGACCGACCCTGACGTGCTGCTCCTCCAGGCCGCGGCGGACCCGACGCGGCTTGCCATCCTCCGGCAGCTGAGCGATCTGGGCGAGGTGTGCGCCTGCGATCTGGGCAACCCCGGCATCAGCCAGCCCACCCTGTCACATCACCTCAAGGTGCTCAGGGATGCCGGCTGGGTCAATGGGGACCGCCGCGGGACGTGGATCCACTACTCCATCATCCCTGCCGCCGTCACGCGCTTCCGGTCCCTCTCGCAGGCCATCGGCAGTCCGACGCCCGTCCTTCGCCCCGCACGGCGCCTGAGCGTCATCCAGCCGGGGGCCTGAGACCTCCGACCGGGGCACGGTCGCCCGATGGTCAGGCTGGGCGACGATGACCAGGCACGACCTCGCGGATCGTGCGTCAGGGCGCGGGTGGCGGCAGCTGGGCGGCGAAGACCTGCATCAGATCCGGGGAGGTGATGGCGTCATCCTCGATGATGCGACCATCGGCGAGCCGGTAGTAGGTCAGGCCCCGGGCCGTGATCGCCTCCCCGGAGGGGAGCGTGATGGCGTACGTGAAGCGGGCGACCACCGCGTCGTCCTCCGCCACGAGGTCGATGATCTCCATCCGGCCACCCGGCCCGGCAGATGCGACCTCCAGCCAGCCCTTGAAGGTCGCGCGATCCATGCCACCCATGCCCCGGTTCAGGTATCGATCACCGAGCAGCTCGTCGACGAGCTCGACCTGGCCCCCGACCAGCACCTCCGTGACGAACCGCCGGACGACGGCCTTGTTGTGTTCCGTGGACATGTCGGAGCCTCGATGACGGGGTGGACCGGCGGAGTATGGACCCCGAGGGTGGCGCGGGCGCCATCACGCCCTTCAGATCCCGAGCACGCGGCGCTTCGCCGCAGCGAACTCCTCGTCGGTCAGGATCCCCTTGGCGTGGAGCTTCGCCAGCTCCAGCAGCCGGTCGTCGAGCGATGGCTCGGGTGCCGGAGACGGCGCCGATGACACGGCGGGTGGTCGCGGCGGTCGCGACACGGCGGGCGCTATGGGTGTCGGCGCTATCGGTTGCGGGACCGTCGGGGCGGGATGCACCACCTGGTTGCCAGATGGCGCGATGCCGAACGAGAGCCAGAACCGCTCGACGCGCTTCTGGTACGCGTCGGCGAGGTATTTGCCCCGCCGGAACTGGGATGTCGCCGCCTGCATGCTCTGGACCTCGGTCCGTTGCTCGGGCCGGACCTGGAGGCCCTGGCGGCAGGTGGGGCAGGAGAGGTACTCGTCGGTGCCGTACGGGATGAGCGGCACGAAGTAGAGGCTCACCTTCTTCTCGGACCGGATGTGGTGCATGAAGACGTGGTTGCGACAGTTGGGGCAGACGGCTGGGGCCACCTCGCCGAGGTCCTGGGCCTGTCCCGCGCCCCACCCGAAGATCACGACCATGCGCACACCCCTTCCACGACGCTATCGGTTGTACCACGTCCCGGTGTCATCGGGAACGGGCCACCCGCGGTGCGTCAGGTGCGCGTGGAGGGCCGGAAGACGCGATATCGGCCACGGACCGCCGCTCGTGCGAGGAAGCACTCGCGGGCTGCCTCGATGAGGACCTGACGCTCGCGAGCGCCGCCCTTCATGACGGCGATCCAGGCCATCCGCAGCTTGAGCTCGGCGTCCCGCAATGCCACCTGTGGATCGGATCGCAATTCGATGACGTGCATCGAACCATCGATCCACACCAGCAGACCGCACCTCACTGACCCGATGGGGCCATCCCGTGACCGTCGATGGTTCCAAGCCCTCGCGACGCCGCCCCGCGCCAGTGATGTCCTCGGTGGCCGTCCACAGGCTGTGCACGATCGCCATGAACATGTGGAGAGTCGGCCATCCATGGGACAGCAGATCGTGGATAGTGCCCTAGCGGACCCCCGCGATGCCGGGCATCATGGGTCCTGCCCGAAGGGGCCAGAGAACGAACCAGGCGGCTGCGATCGCATCAAGGCCCGACGGAGTCGCTCAGGTTCCTCCGGGCGCTTCTGTGTCCGGGACATACGTGTGCGCGGCGGTGCGACCTCTGTCCTCGAACGGACGCCCCCAAGGTGCGTGAGACGGCCAGCTACCATCCGCCCGTGGACCGCATTCGACTGCTGCTGGCGATCCGCACGGGCACCATCGTGGTCGTCGTCGCGGCGATCGTGGCCCAGGCGATCGAACTGGTCAACGCTGGTGCCTTCGACGCGAGCCGGTTCTTCGCGTTCTTCACGATCCAGAGCAACCTCATCGGCGTCGCGGCGTTCGCCTGGCTGATCGCCAGACGCGGCATGCCGTCGGATCGGCGCACCGACCTCCTGCGTGGGGCGTCCGTGGTGTACCTGACGGTGACGTTCGTGGTCGTCATCGTCCTTCTCGGCAACGTCGACGTACAGCTCCAGCTGCCGTGGGTCGACTTCGTGCTGCACAAGCTCTTCCCGATCGTGATGATCGCCGACTGGCTCATGGATCCGCCTGCGACCCGGCTCGCCCTTCGGGACGCATCGATCTGGCTCGTGTATCCGTTGGCCTGGACGGCGCTCACCCTCATCCGGGGTGCCATCGACGGTTGGTATCCATATCCATTCCTCGATCCCGCCGATGGCGGATACGACCGCGTGCTGGTCGTGGCCCTGGGCATCGCAGCCGGCTTCCTCGTCGTCGCCGCGCTCACGATCGCGACCGGCAACGCGCGCAACCGGGGTCGACCACCCAACTGACCGTACGGCAGGGCGAGCCCCCGCGTCGTCTCGACCCCGACAGGGACCAAGCGCCCCCGGACATGAAGAAGGGCGGAGCTCCGGGGGAGCACCGCCCTCTTCGGCTTCGTCGGCTCATGCCGACGATGTGAGCTAGATGCTCTGGCCCACGTTGCTCATGATGGTGTTGATCTGGCCACCCAGGAAGATCACGGCGCCGATGACGACGATCGCGATGAGCGCCAGGATGAGTGCGTATTCGGCCAGACCCTGTCCCTCCTCGTCGCGGCGGACGGCGGCGGACAGCCAGGTGATGAGCGTTGACATTTCGGGATCGCCCCAGACCTCTTCGCCACGACGTGCGGCGCTACGAACGGAATCTGGCCCCACCGATGTCGTTCGGACATGGCTCTGGGGTACCACCAGGCCTGTTGTCAACACGCAACGCAGGTACCGTCGCAACACACAGCAGATGCCACTGGACCCGCCGCCTCTGGCCCGGCGCCCAGGCACCGATGAGCCCATGATGGGACCCGGGATGGCATGTCCCGACGCAGCGACGAGGTGTGCGATGGACGAGACCCCAGGCCAGGACCATGGCATGGAGATGCCCGAGGCTGCAGGAGCGGCGGCGGAGCCGCCGGTCACCGCGGTGCCCCAGGGCGCTGATGCCCCGGAGGGAAGCGGCGAGTCGTCATCGGCGGCAGGCACGCCAGGGCTCCTCGCGCAAGTCCAGCACCTCATCGAGCAGGTGCTCTCCGCCCCGGTGACCCGTGAGTTCGCGGCGAAGGCGGCAGAGCTCGCGGCCCTGGCCGCCGAGAAGGCGGGCCCCGCGGCCCGTTCGATCGGAGCCCGGACGGAGGTCATCAGCCAGTCGGTCGCTGAACGGGCCACGACGTTCGCGTCGTCGATGCGCAACGAGGGCGACGCGACTCCGGACGCCGCGGCAGATGACACAACCAGCGACAGCGAAGGAGCTAGCTGAGTCTGGGTCGAGCGAGGCGACATTGGGCGAGCGACACGACTCGCGCCCGACGACGACCAGCGCCGGGGTAGACCCGTGGCCCCACCCGGTCGCGGCTTGCCGTCGTCACGGCTCGATCGGCTAGACTCACCGGCGTGCCCGTGCCGGATGGAAGCCCTGTGACAGCACGCGTCGTGGAGCTGTTCGCGGGTGTCGGCGGCTTCCGTGTCGCCCTCGAGCGCTCCGGCTGGGACGTCGTCTGGGCGAACCAGTGGGAGCCCTCCACCAGGACGCAGCACGCGTTCGACTGCTACATCAGCCACTTCCCCAGCGGCGAGCACGTGTGCGCCGACCTCGAGCGCGTCATGGATGACGTCGAGGCCGGCGAGCGGACCATCCCCGACCACGAGCTGCTCGTCGGTGGCTTCCCCTGCCAGGACTACTCGGTGGCGAAGACCCTCAACCAGGCCCGCGGGCTCCAGGGGAAGAAGGGTGTCCTGTGGTGGCAGATCCACCGGCTCCTGACGCTCAAGCGCCCGCCATACCTGTTCCTCGAGAACGTGGACCGGTTGCTCAAGTCGCCCGCCTCGCAGCGGGGGCGGGACTTCGCGGTCATGCTCACCACGCTGGGCGACCTCGGCTATGAGGTCGAGTGGCGGGTCGTCAACGCCGCGGACTACGGCTTCCCGCAGAAGCGGCGGCGTGTCTACCTCGTCGGCCGCCTCGCTGGTGCCGAGCCACGTGACCCGAACGCGGTCATCCACGAGGGCACGCTCGCGCGTGCGCTGCCGATCCATCACGGGCCCGTCCTGTCGACCGCGGAGACGTTTCGCATCGACGGGGACCCTGCCGAGGTCTCCGAGTCCTTCGGTTCGTCGCAGGGCGAGACCCCATTCCGGAGTGCCGGGTACTTCTCGGATCGGTGTGTCTGGACGCTTGACGTCGAGCCGGACCATGAGGGTCCGCGCAAGACCCTCGGTGGCATCCTCGAGCCACCGGGCGACGTTCCCGAGCGGTACTTCATCCCGGAGTCGCAACTACCGACCTGGCGGTACCTCAAGGGCGCCAAACGGGAGCAGCGCGTCCACAAGGCGACCGGGACGCCGTACTTCTACGTCGAGGGGCCGATCCCGTATCCCGACCGGACCGACTGGCCCGCGCGCACCATCCTCACCGCGGAGGGCGGCGCCACGCCGTCGCGCTTCAAGCATCTCATCGAGACCGGGGACGGCCGCTTCCGCCGGCTCACGCCGCGTGAGCTCGAGCGACTGAACGGGTTCCCGGACGACTGGACCGATACCGGCATGCCCGAGGGCAGGCGCGCGTTCATGATGGGCAACGCCCTGGTGGTCGACGTCGTGGAGCGGGTCGGCGCCGAGCTCGCCCGTGACCACCGATCGACGCTCGACGCGGTGGTGATCCCTATCGAGGCACCCGACCTGATCGCGTCCTGATCTCCGGGGACCGGTGCCGCCATCCTCCGCCACCTGGACTGGGGCGTACGAGCGCGCGGGATTCCGGCGCGTGCCTCGGTTCGACTACCCGGTCGACCGCTTCTTCCGGTCGGACCCGGGTGAAGGGTTGATCGCCCAGGCGTTCGTCCGCGACCTCCACGACAGCTGACCGGTTCCAGCAGCTTCGCGACTTCCCATCGACCCTGTCGCCAGCCATGATGGATCCGGGCACGGACAGGCCGGCTGCGGCATGCCTGGCCCGACATCCGTGCGCTGCATCCCCAGGAGGACCGGACCTTGGCGAGCGAAACACCGGACATCCCAGTCGCGGATGACGACCGGACCGATGCCCTGGTGGGGCGGCTGTTCGAAGCGACCCTCGGGGCGATGGACGTCGCCGCGGTGTACATCGGTGACCGCCTCGGCCTGTATCGCGACCTCGCGCTCGCGGGTCCGGCAACCGCGGCTGGACTGGCCACACGCACCGGCATCGCAGAACGGTACGCGCGCGAATGGCTCGAGCAGCAGGCCGTCGGCGGCATCCTCGAGCTCGACGGGGATGATGGGACCGCTGCGGGCCGCCGATATGTGCTTCCCGCCGCACACGCTGCGGCCCTCGTCGACCCCGACAGCCTCGCCTCCATCGCGCCACTCGCCCGTGCCGCCGTGGCCGCGATCTCGGCCACGCCGTTGCTCCTGGATGCGTACCGGACGGGTGGTGGCGTTCCGTGGTCGGACTACGGGCCGGATATGATCGAATCGCAAGGCGACTTCAACCGGCCGTGGATACGCCAGCGCCTCGCCACCGAGTACCTGCCGTCGATCGCGGACGTGCACGAGCGGCTCGTGGCAGACCCGCCAGCGCGGGTCGCCGATGTCGCCTGCGGCGTCGGCTGGGCGTCGATGGCCATCGCCCGGGCCTACCCGAACGTGCGCATCGATGGCTATGACCCCGACCCGTCATCGATCGACATCGCGCGTGCCCTGGCCCTGCAGGGCGACATCGCGGATCGAGTGCGGTTCCATGCCCAGGATGCGGTGGCGATGGCAGACGCGGGGCCATATGACCTCGCGATCGTGGTCGAGGCGATCCACGACATGTCCCGCCCCGTGGAGGTCCTCCAAGCCATCCGTGGGGGCCTGGCACCAGGCGGCACGCTCATCGTGGCGGACGAGCGTGTGGCCGACACGTTCCACGCCCCGGGTAACGCTGTCGAGCGGCTGATGTACGGCTTCAGCGTCCTGGTCTGCCTGCCCGCCGCGATGGACGACGACGCCACCGCGGCGACGGGCACCGTGATGCGACCTGACACGTTCCGGGGGTACGCGACGGACGCGGGGTTCCGCGAGGTCCAGGTGCTCGACCACATCGAGCATGACACCCTGCGCTTCTATCGGCTCGCCCCCTGACACGGGCCTGCGTCTGCCAGGCACGAATCCCTCTCTTGCACCGCGGGGTAGCCTCGTGCGACAGACCCGCCCAGTTTGGCGGGTCGGCATGGAGGGCGGACCCGTGTCGGAGCATCCCAGCGTGGCCATCGTGCGCAGGCTCACGGAGGCATTCGAGACCGGCGACCCGGCGACCATCGGGCGCGTGGGCGACGAGCTGACCACGGATGACATCGTGTGGCACGAGATCGGCAGGAAGGAGCCCCGGCGGGGCAAGGCGGAGCTCAGGGCGGGGATGGCGGACGTCGACTACACCATCGCGGCGACGACCCACGACATCCTCGCCAACGACGACCACGCGATCCTGCTTGCGGATGCGACAGCGACCCGCGGCGGCAGGACGCTCGTCTACCACGTAGCGGAGATCTACCACATCCGCAACGGCCGGATCAGCGAGCGCTGGGCATTCTCCGACGACACGGAGGCCATCGCCAGGTTCTTCGCATAGCGAATGGTCTCGCGCCGCACAGGTAGCCCGACGCTCGGGCCCGTGAGGCGGTGCAAATCAGCACGAGGCGCCGCGTCCCGACCGATACGGTCGACGCGACGCCTCGGTTGCGCCAGGATGCGGTGTCAGACCGCGGGCACGAGCGGCACGACCGGGACCACGGCACATGCCACGGTCACGTCCCCCGAGGTGACCCCATCGACGGTCAGGTCGAGCGTCTGGCCGGGAGTGAAGGCGGTCAGGGGCGCCAAGGGGGCCAGCGGGACGACGGCATCCCCGAGGGCGTCCGTGGTGATGGGCACAGGAGGGGCAGCCACGGTGTCGACCAGCAGCGTGCCCACGTACGCGGTCGCTGGGTCGAAGTCAGCGAGTGTGGCCGTTGCGTCGCAGGAGACGCCGTCGACCGGTGACACCACGAACGAGATCGTCACAGCCGGGACGACCGGCACGAGGACCCCACCGTGGACGGCATAGCTGACGCATCGGCCCTGGTTGCTGAAACGGGTCCCGTCCTCTCGCTGGAGGCCCTGCCAGCCGCCCTTCTTGCAGGCCTGCATGGCCGCGTGCTTGAGACCACCCTTGGCTGGACGAGTGCCGGCTGGCGCTGCACCGTCCGGCGTCTGACCGACGCTGTCGGCGGCGGTGCCACCGTCGTTGGTCTGGCCGTGGCCGTTGGCCTGGCCCTGACCGTGACCGTGACCGTTGCCTTGGCCGTGGCTATTGGAGTGACCCTGGCCGTTGGCCTGGCCCTGACCGTGACGGTTGCCTTGGCCGTGGCTATTGGAGTGACCCTGGCCGTTGGCCTGGCCCTGACCGTGACCGTTGCCGGCCGCCGATGCGCCGGCTGGCGCCAGCATCGCCACCGCCAGGATCGCTACCGTCGCCGCGCCCAGCGCGGTCCGGAGCCTCGTGCCCTGCTGCATCCTCGTTCTCCCTCTCGATGGATCTGCCCGGATACCCGGGCGATGCCGCCATCCAGGCCGGTCGGATGACCGCCTCTCGACACGACTGAGACCGCGGCTCATCCGGGTGCTTCAGGTCCAGCCGAGTACCTTCGGTCAGACTGCGGCGGTACCAACGGCAGTGTTCACCCGGAGACGTGCTGCCGAGCACGACAGACGCAGCGGTCGACCGTCCGACAGAGCCCAACGGGGACCGCGTGTCACCCTCTGCGGCTTCTGCGGGGCGTGGGTCCCAGCGTCGCTGGTGACCGAGCATGACAGCAGGAAGGGCCGCGCAGCCGTGAGCCGCGCGGCCCTTCAGGAGATGCGACGCCTCAGCGGGGAGTCACCCGATGCCTTCGCCGCCCCCGCCGGGTCCGTCCGGCAGGTTGCAGAGGTTGTAGTAGATCGCCTGGCCCTCAAGCCAGTTGAGGCCTGGGCGGCCATCGATCGGCGGGATGATGTCACCCCAGTCGCCACCATTCCTGGTGTCCCTGGCCGGGTCGAAGACCGGGCCCTGGTGCTCCAGGAAGTGGTCGCCCCTGCCCTTGTCGTTGCCCAGGTCCCCGTCGACCGCGTCCTGATCGACGGTGATGCGCACGTAGGGGTTGTCGATGCTGTTGGTGCGGTGACAGATGGTGACCTTGTGGTCGGGTCCGGCGGCCGCCACCGAGACACCCGATGTGATGAGGAGTCCAGCCGATGCCGCGACCGCCAACGGCCGCATCCAGGAACGTCTGTCCACTCGTCCTCCTTGTCGCGGTCCCCCGTTCAAAGCAGAGGGATGCGGTCACGCTACGAATGGCTGGACCACGTGTCCCCCACCAGCGACGACGAGGGTTGCGACAAGGCACCACGTCCTTCGCGCAACGGCTCTGACCAGGGGCTGGCCCCACTGACGCGGCACCCGTATCCCGCTCGGGCCCATGGTCGGTCAGCGACTGTCCCGGCCGCGGGCTTGACAGCACAGGATCCGCCCGCTATAAGTCGCGCTACGATATATCGCGTTGCGATATTCGAGCAGACGAAGGGGGGGTCCCGATGCACCGATCGCTCAGCGCAGCGGCGCTTGTCGCGGTCCTGGCCACCGTGCTGGTGGCGCCCAGCGCCCTCGCGCAGGAAGCTGCTGCGCCCTTGTTCGAGGGACACCCCTTCGTGGGTGCCTGGCTCGTGGATACCAACACCAACGACGCCACGGAGCCGCCGACTCGGCTCGTCGTGCACCCCGATGGCACGCTGCTCCAGGCCGACCAGACCACGGTCGCGATCGGGGTCTGGCAGCCGACCGGCGACGACGCAGCAGCACTGACGATCACGGCACAGATCGACGTGGGGAACGGAGCGGTGGCGACGGCGACGGTGCGTGCCGAGGTCACGCTCGACCCGGCCGGCGACGCCTGGACGGCCGAAGCCACCACCGAGCATGTGGACGCCGTCGGCACGTCCTCGGGCCAGCTGGGCCCGATCAGCGCCGCCGCGACCCGGATCGTCGTGGAACCCATGGTCCCCACGGCGTCACCGGGCGCCTGACCCGCACATCCCAGACCCATCGAGCAGGAAAGGACCGAATGATGCACACCCGACTCGGAGCCGCAGCCGTCGGCGCGGCGCTCATCATCCCGTTCGGCGGAGCGGTGCAGGCCCAGAGTCCCGATCCCGGGATCGCCCATGCGGCCGTCGCGGCCGCCGACGGCACGGAAGTCGGATCGGTGACCTGGACGCAGGGTGCCGGCACCGTGACCGTCGAGGTCTCAGTCCACGGCCTGCCGCCGGGGTTCCATGGCTTCCACGTCCATGCGGTCGGCGAGTGCGTGGCGCCGTTCACGTCGGCCGGTCCGCACCTCAACCCGGGGGGCACGACCCACCCTGACCACGCGGCGGACCAGCCGGTCCTGCTGGTCAATGCGGACGGCGCCGGGTCGGCCACGTTCAGCACGGACCGGTACGCCGTGGCGGACATCGTCGGCGCCGCGGTCATCGTGCATGCCAACCCCGACAACTACGCCAACATTCCCGACCGCTACCAGGCACCTGGGCCATCCGCGTCGCCAGCCACGAGCGCGCAGCCGGTCATGGTGCCAGGCCCCGATGCGGCCACGCGAGCGACCGGGGACGCCGGCCCGCGGATCGCCTGCGGGGTCATCGAGGCCGGGCCGGCCGCCCCGTGATGGCTGGACGCGCAGGCTACTCGACCCTATGCTGCGCGGCACGATATACCGCGTCACGTATGGAAGGTGATCCGTGCCGTCCAGGCTTCCCGAGCTCGGCTCCTTCGCCGAACCCGCGCTCCTCATCCTCGTCAGCCTGAGCGATGGTCCCAGGCATGGATACGCGATCATGGTCGATGTCGAGGCGGCGACCGGCCGGCCGATGGGTCCCGGCACGCTCTACGGCGCGCTCGCACGCCTGGAGGAGCGAGGGCTCATCGAGGCGCTCCCGCCCCAGGAGCGGCGGCGACCCTACCGGCTCACAGCACAGGGCAGCACGGTCCTGGCGGAGCAGCTCCACGGCCTGGCCGACTTCGCGGCGCTCGGTCTCCGTCGGCTCGGGGCCGACCCGGGATGATCGGGCTGCTCCTCCGCTGCTATCCGGCGCGCTGGCGAGCCCGGTATGGGGAGGAGTTCGCCGCGATCCTCGCCGAGCGCCCGCTCGGACCGTTCGACGTGGCAGACGTGCTGCTGGGTGCCCTCGACGCGCAGCTTCACCTGCGCGACCTGCGGGACCGGGGCACACCGGCACCGGGGCATAGCGTGTCCAGCAGGATCGGGGGCTGGGCCGCCATCGCCGGTGGCATCCTGTGGCTCCTCGTCTTCTTCATGGCCGTGACCGTTTCGGACGCCGGAGCCTCCGGGATGGCGCTCCTCCTGGCCGCCACGGTCCTGCTGCTGGTGGCGGTCACCGGGCTCAGCGCGTTCCAGGCACGGCGGTATCCGCGGCTGGTCTGGGCGGCGTTCCTGGTCCCGGCCCTCGGCGCCATCGTGTCCATCGTGGGGGTGCTCGGCATGGCGACCGTGGGCGACCAGCCCTACCTGGGCGCCCCGAGCTCGTGGCACGTGTGGATCGTGGGTGTCGCGGGGATGCTCATCGGCTCCGGGCTGTTCGCGTTCGCGACATGGCGCGTCGATGCCCTGCCGCGCTTGGGGGCCCTGATCCTCGGGGTCGGCGCCGTGACGGTGGTCCCGGTCCTCATGGGCGTCAGCGGGGGGTTCGTGTCCGACGACGTGGGCCGCGCCCTGTCGGTGCTCGCGATGACAGCGTTCGGGGGAGGCTGGCTCCTCCTCGGCATCGGCGCACTGCGACAAGGTCAGCCGGTGCTCGTCACGCCTCGCGGACCTGGCGCACGTTGATCGCGTCCATATGTGCCGACGTCCGTGCCCGTTGGCGGCCCCATGCGCCGGACCTTCGTCACGATGGTGCCGGCGCGGGCTCTTGACCGCCGGTCGCGCGGTCCATCCGGACCCAGCGTTCGTTCCAGGGCCCCTGGCCATAGATCCTCTCGATCGACACCCGGAAAGTCCAGCCGGATGGCATGTCACGGGCCGGATAGGTCGCGCCCGGGCCGAGGTACCACTGCGCCAGGTGATCCATCACCGCGAGCGCCCCACCCTCGGTCACCGTCGCACGGCCGTCGATCACCAGATACGGGAAGAGCGCCCGCCCGTCGTAACCCTTCGCCTGGAAGGAGATGGTGACGCGCGGGTCCCGCCGCAGCCGGCCGACTCGCTTCGCATCGAAGAAGGAGGCGAAGACGATGTCGTCGCCGTCGAATCCCGCCCAGCACAGGTTCACATGCGGAGCACCGTCGTGCTCCGAGGTGACGACGTGTGCCCAGAGACCAGCGGCGACGAACTCTCGGACGCTCTCGGGGATGGTCAACATGACGCCGATACTATGACGAGCGTCATTCTCGGGCCGCATCGGAGGGGCGCGCTCGCTGGTCGTGTTCGAACGAGCCGTCGCGGGCGATGTCACCAGGGGCCTCATCGTTGGCCCATCGGCTCCGCTTGACGATGGCGTGACCCACGGCAGCGCCCAGACCGGCAACCACGAGGATCATGCACAGCCCCTGACTGACGCGGAGCAACAAGCCACCGTGCGCGAGGCGCAGGTGCCACATGACCTGTCGAAGCGAATGCTGCAGCACCATCGTCGGTCTGGACCTTGCGAGTTCGAGGGGGATGCGACTGCCAAACGGCATGCAGATCGTACCCGGGACACATGCGACGGGCAGCGCCAGCGGATGATCGACTCCGGGGCGGGCGGGTCCAGGAGCCGTCAACCCCGCTCGAGCAGCGGCCTCACCTCCCCGATGAGCCGTTCCAGGGTCTCCCGATCGAAGGGCGCCAGCTGTTCGATGGTCAAGGTCTCGAAGCCGAGGGCCACGAACTCGGAGAGCCGCTCTGCGATGCCCTCCACGGTTCCCGCCCAGAAGGACTCGCCCGCGGTCGCGGGGTCGATCGTGTTGGCTGCGAGCTGGGCGTCGAGGACCGCCTGGGCATCGGCGGCACGGTCACGGATGATGATCTTGCAGTTGTAGGTGAGCTCGATGGTGGCGGGGTCCCGACCCTCGGACTCGCAGTGCGCCCGGAGGGCTGCCAGCTTGCGCGGATCTCGGCCAGTGGGGACTGCGCGTTCCACATGTCCGCATGCCGGGCGACGCTGCGGAGCGTCTTCCGCTCGCCGCCACCGCCGACCATGATGGGGACGTGGTGCTGCACCGGGGGCGGGGCAAGCCGGAGGTGGTCCACGTGGTAGCGAGGGCCATCGTGGGTGACCTCCTCGCCACGCAGCAGCGGACGGATGATCTGGAGCGCCTCCTCCAGCCAGTCAAGACGCTCCCCGAAGCCGGAGCCGAAGTCGACCCCGAAGGCCGCGTGCTCCCGCACGTGCCAGGCGCCGCCCAGGCCCATGATCGCGCGGCCGCCACTGATGTGGTCGATGGTGGCGATCGTCTTGGCGGTGAGCGTCGGGTTGCGGAAGGTGTTGGCGCCCACGAGCAGGCCGAGCTTCACTCGATCCGTAAGTGCGGCCCAGGCGGCCAGCGTCGAGTACCCCTCGAACACCGGCCGGTCCGGACTCACCCACAGCCGCGACGAGGTGGTCCCAGGTCCAGAGGTGGTCGTACCCAAGCTCGTCCACCAGCCGGGCAGCCGCGAGGTAGGCGGGCCAGTCCGTGTTCTGGGCCCACAGCTGGATGCCGAGTCCGATCGTCCGCACCGCTGCCCCCGTCCATCGCTCTCTGGCACGCTTCCCGCCGCCCGCTGTCGCGGCGGCGCACGGGGACAGCATGCCCCCTCGCTGGCGACGACGTCACCGTCCCGCGCGTCGATGACGTCAGACCCGCTCGAGCCCAGGTCCATCACATCGACCTCCACCACGTATCGTCACCCGCGACAGTTCGCGGTTCTCGAGCCCGCGTCTGCATGCCCAGAGCTTCTGGCCCAACGCGTCCCGCCCGAATAGCGTGCGTGCCAGGCGTGGTGCGTGGGCGCCACAGGAGATCGCCGCCGCCTGAAGAGGACATCGACCCAGAGGTCTCGTTGGAGAGATGACGACATGCGCGGTGGAGTGGCGATGAGCACACTCGAGGACCAGGCCTTCGCCCGGTGGCTGCGTGCCCAGATGCGAGCTCGGAAGATGTCCCAGCGTCAGCTGGCCTTCCGGTCGGGCGTCGACCATTCGACCATCTCCAGGCTCGTCCATGGAGAGCGGACCCCGTCGTACCGCACGGCGACGAGGCTCGCCCGAGGCCTGCGGGCGCTGGGCGACGACGGCGACGCGACCGGCTACCTGGGCGTGTTGGCGGGCCGCACCAGCGACCCGACGGCCCGTGTCGAATTGGCCGTCCGTGCAGACGAGACGCTCGGTGAATCCGACGTGCGGCAGGTGATGACCTACTACGAGGCGCTCCGGAGCCGTCGTCTCGCGATCCGTCAGTAGCCGCGGGGGCCGCTGACCACCTGACGCCCCTGGATCTCGGCAAGGCGGTGAGAGGTTCACAGCCGCCGCAGCCCTTCGGCCGCCTGCTACCGTCTGGCGATGTCGTCCTGCCAGTGCGAGCGGATCGAGTCCCGGTTCGACGCGGCCTACGCGGCGCAGAAGCTCGAGCGGTACCGACGCCACGGACCTGACCCGACCACTCGCGCACTGCTCGACGCCCTGAGGCGAGAGGCGGTGGAGGGCATGACGCTGCTGGACATCGGTGGCGGGGTCGGTGCCGTGCAGCATGAGCTGCTCCGGTCGGGGGTCGCGTCGGTGGTCGAGGTGGAGGCGTCCGCGGCATACCAGGATGCCTGCCGCCAGGAGGCCGAGCGCCAGGGACACGCCGAGCGCATCGAGCATCGCCTCGGCGACTTCGCGTCCCTGGCCGGAGGTATCGGACCGGCGGATATCGTGACGCTCGACCGGTCCGTCTGCTGCTGGCCCGACATGTCCGGGCTGGTGCGGCCATCCGCGGCCAGGGCCAGGCGGCTCTACGGTCTCGTCTACCCGCGGGACGACTGGTGGGTCCGGATCGGATGGCGGACGTACACCCGTCTCCGTCTCCTCGCCAGGTCCAACCCGATGCGCGTGTTCGTCCACCCTACGCGTGACGTGGAGTCCATCCTCCGGGAGGAAGGCCTCGTGCGTCGCTCTCGTCAGACGATGGGGGTCTGGCAGGTCGTCGTCTTCGCCCGGGCCTGAGCCGCCGTGCCCGTCGGTGTGGCGACGAGGCTGCGATGGGGACCGGCACGTGTTCGCGAAGGGGCGTAGGCCAACGACTCAGTGCCGCCACCGTCTCCCATGCCGGTATGGCCCGCCTGCGCGACATGTGTCGCGCCGGAACGTCTCATGCCACGGAGGGGGAACGGGTCCCAGCTCTTGGAAGGAGCCCTCAGATGATTCTCGCGCGGACAGCCGTCACCGCGACCCTCGCCTCCCTGGTCTTGCTGCTCGCCTCCGCCGGCGGACCCGGGGTAGCTGATATCGCGGCGCAGTCGAGCCCTACCCGCTCGCAGGTCAGCAAGGCCATCCTCGGCGCCCGCGACTACGCCCGCACCCTCGACGATGTCTTCGGGGGTGTCTGGATCACCGATGAAGGCGCGGTCTTCGCATTCACGGACCGCGCGACCGACGCGCAGGTCGCCGACGTCCTCGCGCACCTGGAGCCCTGGGTCCCGTACACGACGACGCGAGTCGAGTCCTCGGAAGCCGAGCTGAACGCGGTGGCCGACCGTGTCCTCGAGGACGTCAAGGCCGGGGAGCTGCCGTACCTCCGGTCCATCGAGGTCGACATCCGGGGCAACGCGTTGGTCATCGGCATCGTGCCTGCCGAGTCCTGCGCCCGACAGGCCGAGCTCCAGCAACGCTACGGCGAGGTCCGCCTGGTCTTCCGCGCGACGGAGGGCGACACCGGCGCGCAGGACGTCTCCCCGGTCCCGGCGACCACGGCGGCGGCGACCGGTGATCCGACGCCGAGCGCCTCCCCATGCTCCGCGCTCGCGAGCGGGGCACCAGCGACATCGTCCGTTCCCTGCCCGGTGGCATCACCCGAGACGAGCGACGGTAAGGCGCAGCCGTCACCATCGGTCGACCCCTGCGCATCCCCGATACCGAGCCAGGGCGCGTCGCCCGCCCCGGGCGACGTGATCAGCCCATCGCCCGGCGTGCCGACCGCACCCACCGCGGAGTGGGGGCCGATGGCCATCACGGAGGCCCGCGACGAGGACATGGCAGACACGGGTGTCGGGGGAGGCCGTCTCGCCATCGGCAGGCGCTGTGTGACGATCGGCGGCGCGCACCGGGCGCGCACGACCCTCGTGTTCCGCGAGGGCCAGGTCCGATGGGATGCCGAGCGGGAACGCATCCGCTTCCACGACAAGGTCGGCGGGTGGGTCTGGCTCGAGGATGGCGACTTGCTGGGTTCGATGGGTGGCTGGAGTCGCGTGGACCCGGCGATGATCACATCGAAGATATCGTCCGCCGACGGCTCGACGGTGAACTGTGGGGAGTGCATAGGTGTTCCTTTCGGGGGCGCCTGGTTGGCGAGGCGCTCCCGGCGACACCTACGTCAGTCGCCCATCCGTGACGATCAGAGGAGCACCCATCGATACAGCGTTCATGGGTCTCACCTCCTCGGGCGGGTCACGGTCGACTGCAGGCTACAAGCCCAGCATCATCCCGTCCAGCATGTTTCGTGCTCATCGATCGGCCGCCCATGGTGCGGCAGCCGGTATCCTTGCGTGGTGACGGAGCAAGGCGACCGGCCGGCAGTGCCGGCGACAGGCTTCGATGATCTGCTGACCGCGAACGCCGCGTTCGCTGAGCGGTTCACCCTCGGCGGCTTCGACGGCGTGGCGCACCGTGGTGTCGCCATCGTCACGTGCATGGATTCGCGTATCGACCCGCTCGGCATGCTGGGCCTCGTCGCGGGCGACGCGAAGATCCTGCGCGACCTGGGTGGCCGGGTCACCGATGCGGTCCTCGCGGGCCTCGTGCTTGCCACCAACCTGCTCGGCGTCGAGCGTGTGCTCCTCGTCGAACACACCCGGTGTGCGGCGGCCTCGAACACGGAGGCGGAGTTGCGGGAGCGGGTCGGCAGGATGGCCGGCGCGGATGCCTCCTGGATGAGCTTCCATGCCGTCGCGGACCAGGCGGCCGCGTTGCACGAGGATGTGCTGCGAGTGCGCTCGCACCCGCTGATCCCCGACACGGTGCTCGTCGGCGGCTTCATGTACGACGTCGATACGGGGCTCCTGCACCTGGTCGTCTAGCCCGGTGCTGGGCGCGCGGGCGGTGTGTCAGGTCAGGTGGGCACCGACGCATGTGAGCCGATCCGCCTCGTCTCGCCGCCCTCGGTCCGTACGCCCCGGATGAGCAGCCATCCGCCGATGGCCAGCTCGAACGGCAGGATCGGGAGGTAGACGACCATCGGCACCGTCGCCCCCAGGATCTCGGCCACGATGCCCGCCAGGCCCAGGACCACCACGGCCAGACCGAACGCCGGGATGACCCGCGGCAGATATCCCGATCGCAGGAACAGTCCATACCAGATGAGCCCGCCGGCGCAGTAGAAGAACATGTGCGTCGTACTGCCGAGGCCCTTGTCGAGGCCGGTGTAGAGGAACGAGGCGAGGGGCTGGTAGTGCGAGTCGGCGGGTGACCCCGCGGCCACGTACGCCTGGCCGAGCCCGATCAGTGCGGCCTCCCCGGCCTTGGCCACGGCCAGCACGATCGCTTCGGCCAGCCACCAGCCGAGGGCGACGAGTGCGAGGACGGGCGCCTGCCCCCGAAGCACCAGGAACAGCAGCACCGCGAGTACCACGATCGCGAGGCTCGTGACCAGACCCAGCAGGACGCCGAGCCGGACCAGCTCAGGCGAGCCGGCGACCCCGGTCAGCACATCGGAGACGCTGCCCGTCCCGGCCGCCGCGCTGGTGAGGACGCCGCTGGCGAGGCTGGTGACCACGACCAGCAGGAACATGGCGCCCAGCCAGTGCGGCAGGTCGCGTGCCAGCGCTGGTGCACGACCGGGCTCGGTTTCGGTATCGATGGCCACAGGGATGCCCTCCTTCGCGGGCTGCGCCCACGCCATCGGGGCCGGGACCCGCGCCAGACTCAGGCAAGCGGACCACGAGGCTCCCGGGTCGCACAAGTGCCGATCGGCATGGGATGTGCGATCGCGACCGCTCGCCACGCTGGCTTCCTCTTCGGTCATCTCAGGCTCATCCGTGGCCTCACAGCGGAGCGATCACTCGGTATTCGGCGCTCGATGTACGTGGTCGTCGTGCTGCTCCAGACGATCTGTTCGAGGCGGGCAAGGGCGGAGGACAGGTCGACACCGTCGCCTGTGGATGCGACAGAGGTCGGCTCCATACCCTCATCGGGCATCGGCAGTTCGCGGACGGAGCGCCTGCGCCGCGCTCGCAGGGCCTGACGCGCCTCGTTACCGGCGATCGCGATGAGCCACGGTCTGAGACGGTCCGGGTCTCGCAAGGCCGGGAGCTGCTGCCACGCCTTGATCCAGGCCGCCTGCGCCGCATCCCTCGCAAGCTCGACGTCACCGCAGATGACGTAGGCGATACGGACGAGATCCGCGTGATGCACATCGACGAGCGCGCTGAAGGCAGCCGCGTCCCCTCGCTGGGCGCGACCAAGGACATCATCCTCGATCAGGGGCCGGATACCCACCTCGATGCTCACGATAGGTAGATGCCGGCCGAGCGGTCAGCGCTTCACGGCATGGCGCATCGATAGGCGCGCGACCGGACCGATCGGACGTCTGGAGGATGCGGGCGACTGGGCCCACCACTTCCAGACCCAGTCCATCCACCGCCTCCACCAGGCAACGATGACTGCCCGGCTTCGGGCTGCCTCACCGGGGTCAGATGAGGCATCGTCCGGCCGCGCGTATCATCCGTGCCGGCTCGCGTCGGCCCCAGCCGGTCGCGACCTTGAGGATGCTGGGCCGAGTGTGGCCCAAGGAGGAGCGACGTGCGACTTCCATCCAGGATGGCGGCGGCCGTGCTTGTCATGCTCACCACGACCCTCTGCCTCGCCGCGCCGGGAGTGGTCGCCCAGGATGCCAGTCCCGGTGCGAGTCCGAGTGCCAGCGGGAGTCCCGCTCCGGCAGCCGCGGCCAGCCCGTTCTGCGCCGTCCTCACGACCGCGGAGGTCGGGACCGCCCTCGGCGCCGACGTGACGGTCGGTAGCAGCACCTCGACCTCGTGCAGCTATGCGGCCACGAACGGTGCGACGCTGACGGTGCTGCTCGAGGCCGGGGACCTCGCCACGGTCATCGGCGCCATCCCCAGCCCTGCCCCGGCGAGTGCGCTCCCGAGCGCCTCGCCAGACGCGGCAGTGCCCAGCCCGGCGGGCTTGATCGTCGCCGGACAGCCCGCGTATGTCACCCCGGATGGCACCGTGCTGTATGTCCAGGTCAGCGGCGGGGTCGTCAGCTTCGGGGCTCTCGGCTTCCCGAGGACCGCGGAGGAGACGACCGCCACGCTCGAGGCGCTCGCTTCGACGGCGATCCCCCGGCTGCCATCGATCCCCACCCCATCCGCCGGCCCGGATGCATCACCGCAGCCACTGCCATCCCTGAGCGCCAACGCTGACCCCGAGCTCGCCGCGATGTTCCCCAGCGCCATCGGCGGCCAGCCGGTCCAGGCCCAGACGTACACGGCTCGCGAGTTGGCCGCGAACGGCATGAACAAGGCCACGCTCAAGGCCATCAAGAGCGGGCTGGCCGCCGTCGGCAAGACCCTCGACGACATGACCTTCGGCTACTCGACCTACGGCGCCGGCGACCTGACGGCGGTGCGGGTCAAGGGCGTGGATGCCGCGAGCATCGAGCCGCAGGTGCTCCGGCTCCTGCTCAGTGGCTTCAAGCACCCCAGGCAGACCCCGACCAAGCTCCACGGCAAGAAGGTCATCAAGGTCACCGACGGTAAGGCTTCCAAGAGTGCCGAGCCCACATACTTCTACACCCATGGCGATGTGCTCTGGGAGGTGAAGGCGCCGGAGCCCGACCTTGCGGAGATCCTCCAGACGCTGCCCTGACTCGGGCCGCAGGGATGGGGCTCTCCGTGATGCGAGGCATGGGCCGGCTGGCCGCGGGTCTCGTGTCCGTGTTGGTGGCCGCGTTCATCGTGCGCCTCCGATGGGAGGTACCCGGGTGCTCGCCGCTACCGCGCCTCGGGTCGGCAAGGATGCTGTCGTACCCGTACAGTCGGCCGATGCCAGACAGCGTGGCAGTCGCAGGCCCGGGAGGTCCGGGCCACACCGATAGGAGGACGTGATGCCGGAGCTCGCCGCACTTCGCCAGCTCGTCGATGTCGAGGTCCTGGTCACGGGGGACTCCGCCTATGACGACGCCCGCCGTTCATTCAACGGTCTGATCGACCGCCGACCACTGGCGATCGTCCGGCCGCGGAGCACCAAGGGCGTCGCGGGTGCCGTGCGCTGGGCCAGCGACGCGGGGGTCCCGGTCTGCGTTCGGGGTGGCGGTCACAGCGTGGCGGGCCATTCCGTCGCCGACGGCGCACTCATGGTCGACCTGTCGAGGATGCGGTCGGTCGACGTCGAGCCAGGTCAGCGGATCGCGCACGCGGACGGCGGCTGCCAGTGGCTGGACGTGGACACCGCGACCCAGGCCCATGGGCTCGCCGTGACCGGCGGCACGTTCGTGGACACGGGGATCGGCGGCCTCACGCTGGGTGGTGGCATCGGGTATCTGGGTAGCTCGTGTGGCCTGACGTGCGACAACCTGGTCGGTGCCGACCTCGTCACCGCGGCCGGCGACATCCTGCACGTCACAGCGGACACGGACCCTGAGCTGCTGTGGGCGCTCCGCGGCGGCGGTGGCAACTTCGGCGTGGTGACGCGGTTCACCTACCGCCTCCACCAGGTCGGTCTGCTCTACGGGGGCGGCCTCTACTTCCGGCGCGAGGATGTATCGGCGGTCTTGACGCGAGTGCGCGAGGTGATCGCGTCCGCTCCCGATGCGCTCATGCTCGCCCTGTTCCTGGGCCGCCGCCTCGGGTTCGAAGACCCCGTCGTCGAGCTCCTCGTGGCGTTCAATGGTCCGGCCGCTGACGGCGAGGAGGCCATCCGGGCCCTGCGGACGCTACCGGTGCTCGACGATCGCGTCGGCCCCATCAGCTACGGGTCGCTGCAGGGCTACAACGCCCTGCTGCCGTTCGGCATCCGTCACTACTGGAAGGGCCACTTCGTGCGGGAGATGTCCGACGAGGTGATCGCGGCGACCGCCGCGGCCTGGGCCACCCATCCGGAGCCCACCGGGGGCATCCTCATCGAGATGCTGTCGGGTGTCGCGCAGCGGGAGGGGGCGGAAACGGCATCGTTCGGCCAGCGCGCGGCCGCTGCCAACGTCAGCGCCATCGCCGCGTGGCGAGATGCGCCGGAAGACGAGATCCAGATCGCCTGGGCGCGCGCATTCGCGGACGCGCTCGCGCCCTACTCGCTCACCGGCGGCGGCTACGTGAACTACGCGACCCCCGATGAGTCGGCCGATCGGGTGCGCAAGGCCTACGGTCCGGAGCGCTACGACCGCCTCGTCGCCGTCAAGCGCCGCCTGGACCCCACCAATCGATTCCGCTTCAATCTGAATATCGCGCCCGGCTGAGGCCAGGGAGGGAACGCCCTGGCGATCCCTAGGACACTCTCGGGTGCCACCACGTTGTGCCCTGTCAGTCCCTGGGGATCGCGCAGGACCCGACCTCGCTGACCTCGAGCGGCAGCGAGCGGACCGACGATGCGGACCGGATCACCCGGTGGATGGCGTCGGTGGTGATTTGCCGCGCATGGATGCGGCACAGGACCTGGGTCTCCAGCTGCTCTGGCTCGGCCGGATAGATGCAGCCGTCGAGAGGGCGCGGCGCGGTCCGACATCTCGCTCCGTCAGATCAGGATGCACCGGGTGCCCGATGGGTCGAGCCCTTCGTTCCAGTAGATCCAGTTCGGGCTCTGGCCGAGGAAGAGGACCGTGGTCGAGATGAAGGCGATCTCGATGACCGCGGCCTCCGCCATCGCGCCGAAGCACCACACCTCGCCCTGCTCGACCTCGATCATGTAGCCGTACTCCTCCATCTCCGCGCCGGACAGGTCGTCCATCGCGTCGACGACGGCCCCGGTCTTGGGGTCGATGGCCCACCAGCCCGTCCGCTGCTGGCCACCCAGCATCACGGGCTCCGCTGGGATGACCACCACCTGACCTGCCGCGACGGCCTCCTGCAGGTAGGCGTTCGCCACCGGACCAAAGGGCAGCTGGTCCGGGATGCTGCCCTGCAGCACGCGCGTGGGGATATCCGCGTCCGCGGCCGCCTCGAAGACCTCGCTGACCCCGATCGCCCGATGGAACCCGGAGGGCGCGCCGCTCATGCCCTCGAGAGCGGCTCGCTCCGCGAGGTGGGCCATCACCCCGGCTTCCAGCCGAGCCTTCGCGGGGGTGATGGATGATCCGGCCAGCGGCAGCACGCCCTGGTGGCGGGTGAGGATATCGAGGCCGGCACGAACCTGGGGCGCCGGGGGGCCGGCCTCCGGCGCGACGGTCACCGAGACGATGTTCGGGGCATCGATGAACGCCCGGGCACCCTCGTCGAGCACGGCTCCGGCGTCCAGTGCGTCCCGGAGCACGTGGTAGGCGAGCGCCAACATGCCGCTGGGGTGTGCGACGTCGGCCGCGACGCTGAGGGCGCTGGTGGGACCGGTGGCGACCACGATCGTCCGCGTGGCCGCCATGGGCGGGTAGACGGCCGTGCCGGTGCCCCGTACGTCCACGAGCTCGATCGGCTCGATCGCGTCGAGCTCGATCGCTCCCGTCCGGCGCATGTCCGCCGGCACGCGATCGAACACGGTGCGGCGCGCTACCACGGGTGCCGAGCCGGGGCCCGTGACCGTGACCTGGAACCACTCCCCGGTCGCCTCGCCGTCCACCGGTCCGGCACCCGGCGATGGGGCGTCCGAGAACGGATCGGTGCCACCGAGCGGGCCAGCCGCGCTGCCGGTGGGGAACGCGACCGACTTGTCGGCGACGAGTGCCTGGCCGCCCAGGTCTAGCGTCGGCCGATAGTCGAGCCAGCCATCCCCGAGCAGGTTGCTCAGCGTGACCCCGATGCTCCGGACGCCCGATGGCGTGACGTGGCCGAATGTCACGGGGACGCCCGCGAGCTCATCGGCGAATCCCGAGTAGTCGAGCACAGCGTCGGTCGCCAGCTGTCCTCCGGCGACCCGCTCGATGTCCACCTCGAACCCCACCCGGTAGCGCAGGTCGTCCGGCAGCTCCGCCAGCGTCTCGGCAGCCGATGTGAGGACGCTGCCGGGCTCGGCACCAGGGAGTGTGGGGTCGAGGTTCAGCCATGTCGTCCCGAACTGGACCTGCACCCAGGTGTGATCGGCTATCTCGGAAGGTGGGAGGGACGGCTCGTCTGTGGGCAGGCTGACCCCGGCGTCATGAAGGGCGGTCTCGAGCATCGCGACCGTCCCGTCCAGCCTGGCGCCGGCCTCCGCGACCTGAGTCAGGGCGTCCGCTCGCACCTGCTCCAGGTCGATGCCGGCTGGCGGCGATCCACTCGGCGTGGGCGAGGTGTCCGAGTCTCCCGGTCGGGCCGGGTCGCGAATCAGGGCAGCGGCGGTCGCGGCCCGGGCGCTTGCTGCGTCCATGACCGTGGAACCCAGGATCCGCGCGGCCGTCGTCGAATCGAGTGGCCCGCGAGCGAAGCGGTATCGCACCAGGCTCGCGCCCAGGAGCGCGGCGAGGAGCAACGACTTGTCGAGGGAGTTGCCGGCACGAGCAGCAAGGGTGCCACGGGCTCCCCGGAGGATGCCGGCGTACGGCTCGTAACGGACGCCGTCGGCAACGAACCGGAAGATCCTGCCGGTGTCGAAGTCCAGGTCCTGGGCGAGCGCGCCGACCGGGTCCGCCTCGGACGCGGTGGGCACGGACGGGCTGGTCAACGTGTCCGGCGTGCGCCAGGCCGCAGCGGCCGGACCGGTAGACACCAGCAGCGCCAAGGCGAGCGCGAGCGCCGCGGTCCGAAGGGATGACCGTGACGACGAACGCGACATGCGTCCACGCTCCCCTGGTCGGGCAGCTCCCCGGCGGGCTGTTCGCGCGAGGGTAGCACCACGCCGTGCGCCGACAAACCGTTACGAGCGCGGGCGCAACCTCTCGCTCATTCGAGGACCACGACCGAGTGGGTCGGGAGTGGCGGCAGTGCGACGGAGGCATAGTCCCCGACGAGGGATACCGGCAGCGGCGTGCGTTCCGGTGCCAGGTACGCGGTGGGATGGTGGCCGGACCGCCAGAGCACATCGATGCCGGCCCCGCTGAGCGGCCACCCGCCATCCACGTGCGGGACCCCCTGCAATGTCCGTCGGGGCTGGTACGCGGTCAAGTGCACGATCTGACGCTTGGGCCGGTCTCCGGCCGCCTCCTGACTCGTCAGCGACGCTTCCAGCCAGGCAGGGCCCCGAGTCCGCACCAGCGGAGCGGGCACCAGCCATTCAAGGATGTTGCGCACCATCTCCCGGTACACCCAGTAGTCGGTCTCCCGGTAGGCCGCGAAGACCGGAGGAGCGACGTACGCCACGCGATCGTCGCGCACGACGATCGGGGCTCCGAGTGGCGCGCCGACCGGCGCATGCGCGTGGGACGTGAAGTGCTGCCACGTTCGCTCGAACAGGGCTTGTCGCAGCTCACCATGGACCTGCGCTCCACCGGTCGGGGCCACGAGTCGTGGACGTCCGTAGAACACATAGTCATAGTCGGGCGCCAGTTCCCCCGTGCCACACAGCTCGGCATCCAACCGTAGGTAGGAAGGCTCGGTCGGCGATTCCCCGAGCTCCACGATCGGCAATCGTTCGATGCCGTCCGCGCCGTCCCCCGTCGCGAGCAATCGACCACCCCGTTCGACGTGGTCGGTCACGGCCTTCCTGCCCCCTGCATCGAGCGCTGTCCCGTCCGGGAGGACCAGCACACCGTAGCGTCCCAGGGTCGACGGGTCCGGGTCCACGATATCGAACTGGATGCCGAGCTCCAGGAACATCTGGGCGGCCCCGTCGAGCCCGCGACATCGCTCCGACATGAACACGCCGCGCCCCCGATCGACCCGACGGCCCGTGCTCACGATGGCGACGTCCACAGGGAAGGTGACGTCCACCAGCCACGGCTCGAGGCGCCGGACCCGGTCATATGCGCGGCCGACGAGCCGGTACACGGCAGCATCCAGGACACCCGAGGGGTGCAACTGGTCGCCGATGCTGACGCGACCGCCAGCTCCGAGGATGGTGCCGACCTCGTAGGCGAGCTGATCGGTCGTCTTGAGCCCACCGAAGTCCCCCCACGACCGGTGGAAGCGACCCGTCATGCCGACGATCGGCCGTCCGTACACCCTGGCCTGCCGAGCAGCGATGGGGTAGTGGAGATACCCCCACTCGGTGGGGGCCGTGGGCAGGCTCTCGATCTCCAGGTGCGTCTGGTAGGCGAGCTTGTCGCGCATCGCGGCGTCGGTCGCGTGGTTGTACATGATCGTGGCCTCGGGGGCGAGGCGTTCGATGACCGAGCTCAGCGCGTCCTGGAAGTGCAGGACCTCAGCGTACGCATGCTCGACCACCGCGGACTCATCTGCCAGGTCCACACCCGCATCGCGCATGCGGGCCTGGGAGGCGGGCGAGTAGTTGGGGGCCGTGAAGGCGATGTCGAACCAGAAGCCGTCGGGCGCATACCGCTCACATAGCTCGACCACTTGGGCCGTCACGTAGTCAGCGTAGGGAGAGGCGAGGTCGAGGGTGCTCCATGACCAACCCCCTGCCACCTGTGATTCCCCCGAGAGTGGCGGCCGTATCCCCGACGTTCCATCGCGGCGGGTGACCACCCAGCCCGGATTCCGCTCGGCTGCGAGGTCGTCCCACATCAACGTGACATACACGGGCGCGCGGACGCCTACCCCGCGAAGGGCAGCGATCTGCTGCCCGAGCAGGTCGAAGGCCAGGTTCGGATGCTGCGTACCGACGGCAGTCGGGTAGTAGGAGTGCCCGTGGTGACATCGAGCGAAGAGGTTGACGGATGCGACGTTCGCATCGCGCAGGGTCGCCGCGAAGCGATCCGAGTCGAATTCCGCGCCCACCGCCTGACATCGGTCCGAGGTATGGAAGTCGAGGTGGATCTGCCGGAACGGGACGTCGTCGGCGACCCGTCCATGAGCGTCCCGCTTCATCGGCCGTGCACTGATCCCAAGTCGCCCAGCCCCCAGGCCCGCACGTGGAGGCGCTGGTCGCGCTCGATCCACGATCGCGCTGAGCCTATCATCCTGTACGCCTTCAGCGGGACGTCGCCGACATCCGCCACTGGTCGTGATCCGCGCCTAACCGGCATCGTCGTCCCACCCCCAGCCAGCTTCCCGCTTCGCCTCCAGTTTCGCCGCTGCACCAGCGGCCCCGATGAGCACCTTGCTCCCAAGCCAGCGAGTTGTCGAGCCCGAGCGGATCCAGAGCCGCGATCTCGAGCCCCCGGCGGACCGACGCGACAACGCCGAGACCAGCCACGGCTGATCGCGCCCGGGACCGACCACGGCAAGGAGCGTGGGGTCTTGTCGAGTTGGGGCGCGGACCCGCTCGACCCGGCATCACTGGAGGCCGGAGATCGTGCCGAGCGCTGGGTACGGCGGACCAGCCCGCAACGCGGCGAGGACCTCCAGGGCTGCCTGTCTTCCGCTCGGGAACTGGTCTTCAGCATCTGACAGCCAGGCCGCGACCATCGCAAGGACGAGGATGCGGCAATCATCGAGCAGTGCCCGATCGATGCCGGCGTAGCACTCGCTGACCGCCTTCGGGACGTGCGCGAGGTCGAATTCGACCGGACCTCGACAAGCAGTCTCGAGGTCGATGAACAGCGGCCCGTCCTTGGTGTTGAGGACGTTCCCGGGGTGTGGCTCGCCGTGCAGCAGCTGGTCCGCGGCGCCTCGCCCGGCGATCACGGGCATCAAGCGACCGAACGTGTCCACGAGAAGGCCGCGATCGGCGTCGCCGAGGTCCGGCGTCCGCTCGCGGCTCCCAACAAGTAGCTGAGCTTCCCTGACCCGATCCGTGAAGTGCGGCGTCGTGACGTCGACATGCCGCATACCGGCGTGAAGCCGCGAGAGCGCGTCAGCGTAGTCGGCTGGCGAGAGGTCGCGAGCGGGCTGGGGCTCGTAGTAGGTCCAGAGCGTGAGCTCGAAGCCGTCGCGCTCGTAGACGCCCGGCACGACTCGGGGATCGAGAAGTGCCACGGGGCTGTCGGTCGCAGCGAGCCGTGCCGCAAGGTCGACCTCGAACCGTGCGGCCTGGTGCGTCGGGAGCGCCACACGCGCAAGGATGTCGGATGGCAGCAGGCGCAACGCGAGCCTGTTCGAGACGTGAAGGACGTCCGCCTCGTCGGCCCTCAGGCCGAGTGCTGAGGCAGTCCACCTGGCCGCAGCCACCGCGCGCGCTACCTGGGACGCCTGCATTGCCATCCGATCGCTCGATGCTGCTATCCGATGTCACCTGGTCGCGCCCCGCTGCTCCTCGAGTGCGCTGTCCGTGTGGGGATCGATGAGATTACCGTCCCGCGCTCTGTTGCTGTCGGTGACCAGAACGGTGTTGTCGGCCCAGTGTGCCGCTAGAGCCGTACGACGGGCGGATGACCAGCGATCCAATCCCCCATCGTGAGTAGCGCAGGGTGTCCGGGCAGACGGCCCGGTGTCCAGCGACGCCGGGCTCCCGCCAGCATCGTCGTCGCCTCACGTGGGGCGTCTGGAGTCAATGGAGGACGGCGCTGGTGGCCTCGACCTGCTGGGCGCCGCTCGCATCCCGAAGGTCGAGCGCTCCGGCGCTGACGCTCCACGTGGTGGCCGCCTGAAGGGCGGTCAGGAAGGCGGTCGACCGCGCATCGATGGTGTCGCCGCAGGACTTCATGGTGGACATCAGCGGACCGATGGCGATGGCAGTGCCGAGGACGCTGTACCCGCCGCCGAAGGCGTTGCAGCCGTCGAAGCCCTCGACGCGGCCGTCGGGCCCGAAGACGACGCTGGGCGCGAAGTCGGCCGATACGGATCCGACCCCACCCTTGCCGTCGTCGTAGTGGGTGACCGTCCAGGGGCCTTCTACGCCGTCTGCGGGATATGCCGCATAAGCGAGGACGATGGCCCCGGTGCCGTCGACGAGATCCATCTCCATGTTGCCCGGGCCCGCCTGGTACGAGGCCACCGTGGCCAGCGCGGTCAGGTAGCTGGTCTCGAACGCGTCGGTGGCCGTGTCGCAGCTCTCCTTCGTCGAGGCGATGGCGCCGAAGGCCAGCGTTGATGCGCCGTCCGTCGTGTATGGGGCGAAGAAGTCGTTGCAGCCGGCTAGACCACCCGCAGCGCCTGACGCGAAGACCAGGTTGGCCTCCACACCCGTGGGGACCAGCGAGTCACCCACGGCGGTCAGCAGCCAGTTGGTGCTCTCCAGGTCGCCTGCCATCACAGCGGGAGAGGCGGCTCGCGCGGCCGCACCGCTTGCGAGCCCGGTCATCAGCAGCACCACCGACAGTGCAGCCAACATTCCAGGACTCTTGGGTCGCATAGTCACACCTACCCGATGTCACCTGTCCGCCCGGCCCCACGTGCCAGATGTGGATACGGTCCTGTGGCGAGCATACCCCCGACGGACGCAGCATCAGCCTGCAAGGGTCCCAACCCGCGGCCCGCCGGACCTGGCGATGGACGCCATGCCTGCGCCATGCAACGGCCACCTTCCTGCTGGTGAGCGGCATGTGCCTCGAGGACGTCAAGCAGCAGCTCGGGCATTCCTCGATCACGTTGACCTCCAGCACGTACGGCCACGTGCTGGCGCAGCGGCAGCGGGTGGTCGCCCGGGTGATGGACGCGGTGCTGGGCGGGTGGCAGAGTGCGCCCGCCCGCGGTGGCGAGCGGGCACACGGCTCCTCCGGGCGAGGCACCGGTCAGCCGATAGGCTGCGGGTTCCCGAGGACCGGGCAGCGGAAGTCGGCGGCCGCATCACGGACGAGCGTGAGCTTCCCGGCTGCGACGAGGGACTGGAGCTCGTCCCAGCTGGTCACGAGCTCGGTCGGGTCGCCGGTCGCGGTCCAGGCAGCGTGATACACCGCCCACCGGCCGCCGTGGCTGCCGGGCGCGCCCGGCGCGAACTCGGCCACGCCGCGCTGTGCCGGGTTCGCCGGGCCCGTGAACGTGGCGAAGGGATCGGTGCCCGTGCCATCGGGCACGTTGGCCGCGTTGCCGAAGACGCGATAGGCCAGGTCATTGACATAGACAGCGCCGAAGTCGCGGGCCCCGACCGGCCCGGCCAGGGCCATGGCTGCGAGCAGGGCGCTGCCGGCGGCGAGCATGAGACGTCTCATCGGTTCCTCCAGTGACGTTGCTTCGGGGCGGCGGGCGCCGACCACCGCGCGGAGCCTGGAGGTCACCCGTGACGGGCGGATGACCGTACCGCGACGATCGTGTGACAACGGATCGCGGTAGCGGGAACTCGCCAGGGTGATGGACGCGGTGCTGGGCGGCTGAAGTCGCCGGCGGGAAGCCCGACTTCCTCGGTTACGGGAAGAGCACCCGGGAAGGATGCGTGTGCGGATCGTCGTCGAAGGTCCCTGTGCCGAGCTCGCCGTTGGCGTTCCGGCCCCAGCAGCGGACGGTCGTGTCCGAACGCACGGCACACGTGTGTCCGACACCCGCATCGAGCCGCGTGACCCCGGTGAGCGGTCCGGTGCTCCGGACCACCTGGACCGCCTTCAGGCGGGCGTGGAGCACGGCGTCCGGTGGTCCCGTCGCCAAGCTGGCCCTGCTCGTCGGCACCCCAGCACCAGGCGGTGCCGTCGCTTCGGACGGCGCAGGAGTGGGAGATGCCGGCCGCGATGCGGGAGACATGGCTGAGGGACCCGCCACCACGCCGGACCTTGACCGACTTCAGGCGGTGCTGGTGCGCATCACCGGTCGTGCCGTCCCCGACCTGGCCCTCATCCGCCTCGCCCCAGCACCAGACGGTGCCGTTCGACTTGCGGCACACGTCTGATGATCGCCGGCGTCGAGTGACCGGACGCCATCCCCCGATCCGAGCGCCGGGTAGGCGGTGGTCACCATGCCGGCCGCCGCCAGGAGCACCGCGGAGAGCAGTCCCCAAACCGGCCGTCGTCCCATCGCCAACATCGCGACCCCTGCATGCATGCGACGCGCCGCCGTCGCACCGGGAAGGTCGATACCCGGACCCGGCGGGCTGGGACGCGACGGTCGCGTAGCATCCTCAGCGACCCTTCCCATGTATCAAGCGCCATCTGCGAACGAATACTGGTGAGCAGGCTGGGATTCGAACCCAGGACACAAGGATCAGAAGTCCGCTTGTCGGCCGTCCATGGCGCGTGGTGTGGCGGCACTCTGGGTTGGTTTCCCGCGCGGCTCCTGCCGCCTGGTCTACCCCGTGGTACCTGGTGTGACCGCCGTGGCTGTCAACGTGGCTGTCAGGATATGGTGCTGGGCGGGTAGGAAGCCGCGATCTACCCAGCGGGGGCCTATGCCGTCTCTGCGATCACGCGTGGTGGATACCCTCGCTCGCCACCTTCCCTGAACCATCCCGGCAGCGCCTGCACGAGGCCAGGCTCGCCGAATAGCCGGATGCCGCCGGAGCTGCTCGCCGCCTTCCAGTCCTGGGTCCCCCTGGCCACGGACGCCAGCGCCCGGGCATCGGCTTCCAGGAACACGTACCGCTCCTCGGACAGCATCGGGTCGTCGATGCAGATCGAGGGGGGCGTACCCCGCTCCAAGACCAGCCAGCACCTGCCGACCGTCGTGCCGGTCAGAGCCAGGTCGATGACCACCTGCCGGTCGGGTAGCCGGTGGGGATCGATCCGCTGTGCGAGCCAGGCGACCACCACGTCCGGGTCGCGCTCGAGCATCGCTGGGTCCTCGGGCACCCACCGCTCGGCCCATGTCCGGACCGCCATGACGACCGGCGCCAACTGCTGGCCCGATGCGCTGAGCCGGTAGCCCGGGACCCCGTCCGTTCGGGACCGGGCGACCACGCCGAGGTCGGTGAGATGACGCAGCCGTGCCGCCAGCACGGAACGGCTGATGCCCGGCAGGCCCGAGGCGAGCGCGTTGAAGCCCAGCGACTCGAAGATCATCAGGTCGCGCACGATGAGCAGGCTCCAGCGGTCCCCGAGGTGCTCCAGAGCCTTGGTGAAGGCGCAGTACTCGCCGTCGCGGACCATCCGCCGATGGTGGCATATCCGCGATGGCACGGGAGTTCTCATTTCGAACTTCCCGCTTCGTCCGCGTCCGCCCCAGCCTGCTCGGCACCAACCACCACCCATCGAGAGGACGAAGATGACGCCCGAGACTGCGGCCCGGACCGGCGGCGGCTACGTCGATGCCGCGGGCATACGGACCTATCACGAGAGCCACGGCGCCGGCGAGCCGCTGCTGCTGCTGCACGGCGGGATGGCCGCCATCGAGACCCTGGACGGTCTCACATCGGCCCTGTCAGCGCGCCATCGGGTGGTGCTCCCGGAGCGGCGTGGTCACGGCCGGACCCCGGACGTGCCGGGTCCCATCACCTACGAGCTCATGGCCGCCGACACCATCGCCTTCCTGGAGGCGGTCGGGCTCCAGACCGCCCATCTCGCGGGCTGGAGCGACGGCGCGGTCGTGGGCCTGCTCGTCGCCCTCCGCCGACCGGACCTCGTCCGGAGCCTCGTGCTCATCGGCCAGAGCGTCAACCACGACGGCGACCCGCCGGAGATGCGCGCCATGCTCGCGGCCCTTCCGCCGGACCAGGCGCTGCCGATCGAGATCCTGCCGCCGATGCTCCGCCAGCTGTACGCCGCGGTGTCACCCGATGGCCCGGAACATTTCCCGATCGTGTTCGAGCGCGTATCGAGCACCTGGCGCACCGAGCCGGACATCCCGCTCGGCGACCTGGCGGCCGTATCGGTACCCACCCTGGTGATGATCGCCGACGAGGACATGGTGACCGTGACCCACGCGGATGCCATGCGGCGCGCCGTGGCTCGCGGACAGCTCGCCGTCGTGCCCGGGGCGACCCACGCTCTACCGATGGAGAGACCGGCTCTGGTGGCGCGCTTGATCGTCGACTTCCTCGAGACTGTCGCCGACGCCGGTGCGTGATAGCGGCGGAGCGGAGTCGGGTGCCCTCCACGTGCTCGAGCAGCGGCAGCAGGAGGTGGCGCGGGTGATGGACGCGGTGCTGGGCGGCTGAACCTCTCCCGGTCGTCCGACGCGGAGACGTCGATCACGCCTGCGGCCGGGGGATGGGCCACACGGGCGCCTTGGGCGGGGGCGGCATCGAGCCGGCGGGGTCGCTCGACGTCCTTGCGGATGTCCGGGCTGTCGTACGGGTGTGCGTTGAGCCGGAGCTCGGGGCCCCCTCATGACGCGTCCGATCGCCCTGGGCGTCCGCGGCCGAGCTCGAGCGCCAGCGGACGCCACCGGTGGACGGGTGACCCGGCCGCCGGGTATCAGCGATCAGCTGCATGTTCGCGTGGGTCAGCCGCTCCTCGCGCCAGGCGGGCCCTGACCTCTCGGGTGACGACCGTGAGGACCGTCAGCAGCGTCATTGGCAGCACGAACGCGCCCATGACGAAGGTGAAGTCCGTAGCCAGCGGGTGGTCGGTCGCATCCAGCACCAGGTACGCCGTGTAGGCGACCGCGTACGCGACGAACACGGCCCCCTCCCAGCGCCGGATCGCGGAGCCGACGAACGCGACCGGGAGCAGGGCGACCGCGACCACCACCATGATCGGGATGTCGAACGCCAACGCGGCCGGTGCCACAGGGATACCGTCCGGCGCCACGACCGCGCCGATGCCGATGACCCCCATGAGGTTGAACAGGTTGGAGCCCACCACGTTGCCCACCGCGATGTCCCGCTGATCACGGAGCACCGCGACGATCGTGGTCATGATCTCTGGCATCGTGGTGCCGATGGCGACCACGGTCAGGCCGATGACCAGCTCGCTGACGCCCAGGGACCGGGCGATGTCGGAGGCACCGGCCACGAGGATCTGTGAGCCAGCCACCAGGACGAGGAGGCCGCCCGCGATCAGCGCGGCGAGCATCACCATCCGCTCGCCCGTCCTCGGCCCCGGAGGCAGGACCTCCTCGTACTCGGTCCGGATGTCCAGGCGCTCGCGACGTCCGTTTCGGACCGCCACCCCGACGTAGCCGAGCAGCAGCAGCAGCAGGGGCAGTCCGTCGAGACGGTCGATGCGCCCGTCGGCCGCGAGGGCCCAGAAGAGCAGCGACACGCCGATGAGCAGCGGGACGTCCGCGCGCACGATCCGCTGCTGGACGATGAGGGGAGCCACGACCGCTCCCATCCCCAGCACGAGCAGGACGTTGTAGATGTTCGAGCCCACGACGTTGCCGACCGCCACATCAGGGCTGCCGCCCATCACGGATCCGACCGTCACGGCCAGCTCGGGCAGGCTGGTCCCGAAGGCGACGACGGTCAATCCCACGACCACCGGCCGGATGCCGACCGAGACCGCGAGGCGCGACGCGCCCCGGACGACAAGCTCGCCCCCGACAGCGAGCAGGACCAGGCCGACGATGACCGCGAGCAGGCTCATCGATCCAGTCCGCTCATGCTCCGGTCGCCGGTGCGCGACGACGGACCACGAGCTTCCGGACCTCCTCGACCCACAGGATGCTCGAGGCCATCACCACGCAGATGCCCCATTGCTCGAGCGTCAGCGAGGTCGTGCCGAAGGCCGTCTGCAGGAACGGCACCTGGACGACGACGACCTGGAGCACGAGACCCAGCAGGGTCGCGCCCACCAGCCACCGGTTCGAGAACACCCGATGGAAGGCGCTGAGCGTCGTCGAGCGGCTGTTGAACGCGTTGAACAGCTGCATGACCACGAGCACCGTGAAGCCGGCCGTGCGTGCCGTCTCGAAGCTGCCGGCACCGGGGATCAGACCACCAACGGTCAGGAGGTCAATCGTTGCCAGCACGGCCACGGCCATCACTAGTCCGAGCCACACCAGGTGCGCCCACGACCGGGCGTCGACGACCCGATCGGCCACCTTCCTGGGCTGCCGGCTCATCGGGTCGTCGACCGTCGGGTCGACCCCGAGGGCCAGCGCCGGTGTCGAGTCGGTGACCAGGTTGATCCACAGGATCTGGGTCGCCAGCAGCGGCAGCACGATGCCGCTCGCCTCGGGTCGGAAGCCAAGCACCCCGCTCAGGACGACGCCCAGGAAGACGGTCAGGACCTCGCCCATGTTGGACGACAGCAGGTAGCGCAGGACCTTGCGGATGTTGTCGAGGATGCTGCGGCCCTCGCGCACCGCGGCCACGATCGTGGCGAAGTCGTCGTCGGCCAGGATCATGTTGGCCGCCTCCTTCGTCACCTCGGTGCCCGTGATGCCCATCGCCACGCCGATATCGGCGCGCTTGAGCGCCGGCGCATCGTTCACGCCGTCGCCGGTCATGGCCACGACGTTGCCGCCCGCCTGCAGGGCGTCGACGATCCGCAGCTTGTGCTGGGGGGCCACGCGCGCATAGACCGATGTGTCCCGCACCGCGTCGCGCCAGCCCTGGTCGTCGAGCCGGTCCAGTTCCAGCCCGGTGCGGATACGTGCCCCGGCCTCGATGATGCCGAGATCGGTGGCGATCCTGGCCGCCGTGAGGGGATGGTCACCGGTGATCATCAGCACCCGGATCCCGGCGCGGTGCGCCTCGGCGATGGCGGGCGCGGCCTCCTCTCGCGGCGGGTCGATGATGCCGACGAGGCCGAGATACACGAGCTGCTCCTCGAGCGCCTCGTCCACCTGCCAGTCCGTGTCGTGGTCGAGCGGCCGGTACGCCACACCGAGCGTCCGGTAGGCCTGCGCGGACAGCTCCTCCACCTGCGCATGGAGCGCGGCCCGTCGGTCGTCGGTGATGGGGACGACCTCGTCGCCCACGCGGATGGCCGTGCAGCGGGTGAGCAGCACGTCCGGGGCGCCCTTGGAGAACAGCCGGGTCCGGTCGGGTGCGGCGTCCAGCACGGACATCATCTTGCGCTCGGACGTGAACGGGACCTGGCCGCGGCGGTCGAACTCGTCCGCGATCTCCACCGTGCCCGCCAGCTTGCGCGACGCCACCAGGAAGGCACCCTCCGTCGGGTCGCCCTGGATCACCCAGTCGCCGGCCTCGTCCTGGACCAGGCGCGCGTCGTTGGCCCGGGACCCCGCGGCCAGCAGCAGCTGCAGCTCCCGGACGTGGGCCTGGTCCTCGATGACGTCGCCATCCCGGGTCACCGAGCCGCCCGGTCCGTACCCGATGCCGCTCACGTCGGCCTCGCCGGAGGCCGTGATGATGCGCTGGATGGTCATCTCCGACCGCGTCAGCGTGCCGGTCTTGTCCGTGGCGATCACGGAGGCCGACCCGAGGGTCTCCACGGACGACAGGTTCTTGACGATGGCGCTGCGCTGCGCCATCCGTTGCACACCCATGGCCAGCACGACCGAGAGGATCGCTGGCAGGCCTTCAGGCACGGCGGCGACCGCGAGGGAGACCCCCAGCAGCAGGATCGTCACGAGGTCCGCGGGCGTCCGCACGTCCGACACGAGCACCGTCGTGACGATCACCACCAGGGCGATGACGATCACGCCGATCGCCGAGCGCCCGCCCCAGGACGCCGATCTCCCGCTGGAGCGGGGTCGGCTCCTCCCGGGTGGACTCCAGCAGTTGCGCGATGTGGCCCAGCTCCGTGCCCATGCCGACATCGGTGACGATGGCCCGCCCGACACCCTGGGCCACGGCCGTGCCCTTGTACGCCATGTTCGTGCGGTCGCCGAGAGCGACCTCGTCGGGGATCACGGCGCTGGTCTTCTGGACGGCCTCGCTCTCGCCGGTGAGAGAAGCCTCGAGGACCCGCAACGCGGACGTCTGCACGAGCCGTGCGTCCGCTCCGATGCTGTCGCCCTCGGCCAGGACCAGCAGGTCGCCGCGGACCAGGTCGCGGGAGGGGACCCGCACGATCTCGCCATCACGGATGACCGTGGACGTGACCTCGATCATCCTCTTGAGCGCGGCCACCGCATCCGCGGCCTTCGACTCCTGGACGTAGCCCATGACCGCGTTGAGGATCACGATGGCCGCGATGACCAGCGCGTCCACCGGGACGCCGTCGGCGCCCTCCAGGGCCCAGGCGACGACCGAGATGACGACCGCGGCGAGCAGCAGATAGATCAGCGGATCCTGGAACTGCTTGAGGAACCTGCGCCATGCGGGCACCGGCGGGACCGACCGGAGCTCGTTGGGGCCCATTGCGGCCAGCCGGCTGGCGGCCTCCACTGCCGTCAGACCTCGCTCGAGATCGGTGCCTAGCGCTTCGGCAACCTCGGCGGCCTGGGCCCGATAGGGCTCGGGCTCGCGAGCCGCGACCTCCGACATGGTCGTCACCGCGTGTCGTCGGGGTCCGGGGCTCTGGGCGTAGGGCCGGGCCGGTCGACGTGGGGCTCGGACGGGGTCCGGCCGGATGCTGAGGCGACCCTTGGCACATGTCGCGGGGTGCCAGCTGCAGCACCAGTCGCGGCCAGCGTACCCGCCGATGGCGCGCCAATCACGCCGGACCAGCCACCTCCTTCGGCATCGATCAGTCGCTCGAGTTCACCACCGTCCAGGAACATGCCGCGGCAGTCCTCGCACTGCTCCACGAGGATCCCACTTCGCTCGAAGGAACCCATCCGGCCACTGCACTTCGGGCAGACGAGGTACCGAGTCGACGTCATGCGACTACTCCTTCCTGCGGTGCATCCGGCGCCAGCCGCCGGCGGAGGCGGACCGGCATCGCTCTTGGACGATGTGGGCGAGGCTCACCTGCACGGCGGGCGACGGGCTGCTACGCCCGGACACACGAGGTCGTCCTTGGCCGGCATCTCGCGCGACCTGGTGTCGCGTGCCGCGCGAGGCCTCCCGGGCTCGGCGTGCCAGCCCAGCCACAGGCCAGCGTCGCGCGACCGCGAAAGGGCAGGTGGGGTCGGTGGGAAGGACTGCGCGAATGGATCACCGAGTGACTTTGTCCCGGCTTCGGATGCCGAAGGTCTCGTCCGCTCGCGAAGCCGTGCCCGTTCCACCGGGTGCGCCAGGAGCGCGCCGTGTTGACGATCGAACGGCGGGAGACTACTCCCCTTCGTGAGACAAGTATAGCGGTGCGGACCGTCGCCGCACGCCTGCCGCATTACCCGGTTGCCGGGTAATTCCGGCACCTTCCACGTCAGCGCGAGCTGTTGCGGGTCTGCGGTCACGCAGACCGGACCCTCGCGTCTCCCGAGCGGCCCGCGGGTTGCGTTGGCCACGTCCACTGCTGCCTCCGGGCCCATGACGTCCACCCCGTACCACCGCCGTGGCTGGCAGGGTCCCACTTCAGCAGCAGAACGACGGCGATTCGTAGCGGATACCTATGTATTGAGGGCCCGTCTCACGCGAAATGTGGTGAGCCGGCTGGGATTCGAACCCAGGACACGAGGATCAGAAGTCCGCTTGTCCGCCGTCCATGGCGTGGTGCCCAGCCACTCTGAGTAGGTTTCCCGCGCGGCCCGCGTCCACTGTGTGCATCAGGTGGTGCCGAGTGCGTTCCCCGTGGCTGTCAACGTGGCTGTCAGGAACGAGAGCCATCACCGGCCGGACGAATCTGCTCGTGTGCGGAGGGACCAGCCGACGAGACCGCGGCCGGGCGTCACCGCGAGCCCAAGGCGCGATACCAGCGACGCGTATGTCGCCCGCAAGACCTGGAACCTACCGTACGCTGCGTCCCGATCCACCCCGACCGCCACCCCTGCCGATGTGAGCCTCTCGCATAGTTCGTCGAATGTGTCACGCGCCAGCTCGGGGACCGGCGCGGTCCCAGGCATCCTTCGCATGGCATGGGTGAGCGAGCGATCGATCATGTTCAATGCCTCGACGCCGGTGTTGAGACATACCAAGGCCCCGTGACCACCCCGAACTCGGACGCGTCGACGTCGGCCACGGTCCAGGCGCCCGAGTCGGACGGGTCGACCGTCATGACGTCGCCGTCGAACCGCTGGTACGTCGGCGGCAGGCTCAGGACCACGGAGCCGTCGTAGTTGGTCGAGCTTCGGCGCACGGGCGGCCGGGGT
>CAWCTH010000002.1:0-1383427 GCA_963798445.1 uncultured Acidimicrobiales bacterium
AACCCGTGAGCGGATCGGTCGAGCAGCTCGCCAGCTCCTCGCCGAGAACGTTGCGATTCATCCCGTAGCTTCCCACGGACTCGTCCAGCCCGCGAGGCGAGCCGTCAGGACTTCAGGGCGGGGATCACGTCGTCGACGAGGTTGCGGTAGGCGAGTTGCGACTCCTCTTCCAGCCCCACGGCCCGGCCCACGCCCATCAGCACGAACTTGTCGAGGCCGAGGGCGGCCAGCTCGAGCAGCCGGGCCCGTACCTCGTCGCTGCTGCCGACGACGGCGTAGCGGTCGGCGAACCCGGCGGTGATCGTCGCCGCCTGGACCGAGCCCGCCTGCGTGTGGTGATTCATGTCGTAGCGCTGGTGCAGCTCGGTCAGCATCGTGGCCGAGTCGGGGTCGTAGGGACCGACGGGCGTGCCGTGCATCACGTTGAAGCGCGCCAGCGTCGACAGGCCGCCCGCGACGAGTTGGCGGGCGACGGCGTGGTCGGGATGGGCGGCGATGTTGACGTAGGCGCCCAGGCCCAGGCGGTCGGGGTCGAGGCCGGCGGCCAGGCGAGCGGCGCGCGCGAGGTCGATGGCCCACGCCAGCCGCTCGACGTCGGCACCCACGGCGAACGTGATGCGGTCGGCCACGACCGCCGCCAGTTCGATGACGCGAGGCCCGGTGGCGGCGACGTCGAGGGGCACCTTGGGCAGCGCCGCGATCCACTCGATGCGGCTGGCCGTTGGCTGGTCGCCGAGGCCGAGGTCGTCGACCGACGCCACCTCGCCGTTGCCGTCGTTGGCATCGGCGAACGGCACGTCCTCGCCGCTGAGGTAGCCCTGCAGCCGGCGCAGGTAGCGGGCGAACACCGGCACGGGTGCCGGGGCCAACCCGAGGTGGGCGAGGGCGCTGTCGCCCCGGCCGATGCCGAGCACGGCCCGACCCCCCGACACCGACTGCACCGACGCGATGGACGACGCGGTGGCGGCGGCATGACGGGTGTAGGGGTTGGTGACACCGGTGGCGAGACCGAGGTTGCTCGTGGCCCCGGCGGCCAGGGCCAGGGCCACATACGGATCACCGCTCAGGTTCTGCGAGTCGACGACGGCGAGGCCGTCGAACCCGTCGCCTTCCAAGCGTTCGGCGAAACGGGCCACCGACCGCGGCCCGGCAACCCCGATCGTCCAGAGCTCAGCCAACTCTTGCCAAGGCGTCGAGGTCGATGCCGTACAGCTGCGCTGTGTTCTCGCTGAGGATGGCCCGGCGCTGCTCGTCGGTGAGGTTCTTGGTGTGCTCGGCCAGCATCTCCTGCGACCACGGCCACGTCGAGTCGCTGTGGGGGAAGTCGTTGGCCCACAGCAGGTGACGCCAGTTCATGTCGTCGGCGAAGCGGAACGCCGTCCAGTCGTCTTGGAAGGTGACGTAGATGTTGTCGGCGAACCACTCGCTCGGCATGCGGGTGAGCTCTTGGCCGGCGGGCAGCCAGTAGCGGTGGCGCTTGTATGCGTGGTCCATGCGATACATGAAGTGCGGGACCCACCCGGCGTCGGCTTCCACGCACACGATCTTGAGGTTCGGGTGGCGCTCGAACACGCCGCCCAGGACCAACATGCCCATGATGTCCTGGCAGCCCCGCACCACCGAGAGGAACGAGTTCATCTTGGGGCCGCGGGTGCGGTCCGAGCGGGTGGTGAGGATGTGGAAGCTGAGAGGCAGGCCGAGGTCGATGGCCGCTTCCCAGAACTCGTCGAAGGCGGGCGAGTCGTAGTCGTCCTCGCCGGCGGGCAGGCCGGGCATCATGACGCCGCGCAGCCCGAGGGCCTTGATCGATTCCAGATCAGCGATGCCTTCTTCGGGCGAGCGCATCGCCGTCTGGCCCACCCCGAGCAGGCGCTGCGGGGCGTAGCTGCAGTAGTTGGCGATCCACTGGTTGTAGGCGTCGAACATGGCGTGCTTGAGATCGCCGTCCTTGTGGTTGCACAGCACCATGCCGAGCGTGGGGTAGATCACCTCAGCGGAGACGCCGTCGCGCTTCTGGTCGTCGAGCCGGGCGACCGGGTCCCAGCCACCGCGATGGAGGTCGTCGAAGCTGTCGCCGGTCTGGCGGATGTCCTTGGGCGCCTTGCCGGCGGCGGCGGCGGTGCCCAGCACCACCGGCTTGCTGAAGCCGTCGATGTCGAAGACGTAACCCGTGGCGCCGCCGTCGACCAGCCGCGGCGCCCGGTCGCGGTAGGCGGGATCGATGGCGTCGTAGGTCTCGGCCGGCTCGGTGATGTGTGAGTCGGCGGAGATGATCGGGCGGTCCGTGATCGTGGTCATCGCGATCCTCTCAGGCCGGTGCCGGCTGGGCGCCGCGCACGAGTCGGCCCGGCAGCGCGCCCGTCGGCTCGCTGTCGGCGTACACCTCTTCGCCGGCCACGAACGTGTGGCGGTAGCCGTCCACGTCCTGCAGCAGGCGCTTGCCTCCCGCGGGAAGATCGAAGACGAGGCGCGGCGCATGCAGGCGCAGCGCCTCGAAGTCGATCACGTTGATGTCGGCCCGGTAGCCGGGCGCCAGCACGCCACGGTCGTAGAGGCCGACCGTGCGGGCCGTCTCGCGGCACTGGCCCCGGATCACGAACGGCAGGTCGAGCTGCTCGCCCCGCGTGCGGTCGCGGCACCAGTGGGCCAGCAAGGTGGTGGGGAAGCTGGCGTCGCAGATGGTGCCGACGTGGGCGCCACCGTCGCCCAGCCCCGGCACCGAGTTCGGGTGCGTCATGAGCTCGCGGGCGACGTCCAGGTTGCCGCCGGGGTAGTTGATGATGGGCGAGTAGAGCAACGCCTGGCCGTCGTCGGCCAGCAGCAGCTCGTAGGCCAAGTCGGCGTCGTTGCGGCCGGCGCGGGCGGCCTGGGCGGCGACGCTGTCTTGCGGCGCGGGCTCGTAGTCGGGCGGGTCGCCCAGGGTGAACAAGCGGCCGAAGCCGCCCTCGAAGGGCAGGGCGAAGTCCGGCTGCTCGGCGACGATGGCGGCTCGGCGGTTGGGGTCGCGCAGGGCGACGACGCGCTCGGCCAGCGGCAGACCGGCGATCTCCTTGTACGAGGGGCAGCGCGAGAACGGGTTCATGGTGGCCTGCAGGCCGAGCAGGATGCCGATGCCACGCGCCGCCACCTGGACCCGAACCTCGAGACCGGCGGCGTTCATCGCCTCGACGGCGGCCAGCACGCGGCGGTGGTGGTTGCCACCACGTGACCCGGCGGCCAGCGAGATGGACAGCGGCCGGCCGGTGGCGGCCATGGCGTGCAGGGTGACGGCTTCCTCGTCGATGTCGACGAAGTCCGACACGACCTGCAGCACACCCGCCCCCAGGTCGCCGAGGGCGGTGGCGATGCCGACCAGTTCGTCGTACTCGGCCGTGAGCGACGGCGTGAACTCGCCCTTGCTGGAGCGATGGTTGCGGGTGCGGGAGGTGGTGAACCCGAGGCCGCCGGCGCTCACGCCCTCGACGGCGAGGCGGCCCATGTGGGCGATCTCGTCGGCCGTGGGTCGCTCGGTGTGGTCGGCGCCGCGCGGGCCCATGGCGTGGAGCCGCAGGGCGGCGTGGGGCACCTGGGCGGCGAAGTCGATGTCGTGGGGACGCCGCTCCAGCGCCGTGAGGTACTCGCCGAAGCTCTGCCACGACCAGTCGAGCCCCTCGTGCAGGGCCGAGCCGGGGATGTCCTCCACTCCCTCCATCAGCTCGATGAGGCGGTCGCGGTCCGACGGGCGCACCGGCGCGAACCCGACGCCGCAGTTGCCCATGACGACGGTGGTCACACCGTGGAGCGCCGAGGGCACGAGGCGGCTGTCCCAGGTGGCCTGGCCGTCGTAGTGGCTGTGGATGTCCACGAAGCCGGGCGTCACGAGGAGGCCGGCGGCGTCGACCTCCCGGTGGCCGCGTCCGCTGACCTCGCCCACCTCGGTGACGCGGCCGGCGCTGATGGCGACATCGGCGGTACGGGCGGCTGCGCCGGTGCCGTCCACCACGGTTCCGGCACGGATGACGACGTCGTGATCTGCCATGGGATTTTCCCCTTTCCCCAGATCACCGTTCTAGCGCCTGGCGGCCCACAGGACACAGCTGGCGGCGATCAGGGCGTTGTCTCATCGCTGCTGGCACGGACGGCCACGAGGGTCACGGCGACGGCGACGGCGGCCCACGCCGGCGCGTCGGTGGCGGCGAACGCCGAGGGCCAGTCGAGGGTGGGTGGGATGGGGTAGCGCACGGTCTTGGCCACGACGTAGGCCGCCACCGACGCCATGAGCGCACCGGGCAGGACCGGGAGCCAGCGGCGGAGGTGGCGAGGACCGCGCCGGGCCAGGACGGCGGCGAGGGCGGCGGCGACCCCGGCCAGCGGGCCGCCGACGACGGCGAACCCGACGAACGCACCTCCGGCGATCACGGGGAGCGGCGCCCGGTGCCGGCGGTGCGCCGCGGGCGCACGGGGCACCTCCGGCGCGGGCGGCACGGGGGCCCGCCGCCGGTCCATCACCAGGAGCACCAGGCACGCCATCACGGCGACGACGGTGATCAGCAGGGCGATCCACACCAGTCGTTGGGGTGTCCACGTGAGGGTGAGGGTGAGGGTTCCGCCTCCGGCTGGTGGCGTGATGCGCCAGCCGTTGGCGTACCCGTCGATCAGCGTGGACGCTCCGAGGTCGTGGCCGTCGAGCACGGCGTGCCAGCCGTCGTTGAGGCTCTGGCCGAGCACCAGCCAGAACGGCTGCGTGGCGCCGTCGACGCGCACGTCGTAGGACACGCGCGTCTGTCCGGTGACCGTCACCGCGGGGCCCGGGGATCTCGGCGCGATCGGCGCCGGCGCGTCGGAGGTCAGGACCAGCCGGTCGAGGTCGACGCCCATGTCCCTGCCGACCGCGGTGCGCAGATCGTGGGGTCCGGCGCCGAGCACCAGGGGAGCGCCGCACGCCTCGACCGCCAGCGGCTCACGAGCCACGGCGCCGGCCACGGCGCCGGTGATCCGTACCGGGACCGGGACGCCGTCGACGGCGAGCAGGTCGCTACGGCAGTCGCCGGGAAGTGCCCCAGTCGGTGCCGCCCGGGTGAAGCCGGCGGCGCCCAGCTCGGCGACGGCCACCGGCAGGTCGGTCGGCTCGCCGCTGATGTAGTCGGGCGCCGGCACCGCCCGTACCTCGGCCAGGGCGACGCTCAGGGTCCGCGCCGTGACCGGTGCCGGCAGAGGCACCCGCACCGTGGCCGGCGCGTTCTCGACGGTGGCATCGTCGGCGATGGCCGGCACCGCCACGGCCACCGGCGGGCCACCGTCGACGCTGACCGCCAGCGAGGTGGGCACCGAATGGCGACCGTCGGCGAACACGGTCAGATCGAGGTGGTCGACCGTGACGGGCGTGGGCGCCGTGACCGTCAGCGTCTGGCCCGTCACCTGAGCGAGCGGCGTCTCCCAGGCCGTGGCGGTGTCGCCGTCGACGGCGGCGGCGCCGCGCATGGCCGCCTCACCCGGCAAGTGGGCGCTGGCCACCGCGACGACACCGTCGGTGACGCCTAGCGCGCTGTCGACGGCGGCATCGGGCGCCACGCCGGACAGGCGGGCCGTGCCCGTCACGGCGAAGGCACGCGCCGCCGGCAGGGTGAAGGTGCGGGCGATGGACACCTCGGGATCGGACCGGGTGGACTCGTGCTGGTCGGCCCGCTGCCGGGTGAGCAGCAGGGTCAGGCGGTGGTCGGCCGACTCGGCACCGGCCCGGGCGAGCAGGTCCTCGGGCAGCCGCACCACCTCGTCGACACGAGGACCGCGGTCGCCGATCTGGAGATCGGCGATGCCGACCGACGTGAGCCCGTTGTAGCCGGGCAGCTTCCCGTAGTTGTCGCCCGCGACCTCGATCTCGAGCGTCCGGAAGGTGCGCGAGCCGATGTCGATGCGTTGTCCTGGTTGCACCCGCGACGTGTCGTCGAGGTCGACGTCGAGGGTCTGGTCGCCGTCGAAGCGCAGGCGGACGCGGGTCATCCAGCGGTTGTTGGACCGGGTGATCGGCTGCAGCAACGTGAGATGATCGGTGGTGACGGGCTGCTCCAGGGTGACCACCAGGCGTTCCCCCTCCACGGGCGCGAGGGCGCCGACCCGCCATGCGGTGAGGGGATCGCCGTCGAGGGCGTTGGCGGGGCGGTCCTCGGGGGTGTACGTGACGGGGTTCCCGTACGCGGTGGCCTCGATCGACCGGACGCCCCGCTGCTCGGTGACGGTGGCGCTGTCGTCACCCGATCCGGGGAAGACATCGAGCCGGTTGTCGGTGGGGTCGTCGACGAGGGGCACCTCGCCCGCTCGTTCGGTGAGCCCGACGTTCTCTTGCACGCTGCCCCACCGACGGCCGCGCTTGCGGTTGGAGTCGGTCACGACCAGATCGGCGCCGTCGGTCATGGCCTGGTCGAGCTGCTCCGGTGTGAGCGCCGCCGAGTAGAGCACCGGAGCGCCACCGTCGAGCAGCCCGGCGGCGGCAGCGTCGACCACGCCGTCACCGTCACCCGCCATCACGAGCGGTCGGGCGGTGCTCTCGGCGTGCACGATCGGTGGGGAGCCGGGCACGCCGATGCCGGCAACGGTCGGCGGATCGGGTGTGCCCGGTGGCGTGGCCAGCGCGGTCTCGTCGAGCAGGGGCAGGCGGGCGACGGGAGTGTTCGGCGTGGCCGGCCCGTACGCCACCGGCGCCGCCAGCCCTCGCGCCGCCAGCACCTCTTGCCAGAACGGTCGGGGGCGGGGGGTCTGGTAACGCTCGAACTGCAGGTCGTTGCGGATGCTGAGCGTGCCGGCCGAGATGAGCCGGGCGAACGGCGCCAGCGACGACGGCTCGAACACCCCGTCCTGGAGCCGTTCCTCGAAGGCGTTCAGCAGGTCGGCCGACGGCGCCGAGCCCCACGGCACCAGCTCGCGCGCCACGTACGGGCGGTCCATCAGGCCGGGCGTGACGGGATCGACCGTGCCGCCCCAGCGGTAGCTGGCGAAGTCGGACCCCGGCAGCTCGTACACGCGGGTCTGGTGGTCGCCGCCGTCGAAGGCGGCGGTCGCCGCCTGCCAGTCGGCCGGGACGCTGCTGTCGCGCAGGATGCCCGCCGAGTACTCACCGCCGGTGAACAGCGGTGGCATCGAGACAGCCAGCAGGGCCACGCACGCCCCTGGTACGAGGACACCGGAGCGGGGGAGCCGTCCGGCGGTGGCGCGAGCGGCGGCGTCGGCACCGAAGCCGAGGGCCAGGGCGAGGGCGAGCACGACGAGCGGCACGGCGCGCGGGGTGGAGCGCAGCGCCTGACCGGCGGCGGTGCCCACGAATGCCTCGACGACCCGCCCGGCCAGCGTGGCGGCGCCGTACGGGTGACCCCCCACTGACACGACCATGCCCACCAGCAGGAGCAGCGCCACGTAGCCGCGCTGGCGGAAGCGCACCGCCGCCAGCGCCACGAGCGCCAGGGCGGCGAGGGCGTAACCCGCTACCACCAGCCACTGGTCGTCCAGGAACGCCTTCGACGGCTGCACCCACCGGTCCACCTTGTCGCCGCCGTAGAAGAACCAGTAGCCGAGGCCGCGCAGCACTTCGGCCGGGCTGGAGGTCCGGGCCACCGCCTCGTACGTCTCGGTGTAGCGCAGGATCGGGATCCCGAAGCGCCCCTGGATCACCAAGCCGGCGATCCACCAGGCCGACACGCCGATGGTGAGCAGGCCGATGCGGCCCACGCCGGCGAGCGCACGGCGAACGGTGGTCTCGCCGCGCGCCCCACACCGCCCACGGCAGCCAGAGCGCCGGGCCCAGCCCGGCGAGCAGGAGGGCGGTGGCGTTGACCCCGCCGACGGTGAGCACGGTGAGGGCGAACAGCGCCGGCCAGCGCCACGTGGGACCGCGCAGCGACCGCACGGTGAACGCCACCAGCCACGGCAGGGCCGCCCACGGCATCAGGATGACCGAGATGCGGGCGGCGTAGTCGAGGACGTACGGGCTGAGGACGTAGGCGAACGTGGCCACCGTGACGGCCCCGCCGGCTGGTACGCGCCACGTCCGCAGCAGGAAGATGACGCCCGCGCCGGCGGCGAACAGCAGCGTGGCGAGCCAGAGCCGCTGGGCGATCCAGTCGGGCACGCCCAGGTGCTCCATCACCCAGTAGTAGGGACCGAGGGGCCAGAGGTAGCCGATGGTCTGGTGGCTGACCGTTCCCATCCCCACCGTGGGGTCCCACAGGTAGGGGGCCTTCGCCAGCAGGCGGCCGGGGTCCAGGGTGAGGTAGCTCTTCGTGTCAGCGCTCACCTGCCCCGGCGACGACCACAGCAGGGGCCCGTAGGACACCGCCGCCACGGCGGCGTGCAGCCAGAGCGCCGGCCGACGGACCACGTCGGCGCTAGGCGCGGCGGCGATGGTCGGCGTCGGCGGCGAGGACGGCGAGGGTGCCGGCAGCCGTGCCCTCCCACGTGAAGGTGGCCGCTCGTTCCAGCGCAGCGGCGGCCAGCCGCTGACGCCGAGGAGCGTCGGTCAGCACGGCGGCGATCTCGTCACCCAACTGCGGGGGGGCCGCCAGCACCCCGGTCACGCCCTGTACCACGGCGTCGCGGTGACCCCCGATGTCGGTGACGACGGCGGGCGTGGCGCAGGCGGCTGCTTCGGTGATGGTCATGCCCCAACCTTCGGCCACCGACGCACTGGTCACCAGCCACGCCCGCCGGTACAGGTCGACCAGCGCGTCGTCGGCCAGGTGGCCTGGCAGCCGCACCCATTCCGTCGCGTCGAGCGCATCCACGAGATCTTCGAGCGGCTCGCGCTCGGCGCCCTCGCCCACGATCACCAGCTCCAGGCCGGGGACGCGGTGACGCACCGCCGCCAGCGCCGTGATCAGCGCGTCGAAGCGCTTGACCGGCATGAGCCGGCCGACGGCCACGACCAGCGGGTGGGGAGAGCGCTGCGGCGCGGGCGTGAAGCGGGCATCGATGCCCGGGGGCACCACCGACACGAGGTCCGGCCGGAACCCGAGTTGGTCGATCAGCTCCTGCTTCGACGACTCCGACAGCGTGATGATGCGCTGACGGCGGTAGATCGGCGGCGCCAGATGGCGCTCCACCACTTCGCCGGTGCGGGCCAGCTTGGGCGGCAGCACCATGCCCCACATAGGTCCATGGACGTGGTGGAGCCAGGTCACCTTCGGTCCCTTGGCCCAGACCGGTGTCAGCCACGGCACGCCGTTCCAGATCTCCACCAGGCCGTCGCGAGGACCGTGACGTCCGGTCAGCTCGGCCAGGACCCCCCGGGGGAACACCAAGTAGCGGCCCGCCTTGCGGATGACGTGGTAGCCGCCCCGGTCGCTCTCGGGTGGTGCCCCCTGGGCGTAGGACGTGCGCATCGTGACCTCGATGCCGGCCTCGGCCCACAGGCGCGCCACCGTGGCGGCGTGCAGCTCTGAGCCGCCCGCCTCCACGTCGGCGGCGTCGCGCCAGGCCAGCACGTGGATGCGATGGAGGCCGGCGGCAGCGGCGATATCGCCGATCTTGGCGATGGCGTCGGGGCGGGCCAGCGGCATGCTCGACGCCGGTTCGGTGGTCACGCCGCCCGTACACTATCGGCCGTCATGCGCCTGACCGGGGAACGCCCCATCGAGGGCAAGACACCAGCATCGCTGCTGGCGCTGCATGCCGCCGGCTACCGGGAGGTGCTCGCCAGAGTGGGGCCGGGCTCGTTGCTCGACCTCGGCTGCGGGCTGGGCGACGGCAGCGCGGGCTTCCTCGGCCGCGACCGGCGGGTCATTGGCGTCGACTACGACCCTGCCACCGCCGCCCAGGCCGCGCTCCGGCATCCCGGCCTGGTGACGACGTGCAGCGATGCCGCTGCACTGGCGCTGCGCGGCGGGGCCTTCGACTGGGCCTGCTCGTCGCACCTCATCGAGCACTTCCACGAGCCGGAGCGCCACGCCGCCGAGGTGAGCCGGGTGCTGGCCGCCCACGGGGTGGCGTTCTTCATCACGCCGAACGCGCCGGCCGACTTCGAGAACCCCTACCACGTCCACCTGTTCGAGCCCGAGGATCTGGAGCGGGTGCTCGGCCGCCACTTCGGCGACGTGCAGGTGTGGGGGCTGGACGGGGACGCGGTGGTGAAAGCCGACTTCGAGCGCCGCCGGCGGTGGGCCCGCTGGCTGCTGCGCGCCGACGCGTTCGACCTGCGCCACCGGCTGCCGCACGAGTGGTACGTACGGCTGCACGCCGCCGGTCGCCGGGCCGTCTACCCGGTGTTGGCGCTGGCGGCGCGCGTCCAGGCCTGGCGGGGCGAGGCGCCGCCCGAGCGCATCACCGCGGCGCGGTTCGCGCTGGTGCGACCGATCGAGTCGACCACCCTGGTCCTGTTCGCCGTGGCTCGGTGGCCGAAGCGTCCGCTCCCACCTCCGGCTGTGTGACGCCGATCGAGCCGAAATCGAGATCCACGTGACACAACCGGGTGTGCGACGCGACTGCGGCGCCCGCGCCGGCGGTGTATCAGCCGATGACCGGGGCGGAGCGGCCGGTGCCGGACGCCGCGCTGGCGCCATCGGGCCGCTCCTCGTGGTACTCCTGCTCGACGTTCACGTCCCACACGTCGTGGGCCGTGCCCTTCACGATGTTCTCGACCGCCAGCATGGCGGTGTACATGGAGTGGTCCTGGTTGTTGTAGCGGTGCATGCCGTTGCGCCCGACCGGCCAGACGTTGCGGGCGTGCTCGGCCAGCCACGCCCGCACGATGTCGACATTGGCGGCATAGGACGCGTCGTAGACCGGATACGCCTTCGGCATCCGCACGACGTAGCCGACCTCCACCACGCCGGGGGGCACGAGCTCGAGCTGCTCCAGCTCCACCGTGGCCCGCCGCACCAGCTCGTCGTCGGGCATGGTCCACCAGCCGTCACCCTCGGTCACGAAGTACTCCAATCCGAGGCAAGTGCGGCCCTCCTTCACCATGTAGGGCGACCACGAGCCGAAGTTCTGGATGCGACCCAGCTTCACCTCGGGCACGTGCACGTAGATCCAGTTGTCCGGGAAGGCGTAGCGCTCGGGCACGACCAGCGCAACGGTGAGGAAGTCCCGATGGCGCAGTGCCTGCGCCGCCGCCAGCACCGGCGGTGGTGCCGGCGGCTGCATGGAGCCGACGAGCTCGCCGAGGGGCATCGACGAGATGACGGCGCTGCAGTCGTGTCGCTCCTGGTCGCCGTGGTGCCCTTCGGACACCACCGTGCGGGCCTCACCGTCGGCGTGCTCCACCGCCACGACTCGGCGCTGCATGCGCACGCTGGTGCCGTGGCTCACGACTTCGTCGCGGCACGTCTCCCACATCATCCCGGGACCCAGCTTCGGGTACTGGAACTCCTCGATGAGCGAGGTGATCTCGGTCTGGTTCCGCCGGGGCAGCAGCGAGTTCACGATGGCTCTGCCGAGTGAGAGGTTCTTGATGCGCTGGGCGGCCCAGTCGGCCTGGATCTGGTCGGCCGGCACGCCCCACACCTTCTCGGTGTAGGTCTTGAAGAAGATGCGGTAGAGGCGCCAACCGAACCGTGCTGCGGTCCATCCCTCGAACGTGGTCATGTCCTTGGGTGGCCGCACCCGTGCCCACAGGTAGGAGCCCATGCACTTCGTCGCCTCGACCGGGCCGAGGTTGGTGAGGGCGTTCCACGCCCGCAGCGGGTAGTCGTAGAACTTGCCGTCGTAGTAGATGCGGCTCAGCCGGGGGCGCACCAGGAAGTCCTCCTCGGGGAGGATCTCGTGCCACAGGGCCTCCACCTCGGGCACCTTGGTGAAGAACCGGTGCCCGCCGATGTCGAAGCGCCAGCCGTCGCGTTCGACCGTACGGCTGATACCGCCGACGGTGTCGTCGGCTTCGAGGACGGTGGAGTCGTTGATGCCGCAACGGCACAGCTGGTAAGCCGCCGTGAGCCCCGCGGGGCCGGCACCGACGATGACGATCTGGTGGTCAGTCATGGCGGGCCGGGTCATCGTAAGCGGCCGTCACCGTTCTGCGCGATCGCACCGCTTCCACTGCGCTGTCGGCCACCACGAGCAGCAGCGAGGCGAACGCCAGGCGATGCACGCGTTCGAAGGCCGACACCCAGCCGAAGCCGGCCGCCGGCTCGGAGTGGACGACGCGGGCGACGTAGAACAGCCCGACCAGCACGACCCCCGACACGGCGCCGAGGGTGAGCAGCGGGCGCCAGCGGGGCCACCGCGCCGACACCGCCGTTGCCGTCCCGATCGGCAACGCCCACACCGGATGCAGCACGAGGCCGGTCACGAGCGCCGCCGACGCCCCCAGGCCGAGCACCACCGGCCACCGCAGCGGCCCGCCCTCGCCCACGAAGGGTGGGGCCACGCTGGGGCGCGGACGGCCGCCGACTCGACGAGCGGGCCGCGGGGCGGGCGCGCGCCGCGGTCTGCGCCACCGGCAGCCGCCGAACACCGCCAGCCCCGCGCACACCGCGACCCCGATGCCCGACGCGACGAGGCCGGCGTTCACGAACCGTTGCGGCGTCCACGACAGCGAGACGTGAAGGGGACCGGCACCGGCCGGCGTCACCAGCCAGCCGTTGGCACCGCCGTCGACCAGGCGGGGCGGGCCGAGGTCGTGGCCATCGACAGAGGCATGCCAGCCGTCGTCGTGGCTCTCACCGAGCACCAGCCAGAACGGACCGGAGGCGCCACTGATCTCGGCCTCGCGATGGGTGGGATCATCGGCGGTGACCCGCACGTCGGGATCGGCCGCCACTGATGCCGCCGGCGCCCCGGCCGCCGGGGAGGACAGCACGAGGCGATCGACGGCCGTGACCGTTGCTTGGGTGCGCACGATGTGCTCGCCGGGGGCGAGGGCGAGCGGCCCGCCGCACGGCTCGATGGTGAGCGGGGCGCCGGCGAGGGCGTCGGCCGTCACCCCATGCAACCGGACCGGCACCGCCTGCCCGTCGACGGTGAGACGGTTGGCCACGCAGCCGGTGTCGAAGGTGGCCGGGAGTGCCGGGGCCTGGTAGCCCGGCACGCCCAACTCGGCCACGGCGCTCGGGAGCACGACCGACTCACCCGAGCGGCGATCGATGGTGGTGCGCGGCTCGATGGCGGCGATGGTGACCGTGAGAGCGTCGCCCGTCACCGGTGGGAACGAGACGTGGAGAGGGACGGCGCCGCCCCCCGCAGCGGCGTCGACGGCAGGCAGCGCCACGTGCTCGGAGCGACCGCCGGCGGTGACGGTGAGGGCGGTCGGGACGGAGTGGCGCCCGTCGGCCACAACTTGCAGGTCGAGGTGGTCGACGGTGAGGGTGCGGCCCGGGCTCACCGTGACCGACGCACCCAGGGCACCGTCGAACGCCGTCTGCCACGTCGTGGTCGGGTCGCCGTCGGTGGCGGACCGGCCGCCCGATACCAGCGAACCGGCCAGCGTCGAGGTGGCCACCACATCGGCAGGGCGCCCGAGGAGACGGGCCAGCACGACGCCTTCGTCGCCCATCCGGGCCGTCAGGTGAGCCGTGCCGCTGATGGTGAAGGCGCGTGGCGTCGCCACCGTGACGGCCCTGGCGATGGTGGCCTCGGCATCGTTGCGCCACCGGTTGCGCTCGTCCACGCGCTCGCGGGTGAGCACGTACGTCAGCGGGTGGTCGGCGGACGCGGCGCCCAACGCGTCGAGCAGGTCGGTCGGCGGTCGCACCACCTCCTGCGTGGGGGCGATGCCGTCGATGCCCACCTCGGCCAGGCCCACGGCGTCGATGCCGAGGTAACTGGCCAGCCGCCCGGTGTTGGTGGCCGCGATCTCCAGCTCGATCCACGGTACGGCGGCCGCCGGGAGGTCGATGCGCTGCCCGGTGGCGGTGCGCGAAGCGTCGGTGAGCGCCACCGTCGTCGCCCCCGCCGGTGAGCGCACCACCAGTCGGGTGATCCAGCGGTTGGCCGGCTGGTCGATGGGCTGGACGACGGTGACGTGGTCGACGAGTTGCGTCGCGGGAAGCTGGACGCGGAGCCGCTCGCCGATGACCTCGCCCCGGTCGCCGACCCGCCAGGCGGTCGCCGGATCGCCGTCGATGGCCCGGTCGGCGCGATCCTCGGGGCGGTAGGCGTTCGCCTCGCCGTAGGCGCTGGCCACCGCCCGAGCGCCGCCGCGTTGCTCGGCCAACGTCTGGGCGTCGGGACCGGCGGCGGGGAACACGGGCAGCCGGTTGTCGGCGGGATCGTCGGTCAGCAGCCCCTGACCGGCGTCCTCGGTGAACCCGGTCGTGTCCTGGGAGCCACGCCACTCCTCGGCGCGCTTGCGGTTGGTGTCGGTCACCACCAGCGGGGCGCCCGGCGCGATGGCGGCCCGCAGCTCGTCCGGACGCATGGCCGCCGCCGGCAGCACCGTGCCCGGGTGGTCGAGCAGGCCGGCCGCCGCCGCGTCGACCAGCCCGTCACCGCTGCCGTCCACGACGGTGACCTGGTCGGCGCTGCGGGCCCGAAGGATCGGCGGGGCATCGGCGACGGCCACGACGGCGGCGGGCGGCACGGCCCGGCCGATGCGAGGGTCGGACAGCGCTGCTTCGTCGATGACCTCGACGCTCGGCTGGTTGACGGCCGGCGGGCCATAGGTGACCGGCGGACCGAGGCCGGGCGCACCGTCTTGGTAGACCGACCACGCCGGCTCGGGGCGGGCGGTGCGATAGCGCTCGAAGGCGGTGTCGCCGCGGTACACGATGGCTCCGGCGCTCAGCAGGCGAGCGACCGGCGCGATGGCGGCCGGCTCCACGATGCCTTCCTGGAACCGGTCGTCGAGGGCGTTGAGCAAGTCCATCGTGGCGGCGCCACCGAGCGGCAGCAGGTCGCGCGTCAGCGTGGGGCGGTCGGTCAGGCCGGCCAGGATGGGATCCGTCGTGGTGCCCCAGCGATAGGCGGCGAACTCGGCGCCGGGTAGCTCGAGGGCGCGGGTGCCGTCGTCGGCGGCGCTCAGGGCGTCGGCGGCCTGGTGCCAGTAGGCGGGCACGTCCGACGGCCGGCGGAGCAGGGCGTCCACGTAGGTGCCGTTCCACAGCGTCGGCAGGTTGAGGGCGGCCAGGACCACGACGGCGACCGAGGCGGCCAGGGCGGTGGTGGGCACCCGGGCCTGCAGGCCGGTGAGGGCGCCGCCGACGGCGAGGGCGAGGGCCAGCAGCACCAGCGGCAAGGCGCGGGTCGACGACCGCAGGGCCAGCACCACGGTGTCGCGGGATGCACCGGCCAGCGCGGAGCCGACGGGCGAAGGATCGCCGTAGGGGTGCGCGCCGACGCTGACCACCAGTCCCACCAGGACCAACGCCGCCAACCACGTCCGTTCCCGCCACCGGATCACGACCAGGGCCACGACTGCCAGTGCCGCCAGACCGAAGCCGAGGGCGATCAGCCCCGGGCTGGTGAGGTACGGCGTGGAGGCGCTGTTCCAGCGACCCACCACATCGCCCCCGTAGAACAACCAGTAGCCGAGGCCGCGCATCACCTCGGACGCCAGCGAGGTCGACGACACCGCCTGGATCGTCTCGCTGTAGGCGAGCACGTCGGCGCCGTGGCGCGCTTGCACGGCGAGGGCCACGATCCACCACATCGACACGACCAGCGCCAGACCACCCAGCCGGGCGGCGGTGGCGAGCGCCCGCCGCACCGGCACCTCGCCCGTCACCCAGGTGGCGTGGGCCAACCAGAGCGCGGGGCCGAGGCCGCACAGCACCAGCGCGGTGGCGTTGATCCCGCCGACGGTGACCACCACGAGGGCGAACAGCGCCGGCCAGCGCCAGCCTCCTCGCCGCGCCGCCAGTACCGTGCACACCGTCATCCAGCCGAGCGCGGCCCACGGCGCCAGCAGCACCGACGTCCGGTTCACGTAGCCGAGCAGGTAGGGCGACAAGCCATAGAGCGCGGCGGCGGCCACGGAGGGGTACCACGCCAGGCCGAGCAGCCGGGCCAGGACCAGCACGCCGGTGAGGGCGGCGAACACGAGCGTCCCGATCCAGAGTCGTTGGGCCACCCAGTCGGGCACGCCAGCGCGCTCCATCACCCAGAACCACGGGCCGAGGGGCCACAGGTAGCCGATCATCTGGTGGGTGACCCAGCCGCCGAAGGCGCTCGGATCCCACAGCGACATCGCCTGGCGCAACAGCCGCCCGGGGTCGAGGTAGAGGTACTGCTTCGTGTCGGCGGCCACCACGCCGGGCGCGGTGAGCAGCGGCGGCAGGTAGGCGAGGGCGGCCAGCAGGGCCACGGTGACCGCGGCGCCGGCGCGTCACGGGATGGCGGCGTACAGCCCGTAGAGCGCGGTCACCGCGACCAGCCCCGCGCCACACAGGGCCAGGCCGATGCCCCACCACTGCTCGTCGTCGTCGGGCCAGATGGCGGCGGCGGCGATCAGGACCGGGAAGGCGCTGAACAGGAACCGGGGACGGGCGGTGACGGTGGCCGGGAGCAGCATGAGGGCGATCACCACGACCGAGTAGGCCACGATGGGCGCCGGCAGCTTGGCTCTGAACAGGGCCCAGAGGCCGGCCACGGTGGCCACCACGCACAGCGCGGTGACGATGTTGGTGGCCGAACCGAGCGGGCTGGCCACGGCCTCGTAGCTGCGCCGCAGCGCCGTCCACCCGAAGCTGACGCCTTCGCTCCACGCCTCGTTCTGGACCCGAAACCACACCGCCCGCTCACCGGTGTGCACCCACAGGAACAACTGGAAGGCGACGACGCCCAGGGGCGACAGCAGCGGGGCGATCCACGGCCGCCAGTCGTGGTGGCGGCGCCACGCCAGCCAGGCGGCGACGGCGCAGGCGGCACAGACGGCGATGGCGTTGGGACGGCTGGCGGTGGCGACGGCGGCGGTGAGGCCGGCGAGCAGCCACCGCTCGTCGAGCAGCAACAGCAAGCAGGCCGCCACCAGCACGAGCATGAGCGCTTCGCTGTAGCTGAACGACAGCACGAAGCTGCCGGGGAACAGGGCCACCAGCACCATGGCCCGGCCCGCCACCCGGGCGCCGTACAGGCGCCGCGCCAGCAGGCCCGCCAGCACCACGAACACGGCGCCGAGCACCAGGTTCACGGCCAGGCCGGCGAAGACGTCGCCACCGGGCAGGACCCGGTCGGCCGCCCGCACGAGCAGGGGATAGGCCGGGAAGAAGGCGGTGCGGGCCTCCGCGTCGAAGTACGTGACGTTCGGCGGCACCGTGTGCGGGTAGCCGTGGCGTACCACGTCGAAGTACCAGAGGCCGTCCCACGACGTGAGCGCCGTCAGGATGGGTCCTCTGGCGCTGGTCGGCCGCGGCTGCTGCCCGGCCGCTACCACGCCGGTGGCGGCCAGCACCATGGCGCGCGACACCAGGTAGGCGACGCCGCCCTGGATGAGGGCCCGGCGCCAGGAGCGGCCCGGCGCCTCGGTGCCGACCCGGCGCGCCGGTGACGCCCGGGTCTCGCCCGCTCGGTGGGCGGTGGCGGTCACATCGCGGCCAGAGGGAGGATGCGCTGGCGGGGCTGCCGGCGAGGCGGGCCGAAACCGCTGAGGGCGAGGAGGCGCACCACCCGGCCCCGGTGGCCGAGGTAGGGCTCGAGCAGCTCGACCATGCGCTCGTCGGTGCCGCGGCGCTCACCGGCCAGGGCGTAGGACACCAGATGGGGCAGGTGGTAGTCGCCCAGGACCACAGCATCGGCGTCGCCCAGCGCGCTGGCGGCCACGGTGGCGACCGTCCAGGGACCGAGGCCGGGGAACGCCGCCAGGCGCTCGTAGGCCTGGGGGAGGGGGAGCTCGGCCGCTTCCTCCAGGCGCGCGGCGTGGCGGGCGGCCCGCCGGATGGTCTCGGCCCGGCCCCGGTCGACGCCGAAACGGTGGTACCACCAGTACGGACGGCCGGCGAGATCGGCCGGATCGGGCGGTAGGACGAGACGCATCGGCCCCGGCGCCGGCACACCGAGGGCCTGGCAGAGCCCGAGCCACGACCGCCGGGCTTCCACGGCGGTGACCCGCTGGGCCAGCACCGCGGGCACCAGGGCGTGGAGCACCTGGCCGGTACGCCCGATGCGCAGGCCCGGATGGCGGCGCTGGGCCTGGGCCACGGCAGGGTGGACGGCGACAAGGGCGTCGGGTCGGTCGTGGTGGCCGAGCAGCGCGGGCGTGCGCTCGCCCAGCCAATCGCCACCCGGACCCCAGGTCCTCACGTGGAACGCACCGGACCGGCGGGCGAGGTGGAGCGTGCCCGGGCCGTCGGGCGTGCGCGCCGCTCGCCAGACCTCGGTGGCCGTCACGATGGTGGTGGGGTCGTAGCGGCCCTCGCGATGCACACCGACCGTGGTGCTCAGCTCGACGTCGTCCCTCGCCAGCTGGGCCACGATCGGAAGGTAGTTGGTGGGTGTCACGGAGTACGCGCAAGGATGCGGCGATGGCCGACATCGAACTCGACTCCCCCCGTCCCGGCGTCACCCGGATCACCCTCAACCGTCCGGAGAAGCTGAACGCTCTGACCACCGGGTTGGTCCAGGGCCTGCATGCCGCCCTCGACTCGATCGCCATCGACAGCTCCTGTCGGGTCGTCGTGCTCACCGGTGCCGGCCGCGGGTTCTGCGCCGGGCTCGATCTCGGTGGCTACGGCAGCGCGCCGCACACCGACGGTTTCGGCCCCACCCAGGCCGGACTGGCCGTCCAGAAGCACATCGCCCAGCTCATCCCGCACCTGCGCTCGCTGCCGCAGCCGGTGATCGCGGCGGTGAACGGCCCCGCCGCCGGTGGTGGGTTCGCCCTGGTGCTCGGCTCCGACATCCGCATCGCCGCCGCCTCGGCGCGGTTCAATGCCGCGTTCATCCGCATCGGGCTGTCGGCCTGCGACATCGGGACGTCGTGGCTGCTCCCGCGCCTCATCGGTGCGGCCCGCGCCCAGGAGCTGATGCTCACCGGCCGCCTGTTCGATGCCGAAGAAGCAGCGCGCATCGGCCTGGTGACCGAGGTGGTGGCCAACGACGCGCTGCTCGACGTGGCCTATGCCAAGGCCGACGAGATCATGCTCAACACGCCCTTCGGCGTGGCCCTCACCAAGGAGGGCATGTGGTCGGCGCTGGAGATCCCGGGGATGCAGGCCGCCATCGACCTGGAGAACCGCCAGCAGATCATGGCGAGCGCCACCGCCGATCACCGCGAGGCCATGCAGGCGTTCCTGGAGCGCCGCCCACCGCAGTACACCAACCGGTAACCCCGACCCCGCCCCGGTCTGCGCCTCGGCCGATCTTGCGGGCGGGTGTTTCGGCCGAGCGCTCTGGCCGCGTTTCGGATAATGCCACGGGGAGTGGCCGATTCTCGGTGCAGTGCTGCTTCTCGGTGCAGCAGCGCAGCACATGTGCTGCACTAGCGCACCGAGATCGGGCGCCGTCGACGATCCGCAACCACGCTCCGAGATCCGCCGGCGACCGTGGCATCGGGGCCGCCCTTCCGCCACATCCATCCGGCGACCGTGGCATCGAGGCCGCCCTCCGGCTGAGTCCCGCCCACCGTGCCGCCAATGCCACCTTCTATGTCATCTCCGCGCCTGCGGTGCGGCCGCCCGGCGCGCCAGCGCGACCGGGACGAGCTAGAGGCGGTCGAGCTCGTCGGCCTCGTCGTCGTCGACGACCCGGCTGCACGTCGGGCACCACGGCCGCGTCTCGAGGGCGGTGCCGCACGTGGCGTGGTAGCGCGGCGCGGGGAGCCCCTCGACCCGTGCCGCCCACGCCGCCAGCACCGCCAGCGCGGCTGGCCAGCTGGCGGCCGTCGGCGGTGAGGGCGTAATGGTGGCGCAGCGGCCGCTCGGAGTACGGCGTCGCCGTGACCAGGCCGTCCTGTTCGAGGCGCTTCAGCCGCGCCGCCAGGATGTTGGGGGCGATGCCGGTGACGGCGTCGGCCAACTCGCCGTAGCGGCACGGCCCGTGCAGCAGCGCCTCCACCAGCAGCAGCGTCCAGCGGTCGCCCACGCGGGCCAGGGCTCGATCGAGGGGGGCGGCGGCCATGTGGTCATTGTGCCGTGGCCACCGACGTCCTATAGTCACTTGCAGTTCGCAAGTTGCTAGGAGGCCCAGATGTCCGTACTCGACGAGCTGCAGCAGGCGGCGGCCACGGTGGTCGAGCGCCTCGGCGCCGCCACTGTCGCCATCGGCCGTGACCAGCGGGGATCCGGTGTGGTGATCGGCGCCGGCCAGGTGCTCACGTGCGCCCACAACCTTCGCGATCGCACCACCGAGGTCACCTTCGCCGACGGTGGGCGAGCCCAGGCGGCCGTGCTCGGCCTCGATCCCGACGGCGATCTGGCCGTGCTCGAGGTCGACACCGGTGACATCACCCCCGCCGAGTGGGCGCCGCCGGAGCCCGCGGCCCAGCCGGGCCAGGTCGTGTTCGGGGTGGCGCGCCGTGACGGGCTGCGGGTGACCTTCGGGCTCATCAGCGGGACCGATCGCACGTTCCGCGGCCCGCGCGGCCGGCGCATCGCCGGCGCCATCGAGCACACGGCGCCACTGGCCCGCGGCTCGACCGGCGGCGCGCTGGCCGACGCCCAGGGCCGCGTGCTCGCCATCAACACGGTGCGCCTCGGTGAGCGCTTCGCCCTGGCCCAGCCGGCCGACGACGCCCTGCGGGCGCTGGTGGCCCGCCTCGCCGCGGGGGAGTCGCCGACCCGGCGTCGCCTGGGTGTGGCGCTGGCGCCGGCCCACATCGCGCAGCGCCTGCGCCGGTCGGTCGGGCTGCCCGAGCGCGACGGCTTGCTGGTGCGCGGCGTCGAAGACGGATCGCCCGCTCACGCCGCCGGCATCGAGGCCGGCGACCTCCTGGTGGCCGCGGCCGGCCGCGACCTGGCCCGTGCCGACGACCTCTTCGAGGTGCTGGAGGGCCTGAACGCGGACGGCGCCACCCTCAGCGTCACCGTGGTCCGCGGTTCCGAGCAGCGCGAGGTCGAGATCAGCTTCCCCAGCGCCAGCCCGGCGGCGGACGCAGGCTGACGCTCGTCAGCCTGCCGCTCGTCAGCTGTTGGCGGGCATCGTGGGGTGGCGCGGGATCACGCCCTCCTTCGCCACGGCCGCCAGCGCGCCGCCGAGGAACGCCGTGATCACGTCGACCACCCGTTCCGGCGTGATCCCGTCGTCGGGATGGTCGAGCCAGTAGATGACCATGGCGTGGATGGCCGAGAGCCAGCCGCGGGCCACGACGTGGGCGTCGGGACCACCGCCGAAATTCTTGGCCACGCTGGTCACCCGCCGCGCTTCCAGTTCGGGGATGCGCGAGAAGATGGACTCGCCGGCGGCGTACCGGTAGCCGGCGGGGTTCTCGATGGCGAACGCCACGTTGACCCGCACCAGCTCGTACAGGGCCTTGCGCCCGTGCGTCGTCGCCACGACGGCCCCGATCTGTTCTCGCAGCAGCCGGAGGTTCCGGCGATAGACCGCCTCCAGCACCCCGTTGCGATCGCCGAAGTAGTTGTAGACGAGCGCGCGCGAGACGCCGGCGGCGTCGGCGATCTCCTCGAAGGTGACCTCGGCCGGATCACGGCCCTGGAACACTTCGGCGGCGGCGTCGACGATCTGTTCTCGCCGATCCTCTCGGGCCAAGCGTGTGCGCGCCCTCGTCGGATTGGTGATCTCACTCGTCATTGGTTTTCTTCCCCGTCGGCACCCGCGTTGATCTCCCCCCTGGTGGTGCAGCCGTCGGACGCCGTCTACGTCCCGGCGCCGTCTCCATTGAGTGCCGTGGTCACGGCCACGGGCGCCTCGTCGTGGCCGATCGGGAAGTGACAGGCCACGTAGTGGCCTCCTCCCAGGTCACGCAGCATCGGCTCCTCGAGGGCGCATCGTTCCTGCGCCAACGGGCAGCGGGTGCGGAACCGGCATCCTGACGGGGGGAACAGCGGCGACGGTAGCTCGCCTTGGATGCGGGTTCTCGGGATCGGGCCGGATCGTGGGATCGGGTACCGGGATCGATCGGAGCAGGGCGTCGGTGTAGGGATGGGCCGGATCTTTGTAGAGCTCGTCGGAGCCGGCGACCTCGCACACCTTGCCGAGGTACATGACGGCGACCCGGTCACTGATGTTCTTCACGACGGCGAGGTCGTGGGCGATGAAGATCATCGTGAGGCCGTAGCGCTGCTTCAGCTCCTCGAGGAGGTTGAGCACCTGCGCCTGGACGCTCACGTCGAGGGCCGACACCGGCTCGTCGCAGATGATCATCTTCGGGTCGAGGACGAGGGCGCGGGCGATGCAGATGCGCTGGCACTGGCCGCCCGAGAACTGGTGCGGGCGGCGGTCGGCGGCGACGGCAGGGTCGAGCCCGACGTCTTCGAGGACCTTGCGGACCTTCTCCTCCCGCTCGTCCTTGGTGCCGATGTCCCAGATCGCCAGGGGCTCCATCACGATGTCCTTCACCTTGCGGCGAGGGTTCAGCGACGAGATGGGGTCCTGGAAGATCATCTGCACGTTGGTGCGCAGCAGACGCATCTGCTCGTGCTTGAGATGGGTGAGGTCCTGGCCGTCGAACACGCACGTGACCGCCCGTCGGGCTGGGCAGCTGCATGATGGCTCGACCGGTGGTCGACTTCCCGCAGCCCGATTCGCCGACGAGGCCGAGGGTCTCGCCCGGCAGCACGTCGAGGCTGATCCCCGATACGGCGTTGACGACCAGGCCGGTGCGCCCGACCGGGAACTCGACCACGAGGTCCTCGACGCGAAGCAGCGCCGTGTCGGCGGGCCGAAGATGGGCCTTGCCCGAGCCGGCCATCAGTGCGCGCTCCTCATCATCCCGACGCTCGTCATCCGGCGGCGATCACGGTCGGGTCCGTGGCCTCGGCCTCGGAGCGGCGGGCGAGCACGTCGAGGTAGACCTCGGAGCCCACGGGGTACCAGCAGGCGTACTCGTGGCCCGGCATCTCGGCTTCGACCAGCGGCGGCTCTTCCTGGCGGCAGCGGTCCTGGGCGTACGGGCAGCGCGGCGAGAACTTGCACCCTGGGGGCGGGTTCATGAGGTCGGGCGGGCGGCCCCCGATGATCTCGAGGAGGGTGTGGCTCGGGTTGTCCATCTTCGGGATGCTCTTCAGCAACGCCTCCGTGTACGGCATCTTCATGTTGGCGAAGAGCGTGCGCGTCGGTGCCCGCTCCACGATCTTGCCGGCGTACATGACGGCGATCTCGTCGGTGCGCCCGGCCACCACGCCGAGGTCGTGGGTGACGAGGATCATGGACATGTTCCGGTCGCGCTGCTGCTCGGCCAGCAGGTCGAGGATCTGCGCCTGCACGGTGACATCGAGGGCGGTCGTGGGCTCGTCGGCGAAGAGCATGGCAGGCCCGCAGGCGAGGGCGATGGCGATGGTGACGCGCTGGCGCATGCCGCCGGAGAGTTGATGCGGGATACTCGGCGAGGCGCCGGTGCGGCTCGGGGATGCCGACGTCGGACAGGAGCTTCTCGGCCGTGGCCGCCGCATCGTTGCGCGACATGCCGAGATGCACCGTGAGCGACTCGGTGATCTGCTTGCCGATCTTCATGACCGGGTTGAGCGATGTCATGGGGTCCTGGAAGATCATGGCCATTTCCCGGCCCCAGATCTTGCGCCGGTCCCGCAGCGACATGGTGGTGAGCTCGACGCCCTCGAACTGCACGGTGCCGCCGCGCTCGACGTTGCGGTTGGGCAGGAGGCCCATGATCGAGCGCGACAGGATGGTCTTGCCCGAGCCGGATTCACCCACGACACCGAGCGTCTTGCCCCGCTCCAGGGTGAGGCTCACACCATCGACAGCGCGCACCGTGCCGAGCGGGGTGATGAAGTGCGTCTTGAGGTCGCGCACCTCCAGCAGGGTGCCCGTCACCGGGCGGTTCAAGGCCTGGAAGTGGTCGCTCATCCGACGCTGTCCCGGATGTTGAACCGCTTGGCCACGACGTCGCCCAAGATGTTGAACGACAGGATGGTGACGAACATCATCGCTGCGGGCAGCAGCGAGATCCACCACGCGTTGGCCAGATCTTGCTGACCGTCGGCCACGAGCTTGCCCCAGGTGGGGATCGGCGGTGGCACGCTCTGGCCCAAGAAGGCGAGCGCTCCCTCGGCGATGATGAGGACCGCCATGAGCGTGAGGGCGAAGGTCAGCATGGCGGGCACGATGTTCGGCAGGATCTCACGGAAGAGGATGCGACGGTTCTTGGCGCCGAGGCTCTTGGCCGCGAGCACGAACTCGCGCTGCGCGTAGACCAGCGTGTTGGCCCGGACGATCCGGGTCAGCGGAGGGATCGACAGGATCGCCAGCGCCAGGATGACGTTGCGGGCGCTGGCCCCGAGGAACGCGGTGATCGACAGCAGCAAGACGAGCGCCGGGAACGCGAGCATGATGTCGACACCGGTCGAGATGACCGTGTCGAGCTTGCGGCGGTAGTAGCCGGCAGTGAGACCGAAGATGGCGCCGAAGAACAGTCCCAGCACAGCGGCGCTGCCGGCGATGGCCAGCGACAGCCGGGCGCCATAGATGCACCGGGCGAAGATGTCGTGGCCGATCTTGTCGGTGCCGAACCAGTACTCGAGGGAGGGCGGCTGCTTGAACGCCGGATAGATCTTGCTGTAGGAGCGAACGAACGGCAGGTAGTCGGCGAAGATGGCGCAGAACGTGATGGCCACGATCCACCCGAGGGAGAGCCAGAACAGCACGCCCTTGCCCTTGCCGCGCCGGCGACCGGTGGGGCCTTCGGCGCCGCCCCCCATGCCCATGTCGGTGGCGATGACTTCCGCCGCACCACCCGCGGACGCGGCGGCGGCCACGCCGGTCTCGGCGAAGAGGTCGGTAGGACTAGACGAGAGCTCGGGCATGCCGGATCCGTGGGTCGAGGACGTTGTAGAGAAGATCGACGAAGAAGTTGACGAGCACGAAGCCGACGGCGAAGATCACGACGCAGAACTGCACGACCAGGAAGTCGCGTCGGAAGATGGCCTGCACGGTGAGGTCGCCCATGCCGGGCAGAGCGAAGATCGTCTCCACGATGACGGCGCCGCCGATGAGCGCGCCGACGTTCACCGCCGCCACCGTGATCAGTGAGAACGTGGACGGCCGCAGCGCATGCCGGAACAGGATGCGCGACGTGGACATGCCCTTGGCTCGGGCCAGGGTGATGAAGTCGTTCTGCAGGGTGGCGATCATGTCGGAGCGCAGCAGGCGCTGATACACGGCGATCTGGCTCAGCGCCAGTGTGAGCGCCGGCAGGAACATGACGTGGAGGTGCTCGGCCGGATCGGCGAACGGTGACACGTACGTCGACAGCGCCGGGAACCACCCGAGGTGGAGGGCGAAGATGAAGACGAACACGACGCCCAAGATGTATGGCGGTATCGACAGCAGGGCGAACGAGATGCCGCTGACTATTCGGTCGGCGGATCTGTTGGCGCGGTACGCCGTCCAGATGCCGAGCGGAATGGCGACGACCAACGAGATGAACATGGCGTAGAAGATGAGGTACAGCGTGACGGGCAGGCGCTCACCGACGAGCGTGGTGACCTTCACGTTGTAGGCCGACGAGATGCCGAGATCGCCCCGGACGACCTTACCGAGCCACTTCACGTACTGCACCGGGATCGGCTCGTCGAGGCCCCACTTGGCCCGGACCTCGTCGAGTTGCTGTTGACTAGCCCCGATACCGGCAATGCTGATCGCCGGATCGCCCGGGAGCAGGCGCAGGAAGGTGAAGGTGAGCATGGTCACCGCCAGGATGACGATCACCAGCTGAATGAGCCGCTGCCTTACGTAGCCCATGTCCTTGTCCTCCCTCCTGCGCCTGTCCGGACGATCATCGGTTGGCTACGGCTTGACCCAGACCTGCGCCAACTGAACCTGACCGGACTTGCCTTCGCCATCGCCGCGGATGGTCTTGCCGTCCGGCAGGGTGGCGCCATTGCCGATGTTCTGGACCTTCTTGGCCGAGACGACGCCCCAGATGTTCCACAGGTTCGGGATCATCCAGCACTGCGCCGCGAACTCGCGGTTGATGTCTTCACCGGCCTTGACCTGAGCGGCCGGGTCCGGGTTGGTACGGGCCACCTGGAGGGCGGCGTCGATGACCGGATCCTTCATACGGCCGAAGTTCAAAGCCACCTGACCGGGGGGCTGGGCGTTCACCGAGCTCCACCACACCGTCTGGTACTCGACGAAGTTCCCCGCGTGGTTGCGCCACGAGAAGATGTTGAACGATGGGTCCCCGACGAGGGCGTTGGTGATGAGCTTCGACTGCTCGACGGCCTGGATCTCGACGTCGGCGCCGGCATCGTTCCACCACTGCTGGAGGAGCTGGGCCTCCTGTTGCGTCGTGGCGTCGGTGATGGCCGACAGGATGATGTGCGGCTTCTGGCCACCATGGGCCGCCGACCACTTCCCGATCAGCTCCTTGGCCTTGGCCGGGTCGTACTGCTGGTTGCCCGGATCGTCCAAGTGACCCTGCTGCCCGGGCGAGAACGGACCGTTGGCCACGGGGAACTGCCCCGCCGAGATGACGTCCGACAAGGTCTTGTTGTCCGTCGCCGCCGTCAGACCACAGCGAACGTCCTTGTCCTGGAGCGGCGAACCCTCCTGGCCGACGTTCATCAACTGGTACAGCGTGTCGGTGTACTTGTCCTGGGCGACGTAGTTGTACTTGGAGTCGTCCTTGAAGTCCTTGATGTTCTGGCCGTTCTTCGTGATGAGGACGTCCAGCTCGCCGGTCTTGAGGGCGTTCGCCGAGGTGAGCTCGTCGGGGATCACCCGGAAGTCGATCTCGTCGAGGTAGGGCAGGCCCTCGGCCTTGCGCCAGTAGTTCGGGTTCTTCTTCACGATGGTGCTCTCGCCGGCCTTGAAGTCGGTGAGGATGAAGGGTCCGGTGCCGACGGGCTGGGTGGCCTTGGTCGGGTCGGCGTCCACCTCGGCCAGCCACTTCGACGACGCCATGTAGCCGATCGAGCTGGCGTAGTACGAGCACATGTCGACCCACGTCTTGCCGTTCGTGACCGTCAGCGTCATGTCGTCGACCTTGGCCACGCCGGTGACGTCGGTGAAGATCGGGCCGAGCAGCGGCGACTTCAGGCCACGCTGCAGGTTGTCGACCACGACGTCGGCGTTCAGTGGCGTGCCATCGCTGAAGGTGATGCCGGGGCGCACCTTCATCGTCCACACCTTGTAATCAGCGTCGGGCTTGCAGCTCTCCAGCAGGTACGGCTGGATCGACTGGTCCGATTTCTGCAGCGCCATGAGCGGCTCGAAGAAGGTGCGGGCCCGCGTCTCGCACGCCGAGTCGCAGTTCAGGTTGGCCGGCGCCCACGGGTTACCGACCTCGGCCTCGACCCGAACGGTGATCTTGCCGCCGGGAACCGGCGTCTCCGTCGAGGGCGCGGCCGTGGTGGCGCTTCCGGCGGTGGTCGCCGCTCCGCCGCCGCTGGCTGTCGTTGCCGTTCCGCCCCCGGCCGTCGTGTTCGGTGTGCTCGATGAGTTGTCGCCGCCACACGCGGCGGCGATGAGACCGAACGAAACGAGGCCGGCGGCTATGAGCTTGCCGGATCGACCGATCCGGCGTCGCGAATGCTGCACGCTCTAACTCCCCCTAGGTGTTGGTGTCGACCACGTCTGCCCTGTTCAACCGAAGTTGTGACGCCTGGCACAGACGAGGCGGAATGGCACGGTAGGCGGCTAATCGACACCGTGTCAATGCGGGTTGCTACGGGATGATGGCGCTTGCGAAACGGTCCCGTGACAGCCGTGGTCAGGTAGGTCCGGCCGGGTCCTCGCCCGGCCCGAGGGGGAAGTGGCAGGCAACGAAGTGACCCGGTTCGAGCTCCCGGATCGCCGGTTCGGTGGTCACACATACCTCGGTGGCCCGGGGGCACCGGGTCCGGAACCGGCAGCCCGAGGGCGGCGCCACAGGCGAGGGCGGCTCGCCCACGACCTCGCTGCTGTGGGGCACCACGTCGGGGTCAGGCGCGGGGATCGCCTGGAGCAGCAGGAACGAGTAGGGATGGGCGGGCTGCGAGTAGAGCAGGTCGGGCGGGGCGACCTCGCAGATCTTGCCGAGGTACATCACCACCACCCGATCGCTCACGTTCTTGACCACGGCCAGATCGTGGGAGATGAACAGCAGCGTCAGGCCGTACAGCGCCTTCATGTCCTCCAGCAGGTTCAGGATCGAGGCCTGCACGGACACGTCGAGAGCCGACACCGGCTCGTCGCAGATGAGCACCTTGGGGTCGGTGATGAGCGCACGGGCGATGGAGATGCGCTGGCACTGCCCGCCCGAGAACTCGTGCGGGCGGCGATCCATCGAGTGCTCCGGATCGAGGCCGACCACCTCCAGCAGCTCGCTCGCCTTGGCGTCGCGCGACGCCCGGTCGGGGCCGATTTCCCAGACGTTGAGCGGCTCGGCGATGATGTCGCGCACCTTGCGGCGCGGGTTCAGCGACGAGATGGGGTCCTGGAAGATCATCTGCAGCTTCGGGCGCAGCCGGCGCAGCGGCTCACCGTGCAGCGCGGTGAGCTCCTCGCCGTCGAGCAGCACCCGTCCGGACACGGGCGGCGGCATCTGCAGGATGGCCTTGCCGGTCGTCGTCTTGCCGCACCCAGATTCGCCGACGAGGCCAAGGGTCTCGCCTTTCAGGACGTCGATGCTGATGCCCGAGACGGCGTGCACCTTCAAGCCCTTGCGCCCGACGCGGAACTCCTGCACGAGATCCTCGACCCGCAGCACCGTCTCGTCGGCGGGACGGAGATGGGCGGTGCCGGTGCCGGCCACTAGACGACCTCCACGGGGACGGGATTCGGCTCGTACTGCCTGTCCCCGTTGCGGGCCACGTCGACCGTGGCCTCGACGGTGCCGACTGGGAACCAGCAGCGATACAGGTGACCGGGTGTCGAGGCCTCGATCAGCGGCGGCTCTTCGTTCAGGCACTTCTCACGGACGTACTTGCAGCGCGGCGCGAACTTGCAACCGGTCGGCGGGTTGATCAGGTTCGGCGGACGACCCGGGATGACCTCGAGCCGGCTGTGGCTGGAGAGTTCGATGTTGGGGATCGAGTTCACCAAGGCCTCGGTGTACGGCATCCGCATGTCGCGGAAGAGCGTCCGCGTCGGTGCCTTCTCCACGATGCGCCCGGCATACATGACGGCGATCTCGTCCGTGCGGCCGGCCACGACGCCGAGGTCGTGGGTGACCAGGATCATCGCCATGTTGCGATCGGCCCGCTCACGCGCGAGGAGGTCGAGTATCTGGGCCTGCACCGTCACGTCGAGCGCCGTCGTCGGTTCGTCGGCGAACAGCAGCTTAGGCCCGCACGACAGCGCCGTGGCGATCACGATGCGCTGGCGCATGCCGCCGGACAACTCGTGCGGGTACTCGTCGAGTCGATGAGCAGGTTCAGGGATGGCGACGTCGCGCATCAGCGCGAGCGCGGTTTCGCGGGCCTCCGACTTGCCCATGTTGAAGTGGACCCGCATCCCCTCCATGATCTGTTTGCCGACCTTCATGACCGGATTCAGCGACGTCATGGGATCCTGGAAGATCATGGCCATCTCCGGGCCCCACAGGGAACGCATGTCCTTCAGCTTGATCTGCATGAGGTCTTTGCCGTTCAGGAGAACCTCGCCGCTCGAGATCGCGGTGCCCTTCGGCAACAGGCGCATGATCGAGCGCGACAGCACGGTCTTGCCCGATCCGGACTCACCGACCACGCCGAGCGTACGGCCGCGAGCCAAGGAGAACGAGACCCCGTCGACCGCCTTGACGAGTCCGTACGGCGTGACGAAGGACGTGCGCAGATCGCGGACGTCGAGCAGCACGCCCTCGTAGGGAGTCGCCGTCTTCAGTGTGGGCATCAGATACCGGCCTGTCGTACGTCGAACTTCTCGCGGATGCTGTCGCTGATGAAGTTCAGGGCGAGCACGGTGAAGAAGATGACCAGTCCGGGGAGGATGGCGATCCAGGGATGGACGTCGAGCTGCTGCCGTCCTTCGGCGATGATCTTCCCCCACGTCGGTGTCGGTGGCGGCACGCTGGCGCCCAGGAAGGAGAGGATGCCTTCGACGACGATGATGATGCCGACGGCGAGGAATGTGTAGGAGACGAGCGCGGGGATCACGTTCGGCAGGACCTCTCGCCAGATGATCCGGCGGTTCTTGGCGCCCATGACCTTGGCCGCGGTCACGAAGTCTCGCTCGACGTACACCATGGTGTTGGCCCGCGTGATGCGGGCGGTGGTCGGGATGGCGAGGATGCCGACGGCGATGACGATGTTCTGGATGGTCTGCCCGAGCACGATCACGACGAACAGGAGCAGGATCAGCGGCGGAATGGCGAGGATCGTGTCGATGACGGTGGTCATGACGGTGTCCGTCTTGCCTCGGTAGTAGCCGGCGATGAGCCCGATCGATCCGCCTACTGCGATCGACAACAACACGACCGTCAACCCGATGAAGAGCGACACTCGACCGCCATACGCGATGCGCGAGAAGAGGTCACGGCCGATGTTGTCGCAACCGAGCCAGTGCGCCGCGCCCGGTCCGAAGCCGCCGCAGTCGTTGTAGGTCTTGGCGTACGGCTTCACGAAGGGGAGCCAGTCGGCGAACACGGCGAAGAACGTGACGAGCGACATCCAGCCGACCGCCAGCCAGAACCCGAGCCGGAAGCCTTTGTACCGCCGCGTGGTCTTGGCGATCCGCTCCGGTTTCGGGCCACCGGTGGCGCTCGTGGCGCCCATGCCGATCTCAATGGCGAGCTCTTTGTCGAGTTCGCTCGCCGAATCAACGTCAGACATCGGTCGGCCCTCCTAACCGGCCAGCGCACGTTGGCGCCGGACACGCGGGTCGAGCACGGCGTAGAGCATGTCGACGAGGAAGTTGATCACCACGACGACGACGGCGATCAACGCCGTCAGGGTTTGCACCACGGCGTAGTCACGGCTGAAGACCGCTTGGATGATGAAGGTTCCTACGCCGTTCAGGTGGAAGAACTGCTCCACGATGAGGGCGCCCCCGACGAGCTGGCCGATGTTGATGCCGACGATGGTCACGAGCGTGAAGCTCGACGGTCGCAGTGCATGACGCCACAGGATGCGCCGGTCGGAGAGACCCTTCGACTTCGCCATCGTGATGAAGTCCTCCGACAGCGTGGCCACCATGTCCGTACGCAGCAGCCGCGCGTAGACCGGTATCTGCCCGGCGGCCAGCACGAGCACCGGCAGGATCGCGTGCTTGACGTGCTCGACGGGGTCGGTGGAGAAGCTCACGAACTCTGTCGCCGGCAACATGTGCGTGAGATTGATCGAGAACACGTACCAGAGCAGCACGGCCATCACGAAGTTCGGAATGGCCAGCAGCCCGTAGGACGCGCTGCTCACCGTTCGGTCGAAGCGGCCGTTCGCTCTATACGCGGAGAAGACCGCAACAGGCACCGCCACGATCACCGAGAAGACGATGCTGTAGAGGATGAGCGACACCGTCACCAGCCACTTCTGCGACAGTGCGGTCGTGACCGGCTGGTCGTTGCCGACCAGAGCGCCGAAATCGCCGTGGACCGTGTTGTTGACCCACCTGCCGTAGAAGACGAACACGTTGTCGTGCACGCCGACCCGGGCCTGGCACTCCGCCAGCTTTTCCGGCGAAGCGGCCCCACCCAGATTGGCGATGCAGGGGTCACCGGGCAACCGTTTGAGCAACACCGCCACGAGGAAGGTCACGAGGAAGATCACGAGGATCATCTGGGCGAACTTCTTCACGAACACGTTCATGTGGTCACCGTTCGCCCCGGCATGCAACTCCCTCTTTCATGGCGATGTGTCGGCGGGGGCCGCAGGAAGTGTTCGCTTCCCGCGGCCCCCGACTGGGCTCAGGACGTCTTATAGGCGTTGTGCAGGTTGAGGTAGCCGGGGAAGAAGTTCGGCGTGGGAGGCTTGCCGTCCTCCAGCTTGAACTGATCCAGCCCCTGCACGTTGTTCTTGGCGATGTTCGCCCACACCACCCAGTTGGCCCAGATCGCCTCGGCCTTCGAGCCCATGATTCGGTTCAGGTCCTGTGACGCCTTCTGGCGCACGGCCGGGTCCGAGCTCTCCCGCTCCAGCTTCAGGTTGGCGTCGATGTCCGGGTCGATCATGCGCCCGAAGTTGATGGCGAACTGACCGGCCGGCGGGGCCAGCGCCGAGCTCCAGAAGTAGAAGTTTCCATCGGTGTCCGAGAAGCCGTGGTTGCGCCAGCTGAAGATCTCGAACTGCGCCGTTCCGTTGCCGGCCTCGGTGATGTACTGCGTCTGCTCGATCTGGATGATGTCGGTCTTGATGCCGCACTCCGCCCACTGCGCCTGGACGAGCTGATTCGTCTCGACGTTGAACGGATCGTTCGTGGTGCCGAACTTGAACGTCGGGAGCTTGCCCTTGTCCTTCTCGTAGTCGGCGATGAGGGCCTTGGCCTTCTCGATGTCACGCGCCTTCGGATAGCCGTTGTCGTCCAGATAGCCAAGGCTCCCTGGCGGGAACGGCCCGTTGGCGACTGGCGTCAGGCCGCCGCCGCGTTGGGTGTTCAGTGCGTCGCGGTCGAGGCAGTACGCCAATGCCTGGCGGACCCGAACATCGGCGAGCGCCGGGATGAGCTGGTTGACGAGGAAGTAGGCGACTTCCGCCGGCTTGTCCTGAAGGACGATGTGGAAGGAATTGTCGTCCTGCAACTTCTTGATCTCGTTCCCATTCGACGTGTGCATCACGTCGATCTGACCGGACTTCAACGCCGCCTCACGAGCGGAGATCTCCGGGAACGGCTTGAAGATCACCTCGTCCAGGTACGGGAGCTGGTCGCCGGTCGTCGGGTCCTTGTACCAGTAGTTCGGGTTCTTCTCGGCCGTGAAGTGGTCGTTCGGGACCCACTCCTTGAACATGAAGGGACCCGTGCCGATGGGATGGTTCTTGTCCTTGGCCGCGATCTGCGCCGGCGCCTCCATCATTGCTCCCTGGCCGCTGAGCGCCGTCGGGAACGCGCCCCAGGGCGAGTTCATGGTGATCTCGGCGGTGTACTCGTCGATCACGTTGGTCTCCTTGATCGGCGCCAGCGCCAAAGCCAGCACCGAACCAGCCTTGCCGGCGTCGAAGTTCATCTTGACGGCCGCCGCGTTGAACGGCTCGCCGTTGTGGAACTTGACCCCTTGGCGCAGCTTGAGCGTCCAGACAGTGGCATCCGCGTTCGGCGTGGCTGAAAGGGCGAGCCACGGTGCCGGCTTGCCCTCGGAGTCGACCTTCATCAGCGGATCGAACACGTTGTTGGTCACGTAGGCACAGGAGACTGGGCACTGGGCGTCGGGCATGTACCAACCGGTGTTGTTCTCCGCCTCCAGGCCCACGGAGAGCGAGCCTCCTCGGACTGGCGTGCCGCCCGCGGCCGTGGTCGCGGCGCCGGCGGCAGTCGTGCCCCCGCCCGCGGCGGTCGTGTCGGTGCTGCTCTTGTTGTCGCCGCCACACGCGGCCGCAACCGACGCGAGCGCGACGGCGACGGCGATGAACTTGCGTTTGGGCGAACGGATGAAAGACGGTCGCACTATCTCCCCCAATCGCACTTCCCCCGGAAGCGCTGATAACACGTGACCGAGGTCACGCCCCCGCGGAATCGTAGAGAACCATTTACACCGCGTCAACGGGTGAAGATGTCAAACCGCTGACGTTCGACGCGGCAATCTCATCCGCCGTCCTCCGAAGGCTCCTCACGTACAGTCGGTCGCCATGATCTCCGATCTCCAGGTGCGGCCAGGCCAGCGCGCTCGGCTCGAGGACCGCTCGACGGACGATCGACTCGGACTGAACGGCAAGAAGGCAGCCGCGGTGGTGCTCGGCCAGTTGCACGCCCGGCTGCGCGATCTCCAGATGCGCCTCTGGGCCGAAGGCCGCCGCAGTGTGCTGCTGGTGCTGCAGGCCATGGACTGCGGCGGCAAGGACGGCACCATCCGTAGCGTGTTCACGGGGGTGAACCCGCAAGGGGTGCGGGTCGTGAGCTTCAAGCAGCCGGCAGGACGCGAGTTGATGCGGGACTACTTGTGGCGCGTCCATGCGCAATGCCCCGGCCATGGCGAGATCGGCATCTTCAACCGGTCGCACTACGAGGACGTCGTGGCCGTGCGCGTCCACGATCTCCTGCCCCGCCAACGATGGGAACGCCGCTACCGCCACATCCGGGAGTTCGAGCGGATGCTCACCGACGAGGAGACCACCATCGTCAAGGTCTTCCTCCACATCAGCCCGCAGGAGCAGAAGATGCGGCTACAGGCCCGCCTGGACACACCCGAGAAGAACTGGAAGTTCCGCGCCGCCGATCTCGAGGACCGAAAGCGCTGGACGGACTTCCAGCAGGCCTACGACGACGCCATCAGCTCGACCTCGACGCACTGGGCGCCGTGGTACGTCGTACCGGCCGACCACAAGTGGGCTCGCAACGTCGCCGTGTCGCGTCTGCTGGTCGAGACGCTCGAGCGCTTGAATCCGCAGTACCCGCCGCCCGAGCCCGGTCTCGAGCACCTCGTGGTCGAATAAGTTCAGCCGACCGCTTCGCCGGTGCCCCAGAGCATGGGCTGGAGCGACCGCATGAGCCGCTCGAACACGTCGTCGGGGGATCCGAGGCTGTCGATCTCGATCAGCAACCCGGCCTTGGCGAACACGGCCAGCAGCGGGCCGGCCTGCTCCTCGTAGGCCGCGAGGCGTCGCTCGATGCCCTCGGGCGAGTCGTCGGGCCGCCGCACCGCAGTGCCGCCGCAGGCCTGGCAGTACACCGTGTGCTCGCGGTTGCGGGCGACGGTCGGGGTCTCGCAACGGGTGCAGACCCGGCGCATCATGAGACGCTTGCGCACAACGGCCGCCGGCACGTCGAGGTTGATCACGGCGTCGAGGGTGCTGTCACCGAGCATCTCCAGCAGCGCGGCGGCCTGCGGCTCGGTACGCGGGAAGCCGTCGAGCAGGAATCCCCGGCGCTGGACGTCGGCGTCGTCGAGGCGGTGCTTCACGACTTTCAACACGGTCGCGTCGGGCACGAGGTGGCCGTTGGCCATCAGCTCTTCGACCCGCCGGCCGAGCGCCGTGCCCGAACTGACCTCCTGGCGCAAGATGGCGCCAGTGGACAGGTGGTGCACGCCGAGGTGGGTCACGAGCCTCGTTGCCTGCGTACCCTTGCCAGCCCCCTGCCGTCCCAGGAGGACGAGTCGGGGGCCGCGGATCACAGACGCCATAGTCCCTCACAGAAGGCCGGCCGGCTAGCGGCGAGTTGCGTGAGGTTAGCTGCCCGAAGAGTGGTGTGACCACACTCCTTTGGGCGAATCCGGCGCGCTTGGACATTTTGTAAAGTGCTTGCCCCATGAGCGTCCACGTGGCCACCTCGCTACCTGACGCTCTCCTGGCATTGGCGGCGGCGCCGACGGCGGAAATCCTGGCCGGCGGTACGGATCTGATGGTGGAAGTCAACTTCGGGCATCGTTCGCCCGATGTGGTGATCGCGCTGGACCGCGTGCCCGAATTGAAGGGCTGGGCGCGCCACGACGACACCATTCGCCTCGGTGCCGGCCTGACGTATACCGAGATGTTGTCGCCCCCGTTGGCCGCCCTTCTGCCGGCGCTGGCCGAAGCGGCCCGCACGGTGGGCTCACCCCAGATCCGCAACGTGGCCACGCTGGGCGGCAACCTCGGCACCTGCTCACCGGCGGGCGACGCCCTGCCTGTCCTGTCTGCCCTCGACGCCATGGTGGAGCTGGCCTCCAGCGCCGGACGCCGGGAGATGAGCGTGCACGACTTCATGGTGGGTGTGAAGCGCACCGCGCTGGCCCCTGGTGAGCTGGTCGTCGCCGCCACGGTGCCGCTGCTCGACGGCTACCAGGGCTTCGCCAAGGTCGGGGTGCGCAACGCCATGGTGATCTCGGTGGCGTCGGCCTGCCTGGTCATCGACGCGGGCCGCCGCACGGTGCGCCTGGCGCTCGGGGCGGTCGGTCCCACCATCGTGCGGGCCCGCGCCGCCGAGGCCTGGGTGGCACGGGAGCTGCCCTGGGACGGTGGGCCACTGGCCCCAGGCGCGGCCGAGGAGTTCGGCGGCGCGCTGCCGGCGAAGCCCGCCCCATCGACGATCACCGCTCCACGGCGGGCTACCGCAGCCACGCCGTGGCCGTGCTGGCCTCCCGCCTGCTGCGCCGGGCCTATCCGTGAGCGAGCACTACTCGCTGCGGGTCAACGGCGCCGACCACGAGGTCCGCGACGCGTGGGTCGGTGAGAGCCTGCTCTACGTGCTGCGGGAGCGACTGGGCCAACCGGGCACGAAAGGCGCCTGCGAGCAGGGCGAATGCGGCTCGTGCTCGGTGCTCGTCGACGGGGTGCTGACGTGCTCGTGCCTGGTGCTGGCGGCGTCTGCCGTCGGGCGCGACGTGGTGACCGTCGAGGGTCTCGGTGCCGCCGGCGAGCTGACCGACGTGCAGCACGCCTTCGTCACCGAGGGCGCGGTGCAGTGCGGCTTCTGCACCCCGGGCCTCGTCGTCGCCGTGCACGAGCTGCTCGAGCGCAGTCCTCAGCCCACCGAGCTGGAGGTGCGCGAAGCCCTGTCCGGCAACCTCTGCCGGTGCACCGGCTACGGGCGCATCTTCGCCGCCGTCCAGGCCGCCGCCGGCGCCCGCCACGGAGGTGGCGGTGACTGACGTCATCGCCGCCACGCGACAGCGCCGCGGCATCGGCGCGAGCCCTACCCGACCCGACGGCGGGCCCAAGGTCCAGGGCCGGTTTGCGTTCTCCTCCGACATCGGAGCCGAGGGGATGCGATGGGGCGCCACGCTGCGCTCGCCCCATCCCTACGCCCGCATCGTGCGCCTCGACACCTCACCGGCCTGGCGCATCCCCGGCGTCGAGGCCGTCATCACCGCCGCCGACGTCCCCGGCCGGCTCACGTACGGCCTCATCTCGCAGGACCAGCCGGTGTTCGCCCGCGACGTGGTGCGCTACATGGGCGAGCCCGTCGCCGCCGTGGCCGCCGACCATCCCGAGACGTGCCGCCGGGCGCTGGCCGCCATGGTCGTGGAGTACGAGGTGCTGGCGCCGCTGATCGATCCCGAGGTGGCGGTCTCCGGTGGCCACGAGCCGATCCACCCCGATGGCAACGTGCTGCGCCACCAGCGGATCCTGCGGGGCGACGCCGGCGCCACCGGGCCGGTCGTCGTGGAGGGCACCTACGAGATCGGCATGCAGGACCAGGCGTTCCTGGGCCTCGAGGCGGCGCTGGCGGTACCCGACCCCGGCGGTGCCGGCGTGGAACTGCACGTCGCCACCCAGTGGCTGCACGAGGACCGCAAGCAGGTGGCTGCCTGCCTCGGCCTGGAGCCCGAGAAGGTGCGCCTCACCCTGGGCGGCGTCGGCGGGGCGTTCGGCGCCCGAGAGGACATCAGCCTCCAGGTCCACTGCTGCCTGCTCGCCCTGCGCACCGGCCGCCCCGTGAAGATGCAGTACGGCCGGGAAGAGAGCTTCTTCGGTCACGTGCACCGGCACCCGGCCAAGATCTGGATGCGCCATCACGCCACCGCCGAGGGCCGCATCGTCAAGTTGGAGTCCCGGTTCCTGTTCGACGGTGGGGCGTATGCGTCCACCTCCTCGGCGGTGCTGTGCAACGCCATCACCCACGCCCAGGGGCCGTACGTGTGCGAGAACGCCGTGGTCGACGGATGGGCGGTCCGCACCAACAACCCGCCGTGCGGGGCCATGCGGGGCTTCGGGGTGGTGCAGGCGTGCTTCGCCCACGAGAGCCAGATGGACCTGCTGGCCGACGCGTGCGGCCTCGATCGGGTCGAGATCCGCCTCCGCAACGCCATGCACACCGGGGACCGGCTCATCACGGGCCAGATCGTTGAGAGCGTGGCCCCGGTGGAGCGCTGCATCCGGGAGACGGCCGCCCTGCCGATGCCCGACGAGCCGGTCGGGGGCTTCGACGCCGACCTGCTGCGGCTGCCGGGCGGCGCCGGTCGCACCGCTGATGTGGGCCACGTGCGCCGCGGCGTGGGCTTTGCCGTCGCCATCAAGAACCTCATGTACTCCGAGGGCTTCGACGACTACTCCACCGCCCGCTGCCGCCTGGTCGACGGCGTGGCCAGCCTCAAGTTCGCCACCGCCGAGGTGGGGCAGGGCTTCGTGACCATCGCCCAGCAGATCGCCCGCAGCGTCCTGGGCGTCGACGAGGTGGTGATCGAGCCGATGGACACCTCGATCGGCTCGGCCGGTTCGACCTCCGCGTCGCGCCAGACGTGGATGTCCGGTGGCGCCGTGGATGCGGCGTGCCGGGCCGTGCGCGAGCGCATGTTCGAGCACGTCGGGTCCATCCACGGGCTGGAGCCCCTGCGCCTGCTGGTCGACGGCACCGACATCGTGGACCAGCTCGGCAGCCTGCGCGTGCCCGTGGCCGAGGCCACCGCCGGCGCCCGCTTCGACGAGACCGTCGAGTACCGCCACCGCCCCACCGAGGACCTCGACGAGAACGGCCAGGGCAACTGCCACACCGCGTTCGCCTTCGTGGCCCACCGGGCCGTGGTGGACGTCGATCCGGAGCTGGGCCTGGTGAAGGTCGTGCAGATCGCCACCGCCCAGGACGTCGGCCGGGCCCTCAACCCCCTGTCGGTGATCGGCCAGATCGAAGGCGGCATCGCCCAGGGCCTGGGCCTGGCGGTGATGGAGGAGATCGTCATCCAGGACGGGCGCATCCGGAACCCGTCGTTCACCGACTACCTGCTGCCGACCTGCCTCGATGCTCCCGAGATCGTGGTCTCGCTGATCGAGGAGCACGATCCCCAGGCCCCGCTCGGCGCCAAAGGGGTGGGCGAGCCACCGTGCATCTCGGTCACCCCGGCCATCGTGGCCGCCATCCGCGCCGCCACGGGCCGCCCCCTCACCCGGGTGCCGGTCCGCCCCCAGGACATCTGCCTCTACTGATGCGGCACCCTCCGGGCGCCTGCTCGCTTCGCTCGACAATCGGTACTCCGTCGGCACGGCGCCGCACTGCGACGCCAGCGGGCCTACGGCCCGCCGGTTTCCGCGCGGCCGCGCGCTCGGCCGCGCTCCAGCGCGTCCGAGCGCGCAGGCTGCGCGATTTCGGACGACGTGGGCGGCACGGGGCGGCCGGTGGGCCGGTGGGCCGGTGGCGTGGGCGGGGGTGGGCTCGCTCGGCGTGCCGGCCTGTAGCTTCACGGTGGTCGAGTGGGTCCGGGAGGCAGTGTGTCGGAGCAGCGGGAACGGCTGTCGTGGGAGATCTTCGGGGATGCCTCGCGGGCGCTGGCGGCGGAGATCCACGCCGACGGGTTCCAGCCCGACATCATCCTCGCCATCGCCCGCGGCGGCCTGCTGGTCGCCGGCGCCCTGGGCTACGCCCTGTCGGTGAAGAACCTCTACACGATGAACGTCGAGTACTACACCGGCATCGACGAACGCCTCGACGTCCCCATGATCCTGCCGCCCATCCCCGATCCGGGCTTCCTGGCCAACGCCGATGTGCTCATCGCCGACGACGTCGCCGACACCGGCCACACCCTCGCCGCGGTGAAGCAGTTCTGCACCGGGAAGGTGGCCGAGGTCCGCTCGGCGGTGCTCTTCGAGAAGCCCCGCTCGGTCGTGAAGTGCGAGTACGTGTGGAAGGCCACCGATCTCTGGATCGAGTTCCCCTGGAGCGACAAGCCACCGATCACCGCGGCCAAGACCGGCAAGCTCATCCGCGAAACCTGACCCAACCCCGAACTGACGCGCTTTGACGTCCTCTCTGGCACCGAACGCGCGTCAGTTGGCGTGGGCGAGGATCACCGTGGCGGCGTTGCGGCCCGACGCACCCCAGACGCCGGCACCGGGGAACGTCGCCGCGCCGGTGAGGTAGAGGCCGTGCACCGGGGTCTCGTAGCGCGTCAGCTCGGGCTCGTGGCCCAGCAGCGCGGCGAGCGGGCCGCCGGCGAAGCTGGTGGCGTGGCCCCGGGGCAGGTTGAACTCGGACTCGTAGCGATCGGGCGTCATGGCCCGCCACCGGCGCACCCCGTCCAGGAACCCGGGCTGCACGAGGGTGGCGTAGCGCTCCAGCCACCGCTCCGGCTCCGCTGAGGCGGGCCAGCCACCGGGCAGCGCGTACGGGGTGTAGAGCACCTCCAGGCTGAACACGTGGTCGCCGCCGACCCGCATCGTGGGATCGCGCACCGACGGCACGTTGGCGTAGAACATCGGCTGCTCGGCCACCCCGCCCGCCTCCATGAGGCGATGGGCCGACTCGATGGCATCGACCGCCGGCGCCACCATGGTCGTGGCCACGAGCGGGTCGTAGCCCAGCCGGCGCACGACCTGTGGATCGGTCTGGCGGTACTCGGGCGGTGCCGTCACCAAGGCGTCGAGCTTCGACTCGTAGCCGTCGACGACGGGCGCATCGACCCATCGCCGGCGCAGTGCCGCCGCGCCAGCGCCCGCGGGGGCGTCACGCAGCCACTCCACGATGGCCACGCGCGGGTCGCACGCCGCCACCACGACCGGCGCCGTGAGCTCGGTGCCGTCGTCGAGCGCCACGCCACGGACCCGCTCGCCCTCGCAGCGGATGGCGGTGACGCGCCGGCCGGACCGCAGCGTGCCGCCGGCGGCCTCGAAGGCACCGAGCACGGCGGTGGGCAGCGCGCCGCTGCCGCCGACGGGGCGGCCGACCTGGCCGGCGTGCTTCATGGCGTAGCTCAGCGCGCCCAGCCCCGTGCGAGGCGTCGACGGCGCCAGGCCCCAGACCGCCGGCCCGGCCACGATGGCCGGCGCCACCAGCGCGTCGGCGGCGAAGAACGACCGCAGCACCTCGGCCACGCTCATGCGGCTCCAGCGCAGCAGCGTCGTGATGCCCCGGCCGCGCCGGCCGGCCACGCGGCTCAGGACGCGACGCGGCGTGGGCGGCCGGTTGGCCAGCTCCAGCACCAGCTCCACGACCGGACGGGCGGCGCGGGCGTAGCGGCGGTAGCCGTCGACCTCGTGCGGGTAGGTGAGCCGGATCGAGTCCAGCGTGCGGTCGAGGTCGTGGAACAGCGGCCAGGCGGGGCCGCCGTCCCAGGGGAGGTTCACCTGGGCCGGATCGACGTCGAGGTACTGCAGGCCGTGGTGCTCCAGCGCCAGCTCCTCGGCGATCGGTGTCGTGCGGAAGACGCCGTGGTCGCAATTGCAGATGTTGACCCGGGCGCCGAGGGCATCCACCGTCGACGCGCAGCCGCCCGCGCTCGCCCGGGCCTCCACCACGACCACCTGCATCCCGGCGCGGGCCAGGTACGCGCCGCAGATCAGCCCGTTGTGGCCACCTCCGATCACGATGGCGTCGTAGTCAGCCACAGGTGACGATCAGGGCACCAGGAGCACGCGCCCGAAGGCCTGGCGGCTCTCGATGTAGCGGTGGGCGTCGGCCGCGTCGGCCAGCGGGAAGGTCCGGTCGATCACCACGTGCAGCTCGCCGGCGGCCACCCGTGCGATGAGCCGCTCCACCATCGCCCGGGTGCGCTCGGGTGCCACTGCCATCTCGGCGCCGAGGAACACGCCGGTGATGCTGGCGTTGCGTTGCATGATCGGCCAGATGTCGGGCGGCGCCTCCTCTCGCCCGGCGCGGCCAACCCAGCTGATGCGGCCGCGGTAGGCGAGCACGGCCACGCTGGCCTCGAGGGTGCGGCCCCCGACCGGGTCCACGACGAGGTCGACGCCCCGGCCGTCCGTGAGGGCCAGCACCTCGGTCACGACATCGCCGGTGAGGTAGTTGACGCCGTGGTCGAGCCCGTAGTCCTGCAGGCGAGCCAGGCGGTCGTCGCTGGAGGCGGTGGCGATCACCGTGGCGCCGGCCGCCTTGGCCAGTTGCACGGCGGCCAAGCCCACACCGCTGGCGCCCGCCTGCACCAGCACCGTCTCGCCCGGCTGCAGGTGGCCGAACTCGAACAGGCAGTCGTCGGCCGTGGCGAACTCGATGGGGATGCCGGCGGCGACATCGGCCGTCATGCCGTCGGGCACGCGGTACACCGAACCGGCCGGCACGCTCGCCAGCTCGGCGTGGGAGCCCGCACCCATCGTGGCCACGACGGTGTCGCCCACGGCGATCCCGGTCACCTTCTCGCCCACGGCCTGCACCACGCCGGCGCACTGGTAGCCCACGATGTGGGGCGTGGAGGCCATCACCCCGCCTTGGCGGTGCAGCAGGTCACCACCCTGGATGCCGACCGCCTGCACCTCGACGATGACGCCACTGGGGCGCAGCACCGGATCCGGCACCTCCTCGTGGCGGAAGACCTCGGGACCACCCGTCTCGTAGTACACGGCAGCGCGCATGGAGCGAACCTACTGAGCGGCGATCAGTGAGATCTCCACCAGCCACTCGGGCCGGACGAGGGCGGGCACCGTGATGAGCGTCGAGGCGGCCCGGTGGCCGTCGAGAGCTCGGTCGCGCGCCGCCATGACCGCGGGCAGCTCCGCGCCGGCGACGACGTAGGTGGTGATCGACACGACGTCGGTGGGCACCATGCCCGCTTCGCCCAGGATGGCCAGCAGGTTGGTCCAGACGACTTCGGCCTGCTCCGCCACGGTCTCGGGCACCGTGCCGTCGGGGCGTACGGGCACGACGCCGGCCGTGTGCAGCATCGCCTGGGCACCGGTGGTACGGATGGCGTGGGCGTAGTTGGCCGCGGGCGGGGCGATCGAGTCAGGTGAGACGGCGCTGTTCATGCTCGTAGTGTGGCGGTCGTGACGCACTCGCACCGACACCTGGCCGAGCTGCGTGCTCCGGAGGTGACCACCCTCGTCAGCGAGCGGTCGATCATCGTGCAGCCGCTCGGCGCAGTGGAGCAGCACGGACCCCATCTCCCGTTCGACACCGATCTGGTGGTGGCGTCGGAGGTGGCCGAAGCGGCGGTGGCCGAAGTGGGCGAAACGCTGGACTGCTGGCTGCTGCCGCCCCTCGCCTACACCAAGTCGAACGAGCACGCGTGGTCGTCGGGCACCATCTGGCTGTCGGCCACCACGCTGCTGGCGGTGCTCGACGACATCGGCCGCAGCGTCGCTACCCTGCCGGCGCGCAAGCTGGTCTTCCTGAACGGCCACGGCGGGAACTCCGCCCTGCTGGGCGTGGCCAACCGCGAGCTGCGGCTCAAGTACGGGCTGCTCACGTTCCTCGCCCATCCGGGCATGCCCGTCGATCAGGGCGGCGCCGGCTCGGCCAACGCCGACGAGTTGGGCATGGGCATCCACGGAGGCACCGACGAGACCTCGCTCATGCTCCACCTGCGACCCGAGCGCGTCGACATGAGCGTGGCCACACGCAACGTGCCGGAATGGATGGCGGCCAACCGGCAGGTGCGCTTCGGCGGGCGCGTCGGCTTCGGGTGGCTCTCGAACGACTTCGGGCCCGATGGTCACATCGGCGATCCCACGGCGGCCACGGCCGAACGGGGCAAGGAGCTGTTCGAGGGGAGCGTGCGGGCCTTCGGTGAGGCGCTGGCCGAGGTCGCCGCCTTCGAGCTCTGAGCGAGTTCTGAGCGTGGACGTCACCGACCTCCGCATCGACGGTGACCGGCTGCTGGCCCGCCTGGAGGCGCTGGCCGCGATCGGCCCGATCGAGGGACCCGACGGCAGCCGCGGCAACGCCCGCCTGGCCCTCACCGATGCTGATCGAGACGGCCGTGATCTCGTGGTGACGTGGATGCGAGATCTCGGCCTCGACATCGCCATCGACGAGATCGGCAACGTCGTCGGCACCCGCGCCGGCGACGACCCGACGCTGGCGCCGGTCATGACCGGTAGCCACATCGACACCGTGCGCACGGGCGGCCGCTACGACGGCAACCTCGGCGTGCTGGCCGGCCTGGAGGTGGTGGAGACGTTGGAGCGCCACGGCGTGCGCACGCGCCACCCGATCGCCGTGGCGTTCTTCACCAACGAGGAAGGCGCCCGCTTCCAACCGGACATGCTCGGCAGCCTCGTGTACGTCGGCGGCCTCCCGCTGGAGGACGCCCTCGACGTCGCCGCCATCGACGGTCCTACCGTCGGCGCCGAACTGGCGCGGATCGGCTACGCCGGCCCGGTGCCGTGCCCGTCGGCCCGCGCGCCCCACGCCTTCGTCGAGCTGCACATCGAGCAGGGTCCGGTGCTGGAAGCGGCCGGCGTCGGCATCGGCGCCGTCACCGGCGTGCAGGGCATCTCGTGGCACGAGCTCACCATCGACGGGCAGTCCAACCACGCCGGCACCACCCCTATGGACATGCGCCACGACGCGGCCGTCGTCGCCGCCGGCATCACCGGATTGGTGCGCCGCCTCGCCCTGGAGATGGGCGGCCATCAGGTGGGCACCGTCGGGCGCATCGAGGTACAACCCAGTCTGGTGAACGTGGTGGCCGCCCGGGCCACCCTCACGGTCGATCTGCGCAACCCCGACGACGCGGTGCTGCAAGAAGCCGAGCGTCGCCTACGCCGAGGCGCCGAGGAGCTGGCCGCGGCCGAGGGCGGCCGGCTCACCAGCCGTGTCCTGGCGCGCTTCGAACCGGTCATGTTCGACCCCCTGGTCATCGACCTGGTCGAGGCGACGGCCCTGCGCCTCGGTCACACGACCATGCGCCTGCCGGCCGGCGCCGGTCATGACGCGGCAGATGCTGGCGCGCGTGTGCCCGTCGGGGATGATCTTCACGCCGAGCGTCGGTGGCGTGAGCCACAACCCGGCCGAGCACACCGACCCGGCCGATCTGGCCGCCGGCGCCGACGTGCTGCTGCAGGTCATCTTGTCCCTGGCGCGGTGATGCGGCGCCCGGAGTCGGGCGCCGCATCACCGTCAAGCGGTGTTCGAGCTACAGACCGATGCTCGGGTCGATGAACTCGTTCGTCGACATGTCCGCCGGCGTGAGTCCGGCCTTGATGTCCTTGCCCTGTGTCTTCAGCGCCGGGCCGACGATGTCGATGATCTTCTGGATGCGGGCCGGTTCCATGTTGCCGAGGGTGGAGTCGGGGCCGTTGCCGACGAGACCGAGATCGAGCATCGTCTTGACGGCGTAGTCGGCCACGCCCTGGCTGTAAACCCAGCCGTTGTTGAACTTCTGGACCAGCTCCAGGATGATCGCATTGGTCTTGGCCGGGCTCTTCACGTAGTCGACGGTGGCCTGCTGCATGATCGGCACGAGCTTCTTCAAGCACGGCGTGAGCGTCTGGAGGTCACCGGTCTTGACCGAGACGGCCTGGCTGTAGATGGGGTAGCCGGTGTCGTGGATCAGCTGGAACTTGACCGGCTTCTTCCACTCGGCGATCTCGTTCTCGTAGATGTACGGCTCGGCCGAGGCGAAGCCCTGCTGGGCCACCTTGCCGCCCGACGCCACGAAGTTCGCCGGGGCGCCGTCGTAGCTGCCGTCAGTCTGGTCCTTCTTCAGCACGCCCGTCGGGATCAGGTAGTCCTCCATGTAGGCGGCACCGCCGAAGTAGAGGACCTTGGCGTCGGTCTTGCCCAGGTCGGCAATGGAGGTCACGTTCGGGTACGACGCCGGGTCCCACATGATCATCTGCGGGTTCTTCTCGAAGGGCGCGAACACCTCGGTGGTGGGCTGGTCCTTCGAGAACTGGACGCCCTCGTCGGTGTAGACGTAGCCGAGGGTGATCGAGTTGTCGAGGTACATCTGTGCCGTCACCGTCTGGAAGCCGATCGCCGGGCCGCCCGAGCGGACCTCCAGCTTCACGCCGGTGTCGTTGCCCTTCGAGTCGACCAGCGTGCCGGTCACCGACTTCTTGTCGGCGTTCACCGTGTAGCCGGGGCCGAGCATCTGGTAGAGGTGGCCGTGCTCGGCCTCCGGGTTCCAGTCGGTCTGGATGACGATGGTCGCCGGGCAGTCGGCCTTCAGCGAGTCGGCGCCGCCGACGGCGCTGGCCGCGGCAGTGGTGGTGGCACCGCCGGCCGTCGTCGCCGCGGACGCGGCAGTGGTGGCCGTGGAGGCAGCCGTGGTGGCGCCGCCTCCGCTCGCCGCCGTAGTGGACGACGAGCTGCTGTTGTCGCTACCGCAGGCGGCGACGAGCAACAAGCCGGCGACGGGTAGAGCGAGGGTCGCTCTCCGCAACTTGGACATGGTTCTCCTTGTTTCTCGGGTTGGGGTTTGGGTGAGAGCGGGTTGGGGTTGGGGGCGGAGCAGCACGAGTCAGGTGGCCGTGTCGGCCCAGGCGCCGACGACCTTGCGACCGACGAGACCGAAGGCCCAGAACGTGACCACGCCGAGCAGGATGGCCAGGATCAGGGCGCCGTACATCTGCTCGCCCTGGAGGCGCGACTGGTAGTTCGTGATGAGCACGCCGAGGCCGGGATCGCCCCGGCGGAAGAAGAAGTCACCGACGATGGCCCCGATCACCGACAGACCGGCGGAGATGCGCAGACCGATGAAGATCGCCGGCAGGGCGCCCGGGAACTGCAGCTTCCACAACCGGACCCAGCGATTCGCCCCATGGAGCCGGAAGAGGTCGTGGTGACCCTCGTCGGCCGACAGCAAGCCGAACAGCGTGTTGGCGATGATGGGGAACAGCGAGATGATCACGCAGACGATGACCCGGCTGCGGAAGTTGAAGTCGAAGAACTGCCCGATGAGCGGCGTGAGGGCCAGGATCGGGACGGTTTGCAGGGCTACCGCGTACGGGAAGAACGAGCGCTCCACCCACTTGGCCTGGCTCATCAGCACCGCCGCGGTGATGCCCAGCACGATCGAGATGGCCAAGCCGTACAGCGCCACCCTGGCCGACAACCACAAGGCATCGAGGAGCGGGTGGAGGTTGTTCCAGTCGAGGAAGGCGACGGAGACGATGTCGTGGGGCGCCGGCACGAGGAAACGCTGCGAATCGTTGAGGAAGAAGGCGCGGAACAGGTACCAGATGCCGATGAACACGACGAACACCACCAGCGGCGGTCCGACCATGAGCAGGATGCGCTTGATGCCGTGGGTACCGGCCAGTCGCTCCTTGCGCTCCTCGCGCTCCTGTTCCGAGAGCCGGCCCATCACGTCCAGGCCGGCCGGCGGCGTGTCCTTGGTGAGGCTCATCCGTGCGCCTCGCGTAGCACGGCGTTGACCTGACCACTCAGCTCGGCGAACTGCGGCTCGAAGCGCAGCTCGGGCAGGCGCGGGTACGGGAACGGCACGGTGAACTCGCCGATGATGCGCCCGGGCCGGGCCGACATCACCAGCACCCGCGTCGACAGGAAGACCGCTTCGGAGATGGAGTGGGTGATGAAGAGCCCGGCGAAGTGCTCGCCGGAGAACAGGCGCATCAGCTCGTCGTTGAGGCGTTCCCGGGTGATCTCGTCGACGGCGGCGAACGGCTCGTCGAAGAGGAACACCTTCGGCTTCATCACCAGCGAGCGGGCCAGCGACGCCCGCATCCGCATGCCCCCCGATAGTTGCTTCGGGTACTTGTTCTCGGAACCGGCCAGCCCCACCAGCGTGATGGCATCGCTCGCTCGTCGCCGGCGCTCGGCCTTGCTCACCCCGTGAAGCTCGGCGATGAGCTCGACGTTGCCCTGCACCGTGCGCCACTGCAGGAGGGTGGGGTCCTGGAAGACGTAGCCCACGTCGTCGCGGTCCACGGTCACCGTGCCCATGGTCTGGGCCGTCAATCCGGAGGCGATGCGCAGCAACGTCGACTTGCCGCACCCCGACGGCCCCACGACGGTGACGAACTCTCCCGGTGCCACGTCGAAGCTCACGTCGTTCACCGCTCGCGTGCCGTCGGGAAACGTCATGCTGATGTGATCGAAAGCGAGTGCGGGCGACGCGCCGACGGTTGCGGCGCCCGGCGAGGTGGCGGACGAGGGAACAGTGGTGCTCATGGGTTGGACTCCGTGAGGAAGGTAGGCGACCAACTCTGCCAGGGCCGTTGCGGATTCGTGAACGCTCTGTTTCATCGACCCGCGCTCAATGCATGACCATGCCACCCGTCACGTTGAGGGCCTGCCCGGTGCAGTAGTCGCCGTCGGCGGAGGCGAGGAACAGCGCGGTGGCGGCGACGTCCTCGGGGGTGCCGAGGCGCCCGAGCGGCGACTTCGCCGTCCACGCCGCCACCATCTCGGGCGTCCGGGTGGCGGCGCCCATCTCGGTCAGCACGTAACCAGGGCAGATGCAGTTGACGTTGATGCCGAGCGGTCCTAGCTCCATGGCCGCCACCCTGGTCAGTTCGATGACGGCGGCCTTCGACGCGCAGTAGTGGGCCTGGCCGGGCGCGCCCAGCTTGCCCCCCATGCTGGCCATGTTCACGATCTTGCCGCCGCCGGCGACCCGCAGGAAGGGCACCGCCGCCTGGATCGTGAGCAGCATCGACCTCACGTTGATGTCGAAGGTTCGGTCCCAGTCCTCGATGGCGATCTCCAGCAGCGGCGCCATGTGGAGGATGCCGGCGTTGTTCACCAGGATGTCGAGGCCACCAAGGGCCTCGGCCGCCTCCTGCACGGAGGCCACGGCCTGAGCGGCGTCGGCCAGGTCGGCCACCACGGCGGGCGCGCCGCCGAGCGAGGCGGCGGCGGCCTTGACCTCCTCGGCCCGCCGATCGATGAGCGCCACCGCCGCACCCTCGCCGGTGAAGCGCCGGGCGATACCGAAGCCGATGCCGCGAGCCCCACCGGTGATGATCGCTCGGCGACCGGCGAGGCGGCCCCCGCCGCCACCGATCGTGCTCACCGCGCCACCACGTCGCCGCGGTGGATCACGATGCGACCACCGCCGGCGGTGGCGATGGCTTCACGCAGGCTGCCCGCCTGCGGGACGGCCACGAGTTCGGCCGGGGAACCGGCGGCGACGGCGACCGGCGCCAGACCCATCGCCGTGCGGCTGGCGGCCGAAACCGCGTGGTAGGACTCGGCCGGCGACAGGTGGGCCGCCATGACCAGCAGGGCGCTGGTCTCGAGCGGGTCGGCCCGCCCCACGAGGTTGAAGGGGTCCTGCACGTTGTCGGCACCGGCGGCGACGGTGACGCCGGCGTCGAGCAGTGGTCGGACGGCGGTGAGGCCGCGGGGTGGTGCGGTGGTCCAACCGCGCGCCTGCAGGAACAGGTTGGTCTGGGGCAGCGTGACAACGGCGATGCCGGCCGCCGCGACCGCCTCGCTCACCTCGACCTGCACGGCCAGCGGCTGCATGCCGAGGCTGCAGCAGTGGCTGGCCGTGACCCCGTGGGGGAAGCCCGACGCCACGACGAGGGCAGCCAGTTCCGGCAGGTGGAGCACCGTCGGGTCGAGCGTCTCGTCCATGTGCAGGTCGACCGGGAGCCCGGCGGCGGCGGCCACCTCCAGGACGTGTTCGATGGCGGCGCGCTGGTCCGGCTCGAGGTGGGGTGCGCCGCCCACGACGTCGGCGCCGGCGGCCACGCCGGCAGCCAGAGCCTGAGCGTTCGCCCGACCGTCGGGCCCGGTGATGGGCGGGCTGACGAGGGCCACGATCTGCAGGTCGACCAGATGGGCCACCACCTCGCGCACCTTCACGAGCGCCTCGACGCCCAAGGTGCCGATGTCGCCGGCTACGTCGACGTGGGTGCGTACGGCGGTGACGCCGTTGGCGACGAGCATGCGCACCGCCCGCTCGGCCCGCTCGGCCACGTCGTCGACCGTGAGCGACGTCCGGTGCGCCCGCCACGCCATGATCGCCCCCAGCAGGTCACCCGAGGGGTTCGGCACCAGGTCGGCGGTGAGCGCCTTGTCGAGGTGGGCGTGGGGCTCGGCGGCGGCCGGCAGCAGGACGTGACCGGCGAGATCGAGGACGCGCTCGCCCGGCGCGGGATCGAGGCGGGTGGCGACGGCGGCGATCAGGTCACCGTCGACGCGGACGTCGGCCTGCGTGCCGTCAGCGAGCGTGGCGCCTTGCAGCAGCATCAGGCCCGAGCCGGGAGTGGTCGTGAGTCCATGGCCTCGCCCAGGCGCGGGATCACCTCGTCGGCCACGAGATGGAGTTGCTCGTCCATCTGCTCGCGCGTCAGCCCGGGCAGATCGAAGAAGATGCAGAGGTGCTCCAGCCCCACGAGGTCGCGGTAGAAGCCCACGGTGTCGACCACGTCGTCGACCGAACCGATGGCCATGATGCGCTGCTCGTTGGATTCTTCGAGGCTGGGCTGGAAACCGAAGGCCACCTTGTCGCCGGTGGGCGTGCGATACGACGAGAACCGGCCGTAGGGCGCCAGGAACTTGGTGAACTCGTCGTGGCCTGGGCGCCCCGTGCGCACCGCCTCCTCGTGGGTGCGGCCCACGTGGATGTTGAGCACGAGGCAGCGGTCCTCACCCCGTCGGTTGACGGGTGTGCCGGCCTCGGCCCGCAGCACCTCGTAGCGCTCCCACTTCTGCTGGAGGCTGTCGGGGTTCTGCAACCAGTAGACGGCCTTGTGGCCCGCCTTCGGCACGTACTCGATGGTCTCCGGCGACGTGACCGGCTGGTAGATGTCGACCTGGCGGGTGGGCTTCGGGATGAGGGTGAGGTCGTTGACGAAGGTGCCGCGGTCGGGGACGTCGTCGGGTGGGAACACGAAGTGCTTGCCGCGGTAGGAGAAGCGCTCCTTGCCCCAGGCCAGCTTGATGACCTCCATCGCTTCCTCGAAGGTCTCCCGGTTGATGCGGTCGTGCTCGGCTGACATCTCGTTGTCGCCGGAGGCCACCACCGTGCCGAGGGCCCACGCCTCACGCGGGACGGTGCCGCGGCCCACGCCGAACTCCATGCGGCCACCCGTCAAGACGTCGGCCAGGGCGAAGTCCTCGGCCAGGCGCAGCGGGTGCCATTGGGGCACGACGTTGAACATCTGGCCGTAACGGAGGTGGCTCGTATGGGCGGCGGCGTGCACCCCGAACATGATGAGGTTCGGCAGCACTTCGTAGCCCTCGTACTGGAAGTGGTGCTCGGTGAGCCACATGGTGTCGTAGCCGAGCCCGTCGGCCGTCTGCGCCCAGTGGAGCATGTTGGCGTAGCACGCGAGCACGTCGGCATTGCCGTAGCGCCGGGCGGTTGGAGCGATGCTCGGATCACCCGCATCGGGCATCGGCACGGTCCCGAAGAAGTTCGTGTCGACTCGCATCTCGGAACGGTACCCCCGGGCCTCTCCACGGCCCGATGGCGGCCGGTGAACAGATTGTAAAGCCGGTTCAGCGACCGACGGCCGCCCCGACGCGCGACCGCGGGTCGGCCACTCCGGCCAGCGCGCCGCCGTCGGAAGCGACGACGACGTTGGCGTGGCCGAACTGGTGGCCGAACGGGTCGACGGTGACGATGTCGTGGCCGCGCGCCGTCAAACCGTCGAACCAGGCGCGTGGCGCGTTGGCCTCCAGCGCGATCACCCGGCTCGGCGTCGACCATGTGTCGAACCCCTTGGCCGTGCCCGCCAGCACCCACCGCGGGCTCCCGATGGCTTCGGCCGGTGACTGCCCGGCGTGCAGCAGCCGGGCCAGCACCTGGAGCAGGACCTGGGGCTGAGCGTCGCCGCCCTGGGTCCCCAGCACCGCCGCCAGCCGGCCGTCGGGCCGGGTGACGAGGGCCGGGGCCAGCGTGTGGGGGGGCCGGTGGCCCGGCCGGTACTCGGCGGGGTGTCCGGCCACGAGCGAGAACCCGAGACCGCGGTTGTGGAGGTTGATGCCTGTCGTCGGCTCGAACAGACCGCTGCCGAACCCGGCGGCGTTCGACTGGATCAGTGACACCCCGTGGCCCTCGCCGTCGATGACGCACAGGTACGTCGTGTCCCCGGCGCCGGCCGGCGCGGTGGCGGCGCTCGCCCGATCCGGGTCGATGGCGTCGCGGCGGGGCGCCAAGCGACCCGGCGCCAGGAGGCCAGGACCATCGGCACTGTCGGAGAGCACGTCCTCGCGGTCGTGGCCGGCGGCGATGGCGGCCTCGATCAACAGGTGGGCCCACGCCGCGTCGGCGGGATCGTCGGGCAGGGGGAGGCCCTGGGCGATCCATGCCGCCGCCAGTGTCAGGTAGCCCTGCGAGCTGGGCGGGATGGTCCAGATCCCGTGACCCCACGCGTCCACGCCGAGCGGGTCCACCCAGTCGGCCAGCGGCGTGGCCAGATCGGCGTCGGTGTACTCGCCGGCGCCGAGGGCCAGGAGCCCGGCACCGAAGGCACCACCGTAGAAACCGGCGCGCCCGTCGGCCGCCACGGCCCGCAGTGCCGCCGCCGCGCCGGGCCGGCGCACGAGGTCACCGGCGCGCTGGGCCTGCGCGGCGAGGGCCTGCGCGGCGGGCGCCGCCGCCGCCCGCGCCGGCAGCCGGGCGATGGAGCCCACCAGCGTTGCGGAGGCGGGGAACCCGTGCTCGGCGTAGCCGATGGCCGGCGCCAGCACCTCGGCCAGCGGCAGGCGGCCGAAGCGGGCGTGCAAGCCCAGCCATCCGTCGACGCAGCCGGGCACGGTGACGCTGCGGATGTCGTCGTAGTAGGGCATGGCGGTGTGGCCCTCGGCCCGGAGCCGGTCGGGGTCGGCACCACTGCCGGCCCGCCCCGCCGAGTTCAGCGCCACCGGGCGCCCCGCTCCGGTGTGGACCAAGGCGAACAGGTCGCCGCCCATGCCGCAGAGATGGGGCGAGGTGACCGCCAGGACCGCGTTGGTGGCGATGGCCCCGTCGACGGCGCTGCCGCCGGCGGCCATCGTGGCCAGACCGGCCTGCGACGCGAGGTGGTGGGCCGAGGAGACCATCGCCGTCGGGGCGTGCACGGTGGTGAACGGGACGAGGGGAGCCGGCATCGCCGAGGAACCTACCGCCGGTCCCACTCTCGCTACGGTGCCGTCTCATGAACGTGACCGGACTGGACCACATCGTGCTCAACTGCGCCGACGTGGAGCGGTCGGTGGCGTGGTGGTGCGACGAGCTGGGCCTCGAGCCCGTGCGCCTGGAGGAGTGGCGCCGCGGGGAGGTGCCGTTCGCGTCGGTGCGCCTCGACGCCACCACGATCATCGACCTCCTCGCCACCGCTCGCACCGGCGAGAACATGAACCACGTCGCCATCACCGTCGACGACGTCGATCTCGAGGCGCTGGCGGCGTCGGGCCGCTTCGAGGTGGTCGGAGGGCCGGCCAAGTTGTTCGGCGCCCAGGGCACCGGGATCGGGATCTACATCCGCGACCCCGACGGCAACACGGTCGAGCTGCGCACCTACTGACTCGGCCGGCCGCGTTCGCCGCCGCCAACTCGGCGACGCCGGCCGGCGATCGGCACCGTCAGTAGCGGCGTTGTCGCCCGGCGAGACCGGTCGACGAGAACCCACGCTGAGTGAGCATGTTCTCGGTGCAGATCTGCTTCTCGGTGCAGAAGTGCCGCACATTTGACGCACTGGCGCACCTAGAAGGAGGCGCAGCCGCCGTCGCCACCCACACACCGTGGGTCAGGGGAAGCGGACGCGGCCCGTTGCGGCGTTGATGGCCACACCCTCGGCCCGCAGGCGTTCGGCGTGCACCCGCTCGTGGCCGGGCACGAGACGCCCGGTGGCGGTCACGACGCGCCACCACGGCAGCTCCTCGCCGGTCGTGGCCAGCACCCGTCCCACGGCGCGCGCCGCGCCCCGACGCCCGGCGGCCTCGGCCACCTCGCCGTAGGTCCACACCTCGCCCGGCTCGATGCCGGCGATCACCGCGATGACGCGGTCCTCGAAGGTGCCGGTGCTCACTCGTCGAAGAGCGCGCCGTACTCCCGCCACGCCGTCTCGATGCTGTCCAGGCGGTCGGCCGCCGGCTGCTGGCGCCGAGCGGCGGCGCCGGCCATCAGCGCGTTGATGAGGGCCACCGTGCCGATGTGGCTGTCGAAAGGACCGGCCGACTCCGCCCGCACGACGAAGGTCGACCACGCCAGGTCGGCCAGCGGCGACAGGGCGCTGTCGCACAGCGCCACGACGCGAGCCCCCCGTTCGCGGGCCAGGCGCGTCGTCTCGATGACCCAGCGTTCGTAGCGCCGGTGGTCGATGACGACGAGCACGTCGCCACGCTGCACGTCGGCGAGGTTGCGGGCCATGCGCACGTCGGCGCCGAACCAGATGGCCACGCCGGCGCGCAGCATCGACAGCTCGTCGGCGAAGAGCATCCCGATGCCGCGGGACGCGTCGCCCGCCAGTACGTGGATGCGGTGGGTCTCGTCGGCCAGCATCCCCACGACCTCGTCGAAGGCCTCGGGCGACGCCGCCTCCAGGGTGCCGGCCACGTTGTCCAGCTCGACCGCCCGGACCCGACCGAGCACGTCCGAGGTCGGCACCTCGTGGATCCGTTCGGCCGCCGGTCGTAGCCGCTGGCCCAGCTCACCCTGCACGGCGGTCTGCAGCGCGGTGAAGCCGTCGTAGCCGAGCTTGGCCGCCAGCCGCACCACCGTGGCCCCGCTGGTGGTCGCCCGCTGCGCGAGGTCGGCCACGGTGCCGAAGGCAACCGCCTCGGGCGAGGTGAGCACGACGTCGGCCACCCGGCGTTCGGCCGGGGTGAGCGCGGTACGGGCGGCGTCGATGACCGAGGCGACGGTCATCCGGTTCGTGGAATGTTCATTACCATAGGGGCGAGCAATGAAATGGGGGTTCCGGACAATGGACCAGCGTATCGGGAATCGGATAGGGGCCTCGACCGCGTTTGCCCAGGGTCCGGCGTTCGACTCCACCGCCCCGGCGCGACCGGCGGAGGTCCTCGCCACCTTCCCGGCGTCGGGAGCAGCCGCCATCGACGAGGCCGTCAGCGCCGCCACGGAGGCGCAGCGGGCCTGGGCGCGGCGGCCGGTGCCGGCCCGGGCCGAGGTGATCGCGGCGGCCGCCGAGGTGATCGCCGGCCAGAAGGACGAGCTGGCCCGGCTGGTGGCCCGCGAGGCCGGCAAGGTCCTGGTCGAGGCGGCCGGTGACGTGCAGGAGGCCGTCGACATGGGCCGCTTCGTGGCCGGCCAGGGCCGCGACGCCATGGGCGCCGTGGTGCCGTCGGAGCTGCCGGGGAAGCTGGCGTGGACCACCCGCCAGCCCGTCGGAGTGGCCGGACTGATCACGCCGTGGAACTTCCCCGTGGCCATCCCGTCGTGGAAGTGCTTCCCGGCGCTGCTGGCGGGCAACGGCATCGTGCTCAAGCCGTCGCAGGAGGCGCCGTTGTGCGCCGAGCGCTTCGTCGCCTGCCTCGTCGAGGCAGGTGTGCCGGTTGGCCTCGTCAACGTGGTCCACGGCATGGCCGAGCCGGGCGCGGCGCTGGCCGTGCACCCTGGCGTCGGTGCCGTCAGCTTCACCGGCTCCGTGCCGACCGGACGGGCCGTGGCGGCGGCGGCGATGGCCGCCGGGCCGAAGCTCGTGTCGCTCGAGCTCGGCGGGAAGAACGCCATGGTCGTCATGCCCGACGCCGATCTGGAGCTGGCCCTCGAGGGCGCCCTCTTCGGAGCCTTCGGCACGGCCGGTCAACGCTGCACGTCCACCTCCCGCCTTGTCGTGCACCGCGCCATCGCCGAGAGGCTGCTGGCGCGCCTCGTGGAGCGGACCGAGAAGCTGGTGCTGGGCGACCCGCTCGATCCGGCCACCGACGTGGGACCGGTCATCAACCGCCACGCCGGCGATCGCATCCTGGAGATGGTGAGCCGGGCCGCCGCCGACGGCGGCACCGTCGTGACCGGCGGTGCCATGGCGGCGGTGGACGGATGCCTGGGCGGCACGTTCGTGGTGCCCACCATCGTGCGGGCCGAACGTCATCACCGCATCGCCCGCGAGGAGGTCTTCGGTCCCGTCCTCACCGTGGTGGTGGTCGACGACCTGGACGACGCCGTCTCGGTGGTGAACGACACCGACTACGGCCTGTCGGCGGCCGTCTACACGCGCGACATCAACGCCGCGCTGTGGGCCGTCGAGCGCATCGACGCCGGGATCGTGTACGTGAACGCGCCCACCATCGGCGCCGAGATCCCGCTGCCCTTCGGCGGCACCAAGCGCACCGGCAACGGGTTCCGGGAAGCCGGCACCCGCGGCATCGAGCAATTCAGCCAGACCAAGACCGTCTACATCGACTACTCCGGCCGGCTGCAGAAGGCCCAGATCGACACGCACCCCTTGGAGGGCCAACGATGAGCATCACATCTGCCGCACAGGCATCGACCGCCGCGTGGCTCGCCCGCGACGAGCGCGCGCTGGCCGGCGTCCTGTCACGCAGCTTCGACATCGTCGCCGTCGAAGGCCAGGGCACGTGGCTCACCGACATCGAGGGGCGCCGCTTCCTCGATCTGACGATGGGCATCGCCGTGAACAACGTGGGCCACTGCCACCCGCGCGTCGTGGCCGCAGCGGAAGCGCAGCTCCGGCGGCTCATGCACACGTCGGTCACGGTGCACCACCAGGGCAACGTCGAGCTGGCCGAGCGGCTCGGCGCGCTGTGCCCGTTCTTCACCGAGCCTCAGGTGTTCTTCTGCAACACCGGCGCCGAAGCAGTCGACGGCGCCATGAAGCTGGCCCGCCGCACGACGGGTCGCCCGGGGGTCGTGGCCTTCCGCGGCGCATTCCACGGCCGCACCCTCGGCGCCGTGTCGATCACGACGGCCAAGGGCAAGTACCGCGAGGGATACGAACCGCTGCTCGGTGCCGTCACCGTGGCGCCCTACGCCTACCCGCTGCGCTACGGCGGCGACCCCGCCGTGGCGACACGGGCCGCTCTCGACGCCCTCGACGAGCTCTTCGCCCTCCAGTCGCCACCCGGCACGATCGGCGCCATGATCGTGGAGCCCGTCCTTGGGGAAGGCGGCTACGTCGTGCCCCCGGTCGAGTGGCTCGAGGGCCTTCGCCAACGCTGCGACCGCCACGGCATCCTGCTCGTGTTCGACGAGGTGCAGACCGGCATCGGCCGCACGGGCCGACCGTTCGCGGCCGAGACCTTCGGCGTCCGGCCAGATGTCGTGCTGTTCGCGAAGGGCATCGCGTCGGGGCTGCCCCTCGGCGGCATCATCGCCGAGCGCGCCGTGCTGGAGCGGTGGCCGGTCGCCACCCACGGCTCCACGTTCGGCGGCAATCCGGTGAGCTGCGCCGCCGCCCTCGCCACGCTGGACGTGCTGGCCGACGGCGACCTCTACGAGCGCTGTCACTCCGCGGGAACCGACACGATCGCGGCGCTGGCCGAACACGCCCGCGCCTGCCCGGGCGTGCTCGAGGTACGCGGCGCGGGGTTGATGATCGGCATCGAGCTGGCGTCAGCGGTGATGGCCGACGCGGTGCAGCGCGCCTGTTTCGACGAAGGCATGCTGGTGCTGACCTGCGGACCGGCCGACAACGTCATCCGGCTCATCCCGCCCCTCACCATCACCGACCACGAGCTGAAGCTGGCCGTGTCCATACTGGGGCGTGCCCTCGCCGCCCACGCCTGACCTCGCCGCGCTGGCCGCCATCGTCGGGCCCGATCACGTCGTCACCGACGCCGATGTGCGGCTCGCCTACGAGGTCGACTGGACCGGTCGCTTCCACGGCCATGCTGGCGCGGTCGTGCGCCCCGGCACGGTCGAGGAAGTGGTGGCCGTCGTCGCGTGGTGCGCGGCCAACGAAGTCGCCGTCGTGGCCCAGGGCGGCAACACCGGCCTCGTCGGCGGCGGGGTGCCCACCGGCGCCGCCGAGGGCGCCGTCGTGTTGTCGTTGCTGCGGCTCAACCGGCTCGATCCCGTCGACCGCCTCGCCGGTCAGGTGACCGCCGGCGCCGGCGCCACCCTCGCCGCGCTGCACGCCCACGTGGGGACCGCGGGATGGGCGTTCGGCGTGGACCTCGCCGCCCGCGACAGCGCGACCGTGGGCGGGATGGTGGCGACCAACGCCGGGGGCGTGCGCGTGTTGCGCCACGGCGCCATGCGAGCCCAGGTGCTCGGGGTGGAGGCCGTCCTGGGCGACGGCACGGTGGTACGCCACCTCGACGGGCTCGTGAAGGACAACACCGGCTACGACCTCGCCGGCCTGCTGGTTGGCAGCGAGGGGACCCTCGGGGTGGTCACCGCGGCCCGCCTGCGCTTGGTGCCGGCGCCGCCGGACCGCCTGCTCGTGCTGGCGGCGGTGCCCACGGTGGACGAGGCCATGCGGCTGGTCGCCCAGCTGCGCGCCGGGGTGGACGGGCTCGACGCCATCGAGGCCGTGCTGGGCGACGGCATCGCCCTCGTGGTCGACCAGCTCGGGCTGCCATCGCCGCTCGCCGCCGGCGGCGGTGTCGGCCTGTTCGTGGAATGGGCCGGCCGGGGCGAGCCTCCCGAAACGCTCACCGACTTGCTGGCGTCGTATCCCTCGGCCGCCGCCGCCGACGATGCGGGGAGGGCCCGCCTGTGGCGCTACCGCGAGGCGATGCCCGAGGCGGTCGCCCGTATCGGCGTGCCGCACAAGCTCGACGTCACGCTGCCGGCGTCGGGGCTGGCCGCCTTCGCCGACGCGGTGCCGTTGGTGATCGCGACTGCGGCGCCGTCGGCGCGGGTGCACCTCTTCGGTCACCTCGGCGACGGCAACCTCCACGTGAACATCACCGGCGTCGATCCCGACGACGACGCCGTGGACGAGGCCGTGCTGCACCTCGTCGCCCGCTACGGCGGCTCGATCAGTGCCGAGCACGGCATTGGCAGGGCCAAGGCGGCGTGGCTCGGGCTGTCGCGCTCGCACGAGGAGATCGCCGCGTTCCGAGCCATCAAGCAGGCCCTCGACCCGGCCGGCATCCTGAACCCGGGCGTCATCTTTCCGAGTGCGAGGTCTGCGACCGCAGGACGTGCTTGAGCACCTTGCCCGTGCCGCCCTTGGGCAGGTCGTCCACGAACACCACGTTCTTCGGCACCTTGAAGCCGGCAAGGTGTTGGCGCGCCCATCGCTCGATCTCGGCGGCGTCGACGGTATGGCCCGGCCGGCGCACGATCCACGCCTGCGGCACCTCGCCCCACCGCTCGTGCGCGATGCCCACCACGGCCACCTCCAGCACCGCGGGGTGGCCGTTCAGGACCTTCTCCACCTCGACGGACGAGATGTTCTCACCGCCCGAGATGATGAGGTCCTTCTTGCGATCCACGATGGTGATGTAGCCCTCGGGATCGACGACGGCGATGTCCTCGGTGTGCAGCCAGCCGCCCTCCAGCGCGATCGCCGTCTCCTCGGGTCGCTCCCAGTAGCCGGCCATCACGTGGTTCGAGCGCACGCAGACCTCACCCGTCGTCGTGGCGTCCCACGGCACCTCGTTGCCGGCGTCGTCCAGCACCCGGAGGTCGACACCCAGGATCGGCAGTCCGGTGGTCGCCCGCTTGGCTGCCGAGCGCGGTGCGCCGGGCTTGTCGAGGGCCTTCGTCATCTGCGGCGAGGACTCGGTCATGCCGTAGCCGCAGATGGCCTCGCCGCCGAAGCGGCGCTCCACCTCGGCCAGCATCGACGGCGCCGCCGGAGCGCCGCCGATCGACACCTGCTTCAGCGCCGACAGGTCGAGCCCGTCGAGCGACGGCGACGACAGCAGCGCCGTCACCATCGTGGGCACCAGGAACAGCCGGGTGACGGCCTCCGCCTCCAGCAGGCGCAGCACCTCCTCGACGTCGAAGCGCGGCAGCATGACGTGCACGCCGCCCAAGCCCGTCAGGTAGTGCGGCGTGCCCCAGCCGTTGACGTGGAACAGCGGGATCGTGTGCAACACGACGTCGTGGCCCGAGATGGTCGACGTGAGCGCGGCGTGCACGGCGTGCAGGTAGAGGCCGCGGTGGGTGAGGAGCGCGCCTTTCGGTCGCCCCGTCGAGCCGCTGGTGTAGAAGAGCTCGGCCGGCGCGTGCTCGTCGACCGCCGGCACCGGGTACGCCGTGGCCGGCTGGGCCGCCAGCGCCGCCTCGTACTCGTCGCCGAGGACCATCGCCGGCCCGTCGTAGCCCGGGTCCGAGAGGGTCGGGTGCCGGAACAGCGCTGAGGCGCGCGAGTCGTCCAGCACGAACCGCAGCTCGGCCGGGGCCAGGCGGATGTTCAGCGGCAGTAGCACGCCGCCGGCCAGCAACACCCCGTAGTACGCCTCCAGGAGCTCGTGGGTGTTGCCGCACAGCCACGCCACCCGATCGCCCGGCTGCACGCCGAGGTCGCGGGTCAAGAGATGTGCCAGCCGGTCGGCCCGCTCGGCGAAGGCGCGGTAGGTCCACGTCGATCGGTGGCCGTCGTGCCATTCGACGACGCCCTCGCGGTCGGCGAACAGCCGCCGGGCGCGCGTCAGGAAGTCGAGCGGGGTGAGGGGGAGCTCCACGCCGTCAGGTGAACCACTGGCCGCGCTCGACCAGCACGGCTTTCAGCACCGACGGGCTGTCGGTCATCACGCCGTCGACGCCGAGGTCGAGCAGCCGGTTCATCTCGCCGGCATCGTCGATCGTCCAGGCGTGCACCTTCAGGCCGATGTCGTGGGCGAACGTCACGAAGCGCCGGTCGATGATGGGCACGACGCTCTTCTTCGGCGGCTCCTGCGCGCACGCCGCGGGGACTCGTCCCAACGCCTTGGCCACGGCACCGATGGGTATCCAGCTGGCGAAGCGCAGGCGCGCCGTCTCGGCCACGCCCATGCCGGTGCACAGGCCAGGACCGAGGGCCTTGCGGAGCTTCTTGAGCCGGCTGCCGGAGAACGAGCCGCAGCAGATCCGGTCGATCGCGCCCGTGCGCTTGATGGCGTCGATGAACGGGTCGACCCCCCGGTCCGTCTTCGGCTCGATGTTGAAGCGGACGTCCGGGAAGGCCTCGAACACGTCCTCGAGCCGGGAGATGGGCTCGGTGCCGTTGACCTTGGCCTCCTTCACGACGCTCCACGGAAGGTTGGCGATGGTGCCGGTGCTGTCGGTGGCCCGGTCGAGGGTCTCGTCGTGGAAGATGACCAAGACGTTGTCCGAGGTCAGCTGGAGGTCGGTCTCCAGGTAGCGGTAGCCCATCGCCACCGAGCCGGCGAACGCCTTCATGGTGTTCTCGGGGAATTCGTTGGCGCCGCCCTGATGGGCGAACGCGATGGGGCCGGGCCAGTCCAGGAAGGGGAACCGAGGTGCGGTCACAGCCGGAAGTATGGTCGTCTCGTGACCGACGCGCGTGCGCTGCCTCTCGCCGGGCAGCGGTTCAGCTCCGACGATGTCATCGAGGTCCGGGCGCCGTATGACGGCGCCGTCATCGGGGTCGTGCCGAAGTGCGGCCCCGGCGAGGTGGGCCGGGCCGTCGCCGCCGCGAAGGCCGCCCACGACAAGGGCGCACTGCCGGCGTGGCGCCGCGCCGAGGTGCTGGACACCGCCGCCCGCCTCCTCGCCGAACGCCGTGACGACTTCGCCCGCACCATCGCCCTCGAGGCGGCCAAGCCGATCAGGACGGCACGGATCGAGGCCGAGCGAGCCGTCAGCACGTTCCAGTTCGCCGCCGCCGAGGCCCGCACCTTGGCCGGCGACATGGTGCCGCTCGACGCGTCAGCGGCGGGGGAGGGCAAGCTCGGCTTCACGCTGCGGCTGCCGATCGGTGTCGTCGGCGCCATCTCGCCGTTCAACTTCCCGCTCAACCTCGTGGCCCACAAGTTGGCGCCGGCCATCGCCGCCGGGTGCCCGGTGGTGCTCAAGCCCGCCTCGCAGACGCCCCTGTCGGCCCTCGACCTGGCCGATCTGCTCATCGACGAGTGCGGTTTGCCGGCCGACCAGCTCAGCGTCGTGACCGGTGGCGGCGGCACCGTCGGCAACGCGCTGGTCGACCACGCCGACGTGGCCATGATCACGTTCACCGGTTCGCCCGATGTCGGCTGGGGCATCCGGGCGCGGGCGCCGCGCAAGAAGGTGGGTCTGGAGCTGGGTAACAACGCGCCGGTCATCATCGAGCCCGATGCCGACTGGAAGAACGCCGCCGACAAGATCCGCACGGCCGGCTACAGCCACGCCGGCCAGTCGTGCATCTCCACCCAGCGGTTGTACGTGCACCGCTCGATCGTCGCCGCGTTCACCGACGCGCTGGGCGAACGGGTCGCGTCGCTGGTCGTGGGAGACCCGCTCTCGGAGGACACCGACGTGTCCGCCCTCATCTCGCCAGGAGAGCGCGACCGGGTGGCGTCGTGGGTGAGTGAGGCGGTGGCGGCCGGCGCCAAAGTGGCGACCGGAGGCACCATCGGCCCTGACGGCGTGCTGGTGCCGACATTGCTCACGGACGTCACGCCGGACATGAAGGTGTGCGCCCGAGAGGTGTTCGGTCCGGTCGTCACCGTCCAGGCCTACGACTCCCTCGACGAAGCGCTGGCCCTCGCCAACCACACCGACTACGGGTTGCAGGCGGCCATCTTCACGCCGGACATCGCGGTCGCACTACGAGCCATGCGCGCCCTCGACTACGGCGGGGTGCTGGTGAACGACGTGCCGACGTGGCGCGCCGACCAGATGCCCTACGGCGGCGTGCGCGACTCGGGCAACACACGCGAGGGCCCCCACTACGCGGTGCGGGAGATGACCGAACTGCGAGTCGTCGTCCTGAACGGCTAGCTCGGCCGCTCGCGGCCGTGGCGCCGCAGTGCGGCGTCGTGCGGAGCGAGCACCGATTGATCGAGCGTCAGCGAGCAGGAGCAAGCCGAAGCGAAGCGGAGGCGGCGACGCAAATTAGATGATTCGGCTCTGGCCGTGGCCGGCCCAGTACTCGTCCTTGAGCAGGCGCTTGTAGAGCTTGCCCGTCGGGTGGCGGGGGAGCTCTTCGCGGAAGTCGATCGACCGAGGGCACTTCACATCGGCGAGCTGCGCCCGGCAGAAGGCGATCAGCTCGCGCTCCAACTCCGGCCCGGCGTCGGCCATGTCCGACGGCTGCACCACCGCCTTCACCTCCTCGCCGAAGTCCTGGTTGGGCACACCGAACACGGCGACGTCGAGCACCTTCGGGTGACCGATGAGCACGTTCTCGGCCTCCTGCGGGTAGATGTTCACGCCGCCCGAGATGATCATGAAGGCCTTGCGGTCGGTGAGGTAGAGGTAGCCGTCGCCGTCGAGGTAGCCGACGTCACCCAGGGTGGACCAGCCGCGCCGGTCGCGTGAGCCGGCGGTCTTCTCGGCGTCGTTGTGGTACTCGAACTCGCCGCCGCCCTCGAAGTAGATCGTGCCCGGCTCGCCAGGGGGCAGCTCGCTGCCGTCGTCGTCGACGATGTGGACGGTGCCCAGGATGGCCCGCCCCACAGTGCCCGGATGCTCCAGCCACTCCGGGCTGCCGGTGTAGACGAAGCCGTTGCCCTCGGTGCCGGCGTAGTACTCGTGGATGATCGGTCCCCACCACTCGATCATCTGGCGCTTCACGTCCACGGGACACGGCGCCGCGGCGTGCACCACCGACTTGAGCGAGGACAGGTCGTACTTGTCGCGGACCTCCTTCGGCAGCTTGAGCATCCGGATGAACATCGTGGGCACGACCTGGGTGACCGTCACCTTGTAGCGGTCGACGAGCGCAAGGAACTCCTCCGGATCGAAGTGCTCCATGATGATCGAGGTGCCGCCGAGACGCTCCATGGTCATGTTGAAGCGCAACGGAGCCGAGTGGTACAGCGGCGCCGGCGACAGGTACACGTCGTCGCCGCTGAAGCCGAACAGGCCGGTCACCAGAAGCACGAGGCCGCCCGTGGCACCGAGGGCCACGTCGGGGGCGGTCACCTTCACGCCCTTGGGCCGGCCGGTCGTGCCCGACGAGTAGAGCATGTCGGTGGACTCGCGCCGGTCCGGCAGGGGCTCGGCCGGCTGCGCGGCGACGGCGTCCTCGTAGCTGTCGTAGCCCGGCACCGTGCCGTCGAGCATGAGGCGCAGCTGGACGTTGGGCGTGTCGGGGATGACCTCGACGGCCTGCTCGGCCTTGTACCGCGATGTGACCAACGCCTTGGCGCCGCAGTCGTCGACGATGTAGGCGAGCTCGCCCGAGGTCAGCCGCGAGGAGCACGCGGTGTAGATCAGCCCCGCGTAGTGGGCGCCCCACGCCACCTCCAGGTAGCGCGGGTGGTTCTCCATGCAGAACGCGATGTGGTCGCCCGGACGCAGGCCATAGGCCTGGAAGACCCGTGAGAGGCGGTTGGCGGCGGCGTCGAGCTGGGCGTAGGTGACCACCTCGCCCGAGGCGGCCATGACGTAGGCCGCCTTGTCTGGCGTGGCGGCGGCGTAGGTACCCGGGTAGAGGCCATCGGACATGCCGAGCGACGGTAATGCACCGCTACCGTTCCTCTATGGGTCAGCGCCCCACGGCTTACGAACGCTTCGTCGCCGCTCTCGACCGACCCGCCGAGGCCGTGCCGCTCGACGAGGCGGCGCTGTGCATCGCCGCCCACGCCGGGCCCGATGTCGACATCGACAGCTACCTCGCTCGTCTCGACGACCTCGCCGGCGAGGTCCGCACCCCCACGCTCGACGGCCTGGTTCGTCACCTCTACGCCAGCGGGCGCTTCACCGGCAACACCGACGACTACTACGACCCGCGCAACTCGTTCCTGAACGACGTCATCGACCGCCACCTCGGCATCCCCATCACGCTGGCGGTGCTGGGCCTGGAGGTGGGACGGCGCATCGGGGTCCCGCTGTCGGGCGTCGGGATGCCGGGCCACTTCCTGATGCGCGACAAGGTCGACCCGTCGGTGTTCATCGACCCGTTCAACGCCGGGCGGGAACTGGACGCCGGCGCCTGCCGTGCGCTGCACCGGGCCATGGCCGGGCCGGCGGCGCCGTGGGATCCGGGGTTCCTGGAGCCGGTCGAGCGGCCCGCCATCATCGGGCGGATCCTGGCCAACCTGCGCGTCATCTACCAGAACCGCCAGGACGTCGACGCGTTGCGGTGGGTGCTGCGGCTGCGGTGCGCGTTGCCCGACGCCACGCCGGCCGACCGCCAGGAGCTGGCCCGACTCATGGCGCCACTGAACTGAACCCGTCGTCGGCCTTCGCTTCGCCTTCACAACGTTGCTCCGCGGCCGGCGGCGGGCCTGGTGCTCGTCGGTGGCGGGCGGCTCGGTGCACCGCCGCGCACCGTTCGTGGCCGCGTCCTCTCTGCGCGGGCGCTCATTGCCGGAACATCACTGTGGGTGAGCGGGCCTGACGTGGTTCTCGGTGCAGATCTGCTTCTCGGTGCGTGACACACTCAGAATTGCTACTGAAGCGCGACAGGAACGGGCCGGGGTGACCACCGTCGACCACACCCGGGAATTTCTGGGGTCGGGCGGCCGCCGGTACGCTGGGCGGCTTGACCCGCGAGTCAAGGGGAAGCGAGCGCGCATGACCATCACCGAACCCGTCGTCACGTCCGAGGAGCGGCGAGTCGTCGACCTGGTCGAGGACCTGCTGGCGTCGTTTCCTCCCGACAAGACCGAGAACCACGTGTTCCTCGGCGAGCAGTACGACCGGGGCTTGGCGTGGGTGCACTTCCCGGAGGGCTACGGCGGGTTGGACGCGTCGCCCAAGCTGCAGAAGCTCATCCAGGAGCGGATCTACGCCGCCGGTGGGCCCAATCCCTACTACCGCAACCCCATCGGCTACGGCATGTGCGGGCCGACGGTGGTCGTGTGGGGCAGCGAGGAGCAGAAGCAGCGCTACCTGCGGCCGCTGTTCACCGGCGAGGAGGTCTGGTGCCAGCTGTTCTCTGAGCCGGGTTCCGGTTCCGACTTCGCCGGGCTGTCGTCGAAGGGCGTCCGTGACGGCGACGAGTGGATCGTCAACGGCCAGAAGGTGTGGACCACGCTGGCCCACGTCGCCCGCTGGGGCCTGCTCGTGGTGCGCACCGACCCGGACGTGCCCAAGCACGCCGGCCTCACCGCGTTCGTGGTGGACATGAAAGGCCCCGGCGTCGAGACCCGCCCGCTGCGGCAGATGACAGGTGAGGCCGAGTTCAACGAGGTGTACTTCACCGATACCCGCGTGCCCGACGCCGAGCGCCTCGGCAACCCGGGTGACGGCTGGCGTGTCTCGCTCACGACGCTCATGAACGAGCGTGTCTCGATCGGTGGCGCCATCAGCCCAAAGGGCTCCGGGCCCATCGGTGAGGTCGTCAAGATCTGGAACAACCTCCCCGAGGACCGCAAGGACGCCGCCACCAAGGACGCCCTCATGAAGCTCTGGGTGGAGTCCGAGGTCAATCGCCTCACCAACATCAGGGCGTCGCAGAACCGCAAGGTCGGTGTGCCCGGGCCCGAGGGCTCGACCGGCAAGCTGGCCTCGGCCGAGTCGAACAAGCGGGTGTACGACTTCGCCGTCACCCTGCTCGGCGCCGACGGTCTGCTCTACAGCACCTACGAGATGCAGCGGCCGGAGACAGCGATGTTCTCGGACTCGGTGCAGAAGGCGTTCCTGCGCAGCCGGGCCAACTCCATCGAGGGTGGCACCTCCGAGGTCATGCGGAACATCCTGGGCGAGCGTGTCCTCGGGCTGCCGGGCGACGTGCGCGTCGACCGCGAGGTGGCCTGGAAGGAAGTCCCCCGCAACTGACCCCGGGCCCAGCCCAGCCGGTTCAGTCCTGCAGTGCGGCCAGCACGGCGCTGGCCGCCAGGGCGCGGTCGTCCATCGCCCGGGTACCGCCGAAGCGGCCACCGAGCAACGTCGTGGCCGCCAGCTCCAGCGCCATCTGGAGCTCGCGGATGTTGCGCGGCGGCGGGAAGTACTCGTCCTCGTCGGTCACCGTCACCAGCTCCACCCCGTGACGCGGCTTGAGCAGCGCGATCACGGCATCGACCAGCTCCTCCGGCGCCGACGCGCCGGCGGTCACCCCGATGGTGCCACTCAGGTCATCGGGCAGCTCGTCGGCGTGGTTGACCCGGAACACCGGCGAGCCGGCGGCCACCGCCAGCTTCTCCAGCGCGCGGGTGTTGGACGAGTTGGCCGATCCGATCACGACAACGGCGTCGCACCGGGGGGCCATGGCCATGAGCGCCGACTGGCGGTTAGTGGTGGCGAAGCACAGGTCGGAGCGCCCGGGCGTCCACAGCTCGGGAAACCGGTCCTGCGTGGCCGACAGCACATCGGCCCAGTCCCGGTGCGACAGCGTGGTCTGGGCCAGCAGCGCGACGGGCTCGGCGAACGCGGGCAAGGCGGCGACCTCGGCCACCGACTCGACCCTATGCATGGCATCGGGCGCCACCGCCATCGTGCCGACGGCCTCCTCGTGGCCTTCATGGCCCACGTAGACGATGCGGTAGCCCTTGCCGGCCCGCACCCGCACCTCGTGGTGCACCTTGGTGACGAGGGGGCACACCGAGTCGACCACGTAGGAGCCCCGCGCCCGGGCGGCAGCCACCACTTCGGGGGCCGAGCCGTGGGCCGACAGCATGATGGGCCGGCCCGGAGGCACGTCGTCGATGTCGTCGACGAACACGACCCCCAGCGAGCGGAACCGCTCGACCACCAGCTTGTTGTGGACGATCTCGTGGTAGCAGTACACGGGCGGCTCGAAGGCCCGCACCATCCACGCCAGCGCTTTGATGGCCATCTCCACTCCGGCGCAGAAACCGCGCGGAGAGGCCAGGAGCACGCGGTCGACGTCCATCACGACCGAGGCTAGCCAGGGGCTTCGTCGTATCCTTGTGCGCATGCCTGCCCCCCGAGTGGTCGCCGTCGCGCCCGGTTCCGCCGCGGCGCGCGCCGGGATGGAGGTGGGCGACGAGGTCCTGAGCCTCAACGGGCAGGTGCCGCGGGACGTGATCCAGTGGCGGCTGCTGAGCGACGATGCCGACGTCGACGTGGAGGTACGCCGGGCCGGCCGCAGCATCCCGGTGAGCGTGGCCAAGCGCGAGGGCGAGGCCCTTGGCGCCGAGGTGTCGTCGGCGCTGTTCGACCGGGTCCGCACGTGCGACAACCACTGCGCCTTCTGCTTCATCTACCAGTTGCCGAAGGGCCTCAGGACGTCGCTGTACCTGAAGGACGACGACTATCGCCTGTCGTTCCTGTACGGGAACTTCACCACGCTCACCCGGTTCACCGAGGCCGACCTCGAGCGCGTGCTCATCGAAGGGCTGTCGCCGCTCAACGTCAGCATCCACGCCACCGATCCCGACACTCGCGCCGCCATGCTGCGCAACCGGCGCGGCGCCACCAGCCTGCGCTGGCTGCGGGCGTTGCTCGACCACGGTGTCACGGTGCACGGCCAGGTCGTGGTGTGCCCCGGTGTGAACGACGGCGCCGTGCTGGAGGACACCCTCGCCGGCGTGCTCGACGAGTACCCGGAGCTCGCCTCGCTGTGCCTCGTGCCGCTCGGGGTGTCCCGCTACAACACCGAGGCCGACATGCGGCCGCACACCCAGGCCGAGGCCGAAGCCGTCGTCGACGCCGCCGCCACGTGGCAGGCGATCTACCTCGACGCCCTCGGCCGCCGGTTGGTGCACGCCGCCGACGAGTACTACCTGCTCGCCGGGCGACCCTTCCCTGATCCCGAGGTCTACGAGGGCTTTCCCATGCATGAGGATGGCGTGGGCATGGCCCGTACGTTCGAGGCCGAACTGCTCGGTCGGGTCGAGGTACCGACCGGCGTGCAGAGCGGGTTCTTCGCCTGGGTCGACGGTGCCCCGGCCGAGGGGTACCGCGCCCCGCGCAACCCGGCCGGCGACACCGCGCTGGCTCGCGTCGAGACGCCCCATCAGCTCCATGACACGCCCGCCGGCGACGCCACGATGCCCGTGGCCGTGCTGACGGGGGAGTACGGCGCGCTGGTGCTGGAGCCACTGCTGGCCCAACTCGGTCGCCCGGACGTGCGCGTCATTCCCGTACGCAACGACTTCTTCGGCGGCAACACGGCCGTGACGGGGCTGATGGTGGGGGCCGACCTCGCCCGTGTGCTGGAGACCGAGCCACCCGGTCACCGGTACCTGTTGCCGGACGTGTGCCTGTCGGAGGGTCGCTTCCTCGACGGCACCACGCCGGCCGAACTGCCCCGGACCGTCGAGATCATCGCCACCGACGGCATCGCGCTGCGGGCGGCACTGGCATGAGTCCCATGCCTGTCGTTGCCGTGGTCGGCCGGCCCAACGTCGGCAAGAGCACCCTCGTGAACCGCATCCTCGGCAAGCAGGTCGTGATCGTGGAGGATCGCCCCGGCGTCACCCGCGACCGCAAAGAGGTCGAGGCGGAGTGGCTCGGCGTGCCCTTCCTCCTGGTCGACACCGGCGGCTGGCTGCCGGGCGGCACCGACCTGGAGGAGAAGGTCAGTCGCCAGGTCGAGCAAGGCGTGCTGGGCGCTGACGCCGTCCTGTTCCTCGTCGACGCCGGCGTCGGCGTCACCGAGGAGGACGCGGCGGTGGCCGAATGGCTGCGCAAGAGCGGCAAGCCGGTGCTCCTGCTGGCCAACAAGGCCGACAACGACCGGCGCGAGCAGGAGGCGTGGGAGTTCCTGTCGCTCGGGCTCGGCGAGGCCTACCCCATGAGCGCGCTGCACGGGCGGCGCACCGGCGACATGCTCGACGAGCTCATCGCCCTGCTGCCCAAGGACGCCGACGGTGCGTCGAGCGGTGAGGCAGGTGCCGAGGTGGGCAAGGTTCCCGGCGTGGCCATCATCGGGCGCCCGAACGTCGGCAAGAGCACGTTGTTCAACCGACTCATCGGCGAGGAACGCTCCATCGTGCACGACATGCCGGGCACCACCCGAGACAGCGTCGACACGGTGGTGGACACGCCCGAGGGCCCCATTCGCTACATCGACACCGCCGGCATGCGGCGCAAGAGCAAGATCGACGACGCGCCGGAGTACTACTCGTTGGTGCGGGCGCTGCGCTCGGTCGACGACGCCGACGTGGCGCTGCTCGTGATCGACGCCACCGAGGGCATCACCAGCCAGGACCAGCGGCTGGCCGAGCGCGTCGACGCCGCCGGCTGCCCGGTGGTCGTGCTGCTCAACAAGTGGGACCTCCTGCCCGATGCCGAGGCGCGCGAAGACGTCACCGCCCAGCTCGTGCACCGGCTGCACTTCATCGGCGATGCACCGGTGCTGAAGGTCTCGGCCAAGACCGGCAAGGGCGTGCACAAGCTGCTGCCGGTGCTGGCCGACGCCATCGAGCGCTACCACCGCCGGGTGCCCACCAGGGACGTCAACCGTGTCCTCATCGAGGCTCAGTCGGCGCAGCCGGCGCCCGGTGGGGTGCGGGTCATGTACGGGCTGCAGGGCGCGGCCGACCCGCCCACGTTCACGCTGTTCTCGAACCGTGACGTGCCGCCCCAGTACCTTCGCTACTTGGAGCGCAAGCTCCGTGAGGCATTCGGCTTCGGGGCCGTTCCCATCAAGCTCCGGGTCCGGCGACGCTCGGGGTAGGGGGCATGGACGATCTCGAAGAGCTCACCACGCGGGCACGGGCGGGCAACCTCCACAAGGAGGCCGACAAGCTGGCTCGCCAGCACAAGCTGTTCGTGCGCGACCGGATCGCCCTGTTGTGCGACAAGGGCTCGTTCGTGGAAGACGGCTTGCTCGCCAACGCCACCGCCGCCGATCTGCCGGCCGACGGCGTGGTCACCGGGCTGGGCCGGGTGGAGGGCCGGGCGGTGTGCGTCATGGCCAACGACCCCACCGTGAAGGCGGGCTCGTGGGGAGCGCGCACGGTGGAGAAGATCGTGCGGCTGACCGAGTACGCGCTGCGCCACGAGGTGCCCGTGTTCTGGCTGATCGACTCGGCCGGCGCCCGCATCACCGACCAGGTCGAGCTGTTCCCCGGCCGCCGCGGTGCCGGGCGCATCTTCGCCAACCAGGTGCGGCTCTCGGGCAAGGTGCCGCAGGTGTGCTGCCTGTTCGGCCCCTCGGCCGCCGGCGGCGCCTACATCCCCAGCTTCTGCGACGTGGTGTTCATGGTGGAGGGCAACGCGTCCATGTACCTCGGCTCGCCGCGCATGGCCGAAGAGGTCATCGGCGAGCGCGTCACGCTCGAGGAGATGGGCGGGGCGCGCATGCACGCCACGGTGTCGGGGTGCGGCGACAACCTCGCCGTCGACGATGCCGACGCCATCGAGCAGGCGAAGCAGTGGTTCTCGTACCTGCCCGGCAACTGGCGGGAGGTGCCGCCGTCCACCATCGGCGAGCCGCCGGCGTCGGCCCTGCACCGCCAGGTGCTGCCGGAGAGCGAGGCCGCCGGCTACGACATGCACAAGTTGCTCGACGGCCTCATCGACGAGGGCTCGCTGTTCGAGGTGAAGCCGCTGTGGGCGCCCGAGGTCATCATCGCCTTCGCCCGCCTCGACGGGCACCCCATCGGCATCGTGGCCAACAACCCCATGCAGAAGGGCGGCGTGCTGTTCGTCGACTCGGCCGACAAGTGCGCTCGTTTCATCTGGCTGTGCGACGCCTTCAACCTGCCGTTGCTGTTCCTGGCCGACGTGCCCGGCTTCATGATCGGCACGGAGGTCGAGCGTCACGGCATCATCCGCCACGGGGCCAAGATGATCACGGCCGTCACCGATGCCACGGTGCCGAAGATCTGCGTCGTCGTGCGCAAGGCCTACGGCGCGGGCCTGTACGCCATGTGCGGGCCCGCCTTCGACCCGATCGCCACGCTGGCGCTGCCGACGGCCAAGATCGCCGTGATGGGCCCCGAGCCGGCGGTGAACGCGGTGTTCGCCAACAAGATCGCCGCCATCGCCGACGAGGTCGAACGGGCCGAGTTCGTCACCGCTCGGCGCCAGGAGTACGAAGAGGACGTCGACCTCCTGCGTCTCGCCGCCGAGCTCGTGATCGATGCCGTGGTGCCGTTCGAGGCGCTGCGTGACGAGTTGATCGGCCGCTTCGCCGCCGCCGATCCGGTCGACCGCGACAGCGTCGCCAAGCGCCACGGGGTGCCACCGGTGTGAGCGTCGTGGCCTGATGCCGTGGTGTGACGAGTGCTCGAAGTACTGGACCTACAGCTCGCTGCCGGCCGATGGCACCTGCCCGACGTGCGGCCGCGCCGTGGCCTCGCCCGAGCGACCGATCGCCTCCGACAGCCTGGACCTCCACGAGCTGGCGGGCGAGAAGGGCAAGGTGCCGTGGCACTTCAAGCTGATGGTGGTCGCCTTGGTGATCTACCTCGGCTGGCGGTTGGTGCAACTCGTCATGCTGGTCGTCTAATTTTCCGCGAACACCAGCAGGAACTCCACCACACCGTTGTCCTGGGTGGTGATGCCGTTGCTGCTGGGGTTGTCGATCTGGTAGTCGGCGAACACCACGGGAATGGTGCCGGTCACCTCGATGTCGCCCCCGTTGCGCCGAGCCGTGATGGCCACGTCGACCGGCTTGGTGACGCCGTGCAGCTCGAGCTGGCCCGTCGCCGTGTAGTCCACCTCGGTCTTGTCGGCCGGCAGGCTGCCCAGCTCGATCGGCTTCGTGAGTGTGAAGGTGGCCGTCGGGAACTTCGACGTCTCCATGATGCGACCCTGGAACTGGCTGTCGCGCCGGCTCTCGTCGCTCGTCACCTTGGTGAGATCGACCGAGAACGAGCCGTCGGTCACGGTGGTGCCGGCGATGGTGAGGTCGCCGGTGACGGCGGTCGTGCGGCCCACGGCGTCGGTGTCCTGCCCGAACAGGACCTCCTTCACCCGGTAGCCCGCTTCGGACCCGGTGGTGACGGCCCACGTACCGTCGATGCTGTCGCCGCTCGCGGCGCCAGCGTTGGTGGTCGCGGCGGCGCCGCCAGCCGTCGTGGCGCTGGCGCCGCCGGCGACCGTGGTCGTGGCCTCGGACGCACTGGCGTCGATGTTCTCGAAGGTCAGGGCCGGCTCCGGATCGGCCTGGATGAAGTGGATGTAGATGTAGGGAACGGCCACAACGGCCAAGATGACCAGGACCGCGGCACCGCCGAGGAACCACGGCCATCTGCGTCGTCTTGTCGTCGTCATCGAGCAAGCCTCGCCGACCGGGCCGCACCTATGCTGCGCGGTAGCTGAGAGAGTCCTGTGAGCGAGCGGACTCACAGGGTTTCCCTGGGCAGTTCACAGGGTGCTACCAAGCGGGACGTGTGGTGTAACCGATCGTGACCTCGAGGCGTCACCCGGGCGGGAAGCCGGGCCGCAAGTCAGCCACGCGGATCGAGCGTCGACGCGCCGCGATCGATCGTCGTCGTGATGCTCGCCGGCGGGCGACCCGCCGGGAGATCCGGTACCAGCGGCGGCGGCGGATCGCCGTCGCGTCGGTGGCCGCCCTGGTCGTGCTGGCCGTCGGCGCCTCGACGTTCCTGGTCATCCGGTCGCGAAGCGGCGGCTCGTCAGAGGTGACCCTGACGTCGCCCGAGGTCTCGGTGGGCGACTCGGTCGTCACCATCGACGCCCCGCCCAGCACGTACACCCTCACCTACAAGATCGACACGTACGGCGCCGAGGGCCAGACCACGAACACCGAGGACTTCGTCATCCGGCGGCCCTTCGACGGAGCGGTGACATCGAAGGTCGGGGCGCCGCCCGGCACCGAGGAGCAATGGCACGCGCTCAGCAACTTCGGCCTGTACTCCGACACCACAGCCGGCACGACGGACAAGTCGGGCACGCAGTCGGCGCCCACCACGCAGGTGCAGAAGGCGCTGCCGCAGTCGGCCCTCGGCGACTTCCGGCTCGACGCCACGCTGGATGATCTCGTCACCAGCGGCACGTTCGTGCGGGCCGAAACCCGCGAGGTGCTGGGGCGGACGTGCCAGGTGTATCGCACCGGGCAGCCGCTCGAGTCGTTCGCCACCAAGGCGCCCACCGACACCGACTACACCGATGCCTGCATCGACAACGCCGGGCTCATGTTGGAGGAGGTTTCGGTCCAGAGCGGCTCCCTGGCCGAGCGGATCATCGCCACTGCGGTCGACGTGCAGCCCACCACGATCACCGACGCCTCGTTCGCCATCACCGGCGACCCCACACCGCTGGCCAGTGGCGGTACCGAGCTGAACCCCATCGACGCCACGACCGTGCCCGTGCCCGGCTACTTCGTCCTCGACGCCCCGCCCGACGGGTACACCTTCCAAGGCCGGTACCAGCTGCGCCACGCCGCCAACCCGGCGTCCTCCACTGACGCCACCACCACGACGACGGTGGCGGGACAGGCGCCCACCATCGTGGACAGCTACGTCGACGTGTACGTGGCCGGCGACAAGACCATCGTGATCACTCAAGGCCCGACGACAGGGGAGCCCGACTCCCAGACGACGGGCGGCATCGCCGGTCAGATCGGCGCACTGGGGTCCACCGAGGCCGTCGCGGGGCTGACCGGCTCGACCCTCGTGGCCCATCCGGCCAGCCCGGCGGGCTGGTACGTGCACGTGTCCGGGACGGTGCCGCTGGCCACGGTGCAGCAGGTGGCCGAGGCGCTGCACGCGTAACGGCAGACTGTCCAGGGCAGAAGCGAGAGGGGCTTCAGATGGACATGGTTCACGAGTTCACGTTCCACGTGGGGTTGGGCGAGGTCTTCCCCATCGGGTCCGGACCGTTCGGTCATCGCTCGGTCGGCACCGTCGTGGACGGATGGGCGAAGGGCGATCGCATCACGGGACGCGTCGTAGGGCCGGGCGCCGACTGGGTGCTTGTCGGCGCGGACGGCTACGCCGAGATCGACGTGCGGGCTCAGATCCGCACGGACGACGGCGCCAACCTCTTCCTCCATTACCAGGGATCACTCGAGATGAACGAAGCCGTCGCGAGCGCGCTGCGCAGCGAGGCGGTCACGAACTACGGCGACCAGTACTGGTACACGCACGTCCGCCTCGAATCCGGCGCCAGCCAGTACCAGTGGGTCAACCGCACCCTGTTCGTCGGGCAGGGTCGCGTCGTCGCCGACGGAGTCGACTACGCCGTCTATCGCTGCGCCTGACGGGCGGCGTTGTGGCCATCGTCTTCGGCCACACCCGCAGGGCACGGGTGGGGTTCCGCCGGTCGTTGGCGGTGCTGCTTTGAGCACCTCGTGGTAGCGCTGATGTCGCTCGACGAGATGCCGCAACGCCGAAGTCACGCTCGGTGAGCATTGCCGCGGCCGTTCTCGGTGCACCTGTGCTTCTGGGTGCAGGAGTGCAGCAGGTCTGATACGCCGACGCACCGAGAAACCGGTCAACGCCGCCGCCGACCACGCACCGCGACCGCGTCTCGCTGGCCCGCCGACCGACCACCCGGTCCGCCGGCCGTCGTCGAGATCACGCGGAACACGACCGTGCACCCTGGCCGCCCAGCCCCCGCCGCCGCCCACATGCGCCGCGGCCTCGACAACCCACCTCGGCGTCGATTGATCCCACTGCTAGCGTCCTGAGTCGACACAACACCGCGAAGGCGGTGAGCAGGTCCACGGGCTGTGGCGCAGTTTGGTTAGCGCGCTTGACTGGGGGTCAAGAGGTCGCAGGTTCAAATCCTGTCAGCCCGACAACAAAGTACCAGGTCAGAGCCGGTTCCGCAAGGGACCGGCTTTCTTCGTTCTGGCGATGTATGCAGGATGTATGCATCCTGGCGCCGGATCGCGTACGCGTTTCCGCTCGTGCGACCGGTCGATGTCGGTGAGCCCGAACTCCACCGCCAGCGGGGCAAGTGGGTGGTGCGGGTCACCGGCTACGACCCTGCGACCGGACGCCGCCGGGTGCGCCAGTTGGGGACGTTCGACACGAAGCGAGCAGCGGTCGCCCACCAGAAGGCGGCGGCCGCCGGCCGGGCCGGCGGGTCGGTCGACACGCTCGCCGACTTCCTCGAGACGGTGTGGCTGCCGGCCAAGGAGGGCCGGGTCGAGACGTCCACGTTCGATCAGTACCGCTGGGCCGTGACCCGCCACATCGTGCCGCTCATCGGGGCGGTCCGGTTGGGCGATCTGCGGCCTGAAGTCGTCGACGCGTGGCTCGCCCAGATCTCGGTCGCGCCCGACGGCGGGAAGCCGAGGCTGGGGGCGACGTCGTCGCGGCTGGTGCGCAAGGTGCTGTCGATGGCGATGGAGGAGGCGGTGCAGCGCGGCTTCCTCGCCCGCAACCCCGTGCCCTTGACGCAGCCGCCCCGGCGGGCACGCCCGGCCCAGCAGCTGGGCTGGACGATCGAACAAGCTCGCCGCTTCCTGGCCGCGACCGCGAGCCACCGTCTGTGTGCGGCCTTCCACCTCAGCCTCGTCACCGGCATGCGCCGCGGCGAGGTGCTCGGGCTGCGTTGGAGCGACGTCGACCTCGACCGGTGCCAGTTGGAGGTGCGCCAGCAGCTGGCGGTGGAGCTCGGCCGACCGGTTCTCAAGCAGCTCAAGACCGAGGCGAGCGAACGCGTGGTGACCTTCGGCGCCGTGACCGCCGAGGTCCTGACCCGACACCGGGAGCAGCAGGTCCGGGACGCGGCGTTCGTCGGAGACGCGTGGCAGGAGAGCGGCCTCGTGTTCACGAACGGCGCGTCGGCGGGTGGATCGATCCGAACAACTTCGGCCGGTCTGATGGACGATCTCATCGTCGCTGCCGGCGTGCCCCGGATCACGCCGAAGGGCCTGCGTCATACTGCGCAGTCGGTCGGCCGTGTCGTCGTGGGCGACGACAAGGTGATGCAGGAACGTCTCGGGCACGCCGACATCGAAGTCACGCTCAACACGTACACCCACACCGTGTCGGCGCAGCATCGCCAGGCCGGTGAGCAACTCGACTCCGTCTTCGCACCTTGAGGTTCAGCCGGCACGCCCTGCGGCAGATGGCCCGTCGGGGCATCACGGCCGAGGAAGTGGACCAGGCATTGGCGAACCAGGAGACGAGCTATGCGGGACGGCCAGCCGATCGCGTCGTCGTCCTCGGCCGCACCCGGGGCGGACGCCGACTCAAGGTCGTCGTCGCCGGAGACCTGGTGGTGACCGCCGCCGATCGAGACGATTGGCCGTAACCTGGATGCGCATGCGCGTGGACTTCGACCCCGAGGTGCAAGCCTGGTACCTCTTGCTGGCCGATGCGCCGGTCAGCAGGACCGTGCACGTGTCCGACGAGGTGGCGGTCGACGTAGCGAGCGACGGCGGCGTGGTCGGCGTCGAGTTCCTCCTCGCGCCAGCGGCTGTGGATCGGCACGTCCGCGAGGAGCTGTTCGAACGGTTCCCCGTCGTCCGGGCGGCGCTGGCCGAGCTGCACGCCGCTGTGGCCTGACTGCCTGGCGGTTGCGGCCGTGGACCCGACGGTTCTCCCGCGAACGACGTTGCAATGTTGTGACGATTCACCGCGGTGTTCGTATCCGCACGGCATCGCTGGTGTCCATGCGTGTCCGCTGGTAGCCGCCAGTGCCGTTTCGTCCGGTTGACCCCAGGTTGACGGTTCGGCGCATTCGGCGTAGGTCGGTCGGAATGGCAACCGAGACGTCACCAGTGTGCTCACTGGAAGAACTCCCGCTCGTTCTGACGGTGGCCGAGGCGGCCCGGGCTCTGCGCATCAGCCACACGACGGCATACGAGCTCGCGCATCGGTGGATGGCGACGGGCGGCGCGGAAGGTCTGCCCGTCATCCAACTCGGTCGGGTGTTGCGCGTCCCCCGCGCTGTCGTCGAACGACTCCTGGACATCGGCATCGAGAACAAGGGCGGGCCGCAAGCGGACGGCCGACATGGAGCCGCCTGAACAAGACCGCAGCTCGTCCGGCCGGGCTTACGTTGTTGCCGGCGTGCCGTTCGATACGCCGGAGCATCGGCGTGACGGCGTGGGCCGTCTTCGAGGATGTTGTGATGGACGCCGTCGTGACTGACGGTCGCGCGCTCGCGGCCACGAGTGCGCGTCGGGTGGCGGAGCATCTCGGGCGTAACGCCCGCGACGGCGGCGGCCGCGTTGCGCCGCCTCCGCCAACGGGGCCTACTCGAACACGAGCGCCTCAGCGGTCCTCATGGTCGGTTCGGCCTTTCGGTCTATCGAGTGCATCTCGTTGACGGCGTTGCGCGTTGCACCATGTGTCGAGGAACCGAACACCGCATTTCCACGAGCGGATGAGCAGCACACGGCGGCGCCACGAGACCCGACATGATGAAGGTGATCTCGACGCTTGCGACCCGTCGTCGCCGTCATGCCGCTGACACTCAGCAGCTGACGTTGCTCACCGCGCCTGAGAACAGCCGTGACTAGTCGCGGGACGTGGCGCGGGTTCGCCTGCCCGGAGGGCTGGCAAGTGTCTGTGGCGACTCTTCGCTCGGTCGTGGCGGGGGTGGGTCGTGTTGACGGTGACGGCGTTGACCGACGGCGAGTACCTGTTGTCGTCGGTGGCGTTGGGGATCGACGAGTACTACGCCGGCGTGGGGGAGGCGCCGGGGGTGTGGGCCGGGGCGGTGGTCGCCCGAGCTCGGTGTCGAGGGGATGGTCGAAGCCGATCAGTTGCGGGCGCTGATCGACGGCAATGATCCCGTGTCGGGTGAGCCGTTGCTGGTGGGGTTGCGGGAGCGGACGGTGAAGGCGTTCGATCTGACGTTCTCGGCGCCGAAGTCGGTGTCGCTGCTGTGGGCGCTGGGCTCCGAGCCGGTGGCCGACACGGTGATGACGGCTCACCGGGAGGCGGTCGCGACCGCGCTCGGCTTCCTGGAGGAGCATGCTGCTGTCGCCCGCATGCAGGTCGACGGGATTCGCCGCCATGTCGCCACCGCACGGCTGGGTGGTGGCCGGGTTCGTGCATCGCACGTCGAGGGAGGGCGACCCCCAGCTGCACACCCACTGCCTGGTGCCGAACGTCGTGCGACGCGGGCCGGACGGGCGGTGTGTGGCGTTGGCGGCCCGGCCGTTGTTCGTGTGGGCCCGGGCGGCCGGGTCGATCTATCAGGCCGAGCTGCAACGGGCGCTGTCGCTGCGGCTGGGGGTGGAGTGGGGGCCGGACCGGTCCAACACCCGCGAGCTGGTCGGGTTCACGACGGCCCAGTTGCGGGCGTTCTCGAAACGGACCGTGGAGATCGAGGCCGAGCTGGAAGCTCGGGGCGCCCGCTACGAGTCGCCGGCGTTGCGGATGCGGGCCGACGACGAGGCGTCGCTGGCCACCCGGCCGGCCAAGGACCACACGCTCACCCCGAGCCTGCTGGTCGGCCGCTGGCAGGCCGAGGCCGAAGCCGTCGACCTGGCGATGGGCCGGGGGCTGGATCGGCGGGTGTGCTGGCGGGACCCGGCGCTGGCCGACCTCACGTACGAGGAGATCGTGCGCTGTTTGGTCGACGAAGACATCGGCGTGTGCGCGCATTCACCGAGGTTCGACGAACCCGACGTGATCGAGCACATCGCCGCCCTGTCGGCCGGGCGGCTCACCGTCGAGGAGATCCGCGACATCACCGCGCGGTTCCTCCGCTCGGATGCCGTGGTGCGGCTGATGCCGTCCGCGGTCGGCGTCGGGGTGGGAGCCGGCCCGGTGGTCCACCGCCGCCCACCGCGCCCTGGAGGACGAGACGCTCGACCTGCTCGACCGCCTGCAGGCCCGGCCCGGCTCGGCCATCCCGACGCACGATCGGTCCCCTCCGCCGGGTTGGGCGCCGACCAGCAGCACGCCGTGGACGTCTTGTGCGGTGACGGCGGCGGCGGTGCGGGCGGTGCTCGCCCCGGCCGGCCACGGCAAGACGGCCATGGTGCACGCCGCCGCCGGTGCCGCCGTGGCCGACGGGCGGCCGGTCGTGGCGGTGGCGACGACGGCCAAGGCGGTGGCCGAACTGTCCGAGGCCGGCCTGCCGGCGTCGACGGTCGCCCGGTTCCGTCTCGACCTCGAGCGACCGGTCGCTGGCGGCCGGGCTCGGTCGTGGTGCTCGACGAGGTGTCCCAGAGCTCCACCCGCGATGTGCACACCGATCCTCGCCGCGGTGGCTGCCTGTCCGGGTGGGCAGCTGTGGGTGCTGGGCGATCCCCGCCAGGCGCCGTCGGTGAAAGCGGGCGGGATCGCCGCCGAGCTCGAAGCACGAGTCGCGGCCGGGGTGATCCCGGCCGCCACCTTGACCGTGAACCGTCGCCAGGTCGACCCGGTCGACCGCCACGCCCTGGCCCTGTTGCGCGGCGGCGACCCGGCCGCTTCGCAGCAGGTGCGTGTCGGCCACGGTTGGGAGCACGAAGCCGCCACCCCGGCCGCCACCCGGGCGGCGATGGCCGACGCCGTCGTCGCCGACATCCTCGACCACGGCGCCGCACGCCGACCGTCGCCCTCGTCGTGTCCCACGGCCAGGCCGAAGACGTCGCCGACCGCATCCGCCGCCGCCTCGCCGCCGCCGGGGTGCTCACCGGCCCGACACTGACCGGACCGGGCTGGACCACCGACCGGCACTACCAGGCCGGTGACCGCGATCCTGTTCCACACCCGCTGCGGCGACCGCCACTCCCCGTTGGTGAACGGCACCGTCGCCACCGTCACCGCCGTCGATCGACCACGGCCTCGCCGTCCGCACCGACGGTGGCATGGCCATCGTCGATCCCGGTCGAGTTCGTGCAGCGGCGTCCGCGCCGGACGGGACACCGAACCTGTCCCACGCCTGGGCCCGCACCGTCGACGGCGCCCAGGGCGGCACCTGGGACCACGCCCACCTGCTCGGCTCGGCCGCGCTGGACGCCTACCGGGGCTACACCGGCCAGTCCCGCTCCCGCCACCCCACCCACACCTGGAACACCACCCCGGTCGATGACGGCGATCACGGCGGCCGGCTCGCCGACCGGCGCACCGCCCCCCAACAGGTGGTGGCGGCGCTCGCCCGGATCCCGGACACGACCATGGCCGCCGTCGACGACCCCTGGCCGCATCGACCGGCAGCCTCCGAGCCGTCATCGACGCCCACCACGCCGTGCTGGAGCGCCAGCCGCCCGACCGCAGCCGAGAGCTCGCTGACGCCCGCCGCGCCGTCACCGCCGCTCACGCTCAGCTCGAAGTGGCGGAACGGACAGCAGCCGCAACCAGTGCTGACATCGACAACCAGGGACCGCTCCGGACCCTGAGCCGCGCCGGTCGGGCTGAGCGACGCCAGCTCGAGGACCGACTCCCCGTCGAGCAGCAGGCCGTGATCGACGCCGCCGGCGTCCTGGCACGGGCCGAACATCGCCTCCAACAGCTCGAACGTGAGCAACGCACGCACGACCAGTTCGAGCGGACCGAAGGATGGCGACGCGACGCCATCGCCGCCAGTGTCGACCGGCTCGACGGCCACTGGACGGCCGTCGCCTTGGCCTGCTGTCGCGCCGACGACCCGCTCGCCTTCGGCGTGGAGCCACTCCGTCTCGCCCACCGGCGCCTCACCGGCCAGCTGGCCCACCTCGACGCCTCCCTCCCCGCCGACCGCGCCGTCGAACAGCGCGATGCGCGATCCCGACTGGTCGAGGCGGTCGCCGAACGGCGAGCCGCCGAGCGGGAACTGGTCGACGCCACGCAGCAGCACGACCACCTCTCACGACAACGATGGCCACGACGAGACTCCCACGCCATCGGTGACGCCGCTGACCGCATCGACCAGGCCCGTCACCGGCTCGACCGGGCCCACGCAACCGAGGCCGAGTCCGGTGCTCGACTCGACCGGCTCGACGCCCATCAACAGCGAACGTCGCCGGGCGCTCACCGCCACCGCACCCGAGCGGCGCGCACCTCCTCATCGACCTGGCGCTGATCGACACGAGCCTCGAACGGACACGGCCCGAGCGTGTCCTGGAAGCCCTCGACCAACCGGCATCGTGGCAGGTCGAGCTCCTCGGTCCTGTGCCCCGGACCTCGGCCGGTCGCGCCGTCTGGTGTGCCGCCGCCCACCGACTTGAAACCCACCTCGACCATCACACCGGCGCCGAACGAGGCTGGCGCGAGGTCTGCGACGACGTCGCCGACACTCCCTGAGCTGTGCGCCCTCGCCGACCGCTACTCCACGTCGACAGGCTGGGCGGCCCTCAGCAGTGGGCCCGCGCTGCCGAACGCGCTGCGCGAGCTCCACCTCGCCCAGCTTGCGCCGGTCATACACGAGCTGCGGGACCGAGAGCGTCGGCCTTGACCTCGGACTTTGATCGACCGCCGACCCCGACGTCCCGCACATTTCGGGGCCGTGCTCATCAGGGGTGTAGCCGCCCGTCGGAATCTGCCCGCTGGCGGCCAGCAGACGCTGCCACCAACAGGTTTGCCGGATCGACGGGCGGATCACCGCCGGTGGATATGCGGCTTCCGGTGCTAGCGGGCGTTTCTCGGCCTCCCGACGACAATGGCCGCCGCGCCGAGTCCGAGCGCGGCGAGCGCCAACAGAAGAGGGATGCGGGTCTCCGTGCCGGTTTCAACGAGCCGCGGTGTGCCGGGTGGCATGACTGGTCCCGACGGAGTTCCCGCTCGCGGCGCTGTCGGGGTTCCGCCGACCGCGGTGGTGGCTGCACCTGGGGGTGCTGTGGTTGCACCTGGGGGTGCTGTGGTTGCACCTGGGGGTGCTGTGGTTGCGCCTGCGGCCACCGTGGTCGCTTCCGGCGGCGCCGTCGTGGTTGTCGTGGGTGGTGTGAGGTCGCAAGTCGGAGTGAAGAACGTGTTGGTGTCGAGGGTGACGGCGCCGTTGCGGGCGAGGGCACGCCCGTGGACGGTTGTCCCGGTGGTCACCGTTATCGATGTCAGCGCAAGGATGTTGCCGCTGAAGTCCGAGTTGGTTCCGAGGGTTGCCGAACTACCGACCTGCCAGAACACATTGCATTCCTGGGCGCCGTTGATGAGCCGGACGGAGCTTGCCGACGCCGTGGTCAGCGTGGAGCCGGCTTGAAAGATGAACACCGAGTTCGGGTCACCGGCGCCGTCCAGGGTCAGCTGCCCCGTGAGCTGCAGAGATGGCACAGGCCCCGTGTACACCCCTCCAACGAGGGTCAAGCCGCCGAGTTCGTTGTTGACGAGGTTGACGTCGACCGGTCGGCCGGCGGCGTTGTTGTAGGCGTTCGTCAGGTCGTTCTGGGCTTGCGCGGCGACGCCGTCGGCGGCGTGCGCGGTGCCGGGCGCCTGGACGACGCCAGGTGGAAAGCCGACGATCGCCGAGCCTGGCGAGACGCCGACACTGTTGTTCAGGATGCTCGGACCGGTGTTCGTCACCGTCGTGCCGGCCAGGACCGCAAAGTCACTCGAAGTCAGAAGGGGAACGGCCGGAACGATGGCCGCCTGCGCGACGTTGCCGACGACGAGCAGTGCAACGGCCATGACACTCGCGGCCGCGACCGCCGCCAGTCGCGCCATCGACTTGGTGGGCGCACCTCGACAGGATCGGAACTGCGTTGGCGGCTCCTGCTCGCCCTTCGAACGTTGGTCCGCGGGCCGACGGTGCTTGTTTCCTGGCTGATTGCACGCTGCGCACTCGTCCTGAGGCATGTTCTCTCCTGGTCGCTAGGAATTCGAATTGGTTGCGGCCACGCCGCGACGCGAGCTCAGACGGGGTGGGGGACGCCGCCGTGCTTGTGAGCCCAGGCGGCGATGGCGCTGGGGTCGAGGGGCTTGCTCAACAGGTAGCCCTGGAGGTGGTCGGCGCCCATCTCCTGGAGGGCGTGGAGCTCGTCCGCTGTTTCCACGCCCTCGGCGACGATGGTGATCTCGATGGCGTGGCCGAGATCGGTCACGAGCCGTACGAGTGAACTGCCGCGTTTCACGTTCAGCTGGCTGATGAAGGACCGGTCGATCTTGATGATGTCGATCGGTAGCTGCTGGAGGTGGGCGAGCGAGGTGTAGCCCGTCCCGAAGTCGTCGACGGCTACCTTCACGCCGAGGGCCCGTACGGCATCCAACTCGTGGGAGGCGAGGACGAGATCGGTGAGCAAGACGGTCTCGGTGATCTCGATGGTGAGGCGGCGCGGATCGATGCCTGTCCGGTCGAGGGCGGTCTGGATGTGGCTGGGCAGCTGACGGCTGAGAAGATGCCGTCCGGAGATGTTGACCGCGACCGGCATGGTGGCGAGATCGGCCACCTCCGACCACGCGGCGAGCTGGCGGGTGGCCTCGCCGAGGACCCAGCAATCGAGGTCGATGATCATCGCCGTTGCTTCAGCGATGGGGATGAAGGAGTCGGGTTGGACGGTGCCCTGGCCCGGGCGGTCCCAACGGATGAGGGCTTCGGCGCTGACAAGTACGCCGGACGCGGCCTCGAGGACCGGCTGGTACTGCAGGTGAAGCCCGCCGCCGGTCAGATCCTCCAGTGCGGCGGTGAGTCCCGCCTCGATGTCCTCGCGCTCGAGCATCTCCCGTTGCAGCCCGGCATCGAAGATCTCGATGCTCGACTGCTCGTGAAGCTTGGCCCGGTACATCGCGGCATCGGCGCGGGCGAGAAGCCTCAGCGGCTCTTCCGGCCCGTCAAGGCTGAGAGCGACACCGATGGCCGCCCCGATGTGGATGCGTAGCGTGCCGATCTCGACGGTCTCGCTGACGGTCTCGATGATGCGTCGAGCCAGCGTCGTGGCCTCGGCCACGTCTGTGACGGCTTCGGCGACGACGACGAACTCATCGCCTCCGAGACGGGCGACGACGTCACCGGTGCGCAGGCCGAGTTCCATCCGGTGGGCGGTCTGACGGAGGACCTCGTCGCCTATTTCGTGACCGTGGCTGTCGTTGACCGCCTTGAACTCGTTGAGGTCGATGAACAGGACCGCCGTGGTGGCGCCGGTTCGCGTGGCTCGCTGCATGGACGTCTGGATGGCGGCGAGGGCGGCGGCTCGGTTGAAGATGCCGGTCAGCGAGTCGTGGGTCGCGAGGTGGGCCAGATGGGTCTGCAGTTCGTCGCGCTCCACGATGGAGCCGGAGAGCAAGGCGACGGAGCTCTCCAACGATCGGCCGAGGCGGCCGGGCAGCGGCCGGCTCAGGATGGGGTCGTCGAAGTTGCATTGCGCGAGGGCGTTGGCTTTGGCATCGAGGAGTTGGAGGTTGGCGACGAGGTCGGTGACGACGCCGAACGCCATTCGGGTCTCTCGCGGTCCGTGCTCACGACCCCTTGCCGGATCGACGTCGAGGTGTCCTTCGTTGACGGCATGGGCGTACCCGGCCAGATCCTTCAGCGGCCGCGAGATGGTGCGAGCCAGCCACAGCGCGACGGCGATCGACACCAGTGCCAGCCCGGCCGCTCCCAGGGACCAAGTCAGGTAGCTGGCCCGCTCCGACGCCGCTAGTTGGCGAGCCTGTTCACGGGCCGCCGTCGCAGCGGTCAGTACGACGGTATCGAGCAGCCCATCGAGAACGAGGTGGCCTTGGAACGCCGCCGAGACCTTGACGGTGTCGAGTGGGGCGCCGGGTGCGGTGAGCGGCTCGCCAGCCAGGCCGGCCGCCACCGCCTCTTGGAACAGGGCGACCGCAGCATCGGCGTCGATGCGATCGAGGCCGGCGATCACGCTGGCCACGCCCAGGTCCCGGAGTCGGGCCTTGCCATTGGTGTAGTCGGCGCTCTCCGCGCCGAAACGTGCGACCAACGCAGTGATTGATTCCGGGGTGGCGCCGGGCGTCGGGAACCAGATCCCGCTCAGGTCGATCACCTGCGGGGTGGTCACGTCGAGCAGGTTGGCGGCGATGCGAAGGGACTCGAGGGCGGCGAGAAGCGGGAGCTGGCGGGCGTCGCTCTCGAGTTGATCGAGACCGCGGTTGACCGCGGCCCGAGTGGCTTGTCCGAAGCCGTCAAGTTGTTGCGCCGCTTCGACGGGGCCAGTTGTCCCGACGTCCATGGCGGCGTAGAGCGTCTGGAGCGTGCCAGCGTCGACGGGGCTCGCCGCACCCAGCGTGGTGGCGAGGCGAATCGACTCGGCGCGGGCCGCCGGGCGCTGCGAGCCCCAATCGAACCCGATGAAGGCGACTGCCTCCTCTCGGGTGGTACCTAGTTCGGCGAAGCGGACGTCGAACCTCGCCGCTGCCTGTTCGTCGTTGAGTTTGGCGCGCAACGCGACCAGATCGTTCAGGCCGGACACGCCGGCCTCGACCGAGTTGGCACGGGTCGCCGATGACCGGTGCGCCAGCACCACCGACCCGGTGAGGACACACATCACGGTCACAGGGAGCATCACGAGTCCGAGCAGCCGGGCGGTCACGCCCCACCCCGACCGTCGGGACGGCGTGCCCGATCGATGCTGTCCTATGGTGTGAGCTGAGTCCGTCATGATGGCCCCTCCGTCGCGAACCATCCGTTGATGTCGACGATCACGTCGGTCGGCGCCAGCGAGAAGAAGCAGACCGTGCCGCGAGTCGACACGGGAGCGGTCACGGCGTTGGCAATGGTCTGGCCCGCGGCGTAGTTGAGGGATGAGACCTCTTCGCGCGCTCCGCACGGGTAGACGCTGATGAAACCGTCACCGTCGGGGTTCGTCGCCGTCAGGTTCAACGAGACAGCGGCAACCCCCGAGGCTGGGACGACACCGGGCAGATCGGTGACGGCCACTTCGAGGATGTTGTCGCCGCCGATCTTGCTCTTGGCGACGACGCGCAACGCGTCGGGGCTGCTGCCCGGGCGGGTGTCGAGGACCCGCTTGGGGCTGACGCCGGTGAAGCCGGCCGATCCCTTGAACCACCCGTTGATGTCAACGACCAAGTCCGCGGACTCGAGCGAATAGAAGCAGACCGTGCCGCGAGTCGACACGGGAGCAGTCACGGCGTTGGCCACGGTCTGGCCAGCGGCGTAGTTCACGCTCGAGACAAGCTCGCGCGTGCCGCAGGCGTAGACCGTGATGAAGCCGGCCGCCCTTGGGTTGGTCACCGTGACGTTCAGCGACACGGAGTCGACGCCGACCGCCGGCACGAGCCCGGCCAGGTCGGTGACTGGAACTTCGATGGTTCCGCCGGCGGGTAGCGGGGCCTTGGTGACCGTGCGCAGCGTCTGGCCATCTTCACCTGACCGCGTGTCGAGTAGGCGTTTGGGCCCGACGGGCGCGAAGGCCTGGCCGGCGGGGAACCACCCGTTGATGTCGACGACGATGTCCGTGGGGGTCGATGAGTAGAAGCAGACGGAGCCGGTCGAAGAAACGGGCGCGATGACGGCGTTGGCGACGGTCTGAGCGGCGGCGAAGTTCACGCTGGAGACGGCTTCGCGAAGGCCACACGGATACACCGTGATGAAACCGGAGGCCTCGGCGTTGGTTTCGGTCACGTTCAACGACACCCCCAGAACACCGGTGGCTGGGAGGAATCCGGCGAGATCGGTGAATTGGACCTCGAGCTCAGTGGCGCCGCCCACCCTGGCCTTGGTCACGGTGCGCAACGCGTTCGGTGACTGGCCGGCCCTCGTATCGAACACGCGCTTGGGGCCGACGGCGACGACGGCCGATCCGGAGTGGAGGGAGGGCGCCGTCGGGTTGGTCGGCGGCGTCGGAACGAGCGGCGCGGTGGTCGTGGTTGTGGCCGGAGGTGCGGCAGTGGTGGTCGTGGTCGGCGTGGGCGGCGCCGTGTCGCTGACCGTCAGTTCCTGGGTGGCGGTGCCAACGTTGCCGGCCGGGTCTGACACGGACGCCACGATCTGCTCGACGCCGATGCTGAGCGCATTGGGCGACACGTTCCACGAGCCGTTGGCCTGGACGAGCGTCGTGCGCGTCTGCCCGGCAACGGTGACCGTGACGATCGAACCGGCGACGGCCGATGTGGAGCCGGTGATGGTCGGTGTGGTGTCGGTCGTAGCGACCGCGGCGCCGCCGTCGATCGACATGTCGGGCGCGACCGTGTCGATCGTCAACGACTGGATGGACGAGCCGATGTTGCCGGCGGCGTCCGTGATGGACACGGCGACGGGATGGCCGCCGTCGCCGAGGGCGGACGCGGTCACCGACCAGCCGCCGCCACCGTCGACCGTCGACGCTGTCACGAGGCCCGAGACGCTCACGGACACGGCGGCTCCGGGCTCGTTGGACGTGCCGCTGATCGTCGGGGTGGGATTGTTGGTCAAGGCGTTGGCTCCGCCGGTGATGGCGACGACCGGGGCGAGCGTGTCCACGGTCAGCATTTGGCTGGCGACGCCGGGATTGCCGGCTTCGTCGACGAGAGCAACGGCCACGGTGTAGGTCCCATCCGACAGAGGTGTCGGCGTGATGTTCCAGGTACCGGCGGACTGGACGACGGCCATCAGCGTCTGGCCGGCGACGGTGATGGTCACGATGGTCCCGGGCGTGACGTCCGAGGTGCCGTCCATCGTGGGTGTGGCGTCGTTGGTCAAGCGAGCCGCCCCGCCGGTGACCACGACGACAGGTAGCACCGTGTCGATCGTCAACGACTGCGACGCCGATCCGGCGTTTGCGGCGCCATCGGCGACTGTTGCTTGGGCCGTGTAGACGCCGTTGGGCATGATCGCGGCGGTGACCGACCAGGTCCCGTCGACCTGTACGGCTGCCGAGAGGACGTGGGTGCCGACCGTGACCGTCACGGTGGCCGGAACGTCGACCGTCGTGGTACCGGAGATCGTCGGCGTGTCATCGGCGACCGTCACCGCCGCGCCGCCGTCGATCGTGACGATGGGTGCGTTGGCGTAGAACTGATTGCTGTTGGTGGTGACCGCCCCTGTCATGGCCAACGCCCGGCCGTTGAACAACGTGTTGGCGCCGACACCGATGGCCGCGGACGTCATCAAGGTTCCGACGAACGTGGCGTCGGCCCCCACCGCGCCGGCCCCGTTGACCTGCCAGAAGACGTTCTTCGCCTGGGTGCCGTTGGTGAGGATCACCTTAGAGCCCGCGGCCATGGCCAAGGCACCACCTATCTGGAAGACGAACACCGAATCGCTGTGACCGTCGCCGTCAAGGGTGACGGTGCCGGTGTTGGCGACCGCACCGACGTTCGTGTGCACGCCGGGGTGCAGGACCAGTCCGAGGAGATCGGCGGCAAGGGCATAGTTGCTCGGTCGCTGAGCGGTCTCGGCGTAGGCGGACGCAAGGTCGGCGTTCGCAGCAACGACCGCGGCCGCTCCGGAGGGGTGGAGGGTGCCGTGGACCTGGCCCGGCGGGAAGCCGGTGACGAGGCCGGCGGCGGCGAGCACGCCGAGGTCGCCGCGCACAATCGTCGTCGGTCCGGTCGCCGTGTTCCCGACGGAAGCACCGGCCAGGATGGCGAATGGTGTCGCCCGGCCAAGGTCGATGGCGCTCACCGACGCGGCGAATGCGGGCGCCGACGGCACCGTGACGGCCACCACCGACGCGACCACCGCCGCCAGGGTCGCCAAGGCGACCAAGCGCCGGGGCCTCGTCGACCCCGACCGCCGGTCCGGGTTGCGAGAGATGAACAAGTGCGTCGCCATTGCCGCCTCAGGAGTGCTCAGCGTCTCCTGACCAGCACGGTAAGTAATAAAAAGGGTGTCAGATCAGAGGCGACAGACCCACGCCGGTGTGACATTGTGCCCTGCGTCACCTCACGCAGGCAGGGGACAGCCGCGGCGAACGGGACTGCCAGTGGGAGCAGGCTCAGCGAAAGTCGGCCTCAGCCTTTGGCGCGGAGGGGACCCCAGCCGAGGGTGCCGGTGGTGTGCTCCAGCTGGTCACCGATCGTGAGGCCGTGATCGCCGATGTCGAACTGATACAGGCCCATGTCGTGGCGGCTGTTGCGCATCTTGATGATGTTGAGGGCTCGACCGACGCGGGAGTCGAGTTCGACGTAGCGGAGTAGCACGACGTTGTGGAAGAGGAACATCAGCCCTTCCCACGGTTCGGCGGCCTCGCCGATCGTCGTCGTCTGGCTGGTGATCAGCAGCGAGGCGCCGGCCGAGCGGACGATGCCGGCGAGGCTGCGGGCAAAGGCCGGGAACCGTTCGGTTTCCCGGGCGGCCGACACGAGCTCGGCCAGGCTATCGATCACCACACGACGGACGTTGCGCGTGGCGAGAACGTTGATGATGCCGGCGGCGAGTGTGTCGAGGTCGAGCTCGCCGACGGGTACGTGGGCCACGGCGAGCTGATCGGCGGCACGAGCGGCGTCCAGGTCCCAACCGAACCCTGTGGCTCGGCCGACCAGCTGGTCCGGCGTGTCCTGGAACGTGACGCAGAGACAGCGTTCGTCGCGCTCGAGGCCTTCGGCGATGACGAGATGGCGCACCAGCTTGGAATGCGATTCCGACAGGGTGGTGTAGTAGACCGCCTTATGTTCCGGCGTGGCATTGGCGAAGCAGATCTGCTGAGCCATGATCGTCTTGCCGGTCCCCGGTGCGCCAGCATGGATGACCACTGATCCGGGTTCGAGACCTCCGTCAAGAATCATGTCGAGGCCAGGGATTCGGTCGCAACCTGAGTCAACTCGAACCAGCTTCCCTCATGTCTATCAAGCCATGCGCGACGGCGGGGGCCTCTCTCCAGTCAAACGGCTTCGCCGTGAACGCGTCGGCTGATCCCTCGAATTGCCAATCTCCGGGTCACGGGAACAACAGGGATGTCGGAGGTCAGTAGGGCCGACCGTAGATGCCCGAGGAACTCGGCGCCATTCACCATCGGCATCGTCGTGTTCGTCGCCACGAGACCTAGAGGCTCGTCGACGCGAGTTCTGCTCGCACCCCCTATGGCGCACTTCGTCGACATGGCAGCTCGTTGGGCGCCTCGGTCGTATCGCGGGTCAGCTGTCGGCGAGGTGAGCCCGGCGTTCCGCAAGTCGAGCTGCGTACACGGCGGCCTGGGTTCGGTGGTCCATCCCGAGCTTGGTGAGTAGGTGCGAGACGTAGTTCTTCACGGTCTTCTCGGCGAGGAGCATCTGCTCGGCGATCTGCCGGTTGGTCATGCCGTCGGCGAGGTGTCCGAGGATGATCGCCTCTTGCTGCGTGAGCGACGCCGTCAACATGTCTTGCGGCGGGTTGCGGATACGTCTGAGCACCTGTGCCGTAAGGACAGGGTCGAGGACGGATTGGCCGTCAGCGACGCGCCGAATGCTCTCCACCAGGTCGGAGCCACGGACCTCTTTCAACACGTATCCGGACGCCCCGGCCATGACAGCATCGAACAGGGCCTCGTCGTCGTTGTACGAGGTGAGCATCAGGCACTTCAGGTCGGGCATGAGCGAACGGAGATCGCGGCACACCTCGATCCCGGTTCCGTCCGGCAGCCGGAGATCAAGGATAGCGACGGCCGGCAGCGTTGCGGGAACTCGCTGGCGGGCCTCTGCGGCGGTACCGGCCTCGCCGACCACGCGGATATCGGTGGTCCCCTCAAGCAGTTCTCGTACGCCACGGCGGACAATTTCGTGGTCGTCAACGAGGAACACCCGTATCACCAGCGGGATCCTGTCCCTCGGGATATCCCCGTGCCCACGATCACAATGTAGCGGCGGCATCGCCCTACCCTTCGTGACATGCCCGGTCGTTTTCCGTTCGCTGGGGCAAAGCAGTTGCTTCGACTGCTCGACGCCGTGATGGCCATCGGCTCTGAGCAGACGCTGGCCGATTCGTTGCGTCGCATCACCGAGACTGCCGCTGAGCTGGTCGATGCAAAATTTGCGGCCTTGGGGGTTCTCGACGAGTCCGGATCTCGTCTGGCCGAATTCATCACCGTCGGCATCACCGACGACGACGCGATTCGCATCGGCGAGAGGCCAGAAGGGCACGGCATCCTCGGTCTCTTGATTCTCGACCCGAAGCCGCTCCGGCTACCTGACCTGCAGGCCCATCCCGACAGTTTCGGGTTCCCGCCGGGCCACCCTCCGATGACGTCGTTCCTGGGGGTACCGATCCGCCTGCGAGGAGTCGTCTACGGCAACCTCTATCTGACCGACAAGGCCGATGGGCGGGTGTTCACCGAAGTTGATCAGGAGCTCGCTGTGGGACTGGCGGTTGCAGCCGGTCTCGCCATCGAGAATGCCCGTTTGCACGAGCAGGCCCGAACCGCCGGTCTGCTCGAAGAGCGCGAGCGGATCGCCCGCGACCTCCACGACGATGTCATTCAGCGACTCTTTGCCACGGGCCTCTCGTTGCAAGCCGCGGCGCAGATGGTGAAGGAACCCACGGCGGTCGAGCGCATCACCCGGGCGATCGACGACCTCGACGTATCGATTCGCACGGTGCGCTCGACCATCTTCGAGCTTCACCACCGGTGGTCTGCGCTGCCGAGCCTCCGATCCGACGTCCTCGTACTGTGCGACGACGCCGGCCGAGCTCTCGGGTTCGCGCCCTCGTGTGAGATCGAGGGGCCGATCGACAGCGCCGTCACCGAGCCCACGGGCAGCCACCTGTTGCTCTGCTTACGCGAGGCGTTGTCGAACGTCGCCCGTCACGCGCACGCCACGGCGGTGCGGGTGCATCTCCGGGTCCGTGGGCGCCGTCTCAGTTTGCGCATCGTCGACAACGGCACCGGCTACGAGCAGGATTCTAGATGGCCGTCGAGCGGGCTCCGTAACATGCGGGTGAGAGCAGAGGCGCTCGGCGGCGCGTGCTCGATCCGGCCAGGACCCGGCGGAGGCACCATCGTGAGCTGGGAGGTGCCCTTGGACGAGGACACTCCTCTCACCGCCGGGGTCGAGCCACCCGGCCCCACGTGACGCCAGGGTTGCCGAGTGCCGGCGGCGGTGGGGCAGCGGTCGGAGGCCGGAGGCCTTTGCCTCATACAGCGCCTCGTCGGCATCGTGCAGGGTCGTGCGGCGGGGACATTGTGGCGGTGCAGTGCCATCCCGATCGAGAACGTAACCAGCGGGTTGGTTGCTCGCCATCCCTGCATGAGTCGCTCTGCTGTTCGGGAGGCGAGGTCGCCTGGTCGCGAGAAAAGAGGCGGTCCAGACCGATCCATTGTCCTAACTCGGGGAGACCGCGCTCGACCCTGTGGATACCGAAGGTGATTACCGAGCCTCTCGATAGGCCAGGTGCAGACGTAGTGCGGCTTCGGTCATCAACGCACCGAACCGGACCGTGGGTGGTGAATGCGTCTATTGACAAAGGGTGTAGGGGTGACACTAGGGGTAGTGCGTCGTGTCGAGGATCTTGATCGTCGATGACGAGCCGGACCTTCGCTATCTTTTGCGGCGGATCCTCGAAAGCGCCGGGCACGAGGTGGCGGAAGCAGGTCACGGCACCGAGGCTCTTGAATGTGTGCGCGCCTCGCGCCCAGATCTGGTGGTGACCGACATGATGATGCCGGTGATGGACGGCGTCGAGCTGATCCGCCAGCTTCGCGCCGATCCATCGACGGCCGAGATGCCCATTCTCGCGGCCACGGGCGACGCCGCCCTCGCCGGCGCCGCCGATGCGGTTTTGGCCAAGCCCTACGATTCCGCGAAGCTCGTGGCGGCGGCGAGCCTGCTTCTCGCTCAGACAGAGGGCCGAAGGTGAAGAGCCTGACTACCGGTATTGACGGCCTCGATCTCGTGCTTGGCGGCGGCCTCGAACCCGGCGCGGTGATGATCATCGCCGGCGCCCCCGGTACCGGTAAGACGATCCTGGCGCAGCAGATGTGCTTCGCCAACGCCACCGAAGCCGGCCGTGCGGTCTACTACACGACAATTTCCGAGTCGCACTCCAAGTTGATTCGGCATCTCGAGCCGTTCGACTTCTTCGTGCCGGAGGCGTTGGGCCCCAAGGTCGAGTACATCCACCTGGGTGATCTCATCCGTGCGGATCGTTCCGGCCGGCTAGAGCCGATGGTGTCCGAAGTGGTGCGTAAGGCCATGGATGAAGAGCCTGTCCTGGTGGTGATCGACAGCGCCAAGGCGCTGCGCGACTTTTCCAACGAGCACGAGTTGCGTATCGCGCTCTACGACCTCACCAGCCGCCTCGCGCACAGCAACGCGGCGCTGATCTTGGTCGGCGAGTACACACCGGCCGAGATGGCCGGCAGCGTCGAGTTCTCGATCGCCGACGGCATAACTCAGCTCGCCTACGAACCCCGGGAGCCGATCGACCGACGGTGGCTGCGAGTGGTCAAGATGCGCGGCCGTCACCACCTCGAGGGCAAGCACACATTCCGCATCGGCCCAGGTGGAGTCGAGCTCTTTCCCCGCATCGAAACGCTCGACCCCGGCCGGGCAGCGCCGGTCACCGGCCGCATCGGCAGTGGCGTGCCTGGCCTCGACCAGCTCATGGGCGGCGGGATCGGCTCCGGCGAGGCCACCCTTGTCCTGGGACCATCCGGTGTCGGCAAGACCATCTTCGGACTCCGCTTCGTCACCGAAGGTCTCGCCGAAGGGGAACGCTGCCTCTACGTCACATTCCAGGACACGGCCGACCAGCTGATCAAGATGGCAAACGGCTTCGGTTGGGACCTCGACACGGCCAAAGGCGGTGGTCAGCTCGTGGTCCACCACATCCCGCTGGGCGAGCTTGACCTCGACATACTCACCGAGAACATCCGAAGAGAACTCACCGGCGGTTCGATGCGTCGCGTCGTTATCGACAGTCTCGCGGAGATGGTCATCGCCGCCCGCGAATCGGAGCGCTTCCCCGCCTACGCCAGGAGCCTCATCGGTCTGATCCGCAGCGTGGGTGCCTCACTGGTCATCACCAGCGAAACCACCACGCTCGGGCCTTCACCCGAGCCGGTCGGGGGAGTCACGTTTCTGTTCCACAACGTCGTCCTGCTGCGGTACATCGAGCTGAACTCGACTACCGGCCGAGCCCTGAACATCGTCAAGATGCGCAACAGCGACCACAACAAGCACGTCCACGAGTTCAACATTGGCCGTGACGGCCTAGCGATCGGCGAGCCCCTCGAAGATGTCACCGGCGTACTCGGCTGGAGCGCCCTCAGAGCCCCAAACACGGTCCTCTGAAACGGTAATGACCATGGGAAGGAGAACCCATGCCGAGAGCAGAGCTTTTGGCCAAGACGCTGGTCGAGCTGGCCGACAGCCTCGTCGATGATTTTGATGTCGTCGAGCTGCTGACACTGCTCACCGACCGTTGCGTGAACGTCCTCGACGTGTCCGCGGCTGGCATCATCCTCGTCGCCGCCGACGGCGACCTTCGGCTCATGGCCTCCTCCAGCCAAGCCATGCGGGTCCTGGAGATCTTCGAACTACAAGCCGACGAAGGTCCGTGTATGGACTGCTACCGCAGTGGTATGCCCGTCGTGAACATCGATCTTGCCGAGGCCCACCACCGATGGCCACGCTTCACGCCGGAGGCGCTCGATGCCGGCTTCCGTTCCGTCCACGCGCTTCCATTGCGTCTACGACGAGTTGTTATTGGCGCCCTCAACCTGTTCCGAGTCGACCAGGGCGCCTTCCACGATGACGATGTCATCAGTGCTCAGGCCTTCGCGGACATCGCTACCATCTCCATCCTGCAACATCGCGCCGTCACGCACGTCCAGCTGGTCAACGAGCAACTCCGCCGGGCCCTCAACAGTCGCGTCGTGATCGAGCAGGCGAAAGGAGTACTCGCAGAGCGGTCATCGCTGGACATGGAACGCGCCTTCACCAGGCTGCGCACCTATGCCGCGCGGCCACAACCTCCGGCTGACCGATGTCGCCCGCGATGTCATTGCCGGCAGGCTGCCTGCCGACGCGTTGAAGCCATCGGCCTCGGCCGGCCGGTGACCGGCCGGTGACCGGCACTCAGTTCGCCAGATATCAGAAGATCAGCCCGGCACCGTCTTGAAGCCACGGAAGTTGCCATTGAGGACCTGCACCGCCTTCGTCAACAGGGCCAACTCGGAGAAGGGTTTGTTGATAAGGGCCACCCCTGGATCCAGCCGTCCCTGTGAGGCCAAGACCGGTTGGGCGTAGCCCGACATGTAGAGCACCTCGATGTCTCTCGGCGGGCGAAGGCCAGGAGCTGGTGGGTCAGATCGGTGGCGCGGTGCGCGGCCTGTTGGATCTGTTCGACGTCCTTCAGTACCTGGTTCCGCTCCTTCCACTCGGGAGCCGATCTGGCGGCCTCGGTGAGCTCCTCGGCGACGAACGCGGCGTAGTTGAGGATCACTGCGAGCAGGTTGTTGAAGTCGTGGGCGACGCCGCCGGCAAGCCTGCCCAGTACCTCCATTCGCTGCGTTTGTTGCAGCTCGGCCTCAGCGGCAGCAGTATCGGCGCCTTGGGTGCGCTCGCGCCGCCTGGGCCCCGGCGACCGGTCCGAGGCCCGGTCGGCCATCTTGCATCTCGCCCATGCATCAACCGTTCGACGGCCTGTCTCGGAAGGGCGGCGAGCCGGGCGCTCAGACCCGCGGTGAACGGACCTTCTGTGCCGCTTGCCACCCTCCAAAACGTTGGCAGGCCTTCACAGCGGTGGCCTCGTGCCGATAGGTCGTTGGTGCGCGTGGTCGTGTTCTGTTGGCGCGCCGAGGAGATGTGGTGACGTTCGCCCCGGAGTTCATTGACGGTCTGACGGAGTCGGGGGGGTCTGACCCTCGGCCCCTGCCGGAGACGGCTCGACGGCGTGGGCGCACTGTGCGTGGGCGGTTGCGGCTCATCGTGGTCGTCGGCGTGCTGATCGTGGTGGTGGTGGCCGCCGTCGGCTTACGGTCCGTCGACACCGTGCACGACCGGGCGAACCAGGTCAACGCGTTGGTGGCGGCTCGGGACCACCTCACCCGGACCGGTCGGCAACTGGACGGGTTGGAGAGCAACCTCAACCGGTCGGTCTTGGCGTCCCAGGGAGTCGTGGCGATGACGCCGGCCGATGCGCAGCAGACCTTCCTTGAGGCTACGACGGTGGTCACCAACGAGCTGACCGCGTTATCGGCGGCCACGCTTCCCGTGTCAGCCCGGCAGCCGGTTGCTGACTTCACGACAGCGCTGTCGACGTTCATGATTCAGGCCGATCGGCTCGACGGGCTGGCCTTCTCCGATGTTGCCGCGGCCACCGCGGCGCTGCCGGCATTCCACGACGCCGCGGCTCAGGTCGCGCTCAAGGAGAACGCGGCGACGGCGGCTCTCGACGAACTGATCAGCCAAGCGGAGCAACGCAACGACCAGGTGCCGGCACAGATGGCGATCTTCCTCGGTGTGATGGTCTTGGCGACGGCAGTACTCCTAGGGCTGTCCGTATTCTTCCTCGGTCGGTCGCTACGACGCTCGCTGCAGACACTCGGCGACGTCGCTCGCTCGATCGCCCGAGGCAACCTCGACGCCCGAGCAACGATCACCGCCGACGACGAGTTGGGTCTGCTCGGCCATGCCATCAACGAGATGGCCACGGATCTGCAGGTGTTGGTCCGTGAGATGGAGGCAACGGCGGAGCGTGACGGGTTCGGGTCGCAGCTCTCAGAGGCGTTGGAGATGGCCGATACCGAGCCTGAGGTGTTGCTGGTGATCGAGCGGGCGATGACGTCGATCTCGTCGGCGGCACCGATGGAGATCCTTCTCGCCGATTCGAGCAAGGCGCACCTCGAGCGGGCCGCCGCGAACCCGGGTGCTAGTGCGCCGTGCTGTCCAGTGGAGTCGCCGTTCAGCTGTGTCGCCGTGCGTCGGGGGAACCCGGTGGTGTTCGAGGGCTCGGAGTCCCTGAACGCGTGTCCGAAGCTGCGAGGGCGCGCGTCGGGCCCGATCTCGGCGGTGTGCGTGCCCGTGACGTTTATGGGACGTGCTCTCGGGGTGCTGCACGCTACGGGCCCACTCGACTCGCCGCCCACCGCCGAGTCGGTTAGCCAGCTGACCGCGCTGGCCACTCAATCGGGCGGGCGCATTGGGACAGTGCGGTCGTTCGAGCGGTCGCAGCTGCAAGCGACGACCGACGGGTTGACCGGCCTCCGCAACCGTCGGACACTCGAGACCGAGCTGCGCGGAGTGCTCAACGACGGCGTGCAACTGAGCCTGGTGATGGCTGACCTCGACCACTTCAAGCTGCTCAACGACACCTACGGCCACGAGGCCGGCGACCGGGCCCTCCGGAAATTCTCCCAGGTGCTCGAGGCGTCGATGCGGGACTCCGACATCGGGGGTCGCTTCGGAGGCGAAGAATTCGTGCTCGCCTTCCCGGACACACCCATCACCGTCACCGTCACCATTCTCGACCGCTTGCGCGAGCGACTCGCGCTCGCCAGCCAGGAGTCGGACTACCCGACGTTCACTGCCAGCTTCGGTGTGGTCGATACCACGATGGGTCGGTCGTTGGACGACCTGCTGCGCATCGCCGACTGTGCCCTGTACCGCGCCAAGGACGAGGGTCGCAACCGCGTCACCGTCGCCGACCAGCGCGACATCGACACCGCGGCGCGTCCCAACGAAGCACACCGTCCCTTGGCCCCCAATGCGCCGACCGCCCGCGCCACGGTCGGAGCGTTCCAGCGAGCCGCCTCCATGGACGACCCAATGCCTGGAACGGGCGAGCACCGATGACAACCCTCGCCGGCGTTGACGTGGCGCCGAGCCTGGCTCCGAGGCACCGCCGCTGATCTTGTGACGAACGTCATACGGCACCGGCCGTCATTGGCGACACCGAACACCGTCGTTCTGAGTGATGGTCCGCGGTCACGTGGCCACGTGGCGTCAAGGCTGCCATCGCACTCCCGTCGCCGCCGGGCTGCTCGGGCTGACCCTGGCGGCGCGCCACTATGAACCCGGCCAGGGTGTGAGCTTCCAAGTGTTCGCTCGGACCCGCATCCGGGGCGCCGTGCTCGACGAGCTACGCCAGCGCGATCCCTTGAGCCGGGGCGAGCCTTGACTCAGAGCACCCGCTTCGACCGCACGCCCGCGGCATCCGTGGCGCCCCCGATCGCTGTATGACTAGGACCCGGTCGTCGCCACACCGATAGGCGCGCCCGCCAGTCGCGAACGATCTCGTGCTGCCGCTGCTGCAGGTAGGGATCTGCCGAGCCCATGAGTCAATGTTGCGCCGCCGCTCGACCTCCGACCTCTGGCGTCGCTAGACGTCGGGCGCCACTCCGCAACCACCCATTCGTGACCCGCAGCGGCCTTCTCACGCTTGTCGGCCGGGTCGTGCCCGCGTGGCCGGTGGCCGCCTTTCAAACCGTGAGCGCACACTTGGCGCGGTTGAGTGTTCAGCAGGACACAGGACGGCCCGAAAAACGGCATGGTCGCCTCCTCGGGTCGTCGAGATCGGCCGCCAGCACCGCGATGCCGACTTCCCCCGTGTGGAGGCTGCCGGAGACGCAGGCGTCTGCAGCACAGGCGTGCGCTATGCAACAAGACCATCGTCCGCCAGCTGGGGATCGCCGATGTATGCAAAATGTATGCAGACGAGAGACGACGAGAGGTCAAAAGGTCGTACGAGACGGACGATCGAATCGTCACTTGCCCGGCTCAGCGGCACTGCGCCCGATCAGACGTGACCTGCCGGAAAGGCCCGAAGTGACTGGGGTCAAGAGGTCGCAGGTTCAAATCCTGTCAGCCGACCACGTTTCCGCAGGTCAGAGCCAGCAGGGCCTCCTCCAGGACCTCGGCGCTTGGCGCACCGGGGTACGGCATTCGCCGTGTGCTCCGTCAAGGTCAAACTGGCCTCGCCGTTACCATCGCGCAGGGCCGATGAACGCGGCGGCTGGCCGCCCGAGCCACTGTGTGACCCGCATGACCAGCGCTAGGTCGGCGAAGGTCGCGGTTCGAAGACCGGTGAGCCTGCTCGCGGTGCAGTCGAGCTCCTCGGCCAGCTTCGCCCAGGTGAGCTTTCGCAGCTGGCGTTCATCGTTGAGCGCCGCGTGTAGTTCGCTTAGGTTCCAGCGCAGCCGATGTTCGGGTCCTGCCGTCGGCAGTTGCGTGTCGCCGACGTCCGCGGTCGGGCCAGTCAAGAAGTCCTCCGGGGGCCGGCCAAGCCATCGAAGCATGAACAGCGAGTACTGGCAGGATGTTGCTCCTCGCGTCTCCAGACGCGAAATGGCCCCGCCTCAAAGCGGGTGATCGTTGCGGTGGGCGTTGAGCCCGGCGGACTGATCCCAGAGTGCTTCGGCAAGATCGACCCACGTCAGGTCCCGCTTACGGCGTTCGAGGTCAACTGCGGCGGTGAATGCTTGGAAATCAAACGTCGCGATGACCGGCACGCCGCCGATGGTATCGACGTAATTAGCAGGCGCCCGGCGCGAACTCGAGACGTCGCCATGTAACCGAAGTGCCTACTTGCCGGCGAACCGGCCCGAGAAGGTGGACACTCTGAGTGGCTACCGGTGGGCGGCCCCCAGCGGGCCCGTTGGCCGATCCCGATGGCCGGCGACAGTCCGGTCTGGGCCAATGGACACGTGCGGCGGCCGCTGTGTGCGACGAGACCTCACGCCGGGGGTCGGCGATGTATGCAAGATGTATGCAGATGACTGCCTGGAAAGGCCCGAAGTTAGAGGTATGACCTGAAGTTGTGGATCGGCGATGGGTGGTGTCGCTCGCCAGGGTGATGGGACCACCGGTTCGCCAGTGGCATGGGACCACTTGGGGGTCTTCAGCGACGGCGGTGGGATGATGGCGGTTGATGCGGTTGGTGGTCAAGGTCGTCGGTGGTGGGGTTGATGTTGGGCTTCTGGCGGCGTCGGTAGGACTCGCCTTCGAGGACGAGTTCGTGGGCGGCGGATGGAGCCGGTCGACGGCTGATTGGGCGAGGAGTGGGTAGGTGATGAAGGCGAGCCATTCACCGGGGTCCCGGTTCGAGGTGACGATCGTCGACGCGGACCGGTGACGCTCGAGGATGAGTTCGTAGACCTCGGCGGTGTTGATGGCGTCCATGGATGAGAGGGCGAAATCGTCGAGGATCAACAGGTCGAGCGCGGAGCAGCTTGCGGACCTCGGCGTCGTGGCTGTTGTCGAGCCGGGATGCTTTGAGCCGCTTCAGCATCGTGTCGGTGCGTTCGAAGTGGACGCTGTGGCGGCGGCGGATGGCGGCGTGGCCGAGGGCGGTGGCGAGGAAGGTCTTGCCGACCCCGACGGGTCCCATGATGACGGCGTTGTGGCCGGCGTCGACGAACCGCAGCGAGCACGAGCTCGGCCCAGGTGGCTTGGTCGAAGGCGACCGTGGTGGTGGGGTCCCAGCGGTCGAGGGTCATGGTGGGGTCGAGCCCGGCGGTCCGGGCTCGCAGCGCGGCGCTGGCGGTGTCACGGCGGGTGACTTCATCGGCGAGGAGCAGTTCGAGGAACTCGCCGTGACTGAGCCCGCTGGTGCGGGCGAGCGCGAGTCGTTCGGGGAGGGTGTCGAGGAAGCTTGCCGAGCTTCACTCGGCGCAGGAGGGCTGCGCAGTTCGGGGCTGACGGTCGGCGCAGGAGTCATCGCTGGCTCCCTTGGGCCCCGGTCGATCGTTCGACAGCGAACTCGTCGGGGTCGCGGGCGAAGCGAGGGGTGATCATCTCGCCGGCCGGCGCCGCGGGCGCATGGGTGGTGTTGTTCTCGGTGCCGCGCTCGAGCATCCGGCCGACGAGGCCGACGTTGATGCTTCGGCGTCCAGGGCCCGGCCGCAGGCGGCCTCGACCCGGTCCGCACCCCACTTCTTGACCAGCCCGAGCAGGGCGTAGACCTGGCGCATCTTGGTCCACGGCAGCGGGTGGTCGAGGAGCCCGTCGGCCATGCGACCAACGGCTGGGCCGTGCCCGGCGGCGAGCCGGCGCAGGGCGTCAAGGTCCCGGAGCGCGTACGCGGTCCGTTCGTCGGCAGGTCCGCCGGGTCGGTGACCCGGTGCCCGGGGGCCTGGCGGGGGTGGACTTTCACGAGCTGACCGCGGCTGTAGACCCGCACGAGCTTGCGGTCGGCGCGGACCTCGACCCGGGTGCCGATGAGATTCCCGGGGATCGAGTAGAGGGCCTTAGCCACCTCGATGTGATGGTCGCGATGCACCTTCGCGGTCGCGTAGAGCGGGATGTCGTAGGGCGTCGTCGGCGCCGGCCGCAGGCACGGCGCTTCCTCGATGCGGAACACCTCGGCGGGGCGGGCCTGGATGGTGCCGTGGACCCGCATCCCGGCCCGCTGGCGGCACCACTCCTCGGCGCGCCGTTGCGCGTCAGCGAGGTCGATGAAGGACTCGCCGGCGAAGAACGACTGGCGGACAAACGGGACGGTGCGCTCGACGCGGGGCTTGTCCTGCGGGGAGCGGACCCGAGACGGGATCGACGACGAACCCGCGGTCCTGGGCGTACTCGACGAAGGCCTGGTTCAGGCGCGGCTCGAGCGGATTAGCCTGATCGACGATGGCCTTGAGGTTGTCGGGGATCACCGTCGCGAACACACCGCCGTAGAAGGCCCAGGCCGCTTCGAACCCGGCGATCACGTCTTCGACGCTCTGACGGTGCGACAGCCACACGAAGCTGTAGCGCGACACCACCGGCGTGAAGATCAACGCCCACACATCCCGCTGCCGGCCCGTCTCAGGGTCCAGCAGCCGGCCGAGCTTGCCGAAGTCGACCTGCAACTCGTCACCCGGCTTCCCGTCCGCGACCCGCACCGTGGTGCCCCGCCGGCCCCGGCCGACATCGCAGACCTCGAGCGCGTAGCGGTGCAACGTCCGCTCCGGCACCATCACGCCGCGGCGGGCGAGGAACTCGCCGACCTTGCGGACCGTCAACCCTTCAGTCTTCAGCCACGCCTCGATCCGGTCATGCTCGACCTCCAGGAGCCGCCACCCCTCACCGTGACCATCACTGCGGTGCGGCCGGACCGCCTCCACGACCTGAGCGATGAACACGTCGCCCAGCTGGCCCTCACCGCCGTCACGGACCAACCCGAGCCCGACCGCCGCCTCGACGTAACGGCGGACCGTCTTGCGATCCACCCCCGCCAACCGCTCGGTCGCCCGGAACCCCTCACCCCGCAGCCACAGCCGCAGAACCTCACGAACCTCGAACACACGAACCTCCCGGTACGCCATCGCCGCCTTCCAGGGCTGCTTGTCGGAAGACGGCGATCAGACCGGCAGCAGCACCGCTGCTGGTGGACCCCGGGTGGTCCCAGCTACTGGCGACGAGGTGGTCCCATGCTCCTGGCGAAACTCACCTCACGATGGTCCCATGCTAAGGTGAGCGAGGTGCGAGGGCGCGGCGTACCTTCCTTCTTGACCGTTCGAGAAGACGACCGGGGGTGCAACCCCGGCGAGGAAGGGACGCCGATGTTGAAGGTAGCCGTTGAGGAGTCGACTGGCGCGCTGTCGCGGTCGATGTTGGATGAGATCGTGCTGGATGGGGCCCGGCGGATGTTGGCGGCGGCGTTGGAAGCCGAGGCGGCCAGTTATGTCGCCGCGCTGAGCGGCGAGGTCGACGACCGGGGCCGGCGGTTGGTGGTGCGCAACGGGCACGCGGAGCCTCGCGAGATCAAGACCGGAGCCGGCGCGATCGAGATCGAAGCGCCCCGGGTGAACGACCGGCGCGTCGATGCCGACAGCGGGAGCACGGACGCGGTTCCGGAGTTCGATCGTGCCGCCGTGGTGTCGCACGTCGCCGAAGGTGGTGGAGGTGTTGCCGCTGATGTATCTGCATGGGATGAGCTCGGGTGATTTCACCCCGGCGTTGGAAGGGTTCTTCGGGACGTCGGCTGGGTTGTCGGCGTCGGTCATCACCCGACTGACCCGCCAGTGGCAGGACGAGCACCGGGTGTTCCATGCCCGGTCGTTGGCCGATCGTGACTTCGTGTACGTGTGGGCCGACGGGATCCATTTCAACGTCCGTTTGGAGGAGGCCCGGTTGTGTTGCCTGGTCATCGTGGGTGTCCGATCTGGACGGCACCAAGGAGCTGGTCGCCATCGCTGACGGGTTGCGCGAATCGAAAGACTCGTGGGCCGATCTGTTACGGGATCTGCGCCGGCGGGGGATGCGCCCACCGGTCGTCGCCGTTGGTGACGGGGCGCTCGGGTTCTGGGCGGCGGTACGCGACGTGTGGCCCGAGACCCGTGAGGCCAGATGCTGGGTGCACAAGAACGCGAACGTTCTCGACGCGTTACCGAAAGCGATGCACCCGTCGGCGAAGAAGATGCTGGCCGAGATCCGTGACGCCGCCAACCGGGCCGCCGCGGTGACACGCCATCAACGCGTTCGCTCACGAGTTCGGCGCCAAATGGCCCAAAGCGGTCGCCAAGATCGTCGATGACGCGATACCGTTGCTCACGTTCTTCGACTACCCGGCCGAGCACTGGATCCACTTGAAGACCACGAACCCGATCGAGTCGACCTTCGCCACCGTGCGCCTCCGCACGAAGGTGACCAAGGGGCCGGGCTCGAGAGCGGCCGGGTTGGCGATGGCATTCAAGCTGATCGAGGCCGCCCAGGACCGCTGGCGCAAGATCAACGCCCCCGAACTCGTCGCGCTCGTCCGAGCCGGCGCCACCTTCCGAGAGGGGGTACTCGTAGAGAACCAGACAAGCAATCAGGAAGCCGCCGCGTGACCAATCCACAAACCCGATCCACAGGTCTTGACTATTCCTCCCGAAGTTACTTGGGATGTCTGTCAGCCCGACATCGTCACCCCGACTCCAGGTGGGTGAATCGCCGCGTTCCTTCCGCGTCTGCGAGCCCGCGTACTCGGGCACCGCCCGTTGCGACATGATGGCGGTGCCGTTGCCGATCCGGCGGCCCGTAGTGCCGCCATGTCGACGCCGACATCGACTCCATGCAGGAGGTGGCCTCAGTGGCGACAGTGAGCGTGCGTTACATCGTCAACGATGTCGACGATGCCATCGCCTTCTACTGCCAGCAGCTCGGCTTTGACGAGGTGATGCATCCCGCGCCCACTTTTGCCATGCTTGCCCGGGGCGACCTCCGCCTGACATTGAGCGCTCCGGGTGGAGCCGGCGGAGGAGGACAAGCGATGCCCGACGGCACGCGTCCGTCCCCGGGCGGTTGGAACCGCTTCGCGCTGGAGGTGACCGATCTTGTCGAGACCGTTGACAGGCTGCGGAAGAGCGGCGCTCGCTTCCGGAACGAGATCGTGACCGGCGTCGGCGGCAGGCAGATCCTCGTGGAAGATCCGTCTGGAAATCCGGTCGAACTGTTCGAACCACTGCTGGAGGAAGCAAAGCTCAGTTCCAACTGACGAGTGACTTGGGCAACCCGCTCGGTGGTCCGACGCACGGTCAGGGCCTGGGGTTCGAACGTCGTCTCGCCAGGGCGACCACGTTTCCTCAGGTCGGTGAGCCTAAACCCGGACATCGCGGCGGGTCGCGCTCCGTTGTTCGCGCGTCCCGGTGTCACGGGTCATCCCGCCGTCGTCCATTCGGTGCTACGACATTGGTGGTTGGACATTCACCGGTCGGCACGAAAGCACGGCTCGCCGACGGGGACGTCGAGGCCGCCACAACGTCGGCGGGCTGAGGAGCGCCCACAGGCCTGGCGGTGCCGGCACCGGGGGTTCGACGCCCTGGAGGAACGGCACCGATACCACACACGTGCAATGACGAGTTCGTCGTGAAGCTGCCGGTGCTGTCGATGACGAGCCGCCGGCTCGGGCAACCGTCCGCCGGACCGGTCGGGGGCCGTTTGCGTTCGGCGCGAAGCTACGGGATGGCCAACCGCCCGTATGTCAGCCCGGAAGACCAGAGAAGGGCGGACGCGCTGATCGTCCGTCAGCGGGCGGTCTGGGGGGAGATGACGTCGATCGACGCCACGAGCGGAGACGGCGCGCACTGGCGGGAATTGCGCGACGAGATGAACGGACTCATGGACCAGATCGCGGCGATTCTCCAGGGCAACTCCGACCCACCCGTTTGAACTTCTCGCCGCGACCGTGCACTCGCCCATGGACCCGTCGTCCTCCTCAGCTGAGGAGCAGCGACGCCAGGAGCGCGACGATGACGGAGTTGTAGAGGAAGGTGAGGAACGTGTGGAGGTTCACCACGCGCCGCATCCGCGGCGTGATGATGTTGACGTCGGTCGCCCCGAACGTCGTCGCGACGGCGAGCGAGAAGTACAGGTAGTCGCCGAAGGCGTTGGTTCGAGTGCCTGGAAAATCGAGCGCAGGCTCGTCCAGGTCGTGCTGGGCGTAGTGCAGCGCGTAGCTCATGAGCCCGAGCGCCCAGCTGCTGAGCAGGATGGTGAGGGTCACCGGTATGAGCAGTGCGTCGTCGAGCCGGATGGCGTCGATGTGGGGGAGCACGAGGACCACGGCGAACGCGACGATGGCGGACTCGATGGCGTACGTCGGTCCATCGCCGCTGGCGTTCAGAAACCTCCAACCGCGTCGGTGGGGCGGGCGCGGATGGCCATCCGCTTTCGGAACTCGTCGCTGTCGACCCGACTGAAGGCGACGGCGGTCAGCACCACATAGGCGATCGCGAACGTGTTCCAGCCGAGCAGGATGAGGATGACCTGGGTCGGGGTCCCTTGGTCGATGGGCGGATCGACGACAGCGATGATGGCGCGGGCGGTGAACGGAACGACGAGCGACCAGGCGAGACAGATCAACGCCCGGTGGCCGTCCGAGCAGAACCACAGGATTCGATGCCGGGCCGGGCCGAGCGGCGCAGTCGCCGGGGTTTCGAGGGGGGTCGGCGGCGTGTCCTGCTTCACGGGGTCCCAGTATCAACGAACTCGGGCTCGGTCCCATCCCGCGCCCCCAGCCATCGAGTTGCGATGATGGTGGAATGCGGCTGCGTCTGAGCTCGTGGGCAGAACGCATCAGAGCGAGCCTCTTCTTCGTCCCGATGACCGCGGTGCTCGCCGCCGTCGCGCTCGGGCTGATCGGCGTCGCGGTCGATGAGCACCTCGATCGACGGGCGGCAGCGCTTCCGCTCGGCCTGAGCTCTACTGTGGACAGCGCCCGCGTGTTGTTGAGCACGATCGCCGGTGCGACGATCACATTCGCCGGCATCGCCTTCTCCGTGTCGTTGCTCCTCATCCAGCAGGCGTCAAGTCAGTATTCGCCCCGCGTCGTTCACACCCTGTTCCGTGATCCTTACAACAAGCGCGTGATGGCGCTGGTGGTCGGGACGTTCACGTACTGCGTGGTCGTTCTGCGGTCGGTGCACAGCCCGCTGGACCCAACCGGGCGACCCACGATCCCGAACCTGTCGGTGGCGGTTGCCATGGTGCTCGGCATCACCACGATTCTCGCGGTCGTTGCATTCATCAACCACAGCGCGCATTCCATGGACGTCAGCGAGATCCTCGAGCGGGTCCGTAGGGAGGCGACGGCGCACATCCGGCGCGAATGGACGCTCGCGGGTCCGAGTGAGGCGGAACCCAGCCCCATCGATGTCCTCGACGATACGAGCGTGGTCATCCGCTTCGATCGATCAGGTTGGGTGCAGCAGATCGACACCGCCGCGCTCCTCGGGCTCATCCCCGACGGTGGCGTCATGCGCATCGACACCTGCGCTGGGCGGTATGCCATCGAGGGAACTCCGTTCTGTGCGCTTTCGGCTCCAGCGTCGATCGAGGAGACGGCACGCCGCGAGATCCGCGCGGCGGTGGCGATCGGCGAGACCCGAACCATGCAACAGGACACGTCGTACGGGTTGCGCCAACTCGCGGATGTGGCCCTGAAGGCGCTGTCGCCGGGCATCAACGACCCGACGACTGCGCAGGATGCGATATTCCACTCGGCGGCGGTGCTCAACGAGCTCCTCCTCCGGGATCCCCCTGCTCCAACGTGCACGGGCGACAACGGCCAACGCCTCGTGCTCGCTGAGCAACGAAGCCGGGACGATCTTGTCAGCGTCGCCTTCGACGAGACGCGCCGTGCCGCGGCCAACCAGCCCGCCGTGTGCGTGTACCTGCTGGAGGCGCTGGCCCTGCTCGATGAATCGCTCCGCTCGGCCGGCTTGGGGTACCGCAGCGCCCCGCTTCGCCGGCAGGCCCGCCTGATCATCGCCGGATCCGCCGCCGCCGGACTTCTCCCGTCCGACCTCGAAATCGTCGATCGCGCCTACGCCAAGCGCTTCGCCCTACCGTGATCGGCCACCCGTCGGACTGTCTACGACTGCGTCACGATCTCAGTCGTGCTCGCTGCTGCCGTGATCGAGGTCGCGCCCTTCTGCCTCTTGGGTCTGGTCGTCGGCCGCTACCGAGTCGCCTTGCGCGACCTGGGTGAGGTCCCGCTCGCATTCATGCAGCTCGACACTGATGGAGCGGAGCATCTCGTCGAGAGCCGCCGGCGCGATCTCTCCGGAGTCGCGCATCGCTTCGAGATCCGTCCTGGCCGCCTGTAGGGCGATCCTTCGAGCGAGCAAGCGCTCATGGCGCATCACGTCGCCATCCGGGCCGGTGAGCCCGAGACGTCGAAGGAGGGGTCGATAGGTGAGCCCCTGGACGACGAGCGAGAAGAACACAACACCGAACACGACGGCCACCGGATCGACGCCCGCAAAGTCGCGATCACCGAGCCCGAGTACCAGCGCTATCGGGATCGAGCCCCGTAGCCCGCCCCAGAACGCGGCGACCTGCCACGAGCCCGGCACTGGTGCCCGTCGGGACCGGCGAAACGGGGCCAAGAGTCCGAACGTGACAATCGCCCGGCCGACGAGCATCCCGACCACGGCCACGGCAGTGGCGGCCAGTGTCCGACCGCGAAGATCGGAGACGTGGAACTTCAACCCGATGATCAAGAACAGCGCCGAGTTGGCCAGGAATGCCAGCACCTCCCAGAAATCGGTCATCGCCACATGAGACGACGCCGACATCGCTCGCTGGGTGCCGTAGTTGCCGAGCAGCAGCGCGCCCACGACGACGGCGATGACACCCGAACCGCCGAGCCGATCAGCGAGGAGGTATGCCCCATACGCGGTCACGAGTGACAGGGTGATCTCCACGAGATGATCGTCCAAGGTGGCCATCAACCGGTGAGCCACGAAGCCGACACCAACCCCGACGGCGGTGCCGACCACCACCTCGGTGCCGAACTCAAACGCAGCGTGCTGCACGGTGAGCGGGTTGTCGCCGAAGGCGACTTCCACCGCTATGAGGTAGAGCACGATCGCCAACGCGTCGTTGAAGATGGATTCGCCCTCCATCAACGTCCGCAATCCGACACCGACGCCCGCCTCCTTGAACACTGCCAGGACACTGACCGGATCGGTGGGAGCGAGTATCACCGCCAAGACCACCGCCAGGTCCAGCGCCATCCCCGGAACGAAGACCAGCGGCGCCGCGATCGCCGCGGCGGCGATGATCGTGCCTACGGAGGCCAGCACGGCCACCTGCTTCCACCGTCGCTTCAGCACGACCAGCTCCATGTTGAACGCCCCCTCGAAAAGCAAGGGCGGCAGGAAAACGAGAAGGATCAGCTCGCTCGTCAGATCGACCGACGAGAACGCCCCGCTGACGCCTAGCACCAGGCCGACGACCACCAACGCGACCGTGTAGGGGACCCGGACCCGGCTCACCGCGATCGCCACCAGGGCCGCCACGAACAGCAAGCCGACGATCACCGACTCGGCGACCTCGATGTCGGTCGTCCCGGCCGCCTCAATCAGCATTGGCATTCACAGAAACCCACGTCCGCGCACACCGAAGTCGAGTGAAAGCAGGGGCAGGAACCGTCTCCGTTCCACTGTCATGGCCGGGGCAGACCACAACGACACATCCGACGTCACCCAAAGTTCGCCATCCAGCAGCCCAGTCGATGGCCTTGGACTCCTCGGTGACGCCGCTCCATGTCTTACCCATACTGCCCTGACTGGGTCGGGCCGTCCGGAGCGACGTTCGTGACCAGGGCCGACGGCCGCGCCCCCGAAGCGCTTGACGGCGGCAGGGCGCATCATCCGAGCCCTGAAGGTTTCGACCGGTGTCCGGCCAGCCGAAGAGCTACGAAGGCGGCGGCCGCTGCTACCGCGGCGACGCCGAGCACGCTCGCCGGGACGACCAGCAGGACAAGGAGCGCGGCGGCGACTGGCCGCCGCAGGACCGCCACCAGGACTCCGGCGCTCACGGCGGCGACGGCCACGACGGGTTCGAGGGCGTCGACGCTCGACGCCAGGCACAGACCGGTCGCGCTGGCAACGAACAACATCGGGTAGAAGTGACCGCCTTTCCACCCGAGGGCCAGCAGCAGCGGCACAAGGAGCAGCTTCCCCGATGGCCAGGCCGGCCAGATCGAGCGACGAGCGTGACCCCACGGTGTTGGCCAGCTCCTCGATGCCCGTCCTGGCCCGAGAAGAGCACCAGTGTCGTCCACGAGCCCAGCAGCCCAAGAACGATGCCACCGAGCAGCGCCGGTACGGACGTTGCCCTTGACCCGAGCGCGCGAACGTTCGAGGGCTGCGTGGAGCCACAAGTACACGACGCCGATGCCGGCGCCGACGAGGCCCAGCGCGCCGCCCCAGAGCGCGTCGGTCCCATTGCGGGGAGGGAGGTAAGCCGGCCAGTCGGCGACCACGGCCAGCCCGGGTGTGGGCAGCATGGCGAACGCGACCACCGCGGCGATACCGGCGATGACGGCAAGGCCGACGCGCTTCGGCCCGCGGCACGGCGGCACCCGCGGGATCTTCGACGGCGGTGGCCGCACCACCGAGCGGCGACACGAACATGGCGCCGAACACCGCGGCGATCACAACGTCGTGGGCGCTCGAGGTCGCCTCGGCCGATCCGAGACGTCGGGCTACAGCGAGACCGATCGTGCCACCGACGTACACGAGTGCAGCTCGGGACCGAGCGCACCACCGAACGTCAGTGTCACGACGAGCATGTAGAGCGCCTGGGGAAAGATGCGAAGGTCGAAGCCAGCTGTGCCGGCATCGTGGGACAGCAGTCTGGTTGAGCTCGGCAGGATGGTCGCCGAGATACTTCTGTCCGAGCCCGACGAGCAATCCGCCCAGGCTGCAAACCACGAGCGGATACCACCGCGTGTGGATGCCGAGCCAGTCGGGCAGGTCCGTCCACACCAGATCGACGAGCTCGCCGATTCCCCAGAACACCCCTGCGGTCAGCCAGCCGAGCAGCAGTCCTCCCATCGCCGCCGCGCACGGCGAGGGCGAGAAGACGGAGCGTGCGTCCGCCGCCAGCCGTCGTCACCCCGCCGCGGAAGGCTCTCACGCCGCGCGCGCGAGCGCGGGCTGGACCCGTGTCGGCCAAGCGAAAGGTTGGCTGCGGTGTTGACGAAGGCCACGTGGGAGAAGGCCTGCGGGAAATTCCCCACCATGCAGCCGGCGACCGGGTCGTACTCCTCGGCGAACAGGCCGACGTCATTGCGGACGGCGCGGAGGCGCTCGAAGATCTCGCGCGCCTCGTCCGTGCGGCCGAGTAGGGCAAGGTTGTCCGCCAGCCAGAACGTGGTCATGAGAAAGGCGCCCTCGCCGGGCGGGAGGCCGTCGACCGAGCGTGTCCGCCGGCATCTCGTAGCGGCGCACGAACCCGTCGGTCACGAGGTCACGTTGGATGGCCTCGACGGTGGCCACGATCCGGGGATCGGTGGGCGGCAAGAACCCGACGGGGGCCATCATGAGAAGGCTGGCGTCGAGGGACTCGCCGCCGTAGTACTGCACGAAGCTGCCGCGCGTCGAACTCCAGCCCGGGTGCACACCTCGGCGTGGATCGACTCCCGCGCCGCTCGCCACCGATCGACGTCCGCGCCGCCGCGGCCACGCGCTTCGGCCATGCGCACGGCACGGTCGAACGCGACCCACGCCATCACCTTTGAGTGGGTGAAGTGGCGTCTCGGGCCCCGAACCTCCCAGATGCCGTCGTCGGGTTCGGTCCAGACCCGTTCGAGGTGTTCGAGCAGCTTCAGCCCGAGGCTGTCACCGAAGCCGGCCTGCAGGGGGAGTCCGGCGTTGACGGCGGTGAAGGCGGCATCCATGACCTCGCCGAAGACATCGAGCTGGAACTGCTCGCTGGCGCTGTTCCCGATCGCGCACTGGCTTCGAGTTGGCGTAGCCGGGAAGCCACGGCAACTCGAGCTCGGTGAGCCGGCGTTCGCCGGCGACGCCGTACATGATCTGGATGTCGTCGGGATTGCCGGCCACCGCCCGCACCAGCCACCGAGCCCAGGCTGTCGCCTCCTGGGCGTAGCCACACACGAGCAAGGTGTGCAGCGTGAAGGTCGCGTCCCGCAGCCAGGAGTACCGGTAGTCCCAGTTGCGGACCCCGCCGAGCTGTTCGGGTAGCGATGTCGTGGCGGCGGCGGCGATCGCTCCGGTCGGGTTATGGGCGAGCGCCTTGAGCGTGACGAGCGAACGGATCACGTCCTCGCGCCACTCGCCCCCATAGGTGCAGACGGCGATCCAGTCCAGCCACCACGTCCGGGTCCGGTGAAAGGCGGCCTGGACGTCGAGCGGGATCGGCGGCGCCGTGTGCGACGGATGCCATGTGAGAGAGAAGGTGCGAGACTCGCCCGCGGCGACGCTGAAGGAGGCGCTGCGTGGTCGAGTCGTGGTCCTCCAGTGCTACCGGGCTGCGGAAGTAGAGAGCGTCCTTCCCGCCAACGAACGCCAGCCCATCATCGGTCGCTTGGATCCAGGGCACGACCGAGCCGTAGTCGAAGCAGACGATGAGCTCGAGATCCATGTCCACAACACCGGATCGACCTTCCACGATCCGGTAGATCGACGGGTGTGCATCGCTCGGCGACATGAAGTCGACAACCGCCACCGTGCCATCAACCGTCTGGAACTCGGTCTCCAGGATGAGTGTGCCGTCCACGTACCGGCGTGTCGTGGTCTGCGGCTCGGCTCGAGGGCCGCATCTGCCAACGCCCATGCTCGGGTCGTCCGAGCAGGGCGGCGAAGCACGCAGCGGAGTCGATTCGTGGCGCGCACCACCAGTCCACCGAACCGCTCCGATCGACAAGAGCGACGGTCGACGTGTCCCCGATGAGTGCGTAGTCCTCGATGGCGGCGGTCAATGAGCCTCCAGTCCTGCCAAGGGGCGTCAGAGAGCCGCGGCCCATGCGTGGAACGCCACGATCTGGGCGGACGCAAAATGCGGCCTGCGACGTGGTGTGGACAGGTCGCGATGATGGGTCGCGACCACGGACGGCGGGAACCCGAACTTGGCTTTGAACAGCCGGTTGAAATGGCTTGGGTTCTCGAACCCCCATCGCGTTGCGATGGTGAAGATCGACGTGTCCGCCGTCGCTGGTTGGGTGAGCTCATCGAAGCAGCGCAGTAGGCGTTGGTCCCGCATGTAGGCGGCGACACCTCCGTCGGCCTGGAACAGTCGATAGAGCGAGGACCTCGAACAGTAGAACGTCGATCGCAGCGAATCCGCTCCCAGAGAGAGATCGGCGAGGTTGGCCTTGACGTGGTCCTTCATGGCGAGCGACAGGCTGTCGTCACCGGGGGCGAAGTCGCCTGGTCGGAGTACGGCTCCGACGGCGTCGATGATCCGGGCCGCAAGGAGGGGGGCCTGCGCTCGGCGGGCCGTCATGGCATCGCCCCACAGATGCTCGACGGCCGCCGTCAATATTCGCCCTCGCGGCGACTGTTGGTGATACTTGACGATCCCCACGCGACCCGACGGCATCGCCGTGCCGAGGCGAGCACGCGGGATGGTGACCCAGATCACGTCGCTGTCGTCGCTCCAGCACGTGAACGGATGGGCCAGGTCGACGATGGCGACATGGCGCGGATCGATCTCAAGGGTGCAATCATCACCAATCCGGCCCCGCAGCCCTCCCTGATAGTAGAGCTGCACCGCCACGCAGTCGCCGGCGACGGCGGTGTGGCGACGCGTTCGACGGAATGCTTGTGGCCCGTATTGCAGCCGGCTCACCACGAGGTCATCCACCAGGTAGTCCGTTGCACCGGCGTGAATTGGCGCGCCACCGGCGAGCAGGCGAGTGTCGAACAGCGGAGCGGTAGTGTCGTGAAAGACGTCGAACTGGTGCTCCGCCGGGATCGAGGGCTCGTCGAACACCAGGACCGGGAGCCTCTCCACCTCAGCGGACACGGGCAAAGTCTAGAAGACCGTCCAGGTCGGCGCGGAGAGAAGGGCGGGGCGTACCGCGGCGACTGCTGTTACGCAACGAGAGCGCCCAGGAACTGGCACCATCGCTCCCGGTCGACGAAGCCGTAGTGGCCGGCATCCGGCCACACGTGGGCGGTGCCGCGCGGCAGGCGGTCCGTGACATGCTTGGGCATCGCCGGGGAGATGATGTCGTCGGCGTCGCCGTAGAACACGTCGAACGGCTGGGTGACGTCTTCGAGATCGAACCCCCAGTTCCACAGCGCCATTGTCATCTCGTAGAGCCCTTCCTCGTCCTGCATGAGTCCGGCGGTGAAGTTCGCCTCGAACATCTCGCGCTGGGCGGGAACGGACAGAAACGTGTCGGCATCTGACGGATCGCTCTCCGCCATCGCCTCCACGAACGACCCGATGTCCTTCTTGGCCTTCTTGACGTCGGACTTGTACGCCCACCTGATGACGTGATGAAAATGGCGGAGCTTGACGATCAGCTTGAGGTCTTTCATGACCAGCATCCGGGCGAACCCATCCTGATCGAACGGCCCCACGGGTGACGCCAGCACGCCCTTCGTCACCCGGTCCGGCATGCGGACTGCGACCGCCAACGTGTGGGGGCCACCACCGGAGTGCCCGGCAACGGCAAAGGTGTCGATACCGAGCGAATTGACGAGCTCCTCCATGTCCGCCCCCCAGTCGACCATCCTGCGGCCCCGCTGCGGCGTGGAGCCCCCGACTCCGGGCTGATCGGCGGCGATCATCCGGACGCCGATGGACCTCGTCAGCTCCTCGTCGGGGTTGCGGATGAGCCGGGAGTCGGACAAGCCGTGGCTGAAGATCACAGGGACGCCGTTGGGATCACCATAGACGTCGTAGGAGAGGTGCCGGCCGTCGGCCAAGGTGAGTGTTTCCACGAACATCCTTTCGTCTGTCAGCGTCTTTCGACCGTACGACCGCGCCGGTGCGAGGCGTTGCATGTGCGTCCCAGATCGGCGCCGCTCTCCACCCGCGGCGTTCCATCGCGGTCCGAGGTTTGGGACGCATGTGCAACAACTCGCGGCCGGTCTCGTCGTATCGTCCGCGCGCTGTTCACGGGGTCCGTCGAGAGAACCGGAGGCAAAACGATGCATGGGCATGATCGAGTTGCGACGAGGGCGACCCGCCTGGTCGCTTCGGTGGTTTCCCTAACGCTCGTGGCCGTACTCGCTCTGATTCTCCCCGCTGGCGCGGCGAGCGCGACGGGAAACAGCGCCGGCACGGACATTGTCTCCACGACCGAGAAGTACGTCGAGAACTTCTATCCGTTGTGGTTCACCCACTTCCAGTTTCAGGTCGCGCCGCACAACAGGTTGATCGGGCCGAAAACGATCTCGCCCCTCTACCAGGGTGTCGTCGCCATCAACGACGACACCCTGTACGCCAGCTCGCCGATCGACGTCAGTGGGGACCCGGTGATCGTGACCGTGCCGGCGACGCCGGCCGGTTACTCCGTGCTCTTCCTCGACCCCTACGGCAACACCTACCCGTCGGGCATCCCGTCCAAGGCGGCCGGCGATACGACGCCCACCATGGTCTACGCCCTCGTCGGCCCCAACTACAGCGGCGGCGACCTCCCTGGCTACAACACCGTCCACCTGCCGTTGCAGTTCATGATCATGATCTTCCGAGCGGACAAGTTCAGCAACGGTGTCGACGAGACAGCCGAGGCCACGACGTTTCGCGCCAACCTGGCCATCAACGACGTTCCCACCCAGATTCGACCGGTGGCCGAGTTCGCCTTGCCCGTGAAGACGATCGCCGACACGCTGATCCGGGTCCTGCCCATCACGTTCCTGAAGCAGTTGCAGGCGGCCGTCGGTGACAGCGAGCACAACGCCGCCGCTGTCGCCCCAGGACCAGAAGCTGGCCGACGACTTCAACGCACTGTTCGGCGACGGCACGAACCTCGGGCCGCTCGCCCGGGCCAGGTTCGGCGTCGGCGCCCGCTCGGCTCATACCGCCATCCTGGACAACTACCTGGAGAACGTCGGGCGCACCAACTGGGTCCATTTCACCAACATCGGCCAATGGGGCGACAGCGTGGTCGACCGGTCGTCAATCACCGAGTTCTGCCAGTTCTGCAACGACATCAGCACGGCCGCCTACTACCACGCCTTCGTCGACGGCAAAGGGGCCCCACTCGACGGCGCCAACGCGGACGGCTACGTCATGACGTTCAAGCCCGGACACATCGCCGACGGAGGCGAACCCGAAGCATCGCGTTTCTGGTCGCTCACCGCCTACACACCGAATGCCATCGAACTGATCCCGAACCCGATCCCGAAGTACGTCGTGGCCAGCTACACGTCCGGGCTGGCAAAGAACCCCGACGGCTCGATCTCGATCTACATGTCCAAGACCAAGCCGGCCGGGGTGCCCGAGGCGAACTGGCTCCCGGTGTCCACCCGTGCCTTCAACGTCATGCTCCGCGTCTACGGCGTGGTCGCCGGCAGCGACGTCGCCATGAATACGTACACCCCGCCGGCGATCGATCGAGCCTGACCCGACGGACTGTGAGATGACACGGCACGACGGCTCAGGCGGGAGGTGCCGAACGGTCAAGCCGTGGTGATAGAAAACGGGAGGGCGCCGGAGGGGATCGGCGCTTCACTCTCCCGAGGGGGACGCGATGGCTGATGACATGCGGTTCGGCATCTTTCTGGCTCCTTTCCACGCCATCAACGGCAACCCGACGGCGGCCCTGGAGCGGGACTTGGAGCTGATCCAGCGCCTCGACCAGCTCGGCTACGACGAAGCCTGGATCGGCGAGCACCACTCGGCCGGGCACGAGATCATCGCCGACCCGACGGTCTTCTGCGCCGTCGCCTTGGAGCGCACGCGGAACATCAAGCTGGGCACGGGCGTGCTCTCGCTGCCGTACCACAACCCGCTGTGGGTGGCCGACCGAGCCATCCTGCTGGACCACCTGAGCCGCGGCCGGTTCATGCTCGGGCTCGGCCCGGGCGCGCTACCCACCGACGCCGACATGATCGGCATGGATCCTCGCGACCAGCGGGCCTACCTCGAGCAGGGCACCGACGTCCTCATGCACCTGCTGCGGAGCGACGAGCCGATCTCCATCGAGACCGACCGCTACACGTTGCGCAATGCCAAGACGCAGCTCGCGCCCTACAGCGACTTCGACGTCGCCGTGGCCGCCATCGCCTCGCCGTCAGGGCCGCGCATCGCCGGCAAGCACGGCATCGGCATGCTGTCGGTGGGCGCCACCCTCGTCCAGGACGTCGACGTGCTCGCCATGCACTGGAACGTCCTCGAGCAGCGCGCCGCCGAGTTCAATCAACCGGCCAACCGCGACAAGTGGCGACTGGTCGGGATCATGCACATCGCCGAAACGCGTGAGCAGGCGATGCGAGACGTCGAGCACGGCATCGAGGACTGGTTCGACTACCTGCAGAACACGGCGGCGGTACCGCAGTTCACGCCCCAGGGCGAGACGCTGCAGGAGCGCATTCAGTGGGTGCACGACAGCGGGGTCGGGGCCATCGGGACGGTGGAGGACGCCATCGATCAGATCGACCGGCTCCACAAGCAGTCGAACGGCGGCTTCGGCGCCTACCTCTGCATGTCGCACGAGTGGGCCAACCCGGAGGCCACGATCCACTCCTACGAGCTGCTGTCGCGCTACGTGTTCCCGCAGTTCCAGCGGCAGTCGGCCCGCCTGCAGGACGCCGAGAGTCGCGCCCGCACCCGCAAGGGCGAGCTGTTCGAGCAGCAGGCCGAAGCGCTTGCGTCGTGGACGGCCAAGCATCAGGGCGAGACGAACGCGGCGATGAAGCGCTGAGGGCGGCACGGGAATCGTGAACGTGGAATCGACCATCGTTCCCCGGCGACTGCATCACCACGCGTACGTCGTGGCCGACCAGGAACGCACGCGGCACTTCTACGAGGACGTGCTGGGCATGCCGCTCGTCGCAACGTGGTGCGAACGAGAGAACATCCGGGGCAAGGAACGGGAGTACTGCCACACCTTCTTCAGCCTGGCCGACGGCTCGGCCCTCGCGTTCTTCCAGTTCGCCGACGCTGACGACCATGCCGAGCTGTTCGCATCGACGGCCCAGTCGCTGAATCACGTGGCGCTGGCCGTCGACGCCGACGGACAATCCGGTCTGATCCGGCGGCTCGAGGGCCATGAGGTGCCCTATCGCGTGGTCGACCACGGGTACTGCCGGTCGCTCTACATCAACGACCCAGACGGCCTCACGGTGGAGTTCACCTGCGACGCCGCCGACATCGACCAGATCGGTGCGCGGCGCCGAGACGACGCTCACGCCGAACTGCAGCGGTGGCTCGGCGGAGACCGCACGCCGAACAACGACCTGCGCTGACTACGCCCGGCGGGTTCGGCCGTCCACGCCGACGGCGTCGAGCACGTCGGTGGCGTCGTTGTGGCTATGGGTGAACCCGAGCTCCCGCTCGGTCGAGATGGTCTCGGCGCTACGGAAGGCAAGGATGTAGGCGCGGCGGAAGCCCGCGGTGTTGTTCCCACCGGAGCCGTGCATGACCCGTTCGTTGTGCACAGTGCAGTCGCCGCGCGAGATCGGCATCACCACGACGTCGTCCTCATCGCGCAAGACCGTGCCGAGCGCGTGCGACGTACCTCGCCCGCCGTACACCGGTGCGTGCGGCCGCAGGGCGGGTTCGTGGGCGGTGGCGCGCACGAACCGCATGCACCCGTTGTCCACCGTGGAGTCGTCGATCGCCAGCCACACGGTCGCCGTCCTGGTGTCCGAGGTGTCCGGCCAGTACGCCATGTCCTGACGCCAAGCGAACACGGCGTCGGTCTTGTACGGCTGCTTGGCCAGCAACTGGTCGTAGTCGATCTCCATGCCCTCGCTGCAGAGCTGCCTGGCGACCGAGGCGCTGCGACGCTCGAAGATGTTGTCGACCCATGCCGGGAAGTAGCGGCGCGGCAGCATCACGTTGACGATGGAGTAGTCGGGTGGGTCACGCCCGTAGTCACCCGCCATGTCGCAGAAGTCCTTGCCCTCGACGGCGATCTCTCGGCGCAGGAACCGGTCGTAGTCCACTTCGAGCGCGGCGATCTCCTGCCCCGACAGCAGCCCGGGAAGGTGGACGAAGCCCTGCTCGGCGAACGGACGCCGATGATCGTCGGTGACGACGTACTCGACATCGGCGGCCTGCGGGCTGTGTGAAGGCGTTCGCCGCGCTGCACGTCGGCGAGCAGAACGCCTTCGAGCACGACCTCCTCGTCGCCGTCAAGGGGTAGCGCGCGACCGCCAAGAAGCACAGGATGGACGGCGTCGGGGGGCAAGCCGGGAAGGGGATCCCAGTGCACGCACTCATAGGCCGAGTCATGATCACACCGGGCCGGGAAGACGAGACCCTCGCCATGCTCCGAGAGCGGGGGGGTGTGGCGATGCTCCAGGGGCTTCCCGGCTCGGCCGGCGGCTACTGGGCGCGGCCACTGGAAGGTGACCTCGTCCAGCACTCGTTCTGGCTCTTCGACAGCGAGGACAACGCCAGGGGCGCGGCGGCCATCTTTGGCAGCCTGCGCGACATGCCCGACGCGCCGGCCACGTTCATCAGCGCCGATGTGTGCGAGGTCGTCGGCCAGACCTGACGCCGGGGGCTTCACGCTTCTCGACCGCACCTTTACGACACCAGTTCTCACTACTGTCTGCACATGTTCGTCCGGGTGCTCGGGCCGATCGATGCGTCGGAACACGAGCACCCCATTCGGCTTTCCCGGCGCGAGCGCGCACTCTTGGCGGTCCTGGCGCTCCATGCGGGCCGGACGGTGCCCTGGGACACGCTCGCCGATGGGGTCTTCGGCTCCGAGGTGCCTCAGCGAGTCCGGCACGCCTTGGCGACATCGGTGTCGAGACTGCGCGGGAGGTTGGGTGAGGAACGGATCCTCACCGATGTCGGCGGCTACCGGCTGAACACCGACGCTGTCGTGCTCGACGTCGACGTCTTCGAACGGGCCGTGAACACTCGGCAGGGTCTCGACGATGCCCTCCGGTTGTGGAGAGGTCCGCCCTACGCCGACCTGGAGGACTGGACGCCGGCCGTGGCGGCCCGCGCCCGTCTGGAGGAGCTCTTCTGGACGGCCGAGGAGGACCGAGCCCGACAAGGCCTCGAAGCGGGCACCAGCGGTCCGCTGATCGCCGAGCTGACCTCGATGACGGTCGCCCAGCCGTATCGGGAGGAACGCTGGGTCCTTCTCATCCAGGCGCTGGCGGCCGCCGGTCGTCAGGCCGATGCGCTGGCGGCCTACCGGCGGGCCCGTACGCTGCTGGTGGAGGAGCTCGGGATCGAACCGGGTCCAGCGCTGGTGGCGGCCGAGCGTGCGGTACTGCTGGGAGGCCCGGCCGGCGTGCCGGCACCACCGATCGACGAAGCGGCGTCGAGCTCGGGGAGAGGAGCGCACCTACCGGTCGCGACCGTCCGTCTCATCGGACGCGACCACGACGTCGCCGCGGTGGCGGCCCTCGTTCACGGTGAGCGACTGGTGACGCTGACGGGCTCAGGCGGCGTCGGCAAGACCGAGCTGGCGCTGGCCGTCGCATCCACCGTCGAGGGCGGTTTCTCCGACGGTGCGTGGTGGGTCGACCTGGCGACGCTCGATCCCGGTCGCGACGTGGGTCCGATGGTGTCCGCCGTACTCGGCGTCCGGGAGCGGCGAGACGCTGACGTCGTCGACGTGATCGCCGAAGCGTTGGGTACACGTCACGTCCTCCTCGTAGACCGACAACTGCGAGCACGTGCTCGCCTCGACCGCGGCGCTGGTCGGTGGACTGCTGCGACGTTGCCCGAATGTCAGAGTGCTGGCGACGAGCCGCCATCGCCTCGGGCTGCGCGGCGAGCGCACTGTCGCAGTCCGTCCCCTCCGAGTCGGAGGCGTCGGTGCCCCGGCGTTCGAACTGCTCACCGAACGGATCGGCAACTCCTTCGATGACGACAGAGGCCAGCAAGGAGCGCTCGAGGAGATCGCACGAAGGCTCGACGGGGTGCCGCTTGCCCTGGAGCTCGCCGCCGGCCGATGCCGCACGATGACGCCGACCGATGTCCTTGCCCGCATGACGGACCAGCTCAGATTCATCGAGCCTCCCGGCGTGGAGGGGGAGCGGTCGACACTGTGGGGCGCGTTGCGATGGTCCTACGACCTCCTCGAGCCAGCGGTGCAAGGAGTGTTCACTCGGGTATCGGTCTTTGCCGGATCGTTCTCCCTCGGCGCATGTGAGCTCGTCGCCGGCGGCGGCACCATCGACCGGACCGGCGTCGACGATGCGATCGGCGAACTCGTCGAGGCGTCGCTGGTCGAACACGACGCCGGCCGGTATCGACTCCTCGAGACCACTCGGCAGTTCGGGCGCGACCTGCTCGTGTCCCATGGCGAGGCCGACCACGTGATGGACCGTCACCTCGCGTGGATCCTTGATGCCGTGGCCGAGGCCCGTCTGGGTCTGCGCGGTCCCGACGAGCTTGCATGGGTGCAGCGCGTCGACGAACAGTGGCCCGACATTCGAGCGGCGTTCCATCGGACGCTCGAACGTGACGATCCGTCGGCGGCGATCCAGCTCGCCAGTCACCTCGTGTTCGACGCCTTCTGGCGCCGGCCAGAAGCGCTGGGCTGGATCCTGGAGGCGAGCCGTCGATTTGACGACGTCCCGCACCCGCAGCAGGCCTCCCTGCTCGGTGCCGCCGGTGTCGCCGCCTGGGCCCTCGGCGACGCCCACGAGGCGGTGGCCCTGGGGCGGCGAGCCTCCGCCCTCGGGTCGGCCTCCGAACCCGCATTCGACCGCCTCCCGGCGTGGGCGCTCGCCACCGGCCTCGCGTGGGTCGGCGACCTGACCGGTGCGATCGACGTCTCCGCCGCGACGGCCGAGTCGCTGGACCATGACCCATTTCTCCGGGCGGTGTGGCTCTCCAACCTCGCGGCGACGAACGTGTTCGCTGGACGGATTGATTCCGCCAAGGAACCGGCGTCACGCGCCATGGCGATCGCGAGGGTGATGGGCAACCCGACCCTCCTCGCCTACTGCTCCATGTTCCACGCTGTTTCGCACATGATGGAGCCACCGATCGCCCACACACTGTTCGGCGACGCCGCTCGTCTCGCCACCGGTGTGCGCAACCGGTTCATCGAGGGGGACGCCGCCACCATGGAGTGCTTCTACTCGATGATTCTCGGCGCTCCGCCCCAGGACGTCCTGGACCATCTGCTCAGGTTCGCCGAGGCTCGCCAGCGCGGCGGGTGGATACTCCACGCCTGGATGGAGTTCGGGAGGATCGCGGAAGTGCTGGCTGTCCTCGATCGGCCCGCCGACGCCGCAATCATCGCCCTGGCGACCTTGCGCTCGCCGGCGGGCCCCCAGATGGCAGCGTCGCTCCACGATCTCCTGCAGCGGCTCGGCGCCCAGCTCTCGCATGACGACCTGAAGGAGCTAGAGCAACGGGCGCCGAGCCTCGACATCGACGCGGTGCTGGCCTTGGCGGCCTCGAGGCCGTAGCCCGTCGAGGTCACGAGCGGCAGCTCGTCGCGTCCGCCGTAGGGTCAGGCGCCGACCCTGCCGCCATCGGGACGACCGCCGACCAGACGTTTGGTGGGCCGACGAGTGGTCCTCGGCCGTCCGGAGGTACTGGGTTGGCCGGTTCGAGCGGCAGCCCAACGTCGCTGTCGACGCGGCGAGTTCGGCCGGTCCGAGGAGCGAGCCATCGTTGCTGTCGACGACGCCGAGTTCGGTCACCGACGTGGGAGCACTCGTCGGAGCTATGGATGCCGCCGCCGGATCGGGCTCCGAGTGCCGCGTGACGGTCGTCGCGATCAGCAGCACGGCGACAAGCGTTGCCGCGACAGCGCCGAGCAGCCATGCCCGCCCTCCCGTACGAACGGTCGTGCCACCCGGCGCCCACTCGACCGACGGCTCGGTCGTCTGGTTCGCCGGGTCCTTCTCAACGTGGACCGCGTAGGTCGGCAGTGCGGCTTCATCATGGAGCGCCGCGGCGCCCTCAACGATGATGGTCACGACAATGCGGGTCGGCATCACCACCAGACGATGACGGCCGCTGTTCTCGGGCCGATCGCGACCCGATCTCGTTCGGTCCCGAAGCCGGCCCGAGCGTCGTCGCGCCCGCTCGCGGAACTGCTCGAGCTCGTGGGCTGACCGCAATCACCTCTGAGTCAGAGTTAGCGTCCTGACGGTGACCGAGGTGATGACCGGTGGCTTGGCCACCCTGGCGGCGGAACTGACCGACGCCACCACCGCGCTGCGGCGGGTCACCCGCCGCGTGCTGCGGGGCCGCGTCGTGCAGACGCCGCTGCCCCACGCCGAGCTGGAGTTGCTGGTGGCGGTGATGGAGTCACCGGGGATGGGCGTGGCCGACACGGCGAGGACGCTGGGGTTGGCACCCAACACCGTGAGCACGCTGGTTGGGCGCCTGGTGGAGACCGGGCTCATCGAGCGGGCCGAGGCCCCCAACGATCGGCGGGCGGCGGTGCTGCGGCCGACCGCCGCCGGGCGGGCGCGCCTGCGTGTCTGGCGACGCGAGCGGGCCGACCTCCTGACCCACGCCTTGGCCCGGCTCGATGCCGACGACCGCCGGCGCATCCACGCCGCGGTGGGGGCGCTGCGCAACCTGGCCGACGCGCTCCAGGCCCACGCCGACGAGGACGACGGCGCCGAGGACCAGGCCGGCGGCGTCAGTCGAGCGTGACGGGCGAGCCGCTGGCGTCCACCACCGACACGGTGCGGGGCTCGGCCGGGGTGCCGCCCAGGGTGAGCACCTCCAGCACCTCGAACACCACGGTGGTGTGCTCGGTGCCAGGCGGGAACCGGCGGGTGGCGCCCTGGTGGTCCTCGTCGGGGTCCCAGCCGCGCGCCGCCAACGCCTCGGCCAGCACGTTGCGGCGCGACAGCGTGAGGTCGTCGTAGCGCACCCCGAGCACGGTGTGGCCGCTCGGGCGGGCGGTGATGTGCAACCGGTGGCGTCCGGGCGGCGCCGATATCGACGCGATGACGTCGCCGTCGAGCGCGTGACGGCGCAACGCCAAGACGAGGTCGGCGGCGACGCCGAAGGAGTCGAAGTCGCCGGTCCTAGGCCAAGACGAGCGGGAGCCCCGGCGCTTGCTCGAGGGTGGCGGCGGCAACGCAGCTGCGGTGGCACGAGTCATGGCATCGCTCCACGCACAGAAGCGCCACCACGCGATGGCTCGCCTCGGCGGCGATCTCCGCCACGGCGGCTGGGTTGGCGGCGACGTGCTCCTGCACGCGCGCTCGCGCGTCCGGGTGGCCGGCCCGGAACGCGACTCGGTTGTCCTTCGGGTTCCCGAGCTCGGGAGCGTGGCGGTACTCGATGCCAGCGGCATGCAACGCCTCCGCGAGCGCCCGCTTGCTGAACCCCGGCCGCCGGCTGATGGCGTTGAGGCGCACGTCCACGAGGAGCGACACGTCGTAGCGGCGGAGGACATCGATGAGCTCGTCGACGGATCGACCTTCGTAGCCGACGCTCACGAGACCGCACTTGGTGACGTCTTCGCCCACCTGCGCAGTCTTCCCGGCGGTCGCGGACCTGGAGCGGCACCGCGGACAAGTCGCAGGCCAGCGCCGGTAATGCGATCACTGTCCAGGGACTCGCTCACCGAGCCGGTGCCGTCGAGGTCGGCGTGGACGCGGTGACGCGCTCAGTACTCACCCTTGATCACGAAGTACGAGCCGCGGATCGTCCCCGCCAGCTTCGACTTCTGTCGCGCGAACTTGAACGAGCCGAGCTCGGCCGGCACGTCCATCCCTTCGGAGAGCTTGAACCCGACCGCACGCTTCTTCGGTTCCTCGAGCGGATACAGGACGTTGATCGAGAGCCCGCTCTCGTAGAACACGTAGGTCCACCGGATGTTCTCGACCTGGAAGGTCGTCGCCTCAAGCGGGGGCGAAGCGATGACGATGTCGCGCTCCTCCTTGAGGATCCTGTGCACCCAGTCAATGGCATTCCTGGCCTTGGCGGCCGGTTCGACCGTGAAGACATGGTCGTACTTGTTCTTGAAGTAGCGAGCCTCGTTCGCCCGCAGGCCCGCCAGCGCAGCCGCCACCGGCGACGGCTCCAGGCCGACGGTGGAGACGTTGACGAAGTCCACTGCGTAGGTCATGTCGCGCTCCCCGCTAGGTCGCCGGTGTCCCGTCGACGGGACCGCCACACTATTCCCCGCCGAATGTTGACGTGGGCGGGAGGACAGGTTGGCCGCGGCACTAGGTTGCCGGCATAAGAGGCCCAGCGCGCGCGAGCGAGGTGCTCGAGGCCGATCTGGCCCGCCTGGAGCGGGAGCGTCTCGTGGTTCTGCACCTCGATGACATCGACGCGCTGTTGAGCGAACCCGGATCCGACGCGTTCGTGCCCCGTGGCGGGCCGTACCGTGCGGGTATCGACGATCTCGCGCTCACGCTGAGCGCAGCCGTGCGCCTGCCCGACGAGCTGACCGTGCGAGTCCTGCTCCCGGCCGGGACGTCGTCCACGGTTCCGACGGCGCGAGCGCAGGCCGCGCTGCGTCAACGGGCGGCCGACTCGGCCTCGGCGTCTTGGCGCGCCGCCATGGCCGTCCGCAGCATGGGGCGCCGCCAGTTGCCGCTCGGCATGACGATCACCGTGGTCAGCGCCTTGGTGGCCTACGGAGCCGGCTATCTCGCCAGCACGGTCGACAACGTCGCCGGTAAGAGCCTGGTGGTGGTGACGGCGGGCATCGCGATCACAGTGGCGTGGGTGCTGTCGTGGATGGTGATCGAGTCGGCCGCCCTCGACTGGCGGCAATCAGCGCGCCAGGCGTTCGCATACGACCTCGTCGCACGGGCAACCCTCGAAGTCGTCACCGTCGACGAACGATCTGACAACTGCCGGTAGGGCGCACGTCGGCAACATTTGTCACCGATCGAAACGCGCCTCCGAGGACCCGAGCTCGTACCTGCGGCCCATGCGGCGTTGGGTGCTCCGGACTGCCGCGAGCGGCAGGCTGAGGCTGCTGGGCCGTTGGTGGTTGGTGTGCGGACCTGGACACAGAGGCCCATCTATGCTCGTGTCGCTGCGAGGGCCGGGTGGCCTGGCCGATCGCAAGAGAGGGGCTGGGGTATGGGCTTCGTACAGATCATCGAGTTCCGAACGTCGCGCATGGACGAAGGCCGTAAGTACGTCGAGGACTGGGAGAAGGCGACCGAAGGGAAGCGGACCGCTCGGCGCGGGTTCCTGTGTCAGGACCGCAGCGACCCGGACCGCTACCTCAACATCGTCTTCTTCGACTCCTACGAAGCGGCGATGGAGAACTCGAACTTGCCTGAGACACAGGAGCTTGCGCAGAAGCTGGCTGCTCTCACCGATGGCTCGCCGACCTTCTACGACCTCGACCTTGTTGAGGAACGCTTCTGAGCGCAACGAAACGGGGGGTGGCCGCATGGCGGAGATCGTCGTGTGCGGAGGCAGCGTCATCGGCCTGTCGACGGCGATGCTGCTCGGTCGGGATGGACATGACGTGACTGTGCTGGACAGCGATCCGGCGACGGTGCCCGATGTGCCGGCCGAGGCCTGGGACCGGTGGCCGTCTCCGTGCTCACGCTGCCGGGGGACAACGACACCTGGTCGGTGACCGTGTGGGCGGCGGCGGCCGACACCGCCCTCAAAGGACTGCGTGATCCGGAGCGCTTCAGCAAGTCGTGCGGGCGTGCCCCCTTCAGGCCCACTGGCTCGACGGCGAGCCGATCACCGACATGGTGGTCATGGCGGGCATCCTCGACCGCTACCGACGCTTCGTCGTCGATGGTCGGCCCGTGGCAACCGGGGTCGTGGCCGTCGGTGACGCCTGGTCGTGCACCAACCCTTCGGCGGGACGAGGTATCAGCGTCGGGCTCCTCCATGCCCAGCGCCTGCGCGACGTGGTGCGCGCCGGCCTCGACGAGCCCGAGGCGCTGGTGTGGCGCTTCGATGCCGCCACCGAAGCCGATGTCACGCCCTTCTACCGGAACCATATCGCCGCCGATCGGGCCAGGATCGCCGAGATGGACGCTCTACGCCGTGGCGCCGAGCCACCGGCGCCCGACCCCACGGTGACCGCGGTCGCGGTGTCGGTGCGGCACGATCCCGACGTGTTCCGGGGGGTGATGGAAACGATCACGTGCCTCGCCCTGCCGCAGGAAGTGTTCGCCCGGCCAGGGTTCATGGACAAGGTGGGCGCCTTTGCCGGCGAGGGGCCCAGTGGCACTGCCGGGCCCCGACAGAGCGGAACTGCTCGAGCTCGTGGGCTGACCGCAATCACCTCTGAGTCAGAGTTAGCGTCCTGACGGTGACCGAGGTGATGACCGGTGGCTTGGCCACCCTGGCGGCGGAACTGACCGACGCCACCACCGCGCTGCGGCGGGTCACCCGCCGCGTGCTGCGGGGCCGCGTCGTGCAGACGCCGCTGCCCCACGCCGAGCTGGAGTTGCTGGTGGCGGTGATGGAGTCACCGGGGATGGGCGTGGCCGACACGGCGAGGACGCTGGGGTTGGCACCCAACACCGTGAGCACGCTGGTTGGGCGCCTGGTGGAGACCGGGCTCATCGAGCGGGCCGAGGCCCCCAACGACCGGCGGGCGGCGGTGCTGCGGCCGACCGCCGCCGGGCGGGCGCGCCTGCGTGTCTGGCGACGCGAGCGGGCCGACCTCCTGACCCACGCCTTGGCCCGGCTCGATGCCGACGACCGCCGGCGCATCCACGCCGCGGTGGGGGCGCTGCGCAACCTGGCCGACGCGCTCCAGGCCCACGCCGACGAGGACGACGGCGCCGAGGACCAGGCCGGCGGCGTCAGTCGAGCGTGACGGGCGAGCCGCTGGCGTCCACCACCGACACGGTGCGGGGCTCGGCCGGGGTGCCGCCCAGGGTGAGCACCTCCAGCACCTCGAACACCACGGTGGTGTGCTCGGTGCCAGGCGGGAACCGGCGGGTGGCGCCCTGGTGGTCCTCGTCGGGGTCCCAGCCGCGCGCCGCCAACGCCTCGGCCAGCACGTTGCGGCGCGACAGCGTGAGGTCGTCGTAGCGCACCCCGAGCACGGTGTGGCCGCTCGGGCGGGCGGTGATGTGCAACCGGTGGCGTCCGGGCGGCGCCGATATCGACGCGATGACGTCGCCGTCGAGCGCGTGACGGCGCAACGCCAAGACGAGGTCGGCGGCGACGCCGAAGGAGTCGAAGTCGCCGGGGTCGAGGGTGATCATCCGGCGGCCGCGGCGAGGCGCCGGGCGTCGGCCACCATTGTGACGAGCGCCTGGCGGACCTCGTCGCCCGTCGCGCAGGGCACGGGAAACCCGATCCGCACCGCAGCGCGGCCGCCAGGCCCGGAAGCGATCATGTCGAAGCCGTAGCGGTCGACGGCCGACATGGTGGCCGCCGTCGTGTCGGGGTAGCCGGCGAGGAACCGGCAGTAGAGCACCTGGGCCTCGGCGTGGTCGGCGTTCATGTGCTCGATGATCCCTGCCGCCGCCGGGGCCAGCGGATCAGCCTCGGCCTCGGCGTACGCACGGGCATCGACCCAGCTCATGCGGCCGTAGCCACCCACGTACCGGATGCTCTCGACGCCCAGGCGATAGAAGGCGAAGTCGCCGAAGTCGATGTAGTAGGCCGAGGTCGGGTTGGCCGCCAGGTAGCGGTCGCGCACGACCGGCCGCTCGGTCTCGGGCACGGCGGTGAGGCGCCCCAGCAGCGTGGCCCGGCCACTGGCCAGGGGATCGGCACCGTCGGGCACCGGCTCGGTCACCAGGAGACTGGCCCGGCTGTCGCGAATGGCGTTCTGCGTGTGCTCGGCCATGAGGCTGACGAAGAAGAGCGGGTCGCCGCGTTCGTCGAGGGCGTAGCTGGCGACCGATCCGTACGGGTAGCCGTCGGGATCGGCGGTCAGCGTCGAGAGGCACCCGCGGGTGGCCGACGCCACCAGCGTGCGGCAGCGCTCGGCATGGGTCGGCTCCGGGGGCGGGGGTCGGGAGTCCGAAGGAGCCGGCGTGGCGTCGCCGGCCGCGCTCGTCGGGACCTGGTGCATCATCGGTCGCTCGGCCATGGCGCCACGCTACGCAGCCGTCGGTACGATCCGAGCGGCTCACGGAGGTCTTCATGCCCGACAATCGTCAGATCCTGATCGCGTCGCTGCCCACGGGAGCGCTGGCCGAGTCCGATTACGAGCTGCGCACCTCAGCCGCGCCGCAGCCGGGCGACGGCGAGGTGCTGTGCCGCACGCTGGCCATCACCATCGGCGCCGGTCAGCGTGCCGGGCTTCAGGGCAGCGCCAGCTACGCCGGCGCACCCAAGACCGGTGTGGTGATGTCGGGCACGGGGGTGGCCCGCGTCGAGGCATCCAACGACCCGTCCTTGGCACCGGGCGATCTGGTCACCGGCCCGACCGGCTGGCAGGACTACTCCGTGCACCGCGCCGGCGTCTTGACCCGCGTCGAGCCCGGCGGGGACCCGGCGCTGCATCTCGGCGTGCTGGGGACGAACGGCATCACCGCCTACTTCGGCATCCTCGACGTGGGCCTGCCGCAGCCAGGCGAGACCGTGGTCGTGTCGGCGGCGGCTGGCTCGGTCGGCCACATCGTCGGCCAGATCGCCCGCATCAAGGGCTGCCGCACGGTGGGCATCGCCGGCTCCGACGACAAGTGCGCCGTGCTCACGGGCGAACTGGGCTTCGACGCCGCCGTGAACTACAAGGCGCCCGACTTCCGCGACGCGTTCAAGGCGGCGTGCGGCAGCGGCATCGACATCTACTTCGACAACACCGGTGGCGACATCCTGGGCGCCGCGCTGCGCCGCATGAACCTGCGGGGCCGCATCGTGTGCTGCGGGGTGGTGTCGCAATACGACACCTCGAACCCGGAACCCGGGCCCCGCGGCATTCCCGGCCTCCTCATCAACAGCCGGATCCGGATGGAGGGGTTCCTCGTGTTCGACTACGCCGACCGCTACGACGAGGCCCGCCGCACCATGAAGCAGTGGATCGACGACGGTGAGCTGATCGCCCGCCAGGACGAGTTCACCGGCCTCGAGTCGGCGCCGAGGGCATTCGTCGATCTCCTCGCCGGCGGCAACGTGGGCACCCGCATCGTGCGCGTGGCGGAGTAGATGTCCGTAGGAGGTTGGCCCCGGCATCGCTCCCGCGATGGGGGCATCGACGTCATTCCGCTACCGCAGGTGGAAGGGGCGCTGTGGCTGTGCGGCAAGCACGTCACCGGTCCCGATCCCGAGGCCGCCCTCGCCCGAGTCGGTGCCACCACCATCGTGTGCCTGAACGAGCGCCACGAGCTGGAGGACCGCTACCCGGAGTACGTGGCGTGGCTGGCCGCGCATCGCGACGAGCGCGCCGTGTGGTTCCCCATCCCGGACCTGCACGCCCCCGCCCTGGATCAGGTGCTGCCGCTCCTCGACGAGCTCCGGCGGCGGCTCGACTGCGGCGAGGGCCTGTTGATGCACTGCGGCGCCGGCATCGGGCGCGCCGGCACCGTGGCGGCCTGCCTGCTCATGACCATGGACACCGACGCCGGCGAGGCCCTCGACGTGGTAGGGCGCCACCGGCCGATGGCCGGTCCCGAGGCGGGCGCCCAGAGCGACCTCATCGCGGCCCTGTCGGCCCACCTGGAGCGTCAGCTGCGCTGATATCAGTCGCGGGCCTGCCGGGTGCACATGCACGCCTCGTTACCCTCGGCATCCGCCAGTACCCAAAACGACGGGGCGTACTGGTCGGTCAACAGGTGGACGGCGGTCGGCGGTGGTGTCGGCCGCTCGATTGGTACGTGAGTCCATAGACGAGCCGGCTCTGTGACGTAGATCGAGCATCAGTCGAGATCGGCGTGACAGAAGCGCCCGAGCCGTTGGGTGCGCGACATGTCCGGCGGCGACGGGACCCGTGGTCGTCTTCCCCATCATCTCGACAACGTTCGTCGGTGACGCCATTCGCGCTACCTGTCGTTCGTGCGCGCGCCGGGCCCGCCGCCGGCGATCACATGGCGTGGCGATGCATCTCTGCTTCTCGTCGCGCTGCTGTAGCGAATTTGCGGCAGTATCGCACCGAGAAGCGGGCCAGGCGGCGGCCGCCGACCACCCACCGCGACTTCGCGTGGAGCAGGCGAGCGGCGAGGGCGCCGTCACCGACCACACCAACCCGTCGGCCGTCTCGTGCCGTTGCCGGCCGGGGTTCTAGAGCCCGGCGGGCGGCGGGTCGACCGTTGCCGGCGGCTTGCTACTGTCGCTCAGCGCCGCGCCGACCTTCGTGAGCACGACCGGCGGCGGCGACGTGACCTCTGGCTGTGCGTTGCCCCACGCGCCGGCGCTGGACGGCGGCCACCCCCTTCTCCAGGTCGTAGAAGGGGGCGAAGGCGACGAGGCACAACGGGTACGGGAACGTGATGGCCATCACGGCGGCGATCCCGATGTGGAACAGCCACGCCGACGCCACCCAACCGTCGCGCCACCGGCCCCCCAGCAGCGCGATCGGTGCGCCCAGCTCCACGGCCAGCGCGGCGATGGACGCCGGCGCCAGCACCCAGCCGTGGTTGGCGACCCAGCCACTGAGCGGCGAGCTGGTGGCACCGAGCAACGTCTTCTGCAGGGCATCGGTGGCGACCTGGTTGCGCAAGACGTCGCCGTCGAGCCAGCTCGTGCCGCCGTAGCGCAGCTTGGCCACGCCGGCCAGCACGTAGGTGACCACCGTGAGCAACGCGAGCACGCGCACCGGCCAGCCGTAGCGCGCATCGTCGGGGGGAGCGGGCCGCCGGCGACGCCGTGCGTCCAGCGACCAGGCGTCGGCCGCCGGCACCAGCCCGAGGAGCAGGAGTTGGAAGGCGGGCAGATGATCGGCGTGGCTGACGTGGCCCCACGACACGCGGTAGGTCGACAGCAGGAAGAACAGCACCGCAAAGGCGGGGCCGGTCAGCCTCCAGCGCCAGCCGGCGACGAACGCCGCGCCGGCGGCCAGGGCGAATACAAGGCCGGCGATCACCAGACCCGGCGCCGGGGGCGCACTGAGCCACGACAGGACGCCGACGGGAGCGAACTGCGGCGCGGGCAGGTCGGTGAGCTGGATGAGGCTGGGTCCGGTCGACAGCAGGCGGATCACGCAGTAGCCGCCGATGAGGACCCGAAGGGCGGCCAGGCGTGTCGGCGGCGCGGCGGCCAGCAGCCAGCTCCGGCGGGGCGTGACCACCGCGGCGCGACCCTCCGTGACCGTCACGGCGCCACCGGGCAGCGGGCGTGCACGACCCGCTCGATGGGGGTGCGCTCCCCGTCGAACCAGCGCACCGCGTCGTAGCGCTCGGTGACGACCTCCACCGCGATGGGAGCGGACCCCGCGCCACCCACCCGCCCCGCGATGGCGGCACACAGCTCATCGGCGCGCCCGTCCACGATGGCGGTCGTGACCACGCTGGCGGCCTGGTTCACCACCGTCGTGCCGCCGATGTCGGCCGGCGAGAGCCGTTCAATCGAGCCGTCGCCACGAACAGCCACCGCCGTGTCGATCGACGGCGTCCGGTCGATGTCGGCGGCGAACATGGGGAAGGTGGACAGCGGGAAGCTGTCGCGGTCGAGCACCAGCGGTACGGCGCCCACCACCACGACGGCGACGCCGGCCGCCGCCCAGGCCCGCCACCGCTGACGCATCGCCTCGACCGTAGCGGCCCCGCACTATGGTGCGACCCGTGCTCCTGCTCGGTTTGATCGTCTTCGGCATGGCCATCGGTTGGCTTGCCCAGCTCATCGTCGGCGGCGGCAAAGCGGTCGACTGGGGTCAGGCCATCGTCGCCGGCTTCGTCGGCTCGTTCGTGGGCGGCCTGCTCATCAGCCTCCTGGCCGGCGACGGCCTGAGCCTCCGGCCGAGCGGCATCATCGGCTCGATCGTGGGCGCCGTCATCGTGGTGCTGATCTGGAACGCCATCCGCCGGTCCCGGGGCAACACCGGCGGCGCGAAGGGTCCGTCGTCGTCGAAGGGCCGCCGCCGGTAGATGTGCGGCCGGTTCGTCTCCGCGTCACCGCCTGACCAGATCGCCGCCTACTTCGACGCTGCGCTGTCGGAGTCGTTGCTGGCGCCCAGCTACAACGTGGCGCCCACCAACGACATCTACGCCGTGATCGAGACCCCCGAGGGGGAGCGCCGACTCGAGACCTTCCACTGGGGCCTGGTGCCCGTGTGGGCCAAAGAGATGAAGACCGGCCTCAAGATGATCAACGCCCGGGCCGAGACCATCGCCACCAGCGGCGCGTTCAAACGGCCGTTCAAGTCGCACCGCTGCATCATCCCCGTCGACGGCTTCTACGAGTGGCAGAAGCGCCCTGGCCAGAAGCGCAAGCAGCCGTACTTCATCAACCGCCTCGACGGCGAGCCGCTGGCCTTCGCCGGGCTGTGGGAGACGTGGCGGGACAAGGCGGCCGGCCCCGACGCGCCCTGGCTGCACTCGTGCACCATCATCACCACCACGGCCAACGAGACGATGGCGCCGGTCCACGACCGCATGCCGGTGATCCTGCCGCCGTCGGCCTGGGGCGACTGGTTGCGGCCCGGCAACGACGACTTGGTGGCCCTGGGCGAGCTCCTGGTGCCGGCACCGCCGTCGCTGCTCACGCTCCGGCCGGTGTCGACCGACGTGAACAACGTCCGGGAGAAGGACTCGCACCTGATCGACGAGGTAGACCCCGACGCCGCCGCCGACGGTCAGGGCGAGCTGCCCGGCACCTAGGCACCGGCACCTACGCGACAGCGGCTACGACGACACCTCGGAGCGACCGGCGGCGCGCAACTCGGCGCGGATCGCCGCCGCCGCCGCCTCAAGTTCGGTGGGCGTGGCGTTGCCGGCGTTGGCGAAGCTGAACTGGCCCATCGACGACGTGGGGATCACGTGCACGTGCAGGTGCGGGATCTCGTAACCGGCCACGATCACCCCGACCCGCTCGCACTCCGGGAAGGCGCGCTGCAGGGCCTGCCCGATCGTCTGGGCCACGTCGAACAGGTGGGCGTTCAGTTCGGGCGGAGCGTCGACCCAGTGGTCGACCTCCTGGATGGGCACCACCAGCGTGTGGCCGGAGGCCAGCGGGTTGATCGACAGGAACGCCACGCACTGGTCGTCGCGCCAGACGAACGTGCCCGGGATCTGGCCCTCGATGATGCGGGTGAACAGCGTGGGCATCAGCCGTAGCCTCCCGACGCGCTCCACACCTCGCCGGTGCAGTAGGACGCCTCGTCACCCACCAGGAACCGCACCACCTGGGCGAGCTCGTCGGCACTGGCCATCCGTCCCGAGCCGATCCGCATGAGCACCATCTGGCGCACCTCCTCGGTCAGCTCCGACAGCAGCGGCGTGTCGACGTAGCCCGGGCAGATGGCGTTGACGCGGATGCCGAGGTGGGCCACCTCCTCGGCCACGGCCTTGGTGAGGGCGATGATGGCGGCCTTGGCGGTCGAGTAATCGGGCGCGCTCCCGGTGGGCTTCAGGCCCAGCACCGAGCCCACGTTCACGATGGCGCCACGGCGGCGGGGCTCCATGTGTCGCAACGCGGCCCGGCAGCCGTGGAACGTGCCGTAGAGGTGGACCCGGATCATGCGGTCCCACTCGGCGTCGGGCAGCGCCGACAGCACGGACGTGGGCGCCATCTCCGTGATGCGGCCCTCCATCCGCAGCACCGAGTTGGCCATGGCCAGTTCGAAGCGCGCCGGGTTGAAGGGCGGGGCGATGCCGGCGTTGTTGATCATGATGTCGAGCCGGCCGTGGCGGGCCACGACCTCGTCCACACTGGCGTCGAACGCGACCGAGTCGGTCACGTCGAACACGGCGGTCTCGCCGTCCACTTCCTTGGCGACCGCGTCGGCGGCGCCCTCGTCGAGGTCGTTCACCACGATGTGGGCGCCGTCGGCGGCCAATCGGCGGGCAAACGCCGCTCCCAGGCCAGATCCTGCACCGGTGATGATGGCAATTCGTCGATGGAGTGCCAGTTCGCTCACCTCGATGACCTTAAACTGCTGGCGGTGGCGAACGCCTCTCCGGCCACGAACCGAGTGCTCACCATCCCGAATGTGATTTCTGTTGTTCGGTTGTGCTGCATTCCGGTGTTCCTGTGGCTGCTGTTCGGTCTGGAGAACCGCTACGCCGCCGCCGTGCTCCTGGGCGTGCTGGGCATGACCGACTGGATCGACGGCTACGTCGCCCGGCGCTACGGCCAGGTGTCCGAGCTGGGCAAGGTCCTCGACCCGACGGCCGACCGCCTCTTGTTCATCGTGTGCGTCGGGGGCATCATCATCGACGGCAGCGCCCCGCTCGGGTTCAGCCTCCTGGTGGTGGCGCGTGAGGTGTTGGTGGGGGGGACGCTGGTAACGCTCACCCTGTTCGGGATGAAGCGCTTCGATGTGTCGTGGTGGGGCAAGGCGGGCACGTTCGGGCTCATGGTCGCCTTTCCGTTCTTCCTGCTGGGCGCGGCCGGCGACAGCAACTGGAACACGTTCTTCTGGTACTGCGGCTGGGCGACGGGCGTGCCGGCGCTGGTGGCGAGCTACTACGCCGCCATCACCTACGTCCCGCTCATGCGCCGCGCGTTGACCGAGGGTCGTCGAGCGAGGGTCGCATGAAGGCCGTCATCATGGCCGGCGGCGAGGGCACGCGGCTGCGCCCGCTCACCTCCAACGCGCCCAAGCCAATGCTCCCGGTCGCCGACCGGCCGATGATGCAGCACGTCATCCACCTGCTGCGCCGCCACGGCTTCGACGAGATCGTGGTGACGGTGGCCTTCCTGGCCAACGCCATCAAGAACGAGTTCGGCGACGGCTCCGACTACGGCGTGAAGATCGTCTACGCCGACGAGCAGACCCCGCTCGGCACGGCCGGCTCGGTGCTCAACGCCAAGGAGCACCTCGACGAGCGCTTCCTCGTGATCTCCGGCGACGTCATCACCGACGTCGACCTCACCAAGATCGTGGCCCTCCACGACGACCGCCAGGCGATGGCCACCATCGGCCTGGTGCAGGTCGACAACCCCCTTGAGTTCGGCATCGTCATCACCCGTGAGGACGGCACCATCGAGCGCTTCCTCGAGAAGCCGACGTGGGGCCAGGTCTTCAGCGACACCATCAACACCGGCATCTACGTGCTCGACCCGGCGGTGTTCGACTACATCGACGCCGGCCGCTCGGTCGACTTCTCCAGTGATGTGTTCCCGCGCATGCTCGAAGACGGCAAGGTCCTCCTCGGCGCCGTGGCCGAGGGCTACTGGGAAGACGTCGGCACGCTCGAGGCCTACCTCAGCGCCCACAAGGACGTCCTGGACCAGCGCGTGCTGCTCGATATCCCCGGCTTTCGCATCGCCGACGGCGTGTGGCTGGGGGAGGGGGCCGAGGTCTCGCCCGACGCCCAGATCGTCGGGCCGGCCGTCATCGGGGCCGGTTGCAAGGTGGAGGCCGACTGCCGCCTCGGCGAGTACGTGGTGCTCGGCTCGAACGTGCGAGTGCTGGCCGGAGCCGACCTCGAGCGCAGCGTCGTGCACGACAACGCCTACATCGGGCCGGGGGCGCGGGTGCGGGGCACGGTGATCGGCCGGGCCAGCAACCTCCGGGCCAACGTGCGCTGCGAGGAAGGCGTGGTACTGGGCGACGAGGTCTTCGTCGGCAACCACGCCGTGCTCGGCAACGACGTCAAGGTGTACCCGTTCAAGACCATCGAAGACGGCGCCATCGTCAACTCCTCCATCATCTGGGAGAGCCGGGGCGCCCGGTCGCTGTTCGGCCGGTCGGGCCTGACCGGATTGGCCAACGTGGACATCACGCCTGAGCTGGCGACGAAGGTGGCGATGGCGTACGGCACCAGCCTGCGCAAGGGCGCCACCATCGCGACGTCGCGCGACTCCAGCCGCTCGGCCCGCATGCTCAAGCGGGCGATGATGGCCGGCCTCAACTCCGCCGGGATCAACGTGTTCGACCTCGAAGTGGCGTCGTTGCCCGTCACCCGATTTCTCGTGCGATCACCGCGCGTCATCGGTGGACTGTCGGTTCGCCTGCGCCTCGACGATCCCGAGAGCGTGGTCGTGCGCTTCTTCGACTCGACCGGCGCCGACATCTCCGAAGACGCCAAGCGCAAGGTCGAACGCCTCTTCCAACGCGAGGACTACCGGCGAGTGCTACCCCAGGAGATCGGCGACATCGCCTTCCCCCCACGCGCCCTCGAGGACTACACCGTGGCGCTCGAGAGCACCATCGACATCACCGCCATCGTCGCCCGCCGGTTCAAGCTCGTGGTCGACCACGGCTACGGCGCCACCTCCTTCGTCATGCCGAACGTGCTGGCCAAGCTGGGTGCCGACGTGTTGTCGGTGAACCCCTACGCCTCCACCAGCGGCATCGTGAACTTCGACCGTGCCAGCGCCTGCGAGCGGGTGGCCAGCCTGGTAGTGGCGTCGGGTGCCCACCTCGGTGCCGTCTTCGACCCCGACGGCGAGCGCCTCTTCCTGGTCGACGACGAGGGCGCCATCCTGACCGACCACGAGTCGCTGTTGGCCTTCGTGCAACTCGTCAGTGGTCACCTGTTGGGCGACCGCATCGCCCTGCCGGTGACGGCCACCGCCCACGCCGGCCGGCTGGCGGCGAGCAACGGCGTGCGCGTGCGCGAGACGAAGGTGTCGGCCGCCGCGCTGGCCGACGCCGCCACCGAGCCTGGCGTCGGCTTCGCCGCCGACGGCGAGGGCGGCTTCATCCTTCCCGGCTTCCTGCCGGCGTTCGACGCCGCTGCCGCCTTCGTCAAGATGCTGGATCTCTTGGCGCGCGAGGGCCGCCAGCTCTCGGCGGTACGTGAGGGACTGCCCCGGGTGCACCAGGCGCGCGAGACCGTGGTGACGCCGTGGGACCAGAAGGGTCTGGTGATGCGCTCACTCGTAGAGCACGCCACGCGCGAGCTCGTGCTCGTCGACGGCGTCAAGGCGCTGCACGACGGCAGCTGGGTGCTGGCCCTCCCGGACCCCGAGGACCCGGTCACGCAGGTGTGGGCCGAGGCTGGTTCCGACAGCGAGGCCAGGCGCCTGGCGCAGGAGTACGTGCGCCGCATCCGCCAGATGGTGCGCTGAGCAGGTTCAGAACCCGGGTAGAAGGGCACTAACGTCGGCGGCCATGAGCGTGCCGGACGACCTGGTCTACTCCTCGGATCACGAATGGGCCCGAGTGGAGGACGGTCTCGTGCGGATCGGCATCACCGATTACGCCCAGGACGCCCTCGGTGACGTCGTCTACGTCCAGATCCCTACCATCGGCATCGAGGTCAAGGCGGGCGACCGCATCAGCGAGGTGGAGTCCACCAAGTCCGTGTCCGACATCTACGCGCCCGTCACCGGCACCATCGTGGAGGTGAACACCGACCTCGCCGAGGAGCCGCAGCGGGTGAACGACGACCCCTACGGTGACGGTTGGCTCTGCGTCCTGCGCCCTGCGGACGTCTCCGAGCTCGACTCGCTCCTCGACGCCGCTGCCTATCAGGCCATCGTCGACGGGTGAGGGAATCAGGCGTGGCGTTCCTGTTCTGCAACAACTGCGGTCACCGCAACCCGGCGAACTCCAACTTCTGCTCGTCCTGTGGTGCGCCCCTGGACGTCGTGCGCGAAGAACAGACGATCACGTTCCACCCGGTCGACCCCTTCCAGGACTCGCCCGGCCCAACGGACGACACGGTGGTCAGCTTGGCCGACCTGCCCGTCGGGGGCGGCGTGCTGGTGGTGCGGGCCGGGCCGCAGGCGGGCCTCAAGGTGCTCCTGTCGCAGCCGCTCACCCGGCTGGGTCGCCATCCGGACAGCGACGTCTTCCTCGACGACATCACCGTGTCACGCCGTCACAGCGAGATCGAACAGGCCAACGGCACGTTCACCGTCCGCGACGTCGGGTCGCTGAACGGCACCTATCTCAACCAGAAACGGGTGGAGCAAGCCGCCATCCACAACGGCGACGAGCTCCAGGTCGGCAAGTTCCGGCTGCTCTTCCTGGAAGGGCCGGACAAGAGCTGATGGCGGAGCAGCGGGGCGGAAGCGGAACGTACCTCTCGATCGGAGAGGTGCTGGCGTTGCTGCACGACGAGTTCCCCGACGTCACCATCTCCAAGATCCGGTTCCTGGAGAGCCAGGGCCTCATCGACCCTGAGCGCACGCCGTCGGGCTACCGGAAGTTCTACGACGGTGACGTGGAGCGGCTGCGGTTCATCCTGCACGAGCAGAAAGAGCACTTCCTGCCGCTCAAGGTGATCAAGGACCGCCTCGACAGTGGTGAGCCGGGCGTCGACGACAACGGCAACGGGGGCGGGGCCTACGAACCGAACGACGCCGATCCCGACGACGAGGCCGCCGCAGCCACCGCGCCCTCAGCCACCGCGCCCGCGGCCGCCGCCGACCCCGACATCACGGCGGAGCGCGTCCCGATCTGGATGGTACGCAACCAGGCGCCGGCGTCGCGTCCGTCCAGCGGCGGCACCACCTACACGTTCGAAGAGGTGGCGGCCAGCGCCGGGATCGCGGTGGAAGAGCTGAAGGAGGTCGAGCGCTTCGGGCTGGTGATCGGCCACGCCGTCGGGGGCGCCACCTTCTACGACGAGCACGCGGTGGCCGCCGCCCGCACCGCCGGCGAGTTCCTGCGCTACGGCGTCGAGCCCCGCCACCTCCGCCTGTACCGAAACGCCGCCGACCGGGAGGCCGGGCTCATCGAGCAGGTGATCATGCCGTGGGTCAAGCAGCGCAACCCTCAGTCGCGCGCCCAGGCCCGCACCACGCTGGAGGCACTGGCGCGCCTTGGCGGCGAGCTGCGCGAAGCGGTGCTGCGGCAGTCGCTGCGGCCCTACGGCGACGGCTGAGCACCACAACCATGCACGCCCGTAACTCGTGGGCCGCGGGTACGTTGTGAGCGTGGTTCCGATGGAGCTCCTCGGCGTGCGTCTCGAGGTTCAGGCCAACACGCCGATCGTCCTGTTGCAGGAGTCGGAGGGACGTCGTCGCGTCCTGCCCATCTACATCGGCAACAACGAGGCCGCCGCCATCGCCTACGCCCTCGAGCGGGTGGTGCCGCCCCGGCCCCTGACCCACGACCTGTTCCGCAACGTGCTGGAAGAGCTGGGTGCCGCGCTCGAGCGCGTCGTGGTGACGGAGCTGGTCGAGCACACGTTCTACGCCGAGCTGCACCTGCAGGTGGCGGGCGCCCCGCTCACGGTGTCGAGCCGGCCGTCGGATGCCATCGCGCTGGCGGTGCGCACCGGCAGCCCCATCTTCGCCGAGGAGGGCGTCCTCGACGAGGCCGGCCAGGACGCCGAGGTCGAGGTGGCCGAGGAAGCGGTGGAGCAGGAAGAGGAGATCCTGGAGGAGTTCCGGGACTTCATCGAGCGGGTCAACCCCGACGATTTCGCCTCCGGCTGAGCCGTTCCGACGCGCTGCCGCGACCGCAGCCGTTGACCCAGCCGCCAGGCTTCCGTAACCTGAGCGCACTGACACTGCCGTAACTACGTCGGTGTCATCCCGGTCGATTCTGTGACAGCAGACTGGAGCGCAACGTGGACGAGCAGGGGCACAGCGGTACACGGGCGGCGCAGATCGTGGGGATCACGTACCGCCAGCTCGACTACTGGGCCCGCACCGACCTGGTGCGCCCGTCCATCGCCGACGCCAGCGGGAGCGGCAGCCGCCGCCAGTACTCCTACCGTGACCTGCTGGAACTGCGCATGATCAAGAACCTCCTCGACGCCGGCATCCGGCTCGAGACCGTGCGCGAGGTGTTCGCCAACGTGCGCGCCTACGTGGGCGAGGACATCGTCTCGGCCAACCTCGTCATCAGCGGCAGCACCGTGGTGCTGTGCGACGGCGAAGAGCTCGTGGATGTCGTACGCCGGGGCCAGGGCGTCCTCAACGTGCTGCCCCTGGCCAGCGTGAAGACCGAGATCGACCAGGCCATGGCGGCCGTCGTCGACCTCAGCCCGCGGGCGGCCACCGCGCTGGCCGCTGCCCCTGGCGCGTAACCCCGCCGCCGGCAGCGGCTGCTCGTAGGCTCCGGCGCTGTGACCGAGGAGCTGAAGCACTCGCCGCTCGACGGCGAGCACCGCCGCTTGCACGCCAAGATGGTGCCGTTCGGCGGCTGGGAGATGCCCCTCGCCTACAGCCGCGGCACCATCGCCGAGCACCTCGCCTGCCGGCGGGGGGCGGTGGCCTTCGACGTCAGCCACCTGGGCACCGTTCGGGTCACCAGCGACGCCGCGCTGGGGGACCTCCAAGTCGCCCTCACCAACGACCTGGCCAAGATCGGCCCGGGTCGGGCCCAGTACACCCACCTGTGCAGTGACGACGGCTCGGTGCTGGACGACATCATCGTGTGGTGGGTCGCCGACCACTGGTTCGACGTGATGCCCAACGCCTCGAACACCTCCCGGGTGCTCGGCGCCGTGGGCGGCACGGACGTGACCGCCGGTCGGGCCATCATCGCCGTGCAGGGTCCCGAGGCCCGCCGGCGGCTGGCGGCTGTCGCTGCCGAGGCCGCCGCCGTTGCCCGCTTCCACGTCGCCCGGTTCGCCTGGGAGGGCACCGAGTGCCTGGCCGCCGGCACCGGCTACACCGGCGAGGACGGCGTGGAGCTGTCCGTCCCAGCGGAGGTGGCCCCGGCGGTGTGGCGGGCGGTGCTCGGCGCCGGGGTGGAGCCCGCCGGGCTGGGTGCGCGCGACACGCTGCGGCTCGAGGCAGGCCTGCCGCTGCACGGCCACGAGCTCGGTCCAGGTATCACCCCGCTGCAAGCCGGACTCCAGTGGGTCGTGGGTTGGAACAAACCGGCGTTCCGGGGGAAGGCGGCGCTCGAGGCCGAGCGTGACCGCGGCGTGGCCCGGCGCCTCCGCGGCATCGCCACCGAGGGTCGCCGCCCGCCCCGAGAGGGCTGCACGGTCCTGATCGACGGGCAGCCGGCCGGCACGCTCACCAGCGGCAACTTCTCGCCCGTGCTGGGCCACGGCATCGGCCTGGCCTTCCTGCCACCCGACCTGGCCGACGAGCGGCCGGTCGTCGTGGACGTACGCGGCGCGCCGGTCGCCGGTCGGGTGGTGCCCACGCCGTTCGTGAGGAAGCGGTAGCGCCACGAACCGGGTGCTGTTCCTCGCCGGCGCCTTCGCCGCCGCCGCGCTCCTGGTCCTGGCGCTGTCCAACGTGGACGACGGCCGCGACTTCCCCCCGTGCACGGTGCCCGCCAGCGCGTGGCAGGGCCGCACGCCCACCATCGTCTCGCTCGAGTTCGCCGGCTCGGCCGAGCGCGCCGGGTCGATGCTGGCCTGCTGGACGCAGCCCCAGCGCCAGTCGCTGCGCGAGGGCGTGGATGCCGACACCTGGCTCATCGCCGCGTACGTGGCCAACCTCGGTCTGTGGTGCTGGTACGGCACCCGCCACCTGTGGCGCGGCGCCCGCCGGCGCCTGGGGTGGGGCGCCCTCGCCGCCGTCGCGGTGGCCGGCGCCCTCGACCTGCTCATCGAGAACCCAGCACTGCGTGCCATCCTCGGCGGCGACACGAGCGCGGCAACGCGGGCCACGACCGCCGCCGTGGCCACGTGGACCCTCCTCGTCCTCGGCGCCGCCTACGCCGCCGGCGCCGTCGTGACCGGCCTCACCCGGGCGTGGGTCGTGGTCGGCGGCCCGGTGGTGAAGGCGGCGTTCCGTCAGCCGTCGGGCTTCGACCGCGACACCGCACCGCCACCCCCGCCGGCCGACCTGGTGGTGGTCCCCGAGTCCGAGACGCCCGCCACCTTCGCCCGGCGGTACCGGCTCCCGACCGCCGTCGAACCAGGCGGCGTGGGCATCTCCCTGTCCGGCGGCGGCATCCGCTCGGCGGCGTTCGCCCTCGGCTGTGTGCAGGTGTACGAGCAGGTGCCCTTCCCCGGCGACCCTGACGGCCGCACCATCATGGGCCGGGCCGACTACCTCGCCACCGTGTCCGGTGGTGGCTACCTCGGCGGCGCCCGTCAGCTCCTGGCCCACGACCTGCACGAGCGGGGCGAGGCCGGCGACGCGCTCTACGGGCAGCAGCAGCCCGAGACCCAGCTCCTCCACGGCCATCACGACTACCTGTGGCGCAACTGGCAGGAAGCGGCCCGCGGGGTGCCGCGGATCGTGGCCGGCGTCGCCGTGAACATGGGTTTGCTGGCGGCGTTGGTGTTCCTGGTGGCCCGCCCGCTCGGCTGGGCGACCTTCTCGACCCTGCTCGGACAACCCGGCGCCCGATCGGCACCGAGCGGTTACTGGTGGGCGACGGCGCTCACGTTCGCCATCCTCGTCGCGTTGGGACTGGCCGGCGGCCTCTGGCCCCACGCCGGTCGCAGCGAGCGGCGCTCGGTCGCCCGGACGCTGCAGCTGTCCCTGGTCGGCCCGGGAGCCATCGGGCTGGTGCTGCTCATCATCGGCTGGCGGGGACCGGACTTCGCCCAGGCGTGGGTCCCCTTCGCGGCGGCCGTCGCGACCGGCGGCGTGCTGTTCGTCGCCGCCAAGGTGGCGGCTCGTGCCGGACCGCTCGACCGGTGGGCCAAGCCCCTCGCCACCAGCCTGCCGGTCTGGGTCCTCACCGCCTTCGGCTTCGGCCTCCTGGCGTTCTGGCTGGATGGTGCGGCGGGCGACCTCGACGACCTCCGGCCGTCGATCGGGCCGGTGCTGCGCCTTGTGATCGGCCTCGTCGTCACCCTGGTGGCCGTCCTCGCCCTCTTCAGCATCAAACCGTTGAACCGGTGGCTGCAGCACCAGACGATGACCACGCAGATGAAGGCCATCGGCGCACCGGCGGCGATCGGCGTGCTGCTGTCGGTCGGGGTGATGGTGCTCGGCCACTGGGCCGACGTCCGGTTCGACGAGCTGCGGCTCTGGGGCACCGTCGCCACCGTGATCGGGCTGCTGTACGTGTTCGGCGACCAGAAGCAGTGGTCGCCCCACCTCTTCTACAAGCGGCGCCTCGCCACCGCCTTCTCCAGCACCCGCACCGGGCCGGTCACCGCCCAGGAGCTGCCGTACAACATCAAGACGGCCATGTCGTCGTGGGGCCGGCCGGTGCCCGGCTCACCGGAGCTGCTGCTGTGCTGCGCCGTGCACACCTCGAACCTCGCCATCGACAGCCGCCGGCGGGTCTGGTCGTTCACGTTCGCCCACGACTACGTCGGTGGTCCCGACGTCGGCTGGATGCGTACCATCGACCTCGAAGCGGCCCTCGGTCACCAGAACAGCGGCGACGCCACGTTGCTGGCGGCCATGGCCATCTCCGGCGCCGCCGTGGCGTCGTCGATGGGCTCATTGGGCAACAGCGGCTCGAACGCCGCCGTCGCCGTCGCCAACGCCCGCCTCGGTGTCTGGCTGCCCAATCCCCGCTACGTGCGCCGCCTCCGGGAACAGGCGCCAGGGGAGCTGGTGCCGTGGCTGCGGTGGCGTCGCTTCAGCTACCTCCTCAAGGAGGTCCTCGGCACCTTCGACCTCGAGGACCGCTTCGTGTACGTGAGCGACGGCGGCCACCTCGAGAACTACGGGCTCCTGGAACTGCTGGCCCGGCGCAGCCGCCTCATCGTGTGCTGCGACGCCAGCGGCGACGGCTACGACGGCCACGACGCCGCCACCGCGGCCGGCACGCTGCGCCACAGCCTGCGGATGGCCCGCGACCGCCTCGGCATCTCGGTCGAGGCCATACCGACCTCGGGCGCGCCATTCGCGGTGAGCCTGGCCGAAGACGACACCGCCCACACCTTCGCCGACGCGGTGCGACCGCTCGTGCCCGGGGCCGTGCCGGCGCCAGGGGGCTGCGAGTCGCTGGCCGGCAAGCTGGCGCAGGACTGCGTCATCACGTTGCGCATCACCCACGACGCCATCGCCGCCCCGGGCGAAGCCGCCCCCACCACGCTGCTGGTCGTGGCCATGGCCGCCATCACCGCCGGCATGTGCGACGACGCCGCCGTCCGGGCGGCGGCCACCGCCTACCCGGACTTCCCGAACGACTCGACCGTCGACCAGTGGCTCACGACCGAGCAGTTCGACGGCTACGTCGCCCTCGGCCGCCACGTCGCCGCCCGCGCCCACGAACGGATCGCCCAGCTGCTGTAGCCGTTCAGGCGTACGCCTCGATGGGAGGGCACGAGCAGATCAGGTTGCGGTCGCCATAGGCGGCGTCGATGCGCCCGACCGGCGGGAAGTACTTCGTCACCCGTAGCCCCGGGAGCGGGTAGGCCGCCACCTCGCGGCCGTAGGCGTGCGGCCAGCCGTCGTCGGCGATGTCCTCGGCCGTGTGGGGGGCGTGGTGGAGCGGGTTGTCGTCGGCCGGCCAGTCGCCCGCCGCCACCCGGTCGATCTCGGCACGGATGGCCAGCATGGCGTCGCAGAAGCGGTCCAGCTCCCGTCTCGACTCGCTCTCGGTGGGCTCCACCATCAGCGTTCCCGACACCGGGAAGCTCATCGTGGGTGCGTGGAAGCCGTAGTCCATCAGCCGCTTGGCCACGTCGTCGACGGTGACGCCGGTGGCCTTGGTGATGCCCCGCAGGTCCAGGATGCACTCGTGGGCGACGTCGCCGTGCTCGCCCGTGTACAGCACCGGGAAGGCGGCATCGAGGCGGCGGGCGATGTAGTTGGCGCTCAGCACGGCGTCACCGGTCGCCGCCCGCAGGCCGGTGCCGCCCATCAGCGCGATGTACACCCACGAGATGGCGAGGATGCCGGCCGAGCCGAAGGGCGCCGCCGACACCGGCCCGACCGGGCCTTCGTGCAGCGGGTGGCTGGGCAGGAACGGCGTCAGGTGGCCGCGCACCGCGACCGGGCCGACGCCCGGACCGCCACCGCCGTGGGGGATGCAGAACGTCTTGTGCAAGTTGAGGTGGCTCACGTCGGCGCCGAAGCGACCGGGCTGCGCCACCCCGACGAGCGCGTTGAGGTTGGCGCCGTCGACGTACACCTGGCCGCCGGCGTCGTGGACGATGGCGCACAGGTCGGTGATGCCGGCCTCGTAGACGCCGTGGGTGGACGGGTAGGTCACCATCACCGCGGCCAGGCGCTCGCCGGCGGCTTGGGCCTTGGTCCGCAGGTCGTCGAGGTCGACGTTGCCACGGTCGTCGCACGCCACCACCACGACGTCCATGCCCACCATCACGGCCGACGCCGCGTTGGTGCCGTGGGCCGACGACGGGATCAGGCACACGGTGCGCTGGTGGTCCCCCCGGCTGCGGTGGTAGGCGCGGATGGCCAGCAGGCCGGCCAGCTCGCCCTGGCTCCCGGCGTTGGGCTGCAACGAGACCGCGTCGTAGCCGGTGATGGCCACCAGCATCGCCTCCAGCTCATCGATCATGGCCAGGTAGCCGCGCGTGGTGCTCTCAGGGGCGAACGGGTGGATGTGGGCCAGCTCCGGCCAGGTGATGGGGATCATCTCGGCGGTGGCATTGAGCTTCATGGTGCACGAGCCGAGCGGGATCATCGTGCGGTCGAGGGCCAGGTCGCGGTCGGCCAGGCGGCGCAGGTAGCGCAGCATCTCGTGCTCGCTGCGGTAGCGGTGGAACACCGAGTGGGTGAGGAACTCGTCGGTGCGCCGGAGCTCGAGCGGGATGCCGTCGGGGGCGGCGGCGTCCAGCACCTCGATCGTGGCGGCGACGCCGAAGACGGCCCACAGCTCGGCGACGACGGCGCGGGTGGTGGTCTCGTCGAGGCTGATGCCGACGGTGTCGGGGTCGACCGGTCGCAGCTCGATGTGGCGGGCCTGGGCGGCGGCCAGCACCTCGGCGGCGCCGCCCGGCACCCGCACCGTGAGGGTGTCGAACCACGTGTCGCCCACGACCTCGATGCCGCCCTCGCGCAAGCCGGCGGCCAGCACCGACGTGAGCCGCTGCACACGCTCGGCGATGCGGGCCAGCCCATCGGGCCCGTGCCACACCGCGTACAGGCCGGCGATGTTGGCCAGCAGCACCTGGGCCGTGCAGATGTTCGAGGTCGCCTTCTCCCGGCGGATGTGCTGCTCGCGCGTCTGGAGGGCGAGGCGCAACGCCGGGCGGCCGGCGCGGTCGGTGGACACCCCGACGAGCCGGCCGGGCAGGGCCCGGGCCGAGGAGTCGCGCGTCGCCAGGAAGGCAGCGTGGGGACCGCCGAAGCCCATGGGCACACCGAAGCGCTGTGCCGAGCCCACGGCGATGTCGGCGCCCCACGTGCCCGGCGCCACCAGCAGCACGAGCGACAGCAGGTCGGCCGCCGCCACCACGAGGCCACCGGCGCCGTGCACCCGGGCGGCCAGCGCCTCGAGACCGCCGACCGGGCGCAGCCGGCCCGACGAGCCCGGCTGCGAGACCAGCACCCCGAAGGCCACGGCCGGATCGAGGTCGGCGTCGAGGTCGCCCACCACGAGACGGATGCCGACCGGTTCGGCCCGCGTCCGCAGCACGGCGATCGTCTGCGGATGGGTGTCGGCATCGACGAAGAACACGTCACCCGGATGGCGCGACAGGCGCCGGCACATCGACATCGCCTCGGCGGCGGCGGTCGCTTCGTCCAGCATCGACGCGTTGGCCAGGTCGAGGCCGGTGAGGTCGGCCACCATCGTCTGGAAGTTGAGGAGGGCCTCCAGGCGGCCCTGGCTGATCTCGGGCTGGTAGGGCGTGTAGGCCGTGTACCAGGCCGGGTTCTCCAGCACGTTGCGCAGGATCACCGGCGGCGTGATGGTGCCGTGGTAGCCCATGCCGATCATGGCCGTGGGGACCTCGTTGCGCCCCGCCAGCTCGCGCAGGCGCCGCAGCACCTCCACCTCGGACGCCGGTGGCGGCAGCGCCACGTCGTCGAAGCGGATGCTGGCGGGTACGGCCCGATCGAGCAGCGCGTCGACCGACGCGGCCCCGACCACGCCCAGCATGACCTCACGATCGGCGTCGGTGAGTCCGAGGTGGCGCCCGACGAACTCGTCGTGGTGCTCCAGGCTCGTGAGACTGGGGCGGGTGGTGACACGGGCGTCGGGCATCAGGGGCCTCCGGGCGTTCGGGCTCAGTGTTTCCCCCGCTGTCGGCTGCCCTCCAGCGTTGCCTCGCCCTGACGGTCCGTTGGCCTGAGAGATTCCGGGGAGGTTGCTCCTTCGGCGCCCCGCCCGGTCACGTCCGGACGACGGCTCTCCCGCCTGGGGTCGACGGCACCCACGATCCTAGTGCCGGCGTCAGCTGGTGAGCAGGCCCGTTCGGGCCTCGGCGCGCTGGTCCCAGAGGCGGCGCAGCAGGCTCGGGCCGAGCTCCTCCTTGTTCACGTAGGCGACCGCACCGCTGGTGGCGGCGCCGGCGGGAAGATCGGCCAGCGGGTAGGTCGAGCACAGGAACACGACGGTGGCCGGGCGCTCGGACAGGATGAGCCGGGTCGCCTCGATGCCGTCGATGCCGGGCATGTTGATGTCCATCAGCACCAGGGCGGGCTCCAGCGCCGCCACCAGGGCCACGCCTTCGTCACCCGTGGCCGCCTCGCCGGCCAGCTCGAAGCCGGCGGCGCGGCCGATGACCGCCCGCGCCGCCATGCGGAAGGGCGACTGGTCGTCGACGACCACCACGGACACCGCCTCGGACATCATGCCTCTCCATCCTGGCACGGCGGCCGGTCGCCGCCCCAGGGTGCTCGCGGGTGTCAGACGGTGTGGCTAGCCCCCGGGCGCCGTCAGTCCAGAACATCAGGCACCGTCAGTCCAGAAGATCGGGCTCTTCGCGGATGATCTTCTCGAACATGGGCTGGAAGCTGAACCAGCCGGCGAAGTCCGAGCCCACCTGGCCGTAGGTGAGCTTGGCGTTCGGGTGGTCGATGGGCACCGTGGTGCCCGCCGCCTCGGCCAGCAGCTGGGCGTGGCACGAGCGGTCCATGGCGATGAAGAACCACGCCGCCGCGTCGGCCGAACCGCCCACCGTGAGCAGCCCGTGGTTGCGCAGGACGGCGGCCTTGTTCGAGCCGAGGGCGGTGGCGATGCGCCGGCCCTCCTCGACGTCGAGCACCACGCCGGTGTAGTCGTCGAACAGCGCGTGATCCTCGTAGAAGGCGCAAGCGTCCTGCGTGAGCGGGTCGAGCAGGCGGCCGAGCGACGACCACGCCTTGCCGTGCAGGGAGTGGCAGTGGGCCGCGGCGACGACGTCGGGACGGGCCTGGTGGATGGCGGCGTGGATGCAGAACGCGGCCCGGTTCACCGGCCAGTCACCCTCCACCACCTCGCCCTCGTGGTTCACGAGGATGAGGTCGCTCACCGAGATCAGCCCGAAGTGCAGGCCGAAAGGGTTCACCCAGAAGTGGTCGGTCCGCTCCGGGTCGCGCACCGTGATGTGGCCGGCCGGACCCTCGTCGTAGCCCAGGCGGGACCACACCCGGAACGCCGCCGCCAGGTGCTCCTTGCGGTAGCGGCGTTCGTCCTCGACCGACTCGAACGTGGGAATGGCAGCGGGGCGCGGCTTGCTCATGGCTCCACGCTATGCCTCTTGGGCCCCGATGGCGTGCCCGTGACGGTCAAGCGGGCCCGACCGAGACCGAGCTGACGTTGACGAGGTCGGGCACGGGCACCGAGTGCGGCCCGTCGGGTGAGCCCACTCGCCACAGCCTCAGGTCGCCGCCGAGGTCGAGGTACACGAGCCATTGCCCGTCGGGGGAGAGCTCGGCCGAGCGGGGCGAACCCAGCGGGCCATAGCTCTTGGGCAGCACGTCGTCCTCCATCGCGATGGCACCGGTCGTGAGGTCGTAGACCCGCAGCCGCGGGCCGCTGCTGCCGCTGTCGTAGGTGACGTTGGCCAACCAGTGTCCGTCGGCCGACAACGTGCTGTCGTAGTAGTCCGGGAACAGGACGCCGCCGAGATCATCGGGCACCGCTCGCGCCGTGCCGGAAGCTCGGTCGACGACCTCGAGGTGGCAGTCGAGGTGATCGTCGCAGTTGAGGTCGAGGAGGGCCCCGCTCGAATAGACCAACGGCGCCCGCGGCCACAGCTGCTGCATCGTCACCGTGGTGCCGTCGATGGCGGCGCGATAGAAGCCGCTCGGTCCCTGCACGGCCAGGCCGCCGGGTCCGTCGTCGCCGAGCACCGTTGCGTAGCGGGGGAGGGTGACGGGGCCGGCCGTCACCGTGCCGTCGAGGCGCACCCGCTTGACCACACTGGGCAGGTCGTCGACGGCGTCGTTCCAGACCCAGATCTCGTCGGGTTCGGCCGCCGCCACCGAGCGGGGGTTCACCGATCCGTTGCTCTCGGTGGTGCGCCAATCACCGAGCACGACCGGCGCCGCATCGGGACCGTCGGCCACGCCGAAGATGGGGGACTGGTCGTCGTAGGAGACATCGGCCAGGGCGTAACCACCGCGGCGCGCCAGCACCATCCACGGGCCGGCGCGCCGAGGCTCGACCGGCACGAGGCGGCGCGTCACTGCGCCGGTACCCAGGTCGAGACGCACGATCTCGCCGGCGTTGGTGCTGATGTAGACGACAACGCCGGCCGCCTCCGGGAACGGTGCCGCCTGGTAGGTGGCGTACGCCGTGGTCGTCGTCGTAGCCCGCGCCACGGTGGTCGTCGTCCGGGCGGCCGTCGTGGTGGGGGAGGCGGTCGAGGTGGTGGTGGGGGCGGCCGCCGGCCCGTTACCGCCACCGACGGTGGCGACGACCGCGACGAGCGCCAGGACCGCAGCGACGACGGCGGCTGGTAGCCAGCGGCGCCGCGGCGCACCGAGGGCGACCTCGGCCGCCGGCGCGTCGAGGTCGGTCTCGAGGGGCTCGACCCGCAGCGCGCCGGTGACCGCGCCGCACGACGGGCAGTACACCGCGTCGCCCGGCACTGCCGCGCCGCAGCTCGTGCACCGCTGTGATGACCGCGCCACGATCCTGACGGTACCGGCCCCTCTCAGACAGATGACAGACGCGCCCCTCCTACACTCGGCGCCGGTGGCCGGATCCGCGTCGTCGCTCACCGCCGAGGCCTCGCTGCGGCTGCCGTCGAGCGGCCTCGTCGTGCTCGTGGGACCGTCGGGCTCGGGCAAGTCGACGTGGGCGGCCGAGCAGTTCCGCTCCGACCAGGTGGTCTCCACTGACGCGCTGCGGGCGCTCGTGGGCGAGGGTGAGCACGACCAGCGCGCCGGCACCGATGCCTTCGCCGTCCTCGACGACGTGCTGGAACGCCGGCTCCGCCGCCGGTTGTTCACGGTGATCGACAGCCTCGGCCTGGATGCGGCGCGCCGCCGGGCGTGGCTGGCCGTGGCCCGCTGCCATGGCGTGCCGTGCCACGCCGTCACCTTCCCCACGCCGGCGCCGGTCTGCCGGGCCCGCAACCGCGAGCGGCAACCGCCACTGGCGTCCAAGGTGGTCACCAGTCAGCGAGCCGCCTTCGACGGCGCGCTCACCACGCTGGCCGACGAGGGCTTCGACGGCGTGCACGAGGCGGCCGACGTCGTGATCGTGCCGCCCGCGCTCGTCGCGGCGCCGCTGGCTGCCGCCCGCCAGCGCGACGACCCGATGGCGTTGCGCTTCGGCTTGCAGATCCCGTCGTTCACGTGGGACGGCGGCCCGGCGGCCATGGCGGCGCGGCTCGGCACCATCGCCGCCGAAGCCGAAGAGGCGGGCTTCTCGAGCCTCTGGGTGATGGACCACGTCCTGCAGATCCCGTTCATCGGGCGGGAGTGGCTCGACATGCTCGAGAGCTACACGACGCTCGGCTTCCTCGCCGGCCGCACGTCCACGATGCGCCTGGGCACGATGGTGACCGGGATCACGTACCGCAACGTCGCTCACCTGGCCAAGATCGTGGCCACGCTCGACGTGCTGTCCGGCGGCCGGGCGGTGTGTGGCCTCGGCGCGGCATGGTTCGAGCGGGAGCACCGGGCCTACGGGTGGCCGTTCCCACCGCTGAAGGACCGCTACGCGCTGCTCGAGGATGCGTTGCAGTTGCTGCCCCTCATGTGGGGGCCCGGGTCCCCGCCGTTCGAGGGGAGGGTGCTGCGCGTGCCCGAAGCCATCTGCTACCCGCGGCCGTTGCAGGAGCGCGTGCCGTTGCTGGTCGGCGGCCTGGGGGAGCGGCGCACCCTGCGCCTCGTGGCCCAGTACGCCGACGCGTGCAACCTCCGAGGCGATCCTGCGGTGGTGGCCCACAAGCTGGCGGTGCTGGCCGGGCACTGCCGCACCTTCGATCGTGATCCGGCCACCGTGCACGCCACCCACCTGTCGACGGCGCTCGTCGGACGATCCGCGAGGAGCTCGACGCGCTGGCGACGAGGTACCAGCCGAAGGGCACCACGCCCGAGGCGTACCGGGTCTGGGCCGGCGCCGGCACCGTGCAGGAGCAGATCGGGCGGTTCCGTGAGCTCGGCGAGGTGGGTGTGGCCGAGGCCATCGTCAGCCTGCCCGACCTCAGCGACGCCGGGGCGGTCGAACGCTTCGCCAACGTGATCGGCGCCTTCTCCTGACGGGGCGCTCATCGTGACCGGCGGCTCGGAGCCCGGTTGGGTGGGGCCAGCTCTGGCCCGCGCTCCGGTCGGTCGCCTGGCCACGTCGGCGGCCGACGGCACCGTGCATCTCGTGCCCATCTGCTTCGCCGTCGTCGCCGGCCACCTCGCCAGTGCGGTCGACCACAAGCCCAAGCGCACGCTCCAACTGCAACGCCTGGCCGACATCGAGGCCACCAGCCGGGCCACCGTCCTCGTGGACCACTACGACGACGACTGGACCCAGCTCTGGTGGGTGAGAGTCACGGGCGCGGCGGCTGTGGCCCCCGAGAGCAGCGCCGTCGACGCTGCGGCGCGGGCAGCGCTGGTGCAGAAGTACCGGCAGTACCAGGAGCGCCCGCCGCTCGGGCCCGTCTACACGATCGCCCTCGATGCCGTGCGCTGGTGGCGACCGTGATCGGTGCCCGCCCGGGTGCATCTGCGCTTCTCGGTGCGTGAGCGCATCACCTTTGCTGCTCGAGCGCGACGGGAACGGGTTGCCGCCGCGGGAATGACCACCCAGCGCGAGGAAGCGATCGCTCGCGCCCGATCTCCGGTCACGCCAGCACCGGCACCGGGTCATTCGCCGGGCCCGCTCGTGCCTGCGCCCGCGCCCCTGCCCGCGGCCGCGCTCGGGCCTTCATGTCACGTCGATCTCGAATTCGTCTCGATCGACGTGACACAGCCGCCGCCGACACTCCCGACAGCCCTGCCGCCAACCCCGCCCCTGACTTTACATAACGAGGATTATCGGCGTTGGGCGAGTGGGCGGGCCGCATCGAGGAGCCAGTCGAGCGCCGTGCGCACCTCCGCCGGCGTGGTCGCCTCGACCAGGTCCCGGTCGACGTCCTCCACGGCGCACGCCAGCACGTAGACGGCGTCACGCAGATCGTCGAGCTCGCGCCGGGCGACGATGAGCTCGTCGTCGCCCAGGTGCAGCTCCTTGGCCCGCCGGCGGGCCTGGTAGTCCATCTGGCGGCAGCTGTCGCCGCAGTACCGGCGGGGCCGGCCGGTCGGCGCCCGGTCGGGCAGGGCGCGGCGGCACCAACCGCACCGGCCGCCCGCATGCTCCCCCCTCGCCGGTTTCGTGAAGTTCACGAAACTCACCCTACCGTGAGGCCCCGTGACCGGCGTGCTCGTCGTGCGGGGTGCCGAACCGCACGATGTCATCGTCGTCGACGGCCGCATCGCCGCCGTCGGTCGAGATCTCGCCGTCCCGGCCGGCGCCGAGGTCCTCGACGGTGACGGCCTCAGCGTGGCGCCGGGTTTCATCGACCTCCAAGTGAACGGCGCCCACGGCATCGACCTCACCGGCGAGCCCGATCGCATGGGGGAGCTGGCCGCGCTCCTCCCCCGCTACGGCGTCACCGCGTTCTGCCCCACCATCGTGTCGTCGCCGGCCGCCGCCGTGGCGAGGGCACGGGCGGCGTGGCGCGCCACCACCACCGAAGCGCGCCACGCCGTGCCTCTGGGTCTCCACCTGGAAGGACCGATGCTGAACCCGGCCCGCGCCGGCGCCCACCGGACCGCTCACCTGCGCACCCCGTCGCCCGAGGTCGTCGCCGGGTGGTCGCGCGCCGCTGGGGTCAGGATCGTGACGTTGGCGCCCGAGCTCCCTGGCGCGCTGGCCGTCGCGGCGACGCTGGTCGAGCGGGGCGTGATCGTGGCCGCGGGCCACACCGACGCCACCGCGGCCGAGTTGGGCGCCGCCTGCGCCGCCGGCGTGACGATGACGACCCATCTGTTCAACGCCATGCGGCCGTTCGGCCACCGCGACGCGGGCGTCGTCGGCGCCGCGCTGGCGGGTGTCGTGCCGTTCGCCGGGATGATCGTCGATGGGATCCACGTCGATCCTGTGGCCGTGGCCGCCGCCTGGCGAGCGCTGGGCCCCAACGGCCTCGTCCTCGTGACCGACGCCGTCAGCGCGCTCGGGCTTCCGCCCGGCCCGATTCGCTTCGGGCGCGCCGCCGCGACGAACGGTCCCGACGGCGTGCGGCTGGCCGACGGCACGCTGGCCGGCAGTGCGCTCAGCATGGACGCCGCCGTGCGCAACCTCATGACGTTCACCGGCTGTTCGCTGGCCGAGGCGGTGGCCAGCGCGACGGCCAGTCCGGCCGCCGTTCTGGGCGACGGCGCCCGTGGTGTGCTGGCGCCGGGCCGGCGGGGCGACCTGGTGCTGCTGACCGGCGGCGGTCATGTGGCGGCGACGGTCATCGGTGGCGAGGTCGCGTGGACCGCGCGGACCGCGTGAGCCGCCGCCCGCGCCGGCTGCGCCGCTGCGTTCCGCGATGATCTCCGGGTGGGGCTCGTCCTCGTCGTCCTTCTCATCCTGGCTGCCGCCCTCGTCGCGGTGATCGCCGTCGCCGTGCGCAACCAGCGCGCCGGTGTCACGCGCCGCAGCCACGACCCGGCCATCGACCCCTTCGGCGTGGGTGAGCCCTGGCGCCGGCTGGTGCAGCACGCGGTGCGGGCGCAGTCGCACTACCGGGCGATGCTGGCGTCCGTCGCGCCAGGACCGATGCACGACGTGCTGGCCGGGATCGGCGATCAGGTCGACGAGGCGGTCTCGGAGTGCTGGCGCATCGCCAAGCGGGGCCACGACCTCGGCCAGGTGCTCGACGACATGGCCATCGCCCGAACGCGCGAGCAGCTCGCCGCCATCGCCACCGACGAGACCGATCCCGACGTGATCAGTCGCGCGGACTCGCTGCGGTCACGCGTCGCCAGCTACGACCGCGTCGCAGCGACGGGTGCGGACGCGGAGCAACAGTTGCGCCTCCTGGTGGCGCGCCTCGAGGAGACCTCTGCGCGCGGGGCCGAGCTGTCGCTCACCGCCGGCGCCGATCCGGCGCTGGCCGCCCTCGGCTCCGACGTCTCCCAGACCGTCGACGAGTTGGAGGCCCTGCGGCTGGCCTTCGACGAGCTGCAACCGCGCCCCGAGCTCGGCTAGTCGATGCGGCGTAACTCGTTGCGGTAGCGCTGGGTCCGGTCCACGTAGTTGCGCACGCCATCGGCGATCAGCTCGGGCCGGGCGGCGCCCTCGCGGATCTTGGCCGGCACGCCGTAGGCCAGCGCGCCCGGCGGCACCACCGTGCCGTCGAGCAAGACGGCGTTGGCGGCCACGATGGAGCCGCTGTGCACCACGACGTCGTGCAGCACGATGGACCCGACGCCGATCAGGCAGCTGGACTCGATGGTGCACCCCTCGAGGTGGACGAGGTGGCCGATGGTGCAATCGTCGCCCACCGTGGTGGACAGCTCCGCGGTGCAGTGCACCACGGCGCCGTCCTGCACCGACGTGCGGGTGCCGATGCGGATGGGAAGCCCATCGCCGCGCAGCACGGCGCCCGGCCACACCGATGACGACGGTCCGATCGTGACGTCGCCGATGATCACTGCGTCGGGGTGGACGAAGGCGGTGGGATCGATGCGCGGCGCCACCGCGCCAAGGGCGTAGATCGGCACGCCGCCGACGGTAGCGAACCCCACCCGACCTGGGGGGAGGGGTGGTCGGCCGGTAGCCGTCGCGGGTACCGTTGCCAGCCATGTCCCGGAGGATCGAACTGGAGCTCACCAGCGCGCGCCAGGACGGCACCTGGACGTGGCGCGCCGCCGGCGCCCGTGAGCCGCGAGGCGTAGTCGAAGGCAACCTGCTCCCCGGCGGCGCCAAGGTCGGCGACGTCCTGCGCGCCGACGCCGACTTCGATGTCGACGGCATCACCATCATCGCCGTACTGCCGCCCAAGGGCGCCCGCAAGGAGCCCGAGCGCATCGAGCTCATCGGCGGCACCACATCGTTCGAGCCCGTGACGCAGACCCTGGTGGCCAAGCGGGATCGGCCGCGCCGCGAGGGCGAGCGGGGCGAGGGCCGCCCGCGTCGCGAGGGTGATCGTGGTCCGGGCGGTGACCGGGGTCCCGGTGGCGACCGCGGTCGGGCCCGCCCGCGCTCCGAACGGACCGATCGCGGCGATCGACCGAGCGGTAGCCGCAGCGCCGGCACCACCACCGACCGCCCGCCCCGAACCGAAGGCGCGACCGAACGGCCGCGTCGCGAGCAGCGCGATCGTCCGCCGCGCGCCGAGCGACCGTCGCGGCCGCCCGTGCCCGAACTGCCCATGCGGCCGAAGCCCAAGCGGCTCCGGGCCGTCCGCAGCCATCGCAACGCCATCCTCGCGTCGTTGCCGCCGGAGCAGAAGGCGGTAGCCGAGCAGGTGCTGAAGGGCGGCGTGCCCGCGGTGCGCCAGGCGCTGGAAGAGCAGAACGCGCAGCTGCGGGCCGAGGGCAAGCCCGAGCTGCCGCCCGCCGGCGTCGTGCGGTTGGCCGAGGACCTCCTGCCCCGCCTGCGAGTGGCGGAATGGCTCGACCGTGCCGAAGGCGCCCTGAACGACCTGGACGAGCTCGACCTGCGCGACCTGCGCTCCGTCGTGGTGGCCTCCGATGATCCGGCCGTGGCGCGCGACGAGGCCACGCGCGAGATGGCTGCCCGCCTGAAGGACGGCCTGGCCAACCGCCAGGACAAGGAGCATCAGGACTGGCTGGCCGACATCGATGCCGCCCTCGGCGTCGGCCGGGTCGTGCGCGCCCTGCGGCTGTCGTCGCGGCCGCCCAAGGCCGGCGTCCGGTTCCCACCCGAGCTCGCCGCTCGCCTCGGCCAGGCCACCCTCGCCTCCCTCACCGCCGACGCGTCCAGTGATCGCTGGGTAGCCGTGCTCGAGGCCCTCTCCTACTCGCCCGTGCACGCCACGGTCGTGCCGGCGGGCATACCCGACCCGGTGTCCGACGAGTTGCGGGCCACGGTGAAGCGCCTGGCCGGCCTCGTCCCCGAGGTCGCCAAGCTGTTCGGCATCGAACCGCCGGCCCCGGGTAGCCGGTCGCCCCGCCCGCCCCGCCGGCCACCGGCGCGCAAGTCGGACAAGCCGAAGCCGGTCCCGCCGCCGCCGGACAGCGCGGTCGCCCCGGCACCAGCGCCGGACGTCGCCTCGGTCATCGAGGCCGAGCCCGTCACACCGGTCGCCGACGTCGAGCCCGCCGCCGTCAAGACCGAGCCGGTCGAGGCCGCGGTGGTCGAGCCCGCCGCGGAGGTCGAGGCCGCGCGTGGTCGAGCCCGCCGCGGAGGTCGAGGCCGCGGTGGTCGAGCCCGCCGCGGAGGTCGAGGCCGCGGTGGTCGAGCCCGCCGCGGAGGTCGAGCGCCGCGGAGGTCGAGGCCGCGGTGGTCGAGCCCGAGCCCCAGCCCGACACCGTCGAGCCGTCAGGGGTCCAGGCCACGGTGGTCGAGCCCGACGACGCGCCGGAGCCCGACGACGCGCCCTAGGCGTCGCGTGGGATGAGGGCCGAGGATCGATCGGCCCGACCCCGGAACTCCCCCGTGTCCAGCTCCTCGTCCCAGCCCGCGCCGCAGGCGCGGCACCGGCACGAGTCCAGCCGCACCGACGCCAGGTACAGCCGCACGACCTCATAGGAGCAGCAGTACGGGCAGCCGAGTCGCCGAGCCGGCTCCATCACGGGCGGCACATTAGCCCTCCGCCGTCACCCGGCAAGGTTGGGCGCCCCAGGTGGACGCGCCCCTACCATGCGCCGCCATGATGGTCGACTACGAAGTCCAGGGCCGCGTCGGCCTGATCACGCTGAACCGGCCCGAGGCCCGCAACGCCGTCAACGGCTTCGTGGCCGCCGACATGGAAGCGGCGGTCGACCAACTCGAGGCCGATCCCGATGTGTGGATCGGCATCCTGCGCGCCAACACCGCGGGCCAGGAGCGGCCGGTGTTCAGCGCCGGCGCCGACCTCAAGGCCATCAACGCCGACGGTCCGCCACTCGGAACCAGCCGGGGCGGTTTCGCCGGCCTCGCGTTCCGCGAGCGGCGCAAGCCGATCATCGCCGCCGTCGACGGCCTGGCCACCGCCGGCGGTTGCGAGATGGTGCTGGCGTGTGACCTCGTGGTGGCCACCACACGTTCGTCGTTCGGGCTGGCCGAGGTGAAGCGCAACCTCGTCGCCGGCGGCGGTGGATTGTTCCGCCTGCCCCGCGCCGTCGGCCGAGCCGCCGCCATGGAGGCCATCCTCACGGGTGAGCCCATCCCGGCGGAGCGCGCCTACGCCCTCGGCCTGGTGTCGCGTCTGGTCGAGCCCGGTCAGGCCGTCGAGGAGGCGTTGACGCTGGCCGCCAAGATCTGCGAGAACGCACCGGTCGCCGTCTGGGAGAGCCGCAAGGTCGTGCTGGCCGCCGACTACGCCGACGACGAGACCCTCATGGCCATGACCAACGACGCCATGCGATTGGTCATGGGATCCGAAGACCTCAAGGAGGGCTTGGCCGCCTTCGTGGAGAAGCGCACGCCGAACTGGACGGGTCGCTAGGACGGCGCCGATAGGCCGGCGGTGCGCAGCATCGTCGGCGGGCGCCGTTGGCCGCGTCGGATGGTCAGCCAGCGCCCTCCCACGGCCGAAGAGCGCTTTCTCGGTACAGATCTGCTTCTCGGTGCAGAGGTGCAGCAGATTTGACGCACTCGCGCACCGAGAAGCAGCCGCAGCAGCCGTCATCGACCACGCTCCGCGACAACGATCGAGTCAGCCGCTCGATCGCCGGCGCCCGCCGCCGCTGGATGTCGAGATCGTCGGGATGCGAACAAGAATCCCCGCGTGGACACGCGGAGAACCGGACCGCTCAGCCTCCTATTCGGTCGCCCTCGCTAGGACGGCGCCGCCAGGATCTCGTGCTCGGTCAGGAACGTCGCCAGACCGCCCACCAGGGGCGGCCAGGACGCGATGTCATCGAGGGGCACCCAGCGCACGTCGGCGGCGTCGTCGCCGGCGACCGGATCGCCGGGCGCCACGGTCACCACGAAATCGAGGATGACGAAGTGGTGGTCGGCGCCGATGCGCTCGACCCAGCCGATGAACCGCTCGCACGATCCGTCGAGGCCGGTCTCCTCCCGTAGCTCCCGCACGACCGCTTCGGTCAGCGTCTCGCCTCGCTCCACCCGGCCGCCGGGCACGCTCCAGAGGCCCGCGCCGGCCCCTCTCCCCCGCTGCACCAGCAGGAGCCGGCCGGCGTCGATCACCACGGCGCCCACGCTCACCTCAGGTCGACTCGACGGCGCCGTTGAGATCACGTCCGCCCGAGGGCGCGGTGGACCACGATGGCACGCGCCGTGAGGCCGTAGCGCTCGAAGAAGTTCTTGGTGGCGCGATCGCCCGGGAGGGCCACCGCGTCGATGCCACCACTGCCCCGCTCCTCGCACCACGCCAGGACGAGATCCATCATGGCCTCCCCGACGCCGACCTCGCGGGCGTCTGGTTCCACGTAGAGGCCGCCCATCACCGACAGCTCACCGCCGTCGCCGAGGGTCTCGGCCGCGGCATAGGCGAAGCCGATGATCACCTCGTCGATGGCGCCCACCACGACGATGGCCCGAGGGTCGTGCAGCATTGCCGGATCAAGGGGATGCACTTCGCGCCGCAATCGCAGGAGACCGCCGCGTTGCGTCACCAGTCCGGCCCGGGCCTCGGCATCCAGCTCGAGCAGGCGGTGGACGTCGCCGGCGGCCGCCGGTCGCGCCGCCACCGAGATCGACCCGGCGTCCACCTAGGGCGGCGACTGCAACAGGGCGATCTTGCCGAGCACCGTGCGGCGGCCACGGTGGGCCAGCTCGTAGCGCCGCACCGCCTCCAGCTCGATCGAGGTGAGGCCCCCGAGGCGGGGCACCACCTGCGAGGCGGCCAGCGAGTCGTAGGACGGGATGGCCAGGTCCTCCTCGGCGATGCCTGCGTCGTCGACGCCACCCTCGGCGCCCGCGACGACCGGGCCGGCGGTCTCACCCTCGTCGTCGTCGAACGGTGGCGGATCGGCCGCCACCGGCGGCGTGGCCCACGGTGTGGACGGTGCCGGCCGTTGCTGCTCGGCGTTCGACGCCCGCAGGTTGTCCACCACCTTGGCGGCGTGGCGCTTGCCCTGCTGGACGGCGAACTGGCCCACCATCCGGGCCAGCTGCACGCGGCTGTCCACGTGCTGGCGGCCGGCCTCGGCCAGCTTGGGCACCAGGGTGTGGGACTCCGCCAGCAACCCCAGCGGGGCGAACACGAAGAAGTCCAGCAGATGGTCGACCGGGCCGCGACCGTCGCCGTCGGTGTCGTCAGCCATCATCAATTCCAATTCCCGACCGCGGCTGCTTCGTCACACGCAGTCGCTGCAGAGCTGGCGCTTGGTGTCGGCCAGCTGGCTCGGGTGCTTCACCAGGAAGCACGACTGGCACACGAACTCGCCCGGACGCTTGGGCATGATGCGGTCGACGGGGTCGCCACGGTCGTCGACCTCCACCTCCTCGTCGTCGTCACTCTCCTCGTCCTCGGCGGCAACCAGGCGATCCTTCAGGATCGTGTCGAGATCGGCCTCGACGTCGTCGGGATCGACCAGATCCTCGTCGTCGTCGTCATCGTCGGTGGCGGGCCGGCGCACCTTCGTGCCGGCCTCCACGTCGTCGTCGTCGTCGGTCTCGGTGTCCGTCGCGACGGCGTCGAGATCCTCGTCTTGCTCCAGTTCCGCGAGCTCATCGTCTTCGTCGAGCTCGTCCTCGTCGAGATCCTCGGGCTCGACCTCCTCTTCGTCGAGCTCCTCTTCGAACTCGACTGCTTCGTCGACTACATCCTCGTCAGCCATCCCGCTATCCCTTGCGCGACCGATTGGGGGGCGCCGCGCGGGCGCGGATGATACGGCCCCAAACGCACGAGTCGTCGAACGGACAGTGTGACAGGGGTCACGTGCCCGTGGTTTGGCCGCGGCGCACGGTGCCGTCGACCCCTAGGAGACGGTGAGACAACCCCGACCCTCGACGTCCACCGAAGCCTCAGAGATGCCCCAGGGAGCGTCGGTTCAGGGATCCGTCTGGAGGCGGCGCTCGGCGCTGCGCTCGGCGGCCAGGCGCTCCAGCTCGGGCGCGGCGTCGGTGATGTGCACCATGGCGTCGGCGACCGCCCGGTGGCCCGCCTGCTCGGCGATGAGGCGATGCATCTCCAGGCCGATGCGCCGATACGACGGGTGACCCTGAGGAGCCGTCCGCAGCTCCAGGAGGTGCATGGCCTCCCGAGCGTTGCACTGCAGCACGAACCGCACGCGGTAGGCCATGGCGACGGCGTAGGGCGCCTGCTCGGAGAACTGGTGCTCCATCGCGTCGAAGAGCGCCGCCGACCGGTGCATGGCGGCGTCGAAGGCCTGGCGCTGGCCGGCGGCGTCGATGAGGTCGGGCCGGACGTAGCCGTGGCGGGGGGTGAGGCGCTGCCACTCCACGGTGAGCAGCCGGTGCCGCTGGAGGTCTCGGAAGGCCCCGTAGTCGGCCAGGATGTCGAAGCGGTAGCCGATGCGCTCGAAGGCCCGGCCCGGCTTGTGGCGGCGATTCACCCGCTCGCCCACGTAGGCCCGGAGCAGGGCGACGCGGTCCTCATGGCGCAGTTGCTTCACCCGGTCGAGCAGCTGGGTCTCGGGCAGGTTGGTGACGGCGTAGGCGGCCGCCGCCAGCAGCTTGTCCTCGGCGTCGGGGTCCCAGTCCACGAGGGTGACGGCAGGGGCGTCAGCCGGCTCCTCATGGCCGAACAGGCGCTCGGCCACCTCGGTCGTGGCCGAGCGGGTGGCCTCCAGGTAGTCGGTCCAGGCGCCGCCACGATCGGGCAGGTCGACGCGGCGCAGGAAGCTGGGGATCACCTTGCGCAGCTCGTGCAGCACCAGCCCGCCATAGTCGCGAGCCTCGGGCAGCGGATGGGCGCGCAGCCGCATCACGAGCTGCTCGAAGGCCTGGCCCGAGCCGTAGATGCCGACGTTCGACGCCGCCGCCGCCGGCAGGATGCCCCGCACGGCGTCGAGGGCCTTGGCTCGGGTGGCCTGGCGATAGACGAAGTCGGAGTCGGCCGGGTCCTTGGCCACCGTGGCCCGCACGTGGTCGGTGAGCAGGCCGAGCAGCTCGCTGTAGGTGTCGAACAGGCGATCCATGTCGCCCACGTAGCGCGTGCCCAGGCCGGACGTGAGCACCTGCGGATCCCGGTAGTAGCGGTAGCGGCCGCCGACGCGGGAGTCGTAGGCGACGTAGCGGGTGCTCTGCTCCAGATAACTGGCCAGCCGCCCCCATTCCAGCACCTTGGTGAGGATGTTCGACGCCTGCTCGCAGGCCAGGTGCACGCCGCCGAGCTGCGCCACGGAGTCGTCGCCGTAGGCGACGAAGACCCGCTCGTAGAGCTCCTCGGCCCGGCGCAGGCCCACGGTGGCGTCGATGGATGCGTCGCCGGTGACGTCGAGATCGCCGACGAACTCGTCGAGGAACAGCCGCCGCAGGCTCTTGGGCGACCTGGAGTAGCGGGCGAACAGCGCGCCCTTCACGACCTCCGGCAGGTTGACGAGCGCGAACACCGGTCCGTCGAGGTTGGTGAAGTACCGCCGGAGGACCTCTGCCTCCTCGGCGCTGAACACCTCAGGGACATAGACCGTCACGACCGGCGATGCTACGAGGACACCGGCGCGGCACCGGGGACCCCGGACCGCCCGAGGCGCTCGAACTCGTCGCGAGCAGCCGCCAGCAACGCGCCGTCGGTCCAGAGGTCCACCATGGTCATGGCCATGGCCTTGGCGCCGTCGAGCACGGCTCGGTCACCCTCCTCGCCGCCGGCGAAGCGGGTGAACTCAGGGGTGTGGATCGACACGCCGAGCGGTGCCACCTGGAGCATGGGGTGGATGGACGGCGTGAGGTAGCTCACGTTGCCCATGTCCGTGGATCCCACGACCTGATGGCCGAGGGTCGGGTCGGCCATGGTGCGGCCGATGCGGTCGGCGTTGACGGTGAAGGCCCCCAGCATGGCCCCGTTGTCGCGCACCTCGGCGTACGGGAAGTCGTTCCACTCGTGGTGCATCGTGCATCCGGCGGCGACCGCACCGGCCTCCAGGCAGGTGAGCACCCGCCCCTTCAGCGCCTCGAGTGAGACCATCGTGGGCGAGCGGACGTACCAGTGGGCGGCGGTTTCCATGGGCACGATGTTGGGCCGGTCGCCGGCCTTGGTGAAGATGCCGTGGACGCGCTCGGTCGGCTCGATGTGCTGGCGCAGCGCGGCCACGTTCACATAGCCGAGCACGGCGGCGTCGAGGGCGTTGCGGCCTTCCCAGGGGAAGGCCGCCGCGTGGGCGGCCCGGCCGTGGTACTCGACGGCGAGCTGCTGGATGGCGATGGTGGACATGGCCAGCAGGTCGGCGTCGGCCGGGTGCACCATGAGGGCGGCGTCGACCCCGTCGAAGGCGCCGCGCCGGGCCATGAGGATCTTGCCGCCGCCCCCCTCCTCACCCGGCGTACCGAACACGGTGAGCCGGCCGCCGGCGACCTCGACGACGGCGGCCGCCGCCAGCGCCGCGCCCAACCCGGCGGTGGCGATGACGTTGTGGCCGCAGGCGTGGCCGATCTCCGGGAGGGCGTCGTACTCGCACATCACGCCGATCCGCGGGCCGTTGCCGGTGCCCGCTGACGCCTGGAACGCGGTGGGCACGGAGAAGGCCGATCGCTCGGTGTCGAGGCCTTCGGCCTCCAGGACGGACGTGAGCAGGTCGTGGGCGTGGTGCTCGTCGAACGCCAGCTCGGGATGGGCGTGGATGTCGTGGGAGGCGTCGAGCAACAGGCCGGCGCGCCGATCCACCTCGTCGCAGACCTGCTGTTTCAACGCGTCCCGATCGACCATGTACGAACGATAGGCGCCCCCGACCGCCGGGTCCCTCTCTCCTCTGTCCCCCTCCCCTTCCCCTCACACGATCACGGTCAGCGCGTCGGGCTCCACGCGCAGGCTGACCTGGCGCACCGGTCCCATGGCGACGCCGTCGAGCCACACCGGCAACGGCGGGTCGAAGGTGATCTGCTCGGCGCTCACCCGCCGCAGCGCGATCTGCGGGTGGGGCAGATGCGTACCGGTCGGCAGCCGTCGCCACGCCTTGAACCGCTCGACCAGCGCCAGCGCCGGGTCCACGTCGACGACCTCCACCCGCCCGTCGTTGGGATGACCGCGCGGCGCCACGTCGAAGCGCCCGAGGAACTGGGCGTTCATCGCGGCCACGATGCGACCCCGCCACCACGAACGGCGCGCCACGAGGTGGGCCACGAACCAGTGCTGGCGGCCGTCGAGCAGCACCGAGCCGAGGTCGCACGGCAAGGCGATCGCGTCGGGCCCCCGGGCGTGGGCCTGGTCGCCGGTGCCACCGACCGTGCGGCAGAGGTCGCCGCCGAGCAGGAGCATCGGCGGCACCGGGTCGCCGGCCCGTCTCGCCCGTTCGGCGATCTGGCGGGCGTCGGCGTCGGTGCCCACCGGCGCGGCGACGGCGGCGAGGTCGGCGGCGCGACGGCCCCAGGGCTGACCCTTGTCGATGGTCACCCGTCGCTGACGTCGAGCGCCGCCGACGCCGCCACCACCCCTCGGAACAGTTGCTCGTGGGCCGAGGCCGCCGCCTCGCGCGTGGGGGCCGACGGCGCCACGTCGGCCAGCTGGCGCAGGAGATCGATGAGCTGCTTGATGTTCCGCACGAAGTCCCCGCCCGACAGCTCCTCGTCCTCTACCACCTCGGCGAAGCCCTCACCGGCGGCCCAGGCGTAGGCGATGGCGAGGAACGTGGGATCGGGTGGTCGGGTCATGGCCAGCCCGGCCTCCTCCTCGACCTCGTTCAGCTCCTTGGCGAGGGTCTCGATGGCCAGCCACCGCTTGCGCACCTTGGCCGACGGGAACCACGGCGCCGGCGGCGGCTCCGAGGAGCGGTGCTCGTAGGTGAACACCGACACCAGGGCGGCCAGCGACGCCGCGTCGAGATCGTCGAGCAACCCTTGGCGCAGGCTCTCCACGATGAGCAGATCGCACTCGTGGAACAGCCGGGCCAGCCGATCGCCCCATTCCGTCAGGCGCCAGCCGTCCAGCTCGCCCCACGCCTCCAGGATGCGCAGCACACGATCGAACCGCCGCCCCAAGCTCTCGCTGCGGCCCTTGACCTTCGAGCGCAGATCATCCACTTCGCGTCCCACCCGGTCGGCCTGGGCGGCGGCCCGGAGACGCTCAGCCAGATCCGGGTCGTCGGTCACCGGATGGCCGGCCAGCGCCTCGACCGCGGCGCGCGTGCGGCCACCGGAAGCGCCATCGCGAGGCAAGAGCTTGGCCCGCTCCAGCGCCCGCGCCACGGCGCGCTGGAAGCTCTGGCGGTTCGGCGCGAACGGCGTCGGGAGCTCGATGCGCCCGACGACACGGGGTGGATCGTCGAAGTCGTGCACCGACAGGGGCAGCTGCACCCGGTTGGTGGTGATGCCGCGCACGCGCGGTCCCGAGCTCTTGCGCTGGGCGCTGGTGAGCACCGCGACCCGCCCGGCGTGGCGGCCCTTGTCGAGCATCACGACGTCGCCGGGACGCAGCCGGGCCAGCGCCGCCTCGATGCGCGTGGTCGTGCCGGCGTCGGCCGACGGGCGACCCAGCCCGGCGCCGTTGACCGCCCGTTGCGCGGCCACGAGACGCCGGTACTCGTCGATGTCGCCGTAAGGACTGGCGGCCGCGTCGCGCAGGTCGGCCAGCACACCCTGGCGCCGTTCCAGGCGGGCCTCGACCCGCACCACGTCGCGGTCGGCCTGGTACTGGGCGAACGAGAGGTTGAGGAGGTGGTGGGCTTCCTCCGCCGTGTACGACCGCACGAGGTTGGCGGCCATGTTGTAGGTGGGTCGGAAGGCCGAGCGAAGGACGAACGACTTCGACGTGGCCAGCGCCGCCACCTGATCGAAGGGCACGAACGGGCTCCAGAGCACGACGGCATCGCCCACCACGTCGATGCCCCGGCGACCGGCCCGCCCGGTGAGCTGGGTGTACTCCCCCGGCGTCAGGAAGGCGTGGTGCTCACCGGAGAACTTGCTCAGCTTCTCGATCACGACCGAGCGGGCCGGCATGTTGATGCCCACGGCGAGCGTCTCGGTGGCGAACACGACCTTCACCAGACCGGCGGTGAAGCACGCCTCCACGACCTCCTTGAACGGCGGCACCATGCCGGCGTGATGGGCGGCGATGCCCGCCTCGAGACCCGACAGGAATCGGCCGTAGCCCAGCACGGCGAGGTCGCGGTCGTCGATGCCGGCGAGGCGCCGGTCCACGATCTCGCGGATCTGGTCGCGCTCGTCGCCGGTGGTGAGGCGCAGGCCGGCATCGACACAGGCCTTGGCGGCGTCGTCGCACGCCGCCCGGCTGAAGATGAAGTAGATCGCCGGCAGCATCGCGGCGTCGTCGAGGCGCTCGACCACCTCCACGCGTCGCGGCGTGTAGAGCCGCCGCCGGCCCCGCTGGCGCCCGCTGCCCTGCCAGCCCCGCACCGCCTCGCCGTCGAGGCGGCTGGCCTCGGGGTTGGGCCGGCCGTCGACCAGCGTGGGCAGCAGGTGCAGCCGCTCGGCCGAGCGGTCCCCCACCATGTAGAGGTTCTCCAGGGTCACCGGTCGCTTCTGCTCGACGATCGCCGCCGTGGGACCCCGCACGGTCGTCATCCAGTCGGCCAGCTCGTCGGCATTGGACACGGTGGCCGACAGGCACACCAGCCGCACGCGGTGCGGCAGGTGGACGATGACCTCCTCCCAGACCGGCCCGCGATAGGTGTCCTGGAGGAAGTGCACCTCGTCCAGCACCACGACACCCAGGTCGCGTAGCGCCTCGGAGCGCCCGTAGATCATGTTGCGGAGGACCTCGGTGGTCATCACCACCACAGGGGCGTCGCCGTTGATGGCGTTGTCGCCGGTGAGCAGACCGACGGCGTCGGCCCCGTGGATGCGAGTCAGGTCCAGGAACTTCTGGTTGGAGAGGGCCTTGATGGGGGCGGTGTAGAACGCCCGCTGCCCCGAGGCCAGGGCCCCGGCGATGGCGTACTCCGCCACCACCGTCTTGCCCGAGCCGGTGGGGGCCGCCACCAGCACCGACTCGCCCGCGTCGAGGGCGTCGATCGCCTGCAACTGGAAGGCGTCGAGCGGGAAGTCGTAGCGGGCGAGCAGGTCCTCGCGGCTGGCGCCCACCGAGACAGTCTGCCGTGTCTCAGCCCGGATGGGCGGCCAGGTCCTTCCGCCGGTTCCGCGTCACGAACCAGCCGATCACGATCGAGCACTCGTAGAAGACGTACATGGGCACGGACAGAGCGGCGAGGCTGTACGGGTCGCCGCTCGGTGTGATGACCGCGGCCGCCACCACGACCACGACGATGGCCTGGCGGCGCCAGCTCGACAGCTGCTTGGGGGTGATGATCCCGACGAGTTGCAGGAACACCAGCAGCACGGGGAACAGGAACCCGATGCCGAACGCCAGCATCATGATGCTCAGGAGGCTGACGTACTTGTTGGGGGTGAACGCCGCCGTCACCGGGCCGGAGTAGCCGATGAGGAACTCGATGGCGTACGGCATGGTGGTGTAGGCGATGAAGGCGCCGAAGAGGAACAGCGCCACCGACGACAGGATGAACGGGATGGCGTACTTCTTCTCGTTGCGGTGCAGGCCCGGGGTGACGAAGCGCCAGATCTGCCACAGCACGATGGGCAGCGCGACGACGATGCCGCCGTAGCCGGAGACCTTGATGCGGGTGGAGAAGCCGTCGAGGGGGCCGGTGATGAGGAACTTGTCCTGGCAACCGAACTCGGGGTGGGCGGCGCACACGTCGAAGTACGGGCGGGCCAGGAACTCCAAGATGGGGTCGTAGAACACGAACATCACCAGGGCACCCACGGTGACCGCCAGCAGGACCTTGATGACACGGTTCCGGAGCTCGCCGAGGTGCTCGACCAGCGTCATGCGATCGTCGGGACCGCTCAGCTTCGGCTTGGCGGAACGCTTGAGCTTCACTGCTGCTCGTTCTCGGCCGGCACCGGGATGCCGACGGCGGACGGCTCAGCGGCCGCCGGGGCCGGGTAGACCGCGGCGTGCCGGAGTGCCGGTGCCGGTGCAGGGTCCGGTGTCGGGACGGGCGCCGCTGTCGGGACCGGCGTGGAGCCATTGGTCGGCGACGGCGCCGCTGGCGATGCCTCGGCCGGCGACGCCGCCAGCTCCTCGAGCGTCACTGGTGCGGTGTCGACCACGGGCGACGGCTCGACGGGTGCCGTCTCGGCGGGTGACGCCTCGGCGTCGGTGCTGGGCCCGCTCGGTGCACCGTTGCTGGGCGCCGTCATGCGGGTGCCCGGCGGCGGGTCGTCGCCGCCCATGAAGCCACCCTTCATGCTGTTCATGGTGTCGCGGACCTCTCGCATCGGCTCGTCGAGCGCCTCACGGATCTCGGACTGGAAGCCGGTGCTCATCCGCCGCAGTTCGCCGTAGACCCGGCCAACCTTGCGGATGGCGTCGGGGAGCTTGTCCGGCCCGAGGACGATGAGGGCTACGAGCAGGATGATCACAAGCTCGCCACCCGTCACGTTGAACACAGCGCGGAGTCTACGTAGGGGGTGGGCGGGAGAGATGTCGTGGCGGGGGGCGGCCGGGACATCGCCGCCGGCCGATACCGTGCCCGGGTGCAACAGCGGCTGCCGTCGCTCCTCGACCCGCCCATCGCCTTCGCCCATCGGGGCGCCCGCGCCCACGCACGGGAGAACACGATCGAGGCCTTTGCCCTGGGGCTCCGGCTGGGCGCCACGGGGCTGGAGAGCGACGTGTGGCTCACCAGCGATGGCATCCCGGTGCTGGACCACGACGGCATGGTGCGGGCCCGTCTCCGGTCCCGGCCGATCAACACCCTGCGCCGGGACCAGCTACCCGAGCACATCCCGGCCCTGACCGATCTGATCGAGGCGTGCGGGAGCGATTACCACCTCTCGCTCGATGTCAAGGACCAGGCCGCCGGCGCTGCGGTCATCCGGGTCGTGCGGGAGGCGGCCCCGACGATGCTCAACCGGCTGTGGCTGTGCTATCGGGACTGGCACGTCGCGGCCGACGTCCGCGGCGTCGACGCCGATGTCCGCCTGGTCGACTCGACCCGCCTGAGCCGCATCAAGGAGGGCGCCGAGCGCCGGGCGGCCAGCCTCGCCAGCGCCGGCATCGACGCCGTCAACCTCCACCACTCCGATTGGACCGGTGGCATGACCACCCTGTTCCACCGGTTCGACCGCTACGCGTTCGGGTGGGACGCGCAGCACGAGCGTGTGCTCCAGACGCTGCTGCGCATGGGCATCGACGCCGTGTACAGCGACTGGGTCGACCGCATGACCGACGCCTTCCGGGAGGAAGTCGGCTGACACCGGGGCCGCAGGCGCTGACGCCGCGGTGCGGCGTCGTGCCGAGCGAGCACCGGCTGTCGAGGCGTAGCCGAGTAGGAGCAAACCGAAGCGAGGCGGAGGTGGCGACGAAGGTGCGGCTACCCGCCGAAGAGGCGGCGGGTAGCGGCCCGGTAGCGGGCCACGTCGGCGTGGAGGGCCACGTTCCAGGACGCAAAGCCCGGCCCGGGCAGGGCGGCGCGCCGGCGATCCACCACGGTGGCGCCCCAGGCGACACCGCCGGCGGTGTCGACCGACACCGGCAGCACCTCGGTGCGCACCATCTCGGCGTCCTCCAGCGCCAGCACGGCCAGCAGGTCGTGGCAGGCGATGTCGCCCGTCGGTCCCCCGATCGCGTTGCGGTAGAAGCGCAACGGCCCATCGCAGAAGGCGGCCGCCGGCGTCCGGCGCTCCCCGCACAGGGCGATCTCGGCGGCGCTCAGCGTCGCCTCGTGGGTGGCATCGAGCCCGATGAGCAACGGCGGCTCGGCCCAGCCGGCGAGGATCGTGGCCGCCATGGCGGCGGGATCGTGGGCCACGTTGGCCTCGGCCGCGGCGGTGGCGTTGCCGCCCACGCCGACTGACCCGGCCAGCACCACCAGGCGAGCGACCCGCGAGGCCCACGAGGGATCGCCGGCCAGCACCCTCGCCACGTTCGAGAGGGGGCCCAGCGTGATCACCGCCAGCTCGCCGGGACGCTCGTCCACGACGCGCCGAAGCAACGCGGTCGCCGCCTCGGCCACCGGCGCGATCGGTGCCGGCGGCAGGTCGATGTCGCCCAGACCGTCGCCGCCGTGGATCCACAGCGGGTGGTCGTAGACGGGCGCCCCGCCGATCGGCACGGCCTCCCCCACCGCCACGGGGATGTCCGGGCGGCCGGCGGCGTGCAGGATGCGCGCCGCGTTGGCCGCGGCCAGTTCGACATCGACGTTGCCGTGCACCGTCGTGACGGCCACCACATCGAACGCGGGCGAGGTCAGCGCCCACCACAGCGCCACCGCGTCGTCGACGCCAGGATCGGTGTCGATGACGACCGGAACCGGCAAGGGCTGGGCCTCAGAGCCAGCTGAGGTTCGTCAGCGGCCACACCACGACGAAGGCGCGCCCGACGATCAGGTCCTGGGAGATCGGTCCGAAGAAGCGGCTGTCCTGGGAATCGTCGCGGTTGTCACCCATGACGAACACCTCGTTGTCGCCCACCAGCTTCGGCGGAGAGGCGCACGTTCGGTTCCACTCCTTCACGTAGGGCTCGTTCAGGGCGGTGCCGTTGATCAGCACCTTGCAGTCGCGCACCTCGAGGGTCTCCCCCGGCAGGGCGATGACGCGCTTGATGAGGTCCTTGATGCCGTTGTCGGGCTCGTTCGGGGGGCGCTCGAACACCACCACGTCGCCGCGGTGCACGTCGTGGAGCTTGTAGCTCAGCTTGTTGACGAGCACCCGGTCCCCCTTCACGAGGGTGGGCACCATCGACTCGGAGGGGATGTAGAACGCGGCCAGGAAGAAGGCCCGGATGACCAGCGCCACCAGGAGGGCGCCACCCACGACGGCGACCCACTCCACGATGGAGCGAGTGCTGGAGCGCTTGGCCGCAGCGGCCGGCGGCGGAGGCGGTTCGTCCCCCTCGTCTCGGCCCGGGGCGAAGACGTCCTCGGGCGCGCTCACGGATGAACCGTACCCCCTCCGTCCCAGATCGCCGCCGCGGCGGCACCGGCCGCCCCGGCCACGGTGAAGAAGCCCGCATCGTCCTGCGGCCGGCGACCCATGGTGGTGACCCCCACGCCGGCGCCCGTCAACAGGGCGGCAACGTCGGGTACGGCCACCCGCACGACCTGGTGGCGGGCGGCGATGCCGGCGTCGGCCAGCGCCGCCTCGAGAGGACCGGCCAATGGCCCCGAAGGCACGGGTACGAGGACAGAGGCGTGTGTGGCCCGGCCCAGCGCGGTGCGACTGTGATGGCTGAGCCCCCGGTGGCGGGGGCGGCCGTCGGCCTCCGTGTAGCGGAGGCAGGCGATGGGCGCGCCCCCCAACCACGACGCCGTGTCCAGCACCGAGGCCACTTCGAGAGCGCCGAACCCGAACGCCGTGGCCGTCCCGACGCCGCCCGGGCCCATGGCCACCACCGCGACGTCGGCGCCGTGGTGGCGGGCCAGGCAGAGGCCCGACGCCAGGTTGACCGCTTCCAGGTCGCCCCCGAACGCCTGCCCCGTCGTGATGGTGACGTCGAGGAGGCCGGCGTCGCGCAGACCGGCGACGAGGTCGGAAAGCGCCAGCGGCAGTGCGGCGGCGTCCGTCATGACGTACGCGATCCGCCACGACGGCTGAAGCGCCCGCAGCACCGCCGCCACGGGGGCCAGCGCACTGTGGAGGCCGCAGGCGACGACAGGAAGGCCAGCGAGGTCCGAGGGCATCTCGCCGGCCGTCTCCTCAGCGGCACCGGTGTCGACCTGGAGGCTCGTGTAGCGCAGCTTCATGACAGGCCCGCCGCCGGGGCCGTCCCACCCCTCACGCTCCAGGTTCCAGTGCACCACGTGCCAGCCGCCGGTGCCGAGGCCGAGATCGACGGCGGTGGTGTTCACCACGACCCGGTCGCCCGACGCCACACGACCCGTGAGGGCGGTCAGCACGTAGGCGTGGCTGCCGTCGTCCAGCCCGACCCGCTGCAGTCCCTCCCGGGCCGAGATGACGGAGGCCACCGAGCGGGTGACGAACCGCGGCACTAGAGCGACGCGATGAGCTTCTCGACCCGCTCGTCGCGCGACTTGAACGGGTCCTTGCACAGCACCGTGCGCTGCGCCTGGTCGTTCAGCTTGAGGTGGACCCAGTCGACCGTGTAGTCGCGCTTGCGCTCCTTGGCCCGGCGGATGAACTCGCCGCGCAGCCGGGCCCGCGTGGTCTGGGGCGGGTTGTCGATGGCGGCGTCGATGTCGGCGTCGGTGCACACCCGCTCCACCATGCCCCGGTCCTGCAAGAGGTAGTAGAGGCTGCGCGACCGGTTGACGTCGTGGTACTGCAGGTCCATCAGCGCCACCTTCGGGTGCGACAGCGCCAGGTCGTGCTTCTCGCGGTACGCCTCGATCAACCGGTGCTTGATGACCCAGTCGACCTCGCGGTCGAGCGACAGCGGATCGCGCTCGATGCCCGTCACGCAGTGCTCCCACATCTCCAACGCCTTCTCCTCGAGGGGAGAGACACCCTTGGTGTCGGCGTAGCGCTTGGCCCGGTCGAGGTACTCGCGCTGGATGTCGAGCGCCGACAGCTCCCGGCCGTTGGCCAGGCGCACCGTGCGCCGGCACGTCATGTCGTGGCTGATCTCGCGGATGGCCCGGATGGGGTTCTCCAGTGTCATGTCGCGCAGCACGACCGACGGGTCTTCGAGCATGCGCAGCAGGATGGACGTCGCCCCCACCTTGAGGAAGGTGGTGTACTCGCTCATGTTGGAGTCGCCCACGATGACGTGGAGGCGGCGGTAGCGCTCGGCGTCGGCGTGCGGTTCGTCGCGGGTGTTGATGATGGGGCGGCTGCGGGTGGTGGCCGACGAGACGCCCTCCCAGATGTGCTCGGCGCGCTGGGCGATGCAGAAGATGGCCCCGCGGGCGGTCTGCAGCACCTTGCCGGCGCCGGCGTAGATCTGGCGGGACACGAAGAACGGGATCAGGATCTCGGCGTAGTGGGCCAGGTCGTCGCGGCGGCTGGTGAGGTAGTTCTCATGGCAGCCGTAGCTGTTGCCGGCCGAGTCGGTGTTGTTCTTGAAGAGGTAGATGACACCGCGGATGCCCTCTTCCCGCAGCCGCTGCTCGGCCGAGGCCAGCAGTTGCTCCAGGATGCGCTCGCCGGCCTTGTCGTGCACGACGAGGTCGTAGATCGAGTCGCACTCGGGCGTGGCGTACTCGGGATGGGAGCCGACGTCGAGGTAGAGGCGGGCGCCGTTCTGCAGGAACACGTTGGAGCTGCGCCCCCAGCTCACCACGCGACGGAAGAGGTAGCGGGCCACCTCGTCGGGTGACAGGCGACGCTGGCCCCGGAGGGTGCAGGTCACGCCGTACTCGTTCTCGAGACCGAAGATGCGGCGCTCCACCCGGCGCACGGTACCGGCATTTGTCGGTTCTCACGCGGCAGTGCCGCACTAGCGTGACGACATGGCCGATGTCCGTATGGTCCGGCTGCTCACCACGTCCGACCAGTTCGAGGCGCGCGTGCTGGTGGCGCGACTCGGTGCGGAGGGGATGCTCTGGGAGCTGCGCGGCGGCCACGACGGCCCGTACCCCATGGGCCCGGTCCACGTCTACGTCGAGGCCGAGGAGCTGACCCGGGCGCGCGAGCTGGTGGCCGACACCACCGAGCTGCCGGCCGACGACGACCGCGACCGGTCCTTCGACCGGCCCCCGCTCGTCCTGGTGCTCGTGGTGGTGGGGATCGCCGCCATGGCGGTGATCAGCTTGGGCCGGGTTCTCCTGAGCTGACCGGTTCTCCCTCGCTGACGGAGGCCAGGAGCGCGGCCACCTCGGCATCGTCGGGCCGCCTGAAGGCCCGGCGGCCGTTCGAACGGCTGAGGATGCCGACCTCGAGATCTTCGGCCGCCAGCGTGCGATCGGGACCGCTCAGGGCGGCCACGGCGACCAGCATGGCCTCGGCCAGGCCCAAGCCGGCCCGCCAGGTGGACTCCAACCGCTGGGCGATGGTGTCGGCGTCGCCGCCCAGGACGCTGTAGGTGTTCTCGTCGACGATGGTGCCGTCGTAGTTGACGTGGAACATCTGGCCGGTGCCCGGCACGTCACCCACTTCGGCGACCAGGATCTCCACTTCCATCGGCTTGAAGTCGTGGGTGAAGATCTGGCCCAGGATCTGGGCGTACTGGTTGGCCAGGCTGCGGGCGTCGACGTCGTCGCGGCTGTACTGGTAGCCCTTGATGTCGGCCGCCCGGACGCCGGCCACCCGCATCTGGTCGAACTCGTTGTACCGGCCGACGCCGGCGAAGGCGATGCGGTCGTAGATCTCGCTCACCTTGCGCAGCGTGTTGGACGGGTTCTCGGCGGCGATGACGATGCCGTCGTCGTAGACGAGACCGACCAGGCTGCGACCGCGGGCGATGCCCTTGCGGGCGTAGTCGGCGCGGTCCTTCATCGCCTGCTCGGGCGGCACGTAGAAGGAGGGCATGCTCATGGTGTCGGCCTCCGATGCATGCTCATTGTTGGACCCCTCGCTGCAGCGCGCCGATGGCGGCGAAGCGCTCGGCCAGTTCGTCGTCGGGCACGCGCTCGTAGCCGCCGGCGGTGATGGTGGCCACGACCGGGTAGATGCCGCGCAGCGGGTCCGGGCCGCCGGTGGCCGAGTCGGAGTCGGCCGCTTCCCACAACGCCCGCAGCGTGAGATCCAGGACCTCGTCGCGGGTCAGGCCGTCGTGGTAGCCGACCTTGATGACGGTGCCGGCGTGGAGGCTGCCCGAGCCGGTGGCGACGTAGTCCTTCTCCTCGTAGCGGCCGCCGGTCACGTCGTAGGTGAACAGGCGGCCCTGGCCCCGGCGGGTGTCGTAGCCGGCGAAGATGGGCACCACCACGAGTCCCTGCATGGCGGCGGGCAGGTTGCCCCGCACCATCATCGAGAGCTGGTTGGCCTTGCCCTCCAGGCTCAGCGTGGTGCCCTCCACCTTCTCGTAGTGCTCGAGCTGCAGCTGGAAGAGCTTCACCATCTCCATCGCCGGCCCGGCGGCGCCGGCGATGGCCACGCCGGAGTAGCGGTCGGCCGGCATGACCTTCTCCATGGTGCGGTGGCTGATGAGGTTGCCGGAGGTGGCCCGGCGGTCGCCGGCCATCACGACGCCGTCGGCGTAGCGCACGGCGACGCAGGTGGTGGCATGGGGGACGTCGACCGTGCCGTCGGGCAGGGCCGCCGGCGTGAGTCCCACGCGCCGCAGCAGATCGGGAAAGCTGGCTCCCGGGTCGTCACCCGGCAGGAAGATGGGCATGGACATCGCGGCGCAGGCTATCGGCGCAGATAGGCCGCTGCGGCGTCCAGGAGGTCGAGGTCGTGGCCCAGCAGGCCGATGCCGGCGTTGCAGTTGAAGCACAGGAGCCCCCGGACGGCGCCGGTGTCGTGGTCGTGATCGACGTGGAGCTGACTGGCCCTCGGGCTCCGGTACGGCGCAGATGGCGCCGCCACCCCCCTGGGCCAGCAGCATGGCGTCGTAGTCCGCCAGCGTGATCCCGTACTTCCGCTTCCGGTGCCCCGCCCGCATGCGCAGGGCGAACCCCGGCTTCGCGCGAAGGCGCCTTCGTCCCTCGTTGAGACGATCGGCGTTCGCCTGCTGCCAGGCCTTCACTCGCGCGATGTCGCGCGCCCGGAAGGACGGCTCGTCCCGGTACCTGCGGGCGCGTTGCGCCAGATTGCAGGATTTGCAGTCGTTTCGGTAGCCATCGGCCATGCCCCGGGCTTGGTAGAAGTCGTTGACCGACTTCTCCTCGCCGCAGACCCGGCACCGCTTGTACATACTCCCCCCGACGACGTCTGGGCCGGGGGAAGTCGGCCGTGAATCACCTGGTCACAGGCGGTTACTGGCCGCCCTTCTGCACGTAGCTCTTTACGAATTCCTCGGCATTTTCTTCGAGGACGTCGTCGATCTCGTCCAAGAGATCGTCGAGTTCGGCCTTCAACTTCTCGCCGCGCTCGCTCTTCGCCGGGGTCTCTTCGACGACCTCCTCGGTCCGAGCGGGCGCCGCCTTTTGCCGCTTCTGTTGTTCAGCCATCGGTCAGTTCACTCCCTACGAGCCGAGTCGCTCTAACAGCTCGGCGGCCGTGTCACACTCCTCGATCAACCTAGCCACGTGGGCGGCGGTTCCGCGGAGCGGTTCCATCATGGGCACTCGGCGCAGCGGGTCGGCCCCCACGTCGAACACCAGCGAGTCCCAGTTGGCGGCCACGATGTCGTCGGGCCACTTCTGCAGGCACTTGCCCCGGAAGTAGGCCCGCGTCGACTCGGGCGGCTCGCTGACGGCCCGGTCGACCTCGGCGTCGCTGAACATGCGCTCGGCGCCGACCCGGGCGAACAGCGACCGCTCGGGCCGCATGTCGTGATACTGCAGATCGAGCATGCGCACCCGAGGATCGGTCCAGTCGATCGTCGTGGCGGGCCATGTAGGCGTCGAGCAGCTGCTCCTTGGCCACCCAGTCGACCTGGCGGGCCACCGACGAGCGGTCGGTCTCCAGGCCGCTCAGAACCTCTTCCCAGCGTCGCAGGACCTCGGCGCCGACGTCTTCGCCGACGGCCTCCAGGCCCCGCTCCCGCTCGTACTTGCGGGCGTGCTCCAGGAACTGCCACTGGATGTCCAGGGCCGTCAGCCGCCGACCGTCCTTCAGCAGGATCGGCCGGTGCAGCGTTCGGTCCCAGCTCACCTCTTTGATGGCGCCGACCGGATTGGCCAGGGCCAGATCGGACGGCACGGCGCTGTCTTCCACCATGGCCAGCACGATGGCGGTGGTGCCCACCTTCAAGAAGGTGCTCACCTCGGCCAGGTTGGCGTCGCCGACGATGACGTGCAGCCGCCGGTACTTCTGGCTGTCGCAGTGGGGCTCGTCGCGCGTGTTCACGATCGGCCGCTTCAGCGTGGTCTCGAGGCCGACCTCCTCCTCGAAGAAGTCGGCCCGCTGCGACAGCTGGAACGGCACGTCGACGGCGCTCACCCCCGGCGCTTCGCAGCCGACCTTGCCGGCGCCGCAGAAGACCTGCCGGGTCACGAAGTGGGGCGTGATGTGGGTCACGATGCGACCGAACGGCACCTCGCGGGCGATCAGGTAGTTCTCGTGGCAGCCGTAGCTGTTGCCCTTGCCGTCGGAGTTGTTCTTGTGGACGACGATCTCGGCGCCCGCCGGCAGGGCCGAACGAGCGGCCTGCATGGACCGCTGCACGATGCGCTCGGCGGCGCGGTCCCACAGCACGATCTCGCGCGCGTCGGCGCACTCGGGCGTGGAGATCTCGGGGTGGGCGTGGTCCACGTAGTAGCGGGCGCCGTTGGTGAGCACCGTGTTCACGAGGTGCGTCTCCACATCGGGGGGCATCGCCCCCTCGGCCACGAATCCCCGGGCGTCGCGCCCCGGTGACTCGTCTTCGAAGTCCCAGCCGACCTTGCGCTGCAGCAGTGCCACGTAGGCGTTGATCAGCACGGAGGACGCCGCGATGGGGTTGGACTCCCCACCGCCGCGCAGCTGGATCCCGTACTCGGTCTCCAGGCCACACACCTTCCGGATCGCCACGCGCGGACCCTACAGGTACTGGCCCGTGGCGACGCGCTCGATGGCTCGACCGCCCTCGGGCTTGTCGGCGTCGGTGTTGACCAGGGTGCGAATGAACACGATCCGCTCTCCCTTCTTCCCGGAGATCTTGGCCCAGTCGTCGGGGTTGGTGGTGTTCGGCAAGTCCTCGTGCTCCTTGTACTCCTGCTTGATGGAGTCGATGAGGTCCTGGGTGCGTACACCTTTCGCGCCGCCGGCGATGACGCGCTTGATGGCCAGCTTCTTCGCCCGGCGCACGATGTTCTCGATCATGGCGCCCGACGCGAAGTCCTTGTAGAAGAGGACCTCCTTGTCGCCGTTCTGGTAGGTGACCTCGAGGAACCGGTTGGCTTCGTCGTCGCGGTACATCTCCTCGACGGTGGCGTCGATCATGGAGACCACCGCCGCGGGCCCATCGCCCCGGCCCAGCCGGGCCACTTCCTCCTCGTCCAGGGGGATCTCGGGCGACAGGTACCGCCCGAAGATCTGGCGGGCCGCTTCCTTGCTGGGCCGCTCGATCTTGATCTTCACGTCGAGGCGACCCGGGCGCAGGATGGCCGGGTCGATGAGGTCCTCGCGGTTGGTGGCCCCGATCACGATCACGTTGCGCAGGCCCTCCACACCGTCGATCTCGGCGAGGAGCTGCGGGACGATGGTGGATTCCATGTCGGAGCTGATGCCCGAGCCGCGGGTGCGGAACATGGAGTCCATCTCGTCGAAGAACACGATGACCGGCCAGCCCTCCTCGCTCTTCTCCCTGGCTCGTTGGAACACGAGCCGGATCTGACGCTCGGTCTCACCGACGTACTTGTTGAGCAGCTCAGGACCCTTGATGTTGATGAAGTAGCTGCGACCCTTGCCCTCGCCGATCTTGTCGGCCACCTTCTTGGCCAGGCTGTTGGCCACGGCCTTGGCGATGAGCGTCTTGCCGCAGCCAGGCGGGCCGTAGAGCAGGATGCCCTTGGGCGCCGGCAGCCGGTGCTCGGCGAAGAGCTCGGCGTAGAGGAACGGCAGCTCCACGGCGTCGGCGATCTGCTCGATCTGGCTGTCGAGGCCCCCGACGTCGCCGTAGGTGATGTCGGGCACCTCTTCGAGCAGCAGGTCCTCCACCTCGGGTCGGGGCAGCTTCTCCAGCAGGAGGCCCGAACGCACGTCCATGAGCATGCTGTCGCCCGGCCGCAGCCGCAGGCCGCGCAGGGCGTCGGACAGCTCGCACACCCGCTCCTCGTCGGCCCGGCCCACCACGATGGCCCGGATGCCGTCTTCCAGCAGGTCCTTCACCGTGACGATCTCGCCGGCGATGTCGGGGGTGCGGGCCAAGATGACGTTGAAGCTCTCGTTGAGCACGACCTCCTGGCCGCGCTGGAGCTCCTCCATGTCGATCTCGGGGTGGAGCGCGACGCGCATCTTGCGCCCGCTGGACAGCACGTCCACGGTGCCGTCGTCGTTCTTGCCCACCACGACGCCGTACGCCGACGGCGGCTGGGTGAGCTTCTCCACCTCGTCACGCAGGGTGGCGATGTGCTCGCGCGCCTCTCGCAGCGTGTAGGAGAGCTTCTCGTTCTGGGAGACCGCCTGGGCCAGCTGGCCCTTGGTCTCCAGTAGGCGCTCCTCCAGCGTTCGGACACGCTTGGGAGCGTCGGCGAGCTTGCGCCTCAGCGAGAGCACCTCGTCTTCGAGAACCTTCGCCTGATCGCGCAACTCGGCCAGCTCTGCCTCCTGGGCGGCGAGCCGTCGATCATGCTCGGCGTCCGGACGTTCGGCCACGGGCGATCACCTCCTCGCAAGGATGGACAGGACGCTACACACTCCCTGGCCCGATCCGGCGGCCTTGTTCGTTGTTTTCACCGGTTGAAACCGGGTAAATTGATTCCGAGTCAGCCCGAGAAGAAGGAAGGCCCCAGGATGAAGGTCTGGATCGACCAGGATCTCTGCACCGGTGACGGGCTCTGCGAAGAGATCTGCCCCGATGTGTTCACGCTGCTCGACGATGGGCTGGCGTATGTCAAAGAGGGCAGCAAGGTCTACGCCACTGCCACCGGCAACCCGCAGGGAGCCGACGGCATGGCGATCATCCCCGACGGTCAACTCGACGCCGTGATCGAATCGGCCGAGGAGTGCCCGGGCGAGTGCATCTTCATCGAGGCGGGCTGAGCAGCCGCGCGGTGGTGAGGAACCCCGTGTGAGCCACCATCCGGTGGTCGGGCCGCACCGCTACGCCGTCGATGTGCCAGGTGCGGTGCAGCACCTCCAAGGTGCGGGCCTCCACCCAGGGGCCCGCGCCTAGCGCTTCTCGTGTCTGCGTCGCCTGCACGATGCTCGGGGTGTAGGCGCACAGCACGCCCCCGTTGGCCATGGCCTTCTCGGCGTGGGGCACGACCTGCCAGGGCTCGGGCAGGTCCAACACCACCCGGTCGTAGGGACCGTCGTCCACGCCGGCGTAGGCGTCGCGCAGCTCCACCCGGTACCTGGTCATCGCCTCGTCGCCCAGGAACGCCCTCACGTTGATCTGGGCCCGGTTGGCGAAGTCGTCGCGGAGCTCGTAGCCCACGACGTCGGCGCCCGCTCGCAGCATCGCCGTGCTGAGCGCCCCCGATCCCACGCCGCTCTCGAACACGCGGTGGCCGGCGGCCACGTCGGCCAGCATCAAGATGGCCCCCAGGTCCTTCGGGTAGATCACCTGCGCCCCCCGGGGCATCAGCAGGATGAAGTCCTCCAGCGTCGGGCGCAGCGCGGTGTAGGGCTCGTTGCGGGTGCTCACCACGACACAGCCCTCCGACGAGCCCAGCAGCTCGTCGTGGCGCACCACGCCCTTGTGGCTGTGGAACTCGCCGCCGGGCTGCAGGGTGATGAGGTAGTGACGCCGCTTGGAGTCCACCAGCATGACCCGCTCGCCCTCGCCCAGCGGCCGGGTCAACGCGACCGCCGGCGCGGGGCCCGCACCGGCACGGGCTCGTGACCGGCGGTGCGCTCGACCAGGCGGCAGAAGGCACACACGCCCGCCGGCGTGGGCGCCCCACAGCGCTCGCAGCTGTCCAGCGCGCCCTGCTCGGCCAGCGTCGTGCCGGCCACGAGCGGCCCGAGCCGGTCCAGGAAGCCGTGGTAGAAGGCGTGCTTGGAACCGGGCGAGGCCGCCTCCAGGGTGTTGAGCACCGCCTTGTACTCCAGGTGGCGGTTGCCCTGGGCCATCGGGCACTCCTCCACGATGTAGTCGATCCCCTTCAGGACGCAGTACGCCGCCATCTCCCGCTCGGCCAGGCGCACGAGCGGCTTGACCTTGCCGCGGGTACCCGTCGCGGGCCGGCAGGACCGGGCGCTGGCGGGCCAGGTACTCCATGTCCCAGTGCAGCACGTTGCCCAGGAGCACGGCCGCCTCGTCGTCGAGGTTGTGGCCGGTGGCCACCACGTCGTAGCCACCGTCGCGACCGGCCCGGTCGAACAGGTGCCGCTTGGACAGGCCGCACGCCGAACACGGCACCCGGCCGGTGACCGCGGCGGCGGTCGGAACGTCGAAGCCGTGCTCGTGGCGAAGGTCGACCTCGACCAAGGTGAGGTCCCGGGCGGCGGCGAAGGCGCGGGCGTACTGGCCCGACTCGGCCGAGTACTCGCCGATCCCGAGGCCGACGTAGAGCCCGTCGGCGCGGTAGCCGAGATCGAGCAGCAGATCCCACAGCGCCAGGCTGTCCTTGCCCCCCGACACGGCGACCAGGACCCGTTCGCCGGCTTCGATCATGTGGCCCCGGCGGATCGCCTTCGCCACCTGCTCGCGGCAGTGGCCGAGGAAGTGGTCACGGCAGAAGTTGGCGTTGTGGCGCGGCACGTCGATGACGGCCGGGCCGCGACACACCCGGCACTTCATCTCAGCCGCCCGAGATCACGGGGCGGATCTCCACCGTGTCGTCGTCGTCGAGCAGCTCGTCGCCGGGCACCAGCGTGCCGCTGCGGATCACGAGCACGGACTCCCGGTTGAGCTGCAGCCGGTCCACGAGGGTGCCGACCCGCATCGGCCCGGGCACGTCGAGCTCACGGCGGGGATTGCGCAAGAGCACCTTCACTGCGGCGATTGTGTCACTTGCCGCGCAGCAAGCGCTTGCGCTCCTTGGCGCTCTGCACCGGGATGGTGCGGATGAGGATGCGCTGGCCGGGCTTGAGCCGGTCGAGGGCGATGAACTCGGACTGGCGTGACAAGGCGTGCTTCAGCCCCAGGAAGCCCCGGAAGGCGAGGAAGGCGATCAGCCACGGGCGGTTGCCGCCGCGTATGCCCTTCGTGAGACCGTTCTGGATGACGACCCGGGTCGGCGAGTACTTGCGCCGGATCTCCGACCGCACGGTCGGGTACGGCCTCTCGGCCACGTCAGAACCTCCGGATCTCGACGACGGTGTTCTTCTTGCGACCCGCCCGTTTGCCGAGCAGGAACGACAGCAGCACGGTGAGCACGGCCGCCGCGATCACCGCCGTGATGATCTTCTGGCGCTGGCTGGTGATCTTCTCCTCGACGCCGCCCTGCAGGTTGCGGAGCCGCTGCTCGATGTCGCTCTTGGAGATCTTGCCCGTCGTCGGCGCGCTCACTTCCGCGACACTCCTTGCTCGATGTCGACCTTCTTGATGCGAGAGATGGCGAGCACGATCACCAGGACGGCCACGATCAAGGCGATCACGTAGGGGACGAAAGACCAGTTCCCGTCGAACGCGCTGGTCTCCGTCTGGAGCACGCGAATGAGCGCGATCAGCATGATGATGGTGCCGACGCCGAGGCACAGGACGCCGGCCAGGCCCAGCCCGATGGACCGGCCCACACCCTTCAGCGGTCCGATCGTCTCCTGCTTGGCATAGGCCTTGACGGTGTCCAGCAGTTCGCTGACCTCGTCGCCGCGAGACCTCTCCGTTCCCAGCACGATGGGAGTTCCTACCACGTCGCCGAACCCTCGTTGAGCGATCAGGGCGCCAGGCGGTACCGGAGCACCTCTTCGGCACCGATCAGGAGCTGCTCCAGGAGGCGGCGGCGCGCCACCGGGCCCGCCGCGGAGAGCAGCCGGTACTGATCGTCGGCACCGAGCGGCGCGAGCGCGCAGGCGTGGTAGCTGGCGATGACCGGATCGTCGGACACCTCGGTATCGAGCGGCGGCGTCGGTTCGCCCAGCTCGGTGTGCAGCGCCAGCACACGACGCAGGCGCGCCAGCACTTCGTCGAGCGGCGGTGCCTCGCCGGCGATGTCGTCGTCGTCGGGCCAGTCGCTGACGTCGGCTCGTGGGTAGGGGTCGTCGTCGAGCCAGCGCTCGACGCGGATGCGACGGGTGCCCACCGTGACGAGGGCCGACCGCCCGTCGTCGAACTGCGCCACCTCCACGATGCGCGCCACCGTGGCCACCTGGCGCCGCACGTCGCCCCCGCCGACCTCGTGGCCGCGGTCGATCAGCACGACGCCGAACTCGGGCTCACCGGCCAGGCAGTCGGCCACCAGCGCGCGGTAGCGCGGCTCGAAGACGTGCAGTGGCAGCACCGCACCGGGCAGCAGCACCGTGCCGAGAGGGAACATCGCCAGCGAGGCGATGGTCAGCCCCCGCGTCGATCGCCGCCGCCGGAGCGAAGGTGCTCAGGTCGGGATGGAACGGGTAGGTGGCCAGGGCCTGGCCGAAGCGATCCCACAACGACGCCGCGCTCTCCCTCGCGTTCGGGCCGTTGTAGACGAACGCGAAGGTGACGGCGTGGCCGTCGTCGCTCGGCACGAATCCGGTGAGCGCCTTGGCGCCGGTGAGGGTCCCGGTCTTGGCCCGCAGCTTCCCCGCCAGCGGGTTGCCGGCGAAGTACGGCGTGAGTGTGCCGGTCTGGTTGGCGACGGGCAGCGACGCCGCCACCGGTCCCGTCGTGCCGGCATGATCCATGACGCCGAGCAAGAGACGGCACGTCAGGCGGTCGCCTCGATCGAGGCCCGAGCCGTCGATCAGGGTCACGCCGTCGAGCGGCAGCCCCCACGCGGTGAGCGTGTCGCGGACGACCTGAAGTCCCGCTTCCCGTGTCCCCGCGCCGCCGGCCACGGCACCGAGCTCCTTCGTCAGCAGCTCGGCCGTGTTGTTGTCACTGGTCACCATCATCTCCGTCACCACGTCGCTCAGCGGCGGGGACTGGATGGAGGTCAGCGCAGCGGCGTCGGCCGCCACCGTGCCGGTGCGGCTGGAGCCGACGGCCACGCCACGATCGCGTAGCAGTTTGGCGAAGTCGGCAGCGGCCTCGCGGCCCGGATCGGCCGCCAGCGTGAACCGCGGCGTGAACGTGGCGAAGGCGTCGTCGATCATCAGCGCACCGATGGGGCCGGCCTCGAGCCCAGCGGCGTAGTCGGGAGGCCACGACGGCACGAACCGCTCCTGGTCGTAGCGGCTGTCGTCGCCGACGACCGCCGGCACCTGCGTCACGCCCGCGGCCACCACGGCGTCGGCCAGTTGCTCGACGGGGGTGCGGATGTCGACGGGTGCCTCCGACAGCGAGCCCGACCCAGCGTTGCGCGCGGCCACGGCGAGGGCGGCGTCCACGTACGCCTGGCTACCCAGCACCGGATCCCCACCGCCGACGAGGTAGAGCGTGCCGTCAGGCCCCTGGTTGACGGACGTGGTGAAGCGGTAGTCGGCACCGAGCTTGTCGAGCGCCACGGCGGCCACCACGAGCTTCATGTTCGACGCCGGCATCACCGGCTCGCCGCCGTTCGAGTCGAACACCACCGTGGCGTCGACGGCGACGCTCACACAGCTCGGCGCGGGCAGATCGGCGCTGAACTGCTGCAGGTTGGCCAGGAGATCCTTGGTGGCGAGCTGACCGGTGACCACGCCGGGGACCCGGCGGGCCGACAGCAGTGGGGTGGCGACGTGGCCGGCGGGGTCGGTGGCGACGACGGACACGGCCGGCGGCTGGCCCCGCTCGGCCGTGCTGGCCGAAGACGTCGCCACCCACAGCAGCAGCGTGGGCGGCACGACGGCGGCGACGATGAGCAGCGCGACCAGCCGGCGCCGGCCGGCGCGGCGCGACCGGTCAGTGACGATGTTCATGCCGATCGGACAAGGTAGCGGTCAGCCTGGCGCCGGCCCGAGCACCCGGTACGTCAGCATCCCCTTGGCTACGGGCTTGTCCGACGCGGTGAGCACTTCGGCCTCGCAGAACACGATCGAGCGGCCCCGCATCGTCACCCAGCCCTCGGCCACCATGTCCTCACCCACGACGGCGCCGCGGTACTGGAGCTGCATGTCGATGGTGACGAAGTTCTGCCGGTCCTCGTAGCCCGAGCCGATCGCCGGCACCACCACCGAGTCGACCAGTGCGGCGATGGCGCCGCCGTGCACCACCCCCGCCGGCTGGGTGAGGTGCTGGCGCCACGGGAGCCGCATGCGGCAGTAGTCGGTGCGGACCTCCTCCACCTCGAGGCCGATCAGCTTCGGGAAGTAGACCTCGTCCCACTGGCCGTACCCGGCCCACAGGCTGGACCGCTCGGGCGGCAGCGGCGCGTAGGACTCGGCCCGGCTCACGATGCGACGAAGTGCTCGATGAGCAAGTCGTTCATGGCACCGGCCTGCTCGGTGGGCACCAGGTGGCCACACGCCAGTTCCACCAGCCGGGCGCCAGCGATGTGCTCGGCCAGGTACCGGCTGTGGGCGACGTCGACCCAGCGGTCCTCGGCGGCGCCGATCACCAGCGTGGGCGCAGTGATGGCGGCCAGGCGACCGGTGATGTCGACCCGGCCGTCCAGCTCGACCTGCTCCAGCGTCCCTGGCGCGAAGCCGGCCTGGGTGACCGGAACCAGCTCCTCGACGCCGGCCACGCCGAAGGTCTCGAACGCCCCGGCGGTGAGGCCGTCGGCGAACGCGTAGCGGGCGAAGAGGTCGTCGCCGGCCTGTATGAGGCGACGCCACAGGTCGAAGGTGAACTGCATGCGGGCGTCGGTGCGGGCCCAGCCGCACACCAGCGCCAGCGAGCGGACTCGATCGGGCGCCTGGGCCGCCATCTCCGCCGCCACCACCGCGCCGAGCGACCATCCGGCGAGGTGGAACCGCTCGGCGCCGGCGTCGGCGGCGGCCGCCAGTTGCTGGACCGCCAGGTCGGCCACCTCCAGCCGGGCGCCAGCGGGTGACCTGGTTTCACCCGAGCCCGGGAACTCGGGGCAGATCACGGTGAACTGCTGCGAGAGCACCGGTGTGGTCTGCAGCCACGAATCACGCGACGAGCTCGTGCCGTGCACCAGCACCACGGCGTCGCCACTGCCATCAAGGCCGTAGGCCACCTCTACATCCCCAACCCGCACGCTCGGCATGGCGCCGGACCGTAGGCGACCCGGCGGGTAGGTGCCCAAACAACTGGGTCGGGCAGGGTTTCGCGGCTTCAGCTGGCGAGGGCGGCGCGGAAGAACAAGATGAGGTGGTCGAGGCGCTGGTCGAGCACCGCGGCATCGAGAGGATCGGCGTCGAGCAGCCCGCCCAGGAACGGCGTGTCGCTGAAGTAGCTGAGCAGCGCGCCGTAGGCGGTCAGCAGCAGCTGGGTGGGATCGTGGTAGCGGAACGTGCCGGCCGCCATCTCCCGGTCCAGGTAGGCGACGCCCCGGTCGAAGAGGGGGCGCAGCACCGCCGCCATGTCGATGCCGAGGTGATCGCCACCGTCGATGGCCTCGCGCCGCACCAGGCGCACGAAGTCGGGGCTGGCCTCGAAGAACCGGAAGCCGCTGGTGAGCACGTACTCCACCTTCTCCCAGCCCACCAGCTCGGCGCCGACCGCTCGCTCCACCCGGGTGATCCAGTCCGACAGCGACCGCTCGAAGACCTCCAGGTAGAGGGCCTCCTTCGACGGGAAGTGATGGAGCAGGCTCGGACGGCGAATCCCGACGCCATCGGCGATCTCGTTCAACGAGGTGCCCTCGTAGCCGTGCTCGGCGAAGCAATGCAGGGCTTCAGCGAGGATGGCTTCCCGGGTGGACGGGTGATCCGTGATGTTTCTCTCGACGTTCGTTCGGGCAGCCGCGGTCGTTGCCACCGGACCAGCCTAGGGCCGTGACAGGCGCCCCCTACCGACCTGTCGGTAGGGAGTAGGCTCCACCGATGCCGCTGCTGCCCGTTCCTGAGCCCTACGCCGCGGTGGTCGTCGGGCTCGTCGTGGCCCAGTTGGCCACGCTCGCCACCACTGTCTACCTCCACCGTGCCGGCGCCCACCGTGCGGTCAGGCTCCGGCCGCCGCTGACCTTCGCCTTCCGGGTCATCACCTGGATGACCGTCGGCATCAAGCCCCGGGAATGGGTGGCGGTGCACCGCAAGCACCACGCCTTCACCGATGTCGAGGGCGACCCGCATTCGCCCAAGCTGCTCGGCTGGGTCCGGGTGCAGCTCACCAACGCCGCCCTGTACCGGCGCGAGGCGCGCAACCAGGAGACGGTGCGCCGCTACGCCAAGGACATGGCGCCCGACTGGTGGGATCGTCACGTGTTCGACCACGCCTTCGTCGGCCTCGGCCTCGGCATCGCCTTCCTGATCGTGCTGCTCGGGCCGGTCTGGGGCCTGGTCGCGGCGGCGGTGCACACGGCGGCCTACCTCATGTCCAACGGTGCGGTGAACGCCGTCGGTCACCAGTTCGGCCGCCGGCCCTACGACAACTCGGCCGGCAACCTCGGCTGGCTGGCGCTGATCACGGGGGGCGAGGGCTGGCACAACAACCACCACGCCGCCCCCACGTCGGCTCGCCTTGGCCATCGCTGGTGGGAGATCGACCTCGGTTGGTGGGCCATCTCGGTGTTCCGGGTGCTCGGCCTGGCCAAGGTTCGCCTCGAACGAGTCGTCTTCACGGCCACCAAGGACCGCAACCGCATCGCCGCGTAATTTCTGGCTCGGCTTCGCCTCGCGCTCGCTTCGCTCGGACAATCGGTGCTCGCTCGACACGATGCCGCACTGCGGCATCAGCGGGCCGCGGCCGGGCGCGGCGCCGCTACGGTCACGCGATGGAGATCGTGTCGGCACTGTTCGTCGAGAGCTTCAACCTGCGCGAGGCGCCGGGCCCGTCGACCCGCATCGACCTCACTGGCGTGTTCTTCTCGATGGCGGCGCCGTCGCCGGTGCCCGTGTCGATCGAGCCCCATCTGCTGGCCTTCATCTGGTGCCCTCCCGACGAGGCCGGCCAGGCCATCTTCGAGACGGTGTTCAGCCGGGGCGACGAGGAGATCGCCCGCAACGTCAGCCCGTTCACGGTGGAGCCGGGGAAGTTCACCTACCGGCTCGTGCGGGGCGAGCTCCACTTCGAGGACTACGGACCGATCGTGGCCCGGTGCCGCATCGACCGCGGCCCGTGGCACGTCGTGCCCCTGACGCTGCTGCCGCCGGTATGACCAGGTCCTTCGCCGCTTCCCTGTCCGAGCATCCGGTGGCCGCCTCGGCCGTCGGCGAGGTCATCGCCGACATCCTCGACGTCATGGGCGACGGCCCCGACCTCGCCTGCCTGTTCGTGACGGCGCCCCACACCGGCGCCCTCGAAGACATCGCTCGCGCCGTCGAGCAGCTGCTGCATCCGCGGGCCCTCATCGGCGCCACCGCCAACGCCGTCGTGGGTGGACCGCGTGGGGTCGAGGACGAGCCGGGGCTGTCGTTGTTCGCCGCCCGCCTCGACGGCGGCCTCACCGCGGTGCGCCTGACGGCCGAGCAGACCCTCGACGGCTGGGTCGTGGCCGGCCTCGACCACGCTGCCGCCAGCCGGGCCTCCACGATGCTGTTGCTGCCCGATCCGTTCTCGTTCCCCGTGGATGCGTTCCTGACCGAGCTGCGCCGCGACCATCCGCACCTGGGCGTGGTCGGCGGCATGGCGTCGGCGGCCCGGGGCCCCGGCGGGAACCGCCTCGTGCTCGACGGCGACCTCGTGAACCACGGGGCCGTGGGCGTGCTCATCGAGGACGACACCGTGGCCGTGCAGACCGTCGTGTCGCAGGGGTGCCGGCCGATCGGCCAGCCCTTCATCGTCACCAGGTCGGAGCGCAACGCCATCTACGAGCTCGCCGGCCGGCCCGCCCTCGAGCGCCTGCTGGAGATGGTGGATGCCCTCACCCCCGACGAACGGACGCTGGCCGGCAAGGGCCTGCACCTCGGGGTCGTGGTCGACGAGCACAAGGCAGTGTTCGAGCGGGGCGACTTCCTCATCCGCGGCGTGCTCGGCGCCGACCGCGACACACGTGCCGTGGTGGTCGGCGACGAGGTGCCGGTCGGGGCCACGGTCCAGTTCCAGGTGCGCGACGCGGGGACGGCGGCCGAGGACCTCGGCGGCCTCCTGTCCGGTCACCATGCCGACGGCGCGCTGCTGTTCACGTGCAACGGCCGCGGGCGCGCCATGTTCGGCGACCCGCATCACGACGCCGGCATCGTTCAAGACATCATCGGCCCGCTTCCCGTGGCGGGCATGTTCTGCGCCGGCGAGATCGGCCCGGTCGGTGGGCGCAACGTCGTGCACGGCTTCACCGCTTCCGTGGCCCTGTTCGGGCCGCCCGCCGGCGAACGCCGTCCGCCGCCCTAACCTGAGTCCTGACCGCGTCGCCGCGAGGAGGCTGTTGGATGGACCCGATCGAGGAAGAGGCGATCCGTTTGGTGCGGGGCTACGCCATGGATGCGCCGCGGCGGGCCAACTCCGGCCATCCCGGCACCGCCATGGCCCTCGCCCCACTGGGTGAGGTGCTCTACGGCCGGGTCATGCGTCACGATCCCACCGATCCCGACTGGCCGGACCGGGACCGCTTCGTCCTGTCCGCCGGCCACGCCTGCATCCTGCAGTACTCGTATCTGTTCCTCGCCGGCTACGGGCTCACCATCGCCGACCTCGAGGCGTTCCGGCAGTGGGAGTCGCGCACGCCGGGCCACCCCGAGCGCCATCACACGCCTGGCATCGAACTGACCACCGGTCCGCTCGGCCAGGGCTTCGCCAACAGCGTGGGCATGGCGGTGGCCGAACGGGTCATGCGCGCCGAGTTCGGCCCCGATGTGATGGACCATCACATCTTCGTCATCGCCGGCGACGGTTGCCTCCAGGAAGGCATCAGTCACGAGGCGGCGTCACTGGCCGGCCACCTCGGCCTGGGCAAGCTCGTCGCCATCTACGACGACAACCACATCACCATCGACGGCGACACGAACCTGTCCTCGAACGACGACGTCGTGAAGCGGTTCGAGGCCTACCACTGGGATGTCGATGCGGTCGGCGAGATCGCCAACGACCTCGACGCGCTGGAAGCGGCCGTGCGGCGGGCCATGGCCGTCGAGGATCGGCCGTCGCTCATCGTCCTGCGCAGCCACATCGGCTACCCGTCGCCCGAGTTCACCGACAGCCCCAAGGCCCACGGCGACCCGTTCCCGCCAGACGAGATCGCCCGCACCAAGGCCATCCTCGGCCTCCCCGCCGACATCGACTTCTACGCCCCCGACGACGTGATCGACGCCTACCGCCAGCGGGTCGTCGACAAGGGCCAAGCGGTGCGGGCGCAGTGGCAAGAGCGCTTCGACGCCCACTTCGCCGCCAACCCCGGGGAACGAGCAGTGTGGGAGGCGTGCTGGGGCCGCACCGGCCTCGACGGGTGGGAGAAGGACCTCCCCCACTTCCCGCTGGGCGAGAAGCTCGCCACCCGCCAGGCCGTCCAGAAGGCCATCAACGCCACGTTGCCGAAGCTGCCCGGCATCGTGAGCGGGGCCGCCGACCTCACCGGCAACACGGGGACCAAGCTCGACAACGCCGAGATCCAGTCAGCCGAACATCCCGGCGGCCGCCAGCTCCACTACGGCATCCGCGAGCACGCCATGGGCGCGGCCATGAACGGCATGGCTGCCCACGGCGGGATCATCCCGATCGGCGGCACCTTCTTCTGCTTCAGCGACTACGAGCGAGCGGCCATCCGTCTCGCCGCCCTCAGCACCGAGAAGGTCATCTTCGTGCTCACCCACGACTCGGTGGGCCTCGGCGAGGACGGTCCCACCCATCAGCCGATCGAACAGCTGGCCTCACTGCGGGCCATGCCCCAGCTGCAACTCATCCGGCCGGCCGACGCCAACGAGACGGCCGAGGCATGGCGCATCGCCGTCGACACCCCCGGCCCGACCGCCCTGGTACTCACGCGCCAATCGGTCCCGGTCGTCACCGATGGCACCGCCGTCGAGGTCGGTGCCGCCGTGGTGCACGACGTCGACGCTCCGGCCGTGGTGCTCATCGGCACCGGCAGCGAGGTGTCCGTGTGCATCGACGCGGCGACCCGCCTGCGGGCCGACGGCATCGCGGCGCGGGTTGTGTCCATGCCGTCGTGGGACCGGTTCGAGCAGCAACCGCCCGACTATCGCCGCGACGTCCTGCCCCCCGGCATCCCTCGCCTCTCGGTGGAGGCCGCCGCCACCTTCGGGTGGGCGAAGTGGGCCGACGTGTCGATCGGCATCGACCGGTTCGGCGCCAGCGCACCGGGCCTGGTGGCACTCGAGAAGCTCGGCATCAACGTCGACAACGTCGTGGCCCATGCCAAGGCCCTCATCGAAGGAGCATCCTGATGGAACGCCTGATCCGCTTGTACGAGGAGTTCGGGCAGAGCCCCTGGCTCGACAACCTCAAGCGCGGCTACCTCACCTCGGGTGAGCTCGCTCGCCTGCGCGACGGTGGGATCCGCGGCCAGACCTCGAACCCCACCATCTTCCAGAAGGCCATCGAGGGCTCACCCGACTACGACGATCAGTTCCGCTCGCTCGTGAAGGGCAGCGACGAGATCGTCGAGGACTACTGGGCGATGGTGCTGCAGGACATCAACGGGGCCCTCGACGTCTTCGCGCCGTTGTACGAGTCGTCGAACGGCGGCGACGGCTTCGTCAGCGTCGAGGTCGCGCCGGACATCGCCCATGACACCGACGCCACGGTGCTGTCGGCCCGCCACCTCCACGAGACCATCGACCGGCCCAACCTCATGGTGAAGATCCCGGCGACAGCGGCCGGCGTGCCCGCCATCCGCCAGATGATCAGCGAGGGCCGCAGCATCAACGTCACGCTGATCTTCAGCCTGCAGCGCTACGGCGACGTCCTGGAGGCGTACGTCACCGGACTGGAGTCGTGCAGTGGCGAATTGCGTCGCGTCGCCAGCGTCGGGTCGTTCTTCATCAGCCGGGTGGACACCGAGGTCGACCGGCGGCTCGACGCCATCGGCACGCCGGAGGCGTTGGCCCTGCGGGGCAAAGCCGCCGTGGCGCAGGGCAAGCTCGCCTACCGCCAGTTCCGGGAGAAGTTCTCGGGCCCGCGCTGGGAGCCGCTGGCCGCTCGCGGGGCGCACGTGCAGCGCCCGCTGTGGGCCTCGACCTCCACCAAGAACCCGAACTACCCCGACACGCTCTACGTCGACAACCTCATCGGGCCCGACACGGTGAACACGCTCCCCGACGCCACCATCGAGGCCTTCGCCGGCCATGGCACGCTGGCCCGCACGGTCGATGCCGACGTCGATCAGGCCGAGGCGGTGTGGCAGGGCCTGCACGAGGTCGGCGTCGACATGGACGATGTGGCCACGACGCTAGAAGCCGAAGGGGTGGCCTCGTTCGCCAAGAGCTTCGAGGAGCTCCTCACCGCCCTCACCACCAAAGCGTCCGAGCTCAGAGGCTGACTGTCTGAACGCCTGTCGAACTGATGTGCGAACGGTGTCGCATACGACACAGATCGCACATCAGTTCGGGCGCGCTGATTCGGTTCCGCTACCGAATCGCGTACGCCGGGAGCCTGATGACGCCTCCGGCGGTGGTTCCCGCTGATCCGTTCGCCTCGTAACGAAGCGTTCACGGTGAAAGACGGAAAAACGGTTCGACCATGACGTGCGAACCGACAATTTCTCGCCCGGCTACCACCAGGCGGGGTCGAGCTTGCCCTCGATGGCGCGCGCATGCAGGCGCGTGCAGGCTGGGCAGGTGGCGATGATCGGGCCCTGACCCTGGCGCTCGAGCATCCAGCCGAGCGGCACCACACCCGAATTGTCGTCGCCCGCCTCAACGCCGCACTGCGAACACGAGGTCACCTTCGCGACGGTACCCGGCCCGCGGGACTTCGCCCGCCGTACACTCGGAGCGCCATGGCGACTCGACGCCCCCGTTACCGCACCGGGCGGCCCGAGCTGGACCGGCTGATCAACGAGGTCCTCGACGAGGCCGGGGTCACGAAGGACCGCGAGCTCCTCTTCGAGATCCTGGTCAGCTCGGTGCTGCTGGCGGGCGACGCCGCCGACACCCTCGATCTCAAGATCACCGCGGCCACGCTGCGCGAGATGCGCGAGGCCTTCCGGCTGTTCGCTGCCTATCGGGGCCAGCCCAAGGTCTCGATCTTCGGCTCCGCCCGGGTCCGGCCCGACAGCAAAGAGTACGAGCAGGCGCGCGCCATCGCCGCCGAACTGGCTGCGCACGGCTGGATGGTGGTGACCGGGGCCGGTCCGGGGATCATGGCCGCCGGCATGGAGGGTGCCGGCCGTGAGCGCTCGATCGGGGTCAGCATCCGCCTGCCGTTCGAGCAGGGCGCCAACTCCATCATCGCCGAGGACGAGAAGCTCGTCTCGATGAAGTACTTCTTCACCCGCAAGCTCATGCTGATCAAGGAGTCGGCCGCCTTCCTGTGCCTGCCGGGCGGCTTCGGCACCCTCGACGAGACCTTCGAGCTGCTCACCCTCACCCAGACCGGCAAGGGCGAGCCGGTCCCCATCGTGCTGCTCGACGTTCCCGGCGGCACCTACTGGGAGAGCGCCAAAGCGTTCATCGAGAACGAGCTGGTCACCCGCGGCCTCGTCGACCCCACGGACCTCGCGCTGTTCTGCGTGACGGACAGCGTCGAGCGAACGGTCATGGAGATCATGGGCTTCTACTCCAACTACGACTCGATGCGCTACGTCGGCGACGTCCTCGTGCTGCGGCTGCACATGGCACCGACCGACGCCCAGCTCGATGATCTCAACGCCCGCTTCGGTCATCTCTGCTCGACGGGCCGGATCGAACGCACCGCTCCCCTTCCGGGCGAGGTGGCCGACCACGACAAGCTGGAGCTGCCACGCGTGCGGTTGAACTTCGCCAAGCGCTACTACGGCCAGTTGCGGTCCCTGATCGACGCCCTGAACACCGTCACGCCGGCGGCCGCCGTCGTGACGGGTGAAGCTTCCCGACGGAGTACGAATTTGCACCCATGACGGTCGACATCGAGGCCTTCAAGGCTCGCTCGCAGCCAGTCACGCTCGACGGCATCGAGCTTGACGCCTTCCGCCGGCGCCCGCTCGACCCGGCCACGCTGCGGTGCCTGCAATACATGCACGATGTCGAGTACCACACGGTCTGCTACCTGCGCGACCTCCTCGTCACGCCGGCCCACCGCGACCCCGAGGTGACCACCTTCCTCACGCTGTGGAACGTGGAGGAGTACTTCCACGGTGAGGCGCTCGGCGCCGTGCTGGCGGCCCATGGACGCCTGGGCGGGTCCGACCGGGTGCTCCTCACCCGGCGCACGCTCGGCTGGAAGGACCGGATGAGCCCGGTGGCGCACTCGCTGGCGTCGGCCGTCACCGGCATCTCCTACACCGCGGTGCACATGGCGTGGGGCGCCCTCAACGAGTGGACCGCTCAGGCGGCGTACTCCCGGCTGGCCACGCTGGCCGAGCACCCCACCCTGAGCGATCTGCTGCAGCGGCTGATGCGCCAGGAGGGCCGCCACGCCGACTTCTACGCCCGCCAGGCGGCGAGACGGCTGGCCACCGACCGGCGAGCCCGGTGGCTGGCCCGCACCACGCTGCAGCGGTGGTGGGCGCCGGTGGGTTCCACGCTGATGCCGCCGTCGGAGGTCGCCTTCCTCGCTCGTCACCTGTTCCTGGGCGACGACGGCCGCGCCATGGTGGAGCGCATCGACCGGCGCGTCGACCGGCTGCCGGGGCTCGAGGGCTTGACGCTGGCGGCCGACGCCGTCCAGCACCTCACCGCTCGCTGATCAGCCGCCGCCCGCTCCGCCGTTCGGGCCGCGCCGCCCGCTCCCTCCGTTCGCGAAGTTGTTCACCAGCGCGCTGAATTGGACGCGCTAGCGACCGACTTCGCCCGCTGAGCGCCGAGCCCGGCCCGCCGGCGGTCCCGGCCGCTACATCGTGTCGTCGGGCTCGCGCAGGATGGCGGCGGCCTTCTCGACGGCCCGCCGGGCCCTCGTGAGGCGGCGCTCGTCGACGGGCAGCTCGCTGCCGCCGGCGTCGATCGACTCGCGGAGCCGCATGATGGCGAGGTCGGCCAGCTCCTCGGCGATGGACTCCAGGCGCCGGCGGATGTCCTCGAACTCGCCCGCCATCAGACCGTCGCCTCGGCGATCAACTCGATGGGGTGGCGGACGGTGACGCCGGCCGCCGCCAGGTGCATGGCGCACCCAGGGTTGGCGCTGGCCACCACGCCGTCGCCGGCGCGGGCGATGGCGGCCAGCTTGCGCTCCCTGACCGCTGCCGCGGTGGCAGGGTGCAGGGCCGAGTAGGCACCGCCGGCGCCGCAGCACAGACCGTCGTCGTCCAGCTCTACGACGGTGGCGTACGGCGCCAGCACCGTGCGCACGGCCAGATGGGTGCGCTGGACGTGGCGCAAGTGGCACGGATCTTGGACGATCACGGCCCCCAGGCTGCGCCGGGCGGCAGGCAGCTCGACGGCGCGCTCGGCCAACCACTCGTGGATGTCGTACACCCGGCGGCTGAAGGCCACGGCGGCGTCGGTGTCGAGCAGGTGGCCGTAGTCCTTGAGCTGCGCGCCGCAGCCGGCCGAGTCGACCAGGATGGGGGCGTCGCCCGGCATCGAGGCCATGACCCGGTCGGCCAGGACCCGCGCCGCCGGCGTGAGGCCGGCGTGGACGTGCAGCGCGCCGCAGCAGTCGCCACCTCGTCCGGGTAACGCCACGCCCACGCCCATGGCGTCGAGCAACCGCAACGCGGCGGCGTGCACGGGCCGCTGCCACGCGTCCATCACGCAGCCGGTGAACAGCCACACGTCGGTGCCTGTGGCCCGTAGCGGCGGCCGCCGCAGCGCCAGCCGGGGCAGACCGAGCCGCTTGGGCACCAGCCGGGCCCGCTGGGCCAGCGCCAGCGCCGTGGTGCCGGCCAGCACGACCCGGTGGTGACCGAGGGCGTTGTAGGCGAGTCGTTGCCAGCGGGGCGTGAACCGGTGGTGGGCGGCCAGCGACTCACGCGTCCCTTCCATGAGCCGTCCGAAGGGCACGCTGGACGGGCACGCCGTCTCGCATCCCCGGCACTGGACGCAGGCGTCCATGAACGACACGAAGGCATCGTCGGCCGGCGCCCCCTCCCACTGGACCTGGCGCATGGCGGCGATTCGACCGCGCGGCGAGGCCGCTTCCTCGCCGCTCACCCGGTACGTCGGGCAATGGGGCAGGCACAGCCCGCAGCTCACGCACGAGGCGAGCTCGGTGTCGATCAGACCAAGCGTCATGGTCCGGTCACGGTAGCGAGCGGCCGGGGTTGAGCCGCCCGGTCGGGTCGAACTCGGCCTTCAACCGGCGGTGGAGCTCGGCCGCCGCCAGATCGATGCCGACCGGCGCCGCCGGGCGCTCGAGGTGGACGATGCCCACCCCCACCTCGGCCACGAACGGCCCGGTGAGGTGGCGCAGCTCGCCCGGTGGCAGCGACGCCCGCCCGCCGGTGGGCAGCGGGGGTGGTCCTTCCACCTCCGCCAGACCGGTGAGGGCGGCCTGTTGGACCACGTCGTCGGGATGGCCGTCGAGGCACACCCAGGTCGTGGTGCCGTCCCAGAGGATGGACACCGGCCGGTGCAGCCGCGTCCGCAGCGCGAACGGGTCGGCCTCACCGGCGAACCATCGAGTCACCGCCGGCAGCGGCCGGGTGCGCAGGATGACGTCGCCGATGAACGCCAGGGTGCCGTGGGAGCCGACCAGCAGCCGGCACAGGTCGAAGCCGCTCACGTTCTTCACGGTGGGGCCACCGGCCTTGGCCACCTCGCCCCGGGCCGTCACCACGTGGGCCTGGAGCAGCGCGTCGCGCACCGGCCCATAGGCGAGGCGGCGCAGGCCGCTGCGCCCGACCGCCAGCGCGCCGCCCACCGTGCCGCCGGCGGGGAAGGCGACGAACTGGCCGCGCTCGGCGAGGGCGGCGTCCAGCTCGGCGATCGGGGTGCCGGCGCCGCACGCGGCAGTCATCTCCTCGGGGGCGATCCAGTCGACGCCGCTCGGCGCATGCACGACGCGCGCATCGGGGACGGGACCGCCGCGGGTGCCGAGGCCGGTGATGGTGACGGCGCCGCTCGGGCCGACGACCCGGGCCATGTCGGCCAGCGCCCGCGTCACGGGCGTCGGGGCCAGACCGGATGCCATGTTCAGATCCAGGCGCCGGCGGGGACTGCTTGGACGTCGGCGCAGCGGCTGCCGGCGGGCAGCACCTTGTGGGGGTTGGCCACCCCGTCGGGGTCGAAAGCGGCGCGCAGGCGGGCCTGCAGGTCCAGATCGATCGGCGTGAACAGCAGCGGCATCAGGTCGCGCTTCTCGAGACCGATGCCGTGCTCCCCCGACAGCACGCCGCCGGCGGCCACGCTCACCCGCACGATCTCGTCACCGGCGGCGTGCACCCGCTCCAGCACGCCGGGCTCGCGCTTGTCGAACACGAGGAGGGGGTGAAGGTTGCCGTCGCCGGCGTGGAAGACGTTCATCACGATGAGGTCGTACCGATCGGCGATCTCGTACACCGCCCGCAGCACCTCGCACAGCCGGGAACGGGGCACCACGGTGTCGTGCAGGTAGTAGTTCGGCTTGACGCGGGCGATGGCGCCGAACGCGCTCTTGCGGCCCTTCCAGATGAGTGCTCGTTCCGCGTCGTTGGCGGCGACGCGCACCGTGCGGGCGCCGTGGGCCACGCCGATGGCCGTCACCCGCTCCACCGCGTCGGCCACGCCGGCGGCGAGGCCGTCGACCTCCACGATGAGCACGGCGGCGGCGTCGAGCGGGAAGCCGGCATGGACGAAGTCCTCGACGGCGCGCGTGATGCGGGCGTCCATCATCTCGATGGCGGCGGGCACGATGCCGGCGGCGATGATGGCCGACACGGTGTCGGCGCCGTCGTCCACCGACGCGAAGTCGAGCAGCAGGGTGCGCACCGCCGGGGGGTTCGGGGTGAGCCGCACGGCGATGCGGGTGGCGATGCCCAGCATGCCCTCGCCCCCCACGAACGCGCCGCGCAGGTCGAGACCGGCCGGTTCCGGGTCGAGGCCGCCCAGCATGGTGACGCTGCCGTCGGGCAGCACCACCTCCACGGCGAGGACGTGGGTGCTGGTGACGCCGTAGGCCAGGCAGTGCGGGCCGCCGGCGTTGGTGGAGATGTTGCCGCCGACCGAGCACGACTGCTGGCTGGAAGGATCGGGCGCGAAGTGGAGGCCGTAGGGCGCCACCGCCTTCGACAGGTCCAGGTTCAAGAGCCCCGGCTCCACCCAGGCGACGCGCGCCTCGGCATCGACCGACAGCACGCGATTCATCTTGGTCGTGACCACCACCACCGGCCCGTCGAGTGGCACCGCTCCACCGGCCAGGCCGGTGCCCGAGCCCCGGGCGACGAAGGGGCGGTGGTGGCGGCGGGCGGCCCGTACGCAGGCTTGTACCTCGGCCGTGCTGACCGGGAAGCACACGACCGCGGCCACGCCTTCGATGTTCGACGCGTCGCGCCGGTACAGGCCCAGCTCGGTCCGGCCGACGTGCACCCGCCCCGGGTCCAGGGCCGCCCGCAGCTCCGCCACCAGCGCGTCCGTGCTCACCTCGACGTCAAGTACCGCGGCCACGTCAGCCACGGTAGACGCGCCCCAGCCGCTTCCATGCGACGTCGACACCAGGCAGCCGTCGAGCCCGTTCCTGCCACGCGGGCGGGGTGCGTCGGGCGACCGCCCGGGTGAGGGACACGGCGGCGCGCCGGCAGGCCTCGCCGGGGGCGAGCGGCCGCGTGCGTTCGTGGGCGATGGCGTCGGCCACCGCCGTCGGCGGGTAGTAGCGGCCGCCGTCGGCCGCTGCCCGGTCCTCGCGCTCGCGCTCCTCGGCCGCCCAGCGCGTGAGGGCGGCCAGGTCGGCCAGCGCCGCCTGGTCGGGCTGCGCGATCACGTAGGCGAACAGCGAGTGCTCCGGCGCGGCATCGGTGTAGGCGGCGTCGTGGTCGAGGATGAGATCGAGCCAGGGCGCGGTCTCCGCCGGAGAGCTGTCCAGGAAGGCGGCGTTGTGGGTGAGGAGCAGGTAGGCGATGCCGCCGCCGAGGGCCCGTTCGTGGGCCACGGTGAAGTAGCGCCGCGTGGTGTTGAGCACCAGCTCGGAGTGGATCGCCTCGGTGGGATCACCGCGCAGCATGTCGTCGATGCTCGGGTAGTGCATCGGCGAGCGCAGATGGTCGGGCAACGCCAGGTTCACGCGGTGGGCCGCCTCCCACATGCCCCCCGGGTACTGGTTGCGGTGCGGCCCGACGTAGTCCCACGACACGAACACGCCGTCGGGCCCGAGCATCGTGGCGATGGCGCGGAACACCCGGTCGATGTGGGAGATGTGGTGGGCGGCGGCGTGGTTCACGACGAGGTCGTAACCGCCTTCGGGGAACGCCGCCTCGTTCACGTCGACCCGGTGGTAGCGCAGCGGGCGACCGGCGGCAGCGCGCTCGGCTTCAGCCAGCAGGTCGGCGGAGATGTCGATGCCGACCGCCTCGCCCACCAGGCCGCGGTCCACCATGAGCCGCTCCACCCAGCCGTTGCCGCAGTTCAGGATGAGGGCCTTGGTGAACGGCCGGCCGTGCCAGGAGGCCAGGTGCCCGATCCAGTCGGTGAGGGGCTCGCCGGTGGCTCGTCGCTGGACGTGCTCGTTCACCGCGTCCAGCTCGTTCCAGTAGCGATCGTGGTAGTACGCCACGCTCGACGGCGGCACCGTGCCGCCGCCCGGCGCGGCGGCCACGACGGGCGCGATCAACGGATGCGGCGCCACGCCCGCCGTGCCATCACCCGGGCCCGGTCGACGGTCGAACCCTCGGGCACCAGGCACTCGAACGTGGCGAACTGGTAGCTGTCCCACAGCCCGAGGCGCTGGGCTCCACCCTGGTCGAGCACGCTCAGCAGACCGGCGTCCTTGGCCGCCGCCAGCATGGCGGGCACGTCCCATTCGGACCCGTCGCCGCCCAGCATCGACCGGTCACCGGTGCGCACGGCGTCGGCCAGCGGGGCCGTCACCAGCACCGTCGTGGCGAACCCGTGGCGACGCAGGCGATCGGCCAGGTCGAAGCCGAACCGCCAGAACACCTTGGTGTTGTCCTGGTGGAACTCGGGTGCCGGCGGCTCGATGGTGGTGCCCTCCTGCACCGGCACCTGGAGGTACATGCGGCCGCCCGGAGCCAGCGTGGCCCTGATGCCAGCGAGGGCCCGGTCGGTGTCGGGCACGTGCTCCAGCACGTGGGCCGTCAAGAGCACATCGAGCGAGCCGCCGGGCAGGTCGATGGCCTGCAGGTCGAGGCGAATCGTGCCCCGGTGCGAGGACTCGTCGAAGTCGCTGGCGGTGTAGGTGAACCAGTGGGCCATGGCGGCGCGGTAGGCGTCACCCAGGCGCGGGCTGGTCTCGACGACGCGCAACCACCGCGCCTTCGGCGTGCGGCTGATGAAGCAGAAGAACGAGAACCGGTCGCGGCCGCTGCTGCCGCAACGCGGGCAGAGCTGGTACTCGACGTGGCGGGCGCCGTGGAACGCGTCGCCCTCCCAGCCGCAGATGTTGCAGTACGCGCCCATGCCCGCCGGGACGCGACGCCACGGCGATGCCGGGAAGGCGACATCGAGTGCCGGCGCCGCCGCCGGGCTGGGGCCGTGGCGCAGGAACTCGATCTGCTCACGCCACAGCGACGGCGTGGTCAGCACGCGCAGGCCGTGACGGGCGCGCCGGCCCCACCTGGCGAGCGTGGTCTCCTCCACGACGGACATCACGCACGACGGTAGTGGCGCGCTCATAGAGTCGGAGCTCATGGCCGTACCCGCCCCCGAAGACCTCCACGAGTACGTGAGCTTCGAGGATCCGGACGAGGACCGCACGTGGGTCTTCGATGTCACGTTCTTCCTGTCGGACTGGATGTGCATCTTCGGCCAGGGATGTCAGGGCGTGCTCACGGGACCGGCGCCCGAACTGGTGCAGGGCTGCTGCAGTTACGGCGCCCACTTCATCGACGACGACGACATCGCCACCGTGGAGAAGGCCGCCGCGCAGCTCACCGACGAGCAGTGGCAGTTCCGCCGCAAGGGCCGCCGGGGCGGCATCGTGCGCACCGAGGACGACGGCACCCGCATCACCCGCCTGGTCGAGGGTGCGTGCATCTTCCTGAACCGCCCCGGCTTCGCCGCCGGACCCGGCTGCGCGCTGCACCAGGCGGCATTGGAGGTGGGCGAGCGGCCGATGGACTGGAAGCCCGACGTGTGCTGGCAGCTCCCCCTACGACTGCAGGAGCACACCGACGACCACGGCCACGTCACCAGCACGCTGCGCGAGTGGAAGCGCCGCGACTGGGGCGAAGGCGGCTTCGAGTTCCACTGGTGGTGCACCGAGTCGCCCGATGCGTTCGTCGCCAAGGTGCCCGTCTACGTCACGATGCGCGACGAGATCGTGGAGCTGATCGGCGAGCAGGTCTACGCCATGCTCGTGGCCCAGCTCACCCAGCGGGGTCGCCGGGTGGCGCTCCCCCACCCCGCCGTGCGCCGCTAATTCTTCTTGTAGGCGCGGCGCCGGTCCTGCTCGGCGAGGATGCGCTTGCGGATGCGGATGGCCGTCGGCGTCACCTCGACCAGTTCGTCGTCGGCGATGAACTCGATGGCGGTCTCCAGCGTGTGGATCGTGGCCGGCGTGAGCTTGGCGCCGTCGTCGTGGGAGTGGGTGCGGATGTTGGTCTTCTCTTTCTCCCGCACCGCGTTCACCACCATGTCTCCGGGCCGCGACGACTCACCGACCACCATGCCCTCGTAGACCACGTCGCCCGGTCCCACGAACATCTCGCCGCGGGTCTGGAGGTTGTCCAGCGCGTACGGCGTGGCCGTGCCGGAGCGGTCGCCCAGCATGGCGCCGTTGAGCCGGTGGGGCAGCTCGCCCGCCCACAGGGTCCAGCCGGCGTGGTGCTGGTGGAGCAGCGCCGTGCCCCGGGTGGCGGTGAGCAGCTGGGAGCGGAACCCGATGAGGCCGCGCGCCGGTGCTTCGAAGGTGACCACGGTGCGTCCGGGGTCGCCCGGGCGAAGGTCGAGGACCCGACCCTTGCGGGGCGCGAGGGCCTGGGTGATGGTGCCGACGTGCTCGTCGGGCACGTCGCACACGCCCGCGCTCGAGCGGTTCGTGGCGGCGGCCGTCGATCTCCTTGGTGACGACCTCGGGCCGGCTGACCTGGAGCTCGTAGCCCTCCCGCCGCATCGACTCGATGAGCACGGCCAGCTGCAGCTCGCCCCGCCCGGCCACCTCGAGGATGTCGGGGCTGTCGGTGTCTTCCACCCGGATCGAGACGTTGCCCAGCACCTCGCGGGCCAGGCGCTCGCGCAGGTGGCGGGACGTGAGGTAGCGACCGTCCTTGCCCGCCAGCGGGCTGGTGTTGACGCCGAAGGTCATGCGCAGGACCGGCTCGTCCACGGCGAGGCGCGGCAGCGGGTGCACGCCGTCGGGGGCGGCGATCGTGTCGCCGATCTCCACCTCGGGGAAGCCGGCCACCACGAACAGGTCGCCCGCCACCAGCTCGTCGACCTCGGACCGGCCGACACCGTGGAACGCCATGAGCTGGGTCAGCCGGCGCTTCAGCGGCGTCTGGCCTTCGCCCACCTCTTCGTCCAGCAGGGCGACGGTCTCGCCCTTGCGCAGCACGCCGTTCACCACGCGGCCGATGGCCAGGCGGCCCAGGTACTCGGACGCGTCCAGGTTGGTGACGAGGGCCTGTAGGGGTGCGTCGACGTCGCCCACCGGGGCGGGGATGGCGTCGAGCACGGCGTCGAGCAGCGCGGTGAGGTCGTCGTTGGGGCCGGGCATGCCGACGCCCTTCATCGAGCGGCCCTCCCGGGCCACGGCCGACACGACCTCGAACACCAGGTGGTCGGAGGTCGTGGCCAGGTCCATGAAGAGGTGCTCCACCTCGTCGAGGACTTCCTCGGGCCGCGCGTCGGAGCGGTCCACCTTGTTCAGAACCACCACCGACGGCAGGTCGAGGGCCAGCGCCTTCGACAGGACGTAGCGCGTCTGCGGCAGCGGCCCTTCGGCCGCGTCGACCAGCAGGATCACCCCGTCCACCATGGCGAGGGCGCGCTCCACCTCACCGCCGAAGTCGGCGTGGCCGGGGGTGTCGACCAGGTTGATCTTGACGTCACGCCACGTGATGGACGCCGCCTTGGCCAGGATGGTGATGCCGCGCTCACGCTCCTGGTCGTTGGAGTCCATGACCCGATCGACCAGCGTCTGGTGGGCGGCGAAGGTGCCCGTGGCGCGCAGCAGCGCGTCCACGAGCGTGGTCTTGCCGTGGTCGACATGGGCGATGAGCGCGACATTGCGCAGTTTGGGGGGGATCACGATCTCTCACCTATCGGCCGCTGTTGCAGCGGCGTTGCACCGGTTGGTTACCGGTCGTCCTCGTCGTCGTCGTCTTCGTCGAACGTGACGCCGTATTTCTCTGCGAGAGCGGCGTACTCGTCATCTTCCGACGATGGATGAGTCTCCGTGTCTCGAGGCCCGAACCCGAAGGCTTCCGGCCCGGACTGCTTCAGCTTGCGCGCTTCTTCGAAGCGACGATGACGACCCTTCTTCACGGCAGGGCTCCGGCTTCATCGAGGTGACATTGCGACACAGTCTACCCCCGAGAACCCTCGTCTCCGGGGATCGCGGCGCGGCTCGCCGCCATGCCCTGGACGTCCGATGACGGCAGAAGATGGTGCGTGAGCAGCCTATCTGCTCGATCGCCGCGACACACCCGCGCCGAGGAAGCCACTACGTGAAGTGAACAAGCGCACACGGAATGAGGCGATCGCCCTAGAGCCAGCCCAACCGGCGATGCGTACGATCGGCCTATGGGTACGACCGTCGCACTCCTGAACCAGAAGGGTGGCGTCGGGAAGACCACCGTCACCCTCGGGCTGGCCTCCGCCGCACTCGCGGCCGACGAGCACGTGCTGGTCGTCGATCTCGATCCCCTGGGCGCCGCGACGTGGCATCTGGGTCGCGATCCCGACGACGTGGCGGTCTCGGTGGCCGAGGTGCTCGATGCGGCCCGCCCCGGCGTCGCCGGTGATGCCATCGTGCGGTCGAAGTGGGGCGACCAGATCCACCTCATACCGGGCTCATCCCGCCTGGTCGCCCATGATGGCATCGGGCCGACCATTGCCGACCTCGAGCGGCTGTCCACCGCCCTCGACGGCGTGGCCGAGCGCTACGACGCCGTCCTCCTCGACTGCGGTCCGCACCTCGGTGCGCTCACCATGGGTGCCCTCACCGCCGCCGACAACGCCATCGTGGTGGTCGACCCCAGCGAGTTCGGGCTGCGGGGCATCGCCCCGGCCGTCGATCTGGTCGCCGGCGTGGCCGAGCAGGCCAACCCCCGCCTGGAGATGGGCGGCATCGTGGTCAACAAGATGACCGCCCACCACGTCGAGAAGGAAAGCCAGTACGGCCGGGCCGAGAGCCTCGCCGGATGGGTGCCGGTGTGGCATCCCGCCATCCCCGAACGCATCGTGGTGCACCGGGCCGCCACCGAGCGCCGGCCCGTCCATTCCTACGGCTCGAAGGCGACCGACGTCACCGATGCCTTCGACCACCTCTGGTTGCGGCTGCGGCGACTGCTGCGGCGCACCGCCCCGCCGCTCGTGTCGACCGCGAGCGGCGAGGATCTCCCCCTCGTCACCGCCGACTGAGGCGGGCGGCGCCACCCGGGGTGCCTGGGCGTCGCCCGGTGTCAGCCGAGGGTGAGGAGCTTCAGGCCGCCATGGCCGTCGAAGGCCAGCGCTGCCTGGCCGGCCACGAGGTGGCGGATGTCGTCGCCCACCATCGCCTCGCGCCAGCCGTGGGCCAGCCGGGCGTCAGGGTCGCCCTTGAGCAGATCGACCAGATCGGCGCGTGTGGCCAGCAACGCCGTGTCGATCTTCTGATCGCGTGCCAGCTGGCTCACCCACGCCGACACCAGGGTGACGGCGGGACGGAGGTGGCGATCCAGCTCGTCGCCGTTCGACTCGGGCAGCTCGACCGGGTGCTCCAGGCCGTCGGCCACCGCCGCCAGCAGCTCCGTGGCGGTGGTGCCCCTGGCGTGGCGCTCCTCGACCCCGCGCGTCGAGCGGAGATCGTCGGCGTTGACCGGCGGCCGCTGGGCGATGCCGAGCACGGCCAGGTCGGGCAGGACGAAGCGCACGGGCAGATCGAGCTCTGACGCCCGGCGCTCCCGCCACGCCGCCACCGTGCGGGCCACACCCCGGCTCTTCCCGCGCAGCGTCCGCACGTCCTTCAACTTCAGCCAGGCGTCGTCGGGATCGCCGGGGCCGGTGGGGCGGGTGCGCAGCTCCTCGCACTCGTCGAGGGCCCATTGCAGCCGGCCCAGCTCCTCCAGTTGGGCGACGAGGCGATCGTGCAGCTCCAGGAGATGGGCGACATCGGCGGCGGCATACGACTTCTGGCCGGCCGACAGCGGTCGCCGCAGCCAGTCCGACAGGCGGTCGGCCTTCGGCAGCTTGATGCCCAGCTCGGCCTGCAGCAGGTTGCCGAGCGACGGTGTGGCGTGGCCGACGAAGCCGGCGGCCAGCTGCGTGTCGAACAGCCGGGCCGGCACGGTGCCGCACGTACGGGTCAGCACGTCGAGATCCTGCTGGGCGGCGTGCACCACGGCCAGACCGGGGCCTTCGAACAGCGGCGCGATGCCGCGCAGGTCGATGGCCAGCGGGTCCACCAGGGCGATGCCGCCCGGCCACCCGAGCTGCACCAGCGCCACCTTCGGGTGGAAGGTGCGCTCGCGATGGAACTCGGTGTCGAGGGCGTAGCGCGGCTCGGCGAGCAGCGTGGCGATCAGGTCGGCAAAGGTGGCTTCGTCGGCCACCCACAGGGCGTCATCGGTCACGTCGGTTCGGAGCCCACCACGATGTCGCGCCCGCTCTCGATCCACGCCAGCGTGCCGCCCGCCACGTTGACGGCCTCGAGGTGGTACTGGTCGATCAGGTACTCGGCGGCGCGATGGCTGCGGGCCCCGCTGCGGCAGATCACGAGGATCTCCTGGTCGGCGGGCAGTTCGGCCACCCGCGCCGGCACCTCGCCGAGCGGCACCAGCAACGCGCTCGGCACGTGGGCCTCGATGTACTCGTCGGGTTGACGCACATCGAGCAGGAAGGAGCCGCCCTCGAGGCGGCCGGCCAACTCCTCGACGTCGATCTCGGGCACAGCCACGACCTGCAGGCTAGCGATGGAGATCCGCCGGTGTGTTGGCGTTGGCCACCACGCCAGGGGCCACGGACACCTCGGTCACGTCCAGGCTCGCCAGGGCGCGGTGCACGGCCCGTTCACCGGCCTCGAAGGCAGCGGCGACGACCGGCTGGCACGGCTCGACGCGCCACGCCGCGCACAACGGCTCGAGCCGGTCGGCCCGGGCGACGGCCACTGGCGCGACGGACCCGGCCAGGCCCTCGAGAAGGCGGGTGATCGTGGCGGCGTCGATCCAGGCGAGGTCGGTGGCCAGCACGACGGCCACCTCCTGGCCGGCGAGCTCGAACGCGCTCACCAAGCCGCCCAGGGGGCCCTCGCCTTGGCGGGGGTCCGGGCGGGCATCAAGACCCCGCTGCCGCAGGGCGGCGACATCGCCGCCGACGGTCAGGATCTCGGCGGCACCGGCCCCGCGCAGCGCCGCCGCCACCCGCAGCACCATCGGCTGGCCGTCGACGGCGACAAAGGCCTTGTCGGCACCCATCCGCCGGCTCCCACCGCCGGTGAGGATCACGCCGCTGAACGTCACCGGCGTCCCGTGATGCGGGCGCCCGCGAGTCTCCCGTCACCGGCTGCTTTGGGTGCGGATCCGGTCTTGGGTGCCAAAAACGTCGCCAGGCGACGCATCTCGCACCCAGACGTTGGCGGTTCGGCCGCGTCGAGGCGACCCTGAGACATGGGCTCAGCCGCCGTAGTTCATGCGGGTGTCCTCCATCCGCAGCACCGGGGTGTCCTCGTTCAGCAGGAAGTCGGCGTCGACCACCTCGCCGATGAAGAACGTGTGGCTGCCGCAATCGACCGCCTGGCGTACTTCGCACTCGACGAACGCGACCGACTGGGTGAGGATCGGCACGCCGGTACGGCCGTCGCGGAAGGGGAACCCGTTCAGGGTCATGGCCGTCGCGTCGACGTCGACCGGCTTGGTGAATTTGCGCACGATGGCACGGTCCTCGCGGCTGATGACGCACACGCTGAACGCCCCGCCGGCGTCGATCAGCTCGTGGGTGAAGGCCTCCTTCTCCACCCCCACCCCCAGTAGCTTCGGCGCCGAGCTGACCTGGGTGGCCCAGTTGAGCGTCATGGCGTTGCGGCGGTCACCGTCACGACTCCCTACCACGTAGAGGCCGCTCGGCATGGTCCACAGGACCCGCCGGCGCAGGCGGTCATACGTGTCGGGGTCGGCACCCGTGGGGAATGGCCCGACCGGGCCTTCACTCTGCGGCATGGCGGGAACCGTAGGCGCAGTACGACGTCGCCGGTCACGGCAGAGTGATCGTGGTGTACATCCCCCTCTGGAAGTGACCGGGCAGGTTGCAGACGAAGAGGTAGGTGCCAGGCCCCGGCAGCTCGACCTGGCGCACGGCCGTCGTGAAGGGTGCCAGGTTGTCGCCGTCGCTCACGTTGGTCAGGACGTCCTCGTTGAGATCCCCGTCACGCGTCCGTGCCAGGTCGGCGACGGGTTGGTCGATCTCGAAGGCGACCAGCTCGTGCTCCGACGGTCCGTTGTCGCGGATGACGAAGTCGTTCACGCCGGCGTGCACCGGCGTCGATGTCAGCTGTATCGAGAAGTCGGCCAGCGTGGCGATCGTGGGCGCATCGGGCGGGTCAGGCCCGCAGCCGACGCCGACCATGGCCACCGTCGCCGCTACCACGATCAGACGCGACCCCGACCGCCTGCTCCACGCGCGCATGGTGCTCAGGGTCGGCTGATCCCGGTCGCTCCGGCAGGGCCGAAGGTCACCTGTTCGGCGCGTACCGGCGCACGCTTCGAAGCTCGCGTACACCGATGGCGCTAGAACGGCGCCGTGACCGACGACGCCCGCTTCGCCGTCGAGCCGGGCAGGAGCGCCGGTGACGACTCGCCCCTGGGCGACACCGATGTCTGCTACGCCACCTCGAGCCACGTCGACGAGGTCTTCAAGATCTTCGTCGGGCGGTGTGCGACCGCCCGCGCCGAGCGGCCTCCCGCGCTGCTGTGCGTCACCGACGGCAACGGGTACTTCGGCGCCGCCGTCGACATCGTTCGACTCTTGCAGCTGTCCCGCCACCTGCCGCCGCTGATCGTCGTCGGCATCGGGTACCGGGCGGCCACGATGGCCGACACCCTCCCTCAACGCACGCGTGACCTGACGCCGACGCGCGACGATCGCTTCTCGCGGGTCTTCCCCGACCTCACCGACACCGGCGGCGCCGCGCCCTTCCTCGCCTTCATCGGCGACGAGCTGGTGCCGTGGGTCCACGAGACCTACGGCACCGACCCCAAGCGCACCGCGCTGTTCGGGCACTCCCTCGGCGGCCTCTTCGCGACCTACGTGTTGCACACCGCGCCCGACACCTTCTCCCGCTATGTCATCGGTAGCCCGTCGTACTGGTGGGACCGCGGCGCCGCCTTCCGGTTGGAGCAGGCGTACGCCGCCACCCACGACGACCTGCGCGCCCGGGTGTTCATGGGCATCGGCGCCGGCGAGACCCACGAAGGGCGCCAGCGCGAAGCCGCCAACCTGTCCGACGAGGAGCGTGCCATCACCGCGTCGCGCACCATCGAGATGGTCGACGAGATGGAGCAGATGGCGACCGCGCTGCGGTCACGCTCCTATCCCCGGCTGCGCCTCGACACGGCCGTGTTCCCCGACGAGTTCCACATCAGCGTGCCCACGCTCACGCTGAGCCGTGGCCTCCGGACGCTGTTCGACGCCCCTCGCTGAACTCACTTGGCCCCCGCCGCCCACCGCGACGGCTAGGCGAACCGGGCCCGGTGCTCGCCGGGGGTGATGCCCGTGCGGCGCTTGAACGCCCGGTGGAACGTCTCCACGGTGCCGAAGCCGCACCGCCGGGCCACCACGCCCAGCCCGGTGCCGCCGTCTTCCAGCAGCCGCCGCGCCGCCTCGACCCGCACAGCTTCCACGTGGTCGGCCAGCGTCGTGCCGGTCTCGGCGCGGAACATGCGGGCCAGATGGCGCTCGCTCAGGCCGGCACCCCGCGCCAGCGCCGTCACCGACAGGTCGCCCGAAGGATCGGCGGCGATCATGTCGAGCACCCGCTTCACCTCGTTGCGCCGCGGCGCCGGTACCGCGACGTGGCTGGAGAACTGGCCTTGGCCGCCGGGGCGCTGCACGAACACGACCAGCCAGCGCGCCACCTCCCGGGCGAGATCGGCGCCGTGGTCGTCCTCCACCAGCGCCAGGGCAAGGTCGATGCCGGCCGTCACCCCCGCCGACGTCCACACGCCGCCATCACGGATGAAGATGGGATCCGCGTCGATGTCGAGTGCCGGGAACCGGCGGGCCAGTGCGGCCGCCCTGCCCCAGTGGGTGGTGACGCGGCGGCCCTGCAGGAGCCCGGCCTCGGCCAGCAGGAACGTGCCGGTGCACACGCTCGCGACGCGCCGGCTGCGGCCAGCCAGACGGCGCACGCCGGCCACCAACCGCTCGTCGCGCGCCGCCGCCCGCACGCCCGTGCCGCCCACCGCCATCAACGTGTCCACCGCGCCGCGGACTCCGTCGATCGGCTCCGTCTCGATCGTCAGCCCGCTGGTGGCCCGCACCGGACCACCGGCCGAGCCGGCCACGACGAGCTCGTAGCGCTCCGGGGCGCCCAACTCGTTGGCCGTCTGGAACACCTCGGACGGACCAGCGACATCGAGCAAGGTCAGGCCCGGGAACGTCACCAACACCACACGGCGCACGGTCCGAGTATGGCAGAGATCGTCAGGAGCATGTCATTGCGGACAAGACTGACCGCGACGATGATGGCCGCATGGACATCGCCATCGTCGTCTTCCCCCAGCTGACCGCCCTCGATGCGCTCGGCCCGTATCAGGTCCTGACCCGGCTGCCCGGCGCCGAGATCTCCTTCGTGGCGGCCGAGACCGGCGAGGTGCGCGACGACATCGGCCTCGTCGCCTTCCCCGTCGAGCGCATCTTCGCCGACGCTCCCCGTCCAGACGTCATCGTGGTGCCCGGCGGCACCATCACCCGCAAGATGGCGCGTGACGGCCACCCGAGCGTCGAGTGGATCCGCGAGGTGCACCCGCACACGACGTGGACCACGTCGGTGTGCACCGGGTCGCTGCTGCTCGGCGCCGCCGGCCTGCTGGACGGCCTCGACGCCACCACACACTGGGCCGCCCACCACGACCTGACCTACTACGGCGCCGTCCCCACGCTGGAGCGGGTGGTGGAGCGGGGCAAGATCATCACCGCCGCCGGCGTGTCGTCGGGCATCGACATGGCGCTGCTGCTGGCGGCGCGGATCGCCGGCGACGACGTGGCCCGGGGCATTCAGCTCGCCATCGAGTACGACCCGCAACCACCGTTCGACGCCGGTTCGCCGGCCAAGGCACCGGCCCACGTGGTGGAGGCGGTGCGCGCCAGCATCAGCAAGCGCACGGGCGTGCTACTCGACTCGTAGCGTCGGGTCGAGCTGGGCGACGAACTGGGCGCACCGCTCGGCCTCCTCCTGCTCACCGATGCGTCCGGCCGCCCGGCCCAGCCCCTGGAGCCCACGGAGGAAGCCCCGGTTGGTGGGATCGGCCCAGCGCACGTAGCCGCTGCCCCGCCAGCCGTTGGCTCGCAGGCGATCCAGGCCGCGGTGGTACGCCACCCGGTAGCAGGCGTAGGCCTCCACGTCGTCGCGGGCGGCATCACCGAGCCGGGCCCACGCGTCGAGGAACCGCGGCCACTGGGCGCACACGGCGGCGATGGCATCGCGCCGCTGCCCCTCGGGCTGGGCCAGCGCGTCGTCGAGGGCGGCCAGCGCGGCCGGCGGCTCGCGGTCGAGCACCGTCGACGGCGGCCCCTGGGAGGACAGGTTCACGGGACGCGAGTCGGACATCGGGGAGATGCTACGGCCGTGGGCCTTGACGGGCTCATGCGACGCGCACGATGCGCAGCACGTCGGTGGCGCCGCCGCCGCTCAGGTCGGGGGCGCCGGCCAGCACCGCCACCGTGTCGCCCTTGTGCACGTGGCCGGCCTGCTCGACGGCCTCGACCGCGCACCACACCATCTCGTCGGTGGAGTGGTAGGCGTCGACCTTCATCGGCAGCACCCCCCACGACAGGGCGAGAGCCCGCGCGGTGTGGATGTCGGGTGACAGACCGAAGAGGGCCGCCTCGGGACGGAACCGGGCCATGCCGCGCGCGGTGCCCCCGGTGGACGTGCAGCAGACGATGGCGGCCACGTCACAGTCGCTGGCGGCGTGCCACGCCGCGTGGGTGACCGCTTGGGTGACGCGCGTCGGCCCGTGGGCCCACGACCGGCGCTGGACCTCGCCGAGACGCCGCCCCCACTGCCTGTAGGACGCCTCGGCTTCGGCGCGCGCCGCGATGCGAGCCATGGTGCGCACCACCCGCACGGGGTCGTGGCCGATAGCGGTCTCCCCGGACAGCATCAGCGCATCGGTGCCGTCGAACACGGCGTTGGCCACGTCGGAGACCTCGGCACACGTCGGGGCCGGGGACGTGATCATGCTCTCCAGCATCTGCGTCGCGGTGATCACCGGCACGCCGGCTTCCACGCAGGCGCGGATGATGCGCTTCTGCAGATGGGGCACGTCCTCGAGCGGGCACTCGATGCCGAGATCGCCCCGCGCCACCATGACCGCATCGGACACAGCGAGGATGGCGTCCAGCTCGTCGATGGCCGGCGGGGTCTCGATCTTGGCCACCACGCGCGGCCCGTGCGGGCCGAGCGCCTCCTTCACCGTCATCACGTCGCCGGCGGCGCGCACGAACGACACCGCCACGAAGTCGACCTCCACCTTGTCGGTGACGATCCAGTCGATGAGGTCTCGGTCGTGGGCGGTTGGCGCGCTCAACTGCAGCCGCTCCGACGGCAGGTGCACGCCGGGGCGACCCTGCACGAGGCCACCGGTGACGACTCGCGTCACGACGGCATCGCCGGGCTCGACGGTCACCACCACCAATGAGATGGCACCGTCGCCCAGGACGACGGCGTCACCGGCGCGCAGGTCCTCGAGGAGCGGCGGATAGTCGACGCTCACCCGATCCGGGCCCGACGGCGCCTCGCCGGCGAACAGGCGCAGCTCCCTTCCGTCGGCGAGGAACGTGCCGCCATCGGGGAACGCTCCGGTGCGGACCTTCGGCCCCGGAAGATCGGCCAGCACCGCCACGTGGCGGCCCAGGTTGGCGGCGGCCGCCCGCACCGCGGTCGAGCCGGGCCAGGTGCTCGTCGCGGTGACCGTGGCTGAGGTTGAGCCGGAACACGTCGACGCCCGCCGCCACCAGCCCTTCGAGCACGCTCGCCAGATCGGAGGCCGGTCCCAGCGTGGCCACGATCTTGGTGCGCCGGGTGGCCATCTGAGATGTGTACCAGGGGCCAGACTGTCGGTGTGCCAGCGCTCGATCCCACCGATTCCCTCCTCGCCTACCTCGCCGCGTCGCCGTCGCCGTACCACGCCGTGGCCAACGCCGCCGCCCGCCTCGACGCCGCTGGGTTCAAGCCGCTCGACGAAACCGACGTCTGGGACGACACCACGGGCGGTCGCTACGTGGTGCGCGGCGGGGCGCTGGTGGCGTGGCGGCTGCCGAGCGGCGCGCCCGCCCACACGCCCTTTCGGGTCGTGGGCGCCCACACCGATTCCCCCAACCTCCGGCTCAAACCCCACCCCGACACGGGCAGCGCGGGTTGGCGCCAGCTCGCCGTCGAGGTCTACGGCGGGGCGCTGCTGAACTCGTGGCTCGACCGCGACCTCGGCCTGTCGGGCCGGGTTGTCATGCGCGACGCCACGGTGCACCTCGTGCTGGTCGATCGCCCGCTGGCGCGGGTGCCGCAGCTGGCCATCCACCTCGACCGCGACGTGAACGAGCGCGGTGTCGTGCTCGACCGCCAGACGCACCTCGCCCCGATCTGGGGCCTCGGCCCAGTGGCCGGCGGCGATCTGGAGGCGTTCGTGGCATCGGAGCTGGACGTCGACGTCCGCGAGATCGCCGCCTTCGACCTGATGCTCCACGACCTCACGCCGCCGGCCCGCCTCGGTGTCGACAACGAGCTGATCGCGTCGGCCCGCCTGGACAACCTGTTTTCGTCCTGGGCCGGGATCGAGGCGCTCGCCGCCGCGCCCGACGGCACCGCCATCGCGGTGGTCTGCCTGTTCGATCACGAGGAGGTGGGCTCGGCCAGCACGACCGGCGCTGCCGGCCCGCTGCTCGAGGTCGTGATCGATCGGCTGATCCAACTGCGGTCGGGCACCGGCGAGGACCGCCACCGCGCCTTGGTGACGTCGGTGTGCGCGTCGGCCGACATGGCCCACGCCATCCATCCCAACTATCCCGAACGCCACGAGCCCGGCCACCGCCCGCTGCCCAACGGCGGGCCGGTGCTGAAGGTGAACGCCAACCAGCGCTACGCCACCGACGCCATCACCCAGGTCGCCTTCACCGAGGCGTGCCGGCGGGCCGGGGTGCCGTGGCAGGTCTTCGTGTCGCGCAACAACGTGCCGTGCGGCTCCACCATCGGGCCCATCACCGCCACCCGGCTGGGCATTGCCACCGTCGACATCGGCTGTGCCCAGCTCTCCATGCATTCGGCGCGAGAGCTGGCCGGCGCCCGCGACCCCGCCTACCTGTCTGCTGCTCTCGGTGCCTTTCTGACGCCTGACTGACAGCTGACTGACTCGGATGAGCTTCGGGTACCCCAGCACGGGCGGCAACCGATCGATACGGTTGAGCGTCCTCCCCTCTCCCACCCCCACCCCCCACCCCAACCCGCTTGGAGCCCCCGATGAAGATCTCCGTCCTGGCCGCGGCGGCCGCCCTGACTGCACTCCTCCTCGCGGGCTGCGGCGGCGACAACTCGTCCGTCGCCACCGCCACCACCTCGTCGTCCGGCGCCGGCGCGTCGAGCGCCACCACCTCCGACTCGGGCTCCAGCGCGACCACCTCCGAGTCCTCCGCCTCCTCCGACGATGCCGACACCACGGCGCCGTCGTTCGATGGCGACAGCAACAGCGAGTTCTGCCAAGCGGCGCGCGACCTGGAGGCCTCCGACATCGGCACCTCGCTGACGACCGGCGAGGGCGACCTGAAGGGCGATCTGGAGAAGGTCGAGGCGGCCATCGGGGAGCTGAAGGACAAGGCCCCGGACGAGATCAAGGCCGACATCGACACCTTCGCCAACGGCGTCCAGCAGATCAAGGACTTCTACGCCAAGTACGACTACGACCAGGCCAAGGTGCTGGCGGCGGCCCAGAAGGACCCGGCGGTCATGCAGCAGGCCATCGCCGCCTTCAGCGACGCCGACTTCACCGCCGCCTCGAGCCGCATCGCGGCGTACGGGTCCCAGGTGTGCGGCATCAGCGACACCACCGAGACCACCTGAGCGCTCTCGCAACGACGCCGTTGCGCCGCCGATTGGCCGCTCGTGTCACGCCGATCGAGACGAATTCGACATCGACGTGACACAGGCGCCGGGAAACCCGTCGGCGGCGCCGCGAGAGCGCTTCAGCCGGCGCGGATCTGGGCGATGTCGAACAGCCGCTGGAGCTCTTCGTGGAGGCGCACGGTGAGATCCTTGACGGCCTCGCGCGGCACCCGCTGGCCGCCGGCCTCACCGTCGGCGCCCTCCACCCGCAGCGGCTCGCCGATCACGATGGCCACCTTCGTGGGCCGGATGAAGTGGGCACCCTTGGGCATGGCCCGCTCGGAGCCGCCGATGCCCACCGGCACGATGGGCACCCCGGCCCGGGCGGCCAGGTAGGCCGCTCCCTCGAACAGCGGCTCCACCACCGGGCCGCTCTTGCGCTCGCCCTCCGGGAAGACGACCAGTGGCTCGCCGCCCTCGAGCACCTCGGTGCACCGGCGCAGCGCCTCACGGTCGATGGTGCCCCTGCTCACCGGAAAGCCCCCGAGGGCCGACAAGACCCAGCCCGGGAGCTTCGCCTTCCACAGCGAGTCCTTGCCCATGAACCGCAGGCGCCGCCGCGACGTGGCCGCCGCGTAGGGGGTGTCCATGTTGGAGCGATGCACCGGGGCGAGGATGTAGGCACCCTCGGCCGGGATGTTCTCGGTGCCCTCGACCGTCGTGCGGTTCCACAACCCGGCGAACACGCGCACCACGAAGAAGTGCACGAAGGTGTAGAAGGCCAGCGACGCCCGGCTGTTGCCGGCCATCTGGGAGCGGACGCGGGTCATTGCAGGAGGCCGAGGATCTCGTCGACCACGTCGTCGACGGGCCGATCGGTGGTGTCGATCACGACCGCGTCGGGGGCCTCGATCAACGGGTTGATGTCGCGGCCCTGATCGCGAGCGTCGCGCTCGGCGATGGACGCCGCCACCTCCTCGTAGTTCAAGTCGATGACCTCTTTGTGGCGCCGGCCCGCCCGGACCTCGGGCGACGCGGTGAGGTACAGCTTCAGCTCGGCATCGGGGAACACCACCGAGCCGATGTCGCGGCCCTCGATGACCCCGCCGCCGTGCTCTTGGGCCCACTGGATCTGCCGGCGCCGCAGTTCGGTCCGCACGAGTGGGTTGGCCGCCACCGCGCTCACCGCTCTGGTCACCTCGGGCCCGCGGATCTCGAGGGTGGCGTCGTCACCGTCGACCCACACGGTGGTGTCGATCACGTCGAGGTCCAGGTCGATGGCGAGGTTGGCCACGGGCTCGATGTCGTCGGGGTCGATCCCCCGTCGCAGCGCGGCGAAGGTGACCCCCCGGTACATGGCTCCGGTATCGAGGTAGTCGAGGTTCAGCCGGGCAGCGAGCGCTCTTGCCACGGTGGACTTGCCGGCCCCGGCCGGACCATCGATGGCGATCACCCTCACGGGCGGTTCACGCTACTTGCAGGCCGGCGAGGACCTCGAAGAAGGCGGGAAAGGTCTTGGCCACACAGCCGGGATCCTCGATCTGCACACCCGGCACGCGCAGGCCGACGAGGGCGAAGCTCATGGCCATGCGGTGGTCGTCGTAGGTGTGCACACGCGCCGGGCGGAACGAGCCGGGGCGCACCAGGAAGCCGTCGGCCTCCTCCTCGGCGTCGACGCCCAGGCGCCGCAGCTCGCGCACGACGCCACCGACGCGGTCGCTCTCCTTGGCCCGGATGAACCCGATGCCGGTGACCCGCGTCGGCGACGACGCGAAGGCCGCCACCACCGCCAGCGTGGAGGCGGTGTCGGACACGTCGGCCATGTCGACCTCGATCCCGTGCAGCGCAGCGGCGCCGACGACGGTGGTGGCGTCATCGGTCTGCTCCACGGTCGCCCCCATGCGCGCCAGGAGCTCGACGAAGCGCAGGTCGCCCTGGCGCGAGGACCGGCCCAGCCCCGGCACCCGCACCCGTCCGCCGCAGATGGCGGCGGCGGCGAAGAAGTACGAGGCGGCCGATGCGTCGGGCTCCACGTCGAAGTCGGTCGCCCGGTACCCGCCCGGCATGACCGTGAACGTGCGCTGCCCGGCGGTGGCGTGGGCCCCGAACGCCCGCATCACGTCGACGGTGAGGTCCAGGTAGGGGCGCGACACCGAGGCGGTGATGAGCTGGAGCCGGAGGCCTTCGGCCATGGCCGGGCCGGCCAGGAGCAGCCCCGAGGCGAACTGGCTCGATGCGTCGGCGGCCACCGCCGCCGTCCCACCGGCGACACCGTGACCGTCGATCGTGATGGGCAGCCGGTCCCCTGTCACCTCCACCCCGAGTGTCCGCAAGGCCCCGACCAGATCGGCCATGGGCCGCTCCCGCATGCGCGCCGCACCGTCGATGACGTAGCGACCGTGCCCGAGGGCGGCGACGGGAGCCACGAATCGGGCCGTGGTGCCGGACTGGCGCACATCGAGCGTCGCCGCCGCCGCGGGGATGCGCCCGCCGGCACCGTCGACCACCACGGTGGTGCCGGTGACGTCCACGCCGAAGCCGAGGCGCTGCAGGCACTCGACCATGGCGGCGGTGTCGTCGGCCACCAGCGCGCCGCGGAGGGTGCTGCGGCCCTCGGCCAGCGCCGCCGCCACGAGGGCTCGGTTGGTGATGCTCTTGGAGCCCGGCGGTATCACGGTGGCGTGGAGCGGGCCGATGATCGGCTCGATGGTGGCCACCGCCGGCGGCACCGTCAGTCCAGCCGTCGCACGCTCGGCCGGAAGCCGCGCGCGATGAGCCCGCCGCGGAACAGCTCGCCGTTGGCCGCCTCGATCAGCATGATCATGATGCCCTTGGCGCCCTCGGCCGAGTGGTACACCTCGAAGTCGGCCACGTTCACGCCCAGCTCGGCCGCCAGCGTGAACACCTCGGCGGCGGCGCCGGGCCGGTCGGGGATGGGGATGCGGACCTCGGCCAGGTCAGCCGGGCGGGCCACTCGCGAGGGCAGGTTGGCCCGCGCCCGGCGAGCGCGAGTGAGCACGGCCAGCAGCGCGTCGCGGTCGCCCCGTTCCACGACCGATCGGATGTAGTCGAGCCCGGTGATGAGACCGTCCAGGGCGTCGACGATGGCGACCCGGTTCTCCTCGCAGATGTCGGGCCAGATGGCCGGATGACCCGACGCGATGCGGGTCATGTCGCGGAAGCCGCCGGCGGCCAGCCGCAGCAGGGCGGCGTGCTCCTCGGCCCGGTCATCGGCCAGGGCCATCAACGTGGCCGCCGCCAGGTGGGGCACGTGGCTCACCACCGCGACCAGGCTGTCGTGGCGCGACGGCGTCAGCGCCACCACCTCGGCCCCCAGGGTGGACACGATGGACGCCACGGTGGCGAAGAGGGCGTCGCTGGTCTGCGCCGTGGGGGTCAGCACCCAGACCGCGCCCTCGAAGAGATCGGGGTCGGCGCCGTCCAGCCCCTCCTGCTCGCTGCCGGCCATCGGGTGGCCGCCCAGGAAGCGAGGATCGGTGACGGCGGCCACGACCGACGACTTCACACCGGTGACGTCGGTGACGAGACCGCTGGTGGCCTCCAGCGTCTCCTTGACGGCATCGGCGACGGCCAGGGCGGGCACGGCCACGAAGCTGACCTCGGCGGTCGGGTCCAGGCCGGCGGCGTCGATCACGGCGCCGGCCAACGCCTGCTCGAGCCGGCTGGCGTCCACGTCGACGCCGTGCACCCGCCAACCGCGCGCCCGCAGCGCCTTGCCGAGGCTGCCGCCGATGAGGCCCAGGCCGACGACGTTGGCCCGGCGGCCATCAGCCATCACCTCAGCCCGCGACTCAGCCATCGGCGAGATCGGGGCGCAACGTCACCGCACCCTCCAGGAAGACGTGGTGCAGCGCGGCGCGCGGCCGGTCGGTCTCGACGTGCATCATCACCCGCACGCAGCGCGCGAGGGAGCCATCCACGTCCAGTTCCTGCGCCCCGAGCAGGGCGACATCGTCCAGGCCGGCAGCCCGAGCCGCCGTGGCCGGGAAGGCGCTGTGCAGGTCGGGGGTGGCCGTGAGGACGACGCTGATCACGTCGTCGGGACCGAGACCGTTGCGCTCGAACAGCGTCGCGACCAGCGCCTTCACCCGGAGGTGCATCTGCTCGCTGGTGTCCTCGTCGAGGGTGGTGGCGCCTCGCAGGGCTCGCACGGCCATCGGGCGAGCGTACCGGCGCTACCCCCCCGACTCGTAGAGCGCCCGCACCTCCTCGGCAGTGAGGTGGCGCCAGGCGCCGGGCTTCAGGTGGCGGTCCCTGAGCGTGCCGACGCGCACCCGCACCAGGCGTTGCACGGGGTGCCCCACCGCGTCGCACATGCGCCGCACCTGGCGGTTGCGCCCTTCGTGGATGGTGATGCGCAACACGCCGGGCTCGGGCTGGCTCACCTGGGCCGGGGCGGTGATGCCGTCGTCGAGCTCCACCCCATCACGCAGCCGTCGGATGGCGCCGGCGCTGAGCGGGCCGCCGGTGACGTGAGCGAGGTACTCCTTCTCGACGCCGTGGCTGGGGTGGGTGAGGAGCTGGGCCAGGTCGCCGTCGTTGGTGAGGACGAGCAGACCCTCGGTGTCGGCGTCGAGGCGCCCGACGGGAAAGACGCGGGGTTCGGCGGGCACCAGTTCCACGACGGTGGGGCGGCCGTGGGTGTCTTTGGCCGTGCTCAGCACGCCCCGGGGCTTGTTGACGACGTAGTGCACCATGCCCGGCCGGGTGGGTGCCCGGTGGCCGTTCACCTCGATGAGGTCGGCCTCGGGGTCGACGCGCCGCCCCAGCACCGCGACCTCACCGTTCACCGTCACCCGCCCGTCGGCGATGAGCTCCTCGCAGATGCGGCGACTGCCATAGCCGGCCACCGCCAGGACCTTTTGGAGGCGCTCGCCGTCGGTCTCAGGCAACGTCGGTGGGCGGCACGACCCGGAGGCCGTGCTCCAGGGCCTCGACCACCTCGACGCCGGGCACGAAGGCGGCCAGCGGGGGCAGGTCGGCCAGCGAGTCCAGGCCGAGCCGCTCCAGGAACAGCGGTGTCGTGCCCCACAGCACGGCTTGGCCCGGCCCCGGATCCCGGGCCACTTCGGTGATGTAGCCGCGCGACTGGAGGGTGCGCACCACGCCTTCGGGGTCGACGCCGCGGATGGCGGCCACCTGGGCCCGGGAGACCGGCTGCTTGTAGGCGATGACGGCCAGCGTCTCCAGCGCCGCCGCCGACAGCCGGGCGCTCTGGCCTTCGAGGACGAAACGCTCGACGTAGGGCGCCACGTCGGGATGGCTCTGGAACCGGTAGCCGCCCGCCACCCGCACGAGCTGGAACCCGTGCCCGGCGGTCTCGTAGGCCTCGGCCAGACGCCGGCACAGCGACTCCACGGTGGCCACCGGGATCTCCAGCAGCTGGGCCAGGAGCTGGGGCTCCACGGGCTCGGGCGCCACCATCACGATGGCCTCGATGGCCCGCACCGCCTCGGCCTGCACGCCGTCATCGGGCGCCGCAGCGTCGTCGGGATCGTGGTCGGGATCGCTCACGGTCAGCCCTCGTAGCCGTCGACGCCGGCCAGCGCCTCGGCCACGTCGATGCGGTCGCCCATCCAGACGACCTCGATGTCACCGAAGGTGTGGACCTGGTCCAGCTCGACCACGCCCTGCTTGAACAGCTCCAGGAGGGCCAGGAAGCGCACGATGACGTCCAGCCGCTGCGTCAGGCCGGCGGTGAGGCGGCGGAAGCTGATGCGGCCCACGCGGGGCAGCTCGTCGACCAGCTCGGCCACGGCGTCGGCCACGCTGGCCCGCACGGGCGCCACGTGGGCGAGGTCGACGTGGGGCACCGGCTTCGGGGTGGTGGCCCGCAGGAAGGCGGCATGCAGCCGCGCCGGGGTGACACCGTCGAGCAGGTCCGGCGTGAGGGCGGCGAAGCGCTCCTCGATGGGCGCGGCACGCGGGAACGAGCGCCCGGCCACCTCGGCCAGGCGGGCGAAGGTGGCGGCCACGTCCTTGAACGTCTTGCACTCCAGCAGGCGGGCCAGGAGCAGGTCGCGCTCCTCCCAGAGGGCCAGCTCCTCGTCCAGGTCGACGTCGTCACGCCCCGGCAGCAGGCGGCGGGCCTTCAGCTCCACCAGCGTGGCGGCGATCAGGAGGAACTCGGTGGCCAGGTCGAGGTCGAAGTCGAGACCCTGGAGCCGCTCCAGTTCCAGCAGGAAACCGTCGACGATGGCGGCCAGCGGCACCTCGTAGAGATCGACCTGCTCGCGCAGGATCAGGTGCAACAGCAGGTCGAACGGGCCTTCGAAGACCGGCGTGGTCACCTCGTACGCCATCGGCGCCGACGTTAGTTGGCCCGGTAATACCAGCGGTGGCATTCGCGGCCTCCAGGTACCGTGTCCGGCCATGACGCGCGTGCTCTCAGGCATCCAACCGACGGGTGACACCCACCTCGGCAACTACCTGGGCGCCATCCGGAACTGGGTCGACGACCAGCACGCCCACGACGCCTTCTACTGCGTCGTGGACCTGCACGCCATCACCATCCCCCAACCGCCGGCCGAGCTGCGGGCCAAGACGCTGGCCATGGCCACCATGCTCCTGGCCGCCGGCCTCGACCCCGAGGTGTGCACGCTGTTCGTGCAGAGCCACCTGCCCGAGCACAACCAGCTCGGCTGGATCATGGAGTGCAACGCTGCCATCGGCGAGCTCCAGCGCATGGTGCAGTTCAAGGACAAGGCGGCCAAGCAGACCGGGTTCATCTCCTCGGGCCTGCTCACCTACCCCGCCCTCCAGGCCGCCGACATCCTCCTGTACGACGCCGACCGCGTGCCCGTGGGCGACGACCAGCGCCAGCACCTCGAGCTCACCCGCGACCTCGCCATCCGCTTCAACTCGCGCTACGGCGAGACCTTCGTCGTGCCCGCCCACGCCATTCCCAAAGCCGGCGCGCGCGTGATGGACCTGCAGGAACCGACGTCCAAGATGTCGAAGTCGTCCGAGTCCCCGCAGGGCACGGTGCTGGTGCTGGACCCGCCCGAGGCCATCGTGCGCAAGTTCAAGCGCGCCGTCACCGACTCCGGCGGCGAGGTCGTCTACGACCCCGACACCAAGCCGGGGGTGTCCAACCTGCTGTCCATCCTGGCGGCGGCAACCGGCACCACGGTCGAGGCCGCCGGCGCCGGGCTCGACACCTACGGCGCCTTGAAGGGCGCGGTCGGCGAGGCGGTCGTGGAGACCCTGCGGCCGTTGCAGCAGCGCTACGCCGAGCTGACCGCCGACCCCGCCGAGGTCACCCGCCAGCTGGCCGTCGGGGCCCACAAGGCCCGGGCGGTGGCGTCCAAGACGCTGGCGCGGGCCCAGGACGCCCTCGGCTTCCTGGCACCCGGCTGACGCGCGGTACACGCCGCGTCGTGTCACACCGCGTCGTCGGCGGCGCGCAGGGCGTGCATGGCCACCGGCGGCGCGTCCGGGCGGCCGCCGACCAGGGCCACGGTGATGGGATCGCTACCGGCGGTGCCCAGCATCACGGCGCCGATCGGTTCGTGGCGGCAGTAGCGGGCCACGCGGCCCTCGCCCCGCGCCGCCCGGGCCCGGCCCACGAACCCGATCCACAACGTGGCCCCGACGCGACCGAACGTGCCGAGGCCCGAGGCGGTCTTGCCGCAGTCGTGCAGGAGGGCGGCGGCCACGACGGCACGCGGGGTGTCGGGGCCGAGGTCGACCACCAGACGGCGGGCGACGTCGATGGCGTGGCGGCGATCGGTCACCGGCATCTCCCGCCAGATCGGTTGCTCGACGGCCAGGAGGTGCGAGCGGGCCCACGCTTCGTCTTCGGGTGGCGGCGGGCGGCGCGACAGCGAGCCCAGGAACCGCCGCACGAGATGACCGACCGGCGCCATCGAGAGAGCCTAGGGCGCGCGGTCAGCGGCTCAGGCCGGTGCGGGCCGCTGCGCCCGCGGGTGGGCGGCGTCGTAGACCGCCCGCAACCGCTCGGTGGAAACCTTCGTGTACACCTGGGTGGTCGAGATCGACGCGTGGCCCAGCAGCTCCTGCACGACGCGGATGTCGGCGCCGTGATCGAGCATGTGGGTGGCGCACGAGTGCCGCAACACGTGGGGTGACAGGCGCGCCGACAAGCCGGCACGATCGCCATAGGCGCCCACGATGGCCCAGGCCCCCTGGCGCGAGAGACGACCACCGCGCTGGTTCAGGAAGACGGCCTCGGCGTCGTGGCGGCGGGCCCAGCGCTCCGGCACGAACGCGGCGCGGCCATTCGGGCCGAGCCAGTCCTCCAGCGCGGCGCGCGCCGGACGCCCGACGGGCACGATGCGCTCCTTGGCCCCCTTGCCGAAGACGCGCAGCAGGCCGCTGCTCGAGTCGGCATCACCGAGGGACAGGCCGCACAGCTCCGAGATGCGCATGCCCGTGCCGTACAGCAGCTCCAGGATGGCCCGGTCGCGGCGGTGGACGGGCGCGGCGCCGACGACGGCATCGAGCAGCGACAACACCTCGTCTTCGGCCAGCGGCTTGGGCAGGCCGGCGGGCACGCGGGGGGGCGCCACATCCGCGGCCGGGTCGTCGGCCACGGCCCCTTCGTCGGCGAGGAAGCGGTGCAGGGTGCGCACCGCCACCAGCGCCCTGGCCACCGAGGCCGGGGCCCGGCCCTCGGCCCGCAGGTGGGCCACGTAGCGCTCCACATCAGCCTCGGTGACCGTGTCGAGGCGCCGGTCTTCGGTGGCCAGCCACGCGGTGTAGCCGTGCAGATCACGACGGTAGGCGGCCAGCGTGTTGACCGAGCGGCCCCGCTCCACCGCCAGCCACGTGAGGAACTCCTCGGCCGGCATCGGCAGCGCCAGCGTCGTGGCCACCCGTCAGGATCCGGGCGCCCGGCGGCGAACTGATGTACCGCGAGTGTCGTTATTGACCGAAAAACGCGTCAGTACGCGAAGAAGCGCTGACATCAGCTCGAGAGGCGGTGGTCGGTGAGGAGCAGGCCGATGATGGTCTTGGCGTCGGTGATGGCGCCACGCGCCACGTCGGCCAGGGCGTCGGCCAGCGACACCTGCAGCACGGCCATGGCCTCCTCCTCCGGACCGTGGGCGTGGGCCGGCACCGGCGTGAGATCGGTGGCCAGGAACAGGTGGGTGGTGGCGTCGGTCATGCCGGCCGAGTTGTGGAAGATCGTGAGCGGCTCCAGGTGACCGGCGGCCAGCCCGACCTCCTCGGCCAGCTCGCGCCGGGCGGTGGTCTCGGGTGGTTCGCCCGCCACGTCGCGCATGCCGGCGGGGATCTCGATGATCTCGGCGTCGAGGGCCGGCCGGTACTGGCGCAGCAGTACCACCGACGCGACGCCGCGCGGGTCGAACAGGATGGGCACGATGCCGACCGCGCCCGGCGACCGTACGACGTCGCGCTCGAAGGTGGTGCCATCGGGCGCCTCGAAGCCGGCCGTCACCACCCGCCAGATGTGGCCGAGATGAACCTCCCGCTCCCCGAGCGGGCGGAACCCGCGTCGCGCCTCGGTCACGCCGCCGGCTCGGTGGCCCGCTCCTCGGCGTTGTCCTCGGCGACCGGCCGCTCGAACGGGATGTGGGGGTTGCGACCGTCGGCTCGGGCCAGGGCCGTCGCGATGAGCTCACGGAACAGCGGGTGGGGTCGGTCCGGGCGGCTCTTGAACTCAGGATGGGCCTGGGTGCCGACGTAGAACGGATGGTCGGCCAGCTCCATGAACTCGACGAGGCGGCGGTCAGGCGACAGGCCCGACAGCAGGAAGCCGGCCGACTCGAACCGGGTGCGGTAGGCGTTGTTGAACTCGTAGCGGTGACGGTGGCGCTCCGACACCACGGGCTCGCCGTACGCGTCGTGCACCCGCGTGCCGGGTGCCAGCACGGCGTAGTAGGCGCCGAGGCGCATGGTGCCGCCCATGTCCACCACGTCGCGCTGCGCGTCCATGAGGTCGATCACCGGGTGGGGGCTGGCGGTGTCGAACTCGGTGGAGTTGGCCCCCACGAGGCCCAGCACGTTGCGGGCGAACTCGATGGTCATGACGTGCAGGCCCAGGCACAGCCCGAGGCACGGGATGCCTTCCTCACGGGCGTAGGCGGCGGCGGCCACCTTGCCTTCGATACCACGGACGCCGAAGCCGCCGGGGATCACCATGCCGTCGAGGTCGTGCAGGCGACCCGAGGCCAGCAGGCCCTCCACGTCCTCGGCCTGCACCCAGTCGATCTCCACGTCGGCGCCGTGATGGAAGCCGGCGTGACGCAGGCTCTCGGCCACCGACAGGTAGGCGTCCTTCAAGTCGACGTACTTGCCGATGATGCCGATGCGCACCGGGCGGTCGGCCTGCTCGATGCGGTCGACCAGGATCTCCCACGGCGACAGGTCCGGCTCGCCGGGCAGCTGCAGGATGCGGCACACCTCGTCGTCCAGGCCCTCCTCGTGGAGCACCAGCGGCAACTCGTAGATGTTGCGGGCGTCGGCCGCGTTCACCACGGCGCGCTCGTGCACATCGCACAGGTTGGAGATCTTGCGCTTGAGGCCGGGCGAGATGGGCTGGGCGCTGCGGCACACGATGACGTCGGGCTGGATGCCGCGGCTGCGCAACTCGGTGACGGAGTGCTGCGTGGGCTTCGTCTTCTGCTCCCCCGCCGGGCCGATGAACGGCACGAGGGTGACGTGGATGTAGCAGACGTTCTCCCGCCCGACCTCTTTGCGGAACTGCCGGATGGCTTCCAGGAAGGGCAGGATCTCGATGTCGCCCACCGTGCCGCCGACCTCGGTGATCACCACGTCGACGTCGTCGGATTCCAGCCGGCGCACGCGCCGCTTGATCTCGTCGGTGATGTGCGGGATGACCTGCACCGTGCGCCCCAGGTAGTCGCCCCGGCGCTCGGCGGCCAGCACGGACTGGTAGATGGAGCCGGTGGTGGCGTTCGACGCCCGCGACAGGTTCTCGTCGATGAAGCGCTCGTAGTGGCCGAGGTCGAGGTCGGTCTCGCCGCCGTCGTCGGTGACGAAGACCTCGCCGTGCTCGAACGGGTTCATGGTGCCGGGGTCGACGTTGATGTACGGGTCGAGCTTCTGCATGGTGACCCGCAGACCCCGGGACTTGAGTAGTCGCCCGAGCGACGAGGCGGTGAGCCCCTTGCCCAGGCTGCTGGCCACGCCTCCGGTGACGAAGATGTGCTTGGCCGCAACACGCTCTTCAGGTCGCACCGGTCGAGGCTAGCAAGCCCCTCCGCCGAACTGGCGCATGCGTCACCGCCAGCGGGAACCGAGGCGGTCGAACCAGCGCAGCGGCGGTGTCCGGTCGATCACGCCCGAGAAGCTCACCCATTCGCTGAGCCCGTTGAGGGCCAGCAGGGCCACCAGCACGAGCACGAGCGGGCCGTGACCGACCACGATGACGGCGGCCAACCCGACGGCGGCGCCGAGCACGTTGGCGCCGGTGTCGCCCAGCATGGCCCGCTCCTGCAGGTCGGGACCGGCCAGCGCCGCGCCCGCTCCTACGGCCACGCCCGGGCCGGCCAGGGCGGCGGTGGCGCCGTCGACGGCGGCCAGCACGGCGAAGGCGACGAGGCTCACCTTGATGGTGCGGCCGGGGGCGCGGTCCAGGAGGTTGGCCAGGTTGGCGGCCAGCGCCACGACGGCGGCGTCGGCCAGCAGCCACCCGAGGCTGTCGCTCGCCATCGGCGCAACGGCGGCGATGGCGACGAGGGCGCCACCGATCAGCTTCACCATGGCGGTGGTGAGGTGGCCGTCGCGCAGGGCGGCACCGTGGCGCCGGAAGCCACCGCCGGACTCGGTGCCACCGAGGTCGTCCAGCAGACCCAAGAACCCGAACCCGACGCCGCCCACCAGCATGGCGGTGCGACCGGCACCGGCGGCGATGTCACCGGCCCAACCGGCCGCCGTGAAGGCATCGGCGACGGCCACCACGGCGACGACGGCCAGCACGATGGCGATGCCCGACGCGGTCGGCACGGGCTCGCCCCGGTAGTTGCGGCGCAGGAACGCCGGCGCGCCGAAGACGGGCTGCAGTGCGGCCCAGCCGAGGCCGCCCAGGACCAGCCCCACCACGACGTGGACGAGGAGGGTCACGGGTCGGGCACCGACCGGAACACCAGCAGCAGCAACCATGGCACCACCATGGCGATCATCATCGCGGGAATGGCGACGCCGGAGTCGTTGAGGGCGAAGCCGAGGCCGCCGGCCACCAGAGCGCCGACGAGGCAGGGCCGCAACCCCGGCTCGTTGACCTGGGCCTCGGCCACCAGTCCCCGGCGCCGGGTGATCAGCACGGCGAAGCCGACCACGAGCGCCGGTACCAGCAAGGCGAACACGCTCGAGGTGAGCACGTGCCAGTTCGACTCCAGCTTGCGACGCACGACGGTGCCGGCCTCACCATTGAACAGATCGGCGGCGAAGCGGCCCAGGTGCGTGCGCTGGCTGGCCGGCCGGGCCAGGTCCACGAGGGCAAAGGCGGCCACCACCGCCACGGTGGCGACGCCGATCACGACCACCCGCCGCACGCTCACGCGCCAGCCGCCGAGCCAGATGGCGATGATGGCGAAGGCGGGCACGGCGGCGAGGACGCCGCCCACATCGGCGCCGAACGCCGGCCAGCCGTCCACGACGACGGTGACGGCCATGATGACCACGGCCACCCCCCACCAGCGCTCCGGTCCGGTGCGGGCCTGAGCGCCGGGTGTCTGGCCCCACACGCCCGTCGCCAGCACGATGGCGGCGCCGACCACGATGGCGAAGGCGAGGTTGCCGACGCCCTGGAACCGCCCGGCCACGATGGGCGAGTACCCGAACGTGGTGTCGAGCTGCAGCCGGCCGCCGGCGACGATGTCCACCACCTGCACCACCCAGTTCAACCCCACCAGCACGAGAACGGGCGCCGCCGGATGCCACCGCTGGGTCACCCGCGCCGCGGCGGCGACCACGACCGACGCGGCCACGACGGCCACGGTGTAGGCGCCGAGCCCCAGCCGGTCGTAGCGCACCGTCCCGGCGAGGAAGGTGACCGCCGGCAGCGCCACCACGACGAGGGCCAGGAACAGCACGGCGCCGAATCCTCGCCGGCGCGCCGTGACCAGCAGGAAGATGGCCAGCGCGTAGGTGACGATCTGCAACGCGACGAACACCACGCTCAGCGGTCCCACCGTGCGATCCCGGAACACGGCGATGGTGTTGGCCTCGGCGAGGTCGTGAGCGGTGCCCGCGCCGAAGGCAGGCCCTCCGCCGGACGTGATCTCGGTGCCGTTCATGGCGTCGGGCACCTCGATGCCGAGCGCGTCCAGCGCCGTCACCGCGACATCCGGCAACGTCACGTAGCCGTCGCGCCTCGTGGTGGCGCTGCGGGCTCGGCCACCGTCGATGCCCGGCCCGGCGATGGCGAAGGCGGTCAGCTCGGCGGCGTCGCCGGGTGCCGAGGGCGCCAGCACCATCACGAGATCGTGGGCGAGGTCGACCCGTGCCAGCAGCTCGCCGAGCACGGCATCGCCGGTGGCCAGGTCGCCCAGCTCGACCACCGTCATGGCGGCGCCGGGCCAGACGCGATCGAAGGCCGCCACGAGCGCGACGCCCGTGGGGGCGGCGACCGTGCCGGCCGAGACCTGACCAGTGGCGTCCATCGTCGCCAGCGCCGCCGCCGGCCCACCCACGACGGCCGTGGTCCGCCCGGCTTGCCGCAGCGCCTCGCCGAGGGCGCCGGGCTCGGCGCCGAACAACCGGCCGTCGGCATCGTGGCGGGCGGCCGCGAGCGCCGCCGGCTCGACGGCGACGCCGCCGTCGGGGCGATCCGTGGCGATGGGCGCGGCGGCGACAGGCATGCCGGCGCGGTTGCCCGCGCCGATGGTCACGTAGCCGTCGGCCGGTGTGGTGACCGGATCGGCCGTGCGGACGCTGAGTGAGGCCACCGCCGCATCGGCCAAGAACGCGTCGAGGTGGGGCGCCGGCGTGGTATCGACAGCGGCCCACTGCAGGCCCGGGTACGACACGACAAGCACCCGCGCCGCCGTCGTCGCGCTCGGCGCCGCCCCCGCCGGCGGAGCCGCCAGTGGTCCGAGCGGTCCCAGCGCGGCGGCCGCGGCCGCCACCGCGACCGCGGTCCGGGCCAGGCGCCACACCGCCCTCACGACCGCCGCCGCACGGCCTCGTAGACCGCCACCACCGCGTCGACGGCGCCGTCGCGGTCGAGCCACGCTTCCACCCGGCGGCGGCCGTTCGCACCTATCGCCGCGGCGTGCTCGGGCGCGAGGAGCAGATCCGCCAGCGCCGCCGCCAGCGCCCCGGCGTCGCCCGGCGCCACGATGCGTCCGGTCTCGCCGTCCACGATCAGCTCGGGCACGAACCCGACCGGCGTGGCCACCACGGGGCGGCCCAGCTCCATGGCTTCGGTCACGACCAAGGGACCCGCCTCCCAGACCGACGCCATCACCACCACGTCGGCGGCCAGCAACGCGGCGGCGGCATCGTCGGTGGGCCCGACGAGGCGCACCCACGAGCTGAGCCCTTCGGCGGCGATCCGCACGCCGAGGTGGGAGTGGAGCGGTCCCTGTCCTACCAGCACCACGCGAACCTCGGGTACCTGTGCGATGAGGGGCGCGATGGCGTCGAGCAGCCCGTCGAGACCTTTCTGTGGATGCAGCCGCCCGACGGCCGCCACCACCGGTGCACCCACGGGCACACCCCACGCCCGGCGTACCTCGTCGCGGGTGTCGACGGGCGCCGGCGCCGGGCCGAACGGCGCCACCACCACGTCGGCACGGCCGACGCGCGACGCCACCATGGCCGAGGTGGCGATGACGGCATCGGCGCGGCGCACCACCGCGCGCTCCGCGTACCGCAGCACGGGGGCGCGCCACCCGGACACGTCGTCGAGCACCACGTTGTGCACGGTGACGACCAGTGGTGGGCGCCGCGGCACCGTCGCCGCCCACCAGCCGACCGTGAGGCCGTGGGCGTGCACCACGTCGGCGCTGTGGCCGGCCTGCCGTAGGGTCCGCCACGCCGCCGGCCCGCGCCGCACCTCCAGGACCGTCGGTGTCCAACCCCGGGCCGGGAGGGCGGCGGCGAGGGCCTGGACGTGGCGTCGGATCCCACCGGTCGAGGGTCCGTGCACCAGCAGGACGGTGCCCTGGTCAGCCATCGATCGTGACCAGGCCGCGCAACGGCACCCCGGTCAGCAGCCGCACGGTGCCGGCATACACCGCCGCGCCACCGGCTCCTGCCACCACGATGGTGGCCGCGGACGCCGGGCGCGACGTGGCATCCAGCCACGACACCAGCGCCACCATGACGGCCAGGGTCAGCGCTCCGGCGGCGACCACGCGCGCCAGCACGCCCAGTTGGCGCGGCCGGGCCGGGCCGAGCCGGCGCCCGAGGGCGATGGCCAAGGCGACTGCGGCCAGGAGGTAGGCGGCGCCGTAGCCAACGGCCAGTGCCGCCGCTCGGTCGGCATCGGGTGCCCACACCGCCGCTGCGATCATGACGGCGACGCCACTGGCGGTGCCCACGGCGCTGGCCAGGAACGGTGTCCGGGCGTCGCCGGCGGCGTAGGACGCCCGGGTGAAGAGGTACAGCAGGCCGTAGCCGACGAGGCCCGGTGCGAAGGCGGCCACGGCGTGGGCCAGGGGCGCCAGCCCACCGATGCGGGCGTCGCCGAAGGCGGCGAGGCGCACGATGGGCCAGGCCAGCGCGGCCAGCGCGGCGGCCGCCCCGACGAGGAGCACCACCGTCGTGCGCACACCGCGCCCCAGGGCGGCGCCCATCTCGGCCGACCGCCCGGCCTGGTAAGACCGGGCCAGGCTGGGGAACATCGTGGTGGCCACCGGCACCGCGAACAGGGCGATGGGCAGCAGGAAGAACGCGTAGGCGAACGTCCAGGTCACCAGGCCACCGGCCACCCCGTTGGCCAGCACCAGCACCGCCACCAGCAGCACCTGGGCCAGGGCCAGCTGGCCGCCGGCCCATGCCCCGCGGCGGCCCAGGGTGCGCACCGCCGGGTCGTGCCAGTCGAGGCGGGGCCGGAGGTGGAACCCGCTGCGTACCACCGCCACCGCCGGCAGCAGGGTGAAGGCCACCACGCCGAGGGTGGTGCCACCGGCCAGCACCCACTTCTCGGTGGACGTGAGTGCCAACGACGGCGGCGCACCGTCGCGCAGCATCCAGAACAGGGCGTAGGTGGCGAGGACGACGAGGTTGTTGACCGCCGGCGCGAGGGCAGGGATGTTGAAGCGCTGCTCGCTGTTCAGCACCGCCGACGCCACCAGGCCGACGGCGTAGAACAGCACCTGCGGCAGGAAGAACCACAGGAACAAGGTGCCCAGCTCGACTTTGGCGTCGTAGGTGGCATGGTCGGTACCGGAGGTGAACGCCCGCATGATCCAGGGCGCGGCCACGGCCGCCATCGCCGCCACCGCGCCGAGCAGCGCGGCCAGCGCACCGAGCACCGCGCCCGCCACCCGCTCGGCGGCGGCCCGGCCGTCGCGATCCAGCACCTCCACGAGCGTCGGCACCAGAACCGCCTGGAGCGCCCCCGCCGCCACCAGCTCGAACAACAGGTTGGGGACGGTGTTGGCGGTCTCGTAGGTGTCGCCCAGCACGCCTCGTCCCAGCACCGCCGTCACCACGAGGACACGGGCGAAGCCGGTGAGCCGCGACAGCAGCGTGAGCGCCCCGACCGACGCCGCCGCCCGCCCGAGGGGCCGGGCCGGAACCGCCAGCACGTCGTCGGCGACGACGCCGCTCACCGCTCGCTCGTGGTCGGCGCGCTCGGGAGCAGTTCGGATGCGCCCTCACCGACGCCGTAGTGGCCGACGGCGCCGACCGTCAGCGCGCTCACGGCCATCACCGCCGCCGCCCGACCGACGAACCACTCGGCGTCATCGACGGTGCTCACGTGCTCGCTCAGCGACCCGTCGCTACGGATGGCCCCGACGAAGCTGCCTCGCTCCACCTCCGAGCCCTCCTGGGTGGCCTCGACGGCCAGGGTGGCCGGCTTGGCCCCGCCCACCATGCGCTGCAGGAACGGGTAGAGGAACAGGGAGTTGTCGAGCTTGGCGCCGGCGCCCGACATGACGACGAGCCGAAGCCCGCCCAGATCGAGCAACCCGGCGTCGTCAGGCTGGTCGCTCAGCTTGGCGAAGCCGGCGTCGTCGAGGTCCTTCAGGAACGTCCGCAGGATGCCTGAGGCCACCAGCGGGGCCGGTGTTGTGGTGGTCGTGGTCGGCAGTTCCGAGGTGGAGGTCGTGGTGCTCGCCGGCGGCTCCACGACCGTGGACGGCTGGCTGTCGGCCACGGCGGTCACGAGCGTGCCCAGCCGGGCGGCCAGATCGACCCGCAGCGCCGTGGGGTCCGGAGTCGACTCCGACAGCAGCTCCTGCAACGCGGCGACGTCGGCCGGCGTGGCCAGGGCCAACCGCTCGGTGAAGGTCACCGTGCCCACGTAGCCGGCGCCGGCGGCGACGAGGGCCCGGCGCAAGGCCGTGGCGGCACCGTCATCGACGCCGTCGATCTTCATCATCAGCACCGGCAGACCGGCGAGCCGGCCCTTCAGGAAGTCGGTGACGCCGGCCCGATCGAGGGCGTCGTCGCGGCGATTCAACTGGTCCAGCTCGGCCCGCAACGCGGCGTTGCTGTCCTCGAGGTCCTTGAGGTTCTGCTCGGCCCGGTCCAGGTTCTGCTGGGTCTGGTCGAGGATCGACTCCTTGATCACCGTGGAGCCGGCCACGATGCCGATGGCCAGCGCCAGGAACACGGCGACCAGGCTCACGAGGTGGTAGCGGAAGTTGATCATCGCCGTGCCTCCATCGGCGTCGGCGTCATCGGCCGAGCGCCGAGCGGAGCAGGAGCCAGAGGCTGCGCAACCACAGCTGCAGCGGACGGTTCACGAGCGCCACCGCAACGAGGGCGAGGAGCATGGCGAAGACCAGGGCGGCGGCGTCGACCCGCCGCACGACCGGCCGGTACAGCCGGTTCACACCCTTGGCGTCGACGAGGATGCGGCCCACCTTCAACCGCACCAGGAACGTGGACGACATGCCGGCACGTCCCTTGTCCAGGAACTCCTCCAGCGACGAGTGCAACCCGACCGCCACGATCAGCTCGGCGCCCATCTCGAAGGCCATGAGCAGCGCGATGTCCTCGCTGGTGCCCGCCGCCTCGAACGTCTTGTACTCGAGGCCGAGCGTCCCGAGCCGCATCACGCCGGGCGCGACGCCCCCGGGATAGGCGTGGACCACCAACGTCGCCCCGCAGTGCAGCGTCTCGTCGCGCACCGAGTCGAAGTCGCCGATGATGATGTCGGGGGTGAGGCCGAGCTCGCAGAGGGCGTCGGCGCCGCCATCGACGCCGATCAGCACCGGCTTCACCTCGCGCAAGTAACCGGAGCGCTTCAACGCGGCCAGGTCGACGCGGTGGTCGTCGCCCCTGGACACCACCAACGCCTGGCGCCCCTTGAACGACACCGGCAGATGCGGCATCTGGGGCGAGTCGGTGGCGAGGTGGTGCTCTTCCTTCAGGTACTCCAACGTGTTGCTGGCGAACCGCTCCAGCTCCACGCCGACGGTGCGCCGAGACTCCTCGATCTGGTCCTCCAAGAGGGCCATCGACTGGCGCTCGCCGTGAGCCACCACTGCGCCGGACACGACCACCTGGCGGCCCACGATGGCCAGGATTTCGCCCTCGACCAGCACGTCGAGCACGTGGCTGCCCACGTCGTCGATGAGAGGGATGCCGGCGGCGGCGATCAGCAACGGCCCCAGGTTCGGGTAGCGGCCGCTCATCGACGGCGCCGCGTTCACGACGGCGGCGGCGCCCGCCTCGATGAGGGCCTCGGCGGCGACACGGTCGAGGTCAGAGTGGTCGATCACGGCGATCTCGCCGGGCAGCAGGCGCTGCACGAGGTTCTTGGTCCGCCGGTCGACGCGGCAGCGCCCGACGACCTCGGTGACCTCGGGGTCATGGATGGCCATCGGCACCTGCCCGCTGCGCCCTGGCCGTGTCCAGCAACTCGGTGGCGTGACGGCGGCCCGAGCCGCTGTCGGCGAGGCCCGACAGCATCCGCGACAGCTCGCGCGTGCGGGCGTCGCCTTCCACCACGTCGGCGCGGGCCCGGGTGCGGCCCTTGCCCTCGACCTTGGTGACCACGACCTGATGGTCGGCGAACGCCGCCACCTGCGGGAGGTGGGTGACGACCAGCACCTGGTGGCGAGAACCGAGCGCGGCCAGCGACTGCCCCACCGTGAGGGCGGCCTCGCCGCCGATCCCCGCATCGACCTCGTCGAACACCAGCGTGTCGGGCGCCTCGGTGAGCACCAGCCGCAGGGCCAGCATGGCCCGGGCCAGCTCACCTCCCGACGCCACCTTGGCGAGGGGCAGCGTGGGCTCACCCGGGTTGGCGCCGAGCAGGAAGCGCACCTCGTCGGCCGGGTCGGGCCCCTGCACCTCCACCTCGAGTCGGGCCCGGGGCATGGCCAGCTGGCGGAGGTGACGCTCGACGGCGCCGGCCAGACCGGGTGCTCCTTGGCGGCGGCGCTCGGCCACCGCGGCGGCGGCGGCGGCTTCGGCGGCGATGGCCACCGCCCGGTCGCCTTCGAGCGCGGCGGCGGTGGCTTCGTAGCCCTCCAGCTCGGCCAGGCGGGCGGCGGCCTCGTCGCGGTGCGCCATCACGTCGGCCAGCGCGTCGCCGTACTTGCGCCGCAGATCCCGCAGCAGCTGGCGCCGCTCGCGTACCTCGGTCAGCCGGGCGGGGTCCTCGGCCACCGCCTCGCCTACCGCCCGCACCTCGCCGGCCAGATCGGTCACCTCGGCGGTCACCGCCCGCAGCCGCGCCTCCAGGTCCTTGAACGGCGACCGCCCGGCCAGCGCCGCCACCGCCGCGCCGAGGGCGTCGGCGGCGCCGATGCCGTCGGCGCCGTCACGCCCGCCGTCGCCGTTGCCGCTGAGGGCGTCGTGGGCGCGGATGGCGGCCTCCCGGTGGGCCTGCGCGCCGGCCAGCAGGTCCTCCTCGGCATCGAGGGCGTCGTCTTCGTCGGGGTCCTCCAGGCGGGCACGCGTCAGCTCCTCGACCTGGAAGCGGAGCAGATCGACCTCGCGGGCTCGGGCCCGGGCGTCGCCGCCCAGTCCCGCCAGCCGTGCCTCGATCTCCGCCACCCGGGCCCGGGCGGCTCGCAACGGCCCCAGGTCGATGCCCGCGAAGCGGTCGAGGGCCTGGCGCTGCGTGGCCGGTGCCAGCAGGCTCTCGTGAGCCCGCTGACCGTGCAGGTCGACGAGGTGGGCGCCGGTGTCGGCCAGGGTGGCGGCGGTGGCCAGCCGGCCGTCGACGTAGGCGCGCGAGCGGCCCTCGGCCGGCACCACGCGGGCCAGCACGATCTCGGTGTCGCCGTCGACGAAGCGGCCCTCGACGCTGGCGGCAGTGGCGCCCTGGCGCACGACCGCGGCATCGGCGGTGGCACCCAGCAGCAGTCCGATGGCCTCCACCAGCATGGTCTTGCCGGCGCCGGTCTCACCGGTGAGGGCCGTCATCCCGGCGCCCAGGACCAGGTCGATCTCGGTGATGATCCCGAGGTCCCGGATGCGCAGCTCGGTCAGCATCAGCGGTCGCTCAACCCGAACTTGGTCTTGAGGATCTGATGGAACCGGTGGGCGCCGAAGCGCACGAAGCGGGCCACCTCGGCGTCGGGACGGCACGTCACGGTGTCGCCCTGGCTCAGGCCGGCCACCGGGCGACCGTCCACCGACAGGTCGGCGGGGCGAGGCCCGAGCACCTCGACCGTCACGGGCTCGGACGGGTCGAGCACCAAGGCCCGGTCGAACAGCATGTGGGGCGAGACGGGGGTGAGCAGGATGGCGCGATGCTGCGGCGACACGATAGGCCCGCGAGCCGACAACGAGTACGCGGTCGAGCCGGTCGGGGTAGCCACGATGAGGCCATCGGTGGCGTAGCTCGTGAAGGGCACGCTGTCGATCGACACCAGCAGCCGCACGGTGTGGCCCGACTCCCGCTTCTCGATGACGGCCTCGTTCAGGGCGCGGAATCGCTCTCGCGGGGCGCCGTCGGCCCGGTCGACCAGGATCTCCAGCAGCATGCGGCCCTCGATCCGGAAGTCGCCCTCCAACCATCGCTCGAGGGCGTCGGTCAGAGCGTAGGGCTCCACCTCGGTGAGGTAGCCCAGAAGACCGACGTTCACACTCAGCACCGGCACGCCGTCGACCAGCTGCACGGTGCGCAGCACCGTCCCGTCGCCACCCAGGCAGAGGGCGAGGTCGGCCGAGGCCGGATCGGCGTCGGAACCGAGCGCCACCAGGCCCAACGCCTCGGCGTCGTCGGGCAGCAACCACGCCTTGTGACCGCGGGCAGCCAGCCAGTCGCACGCCTGCACGGCCAGCTCGGCGGCTTCAGCCCGCTCCTGGTGGGCGATGACCACGACGCTCGTCACCCGGGCATCACCTCCGGCGCGAGGGCGTGGACGAACAGCTCCACGTTGCCGTCGGCCCCCCGCAGTGGCGATTCCATCCACCCCATGATCGTCGCCCGGCTCCTTCTGAGCACGTCATCGATGGCAACCTGCACCTGCTGGCGCACCGACTCATCCCTGACGACGCCTCGGCCGCGTGACACCTCGGCCCGCCCCGCCTCGAACTGAGGTTTCACCAGCAAGACGAGATCGGCGCCCGGCCGGCACACCCCGAGCAGTGCCGCCAGCACCGTGCGCAGCGAGATGAACGAGAGGTCGGCCACCACCAGATCGACCGTGCCGTCGATGTCGTCGGCCGTGATGGACCGCACGTTGAGGCGCTCGCGCACCGTCACCCGCGGATCGTTGCGGATGCGGGGCTGAAGCTGGCCGTGACCGACGTCGACGGCCGCCACTGCGCCGGCACCGCGCTGCAGCAGGCAGTCGGTGAAGCCGCCGGTCGACGCGCCGGCGTCCAGAGCGCGCCGGCCCGTGACGTCGAGGCCGAAGTGGTCGAGGGCGGCATCGAGCTTGTCGCCGCCCCGGCTCACGAACCGCCGGGGGGGACCGAGCAGGGCCAGCGGTTCGTCGGCCGCCACCAGGCGGGCCGGCTTGAGCGCCGGCGCGCCCGCCACCGTCACCCGTCCGGCGTCGACGGCGGCCTGGGCCTCGGCCCGGCTGGCCACCAGGCCTCGACGGACGAGTTCGGCGTCAAGCCGGCGCCGGCCCGCCACCGATCAGGAACCGCCCGCCAGCAGGTCGTTCGCGCGCACAGGACGGAGCGTAACGTCTCGGTCGTGATCCCCCTGTCGGACGAGCGCGCCGGCGCGCGCCTGCCGGTGATCACCATCGCCATCATCGTGGCCTGCGTCGTCGTGTACCTGTTCGTGCAACCCACGCCCGGCCGGGACACGGCCGAGGACACCGCCTTCGACTACCGCCACGCCGCCATCCCCTACGAGCTCAGCCACGGCCGGCCGCTCACGGACTGCCAGGTGGCCCAGGCGGCCGCGCCCTCACAAACGGCCCAGCTCTGTGCCGGCCCCGCCGCCGATGTCGCCTTCGAGCCAGGCAAGGCGGTGTACCTGGCCGTGCTGACCTCGCTGTTCCTGCACGGCGGCATCATCCACATCGCCGGCAACCTGCTGTTCCTGTGGGTCTTCGGCCGGCGCGTCGAGGACCGGCTGGGCCGGGTCGCCTACGCCGGGTTCTACCTGGCCGCCGGGGTGGTGGCCGCCGCCGCGCACGTGGTGGCCGGACCCAACAGCACCGTGCCGTTCATCGGGGCGTCGGGGGCCATCGCCGGGGTGATGGGGGCGTATCTGGTGTGGTTCCCGCAGGCGCGCATCAACACGCTGTTCTTCGTGTTCGTCATCATCTGGTTCAAGGTGCAGGCACGGTGGATCCTGCTGGCATGGTTCGTGCTGCAGTTCTTCACCAGCCCGAACAGCGGGGTGGCGTGGGTGGCCCACGTCGGCGGCTTCCTGTTCGGCATGGCCGTCGCCTGGCTGCTACGACCCCGCCGCCCGACCCGTTCCCTCACCAACTAGGTCCGCCGGCGGCGGCCCGTGCTCAGCCCCGAGCCGACCCAGGGTCGCCAGCGTCGTGTGACCCAGGCCGGACAGTTCTCGCCGAGCCGGCGGTGCGCTTTCGGTGGGCCGGCGCCACTGGGAACGGCACCGACGCCACTGGGAGCGACGCCACTGCGACGCCGCTGGCGGAACTCACGCTACGTGAGCGTCTTCTCGGTGCATTTGAGCTTCTCGGTGCGTGAGTGCAGCGAATTTGCTACTGAAACGCGACGAGATCGGCCCATGACGCCCGCCCCCGACCACGCACCGCGACAACGATTGATGTCGTGCCCGCAAGCCGGCACCCAGCCCGGCTGACCCAGGCGCGCCGCCTGCCCTTTCGCGCACAGCAAAGAGGGGCCGGTGGCGAGGCAAGAAGTCTGTGGGCGAACTGGCGGCTAAGGGCCGCTGGCGCCGTCCGGCGTTGTATCGAGCGAGCACCGATTGACCGAGCGAGGCGAAGCCGAAGCAGGCAACTACCGGCGTTGTGCCGAGCGAGCGGCGATCACAGAGCGAGCGGCGAGGGACCGAGCCGGAGCCGAGGCAGTCAGAGGAGCTGATCGGCGAGGCCGGCGAGGTCGTCGGCCACGAGGTCGGGGGCGGGGTTGACCGGGAGGTCGCGGCGATGGGTGACCCCCGAGAACACCAGGCCGAAGCGGCAACCGATGGCCCGGGCGAAGCGGCCGTCGGTGTCCGGGCGGTCGCCCACCATGACGGCGCCGTCGAGGTCGGCCCCGAGTTCGGTGCGCACCAGGTCGGCCATGGGCTCGTAGGGCTTGCCCGCCACCACCGCCGTCACACCCGATCCCGCCACCACGGCGGCCAGGATGGCGCCCCCGCCGGGGATGGGCCCCTCGGGCGTGGGATAGGTGACGTCGTCGTTGGTGCCGATCAGCTTGGCCCCCCGCCGCACCGCCGTACACGCCCGCACCAGCTCCTCGTAGTCGAAGCTGCGGTGAAAGCCGACGACCACCGCGTCGGCATCGCCATCGGTGACCACGACGGCGCCCACCTTGGTGAGAGCCTCGGCGGCGCCCGGCCCGGCGCACAGGAACACGCGGTCGCCGGGCTTCACCAGGCTGGCCGCCGCCACCGCGGAGGTCAGCACGTCGCCGGCGGCGGCGATGCCGAACCCCTCGAGCTTCTGCTCGACGTCGGCCACCGGCGAGAACGAGTTGTTCGACACGAACACGACCCGGTGGCCCCCGGCGCGCAGGCGGGCCACGGCGTCGGACGCGCCGGGAATGGGGCGGTCGGCCAGCCACACGACGCCGTCGAGATCGAGTACCACCGTCACCGGTTGATCCTCGCATGCGCTGTGCCAACCTCTTGGCGTGCCCCGCTTCGAGCCCTTCGCCGGCATCCGTTACGACCCCGCTCGAGTCGACCTCGACGCCGTCGTAGCCCCGCCCTATGACGTGATCTCACCCGAGGACCGTGCCGCGCTGGCCGGGCGCGATCCTCACAACGTCGTCGTCGTCGACGCCCCGCCCGACACCGACGGACCCGACCGATACGTCAGGGCCGGCACCGTCTTGCGCCAGTGGCTGGCCGACGGCATCCTCGTAGCCGACCGCGAGCCGGTCTACTACCGCTACGCCATGTCGTTCACCGACGAGTCCGGCGCCGCCCGCACCATCACCGGTGTGCTGGGAGCGCTGGCCGTGACCGACCCGGACGCGCCCGGCAACGACGTCTTGCCCCACGAGCAGACGACGCCCAAGGCCTCGACCGACCGTCTCGACCTGACCCGGGCCACCATCGCCAACCTGTCACCTATCTGGGGTCTGTCGCTGGCCACCGGACTGGCCGAGCGGACCCGGGCGCCAGGTGAGCGGTTGGCCTCGGTGACCGACGCCGACGGCGTCGTCCACCAGCTCGACCTCGTCGACGACCCGGCTCGGGTCGAGGCCATCCATGCCGCCGTCGCCTCGGCCCCGGTGCTCATCGCCGACGGCCACCACCGCTACGGCGTGGCCCGCACCTACCGCGACGAGCGACGGCAGTCAGCCGCGGGCGGCGCCGCCAAAGCGGGCGCCTACGACCTCACGCTGGCCTTCGTCCAGGAGCTGGCCGACGATCAGCTCGTGGTGCAGGCCATCCACCGGCTCGTGTCTGGCCTGCCCGAGGGACCCGACCTCCCGGACCTCCTGTCGGTGTCGTTCGCGCTCGTCGACGCCGGTCCCGTCACAGCGGCCACCCTCACTGCCATGGCCGAACGCGGCGCGCTGTGCCTGGTGGCGCCCGACGGATCGGGGCGCTTCCTGATCCCTCGCGACGGTGCCTTCTTGGGCGTGCGCGACCTCGACGCCGCCCGCCTCGACCACGCCCTGGCCGGCGTGCCCCACGCCCTCACGTTCCAGCACGGTGTGGGCGAGGTCCTGAGCGAGCTGCGGGCGGGGGCGGCGCCATGGGCGGTGCTCTTGCGACCGGTGACGGTGGCGCAGATACGAGCCACCGCCGGCGAGGGCGCGCTCATGCCGCCCAAGTCCACGTTCTTCTGGCCGAAGCTGCGGACCGGGCTGGTGTTTCGGGACCTCACGTAGGCCCCGGTGGGCTACTCGACCGACCAGGTGCCGTTCGAGCGGATGAGGGCGCCGAGGTCGCCGGGGCCCTTCTGCTCGGCCGCCCGCAGGAGCTGGCGACTGGACTCTTCGGCGTACTCCAGCCGGTGCACCTGGCGGAACACGCCGAAGGGGGTGGGCGAGTGGACGTTGGCCGACAGGTGGGCCAACGCGAAGGCCAGCCCGGGATCGGAGCGGTGGGCGTCGTGGACCAGCAGCGCGTCCTCGCCCACGTCGGCCACGGCAACGATGCGCAACTGGCCGTCGGAGCCCATCACCACGCCCTTGTCGTCGTTGGTGCCGAAGCGGATGGGCCGGCCGTGCACCAGCGGCACCAGCATGTCGGGCCGCTGCTCCTTGGCCAGGACGTCGTCGAACACGCCGTCGTTGAAGACGTTGCAGTTCTGCCAGATCTCCACGAAGGCGGCACCCTTGTGGTCGTGGGCGGCGCGGAAGACCTCCTGCATGTGCTTGCGGTCGAGGTCGTGGGTGCGGGCCACGAACGTGGCGTTGGCCCCGAGGGCGACGGCAACGGGGTTGAAGGGGGCGTCGATGGAGCCGAGGGGTGTGGACTTGGTGACCTTGCCGACCTCGGACGTCGGCGAGTACTGGCCCTTCGTGAGCCCGTAGATCTGGTTGTTGAACAGCAGGATGGTGAGGTTCACGTTGCGCCGCAGCGCGTGGATGAGGTGGTTGCCGCCGATCGACAAGCCGTCACCGTCGCCGGTGATGACCCACACGTCCAGGTCCGGTCGGGCCATGGCCAGACCCGTGGCGATGGCCGGTGCCCGCCCGTGGATGCTGTGGATGCCGTAGGTGTTCATGTAGTACGGGAAGCGGCTGGAGCAGCCGATGCCTGACACGAACACCGTGTTGGCCGTGCTCACACCCAGGTCGGGCATGAGCATCTGCACGGCGGTGAGGATGCCGTAGTCGCCGCAGCCCGGGCACCAGCGGACTTCCTGGTCGCTGGACCAGTCCTTGCGAGTGGTCGTGGGGGCGGCCACGTCAGTCATGTGAAGCTCCGTTCGGCGATGCAGCGAGGAGGTCCAGGATGGCGGTCTCTACTTCGAGGGCGGTGAACGGGACCCCCTGCACCTTGGTCAGCGATTTGGCGTCGACCAGGTACTCGGCCCGCACGAGACGGTTCAGCTGTCCGAGGTTCAGCTCGGGCACGAGGATCTTCGGGTAGCGCCGCAGCACCTCGCCGAGGTTGGCCGGCAGCGGGTTGAGGTGGACCAGGTGGACCCAGGCGACCTTCATGCCGCGCCGGCGCACCCGCTCGAGGGCCGAGTGGATGGCGCCCCAGGTGCTGCCCCAGCCGAGCACCAGCACCTCGGCATCGGCGTCGCCGACCACCTCGACCTCGGGGATGTCGGCGGCGATCCCGGCGATCTTGTCCGCCCGCAGGTGCACCATCTTCTCGTGGTTGGCCGGGTCGTACGAGATGTTCCCGGACCCGTCCTCCTTCTCGATGCCGCCGATGCGGTGCTGGAGGCCGGGCGTGCCCGGAACGGCCCATGGACGGGCCAGGGTGGCCGGGTCGCGGAGGTAGGGCCAGAACTCGAGGCTGCCGTCGGGGCGCTCGTGGTTCAGCTCGGTGGCGAAGGAGACGCTGATGTCGGGGAGGATGTCGAGGTCGGGCAGCTTCCACGGCTCGGACCCGTTGGCCAGGTACCCGTCCGACAGCAAGATCACCGGCGTGCGGTACTTCAGCGCCAGGCGAGCCGCCTCGATGGCCACCAGGAAGCAGTGCGATGGGCTGTAGGCGGCGACGACGGGCAGCGGCGACTCGGCGTGACGACCGTAGAGCGCGATGTTGAGGTCGGCCGCCTCGGTCTTGGTGGGAAGGCCGGTGGACGGGCCGCCGCGCTGGATGTCGATGATGAGCAGCGGCAGTTCCAGGCTGACGGCCAGGCTGATGGTCTCGCCCTTCAGGGCCACGCCGGGGCCGCTGGTGGTGGTGATGCCGAGGTGTCCACCGAAGGCGGCACCGAGGGCCGAGCCGACGGCGGCGATCTCGTCTTCGGCCTGGAAGGTGCGCACGCCGAAGTTCTTGTGCTTGGACAGCTCGTGGAGGATGTCGGAGGCCGGCGTGATGGGATAGCTGCCGAGGAACAGCGGCAGGCCGGCGCGCTGGCTGGCCGCTACCAGGCCCCACGCCAGGGCGGTGTTGCCGTTGATGTTGGTGTACTCGCCGACGTCGAGCTTGGCCGGCTGGATCTCGAACGGGTGGTCGAACAGCTCGGCCGTCTCGCCGAAGTTGTACCCGGCGAGGAACGCCGCCCGGTTGGAGCCCAGCACGAGCGGGTTCTTGGCGAAGCGGGACTCGATCCACTCGATGGTCGAGTCGGTCGGCCGCGAGTACATCCACGAGATGAGGCCGAGGGCGAAGAAGTTCTTTGACCGGTCGGCGTCGCGCGGCTTCACCCCGAGCGGCAGCGCCGCTTCCTTGGTGAGGCTGGTCATGGGGACCTCGATCAACTGGTAGCCGGCCAGGCTGCCGTCGGTCAGAGGGTTGGCGGCGTAGCCGGCTTTGGCCAGGTTCCGCTCGTCGAAGGTGTCGACGTTGACGATGAGGGTGCCGCCCCGCTCCAACTGGTGGAGCTCGGCCCGTAAGGCCGCCGGATTCATGGCCACCAGCACGTTCGACACGTCACCTGGTGTGGTGATGTCGTGGTCGGAGATGGCGACCTGGAAGGCCGAGACCCCGGCGATGGTGCCGGCCGGCGCCCGGATCTCAGCCGGGAATTCCGGCAGCGTCGAGAGATCGTTGCCGAAGAGTGCGCTGACCGACGTGAACCTGTCACCGGTGAGCTGCATGCCGTCGCCGGAGTCACCGGCGAAGCGCAGCACCACCCGGTGCAGCTGCTCCGCGTCGGCACGATGTGCTGTATCCGTCATTCGCCACCCCTGCCCCAAGTGTGAAAATGCGAAAAAGGTGTCCGCAGACGACGGTACACCGATGGTCTCAAAAAGCTGAACATCCCATGAACGAACGCCGCCGTAGGAGTACGACCAGCAGGTTAGGCGATCGTGATGGTCTCGTCCCGGTAGACGTCCTGCACGGCGTGCAGCAGCTCGACGCCTTCGGCCATCGGCTTCTGGAAGGCCTTGCGGCCAGAGATGAGGCCCTGCCCGCCGGCGCGCTTGTTGATGACCGCCGTGCGCACCGCCGCCCCCAGGTCGCCGGCACCCTTGGACTCGCCGCCGGAGTTGATGAGCCCGATGCGGCCCATGTAGCAGTTGGCCACCTGCCAGCGGGTCAAGTCGATCGGGTTGTCGGTGGTGAGCTGGTCGTACACCAGCGATGAGGTCTTGCCGTAGCTCAGCGCCAGGTAGCCGCCGTTGTTCTCGGGCTGCTTCTGCTTGATGATGTCGGCCTCGATGGTGACGCCCATGTGGTTGGCCTGCCCGGTCAGGTCGGCGGCGAGGCTGTAGTCGACACCGTCCTTCTTGAAGGCGTTGTTGCGCAGGTAGCACCACAGCACCGTGTACATGCCCAGCGCGTGGGCCTCCTGGAAGGCCTCGGAGACCTCTTGGAGCTGCCGGGTCGATTCGTCGGAGCCGAAGTAGATGGTGGCCCCCACCCCGGCGGCGCCGAGGTCCCACGCCTGCTTGGCGCTGCCGAACATGATCTGGTCGAACTTGTTGGGGTAAGTGAGCAGCTCGTTGTGGTTGAGCTTCACGATGAACGGGATGCGGTGGGCGTAACGGCGGCTCACCGAACCGAGTACGCCGAAGGTGGTGGCCACCGCGTTGCACTCGCCCTCGATGGCCAGCTTCACGATGTTGGCCGGGTCGAAGTAGACCGGGTTGGGCGCGAACGAGGCGGCCGCCGAGTGCTCGATGCCCTGGTCGACCGGCAGGATCGAGAGGTAGCCGGTGCCGGCCAGGCGACCGCTGTTGTAGAGCTGGCCCAGGCTGCGCAGCACCGCCGGCGAGCGGTCCGTCTCCACGAACACGCGGTCGATGAAGTCGGGCCCGGGCAGCGTGAGCTCGTCTTTCGGGATCCCTTTCGACTCGTGGTCGAGCAGGCTCTCGGCCTCGTCACCGAGCAGCGCCTGGATATCCACGTCGGGCTCCTTCACGTTCAGTGGCCCGCCGGTGCGCGCCACGGCTGAACGCCAGCGTAGCGTGCCCCTTCCGGCGGTCGCAGGGGCCGGTCACTCACCAGCGGCGGCGGCCCAGCGGCGGCGTCGGCTCGGCGGCGGCGACTACGGCGAGGCCGCCGCCAGTGCCTGTTCCACGGTGCGCCGGGCCCGGCGGCCGTCGCCGGCCCGCACGACGGCGTTGGCCACCACCTCGGTGCGGCTCTGGGTGGCGCCCCCGGCCCGGTAGAAACGGCGGCGGACCCGCCCGGTGACCACGACCGTCTCGCCGGTGTCCAGCAGGTGGCGTTCCCGCAGGCCACGCCCAGCGGGCGGGGACCAGACCACGGGCACCGACTCGGCCGGGCCGTCGTCGTTGCTGATGCGCACGTCGTAGGCCACCAGGGTGTCGCCCGAGGGCAGCAGCCGTTGCTCGGCCGGGCGCGTCAGCACCCCGCGCAGGATCACGATGTTCATCGAACGCTCCTCGGTTCGCATCAGGGATCTGCAGGGGAAGCGCCGTCACCCTACGCCGGCGGTGTCACAGAGTTCCGGGGCGGGAGGGCGGGCGGGCCAAAGCCCTGTCAGCGGCCGAGGGACGCCACCCGCTCCTCGACATCGGCGAAGCCTGGCTGGTTGAGCTGGATCTCCCGGAACAGGCGGCGGGCCTGGGGCACGTCGCCGGAGCGGTCATACAGATCGGCCAGGGCGTACCACTGGCGCAGGTGGTGGTCGCGCACGCGCCGGGGCTTGGGCGTGGTGCGGGCCAGCAGCGCGATGGCGCCCTGGAGGTCGCCCTGGTCAGCCCGGGCGCCGGCGGTGACGATGCGGCCCTCGGTGACCAGGGCGGCCGACGGTGACGCCTCGCGCAGCTCGTCCCACAGCTCTTCGACGCGGGGGTACTTGCGCAGGGCCCGGTAGCAGTCGGCCAGCACCGGGTCCTGATCGACCGAGCCGCTGAGCGAGCGGTACGCCTCCAGTTCGGCGGCCGCCTGCTTCCACCGCTCGAGGCGGTACAGCGTGAGGCCGTAGAGCTCGCGCACCGACGCCGCGCTGGGCGCCTCGGCGGCCAGCTTGGCCAGGATGCGCCGGGCATCCATGTACCGCTCCCGCTCGAAGGCGCCACGGCCGGCATCGAGGCGTTCCGACAGCTTGGCCACCCGCTTGGCCCCGCCGGCGCGCTCCAGCTCGGCCACGACGTCGGCCGGCAGGTGGGGGATACCGGTACGGGACGGGACCGACGTCGTCGACGCGCCCCGGGCCACGGCATCTGCGGCGACGTCACGCACGGGGCCCTCGTCGATCCAGATGTCGGGGACGGGCCGCTCCATGGGCGCACGGTCGACCGGCGCATGGTCGGCGCGGGGCCGCTCGGTGCGGGGCCGCCCCACCGGCGCGCCCGGCCGGGGCCGGGGGCGTGATCCGTCAGGGCGGGGGCGGCCAGTGGCGCCCGCGGGCCGGGGCCGGCGCACGACGCTGTTGCTGCGGGGCCCGCGGCTGGCACCTTCGGGCCGGGGCCCCCGCGTCGACGGCCCGCGGCGGGGACGATCAGTGCCGTCTCGCGGCGCGCCGTCGCGGCGCGGCGGGCGACCGTCGCCGGCGCCGGCGGGCGGGCGCGCCCCGGTGCCACTGCGGGGTCGGGCCGTAGCACCTGAAGGAGCACCTGAAGGCGCCGAGCCGGTCCGGGACCGGGGCGGGCCGGCGTCGGGACGCCGCACGGGGGCACCCGGGCGGCCGGTCGTTCCACCGGGGCGAGGGGGCCGCGACGGTCGGTCCGGACGCGAGGATGACTCGGCGCCCGACGGTCGCCGCGCCGGCCGGCCGCCCTCGGTCGGCCGGGGCCGCCTGGCCTCGCCACCTGGGCTTGCGCCGCTCGCTCGAGCCGGGCGCGGGCTGGCGCTACCAGGGCGCGGCGCCGTCCGGCGGGTGTTCGGGCCGCCCGTACGTTCCGGCCGGGAGTTGGAGGTGGGCCGCGGACCCTTGCCGCCACTGGGGCGCGCTTGTCGATCAGGTCGTTCGGCCATGGGCGGCGATTGTACCGGCCGACCGGAAAACGACGAATGCCCCCTGTCGGTTGACAGGGGGCATTCGAGTGCGAAATCCGGCGGCGTCCTACTCTCCCAGGGGGTCTACCCCCAAGTACCATCGGCGCTGGCGGGCTTAACTGCCGTGTTCGGGATGGGAACGGGTGTGACTCCGCCGCCATGGCCACCGGAAACTTGTTGTCAAGTGGGTACAAAAGCCCCACGAGAACTCCAGAGCGAGCACGAGCTGCTTGTAAATCCAAGCCCTCGGCCGATTAGTACCGGTCGGCTGAACACGTTACCGTGCGTACACCTCCGGCCTATCAACGTGGTCGTCTAGCCACGGGCCTTACCAGGTTAACCCTGTGGGAGTGCTCATCTTGGAACAGGCTTCCCGCTTAGATGCTTTCAGCGGTTATCCCTTCCGCAGGTGGCCAACCAGCCGTGCCGCTGGCGCGACAACTGGCACACCAGAGCTGCGTCCGTCCCGGTCCTCTCGTACTAGGGACAGCCTTCCTCAACACTCCTCCGGCTGCAGAGGATAGGGACCGAACTGTCTCACGACGTTCTAAACCCAGCTCGCGTACCGCTTTAATGGGCGAACAGCCCAACCCTTGGGACCTGCTTCAGCCCCAGGATGCGATGAGCCGACATCGAGGTGCCAAACCTTCCCGTCGATATGGACTCTTGGGGAAGATTAGCCTGTTATCCCCGGGGTACCTTTTATCCGTTGAGCGACCGCGCTTCCACACGCCACGGCCGGGTCACTATGCCCTGCTTTCGCACCTGCTTGACCTGTCAGTCTCGCAGTCAAGCTCCCTTGTGTCATTGCACTCGACGGCTGATTGCCAACCAGCCTGAGGGAACCTTTGGGCGCCTCCGTTACTCTTTAGGAGGCGACCGCCCCAGTCAAACTACCCGCCTGGCGCTGTTCCCGACCCGGATAACGGGCCAGGGTTAGAGTCCCGGCATGAGCAGGGTGGTATTTCAACGTTGGCTCCACCGATACTGGCGTACCGGCTTCCAAGCCTCCCACCTATCCTACACAACACAGGCCAAAACTCAACACCAAGTTATAGTAAAGGTCCACGGGGTCTTTCCGTCCTTCTGCAGCTAACGAGCATCTTTACTCGTACTTCAATTTCGCCGAGTCTGTGGTTGAGACAGTGGGGAAGTCGTTACGCCATTCGTGCAGGTCGGAACTTACCCGACAAGGAATTTCGCTACCTTAGGACCGTTATAGTTACGGCCGCCGTTTACTGGGGCTTAGGTTCAGAGCTTCGCCTTGCGGCTAACCCTTCCCCGTAACCTTCCAGCACCGGGCAGGCGTCACAGCGTATACATCGTCTTAGGACTTCGCACGCTGCTGTGTTTTTAGTAAACAGTCGCTACCCCCTGGTCTGTGCCACCCCTTCACGCTCGGTCAGCTAGTGACGTCACGCTAGTGGGGCCCTCCTTCTCCCGAAGTTACGGAGGCAACTTGCCGAGTTCCTTAACCACAGTTCTCTCGATCGCCTTGGTATTCTCTACCCGCCCACCTGTGTCGGTTTGGGGTACGGGTACCGTGCCAACTCACTGCTGGGCTTTTCTAGGCAGCATGGGATCAGTGACTTCTCCTGAATCGGATCGGCATCACGTCTCAGAGTATTGAGGCCAACTCTCATCGGCCCCCTCCTACACGCTTACCCCAGGACAACCATCGCCTGGGATCACTTACCCTCCTGCGTCCCCCTTCAGCTACCCGCGACCGGTGGGTCGGTTCGCTCCGAAGAGCAGCCCCTTAGCACCCGGTGTTGGGCTGGGCGCGGACACGGTAGTACCGGAATATCAACCGGTTGTGCATCGACTACGCCTCTCGGCCTCGCCTTAGCTCCCGACTCACCCTGGGAGGATTAGCCTTCCCCAGGAACCCTTGGGCGTACGGCGGAGGGGTTTCTCACCCCTCTTTCGCTACTCATGCCTGCATTCTCACTCGATCGCGCTCCACACCGGTTCACACCGTTGCTTCGCAGCACGATCGACGCTCTCCTACCGCTCGTACTAGGTACGAACCCGCGGCTTCGGCTCAAGACTTGAGCCCCGTTAAATTGTCCGCGCGGGATCACTCGACCAGTGAGCTATTACGCACTCTTTCAAGGGTGGCTGCTTCTAAGCCAACCTCCTGGCTGTCTGTGCAATCCCACATCGTTTTCCACTTAGTCTTGAATTTGGGGCCTTAGCCGGCGGTCTGGGCTGTTTCCCTTTCGACCAACGAAGCTCATCCCCCGTGGTCTCACTGCCGCACTCTGGAGTCGTGGTATTCGGAGTTTGATTGGGGTTGGTAAGCTTGTGGGCCCCCTTACCCATTCAGTGCTCTACCTCCACGACTGAACATGCGACGCTGCACCTAAATGCATTTCGGAGAGAACCAGCTATCACCAAGTTTGATTGGCCTTTCACCCCTACCCACAGGTCATCGGCGCCATTTTCAACTGACGTCCGTTCGGCCCTCCACGGGGTCTTACCCCCGCTTCAGCCTGCCCATGGGTAGATCACTTGGCTTCGGGTCTACAGCGTGCGACTTCGCGCCCTATTCAGACTCGCTTTCGCTCCGGCTCCCCCTCACGGGTTAACCTTGCCACACACCGTAACTCGCAGGCTCATTCTTCAAAAGGCACGCCATCGCGGCCATGGCCAAAGCCATGACGACGCTCTGACTGTTTGTAAACCAACGGTTTCAGGTACTATTTCACTCCCCTCCCGGGGTGCTTTTCACCTTTCCCTCACGGTACTAGTTCACTATCGGTCGTCTCGGAATACTTAGGCTTACGAGGTGGTCCTCGCAGATTCACGCCAGTTTTCACGGTCCCGGCGCTACTTGGGAACATCGATCGGAGGCTGAGTACGTTTCGGATACAGGGCCATTACCTTCTTCGGCGCGCCGTTCCTGAACGCTTCTCCTACGTATCAGCTTGATAACTCCGTGACAGGTCTGGTGCCCTGTCAATCAAGTCCCACAACCCCACACCGGCAACGCCACCAGGCTTGGCACCGGCACGGTTTGGCCTCTTCCCTTTTCGCTCGCCGCTACTAAGGGAGTCGCGGTTGCTTTCCTTTCCTCAGGGTACTGAGATGTTTCAATTCCCCTGGTTCCCTCTACCGGCCCTATGTGTTCAGGCCGGAGTAACACCCCATGACGGGTGCTGGGTTTCCCCATTCGGACATCCACGGATCAACGCTCGGTCGACAGCTTCCCGTGGCTTTTCGCAGTCACCCACGTCCTTCATCGGTTCGAGACGCCAAGGCATCCACCGTTGGCTCTTTGTAGCTTGGAAGAACAAGTTTTTTCTCTTTACAGAACATAAAAAGATGCTCGTGCTCGCTCTGCAATTCTCAAGGGGCAGAAGAAGCCGCACCGGTGCAGCGGAGGCCAATGGCCTGCGACGCTGTCGGTGGCTCCCTCAAAACAGAAGAGAGGACGCTGAGTCCGAGCTCGAGCCGGCGAACAGGAGAACTGAATCTCCACCGTTCGACGTCTACGAGGACGGATCGCCAGTGCACCAACTGGGAGTGCCTCTCCGTGATCCGGCCTGACGGCCGGCGGCGAGGTGGTACTCCTTAGAAAGGAGGTGATCCAGCCGCACCTTCCGGTACGGCTACCTTGTTACGACTTCACCCCAATCACCGACCCCACCTTCGACAGCTCCCTCCTTGCGGTTGGGCCACTGGCTTCGGGTGTTGCCGACTTTCGTGGTGTGACGGGCGGTGTGTACAAGGCCCGGGAACGTATTCACCCCGGCAATGCTGATCCGGGATTACTAGCAACTCCAGCTTCACGAAGTCGAGTTGCAGACTTCGATCCGAACTGAGACCGGCTTTCTGGGATTCGCTCACCCTCGCGGGATGGCAGCCCTTTGTACCGGCCATTGTAGCATGTTTGCAGCCCTGGACATAAGGGGCATGATGACTTGACGTCATCCCCACCTTCCTCCGAGTTGACCCCGGCAGTCTCCTACGAGTCCCCGGCATTACCCGCTGGCAACATAGGACGAGGGTTGCGCTCGTTGCGGGACTTAACCCAACATCTCACGACACGAGCTGACGACAGCCATGCACCACCTGTGTGGAACCCCGAAGGACACCGTATCTCTACGGCTTTTCTCCACATGTCAAACCCAGGTAAGGTTCTTCGCGTTGCCTCGAATTAAGCAACATGCTCCGCTGCTTGTGCGGGCCCCCGTCAATTCCTTTGAGTTTTAACCTTGCGGCCGTACTCCCCAGGCGGGGCACTTAATGCGTTAGCTACGGCACGGACCCCGTTGGTTAGGGCCCACACCTAGTGCCCAACGTTTACGGCGTGGACTACCAGGGTATCTAATCCTGTTTGCTACCCACGCTTTCGCTCCTCAGCGTCAGTTTCGGCCCAGAGTGGCGCCTTCGCCACCGGTGTTCCTCCTGATATCTGCGCATTTCACCGCTACACCAGGAATTCCCCACTCCCCTACCGAACTCAAGTCAGAGCAGTATCGGGTGGCGTCTCCAAGTTGAGCCTGGAGTTTTCACACCCGACTTACCCAACCGCCTACGAGCTCTTTACGCCCAATAAATCCGGACAACGCTTGGCCCCTACGTGTTACCGCGGCTGCTGGCACGTAGTTGGCCGGGCCTTCTTCTGCAGGTACCGTCATTTTCGTTCCTGCTGAAAGGGGTTTACAACCCGAAGGCATTCATCCCCCACGCGGCGTTGCTGCGTCAGGCTTTCGCCCATTGCGCAAGATTCCCCACTGCTGCCTCCCGTAGGAGTCTGGGCCGTGTCTCAGTCCCAGTGTGGCTGATCATCCTCTCAGACCAGCTACCCGTCGACGCCTTGGTGGGCCGTTACCCCGCCAACAAGCTGATAGGCCGCGAGACCCTCCCGATCCGGTAACCCTTTCTTCGCCGAGCCATGAGACTCGAGGAAGGCATCCGGTATTAGCAGTGGTTTCCCACTGTTATTCCTGAGATCGGGGTGGGTTCCTCACGTGTTACTCACCCGTTCGCCACTAGATCTGCCCCAGTGTTGCCACTGGTTGAATCTCGTTCGACTTGCATGTGTTAAGCACGCCGCCAGCGTTCGTCCTGAGCCAGGATCAAACTCTCCGTCGAGATCTTCGCCCCCCGGCGAGCCGGTGGGTTGCGATCATGTTTTGAGAGCGTCCGAGACGTGCCCCGTAAACGGTGCGTGCCCCGGACAACTAAAAGGTTTGACGTAGCGATCGGCAGACAGATGCCTGCGGATCGCCCGCACTGGCGTTCTTTGTCCTCTCTTCTGTTTTCAAGGAGCCACAGGCTCACCGAGCACGCGTCCCGAAGGAGCGGAGGTGCTCAGTTGCTCTCACGGGGCGCAGGCCACAGTCAGCGGCTCCGTGAGGCGAAGGGAAACACTATCCATCACCTGGGCAACCGTCAACCTCTCGGGGAAGAAATCTCCACGAGGTGGTACGTACGACGACCCTTGCCCAGGAGAAGGTACCGGCCGTAGAGCAAGTCCCCAACGCCCAGGACATCATCGGGGCCCAACTTTCGGCCGTTGGCCCCGAACGCCGCCTGGGTGAGACCCCGCCGGGCGTCGCCCTTCGACGACGCCAGACCGGTGCGGACGAGCAGCTCGACCAGGTCGTCCAGGGCGTCGGCCGGCGCCCTGGTGGTCGGGACCTCCCTGGCCACGACCGCCAGGGCCTCGGGTGACGCCGTGGTGGGATCGCCCCCGAACAGCACCTCCGCGGCGGCCGCCGCCGCCGACGCCGCCAGCGGGCCGTGCACCAGCTCGGTGAGCTCGTCGGCCAGGGCGCGCTGGGCCAGTCGCCGCTCGGGCGCGTCGGCATGAGCGGCCAGGACGGCCTCGATCTCGCCGAGCGGGCGCAGGCTGAGGTGCAATAGGTACCGACGCACCAGCTCATCATCGGTCTGAATGAGGAATTGGCGGAACTGGTAGGGGCTCGTCTTGTCCGGGTCGAGCCACACCGCGCCGCCCACCGACTTGCCCATCTTGGAACCGTCGGCCCGGGTCAGCAGCGGCCACGTGAGCCCGTGAGCCGCCCGGCCGAGGGTGCGGCGGATCAGGTCGATGCCGGCGGTGATGTTCCCCCACTGGTCGGAGCCGCCCATCTGCAGCTCGACATCGTGGTGCTCGTACAGCCAGCGGAAGTCGTTGGCCTGCAGGAGCATGTAGCTGAACTCGGTGAAGGAGATGCCGTGGGTCGATTCGACCCGGGCCCGCACGGACTCCTTGGCCAGCATCTGGTTGACCGTGATGTGCTTGCCCACGTCCCGCAGGAACTCCAGGGTGGTGAGCGGCTCGGTCCAGTCGGCATTGTCGACCAGCGTGGCGGCATAGGGGCCAGGCGTGAAGTCGAGCAGGCGCTCGAGCTGCACCTTGATGGCGGCCACGTTGGCCCGCAACGCGTCGCGATCGAGGAGGTTGCGCTCGTCGCTGCGGCCGCTGGGGTCGCCGATGACCCCCGTGGCGCCTCCCGCGAGCGGGAACGGCCGGTGCCCGGCGAGCTGGAACCGGCGCAGGCTGAGCTGGCCGAACAGGTGGCCTACGTGGAGGCTGTCGGCGGTGGGATCGAAGCCGACGTAGACGCCGATGGGCCCGTCGACGAGGCGCTTGGCCAGCGCGTCCTGGTCGGTGGCGTCGTGGACGAGCCCCCGGGCGTTGAGGTCGGCGAGAAGATCCATAGGGATCCCCATGTTCGCAGGACCGCCTGCTCACCTGCTCACATTGGGATCGCCGGCCACGAACCACCGCCACGGATGCTCGGTGGCCTTCGACAGCCCGATCCGCCCCGACTGGCCCGGCTCGAGCGGCGGCGGGGTGCCGTCGTCGCCCAACCAGGGGCCGCCGGGGGTCGGCCGGGCCAGGTCGACGCCGTCGTCGAGGCCGGTGAGGCCGAGCGCCTGACAGAGCCGCGCCGGCCCCGAGCACAGGTCCCGGTCGCGGCGGGCCGCCGGCCGGGCCGCTCGCATGGCCGCCAGTCCCACCAGGGGCGCGCCGGCCCGCAGGAGCACGGCGTGGCCGTCGTCGGGGGGGCCGCAGACCACGTTGGCGCACCAGTGCATCCCGTAGGTGAAGTAGACGTAGAGGTGACCGGGAGGCCCGAACATCGTGGCGTTGCGCCGGGTGGGGCCGCGGAAGGCGTGCGACGCCGGATCCTCGGCGCCGGCGTACGCCTCGACCTCCACGACGCGCACGCGGCGATCGCCCACCACCAGCACCTTGTTCAGCAACAGCGGCGCCAGCACGCGGCTGTCGGCTCGGTAGAAGCGCCGCGGTAGCGGCCTCACGACCGTCCCGCCCACCGCGCCGCCGTCACCCGAGACGGGCCCGGTCGGTGTCGAGCCGGTCGTAGAACCGGGCCAGCTGCTTGGCCACCGGCCCCGGCCCGCCGCCCCCGGCGGTCGTGCGCCGGGTGACCGCCACACCCGGCGCCACCAGCGCCGCCGCCTCCGGGCCGAGCCGGTCGTCAGCCGCCACCAGGTCGGCCAGCGGCGCGGCGCCCGGCTCCAGCGAGTCGCGCACCAGGCCACCCACGATGGCGTGGGCGTCGCGGAAGGGCATGCCCGCCTCGACCAGCCACTCGGCGAGGTCCGTCGCCGCCATCGTGGGCGAGGAGGCCGCCGCCGTCATGCGTTCGGTGTCGAACGTGGCCGTGGCGATCATGCCCGTCAGCGCGCTCAGCGCCAGTGACACCTGATCGACGGCATCGAACAACGGCTCCTTGTCCTCCTGGAGGTCGCGGTTGTACGCCAGCGGCAGGCCTTTGAGCGTGGTGAGGAAGCCGGCCACGTGACCGACGAGGCGGCCGGTCTTGCCCCGCGCCAGCTCGGCGATGTCGGGGTTCTTCTTCTGCGGGAGCATGGACGATCCGGTGGCGTAGGCGTCGTCCAGCCGGGCGAAGCCGACTTCCTCCGACGTCCACAGCACCCACTCCTCCCCCATGCGCGACAGGTGCACGCCCACGAGGGCGAGGTCGAACAGGGCCTCGGCGACGAAGTCGCGGTCGGACACCGCGTCCAGGCTGTTGTCGAAGGCGGCCCCGAAGCCCAGGTCCGCGGCGGTGCCGTGGGGATCGAGAGGCAACGAAGAGCCGGCGAGGGCGCCGGCGCCGAGCGGGGACACGTCGAGGCGCGTCACGGTGGCCAGCAGGCGGTCGACGTCTCGCGCCAGCGCCCAGCCGTGGGCCAGCAGGTGGTGAGCCAGCAGCACCGGCTGGGCCCGCTGGAGGTGGGTGTAGCCCGGCAGCGTGGCCGTCTCGGCCGACACCGCCCGCCGGGCCAGGACGCTCTGGAGCTCCAGGATCCGTGCCGCCACCATCCGCAGCTCGCGCTTGCACCACAGTCGCAGATCGGTCGCCACCTGGTCGTTGCGGCTGCGACCGGTGTGCAACTTGGCGCCGGCGTCGCCGGCCAGTTCGGTGACTCGGCGTTCGACGGCGGTGTGGATGTCCTCGTCGGACGGCTGGAACGCGAACGAGCCGTCGTCCAGCTCGTCGGCCACCGTGTCGAGGGCGGCCAGTATGGCGGCGGCCTCGTCGCCGGTGAGCAGCTCGGCCCGCACCAGACCCCGCACGTGGGCGCGCGACCCGACGATGTCGTCGGCGGCCAGGCGGCGGTCGAACGGAAGGCTGGCGGTGAAGGCCATCAGCTCGTCGGCGGGGCCGGAGCCGAACCGCCCGTGCCACAGCGTGCTCACCGGGCGCCGCCCGAAGGGCCCGAGCCGCCCGAAGGGCCGGCCCCGGGCCCCAGCACGCCCACGTCGGCCACGCCGGGCTCCAGAGCGCCGCTGCGGCGGTACACGTCGAGCTTGTGGCGGGAGTCGTCGATGTCGAGGTTGCGCAGGTGCAACTGCCCGATCCGGTCGAGCGGCCCGAAGGCGGCGTCCTCGGTGCGCTCCATCGACAGGCGCTCGGGCTGGTAGGTGAGGTCCGGGCCGGTGGTGTCGAGGATGGTGTAGTCGTCGCCCCGCCGCAGCCGCAGCGTCACGTCACCTGTGACGGCCGTTCCCACCCAGCGCTGGATCGGCTCGCGCAGCATGAGGGACTGGGGATCGAACCAGCGGCCCTCGTAGAGCAACCGGCCGAGACGGCGTCCCATCGTGCGGTAGTTCTCGATGGTGGCCTCGTTGTGGATGGCCGTCACCAGCCGCTCGTAGGCGACGTGCAGCAGGGCCATGGCAGGCGCTTCGTAGATACCGCGGCTCTTGGCCTCGATGATGCGGTTCTCGATCTGGTCCGACATGCCCAGGCCGTGGCGCCCGCCGATGGTGTTGGCCTCCATCACGAGGGCGACCGGCGACTCGAACGTCTTCCCGTTCAGCGCGACGGGCCAGCCCGCCTCGAATCGCACCGTCACGACCTCGGGCTCGATGGCGACGGCGGCGTCCCAATGCCGCACACCCATGATCGGCTCGACCAGGTCCATGCCGGCGTCGAGCTCTTCGAGCTGCTTGGCCTCGTGGGTGGCGCCCCAGATGTTGGCGTCGGTCGAGTACGCCTTCTCGGCCGAGTCCCGGTAGGGGAAGCCGCGCTCGGCCAGCCATGCGCTCATCTCGGCCCGGCCGCCCAGCTCGGCCACGAACTGGGGATCCAGCCACGGTTTGTAGATCCGCAGCGTCGGGTTCACCAGCAGGCCGTAGCGGTAGAAGCGCTCGATGTCGTTGCCCTTGTACGTGGAGCCGTCGCCCCACACGTCCACGCCGTCGTCGTGCATGGCCCGGACCAGCAGCGTGCCGGTCACGGCCCGGCCGAGCGGCGTCGTGTTGAAGTAGGTCTTGCCCGCCGTGGTGATGTGGAAGGCGCCGCACTGGAGCGCGACCAGTCCTTCGTGGACCAGCTCGTCGCGGCAGTCGACCAACCGGGCCGCTTGCGCCCCGAACGCCTTGGCCCGCTGCTGGACGTCGTCGAGATCGGGCTCGTCGACCTGGCCGAGATCGGCCGTGTACGTGTAGGGGACGGCGCCCTTCTCGCGCATCCAGGCCACGGCGACCGACGTGTCGAGGCCGCCCGAGAACGCCAATCCCACCCGGTCCCCCACCGGCAGTTCCGTCAACACGCGCGAGCCGGTCATCGATCGTCCTCTCGGGGGTGGACAGGCTGGCGAGGCCGCGCAGCGTCTTCGCCAGGCGGGCCCCGCCGACCCGCTCCGACGCCACGCACATCATGGTGTCGTCACCGGCGACGGTGCCCAGCAACCCGGGCAGCGCCGAGCGGTCGAGGGCCGACGCCACCACGTGGGCGCACCCGGGCGGCGTGCGCACCACGACGAGGTTGCCGGAGTGGGCGACCTCGGCCACCCACTCCCCCAGCACGCGGCGCAGGTGGTCGTGGGGGGCCAGCCGGTCCGGTTCGTACTCGGGGATGGCGTAGGCCAGTTCGCCGCCGGGCAGCCGCACCTTCACGGCGCCGAGATCCTCGAGGTCGCGGCTCACCGTGGCCTGCGTGGCGGCGATGCCGTCGCCGGCCAGCAGCTCGACGAGCTGCGGCTGGCTGGTCACCTCGTGCTCGGCGAGCAGCCGCGCGACATGATGCTGGCGCTGCGCCTTCGTCGTCACGGCCGAGTCCCAGCGGCGCCGAGCCGCCGCCTCGCGTGACCGTCTCGCCCGGAGCTCACGCTGAGTGAGCATTTCGGTGGCAGTTCTCGGTGCAAATCTGCTTCTCGGTGCAGAAGTACCGCAAGAGTGACACATTCACGCACCGAGAAGCGGTCACAGGAACCGTCACCGACCACCCTCCGCGGGGACAACGGAGCCAGTCGATCGACCACTGCGCCACCGCCCGTTGCCGAGATCATGTGAAACGCGACCGAGGACCCGTCGCCGCGACGACGTGTCGACGTCCCACTGCGAGGCCGCCGACCCGATGCCCGCCTGTTCGCTCGGGGCCGACGATGGCTCACGGCCGTACTCCGAGCAGGAACGCCAGTAGCCCGCGCGCTGAGTGCATGCGGTTGTGGGCTTGAGCGATGGCCCGTGAGCGCGGGCCGTCCATGACCGATGCGGCCACTTCCTCGCCGCGGTGCACGGGCATGCAGTGAAAGAACAGGGAGTGGCGACCGGCGGCCGCCATGATCTCCTCCGTCACCATCCATCCCTCGAACGCTGTCCGGCGGGCAGTGGCTTCGGCCTCCTGCCCCATCGACGTCCACACGTCGGTGTGCACCGCGTCGGCACCTACCACCGCCTCGTCGGGTCGGTGGAACGCGACGACCGTCGCCGCGCCGAGTCCGCGGAGGCGATCCAGTTCGGCTTCGTCGGGGCCGTAGCCGTGAGGGCATCCGTAACGGACGTGCATGCCGAGCATGGAGCAGGCCTCGCCCAGCGAGCGGGCCACGTTGTTGTAGTCGCCGAGCCACGCCACCGTGCGGCGGGGCAGCGGACCGATGGCCTGGCGCATCGTGAGCACGTCGGCGAGGGCCTGCATGGGGTGCGAGTGCTCCGACAGGAGGTTCACGACCGGCACGCTCGACGCCGCCGCCATGCGCTCCAGCACGTCATGGCGGAAGACCCGCGCCGCCAGCACGGCGTGGTAGCCGGCCATCACGCGGGCCACATCGGCGACGGGCTCACGGGTGTCCAGGCCGATGTGGTCGCCCTCGGTGTAGACGGGGTGGCCGGCCAGTTGCACGACCGCCATCTCCATCGACTGGCGCGTCCGATTGGACGGCTTCTCGAAGATGAGAGCGACGCCCTTGCCGTGCAGCACCGGCGCCAGCGCGGGCGCCTCCGCCAGATCGAGGACGGCAGTGAGCTCGTCGGTGCTGAGGTCGGTGACGTCGAGGAAGTGCCTCACTCGGCGAGGACCCCGGCGAGGATGGCGACGGCCTCGGCCACCTCGTCGTCGGTGACGTTGATGGGCGGGGCGAAGCGCACGGCGGTCGGGGTCACGGCGTTGGCCACCAGTCCCCGCTCGAGCAGGGTGGCGTTCACCTGCTTGGCGTCGTGGCCTTCCAGCTCGGCCGCCAGCAGCAGGCCGTAGCCCCGGACCTCCTTCACCCCCGGCGTGGCGGCGAGGGCGCCGGCGAGCAGCGCGCCGGTGCGAGCGGCCATGGCCGGCGCGTCGATGCGGGCCAGTTCGTCGAGCACGGCCCGCGCCGCCGCCGTGGCGATGGGCGTGCCGCCAAAGGTGCTGCCGTGGTCGCCGGGCTCGAAGGCGTCGGCCACGTCGCGCCGGGCCCAGCACGCCCCGATCGGGACACCGTTGCCCAGCGCCTTGGCCAGCGTCACCACGTCGGGCATGACGCCGAAGTGCTCGAAGCCGAACCACTTGCCCGTGCGGCCGAGGCCCGTCTGGATCTCGTCCACCATGAACAGCAGCCCCCGCTCGTCGCACAGGCGGCGCACGCCCTGGAAGTACTCGGCGGTGGCGGGGAACACGCCGCCTTCGCCCTGGACCGGCTCCAGCAGCACCGCCGCCACGTCGGGCGAGATGGCCGCCTCCAGCGCGTCCAGGTCGTTGAGGGCAACATGGCGAAATCCCTCAGGGAGGGGCTGGAACGCCTCGTGCTTGGCGGGCTGGCCGGTGGCGTGCAGCGTGGCCAGCGTGCGACCGTGGAAGGAGCCGTAGGCCGAGATCACCGCGAACTTGCCGCGCCCACCCCACTTCCGGGCCAGCTTGATGGCGCACTCGTTGGCTTCGGCGCCGGAGTTGCAGAAGAACACCTGCCCGCCGCCGCCCAGCAGCGCGTCGATGCGCCCGGCGGTGGCGGGTGCCACGTCGTTGCCGAACAGGTTCGACACGTGCAGGAGCGTGCGGGCCTGCTCGTTCAGGGCGTCGGCCACCGCCGGGTGGGCGTGGCCGAGCGACGTCACCGCCAGCCCACACAGGAAGTCGAGGTAGCGGCGGCCCTCGCTGTCCCACAGCTCGGTGCCGCGACCCCGCACGAACGTGACCGGCGGCGCGGCATAGGTGGGCATGAAGGTCTCGATAGCGGTCATCGTTCTCCCATCACCATGGTGCCGATGCCCGAGTCGGTGAAGATCTCGAGCAGGAGCACGTGCGGTACTCGTCCATCCAGGATGTGGGCGCGCCGCACCCCGTTGCGCACGGCGTGCACGCACGACGTGATCTTGGGGATCATCCCCCCGGTCAGGCTGCCGTCGGCCAGGAGCGCGTCCAGCTCGCCGGCGGTGGTCTGGCGGATCAGTGTGGCCGGGTCGTCGGCCAGGCGGCGCACGCCCTCTACGTCCGTGAGGTACACGAGCTTCTCGGCGTCGAGCGCCTCGGCGATGGCTCCGGCCACGGTGTCGGCGTTGATGTTGTAGGTCTGGCCGCTGGCGTCGGACGCGACGGTGGCCACCACCGGGATGAGATCCTCGTTGAGGAGGCGGCGCAGGATCGACGGGTTCACGCGCGTCACGTCGCCGACGAAGCCCAGGTCCGGGTGCCGGGCGGTGGCCTCGAGCAAGCCGGCGTCCTCGCCGCTGACGCCCACGGCCAGCGGGCCGTGCATGTTGATGGCCGACACCACCTGCGGGTTGACCTGACCCCGCAGCACCATGCGGGCGATGTCGACGGTCTCCGCGTCGGTGACGCGCAGGCCGCCGCGGAACTCGCTCACCTTGCCGAGGCGGTTCATCAGCTCGGTGATCTGTGGACCACCGCCATGCACTACGACCGGGTGCATCCCGACCGCCCGCATGAGCACGATGTCCTCGGCAAAGAGGGCCAGATCGTCCGAGCCGGAGATGGCGTTGCCGCCGTACTTCACCACGACGGTGCGCCCGGCGAAGCGGCGGATGTAGGGCAGCGCCTCGACGAGCACCGCCGCCTTCTCCCCCGCGTTGCTCGGCACCCGGGGCGCACTCGCCCCGTTCGAGCCCGTCACGACGTCCTCATGTTCTCGGCGATGTAGCCCGGTGAGAGATCGTTGGTGAGGACGAACGCGCGACCCGTGCCGAGGCCGAGGTCGGCCACGATGTCGAGGTGGCGCTGGGCCATGTGGGCCCTCACGACGCCGGCGTCATGGTCGATGGTGATGCCTCCCGCCGCCACCGTCGTGCCGCCGTAGGCCACCGACAGCGTGTCGGCGTCGAACTCGATGCCGGCGTTGCCGAGCTCGCTGGCGATGCGCCCCCAGTAGGGGTCCTCGCCGTACCACGAGCACTTGCACAACGCACTGCGGGCGATCGAGCGGGCACCGGCGAGCGCCTCGTCGTCGGAGGCCGCTCCCTGCACGACCACGCGGACCACCTTGGTGGCGCCCTCGGCGTCGCCCGCCATCTGCGCCGCCAGGCTGAAGCAGGCCTCGGCGACGGCGTCGGCCAGTTCGTCGGTGTCGACGGCTCCGGCCAGGCCGCTGGCCATCAGGATCACGGTGTCGTTGGTGGACGTGCATGCGTCGGTCATCAAGATGTTGAAGCTGGAGGCCACACCGGCGCGCAGCACGCGCTGCAGCACGGACGGTTCGGCGGCGGCGTCGGTGGTGAGCACGGCCAGCATGGTCGCCATGTTCGGGCGCCAGCATGGCCGCCCCCTTGGCCATGCCCCCGACGATGAAGCCGGGCCGGTGGACGACGACCTCCTTGGCGACGGTGTCGGTGGTCATGATGGCGCGGGCGGCGTCGTGGCCGCCGTTGGGATGGCGCCCGGCGGCGAGTGAAGGGACGCCGGCGGCCACGATGTCGATGGGGAGCGGGATGCCGATCAACCCGGTCGAGCACACGAGCACGGCGTCGGGCTCGCAGCCGATGGCCGCCGCCGTGTCGGCGCACATGCGGGCGGCGTGGGCGACGCCGAGCGCCCCGGTGGCGGCGTTGGCGTTGCCGCTGTTGAGCACGACCGCCGCCGCGTGTCCCCCGGTGGCCGCGAGGTGGGCGCGGGTCACTTGCACGGGCGCGGCGGCCAGCTTGTTCTGGGTGAAGGTCGCCGCCGCGCTCACGGGTAGGCCGTCGGCGGTGGCCACGAGCGACAGGTCCGGGTCGCCCGAAGGCTTGATGCCGGCGGCCACGCCGTTGGCCACGAACCCGGCCGGTGTGGTGACGCTCACGGGAACACCCCCACCGCGGAGAGGCCGGCGGTCTCGGGCAGTCCGAGCACCACGTTGGCGCACTGCACCGCCTGTCCCGACGCACCCTTCACCAGGTTGTCGATGGCGGCGATCACGACGACCCAGTGCGTCCGCGGATCGACTCGGGCGGTGATGTGGGCGCTGTTGGAGCCCAGCGTTGCCTTGGTGGATGGCGAGCGCTCGCTCACGACGACGAACGGCTCGTCGTCGTAGGCCTTGTGCAGCGCCGCCAGCACGTCGTCGGTGGATGCCGGTTGGGCCGGCCGGGCGTAGCAGGTGGCCAAGATGCCCCGGTTCATCGGTGCCAGGTGCGGGGTGAACAGGACCTGGGCACCGGTCACCTGCTCGATCTCGGGCGTGTGGCGATGGGTCAGCAACCCGTAGGCGGTGAAGTCCTCGTCGACGGTGCAGAACGCGGTCGAGGCCTTCAGCGCGCGCCCCGCACCCGAGACGCCCGATGCGGCGTCGACGATCACGCCACTGGGCTCGATCACGCCGGCCAGCACGAGCGGGCGCAGCGCCAGCGCCGCCGCCGTCACGAAGCAGCCGGGCGCCGCCACCAACCTGGCCTCGACGATCTCGTCACGGAAGAACTCGGGTAAGCCGAAGGCGGCCTCGGCCAGCAGCTCCGGGTGATGGTGCTCCTCGCCGTACCACGTGGGGTACAGCGCCGCGTCCCTCAGCCGGAAGTCGGCCGACAGGTCCACGATGCGAGGCACCTTGCCGATCAGCTCGGCCACGACCGCTTGCGTGCTGCCGTGCGGCAGGGCGCAGAAGACGAGATCCAGCTGCCGCGCCACCACCGCGGCGGCGTCGTACGGCGCGAACACGAGGTCGGGGTAGGCCGCGGCCAGGCTCGGGTACAGCTCGGCCACGGCGGTGCCGGCCTGGGTGTCGCCCGTGGCCACCACCACCTCGAGCTGGGGGTGGAGCGAACACAGCCGCAGGAGCTCGGCACCGGTGTACCCGGAGGCGCCGATGATGCCGATCTTGGTCGTCGTGGCCACGGCGCATGATCATACATATGTGTGCATGACCATGCGAACCGGTTTATTGATCGGCTTCGGGGGCGACCGCCCCGATAGCGTCGACGGGCCGTTTCCCGGGAGGAGCACATGCATCCCGACCTGACCGCCGAACAGGAGTACCTCGACCGCGCCCACGACCACCTGGAGGTCATGCAGGCCACCGCGACCCGCCTGGCCGATCGCTTCCAGCTGACCGCCAAGTCCGACTTCAACGACGCCGCCGTGGAGCACACGATGCGGCGCTACCGGGCCGCCCTCGACGTCGGCGGCTCCCTGTGCTTCGGCCGCATCGACGACGAGGCCGGCGAGCGCTGGTACATCGGGCGCCGGCACGTCGAGGATGCCAGTGGCGACCCCGTCGTCGTCGACTGGCGGGCCGGCGTGGCCACGCCCTTCTACCGGGCCACGTTCGCCGACCCGCTCGGCCTGGCCCGCCGGCGACGCTTCGCCATCGAGGGTCGCACGCTGGTCGAGCTGTTCGACGAGGACTTCGACGATCCTGACAGCGCCCACCGGTCTTCGGGCATCCCTGATCCCCTGTTGGCGGAACTGGACCGCAGCCGCACGGGCCAGATGCGCGACATCGTCGCCACCATCCAGGCCGAACAGGACCTCGTCATCCGCGCCCCGCTCGACGTGCTGCTGGTCGTGCAGGGCGGACCGGGCACCGGCAAGACGGCGGTGGGTCTGCACCGTGCCGCGCTGCTGCTCTACGACCACCGCGATCTCCTCGAGCGCGACGGCGTCCTGGTGGTGGGTCCGAACCGGCTCTTCCTGCGCTACATCTCCCAAGTGCTGCCGTCGCTGGGCGAGACGTCGGTGGTGCAGACCACCTTGAGCGGCCTCAGCAGCCTCGACGTGCGCGGGACCGACACCGATGCCGTCGCCGCGCTGAAGGGCGACTTGCGCCTCGCTGAGGTCATCGAACGAGCGGCGTGGGGCCGCACCGTCGCGCTCATCGAGGACGCCGCGGGTGCGCACCTCCTTCGGCAACCTCACCGTTTCGGCCGCTGAGGTGAACGATGCGCTGGCCGCCGCGCTGGGCCAGCGCCGCACGGTCGCATCGACGCGCGACGGGTTCCGGGCGGCGGTGCTGAAGCGAGCCTTCGAACGCCTGGTGGCCCGGCGCCCGGAAGGAATGAAGCTGTCCGACGAAGTCGCCAACGCCCTGCGCACGAGCCCCGATCTCCGCCGGGTGCTGGACCGGGCGTGGCCGGCCACGACGGCGCCCGCGCTCGTGCGGCGGTTGTTGACCAACAAGGCAATGCTGGCGGCCGCCGCCGACGGCGTCCTGTCCGACGCCGAGCAGCGCTCGCTGCAGCGCCGCGCTGCCCGCAGAGCCGATGACGAGCCGTGGACAGCCGCCGACCTCGTGCTGATCGACGAGGCCGACGCCGTGCTCGGCGGCCGGCCCCGCCGCTTCGGTCATCTCGTCGTCGACGAGGCCCAGGACGTCTCGGCGATGGCCTGGCGGCTGCTGGCCCGGCGCAGCGCCCGGCAGCCGTCGATGACGGTGCTCGGCGACCTCGCCCAGTCGACGGCGCCGGGCGGCCAGTCGCGCTGGGACGACGTGGTGCGGGTGCTGGGCTCACCGGAGGCGGTCATCCGCGCCGAGCTGGACGTCGGCTACCGCGTGCCCGAGCAGATCCTGGAACTGGCCAACCGGCTGCTGCCCCACGCCGGCGTGGAGGTGGCACCGACGCGCTCGGCGCGGGCCACCGCCGCCCCACCGGAGATCCTCGAGGCGCCCGACCTGGAGCCGGCGGTGGTGGCCGTCGCGGTAGCGCTGGCGGCGGTGCACACCTCGGTCGCGGTGATCGCGCCCGGGCAGTTGCACGAGGCCATCGTGGCCGCCGGGCTGCCGAGTGGCGAAGCCCTCGCCGCGCCGATCTCGCTCATCACACCGGCCGAGTCGAAGGGGTTGGAGTTCGACGCGGTGGTGCTGGTGGAGCCCCGGCTCGTGGCCCAGATCGGCGAGCACGGCATCCGGTTGCTCTACGTGGCCATGACCCGCGCCGTGCAGCATCTCACCGTCGTCCACTCCCTCGGCCTGCCGGAAGCCCTGTCGGGATGATCGCCGGAACGCGGCGTGGAAGCGGGCGCGGGGTGCGACAAGATGGTGGCGGTGATGGGTTCGTGAACGGGCCGACGCTCCGGGGCCGCCTGCTGGTGGCGTTGCCGCCCCTCGTCGACGAGAACTTCGATCGCACCGTGGTCCTCATGCTGGAGCACAGCGACGGCGGGGCCCTCGGCGTGGTGCTGAACCGGCCCGGGGACCGCAACGTGCCGAGCGTGCTCGAGCCGTGGTCGCCGTACACATCCCCGCCGTCGGTGATCTTCGAGGGCGGACCGGTCGAGACGCAGTCGGTCATCGGCCTGGCCCTCGCCGAAGTGCCCGGCGAGGAGGGACCCAGCTGGGCACCGGCGTTCGACGCCATCGGCACGATCGACCTCGCCGCCGGTCCCTTCGAGCACGAACCGGCGGTGAAGGCGCTGCGGCTCTTCGCCGGCTACGCCGGCTGGGCGCCCGACCAGCTGGAGCAGGAGCTGGCCGCCGGGGCGTGGACGGTCGCCGACTTCCGCACCGACGATGCCTTCGGCCCCGACCCGGCCACGCTGTGGCGCTCGGTGCTGCGACGCCAGGGCGGCCGGGTGGCGTGGATCGCCAACTACCCCGACGAGCCCGCCGAGAACTGACGACGCCAGAGGCCGCCGCTTGACGGCGCCGGCACAGCCGATCAGAGTGCGGCCCATGCCCGAGACCAGCCTTCCTGTCGAGCACGTCTTCACCCTCACCGCCAACACCAGCATCAACGCCAGCATCGACGGCCCCGCCGGCACCCGGATCATCATCGACGCCAGCAGCGGCACCTTCGAAGGTCCCAAGCTGAAGGGCACGGTGAAGGGCCCGGGCGGCGACTGGGTCATGATGCGGCCCGACGGCACCCTCGTGCTCGACGTCCGTTTGCTGCTCGAGACCGATGACGGCGCCGCCATCTACATGACCTACCGCGGCGTCGGGAAGGACATGGGCGCGTGGATCCGCACCGCCCCTGCCTTCGAGACCGGCGACGAGCGCTACGCCTGGCTCAACGACATCCAGGCCGTCTCCACGGGGACGTCCGACGGATCGTCGGTCACGTACGAGGTGTATCAAGTCCTCTGATGGACGGCGACGTCGAGGCGCAGGCGGCGGGCGCGGCGGCGCGCTACCTCGACGGTCTCACCGATCGGCCCGTCACCCCGGCGCCCGAGGCACTGGCCCGCTTGTCCGAGCTGGGCGGCCCGCTACCGGAGCACCCCACCGAGGCGGCCGGCGTACTGCGCCTCCTGGACGAGGTGGCCGGGCCGGCCACCGTGGCCTCGGCCGGCGGCCGCTACTTCGGCTTCGTGGTCGGCTCGTCGCTACCGGTCGCCCGGGCCGCGGCGACGCTGGTCACCGCCTGGGACCAGAACGCCGGCCTGGTGGCGGCGTCGCCGGCGACCGCCGTCATCGAGCAGATCGCCGGTGCCTGGCTGCTCGACGTGCTCGGCCTCCCCAGCGGGAGCGGAGTCGGCTTCGTCACCGGTGCCACCGCCGCCAACATGGTGGCCCTCGCCGCCGCTCGCCACGCCCTGCTGGCCCGGCTCGGTTGGGACGTCGAGGAGCAGGGCCTGTTCGAGGCGCCGCCCCTCACCGTCGTGGTGGGCGACGAGGTCCACGTGAGCCTGCTCAAGGCGCTGGGCCTGCTCGGCATGGGACGGGGACGCGTCGTACGCGTTCCCGTCGACCACCACGGCCGGATGCGGCCGGACCGCCTGCCGCCCCTCGACGACCGCACCATCCTGTGCCTCCAGGCCGGCAACGTGAACACCGGTGCGAGCGATCCCTTCACCGACCTCGTGCCGCTGGCGCGCGCCGCCGGCGCCTGGGTCCACGTCGACGGCGCCTTCGGTCTGTGGCTGGCCGCCACCCCGCGTCGGGCCCATCTCGTCGATGGTGTCGCCGCCGCCGACTCGTGGGCGAGCGACGGCCACAAGTGGCTCAACGTGCCCTACGACAGCGGCTTCGCCATCTGCCGCGATCCGGCCCCCATGGTGGCGGCGATGTCGGTGTCGGCGGCCTACCTCCAGGGGGGCGACCGGCCCGAGCCGTACCAGTTCACGCCGGAGATGTCGCGCCGGGCCCGGGGCGTGGAGGTGTGGGCGGCATTGCGGACCCTCGGCCGCTCGGGCGTGGCCGACCTGGTGGAGCGCTGCTGCCGCCTCGCCGGTCGCTTCGCCGAGGGACTGCAGGCCGGCGGCCACGAGATCCTGGACGAGGTGATGGCCAACCAGGTGCTGGTGGCCTTCGGCGACGACGACACGACCCGTGCGGTCGTGGCCGCCGTCCAGGCCGACGGCACCTGCTGGTGCGGCGCCACCACGTGGCAGGGCCGCGCCGCCATGCGGATCAGCGTGTCGTCGTGGGTCACGACGGAAGCCGACGTCGACGAGAGCCTGGCCGCCATCCTCAGGCTCGCCGCCGCCGTGACGCGTTCACATTGACCGGCCGGTCGAGCCGTGCTTAGGGTGGCCGATCACTGTCCCTTCGGGGGAAAGGACGGGCCGTGAAATCCATCTTCTTCCACCTCATGCCGTATCGGGATCTCCCGCCGGACTTCGAGGAGAAATACGAGAGCATCTGGGTCACGCCGCCGAACGACGTGCTGTGTGATCCCGAGAAGGTCCAGCAGTACTACAAGTGGAACCTGGACGAACTGGAGCTCGCCGACCGCTTGGGCTTCGACGGCATCGGTGTCAACGAGCACCACCAGAACGGCTACGGCTTCATGGCATCGCCGAACATCATGGCGGCGGCGCTGGCCCGGCGGACACCGAACAACAGCGCCATCTGCGTGCTGGGCAACACCCTTGCCCTGTACTCGCCGGCCACCCGTGTGGCGGAAGAGTTCGCCATGCTCGACGTGCTGTCGGACGGGCGCCTGATCGCCGGCTTCCCGGTGGGCACCTCGATGGACGTCAACTTCTGCTACGGCGTCACGCCCACCGAGACCCGGCCGCGCTTCCGTGAGGCCCTCGACCTGATCATGCAGGCGTGGACGAAGCCCGGACCGTTCACGTTCAACGGCCGGTACAACCAGCTGCGGTACGTGAACCCGTGGCCGAAGCCCCTCCAGAAGCCGTACCCGCCGGTGTGGTTGGCCGGTGGTGGCTCGGTGGAGACGTGGGAGCTGGCGGCCACCCAGGACTTCACGTACAGCTACCTGAGCTTCTTCGGCTACCAGTTCGCCCAGAAGCTGATGGGCGGGTTCTGGGAGACGATGGATCGCATGGGGATCGACCAGAACCCCTACCGTGCCGGCTTCGCCCAGCAGATCTGCGTCTCGGAGACGGACGCGAGGGCCGAAGAGGAGTACATGGAGCACGTCACGTACTTCTTCAACAAGTGCCTCCACATCCCGCCGTACTTCTTCGAGGCACCTGGCTACCGCACCCGCCGCAGCACGGAGTTCGCCATCAAGACGAACCAGCCGGGCGAGATCGCCAAGGTGGCCTTGCTGGAGAAGAACTGGAAGACCCTCGTCGACAACGGCTTCATCATCGCCGGCAGCCCCGCCACCGTCGCCGATCGGCTCATCGAGGCGGCCAAGACCCTGCGGTTCGGGAACCTCCACGCGCTCCTGCAGATCGGCTCGATGCCTCACGCCCTCACCGAGAAGAACATCACGCTCTTCGCCGAAGAGGTCATCCCGCGGATCCGCCACCTGTGGGCCGACGACGGCTGGAAGCACGAGTGGTGGCCGATCGGCGCCGACGACCGGAGCACGGTCTGATGTCGACGGCCGCCGCAACCAACGTCGACGAGCGCGCTATCGAGCTGCGCAACGGCACCATGACCACGCGGGTGCTCGTGGGCGGCCAGGGCGAGCCCCTGGTCTACATCCACGGTGCCGGCGGGCTGATGTGGGACCCCTTCGTGGAGGCCCTGGCCGAGCGCTACACGGTCTACGCCCCCGAGCATCCTGGTTCGGGCCAGTCCACTGGGCTGGAGGAGCTGCGCGACATCTGGGACCTCGTGCTGTACTACAACGACCTGCTCGATGCCCTCGAGCTGCCGTCGGCACGGGTCGTCGGGCACTCCTTCGGCGGCATGGTGGCGGCCGAACTGGCGGCCAACAACCCCGAGCGGGTGACCCAGCTCGTGCTCATCGCCCCGATCGGGCTGTGGCGCGACGACGCCCCGGTCGCCGACATCGCCGGCATCCCGCCGGAGAAGCTGGTGGAGCTGGTGCTGGCCGACCCGAACAGTCCGTTGGCGGCGTTCCTCACGCCGCCGGTCGACGACCCCGACGCGCTCTTCCAGGCGGCGATGCGGATGGCCAGCATCTTCCACTTCATCTGGCCCATCCCCGACAAGGGCCTCGACCGCCGCATCCATCGGGTCACGGCGCCGACCCTGCTCGTCTGGGGCAAGCAGGACGGCCTCGTGCCGCCCATCTATGCGCAGGAGTTCAAGTCGCGGCTGCGCCAGGCCGACATCGTCCTGGTCGACGACGCCGGCCACATCCCTCAGCTCGAGCAGCCCGTGGCGACCCGCGAGCAGGTCCTGAAGTTCCTCACCTGAAAGGAGCCGTCGTGCCGCTCGATCCGCAATGCGCCGCGCTGTTGAGCCAGATGGCCGAAGCGGGCGGTCCGCCGCCCGAGACCGTGTCCGTCGAGGACAACCGCGCGCTCATCGCCGCCATCGCCGAGCTCTCCGGGCCATCCGAAGCGCTCGCCCTCGTCACCGACATCACCATCCCCAGCCCGGATGGCGACATCCCGGCGCGGGTCTACGTGCCCGAAGGCGACGGCCCGTTCCCCACGCTCGTGTTCTTCCACGGGGGTGGCTGGGTCATCGGCACGGTCGACACCCATGACGTGCCGGTGCGCCAGCTCGCCAACCGCACGCCGGCCGTCGTCGTGTCGGTCGAGTACCGCCTCGCCCCCGAGCATCCCTTCCCCGCCGCGCCCGAGGACTGCTACGCGGCGACGGTGTGGGCGGCGGCCAACATCGGCCAGTACGGCGGTGACCCGTCACGACTGGCCGTCGGCGGCGACAGCGCGGGCGGGAACCTGGCGGCGGTGGTGGCGCAGATGGCGCGCGATCGCGGCGGCCCGGCGATCGCCTATCAGCTCCTGATCTACCCGGCCGTTGACGCCCGGATGACCAGCGCGTCGATCACCGAGAACGGCGACGGCTACCTGCTCACCAAGGGCTTCATGGAGTGGTTCTACGGCCACTACCTGCCCAACGAGGCCGACGCCGACAGTCCCCTGGCATCGCCGGCGATGGCCGAGTCCCTCGCGGGGCTGCCCCCGGCGCTCGTGCTCACCGCCGAGTTCGATCCACTGCGCGACGAAGGCGAGGCCTACGCCGCGGCATTGCGCAAGGCCGGCGTCGAGGCCACCGCCAAGCGCTACGACGGCATGATCCACGGCTTCTTCCAGCTCGGCGGGGTGGTCGACCGCAGCGGTGAGTTGGTCGACGACTGTGCCAACGGCCTGCGCGGCGCGCTCTCGTAGCGACATCGAACTGGCGAACTGGGGAGTCTCCGCGCGCTCTACGCGCGGAGGCTCCCCAGTTCCGGGTCTAGGCCCGCAGCGAGGCGCCGACCGTGGCGGCGGCGGCGATGCTGCGCTCCCTCACCGATGCCACGTCGGCGTCGGTGAGGGTGCGGTCGGCCGCTTGGAGCCGTAGCCGGTAGGCCAGGCTGCGGTGGCCCTCGGCTACCGCTGGGCCGCGGTACACGTCGAACAGGCGCAGATCGGCCACCAGTTCCCCAGCGGCGGCTCGCAGCGCCGCGGTGAGCGTGGCCGCGGGGATGGCCTCGTCCAGCACGAAGGCCAGATCGATGTCGCTCGACGGGTAGCGGCTCACGCGGCGGTAGGGGCGGTCGGGGTGCGACCGCGCGTGGAGCGGTTCCAGCTCGACCTCGAGCCACGCCACCCGCTCGGCGATCCCGTGGTCTTCCAGCACGCCTGGATCGATCTCACCGACCAGGCCGATGCGATCGCCGCCGGCCGTCACCAGCTGGGCCGTGCGCGTGGCGTGGAGCCCCTCGAAGGCGCCCGCCTCCAGGGCCACATCGTCGACGCCGAGGGCGTTGGCCAGCTCGGCCCACAACGCCACTGCTGCAGGTGCCTCACGGCCGGCCAGGGCGGCGCCGATGACCTCTCGCTCGTCGGGCAGGAGCTGACCTGGCGGCGGGGGCAGGAACACGTGGCCGATCTCGAACAGCGCCACGCCCGTGGCGCGGTGCGAGGCGTTGTAGGCGATGGACTTCAGCAGCCCCGGGCGCAACGAGGGCCGCAGGATGCTCTCCTCGGCGGCCAGGGGGTTGACCAGCCCGATGCCCTCTCCCGGCAGACCCGCCCGCGTCAGGTCGTCGGGGGCCAGCAGCGGCCCGGGCATGGCCTCGTCGAGGCCCGCGCCCAGCAGCACCTGGCGCACCTGCCGCCTCGCGTGCTGCAGGGGTGTGAGGCGACCGGGGTGTGCGGACGCCGGCACCGTCTTGCCGAGGCGGTCGTAGCCGTAGTGCCGGGCGACCTCCTCGACGATGTCGATCTCGGAGGTGCTGTCGGGACGCCACGTCGGCACCGTCACCTGAAGGCCGTCGACGGCGAATCCGATGGGCTCGATCAGGGCGGCGATGTCGGCCATCGTGAACGAGGTGGCCAGCAGCGCGTTGACGCGCTCGGGCCGCACGTGCACGACCGCCGGTGCGGGTAGGTCACCCCGCGCGTCGACGGCGCCAGGCGCGATCGCCACATCGGGCGATGTCTCGCTCAGCAGTTCCACGAACCGCGCGATGGCGCGGTCGGCCACCATGGGATCGACGCCGCGTTCGAAGCGGGCCGACGCCTCGGACCGCAAGCCGAGACGGGCCGCTGTCGTGGCCAGCGCGACCGGCTCGAACCACGCCATCTCGAGAGCGACCTCGGTGGTGGCGTCGTCGATCTCCGACGACGCCCCACCCATGATGCCGGCGATGCCCACTGGGGCGTCCAGCGCGTCACAGATCAAGAGATCCTCGGGCGTGAGGGCGCGGGTCACACCGTCCAGCGTCACCAACGTCTCGCCGCGCCGGGCCCGCCGCACCCGGAACCCGCCACCCGGCAACTTGGCGAGGTCGTAGGGGTGGCTGGGCTGACCCAGCTCGAGCATCACGTAGTTGGAGACGTCGACCACGTTGTTGATCGGCCGCATGCCGGCCCGGCGCAGGCGCTCGGCCATCCACGGCGCCGACGGCCCGACGCGCACGCCGGTGAGCACCGTGGACGTGAATCGCCCGCATCGCTCGGGCGCCTCGATGGTGACCGGCGCAGTGCGTTCGGCACCGGTGGGCGTGACCGCGGGCCACGGGTCGGTGAAGGGCACCCCGAGGCCGGCCGCCAGATCGCGGGCGACCCCACGGTGCGACCACGCGTCAGGGCGGTTCCGGGTGACGTCCAGGTCGAACACCACGTCGGGGGTGACACCGAGGGCCTGGAACACGGGCTGGCCCAGCTGCAGCGTAGATGGCAGCAGCAGGATGCCGGCGTGGTCGTCGCCCAGACCGAGCTCGCGCGACGAGCACAGCATCCCGTTGGACCACTCGCCCCGCATCTTGCGCCGGCCGATCTCCATGCCGTTGGGCATGGTCGTGCCCAAGGCGGCCAGCGGCACGAGGTCGCCGGCGGCCATGTTGAAGGCGCCGCACACGATCTGCAGGGCCTCGCCGTCACCCGTGTCCACGTCGACCAGGTGGACCTTGTCGGCATCGGGATGGGCACGAGTCTGCAGGACACGGGCCACGATCACGCCGTCCACCGGCGCGCCGACGGGCTCGACGTCGTCGACCGCCATCCCCAGCATGCTGAGCTCATGGGCCAGGGCGTCGACGTCGCCACCGACCGGTGCGAAATCGTTCAACCACGACAGCAGCACGCGCATCAGAACTGCTCCAGGAAGCGGACGTCGTTGGTGAACATCTCCCGCAGGTCGTCGATGCCGTGGCGCATCAACGGCATGCGGTCGGTGCCGAAGCCGAAGGCGAAGCCGCTCCACTCCTCCGGGTCCAGCCCGCAGTTGCGCAGCACGTTCGGATGCACCATGCCGCACCCGCCCAGCTCCAACCACGACCCGTCCGGGCGTTGCACGTCGAACTCGGCCGATGGCTCCGTGAACGGGAAGTACGACGGCCGCAGCCGTGACGCGTACCCCTTGCCGAAGTAGGCGCGGGTGAACGCCTCGATGGTGCCGGCCAGGTCGGCGAAGGTGATCCCGCGGTCGACCACCAACCCCTCGATCTGGTGGAAGACCGGCATGTGGGTGGCGTCGGGGGTGTCCCGGCGATACGTGGTGCCGGGCACGACGACGTACAGCGGCGGCGGCTGCGACTCCATGACCCGGATCTGTACCGGCGATGTATGGGTGCGCAGCACCACGCTGCCCGGCTCACCCAGGTCGACGAAGAGCGTGTCGAACTCGCTGCGCGCCGGATGATGGGGCGGCATGTTGAGGGCGGTGAAGTTGTACCAGTCGCTCTCCACCTCGGGGCCTTCGGCCACGGTGAAGCCCATGCCGACGAACACGTCCTCCAGGCGCTCGTGAGCTTGCGTCACGAGGTGCAGGTGGCCCCGATGCGGTCGGTAGGCGTCGAGGGTTTCGGTGAGGTCGAGTCGCTCGGCTTCCAGCACCACCTGGCGCTGCTCGGCGGCGAGGGCGCGGCGGCGGTCCTCCAGGGCGCGCTCGAGTTGTGACCGGGCCTGCACGACGGCGTCGCCCACCACCGGGCGCTCGTCGGGCGGTAACGAGCCGAGCCGGCGGTTGAGCTGTCCGAGAGCCGACTGCTTGCCCGTCAAGGCCGGGCGCTCGGCCCGCCAGTCGTCGAGGGTGGCGATGGAGGCCACCCGAGCCAGCGCGTCATCGAGGGCGGCGGCAACTTCGTCGATCACGTTCGTTCCTTTCCGGAGCCATGGGGCGGAGGTGGAGTTGCCCCCGGGGCCGGATCAGGTGCGAGGCGGCGTGCTCGACGCGCCCCAGCCCCGAGCGGCAGCCCGGGGGCGACGAAATCGGAGCGACTCGCTGGCGCGCAACATCGGCGGGCACGCTAGCGCCTGCGGCGGGCCGCCTCGAAGCACAAAACGGTGGCCGCCATCGCCACGTTCAGGCTCTCGGCCCGGCCCGAGTGCGGGATCGTCACCAACCCGTCGACGGCCAGGCCGGCCGGCAAGCCGTGGGCTTCGCTGCCGAGCACCAGCGCGCACGGTCGCTCGAGCGGGGCCTCGTCGTAGGGAACGCCACCGGTGGCGACGGCACCCAGGAGCGCCACGCCCAGCTCTCGCAGCGCGCCGAGGGGGACGTCCACCACGACCGGCACGTGGAACAGCGCACCGGCCGAGGCCCGCACCACCTTCGAGTTGAAGACGTCGACGGACCCCACGGTCACCACGACGGCGGCGGCGCCGGCGGCCTCGGCCGAGCGCAGGATGGTGCCCACGTTGCCCGGGTCGGCCAGTCCGGCCGCCACCACGACGAAGCCGCCTGTCGGGGCCACCGAGGGCCAGCTCACGTCCGTGCGCCGCACCACCGCCAGCACCGGCTGGGGCGACACGGTGGAGGCCACCCGCTCCACCACACCGGGCGCCAGCTCGTACACCGGCGCGCCACCGCCGTCGACGGGCAGCCCCCCGGGGCCCACGAACACGGCCTCGACCGGTGCGCCGGCGGCGAGGGCCTCGGCCAGCAGGGCGGCGCCCTCGATGACGAACGCGCCTTCGTCCTGACGCGCAGCGCGGCGCCCGAGAAGGCGCCGCAGCCGCTGGATCTTCGGATTGGTGAAAACGAGGGGAGTCAGGTCAGGTCAGCTTCCCGCGCCCAGGCCCTCGCGGGCGGCACCGACGAGCGCACCGAAGGCGGCATCGTCGGTGACGGCGAGGTCGGCGAGGATCTTGCGGTCGACCTCGACGCCGGCGGCATGGAGGCCGGCGATGAACTGGCTGTAGCTCATGTCGTGCAACCGGCACGCGGCGTTGATGCGCTGGATCCACAGCTTGCGGAACTCGCCCTTGCGGGCCCGGCGGTCACGGAACGCGTACTGGCCGGAGTGCATCACCTGCTCGTGCGCGGCGCGGTAGGAACGGCTCTTGTTGCCGTAGTAGCCCTTGGCCTTTTCGAGGACCTGGCGACGATGCTTCTTCGAGCCGACGGCACGCTTCACCCTGGCCATGACTCACTCCTTTCGATTGGGGATGGTGTGGTCGGGTGGCTCAGCGCTCGCCGAGGAGCCGCTTGATCTTCTTGGCGTCGCCCGGGTGCACCGCGACGTAGCCCTTGAGGCGCCGGGTGCGGGTGGACGGCTTCTTTTCGAACAGGTGCTGACGCATGGACTGCAACCGGCGGAGCTTGCCGGTTCCGGTCTTGCGGAACCGCTTGGCCGCGGTCTTCGAGGTCTTCATCTTCGGCATTGAGTCATCCTTGGGATTCGGGTGGTGCGCTGGCGGCGCTGACCGTCGGGGCGGCCGGTGGCGAGGTTGGCGCGGATGGCACCGATGGTGCCGCTGGCGTCGCGGGAGCGCTCGGCGGTGGAGCGGCGCCAGGTGGCGGTGCCGGGCTGGGCGGCGGAGCCGGGCTCGGCGACGTAGCACCTGACGGCGCTGGCTCCGGCGTCGCCTCCTCGGTGGGAGGCGTCGTGGCGTCACGCGGGGTCTTCGCTGCGGCCTGCGCTCGCTTGTCGGGGGCGAGGACCATGGTCATGTTGCGGCCGTCGAGCCTGGCGTGGGTTTCCACCTTGCCGACCGCCGCGACGTGCTCGGCGATCGCATCCAGGATCTTGGCACCGAGCTCGGGATGGAAGACCTCCCGCCCTCGGAACATGATCGTGATCTTGACCTTGTGACCTTCGGACAAGAACTCGGCCACCTTGCGGGTCTTGGTGTCGAAGTCGCCCACCCCGATCTTGGGGCGGTACTTCATCTCCTTGATGGAGATGTTCGTGCTCTTGCGACGTGACTCCTTGGCCCGTTGGGCTTCCTCGTACTTGTACTTGCCGAAGTCCATGACCTTCACGACAGGCGGATTGGCCTGTCCGGCCACTTCGACGAGGTCGAGGTCTTGCTCCCGAGCCAGTTGCAATGCCTCGGGGAGCGGCTTGATCCCCAATTGGCTCCCGTCAGGACCGATCACTCGGACCTCACGGGCGCGGATCCGGTCGTTGATCCGAGGCTCGTTGGCGGCGGGCGCAGCTATGACTGCTCACTCCTGTGCAATGGGCACTTCTTTCTGGAAAACGAATGAGGACGCCGACGAAAAGCCGACGTCCGTGCGAGGCTCACCCCGCTCGCTCATCGACCCGGACGCACCGCTAGGTGGCCGGGTGGGAGTGCTCCCGAAGGAGTCCCCGCTTTTCCTCGGTTGTGCGGCCGATATGGTAGCGCAGGTGAGCAGCTTGTGGACACCCGACGGCGAGCATCGGCTGCCCGACGGCGACGATCGAGGGCGTTGCGCCGGTCGACCCGGGCGACGACGACGAGGCGTTCGACGCCGCCGCCGAGGCCGAGTTGCGAGCCGAACTGGACGAGGCCCGCCGCCGGCTGGCCGACGTGCCCGCCGCTCAGGTCGTGGCCAACCACGCCATGGGCTTGTTCGAGCTGGCCGCCATCCACCTCTCCCAGCAGCCCCCTGACCTGGGCGAGGCGGCGCTGGCCATCGACGCCATGGCCGCCGTGGTCGACGCCGTCGGTGACCGGCTGGGCGCCCAACGGGGCCGTGCTGCGCGACGCGCTGGCGCAGATCCGCCTGGCCTTCGTGCAGCTGAAGCAGCAGACGACGGCCTAGACGGGCCGGCCTCGCTGAACTTCCGTCACGCCTTGGTGACGGCGACCGCCTCGTAGCGGCCCCGATGCCAGGGCCGCACGGCGAAGGTCACCGCCGTGCCGACGGCGATCGTGCGGGTGCCGTCGGCGATCTGGGTGCAGTGGAAGGCGTAGGCGGTGCCGTCGTCGGTCGTGACCGTGCCCAGCCCGGCGCCCTCGTCGAAGGCGGTGACCACGCCGCGCGTCAATGTCTCAGTGCACGATCTTGGACAGGGGCAGCTCCAGGATGTCGCTCGCCCCGGCGTCCTTCAGGGCCGGGATCAGGGTGTTGATCGTGCGCTTCTCCACCACCGTCTCCACCGCGAAACCGCCGCCGGCCAGCGACGACAGCGTGGGCGACTTGAGCGCCGGCAGCAGGGCCAGCACGGCGGCGCAGTCGGCTTCGGCCACGTTGAGCTTCACCAGCACCTTGCTGCGGGCCTCGAGCGCACCGAGCAGCAGCGTGAGGAGCTGGGCCATGGCGTGGCGCTTGGCCGGGTCGGCGGCGCTCACCGGGTTGGCGACCAGCTCGGTGTAGGACACCAGGATCGTGTCGATGATCCGCAGCCCGGCGGCCCGCAGCGCCCGCCCGGTCTCGGTGATGTCGACGATGCAGTCGGCGATGTCGGGGATCTTGGCCTCGGACGCCCCGTAGGAGAGCCGGATGTCGGCCTCGACCCCGCGCTCCTCGAAGTAGCGCCGGGTGAGCTCGGGGTACTCGGTGGAGACCCGCACCCCGTTGGGCAGGTCATCGACCCGTTTCACGTCGGCGTCGGCCGCCACCGCCACCACCACGCGGATGGGGTTGGCCGTGGCCTTGGAGTACGCCAGCTCGCCCAGGCTGACCACGTCGGCGCCGGTCTCCTCGATCCAGTCCCGGCCGGTGATGCCGAGGTCGAACAGCCCTTCGGCCACGTAGCGGGGGATCTCCTGCGGGCGCAGGATGCGGACCTCGTCGATGCGGGGATCGTCGATGGTGGCCTTGTAGTCGACCGCCGATGACCGGTTGACCGCCAGGTCGGCCGCCTCGAACAGGTCGAACGTCGCTCGTTCGAGCGAACCCTTGGGCAGGACGAGGCGGAGCACGACGATCCAGTGTATTGACCGAGGCCGCCGCCCGACCGGGCGATCACACCGGCGGGCCGGCTACGCGCTGTGCCGCGTCCTCGAACGCCGCCGCCGCTTCATCGGCTGGAGCAGGCGCGTCAGTGCTCCGTCGGGGTGTCGGCCAGGAGACGCAGAGCGTGGGGCAGGATGTCGAGCACGGCCTCGAGCTGCTCGACGCAGCCCTTCGGTGAGCCCGGGGTGTTGAGGATGAGGGCCCGGCCGCGTACGCCGGCGATGCCCCGCGACAGCCGGCCCAGCGGGCTCACCAACCGCATGGCCTCGGCCAGGCCGGGCGCTTCCCGCTCGACGACGGCACGGGTGCCCTCGGGCGTGAGGTCACGGGGGGCGAAGCCGGTGCCGCCGGTGGACACGATCACGCCGGCGAAGCCCTCGGCCATCTCGGTGAGCGCCGCCGCCACGGTCTCGATCCCGTCGGCCACGACACGCCGGTCGGCCACGACGTAGCCCGCGGCCGTCAGCTGCTCCACCAGAGCGGCGCCCGGAGCGGTCCTCTCGGGTGCCGTGGACCACGCCGTCGGAGACCGTGAGCACCTTGGCGGCGAGGGGGGCGGCGTTCATGGCTCCCGAACGGTACCGAAGCACGGTCATGCCGTCGGTGTCGGCGTCCTGGGGCAGCAGGCGGGCGCCCCCGACCGTACGGCCGCCACGGCGCCGGTGGCGGGGCCAGCACCGGCCACGAGCCGTCGTCGAGATCGACGGACTCGGCCGCGGTGAGCGTGCACACGCTGTAGACGAGGACGCCGCCGGGGCGCACGAGCGGGCGCGCCGCCACCAGCAGAGCGGCCTGCAGCTCGGCCAGCTCGGTCGATGTCGGTGGGCTGCAGGCGCCACCGGGCATCGGGCCGGCGGCGCAGCGCGCCCAAGCCCGAGCACGGTGCATCGACCACGACGCGGTCGAACGACTCCTCGCGCAGGGGAGGCGCCGTGCCGTCGGCCACCACGACGCTCAGGCCGATGGCTCCGAGCCGGGCGGCGTTCTCGGCGATCAACCGAGCCCGCGCCGGGCGGAGGTCGGCGGCGACCACGATGGCGCCGTCGGCGGCCAGCCGCGTGGCCTTGCCGCCAGGCGCGGCGCAGAGGTCGGCGACCCGGTCGCCCGGCCGGGCATCGACCAGATCGGCCACCCACTGCGACGCGGTGTCCTGGACGTAGCCGTCGGCGCGCGTGGTGACCGGCGGCGGCTCGTTCATGCGCTCCAGCGCCGTCACCGCGTCGTCGTCGCCCAACTCGGCGGTGAGCCGGGCCACGATCCAGTCGGGATACGAGAGCCGTGTCGCCGACGTCGGGCCAGTCGATCGGCACTGCCGCCACCCGCCGGAGCATGGCGTTGACGAACGCCTTCGAGCGCCCCGGCGCCACCGCCGACGGTGTCGTTCACGGCGGCGTGGGCGGGCACGCCGGCGAACAGCAGCTGGTAGGCGCCGAGGCGCAACAGCGTGCGGAGGTCACCCGGCGGGCGGCTTCATCACGAAGCGGTCGATGGCGAAATCGCAGGCCCGACGCATGCGCGTCGTGCCGTACACGAGCTCGGTGGCGAAGGCCCGGTCGCGCTGGTCGAGGCGGCTGCGCTCGAGCAGGGCGGGCAGGACCAGATTGGCGTAGGCGCCGTCGTGTTCGATGCGCTTGAGTGCGTCGTACGCCACGCGTCGCGAAGACGTCACCGACCGAAGGCCTCGCCCGGAACCGGACGGGCGCCGTTGCGCCACGCCGTCACCGGTTGAGGCCCCTTGCCTTCCGGCTGCACCGTGGCCAGCACGAGCACCCCGTCACCGGTGGCGACCCGATCGCCGTCCAGCGTGCCGGGCGGGCCAGGACGCTCGCCCGGTACGGGCCTGGCGGCGAGCACCTTCAGGCGGCGGCCCCGAAAGGTCGTCCACGCCCCGCCGACCCGCACGACGCGGTCCAGCTCGAGCGCCGGACGCTCCCAGTCGAGGCTGAGGTCGCTCGGGTCGAGCTTGGCCGCGTACGTCGGCTCACCCACTTGCGTCTCGGGGTCATGAAGGCCACCTTCCAGCGTGGCGACCAGCAACCTGGTGCCCACCTCGACCAGGGTCTGGCGCAGCTCCGCCGCCGTCTCGGCGGCGCCGATGGGCACCGATTCGCGGGCGAAGACGGGACCGGTGTCGAGGCCCTCTTCGAGTTGCATGACGCAGACACCGGTCTCGGTGTCGCCCGCCAGCAGCGCCCGCTCGACGGGAGCGGCGCCGCGCCACCGCGGCAGCAGGGAGAAGTGCAGGTTCACCATCGGCAGCTCGGCCAGCACCGGCGGCTTCACGAGCGCACCGTAGGCCACGACCACCCCGAGGTCGGCGCCGACACCGAGCGCGTCGTCGACGCGATGGGTGACCGGCAGGCCCAGCTCGAGCGCCGCCGCCTTCACCGGGCTGGGCGTGGTCTCCCTGCCGCGGCCCCGCCGTTTGTCCGGCCGCGTCACCGCCAGGGCGACATCGAAACCGGCATCGACGAGGGCCCGCAGCGGGGGCACGGCCATCTCGGGCGTGCCGAGGAACACCAGCCGGCGCGGCCGGGCCGGCACCGGCGCCAGGCTCATGCGCTCACACCGTCACGCCGTCACGCCGTCACGTCAGCCGGATGCGGCGCTTCTTCGGCTCGGGCTCCGGCTCGGCCCGCAGACGACGCCACTCGGTCATCGCCTGCTTGCGCTGCTCGGGCGTCATCCGCTCGAACATGAGCACCCCGTCGAGGTGGTCGAGCTCGTGCTGGATGACCCGACCGAGGATCTCGTCGGCCTCGATCTGCAGCTCGTTGCCGTCCAGATCGAACCCGGTGACGAGCAGCTCCTTGGGGCGCATGATCTCGACGTAGAGCTGCGGGATGGACAGGCAGCCCTCCTCGTACACCCACTCACCCCGGCTTTCCACGATGGTGGGGTTCACGATGGTGTGGGGCCCCGTGTCGTCGCCGAGGTCGTACACGAAGAAGCGCTTCTGCACGCCGACCTGGGGGGCGGCCAGCCCGATCCCCGGGGCGTCGTACATCACTTGCACCATCTCGTCGGCCAAGCGCACGAGCTTGCCGTCGATGTCGGTGACATCGGGCGTTCGGGCCTTCAGGACCGGGTCGCCGAAGATCCGGATCTCGTGCGTCGGGGTGGTGCTCGCCATAGCGCCGACAGGCTATCTGCGACGCCCGCCCTATCCTCGATACGTGAGCGCCGGGCAGTACTTCGCCGAGCAGCCGGCGGCGCGCTCGGCCAGGCGCACGGTCGACTTGGCCCTCCCCGACCTCACGATGGCGCTGGCCACCGACCGGGGCGTGTTCGCCGCCGAGCGCATCGATCCCGGCACCCACCTCCTGCTGCAGGAGGCGCCGCCACCGCCCGCGGAAGGCCATCTGCTCGACCTCGGCTGCGGCTACGGCCCGATCGCCCTCACGATGGCGCGACGCGCCCCACGCGCCACGGTGTGGGCCGTCGACGTCAACGAGCGGGCGCTCCTGCTCTGCGCCGACAACGCCGCCCAGCACGGCATCACCAACGTCCGGTGCGTCACCCCCGATGCCGTACCCGATGATGTTGCGTTCGCAACCATCTGGAGCAATCCCCCCATCCGCATCGGCAAGGCCCCGCTCCACGAGCTGTTGCAGCGGTGGCTGGGGCGCCTCTCGCCCGGCGCCGGCGCCCACCTCGTCGTGCAGAAGCATCTGGGCGCCGACTCGCTGGCAGCGTGGCTGACCGGCAACGGGTTCCAGGTCCATCGCCGCCGCTCCCGCCAGGCCTACCGCATCCTCGACGTCACGTGCGCCAGCTCGACGGCACCGGCCTGAAGCGGCTCCACCGGTCGTGGCGGGAGCGCAGCGGCGACGGTCGCGTGGCGCTCGTGCTCGACGGCCTGGGCACGCCGGCCAACGTGGGCGCCATCGTGCGCACGGCGGCGGCGTACCGGGTGGAGCGGATCTGGCTGGCCGGCCCGACACCCGCGCTGTCGGGCCCCGGCGTGCAGCGCACCGCGCTGGGCACCGACCGGTACGTCACCGCCACGACGGTCAGCTCCGGCGTCGAAGCCGTGAGCGAGGCCCACGCCGACGGCTTCGTGGTCGTGGGCGTCGAGCTGTGCGAGGGGGCCGTGCCGCTCCACGAGCTGGCGCTGCCGGCGGCTGTGTGCCTGGCCGTCGGCCACGAGGACCACGGCCTCGGCAAGGCCACGGTGGCGGCGTGCGACCACATCGCCTACCTGCCGATGCTGGGGCGCGTCGGGTCGCTCAACGTGGCCACCGCCGCCGCCATCGCGCTGTACGAGGTGCGCCGCCGGGCCTGGACCTGAGCGACCGCCGCCGGTCGGGCGCCGCCGCTCGGGCGTGACGGCGTGTGGTCGGCGGCCGGCGTCCTGGCCCGATCTCGTCGCGCTTCGGTAGCAAATCTGACGCTCTCACGCACCGAGAAGCAGATCTGCACCGAGAACCGGGACAGGAACGCTCACGCACCGCGGCATTCGCGCATCGAGTGCTCCCCGGGCGCGGATAGGCCCACGAAGGGTGGCAGTTCGCGCAACCGGCCCGGCTATGTAACGCCGATCAAGACGAATTCACGATTGACGTCACACAAAAGGGAACCTCGACACGGGACGGCGCCGTCCGGAGCGACAGCGAGCGCGAGGCGAAGCCGAGCCAGCACTCACGGCAGATCGGGTGAGAGGTCGTAGGCGGGCCAGGCGGCGACGGTGCCGAGCGCCTGGCTCATGACGCGGTACAGCACCGTGCCGTGGTCGTCGAAGCTGCCGTTCGTCGTGATGGCCCACGTGATGCCGTCGGCCTGGTGCACCACCATGTCGCGCGTGCCCGACAGCGAGCCCGTGTGCCCGAAGGTGCCGTCGCTGAACAGCCGCACGCCCAGACCCCAGCTGCCCGGGCCGGGCGTCAGCATGGCGGCGTACGTCGCCGGATCGAGCAGGTGCTCGCCCGTCTTGGCCGGGTCCAGGCCGTCGACGACGCGCACGAGATCGGTGGCCGTGCCCACCAGCCCGCCCGCCCCGAGCAGCGACTCCATGAACCAGCCCACACCCGGCGACGCCGGATCGCCCGTGGCCTGCACGACCTCGCCCGGCAACCGTCCGGCGGTGACGCCGATGGCGATGTCGTTGACCTGACGCGGCTCCAGCACCAGCTCGTGCAGAGCGGTGACGTACGGCTCGCCCGTGACGGCCTCCACCACCAGGCTGAGCACGCAGAAGTTCATGTTGACGTAGGAGAAGCCCCGGCCCGGCGTCCCGACCATCCGGCGGGTCACCACCCATCGGGCGGCGTCGGCACAGCTTTGTGGTGCGACACCGCCTTCGTTGAAGAACACGTCGGGCGACGCCGGTAGCCCGGACGTGTGGTGCAGCAGGTCGCCGACGGTGATGTCGCCGAGACCGGGGTCGGCGTCGGCGGCAAGCGGCACCGTGGCCGCCAGCAGGGGGAAGGCTCGGGTGTCGAGGGAGAGCCGGCCCGACTGCACCAGCTCCAGCACGGCCGCCGCGGTGAGCACCTTGCTCGTGCTGGCGTAGCGGAACCGGGAGTCGACGCGCACCGGCTCACCGGTGGCGGGGTCGGCCGTGCCGTACCCGCGGGCGTAGACGACCCGGCCACCTTGGGCCACCGCCACCGACGCACCGGGCACGCCGTAGTTGCGCAGGAAACGATCGATCACGGCGTCGAAGTCCGGAAGTGCCTCCGAGCCGCCGGTCGACGGCGCCGTCGGTGCCACGGACGGGTCTGGGGCGAGCGGGCGCCCGACGACATAACCGGCCACGTCGACCGCGAGGTCGGTGCGGGCGTCGGCCCAGGCCGACAGGGTGCCCCGCTGACCCAGCCGCAACCACGCCGACGCGGTCGTGGGCTGGCCGTCGCTGCGGACGTGCAGGGTCGACGACTCGGGTCGGGCGGTACCGCCGGGATAGATCGCCACCTCCCCATTGGCCACCGGACCCGTGGCGCTCACCCGGCCGAGGGCGACCTGCGCGCCGAACGGAGGCAGGCCGCCGCGGTCACCGATCGTGATGTCGCGCCGGAGGCGCACGTCGAGCGGGCCGCCGTCGGTGTTGGCGGTGTCGACGACTCGCGCCGCCGGCAGGGGCACGAACAGCCCGTCGGTCGTGACGGGGGCGGTCTCGTCGGTCACCCACGCCAGCACGTCCACGGCGAGATGCGCCGGCCCCGACGACTGCACCGACACCTTGCCGGTCTCCCCCAGCGGCACCAGGGCGAGGTTGGTCGTCGTCCAGCCGGCCGCCGGCAGCGTCACCGCGGGAGCATCGGGAGGGGGGGCGCCGGTCGGCCACGCCACGACGGCGCCCGGGAGATCGGCCTCGCTGGCCGTGAGCTGCAGCAGCACCGCCGTCGCGCCGGTGGCGGGCACGCCGGTGTCGCCCGCCAGCGGCAGGTCGATCGGGCCGGTGCCGAGCGTCGTGTCCAGCACCCGGCTGGGATCGACCGTGGTGAAGCGCCCGTCAGCGGCGCCGGCCTCGCTCGGGAGGAACCAGCCGTCGGTCGACACGGCCACGTCGGCTTCGACGGTGGACGACAGCACGACCACGCCGGCCAGACCGACCGGCACGATCACGAAGCCCGAGCCGCTGTCGCCCGGCCCGGCGAGATCCACGGTGGCCGCCGCCGACGCCGGACCACCATCGGGGCCAACGGTGACCTGACCGGCCCCGGTGGCACCGGTGACCGTCACACTGAGAGCAACGGCGCTGATGCCCGACGACGGCACGTCACCCTGGCCCAGCACCGGGACCGTCAGCTCGGCGCCAGCGGTGACGTGCTGGACAGCGAGGGTGGTCGCCGGCGCCACGACCACCTTGCTGGCACCTCCCGGCACCACCGGGTCGGGCTCGAGCGTGCTGGGGGTCGGTCGGGTGGTGGGGGTGTTGGTGGCCGGGGCCGGCACCTCGATGGGGGCGGCGTCGTCCTGGTGGCGCAGGGCCGCCAGCGCCGGCGGCGTGGTCAGGGGCGCCGACTCGGGGGCGGACGCAGGCGCGGACGCAGGCGCGTCGGCCGACGCCCGTTGGTCCCGTTCGCGCAGGGCGACGACCCCACCCGTCACGAGGAGCAGCGGGACCAGCAGCACCGTGACACGGCGGCGGTAGTAGGTGAGGCGGGAGCGGTATCGGGGCATGAGGAGGCAGCGGCCCCAGCGCTCCACCCGCGGCGACGCCTACGGTACTAGACCCGCAGAGGGTCCACTTCCACGCGCAGGCGCCCGGGGGGCCGGGTCGTGGCGGCCAGGGCGTCGCTGAGGACGGCGTGATCGGGCGCCCGTAGCAGCCACCGATCATCGGCCGGGCCCATGACGTCGAGACCCGCAGGCCGCTGCAGCGCGGCGACGAAGTCGGCGGCGGCCGCCCCCGACACGCTGGCCAGCACGGCCACCGGCGGAAAGTGCAGCATCTCCCGCCGGGGCAGTTCGGCCGCGACGAGGCGACCGGGATCGGCATGGAGGACGGCGTCGAGCACCTCGTGGCGGGGCAGCCGGGTCTGCACCAGGAGCCGCCCGCCACTGGGACGCCCGCCGGTCATCCGGGCGGCGCGGGCCAGGAGGGCCATGGCCTGCTCGGCGGCCCGGTAGCGCGGCGCCAGCAGCTCCTGGTCCAGGTCCAAGAAGGCCACCACCGCCGCCGACGGCACCTGGTGGAGCGCGGCCTCGGTGCCGACGTAGACCAGCGCGTCGGCCAGGGGCTCGCCGCCGGTCGCCCCCGTCACCTGCACCACCGGCGTGCCCGCCAGTGCCTCCAGTTCCTCCCGCACCCGGGTCACACCGGGACGCACGACCTTCATCCGCGACGCGCCGCACTGCAGGCACACGACCGGGCGCACCGAGGCGCAGCGCCGGCAGTGCAGCTGGCCGTCGTCGCGCTGCTCCACCGCCGCCTTGCACCGCTCGCACCGGGCCAGCTCGCCGCAGGCCAGGCAGGCCAGCAGGCGCGCCCGGCCGAGGGCGTTCAGCACGCACACGACGCGCTGACCGCTGCGGAGGTGGCGCACCAGCGCCGGGGAGAACAGGGTGGGGCGCGCCGGGTCGTCGTCGCGCCGGTCCACGATCTCCAAGACCGGCCAGCCGGCGCGCTCGTCGTTGCGGCTCGGCACCGACAGCGGCCCCCACGCCAGCGCCTCCAGCGTCGGCACCGGTGAGGCCAGCACGCAGGGCACCCCGGCCCGCCGGGCCCGCTCGGCGGCGACGTCGCGGGCGTGCCAGGTGGGCGCCCGCTCGTCCTGCAGGGCCTCGTCGTGCTCGTCCAGCACCAGGACGGCGGCGAGGCCATCGACCGGGGCCCACGCCGCCGCCCGAGCGCCTACGACCGTGGCCCCGGCGGCGCCGAAGGCCCAGTCCCGCGGATGGAGGGCGACGGCGACCCCGCAGCGGCGCAACCGGGCGGCGAGCAGGCGTCCGGCGGCGATCGAGGGCGTCACGATGAGGGCCGGCCCCCGCCCGGCGGCGGCCAGGGCCAGGTCGAAGGGATCGGCGGCGGGGGGCACGCGCACGACGCCGCGTTCATCGTCGAAGGCCGCGGCCAGCCGGTGATCGAGCGCCGCCGGCAGGGGTACCCCGGAGCGCGCGACGGCCGGCAGCCCGGCCACGACCGCCGGGGGCGACGCCGCGCCCAGGAACGTGGTGACCGGACCGGCCCATCGCCACGCCGCCCATTCCGCCAGCTCCAGGAGCGCCGGCGGCGGTCCCCAGCCGGTGACCTTGGCGATCGGCTTCAGCGTCAGCCCGTCGGGCGGCTCCGCCCCCAGCGCCACCACCCATCCCCCGACGCGCCGGCCGTGGAGCGGGATGCGCACCATCGTGCCGACGCGCACCTGGTCCCGGAAGCGCTCCGGGACCAGGTAGTCGAAGGTCTTGGCCAGTCCCCGTACGTCGGGGACGACCCGTGCGACCAGTTGCCCGATCTCAGAGCCCCAGGGCCGACTTGAGGTCGCCGATCTTGCCGAGGTGCTCCCAGGTGAACTCGGGCAGCTCCCGGCCGAAGTGGCCGTAGGCGGCGGTCTTGCGGTACTTGGGCTTGAGCAGGTCGAGCTGCTCGATGATGGCCCGGGGCCGCAGGTCGAACACGTCCTGCACGGCCTTCTCGATGACCTCGTCGTCCATCTGCCCGGTACCGAAGGTCTCGATCATGAGCGACACGGGCTTGGCCAGGCCGATGGCGTAGGCCACCTGGACCTCGCATCGGCTCGCCGCGCCCGACGCCACCACGTGCTTGGCCACCCACCGGGCGGCGTAGGCCGCCGAGCGGTCGACCTTCGACGGGTCCTTGCCGCTGAAGGCACCGCCGCCGTGACGGGCCATGCCGCCGTAGCTGTCGACGATGATCTTGCGGCCGGTGAGCCCGGTGTCGGCGTGGGGGCCACCCAACTCGAACGTACCCGTCGGGTTGACGTAGACCTCGTAGTCGTCCCCGGCGAAGGCCTCGGGCACGGAGGGCCGGATGACCTGCTCGATGAGGTCGGGGCGGATCTGGCTGTCACGCTCGACCCCGGGAGCATGCTGCGTCGAGATCAGCACCGTGCGCAGGCGCACCGGCGTGTTGTCCTCGTAGTCGAAGGTCACCTGGGTCTTGCCGTCGGGGCGGAGGTAGGGCACCTCGCCCGTCTTGCGCACCTCGGCCAGACGCTCGGCCATGCGGTGGGCCAGCCAGATGGGGATGGGCATGAGGGTGTCGGTCTCGTTGCAGGCGTAGCCGAACATCATCCCCTGGTCGCCGGCGCCCTGGGCGTTGTAGAGGTCTTCGCCGGACTTGCCCGAGCGCACTTCCTCGGAACTGCTCACGCCCTGGCCGATGTTCGGCGACTGCTCGTCGATCGAGACGATCACGCCGCAGGTGTTGCCGTCGAAGCCGAAGGACTCCCGGTCGTAGCCGATGCCCTTGATCGTCTCCCGCGCCAGGCGGGGGATGTCGACGTAGGCGGACGTGGTGATCTCGCCGGCCACGACGCACAGGCCGGTCGTGAGCAGGGTCTCGCAGGCGACGCGGCCGTTCGGGTCCTTGGCCAAGATGGCATCGAGGACCGCGTCCGACACCTGGTCGGCGATCTTGTCGGGATGGCCCTCGGTCACCGATTCCGAGGTGAAGGTCCAACGCCGGCTCATGCTTGCTCCTGTTCGGTCGGGTGGATCAGTGCCCGTCGGCGGGCGACGACAGCGTCGAGCACCGCCCGAGCGACCGCCCGCTTGTCGGACAACGGGACATTGTGGACGAGGCCGTCGGCCGACACGATGGTGACGGCGTTCGTGTCGTGCTGAAAGCCGGCGTGAGGCGCCGAGACGTCATTGGCCACGATCAGGTCGAGGCCCTTGCGCTTCAATTTGCCGGTGGCGTTGGCGACCACGTCGTCGGTCTCGGCGGCGAAGCCGACGATCACCTGGCCAGGACGCTTGGTCCGGCCGAGCCCGGCGAGGATGTCCGGGGTGGGCTCCAGCTCCACCGTGGGCACACCATCGGCCTTCTTGATCTTGCCCGGCGCCGGCGCCACCGGTCGGAAGTCGGCGACGGCGGCCGCCATCACCACCACGTCGGCGTCGCTGTTGTGGAGGACGGCCGCTTCCATCTCGGCGGCGGTCTCGACGGCGACGGCGCGGGCGCCGTGGGGCACCTCCCGCTCGACGGTGGTGACCAGCACCACGTCGGCCCCGCGCGACACGGCCTCGGTGGCGAGGGCGTAGCCCTGCTTGCCGGAGGACCGGTTGGCCACGACCCGCACGGCGTCGATGGGCTCGCGGGTGCCGCCGGCGGTGACGAGCACGCGCACGCCCTTGAGGTCCTGGGGGCCGAGCACCGCTTCGATGGCCGCGACGATGGCGCTCGGGCCGGCCAGCCGTCCGGCGCCCTGATCGCCCCCGGCCAGGCGACCGGATTCGGGCTCTACCACGTGGACCCCGCGCCGGCGCAGCGTGGCCAGGTTCTCCTGCACGGCCCGGTGCTCCCACATCTCGGTGTGCATCGCCGGGCAGACCACGACCGGTGCGCGGGTGGCCAGCAAGGTGGCCGTGAGCAGGTCGGAGGAGATGCCGGCGGCGTAGGTGCCCAGCAACCGGGCCGTGGCGGGCACCACGACCACCACGTCGGCGCCCTGGCCGAGGCGGGTGTGCGGGATGGGGTCGCCGTCGTCGAACAGGGACGTGTGCACGGGTTCGGACGCCAGGGCGTCGAAGGTGGTGCGACCCACGAAGCGCAGCGCACCCGCGGTCATGACGGGCGCCACGTGGGCGCCGGCATCGACCAGGCGGCGGCAGACCTCGATGGCTTTGTACGCGGCGATCCCGCCCGTGACCCCGAGGACGATTCGGCGCCCCGCGAGCACCGTCACCAGTGCGCCCTACTCGCCCTCGGCAGTGGGGGCCACCACGCCGTCGCCGCCGTCGATGACGTCGAGCTCCACGTCCACCTCGAGCTCGTCGCCGATCTCGTAGTCAGCCCGGTCGTAGGCGATCTTGTCGGCGGCGATCTCTTCGAAACCGATTGACAGGGGCTTGCGGGCGACCGACGTGACCTGCGGCGGCACCATGGACCCGAGGCTGTCGCCCAGGTGGTTGAAGTACGAGTTGATCTGGCGGGCCCGCTTCGCCGCCAGTGTGACCAGGGCAAACTTGGAGTCGACTCGGCCCAACAGCTCTTCGATGGGCGGGGTCATCATTGTGTCGTTGGCAGCTCGCGCCATGGTCAGCTCCTCGAAGGACGGCCGAGGGATGGTAGCAGCGCAGGCCGGCCCGGCGTCGGACGGTCTGCCGGCACCGGTCGCTGGGCGGGCCGAGCCCCGGTCCCCGGGTCGCCCAGTCCCGGTCCCCGGTCGCCCAGTCCCGGTCCCCCGGGTCCGAATTCGCGCAGCCTGCGCGCTCGGACCCCCTCCGGCGCGGTCAAGCGTTCAGCCCGCGCGAGATTCGGCGGTCAGGCACGTCCGGCGACCCGGGCGGGCCGTCGGTGGGCGGTTGTCAACGGTCGCCGCGGTGCGTGGTCGCCGGCGGCCGTTGTCACCGGTTCTCGGTGCAGTTCTGCCGCAAATTCGATGCAGATATGCACCTAGAAGCCCTAGTGCACCGAGAACCACCGAGCCGACGACCACCGAGCGTGAGCTCAGGCGCAAACGGTCCGGCGGGGGGGCACTCCGATACCGACCGTGCCACACCCGCCGCCCGCTGCGGCGCTAGGCGCGGCGGGAGCGTTCGGTGGCGATGATGGCCACCAGCTCATCGACCGTCTGGCCGAGCTGGTCGTTCACCACCACGTAGTCCGAGATCGACTTGCCCACGGGCTCCTCGTCCTCGGCCTTGCGCAGCCGGGCCGCCACCTTGTCCGGGGCGTCGCCGCGCCCCTGGAGACGCCGCTGCTGCTCCTCTCGCGACGGCGGCAGGACGAAGATGAGCAGGGCATCGGGATGACGGCTGCGGATCTGCTGGGCGCCGTCGACTTCGATCTCGAGTACGACATCGGCACCGTCCGGAGCAGACGGTGTGGGCGTCCCATAGTAGCTACCCAGGAAGTCGGTCCACTCCAGGAAGCCGCCCTCGGCGATGCGCGCCTCGAACGCCTCCTTGGTGGTGAAGACGTAGGCGTCGGCGGCCTCGCCGTCGCGATGAGCACGGGTGGTCCACGACCGGCTCAACCACAGGGTGGGATCCCGCTGCAGCAGCCCGGCGACGATCGCCCCCTTGCCGACCCCGCCAGGACCGGAGATGACGATGATCAGTGGTGTCAGCCGAGCTGGTCGAGCAGCGACAGGCGCTGCTGGGGACCGAGGCCCCGGACCCGACGGCTCTCGGAGATGCCGATGTCTTCCATGATGCGCCGGGCCTTGACCTTGCCGACGCCGGGCAGCGACTCGAGCATGGCCACGACCTTGAGCTTCCCGATGACGTCGTTGCTGTCGGCCTGGGCGAGAGCTTCGGAGAGGGTCACGGACCCCATCTTGAGCTTTTCCTTCAGCTCGGCGCGGGCGGCGCGGGCCTCGGCTGCCTTTTGCAGAGCCGCGGTCCGCTGTTCCGGAGTGAGAGCGGGAGGGTTAGCCATGACCGGCACCCTAGCGCGGGGCCCTCGGCCAGACGGGGCATGGTGGCAGGTCAGACATCATGTGCTAGGGCGGCGGCGGCCGCCACCGGGTCGGGCACGGCGGTCACCGCCCTGCCGATCACGAGGATGTCGGCGCCCGCGTCCAGCGCGGCCCGCGGTGTGGCCGGCGCCGCTTGGTCGTGGGCCGGCACGCCTTCGGGGCGGATGCCGGGCACGACGGCGATCAGTCGCGGCGCGAGGCGCTTGGCTTCGCGGACATCCGACGCCGAGCACACGATCCCCGCGCAACCGGCGCCGACGGCGGCCGCCACCCGCTCGGCCAGCACCGAGGGCGGACGCCGGCCCTCGCTCGTGAGGATGGTGACCGCCAGCGGACGCGGCGCCGGCAGGCCCGCCGCGTCGGCCCCTTCGGCGAGGCCGTCCACGCCGGCGCGCAGCATGATCTCACCGCCGGCGGCGTGGATGGTGAGGAGGTCCACACCGAGCGACCCCAACACCTGCGCGGCGCCGTGCACGGTGTTCGGGATGTCGTGGAGCTTGAGATCGCAGAAGACCGAGTAGCCGAGCGAGCGCATGGCGCCGATCGACTCCGGTCCGGCGGCGCAGTAGAGCTGCAGCCCGACCTTGGCGATGCCGAAGTACGGCCGCAGCAACCGCGCCAGGCGCACCGCCTCCACGAGATCGTCGACATCCAAGGCCAGAGCGAGACGGTCACGAGCTTCCATGGGCACCTCCGACGAGTTCGGATACGCGGGCAACACGATGGCGGGCGCACCACCGCGCCAGATCGTCGAGCACCTTGGCGACGGCGCGGCGGTCGGCGAACGTGGCCGTGCCGACCTGCACCGCGGACGCGCCGGCCAGCAGCAACTCGACCGCGGTCGTGGCGTCGGTGACGCCACCGACACCCACGATCGGCAGTGCCGGCAACGCTGCGTGCACGTCGTGCACGGCCCGCACGACGACCGGGTGGATGGCCGCGCCCGAGAGCCCACCAGTGCGGGCGCCCAGCACAGGGCGCCGGCGCTCGACGTCGATCACCATGGCCGGCAGGGTGTTCACCAGCGTGACGGCCTCGGCCCCGCCATCGGCGGCGGCGGCGGCCACCTGAGTCAGATCGGCCACGGCGGCGGTGAGCTTGGCCCAGCGCGGCCGCCGGCACGCCGACGCCGCCGCAACGGCATCGTGGGTGGCGTCGACCGATTGGGCGAACATGCCCTTCCCCTCGAGGTTGGGACACGACAGGTTCACTTCCACCGCCACCACCGCGGCCGGGGCGTCGGCCAGCAGCACCGCCGCCTCCGCGTAGTCGTCGACGGTGCGGCCCCAGATCGACGCCACCACACGGGCGCCGGTCGCCACCAACGCCGGGAGGTCGTCGGCCAGCCAGGCCGCCACACCGGGGCCCTGCAGCCCCACGGCGTTCACCATGCCCGCGGGCACGGCGTGCAGGCGCGGCGCGGGGTTGCCGGGCCACGCGTAGGGCGCCAGCGACTTCGTGACCACCGCGCCCAGCGCGGCGAGGTCGACGGCGCCGGCCAGCTCGGCGCCGTGGCCGGCGGTACCCGACGCCGTCAGCACCGGGTTGGGCAAGGTGAGCGAACCGACCGTGGCCGTCAGGTCGACCTGGGTCGGGCGCCTCGTCCTCACGCCCCGTGCCACTCCTGCAGCGACCGGACCCGGCGGGGGTTGGTCGCCCGTTCGGCCATGCCGTGCGCCGCCGCCAAGGCCGCTGCCACCGTGGTGACGCAGCTGACCTTGTGCACGTTGGCGGCGGTGCGGATGTGGGAGCCGTCGGAGCGCGGGCCGCTCCCCTGCGGCGTGTTCACCACGAACGTGATCTTCCCCGACGCGATCAGGTCGACGGCCGAGGTGCCGGTGCGATCCGACAGCTTGGCCACGATGCCGTCCACCTCGACGCCGAAGCGTTCCAGGTACTCGGCCGTGCCCCGCGTCGCCACGATCGAGAGCTCCAGCTCCTTGAAGCGGCGGGCCACCACGATGCCCGCGGGCTTGTCCCGGTCGGCCAGCGACAGGAAGACCGTGCCGTCGGACGGCAGCGTGGTGCCGGCAGCGGTCTCGGCCTTCACGAAGGCCAGCCCGAAGCTCTCGTCGATGCCCATCACCTCGCCGGTCGAGCGCATCTCGGGGCCAAGGGCGGTGTCGACCTCCGGGAAGCGGTTGAACGGCAGCACGGCCTCCTTCACCGACACGTGGCCGGCGGTCGTGGGCGGGCGCAGCAGACCCTCCTCACGAAGCTCCGCCAGCGTGGCGCCCACCATGACGCGCGCCGCCACCTTGGCCAGGGGCACGCCGGTGGCCTTGGCCACGAACGGCACCGTGCGACTGGCGCGTGGGTTCGCCTCCAGGACGTACACCTGGTTCTGGCGCACGGCGTACTGCACGTTGAGGAGCCCGCGGACGTCGAGGGCGTCGGCCAGTGCCTTGGTGTAGGCCTCGATGACTTCCACGACCCACGGCAGGATGGTGGGCGGCGGGATGGCACACGCCGAATCGCCCGAGTGCACACCGGCCTCTTCCACGTGCTCCATCACCCCGCCGATGAGCACCTCGCCGGTGGCGTCACGGATGGCATCGACGTCCACCTCGGCGGCATCTTCCAGGAAGCGGTCGACGAGCACCGGCCGCTGCGCCGACAGACCACCTTCGCGTCCCAGCGAGCCGAAGCCGTCCAGCTGCTGCATCGCCTCGACCAGCTCGCCCCGATCGAAGACGATGCGCATGGCCCGGCCGCCGAGCACGTAGCTGGGCCGCACCAGCACGGGGAACCCGACGCGCTCGGCCACCGCCAGTGCCTCGTGGACGTTGCCGGCCACGCCTCCCGGCGGCTGCGGTATCTGCAGGGCCGTGCAGAGCTCGTTCCAGCGCTCCCGATCCTCGGCCCGGTCGATGGACTCGGCGCTGGTGCCGGCCACGAGGTGGCGCGGGATCTGCCCCGCCAGCTTGAGGGGCGTCTGCCCGCCTAGGGACACCACGACGGCGTCTGGCTGCTCGGCGTCGATGACGTTGAGGACGTCCTCACGCGTCAGCGGTTCGAAGTACAGCCGGTCGGACGTGTCGTAGTCGGTCGAGACGGTCTCGGGGTTGCAGTTCACCATGACCGTCTCGTAGCCGGCGTCGCGCAGGGCGAAGCTGGCGTGGACGCAGCAGTAGTCGAACTCGATGCCCTGACCGATGCGGTTCGGGCCCGAACCCAGGATGACGACGCGTGGCCGCTGCGGGGGCCGCACCTCGTCGGTGTCTTCGTAGGTCGAGTAGTGGTACGGCGTCTCGGCGGCGAACTCGGCGGCGCACGTATCCACCGTCTTGAACGTGGCCCGCACGCCGAGGGCCAAGCGTGTGGCCCGCACCACCGCTTCGTCCGCGCCCCACAGCCATGCCAGTTGGGCGTCGGAGAAGCCGAGGCGCTTGGCCCGGCGCCACTGCCGGCGGTCCAGCTCGCCCGGGCCGCCGAACTGCGCCAGCCACGCCCGTTCCTCCACGATGGCCAGCAGCTGATCGAGGAACCACGGATCGATGGCGGTGGCGCCGGCCACCCGCTCGATGCCGACGCCGCGCCGCAGCAATGCCTCGAGCTGGAACGGGCGCTCGGGCGTGGGGATGGCCGCCAGCGCCAGCAGCTCGTCGTCGGTGGGCGCCTCGTACTGGGCTTCGGCGGGGTCGCAGTTCAGGCCATGGCGGCCTGTCTCCAGCGAGCGCAGCGCCTTCTGGAAGCTCTCCGGGAACGTGCGCCCGATGGCCATCGCCTCACCGACGCTCTGCATCGACGTGCCGAGGACGCCGGACGTGCCGGGCAGCTTCTCGAAGGCCCACCGCGGGATCTTCGTCACGACGTAGTCGATGGTGGGCTCGAAGCTGGCCGGCGTCATGCGGGTGATGTCGTTGGGGATCTCGTCGAGCGTGTAGCCGACGGCCAGGCGGGCGGCGATCTTGGCGATGGGGAAGCCGGTGGCCTTGCTGGCCAGCGCGCTCGATCGCGAGACGCGGGGGTTCATCTCGATCACGACCTGCTCGCCGGTGCGGGGGTCGACGGCGAACTGCACGTTGCTGCCGCCGGTCTCCACGCCGACGCGGCGGATGCACGCGAACGCGGCGTCGCGCATCTCCTGGTACTCGACATCGGACAGCGTCTGGGCCGGAGCCACGGTGATGGAGTCGCCGGTGTGCACGCCCATCGGGTCGAAGTTCTCGATGGAGCAGACGACGACGCAGTTATCGGCCCGGTCGCGCATCACCTCCAGCTCGAACTCCTTCCACCCGGCGATGGACGACTCGATGAGGATCTCGCTGATCGGGCTGGCGTCGAGGCCGGCGGCGGCGATGCGGCGGAACTCCTCGGGCGTCGACGCGATGCCGGTGCCCTTGCCGCCCAGGATGTAGGCGGGGCGCACGATGAGCGGCAACCCGATGCGTTCGGCCACGGCGACCGCTTCGTGCAGCGTGTGGGCCGAGCCCGAGATCGGGACCTTGAGGCCGATCTCGACCATGGCCGCCTTGAAGCGCTGGCGATCCTCGGCCGTGGCGATGGCCTCGGCGTTGGCGCCGATCATCTCGGGCAGGCCCGGCCGCCCGATGATCTTGCGCTCATAGAGCTCCATGGCGAGGTTGAGCGCCGTCTGCCCGCCGAGTGTCGGCAGCACCGCGTCGGGGCGCTCGCGCTCGATGATGAGCTGCAGGACGTCACCGGAGAGCGGCTCGATGTAGGTGCGATCGGCGAAGTCCGGGTCCGTCATGATGGTGGCCGGGTTCGAGTTGGCCAGCACCACCCGGTAGCCCTCGTCGCGCAGCACCCGGCACGCCTGCGTACCCGAGTAGTCGAACTCGCAGGCCTGGCCGATCACGATCGGTCCCGATCCGATGATCAGGATCGTCTCGAGGTCGTCGCGGCGGGGCATCAGCGGGTGCGCTCCATCAGCAACCGGAACTCCTCGAACAAGTAGCGGGCGTCGTGGGGGCCGGGACCGGCCTCGGGGTGGTACTGCACGCTGAAGGCGGGCGCGCCGAGCACCCGCAGGCCCTCGCACACCCCGTCGTTGAGGTTCACGTGGGTGACCTCGGCCCGGCCCGCCAGCGTGTCGGCGGCCACCGCGAAGTTGTGGTTCTGGCTGGTGATCTCGACCTGCCCGGTGGCCAGGCGCCGCACCGGATGGTTGCCGCCGTGGTGCCCGAACGGCAGCTTCACCGTCTCGGCCCCGATGGCGCGGGCCAGGAGCTGGTGGCCGAGGCAGATGCCGAACACGGCGACGCCTGAGCCGAGCAGCCCGGTGATGGCGTCGGTGGCGTAGGGAACCATCGCAGGATCGCCCGGGCCGTTAGCCAGGAACACACCGTCGGGCCGCCGGGCGAGGACATCGGCCGCCGGTGTCGCCGCCGGCACCACCTCGACGGTCGCCAGCTGGGCGAGGTGGCGCACCATCGTCGCCTTGATGCCGAAGTCGTAGGCGACCACGCGCAACGGACCGTCGCCCACGGTGTACGGCACCGGCGTGCTGACCTCGGCGACCAGGTCCACGCCATCGGTGCCGGGCTCGGCGACCGCCGCCGCCTTCAACGTGATCTCGCCGGCCGTACCGAAGGCGCCGGGCATGGCCCCCGCGTCGCGGATGTGGCGCGTGAGGCGACGGGTGTCGACCCCGGCGATGCCGGCCAGGCCGTGACGGCGGAGAAAGCTGTCGAGATCGCCGTCGCTGCGCCAGTTGCTGTGGCGCCGGGCGAGGTCGCGGATGACGACGCCGCGGCAGAACGGTCGCGCCGCCTCGTCGTCCACCGCCGCCACGCCGTAGTTGCCGATGTGCGGGTAGGTGAACGTGATGATCTGGCCGGCGTAGGACGGGTCGGTGATGACCTCCTGGTAGCCCGACAGCACGGTGTTGAAGACGACCTCCCCCGCGGCGACCTGGGCCGGGGCGCCAATGGCTTCGCCCTCGAAGGTGGTGCCGTCGGCCAGGACGAGCAGCGACTCGCGAATCGTCATCGCCTGGCCTCGCCGTCCAGCACAACCGGCTCGCCCCGCAGGAAGGTGTGGCGCACCCGCCCCCGCAGCGTGCGCCCGGCGAAGGGCGTGTTGCGGGCCCGGCTGGCCAGCTTGAGCGGATCGACGACCCACGTGGCGTTGGGGTCGATGACGCAGAGGTTGGCCGGCCGGCCCGCCTCGATCGGTCCCCCGTGGCGGTCGTCGACGCCGGCGATGACGGCCGGCTGCCACGACAGCAGCGCCAGCAGCGCCTCGATCGGCAGGTCCAGCTCCGTGAGGGCGAGGGCGAGGGCCGTCTCCAGACCGAGCATGCCGGGCGGCGCCTGATCGAACGGCCGCTCCTTCAGGTGCGGGGCGTGGGGTGCGTGGTCGGTGGCGATGGCGTCCAGCGAGCCGTCGGCCAGACCGGCCTTCACGGCGGCCACGTCGGCACCGGTGCGCAGCGGCGGGTTCACCTTGAAGACCGGGTCGTAGGAGGCGCAGCACTCGTCGGTGAGCGTGAAGTGGTGGGGGGTGGCCTCGGCGGTGAGCGGCAGGCCGGCGGACCGCGCCGCCCGCACCATGGCCACGCTGCCGGCCGTCGACAGGTGCTGGAAGTGCACCCGCGCACCGGTCAGGCGGGCCAGCGCGATGTCGCGCATGACCATCAGCTCCTCGGCCTCGGCCGGCTGACCGGGGATGCCCAGGCGACTCGACCACTCCCCTTCGTGCATGTGGCCGCCGCCGGCCATCACGCTGTCTTCGCAGTGCTGGGCGAGGGTGACGCCGAGGCCGCCGGCGTACTCGAGCGCCCGTCGCATCAGGCGGGCGTCCTGCACGCCGGTGCCGTCGTCGGTGAAGAGGCGCACGCCCAGCGCCGCCATCTCGGCCATGGGCGCCAGCCGCTCGCCGTCGCGGCCGACGGTGATGGCCCCTGCCACCTCGACGTCGCACAAGGCGTAGCGCCCGAGGGCCTGCACCTCACGCACCGCGCCGGCGTTGTCGATGGCCGGCTCGGTGTTGGGCATGGCCACGACCGCGGTGTACCCGCCGAGGGCGCCGGCGCGCGAACCTGTCTCCACCGTCTCGGCTTCCTCGCGCCCGGGCTGGCGCAGATGGGTGTGCAGGTCGACCAGACCCGGCGCCACGATGCAGCCGCCGGCGTCGACGTCAACGTCGCCGGCGAGGTCGAGACCGACGGCCACGACCTGACCATCGGCCACCAGCACGTCGGCGCGACGCCGGCCGGTCGCGTCCACCACGTCGCCGCCGCGGATCACCAACGTCACGCCGAACCTCCCACCGTCGATGCCGTCGCGAGACCGCCCTGGCCGAGCAACTTGAACAGCACCGCCATGCGGACGGCCACGCCGTTGGCCACCTGCTTGGTGACGACGGATCTTGGTAGCGCCGCCACCTCCGGGGCGATCTCGACGCCGCGGTTCATCGGCCCCGGATGCATGATCAGCGCGTGCTCGGGGAGACGGGCGGCCCGCTCGGGCGTGAGGCCGTAGCCGGTGGCGTACTCGCGCAGCGACGGCACCAGCGCCTGCTCCTGGCGCTCGAGCTGCATGCGCAGGAGGTAGCAGACGTCGAGCTTGGGCAGCACGTCGTCCAGATCGCCGCTCACGTCAACGTCCCATCCCACCATGCTCGGCGGTAGCAGCGTGGGCGGCGCCACCAGCGTGACGCGGGCGCCCAGTGCCGTGAGGGCCAGCACGTTCGAGCGCGCCACCCGGCTGTGCTTCACGTCGCCCACGATGGCCACGTGGAGGCCGTCCAAGGAGCGACCCAGCTCGGTGCGGATGGTGTAGCAGTCGAGCAGCGCCTGGGTGGGGTGCTCGTGCCAGCCGTCGCCCGCGTTGACCACGCTCACGTCGACCCATTGGGCCAGCTGCCACGGCACGCCGGCCGACGCGTGGCGCACCACGATGGCGTCCACGCCCATGGCGCAGATCGTCTCCACGGTGTCGCGCAGGCTCTCGCCCTTGTTGGCGCTGGAGGTGCCCACCGAGAAGGTCATGGTGTCGGCCGACAGGCGCTTGGCCGCCGTCTCGAACGACAGCCGCGTCCGGGTGGAGTCCTCGTAGAACAGGCTGACGACGGTGCGGCCGCGCAGCGCCGGCACCTTGGGGATGGGGCGGGCGCAGATCTCGGCCATGTGGTCGGTGAGGTCGAGCAACTCGGTCACGCCGTCGCGCCCCAGCTCCTCGATCGAGCGCAGATGCTCCCTCACGGCGCCGCCGGGTCCAGGCTCACGATGGACACGCCGTCGGGTGTGACCTCGACCAGTTCGTCGCGGCGCGTCGGCAGGTTCTTGCCCACGAAGTCGGGGCGGATGGGCAGCTCGCGGTGGCCCCGGTCGACCAGCACGGCCAGCTGCACGGCGCGGGGCCGGCCGTGGTCGGCGAGGGCGTCGAGGGCGGCGCGCACGGTGCGACCGGTGTAGAGCACGTCGTCCACGATGACCACCGTGGCGCCGGTGAGCTCCCGGGGCACGCTGGTGACGGTGCCGGGCACCACCGGCCGCAGGCCGATGTCGTCGCGGTACAGCGACACGTCCAGCGCGCCGCAGGGCACGGCGCTGGCCGGCTCGATGCCGGCGATCACCTCGATCAGCTTCGCCGCCAGCCACACGCCGCCGCGCTGGAGGCCCACCAGCACCACGCCGTCGAGGCCCCGGTTGCGCTCCACGATCTCGTGGGCGATGCGGGTGACGGCCCGCCGCACGTCGTCGGCCGTCATCACCTGGGTCCGGGCGCGAAGAGCGCCCCCGACCGGGGGCGCGGCGCGAGAGTCTGCTGCAGTCACATCGTCTCCTGCCGTGCGGGCCTCACCGGACCCGCTTCACGGTCGAGTGGACACTAGCCCAGTACCCCGTCCCGCTTCAGTATGGTGCCCCATCGTGATCGTCGTCGTGGCTGCGCTCAAGGGAGGGGTCGGCAAAACGACCTCGTCGGTGTACCTCGCGGCGGTGGCGTCGGCCAGCCGGCGCGCCGTGACCATCATCGATGCCGACCCGCAGGCCAGCGGGGCCGACTGGCTGGAAGACTCCGACGACCCCAGCCTGCAGAAGATTGACATCGTGGAGGCGCCCACGGACCGCCTCCTGCTCAAGGCCATGAGCCGAGTGGGCGACGACGGGCTCGCCATCGTGGACACGCCGCCCGGCCACGAGCGGCTACTGGGCAAGGCCATGGAGCGGGCGTCGGCCGTGGTGGTGCCGACGCGGGTCGGCGGCGTGGAGACCCCCCGCACGAGCGCCGTTGTGGACCTGGTGCCCAACGGGCTGCCGGTGGGGCTGGTCATCGCGTCGGCCCGGATCAACACGCGCGACTACCACGACGCCCTGCAGGACTGGGTCGCCGCCGGAGTGACGGTGTGGGGCACCGTGCCGGAGCGGGTGGCCATCGCCGCCGGGCCGGCGGGCTGGCTGTCGGCGGAGGGCATGGAGGCGTACCGCAACGTCTGGCGCCGCGTGCAGCGCGCCGTGCGCTCGGCCTGAGCACCCCACCGCGTCGTGCGTCGTGCGGGGACGGCGCGCCGACCGGCGAGTGGGTGCGCGCCGGGCGAGACCCTCACGCCCTGGGCCCACGCTGCGTGAGCGTGTTCTCGGCGCAATTCAGCTGCACCGCGACGGCCGAGCGGGCGGGCCGAGCACCGCCCACCCGTCGTGGTCGAGGCGAACGGAGGGCGCGGACACGGACCCGGCGCCCGCTCACAGTGACACTCCGTGGCGAGCGACGAGTGACGGCCTCGCTTGTGTCACGCCGATCGAGACGAATTCGGGATCGGCGTCACACAAGAGGTCGCGGCGGGCACGTCAGTTCACGCGACGGCGGCGGCACGTCAGTTGGCCGGACGGCGGCGGAGGACGTAGCGGTCGAGCGGCAGCCCGGCCCGCGCCCAGTCAGCCGGCTCGTCGGGGCCCGTGCTCTCGGCGCTGCAAGCCCGGTCGGCGGCGGCTTGAACGTCGGGCTCGAAGCCGGCCGCCAGCGCGACGGCGACCGAAGCCGGGTTGGCCCGGTCGATGTCGGCCACCAGCTCGGAGGCCGCCCCCGTTGCCAGCAGCGACGTCACGAACAGCCGCACGGCGCGGGTCGCCAGGCCTCGACGCCTGGCCGCGGGCAGCACCCACCAACCGACGGCCGGTGGTCGGGCGACGAACGTCGCGCCCACCTCGCCCAGCACCGTTGCCTCGTCGGCCACCGCCGCGACGACCAGATCGAGGGCCAGGCCCCGGCGCCGGCGGTCCTCCCACCCGGCGATCCAGAGGGTGGCGGCGGCCGCCGAGCGGTCCTGCGGGACCCCCGTCCAGCGCACGATGTCCGGATCGGACCACGCCGCCAGCAGGCCTCCTGTGTCGGCGGGTCGCCAGGGCCGCAGCACGACGACCCCGTCAGACCACACGGACCTTCTTGGCGATGGCCGAGAGCATGCCGTTCACGAACCGGCCGGAGTCGTCGGTGGAGAACCGCTTGGCCAGCTCGACGGCCTCGTCGATCACGACGGCCGTCGGCACGTCGGGGCGGTCGAGCAGCTCGTAGGTGGCGATCCGCAGGACCGTGCGGTCGATGACCGGCATCCGCTCCAGGGTCCAGCCCCGCGCGTGATCGGTGAGCAGCGCGTCGATCTCGTCACGCCGGTCCTCGACGCCCTCGACCAGCAGCGATGCCAACGGATCGGGCGCCACGGGAAGAGCCGCCACGACCGTGCGGGGCGCGCCGCCTTTGGCGTCGGCTTCGTACAGCAGCAGCAGCGCCCGCTCCCGCGCTTCCGAACGACGATCCTCGCGTGGCGTCGTCACACCCGCGTGAGGTAGTCGCCGGTGCGCGTATCGACGCGGACGCGGTCGCCGGTGTTGACGAACAGGGGAACCTGGATCACCTTGCCCGTCTCGAGGGTGGCCGGCTTGCGAGCGCCCGATACCCGGTCGCCCTGGATGCCCGGCTCGGTCTCGGCCACGGCCAGCTCCACCGACGCCGGGATCTCGACGCTCACGATGTCGCCGTCGTACATGGCCAGGTTGGCGGTGGCCTGCGGCACGAGGTAGTTCGCGGCATCACCGAGCGCCGACGGCGGCACGTTGAGCTGGTCGTAGGTCTCGGTGTCCATGAAGACGTAGTCGTCGCCATCGGAGTAGAGGAACTGCATGTCGCGCTTGTCGAGGATGGCCTGTTCCACCTTCTCGGCGGCGCGGAAGGTGCGGTCGATCACGGCGCCGGTGCGGGCGTTGCGCAGGGTGGTGCGCACGAAGGCACCGCCCTTGCCTGGCTTGACGTGCTGGAAGTCCACGATCGTGAACAAGCCGTTGTCGAGCTGCAGGGTCATCCCGTTCTTGAGGTCGTTCGTGCTGATGGCAGGCATGCGAGATCCTTGGGCGTCTTCGTGAGGGGGCGGCAGCCGTCGCTGGTAACGAGGACCGTGTCTTCGACGCGGGCGCCGCCGAGCGCTCCACGGTACACGCCGGGCTCCACGGTCACCACGACGCCGGCGACGATGCGGTCGGTCGACGTGGCGTTCACCCAGGGCGCCTCGTGGATGAGGAGACCCACCCCGTGGCCGGTGCCGTGGGTGAACTCGTCGCCCCACCCGGCGGCGGTGATGTGGCGACGGCAGGCGGCGTCGACCTCGCGGGCGTCGACCCCCGGCCCAACGGCGGCCACGCCTAGGGCCTGGGCTTCGGTGACGAGGGCGAGCAGTTCGATCTGCTCTTGGGACTGGTGGCCGACGGCGACGGTGCGGGTCATGTCGGAGTGGTAGCCGTCGACCAGGGCACCGAAGTCGAGCACCAGCAGGTCACCGTCGCGGATGTGGCGCTGGTCAGGGCGGTGGTGCGGGAAGCCGGCATTCGGGCCACCGGCCACGATCGTCTCGAAGCTGGGGCCCTGCGCGCCACGGCGACGCATCTCGGTGTCGAGGGCGAGGGCGAAGGCGTCCTCGGTCGGTTCCTGGGCCAGGAGCGCCAGGGTGGCGTCCAGAGCGGCCGAGGCGATGTCGGCGGCCCCCTCGATGCGGGCGACCTCGCCGCCGTCCTTCACTAGGCGGCGCTCCTCCACCAGACCCACGGTGGGCGCCAGCTCGGCGGCGAACGTCTCGGCATACCCCCGCTGAGCCGACCAGGACACGTGTTCGGCCTCCAGCCCGAGCCGGCGCACCGGCCCGATGACCTCGACCAGCAGCTCCTGCTGACTGGCCATGCTGCGACCGACGACGACGCGGCCGTCGACCCCGCTGGCCGCCAGCTCCACTGCGGCCTGGTCGCCGTAGCGGCCGTCGGTCACCAGCACCAGGTCGTCGGGCAGCACGACGACGCGGGCGGCCGATCCGGTGAAGCCCGTCAGCCATCGCACGTTGGTGAGGCTGCTCACGAGCAGGGCCTCGCAGCCGGCGCCGCCCAGCGCGGCGCGCACCCTTGGCGCCCGCGCCGCCACGTCCATCGGGGGGAGCTCCACGCTGCGACGATACTGCGGGGCCGCCCGACCCCGTGGGGCCGCGGTTGCCACCGTTCTGCGGTCGCCGCCACGCTCACCGTCGAGGGGCCCTGGCGAACGAACCGACGCGCGATGTCCGTCACATGCGAGGACAAAGTGAATCAGTTCGCTCAGGAGGTCCGGTTCAGGAGGCGGGCGATGGCTTCCACGGCGAGCTCGTAGCCGTGGCCGCGGAAACCCATGATCGATCCGGTGGCCACCGGCGCCACGACGCTGGTGTGGCGCCACGCCTCGCGCCCGTTCGGGTTCGAGAGGTGCACCTCCACCACGGGGCCGTCGAAGGCGGCCAGCGCGTCATGGATCGCCCAGGAGTAGTGCGTGAAGGCACCGGGGTTGATGATGACGGCCCCACAGCGCCCGCGCGCGGCGTGGATGGCGTCGACGAGGTCGCCCTCGTGGTTGGACTGGCGGTGCTCCACGACCAGCCCGTGGCGCGCCGCCGCCCGCTCGGTGGTGGCCACGTGGTCGGCCAGCGTCTCGGTGCCGTAGACGGCCGGCTCGCGCTGGCCGAGCAGGTTCAGGTTGGGCCCGTGCAGGAGCAGCACGATCGGCGCGCCGGCGCCGGCGCTGGAGCCGGCGCTCACGACCGTCGTTCCATGCGGGCCAACGCGGTGCGCACGACCCTCGGATCGACGCCCGCCACCAGCTCGACACCGCCGGGACCGTCCAGCACGAACGTCAGCCCGTCGAGCGCCTTCTTGTCGCGGGCCATGAGGGCCACCAGCTCGTCGCCGTCCAGACCGTCGGGCAGTGCCCCGTCCAGGCCGTAGGCATCCAGCACGGCGACGTGCTCGTCGACGCGGGCCGAGTCGATGCGACCCAGCTCCGCCGCCAGCTCCGCCGCGAACACGAGGCCGATGGCCACCGCCTCGCCGTGACGCAGGTCGAAGCGCCCCGCCACCTCGAGGGCGTGGCCCAAGGTGTGGCCGTAGTTCAGCGTGGCCCGTCGGCCCGTGCGCTCCTGGGGGTCCGCCGCTACCACCGCCGTCTTGATGGCGACACAGCGGGCGATCCGCTCCTCGAGGGGCAGGGCGAGCAGATCGTCACCGGTGAGGAAGTGGTACTTGGCCATCTCGCCGTGGCCGCAGCGCCACTCGCGCTCGGGCAGGCTGTCGAGCAGCTCGGTGTCGCAGATCACCGCCGCCGGTGGCCAGAACGCGCCGACCAGGTTCTTGCCCTCGGGCAGGTTCACGCCGGTCTTGCCGCCGATGGCGGCGTCCACCATGCCCAGCAGCGTGGTGGGCACGTGGACGACGGCGACGCCGCGGTGATAGGTCGCCGCTGCGAAACCGGCCACGTCGGTCACCATGCCCCCGCCAATGGCCACGACGCAGTCGGCGCGCGTGAGCCCGGCACGCGCGAACCCACGGCAGAGGTCCTCGATGGTGGCGAGGGTCTTGTGCTGCTCGCCCCGGCCGATCGTCAGCACGTCGTGGGGTCGGGGCACCTCCACGCGAGGCAGGCCCGCCTGGGTCACGACGGCGACACGGCGCGCCGCCGGCGGAAGCAGGTCGCCGAGGCAGGCGCGCGCGCCGTGACCCACCACGACCTCGTCGACGCGGATCATCCCGCCAGCACCCGCTCGGCCACCTGCTCGGGTGTCAGCTCGTCGATGTCGATGATCTGGTCGGCCACCTCCGCATACAGGTCCTGGCGATTGGCCGCCATGCTCGCCAGCATCGCCTCTGGATCGCCGTCGAGCAGCGGGCGGTGATCCTGGCGCAGGGCCCGCCCCACCAATAGTTCGGGCGACGCCCGCAGCCACACCACCCGCCCCGCCCGCGCCTTCAGCGCGGCCCGGTTCACGGCGGCCAACACCACACCGCCGGCGGCGGCGATCACGGCCAGCTCCGGCGACGCCAGCGCGTCGAGCAGCGCGTCGGTTTCCAGCGGTCGGTAGGCCGCCTCGCCGTCGGACTCGAAGATCTCCCGCACCGTGCGGCCGGTGCGCGCTTCCACCATCTCGTCGCTGTCGTAGAACGGCCGGTGCAGGCGCGCTGCCAGGATGCGGCCGACCGTCGACTTCCCGGTGCCCATCAGTCCGACGAGGACGAGATGGCCGGCGAGGGTCTCAGAGGGAGGCACGGAAGGCGTCGGCGTTGCGCACGAGCTCGTCCACCGAATCGCCGCCGAACTTGCGCTGCACCTCGTTGGCCAGCACCAGCGCCACCATCGTCTCGGCCACGACGCCCATCGCCGGCACCGCGGTGACATCGGTGCGTTCCTTGAAGCTCAGGGTCTCCTCCTTGGTGACGGTGTCGACGGTCCGCAGCGTCGGGCGGTTGAGCGTGGCCAGCGGCTTCATGGCCGCTCGCACCACCACCAGGTCGCCCGTGGTCATGCCGCCCTCGACGCCGCCGGCGAGGGTGGACTCCCGCCGGTAGACGCCGGCGCTGGCATCCCACACGATGGGATCGTGGGCGTCGCTTCCCCGTCGCGAGGCCACCTCGAAGCCGTCGCCGACCTCCACGCCCTTGACCGCCTGGATGCTCATGAGCGCGTGGGCCAGCAGGCCGTCCAGCTTGCGGTCCCAGTGGACGTGGCTGCCCAGCCCGACGGGCACGCCGTAGGCCAGCACCTCGACGACCCCTCCGAGGCTGTCGCCGGCCTTCGCCGCCTCCTCGACCTCGGCCACCATCGCCTCCTCCGACGCAGCGTCGAAGCAGCGCACGGGTGAGCTGTCCACGACCCCGAGATCGGCCGGGGTGGGTCGGGCGCCGGCCTTGGCCCGGGCGTTGCCCATCTGGATGACGTGGCTGACGATCTCGATGCCCAACGGCCGCAGCAGCAGCTTGGCCACCGCGCCGGCCGCCACCCGCGCCGCCGTCTCCCGCGCGCTGGCCCGTTCCAGGACGTCGCGGGCGTCGGTGAAGCCGTACTTCTGCATGCCGGCGAGGTCGGCGTGACCGGGGCGGGGTTGGGTGAGTGGCGCCTGCGTGGCGCCGGGCGCCGGCGACATCTCCTCGTGCCACTTGTCGGAGCGCGTCCACTCGGTGTTGGCGATCTCGATGGCGACGGGCGAGCCGAGCGTGCGGCCGTGACGGATGCCGGCGAGCAGCGTGATGTCGTCCTGCTCGAAGCGCATGCGGGGCCCGCGCCCGTACCCGAGGCGGCGGCGGGCTAATTCCGATTGCACGTCCTCGACGGTGACGGCAAGGCCCGCGGGGAGGCCCTCGACGATCACCACGAGGCCCTGGCCGTGGCTCTCCCCGGCGGTCAGGAAGCGAATCACCGAGCTGAGGCTACTGCCGGCCCCTGGAGCGTCAGCGACCGGCTGCGGCGCGGCCCGCCAGCTCGCGCTCGGCGGCGGCGCGCATCTCGGCGACCGGTGCGGTGGCGCCGGTCCACAGCGTGAAGGCCAGCGCCGCCTGGTGCACCAGCATGCCCAACCCGTCCACCGTGCGGGCACCGGCGGCCCTCGCCGCCTGCAGGAACGCCGTGTCCAGCGGGTGCACGACGATGTCGACCACAACCTGCCCGGCGTGCAACGACGACGGGTCGACGGGCAGCGCGTGCTGCGCGCTGCCGCCCATGCCGACGGGCGTGGCGTTCACGACCAGCTCGGCCGCGGTCACATCGGCGGCGGTGCCGACGCGGCCCACCGGCGCGGCCAGCTCGGCGGCGGCGCGAGCGGGGCCGTCCGAACGGTTGATCACCGCCACCTCGAGCGCACCGGCGCCGGCCAGCGCCAGGGCCAGGGCCCGCCCGGCCCCGCCGGCACCCAAGAGGGCGACGCGGCGACCGGTGGGATCGGCCCCGGCCTCTCGTAACGACGCGACGAAGCCGTCGCCGTCGGTGTTGTGGCCTTCCAGCGTGCCGTCGGGCCGGCGCCGCACGGTGTTGACGGCGCGGAGGCGCGTGGCGGCGGCGGTGCGGACATCGACCGCATCGGCCACATCCGTCTTGTGGGGCATGGTGACGCTCAACCCCTCGATGCCCAAGGCCCGCACGCCGATCAACGCGTCAGCCGCCCGCCCGGGCTCCACCTCGAACGCCAGGTACACCCAGTCCAGCCCGCACGCGGCGAAGGCGGCGTTGTGGATGGCCGGCGACAATGAGTGCCGCACCGGCGCGCCGATCACCCCGGCGACACGGGTCTGGCCGGACAAAGCGGGCATGGCCGGGCAGGCTATGCGGCATGCCCCGCTCCCCCGCCGCCGTCGCCGCCTGCGCCCTCCTCGCGCTCACGGCCGCCTGCAGCAGCGGTGGCGGCACCGTCTCGACCGAGACCACCGCGCCGCTGCCGGTGCCGTCGACCACGATCTCGGTGGTCGCACCGTCGACGTCGGCGGCGCCACCCGCCGCAACGACCACAACGACCGCGCCAGGCGCGACGACCGCGCCAGCGACGACATCGGCCCCGACCTCTCCGGCCGGCCCAACCGGCCCGGCCACCGTGGCCGAGCTGCTGACGCATCGCATCGTGCTGGCCCATGCCGGCGGCGACGACGACTACCCGCACTCCACCCCGTACGCCTTCTCGGAGTCGGCCAAGGCCGGCGTCGACGTGCTCGACCTCGACGTGCGCCTCTCGGCCGACGGCGTGCTCGTGGTGCAGCACGACGACGACGTCGACCGCACCACCAATGCCACCGGACCGGTGGCCACCCGCACCGCCGCCGAGCTACAGGCCCTCGACAACGCCTACTGGTTCAACACGACGTGCAACACGTGCAAGAGCCAACCCGAGAGCGCCTACACGTGGCGCGGTGTGCGTACGGGTGCCAAGCCCCCGCCGCCCGGTTACACCGCCGACGACTTCATCATCCCCACCTTCCGCGAGATCGCGACGCGCTTTGCGGATCTCCCGCTGAACATCGAGATCAAGGGCACCATCGACGACGGCATCGGGGTGCCCGTGGCTACGGCACTGGCCACCGAGCTGAAGGCGCTCGGGCGCGAGGCCAGCACGGTCGTCACCTCCTTCGACGACGCCGTGCTGTCGACCTTCCATCAACTGGCACCCGAGGTGGCGCTGTCACCGGGACTGCAGGTCAGCACCGCCTGGGTGCTGAGCAACACCCCGCTGCCCGACGGCATGCGCGTCTTGCAACTGCCGCCCGAGTACCAGGGCCTCACCGTGCTCACGCCCGAGGTCATCGCGAGAGCCACGGCCGCCGGCTACGCCATCTGGGTGTGGCCCAACGGCGGTCACTACGAGACCGAGGACGGCTACCGGGAGCTGTTCGCCATGGGCATCGCCGGCGTCAACGCATCCAAGCCGGCGGCCGGCGTCGCCGCCCGCCCCGCCGCCTGACCGTCGCCGTCGGCCCACCCACCGCCAACCGACGCGCGTTGTCCGTCACGGGGCGGGTCAAAGCGAATCAGTACGCCAAAGGGGTCAGCCGAGGAGGCCGGCGGCGCGGGCCTTGGCCACGTTGGCCTCGTGGTCGCGCACGTTGGTGGCGAAGGCGTGGTTGCCGTCGGCGTCGGCCAGCACGTAGTACAGCAACGCGCACGGCTCGTCCGGCGTGTTCGTGGGGCAGGACTCAGGGTTGGGCGCCGGGCTCAGCACCGCCTTGATGCTGGCCGAGCCGGGGTTGGCGATGGGCGTGACCGGCAGCCCGACGTGCAGGTACGTGTTCCAGGGCGTGTCGAGTGCCTGCAGCTGGGCGAAGGGCGTGTTCGGGTCCTGGCCGTAGAACAGCGTGGCGTCGACCTGCAGCGGCATGCCCAACGCGATGCGATTCAGGATGACCCGCGCGATCTTGGGCCGGTCTGCGGCCGTCTTCGCCTCGCGTTCCACCATGGACGCGATGATCAGGTCGTTGTAGGCGTCACCGGGCGGGATCTTGTCCAGGCCCAGGTCGGCGCCCACCCGCTCCATCTGCGTCACCAGCCGCTGCACGATCTTGGCCTCCGTGTCGTTGCCGGCGATCTGGTACTTGGCCGGGAACATCAGGCCCTCGAGACTGTTGATGCCGGGCGGCTCGTACTTGGAACGGATCGAGCCGTCGGTGGCGGCCTGCAGCACCGCCGCCTGCTGCAGGCGCGGGATGGTCTCCTGCAGCCGCTGACCGATCTGGGTGACGGTGAAACCCTCGGGGAACACCACGTTGTCGAAGGTCTGCGCCGGCGGCGTGCGGAGCACGGCCAGGATGTTGCCCATGGTGTCGCGCGGCTTGAGCGTGTAGTAGCCGGGCTGGAGGTCGACGTCGGCCTTGTGGTCGGCGTACCAGCGGAACACCCCGTCGTTGGTGATGATGCCCTGCGCCTTCAGCCGCTTGGACACCGAGTCGATGGTGTCGCCGGCGTTCACCGTGAAGTTCACGGGTGCGCCTGCCGTGCCGGGCGGGTTGAGCTGGCGGCTGAGCCACAGCCCGGCGGCGCCGGCCACCAGCAGCATCACCACGAGCAGCAACAGCAACCCGAAGCCGACGTAGCGCGCCGTCGGGCGGCTGCGGCGGGGCCGTTCACCTTCGAACTCGTACAGCTCGGGAACGACGTCCCACGGGTCGCCCGACCAGTCGTCGAGCACCGGCGGCTGCGACTGGCTCACGCGCTCGCCCCCGCCCGTCCGTCGAGCCAGCTCTGCAACATCACCGCGGCCGCCACCTTGTCGACGACGCGGCGCCGCGCCTGGGCGTTCATCCGCTGCTCCATGAGCATGCGGTCGGCCGACACGGTCGTCAGGCGTTCGTCGAACGTCTCCACCGGCACGCCGACGACGCTACTCAGTTCCTCCGCCTCGGCGATGGCACCGCGCGCCGCCGGACCGATGCTGCCGTTGAGCGACAGGGGCAGGCCCACGACGACGCATTCGGCCTCCTCCTCCACCACCAGGGCACGGATGCGCCGATGGTCCTCCCGATGCGAGCCGGTGCGTTGGAGCACCGTGAGCGGCGATGCGATGGTGCCGGAGCGATCGCTGACCGCGACCCCGATCCGCTTCGAGCCGAGGTCGATGCCCAGGGCGCGCATCAGCCGGCCACGACGATGACCATCAGCCGGGCCCGGCCGCCTTCCGCGCGATGGCCAGCGCCTCGTCGACGCCACTGGGGTCCTTGCCGCCGGCCACGGCCACGTCGCCCTTGCCGCCGCCGCCACCACCCTTCACCGCCTTGGCCGCGTCGCGCAGGAGGTCGCCGGCCACCAGCCCACTGACCGGCGTGACCGCGGCGACCAGCGCCGCGCCACCAGTGTCGGTCTCCCCCCCAGCACCACCACGTTCACGCCGGGCTGCTGGCGCACCGCCAGCGCGAGGTCGCGCACGTCGTTGGTGGGCAGGCCGTCGACGCGCTCGACGACCACGCCGTCGACCGCCGTCGCCGCCAGTTCGGCGGCTCGGCCGGTGGCGGCCTTGGCCCGCACCAGCTTCAGCTCGTCGCGCAAGGACCGGATCTCTTCGAGGCGCTTCTCGATGCCGTCGACCACGGTGTCGGCCGACGTCCCCAGCAACTGCGCCGCCCGCGCCAGCTCGCGCTCGTCACGCTGCAGGAGGGCCACGCTGTTGGTGCCGGTGACGGCCTCGATGCGGCGCAGGTTGGAGCCGATCGAGCCCTCGGACACGATCTTGATGGTGCCGATGTCGCCCGTCGCCCGTACGTGGGTGCCGCCGCACAGCTCGAGGCTGTTGCGGCCGGCCTCCAGCACGCGCACGACGTCGCCGTACTTGTCGCCGAAGAAGGCGATGGCGCCCATGGCCTCGGCCTCGGCCTTGGTGGTCTCGTAGGCACGCACCGGATCGTTGGAGAGAACCTCGGTGTTGGCCAGTTGCTCGATGCGCTCGATCTCGTCCGGCGTGAGGGAGGCGTAGTGGCTGAAGTCGAAGCGCAGGCGATCGGGGGCCACCAGCGAACCCGCCTGCTTGACGTGCTCACCCAAGACCTCGCGCAGCGCCCAGTGCAGGACGTGGGTACCGGTGTGGTTGCGGCGGATGGCGTCGCGCCAGCGACGCGTCGATGGCAGCGGTGGCCTCCTGGCCGGCCGTGACCGTGCCCTCGACGACCCGGGCCGCGTGACGGCGCAGACCGGGCAGCGCGAAGGTGGTGTCGGTGACCTCGGCTCGCCCGGTGGGCGTGGTGATCTGACCGGTGTCGCCGACCTGGCCGCCCGACTCCGCGTAGAACGGCGTGCGGTCGAGGAAGATCTCCACGCCGTCACCGAGGGGGATGACGGCTAGGACGCGCACGCCCTCGGTCACGCTGGACGCGTAGCCCGTGAACTCGGTGGTACCGAACTGCTCGACGAGCTCCCGGTAGGTGTCGATGCGCTCGTCGTCCACGCCGGCGGCCTTGCGGGCGTCCTTGGCCCGGCGCCGCTGCTCGTTCATCTCCGTGTTGAAGCCGGCCACGTCGACGGTGACGCCGCGCTCGTCGGCGATCTCCTGCGTGAGCTCCAGCGGGAAGCCGAAGGTGTCGTGCAGCTTGAACGCGGTGGCGCCGGGCAGCGTCGCCCCGGCGCCGCTGACCAGTTCGTCTTCCAGGATGGCCACGCCGGTGCGCAACGTGTGGCGGAAGCGCTCCTCCTCCTTGGCGATGACGTCGGTGATGAAGCCGGCGTTCTTGCGCACCTCCGGGTAGGCGTCGCCCATGATCTCGACGGCGGTGCTGACCAGCTCTGGCAGCACCAGCTTCTCGGCGCCCAGGAGGTAGGCGTGGCGGATGGCGCGCCGCAGGATGCGCGCGCAGCACGTAGCCGCGTCCCTCGTTCGACGGGAACACGCCGTCGTTCACGAGCATGGTGCCAGAGCGGGCGTGCTCGGCCAGTACTCGCAAGCTGAAGCTGGAGCGGTCGTCGAAGGCGTCGGAGTACGGCGTCGCCGTCAGTGACGACGCTTGGTCGATGAGGGGCCGCAGCACGTCGGTGTCCCAGATCGTGGGGACGTCCTGGAGCAGCATGAGCATGCGCTCGAGACCGGCACCCGTGTCGATCGACGGCTTCGGCAGCGGCGTGCGCGAGCCGTCGGGCGCCTGGTCGTACTGCATGAACACGAGGTTCCAGAACTCGAGGAAGCGCTCGCCCGCCGGGTCGGCCTGGGGGCCGCCTTCGGGTCCGTAGGCCGGCCCCTTGTCGATGTGCAGCTCCGAGCACGGCCCGCACGGACCGGTGTCACCCATCTGCCAGAAGTTGTCGGCGTCACCCAGACGCTGGATGCGCTCCATCGGCACGCCCACGACGTCGTGCCAGATCTGCTCGGCTTCGTCGTCTGACGTGTGCACGGTGATCCAGATGCGGTCGCCGTCGAAGCCGAGCGCCTCGGTGGCCAGCTGCCACGACCACGGGATGGCGTCGGCCTTGAAGTAGTCGCCAAAGGAGAAGTTGCCGAGCATCTCGAAGAAGACGAGATGGCGCGACGTGCGACCCACGTCGTCGAGGTCGTTGTGCTTGCCGCCCGCTCGCGCGGACTTCTGCACCGACGTGGCCCGCCGGTACGGCGCGGTCTCGTCGCCGACGAAGTACGGCTTGAACGGCACCATGCCGGCCACGGTGAACAGCACCGTGGGGTCGTGCGGGATGAGACTGGCCGACGGCACCAACGTGTGGGCGCGCTCGGCGAAGAAGCCGGTGAACGCCCGGCGCAACTCGTTGGCGGTTCGAGGGCGGCTCGGCATGGTCGTTCCAGCCTACCGGGGGTGCGCAACAGCCGATTTGGCCATTACGCGGTGGGGACGCCGCGCTAGCGGCGGCTGCGCCGGCGGGGTCCGCTACGCGGTTGGTGGGCCGGGTCGACGGCGACCGACTCCACCAGCATCACGTGCACGGGCGGCGCCGGCGCGGGCTCGATCTCCTCCCGGGCCTTCAGCTCGGCTTCCTTGGCGGCCATGGCGGCACGGCCTTCGCGCATGGCATCAGCCAACCGGTCGACGGCGCCCTTGGCCATGTTCACCGGCTTGTAGCGCTCGGCCGCCTGGCGCGCCTTGCGCTTGGCGTAGGCCGCGCCGCCCACACCGGCGGCGGCGCCGGCGGTGAACCACACGAGGCGCTTCATCGGGCCCGGTCCTTGCGGCGCAACCGCGAACGCGGCACGCGACGTGCCCGAGGCCAGCGCCACCGTCTTGATCATCGGCGCCGACAGCGCCAGCCGCGTCACCCGCGACGCGCCGGCCACGTTCGACGAGATGGCCTCGGCCGAGCCGAGCACGCGGTCGAAGCGGTCGAGGTCGTCGCGCGCCTCGTCCACCGCGGTGGTGAGGTCGACCAGGAGCGGTTGGGTCTCGGACCGCAGCCGAGCCACCTCGGCCTGCACCTCCCGCAGCGCCTGCAGCACCCGCATGAGCACCACCACCAGGGCGGCGAAGCCGAGCGAGCACAGCACGGTGCCCAGGACGATGGCGAGGTCTCCGGCGGTCATCGTTGCTCCTGCATCCGGCGGCGAACCTCCTCCTCGAAGCCATGCGTCGAGGGCTCGTAGTAGCGACGCCCGACCACGTCGTCGGGGGCGTATTGCTGGTCGAGCCACCCCCTGGGATCGTCATGAGGGTACTCGTAGCCCTTGCCGTGGCCGAGCATCTTCGCGCCCGCGGTAGTGGGCGTCGCGCAGGTGCTTGGGCACCTCGCCGCCGATGCCGTTGCGCACGTCCTCGCGAGCCTGCCAGACGCCCAGCGCGGCCCGATTGCTCTTCGGCGCCGTGGCCAGGTGGACGACCGCCTGGGCGAGGTTGAGCTGCGCCTCGGGCAACCCGACGAACTCCACCGCACGGGCGGCGGCGTCGGCCACCACCAGGGCCATCGGGTCGGCCATGCCCACGTCCTCCGACGCCAGGATCACGAGACGTCGGGCGATGAACCGGGCGTCCTCGCCGGCCTCCAGCATGCGGCCGAGGTAGTGCAGCGAGGCGTCGACGTCGGATCCACGGATGCTCTTGATGAAGGCCGACACGACGTCGTAGTGGTCGTCCTCGCCGTAGCGCAGCACGCGGGTCCCGAGGGCATCTTCGGCATCGGCCAGGTCGACGCGGTCCTGCTGTCGCCCCTTGGCCAGGGCCACCGCCACCTCGAGCGCGGTGAGGAGCTGGCGGCCGTCACCTTCGGCCCGATCGACCAGGTGCTCGACGGCGTCGTCGGCGGCACTGAAGCCCTCCGCTTCCAGCCCGCGCGCCGCCAGGACCCGCAGCGCGTCGCGGCCGAGAGGCTCCAGCCGAAACAGCGTCGAACGCGACCGCAGCGGCGGGTTCACCTCGAAGAACGGGTTCTCGGTGGTGGCGCCGATGAGGACCAGCAGGCCCTCCTCCACCGCCGGCAGCAGGGCGTCCTGCTGGGCCTTGTTGAACCGGTGGATCTCGTCGAGGAACAGGATGGTTCCCTGGCCCTGCTCGCCCAGCCGGGTCCGGGCCCGCTCCAGCACCTCCCGCACGTCCTTCACGCTGGCGCTCACCGCCGAGAGCGGCTCGAAGGCCTTGGCCGTCGAGTCGGCGATCAGGCGGGCGAGGCTGGTCTTGCCCGTGCCCGGCGGCCCCCAGAACAGCACGGAGGACAGGCGGTCCTCCTCGATGAGGGCCCGCAGCGGGCGGCCCCGGGCCAGGAGGTGGTCCTGGCCGACGACGTCGTCGATGGTGCGGGGCCGGAGCCGGGCGGCCAGCGGCGCCTGGCGCGCCAGGCGGTCGCGCACCGCCGAGGCAAACAGGTCCTCGGCCATCCCGCCAGCGTACCGACGCCACCTCCGGCGAACTGATGTACGCCCAGTGTCACAGATGACCGATAACCGCGTCAGTACGCGGGAGGGGTGGGCGCGTCAGGCCACGGTGACGACGATCTGGTGGTAGCCGGTGGCGGCGTTGGGGAAGGGCTCGTGCTGGTCGGCCGTCTGCACCACGCCGGCGCCGTTGGTGGCCCGCACCCGCACGCGGTGGCGACCGGTGGTGGCGTCCCACGGGAACGTCCACTGGCGCCAGGTCGACGCGTTGATGGCATCGGCGAGGGTGGCGTCGGCCCACGCACCGTCGTCGATCTGCACCTCTACGCGACTGATCCCGTCCACCGGCGCCCACGCCACGCCGGCCACCACCTGGCGACCCGCGGCGACGCGGCGCCCGTTGAGCGGCACGTCGATGCGCGACTCCACCAGCACGGGCGCCATCGCATCCCAGCCCAGCTCCACCCAGTACGGGTCGAAGGCCGAGAACTTGGTCAGGTGCAGCTCCGTCAGCCACTTGGTGGCGGACACGTAGCCGTAGAGCCCGGCCACCACGAGCCGCATCGGGTAGCCGTGAGCGTCGGGCAGCGGCTGGCCGTTCATGCCGACGGCGATCAGGGCGGTGCGGCCGTCGAGGGCGACTGCGGTGGGCATGCCGACGGTGAAGCCGTCGATCGAGCGTCCCACGATCTGGTCGGCTCCGGCATGCGGCTTGGCCCGGGCCAGGACATCGGCCAGCGGCACGCCGAGCCAGAGCGCGTTGCCGATCAGCGGACCGCCGACCTCGTTCGAGACGCACGCCATCGTGACGTACTCCTCCACCATCGGCATCGCCAGCAGCTCGTCGTAGGTGAGCTGGTACGGCGCGTCGACCTCGCCCGTGACGGCCAGCTTCCAGTTGGTGGCGCTGTAGTGGGGCACGCTCAGCTCGATGTCGATGCGATAGAAGTCGTCGTTCGGCGACACCAGCGGGCTGAGCCCGTCGACGGCCACCGCGGCGCCGGCCGGCACGGGTGCCGCTGGCGTGGCCGGGCGCGGCAGCGCGATGCCCAGGCGGTCGGCGGCGCTCGCGGCGCTGTCGAGGAGCTTGCGCCCGACCAGCGCGGTCATGCCGGCCAGCAGCGCCAAGCCGCCCGCGGCGACGAGGAAGGTGCGCCGCCCTAGCGCGTCGTCGACGGCCGCTCGGGTGCTGGCCGGCGGCGCCTCGGTGGCGACGGTCAGCAGCACCCGCAGCGACCCGATCCCGGCGGCGACACCGACGATGGCGGCCACGAGCGCCCAGGCCGTCGACGTCAGCGGCAGGCGGTTGGCGGCGGCCACGCCAAGGATGCCGAACACAACGAATCCGGCCGCCGCCGCGCCGAAGTGGCGGCGGGCCAGCAGCCCCAGGTTCACGCCGATCAGCAACGACGCGACCACGATGCCGAAGATGAGCCCAGGCTTGTCGTTGGCCTGGAGGTTCTCGACTCCGAAGCGCACGAACCAGCCCGGCGACCAGTCGATCACCACGTCGCCGATGGCCACCACGAACGACGGCACGTTCGGCAGCACGCCCGCCGCCAGCTCCACCATGCCCAACGCCACGCCGGCAGCGACGGCACCGGCGAGTGCCGCCCGACCCTTGGCGACGGGCGCCACTCCGGCCACCGACTCCACTCGTCCGGCTGTGTCCACCACGAACTACAGAGTGCCCCGCACGCCTCGGCGTTGCAGTGCAGGCCGCGACATCTCTTGCGAACCGCGCTGCTCGCCTGTGCGTAGCGGACGATCGAAGGATCGATCGAAGGAGCCAACGATGTCTCACCCCCGCCTCCACCACGCGATTGTGATCGGCGCCAGCATGGCCGGTCTCACCACGGCACGCGTCCTGGCCGATCACGCCGACGCCGTCACGGTGCTCGATCGCGACGACCTGCCGGCGGGTCCCACTCCTCGCAAGGCCGTCCCCCAGGACCGCCACGCCCACACGCTGCTGGCCGCCGGCGCCAGGACCCTCGAGTCCCTCTTCCCGGGGATCATGGGCGAGCTGATCGCCGACGGCGCCGCCACCTTCGACTTCAATCGCGGATTCTTCTATCAGGCCGACGGTTACCGAGCACCGAGCCTGCTCGATCGGCAACTGGTCAACACCAGCCGGCCGTTCCTGGAAGGCCACGTGCGCCGGCGGCTGGCGGCGCTGCCCAACGTGGAGATCCGCGGCGGCGTGTCCGTCGGCGGACTGCTGGCCACGGGTGACCGCGTGCGGGGGGTGCGCGTCCTCGACGACGGCGCCGTCACCGATCTCGCCGCGGACTTCGTGGTGGACTGCTCGGGCCGGTCGTCACAGGCGGGGCACTGGCTGGCCGAGATCGGCTTCCCCGCGCCCACGGTCGACGAGGTGCGCGCCGACGTGCGCTACGCCACGATGCTCTTGGAGCGCTCGCCTTCGGATCTCGACGGCACCTTCTCGGTCACCCTCGAATCACCGCCTCACGGCAAGCGGGCCGCCTTCCTGCTGCCGATCGAGGGTGATCGCTGGATCGCCACCATCGGCTCGAGCTACGGCGCCCCCGCGCCGACCGACGAGGAGAGCTTCCGGGCGTCGGCCGCCACCCTGCCCGCGCCGGAGATGGCCCTGGTGCTGGCGCGCGCCTCAGTGCTCAGCTCCGTCGCCCACCATCGCATGGTGTCGAGCAAGCGCCGCCGGTACGAGAAGCTCCGCCGGGTCCCGGCCGGCTTCGTCGCCCTGGGTGACGCGGTGTGCAGCTTCAACCCGGTGTACGCCCAGGGCATGAGCAGCGCCATGTTGCAAGCGGTGGCGCTCGACGAGTGCATTGCCGGCGGCGACAACGACCAGCGGTTGGTCCGGGCCTTCTACAAGGGGGTGGCCAAGGTGCTCGTCACGCCGTGGACCGTCACGGTCGGGTCCGACTTCGCCCACCCCGAGGTGCGCGGCCCGAAGCCGTTCGGCACGAGCCTCCGGAACCGGTACCTGCGGCGCGTGCTGCTGGCGGCGCGCGTGTCGCCGGAGGTGAACACGGCCATGATCCTCGTGCAGAACCTCGTCAACCCGGCGTCTACGCTCTTCAAGCCGTCCATGATGCGCACGGTGTGGTCGGCGTCGCGGATGGTCGAGCGCCACGGGAGCCCGGCGCGACCCCGGTACCTCTTGGACCGGCAGGAGGTCGCGGAAGCCCCCAGCCGAGCGGCCTGAGCCTCACGCCGCTCGACAACAGGGCATGGCTCACCTCGGTCGGGCGGTACTGGCACATCGACGGGCCCGAGCCCCGCTGAGGAACATCCGGCCGCCATCGCCGGTTGTCCCCCTACGATGCCTGCTCTCTCCGTGCTCGACCTCGCCCCTGTGGCCGAAGGGTCCACCCCCGCCGACGCCCTCCACAACTCGATCGAACTGGCCCGTCTCGTCGAGCGGCTCGGTTACGGGCGTCACTGGGTGGCCGAGCACCACAACATGCCGGGCATCGCCAGTTCCTCGCCGGCCGTGCTGCTGGCTCACATCGCGTCGGCCACGTCTACGATCCGCGTCGGTTCCGGCGGCGTGATGCTGCCGAACCACGCGTCGCTGGTGATCGCCGAGCAGTTCGGCATGCTGGAGGCGTTGCACCCGGGCCGTGTCGACCTCGGCATCGGCCGCGCCCCCGGCACCGACCAGCTCACCGCCCGGGCCTTGCGCCGCTCCAACGCGGCGTTCACCGAGGACGAGTTCCCGGCGCAGCTGGTCGAGCTGTTGGGCTACTTCAGCGGGCACTTCCCCGACGGTCACCCGTACCGCCACATCACCGCCGTGCCCGGGCTGGGCTACTCGCCGGCCATGTGGCTCCTCGGTTCCAGCGACTACAGCGCCAACGTGGCCGGGGTGCTCGGGTTGCCGTTCTCCTTCGCCCACCACTTCGCTTCCCAAGGCACCGATGCCGCGGTGGCGGCGTACCGGGGGGCGTTCCGGCCGTCGGCCGACCTGGCGGAGCCCTACGTGATGTTGGGGGTCACGGTGGTGTGCGCCGACACCGACGAGCAGGCCGAGTGGCTGTCGGGCTCGAACCGCCTCGCCTTCGTGCGGCTGCGCACCGGGCGGCCGGGGCGGTTCCCGTCGCCGGAAGAGGCGGCGGCGTACCAGTACTCCCCCATGGAGCTGGAGACGGCGCGGTCGTGGACGGGCTCGCACATCGTCGGCAGCCCCGAGCGGGTCCGCAAGGAGCTGCTGGAGCTGGCCGACCACACCGGCGCCGACGAATTGATGATCACGACGATGGTGCACAGCCACGCCGCCCGCCTGCACTCCTACGAGCTGGTGGCCGACGTGATGGACCTGCCGCCGCGCTGATGCGGTGACGTTTCGGCGTTCTGACTGCGGTTGCCGCTGATCAGGACGGCGGCGCGCCAGCGCCGCCGCCCACCCGATCTCGACCACGGTGGCCGGCCGACACCGATCGGGCGGCGTGGGTCGGGCGTCGTCACGGCCCACCCCGCTCGTTCTCGTCGCGCTCGAGTAGCAAATTTGACTGCTTCACGCACCGAGAAGCAGGTCTGCGCCGCCAGACTTACCTGCTGAAGTGTCTCGGCGCGAAGTAGGACGGGTTGGGGTCGCGGCGGCCGCGGCGCGACGTCCAGCGCCACTGCGCCGAGATCCGGCTGCGACACCGGCCCTGCACCTTGGGCACCGCGTGCAGCCATGCCGCCTGGCACCGCCCGCCCATCACCAGCAGGTCGCCACTGCCGGGGGTCAGGTCGACGACGCCGGTCGTGTCGCCGTCGTCGTCGAAGGTGCGCTGCCCGTTGCGGCCGAGCGGCTTCATGAGCCACGGCCGCTTCGCCCCCAGCGTCAGCACCCCGATCACGGTGTCCTCCAGCCAGCGCAGCTCACGATCGCGATGGAAGGCGACGCTGTCGCGCTCGTCGCGGTAGAGCGCCAGCGGCACGCTGGCCGGCAGGGAGATGCGGTAGCGGCGCATGAGCCACGTCTGCGCCTCTTGCAGCGACGGGTGGCGAGCGTCGCCGGACTGGGTGGCGTACAGCCGGGGCTCGTCGATCCAGCGCTCGTAGCGGAACACCTTGCCCTGCTCCCACGTGAGCTTGGCCACCAGCTCGTCGTGCACCTCGTCGGCCGCCGGCACCAGGCCGCGCACGACATCGACCCACGATCCGGCGTCCAGCTCGACCCGCTCCACGACCGGGTCGGCCACCAGCCAGGACGTGTCGTTCACGACCGGGTCGTCCATGCCGCTTCGCTCATGACTTTGGCGGCAGGAGGCGCAGGCCGAGCTCACGCAGGTGGCGATCGTCGACCGGGGTGGGCGAGTTCGTCATGGGATCGGTGCCGGACTGCGTCTTGGGGAAGGCGATCACCTCCCGGATGTTCTCCTCGCCGGCGAGGATGGCCACCAGCCGGTCGATGCCGAAGGCGAAGCCGCCATGGGGCGGGGCGCCGTAGCGGAAGGGCGTGAGGAAGAAGCCGAAGCGCTTGTTGGCTTCCTCCTCGTCGATGCCGAGCAGGTCGAAGACGCGCTGCTGCAGCTCGGGCTCGTGGATCCGGATCGAGCCCGAACCGAGCTCCCAACCGTTGAGCACGAGGTCGTAGGCCCTCGACCGCACCTCCATGGGGTCGGACTCCAGCCGGTCGATGTCGTCGGGATGGGGGCGGGTGAAGGGGTGGTGGGCGGGCTTGGGTCGCCCGGTGGCGTCGTCCACGCCGACGAACATGGGGAAGTCGACCACCCACACGTACCGGTACGGACCCTCGTGCACCGGCGGGCGCCCGAGGTCGTTGCGGAGCTGACCGAGCACCTCGACGGCGGCGGTCCAGTCGTCGGCCACGAGCAGCAGCAGGTCGCCGGGCTCGGCCCCGAGGGCGGTGATCACGGCGGCGCGCTCGTCGTCCGACACGAACTTGGCGACGGGCGACTCGAACGTGGCGTCGGCGGTGACCTTCAGCCACACCAGGCCCTTGGCCCCCAGCTGCTTGGCCCGGTCGGTGAGGCCGTCCAGCTTGTTGCGGCCGTACGCCGACGCCCCGCCCGCCACCCGGATGCCCTTCACCGCCGGCGCCCCGGCGAACGCCTTGAAGCCGCTCTTGGCGAACACCGCGGTCAGCTCGACCAGCTCCATGCCGAAGCGGAGGTCGGGCTTGTCGACGCCGAAACGGTCCATGGCGTCGTGCCAGGTGATGCGCGGGATGGGTTCGGGACGCTGCCCGGTGACGGCCTCGGCGGCGTCGAGCACGGCCTCGCCGATGGCGGCGAGCACGTCGTCCTGGTCGACGAAGCTCATCTCGGCGTCGAGCTGCATGAACTCGTACTGGCGGTCGGCGCGCAGGTCCTCGTCGCGCAGGCAGCGGGCGATCTGGTAGTAGCGGTCGAACCCGCCCACCATCAGCAGCTGCTTGAACAGCTGGGGGCTCTGCGGCAGCGCGTAGAACGAGCCGGGCGACTGGCGCGATGGCACCAGGAACTCGCGTGCCCCCTCCGGCGTGGAGGGCATGAGCATGGGGGTCTCCACCTCGGCGAAGCCCTGGCGCTCCATGGCCGAGCGAATGGCGGCGTTGACGGCGGCGCGCACGCGCAGGTTGCGCTGCATGCGCTCGCGCCGCATGTCGAGGTAGCGGTACTTGAGCCGGATGACCTCGTCGACGTCGTCGGCGCGCGCGTCGATGGGGAACGGCGGCGAGTCGGCCACGCTCAGGATCTCCACCGTGCAGTCGCCCACCTCGACCTCGCCCGTCGGGAGGTTGGTGTTCACCGTGCCCTCGGGGCGGAGCCGCACGGTGCCGCTGACCCGCACCACGTACTCCGCTCGCAGGTCGTGGGCGCCGGGCACGACGCACTGGACGAGGCCCGTGTGATCGCGCAGGTCGACGAAGGCGAGGTGCTCGCCGTGCTCTCGGCGGCGCGCCACCCAGCCGCACAGCACGACCTGGCGGCCGGCGTCGTCGGCGCGCAGCGTGCCGCACATGTCGGTTCGGTAGGCGGTCTGCATGCTCAACGTCGTTCCTTCACGTAGTCGACCACCTTCTCGCGTGGCACCCGCACCTGCTCGCCCCGCTCACCTCGCAACGTCCGCACGGTGACCTCTCCGGCAGCGGCCTCGTCGGCGCCGACGATGAGCGCCACGGCGGCGCCGGAACGATCGGCCACCTTCATCTGCGCCTTCATGCTGCGACCGTCGTAGGCCCGGTCGGCGGCGATGCCGGCGGCCCGCAGCTCGGCGCTGAGCACGAGGGCGTCGTGGCCCCCGGCGGTGTCGACGATGAACACGTCGGCCGTCGTGGCCGTCTCGGTCAAGACGCCCTCGGCCTCACACGCCAGCAAGATGCGCTCCACCCCCGCGCCGAAGCCCACGCCGGGCGTGCCCGCCGGGCCACCGAGCTGCTCCACGAGGCCGTCGTAGCGACCGCCTCCGCCGATGGCGTCCTGCGACGAGTCCAGCGCCTCCGACGCCACTTCGAACAGCGTGCGGTTGTAGTAGTCGAGGCCCCGCACGAGGCGGCCGTCGAGCACGTAGGCGATGCCGAGCGCGTCGAGCCCGGCCCGCACCCGGTCGAAGTGCTCGGCACTGGCCGGCGAGAGGTAGTCCAGCATGAGCGGGGCGGCGGCGATCACCGGTGCGTCCTCGGGCCGCTTCGAGTCCAGGACACGCAGCGGGTTGAGCAGCAGGGTCTGGCGGCTCTGCTCGGAGAGGTCGGCGGCGTGGGCACCGAAGTGGGCGCGCAGCGCGTCCAGGTAGGCCGGCCGGTCGGCCAGGTCGCCCAGCGTGTTGAGCTTGAGGGTGCGGCGTCGCAGCCCGAGGGCGCGGTGGAAGCCGTCGAGCAAGGCGATGATCTCGACGTCGGCGTCGGGGTCGGCGGTCCCCACGATCTCGGCGTCGAGTTGGTGGTGCTGGCGGTAACGGGCGGCCTGGGGCTGCTCGTAGCGGAAGTTCGGCCCCACGGTCCACGCCTTCCACGGCGTGGGCGGGCGGTGCTCGGCGAAGGCCCGCATGAGGCCGGCGGTGATCTCGGGGCGCACGGCCATGTGCCGGCCACCCTTGTCGGTGAAGTCGTACATCTCCTTGCGGACGATGTCGGTGGATTCGCCGACGCGCTCGAAGACCTCGACGTGCTCGATCAGCGGCGTCAGCGCCAGACCGAAGCCGGCCAGGCGGGCGTGCTCGTGGAAGGTGGCGATGACCTGGGCCCAGCGTCCGGACTCTGGCGCGAGGACGTCGCGCATCCCCTTCGGGGCCTGGTAGTCGGGCACGAAACGAGGCTACCGGAGCACTTTCGACGCCCAGCCGGGGTTTCGGTAGCGTCGTACCAGCGCTCACGCGTCGACCTTGGGGGTTCGCGATGCACGTTGGGATGTCGGCCATCTTCCAGGCATTCGGAGGAACGCTCTCCGACGAGGAGGTGTGGGCGGCCGATCTCGCCCTCGCCGACCTCGCCGAACCACTCGGCTACGAGTCGATCTGGAGTGTCGAGCACCACTTCACCAACTACACGATGTGCCCCGACGTGCTGCAGTTCCTCACCTACATGGCCGGCCGGACGAAGACGGTGAAGCTCGGCTCGATGGTGCTGGTGCTGCCATGGCACGACCCGGTGCGGGCGGCCGAGCAGATCGTGATGCTCGACCACATGTCCAACGGCCGGCTCATCCTCGGGCTCGGGCGGGGCACCGGCAAGGTCGAGTTCGACGGGTTCCGCGTCGAGATGGCCCAGGCCCGCCAGCAGTTCAAGGAGTCCGCCGAGGCCATCCTCACCGCCCTCGAGACCGGCGTCATGGAGTACGACGGCGAGTACGTCCACCAGCCGCGCGTGGCGCTGCACCCGGCGCCGTTCAAGTCGTTCAAGGGCCGCACCTACTCGGCCACCGTCTCTCCCGAGTCGGCCGAGATCATGGCCAAGCTGGGCACCGGCGTGCTGGTGGTGCCGCAGAAGCCCTGGCACCTCGTCGAGGAGGAGACGGCCACCTACCGCGCCACCTACCGCGAGGCCCACGGCGAGGAGCCGCCGTCACCGATCGTCGCCGGCTGGACCTACGTCGACGACAACGCCGACCGGGCCGAGGAGCAGGCCCGCGCCTGGCTGAGCGGCTACTGGGACTCGATCATCATGCACTACGAGTTCGACAAGCCCCACCTCAAGTCGACGCCCGGCTACGAGTTCCACGGCCTCATGTACGACCGCCTCACCGAGCCCGGCGGCCAGGAGAAGATGACCGAGTTCTACATCGGCCTGCAGCCGTGGGGCACGCCCGAGCAGGTGTTCGAGAAGACCCGTACGTTCTGCGATCTGGTCGGCGCCGACAGCTACGTCGGCGTGTTCCGCTACGGCGGCATGCCCCCGGCCGAAGCCGAAAAGAGCATGCGGTTGTTCGCCAAGGAGGTGATGCCCGAGCTGAAGAAGATCAGCCCGGCCATCGAGCGCTTGGAGCACATCCGCGGCTGAGACCGGCCTAGCGCGCCGATCCTCAACCGGTCGGGTCGAGGGTGCACGGGCCGCTCTCGGGCGTCTCGCCCAGGCCCGCCAGCACGTCCTCGGAGATCCCCGCCAGCGCATCGAGCTGCTCGGGGCTGAGGGCGTCGACGAACCAACGCCGCACATGGGCGACGTGGCGTGGCGCGGCGTCTTCGATGGCGCCGCGGCCGGCCTCGGTCAACCGGACGAAGGCGCCCCGGCTGTCGGTGGGGCAGGTTTCACGCACGACCAGGCCGCGCTGGACCATGCGGCTCAGGTGGTGGGAGAGCCGGCTCTTCTCCCACTGCGTGGCCTGGCCCAGCTCGAACACGCGCTGACGGCCGTCGGGCGCCTCCGACAGCCGGACGAGCACCTCGAAGTCGGCCTCGGACAGGCCGTCGTCCTGCTGCATCTGCCGCGCGAGGCGCCGCAGCAACTGGGTCTGCATGGAGATGAGCCCGCGCCACGCCCGCGCCTCGCGTTCGTCGAGCCAGCGGGGTTCGTCCATGCGGTCATCCTACCCAGGTGGTGGTTGACATGTCATCTATTCGGCGCTATTGTTGACGTATCAACCAATCGCCTCGGAGGCCCCCCTCATGACCAACGCGCAGACATCCACCATCCCGGGTTACGTCGCCGGCACCTGGGCCATCGACCCGGTGCACAGCGAGGTCGGCTTCACCGTCCGCCACATGATGGTGAGCAAGGTGCGGGGCAAGTTCAACACCTTCAGCGGCCAACTCGTCACCGGCGAGAACCCGCTCGATTCCAGCGTCACCGCCACGGTGGAGCTGAGCTCGATCGACACCGGCAACGTCGACCGCGACAACCACATCCGCTCGGCCGACTTCTTCGAGGTCGAGACCCACCAGCTCATGACCTACCACTCGACAGGCGTGCGCCCCGACGGCGACGACTTCATCCTCGACGGCGAGCTCACGATGAAGGGCATCACCAAGCAGGTACCCCTGAAGCTGGAGCTCGGCGGCTTCGGCCCCGACGCCTTCGGCGGGGTGCGCGCCGGCTTCACCGCCACCGGTGAGATCAAGCGCAGCGAGTTCGGCGTCGACTTCAACGCCGTCATGGAGACCGGTGGCGTGGTCCTCAGCGACAAGGTGACGATCCAGCTGGAAATCGAAGCGGTCCTGCAGCAGGGCTGAGGTCGATCACCCTCGACGCTTGGAACGGTGCGGCGTCCGTGCGGGCGCCGCACCGTTCGCGTTGGCCCTCGGGTGATTCAGGCAGGCGGGTCGTCGGGCTCGGGGCGGCGGCCGCCGCGGGCGACGATGTCCTCGAACCGCTCGCCGAAGTGCCACCGGTGGCCCTCGAGATCGGTGGCCTCGTAGCGGCGCTCGCCGAAGAAGGCATCGTCGAGCGCCATCGTGATGTCGGCCCCCTCGGCCACCGCTCGGGCGTAATGGGCGTCGATGTCGTGGACGTAGACGTTCAGCATCACGGTGGTGAGGCCGGCCTCGAGGGGACTGTGGATGAGGTGGACGTCGGGGTTGGCCCGGCCGAGCATCACCACCCCGGTGCCGATGCGCAGCCAGCACAGGTACTTGCCGTCGAACTCGGCCCGGGCCTCGCGGTCCTCCACGAACTGGAAGACCCTCGTGAGGTACTCGACCGCGGCCAGCTCGTCGCGGTAGGCCAGCCGGGGGTAGATGTCCGGCGTGGTGGTGGTCCCGATCTGCTGATGGTGCTCGTCGATGGTGGACATGAAGCGCTCCTTCGCTCGGGAGAACACCGCCGGGTCGCCGGGGTCGTCGGGCTCGATGCGGTCGGGCCGCAGCCGCCGGAGCGGATCGAAGTCGTCGCTCACGACACGATCCTCCCAGGACGGCGGGCGTCGGTGTTCTCGACGCCTTCTCCCCCGCCGGCACCGGCGAGTTCGCGCAGCCGCCCGCGGGCGCGGTGCAAGCGGGACCGTACGGTGCCGACAGGGATGGCGAGGGCGTCGGCCACGTCCTCGTAGCTCAAGCCCTCCCAGACGTGCAGGAGCAGGGCGTCGCGCTCGGGCTCGGGCAGCGAGGTCACGGCGTCGGCGACGTGCTGCCAGCGTTCGGAGGCATCGAGGGCGTCGCTGACACCGTCGGTCACGTCGATGGGAGGGAGCCGTTGGGCGGCCAGCCGGGCGGTGGCGTGGATCCGTCTGGCCTCTCGACGCCGGTGCTTGGCCAGCAGGTGGGTGGCGATGCCGTAGAGCCAGGGGCGCGCCGTGGGCCGGTCCAGGTCGTAGGTGGCCCGCTTCTCGAAGGCGATCCGGAAGACCTCGCCCACCATGGTGTCGGCTTCCTCGGGCCCGAGCCGGCGCACGAGGTAGCGGTGCAGGACCGTGGCGTGACGATCGAAGATGGTGCCGAACTGCACCGGCGCGGCCAACGACGCGGCGATGACATCGGCGTCGGACCGGTCTTCCACAAGGGCATCTTCCCCGCTGCCCGGCCCCGGTTCGCGCCAGGCGCCGGGCGGCCGTGGTGGCAACTGATTCGCTTGGACCGCCTATGTGACGGACAACGCGCGTCGGTTCGCTGACGGGAGCCCCGATCACACGGTCAGCGACATCGGGCGTCGCCGCCAGCGAGGTCTCCGCCAGAGCACCACGACGCCGCCGCGCCCGCCGCGCCCGGGCCCGCCCGTGTCCGATTCCGCGCAGCCCGCGCGCTCGGACGCGCCAGGCCGCGGCGAAGCGCGCAGGCCGCGCGATCGGTGGGGGTGGCGGCGGCGGCCGATCCGCGGGACGCGACCCCGGGCGCGGCGACAGCCGATCGGGCGACCCGATCGGCTGTCACGTGCTCAGATCTGATTGCTCAGCTCAGGTAGCCGGTGAGGTCGGCGATGACGTGGGCCGGGGTGTTGGTGGAGAAGCAGGCCTTGCCACCGGTACCGAGGTCGACGGTCACCTGGTTGGCCCTGGTCTCGCCGGCATTGAAGTTGACGTTGGAGACCACCGGCATCGGCGTGCCGCAGGGGTACACCGTGGCGTAGCCACCCTTGTCGGACTGCGTGACGGTGACGTTGAAGACGGCCGAGCGGGCCGAGCCGGGGACACCGGGGCGGCCGGCGACGGCGAGGTCGATGGTCTGGCCGGCGCCCAGGCGACCCGACCAGCCGCCGACGCCCGAGCGGGTGTCGAGGATGCGGGCCGGGGTGACGACGGTCATGGCCGTCGCGCCGGCGGGGTTGAACGATCCGGCGAGGTCCACGATGAGGTGGGTGGGGGCCGAGGCGGCGAGGCAGATCGTGCCGTCGGCACCGACCGGGACGACGGCGGCGTTGGCCACGTTGGCGCCGGCGGTGAAGTTGACGTTCGAGGTGGCGGGCTGGGCAGTGCCGCAGGGGTAGGCGGTGACGAAGCCGGCAGCGACGGGCTCGGTGGCGGTGATGTTGACGGCGACAGCGCTCGTGCCGGCGGCCACCTGGCCGGCCAGGTTGATGGCGACGGCCTGGGTGCGCTGGCCGCTCGAGCGGGTGTCGAGGATGCGGGTCGGGGCCTGGCCGGTGAAGGCGGCGCCCGCGCCGGTGCGGTACCAGCCGGCCAGGTCGACCAGGACGTTGGTGTTGACGTTGCTGAACACGCACAGGGCGCCATTGGTACCCAGGGCGGAGGTGGCGAGGTTGGCCACGTTGGCGCCGGCGGTGAAGTTCAGGGTGGAGGAGCTGGGCGTCGGGCCACCGCAGGGGAACAGGCTCAGGTAGCCGTCAGCGGCGGCGCCCACGGCGGTCACGTTCACGACGACACCACGGGCATCCACGGGCACCTGGCCCGAGCCGGCCATGGCCACCGTGAGGGTCCCACCGGCGGCGACGGCGCCGCTCGAACGGGTGTCGACGATGCGCTCGGGGGTGGCGGCGGTGAAGCGGCCGTCGGTGGCGAGGGCGGCGACCGGCGTGGCCGCATTGGGGTCGGCCACGGGGCTCGAGCCGGCGGGAGCGACGATGGGGGTCGTGCCCTTGACGAAGTCGAAGGTCACCCAGATGCGGCTGCCCGAAGCGACGACGGCGACGCCGACCCGGTCGTAGTCGCCCAGGATGTTGGCCCGGTGGCCGGTGGAGCCCATGAAGCCGTCGTGCAGGGCCTGGACGTCGCCACCGACACCGATGTTCTCACCGGCGCCGAGCCAGCCCGGGGAGGCGGCATCGACGGCCTGGCGCAGGTCGGGGCGGTGGCACAGGGCCGACTTGGCGCAATCGGCGGGGGCGGCGGGGTCGACGGTCACGTTGCCGTTGGCGTCGAAGGTGGCCGACATCCGCGTCGACCAGTCGCGGGCGACGCCGTGGAGGGCGGCGTCGACTGGCCAGGGGGGCCCGCGCCGTTGCTGTTGCGGGCCTGGTTGAGCAGGGCGAGGAACTGCGTCTTCGGCACCGGCTGGGTCCGGCAGGGCGCCGGCGGCGGCCGGGTTGGCCGCCAAGGCCAGTCCACTGACAGTGAGAAGGATGGCCAGCACGGCGAGGAAGCGCCGGGCGAACCGAGTTGAGGCCACGAGTAGTGCTGTTGTCACCACTTCAGTGTCCGCTCACGCTGCGTGGGCGCCCAGCTGCGAACAGACGGAATCGGCCTACGCTGAACGCAGTAGAACTTCCGCTGAGCTGGTGGTTTCCGTCACGGCCTCGCGGTCAGCCGGTCGGGTCAGGTTTTCCGGGCCCGGCCTTCGAAGGTGTAGACGAAGGGCTTCGGGGCGCCGCCGGCGTAGTACGTGTCGAGCTGCTCGATGGCGAAACCGGCGCCCATGATGGCCTCGTCGATGCGCCGGTTGAGATGACAGCCGCCGGCGATGGGCCGTTCCAGCGGATCCAACCGCTCCTGCCACCGGGCCACGCCGGCATCGGGTGCGTGCCCATGCTCCACGAAGCAGAACACCCCCGCCGGCCTGAGCACCCGCCGCACCTCACCCAGGGCGGCGTCGAGGTCGGGGATGGTGCAGAGGGTCCAGGTCGACAGGACGGCGTCGACCGACTCGGACGGCAGGTCGAGGCGCTCCCCCGTCAGCCCGGACGGCACCACGGCGACGGGGCACAGGGCGATCCTCGGGCGCGGCGAGGCGCATCGCCACGTCGGACGGCTCGATGGCATAGATCTTGGTCACCTCGGGCGGGTAATGAGCGAGATTGAGGCCGGACCCGAAACCGATCTCGACCACCTCGCCACGGAGCCCGCCGCAGACTCGAGCGCGAATCGCCCGCTCGAGCTTCGTGTCCATTGCCTTGTTCAGCAGACGAGGCAACACCTGCTCGCGGTAGACGACCATGTCATCTCCTCCGATGCCGCCACGCCGCCATCGCGGCCGGCGCAGTACGACTGATTGTGCACCCGGGTCTATGGTTCGCGCATGGCAGATGACGTCCTCTACGCCCTCGAAGACGGCGGTGTCGCCGTCCTCACGCTCAACCGTCCGGAACGCCTGAACGCGTGGACGGGCGACCTCGAACGGCAGTTCTTCGACTACGTCGATCAGTGCGCCGAGGACCCGGACGTCAAGGTCATCGTGGTGACCGGCGCGGGTCGGGGATTCTGCGCCGGGGCCGACATGGACATGCTGCAGGGAATCGGCGAACGCGGTGGGCAACCGCGTGAGGCGGGGCCGCGCCGGCGCCCGTTCCACCTCCTCACGGTGCCGAAGCCCGTCATCGCCGCCATCAACGGCGCGTGTGCCGGCATCGGCATGGTGCAGGCGTTGATGACGGACATCCGGTTCGCGTCGAAGGGCGCCAAGTTCACGACCGCCTTCGCCCGCCGGGGCCTCATCGCCGAGCACGGCCTGAGCTGGGTGATGCCCAAGCTGATCGGGCCGGCACGCGCCCTCGACGTGATGATGTCGGCACGGGTGTTCCTGGCCGAGGAAGCCGCCGAGATGGGTTTGGTCAACGCCGTGGTCGAGCCGGGCGAGTTGATGAACCACACGCTGGCCTACGCCCGGGACATGGCCGTGAACTGCTCGCCCGCGTCGATGGCGGCGATCAAGCGAGAGGTCTGGACGCAGCTCGTGGCGCTGTCGGTCGAGGACGCCACCGCGCTGTCGGACGTGGACATGGTGCAGTCGCTCGCCGCCTCCGACTTCAAAGAAGGCGTCGCCAGCTTCCTCGAGCGACGTCCCCCGAACTTCGCGCCGCTCCAGCGGGGCTGGGCCACCGGCGACTGATCGCCACTGGGTCGCTTCCTCCTCGGTACCGATCAGGGCCGCAGCGGCAACAGTCCATCCGTCCCAGCCTCTCCACCCGTTCGCGGCGGGTTCGTTGCGCCAACACTGGTTGGCGCCCGATGATGGGAAGCCGTGCTCGAGACACCGCGACTGCTCCTGCGGCCGTGGCAAGAGGGCGACCTCGCGCCGTTCGCCGCGTTGAATGCCGATCCGGTCGTGATGGAGTACTTCGTGAAAACCCTCACGCGGGAGGAGAGCGATGCGCTGGCGGCGCGGATCCAGGCGGCGATCGATGGGCTCGGATACGGCTTGTGGGCGCTCGAGTTGCGCGAGACCGGCGAGTTCCTGGGGTTCACCGGACTCGCCGAGCAGACGTTCTCGGCGCACTTCACGCCGGCGGTAGAGGTGGGCTGGCGGTTGGCCAGTTCGGCGTGGGGCCACGGGTACGCCTCGGAGGCCGCTCGTGCGGCATTGACCGACGGTTTCACGCGCGCCGGTCTGGATGAGATCGTGTCGATGACGGCGGCGACGAACGTGCGCTCGCAGCGCGTCATGCAACGCCTGGGCATGACCCATGATCCCGACGACGACTTCGATCACCCGAACGTCCCCGCCGGGAACCCGCTGCGCGCCCACATCCTCTACCGCATCCGGCGCCGGGACTTCCTGGCCATCACCGTCGACGGCGGCTGAATCGGCGCCGCGTTCGCGCCCGATGCCGCGGATACGCTGGCCGGTCGCGGCCGTGCCTACACTCCGCGCCCATGGCTGCTGCTCCCCTCGTCCCGCCCGAAACCATCGCGATGGTGGGCCAGCCGCTCGGGCCACCGGTGTCGGCGGTGGTGACTCGACGCGAATCGCAGCGCTACGCCCGAGCCGTCGGCGATCTGTCGCCGATCTACTTCGACGAGGACGCCGCCCGCGCCGCCGGCTACGCCGGCCTGGTTGCGCCGCCGACGTTCGTGGGCCACGCCGTCGTGGAGGGAGGCACCCTCGACGACTTGCGCCAGGACGGCCTGTGGCTCGATCGTGGGCCGAAGGTACGACTCGGGGTGTCGCGCAGCATGTTCGGCGGCGAGGAGTGGGAGTTCCGGCTGCCGGTCCTGGTCGGTGACACCGTCACCGCCCAACGCCGGCTCGGCGCCGTCGAGGAGAAGGACGGGCGGTCCGGGCCGTTCGTGCTGCTCCACTACGAAACCACGTTCACGAACCAGCACGACGACATCGTGGCCGTGTCCCGACTGGTCGGCATCGCCCGATGAGCGCCCAACGGCTCACGCGCGACGTGGCCGTCGGCGAGGAGCTGGAACCGGCGATCCGCAACGCCTCACGCGCCCAGCTGTTCCTCTACAGCGCCGCGAGCCACAACCCGCACCGGATCCACTACGACCGCGACTACGCCCTCACTGAGGGCCATCCCGACATCATCGTCCACGGCCCGCTCCAAGGGGCGTGGCTCAGCCAGTACGTCACGGACTGGGCGGGCCCCCGCGGCCGCATGTTGACCCTCACGTGGCAGAACCGGCGCTCCGCCGTGCCAGAGCACGACTACATCTTCGGCGGCAAGGTGTGCGCCATCGAGGGCGACGTCGTACAGCTGGAAGTGTGGGCGGCCGACGGCGATGGCACCGTGCTGATGCCCGGCACGGCAACGGTCCGGCTGCCCCGAGACTGACCGGGGGAATGGCCGATTGCTGAAGGCGGCGATCAGCCTTCCTTGTGGGTGGCGCCGTCGTAGGTGAAGTGGACGCCGGCATCGAGTGAGCCGTCGGCTCTTTGCGCCTTGTACTCCAGGTCGACCTTGGCGAACCGGAGGCTCGTCGCATCCTCCAAGCCGTCGGCGCTCGCCGCCGCCTGCACCGACGTCACCATCACGCCGGACAACTTGACGATCAGGAACTCCTGCTGGCCTTTGCCCGACTTCCGCTCGACGAGCGTGGCCTCTGGGATGTGCTGGCCGGTGGTGCAGGCCAGCATCAGGAGGGGCGATGCCTTGTCGAAGTGGTGCGTGAAACTGAGGTCGCTGACGTGGGCCCGGCCGGCGCCGGAGCCGGTGCCGCCGGCCATCGAACCGCTATGGCTCACCCCCCAGCTCCACGACGACACCTCGATCTCGTCCTTGTGCCTGTCGTCGGTGGACTCGCCCTTGATGTCACCGATCTTGAGGAAGATCTCCGTCGCCATGCATCCCTCCGGGCTTGCGGTCCGGGGACCGATTCGCTTGCCGATGTCTACTACGAGGACTGCCGGCGCCGTTTCGAGGGGTCAGGCGTCTGCTGGAGGGCGGATGAACTGGGCGTCGAGGGTCAGCTTGACCTGGTCGCTCAGGAGCGGAACGCCGTAGCTCACACCAAACGCAGTCCGGCTGATCGAACCCGACGCCTCGAAGCCGAAATGCGTGGATTGATCCATGGGGAAGGTCTCGGAGCCGTTGTACACGGCGTTGAACGTCACGGAGTGGGTGATCTTCTTGATGGTGAGGTCGCCGGTCATCGTGTACCCGCCCGCCGCGTCGACGATCGACGTCGAACGGAAGGTCATCTGGGGGTGATTCACGACGTCGAACCAATCCTCGCCGTACATGTGTTCATCACGATCACGATTCCCGCTGTTGATCGATGCCATCTCAGCCTCGATCGCCACGACGGTGCTGGCGAGGTCGTCGCCGACATACAGCGCACCGCCGTAGCGGTCGAACGTGCCACGGATGACCGAGATCCCAAGGTGACGCACCGAGAAGCCGAGCTGTGAGTGCGCAGTGTCGATGCCGTAGGTACCGGGCGCGATGGGCAGAGCCATGGACGGGATTCCTACGCTGTTCGGGCTGCTGACGCAACCGCCGGTTCGTGCGCTAGGTGCGGTCGGGCTCGGCCCGCATCGAGATGGTGCCCATGACGTCCTCGTCGGCGCCGCCGGGAGCGGCGATCTCGACGATCCGCTCGTCCACGTCGTCGTACTCGAGCCGCAGCGCCCGACACATCGTGGCGTGCAGGAGGTAGGTGGTCACCGCGTAGGTGAGCTCGATCACCGCGACCTCGCTCAACGCCTCCGTCAAGGCGGCGAAGGTGGCGTCTTGCACTCGGCCCTGTCCGAGCACGATCTCGTCGGCGTAGGCCAGCACCGCTCGCTCCAGCGGCGACCAGACGTCGGCCACGGTCCACGCCGGGATGGCCGCCAGTTGCTCCTCGCTCACGCCGGCGCGCCGAGCCGCCTTGCAGTGCTGGCTGAACACGAACTGGCTGCCGGCGGCGAACCCGGTACGGGTGAGGGCGAGCTCACGGAGGTCGGCCGGAAGCTCACGATCAGCGCTGGAGAACAGCGCGAAGCCGGCGACCATGTGATCGAGCAGGTCGGGGGCCTGGGCGAAGACCGTCCACCAGTTCCCCGGGGTGCCGGTCGCCGTCCCCGGTTCGGCCACCGGGTCGCGATCGCCGAACAGTCGCTCGTAGACTGGCAGCACACGGTCGGACGCTTCTTGACGGGGGATCTGTCGAGTTCGTGTCATTGGGCGTACCGTAGATGCATCCGCTTCAGCGACTCCGGAGGACGGGCCATGGGGAGCAACACCGAGTTCGAGTTCAAGGGCATCAACCACCTGGCGTTGGTGTGCAGCGACATGGCCCAGACGGTCGACTTCTACACGAACGTGCTCGGCATGCCGCTCATCAAGACGTTGGAGATCCCAGGCGGCGGCCAGCACTTCTTCTTCGACATCGGCAATGGCGATTCGCTGGCGTTCTTCTGGTTCGCGGATGCTCCCGCGGCCGCACCGGGCATCGCCTCCGCCGCCCACCTGCCCGGCAGCGGCAGCATCGTCTCGGCGCACGGCTCCATGAACCACGTCGCCTTCGACGTGCCGGTCGACAAGTTCGACGACTACGTGCAACGGCTGAAGGACAAGGGCGTCGCCGTGAGCCGGGTCGTGAACCACGACGACAGCGAGTCGACGGTGGCCACGGAGATGCACGACGGGGTGTTCGTGCGCTCGGTGTACTTCCGCGGCCCCGACGGCGTCCTGCTCGAGTTCGCCTGCTGGACCAAGCAGTTCGGTCCGCAGGACATCGCCCATGCGCCGGCCAACGCCAAGGGCGAGCGCGTCCAGCTCGTCAGCTGAAGGTTCAGCCCGGCTCGGCGTAGTGGGCGAACGCCTGCGGCGGGGCCCAGCGGCTGTAGGTAGGTGACTGGGGCCAGCCTTCGGGCGAGTCCTGCCACTCCTCCTGGCGCCCGTAGGGCAGCAGGTCGATCAGGGGGAAGCTGTGGCTGAGCTGCTCGGTGCCACGGCCTTGGGTGTTGTACGTCCGGTACACGGTGTCGCCGACGCGCAGGAACACGTTCACCTGGAAGCCACCGCCTGGAGGGGCACCCATGTCCGCGCCGAACGGGCTGTTGGCCGTGGAGTACCAGGTCATCTTGTTGCCGACCTTCGCCTTGTAGGCAAGCGCCTCGTCGATCGGGCCCTGGGTGACGATGACGAAGCGGGCGTCGTAACCGTCGAGGAACTCCAGCCGGGTGAACTGGCTGGTGAACCCCGTGCAGCCCCCGCACTGCCATTCTTCGCCGGGGAACCACATGTGGCTGTAGACGATCAGCTGCGGCTTGCCCTCGAACACGTCGACGAGCCGGACCGGGCCGTCGACCCCCTCGAGGATGTAGTCCGGAAGCTCCACCATCGGGAGCCGGCGGCGAGCGGCGGCGATGGCGTCGAGCTCACGAGTGGCGGCCTTCTCCCGCACTCGCAGCTCGGCCAGGGCCGCCTCCCAGGTCGGCTGGTCCACGATGGGAGGAACGGCGACCTCTTCGGCGTTGGACGGTGTCGACATCAGCTGCTCCTCTCGATGGACGGGACCGCGGTCCCCTCAGCCAGACAAGACGGTCGCCATGGCGCGAACTCATCGGTCGTGGCGCACACATCAGCGTCGTCGGGCGTCCGGTGCGTCCACCGGTCGGGTCAGCACGGTCCCGTCGCACGTACCGGTGCCGCACGCGGCGCAACAGAGTCCCAACGGGCCGTCGTGCCTTTACGACCGAAGAGATGTTGACACCCGATGCACGAGACCCAGGCGCCGAGCCTGCACGTCGGCGTGGTGCTACCACGGGAGTGGTTGGCCGTCACGCGTGAAGGTGCCGTTGTCGCCGGCGAGGACGGCGGTGAGGATGCTGCGGGCGCCGTCGCTGACCGGTCGGGCGCCCATGGTCTCCATGCCGGGTGCGGTCGCGGTGAGGCCCGGGTCGGCGGCGACGGCGGTTAGCCCGTCTGCTGCCAGTTCGACGGCCAGTTTCACCGTGAGCGCGTGGAGCGCCGCCTTGGACACCGCGTAGCTGACCGCTGCTGGGTGGGCGGACAGGCCGAACGCCGTGTCGCCATGCGAGCCACCGCCCGAGCCGACGTTGACGATGCGCCCCGAGGGCGCTCGGCGCAGGGCGGGCAGGAAGGCTTGGATGGTGCGCCACGTGCCGAACAGGTTCGTCTCGATCACCGCACGGGACAGCACCAGATCGGCGGCCGACGGCGTCTCGGTCCAGCCGGCGAAGCGGGCTGCATTGTTCACGAGGACATCGAGGGGCCGCTCGCCGAACGCCTCCGCGGCGTCGTTGATCGAGGTGGGGTCGTCGAGATCGAGCTGCACGCCGCGTGCGGCTCGTCCGGCCGCTCGGATCGACTCGGCATGACGTGTGGCGGCGTCGAGGTCGCGCGCGGCCACCCACACCTCGTAGCCGTCCTGGGCGAGTTGCCAGGCGAGTTCGGCGCCGATGCCGCGGGCGGCGCCGATGCCGCGGGCGGCGCCGGTGATGAGCACGGTAGGCGGGCATCGGTCGGTGACTGCCATGGGAACCTCCAGTGGTACGAGACGGTCCGTCTCGTTCAGAGTCTTGACGATACGGTGCGTCTCGTCAACACTGATGTCGTGACCGAGCGCCCCGCACCCGACCTGACCCGCAGGCGCGCCACCAGCCACGCCGCCATCCTGCGGGCGACCGTCGAGGTGCTCGAAGAGGAGGGGTACCGCAACCTCACCATCGAAGGCGTGGCGAAGCGTGCGGGCGTCGGCAAGCAGACGATCTACCGGTGGTGGAACGGGTCGAAAGGGGCGCTCGTGCTCGAGGCCTTCACGTCGGTCGGTGACGAGCGCGTGCCCCCGCCCGACAGCGGCAATGTACGCGACGACCTGCTGGCCATCATGCGACCCGTGTTCGCGCTCAACTCCACGCCGCGAACCGGCACGGCCCTCGCCAATCGCACCCTTATGGCTGAAGCACAACTCGATCCTGCCTTTCACGACTCCTATGTCGCTCTCCATCGAGCATGGTGGGGCCCGATAGGCGATGTGCTCGAACGTGGCATCGCCCGTGGTGAACTCCGCGCCGATCTCGACCTGCAGGTGTTGATCGACCTGTTGTTGGGCGCCTCCTGGTATCGGCTCCTGCTTGAACATGCGCCCCTCGACCAGTCGGCCGCCGACCGCATCGTGGACGCCGTGCTCGTCGGCGCCCTTGAACGCAACTCGCACGATCGGAGACGGCGATGAGCGAACTCGGTTCGGCGGCGCCGTTGCCCCTCTGACGCCGGTTGTTTGAACTGGCGGTCCGCTGGGTCGCAGGCGGCAGGAGCCTCGGATGCCACCGCCGGCAGCCAGGTCGTGGTCCCGTCTGAGCGATGGTCGGCGCTGCCGACGGCGATCGGGCGGTGTTCGGCGGGCACGGCGGGGCTCACGAGCCCAAGCGAGGCGTACCCGCGCCGGATTGTGTCACGACCGCAATATCGATGTCGTTTCGGCAGCTGACTTTTTGGGCATTTACGAAGTCATCGGCCGCCGGCGCCGCGTACATCGGCGGCGAGGCGGTTCACCCAGCCAGTTGGAGGAGGTCGTTCGCGTGAGTGTCTGGTGGATGCATCGTGGTGATCGCGATCATCCTCGCGAGCCGTTCTCGGCTGGCTGGTGCGGTGTTGGCGTCGCGAGTGTCGGATCGGGGCGGGCAATGAACCTGGTTCGAGCGCGAGCGTCCGACACTGCAGAGATGATCGCCTCCGTGACGTCGGCAGCAGATCTGTCGACCATCGACAACGACCATCAGAAGGCGGCCGTCATGGGTGCGGTGACCATGATCGGTACCCGGGTACTGACCGTCGACGGGCAAGAGGTCGGCACCGTCGCCGACGTCGAGTTCGACACGGACTCAGGAGTCGCGGTGCGCGTGGTCACCGATCAGGCTCCCATCGGGCCGGACGGGTCGTGCTCGCTCGGCTCGTACGCGCTCGTCGTTGACAAGCCTGTCCCGGCAACGGGGTCGTGAGCGACTCGATGCTGTTCGATCGCTGGTCCGACGCGGTTCGGGTTCTCGTGATGGGTGCGGCGGCGTACGCGGTGATGGTGGTCGCCCTGCGGCTGTCGGGCAAGCGCACCCTGGCAAAGCTGAATGCGTTCGATCTGGTGGTCACCGTCGCCCTCGGTTCGGTGCTGGCCACGATCGCGCTGTCGAGCGACGTGTCGTTGGTTGACGGCATCGCAGGAGTCGCCGTGCTCATCACCGCACAGTGGGCCGTGTCGTGGTGCTCAGTGCACGTGCCGTTGGCGCGCCGGCTGGTGCGCTCCGACGCGGCGGTCGTGTTCGACCATGGCCGCTTCGATGACGCGGTACTGGCGAAGGCGCGGCTGACCCACGACGAGATATGTCAGGCGATCCGATCCAGCGGCTGCGGCGACCTCGAATCGGTCGCGGCGGTCGTGTTGGAGACCGACGGCAGCCTCAGCGTCATCACCCTCGATCATTGTCACACCGCCACCGCGATGCCCGTGACCACATCGGCATCCCTTCTGAACGCCGGTGGCTTCGCCATCGATGAACATCGTCCGGGGGGTCGCCAGCGATGACAGCCCACGCTGACCTGCGAGCCGTGACCAACGAGTCTGACTGGTTCGCCACCATCACCATCCCGACGCCGAGCAACCTCGACGACGCGCGAGCGAGATTCGAGCTCGAATGGCGAAACGCGCGCCGCCAGCTCTCCGGCGACTGGGACGACGACGACCTGGAACAGCTCGATGAGTTCGTGAAGGGGCATCATCACAGCGACGGCGCATCCCTGGTCATCGTCCACGCTCGTCACGGATCGACCCTGATCGAAGTGCTCGACGAGCCGGTCTCGGCGACGACCGTTCACGAAGGGGCGTTGCCGCGGTGGGCGACGGTCATCGAATCCAGACAACGCGTGATCGCCCATGTCGTCGTCGAAGCCGACCGCGCCGGTGCCGACCTGACCGCCTTCGATGGCGGCAACGTGCTCGCGACCGAGACCATAGAGGGTTCCACGGTGCACATCCATCGAGGCCATCCAGGCGGATGGTCGCAGCACCGGTTCCAGCAGCGTGCAGAGAACACCTGGGAAGCCAACTCTCGCCAGGTCGCCGACGCAGTCGCAACGCTCGCCCGGAAGGTCGGTGCGCACCTGGTCGCCGTTGCGGGTGACATCCGTGCTCAGACGTTCATCCTCGAGTCCCTCCCCACCGACGTCGCCGACATCGCGGTCAGGATCGACGCCGGTTCACCGGAACGCATTGCCGACGAGGTCGTCCGGTTGCTCTCGACGATGGTCGCAGAACGAGTGAGCGCCGCCGCCGAGCTCGTGCGCGCCGGTCTGACCAGCGGCACCGCGTCGATCGACTCGAACACGATCATCAACGCGCTCCGCGAGGGCCGCGTCGACACGTTGCTCGTCCACGACGACGCCACGTCGACACACGACGACCCGACCTGGCTTGACGGCGCCCGCCTGATCGATCGAGCCATCGTCGCCGCTCTCGCCACCGATGCCGAGATCGTCGTCGTACCCCACTTGGCCATGATGGACGGCCCATTGGCGGCGTCGATGCGATGGTGACTCGAACGGCGGCACCGACCGAGGAGATCAGTTCGTCAGCCGGTTCGCTGTGGGAATCCCTGCTCGACGCGCTGCCGCGACTCGGTGTCGCGATCGTGATCGTCACGGTCGGGTGGGGCATCGGTCGCGCTGTGCGCTGGTCGATGCGTACGAGCTTGCAACGGTCACGCACGCCGAGCTTCGCCAATGTGATCAGCAAGCTGACTTCTTGGGTGCTCGTGATCATCAGCGTGCTGGTCGCACTCGCAGTCACCTTCCCGTCCGTCAAGCCGGTCAACGTGCTTGCCGGTCTGGGGTTCTTCTCGGTCGCCATCGGGTTTGCCTTCCAAGACATCCTCGAGAACACCCTCGCCGGTGTGCTGCTGCTGTTCCGGCAACCGTTCCGATCCGGTGACCAGATCAACGTCGTCGATCAATCGGGCACGGTGACTGAGATCAACATCCGTGAGACACGGATCACGACCTTCGACGGCGAATCCGTGATCATCCCCAACCGGGACGTCTACAAGAACGTGATCCTCGTCCACACGCACCACGACACCCACCGGCTTCAATTCGACGTCGGCATCGGCTACGACGACGACCCAGGGCGAGCCACCCGAGCGATCGTCGAGGCACTCTCCACGGTCGACGGCATCGAGCAGGATCCGCCGCCCGAAGCGCTGGTGCACGAGCTCGGCGTCTCGACGGTCAACATCCGGGCCATGCTCTGGACCGACTCACGCCGCCACTCGTCGATCACCGTCCTCGACGCCGCGATCAAAGCCGTCAAGTTTCGACTCGACCATGAGGGCATCGAGATGCCCGCCAACATCGTCGCCCTCCAAGCAACCCCGAGCCTGTGCGCCGCGATCTACGGCGACCCATCGCTGACGCCCGCTCGCAACCTACGCTCGAACCCACCCGGTAACAACGGGTCGAACCAGTGAAGCTCCGGCTCAGCTCGCTGGTGGAACGGCTTCGTTCCAGCCTGTTCTTTGTCCCGATGATGGCCGTGATCGGCGCTGCCGTGCTCGGCTTCGCCGCTCTCGCCGTCGACCGCCGCTTCGACACCACACTCGCCGGGCTTCCGCTCGGATTCTCATCGACCGTGGAGAGCGCTCGAACGCTGCTCGGTGTGATCGCCGGTGCAACCATCTCCTTCGCCGGGATTGCGTTCTCGATTTCTCTGCTGATCATCCAACTGGCCTCGAGCCAGTACTCCCCACGCGTCGTCCATACGCTGTTCAGGGACCCGTTCAACAAGCGCGTGATGGCGCTCGTCGTGGGAACGTTCACGTATTGCGTCGTGGTCTTGCGCTCAGTGCGCTCGGCACTCGAACAGGGCGGCGACCCGGTGGTCCCGAACATCTCTGTCGCCGTCGCGGTCGTGCTCGGTACCGCCACGATCCTCGCGATCGTCGCGTTCATCAACCACAGCGCTCACGCGATGGATGTCAGCGAGATCCTCGAACGAATACGCCGCGAAACGACCGACCTGATCCGTGCCGAATGGGCGCCGACCGAGCCGGGAACCGTCCACGCCGAGGCGACCGGGTCACCATGTGCAGAGCCGGTCACCGTGGTCAGAGCCGACCGTTCCGGGTGGGTCCAACAGATCGACACGGCGATGCTGCTCGCCCGCCTGCCGGAAGGCAGAACCGCCCGCGTCGAGACCTATGCGGGTCGGTACGCGATGGAGCACACCCGTCTCGTCGCTCTTTCGCCGCCGGTGGAGGACACGGAGATCGGGGATGCGGTTCGTGCCGCCTTCGTGATCGGAGCGACCAGGACAATGCAGCAAGATGTGACCTACGGACTGCGCCAGCTCGTCGACGTCGCCGTCAAAGCCCTGTCGCCGGGCGTCAATGACCCGACCACTGCGCAGGATGCGATCTTCCACACTGCGGCCGTGCTTTCCGAGCTGCTCCGCCACGACCCGCCGCCAGCGGTCACGGTCGACGATTCTCGTCGTGTCGTGCTGGCGCAGCAACCGTCGCATCACGAGCTGATCCAGGTCGCGTTCGACGAGACTCGCCGAGCGGGCGCGACGCAACCCGCCGTCTGCCTGTACCTGCTGGCCACGATCGAATCCCTGGTGGAGTCGCTCCAGGCCGCCGGCCTCGGCGCTCGGACCTTCGAACTACGGCATCAAGCCCGCCTCGTCGCCATCGGCTGCGGCCGACCCGACGTGCTCGCCGACGACATCCAGCGCATTGAGGCGGTGTACGGCGACAAGTTCGGTTGATGCCCTTGACAGATAGTTGCCGAGTATGGCAATGATTGTGCCCTGGCGAAAGGATTCTCTGATGGATGACACGACGTTCACGGCCAGCGTGCACTACCGCGACCCGAAGGCGGCGTTGACGTGGTTGGTCGACACCTTCGGTTTCGAGATCACGATGGCCATCGACGGGCCGCCTGAGGCACCCGAGATGTGCCACTACGAGCTGGCGCTGGCCGGTCGGGGTCGGGTGATGGTGGGGGGCGAATGGACGGCGACGGTCCGGAGCCCCCTGGGGCTGGACGGCGCCAACACCCAATGCCTTCATGTCCAGCTGGCCGATGGCCTGGATGCGCACTTTGCCCGAGCCCGTGGTGCCGGCGCGGTGGTCCAGCAGGAGCCCGAGGACCAGTTCTATGGGGATCGCACGTATCGGGTTCTGGATCCTGAGGGCCACATGTGGACGTTTGCCCAGCACGTGCGTGACGTCTCGCGGGCCGAGGCCGAAACGGCCATCGGTCAGCCGATCACGGCTACCGCCTGGGCGTGACCGCCGCCGCAGCAGCGACGGAGGACGTGGCCTGGGCGGCGTTGGCCGATCCGGTGCGCCGCCGCGCCGTCGAGCTGCTGGCCGAGCGCCCGCGCCGGTCGGGGGAACTGGCCGAGCTGGTGGGGGTGAGCGCCCCCACCATGAGCAAGCATCTGCGGGTGCTGCGCCAGGGCGGGCTGGTCAGCGACACCCATCCCGACTTCGACACCCGCGTGCGCGTCTACGCACTGCACGCCGCCGCGTTCACCGGCCTTCGACGATGGCTGGAACAGGCCGAGCAGGGCTGGAGCGATCAACTCGACGCCTTCGGCGCCTACGTCCGTCGCCAGCATGAAGCCTGAACGATCCCGCGTGCTTGTCGCCATGCGGGTGCCGTGTGAGCCAGGCGAGGCCTTCGAGCGGTTCACCGGTGAGATCGGTCAGTGGTGGCGACCCAACGGTCTGTTCCAGTTCACCGAGGAGCAGAACGGAACCCTCGGCTTCGAGCCGGGCGTGGGTGGTCGCCTCGTGGAGACCTACGCCGATGGCTCCATGTTCGTCATCGGCACCATCACCCGCTGGCATCCGCCTGAGCAGCTCGTGCTCACCTGGCGTCAGGCCAACTTCCCCACCGATGTCACCACCGAGCTGCACGTGACGTTCGAGGCCACAGAACCCGGCCAGACGCGTGTCACGGTCGAGCACTACGGCTGGGACTCCGTCCCGGCCGCCAGCGCCGCCCGCCACGGCTTCCCCCTCGCCACCTTCCAACTTCGCTTCGCCGAATGGTGGCAAGCCCTCCTCCACGAAGCCTTCAGCGACGCTTGACGGACCCCTGCCTCTCGACGCCGAACCGGATGGTCCATTGACCATTGGAGTTAGCATATGGTCATGGCTCGACGAGAGGTGCTCGTACAACTCGACGACGACCTCGTCCGGCAACTCGACGAGCTGGCAGCCCGGTTGGGCACCAGTCGATCCGAGCTGCTCCGCCGGGGCGCACAAGCGGTCATCGCCGCCGATGAGCTCGCCGGAGCCGACCGTGACCTCATTGCCGCCTACCAACGCCAGCCTGCCGATCCGGCGTTGCTCCAGTCAGCGCGCCGGCTCGCCGCCCGAACCGCTCCCGCGTGGTAGCCCGCAACGACATCGTGTGGGCCGACCTCGGCCCGCCTGCCGGCCGGCGCCCCGTTTGCGTGCTCACTCGCGATGCGGCCATCCGCGTGCTGACCGCCGTCACCTGCGCGCCCATCACCCGAACCATGCGCGGCATCCGTTCAGAGGTAGAGCTCGGACCCGAACACGGCCTTCCCGAGCCGTGCGTGATCTCGTGCGACAACGTCATCACCGTCCCGCTCGGCGACCTCGATGCCGAACCGGTCGGTCACCTCGACGAAGTCGCCAGGGCCCAGCTCGACCGCGCGCTGCGCTACGCGCTGGACATCATCTATTGAACGCTGCCCGCCGGAGCTGCCGTTGGCTGGCGGCCCCTTCTAGCCTGTGCGCGGTGGACGTGATCGACTGGCTGCTCGAGGGCGACCCGGCCATCCGCTGGCAGGTCCTGCGCGACCTCACGGATGCGTTGCCCGACGAGATCGCCGCCGAGCGAGCGCGCGTGGAGCACGAGGGCTGGGGCGCCCGCCTTCTGGCCCTCGAGGGTCCCGACGGGCTGTGGGACGGCGGCGCCTGCTTCCCGGCGGCCTACACCGGCGATGAACCCGGCCAACCGTGGACCGCGACCATGCACACCCTGCAAACCCTGCAGCTCCTCGGGCTCGACCCGGCGTCGGAGGCGGCCCGCCGCGCGATCTCACTCGTGGCCGAGCACGGGCGCTGGGAGCACGAGGGTCAGCGGTACTTCGACGGCGAGGTCGAGCCGTGCATCAACGGTCGCACGATCGAGACCGGCGCCTACTTCGGCGTCGACGTCGCCTCGATCGTCGAGCGCATCCTTGACGAGCGGCTCGGCGACGGCGGCTGGAACTGCGAGGCCGAGAACGGGTCGGTACGCACCTCGTTCGACACGACCATCAACGTGCTCGACGGCCTGCTCGAGTTCGAGCGTGCGACCGGCGGTTCGGCCGCGGTGACCGAAGCCCGTCGCGGCGGGGAGCAGTACCTGCTCGAGCGAAGCCTTTTCCGTCGCAAGAGCACCGGTGAGGTCGTCGACGCGGTCTATCTCGACTTCGCGTTCCCGTACTACTGGCACTACGACGTGCTGCGCGCCCTCGACTACTTCCGACGCGCCGGCGCAGAACCGGAACCCCGCATGGCGGACGCCGTCGAAATGGTGCGGTCCAAGCAGCAGCCCGACGGCACGTGGCTGCTCGAGCGCCCCCATCCCGGTCGAGTCCACTTCGAACTGGAGGACGGCGTCGGGGCGCCCAGCCGGTGGAACACGCTGCGCGCCCTGCGGGTGCTCGACTGGTGGGACCGAGGGCCCAAGCGCGCGACCTGACGCCTAGGGGAATGGGACCTTGTCGGGTTGGCACACGGTGCCCCGCGGCGGCGTGACGAGGTCGACGAAGTACTGCTCCCTCGCGTCGTCGACGCACTTGCTCGGGACCTGGTAGCTCGGGTGGCCATAGCCATTCAGGGTGAGCAGCACGGCGTTGCCGAGGCGCTTCTCGGTGACCACTGCGCTGGCATAGGACGTGCCGGCGTCGTACCGAGCGCTGACCAGCAGGATCGGGGTCTTGGTCTTGGCGTTCCACGGCCCCGTGTACCGGTCGGTGCTATGGGCGGGCCAGTTCGACGCGCACGGTGCCCAGAGCAACCAGCCCAGCACCGGCCCCCACAGCTTGCCCGAGACGGTGAAACGAGCAATGGCAAGGGGCCACGTCCACGACGGCAGACGGGCGGGACCGTCGCCGCACGAGATCGCCAGCGAGTTGGCGCCTCCGGTCAAGGCTTCCGGCGATTGCATCGCTCGCGCCTCGGTCAAGAGGGCACTCGCGTCACCGTTGACGGCAGCCTCCAGGTGCGCCGCAAAGTCGGCCCAGGTGAGCGGTAGCCGCAACGGGGTGAACGTTGAAGCCAGTAGATCGATGTACCTGAGGGCGCCTGGCGGATCCGCGTTCGGCGCCGGGATCGGAGCCCGGCGTGCACTGGCGAACAGTCCCGCCACCCGTTGCGCCACGGTCTCACCGTGACCAGCGAGGGCACACTTGCCGGCACCTGCGCTCTGGCACAGCGCGACGAACTGCTCGAAGACCTCATCAGCCGAGGAGACGTCGGTGAGGGTGCTCGCCTCCGAGCTGTTGGTGAACTGGACCGCATCGATGAGGCCGTCGAGCATCATCGCCCGCACCCGGTCCGGGAACAGGTTGGCGTAGGTCTGGCCGATCAACGTTCCGTACGAGAGGCCGGCGTAGGTGAGCTTGCGGTCCCCGACCGCGGCCCGCAAGGCGTCCAGATCTCGGGCGGTGTCGGCGGTGGAGATGTGCGACAGGAGGTCGCCGCTGACCTCACCGCAGCGCCGCGCCAGCTCGACGGTCTTGCGCTGATACGCCACCGCCTCGGCCAGGGTGCCCGGAAAGGACACGCCCGCCCAGAACTGGTCCTCGGCCGCCGTGCTGGTGAAGCACTTCATCGGCGCGCTGCGGTTCGTGCCCCGGGGGTCCCAGCCGACGATGTCGAAGCGACCGCCGCCCCACCGGTCGAAATCTTCGGCCCCGCCCAGCACCACGTCGACGCCGCTCTGGCCCGGTCCGCCCGGGTTGACGAACATCGACCCGATCCGCTCCTGGGGCCGGCTCGCCAAGTAGCGGATCACCGCCAACTCGATCTGCTTGCCGTTCGGCTTGTCCCAGTCGAGCGGCACCGCCAGCTCGCCGCACTCGAAATGGTGACCGTCGCTGTTCGGCGGGTCACAGCTCGTCCACGCGATCCCGGATCAAACGGTCTGGAACGGCACCGTCGACGCCCCCGCGCCTTGCGTGCCGACGGCCGCAGCGACAAGGCACGACACGACAACGCCCAAGGCCATGCGCGTCCTACGTCGAGGACCCGCGTTCGTCGCATTCCCCGCCATCAGGAACCCCCAGTTGATGTGAAAGCCGACCTGGACCGGGACGAGTTCACGGCGTCGTGGTCGTCTTCGGCGCCAGTGGTGACAATGCATAGATCTGATCGATCACCTTCAGCATGATGTCCACGGCCGTGAAATGGTTGTCGAGCGACATGGTCAGACTCGTCCAGATGACGAGCGTCATGTCGTTGGCCACGTCGTAGGCCGCCTCCGAGTTGTAGCCCGGCGTCTGGCCGCCGTGCAGGTCGATGGTGGTGGGTCCCCACCGAAGCTGGTCGATGCCGTACCCGTACCAGTTGTACGAGTTGGCAGGGTCGATGATCTTCGCACTGTCCTGCCAGATGCGCTGGTACTCGGCGTTCAACACCTTGCCACCGGCCAGTGCCTTGATCCAGGTGGCTAGGTCTGCGGCCGTCGAGATGACCGCCCCTGCGGCAAAGGCGAAGGAGTGGTTGATGTCGGTGTAGTCGGTGGGCTGGAGCGTCCCCGCCTTGGCCTCGGTGTCCATCTCCGGTGTGTAGAGAGGCGTGCCCAACATCACGTGGGACGAGCTGCCGTACAGGTAGCCGTGCGAATATGGCTCGGGGATGGCGGTCGAGTCGGCCGCGGGAAACGACGTGTCGGTCATGCCGAGCGGCCCGAACAACCGGTCCTCGAACACCGTGGCCAGCGGCTTGGCGTCCAACTGCTCGATGATCAGGCCGAGCAGGACGTAGTTGGTGTTGCTGTAGTAGTACTCGGCGCCGGGCGTGAACATCGGCGGCTGGGCGTACGCGATGGCGAGCAGCTCCTGAGGCGTCCACACCCTGGTCGGGTCGTCGTCCATGCTTGCCGCGATCTCCGGGGCGTCGGTGAAGCTGTACAGACCGCTGCGCATCTCCAGCAGTTGGGCGAGGGTGATGTTGTCGCCGTTGGGAACATCGGGGACGTACTTCGACACCGGATCGTCGAGCTTCAGCTTGCCTTCCTGGGCCAGCTGCAGGATCACCGCGGCCGTCATCGTCTTGGTGATCGACGCGATCCGGAAGTGAGTATCGGCGTCGGGAGCGATCTGGGTGCCCAACTCCGTCGTCCCGGCGGCGGCCGTGAACTCACCCTGCGGTGTGCGCAGCACCACCACGACTCCCGGCACGAGGAAGTCCTTGACGGTCGCGTCCACGATCGCCTGCACCGCGGCTGGGTCGATCGACTTGAGCCTCGCCGGACCAGTCGCCGCCGGCGAGTCATCCGAATCGGCGCCACACCCGGCCGCAACCAGCGCCAGCGCCGCCGCCGCGGCGACGATCGCCCGCCGCCGGCGCCGCCGGCGCGTGCTCGGCGTCGATCTCATCGTCTCCGTGTCCGTCATCTCGCTGCCCCCCGTAGTGATGCGGCGTGCAGGGCGTGTCGAGTCCGCTCGAGCCAGCGCCCGTCGACGATCTCGTCTTGGGCTCGCAATGCTGACGCGTCGAAGTCAGGGTTGAAGCAGTTGATCTCTCCCTCGTACCCGTCTGGATCGACGTAGCGGACGGAGAGCATCGGTCCGAGCGGACGGATGTCCCCGCAGGACGCGCCGGCGCCGAGCAGTCGGTACCAGACCTCGGTCAGGGCGGCGACATCGGGAACCGACCAGCCAAAGTGATCGAGTCGTCCCCGCCGGAGCATCGGTGATCCGGGCCCCTCTGTCGCGGGGTCGTGGTCGGCAACTTCGAACACGTGGAGCATGGCGTCGCCGGCGAAGAGCGTGGCTTGGCGGCCGTGGCCAGGACCAGCAGCCAGCACCAGGGCCGTGTCGAGGCCGACCGTGGCCTCGTAGAACGCCCGGTAGCCGTCGAGGTCGGCCGTCACCACCGCCACGTGGCTGATGCCGCAGGCTTTGCTCATCGCTGCCCGTGTCGGAGACGCATGCCCGAAAGGCGTTCACCGACACGGAACAAAGTGTTCCTCGCGCCGCTCGGCGGCCCCGCCGACCTAGGCCTCCACGGACCAGAACAGAGCGGCGGCCGGCTCCGGCAGGTACATGCAGTACCGGCCGGTGCGCACCGATTCCTCGAGGTGGGCACCCAGCTGAGGAGCCTCTTGAGCGATGGCGGCGATCGCCCGCCGGAGGCTGCGCACGACGTTGACACGTGCCCGCTCGGCGTCCGATCCGGTCGGTCGGTCACGCCCGCCGAGGCCGACGGCCCGCTTCAGCTCCCGCAGCAGGGCGTCGATCTCGACGTGGGCCCGTTCGCCCCGCACCGTGTCGTTGGCGGCGGCAGCGTCGTCGACCTCGGCTTGCAGCTCGAGCAAGCGCCGCCGGTAGGCCCGCTTGGCCTGCGTGTCGAGGACCGGTCCGAGGTCGGCGGCCGGCGTCTCGACCCGCCGGGCCAGCTCGATGGCGGCCACTTCGGCCCCCGGCGTCGTCAGCAACCGAGCGAGCTGGCCCAGACCCGTGCTGTCGGAAAGGCGCGCTCCTCCCAACGGTGACGTGAGCACCCACAAGGGCCCGTCCCGACGCATGGCCGCCGCCCTTCGCTCGTCGCGTGGGGCGACCGGTGGTGGTTCCCGACCGGTGCGCTCGATGCCGAGGGCGGCGGCGAGTGTGCCGGCCTCGGCGCGCACGGCGGCATCGTCGTCGCCAACTTGGATGGCGGCCGCGGCGAGGTGGTCGAGGCAGTGAACGAGCATCGGCGGCGAAGGAATCGAGCGCGCCAGTGCAACGGCGTCGCGGGCGTGACGCACGGCGGCTGAATGGTCGCCGGCGAGCGCCGCCAGCCGAGCGAGGACGTCGTCGACAGGCAGGCCGACCGACACCCCTGCACCGACGTTGAGCAGGCCGGCGTCGGGTAGCAGGGCGCGGTAGACGGGTGCAGCCAACGCCGTCGCACCGGCGCGGGCGACGGTGTCGCCAAGGATACGCAGGAGGTGGTCGCCGGTAAGCGATCGCATCACGCGCTCGGGCTCTCTCGCGTATCGCTGCAACACCTCGTGCACTCGCGACTCGTGGCCCAAGATCTGGGCGGCGTGCCCTTGTTGCAGCTGCAAGTACGGGGAGGGCACGTCGGCGACCCGCTCGTCGACGGCGCAATAGAGCTCCTCCGCCCTGGGATCGGAACCCCCGTAGAGCTCCAGCAGCATCAGCCGGTGCATGAGCTCGGAGCGGAGCAGCATGAACGGTTCGATGTGGCCGGTTCCGACTCGCACCGACTCGGCCATCGACGCGGTCACCGCCGATCGGCCGCCGGCCAGAGCGAGGAGGGTCGTACGACGCACGAGCGTGCGCTGGCGCCACGCCGGCGACGGCAACAGCGCCGCCAGCAGTTCGGCGCGCTCGAGCGAGTAGCTGGCGGCCACGACCTCGCCGCGGTTGAGGTGGTGGCAGTAGCGCCACTGGTGACCCTGCAGAGCGAGGTCGCCGCGGCCGGCCCGCTCGGCCAGGCCGACCACCTCGTCGGCCATCGTGATGCGCAAGGCGCGCGTGGCGCGGTCCAGCGGCGCCATGTAGCGGTCCAGGACCGCCTGCACGATCAGCACCGGATCGCCGGTACGTCTCGCCGCATCGAGCGCCTCGTCGGCCCAGACGCGGACTCGACCGACGGCATCCGCGTCGGCGCGTCCCACCGCTGCGAGTCGTCCGAGCAGCGCCGCCCGTAGGTGCAGTTCCTCTGGGGGCAGTGCGGCCAGCGCTTCCTCCAACCGGTGCACGCGCCAGGGGTCGGGGATGATCGGGTTGATCACCGAGAGCCCGATGCAAGCCTCGGCCCTGGCCCGCAGCAGGTGATCCTGGCTCCCCCGGGCCAACTCGGCCGCCTCGTGGTAGCGCACGAGCGCCTGGTCGAAGTCGCCCAGCCGGCCGAGGACCTCGGCCAGGTCCAGCGACAGCCTCGCCCGCAGGTCGGGCCGATCGACGCACGCCGCCGCCGCGTCGCAGGCATCCCGCAGCAGACCGGCGGCCCGCGTCTGCTGCCCGGCGGCGACCAACTCGGCGGCGATGTCGCACACGGCGGCCACGGCGTCGGCGACCTCCGACGGGCCCACGGCGGCGCGCACGCGGTGCCCCGCCGCTGCCGACCGGCCCTCGAGCCCGCCGGTGGCCTCCCACGCGGCCGCCAGCCGGGCATGAGTCGCGGGGGCGTCAGCGAGCCGCCCGGCCGCATCTGCCAGCAGCACGTGGTGGAAGCGCACGCCGGTCAAGGTCACCTCGTCGACGACCCCGTCGCGCAGCGCTGCCGCCAGACGGTCCGCCGCCGCCACGGCCGTCATTGACGTCGCCGTAGCAACAACGGCGAGCGGTGTACCGGGACCGGCCAGCGCCACGGCCGCCAGCAGTGCTCTGGTATCGGCATCGAGGCGCGCCAAGGCACGGTCGAGGACCTCACTGATCACACCACCGCCGTCGGGGGCGCGCAGCAACTCCCGAACGAACAGCGGGTTGCCGCCCGTCCGGGCCCGTAGCTCGGCGGCGTCGGCCGACACGGCGCCGTGCGCGACGGCGAGTCGCCGGACTGACTCGACGTCGAGGCCGCCGAGCGGTACGAGTCGGGAGACCCGCCGGAGCGCGTCGAGCCGAGGCATGCCCGGCTCGTGCTCACGGCTGGTCGCCACGATCACGATGGCCGCCTCGCCGAGTGCCCTCGGCAGGTGCTCGAGCACCCACACCGCCATCGCATCGGCCCAGTGAAGGTCCTCGAGCACCACCATGGCCGGCGCCGATGAGATCAGCGCCTCGGCCAACGATTCGAGGTGCTCCCAGCGCCGCTCCTCGGCCGGAAGCGCCGGGTCGCTGACCGGCCCGACGCTGAGCGAGCGGTACACGCCGCGCCACAGCTCCATCGGCTCACGCACCGCTGCATCCGCCTCGCCGCGCACCACCCGCATCCCAGCAGCCCTTGCCGTCACGGCCGCCTCATCGGCGAGTCGCGTCTTGCCGATGCCGGCCTCCCCCACGAACAAGACGATCGTCGGCCGGCCCGCCGCGGCCGAGTCGAACGCGTCCCGCAACACCGCCAGCTCATCGTCGCGACCGACCGGGACGTCTGAGCTCATGAGTGCGCCGTCAACTCGAACCACCCCGATACCGGTAAGGCGTCGTCGATGCCGATGTGGGTGTTCTAGCAACCCGCGCGACGACCCGCACCATGGCAGCTCAGCTGGCCAAGCCGCCCTTCACGAGCTGGAGGACCTTGCTGGAGGCGGCCGCCCAGGCGAAGACCGTGGCCGGGTCGGTCTCCGCAGCGGATTGGGTGCCTATGCTGACCGAGCGCCTGAGCCTGGGGGGAAACCATGGATGTCGGACTGTGCATCGCGTCGAAGATCGACGACCTCGACTACGTCGTGCAGGCCGAGGAGCTCGGCTACAGCCACGCCTGGTTCGCCGACAGCCAGATGATCTGGTCCGACGCGTACGCGTGCCTCGCCATCGCCGCGACGCGCACGTCGCGCATCAAGCTGGGCACCGGCGTCTCGGTCGTCGGCACCCGCATCGCGCCGGTGACGGCGGCCGCCATTGCCAGCATCAACCGCCTCGCCCCAGGTCGTACGTTCCTCGCCATCGGGAACGGCAACACGGCGTGGCGACTGATGGGGCACAAACCCATGCCGCTTTCCGAGTTCGAAGACTACGTACGGGTCGTTCGCATGCTGCTCGACGGCAACGAAGCCGACTTCACGTCACGGGGCCGGACCACGAAGATCAAGTTCGAGACGGCCGAGCTCGGTTATCTCGATCTCGACCACTACATCCCCATCTACGTGAGTGGTTTCGGCCCGCGAGCTCAGGCCATGGCCGGCAAGTACGGCGACGGACTGGTCACCTCCATCCCCAACGAGCCCTCGTACTTCCAGCACGTGTGGGCCAACTTGCAGAAGGGCGCCGACGAGGTCGGCCGGACCCTGCGCACCGACGACTTCCCGACCTGCTCGCTCACGGCCGCGTGCGTGCTGCGTCCCGGCGAAGACCTGCGCACCGAGCGCGTCGTCGACACCGTTGGTTCGACCGTGATCGCCGGGTTCCACTACGCCTACGACCAGGTGCGCAACTACGGCGCCAACCCCCCGGCACATCTGGCCGACGACTGGGACGAGTACTGCGCGCTCGTCGAGGCTGTCCCCGAGGACCGGCGCCACCGGCGCACGCACGTCGGCCACTGCATGTGGCTCGAACCAGACGAGCGCAAGTTCGTCACCCCCGAGCGCATCCAGGCGTCCTGCCTCGTCGGCAGCGGCGGCGAGATCGTCGAGCAACTCGAAGCCATGGAGCGAGCCGGACTCACCCAGGTGATGCTGCTGCCCTCGCTCGAGAAGCAGTACGAAGCCCTCACCGACGTCAGCCGAGAGGTCCTCGCCAAGCTGTGAGCATGACATGAGCAGCTTGGGCGCTGATTGACAGCTGTCGATGTGATGGTCAACCGTGTCGGTCGTGGCGGTGTCGGATCGATCAGGGGTGAGGCGAGGTGATCTCACTGCGGCGCTGGCCGCCCTGTGCGTCACCGAGATCACCAGTTGGGGCGTGCTGTACTACGCCTTCCCCGTGCTGGCCGACTCGGTCAGCACCGAGACCGGCTGGTCGCGCACAGCCGTCGCTGCCGCCTTCTCGGTGAGCCTGCTCGTCGCCGCCGCTGCCGGTGTTCGCGTCGGCCGATGGCTCGATCGATACGGACCCCGGCCGGTCATGACGATCGGCTCGTTGCTGGCCGTGCCGGCGGTCCTGGGCATAGCGTCTGCGCCGAACCTGGCGCTGTTCTTCGGGGCCTGGGTCGTCGCCGGCGCGGCGATGTCCGCGGTCCTCTACCAGCCGGCGTTCGCGGCATTGACGCGCTGGTACGGCGACCGTCGCATCGCCGCTCTCACCGCACTGACGCTGGCGGCGGGCTTCTCGAGCACGATCTTCGCGCCGCTGACGGGTGTGATCCTCGGCCGCACCTCCTGGCGCACCACGTACCTGCTCCTCGCCGTCCTCCTGGCCGTGATCACGATCCCGCTCCACCTCGTGCTGCTGCGGCCGCCCTGGCCTCCGGCTGCTCCACGCTCCGAGGCAGACACCCGTGACAGCGTCGCCGTCATCGTGCGGACAACATCGTTCCGCTTCCTGGCCCTGGCCTTGGCCATGGCCTCCTTCGCCGCCTTCGCGGTCGTCTTCAACACCGTGCCGCTCCTGACCAGCCGCGGCCTCTCGACAGAGTTGGCGGCCCTGGCGCTCGGCCTCGGTGGCATCGGCCAGGTGCTCGGACGCCTGGCCTACCGGCGTCTGGCGGCCGGCACGAGTGTGCGAGCCCGAACCGTAATTCTTCTCGTGGCCGAGGGGATCGCCATCGCCATGCTCGGCATCGTGCCGGGTCCGGCGGGCGCGCTCATCGCATTGACCCTCGTCGTCGGTGCCATCCGGGGCAGCTTCACGTTGTTGCAGGCGACGGCGATCACTGACCGGTGGGGGGTGCAGTACTACGCCACGTTGAACGGCATCCTCGCCGTGCCGGTCACGACCGCCATGGCGTTGGCCCCATGGTCGGGAGCAGCCCTAGCCAGCCTGCTGGGCAGCTATCCGACGTCGTTCGTCATCTTGGCCATCGTGTGCTGCGCCGCCGGTGGCCTGGCCTGGTTCAGCGTGACCGACCATCCGTGAGCTCGTCGACGAGGTCGCGGGTGCGGCGGGCGATCTCGTCGCGGATGGGTCGGATCTCGACGACCGACTTGCCGGCGGGATCGTCGAGCGGCCAGTCGAGGTAGCGGACGCCGGGGTAGACGGGGCACGTGTCGCCGCAGCCCATCGTGATGACGACATCGGACCGTTCGACGCCCGCCTCGCTGAGCGACTTGGGGCGGGCGCCCTGCTCGGCGAGGTCGATGCCGATCTCACGCATCGCGGCGACGACCGCAGGGTTGATCTCGCCCGCAGGCGCCGTACCAGCGGAGCGCACGATCACGCGGCCGGCGGCGTAGGTGTCGAGCAATGCGGCCGCCATCTGAGAGCGGCCGGCGTTGTGCACGCACACGAACAGGACCTCGGGGATGTGGTCAGTCATCGGTGACCTCTCGCGGATAGAGGAAGCGGATGAGGACCAGCGCGATGGCGGCGCCGATCAACTGCATCACGATGAACATGGGTGCCGACGACGGCTTGATGCCGGCGAAGCTGTCCGACAGCGTCCTGGCGATCGTCACGGCAGGGTTGGCGAAGCTGGTCGACGACGTGAAGAAGTAGGCACCACCGATCCAGACGCCCACCGCGACGGCTACCACGTTGGCCCGCCCCGTCCGGACGCAACCGTGGATGACGAGCAGGAGCCCGGCGGTGGCCACGACCTCCGACAGCCACAGTGCACCCGACGACCGGACCTTGGTCGATATGTCGATGGCGGGCAGCTCGAACATCAGGTTGGCCACGACGGCGCCGAGGCAGCCACCGGCGATCTGCGCCGCGATGTACAGGCCGGTTTCGCGGGTGCCGATGGCTCCGAACGCCCGATCGATCAGCGTGACGACCGGATTGAAGTGCGCGCCAGAGACGGCGCCGAGCATCCAGATGAGCCCGACCAGCGCGCCGGCAGTGGCGGCGGCGTTCTCCAAGAGCTGCAAGCCGACATCGCTGGGTGAGAGCCGGCTGGCCATGATCCCGGAGCCGATCACCGCGACGATGAGCAGACCCGTCCCCAGGGCTTCGGCCACCAGGCGGCGGGCCAGGTTGAGGTGGAGGGCGCCGGTGCCGGTCTCGACCTGTCGCGCCAGCTCGCTCACGATGCGGTCTCGACGAGACTCGTGATCCGGCGGCGCAGCTCCCGGACGCTGCCGTCGAAGGCGGCCGCGGTGCCGGTCGGGACCGGGTCGGGGACAGACCAGTGCAGCCACGTCGGGGCTGGGTCGATCTCCTCGTGGGCCCGGTCGCAGACCGTGATCACGAGCCGCGGACGCGGCTTCACGTCGCCAAGTGCGCCAGGCCGGGCGTCCGACAGGTCGACACCAGCGCGTCGACCCGCCGCGACCGCGCCGGGATGCACCCGCTCGGCGGGGTGGGTGCCGGCACTCGCCGCCGGCGCGTCGGTCAGGGACCGCCACAATCCGGCGGCGAGTTGTGATCGGGCCGAATTCGCCGTGCAGATGAACAGCACCGGCTGCGGCCTGCGACGGTGTCGGATCATCAGCGACGTGAACGCGTCCGGGACGAGGGCCACGTACCGGCGACGCCCGTCACCGCTCGAACGATGCCGCGTGACCAGGCCGGCGGCCGCGAGCACGTCGAGGTGATGGGCCAAGAGGTTCGACGGGCAACCCAACAGGACCTGCAACTCGGCCGGCGAGCGGTCCGACGAGCCCAGCGCGTCGACGATCGCCAGCCGGTGCGGGTCGCCGAGCGCCGCGTGCCGGGCGGCGCGCCGGGCGAGATCGGTCCTCACGCCTGCAGCATCTCATCCAGCACTTATTGAGTCAATCTTTGCTGAGTGGACGGTCGGCGTGTTCGGACGATCAGCAGCAGCGGGCCGTCGTGTCGGCGGTCACGGTGCCGTCGTCGCTCACGGTCGCGCAGCACGTCGCGCCGGACTCCGGGTCGATGGTGCGCAGTTGGCCGGCCGGCATCTCCACGTCCTCGAGCACGGTGTAGATCTCCCACGGTTCGCCCGACGGCCCGTCGACCCACACCTTGTCCTGCTTGGCGTAGCAACAGGCCACGCCGTCTTCCACCGCGGTGGCCAGACCGACGTCGTTGAGCCGGGCCTGGGCGGCGGCCACCTCGCCGGTCGAAGCCACCTCGACGCCGAGGTGGTTGAGGCTCCCGCCCTGGCCGGCGTTCTCGATGAGCACCAGCTTCAGGGGCGGCTCGGCGATGGCGAAGTTGGCGTAGCCAGGGCGCACCTTGGCGGGTGCTGTGTTGAAGAGCTTCGAGTAGAAGTCGATGGCCCGATCGAGCTCATCGACGTTCAGGGCCAACTGGACACGAGACATCACGACCTCCTGATACATTCACGGTAGTCGATACGTAACCACATCCTATCGATGGATGTCAATGGATGAGGCGGTCGCGATGTCTCCGAAACCGACCATGACCGTGGCGAGCGACCCGGCGTGCTGCCCCCCGATCGGTGCCTCGCCCCTCGGTGAGGCGCATGCGGCCGAGCTGGCCCGCGCCTTCGGCGCCCTGGCCGATCCGGCCCGCCTGCGGATCTTGTCGCTCGTGGCGTCGGCCGAAGCGGGCGAGATCTGCGTCTGCGACCTCGTCGATCCCATCGGGAAGTCGCAGCCCACGGTGTCCCATCACCTCAAGGTCCTGAGCGACGCCGGGCTCATCGCCGGCGACAAGCGCGGCCGGTGGGTCTGGTACCGGGTCCTCCCCGAGCGGCTCGCCGAGTTGCGCGCCGCCCTGGTATGACCCACCGGCAACGCCACATTCGAGACCGACGCGCCGTCGTGGGGGCAGTAGGACGCCAGCCACATGAGCGACCAGCGTTTTGTCTGAGCGATGGCGCGTTCGCCAGCACGAACATCCTCCGAGCTGTCGGACGCGCTACTTCCCCCTTCCCAGGGACTATCCGATCGGCGTCGTCTCTGACGGCCCGAGCGTTGTACTCACCGGCATGGGACCTGGTCGGGTGTCAGCCCGATGCGCGACCTATCCGCGTCGACGATCAGTGCCCGGCCACCGAGCCGATGATTCGTCATGGGTTGGCGGCGCGCCGGGCACCCAATCTGCGCTGTTCGACAGCGTCACCTGCCACGGTTGACACCTCGCCCCCTGAGCCGCCCCGAACCCACGCACGGTGAGCATTTCGGCGGCGGTTCTCGGTGCATCTGCGCTTCTCGGTGCGCAGGTGCATCAGATTTGCTGCTGGAGCGCGACGAGAACAAGCGACCACGGCGGCCGTCGACCGCGTGCCGTGACGATGACCGGCCCCGCCGGCGGCCCGATCGGGCGTCGGCCGGCCGGATGCGGCCAGCGTCCGACGGGTGGCTCCGCGCCCATGCCAAAGCCCCGCTCACGATGACGCGGTCAGCGGATGGTCGAAGCTGTCGACGAAGGCGATCTCCTCGACGGGCCGGCGCAGGAGCGTGGTGGGAAACGGCTTCGCCGGGTATCCAGCCACGATGAACGCGGCGGTGGAGAGCTCGTCGGGAATGCCGAGGAGCGCCTTGATCTGCGGCTCATACATGCACAGCAGGGTGGTCAGTGTGGTGGCGACACCCTGGTCCCGAAGGGCGAGGCAAAGGTTCTGCGCCGCCGGGTACACCGACGCCCCGCCGACGACACTGAGCCGGCCGAGGTCGGTGTCGGTCGGGTGGGTGTCGGCCAGGTTGGCCAGCACGACCACGATGGCAGGGTGATCGGCGAAGTGGTCGGCGAAGTGGTCGGCGTCGGCCAGCGCCTTCGCCGGGTTGCTCACGGTGATCTGCGTCGACTTCTCGTCGCCGCTGGCAGCCTCGATGGCCTGCTGGTCGGTCGACGCCGCGGCGATGTAGGCCTTCCACGGAACCAGGTACCACTCGGCGAGCTGCTTGCGCTTGGCTGCGTCAGTGACGATCAGGTAGCGCACCGGCTGGCGATTGCCGCCCTGCGGCCCGAACCGGGCGGCCTCGATGGCGCGGTAGAACACCGAGGGTGGCACCGGGTCGGCGAGGTAGTACCGGCAGGCGTGTTGCGTGCGCATCGCATCGACGAGTTCCATGCGCCTTATCTACTCCGGTCCGACGGCCCTCGTGAACGGAGCGCTCACGACCCACGGCGATATGGCGGATTCGCGGGGTTCGGTGGACCGATGCTCCCAGTCGACCCACCGACGGGCACAGGAAAACGCGCCGTCATCGCCATGACATGGACTGGGCGCTGCTTGCCTTTCCCGGGAACGATCCGGTTCGCGTCGTCTATGCCGGTGCGAGCGCTGGTCGGCGGCTGGATCGAGGTCGACGACCGAGTGCGACCGGCGCTACGCCGGTTCGACGTGGGCCGGCACTGCCTCTGCTAACCGATCGAGGGTGTAGATGACGAGTTGGTCTCGGTCCATGTCGGCGCCCTCAGCCATCAGCAGGTCGTATTCGGTCAGTTGGCGTACGCGATCGAGTCCATGCTGCCGGGCGCGGCGGGCGGCTTGACCGCCCCACGGTGCATGATGGGCATCGAGGTGGCCGTAGACGACAGCTGCGTCCTGCACCATGCCGGCCCCGGCGAAGTATCCGGCCGCGTGTTCGACCAGCGGCCAGAGCATCAGCCAGTCGCGAATTTCGTAGAGTCGGACCATGGCGTCGCGGCAGATCTCCGTGGCGTCAGGCCTGTGAAGAGCAAGAGCGGCGACGGCAAGGATGAAGTTGTTCCAGCTTTCAACGAAGCTGACCTGGCCTTCGGCGCTACTTCCCCTTGCCCGGCACGATGCGGTACGCGTCGTCTATGACGGTGCGAGCGCTGTAGTTACCCGCATCGGGCCTGGTCCGTCGTCAGCCGATGGCGCGATATATCAGTGTCGACCAGAGTGAGGTTCGGGCGAGGTGGCTGCATCGCATTCACGTCACGACGGTGTCGGCGGTGGTCATCATGGCGGGTAGTGCCGGTCACATGCCCAGCGGCGCTGGACCCGGTCACGGATGGCCGCATCGTTAGAGGAAGTAGCCGGTCACGTCGTAGACGAGCTGGGTGGCCGATTGATTGTGCACGGTGATCGAGCCGGTGACGCCGGAGAGCATGCTGTTGGCGGCGACGATCCGATCCGGCCCGTTGATGTTCAACGTGGAGGTCGAGCCGACGGCGGTGGTCGTCCCGGTGGGGATCAGCTGGACGTATCCGGACGCCGTCGTGTTGGTCGCCGTGATGTTGCCGGTGACTGCACTTGGTGGAATCGCGGCGAGTTGCGGCTCCGCCCGGAACGGCACCTCGAGCGTGGCCCCGCTGGCAACGACACCGCCTGACACCCGAGTGTCGTGCACCCGCGTCGGTGGGATCGGGATGAAGAGTCCCGTGGTGGCCGACGGAGCGCTGTCACCGGTGAAGTAGCCGACGACGTCGACGACGAGGTGGGCCCCGGACTGCGTCAACAGGGTGACGGTCCCGTTGGCGCCGAGGGGAACGATCACGGTGTCAGCCATGGTCTCCCCGGTGCGGTCGATGTTGATGTTCGACGACGCGCCGAGCGGCGTCGCTCCCGCGGTGGGGATGGCCTGGATGTATCCGGGAGCCAGGCCCTGATCGGCGGTGAGGGTCATGATGACCGCTTCAGCATCGGCGGGAACCGCCTCGGGCATCGACACTGCGACGGTGCCCTGCGCCGGGATCGGATTAGTCGAGCCGGTTCCGAGGCCCTTACGGGTGTCGAGCACGCGAATCGGGTCGATCGTGACCAACCGGCCGGACGTGCTCTCGGGCACGTCGGTGTAGTAGCCGAACACGTCCACGACGAGTTGCGTCGCCGACTGGGTGTAGACGGAGAACCGTCCGCTGGCGTCCACACCGATGGTCACGTTGGAGACGCTGCCGTCGGCATCATCGAAGAAGACCCCGGTGAGGATGCCCCCGCAGTTCGTGGCGAAGTCAGTGCCGCGCACCGTCACGTTCGCGAGATGCATTGACACGCCCGCGTTCGAGACCACTGCCCCTTTGAAGGGCTCCGTTGGGCTCTTGTCGTGGGCAGTAATCGTGTGGTTGGCCCCGTCGAGCGTGAAGCCGTCAGGCACCGCCAACGGGACGGTGGTGTCACAGTCGGCCGTCAGCGTGTACGTGGTGTTCGATAGGACGCCAGCCGGGCAACCCAGCTGAAGCGACTCCGCACCTGCCGTACCGACCGGCATGAGCACGCACCAACCCAGCGTCACCAGCGATATCCGCGTCGATGATCGGCGCCCGGCCACCAAGCCGACGACTCGTCATCGGCTTGCCGGCGCGCCGGGCGCACAAATTGCGGTACTCGACAGCGTCAACTGCCACGGTGACGGGCGAGTGACTCGCGAGGCTGTCGATTCTCCCGGCCACGTGGGCCGCTCCGCCCGGCTGCTCATCGGTGGCGGGCGCTTTGGTGCGCCAGTGCGCACTGTTGGTGGCTTCGTGCTCGCTCGGCCAGCCGTCGCCGCTTGAAGCTCACGGGGGGTGAGCGATCCTGTGGCGGTTCTCGGTGCATCTGCGCTTCTCGGTGCAGCAGTGCACGGCGGATTCACGCGGTGGGCGCAACGAGCTCGGCGAGTCGTTGGGATGGTTTCATCCAGGCAAGGGTCTGTCGAGGGCGGTTGTTGAGTTTGTGGGCGAAGGTGTCGAGGTCGGTTTCGCTGAAGATGCTGAGGTCGGTGCCTTTGGGCATCCACTGGCGTAGGAGGCCGTTGGTGTTTTCGTTGGAGCCGCGTTGCCATGGGGAGTGCGGGTCACAGAAGTAGATCTGGACGCCGGTGGCGACGCTGAAGGCCAGGTGTTGAGCCATCTCGGAGCCTTGGTCCCAGGTGATTGATCGGAACAGGTGCTGGGGCAGCGAGTTGATCTTGGTTGTCATGGCGGCGCGGACGGCCTCGGCGCTGTGGTCGCCGGGCAGGTGCAGCAGGATCACGTAGCGGGTTGAGCGTTCCACCAGCGTGCCGACCGCCGACTTACCGGCTTTGCCGATGATCAAGTCGCCTTCCCAGTGGCCGGGCACGGCCCGGTCAGCGACCTCGGCGGGACGATCGGAGATCATGACCATGTCGGGGATCCGGCCCCGCCGCTCGATCCTGGAGCGGTTCTTGCGCACCGCCCGTCCGGTGCGCAAGCAGGCCGCCAGTTCCTTGCGGAGCGCCCCTCGGCCCTGCACATACAACGACTGGTAGATCGTCTCGGGTGACACCCGCATCATCGGATCGTCGGGGAACTCGATCCGCAACTGCGCCGAGATCTGCGCCGGCGACCACGACTCCTCCTCGAGCCAGGTCTCGACCTGGGCTCGGAGCCGGACGCAACCGGCGAGCTTGGCCAGTTTGGGACGACGGGCCCGGTCGGCCGCCCGGCGATGCGCCCGCCACCCCCGATAACGCTCACGACCGCCGTTCGCGTTCACCTCCCGAGACACCGTCGAAGTCGCCCGCCCCAACCCACGGGCGATCACCCGAAACGACGCACCCTCGTCGAGGCCCGAGCGGATCTCCTCACGCTCGGCCGCCGACAACCGCGCCGGTGACGGATCCCAATCGAGCCGCCGGGCCACCCCACCAGCATCGCGGACCACCCGCTGCACGAACCCCGCCGACCGAGCCACCTCTCGAGCCACATCGACCGATCGCATCCCATCCGCGACCAACCCAATGATCCGCTTGCGTTCCTCCGGCGTCAGCCTCGGATACCTGCCACTGTTCGCGTTTCCCACTACAACCTCCAGACCAGTCGCAGCGTGCCCGACCCGCCGACCCGTTGCAGTGATCCTCAGAATCCGCCCCCAGATTTGCTACTGAAGCGCGACGAGAACAAACGACCACGCCGGCCGTCGACCGCAGGCCGTGACGATGACCAGCCAGGCCGGCGGCCCGATCGGGAGTCGGCCGTTGTCGAGATCATGGGGAACCAGGTTTGGCCCCCGATGCCCGCGCTACTTCCCCTTCCCAGGGACTATCCGGTACGCGTCGTACACGCTGTCGATCGTCTTGATCGTGCGCACGACGGCGTCGAGGTGGCTGGGGTCGGCCAGCTCGAAGTCGAAGCGCATCTTGGAGATGCGGTCGGTGCCCGTGTGCGTCGAGCACGCCACGATGTTGACGTGATGGTCCGACAGCGCGTTCGACACGTCGCGCAGGAGCTTGGAGCGATCGAGCGCCTTCACCTCGATGGAGGCGATGAACATGGACTCGCCGGTGTCGCCGTCCCACTCGACGTCGATCATGCGGGCCGACTGGGCGTTGCCCAGCCCGACGGCGTTGGCGCAGTCGGCCCGGTGCACCGTGACCCCGCGGCCACGCGTGATGAACCCGATGATGTCGTCGCCCGGCACCGGCGTGCAGCACCGCGACAACCGCACCATCACGTCGTCCAGCCCCTCGACGTGGACGCCGACACCGGTGCGACCCCGGCGCTGGCGGCGCGGCTTGGTGATGGTGCTGGGGAGCTGCTCCTCCTCCTCGCCCGTCTTGAAGCCGCGCGCCACTCGCTGCGCCACCGACCGCCCGGACACGTGGTGCTCGCCCACGGCGACGTAGAGCGCCTCGAGGTCGGCGAAGTTCATCGCCAGCGCTTCCTTGGCCAGCACGTCGGAGCCCATGAGCTTCTGCACCGGCAGGCTCTCACGCCGGAGCTCGCGGATCAGTTCTTCCTTGCCGGACTCCAGCGCGTCGTCGCGCCGCTCGCGTGAGAACCACTGGCGGATCTTGTTGCGGGCTCGGGGCGACTTGACGATCTTCATCCAGTCGCGCGACGGGCCGGCGCCCTCCACCTTCGAGGTGAACACCTCGCACGTGTCGCCAGACTGGAGGGTGTGGTCAAGTGGCACGAGGCGGCCGTTGACCCGTGAGCCGATGCAGGCATGACCCACCTCGGTGTGCACCGAGTAGGCGAAGTCGATCGGGGTGGCCCCGACCGGCAGGGTGATCACCCGCCCCTTCGGCGTGAACACGAAGACCTCGTCCTGCTCCAGGTCGGTCTTCAGGTTCTCCATGAACTGGGCCGGGTCCTGCGTCTCCTTCTGCCAGTCGATGATGCGGTTCAGCCAGGCGATGTCGTCGGACGGCGACCCCTCCTTGTACGACCAGTGGGCAGCGACGCCCCATTCGGCCCGCTGATGCATCTCATGGGTGCGAATCTGCACTTCCAGCGGCTTGCCTTCGGGGCCGATCACCGTGGTGTGCAGCGACTGATAGAGGTTGAACTTGGGCATGGCGATGTAGTCCTTGAAGCGACCCACCACCGGCTTCCACGTGCCATGAATGGAGCCCAGGGCGGCATAGCAGTCCTTGACGGAATCGACGATGACCCGGATGGCCACCAAGTCGAAGATCTCGTCGAACTCCTTGCCCTTCACCACCATCTTCTCGTAGATGCTCCACAGGTGCTTCGGGCGGCCGGTCACATCGGCGTCGATGCGCAGCTCGGTCAGGCGACCCCGCACCTCGGCCACGACGCGGGCGAGGTAGACGTCGCGCTCGGGCGCCCGCAGCGAGACCATGTGGTCGATCTCGGCGTAGCGCTTCGGGTGCAGGGACGCGAACGAGAGGTCCTCGAGCTGCTGCTTCAGCTCGGCCATGCCCAGCCGGTGGGCCAGCGGGGCGTAGATGTCCAACGTCTCCTGGGCGATGCGGGACTGCTTGTCGGCTGCCAGCGCCGCCAGCGTGCGCATGTTGTGCAGGCGGTCGGCCAGCTTGATGATGAGGACCCGGAGGTCCTTGGCCATCGCCACCAGCATCTTGCGCATGGTGGCGGCCTGCTGCTCCTCCTTGGAGTCGAAGCGCAGCCGGTCGAGCTTCGTGACACCGTCGACGATGGCGGCGATCTCGCTGCCGAACTGGCGCTCCACGTCGGCCACGCTCACCTCGGTGTCCTCCACGGCGTCATGGAGGAGGGCGGCGGCCAGCGTGGTGTCGTCGAGGCCGATGTCGGCCACGATGTGGGCCACCGCCAACGGGTGGTTGATGTACTTCTCGCCCGACTGGCGGTACTGGCCCTCGTGGGCGCTGGCGGCGACGTCGAAGGCCCGCAGGATGGTGGCGGTGGAGGCCTTCGGGTGGTGGGCGCGGAACGCCGCGACGAGCGGTCCCAGCTCGTCGGCGGCCTGCGGCGAATGCCGTCGCCACGGAAGCACCCTGTCCACCGTCGCCACGCCTGCCTGCCTCCCTACGTGCTCAACAACGCCATGATGTCGCGCTCGCCCAGCCTGGCCCTGCCACCGAGCGCTTTCAGTTCGATCACGAAGCCCAGTCCGACCACCTCGCCGCCCAGGCCCTCCACCAACCGCACTGCTGCGGCGGCGGTGCCGCCCGTGGCCAGCACGTCGTCGACGATGAGGATCCGCTCCCCCGGCAGCACGCCGTCGCGGTGGATCTCCAGGACGTCGTTGCCGTACTCCAGGATGAACTCTTCCCGCGCCACGGCCCACGGCAGCTTGCCGCCCTTGCGCGCCGGCACGAACGAGGCTCCCATCCGGTAGGCCACGGGCGCGCCGACGATGAACCCGCGGGCCTCGATGCCGAGCACCCGGTCGACGGGGACGCCGGCGAAGTGGTCGGCGATGGCGTCGACGGCGAAGCGGAACGCCTCGGCGTCGCCCATGAGCGGCGTGAGGTCACGAAAGGTGACGCCGGCCTGCGGGTAGTCCGGGATGTCCCGGATGTGGTTCGTGAGCCAGGCGGCGTCGACTGCCATCGACTCAGGATAGGCGCGGGACTGCCTCGGCACGACGGTCAAGGGCACGCGGCAACAGCCTGGCCACGAGCCACGATCGCGACGCCAGGATGGGCCCGAGCAGGGCGAGGATGAGCACGTAGAGGCCGGTGAACGGGCCGAGACGCTGATCCAGACCGGCGGCCAGGGCCAGGCTGGCCAGGATGAGGGAGAACTCGCCGCGGGCCAGCACGGTGAGCCCCACGTTGGCCGAGGCGATCCGGTCATGGCGCCCGAGCCACCCCACGGCGGCGCCGGCGAAGACGTTCAACACCAACGACAGCCCCACGGCGAGCAGGACGGGACCGGCCACGTCGCCGAAGTCCCCGGGGTCGATGGTGAGGCCGAAGGTGAAGAAGAAGATGGCGGCGAAGGCGTCGCGCAACGGCAGCACGAGATGCTCCACCCGCTCCTTCACGATGGTCTCGGCCACGATGAGACCGGCGAGGAAGGCGCCGATGGCATCGGAGACGCCCAGCTCCTCCGCCAACCCGGCCACCAGGACAGCGAAACCGACGAACAAGATGGTGAGGATCTCGTCGTCGTCGCTGCCGATGAGGCGATCCATGACTCGGCCGCCGAAGCGGGCGACGGCCACCAAGCCGATCAGGAAGCCGAAGGCCACCGCCGCGTCCCTCACCGCGGAAGCCCCCGAGCTGCCCGACAGGATCGGCTGGAGCACGGCCAGATAGAGCGCCAGGAAAACGTCCTCCACCACGATGATGCCAAGGATGAGTCGGGTCTCCGGATTGGCCAGGCGGTGCAGTTCGATGAGCAACTTGGTGGCGATGGCCGACGACGAGATCCCGACGATGCCGGCGATCACGACGGCCTCCCGCCCGCCCCAGCCCAGGGCGAAACCAAGCGCGAGGCCGCCGGTCACGTTCAAGACGATGTAGGTGGCCCCGGCGATGAGCAGCGAGCGGCCGCCGCTCACCAAGTCGTCGAGGGAGAATTCGATGCCGAGGTGGAACAGCAACAGGATGAGCCCCAGCGACGCCAGGACGCTCAGCTCGCCCGGCTGCTCGATCAGCACGATGCCCGGGGTCTGGGGGCCGAAGATGATGCCCGCCAGCATGAACAGCGGAATGGTGGGCAGACCGAACCGGCGCCCCAGGCGGGCCATGAACCCGGCGGCCAGGAACGCGCCGCCGAGGGCGATCAGCAGGTGACCCACAGCTCAGCCCTCCATGGTTCAGCCCACCACGGTGCTGACGAACAGCGCCAGGTCGTCGGGGTGGCCGATCACCACCAACCGATCCCCACTCGCCAGCACCTCGGTGGGCTCGGGCGACACGAGCGAGACCTCGCCCCGCAAGATGGCGGCAACGGTCATTCGGGTGCGCCGGCGGATCGCCAGCTCGGCGATGGAGCGGCCGGCACCGGGCGAGTCGTCGCGCAGCGTCACCCAGTCGATGAGCAGACCGCCGATGACGGCTTCCATCTGGGCCACGACCGCCGGCTTGAAGTAGACGCCGCCCAGCACGGCCGCCAGCCGCCGGGCCTGGTCGTCGGTGAACGACAACGACGACGAGGCCGTGCCCTTGCGACCGGCGGCGTAGAGATCGCGCCGGCCGCTGTGATGGACGACGACGGACACCGGGTTGCCGGAGGCGTCGGAGAGCTCGAAGCGGCGGCCGATGCCCGGCAGGTCGAACTCGTTGATCTGATCGGACGGACGGGGCATGGGCCGGCGCGGTGCTAGCGGCGCTTCTTCTTGCGCGGCCGGGGCGGGTGGGTGAAGCCACCGGCAGGAGCAGTGGACGACGCCGGGGCCGCCGCGCCAGTGGCCGCCGGCGCGGAGGCGGCGCGGGTCGGGCCGGCGGCGGCACTCGCCATCGCCGGCGCCGGAACCGCAGTTGCGCCACGCCCGGCCTCGGCGTTACGCGCGGCCCGCTCCCGAACGGCGCGCCACTTCGGCTCACGATCCTTGAGCACCGCCAGGATGGGGGTGGCGATGAAGATCGACGAGTAGGAACCGGTGATGAGCCCGACCAGGAGGGCCACGGCGAAGTCCTGCAGGGCGACGGCACCGAGGATCCACGATCCGACGACGAGCAACGAGAGGACGGGCAAGACGGCGGCCAGACTGGTGTTCAGCGAGCGCATCAGTGTCTGGTTCATCGACAGGTTGACGATCTCGCGGTAGGTGGTGCGCCCGCCGGCGTACCGCTTGGCGTTCTCGTGCACCTTGTCGAACACGACGATGGTGTCGTAGAGCGAGAAGCCCAGGATGGTGAGGAACGCCACCACTGTTTCCGGGGTGACCTCGAACCCGAAGATGGAGTAGATGCCGACGCTGATGAGCACGTCGTGGATAACGGCGAGTATGGCGGCGATGGCCATGCGCCACTCGAAACGTATCGATATGTAGAGCGCGATGGCGATGAAGAAGAAGATGAGGGCGCGCACCGCCTTCTTGGTGATCTCACTGCCCCACGATGCGCTGACCGCGTTGACGCTCACCTCCTCGGGGTTGACGCCCGCCTTGGCGGCGAGATCGTTGCGCACCTTGGTCTGCACGTCGGTGGCCTGGGCACCGACCTGGATGCGAATGCGGTCGCCACCCGCCCCGGAGAGCGACTGGATCTTGGCGTCGGCATCGCTGATGCCGTTGGTCGCCAGCACGTCCTTCACGTTGTCGACGGTGACGCCGTTGGCGGCGGGCATCTCCCACGCCACGCCACCCTCGAAGTCGATGCCGAGGTTGAGCCCCCGCGTCGACAGCGAGACGATCGACAGCAGGATCAGGATCCCGGAGATGATGAAACCGATCTTGCGCTTGCCGACGAAGTCGTAGGTGGTCTCGCCGTGGTAGAGCCGATGCCACAGGCCGTGCTTCGACGGCGGCGGCGGAGTGATGACCGGAGGTTCTTCGGTGGTGGTCATGTTCCGGTGGCCTCCCCGGCGACGGCCACGGCCTCGCCTTGCGTGATGCCGAACACATGGGTGCGGCCGCGGTAGAAGCGGGACTGGCTGAGCAGCACCACGGCTGGCCGCAGGTAGAAGTACGCCACCACGAGGTCGATCAGGGTGGACAGCCCCAGGAAGAAGGCGAAGCCCCGCACCGAACCGACGGTGAGGTACCACAGCAAGCCGGCGCCGATGAGCGACACGACGTCGGCGGCCACGATGGTGCGCCATGCCGACGCCCAACCCCGCTGCGCCGAGGACCGGAAGGTGCGCCCGAGGCGGGCGTCATCCTTCAGCCGTTCGAAGTACACGACGTAGGAGTCGACGGTGACACCGACCGACACGATGATGCCCGTGGCGCCGGCCAGGGTGAGGGCCAAGCCCCTCGACTCCCCGAGGTAGGAGATGACCGCCCACAAGATGGCCGACGACACCAAGATGCCGCCGAGCACGACGAAACCGAGGCTGCGGTAGTAGGCGAACATGAACAGGATCACGAGGCTGACACCGATCACGCCGGCGATGACACCGGCGCGCAACGAGTCCTTGCCCAGCGTGGCCGACACGGTCTGCACGGCTTGCGGATCGAGCTTGACCGGCAGGGCGCCGTAGCGCAGCACCAGCGCAAGGTCGCCGGCCTCCTTCTCGGTGAAGTTGCCCGAGATGGAGATCTGGTCGGCCTGGAACGGGCTGAAGGCGGAGTTGCCGGGCTGGATCTCGGGCGCCGACTTCACGTTGCCGTCGAGGGTGATGGCGACGAGACCCCGGCCTCTCGAACCGATGCCCGGGCAGATGGGATCACCGTTGAAGCACTGCTCGGTCACCTTGTTCCACGTGTCGATGCCGTTGGCGCCGCCCTTCATGTTCAGGCTGACGGCCCATTCGTTCTGGAACACCGCCTCGGCTCCGTTGATGGCGGCGCCCGTGAGGAACGCCGGTCCCAGGAGGTAGCGCCGAACGACGTTGCCCTTGTCGTCCAGTTCGGGCAGCACGACCTGCTGGTCGGCTTGATCGTTCTCGGGCGACGTGGTGGCCAGCACCGTGGTGGCGGTGGTGGGCGCGACCGTGGTGGCGGTCGGCGCGACCGTGGTCGGTGTGGTGTCAGCCGGCGCGACGGTGGTGGGCGACTGAGCCGGGATGGGCACAGCGTTGCCGGGGCTGCTGGCGGCGGTCGGCGCCGCCGTCGTGTCCGTGGGCGCCACCGTGGTGACGGCCGCGGGCCCGGCCGCTGGGACCGTCGTGGTGGGCAACGCCGCCACCGGCGCGTTCGGATCGGGCGACAGCACTTCGAGCACCGGCCGGAAGCGCAGCTCGGCCGTCTGGCCCACGAGCTGCAACGCGCGGTCCTGGTCCTTGACGCCCGGCAGGTTCACGACGATGGCGTTGCCCTGGCGGGTGATCTCCGGCTCGGCCACGCCCAGCACGTCGACGCGCTGGCGAATGATCTGCACGGCCTGGCTGAGGGCCTCGCTGCTGACGTCGCCCTCGGGCAGCAGCGTGACGGAGGCGCCGCCCTGCAGATCGAGGCCGAGCTTGGGCGCGTAGCCCAGACCGATCGTCAGCGCCAGGCTGCCGATGGCGACGACCGTGATGGCGACGATGGAGATGATGTTCCGCCGGCGCATGGATCAGTGCTCGTCGTCGTTGGGCCGCGTGGTGTCGGTGCCCTCGGCGACCTCCGGCGCAGCGTCCAGTTCCGGGGCGGCATCATCGGCGGGGGCGTCGATGGTGGCGTCGGGTGAGGGAGAGACGCGGCGGGCGATGGCGCCCTTGGCCAAGCGCACCTCCACCCCTTCGGCGATCTCCACCCACACGACGTCACCTTCCATGGCGGTGATGAACCCGTACACACCCGCCGTGGTGAGCACCTCGTCGCCCTCTTGCACCGCCGACAGCAGCGACTGTTGCTCACGCATCCGCTTCTGCTGCGGGCGGATCAGCAGGAAGTACATGAGGACGATCAGCAGCAGGATCGGCAGGAGGGCGGCCATACATGGTCCAGACGTCGAGGTTTGTGGGCTGCAAGATCGTACTCTCGGGCGCGCGAGCAGCCCTGTCACCCGGCCCTCGAGCGCCGGCTGACGCCGCTCGCCGCGCCCGTGTTGGCGCTACGTCCAGGCGGCCAGGATCTCGGCGCGGAGACCGGCAAAGGTGCCGAGGGCGATGGCCTGGCGCATCCGCTCCATCAATGCGAACGTCCAGGCCAGGTTGTGCAGCGACACCAGCCGCGAGGCGCTCGGTTCGTTGACCAGGAACAGGTGGCGCAGGTAGCCGCGGGTGTGGCGCTGGCACACGGTGCAGGCGCAGCTGGCGTCGAGCGGCTCCGACGACCGCACGTGTCGAGCGTTGCGGAGGTGCACCTTGCCCGTGTCGGTGAGGGCGGTGCCGTGGCGGCCGAGGCGGGTCTGGAGCACGCAGTCGAACTGGTCGACGCCGAGACCCACGGCCTCCACCAGGGAGACCGGGTCCCCCACACCCATCAGGTAGCGCGGCTGGTCCGGTGGCAGTTCGCCCAGCGCGGCAGCCAGCGCCGCCAGCATCTCGGCGCGGGTCTCGCCGACCGACAGCCCACCGATGCCGTAGCCGTCGAAGTCGAGCTCCACCGTGCGACGAGCCGACTCGACGCGGGCCGCCTCGTCGACGCCGCCTTGCACGATGCCGAACAGTGCCTGGTCGCTGCCGTGGTGGGCCGCACGAGCGCGCTTGGCCCACGCCACCGTGCGCTCCACCGCGAGACGGATCACCTCGGGCGACGCCGGCAGGGCCGGGCAGATGTCGAGCACCATCTGGATGGTGGCGCCCAGTTGCTGCTGCACCGCCACCGCCGATTCGGGCGTGAGGCGATGGCGCGAGCCGTCGTAGGTGGAGCGGAAGGTGACACCGTCGTCGTCGACATCGGGCGCCAGCGAGAACACCTGGAACCCGCCCGAGTCGGTGAGCGTCAGGCCGCGCCAACCGGCGAACGGACCGACCCCGCCGAACGACTCGACGACGTCGGCCCCCGGACGGAGCATGAGGTGGTAGGTGTTCGACAGCACGATCTCGGCGCCGAGCTGTTCGTAGTCGACGGCGCTGAGGTACTTCACCGCCCCACGCGTGCCGACGGGCATGAAGCACGGCGTCCGGTACGTGCCAGCGGCGGTGCGGGCGATGCCGGCGCGGGCTGCGCCGTCGCGCGCGGTCACCTCCAGCGAGACCCGTGCCGTCACGCGCTCGCGCTCCAGCAGCATGGCGTCGCCGAAAGACAGGAACCGGTAGCCGTCGGCGAGGGCGATGGCATAGAGGTCACGCCAGCGCGGCCCGACGAACGCATCGATCATCATCAACAGCGTCGTTCGGGGCAGGTGAAAGTTGGTGAGCAGCACGTCGACCAGCTGCCAGTCGAACGGCCGCCGGATGAACAGGGCCGTGCGGCCGTCGAGCTGACCGGTCGCCGCCGCGCTCTCGAGGGCCCGCACCGTGGTGGTGCCCACGGCGACGACCCGCTCGGCGGCGCGACAGGCGGCCAGCGTCTCGGGCGGCACGCGGTAGCGCTCGCTGTGCATGCGATGGTGGGACGGATCGTCGACGGTCACGGGCTTGAACGTGTCCAGGCCCACGACCAGCTCGATGCGGGCGACGGCGATGTCGCGTTCGGCCGAACGCGTCGAGCACCTCGGCGGTGAGGTGCAGTCCGGCGGTGGGCGCCGCCACCGAGCCCGGCTGGTGTCCGTAGACGGTCTGGTAGCGCTCGGGGTCGGCCAGCGGCGCGGTGATGTACGGGGGCAAGGGCACGTCGCCGTAGCACTCGAGCTGGGTCTCGGGGACCAGCAGTCGCACGAGGCGCGCCTCACCGGCACGCCGACCCATCTCGACGAGGGGCGTGCCGTCGGCGTGGGCCAGGACCTCGCCGTCACGGAGCTTGGCGCTGGGGCGCACCAACGCCTCCCACACGCCGTCGCCGACGGGCTCCACGAGCAGGACCTCGGCGGCACCGCCGGTCGCCCGCCGCACCCGCAGGCGGGCGGGGATGACCCGGGTCTCGTTCACCACGACGAGGTCGCCGGGCCGCAGCAGCCCGGCGAGGTCGTGCACGTGGCGGTGCTCGGGTGCCCGGCCCGGCCCGCGATCGACCAGGAGGCGAGCGGCGTCGCGCCGTTCCAGCGGCGTCTGGGCGATCGCCGCCGGCGGGAGGTCGTAGTCGTAGTCCGCCAGGAGCACCCGAACAGGGTACGGTCCGGCGTCATGGCCACCGCCTCCGCCACTCCCTACCGCACCGACTCCGTCGCCGCCGGCGACGACAGCTTCGACCTCGACGTCTGGGTCCCGGCGTCGGGCCACGGGCCGGGCATCGTGCTGTTCCAGGAGATCTTCGGTGTCGGCCCCTACATCCGCTCAGTGGCCGAGCGCCTTGCTCGCCTCGGCTACGTGGTGGCCGCCCCCGACGTCTTCTGGCGGCTGCAGCGCAACTGGCACTCCGACCACGACGAAGCGGGGCTCCAGGCCTCGATCGGGCTGGTCTCCAACTTCGACTTCGCCCAGGGCGTGGCCGACTGCGTGGCCGCCCTGCAGCCACGTGAAGGCGCTCCCGGAAGTGACCGGCGGCGTCGGCGTCATGGGCTTCTGCCTGGGCGGCACCCTGGCCTGGTTCGTGGCCGCCGCCGGCGACCCCGACGTCGCCATCAGCTACTACGGCTCAGGCGTGGCCGGCGGCCTCGACCAGGCCGACCAGGTCACCTGCCCGGTCATCTTCCACTTCGGCGACAACGACCCCTACCTCCCCAACGAGCAGGTCGACGCCATCCAGGCCGCCGTCGGCGGACCGCCCCGACGTCGAGGTCCACGTGCAGGCCGGCGCCGGTCATGCCTTCGACAACCACGAGGCGGAGATGTTCTGGAACGAGGCGGCCGCCACCGCGGCGTGGAAGCGCACGGTCGACTTCCTCGCGCGCGCACCTGCCCGTCAGCTGAACAGCGAGGGTGCGCCGCCCGGCGCGCCAGGCGCCGGCACCGGGAGATCCAGGTGGACGTAGGCCGCCGGGGTGGCGACCCGTCCGCGCGCCGTGCGCATCAACAGGCCCTGCGTGATGAGGAACGGCTCGTACACGTCCTCGACCGTCTCGGGCTCTTCCCCGACGCTGATGGCCAGCGTGGACAGGCCGACCGGACCGCCGCTGAAGTGGCGGCAGAGCGCGGCGAGGATGGCGCGGTCGACCTTGTCGAGGCCCCGCTCGTCGACGCCGAACAACGTGAGACCGGCGCGGGCTGTCGCCAGGTCGATGGCGCCGTCGGCGCGCACCTCGGCGAAGTCGCGCACCCGGCCGCAACAACCGGTTGGCGATGCGAGGGGTGCCCCGGCTGCGCCCGGCGATCTCGGCGGCGCCGTCGTCGTCGATGCTGACCCCGAGGATGCCTGCGGCGCGGGTCACGATGGCTTGCAGCTCGCCGGCGTCGTAGTAGTCGAGCCGGGCCACCAGGCCGAAGCGGTCGCGCAGCGGCCCGGTGATGAGGCCCGTGCGGGTGGTGGCGCCCACGAGGGTGAACCGGGGCAGCGTGAGGCGGATGGACGACGCCGCCGGGCCCTTGCCCACCACGATGTCGAGCTGGAAGTCCTCCATGGCCGGGTAGAGGATCTCCTCCACCGCCCGCGACAGCCGGTGGATCTCGTCGACGAACAGCACGTCGCCCTCGTCGAGCTTGGTGAGGATGGCGGCCAGGTCGCCGGCGCGCTCCAGCGCCGGTCCCGACGTGATCTGGAGCTGCACGTCCATCTCGGCGGCCACGATGTTGGCCAGCGTGGTCTTGCCGAGACCGGGCGGCCCCGCGAACAGCAGGTGGTCGGCGGCCTGGCCCCGCCGGCGGGCGGCCTCCAGGATCACCGACAGGTGCTCCTTCACCTCGCTCTGGCCGACGAACTCGTCGAGGCGGTCGCGGCCGCAGCCCGGCCTCGATGCTCAGCTCGTCCGGGACGGCCGCCGGGTCCGAGGAACTCGTCACGCACGCCGCACCGCCAGGACCTTGAGTGCGTCACGCAGCAGCGTCGAGGCGTCGGTGCCGCCGGTGAGCTCCCGCAAGCGCGTCGCGGATCTCCTCGGTCGCGTAGCCCAGCCCGGACAGGGCCTCGCGCGACGGCCGGGGTGGCGGTCACCTTCCCGTTGCCGTGGCCGTTGCCGGCGGGCACGAGGCCGTCGAGGCCACCGGCGTCGAGACGGCCCTTGAGCTCCAGCAGGAGGCGGGCGGCCGTCTGCTTGCCGACCCCGGGAACGAGCGTGAGCGCAGCCACGTCGCCGTCCACCACCACCCGGCGCAGCTCGCCCGGCGGGTGGGTGGCGAGGATGGCCAGGGCGAGGGCCGGCCCGACGCCGTGGGCGCCGAGCAGGGTCTCGAAGCAGGCCCGTTCGTCACGCGTGGTGAAGCCGTAGAGGGTCTGGGCGTCCTCGCGGATGTGGTGGTGGATGTGCAGGAAGGCGTCGGTGCCGAGCTCGAGCGTGGCGAGGGTGCGGGGCGTGACGGTGACGCGGTAGCCGACGCCGCTGGACCTCCAGCAGCACCTCGGCCTCGGTGCTGCGCTCCAGCACGGTGCCCCGCAGCGAGCCGATCATCGCTTCACCGCCGCCACCCGAGCCCGGTAGGTGGCGACGGCGAGGTGGCAGAGCGCGAGGGCGGCGGCATCGGCGGCGTCGGCCGGTCGGGGCGGCTCGGCCAGCCCCAGGCGCGCCTGCACCATCTTCTGCACCTGCGCCTTGTCGGCCGCCCCCCAGCCGGTGACCGCCTCTTTCACCTCGTTCGGCGTGTACTGCACGACCTCGCAACCGGCCGCCGCCGCTTCGGCCAGGGCCAGGCCGCTGGCCTGCCCCACGCTCATGGCGGTGCGCACGTTCACCTGGAAGAACACCCGCTCGACGGCCACGACGTCGGGGTGCAGTTCGGCGATCAGCGCCGCCAGGTCGGCCTGCAGGGCGGCCAGCCGCTGCGGGAGCGGGTCCGACGGTGGCGTCGTGAGCACGCCCGATGGCCACCGTGCGGATCTTGCGATGCGGCGCCGGCTCCAGGCAGGCGTAGCCGCAGCGGGACAACCCCGGGTCGATGCCGAGCACGAACACAGGTTCGACCGTAGCCGACGGCCCCGATCCGGCCGCGGATCTCCCCCATCCGACGCGCGTTGTCCGTCACATACGAGGTCCAGGCGAATCAGTTCGCCTCGAGACGGGCCTCGAGGTTGGCCTTCACGTCGGGCCACTCCTCGGACAGGATCGAGAAGAAGGCCGAGTCCCGGAGCCCGCCGCGCGGGCCGAACGCGGGCATGTTCCGCCGCAGCGTGCCGTCGTAGCGGGCGCCGAGGCGTTCGATGGCGGCCCGGCTGCGCTGGTTGCGCGCGTCGGTCTTCAGCGACAGCCGCTGCACGCCCCACACCTCGAACGCGTGCACCATCATGAGGTACTTCGCTTCGGTGTTCACGACCGTGCGCTGGGCCGAGGCGGCCAGGAACGTGGCGCCGATCTCCACCACCTCCGGCGCGCCCGTGCCGTCGTGCCAGTGCTCGAAGAAGAAGCTGGTCGACCCCACGATGCGGCTCTCGTCCTTGTACCAGGTGGCGAACGGGCAGCGGCGACCCTCGCGCTCGTCGGCGGCGGCGTCCTCGATGTAGGCCACCACGCCAGGCGCATCGTCGGGGGTGCGCGTCCACTCGTAGGTGGAGCGGTCCTCCTCGGCCGCCACCAGCAGCGCGTTGGCGTGGGCCATGGTGAGCGGTTCCAGCCGGACGTGGGGGCCTTCCAACGTGAATCGCTCGGTCATGGGAAGCGCTCCGTCATTCGAAGACCACGACCGAGCGCAACACCTCGCCGCGCTCCATTCGGTGGAAGGCCTCCTCCACCCCCTCGAGCGGAATGGTCTCGGTGACGAAGCCGTCGAGATCCAAGCGGCCCTGGAGGTACAGGTCGATCAACATCGGGAAGTCGCGCGACGGCAGGCAGTCGCCGTACCAACTCGGCTTGAGCGCGCCGCCGCGCCCGAAGAACTCGATCATGGGGATGTCGGGGAAGGTCATCTGCGGGTTGGGCACACCGACCTGCACCACCGTGCCCGCGAGGTCACGGGCGAAGAACGCCTGCCGCAGCACCTCGGGGTGGCCGACTGCCTCGATCACCACGTCGGCGCCGAAGCCACCGGTCGCCGCCCTCACCGCCTCCACCGCGTCCTGGCTCGACGAGTCGACCGTGTGGGTTGCCCCGAAGTCCTTGGCCCACGCCAGCTTGCGGGCGTCGAGGTCGATCGCCACGATGGTGCGGGCGCCGGCCAGGCGAGCACCAGCGATGGCGGCGTCACCCACCCCGCCGCACCCGAAGACGGCCACGGTGTCCCCGCGCTGCACGTTGCCGGTGTACATGGCGGCGCCCAGGCCGGCCATGACGCCGCACCCGATGAGGCCGGCCGCCGCCACGGACGCGGCCGGGTCGATCTTGACGCACTGGCCGGCGGCCACGAGCGTCTTCTCGGCAAAGGCACCGATGCCGAGCGCCGGTGCCAGCGGCGTGCCCCCGAGCGTCATCTTCTGCGTGGCGTTGGCCGAGTCGAAGCAGTACCACGGCTTGCCTCGGGCGCAGGACCGGCACCGCCCGCAGGGCGCGCGCCAGGCGATGATGACGCGGTCGCCCGGAGCTACGTTGGCCACGCCGTCGCCGACGGCCTCGATGTCGCCGGCTGCCTCGTGGCCGAGCAGGAACGGGAAGTCGTCGTTGATGCCGCCCTCGCGATAGTGGAGATCGGTATGGCACACCCCGCACGCGAGGACGCGTACGAGGGCCTCGCCGGGGCCGGGGTCGGCGACGGTGATCGTCTCGATCGTGACGGGCGCCTTCGCAGTGGCGGCGACCACGCCGCGGACCTGATGAGCCATGGAGCGGACGGTAGCGCGGCTACTTCGCTGCCTGGACCGCCCGCAACAGCTCGTCGGTGGACCGGTACGTCAGCCCGGCGATGGCCCGGTGGAGGTACCGCACCACACCGTCGCCGTCGACGACGAAGACGCTGCGGCGGGGGTAGCCGAGCGGACCGAGGGTGCCGTAGATGCCGGCCACCTTCTTGTCGGGGTCGGCCAGCAGCGGGAACTTGAACCCGTGCTTGGTGGCGAAGCCCTCGTGGCTCTCCACCGACTGCGGGCTGATGGCCAGCACCTGCGCACCCACGCCCTCGAACTGGCCGATGTCTTCGGTGTAGGCGTTGAGCTGCTTCGTGCACACCGGTGTGTGGTCACCCGGATAGAAGACCAGCACCACCGGCTGGCCCCGGTAGTCCGACAGCGAGTACGAGCGCCCACCGGTGCCGGCGAGGGTGAAGTCGGGGGCCGTGTCGCCCACCGCGAGGCCCATCGCTAGGCCTCCACCGAGTCGAGGACGGCGTCGGGTATGTCGAAGTTGGCGTACACGTCCTGCACGTCGTCGTGCTCTTCGAGAGCGTCCATCACCCGCAGCACCTTCTTGGCTTCCTCGGCGGTTTCGAGGGGCACGCTGGTCGACGAGATCATGGTCGACTCGGCCGAGGTGACCTCGATGCCGGCTGCTTCGAGGGCCTCGCGCACGGCCTCGACGGCGCTGGGCTCGGTCGTCACTCGCCAGGTGTCGCCCTCGTCGACGATGTCGTCGGCCCCGGCGTCGAGCGCCGCCATCATCACGTCGTCTTCGGCGAAGCGTTTCGGGACGAGCACGATGCCGGCGCGGCTGAACTGCCACGACACCGAGCCCGGCTCCGCCATGGAGCCGCCCGACTTGCTGAAGATGTTGCGCACCTCGGCGCCGGCGCGGTTGCGGTTGTCGGTGAGCACGTCGACGAGGACGGCGACCCCGCCGGGCGCGTAGCCCTCGTACATGATCGACTCGTAGGTGACGCCTTCGAGCTCACCGGTGCCGCGCTTGACGGCGCGGTCGATGGTGTCGTTGGGGACCGACGCCGCCTTGGCCTTGCTCACCATCGTGCGCAGCGTGGCGTTGGCCGTCATGTCGCCGCCGCCCTCACGCGCCGCGACCTCGATCTGGCGGATCAGCTTGGCGAACAGCTTGCCGCGAGCCTTGTCCTTGGCGCCCTTCTGGTGCTTGATCGTGGCCCACTTGGAATGGCCGGACATCAGACGAGGACCTCCTGGAGGAAGCGGGCATGCAACCGGCTGTCACCGGACAGCTCGGGATGGAACGAGGCCACCGTGACCGGGCCCTGCCGGGCGAGGACGGGACGACCTTCGTGGCGGGCGAGGACATCGACACCCGGCCCGGCCGACTCGACCAGGGGCGCCCGGATGAACACCGCCGGGAACGGCTCTCCCAGCAGATCGCTGACGGTGAGGCTGGTCTCGAAGCTGTCGATCTGGCGGCCGTAGGCGTTGCGGCGCACGGCCAGATCGACGACGCCGAAGGAACGCTGGTCGGGCCGGCCGTCGAGCACGTCGGTGGCGAGCAGGATCATGCCGGCACACGTCCCGAACACCGGGAAGCCGGTGGCGAGACGCTCGGCGATGGCGTCGAACAGACCCGAGGACTCGAGCAGCATCGACATGGTGGTGGATTCGCCGCCTGGCATCACCAGCGCGTCGACGCGCGCCAGGTCTTGCGGCGTGCGCACCTCCTTGGCCCGCGCCCCCAGCTCAGTGAGGGCGATGACGTGGAGCCCGAACGCGCCCTGCAAGGCGAGGACACCCACTGTGGGTTTCACCTGGCGGCCTCGCGTTCACTACCAGCCCCGCTCGGAGAGCTTCACCATGGCCTCGTCCATGCCGATGCCCGTCATGGGCTCACCCAGGTTGCGGCTGACCTTGGCCAGGATGTGCGGATCGCGGAAGTGGGTGGTGGCCTCCACGATGGCCTTGGCGCGCGGTGCCGGGCTGGCGGCCTTGAAGATGCCCGACCCGACGAACACGCCCTCGGCGCCGAGTTGCATCACCAGCGCGGCGTCCGCCGGCGTGGCCACACCGCCCGCGCAGAACAGCGGCACAGGCAGCCAACCGGTCTCGGCGACTTCCTGGACCAGCGGCAGCGGGGCCTGGAGGCGCTTGGCCCAGTCGAACAGCTCGGCCGGGTCGGCCTGAGTGAGCTTGCGCATGTCGCCGATGATGGAGCGCAGGTGGCGCACCGCCTCGACGATGTTGCCGGTGCCGGCCTCGCCCTTCGAGCGGATCATGGCGGCGCCTTCGCTGATGCGCCGCAGCGCCTCGCCGAGGTTGGTGGCGCCGCAGACGAACGGCGCGGTGAAGGCCCACTTGTCGATGTGATGGGCTTCGTCGGCCGGCGTGAGGACCTCGGACTCGTCGACGTAGTCGACTCCGAGCGCCTCCAGGATCTGCGCCTCGACGAAGTGCCCGATGCGGGCCTTGGCCATGACCGGGATGGTGACGGCGGCCTTGATGCCCTCGATCATGTCGGGGTCGCTCATGCGGGCCACCCCACCCTGGACCCGGATGTCGGCCGGCACCCGCTCGAGAGCCATGACGGCGCAGGCCCCGGCGTCTTCGGCGATCTTGGCCTGCTCTGGCGTGACCACATCCATGATCACGCCACCCTTGAGCATCTCGGCCAGGCCGCGCTTCACGCGGAACGTACCGGTTGCGCGCGGTGCAGAGGTGAGGGGCTGGTCGGCCATGCCGTCAGTCTAGGGCGAGGCGTCCGGCGCGCCGCCGCCGCTATCGGCCGACCGTGGCGCCGGTGCCTGGGCCCGGGCCGGTCGAGCGCGTTCGACCGAGTCCGCACGGCGCCGGGTCCTCGATCTCCCGCCCCATGATCTCGACAAGGGCCGTGGGGCGAACGCCGATCGGGGCGCCTGGCGGCCGACGTCATGGGACCTCGGTCAGTCGTCGTCACGGCTCGTGGTCGACGGCGACGACCCCGCCCGTTCTCGTCGCGCTTCAGTAGCAAATCTGCGGGCCTCACGCACCGAGAAGCAGCAGTGCACCGAGAACGACACGTCCAGTGCACGCCTCACCCCACCGCTGGGTGTGCGGGCGGGGTTGCAACCGCCGTGCCCAGCCGTTGCCGAGCCAGCGAGGCCGGCCGCGCCTGGCCGTGGCGTCGCAGGGCGGCGCCGTGCCGACGAACCGATGCGCCAGCTGGCGTCGCAGGGGCGCCGTGCCGACGAAGAACCGATTGTCCGAGCGCAGCGAGGCCGGCCGGGTGTGCGGGCCGTCCGCGGCCCGCTGGCGTCGCAGGGCGGCGCCGTGCCGACGAAGAACCGATTGTCCGAGCGCAGCGAGGCCGGCCGGAGGCCGGCAAAGACTTACGGGAAGGGGACGGAGTCGGGGTCGGCGCCGGCGGGGATCTCCACCGCGGCCCCAGGGTCGGGCAGCTCGATCCACGTGCGCCCCGGCGTGAGCTTCACCGGATTGCCGGCGGCGTCCTTGTAGACCGCCGGCTGCTTCGGGTCGGGCCGGCTCCACGTCCCCTTCACGATCTTGCCGTCGGTGAGGATCCACGCCTCCCCCTCCCCTACGGTGACCGCCTGCTGCGACTGGCCCACGCCCGGCACGCCCACGTACGAGACGTACTGCACCACCACGTTGGCCGGGGCGATCTGGACACCGTCGTGGTCCACGTGGGGGCTGCCGTTCTCCTCGCGCAGCCACGTCTTGGAGGCGGCGTCCCACACGAACTGGGCCTTCGTGCTCTCCATCTTGAGCTTCACGCCGGCAACGGGGTCACCGACCGGCGAGGCCTCTGCGTCGGCGCGGAACGTGAACAGCGGCATCGGCGCGCCCTGGCCCGCCGGCGCCAGGGTGTACAGCGCGACGGTGTCGGCGTACAGCGTGTGCTCGGTGGCGTTGGCGTGCGTGCGGTTGTCGCGGTGGTACCCGCCGGGGCCGTCGGCCTGGCCCTGGCCGACGTCGGTGAGATCGGCCCCGCTGATCTGGCGCTGCACGGTCGGGTTCCCGCCCGACCAGGCGAAGAGCGGATGCGACAGGCCGGCCACCAGGTTCACGTCGGTCGTGCGGGCCGAGCGGATCGGGCCGACCGGTGTGGAGTCGGTGGACTGGAACACGGCGAAGAACCGCGTGATGCCCTCGACCTCCTCCTCGTACACGACGTCGGCCTGGTTCAGCCCCGTCTGCGGGCGGGCTTCGGCGTGATTGTCGATCTTCACCACGAGCGCCGGCCGGTTCTGCGTCGCCGGATCGGTGACCGCCAGACCGGTGAGCGCGTAGCGGGCCACCGGCTGGGTCGTCGTGGTGGCCGCCACCGTGGACGACGACGAGGCCGACGACGAGGTGGAGGCCGCGGTGGTCGGTGTCACGGACGTAGTGGTGGGCGTGGCCGCCTTCGAGCCACCGCTGCAGGCACCGGCCACGAGGGCGGCAACACCGGCGAGGGCGAGAAGGGGGGTTCGTCGGGACTGTCGCAAGGTTCTAGAGCTCCCGGAGCAGCGCGATTCGCTCCTCGAGTGGTGGATGGGTGTCGAACAGCTTGTTGAGCCACCCCTGGCGGCCCTTGTCACCCACCCCCGACATCGGCTGTTCGATCCAGAGATGAGCGGTCGCCTTCGACGCCGAATGGGTGACCGTCGTGTCCTCCCGGAGCTTTTCGAGCGCCGAGATGAGACCGGGAGGGTAACGGGTCATGTGCACCGCGGATACGTCAGCAAGGGTCTCGCGGTTGCGGCTGATGGCGGCCTGCATGATCTTGGCGATCAGTGGGGCGACGATGATGAAGGCGAAGCCCAGGAACGCCAAGGGGTTGTTGCCGCCCTCCCGGTCGTTGCTCCGCGAGATCCGCCCGCCGTTCCACCACATCATCCGGATCATCAGGTCCGACAAGACGGCGATGGCACCCACGAGCGTGACGGCGATGGTGGACACGAGGATGTCGTAGTTCTTCACGTGCGACAGCTCGTGGGCCAGCACCCCCTCCAGCTCGACCCGGTTCATCTTCGCCAGCAGCCCCGTGGTGACGGCGATGGCGGCGTGCTTCGGGTTGCGCCCCGTGGCGAACGCGTTGGGTGCGTCGTCGTCGACGATGTAGATGCGCGGCTGGGGTAGGCCGCTGGCGATGCAGAGACCTTCGACCAGGTTGTAGAGGCGCTTGTACTCGTTGGGGTCGGCCGGGTGGGCCCGGCTCACCGCCAGCGCCACCGCGTCGGACTTCCAGTACGAGGCGAAGGCCAGGACACCGGAGATGGCGAAGGCGAAGACGGCGCCGAACCAGCCGTAGCCGATGATCAGACCGGCGGCCGCCCCGGCGGCGGCGAACACGAGCACGAAGCCCGCGACGAGGAGGATCGTGCGCCGCTTGTTCGCGGCGATCTGTTCGTACATCTACGCCGCGTGCGTTGTCAGAACTGCACGCGGGGAGCCTCGCGGGCGCCCTCTTCGGCTTCGAAGTACTCCCGCTCGGTGAACTTCAGCGCGCCGGCGAGCACGACCGCGGGGAACGACTGGATCTTGGTGTTGTAGCCGAGGACCGAGTCGTTGTAGAACTGCCGCGCATAGGCCACCCGACCTTCGGTGGCGGTCAGTTCCTCCTGCAACGACAGGAAGTTCTGGTTGGCCTTGAGGTCCGGGTAGGCCTCGGACAGCGCGAACAGCTGGCGCAGCGCGCCGGTCAGCATGTTGCTGGCCTCTGCCTCCTGTTGCGGGCCCTGCGCGGCCACGCCGGCGTTGCGAGCCTGGATGACGGCGTCGAGGGTCTGGCGTTCGTGAGAGGCGTAGCCCTTCACGGTTTCCACGAGGTTGGGAACGAGGTCGAGGCGGCGCTTCAACTGGACGTCGATCTGGGCCCACGCGTTCTCGACGCGGTTGCGCAGCTTCACCAACCCGTTGTAGGTGGCGATGACGTACAGCAGGAGCAGCACGACCACGACCACGATCACGATGAGCGCGATGACCATGGTGTGGCGATTCCTTTCGGTGTTCAGGTGCTGGCAGGTCCGACGACGTAGTCCAACACGCGTGTCCGACGAGCGTGTTCGACTACGACATCAACTACTCGGTATGTTACGGCGCCTCCCGCGCCGTGAGCGGACACGTTCGGCCATCTGGCGGCCGAGCTCGCTGCGATGGAGCCGGTCGTACATGCCGAGGTAGCGCTGGGCGAGGCTGTCCATCGAGAAGCCCTCGGCCCGCTCGGCGCCCGACACCCGGAGCCGTTCGGCCAGGTCATCGTCGGTGAGCACGGCCCGCAGGGCGGCGGCGAGGGCCTCAGGATCGCCGCCCGGCACCAGGCAGGCGTCGAGGTCCGGACGGGCCACGTTCCGGTAGCCGGGCAGGTCGGTGGCCACGATGGGCGTGCGGGCCGCCATTGCTTCGATGAGCACGACGCCGAACGACTCGCCCCTGAGTGAGGGGGCGCAGAACACGTCGGCGCCGCGCATCCGGGCGATCTTCTCCTCCTCGCAGACCTGCCCCAGCCACTCGATGCGGGCGTCGCCGGCGTGTTGGGCCTGCAGCCTGGCGGTATCCGGTCCGGTGCCGGCCACCCAGCACCGGGTCGACGAGGGCAGCAGTGCCATCGCCGCCAGCAGCACGTCCAGACCTTTGCGGGGCTCGTGGCGGCCGCAGAAGAACACCGTCGGGCCGTCGGGCTTCAGGGGTTCGGCCAGCCGCCAGCGGTCGACCTCGACGCCGTTGTGCACCATCTCGTAGACGCCACCGAGGTAGCGCTGGGCCAGGTCACGGGCATCTTCGGACACTGCGCAGCGGACGTCGATGCGGTCGGCGAAGCGGTTCAGCACCGGGTTCAGCCAGCGGTACGACGAGCTGTCGCCGGCGGCGTGGAAGGTGGCCACGGTCGGCGCTGGGTGCATGAGCAGCGCCGTGAGGGCCGGGCCTGGCGCCAGCGGCTCGTGGACGTGGACGATGTCGAACTCCTCGTCGCGTAGCGCCCGCATGGTGCGCAGTGAGGCGGGGAAATCGGGCGCCACCGGCGCCATGGAGCCGTTGGCAGCGGTGGGGATGCTGTTGCCGAGCGGCGTCACGAACAGCTCAGGGGGCGGCCCGTCGCAGGGCGCCAGCACCCTGGCCTCGTGTCCGAGCCGCCGCAGGACCCGGGCCAGGCCGAGCACCTGGGCCTGCACCCCACCCGGCATCGAGAGGCTGTAGGGGCAGACCAGGCCGATCCGCATCGCGAAGACCCTAACCCGGTGGCGCCCACAGCAGCGGTAACCGCACCACGAACGTGGCACCTCGGCCCGGCGTGGCGGTGGTGCTGACCCGGCCCCCGTGGGCCGTCACCACGGCGGCCACGATGGCCAGCCCGAGCCCGGCACCACCCTGGCGGCGGCTTCGGGAGGAGTCGACCCGGTAGAAGCGTTCGAACACGTGTGCGGCGGCCTCTTCGGTCATGCCAGGCCCCTGGTCGGCCACCTCCACGACGGCGTCGCGCCCGTCGACGCTCACCCGCACCGCGACGGGCGTGCGTTCCGCGGTGTGCACCCGGGCGTTCGAGAGCAGGTTGGCCACGACCTGATGGAGGCGCACGTCGTCGCCGCTCACCACGACCCGCTCGCCCGGGCCCGGTCCGGAGAACGTGATCGGCCGGTCCGGCTCCACGGCGCGGGCGTCGGCGACGGCGTCGTCGACCAGCGCCACCAGCTCGACCGGATCGCGCTGGAGCGGCCGGCCCTGGTCGAGGCGAGCGAGCAGGAGCAGGTCGTCGACCAGCACCCCCATGCGAGAGGCCTCGTCCTCGATGCGGCGCATGGCCAGCGCCAGCTGATCGGGGTCGTCGGCGGCACCACGCCGGAACAGCTCGGCATAGCCGCGGATGGAGGTGAGGGGCGTGCGCAGCTCGTGGGACGCGTCGGCCACGAACCGTCGCAGGCGCTGTTCCAGCTCGTCGCGTTCGGCGAAGGACACCTCGATGCGGTCCACCATCGTGTTGAAGGCGACGCCGAGGTGGCCTACCTCGGTGCGGGGGTTGGGTACCGGCACGCGGTGGGAGAGGTCGCCTTCGGCCACCGCGTCGGCCGCCACCACCACGTCTCCAAGTGGTCGCAGGCCCCGACGCACGACCCACGTCACCAGCCCGCCGAGGGCCAGCAGCACGAGCGCACTGGCCACGATCTCGACGGTCACCAGGCGATCGAGGGTGGCTTCCACGTCGGTGAGCGGCGTCGCCACGATCACGGTGGCGCCGTTGCCGAGCAGGCTCATCTGCACGCGGTAGTTCGTAGAGCCGGCCACGGAACCGACGGTCACGTACTCGAAGGCGTTGACGGCGCTGGGCGTCGCGTCGGTCAGGTCGGGCGCCGGCAGCACGACGTCGCCCTCCACCGCGGGAGTCGTCCGGACGGCGTCACCGTTGGCGTCCAGCACCTTGGTGAAGTAGCGGGTCTGGGAGTACGGGCGGTCCTCCAGACGCTCCGGAGGAAGGGTTCCCCGCTGTACCGCGGTCAGCGTGGGCCCCGAGCTGCGCTGGAGGTCCTCATCGACGCGCTGCGTCAAGTAGTGGTCCAGCTGGCTGAACACGACGACACCGAGGCCCGCCATCGCCAACGCGGTGAGCGCCAGGACCCCGAGCAGGACCCGAGCGCGCAGAGACATCGCCCGACCCCGCTACCCCGCGAGCCAGAGCCGGTACCCGACGCCGCGGACGGTGTGGATGAGCACGGGCTCGACCCGGTCGAGCTTCTTGCGAAGGTAGGAGATGTAGGTCTCCACCACGTTGGCGTCGCCACCGAAGTCGTACTGCCACACGTGATCGAGGATCTGGGCCTTCGACAGCACGCGGTTGGGGTTCAACATGAGGTAGCGCAGGAGCTTGAACTCGGTCGGCGACAGCTCGACCAGCGATCCGGCGCGCCGCACTTCGTGGGTGTCCTCGTCCAGCTCCAGGTCGGCGAATTCCAGGTGACTGGTGCGGCTGTCGCCGTGACCGGCGCGCCGCAGCACGGCGCGGATGCGGGCCACGACCTCTTCGAGACTGAACGGCTTGGTGACGTAGTCGTCACCACCGATGGTGAGGCCGCGCACCTTGTCCTCGGTGGCGTCCCGGGCGGTCAGGTACACGACGGGCACGCGGATGCCGTCGGCGCGCAGCCGGCGGCACACCTCGAACCCGTCGAGATCCGGCATCATGACGTCGAGCACGACGAGGTCTGGCCGGAACCCGGGCACCGTGGCCAGCGCTTCTCGACCAGACGCGGCCGTGGCGACCTCGAAACCGACGTAGCGCAGGGCCATGGCCACGAGCTCGGTGATGTTGGCCTCGTCGTCCACGACGAGGACGCGGCCCTCGGCCGACGGATCGCTCATGCCACCATCGTGGCCTGGGGTGATGGGTCAGCGCTGTGCACATCCTGGGAGCTTCCTGAGAAGTCACTCAGCTAGCTCCCAGGCGGCACCTATCTGACGGCGCTTACTCCGTGGCCCGACGGCGGGTGGCCAGGACCAGCACTGCTCCGAGGGGCACCAGCACCAGGCCGAAGAGCAGCACCGGTTTGGTGTCCGACGAGCCCGTGGCGGGCAGCGTGGCCGGCAGGGTCTCCGGGGCCACCACCGGCAGCGTGTTCGGGGGCACGGACGTGGGGGTCCCGGTCGGGGGCGTCGCCGTCGTGGGCGGGACGGACGTGACCGGCGGTTCGGTCGTGGGCGTGGTCGGCGGCGGGGGTGGCGTGTTGGTCAGCGTGAACAGGCACGCACCACCAGCCGCCGGACAGTTCACGAAGCGACTGGAGACCCCGACGGGGAACGTGACGTCGACGGTGTTGCCCGGGAACCCGGTCTCGGTGACCGTCAGGAGGCTGGACGCATTGACCAGGAGGCCGCCCTGCGGCACGGCCGGATCGGCGGCGTCGCGGTAGTCGCAGGAGAAGGCGCCGGCGCTCACCGCGCAGGTGGCGGTGCCCAGGACCGCCGGGTCCGTGGCGCTGGCCGAGCTGCTCACCGTGAGCAGGAAGCCGGCGGGCACGTTGACGGGGGGCACGCTGCCGGTCCCGACCCACTGCTTGTCGATCACGATGCGAGGTTGGGCGGCACAGTTGCCGAGGCCTTGGTTGAGGGCGTCGAGCAGCATGTTGGAGCCGCCGGTGTTGAAGGTGCCCAGCCCGGCCGCCGCCGCCTGCTGGCGGATGTCGACGCCGTAGTAGCTCCCGTGCGGGCCCACCGTCTCGAGCGGCGCGCCGATGGCCAGGTCGAGTTGGAAGTTGCAGGTGACATTGGCCGGCGGGATCACGATCTGCAGCTGGTTGACACCACCGCCATTGCACGGATCGGTGCCCGATTGGCACCACTGGAACGGCACCGGTCCGTTCGGCTCCCGAACCAGCGCCTGATCGCCGCTGATCTGGAAGGTGGCCGCGTTGGACTTCTTGACCGACAGCGACAACCCGACCTCTTCACATCCCGGGGTCCAGCCGTCCCAGCGCGCCACGACGGTGTCGCCGGCGAAGACGCTCGGGTCGGGGAACGTCTGGAACCGGCGACTGGAGCGGACCGTGGCGTAGTTGCCCACACCCCCCGGGTCGGCCGTCCACTGCGCCGGGCGGGCCGGCGTGCCCGGCCCAGGCACCAGGAAGAACCGCAACCCCTGCACCACACCGGCGCCCTCGGCGCCGCAGGTGGCCGGGATCGAGCCCGGCACCGGATAGGCGGCGTAGTCCGTCGTGATCGCCGGAGGGGGCACCGCGCCCGCCATCTGGGTGATGGCCTGATAGCCGATCACGCCACTCGAGGCCAGCCCGATGCACGCGGTTACGCGCACGAGAAGAGAACGTCGCACAGACAATGGGATCCTTTCCGCCGCCCAACACTGGGTTCTAAACGATTACCACAGTTCGACCGCCTGTGCTCGGTAACACGGACGGCAGCCACGCAACAGCAGAGCGTCACCGGGCGAGGGATTTGTTCACAATGTCGCCGCCGGGGCGACGGATTGTTCGTTTGTGAATGACGACTGACGTTGGTCATTTGGACCTATTGACCTACCGGCGGGGTCGCTCTTCGCGACGGCGATGATGTTGATGAACGTCTTGCCGTCGATCCCGGCATAGGTGCCTTCGGTCCCGGCGCCGGTACCGGCCTTCATGAACACCTCGAGGGCACACCGGTTCGGCGGAGCGTCAACGATGGACACGCCCACCCCACGGCCGGCACGGCCTAAGGTGCACAGGTGCGACGCATCGCGGCGGGCGCGGTGGCCCTAGCCGCCACACTGGTCGCCTCGGCGGCCTGGGCGGGGACCGACGTTGGGCCGGCCGTCGCGTCCGACCGCCAGACCAGCTGCGTGGTTCCCCCCGGGTCGCCGCCACCCGCGCCGCTCAGCGGTGGCTTCCACGCGATGTCGCCGACGCGGGTGCTCGACACCCGCTCCACTGCTGCGGTCGCCGCCGGGTGCACCGCCGTCGTCGATCTGGACACGACCGTGCCGCCGGACGCGACCGGTGTCGCCCTCGGCGTCGTCGCGGTGGGCGCCACGGGGCCCGGGTACGTGACCGCGCACCGGTGCGAGGAACCGACGCCGCTCGCCTCGAACGTGAACCCGCTTGATCAGGATCCGACGTCGAACACCGCCCTCGTGCCGCTCGGCCCGAGCCGGCGGGTGTGTCTGTTCTCATCCGTACAAACCGACCTCGTGGTCGACGTCACCGGGTGGTTCGGTCCGGGCGGCACCTCGTTCCACGGCGTGGCGCCGTCGCGCCTCCTGGACACGCGTGCCGAGTCCCGCGCTGACGGCGGCAACGGGCCGGTGGCCGCCAACACCGCCATCCGCGTCCCCATCGCCGGCGTCGGACCCATCCCGGTCGGGGCGGCGGCCGTGGTCGCGACGGTCACCGTTACCAATGCCCAAGCCGACGGCTTCATCACGGTCTACCCGTGCGGCGATGTACCGGTCGCTTCCAGCGGCAACTACCGCACGAGTGAGACGCGAGCGACGGCGGCCGTCGTCGGTCTCGACGACCGCGGGGCGTTGTGCGTGTTCACCATGTCGACGGTCGACGTGGTGATCGACGTCACGGGCTGGTTCGGCGGCATCGACGGCACCCGCCTGGTCCCCCTGGCGGGGACCAGGGTGGTCGACTCCCGAGATGGCACGGGAGGCATGGACGGCCCGATCAGAGCAGGCGAGACGGTCACGTTCGACCCGACGCTCGGTGGCACCGTGGCCGTTGGTGCCGCCGCCGCCCTCGACGTGGTGGCGACGGGGGCGTCAGGCCCCGGCTTCCTCACGGTGTACCCGTGTGGCGGACCGCGCCCTGCGACCTCCACGGTCAACTACGTCGCGGCAAGGGAGGCGACGAGCCTGGCCGTTGTCCCGGTCGGTCTGCAGGGTCTCGTCTGTGTGTACTCGATGGCGACCACGCACATCGTCATCGACGTGGTGGGCTCGTTCGGCGGCGCCGGCGGGCTGCGCGACCTTCGGGTGGTGGGCAACGCGCTGCGTCCCACCTTCTCGCCTGACGGTCACGACTACGGCGTGATCTGCGCGCCCGGGTCGAACGACTGGTTGGTCCGCAGCGAGGCCGTGCCCGGCGCGTCGGTGCACGTCGAGGGCGCCGACGCGCTCGGCAACGTCACCGTCGACGAGAACGCCGCCGTGGTGGTGACGGTGACGAAGGCGAACGGCGCGTCGGAGGAGTACTGGATCCGCTGCCTACCGCCGGACTTTCCGCAGCTCCGGATCGAACGGCCCGACGACGCCACGCCGGGCTGGTATCTCACGAGCACGATCGAAGGTCCACCGCAGAGCCGATACGCGCTGATTCTCGACGACCACGGCGCCGTCGTCTGGTACCGCAAGACGCCCGACGGGCTCAACTCGACCAACCTCCTGCGGTTCCCGGGCGGGAGCCTGGCTTGGATGGACGCCGCGGGCAACTTCGGGCACGACCCCAACCGTGCCTTCCAGGAACATGGGCTCGACGGCACGCCGCTGCACACGTGGTCCGCCGTAGGCACGCCGACGGACCACCACGAGCTGGTCCCGCTCGACAACGGCGACGTCCTCGTCGCCTCCTACCACGCCCGTTCCGGCGTCGACGTGACCGCTCTCGGCCCTGGCTACGCCTCTCCTGCCGATGTCTTCGACGCGTGGATCCAGCAGGTCCGCCCCGACGGCACGGTGGCCTGGGAGTGGCACAGCGAGGACCACTTGGCCGTGGCCGAGACGCACATCCAGGTGGACGGGTTGTCGGTCGACACGGGCGCAGGGCTCGACCTCATCCACCTGAACTCGCTGGCGATCAATCCGGCCACCGGCAACGTCGTCGTGTCGATGCGCCACGTCGACGCCGTGATGGAGATCCGTCGCCAGCCCGGAGCCGCCGACGACGGGCGCGTCGTGTGGAAGCTCGGCGGCTCGGCGCCGACGGATCCGCAAGCGCAGCACCTCACCATCGTCGACGACCCCTTCGGCGGCCCGGCCCGCCAGCACGACGCCCGGATCCTGCCGGACGGCCACCTGACGATCTACGACAACCAAACCGCTCGACCTGGCGCCGTGGCGCGGCGCCGCCGAATACGCGCTCGACCTCCCGGCGGGCACGGCCACCCTGGTCTGGCAGTACCTCTCGGCCGAAGGCCGCCCGTCGGGGTGCTGCGGATCGGTCCGGCGCAGCGCCGACGGTTCGACCGTCGTCAACTGGGGCCTGTTGACCACCATGTTCACCGATGTCGGGCCGTCCGGCGCGGTCACGCTGAGGGTCGGGAACATCCCGCCAGGGTTCAGCTATCGCACCGTCAAGGAACCACCGGCGGCGTTCGACCGGATGGAGCTGCGGGCCAACGCCGGCCGGTGACAGGTAGCGCCGCGGTACCCATCACGCGGGCGATTCGGCCGCGATCGCCGCGCTCTGCGTGCGGCGGAGCAACGAGACGGCCATCGCCAGCGCGCACAGCCCCGCCACCAAGACGAAGGTGTCTCGATAGGCGGCGACGAACGCGCCGGGATCGTCAGCGGGCACGCCACGGCGCAGGATGTGTTCACGGTGGCGGGCGTCGAAGAACAGGCTGGCCCCGGCCACGCCGGCAACAACACCGACCATCCGCATCATCTGGCTGAGGCCGCCCGCGACGCCCTGACGGTCCCGTGGGAGCGAGCCCATCACGTAGCTGAGGTTGGGCACGGTGAACAGCCCAAGGCCGACACCGGCAAGCGCGTACGCAGCGGCCACCGCGACCAACGGCGTGTCGACGCCGGCGGCCGCCACCGTGGCCAGCCCGGCGGCCTCGAGCGCCAAGCCGATGCTGCAGAGCCGACCGGTGCTGATGCGGCCATCGAGGCGACCGGCGATCGGCGAGGCGATGGCCGTGGCCAGTGGGGCGATGCCCAGCACGACCCCGCCGGCGATGGTGGAGAGGCCCCGAACGTTCAGCAGGTAGTACGGGGCCAGCAACCAGATCGCGAACACGGTCCCGTTGGCCACCACGTTGAGCAGGTTGGCCACGGCGAACGGCGGGTGGCGCAGCAGGCTGAGATCGATAACGGGATTGCGGCTGCGCCTCTCGACGGACACCCAGAGGGCCAGGAGGGCAACGGCGCCCGCCAGTCCCGTGACGACCAGTGGCGACAGCCAGCCGGTCTCACCGACCCGGCTCACGGCCAAGAGACCGGCGGCGAGGCCGGCCCCCGCGAGCAAGGCCCCCGCGAGGTCGAGTGAATCCTCGCCGCGGGGCCGTCGACCGCTACCGATCCCGTCGGCTCGGGCGGGCACGACGGCAACGACCAACCCGAGCACGACGAACGCCACCGGAACCCGGGACAGGTACACCGAACGCCAACTCGTCCATTCGAGCAGGACCCCGCCCAGTGCCGGCCCGACGGCCAAGCCAAGCGCGGCTCCCATCTGGAACCCGCCCAGCGCCCGGCTGCGGGCGCGCTCGGGTGCCACCAGCGTGACCAACGCCGGGGCGGCACCCAAGACCAGCGCGGCACCCGCGCCCTGGACGACCCGCGCCGCGAGGAACCAGCCGAAGTCCGGCGCCAGCCCACAGAGCGTGAGGCCCAGCGCCGTGAGGACGAGACCGCTGGCCAAGAGCCGCCGGTGACCGAACGCGTCGCTCAACCGACCGGCGGCCAGCAACAGGCTGGCGAACGTGAGGACGTAGCTGATCACCACCCACTGGATCTCGCTGACCTCGAGGCTGAACGACGCCGTGATCGCGGGGAAGGCGATGTTGACCATGGTGTCGAGCGACACCAACAACCCCGCGGCGCCGGCGGCCACGACCGAGGCCTGCCACCGTCGCGTTGACGGCCCGACCGACCGATCGGCGTTCACAAGATCCGCCATGGACCCCAGTCTGATCGGCACGACGCCGGCCCGCACGTTGGGCTGTAGTACCGCCAGTCGGCTCCTACCCCATATCAAGGTCGCTGGGCCAGTTTGGCTGGATGCCTGCCTGGCGTGCTTCACCCGTCGCACGTACCGCTCTAGAGCTCGATGGAGCGGCCATCGGCTTGTGCCCACAGATGAGACACTCGCTACGTGGAAGTCCTGAACTCCAACCCCGTTCTCGCCGTGCACGATTTGGAACGGTCGGCAGCGTGGTATCGCGACGTGCTTGGTTGCGAGACCCGCGATCCTGCTCCCGGTAACTGGACGTTTTGCCGTTCCGGCGCGATCGACTTCATGCTCGGACGCTGTCCGGAGGCCGTGCCGGCATCGGAGCTCGGCGATCACAGCTACGTGGCGTATCTGCGCGTCGACGACATCGAGGCCTTCCACGACCGGGCCGTCAACGCTGGCGCTGAGATTCTGAAACCACCGGCGGACGAGCCCTGGGGGATGCGCGAGTTCGGCGTGCGATCTCCAGACGGCCACCGGTTCATGCTGGGCCAGCCGTTGCCGAGCTGATCGACCCGAGCCTATTCGGTCGAGCGACACGACAGAGCCGCGAAACGCCGATGTCTCCAACGCCGGCTCAGCCGCACACCGAGCGGTAGACGTCCGTCGTTCGGTGAACGAGTGTGACGACATCGCGATCGACCTAACTCGAATGGTGGGTTGACTGCGGTGTCACCAATCGCGTCCGCTGCCTCCCAGGGTTGTGCGAACGTTGTCATCGGTCGCGGACTGGCTGGGTTACCGAACGCTCTCCAATGTAGGTGAGCGGCCGTTGACGCTGAGCTGACAAGCGGTCGCCGTGCCAACGGGTCGGACTCCCTCGCTACGAATCCGCAAAAACGTGTGGTGAAATCACATCTGTGTGATGGGGCGTGGCGGCCGGCGGCTACTCCCTGGGTAGGTCCGATCCACCCTGGTCGTAGGCTGACCGCATGAGCGAGCTCGAGGTTCAGGTACGCGAGGACGGCACGGTCGTCATCCCCGCCACCGACATCGCCGAGCTCGGCGTCAAGCCCGGCGAGACGCTTGCCGTGTCGTTGGAGCGGAGACCGTCGCATCGAAAGTCGAGCCGGGGGTTGTTGAAAGGGGTGCTGCCGACCCTCAGCTTCGACGATTTCCGGGCTGACCGCGCCGTGCGACTCGAAGCCTTCGAGGGCCACCGGGGCCTGTGACCGCAGTCGTCGCCGACAGCGCCGCGATCGTGTGGTGGCTCTCGGACGACCCGGCTCTCGCCCGCCGCGGTCGCAGCACTCCAGGCTGCGGACGTGGGCGACGGCATCTTCATCTCGGCCGTGACACTCGTCGATATCTGGTACTCGACGCACAAACGCCGCGGCGCACTCGCCGCCGAGCAGCTCGCTGAGCTCGATCGCACCATCCGCGACCCCGACGTCAATGTCTACGTGCTCCCGCTTACGGTCGCCGTCGCCCGCCGGGCCTGGGAGCCGACGCGCGACGCCATGCCCGATCCATTCGATCGCATCATTCTGGCGACAGCGCGCGACCGAGGTATCCCACTCGTCACCCCCGACGGACTCCTCCGGGGACTGGAGCTCCACACGACCATCTGGTGAGCACACTCCGCGGGAAGACCACGGAGTGTGACGGCGCATGGTCCCCCTCACCATCGGGTCGCGACACGTTTTTCTTGGGAGGTCCCCCTCGTGGTCCCCCTCGGCGACTCGACCCGCCACAAATGACCAGCTCAGTGGCCATATCCAGGGTCGGATGGCCAGTTGGGCTGGAACAGATGCCACTGCTGCGGCGCCCTGCGGATCAGGATCTCGAGCTCGCCGGCCAGCAGCTGCGTCAAACGCCCGACATCGTCACGGAACCGGCCCTCCCGCTCGATCGTCAGCGGCGGCCGCACGATGCCGAGGTGGCCGTCTCGTTCGCCCGTGAAGTAGACGGCCGTCGGCAGCAACGGCGCGCCGGTACGCAGCGCCACCGTGGCCGGTCCCGCCGGCATCGTGGTCGTCTCGCCGAAGAACGTGACCGGCACTCCCCCGCCGCCGATGTCGCGATCCGACAGCAGGCACACGACCTCGTTGGCTCGCAGCGCCCGCATCACCGCCGCCCCGGCGCCCGGTCCGAGCGGCACCACCGTCATCCCCAGCGAGGAGCGCAGCTCGGCGAACCACTCGAACAGCCCGGGCGGCTGCAGCGGCTCCACGACCGCCGTGATGCGGTGATCCCGATCGGCCAGCCAGCGTCCGGCCCACTCCCACCCCCCGAGATGCGGCAGCGACAGGATCACACCGTTGCCGGCGGCCAGCCCGTCGAGCACGTAGGTGGTGTAGCCCTCTGTCAACAGCCCCGCGGTCACCGCGTCGGGCGACAGGGCCGGCAGCCTCAGGCTCTCGAGCCAGTAGGCGGCATAGGACTCGAACGCACCGTCGACGGCCTTGTTCACATCACGTTCGGACGCCTCGAGCCCCAGAACCCGGCGCATGTGGCGCGCGACCATGGCGCGCTGGTCGCGCTGGAGCCGGGCCATCGAGGCGCCCGCGCCGCGGACGACGAGCGAGGTCACCGGCGGCGGCAGGGTGCGGGCAAGGAACGAGCCGGCCTTGAAGCCGGCGAGCACACGATCCAACGGGGACTACGGGCGCGGCGGACGGCGGCGGAACTCGGTACGCCGATGCGCCCGCGCCGTGCGCCGCGCCGAACGGCGGCTACGCCGCGCCGCCCGGCGCTCCAGCACGACGGGTGCCGCCACCGCCTGGTTCCAGACGCCCACGAAGCGCTGCACCGCGGTGATGGCAGTCAGCGCCAGCATCACCCACAGGATGGGGATGAGCAGCGAGTCGAACAGCAGGCCGATGCACAGCAGGATGACCCGCTCGGCCCGCTCCATGAGGCCGCCCTTGGCCTGCAGCCCAAGGGACTCGGCCTTGGCCCGCTGGTAGGAGATGAGGGCCGACAGCCCCATCACCGCGAACGGCAACAGCGCGGCGTGACCGCCGTACTCCGTGGCGAGGTACCAGCCGACGCCACCGAGCAGCAGCATGTCGGTGACGCGGTCAGCCACGGAGTCGAAGAAGGCGCCTCGCTGGCTGGCGTTGTTCGAGGCCTTGGCCAGGGCACCGTCGAGCAAGTCGGGCAGGGCGGCCAGGATGACCAGTAGCAGACCGCCGCGCAGCCCGCCGAGGGCGATGACGACGGTGGCGGCCACCGCCAGCAGGAGCCCGATGAGCGTGAGATGGTCTGGGGTGAGGCCGGTGCGGCGCAGGCCGTCACCGATGGGCTTGACGGCGCGCTCTACCGGGGCTCGGAAACGCCCGTCGAACATGGCGATCACGTTACCGGCCCAGCGTGCGCTACGTGCGTCTCCCTACCGGAGGCGTCGATAGCATGCGGCCCGAAGCGTCTGGTGGCGACCGTGGGGGGTCAGCGTTCGGATGAAGACCTACTCGACCGACAAGATCCGCAACGTGATCCTGGTGGGTCACGGTGGCAGCGGGAAGACCACGCTGGCCGAGGCGCTGCTGGCGCGGGCCGGGGCGATCAGCCGCGTCGGGCGGGTCGAGGACGGCACCACCGCCTCCGACACCGAGCCCGAAGAGCAGAAGCGCGCCATCTCCATCTCCCTCGCGGTCCTGCCGTTCGAGTGGTCGGACCACAAGGTGAACCTCATCGACACGCCCGGCTACGCCGATTTCGTCGGCGACGTCGAGGCGGCCTTGCGCGTCGCCGACCTGGCCGTGTTCGTGGTGAGCGCGGTCGAGGGCCTGGAGGTGCAGGCCGAGGTCGTCTGGCGGCGCTGCGCCGCCATGGGCATCCCCCGCATGGTGTTCGTGAACAAGCTGGACCGGGAGCGGTCCGACTTCGAGCGCACGCTCGACCAGCTCCGCGCCACGTTCGGCGCCGGGATCGCCCCTCTCGAGCTGCCCATCGGCGCCGAAGCGAAGTTCCGGGGCGTGGCCGACCTGCTCACCGACTCCGCCTTCATCTACGCCGCCGACGGCAGCCACACCGTCGAGGACGTCCCCGAGGATCTGGCCGACCTCGAGCATCAGGTGCACGACAACCTCGTCGAGGGCATCGTGGTGGCCGACGACGACCTGATGGAGCGCTACCTCGAGGGCGAGACCCCGAGCGTGACCGAGTTGGAGCACACCCTCGCCCACGGTGTCGCCGACGCCGCCGTGTTCCCCGTGGTGTGCGGCTCCGCCGTCTCCGGTGTCGGCGTCGATCGACTGGCCGACTTCATCTGCGAGATCGGCCCGTCGCCCGCCGACCGGCCGCCCATCACCGTCGCCGCCGGTGACACCGATGCCGAGGTCGAGCCGGACCCGACGGGCCAGCCGCTGGCGTTCGTGTTCAAGACCATCGCCGACCCCTACGTCGGGCAGCTGTCGCTGTTCAAGGTGCTCTCGGGCACCATCAAGGCCGACGACCAGCTGGTCAACCCCACATCAGGTGCCACCGAGCGCCTCCACGGCCTGTTCCTGCTCCGGGGGAAGGAGCAGACCCCGGTCACCGAGGTCGTGGCCGGCGACCTGGCCGCCGTCGCCAAGCTGGCGTCCACCCGCACCGGTGACACCCTGGCGCCGAAGGGCACGCCGGTGAAGGTCGCCCCGATCGAGCCGCCGGCGGCGGTGCTCGGCATCGCCGTGAAGCCCCGCACCCAGGCTGACGACGACAAGCTGGCCTCCTCCCTCCAGCGCCTCCAGGCCGAGGATCCGGCGCTGGTGGTGCTGCGCAGCGACGAGACCCACCAGACGGTGCTGCGGGGCATGGGTGAGACCCACCTCGCGGTGGTGCTGGAGAAGCTGGCCCGCAAGTTCGGGGTGAACGTGGACACCGAGGATGTGCGGGTGCCGTACCGGGAGACCATCGGCGGGCCGGCCGAGGCCGAGGGCAAGTACAAGAAGCAGACGGGCGGCCACGGGCAGTTCGGGGTGGCGTGGCTGCGGGTCGAGCCCAGGGAACGCGGCGCCGGCTTCGAGTTCGTGGACAAGATCGTCGGGGGGGCCATCCCCCGGCAGTTCATCCCCGCGGTGCAGAAGGGCATCGAGGAGACCATGTCGGTGGGCGGCGTCCACGGCTTCCCGGTGGTCGATGTCCGAGTGGAGTGCTTCGACGGCAAGTACCACCCGGTCGATTCCTCCGAGATGAGCTTCAAGATGGCGGGCTCGCTCGGCTTCAAGGACGCGATGGGCAAGGCCGGCGTGGTGGTGCTGGAGCCGGTGTCGCTCTTGCGGGTGACGGTGCCGGCCGCCTATCAAGGCGACGTGATGGGCGACATCAACTCCCGCCGGGGTCGCGTCCAGGGCACGGAGACGGTCGGCGACGGTGAGCAGGAGGTGCTGGCCACGGTGCCGACATCGGAGATCCTGCGCTACGCCATCGACCTCCGATCGATGACCGGCGGCCGAGGCCGCTTCAGCGTCGAGCACAGCCACTACGACGTGCTGCCCGGTCACCTCGTCGACAAGGCCAAGGCCTCGTTGGCGGCGACGCACGCATGAGCGAATCGCCGGGTGACCTCGCCGTTGCCTTCCGCTCGTTCGGCCGGCGCCTGAACGACGTACTGGGGCCGGCCGCCGACGATCCGGCCGTGGCCGATGCCGGCTCGCCGTCGGCCAGTGAGCTCTCGAAGGAGCTGATGGCCGTCATCACGGCGGCGGCCCAGGAGGTCGAGGGGGTCACCGTCACCAGTGACGTGCAGCGCACGGGCGCGGCGGTGGCCGATGCCATCGCCGCCACGCCCTCCGATGCCTGGGACGACGCCCGGCTGGAACGCCTGCGGGCGCTGGCGCTGGAGGGCGGGAGGCTGCTGCGCGGCATCGAGGCCGCCGTGCGCGCCGCCCAGGCCTGACGCCCGCGCTCGCGTTCGCACCCGGCCTTCAGCCGGCCCAGTCCTCCGGGTTGTCCTCGACGACCCGCTCGACGATGCGGCCGTCGACGGCATCGACCAGCACGAACCCCCGGCGCTTGGGCGGCTCCTCGGCCGAGTAGCACAGGATGCGCCACGTGGGCCGGCTCCGTAGCCCCCGCCACGCCAGCTGGGCCGAGGCGTGGCCGACCGGGAACCCCACGGCCTTCGACGACGCCACCAGGGCTTCCTTCTCGTCGACGTGCATGCGCCAACCCGACGTGATCGACATGATCCCGGCGCCCGTCAGCAGCGCGGCGGCCAGGAGGAAGCCGTTGTTGACCAGGACGGCGTCGTCGCCGCCCCACGCCAGCCAGGCCACCACGCAGAACGCCGCCACCACGAGATACAGGATCCCGGGGTAGCGGCGGCGGCTGTTGTCGGGGAACTGGTACGGCCCGACGAAACCGGAGACGTCCAGGTCGGACGGCAGCACGTCGCGGACGTCGTCGGCGCTGGGGGCCGCGGCGGCGGGCTCGTCAGCCATCGGCGTCAACGCTACCGGGCCAGGCGGCGCGGATCTTCGCCGCGCTGGACGACAGGGTCTCGGGCAGCACCCGCGCCTCGGCCACCGCCGTCATGAAGTTGGTGTCGCCGTTCCACCGCGGCAGCACGTGCACGTGCAAGTGGGTGGGCACCCCGGCGCCGGCGGCGTGGCCGAGGTTCATGCCCACGTTCACACCGCCGGGCCGGTAGGCCGCCTTGATGGCCCGCACCGCCTGGGTGGTGCCCGCCCACAGCTCGGCGTGCTCGTCGGGCTGAAGGGCATCGAGGTCGCCCACTTCGCGGTAGGGCATCACCAGCACGTGGCCGTTGGTGTACGGGAACGCGTTCAGGATGGCGAAGCACCCCTTGCCCCGCCACACGATGTTGGTCACCGTGTCGGGCAGTCCGCTGGCCAAGATGGCGGTGAACGGCGAAGCCTCGCCGTCGGGTGACGCCGCTGCCGTTTCCACGTAGGCGGTGCGCCAACCCGCCCACAGCCGCTCGAGGGTCAAGGTCGGACCGTCAACGTCGGGCCGTCAAGACAGCTGCGCCAGCACGACGTCGGCGGCCAGCCGCTCGACGAAATCGTCGACCACCACGCCGCGCTCCACCTCACCGCCGCGCGGGTTCACGCCCACGGTGCCCTGGCGGACGTCGTCGTCACCGACCACGAGCACGTAGGGAATCTTCTCCAGCTTGGCGGCCCGGATGCGCTTGCCCAGCTGGTCCGAGGCCTCCACCACGTCGGCCCGGTAGCCGGCACCCTGCAGCCGGTTGGCGATGCGCTGGGCGTAGGCATCGTGGCCGTCGGACACGGGCAGCACGCGGACCTGCAGCGGGGCCAGCCACGTCGGGAAGGCACCGGCGAAGTGCTCGACCAATACACCGAAGAACCGCTCGATCGAGCCGAACAGGGCGCGGTGCACCATGATCGGCCGGTGCCGGGCGTTGTCGGCGCCGACGTACTCCAGCTCGAAGCGCTCGGGATGGTTGAAGTCGAGCTGGATCGTGGACAGCTGCCACATGCGGCCGATGGCGTCGCGCACGTCGATGTCGATCTTCGGCCCGTAGAACGCGGCGTCGCCCTCCTTCGTCTTGTAGTCCATGCCTTCTCGCGCCAGGGCGCTGCGCAACGAGTCCGTGGCGCGCTCCCACATCTCGTCGGTGCCGATGGACTTCTTGGGATCTCGCGTCGAGAGGTAGGCCTGGAACTCGTTGAAGCCGAACGCCCGCAGCACCGACAGCACGAACTCCAGGAGCGAGTGCAGCTCGTCGTCGAGTTGTTCGGCCGTACAGAAGATGTGGCTGTCGTCCTGCGTGAACCCACGCGTCCGCAGCAGCCCGTGCAACACCCCGGCGCGCTCGTAGCGGTACACCGTGCCCAGCTCGAACAGCCGCAGCGGGAGCTCTCGGTAGCTGCGCTGCCGGGACTTGAAGACGAGGCAGTGCATTGGGCAGTTCATCGGCTTCATGTAGTACGTGCCGTTGTCCATCTCCATCGGCGGGTACATGCCGTCGGCGTACCAGTCGAGGTGGCCCGACGTCTCGAACAGCTGGGCCTTCGTGAGATGGGGCGTGAACACGAACTCGTAGCCGCCGCGGTCGTGGCGGCCGCGGCTGTAGTCCTCCATGAGACGACGCACCGCCGCCCCCTTCGGGTGCCACACGGCCAGACCGCCGCCCAGCTCCTCCGGGAACGAGATCAGGTCCAGCTCGGCCGAGAGGCGCCGATGGTCGCGCTTCTCGGCCTCCTCCAGACGGTGGAGGTGCTCCTTCAACGTGGCGTCGGACTCCCACGCCGTGCCGTAGATGCGCTGCAGCATCGGCCGGTGCTCGTCGCCGCGCCAATAGGCACCGGCGACCCGGCGGAGCTTGAACGAGCCGAGCCGGCCTGTGGACGGCACGTGCGGACCGAGGCAGAGATCCACGAACTCCGGCGAGTTGCGGTAGAGACTGACCGTGGAGCCCACGCTGACCTCAGCGGCGTCGGTGGCGTCGGCCTGAGCGTTGGCGGCCCGCTCGATGATCTCGCACTTGTAGGGCTGGTCGGCGAAGATCGCCAGGGCCTCGTCGGCGCTGACCTCGGACCGCACGAACGGCTGGTCGGCGGCGACGATCTCGCGCATGCGGGCCTCGATGGCGACCAGGTCGTCCTCGTTGAACGTACGACCGTCGGGCAGGTCGAAGTCGTAGTAGAAGCCGTCCTCGATGGCCGGCCCGATGGAGTACTTGGCTCCGGGGAACAGCTGCAGCACCGCCTGCGCCAGCACGTGGGCCGTGGAGTGGCGCAGCACGTGACGGCCCTCGTCGGAGCCCCCCGTCACCACGGCCACGACGGCGTTGTCGGGCAGCGGGGCCGTGAGGTCCGTGAGGTCGCCATCGACCCGAACGGCCACCGCGTCCTTGGCCAGGCGGCGCCCGATGGACGCGGCAAGCTCGAGCCCGGTGGTGCCGACAGGGACCGTCTTCGTCGTCCCGTCGGGCAGCGTCACCTTCGTATCCTCGGCCATGGTGGCCAGGCTACCGGCCGCCCTGAGCAGCCCCTGGGCAGTTAATCAACCGGCGAAGACCGGCTCGCTGACGTGGCTCACATGGGACTGCTCGGCCGGCAGCGACTCGGCCCGCTTCGTGGCGTACACGTCGCGGTACTGCTGGCCGGTCATCTCCCGGATCTCGTACATCACCTCGTCGATCAGCTGGCGGTAGGCGAGGTGGTCCTCGGGATGGTTGGCGTAGCGCGCCGGGTCGATCGGGTCGCCGACCGTGATGGCGCACGAGCGGAATGGCTTGGGCAGCTTCGCATCGGGCGGCTGGATCTCGGCGGTCCCCACGATGCCGACCGGGTACACCGGGCAGCCGGTCTGCAGGGCCAGGCGGGCGGGACCCGTGTGACCCTTGTAGAGCAGCCCGTCGCGGCTGCGGGTGCCCTCCGGGAAGATGCCGAACAGCTCGCCCCGGTGCAACACGGCGGCCGCTGCTTCCAGGGCGGCGTTGCTGGCCCGACCGCCCCTGCGGTCGATGGGAATCATGCCCAGCGCCGGGAAGACGTACTTCGTCTTCCACGAGTCGAGGTACTCGGCCTTGCCCACGAAGCTGATGCGGCGCGGCAGCATGAGCATCAGGAAGGCGGAGTCCAGGAAGCTGATGTGGTTGGGGCACAGGATGGCGCCACCCTCGGGCGGCAGCTTGTCGAGGCCCCGCACGTCGATGGTCCAGAGGCGTCGAGCTACCGGAGCCAGCACCTTCTTCGTACGGTCCTGGAGCTTCCCCGCTCCGGTGGCATTCACCACGACTCGGAGCCTACGTCAGCTCGACCCCTAGGAGTTCCGCTGCGGCCACGATGTCCTCAGTTCTCTCCGCGGCAGCGTCGATGGCGGCCAGCGCCGCCGGCGAATCCAGGTCGTCGTCGAGGGCCGCCCGCACGTCACTCAGCACGCGCCCCTGCGTTCCCCCTGCCTTCGCCGCCGCCAGCCACGACTCCAACCGGGCCGCAGCACGGGCCATGAGGTCGTCGTCCCACTCCCACGACGCGCGGTAGTGATGTTCGATGATGGCCAGGCGGATGGCCCGCGGGTCCCACTCCTTGCGGAGCTGGTCGACGAACACCAGGTTCCCGAGGCTCTTGGACATCTTCTCGCCGTCCTTGCGCACCATGCCCACGTGCATCCAGTGGCGCACGAAGGGGGCACCCGTGGCCGCCTCGCTTTGCGCCCGCTCGCTCTCGTGGTGCGGGAAGATGAGGTCGGTGCCGCCGCCGTGCAGGTCGATCGTGGTGCCCAGCTCTCGCAGTGCCAGGGCTGAGCACTCGATGTGCCACCCCGGCCGTCCCGGGCCCCACATCGTCTCCCACGACGGCTCGTCGGGCGCTGACGGGTGCCAGAGCACGAAGTCGAGCGGGTGGCGCTTGTTCGGGTCGTCGACGGCGCCGCCGCGCTCTCGCGCGTAGGCCAGCATCTGCTCTTCGCTGTAGTGGCTGATGTCACCGAAGCGGGGGAAGGTCGTGACGTCGAAGTACACCGACCCGCCGGCCTGGTAGGCGTGCCCGCGGTCGAGCACCATCCCGATGAAGCCGCGGATGTCGGGGATGGCCGATGTCGCCCTCGGCTCGGAGAACACCGGAAGGTTGTTCAGCGCCGCGATGTCCTCGTCGAACCGCTTCACCTCGCCAGCGGCCAGGTCCAGGTAGTGCACGCCCAGCTCGCGCGCCCTGGCCAGCAGCGGATCGTCGACGTCGGTGATGTTGCGCACCATGTGCACCTCGTGGCCGAGGTCGATGAGCCGCCGCTGCAGCACGTCGTAGTGGACGTACACCGTGGCATGGCCGAGGTGGGTCGCGTCGTAGGGCGTGATGCCACACGTGTAGATCGTGACGAGCGGTCCCGGCTCGAACGGAACGACCGCCTGACGGGCGGTGTCGTACAGGCGCATCATGGAGAGCTAGGAGCGTATGCCGATGAGCTTCGGCGCCACTCGGGTCTTGTAGCGGACGTTGAGCTGCAACAGCACCGCGGTGAAGGCCTCGATGGCCATGGCGTTGGAGAGATCGCCGGCGTCGAGCGGGCGACACCCGGGGATCTGGTTGGTGATGTCGATCACGGTCTGCAGTGCTTCCTTGTCGTCGCCACAGATCAACACGTCGCTCTCGATCGGGTGGCCGATGTGGCCCAGCTCCTTGGCCGGCAGGTGGTGGAAGGCGGCCACGACCTTCGCCTGCGGCACCCCCGCCTGCACGTGGGCGGCCACCGAGCCGCGGGGCGGGATGAGCGGCGCGAACTCGTGGCCCACCCGCACCAGGGCGTTGGCCATGCTCACCACGACCTTGCCGGCCAGGCGATCGGCGAAGGTCTGGGCGGTGGTGGCGGCCGAGTCCCAGGGGGTGGCGATCACGACGAGGTCGGCGTCGGCGGCGTCCTCGTTGCTGCCGCCTTTGAGGGGCAGCTCCAGGTCGGGCCAGTGGTCCATGAGGTCGGCCACGACCTGCTGCGCCCGCTCCTCCTGGCGGGAGCCCAGCACGACATCGAACCCCACCGACGCCAGGCGGACGCCGAGCGCCGAACCCGCCGGCCCCGTGGCGCCGAAGATGCCGATCTGCATGGGGACAGAGCATGGCACGGATGACTGCTGGATAACGTGCTCGCTCCATGGGGCTCCTCTCCGGAAAACGGATCGTGGTCACGGGCGTCCTCACGGACGCGTCGCTGGCCTTCGGCGTGGCCAGACTGGCCCAGGCCGAAGGGGCCGAGGTCGTGCTGACGGGGGCCGGGCGGGGCCTGTCGCTCACCCAACGCACCGCCCGGAAGCTGGCCGAGCCGGCGTCGGTGTTCGAGTTCGACGTCGCCGATCCCTCCCACGTCGCCGCTGTGCGCGACCACGTGGCGGCCCAGTGGGACCGCGTCGACGGGGTGCTGCACTCGATCGGCTACGCCCCGCCGGCGTGCCTGGGCGGCGACTTCCTGGAGGCGGGCTGGGACGATGTGGCGGTCGCCCTGAACGTCTCGGCCTACTCGCTGAAGGTGCTGGTGGACGCCTTCCTGCCCCTCATGACCAGCGGCGGTTCCCTGGTCGGGCTCACCTTCGACGCCCGAGTGGCGTGGCCGGCCTACGACTGGATGGGCGTGGCCAAGGCGGCGCTCGAGTCGACGTCGCGGTACCTGGCGCGTGAGCTGGGGCCGCGCGGGATCCGGGTGAACATGGTGGCGGCGGGGCCGGTGCGCACGATGGCGGCCAAGTCGATCCCGGGTTTCGCCAAGTTCGAGGACGTGTGGGCCGATCGCGCGCCGCTCGGGTGGGATGTGAACGACTCGTCCGCGGTGGCCAAGGCGTGCGTGGCGCTGCTGTCGGACTGGTTCCCGCTCACGACGGGCGAGATGCTCCACGTCGACGGCGGCCACCACGCCATGGGCGCCTAGCCGGCCATCCACCCCCGTTTTCGGCGTACTGACTGCGGTTGGCGCTGATTAGGACACATATCGCGTAGGAAAAGCCGGCGCTGCTACCGTCCACGGCCTTCCCCCTTCGTCGACTGACGTCGGGAGAAGCCAGTGCACCCTTTGCATCCAGCGTTGATGACGTGGCTGGCGCAGCACCACGGTGTGGTGACGCTGCGGGAGTTGGAGCGGTTCGGCGTGACGCCGCCACAGTGGCGCCGGCTGCTGCGCAACGGCGTCCTGCTCCCCTACGTCCGGGGCGTGTACCGATTGGCCGGTACTCCCGCGACCGGCGAGCAGGCGGCGGCGCTGGCCTGCGCCGTCGGCCCCGACGTCGTCGTCTCTCACATGACGGGCGGTCGTTTCTGGGCGCTGCGCCGCCTCGGCCCGGACCGACAGCTCCATGTCTTGACCGCTGGGCAAGGCCATCGGCTCATTCCCGGCGCCGTCATCCACCGCTGCTACCAGATCGACCCCGTCGACATCGTCGAGCGTCCGGACGGGATCCGGGTCACGAGCCCGCCCCGCACCGTCTTCGACCTGGCGTCGTTGCTCGATGACGAGCGGCTGGAGTCCATCATCGAGCAGGTGGTCCATGACGGGCTGGCCACCATCCCGACGCTGGTCGCGACCGGCGTCCGCTTGCGCCAACGTGGCCGGGGTGGCTCGGCTCGTTTCGGCCGGGTGCTACAGAGTCGCCCGGCGTGGCTGAAGCCGGTCGACTCGGATCTGGAGCTCATCGTGGAGCGTGCCATCATCGCCGCCGGGCTGCCCCGACCGCTGCGGCAGCACCCGATCCGCTTGCACACCGGCGAAGTGATCCGCGTCGACTTCTACTGGGAGCTCTTGAGGCACGTGCTCGAGATCGACCACGTGACGTGGCACGGCGGCAAGCTCGATCTCACGGCCGACAAGCGCCGCGACCGGCTCCTGCGACGGATCGGCATCGACTCGACCCGGGTCACCGACGAGGACGTCCGACTGCGTTTGCCGGCGATCATCGACGACCTTTGGGCCATCCTGCGGCCTTCTGATACGCGACATGTGTCCTAATCAGCGCCAACCGCAGTCAGAACGGAATAAGGCGGGGGCGGCGCGGGGGTCAGCCGACGGCGGAGGCGCGGCCGGCCCAGTACGGCGCGGCGGAGCTCTCGCTTGAGGATCTTGCCGGAGCCCGTCTTCGGCAGCTCGGCCTGGAAGCTCACCGAGCGCGGGATCTTGTAGCTGGCGAGGTGCTCGCGCCCGAAGGCCTCCACCTCGGTCGCCGACAGCTCCGCACCCGGCCGCACCACGACCACCGCGTGCACGCTCTCGCCCCACTCCTCCGACGGGATGCCGAACACGGCCGCCTCGTAGATGTCGGGATGGGTCTCCAGCGCCGCCTCGATCTCGGCCGGATAGATGTTCATGCCACCCGAGATGATCATGTCCTTCTTGCGGTCGCAGATGAAGAAGAAGCCCTCGTCGTCCCGGTAGGCGATGTCGCCGACCGTGTGGAAGTCGCCCCGCATGTCGGCCTGGTACTTGTCGTGCTGCTTGTAGTAGTCGGCGAAGACGCTGGCCGAGCGCACGAACAGCTCGCCGGGGTTGTCGGGCCCGATGCCGGTCACCTCGTTGCCGTCGTCGTCGAACAACCGCACCTCCACCCCGGGCGCCGCCCGCCCGCACGACCCGGGCTTGCGGAGCTGGTCGGCCGGCTCCAGCACCGTGTTCACGCCCAGCTCGGTGGAGCCGTACACCTCGAACAACGAGTCGGCCGGGAAGTCGCGCACGTACATCTGCTTCAGGGCGAAGCTCCAGGGCGCGGCATTGGCGATCATGCGCTTCATGGACGACGTGTCATAGCGGGCCTTCACGTCGTCGGGCAGCGAGCAGATCATGCGGATGGGAGTGGGCGCCGAGAACGTGGACGACACGCCGTACTGCTCGAGCAGCCGGAGCCAATCCTGCGGATCGAACTTGCGCTGGACCACCACCGATTGGCCCAGGACCTGGGCGATGCCCATGAAGCCGCCCGGGCCGGAGTGATACAGCGGGCCCGTGGTGAGGTACACGTCGTCGGGGGTGTAGCCGATGAGCTGCAGCAGGGCCTGCACCTGGGCCGGGTCGCCCGCGCCTCGGCGGAAGGCGCCCTTCGGCTTGCCGGTGGTGCCCGACGTGTAGATCATCGTGGCGCCGGCCTCCACGTCGGGAGGGGGCTCGCTGGAAGCGGCCGCCATGAGCTCGGCGGCGCCCAGCATGCCCTCGGGGACCACGCCGTCGTAGACCAGGATCTGCTCGACCGACGGCAGATCGCCCCGGATCGAGGCGAACAAGGGGGCCTGCTCAGCGTCGGTGTACACCAGGAAGGCGTCGGAGTGATCGGTGACGTAGGCGGCCTCGTCGGGCGCCAACCGGTAGTTGAGCGGCACCGCGGTGACCCCGGCCTTGCGGGCGGCGTTGACGAGGATGACCACGCCGATCGAGTTCTGGCCACACCACACCACCTTGCGACCGGGCTCGGCCCCCAGCGACCGCAGCACGTTGGCCAAGCGGTTCGCCTGCTCCTCCAGTTGGTAGAAGTTCAGCGACAGGATGGTGCCATCGGGGCGATCGTCGACGACGGCCAGCTTCTCGGGCTGCACTTGGGCGTACGCGGTCAGGAAGTCCCCCATGGCCAAGGTTGTAGCGGGTTGGCGGATCACCCCGCCAGCGCGCACCGCGATAGCGAGCGGCCTGCCAGACTGAGAGCGTGGCCATGGAGACCAAGCGATGGTTCAACCCGTCGCAACCGCAGACCCTCCAGATCGCGGTCTGGCTCCTCTACTTCAACGCGGTCGGCGGCCTGCTGCTCGGGAGCTTCTTCTTCGCCCTGGGGCCGCTGGCCGGCCTGGCCTCGCTCGTCGGCTGCGCCGCCGCCGCCTTCGGCATCGCCAACGAGCAGCGGTGGGGGTACATCCTGGGCGTCGTCATGGCAGCCCTCGACGTCGTGCTGATCGTGGCGGCGGCGGGCGGCATCATGGACGTCTTCCGGGGCACCGTGCTCATCTCGTTCCTCTTCGCCATCGCCCTCGTGGCGCTGCTGCTGCACCCGATGAGCAGGGAGTACCAGCGGATCTGGTTCCGCTGACGACCCTGCGCGATGATCGGGCGCCTATGGCAACGATCATCGACGGCATCGACGGGCTGAAGGCCAAGGTCGGCGACCACCTCGGCTACAGCGAGTGGGTCGAGATCACCCAGGAGCAGGTCAACCAGTTCGCCGACGCCACCGGCGACCACCAGTGGATCCACGTCGACATCGAGCGGGCCAAGGCCGGCCCGTTCGGCGGGCCGATCGCCCACGGCTACCTCACCCTGTCGCTCGGGCCGGCGCTGCTGCCGCAAGTCGTACAGGTGAACGGCATCTCGATGGGCGTGAACTACGGCGCCAACAAGATCCGCTTCCCCTCGCCCGTGCCCGTCGGCGCCAAGGTGCGCATGGGCGCCAAGCTGCTGTCCGTGGAGGACACCCCCGGCGGCGCGCAGGGAACGCTCGAGGTCACCTTCGAGGTGGAGGGGGCCACCAAGCCCTCGTGCGTGGCCGAGGTGATCTTCCGCTATTTCGTGTAGCGCTCAGCGGAAGTTCGGCATCACCCGCTCGGCGAGCAGCGTGAGCGTCTCGGTGTCGGGGTAGTCGGCGCACCACGGCACGAAGCCCGTGCACCCGAGGTCCAGATAGGTCTGGATCTTCTCGGCGACCTGCTCTGGCGTTCCCACCAGGTTGCCGTCGCGCCACGCTTTGAACGGCTCGTGCCACACGCTGCGGCTGCCAGCGGCGGTCACCTCGGCTTCGGTCGGGCGGATGAACACCTCGGGTGACCACGTCTTGCGGATCTCGTCCTCGTCGCGTCCCACGTCGGCGCAGTGCTGCTTCAACACCTCGCGCTTGCGCCGCCACTCCTCGGGCCGGCCGCCGAAGTTGGAGCAGTCGGCCAGGCGGGCCACCACCCGCAGTGTGAGCTGCTCGCCGCCACCGCCGATCCAGATCGGCGGATGGGGCCGCTGGAGCGGTTTGGGGTCGCAGTTGGCCCGCTGCGTCTCGTAGTACTTGCCCCGGTAGGTGGTCTCGGGCTGGGTCCACATCGACAGGACGATCTCCACGCACTCCCGCAGCCGGCCGATGCGCTCGCGTGGCGACGGGAAGTCGAACCCGTAGCCCTTGTACTCGTTCTCGTACCACCCGGCACCGATGCCCCAGTCGAGGCGACCGCCGGAGATCACGTCGACGGTGGAGGTGATCTTGGCCAGCAGCGACGGCATCCGGTACGAGTTGCACCCCACCATCTGGCCGAGCCGGACCCGGGACGTGACCTGGCTGATGGCGGCGATCGTGGTCCAGCACTCGAACACCGCCTCGTGGGCCGGTCGGGGCACGTTGTGCACGTGGTCGTACAGCCAGACGGAGTCGTAGCCGAGGCGCTCGGCCAGCTGCGCCACCTCTACTGCCTTGGCCCACTTCGCCTCGGCGCCGTCGATCGCCGACAGCTCCATCTTCCAGCCCTGTGGCACGAACGCCCCGAAGATCACGTCGGTCGCCATCGCCGGACCCTACCGGCGGTCCTAACCTCCTTGGGTGCGTGCCCTTGCGGTGGTGATCGGGGCGTTTGCCCTTCTCGCGACCCTGGTGGTGCCGGCCGGCGCCCAGGAGGACCAGTCCGCCGGCGCGCCCAGCACACCGCAGACGGTGACGGCGGTGGCCGATCGGGTGGCGAGAGCGGCCAGCACCGTCACCGCACTCGAGCAACGCCAGCAGGCCGTGGCCGACCAGCTGGCGGCGTCCGGCGCCGAGGTGCAGCGCCTCCAGACCCAGCTGGGCGACCTGCAGCGCAGCTCGTCGGAGCTGGTGGTGGCGGCCCGCCAGCAGGCCCTGGCCAGCTACATGCGAGGTGACGCCGCCGGTCAGTCCTACGCCTTGGCCTCGGCGCTCGGCCAGGCCAACGTCAACGACGCCCTCTGGAGCCTCGGCGTGTTGAAGGTGACCCACGACCAGACCATCGAGCTGGTGCGTCACGCCGCCTCGGCCAAGGGTGACGCCAACCAGGACCTCACCGGCGCCCTGGCCCGGCACAGCGCGCTGGCGGCCGAGCAAGAGCAACTCGGGCCGGCCATCGCCGCCGCCCAGGCCGACCTGCAGGTGGCGCAGGCGCAGCTGGCGGGGATGGTGGAGCGGGTCGGCAGCACCACGGCCGACGGCATGACCACGATCGCCTACGACGCCTACCGCGCCGCGACCGCCCAGGTCGACGCCGAATCGCCGGCCTGCGGTCTGCGCTGGGAGCTGCTGGCGGCCATCGGGAAGACCGAGTCGAATCACGGCGGCGGCCGGCTCGACGCGCTGGGCGATTCGGTGACGCCCATCATCGGCATCCCGATCGGCCCCGACACCGACGGAGGCGCCCTCGACCACGACGCCGAGCGAGATCACGCCGTCGGCCCGATGCAGTTCATCCCCTCGACCTGGCAGCGCTGGGGCGCCGACGGTGACGGTGACGGCGACGCCGATCCCCACAACATCTTCGACGAGACGCTGGCCGCCGGCCGCTACCTGTGCTCAGCGGCCGGCGGGCTGACGCTGCTGACCCGAGACGGCGTGATCCGGGCCATCCTGGCCTACAACCCGAACCAGGAGTACCTCCGGGTGGTGGGGGCGCGGTTCGAAACGCTGGCCGCCGACGTCGCCACCGGCTGGTTCAGCTCGGGGGACCTGCCGTTGCCGACGGCCACGCCGGGCGACGTGGCCGATGCCGGTGGACCCCCGACCGATGTGACCGGGCCGGCGGCCGGTACCGACGTGCGCACCTTCGCGGTGTTCGGTCCCGACGGCGTCACCGCCCAGACGAGCGGCGACGTCGTGAGCGCGGTGTGTGCCTCGCCGAGCGCCGTGCTGGGCGGTCGCGCCGGCTTCGTGCACTGTGACCCGGTGGCCGCGGCCGGTGCACCGGCGTCGGCCGCGGCGCCGGTGGTGCTCGACCCCTGTGTCGTGTCGCCGGCCGATCCCACGCTGGTGGCGTGCGTCGGCGACCCGCGCCAGCCCGTGCGTCTCGTCCGGGCCACCACCCCTCAGGCGCCCGGGCCCACCGCCCCCGGGCCGCCGTACATCGCGCTCGTGCTCTCGGGCGGCGACCTGTGCCTGCCGGTACCGGTCTTCACTGCACCGGTCTCAACGGCACCGGTCTCAACCGCACCGCCGCAGGACGCGGCGACAACGCCGCAACGCCGGCAACGCCGGCAACGCCGGCAACGCCGCCGAGCGATGCGACCACGACGACAACGGTCTCGACGGCACCGGTCTCGACGGCACCGCCGCACGATCCGCCTGCGTCGTCAACGACCCCGTCGAGCGACGCGGCGGCCACAACCGCCGCACCTCCGGTGACGACGGCACCAGCGCCGGCGCCGTCGGTCCGGCCGGGTACCGCTGCGCCAGCGGGCTCCTGGTGCTCGGCCAACCGGATGCATCGGCCGCCGCGTGGCGGGCCACCGTGTACCAGCCCGGCGCGCCCGAGCGAGCCCTGGCCGTCGTCACCGCCTGGAACTGACGATCAGATCGTCACCCACTGCGTGAGCATCACCGGCCGCGGCGCACCCTGACGGAAACGGCACAGCAACCGGAACGGCCCAGCGGCGATCCCAGGCACGCGGAAGCGCCCGAACGAGTCGGCCTCGAAGCGCACCGGCTCGGTGCCCGAGGCTTGATGCAACTCCACCCAGTCGACGGGCGACGGGGTGACGTGGCCCACCAGGGTGCGCCGCGCGCCGTCCTCGGTGACCTCCACCTCCACCACCACGTCGTCGTGTTCGAACGTCAGCGCCCTCGGCCCGCCCGGCCCACGCACGCCCACGAGGGCGTCGGCGTCAGCCAGTGAGTCGAACGTGAGCTCGGCCAGTTCGGCCAGCTCCGCCTCGAGGGTCCGCCACGTGAACGACGCCTTCGCCGCCGCCACCACCTCCGCCGGCACCGGCTCGCTGACCTGCACGGCACGGCCCAGCGCCTGCATGAGGTCGTCGTCGTTGTGGGGATCGAGCGATCCGCCTTCAGTCATTGCCTACCTCCTTGCATGGTCATGAGCCGGCGCCGCGGCCGGTGATACCACGTTCCCGAGAATGCCCACCACGGAGAGTGGTCATGACGACTCGAAGGCGGCCGAGACAGCGCTGACGGGTCGGGCCGATGCTGCCCTTGGGCATGTCCAGCACGACCGAGATCTCGTCGTAGGTGAGCGGCGGGTCGCAGATCAGCAGCCGCAGCAGCGTCTGGCACGGTGGCGAGAGGTCATCGAGGGCCGACATGAGGAGCTCGTGGTCCTCCGCGGCCACCACCAGACCGCCGGGATCGGCGTCGACGGCGAGGTCGGTCTGCTCGGGCGGATCGGCCATGGCGACCGTGCGCCCGCGGCGGCGCAACACCCGGAAGCACTCGTGGCGGGCCGTCGTGGCCAACCAGGCGCCGGCCCGCTCGGGTTCGCGCAGGCGATCGAGGTGCTCGACCAAGCGCAACCACACCGTCTGGGACACGTCGGCCGCGTCGGCGCCGAAGAGCCCGTTCGCCCGCACGACCGACCACACCAGTCCGCTGAAGGCCTCGACCAGTTGGTCCCATGCCGCTTGGTTCCCGTTCGCCGCCTCGTTGACGAGTCGGGCCACGTTTCCTTCCTGCAGCACCTGGCGAGGATAGAGGTATCCACCTCGCTGTTCGCGGCTCTCCTCCTTCGACCGGAGGAGCTGACCGATGCCTGCCACGCTTGCCACCCGACCCGCCGCCCCTGCCCCCGCCTCGCCGCGCCGGCGACCTGTCATCGATCCCGTCGGTCGCAGTCCGGCCCGGCACCTCGCCCGCGAGCTCGTCGCCCTCGGCGGTCGGCGCCAGGCGGTAGTGGTGTTGGCCGACCTCACCGACGGCACCGAGCTCGACCGTTACATCGCCGGACCACGTCCTCACAACATCGACGGCGACGCCCTCCTCGCCCTCGTGCTGCCGTCGGAGCCGACCGTGTGCGATGCCTCGAGGCTTCACGAGCCGTCGCTGCGGGTGCTGGCCCGACGCTGGCGAGCCGACCGGCTGCTGGTGGCGCCGTGCACCTTCGGCCACACCCTCGTGGCTCTCGCCGTCGTCTCGCTGGCGGCCGAGACCGACAGCGGCCTGGTCGTGCGCGCCGCCCGGCCGTTGTGCGAGCGATTCGCCGTCGCCGTGATCGGCACCCGGCTGTTCGCCAACGTCGCGCGTGCCGGTGCCGGTGATTCGCCGTCGTTCTCAGCCGACGTTTAGCGTCCCTTTCGTGGACGTGAACGTCGGTGTGGTGCACGAGGCGCTCGCCGCCGCCACGCCCGATCGCGAAGCGCTGGTGTTCGGCGATCAGCGCTTCACCTGGTCGCACGTGGCCGAGCGGTCACGCCGGCTGGCCAATCATCTGCACGACGCCGGCCTCGGCTGCCACATCGAACGGGCCGATCTGGAGCCGTGGGAGTCGGGTCAGGACCACCTCGCCATCTACTGCTACAACGGCAACGAGTACCTCGAATCCATGCTCGGCGCCTTCAAGGCGCGCGTCGCTCCGTTCAACGTGAACTACCGCTACGGACCCGACGAGCTCCGCGCCGTCCTGCTCGACGGCCGTGCTAGCGCGCTCGTCTTCCACAGCACCTTCGCCCCCGTCGTAGCCGCCGTGCGCCAGTCGCTGCCCGATCTGAAGGTGCTGCTGCAGGTCGCCGACGGCTCCTGCCAACCGCTCCTGCCCGGCGCCACCTGGTACGAGGACGCGCTGGCGGCGGCGTCGCCCCTGCCGCCACCCGTCGATCCCTCGCCCGACGACCTGTACATCTTGTTCACGGGCGGCACCACCGGGCGGCCGCGGGGCGTGATGTGGCGCCAGGCCGACGCGTTCACCGAGTGCTTCGGCGGGTCGCGTTCGGCGACCTCGCTCGACGACGTGGTGGCTGCGGCCTCGACCAACCTCCAGGCGTTGCTGGCGCCGCCCTTCATGCACGGAGCGGGGCAATGGGTGGGCTTCCTCACCTGGCACACCGGCGGCACGATCTACCTCCAGCGGCGACCCGAGCGCCTCGACCCGGCCGACATCTGGAGCGTGGTGGAGCAGGAGCGGGTCACGTTCCTGCTTGTCGTGGGCGACGCCTTCGTCCGCCCGCTGCTCGACGAGTTGGACCGCCGCCCCTACGACCTGTCATCACTGACGGTCCTGCTGTCGGGTGGGGCGCCGCTGGCGGAGCCCCTGAAGCTCGAGCTGCTGCACCACCTCCCGACGATCATGATCGTGGACGGTCTGGGCTCCTCGGAGGCCGGCGGTCAGCTCACCCACGTGTCGACGGCGGGGTGCACGTCGACCGGCACGTTCCCGCTGGCCGCCAACAGCGTCGTGCTGTCGGCCGACCGGACCCGCGTCGTCGACGCCGGCGACCCGGACCTCGGCTGGCTGGCCAAGACCGGGCGGCTGGCGCTGGGCTACCTCGGCGACGCGGCCAAGACCAAGGAGACCTACCCCGTCGTCGACGGGATCCGCTACGCGGTGCCCGGTGACCGGGCCCGCCTGTGGACCGACGGCACCGTCGAGCTGCACGGGCGCGATGCGTCCACCATCAACTCCGGCGGCGAGAAGATCTTCGCCGAGGAGGTCGAGGCGGCCGTGAAGCTGCACCCGCACGTCTACGACTGCGTGGTCGCCGCCAGGCCGAGCGAGCGCTGGGGCAACGAGGTCGTGGCGGTGGTGCAGCTGCGCGCCGGTCACCCGCCCGATGCCGCCGCCTTGCGGCGGGCGGCGGCGACCCGCCTGGCGCGCTACAAGCTGCCGAAGGCGTTCGTGTTCACCGACGAGGTCGTGCGGTCGCCGTCGGGCAAGCCCGACTACCGCTGGGCCCGCGAGATCGCCGCGTCGTGTCCGGGCGAATCTGGCCGCTGAACCGCATTTTTGCCGTACTGACCGCGGTTGGCGCTGATTGCGACACATATCGCGCGCAGCAAAAGGCCAGGACGGCGGCCGGAGCGGGCGCGGCGCCGAAGGCCGAAGGCCGCCGCTGTCGCCGCAATGCGGCGACGTGTCGAAAAAGAACGCATTGTCCGAGCGAAGCGAGCGGGCGCCGAAGGCCGAAGGCCGCCGCTGTCGCCGCAATGCGGCGACGTGTCGAACAAGAACGCATTGTCCGAGCGAAGCGAGCGGGCGCCGAAGGCCGAAGGCCGCCGCTGTCGCCGCAATGCGGCGACGTGTCGAACAAGAACGCATTGTCCGAGCGAAGCGAGCGGGCGCCGAAGGCGCCCCAGAGTCACGGCAGACTGGCTGGATGCCGATCCCGCAGCCCGACGACCCGCTCCCCCAGGGTGAGGCCAAGGTCATCGCCGTCCGGGAGATGTTCGACACCATCGCCCCCCGCTACGACCTGGTGAACCGGGTGATGACGTTCCGGATGGACGTCGGGTGGCGCCGGTCCACGGTGGCCTCGCTCGGCCTCCCGAAGGCCGCCACCGTCGTGGACCTGGCCTCGGGCACCGGCGACCTGTGCGTGGAGCTGGCGGCGAGGGGCTACCGGCCGCTGTCGGCCGATCTCTCCTTCGGGATGCTGGTCGCCGACCGCAGCGGCGCGCCCCGGGTCCAGGCCGACATCCTCCAACTTCCCCTCGCCGACCACACCATCGACGGCGTGACCTGCGGCTTCGCCCTGCGAAACCTGGTCGACCTCGGTGCGTTCTTCGACGAGCTCGGCCGGGTGCTGCGCCCGGGCGGCCGCATCGCGCTGCTCGAGGTCGCCACCCCGCCCAACCCGGTGCTGCGGGCCGGTCACCGCGTCTACTTCGGCTCGGTCGTGCCCCTCGTCGGCGGGCTCCTGTCGAATCACGCGGCCTACCGCTACCTGCCCCGCAGCGTCGCCTACCTGCCGCCCGCGGCCGAGATGCTGGAGCGCCTGGCGGCGGCCGGGTTCACCGACGTCGATCGCCGGCTGCTGTCGGCGGGCATCTCCCAGCTCGTGACGGCGACCCGCGCGTGAGGGCGGTGACAAGGCGCCTGGAGCGGCCGATCGACCTCGTCGGGTTCGCCGCCGGCGACGGCTACCTGTTCGTGCGCGACGGCGTGGGCCTGGCCGGTCGGGGCGTGGCGGCGCGGGTGCCCGTGGCCGACGCCGGCGCCGTGCTCGCCGCCATCGAGGCCGACGACGACGTGAAACGGCCCGGCAGCGGACCCGTCGCCTTCGGGGCGCTGCCGTTCCTGCCAGGGGCGCCGGGCGAGGTCGTGGTGCCGGCGGTGGTGGTGCGCCGAGATGCCGACGGCACCGCCTGGGTGACCCGCATCGACGGCGCCCAGGTCGACCTGACCCCGGCGCCGGCGCCGCGCACCTCGGCCGGCGGCTACGTGCTGCGGCCCGGCTTCGACCCGCGCGCCTTCCAAGCCGCGGTGTGCGAGGGCCGCGATCACGTCCGCAGCGGTCGCCTGACGAAGGTCGTGCTGGCGCGCGACATCGACATCGAAGCCGAGCACCCGATCGACGTGCACGCCGTGCTGACCCGGCTGCGGGCCTCGTTCGGCTCGAGCCACCTCTTCGCCGTCGACGGGTTCATCGGCGCCAGCCCCGAGTTGCTGGTGGCCCGGTACGGCGATGTCGTTCGGGCCCACCCGCTGGCCGGCACGACGCCGCGCACCGGTGATCCCACCGTGGACGCCCGCCTGGCGGCCCAGCTCATCGCCTCCACGAAGGACCAGGTGGAGCACCGCGTCACGATCGAGATGGTGCGCGACACGCTGCTGCCGTGGTGCTCCTACGTCGACTGGGAAGCCGAGCCGTCGGTCGTCACGGTCGCCAACGTGCAGCACCTCGGCACCCTCGTGGAGGGGCGCCTGTCGTCACCACCCCCGTCGGTGCTGGAGCTCGTGGCCGGCCTGCAGCCGACGCCAGCGCTCGGTGGCTACCCCCGGGCGGAGGCGCTCGCCCTCATCGCCGAGCTGGAGCCGTTCGACCGCGGCCGCTACGGCGGTCCGGTCGGCTGGGTCGACGCCAAGGGCGACGGCGAGTGGGCCGTGGGCATCCGTTGCGCCGAGATCGACGGTCACAGGGCCCGGCTGCTCGCCGGGGTGGGCGTCGTCGCCGGCTCGGACCCCGACGCCGAGCTGGCCGAGACGCAAGCCAAGTTCCAGGCCATGCTCTCGGCGCTGGTACGCCCGTAGGCCCGGCGCGGAATGCCCGGCCCCTCGCCGTCGTTCTACGGAGGGATGCAGGTCGAGATCTATTCAGACGTGGTGTGCCCGTGGTGCTACATCGGCAAGCGCCGCTTCGAGGAGGCGCTCTCGCGCTTCGACGGACGAGACGACGTCACCGTCGTGTACAAGCCCTTCCAGCTCGATCCGAACGCGCCGAACGAGCCCACGCCGGTCATGGACGCCTACGCCCGCAAGTTCGGTGGCCCCGAGGAAGCGGCGCGGATCATGGAACGGGTGACCTCGGCGGCGGCACCCGAGGGGCTCGACTTCCACCTCGAAGTGGCGCAGCGGGCCAACACCTTCGACGCCCACCGCCTCATCGGCTACGCCGAGCGCCAGGGCGTCCAAGCGGCGATGAAGGAGCGGCTGCTGCAGGCCTACTTCATCGAGGGCCGCCACGTCGGTGACCACGACCAGCTGGCCGATCTGGCCGCCGAGATCGGGCTCGAGCGGGCCGACGTCGCTGATTTCCTCGCGTCCGACGACGGTGTTGCCGAGCTGCGGGCCGAGCTGCGCGAGAGCCTCGAGCGGGGCGTGTCGGCCGTGCCTACGTTCGTGTTCGAGGGACGCTGGGCCGTGCCCGGTGCCCAGGACGCCGACACGATGTTGCGGGTCCTCGAGACGGTGGCCGAGAAGCTGGCGGCCCCGGCGTCATAATGCCGCGCTGATCGCTCGATTCAACTCGTCGTGGACGGCCACGTTGGCCGCCCGATCGGTGCGCACGAGCACCATGCGAACGCCGCGACCGGCGGCCAGCGCATCGTCGAGGCCGTCCCAGCCGGTGGTCTCGATGCCGTGGACCGCGGCCAGCGCCGCCAGGTCGACGCCATGGGGCGTGCCGAAGAGCTGCTCGAACCGTTCGCGGTCCAGCGCCGCGGCCTGCGGCAAGAACGAGAAGATGCCGCCGCCGTCGTTGTCGACGGCCACGATGGTGAGGTCGACGTCGCGCGCCGCCGCGCCGAGCAGCCCGTTCGAATCGTGCAGTAGGGCCACGTCGCCGATCAGCAGAGCGGTCGGTTCGCCGGTGGCCAGGGCGACGCCCACCGCCGTCGACACGACGCCGTCGATGCCGTTGGCGCCGCGGTTGGCCACGACCCGCACGCCGCCGCGGGGCCGGCCGAACCACTCGAGGTCGCGGATCGGCATGGACGACGACGCCACCAACGTCGCCGGCTCGGGGAGGGCCTCCAGGAGCCGGCGGGCGACGCCCGGCTCGGTCGCCTCGGCGTGGCCGGCCAGCACGGCGTCGATGGCGAGCTGGGCCCGGGCTTCGGCGCGCTGCCAGCGGGCCAGCCAGGGCGTGCCGGCGGCGCCGGTGAGCCGCTTCTCCAGCTCGCGGCAGAGCTCGGTCGCATCGGCGGTGACCCGTACCGCGGCCGAATGCTCCGGGTCGATCCAGGCATCGCTAGCGCTCACCTGCACCTGTGTGGCCCCTGACGACGCCAGCCACTGACTCAGCACCTTCGACGCCGGCGGCGACCCCAGCCGCAACACCACCGTGGGCGTGTGGTCGGAGGCGAACCCCTGGTGGCGCAGCAGGCCGTCGAAGGCCCCCGACGGCGGTCGGTCGGGGCAGCCGGGCGTGGGAGCGGGGATCGGCCAGCACCGGCCACTGGGCGGCCGCCGCCAGACGATGCACCACCTCGGGGTCGCCCGCGCCGCCACCGGCGATGATCACGCCCCGCTGACCGTCGATCCGCGCCACCAGATCGTCGAGGGCGTCGCCCGACAGCAACGGCGCACCGGCCGCCCGCCCATGCCACGCCTCGCCACCGGCGCGCGCGGCGGCAGCGGGCCGGCCTCGCCCACGAGGGGGTCACGGAACGGCAGGTTCAGGTGGACCGGGCCCGGCGGCGGACCGGTGGCATCGAGCACGGCCCGCACCGCCAGCGACCGCCAGGTGGTGCCCATGGCGTCGTCGGGCACCCCCGGATCGGCGTACCACCGGACGGTGCCGCCGTAGAGGTGGCTCTGGTCGACGGTCTGGGGGGCGGCGACGTCGCGCAGCTCGGGCGGCCGGTCGGCGGTGCACACCAGCAGCGGCACCTCGGCCTGATGGGCCTCGATGACGGCGGCGTGGAAGTGGGCGGCGGCGGTGCCGCTCGTGCACAGCAGCACCGCGGGGCGACCGGTGGCCACGCCGAGGCCGAGGGCGACGAACGACGCCGACCGCTCGTCGTGGTGGACGTGGAGCCGCATCGCCGGTTCCGCAGCCAGGGCCAACGCCAGCGGCGTCGAGCGGGAGCCGGGCGCCACGACGGCGTCGGTCACGCCGGCGCGCACCCACTCGTCGACCAGGGTGGCGCAGAACGTGGCAGCCGTGGTGACAGGCACGACCAATAGCCTGGCCGACATGGGCCCGGCCGGCGAAGCAGGTGCTCGCATCCACGTCGAGGGGGTCGGGGCCGGCCAGCCCCGCCTGGTGCTCGTCCACGGCTTCACCCAGACCGCACGCTCGTGGCGGGCGCTGGCCGATGACCTGGCCGCCGACCACGAAGTCGCGCTGGTGGATGCACCCGGTCACGGCGGCTCGTCGGCGGTGCGCGCCGGTCTCCGCGAGGGCGCCCGAGCCATCGTCGACGCCGCCGGCGCGGGCATCTACGTGGGCTACTCGATGGGGGCCCGCTACGCCCTGAGCGCGGCGCTGGCGCGCCCCGACGCGGTGGGGGGGCTGGTGCTCCTGGGCGTGAACCCGGGCATCGAAGACCCGAACGAGCGGGCGGCACGGTGCGCCAACGACGAGCAGCTTGCGCAACGTCTGGAACGCGACGGCGTGGCGGCGTTCCTCCGGTTCTGGCTGGCCCAACCGATGTTCGCGTCGTTGCCGGTGAGCCAGGCCGACGCCGACGACCGCCGGCGCAACACGGCGGCCGGTTTGGCCTCGTCGCTGCGTCAGGCCGGTACCGGCGCCGAAGCCGACGTATGGGGCGAGGTCAGTCGCCTCACCATGCCGGTGCTGGTCCTGGCCGGCGGCGACGACGCCAAGTTCCGAGCCATCGGCGAACGTCTCGCGCCGGCCATCGGCGCCAATGCCCGCTTCGCGGTGGTGCCGGGCGCCGGCCACGCCGCCCACCTCGAGCAGCCCGCAACCTTCCTGCGCCTGGTCCGGGAGTGGCTAGCCCAGGCCCTCTGAGCGAACCGACGCGCGTTGTCCGTCACATAGGAGGACAAAGCGGATCAGTTCGCTGTCAGCCAGAGCCCGAGGGCGAAGGCGACGCCGTACACCAGCTGGGTGCGGCCGGTGCCGACGAGGACGGCGATCAGCTCCCGCCCGCGGGCTCCCTTCAGGATCCGCTTGATCGGCTCGACCGCGAACGGCAGCGCCAGGAGGCAGGCGACGGCTCCCCAGCGTGACGTGGCACACCCCACCCCGACGACGAAGGCGCCGACCACGAAGGCGACGTAGAGCCATCGGGTGCGGCTGTCGCCCAACCGCACCGCCAGCGTGCGCTTGCCCGCGACCTCGTCGGTGGGGATGTCGCGCAGGTTGTTGGCGACGAGCAGCGCGCACGACAGGAAGCCGACGGCCACCGCGGCGGCCACCGACAGACCGGTGACGCGCTCGATCTGGACGTAGGTGCTGCCGGCGGTGGCCACGAGACCGAAGCACACGAAGACGAACACCTCGCCCAGGCCGCAGGTAGCCGTAGGGCTTCGGTCCGCCGGTGTACAGGTAGCCCGCCGCGATGCACGCCGCGCCCACCACGATCAGCCACGGGCTGGTGGCCAGCGCCAGCGCCAGGCCGGCCAGTGCGGCGACGCCGAAGGACACGAACGCGGCGCGCTTGACCGCCGCCGGGGCGGCCAGCCCTGATGCCACGAGGCGCACCGGCCCGACCCGCGCAGTGTCGGTGCCGCGCACGCCGTCGCTGTAGTCGTTGGCGTAGTTCGTGCCGATCTGCAGGGCCAGGGCGACCACGCCGGCGGCGATGGCTCTCCACGCGATGACGTTGCCCTCGCCAGCAGCGCACGCCGTCCCTACGAGGACAGGCACGACGCTGGCCGGCAGCGTGCGCGGCCGAGCCCCCTCGACCCACTTGTTCACGGGCGCTTGGGAAAGCTCGAGAAGTCGGGCGGCCGCTTCTCCACGTACGGCGTCGCGGCCTTCCTGCGCCTCCTCGCTCAGGTAGAAGAGCAGCGTCGCGTCGCCGGCGAGCTGCTGGATGCCGGCGAGACCGTCGTCGGCGGCGTTCATCGACGCCTTCACCATCCGCAGCGCCAGCGGTGACAGCTGCAGCATGCGCCGGCACCACGCCACCGTCTCGCTCTCGAGGTCGGCCAGCGGCACCACGGTGTTCACGAGGCCCATGTCGAGCGCCTCCTGGGCGTCGTACTGGGCGCACAGGAACCAGATCTCCCGGGCCTTCTTCTGGCCGATGTTGCGGGCCAGCAGGCCCGAGCCGTAGCCACCGTCGAAGGAGCCCACGCGGGGGCCGGTCTGGCCGAAGCGGGCGTTGTCGGCAGCGATGGTGAGGTCGCACACGACGTGCAGGACGTGACCCCCACCGATGGCGTAGCCCGCCACCATGGCCACGACGGGCTTCGGTGTGCGCCGGATCTGGATCTGGAGATCGAGCACGTTCAGGCGGCCCACACCGTGCTGCGCGACGTCGTCGTCGCCGATGTAGCCGTCGTCGCCGCGGATGCGCTGGTCGCCGCCGGAGCAGAACGCCCGGCCGCCCTGGCCGGTCAGGATGATCACCCCTACGGCGATGTCGTCGCGGGCGCGATTGAAGGCGTCGGCCAGTTCGAACAGCGTCTGGGGGCGGAAGGCGTTGTGCACCTCGGGCCGGCAGATCGTGATCTTGGCGATGCCCTCGGCCGTCTCGTAGGAGATGTCGCGGTACTCACCGGAGGCGACCCACTCGATGGGTCCGTAGCAATCGTCTGAGAGCTTCATGGCGGGTGCTCACGGTACCGTCCCCAGACGTGGCTGACCTCGTAGCCCTGGCCATGCCCGCCGGCGCCGGCTTCGTGACCGCTCTCCAGCGGATCTGGGACGCCGGCGATGCCGCCTTCCCGCTCGACCTCCGCCTGCCCGAGACGGCGCGTACCGCCACCCTGGCGGCGATGGCCCCCGCCCGGTTGATCGACGGCGACGGGACCGTCCACGCCCTCGCCCGGCGGCCGGCCGGTCGAGCCCGGCGATGCCCTCGTGATGGCCACCAGCGGCTCGACCGGCACGCCCAAGGGGGTGGTGCTCACCCATGACGCCATCGCCGCGTCGGCCCGGGCCACCAGCAGCCGCCTGGCGGTGGACCCGGGGGCCGATCACTGGCTGGCCTGCCTGCCCCTGGCCCACGTCGGAGGGCTCTCGGTGGTGGCCCGCGCCCTCGTGACCGGCACCCCACTCACCGTCCTGCCCGGGCCCGACCCCGACGGCGGTGGCGGCGGCCGGGCGCCACGCTGGTCTCGCTGGTACCGACGGCGCTGGCCCGTCTGGACCCGTCGTCGTTCCGCGTGATCGTGCTGGGCGGCTCCTCGCCGCCCGCCGGCCTGCCGGCCAACGTCGTGACCACCTACGGCCTCACCGAGACCGGTAGCGGCGTCGTGTACGACGGGGTGCCGCTCGACGGCGTCGAGGTCCGCATCGAGCCCGACGGCGAGGTGCACCTGCGGGGACCCATGCTGCTGCGGGCCTACCGCGACGGCCGCCCGGCCACGCTCGCCGGCGGCTGGTTCCCGACCGGCGACGTCGGCTCGTGGAACGACGGCCGGCTGGTCGTGCACGGCCGGCGCGGCGACATGATCGTGACCGGCGGCGAGAACGTGTGGCCCGAGCCGGTCGAGCGCGGTGCTGGCCAGCCATCCCGAGCGTGGTCGAGGTGGCGGTGGCCGGCTGCCCCGACCCGGAGTGGGGCCAACGTGTCGTCGCCTACGTGGTGCCGTCGGCAGCCGCCGCGCCCCCGTCGCTCGACCACCTCCGCGAGCACGTGAAGCGGGAGCTGCCGCCGTGGTGCGCGCCCCGCCAGCTGGTGCTGGTGGAGGCCCTGCCCCGCACCGCGCTCGGGAAGGTGCGGCGGGGCGATCTACCGTCACCACCATGAGCCAACGCCTCAGCGACAAGGTCGCACTCGTCACGGGCGGCGCGTCCGGCATCGGCCTCGGCATCGCCCGCCGATTCGTGGCCGAGGGCGCCCACGTCGTCATCGGCGACATCGACAGCGTGGCCCTCGAACGGGCTGCCGCCGAGCTCGGTGATGACGCTGCCGTCGCGGTGGCCGACGTGACCGACGAGGCCGCCGTCGAGGCGCTGGCGGCCCTCCCCCACGAGCGGTTCGGCCGCCTCGACGTCGTGGTGGCCAACGCCGGCGGCGGCCACTTCGCCCCGATCGTCGACCACGCGTTGAGCGACTGGCAGCGGGTCATCGATCTGTGCCTGACGAGCGTCTTCCTGACGGTGAAGCACGCGGGCGGGCGCATCGCCGACGGAGGTTCGATCATCACGATCGCCTCGCTCAACGCGGTGCAGCCGGCCGAGGGCATGAGCGCCTACTGCGCCGCCAAGGCGGGCGTGGCCATGCTCACACGGGTGGCGGCCATGGAGCTCGGCCACCGTCAGGTCCGGGTCAACACCATCGCCCCCGGGTTGGTGGAGACCCCGCTGTCGGCCGGGTTCTGGGCCGTGCCCGGCGTCGTGGAGGAGTTCATCGAGAACACCACCGTGGGACGCTTCGCGTCACCCGATGACATCGCCGCCCTCGCCCTGTTCCTGGCCTCCGACGAGTCCAGCTTCGTATCAGGCAGCCTGTATTCCGTCGACGGTGGCGCCGCCACGAAGCGGTACCCGGACCTGCCCGCCGCGTTCGCGCGCGCATCGAGACCTGACATCAGCGAACCAGCCCAGCGACCACTTTCGGAGCTCCGTTGCAGACCTGTCACACGATGGGCTTGACTCGCCACCGACGAATACGTTTCTATGAGCAACGAATAAAAGCAGTGCGACCATGCAGGGGGGACACCGGTGCGGTCGCAAGCGCCTACGGCAGTTTCGATGCGCGTCCCCTCCTGACCTGGCGCGCTGTCGAACCCCGGAGAAAGGACCCGTATGCGCAAGTCCGTGCTCGGTGCCACTGTTGTGGCGACCGCGTTCACGTTGGCGCTCGCTGCCTGTGGCAGCGACAACAGCAGCAGCAGCAGCGGAGGAGCCACCACCGCCGCTGGTGCCGCCACCACGGCCGCCGGTGCCGCCACCTCGGCGGCAGCAGTGACCGGCAAGATCGGCGTGATCCTGCCTGACTCGAAGTCGTCCAATCGGTGGGAGACCGCTGACCGCTCCTACCTCACTGATGCCTTCAAGGCCGCAGGCGTCGAGTTCGACATCCAGAACGCCGAGGGCGACAAGACCAAGATGGCCACCATCGCCGATCAGATGATCACGAGCGGCGTGAAGGTCCTCATGATCGTCAACCTCGACAGCCCGTCGGGTGCTGCCATCGAGCAAAAAGCAGCGGCGGCCGGCGTGAAGACGATCGACTACGACCGCCTGACCCTCGGTGGCAGTGCCGCTGTCTACGTCTCGTTCGACAACGTCAAGGTCGGCGAGCTGCAGGGTGACGGCCTCATCAAGTGCCTCACCGACAAGGGCGTGGCCAAGCCGAACGTCGTCGAGCTGAACGGCTCCCCCACCGACAACAACGCCACGCTGTTCAAGCAGGGCTACGACTCCAAGCTCGACCCCAAGTACGCCGCGGGCTGGGCGAAGGTGGACGATCAGAGCGTGCCGGACTGGGACAACCAGAAGGGCGGCCAGATCTTCGAGCAGATGCTCACCAAGGCGAACGGCAAGATCGACGGAGTGCTCGCCGCCAACGATGGCCTGGGCAACGCCGCCATCGCCGTGCTGAAGAAGAACAACCTGCAGCTGCCGGTCACGGGCCAGGACGCCACCACGCAAGGGCTGCAGAACATCCTTGCCGGCGACCAGTGCATGACCGTCTACAAGGCGATCAAGAAGGAAGCCGACGCCGCCTCCGCCGCCGCCATCGCCCTGCTGAAGGGCGAGACGCCGACGACGACCGGTGAAGTCGACGACACCCAGACGAACAAGAAGGTTGCGGCCATCCTCGCCACGCCGGTCGCCATCTACAAGGACAACGTCAAGGACGTGGTCGACGACGGTTTCGTGACCGCCGCCGACCTCTGCAAGGGCTTCGAGACCCAGTGCAAGGACGCCGGCATCAGCTGACGACCGACCACGACATGCAAGAGTTGCGGAGGGGGAAGGACGTCTTCCCCCTCCGTGACATTCGATCTCCGGGGCCGCCACGATGACCGATCTCCAACCAGTACCGCCGCTGCTGTCGCTACGCGGCATCAACAAGAGCTTCGGCGCCGTCCACGTCCTGCACGAAGTCGACTTCGATGTCTACCGCGGCCAGGTGACCGCCCTCGTCGGTGACAACGGCGCCGGCAAATCGACGCTCGTCAAGTGCCTCGCCGGCATCTACGCACCGGAGTCGGGCCGGGTGCTGTTCGACGGCGCGCCCGTCACCATCCACAGCCCGCGCGACGCCGCCTCCTACGGCATCGAGATCGTGTACCAGGACCTCGCGCTGTGCGACAACCTCGACATCGTCGAGAACATGTTCCTCGGACGAGAGCGCACCAACCGCTTCGGTCTCGACGAGATCCAGATGGAGATCCTGGCCCGCGAAACGCTCGACACGCTTCGGGTGCGCACCGTGCGGAGCGTTCGCCAGCGCGTCGCCAGCTTGTCGGGAGGGCAGCGCCAGACCGTAGCCATCGCCAAGGCGGTGCTGTGGGAGAGCAAGGTCGTCGTGCTCGACGAGCCGACGGCGGCGCTCGGCGTGGCCCAGACCCGCCAGGTGCTCGACCTCGTACGCAGCCTCGCCGACCGAGGCATCGGTGTGGTGCTCATCTCGCACAACATGAACGACGTCTTCGAAGTGGCTGATCGCATCGTCACGCTCTATCTGGGGCGCGTCGCCGCCGAAGTGCTCCGCGGCGACACCACCCACACGCAAGTGGTCGAGCTCATCACTGCGGGTCGCTCGGGTGACATCGGCTTGCAGGCCGTCGACCAGGTACAGATCTGAGAGCGCCACGATGGCCCGCACCGAACTTCCGACCTCCAACCAGGTACCGGCAACCGCGCCCATCGGGGTCGACAAAGAGGCGTACTCGCTCAAAGGCGCGCTGCATGCCTACGTGTTGCGCGTGCGCGGCGGGGAACTCGGCGCCATGCCGGCGGTGCTCGGCTTCGTGGTGCTGTTCGTGTTGTTCAGCATCACGGCCAACAACGCCAACTTCCTGTCGACCCGCAATTTCGCCAACCTCCTCACCCAGGCGGCGCCCATCACGCTCATCGGCGTGGGCATCGTCTTCGTGCTGCTGCTGGGCGAGATCGATCTCTCCGCCGGTGCGACCGCCGGCGTGTGTGCCGTGTCGATGGCGTGGCTCCTCGACAACGAGTACTCCCCTTGGATCGCGCTGCCCGCCGCCCTGGTGATCGGCATGGCCATCGGTCTCCTCACCGGTTGGCTGGTGGCCAGGGTGGGCATCCCGTCGTTCGTCGTGACGCTGGCCTTCTTCCTGTCGTGGCAGGGCGTCGTGCTCATCATCGCCAAAGAGGGCGGCACGATCGCCGTGACCAACGAATTCATCGTGGCCGTCGCCAACAAGAACCTCTCGCCCGTCGTGGGTTGGATCCTGTGGTTCGTGGTGGTCGCCGGCTTCGGCGCCACCAACCTGATGAAGGTGCGCCAGCGCCAGAAGTACAACCTGGCTGCCAATCCGTACAGCCTCGTCATCCTGAAAACCGTTGGCTTGGCGGTGATCTGGGGCGTCGGCACGTTGCTGCTGAACAAGGACCGGTCGCTGGGCGGCGGCCAGCCCTTGCGCGGCGTCCCGGACGCGGTGCCGTTCGTTCTCGTGATCGTGGTCATTCTGACGGTCCTGCTCGGTCGCACCCGCTGGGGCCGCCACATCTACGCCGTGGGCGGCAATGCCGAGGCGGCACGGCGCGCCGGTATCAACGTGCGTCTCGTGCGGATGTCGGGGTTCGTCGTGTGCTCTACCGTCGCCGCCGTGGGCGGCATGGCGCTGGCCTCGCAGCTCCAGTCGGTCAGCCCGCAAACAGGGGGCAACGACACCGTCCTGCTCGCCGTCGCCGCCGCCGTGATCGGCGGTACCAGCCTCTTCGGCGGCCGCGGTCGAGTGGTGGACGCTGTCATCGGTGGACTCGTCGTGGCCATCATCCCGAACGGCATGGCGCTACTGGGCACCAAAGAGCTCTTCGGCGTCGAGATCAGCTTCAGCGACGCCGGACCCAAGTTCGTCGTGACCGGACTCATCCTGCTGCTGGCGGCGAGCGTGGACGCGCTCTCACGCAAGCGGACTGTCGCCGGCTAGGCGTCGTGACCGCGAACCTGCAGCCGGCCGATCAACTCACGGTCCGGCGGAACAACCTCGCCCTCGTGCTGCGCCTGCTCCGCGACGAAGGACCGAGGTCGCGCGCGGCGGTCGCGAATGCGACGGGCCTCAACAAGGCAACAGTGTCGCGTCTCGTGGCCGAGCTGATCGATCGCGGTCTGGTGCGCGAGCTCGGGCTCGTCAACGAACGCCGCCGCGGCCGGCCGCCGACACTGCTCGAGCTGGACGGGCGCCACGTCGCGGCACTGGGGCTGGAGCTGAACGTCGACTTCATCACGGCCATCGCCACCGACCTCGGTGGCCGGGTCCTCTTCCAACGCACGCGGGCCATCGACGCGGCGACGGCGCCGCGCCACCAGACCCTGCGGGCGCTGGCCTCGATGGTGCGCCAGACCGTGGACGCGGTGTCCGGGACGTGCAACACCATCGCCGGCATCACCGTGGCGGTGCCGGCCCTCGTCGACGTGGACGCCGGCGCCATCACCTTCGCCCCGAACCTGCACTGGAAGAACGTCGACGTCGCCAGCCGCGTCGCCAATGCCCTCGGTTCCGCCGTCAACGTGAGCGTCGACAACGACGCCAACCTCGGCGCGTTCGCCGAGTACCGCGTGGGCAAGCACGCCGGCACGCCCAACCTGATCTACATCACCGGCCAGACCGGCGTCGGTGGCGGCATCGTGGTGGACGGGCGCCTCCTGCGGGGCGCCAGCGGGTTCTCGGGCGAAGTGGGCCACATGCACGTCATGGAGGGCGGCCCGCAGTGCGGCTGCGGGCGGTTCGGTTGCTGGGAGGCACTCGTCGGGCTGCGCCCGCTGCTGCGCGAGGCCGTCCCCGACGTCCTCGCCATGGTGGACGCCGCCCACCCGCGCGTCGGACCCGAGGAGAAGGTGGCTCACGTCGTGCGCCGGGCCGAAGCCGGCGACGAGCGCGTGATCGAGGCGCTCCAACGTCACGGCCGCTGGCTCGGCACGGGCCTGGCCACGCTCGTGAACGTGTTCAACCCGGAGGTCGTGATCCTCGGCGGCTTCTTCCGCGACGTGGCGCCGTGGATGTTGGACGAAGCCGAAGAGACGATGCGCGCGTTCTCCATCGCCCCGGACGCCGGCGGGTGCCAGCTCTCGGTGTCGACGCTGGGGTTCTCCGCCGCTGCCCTCGGCGCCGCCATCCACACCGCCGAGCGGGTGTTCGCCGACCCCGGCGGCGTCTGACCCCCCCCCGAAGCGCGCAGCCCGCCGCTCGACCGCGCCCCCGCGACTCCAAGCGTGGGCCCGCGTGCCGACCGCGCCCCGGGGCTCCAAGCGCGCAGCCGCCGCGCTCGACCGCGCCCCCGGGCTCCAAGCGCGCCGCCCGCGCGCTCGACCGCGCCCCCGCGACTCCAAGCGCGCAGCCCGCGCTCGACCGCGCCCCCGGGGCTCCAAGCGCGCCGCCGCGTGCTCGACCGCGCCCGCCCGCCGGGAAGAGCGGGTTGACATGTGACTCATCGGTCACGTATGTTGGCCGTCGTGACCGATGACGAGGAGCTGCACAGCGTCTTCAAGGCGCTGGCGGACCCCACTCGCCGGTACCTGCTCGATCTGCTCTTCGCGCGTGACGGCCGCACGCTCACCGAGTTGGAGTCCGAGCTGTCGATGACCCGCTTCGGTGTGATGAAGCACCTGAAGGTGCTGGAGGAAGCGGGACTGGTCGTGACGCGCCGGTCGGGCCGGGAGAAGTTGCACTTCTTGAACCCCGTCCCGATCCGGCTCATCCACGACCGGTGGATCGACAAGTACACGGAACGCCAAGTCACGGCGCTCATCAACCTCAAGACCGAACTGGAGAAACCGTCATGACTACCGCCACCGCGACCACGCAGGTGTATCGGGTCTACATCAAGTCCACCCCCGAGGTGATCTGGCAGGCCATCACCGATCCGGAGTGGACCAACCGCTACGGCTACACGGGCTACACCCACTACGACCTCCGCCCGGGTGGCGCCCTGCGGGTCGTGCCGAACGACGAGTTCAAGGCCCGAGCGGAGGCCAACGGGTACCCGTGCCCCGACGTCCTCATCGATGGCGAGGTCATCGAGGCCGACCCGCCCCGCAGGCTCGTCACGACGTGGCGCATGCTCATGGACCCGACGCTCGCCGCCGAAGGCTTCACCCGGCTCACCTACGAGATCAAGTCCCTCGAGAACGGTTCGTGCTCGCTCACCATCGTCCACGAGCTCGATGGCGCCCCCAATCTCGCCGCCCTCGTGTCCGGGCAGTTCGAGGACTCGAGCGATGGCGGCGGTGGCGGCCACGCCTGGGTGCTCAGTGACCTCAAGTCGCTCCTGGAGACCGGCTCGACGCTGGCCGGCTGACGCGCCCGAAGCGAACGAGGCGCGGCCGTCACCACGGCGGCCGCGCCTCGTTCGAGCGGCGTACCGACGGCCTAGCCGTAGATGCCGCCGTCGACCACGAACTCCTGACCCGTGCAGTAGCTCGACTCGTCACTGGCCAGGAAGAGCGCGGTGTTGGCGATGTCCTCGGGCGTGCCGACCCGTCCCAGCGGCGTCCGCCGTTCGGTGCGGCGCTTCTTCTCCTCATCCACCATGGCGGGGAAGTCGGCGGTCATGGCGGTGGCGATGAGGCCGGGGTGGATGCTGTTCACGCGGATCCCGTAGCGACCGAGTTCCTTGGCCGCCACCTTGGTCATGCCCCGCACCGCCCACTTGGATGCCGAGTAGGCCATCGACCCGAAGACACCGGTGAGCCCGGCGACCGAGCTGATGTTGACGATGGAACCACCTCGCTCGGCCTTCACCATGGCCCGACCGCCGGCCCTCATGCCGAGGAAGACGCCCGTCTGGTTGACGGCGATGACCTGGTTCCACTGCTCGACCGTCTCTTCGACCAGGCGGGCGGCGCGGAAGATGCCGGCGTTGTTGACGAGGATGTCGAGCTGACCGTGGGTCGCCAGGACGTCGGCGACGACGGTGTCCCACTCCTCCTCCGACGCCACGTCGAGATGCAGGTACTGCCCGCCGATCTCGTTGGCTACGTCCTTGCCGTCGGCGTCGGCCACGTCGGCCAGCACCACGGTGGCGCCGGCCGCCGTGAACAGGCGACCCTCGGCCGCTCCTTGGCCGTGGGCGCCACCGGTGATCAGCGCCACCTTGCCTTCGAGCGTGTTCTCTCGACCCATGTCGCACTTCCCCTCGTGAGATCCCGTTCGGACCTTACCGACGCGCCGGGCCCGTGCGACCTATCGGCACCCGTCCGGCGCGTCGCCACAAAGGAACGCCTTGGAGGGCATGACGCAGCAAACCGACGACCGCCTTGGCACGCGGCGGTCAGGCCGCCGCTTCCGACGCCACTGTGCGCAGCGCGTCGGCGTGCAGCTGCACGTCGGCCGGCGTGAGCACATCGGGCAGCTCGACCAGGATCGAGCTGCTCCCGACCGCGTCGTCGATCGGGCACCACATGAACCCCAGTCCGCAGTCGCCACTGCGGTTGAGGGCGCCGAGTCGGGTCAGGTCGTGGTAGCGCCTCGCCGGCGCCGTCGACGCCCCCGAACCACCGATCCACCCGTAGTTCTGGTGGTACCAGACGGTGAGCTCCGGTCGCACGGCCACGGCGAAATCGAACACCGCCTGCTGCTCCGGGTATCGCGGCGCGGCCCGGTTGGGATCGGCGCCATTGGCCAGGAAGCGGGTATCGAGCACCAGGCCGTCCGGATTCAGCATCGGCACGATCCACAGCGTCACCCCGTCCGGGACGGGCCGAGTCCGGGCCCGTAGCCACACCCGCAAGCCGCCTTCCTCGTCGCCGTGGGTCTGGGCCACGACCAGCACCACGTTCGGGCCGCTGCCATAGCGGACGGCGGTGATCGGGCGCCCCTGCGCTGACGTGCCGATCGTGCGCACCTCGCCCGGCGCGGGGTCACGCCGTTCGTCGGCAATGTCGAGATAGCGGTAGAGCGCATCGTCGGCGCGTCCCGTCATCTCGAGACCAGCATCGAGCTGCACCACGGCGATGGCCTGCTGGAGGTGGCGCTCCTGTTGTGTTGCCGAGCCGCCGGTGACGTTGAAGCCGAGCGAGTCCAAGGTCGCCACCAAGCAGTCCCGTGGCGCCACCGGGTCCACCCTGCAGTCGAGCGCGCCCGCCACGGGGTGGTTCCCACCGCGGCGACCGTTGATGGGGTTCGTCGCCATGTCGAGCGACGCTGGCGAGGTGGGCACGATGACGTCCGGCGGCACCGCCGTCATCGACACGTCGTCGAGCGACGCGGGGCGAGGGGGCACGGCGGTCGTGGCCCCGAGCGTCGTCGGGACGGTCGGGATGGTCGGGATGGTCGGGATGGTCGGGATGGTCGCCGGCACGATCGGCGCCAGCGTCACCGTCAACGGCACCGATGTCGGTGCCGCGGGTACTGGCGGGGCCACGCTCGTCGCGATCGACGCCGGTGCGGTGGCCGTAGGCGTCGAGTGGCAGCCGGCAACGACGATCATTGCGGCGAGGATCATGGTCACGACCGCACGCCCTGTCGTCATAGAAGGCTCTCGTTGCACGGGAGTCCCGGACAACCTACGCGCCCGAGCCCGCCGCCGATGGAGCGGGCGTGCCGCGTTCAGAGGGTCGCGGGCAGATGGCCGCCGAGCAGCCCGCAAGCGTTCTCCAGCGTCAGGTGCTCGACGGTGCCCGGCGTCAGCAAGCCGAACCAGGTCTCGTCGCCCACGATGCCGTCGACGGTCAGGTCCCTCGTCTGTTGGAAGTTGCGGACGCTGGCACCGGTCTGCGGCCCGAACTGGCCGTCGATCGGGCCGCTGTAGGCCAGCCAGTCCACGAACCCGAGGTCGTCGCCGGCCAGCGTCAACTGGAGCCATCCCACCACGGGTCCGGTGGCACCCTGGCTGACGGTCGGCGACGCTTCACGGTACGCCGGCAGGGCCGCCCACGTCACCGGGCCGACGACCCCGTCGACCGGAACACCGAGGTCGGCCTGGATGCCGCGGACAGTCGCGTCGAGGGCATCGTCGAACACACCGGTGATGGGGTGATCTAGGTTGATCTGGATGGAACGGGCGAGGACCCGCTGTAGCCGCTTGACGTCGTCGCCGGTCGAACCGAGCTGGATCTGGCTGGGCATGATGCACCTCCGCATCGGGCCACCGCTGGTGCCGTGGCGCCGCCGCTCATGAGCCGTGAGCTGGAGTGAAGATACGACGCGAACGTCAAGCGATCCTGTGAGAGCGCTGAACCCGCTTTCAGGATGGGGTGAACCGCAGTGCGGCGCCGGACCGGACGGCCACCCATTCCCTGTCCTCAGACGGGCTTCGCCACGATGGGCGCCAGCGGCTGACCGCCCACGTTGGTGGCCTCGATGCGAGCGCGGTAGCGCACCGAGATCCGCAGGAAGGCGAACCGCCACCGATCAGGATCTCGGCGCAACCGATGCTGGCAGGTCTCGATCAGGACGAGGTTGTCGTCGATGATCTCGAAGAAGTAGGCGAGCGTGGTGGCCTTGTCGCCGTCCAGCTGGATCTGATGTTGGTGCCGAGATGCCCGTCATGAACCGCGACGCCAGCGTCGGGTCGGCGGTCCGCGCGTAGAAGTCGTCGATGATCGATGGGCGCACGCGGTACGTCCCGTCGAAACCGGGCGCGAGGCGCTCCAGCCTCGCCGCCAGCCTTCCAGATCATCGGCCATTAGTGGCGCTCCACCTGTCGGCCCGCATGCGATCGACCAGATGACGAAGACGCACGTGCAGGACCTCAGGGTCGTCGTGCACACGGGCGCCGTGACCGGGAAGCACCCAGGCGAACCGATGACGCTCGGCCAGCCGCGCCAACGAGTCGGCCTGGTCTGGCCACGACCACCAGCAGGCGTCGCGAAACGCGGTGAGGTCCTGCCTCGTGTGGCTCCACGCCAGCGAATCGCCGCTGAACAGGAAGCGGTCGTCGACCAGGAACACGGTCGAGCCCCTGGTGTGACCCGGGGTCGGCACGGCGACCACGCCCGGCCCGATCTCGACGTCGTCGAGCCCGTCGATCAGGTCGGTGGCGAAAGGAGCGGCGGTGGCGTCGGCGGCGTGGATCCACACCCGTGCGTCGAACCGTCGCGCGAACCGATGGGCGTCAGCGACGTCGTCTCGATGAGTCAGCAGGATGTGGTCGATGCCGCCGGCGGCGGCGAACGGCCCGACGAGGGCCTCGGTGTAGCGCGGCGAGTCCACCAGCAGGTTCCCCGTGGCTCGGTGCACGAACCAGGCCGACGCCCCGAAGGAGTCCTCGGAGCAGTAGCCGCAGTCGAACACGCCGGATCCGGCCTCGATCTCGTGAGGGTAGAGCCGGCCGGGGCGCGCTCGCCGTGATCGGGTGCCGATCGAGTTCGTGGGGCACGCCTGGGCGGCCAGCCACGCCGCGGTGAGCGGTTCGCCCGAGCGAGGTTGATTGATGACGGTGCTGTAGCCGCGGGCGTCGCCGAAGAGCTCGGGGGCGATGTCCCGGCACGTGCCGCAGTCGATGCAACGCGTGTCGACGAACCAGTCGCCGTCGACGTTGCCGTCGTTGCGAAGGTCGATCCGGGCCACTGCGCCAATGCTACGGAGCCGGGTCGCCGGCAGCACCGCCGGCTGGGCCGGTCGCTCCTCGACCCGGCCAACGGCCGGCGGTACGCGGCCTGGTAGCGGAACGCCGCGTGACGGCGGGCGGAATTGCTACTGCGACGCGTACAGCGCCGTCTCGAAGTCCGCGTACATCCGGAGCGCCGCCGGCGTGACGAACGGCAGGAACTGCGAGTAGATGGCGCCGGTGATGCCCGAGGTGCGATCGACCCAGAAGTGGGTGTTGCACAGTCCTGCCCATGCCCCGCTCCACGCCGCCCGGCGTCCCGGGATGGCCTCGGTGTTGAGCAGCAGGCCGTAGCCCCACTTGAAGCCGGGGCCAGCGGCGAAGTCACACGTCGAGGCCGGATCCGACGACGTGAGCACCGCCGGGAAGTCCAGGTCGCCGATCTGGTTGGTGAACGCCGCGTCGACCGTGGCCGGTTGCAGGATGGTGACGCCGGCGAACGTGCCGTCGTGCAACAGCGCCTGCTGGAACTTGAGGTAATCGCGGTGGGTCGAGTAGAGCCCGTGACCTCCGGCCCAGTAGTCAGGGGCCTGGTTGAGCTCGACGTCGGTCGCCATCCATGACCCGTCCTCGGCGAGCGCGTGGATCGGTGTCGCGGTGGACCGCTGCTGCGGGCTCATGCAGAAACAGGTCTCATCCATGCCGAGCGGCCCGGTGATCCCCTCCTTGATGGCGACGTCGAGCGACACGCCACTCGCGGCTTCCACGACCTTGCCCAACCAGTCCACGTTGATGCCGTACTCGAACCTCGTCCCCGGGTCTGCGACCATCGGGGCCGTGAAGATCACGTCGGAGCCGGAGATCACGGTCGGCGTGCCCGTCACCGCTTCCCACCGGGCCAGCGCGTCATTGAAGAACCAGTAGCTCAACCCGGCCGTGTGGGTGATGAGCTGCTTGACGGTGGCGCGGCTGGCCGGCGGTCGCAGCCTCGGCGTGTCGCCGTCGAAGCCGTCCAGCACCTGCACGTCGGCGAACGACGGGCAATACTCCTCGACCGGCGCCTCCAGGTCGAGACGCCCCTGCTCCATCTGCTGCAGGGCCGCCACCGTCGCCACCATCTTTGTCATCGACATGATGCGGAAGTGGGTGTCGGCCGAGATCTCCTCGTCGGCGCCGGCCACCCGTGGGCCTGCGGCGCCCTCGTAGATCACCCCATCCCGGTCGGCCGCCACCGCCACCACGTTCGGCACCGCTCCTGCTTCGACCGCGCTACGAAGGACCTCGTCGATCGCTGACATGGTTCGCCCCCCTGGCGCCGATGCAGCGTCCCAGTGACGATCGGCGGCCGATCGAGATCGTACGCCTGCCGGGCCGGGGTCAGGTCGCGGTGTCGGGCCAGGTGAGCTGCTCGCCCGGGGGCAGCGCCACGTCGAAGGCGTTGAGGCTGAACGACACGAGCGTGTAGTAGCCGCACAGCGTCACCAGCTCCACCACGCCCCGATCGCCGAGCAGCGCGCGGGCGGCGTCGTACGAGGGCCCGTCGACATGACCGGTCGCCACGAGCTGGCGGGCGACGGCGTAGACGATGCGCTCGTCGTCGGGCAACGAAGGCGTGGTGCCGTGGGCGATGGCCTCCACGGCTTCGGCACTCACGCCGTAGTGCAGGGCCATGCGGGAGTGCGCCCACCACTCGAACTCGGCCTGCCAGTGCGCACCGACGGTGATGATGGCCACCTCGAGCAGCCGCCGCTCGATCGACGACTGGAACCGGAGGGCGGCACCCAGCTCGGCCAGACGACCGCCGATGCCGGGAGCGGTCACCCACGCGTTGAACGGGCCCATGAGGGCGCCCTCGTCGGTGACGATGGATCCCCGCGACGCGGTGATGGCGTCCCACACCGCCTGGGCATCCTCGTCGAGCGCGTCACGGGTCTGGAGGGGCAGCCGGCTCATGACCGCATCCTCGATGAGCCGCCCGCCCGGGCGCAAGGCGACGGGCTAGTTGACACCCCGTACCCCGGCGCCGCCGTCGACCACGTAGGTCTCGCCCGTGATCCACGACGCGGCGTCGCTGGCGAGGAACACGGCCATGGCGGCGATGTCCTCGGGCTCACCCAGGCGCTTGGTGGGCATGCTCTCGGCCAGGCGCTCCCCGAAGTTCTCCACGAGGTACGCGGCGAAGTCGGTCTTGACCAACCCGGGCGCGATGCCGACGACGCGTGTCGGTGCCAGCTCGGCGGCGAGCTGGCGCGTGAGATGGATCAGCGCCGCCTTCGTGAGGTTGTAGGTGCCCAGGATCGCCTCGGCCCGCAGCCCACCCACCGACGCGATGTTGATGATGACGCCGGGATGATCGCGAAGCGACCGGTTCCAGGCCGACTGACACCAGAACACCGGGCCGCGGATGTTCACCTGGAAGGTCTTGTCGAACCGCGCCGGGTCGATGCCCATGGTGGGGCCGGCGTAGGGGTTGGCGGCGGCGTTGTTCACGAGGATGTCGAGCGTGCCGAAGCGCTCGATCGTGGCGGCCACGCAGGCGTCGGCCGCCTCGATGTCACCGGCATTGGCGGCGAACACCTCGGTGTCGCCCCCGATCTGGGCAGCGGCGGCCTGGAGCCCGTCGATCTTGCGCGACGTGAGCATGACCTTGGCGCCCGATTCGACGAAGCCCTTGGCGATGGCCTTGCCGATGCCGCGTGACGCCCCCGTGACCAGGGCCACCTTCCCGTCGAGTCGGATCTCCATGGAGGCGGCACGGTACTGGGTACCCTGCCGCCATGAGCAACCGTGTGGCTGTCAGCCCGTGAACCGACTCGCCGACGAGAGCTCGCCCTACCTCCGCCAGCATCAGGGCAACCCGGTGGACTGGTTCCCGTGGGGCAACGAGGCGTTCGCCAAGGCCCTGGCCGAGGACAAGCCGGTGATGCTCTCCGTCGGGTACTCGGCCTGCCACTGGTGCCACGTGATGGCCCACGAGAGCTTCGAGGACGACGAGGTGGCGGCGGCGCTCAACAAGGCGTTCGTGAGCGTGAAGGTCGACCGCGAGGAGCGCCCCGACGTCGACGCCGTCTACATGGACGCCGTGCAGGCCATCGCCGGTCGGGGAGGCTGGCCGATGACGGTGTTCCTCGCTCCCGACGGCCGGCCCTTCTTCGGCGGCACCTACTACCCCAAGCCGTCGTTCCTGCAACTGCTGGCGGCGGTGGACGATGCGTGGCGCACCCGCCGGGGCGAGCTGCTCGACCAGGCGGTCAAACTCACCGAGGCGCTGGACCGCACGGCCCAGCTCGAGCCGGCCGAGACGGTGCCGGGCGTCGAGCACCTCGACCAGGCGCTGGCCGCCCTGTCACAGCAGTTCGACAAGGAGTGGGGTGGCTTCGGCGCCGCCCCCAAGTTCCCCCAGTCGATGAGCCTGGAGCTCCTGCTGCGGGCCCACCGCACGAGCGGTAGCCCCGACGCCCTCGCCATGGTGACGACCAGCCTCGACGCCATGGCGTCGGGCGGCATCTACGACCATCTCGGCGGCGGCTTCGCCCGCTACTCGGTCGATCGCCAGTGGCTGGTGCCCCACTTCGAGAAGATGCTGTACGACCAGGCGCTCCTGCTGCCCGTCTACCTGCACGCCTGGCAGGTGACGGGCGAGGCGCGCTACCTCCAGGTGGTGGAGGAGACCGTCGGCTACGTCCGGCGTGACCTCCGCCAACCGGAGGGCGGCTTCTCGTCGGCCGAGGACGCCGACTCCCCCGGCCCCGACGGCCACAACGAAGAGGGCCGGTTCTCGACGTGGACGCCGGCCGAGATCGCCGCCGCCGTGGCCGACGACGCCCTCACGGCCGCCGCCGTCGAGTGGTACGGCGTCACCGCCGACGGCAATTTCGAGGGTCGAACCATCCTGCACCGGCCCGTGCGGGGCGACCTCATGCGGCCCGCCGCGGTGGAGGAGGCCCGGCGGCGGATGTTCGAGGTCCGCGAGCAGCGCCCCCGGCCCGGCCTCGACGACAAGGTGCTCACCGAGTGGAACGCCCTCATGGTGGCCGCCCTGGCCGAGGCCGGGGCCGCCACCGGCAACGAGGCGTGGCTCGACGACGCGGGGCAGACGGCAGCGTTCCTGCTGGCCGAGCTGCGCGACGACGAGGGCCGCTGGTGGCGCTCGTGGCAGCGCTCGTCCGGCGCCCGCCACGACGCCCTGGCCGCCGATCACGCCGCCCTCATCCACGCCTTCGTCGCGCTGGCGCAGGCCAGCGGCGAGGCCCGCTGGGTCCACGAGGCGATCAGGGTGTCCGACATGCTGCTGGAGCGGTTCTGGGATCCCGAACGCGGCGGGCTGTTCACCACCGCCGACGACGGCGAAGCGCTCATCGTGCGCCAGAAGGACCTGCTCGACTCGGCCACGCCGTCGGCCAACTCGCTCGCCGCCCTTGCGCTCTACCGGCTCGGTGCGCTGACCGGCGAGGCCCGCTACCGGCATCAGGCCGATCAGATCCTGCAACTGGTGGCGGGCGTCGTCGGTGGGGCGCCGTCGGCGTTCTCCCACCTGCTGGCGGCCGTCGATCTTCGCCGCGCCGGGGTCACCGAGATCGCCGTCGCCGGCGAGCGCGACGACCTCGTGGCCGCCGTGCAGCGCCGGTACCTGCCCGACGCCGTGCTGGCCTGGGGCGACCGCTACGACTCGCCGCTGTGGCAGGGCCGCCGCGACGGGTTGGCCTACGTCTGCCACGACTACCTGTGCGAAGCGCCGGTCGACACCGTCGAAGGCCTCGACGCGCTGCTGGCCTGACACCGGGCGTTCTTCGCATCAAACCCGCCCTGAACGTGATCTGATCTGGCATGGGCTATCGCACGATGATCGACGTCAGCGAGAACCAGGGCGCCATCGACTTCGGGCGCATGGCGGCCGCCGGGGTGGCGGGGGCGGTGCCACGGGCCGGCATCAACGGCCGACGCGACCACCGCTTCGACACCTACGTGGCCGGCATCCGCGCCGCAGGGCTGGCGCTACCCGCGGTGTACTGGTTCGCCAACCCCAAGAGCTCCACGGGCGCGGACGCCCAGGGCCGGCTCCTGGGCGCCGCCGCCGCCCAGGTGGGTGCGCCGCGGGGCATGATCGACGCGGAGTGGTACGCCTCCGAGGGCGGCCCCAACCCGGTGGTGAAGGGCCTGGCGCTGGCCCGCTGGTACGCCGCCATGGCCGATGCCGTCCTGGCCGGCACCGGTGCCGAGCCGCTCATCTACACCGGCGCCGCCTACTGGGACGACCACGTGGCCCGGCCCGTCCCGGGTGACGACGAGGCCGCCCTCGATGCCAGCCTCGCCCGGCTCGCCCGCTGCGACCTGATCCTGGCCCGCTACCCGGTCTACCGGCCCGACGGGCCCACGCCGGGTGCGCCGGCGTCGTGGGCCGACTGGGCCTTCGGACGCGACCGCAAGGGCCCCGCCATCCCTGTGGGCTGTCGGGGACCGTGGGCCGGCTGGCAGTTCTCGGCCGGGTTCAACGGGCAGGGGCCCACCTACGGCGCGTCCAGCAACGACATCGACCTCAACATCGTCACCGACGAGGCCTGGGCCCGGTGGACCGGGTCCGCCCCCGCCGCGGGCACCGGCGCGGGACCGGCGCCGGACTCCGATACCGACGAGTCGTCGTCCTACGTCAAGATCGACCCCATCCGGGCCGAGTCCATGTCGGTCGGGTCCCGCAGCAACAACGTGCGCACGGTGCAGGTCCGCTTGGCCGTCCACGGCTACGCCACCGGCGTCGACGGGTACTGGGGACCGGTCACCGATGGCAAGGTGCGCACCTTCCAGACCATGCGCAACCTCGCCGTCGACGGCATCATCAACGTGCCCGGCCAGACCTGGGACGCCCTCAGCGAGAAGCCGGCCCACCCGACGGTGCGCCCCGGCTACCAGGGAGGGTTCGTGGCCGTGCTGCAGCGGGCCCTGAACGCCCTCGCCGGCACCACCCTGGACGTCGACGGCCGCTACGGGGTGCGCGTCACCAGCCCCACCCGGGCCGCCATCGAGGCGTGGCAGACGGCCCACGGCCTGGAGGTGGACGGGGTGTGCGGGCAGCAGACGTGGAGCGCCATCGACCAGGCGGCGGCGGCCAAGGGCTACACCGTGGCGTGATCGAGGGGGACGGTGCGGACCGGCGTGGCGGCACGTGGCTTCCTGAAGAACAGGATCAGCACCGGGACGAGGTAGGCGAGGTAGACGACGACCTGCTCCATCGACGGCCGGGGATCCCAGCCGAAGATCCCCGCCAGGAACCGACCCGTCTGGGTCGACTGAGTGAGCCAGCGCTGCCCGGTGAGGTTGTAGACGGCGTCGTTGATGCTGCCCAGGTCGCCCGCCGACTGCAGGAACAGCACGCCGCGAGACATCAGGCCGGCGGCGAACAGGATGATGAGCACGCCCGTCACCTGGAAGAACAGCTTCATCGAGATGGCCTTGCTGCCGTGGTACACGAGCACGCCGAGGGCGCAGGCCAAGGCGATGCCGATGAGCGCCCCCAGCAGCACCTGGCCACCGGAGCTGCTGGCCGTGGTGGAGATCAGGAACAGCGCCGTCTCCAACCCTTCACGGGCGACGGCCACGAACGCCACCATCCCCAGCGCGAACGCCGACTCGTGCATTGCCTGGACGGCCTTGCCTTCCAGCTCGCCCTTCAACGAGCGGGCGTGCCTGCGCATCCAGAAGATCATCCAGGTCAGCAGGCCGGCGGCGCCGAAGCAGATGGCGGCGAACACCCGGGCGCGGCTCACGCCGGTCAGGTCCTCGATGGTGAGGTGGATCAGCCAGCCGATGAGGGCGGCGAGCAGGAGGGCGGCGCCGGTGCCGTACCAGACCCAGCGGGCCATCTCGGGGCGGTCGGAACGGCGGACGGCGGCGAGCACGATGGCGACAACAAGCGCCGCTTCGAACCCTTCTCGAAGCGTGATCAGCAGGCTCTCACTCACATGTCAAGGATGCCTAACTGAGCCTTCCCGTGCAAACGGGCTCCTACGGCAGGAACGGATCACGCTGCCAGCCGCCGCGATGCACGATCTCGTCGAGGCCGCGCCGGGGCCGCTCGGAGCTGCGGCCGGGCTCGTCGTCGAGGGGGTAGCCGAGGGCGACGGCACCGATCAGCTCGTAGCCGCCCGGCACGTCGAGGTGGGCGAGGAGCTTCTCGCCGTTGCGGAACACGCCGAAGAACAGCGCGCCCAGCCCCTCGTCCTCCACGGCCAGCAGCAGCAGCATGGTGGCGAAGGCGGTGTCGATCTGCCAGTACGGCACCGGCCAGCGGGTGGGGTCGGCCAGGCCGGTCGAGATCTTGTCGGGCTCGCTGTAGCGCGCCAGGTAGGCGTCACGCGACGCCAGAGGGAGGATGACGACGGGGGCGTCGAGCAACTGCTTCCACCGGAACGTCTCCCGGCGCTCCTCGGGCAGGGTCACGTCCCAGAACTTGCGGGTGTCGTCGCCTTCCAGCACCAGGAACACCCAGCCCTGGGCGTTGCCGGCGCTCGGTGCCCGCCGGGCGGCGTCGATGACTCGGTTCACGACCTCGGTCTCGACCGGTCGGGTGTCGAAGGCGCGCACCATGCGGCGCGACTGGACGAGGTCGGCGAACTCCATGTCCGTCGACGGTAGCGGCCGCCGCCCGCCCCCCGGGATTTCGCGTCGCGCCTGCGCAGCTCGACCGCGCTGGAGCGCGGCGAAGCGTTCAGGCCGCGGAGATTCGGTCGCGCGAGAGGGCGGCCGAAGGCCGCCGCCCGTTAGTGGCTGCCGAGCTTGAGCAGGTCCTCGGCCATGGCCCAGCCGAAGGCGACGAGGCAGTCGCCCGAGTCGGGTCGCATGCCCGTGAACATGGCGGCGATCTCCGGGTCGACGCCCTCGGGCTTGAGCGACTCGTGATCGAAGTGGGGCGCCAGCCCGCTGGTGCCGGTGACCCGGAACGACTGCTCGTCGTAGGTGCCCTCGACGGCGAAGCGCTTGGCCAGGCGCCGGCCCCAGGCCCGCTCCTCGCCCACCGCCTTGTGCCCCGGCCGGGGGACGAGGTCGGTCAGTGCCCGGAACGCCTCGAAGCCCGACGGCGACACGAAGCGCGTGCCCACCAGCACATCCTCGTCGGGGAACGCCATGAGGGCCCGGTGGTACGCCTCGCCCATGACGGCCTTGAGCACGGCGTCACGCTTGGAGCTGCGCCGCACGGCGACCAGTCCCAGCAGGACGCAGGGCGTGCCGCCGATGCGCTCGAGCGTGGAGAAGGAGAAACCTTGGAGCTTGCCGTCGATCCGGGCGCTGCCGGCGAGGACCCAGTCCTCCTTGGCCTTCGACAGCTGGCCGATCTCGAAGCCCGCGCCACCGCTCGCGGACATGTCGGCCAGTTCGCCGAGGTCCGCGTCCGTAAGTGCCGTGCCGTCTTTGGTCTCGACCTGGATCGCCATGTCCCGATTGCCCCCGAGGGTGCTCGAGCGCCGGCGGTTGAGCGCCGACGACGCGGGTGAAGCTGCCCGGGCAGCCCCCGGGCACACACGCCATTTTGCCATTTTCGGGGCGTTTCTTCCCACTCACCTCTGAGACGCACCCGCGGGACCGTCGCGGTCAGAGCGCGACGGCGTCGTGGCCGAAGGCCACGCGCAGCTCGCCGACCACTCGCGGCAGGTCGACGCAGTAGTCGTCGGCCAGGCGCAGCACCTTGCCCTCGCCGATGTGCAGGAAGACCTGCGAGTCCCCGGGATGCTCGCTCAGCAGCCGCTTGAGCGTCCCGATGCGCTCCTCGCTGAGGCTGAGCGCCGGGAGCTTGAGCCGCAATGGGGGCGCCTCGTCGGAGATGGCCTCCACGACGTTGAGCTCCAGGCACATCAGCTTGGGTGTCTCGTCGCGCCCGTCCACGCGGCCCTTCACCGTGACCACGGCGTCGGGCTGGAGCTTGTAGCCGTGGTCGAGCATGGTCTTCGGGAAGACCATCACCTCCATGGCCGACTGCAGGTCCTCCAGCACGAACACCGCCATCGGGTCGCCCTTCTTGGTGAACTTCCGCTGGAGGTTGGTGATGACACCGCCGACGGTGGCCATCGAGCCGTCCTCGCGCTCCATGAGCTCGGCGATGGTGCAGTCGGTCTTGCGCCGCAGCGCCCGCTCGGCGCCGAGCAGCGGGTGATCGCTCACGTAGAGCCCGAGCATCTCCTTCTCGTAGGCGAGGCGCTCGAGCTTGTCGAACTCGACGTCGGGGATGTCCACCCGGTCGTGGGTGGGGGCCTCCGCGCCGAGGCCGGCGAACAGGTCGAACTGACCCTCGGCCTCCTTGCGGCGCCGAGCCACGGACTGGTCGATGATCAGCTCGTACACCTGCAGCAGGCCCTTGCGGCGGTGGCCCATGGAGTCGAAGGCGCCGCCCTTGATCAGCGACTCGATCGTCCGCTTGTTGAGAACGTTGAAGTCCACCCGGTCCACGAACTCCTGGAAGTCGCAGAACGGTCCGTTCTTGTCGCGCTCACGGATGATGAGCTCCACCAGGCCCTCGCCGACGTTGCGCACCGCGGACAGGCCGAACGGGATCACCCCCGGCGATCCGGGCGCCAGCTCCACGCCCGCCGGTGCATCCTCGGGAGCGAGACCGATGAAATCCGAGGCGGCCACGTTGATGTCCGGGTTGAGGACCTGCACGCCCAGCACGCGGCACTCGGCCAGGTACATCGCCGCCTTGTCGAGGTTGCCCTTCACGCTGGTGAGCAGGCAGGCGAGGTACTCGACCGGGAAGTGCGCCTTCAGGTAGGCGGTCTGGTAGGCGATGTAGCCGTAGCCGTAGGAGTGGCTCTTGTTGAAGGCGTAGTCGGCGAAGGGCTCGATGATGTCGAACAGCTGCGTCCCGATGGCGGCGCCGTAGCCCGTGCGCTCGCACCCGGCCACGAATTTCTCGCGCTCGGCGGCGATGAGCGCCCGGATCTTCTTGCCGCACGCCTTGCGGAGGTTGTCGGCTTCGGCCAGGTCGTAGCCGGCGAACTTCTGGGCCACGCGCATGACCGACTCTTGGTAGATCATGAGGCCCTGCGTGTCGGCGAGCAGCTCCTCCAGGTCGCCGTGGAGGTAGGTGATGGGCTTGCGGCCGTTCTTGCGGTCGGCGTAGTCGTTGTGCATGTTGGCCGCCATGGGGCCCGGCCGGTACAGGGCCACGAGGGCGGCGACATCGTCGAAGGAGGTGGGTGCCAGCGAGCGCATCAGCGTCCGCATCGGCCCGCCTTCCAACTGGAACACCCCGATCGAGTCGCCCCGGCGCAGCAGGGCCAGCGTGGGATCGTCGTCGAGGGGGATGGCGTCCACGTCGAAGGCGGGGTCCTTGCTCTCCCGGATCAACGTCACGGTGTCCTCGATCACGTCGAGGTTCCGCAGCCCCAGGAAGTCCATCTTCAGCAGCCCGAGCTCTTCGACGCCGTGCATCTCGTACTGGGTGACGACTGGCGCCTGTTCGGGCGCCTGCCCGTTCTCGGGCTTGCGCTGGATGGGGAGGTAGTCGGTGAGCGGATCGCGCGTGATCACGACGGCCGCGGCGTGGATGCCGTCCTGGCGGCGCAGGCCCTCCAGGCCCTTGGCCACGTCGACCACCCGCTTGACGTCCGGGTCGGCGTCGTACATGGCCCGCAGGTCGACCGCGGCCTTGTAGCCGTCGGCGTGCTTCGGATCCAGCTCGAAGCATGCCCGCAGCGGCGTGTCGCGCCCCATCACCAGTGGCGGCATCGCCTTGGCCACGCGGTCGCCGACGGCGTAGGGGTAGCCCAGGACCCGAGCGGCGTCGCGAACGGCGGCCCGCGCCTTGATGGTGGAGAAGGTGATGATCTGGGCGACGTGGTCGCGGCCGTAGCGCTCGGCGGCGTACCGGATCATCTCGTCTCGGTAGCGGGAGTCGAAGTCCATGTCGATGTCGGGCATGGAGATGCGGCTCGGGTTGAGGAAACGCTCGAACAGGAGGTCGTAGCGGATGGGGTCGAGGTCGGTGATGCGCAGGCAGTAGGCAACGGCGCAACCGGCGGCGCTCCCCCGCCCCGGGCCGACCCGGATGCCCGACTGGCGGGCGTGGTGGATGAGGTCCCACACGATCAGGAAGTACGAGCTGAAGCCCATGTCGGCAATGACCTTCAGCTCGTACACGAGCCGCTCCAGCACCGCCGGCGGCAGCGGGTCGCCCCAGCGCTCCTTGGCCCCCTGGAAGGTGAGGTCGCGGAGGTAGTCGGTGCCGGAGTGGAAGGCGGGCGGCAGCGGGAACTCGGGCAGCTTCGGGGTGCCGAACTCGATCGTGACGTCGGCCCGCTCGGCGATCCACAGGCTGTTGTCGCACGCCTCGGGGAGCTCCCGGAAGAGGTGGCGCATCTCGGCCGCCGGCTTGAGGTAGTGCTCGTCGCCCTCGAACTTGAACCGCTTCGGGTCGCTCATGAGGGCACCGGTCTGCACGCACAGCAGCGCGTCGTGGGCCAGGTGGTCGTCCCGGTTGGTGTAGTGGCTGTCGTTGGTGGCCAGCAGCGGCGCCTCGATCTTGCGGGCGATCTCGAGGAGCTGGGGGTTGGTCTGGTGCTGCAGCGGGATGCCGTGGTCCTGCAGCTCGACGAACAGGTTGTCGCGCCCGAAGATGTCCTGGAGCCGGGCCGCCTTCTCGAGGGCGCCGCGCTCGTCGCCGGCAGCGAGGGACTGCAGCACGTGGCCCCCCAGGCACCCGGTCGTGGCGATCAGGCCCTCGTGGTGGCGCGCCAGCAGCTCCCAGTCCATCCGGGGCTTGTAGTAGTAGCCCTCCAGGAAGGCCAGGCTGGAGAGCTGGATCAGGTTGCGGTAGCCGGCGTCGTTCTCGGCCAGCATGGTGAGGTGGTAGTAGAGCTTCTTGCCCCCCTCGGCGTCGCCGCCGGTGTCGTCGATGCGACCCCGGCGCGCCGGCCGCTCGTGGCGGCTCTCGTGGGCCATGTACATCTCTGACCCGATGACCGGCGTGACGCCCTGGGCCCGGCAGGCGGCGTAGAACTCCAGGACCCCGTACATGTTGCCGTGGTCAGTGATGCCGAGCGCGGGCTGACCGTCGGCGGCGGCGGCGGCCACCAGCTGATCCAGCCGCGAAGCACCGTCCAGCATGGAGTATTCGGTGTGGACGTGGAGGTGGGTAAACGACATAGCTGTGGTTTGAGAACGTAGTGCACGCGGGAGGACCCGACCAGAGGCAAGTGCGGGCATGATGGAGCCATGACGGATATCGAGCACGGTGAGCTGCTCGCGCCCTCGACCGGCGCCGGCGAGGCCACGCCTGAGACCGAGACGGAGTCGGTGCAGTCCCCGGCCAAGGTGATGCGCATCGGCACCATGGTGAAGCAGCTGCTCGACGAGGTCCGCGCCGCCCCGCTGGACGATCGCAGCCGGGAGCGACTGACGGAGATCTACCAGCGCTCGGTGGACGAGCTGAGCGAGGCGCTCTCGCCCGACCTCCAGCAGGAGCTGCGCGGGTTCGCCCTGCCGTTCACCAACGGCACCCCGACCGACGCCGAGCTGCGGGTGGCCCAGGCCCAGCTCGTCGGCTGGCTGGAGGGGTTGTTCCACGGCATCCAGGCCACGCTGTTCGCCCAGCAGCTGGCCGCCCAGCAGCAGCTCCAGCAGATACGCGGGGGCCAGGGTCAGCTCCCGCCCGGCGCCACCATGCAGCGCCGCCCGGACACCGACAACCGCCCGGGCACGTACCTCTAGCGCGGCGTCAGCCGGCGAGGAGGGGCACGTACATCTCCGCTGCGGTGAGGGAGCCGTGGCGGCAGATCAGCCGGAAGGGACCCGAGTCGGCCGGGTCGTCGAAGGCCACCGGCGCCCGGGCCACGAGGGCCACGTCGCCCACCCGGTCGGCGGCGTCGGGGCCGAGGCGCGGCCCGAACCACTCCTCGTCGCAGACCTGCTCGACCGGCGCCACCCACGCCACGTCGCGGTAGGCGTCGGTGGCCGCCGCCAGCACATCGGCGGCGGCGCCCGGGCGGGCGTGCAGCCAGCGGAACCGGCCCTCCCCTGATTGCAGGGCCACCAGGTCGAGGACCGACGGCTCGGGCGTGAGGAGCCCGCCGGCGCAGTCGACCTGACCGTGATCCGACGTCACCACCAGCACGGCACCCGGCGGCAGCGCCGCCAGGAGGTCGGCCACGAGGCGGTCGGCCGCCGCCAGCTCGGCGTCGTAGTGCTCCTCCAAGCCGTACTCGTGCGCCACCTTGTCGATGCCCTCGTAGTACGCGTACACGAACGGTTCGCCGCTCACGAGGAGTCGCCGCACCTCCACCACGAGCGAGGAGGGCAGCCGGAAGCCGATCTGGCGCACACCGGCCAAATGGGCCAGCGAGAACCCGGAGCCGGTGAACTCGGCTCGGGTGACGACCGGGACGTTGGCCCCGAGGAAGGGCGGCGACGGCTGGAACTGTGCCGGCGGGATGCGCTTGCGGGCATCGGCACCGGCGGTCGACCACCGCAGCACGTTCAGGACCTCGCCGTGCACGGCGATGCGGTACCCGACGACCCCGTGCTCACCAGGCGTGAGCCCGGTGGTGATGGAGGTCAGCGCCGTCGCCGTGGTGGACGGCGCCACGGTGGTGATGCGACCGCCGCTCAGGGACCGCATGCTCGGCGCCAACGCCCACCGCGGCTCGAGCTGCTCCCACCCGAGACCGTCGAGCACGAGCAGCACCACCTGACGAGCGCCACTGATCTCCTCCGGCATCCAGGCGGGCAACACCGCACCGGGCCGGCGACCGATCAGTGCCGGGACGATGTTGTGGACGCTGGCGCCCGCATAGTCAGGGAGCACGAGTTCGTCGCCCACGACCGGGAAGTCCACCACCCGGCACCCTCGAACGCCACATCGTGGCGCCCGACCTGGTCGGCAGCCGTACGATGGCACGGTGAGGGTCTCGACCAGAGGCGACTACGCGTGCCGGGCGCTGCTGTCCTTGGCGCTGCACTCGGGCGAGGGCGCGCCGACGTCGGTGCGCGACATCGCCGAGCGCACCGGCCTCCCCCAGCCCTACCTCGAGCAGATCCTCCTCGCCCTGAAGGGCGCCGGCCTCGTGCGCTCCAAGCGAGGCGTCGGCGGCGGGTACATCCTGGCCCGGGCCCCTGCCGACATCCGCTTGTCGGACGTGGTGAGCGCGGTCGACGGTCCCATCGCCCTCGGCGACTTCGGTGAGCCCCACCAGGACGGTGCGTGCGATCACGAGGGCCAGTGCGTGCTCCTGGCCATCTGGGCCGTCGTCGGCGAGCAGATCCGCCGCCAGCTCGACGGCTACACCCTCGCCGACGTGGCCTCAGCGGCGCGCGGCGAGACGGCCTGGCCGGAGTGACGATCGCTCCGACGTTCGCCGGTCCGGCCGCTGGCGCCGCAGGTGGCGAGGGCCGCACCGACGGCGACGACGGACGGCACGGCGTGTCCACAGCGACCCTGAGTCGGGTCGTGCCGGCCGCTGCGTCAGTTGCTCTGCGTGGTCGACATCAGGGCCTTCGCTCGTTCTCGTTGCATTTCTGCAGCAAATTCGATGCACTTCTGCACCGAGAAGCAGCACGGCACCGAGAATGACGACGGCAACGCTCACTCACCGTGGGTTCCACGACGACGGGTCTCGCCTAGCGATGTCGCCGCCACCAACCGTGTCCCGGCGCTGCCGTCAGCCGAGGGCGGCGAGCACCGCCTCCATGTCGGGCGGCAGGGGTGAGGTGAACCGGATGCGCTGGTGGTTGACCGGGTGGTCGAAGGCCAGGGCGGCGGCGTGCAGCATCGGGCGGTCGGCCTCGATGCCCGGTCGCAACCCGCCGTAGCGGGCGTCGCCCACCACCGGGTGGCCGATGGCGGCGAGGTGGACGCGGATCTGGTGGGTGCGGCCCGTCTCCAGCCGGCACCGCAGCAACGCCACCTCCGGGACCGCCCACGACCGCTCCACCTCGTAGGCGGTGCGGGCGGGTCGGCCCGAGGCCGACACCACCATGCGGGTCGGGTCGCGCGCCGAGCGCCCGATCGGCGCGTCCACCGCGCCCCGTCGCGTCTCCGGCACCCCCCACACCAGCGCCAGGTACTCACGCGTCGCCGTGCGCGACGCCAGCTGGCGCACCAGAGCGCTGTAGGCGGCGTCGGTGCGGGCCACGACGAGGAGCCCGGAGGTGCCGGCGTCGAGACGGTGCACGATGCCCGGCCGTTGCGGATCGGGGCCGACGCCGGCCAGGTCGGGGAAGCGGGCCAGCAGCCCGTTCACCATGGTGGCGTCGAGGTTGCCGGCACCCGGATGCACCACCAGGCCCGCCGGCTTGTCCACCACGATCACCGCCTCGTCGGCGTGCACCACCGGGACCTCGACGTGACCGTCAGGCATGGCCGCCGCCGGTGGCACCGCGAGGCTGACGGTGACGTCGAGGGTCTGGCCGGCGTGGCCGCGCTGCTTGCCGCTGGCCACGACGGCGCCGTCCACGACGACGGCCCCCTGGTCGATCAGGGCGGTGGCGGCGGCGCGGCTGACACCACACAGCATCGCCACGATGCGGTCGACCCGCTCGCCGTCGAGGGCGGCCGGCACCACGTCGTTCACGAGGTGTCGGGCCCAGTGGCTCGCAACGATGCCAGCAGCAGCAGTGCGCCACCGATCACGACGGCCGAGTCGGCCACGTTGAAGATGGGCCACCACTGGAGGTCGATGAAGTCGACCACTTCTCCGCCCAGCAATCCATCGCCCGAGCGCAGCAGGCGGTCCAGGATGTTGCCGGCGGCACCGCCCACGACCAGCCCGACGGCTACGGCGGCGAACGTGGAGTGGTTGTGGCGCCGCAGCGAGACGAGCAGCACCACCACCACGACCAGGGCGATGACGCCGATGATGGGGCCGAGGCCTCGACCTTGGCTGAAGGCCATGCCGCCGTTGAACGTGAGGTGGAACCGCAGGGTCCAGAAGACGTCGATGTCGTGATCGGCCAGGGCGTTGACGGCCCACGCCTTCGTGAGCTGGTCGACCGCGATGACGGCGACGGCCACGGCGATCGTGATGACCGTGCTCCGCGACGCCAGGCGCGTCACTGAGCGCGGCGGTGCGCTCACCGCCGAGTGCCGAGGCCGCCGACCTTCTCCTCGACCAGCTCGGTCGCCCACGGGATGGCCCGTAGGCGCTCCTTGGGGATGGCCTTGCCGGAGACCGTGGAGAACCCGTAGGTGCCCTCCACGATGCGCTGGAGGGCGGCGTCGATGTCGGTGATCGTCTGGCGGGCCTGGGCCGACAAGGCCAGGTCACGCTCTCGCTCCACGACCAGCGAGTCGCCCTCGCCGGACTCGTCGTCGAACTGGACGTCGCCGGGGTCGAGGTCCTCCATGAGCGACGCCGCCTCGCCCTCGAGGCGCTCGGCGGAGCCGAGCAGCTTGGCTCGCTCCTCGAGCAGCAGCTCGCGCTGGCCCTCCAGGAACTTGGCGTCGAACGGCGACGCGGCGGCCTTCTTGGCCGGCGCGGTCGCCGCGCCGGCCTTCTTGACCGGCGCCGTGGTCCCCGTCGCCGCCTTCTTGGCCGCGTCGACCTTGGCCGGTGCCTTCTTGGACACGGGCACTTCGGCCGCCTTGGCGACCTCTTTCTTGGCCGGCACGACCTTGGGGGCGGACTGGTGGGGAACGGGATTGGCCATCAGGGACTGGTCCTTCCGAGCGGATGGAGTCGAGGGATGCTAGGCGGACGGCGTGGGCTCATCAACGACGACCGCCGCCGTGGTTGGTGCCGGGCCCGGCGGCGGGGAACAGCCGCTCGATGGCGGCGTCGGCGTCGTCGGGGTCGAGGCCGCCCAGACGGAAGCGCTTGGTACGGGCGGTGGCGCCGGACACGAGGGCCACATCGGCGGTCTTGAGACCAAGTTCCGTGGCCAGCAGCTCCACCAGGGCGGCGTTGGCCCGGCCGTCGACCGGCGGCGCCGCTACGCGCACCTTCACGGCGTCACCGTGGCGGCCGGTGACCGCGGAGCGCCCGGCGCCGGGTGAGGCGTGGACGCGCAGCACCACCGCCCCGCCCACCACGTCGTAGAGATCGGTGACCTCACTCATGCCTTCTCCACCTCCACCTCCACCTCGCCGGCGGCGAGGTCGTCATCGACCAGGAACGAGGACTCCACGGCGAGCACCTCCTCAGCGAGGAAGCGCCGGAAGGGCTCGAGCGCCGCGATGGTCCCCGGCGACGCCCGCACGACCAGCCGGATGCGGTCGCTCACGTGCAGCTCTGCGTCCCTGCGCGCCTGCTGGATGGTACGCACCAGGTCACGCGCCAGGCCTTCAGCCTCCAGCTCGGGGGTGATCGTGGTGTCGAGGCGCACGATGCCCGCACCGCCCGGCAGGGTCGCCGAGCTCTGGGGATCGGTGGCCACGAGGCGAACCTCGGCCTCGCCCTCCAGCAGCTCCACGCCGCCCACGACGGGAGGCTGCCCGACCCGCAGCTCGTAGTCGCCGCTCTTGTAGGCCCGCATGACCTGCTGCATGTCGGTGCCCAGCCTGGGCCCGAGGGCGGCGGGCACGAGCCGCAGCTCGTAGGTCGCGTCGGCGCCGACGTCCTCGGTGAAGCTGACCTGCTTCACGTTCACCTCGTCTTGGATCAAGTCCGCGAACGGCGCCAGATCGGGGGCGCCCGGCGCGGTGACGTGCAAGGACGCCAGCGGCAGGCGCACTCGCAGGCCGCGTGCTTTGCGGATCGACAGCGCCGACGAGCAGACGCTGCGCACCGTGTCCATGGCGGCGACCAGGCCGGGATCGGCCGGCAGCGAGTCGGGGTCGGGCCAGTCCGTCAGGTGCACGCTGCGCTCACCGGTGAGCCCTTGGTAGATCTCCTCGGTGACGAGTGGGAGCAGCGGCGCGGCGACGCGGCTCAGCACCTCCAGCGCGGTGTAGAGCGTGTCGAAGGCGTCGGCGTCACCGCCCCAGAAGCGATCGCGGCTGCGGCGGATGTACCAGTTGGTGAGGGCGTCGAGGAAGCCCCGGATCTCGGCGCAGGCGGCAAAGAGGTCGTAGGTGTCCATGTGGCCGGTGACTGCGATGACGAGCTGGTGCAGCTTGGCCAGCAAGTACCGATCGAGCACACCGGCCTGGTCGGTGCGCACCTGCGCGGTGAAGTCCTCGGCGTTGGCGTAGAGCGTGAAGAACGACCACGCGTTCCACAGCGGGCGCAGCACCTGGTTGGCCGCGTCGCGGATGCCCTGCTCGTTCACGACGAGGTCCGTGCCCCGCAGGATGGGCGACGACAGCAGGAACCAGCGCACCGCGTCGGAGCCGTACGTGTCGAACATCTCGAACGGATCGACGTAGTTGCGCAGGCTCTTGGACGCCTTCTGGCCGTCGGTGCCGAGGACGATGCCGTGAGACACGCACGTCTGGAACGACGGGCGGTCGAACAGCCCCGTGGCCAGCACGTGCAGCGTGTAGAACCAGCCACGGGTCTGGCCGATGTACTCGACGATGAAGTCGCCCGGGTAGTGGTGCTCGAACCAGTCGGCGTTCTCGAACGGGTAGTGCACCTGGGCAAAGGGCATGGAGCCCGACTCGAACCAGCAGTCGAGCACCTCGGGCACGCGCCGCATCATGGACCGGCCGGTCGGATCGTCGGGGTTGGGTCGCACCAGCTCGTCGACACCCGGGCGGTGCATGTCGGTGACGCGCACGCCGAAGTCGCGCTCGATGTCGTCGAGGCTGCCGTAGACGTCGATGCGGGGGTAGTTCGGGTCGTCGCTCTTCCACACCGGGATGGGCGAGCCCCAGAAGCGGTTGCGGCTGATCGACCAATCGCGGGCGTGTTCCAGCCACTTGCCGAAGCTGCCGTCGCGGATGTGCTCCGGGACCCAGCGGATCTGCTGGTTCAGCTCCACCATGCGGTCACGGAACTTCGTGACCTGCACGAACCACGACGACACCGCTCGGTAGACGAGCGGCCGCGAGCATCGCCAGCAATGCGGGTACGGGTGGTCGTAGGTCTCGTGACGAACGACGTGGCCGGCTTCCTTCAGGGCGCGCGCCACCTCTGGGTTGGCGTCGAAGACGTGCGTGCCCGCCCACGGTTCCACCTCCGCGGTGAAGCGGCCGGCCGAGTCCATGGGGCAGACGACCTCGATGCCGTAGGCGGCGCAGGCGTTCTGGTCGTCCTCGCCGAAGCCGGGGGCGAGGTGCACGACCCCGGTGCCCTCTTCGGTGGACACGAAGTCGGCGGCGATGATCTGGAAGGCGTTCGGCTGGCCGGCGAAGAACGGGAACAGCGGCGTGTAGGAGTGACCGGCGAGCTCCCGGCCCTTGAGCGTGCCGACCACGGTGGCCTCGCCCAGCTCGCGCTGGTAGGCCGCCAGGCGGGCCTCGGCCAGGACGTAGCGGTGGCCGCCATCTTCGACCTCGACGTAGTCGATGTCGTCGCCCACGGCGAGCGCCAGGTTTGACGGAAGGGTCCACGGCGTGGTGGTCCACGCGAGGAGGCGACGGCCGTCGTCGAGCTGGAACCAGACCGTGAGGGCCGGGTCCTGACGATCGCGGTAGACGTCGTCCATGCGCGTCTCGGTGTTGGACAGCGGCGTCTCGCAGCGCCAGCAGTAGGCCAGCACCCGGTAGCCCTCGTAGATGAGGCCCTTGTCCCACAGCGCCTTGAACGCCCACATGACGCTCTCGGTGTAGGACAGATCCAACGTCTTGTAGTCGTTCTCGAAGTCGACCCAGCGCGCCTGGCGGGTGACGTAGCGCTCCCACTCCTTCGTGTACTGCAGCACGCTCGTGCGGCAGGCGTCGTTGAAGGCAGCGACCCCGTACTCCTCGATCGACCGCTTGCCCGACAGCCCGAGTTGGCGCTCCGTCTCGACCTCGGCGGGAAGGCCGTGGCAGTCCCAGCCGAAACGACGCTCGACCCGGTGGCCCCGCATCGTCTGGTAGCGCGGCACCGCGTCTTTCACGTAGCCGGTGAGGATGTGGCCGTAGTGAGGTAGGCCGTTGGCGAACGGCGGCCCGTCGTAGAACACGAACTCGTTGCTGCCGTTCGTGCCGGCCGGGCGGGCGTCCACGGAGGCGCGGAAGGTGCCGTCGCGCTCCCAGAAATCGAGGACGCGCTCTTCCAGAGCGGGGAAGCGCAACTGGGGGTCGACGTTGGGGTAGCTCAATGGTCCTTCTCCTCGCACGGTGTTCCTCGTGCGGGGACGAGGCGGCGACGCTGCGCCGATGACGCAGGCGGGCCGACCCCGCGGTACCACCCCGCTTGGTGCTGCCCCGCACACCGTGGTGCCTGGCGCTTGGGCGTCACCCGCTCGGTTTCCCCGGCGATCACGGGCCGGACCCGTCCCGGTCTACTGAGGTGGGCCGCAGGACCGGCTCACCCGTTCTTCGGGAGGCTCAGGGGTGATGGCCCCGTCATCGCCTGTGGCGACACAGCCTACCGGGCGGGCCTACTCCGACCGCCGGCCTTTCCACCGCTCGTCGGCGAAGGGCTCGGGCTCGAAGAACCCTCGCACCAGCTCGTCGTCGCCCGAGATCACCGGCACCTCCGCGGTCGGGGGACCGGCGCCGTCGTACAACCCGCCGTCCGGCTCGGCCAGCAGCGCCAGGTCCTCGGCCACGTTCGGGTCGTCGGCGCGCCCCGGGGCGCGCTCGTCGGACCAGGCCACACCGAGATCGTCGTCGCCGTCGGCGCCCGGGCGAGGGTCGGGGCTGGGCGGCGCCAGTTCGGTCGGGACGAGCCCGGACGGCTCGGCCAGCACCGCTTTCAACGTGTTGGCGACGGTGCCGATGCGATCGCGCTGGCCGCGGATGTGGCCCTCCAGCCGCACGGCCTCGGCGTGGAGCTCGTCGCGCCTGGCGGTGAGGGCGGCCACCTCGGCCTCGATCCGGGTCTTCTCGACCGAGGCGGCACGCCGGGCGTCGGCCTCGGCGTCGGTGATCATCTGCTCGGCCTTGGACTGCGCCTCCGACAGCGTGGTGCGCGACTTCTCCTCGGCCGCCGCCACCACCGAGCGGGCTTCCTCGTTGGCTTCGGACACGGCGGCGTCGGCGGTGCGCTGGGCCAGCAGCAGGGTCCGCTTCATGGCCTCGCCGGGGTCAGGGTCCTCCCGTGAGCTCAGCTCCTGCAGCTTGGTCATCATGGAGCGGGCCCGGCTCTCGGTGGCAGCCGATTGGGCCTGCACCGCCTCGACGCCGCGCGCCAGCTGGGCGAGGAAGCCGCGGACCTCCTCGGGGTCGTATCCCTTTCGTACAGTGCGGAACTGCACGCCGGTGATCGACTTCGGGCTGAGCTCCATCGGCCCATCGTAAGGCGCCTGGCCGCACGGTGTTGCGATGCGATGACAAAGGCCGTCCCGGGTCTGGTCGACGCCGGTGATCGTCCTGCGCACTTCGTCGATCGGGCTGCGGGCCTGCGGACCGACGCATGCGGTCCTCCACCCGGTTCATCGTTTCTGTGACGCCGATCTCGAATTCGTCTCGATTTGCGTTACACGAGCGGCCAACTCGACGACAACGCCCGCTTGACCCCTGCGCACTCACATCGCGTAGCACTGGAGGATGAGGTTGCGCACCACGATCTCGAGCACCAGGAACACCAGGATCGGCGAGAGGTCGAACATGCCCATGCGCGGCAGCGCCCGGCGCACCGGCTCCAGCACCGGGTCGGTGATCCGCAGCAGGATGCCGTTGATCTTGGCCATGATGCCGCCCCGCTGCAGCGGGAACCACGACAGGATGACCCGCGCGAACAGCGCCACCTCGAACAGCAGCACCACCTGGCACAGCAACGACTTCATGGCGTCGAGACGCTAGGCGCGGGCCGGCAGCGGTGACCGGTTGCTGCCGGCGAAACTCATGTCAACCCTCGAGGTCGGGGTCGCTCATGCGGCGGCGGTCCTCGGGCGACACCGACACGTTGGCCGGCGTGAGGAGGTACATGCCGTTGCCCACCTTGTCCATCGAGCCCTCGAGGCCGTAGGTGAGCCCTGCGCAGAAGTCGATGATGCGGCGCAGCAGTTCCTTGTTGACGTCCTGCAGGTTGACGATGACCGGGACGCCTTCCTTGAAGTTGTCGGCCACCTCCTGCGCATGGTCGAAGCGCGTCGGGCGCACGGTGTAGGGCCGGGGCGGCGCGGCGCCGGCAGGCATGGTGCGCACCGCCGAGCCGGTGCGGGCCCGCACGGTCACCGACGGCTGGTCCTGCTCGGAGGCGGGCACGCGGGCTCCCTGCGGACGCGGGGCGGCGGCACCGGCGGGCACGGTACGCACGGTGCCGCTGTCGATGGACTCCGGTCCGTAGGACGAGCGCGGCGCCCGGCCCTGCGGCGCCTCCATAGGCAAGTCGTACTCGTCGTACGCGTCGTCGGGGCCGAGACCCAGGTAGTTCATCGCCTTCTTGAAGAACGCCATTGCAGCCTCCTCGACCGAGGTTAGTTCGCTTGTACCGCGCGCTGGTGGCTTCTCGCATCTGGTCGTGGTCCGAACACCGCGGTGCCCACACGCACCATGGTTGATCCCTCTTCGACGGCCACCTCGAAATCGGCGGTCATGCCCATGGAGCACTCGGCCAGGCCGAGGTCGTCCACGAGGCGGCGCAGCAACCGGAAGCCCGGGCGGACCGCGGCCGGCTCGCCCGCCTGACCGATGGCCATGAGGCCCGTGACGCGCAGCCCCGCGGCGGTGGCCGCGGCCACCAGCACCGGCGCCTCGTCCGGCTCGCAGCCACCTTGCTGCGGCGCGCCTGACACGTTGACCTGGATCAGCACCTCGGCACCGGGAGGGGCGTGGCGGGCCACGGCCTCCACCGCACCGACACGATCAACGCTCTGCCACACGTCCACCACGGGTGCCAGTTGCTTCACCTTGTTCGTCTGCAAGTGCCCGATGAAGTGCACCACCGGTGCCGGGCCGTGCACCTGGGGCATCTTGGCGACGAGCTCCTGCGCGTAGCTCTCGCCGATGTCCCGACAGCCGGCGGCGACCGCCGCCTCGATGGCGTCGGGTCCGAAGCCCTTGGTGACGGCGACGATGCGCACGTCCTTGCCGCCGGCGGCAGCGACGCGGGCCCGTACCGCCTCGAGGCGCTCAACCACGCTCACGCCGCCTCCAACCAGACGGCCATGCCGTGGCGCTCGCGGTCGCGGCGGGCGCGATGGGACCAGTAGCGGTCGTCACAGGCGGTGCACGGCGAGCCGAAGTCGACCACGGTGACATCGGCGGCCGCCAGCGCGGCGCGCGCCCCAGCCGGAAGATCGAGCGCCGGGGTCCCCCAGGACGTGGTGGCCACGACGCCGGCACCGAAGCCGGCGGCGAGGGCGTCGAGATCGCCGGCGCCGAACTCGTAGCACTCGGCATGGATGCAGGGCCCGACGACGGCGTCGATGCGGGTGGCACCGAGCCCGCGCATGGCCGATGCCGTCTCCCGTAGCACGCCGGCGGCGAGTCCCCGCCAGCCGGCATGGGCGGCGCCCACGACGCCCTCCTCGGAGACGAAGGCCACGGGCGCGCAATCGCCCACCCAGATGCCGAGGGCGTGATGCGAGGCGGCCGTCACCAGCGCGTCGCCCCGGCACGACTCGCGTGGTCCGTCGCCCTCACCGTCACTGCCGACGATGACGACAGAGGCCCCGTGCTCTTCGTCGAGCCACACGACCGGGCGCTCGGCGACGGCGCGCCAGCGCGCCGCCAGCACGGCCGGCGCGACGACGTCGGCGTTCAGGTCGCCGTCGGCGCGGGTGGTGAAGGTGACATGGGCCCGACCGCGTCGGGTGGGGAAACGAACCGCGCCCGGCGGAGCCGTCACTTCAGGAACGACGGCACGTCGAAGTCGTCGTCGCTGTCGAGCAGGTCGTCGTCGTCGTCACCGAAGACGTCGCGTCCCGGGTCCGTGGACGGCTGGCGCCCGGCGCGGGTCGGGGGTGCTACCCCGGGGGCGCCTTCCCAGCGGTCGAACCCCGCGGCGATGACGGTGACACGGACCTCGTCGCCCATCTCGTCGTCGATGACGGTGCCGAAGATGATGTTGGCGTCTTGATGGGCCACGCCGTGGATGATCTCGGCGGCGGCGTTCACCTCGAACAACCCGAGGCCCGAGGGGCCGGTGATGTTCAAGAGGATGCCGCGGGCGCCGTCGATGGCGGCCTCGAGCAACGGGCTGGAGATGGCCGCCTTGGCCGCTGCCACCGAGCGGTTCTCGCCACTGGCCTGGCCGATGCCCATGAGCGCCGAGCCGGCGTTGGTGAGGATGGCCTTCACATCGGCGAAGTCGGTGTTGATGAGACCCGGGGTGGTGATGAGGTTGGTGATGCCCGAGACGCCCTGCAGCAGGACCTCGTCGGCCATCTTGAACGCGTTCAGCATGGACGTCTTCTCGTTCGACACGGTGAGCAACCGGTCGTTCGGGATGACGATGAGCGTGTCCACCTTCTCCTTGAGCCGCTGGATGCCCTGGTCGGCCTGCACCGAGCGGCGGCGACCCTCGAACTGGAACGGCCTCGTCACCACGCCGATCGTGAGCGCCCCCATGCTCTTGGCGATCTCGGCGATGACGGGCGCGCCACCGGTGCCGGTGCCACCGCCCTTGCCGGCGGTGATGAACACCATGTCGGCGCCCTTGATGACCTCTTCGATCTCGTCGCGGTGCGCCTCCGACGCGGCCTGGCCGACGGCGGGGTCGGAGCCGGCGCCGAGGCCGCGCGTGAGATCTCGACCGATGTCGAGCTTGACGTCGGCGTCGCTCATCAGCAGCGCCTGGGCGTCGGTGTTGACGGCGATGAACTCGACGCCCTTCAAACCGGCGTCGATCATGCGGTTGACGGCGTTGACGCCGCCGCCGCCTACGCCAATGACCTTGATGACGGCCAGGTAGTTCTGGGGTGAGCCGGCCATGGGGGACCTCCGGGTCAGGAGTCGAGCGATGGTTGGTGTGGGTAGTGCGAACGAGTTGGCTGGTCAGCACGTCGATGCCACCGGCTGGTGGATCGACGGGCCGCTCGGCCGTCCCGCCCAACCCTCGACCTTGACAAGAGGTCGAGAGTTATGTAAAGTTGACCCTGACGTTGACGTTGTACCCTCATGGCACGGCCGTAGTCAAGGATTTGCAGGCGGGGTCACAGACGGGTTTGGCCGGCGCCCGCACGTCCAGCGTCCCGATCGAGGTGGGATCGACGTCGTGGAGGACGGCCAGGACGCTGATGAGCTTGTCCCGCAGGCTGTCCGGCGAACCGATCAAGACGGTCCCCTGCGGCATCAGGTGCAGCTCCAGCTCGCCCGACTCGTTCACGCCCACTTCGGTGACCTTCGCGCGGAGCTCGTCGGGCAGCACGCGCACGAGGCGACCGGCGTCGGCGATGGCGGTGGGCACCTGCTGGCCAGGAGCCAGCGCCGGTCCCCCGCCGTAGGCCCGGCCCGTCGGCACGATGGCCGGATAGGCGGTCGGCTGGCCGGCCAGCGCGGCGATCACATAGCCGTCGTCGTCGATCACCCGGAACTGGCCATCGGTGGCGAGGTAGCCGGCAACGGGTGTGCGCTCGGCGATGTCGACGCGCACTGAGCGGGGCCAGTCCTTGGTGATGCTGACGCGCTTCACCCACGGGCTGGCTTCGAGCCGGCGCTCAGCGGCGCCGAGATCGACCGACACCATCGAGGACCCGTTGATGGCCCGCACGACGTCGGCCACCAGCGCGGGATCGGTGTAGGACGCACCGGTCACCTGCACCGAGCCGACGGTCAGGATGGGCAGTCGGGAGACGACGGCCACGAGCGCCAGGACGGCCACCACGATGGCGGCGATGGCCGCGCCCTTGAGCCGGCGCCGGCCGGCCTCACGCCGCACGGAGATCATGCGCGCCCGCAGCCGCGGGTCCATCGGCGGCCGCTCGGCCGGCGGCGACGGCGGCATCACACTGGCGTTCACGGTGTCGCCTCGAACCCGACCAGCCGCACCTCGCTGCGCAGGGCGATGCCCCGCTCAGCCAGCACCCGCGACCGGACGGTCTCCATCACGGCCCAGACGTCGGCCGCCGAGCCCCCCTCGTCGGCCTGGATGAAGTTGGCATGCTTGTCCGACACCTGCGCGGTACCGATGCGCAGACCGCGCAGCCCCAGACCGTCGATGACCTCGCCCGCCGAGAGCTGGTACGGCACCGGGTTGACGAACACGGAGCCGCAGTTCTGGCCGCCGGGCTGGTGCTCGCGGCGCCAGCGCACGATCTCGGCGATCTCGGCCTCCGATCGGGTGCGGTCGCCCGCCGCCAACTCGAAGCGCGCCGCGGTCACGACCTGGTGATCGGCAACCGCCGATCCTCGGAAGCGCAGCGCCAGCGCGTCGGGAGACACCTCTCTATCCTCGCCGCTGAGCAGGTCTGTTACGCGGACCCCGGCCAGGATGGCGGCCATGTCGGAGCCGTGGCCGCCGGCGTTCATGCGCACGGCGCCGCCGACGGAGCCGGGTATGCCCACCATCCACTCGGCGCCCGTGAGCCCGGCGGCGGCGGTGCGCCGGGCCAGCACCGGCAGCAGCACGGCGGCGCCGGCCGTCACCGACGCCGGCGTGGCCGACGCCGTCGAGATCGTGATGGATGTGGCGAACGAGCCCAGCACCACGACCAGGCCGTCGTAGCCCTCGTCGGCCACCAGGACGTTCGACCCCCGGCCCAGCACGAACGACGCCACGCCGCTCTCGCGCACGGCGCGCCCCACCAACCCGAGATCGTCGGGCGACTCGATCGTCACCACGAGGGCGGCGGCGCCGCCGGCGCGGAACGTCGTCAGTGGCCCGATCGGCACGTCGTGCCGGGCCCGGGACCCGAGGATGGCGGCGGCGACCTCCCGCGGTGTGGTCGTCTTGTTCACGAACCGACAGCGGCGCGCTCGGACATCCGCGCCAGCACCTCGGACGGCAGCGACGCCACGTCGCCGCATCCCATCGAGATGCAGACGTCGCCGGCTCGCAGCTCACTGGCGAGGTAGTCGATGAGATCGGAGCGCCGCGGGATCCACGCCACCCGCTGCCACGGATGGGCGTCGAGCACGGCGTTGACGACCAGCTTTCCCGTGACGCCCGGCCGCGGTGCCTCGCCCGACGGGTAGATGTCGGTGATGACGGCGAGATCGGCGCGGGCGAAGGCGTCGCGGTACTCCGGTGACAGCACTTCCATGCGGCTGTAGCGGTTGGGCTGGAACACGGCCACGATGCGCTCCCACCCGTCGCCGCTGGTGGCAGCGCCTTCGAGGACGGCGGCGATCTCGGTCGGGAGGTGGGCGTAGTCGTCGACGAAGGTGACGCCGTCGAGGTCGCCACGGAAGTCGAAGCGACGGGCCACGCCGCCGAAGCGGGCCAGCGCCGCCACAGCCGCCTCGAACGGCGCCCCGAGCAGATGGGCCATGGCGATGGCGCCCGTGGCGTTGCGGGCCATGTGGACCCCACGCAGGGGCAACCGCACCTCCCCGAGACGCTGGCCGTCGTGGACCACGGTGAAGGTGAGGGCGCCGTGGTCGGCGGCCAGGTCGAGGATGCGGAACGATGCCGCGTCCGAGGTCCCGTAGGTCACGGCTCCGTGGGCGGCGCCGAGGCGGGCGGCGACCGGATCGTCGACGCACACCACCTTCGGCCCGGTCACGCCGCCCAGGTAGGCGTCGAAGGCCGCCACGATGGCCTCGGGCGTGCCGTAGTAGTCGAGGTGGTCGACCTCCACGTTGGTGAGGATGGTGGCGTCGACGGGCAGCTCGAGGAAGGTGCCGTCGCTCTCGTCGGCCTCCACCACGAGCAGGTGCTCCGAGTCCGTCCAGTGGGCACCGGTGCCCACGTCGTTCATGTCGCCGCCGACGACGAAGCTGGGCTGCAGGCCGGCCTCCGTAAGGATCGTTGTCAGCATCGAGGTCGTCGTGGTCTTGCCGTGGGTGCCGACGACGGCGACGGTGCGGGCGCACGCGCAGATCGACGCCAACATGCCGGCGCGCCGCAGTACGGCGATGCCACGGCGGCGGGCTTCGTCCAGCTCGACGTTGGCCGCAGGAATGGCGGTGGAGCCGGTCACTGCGTCGACGCCGTCGACATGATCTCGGCGGTGCCCCACGTGCACGGTGACGCCAGCGGCCCGCAAGCGCTCCAGCACGGGCAGGTCGCGCAGATCCGACCCGGACACGTCGTGGCCCATGCCGGCCAGGATGAGGGCGATGGCGCTCATGCCCGGCCCGCCCACGCCCACAACGTGGTAGCGCCCGGCGGACCGAAGGTCGACGGTGTCGGTGGTCATCTCAGCAGCCCGTCATTTCAGTTGTCCCAACCCCCGATGGCGAGCTCTTCGGCCAACCGGGCAATGGCGGCGGCCGCGCCCCGGCGCCCGGCCGAGCGGGCGCCCGCCGACAGCGCGGCGAGTGCGCCCGGGTCGGCGCGCAGCCGATCCACCTCGAGTACGAGACGGTCGGCATCAAGCTCCGGTTCGGGCACGAGCAACGCCCCCCCGACGCCGGCCAACGCCCGGGCGTTGGCCGTCTGATGGTCCTCTGCGGCCTGCGGCCACGGAACGAGGATCGACGGGACGCCCAACGCGGCCAGCTCGGCAACGGTGGTGGCACCGGCTCGGGCCACCACCAGGTCGGCGGCGGCGTAGGCGAGGTCCATGCGGTATTCGAAGGCTACCGGGTGGTACACGAGGCCCCCGGGCACGTCGAGCCGCTCCCAGCCGGCGTCGTCGTTGCGGCTGCCGTAGACGTGGTGGATGGCGAGGTCGGGGCGCTCGCGCTGGGCGGCCACGAAGTCCCGGGCGAGGCTGTTGAGGGCGCCGGAACCGAGCGAACCGCCCACGATCAACACCACGAACCGATCGGCAGGGAGATCCAGCTCGGCGCGCGCCCGGGCCCGGTCGCGGTGGGTGTCGATGTTCAGGATCTCCGGGCGCAGGGGCACGCCCGTGACCACCTTGCGGGGCAACGGCGACGACTCGAAGGCCACCGCGCTCACCGTCGCCAGGCGCGCCGCCAGGCGGCTGGCCTTGCCCGGCACCACGTCGTAGCTGACGACGAGCACGGGGATGCGCTGCACCTTGGCCGCCATCACTGCCGGCACACTGGCGTAGCCGCCGACGGAGACCACCACCGACGGCTCGATGCGGCGGAACAGACGATCGGCGCGCCGGATGCCACCGGTCAGGTTGTAGAACGCCGGCAGGTTCGACGGCGTCAGCGAGCGGGCGATGCCCCGGACGTCGAAGAGGCTGACGGAGAAACCGGCCGCCGGCACCATCGTTGCCTCCATGCCGCGGCGCGCCCGATGAAGTGGACGCGGTCGCGCGGGTGACCGCCCTCGACCAGCGCCTCGGCCACGGCCAGGCCCGGCATCACATGGCCCGCGGTACCGCCGCCGGCGATGATGAACAACGGCCCCTCGGGCGACGTCTTGGCGCCCTGCTTCATCGAGCCGTTCGAGCGACGTTGAGCAACAGGCCGCCGGCGGCCATCATCACGAGCAGCGACGAACCACCGAAGGACACGAACGGCAAGGTCAGACCGGTGAGGGGCATCATCCCGACAACGCCGCCGATGTTGATGAGCGCCTGGGTGAGCACCCACGCGGTGACGCCACCGGCGACAAGCGTGCCGAAGCGATCCTTGGCCCGCAGCGCGACCTGCACGCCGAACAGGCCGAAGGCGCAGAAAAGTCCGCACACCGCCACCACACCGACGAAGCCGAGCTCCTCGGCGATGATGGCGAAGATGAAGTCGGTGTGGGCTTCGGGCAGGAAGCCCCACTTCAACTTGCTGGCGCCCAGACCGACACCGGTGACGCCACCCGACGCGATGCCGATCAACGACTGCCACACCTGGAACCCGGCGTCCTGCTTGTGCTTGGCGAGGTCGAGGAAGGCCAGCCACCGCTCGCGGCGGTAGTCGGCCTTCATGATGAAGACCATCCCGACGGCCGAGGCCAGCGCGGCGGTGGCGCCGAGGGGGATGAGGGGTGTGCCGGCGATGAAGGCGACACCGAGCACGATCGACGCCATCACGAGGGCGCCGCCCAGGTCGGGCTGCAGCATCAGCAGGACGCCGGACACACCCAGCACCACGAGCATGGGGTGCAACGTGGCCCGCAGCTCGTGCATCCGGTCGGCGCGCCGTGCTAGGAGGTCGGCGCAGTACAGCAGCAGCGCGAACTTGAGCACTTCAGCCGGCTGCACGGCGAAGTAGCCGAAGCGGATCCACGCCCGCGCGCCGTTCACCGTCACCCCGATGCCGGGCACGAGGACCAGCACCATCAGCGCGAAGGCCCCGATGAGGGCCAACGGGATGAACGGCCGCCAGAAGTGGTACGGGATCTTGGCCGTGATCAACAGCGCCCCGACGCCCAGCACGGTCCACATGGCCTGGCGGAGGAAGTACGTCCACGCCGAACCATCGGTGTGCAGGGCAAGCACCGACGACGCCGACAGCACCATCACGAGACCCAACCCGACGAGGATGGCGATGATGACCGCCAGTCCGTAGAACTGCAGCGGAGGCGGCGGCCGCTTGGCCTTGCGGCGGCGCTGGGCCGTGGGGTGGCGTCCTCGGGATGCGCTGAGCTCGGCCGCCTCGATGCCGTCGTCGCCGCCCAGCGTCGTCGTCTTGGTCAACGTGCCTCCGTCCGTGCTCGTACGGCGCGCGCGAAGTCGTCGCCCCGCTCGGCGTAGCCCTGGTACCAATCGAAGCTGGCGCAGCCCGGCGACAGCAGCACGACATCGCCCGCCACGGCGAGGGCGCCGGCGGCGCGGACGGCGTCGTCCATGGATGCCGCCGTCACGACCGGGCAGATGCCGGCGAAGGCGGCCTCGACCTCGGCGGCGGCCTCGCCCATGGCGATGACGGCACGCATCCGATCGGGGGCGGCGGCCAGCGCGGTGAGGTCGAGTCCCTTGTTGCGCCCGCCCGCAAGCAGCACGACGCGGTCGAACGACCGGACGGCGGTGACGGCGGCATGCGGTGTGGTGGCCTTGGAATCGTCGTAGTACGCCACGCCGGCCTCGTCGGCCACCAGCTCGATGCGGTGGTGCGGGCCCTCGAAGGCGGCGAGCGCGGCGGCCACTCCGTCGACGGTGGCCAGGCCGGGCTCCAGCACCAGGGCGGCGGCGGCCAGGGCGTTGGTGACGTCGTGCGGTAGCCGCCGGCGCAGGGACGCCACCTCGGCCAACCGGCCCTGCGGTCCCACCAGCCAGCCGCCGGCCACGTGGTAGTCGGCACCTGACGCGCCGAACGTGACGTGACGGCCCGGCGCCGACTCGAGATGGTCCATCACGACCGGGTCGTCGATGAACCCGATCGCCGCGTCAAACGGTTGCTGATGCAACCAGATACGGCTCTTGGCGGCGCTGTAGGTGTCCATTGATGCATGCCAGTCGAGGTGATCCTCGGCAAGGTTGAGCCATGCTGCGCCAACAGGCCGGAAGCACGACGTCCACGCCAGGCGGAAGCTGGTGCACTCCACCACGAAGGCCTCCACATCGGTGTCGAGGGCGCTCACCAGGGGGGTCTCGGTGTTGCCACAGGCCACCGCCGACACACCTGATCCGTCCAGCATGGACGTGGCCAGCAAGGTGGTCGTGGTCTTGCCGTCGGTTCCGGTGACCGCCAGCATGGGTCGGCCGCCGCCGGCGCGCTCCGACTCCCACTCGTAGGCCAGGTCGATCTCGGTGCGCAGCGGCACGCCGAGACGCTGCGCCGAGACGATGAGAGGATGATGCTCGGGGATGCCCGGGCTGGGCACGACGACGTCGGCCCGCTCGACCAGGCGCTCCACCTTGCCTACCGACGGCGCTTCGTACAGGTCGATGCCCAATTCCCGCGCTACTTCGACCCCTTCGGCGCTGGGGCGGTCGTCGGCCGCCGTGACGTGATACCGCCGCGCCACCAGGCGCGCGGGCCGTGGCCTCACCGGCGACGGCCAAGCCGTAGACGAGGGCACGCGGGCGCTTCATCAGTTCACCCCGATGATGCGGGCGAAGTCGGCGTAGTAGATGCCGAGGGCCACCGCCACGAAGATGCCGGAGATGAGCCAGAAGCGGATGATGACCGTGGTCTCGGGCCAACCGATCAGCTCGAAGTGGTGGTGGATCGGCGACATCTTGAAGACGCGGCGGTGGCCGAAGTAGCGGTACGAGCCCATCTGCGCCGCCACCGACAGGATCTCCATCACCTGCAACCCGCAGATGATCGGCAACAGCAGCATGGTGTTCGTGGCGATGCCGAGCAGCGCCAGCGCGGCGCCGAGACCGAGCGCGCCCACGTCGCCCATGAAGATTCGCGCCGGCGCCGCGTTCCACCACAGGAACCCGGCACACGCCGCCGCGAACGACACCGCCAGGACGGAGAGGTCGAGCGGGTTCACGATGCTGTAGATGGCCGGGTTGCGGAAGCCCCAGAAGGCGATGATCGTGAAGGCGAAGAACCCGAAGAGGGCCGAGCCGGCAGCGAGGCCATCGAGGCCGTCGGTGACGTTCACGGCGTGAGCGGTGGCGAAGATGATCAGGGTGCACCAGATCACGTACACCGCGCCGTTCAGTTCGATGCCGGGCCAGTCGGCGCGCGTGAACGAAAGCGTGGTGTTGATGTCGACCGTGAACCACAACGCCAGTGCGATCAGGAAGCTGACGCCGAGCATGATGTGGCTCTTGCGCTTCCAGAAGATGCCGCGGTTGCGCTTGGCCCGCACTTTGATGAAGTCGTCGGTGAAGCCCACCAGCGCCAGCGCCGCGACGCCGCCCAGGATCACGAACGCCTGATCGGAGAAGTACACCGTGCGCACGTGCGCGACCAAGTAGCCGACGAGCGCCGCCGCCAGGATGGCGATGCCTCCCATCGTGGGCGTGCCTTCCTTGTGCTGGTGCTCGGGCCCCAGCTCGTCGCGCCCGAGGATGGGCTGGCCGCGCCCGATCCGGCTGAGGTAGCGGATCGTGAAGCGGGTGCCGAAGATCGACATGGTGGCCGCCACGCCGGCGGCGATCAGGAGCGCGATCATCCGGCGAGCTCCTCGAGCAGCTGGCGAGCGACCACGCGGTCATCGAAATCGACCACGCGCCCCGCCAACGTCTGCGTGGTCTCGTGGCCCTTGCCGGCGATCAGCACGACGTCGCCGGGCGCTGCGTCGGCCAGTGCCATTGCGATGGCGGCGCGCCGGTCCGGCTCGGTGCGGGCGCGCGCCGACCACGGCGAAGCGATGCCGGAGATCACGTCCGCGATGATGGCAGCGGGATCCTCGCTGCGAGGATTGTCCGAGGTCACGACCACCACGTCGGCGGCTCGGGCGGCCACCTCGCCCATGCGCGGCCGTTTGGCGGCATCGCGATCGCCGCCACAGCCGAAGGTGACGATGAGCCGGCCGGTCCCCGCCACTTCACGCGCCGTTGCGAGCACCGACGCCAGGCTCTCGGGGGTGTGGGCGAAGTCGACGATCACCGTGAAGGGTTGGCCCGCATCGACGGGCTCGAACCGTCCGGGTACGGGTGCGGCCTCGGCCAGACCGTCGGCGGCATCGGCGGGCGACACGCCAGCGGCCACTGCCGCCGTCGCCGCCGCCAGCGCGTTCGAGACGTTGAACCGGCCGCCGAGAGGCAACCGCACGGCGTAGCCGCGCCAGCGGAACCTCGACGCCAGCGGGCCGACCTCGACGTCGTCGACGTCGCTCATGGCGTAGCTCGTCAACGGGATGGTCGCCGAGGCGAGGAGGACGCGGCCGTAGGCGTCGTCGGCGTTGACGACACCCTGCGCCGCCATCGCCGGTGTGAACAGTCGGGCCTTGGCGGCGAAGTAGCGATCCATCGTCGAGTGGAAGTCGAGGTGATCCTGACCGAGGTTGGTGAACACGGCGACGGCGAAGCGCGTGGCGTCGGCGCGATGCTGCTCGAGCGCGTGCGACGACACCTCCATGGCGACGGCCTTGCGGCCTTCGTCTCGGAACGCCGCCAGGCGGGCCTGGAGCTCAGGCGCCTCCGGCGTGGTGTGCGCGCCCGACAGGGTGCCCAGGACGCCGCACGGCAGGCCGGCGTGATCCATGATCGACGCCAGCAAGTGCGTGGTGGTCGTCTTGCCCGCCGTGCCGGTCACCCCGACGACCGTCATCGCCAGTGAGGGCCGGCCGTGGAAGGCAGCGGCGATGGGAGCCATGGCGGCGCGCGCATCGTCCACCAGCACCTGGGCCACGGCGACGTCGAGCCGGTGCTCGGCCAGCAGCGCGGTGGCACCGGCCTCGATGGCGACCGGCGCGAAGGCGTGGCCGTCAACGCGGCCGCCGCGCAGGCAGCAGAACAGGTCACCGGCACGCACCGAACGCGAATCGTGCGACACGCCCGCCACGACTGCCGACGAGGGGCCGACGCGCTGACGCACCCGGACCTCGGGTGCGTCAGCCAAGAGTTCGTCGAGCAGGACTCCGCCCCTGCCCATCAGCCCGAGCCTGTCGGCGGTGGCGGACAGGCGCCACCATTGGTCGACGGAGGGATCTGGAGCTGCTGCAGCGCTTCGTGGGCGATGCCGCTGAACACCGGCGCGGCGGCGTTGCCACCGAAGTGCGGCCGGGGACCCGTGGCCGTGTCCCCGGGCGGATCGATGATGGTGACCAGGATCGTGATCTTCGGGTTCTCGGCAGGGAGGAAGCCGGCGAACGACGCGTTGTAGTGGCGCTGCCCGTACGCGTCCTTGTAGCCGTCCTCACGAAGCTTGCCGTCGGCGCCGACCACCATGTAGTTGGCGTTCTGCGCGATGTAGCCGGTGCCGGTCTTGCCGGCGACGCTGTAGCCCTCGATGCGGGGCGCGCTCCTGGCGGTGCCCCGGCACCACACCTGCTCCAGGATGGGCACCATCGCCGCCGCCGTCTCCGGCTTCAGGACCTCATGGGTGGCCGATGCCGCCGACTCGTGGCGCTCGCCGGCCTTGTCGATCGTGGCGTCCACCAGGCGGGGCGCTACGTACGTGCCGTGGTTGGCAATGGTGTTCATCGCCGCCGCGACCTGGATGGCGGTGACCGCCATGCCCTGCCCGTAGTTGATGGTGTCGCGCTGGCTGTCGCTCCATTGCGAGGCTGGTGTGAGCGTGCCCGCCGTCTCGCTGGGCAGCCCCAGACCGGACGGCTGGCCGAAGCCGTAGGCGCGGAGGTACTTCTCCATGTTCTCGGGCCCGACCCGCTGACCGATCAGCACTGCGCCGATGTTCGACGACACGGCGATGATCTGCGTCGTCGTGAGGTCGACGTTGCCGTGCTGCTCGACGTCTTCGATCTCGAACACGTCGGACTTGTGCACGCCGGTCACGTGCCAGAAGGTGTCGGGTGTTGCCTCGCCGAGGTCGAGCACGGCCGACGAGGGAACGATCTTGGCCACGGACCCGGGCTCGAACTGATCCGTGACGACGCGGTTGGCCGTCGAAACCGACACCTCGCCGGTGCTCTTGTCGGCGTCGACGCTGGCCATCGCCAGCACATCGCCCGAGGCCGTATCCATGACAACGGCCCGCCCTCCGCCCGCTCCGAGCGACGCGACCTGCTGCTTCAGGAGCTCTTCGGTGGTGAACTGCAACGTCTTGTCGATCGTGAGCACGAGGTCGTTCCCGGGCGTGGCCGGAATGAGCTGGTTCTGCCCGCTCGGGATGCTACGGCCCTGCTGATCCATCTCCCGGATCAGCTCGCCCGGCTCACCCGTCAGCGTGCCGTTGAGCTGCTCCTCCAAGCCAGCGGTTCCTTTGCCGTCGGTGTCCGTGCCGCCCAGCACGCCCTTGGCCAGATCACCGGCCGGGTAGAAGCGTTTCGGTTCGTTGTACTGGTAGACGCCCTTCAGCTTCAGGTCGGCCACCTTCTTGGCGGTGGCGTCGTCGACCTGGCGGGCGACGTAGACGAACTCCTTGTCGCTCTCCAACCGCTGTTGCATGTCGTCGGTCTGCTGAGCGTTGAGCCCGAGGGCGTTGGCCAGCGCCGCCGCCGTCGCCCCCTTGTCGGCCACGGCGCGGGGATCGGCCCACAGCGTGGTCTGCGGGATGGAGAGTGCCAGCTCGAATCCGTTGCGGTCGAAGATGGCGCCGCGCGGCGCGGTGAGGGTGACGTTCGACAATCGTTGGCTCTCGCCTTCCGCCGCCAGTTTCTTCTGGTCGACCGTCTGGAGCATGCCGACGCGCACCACCACCGCGATCATCAGCAGCGTGCAGCCGACGAAGAGCGCCAGCAGCCGGCGGCGCGGCCGGCCGGCCTTCCACACCGACGGTGCGGGACGGCGCCTCGCCGGCGGCCGGCGCGGCGGCGGCCGGCGCCGCGTCAGCGTGGTGGTCACGGCGTGCCGCCGACGATCGGCTTCACTGCGGCCCAGCCGGAACTGGTGTCGCCGGTCGTGGCCCGTTCGGCGGCGCGGGGCTGCGGCCCTCGGCCAGTGCCACCGCCAGCACGTCGGCCAGCGACGGCGTCACGTACGTGACCTTGTCCGGCACCACCATGCCCTTGTCCTCGGCGGCGGCGATCACGGTCTGCGGCGACTCGAGCTGCGCCACCGCGAGGCGGAGGCGCTCGTAGGTGGCCTGGGCGTCGCTCATCTCGTGCTGCACCCGATCGAGCCGGAGCTGATCGGCGGCGATCTTGGCCTGGAAGGCCACCAGCCCGAACATGATGCCGAAGACCATCACGCAGACCAGGCCGGCCAGTAGCCCGGCGCGACGGCGGCGGGCGCGGGGGACGACCCGCAGATCGGGGCGACGTTTCTCCGTGCCCGCCGGCGCCGCTTCGCCACGGCGGTGCGGCAGGGTGATCCGGAGCGGGCCGGCCCGGCGGACGGCAGGTGCCGGTGCCAGCCGGGTCGTCGTCGTCGCCACTCGATCTCTACTCGCCGACGGCGAGCTTCTCGGCGGCGCGCAAGCGGGCCGACTCGGCCCGGGGGTTGGTGCGCAACTCGGCTGGCGTCGGTTTCCACGCGCCGGGCCGCAGGAGGCGCACCGTGTGCACGGCGTCGCACACACACGGCAGACCCGGCGGGCAGGTGCAGCCGCCGGTGACGGCATGGCGGAACCGGTCCTTCACGATGCGGTCCTCGCCCGAGTGGTACGAGAGCACCGCCACCCGCCCGCCGGGCGCCGTCAGGTCGATGGCGCCGTCGATGGCCGCAGGCAGGATCTGCAGTTCGCGGTTGACCTCGATGCGGATCGCCTGGAAGGTGCGCTTGGCCGGATGGCCGCCGCGACGACGGGCCGGGGCCGGAATGGCGTCACGAACGACGCCGGCCAGTTGCGCCGTCGTCTCGATCGGGCGCTCGGCCACGATGGCGGCGGCGATGCGGATGGCAAAGCGCTCGTCGCCGTGCTCCTGCAGGACCCGCACCAGCTCGACCTCGCTGTAGCCGTTCACGACATCGGCCGCCGACCACTTCTCGGTCGTGTCCATGCGCATGTCGACCGGACCGTCGTTGCGATAGGAGAACCCTCGCTCGCCCTCGTCGAGCTGCGGCGAGGAAACGCCGAGATCGAAGAGGACACCGGAGACTGGCTTGGTCTGGAGATCGGTCATAACGGTGTCGAGGTGGTCGAACCGGGCGTGCCGGAGGGTGACCCGGTCACCGAACGGGGCAAGGGCTTGCGCCGCTGCCGCCAATGCCGCCGGGTCCCGATCGATCCCGACCAAGTACAGGTCGGGCCGGGCCTCGAGCAGCAGCCGAGCATGTCCCCCGCCGCCGACCGTCGCATCCACCAGCACACCCGTCGGCACAGGCCGGAAGATCTCGACGATCTGCTCGGCCATCACAGGCACATGGTGGAACTCGGTCATGAACGGGCTTCCTACATTCGGCTTCTTCGGTCACCGCGCACCAGGCGCCACGTGAGTTCGCTCATCTGCAGCCCCCCGGCCGGCGGTTGCCGCCGGGATTTCTCCCCGACTAGCGAGACGGAAGCGGGCGGAGTTGGGGCTGTCCATCTTGCCGACCGGGAGACTGCAGATGAGCGATTTCTGTGGTGCTGGTTCGTCCGTTCCTCGCCCTCCTTTCCTTCGGGTTTGGCTGTCGTCGTGCTGGCTGGCGCTTCGCGCTGTGCTGTCGGCGCTACGCGCTGTGCTGTCGGCGCTACGCGCCTTTGAGGGCGGCCCCGCCACGGGCCACCACCTCGTCGTAGGCCTGGGCGTTCCAGATCTCGACACGGTCGAACGAGCCCGACACGACGACCTTGGTGTTGAGCTCCAAGCCGGCGAAGTCGCGAAGCCCTCGATCGATGCTGATGCGACCCTGGGCGTCCACGGAGGTGTCGAAGGTGCCGGCGGCCAGCGCGCGCTGCTCATCGCGGCTCATCTCGCCTCGCTTCACCTTCTCCATGGTCTCGGTCGCCATCTGCTCGTATGCCTCCGGGGTGAAAACGTCGATGCACCCATCCCTGCCCAAGGCGAGGTAGCAGCGGGGTTCGAATCGCGGGCGGAACGCTGACGGCAAAGCCAGTCGACCCTTGGGGTCGAGCTGGCGTTCATGCCTGCCAACGAACACCGGCTGCCTCTTTCCGCTCTGCCCTGCCTGGAGTGGTGCTGCCGTGACGCCGGTGCCTCACCAACGACCCGCCATCCCCACCGGTCCCCACCGTAAACCCCACTACCCCCCTAGGTCAACCATTTCCCCCCACTTCGCGCCCCATCCCACCCCATTCGCCCCACCACCAGCCACCCCACCCCGCCCCAGGCCCTCCGCCCGCACCACCCGCACCGCCCCCAAACCGCCCCCGAACCGCGCAGCCCGCGCGCTCGACCGCGCCCTGAGCGCGTCCGCAGCGCGCAGCCCGCGCGATTGATCCCCCGCGCGGCCCTCGGTTACGGCGGGAGGTGCGCCTCGAAGGCCGCCGCCAGCGCCGGCAGGGCCACGCGCGGTCCTGCCGCGGCATCAATGACCGACGCCGGCACGGTCGATGCCGGAAGCACCGACGGCGCCAGCAGATCGACGAGCGCCGTCGGGTCCCACTCGCTCAGCACCACGCACTGGAACCGGGCGGCCGCTCGGGTGCGACGCTGACTGATGCCGACCACCTTGCGGCCGGCCACCGTCACCTCCCCGGGACCCAGCCCGGCGAAGCACACCAGCCCCGACCAGTCGTTGCGCACGAGCGCCCCGCGGTGCACCACTGCCCCGCCGACGCCGAGCGAGGCCAGCGCCGCCACCCAGACCTCCCCCAGCCAGTACGACGCCCGGCCGACATCATCGAGCCACAACGGATCACCGGCGGGCAGGATCACGTCGACCCAGAGCACGGCGCCGGGAACGAGCAGCACGGCCCCGCCGCCGCTGCGCCGGCGCACCACCTCGACCCCAGTCGACGAGGCGGCGGTACCGGCCCCCACTACCGACGCCGCCTGGGCCGAGCCCAGCACCAACGCCGGCCGCGCCGGCTGCAGGAACCACACCTCCCGGCGGGCGGGCGACGGCAGCTCGAGCGCATGGAGCTCGCCGGCGGTGCCGGTGCGGTGCGAGACCGCCCAGCTCAACTGGCTTTGGCGAGATAGGGCTTCCAGACCTCGGGCACCCCACCGACGGCGATCACCACCCAGGCCAGCTCGCGCGGCGGCCGGGGAGAGCGCATGAGATGCATGCCGGCCTCGTCCGGCGTGCGGTCTCGCTTGCGCAAGTTGCACGGCCGGCAGGCGGCGGCGACGTTCTCCCACACGTGCTGGCCCCCGCGGCTGCGCGGTAGCACGTGGTCGATCGAGTCGGCGTGACCGCCGCAGTACTGGCACTGGTGCGCGTCGCGGGCGAACACCGCTCGGCGCGACATGGTGGTGCGCCGGTGGTACGGCACCTTCACCATGTAGCGCAGCCGGATCACCAGTGGCGTGCGCAGCTCCAGATGAGCGGAGCGCATCACTCCGTCATCGTCGTGGAGCACCTCGGCCTTCTCGGCCAGCACCAGGCACACCGCCCGCCGCGTGGGCACGACGCTCAACGGCTCGTACGTCGCGTTGAGAACGAGCGCACGGCGCATGAGCCGTGAACCTAACCCTGCACCCGGCGGCGTGCCGCCGCGTTCCCGAGCCGGGCGACGACCGACGGTCCGCCCGGTAGCGGTACCGCTCGTCGCCATGCCCGGCACCACGCCAGCCACGCCACCACGTCCCGGGCGTCGGGGTCGTGGTCGACGTCGCCATATTGGGTCTCCATCCGGAAGCGGCGCCATGCCGGCGTGGTGAGCACCCCCGACTGCCGTGCCGCCGTCAACCAGAGCTGGGGATGCGCTAGCAGCCGCGCGCCGATGGCGATCGCCGCACGCGCTGGTAGGGCACCCTCCGACATCGCTTACGCGGGCTCCTTGCTGCTGCTCCGCCCGCCGGCCGGGGGCGCCTCCGGCTCCTTCGGCAGCCCGAGCACCCGCTCACCGAGGATGTTGCGCTGGATCTGGCTGGTGCCGGCGTAGATCGTCTCCGCCCGAGCGGTCAGGAAGGTGGTGGTCCACGACGCACTCGAGTTCGGGGCGCCGGCGTCGTCGGTCTGGAAGGCCGACGACGGCGTCCGACCACTGGGCACGAGCGCGTCGGCCCCGAGGATGTCGAGGGCCAGCTCGGTGGCCTCGCGGTGATACTCACTCCAGTACACCTTGAAGATGCTGCTCTCCGGCCCTGGGCCTTTGCCGGCCAGGAATCCGGTGAGCGTCCGCAGGCCGAGCCACCGCATGATCTGCACACCGCTGTAGCACCGTGCGAGGCGCTGGCGCATGGCCGGCTGGCGGTCGACGCCGCGCTCCTTGGCCAGGGCCAGCAGGCGGTCGAGCTCGTCCTGGAACCGGATCGGCATGGTGGCCGCCGATGCGCCGCGCTCGTAGCCGAGCAGGGTCATCGCCACACCCCACCCGTTGTTCACGCCGCCCACGACATCGCCGCGGGGGCACGTGGCGTCGGTGAAGAACACCTCGTTGAACTCGCTGTCGCCCGAGATCATCTTGATCGGTCGTACCTCGACACCGGGCTGGTCCATCCGCACGAGAAGGAAGCTGATGCCTTTGTGCTTCGGCGCGTCCGGGTCGGTGCGGGCCAGGACGAAGATGTGGTCGGCGAGGTGCCCACCCGACGTCCAGATCTTCTGACCGTTGATCACCCACTGGTCGCCGTCGAGGACGGCACGACACCCCAGGCCGCCGAGATCGGACCCCGCGTTGGGCTCGGAGTAGCCCTGGCACCAGATGTCCTCACCGCTCAGGATGCGGGGCAGGTAGTGCTGCTTCTGCTCCTCGGTGCCCCAGTTGAGCAAGGTGTTGCCGAGCATCTGGATGCCGAAGCCGTCGTTGCCGCCACCCGACGGCACGCCCGCCTTGGCGAACTCTTCGGCCACGATCACCTGCTCGAGGGCCGACAGCCCCCCGCCGCCGTACTCCGCCGGCCACCCCAGCGCGAGGTAGCCGTGCTCGTACAGCGTGGACCGCCAGTTGCGGGTGAACGTAGCCAGCGCCTCGTGGTCGAGCTGACCGGCACCGGCCCAGTTCGAGGGCAGTTGCTCGGCGAGGAACGCCTGCACCTTCTCTCGGAAAGCATCGGCTTCCACGGTGTAGGTGGGACGCATGCGCCGAGGCTATCCCGCCGCCGCCGCTCACCGCTTGCTCACGCGCCGAGCCTCGTCCAGGTGCCGCAGGCATGGCTGTTGAAGCCGACGTCGCTCGCGGCGATCGAAACGATCGGGCCGGTGGTGTCGAAGTCGTTGGCGATGATCTCGTCCAACGTTCCACCGAAGCCACTCAACCTCTCCCAGTAGCAGCCGGACCCCCCGGCCGCCTGGTAGCGGCCCGCTGCGATCTGTTGGCCGACGAGGTAGGTGCCGTCGCCGAATCCGGTCGGTGGCGGAGGTGGCTGCGTCGTCGGCGGTTGTGTGGTCGGCGGCGGTGGTGGTGGCGGCGGCGCAGGAGTGACGACGATGCACGCGGTGGAACTGGTGCTCGGGCCGTCGCCGTCGAACCATCCCGCGACGTCGACCACGACGTCGATGTCGCCGGCAAGGTTGTACAGCGTCAGCTGTGCGTCCAGACCTCCGAGCCCATCGGCATGAGATTGGCGTTCCACACGTAGTCCATGAACGAGGTCGTGACCCGGACGCACCCGTGTGATGCGGGCACGCTCGGGATGCGCGGCGCGCCGTGGATGGCCACGCCACCGGAGAAGTACTTGGGCCGGTAGAGGTCACCGAGCTGACCGGGCTCCCAGCCGTCGGAGAACTCCCGGTACACCCGGAACGTTCCCACGGGCGTGATGGCGGTGCCCTGGATCCGTCCGCCCTCCTTCTGGTTGGGCTCGTCGTAGAAGCTGCCGCTGCCGGTCGAGGTGTTCACCGTCCACACCGTCTTGCCGCCGCGGATGACGAAGAGGAGCTGCTTGGTCAGGTCGACCTCCATGCGGTCCCCCGACGTCGACTGCCCGGCGGCGCGCAGGCCCTGCATGTTCAGCAGCAGCGCCGTGTACTCGTCGACCAGGCCGGTGGCGGGCAGGCCGACGTACTTCTGGAAGGCGAGCACCGCCTGCGACGTCACCGAGCCGAAGACGCCGTCGTAGTCGGGCAGCCAGAAGCCGAGCATGTCCAGGCGCTCCTGCAGGGCCGAAACGACCTCGGTGGGCGTGCCCTTGCCGATCGCCGTCAACGCCCACTTCGGCGGCACCGCCAGCTCGGCCGTGAGCGGCGCCGCCGCCGGGCCCGACGCCACGCATCCACCGGCCGCGGCCACCCCCCCGGAGCCGTCGAACCAACCGGCGACATCGATCAGCACATCGGTCGAGCCGGCGTAGTTGTAGAGCGACACGCGACCATCGGCGCCCAGGCCAACGGTCACCATGTTCGGCACCGTGCCGACGATGGCGTTGACGTTCGACGAGCCCGGCTGCGGCTGACCCGACGGCCACACCGTCAGGTACGTGGACGCCGTGGGGTTCACGATGGTGACGTTCAGCGCCACCGCGCCGGCCGTCGCCGCGGGGATGCCGGCCACGCCGGCCACCGCCACTTGACGGGTCTCGCCTGGACCGAGGCGAACGCCGCAGACCCCGGTACGGGTGTCGGCGATGCGAGCCGGCGCCACCGGGTGGAAGCCGGCGGTGTAGTAACCGGCGACGTCGACCACCACATCGGCGGTGCCGCTGTAGTTGAAGATGGCGATCTTTCCGTCGGGGCTCAGCCCGACGGTGACCATGTTGGCGACGGTCTGGCCCGGCACCGCGTTCAGGTTCGACGCCGTCGGCATGGGAGACCCCGCCGGCCACACCGTGAGGTAGGTGGCCGCCGTCGTGGCGGCCACCGTCACGTTGGCCACCACGCCCGTCGCACCGGCGGGCACCGCCGCCGCGGCCAGGTCCAGCTCACGGCCCTCCCCCGGCTGGAAGGTGGCGCCGCCCAAGCCGGCGCGCGTGTCCATGACCCGCACCGGCACGAGGGGCGCGAAGCCGCTCGTGTACCAGCCGGTGACGTCGACGAGCACGGATGAGTCGCCGGCGAAGTTGAAGAGGTTGATCTGGCCCCCGGTGCCGATGCCGACGGTGACCATGTTGGCGATGGTCTGGCCGGCCACGAAGTTGACGTTGGAGGCGGTGGGCATGGTGGCACCGGCGGGCCACAGGGTGACGTAGCCCGACGACGTCGGCTCGGTCACCGTGACGTTGACGGCGACAGCCACGGCATCGGCCGGGATGGCCGCCTGGCCCACGACCTGCAGCGCCCGCGTCTCACCCGCCGCCACGGGCGCGGCCGTGGTGCCCACGCCGGCGCGGGTGTCCATGATGCGCGTGGGCGTGATGGGATGGAACGACGTCGTGGCCGCCGACGCCACGCCCGATGGCCCGGCCACCACGGCGAGAGTCGGCACCAGGAGCACCGCGGCGAGCGCGCCGAACCGCCCGAACTTCGGCCAAGGCACCATCTCGTCCTCCTGTCGCGCGACCGGACGAGGGTAGTAGCAGGGCCGACGCGACACTCAACGGCAGTCCCGACTGCGCCGGTGGGCCTTTCGGCTCTACCCTGTGCGTCTTATGACGGCGCAGGTGACGGGCGATGCGCCCGCTACGACGTTCTCCGAACTGTTCAACGCCATCGCGGCCAACATCGAGATCGTCATCCAGGGCAAGCCCGAGGTGGTCGAGCTCGCGCTCGTCTGCCTGCTCGCCGAGGGTCATCTGCTGATCGAGGACGTGCCCGGCGTGGGCAAGACCAGCCTGGCCAAGGCCATGGCCGCGTCGATCGACTCGGCCTGGAAGCGGGTCCAGTTCACCCCCGACCTCCTGCCCTCCGACGTGGTCGGGGTCACAGTGTGGAACCGCGGGCGCGACATCTTCGAGTTCCGGCCCGGCCCCATCTTCGCCAACATCGTCCTCGGCGACGAGATCAACCGGGCCTCGCCCAAGACCCAGTCCGCCCTCCTGGAAGCCATGGAGGAACGGCAGGTGACCGTGGACGGCACCACCTATCCCCTCGCCTCCCCGTTCATGGTGATCGCCACCCAGAACCCGATCGAGCACGAGGGCACCTACCCGCTGCCCGAGAGCCAGCTCGACCGCTTCCTGATGCGGCTCTCGGTCGGCTACCCGAGCCGGCAGTCCGAGCTGGAGATCCTGGACACCCACGCATCGGGCGGCACGCTCTCCGAGGTCCATCCGGTGGCCACCGCCGCCCAGATCCAGACGCTGGTGAACTCGGTCAAGGCCATCCACGTGGCTCCGGCGCTCAAGCACTACCTGGTCGATCTGGCCGACGCCACCCGGCGCCATCCCAACGTCGCCCTCGGCATGTCGCCTCGGGCATCGCTGGCCCTGCAGCGCGCCGCCCGGGCCCGGGCCGCCGCCGCCGGGCGCACCTACGTCATCCCCGACGACATCAAGGCACTGGCCGACCCCGTTCTGTCGCATCGCCTGATGCTCTCGTCAGACGCCCAGCTCCAGGGCATCAGCGCCGGGAAGGTCGTGGCCGACGTCCTGGGCGCGGTCCCGGTGCCCACGGGGAAGTAGGCGTGCTCACCCGCCAGGGGTGGGTCGTGCTGGTCGTCGCCGCCGGCGTGCTGGTGGCGGCGCGGGCTTTCGGCATCATCGAGCTGTACGTCGCCGGCGCCGTCCTGGCCATCCTGCCGCCGGCCGCCCTGCTGTACGTGCGTGCCGCCCGAGTCCGCCTCCGGGTCTCCCGGAGCCTGTCGCCCACCCGGGTCCACGCCGGCGACGCCACCCGGGTCGAACTGGGCGCCACCAACCTCGGCACCCGGCGCACGCCGGTGCTGCGGCTGCGCGATCCCGTCGGCGGCACCCGCGGCGCGCTGCTCCACCTCGCGCCGCTGCGCCCCGGCGAATCGGCCCGCGCCGCCTACCGGCTCCCCACGACGCGCCGCGGCATCATCGCCGTCGGTCCGTTGGGCCTGGAGGTCGGCGACCCCTTCGGCATGGCCAGCCAGCAGGCCGAAGCGGCGCCGGTCCTGGATCTCACCGTCTATCCCCGCATCGATCGCATCGCCGCGCCGGGCGGTGGCGGCGACCGTGATCCCCACGGCGCGGTGGCCAACCCGAACGTCCTCGGCCAGCAGGGTGACGACTTCTACTCCCTCAGGGAGTACGTCGTGGGCGACGACCTGCGCCGGGTCCACTGGCCGTCGACGGCGCGGATGGACGAGCTGATGGTGCGCCACGACGAGATGCCGTGGCAGGACCGCACCACCGTCGTCCTCGACGTGCGCCGGGCCTCGCACAGCGCGGCGTCGCTGGAGCGGGCGGTCTCGGCCGCGGCCAGCGTCATCACGGCCTCGGCGCGCGAGGAGCACCTCATCCGCTTCATGGCCAGTGACGCCGTCGACTCCGGCCTGGGCTCGGGCATCGCCCACAACGAAGCCATCCTGGAGTACCTGGCCCGCCTCGATGTTGTGGGGCACGGGTCGCTGCGGCAGGTGCTCGACACCCTCAGCCGCGCCAACCAGGGCGGCATCCTGGTCGCCATCCTGGGGCGGGCCACGCCGGCGGAGCTGGACACCCTGGCCCGGCTGCGGCGGTCGTTCCGGTTGGTCGTCGCCGTCGCGTCCGAGCCGCCCATCCCCGACCCGTCGCCGTTGCAGGCTCGCCTCACCCGCGTCGACAACACCCGTGACGGCGCGTTCGCCCAGTCGTGGGGCACCATGGTGCGATCCATCCGCACGGAGGTCGTGGCGTGAGTCCGGCGACAAAGAGAGGCCCCGCCGGTGTGGGCAACCGGGCCGGCGACGCCCAGACGGCCGCCGAGATCGCCCTCGTGGCGCTGTCGTTGGCGACGGCGTTCGGGTTCTGCCGGCTGTTCGTCGGCTGGTCGTGGCTGCCGACGCTGGCCCTGGCGGCTGTCGCCTCCCACCTCCTGGCCATCTTCTGCCGGCGGCGCGGTCTCGGTCTGACGCTGTCGTCGATCGCCTCGCTCGTGGGTCTGGCCCTGTTCACCAGCCTCGCCTTCTACCGCGACGCCAGCGCCTTCGGCCTGCCCACGCGGGAGAGCTGGCGGGTCATGACCGACGACCTGGCCACGAGCTGGCACGACTTCGGCACCGCCATCGCCCTCGTCGAGCCCCGCACCGGCTTCCTGGTGGCCGCCGCCGCCGCCGTGTGGCTATCGGCGTTCCTGGCCGACGGCTTCGGCTTCCGCGCCGGCGCCGGGCCCGAGATGCTCGTCGCCCCGGGCATCCTGTTCGTGTTCTGCTCGGCCCTGGCCGGCGAGCGGTTCCGGCTGCTGTCGGCGGCGCTGTGGCTGGGCTGCGCCGCCATCACCTACGTGCTGCACCGCAGCATGCTCCAGGAGGACGGCAGCGGCTGGCTCACGACCCATCGAAGAGGCACCATCAGTGCCGCGGCGCGCGTCGGCGCCAGTCTCGGGCTGAGCGCCATCGTGCTCGGCCTGGTCGTCGGCCCGCTCCTGCCCGGCGCCGGCGACGACGCGCTGATCAACACCCGCAACCCGCGCTCCGGCTCGCGCCAGACGATCAGCCCGCTGGTCGACATCCAGGGCCGCATCGCCAACCAGAGCGACACCGAGCTGTTCACGGTGCAGGCGGCCACCCCGTCGTACTGGCGGCTCACGGCACTCGACGAGTTCGACGGCCGGATCTGGTCCTCGGCCCGGACCTACCGCGACGCCTCCGGAACCCTCGGCGGCGGCCTCGAGGACGGCCACAGCACCCCGCTGGAGCAGCAGTACACCATCGGTGGTCTCTCGTCGATCTGGTACCCGGCGGCGTTCGCGCCGACCAAGATCTCCATCGGCGGCGAGGTCCGCTACGACCCGCAGACAGCCAGCATCGTCACCAAGTCGGGCGACACGCCCGAGGGCCAGCAGTACACGGTGGAGTCCGAGATCCCGAACCTCACGCCGAACGTGTTGCAGGCCGCCACCGGGGCGGCGCCGGCCGACATCGCTACGCACTACACCGAGCTGCCGGCGAACTTCCCGGCCAACCTGAGCAAGCTGGCCAGCGACATCACCGCCAACGCCGTCACCCCGTACGAGAAGGCCCTGCTGCTACAGAACTGGTTCCGGAAGAACTTCACCTACGACCTCGACGTGCAGCGCGGCCACGGCATCAACGCCATCGAGGCCTTCCTGGCCCAGAAGAAGGGCTACTGCGAGCAGTTCGCCGGCACCTTCGCCGCCTTCGCCCGGTCCCTCGGCCTGCCGGCCAGGGTCGCCGTCGGGTTCACCCAGGGGACCCTCGGCCCCGACGGGCTCTACCACGTCGAGGGCAAGCACGCCCATGCGTGGCCCGAGGTCTACTTCAGTGGCATCGGATGGGTGCCCTTCGAGCCGACGCCCACGCGCGGTGCACCGGGCGACGAGATCTTCACCGGCGTGCCCCAGCAGCAGGTCGGCGAGCAGCCGCAGTCGACGTCCACCACGGTGGCGCAGGGCACCGGCACCACGGCTGTGACGGTCGGCCCGCTCTCACCGAACGGCGACCTGGGCCTCGACAACGTGCCCATCCCCGATTTCGGCTCCGGGTCGGGCCTCGTCCCGTCCTCCGGTGGCGGCCGGTCGTGGTTGGCGACCGCCGGCATCGCGCTGCTGGTGCTGCTGGTGCTGGCGGGCATCTGGATCCTGGTCGTGCCCCGGCTCATCCGCGGCCGCTGGGGCCGGCGGCGGCGGGCGGCCGCCACCCAAGCCGACCACGTCCTCGTCTCCTGGCACGAGACGGAAGCCGCGCTCGCCCGCTCCGGCGTACCCCCACGACCCAGCGAGACCCCCGCCGAGTTCGCCACTCGCGCCGCCCGCCAGACCCGCATCGACAGCGGTGCCCTCGAACGCCTCGCCGGGTTCGTCACCCAGGCCGCCTACTCGGGCGGCGACGTCGCCGCGGAGGTCGTGGCCGACGCCGACGGCATCCGTGACCAGGTGGAACGCACGTTGCACGACCGGGCCGACCTCCGGACCAAGCTGACGTGGCGGGCCGACCCCCGACCGCTGCTCCAGCCCCTCCCGGGCGACCACGACCGCCGGCGCCACCTCGACCTCGTCGACCACTGACCCCGCCACCTCACGGCCGGTCGCGCAGCGGCGCGGCGAGTGGCTGCGTCTCGGCGTCGGGCTGGTGCCTTGTGTGACGTCGATCGAGCCACGATCGAGTTCTCCGTGACATAGCCGCCGATCGGCGTCCGGTTTGCGACGCACGGTGGCCGGTCAGCCTCGTCGCGTCGAACGGTGCGGGCGGCCGCACAAGGCCGCGCCCATCACGGGCTCGGCAGCGTCAGTCTTCGCGCTTGAACCGGTTGCGCATCCGCTCGCCGGCGCCGCCGAACGTGTCGCGCAACCGCCCTGCTCGGAAGCTCCGCGTCGCCTGCTCCAGACCGGCGCGACCCATGGCTCGGGCGTTCTTCTCGATGACGAACGCCGCCGCCAGCATGATGAGGAACCCGACGAAGGCCAGCGCGAAGTGGATGTGCAGCGTGAAGACCAGGAAGATCAGACCGAGCACCAGCATGAGCGCCGACCACTTGATGCGGCGGAAGGCGTGCCGGTACAGCGTGCTCTGGCTGACGCTCTGCGCGAAGGCGGGATCACTCTCGTAGAACTGCTGCTCGATCTGGTGAAGGATGCGTTGTTCGTCTTCACTGAGCGGCATAGCCAACCCCTTGCATCCGCTAGGCACCTACCTGGCCCATTCGCATCATCGCACACCCTCTCGTGCCCGACAACGCGTGGCCCGAGCCGCTGCGCACCAGTGTAAAGGGCCGAAGCGCTCTTCCGAAGCGCGACTGAGGCACGATCTCATGGCGCTTTCGCGGCGGGGCCGTCATCATCGGGACCCCATTGCTGGCGACCTCGCCGAGTGAGCTTGAGGCCGTCGGGGCCGACCAGGCTGGCCGGGCCGATGGAGGCCGGCCCGAAGCGGTGGCGGACCTCGTCGATCGCCCGGGTGGCGGTGTCCCAACCGTCGTCGCCCGGCCCGCCGTCAGCGAAGGTGAGCTGCTGACCGGCCATCGGCGCCAGACCGGACACGGCCACCCCCAGCAGCCTCACGCCAGGGGCGGGATCCACGCTGTCGAGCAGGCCCCGGGCCACGGTGGCGATGGCGTTGCCCCCGTCGACGCCCTCGGGACTGGTGGCCGAGCGGGTGATGGTGGCGAACGACCCGAACCGGACCTTCAAGGTGACCGTGCGCCCGACGAGGCCCTGCGCCCGCAGGCGGGAGCCCACGGCATCGGCCATGCGCACGACCTCGAGGGCCAACTCGTCGCGCTCCTCGACGTCGCGGGCGAACGTCTGCTCGTGGCTGACCGATTTCACCGGTCGGTCCGGCTCGACGGCGCGGTCGTCGAGGCCCAGGGCCAGGCGGTGGAGATGAGTGCCGTTGGCCTTCCCGAGCGTGCGCACGAGGGTGGTCTCCGCCACCGTGGCCAAGTCGCCCACGGTGCTCACGCCCAGGCGACGGAGCCGTTCGAGGGTGGCCGGTCCTACGCCCCACAGTGCCTGCACCGGGAGCGGGTGCAGGAAGGCCAGTTCCTCCCCGGGCGCCACCACCACCACCCCGGGGCCGGGCTCCACGCCGCCTGCACCCAGCTTCGGTTTGGCCGCCACCGAAGCCAGCTTGGCCAGCAGCTTCGTCGTGGCCACGCCCACCGAACACGTCAGCCGCTCCTCCTCGGCGATGCGGCGCCGGATGGCCGTGGCGATGTGGGCGCCGTCACCGAACAGGCGCGGACGCGCCGGTGACGTCCAGGAACGCCTCGTCCAGGGCGATGCCCTCCACGAGCGGCGTGAACGACGTGAACACGGCATGCACGGCGCGACTGGCTTCCTCGTAGGCGGCGAAGTCCCCGGCCAGGAAGATGGCCGAGGGACAGAGCCGCTGGGCCCGCATCGACGGCATGGCCGAGAAGACCCCGTAGCGGCGTGCCTCGTAGGACGCCGCCGCCACCACGCCCCGGGGCCCGGTCCCGCCGACGACCACGGGCTTGCCCGCCAGGTCAGGCCGGCGCCGTACCTCCACGCCCACGTAGAACGCGTCCATGTCGACGTGCAGGATCGTGCGCCCGCCGCTCACCGCCGCCTCCGACCGTCACGCACGCGGTCAGGCACGGCCACGACCGAGCACCCGGTCCCGCACCGCCCACCACGTGACCAGCCCGAGGGCCTCGACCACGATGCGGCCCGACATCTTCGAGGTGCCCCGTACCCGGTCGACGAACGAGATCGGCACCTCCACGACCCGGCCGCCCCGGCGCACCAACCGGTACGTCATCTCGATCTGGAAGCCGTAGCCCTCGGCCCGCACCCGTGAGAGGTCGATGGTCTTGATGGCCGTGGCCCGGTAGGCGCGATAGCCGGCGGTGGCGTCGTTGATGGCCAGGCCGAGAGCACCGGCGGCGTAGCGGTTCCCCCACGCGAAGAGCATCTTGCGGTGCCAGGACCAGTCGGGGATGCGCCCGCCGGGCACGTAGCGGGAGCCGATGGCGAGGTCGGCCCCGTGGGCCACCGCCGACAGGAGCGCCGGCAGGTCGGTGGGGTCGTGGGACAGGTCGGCGTCCATCTCCACCACGACCTCGGCGCCCTGGTCGATGGCCAGCGCGAACCCGGCCCGATAGGCCGAGCCCAGCCCGGCCTTGCCCTCGCGGCGCAGCACCTGGATGTCGCCGCCGATGGCCCTCGCCGTCACCTCGGCGAGATCGGCGGTGCCGTCGGGGCTGTTGTCGTCGACGACCACGATCCCGACGTCGGGAACAGCCGCCCGCACGTGATACAGCACGTCGGTGATGTTCTCCGCCTCGTTGAAGGTGGGCAGGACGACCACGACACGCATTGAGCCGAGCATACGATCGGGGTCGTGGCCGACCCCTGGCACCGACCGCTGTCGGCCCTCCCCTCCCCCTTGGCGCGGGCCGTGGGCTTCGCCGCCATCGTGCTCGCCGGGCTCGCCGGTGGCGTGATCGGTTGGGCCTTCATCGCCATCCAGTCCGAGTCCGACGTGTGGCGGGCCACCGGCGCGGCCATCTTCGCCATCGCCGCCGCCGCCGGTACCGCGGTGATCGCTGTGCTGGTGCTCCGCGCCATGGGTGAGTGGCAACGCGAAGTTCCCTGACGATCAGTTCCCCGACGATGCGTGCCGCCGCGACGCCCGTCAGGCGGTGAGACGCAACACCCGGAACAGCTCGGCGTGACGCACGCCGAGGGCGTGACCCGCCTCCAGCGCCCGTTGCTCGACCAGCTCGTGCACCAGTTCGCCCATGCCCTCGGCGAGGGCGCCGAGCTGGCTCTGGTGGCACGCCAGCGCCGCCGCCTTCACGCTGAGCACGTCGGTGATGGCGACCGCCGTGTCCGGCTCGAGCGTGCCGGTGAGGTACACGGCGCGCACCTGGTGCGGCGCGCCGGCGTCGGGGAAGTACAGCGGGCTGGCGGCGGCCGGGGCGACGGCATCCAGCACGGCGAAGCCGCACACCCGATGGTCTCGGTGGTTGACCCAGCCGTCACCGAAGTAGAGCGCGGTGGGGTCGGGGCACACGACGACCTCGGGCCGCACCCGGCGCACGATCTCCACGAGACGGCCCCGCAGCGCCAGGTCGTTCTCGGTCTCGCCGTCGGGCAGGCCCAGCAGCTCGCACCCCGACAGGCCCAGGATCTCCGCTGCCTTCTCCACCTCGATGGCACGGACCGCAGCCAGCGTGTCGGCATCGGCAGGGGCGACCGCGCCCTTCTCGCCCCGGTTCACGATGACCAGGTGCACGTCGGCGCCGCCGCGGGCCCAACGAGCCAGCGTGCCGCCGCAGGAGACTTCGGGATCGTCGGGGTGGGCGTAGACGGCAAGCGCGCTGGCCGGCTGGTGTCGATCGAGACGGATGGTCACAACCCGACGTTGACGGTGCCGACGTTCACGGTGCCGTGGCCACCGCTCGGCACGCCCGGTCGACGCCGTCGTCGTCGATGTCGAGGTGGGTGACGAAGCGCAACCGGGCCGGGCCGAGCGTGGTGGCCAGCACGCCGTGGGCGGCGAGATGATCGACCACCTTGGCGGCGTCGGGCAGCGGGACCACGACGATGTTCGTCCGCACCCGCGCCGGGTCGAGGGTGCCAGGCCACCGTTCGGCCACGGCCTCGGCCAGACGACGGGCGCGAGCGTGATCGTCGGCCAGCCGTTCCACGTTCTCGCGTACGGCCAGGAGGGCCGGGGCGGCCAGCACACCGACCTGGCGCATCGACCCACCGAGGCGCTTGCGTTCCAGGCGGGCCCGCTCCATGTCCTCGGCTCGGCCGGCCAGCACCGACCCGACCGGCGCGCCGAGGCCCTTGGACAGGCACGTCATCACCAGCTGGGATCGAACGGCATACGCCGCCGCGTCGATGCCGGTCGCCACCGAGGCGTTGAAGAGCCGCGCCCCGTCCATGTAGACGGGCGGACCGATGGCGTCGATCTCGTCCAAGGTGGCGAGATCCCACGGCGTGCCGCACGCCTCCATGTGGGTGTTCTCCAGGAAGATGGCGCTCACGTCAGGCCCGTTGGCGTCGACGGCGGCCCGCACGGCGGCTGGCGCCAGCACGCCGTCGGTGTCGTCGACCAGGTGGAACTGGATGCGTGCGTTGATGGCCGCCGCGCCCCGCTCGTAGGCCACCACGTGCTGCGACGGGCCCGCGATCACCCGGCTGCCCGGCACGCCCAGGATCCGCAGGGCGATCTGGTTGCCCATCGTGCCGGTCGGCACGAAGACGGCGGCCTCCTTGCCGAGGCGCCCGGCCATCTCCGACTCGAGGCGGGTGACCGTGGGATCTTCGCCGAAGCCGTCGTCACCGACCTCGGCGTCGGCCATGGCCCGGCGCATCGCCGCCGACGGCTTGGTGACAGTGTCCGACCGCAGATCGACCAGCTCCGGCATCGGGTCCCACGGTACCGGGCACCTCACCACTGGGCACCGCACGAGCGGGCACCTCACCACCGGGCACCGCACGAGCGGGCACGTAACCTGTGCGGCCGTGCCCGATCCCGCCGAGCTGGTCGCCCTCGCCCGGCGGCTGGCCACCGACGCCGGCGCCCTCGTGCGGGCGGGCCGGCGCCGAGGGCTCAACGACGTCACCACCAAGTCGACGAGCACCGACATGGTGACGGAGTACGACCGGCGCGCGGAGGCGCTCATCGTCGAGGGCATCCTGGCCGCCCGGCCCCACGACGGCATCGTCGGCGAAGAAGGTGCCGACCGGGCCGGCACCAGCGGGGTCGACTGGCTGATCGATCCCATCGACGGGACCACCAACTTCCTCTACGGCCTGCCCGGCTACGGCATCTCGATCGGCGCCCGCGACGGCGACGGCGCGCTGGCCGGCGTGGTCCACGTGCCGGCGCTCGGCGAGACGTTCCACGCAGGGCGCGGCGGCGGGGCGTTCCTGGACGACGTGCCCATCCACTGCACCGGCGCCACCGTGTTGGCGACGTCGCTGGTGGCCACCGGCTTCAGCTACGACCCGGGCTTGCGAGTGCGCCAGACCACCGCCTTGGTCGAGATCATCGGCCGCATCCGCGACATCCGCCGCTTCGGCGCGGCCGCCGTCGATCTGTGCCACGTGGCGTGCGGGCGCGTCGACGCCTACTACGAGCGGGGGTTGGCGCCCTGGGACCTGGCCGCCGGCGAGCTGATCGTGCGGGAGGCCGGCGGGGTCATCACCGGCTTCGACGGCGCGGCGCCGGAGCCGGGTGCCGTGGTGGCCGCCGCGCCCGGGATCCACGCCGCGCTCCTGGACCTCCTCGCCGCCGCCCACGCCTGACGCACTTGGCCGCGCCGCCAGCGAACCGACGCGCGTTGTACGTCACATACGATGCCAGAGCGCGTCAGTTGGCGCGATCAACCGTCGCCGGGCCAGGCGAAGGTCCACACGTCGTCGGGCACCTTCGGGAGCACGTCGAGGGCCTTGGCCACCTCGGTCCGCCGGTCCTCGGGCAGGCACAGCCGCCGCCGGGCCATGTCGACGGCCTCCGCGTTCGACCGCCGCTCGACCCGCCCCGGTGCCTGGGTGGCCGAGGGCTCGATGCCGGCCTCGGTGAGCACGGCGAGGAAGTCGCCCGCCGTGGGCCCCCGCGGCCGGTCCAGCTTCCAGAAGTAGCGCCACAGCGGCGCCAGCACCACCGACGGATGAACCGCGCCCAGCTCCACCACGACGCGCCGGCGGGCACAGCCCGTGAGCTCGACCACGAAGGCCAGCAGATCGCGGACGTTGTAGGCCACGTGGTGGCACACCACGACATCAGCCGGCTGCACGACGGTGGCCGCGCCGGGCCACTCGGCCAGTACGACCTGGTACGCGACGCGGCGAGCCTGGCAGCCGGTGGCGAACGCATCGAGCATCTCCTGCGACGGGTCCACACCCACCACCGAGCCGGCGGGCGGCACCAGGGCCAGCGAGGCGGCACCGGCCCCGCAGCCCACATCGAGCACGCTGCCACCAGGCGGGAGCGCCTCCAGCGCGAACTCGCGCGCCGGCGAGTCCTCGGCCTTCCACGGTGCAGCCACCGCTGCCGGCGTGATTGCCCAGGGGTCGTCCGGCGCCTGGAAGAGGATCTCGTCGGGGATGGTCCACCCGTCGAGGAGCTCCGCCCAGCGCCTCGCCGCGCTGTTCATCAGCCTCGAACGTTACGCCTGCACGCGCGGAACCTGCTGGATACGGCACACTTTGGTCGTGGGAACGCGGATCTTGACGGTGGAAGACGACGAACGAATCCGCACGGCGGTGAAGATGGCCCTCGAGGATGAGGGCTGGACCGTGGAAGAAACGGCCAGCGGCGAGGAGGCCATCGACGCCTTCGGGCGCGAGCAGGCCGACGTCGTGCTGATCGACATCATGCTCCCGGGCATGGACGGCTTCGAGCTGTGCCGGTCGATCCGCCGCGGCAGTGATGTGCCGATCGTGATGGTGACGGCGCGGGCCGACACCCACGACGTGGTGGCCGGTCTGGAGGCCGGTGCCGACGACTACCTCACCAAACCGTTCGCCCCGAAGGAGCTGTCGGCGCGCATCCGGGCGCTGCTACGCCGGGCCCGGCCGGCGTCGTCGGGCCACGCCCGCCTGGCTTTCGGCGATCTCGAGATCATCCCCGACGAAGGCAAGGTCGTTCTCGCCGGGAACGAACTGCACCTCACCAAGACCGAGTTCCGGCTCCTGTGCGAGCTGGCGTCCAACCCCGGGCGGGTGTTCAGCCGGGAGATGCTGCTCGACCGGGTCTGGGGCTACGGGTACTTCGGCGACGGTCGCCTCGTCGACGTCCACGTCCGCCGGCTGCGCACCAAGGTCGAGGTCGATCCGGCCAATCCCCGCCATGTGGTCACGGTGCGGGGGCTCGGGTACCGCCTCCAGGCTTGACGTGGGTGCCTTCCTGGCCCGCTTCCGGCCTCGGCGCCTTGGCCTTCGCGCCCGCATCACGCTCACCTTCACGCTGGGGGCGTTCGCGCTGTCCCTGCTGCTGGCGGCCACGACCTACGGCCTGACGCGATCCACGCTGGTGCGCCAGCGCGACAGTTCGATCCTGCGCCAGGCGTACCAGAACGCCCGCATCACCCAGAACGAGCTGGAATCCGATCCCACGTCGGTGCAGGGCGTGCTGGCGCGCCTCCAGACCCCCTCGTCGTCGCGGCCCATCCTGTTCTTCCGCGGGGAGTGGACGCCGCTCACGTCCGAGTACGGCGAATCGGCCATTCCCGAAGCGCTGAGGCTGCGGGTGCGCGACGACGCCGTGCCGGCCCGCATGATCGCCACGGTGCGAGGCAAGCCGGCGCTGGCCGTCGGCATCCCGCTGCCGTCGGTCGGGGCCAGCTACTTCGAGATCGTGTCGCTGCAGGAGCTGCAGAGCACCCTCAACAGCGTCGGCGTGTCACTGCTCGGCGCCACCGTCCTCACCACGTCGCTCGGCGTGCTCCTGGGCGTCTGGGCGTCGCGACGGGCCGTGCGCCCGCTGGCCGGCGCCGCCCAGGCGGCCAAGGCGATCGCCGGTGGTCGCCTCGACACCCGCCTCGAGTCCACCGACGACAAGGACCTGCGCGAGCTGTCCACCGCCTTCAACGACATGGCCGCCGCGCTGCAACTTCGGGTGGAGAACGACGCCCGCTTCGCCAGCGACGTCAGCCACGAGCTGCGCTCACCCCTGACCACGTTGTCAGCGTCGATCGCCGTGTTGCAGTCGCGCCGCGACGAGATGCCCGAACGGGCGGTGGCCGCCCTCGATCTGCTGGTGGCCGACGTGGCCCGGTTCCAGAGCCTGGTCGAGGATCTCCTGGAGATCTCCCGGTTCGACGCCGGCGCCGTACGGCTGGTGCGCGAGGACCTGCTGGTGGCCGAGTTCGTCCGCCAGGCCATCAGCGTGTCGTCGGTGCGCGATGCGCCGGTGAAGGTGAGTGAGAAGGCCGAGCTGCTCGTGATCCGCGCCGACAAGCGCCGCCTGGCGCGTGTCATCGCCAACCTCGTCGACAACGCCCGCATCCACGGACCGGGCGCCACGAACGGCGACACCGACGATCCCACCTTCGGCGTGGAGCTGGAGGTCAGCGAGCCGCCCGGTGACGCCGATCCCGTCGCCCACGTCTGGATCTCGGTGGCCGACCACGGGCCCGGTGTGCTGCCCGAGGAACGCCAGCTCGTGTTCGAGCGCTTCTCGCGCGGCGGTGGCGCCGGCCGGCGCGGCGCCATGGAGGGTGCCGGTCTCGGTCTGGCACTGGTCGACGAGCACGTTCGCCTGCACGGCGGGCGGGTGTGGGTGGAGGACCGCACCGACGGTCTGCCGGGCGCCCGCTTCATCATCGAGCTACCGGCGGAGGAAGCATGACCGGGCGGTTCCGACGACTCCTCGTCCTCCTCATCGGCACCGTCGTGCTGGCGGCGGCGTGCGGCATCCCCAACGACAGCCAGCCCCGCGACGTCAGCGAGGGCGAGCGGCTGCAGCTGGTCGACCAGAAGGCGCCAGCCCAAGCGGCGTCCTCGGTCGGCCCGAAGGTCTACTTCCTGTCGCAGGCGCCCGACGGCCAGGACCGCCTGCAGCCCGCCGGCCGCAACGTGAACGCCACCCCGACCGCCGTACTGACCGAGCTGTTCAACGGGCTCACCAAGGACGAGCAGCAATCGCGCCGCTGGCGCACCTCGATCCCCGCCGACACCAAGCTGGTGTCGGCCGTGGAAGAGCCCGACGGCACCCTTGTCATCGACCTGAACCAACCGTTCTTCCAGGCCACCAGCGAGGCTCAGATCAAGGCGGTGGCCCAGATCGTGTTCACCGCCACCGGCATCGACGGGGTGAAGCGGGTCAAGATCCTGGTCGAGGGCCAACCCCAGGGCTGGCTGCGGGGCGACGGCACGGCCCAACCCGTGGGCGAGCCGCTCACGCAGTACGCCTACCCAGAGCTCAACCCGACGAGCCAGCCGGACTACCCGCCGGCACCGTCGCCGACGACATCGACGACATCGACGACATCGGTGACATCACCGGCGCTGCCTGGCCGCTCGTGACGTCGCTACGGGCGTCACGACGGGCGCTGGCGTAGATGCCCCAGGCGCCGGCGACGAGGCCCGACAGCCCGCCGATCACCAGTCCGGCTCGGGCGCCGAAGGCGTCACAGATGGCACCGATGATGGGGCCGCCGATCGGCGTCGTACCCAGGAACACGATCGCCTGCAGGGCCAGCACCCGACCGCGCATGACCGGGTCGGCGCGCATCTGCACGATGGCCGTCGAGGTCACCATGAACATCATGCTGGCGAACCCCATGATGACGGCGATGGGCATGGCGAAGGCCAGCGTGGGGGCGGCGGCGAACACCAGCATCGACGCGCCGAAGGCGAAGGCGCCCACCACCACGTGATGGATGCTGGTGACCGTGCGCCGTGCCGTGGCCAGCGCGCCGATCAGCGACCCGACGCTCACGACCGACAGCAGCACGGTGAAGGTGGCGTCGGTACCGCCGAAGGTGCGGGTCACCAGCAGCGGCAACACGACCTGGAAGTTGAAGGCGAAGGTACCGACGATGGTCATCATGACCAACGGGATCCACAGCTCGGGGGTGCGCCGGGCGTAGCTGAGCCCCTCGCGGACCTGACGCTTGGCCCGAACCAACGGCTTGGACCGGCGCAGCGTGCTCACGTCCATCAGCTTCAGGCCGACGATGACGGCGATGTACGACAGGCCGTCGGCCAGGAAGCACCATCCGTAGCCCACCGTGGTGATGAGCAGGCCCGCCAGCGCCGGGCCCACGATGCGGGAGCTGGTCATGAGGGCGCTGTTGAGGCTGACCGCGTTCTGGACGTCGGACTCCTCGACCATCTCCACGACGAACGAGCGCCGGGCGGGGTTGTCGAAGGCGGTGGCGATACCGCCGGCGATGGCCACGAGATAGATGGCGGCGACGGGCGGGTTGCCGCTGAAGGCGAGGGCGGCCAGCGCGAACGACTGCGCCATCGCGAAGCACTGCACGCCGATGAGCAGGCGGCGCTTGTCGGCGCGGTCGGCGATCAGCCCGGCCCACGCCCCGAGGAGGAGCACCGGCGCGAACTGGCAGGCCGTGAGCACGCCGACGTCGAAGCCGTTCCCGGTGAGCTTGAGCACGAGCAGGGCCTGGGCCACCAAGGTGAGCCAGTTCCCGACCTGCGAGATCCCCTGGCCGAAGAAGAAGAGGCGGAAGTTCCGTGAGCGCAACGACCGGAAGGTGCCGCGGCCGGCGGCGGCGAGACGCTTCACGACGGCTCCTTGCCGGTGCCGCCGGCGCTCAGATGGTCGAGCACGTCGAGGGCGCGGACCAAGGCGGCCAGCTCCTGGGGCGGTAGTTGCTCGAGCTGGCCGGCCAGCCAGGCGTGGCGACGGCTGCGGTTGTCGGCCACCTGGCGGCGACCTTCCGGCGTCAGCTCCACCCGGCACACCCGGCGGTCTCGGCCGTCGAAGCGGCGCACGACGTAACCCGCCTCCTCCAGCTTGGCGGCGATGCGGGTGACGCTGGGCGGCGCGATCTGCTCGATGGCGGCCAGCTCGCCCAGGGTGATGGGGCCTTCCCGGTCGATCGTGGCCAGCGCCGCGTCGAGGGTGGCGCCCAGACTGTCGACGTTCTGGCGGCGCAGCACTCGGGCCAGCCGGGCGATGGAGATGCGCAGGCGCCCGGCCGTCTCGGAGATGTCGGCGCTCTCGGAGACGCCGGTCTCGGAGACGGTGAGGGTCGCGGTGGCTTCGTCAGGCACCCGACCAGTATGCCGGAGGATAGTTAGTCAGGCAAACAAACTTCCTCGAACGGCCCGGTTCAGCCGAAGAAGATCTCGGCCACCTCGTGGTACATCGCCATGTCCATCTGGCGGGTGCGGCCCACGCACACCGCCATGGGAGCGCGCTCGATGCGCTGCTCCCGGAACACCACCATCTCGCCCCACGCCTGCTGGTGGACGGCGTCGATGGCGGCCAGCCCGTAACGCGTCGACAGGACGCGGTCGTAGGCGCACGGCGTGCCCCCGCGCTGCACGTGGCCCAGCATCACGACCCGGGTCTCGAACCCCGTGCGGACCTCGATCTCGGGCGCGATCTCGTAGGCGGTGCCGGCCAAGCGGGCGTGACCATGCTGGTCGATGCGGCGCTCCCCCACACCGAACGTGCCTGGCCTGGGCTCGGCGCCTTCGGCCACGACCACGATGGAGGCGAACCGGCCGCGCTCGTGGCGGCGCCGCAAGATGGCGCACACCTCGTCGATGTCGAACGGCTGTTCGGGGATGAGGATCACCGTGGCCCCGCCGGCGATGCCGGCATACGTGGCGATCCAACCGGCATGGCGACCCATCACCTCCACGACCATGACCCGATCGTGGCTCTCGGCGGTGGTGTGGAGCCGGTCGATGGCGTCGGTGGCGATCTGCACCGCCGTGTGGAAGCCGAAAGTGACCTGCGTGCCCTCGATGTCGTTGTCGATGGTCTTGGGGACGCCCACGATGGGCAGGCCGAGCTGGTCCCACAACAGGTGGGACACGGTCAGCGAGCCGTTGCCGCCGATCACGATGAGGGCGTCGAGGCCCATCTCCTCGAAGGTGGCCTTCACCAGCGACAGACCGTCGGGCCGGTCGAACGGGCTGCCCCGGCGGGTGCCCAGCAGCGTGCCCCCACGCGGCAGCATGCCGCGCAGCGAGCGCACGTCGAGCGGCATGGTCACTCGCCCCATCACGCCATCCCACGCATCGACGAACCCGAGGATCTCGTCGCCGTAGTGGGTTTCCCCCTTGCGGACGACGGCCCGGATGACGGCGTTCAAGCCCGGACAGTCACCACCTCCCGTCATCACACCGACTCTCACGCCCAGTACGGTACGTGTCCGTGGCCTTTGACGCGAGCCGACGAGTGCCGTGGAAGAAGGTGCTGACGCCGTTCGCCCTGTACGCCGTCGTCGCCGTGGGTTTGTTCTCCGTCGTGGGAGGCGGGTTCCAACCCGGCCTGCTCGTCGGGGTGCTCTCCGGCGGCGCCGTGTACGCCGCGTTGGCCGCCCTCATGGTGAAGTTCGGCTGGAACCCGCCCATGTTCCAGTCGCGTGAGGAGCGCGCCGCGGTGGCGGCGGCGGCGGCCGAGAAGCGGGCGGCCAAGGCGGCCGCCAAGGGCGGTGGCCGCGGTGCCAGCGCCACGCCGGGCCGTCACAAGCCGCCGCCCACGCGCCGGACCAACGCCACCAACCACAAGGCCAAGACCACCCGCCGCTGACGGTTGCCGCCGTGGCCTTCGTCATCGCCGTCGACGCCGGCACCACGGGCGTACGCAGCCTCGCCATCGACGAAGCGGGTGCCGTCCGGACCGCCTCGTACCGCGAGTTCCCGCAGCACTACCCACAGCCCGGGTGGGTCGAACACGACGCCGACGACATCGCCGCCGCGGTGCGGGCCACGTTGGCGGCGGTGGTTGCCGAACTGGACGGCCCGGTCGCTGCCATCGGGATCACCAACCAGCGCGAGACGGTCGTGGCGTGGGACCGGCGCACCGGGCGGCCGCTGCATCGCGCCATCGTCTGGCAGGACCGCCGCACGGCCGGGCGGTGCGACGACCTGGCCGCCGCCGGGCACCTCCCCTTCGTGCGCCGCCACACCGGGCTGGTGCTCGACCCGTACTTCTCGGCCACGAAGATGAACTGGCTCCTGACCGAGGGCGGTGTGACCGCAGGCCCCGATCTCGCCTTGGGCACGGTCGACTCGTGGGTGCTGTGGCAGCTCACCGGGGGCACCGCGTTCGCCACTGATGCGTCGAACGCCAGTCGCACCATGTTGTTCGACATCGGCGCTCGGGCCTGGAACGAGGACCTGGCCGCACTGTTCGGCGTCCCCCTCAGCGCCCTGGCCGAGGTACGACCGTCGAGCGGCCGCTTCGGTGTCACCGTCGAAGGTGACGGCGTGCCCGCCGGCATCCCCGTGGCCGGTGTGGCCGGCGATCAGGCGGCGGCGCTGTTCGGGCAGGCGTGCTTCCTGCCGGGCATGGCCAAGAACACCTACGGCACCGGCAGCTTCGTCCTGATGAACGCGGGACCCGAGCACCCGCCGCCGGTCGACGGCCTGCTGACCTCGGTGGCGTGGGAGCTGGCCGACGGCACCGTGGCCTACGCCCTCGAGGGGGCCATCTTCGTGACCGGCGCCGCCGTGCAGTGGCTTCGCGACGGCTTGGGCGTGATCGGCGCGGCCTCCGAGGTCGAGGCCCTGGCCGCCTCGGTGCCCGACACCGCCGGCGCCGTGGTGGTCCCGGCCTTCACCGGCCTCGGCAGCCCGTACTGGGACCCGTACGCACGCGGCACGATCGTGGGGATCAGCAAGGGCACGACCCGCGCCCACCTGGCGCGGGCCGTGGTGGAGGCGATGGCGTACCAGACCCGCGACGTGGTGGACGCCATGGCCAAGGCCGCCGGTTGCGAGGTGACGGCGCTACGGGTCGACGGCGGCGCCGCGGTGATGGATCTCCTGCTGCAACTCCAGGCTGATCAGCTCGGCGTCGTGGTGAGCCGGCCCCGCAGCGAGGAGACGACCGCCATCGGGGCCGCCTATCTGGCCGGGCTGGCCGAGGGCGTGTGGGGTGGTCTCGACGAGGTCGCCGCCCAGTGGCAGCTCGATGCCGCCTTCGAGCCGGACCCGGACCGCAGTGCCGCCGATGCGGCCTACGAGCAGTGGCAGCGGGCAGTGGAGCGGTCGCGCCGCTGGGAGCGTCAGGCCGGGAAGTAGCCCGTCAGATCAGCCAGCAGATGCGTGCCGGACTGGGTGAACAAACACACCTTCTGACCCGCCCCCACCTTCGACACCACCGCATTCGGACTCGTCCCACCCGCAACCAAATTCAGACTCGACGCCACCGGCCGCTCCTGCCCACACGGCCACACCGTCACAAACCCGTCCCCCGACGCCTCCGTCCCCGTCACGTTCAACACCACCGCCCCCGCACCCGACGGCACCCCCACCTCCACCGTCTCCCCCGCACCCGGCTTCACCCCACCACGCGTATCCAACAACCGCACCGGCGCCACCGACACAAACGACGAACCCACCGGGAAGTAGCCCGTCAGATCAGCCAGCAGATGCGTGCCGGACTGGGTGAACAAACACACCTTCTGACCCGCCCCCACCTTCGACACCACCGCATTCGGACTCGTCCCACCCGCAACCAAATTCAGACTCGACGCCACCGGCCGCTCCTGCCCACACGGCCACACCGTCACAAACCCGTCCCCCGACGCCTCCGTCCCCGTCACGTTCAACACCACCGCCCCCGCACCCGACGGCACCCCCACCTCCACCGTCTCCCCCGCACCCGGCTTCACCCCACCACGCGTATCCAACAACCGCACCGGCGCCACCGACACAAACGACGAACCCACGGCAACGACCTGCTGCAGCCCGGCGGGCAGGAACGTCGCGTCGCCGAACTGCTCGGCGCTCACCACGCAGTTGCCCACCGCGGTGGCCGTCACCATGGCCGTACCGGTCGGTGCCAGAGCCCGTGCACGCCCCCGTGGCGGTAATCGTGACCGGCAGCCCGGATGTGGCGACCGCACGGACCATCGTCTCCTCGCCTTCGACGAGCGCGGTCGGGAGCAACGACCAGGACACCGCCTGCGGGGTGGTGGGCGCGGCAACGACGGACGCGCAGCCGGTGCACTGGCCGAAGCCCGTGTCGGGGTTGGCCACCTCGAACGTCCACGGCCCGAGGGTCGACGCTGCGCTGGGTACCACGTCGGCCGTGATGGTGTGGTCGTTCACCACCTCCACATCCGAGACGGTCACGTCGTCCATGTCCAGCATGTACATCCGAAGCTTGGCCCCCGGCTGGAAGCCAGTGCCGATGACCGTCACCTTCGAGTGGATGGTGCGGGGTAGCAGCGTCGGGCTGACGGCGGTGATCGTGGGCCGCACGATCGGCGTCATCACGATGTCGCCGAGCGCGGTGACGGCACCGTCGATCACCACGGGGCGGATCGCTGGACCCTGGTAGGCGTGCTCGTTGTCGGCGGCGTGGAGCGTGATGGCGTACGTCTCGGCCTTCAACGGATTCAACGAGAACGTCCCGCTGCCGCCCGTCGTGGCGAAGACGTCCGGTCCCGGTGACCCATCAGCGAAGGTCAGGTCGACCTGGACATCGGTGAGGGGCACGCCGCCGGGGGCGACGACCCGGCCACTGATCGTCCCGCCGGGGGCCAGCTGCGCGCTGACGCCGGTGAGGGACGCGCCCGGACCGGCCGCCAGCAGGGTCGCCTCGGCCGGCGACGCCTTGTCGTTGTACTCCTCAGCGGCCAGCCCCGAACCCGGCGGCGGGATGAACGACACGGGACAGTCCTGGAACGGCCCGAGCTGGCCGATCGTCCAGGTACCGTCCGGTGCGGTGAGCGTCTGCCCAGCGGCCGTACAGGCGGGTCGAGGCGGCCCCGAGGCGTAGACGTCGCCGATGCGGACGGTCACCCCACCCAGAGCAGCGCCGCCCGGCCCGGTCACGAGGCCACTGATCGACGCCGTCGCCGCCACCGCGACGGCGGTCGTCGACGCCACCACGGGGATCGCCGCCGCGAGGACCGTCAGGGCCACCAACGAGGTCATCCGTCGCATTGGTTACGCCTCCGCCCGGCCCTGGGGCCATCTTCCCGCCCGGCCGGCCGGCGCCAGCGAACGGTCCCGCTACGCCACGCAGAACTCGTTGCCCTCAGGGTCGGCCATCGTCACCCACGTCTGAGGTCCCTGACGGCCATCGTAAAGTCTGCTCGCACCGAGGGCGATGAGTCGTTCGACCTGGTCCGCCTGCTGTCCGTCGGGGAGCGTGGATGTCGATGCGGACCCGGTTCTTCACGGTCTTGGGCTCGGGCACGACTTAGAACAGCAGGCGATTCCCGGTCCTCGGATCACGGCAGTCGGCGTCACGCTCGAGAGCCTTCCACCGCCGCAACTGATTCGCTTGGACCTCGTATGTGACGGACAACGCGCTGTCGGTTCGCTGAAAAGTGTCAGCGAGGGCGGTGCGATGCCGTGCTCGAATAGCGATCGGCGATGCGGGCGAGCGTGGCCAGCTGGCGCCGCTCGCGCCACCGGAACGGTCGCCCCTTGCGCCCGACGGCGAGGGCCAGACCGGCCGCGGGCAGATCGGCCCAGGCCACGTCGTCGGGGCCGGCGTCACCGTCGATGTTGGCGTCGAGGTGGCGGGAGCCGTGGACGAAGGCAGCCACCCAGGCCGCCGACGGAGCGTCGCCGACGGCGATCAGTGCGCCGGCCGGATCCAACCGGAGCGCCATCGCCCAGTCGCACTCGAAGTCGGCCACGGTGTGCTCGCAGAGGAGCTTCAGCACGACGTCGGCGTCGTTGGCCTCCACCAGCCGGGCCGCGGTCAGCAGCGCGGTCAGCCCGGGTTCGTGGCGGTCCGAGCCGAGGGAGCGCACGTCCTCCACGTCGACGCCGTCGACCTGGCTGATCTCGGCCACGAGCAGGTCCAGCAGCTCGTCTTCGGGCAGCGCGACCACGAGCTCGTCGATGGCCCGGCCCCCGCCTCGCTCCAGGATCTCGATGCCGACGACGTCGCCGCGCACCGCCCCGATGCGGCTGGCCACCTGGCCGAGAGCGCCAGGCCGGTCCGGTAGCCAGACGCGCACAAGATACGTGGGCACCGAGCGACGGTATCCAGGCTGGGGCTACCGAAGATGACCGCTCGGTGACAGCTTCGTGAAGGCCACCGCCGCGGGCCCTACAGCTTGGTGAGGCCCTTGCGGAGGTTGCGGATGGCCTGGGAGATGCGCTGTTCGTTCTCGATGAGGGCGAAGCGCACGAAGCCCTCGCCCCCGGGGCCGAAGCCTTCGCCCGGCGAGATGGCCACGGCGCAGTCACGGACCAGCATGGATGCGAACTCCACCGAGTCCAGCTCCTTGTAGGGCTCCGGGATGGGCGCCCACACGAACATGGTGCCGGCCGGCTTGGGCATGTCCCACCCGATGCGGGCCAGTCCGTCGCACAGCGCGTCGCGGCGGCTCTCGTAGATGGAGCAGACCTCCTTCGGGTAGTCGGAGGCCTCGTTCATCGTGACGGTGGCGGCGATCTGGATGGGCTGGAAGGTGCCGTAGTCGAGATAGGTCTTCAGCTTGACGAGGGCGGCCACGACGTCACGGTTGCCCGACAGGAACGCCACCCGCCAGCCGGCCATGGAGAAGCTCTTCGTCATGGAGTACAGCTCGACGGCACAGTCCTTGGCGCCGTCGGCCTGGAGGATGGAGGGGGGCCGGTACCCATCGAAGCCGACGTCGGCATACGCGAAGTCGTGCACCACGATCATCTCGTGCTCACGGCAGAAGTCGACGACCCGCTGCATGAACGCCAGATCCACGCAGGCGCCCGTCGGGTTGTGCGGGAACGAGATGACGAGGACTCGTGGCTTCGGCCAGCCGATGGCCCACGCCGCCTCCAGTCCTTCCAGGAAGTCGGCGTCGGTGCGCATCGGGATCTGGCGCAAGTCGGCACCGGCGAACAACGGGCCGTAGATGTGGATCGGGTAGCTCGGGGCGGGCACGATGGCGGCGTCACCCGATTGCAGCAGGACCCACATCAGGTGGCTGAAGCCCTCCTTCGACCCGATGGTGTTGGTGATCTCGGTCTCGGGGTCAAGGGTGACCCCCCAGTTGCGCTCGTACAACCGGGCCACCGCCAGGCGGAGGTTGGGCAGGCCCTTGGACATGGAGTAGCGGTGGTTGCGGGAGATGCGGGCGGCCTCGCCCAGCTTCTCGACGGCGATCTCCGGTGAGGGGATGTCCGGGTTGCCGAAGCCGAGGTCCACCACGTCGACGCCTTCCCGCCGTGCCTCCATCTTCAAGTTGTTGATGATGGTGAACACGTACGGGGGCAGGTTCGTGATCCGGCGGAACTCCATGGTGGAAACGGTACCGGCGGCGCCGTCGGCGGCCGGGGTCAATACCCGCAATGATGGCGGCGATGAAGAACCCTCGCGAGGGCTGTGTCCACGTGGTGATCGAGATCCCCCGCGGCAGCCGCAACAAGTACGAGATCGATCACGAGAGCGGCCACGTGTTCTTGGACCGCCGTCTCTTCTCGGCCACCGTCTATCCGGCGGACTACGGGTTCCTGCCCAACACGCTGGGCGAGGACGGCGATCCGCTCGACGCGCTGGTGCTCCTGGAGGACTCGGTCTTCCCGGGGGTGTGGGTGGAGGCCCGGCCCGTCGGGGTCATGTGGATGCAGGACGAGGCCGGTCCCGACGCCAAGATCCTGTGCGTCCCGCCCACCGAGCCCCGCTGGCAGAAGACCTACGACCTCGAGGATCTGCCACCCAGCCTGCTGGCCGAGATCGAGAACTTCTTCGACATGTACAAGATGCTGGAGCCCGGCAAGACGTCGACGACGCACGGCTTCGAGGGGCGCGAGGCGGCGTGGAACGAGATCCGCGCCTCGAAGCAGCGCTACAACCCGTGATTCTGGGGCGCCTTCGGCGCCCGCTCGCTTCGCTCGGACAATCGGTTCTTCGTCGGCACGCCGCCCCGCTGGGGCGCCAGCGGGCCGCGGGCGGCCCGCACAACCTTCGGCGCCCGCTCGCTTCGCTCCGACAATCGGTTCTTCGTCGGCACGCCGCCCCGCTGGGCCGCCAGCGGGCCGCGAGCGGCCCGCACAACCTTCGGCGCCCGCTCGCTTCGCTCCGACAATCGGTTCTTCGTCGGCACGCCGCCCCGCTGGGCCGCCAGCGGGCCGCGAGCGGCCCGCACAACCGCCGCCCTCACCTCGCTCGGACTGGGCTCGGTGGTCGCCGTCTTTCGGGTTGTGTTGCCTCGATCGTGAATTTGTCGTGATCGGCGTGACCCAGCCGACCCGGCTCACAGCAGGGCGGCACCGATGGCGGCGGAGTGTTCGCCGAGGGCGGCCATCTCGATGCGCGGGTGCCGGCGGTGGGCGGGTGCGTAGAGCAGATCGCCGAAGTGCCGCCGCACGGGGGCCAGCACCAGGTCGACCGCGCCGGCCAGGCCGCCACCCATGACCAGCACATCGGGATCGAGCAGGTTCGTGAGGTTCACCAACCCGAGCGCCACCCACCACGCCCACTGATCGATCACCATCAGGGCGTCGTGGTCGCCCTCGCGGGCAGCCGACTGGACGTGCTCACCGCGCACGGCCTCGGCATCGCCGGCCAGCGCCACGACCCGAGCCAGGCGCCCGCCCGTCGCCGCTTCGCGGGCCAGGCGGGCCAGCCCCGAACCTGACGCGAACCGTTCCCAGCAGCCCCGCCGCCCGCACACGCACGGCGGCCCGTTCGGGTCGACGACCATGTGCCCGGGCTCACCGGCGAAGCCGTTGGCGCCGCGCACCAACTGGCCGTTGGACACCATCCCCCCGCCGATGCCGGTGCCCAGTGTGACCAGCACCACGTCCGACGCACCAAGGGCGGCGCCGACCTGCCATTCGGCGAGGGTCGCGCAGGTGGCGTCGTTGTCCACCAGCACGGGGCAGGCGAACCGGGCGGCGAGCTCGTCGCGGACCGGGAATTCCCACACGCCGCCGACGTTGGGCGCCGCCCGCCACACGCCGTCGAGCGACACCAGCCCCGCCGCCCCCACCCCGAACGAGTCGAACGGTGCGAGGATGCCGGCCAGCTCGTCCAGCACCTCCAGCACTCCTGCGGGCCCGTACGGCGTGGGCAGGCGCGCCTCGCGCAGCACCGCTCCGCCGGCGTCGACCACGACGCCGAGACACTTCGTCCCGCCGATGTCGACCCCGGCGCGAAGCAACTCAGAACCGAAGCAGTGCGCCGATGCGCCCCAGCACGTCGAGATCGGCGCTGTCGACGAGCACCGTAACCCGGCAGTTCTGGGCCAGCGCTTCCTGCACGGCGTCTTCGACGACGTCGTCGACGTGCACCATGTCGTCACCGCATGCCGGGCACCGCCGGCCGACCGGAGCGAGGCAACCGCAGCCGTTGCAGCGCCACCCTTCGACGGCATAGCCCCGGGACACGAACAGTCGGTCCACTCGGCGCTCGCCCACGGCTCGGAGGGTGTCGACCAGACCGGCAACGCCACCCGTCGTGTCGGCGGCGTCGCGGAGGCGAGCCACGAGCGCGGCTTCGTCGCGTCGCTCGATGACGCCCTCGACGTCACGCACCAGGTGACCGAGCTGCTCCTCGCCCAGCCCGATGGGAACCTGCAGGCGCTCGGCGACGCGTTCGCGGAGGTACGGATGCAACGCCTGTTCGAGGTCGGTCAGCACGTCGGGCGTGGGCGCGCCGATGACCAGTCGCTCGAAGCCGGCGTCGCGGTAGAGGTCGAAGGCGCACTGGGCGGCGTGCTTCACGTGTTGGTGAACCTGCTCCTGGCGCTGGCTCCCGAGGCGGGTCTTGACGAGATCGCCGCGCTGGTCGGTGCCGTCGCGCACGAGCGGATCGACCACCTCCATGCGCTCCACCACCTCGCCCAACTCGTACACGAACATGCGGGCGCGCTGCCGATCGGTGATGAGCACCCCGAGACGAATGGACCGGTCGACCACGTCTTCCAGCTGACGCACGCACGGCGTGTCGTGCACGAGGAGCTGACTCGTGACCGGCATGGGGAACTCGTGGACCTCCCAGAACCCGTCGGCACTGCACGAGAACATGGCCAAGCCGCGCGCCCGGGCCCGCTTCAAGCCGCGCACGTGGCGCTCCATGAGCTGCACGTCCTTGACGACCGAGGGATGGGCGTGGCCGTTGAGCCGTGCTCGGCGAACGAGCGCCCCGAACGCGTGCTGCAGCTCACGATGGGTCGTGAGGTGCCGGCCGTCGACGTCGAGATAGCACGTCGTGACGGGCGCATCGGTTCCCCGGAAGGCAGCGAGGGCTCGAACCGTGTCCTCGGTGACCGTGGTCATGCACCAGCCTCCTTCGCCGGAGAGCGCGATGGTAGGCCAGTGTGTGGCGACCCGGCGACCGTCACGATTCGGCGCGGGTCTTGAGCTCCTTCACGGTGTTGAGGATGCGGACCTCGGCGCGGCGCTTCACGAAGCCGGGGAGCGGCACGACCAGCTCGATCGACAGCTCGTAGACGACATCGGTCGCCGCCGGGCCAGACGCCGACGGCGTGAAGATGTAGGAGCCCTCGCAGGCCCGCATGATGTCACCTTGCACGAGCTTCCAGGAGATGCGGCCCGGGGCGTCGGAGTAGTCGTAATGCAGGGTGTAGTGCGTGCTGCGACCGAGAGCCGACGCGCGGAACTCGACCTCCGTGGCCCGCTCGAGGTGGTCGCGCTCCTTGACGACGGCTTCCTTCACGTCGTGGGCCCACTCGGGGTAGTGCTCGAAGTCCGTCGCGATAGCGAAGCAGTCAGCGAGGGGCGCTTCGATCGTGATGGTCTGGGTCGCCGACTCAGCCATGGTTTGCATTCTGCTCGATCTCCGTCTCCGTGGATGCATCGGCCCGTGCTTCGGTGGCATCGAGCCGGACGCGGGGTCCGAAGGTGCCGTGACGAGCAGCCCAGACGCCGTTGAGGCCCAGCCCGAACATCGGTACTAGCACGCCGAACGCGGCGGTCGTGAATGGCCGGACCGATGCCGCCGTCACGGCAACGATGCACTGCACCGCGAAGGCACCGAGCAGCCAGGCACGCACAGTGTTAGGAGCCACGCGATTGGTGAGGAAATACAAGGACGCCACGCCGATCTCGTCGGTGCGGCTGCGTCCGATGGCGATGGCGTAGGCACCGAGGAACGCCGTGCAGCCGATGCCGAACAGGACCAGGTCGAGTACTACGGCGATCGGCCTGGTCCAGTCCATGACCAGCACCTCGACCACGCTGACCACCGTGAACAGCACCGTGCCGACGACCGACAGCTGGATGACGCGGCGACCGGGCACCTCACGATGATGCCAGGGCACGCAAGGCAGCACCGAGACGGGCCGCCAAGAGGTCGTAGGAGAACGCTTTCACCGCCCGTTCCCGGGCGGCGACACCGAGGCGGCAGCGCAGGCCAGGATCATCGAGAAGGCGGGCCAGCGCGATGGCCACCGCCTCGGGATCTTGGGGATGGCGGACCACGATGCCCGTCTCGCCATCGGTCACCGCCTCGGCCGCCCCGCCGCTGTCGCCGGCTACTTGGGGCACGCCAGCGGCCGCCGCCTCGACGAAGACGATGCCGAAACCTTCCTGCTCCAGGCCGTTCCAGCGATCACGGCAGCACATGGCGAACACGTCGGCACACCCGTACAGCGCGGGGAGATCGGCGTCCGGCACCCGGCCCAGGAAGTGGACGGTCGCGGTGCCGGCGGCAGCCAGGCGCCGCAGGCGGGGCTCGTCGCGGCCACTCCCAGCGATGGCGACGGCCAGGGGCCGGCCCGTGGCGGCCAGGCGCTCCGCCGCGGCGATGAGGATGTCGAAGCCCTTGCGGGGCACGAGGCGGCTGATGGCGACGACGAGCGGCACGTCGGTGGGGAGGCCGAGGCGGCGACGCACGGCGGCCCGGGCCGCGTCGTCGAGCGGCTGGAAGCGCTCGATGTCGACGCCGGGCGGGACGACGACGGTGGGCAACTTGGCGCCGGCGGCGCGGGCGGCCTCGGCCGCGGGGTAGCCGCCGGCGGCGATCACGAGGCCGGCGCCCCGCAGGACGCGCCGCAGGAGCGTGCGGCTGCCGGGCAGGCGGCCGGGCACCGTGACCTCGGCGCCGTGGACGACGACGGCGTAGCGGTGGCGCAGCGACGGGCCGACCTGACCGAGGGGCAGGGCCGGATCGAGGACCACGACGGCCGAGCCGGCCTCGTCGGCCAGATGATCGATCCGCCGGCGAAGGCTCGGCGTGGGCAGCAGCACGCGCTCGCGACTGCGCACGACGGCGAACGGCTGGGCGCGGTCCCACTCGGGGCTCCCGTCGTAGGGGGTGGTCAGCACCACGAACTCGTCGGGCGGCAGTCGCCGCCACAGCTCCCAGAGGTACGACTGGATGCCTCCGACCTTGGGCGGGAAGTCGTTCGTGACGAGGAGGTGGCTCACGATCCGAGGGACGCGCGCTGCAAGAGGTCGGGGCGCCCGAGCTGGGCCGCCGCCCACGCCGCATGCTCTCGCAGCAGCTCGTCGTCGCCGCTCAGCGCGGCGCGCAGGGCCGCCTCGACGTCGGGATCGTCGCCGTCGCCGACGTTGCCCAGCGCCACGAGGGCGTTGCGCCGCAGCCAGCGGGGGTCACGCCCGGCGATGTACCAACGCCCGTGCCGCTCCAGCAGCTCGGTGTCCGAGGCGCGCAGCAGCTCCAGCAGCGGCACCCATGCCTGGGGCGCGCCGTCGCCGCGGTGGGGCGGGAGCCGGCGGCGGCGCTCAGCGAGGGCGTTGGGCGGGCACACCTCCTGGCAGTCGTCGCAGCCGTAGATGCGGTCACCGAGCGCCCTGCGATAGGCCAACGGAAACGGGCCCGCCTGCTGCACCAACCAGGCCAGGCAGCGACGGGCGTCGACCACGCCCGGGGCGACGATGGCGCCGGTGGGGCAGCCGTCGAGGCAGCGCCGGCAGGCGCCGCAGCCGTCGGGTACCGGCGCGACCGAAGGCGGGAGCGGCGCGTCGGTGACCACGGAGCCCAGCACGAACCATGAGCCCAGCCCGGGCAGCAGCACGTTGGCGTTCTTGCCGTACCAGCCCAGGCCGGCTCGATGGGCCGCCTCGCGATCGACGAGGCTGTTGTCGTCGGCCAGGACGAGCGCCCGCCAACCATCGTCGACGAGTCGCGCCGCTACGGCACGGAGCCCCTCGCGCAAGAGCGCGTAGTGGTCGATCCAGGCGTACCGCGCCACCCGCCCGGCGGGCTTCCCTTCAGCGGGCGCGCCGGGCTCGTCGCCTTCGTCGCGCTTGTACGAGCGCGCCGCCACCACCAAGGCGCGCGCCCCGGGCAGGGCGGCGCTCGGGTCGGTGGACCGGGCCGGATTGCGGTAGGTGAAGGCCATGCCGCCGTGCAGCCCGGCCGCCTTGCGCGTCTGGAGATGGCGGCGGGTGCCCTCGAAGGGATCGGCCGGCGCCACGCCCACGGCGTCGAGCCCCGCCGCCAGGCCGATGGCGCGCAGCTCCTCGGCATCGGGCGGCACCAGCACCGCGCCACGGTAGCCCGGTGCCATCCGAGCACCGGGTTGACCGGGCGGGGCCCGGGAACCGTGCGGCGGGTGCCGGCGCAACGCCAGATCACCGCAGGCGGCGGTGTCGCAGAGCCGGGACCAGACCGGCCGTCGACAGGAGGCGCAACACCTGTGCCTCGGCCCCGTCGAGCACCAGCGCTTCGTCGTCGGTCCGCCCGCACAGCGCGGTGACCACGCAGTCGTCGCAGGCGCTCGTGTGCTGCATCACGCATTCGTCGCAGTCGATCACCGTCACGTCGGTCATCGGTCCTCGTTCCTCCTCGTCGGTGCACGATCACCCCTCCTCCACCCACGAGCACTCTGACGCGGGGGTGTACTGGAGTTTCCGGGGAGGCGCGCCGTCGACGCCCAGTGTCAGCGGCGGGCGACGGCGAGCAGCTGCTCCGACGAGATCACGTTGGCGCCGCCCGCCCGAGCCCCGGCGCGGACCTCGCCGTCGTTCGTGGCCACCACCACCGGCCGGTCCACCGGGAGCGACCCCACGAGCTCCACGATCACGTCGTCGGCCGTCACCCCCGCCGGCGAGAACTCGATGCGCAGGCGCCGCCGCCCCGGCGGCGCCGTCCAGACGTCGGCGCCGTCGAACACGACGTGCACGGCGGTGCCGTGGCGCGCCGTCAGCTCGTCGAGGGCGTCCAGGAGCCGCTCCCGCTGCACCGCCAGCGCCTCGTCGGGCCAGCCCCGCTTGGCCGCGTTGTAGCCGTCGACCACGAGCAGGACGCCAGGCTGGCGGACCAGATGGGTGGCGGCCTGGATCGTGTCGGCGAACACCCCTCCCGGTAGGGGCAGCGGCTGGCGCCGGGCCCGGCGCCGGCGAGACGGCGATCGCTCCGCCCCGGGGGCCCGCTCGGGCGGGCACGCCTGGTCGGTGAGAGCCGGCGGCCCGACGGCAGCGGCGGCGGCCGCCAGCGCCGCCCCCAGACGCTCGGTCGCCGACGCCGCGTCGCGGAGCGCGTCGACCAGCGCGCGGTTGTCGGACGTCACCGCGACCAAGGGCGCCACGACGCGCTCGGCGACGAGCGTCGGCAGGCTCGCCGGGGCCTCGGCACCGCGCCGGGCCAGCTCCAGTGCCGCTTCGGCCACCCGCGCCCGCGCCTCGGCCTCGGCCAGCTGCGCCTCCACCACGGCCACGCGGGCCTCGGTGTCGCCGGCGCGCTCACCGGCGGCGGTCAGCCTGGCGTTGGCCGCCGCCAGCTCGTCCTCGGCGTGCGCGGCACGCCGGCGCGCCCCACCCAGCTCCACCTCGAGCTGCGCGACCTTGCGCTCCAGCCGCGCCCGCCCGGCCTCCAGCTCCACCCTGCGCTCGTGCTCGCTGGCCAGCTCCGCCTTGACCGCCGCCAGCTCGCCGGTGGCTCGCCGCGTTGCCGCCTCGGCCGCATCGACCCGCTTGCTGGCGGCGCGCTCGCGGCGCTCGTCGGTGGCCGCCGTCTCACCGGCCTGCTCGGCGGCGACCAGTTCGTTGGCCTCGTCGACCCAACCGTCGGGCCGGTGCAGCCACAACCAGCCGAGGCGCCCGGCCAGCTCCTCGTCGACGACGGACGCGATGCGCAGGCGGAACTCGTCGTCGCCATCGACGGCTCGGCGCACCGGACCGAGGGCGGCGCTGGGCAGCTTCTGGAAGCGGAGGTAGGGCTTCATCGCCGGCGGGCTGGGCACGGGCGGCCGCAGGCGGGCACCGGCCACGGCCACCGCGAAGGCGACCTCGATGACCGGTCGCAGCGACTCGTCCGGGATGGACAGCTCGCTCAGCGCACGACCTCGCCGTCGGAGTCGGCCAGCACCTCCACCGCACCGGCCGGACCACACCAGCGGCACGTGACCGCCTCCACCGTCTCGTCCAGCAGTTCCTCGTCCTCGACCGCCAGATCGCCTCCGGTGGTGAAGTGATGGAACGCGCGCGTGCGCCTGGTGGCCACGACATCGAACCGGGTGATGTTGCCGCACGAGGTGCAGCGGTACCGGACCGCCATGTGCGCATCGTACCGGCGGGGCATGCTCGCTGACCTGCCCGAACACCTGTTCTTGCTTCGAACGTACGTTCCCCCGTATCGTGCGCCCGTGCAGCGCTCGTTCGACGACCTCGGCACGCCGCTGGCCGCCACCACCTTCTGCGTGCTCGACCTCGAGACCACCGGCGCGTCGGCCCAGTCGTGCGGCATCACAGAGATCGGGGCGGTGCGCGTGCGCGGCGGCGAGCTGCTCGGCACCTTCCACACCCTCGTGAACCCCGGAGCTGTCATCCCGCCCGAGATCACGATGCTCACCGGCATCACCCAGGCGATGGTGGTGCCGGCGCCCCGCATCGAGGCGGTGCTCGACGCGCTGGCCGAGTTCGTCGCCGGCGCGGTCATCGTCGGCCACAACGTGCGCTTCGACGTGTCGTTCCTGGACGCCGCGCTGGAGCGCTACGGCTGGCCCAGACTGCCCAACCCCATCGTCGACACGTGCGCGCTGGCCCGGCGGCTCGTGCGCGACGAGGTGCCGAACTGCCGCCTGGGCACCCTGGCCAGCCGCTTCCGTCTCGACCACAAACCGACCCACCGCGCCCTCGACGACGCCCTCGCCACCACCGACCTGCTCCACCTGCTCCTGGAGCGGGCGGCGGCCTTCGGGGTGCTCGGGCTCGACGACCTCATCGCCCTGCCCCGCCTCGGCGGTCACCCCCAGGTGGCCAAGCTCCGCCTCACCACCACGCTGCCGCGCACGCCCGGCGTCTACCTGTTCGTCGATCGGCGCGGGGAGGTGCTCTACGTCGGCAAGGCGACGAACCTGCGCCAGCGCGTGCGCTCGTACTTCTCGGGCGACGACCGCCGCAAGATCGGCCCCCTCCTGCCGCGAGACCCACGACATCCGCCACGTCGGCTGTGCCACCACCCTGGAGGCGGCCGTCACCGAGGTCCGGCTCATCCACGAGCACCAGCCCCGCTACAACCGGGTGGCCAAGCGGTGGCGCTCCTACGCCTACCTGAAGCTCACGCTGGACGAAGCCTTCCCGCGCCTCGCCGTGGTGAAGACCACGCGCGACGACGGCGGCCTGTACCTCGGTCCGCTGCCGTCGGCGACCAGCGCGCGGTTGGTCAGCGAGGCGATCATGACCGTCGTGCCACTACGGCGCTGCACCGCCCGGCTGTCGGCGTCCAAGCTGCCGGTACGCGACGCACCGTGCACGGCCGCGCAGCTCGGCGTGGCCACGTGCCCGTGCAGCGGCGCCATCGACGCCGTTGCCTACCGCCGCCTCGTCGACGTCGCCGTGCGGGGTCTCACCGCCGAGCCCACCCTGCTGCTCGCCCCGCTGGCCGACCGCATGGACGCGCTGGCGCGCGCCGAGCGCTTCGAGGAGGCGGCCGACGTGCCGCGATCGAGCCGCCGCCCTGTCCGGGGCGCTCACCCGCCAGCGCCGGGTCGACTCCCTGCGCCGGGCCGGCGTCGTGCGCGTGGCCTTCCGGCGCGGCGGCGGGGCCGAGGTGCACAACGGCGTGCTCGTGCGCACCTGGACCGACGACGTGCAAGCCGCCCTGCCGCTGTCGTCGTGCCCCGAACCCCCGGCGGGCGACCGACCGCTCCCGCTCGCCCTGGCCGACGAGGTCGGCTGCATCGCCGGCTGGTTGGAGGCGGAGGCGTCGCGCGTCCGGTTGGAGCACTGTGACGGCGGGCTGGCGTCGCGGGTGGGGTCCCTGCCGTCGTTCCAACCCGGTGCGGGCCCCACCCATCTGGCGCGGCGGTAGCCTCGGGGGCATGGGCGAGGTCGTGGCCTTGATCGGGATCGCGATGTTGGTGACCATCCTGTTGTGTCTGGCTGCCACCGGTGCGGCTTGGCACCGCATCCAGCTCCGCAACGAGGTCAGCCCCCAGCACCGCATCCGGCCGCCGGCGCACTGGTTGGCGTCACCCAGCGCCTGCGGACGGCTCCACCGCCGCCTGCGCGCCGCCGTCGCCGCCCTTCACCTGGTGCTGCCCGTGCCTCGCCGTCGCCGCCGTCGCCGCCACGAACCGTCCGCCTTGGAAGCCCTGGCGCGCGAGATCGAGATCCACGCGGTCGCCCTCGATCGGGATCTCATGGTGGTCGACCGGCTTCGGGGCCCGAACGCCACCGCCGCCCGCAAATCGATCGCCGAGCAGGTCAACGCCATCGAGGTGCTCGCCCATCGGGTCACCGCCGCCGCCCGCGCGGCCGAATTGGTGCCCGGCGTCGAGCCCACCCCCGAGGCCCTGCAGGCCGTGTCCAACCGTCTCGACGCCCTCGACGCCGCCCGAGCCGAGATCGCCCGGCTGGAAGATCACACGATGGTGGCGCCGGCCTTGTCGACGGCGAGGACCTTCACCGACGCCCCTTCCGGGTAGGCACCGGCGACGCGCTCGGCGTCGGCCGGGTCGCACAGCGCCGCCACCGACGGGCCCGAGCCGGAGAGCCAGCCGCACCACGCGCCGGCGCGCAGGGCCGCCATGAGGGCGAGGTGTGACGGCACGGACCGGACGAAGCGGGCGTCCTGGTGCAACCGGTCCTCGGTCGCGGTGCGCAGCACCTCGATGTCGCCGGCGGCCAGCGCCGCCACCAGCAGCGCGGTACGGCCGATGTTGAACACGGCGTCGTCGAACGCCACCGGTCGACCGAGGGCGGTGCGGGACTGGTCGGTCGAGGTCGTGAACGACGGCACCCAGAGCACCACCGCCGGCTCCAACGCCATCGGCACCCGCACCGCACGACCGGCCGCCGTCGCCACGACCCCGCCGTGGAGCGATGCCGCCACGTTGTCGGCGTGGCCTTCCAGCTCGGTCGCCCGGGCCAGGATCTCGCGGGCCACCTCGGCCAGCTTGAGTTCGCGGCCGCACCGCTGCACGTGGGCAGCGACCAGGCCGCCGATGCGCGCCGCACCCGAGAAGCCGAGACCCCGACCCATCGGGATGGGCGACTGCACCCACAACGGGCCGGTCCCGCCGGCCGACCGGAACGCGTGCACGGTGGGGTGACCGGGCAGCGCGATCGGGTGCACGTCGCCCTCGTGCCAGAAGCCGACGGCGAGGTGCAGCGACAGCGCCATGCCCAGCGCGTCGAAGCCCGGACCGAGGTTGGCCGACGACGCGGGCACCCTGATCACCGCCCCATGGTCGCCGGCCTCGCTCACACCTGCACCGCTCACACCTGCACCGCTCACACCTGCACCGCGGAGGCGACGACCAGGCGATCGAGGATGGCGGCGGCACGGCCGTCGTCGAGCACGGCACCGGCGAGGGCGACGCCGTCCGCCATCGACGCCACCGCTCCCCCGACCAGGAGGCCGGCGGCGGCGTTGAGCACGACCACGTCACGGTGGGCGCCCCGCTCGCCGGCCAGCACCGCCCTCGCCAGCCTGGCATTGGTGGCGGCGTCCCCACCGACGAGCTGCTGGCGGTCGGCCCGGGCCAGGCCGAGGTCGGTCGGATCGAGGGACCAGGTCCGAGCGACGCCGCCGTCCAGCTCCCACACCGTGGACGTCGATGTGGTGGTGAGCTCGTCGAGGCCGTCGTCGCCGTGCACGATCATGACCCGCACCGAGCCCCGCTGACGCAAGACGCCCAGCATGCGCTCGGCCAGGCTGGGGTCGGCCAGACCCACGACCTGGCGTCGCACTCGCGCCGGGTTGGCCATGGGGCCCAGGATGTTGAACGCCGTCGGGACGCCCAGCTCGCGGCGTGACGGCCCGGCATGGCGCAACGCCGGGTGGAAACGGGGGGCGAAGCAGAACGCCATGCCGACCGTCGCCAACAGGCGGGCCACGTCCTCAGGGCCCGACTCCAGGCTCACGCCGAGTGCTTCCAGCAGGTCAGCGGCACCGCAGGCCGACGATGCGGCCCGGTTGCCGTGCTTGCACACCGGCACGCCGGCGCCGGCCACCACGAACGAGGCCAGCGTGGAGACGTTGATGGTGTGGCTGCGGTCGCCGCCGGTGCCCACCACGTCGACGAGTCGGTCGCGCAGCGCCTCGTCCACCTCGACCAGGGCGGCCGCCGCCAGCATGGCGTCCAGCAGGCCGCTCAGCTCCTCGACCGTCTCGCCCTTCATGCGCAGGGCGATCACGAACCCGGCCAGTTGGGCCGGCGTGGCCGCACCTTCCAGGATCTCGGCCATGGCCGCCTGGGTGGCCTCGGCCGCCAGATCCTGCCGGTCGAGCAGCGGACCCAGCACCGCGGGCCAGCCGCCGAGGTCGGCGAGGGTGGTCATCGGGCGAGGCTAGTGCCGGGGCTGGCGGCGTCGATCCGGGCGCGCGCCTGCTCGGCGTGACGCCATGACCAGCACCGGAGCTAAGCCGAGCGGCGACGCTGGCGGATGATGCGGCGGCGCTCCCGTTCGGTGGTGCCGCCCCACACGCCCTCCCGTTCCCGGAACTGGAGTGCGTACTCCAGGCAGGCGGTTTGTACGTGGCACTGGGCGCAGACCCGCTTGGCGGTGTCGGCGTCCTCGTCGGTCTCCGGGTAGAAGATCTGGGGGTCGAGGCCCTTACAGGCGCCTCGCTCCCGCCACACGGCTTCCCTCGTCGTCCAGACTGCTGCTTCCCTCAACGCGGTTCCCTCAAGCTTGGCCTCGTGTCCGGCGTGACTTCGGACCCCTGGAACGCCCGCATGGTAGAAGCCGATCGGCCCGCTGACCAGACCTTTTGTCGGCTTTTTCGTCAAATGCGCCCGACGGAGGGGTGGACTGGCGGTAAATCGGCCTTGTGAGCCATCTAGTTCGTATGGCCTAGGCGCTCCGGAGGTCCGAAAGCAACTCGGCCACGGTGGGCCGGCTGGCGCCGCGCCGGCCACTCCTAGGATGACCGCGTGCCTCCCCTGGTCCCCTTCGACCGTTGCGTCATGCTGCGCCGCCTGGCCGACGAGGACTTCGACGTCGTCGTGGTGGGCGGCGGCATCACCGGCGCGGGTGTCGCTCTCGACGCCGCCAGTCGGGGCCTGCGCACCGCACTGGTCGAGCGAGGCGACTTCGCCTCGGGCACGTCCTCCAAGAGCTCGAAGCTGATCCACGGCGGCCTGCGGTACCTCCAGCAGGGCGAGGTCGGCCTGGTCTACGAGGCCCTCGCCGAACGCCAGCGGCTCCGCCGCAACGCCCCCCACCTGGTGCGGGTGCTGCCGTTCATGATCCCCATCCTCACCCGCGACGGGGTGGTGAGCGCCAAGATCGCCCGGGCTCTCGGCCTGGCGATGTGGGGCTACGACCTCACCGGCGGGATACGGATCGGCAAGCGCCACGAGCGGATGCCCATCGCCGAAGCGTTGGCTCATCTGCCCACGATGCCGCCCGAGCGCCTCGCCTCGGCGTACCTCTACTACGACGCCCGGGCCGACGACGCCAGGCTCTGCCTGACGGTGGCCCGCACGGCAGCGGCCCACGGTGCCGTGGTGGTGAACTACGCCACCGTCACGGGCATCCGCAAGGACCCGCACGGCGCCGTGGCGGGTGTGACCATCGAAGCCGATGGCGCCTCCATCGATGTACGAGCCCCCGTCGTGGTGAACGCCGCCGGTGTGTGGAGCGACGAGCTACGAGCCCTCGACGAGGGCACCCATCCCATGTCCATCCGGCCGGCCAAGGGCATCCACATCACCGTGCCGTGGACCAAGGTGCGCAACGACATCGCCGTCGTCATCCCCGTGCCCAAGGACCGGCGCAGCCTCTTCGTGGTGCCGTGGGGGGAGCTCACCTACGTGGGCACCACCGACACCGACTACGAGGGCTCGCTCGACGACCCGCAGTGCACCCCCGACGACATCGCCTACATCCTGCGGGCCCTGAACCGCTCGGTCACGACAGGCATCACCGAAGCCGACATCGTCGGGACGTGGGCCGGTTTGCGCCCGCTCGTCAGCCAGGCCGGCGGGCGCACGGCCGATCTCTCCCGTCGCCACCGGGTGACCGCGTCGCCCAGCCGGGTCGTCACGGTCACCGGAGGCAAGCTCACGACGTACCGGAAGATGGCAGCCGACACGGTCGACGACGTGATGGAGATGCTCGAACGCGAGGGACGCTCCCGCACGAAGGGCCTGGCGCTGCTCGGGGCCCAAGGCTTCGTGGAGCCGTCCGACGGCGCTGCCATCGCCGCCCATCTCGCCGGTCGCTACGGCGGCGAGTCGCCCGCCGTCGAGGCGCTGTTCGACGAGGACCCGGCTCTCGCCGACCCGCTGGTGCCGGGGCTCCCCTACCTGGCCGCCGAGGCCGTTTACGCGGTCCGTCACGAGATGGCGGTCACGCTGGACGACGTCTTGTCGCGCCGCACCAGGGCCCGCCTGCTGGCCCGGGACGCATCGGTGACGGCAGCACCGGCGGTCGCTCGGCTCCTGGGGCGCGAGCTGGGGTGGGACGACGCCGAGTGCGATCGCCAGGCGAAGATCTACGCCGCCGACGTGGCCCACGAGCGTGACGCCGCCGGGTTGGGCCCCGCCCTCGACGCCGCCTTGGGGGTGTGAGTGGCCGGCCGGTTGGTGGTGAACGGCTGGCGCGACGCCGTCGCGCTGGTGCCCACGCTGGCAGGCGCCTGTGGCGACGTTCGCCACGACGATGACTCCATCGCCGAGGTCAGCCGTGACTGGTGGCCGCTGGCGTTGCACTGGGCCTTGGCCGGCGACGTGGCGTCGCCCGCTTCGGTCGTGTGCCGGCCCGCCGACGCCGACGAAGTTGCGGCCGTGCTACGGGTGTGCCACGACGCCGGCATGCCGGTCACGGCCTCGGCGGGCCGAAGCGGGGTGTGCGGGGCCAGCGTCCCCGTGTTCGGCGGGGTGGCGCTCGACCTCACCGGCCTGGCCGGCATCGCCCACGTCGACGCCACCAGCCTCGTCGCCGACGTCGGCGCCGGCACCTTCGGTCATCATCTCGAAGCAGCCCTGCGCGCCGACTACGGGGTGACCACCGGGCACTGGCCGCAGTCCATCGAGCTCTCGACCGTGGGCGGCTGGCTGGCGTGCCGCTCGGCCGGCCAGTACTCGACGCGTTACGGCAAGATCGAGGACATGGTGGTCGGTCTCGATGTCGTGCTGGCCGACGGATCCCTGGTGCACACCGGCGGCTTTCCCCGACAGGCCGTCGGCCCCGATCTCACGCAGGTCTTCGTGGGGTCCGAAGGCACGCTCGGCGTCATCACCGGTGCCCGCCTGCGCGTCCGGCCGGTGCCGCCGGCGACGTGGCAGGCGGCGTTCGGCTTCGGCTCGTTCGCCGCCGGCCTGGAGGCGTGCCGGCAGATCCTGCGCCGCGGCGCCACGCCCGCGGTGCTGCGCCTCTACGACGGTCCGGAATCGGCGCGCTCCCACGGCACCGACGGCTCGACGTGCGTGCTGCTCGTGCTCGACGAGGCCGACCCAGCCGTGCTGGCCGCCACCAGGACCGTCGTCGGCGACGAGTGCGCGGGCGCCGCCCACCTCGACGATGCCCTCGTCGACGGCTGGCTGGCCCACCGCAACGATGTCAGCGCGTTGCACGCGCTCACCGCCAAGGGTTTCGTCGTCGACACCATGGAGATCGCCGGCCCATGGTCTCGCCTGGCTGCCGTCTACGACGCGACGGTGGCGGCGATGCTGGCCGTCGAGCACACGCGTGCGGCCACCGCGCACCTCTCGCACAGCTATTCGGACGGCGCCTGCCTCTACTTCACGTTCGCCGCCACGCCGCCCGCCGACGCCATCGAGTCCACCTACGTCGCGTTGTGGGATGCCGGCACGCGCGCCGTGCTCGCCAACGGCGGCTCCCTGAGCCACCATCACGGCGTGGGGTTGAACCGGGCCCGATTCGTCGCCGGCGCACTCGGCAGTGGCTTCGACGTGCTCACGCGCCTGAAGGCGGCCCTCGACCCGCAGGGCATCCTGAACCCGGGAAAGCTCGGGTTGCCGTCGGCCTTCGGGGAGGTGGCGTGGCCCTAGTCGAGCTCGACCGGCCTGCGGTCGTGAAGGGGATGGTGGCGGCGGCGGGCATCGCCGTGCCGTTTGCCCTGCTGGGTCTGGCCGCCACCGAAGACGACACGCTCGGCTGGGCCGGCTGGCTGTCGGTGCTGGGCGTCATGCTGGGACTGGTGATCGGCGGCTTCCTCGCGGCGCGGGATCAACGGGTCGGCGCACCGCTCACCAACGGGATCGTCGCCGCAGTGGCCGTGTACGTCATCGTGCAGAGCATCGGGATCGTGAAGCGCGTCATCACCGGCGACGACCTCAACTGGGCCAAGTACGTGTCGAGCCTGCTGCTGTCCATCGTGGCCGGTACGGTCGGCGCGCTGTTGGCGTCGGTCGCCATCGGCGCGAGGAGGACTCCATGACCGTGCTCGTCGTCGACGTGGGCACCAGCGGGCTGCGCGCTGCCGTCGTGGAGCCCGATCTGTCCGTCAACCACGTCGCGTATCGAGCGTTCCCTCCCGACACGCCCTTTCCTGGGCTCGTCGAAGTGGACGCCGTCCGCCTGGGGCAGTTGGCGGTGGAGGTGGCATCGGCGTCGCTGGCGGCCGGGGGGCCGGTGGAGGCCGTCGGCATCACCAATCAGCGGGCCACGTCCGTCGTGTGGGACCGGGCCACAGGCGAGCCGGTGGGGCCGGCACTCGGCTGGCAGGACCTGCGCACGATCGTGGAGTGCCTCACGCTGGCCGGCCAGGGCCTGCGCTTCGCACCGAACCAGTCGGCCACGAAGCTCGCCTGGTTGCTCGACACCTACGATCGAGAACGGGAGCGGGACCTGTGCTTCGGCACCGTCGACACGTGGCTGGCGTGGGTGCTGTCGGGCGGCGCCGTTCATGTCACCGACCGATCGAACGCCGCCGTCACCGGACTGCTGCGCCCCGACGGCGTCGATTGGGACGACCACGTGCTCGAGGTCCTCAACGTCCCCCGTCGCATGCTGCCGGCCCTCGTCGATTCGAGCGGCGTGCTGGGGGCGGCCACCGCGCTCGACGGTGCGCCTCCCATCGCCGGGTTGGCCGGGGATCAGCAGGCGTCGCTGATCGGCCAGGGCGGCGTGGCTCCGGGCCGGGCCAAGGCCACCTTCGGAACGGGCGGCATGCTCGATCTGTGCATCGGACCTGACGCTCCCACGACCGCCGCCCGCGGCAAGGCGGGGACGTTCCCCATCGTGGCGTGGTCGATCGGGGGCGAGATCACGTGGGGCGTCGAGGCCATCATGTTGACGGCCGGGGCCAACGTCGAGTGGCTGGTGGACGACCTCGGGTTGTTGGCCACGCCGGCGGAGAGCCACGACGTGGCCCAGCAGTGCGCCGACACCGGCGGGGTCGTCTACGTGCCGGCGCTGCTCGGTCTAGGCACGCCGGCATGGGACTACGGCGCCCGGGGCACGCTGCTCGGCCTCACCCGTGGCAGCGGCCGGGCCGAGGTGGTCCGCGCCGTGCTGGAGGGCGTGGCCCAGCGGGGCGCCGACCTCCTCGAAGCGGCCGAGGCCGACACGGGCCTCAGCATCGAGACCCTGCGCGTCGACGGCGGCATGAGCGCCAACGACACCTTCGTCCAGGCCCTGGCCGACGCCACCGGGCGCCCGGTCGAGGTGTCACCGGTGGTCGAGGCCACCACCGTCGGGGCCGGCGTGTTGGCCGGTCTGGCCGTCGGGGCGTGGTCGAGCCTCGAGGAGACGGCAGCGACCTGGTCGCCCCGCATCCGCGTCGAGCCAGGTGACAGGCTCGACCGGGAGCGTTGGCGTGACGCTCTGACCAGGGCCGCGGCCTGGATTCCCGATCTATCCGCCCTCGACTTCTAGAGTCTCACCTGCTCCGCGGAGCAGAGTCGGCCGCCGGAACCCAGCAGCACCAGAAGGAGACAACCTGCGTGGACGCGAACCGATTGCGGCGCCTGGCCGCCGAGGTCGACCGGGAGCACCGCGCCGCCATGGGCGACGTACGCCGCGAGGTCGAGCAGCTGCTCGACCGCCGGGCCCTCGTGCGCCGCATCGGCGGCTTCGCGGTGACCGTCGCCGGCGTGAGCGTGGCCATCCCCGCGCTGGCCACGGCGGCGGACGCGCAGCAGTCCACCACCACGACCGGGCCCGCGACCACGACCACTGCGGCGGCGCCCACCACGACTACGACACTGCCGCCGAAGAAGCCGCAGACCGAGGACCTGCCGTTCCTGTCGTTTGCCCAATCGCTGGAGCTGGCCGCCGTCCAGGCCTACGGCATCGTGTTGGCCGGCTCCCTGCTCAGCCCCGAGCTCGTGGCCGTCGCCCTGGCCTTCCAGAACCACCACCGTGACCACGCCCAGTCGTTCGCCGGCATGGCCGGCAAGGTGGCCACCGGCATCGCCAACCAGTCGCTGCTCACGGCGTTCGGGCCGAAGTTCCAGTCGGCTTCTACCCAGGCCGAGGCCCTGGCGGCGGCGTTCGCGCTGGAGACGGCGGCGGCGTCCACGTACACCGCCGGCCTGGCTCAGCTCATCGGGACCGATCCCGCCTACCTGGTGAGCTCCATCCAGCCGATCGAGGCGCGCCACGCAGTCGTGCTCGGCCAAGCCCTCGACTTGAACCTCGACGACTACAACCCCGCCTTCGAGACGACTGCCAACGCCGTGACCATCGAGCAGTACCCGATCGTGGAGAGGTGAGCGCCATGGACCCCATCGCCGACGACGACACAGCAACCACCTTCTCCCGACGCCGCATCCTGGCCGTCGGCGGCTTTTCCGTCGCGATGGCCGCGGTCGTGGCGGCCTGCGCTCCCGACAAGCCCAAGCCGCAGGTGCCCGAGGCCGGCGTGGCTCCCACCACCACTGCCATCCCCGAGCAGCACGTGACCGATGGCGTGCTGCTGCGCACCGCATCGTCGATGCAGCACAGCCTCATCGACGCCTACGCCAAGGTGCTGGCCACCGGCACGCTCCCACCGGCAACGGCCGCCCTGGTGCGCCAGTTCGCCGAGCATCACACATCGCAGGCGACCTTTCTCGAGGACACGACCCGTGACATCGGCGTCGAGCCCTACACCCAGGCCAACGAGCCCTTGGACACGAGTGTGATCGAGCCGGCGCTGAAGTCCATCGCCGATGCCGGCAACAAGCCCGACGACTTCTCTTGGTTGGTGTACGGCCTGGAGAACGTGGCCACCGGCACACTGCAGTCGTTCGTGCCGTTGCTCACCGTGCCGGCGTTGCGCGGCGCCATCATGTCCGTCGGTGCTCCGAACGCCCGGCAGGCGGCCATCGCCGCCTCGCTCATCCAGACGGTGCAGATCGTGCCGATACCGGCGGATCTGGCGGCGGCCGTGCCCGCCACCACCACCACGACGATCGCCGGTGCCACCACGACCACGACGCCGGCCAACCTGCTCATCCCCGTGTATCAGGTGCCCGGCCCGTTCGGCCCGCTGACGCCGGTATCGGTGGCCATCGCCGGCTCGGAAGACGCGTGGAACCTGCTGGGGCCGAACTCCTACGAGTACCTGGACGAGCCGACCACCTGACGCTCGAGGTTCATCATCTCGACCGGGCGGTACCATGCCGCGTGACGGTGAGCCGGCCGGGTGGCCGCGGCCCGGCTTCGACCGGGTCGAGGAAAGTCGGGGCTCCATAGGGCAAGGTGCTGACGAGAGTCAGGATGGGGCGACCTGTCGGATCGGGCAACAGAGAACAGACCGCCGATGGACCGGTTCGCCGGTCACAGGCAAGGGTGAAACGGTGCGGTAAGAGCGCACCAGCGTCCGGGGCGACCCGGGCGGCTCGGCAACCCCCACCTGGAGCAAGGTCGAGCAGGGGGCACGGGCACGCCCGCCCCGTCCCTCACGGGACGACCCCCGGGTAGACCGCGTAGATGGATGGTCACCGGTGGCGCCTCGGCGCCATCACAGAACCCCGCTTACAGGCCGACTCACCGTCCCACATACTCTGAACAGCACGTTTACGCGTCGTCCCCGTGCCATCCGATGTCGTCCCCTACGGCCCCGCAGTCCTCAGAACTGAGGACTGTTTGAGGACCTGAGGACCTTTTGAAGACTGAATCGGGGATTCGAACATCGAGGGAGGGGTCGTGGGACCCCGTTACACCGAACCCGCGGATATCGACGGCTACGTGCGTTCGCTGGGCTCCCGATCGCCAGAGCGCGACGCGTTTCACCGGAGGCCGAACACCGTCACGAGAGCGTCGTCCACACCCCAGAGCTCCTCACGGGCGAGGTGCCCTGCGAGATCGCCGAGTCGTGCTACGTCGACGGCGCCTATCTGCTCGACCAGGACACGTGTGGTGTCACCTTCGACTTCTATTTCCGGTCGGAACGACGCTGGCCTCGCGCTTCGCGATGTTGGGGCGACGAGGACAACCGACCGTGGGAGTAGTTCGTCCGCCTGTACGACGACGCCGAACCGGTCGCCATGCTGCTCGTGACCGACGCCCTTGGGCAGCCTGAATCGGTAGACGTCACCTCGAAGCACGTAGCGCCTCCATCAGGGCAGCAACTGACAGCATCTCCTCGCGGTCATCTTGGTCGGCGTCCAAGGCGGCGGCCTCGGCCGCGATCTCCGACCGTTGACGGAGGCGTCGAGCGGTGTCGATCAAAGCCGTCCGGATTGCTTCCGAACGCGTCATCCCGGCGGCTTCGAGTGAGCGCAAGGCGCGCTGAGCTTCCTCGTCGAGTCGTACTGAGATCGCGTGCGCCATGAGACAAGTGTATCACGTAACGTGATACCTCTCTGAGACGGACTCGGCACCCACGCCGCCGGCCCGTGACAGGATCTGGCGAGGCTGCGCCGGCAGTCTCAGTCGATGATCGCCTGGTACGTCAGCGCCCGCAGATCTTGTTCGGGAAGATCGATGCCGACCATGAACTGGGTCATCAGCACCCCGACGAGGTCCTCGACCGGATCGACCCAGTAGTACGTCTTGGCTGCGCCGGCCCACCCGAACTCGCCCACCGAACCCGGACCGCCCGTCGCCGCGACGTCCATCATCACCCGGGACCCGAGCCCGAAGCCAAACCCCGGATTCGGGATGCCGGCAATTTCATACGGCAGGAGCTGCGCAGGAAGGTGGTTGCTGTGCATCAGCGCGAGTGTCTTGCGACCGAGCAGCCGGTTGCCGTCGAGCTCGCCCCCGTTCAGCAACATCTGCGCGAACCGCAGGTAGTCGCCGACCGTGGAGAACAAGCCGTGCCCTCCGCGAGCGAACACATCCGGAGCGTCCGTCGGGTACGAGTCGGAGACGTCGCTCCGCTGGTTGACTCCCGCGAGAGCAGCCTCGACGAGGGCACCCATCGTCTGGCCTTTCCCGGCGATGTCGGGCAGGCCGTACATGGCGGCGAGGCGACCGAGCTTGCCGGGCGGAACCGCAAATCCCGTATCGCCCATGCCCAGTGGGACGAACATCCGCTCTTCGAGGAACCGGCCGAGTGGTTGTCCTGAGACGACCTCGACGAGGCGCGCTGCCACATCGATGCCGAGGCTGTAGTGCCAGCACGTGCCCGGCTGGAACGTCAGCGGCAGTTGTGCCAGCTCGTCGACGAAGCTTTCGAGCGACCTCGTCGCGTCGTTGATGAGGCGGGCGGTGCGGTACTGCTCGGACACCGGTGAGTCCTGCATGAAGTCGTATGTGAGGCCGCTCGTGTGCGTGAGCAGATCACGCACCATCACAGGACGGATGGGATCGACCAGCGATCCGTCCCCGGCCATCACCTTCACGTCGCCGAAGGCTGGAATGAACTTCGCCACTGGGTCGATGAGCCGGATGCGACCCTCCTCGAACAGCATCATCAGCGCCGTGCTGACGATCGGCTTCGTCATCGAATAGATCCGGAAGATCGTGTCCTCCGTCATCGGCGTGCCCGCCTCTTTGTCCCGGCACCCGTACTGTGCCGAGAAGACCGTTTGACCGTGCCGCGCGATCAGCACGTTCAGGCCGCCGAAACCCCGATCGTCGATGTACGACTGCATGACCGGATGGATCCGTTCGAGGCGCTCGGCGCTCATACCCACCGCTTCCGGCGATGCCCCCATCCTCGTACCCCCAACTCGCTGGCCGTCTGCGAGCCACCCTAACCGCCCCTCCGCTCCGGCACCCGGGGTGGAGCACGCGACAAAGCCGGCGTCGCCCCGTCCGGCGCGGCGATTCGACGAGGGTCGAAACTCAAACCCTGCGCGTCGCCCGGATGGGGGGTGACGCCACGACGACGGTGGCTCTTGACGCGCTGGCGGGGACGGGCGCCACGGTCGCGCCGACCCCGCTCCCTGATGTGCTGGATGAAGCAGTGGACATCACGCGCCGGTACTGGGCGCACCGCGCGCTGACCTATGCCGACAACGCCCAGCTGCCCTGGGATTGGAGCTGCTTCCGGCGCTGCTCGCTCGTCGCCACCGCTGAGCTGACATCGGCGTCACGCCAGCCACAGACGGCCCGGTGGGCATCTCCCGCTGGGGCGGGCACCTGCGCTGAGGTGGTGGCACCATCTCGGGAAGGAGTCCGATGCCTCGTCCTCATCCGCCCGAGTTCCGCCGTCGAGCGGTCGAGTTGGCCAAGCAGCGCGGCCCCGATTGTGAACGACTGCAGCCGGTGGCCAAGACGCCGGGGACCTGGGGAATCTCGGAGTCGTGCCTGCGCAACTGGAGCGCCCAGGACGCCATCGACACCGGTACCCGCCCGGGCTTGACCAGCGAGGAGCGCAAGGAGTTGGCCGAGCTGCGCCGCCGCAACCGGGTGTTGGAGATGGAAGTCGAGATTCTCAAGCGGGCGTCGGCCTACTTCGCCCGGGAGAACATCCTCCCAAATGACGTTTGCCGCCTCCGTGATCAGAGAAAGTCGCGGTCGGCCTTTGGGTGGTGTTCCTCGGCGGTGAGGTTAGCGGTGACGTCTTGACGGGCTGTCGGTGGTGTCGTGGTCGGTGGCCGTGGCCAGGGCGTGGTGTTCGCGGATGCGCCAGCTGGGTCCGCGGATGTTGAACACGACGGCGCGGTGCATGAGCCGGTCCAAGATGGCGCCGGCGACGACGGGGTTGCTGATCGTCGCCGGGTGATAGCCGGTCTCAGCCGCGATCTCGACGATCGACCGCCCCTGGCGTCGCAACGCCACCACGTCCATGAACTCCTCCTGGGTCAACATGGCCGACAGGCCCCTCGAATCCTCGGTGCTTGGTCGCCCGAGACGCTGGAGGGGCCACACCACGGCCGCGCGGATGGTTGTCAGGAGGAACAGACCGTCAGATACCGCGACCCTCGACGATCGCACAACGCGACTTTCGATGATCGCCGACCGAGACTCTCACCGATCACAAACCGCGACATCCGGTGAGCGCACACGGTGATCCGCATCGCCCCAAACCCGAGCCGATTGACCGTGACGTCACCGCCGATGTCGATGTTGCCGGCGGCCGCGGCCGTGATGTTGCCTTGATCAGCCATGGTACGGGGTGTTCGCCGCTCGCTGCCTGAGCGGGATCGCCAGTATGGGCGTGTGTGTCGCGTCGGCCGCTGCTATGGCGCCCAGCCTCGCTGGTGCGTCAACGATCGATTCGACGGCGTCGTTATGTCGCGCCCGGTAAGGGCCGAAGTAGAGTTGGTCGCGACGTCTGCTCGACTGGGATTACGAGCGGCCTTACTGCGTGTTCCCCGGTCGGCCCCTTTGCCACGCGGACTGGGCCGAGTCGCCCAGGGTGCATTATGGTCACGATGCTTTACACAAGACCACGTCGTTGCCGGACGCCGGTCCAGCGAACGTCCACGTCGAGCCACTGGCGCATCCGGTCGTTTCGAACGGGACACCACCGTTATCGATGCGATACCACGTCGTCGTCCCATTGATCTCGATCCGCATCGAAGCGGTCCAGCGGTAGGTCACGTCGTAGTCGTCCGCTCTGGCGACGATGACGATCTCTTCAGCCTCCCCCTTGTTGAGGAGTATGGAGTACTGGGATGGCGTGTAGTCGTTGGAATCCTCCGGCCCGGCGAAGTCGATGCTCGGTGGGTCATCGTCGAGATCAACAAAGACGGTCCGTTGTGTGACGATGTCGCCGCCTGGGGTGCACAGTTGTACGTTGGTCCTTGGCGTCGGAGCCGTTGGTGTTCGATCCGCATCAACTGTGACGCGGGAGATTACGACGGGATCATCTCGGTTCGATGTAAGTAGCACAGCCACCCTCAGTTCCCGGGGTGTGCCATCGTGCGAACGGGCCCACTCGGTTCGGGCTCGACTTGCGCAGTCGTCAGTGACGGGGGCACCGGTGATGTCGTCGACCGACGCGGACACGACCCAATTCACTCCGTCTTCGATACGACTGACCTTGACGTCCAACGTGAAAGGGGTCGAGCGTGGCCACCAACCGCTGGGCCACGCCTTGATCAGGGTCACGACCCCGACCAACGCACCGATGACCGTTGCGAAGAGCGCCACGCCAGCTCGCATGCGCTGTGGTTGGCGAGCGTCCGATGAACTCGGCCTGCCTGAGCTCGACGACGGCCGCCTCTTTGCACGCCTTCCAGCCATCTCATGCCTCCAGCGTCAAGACGGTAGTCCTTTCGATCCGGACGCGAAGTCGCATTGATCGCCCTCCCGGCCTTGGAGAGGAACCTTGTCTCGATGGCCGCCGAGAGCCGACGCGGCCCACGCACGCCTCACAACAGCCGTGCGGTAACAATGTCGTGTCCGTCCAGGGTTGATCGGGCACCCAGGCGCAACCGACGCAGGAGCTGCGTTCGGGGTCGGGACCCTGTTGTTCTCTCGGGCGACTGCGGAACGTCGTTCGAGCCGGACGCACATGGCCGCTGCTCCGACGGCGATGGAGGTGTGGGGAATGTTCCGCTTCTGCACTTACCAGTACCAGCACTATCCGCTCGCTGTGCTGGTCGAGCGGTGGGGCGACGCCGAGGCAGTCGGGCTCGATGTCGTGTGGAACCTCGACTCCATGACCGACCCCGATCAGGCCCGCACGGTGATGTTCGAGGCAACCACGACGCTGGCGGCGATGGCCCTCCACACCTCCAGGATTCGCGTCGGGACGTTGGTCGCGAGCCCTTTCTGCGCAATCCGGTCATGACGGCGATGACGGGCGGCACCGGCGACGACGGCAGCGATGTTGTACGTGGCACCGAACGTACCTCGGAGCCCTTGACGCCAGCGCTGAGCAGAATCGTCGGGGTGGACGACTTCGGGCCACCACCTACCGACCATCTCGTCGGGCTTCCATCTCATAGGTCACGGGCGGCAGCGCTCGCGAATCGGATCGTCAAACCCGGGCCGAGGAACCGCACCACGCTCACCCGTCTGGTGCCAGCGCAGGCCCCGCCCGCCCCTGTGTGTCGTCACATTACGCGCTATCGGGAACAATGGACGGCGCACGGCCAACCCGGCCGCGAGCGATGATGATGGTGAGGAGGAGGCGATGGATCGCGGCGAGACTGAGGCGCTCGAGGCGGCGCGAGCTCGGCGAGGGGACCTCCACAGGGCGCTGCTCGATCTGGAGCGAGCGCTGGCTGGCGCGGCACCTGGTCGAGCCCAGGCATGGGCCGACTCGGTACGAGCGACGCTGGTTCAGGTGCGCGCGACGTTCACCGCCCACATCGACGTCACCGAGGGCGCCGACGGGCTCTATCAGGAAGTGCTGGCGCAGGCGCCGCGCCTGTCCGGAGTGGTGAGCCGCCTGCAGCATGAGCACGCCGACATCGCCAGCGCCCTCGCCGAGGTCGACGACCGGATCGAGGAGCCGATGTCTGACGCCGACGGTTGGGTGGAGTCGATCCGCGACGCTGCCATCACGCTCATGGGTCTTCTCGTCCGTCATCGCCAGCGCGGCGCCGATCTGGTCTACGACGCCTACGACGTCGAGATCGGCGGCGAGACGTGACGGCGAGACGCAACAGAGAGCCGTTGTTCGAAACGAGTGGTCGCCTGCGCGTTCGATCAACGGATTTGATGGACGCGACTTTGCATGGGCGAGGAAGCCGAAGGAACGAGACTCACTGGCTGCCCTCGGTAGCCCAACTGTTCGACGAGAACGAGCCGCTCCCAGGGAAGCCAGGGTGGCGTCTCGAGCCACCGCGGCACGAGTCGGCAATCGTCGCTCTCAACGGGACTGCGCATGTCCCACGCCGCTCGCCGCCTGACGTGGGCTGTCTCCTCGCGTCGTGGGCGACACTCGGTATTGCCACGCGCTCGCCTCACGTCGCCCACTCTTTGCCAAACCAGCGGCGGGCACGGCTGCGACCGAACTCGGCCTTGTCGGCGGCCAACTGCATGGTCGGCTCGTCGAAGATGCCAACGACGGGCGGCGCTGCGCCGGGTGTGAACTGCACATTCACCCGGGCCACCTGGTCGCTACCCATCTGGATGTAGCAGAGGCCCTTGCCGTCGTACTCGGCCGTCTCGGCCTGCGACCGCAGGATGGCGGCGATGCGCTCGGCGGCGGCTTCGCCTTGGCGCTCGGCGAATACCCCGGCCTTCGGCGTCCCGATGCTGGTGACGTCGCCGATGGCGAACACGCCCGGGAACGACGTCTCCAGCGTCATCGGGTGGACCGGAACCCAGCCGTCGACGGCGAGCCCGGATTCGGCGACGACGGCGGGGGCACGGTGGACGGGAATGCCGAAGAGAAGGTCGTAGGGCATCTCGCTGCCATCGTCGAACAGCGCGCGCTGGCGTGACGGGTCGACGCTCTGCAGCGCGCGGTTGGGGTTGAAGGAGATGCCGCGTTCGGCAAAGGCGGCGAGCAGAGCCGCCGAGGTGTCGGGCGACGGCGGGATCGGCGCCGGCTGGGGCGTCACCAGCGCGATCTCCGAGCGGTCTCGTCGGCCTCGCTCGGTGAGGAAGTCGTGGAGGAGCAGCGCGGCCTCGCTGGGCGCAGGTGGGCACTTGAAGGGCAACGACGTCACCCCGATGACGACTCGGCCGCCCTGGAAGTTCTCGAGGACCTCGCGCAGCGGGAAGGCCGAGCCCGGCGTGTAGAACTCGTGACCGCCCTCGAGAAGACCGGGCGTCGCCTCGGGGTGCACATCGGCGCCCAGCGCGATCACCAGGATGTCGGCCTCGAACGGGCCCTCAGTGGTGTCGACGTGCTTGGCCACGGGATCGATGGCGGTGACTTCGGCCTTCACGACCTTCACACCGGGCTTTTTGATGTCGGCGTACCGATGGACGACAGCGTCCGCAGTCGCCCTCCCGAACATCACGTCGAGTTTCGAGAACCCGAAGATGAAACCGCCCTCTCGATCGATCAGAACGATGTCGGCCGTCTCCCCGAACTCCTCCGACAACTTCGTCGTCAGTTCGAGGCCGCCGAACCCAGCACCCAAGACAACGACGCGCATTGCCCCGACTCTAAGCCGTGTACACGACCAATTTCACCACGAGTCACTGGTCGAGGAGGGCGTGGAGGATGCTGCGGACGCGTTCGGGCGCGGGAGGGTCGCCGGTGATCGCCGGCGTATGCACGAACGTCTCCGTGAGCCGCACGACTGCGAACGCGAGGTCATCGGTGGGGATGTTCAGGTGCAGGTGGCCGGCCGCTCGATCCTCGTCGAGCACCCGGGTGACGCGGGCGATGAGCCGCTTCTGGAAGGCGCTGGCATCGCGGGTCGTCAAACGAGTGAGCAGTTCCAGTTCTTCGGCCTGCATGCGCCGAACACCCCGGTTGGCGACGACCCTGGTGGCGAGCACCGCCATCATGTCGGCGACGCGACCGCCGGCGACCGGTTCGGCGTCGAGCCGCGCCAGCTCTCGGTCGAGCGCATGCTCGGTGAGCGACCACATCACCTCCGTCAGCAGGTCCTCTCGCGTACCGACCCAGCGATGCAGCGTCACTCGGCTCACGCCCAGCTCGGCCGCGAGGGCTCGGATCTCGATGCGCCGACCGGCGTTGAACCACTCGATCGCGAGTGCGAGCGCGTCGAGCGGTGACGCCCTGGTCGGCTCGGGTCCCGAACGTAGCCGGCGTCGCAGCGGCGTCTCGCTGGCGGCGCCGGGCGTCATTCGGGGCCGAGACGCTGGACGTAGGTCTTGATGCCTTCCGGCTCGATCAGGGGGCGCGAGCGAAGTCGTGAGGTGGGCGTCGACGGACTGGGCGAACAGGCACGTGTCGTCGTCGCAGGCCTGGTAGTCGAGCCGGATGTCGATGACGGCCTCGGGCTGGTCGAGCCCGTGGCCGAGCCGGATGATCTCCGAGGTGGCGGTCACCGGCACGGTCACGGTGACGTCGCCATCCCAGATCGGCACGGTCCCGCCGACGAGGGGCATGTCGAGGAGCTTCGGCGTCGGCCAGTGCGCGTCGCCCACCCGGATCCCGGTTCCGTGCACCGTGAGCCGGGCGGCGGTGAACGCGTCGGGAGCACCATCGCCGTAGAGGTGGAACCCGTCGGCGATGCGGATCCGGCAGACGAGCGTGCTGAGGACTTCGAGCCGTAGCGCGTCGTCGAGCAGGTACGCGTCGAGCGTCAACTGCGCGCCTTCGATCCTGTCGCGCACCCGAACAGCGTCGTCGTCGGCGTCGGGCACGGTCCCGGTGACCTGGTGGACCAGCATGCGTCCCGACGCTCGTCGAGCGTGATGCTGGTGGAAGTCCTTGTGCACGATCACGCCCGTCGCGTCGGTGATGTAGGTGCCGGGGTAGGGGATGCCGTACCAGCGCATCTCTTTGCCTTCACCGGGTTCGATGAGGGTGTTGAGGATGCCGTAACGGCGAATGACCGAGGAGTCCTCGTCGGACAACAGCGGGAAGGTGATGTGGTTCCGCGCCGCGAACGCGGCGAGGCGCTCGACCGTGTCGTTGCTCACGGCATAGGGCTGGTAGCCGGCCGCTTGGAGCTCAGGCAGGACGTGTTGCAGCTCGACCAGCTGCGTCATGCACGGCGGTCACCAGTAGGCGGAGCGGTGGAACACCACGACCGCCCCGCGCTCACCCCGGCTGGCGTGGACATCGACGAGCCGACCGTGCTGATCGGGCAGCACGATGCTTGGCAGCGAGGCTCCGATCTCCGGTCCGGTCGGGAAGCCGGCGTCGGGCTCGCGCCGGGCCGCCCGGCTCAGCGGCATGGGGCTGTAGAAGCCGAACTCGTCGTAGTACTCGTGCTCATCATCATGTGTCACTAGCCATTGAGTGTAACATCATGGAACATATGGCCACCAGCGTGTCATCAGAGCGAACCACTCCTCGCCCGCGGCCATCCGGCCGGACGCTCGACCAGCTCCCACCGCCGATCCGTGCCCGCTACCCGTACGAGTCGCGGTTCGTTACGGTGAACGCGAGGCGGATGCACTACATCGACGAGGGCCCCTCGGACGCCCCGCCGGTGCTGCTCCTGCACGGCAACCCCACCTGGGGCTATCTGTGGCGAGACGTGATGCCGCCGCTGCTCGAACGCGGCTTCCGCGTTGTGGTGCCCGATCAGATCGGCTTCGGCCTCTCCGAGAAGCCGCACGACCACGACGTGCACACCCTTGACAACCACGCGGCGAACGTCGTAGCGCTCCTCGACCGCCTCGACCTCCAGCGCGTCACCTTCGTCGTGCACGACTGGGGCGGCCCGACCGGGCTGGCCGCGCTGGCGACCCGTCGGGCTCGAGCGGCGGCGGTCGCCATCATGTCGACATGGGCGTGGAACAACCCGTCGGCGGAGTTCCACCACCGCATCGTCCCATGGCGGCTCATGCACGCACCCGTTGTCGGGCCTGAGTTGCTCGGCCGGCGGGCGGGCATGCCCGGCCGCGGCATGTACCTGTCGGTGGTCGACCGGGCTCGCTTCGAGGCCGGCGCGATGGACGGCTACACCGAGGTGCTCGCCGACCCCGACGAACGCGCCCTCACCTGGATCTGGCCCCGCTCCATACCGCTCGGCCAGCCCACCGACATCGCCTCCGAACGGTTCACGTGGCTCGAAATCGCGATGCGAGCACTGACCCTGCCGGCCACCATCATCTGGGGTCGTGAGGACGACGTGTTCACGCCGGATGTTTTCGTCGCCAAGTGGCAGGAGATCTGGCCGCACGCCGAAGGTCCCCATTTCGTCACGGGTCGGCACTTCCTGCAAGAAGACTCAGGGGCGGAGATCGGCGGGCTGCTCGCCGACTTCGCCACCAACGCCGTGGGCGGGACACGAGGAACCGATGAGTGAGCAGGCATCGCCGTCGGCCGTCACGATCATCACGGAACGTCCGCCGCACCACCGCGCCGTGCCGTTGCTGGCCGAACACCAACTCGACCACTACCCCGAGTTCCGCGACTACCTCCGCGCCACGTTCGGTCTCGATACCGACCCGTTCGGGCCACCCGCCATCATCGAGGTCAGCGAGCGCCCCTACGAGCTGACCTTCGTCGGCCGATCAGGGCGGACGTTCCCCTCCGAACTGCGCATTGCCGCCCTTGTGCCAGGACTCGAACCACTCGACGACGGCGTCGTCGACGGGGACCTGTGGACGATCCTCCAGTGGCTCGTTCGCGGGGTTGGCGGTGAATGGACCGTCGAAGCCCTGACCACGACCGGGCAGATCTATCGGATCCAGTCCGCCTGAGCGCGAACGATCCCTTCACGTCATCGACGGGGCTTGGCGACGCACCGCGTAGCGTGCCCCCGTGGACGATTTGCGACCTGCCGTCGAGGGCTACTTCGGGCGCTGCTCCTACGCGCCCGGCGATGACGTCACACTGCACTGCGGTGCCACCGTCGCTCGCCCGTCGGGACGGGTCGCGCCCGGCTCCACGCCGATGGCGTTCGACGTCGAGGTGGCGCGCCTCGGCGGCCACCGCGAGGTCGTCTTGCGCCGCGACAGCCTCGTGGCGCCGAACCATCCCATCCCCGACGACGCCGCCGCTCGCGGCGCCCAGTGGCCCGCCACCGTCTCGTTTCCGGCCGGCGACTGGCCGTCGGGATGGTACGAGGCGCTGCTTCGGGGCTCGCGCGACGACGGCAGCACCGTCGAGCGCCGCGCGGGGTTCGTGCTCAGGTCGCCGGCGGACCGGCCGGCGGCCGACATCCTCGTCCAGCTCTCGCTGAACACCTGGAACGCCTACAACGACTGGGGTCGCTCGAACCTCTACACCGGCGGCACCCACGTGTCGTTCCGGCGGCCGACGGCCCACGGCTTCCTGTGGCGCCCGGACCCGTTGCGGCACCGCAACGCCAACATCGCCGCCGAGCCCGACCTCGGGGGCGACGCGTGGCTCGCCCACGCTCGTGAGCACGGCATCAGCAGCTGGTCGGCGTGCGCCGGGTGGCCGACGTGGGAGGGGCCCTTCATCGAGTGGGCCGAGGGCGCCGGCTACCGCTTCGACTTCGCCGCCAACAGCGACCTCGACGACGGCGTCGCGCTGTTGGCATCGCACCGCCTGGTGCTGTCGATCGGGCATGACGAGTACTGGACGTCGGGAATGCGCGACACCGTCGAGGACTACATCGGCAGCGGGGGCAACGTGGCGTTCTTCTCGGGCAACACGTCCTTCTGGCAGGTGCGCTTCGAGGACGGCGGCGACACCATGGTCGGCTACAAGGACCTCGCCCGGCGGGAGGACCCGCTGCGCAAGAGCCATCCCGAGCTCCTCACCAGCATGTGGTCCGACCCGATCATCGGCCGGCCAGAGGCGACCATGACCGGCGTGTCGTTCAGCCGCGGCGGCTATGCCGCGCCAGGCGGGCTGCACGCCTCGGGGCCAGCGGGGCTACACCGTCTGGCGGCCGCAGCACTGGCTGTTCGCAGGCACCGACCTGCGCTACGGCGACCTCCTCGGCGCTGACGAGTGCGTGGTCGGCTACGAGTGCGACGGATGCGAGCTGACGCTGCAGGACGGCCTACCCGTACCCACCCACGCCGACGGCTGTCCTCCCGGCTTCGAGGTGCTCGCCACGGCGCCAGCGCGGCTGTACTCCGTCGACCTCGAGGCCGGCGTGAACGAGTACCCGACCGGCCTGCAGAAGATGCGCACCGCCGGCGAGCTGCAAGGCGTGGCCCACGTGCTGTTCGGCGACGCGTCCCCCGCCAACGTCCGGCGCGTGGCCCATGGTGCCGCCGTGCTGGGGAGCTACGAGGCAGGCGGCACGGTGGTCACCACCGGCTGCACCGACTGGGCCTACGGCGTCGCCGGCGGCGACTCGATCGTGCAACGGATCACCCGCAACGTCCTCGACACGCTGGGCGCGGCGCCCGGCTGACGGCTCGAGTCGACCCGGTAAAGTCGCCAGGACTTCGCCGCAGGGGGTCGCGGCGCACTGGGGAGGCACTGTGAGGTTCGGGTACCTGTCGTTGAACGACGCTGGCGGTGTGCGGCCGGACCGGTTGGCTCGCGAGCTGGAGGACCGGGGCTTCGACTCGGTGTGGATGCCCGAGCACAGCCACATCCCGGCGAGCCGGGCCACGCCCTATCCGGGCGGCGGCGACCTGCCCGACGGCTACTGGCACATGATGGACCCGTTCGTGTCGCTTACGGCAGCGGCGATGGCGACTACCTCGCTGACCCTCGCCACCGGCATCTGCCTCGTGCTCGAGCACGACCTGCTCGACCTCGCGTGCACGGTGGCGACGCTCGACGTGCTGTCGGGTGGGCGGGTGCTGTTGGGCATCGGCGTCGGCTGGAACGCCGAGGAGCTGGCCAACCACCGCTCGAACGTGCCGTTCCGCCAGCGCTACTCGGCGATGCGGGAGCGCGTCGACGCATTGCGTTCTATCTGGACAGAGGAAGCACCGTCGCGCGACGGTCGCTTCGAGCGCTTCACCGCGTCGTGGGTCTACCCGAAGCCCGTGCAGACGCCCGTCCCGATCGCCCTCGGCAACGCCGGGCGTGTCGGTATCGCCCACGCCGCCGAGTACGCCGACCACTGGTGCCCTATCGACGCTCAGCTCCTGAACGACTCCGGTCGCCCCGACGTGCCAGGCGGCGTCGCACTGTTCCGGCGCCTCGCCGCCGAGGCCGGTCGCGACGCGCTTGCGATCCCGATCACCATGTTCTCCTTCGGCCGGCCGAACGGCGAGCGGCTCGAGTCGTACGCCGCGCTGGGCGTCGAGCGCATCGTGATCCCGCCGCCCACCATGATGCGCCACGACGAAACGGCCACACTCGAGTGGCTCGATCGGTGGGCGCCGCTGATGGCCGAGCTGAAGGCTGCGCAACCGTAGAGAGCGAGCGAGATCGACGCCACCCGTCGCGCCGCGCGACACTCAGGTCGTGGGGGAGGCGAGACTGGTTCGCAGCTTGCTCGGACGCGCCACACGGCTCGTCATCGTCTTCTTCGCGGCGACGCTCGGGTGCTTCTGGCTCTTGTCGCGCCTCCCGGGCGACGCCTGCATCGCCCTGCTCGGGTTCAACGCCGGCATCCCCGGTCTGCTCGAGAAGTGCCGCCACGCCTACGGGCTCGACCAGTCCCTACTGCATCAGTACTTCAACTGGCTGGGTCACATGGTGCGCTTCGATCTGGGGACCGATCCCATCAGTCACCGGCCGGTGTCCGTGGTCATCGGCATGCGCCTCGGGCGGTCCATCGAGCTCGTCCTCATCACGCTTGCCTTCAGCCTCGTGATCGGCGTGTTCATCGGTGTGCTCAGCGCCTACCGCAAGGGGTCGCTCCTGGATCGGGCCCTCAGCTTCCTCTGCATGTCGTTCGTGGCGATCCCGGTGTTCGTCAGCGCCGTCCTGCTGATCATCGTGTTCGTCGCCCACCTCGGCTGGTTCCCGCCATCAGGTCTCCCCCCGTGGTCGGTCGATCCGGTCCGCCACGTCAAGTCCCTCGTCCTGCCGGTCACGACGCTGATGCTCATACAGATCCCGGTGATCGCCCGCGTGGTCCGCGCCGACGTCATCACGACCCTCCAGGCCGACTTCGTCACCGCCGCCCGCGCCAAGGGGCTGTCCGACACCCAGATCCTGGTTCGCCACGTCCTGCGCCCATCGAGCTTCACACTGGTCACCGTGACCGGGCTGCTGGCCGGCGAGCTCGTGACCGGCCTCGTCATCGTCGAACGGCTCTTCAACCTCGACGGGATCGGGAGCATGTTCTATGGCGCCGTCACGGCACGGTCGAGCTTCCTTCTGATGACGCTGGTGACCTACACGGCGGCGTTCTGGGTCATCCTCAACATGATGATCGATCTGCTCTACACGTGGCTCGACCCTCGCCTCCGGCGCCGAGCCGTCGCTTGACCGAGGCGGCTGTGTCACGTCGATCGAGACGAATTCGAGATCGACGTGACACAGCCGAGAGCGCAGCCCGCAACCATGCACGCACCGCGCCGCGGTCACTGCCGCCAGAGGCCGATCGTGGACTCGAAGGCGCCGACCACGGCGGCGACGGGACCATCGAGCACCCGAGCCAGCTCGGCGCCACGAGGAACCTCCTGACCCTCCGTCCAGCGCACCAGCCGGCGCAGATCGGGGCCGAGCCCCGGCTCGACTTCCGCCCAGCGGCCGGCGGCACCGGCCCGATCGGTCGTCCAGGTCCGGTCGTGGACCGAGACCAGCCCGGCCACGGCGAGGAGCGTCTTGCGCGACACCCGCCTGGCCAGCGCGGCGTGATCCTCACCGGCTTCGAGACCGATGCGCCAACGCTCGGCGTGGATGGCCACGTCACCGTTGAAGCCACGCGCGGCGCGGGCGTCGGCCGGGTAGTCGTGCTGCAGCACCGGCGGCGGCGGTCCCCAGATGTGTACGCAGTAGTGGCGGAGGAAGACCCGATTGCCGTACGCCTCATCAGCGTCTCCGGCGTAGTCACTGATGCGGCCGGCACCGACCTCGACCGCTCGGCACAGGTTGGCGAAGCGTTGGGACAACGATTGGCGAACCGTTGCGGTGACGTCGGCCGGAACGTCGATGGCGAGCAGATCGACGTCCGACGACCCGACGCGAGCCTGTCCGGTCGCCACGGAGCCGTAGAGGTAGAGCGAACCGTCGGCGCGGTGCGCCTGAAGGAGCGCGCTCGGCGGCGACGAGAACAGGCTCGAAGGCGGCGACGACGCGGTCGCGGCGAGCTCCGGTGACGATGGTGCCGGTCGGCGAGACGCCTTCGAGTGGGTCACGCATGAAGGACGCGGCTCGCGTCGGGCGGCGCCCCCACGGCGGCGACTGACGCCGACCGGGGCGGGCCGGCTCAGTGTCAGACCGGGACGGCCACGGGCGGGTCGGACTGCGACAGGCGGGCGGTGACCTCGTCGTCGGGCATGGTCATGAGGGCGGTGTACCCAGGCATCTTCAGATGCGGCTTGGACGGGTCGATCGGCGGCTGGGGCACGGCGCCGCCCTTCGCCACGAACTCGGCCGGCTCCTTCATCGCCTCGAGCTCGCCCGCGTCGATGCCGAGCAGCCCGACGACCTCAGGGTCGATCCAGGCCCGCTCGTCGATCGGCACCGCGGAGGTGGCGATCTCGAGGGCGAGGTTCTCGGGGCCGGCGAAGTAGATCGAGTGGCACATGCCGTGGTTCAGGGGCCCGAACACGTTGACACCGCGGTCGCGGATGCGGTCACGCACGGCCAGCAGATCGTCGAGGGTGTCGACGTTGAACGCCACGTGCTGCATGGTCCCGGGTGCCGACGGGCTGGCGGGGCTGCCGGCGTGCGACACACCGAACACGGGCTCGATGTCGCCGGTCGTCGGCGCCTGGACGAACGCGATGTAGCTGTCGTCGTCGAGCTTGACGAAGCCGTGGAAGGTGTTCTCGACGCCGTGCATCCAGTAGAGGGCCTTCAGCTCCGCGCCCAGCACATCGCAGAAGAACTCCAGCTGCGCCTTCATGTCACCCGTCGAGATGGCCAGGTGATGAACACCGTTCGCGAGTCCCATGACGCCTCCCCAGATGCGATCGCCGACCGCTTCAGACTAGTCAGCCGGGCGAACCCCAGTGCCCCGCCTGACGTCGGAGCCGATCGATGTCGACGACCTCGAGCGTCGCCCGCCCCACCCTGAGCACGCCTTCGGCCTGGGCTCGGTTGAGCACGCGATTCGCCGTCGAGCGCGTCACCCCGGCCATCGACGCGATGTCCGCCTGGGTCAGAGGGATGACGCCGCCGTGGCCCGTCGAGAACATCGCGTGCATGCGGGCCACACAGCGCATGACGCGCGACTCGGCCGGCAGGAACAACGCGTCGAGCAACAGGTGTGACGTCCACTGCAGCCGCGCCGAGAGCACCATCACGAGGAACCGGTCCACGCCGGGGCGCTCGATGCGAACTCGCTCGAAGCTGACACGGTCAAGGGCCAACGTGTCGGTCCGCTCGATCGCGGTGCGTCACCCGGTTCGGCACGGACCCCAGCACGCCCCGAACGCCCTTCAGTCCGCGCCCGCCGACGATCAGGAGGTCAGCGCCGATGTCCTCGGCCACCGATACCAGCATGGCGGCGGCGGTGCCGTGCTCGATGCGGGTCTCCACGTCGATGCCATGCGCCCGTAGCTGGTCGGCCATGGCGTGCACCTGCGCCGTCTGCTCGTCGATGGCGACGTTGGGCCAGTCGTAGCCGATGACGCTGGACCCGCTGGCCGATGCGGCCAGCACCGCCATGGATTCGCTGTAGGCGCTGACCAGGTACAGCTTGGCGCCGGTGAGCTTGGCCAGATCAGCTGCCTTCTGCACGGCGACCGAGGCCGTAGGCGAGCAGTCGGTTCCGACGACGATGGTGCGGTACATGATGCGACCCCCAAGTTCGCGTCGCCGGACCCCATTCCGGCCGACATCGCCAGCATGCGCCCCGTCGCCTCCGCCGTCGTTGCCCAAACGCGCGGTGTCGGTGTGCGCGTGCGCACACATGGATTTCACCCTGTTGGGGTGATGCCGCAACCGCGCCGGTGCGCTCCAGTGACCACAGTGCCGCAACTGGCGACATGACTCGACGAGGAGCTCAGATGCTGGGATACGACTACCCACTGCTCGGAATCTTTTGGACGATGACGTTCTTCTTCTTGTGGGCGGCGTGGATCTTCGCCGTGATCTGGGTCTTCATCGACAACTTCCGGCGCAGTGACCACTCCGCGATCGCCAAGGCGTTGTGGGCGATCGTCATCATCTTCGTGCCGGTGCTCGGGGTGTTCGTCTATCTCATCGCCCGCCCGCGAGAGATCGCGGTCATGTAGCCAGCACGCCGCCATCCGCTAGAGCCGGTCGACCGAACGAATGGAACTGACGATGACCGATGTATCCCTCAATGACCTGGGTCCCGTCGACTACGTCGTCGTGGAGTTTCCCGCAGGTGCGAGCAACTTCACCGGCGAGATGGCGGCGGAGCTGGTGAGGCTGGTCGAGGCCGGCATCATCCGGGTGATCGACGTGCTCATCCTCACGAAGGACGAGACCGGCGAGGTGGAGGCGATGGAGCTGTCCGACGTCGGCGAGCTGGGAGAGCTGCAGGCACTCGAAGCCCAACTGGCCGAACTGCTCGCCGAGGAGGACGTCGCCCACCTGGCCGCGGCCATGGAGCCGGGCAGCACGGCCGGCGTGCTGATCTGGGAGAATCTGTGGGCGGCACCGTTCGCATCGGCCGCCCGGCGTTCGGGTGGTCAGCTGATCGCCAACGGACGCATCCCCATCCAGGCCATCATCGCCGCCATCGAGGCCGACGCCGAGAACGAAGGAGATTGACCATGCCGCTCAGGCCAGCACGTGTAGGACGAGTCGGTGTCATCGGGGCGCCCGTCGCCAAGGCGGCGGTCGTGACCGCCGCCGTCGCATCCCCAGGTCCTTCGCCCATCGCCAAGACCGCCGTGGTCGCCGCGGCCGTGACGCCCGGCCGGCGCCGGCGGATCTAGCACTGCTGCGACCCGGGTCTAGAAGACTCTGGAATACCGAGGAATGAGCTACTGGCGTGCCATCGCGACCTGCCAGCGTTCCTCGGGCGTGATGAAGTGGTCGTTGTCGGCGTCGCCGGCATCGAGCTGCACCCAGTTCACCGTGCCGGTGAAGTGGCTGTCCGCGGACGTGTAGTCGTCACTGACGGCCGAGCCGGTGTCGGCTCCGACATCGCACGTCTCGTCGGCCGAGTACGCCATCGGCACCGTCGCGTTCACCCGTCCTTCGCCGACCTTCGCACCGTCGACGTAGAGGGTCACCCCGCCACCCTTGGCCAGGCCGCCGCCGTCGTAGGCCATCTCCATGCGGACCTGGTGGGTGCCGGCGGGAACGGCCGTACCGGCGCCGATCTTGAACCGGGCCAGCCCGAGGAGGTTGTGGCAGTAGGTGAGCTTGCCGTCCAGGAGGTAGAGGGCCCAGCCGGCGAAGGCGCCGCCCTGGGCGATCACCACGCCGTTGGCCCCGCCGTCGGGCACGACGATCTCGGCGGTGACGGCGTGCGACTTGTTCTTGAGGTTGAGGACCGAGTTCTCGCTGAGCCGGCCCATGCCGCCGAACAGCAACTGCTTGTTGCCTTGGACGAGGGTCGGCCGCCCGGCGAGATCGGAGTTGAAACGCTCAACGCGACGGTCGTCGAGCGGCAGGACGCCGAACTTCGCCGCCTCGATGAGGAACAGCCGCTGCAGCTCGGCCAGCTTGGCGGGCTGCTCGGCGGCAAGGTTGTTCGCCTGGGTCCAGTCGTCGGGGGCGTACAGCTCCCAGACGTCGTCGTCGAGGGCAGGCAGCTCCACTCCTGCGAGGAACGGCGTGCTGTGGCGGGTCACCGCCGTCCAGCCCTCGTGGTAGATGCCGCGATTGCAGAACATCTCGAAGTACTGGAGCGTCCGTCGCTCGGCGGCGCCGGCGTCGTCGAAGCTGTAGCGCATGCTGGCGCCGTGCATCGGGAGCTGCTGGATGCCATGGACGAAGCTCGGCTCGGGGAGCCCGGCAACGTCGAGGACGGTCGGCACGATGTCGATCACATGGCAGAACTGCGTGCGCGTCTCGCCCTTGGCGGCGAAGCCGTTGGGCCAGTGCACGATGGTCCCGTTCCGGGTGCCGCCCCAATGGGAGGCAACCTGCTTGGTCCACTGGTACGGCGTGTCCATGGCATGCGCCCATCCGACCGCGTAGTGGTTGTACGCGTCGGGGCCGCCGAAGTCGTCGACATGCGATGCCATCGACTCGGCCGTCTCGAATGCCGCGGCGCCGTTGAGCATGAGCAGCTCGTTGAACGTGCCGTTCACGGTGCCCTCGGCACTCGCGCCGTTGTCACCGATGATGTAGTAGACGAGCGTGTCGTCCAGCACCCCCAGATCGCCGAGCGTGTCGAGCAGCCGCCCGATGTGGAAGTCGGTGTGCTCGAGGAAACCGGCGTACACCTCCATCTGGCGGGCCAGTACCGGCTTGAGCTCGTCGGGCATCTCGTCCCACGCCGGGATCTCGGCGGGCCGCGCCGTGAGCTGCGCGTCGCCCGGTATCACGCCCAGCTCCTTCTGCCGTGCGAACGTCTCCTCGCGCAGCGCGTCCCAACCTGCGTCGAAGCGGCCGCGGTACTTGTCCGACCATGCCGGAGGGACATGGTGCGGAGCGTGCGTCGCGCCGGGCGCGTAGTACATGAAGAACGGCTTGTCCGCCATCAGAGCCTTCTGCTGGCGCACCCAACCGATCGCCTTGTCGGTCATGTCCTCGGTGAAGTGGTAGCCCTCGGCCGGTGTTTTCGGCGGTTCGATGGGCGTGGTGCCCTCATAGATCGCCGGGTAGTACTGGTTGGTCTCGCCGCCGATGAATCCGTAGAAGTACTCGAAGCCGGCCCCCGTAGGCCACTGCCGGAACGGGCCCATCGGGCTCGACTCCCAGACCGGGACCTCGTGGCACTTGCCGAACTGTGACGTCGAGTAGCCGTTGAGCTTGAGGATGTCGGCCAGCGGCGCGGCACTGTCGGGACGGACCGAGCTGTTGCCGGGCGCCGCCGTCGCCAGTTCGGTGATGGCCCCCATCCCCACGCTGTGGTGGTTCCGTCCGGTGAGCAGCGCCGCTCGTGTCGGCGCACACAACGCCGTGGTGTGGAACCGGTTGTACTTCAAACCGGAGGCGGCCAGGCGTTCCGCGTGGGGCGTGGCGCATGGCCCTCCGAAGGCGCTCGTTGCGCCGAAGCCGCAGTCGTCGATCAGGATGACGAGCACGTTGGGCGCCCCGGCCGGTGGGCGGAGCGGCTCGATCGCCGGGTACGACGTCTTCGGGTCCTTGGCGTCATACGTGGTGAGGCCCACGTACGGGCGCTCGGGAATCGGCAGGACGCTGCGCTGCATCTCGGTCACGCGCCGACACTGAGGCCTGCGCGCCGGTTCCGCCTCATCCCAGTTGGGTGAAATCGGGGTCGTCGCCCCAATCCGGCCGGTCAACTCGGTCCGGGCGACTCCAGGTCGTAGCCGAGGGCGAGGGCCAGCTCGGGCGCCGCCGAAGTCAGCCGGGCCAAGCCGATGATCGGCGCAACCGAGGCAAGCACGTCCACGATGTCCTCGTCGGTCGCGCCCACCGACAAGGCCGAGTCGACCGCCCACTGGTAGGACGCGAGAGCGGCTTCCGTGGCGATGAGGGCGGCGATCCTGGTGAGGGCGTGTGTCTTTGCGTCCAGACCGGACACGGCGGGCGGGGCGAGATCCGCCCCGAGCGTGGCCTGGGCGGTGCGTTCGTCGTTCAGGGCCAGCCTGCGCAGCAGCTCCTCGTGGGCCGGTGTCACCGTGAGGACCGCTGGCTCGAGTCCGTCGACGTGCTGAGGCGTTCCAGCGCCTCGTCGAGGTCGTAACCGAGGGCGAGGGCCAACCCGGCGGTCGCCGACACGATGCGGGCGAGTCCGACCGTCGGAGCTACGGCGACCATGGTCCCGATCACGTCCTCGTCGGTCGCGCCAGCCTCCAGAGCCGCATCGATCGTGCCGCGGTAGGACAGCGCCGGTGCCCTCATGGCCACGAGCGCGGCCAAGCGGACGAGGGCCTCCGTCCTGGCATCCAAGCCCGACGGCGTCGGCGGCGAGCTCGGGTTCGCACCTGTCGATGCCAGACGGCGGAGCCTGGCCCCTGCCGGGCCACCCGCCTCCCCCTCCACGTTCGGCCCGTCCCTCGGGGTCACCCACTCATCCGACACCGATCGCCGGCTGGCCGCATCACCCCAGTGGGATGAGAGTCAGTGATGCCCGAGCAGCCCGACCTCTTCGGCAACCTCGATCGCCTCGGCGCGCGACGAGACGCCGAGCTTGCGGAACACGGACACCGCGTGGGACTTCACGGTGTTTCGGGACACGTGCAGTCGCTCGCCGATGTCTCGATACGAGAGATGGGTCGACAGCAGCGGCAGCAGGCGCAGCTCCGTCGCGGTAAGGGACGAGGCACCGACCGGGCCGAGGCGCACGGCGGTGAGCATCTGCGCCAGTCCTTCGACCTGCGCCGGCACGATGCCGAGGTCGGGGCGAACTTGCAGGATGTCACGGATCTGGCGCAGTACGGCGCGGGCCCCCGCCGGGTCGGACAGCTCGAGGTAGGCGTGGGCGAGCTGCAACAGGAACTGGGCCGAGGCCGGGAAGGCGGACGTGCACAGCGGCCTGAGGCGGCTCGCTTGAGCGACGTGCTCTCTGGCCTGGGCGATGTCGCCCCGATGGATCGCCGTGCGGGCGGCGGCGGCGTGAACAAGGGCGGCAACCAGGTAGCCGTCGAGATGGGCGTCCCGAACGATGGCGAGGGCCTCGTCGGCGAAACCCTGCGCCGCGCTCCCGTCGTGGCGCTCGATGGCCATGACGGATCGTTCGGCCAGTGCCGGCGCGGCCGTCGCCAGGAGGCCGGCGCGCCGGCACAGCTCGACGCCGCGGGCCAGGATCGAGTCGGCCACGTCGTAGTCCCCGTCGAGCACGTGGGACAGGCCCACGTACACCAGTGCCGGGCCGCCCCAATGGCTCCGCGGAGCAAGCCGCTCGCACGCGAACTGGGCGTCGGCGCGCATGCGGGCTACACCCCGCCGGCACAGCGCCGCCTCGACCACCGCGATCCAGCTCTCGATAGGACTGCCGTCGGGCAGCTGGCCGTCGAACGACCCGGATTCGGCGGCATCGGCCCATCGCTCCGCTCCGGCAGGGTGACCCGACATCGCTTCGACGAGGGCGCCGAGCACCGCGACCTGGGGATACCGATCGGTCAACCCGCTGGCCTCGAACCAATCGAGCCAGCGGTGGACGGTGTCCACCCGGCCGGCGGCATAGGTGGTCTGGGCGATGCCGGCGAAGAGGCGGGCGGCCCTATCAGCGTCGCCGGCAGCTTGAGCGTGGTCGATGGCCAAGCCGGGATGGCCGTTCGCCTCGAACCACACCGCCGCCCGGTCGTGCAGCCGCGGCACGAGCTCAGGATCAGACCGCAGGAGCACGACTCGCAGAAGGTCGCGGAAGAGATGGTGGCAGCGGTACCACTCCCGCGTTCGATCGAGCGGGACCAGCAACAGGTTGGCACTCTCGAGTGCCTCGAGGGCCTGCTGCGATCCGGCCGCGCCCATGACCGCGTCGCACAGCGGCCCGCACAACCGGTCGAGCACCGAGGTACGAGTGAGGAACGCGGTCATGGCGGGTGTCAGCCGGGCCAGGACCTCTGAGCCCAGGTAGTCGGCCATGACCCGGTCGTCACCATGAAAGGCGATGGCGACACGCGCGCACCCGTCGTCGGCCTTGACCGCCAGCGTGGCCAGGTACAGGCCGACCGGCCATCCCTCCGTTCGCTGGACCAGTTCGATCAGATCGCTCTCGCTCAGTACGGCGTCCGCCGCCGCCAGCAGCTCCCGTGCCTCGCCGTGCCCCATGGCGAGGTCGTCCACGCCGATGTCGACAACGAGGCCCTGCGCCCGCAGGCGCGCCATCGGGATCGGTGGTTCGGTTCGTGAAGCCAGCGCCAGCTGCGAACCGGACGGAAGGTTCATGGCCAGCTCGACGATCACGTCATAGCAGCGTTGATCCTCGATGATCTCGACGTTGTCGATCACCAGCGCGAAGGGCTGACGCATGGCGGCGACGACCACCATCAGACGCCGGAGCGCGGCAGCGAAGTCGCCGATGGCCGGCGACGCCAGCATTCGTCGAAGCCCCGGGTCGATCGGCTCGATCCGGTCGAGCGCCACCGCGAGATAGCTCAGGAACACGCCCGGGTCGTTGTCGCGCTCGTCGATCGAGAGCCAGCCGGCGCGGCGTCCGTGGACCTCGGCCCACTGGGCCAGGAGCGTGGTCTTGCCGTACCCGGGTGGGCCGACCACGGCGATGATCGGCGCGTCCGAGGCCAGCAGCCGACCGATGACCGGCCCCCTGGTCACCATCCCCCGGCGACTCCACGGCGGGTGCAGCTTCGACTCCAGCAACTCGAACCCCGCGCCAGAGGCCGGAGTCTCCGCCTGGACCGCCCCCGAAGGTCCAGTCACACGAGTTGATGTCACCTCGTTGAACAGTAGACCGTCGAGCGCGACTTCTCTGACAACGTCGTTCTCGGGGTCTCACCCCATTCGCTACGATGACCGAAATCTGGACCCATCCGTACTCTCCATAGACGCCGCCGCCGCCCGAAGGAGAGGTGGAGATGGACTCGGTGACCGAGCCGTCCGTTTTGTTCGTCTACTACACGTACACCCAGCATTCAGGTGATGGCGTCGTCGGCTCGATCTCGGATGAACTGCAGGATCTTGATGTGCTTGGAGGTGTCGTCCTGCATGAGTTCGACTAGGAGTCCCCATAGGGTCGTGTCGCGCACGTTCTTCAGCTTCTTTTCCAGCTGCTTGAGTTCTCGAGCATCAGCCCGTTCTGCCTCGAGCAACTGCCTTGTTGTCGCCATGATTCGCTCACGGTCTGCCTTGAGGCCGTTGAGCGACGGGATGGGCTCGTCGTCGAGGCGCAGCTCGGCCATCTGCCGAATCGATTCGGCCAAGTCGTTGAAGAGCTGATGGTGGCGACGTTCATCGGCGAGGATCAGACTGGCCAGATAGCGAAAAGCCGAAGACCCGGACGGGTCTTCGGCCAGCCGCTGGTACTCGTCGAGGATCGCTCCTTCGGTCACCACGTGGCCAGAGACGTAGTCGTACATCTCCTGTTCCCACACGCTGGCTCCGACAATTCGCATCGACATCATGACTCCGATCTTCGCGTTCTCAACGTGACTGAGTGGTCGACCGTGGCAACCCACGATGGCGGGCTGGAAGCCCCTTCCGTCGTCGGCCGAGCCGGATCCGGATCCGGTCATCTCGTGATCGGGATCCTCATGGCTGGCTTTGTGGCTGGACTCGCGGGCATCGGGACGCGGACCTCGAGCACCCCGTCTTTGTACGTGCCGGTGATCGCCGATGCGTCGACGTCGTCGCGGAGGGGCAGCGCCCGCGTGAACATGCTGTAGCGCTGCGCTTCCAGCACGTAGCCGTCCCGCTCGATCTTGTCTTCTTGATGATTCTCGGCCTCGATCACAAGGCGCCCATTGACCACCGTGAGTCGAATGTCGTTGTCCGGATCGATGCCGGGCAGTTCGGCCCGCACGACAAGCGTGCCGTCGTCCCAGTTCTCCTGGACCCGGATGAGTTCGCCGTCTCGCGATGCGTGTGACCAGAACGTCGTATCGGCGGGCTGATGAGCGGCTGGCTCCGGGAGTGAAGCGGCCGCCACCGGCGTTGCTTCAGCCACGTCGGCCGACCGAGGTTCGTCAGCCTGAGCTGCTGCCTCGGGGGCCGTCTTCTTGGTCTTGCGCTTGAACAGGTTGACCATGACACCACCTCCGGCTCGCGAGCTTGATCATGGGGGGGCCCACCTGGTCGGACTAGAGACTTTGGTCCTCTTGCCCAACCGCGAGTTGTGCCGGGGACGGAAATCGCAATCCCGACCGTTCATCGTCACAGGGACGGCAATCGGTCAGGAAGCGCCGAACGGCCGCCTCCCCAGCGACGAACCGCCACGGTTTGAGGTATGTGCGACCGCGGCGGACCGGTCGAACGGCACCACAACAGCTCGACACGAAGGGCACCGATCTCCGGATCCAGGCGGCATTCGGCCCTGCACCCAGAACGGGCATTGGGCGCCCGCCCGCTCGGGCGTGCCGTGGAGTCGCAGCGGGCGGTCCAGAGCCGACTTGGGACCGGATCACCCAATTCGAACGATGCTGCTCCCGGCGCCACGGCGCATAGTCGACTCGCGGATGGTGCCTCGCGCTCGCCTCTGGCGACGCACAGCAAACCTCTCGTCGGCCGACCGGACCGCCTGGGCGGTCGGTACGTGAGCCGTCCGAGTTCGTTCACGACGAGGAGGAGGCCGTCATGGAAAATGTGACCGTCACTGATGACCAGGACGAATCCCAGCCGGTTCCCCCGGGCATGCGATACGCACACGGCAAGGTGGTCCCCCACCTGACCGTCGAGGAGCGGGTGGCGCGGGGCAAGGCGGCGCGACGCGAGGTGCCCCGGTCGAGCCATGCCGGGTTCACGCCGGGCGCGCACCGACCGGACCCGGTGGCGCTGCTGGAACAGCAGGCCGTGACCCGGGTGCCGGACCTGGTGCCGATCCGCTACGGCCGCATGCTGGTGTCGCCGTTCACCTTCTACCGAGGCGCCGCACTCATCATGGCCGCCGACCTGGCCGGCACACCCCGGTCGGGGATCACCACGCAGGTGTGCGGGGACGCCCACCTGATGAACTTCGGGGTGTTCGCTTCACCGGAACGCCGCCTGGAGTTCGGCATCAACGACTTCGACGAGACCTGCCCGGGGCCGTGGGAGTGGGACGTCAAGCGGCTGGCGGCCAGCTTCGCCCTCGCCGGGCGCGACAACGGGTTCTCGACCAAGGAGCGCGCCCAGGTGTTGCTCGCGCTGCTCGGCGAGTACCGGACGGGCATGCACCGGTTCGCGGCGATGACCAACCTGGCCGTGTGGTACTCCCACATCGATGTCAAGGCGGCCATCAAAACCTTCCGGACCGGCGGTGGCGCTGCGGCGCGCAAGCGCGCCGACGCCAACGTGGCGAAGGCTCGCACCCGCGACAGCCTCCAGGCCTTGGACAAGCTCACCCGCGTCGTGGACGGGCAGCGGCGCATCATCAGCGACCCGCCTCTGGTCCAGCCGATCGAGGAGCTGTTCGTCGGGATGGAACGGGACCAGATCCTGGAGCTCGTGCGGGGAGTGATCCGCACCTACCGCCGGACATTGCCGAGCGACCGCCGCCACCTGCTCGAGGACTTCCACCTGGCCGACGTGGCCCGCAAGGTGGTCGGAGTGGGCAGTGTCGGGACCCGGGCGTGGATCGTGCTGATGCTCGGCCGCGACGACACCGATCCGCTGTTCCTCCAAGCCAAGGAGGCCGAGGCCTCGGTGCTCGAAGAGTTCGTCGGGCGCAGCGACCGCCGATCCCATGGCCAACGGGTCGTCCATGGCCAGCATCTCATGCAAGCCAGCAGCGACATCTTCCTCGGTTGGGACCACGTCCAGGGTTACGACGGCGTCGAACGCGACTTCTACGTTCGCCAACTGCGGGACTGGAAGGGCGCCGCGCTGGTCGAGACCATGAACCCCGCCACTCTGGCCTTCTACGGCCGCCTGTGTGCCAGCGCGCTGGTCCGGGCCCACGCCCGCTCCGGCGACCGGATCGCCATCGCCTCCTACCTCGGCTCCAGTGACGCCTTCGACCAGGCCCTCGTCTCCTTCGCCGAGGCCTACGCCGAACAAAACCAACGCGACTACGACGCACTCGTCCAAGCCGAAAAGAACGGCCGCATCACCGCCCAACGCGGCATCTGACCTGACATCGACACCGCAGCGCGCGGCCAGGCACGACCGCCGAGCGTTGGTCACGCTGAACCACCCATGCCGGCTTGTGTTTGGTGAACTTGCCGACCACTCCGCCGACGACATCCACGCCCCACGCCCTGTCCACCGCAACCTATCCGACAGTCCACCACACACCGACGGCCACTTGTTGGCGGTGATGGTTGGGATCAAGATGAACACGGTGAGCGAGGTCAGCACCTTGCCGGGCGCGTAGTGCGGCGGGAAGTCGCCGCAGCTCAGCGTCATCGCGGTGACGAGCGACAGGTACAGCGAGTCAAGAAAGTCGGCGCCTTCACGATCTCTGAGGTGATCGCCGACGCCCCGATGATGACGACAGCAGGCCGGGGCGAGTTGCCGACTTTGACGATCGTTCCTCCTTCGTGCGGAGCTCCGCGGCCTCGACGAGCGGGACGTCGATTCAGCACGTCGCCAGCATCCCAGTAGGCGTGTCGTTGGCCCGGAGGGTCCCGGGCTATGAGACGGGACCCGCCCGCATGAACGATCGTGGAGCGCTCGGAATTGCGAGTCGGACTGCCCCGACTGAGAGCTCGTACGGAACTCGTGTCAGCAGCTTTGACCGGAGCTGGCGATGGTGTCGGCCAGTCGAAACGCCGCCGGGCTGCCAGTCGCGCGGGCGAGTTGATCGCAAAGTACGGGGTCGGCGTGGGTGAGGTGGCCGACGGGCGTGGCGTTGTTCCTCGTCGTGAACGCGAGCATCAGGGCCACCGTCAGCCCAACGGAGACAGCGGCGGGAGCAGCACCGTGAGGACATGGTGTGTCCTGGCGAGTGGAGGGGTGATTGCGGTCATGGCGACCCCTTGGGTTGTCGGACCGGCGGGTGCCGGCCGATCAAGGGTCGTGATTCGATCGCGAACACTCGTTCATCTGGACTGAACAGATGAGCCCGGCGGTTGGGTGTGCCAGTTGATGGCGCACGGGGATCGGGCGAGTACGAGCAGAACGTGCCGGTGTGGATGGTGGCATCGAGGTGGTCGGCGAGGGTGGCGCTGTGATCGCGGATCCTCACCTGGGCCGCCTTGATGGCCCGGGTGATGTTCACTCGGGCCCGCTCCGCCGGAGATCCGGCGTTGCGATCCCGGCCGCCTAGACCGACGGCAGCGGCGAGCTCGTCGGCCAGAAAGCCCATCTCGGCGCGAATCCTCGTGGTCCGGGCCGAGTCTGACCAGGCCGTGGCCTCGTTCAAGTCGGCTTCAAGTTCGAGCAGGCGCGCTCGGTAGCTCGCCTCAGCGCCATCCGGTACAGACGGGCCGCTTCTTCGTAGGCAAGGGCGCGGGTCGCTGCGGCGCCAGCCCGGCCGGCGTAGTCGATCGCCGTCGCCGTGTCCCCCAGCGGCGCGGCTTCGAAGAAGTGATAGGCGAGCTCGGCCAGATGCGAGTCCTCGTCGCCTGCATAGAGGCCCGCAAGCGCCTCGGCCGCCCGGTGGTGCAGCCGCATCCGCTGAGCCGAGGTCAACTCGTCGTACAACGTCTCCCGCACGAGCCCGTGAGAGAGCGCAGTCGACCGAGCGCCCCGGGGACGTGTCCAAGCAATCCGGCCTCGACGACGTGGTCGATCACGTCGAGGAGGTTCCGACGCCATGCCACTCAGCGGGCCAGGGGCTTCGGTCGCAAAGTCCGTGCCCGACACCGAGGCCAACAAAAGTACCTCGCGGCCTGCCTCATCGAGGTGGTCGAGACGACGACCGATCACGTCTCGCACCCCTTCGGGACCCGAACCCGAAGGGTGAACGGGTCTGACAGCTGGTTCAGCTTCCCTTCAGCGGCAAGGAGCCGCACCGCCTCGCCGACAAACAGGGGGTTGCCGTTGGTCTCTCGATGCAGCGCCGAGACCAGCCGCGACGGAAGCGGCAGCCCGTGGGCATCTGCAACGAGTCGGGCGACGTCGGCCTCGCTCAGCCCGAAACGGTGGCGCGCCTCCCGCCTCCCAGCATCGCCCTGAGGCCACCGGTATGCCTTGGTCGCGGGCCCGACTTGCGATCTCGTCGGCCAGACGGCTCTTTCCGATCCCCGGCTCCCCGGCCAGCAGGAACAAGCGTCCGTACCCAGCGGCAGCGTCGTCGAGCCCAGCAAGCAGCTGCGCCACCTCATCATCCCGCCCAACAAAAACGGGTGCCGCCCCAGCCCGATGATCCACGTGACGCCCCGCTACGCGTCGGGCGTCAGAGTACCCCCCACATCGCCAGCTCGCGACGAGTCAATCCTCATGTGACCCCAGATGTTCGTCGCGGCCGGGGCTCGGACGCTGAGCATGCGGCCGCGAACAAAGACCTGACGTGATCCCAGATGGTTTCGCGGGTATCGCTTGGCGCGGTTGAATCTGCGGGGACACGAACCGTGGAGGGGTCTTCGATGGCGCAGGGAGTGGAAGCGGATCGCTTGGAGGAGGCCCGAACTGGCGCTCTGTGGAAGCGCTGGGGCCCGTACCTGAGCGAGCGGCAATGGGGCACCGTCCGCGAGGACTACAGCGACACGGGCGACGCCTGGAGCTACTTCAGCCACGACCAGGCTCGTTCCCGCGCCTACAAATGGGGCGAGGACGGCATCGCCGGTTTCTGCGACGACCACCAACGCCTGTGCTTCGGAATTGCGCTTTGGAACGGGGCCGATCCCATCCTGAAAGAACGGATGTTCGGGCTGACCAACAGCGAGGGGAACCATGGCGAGGACGTGAAGGAGTACTACTTCTACCTCGACGCCACACCGACCAGCTCGTACCTGAAGTACCGCTACCGCTACCCGCTCGTCGAGTTCCCGTACGGCGATCTGGTGGCGACGAACCGGTCTCGGAGCCGGCTCGAGCTGGAGTACGAGCTGCTCGATACGGGGGTCTTCGACGACGACCGCTACGTCGACGTCGACGTCGAGTACGCCAAGGGCGGCCCTGAGGACATCCACGTCCGCATCACCCTTGCCAACCGGAGCGAGAACGCCGCGACGATCCACCTCCTGCCCTCACTGTGGTTCCGCAACACGTGGTGGATGGACGAGCCCAAAGGGGCGTTGCGCGCGCGGGAGGGCGCGGTCATCGCCGCCGAGCACTCTGAGCTGGGCCAGCTGGAACTGCGATGCGAAGGCGACCCGGTGCTCCTGTTCACGGAGAACGAGACGAACAACCAGCGGCTGTGGGGCTCGGCCAACGACTCGTCCTACGTGAAGGACGCCTTCCACGAGTACGTGGTCGACGGGCGAGAGGGCGCCGTCAACCCGGCGCGCTCGGGCACGAAGGCCGCCGCGCTCTACGTCGTGGACGTCGCCGCCCGAGGCTCCAGCGTCGTGCACGTCCGCTTGTGCCGGCCGGATGCCCCTGCGCTCGACCAGAGCGGCGTGGACGCTGTGTTCGCCTCGCGCATCGCCGACGCCGACGAGTTCTACGCGTCGATCACCCCCGCGGCGGCGTCGCCCGACGAGGCGATGGTCATGCGCCAGGCCCTGGCCGGGATGCTCTGGGGGAAGCAGCTCTACTCCTTCGACCTCGACCGCTGGCTCCAGGAGCATCACGTGCACCCGCTGCGGAACACGGATGGCGTCAACATCCGCAACCGGAACTGGTTCCACATGATCAACGACGACGTCATCTCCATGCCCGACACGTGGGAGTACCCGTGGTACGCGTCGTGGGACCTCGCGTTCCACACGGTGCCGCTCGCCATGGTCGACATCGCCGACGCCAAGGCCCAGCTCGAGCTGATGCTGCGCGAGCTGTACCTCCACCCGAGTGGGCAGCTCCCTGCCTACGAGTGGAACTTCAGCGACGTCAACCCGCCCGTGCACGCCTGGGCCACGCTGGTCGTCTACGAGACCGAGTTGGAGCAGCGCGGCGAGGGCGACGTGGCGTGGCTGAAGAGCGCGTTCCAGAAGCTGCTCGTGAACTTCACGTGGTGGATCAACCGCAAGGACCCCACCGGGCGCAACGTCTTCGAGGGTGGGTTCCTCGGCCTGGACAACATCGGCGTGTTCGACCGCAGCGCGCCGCTGCCGACCGGTGGCCACCTGGAGCAGTCCGACGGCACCGCGTGGATGGCGTTCTTCTCCCAGTGCATGCTGGCGATCGCCCTGGAGCTCTCCCAGCACGATCCGCTCTACGAGGAGATGGTCCTCAAGTTCGCCGAGCACTTCCTCTTCATCGCCGCCGCCATGGACCGCATCGGCGAGAACCAGGACGAGCTGTGGGACGAGGAGGACGGCTTCTTCTACGACGTCCTGCGTCTCCCCGATGGCAGCGCTCAGCGACTCAAGGTCCGGTCCATGGTGGGCCTCCTTCCCCTGTGCGCCACGACGATCCTGCCGCTGGAGGGCGCGCAGCTCGGCGAACATCTCGTGGCCCGGCTCCGACGCCGGATCGAGGCCATGCCCGACCTGCTGGCGACGATCCACGACGTCCGCCGCACGGGCGTCAACGGGCGCCGCATGCTGGCCGTGCTGGACGAGGTCAAGCTGCGCCGCATCCTCGCCCGCATGCTCGACGAGGACGAGTTCCTGAGCCCCTACGGCCTGCGGGCGCTGTCGCGCTACCACGACGAGCACCCGTTCTCCTTCGAAGTCCACGGGGAGACCTACGAGGTCCACTACCTGCCGGCCGAGTCCGACACCGGCATGTTCGGCGGCAACTCGAACTGGCGAGGACCGGTGTGGTTTCCCGTGAACTACCTTGTGCTGCGCGCCCTGTTGCACCTGTACTCGTTCTACGGCGACGACTTCACCGTCGAGTGCCCGACCGGTTCCGGCAACCAGTGCACGCTGTTCGAGGTCGCCAACGAGCTGGGTCGGCGGCTGACGGCGATCTTCGTCCGCGACGAGGACGGCCGCCGCCCGGTGTACGGCGGCACGGAGCGGTTCCAGACCGATCCCAACTGGAGGGATCTGTTGCAGTTCCACGAGTACTTCCACGGTGACAACGGCGCCGGCCTGGGCGCCAGCCACCAGACCGGATGGACGGGCCTGGTGGCCCGCGTCATCCAGGCCCGCGCCTACATGCGACCGGAACACCTGCTCTCGACCGGCCTGACCGGAAATCTCGTCTACCGGCCCGCGCCGCAATAAGCTCCCCTCGTTCTGGGGGACTGATGCGGATACGAGTGGATCTGGACAGGTGCCAGGGGCACAGCCGTTGCTACTCACTGGCACCGGAGGTGTTCGACGTGGACGGTGACGGCTTCGCTTTCGTCCTCATAGAGGGCGCCGTGCCCGCCCACCTCGAGGACAAGGCGTTGCTCGCCCTCGCCAACTGCCCGGAACGCGCCATCAGCGTGGAGGAGTGAGCCGATGACCATCCCGAGTCAGAACCCTCCGGTGACGGACTGGGCGACCGATTTCGACCACACCGATCCGCAATGGGCCAGCGATCCCTACCCGATCTGGGCCGACCTGGGCGCTCGCTGCCCGGTCGCTCATTCCGATCGCTACGGCGGCGCCTGGCTGCCGACGCGCTACGAGGACATCTCCGCCGTGGCCTACGACACGACCCGCTTCTCCAGTCAGGCCGTCCTCATGACCAACGCCCGGCCCCACGTGCCGCCTCCGGCCGGGCCGGCACCGCCCATCACCTCGGACCCGCCGTTCCATCACGAAGCGCGCCGCCTGCTGCTGCCGGCGTTCTCGCCCAGGGCCATCGCCGAGTGGGAACCGGCCATTCGAGCGATGTGCCGAAACCTGCTCGACGGTCTCGCCGGGCGAGAGACGGTCGATGGCGCCGTGGACTACGCGCAGCACGTCCCGGTCGACGTGATCGCCCGCATGCTCGGCCTGCCGCCTGGCGACGGCGACCTGTTCCGCGGCTTCGTCCGCGACGTGATCGAGTCCGTGTTCCTGCCCGCGGCGGAACGCGGTGCCCGCTTCGAGTCCATCGGGACCTACATCGACGCCGCCGTCCAGGATCACATCACCAACCCCCGCGACGATCTGATCGGCTATCTCCTGGACGTCACCCTCGACGGTGAGCGGCTGTCGCCCCGCCACGTTCGGGGCACGATCGAGCTCCTCCTCATCGCCGGCGTCGACACCACGTGGAGCGCCATCGGCTCCAGCATCTGGCATCTCGCAGGTGCCGCCGAGGATCGCCGGCGACTCGTCGACGAGCCCGAGCTGATCCCGATCGCCATCGAGGAGCTCCTGCGGGCCTACGCGCCGGTCACCATGGCCAGGCTCGTGGCCGAAGAGACCGAGCTGCACGGCTGCCCGATGAAGCCCGGCGAGTGGGTGCTGCTTCCGTTTCCCGCCGCCAACCGCGACCCCGACCAGTTCCCCGACCCCGACCAGGTCATCATCGACCGCGCCAAGAACCCCCACACCACGTTCGGCCTCGGCATCCACCGGTGCCTCGGCTCGAACCTGGCCCGCTTGGAGCTGCGCGTCGCCGTCGAGGAGTGGCTGGCCCGATTCCCGAATTTCGAGCTGGCCGACCCGGGGGCCGTCACGTGGGCCTGCGGGCAGGTGCGCGGCCCGCGCACCTTGCCCATCCGCATCCTCGATCGCTGAGACAGATCTCCGGCCACCGTCCTGTCCACCGGACACCCGCTCCCCCAGCGCTCGCCCGCCCACCGGCTCTTCGGGTTCCTGACTGGCTCCGCCCGACGGCCGTGAGTCCGGCTCAGGTGTAGGTCGCGGCCGAGTTGGTGGCCCACGAGCCGCCTCGGCCAAGATCATCCGGCGCCGGGCCACGGTGCGACGGAGAAAGAGGGGCCATGGGACGTCTGGACGGCAAGGTGGTCATCGTCACCGGTGGAGCACGAGGCCAGGGCGAGGCGGAAGTGCGTCTGTTCGCCGCCGAGGGAGCCCAGGTCGTCGTGTCGGACGTGCTGACGGGCGAGGGTGCCGCCCTCGCCGACGAGCTCGGCGACGACGTCGCCTTCTTCCGCCACGACGTCTCCAGCGAGGAGGAGTGGGCCGCCGCCATCATGTTCACCCTCGAACGCTTCGGCGCCCTCCACGGGCTGGTGAACAACGCCGGCATCGCGGGCGGCGCGCCCATCGCCGAGCACACGCTGGCCGACTACGAACGGCTCGTCGCCGTCAACCAGATCGGCGTGTTCCTGGGCATCCGCTCGGCCATCGCGCCGATGACCGACGCCGGCGGTGGCTCCATCGTCAACATCTCCTCCGGCGCCGGCCTGCGCGCCACCAAGTACATGATCGGCTACGCCGCCACGAAGTACGCCGTCACCGGCATGACGGCCGCGGCCGCGCTGGAGCTCGCCCGCTACGGCATCAGGGTCAACTCCATCCACCCGGGCGTGATCGAGACGCCGATGATCGGCGAGGTCAGCGCGAAGGCGAAGAACGCGATGGTGAAGGCAACGCCACTGCGGCGCGTGGGACGGCCCGAGGAGATCGCCCAGGTCGCGTTGTTCCTCGCGTCCGACGAGTCGTCCTACATGACCGGCGCCCACGTACCCGTCGACGGCGGCATCATCGCGTGAGCAGCCTGAGCGACTGGACCCGTCGGCTCGGCGATGAGACGCCGAGCCGAGGGCGGCGAGCCCGCCCACCCCGCCTGGTACCTCAACCTGCTGGCCGACCCGAACGTCCACGTGCGGGTCATGGCCGACGTGTACGCGGCAACGGCCCAGGTGCTCACGCCGTCGGAGCGAGCCGAGGTGCGGCCGCGCATCGTGGCCGGCTACCCGATGTTCGCTGGCTGCCAGCAGCGCACCGAGCGGGAGCTCATGGACCGCACGTGGGGACGCTCGCTGGTGCAGGCGTTCCACGGTCGTCGCCCAGGAGCGGGCCGCCACCTTCGACCCTGAGCTGCAGGCGCTGATGGGTTGGCGGCCGGCCCACCACGGCGCTCTCGGCCACATCGACACCCATCCGCGCCACGTGACCGGGCCGCTGGCCCACGCCATCGTCAGCCCGCAGGCGCCCCAGACCGACCTCGGTCGAGCGGGCTGGGCAGGTCGCCTCGCGCCTGGGTGACGCCGATCCCGAATTCGTCTGGATCGACGTGACACAGCGGTGCGGTCCGCCCGGTCGCCCGTCACGGCACAGCGCGGTTGCCACCGGCGTCCACCGCCCGATCTCGGTGCACAACTGCATCAGATCCGCTACTGATTAGCACCGAGAGAGAAGCAGAAACGCACCGAGAACCGCCCCGGCAACGCCTACTCAGGGTGAGGCTCTGCGTGAAGCGCTCTCGCCGGGCGAGGTGAGCACCACGAACGGCGCGACCATCGCGCCAGATCGACCGGGCCACGCAGGTCCGAGCAGGTCGACTCGGCAGCGGTGGGCCCGTCCTACTCGGCGCTGTCGGGGTCGGGCTCGAGCAGCAGACCGGAGGCCGCCGCCAGCCCGGTGGCGAACCGGGCGGCCCGCTCGACCACCGACTCGACGTAGCGCGCCGTGGCCACGCTGTTGCCTGGCAAGGACGGGTCGCCGAGCGACCGCACCAGCGCGGTGGGATCGTCGGTGGGCACGACCGGCTGGAGCTCGGGCAGCGGCGGCAGGCGGCGCCAGAGCTCGACCGGCTCGGTGCCGGCGGCGCGCCCGGGACGGCGGGCCGGCGGACGGCGGCGGCGGGGCGCGCTCACACGTGCTCCTCGGTGAGCAGCGCGTCAGGTTTGAGTCCGAGGGCGATCTGCAGCTGGTGGGCGTCGAGGTCAGCCAGCGAGCTCGACGCCGGCAGCACCAGGTCGGCGATGTGGCGCTTGCCCGCCACGACCTCCTCGACCCGCTCGTCGACGGTGCCGGGGCAGACCAGGCGGTGAGAGACCACGGTGCGGGTCTGGCCGATCCGCCACGCCCGGTCCCGGGCCTGGTCCTCGACGGCAGGGTTCCACCAGCGGTCGTACAACACGACGTGGCTGGCGGCGGTCAGGTTCAGCCCGGTGCCCCCGGCCTTCAGTGACAGCACGAGCGCGCCGGGCCCTTCGCCGCGCTGGAATTCGCTGATGAGCCGGTCGCGGGCGCCACGGTTGAGGCTGCCGTCGTAGCAGGAGATGGGCACGCCGGTGACCTCGGTCAGGTGGTCGGCCAGCCGCCGCCCCCACGACGCGAAGTGGGTGAAGACCAGGATGCGCTCCCCCGCCGCGAACACCGATTCCACGATCTCCTCCAGCCGGGCCAGCTTGCCCGAGCGCCCACCGAGGGGCCGGCCGTCGTCCTGGTAGGCGGCAGGGTGGTTGCAGATCTGCTTGAGCGCCGTGATGGCGGCGAGGATGGCGCCCTGGCGGGGCTGGCCGTCGGCCTCGGTCGGCGCCGCCACCAGGTTGTCGAGCACCGCCTGGTACAGGCCGATCTGCTCGGGGGTCATGGTGCAGTGGTCCAGCTCGTCGATGCGATCGGGCAGCTCCGCCGCCACGACCGGCTCGCTCTTGGTCCGGCGGAACACCAGGATGCCGTTGAGGGCGCGCAGGGCTGCCTCCCCCTCGCCCGCCATCTGGGCCACGAACGCCGGGCGGGTGCCGACGAGACCGGGGTTGGTGAAGTCGAGCAGCGCCCAGAGGTCGCCGACGCCGTTCTCGATGGGCGTGCCGGTGAGGGCCAACCGCGTGCGGGCCTTGAGGTGACGCAGCTGCTGCGCCGTCTCGTTGGCCGGGTTCTTGATGGCCTGCGCTTCGTCCAGTACGACGCGCGACCACGTCCGATCGGCCAGCGCGTCGATGTCGCGCACGGCCGTCCCGTAGGTGGTGATCACCAGATCGGCGCCGTCCACCTCGGACTGAAGCTCGTCGGCCGTCGCGCGAGACGCACCGTGATGCACCATCACTCGCAGGCTGGGCGTGAACCGCGCCGCTTCGGCGGCCCAGTTGCCGACGACCGCCGGCGGAGCCACCACGAGCACCGGGCCGTCTCCGGCGGTACGGGCCACGTGAGCCAGCACGGTCGGGGTCTTGCCGAGGCCCATGTCGAGCGCCAGGCATCCGCCCAGCTCGGCAGCGTCCAGGAACCCCAGCCACGACAACGCTTCGGCCTGATAGCTGCGCAGCTCGCCGTCGAAGTGATCGAGGCGGGTGACCGGCGCTGCCGGTGCCGCCTTGGCCCGCTGGAACAAGTCGGCCGCCCAGCCGCTGCCGGCCAGCGTCACGCCGCCGCCGAAGGCGGCACCCTGCAACCCGAGGCCGTAGCGCAGGATCTCGGCGCCCGTGAGCTGGGTGGTGGCCGCCCGCGCGGCGAGGGCGGCGGCGGCCTCCTTCAGATCGACCCGGTCCAGCTCCACCCACTTGCCGCGCGCCTTCACCAGCGGGCGGGCCTCGGTGGCGAGACGAGCGACTTCCGCCGCCGTCAGCTCGACATCGTCGAAGACCACCGACCAGTGCACGTTGCTGAGCTGATTGGCGCCCACGACCGACGCCCCTGCCGGCTCGGCGAAGAGCCGCAGGCCCGGTGTGAGCTTCCGGCGCGACAGGGCCGGCACGCGGACCTCGAACCCGGCGGCCTCCAGCTCGGCGCCCGTCACGGTCATCAGCTCCCAGGCCTCGGCCTGACTGAGGATGACCTGACCGCGCCGCAGCCCGCCCGGCCGGTGCAGCACCGGTAGGAGACGTTCCAAACGCACGAGCTCGTCAGCGATCGGGCGCGTCGAGCGACTGTCGCCCAGCGCCACCTCGACCTGCAGCAGGCCGCCGTCGGCTCCCGGACCCAGCACCGACAGGAGCCACGCATCGCCGCGGTCCGGCGGTTCGAGCTGCACCACCAGCCGGGGCCGCGCCGGTGCCGTGACGGAACGGGCCCACTGGTCGAGGCGGCGAGACACCTGGCCGGCGGAGCCGACCGGAGCGCGGAACGGCGAACCGTCGAGCCTGGTCGTGAAGGCCTCCGCCACCTGGGCGACGGTGTTGGTCGACGGCGGCGGGGCGGGCAGCTCCAGCAATCCGGCGGCCTGGCTGACGATGGCGTCGACGACAGCACTCAGCACGGCCACCGTGGTCACCCGGGCGGGAGCCGCCGTCACGGCCACGATGGGACCGGGCATGGCCGCCGCCAACTGATCGATCTCGGCATCGTCGAGCAGCGCCGGCAACCACCGCACCGACCACTCGAGCGCTCGGCCGTCGGCCCGCTTGACGTTGCGCAGGGCGGGCGCGACCGAGCCCCGCGCCACCAACCGGACACCGAGCTGGGCGATGCGCCCGAGCCACGCCACGCTGGCGCCGACGCGGTCCGACTCGGCGCCGACCCCCAGCAACCACATCAGCGATTCCCGCAACTGGATGGCCAGCGCCGCCGCCTTGGCGCCCGCCGGCAGCGCCACATCGGGATGCAGGCTCCAGCCCACCGACGGGCCGCCGATCGACTCCAGCAGATCGGCCAACTGCTCGTTGCTGGTCGAGCCGGTGTCCCGGCCGCCGGCCCACACCACGATCTGGCCGGCCGACCACGACGCCTGGAGGCGCACGCCGCCTCCGCCGTCTCGGTCGCTGTCGTCGACCGCGGCGACCAGGTTGGGATCGGGCTCCGGCTCCGGCTCGGGCTCGCCGGTGAGCTGGCGCCGGGCCGCATGCAGCCGGGCGAGGTCATCCTCGAAGTCGGCGACGACCCATTCACGCTCCGGCCCTTGCAGGCTGCGGACGGAGTCCAGCTTGGACTCGGTCTCCCGGATGAGTCGCTCCAGCATCCGCTGCCACGCCGCCGGGTCGGCCTCGAGGGCGGCGCGCTCGCGCTCCGAGGCGCGGTCCTCGGCGACCGCCCACGCCGCGAGCTCAAGATCCACTATCGCGTCAGGCATACGTGCGACGCTCCCTGCGTCGCCGCTCCGCCGTCGACGTGACGGGGAGGCTTGGCTGTGCGGCGCTTGGGCACCCGATTCGGCCCGCGTCTTCCACCACTCATGCTCGGGCGGGACACCGCAACCCACAGTTTAACGGGGAACCGGCCATTGACGACGGACGGAGCGCCCCGATCGGGGCTGGGAGCAGCGATCCGGCCCCTTACGAGGACGCGCGGGCGGGGATCTCCTGCACGGCCCACCCGTTGCCGTCAGGGTCGCTGAAGAACACGAACCGGCCCCACGGGAACACCTGGACCTCGCTCACGTCCACGCCGCGGCCGGCCAGTTCGGCCCGGGCGCCGTCGATGTCGGCGACGACGAGCTGCAGGCCCTTCACCGACCCCGGCGTCGCGTCGGTGACCCCCACGCCGAGGGCGATGGAGCACGCCGACCCGGGGGGCGTCAGTTGGACGAAGCGGATCTCGTCGCTGACCCGGTGGTCGTGGTCGGCATGAAAGCCCACCTTGTCGGCGTAGAACTCCTTGGCCCGGTCGACGTCGGACACGGGAACGGCCACCAGTTCGAGCTTGAAGTCCATGGCGAGATCCTCCTGCGTTGGGCACGGGCGACGGTGCCGCCGTAGGAGCATCATGCGCGACGAAACAGGCCACGGGCTGACCGCTTTTCGGACCGAACATCCCGGCGGCTGCCGCGAGCTCGTCTGGTCAATCCGCCGTCACGGCATCGAGGAACAGCTCCACGTCGGCCAGATCGGCCAGGACGGCGTCGGCCCCCGCCCCGGACAGGTCGTCGTAGCCGTAGGTCCCTGTGGCCACCAGCAGGCACCGCACGCCGGCGGCGCGGGCGGCGACCAGGTCCCGCGGGGTGTCGCCGACCACCCACACCTGCTCGCGCCCGACAGCCGTCCCCGCGGCGAGGACGCGCGACAGCGAGAGCTCCACGAGGGCGGAGCGGTCGGCGTGCACATCGCTGCCGAAGGCCCCCAGCTCCAGCCGGAGCCGGCCGGCCAGCCCGGCGGCGGCCAGCTTCTGGCGAGCGACGATCTCCAGGTTGCCGGTCACCGTCGTCTGCACTGCACCACGGCCGCCGAGGGCGTCCAAGGCGACGGCCACGCCAGGCATGACGCGTACCGATGCCTGGAGCTCGGCGTCCAGGGCGGCGTACTCCCGCGTCAACGCCTCCAGCACCGCCGGCACCAGCGACGGATCCTCGACGCCGACCGATCCCAAGAGCAGCGCGGCGATGTCGGGATCGGTCCGGCCGCCGAAGTCGAGGCGCTGCGGCTCCCACGTCCGCCCGGTGACCGCTTCGATGGCGGCCACGAAGGCCCGCACGCCGACGCCCGGCGTCCGCATGAGGGTGCCGTCGATGTCCCACAGCACGACGACCGACATCGATGCGACGGTAGCGGGCCGTCGTCGAGGCCCGGCGCCCCGCCGGCGGCGCGGCCGCGCGGGCCGGCTACACCAGCGCCTGACGCACCAACTGCTTGAGCTGCGATCGCAGCGGATGGGCGCTCGACGGCAGGAGCTGGGTGAGGAACAGCCCGGTGATGTCCTCCACCGGATCAACCCAGAACGCCGTGCTGGCGGCGCCGCCCCACCCGAAGTCACCGACCGAGCCGGGCACCTTGGCGGCGACCGGGTCGATCGTGACCGAGACACCCAACCCGAAGCCCACGCCGTCGAAGGTGGTCTCCGAGAACAGCGGTCGGCCGAAGGCGGTGAGGTCGGCTCCGCCCGGCAGGTGGTTCGACGCCATGTACCGCACGGTGCGCGGACCGAGCAGCCGCACGCCGTCCAGCTCGCCGCCCCGGGCCAGCATCTGGACGAACCGTTGGTAGTCGGCGGCGGTCGACACCAGCCCGCCCCCGCCCGACAGGAAGGTGGGCGGCGTGAGCGCCCGTCGGCCCATGGCGTCGATGCGGCGGGCCTGGCGGGTGCCCGGATCGGGCGTGTACAGCGCCGCCAGCCGCGACTGCTCAGCGGGCGGCACCGAGAACCCGGTGTCGACCATGCCCAGCGGCCCGAAGATCCGCTCGGCGAAGAACTGGTCGAGGGGCATGCCCGAGGCCACCTCCACGATGCGCCCGAGCACGTCGGTGGAGTGCCCGTAGGACCACTCGGCGCCGGGCTGATACAGCAGTGGCAACGCCGCCAGGTGGTCGCACACGGCGGCCAGATCGGCCCCGGCGGGCGCGTCCCACTCGAAGCCGGCCCGGCGGTACAGCTCGTCGACCGGGTGGTTGGCAACGAAGCCGTAGGTCAGCCCGCTGGTGTGGGTCAGCAGGTGCCAGACGGCCATCGGCTCCATCAGGGGATCGGTCACCGGGCTCAGGAACGACCCGCCCCGCCAGACACGGGTGTCGCCGAAGGACGGCACGAACCGAGCGACGGGATCGCGCAGCTCGAAGGCCCCCTCCTCCCACAGCATCAGCGCCGCCACCGACGTGATCGGCTTGGTCATGGAGTACACGCGGAAGATGGTGTCCAGCTCGACAGGAGCGGCCGCCTCCACGTCGCGCTGGCCGTACGTCTCGATGAGCACGACCTGGCCGTGGCGCGCCAGGACGAAGGTCCAGCCCGGCAGCAGACCGTCATCGACGTAGGGCCGCAGCCGCGCACCGATGCGCTCGAGCCGCCTCGGATCGAAACCTGCCTCTGGCGCGTCGACGTCGACCTTCAGCTCCACCACAGCCCCCGTTCTCTGACTTCAGGGCAGCGTAGAACGACGACCGCGCTGGCGGCCTACTTGGACGCCGGCTTGCCCAGCTCCCGCCAATTGCGCTCGTCCATCTCCACGTCGAAGTGCTTCGCCGCCTTCTGGATGTTGGCGAACGCGACATCACGGTCGGCGTCAGTGACGTCGGTGACCTGATCGAACCGGGCCAGGGCGTTGCGCACGTGAGACGCGTCGGTCAAGGGCTCCTTGCGCTGCTTCGGAAAGGCGAAGGCCGAGTCCGGCAGGTCGTCGCGTTTCTTCGTCGTCAGTTCGCCATGCACCTCATGGGCCTTCCAAGTGGTGGTCGTCATGATGCACGTGTACCCCGCCGAGCGGCCCGTCCATTCCCGCCGCGGACACTGCGACGCGGTGGCTAGCGCAGCAGGGCGCGGGGTAGTGGGTGCGCCATGTACATAGGCATCGGAACCGTCGTCCTCATCCTCATCATCGTGCTCGTCGTGCTCGCGCTTTCGCGCCGCTGAGGAGCGTCAGTCCGTCGGGTCAGCGGCGGCGCGCGTGTGGCCTTCCACGAAGAAGGCCACCGCGTCAGCCACGTCAGCTACCGATGCACTCGAGAGGCTGGCGCCGAAGTCCTCGTTCCAGAACCCGCCGCGTCGAGCGGCCCACGGCCCGACGTAGAGGTACGGAGCGTCGTGGCCGCCGTCGCCCGGTGATCCGCCGTAGTTGACCTCGGCCACCGACAGCGCCAGGTCGAAGTGCTCGGGCCACAGCGTCGCCGCAGTCGGCTCCTCGTCACCATGCCTCGAGGCCAGCACTTCGAGCACCTGCTGGGTGAGGGCGAACCAATCGGCGATGGCCTGGGCGGCAGCCGGATCCACTTCCAGTCCCGCGTCGAGGTCGAGCGGCGTCGCCGGCCGGTAGACCGACGGCGGCATGCCCGGCTCGATACCGACGAACGTGCCCGCCGAGCGCAACGTCGTGATCGGCTCGCGCTGCACCTCGCCGGTCTCGGCCCGCAGGACGAGATCGGTGCCGATGACCTCGATCCAGCGGCCGTCGGTCAGCGGGGTGCCGAAACCACCACGGACCGGCTGCAGCCCGATGTGGCCGACGGCGCGGTAGCGGGCGGCACCGACGATGTGCTCGGCGATGGTGTGCAGCGCGGCGCGGGTGTCGCGGTAGCGGGGTGGCAGGGGCGTCCACGACGGCATCACCCCACCGTATCGCCGCCCGATCAGCTGCCCCCCAGGTGCCAGGTCTCGTTGAACGACCGCAGGACGGCGCCGCGCGGCGTGACGGCGATCCGCGAGATCGACGCCTGGTCGAGGTGCGAGCGCCAGGCCGTCTCGGCGTCGGCGTGGAGCACGAACGACACCGCCGCCTTGATCGGCGAGACGTGGCTCACGACGGCGACATCGGCGTCGGCGGCGCTGGCGATGAGCTCCTCTATCGCACCGCGCACGCGCACGCCCATCTGCTCCAGTGATTCACCGCCGGGCGGCACGAAACCGGTATCGATACGCCACCGTTCCCACAACTCCGTGCTGGCCGCCGTACCGAGCTCGACGCCGTCGTAGATCCCGTAGTCGACCTCGATCCAGCGGTCGTCGACCTCGACCGGCAAGCCGATGTGCTCCGCCGTCTGCATGGCCCGCTGCAGCGGGCTGGACACCACCCGGTCGATGCCCTTCAGCGCGGCGCCGATCGCTTCCGCCTGCGCCATGCCCACGTCGTCGAGGGGCGGGTCGAGTCGCCCGACCAACCGGCCGGCGGCGTTGTATCCCGTACGGCCATGGCGGACGAGGATCAGCACCGCCACAGTCGATCACACTCGGACCGCGCCATCAGACCGGCGCCGGTCAGACGAGCGCCGGGTCAAGGTGGCCGGTACGCCACAGGAGCTGGCGCCGGCGGGGGTCGGCGAGACCGAAGCGACGCCAGCCCCACGCCAGGATGACCAGTCCGATCAGCTCGAACACCACGCTCAGGAAGCCGCGATCGATCGACGGCAGCGGCTGCTCGCCGGGCGGGGCCCCGCTGACCGGCCACCAGAACACGCGGGCGTCGGTGAAGGCGCCGTCGAACACGAGGTGCAGGAACATCCCGATCGGCAGGGCCAGCCAGCGCCGCCGGCGGGGCCGCTGCCCCACCGTCGCCAGCATCACCACGATCAGCACGACCACGCTGATCGTGACCGAGTGGGCCACGCCGGCCCCGCCGAAGGGCGCGTCGACGAGGTCGGGCAGGATCGAGCCGAGCAGCAGCACCCGGTAGTCGATCGAGGGGTCGTGGAAGACGACCCACACGGTGAGGAACGAGGTGCCCCAGAACCAGAGCAGCACGTCAGGACCGGAACGCCACGCCGCTCAGCGCACCAGGATGCGGCCGCACTGCTCGCACTCGATGACGACGTCAGGTCGCTCGGCCCGCACCCGCTCCAGCTCCAGCGTGGGCAGCTCGAGGTTGCAGCCGGTGCAGCGGGGCCCGTCCAGGGTGGCCACGGCGATGCCATGCATGTGGGCGCGGAGCCGCTCGTAGCGTTGCAGGAGCGCCTCGGGAACGACCGCCGCGACCTGCGCCCGAGCGGCGCCCTCGTTGGCCAGCTCCTGGTCGATGGCGGCCTCCGCGGCGGCCAGCCCGGCGCGGGCCACCGTGAGGCGCTGCTGGAGCTGGCCCTGCTCTTCCACGCCGGTGCCGAGCCGGGCGTCGACCGGATCGAGGGCCTCCATGATCTCGAGCATCTGGTCCTCGAGGTGCGACTGGCGCTCCTTCAGTCCACCGATCTCGGCGCTCATCGTCTGGGCTTCGCGCGGCACGCTGGTCGAGGACAATCGGCGTTCGAGGGTGCGGCGCTTGTCCTCGCTGATGGTCACTTCGGCTTCGAGCTGTGCCTGCTGGCCGGCCAGGCGGTCGTGCTCTTTGGCCGCGGCGGCCAGGTCGGTGACCAGGCGGGCCAGCTGACCCTCGATCCCCGAGACCAGCGCGCGCTCGGGCAGCGTCGCTCGACGGTGGCGGAGCTGGTCGATCGTGGTGTCGTGGTGCTGCAGCGTGAGGAGATCGTGGAGGTCGGTCATGGTGCGCTCAGCCTGACGATGGGGGGCCGGTGGCCGGCGGCGTGGGCTTGGGCGCCGCCGTGGCCTGGGTCGGTGGCGCCGCCGGGGGCGTGGTCTTGGGCGCCGCCGTGGCCTGGGTCGGTGGCGGCGCCGGCGGTGCCGGTGGTCCGGCGCACGAGCCCACGGTGACCCCGCCGGGGGCGTACGCCCCGACGGGCGCGGCCGGGTCCAGCTGGTCGGGCGGGATGGTCGTGCCGCTGGTCACTCTCGAGTACACGGGCGCCGGTGCCTCCGTGGTGGCCGTCGGATCGGCCGGCGCGGTGGTGGCGGCGCCGGGGGCCGGCGTCGGGGCGGCCGACACGGTGTACAGGCACTCCATCCCCGGGAGATACAGCCGCTTCGAGGGGCGGGCCTGCTTGGGGGCCGCCGGCCAGTCCTCTTCCGGATACCCCTTGGCCTCGCTGGCCTTGGCGATGAAGGCCTCCCAGATCCGGTACGGCAGGTTGCCACCGTGGACGTTGCTCACCCCCACGGCTTTGAACTCAGGGATGTTGCGCATGCCGTCGGTGCCGCTGGCGAGCGGGTTGCCCAGCCAGACCGCCGCCGACAGCTGGGTCGTGAACCCGGCGAAGGTGGCATTGGTGTTGTTCTCGTAGGTGCCGGTCTTGCCCGCCGCGGGCCGGGTGCCCAGGAACTTCTTCGACGAGCTCTCGACGGTGCCCCGCTTGATGACGCCCTTGAGGGTGTCGATGGCCGACAGCGCCACATCGGTCGTGACCGCCTGCGTGCCCGGATCTTGATGCTGATAGAGGATCTGCCCGTCAGGACCCTCGATCCGCTCGATGTAGTACGCCTCGTGGCGCACACCCACGGTCGACAACGTCGCTCCGCTGGTGGCGAAGTCGAGCGGTGAGATCTCGTTGCCGCCGGTGGCGAAAGCAGCGATCGGCTGGATGTCGCTCTTCACCCCGAGCCGGTGAGCGGTGTCGACGACCCGGTTCAGCCCGACGATCTGGCTCAGCTTGGCGTAGGCGCAGTTGATCGACAGCGCCGTCATCGTGGCCACCGTATCGACGGACCGGCTCACACCGTCGTGGATCAGGAACGGCTCCTTCGAGCCCGGGTTCGGCAGCGTGCACGGCAGCGTCCCGTCGATGGTGTCGTTCGTCTGCACCCCGGCCTGGAGGGCAGCGAGCAGGATGAACAGCTTGGCCGACGATCCCGTCTGGCGAGGAGTGATGGCCAGGTTGACCTGCGACTGGTCGAAGCCGCGGCCGCCCACCATCGCCACCACGCCTCCCGTGCGGGCGTCCTCGGCCGCCAGCGCCGCCTGGAAGCGCCCGCCCGTGTCCGGGAGCTGCTCGGCCACAGCCGCGTCGGCGGCCTGCTGGATCGTGGGATCCAGCGTGGTGTAGATCCGCAGGCCGCCTCGGTAGAGCGCGTTGTAGCGCGTCTGTGCATCGCTCACCCAGGATCGTCGTCTCGTTCAGGAGCTGCTTGCGCACCTCCTCGGTGAAGTACGAGCGGGGCACGGCCGTTTGCGGTGTCGACAGCTGCTTGGTCGGCAGCGGCCAGTTCTCCCCCGCTTGACTGGCCTGCTCGGCCGTCACCTTGCCGACGTCGGCCAGGCGGGCGGCGGCCTGCCGGAAGCGGGCCCGAGCCCGCTCGGGATGGGCCAGCGGGTCGTAGCCGGAGGGGTTGCGGATGAGCCCGGCCAGGAAGGCGCCTTCCCAGATGTCGAGCTGGTCCACGTTCTTGCCGAAGTACGTCTCGGCCGCCGCCTGCAGGCCGTAGGCGTTGTTTCCGAGGTAGACGGTGTTGAGGTAGCGCTCCAGGATCTCGTCCTTGGAGTACTTCTGCTCCACCCGCCACGCGTAGGCCGCTTCGAGGATCTTGCGGTCGGTGTCGCGATCGCTGGTGAGGAGAAGGTTCTTCACCAGCTGCTGGGTGATCGTGGACCCGCCCTGGGTCACCTCGCCGGCCGAGACGTTCGCCAGCATGGCCCGCACCAGGCTCTTCAGGTTGATGCCCTTGTGGGTGTAGAAGCTCTCGTCCTCGACCGCCAGCACGGCGTCGATGACGTCCTTGGGCACCTGGGCGATCTTGAACGGCTCGCGGTTCTCCGCCTTGAAGATGTCGATCTGGTTCCCGGCGGCGTCGAACACGATGGAGCGGCGGGCCAGCTCGGTGAACGCCGGGAGATCGCTCGGCTTCGACGGTGTTGGCAGTGACGATCTGCATCGACCTGCGGCACCACGGCGACGCCGATCGCCGCCAGCCCCAGGCTGGCCACGAGCACGGTGAGGGTGAGGCGGAACAGCGTCTTCACGTCCCCGGGAGGGTACTGCCGCCTGCCCGCCAAGGGCGGTCATGACCACCGCTGGCGGGCGCTAGGTTCCGCCGCTGTGGCACGGCCCTTCCGCTTCGGTGTCCAGGTCTCTTCGGTCGGCAACCGGTCGGCCTGGGTCGAGCTGGCCCGGCGGGTCGAGGGCCACGGCTACAGCACGCTCACCATGCCCGACCACTTCACCGAGCAGCTGGCGCCCCTGCCGGCGTTGATGGCGGCGGCCGATGCCACTTCCAGCCTGCGCGTCGGCGCGCTCGTGCTGGGCAACGACTTCCGGCACCCGGTCGTGCTGGCCAAGGAGCTGGCCACGATCGACGTCCTGTCCGACGGCCGCCTGGAGATCGGGCTGGGCGCGGGTTGGACCCGCACCGACTACGAGCAGTCGGGCATCGCCTACGACACCGCCGGCGTGCGCATCGACCGGCTCGTCGAGAGCCTGCGCATCGTCAAGGCGCTGCTGTCGCCGAGCCCGCCGACGGTGATCGGCGAGCACTACACCGTCACCGGCCTGACCGGGTTCCCGAAGCCCGTGCAGCAGCCGCGACCGCCCATCCTGATCGGTGGCGGTGGGCGGCGCATGCTGGGTGTCGCGGCCCGGGAGGCCGACATCGTCGGCATCAACGGCACGCTGGCCGCCGGTGTCATCGACGCCGCGGCACTGAGCAGCATGCGGGCCGAGGCGGTGGACGGGAAGATCGGCTGGGTCCGCGAGGCCGCCGGCGAACGGTTCCCCGCCATCGAGCTGAACGTCCGGGCCTTCTACGTCGCCGTCACCGACGATCGGGCCGGGACGCTCGAGCGCCTCGCCGGCGGGTTGGGTTTCTCGGTCGAGCAGGTGGCGGCCACGCCGTTCGCCCTCATCGGTTCGGTGCAGCAGATCGCCGACGAACTGGAGGAGCGCCGCGAGCGGTGGGGCTTCTCCTACGTCATCGTGGGCGCCGACGATGTCGACGCCTTCGCCCCGGTGGTCGAGGCACTGACCGGGCGCTGAGGCGGCCTTGGCCGCCGGCGGTCAGGAGCGGTCGAGCGAGGCCAGCGGCCGCCGGGCGGCGGCGTCTGAGGGGCTGCCGTCGGTGCGGTTGGCGTCGATCCAGCGCTGCAGCGCGTCGTCGGACTCGAAGCTCACGATGAGGGCGTAGCGGGCGGCGGCGCCCGGATGATGCACGCCGTGCCACATGCGCTCCGAGTCGACCACGAACTGGGCGCCGCGGTGCAGCGGGATCCGCACCTCGCCGTCGCGGTCGTCTTTGGCCGTGCGCAGGATCATGGCGCTGCCGGGGTCGTCGGTGAGCTGGAGCCACGCCCGCACCACCCGGCCGGTGCCGTCGGGGTTCAGGCGGTTGTTGTCGTCGAGGTGGATCCAGCGCTCGACGTCTTCCATCACGTTCGGCTCGAGCTTGATGACCCGAACCCGCCCGAAGTCCGAGCCCACCCGCACGGTCCACTCGACCAGGTTGGGGCAGCGCGCCGCGTTCGACGTCCACACACCGCCCTTGTCGGGCTTGCCGTGATCCCAGAAGCCGGCGCACTCGATGGCACCGAACGCCGAGGCGATGGGAGCGAAGTTCGTGTCGCCTCCGCTCTTCCAGTCGCGGTACTCCAGACTCGAGGTATTCCGCCTCGGGGATCTCGAGATCGCAGCGACCCAGCACGACGTAGCCGCGCTCGGCCAGCTCGGGAAGCTCGTGCAGCATGCCCGCATGGTACCGAAGCGGCCCGTTTCGACGGGGCCATGGTGTTGCGACCACTCGCGACAGGGGCACACTCTGTCGCATGCGGTCGGGTGAGCGCCGGCATCGGCAGTGGTGGTGGATCGTGGCCGGCGGGGTCGTGGTGGTCGCCGCCGGGGCGTTCGTGCTGCTGCGCTTCGTCGTCTTCCAGGACACGACGACGGCCGTCGATGCAGGCCAGGTGATCGCCCGGTACCGGGCCTCCACGACCACGTCGGCGGGGCCGGCGGTCCCGGCCGTCACCACGACGGCGGTCCCGGCCGCGCCCGTGACGACGGCCACGCCCGTCGCCGCCGGCGCCCTCACCCTGCCCGAGCCTGGCGTCTACCGCTACATCACGAAAGGCTCCGAGCACATCGACGCCCTCGGCGGCACGACCCACGACTACCCGGCTGTCACCAGCGTGACGGTCACACCTGACGGCTGCGGCGTCCAGGTGCGCTGGGACGCCCTCGAAGAGCGCTGGAACACCCGGCAGCTCTGCCTGGCCGGCGGCGACATCGTGCTGGGCACCTATTCGGACTTCCACCGGTTCTACGGCCAGGACGACCGCGCCGACTGGACCTGCTCACCGGCCTACACCGTCCTACCCGCCTCGCCTCAGCCCGGCTCGTCGTGGACGGGGAGCTGCACCGATGGCGGCGGCGCGCAGGAGGCAACCTCGATCACGGTCGTCGGCCCGGAGAACGTGGACGTCGGCGGCCAGTCCGCTGGCGGCGGTGCACGTCCAGCGGGTCGAGAAGGACACCGCCACCGACGGCACGGCGCTCAGCACGACCGACCAGTGGCTCGATCCTCGCTCCGGCCTCGTGCTCCGAGAGGTCGCCAGCTCGTCGTCGACCACCGCCAGCCCGATCGGCGACGTGCACTACACCGAGCAGTACGAGCTCACCCTCACCTCCCTGACGCCCCAGCACTGACCGGCCCGCGCCACCGCCGACGCCGACGCCGACGCCACCTGAGCGCCGACGCGACGACGCCGTTCGTCGCCCGGTTGGCCGCTTGTGTCACGCCGATCGAGACCAATTCGGGATCGGCGTGACACAAGCGCCTTCTCAGGGCGGCATGTCGGGCGGGGCCCGTGGCCGTCGGGCTCCGGGCCGACGGTCTCGCGGCGTTGGCACCACAATGGGCAGGCAATGGATGGTCACGGACACGATCACGGCGCGGCGGCCCGTGCCGGCGCGCGCCACCAGGGCCGCCTCGGGGCGGCGCTGGGTCTGACCATCGCCTTCCTCGTGGTGCAGGTCGTGGTGGGCCTGGCCACGGGCTCGCTGGCGCTGCTCTCCGACGCCGGTCACATGGCCACCGACGCCCTCGGCCTCACCATGGCGCTGCTCGCCATCCACGTCGCCAACCGCGGCGGGCGGGACCGCCAGCGCACCTTCGGCCTCTATCGACTCGAGATCCTCGCCGCCCTGGCCAACGCCGCGCTGCTGTTCGGCGTGGCTGCCTACGTGCTGGTCGAGGCGGCTCGCCGGCTCTCGGATCCACCCGAGATCGCCTCCGGCGTGGTGCTGGTGGTCGGCGTGATCGGCCTGGGCGTGAACCTCGTGTCGTTCGGCCTGCTGCGATCGGGCTCGCGCGAGAGCATCAACGTCGAGGGCGCCTACGTGGAGGTCATGGCCGACATGCTCGGCTCGATCGGGGTGATCGTGGCCGCCGTCGTGATGGCGCTCACCAGTTGGGCGTGGGTCGACCCCGTGATCGGCGCTGCCATCGGCATCTTCATCCTCCCCCGGGCCTGGCATCTCGGCCGCGAAGCGCTCCGCATCCTCGTGCAGGCGGCACCGGCGGGCACCGACCTCGTCGCCATCGACGCCGACCTGCGGTCCATCCCCGGCGTCGTCGACGTCCACGATCTGCACGTCTGGACGCTCACCAGCGAGATGGAGGTCGCCACCGCCCACGTCATGGTGGCCGCCGGCACGGACTCCCACTCCGTGCTGGACCAGGCTCGCCTCCTGCTCACCGAACGCCACGGCCTCCCTCACGCCACCGTGCAGGTCGAGCCCGACGATCACCGGGGCTGCGACGAGATCAGCTGGTGACGAGATCGGTCGGCGACGCCCTGCCGGTGCCCTCGCCGGCGGCGGCCGCCAGTACAGCGTCGGCGTCGTGCCGCGCCTGCTCGATCGTGAGACCGGCGGCTGAGCGCCGCGCCTCGGTGTAGGCCTCGGCGCCGAGACGGGCGGCTACGCGCTCCAGCATGGCGTCGCTGAGGGCGAGGTCGTCCGGGAAGAGGTGCAGCCCGCTGTCGGCCAGGCGGGCCTCGGCGAGGGCGTGGAGCTGCGCCGCTCGCTCGTCGGCACCCTGATCGGCGGCGATCCGGGCCGCCACGATCAAGCCGAAGGTCGTGAGGTGCTCCATGCTCAGCTCGGCGGCGTAGTCGAGGGCCTCGCGCTGATGGGCCGCCGCCCGTGCGACGCGGCCCTGGCGCAGCTCCTCCTCGGCGAGGTTGTTGAGGGCGAGGGCGACGAGCACGTGGTCGCCGGTGCGTCGCGCCAGCATGGACACGTTGGCGTTCAGCTCGGCCACGTCGTCGGTGCCCAGCACGCTGGCCACCAGGGCGAGGCGCAACAAGGCGTCGGCCCGGTCGCCGTCGGTCGTGGCCGCCTCGACCTGGCGCCGGGCCAGCTCACTGGCTCGCCGAGTGCTGTCGGGCGTGTCGGAGCGCAGCAGCAGCAGCGCCCTCGGCGACACCACCCGCACCGATCCCCATTGATCGACGTCGCCGACGAGATCGAGCATGGCCTCGCCCTCGTCGCAGTGCCGCCATGCCTCGTCGAGCTGGCCGGCGTCGCCGAGGAGGCTGGCCGAGCACAGCACCAGCCGGGCCACCGCCGGCGACGGCACCGAGATCCGCGCCAGGACGCTGTCCATCTCCTCGCACGCGAAACGGGGCTCGCCGCCCACGGCCCGTAGCTCGGCTCGGACCCGGGCCAGCGCCGGCACCGTCGCGTCGTCGGGCTCCAGGGAGTCGATGAGGGCCGTCACGGTGTCGACCTCCATCGCCAGGGCCGATAGCCACGCCCGGTTGCCCCGCTCCGTCAGTGGGAACCGCTGCAGGTACCAGCTTCCGAGGCGGCTCGACGTCGCTGCCCGACCACCGGTGCGGTCGAGTCGCCCGGCGGCGTAGGCCCGCACCGTCTCCAGCATCCGGTAGCGGGTGGAGTTGGCCGACGGCTCCACCACGACGAGGGACTTGTCTGCCAGCGACCACACCAGCTCAGGGACGTCGTAGGCATCGATCCCGTCGTCCGCCACGGCGGCCGAGGCAGCGTCGAGGCCGAACGTGCCGGCGAACGCGGAGAGTCGCTCGAAGGCGGCCCGCTCGTCGTCGGTCAACAGATCCCAGCTCCAGTCGAGCAGCGCCGTCATGGTCCGTTGCCGCTCGGGCACCAGCCGGTCGCGGCTCCGAAGCAACCGGAAGCGCTCGTCGAGCCCACCGAGGATCTCGGGCGCCGCCAGCACCGATCCCCTCGACGCCGCCAGCTCGAGGGCCAGCGGCAGGCCGTCGAGTCGCTCACAGATCCGGCGCACGACCGAGCGATCCACGTCGGATGCGCCACCGGCGGCACCGAAGCGGTCGATGAACAGGTCGACGGCGTCCTCGGACACCGGCAGCGGCTGGAGCCGGTGCACCTCCTCGGCGGGCAGCCCGAGCGGCTCGCGGCTCGTGGCCAGCACCGCGACTGCCTGGCACCGGGCCATGACCGCCGCCACGAACTCGGTGCAGGCCGTCACCACCTGCTCGCAGTTGTCGAGGATGATCAGCGCCTCGCGTTTGGCCAGGTCGGCCACCACGTCGGCCAGGCGGTCCGGTCCCGACGATGCGGTGCCCAGCGCGCTGGCCACCGCCGGCACCACGAGGTTCGCCTCGGTGACGCTCGACAGGTCCACCAGCCACACCCCACCGGCCCACGCCGGGGCGACCGCCAGACCGATCTCGGTGGCCAGGCGGGTCTTGCCCATCCCTCCCGCTCCGGCGATCGTGAGGACGCACCCGGGTACCAGGCGGGCGGCGATGTCGGCCACGTCCTGCCGGCGACCCACGAACGAGGTGCGGGCGGCCACGATGTTGTGATGATCGGCCGGCACCGCCCGCACCGCGGGGAACGACTCGGTGCACCCGACCGGCTCCACCTGGTAGAGGGAGACGGGGGCGTCGAAGTCCCGCAGCCGGTAGTGGCCGAGGTCGGCCAGCTCGACGCCCAGCTCTCGCAGCCGGTCCGGCTCGGCCGCCGCCACGACCTGCTCTGACGCGATGACTTGACCGCCATGGGCGGCATCGACCACGCGTGCCGCTTGGTGCACGGCCAGGGCGATGTAGTCGTCGTCGTGAGGGAACGCGATGCCCGTGTGCGCGCCCATCCGTACGCGTAGCGCTCCGTCGGGCGGCCACGACGCCGCCGCCAACGCCTTCTGGGCTGCGGCGCAGCCGGCCAGCGCATCGGTGGCCGAGGCGAAGGCCACGAAGCAGGCATCGGCGTCGGTCTTGACTTCCATGCCCCCGTGGGCCGTCCAGGCCGACCGCAGGACACGCCGATGCTGCTCGAGCACACCTGCGTACCCCGCGCCCAGCCGGCGCAACAGGCGCGTCGATCCCTCGATGTCGGTGAACACGAAGGTGACCGAGCCACGCGGTAGCGCGTGCGCCACATTCAATAGTCTCGCACGGGTCCGCGTCTCCGGGGACCCGATTGACGAGAATGCCCAACACGGTGACCACCACGCTCACGCCCACGGAACCGTCGACCGACGGCACTCGTCCGGCTCGACCGGCCCGGCCCAGCATGGGCTACCGACCGGCGCTCGACGGCGTGCGAGCCATCGCCGTGGCCGCCGTGGTGCTGTTCCACTTCGAGTTCCGCTGGATCCCCGGCGGCTTTCTGGGCGTCGACATCTTCTTCGTGGTCAGCGGCTACCTCATCACGTCGCTCATGATCGAAGAATGGGGTCGGACGGGCACCGTCGACCGCCGCCAGTTCTGGGCCCGCCGGGCCAGGCGCCTGCTGCCGGCGCTCTACGTGATGCTGCTGGTGGTGTGCACGTGGGCGGTGCTGTTCGTTCCCGACGCCCTCGACCGGCTGCGCAGCGACGTCGTGGCCGCCCTGCTGTACGTCACCAACTGGTGGTACATCATCGACGGCCAGAGCTACTTCGAGGCGCTCGGCCGGCCTCCGCTGCTGCAACACCTCTGGACGCTGGCGGTCGAGGAGCAGTGGTACCTCATCTGGCCGCTGGTCTTCGTCTTCGCCATGCGCCGGGCTTCGGGCGCGATCCACCGGCTGGTCGTGCCCCTGCTCGTGGTGGCGGCGGCCTCGGCCGTGTGGATGGCCATCCTGTTCCACGCCACCGGCGACATCAATCGCGTCTACTACGGCACCGACACCCACATGTCGGGTCTGCTCATCGGCGCCGCCGCCGCCATGTGCTGGCGGCCGTGGCGCTCGCGGGCCGCCGGTCAGCGCCATCTGGTGCTCGTCGACCTCGCCGGCGCCGCCGCCCTCGCCGCCCTGCTCGTGATCATGCTGCGCTGGGGCTCGGACACGCTCCTTCTGTATCAGGGCGGCTTCGTGGTCGTGGCACTGCTGGCCATCGTGGTCGTCGCCGCCGCCGTCCACCCCGGCGCCCGCCTGCTCACCGGTCTGCTCTCACTGGCCCCGCTGCGCTGGCTGGGCATGCGCTCCTACGCGATCTACCTGTGGCATTGGCCGATCATCGTGATCTTCGGTGCGCGCGACCTGGGATGGCCCCGCCCGCCGGTGCTGCTGCTGTGGACGGTCCTCACCCTCGGCCTGGCCGAGTTGAGCTACCGGTTCGTGGAGTCGCCTGTTCGACGCGGCGCGCTCGACGCGGTGGTACCGGCGCCTCCGCACGGTGGACGGCCCTGAACGATCCGTGCTGTGGAGCCGAGCCCAGGTGGCCGGCCTCGCCATCGTGTTCGTGATCGGGGGCATCGGCGTGCGCCTGGCCAACGCCGAGAAGGTCGACGTCGCTCTCGGCGGCGCCGAGCAGCAGCTGAGCCTCACCTCGGCCTCGACTGCGGCCGCCACGCCTGACCCGGCGGCGCCAGTGGCGACGACACTGGCGAAGCTCCCACGCCGTGTCGCCGTCGTGGGCGACTCGCAGGCGAACGCGCTGGTGAAGAACGCCCCCGGCGGTTTGGGCCACTACCTCCGACTGTCGAATGGCGCGGTCGACGGATGCGGCCTGATCGACTCGGGCAGCATCGTCACCCGGGCGCGCTTCCGGCGCGACTTCGACAACTGCGACGGGTGGGAGCAGGACTGGGGTCGCTCCGCCGCCGGCAACGACGTCACCCTCGTGGTGATCGGGGCGTGGGACGTGTTCGACGTGAACCGCAACGGCACCCGCGTCCCGTTCGGCTCAGGGCAGGACGACAGCTACTTGCGGGCGCAGCTCGGGCGGGGCATCGCCGCCATCACCGCAGCGGGAAGCAAGGCGGCATTGCTGCAGGTGCCGTGCTATCGCAACGTGGACGGCGGCGGCCTGGTGGCGCTCCCCGAGCGCAGCGACGACAACCGCACCGCCCACCTCAACGACCTCCTTCGCGCCGCCGCGGCGGCCGACCCGGAGCACGTCGTGTTCGTTCCGGGCCCCGCCGAGTGGTGCAACGATCCGGCCGTTGCCACCGACCTCGGCTACCGCTGGGACGGCGTCCACTACTACCGGCCCGGCGCCAAGCTCGTGTTCGACACGATCACGCCGGAGCTGTTGAAGATCCCGATCTAGGCGCGTCAGGCAGCGAGTACCGGGCCCACCACCAGCGGCTCAGCGCCGAGTGCCACGAACGCCTCCTGCTCATCTTCGAAGATGTGCGTGTTGGCTTCGTAGAGGCGATGAGCGCGGTCGCGGAGCTGCCTCAGCTCGTCGGTGTCAAGTCGCTTCCCGGTGATGATGTTGGTCCACATGCTGAGAGCCATGACCTTCCTCCTCGACCCTTAACGAGGACCGAGTCTTTCTTTCGATACGTCACATCGGTCACGTTGGTTCCCGTTCGCACGATTCGGTTGCGATTGGGACTATTCGGTGCTGGTCTCGGACCTCAGCGTAAGCACCCGGCGTTGCCATTACCCGGATGGTCGCGGTCCACGCTTACGCTGCGGCAGTGACTCGTCTCGTCGGGGTGCTGGTGCTGTCGCTACTTGTCCTGGCGGCGTGCGGGAGCGACAACGACGACAGCGTTGCCGTCTACCGCCAGTCGGGTGAGTCGATCGCCGTCGGCAGCGGCAAGAGGTTCGTCATCGAGCTGGACGCCAATCCCACGACCGGTTACTCGTGGCTGCTGTCGGCCCCGCCCGGCGATCCGGTGAGTCTCGTCGACCAGGACTACACGCCAACTGGACCGCAGCAGCCGGGCAGTGGCGGCGTCCAGCAGTTCACCTTCGAGGCGAAGGCGGCGGGCACGACCACGTTGGCCTTCGAGTACGTGCGGCCGTGGGAGAAGGACGTCGCTCCCACCCAAACGGCGACGTTTCCCGTGAGCGTGACCTGACACCCGGTCACCATGATCTGACCGCCCGTGACCGCGACCTGACGGACGGCGAGTTACGTATGAAACGGATGGTTGCCGGGCACGTCGTCACCCATGGCTGCGAAGCAAGCGAGCGGGGCGAGTCGCATGAGCAAGGCCCACAAGGAGGCTCTGGCCACTGGGCGCAACGAGAGTCGTGCGGTCCGTTGCTATCTGGAGGCGTTGGCGGCGAACAAGCCCAAGCGAGGGCGGCGGCGCACGGCGCAATCGGTCCAGAAGCGGCTCGCGGCGGTGGACGCCGCACTGGCGTCGGCCGATCGGGTCACCATGCTCAAGCTGGCCCAGGAACGCATCGACCTCCTCGCCGAACTGGACGCCATGGCCGCCGACAACGGTCTGGCCGATTTGGAAGCAGGCTTCGTCGCCGTCGCCGCCAACTACAGCGCCCGCCAGGGCATCAGCTACGCCGCGTGGCGCCACGTGGGCGTGACGCCCGACGTGCTGCGGCGGGCCGGCATCGGTCGCACGTCCTGATTGCGGCCAGACTGTTGCGGTGACCACCGACAACGATCTCTGCCTCTACGAGGTGCGCGACGGCGTCGCCCTCGTCACCCTCAATCGTCCCGAGCGCAACAACGGCATGACCGGCGCCCTGGAACTGGCCTACTTCGCCCGTCTGGCCCAGGCCGGGGCCGACCGGGGGCGCGCGCCATCGTCGTCACCGGCGCGGGCCGGTCGTTCTGCCCCGGCGCCGACCTCGCCAACACGCCGGAGCCCGGCGACGAGCCGCTACCCAACACGAAGATCGCCACGACGTTCCCCCTCACCATCGACAAGCCGATCGTCGCCGCCATCAACGGCGGGTGTGCCGGCGTGGGGCTGGTCCAGGCGCTGCAATGCGATGTGCGCTTCGCCGCCAGCCAGGCCAAGTTCACCACTGCCTTCGCCCGCCGCGGCCTCATCGCCGAGTACGGCATCGCATGGTTGCTGCCCCGCATCGTGGGCTACGCCGGCGCCACCGACCTGCTCGTGTCGGGACGGGTCTTCGACGCCGCCGAGGCCCTGCGCCTCGGTCTGGTGTCGTCGGTGGTCGACCGCGCCGAGGTGCTCGACGTCGCGCTGGGCTACGCCCGCGACGTCGCCGCCAACGTGTCGCCGTCGTCGATGGCCACCATCAAACGGCAGCTGCGCCGCTACCAGACGACCGGCCTGGACGACGCCGTCGCCGACAGCACCGAGCTGATGCGCCAGTCCACCATCGGTCCGGACTTCAAAGAGGGCGTGGCGTCCTACCTCGAGGGCCGCGCGCCGGCCTTCGCCCCCCTCGGCGAAGGCACGCGCTTCTCGTGGATGGACGAAAAGAGCTAACGATTGCTCAGGATGTCGAGCGCCTGCTCGCAGGAGGCGACCTCGGCACCGAGGCCCCGCACCAGCGCTGCCGCGCCGGTCACGAGATCCTCGTTGCGGGCGGGCACGGGACCCCGGTGGTCCTCCAGCCCGATGCGCAGGTGCCCACCGGCATCGACCGCCAGCGCACCCAACCCCGACGCCACGACGTCGCCGCCCATCACACCCACCATCCAGGGCAGCCCGGTGCCGTCGAGCATGGCCAGGTACGCGTGCAGCGAGGTGGCCGTGGGCGGCAGCCCGAACGGCGCGGCGGCGCCGAAGTAGAGCTGGATCTTGACTCGTGGCGGCAGCGTGCCGGCCTCGAGGTGACCGAGCACCGCCCGCAGGAAGCCCGGCTCGAAGACCGAGACGTGCACCGGCACGTCGCGCTGGCGGCACCAGTCGAACATGTACGCGGCGTCGGCGGCCGAGTTGCCGTAGATGAACGAGCCGATGGCCACGATGCCCGGGTCGGCCGATGCCATAGGGAGCAATCCACCGTCGTAGAGGGCATCGAGGTGGGAGTAGCGCTCCTCGATCGGTGCCTCGGGTGCCATGCCCCGCACGGTCGGGTGCAGGAGGGCGCCGGGCCGCCGGGCGAGGATCTCCGTCCACGCTTCGGCGTAGGGCGCCGGATCGTGGCGGGCCGGACCGCCGACGTTGGGCTCGTCGTTGTGGTTGTGCACGATGGCGGCACCCCGGTCGAGGCATTCGAGCCCGCACGCGGCGATCTCGGCCGGCGACCGGGGGACGTGCGGGTTGGAACGCTTCGCCGTGGCGCCGTTGATGGCAGCCTCGATGATCACCGGTGGGCGACTCGTCATCGACGCCATCATGGCCGACGCGCCGGCCACCGGTAACGTCCGGCCAATGAGAGCTGTCCTGTGCAAGGCCTTCGGACCGCCCGAGTCACTGGTCGTCGAAGAGGTCGACGACCCGTCGGCCGGACCGGGCCAGATCGTCATCGACGTGAAGGCGTGCGCCGTCAACTTCCCCGACGTCTTGATGATCCAAGACCTGTACCAGTTCAAGCCGGCGTTGCCGTTCAGCCCGGGGGGCGAGGTCGCCGGTGTCGTGAGCGCCATCGGCGACGGGGTCGAGGGGATAGAGCTCGGTCAGGAGGTGTTCGCCGGGACGGGCTTCGGCGGTCTGGCCGAGAAGGTGGCGCTGAAGGCATCGTCGGCCATACCCGTGCCGAAGGGCGTGGACCTGGTGCACGCCTCCGCCTTCCTGAACGCCTACGGCACCTCGTACCACGCGCTCAAGGACCGCGCCGACCTGCAGCCCGGCGAGACGCTGCTCGTGCTCGGCGCCGCCGGCGGCGTGGGCCTGGCCGCAGTGGAGCTCGGGGCACTGATGGGCGCCACGGTGATCGCCGCCGCCTCGACCGACAAGAAGCTGGCGGTGTGCCGCGAGCACGGCGCCTCGCTCACCATCAACTACGACACCGAGGACCTGAAGCTGCGCATCCGCGAGCTCACCGGCGGCGCCGGCGCCAACGTGGTCTACGACCCGGTGGGCGGACGCTACGCCGAGCCCGCCCTGCGCTCCACGGCCTGGGAAGGCCGGTTCCTGGTGATCGGGTTCACCGACGGCATCCCGAAGATCCCGCTCAACCTCCCGCTGCTGAAGGCGTGCTCGGTGGTGGGCGTCTTCTTCGGCGCGTTCGCGGCGCGTGAGCCCGAGCACACCGCCGTCAACCTGCAGGAGCTGGTGGCGTTCTGGGAGGCCGGGAAGCTCCATCCCCACGTGTCGACGACGTACCCGATCGAGCGCGCCGCCGAGGCCATCAGGGAGCTGGCCGACCGCCGGGCCGAGGGCAAGGTCGTCGTGGTGATGGACGGCTGATCGACCCGTTGACTCCCGGGACGGGATCGGGTCCTTGACGCCATGTCAGGCTAGTTTCAGCCCTGGCCTGCGCCGGACGTGGCGCGGCCACGGATCGAGTCAAGGGGACCGCCGTCATGCCCATGAACGTGAAGCCCGTGCCCACGCTCGACGAGCGCATCAACGACATCCGCATGCGCACCGCCGAGATCATCAACGACGAGATCCTGCCCAACGAGCGCAAGCTGTGGCGGGGCCGCTCGAACGGGGCCACCGACGTCGAGCGCAAGGAGTCGAAGGAGCTGCGGCGGCACGTGAAGGAGCGGGTGAAGAGCGCGGGCCTCTGGGCGCCGCACCTGCCCCAGGAGTACGGCGGCATGGGCCTCGACTTCCTGGCCCACGCCTACATGAACGAGGTGCTCGCCTACGGCGTCGGCGCCGGCGCCCTCTTCGGTGTGGTGGCGCCCAACTCGGGCAACCAGACCATCTTGGTGAAGTACGGCACCAAGGAGCAGAAGGAGAAGTGGCTCCTCCCGCTCATCGACGGTGAGATGGAGTCGGGCTTCTCCATGACCGAGCCCGAGAACCCCGGCTCCGATCCTCGCTCGCTCACCACCAGCGCGGTGCGCGAGGGCGACGAGTGGGTCATCAACGGCCACAAGTGGTTCACCTCGAACGGTTTCGCGGCCGACTTCTTCATCGTGATGTGCCGGGTGCAGGATGACAGCGGCCAGTTCCGGCCCGGCCAGATGGCACAGATCATCGTGCCGACCGACACCCCTGGCCTCACCGTCGTGCGGGGCGTGGGTGTGTGGGGCTCGGAGTCGTCGGACCACTGCGAGGTGCTGTACGAGGACGTCCGGGTCCCGCTCGACAACATCCTCGGGCGGGTCGGCGACGGCCACAGGGCGGCGCAAGATCGTCTTGGCGCCGGGCGCATCTTTCATTGCATGACCTCTGTGGGCCAGATGTGGCGGGCCTTCGACCTCATGGTGGAGCGCTCGATCAGCCGCAAGGTCCACGGGGGCCTGCAGAAGGACAAGCAGTTCATCCAGGGCTTCATCGCCGACAGCTACATGGACATCACCGCGGCCAGGCTCATGACGATCAACGCCGCCGAGAAGACCGATCGCGACGACCAGGCCGCCCGCATCGACATCTCCGCCATCAAGGTGTTCGTGCCCGCCGCCTACAGCCGGGTCGTCGACCGGGCCATCCAGGTGTGGGGGGCCGCCGGTGTGTCGAGCGATCTGCCCCTGGCCGGCATGTTCCACGGCGCCCGCACCCTGCGCATCGCCGACGGCCCCGACGAGGTGCACCGCGTCCTCATCGCCAAGAACGTCATCGGCGCCTACGAGCACGGCGACGGCTGGGACTTCGGCAACTGAGCTAGGGCCCCGCCCCGCGCGCCGTTTCGTGCACAGCCTGTGCGCGAAAGGGTGCCCCCACGCCCATAGCTGCACAGGGTGCGCGAAACGGGGCAGGTGGCGGGGGGGAAGGTCGTGCGCGAAGGGGCAGCCGGACGGCACGGACTTGGCGGACGGGGCGGACGGGGCGGACGAGCCACGGTTGGTGGCGGCGACGGCGCCCGGCGAGACCTCTCCGACGGGAACCACGCTGGGTGACGGATTCGGGGGTCGTGCTCGGTGCATCTGCGCTTCTGGGTGCAGAAGTGCCGCACATCTGACACTCTCACGCACCGAGAAGCAGCGACAGCCGCCGCCGCCGACCGCGGAGCGCGACGACGGCCGGCCGAGGTGGCCGGATCGCCGTCCGCCCCGGCCGTTGTCGAGATCACGCGGCGTGCGACCAGCCACCATCCCGCGGCCGCTGGGTCCGCCGTCGGCACCTCGCTCGGCTCGGCGGGGCCGGGCTACCGTCGCGACGGGGGAAGGAGCCGACGACGTGGATGCCCAGGGTGAGCTCAACTCGATCCGCTCGGAGGTGTCGGCGTGGCTCGACGCCAACTGGCAGCCGGGCCGGCCGCGCAAGGAGTGGCTGCCGATGGTGGTCGACGCCGGCTACGCCGTGCCGACGTGGCCTCGGGCGTGGTTCGGTCTCGAGCTCGACGGCGACCAGGCGACCGTCGTGGCCGACGAGTTCCGCCGCCGCGGCACGCCGGGTTCCCGCCAGGACATCCACAACCTCTGGGCCAACACCGTCCTCGCCTTCGGCACCGACAGCCTGAAAGAGCGCTTCATACGACCGCTGCTGCTCGACCAGGTCGACATGTGCCTCCTGTACTCCGAGCCCGGCGCCGGCTCCGACCTGGCCGGCCTGCAGACCCGCGCCGTGCGCGATGGCGACGAGTTCGTCGTGAACGGCCAGAAGGTGTGGACCTCGGGCGCCCGGAAGGCCGCGTACGGCATGCTGATCGCCCGCACCGACTGGGACGTTCCGAAGCATCGGGGCATTTCGTTCTTCTGGTTCCCGATGCAACAACCCGGTGTGGAGGTTCGTCCCATCAAGCAGATCACCGGCGAGGCGCACTTCAACGAAGTGTTCATCACCGACGGTCGCGTGCCCGCCGACAACCTGCTCGGCGAGCTCAACAACGGGTGGCGCGTGCTGCAGACGGCACTGGCGTACGAGCGCTCGGTGATGGGCGATGTCGCTCGCGGTCCCCGAGCCGGTGGGCGCCCGGCCGAGGAGATGGGTGAGCCGGCCGAGGGCGGTGTGTCGGGCGCCGAGGTCGACCTCGTGGCGCTCGTCAAGGCCACGGGGCGTGGCAACGATCCGGTGCTGCGCCAGGGCGTCACCGAGGTCAACTCGATGCGACTCGTGAACCGATGGAACGCGCAGCGAGCCAAGGCCCAGCTGGAACAGGGTTCGTCGTCGCCGATCCTGTCGTTGGGCAAGCTGGCCATGTCCGGGATACTGCACCGCGGTGCGCGCGTGCAGGGCGCCATCATCGGTACCGAGGCCCTCCTGGAAGGGCCCGATCATCCCGAGGGTGATGCGGCCAACTTCCTCGCCCTCAACGCTTACTTCACGTCCATCGGCGGCGGCACCGATCAGATCCAGCGCAACATCATCGGCGAGCGGGTGCTCGGGCTGCCGCGGGAACCCGAAGTGGACCGTGACGTGCCGTTCCGTGACGTCACGAAGGCATCTGTCACCCGCTGATCCGCTCGCGTCGACCGCAGTCGCAGAACAGGGTCGTAGGATCGATCACGTGCCTGCCCGTTCGGAGACCACGACCAGCACCGACATCCAACCGGACGATCTGGAGATCTACCGGCGGGAGCTGACTGGCTACTGCTACCGCATGCTCGGCTCGTTCTTCGAGGCCGAGGACGCCGTGCAGGAGACCATGATGCGGGCGTGGAAGGGCATCGACGGCTTCGAGGGCCGGTCGGCCGTGCGTTCGTGGCTCTACCGCATCGCCACCAACGTGTGCCTCGACCAGTTGCGCGGCCGCCAGCGCCGGGCCACGCCCATGGACATGGGGCCCGCCGGCACGCCTCAGTCGTTCCGTGGCGCCACCCGCCCCGAGAACGCCTGGGTGACGCCGGCCCCCGACGCCCGCGTCATGCTCGACGACACCGATGACCCTGCGGAGGTGGCGGCGTCTCGAGAGAGCATCCGCCTGGCTTTCGTGACCGCCCTCCAACACCTGCCCGCCCGCCAACGCGCCGTGCTCATCCTGCGAGAGGTGCTGCGCTGGCAGGCGTCGGAAGTAGCCGAGCTGCTCGACACCACGGTCGCGTCGGTGAACAGCGCCCTCCAGCGGGCGCGGGCCACCCTGGCCGACCTCGACCTGCGGGATCCACACGTCGGTGTCACCGACGCCGAGCAGCAGGCGCTCGTGGCTCGCTACGTCGACGCCTTCGAGCGCTACGACATCGCCTCGCTGGTGACCCTGTTGCACGACGACGCCGTCATGTCGATGCCGCCGTACGACTTCTGGCTGCAGGGATCGGAGCAGATGGGTCAGTGGTTCCTGGGCGCCGGCTCGGGCTGCCGCGGCTCGCGTCTGATCGCCACGACAGCCAACGGCTGCGCCGCGTTCGGCTCCTACCGGCCCGACGGCCGCGGCGGGCACGACGCGTGGGCGCTGCAGGTCCTCGAGATCTCAGACGACCGGATCGTGGGACACCACAACTTCCTCGACACCGAGATCTTCGCCGCCTTCGGGCTCCCCACCCATCTGGAGCCCTAGGTCCGGCCCAACCTCCTCGTCGGTCACCACGTGGGCCAACCCGAGAAGGTCGAGCAGCCCCAGCAAGTCGGCGCTGGCGTGACGCAGCCGGATCGAGCAACCCAACCGGCGCGCGACGAGTTGCAGCCGGGCGAGGGCGTCCACGAGGGCGACGTCGGGACGCGCCGCGCCGTCCACGGGCCAGCTCGCCACCTCGTCGCCGTCAGATGCGCGTAAGACGATCATCGCCCCCGCGTCACCGGTCAGCACGACCGCCGTCAGCTCGGCCATCGGTTCGGGGTCGTGGTGGGGTGGGGTCGGCAGCGGTCCTCCTCCGGCTACTCCAGCTGCTCCGTCTCTGGAGAGGTGCGACTGCGCCGGATGTCACAACTCATCGGTGGGGCTACTGGTGCAGATCGATCACGGTGCGCAGACCCCGACCGGCCTGCATGTCGTCGAAGGCGGCGGGGATCTCCGCCAGCGAGCGGGTCGCGGTCACCATGTGCTCGAGGTCGAGGCGGCCGGAGCGCCACAGCGCCAGCAGGCGGGGGAACTCGAAGTGCGGGTTCGACGAGCCCAGGAACGACCCGGTCACCTTCTTCTCCGCCAGCGCCCACGCGATGACCGGCATCTCGACCTGATCGGTGAACGCGGGCACGCCGACGATCGTGACGGACCCGCCAGCGCGGACGGCCATGAGGCCACTGGTGATGCTGGCCGGCGTGGCGGCCGTGTCGATGGCGTGGTCGAGGCCGATGCCGGCCGTGAGGTCGAAGGCGACACTCGCGACATCGTCGGTGCTGGGGTCGAGCAGGTCCGTCACCCCGAAGGCGAGTGACTGCTCGCGGCGGGCGGCGACCGGATCGACGCCGACGATGCGCGACGCCCCAGCGAGCCGCGCGCCCTGCACCGCCGAGATGCCCACGCCGCCGAGGCCGAGCACCATCACGGTGTCACCCACGCCGACCTTGGCGGTGTTGAGCACCGCCCCGACACCGGTCTGCACCGCGCAGCCCAAGAGGCATGCCACTTCGAGCGGTGTGTCGTCCGGGACCTTCACCGCACAACTCGACGGCGCCACCACTTGCTCGGCGAAGCCACCCAGCCCGACGCCTCGGTAGACGACGGCGCCGTCCCTCGAGAGTCGAGTACCGCCGTCGGGCAGCACGCCGGTGGCCACACCGTTGCCGAGCAAGCAGAGGTGCATCGCGCCGCGGACGCAGAAGTAGCAACGACCGCACTGGGGCTGGAGCGTGAGGATGACCTTGTCGCCCTCGGCCAGGCCCGTAACCCCGGCGCCGACGGCGTCGACGATGCCGGCGGCCTCGTGGCCCAGGATGACCGGGAACGGCGTCGGCAGGTCGCCGTGCACGAAGTGGAGGTCGGAGTGACACACCCCGCAGTAGCTGATGGCGACCCGGACCTCACCCGGCCGGGGGTCCTCCACGGCGACGTCATCGACGACGATCAGCTCAGCACCTTGTTCTTCCAGCAACGAAGCACGCATGGCGGCATTCTTACCGCGCCTGTTCTGATGCGCGTTGTGTGCCGCATAGGACGTCAACGCGCATCAGTTCGTCCGGGAGCGGTAGCGAGCGTTGGCCAACGGGTGGGCGCGGAGGGACTCGAACCCCCGACGTCTGCCATGTAAAGGCAGCGCTCTGACCAGCTGAGCTACGCGCCCGAGAAGCAACGAGCCTACCGACCGAGGGTCCGCGGTGACGGACGACCCGTTGGCTACCGTGCTCGCCATGGGCGTGCGAAGCGCAGCGGGTGGCGAGCTGCTCCGCCGTTACCTCGATGAGATCGGTGCTCATCCGCTGCTCACCGCCGCTGACGAAGAGCGCCTCGGGCGCGCCCTCGAAGCCGGACGAGACGCCACGACCGAGCTCGATGGCGGCGGTCGCATCGGGCCGCGGCGCCGCGCCGAGCTGGCGGCTCTGCTCGACGACGCCGCCGACGCGCGCCGCTGCTTCATCCAAGCCAACCTTCGGCTCGTGGTGTCGGTGGCGCGCCGCTACCAGTCGAGCGGGCTGGCGTTGCTCGACCTCATCCAGGAGGGCAACCTCGGGCTCATGCGCGCCGTCGAGAAGTTCGACCATCGGCGCGGGTTCAAGTTCTCCACGTACGCGACGTGGTGGATCCGCCAGGCGATCGGCCGGGCCATCGCCGACAGCTCCCGCACCATCCGGGTGCCGGCCCATGTGCGGGAGAACTACGGCCTCATCGACGCCAGCACCGAGCGCCTCGCCGCCCTGCTGGACCGCCAGCCCACGGCCGTCGAGATCGCCGCCGACACCGGGCTCACCACCGAGCGGGTCGAGCTGGTGCAGCGTCACCGCTCGCATCTGCTGTCGCTGTCGGCGCGGCTCTCCCAGGACTCTGACACCGAGTTGGCCGACACCATCGTCGACATGGACGCGCTGGCGCCGTACGAGGAAGCGGCGGCGGCCCTGGAGCGCGAGGCCCTACGGGTCCAGCTCGGCCGGCTGTCCGAGCGGGAACGGCGTGTGCTCACGCTGCGCTTCGGCCTGGACCGCCCCGCACCGCAAACGCTGGCCGAGATCGGCGAGGAGTTCGCCCTCACCCGCGAGCGCATCCGCCAGATCGAGGCTCGCGCCCTTGGCAAGCTACGCCACCCGAGCGTCGCCCGGTTGTGGTCCCACGACCATCCCGACGCCGCCCTACCGCAGGCTCGCTGACCCGACAGGGAACGCGCCTAGCCGGCTTGGCGGCGGGCCAGCGCTGCGAGTGCGTCGGCCGTCTCCCGCTGCAGCTCCGGGCGGTTGCCGCGCGCGAACCACCGGCACTCCACGATCTCCGGCGAGACCGGCACCGCCGCGCTCGGGTCAACGCCATCGGTGAGTCGGGCCGCGTAGACGACGTCGACGCGTCGCTCACCCGGATCCACCACGACCGCCGGCTCGCCGATGAGCGAGACGACGACACCGACCTCCTCCCGCACTTCGCGCCGGGCACCGTCGGCCACGTTCTCGCCGGCGCGACAGAGCCCGCCGGGCACGCCCCAGCGCGGGCGGTAGCTGTGGCGGACGAAGAGCACGGCGCCGTCGGGGCGTTCGATGACGCACATCGCGCCCACGGTGTACGACGGGCTGAGGAGGTGCACCGCGGCGATGCGCAAGCGGGGCGGCAACCGCCGGAACACGCGCAGCAGCGCCCGGTGCACGGCGCGCTTCACCGGAAGCCCTTCCGCGCGGTGACCAGCGCGTCGAGGAGCGGTGGCGTGGCCGCCGCCACCGGAGTGCGCCGCTCGTCGTGGTCGAGCACGGCGAGCTCCCGTCCGAGGACGTCGACGACCACGGCCCCGGCCTCCTGACACACGAGTACACCACCCAGGTAGTCCCATGGCCCATGAGCGTCGTAGGAGCAGTCGACGTAGCCGTCGAGCACGCCGCTGGCCACCGCACAGAGATCGAGGGCGGCGGCACCGAGCGAGCGGTACTGCGCCCAACCGAAGTGCACGGGCGGCCAGCCCGAGAGGCCGACGATGGCCTCGGCGACATCGGTGCAGCGCGACGGTACGACGACCCCCTCGACCGCGCCGCGGCCGAGCCGGCGGGCTCCCCCGCCGCGCACGGCCTCGAAGCGAACGTCACGGGCGAGGTCGGCTACGACGGCGACCACTGGCCCGTGCGCATCAACGGCGCACAGCGAGGTGGCGAACCAGGGCACCCCCCGATCGGCGTTGGTGGAGCCGTCGAGCGGATCGACCACCACGACAACGCCGACGTGGCCGTCCATCGCCGCCGTCCGCCCGCTCTCCTCCGAGAGCACACCGACACCGGCGCGCCCGAGCACCTCCAGCGCGGCGGCGTCGGCGGTGAGGTCGCGCCGGTACTGCCCGCGACGCGCGCCGGAAAGCCCCTGCTCGGCAGTGGCGGCGAGGGCGGCGGCCACCGCGTCGGCAGTGGCGTGGAGCAGCGCCAGCAGGGTCGACGCCTCCGCCGTGGGGGTGGTGGTGCTCATCGAAGCGACGATGGTGGCATCCTGGGGCCTCGGAGTCCATGCCGGCCCGACGTGCGGACCGGGAGAGGAGCGGAGTGGCGGTCATCGATGTGCCCGGTTTCGTGGCGGATCTCAAGGAGCATGCCGTCGATCACGGCTTCCACGTGCATGACGAGCGTCACTTCGTGGAGACCTACTCGCTGCACCAGGCGTGGGAGGTCGATCTTCACCCCGAGGAAGCGTGCGACGGCCCCATCGACTTGCACCTGGAGCTGCGCGTCGACCCCCGTGTCCTCTTGGCCTTCGAGGACACGGTGCACGAGCTGCCCGAACCCGACGACGAACCGCCCGACGAGTTCGACTTCCCGTTGAAGTTCGCATGGCGCCTGCCCCCGCTCCCCTACCCCCCTGACCTGCTGGTGCTGGCCACCGAGCTGGCCGGCGTGGGCGGCATGGAGCTGCCCATCGAGGTGTCCGCCATCGACTCGTTCGCCAGCGTCACCGACGCGCCCGAGCGCAGCCTGTCGTTGGAGGCACGCGTGTCGGTTTCACTGGCCAAGGTGATCGCCGGCGAGGAGATCCTGTGCGAGACGCTCGACCGCTGCCGGGCGGTCAGCCTGTTCCTGCTCGACCGCGCCCCGGCCTGGCTCGGTGAGGACTGAAGCATGATCCATGCCAGTCTGTGGTACGAGGATCACGAGCAGGGGGTCGCCAGTTGAACGTGCGTGAACTCATCGAGATCCTCAAGGACTATCCCGAGGACACCGAGATCGAGATGGGGATCATCGCCCCCGTGACCGACGAAGAGCAGATCGCGGTCGATCGCTACCCCATCGAGGGCGTGCTCCCGTGGGAGGACGACCAGTCTGATGACGACGGTGACGGCGATGGTGAGCCTGTCCTGTGGTTGATCGGCGGCGAGGAAGACGACGTCGAGGCGTTCCTCGACGCCATCGACGACGAGGACGCGGCCGAGGACGACCACGACCACGAGCATGACCACGCCGGCGAGGAGAGCCAGGCCGACACCGAGTAGACGGCGGGCGCGCCCGTCAGCTCACGCGGAACACGTGGGCGCCCCACGGAGGCCGCTCGACGTAGAGGCCGTCGCGCGCCAGGTCGTCGCCGTCACGGTCGTAGGCGATGCCAGTGAGCACGTCAGTGAACGTCCAGTGCCGGCCACCAAGATCGTCCCAACCCAGGTGGACCCGGCCTTGCGCACCGGCCTCGCTCCAGTTCACCACGACGAGGGCACGGCTCGAGCCGTCGCTCCAGGTCCACGCCAACAGATGATCGGCGCTGTTGTTGTCGGGCCAGCCGGTGGGCGGGTGCTGCTCCCACTGTCCCGTGCGGACGTTGTTGGCGACCAGCGTCTCGTAGAAGGCCCGCAGCGACGGATCCAGATCCTCAAGCGGACGGCGCGTCAGGAAGACCGGGATGTGGACCTTGCGCCCGTCGAACTGCCCCTCGTGCCAGAGCGTGGCGCCCGGCAGCGTGGCCACGACGGTGGCCGCAGTGCGCTCGCGCTCGGGAGAGAAGGTGGTGGCAGCGCGGGGCTCGTCGTGGTTCTCGATGAAGCGGACGAGGCGCTGCTGGTAGCCGATGTCGGCGCGGAGGTGCTCGCGGATGGCGGCGGCATCGCCCCACTCCAACCGGTCGAAGAGCCGCTTGTCGTAGCAGAAGTCGAACCCGAGAGCCTGGAGCTCGCTCTCCAGATCCCAGTACGCCTCGGCCATGAACACGAAGCCGGGGTGGGCGGCGCGCGCTGCGCCGATCACGTCGGACCAGTACTCAGTGGGCGGCGGCCAGCCGGCGCGGTCGCCCCAGGTCTGGGCGAAGACGTGGTTCAGCAACAGCATGGCCATGTCGCAGCGAACACCGTCGCACTGCTCGGCGATCTCCAGCACGGTGGCCGCCGCCGCACCCCGCAACGGCATCGAGAACGCGTTCAGCTGGACGGTGTCGGCCCACGGCGCGAAGTACGGATCGCGGCCACCGGCGTAGCGGGCGCCGTCGGTGCCAGCGATGAAGTACTCAGGATGTTCCTCGGTCCAGGGATGGTCGGGGGCGACGTGATTGGGCACGAAGTCGAGCAGGAGTCGCATCCCCCGGTCGAGCAGTTCGGCACGGGCCGCCTTCAGCCCTGCGGGCCCACCGAGGTGCTCGTCGACGACGAAGCGCCGGACGCTGTAGGCCGATCCCACCACGTCGGTCTCGGGATCGAGATCGGGCAACGCCGCTTGGAACGAGGCGAAGTTGCCGGCGTCGGCCAACGCGATGCTGCGGCTCAAGGGGCTGCGTTCCCACACGCCCATCAGCCACACGGCGTCAACGCCGGGCCGGCATACGGCGTCCCACTCGCTGCTCGGCACGTCGGACAACGTGACGGTCCGGCCGGCGCGCTCCGAGACCTCACGGAGCCACGGCCAGGTGTTCACTTCATGGATTACGGGCTGCGCCGGCCAAGTCACGGGCCGGAAGCTACCGCATCGCCACGGGCCGCTGGCCGGGGTCCTCCCGACGTCAAGTTGTGCGCGGTGTTGACCAGCGACACGTGCGAGAACGCCTGGGGGAAGTTGCCCAGGAGCCGCTGGCCGACGGGGTCGTACTCCTCGCTGAGCAGACCGACGTCGTTGGTCAGTGCGAGGAGCCGTTCGAACAACGTCCTGGCCTCGTCGACGCGGCCCGCCAGCACCAGGTTGTCGGCCAACCAGAACGTGCAGGCGAGGAAGCAGCCTTCACCGGGCGGCAGCCCGTCGACGTCGGCATGCGTGGGCGCGTAGCGCATCACGAAACCTTGTGGCGTCGTGAGCTCGCGCTGCACGGCGGCGACGGTGCCTTGCACGCGCGGATCGGATGCCGGCAGGAAGCCCACGAGCGCCACCAGCAGGAGCGAGGCGTCGACGTTGTGGGAGCCGTAGTACTGCGTGAACGTGCGGCCGCCGGTGTCGAAGCCTTTGGCGCACACCTCGGCGTGGATCTCGTCGCGCAGGGCGCGCCACCGCTCGACCGGCCCGTCGTAGCCCGCGTACTCCGTGGCCCGCACGGCCCGGTCGGCTGCCACCCACGCCATCACCTTGGAGTGGGTGAAGTGACGGCGCGGGCCGCGTACCTCCCAGATCCCTTCGTCGGGCTCGGTCCACGCGCTCTCCAGGAACTCCATGAGCGCACACTGCAGGCCCCAGCCGAACCCACCGTCATCGGTCATGCCGGCCCGCCGCCCTTCGTGCATGGCGTCCATCACCTCGCCGTACACGTCGAGCTGGAACTGGGTGCTGGCGGCGTTGCCGATGCGAACGGGGCTGGAGCCTTCGTAGCCGGCGAGGTGGGCCAGTTCGTACTCGTCGAGCCGGCGCTCCCCCGCGGGCCCGTACATGATCTGCAGCTTCGACGGCTCACCGGCCACCGCCCGCAGCAACCAGTCGCGCCACGCCGTCGCCTCTTGCACGTAGCCGGCCAGGGTGAGGGCGGAAAGCGTGAAGGTGGCGTCGCGCAGCCAGCAGTACCGGTAGTCCCAATTGCGCACGCCGCCGATCTTCTCGGGCAGCGACGTCGTAGCCGCCGCCACGATCCCGCCCGTGGGCGCATAGGTCAGTGCCTTGAGGGTGATGAGCGACCGCTGCACCTTGTGCCGCCAGCCCTCCTCGTGGATCTGCAGCCGGCCGGCGGCGGCCCACTGCCGCCACCACGCCTCGGTGTCGTCGACCGCCGCCAGCGGATCGATGGCCGGCGGGGGCGGCTCGTGGGAGAAGTGCCAGCGCAGCACGAACGGCACCGTGTCGCCCGCGGCGACGGTGAAGTCGGCCACGGTGCGAAAATCCTCGCCGCGCGTCTCGACGGGGCTCAGCAGCTCCACGGAGTCCGGTCCGGCCGTGGCCCGCAGCCGCCCGTCGACCTGGCGCACCCACGGAACGACGGAGCCGTAGCCGAAGCGCAGCGCCAGCTCCATGCGCATCGGTACGCGCCCCCGCACGCCGTGGACCACGCGCACCACGTCCGGCGTGCGGTCGCGGATGGGCATGCAGTCCACGACCCGCACGATGCCGTCGTGGGTCTCGATCTCGGTTTCCAGCACCAGCGTGCCGGGCCGGTAGTGCCGGTGGCGCCGGCGGATGCCGCCACTCGGTGCGAGGAGCCAGCGACCGTCGCGCTCACCGCCGAGGAGGGCGGCGAAGCAGGCACCCGAGTCGAACCGGGGCAGGCACAGCCAATCGATCGAGCCGTCCAGCCCCACCAGCCCGGCAGTCTGGGTGTCGCCGATCATGGCGTAGTCCTCGATCTTCACGGGCCCTGGGTAGCACGCAGTCCGGCGATCCCGAAAAATACGAACGCACGTTCGTCCCGCCGTGGTAGGTTGTGACTCATGTCCGAGCACCAGCGATGCACAGATCGGCCCATTCCGGGGTATCTCTATGACATGCGCCGCAGCGATGCCGGGGGGGTCGGCCGGTCCTGGACGGTCGTCGTGTCGACACGGGTCTTCCGGCCGATGGGGACGCAGGACTGATGGCTGGATCCGGTCTCACTCCGCCGCTCACCATGGCCACGGCGCGGGACCGGATTCGCAACCAGTGCTTCCGACCCGCCGAGGCCGGTCTGGTCGGGCTCGAGCTCGAGTGGCACGTGTTCGACCGCGCCGACCTGCGTCGGGTCGTGCCGCTACCCACCCTGGTCGAGCTGGCAGAGGGCCTCGGCCCGCTCCCGAACCGCTCGGTCATCACGTTCGAGCCCGGTGGGCAGCTGGAGCTGAGCGCACCGCCGTTCGCCGGTGTCGACGCCGCCTGCGACGCCCTGGCCGCCGACCACGACGTCGTGGCGGCGGCGCTGGCCCCGCTCGGGCTCTGTCTGGTGGCCACCGGCGTCGACCCGCTCCGGCCGCCCTACCGTCAGCTGCGCCATCCCCGCTACGACGCCATGGAGGCCTTCTTCGACGTCGACGGCCGGGCCGGGCGGCGCATGATGTGTCGCACCGCGGCGCTCCAGATAAACATTGACCACGGCGACGCGGCCCGAGTGCGATCGGCGCTGGCGGCTGGCCCACCGGATCGGGCCCGCGCTGTCGGCGGCCTTCGCCACCTCCCCGGTGGCCGAGGGCGAGCCCACCGGATGGGCGTCCACCCGGCTGGCCACCTGGCTCGACATCGACCCCAGCCGCACCGCCGCCGCGCCGGGCGGGCCCGAGGACTGGGTGTCGTATGCCCTCGACGCCAACGTGCTGCTCATGCGGCGTGACGGCCAGATGGTGCCGCTGCGCGAGCGCCTGGCGTTCTCGAGCTGGATCCGCGACGGCCACCCGCTCGGTCCGCCCACCGCCGACGACCTCGACTACCACCTCACCACCCTGTTCCCGCCGGTGCGACCCCGTGGGTTCCTGGAGATCCGCTATCTCGACGCGCTGGCGAACCCGTGGTGGCGCGTCGCCGTCGCCGTCACGACCGCCCTGCTGCAGGACCACGAGGCCGGTGACCGGGCCACCGATGCCTGCGCCGCGCTGGCCGATCAATGGTGCGAGGCGGCCCGGTTCGGCCTCGGCCAGCCGGCTGTCCACGACGCTGCGGTCGCCATCGTGGCGGCGGCGCGCGACGCCTTCGGCCGGCTGGACGTGCCCATCAGCGCCGCCACCGCGGCGATCTGCGACCGCTACGTCGAGCGCTACCTCAGCCAGCGCCGTACCCCCGGCGACGACGTGCTCGACGCGTGGCATCGGGGCCAGCCCCTGGTCGCGCTGCCCCCCCAGGAGGACCCATGGACCTGAAGACCCGCATCGCCGGCGAGCTGACCGGCAGCCGCAACCGCTCACTGGACCTGCTGGAGCCCGTTGACCCCGACGCCCTGGCGCGCCAGCACTCGCCGCTGATGTCGCCCCTCATATGGGACCTCGCCCACATCGGCAACTACGAGGATCTGTGGCTGTTGCGCGCCCTCGGCGACCCGGGGGTCGGGCCCCAACACGACGACACCTACGACGCCTTCCGCCACGCCCGCAAGGACCGGCCCGGTCTCGCCCTGCTCGACGAGGCCGGCGCCCGCCGCTACCTCCAAGACGTGCGCCAGCGCGCCCTCGACCGCCTGGACGGGGTCGATCTGGAGGTCGACCCGGCGCACCCCCTGCTCGCCGGGGGCTTCGTCTACGGCATGGTGGTGCAGCACGAGCACCAGCACGACGAGACCATGCTGGCCACCCTCAACCTCATGGCCCAGCCCGGCTACCGCCCCGCCGTGGTACCGGCCCCCGTGCCGGCCGCCCCCGTGCCCGGCGAGGTGCTGGTGGAGGCGGGCCCCTTCGTGATGGGCACCGACGACGAGCCGTGGGCCTACGACAACGAGCGGCCGGCGCACGAGGTCGACCTGGCGGCGTTCTGGATGGACGCCGCGCCCGTCACCAACGGCGAGTACGCCGAGTTCATCGACGCGGGCGGCTACCACGACCCCGCGTGGTGGGACCCGAAGGGTTGGGCGTGGCGCCAGGACGCCGACCTGCGGCACCCGCAGTTCTGGGCGCGCCCGGGCCGCGAATGGTGCCGGACGCGCTTCGGCTTCCACGAGCCCGTGCCCGCCGGAGAGCCGGTGCAGCACGTGTGCTGGTACGAGGCCGACGCCTTCGCCCGCTGGGCCGGCAAGCGGCTGCCCACCGAGGCGGAATGGGAGAAGGCCGCCTCGTGGGATCCGGTCTCTGCTCGCAAACGGCGCTACCCCTGGGGCGACGCACCGCCCACCGGCCACCACGCCAACCTCGACCAACGCCACTTCGGTCCCGCCGCCGTCGGGGCGTTCCCGGCCGGCGCCAGCGCCTACGGCTGCGCGCAGCTGATCGGCGACGTGTGGGAGTGGACGGCGTCGGACTTCCAGCCCTATCCGGGTTTCGTGGCCTATCCGTACCGCGAGTACTCCGAGGTCTTCTACGGGCCCGACTACAAGGTGCTCCGCGGCGGTTCGTGGGCCACCCACCCGAGCGCCGTGCGCACCACCTTCCGCAACTGGGACTACCCCAACCGCCGCCAGATCTTCGCCGGCTTCCGCTGCGCCCGTGACGCCGAGGTCCGACGCCCGTGACCAAGCGAGCCACCCTCACGATCGACGTCCACCTGAGCCCCGCCGACCTCGATGCGGCGCTGCGCACCGACGTGCGCCGCGGCCTCACGAGCACACCCAAGTGGCTGCCCCCGAAGTGGTTCTACGACGAGCGCGGCTCGGAACTGTTCGAGGCCATCACCCGGCTGGCTGAGTACTACCCCACCCGCCGCGAGCGCGAGATCCTGGAGCGGGAGGCGGCCACCATCGCCGCCATCGCCCGAGCCGACACGCTGGTCGAGCTGGGCTCGGGTACCTCCGAGAAGACCCGCCTCCTGCTCGACGCCTGGGCGGCGTCGGGCCGGCTGCGGCGGTTCGTGCCGTTCGATGTGAGTGAAGCCACCCTGCGGCGCGCCAGCGCGGCGGTAGCCGCCGAGTATCCCGGCGTCGAGGTCCATGCCGTCGTGGGCGACTTCGAGCGCCACATGGATCTCCTGCCGGGCGGGGGCCGGCGCTGCGTCGCCTTCCTGGGTGGCACGATCGGCAACCTGGTGCCGGCCGAGCGCGCCACCTTCCTGGCGGGGCTTCGGTCCACGTTGGCCGCCGGCGACTCGCTGCTGCTCGGCACCGACCTCGTGAAGGACCCGACCCGCCTGGTCGCCGCCTACGACGACGCCGCCGGCGTGACCGCCGAGTTCAACCGCAACGTGCTGCTCGTCATCGATCGCGTCCTCGACGCGGACCTCGACCCGGCAGGCTTCGCCCACGTCGCGCTGTGGGATCCCGACCAGGAGTGGATCGAGATGCGGCTGCGGTCGGTGGGCGCCCAGGTCGGTGTCGTCGGCGCACTGGACCTGGCGGTGGCGCTGGCCGACGGCGAGGAGATCCGCACCGAGGTGAGCGCCAAGTTCCGGCGCGCCGGCGTGGAGGGGGAATTGGCGGCGGCCGGGTTCGGTCTGGAGCAGTGGTGGACCGACGCCCAGCAGGACTTCGCCCTGTCGCTGTGGTCGGCCGCCTGAACGCGGAGCCGGTCGCTGACCATCAGGGGGGACAGATGGTCAACGACCGACTCGACGCTGAACAACAACGTACCGAGCCAACGTCACAGCCACGTGTCCACCTCGTGAACGGTCTTGTGGGGCGGGTGGGGATCGAACCCACGACGTCACCGATTATGAGTCGGGTGCTCTAACCACTGAGCTACCGCCCCGGTGGCGACGGCCCACCGTGTGGCTCCGGGGGTGGGACTCGAACCCACAACCAACGGATTAACAGTCCGCTGCGCTGCCAATTGCGCTACCCCGGAACGGGCCTCGGCAGGTTAGCAACGACGTTCCGTCGAGCCCGCTCGCTGATTGCCTGGGCTCACTCGCTGTCGAGGAATTCCTTCAGCTTCTGGCTCCGTTGCGGGTGCCGCAGCTTGGCCAGCGTCTTGGCCTCGATCTGGCGGATCCGCTCGCGCGTGACGCCGAACTCCTTCCCAACCTCCTCCAGCGTGCGGGCCTGGCCGTCGATCAGCCCGAACCGCAGCTTGACGACCTCCTTCTCCCGATCCGACAGCTCACCGAGGGCTTCCTCGACCGCCTGGGCCAGCATGCGGCGGGTCGCGACCTCGGCCGGTGCGTCGGCGCCCGAGTCCTCGATGAAGTCGGCCAGGTTGGAGTCGTCTTCCTCGCCGACGGGCGAGTCGAGCGACAGCGGGTCGAGGGCGATGCGCTGGATCTCCCGCACCCGCTCGGCGGTGAGCCCCGTCTTCTCGGCCAGCTCTTCGATGGTGGGCTCTCGCTCCAGCTCCTGGGTCATCTGGCGCTGGATGCGCATGACCCGGTTCATGCTCTCCACCATGTGCACGGGGATGCGGATGGTGCGGGCCTGGTCGGCGATGGCGCGGGTGATGGCCTGACGGATCCACCACGTGGCGTAGGTGGAGAACTTGAAGCCCTTGGTGTAGTCGAACTTCTCGACCGCCCGCATGAGCCCGAGGTTGCCCTCCTGGATCAGGTCCAGGAACAGCATCCCCCGCCCGACGTAGCGCTTGGCGATGGACACCACGAGGCGGAGGTTGGCCTGGATGAGCTCGGCGCGGGCCTCGTCGCCGTCGCGCACCGCGCCGGCCAGGATGCGCCGGTCGATCTCGGCCAGCTGACCGTTTCCGCCGGCGCGCCGCTCCTCGGCCTGGACGCCGGCCTCGATGCGCATGGCGAGGTCGCGCTCGTCCTCGGCCGTGAGCAGGCTCACCCGGCCGATCTCCTTCAGGTACATGCGTACCGTGTCGGAGGTGCCGCCCTCGCCGCGATCGGTGGTGGGAGGGCGAGGGGGCCGGCGGGGGCGGGTCTTGGGATCGCCCTCCACCGCGTCCGGGCTGGCGACGTCGGGCTGGATCTCGACCACGGCGGCATCGATGGTGACCGCTACTGCCACCGCGCCGTTGCCGGCATCGTCGAGCGAGTCGTCGAGGGCTTCGTCGACGGTGATGCCCTCGCGCTCCAGCGTGTTGCGCACGAGGGTGATGGCTTCTTCGGTCAGCTCGACGTAGCGGAGCACCTGGGCCACACGCTCCGCGTGCACCACGCCGCGCTCCCGACCTTCCGCCAACAGGGCGAGCCAGTCGCCCGGGACGATCTCATCGAAGGGCGGAAGGATTGCTCGGTCCGTCACTCGCGCTCCTCCGTGCGTCGATCGAGCCACGTTAGCAACTGCTCCGCCGCCGCCGGCCCCGTCTCGGCGCCGTCGAGCCGCTCGATCAGCACCTTGTACCGGGCGTGGTCACGGGCCTGCGAGAAATCGCCGCGCATGGCCTCCAGCCGCCGCTTGGCGGCCACACCGATGAGGTAACGGGCATGACGATCGGGATCTTCGTCGACGTCGGTGACGGCCAACCGCTCCAGCGCCTCGCGGGTGGCGGGATCGGCCAGCTCCATCGCTTTGCGGGCGTCGCCGTGGGCGTCGGCCAGGGCCCGGAAGGTGGCGAGGTGCTGCTCGTCGACGAACAGGGATTCCACCAGCCACGGGGCGATGTCGTCCCAGCGATGCACCAGCAGGGCCAAGGCCACCGCTTCGGCGCTCTCGCGCGACGGGCGCTTGGGCAATGGCTCCACCCGGACGGGGCCGCGCCGGGCCAGCACCTTCATCAGCTCAGCGGCGGGTAGCCCGGTCTGGGCCGCGATCTCGCCCACGTAGAGGCGCTGCACGTTGTCGTCGGGGTGCTCGCGCACCACCTGCAGTGCGGCCTCGGCCAGCTTGGCCTTGGCTTCCGGCGAGCTGAGCGAGCCGCGCCGGAACACCTGATCGAGGCGGAAGCGCAGGAAGGGCGCGGCCTTCTCCACCGCTGCGCTCAACGCCACCGGATCGTCCTGGGCGAGCTGGCCGGGATCGGCGCCGGCGGGCATGCGGGCCACGCTCACCTCGATCTCGTACTTCTTCTCCCACTCGTAGAAGCGGGCCGCCGCGCCCTGGCCGGCCTCGTCGGCGTCGAAGGCCAGCACCACGCGCCGGGCGAACCGCTTGAGCAGCCGTACGTGCTCCTCGGTGAGGGCGGTCCCGCAGGTTGCCACGGCGCGGGGCACACCCGCCTGCTGAAACCCGATCACGTCCGTGTAGCCCTCACATACCACCACCTGATCGGCCGTCACGATGTCGGCTTTGGCCCAGTTGAGGCCATAGAGCGTCTTGGACTTGGCGTAGATACGCGTCTCGGGTGAGTTCTTGTACTTCGCCGGGTCGGCGCTGCCCGGCAGCACGCGGCCGCCGAAGGCCACGGGGTCACCACCCTCGCTGAAGATCGGGAACATCACCCGCGCTCGGAACGAGTCCTGCAGGCGGTCACGCCGGTTCACGAAGGCGAGGCCTGTGTCGCGCGCCACATCGTCGGGCAGCCGCAGGGCCTGGACCAGCGCATCCCAGTCGTCGGGCGCCCAGCCGAGCTGGTAGGTGCGGGCCACGTCGCCGCCGATGCCCCGGCTGCGGAGGTAGTCGCGCGCCGGCCGGGCCTCGGGCGATTCCAGCAAGCGGTGGTGGTACCAGTCGACCGCCTTGGCCATGGCGTCCACCAGCACGGAGCGCCGCTGGCGCTCGCGCCCCTCGCCGCCGGTCGTGTAACGCAACTGGATGCCGGAACGATGGGCCAGCCATTCCACCGAGCCGACGAAGTCGAGGTGCTCCATCTCCCGCACGAAGGAGATGACGTCGCCGCCGGCGTTGCACCCGAAGCACTTGAAGATCCCGAGCGTCTCGTTCACCCCGAACGAGGGCGTCTTCTCGGCGTGGAACGGACACAATCCGACCCAGCGGGTCCCCACCCGGCGAAGCTGGACGTAGTGCTGGACGACGTCGACGAGGGGGACGCTGGCACGCACCCGCTCGATGTCCTCATCGACGATCCCCACCCATCACAGGCTACCGGCCGGGTGTGACGCCAGGCTGTGAAAGTTGGCGCGCCAGTGACGGTTCGGCGCTAATCGCGTGCTGTTTGCGCAGCCTCGTCACGCTTGTTCTTGCGCAGCGAGAGCAAGATCGACACCAGCAGGATGGCGCCGATCAGCGACAGCGAGAGCGGCGTCGGGATGTGGTACCAGTGCGACGCGATCATCTTGAGGCCGACGTACACGAGGATGAGGGCGAGGCCCTGCTGGAGGTACTCGAAGCGGTCGTGCCAATCGGCCAGCAAGAAGTAGAGGGCGCGCAGACCCAAGATGGCGAAGGCGTTCGACGCGAACACGATGTACTGCTCCCGGCTCACGGCCAGCACCGCAGGCACGGAGTCGACGGCGAACACCACGTCGGTGGTCTCGATCAGCACCAGCACCGCGAACAGTGGCGTGGCGAGCAGCTTGGCGTTCTCGCGCGTGAAGAGCTTCTGGCCGTCGTAGTCAGACGTCGACGGCACCAGCTTGCGCACGACCTTCAACACCGGGTTGTTCTCCGGATGCACCTCCTCGTCCTTCTTCCGCACCAAGCGGGCACCGGTGAAGATGAGGAACGCGCCGAACACGAACAGGAGCCACTCGAAGCGGTCGAGCAGGGCGACGCCGGCGAAGATGAAGATGAGGCGCATCACCAACGCACCGAAGATCCCCCAGAACAGCACGCGGTGCTGGAACTGGCGAGGCACGGCGAAGTAGCCGAAGATCAACGCCCACACGAAGACGTTGTCGATCGACAGGCTCTTTTCGATCAGGTAGCCGGCGTAGTACTCACCGGATGCCTGGCCGCCGTACAGCGCGAAGATCACGAGCCCGAAGGCGAGGCCGATCCCGATCCACACCGAAGATTCGAGGGCTGCTTCCTTCGTGCCGATGGCGTGGGCGCGTCGATGGAAGACCAGGAGGTCGACCAACAACAGGACGAAGATCAGTCCGAACAGGCCGACCCATGCCCACCACTCGGCGTCGATCTGCGCGAAGTCGCCAGAAGTGGCTGCGAGCACAGACATCGCCTAGCGCGTGTCACCACCCGCACCGATGACGGCTTGGGCCGCGGCCAAGCGGGCGATCGGGACACGGAACGGCGAGCACGACACGTAGTCGAGCCCGGCGTCGTAGAAGAGGGCGATCGACTCGGGGTCGCCACCGTGCTCACCGCAGACACCGAGCTTCAAATCGGGCTTCACGGAGCGGCCGCGCTCGCGCCCCGATGCGCACGAGCTCGCCCACACCGGTCTGGTCGATGGTCTCGAACGGGTTGCGCTTCAGCAACCCGAGCTCGAGGTAGGCCGGCATCATGCGACTCTCCACGTCGTCGCGGCTGAAGCCGAACGTCATCTGGGTGAGGTCGTTGGTGCCGAAGGAGAAGAAGTCGGCTTCCTCGGCGATCTCGTCGCCGCACAGCGCGGCGCGAGGCGTCTCGATCATGGTGCCGATGGTGACCTTGGGCTTGCGCTTCACCCCGGCGGTGGCCGCCTTGATGGCGTCCTGCACCCAGGTGCGGGCGAGGTGCAGCTCCTCACGGGTGACGGTGAGCGGGATCATGATCTCCACCACCGGCTTGCCGCCCTTGGCCACACGTTCGGCCGCCGCTTCCATGAGCGCTCGCACCTGCATGGCGTAGAGACCCGGCTTCACGACGCCCAGGCGCACACCGCGCGTGCCGAGCATGGGGTTGAACTCGTGCCAGTCGCGCGCCGCCTTCAGCAGGCGCTCCTCCTCGATGGAGAGGCCCTCGGTGGCCTTCTTCAGCTCCAGCTCGTCGACACGTGGCAGGAACTCGTGCAACGGCGGGTCGAGCAGGCGCACGGTGACGGGCAGGCCGTCCATCGCTTCGAGGATCTCCTCGAAATCGGCCTTCTGGACCCGGCGCAGATCTTCGAGGGCGGCGCCCTCCTCGGCCTCGGAGCCGGCGAGGATCATGCGGCGCACGACCGGCAACCGGTCCTCCGCCAGGAACATGTGCTCGGTGCGGCACAGCCCGATGCCCTCGGCGCCGAAGGAGCGGGCGTTGGCGGCGTCGGGACCGTTGTCGGCGTTGGCCCGCACGGCGAGATGGCCTTTGCGGACCTGGTCGGCCCATTTGAGGATGGTGTGGAACTCGGCCGGCGGCTCGGCCGCCGAGAGCTGCACCTCACCGAGGATGACGTGCCCGGTGGAACCGTCGAGGGAGATGAGATCGCCTTCGTTCACGATCACGTCGCCGGCGGTGAACTGCCGGCCGGCGATCTTGATGGCGTCGGCACCGACCACGGCGGGCGTGCCCCACCCGCGGGCCACGACGGCGGCGTGGGACACGAGGCCGCCACGAGCGGTCAGGATGCCTCGGGCCACCATCATGCCGTGCACGTCTTCGGGACTGGTCTCGGTGCGCACCAAGATGACGTCCTCGCCGCGCTCGGCGGCGTCGGCGGCGTCGTCGGCGGTGAAGTAGGCCTTGCCGACGGCCGCACCGGGCGACGCCGCCAGACCCTTGGCGATCACCTTCAGGTTGGTGCTGGTGAACTGCGGGTGCAGCACCTGATCGAGGTGGTCGCCCGTGATGCGCTGGATGGCCTCTTCCTTGGAGATCCGCCACGCGCGGCCCTTGGTCATGTCGACGGCCATGCGCAGCGCGGCGGCGCCCGTGCGCTTGCCCACGCGGGTCTGCAGCATCCAGAGCTTGCCCTGGTCGATCGTGAACTCGGTGTCGCACATGTCGTGGTAGTGCGCCTCGAGCCGGGCGAAGATGGCCAGCAGCTCGTCGTGCAGCAGCGGGAAGTGATGCCCCAGCGAGTCGAGGTCTTCGGTGTTGCGGATGCCGGCCACGACGTCTTCGCCCTGGGCGTTCACCAGGAAGTCGCCGTACGGCTTGTTCTCACCGGTGGCGGCGTTGCGGGTGAAGCCCACGCCGGTGCCTGAGTTGTCGTCGCGGTTGCCGAACACCATGGCCTGCACGTTGACCGCGGTGCCGAGGTCGTGGCTGATGCGCTCACGTACGCGATAGGCAATGGCCCGCGCCCCGTTCCACGAGCTGAACACCGCCTCGACGGCGCCGCGCAGCTGCGAGCGGGGGTCTTGCGGGAACGGCTTGCGCGTGTGCTCCTTCACCACCGCTTTGAACTGGGTGCACAGCTCGGCCAGCGCGTCGGCGGGGATCTCGGCGTCGTTGGCCACGCCGGCCTTGGCCTTGGCCTTCTCGAACGGCTCGTCGAAGGCGGCGCCGTCGATGCCGAGGACGATGCGGCCGTACATCGAGATGAAGCGCCGGTAGGAGTCATACGCGAAGCGCTCGTCGTTCGTGGCGGCGGCGAGACCCTTCACGCTGTTGTCGTTGAGACCGAGGTTCAGGACCGTGTCCATCATGCCCGGCATGGAGAACTTGGCGCCCGAGCGGACCGACACCAGCAGCGGGTCGGCGGCGTCGCCGAGGCGGCGGCCCATCTTCTTCTCGAGGCGGGTGAGGTGCTTGGCGATCTCGGCGTCGAGCCCGTCCGGCCAGCCCGAAGCCATGTAGGCGCGACAAGCGTCGGTGGTGATGGTGAAGCCGGCCGGTACCGGCAACTCGAGCACGCTCGTCATCTCGGCGAGGTTGGCGCCCTTGCCCCCCAGCAGATCCTTCATGTCCATGGGCGCGCGACGGTGCTTGTGATCGAAGGCATAAACGTAGGGCACGGGTTCAGCCTAATGGGCGGGGTGGGCGGCCAAACGGGGCGCGCAGTCGTACGATCGACGCGATCAGCGACCGCCCAGCGTTCCGGATCTTCGGCTTCCCGGTCACCATCGCGCCCGGCTTCCTGTTCGGTCTACTGCTCCTCGCCGGATTGAACAGCCAGGATCCGTCGTTCGCCCTGGGCCTCGTCGCCGCCGTGGGCGTCTTCACGCTCGTGCACGAACTGGGCCATGCGCTGGCCGCTCGCCGGTTCGGGGCGGAATCCGAGATCTCCCTCAGCTTCCTGGTGGGTTGGGCGTCGTTCCGGCCGACGCGATACCTGTCGCGCGCCGAACGGATCGGCATCACGGCCGCCGGGCCGGCCATACAGATCGTGCTCGGCTCGTTGTTGATCCTCGCGCTGGGGGCAGAGCCGTGGTCCTACACCGACGTGCGCTCGGACCCCGTGACGCTGGCGCTGTGGTGGGCCGGACCGGTGCTGGGTCTGATCAACCTGCTGCCCCTCAACCCGATGGACGGCGGCAACATCTTCTCCACGCTGGTCGACGCCGTGATCCCGGGACGGGGCCGCCGCATCGTCGAGTGGTGGACGCTCATCGTCACCATCATCGCCATCGTGGCCGTCGTGCTGTCGCCCACGTATCGGCCGTGGGCCATCACCGTTGCCCTGTTCGCCGTCTGGACGGTGCGCTCCTTCACCGCCGGCCGGGCCCCCTCCCCGGATGCCGAGCAAGCAGCGCGGCGCGCCTTCCTCGCCGCCCAGGCGGCCGAGCGCGACGCCTGGACCACGGGGCGGCCGGGGTCCTTCCCGACGCCGTACTCGTCGTCGCCGTGGTTTCGCGCCCACGTGATGCACGAAGCGGGCCACGACGCCACGGCGCGCGGCCTCCTGGTGGAGGCGCTAGAGCGCGGCGGGGGCACGTGGGTGCCGCCGGTCGACGCCCCCAGCGAGCAGCTCGTGTCGCTCGTGGAGCTGATACCCGATCCGGCCCCGGTCGGTGATCTCCACGCCGGACTCGTGCTGCAGCGGGCGCTGCTGGACACCGGCTACCTGCGCCGCTCGGCCGACTACGGCGCCCGGCTCTACCAGAGCCACCCGCACCCGATGGTGGCCGAGTTGGTGGCCCACGCCCTCGGTCTGCTCGGCTACGTCGACGCCGCCGACGGATGGCGCCAAGCCGCCGGCCCCGCCGGCCCCCCGCACGGCACCTGAAGCTGTACACGCCGCCTCCTTGGCGGCGCATCCGACGGTCGGCAGCGCGCTCGCCCGCTTCCGATGAGCACGACGGGCGACGATGTGAGTGCCCGGCCAGACGTTCGCGACCGGATCCCACGCTGAGTGGGTGTTTCGATGGCCGTTCTCGGTGCATCTGTGCTTCTCGGTGCAGAAGTGCCGCAAATTTGAGGCGCTCACGCACCGAGAACCGGCCACAGGAGCCGTCGCCGACCACGCACCGCGACGACAACCCACCGACCCCGAGCGTGATGAAAGCTGGTTCCGGACGACGTGCGCGCTGCCGTCAGTGGCCGAGGCGGGCGGCGATCTCGTCCACGAGGCGCTCGATGGGCACTCGGACCTGCTCAGTGGAGTCGCGATCGCGGATGGTCACGGCCTTGTCCTCCATCGACTCGAAATCGACGGTGACGGCCAGCGGCGTGCCGATCTCGTCCTGGCGCCGGTAGCGCCGGCCGATCGACTGGGTGTCGTCCTCGTCCACCATGTACCGGGGCCGCAGGAGACCGGCCACGTCGTGGCTGAGGCTGAGCAACGGCTCCTTCTTCGACAGCGGCAGCACCGCCACCTCGTACGGGGCCAGTCGAGGGTGGAGGCGCAACACGACCCGCTTCTCGCCACCGATCTCGTCCTCGTCGTAGGCGGACAGCAGGAACGCCGCCATGGTGCGGGTGGCGCCGGCGGCAGGCTCGATCACATGGGGGACGTAGCGCTCGCCGGTGGCCTGGTCGAAGAACTCGAGCCGCTCGCCCGAGTGGGCGGCGTGCTGGGTGAGGTCGTAGTCGCCGCGGTTGGCGATGCCCTCCAGTTCGTCCCATCCCCACGGGAACCGGAACTCCACGTCGGAGGTGCCCGACGAGTAGTGCGACAGCTCGTCGGGGTCGTGGGCCCGCAGCCGGAGCTGCTCGGGCGGGATGCCCAGATCGACGAACCACTGGAGGCGCTCGGCGCACCAGTACTCGTACCAGCGCGCCGACTCGGCCGGGGGCACGAAGTACTCCATCTCCATCTGCTCGAACTCACGCGTGCGGAAGATCCAGTTCTGCGGGGTGATCTCGTTGCGGAAGCTCTTGCCGACCTGGGCGATGCCGAAGGGCGGCTTCTTGCGGGTCGTCTGCAGCACGTTGGCGAAGTTCACGAACATGCCCTGCGCCGTCTCGGGGCGCAGGTAGGCAACGGCGGCGTCCTCCTCGACCGGCCCGGCGAAGGTCTTGAACATGAGGTTGAACTGGCGCGCCTCGGTGAAGCTGTCCTTGGACCCGCAGTGGGGGCAGGTGTGGGGATCGTCCAGCTTGTCGAGGCGGAACCGCTGCCGGCACACCTTGCAGTCGACGAGCGGGTCGGTGAAATTCTTGAGGTGACCCGAGGCCTCCCACACGGCCGGGGGCGACAGGATGGCGGCGTCGAGGCCGACGATGTCGCCGCGCAGCTGCACCATGGAACGCCACCACGCGTCCTTCACGTTGCGCAGCAGCAGCACGCCGAGGGGGCCGTAGTCGTAGGTGGACCGGAAGCCGCCGTAGATCTCCGCCGACGGGAAGACGAAGCCTCGGCGCTTGCAGAGGTTGACGACCTGGTCGAGCTCGGTGGCGGCCACCGCACCAGGGTATCGGGGGGCTCAGGTCCTACTTCGGGCGTTCCGGCGCTGCTCGCCGGCGCTAGCTCGCCGCCCGGAAGCGCACGACGAGGGCGATACCGGCCAGCGTGAAGAGGGCGCCGATGGTGACGAGCATCGCCGCCGGGGAACCCGTCGCCGGGAGCTGCTGCGGCGCCACCGCCGGACCCGGGACGGCGCCGGGCACGAGCTGCGTGGGCTCCACCGTCGGCTGCGTCGGCGGGGCGACCCAGATCGAGCCTCGCGGCATCGACGACGACGTGGACGCGAACGACGAGCTGGAACTCGGCGGCACGCTCGACGACGACGACGACGAGCTGGAGCTGGAGCTGGAACTGCTCGGCGGGACGCTGGACGACGAGCTGGAGCTGGAACTGCTCGGCGGGACGCTGGACGACGAGCTGGAGCTGGAACTGCTCGGCGGGACGCTGGACGACGAGCTGGAGCTGCTGGAGGAGCTCGGGGGCACGGACGAGGAGCTCGACGAGGAGCTGCTGGACGTGTACGGCTCGCTCGACGACGTACTCGACGACTCTGTGGCCACCCCGAGGTTGGTGTTCACGATGGACGTGCTCGACGTCTGCGTGTCGGTTGCCGCGGCCGGGCCGACGAGCAGCGCGGACGCGCCGAACGCCACGCCGATCCCCAGCACGATCCATCCCGCTCTTTTCGACCGGTCCATGACGCTCCTCCGCTCTCGCCAGAAGACCTGAGTCGGAACGTACGCCGGTGATATGTCAATCTGACGAAGAAACGCACCGCGCGTGGCGAAATGGGCCAGATTGCCCACGTAGCGTGTGGGCCGTTCGACCTACTCGCTAGTGGTCGAGCATCGACACAGCCCGCAACCGGCGCTCGAGGTGGTGCTCCATCGACCGGATGGCCAGCACATCCACTTCGTGGGTGGCGGGTGATGACGGTTCGGCCAGCGCCCGCACCAGGTCGCCACCGAGGATGCGGCGCAGCAGCGCGAGGGCCCCGGGGCTGATGCCCACGCCCCGCCGGCAGGTGCGGCACAGGACCCCGCCCTGGTCCACGTCGAAGGCCACCAACAGCTCCGGCGAACCACACGACACGCACGCGTCGAGCTCGGGCCGCAGCCCGTCGTTGGCCAGCACCTTCCAGTAGAAGGCCGGCACCAGCAGCGGCGCCGGCTGGGCGGCCAGCGTGCGCAGCGCCCCCACGAGCATCTGGTACAGCCGGGGATCGGGCTCACCTTCCTGGGCCACCTGATCCACGACCTCGAGCAGGGCGACGGCGCGGGTGAGGCGATCGAGGTCCTCGCGCACCGAGCGCAGATGGTCGATCGACTCGGCCTGGTTGATGACGTCGAGCTGGCGCCCCTCATACATCAGCAGGGACACGTGCGAGATGGGCTCGAGCCGGCCGCCGAACCGGCTCCTGGTCTTGCGCACGCCCTTGGCCACTGCCCGTACCTTGCCGTGGTGGGCCGTCATCAGCACGACGATGCGGTCCGTCTCGCCCAGCCGATAGGTGCGCAGCACGACGCCGGCGTCGCGGTAGAGGCTCATGAGTCCAGTCCGCCGTAGCGGCGGTCGCGGCGTTGGAACTCGCGCACCGCCTCGGCCAGGTGGTGGCGGCGGAAGTCGGGCCACAGCACGTCGGTGAAGATGAGCTCGCTGTAGGCCAGCTGCCACAACAGGAAGTTGGAGATGCGGTACTCGCCCGATGTACGGATGACGAGATCGGGATCGGGCATGTCGGGGTCGTAGAGGTGGCGGCGGATGGCTTTCTCGTCGATGTCCCCCGGCTTGGTGCCTTCGGCCACCAACGCCCGCACCGCATCCACGATCTCGGCCCGGCCGCCGTAGTTGAAGGCGAACGTGAGCGTCATGCGGCGGTTGCTCTTGGTGAGGGCAATGGTCTCGTCCTGCTCGGTGATCAACCGCTTCGGCACCCGCCAGTCCCGCCGCCCGGAGAACCGGACCCGCACGCCCAGGTCGTTCAGCTCGCTGCGCCGGTCCCGCAAGATGGTGCGGTTGAAGTTCATGAGGTACCGCACCTCGTCGACCGGCCGCCGCCAGTTCTCCGTGGAGAAGGCGTAGACGGTGAGCCACTTGATGCCTAGCTCCAGGGCGCCGTAGACGACGTCGAACAGCGCCTCTTCCCCGGCGGCGTGACCGTCGGTTCGTTTGAGCCCTCGCTTCTGCGCCCACCGCCCGTTGCCGTCCATCACCGCCGCCACATGGACGGGGATCCGACGAGAATCGAGCCCTTCGAGCAGGCTCACGACGACATCACGTCGCGACGTTAGCCGTGTGCGGTGACACGGCGACGGTACCGTCGCCGTCATGGGAGGACCGGCCGACGACGTGGTGGGCACCGTGGTCGACGACGCGCTGGCCACGGCCGTCGGTGCCCTCCCTGGCGGCGGCGAGGCCCGCCCGGGCCAGGTGGAGATGGCCGAAGCGGTGGCGGCGGCGCTCTCGGACCGGCGCCACCTCGTGGTGCGGGCCGGCACCGGCACGGGCAAGAGCCTCGCCTACCTCGTGCCGGTCATCCTGTCGCGACAGCGGGTCGTGGTGGCCACCGCCACCAAAGCGCTGCAGGACCAGCTCGCCGGTAAGGACCTGCCGTTCCTGGCCAAGCACCTCGACGTCGAGTTCCACGCCGCTGTGCTGAAGGGGCGCTCGAACTACGTCTGCCGCCAGCGCGTGCACGAGCATGCGCCGGGCCGCGACGGCCAGCTCTCGTTGACCGAGGAGCTGCTGCCGTCCACGCGCGAGGAGGTGAAGCGGCTGGCCCGTTGGGCCGAGACCAGCGAGACCGGCGATCAGGCCGAGCTGGACTGGGCGCCGTCGGTTCGGGCCTGGCAGGCGGTAAGTGTCACCGCCGAGGAGTGCCCGGGCGCGTCGCGTTGCCCGTTCGGCCACTCGTGCTTCGCCGAGGACGCCCGGGCGCGTGCCTCCACCGCCGACGTGGTGGTGGTCAACACCCACCTCTACGGCATGCACGTCGCCAGCGGGAGCACCTTCCTGCCCGAGCACGACATCGTGGTCTTCGACGAAGCCCATCAGCTCGAAGACGTCATCTCCGACACGGCCGGCTTCGCCGTGGGGGCCGGCCGCTTCACCGCGCTCGGGCGCATCATCGGGCGGGTCGTGGCCGACGAGGACCTCAACCGCCGGCTCAACACGGCAGGCGACGACATCGCGGCCAGCCTCGGGCCCCATCACGGCCGGCGACTGCCCCGCCCCCTCCCGCCGTCCGTGGCGGACGCCATCGGGGCCGCCCGCGGTCGACTCGACGAAGCGCTGGGCGCCCTGCGGGCCGTCACGTCGGAGGTGGTCGACGTGAACCAGCGCAAGATCCGCGCCCAGAAGGCCGCCGGCTCCCTCGCCGTCGATCTCGACGCCGCGCTGGCCTTCCCCGAGACCGCGGTGGCGTGGGTCGGCGGCCCGCTCGACGACCCTCGCCTCGAGGTGGCGCCCATCGACGTGGGGCCGGTGCTGGCGGCCGAGGTCTGGAACCGGTGCACCGCCGTGCTCACCAGCGCCACCATCCCGGCCAACCTGCCGGCCCGGGTGGGGCTGCCGACCGGTGGCTTCGAGGTGCTCGATGTGGGCAGCCCGTTCGACTACGAGGCGAACGCGGTGCTGTACTGCGCCACCCATCTGCCCGATCGGCGGCGGCCAGAGTTCGAGCCGGCCAGCCACGACGAGCTGGCCGCCCTCATCGACGCCGCCGGCGGGCGCACGCTGGCGCTGTTCACGAGCTGGCGGGCCATGAACGCGGCGGTGACGGCGTTGCGGGCGCGTCTGCCGTACCGCATCCTCAGCCAGGCCGACCTGCCCAAGCCCGCCCTCCTCAAGGCGTTCGCCGACGACACCGACGCGTGCCTGTTCGCCACGGTCGGGCTGTTCCAGGGGGTGGACGTGCCGGGGGCCACACTCAGCCTGGTCACCATCGACCGGCTGCCGTTCCCTCGGCCGGACGATCCCCTGCTGGAGGCCCGGCGCGAGCGGGCCGGCGCCGCCGCGTTCCGCGAGGTCGACCTTCCGCGCGCCGCCACGCTGCTGGCCCAGGCGGCCGGGCGGCTCATCCGCACCGCCACCGACCGTGGCGTGGTCGCCGTGCTCGATCCGCGCCTGGCCAAGGCCGGCTACCGCTGGGACATCGTGCGAGCGCTGCCACCGATGCACCGCACCCGCCACCGGGCCGAGGCCGAAGCGTTCTTGCGCTCCCTGCGGGCCTGACGGCCGCCGCGGCTACCCGCGGGGGCCTGAGCGCGCGAACGTCGCCCCCGGCTGAACACCGGCCGCCGCCCCGCGCGTCCAGGCGCGCGGCCTGCGCGCTTGACCGCGCCCTGGAGCGTCCGAACGCGCAGGCCGCGCGGAACGTGGGGGCTCGGACAAGACGCCGGGTGCTGGTCACGGCCACGATCGGCCGCCGCCCCGGCCCGTATCGCGCCCCCCAGATCGCGCGGCCTGCCGCGCTTGACCGCGCCCTGGAGCGTCCGAGCGCGCAGGCTACGCGGTTTCGGGCCGGGGCCGCGGGGCGATCGGGCCCGCGATGGCCCGGGGGGCCGGGACGCGTGGGCACGGTCCGTGGCGGTGACCTCGCCGGACGAGACGTCGGCGTCAGGAACCCACGGAGGGTGAGTGTCGCCGCCGTCGTTCTCGGTGCATCTTTGCTTCCCGGTGCGCCAGTGCGTCGAATCTGAGGCCGAAGCGCACCATGAACGAGACCGGCGGCCGGCATCGACCACTCACCGTGGCGCCAACGGCCAGAACGTCTCGGCCGGCGGCCGCACCGCCGGTCGCGGTCGCGGTCGCGGTCGAACGCTTCAGGATTGCAGGCGGTAGCCGATACCCCGGACGGTGACGATGAGCTTGGGCTCGTCGGGCTGGTCCTCGATCTTCACCCGGAGCCGCCGGATGTGGGCATCGACCAGCCGGCTGTCGCCGAGGTAGTCGTAGCCCCACACCCGTTCGAGCAACTGGTCGCGGCTCAACACCATGCCCGCATGATCGGCGAACTCGCACAGCAGCAGGAACTCGGTCTTGGTGAGCGGCACCTCCTCGCCGTGCTTGAAGGCGGTGCCCTGCTCCCGCCGCAGCTCGAGGTCGCCGAACACCGTGGCCTTGGCGGTGCTGCTGGTCTCGTGCAACTGGGCCCGGCGCAGCAGCGCCCGGATGCGCGCCGCCAGCTCCTTGGGCACGACCGGCTTCGTCACGTAGTCGTCGGCGCCGGCCTCCAGCCCCGCCACCAGGTCGTACGTGTCGGTCTGGGCGGTGACGATCATGATCGGCACGATGCTTTTGGCCCGCAGGGTGCGGCAGACGTCGAAGCCCTGGATGTCGGGCAGCCGCAGGTCCACGATCACCAGATCGGGCTCGTCGCGGTCGAAGGCGGCCAGCCCGGTGCGGCCGTCGCCGGCCTCCTCCACGACGTAGCCCTCGTCTTCGAGGGCCAGGCGCAGCGCCAGGCGGATCTGATCGTCGTCCTCGATGAACAGCAGCCGGTGCATGTCCCACCCACGGTAGGCGCCGCGACCGCCGATGCGGCCGTCAATGTTACGGAAAGCGCACAATGCCGGGGTGACGCCGTCACACGTCAGCAGCACCATCGTGCCTGTTCACGCCGCTGTTGGTGGGGCGCCTACTCCCCCTGGCGCCCCACCAGGCGCATCTGGGGACGGTTCGTGGAGAGGCGACCTGATTCCGAGCAGGGAGATCCTCCTACTGGTGTTCGTCCTCGGCCTCGCCGTGAGCGGCGCGCCGCTGCTGGCACCCGGTCGGGTCGGCAAGATGGAAGGCGTGCGGGACAAGGGGCGTGCCGTCGCCACCACGAAGAAGCGCCGGCGACTGTCGCTCGGTCTGCGCACCCGCGTCACCGTGGCCTTCGCCATCGCCGGCCTGGTGGTGGCCGTCGGTCTGTCGTTGATCACGTACTCCCTGGCCCGCAGCTTCCTGCTCCAGCAGCGCGACTCGGCCGCCCGTAGCCAGGCCTTCGGCAACGCCCGCTTCGTCAAGGAGCGCTTGCGCGACCCGAAGGTCGACGTCGGGCGGGTCATCAACGACGTGAAGACCGAAGGCGGCGGCTTCTCGCTGGTCCACTACGACGGCAGGTGGTTCCCCCAGAGCGCCGGACTCGGCCAGGACGCCATCCCGAAGGACCTGCGCGACGGCGTGCTGGCCGGCAGCAGCGGGCGCCAGCGCTACGACCTGAGCGGCGCTCCGTACCTGGCCATCGGGCTGTACGTCGCCGCCAACGATGCCGCCTACTTCGAGGTCTTCCCGAACGCCAACCTGCAACGGACGATGAGCGTCATCGGCACGTCCCTGGCCGTCGGTGCCACGGTGACGACGCTGGCCGCCGCCGGCCTCGGCTGGTGGGCCAGCCGTCGCCTCCTCAACCCGCTCTCACGCGTCGCTGACGCCGCCGAGGAACTGGCCGAAGGGGGGCTCGACACCCGCCTGCCGGAGGAGTCGGACCCCGATCTGCACCGGCTGGTCAGCTCGTTCAACAACATGGCCGACGCCGTGCAGGACCGCATCGAGCGCGAGGCCCGGTTCGCCTCCGACGTCAGCCACGAGCTGCGCTCGCCCCTCACGGCGCTGACCGCCGCCGTCGAGGTGCTCGACGCCCGCCGCGACGACCTGCCGGCGCGGTCGCAGCAAGCCCTCGATGTGGTGACCAGCCAGGTGCGTCGTTTCGACCAGATGGTGCTGGACCTGCTGGAGATCTCGCGGCTCGATGCCGGCGTCACCGAGTTCAACCCGGAGCCGGTGCTGCTCGGCGACATGGTGAAGCGCATGGCGGTGCGCAACGGCTTCGAGAGCGTGCCGGTGTCGGTCGATGGGCGCTGGGTCGAGCGACCGGTCGCCGTCGACAAACGCCGGCTCGAGCGCATCATGGCCAACCTCCTGGGCAATGCCGAACAGCACGCCGGCGGCCCGACCCGCATCGCCATCGAGGACGGCGCCGACGGCTACGTCGACCTGGTCGTGGAGGACGCCGGGCCGGGGGTCATGCAGTCCGAGCGCACGCGCATCTTCGAGCGCTTCGCCAGGGGCACGGCGGCCCGCCATCGAGTCGGGACCGGCCTGGGCCTGGCGCTGGTGGTCGAGCACGCCGCCGTCCATGGCGGCACGACGTGGGTCGAGGACCGCCCTGGCGGCGGCTCCCGCTTCGTCGTGTCGTTCCCGGCAGGCCCGGCATCACCCGCGGGCCAGGCATCACCCGCAGGCCCGGCATGACCCGCAGGCCTGGCATGAGAGCCCGACGGCCGGCGGTGCTGGCCGCCGCGCTGGTGACCGCGGCTGGCCTGCTGGTGGCCGGCTGCGGCCTGCCCAACGACGATCAGTTCACTGCCATCCAGCCCGGCGACATTCCCTTCGGCATCGCCGACACCACGACGACCAGCACGACCACGACCACGATCCCGCCCGCCACCACGACGACGGCGCCCGAGGCCACCACCACCACGACCACGACCATTCCCACCGAAACGGTCTCGCTCTTCTACATCCTCAACGGCCGGTTGCAACCCGTTCTACGGCCGCTGCCGCTACCCGTGACGCCGCAGGCGGCCCTGGCCGCGCTCCAGCGCGGGCCCGAGGAGAAGGACCAGCCACCGGGGCTGCGATCGGCGGTGCCGGCCGGCTCGGTCGGCACCGTGCAGGTCGCGGCGGGCGTGGCCACGGTGGACGTGGCGCCCGCGTTCGTGCAGCCGACGACGGCGGAAGGCCAGGTGCCGGTGCCCAACGTCGATCAGCCGCTGGCCTTCGGCGAGGTCGTGCTGACGCTGACCAGCCTGCCCGGCATCGGTCAGGTGCGCTTCACCGTCGGCGGCCAGCCGCAGGCGGCGCTGGTGGCCGACGGTTCCTTGGTCGACGTGCCGGTCTCAGCCGACAACTACGCCGGCTTGAGGAGCGCCTGAGCGCAGCGGGGGCAGTCGTCGGCGTGGAGCCACGCGCTGATCGCCGAGACCGCCCGCTCGTCGAGCACGAGCCGCACGAGACCGGTCTCGGTGATGTGGAGCGAGTGGAACGGACGCCAGGCCCTCGGCGGCACGAAGGTGACGGGCGTGCCCCGCTCAACTCGGCAGAACGTCCGGCGGCGGGCGTCGAGCAGCCACGTACCACCACACGTCTCGATCCGGAGCACGCCGTTGCGGGCCACCAGCGCCTCGGTCACGGCGCACCGGCCAGCACGTCCACGCCGGCCAGATCGTCGACAGGCAACCCGCATCCCGCCAGCGCCCGCCGGGCGTCGGGAGTGAGCCCCGTCACCCGATCGAGGCGGATCTCCAGCAGCGCCGCCTGGCGGGCGTCGCGCAACGAGTCCAACGCCGCCAGCATCGTCTGAGCGCCGTTCAGGTCGATCGTGCCCACCGGTTCGAGCGTGATGGCCTTACCGGCACCGCTGATCTCGAGGATGAAGTCTGCCGCCATGATGGCGACATGGTGCCGAGGAGGTGCGCGCATCCCCTGACCGTTCTGTGACGAACCGATGACTCAATGTCACCGACCGGTCGCCGCCGGTCTCAGTACAACCGCTCGATGCGATCGGGGCGATGCTGCCAATTCTTGTCGATCGTGACGAAGAGCTCGAGGTGGGCGCCGGGCGGCAGCTGCTTGCGGGCCTCGATCCCCGCCTGCTTCAGCACCGCCCCACCCTTGCCGATGACCATGCCTTTCTGGCTGGCCCGCTCGACCAGGATCTCGACGCGGATGCGCGGCCACTCCCACTCCGTGACATGGGTGGCGATCGAGTACGGCAGCTCGTCGTGGGTGACGGCCAAGAGCTGCTCACGCACCAGCTCGGCGACCCGCGTCGCGTCCGGCACATCGGACACCACGTCCTGCGGGTAGTAGCGCGGGCCCTCGGGCAGGCGGGCGATGAGGTGCTGGACGAGCTCCTCGACGCCGTCGCCGGTGCGGGCCGACACCGGGAACCAGGCCTCGGCCGGCAGGTCGCCCGAGGCCGCCAGCTGGGCGGCCACTTTCGTGCGCGGCGCCCGATCGATCTTGTTCACCACCACGACGAAACCGGCCGGCAACCTTTCGGCCACCCACCGGTCACCCCGACCGAACGGCTGGGTGGCGTCCAGCACGAGGCACGCCACGTCCACGTCACCCAGGGCGTCGCGAGCCGAGTCGTTCAAGTGCTCGCCCAGCGCCGTCACGGGCTTGTGCAACCCCGGGGTGTCGACGAACACGACCTGCGCGTCGGGGCGGTGCAGGATGCCGCGTACGGCGGTGCGCGTCGTCTGCGGCTTGTCGGAGACGATGCTCACCTTCTCCCCGCAGATGAAGTTCAACAGGGTCGACTTCCCGACGTTGGGCCGCCCGGCCAGCGTCACGAACCCCGATCGGAACGTCACGCGTCGCCGGGGCCGTCCGCGGCGTCCCGACCCGGCAGCCTCGCCACCAGCACGCGGGCGATGCGGTGGCCCTCCATCTTCTCCACGGTGAAGCGGTAGCCGTTGTGATCCACGTTCTCGCCGTCCAGCGGTACGTGGCCGAGGGTGCCCAGCACGAAGCCGCCGACGGTGTCCCAGTCGGCGTCGGGCAGCTCCAGCTCGAGCAACTCGTTGAGCTCGTCGATGCTGAGGCCGCCGTCGACGCGCAGGTCGCCGTCGCCCAGGCGCTCGACTTCGTTGTCCTCCACGTCGTACTCGTCGAAGATGTCGCCGACCAGTTCCTCGATGCAGTCCTCGAGCGTGACCAACCCGGCGATGCCGCCGTACTCGTCGACCAGGATGGCCATGTGGTACTTCCCCGCCTGCATCTCGCGCATCAGGCGGGCCACCGGCTTGGTCTCCGGCACGAAGTGGGCGGTGCGCACGAGGCCGACGACGGGAAGCTCGCCGCGGCCCTCGCGCTCGACGCGCATGAGGTCCTTCGTGTAGGCGATGCCGCGGATCTCGTCGAGCGTCTCGCCGGTGACCGGGAAGCGCGAGTAGCCGTGCTCGATGGCCGTGTCGAGGGCCGAGGTCACGCTGTCCGACGCGCTCAGGGTCACCATGTCGGGCCGCGGCACCATCACCTCGCGCGCCAGGGTGTCGCCGAACTCGATGATCGACTCGATCAGCTCCCGCTCTTCGTGCTCGATCACCTCGTCCTCGGCCGCCGCTTCCACGATGCCCAGGAGCTCCTTCTCCGACACGAACGGACCCTGCTTGAGGCCTTTGCCCGGCAGCAGCACGTTGGTGAAGCCGATGAGGCCTCGCGAGATGAGTCGCAGCGGCGGGAACGACACCAGCATCAACGTGGTGCGCGCCGTCATGATGGCGGCGCGCTCGGAGTTCAGCACCGCCCAGGTCTTGGGCAGCGCTTCGGACAGCACGAAGAACACGATGACGTTCAGGACGAAGCCGATCAGCACACCGATGGGGCCGAACAGGCGGTCGGCCACGATGGTGGTGAGGAAGGCCTGCGCCGTCTGCAGGATGGTGATCATCACGAGCAGCGGGTTGATGAACCGCTCGGGGTGGACCACGAGCGTGGCCAGCGCCTCCGTCGACTTCGACGGCTGTTGCTCGGCGAGCGTGACGGCCTTGACGCGCGAGATGCGGTTGAGCGCCGTCTCGCCGACGGCGAGGTAGCCGAGGCCGAGCATGAGCACGATGATGGCGAGGATCATCCAGAGATCGGTGGTGGTGAAGTCGACGGCGAGCATCAGTTCTGTTCCTGGCGGAAGCCGGCCGGCGCCGGACCATGCCAGTGCAGGCTCTCCAACAGCTCCAGCTCCCGCCGGCGCATCACCGCCATCTCCTCGGGTTCGGCGTGATCGTGCCCGAGGACGTGGAGGACGCCGTGCACGACGAGGAGCGCCACCTCGTCGTCGACCGAGCCCGCGTGTTCCGGCGCCTGGCGCGCTGCCACCGCAGGGCACACCACGACATCGCCGAGCAGCAATGGCTGATCGCTCGGGTCCGGTGGTGGTCGGTCGGGGCCGCTGTGTCCCGACGTCGGCGATGACATCACGTCGACGTCGACGGCGTCGATCGGGAACGCCAGCACGTCGGTGGGCGCGGCGTTGCCGAGGAACTGCTCGTTGAGCGCGGCGATGTCGTCTTCCTCGACGAACAGCAGGCTCAGCTCCACGTTGCCGCGCACGCCTTCGGCGGCCAGCACCGCCTCGGTGAGCTCGCGCCAGCGAGCGACATCGACCTTGACGGTGCGCTGCTCGTCGGCCACGAACACCTCGGGATCGCCCTCGCCGCCGACCTTCTGGCGGCCGCCCAGACGGGGCCGGGTGGGCTCACCCACGACTGGTCCCGTCCGCGGCGCGCTCGTACGCCGCCACGATGTCGGCCACGATCTTGTGCCGCACGACGTCGGCCCCTGACAGATGGACGAACTCCAGGCCGTCGATGCCGGTGAGGATGCGCTCCAGCCCCACCAACCCGCTGCGCCCGCCCGCGACGTCGACCTGGGTCATGTCACCGGTGATGACCGCCTTCGACCCGAAGCCGATGCGGGTCAGGAACATCTTGATCTGCTCGGGACTGGTGTTCTGGGCCTCGTCCAAGATGATGAAGCTGGAGTTGAGCGTGCGCCCGCGCATGAACGCCAGGGGCGCCACTTCCACCGTCTGGCGCTCGAGCAGCTTCTGGGCGCCTTCGAGATCCACCATGTCGTACAGCGCGTCGTAGAGCGGCCGCAGGTACGGATCCACCTTGGCCATGAGGTCACCCGGCAGGAACCCCAGGCGTTCGCCGGCCTCGACCGCCGGACGGGTCAGGATGATGCGCTGCACCTGCTTGGCCTGCAACGCCTGCACCGCCATGGCCACCGCCAGCCAGCTCTTGCCGGTACCCGCCGGGCCCAGCCCGAAGGTGATGACGTTGCGGCCGATGGCGTCGACGTAGCGCTTCTGGCCACTCGTCTTCGGGCGCACCACGCGGCCCTTGGCGCCGCGCAGGATGTCGGCCGACAGCACCTTGCTCGGTCGCTCCGATGCCCGCACCATGTCGATGGAGCGCGACAGGTCGGCACTGTCGATCGGTTGGCCCTGCTGCAGCAGCAGGACCAGCTCTTCGAACAGGCGGCCGACCTGCTCGGCCTCCGGACCGCCGATCGAGATCTCGTTGCCCCGCACGCGGATGTCGGTGGCGGGAAACGACTGCTCGATCTGGCGCAACAGCTCGTCACGGTGCCCGAGCAGTCCAGTCATCAGGTGGTTGCCCGGGACGATGACGTCGACGTGGGTGTCGCTCACGAGTGGGGCGTCGAGGCGGACGTCATCTGGGCCTGGCTCGGCATCTTGGCATCCAGGCTACCCGGCGCCGCCCCGGTGCAGCATCGACCCCTGGCTAGGCGACCGCGGGTGGCTGGGCGGCAGCGGGTTCGTGCAGCTCCACGAACAGCAGGGCGGTGAGCACGATGGCGGCCCCGATCTCGACGATCAGGCTGATGGCCGCCTCCGGCGACGGCTGGAACCCGTTCTCGTTGAACCCGAAGATCCCGCCACTGGTGCGCGACAGCCCGAAGCCCAGCAGCGTGGCGTTGACGAGCACCAGGCCGGCGACGAGGGCCCATGGGCTCCGCCAGACCACGAGCAGCACGGCCACCACCGCGGCGGCGGCGGCGTTCAGGAGGAACGAGCGCCCCAGGTTGGCGTCAGGAAAATCGCGATAGCTGTCGAAGTAGAGCTTGAGGTGGATGTAGCCACCGATCAGCACGAGCACGGCCGCCACCACCCGACCCCCGAGCACCAGCTTTGGGCGCATCATTCATCCTCCCGATTGCGCCGGCTCAGGGCTCGACGACGACGGTCCCGGTCATGGAGTTGTGGATCCCGCAGATGTAGGCGAACGTGCCGGCGGTGGCGAACGTGGCCGAGAACGACTGCCCCTGCTCGAGGTTGCCGCTCACGAACGTGCCGTCGCTGCTCTTGACCGAATGGGCGACGCCGTCGCCGTTGGTCCAGGTGACGACGCTCCCCACCTTGACGGTGACCGTCTCCGGCGCGAAGGCGAAGTCCATGATGCCGACGTCGGTCGCGCCCGCAGCGGGCGCCACCGTGGTAGCGGCCACGGTGCCGCCGCCGCCCGAGTCGGACGCCACTCCTCGACCCACCGCGAACGCCGCTGCGCCAATGGTGACGACAGCCGCTACCACCACGGCGATCAGCGGGCGTGAGGTCACGTCTGCTCTACGTATCGAAGGTCCGAACGGATCACCGCGTCACCCGCGTCAGCGGCGCCACCCCGTTCAGCTGGTGATGTCCTTGGTGGAGAAGCTGGCCCACGCCAGACCCAGGAACACCACGATGTACCCCACCTGCAGGGCGAAGCCACGGGCGAGATCGTGCCACAGGATGGGGTCGCGGAAAAGATCGATGAACGACAGCCAGTAGTGCGTCGGCAGGTAGGGGCGGATGGCGCGAGTGGCGTCGATGAGGTCGAGCACCTGCGACGTGACGAAGGTGGCAAGGGCGGCCAGCGCGGCGGCCAGCGGTGAGTCGGTACGGGTGGATGCGAACACGGCGATCGACGCGAGGCCCAGCATCGACACGGCGACGTAGACGACGGTGAGGACCGTGCGCATGATGATGTCCGTGGTGTCGAGGGTGGAGCCCGACACGGAGGTCACGGGCTCCAGACCGAACAGCACGGCGCCGGCGAGGAAGCCGATCCCGGCCACCACGATGACCGCCAGGAACACGAACACGACCACCGTGACGAGCTTGCTGAACAGCAGCCACGAGCGAGACACCGGCCGTACGAGTAGGTAGCGCAGCGTGCCGGCGTTGGCCTCGCCGGCGATGGTGTCGCCGGCGATGACCGCTGTCGCCACCGGCAGGAAGATCGGCAGGATCAATGCCAGCGCCGCTGCCGGGAACAGGGTGCCGTTGCTGAGGACATCGGTCAGCAGCGCCGGACCTTGCCCGGGACGAGGCCCGACCCGGGTCGTGCGCAGGAAGATGCCCACCACCACGGGCAGCCCCGACAGCAGCGCGATGGTGAGCCACGTGCGCGGCCGGGTGAGCAGCTTCCCGAGCTCAACGGCGAGCATCGCCGCTCCCGCCGGTCAGGTCGAGGTAGGCGTCCTCGAGGCTGCGCCGCTCCACCACGAGCTCGCGCACCCGGACACCGGCGTGCACGAGGGCGTGGTTGAGGGCCTCCGGTGGCTGGCCGTTCAACTCGACGCGCACACGCGGCCCTTCGCGCTCGACGCGGGCGCCGTGGCGGGAGAGCAGCGCCACGGCGGCGTCGGTGTCGGGCGTCTCGATCACGAGCCGTCCGGTCGGGGCGAGAAGGTGGTCGACCGTGTCCTGGGCGACGAGGCGCCCTTGGGACATCATGGCGGCCCGGGTGCAGATCAGTTCCACCTCGCCGAGCAGGTGGCTCGACAGGAACACCGTCGTTCCCTCCCGTGCCAGTTCGGCGAGGAGGGCCCGGATCTCGCGGATGCCCTGCGGATCGAGGCCGTTGGTGGGCTCGTCCAGCATGAGGAGACGCGGTTGGCGCATCAGGGCGGCGGCCAGGCCAAGCCGTTGCCGCATGCCCAGTGAGTACGCCTTCACGGGTCGCCGGTCGACGCTGCCCAGCCCCACCCGTTCCAGCGCGTCGGCGATGCGGTGGCGGCGCGTGGAGCGACTGCCGTTGTGCCCGGCGGCGTCGAACAGCGACAGGTTCCGGCGCCCGGACATCGTGGGATAGAAGCCCGGGCCTTCCACCAGCGCGCCGACGTCTTCGAGGGTGGCGTGGGCGCTGTCGGGCATCGGTCGCCCGAACAGCTCGGCCCGGCCCGCGGTCGGAGCGACCAGGCCCAGGAGCATCCGGATGGTGGTCGTCTTGCCCGACCCGTTCGGCCCCAGGAAGCCGAACACGTCACCAGGGAAGACCTCCAGGCCGACGTCGTCGACCACCCGGAGGCGCCCGTAGGACTTGGTGAGGCCTTCGGTGCGCACGATCGCGGTCACGGAGCTCCTGGCTTGGTCTGGTTGAGGATGGCGGCAAGCCGGTCCAGCTCGTCCACGGTGACAGCGCCGGCGACGACATAGCCGATGCCGTCGACATTGATTGCCATGGCGTTGACCAGCGCAGTCGAGACGACTCGGGCCTGGCCGCCCCAGGGCCGGTCGACGAGTGGGATAGTGTTGGGGAAGGCCTGCTGGATGGCGAACGCAGGCACGCCCACGACGCCCACGATCTCGAAGCCGGAGCCGTACGTGGCGACTGCGCCGCTCTGGCCGGCGCCGCGGGTGAGCCCCCCAACTCGTCCGGGAGCTTCACCGGTGAGGCGTTCGCCACCTGCTGGACGAGATCGGTCTGCGGCCGCCCGGTTCGGGTGTGGTCGGGTCGGGTGAACGTGACCAGCTTTCGGGAAGGCGGCGAGAGCGACAGGTCGAGGAACTGCGATTCGAAGGCCGGGACGCTCGAGTCGCGTGGCACGACGCTGACTCGCAGTGCGACGCCGGTGTCGGCGTCGGCCCAGATGTCGACGTGGCCGATGGCCGACACCGCCGACGCCGGAACCACCCGCACGCCCGGCACCGACCGCCCCGCGACGCGCGCTGCGGCCAGCGGCTGCAGCTCGCCCGGTTCGGCGGCGGCCAGGAAGCGCTGGGCCAGCTCGGGCGGCAGCACGTCGGACGAGCGAGGCAGGCGCACCGCGGGCTCGCCGTCGACGCGCCGCACCCGGCGCGCTTCGGAATCCCAGGTCCAGGTGCCGGTGCCGTCGCCGTAGGTGTCGGTCTCACCGGTGTTGGTCAGCAGATCGACCCGCCACGCCGACGGTTCCAACCACCACACCCGGACCTTCGACGGCCCCGACAGCAGCGCTGCCGGCGCCCCGACGTCGGGCAACGCGAGCCCGCCGGTGGATTCCACGTAGCCGCTGTAGGGATGCTCGGATGCGGTGATGGCGGCGGCCAGGTCCGCCGGAGGCACCTCACGGGCGCGGGCCGGCAGCGCCCCCACCACCGCCGGCATCGCCGCCACGCAGGCCAACCCTGCGACGACGACGAACCAGCGCCATGATCTGCGCACGCGCCGCACCAGCCCGAACCTCCTGTACCAGGCTGGCATGATCGGCGCGGGAAGAGGGCGCGGGCGGCCGCCCGCGAGCTACGGCTGAGCGGCGTCGAACTCGGCCACGAGCCGAACAGGGGCACGGACGCGCCATGCGTCAGTCAGCAGCTCCTGCAGCTCGTCCAGGGCGACGGCGCCGAGACGAACCAAGACGGTCGGGTGACCGTCGTAGTGCGGGGTCGTGAAGAACTTGTCCGGATCGGCGGCGAGGAGCGCCGCTTTCTCGCCCAGATCCTCGCACCACACCACCAGCACGTCGCCTTCTTCCCGGATGCGGGCGAAGAGCTTGTCCCTCACCCGGAAGCCGGGCGTGCCGTACGACGGCTTCTCGGTCGTGGCCGGAAGCGCCAGTGCGATGCGGCGGACATCCGCGTCGGTCGCCATGGACACCATGATGGCTGGCCCGTCCACGGGCGCCGTCCGTGACGTATGGTCACCATGTTGTTCGCTTTTTTGGAAGGTCCCGAGCTCCTCATCGTGCTGGCCATCGTCGTGATGATCTTCGGCTCGAGCCAGTTGCCCAAGCTGGCCCGGTCGTTCGGGCAGGCGCAGAAGGAGTTCAAGTCGGGCCTGTCCGACGAGAGCAGCCCCAAGCCGTCCGAGTAGCGTTCGCCGGCTGTGCGCCGGGCCTCTGCGATCAGTCTCGCCATTGCCATCGCGGCGGTGATCGTCTTCGTGGCCGGCCCGGCCTCGGCCCACGTCGAGGTCCAACCGGCAGAGGCGGCCGCGGGCCAACCGGGCACCTTCGCGTTCCGGATGCCGAACGAGGAGCAGACCGCGAATGCCGTCAGCCTGACCGTGCGCTTCCCCCCGACCACCCGGTGCCCGGCGTCGTCGCCTCGCCCATGGAGGGCTGGACCATCGCCGTCACCAACCGCTCGGTGACCACGCCGCTCCCGGCGGGCGACACCACGGTGGTCGAGGTGGTCGACACGATCACGTGGACAGGCTCGCTCCCCCCGGGGAAAGCCGACTACTTCAACGTCACGACCGGGCCGCTGCCGACCGATGCCGGCGAGCTGGTCTTCGACGCCACCCAGACCTACGACAACGGCGTGGTGGTGGAGTGGAACCAGCTGGAAACGCCGGGTGGGCCCGAGCCGGTGCATCCGGCTCCCGTGCTGCGCATCACGGGCGGTGCGGTGCCCCCGCCGACGACCGCTGCCGGCGCGGCGGGCACGACGCACGACCACGGCGCCGAGACCGCCGGCGCGGGCGGCACGGCCGGTGCCAGCGCTTCCAGCGGCGGGCTGAGCGGTGGCGTGGTGGTAGCGCTCGTGGCGGCGGCGGTCATCGTCATTGCCGGCGTCACCGCGGTGCTGTACCGGCGAGTGTCCCGGTAGCCGCGCCACCGGGGACGAACCGACGCGCGTTGTCCGTCACAGACGAGGACAAACCGCATCAGTTCGGTCGATCCCCCCGCCGCCTTCGGGTCGAGGACCTCCCGGGCACCCGAGAAAGCGTTGCCGCGGGTGATGGGGGGCTGAACTCACCGTCCGCTGGGGTAGTAGTAGCCGAGCCCTTGCCGCAAGGTCGGGGGGAGGTGCCATGAGATGGCCACGGAGTTCAGAGTCGGCGGAGCAGATCTAGCGGAATTGCGATTGCGGCCCGATCCCACCAGTCCTCGGGCGGCGCGGCGATTTGCCGTCGAGGCGGCCCATCGCTGGCACCTGCGCGTCGACGAGACGGCGCTGGAAGTGGTGACGAGCGAGCTCGTGACCAACGCCGTGCTCCATGCCCGAACGCCCATGACGGTGCGCCTGCGCCCGGTCGCCGGCTACCTCGAGGTCGAGGTGGACGACGAGGGGCCGGGCATGAGCGACCCCCGGATCCCCTCGACGGCGGGCGGTCAGGGTCTGCGCCTGGTCGAGGCGTTGACGGCATCGGCCGGCATCACCGTGCTGAAGGGCGGTATGCGGGCGTGGTGTCGCCTCGCCGTTCGCAACTCGTAGCCCCGCCGGTCAGAGCAGATTGCCGACGAGGTAGATCAGCAGCCCGGCGAGACCGCCGACGACCGTGCCGTTGATCCGGATGAACTGCAGGTCCCGCCCCACCACCAGTTCGAGGCGGTCGGCGGTGTCGGCCGGATCCCAGCGCTCGACCGTGGCGGCGATGTAGTCGGCGGCACCGTCGGCGTACTGCGTCGCCACCGCGCCGACGGCATCGATCAGCCACCCGTCCACCGTTGCCTGCAAGGACCGGTCGTCACGGAGCCGCGCGCCGACGGCCATCAGTGCCCCCTCGAATCTGAAGCGCAGCACCGAGCCCGGCTGGCGCGCCGACGTCACGAGGTAGTCCTTCACATCGGCCCACACCGAGCCGGCCCACGCCTGGACGTCGGGATGATCGAGCAGTTGCTCCTTACGCCCCTCGACGCGCGCCGCCAGCTCGGGATCGGTGCGGAGGCGCTCGACCAGCTCGCGGAGGCGAACGTCGATGTCGTGGCGCAGTTGGTGGTCGGGATCGGCCTCCAGGTCGGCCACCAAACGCTGCGCGCCGCGGAAGATCTTTCCGAAGATGCGCTCGTCCAGCACCCCGGGCACCCACCACGGCGACTCGGTGCGCAACCGCTCGTAGAGCACGTCGCGGTTGTCGTCCAGGTACTCGCTCGAACGCGCCAGCACCGCGTCCACCATGGTGTGGTGATGGCCCTCGGCGATGGCGACTTCGAGGCCGCGGGCCAGCAGCGGCGCCGCCGGCGTGGCGCGGATGCGTTCGATGATGGCGTGGCGGACGGCTCCCGAGATCTCGTCGTCGTCCAGCACGTCGGGCAGGCCGGCTACCACCGTGGCCACCGTCTCACTGGCGCGGTGGGCGTTGGACGGGTCGGCCAGCCACGCTCCCGCCCGTCGCGACGGCTGGGCGTCACGCAGGCGCGACGCCACCAGGTCAGGCGACAGGAAGTTCTGTTGCACGAACTGGCCGAGGGACCGCCCGATGCGGTCCTTGTTGGCCGGGATGATGGCGGTGTGCGGGATGGGGACGCCGAGGGGATGGCGGAACAGCGCGGTGACGGCGAACCAGTCGGCCAGGGCGCCCACCATGGCGGCCTCGGCCGTGGCCCGGACGGGCGCCAGCCAGCTCACCGAGTCCTCCAGTGACCTCGTCACGACGAACACCACCGCCGCTGCGGCCAGGAGCGCAGTGGCGAAGACCTTCATGCGGCGGAGGTCGGCGCGCCGCTGCCCCTCGTCGGTGACCGGCGGGGGAAGCTCTCGCACGGAGGGGTCAGACGGGGCGCTGCGCACCGAGAGCACGGTAGACAAGGACAATGTCTCCCGTGCAGGTTCCGGCGTGGTTCGTGGCGTGGCGCCGGGGGTAGTGATGGCCGTGCCCCCACCCGGTGTCGCGCTTCGGGCGACCTATCGCGTCCAGCTCCACGCCGGCTTCACCTTCGACGATGCCGCCGCGGTGGTGCCCTACCTGGCGCGCCTCGGCTTCAGTCACCTGTACACCTCGCCCATGCTGCAGGCGGCCCCCGGCAGCACCCACGGCTACGACGTGGTGGACCACGGTCACATCAACGAGGAGCTCGGCGGCGCCGCTGGATACGAGCGTCTCCAGGGGGCCTTACGGGCTCACGGCATGGGCCACGTCCTCGACATCGTGCCGAATCACATGGCCATCGCCGGCAGGGCCAACGCCTGGTGGTGGGACGTCCTGGAGAACGGTCCGTCCAGCCTGCATGCCGTTGCCTTCGACATCGACTGGGCGGGCGGCGACACCCGGTCGGTCTCACGGGTCCTGGTGCCGGTCCTCGGCGACCAGATCGGGCGCGTCCTCGAAGCGGGTGAGCTCTCGATCGTCCGCGACGGCGGGTCGTTCACCGTGCGCTACTTCGGCAGCGAGCTGCCCATCTCACCGCGATCGCTCGACGAGCTGTTGACGGCGGCCGCCCAAGCCGCCGGTTCCGACGAGCTGGGCAGCATCGCCACCGCCTTCGGCCACCTGCCCCACGCGCTCAACACCGACCCCGCCGCCGTGGCCGAACGTCACCGAGACAAGGAACTGCTCCGCGAGCGGCTGGCGGCGCTCGCGGAGGCCGACGACGCGGTGGCGGCAGCCATCGACGCGCAGCTCCAGGTGATCAGCGCCGATCCCGACGCCCTCGACGCGCTGCTGCTGCGCCAGAACTTCCGCCTGGCGTGGTGGCGCACAGGACGCGAAGAGCTGGACTACCGGCGCTTCTTCAACATCGAGACCCTCGTCGGGCTGCGGGTGGAGGATCCCGATGTCTTCGCCGCCTCTCATGCCGTGGTGGCCGCACTGGTGAAGCAGGGCGATGTCGACGAGTTGCGCGTCGACCACATCGACGGGCTGCGCGATCCCGCGCAGTATCTCGAGCGCCTGCGCGACCTCACCGGCGGCGTACCGGTTGTCGTCGAGAAGATCCTGGAGGGGCCCGAGCAGTTGCCCGCCGAGTGGCCGGTGGCCGGCACTACCGGCTACGAGTTCGCGCACCACGTCGACGGCCTCTTCGTCGACGCCGACGCCGAAGCGGCCATGACCGCGGCGTACGAGGAATTCGTCGGCGACGATCGCCCCTACCAAGAGCTCGTGCGCGACGCCAAGCAACAGATCATGCGCGACGAGCTGCGAGCCGAGATCGAGCGCATCACCGGGATGCTGGCGGCGGTCTGCCAGCACCATCGGCGCCATCGCGATCACACCCGCCATGAGCTCCGCGAAGCGGTGCGTGCCGTCCTTGCCGCCTTCGGCGTCTACCGCACCTACGTGCGCGCCGGGCACCCCACATCGAGCACGGATCGCCACTACATCGCCGATGCCACCAGGTGCGCCGCCATCACCCACCCCGAGCTCGACGCCGAGCTGCTGACGTTCTTGACCGACCTCCTCGCCGGCGACATCGACGGCGACGACGAGCTGGAGCTCGCCATCAGGTTCCAGCAGGTGAGCGCGCCCGTGATGGCCAAGGGGGTCGAGGACACGGTGTTCTACCGCTACCACCGCCTCATCTCGCTGAACGAGGTAGGAGGTGACCCGAGCGTGTACGGGACGTCGCCGGAGGCCTTCCACGAGACCAACCAGACCGCCGCCGACCACCACCCCCACGCCATGCTCACGCTGTCCACCCACGACACCAAGCGCAGCAGCGACGTCCGCGCCCGCATCCACCTCTTGTCGGAGATCCCCGAGCAGTGGGCGGCAACGGTGCGGCACTGGCACGAGCTGACCGCCGGCCACCGCCAGCCGCGCCGGCCCCGATCCGTCGACCGAGCTGCTGCTCTACCAGACGCTCGTCGGCGCGTGGCCCATCACGCCCGAGCGCCTCACCGCCTTTGCCGAGAAGGCCACGAAAGAGGCGAAGGCGTTCACCACCTGGACCGACCCGCAGCCGGCCTACGACGAGGCGGTGCGCGGCTTCATCGAAGGTTTGCTCGGCGACGCGGCCATGGTGGAGGCGGTCGAGGAGTTCCTGCGCGCCCACCACATCGTCGAGCGCGGCCACGTCAACGCGCTGGCCCAGACCGCACTGCTGCTCACCTGCCCGGGCGTGCCCGACGTGTACCAGGGCACCGAAAGCTGGGATCTCAGCCTGGTCGATCCCGACAACCGTCGACCGGTCGACTACGACCACCGGCGCCGCCTCCTGGCCGAGGTCGGTTCGACCGCAGATGCGCTGGCGCGAGCCGGCGACGGCGGCCCGAAGCTGTGGCTCATCGAGCGCGTGCTGGCCGACCGCCGGCTCCGCCCGGACGCCTACGCCGGCGCTCGAGTACGCCCCCCTGCCGGCGGGCGGGGCCAAGGCCCGTCATGTGGTGGCCTTCAGCCGCCGCGACACCGTTGTCGTGGTGCCGCGACTCGTGATCGGCGTGGCCGACGATTGGCACGACACGGTGGCCGAGCTCCCTGACGGCGAGTGGCACGACGTGATCACGGGCGCTCGCATCACCGGCGGCGGCCCGGTGGCGGTGGCCGATCTGCTGGCCGCGTTCCCTGTCGCCGTGCTGGCAAGGATCAACTGATGTGGGCGTTCTCGGTGTGGGCCCCGGCTGCCTCAAGCGTCGAGGCGGTGGTCGACGGTCGAGCGCGTGGTCATGAACGGTGGCGAAGGGGGTTGGTGGAGCGCGACCGTCGAGGCCGCCCGGCCAGGTAGTCGCTACGGCTTCAGCGTGGACGGCGGTCCGGTACGCCCGGACCCTCGTTCCGTGTCGCAGCCCGACGGCGTCGACGGCATGTCCGAAGTGGTGGACCACGCCGCCTTCGACTGGCACGACCGCACCTGGCGCGGCGTCGCCCTGCCTGGCAGCGTGCTGTACGAGCTGCACGTGGGGACGTTCTCGGAGGCCGGCACCTTCGACGGCGCCATCGAGCACCTCGATCACCTCGTCGACCTCGGCGTGAACGCGGTGGAGCTGCTGCCCGTGTGCGAGTTCTCGGGCCGGCGCGGCTGGGGTTATGACGGCGTGGATCTCTATGCCCCGCACCACGCCTACGGCGGGCCGGACGCGTTGAAGCGCCTCGTCGACGCCTGCCACGCGGTCGGGCTCGGGGTGGTCTTCGACGTCGTGTACAACCACCTCGGCCCGGCGGGCAACTACCTCGGTGAGTTCGGTCCCTACTTCACCGACCGCCACCACACCGGCTGGGGCGACGCCGTCAACATGGATGGGCCGGGCAGCGACGAGGTGCGCCGGTTCGTGATCGACAACGCGCTGGCATGGCTGCGCGACTTCCACGGCGACGGCCTGCGGCTCGACGCGGTGCATGCCATCGTGGACACGTCGGCGCTCCACGTCCTCGAGCAGTTGGCGGCCGAGGTCGATGCGCTGGCGGCCCACGTCGGCAAGCCCCTGTTCCTCATCGCCGAGAGCGACCGCAACGACCCGGCCCTCGTACGGGCGCGTGCTGCCGGCGGGATCGGGTTGGCGTCGGCATGGGCCGACGAATGGCACCACGGCCTCCACACCGTGATCACCGGGGAGCACGACGGCTACTACGAGGACTTCGGCACCATGCCCATCCTGGCCAAGGCGCTGCGCCAGGCATGGGTGCACGACGGGGTCTACTCCCCGCACCGCGGTCGGGTGCACGGCCGGTCGCTCGCCGGCCTCACCGGCGACCGATTCGTGGTGGCGACGCAGACCCATGATCAAGTCGGCAACCGGGCCACCGGCGACCGGCTGGCGGCGCTCACCACCGAGGGCCGGTTGAAGGTGGCGGCGGCGTTGTTGCTTACATCACCGTTCGTGCCGATGCTGTTCATGGGCGAGGAGTGGGCGGCCAGCTCGCCGTTCCAGTACTTCACCGATCACGAGGACCCCGAGCTCGGCCGCGCGGTGACCGCGGGGCGTCGCCAGGAGTTCGCCGCGTTCGGCTGGGACCCGGATGGCGTCCCTGACCCGCAGGACCCTCAGACGTTCGAGCGTTCCAAGCTGTGCTGGGCGGAGCGCCATGACGGGGTGCACGGCCGCATGCTGGACTGGTACCGCCGGCTCCTCGCGCTGCGGCGGCGCACGCCGACCATCACCGACCCGACCATCGCCCGGACGGCGGTGGACGCCGACGAGACCACCGGATTGATCGTGGTGCGGCGGGGCGAGACCTTCACCCTGGTGGCCAATCTGGGCACCGGCGAGCAGTCGTGGTCCACCGACCATCGCGAGTTGGTGCTGGCTTCCGACCATGATGTACGCGTCCAATCGGGCCTGGCCCAGCTGCCGGTCGATACCGTTGCCCTCTTCACCGCGAACCGCTAGGAGAACCCGCCACCCATGGAGCTGCCCCGAATCTGGCCTGGCCGGCCCTATCCCCTCGGCGCCACCTTCGACGGCGTGGGCACCAACTTCAGTGTCTTCAGCGAACCGGCCGAGCGCGTCGAGCTGTGCCTCTTCGACGCCGACGGCGCCGAAGAGCGGATCGACCTTCCGGAGGTCACGGCGTTCTGCTGGCACGTCTACCTTCCCGACGTCGGGCGGGGGCAGCGGTACGGGTATCGCGTGCACGGCGCCTGGGAGCCGGAGCGGGGGTTGCGCATCAACCCGGCCAAGCTCCTGATCGACCCATACGCCAAGGCGGTCGAGGGCGAGGTGCTGTGGGACGAGGCGGTGTTCGCCCACACCTATGCCGACCCGATGGTGCGCAACGACACCGATAGCGCGCCGTTCATGCCCAAGTCGGTCGTCGTCAGCCCGTACTTCGACTGGGAGAACGACCGCCCGTTGCATGTACCGGTGGAAGAATCGGTGATCTACGAGGTGCACGTGAAGGGCGCCACGGCCGGTCATCCCGATGTGGAGCCGGAGCTGCAGGGCAAGTACGGCGGCATCACCCATCCGGCCTTCATCAAGCACCTGCACGACCTCGGCGTCACCACGGTGGAACTGCTGCCGGTGCACCAGTTCATCCAGGACAGCCACCTCGTCGAGCAGGGCCTGCGCAACTACTGGGGCTACAACTCGATCGGGTTCCTTGCGCCGCACAACGACTACGCCAGGCGTCAGACCGGCGAGCAGGTACAGGAGTTCCGCCAGATGGTGAAGGATCTCCACAGCGCCGGCTTCGAGGTGATCCTGGACGTCGTGTACAACCACACCGCCGAGGGCAACCACCTCGGTCCCACGCTGTCGATGAAGGGCCTCGACAACGCCGCCTACTACCGGCTGGTCGACGGGGACGAGTTCCACTACTTCGACTTCACCGGTACCGGCAACAGCCTCAACATGCGTCACCCGCACACGTTGCAACTCGTGATGGACAGCCTGCGCTACTGGGTGACCGAGATGCACGTCGACGGGTTCCGCTTCGATCTCGCCTCGACGTTGGCGCGCGGGCTGCACGCCGTCGATCGGCTGTCGGCCTTCTTCGATCTCGTGCAGCAGGACCCGGTCGTGAGTCAGGTCAAACTCATCGCCGAGCCGTGGGACGTCGGCGAGGGCGGCTACCAAGTAGGGAACTTCCCCGCGCAGTGGGAGGAGTGGAACGGCAAGTACCGCGACTGCGTCCGCGACTTCTGGCGCGGTCAGGAACAGGGCCTGGGTGAGTTCGCCAACCGAATCACCGGCTCGTCGGACCTCTACCAGGAAGACGGCCGGCGTCCGTTCGCCAGCATCAACTTCCTCACCGCCCACGACGGGTTCACGCTCTCGGACCTCGTGTCGTACAACGAGAAGCACAACGAGGCCAATGGCGAGGACAACAACGACGGCACCACGGACAACCGCTCGTGGAACTGCGGCGCCGAAGGCCCCACCGACGACGAGACCATCAACGCGTTGCGGGACCAGCAGCGGCGGAACCTCATGTTCACGCTGCTCACATCGCAGGGCATCCCGATGATTCTCGGTGGCGACGAAATGGGTCGCACGCAAGGAGGGAACAACAACGCCTACTGCCAGGACAACGAGATCTCCTGGTTCGATTGGGAGAACGTCGACCACGACATGGCGGCGTTCACGTCGCGGCTCATTGCCATCCGGCTCGCCCACCCGGTACTGCACCGGCGCGACTTCTTCCACGGCCGCCGCATCCACGGTGAAGACGTGCGCGACCTCAACTGGTTCAACATCGGCGGCGAGGAGATGAGCGACGAGGAGTGGAACGAGGGCTATGCGAAGTCGCTGATGGTCTTCCTGAACGGTGACGGCATCCCCTACATGGGTCTGCGCGGCGAGCCAGTACGTGACGATTCCATCCTGATCCTCTTCAACGCGTACCACGAGCCGCTGCCGTTCACGCTGCCCGGCCCCGAGTTCGGTGAGTCGTGGGAGGTGCTGGTGGACACGGCCATGTGGGACGTCGCCGATCCCCACCCGGTGGCGGCGGCCAAGACCACGGTCGACGTGGCCGGGCGAACGGCACAGCTGTTGATCCGCATCCCCCCGTCGTCGTGACGGTCGCGCCGGCCGTCGTGGCGCCGGCGGTCGTGCCGGAGCCGGCGGCGCCGGGTGCCGTGCCGTCGGCCCCGTTGCTGGCGTCGCTGCGGCGGCTCGGTCTGATCGGTCACGACGTCCCGGCCATGCGGCCGCTCACCGGTGGCGTGTCGTCGGAAGTCTGGTGGGTGGACCTCCCAGGCGGACCGGCGTGCGTGAAGCGGGCCCTCCCCCGACTCAACGTCGCCGCCGCGTGGGACGCACCGGTGGAACGCAGCCGCTTCGAGGTGGCGTGGCTCGAGGTGGCCAACGAGATCATCCCGGGCATCGGGCCTGAGGTGCTGGCCCACGACGACGGCGGCGCCATCGTGCTCACCTACCTCGATCCGGCGAGCCATCCCCTCTGGAAGTTCGAGCTGCGCGACGGGCGCGCCGATCCGAACGTGGCAACGGAAGTCGGGCGCCGGCTCGGACGGGTGCATGCGGCGACTGCGGCGCGTCCGGGACTGGCGGCACGGTTCGCCAACGATGCGCTGTTCGCCACCATGCGCCTCGATCCGTATCTGGGCGCGGTGGCACGGGTACATCCCGAGCTGGCGCCGGCGCTGGCGGCGGTGCGGGCGTCGTTCGACGGCCACCGGGTTGCCCTCATCCACGGTGATGCCAGCCCGAAGAACATCCTGGTCGGGCCGGCCGGACCGGTGCTGCTCGACAGCGAGTGCGCCACGTGGGGCGACCCGGCCTTCGATCTCGGCTTCTGCGCGTCACATCTCTTGCTCAAGTGCCGCTGGAACCCCACGGCCGCGCCCTGGCTGCTGGCGTGCTTCGATGCCCTCGCCGCCGGCCACCTACCACTCGTGGCGTGGGAGCCGCCGCCCGGTCTCGAGGGCCGAGCCGCCCGCTGGGTGGCGGCCTGCTTGCTGGCCCGCGTCGACGGCATGTCGCCGGTGGAGTACCTCGACGACGACGGCCGAGCGCGCACACGCGAGGTCGGGCGTGCGCTCCTGCTCGGCGGCGTTCGTTCGCTGGCGGCGGTGCGGGCCGCCTGGTCGGCGTCGTTGGCCTGACGGTGGACAGCCCGGCCGCTCGTTCACCACCTGCAGCATCTGCTGGCGGTGGACCGCAAGGGCCCGCTTCGCGATCACCGGGCCGTTCTTCAAGTCGATGTTCAGCTGACGCGGCGGTGACCGCGGCGTCAGGACCGCCGCAGCTCAGCCGACAGGTGGTGCGTCAGCGGCTGGCCGACGGCGGCCATGCGCACGGCGTACGTCAAGACATCGCCGGCCACGGTCACGTCGCGCTCGATGGCCGTCACCTCCTTGGCCGACGCGGTGCGACTCACGGTGACGGAGCGCAAACGCCAGGAGTCGCCAGCAGCTGTGCCCTCGTCCACTTCGACGATGCCGGTCGGGTGAGCGAGCACCAGCTCGACGCCGTCCCGGGCCTGGCACGCGCCAGTAGCCGCTCTCGCCGTGCAGCGGGCCGGCCGTCGACGGCGTGGCGGGTGCGTTGGGTGTAGGCCAGGAACGGCTTGCCCACATGACCGAAGGTCACCGTCTCCTCGTAGTCGAACGGCTCGATGGTGGGGTACTCGCCGTGGCCCCGGCCCGACCACGTGCCGAGCAACACGGCGAGCGAGGCGACGTCGGGATGCAGCGGCGGTTCCACGGTCATTCTTCGGTGATGCGGCGGAGGCGCTCGTAGGTCTCGATGTACTCCTCCACCATGTCCAGCACCACCTGACGGGCCGGCTTCACCCGGTCCATGGTGCCCACCACCTGGCCCACGAAGTACGTATCGAGCTGCTCGGCGCCCGAGCCGGGCCGGTGGGCCGAACGGTGGATGCGGGCCTGAGCCTCGGCCACCAGCGCGCTCTGCAACGGCATGGGCAGTGGCTCGGGCGTGTCCGGGCGAGCCCACTCGTCGGTCCACGGCGAGCGCAACATGCGCGCCGGCTTGCCGGTGAGCGAGCGTGACCGCACCGTGTCGGCCGACGACGCCGCCAGGAACTTCTGCTTCACCACCGGGTCGGTCTCGGCCTCCTCCGTGGTGAGCCAGACCGATCCGCACCACACACCTTCGGCGCCGAGGGCGAGGGCGGCGGCCAGCTGGCGACCTCGGGCGATCCCGCCGGCGGCCAGCACCGGGATGGGCGCCACCGCGTCGACGACCTCGGGCACGAGCACCATCGTGGCGATCTCGCCGGTGTGGCCGCCGGCCTCGGTGCCCTGGGCGACGATGATGTCGGCGCCGGCAGCGGCGTGGCGGCTGGCGTGGACCGGCGAGCCGGCGAGGGCGGCCACCAAGACGCCCTCGCGGTGGGCCCGCTCCACCAGGTACGGCGGCGGCGGTCCCAGCGCCGACGCGATGAGCCGGATCGGGTGAGCGAAGGCCACGTCCAGCAGCGGCGCGATCCCCGACGGCGACACGTTCATGGCCCGGCCGACGATGTGCTCGTCACCGGGCAGGGCCGGCACGCCGAAGTTGTCCAGGAGCCCGTCGAGAAAGGCCTTGTGCTCGGCGGGGAGGCGGGCCGCTACGCCGGCAGGATCGAGGCCACCATCGTCGGCCCCCACGTACTTCTGCGGCAGCAGCAGATCGACGCCGAAGGGCGCGTCCCCGCCTCGTCGCGGATCCAGGCGAGGTCGTGGTCGAGTTGCTCGGGGGTGTGGGCCACGGCGCCCAGCACCCCGAAGCCGCCGGCGCGGCTCACCGCCGCCACGACGTCTCGGCAATGGCTGAACGCGAGGATCGGGAACTCGATCCCCAGTAGGTCCTTGACCCGGGTGTGCATGGCCAGAGTGTCGCGCCCCGGCAGCCTCCGCGTCAGATGCAGCCGATCAGAACTCGATGACGAGACGCCCCCGCGTGCCCCCCGCTTCGAGCAGGCGTTGCGCCTGGGTCGCCTGTTCCGGCGGGAAGATGGACGCCACCCGCAGCGTGACGGCACCGTCCTCCACCTGCTGGCGGAGGCGGTCCAGCTTGGCCTGCTCCTTCAGGTAGCTGCGCACCCAGACCGGGTGGATCACGATGCCCCGCTCGGTGTCGCCGCTGAATCCCCGCACGGTGGCGAACCCTCCCCCGTCCTTCAGTGCCGGGAAGAGCAGCTGGTTCTGGACCGAACCGTCGGCCAGGCCGTCGACGCCCTTCGGCGCCACTTCGCGGATGCGGGCAGCGACGTCGTCGCCCCGAGGGACCACGACGTCGGCACCGAGCCGGCGCACCAGCTCCTCGTCGGCCGGCGACGCGTCGGCGATGACCCGCAGCCCATCGGCCTTGCCCAGCTGCACCATGTAGCCGCCGAAGCAGCCCGCCGCGCCGGTCACGGCCAGCGTCTGCCCGGGCGACAGCGCGAGCAGGTCGAGGGCGAGCCGGGCCGTCAGCGCGTTCATGGGCAGCGTGCACGCCTGCGCGAACGTCGCGCCCGCCGGCACCCGCGCGACCGACTCGGCCGGAACGACGAGGCTCTCGGAGTAGCCGCCGTGTGAACCCTTCGGCAACACGACGGCCATCACGTGATCGCCGATCTCCAGGTCGGTGTCGACGCCCTCGCCGATCTCGTCGAGCACCCCGGCAGCGTCCATGCCCGGCACGTACGGAGGCGGATCGGCCCGCTGATGCTCGGCCCGTGCGCCGTTGCGCACGTAGGTGTCGGTCGGGTTCACGGCGGCGGCACGGACCCTGATGCGTACCTCGCCCGGGCCGGCGTGGCGCTCCGGTACCTCCACGACCTGGAGCGCCTCTGGCCCACCGAACTCGACGACACCGACGACTCGCATGCCCCGTGCTTACGACGCGCCCACGCCGGCGTCAAACGGCGACAGTACGGTGACCCCGATGTGGGAGTGGTTGCAGCGCGACATCGTGGAGCCGGGGAAGCTTCCGATCTTCCTGTGCTTCGCCGCCTTCGTGGTGACCTTCCTGGCGACCCGCATCATCACCCGGCTGATCCGCGCCGGCCGGGGGCCGTTCAAGAACAACGTGTCGGCGTCGGGCGTGCACGTGCACCACGCCGTGCCCGGCATCATCCTCCTCGTCACCGGCGCCTTCATCGCCATCGGCGTACCGCCTGATCCGCCGTGGCTGGAGCTGGCCGCCGTGGCCATCGGCATCGGCACCTCACTGGTGCTCGACGAGTTCGCCCTCATCCTCCACCTGGAAGACGTCTACTGGAGCGACGAGGGCCGGCTCTCCGTCGAGATGGTCAGCTTGGCGACGGCCTGCCTGGGGCTCCTGCTGATCGGCGTGGTGCCGTTCGGTGTGGACGACCAGGGCGACGGCGAGATCAGCGCCCGCGTCAGCGTCCTCTTCGTGCTGTTCGTCGACATCGTCGCCGTCGTCATGTGCGTGCTCAAGGGCAAGCGCAAGCTGGCCCTCTTCGGCATCTTCGTGGCGCCGATCGCCTACGTCGGTGCCATCCGCCTGGCCCGGCCACAGTCGGCCTGGGCCAGGCGGCGCTACGAGCACAAGCCCCACCGGCTGACGCGTGCCACGCAACGAGCCGAGCGTTTCGACGCCCGGTGGGACCCGATCGCCGACCGGTTCAGCAACCTCATCGCCGGGCGGCCCTCAGAGCCCGACCCGACGGCAGGGCCACCGGCGGGAGCGCCTCCCGGTTCCGGCTAGCCCGGTACCGGCACGCCGCCCAGCTGGCTCAGCAGCTGTGCCTCGCCCACCGACGCCCAGTGCACGAGGGCTCGGCCGGCATCGTCGAACTGGATGATGTGGAACTGCTCCACCCGCGCGGCGTTCCCCGCCGCCGGGATGCCGAAGAACTCGTCGCCGGTGTGGGTACCGGTCATTGTCACCCGAACCGCGACCCGGTCGCCCTCGGCGATGAGGTCCTCCACGGTCATGGCCAGGTCCGGCATGGCCGCCCGCAGCATGGTGACGACCCCCTTCAGGTGGGCGCGGAAGTCGCCCTCGGGCATCTCGTGACGATCGACCCCGTCGGGGGCAAGGCACTCGTCGACGACCTCGAGCCGTCCCTTGCCGAAGGCTTCCTCGAACACCCGCCGGGTGTTGGCCCTGTTCCGTTCGATGTCCATGACACGCTCCCGAGTTTCAGATACAGTTTCTTGTAACTGATACAGGAGCATGTACCCAATGTCGGAGACTGTCAAGCGCCGGACCTACGACTCGACCCGACGCCAGGCGCAGGCCCGCCAGAACCGGGCTCGCATGCTGGATGCCGCCCGCCGGCGGTTCCTCACCGACGGCTACGCCGCCACCACGCTGGCGGCCGTCGCCGCCGACGCCGGGGTGTCCGTCGAGACCCTCTACAAGGCGTTCAAGAACAAGGCCGGCATCCTCAAGGCCGTGTTCGACGTGGCCATCGCCGGCGACGACGAACCGGTGCCCATCATGCAGCGGAACTGGGTCGCCGCCATCCGAGCCGAGCCCGATGCGACCCAGAAGCTCCGGATGTACGCCGAGCGACTGGCGCCGTCCATGGCCCGCACGGCGCCCATCCTGCTGCTGGCCCGCTCGGCGAAGGTGCTCGATCCGGACCTCGCCGCCGTCTGGGAGCAGCTGCAGGCCGAGCGGCTTGTCGGGATGACCGCCTTTGCCACCGAACTGGCGGCCAGCGGTCAGCTGCGTGACGGCGCCACCGTCGAGGCGGCCCGCGATGTGCTGTGGACCATGAACGCCGTCGACGTCTACGAGCTGCTGGTGCTGGACAGGGGCTGGGCGCCGGAGCGCTACGCGGCAGTTCGTGGCCGAGACCATCATCGCTGCGCTGGTGCGCTCGCCAGCGTGAGCCGCATGGCAGCGGCGCCGGCGTCCATCATGGCGTCGATCTCGCCGGCCAGTTCGTTCGGAAGGAGATCGGCCGTCCAGGTGATGCGGCTGGCGGCCGGACCCCTCGCCTCCACCACCACCGACGCATGGTGGTGCCGGAACCGACCGCCCACCACCGCGTAGGCCAGGCGGCGGGCCTCGTCGTCGACGTCGACGATCAGCTCCCGGACCACCACGCCGTTGGCGAAGGTGACCACGCGGATGTCGCCCTCCAGCGTCGTGCCCACCACAAAGCCGGCGACGAGGCGCTCGTGAAGGGCACCAACGTCACGAACGGCGCCCCAAGCATGGGCGGCGGGCGTGTCAACGAGGATGTGCTTGCAGATGGAGGCCATGAGTCCATGGTCGAGCCTCCCGCAACAGGAGGGTCAAGGGCGGGCGCCGGCGAGCGGCCTTCGTCCTGAGCGATGCCCGACCGTAGAGTCGTCACGATGGCTCCCGAAGACGCGACACCAGCGGCCACCGTCGTCATCGCCCGCGACGGCGATGCCGGCGTCGAGGTGCTGATGGTGCATCGCAACTCCAAGCACGCCTTCGGCGGCATGTGGGTGTTCCCCGGCGGCAAGGTCGATCCCGAAGACGTCGACCCTGGCGACCCGACCAACGAGGAGCACACAGCACGCCGGGCGGCGGCGCGCGAGGCGCAAGAGGAAGCCGCCGTGGTGCTCGATCCCCAGCAGCTGGTCGCCGTCTCGCACTGGACGCCACCGCCGGAGGCGCCCCGGAAGTTCACCACGTGGTTCTTCGCCGCCGAGGCGCCGAGCGGCCACGACGTCGCCATCGACGGCCACGAGATCCAGGACCACGCGTGGCTCACACCGGCGGAGACCCTTCGTCGCGCTGACGCGCTGGAGGTCGAACTGGCGCCACCGACGTGGATGACGCTGTTCGCCATGACCCACTTCGCCGACGTGAAGTCGTTCCTCGCCGACATCGCCGAGCGCACACCTGGACGGTTCGCCACCCATCTGGCGCGGGCGGGCAAGGATCCGGTGGCGGTGTGGGAGGGCGACGCCGGCTATGACGACGGCGACCTCGACCGCGTCGGAGGCCGCCACCGGCTCTACATGCGCCGTGGCGCCTGGCGCTACGACGGCGGCACTGACGACCGCTCGTAGCTAGGTCTCTGCCGCCGCGACCGTCCCGACCAGCACGACGGGCACCCACGTCAGCAGCGGGGCAGGCGGCTCCATCCGGGCGCGACTGGCCACCACGTGGAAGGCCCGCAGCGCGCCGCCGCCGGCGAGCGGCTGCTCGGCCAGCAGCTCGTGGGTGAACTCCACCACGTCGCCCTCGAAGGCCGGCGCCACGTGATCGCACGAATGCCAGCCGATCACGGTGGCCAGGCCGCAGCAGAGCCGGCTGAGCGAGGCCTGGGCCAGGCCGATCACGTGACCGCCGTAGACCAGTGGCCGATCGTAGGGCGACGCGCCCGGATCGCGGTGGGCCATGGCCTGGTTGTGGGTGAGGCGCACGAGGGCGCCCGCCATGTCGATGCGGTCGCGCATCGGGTCGGACCGGCGCTCCCCCACCGGCCACGGAGCCGCTGGCTCCATGCGCTCGTGGTGCCAGCCCGCCGGCACCGACGCCGCGTAGCTGTCGAGGGCGAGGGCGCCGTCGGCGGTCGGGAGGGCGTCGGCGTGGCCCGGCAGGCGATCGCCGCGCACCGGTAGGAGAGCGCAGCGCTCGTAGGAGGCCATGACGTCGTCGCCGGCCGTCGTGGTGATGCCGAGCAGGACCTTGCCCCGCAGCCCCCGATCGCTGCGGGCGGCGGCATCGGCCAGTGCCTTCACGGTGACCACGGTGTGCAACGATGCGCCGAGGTGCACCTGTCGATGCAGGCGGACGTCTCGGTAGAACAGGTTGGCGATCACCCGGCGCGTCGCCACCGTGCTCTGACCGGCCGACAGGCTGAGGGCCAGCCCGGGACTCACCAACCGCGTCGCCCCGCCGGTCACCGCAGCCGACAACCGGTCATCGAGCGTCAGCGGCAGGCGCTCACCCATGATCGATTGGTACAGCGCCGCCACGCCGCTGTCGATGGTGACGGCCGGCTGCGACGGCAGGACCTGCCCGGCCTCCAACTCGTCGTAGAACGGTCCGTCGATCGACAGCGGGCGAGGGCTCACCGGCGCCCCCGGCGCACGAGCTCGCGTGCGATAACGCCCTTCAGGACCTCGTTCGTGCCCTCCCCCACGATCATGAGCGGCGCGTCGCGGAAGTACCGCTCGATGTCGAACTCGGTGGAGTAGCCGTAGCCGCCATGGATGCGCATCGCGTTGAGGGCGATCTCCATCCCGGTCTCCGAGGCGAAGAGCTTGGCCATGGCCGATTCCAGGTTGGCCGCCTCACCCGCGTCCATCTTGCGGGCGGCGTCCGCGGTGAGGAGCCGCGCCGCGCTCAGCTTCGTGGCCATGTCGGCGAGGTAGTTGCCGACCGACTGGTGCTGCCAGATCGGAACCCCGAAGGCCTCGCGCTCCTGGGCGTAGGCCAGCGCGTCTTCGAAGGCGGCCCGCCCGATGCCCAGCGCCCGGGCGGCGACTTGGATGCGGCCCGTCTCCAGGCCCACCATCATCTGCGTGAACCCCGCGCCCTCGACGGTGCCGAGCAGCGCGTCGGCCGGCACCCGGCAGTCCTGGAACGACAGCTCGCAGCTCTCCACGCCCTTGTAGCCCAGCTTTGGTAGATCGCGCGAGACCTCGAAGCCCGGCACCTTCTCTACCAGCAGGATGCTGATGCCGCGATGGGCGGGCTGCGCCGACGGATCGGTCTTGCACAGCAGCGCCACCACGCCGGCGCGGCGGGCGTTGGTGATCCACGTCTTCGAGCCGTCGATGACGTACTCGTCGCCGTCGCGCCGGGCGACGGTGCGCATGGCCTGGAGGTCGGAACCCCCGCCCGGCTCGGTGAGGGCCATGGTGGCCCGCATCTCGCCGGTCGCCAGGCGCGGAAGGTACCGCTGGCGTTGGCCGTCGGTACCGAAGCGATCGATCAGCCGGCACACCACCGAGTGGCCGCCGAACGCGCCGGCCAGGGACATCCAACCCCGTGAGATCTCCTCGGTCACCAGCGCGTAGCACTCCGTCGACGTGGCCGACGCACCATAAGGAGCGGGCACGGTCATCCCGTAGATCCCGAGTTCCTTCATCTGCTCGATGAGCGCTTCCGGATAGGTGTTGGCGTGCTCCAGCTCCCGCACCACCGGCCGGACGTCTTTGTCGACGAAGCGGCGCACCACCTCGACGAAGGTCTGCTCCTCCTCGGTCACCATCTGGTCAGGCTCGCAGGTGGGCGGGGCGAGGATCGGACATGCCACGAAGATGGGACTGCGCGGTGAGGCCGCCGTCCACGACGAGGGCCTGGCCCGTCACGAACGCCGCCTCCGACGACAGCAGCCACGCCGCCGCCGCCGCGATCTCCTCAGGTTGCCCGATGCGACCGAGGAGATGAGCCCGCTCGCTGCGTTCACGCGCCTGCGGATCGCTCAACATGCGCCCGACCGGCGGCGTATCGATGGCACCGGGGCAGATGCAGTTGACGCGGATGTTCTGGCGCGCGTGGTCGACGGCCAGGCTGCGGGTGAGGTTGATCACGGCGGCCTTGCTGGCGCTGTAGACCACGCTGGCCGGGTCGCCGAGCAGGCCCGACACCGACGCGGTGGACACGATGGCCCCGCCGCCGCCGTCGGCCATCACCGGCACGGCGTGCTTGGCCCCGAGGAACACCGACTTCACGTTGACGGCCATCACCAGGTCCCAGTCCTCCTCGGACAGGCTGACGGCGGTACCCGGGCGGATCGTGCCGGCGTTGTTGAAGAGGGCGTCGAGGCGACCGAAGGCATCGACCGCCAGTGCCACCATGCGCTCGACATCGGCGCTGTCGGCCACATCGACGCGGCAGGCGACCGCTTGCCCGCCCTCCTTGTCGATGAGATCGACGGTCTCCTCGGCCTTTCGCTCGCGTATGTCGGCCACCACCACCGACGCGCCCTCGGCCGCGAACCGCAACACGCTGGCGCGCCCGATCCCCGAACCCGCTCCTGTGACGATGGCGACCTTGTCCGATAGCAGCATCGGCGCATCATCGCGCGCTGGCTCGCCGCCGACGTAGCCCACCGGTGACGGTCTACGACGCGTGGCCGTTCGGGGAGGTCGCCACGCGCGCCGTGCCGGCGGGCAGCGCCGAGGACGCGGGTTGTTCGGGCGGCTCGGGCGGCTCGTAGATCGTCTGCCACCGCTGGCTGACATCGCCGATCTCCGAGGCGTACCACTGCAGGATGCGACCCATCGCCGGCTCGTGCTCGATCTCCATCGCCAGCTGGTCGAGCGTCATCGCATCGTGGGCGCCGTCCTTGCCGACGCCGGTCTCGGTCGCCACGATGGCCGCCACCATCACCCGGGCCGGGTCATCGGTGGGCCGCTCGGCCATGGCCAGCGCACCCGACGCGGTGCGCACCCCGACGGCGCGCAACCGAAGGACCCGAGCGTTCAAGCCGTCGTCCTTGCCGTTGTCGAGCAGCAGGATCAGCACCGCCTGGTCGATCCAGTCGATGAGCCGTTCCACCGGCAACCGGGTGCTCACCATCACCGACACCAGATCGGCTTTGGCCAGCGACGTGATGTCGGCAATGCCCTCGGACTCGAGCCGGCCCGATTCTTGCAGGTCGATGCCGTCGATCTGGGTGAGCGGACGGGGCGTGGCGAAGGCCTCGGCGAACGCACCACCCAGGCCCGTCGTCTTGGTGGTGTGACCGGCGAGCGACGTCGGCAGCCGCCCGATGCGCTGGAGCACCGTCGTGGGCACCACGCCGGCCAGGAAGGACAGCAGCCACAGGTAGCGGCCGCCGTCGGTGTCGTTGGCGAAGATGACGTTCAGGAGGTAGGCCAGCACGACGACGGTGACCAGGCGAGCGGTGATCTGGTTGTAGATCTTGGGCCGGAGGTCGCCGCGGAAGTAGCAGCGCAAGATGAGGTAGACACCGAAGAAGTACGCGCCCAGGAACGCCATCGTGGCGGCGTTGGGCGTGGGCACGAGCAGCTGGAAGAACGGCTGCTGGACGGCCGACTCGGCGGCGGCGGCAGTCTCGGCCGAGCCGGCGGCATCTTGGGCTGCTTGGTCCAGCCCGCTCGCTCGCGGCGCCGCCGTGGTCGCCGCGGGGGTGACCCCCAGGTCGGCACTCTGCGCCGCCACCGCGACCGCGGCCTGGCTGGCGAGCGCGGCCTGATCGGCCGCCGCATTCGCGGCCGACGCGGCGTCGGCCGGCGCGGCGTCACCGCCGGCCACCGAGGAGGCGGCATCACTGGCTCGCTGCGCGGCAGCGTCCGCCGTCTGGGCCAGCGCCGCCACCTTCGTGGCGCCGGCGAAGTCGAAGGACTCGGTGCGGATGACCAGCAGGGTCCAGCCGAGGCTGACCAGGATCGTGGCGACGATGATCGGCGAGTGCCGCCCACCCAGGAAGCGCACCGAGTCGGCGGAGTAGGTCGACGCCTCGGCCAGCTCGTCGCCGTAGCGCGCGTTCACGTCGGCCAGCGTCTCCATCCGGTGGTCCATGCGGAAGATGGCCCGGACCCACTTCGCCCTCATCGTGCCGACCCGCTCGCGGTCGAACTGGAAGAACAGCAGCGCGGGGAACAGCGCCAGCACGGCGGTGTAGGTGACCTGGATGACGCGAGAGACCAGCCGGCTCTCCTTGCCCTCCACCACGCGCAGGCCGCCGCGCATCACCAGGAAGTCCTTGGCGTCGGTAGCCACGAAGATGGCGACGGCGGGCAGGACGGCACCGATGATCACCACGAGCACGAGGGTGAGGATGTACTTGGTGTGGCGCAGCGTCTCGTTGCCGTCGTAGAACGCGCCGCCGATCCCGAAGTCGATGTCGCCTTCTTGCGAGTCGGCCCGCCGCTCTGCCTCGCGGCGATCCTGCTCGCGGCTCGCCGCCGTGGTCAGCACGACGACCATCACCGCCGCCGACACGACCGAGGCCACCAGCGTCTCCCAGGTGCGCAGGGTGCCGCGGGCGACGATGTCGAACACCGGCACCGCGATCAGCGCCAGCAGCGCCATCCAGACGACGACCATCCACGGCCGCGACCGTCCCTTCGGCAGCCGGTAGATGCGGAGGCTGAGCTGGTGGCGCTGGCGCAGCGGCACGAGGTGCTTCTCGAACGGCTCGAGGCGGGTGCCGCACACGACGCGCTCGGCCAGTGGCGCCAGCAGGAGCTCACCGGCCGCCGGATCGCGCACGACGATCCGCTTGCGGGTGCGGTTCTGCAGCAGGTACGTGTTGGCCGGATCGATCTCGAAGCCGGTGGCGACGCCGGCGACAGGCAGCTCTGTGGGTGACTGGTCGGTAGCAGTCGGTGATGCCACGAGAACAAGAGTCGCGTTTCTCATCTCGTGATACCAGGTCAAACGGCTCATTTTCTGCTATCGGGCAACCGGGTTTACGGTACGCCGCCGTGACTCGCCGTTCGTTCTGGGCCTGGTGCTTGGAGTCCGAGGAACCGACACCGGGGGAGCGGGCCGAGCTGGCCCGCACGCTGTCGGAGCGGGCCGGCACCGAGATCGTCGCCGGCCCTATCCCCGACCTCGACGACGCCGAGCTGCCGGCGCCGCGGGTGACCGTCCCCGACGCGCTGGCCCCGTGGTGCTCCACCACGACGTGGGAGCGCGCCTTCCACGCCCACGGCGCCCATCTCACGGACCGCACGCGCGCCTTCCACCTGGAGTTCCCGAACCCGCCCGACGTCGTGGCCCATCCTCGCGACGAGGCCGAGTTGGAAGCCACCGTCGACTGGTGCACGTCGGCGGGCCATGTGATGGTTCCCTTCGGCGGCGGCTCGTCGGTGGTGTGGGGCGTGAACCCGCCCGAAGCCGACGGCGTCGTCACCATCGCGCTGGACCGCCTCGATCAGGTCCTCGAGATCGACGACGTGTCGCGCGCCGCCCGCATCCAGGCCGGTGTGCTCGGACCGCACCTCGAGGATCAGCTGCGGCCCCACGATTTCACGTTGCGCCACTTCCCGCAGTCGTTCCGCTTCTCGTCGCTGGGGGGGTGGATCGCCACCCGATCGGGCGGTCACTACGCCACCAACCACACCCACATCGACGACTTCGTCGAGTCGGTGCGGGTCCTGACACCCCGCGGCTGGTGGGAGTCGCGCCGGCTACCCGGTTCCGGTGCAGGGCCGTCGCCCGACCGCATGATGATCGGGAGCGAAGGCATCCTCGGCGTCATCTCGTCGGCGTGGATGCGCGTGCAGCGACGTCCCGTCTTCCGCGCCACGGCCGGCGTCACCTTCGCCAGTTGGGCCGCTGGATGCGACGCCGTGCGCCACATCGCACAGGCCAAGCTGTGGCCCGCGAACCTCCGCATCCTCGATCCGGCCGAGGCCCAGCGCGCCGCCGGGCTCGACGGGACGCAGGCGCTGGTGATCATCTCGTTCGAGTCGGCCGAGCTGACCCAGCGCCACAACATCGCCCAGGCGGTCGAGCTGGCGCGCGCCTGCGGCGGCGTGATCGACGACGCCGATGTGAGCGTGTCGGACGGGAGTGGCGAGCCGACGGGACGCGGCGGCGCTGTCGGTGCATGGCGGGATGCGTTCATCAGCGTCGGTAACGGCGTCGAGACGAGCCTGGGCCTGGTGGCCGATACGTTCGAGACGGCCATCACGTGGGACCGGTGGCCGGAGTTCGACGCCACGGTTCGCCAGCGGGTCTCAGCAGCGCTGCGGGAGGTGTTCGGCCACGAGCCGTTGCTGTCGTGTCGCTTCACCCACGTCTACCCCGACGGCCCCGCGCCCTACTACACGTGGTCGGGTCGTGGTCGCCAGGGATCGGAGATCGCGATGTGGGGGGAGGTGAAGCACGCCGCCGCCGAGGCCGTACTCGACGCCGGCGGCACCATCACCCATCACCACGCCGTCGGTCGCATGCACCGCCCTCAGTACGACCGGCAACGACCGGACCTCTTCGCCGACGCGCTCCGCGCCGCCAAGCGGGCCCTCGATCCCGACGGCCTCCTCAACCCGGGGGTGTTGATCGATCCGTGACCGGCGGTGCCACGAGGCCGCCCGGATAGGTCTGGCCCGACAGCTGGCTGATCGCCGCCATCACATCGTTGGTGATGCGCCGGCGCCGCTCGCGCCGGCTCCCGTCGTAACCCTGCGGATCGATCGGCGAACCGAAGCGCACCACCGCTTGGCGGAAGGGGCGGGGCATGCGTGCCCCTCGCGGCTGGATCCGGTCCGTGCCCACGATGCCGGCCGGGATGATGGCCGCACCGGTCGTGATGCTCAAGTGGCCGACGCCGTTGTGACCCTCGTGCAAGGCGCCGTCCTGTGAGCGGGTGCCCTCGGGGTACACAGCGAACAATTCATGGGCCTTTAGCACCTGAGCCGCGACCCCCAACGCCCCATAAGCTTGACGGGGGCTGGCGCGGTCGACCGGGATCATCCCCAGCGCGGGGAACAGCCTTCTCGTTTTCCAGCTGTCGAGGTACTCGGCCTTGCCGACGAAGCGCAGCGGGCGGGGCACGGCCAGGGCAAGGGCGATGGAGTCGAAGAACGAGAGGTGGTTGGCGGCGATGATGGCGGCACCGGCGGCGGGCAGATGCTCGTCGCCTTCGACCCGGAGACGGAACAGGCAGCGGCACATCGGTCCACCGACGCGGAACAGGACCGGCCGCAGCCAACCGGAACGAGAGATCTGTCGAACATCGTCGGGCATGGGGTGCACCTCCGTGTCGATGCCGCCACCCTACGAGGTGGGTGTTTCCTGCGGATGTCGGGTAGGAAAGGGCCTGATGGCGTTCACAGCGCGTTCACCGTCGTGTCACGGCAGCGGCATTCCTTCCAGCAGGCTGGCGGAGCAATGGTGATGGCGAAGGCGGCGCTCGGCGCCAGGGACCACCTCCAGCGGCGGCGGGTGCAGGTCGAGGGGCGCCCCGCGTCCTGTGCTGTCGGCGGCGACGGACTCCCGGTCGTTTTCCTGCACGGGTGGGGTCTGAGCTACCGCGCCTACGAGGACGCGCTCCGCGAGCTGATGGAGCGAGGCTGCCGCGTGTACGCGCCGGCGCTGCCCGGTTTCGGCGGCACCGCCAACCTGCCCGCCGCCCGCCGCACGTTCGAGGGCTACGCCGCCTGGGTGGACGCCTTCCTCGACGCCGTCGGCCTGCAGGGCTCGGCGCTGGTCGTCGGCCATTCCTTCGGCGGTGGCGTCGCCATCCGCCTGGCCCACGACGCACCCCAGCGCGTGCGTCACCTGGTGCTGATCAACTCGGTGGGCAGCCCGCCCGGCTCGAACGGCCCGACACTGGCGGCGCAGCCGTTCGACCGGCCGGTGTGGCAGTACGGGCTGGAGTTCGCCAAGGAGTTCTGGTCGCGCGACGGCTACCGCCTCATCCAGGCCATCCGCGAGGACCTCCTGCGGAACACCTTCGCCAACCCCTTCACCCTCACCGAGATCGGGACGCTGGCCCGCCGGGCCGACCTCACCGCCGAACTGGCCGCGCTGCGCCGCCGCGAGGTACCCATCCTGGTGCTCTGGAGCGACGGCGACGGCGTCTTGCCCCTGGCCGCGTTCGAGGCGCTCTGCGCCTCCATCGGTACCGACGGCCGGGTGCTGAAAGGGGGGCACTCCTGGCTGCTGGCCAAGCCGCTGGCCTTCAGCGAGGTGCTGGACAACCTGGTGCAGATCCAGGTGGCGGAGCACGAGTCGACCGGCATCCGCACCACCACGGCCGAGCTGCGCAGCCTGTTGCGGCGCACGACCATCCCGATGGCCGTGGTCACCCGCCTCCTGAAAGAAGCGTCGCCGTTGTGGATGATGAGCGAGCGGCCGTCGGTGCTGGCCGCCGACCTCACGCTGTGCCACCCGCCCCTGACCGAGTCCGAGATTCGGGCCGTGGCCCGGCCGATGGAGGATCCCGCCACGTTCCGTCTCACGGTGGTGGCGGCCGATCGTCCCGGGCTGCTCGCCGACACGGCCAGCGCTCTCACCGACGCCGGCCTGTCGGTGCTGTCGGCGTCGGTGGCGACGTGGCCCGAGCGCAACATCGCCCTCCACTCGCTCACGTGCACCTCGACGGCGGGAGCCGCTCCGGACTGGGACGCCCTCGGCGAGCGGCTGCGCTCCATCCCTACGTCGCCCCGGCGCCGCCCGCGCTACGTCCGGACCGGTCGGGCAAGGGTCGCCGTCACCGCCAGCCTCTCGGGCCAGTCCGTCGTGAAGGTGACCGCGCCCGACGGGATCGGCCTGCTCGCGGCCATCAGTCGCTGGCTGGCCGAGCGCGGCCTCAACATCCAGGCCGCCGAGATCATGACGCGCGACGGCATGGCCACGGACCGGTTCCTGGTCGACGGCGATTTCGACGCGGCGGCGCTGCAGGCGCACCTCACCCGGCGCGGATCGGCCTCATCTTGGACCCGTCTGGCGCCTTGCTGCTTCCTCGGCCGCGCGCTGACCGGCAAGCCGCGCTGACACCACGGTCGCGCCGGCCGGTCAGGGCCAGTACGGCACCGGGGACGGGCCGAGCTGGCGGGCCAGGATGCGCTGGGCGTCGTGGATGAAGTCGACCAGCAGCGGGCGGGTGTCGCGCGGGTCGATGATGTCCTGCCCGGTGGCTTCGGCGGTGCGGAAGGGTGATGCCACCGCCTGCAGCCGGGCCTCGATCTCGGCCCGCTTCGCCGCAGGGTCGGGGGCCGCCTCGATCTCGCGCCGGTAGGCCGCCGACACGCCGCCGGCGATGTGCATCGAGCCCCAGTTCGACGACGGCCACGCGTACCGGCGGAACATGCCCGACGCCCGATGATGGGTCTGGCCGCCGACGCCGTAGAGCCGGCGGATGACGAAGGTGATCCACGGCATCCGGCTGTCGCACGTGGCGCACACCAGCCGTGCTCCGGCTCGCTCGATGCCGGCGCGCTCGGACTCGATGCCCACCATCAGACCCGGCTCGTCGGCGAAGTCGACCAGGGGGAGGTGGAACGTGTCGCACAGCTGCAGCAGCCGCAGCGCCTTCTGGCCGGCGGCGACATCGGTGGCGCCACCGTGGAACATCGGGTCGTTGGCCATGACGCCGACGGGATAGCCGTCGACGCGGGCGAGGCCGGTGACACGGGCCCGCCCGTAGTGCGGGGCGATCGGGAAGAACGACCCCTCGTCGACGACGAGGTCGATGATCCGCCGGGCGTTGTGAACGCGGCGCGGTTCCTTGGGCACCAGGACGGCCAGCTCGTCGGCGCGACGATCGACCGGATCGATCGCCGCGCCGCGGGGCGCCAGCTCGTCCACGCTGGACGGCAGGTACGAGAGGAACTGGCGGATCTGGCGGAAGGCGTCGTGCTCGTCGTCGGCCAGGTTGTCGACCACGCCACTGACCCGGGTGTGGATGTGCCAGCCCCCGAGATCCTCCTTCGTGACGTCCTCGCCGAGGGCGGCCTTCACGACGGGAGGTCCGCCGGGAAAGACCTGCGCGGTGTCGCGCACCATCACGTTCCAATGGGCTAGCGACGTGTGCAGCGCGCCGATGCCGGCGGCGGCGCCGAGGACCGCCGACACGACGGGCGCGGTGCTGAGCAGCTTCACGTCCACGTAGACGAAGCTGTTGGCGTCCGGTAGGTAGGTCCGCCCGAGCGTCTCGAAGTTCCGCACGCTGCCGCCGGCGGCGTCGAGCAGCCGTACGAGGGGCAGGCGCCACTCGAGTGCCCGCTCGGTGGCCGTCAGCTCGGTCCCCAGCCCGCCGCTGTGGCCACTGGCCGACCCGCCCCGCACGGTGAAGTCGCCGGCGGTGACGACGACCTTGCGGCCGTCGACCCTGCACATTCCCTCGACCTTGCCGTCGGGAAGCACGCCTACGAGTCGGCCGCCGTCGTCGTAGCGCGCCTCGCCCCGAAGCCCGGCGAACTGTTGGAACGAGCCCTCGTCGGCCAGCAGCGGGATGCGCTCGCGGACGGTCAGCTTGCCGTTGCGGTGCTGGCGCTCGATGCCCTCGGCTCCGCCCATCTGCTCGGCGAACGCCTTGCGCCGCTGCAGCTCGTCCAGTTCCGGCGACCAGGTCATGGCCTGCCATCGAAGTGCACACCGACCCAGGATTCAAAGTGACGCCCCGTTCGGCGGGCGACGTTCGCAACAAACTCCGGTTGGTGGCGAGAATGGCGACCATGACCGACCTTGTTCGCATCGAGCGCGACGGCGATGTCGCCCTCATCGTCGTCGACCGGCCCGAAGCCCGCAACGCCATGAACGCGGCGCTGGCGGCCCAGACCGTCGATGCCATCAAGCACTGCCAGGACGCCGGTGCCATCGTGATCACGGGCCGCGATCCGGCGTTCTGCGCCGGCCTGGACCTGCGCAACCTCGGCGTCGAGCACCTGCGCGACCTGCCCCGCTTCATCGACGCCGCCGCGGCCTCAGAAGTGCCCACGATCGCCGCCGTCAACGGCGCCGCGGTGACCGGCGGCTTCGAGCTGGCGTTGGCCTGCGACTTCATGATCGCCTCCGAGCGGGCTCGCTTCGCCGACACCCACCTACGGGTCGGCGTCTACCCCGGCCCGGTGGCGGTGGACCTCCCCCGCCGCGTGGGCATGGCCTACGCCCGGGAGATGTCGCTGACCGGCGACTTCGTCGACGCCGCCGAGGCCCTCCGGATCGGTCTGGTGAACCACGTCGTGCCTCACGACCAGCTCCTTTCGGTCGCCATGGCCAAGGCCCACTCGATCGCCGAGCAGCCGCGGGACATGGTGGCGATGCTGCGCCAAGACTGGACGGCCACGGATCGCCTGCCGCTGGAGGATGCGCGCCGCGTGCACTACGAGCACGCCGCGCGTGGCGGCTTCGGCGCGGCGACCGGCGCCGGCATCGCCGCCCGGCGCGAGGAGGTGATCGCCCGCGCCCGCCGGCAGCCCTGAGGATGCGCGCCCGGCCGCGTCGGACCGGGAGCGGCGCGCCGGGCCAACCAGATCATGCGGAACGCGAACCAGACCAGGCCCGGCGCTTGCGACGGTGTGTCAGGAGGAACCGGGCCGAAGTCGGGCGGTGGCGCGTCGAATTCAGCGCGCTGGTGAACAACTTCGGGGCGACGAGGGCGACGAGGGCGACGACGGCGGCGACGGCCAGGGGCTGGCGAGGGCGTGAGCGAGAGCGCGCCGGCTGGCTCAGGAACGCGCAGTGGCCGCCGGGGATCTCCGTCGCCTCGATGCCCAGGCGATCGCGGACGATCGCACGCAGCCAGTCGGCCGGGAAGAAGCGGTCGTCGCGACACAGCAGGAAGCGGGTGGGCACGTCAGGCCACGCCGCCAGCGGCCACGGTTCCTCGAACAGCGTCGCCGTCTGGTCGCGCGGCAGCTCGACGGACGCCAGCACCCCGGGCGCGACGTCGTGGGTGAACAGCGTCTCCGGCGAGTCGTCCGGCAGCCCTTCGGCGGCGACCGCGTCGGCGTGGCCGGTGTTGGCCCACCACTCCCCGCCCGACTCGCCCGGTCGCGGCACCATCGCCGCCACCAGCACCAGTTCGGCGACGGGCACCTCGGCGCAGACCAGCGGCGCTATCAATCCGGCCAGTGACTGGGCCACCAGCACGAGGTCGTCACGACGGTCGCCGATGGCGTCGACCACGGCGGCCGTGTACGCGCTGAGCCCGACCGGCTGGTCGCACGGCAGATCCATGGCCACCACGTCGTGGCCGAGGCGCCGTAGCTCAGCGGCGACGAGGTCCCAGGACGAGGCGCGGCCACCGGCGCCATGGATGCAGACAAACGTCGCCATGCAGGTTCGACGTCAGCACCGGCGCGAACTCATCGTCAGTGACCGGTGAACCGTGGCGGTCGCTTGGCGGCGAAGGCGGCCTGCCCCTCGCGGTAGTCGTCGGACCGGAAGCAGTCCTCGACCATCTGCGCCAGCCGGGCCGTGTCTCGTCGCTCCGGGGCCATCTGGGTCTGGGCGATGGCGACCTTGCACGCGGCAACGGTGAGAGGCGCGTTGTCGGTGATGGCGCCGGCCAGATCCATGACCGCCGTGCGAAGCTCGGCGGCCGGCACCACCCGGTTGATCAGACCGATGCGCAGGGCCTCGTCCGTGCCCAATCGCCTGGCCGAGAAGAGGATCTCGGCGGCGTGCGAGGGGCCGACCAGCGCGACCAAGACCTCGACCCCGCCGTAGCCGTACCCCAGCCCGAGACGGGCCGCGGGAATGGCGAACTGGCTGCCTTCGGCGGCGATCCGGATGTCGGCCTGCATGGCGGTCAGCAGCCCGCCCCCGATGCAGTAGCCGCGGATCATCGCCAGGATCGGCTTCTCCAGGTAGCGCCACGCATGGCCCATGTCAGCCGATGCCCGGTCGTAGTCGGCGCGCGCCTCGGGCGAGGTGCGCATGTCGCCGAACTCGGAGATGTCGGCGCCCGAGACGAAGGCCTTCTCGCCCGCGCCGGTCAGCACGACCACGCGCACCGCGGGGTCGTCCTGGAGGGCGCGCAGCGCTCCGGGCAGCGCCCTGATGACGGCCACCGACAGGGGGTTGTGCTTCTCCGGCTGGTTGAAGGTGACTTCGGCGATGCCGCCGTTCACATCAACGAGGAGCTTGCCGGTTCCGGTGTCGAGCGCAGCCACGGCGCCGACCCTAGGAGACGACGTGACGCTGGCGTAGATCCTCGATCTCATCGGCGCCGAGCCCAAGCTCGAGGAGCAGCGCGGTGGTGTGCTCCCCCGCCTCCGGCGAGGCCGAGCGGACCGTCGGCGGCCCGCCGGCCAACGTCACCGCGTTGCGCAGGATGCCGAGCGGCCCAAGGGTCGGCGACGTCACGGTCGAGACCATGCCGAGATGAGCGACGTGCGGGTCGGCGAAGACCTCGTCGGTGCTCAGGACCGGCCCGCACGGCACGCCGGCGGCGTTGAGCAGCTCGACCCACTCTGCCGTCGTGCGCTGCACCAGCCGGTCACCGACGAGCCGGTTGAGCTCGGCCCGGTTGGCCGAGCGCTTGGCGGTGGTGTCGAACCGGGGATCGGCCGGCAGGTCCGGCAGATCGATCACGTTGCAGAACCGGTACAGCAACCGCCCGAACGCACCGGCGATGTTCACGTAGCCGTCGGCGGAACGGAAGCACCCCATGGGCACCTGCGTCGGGTGATGGTTGCCCTCCTGGATCGCCACCACGCCGTCCATGGTCCACCGGGCCGCCTGGAGGTCCATCATGGCGATCATCGACTCCAGCAGCGACGTCTGCACCCAGCGACCCACGCCCGTGCGTTCCCGCTCGTGCAGCGCGACGAGGACGCCGATGGCGAGGTAAAGCCCGGCCGACAGGTCAGCGACAGGGATCCCGACGCGGGTCGGCTCCGTGCCGGGTAGCCCGGTCACGCTCATCAGCCCGCCCATGCCCTGCGCGATCTGATCGACGCCGCCCCGCTCGGCGTACGGGCCGTCCTGTCCGAACCCGGAGATCGACGCGTAGACGATGCGCGGGTTGCGTTCCCGCAGGGTCTCGTAGTCGAAGCCGAGGCGCGTCTTGACCGATGGCCGCAAGTTCTCGACCAGCACGTCGGCGTCCTCGGCCATGCGCAGGAGCAGCGCGAGACCATCGGGCTGCTTGAGGTCGACGGTGATGGCCCGCTTGTTGCGGTGGAGGTTCTGGAAGTCGGAGCCGTGGCGACCCGTGTCGGTGCCGGACCCGGTCGGCTGCTCCACCCGCACGACGTCGGCGCCCCAGTCGGCGAGCTGGCGCACACAGGTCGGCCCGGCCCGGGCGATAGTGAGATCCAGGACTCGCAGGTCGGCGAGGGGCAGCACACCATCGGATTCCACGGGTACGGGATCGTAGGCGGTCGGACCCGGCCGCGGCTCCGTGCCGCGGCCGCCGCGAACCGGATGTCGCCGGCGTCCGTACTGGTTGATGCTCGACAAGCGACACGACCCAGGAGCCCGACATGCAGCCTTATCACCAGGTCGACACGATGGTCCACCAGCACATGACGGCACTGGCCGGCGAGGCCGAGGCCCGTCGCCTGGCGCGGCGCGCCCGCAAGCTAAAGTCGATGCGGCGCCGCTCACCCACGAACTGATGTACGCGCGGTGTCGTAATTGACCGATAATCGCGTCAGTACGGCGGCACGATTGCCCGCGCTGCCTGGGGCGGCAGGCTGATCAGCGAACGGCGGGGCCGACGGAGTCGAAGCGCAGACCGCTGGAGCCCTCGCCCTTGCCCGTGCGGCGCCGGCGGCCGCACCACAGCACGTAACCGCCGTCGGTCCAGCGAGCCAGCTGGAACGTCCGCACCACGTCGACACCGGCGCGCGGCACCTCGTCCTCCTCGAGCCGCAGCGGATCGGCCGCCACCAGGACCCGCCCGAGCGGCTCGGGCACGACCTCGGTGCCGCCGGCCAGGAACCGCACGAGCGGCCGGCGCTCCAGCTGGATCACGCCGTCGGTCGGCGGCACGCCGTCGGCGGCGACCGGGACGAACGGGAACCAGTGGTACGGGACATCGGTCGCCAACCGGTAGAGCAGTTGGGCGTCGCCGAAATCGACGTCGATGTGTTGGGCGACAGCGAGGCGGCGTTGGTGCTCCTCGTACCGGTCGACGGCGGTGCCGGCGCCGCCCTGGTAGCGGCGTTCGATGCCCCACACCAGGTTGGCCAGTTCGTCGCGCACGAACCCGACCTCCTCGACGGGATCGGACTCGGCGATCTCGGCCAGCGCCGGCGCCAGGAAGAACAGCTCCGGCGGGCGCCCCGCGCCGGCGAAGCCCGGCTCCCGTTCCAGCTCGAACAGACGGAACGCCGGCCCCGAGGTGTTGAGCGAGCGCGTCACCGCGGTGGTCTCGCCGAACGTGTCGGTCACGTCGAAACGCTGCACCGAGCAGAGGGAGCCGACCGGCAGGTCGACCGGGACCACGAACCAGTCGTTGCCGTAGGTCAGCGCGAACTCGGCCAGCAACAGGCGAGCGAGGTCGGTGCGCCCGGTGGCGAGGGCGCCGAAGCGCACGGTGCCGTCCTCGATCTCCCAGAACCGGTTCGCCGGCATCCCGCCGTAGGCCGCGGGCGTCGGCAGCACCGTGCGCACGACCCGATCGGCCGGACGAGGCGTGGAGGGGTCGCCCAGCGATCCGCCGCTGGCCACGGTGAAGGAGTACCAGTCGAGGCGGCCGCCGCGATACTCGTCGGCGCGCAGCACGACGCGGCCGGCGGGCGTGTCGGCCTGAACGGCGAAGGAGTGCTCGAGCCGGCGCGGGTTCCACGGGTCGGCCTCGCCGGCGCCGGGCTCGCTGATGAGCCCGTCCCACCATCGGAGGAAGGCGTTGGCGGCGGCCAGCACGTTGGTCTCGTCGGTCGGCGGCACCGCCGGCGCGCCCGGCAGCGTGGTGAGCTCCGTCGCGGCACCCCGGGCGGCCACGAGATCGACGTGGATGCGCCGGCCGTCGGGCACCCGCCCAGTGGCGCGCCGCCGCAGCCGCACGGTGTCGGCATCGTCGCCGGGAAGGTCCTCGGCCACCACGGCGTAGTGCTCCACGTACGTGTCGACCAGCATCGGTGCGCGGTTGGCCCGCAGCAGGCGCAGGAACTGCAGCCCGGCGGCGACGGCGAGCGAGCCGCCCACCGGTGTGGAGCGGAGGGCCTCGCGCTCCACCACGACCTCGAGCGGCAGGATGCGGTCGTCGTGGTCTGCCGCCGCGGCGTTGTCGCCACCGGCGAGACCGCGCACCACCCGCGACACACGCCCGCTGACCGCTTCCAGTTGGGCCTGGATGGGCGAGCCGGCATCTTCTCCCTGCAGTTCGCCGAACTGCCGCTGGCGGGCCAGCATCCACAGCGGGTCGGCGATCTCGGCGCGCAGACCGGGGCGCAGGTCGTCGGAGCGGGGCAGGGGCTCGAGGCGCTGCCACGTCGTGATGGAGCTCATGGCACCTGTCCCGTGATGTCGTCGCGGTGCTGCTCGAACGCGAGGTTGTCGGCACTGATGGCCTTGGCGATCAGGCCCGACAGGTTCGTGGACGGCGTCGTGCTCTCGATGTTGAACGGCAGGTAGATCGCCGGCAGGAAGCGCCCCACTCCGTCCAGGTCGTCGAGATCCAGCGCCCGGATGCGGGCCAGCGCCACCGCCTCGCGCACCGCGCCGGCCAGCAGCTCGACCGTCCACGACGGCGGCGCTGGCGTCACCGGGGACGGCGACCAGCAGCGTTTGCGGTGCCCTCGCGCCCGGCGCGTCGAAGTGGAACGACACGCCCGTCGTCTCGTGGTCGTTGGGGACGACATCGGACCACTGGTCGAGCACCAGCCCAGCCAGCGGCGCAGTGAAGTCGATGCCACCGGCGGCGTGAGCGACGACCGACGCGGTGGCCACTGGCCGCGCCGCACCGGGATCGCGTCGCGAGCCCAACCAACGGTCGCCGGCGGCGTACGGCAGCTGCGCCACGGTGAGTGCCTCCAGACCGACGGCGCCGACCAGCACCTCGCTGGCCATGAGCACGCCGGCGAGGCGGGCCGCGCCGGTGCGGACGAGCGCGTGCTGCGCCAACCACGTCGCCGGGGCCAGCGGGTCGTCCAGCAACGCGGCGTCGGCCACCGACGCGTTGAGATCAGCGCCGAAGGCCGTCGCGAAGACCGGGACCACCGGGAAGCCCTCTCCGAACACGCGCCGCAGCCGGGTCAGATCGTGGGCCGCCTGCGCCGCCGGGTCGGCCGCGCCACGGTCGAACGCCGTCTCCTCGGTGTCGAGCTGGCTCAGCAGGGCCCGGGCCGTCGCCAGCTCCGTCGCGGCGTGAGCGGCGAGCGCATCGGCACCCGCCGCCACCGCCGACGGCACGGCGTTGCGGCGGCCTGCTGACGCCAGTTGCAACAACCGTTCGATCACAACATCGGCGGCGGCGCCAGCGGCGGCCGCCAGTGCGTCGACGGCCGTGCGAAGGGTGCCGACGGCAGCGTCGGCTCGCGCCTGCAACTCGGCGAGGGCGATGCCGGCGTCCACCCGTTCGCTGTCGGGCGAGAGGGAGCGGGCGTCGGCGGGACGCGCCCCCGAGGCCATGTCCATCACTTGCGCGCCCAGCTCCAGCAGCTCGCGCAAGCCGAGCGTCGTCGGGCTGCTTCCCGGCGGCGGGTCGTCGAGCAGCACGAGGCGCGCCGCGCCGGGGGCATTCACCAGCGCACCGAACACGAGGGCCAGGCGCTCCTCCAGCTCGGTGGTGCCGCCGGCGCCGGCGGCGACGCAGGCGCACCCGGTGCCCAGTGCCGACAGCCCGAGTTGGGGCAGGTCCGCCTCGAGCTGCTGCACCACGTTCCCGTCGCCGTCGTGCGCCTCGGCCGCGAACCGGAAGCGCGACGGCCGCCCGAGCACCGCCCCGACCCACGCGTCGACGCGCGGCTCGGCGGCGGCGCGCGGATCGACCAACGCCACCCAGCCATCGGCCGGAGCCGTGGCCGGGAACAGCACGAGCAGTCGGTGACTGGCACCGGTGCCACTGCGCGGCGTGCGGGCAAAGGCGATGTCGGGGATGATGGTCTGGCGATCGAGGGCGTCGAGGGCGGCGGCCGATCGAGCCGAGTTGCCCAGGACCGCCTGGTGCACGCTCTCGGCGACGAGCAGATCGGACACCGCGTCGAGGGCGTCGTCGATGCGGGCCAGCTCCAGATCGATGTCGGTACGGTCCGCGGCGGGGACGGCGATCGGCAGGCTGTCGTACAGCGCGTCGCGGCCGGCCTTCCAGCGCTGCAGCAACAGGATGCCGTCGACCACGTCTCGCGCCGCGACGGTCTCGACCGGCGTGCCGTCGTCGGGCCCGGCGGCAGCAGCCGCCAGCGGCGCCGCCTGGCGCAAGGGCAGGATGTACTGGGCCAGGGTCATGCGCCGGTCTCGCAGACCCCGCTCGAAGCGGTAGCCGAGCAGCACGCCGATGGGCTGACCCTGCTGCACGCCCTCGATGAGCTCCAGACCCAGCGCCACTCGCGACGACGACAGGTCGAGGGCGAGGATGCCTTCGTCGTCGGCGCGCCGCGCAAGATGGGCGCTGCGCAACACCGCCGCCGTCGTGGCATGAGCGATCGACGGACCCTGCAGGTAGCCCTGACTCGACGGCGCGGCGCGGGGCGCCAGCTTCTCCACGTAGCCGAAGGCGCCGATGTGACAACCGGTCCCCTCCTTGCGGGCGGCGGCGAGGCGGCGCGTGGCGAGCGACGTGATCCAGGCGTCGAGACGATGCGATGCGCAGTCGAGCGTGTCGGCCGTGAGCCGGGCCAGCTCCGCCGAGGGGATGCGCGCCAGGCGCTGCAGCGCGGCGCGGAACTGGGCAAAGCGCTGCGTCTCGGGGCGCCCCAGGAGCTCGGCGTCGCGCCGCGTGGCCAGGAAGTCAGCGAGGCTCAGTTGCCCGGAGACCGGTGGAAGGTTGAGCTTGGCCACGTCGATCGGCCCGCTCACCTTGCCCAGCACGGACACCGGGTGGTCGTCGACACCAGCGGCGTCGATACCGATCACCTCACGATCGAACACGGCCTCGATCGGCGGTCGCCGCGTCAACGCTCCGGTGGCGATCTCCTGCGTCACCACCAGCCGGGTGGCCCCGATGGCCAGCTCCAGCATGGCCGCCTGGCGCAGCAGCGCTTCGAGCAACGAGTCGGCGGCGGCAGGGTCGGCCAGCAGGCGTGCCAGCACACCGAGACGCGTGGTCTCGGAGCGCACGGCGTCGATGTAGTTCGGCTGGAGCGGCTCGGTCTCGGAGAGATCGCCCGTCGCCACCAGCTTCACCGGTACGCCCCGATGGTTGGGGCTGACGGTGACACCGGCCAGCTCGGGACGGGCGCTGAGGCCGGCCAGCTGCAGCAGCACGCCGGCGAACTGATCCTGGAACGTGGCCACTCGGGCGAAGTCGACGATGTTCTGCGTGAACGCCGAGCCCATGGCCTGGCGGAACCGGAACGACACCGAGCGGGGCGTGCGCCGCAGCAGGTCGATCAGGTCGGCATCGGGCCGGTCGGAGCCGCCCAGCTGTGGGACCCGCCCGGCGTTGCTGTTCCAGAAGGGGCGCAGGCCGTCGAGGTGACGGGCCAGACCGGTCTCGAAGGCGTCGCTCGATGCGAGCGACCCCGCCAGCACCGGGAGCACGCCGTAGGGCTGATGGCCGACGCGCAGGCAATCGAAGGGACCGCGGCCGCGAACGTTGGCGGCGAAGTGGGCGAGGGCGCGGTCGGCCGTCGCCGACGAGACCAGCGGGCGCAGCATCTGGTCGAGGAAGTACCCGATCGTCGGCGCCCACAGGACGGTGTTCATGTCGGACGCGGCGCCGACGTCGAAGTGCCCGAAGCTCGGGACGTCCTCCAGCGCGCCACCCGCCGGCAGCCCCAGCGCCCCGGCGATGCGGGCGCCCGACATCTGGGCGATCTGGTTCGGCTCGGCCGGGTCCAGGGCGCCGATGTCGAGACGCGGGTCGGTGCCGGCGGCGGCGCGGTCATCGTCGGTGTTGTTGGTCGGTGTGCCGGCGGCCAGCAGGGCGAGCCCGTCGCTCACCGCATGGCGCGCCAGGTGGTCGGCCAGGCCGAGCGCGGCGTCGGCGGGCGTCAACGTCCAGTCCACGCCCACCACCACCAGCTCGTCGAGCCCGTCGGCCAGCTTCCCCTGGCCGAGGTCGGCGTCGGTGACGGTCACGGCCATGCCCAGCTTCAGCGCTTCGTCGTAGTCGACCAGCCAGCGCAGGCCGTCGTCGATGGGCAGCGTCTCCTGCTCGGCGGTCGGCGGGCTGGCCTCGGCCGTCGCACCCTGCTCGGGCGTGAGACCGACGGCCACCTGCTCAGCAACCGGTGCACTCCAGCGGCGGAACACCTCGACGCCGTTGCGGTAGCCGATGGCGACCCACTGCTCGGGCAGCAGACGGGCAACCGGAGCGCGGGTCCACGGCCCGGGCCGTTGCGCCACATCGGGGAACACCGGCTGACCTTGGCCCAGCTGATCGAGGTTGGCCGGCGTCGTGGCCTGCACCAGCCAGCGCGCTCGGGTCGGGCGCACCTGGCGGGCGAGGCGCGCCCATGCGGCGCGCCGGGCGTCGACGTCGGCGCCGGCGGCCCACCGGGCCTGCCAGTAGGCCGTGGCCGCCGCCAGCTCGTCGGCGGTGAGCTCGGGCTCGTGGGCGTCGATGTGGACCTGTTCCGGGAAGATGCGGATGCGCAGCGACTGGTTGCTGTCGCCGAAGCGGGTCTCCAGGCGCAACGGCAGGAGCGTCACCGGCACGCCGCCGTCGAGGTGCTCGACGGCGCGCTCGGGTTGGACGTCGCGGAGGCGGTCGCGGAGCGCGGCGATGGACTCGTCGAGCTGTGCGCCCTTGCCGTGCAACGCGGCCAACCGGTCGCGGGCCTTGTCGATGGCCTTCGCCGCCGCCCGCTTGGCCGCGTCCGACCCTCCGCTGCGCTCCAGCCGCGCCGCCTTTGCATCGGCCGCGGCGAGCTCGACGTGCACGGCGTTGCGCTGGGTGACGAGCTGCGATCGCTGGCCACGCGCCTTGGCCAGCCGGGCGAGATCGGCGGGCGCCACCGTCAGCCACCGTCGCCGAGCGTAAGGGGCCGCAGCAGCGTGGCGCGGGCCAGGATGGGACGCACGATCGGCGTGCCCGCCGGCGGGGCGGCGCCGGCGATCAGCTTGCTGCTGTGCATCGCCGCCCGGAAGGGCCGCTGGAAGCAGATGGCGGCCATGTCGGCGGCGTTGCGACCGAAGCGGGCGCGGGCCGGCGCGTTGGCGATGACCGCCAACTCCACGCCGTTCAGCGCGCACCCGGCGATGCGGAGGTAGTCGTTCGGGGCCACACCGACGTCGCCCCAGTCGACGTCGCTCCACGTCGCCGCCGCCCCGCTGTCGCCGCCGGGAGTGTCAAAGGCGAAGGTCGGCTCCATGGTCTGTTCGGCGATGACGAAGTACCAGCCCGGCGCCACCTCGACGTCCTCGCGGGTCAGGTCGAAGCCCACGAACGTGACGTCAGGGTCGAGGCGGCCCCAGAAGACGGGGTTCTTCACGACCGCCGGGTTGGGGTCGAGGCTGCGGTCGGGCCTGGCCGGCACGGCGTACACGACCGAGTGGGGGTAGCGCCGCAGCAGCTGGCCGCGCACGAGCAGCACCAGCGAGCCGCGCAGGTCGTCGTGGCCGTTCGTGCCGAGGGCGGCGGCGGCCCCGAACTCGTGGATGGGGCCGATGTCCTCGCTGCCGTCGACGCGGTCCCAGAAGCGGTGGAACGGCGTGCCCCGCCGGTCGGTCGGGTAGCGCCGGAAGAGCAGCTCGCGGTTCATCTCGTGGTTGGCCCCGACGAGGAACGCCTCGACGAAGCGCGGGTTGGTCTCCAGCATGGTGACGGTGTCGTCGGGGATCTCGCCGACGCCGGGCAGGAAGCGGTCCGGGTCGGCTTTGGCCAGGGCGCGGTAGAGCGGCTCGGGCAGGATCGGGCCCACCATCACCGGGTCGAGCGGCTCGCGCTGCTGCACGATGGGGCCGAGGTCACCCAGGAAGCCGTCGAGCAGCCGCCGGCCGGCGACCGTGACGGCCAGCCGGGCCCGGGCCTCGATGACACCACTCGGGTTGGTGGCGGCCACGAGCACGGACCTGACCGACGCGAGGTCGAGGCGAGCCGGTGGCGGCACCACCGACGTGGCGTCGATGGCCAGGGCCGCGGTCTGGGCCTGGAACGCCGACGCGAAGCGCTCCACGAGGACCCGATCGGTCCGCGGTGGCTGCAGCACGCCGCCCGTACCGCCGAAGATCGGCGGGATCGGCAGCGGCGGCCGGGGCGGGTGGATCGGAGGGACGGGCGGGACGGGCGGGTGGGCGGGCGGGCCGGGCGGGTGGGTCGGCGGCGTCGCGACCGGCGGGATCACGACGGGCGGCACGGGACCGATGGGCCCGATCGGCCCAATGGGTCCGACTGGTCCGATGGGCGAGACCGGTCCGATCGGTCCGGCAGCATCGACGGCGCCGTCTCGGTGCAGGGCGGCGGGCGGCACCGGCAGGAACACGCCCCCGATGGCCAGGTCGGGTCGTAGCACCGCCTGGCGCGGCACGGGCGCGGCGGCGACGGCCGCCAGCGCGCTGCGCACCGCCGATAGCGCCTCGACGGCGACCGTGCCGACGGCGCCGATCTCGGAACCGACCGGCCCCGTCGGACGGCGGGGGAACCGGTCGAGCAACCGCGACGCCACCAGGCCGTCTGGCGGCTGCGCCAGCAGGTCGAGAGGCCGCTTGCCCTGGGCCAGCTCGCCGACGACGACCGGCGGCACCGTCGCCGCGTCGCTCATGCCGGCGGCGCGCGCCGCGCGCGTGAGCACCGGCGAGCGCGGCGACGCCATGCGCCGGAAGCTGGAGTCCGTGAGGCCGCTCGGCAAGAGGCTGGTGCCGACGACGCGGTCGAGCACCCGACGATCGGCGACGACGCGCTGGTGCACCGGCGCCGTCAACGACAGCAACGCCGCTTCGCCCAGCGGGGCCAGATGGCGCTGGTGGATGCGCGACGCCACCTGCTGCACGAACCGGGCCCGGTCCAGGAGCGCGTTGGCGGCCAGCACGTCGCCGACCTGCTCCCACGCCGCCTGCATGAACCGCTCCTGGTTGTCGCGCACGATCTCGGCGCCGAGACCGGCGGCGGTGCGATGGCGTGGGTCCTGGTTCAGCTCGGACAGCCAGCGCGGCGCGTTGTCGTCGAGCACGTGCACCTTGACCGGGTCGCCGCCGTAGATCGGGGGCGCCACCGCTTCGGCATCGGGCGACGCGCCCGCCACGACCTGCGCGGCCGGCGCGTTCAGGATGGGGATGAGGGCGTCGATCCATGGCTGCGCCTCGGCCGGCAGTTCGGTGCCGGTGCCGGCATCGGGCGCCCGCAGCGCTCCTTCCATCTCCACCATGCCGCCGTGGTCGAACGGCAACGCCGGGAGCGCGGCGGAGGCGGCGCCGATGTACATCCGGCGGCGGCCCACGGTGTCGGGCACCGGGCGCGGCGTCAGCCGCCGCGACAGCGATTCGAAATCACCGGCAGGACCGGTGCGGAACTCCCAGTGGAAGTACATCGGCAGGTTGATCGTGGCGCCGACGCCGCCGCTGCCACCCCACGCCGGCGCGGTCGTGGCGGCGTCGGGCACGGCCAAGCCCAGCCCCGCGAGGCGACCGACCTCGAACGCCGGCACCAGGCAGGCGTAGTAGTCGCGTCCCTCGGCCAGCCGGCGGGGGCAGAGCAGGCGCGACACGTTGAGGTCGGGATGGTCGCGCAGCTCGTCGGGCACAGACGCCGGCGCGCTCCCCTCGACGACGTGGGCGTGGGCCCACGCCCACGACTCCGACAGATCGGGCAGCTCGTGCGCCGGTAGCGCGGGCGCCTCGATCACCAGTTGCGGCAGTGGCCGGTCGCGCGCCACCCGCACGCTGACGCCGTCCTGCTGCTCGACCACGATGAGCACCAGCCACGGGCGCAGGCGGTCCTGGACGCCGCCGGCCGCGGGCGTGAACATCCACGGGAAGTCGGGCGGGTCGAACTCGATGGCGGCGAAGTGGTCGGGTGGCACGTCGCGCGCGAACCGCTTCGGCGTGGTCCGCACGATCACGCGCGGGTCGACGCCGATCACGTCACCGGGTCCGTACAGCCTCAGATCGACACCGCCGGAGTCGCCGGTCGACACCGCCACCGATACGTGGAAGCGGGCGCGGGCCGGCAGCTCGGCGGTGAGCGGATCGGCGTCGGTGACACGGGCCGCGAGCCCGCGCCGCACCCACGGCAGGAAGCGGTACGTCACGGTCGCGCCTCCAGTTCGGCCACCTCGGCGATGAACACGCGCCCCACCGCCGTCGCCGCCGAGTGCGCCGCTTCGGTGAACGTGGCACCTACGGGAACGGCGGCACCGGCGCCGAGGTCGGTGCGTGACGCGACGGCGAAGCCCGACGCCGCCAGGCCGACGGTGGCCTTGACCGCCGGCTGCAGGCGGTCACCCGCCCGGAGGTCGCTGGTGGCGACGGCGGCGAACTGGGCGTGCTTCACCAGATCGGCGGCGGCCAGCACGCTCTTGATGCGCGGCCGGCTCTCGCCCAGGAACACCGTCTCCCATTCGGGCTCGAAGGCGATCTGGCTGGCGGCGACGGTGTAGTCGCTGGACGACACGGCCACGCCGGCGCGGAAGTTCTCGAACGACGGGAGGGACAGCTTGTCCTCCTCCGACAGATCGAGGAACTCGCCGCGAGCGAAGTGCTCATCCCGGAACGACGGCGGCCCGCCCCCCGTGCCGATGGCGACGGTGGCGATGTCGAACTGGTTGCCGTCGGCGGGTCGGGACTGGCCGACGCGGTCGATGTGGATGCCGAGGGGTGCCACCTTCTGCAGCCCCACCACCTCGCCCAGCGGGTGGGCCAGCACGTCGTCGCCGGCGTTCAGCAGCCGCAGGGTCACGAGGGCGGCACCGCCGGCCGGGAGCTGGGCCGTCCAGTTGTGCGGCGCCGACAGGGCGGCAGCGATGAGTGGACCGACCCGGACGCTGGGCAGCGCGGGCGCCGGCGCGCTCCCCCAGGCCACGTCGAAGTCGATACCCACGTCCCACCACAGGATGGAGAACGAGGCGCTGCCGCTGATCTCCCATCGACCGGGGCCGGACAGGGTGCCATGGACCTGGACCGAGGCGAGGCTGTGGCCGTGCCAGCGGATGGCGGCACCGGCGCGGAAGTCGACCTCGAAGTGGAAGACCGGCTCGAACACGAACAGGGCGTCGAAGCCGATGAACGCCTCGACGCGGAAGCCGCCGCCCGACGCCACCAGCTGCGCCTCGGCGCCGGTCTGCACGGTGTTGGAGGTGATGGCGAAGTAGCCGACGACGCGCACGACGGCGATGCCGTAGCGCAGCTCGAAGCCGACCCGATCCTGCGGTGGGATCCCCGGCGGTAGGTCGTGGAAGCGCGGATGGAAGCCACCGACGGCCATGAGGAACGTCGGCGCGGCGCCGAAGCGCGCCCGTACCACCAGCGACCCGGTGATGGGCAGGAGAGCCACGAACGAGTCGTGCAACACGGCGTCGATGGACAGCGCCTTCTCGTTGGCGTCGTAGGCGCCCACGACATCCACCTGCAGCTGGATCAGTGCGGGGGCGTCGATGCCCAGTTCGTCCACCGGCGGGATCTGCACCTTGAGCCGCCCGAGCAGCACGACGCGGCTGATGGACGGTTGCCCCGGACCCGAGCCCAGCACGTCGTCGAACTGGATGACGAGCCCCAGGCTGAGCGTCACCAGTGCCGGGGTGCTCCAGCCGAGCTTCAGCGCCGGCCCGATGGTGAGCGCCCGCGGGATGACCGGGAACACCAGCCGCAACTGGCGGATGAGCGTGGGTGCGTTGGCGACCGGGTCGCGAGGGAACAGCACCGCGTCGAGGGCGCCGGTGCGCAGCCCGGACTGCAGCGCGTCGATCGAGACGCCGTGCTGCAGACCGATGATGCCGCCCACCCCGTTCAGGGTGAATCCGAAGCTGAGCTGCACGGGCGGGAACTCGCCGAAGACAAGCAGCAGCAGGGCCCAGCCCGACGAGCCGTCGGGCAACTTCGTGGACAGGATGGCGAGGGCCTTGATGGACACCGGCCCGAACGCCAGCTCCAGGAAGCCCGCGTACTCCCCCGCGGCGGGGTCCAGGTAGATGTAGCCGCCGCCCTTGACCACGCCGGCGTCGAGGCTGAGCCCGATGCCCTGCGGCGGCTTGAACTCCATGGCCAGGTTGGCCGGACCGAGGTTGCCGTCGCGGCCGGGGAACGACAGGCGCCCCAGCGTGCCCATCCGGTCGACCGCCAGCGCGAACGGCCCGAGGCTGGCGCTGACGGCGCCCGACATCTCGAGGGTGAGCTCCCCGTCGGACACCCCCAGGGCCAGGTGCAGCATCTGGAACTTGACCGGGCCGAGGTCGAAGTCGACCGGGATGTCGATGCCCAGCGCGGCGCCGCCTTCGAAGTACAGGCCCCGCGTCGACGACCAGCCGGCCAGCAGATCGAAGTCCACCGAGAAGCCACCGGCGGGCAGGATGGCGCTCAGGAAGCCGTCCGCCCCGGCCAGGCTGATGACGACCTTGCCGTCCTCGATGGCGGCCTCGACGAGGAGATCGCCGCGGGCCCGCCGGGTGGGCAGATCCCAGGCGAGATCGGCGCCGACGGCCAGGCGGAGCTGCTTGGCCTCGATGCGCGGGCCCGACGCCGTCCCCAACACGACGAGCGCGCCGCCGGCGGCGTCGGTCACCGCCACGCCGACGCGGGCCTGGCCGGATACCTCGGCGGTGGGCGGCACCACGTCCAGCTGAGCCGGGGGTAGCAGCTCGATGGCTGCCGCCGCCTCCATGGCCGACGCCAAGCCGATGTCGACGGCGAGGCCGGGCGCGATGGGCAGGTTGGCCTCGACCGGTTGCGCCATGGCGACGCGCAGGACCGCTTGCAGTCCCGGCGCGGCGTCGTTCGTCGGGCCGATGTCGACCAGGCCGATGCGCAGCACCGGCGGCGTCGTGGCCGTGCCCGGTTGCACGAAGGCGAACGACGAGACCCGGCCGGCGAACGGGGCCAGCAGGCCCAGGAAGTGGTTCCAGTCGAACGACGCCGTCCCCCAGCCGTACAGGCCGGCCAGCGAGGCGACGGGATCACGCAGCAGCGGCGCGAGGCGGTCGAGCCGCAGCGACCGGCGCACATACGCCGGCGCGTTGGCGGTGGCCGCTTGCGGGGCGCGTTCCAGGATGCCCAGCAGGTCGGCGACACCAGCGGTGACCGGGTGCGACCGGTCCAGGTACGTGGCGACGAGGTAGCCGAGCAGGCGCTCGGGCAGCTCGGCGGCGAAGGCGCGCACTTCTGCTTCCGCCCCACCGGCCGTGGCGGCGACGCCGTCGACGGCCGTGGCGACGGCCGCGATGGCAGTCAGCACCGAGCTCACGATCGGCACGGCCTGGGCCACCGACGAGGCGATGCCGGGACCATCGCCGGCCTCGATGGCGGCGGCCAGCGCGGTGGCGGCGGCCGGCAGGCCATCCAAGGCGGTGCCCGCCGCCGTCAGCCGGTCGGTCACCGGCCCGGCCGCCAGCACGAGGTCCGACGCCGGCAGACCAAGGCTCTCGAAGAGCTCCTCCACCCGACCCGCGGCCAGCTCGTCCTTCAGCGGGGCAACCGCCTTCGCCAGCTCGAGCAGCAGCGCCTCGACGGTCAAGCCCATGGGCTCGCCTCCTCCCGCACGAGGCGGGCGGCGGCCGGCAGCAGCGCCCGGCGCAGGACGCGCTGGACCGGCGGCGCGAGTTGCACGCCGCGGGCCAGCCCCGGCCCGGCCCGCTCGTAGGCGGCCGCCAAGAGCCGCATGGCCCGGCCGCGAACGCCACCTGCCTCGAGGTTGCGGTCGCGCCACGCCCGCAACGCCTCCACGTCGGGGTGGTCGGCGTCACCGTAGACCGCCGTGGCCACGAAGCAGCCCCCCGACTTGAGCCGGGCACTGGCGGCCACGGCGTAGCCCTGACCGGGATTGCCCACGGCGACGCGGAAGGCGCTGACCTCGATGGTCCACTGGCCCGCCGGGGGCTTGTCGATCAGCACGACCTCGATCGTGTTCAAGGGATCACCGATGAACACGCTGTTGACCGTCGAAACGCCGTTGGTGAAGTCGTTGCCCCGGTAGACCGTCCCGTCCGGGGCGAAGACGCGCAGGTCGAGGTCGTTCACCGTCGGGCTGGCGAACGCGCCGGCCGCCGGCGGGGGATCGCTGAAGGTGAGCACCACCTTGAGCTGCTCGGTGTCGCTGTCGACCTTGAACGTGTGGGTCCGGAGGTCGCGAGACGTGGGCCCCGTGGCGTGGCGCACGTCCCACACCGCCAAGCGGCGCTGGCCGCCCTTGAAGAACAGGGCCCGGTCGAGGCGGATCAGACCCCAGCCCTCGCTGACGTTCGGGTAGCCGGCCACGCCCGACAGGTCGACGGTCGAGGCCACCAGGACCGCCTTGAGCAGGTTGCCCGTCGGCGTCAGGGCGTTGGCCGCGACCTTCTCGCCCGTCGGGTACCAGCCCTCGGTGAAGTACTGGCGGATCAGGGCGGCCGCCGCCGCGGTGTGAGGGGTGGCGTAGCTCGTGGCACAGGCCGAGCGCGGCCCGGTCCCGCAGGCAGTGCCGACCGTCGCCGACTGGATGCCGCAGCCGACGGCGGCGAGGTCGGGCTTGCTGCGGCCATCGGCGGTCGGGCCCGAGTTGCCATCGCCCAGCGTGGTGGGGTTGTTGCCGCTCTGGGCGGCGGTGACACACAGCGCGTTCTTGGCCGTGCCCGGTGGGCCGAGCTCCTCGGGGGTCGGGCTGGAGTTGCCGGCCGACCCCACGACCAGGTGGTTCTCGTTGGTCCAGGTGAAGTTGTCGACGTCGGCGGCGTTCTGGTTGTACAGGGCCGCACCCCCGACCCCGTTCGTGGTGTCGTGCCACGAGTTGCTGTGGATGAAGGCGCCCGCGCCCATGGCGGCGTTGAGCTCGGCCAGCAGCGTCGCGGCGCCGAGGTCGTTGTTGTTGCCCGACACGAGTTGCGCCGCCCAGGCGCCGCCCCGAAAGGCCGAGGCGCCCGGGTTGTTGCGGTCGTCGCCGGCGGCACACCCCGACACGAAGGTGGCGTGGCCTCCGGCGGCGGTGCCACTGGCGTTGCGCAGGGCCAGCACCTTGCGATGGCCAGGGCCGGGGGTGTTGGGCGCGGCGTCGGCGAAGAAGCAGTGGTTGATGTCCAGCGGGCCGTTGTCGAAGATGCCGATGACCTGGCCCTCGCCGTGGAGGCCCTTGCCCCAGATCGAGGCGCTGGCCGTCTGGCCCGACTGGATCACCGACGCGGCGGCCACGTTGTCGTCGGTGATGGGGGTGATGGGCTCGATCCAGCGGATGTCGGGCACCGCCGCGATGGCAGCCACCGCGCTGTCGTCATCGACGACGAACCGCACGCGCGCGTTGCCACCGATGGGGCGGTCGTCCAGCACCACGATGTCGTGGGCGCCGGCCGCCTGCAGCGCCTGGCTGACGCGCTCGGTCGAGCCGCCGTCGAACAGGAAGGCGTCCAGGAGGTGCTGGCCGGCCACGATGCCCGCCGGCAGCGGCCGGTTGGCGTCGCCGATGGACGGCGCGATCTTGTACTCGGCCAGGTACGGGGCAACGGCGCGCACCATCGGGTCGGCGAGCAGCCGGCGTTCGGTGCCGGCGTCGACGCGTTCCACGTAGGTCAGGTTCGGGACGTAGGCGGTGAGGGCGAGGCCGTAGTCGCGCCGGATGCGATCCATGTCGCCGGCGGTCAGGTCGGACGTGAACTGCACCAGGCGGGTGTCGGCGGGATCGGGCTCCGGCTCCACCGCAACGGCGTCGCGGTCGCGTGGTCGAGCGCGTCGCCGGGGCGCAGGCGGCGACTCGAGGAGGTCCACGACCTGACCGCCGATCAGGACGCGGTAGTCCCCGACCGGCTTCGACGGCACCGCGTCGCTTCCGCCGTGGACTCCGCTCACCCAGCCAGCTTCGCGCAGACGGCGGCGTCGAGGGAGCGCCGATCGCGCTTGAAGCGATCAGGACAGCGCGAGCATGCCGGCGTACTGCTCCAGCTCCGACTCGTAGCTACGCCGGCGCAGCGGCAACGCCAGCACCAGCCGCTCCACGCCCGCCTTGTCGCAGGCCTGCGCGTACTCCGCCAGGCCGAGACCCTCGCCCGCGCCGCTGGCATCGGCCTGGATGCCGGTCTGCATGATGAAGCCGTCGCGACTGCGGCCGTTCGCCCGCAACAGCCCATCGAGGGTCGCCACCGTGTCGTTCAGCTCGTCGACGGTGAGGTTCCAGCCGAACCACCCGTCGCCCCACTTGGCGGCGCGCCGCAGCGCGGGCGGCGTGTTCCCGCCGACGACGACCGGCAGGTGCGGTTGCTGCACCGGCTTGGGCACGGAGATGACGTCGTCGAACTCGCAGAACTCGCCGTGGAAGGAGCTGCGCGATGTGGTCCACAGCTCCTTCATCACCTGGATGTACTCGTCGCAGCGGGCGCCCCGGCGTTCCCACGGGACACCGAGGGCGACGTACTCCTCGTGCGACCAGCCCACGCCCACACCCAGGAGGAAGCGGCCGCCGGCGATCTGATCGAGACTGGCGGCCTCGCGGGCGGTGATGAGCGGGTTGCGCTCACCGATCAGCAGGACCGACGTGCCGAGCTTCAACTGCGTCGTGGCCACGGCGGCCACGGTGAGGGCGAGGAACGGGTCGAACAGCCCGGGGTCGGCGCCGAGGTTGAGCATCCCGGTCTCGTTGTACGGGTAGCGCGACTCGTAGTCGTCGAAGAAGACGACGTGCTCGGGCACCCACAGGGACTCGAACCCCACGGCTTCGGCTCGCGCCGCGAACTCCTGGATGAAGGCGGCGTCTCGAGCGGGGGTACCGCCGAAGGAGGTGGACAATCCGATGTGCACGACCGGATTGAAGGTCGCCGCGCCGGTCGGTGGCAAGTCGTGACGCGCGCGATTAGGTTCGGCGCCGTGACGGACTGGTCCGCTCGAGGCGAGGCGGCGCAGGCGATGCGGCGCCTCAATCGGGCGGTCGCCGGCCATGGCGCCGACGACGACGAGCTGCGGGCCGTTGCCCGTCAAGCCGACGAGCTCGCCCGGCGCCTCGAAACGGCACCCCCGCGGGAGAAGCTCGACGACATGGACGAGCTGACGACGATGGCCGCCGACGAAGGCGGATGGCAACGGGGGGCGGCGGTCGGCGAGCGCATCGAGTTCGATCCGCTCTCGCCCTGCGGCGGCCGGTTGCACCCGTCATCCATCGGCCTCGACATGCATCGCGACAGCGAGACCTCGGTCGTCGCCCGGGTGACGGTCGACCCGATGTTCCAGGGTCCACCCGGGCGGGTCCACGGCGGCGTGATCGCCATGATCATCGACGAGGTCATGGGCACCGTCAACACGGTCGCCGGCCAGCGGGCGTTCACGGCACGGCTCACGGTCAACCTCCGGGCGCCGGCGCCGGTCGGCCTGCCCTTGACGTTTCGGGCGTGGGTGCACAGCGTCGACGGGCGCAAGATCACCCTGCTGGCCGAGGGCCACTGCGACGACGGGCTCGTGGTCGAGGCCGACGGCCTGTTCATCGCCACCACCGAGATGGACGGCGCACTGCCCGCGCGCTGATCGGCGCCGGGATGCGGTGGCGTTCGCCGCCGGCGCTGGCAGGCTGGCGGTATGGCCAATCCCCTCACGCTCATGGCGGTGCACGCTCATCCGGACGACGAATCGTCGAGCACCGGCGGGGTGCTGGCGATGTACGCCGACGAGGGCGTGCGCACGGTCGTCGTCACCTGCACGAACGGCGAGTTCGGCGACGCGCCCGGGGGCATCAAGCCGGGAGAACCGGGCCACGACGAGGCGGCCGTCGCCGCCATCCGCCTGGCCGAGCTGGACCGGGCGTGTGAGATCCTCGGCGTCGATGTGCTGGAGAAGCTCGGCTACCACGACTCCGGCATGGCGGAGTGGGACTACAAGGATCGTCCGGGCGCCTTCTGGACCGTACCGATCGAGGAGAGCTCGGCCCGGTTGGCGACCCTGATGGAGCGCTACCAGCCCGATGTCGTCGTCACCTACGACGAGTTCGGCGGGTACAACCATCCCGATCACGTCCAGGCCAACCGCGTCACGCTGGCGGCCATCGAACGCACGGGCATCCCGGCCAAGCTGTACTTCACGGCCCGACGCTGGCGTGACTTCGTGCAGCTCCGTGAGCGGCTGGCCGAGCTAGGGGTCGATGTCGGTCCCCGCCCGCAGATCGACCCGGAGCGGCTCCAGATGATGGAGACGGCCGCCGCCCGCATCACCACATCGGTCGACACGTCGCCGGTGGCCGAGCGCAAGCGCAAGGCGCTGCAGGCCCACGCCAGCCAGCTGGCCGAGAGCTGGTTCGCCAAGATGCCCGACTCCATGTTCGACGAGGTCTTCGGCTTCGAATCGTTCATCCGCGAGCAGGACCGCACAGCGGCGCCGGTACCCGAGACCGACCTGTTCGCCGGTCTGCGCTAGCACTCGCCAATGAACGACTCGATGCCCGTCGACGACGAACCCGATGTGATCATCGTCGGCGGCGGCGTTGCCGGGGTGAGCTGCGCGCTGGAGTGCTTCGACATCCAGCTCGCCACCGAGGTCTTCGAGACGGACGCTCGTCCCGGCGGCCAGTTGGCCGACATCCCCCACTCGGTACGCAACCTCGCCGCCGGCCGGTTCGAGAACGGGCCGGCGGTGCGCGACGCACTGGAGGAGGCGGCGGCGATACTGGGGCCGCACCTGCGCCTGTCACAGGCGGTCACCCGAGTCGATGTCGCCGGGCGGTGGGTCGAGGTCGACGGGCGGCGCGTGCACGCCCGAGCGCTCGTGCTGGCGACCGGCACGAGCTGGCAGCAGCTCCCGGCGGCTCCCGACGGCGCATTCTCCGGCGCGGTGACCTACCAGCTCGACGCCGCCAACCGCGACCAGTTCGCCGGCCGCGACGTCGTCGTCATCGGCGGCGGCGACAGCGGGACGCTCGACGCGCTGGAGCTGGCGAGAACCGGATCGGCGGTGACGCTCGTGCATCGCTCGTCTGGGCTCAGCGCCCGCCACGACATCGTCGAGCAGATCCGCAAGGAGCGGCGCATCGACGACCTCGCCGGCTGGGAGCTGGATGGGTTGCACGGCGGCGAGCACCTCGAGGAGGTCGTGCTCCGCCGGCCCGACGGCGCCCGGAGGCGGCTCGCCGCTCAGGGTCTGGTCGTGAAGATCGCTCGCGCGCCGCGCACGCAGCTCGTCCGTGGTCAGCTCGAAGCTCGACCGAGCCAGCGCCATCGTGGTCGACGACGAGCTACGCACCTCGGTCCCAGGTGTGTTCGCCGCCGGCGACGTCGTGGCCGGTGCGTACGCGCGGGTCGCGGCGGCCATCGGGCAGGGCAGCCGGGCGGCGCGATCGGTGCTGCGCTACCTGCAGGGACAATCGTGACGCCGTCGCCGGATGTTCCCGCGCCGGGCACCGTCGTCGCCTACTTCCAGCAGGCACTGCACGAGGGCATCCCGACGCCGTCGAGCGGGGTGCTGAGGCTCCTGTCGGAGCTGCACCGCAACAACCTCGACCAATGGCAGTGCGAAGACCTGACGCGCGCACCGGATGCCGACGATGCCACCGTCGCGGCGGCGAAGCGCGACATCGACACCCTCAACGGCCACCGCCACGTCCTGGTCGAGGCCATCGACGCGGCCCTGGCGGCGGCGATCCGCCAGGAGCCGTCGGCCGCGCCGGTCACCGAGAGCCCGGCGATGGTGTTCGACCGCTTGTCGGTGCTCACCATCCGCATCCACTTCACCGAGCACGCCGCCCGCTCGCCGAGCACGGACCGAGCGGCATACCGCGCCCGCCTGCCGCTCCTGCGCGATCACCTCACGGTGGTCGTGGAGGCGCTGGAGGGCCTGTTCGACGACATCGGCTCGGGGCGGAAGCGCTTCGTGCCGTACCAGAGCTTCAAGCTCTACGGCTCGCCCGCCGACTGACGCGACCGACGCGACTGACGCCGCGGGAAACGTCCACAACCGGTAACCGGCCCGATTGAAGCCGTAGACGATGTGCTCGCCGATGACGCCGGCATGGGCGATGCCGAGCGAGTCGTCGGACAGCGCTGCGGTGGTCGCCAGCGGGGCGCCGTCGCTGGTGTCGTAGAGGTGGAGCTGGCCCCGCCGACCGAGCCCGCACAGCACGCCGGGGACCAGGACCACGGCCACGCCGCCGCTGCCCCAGGCGAGCTCCTCCTCGAACCGGCCGCGGACGACCACGCGTCCATCGACCGGGTCGAGCGCTACGAACCCGCCGCCCGTGCGGGCGTTCCAGTCGTAGTCGTCGACCGTCGGGTCCCAGTCACTTCCGGCCGCCCAGAGGAGCACGCCGTCCCAGTGCAGGACCGCCGGCTCGAAGTCGACGCCCGTGTCCCACCGTGGAGAGGCGGCGCCGTCGCCGCTGGCGGTCACCACGCTCACGTGCTCCTCGCCGCCGACGGCGAGGGACTGGGCGAAGCCGCCCAACGGCGCGAGGGCCGTGACCATGCCCCAGGAGTCCAGTTGGCCCGTCACGTCCAGCTCGACGCCCGCCGCGCTCGACGTCAACGGCTCGGAGACGAGGAGTCCAGGCGCCTTCTGCTCTCGCGGCTGGGAACCAACGAGTCGGCCGCCGACCACGATGGCCCGCTCCACGTCGGCGGCGAACGTGCGTGTCCACGCGGGCGCCACGCGGCGCAATGGTCCGGGTGCACCGACATCGGCTCGCAGGAAGGCGCGCACCATGCCGTAGTGGTTCAACGTGATGACAACGCCGGCGCCGGCCACGTCGAGGATGGCGTGGACGTCGAGGTCGTACTGCGACGGCTCGTCCTCCGCGAAGACCGACTCGTCGAAGACGGCGCGTGGCTGCAGGTCGGGCCCGACGAACACCACGTTGCGTCCGAGGTTGCTCCACGCACCGAGGCCGTCGAGCGCCGCCACCCGCCCGATGCCGTGGGCCTGAGAGTTGTGCACGCGGCTCTCGGGGTGCGAGTCGATCTCCACGCTCCCCACATTGTTCACAGCACCTCCTCCAGCGCTCGCATGACGTCCTGCGGCTGCACCACGTCGAGGCAGCGGCCATCGGCCGGGCACCGGCGAGGCCGCCACTCGAAGCCCCGTAGGTCGACCCGGTCGTTGTAGGCGTAGTCGTCCTCGACGGCGGCACACGCGTCGTCACACGGATCGCCCGTCACAGCGCGGGTGTGGGGCCAGCGTCGGAAGTAGACGGGCCTGGCTCGACAGATCATGACCGTAGGTGTCAGCTGTTGCGCGGCGATGTGCGTCAGGCCGGTGTCGACGCCGATCACAGCACGCGCCGAGCCGAGCACGTCGACGGCGTCGCCGGGCGTCGGGGCCGGCACCGCTTCCATGCGGTCGGTACCCAGCTCCACGGCGACGTCGACGCGCGTCACGGCACGGACCTCGTGACCCGTGTCTCGAATGCTCGACGCCAGCTCCAACCACCGATCGGCGGGCCAGCGCTTGGTCGGGCCGTCGCTGTCCAGCACGAGCAGCACGGTGGAGCGAAGCTCGGGCCGGTGATGAGCCGTGAGCGGTGTCGGCCGCGTGAAGTCCGCGTCGATCGAGAAGTCGGCGCAGATGCGGGCGAGGATGTCGTTGATCGACAGCGGACCGAACGTGTTCTCGAACTCGGCCGAGCCCCACCAGTAGTCGCGTTGCAGCGGATGATCGCGCAGGTCGACGAATCGCCCGTCATGACAATTGCGGTCGAACGCCTCTTCTTCGACACAGCCCGCCAAGCCTGCGATGCGCTGAGCGAGCGCCACCTGTGTGCTCGAGCGGGCGACCAGCCACGTCTCGTCGGCCCAGTGGCGGCTCTGAGAGATGAGCGCCTGGACGGCCGGCAGCGACACGACGAGATCGCCCAGCCCGAACGACACCGGGGCCACGTAGACGCGGCTCATCGTTGCGCGTAGTCGGTCGCATCCTCCATGGACGATGCCGAGAACGCCTGGCGGCGCTCGGCACACTTGTTGCAACGGCCGCAGTGTCGCCCGTCCACCGGATCGATGCACGAGAACGTGTGCTCCAGGGCCAAGCCGCGTCCCAGCTCGAGCACGTCGGCCTTGACCAGACCGCCGTACGGAGTGACGACCTCGATGGCGTGGTCCATGGCGCGCTGAGCGAGCGCCGAGAAGTCGGCGAAGAAGGTGTCGGTCGCATCGGGAAAGGGGTTGCCCTTCAACGTGCCGAGGGCGATCGTGTGGACGTCGTGCAGGGCGCACCACACGCTCGGCAAGCTCAAGAGCAACAGGTTGCGCCCCGGCAGGTACACCGCGTCGTCGGTGGTCGCCTCGTCGGGCACCTGCTGCCCGGAGAGGCTCCAATGAGCGCCGTACACCGCGGCGACGGGAACCTCCAGCACGACGAGCGGACACGGCGCGGGATCGGTGAGCGTCTCGAGGAACGTCCGCAGATGGGCCTCCTCGGCCGCCTCCCACGCCAGCCCGAAGCGCACGTAGATCGGGTGGACCACCGCGCCCTGGCGCAGGAGGTCGGCGACGAGGATGGCGCTGTCGGCGCCACCGCTGGCGAGCACGGCCACCGCGTTCATGGCTCCCCCCGGTAGATGCATCCCGATGTGCACGTCTCGCGCACCACGATCTGTGACAGCTCGGGCAGGGTGGCCTGCAGCCGCCCCCACATCCACCGCGCCAGCACCTCGCTGGTGGGGTTGTCGAGGCCCTCGATGTCGTTCAGGTAGTAGTGGTCGAGCTGGTCGAGCACCGGTCGCATCGCGCCGCTCAGGTCGGCGAAGTCACGAACCCAGCCGGTGTGGTCGCCGACCGGCCCGGCGACGTGCACCACGACCTGGTAGGAGTGCCCGTGGAGCCGAGCGCACTTGTGACCAGGTGCAACGTTGGGGAGGCGGTGCGCGGCCTCGAAGGTGAACTCCTTGAAGATTTCCACGCGGAGCCGGACTCTATCGGGGCAGCAGCCGACCCGCGGTGGCGATACGGCGGTGATCGAAGGGCGGGCCGACGGACAGGATCAGACGGTCGACGCCCAGCGCGGCCAGTTCGGCGCGCCTCGGCGACTCCGCCGCCAGCAACGACTCGTCGAGTGCGGTGAACACGGTGACGAGGAAGCGATCGGGATCACCGCCGGCCGCTCCGTGCGCGGTACGGGCCGTGTCCAGCACGTCGGGCAGCCCTGGAAGCGTCGCCCGCGTGTTGATGCCGTCGCCGACGCGACCGGCGAGCTCGGCCATCTTCGGACCGAAGGCGGCGATCACCACCGGCGGCTCGGGGTCGGGCCGGAGGAAGCCGGGCGCCCGCCAGAGTCGACGCAGCGCGGCGACCGAATCGGCGACGTGCGCCCGCCGCGCGGTGGCGTCCAGCACCGGTAGCCCGATCGCCTCCTGCTCGAGGGCGTAGGGCGTGTCCCGGGCGGCGCCCGCACCCAGCCCGAGGAGCAGGCGCCCGTCCGACACGTGCTGCAGTGTCGCCGCCATCGTGGCGAGGACGCCGGGGTGGCGGTTGGCCACGTTCAAGACGAGCGGACCCAGCATGGCCCCGGGCATCTCCGCCGCCAGTGCGCTCAAGATGGTCCAGCACTCGAGTACGTGGGGGGCGCCGTAGACGTGCCCGTCGATGTGGTCGTAGGTCCAGATCCCGCTGAACCCGCTGTCGACGGCGACCCTCGCCGCGTCGCGCAGATCGGGCCAGCGAGCGCCGAACGGATCGAGCAGCAGGTCGACCCGTACGTCACTGGGCATGCTCGACCGGGCTGCCATGGAGGCCGACGTCTCAGCGCCCGGGGATGGGATGGCCGGGGTCGATGTCGCCGACCTCGTCGGCCGAGAGCTGGGAAGCGTCGCCGTGCCGGCACCGTCCAGCGCTCGGCGCCAGCACGAACGCGACGTGGTCTCCGGTGTCGACGCGCTCGACGATCTCGCCGGCGAACCAGTCGAGCCGATCGACCACGGGGCAGCCGTCGGGTCCGGGGTGCCACTCGAGGGCGGCGAACTTGTCGACCTCGTCGCCCGTGTCACCGCCGAACAGTTGGGCGAGATCGCCGTCGCCGTCACGCAGCAGGTGAACCACGAGCGTCGTCGCCCCCTGCGCAACGCGGTACGTGCGGTTCAGCTTCGACAGCCAGACCCCGAATCGGGGCGGGTCGATGCTGCAGCGGGTGGCGAAGCCGACCAGGCACCCGGCGCGCTCGCCGGCGGCCGCCGCCGTCACCACATACGACGGCGTCTCGGTGCCTTTCATGACCGCCTCGAACGCTTGTGCGTCGGCGTCATTGCCGGTCATCGCTCGATCCTGCGGCGGTTCTTAATGGCGATGCTCGATGGGCACTCCCAGGCGACTGGTGGTGTCGCTCTCGAAGTCCACCTCGATGACGACCGCCGGCTCGTCGCTCCGTACCCAGGCGTCGTGGCCGGGCGCGATGTCGAGGACCGCCGGGGCGGTCAGTTCGACGATGCACCCGTCGGCGTACTCGAAGGTGAGCGCGCCGTGGGCGAGGAAGCCGACGTGAGCGTGGCGGCAGGTGTCCGTCCCGACCAACGGGCGGAGATCTGTCGACCACCGCAATCCCACCGGGTAGACGGATCGCTTCATCCGGGCATCGCCGACGCGGACGATGTCGATCTCGACCCCGCCGAACGTCTGGTGCTCGGCTCCCGGAACGGGGGCGAAGATCGGCAAGTTGGCGTCCACGGCCGAACGCTACCGCGGCCTCAGCGGGGCGCCGCCGCCCGAGCGGCCGAATGGAGCTGGCGGGTCACCACCTGCCAGACATCGGGGTCGATCCCCATCCCGAGGTGGGTGCTCTTCACTTCGATGTTGTTGGCCGACGGGTCCGGGTCCATGCAGGAGCTGACGGGCACGATGCGATCGGCCTTGCTGTACATGACCGTCACGGGACAACGGATCGGCTGTGGCGACCGAGGTCGCAGCATCGGCGTGCCCAGGGTGATCACCTGCGCGACGAGCTCCGGGTGCTGGCGGGCGATCTCGCGGGCGACGTAGCCGCCCAGGCTCTGGCCGACCAGCGCCGCCGGTCGACCGCTGCGCTGCACCAGCCCCTGCAGCACGTTGGCGGCGCGGGGGACCAGCCGGTCGAGGTCGCCGTCGTTGGTGCCGAGGCCCCAGCCGGCGGCCCGGTAGCCGAGCGACATCAGGTAGCCGCGCAGGGGCAAGGTGCTGAGGTCGTCGGCCCGGAAGCCGGGGAGCAGGAGCACGGGCTCACCGTGGCCTCGGGGCGCCGTCAGCAGGCGCGGCGAGTAGAGCGCCAGGCGCGAGAGCTCCCACAGCGCAGCCCACTCACCGCTGAGCCGGTCGGCGGGCATCGCCGCGCCGCGTGGGCGCTGAGTGTCGCTCACGGCAGTGCTGCGCACGGGCTGGCGGGGACCACCCCGAAAGGCTACCGGCGTTGACTCAGAGCCCCAGCGCGTCGCGCAGGCGTTGCGGGCTCATCGCCCCGACGTCGTCGGGTCCGGGCTCGGGAAAGCTGTCGAGCAGATGTTCCAGCTCCTCCCTGCCGATCGGATCGAGCGCCGTTTCCCGCGGGGTGCGTCCCCCGAGCGCCGGGATCGACTCGTCCAGCCACCGACGCTCGTGCTCGGCGATCAACTCGGCCAGCAATTCACGCGTCGCGCGCGTCCAGCTCGGGACCTGCCGGCGCGGCGTCGGGATCGCGGTTCGCCATGAACTCCTCGGCCGACCGCCGGTCATGCCCCAGCAGCTCGGCGTCGGGCAACGCCCTGGCGACGAGCGCGAGCAACTCGGCGGCGCGTTCGTTGGAATTGGCATCGCCGGTCAGCTCGTCGCCCGTCAGCTCGAGGTGGGCGACGATCGCGTCGGTCTGGGCGGCGGTGTCGCGAACCAGCGTCCAGCGGCCATCGGCGTCGGCCGACAACCCTGCGGTGACGAGAGCGGCATCGACATCGGCCGCCGAAGGGCACCGCCATCGCAGATTGTGGACCACCAAGTCCTGGCCGTCGGTGTTGGTCAGCCGGGGTGGCTGGAGCGTCTCACCGATGATCGCGGCAATCGCGATCGGATCACTCTCGTCGATGGCGTCCAGCAGTCGGCCCACCAGGCCCGCGGGATCGTGACGAAGCCCGCAAATGCTCGGTAGGTCTCGCCTACCGGAAGCGGACGCCCCGACAGCACAGTGCCCGTGCGGGTGCGCTCGTTCGGGGTCACGTTGACGACGGTGATGGTCTCACCTCGACCGATGTCGTGGAGCTCGAGGCGGTCGCGCTCGATGCGCCGGACTCGAACACGCCGCGATTCGTGAGCACCCACTGTGCGGCAAGGAGCGCTTCGTCATCGGGCAGCAGTGCGTCCCTGGCGTCGAGAAAGTCGGCGAACACCCCGCCCTCGTGCAACGTCAGGTCGGCCACCAGCGGGGAATCGCGCAGCTCCCGCCACTGGAGCGGGTGGTCGATCGGATCCATGATCTCGTCGGCCAGCTCGTCGACGACATCGCCGGCACGACGGCGCAGGAACCGCTGCGCCTTGCCGTACAGCCATCCGGCGCGATCGTCGAGCGGATGCCGCTCACGACCGAGATGGCACGCCTTGTACTTGCGGCCCGAGCCGCACGGACACCGGTCGTTGCGCCCGACCGCCGCCCGCGGCCGGTGGAGAGCGAACCCACCCACCTCCTCGAGCAGCAGCTCCGCCTCGTCGGCCTCGCTGTATGGATCCTCGTCGTCGGGCGGCTCCGTCACTCCGGCGCGGTGCAGCAGCGCGAAGGCGCCCGGCGCGTCACCGGCATCGGCGCGGAAGCCAGCAAGGTCGAGCAGCGCTGGTTCGTGCTCGCAGCCGGCCGTGACGGCGCGTTCCAGCAGTTCGACGGCGCCCACCACGTCGCCGGCGAGTTCGAGACCACGAGCGCGCACCCAGGCCAACCCGACCGGCGTCGACTCATGGAGCTGGGCGTGCAGGGCCTCGGCGAAGCGGACGATGTCCTGCCTCGACGCCCCTCGCCGGAGGCACTCGTGCCAGTACGCCTCGGCGATGCCACCATCGTCCAGGATGGCCGCGAGCAGACGCGCCGCCGCAGGACGCCGGTCGCTGCTGCCGAGGCTCTCGTCGCCGTCGTCGAGCCACGTGAAGGTGGCACCGAGGCACACAACCAGTAGGTCGACGTGAACGTCGTCGAGCCCGTAGACGAATCCGAGCCGGTTGCGGTCCTGCCAGTTGCGGTACTTCTCCCAGTCGAAGCCGCGCTCGGCGACGATCGAGCGGTGCACCTCCAGACCGGCCGAATCGTAGAGGTCGGGCAGTGGAGGGATGGCAGCGTCGACGAATGCCGCCCGGTCGACCACCAACGCCTCGTAGATGACGTGGTCCCCGGCGGCGTGGGGCAGGTCGGCGGGTAGCTCGGGGCCGATGCCGTCCGTGGCCCGGACGCGCACGGCCGCCTCATAACCAGCCCGCACCGCGGCGATCTGAGCCGGCGTGGCCGCCGGTGGTGAATCGCAGACCGTCCAGCTCAGGCCACCGTGCACGACCGGCACCGTGGCCCACCGACCGGCCAGACCGCCCAGCCAGCCTTCCGGCCCGACCAGCACGTCCACGCCGCCCTCCTCGTCGTCGAGGTCGTCGGTCGTGAGCACCCCCAGCGTGGCGCCGTCGTCGTCCACCAGCGGCACTTCGTCGGCGACCACCAGCCACCACACCAGGGGCGCCAGGTGGGATTTGAGTCGCACGAAGTCGTCCTCGGCGTCGCCGGCATCGACCCACACCGTCCAGCGACGTGCCCTCCAGCAGGCTGGGCACGTGCACGAATCACGCCTCTACCTGGGCGAAGATGGGGTCCTTGAGCACCTCGTCGAGACGCCGCCCGGCCGGAAGATCACGGGACGTGAGCTCCGTCTCGATCATTCCCCGACTGATGTGGAACGGTTTGTCAAGCGTGTCGGTTGGGGTTCGTGGGGCTGGTTTCGGGGCGCGCCGGAGCGGAGGTCCGGGGCTTGGTTGCTGGCTCGAGCAGGCGTCGGGGCCTCGGGGTCAAGGTGGAGCGCCCGCAGCGAAGCGAGGACGAACGACCTTGACGCCGGGGTGGCGGCTGCTACGCGACCCCGGCGCCCGGGGATTGAGGTGGGCCGCGGGTCGAGGGGTCGGTGATGCGCCGGGCGGCTGGTGGGCTGGCCGCCAGACTGATGTTCGCGGGTCGGGACCGCAGGAGGGCGTTGCGCAGAGAGGTGCCCCACACTGATCGCGGCGATGCCGGGATCGGTCGTCATAGTCGGGACGGGGATCGGTTCTGCAGCGGCGGGCGCCCGGCGCATCACGGGGTGCTCGCTGTGCGTCCAGCCCGGACGCGACAGCGAGTCGGTCGATCGTGTTCATGTCAGGTGGTGGTCATCTCGGCCCACACGAACCCGGCGAGTTCGCGGGCGATGGCGGTGGCGACGACGTTGCGGCTCGTCTTGCGGGCGTCGAGGCGGCGGAACTTGCCGCACAGGCGCAGCTGCGCCGCCCAGGCGCGGGCGACGACGGCGGGGTCGAGCCCGGCGTGGCGGCTTGGCGATGGTGGCGCCCGACGGCGGGGCGGGACTTGTAGGCCCACGCGGACTCGACGAGCTGGGTGCGCAGGTGGGTGTTGCCGGCATGGGTGATGCCGCCGCGGTGGGTGCGCTCCCGCTGGAGGATGCTCCGATGGGACGAGCCCGCAGAAGCCCATGAACATCGACGCCGTCGGGAACCGGCGCCAGTCGCACACCTCCGAGGCCAGGGTCAACGCGCCGAGCTGGGTGATCCCGCGGTAGGCGGCCAGCCGGGCGACAGCATCGGCGAACGGTGGCCCGCGTCGTACCACGCCGCCCAGCTCGGCGTCGATGGCGGCGACGGCGGCTTCCCGGGCGGTCAGGGTGGCCCGATAGTGCCCGAACGTCGCCGTCAGCGCCGGGTCGTCGAAGCGTTGCTGGCGCGATCCAGGCCTGATGCTTGAGCGTCCAGTTGTCACCGCCGCGCCAGACCCGGCCATGGCGTAACAAGAACTTCCCCAGCCGGTGCCGGGCTCGGGTCTGGTCGATCACCATGTCGGCGCGGGCCCGGCACAGATCACGCACCGCCTCCTCGGCCGGTGGTCGGCACCCGCACCGCGGACAGCTGACCAGCCCGGAACAGCAACGCCAGACGGCGGGCGTCGCGGTGGTCGGTCTTCGACCTCGTTGCACCGGGGCGTCGTCGGGATCAACGACGGGGCGATCACCTCGCAGCGCATCCCCGCCGCCCGTCAACAGGCGGTGCCAGCTCGTAGCCGGTCGGACCCGCCTCGTAGCAGGCCCACACCCGACCCGGATCATCGAACCGGCCGATCAGCCGGCGGACCGACTCATCATCGGAGGAGATCTTGTCGACCACCGGCGACGTCGAGTCCGGCTCGAGCACACCCGCCGAGATCGTGTTCTTGTGCACGTCCATTGCCAGGACGCTCACCCCAGGAGGAACATGGATCAAGGACACGGCCGGCTCCTTCCGTATGTGGCTCGGTCCGCCTCATCGTGGACAACCCACGCAAGATGCGGACGAGCCGGCCGTTCCATACTCACTGACGGCCGAGCACCCACGATGTCGGCGACACTCGACGCAGCGCATCCTCGAAAACAGCCACGACCGATATGGCCGCTTTGCGCGCCCCCGGTCGTACCAGGGTGTCGGGCGCCGCCGTCCGGGTCCGCATGCCGGTAAGTTCAGCGGGCACGATGACCTGGGACCTCGAGCGTGCCTACCGGGAGCATCTGACCACCGGCGATCTGTCCGCGCTGGCCGACGTCGGCGGAGCCCGGTCGCTGACCAACGTGCTGTCCTCGCCTGAGCTCGAACAGATGGTGTTCGGCCCCGACCCCGATCCGCACCGGGTGGTGTCACCGTTTCTCACCTTCGCCGTAGCGGTGCACCGCATGGCCGAGCGGCTGGACCGCGCCACCTACGTCGATGAGTGGATCGGCCCCCGACAGCGCCTGCCCGTGTTCGCGGTTGAGCCGTTGCGGGTGCTGCTGGCCGATCCGGCGCGCCGCTTCTTCTTCATCGAGCTGCTGGCGTCGTACACCCATGTCGTGAGTGGCAGCACGTGGACGGCGACCCGCCGCGGGTGGCGCCGCCGTCGTTTCAGTGAGCTCGATCCGGTCCAGCTGGCCGGGCTGCTCGACGCCGTGCCCGCCATCGAGCGGCCCGGCGTGCTGCGGCGCCTCGGGGACCTGGCGCTGTTCCTGACCGGCGTCTTCCCGGACCACACCGCCGGCACTCCGCTCGGGCGGCCGATGGCCGAAGCGCAACTGCTGCGCACCGCCGACGTCGCACCGGGACGGGTGGCACCGGGCACCCTGAACGGGTTCGAACTGCTGGAGCTGCTGGGCGCCCGCTGGTACCGGTTGACCGTTCGACTGTCACCGGCGCCGAGCGGATCGGTGGAGGTGCTGGCCGCCATCGCCGAGCACTTCACCGATGCTCGGCGGATCCTGAATGCCGTCACCGACACCTATCTCTTCCCGCTGCGCGAGCAGTGGTTCGGCCGCCCCGCCGCCTGAGTGCATCACATTGGGTCACACTGTGATGCATGGGCGACGAGACGGGGTCGGTGCAACGGTCGTTTCGACTGTCACGCACCACGAGTGACCTGCTCGACGCCGCCGCCTACCTCGACGTGCCCACCCGGCTCGTTCGGGCCGCGGTCTCGTACTACGCCGACCACGCCGGCGAAGTCGATGCGGACGCCGCGTGGGCCGGCACGCGTCGAGGCTGACGAACGTGCGCGTTGGGAGCGCGAGCGGGCCGCGTTGGCGTGAAGCTGGAGCTGGACCATCACGACTCCCCGCCGATCGCTCGAGGGCTGCGCTCGCGCGGTCATGACGTAATCGCCATCGCCGAGGCCGACTGGCAGACCGAAGACGACCAATCGCTCCTCGGACTGTGCGGCGACGACTCACGGGCGTTGCTCACCGACAACGTCGCCGACTTCGCTGCCATCTCCCGACGCTGGGAAGCCCAGGGCCGAGGGCGCTACGGCCTCATCTTCACCTCTGACGCCGGCCTGCCGCGGACCCGGCACAACATCGGCCGCTTCGTCGACGCCCTGGACGAGCTGATGAAGCACAACCCGAACGTCGACAGCTTCATCGACCGCATCTACTGGCTCTGACGACGACGCTGGCGGGGAGCTTCAGTAGCCGGGGAACGCCCTGCGGAGGTCGTCGAGCGTGAGGGCACCGCTGATCGACGCGCCGGCCTCCCGAGGCGCCGCCAGCCGACCGGCAGCCAGCCGCATCGTGCCTCCGGCGAGTTCATGGCGCCCGTCGATCATCGGGACACAGAAGAGCATGGCATCCCGCGATGTCAGAGCGGGACGGCGCGTAGCGGCGCAACCGGGAACAGCACACGCCAGTGCGACGTTGTCGCCCTCGTGGCCGAGAACAGAACTGAGAGCGCACGGGTGCTGGTGATCTCGGGGAGCACTCGCCAGGGTTCGACGAACACGGCACTGTGTAAGACGGCGGCGGCGTGGGCGCCGGCCGGTATCGCCGTCACGTGCTTCCCGGACGTGTCCGTCCTGCCCCACTTCAATCCCGACGACGATCGTGATCCGCTCCCGGCGTCGGTCGTGGCCCTCCGATCGGCCATCGCGTCGGCCGATGCCGTGATCTTCTGCACGCCCGAGTACGCCGGCACGCTTCCCGGATCGTTGAAGAACCTGCTCGACTGGACCGTCGGCGGGATCGAGCTGACCGACAAGCCCGTCGCATGGGTGAACGTCGCCGCCGACCCGCATCGGGGCCGAGGCGCGCACGCCACCCTCGCCACGGTGCTCGGCTACGTCGGGGCTCGTACCATCGACCGTGCCTGCCGGCACGTACCCGTTCCCCGGGAGTCGGTCGGCGCCGATGGCCTCGTGGCCGACGAGTCGGTCCGTGACCAGATCGCACAGGTCGTTCAGGACTTGGTCGACGCCACTCACGCTTCGGTTGGGCGCTGAGCGTTCGCAGAGCACCGATGAGCACGCTTGGTAGGACCGCTCTCGCCCGGCGAGACGTTCTCGACCGGAACCCACGCTGTGCGCGAGTTTCGGCGGCGGTTCTCGGTGCGTTTCGGTTTCTTGTTGCGGAAGTGTTTTTATTAGGTAAGGGTTGTGAGGGTGTTTGTTGAGTTTGTGGGTGATTTGTTGATGTTGTTTTTGTTGTAGATGTTGAGGTTGTTGTTTTTGTGTATTTATTGGTGTAGGAGGTTGTTGTTGTTTTTGTTGGAGTTGTGTTTTATGGGTAGTGTGTGTCACAGAAGTAGATCTGGACGTTGGTGGTGACGCTGAAGGTTAGGTGTTGAGCTATCTCGGAGTTTTGGTTTAGGTGATTGATGGAACAGGTGCTGGGGTAGCGAGTTGATCTTGGTTGTTATGGTGGCGCGGATGGTCTCGGCGCTGTGGTTGTTGGGTAGGTGCAGCAGGATCACGTAGCGGGTTGAGCGTTCCACCAGCGTGCCGACCGCTGACTTACCGGCTTTGCCGATGATCAAGTCGCCTTCTCAGTGGTGGGCACGGCTCGGTCAGCGACCTCGGTGGGACGATCGGAGATTATGACTATGTCGGGGATCCGGCCCCGCCGCTCGATCCTGGAGCGGTTCTTGCGCACCGCCTGTCCGGTGCGCAAGCAGGCCGCCAGTTCCTTGCGGAGCGCCTCTCGGCTCTGCACATACAACGACTGGTAGATCGTCTCGGTTGACACCCGCATCATCGGATCGTCGGGGAACTCGATCCGCAACTGCGCCGAGATCTGCGCCGGCGACCACGACTCCTCCGAGCCAGGTCTCGACCTGGGCTCGGAGCCGGACGCAACCGGCGAGCTTGGCCAGTTTGGGACGACGGGCCCGGTCGGCCGCCCGGCGATGCGCCCGCCACCCCCGATAACGCTCACGACCGCCGTTCACGTTCACCTCCCGAGACACCGTCGAAGTCGCCCGCCCCAACCCACGGGCGATCACCCGAAACGACGCACCCTCGTCGAGGCCCGAGCGGATCTCCTCACGCTCGGCAGCCGACAACAGCGCAGGTGACGGATCCCAATCGAGCAGCAGGGCCACCCCACCAGCAACGCGGACCACCAGCTGCACGAACAAAGCAGACAGAGCAACCTCAGAGCCACATAGACAGATAGCATCACATCAGCGAAAAACAAAATGATAAGCTAGAGTTAATAAGGAGTAAGCAAAGGATAAATGAAAATGATAAAGTAAAAAAATAAAAAATAAGAAGGAGGTGGAGGAGTGAGGAAGAACAGCAGCTTTGACGCATTCACGCACCGAGAAGCAGCCATTGCAGCCGCCACCGACCACGGTCCGCGACCGTGGCCGACCCGGACGATCGATCACCAGCCGGCCCGTCGGCCTTTGTCGAGGTCATGTGGAACGCGAACAAGGACCCGATCGCCGGCCCACATGACCGCGGGCTAGGCGAGCTCCCAGTGCACCGTCACGTCGAAGTGGCCGGTCTGGGGATCGGGATCGCCGTAGATCTCCCAACGAACACCAGTCACCCCGCGACCCTCCGCGACGCACCACGCCCGAACCGCATCGTGGGCGGCACCGAGCTCTGAGGGCGCTCCCGTATGCAGCGTCGCCGCCGTCTCGGCCGCCGGCAACACCGAGGCGACGACACGGCCGACGGGCTCGAAGGACCCGGTCACCTGGACGCCGACCTCCACCGCGACCTCGAGGTCTGTGGCGCCGTTGCGGTACAGCATGACGTTGTGACCGTCGCAGCGGAGGCCCGGAGTGGCGCCGAGGAACGTCCACACCTCGCCGAGCAGTGTGGGCCACAGCGCCGGGAACTCGCGCCACGTCGTCTTGGCCTTGACCACGGCGATCGGACTCTCGGTCGTCCGCTCGATGATGACCTCGTACGCCACGACAAGCTCCTCTTGAGAGGCTCCACGCCTGATGCGGAGTCGAACCTACGTTGACGAGTCCGCCATGCTGACATGCGGTCGGGCGGCGAGGGGCGGGTGCGCCAGTCGTAAGCTGCAAATGCACAGATCGAAAGAATCTTCCGTTTCTTGGTATCTGGCCGGGTTCCTGTGTCTCCATCGTGTTGTCGCAAGGAGGTGTGGGAGTGCTACGGCACCAGCAATCCTTCGGAGGGCCTTTGGGGCGGCCCCACCGGGTGCTGATACGCGCGCGACACCGTGAACGCCGTCCGCGATGACCTCCGCATCCACGAGCCGAGCACCCTTCGTCGGACGGTACGACGAGCTCGCCCGAGTCCGTGCGACGCTCGCGGCGAGCCACGCCAACGGCTTCGAACTCGTCGTGGTTACCGGCGAGCGTGGCATCGGAAAGACGCGTCTCCTTGCCAAAGCACTCGAAGTCGCTGGCAGCGCCATTGACCGGGTTGTCCAGCTGAGCTGCGTCGATCGACTAGCCGCTACTGACACCTTCCTGGACGACTTCATCAGGCAGCTCGTGGGCCGCGATGACGTCGCGCCACCGGTGACGCCACCGCCCGCCGGCACGTGGGAAGCGGAGCTGGCTTCCTCCACGCCGGCGGAGGTGGAGGCGCGCCAGCGCGCCTCGCTGGCGAGGGCCGCGGCGGGAGCCTTGCAGGCGACCGAGACCGGCGACGCCGTCCTGGTGGTCGAAGATCTCCATTGGGCGACGACCACGACGCTCGCGTTCCTCGAGGTGCTCGTGCAGGAGATGACGGCGTCGCCGTATCGACGGGTGGCGCTGTTCATCACCCGTCGACCCGGAGCTCCAGGAGACGAGATCGATGCCGCCGTCAGGCGCCTCCTCGCCAGCCCTCGCGGCCAGGAGATCATCGTGGGCCCGCTGGCCGTCGAGGAGGAAGAAGCGCTCGTGCGGTCCCACACCACCGCACCGACGCGCACGTTCGTGGATCTCGTGCGGCGCACATCGGCGGGCAACCCGCTGGACATGCTCGCCACCATCGACGTCCTCAGGGAGCGCGGGATCGGGCCCAACATCACCCACGACGACCCCCGCATCCTGGGTCGGCTCCGGCTGCCGTTGCCCCCAGATGCCGACCCGGTCGTTGCCTGGTTGTCGAGTCTCCCTTCCGACCTGTGGAAGGTCATCTCGAGCTGCGCCATCCTCAATGACGAGTTCGACGTCGTCTCGGCCGCTGCCGCCAGCGATCTACCGTCAGCCGAGGTCGTCGCGCTGCTCGATCGCGCCTGTGAGATCGGCGCCTTGACGTCCGACGGCGTCACCTTCTGGTTCGCCCATCCCCACTACCGCGAAGTCTTGTCCACCGCGCTGAAGCCGAGCTCGCGTGCAGAGATCCACCTCCGGTGCCTGCACCACATCCAATCGTCGCCGAGCGGAGTGGCGGCGCGCGATCAGTACGCCATCGGCCATCACCTCCTGCAGGCGGGGCCAGCGATGGACGCCGGCGAGCGGTGGAGCGGCTTGTCGAATGCGGGCGCCGCGGCAATCGCGCGCGCCGATTGGGTGGACGCGGGACGCTTTCTCGAGGCTGCCATCATCGATCGCCCGGACAACCTGCCCCGCAAGGAACTGGCGCTCTTGCACCTGCGCGCCGGGCAAGCCCACTTCTTCAGTCACGACGCCGATGCCGCTCGTCGCCACTTGCTGGCGTCGGTGGATCTGGCGAAGGCAGTGGACGACCAGCGGACCTGGGCGCTCGCCGCTCGCACGTTGACGCGCCAGGACAACACCGTGAACGCACAGTCGTACCAGCGACTCAGCAGCATGGAGGTCATCCGGGACTTTCTCGACGTCGCCCGGGATCCCGTAGAGAAGGCCCTGGCGCTCGAAGTGCTCGCCGAGGCCCATTCCTCGGCCGGGCTCGACGAGGATGCGAATCGACTGGCTGGCGAGGCGATCCAGCTCCTCGACGGGTCGGGCGACGACAAAGCGCTCGCGCTCTGTTATTTCTCCCAGGCCTACGGCGCGCTCGCCGCCCTTCGTCTGCGCCATGGCCGCGCCGTCGAAACCAAGGCGCTGCTGCACGCCGGCAAGACCGGCGACTGGTTCGTGCCCATGGCCATCAAGTCGCGATTGGCCTTTCTCCACATCGGCCTGGGTGACCTGGCAGGCGCCGACGCCCTCGCTTCGGAGGCCATCGCCGTTGCCTCCACCTACCACGAGTTCGCCGCCCTGTCACTCGGGCACACCGCGCGTGCGGCGATCGCCATGCTCCACGGCGACCTCGCCGCCGCCGACCGCCACGCCGATCGAGCCGCCTGGGCGGCGCGCCGTTGTGGGCATGCGTCGGCGGCGTACCACCTCGCGCCGTTGCGGACCGCGCTGCACCTGGCCCAGGGACGCACCGACGACGCCGAGACGGAGGCCGGGGCATGGAGCGGCCTTCCGAACGCGGCGCTCGCGCCCCTCCGGGCGATGATCGAGCGTCGGCGGGGCTCGATGATCTCGGTGCCGAGCCGGCCGCCGACCCACCATGTGACCTGGCTCGGAGCGGGCGTCCTCGCCGCCCAGGTCACCGATGCGTTGGAGGCAGGAGACGGATCGTGGCTCGAGTCGGCCATCGGACAGCTCGAAGTCGTCCAGCAGCGGGAGTTGGTCTTCACCGCCAGCTTCCCCGGTGCGCTGCCGCGCCTGCTGGCCGATTCCCTGTGCGCGGTGGAGCGGTACGACGATGCGCTCGATCGGTACCTCCACATCGTTCCGCAGCTGCGCGACGCCGGGGCGTACCCGGATCTGGTGCGGGCGTTGATCGGGCAGTGCCGGGCGGACAGCCGGTCGCGAACGGGATCGCGCGATCGCGCCCGCCACGCCGCCACGGAGGCACTCGAGTTGGCCCGTCGCCTCGACCTGGCGTCTCTGCAGTCCGAGGCTTCCGCGCTGCTCCGCCGGGACATCGACGTCCACTCGACCATCCGCCGCCGGCAAGGGGTCTGGCGCGTGATCCTCCTCACCGACATCGTGGGCTCGACGCTCGTCAGCCAACACCTCGGCGACGTGGCGTACCACCGGCTCGTCATGGTGCACCACGGCCTCGTGCGGGAGTGCATCGAGCAACGAGGCGGCAACGAGTTCGGCGACACCGGCGACGGCCTGTTCGTGTGGTTCTCCAGCACGGAGGAGGCCTTGGATGCGGCCCTGGCGATCCAGGCCGAGACCACGCTGGCGCTCTCTCTCGCGTCCAGTCATCGCCTCGCCATCAAGGTCGCCTTGAGCGGCGGGGAACCCCTGTTCCAGGACGGCCGGCCGTATGGCGTCGTGGTCAACCGCGCCGCTCGTCTCATCGGGCTGGCGAAAGGGGGAGACATCGTCGCCGACGAGGCCGTGACCGAAGATCTCGACCGGTCCCAGGTGGAGATCCGGTTCGGCTCGCCGGTCGAGCTGCGCGGGATCGGCGAGCACCGTCCCGCGTGGATATCGCCTCGAGAGGAGGAGCCGCTCTCCGCTGACCCTGTCTGAGCGCCACGGCGCCGTTCCGGCTCAATCAATTACCCAGACCAGAAGGAGATGCGCATGGCCATCGGACCGAACTGGAGCAAGGGCAACCACGACGAGTACGTCAATCTCGAGAACTACTTCAACGCCACGACAGGTGACCACGACGGGCTCCGAGCCTTCGCTGCGGCGCTCCGAGATCCCGATGGAACGGCGAACGTCATGTGCGAACGCGCCAGGTTGTTTGCCGACCACATACCAGCCGCAGCACGGCCCCAGGTCCGAGCCAGCTTCGCGAGGATCGCCCAGAACTGGTACGGAGATGGTGGGGAGCCGATGTGGCATCGCTCGACCCGCACTCACCCTGCTGAGATGCACCGGGTCACGTGTGCCTCCGAAGCGTTCTTGGCTGATCTGCTCGTGGCCGGCGCCGCCGGCTGCGAGTTCTACGGCCAGTGCAACCACCCCGAGTACGAGACGTGGATCACCTGGCCCCTCAATGGCTTCATCGACGAATACGTCAAAGTGTTCAGGTATACGGGCGACAACTACCTGTACAACCGGGCGATGTACCCGCCCGCCGTCACCCTCACCATGGAGGACCGGCACGCGCTGGCGAACTTGGATGACGACGTACTCCAAGCGTTGCAGCAATTCAAGGCGGCTGACGTGCGCAAGCACGCGGCGGCGGCCAATGCCGACCTGATCGTTGAGCTACGGGCCCGCCGACGTGCGCTCCACCTACCGGTCGGAGCCGGAGATCAGCAACAGCTCGACGATGCGGTCCGCGACGCCGAGAATGCGCTGATCGAGCAGCTGGCCCAGCATCCCGATCCGAAGAACACGGCCTTCAAGGGCACGGCGCTGGCCATAGCCGACGATCGTGGCTTACGGCTGATCGGTGATGTGCGCGTCCAGTACCTCGAGGACTTCCTCAGCGATCCTCGCGAGCCGGCGCTGAACCAACCGCCGGCGGCGATGTTCACGCCGGCGGGGGCGCCCGCCCAAGGCGTTCGTTTCCGGTGGGATCGGACCCTGCCCGGGGCCTGGCCCGCCTACCCGCCGATCGCCACGCGCGCCAAGACGCTCCAGGACCTCCTTCCTTGAGCACCTACTCCTCGCCAGGCACTGGAGCAGCGTCGGTCGGATCGCTGTTGCAGCTGGACGGTCCGATCCCCTACGACGGCGCTGGCCCACCCCCGCCCGACATCCTGCGCGAGTTGCGTCGAGTGCAAGGCAACATCCTCCAGCCGCATGGGCGACGCTTCGCGCTCCACGTCCTGCTGCGCTTCACGTCGCCGGATCCGGCACGAGCGTGGCTGGCGTGGTTGGCGGACCAACTCACGACGGCGGCCGACGAGTTGACAGCCCGGCTGGACAACTCGCGCCGCCCGCTCTTCCTGTCATTGGCGATGAGCGCCCACGGACTCTCGGCGGCGGGCTACGCGCTCGGATCTGATCGTGGCGGGCTGCAGGCTGTCTTCTCACAAGGAATGGCGCGTCGCCAGGCCGCGCTCTCGGACCCGCCGCGTGCTGAGTGGGAGCCGCCGTATCGCGAAGGCTGTGACGGGCTGCTGATCGTGGCCGCCAACGATCCGGAGGAAGCGTGGAGGCAGTTCCGCACGTTGTTCGCCGACCGACCGATCGACGGGGTCGCCGTCGTCGGCGTCGAGATCGGTCAACGCATGAACAACAACTTCGGACAGGACGTGGAGCACTTCGGCTACGTCGACGGTACGAGTCAGCCGCTGTTCCTGCTCACCGACGTCAAGCGCGACGAGCAGCGCCATCGAATCCACGACTGGTCCCCGGCGTTTCCGCCCCGACAAGTACTCGTCGCCTGCCCAGGCGGCTATGGCAGCTACCTCGTCTTCCGGAAGTTGGAGCAGAACCTGGCGGCGTTCGCGGCTACGAGAGAGCAGCTGCGGGCTCGTATGGGCGACGGCGACTCGGCCCTCGCCGGCGCCAGCATCGTCGGCCGCTATGAAGACGGCCGGCCGGCGGGCCTTCGCGATCGGGGGCACCCGGTCCTGCCGGTCGAGAACGGCTTCCTGTTCGACAGTGACCCACCGGCGTGCCCAATCGGATCGCACGTGCGCATCGTGAACCCCCGCACCGACCGCGACCGCTCTCGCATGATCGCCCGGCGCGGGATCCCGTATGGCCGCCCGCCGAACGGCGCGGCGTGGACGTCGCCGACGAGCCTTCCGCCGGATGGGTTCGGTCTGCTGTTCATGGCGTACATGGCCGACATCGGCGCGCAGTTCGAGGCCATCCAGATCGCGGCCAACGGCGCCGGCGGCCTCCGGGATCCGTTGATCGGCCAAGGCCCCGACACGCCCGGCGCCAACGGCACCGGGTACGGCGGGGCGCCCGTGCGACTCCGAGGCGGGGAGTACTTCCTGGCGCCTCCCCCAGCGCTGCTCGCAGGAGTTGCCGATGCCGCGTCGAGCGACCCCGCCACGACGTCGGATGCCGGTGGGCGACGGGCCGTCGGATCATACGAGCGGTTGTAACGGGCGCTGGTCGAGGACGCCCTCTCCACCCGGCCGGACGAGGGCCACGCCCGCGGGTTGTGAAAGCGTGGCGTGGATCACCAGGGCAGTCAAGGAGAGCGAACCCAATGGACTACAGCCAGTTGTCGATGCCCCTCGGCGAAGCCATGTTCACCCAGCGCTCGATCCGACGGTTCAAGCCGGACCCCATTCCGCTCGCCGACCTTCAGCTCGTCATCGAAGCGGCCGTGAAGGCGCCGAACGGCGGCAACCAGCAGGTCGGACGGTTCCTCGTCGTGAACGACCGCACGACCATTCGGGAGTTCGGCCCGCTCTACCGCGAGGCGTGGTGGGCGAAACGTCGCGACGAGGGGTTCCAGGGGCCGGAGGACCTCCCGGCGCGCTATCAGCCCGCCGCCGGGCTGGCCGACGCGATCGCGGACGCGCCCTGCATCGTCTTCGCGCTGGCCATGCACAACGGGCCCGCCAACTCCGTCATCCCCGCCGTCCAGAACCTCATGCTGGCGGCACGCGCCCTCGGCATCGGCTCCGTGCCGACGACCCTCCACCCGTGCGTGATGGATCGCTTCCACGCGATGTTCGCCATCCCCGACGATGTCCGATTCCATCTCTGCGTGCCGCTCGGCTACCCGCAGGGCAACTTCGGCCCCACCGTGCGCAAGCCGACGTCGGAGACGACCTTCCTCGACCGGTGGGACGCTCCGGTCCCGTGGACATGATCGAGGGACACGCATGAACCAGCCCTAAGGGGTGCACCTCATCGTCGGTGGCCACCCGCCGGGCGGTCCCGCCGCCCACGTGACGGTCGCGGCGGAACATCCACTGACGGCTGGGCTGCCCGCCACCTTCGACGCGGTCGACGAGCTGTACCTCGTCGAGCTGCTGGACCGTGACAACGCCCGAGTGTTGCTGACCTCAATCGTGCAGGTACGGCAGCACCGTGTCGGCGAAGAGGCGTGCCGGTTCACGGATGTCACGCCCGAAGAATTCGACGATGAGCATGGTGCAGCCAAGATCGACATGGCGCCGGATCTGTTCGATGATTCGATCAGGGTCTCCTGCGATGGCGAGCTCACCGTGCGGATCACCGAGGTGGCCGCCGAACACGCGAGCAGCGGTGTCGATCTGGGCTTGGGCCGACGCCGGGTCGGGTCCTAGGACCACGAGGCACTGCTGGCTGATCCGCAGCGTCGACGGGTCACGATCCGCCTTGGCCGCCTCGGCGCGCAGGACATCGATCTTGTGGGGCAGGTCGTGCTGGTTGATGGCGGGGTTGTTCCAGATGTCGGCATGGCGCGCCGCGAACGGGATCGTGCGGCGCTCGCCCGCGCCGCCGATGAGGATCGGGGGACGCCGGGGCGGCCCGGGTAGGCACACCACATGGTCGGCGTGCACGAACCGGCCGTCGAACGACGTCTCGTCGCTCGCGGGGTCCCAGAGCTGACGCAAGAACCGCACCGTCTCGTCGAGCTGGTCGAAGCGGTCACCGACCGAGTGGAACGGCATGCCGAAATCGGTGTGCTCGCGCGGCATCCACCCGAGGCCGAACCCGGGTATCACCCGCCCGCCGGCGATCGAGTCGACGGTGGCGATCACCTTGCCCAGATGGGCCGGGTTGCGCATCCCGGCCGGCGTCACCAACGTTCCCAGCTCCACACGGTCCGTCCGAGCGGCCAGCGCGGCCAGCAGGGTCCAGGCCTCCAGGATCGGAATCGACGGCGACTGCGGACCGTAGAGGTGATCGCACACCCACAAGGAGTCGAACCCCATCGCCTCGAGCTCGCAGGCAGCGTCGACCGATTCGGTCCACGTCCGCTTGATCTGCGGCACGGTCACCCCGACATGAACGCCATTGCTCATCGAGCGCTCCTCCCCTATTCGAAGCGAGGCGACACTACAGTCGAGCGAATGGCGGGCAACCAGGCTCCGGCGCCTCGGCGGCTCGATCGGTGACGGGGCCGCTACCGATCCTGCCGACCACGCTCGTCGGCAGCTGGCCCCAGCCGTCGTGGCTGATCGACCGGGCTCGACTCGACTCCCACCTGCCGGTGCGAGTCAGTGCCAGCAACCTGTGGCTGGTCGACGAAGCGCACCTGGCTGAAGCCCAGCGCGACGCCGTTGCGTTGGCGGTGCTCGAACAGGAACGCGTCGGGCTGGACATCATCACCGACGGCGAAGTTCGGCGCGAGAGCTACTCGAACCGCTTCGCCACCTCGCTCGACGGCATCGACGTCGACCGGCCCGGCCAAGCCGTCGATCGTACCGGGGCCACGGTCCCCGTGCCGAGGGTGGTCGGCCCGATCCGGCGACGCTCCCCGGTCGAAGTGGACGTGGTGGCCCAGCTGCGGCGGTGTACGGATCGGCCGCTCAAGGTCACGCTCCCCGGTCCGTTCACCATGGGCCAGCAAGCCCAGGACGACTTCTACGGCGACGACGCCGAGCTGGCGACGGCCTACGCCGCAGCCGTGAACGACGAGGTGCTCGACCTGTTCGCCGCCGGCGTCGACATCGTGCAGCTCGACGAGCCGTACGTCCAGGCCCGGCCCGAGGCCGCCCGCCGCCACGCCGTCGCCGCCATCGACCGGGCGTTGCAGGGTGCTACGGGCACGACCGTGCTGCACGTCTGCTTCGGCTACGGCCGTCACGTCGCCGACAAGCCGACCGGGTACGACTTCCTGGCGGAGCTCGACGCCTGTCGCGCCGACGAGATCTCCATCGAGGCGGCTCAGCCGCGCCTAGATCTGGGTGTGCTCGACGACCTTCCGACCAAACGGGTGCACGTCGGCGTGCTCGATCTGCGCGACACGACCGTCGAGCCGACGGAGCTGGTGGCCAACCGCATCAGGGCCGCGCTCGAGCATCTGCCCTCCGAGCGGCTGGTGATCGCACCTGATTGCGGCTGCAAGTACTTACCGCGCGACGTGGCCTGGGCCAAGACGGCGGCGATGGTCGCCGCAGCCGAGCAAGTACGCAACGAGCTCCGCTAGGCAGGTGCTGGCCCGATCGGACGCTGTTTGACGGCGGCTGGTTCCACCCACCGTGCAGAAGGTCAAGCCGACCTCTAGCCTCCCGGTTTCGATGTCGACCGGCCCGGCCCCGCCTCTCGTGCTGGCCTCCTCCTCGCCCCACCGGGCGGCGCTGCTGGCCCTGCTCGGCGTGGCGTTCCGGGTCGAGGTGCCGTTGGTCGACGAGACGCCGCTCGCTGGGGAACCGGCGCGCGACTACGTGGCCCGGCTGGCCCGGGAGAAGGCAGCGGCCGTGCTCGCTCCCGGCACCCTCGTCCTCGGCGCCGACACCACCATCGAGCTCGATGGCGCAGTCGTCGGGAAGCCCGCCGATGACGACGACGTCCGGGCCACGCTGCGGCGCCTCTCCGGCCGGACCCACCTCGTGCACACCGGCGTGGCGCTGCTCCGCTTCGTCGACGGTGCGGTCGCGGTCGCCGCCGACGGCGAGACCACCGCGGTGCGGTTCGCGGCGCTCACCGGCGAGGACATCGAGTGGTACCTCGGCACGGGCGAACCCCACGGCAAGGCCGGCTCCTACGCGCTGCAGGGCGTGGGTAGCGTCTTCGTCGCCGAGGTCGTGGGCAGCACCAGCAACGTGATCGGTCTCCCACTCGAAGCGGTGCGCCGGCTGCTGGCGGCCCGCTGAAGCCGTGCCGGCACGACCAGCGCGAAGGCCGGAGGCGTGCAACTCCCTATGGTGCAGCGCATCGACCGATCCGAGGAGCCGCCAGCATGACTGTCCTGGACCGTTTCCGCCTCGACAACAAGGTGGCCATCGTGACCGGCGCGTCGTCGGGCCTGGGCGTCGGCTTCGCGGTGGCGCTCGCCGAGGCCGGCGCTGACGTCGCCCTCGCCGCCCGGCGCGTCGACCGCCTGGCCACCGTCGCCGCATCGGTCGAGGCCGCTGGCCGGCGAGCCATCGTCCGGGGAACCGATGTCAGCCGGCCGGAAGACTGCACGGCGCTGGTGGAGGCCACCGTCGAGGCATTCGGCCGCGTGGACGTGCTCGTCAACAACGCCGGGGTGTCGACGATGTCGCCCGCCACCCGCGAGGACCCCGCCGAGTTCCGGCGCGTCGTCGACATCAACCTCAACGGTGCCTACTGGATGGCGCAGGCGTGCGGACGAGTCATGAAGCCGGGCAGCACGATCATCAACATCGGCAGCGTTCTCGGCTTCACGACCGACAGCGGGCTCCCGCAGGCGGCGTACTGCTCCACCAAGGCGGCCATCGTCGGGCTGACGCGGGAGTTGGCCCAGCAGTGGGGCGGGCGCAAAGGGATCCGGGTCAACGCCCTCGCTCCCGGCTACTTCCCGTCCGAGATGACCGACCAGCTCCCGGCCGACTACATCGCCGAGATGATGGAGCGCCGCGTCCCGATGAAGCGCACGGGCCGGATCGAAGAGCTGACGCCGGCGCTCGTGTTCCTCGCCAGCGACGCCAGCAGCTACGTGAACGGCATCAGTCTGCCCGTCGACGGTGGGTTGCTGGCGGGTTAGCGAGGCGGACGGCTACGGGGTGCGGCCGATGAAGGCCAGCAGCTTGGTCTGGACGTCGGCGTCGTCGGGCACGTCGACGCGCGGCCCGTAGTGGCCGCTCTGACGCAGCACCTCGTCCATCGGCAGCATGCCCTGGAGCATCTCGGCGCACTTGTCCGGATCGAGCGTCTCGTCCTGACCGGTGGCCCGGGCAAGGTCCCAGCGGTGGAGGAACACGTCGCCCGTGTAGATCATGTCGATGGCCTGCTGGAGCGGCATGGTGCCGATGTGCGGGAGGTCGTACACGCGCTCGGCGGTGACCGGGTCGTCGAGCAGTGCCTGTACGGCGACGGTCTGGGTGCGCCATGCGCCCGCGGGGTCGTCGTCGACCGACGGACCGGCGGGCAGTGCGATCCCGGTCGATCCCTGAAGAAACGCCGGAAGCCACTCGACGAGGTGGCGCACGACGTCGCGGGCGACCCAGCCAGCCGGTGGCGCAGGATTGTCCCACGCCGCCGGCGCGGTGCTCTCGACGGTCGCAGTGAACGCACCGGCGATGCGCCGGTGCTCCTCGGCCGGGTTGCCCATCACAGCTCGCCGATGAGGGCGTCGAGCTTGGCGTAGCCCTGCTCGACGCCGGTCTCCATGCCGGAGGCCAGCCACTGGTCGCGGCCTTCGAAGCTGTCGACGAGCGATTGGGCGTGGAGCCGGGTCCGACCGTCGCCGAGGTCCTCGAAGTGAAGTGTCTCGAGGGCGACGTCGTCGGGCTGGCCGTCGAACGTGAAGGTCTGGACGATGCGAGTCTCGCCGACGTCGTGGAAGCAGCCGTGGAAGGCGTACTCCACGCCATCGCGCTCGGCGACGTAGCGCCACCGGCCGCCGATGGTGGCGTCCCAGTCGATGATCTTGGTGTTCAAGCCATTCGGCCCGACCCAGCGGGCGAACAGCTCGGGATCGGTGTGGGCCCGCATCAGTTGTGCCGGAGTGGCGTCGAAGTCACGGGTCATGCGGATGATCGGCAGGGTGGGGTCGGCCTCGATGGAGACCTGGTAGCGGTGGCTCGTGGCGCTCATGACGCTGCTCCTTGCTGTTGCTGGTTCGTGGGTTGTCGATCGCCCCGCATCTCGGCGAGGACGACGTCGAGGCGCTCGTAGCGCTCCTGGGCCTGTTGGCGGTACCGCTCGATCCACTTGGTCATCAGGTCGAAGACCTCCGCTTCGAGGTGGCACGGCCGCCGCTGGGCATCCTTGCTCTGGCTGACCAGGCCGGCGTCGGCGAGCACCCTGATGTGCTTGGACACCGCCTGCACGGAGACGTCGTAGGGATCGGCCAGCTCCCCGACGGTGGCATCACCCGCGGCGAGACGGGCCACCATGTCGCGCCTCGTCGGATCGGCGAGGGCGGCGAAGACTCGGGACAGCTGGTCGTCGGCCACGGACGACCTCCTTGTTCAACTGAATGGTTGAGGACAACGTACGCCTCGAGCCTCGGCGTTGTCAACCTCTTGGTTGAAGAGCGACGGCCGGGCGGCGGGGACTTGCCCGGCGACGCGTCGGCGCGCAGACTGGACCCGCTGTCGGTCCCGCCAGGGAGGAGCGTCCGTTGGTCGAGCCCGTCGTCACCGTGCCCATCGATGTCGAGCGGCGCCGCGAGGGCGCGACGCCGCCGCCCCCGATGAACGAGTAGCCGGCGCACCCGACCATGCAGCTCGTCGTGCGTGGAGGCACCGTGACCACCGCAGGGTGGTCGGCGGTCATGGACGTCGGCGTCGACGGTGAACAGATCGTGCAGCTCGGCGGCCCGATGCGCGGGGACGAGGAGATCGATGCCCGGGGCCGCTACGTGCTGCCCGGCGGCGTCGATCCCCACGTCCACCTCACGCCGGCGACGAACCATCCGGGCGAGCTCAACTGGGTGGACGACTTCGAATCGGGTACGCGTGCGGCTCTCGCCGGCGGTGTCACGACCGTCGGCAACATCACGTTCCCGTATCCGGGCACGACCATGGCCGATGCCTTGGAGCGAGACCAGATCGAGGCGAGTCGACTGTCGCTCGCCGACTTCTTCCTCCATCCGGTCCTGCGCGACCCGACCGACGAGAACCTCGCGCAGATCGACGGCCTCGTCGCCGCCCGCCACTCGAGCATCAAGGTGTTCCTCTCGTTCCGGCGATTCGACCGAAACGTCGACCGTTACCTCGAGGCCATGCGCCGCTGCGGCGCCGCGGGAGGCATCGCCCTCCTGCATTGCGAGGACGCCGCCATCATGGACTGCTGCGCCGCCCTGCTGAGAGCCGAGGGACACACCCATCCGCGCCACTACCCCGCATCGCGCTCGGTGCGATCCGAGTCGGTCGCCACCGCGCGTGCCGTCGCCTTCGCCGAGGCGACTCGCTGCCCTACCTACGTCGTGCACCTGGCGGCGCAGTCGGCGCTCGACGCCTGCCGGGCCGGTCGTCAGAGCGGCCTGCCCGTGTACGTCGAGACCCGCCCGCTCTACCTCCACCTGACGGTCGAACGCTTCGAGGAGACCGACGGCGCCAAGTACGCCGGCGCCCCGCCACTGCGCGCGCCCGCCGACCAGGCGGCGCTGTGGGCAGGGCTGCGCACCGGTGACGTCGACGTCGTCGCCACCGACCACGCGCCGTGGACGCTGGCCCAGAAGCTCGATCCTGGGCTCGACGCCGTCAGCGTGCGGCCGGGAGTGGCCGAGCTGGAGACGTCGCTGCCCATGCTTTGGTCGGGCGGCGTGCGGACCGGCCGGCTGACGCCAGAGCGCTTCGTGGCCGTCACCGCCACCAACCCGGCCCGCCTGTTCGGTCTCAGCCCGCGCAAAGGCACGATCGCAGCCGGAGCCGACGCCGACATCCTCGTCTGGGACCCGGACGCCACGCGCGTGATAGACGGAGCTTCGATGCACTCCAACGCCGACTACTCCCCCTACGACGGTTGGGAGGTCACCGGCTGGCCGGAGGTGACGATCAGCCGCGGCGAGATCGTGGCGACGGGGAGCGACGTTTCGGGCGCCCCCGGCCGCGGCCGCCTCGTGCCACGCGGACCGCATCAGCCGTTGTGAGGCGAGGCGTGACGCCGTCCCGTTTCACTGGCAGGCGCGCGACCGACCTGCTGGCGGCCATCCTTTCCGCTGCACCCCAGCAACGGACTGGTCCGGTCCAGTCTGAAGGTGGACGCGTTCCCGTTGGGCCGGTGACCGACCACATGGACAGGACGAGCCGGATCATCGCCGCCGCTGAGAATCCGGCCGACATGCGCCGGAAGCGGGCGGGGGCTGGTGCTGTCACCCCTTGGCGGAAGAAGACGGCACCCGTTGGACTGGGGCAGGCAACTTGCAGCGCAGGACGACGAACTCCGCGCCGGCGGCAGCAGGGTCGAGACCATCGTTGCGGGTAGCGACGCCCTCACCGCATTGGGCACCAATCTGATGGATCTGTCGACGCGCCCGCCCGCCGCTCGCGCCGGTTACGAGCAGGGCAGAGCCCTTGCCGAGCGGCTCACCGAATTCTGCCGCTGACGTCGGGCGTGCTGTCAGCGTGGTCAGGTCCGGCACGCGCGTGCGTCGCGTCGGGTCGTAGTCTGCTCGCTCATGACGCTCGCCGACACCGCCGTCATCACCGCGACCATCCTCGCGGTCGGGTCGCTGGTCCCGCAGGCCGTGCGGCTGCTGCGCACGCGCGATGTCGTAGGGGTGTCGGTGCTGTGGACCGCCCTCGGCACGATCACGAACCTGGCCTGGTTCGCCTATGCGCTGGCGCGAGGGCTGTGGGCGGGTGTCCCGGCGACGCTCGGGACCGCCTGCTTCTACGGATTCCTTTTCGTGACGCTCGTACGATTCGGAGGGCGCGCCGGCGCGGCCGTGCTCGGCGGCGCCGCATGGGCAGTGCTCCTCACTGGTGTCACACTGATCGGCGGGTGGAGCGCCCTGGGTGCCGTGCTCGGCGTTTCCTATGCCGTCCAGGTGGCGCCAAGCCTGTGGACCGCATGGCGTACCTACGCCCCCACCGGCATCGCGCCAGGCACGTGGGTGCTGTTCTTCGTGCAGGTGATCCTGTGGGGCTACTACGGGGTGGAGGAGCAGGACTGGGCGATCAAAGGGTTCGCCGTCACCGGGATCGTGTCGTCGTTGCTCATGCTCTTGCGCTGGACGATGACGAGGTCACGCCCATCCCAGCCCGCCATCGCCACGGCAGTGTGAACCGGCCGCTCCGCCGTGCCGGCCGGGGAGCGTCGTCCAATCGTGGGGTCGTCACCGTCGCACGCGGTAGCGGAGGTGAAGCGCCCGCGTGCCTTGCACCACGAGCGGGTCCTCGAGCAAGACGTGGCCGCCGATGAGCTCGCCGAAGTACCGGATGCCGGCGCCGAACAGCACCGGCACCTGGCTGATGCAGAGTTCGTCGACGAGGCCGAGGGCGAGCGCCTGCTGGATGATGTCAGCGCTGGCGATCGTGACGAACTTGTCACCGGCGAGCTGCTTCGCCGTGGCGATCGCCTCCTCGACGCTGCCGGTGAACGTCGTCCGCGGGAACCGCGTTGCCGCGTTGTCGGGCGGCGGACGGTGGGTCACGACGACGACTGGCGCGCCGGCGGGGTGGTTGTCGCCCCAGCCGTCGGTCAGGTCGAACAGCCGCCGGCCGGCGATCAGCGCGCCGCAACCAGAGGTGAGATCGCGCAGCATCGGGGCGCTGGCGGCGTCGACCGAGAAGCTCATGGCCGCCTGTGCGCTCGGCACCACGACGTCGCCGTTCCAGTACCAGTCGAACAACTCCGCTGGGTTGTCGTCGGGCTGGGCGACGAACCCGTCCAGCGACATGCACATGTGAGTCAGCACCTTGGCCATGTCCGTATGACTCGCCTGGCGCCACCGATTCATCGGTCGACCGCGGCCGTCGCCGGGACCTGCGGACGCCCGTGCGATCACGGGGTCGAGAAGCCCCGCCGCTCAGCACGAGCGATCGCCTCGTCCGGCCTAGCCGGGGCTGACCGAGAACTCGTTGCCGTCGGGGTCGGCCAGCTCGACACCGCTGTCGCGGCGCCCGAGAACGATCGCCCCGAGCGCGATCAGCCGCTCCACCTCCGCCGCGACGCTCGACGCAGCAAGGTCGAGGCGTTGGCGGTTCCTCCCATTCTTGGGAGCCACAGGTGGACCGCCCCACGAGATCTTGGTGCCGCCGGCCGGCGACTGGACAGCGGTTTCCTCGTGGTGGTCCCAGACCAGCGGCCACCCGAGCGCGTCGCGCCAGAACAAGCCGACGTCTCGAGTGCCGTTGCAGGAGACCTCGCCGAGAACGCCGCAGCCGGCCAGGAACCTGTTCCCCGGCCCGATCACGCAAAACTCGTTGCCGCCGGGGTCGGCCAGAACGATGTGGTCCTCCTCCGGGCGTTGCCCCACATCGACGTGGCGGCCGCCGAGCCCGAGCGCCGTGTCGACGGTGCGGCGTTGGCCCTCGAGGGTGGTACTCGTCAGGTGCAGGTGCAGACGGTTCTGTCCGGACTTCACCGTGGCCGCCGCGACGAACCGGAGCCCGACCTGCGTCTCGTCACCCGCCAACAGAGCGCCGCTGGCCTCCCGGACCATGTCGCGGGCGAGCACGCCGGCCCAGAACGCGGCGACGCCGGCCGGGTCCTCGGCGTCGAAGCTCACCGCCACCAGTCGCAAGGCCACGCCCGCACCCTAGAGACGGCCAGGAACGCCCGCGCACGGTTTTTCGACCAGCGCCGGACCCGTTCATGTCTGACGCGCAAGCGGCTCGGCGTCTCGTAGTATCTGCCGGCCAACTCGTGGCAGTGGAGGCCGGGCACCATGGCGACGCGCTCGTTGGAAACCGACTACCTCGTTGTGGGCGCCGGCGCAATGGGCATGGCCTTCACGGACGCGCTGATCGACCATGCCGATGTGCACGTCACGCTCGTCGACCGTCGTCATGCGGCCTCCGGTCATTGGCAGGACGCGTATCCATTCGTCCAGCTCCATCAGGCGTCGGTGTTCTACGGCGTCGCATCGACCGTGCTCGGTTCCGGTGCCGTGCAGCAGGAAGGTCCGGAAACGGGTCTCCAGGAGCGCGCTCGACGCTCGGAGATCCAGAGCTACTACGACAACATCCTGCTTCGCCGCTTCACCGGTTCGGGTCGCGTCACCTTCCTCGGGGGCCACGAGTACCACTCCGACGGCTCCTCTCACCTCGTGACGTCTCGGGTCTCGGGCGAGACCAGACGCGTGCATGTGCGCCGCCGCGTTGTCGACGCCACCTACCTGTCACCGACGATTCCTGCGACGACGCCTCCGCCGTTCGGCGTGGCTGACGACGTACGCGTCATCGCCGTCAACGAGCTCGCCACGTTGGCCGAGGCGCCGAGCAGCTACGTGGTGGTCGGATCCGGAAAGACCGCGACCGACGCGATCGTGTGGTTGTTGGCGAACGGTGTCGCGCCGGACCGGATCGTGTGGGTGCGGCCGCGTGAGCCGTGGATGCTGAATCGTGCCGTCGTCCAGCCCAATCCGGTGGTGGCGCTCCAGCTTGCGGCCGACACCATGGCGGCGGCCGCCGAGGCCCAGTCACTCGACGATCTGTTCCTGCGTCTCGAGGCTGCCGGTGTGATGCTTCGGATCGACACCGACATCGTTCCCACGATGGCCAAGACGCCGACACTCGGCGCCTGGGAGCTGGATCTGCTCCGAACGATTGAGAACGTCGTTCGCCTCGGACACATCAAGCATGTGAGGGCGGGCGAGATCGTCCTCGACCACGGCGTCGTCCCACTGGCGCCCGGCTCGCTCGTGGTGCACTGCGCCGCCTCCGGGCTGCAGTACCCGCCACTGGTACCCCTCTGGGGTCCTGACAAGATCCGACTTCAGACGATCCGCGTCGGCTTCCCGTGCTTCTGCGCGGCGCTTGCCGGCTTTGTGGAAGCGACACGCGACGACGACCGAGAGCGCAACCGCTTGTGCCCGCCGAGCAACCTTCCCGACAACCCCCTGAACTGGGCGCAGATGCAGGTTCGTGGAACCCTGGCGGCGCGCTCGTACGGCGCCGAGCCGGACATCGCTGCCTGGGCCAATGGCTGCGCCCTCAACCCCGCGCGTATCGAACCGTCAAGACGAGACGATCCCGAGGTGCGGGCCGCGGCCACACGTCTGGCCGGAGTGGCCGAGCGCGGGCTGACCCGGATGGCCGACCTCGCCCACGAACGCGAAACGACCACCGCCGAGGTCTGAGCGGACGGTACATAGGCTGCACGCGCGGCGGCGGAGACACCCATTGATCCCCTGACGCCCTCCATGAGGCGGCGTTGGGGGCACCGAAAGTCGACTCCCGCCGAGGGTTTGGGGCGCGAAGATGACGGACCCGGCGGCGGAGCTGGCGGTCGGCAGGTCAGCCGCCGAAGCGGAACCGGGTCTGGGCGAAGTCGCCCTTGGCGAAGGAAAGCACCTTGCGGGGACGGACCTCGAAGACCTGGGCTATGCCCGGTTCGTGGTGGAAGGCGCCGTCGCGCACGTCGTAGTGCCAATCGCCGTCGTACTTCGTCTCCCACATTGCGGCCAGCGCGCGCAGCAACGTCTCATCGGTGACCTGCTCGGCCCGTCCCTCGACGACGATGTCGAGACCGGCCTTCCAGCGGTTGTCGCCCGTTGTGAGCACGCACTGGTCGTTGGCGCGCAGGTTGAGGGCCTTCTGCTCGCCGGGACCGGTGCAGAAGTACAGCGCGCCGTCGTGCCACACCGCCGGTAGTGGTGTGACGTGCGGACGCCCGTCGGTGCGCACCGTCGAGATCCAGAACAGCTCAGCCGATTCGAGCACGCCGACGACGTCGGCCCACGGCGTCGGCGTGGCGCCGGGCGCGCTGAAGCCGGTGTGCAGATCGGGTGTCGGAACAGGCGACGACATGACGGCCTCCTTGGTCAGTTGTCGAGCGCGGTGTACGCGCCGGTCCAGAAGTCCTGGATCACCGCCGGCGGAGGGAACGGGCCGGCAAAGGCGTCGGTGCTGAGCAAGACACCGACGAGCGCGTTGCTGGGGTCGTTCGACCACATGCTCCCCATGCCGCCCGCCCAGCCATACGACCCGACGCAAGGCCCGAGACCGCTCCGGCGCACCTGCACACCGACACCGAAGCCCCACCCCTGCGAGCCGTCGGGCAGCGGCCCCGGCGCGCCGCTGGCGACATCGATCTGATCGGTGGTCATCGCCTCGATGGAGGCGCCCGACAGCAGGCGCCCGCCGTCCGGGAGCCGCCCACCCGACAGGAGCATCCGGGCGAACGCGTGCAGGTCATCCACCGTCGACACGAGGCCAGCCGCGCCAGACGGAAACGCAGGCGGCCTCGACCACTGCCCGTCCGGAGGATCCAAGACGAACCGCTCCCCCGTCGGGTCGGTGCCGTAACAGGTGCCGAATCGGTGGACGTCGGCGACGACGAAAGCGGTGTCCACCATGCCCAACGGCTCGAACACGCGGTCGCGCAAGACCACCTCGAGTGGTTGGCCGGCGGCGCGTGCGATGAGCACGCCGAGCACATCGGCCCCGTTGTTGTACAGCCAGCGCTCGCCTGGTTGGTAGAGCAGGGGCAGCGTCGAGAGCCGGCGCATCCACTCGTCCGGCGCGGGTGGTACCTGCGGCTCGGGCGGACCGGCGCCGAGCTCGAGCTCGGCCAGCGCCTCGAGGAACGGCTGCGGCCAAGGCGCGGCGAAGTCCATGCCGATGCCAAGCCGGAACGTCAACACGTCCGCCAGAGTGATCGGCCGCTGCGCCGCCACCGTTTCCCCGTCGATCCGACCGCGAGGGTCGACGAGGACACGCCGGTCGCACAGCTCGGGAAGCAGCACGTCGACGGGGTCGTCGAGCCGCAGTGCGTACTCCTCCACGAGGATGAGCGCCGCCACCGCCACGATCGGCTTGGTCATCGACGAGATGCGGAAGATGCTGTCACGGCGGACAGGCGTCGGTTCGCCTCGGGTGAGCCGGCCGGCGACACCGACCTCCACCTGATCTCCTACCGCCAACAGCCAGACGACTCCGCCGACCCTGTCCTCGTCGACATGGTGCTGCATCGCCTGCGCGAGGCGCGCGAGACGTTGAGGGTCGAATCCGCTCATACGGGTTTCGACGCTACGACGGTCGAGAACTCATCGCAGACGCACCCAGAACGAACACGCCGACAGCGAGCCGCGCCCCAGTAGTACCGGCAGCCGCAACTACCGGGATGTGAGGGCAATCCGGGCGCTGGGCGAACAGACCGACCGCACTCGCCACCGCCTCCGAGCAGGCGTTGGTGTGGCTGCTCGCGGAGTCCGTCGATCAGGTGGGTGGGAGGTGGTCAGGCGCGCGGGATGTCGCGTCCGGTTGGTCGGTACTCGATGAGGAGCACTCGGCCGTCGAGGACGTGGTGGTCGACGAGCTCGAGGTCGGTCGATGCCACGCCGGTGAAGGCCGGCTCGCGGCCGTCGGGCCCGGCGAACAGGGGAAAGGTCATGAGACGGAGACGGTCCACCAGGCCAGCGCTGATGAGCTGGCGAGCGACCGAGAGGCTGCCCACGGTTCGAAGCGGTACCTCGGACGTCGTCTTCATTCGAGCGACCTCCTCGCCCAGGTCGTTCCGGCAGACCCTGGCGTTGGGCCAGTCCGCTCGTTCGAGGGTGTGGGAGAATACGACCGTTTCGAGTTGGGCCATCTGTTCCCAGCCGCTGTCTCGATGCTCCTCGGGCAGCGAGGCCAGCATCTCGTAGGTGCGGCGCCCCATGATCGACACCGTCGGCGCCGCCGAATCGGCGATCCACGCCTCGAGGTCGGGACCGGAGTAGCCGAAGTAGCCCGGCAGGCCATCGGATCCACCGAACCCGTCGGCCGAGATGAACAAGTCGACCGTTAGCGTCGTCGTCATCGCATCGTTCCTTCCTGCAACGCGAGTGGCGTTGCGATCTTCTTCTGTTGTTGACGAATCGAGCGGCCGTCAGTCATCGGTCTCGTGAGCGGGTGTCCGCGGGCAGCAGACACAGATGATTTCCGACGCTGCAGTTCGTCTCCACCCCGCCAGGCTCCACATCGAGAGGAACAGCCAGATGCGCCAGCACCGGTTCGGATCACACGATGGGTGAACGCTCGGCAAGGAACCTTGTCGGGGAGCTCGCCCGGCGGCAGGAGGCAAACGACGCGACCGTCCTCGACGACCTCATCGCCGAGGACATGGTGAACCACGCCGCCGGACCACAGGGCCGAGAGGGTCTCCGACAGATCCTGGCGACCATCGACCACGACCTCGGCCCCATCTCTTTCGAGCAGCACCACCTCGTCGCCGACGGCGACCTCGTCGTGCAGCATGTCACGCTGCACGGAACACACCGAGCCTCGACCATGCCGCTCCTCAACGGCGTGCCGCTATCGGGGCGGGCGGTGACCTGGAGGTTCATCCACATCTGGCGGGTCGCCGACGGGATGGTCGTCGAGCACTGGGCCTGCCGTGACGACATGGGCCTCGTCGAACAGCTGAGGTTCGCTTGATGCGACCGGTCGTGGTGCAAATGGGCGTGACGTTGGACGGCTTCGTCCACGGCGCGCACGGCTACGAGGAATGGGGGCTCCCGCCCGAGGCCGACGACGTCGTGGCCTGGAAGACGGCGTCGCTGCGCGAGGCCGGCACCCACATCATGGGCCGGGTCAGCTACGAGGTCATGGCCCAGGTGTGGGCGACCGGTACCGGTGTCTACGCGGACGCCATGAACGACATCCCGAAGGTGGTCTTCTCGAAGACGCTCACCCACGCCGACTGGGACGAGACGCGGATCGCCAGCGGCGCGCTGGCCGACGACATCGACCAGCTCAAGCGCGAACCCGGAGGCGTCATCCTCGCCCACGGCGGCCAGCGGTTCATCGACTCGCTGATCCGCGAGAACCTGATCGACGAGTACCGCCTCGTCCTGCACCCGGCCGTGATCGGCCACGGCACCAGCCTCTTCCAGGCCCTGGACGCACCGCTGCGGCTCGACCTGGTCGACGCCCGCACGTTCCGGGGCGGCATCGCGATCCACACCTACCGACCCCTCGAGGAGAACCGATGAGGGCCCTCCACCTCGGCCTGCGCGTCACCAACCTCGAACGCTCCCTCGTCTTCTACCGAGCCGTCGGCTACCAGGTCATCGGCGACGTCCCCGACACCGACATCGGCCACCTCACCATGCTCAAGCTCCCCGGCGACGACTTCGTCACCCTCGAGCTCGTCCACCACCCCGACTACGCACCAACCGACGGCGACTCGCCGCTCAGCCACCTCGTCATCCAAGTGGACGACATGGAGACCACGCGCACGCAGCTCACGGCGCTGGGCGTCGATGTCGACGAACCCACCTCACCCGACGGCACGCCCGACTTCTGGACCGCGATGCTCGCCGACCCGGACGGCAACCGCATCGAGCTGGTCCAGTGGCCCCCCGGCCACGCCGACGGCATCACCGCAGCCGACCAACCCTGACTCCCCGCCGGCCACGCGCTATGTGGACGCGAGAACGAAGGCCGCCCTGCTCGCGGCGGTGGCCGGTCTCGCCTACGCGGGCAGCGCACCGATCATCGCCGACCGTTCCGTGCGCCACGTGTTCATCGTGCTCCCGCTCGTGTCCGGTGTGCCCCTTAGCCGCCGACCAACCTGCACCCGACAGGTGGCGGGTCTTGGTAGACCCCGCCGGGCATCCCTTCTGCTTGTCAACACAGATCCCCGAGTGAACCGCCCCGGGTCCGGTAGAGGCTGCGTGTCCCGAGGCGCGCGACGCAGCGGCGAGGTGGCACACGATGAGACATACCGGTCGTCGCCTGCATTCGGCGCGAGGGTGAGAAGATTGTTCCCACTCATGGCCATCATTCACACGACGCCGGCGACCCGCGAGCGTTGGGACGACATCGTCACCGCCTTCGGTCGACGCGGCAACGATCCATGCTGGTGCTGGTGCCAGCGGTTCATGGACCCGCCGCTCGACGGCGTCACGCTGACGAACAACCGCGATGCATTGCACGCCGAGATCGAATCGTCCTCGGTAGCTCCGGGCGTTCTGGCCTACGTCGATGCGACACCGGCGGGTTGGGTGCGCGTGATGCCTCGCAGCGCTGTTCCCCTCGTCGAGCGGAACCGTGCGTTGCGGCGCATTCTCGACGACGAACCTCGGGTCTGGTGGATCACCTGTTTCGCCGTTGACCAACTACATCGGTCCCTCGGCGTCGCGACCGCCTTGCTCGAAGCAGCCGTTGCTCACGCCGCTTCTCACGGCGCCACCGCACTCGAGGGTCATCCCGTGGACATCGACGCGCTGAAGGCGGAGCGGGTCAGCGGATCAGCGCTGTTCACCGGAACGATGCGGACGTTTGTTGCGTGTGGTTTCCACGAGATCGGCCGCACGTACCCGAGTCGGCCCATCATGCGTCGCGACCTCTAGAACCGGGATCGCAGCCGTCCCGATCTTCCGTTCCCGGAACACGCAGAACGCTCGCACAAGATCATGTCGTCGCAACGGAGCGCACTACGCGTCAGATCACGCCTCGGTCGTGTCCCTGAACTGCGTTCGGGGATGGACTGTGATGGCATGTGTGCAGCATGTGACACCGTCTGCCGGCTCGGTTCAGGTCCCCACCACCGCCATTGAACCGGTCGAGCGCACCAACCCCTTGCTTTCTACAACCATATTCTTGTCCTATACAACCAGCGGTATTCGTTGATGGTGGCGTGGCAAACGTCTCGCCAAGGATCTGTTAGCGTGCCCCCGGTCGACGCCGGATTTGGGGAGGTGCCGGCGCCGGAAAGGGGCCTCGGAGCACAGGTCGGGGCCGTGACGGCAACCATTGGCGCGCTTGCGGTCTAGCCGCCTGCGGGGGATTTGTCATGCCCCGGCAGCCGCGCTCCTGGCCGCATTCGCATGTCGACGAACATGGGGGGATTTCGTGACGAAGCAACGGTGGCTGGCACCAACGACGCTGCTCGTGTCGTTGGGATTGGTGGCGGCGGCATGTGGAGGTGACAACAAAGGCAGCACTGCGCCGACAGCGGCCGGGACGACGGCAGCGCCCACGACAGCGGCGGCCAGCTCGGCGCCGACGAGCGGTGGACCAACAACGACGACGGCGGCCGCCGCGCCGATCATCCCGGCAGCGGGGACGGGCAAGTACGGCCAGGACCCGAACAACAAGAACCTGTATGTCGGCCCGTCGGGTTACACCATCGACGTGTCGAAGTGTCCGTCGGACTGGGACATCAACCAGGGCATCACCAACAGCGAGATCGATATGTTCGCCAGCTACCCGACGTCAGGGCCACTGGCCGGGTACGCCCTGATCTACGACGGCGGGCGGGCCTACTACGACTACGTGGCCCAGAACGGCGGCATCGACGGGCGCAAGATCGTGCTGGACGGCAAAGATGACCAGTACGCGCCGGCGGCCACGAGGACCAACGTCGACGAGGCGCTGGCGACCAATAAGTACGCCGTCCTCGACTCCGTGCTGGGCACGCCGAACAACCTCGGCATCTGGGACGAAACCAACCAGGAGTGCATGCCCCAGCTCCTGAACGCGACCGGCGCGCCGCAGTGGGGCGATGTCGAGAACCACCCCTGGACGACGGGCGCCCCAGCAATGAACTACTTCTCTGAGGCCGGTCTGTGGGCGGAGTGGTTGAAGCAGAAGTTCCCGAACGGCGTCAAGGTCGTGTCGATCACGTTCAACAACGACTTCGGGAAGGCCTATTTGAAAGGCTTCAAGCACTTCATCGAGGGCTCCAACATCCAGCTGATCGCTGACTACCCACACGATCCCACGGCGCCGAACGTCGACAACCAGTACACGAGCGCGGCGGCCTCCGGGGCCGACGTGCTGTTGATCCAGACCGCCGGTACCTTCTGCACGCAGGCCCTGGCCGACGTGGAGAAGGGCCCGTGGCATCCGACGGTAATCCTCTCGGCCACCTGCGGTTTCAAGAACCAGGTCTTCCAGCCCTTGATCGATCAAGGGCTGACCGGCAAAGACACCTACACGATCGTGTACTACAAGGACTCCTTGGACCCGGCCCTCGCCAAGGACCCGTTCATCTCGACCTACTTCGACGTGATGACGAAGGCGGGCCTCGACCCGAACAAGTCGACCTACTTCACCGGGTGGATCTACGCGTGGTACATGGTCGCCATCTTGAAAGAGGCGGCGAGCTACCGCGGCGGGCTCAACCGGGCCAACATCGCGCTGGCCTCTCACGCCATCCAGGTGCCCGCTCCCGCCCTGCTACCCGGCGTGACATCGAAGCTTGACGGCCTGAAGGACGCATATCTCGTCGAGTCTGGCCAGATGACCCAGTACAAGGTCAGCGACCCAAAGCAACTCGGCACGTTCGTGTCCGACGGGTCACTGATCAACCTCGAAGGCCAGCTGGGCACCTACAAGACCGTCACCGACGCCAGCTGACAGCCAGCCGGGGGCCCGCTTGGGATGAGTCGGGCGCGACGTCGTCCAAACGCCTCGTAACAGGCGGGTGAGGATCGCGCGCTCGACTCGAAACCCCGAGCAACGCTTCGCGTTTACCTAGCCGACCCGTTCGAAGACACGTGGCGCACCGTCGAGGATCTGCGCCCGCTTCGTCGAGTTGGCGGGGTGGACGGCCCGTCCATCTGGTGCCCTCGCGACGAGCACCCACCCACCTCGTATACGCCGCCTGTCTTCACCCGCGAACGAGCGACGACCCCGTCAACTCGTTCGGGCTCGCTCACTCCCCCACTCTGGCCGCGCCGGTGGTAACGGGCACGCCGACATCAGCCGGGGTGACGGAACCGCCGCTGGCCCGCAGGCGGGAAGGACGATGGTGGCGCTACCCGCGCGGCACTGTGTTCCACGGCACGCCGCGGTCGACGCGGACGTCGCCGGGGAGGCCGAGCACGCGCTCGCCGAGGATGTTCCGCAGGACCTCGGACGTGCCACCCTCGATCGAGTTGGCGCGGCTGCGCAGGAAGGCACGTGTGACGGCATCGTCGCCTGCGGCCGGCCGTGAGTCGTCCTCGAGTTCGTAGCCGCCGTACAGGAGGCCCTGCGCGCCGAGCAGATCCATGCACACCTCGTACACGCGCTTGTTGTTCTCGGCCGAGGCGAGCTTCCCGATCGATCCCTCCGGCCCCGGCACACCCATCTTCCGGTTGCTCGACGCTCGCAGGTTGTTGAGCCGGATCACCTCAGCCTCGATCCACACCTGCATCAGCCGATCGAGCACGGCGGGCGATCGCGCCGTCTCCGGCAGCGTCCGCCAGAGCTCCAGCGCCGAGGCGATTGGCCCCGAGCCGCGTGGCGGTGTCGAACCACCGATCGCCGTGCGCTCGTTCATGAGCGTCGTCAGGCTCACCCGCCAGCCCTCCCCCGGGTGCCCGAGGATCTCGTCGGCAGGCACTCTGACGTTTGTGAAGTAGACCTCGTTGAACTCGGCCCCACCCGTCATCTGCCGCAACGGGCGCACCTCGACGCCCGGCGCGTGCATGTCGACCACGAACGCCGTGATGCCGGCATGCTTGACCGCCGCCGGATCAGTTCGACAGATGATCAACCCCCACCGCGCACGATGGCCGAGCGAGGTCCACACCTTCTGCCCGTTCAGCACCCACTCGTCGCCGTCGAGCACCGCCATCGTCGCCAGCCCGGCGACATCGGACCCGGCGCCCGGCTCCGAGAACAGCTGGCACCAGATGTCCTCCGCGGTGAAGATACGGCGGAGGTACTTCTGCTTCTGCTCCGGCGTCCCCCACTCGACGATCGTCGGACCGCACATCCCGTAGCCCATCGGATTACGCGGAAACGGGTTCGTGGCACCGGCGGCGAAGACGCGATCGTTGATGACCGGCTGGTACTTGGGCGAGACACCGCGGCCGCCCAGGCCCACCGGGAAGTGCACCCAGGCCAACCCCCGGTCGAACTGCTCACCGGCGAACCTCGTCTGATCAGCGGCAGGGTCGGGGCACGCGTCGAGCAGCTCGTCGACAAGGCGGTTCACCTCGTCGAGCGCGGCGTCGCCGTGGATCGCGGAGTCGGTCGTCGACATGCCCGCGACCATAGCCATGGCGACGCCCATCACCGAGGTCCGCCACGAGAGCGGGGCTCGACACGCCGTGACCATGGGCGCCTGGTAGAGCCCACTCTGTTGGTGATCGTGCAGGCGCCGAGCACGAAGGCATGTTGGCCGGAGCGGGTTGACCGAGTGCGCACGTGAAGGTCACCGGTGCGGTGTCGTCGCCGGCGGTGCAGCCGTCACGGTCGGCCAGCCAGCCGTACCTTCGGCGCTGGAACATGCCAATGGCGGACAATGATGGCGCGATGGCGTTTCGCACGATCATCGAGCCGTTCAGAATCCATTCGGTCGAGCCGTTGTTGATGACGACGCCCGACGAACGGCGGCGCGCGATTCGCGAGGTCGGCTACAACCTGTTCGCGCTGCGTTCCGACGCCGTTCTCGTCGATCTACTCACCGACTCCGGTACCGGTGCGATGTCTCGCGATCAGTGGGCGGGTATCCAGCGCGGCGACGAGAGTTATGCCGGTTCGCCGTCGTGGTTCCGGTTCCTCGAGAGCGTGCAGGATCTGTTTCCCTTCGAGCACGTGATCCCCACCCATCAGGGTCGAGCCGCGGAGAAGATCTTGTTCACCGCAATCGGGGGACCGGGGCTTGCCGTGCCGAACAACACCCACTTCGACACCACGCGAGCGAATGTCGAATACACGGGTGCCGAGGCCGTCGATCTCGTCATCAGCGAAGGGCGCGACCCATCGTCGCTCCACCCGTTCAAGGGGAACATGGACCTCGACGCCCTGGACGCGTTCATCACTCACCGCGGCGCTGAGCACGTGCCCGTGGTGTTCGTCACCATCACGAACAACTCCGGTGGCGGCCAACCGGTCTCGCTCGAGAACCTGCGGGGTGTACCGCGAATGCGACCGCCACGGCGTGCCGCTGTTCCTGGACGGTGCCGTTTCGCCGAGAACGCCTGGTTCATCCGGAACGCGAGGCCGGTCAGCACGACCGAGATGTGCGCGACATCGTGCGCGAGATGGCCTCGCTCGCCGACGGCATGACGATGAGCGCCAAGAAGGACGCATTCGCGAACATCGGCGGGTGGCTGGCCATGAACGACGGACACCTCGCCGATCAGTGCCGCACGTTGCTGATCCTCACCGAAGGGTTCCCGACCTACGGCGGTCTCGCCGGGCGCGATCTGGAGGCCATCGCCCAAGGACTACGGGAGATCGTGCAACACGATTACCTGCGCTACCGGATCCGCTCCACCGCGTACCTCGGCGACGCGCTGCTCGCCGCCGGTGTGCCAGTCGTTCAGCCCATCGGTGGTCACGCGGTCTACCTCGACGCCCGAGCGTTGCTACCCCACATCCCCTCGCACCAGTACCCCGGCCAAGCGTTGGCCGTGGCGCTGTATGAGACCGGAGGCGTCCGCGGTTGCGAGATCGGCAGCGTCATGTTCGGCCTTCAGCCCGATGGCACCGAGGTACCCGCCGCGATGGAACTCGTGCGTCTGGCCATCCCGCGGCGCACCTACACACAGAGCCACATCGACTACGTGATCGAGGTCTGCGAGACGGTTGCCGAGAATGCCGGCCAGCTGGCCGGATACCGCATCGTGAACGAACCGCGTTCACTACGCCATTTCACCGCGAGGTTCGAGCCGCTCAACCGGCCGACACCGTCCGCATGACCACCACCGGCCTTGCCGCGTGCGCAGCGCCCGGTGGGAGAAGTGCCGCCGCCACTTCGGGTATGACCAAAGGACGCACTTCCAGACCCAGGTGGCGTCGGTCGCGTGTGTGGGCGTATACGAGGGCGCTGGGTTGGCCCCCGAGAGCACGCCTGAGTCAAGCGGTGGGTGTCAACCCGACCAGCTGTTCCGTCCGCTGCCAGATGCGGCGTTGGAGTTCGGTGTCGCGCATCGCGGGGACGGGAGGGATCAACCTCATGCCCGGCGTGGTGGTGTAAAAGCGGCCGGTGACGCCGTCGAGGGCGGCGTCCGCAGCGAGTCTCACGACGAGGCGGGCGCCCTCGGCCGGTGTGTTGACGAACGGAGTACGCGCGGCGGCCTCCATGATCGGACGAAGCGGCCCGAAGTCGAGCAAGTTGGTCACCACCAGGCCGGGGCACATGCTGTTCGCCGTCACCCCGGTACCTTCCAGACGACGCGCCAGCTCGTTGGTGAACAACATGTCGAGCAGTTTGGTGCGCCCGTAGGCAGACGTGTTGTTCAACGCGCCGTAGCGGCCGAGATCCTCGAACCGCTCCGGGCTGAACGGTCCCGCCATCCGATGCGCCTCGGAGCCCACCACGACAATACGCGCCGGCGCCGCCGCCTTGACGCTGTCGAGCACGAGGTGCGTCAGCAAGAAAGGTCCGAGGTAGTTCGAGACCATCATGTGATCGAAACCGTCGGCGGTGAGCGACGACTCCGTGTTGCTGACACCGGCGTTGTTGATGAGCACGTCGATGGCGTCGTAACGCTCGGTCAATTCGTGCCCGGCGCGGCGTACCGACGCCAAGTCTGCGAGATCGCATCGGACGATGTCCGCCGACGTCCCTGGAACCGCGTCGCGCAGCTCGGCGATGGTTGCATGGCCCTTTTCCTCGTTCCGACACACGATCGTCAAGCGTGCGCCCTGGCGGGCCAGGCCAAGTGCCGCCGCCTTACCGATCCCGGATGTGGCTCCCGTGATCACGACCCGAGCGTCGCGGACTGTTCCTCGCATCGCGTTGGCCTCGCAGTCGTGGTTGTCGCCCGCAAAGTCTGCCGCGCGACCGTAGTTGCAGACACGACCTGAGCCATCCGGCGTCGCAGGAAAGGCCAGTGATCAGATGAGCACCACGATCGTGCGGAGCCTGGTCACCGCGACCAGGCCGGCGTGTCGACTCAGCGCGAGGACAGTCGGGATTGGGAGCCTGCGACGGGTACCAGATGCCGTTCCACAACCGACGACAGGGCCCCCGCTCGAGGGGCTTGAGCAATTGGGCACCCGGTAAGTGCCGAAGTGTCGATGCCGCGCACGCCGTCACACCGGATGGTCGCCTGTCGGTAGCGAGCTCGTCGAAGGGACTTCGGTCCTGGCCGCGTCAGTCTTGTTCGGACGATAACGTTCATTGTGATCACCTGTAGGCGAGGGCTGGATTCGGGGAGGTGCCGGATGAAGGCGATCGTGGTGACGGATCAGGCCGCGGGGACGGCTGGGATGACGTTGGTGGAGCGGCCCGTGCCACCGGCAGCGATAAATGACGTCGTGGTTCAGGTTCATGCGTCGGGCTTCGTCCCGACCGAGATGGAGTGGCCGTCGACCTGGACGGATCGCCTCGACCGCGACCGGACACCGTCGATTCCCGGCCATGAGCTGGCTGGAGTGGTCACCGCCCTCGGCTATGGCACGACGGGACTGTCGGTGGGGCAGCGGGTGTTCGGCCTCACTGACTGGCATCGCGACGGCACTCTCGCGGAGTATGTGGCCGTCGAGGCACGCAACCTTGCGCCGCTGCCGGGTGATGTCGACTTCACGGCGGGTGCGAGCCTGCCGATCTCGGGCCTGACCGCGTGGCAGGGACTGTTCGACCACGGCCGCCTTCAGGCGGGGCAGAGCGTCCTTGCGCACGGCGCGGCCGGCGCAGTCGGGTCGATGGTGATGCAACTCGCACGTGAGTTCGGTGCGTACGTCATCGGCACCGGACGCGCCGCCGACCGTCAGATGGCGCTCGACTTCGGCGCGCAGGAGTTCCTCGACCTCGACAACGACGCGCTGGAGGACGTCGGAGGAGTCGATCTGGTTTTCGATGTCATCGGCGGCGACATCCAGAAGCGGTCCGCGGGTCTGATTCGTGCGGGGGGAAGGCTGGTGTCCGTCGTCGGCCCAGTCGAGGCGCGCCCCGCCGATGGTCTGGCTGTCGATTTCGTTGTCGAGTCCGATCGTGCCCAACTGGGTGAGGTCGTGCGGCGGGTGCGTGACGGACGACTGCGGACGAATATCGGCAACGTGGCGACCCTCGACGATGCTGTTGCCGCCCTGAACCCCACCGAGCGACGCAGGGGAAAGACGATCATCCACGTTCGTCCGTAGGAGTCGGAGACACAGCGGATGGCCGCTGGCACGGCCGGGAACCTCCTAGTGGCGAGCAACCTCGTCGACCCGCGTCGAGCTGGAGCTCGGTCGGGAGCGCCTCGATCTTGCTCGTCGGTGCCTGCTCGTCAGGCCTTGGTCGAGTCGTCCGCCGTTGCCTCGGCCGCCGTGGCCTCGGCCTTGATCTCCTCGGCGGCAGCCTTGTCGATTGCCTTCTGCACGATGTGGTCGGCCTTGGCCAGCGCCTTCTGCAGCTCGACCGCAGCGGGGTCGGACACCAGCAGCACGAGCCCGGAGTGGCCCGGGTCGATGGCGTCGGTGAGCTCCTCGGCCAGCTCCTTGCGGTGGTGGCGCTTCTGGAGGCCCCCGATGCCCGCGCCGGCTGCGCCCAGCACTGCGGCGCTGCCGATGATCGACGGCGGGAACAGCACGCCGAGCACCACGCCCCCCACGACGCCCCATTTCAGGCCCCGCCGCGCGCTGCGGTCGGTGAGCTTCTGCACCTCGACGGTGCCGTCGTCGCCCTTCTTCAGGACCAGCACGCCCTCGATCTTCAAGCTGGCGGCGTCGGCCACCTGGTCGAGCTCCTCGTACGCCTCCCACGCCGCGTCGATGTCGGAGAAATCGGCAACGACAAGGGCGTAGGCGCCATCGGTGACGACCGCAGCAGCGACGTCGGTCGAGTCGGCGGCAGGTGCCTCCGCGCTGGTCGTGGGCTCGGTCTCGTCAGCCATGGCAGTTCTCCTCGCGGCACGGTGGCGCCTCGTTGCGGGCCATCCCGGCGGCAGCGTAGAGGAGTGGCGGCGACCGGCGCGTCGCCCCTCCACCGGCTCGACCCATCTGGGGTCGGGGTGGTGGCCACCCGCGCCCGGCGACCGCCAACCCTGTGCGATCGACAGCCGGGCCCTTGGGCTTCGTCACGAGCGAGGGGCTGCCGTCAACGCGGCGATAGGGGACACACAGCGGACTGAGGTTGTCTGCGACGCGGTGCGTCGGCCGTATTCGGTGGGATCTGGCTGCGATCCGCCCGGGAAACCGGCCCTGTGGATGTTCCCGACTTGCGCGAGCCGCTGGGCCCTCGGTGCCCTCGTCCCGCTCGGTCATCATGGACCTGTGGGAACGCGACGCATCACGGTCGGCGAACGACGCGCTCGGCTGGCGGGCCGCCATCGTCTGGTCCCCTCGACACGAACCGACGACGTCGCGGCGATCGCGGACACGGTCGTGGCGCTGCATTCCTCGGATCCGGTGTCGGTGTTCCTCTCGGCGCTGGCCCGGATGCGCCACCCGTCGATCGCGGCGGTGGAGGCCGCGCTCTACGAGGCCCGAAGCGTGATCCGGTTCCACGCGATGCGGCGCACCCTGTGGGTCGCGACCCCGGCGGTGGCGCGGATGGCCCACGCATCATCGACGACGAAGCTCTTGGGGCCCGAGCACCGCAGGTTCGTGAAGCTGCTCGCCGACAACGGCATCTCCGACCACGGAGACGACTGGATCGCGTCGGCGAAGGAGCAGGTTCTGGCTGCGCTGCACCGGGCGGGTGAGGCGTCGACGCGTCAGCTCGGCGACGCTGTTCCCGCCTTGCGGCAACCGATCGAGCTGGCGCCGGGCAAGCCGTACGCCGCGACCCAACAGGCACACGTGCGCATCATGTTGCACCTCGGTTTCGAGGGTGTCGTGGTGCGGGGCCGCCCGATGGGCTCCTGGATCAACAGCCAGTACCGCTGGGCCGCGATGGACGACTGGGTGCCCGGGGGCATCGTCGGCATGGATCCACGTGAGGCCTCCGCCCAGCTGGTCCGACGTTGGCTGCACGCGTTCGGCCCCGGGACGACCGCGGATGTGCAGTGGTGGACCGGCTGGACGGTCCGCGACACCCGGCGCGCTCTGGACGACGCGGGCGCGGTCGTGGTCGCGATGGAGACCGCCGACGGTGACATCGACGCGTGGCTCGCGCCCGACGACCTCGACGCGGTGCGTGGATCGTCGAAGTGGGTGGCGCTCTTACCCGGCCTCGATCCGACGACGATGGGCTGGAAGGACCGGCGCTGGTACCTCGACGCCAGGGTCGCGTCGCACGTCGTCGACCGCAACGGCAACGCCGGACCCACGATCTGGGTCGACGGCCGCGTCGTGGGCAGTTGGGTCCAACGGAAGGACGGCACCATCGCGCTCGGGTGGCTCACCGACGTGCCACCGGCTCGCCGTGCTCAGGTCGAGGCCACCGCACGCGTGCTGGAGCACGAGTTGGGCGACACCCGCTTCACGATGCGGTTCCCCGCCCCGATCCAAACCGAGCTGCTCTCGTCCTGACCGCTGTCGAACGCCCGGCCCACGGCCCGCCAGAGTGTCACGACGAGGAATGCTCACCTGATCCCGCCGGTTGCAGGAGCACGGTCGGCTCTGCCTCCGTACGGGTGGGTCTCCGACTGCATGTCCCGGACGAAGCGGTCAGCGTCGGTCTTGCGGGTGCACATCTTGGAGTGCGCCCGCCCGAGCGGGTCCCGGTAGCGGGCGCGGTACTTGTCGCTGCGCCTCGACGAAGCCCATCTCACCCCCGTCCCTGACGCGCCAGGGCCTAAGAGGACGCGTTTTGGGCGCGAAAGTCCTGGACACCAGCGGACACTCACGGTCACGACCGGACAGAACGAAAATAGCCATCTACCTGCGATGATAGCAGGCAGACGGCTGGAGGCGACGAGGGGAATAGAACCCCTGTACAGAGGTTTGCAGGTCGACCCCGCTGGACACGTAATGCCAGCTAGATGCAGGAGAACCTCGCCCGCTACGCGACGCGGCTGACTGTGCGGCTGGGCCGACGTGGGCGACAAACCCCAAGCGACGATGTAGCTATACTTCTGGCCATGTCGATGGCTGAGCAACTCCCGTTGGCGGACGTGAAGAACCGACTGTCCGAAGTGGTCGAGCGCATCGAGCGAGAGCACGGTCGCGTCGTGATCACCAAGCACGGTCGTCCTGCCGCCGTCGTGTTGAGCGTCGAAGACCTCGAGTCGCTCGAAGAGACCCTTGAGATCCTGTCGGACGCGACGGTGCTCGCCGACATCCGCGAGGCCGAGCTCGAGCGGTCGAAGGGCGCGACGAAGAAGCTCTCGAAGGATGAGGCGCTCGCTCGACTCCGCAAGCAGTGACCGCCGACGACGCCACATACGACGTCCAGTGGGCAAGCCCCACGCTCAGAGCTTTGGAACGCCTGCCGGAGAAGGTGGCCACCGCCGTCATCGAGTTCGTTTACACGAGCGTCGCCGAGAACCCGCATCGTGTTGGTCGTCCGCTGCGCTTCGAACTCGAGGGTCTCCACAGCGCCCGTCGGGGCGACTACCGGATCGTCTACCGCATCGACGACGGACGCGCGACGATCGTGATCGACACGATCGCTCACCGCTCCGACGTCTACCGCCGACGCTGAAGGCTGACACCGCCCTACTCGCAGGTGTCCGATCGGAACCGGCCGCGCACCCGCATCGTCGATTTGTCTACACCGCTCGCGCCGTCAACCCGCCCCGAATGGGACATCCCCTGCGATCTGAGCTCGAAGGCTTCCACGCTCCCGAGCAGGCGGCGGGCTCCGATGCGTTGAGGGCGTGAGTGGTGCTGACACGTGGGTCGTCAGACGGCGTCGTCTCGTCCGAGGTGGATCGGTACCCGACGGTCGTCGTCGTCGAACACGGCGACGAGTTCGAGGCGTGCGCCGAGCGCGTCGAGGTACTGGCGAAGCGTCGACACCCGAACGTCGTCGGCGTGCTCGAGCTTCGACACCGCGCTCTGGGTGATATCGAGCCGCCCAGCGAGCTCGGCCTGGCTGACCGCTTCAGCGTGACGCAGCTCGTACAAGCGGATCTCCTCCAGCGTCGTCACGCGAGCCTGCGCAAGCCGACCGGCGGCACCGGGCCGGGCGAGCACCTGGCCGCGGAGTTCGGAGAACTTGCGGTGTCCACTCATTCGATCAGTCCTCCCTCACGCAACTCGTCGAGATACACCTCGTAGAGCTCATCGGCCACCGGGATCGCCCACTCGTACCAGTCGTTCCACTCACCGGTCTTGTCACCACCGAGCAACAGGATCGCCTGCCGGTCGGTCACCACTGCTCGACCTCGCCGGTGAACTCGACCTCCACACTCCGACCAGCATGAGCGTAGCTACTTATGAGTCAAGACTCATGACAGGTCGAAGAGCGACGCCTGACCGGCCGGCGAATCTGACGTCGCAGAGGCCGAGGATGCGGGCGGATCATGCTCGCTGGGACCCGAGCCAGATGGGGAACTCCGCGGGGTCCATGCCCGCACCTTGGCGGACGGATCGCGCTGGGCCGCGGAGATCGCGGCCTCGATGCCGGCCGTCGAGGCCAGTATCGGGAGCGCCGCGAGGCGAACGGTGCCGGACCCATGACGGACGCCGATCTGGGCCAGGGCCGGGCGGTCGTCTGGTGAGACGTGATCGGCGGCGTCCATCACACCGGCCACGGTTGCCGCTGCGTAGCGTGATGACAGTGTCGTCGGCGCATCGATGACGTCGCGCCAGCGTTCCAGGTGGCGTTCGACCTGGTGTCGTGCCGCCCAGCGTCGAAGTGGTGGCCAGATCGGCCGTCGAACTGTCGCAGCACCATCTGGGCGCTGGGCATCCGGCGTCTCGATGGTGATCTCGCACGCCGCGCCGGTGAACCAGTCGGCGAGAGCGTCGAGTCGTTCATCGTCGAGGACGCCGGACGATGCGATCGGCTCTCCTGAACCCGAGTCGGCGGCAGAACGTGTTGCAGTCGGGGCAGCGTTGCCCGCCGAGGTAGCGGGCGTCGCATGTCGGGCATCCGTAGACGATGGCGGATTTGGGGTTGGCCGGCGTGGGCGGGGTGGCTTGGTGGTGTCGCCAGGCGGCTTGACGGCAGGCGTCGGAGCAGTAGCGGCGCCGGCCGGAGGCCGGGAAGGGGCTGTCGCAGGTCCATCTAGTGTCGACGTCGTGGAGCTCAACGAATTGACCGACGTCGTGTACGAGGTCGACGACGGACTCGGCGTGGATCACGATCAACCGGCCCGAGCGCTACAACGCGTTCCGGGGCCGCACGGTGGACGAGCTGATCCGCTGCTTCAAGGCGGCGTGGGTCGATCGGTCCGTCGGCGTCATTGCCCTTACCGGGGCCGGCGACCGAGCCTTCTGCACGGGAGGTGATCAGAAACAACGCGGCGAGACCGGTGACTACGGGCCGACCGAGACCGGCCTGTTCGAAGTGGAGACGCTGCACCGGCTCATCCGCGACATTCCCAAACCGGTCATCGCCGCCGTCAACGGGTACGCCATCGGCGGTGGGCACGTGCTCCACGTCCTCTGCGACGTCACGATCGCCGCCGAGCACGCGGTGTTCGGCCAGACCGGCCCGAGAGTGGGGTCGTTCGACGCCGGGTTCGGCTCGGCCTACCTCGCCGCGCGTGGTCGGTCAGAAACGCGCTCGCGAAGTGTGGATGTTCTGCCGCCAGTACGACGCCCACACGGCGGAGCGGTGGGGTCTCGCCAACGCCGTGGTGCCCATGGCGGAGCTCCACGCCACGGTGCGGAGCTGGGCCGGCGAGGCGCTGCGCCTGTCCCCCACCGCGCTCAAGGTGCTCAAACACTCGTTCAACGCGGAGACCGAACACATCGCCGGCGTCGGACAGCTCGCGTTCGACAGCCTCGAGCTCTTCATCGACACCCCGGAAGCCAGAGAGGGCGTCGTCGCCTTCAACGAGAAACGGCCACCTGACTTCGGGCGCTACCGCCGCTGAGCTTTCCGGCTCAGCCCACCATGGTGTAGCCGCCGGAGACGGAGAGCACCTGCCCGGTGATGTGACCGGCGACGTCCGAGGCGAGGAACACGACGGCGTTGGCGACGTCGCGGGGTCGTCCGATCTTGCGCAGCGGCAGGCTCCGGGCGACCTTCTCGAGTTGTTCCGGCTGTGAACATCGCGTCCGCGGGTCGCGCCACATGCTGTTCTCGCCGACCTCCTCGTCGTCTTCGGGAATCGTGACGCCGGGACAGACGACGTTGCAGCGGATGCCGGCCCGGCCGTTCTCCTTGGCGACCGTCTTCATGAAGCTGTTGATGGCCGCCTTCACGCCGCCGTACACCGCCTCACGCGGCTCGCCCTGCCGGCTGGCATCCGACGAGATCGCCACGATGGAGCCGCGCTGCTGGGGGATCATGTAGCGCAACGCCGCACCGTCCCGTTCAGGACACCGACGTAGTTGACGCTGATGACCTTCTGCCAGAACTCCGGCGTCGTGTCGGTGAAGTACATCAGCTGATCCCATCCGACGCAGTTGACGAACACGTCGACGGAGCCATGGCGCTCGTTGGCGGCGGCCATCATCGACTCGACCTGCTCGAGGTCGGTGACGTCGGTTGGCACGAACTGTGCGCCCCCGCCCCCGATTTGAGGGCGCTGGCCGCCACCCGCTCGGTCTGGTCGGCATCGATGTCGGCGAGCGTGAGGCGTGCACCTTCAGCGGCGAACGTCAGCGCGACGGCACGGCCGATGTTCGACCCCGCGCCGGTCACTACGACGGAGCGATCCTGCAGATGCAGATCCATACGGCCACGCTATCCGCGTCACACTTACGACTCCGGAGGGCTCGTGGCGCTGGCGAGGCGGGAACCCCACGAACTCCGATGCGGGGTCGTCGGGCGACGGGATGCCGTTCTCGGCCCCGCGGTCGAAGCGCCTCCAGTGGCGGGCGGAGCAGTCGCGCCTACTCGTCTCGGGCGACCGCCTCCAGCGGCAGTTCCCGACGCCACCGACGCCAGCACGGCATGATGGTCGGTACGCCGGTCACGTGCTCGAGATGGCGCAGGAGGGGGCATCGCGGGCATACCTGCACGCCAGAGAACTACACACGGCCGGCGAGGCGAGCGTGGCGCGAAACGGGCGCGCCGATGTTGTCCTCGTCATTGTCGTGGCCGGTACACATCGCGGCGGTGGTCGACTCGAAGAACCGTGACCTCGCTTCGCTGGTCGTCAAGCCGGTAGAGGACTCTGTACGTGCCCCGACGAGCGCTGAAGATTCCCGCCAGTTCGTTGCGCAACTCGCCGCCGACGCGATGCGGGTCATCGAGGAGCGCGCCGGTGATGAACTCGATCACTGCGGCACTGACGGCCTCGGGCAGTTGTTCTGCGATCGCCCGAGCCGCCGGGCCAGCGACGATCAGTTCATACGGTTTCGTCAACGCGACGTCGACGGGCGTAACGCCTTCACGGCTTGGACGCCGCGCACGACGTCGCCGGCGGCAACCGCCGCCTCCGCCTCGATCAGACCGCGAACCGCTTCGCTGTCGCTGAGCACCTCGAGGGTGGCTTCCAGGCTGTCGAGATCGTCGAGACTGATCAGAACGGCAGCCGGCCTCCCGTTGCGCGTCACCACGACTCGATCGTGCTCGCGCTCGACTCGGTCGACGAACTCAGAGAAGCGATCCTTGACGTTCCTCAGCGAATCGGTCGTCATGGTCACGATTGTGCCACGCCCGACGTTAAACGACAACTTCAGCCCGACCGGCGCGAGCTAGTGCCGATCGCACACGGTCACGCCCTCGGCTGCTGCGCGATGTGATCCGTATCGGTGGATGGCATCCAGCTCCACATCATCGCCAGTTCTGCCCCTCGACTTTGGCAAGCCAGCCACCGCCGCAAGCGACCACACCCAAGAGTCGCTCACGTCCAGGGTTCGGTGTCCGATGGGTCTTTGGGTGAGAACGCATGCCAACGACAGATCCCGGACGCGCCGCTTCCTTCGGGGCGCCCTGCCAGTGTCCGTGGCTTTCGGCCTGCTGGCATGCCTCGCCCTCGTCGCGGCGCCGTCGTCGTTGTCGGCCGCAGCGGCGGGACAGATCCCCGCTGGCTCCACATTCGTGCCGATCGTGCCCAGTCGGCTGGTCGACTCGCGCACGGGTGTCGGGCTGGGCGGAGCGGCGGCCCCGCTCGCACCCGGCTCGACCACGATCGTGCAGGTGACGGGTAACACCGTGCCCGCCGAAGCCGTCGGCGTGGTCATGAACCTCACCTACACGAACCCGACGGGGGATGGCTACCTCACCGTCTATCCGGCAGGCTCAGCCAACCCCGGTACGTCGAATCTCAACAAGGTCGGCCCCGGCCCCGTGGCCAACTCCGTCACGGTCAGACTCGGCACCGCCGGTGACATCGCCCTCTACAACCAAGGCGGCGCGACCGACGTCATCGTCGACCTCGCGGGCTACTACATCCCGGGCTCCGGAGCGCAGGGCCCGCCCGGTCCGCAAGGCGAGACGGGAGCGACTGGTGCGCAAGGTGTCGCGGGTCCGGTCGGGCCTGGCTCCGTCGGTACCGTGTACGACCTGCCGGGCAGCGGAGGGGTTTCCGGCGGCAGCTACTTGTCGCTGCTCAGCACCAACACGCGGGCCGAGCTCAACATCACCTGCAACTACGGTGTCGTCGGCGATACCGAGGCCTTCTGGTTCGCGAACGATCCGTCCGTGACCGCCGGATCGATTGGGATCACCAACGCGATCGACACCTATCTGATCCAGTCGTTCTCCGACCTGCAATACAACGCCGGCGGCCAGGACAGGGCTTTCGACACAACCGGCGACCAGGGTCCGCGCCCATGGCATGGCGTGTTCACCGTCAACGACGGGGGCACGCTGAGCCGTTGGGACGTCACGTTCGCCGACAACGCGAGCGGCGGCTGTACGACCATCGTCTACGCCAACGGCGAAGGACTGTCCGGCGTCATCGTTCATCCCTAGTCACTGATCACGACTCCACTCAACGCAGGCCTGAAGCCTGCCTCCGTCATGACGGCGAGGCTGGGTATCCCTTTCTCTTCGAGCCGGCCTTTCGTGTTCGGGCCGCCCGGTTCGCTAGCTCGCGGTGAGCTGTACGCCTTTCCCGAACTGACACTGAGACGCCAGCGAGCGCCTAAGACACCATCTTCACTTCCGACTGGCTCCGGACTTCGCTGCTTCCCTGCTGGGAGACGCCGGGCAACGACACGGCGGCACCTCACCACTCTCGGCGTTGGCTTGTGGGACGTCCCCTGCGATCTGAGCTCGAAGGCTTCCACAGCTCCCGAGCAGGCGGCAGGCTCGTATGTGTTGCTGGGCGTGAGTGGTGCTGACACGTGGATGGTCAGGCGGCGTCGTCTCGTCCGAGGTGGATCGGCACCCGACGGTCATCGTCGTCGAACACTGCGACGAGTTCGAGGCGTGCGCCGAGCGCGTCAAGGTACTGGCGAAGCGTCGACACCCGAACGTCGTCGGCGTGCTCGAGCTTCGACACCGCGCTCTGGGTGACGTCGAGCCGCCCAGCGAGCTCGGCCTGGCTGACCGCTTCAGCGTGACGCAGCTCGTACAGACGGATCTCCTCCAGCGTCGCGATGCGAGCCTGGGCGAGCCGATCGGTGGCCCCGGGCCGGGCAAGCACCTGGTCGCGGAGCTCGGAGAACTTGCGGTGTCCACTCATTCGATCAGTCCTTCCTGTCGCAACTCGTCGAGATACACGTCGTAGAGGTCGTCGGCCACCGGGATCGCCCACTCGTACCAGTCGTTCCACTCGCCGGTCTTGTCACCACCGAGCAACAGGATCGCCTGCTGGCGCGGGTCGAACGCGAACAGCACCCGTAGCGCACCACCCTCGGAGGCACGGAATTCTTTCAGGTTGTGATGTCGCGACCGGACGATCCGGTCGACGACGGGACGACCGAGATCAGGGCCTCGCTCGGCTAGGAGGTCGATCCGATCAGTCAGCGCCTCTTGCTGTTCGTGGTCGAGACCAGTCCACCACTGCTCGAACTCGTCGGTGAACTCGACCTCCCACACCCGGCTAGTATGAGCAATGACGACTTATGAGTCAAGACTCATAGGAGGTCGAAGAGCGACGCCTGGCCGACCGGCGCACCTGACGTCGCAGAGTCCGAGGATGCGGGCGGATCGTGCTCGCTGGGACCCGAGCCAGATGGGGAGTTCCGCGGGGTCCATGCCCGCACCTTGGTGGACGGATCGCGCTGGGCCGCGGAGATCGCGGACTGGGCACCGGCGGTCGAGGCCAGTATCGGGAGCGCCGCGAGGCGAACGGTGCCGGACCCATGACGGACGCCGATCTGGGCGAGGGCCGGGCGGTCGTCTGGTGGGACGTGGTCGGCGGCGTCCATCACACCCGCCACGGTTGCCGCTGCGTCGCGTGATGCGAGTGCCGTCGACGCGTCGATGACGTCGCGCCAGCGTTCGGGGTGGCGTTCGACCTGGTGTCGTGCCGCCCAGCGTCGAAGTGGTGGCCAGATCGGCCGTCGAACTGTTGCAGAGCCATCTGGGCGCGGGGTGTCGGGTGTCTCGATGGAGATCTCGCACGCCTCGCCGCTGAACCAGTCGGCGAGCGCGTCGAGTCGTTCATCGTCGAGGACGCCGGCCGCTGCGAGGCGATCGATGAGGTGATGGGTCGCGTTGCGCCATCGGTAGTCGGTGCACAGCAACACCGCCGTCACCTCGGCGTTCGTCGAGTCGTGGCTGTGGAATCGCGTGAACAACCGGTACGGCTCGTCCCACGCGGATGAACTGCGGATGCCGTGCCAGGCGACCAGTACACCCCACAACTCCTCGACGGTTGATGCCGACTGCAGGTCGTGGAACGTCTCGACCCAGTTCGGGGTCAACGACCGGGCCTTCATGGACCAAGCCTGGCCCGCAGGTCGCCCGACGGCAGCGATGTCATCGGGTGCTGACCTTGCCGCCGCTGTCGAAGCCGAGGGTGGCGTAGGTGGCCAGCCGCTTGCTGTGCATCTTGCGGAAGACCGGCCCGGGATCGAGGTAGTCATGGACCTCGACGTCGGTCTTGGTGTCGGTGGTGCGGAGGATCCGCCCGATGTACTGCACGACCCTCCCCTTGAACGCCAGCGGGAACGCGAGGAACAAGGTGTCGAGCGACGGACTGTCGAACCCCTCCCCGAGGTACGACCCGGTCGCCAGCAACAGCTGGCCCGACGGCACGTCATCGGCGTTCAGCTGCTCGATCACCGCAGCCCGCGCCTTCTTCCCCAGCCCGCCCTTGAGCACGAGCGGCGCGAGACCGCCATGTTCGAGCATCGCTGCGAGCGCGTCGAGGTGCTCGGTCCACTGGGTGAGCACCAGCACGTTGCGACCGTCGCTGACCGCGGCCGACACGTCGCCCGCGATCTGGCGGGTCCGCGCCTCGTCCTCGACCAGCGCCCGGAACACGTCCTGAATCGCAGCGATCTCGCCGGTTCCGGCCGTGCAGCGGGTCTCGTGCACATGCAACCGTCGGGTCAGGTTCGCCGCCGCGGTCTCGGCGAGTGTGATCTCGTGACGGACGGGGCCGCACTGCATGGTGATGATCGCTTCGAGCCCGTCACGCCGGTACGGGGTGGCCGTCAGCCCGACCCATCGGCGAGACCGCGCTGCGACCCGTACTCGTGACCGTGATCCAGGACCATCCGAACCGCCCGCTCACGCACCTCATCGGGATACTTCCCACGGTTGGGCATCGCTCCATCCTCTCAAGGGTTGGAGCCTCCACGAATCCCGGGGCGCTTCAACCAGCCGGAGCAGACTCACGATGGGCAGGGAGGTCTGTCACGTAGCCGGCGTTCGGAGGGCAGTCCCGACTCAGGCACGCGACGGACCGAGTAGGTCCCATCTGTTCCCTGAGAGGTCGAGGAAGACCGCAAACCGGCCGTAAGGTTCGTCGCGGGGCTCGGTGACGAACTGGACGCCATGATCGAGCATCCGCTGCCGGGCTGCTTCGAAGTCATCGACACGAAGAAACAACCCGACTCGACCTGCGTACTGGTGGCCAACGACGTCGACCTGTCGCGGGCCATCGGCCTCAGCGAGGAGCAGGCCGGTCTGCGCCGCCGGGGGTCTGACGACGACCCATCGCTTTGGACGTCCATCGTTCGTGGTTGCTGGCGAGTCCTCAACGAGGTCGAACCCCAATGCGTCAACAAAGAATCGGATGCCGTCGTCGTAGTTTTCGACAATGACCGCTGTGTGCTCGAGTGCATCCACTGACGGTACATAGGCTGCACGCGCAGCGGCGGAGAACCCCCGTTGATCCCTGACGCCCTCCATGAGGCGGCGTTGGGGGCACCGAAAGTCGACTCCCGCCGAGCGTTTGGGGCGCGAAGATGACGGACCCGGCGGCAGAGCTGGCGGTCGGCAGGTCAGCCGCCGAAGCGGAACCGGGTCTGGGCGAATTCGCCCTTGGCGAAGGAAAGCACCTTGCGGGGACGGACCTCGAAGACCTGGGCTATGCCCGGTTCGTGGTGGAAGGCGCCGTCGCGGCACGTCGTAGTGCCAGTCGCCGTCGTACTTCGTCTCCCACATTGCGGCCAGCGCGCGCAGCAACGTCTCATCGGTGACCTGCTCGGCCCGTCCCTCGACGACGATGTCGAGACCGGCCTTCCAGCGGTTGTCGCCCGTTGTGAGCACGCACTGGTCGTTGGCGCGCAGGTTGAGGGCCTTCTGCTCGCCGGGACCGGTGCAGAAGTACAGCGCGCCGTCGTGCCACACCGCCGGTAGTGGTGTGACGTGCGGACGCCCGTCGGTGCGCACCGTCGAGATCCAGAACAGCTCGGCCGATTCGAGCACGCCGACGACGTCGGCCCACGGCGTCGGCGTGGCGCCGGGCGCGCTGAAGCCGGTGTGCAGATCGGGTGTCGGAACAGGCGACGACATGACGGCCTCCTTGGTCAGTTGTCGAGCGCGGTGTACGCGCCGGTCCAGAAGTCCTGGATCACCGCCGGCGGAGGGAACGGGCCGGCAAAGGCGTCGGTGCTGAGCAAGACACCGACGAGCGCGTTGCTGGGGTCGTTCGACCACATGCTCCCCATGCCGCCCGCCCAGCCATACGACCCGACGCAAGGCCCGAGACCGCTCCGGCGCACCTGCACACCGACACCGAAGCCCCACCCCTGCGAGCCGTCGGGCAGCGGCCCCGGCGCGCCGCTGGCGACGTCGATCTGGTCGGTGGTCATCGCGTCGATGGAGGCGCGCGACAGCAGGCGCCCGCCGTCCGGGAGCCGCCCACCCGACAGGAGCATCCGGGCGAACGTGTGCAGGTCATCCACCGTCGACACCAGGCCAGCCGCGCCAGACGGAAACGCAGGCGGCCTCGACCACTGCCCGTCCGGAGGATCCAAGACGAACCGTTCGCCCGTCGGGTCGGTGCCGTAACAGGTGCCGAATCGGTGGACGTCGGCGACGACGAAGGCGGTGTCCACCATGCCCAACGGCTCGAACACGCGGTCGCGCAAGACCACCTCGAGTGGTTGGCCGGCGGCGCGTGCGATGAGCACGCCGAGCACATCGGCCCCGGTGTTGTACAGCCAGCGCTCGCCTGGTTGGTAGAGAAGGGGCAGCGTCGAGAGCCGGCGCATCCACTCGTCCGGCGCGGGCGGTACCTGCGGCTCGGGCGGACCGGCGCCGAGCTCGAGCTCGGCCAGCGCCTCGAGGAACGGCTGCGGCCAAGGCGCGGCGAAGTCCATGCCGATGCCAAGCCGGAACGTCAACACGTCCGCCAGAGTGATCGGCCGCTGCGCCGCCACCGTTTCCCCGTCGATCCGACCGCGAGGGTCGACGAGACGCGCGTCGCACAGTCGGAAGCGACCGGGCGGGGCGCCGAAGGAGCAACCTCCCCGGAATCTCTCAGGCCAAGCAGCGCGTCGACGGGGTCGTCGAGCCGCAGTCTGTACTCCTCCACGAGGATGAGCGCCGCCACCGCCACGATCGGCTTGGTCATCGACGAGATGCGGAAGATGCTGTCGCGGCGGACAGGCGTCGGTTCACCTCGGGTGAGCCGGCCGGCGACACCGACCTCCACCCGATCTCCGGCGCCTAACAGCCAGACGACTCCGCCGACCCTGTCCTCGTCGACATGGTGCTGCATCGCCTGCGCGAGGCGCGCGAGACGTTGAGGGTCGAATCCGCTCATACGGGTTTCGACGCTACGACGGTCGAGAACTCATCGCAGACGCACGCAGAACGAACACGCCGACAGCGAGCCGCGCCCCAGTGGTACCGGCAGCCACAACTACCGAGAGGTGAGGGCGATCAGGGTGCTGGCCGAACAGACCGACCGCACGCGCCAGCGCCTCCGAGCCGGCGTTATACGGGTGATCCGTTCCGGTCGGACCGTTGTTATGGAACCACGCTGCCTGCTTGTGTGTCGATCCCTTCCAGGAGTTGGCCGAAGATGTCGGCGCGGGCTTGCTCGTGTTGGTCGAGGGCGTCGTTGCGCTGACGCGTGAGGATCGTGACGAACTGCGGTCCGGTCTCGAAGAAGCCGCACCGCTCGCACGTCGTCTCGTAGATGCAGTCCAGCGCGACGGGACGGGCGCAGTAGCCGTTGCCGAGGAGGCGACGGTGGGCCTCTGCGGCGAGGCGGCGCATGTTCGGCCCCGCGGTGCCGGCGGGCAGCGGGTGGGCGGTGTCGTAGGTCGCTTCGACAGCCTGGGTGACGCGGAAGTATTCGTCGGCGACGGTGCGATCCGAGAGGCGTGCATACGTCATGGTCATGTCCATGGATCGGTGGCCCAAGAGCGCGGCGATGGCCTCGACGCTCATGCCCCGGTTGATGGCTTGAGTGGCGAGGGTGTGGCGTAGCTGGTGGGGGTGGACGTGGCCGACCCCGGCGCGCCGGGCCACCGTGTCGACGTAACGGTGGATGGTGCGCCGGTCGAAAGGCTGGCCGTCGTCGCGTTCGACGAGTCGACCGGTGCGGCTCGGTCCTCGCTGGGCGCGGTAGCCGCTGATGAGCTCGACCAACACTGGATGAAGCGGCACGTAGCGGTCGTTGTGGAGTTTGCCGACGGGGATGCGCAGCCAGTGGGTGTCGCCGATGTGCACCATGGCGTCGTCCTCCAGCCCCGACAGTTCGCCCGAGCGCATGCCGGTGCGGGCCAGAAGTTCGACCATCAGCCGCCGGCGGGGGTTGGGATCGGCGGCGAGCACGGCCATGAACTTGGCCGCGGTGGGGTCGTCCAAGAACTTGGGCAACGGCTCGTCGAGGATCGGCAGGTCGTCGTTGAAGATCGGCACCCGGGCTGGGGCGTCGTCGTAGTCGAACTCGATGACACGCTCGAAGAAGGTTCGCAACAGTCCGAGGCGGTTGCGGACGGTGCTCGCCGACAGCCGCGTGCCTGGCTTGCGGCCGGGGCGGCGCGCCATCGCCTTCTTGAACGTTTCGATGTGACGACGCTCGATCGAGGCGACGCACTGGCACTGGTCGTCGCTGTCGATCAGATGGCCGGCGAGAAGACGCAGGGCTAGGTCGGTGGCCACCACCGTGGCGGGCCGGGCCGAGACGGCGAGCTGGGCGAGATAGCGGCTCATGGTGGCGGCCATCTGTGGCGCCGCCGCGCTGACCTGCTCCCAGGACACCTCCTTCACCGGGACACGGGACGGTTCCTTCGGCGGGCGGGGCTTGGGCGCCGGCGCCGGCTTGGGGATCGCGCCCTGCCGCCCACCGACCGCCCTCGGCGCCTTCGGGAAGTCGGCGGCGACGATGAGCCCAGCACGTGGCGCGTCGGGGTCGCCGTGGGCGGCGAGATGCGAGAAACACTTGCTGATCAAGGCCAAACGCCGGCGCGCGGTGCTCGTCGCCACCGTCCGCCCTCGGCTCGATCTCAGCGAGTCGAGGTAGTCCTCGATGTGGCGCCGTTCGATGCCGGCGACCGAGCGACAACGCGGGTCGCGCCGGACGATGCCGCCGGCGAGCTGGCGCAGGGCCTGCTCGGTGACATCGACCACGGCGGGAGCGGCGCTCCGCTCCAGCTCGATGAGAAACCGGCGCAGGGTCGCCGCCATCTGCGGGGCACGCCGAGCGATCTCGTCCCAGTCGGGATCGGTGAAGGACACAACCTCGGCGGCGGCCACGACCGCGAGCGCGTTCATCGGGCGGTCCCCATCGCCGCCTGGGCCTCGATGGCCTCGGCCGCTCGCCGGTACTCCTCGGCCAGCCAGTCCGGACTCAAGTGCAGATAGACGCGCGTGGAAGCGATCGAACGGTGCCCGGCCTGAGCCTGCAACGCTTCGAGGGCCATCCCCCCTTCGCGCAGTCGGGTGAGGCAGGTGTGACGCAGCTCGTGGCACGTGCCATGCACCAGACCGGCGCGCATCCGCGCTCGCGACAGGATCTCGTCGAGGCCCTCCGCCGACAGAGGCTGACCGCGGCGTCGTCCCTTTAGCGCGACGAAGACGCGATCGGTCGCCGACTCGCGCGGCCGCTCGTTGTTCAGGTAGCCAGCGACAGTGGCGAAGAACGTCGGCGACATCGGCACGAGCCGCTCGTGACCGCCTTTGCCTTCGGCCACGAACACCCGGCACTCGCCCAAACGCAGGTCCTCGAGCCGCAAGCCCAGCACCTCGCAACGGCGCAGCCCGCCCAGCACCATGGCCCGAATCATCGCCCGGTCACGCTCGGTGCGTAGCGCTGCCGTGAGCGCTTCGACCTCGGCCCGCTCGAGGATGCGAGGCAACCGACGCACGCCCCGCACGAGCGGAACTCCCCGCTGGCCACGCCGGCGGGCTCGTCGACTGGGCAAGCCCCGCGGCACCGGGTTGGCCACCACGCCCACATCGCCGCGGGTAACGAGATAGCCATACAGGCTCGACACCGCGGCCAACCGGCGCTTGATCGTCGCCGCCGACAACCCCGACGCCCCGTCAGAAAGCCGCACCAGGTTCTCGGCACCAACACGAGGACGCTGCTGGGACGAAACGAAGGCCAGCACGTCGGCCGGCGTGACCTCACCGACGTCCTTGCCGACAACGTCGAAGAACACCTTCAGGTCATGGGCATAGGACCGCAGCGTGTTCGGACGAGCCCGCGCCGACCGCGAACTCCAAGAAGTCATCGATCAGGTCGTGGCCAACCCGATAGACCCGCTCGCCGTCAGCGAGCACCACGCACTGGAATGACGGAGACCAACCCACCAGAGATCCTCCTTCGGGACGCTCCGCCGGGAAGATCTTCCCCGGACGGCCGCTCCGACAGGTGGATCACCCGTATAACCGGCGTTCTGGGGCAGCCACAGATCGGAGATCTGTACGCCGCGCCGGCTTGCGAGCCGCCGCGTACCGGGCATTCCGACTCGTGTAGACGTCGTTGCTTCCGTCTGGCAGCCTTGCGTCAAATGTCTGACATGGGGCTCGACCATCCGGCCGATTCCGACGACGAGCCGGAACCCGCCCAGGTATCCCCCTGGGTCCGAGTCGGCGCTGGAGTGATCGTACTCGCTGGCGTCGCCGTTGCTCTGCTCACGTTCCGTTACGTCGACGTGTGCGACGACGAGGTGAGCGACTCCGACGTGGTGGTCCAGGTCTGCCGGCACCTAGAGGTCACCGATCCCCCAGTCTTGGCCGTCGGGATAGTCGTGTTGGCTGCCCTGGGTGCATTCTTCAGCGAGATCTCGGGACTTGGATTCACTCTGAAACGGGATGTGCGCAAGGCAACAGATACGGCACAGGCGGCGCTACGCAAGGCGCGCCGAGCCTCGGGTGTGGCCAGTAATGCCGAGCAGACGGCCGAAGTGGCGGAAGACCTCAGTCGGCAGGCACACACGGCACCGCTCGCCGGACCAAGTGAGGTCGATCACGTGATCGATTCTTTGGCGCAGCAGTACAACGAGGCCCGCCGGAAGCTGGCTTCGGGCAACGAGCGAACCCGAGAGATGACCGCGATCGTGTCGAAGATGATCTCCGCGCTGACTGAGGTTCCGCCTAGCGACTTCGACGTCAGCGCTCGGCTGGGTAGCAGCGATCGAGGGCAGCGGCTTGCTGCCTACGCGTACATCTATGCGAACCCCGATCCCGCCGGACGCAGGAGTTGGTCGACGCTCTGCTCGACGAGGACAAGCCTTTCGGTCAGTACTGGGCGCTCCGTGCCTTGTCCCGCCTTGTCGAGATCAGCCCGGCATCACTGGATCGGAACTCGGTGCGTGAGCTCGAGCGACTCCAGCAACGACTCGGGTTCGGCACTGACCGCTGGCACCAAGTGCAAGAGATTCTCAACCGCTGGCGACATGCCACGGGCGACCAGTAGACGGCGAGACGGGACACGCCGCTCGGGAGCCGATGATCTATCGAGTGACGCGCAGGGAATCATCAGGCGTTGCAGAACGACGTCGGCGGTATGCCTAGCCGACGCGCAGGACCATGGCCGGCGCACTCGCCGCCCGCTCGCTCCACAGTAGAAGGCAACCCGACTCCAAACCCTCGTGCCGAACCAATCGCGCAAGAACTGCCGTGATGCGCTGCTACACCGTGCGGAGGTACCCGCACAGATCAGCGCCACGGTCCCGGCGGTGGGGGGCACCGTCGACGAGGGCCAGAGGCGCGCGTTGTGGGGCAGTCAAACCGGGCCAGTTGGGCGCGTCGGTGGCGAATACGGAAGTCGCTCGAGCCGTGGTGAGGCGCCGTTGGTCGACCGCGGCTTCGTCCGGCTGCTTGGACCGCTAGAGCTTCGAGCATTGCGCCGCCTCGACAGACGGCGATCGAGCCGCTTTCGAACATGCGCTCGTGGCCTCGGTGGGCGACGACGACACCGTTGAGCAGGTTGCAGGCCCACCAGTGACCTTCTCGGCATGATCGCCGCTTGCGTCGGTTCCGAGTCATCGCCAGCGCCTGGACCGCGCGACCAGGCAGCGTTCGACGACGCTGCTCATTTCTCTCAGCCGATGCCGTGGGGGTCGTGGCCGCTCCAGTGTTGTGGGTCCGTTGCGCTCTGGGCAGTACGGTCGTCGGCCATGAGTGAAAACAGCAAGGTCGCGGTGTTCGCCCGCATTCCCGCCCAGCCCGGCAAGCGCGACGAGCTTGTCAAGGCGCTCGAAGCGGCGATCGACAACGCCAACACCGAGGAGGGAACGCTGACGTACATCCTCCACGTGGACGACAAGGAACCCGACACGGTGTTCTTCTACGAGCTTTACACTGACCAGGACGCGCTGACCGCGCACGGTACGAGCGACCGTTTCAAGGAGATCGGTAAGTCACTGCGCGACCTCGCCGGAGGCCGCCCGGAGCTGCAGATCCTCAAGCCGGTCATCGGCAAGGGGCTCTGAACGCAGCTACCTCGACAACATCGTGGTCAGCGATCGCCAGAGTGCGGCCGGCGACGACCGACGCCCCAGCAGTGCGTGGGCGTTCGCAACTCGGAACGGTTGCTCCTGACCGGCGCCCTCGGCCCGACCGGCACCCGCCTGCAGCTCAAGTCATCCATCGAGGACCTTGCTTGCGACTTGGATACGTCGAGTGTCCAACGCGCGTGAAGCAGCGGTCTATTGAAGCTCGTGCGAGAGGCGTCGCACATCGTCTTTGTGGCCAACAGAAGCTGCCCAGGGACAGCCTGTTCGGTCGCCGACTCCACGGACGCGCAGGGTGACCGAAGCTCAGCATCTGCACGGCGCGGCTGCGCCCGCCAACCGGCGTTATACGGGTGATCCGTTCCGGTCGGACCGTTGTTATGGAACCACGCTGCCTGCTTGTGTGTCGATCCCTTCCAGGAGTTGGCCGAAGATGTCGGCGCGGGCTTGCTCGTGTTGGTCGAGGGCGTCGTTGCGCTGACGCGTGAGGATCGTGACGAACTGCGGTCCGGTCTCGAAGAAGCCGCACCGCTCGCACGTCGTCTCGTAGATGCAGTCCAGCGCGACGGGACGGGCGCAGTAGCCGTTGCCGAGGAGGCGACGGTGGGCCTCTGCGGCGAGGCGGCGCATGTTCGGCCCCGCGGTGCCGGCGGGCAGCGGGTGGGCGGTGTCGTAGGTCGCTTCGACAGCCTGGGTGACGCGGAAGTATTCGTCGGCGACGGTGCGATCCGAGAGGCGTGCATACGTCATGGTCATGTCCATGGATCGGTGGCCCAAGAGCGCGGCGATGGCCTCGACGCTCATGCCCCGGTTGATGGCTTGAGTGGCGAGGGTGTGGCGTAGCTGGTGGGGGTGGACGTGGCCGACCCCGGCGCGCCGGGCCACCGTGTCGACGTAACGGTGGATGGTGCGCCGGTCGAAAGGCTGGCCGTCGTCGCGTTCGACGAGTCGACCGGTGCGGCTCGGTCCTCGCTGGGCGCGGTAGCCGCTGATGAGCTCGACCAACACTGGATGAAGCGGCACGTAGCGGTCGTTGTGGAGTTTGCCGACGGGGATGCGCAGCCAGTGGGTGTCGCCGATGTGCACCATGGCGTCGTCCTCCAGCCCCGACAGTTCGCCCGAGCGCATGCCGGTGCGGGCCAGAAGTTCGACCATCAGCCGCCGGCGGGGGTTGGGATCGGCGGCGAGCACGGCCATGAACTTGGCCGCGGTGGGGTCGTCCAAGAACTTGGGCAACGGCTCGTCGAGGATCGGCAGGTCGTCGTTGAAGATCGGCACCCGGGCTGGGGCGTCGTCGTAGTCGAACTCGATGACGCGCTCGAAGAAGGTTCGCAACAGTCCGAGGCGGTTGCGGACGGTGCTCGCCGACAGCCGCGTGCCTGGCTTGCGGCCGGGGCGGCGCGCCATCGCCTTCTTGAACGTTTCGATGTGACGACGCTCGATCGAGGCGACGCACTGGCACTGGTCGTCGCTGTCGATCAGATGGCCGGCGAGAAGACGCAGGGCTAGGTCGGTGGCCACCACCGTGGCGGGCCGGGCCGAGACGGCGAGCTGGGCGAGATAGCGGCTCATGGTGGCGGCCATCTGTGGCGCCGCCGCGCTGACCTGCTCCCAGGACACCTCCTTCACCGGGACACGGGACGGTTCCTTCGGCGGGCGGGGCTTGGGCGCCGGCGCCGGCTTGGGGATCGCGCCCTGCCGCCCACCGACCGCCCTCGGCGCCTTCGGGAAGTCGGCGGCGACGATGAGCCCAGCGCGTGGCGCGTCGGGGTCGCCGTGGGCGGCGAGATGCGAGAAACACTTGCTGATCAAGGCCAAACGCCGGCGCGCGGTGCTCGTCGCCACCGTCCGCCCTCGGCTCGATCTCAGCGAGTCGAGGTAGTCCTCGATGTGGCGCCGTTCGATGCCGGCGACCGAGCGACAACGCGGGTCGCGCCGGACGATGCCGCCGGCGAGCTGGCGCAGGGCCTGCTCGGTGACATCGACCACGGCGGGAGCGGCGCTCCGCTCCAGCTCGATGAGAAACCGGCGCAGGGTCGCCGCCATCTGCGGGGCACGCCGAGCGATCTCGTCCCAGTCGGGATCGGTGAAGGACACAACCTCGGCGGCGGCCACGACCGCGAGCGCGTTCATCGGGCGGTCCCCATCGCCGCCTGGGCCTCGATGGCCTCGGCCGCTCGCCGGTACTCCTCGGCCAGCCAGTCCGGACTCAAGTGCAGATAGACGCGCGTGGAAGCGATCGAACGGTGCCCGGCCTGAGCCTGCAACGCTTCGAGGGCCATCCCCCCTTCGCGCAGTCGGGTGAGGCAGGTGTGACGCAGCTCGTGGCACGTGCCATGCACCAGACCGGCGCGCATCCGCGCTCGCGACAGGATCTCGTCGAGGCCCTCCGCCGACAGAGGCTGACCGCGGCGTCGTCCCTTTAGCGCGACGAAGACGCGATCGGTCGCCGACTCGCGCGGCCGCTCGTTGTTCAGGTAGCCAGCGACAGTGGCGAAGAACGTCGGCGACATCGGCACGAGCCGCTCGTGACCGCCTTTGCCTTCGGCCACGAACACCCGGCACTCGCCCAAACGCAGGTCCTCGAGCCGCAAGCCCAGCACCTCGCAACGGCGCAGCCCGCCCAGCACCATGGCCCGAATCATCGCCCGGTCACGCTCGGTGCGTAGCGCTGCCGTGAGCGCTTCGACCTCGGCCCGCTCGAGGATGCGAGGCAACCGACGCACGCCCCGCACGAGCGGAACTCCCCGCTGGCCACGCCGGCGGGCTCGTCGACTGGGCAAGCCCCGCGGCACCGGGTTGGCCACCACGCCCACATCGCCGCGGGTAACGAGATAGCCATACAGGCTCGACACCGCGGCCAACCGGCGCTTGATCGTCGCCGCCGACAACCCCGACGCCCCGTCAGAAAGCCGCACCAGGTTCTCGGCACCAACACGAGGACGCTGCTGGGACGAAACGAAGGCCAGCACGTCGGCCGGCGTGACCTCACCGACGTCCTTGCCGACAACGTCGAAGAACACCTTCAGGTCATGGGCATAGGACCGCAGCGTGTTCGGACGAGCCCGCGCCGACGCGAACTCCAAGAAGTCATCGATCAGGTCGTGGCCAACCCGATAGACCCGCTCGCCGTCAGCGAGCACCACGCACTGGAATGACGGAGACCAACCCACCAGAGATCCTCCTTCGGGACGCTCCGCCGGGAAGATCTTCCCCGGACGGCCGCTCCGACAGGTGGATCACCCGTATAACCGGCGTTCTGGGATACCGCTGTCCGTTGTGGTAGAGGTGAGTGGTGTCACAGGGTGGACGTGGACGGGCGATGCAGAGAACCTCGATGTCGCACCAAATCGCGTGAAGTGGCTGGCCTAGATGTCGGCCACTTCGGCTAGGAGAAACGCTCCGACATCGTCAATCGTCATCGCGGTCCCCTGTTGACGGAGCTCTTCGTAGCGGCTGTCACCCAGGATCGTACGCGCCTGGGTGATCGCGGCGGCGGCGACGTTCGGGTGCATCGCTATGTTCAGGCTTGCCCCGTCGAGCACAGCTATCGCGTCGTGTCGCCCCATCGCGGAGAGAGCATGGAAGAAGTTCCGAGGCGCATAGCGTACGAGCAGGCCTTGCCCGGTGCGGCGAGCATGGTCGACGACATCACAGATCGCGGCGAGACCGCCTCTGGGATCGAGCTCTGACTGCAGCGCGCCCAAGAACAGCCGTGCCAGCCCGTTACGGAAGCTGTCACGGGTCTCCGCTGTCAGTTCCCGCGCCTCGACCAAGGAGGTGACGCCGCGAACTGGGTCAGGGTCAGCGAGGCCGGCCTGGATCAAGCCGCCGGCGATGGCCCTGACGTTGCCGAGGTCGCGGGCGTGGGTGAGCAGTCGCAGAGCGAGTGAATAGTCTGGGGAACCTGTGAAAAGAGCGAAGGCGCACAGAGTCCAGAGCGCTTCGGCGCGGTCGTAGTCGAACGCAGGTCCCAGCCGTTCCGTGTCGGCGAGGAGCGTTTCGGAGACGGCGCGCGATTCGAGAGCCCGACCGGCGCTTCCGATCACCCCCGCCAGCCAGGTCAGCGCCGTCGGACGCAGTGGATCATCCCGGTGAAGAACATCAAGCACCGCTCGGATCTCCTGTTCGGCGGCATCAAGCTCGCCTCGCATATACATGCCGTAGCCCCGGTGGAGGACGGCGGCGTGGGACAGCCGATGCTCGGATGCCGCCGGGAGGGACAACGCGTCTTCGACCCAGCGGAAGATCTCCTGGAGTCGCCTGGTTTGGTTGTACATGAACAGGCCGGCCGCGATTCGCAGTGCCGTGTCGGTTTTCTTGCTAGCCACTGAGCACTCGAAAGCGGCGCGGACATCGTCAAGCTCGTCGTCGATCACGTCGAGCCACCATCGACTGTCCCGTCCTCGGCAACCATCCCAGGCCGATTCGGCGAGCGCGGCGAAGTAGTCCGTGTGCCGTGCCCGCAGTTCCGTCGCTTCGGTCTCGGCGAGCCGGGGCGCGCCGTACTGGCGCATGGTCTCGAGCATTCGGTAGGACGTTCGATCCTGCTGGGATGTGGCCCCGAGCAGGGACTTGGCGACGAGTTCCTCGAGCATGTCGAGGGTGGCGAACTCGTCGTCGCGCCATGCCACGGCGTGGGCGGCAGCGGCGTCGAAGCTTCCGGCGAACACAGAGAGCCGAGCGAAGAACGTTTGGCACTCGACGGTGAGCAGGTTGTAGCTCCAGTCGAGCACCGCCTGTAACGATCGGTGCCGGTCGTCGGTGGCGCCGGTTTGGGTGAGGAGCCGGAACCGCTGATCGAGGCGATGCTCGATCTCGGCTGGCGTCATGGCGACGGTGCGGGCAGCAGCCAGCTCGATGGCCAAGGGCATGCCGTCGAGGCGCCGGCACAACCGGGCGACAACCTCGGAGTCGAAGTCCGTGTCGCTCGTGTCGTGCAGGACGTTGGCACGGTCGGTGAACAGCTCGATGGCGGCGCCGCCACCATCGACGGGCAACGGCTTCAGCGTCACGATGTGCTCGCCGGGCAGGTGTATGCGTTCCCGACTCGTGGCCAGCACGACGAGGTCGGGGGCGGCAGTCAGGAGGCATTCGACGAGCTCGGCCGCGTCCCGCAGGAGGTGTTCGCAGTTGTCGATGATGAACAACGCTCGCCAGGTCCGCACCACGTTCAAGAGCGCCTCACGTGGCGCGGCGCTAGTTCCGCCCGACAGGCCGATGGTGGCCGTCATGAGGGGTTCCAGGCCGTCTGCCGCGGCGAGGCCGGCGAGCTCGAACATCCACACGCCGTCGGGGAATTTGTCGACGAGGGTGGCTCCGACCTCGGCTGCGAGTCGGCTCTTGCCCACACCTCCTGGGCCAACGAGAGTGACCAATCGCGCATATCGAAGCCGGTCAGCCACCAGTTCGCACTCGGTCGCCCGCCCGACGAACGACGTCCGATGACGAGGAAGCGACCCGACCGCGCCGTCGATCGACCGCAGCGGCGGGAAGCTCCGCTCGAGGCCCTCACCCATCAGTTGCCAGACGTGCTCCGGTCGGGCGAGGCCACGCAGCGCATGCGTGCCAAGGTCGGCCACGGCGATCTCGGCATCCAGGGCGTCCGACGCCAGCTCGTAGGCCGACGACGAGATGAGCACCTGGCCGCCGTGGGCGATCCCCATCAGGCGGGCGGTCCGGTTCAGCGCCGGGCCGAACCAGTCGTCGCCGCGAGGTTCGGCGTCACCGGCATGGACGGCCATTCGCACCCGGACACGGCCGATGTCGCCCCACTCGGCGCCGGTGAGGGATCGCTGTGCGGAACCGGCCGCCGTGATTGCGTCAGCGGCCGACGTGAACACTGCGCACACGCCATCGCCAGTGTGCTTGAACACTTCGCCGCCGGACGCCACCACGGCCTCGGTGATCAGGTTGTCGTGTCTCGCCAGTGCCGCGGGCATGAGCGCCGGGTACTCCGACCAGAGTTTCGTGGAGCCTTCGATGTCCGTGAACAGAAAGGCGCGGGTCCCCACACTGCGAGCGTAAACCCCACCATCGCGCACCGTCGCCCGCTGCTGCACTCGGTCTCACCTTTCGGGGTATGCCCGACCCCGGCGGCCGCCTTTCGGAGCGATCGATCCGGCGCACCTGCCCTTCCACCGAGCGGCGCCCCGAGCCGGCGGTATGGGACGGTCTGCCGCGCCGATCTGCGCGGCTCGACAGCATGGCGAGATGACGCCACTGGGCATTATGCGTCTGCGCTCCGTCACGTCGGTGTTTCTGGACTGATGACGGACCCGGCCTCGCCGTCAGGCCGGCGTGTCGACCCCAGGGGCGACGATCATCCATGGGGTGCCGAAGCGGTCGACGCACATGCCGAACGCTTCGGAGAAGAAGGTCGGGATGAGCGGCTGGTTGATTTTGCCGCCCTCAGCGAGGGCGTCGAAGACGCGGTTGGCGTCGGCGACGTCGCTGGCGTCGTAGCTGACTTGCATGCCCTGGACGGAGCCGAAGTCGGGGTTGATCGGGTCGTCCGACCCCATGAGGAAGTCGTCACCAAGAGTGAGGGCGGCGTGCACGATGAGGCCGGCTTGCTCGGGCGGTGGCGGCTCAACGCCGGGCGCGTCCTTCATCGTCAGCAGCGCGAGCTCGCCGCCGAAGATCTCCTTGTACCGAGTGAACGCGTCACGGCAATTGCCGCCGAAGAACAGGAAGGGGCGGAAGGCCAACGGATCCTCCATCAAGGTTGGTGGTGTTTGGGGTATGGACGCTCGACGGTTGACGAACTCATCGCGATGGCCTGCACGCCGAATCGCCGACGTGCGCCACCGAGGCCGACATCCGTTGTGAACGCACGAGAGCAACTGGCGCCAAAGCTCGACCCGAGCACACCAATCGGCGCCCAGAGCGGACGGCTCAGTCCGACGAGACTCTCGGCCCCTGCCCTCCAAGTGCCGTTGGGGGACTGGGCAAACTCTGTCTGACGCGGCAGCAGACGGCTGATTCCATGAGCCCTGAGCTGGAAGCGTCTCGCGGCACCCGATGACACTCGTTGGTCGGACCCAACCGGCCGCCCCTTCTGCCGTCGCCGGCTGAACCCCCTCAGTGTCGCCGCCGACCGGGCGACCTCGGCGCGACTCCCCGTCAGGTCCGAAGCGCCGCGCTTCGGGGCGGTGGCTCCGGCCCCCATCAGGTTCGCCGAGTCCCAATCAGGCGGCGAAGTTCACTGCCGATGGTCTCGAGCGAGGGGTCCTCGGCGGCGACACGCATCACCAGCTCGTACACATCGTCGTTGGCGACGCGGGTGGCGCTGGCGCCGTTGAGCTCCAGGAAGACCGCTGTGGCCGTCCAGCCGAGTCGCTTGTTGCCGTCGATGAGGGCGTGGTTCTTCACGATCGAGTGCAAAAGCGCAGCGGCCTTGGTCCACCGATCGGGGTAAGCGTCTTGACCAGCGACCGTCATCTGTGGTCGCGCCGCAGCCGAGCCGAGCAGTCCCACGTCACGGATGGGTGGCGGATCCCCCAACAGGAGGCGAGCCAGCTCGATCAGATCGTCGAGCTCAAGGAACTCAACCGGCTCGATCACTCGCCGAGACGCCGAAGGGCATCCGCGTGGACGTCGAGCACCCGCTCGGCGGCCGCAATGACGCGGCCTCGGTGCGCGCCCCGCGCCACGTACTCACGCACGGCCCGCCGGGCGGCCTCCTGCATCGAGATGCCCTCGGCCGCAGCGGACTCTCGGAGGGCGGCCTGCTCGTCGTCGGTCAGTCGAAGCGTCATCGCCATCAGCTTCGATGGTATCGCACTGATACCACGGCCGAATCGGCTTTAGGCGCTGATCAGAGAACCTCGCGCGCCAACCGCATCGCGATCTCCACGCAGCGCCTAGCCCGCGCAACGGCTCGTGCAGCTTCGACCTTCGGGATCTCGTCGGGCTCGTACTCAGCCTTCGTCTTCAGTGGCAGGAGGCGGGCGAGCTCCTTCTCGACGGCGACTCCGTCCTTGCCCGCGTCGCCGAAGCAGTGCGAGCACCTGATCGTGGTCCTGACCGGCGGCCCGACGACCGATGCGCCGCCCAGTCACCGCGTCCGCTGCGTTGATCGCGGCGTGGATGGCGAGACTGGTGGCGGCGATCGAACGCCCTGCCTCGAGCTCATTCACGGCGGCCGCCAGGTACTCATCGGCCTTGCCAGCGTACGCCCGGGCCTGCTGGGCGTTGACGATCCGTGTCCGTTTCTGGCTAGGCACTGCGCCTGCCTCTCAGCTCGGCGACATCAGCCCCGAACACCACCACGCCGTCACGCTGCACATCGAGCCAAAGGGGCTTGCGGCTGCGCAGGAGCCGAATTGCGTCCGGCTCGCTGACCTCCACCACATCGATGGCGTTACCCGTCAACCGACGAAGTCCACTGCTCCATGCCGCCAGGCTTTCCCGCCATCGGGCGTCCTCTTCTTCGATCCCGTCCGCTCGCACCACAACGACGTCGAGATCGCTCCCTCGAACGGCCTCGGCGCGGGCAAACGAGCCGAAGACAATGACGCTTGCCGGCGCCGGGACGAGATCGCCGGCCACGCCGCCGATCTCGTCGAGGACGGTCTCGCGCGCACCCGCCAGCGCCGTCACGGCCCGAGCGGCGACGTGCTCGGGTACGAACCGGAACAACGCCGAGGGCGGCGCCTCTCGGCGCTCGACGATGCCCAGCTCCACGAGCGACGGCATGACACGCGAGGCCTGAGCGACGCTCACGCGAGACAGCCGGGCGATCGTACGGAGGTTGAGCTCCGCCGACGTCTCGGCCAGCACAGCCAGGATCCGACCCTGCACGCCAGGGACAACAGCCTCAACCGGTCGCGCGAAGTCCACGAACAAAGCCTAAGCGCAAAGACATCATAAATGGAACAAATGTCTCTTCCATGAGCGATGTAGTGGAGTCGCCGTTGAACCCACTCACCGAGCTGAAGTGGTCCGCTCAACCACCCGGCCCTCGCGCAACGCGACTCTCACGAGACCGGGAACGTGCGCCTCCCGCTCGAGCGTGGCGTTGTCGCCCACGGTTACGTCGAGGGGCAGCGGAAGTCATGAAGCTGACGGAGCAACCACACGGCGTCGGCGTGGCGGCGCGTGATCCTCGGCAGCACGACGAGTACGTCGATCGGAATCGGGCCCGTCGTCGCCCTGTTCGAATGAGCCGAAAACGACGGCACGGATGGCCTCAGTGCCCTCGAAAATGCACTCAACGACCTCGGGCACACAGCGAGCAAGCGAGCGTCGGTCGTACTCGGCCTTGCCCCCGCAACCTCGATGTTGGAGCGGCGCATCCGTCCCATTCTTCCGCTCCACGACGGGTGAGCGGCCCCGTCGTCAGAAGGTTACGTGCACCACGTTCGACTCCCGGCGCCGGCGAGCTTCGGTGAGCTGGCGGTCGAACTCCTGGGCGATGGCCTCGTCGAGCTCGGGGAACAGGTGCCCGTAGCGGTCGAGCGTGATCGTGATCGACGCATGGCCCATCCGCGCCTGGATCGCCTTCGGGTGAGCACCGGACGCGATCGACAAGGCGACGCTGGTGTGGCGGAGGTCGTGGAACCGGCACGACAGCCCGGCCTCGCGCAGGGCTCGGCCGAAGTGGTGGCCCCGGAAGCTCGACGACGACAGCGGGTGGCCGGCGGCGTTCGGGAACACGAGGCCGTCCGGGCCCGGGCTGCGCGAACCGCTCGATGTGGTCGCGCAGGACGTCGGTCGTGAACGCCGACGTCGTGATGGAGCGCACGCCGGCGGTCGTCTTCGGCGGCTGCCGGATCCACGACCGGTCCTCGAGCTGCGTCAGCTGCTCGGTGACGCGCACCTTCCCCCGCAGCAGATCGACGCGACCGCGGCGGAGCCCGACGAGCTCGCCCCAGCGCATGCCCGAGTCGACGGCGAGGTAGATCAGCGCCCGGAACCGCTCGTTGTGGGCCTCGGCGAGGCGCATCGCCTGATCCCAGTCGAGGAACACCATGTCCCGTCGCGGCACCCGGGGCGGGTCGACGCGGTCGCACGGGTTCCGCAGGAGCTTCTGCTTCTGCACGGCCACCGCAGCATCCGGCGCAGGATCCGGTAGTGGCGGTGGACCGACGAGGGCGCCAGGCCGGCCGCCAGTTCGTCGTTGAGCCAGTTCTCGATCTCGTCGGCCGGGAGGCGGCCGAGCCGGTAGGCGCCGAACCGCGGCAGGACGTACCGGTTGAGGTCGCGCCGGTACGTCTCCTGCGACTTCGGCGCCAGCCGCCGGCACAGCAGCAGGAACTCCTCGGCCCACTGCGCGAGGGGCTGGTCGGCCCCGCGCGGGTCGATCCAGTTGCCGCGCTCCTTCTCCGTCTCGCATCTCCCGGACGAAGCGCTCGGCGTCGGCCTTGCGGGTGAACGTCTTGGAGTGCGCCCGCCCGAGCGGGTCCCGGTAGCGGGCGCGGTACTTGCCGCTGCGCTGCTCGACGAAGCCCATCTCACCCTCCTCCGGGACGCGTCCTGGACGCGGCAGGGTCCAAAAGGACGCGTTTTGGACGCGAAATCCTGGTCACCAGCGGACACTCGCGGTCACTACCGGACAGAACAAAAATAGCCATCTACCTGCGATGATAGCAGGCAGACGGCTGGAGGCGACGAGGGGAATCGAACCCCTGTACAGGGCTTTGCAGGCCCTTGCCTAAGCCACTCGGCCACGTCGCCAGAACCGCCAACCTTCGTCAGCGGCAGCCGGTCACCTTACCCGCCCCCTCCGCAGGGGGCGCCCCCACCAAGAAAACGCTACGGGCCGGGCACCGGCAGCACGGCCGCATCGCGCGCCGTGCGCACCGTGTTCGTGATCTGCAGCAACCCCAACTGGCTCATCACCACATCGGTGTTCGGACAGTCCCCGCCCGACGCGAACGTCAGCCGCACCGACGCCGGCCGGCGCACATCGCCCGCCGCCGTCTTGGCCTCGAAGTCCGACCACTGCACCACCGTCTGGGGGTGATCACAGGCCGCGAAGATCTCGGCCCACACCACGAAGCTCCCCAACCGGTCCCCCGGTGCGACGAGGTCCCGGATGAGCGATACCTGGCCGGACGCCAGATCCGTGATCGTGCCCCGCCAACCGCCCTCGACCCGCGCCACCCGGATCCGGTACGCCCCACCTTCGACCCACGGGAAGTCCCGCGTGTTCGGATCGTTCGGCGTGCTCGGCAATGGCGACGGCGTGCCTTCCAGGACCGAGCGGACATCGGCGATGTCGGCGTACCCACCCCAGTTGACCGCCTTGCTGCCGGGATGACGCGGGTTCCACTGCAGCCCGATGTGGGCGGCGCCGTGCGTGCCCGTGTCGGAGATGAAGCTCGTCTGCATCGCCCAGAAGTAGAGCCGGTCGGCCGCGGGCTGGCGCAGGACGGAGATCGTGGCCGCCACCTCGACGAGGGGCGCGCCACCGTCGATGCCCTGCCACCACAGATGAAACGACGACACCCCGTGAGCGGGCTCCGACGTGGGCGCCGCCGACGGTCGTTTGACGCGCGCTAATTGCTGGCTCAACCAGTTGCGAATCGTGTCGAACACTAGGTCCTGCGCTCCACCCTCTACCCCCTGCCTGGAGCCACAGTAGACCCTGGCTGGACGCCCAGTTGCCGGCTACCCACGCCCGTAGCCTCTCTCTCGTGACCCCTACGGCGCCCGATGCCACCCGCCGCCGCGGCGGGCGCTCCAAGAGACGCTCCAAGACAAGGAGTTGGGTCGGCGCGGTCACCACGGTCGTCCTCCTCGTGGCCGTGTTCGGCTTCCTCCTGCCGAAGCTGGCCGACTACAACGAGATCTGGGACAACCTCCAAGACCTCGACATGCGGGGCTGGGGCGCCCTCGTGATCGTCGCCGCCTGGAACCTCGTGGCCCTGGTGCCCCTCGTGATGGTCTCTCTGCCTGGCGTGCGCTTCGGTGAAGCCTTCATCAACCTCACCGCGGGTACGGCCTTGGCCAACTCCGTTCCCGGCGGCTCGGCCATCGGGGTCGGCGTCAACTGGGCCATGTTCGACTCGTGGGGCTTCCTGCCGTCGGAGTACACGCTGGCCACGATGGTGTCGGGCATCTGGAACAACTTCGTGAAGCTCGGCCTGCCGGTCATCGCCCTCGTGCTCCTCGCCCTCACCGGCGATCTGCGCGGCGTCGTTCGTACCGGCGGCCATCATTGGCGTGGCCGTGATGGCCGTGACGATCATCGGCCTCGTCCTCCTGCTGCGCAGCGACCGCCTCGCGGCGGCGATCGGCCAAGGGGTCGGGCGCATCGTGCGTGCGATCGGTCGCCGGTTCGGCCGCGACCTCGGCAACCGTGAGGAATGGGCCGAGCGTGCGGTGAGCTTCCGCGAGCGCTCCGTCGACCTCATCCGCCAACGCTGGATCGCCCTTACTCTGACGGCCCTCATGGGCCACCTGTCGCTGTGGCTCGTGCTGCTCGTCGCCGTGCGCGCCGTCGGCATCACGCAGTCACAGGTGAGTTGGGTCGAGGTGCTGGCGGCGTTCGCCTTCGTCCGCCTCATCTCCGCCATCCCCATCACGCCCGGCGGCCTCGGCGTGGTGGAGTTGGGCCTCACCGCCGCCCTCGCCTCAGGCGAATCGTCAGCGGTAGCCAGCCAAGCGGCCGCCGCCGTGCTGCTCTACCGCGCCCTCACCTTCCTGCTACCGATCCCCATCGGGGCCGGGTGCTACCTCTACTGGCGGATCAGCCTGCGACGGCACCCAGGAGGCGATCGGAGAAGTCGCGAGCGCCGTCAACCAGATGGCGGCGGTTCAGCGCCAGCCCTCCAATGACGTCGGCGCCGCGCTGGCCGATGATGCCCATCATCTTGTCGATCGTGCGTCCCGGGTTGATGGCGTACGTGCAGTAGACGACGGCGCGCTTGCCCTGCATGGCCGGGAGCTGCGCCAGCCGGGTGGCGCGACCGGGCTTCTGGCCCACCACGAGGATGCCGTCGGTCCACGTCCCTACGACGATCAGCTCCGCCTCCGATAGCGCCTGGAGGTCGACCGCCGTCGTGGGATTGACGGCCAGGATCTCGAAGCCGCCGCTGGAGAGCTCATTGCCGATCAGGTCGGCCGCCTTGCGTGTGTTCCCCGTCAGGCTCTCGTAGATGAGCATCGCCTTCACCCCAAACGGTCTAGCAGTTTGCCCAGGTAGGACCGTTACGAGGACAATGGACAAATGGCCGACCTCGTGATCCGCAACGCCACCATCGTCGACGGGACCGGCCAGCCCGGCCAGCAGGGCGACGTGGCCGTCACCGGAGACACCATCACCGCCGTCGGCCCCCGTCTCGACGGGCGCGGCGAGCGGGAGATCGACGGCGAAGGCCTCATGGTCACGCCCGGCTTCGTCGACATCCACACCCACTACGACGGCCAGGTCACCTGGGACGGCGTCGTGGCGCCCTCGTCCCTGCACGGCGTCACGTCGATCGTGATGGGCAACTGCGGTGTCGGCTTCGCGCCGGCCCACCCCACGGCCGAACAGCACGACTGGCTCATCGGGCTGTTGGAAGGCGTGGAGGACATCCCGGGCACGGCGCTGGCCGAAGGCCTCCCGTGGGACTGGGAGAGCTTCACCGACTACCTCGACTCGCTGGGACGCCGCCGCTACTCGATCGACATCGGCGCCCAAGTGGCCCACGCTCCCCTGCGCGCCTACGTCATGGGCGAGCGCGGCGCCAACCCCGACGAGTCCCCCACCCTCGACGAGCTGACCGAGATGGCCCGCCTGACGCGTGCGGGCATCGACGCCGGCGCCCTCGGGTTCACGACCTCGCGCACCATCCTGCACCGCACACGCGACGGTGACGCTCTCGGCACGCGCTTCTCCAGTGCGGACGAGCTGACCGCCATCGCCTCGGCCCTCGCCGACGCCAAGCGGGGCGTGCTGCAGATGATCTCCGACGCCTACCTCACGACCGATCCGGCGTTCGCCGCCGACGAGTTCGCCCTCATGCGCACCCTGGTGCAGGCGACCGGCCGGCCGTTGTCCATGACCGTGCAGCAGCCCGACGACGTGCCCGACCGCTGGCGCGAGATCATCGACTTCGTCGGTCAGTGCTCCGCCGAAGGCCTTCCCATGCGAGCGCAGGTGGCACCCCGCCCCATTGGCGTGCTGCAGGGTCTGTCGTCGTCGATCAACCCGTTCGCCGTCACCCCGAGCTACCGCGAGATCGCCAAGCTGCCGCTGGCCGAGCGTGTCCGTTTGATGAGCGATCCGGCCGTCAAGGCTCGCATGCTGCAGGAGCACGAAGCCCGCCTCGACGGCATCCTGGGCGACCTCACGCAGAGCTTCCACAAGCTGTATCCGCTGACCGATCCGGTGAACTACGAGCCGGAAGCAGCGTCATCCATCCAGGGTCTGGCCAACGCCACCGGGCGCCGCCCGGCCGACGTCGCCTACGACATCCTGCTGGAGCGCGAAGGCAACCAGCTGCTCTACATGCCGCTCATGAACTACGTCGCCGGCAACCTCGACGACGTGCGGGAGATGCTGCTGTCGCCGTACGCCATCATGGGCCTCTCCGACGGCGGCGCCCACTGCGGTGCCATCTGCGACGCCAGCTTCCCCACCACCACGCTGTCGCATTGGGGGCGCAGCCGTACCCGCGGCGAGAAGCTCCCCGTCGAGCTGCTGGTGCATCACCTCACGCAGCGCACCGCATCCCATGTCGGTTGGCTCGACCGTGGCGTCGTGGCGCCGGGCTACCTGGCCGACTTGAACCTCATCGACCTGGAGCACCTCGACGCCCACCCGCCCACGCTCGTGCACGACCTCCCTGCCGGCGGCCGCCGCCTCATGCAGACGGCGGAGGGATACCGCGCCACCATCAAGCGCGGCGTGGTGACGTTCGAGGACGGCGAGCACACGGGTGCCTTCCCGGGCGGCCTCGTGCGCGGGGCCCAGCCGGCGAGGTGACGTAGGGGCCGCTCGGCTGTCTACGATCCGGCGATGCAGCTCGACGTGATGACTGCCGGAGCCGACCTCCGCGACGTCCAACGCTTCGCCCAAGCCGCGCAGGACGCCGGGCGTGTCCGGCCTGGTGTTCACCGAAGGCGGCCGCACCGCCTACCTGTCGGTGGCGGCCGCCGCGTTGGCCGCGCCTGAGCTGTCCCTGTCGACCGGGGTGGCGGTGGCGTTCCCGCGCAGCCCGATGATCACCGCCCAGACGGCGTGGGAACTGGCCGACGTGAGCGGCGGCAAGTTCCGTCTCGGCCTGGGCACCCAGGTGCGCATCCACGTCGAGCGGCGCTACTCGGCCGAGTTCGACGCGCCGGGCCCGCGCCTCAAGGAGTACGTGCAGGCGGTGCGAGCCATCTTCCGCGCCTTCCACGGTGAGGAGAAGCTGGCCTTCGAAGGTGACCACTGGTCGTTCTCGTTCATGCCGGCGGCGTGGGGGCCGGGGCCGCTCGACGTGCCCGATCCGCCCATCGACGTCGCCGCCGTCAACCCCTGGATGTGGCGCATGGCCGGCGAGGTGGCCGACGGCGTGCACGTGCACCCGCTGCACTCGGTGAGCTACCTCGACGACGTGGCCCGCCCGGCACTCGAGGAAGGCGCCGCTCGAGCCGGGCGCGACGCCGGCGAGCTCACGATGATCGTGCCCGTGATGCCGATCGTGGGCGACACCGACCAGGAGCAGGCGGCCATGGCCAAGCTGGTGCGCCAGCAGCTGGGCTTCTACGGCTCCACGCCGGCGTACGCCTTCCAGTGGGATCGGCTGGGCTTCGAGGGCCTGGGCGCCAAGCTCAACGCGTTGCTGAAGCAGGGCGACATCGCCGGCCAGGCCGAGCTGCTGACCGACGAGGTGATCGATCAGTACGTCGTGCGGGCCACGTGGGACGAGCTGGCCGGGGCGCTGCTCGATCGTTACAAGGGCCGCGCCGATCGGCTGGTCGCCTACCACGCCCAGGCGATGTGGCAACGGGACCCGGACGCCCTCGGCCGTTGGGGCGAGGTGGCCAAGCAGCTGGCGGCGGCCAGCGCCTGAGACCGGCGGCCCGGGCCGCTTGCCGGCGGCCATGTGAGCGCGAAGTTGTTCACCGGCGCGCTCGAATTCGTGTCGCGGCGGACCGACATCCGACCCCGAACCTCCCCGCGGGCCGCTAGGGCGTCGGGTAGGGCTCGTAGCCCGGGGCCACCGTGGCCCACGGCCGCACCCGCTCCAGCACCGCGGCCAACCCGAGGGCCAGCCCGTCGACGGAACCTCGGCGCCACGATCTGCAGCCCGAACGGCACCCCGTACTGATCGTGGCCGAGCGGCACGTTCACCGCGGGATGGCCGGTGAAGTTCAGGTCCGTCGTGTTCACCGCGATCGACAGGTCGTGCTCCACTCCCCCGGCGCTGTTGGGCATCGGGTCCCTCGGCCGGCCAGCTGACGGCGTTGCAGGTGGGCACCACGAGCACGGAGTCGTTGGCCAGCAGGGCGTCGAGGCGCGTGGCGCAGTCGTAGCGCCGGCGCTGGGCGGCGATGTAGTCGAACAGCGTGACCGCGGAGCCGAACTCGAGCTGGCCGCTGAGCGACGGCTCGAAGGAGTTCCAGTGCTCCCGGTGCTCCTGCATCGACTCGGTCAGGTCGGCGCTGGCGATCGTGAACCAGTCGGCCGCCACCGACGCATCGAACGGCGGCGCGACCCAACGGACCGGAAGCCCGTCGGCGGCCAGCGCGTCGAGCGCCACGCCCAGCGCCGCCTCGATGACCGCATCGACATCGGCTCGGAACGACCGGCACGCCAGCACCTGCGCCGGGCGGCTCGGATGGAGGGCGACACTGCCCGCCGGCAGTGACAGCAGGTCACCCGCCGCCGGACCGAACGTGACCGACGCCTCCAGCACGACGTCGGCCACGCGTACGGCCCGTCGTGCCTTGCGTGGACAGGCTCATCCAGCGCGGCAGCACGTTGCGGCCGATGGCGCCCATCGTGGGCTTGAGGCCGACGAGCCCACAGCAGCTCGCCGGGATGCGCACGGAGCCGCCGCCGTCCGACGACGTGGCCAGCGGCACCAGGCCGGCGATCAGCGCCGCCGCGCTGCCTCCGCTGGAGCCACCCGGTGACCGCTCGGGATTCCACGGGTTGCGGGTCGGGCCGTACAGCTGGTTGGTGGTGACGGCGGTGTGGCCGAACGCCGGCGTGTTGCTGCGGCCGACCACGATGGCACCAGCAGCGCGCAACCGGGCCACGACGACGTCGTCGTAGGTGTCGGGCTCGGCACCGGCGTACAGCGGCGAGCCGAACGTGGTCGTCATGCCGGCACAGCGCGCCATGTCCTTCACGAGCAACGGCAGGCCGGCCAGCGGGCCGGTGCGGGGCGAGGCGGCAGCCTCGGCGCGGGCTTCGTGGGCGCGCAACGCGGTGACGGCATTGAGCGTGTCGTGCGAGGCCTCGATGCGCCTCAAGCTCTCGTCGACGAGGTCGACCGGGTCGACCTTCCCCTTGCGGACCGCGTCAGCCAGTTCTGCGAGCACCGCCGGACGTTAACCCCGCTCGCGTCGCAACTCGACCGGGAGGTGGAGGTCGGCGGGGACATCGACCTCACCGCGCAGCGCCGCCCGCACGGTGAGGTAGTCCCGCGCCGCGGCCGACGTCGTGGACGCGCAGGATGGACGCCCCGGCATCGACGCCCGCGCCGATGGCGGCGAGGGTGCCGGCGTCGCGCTCGGCGCGGTGGGCGCTGACGTGAGGGCGCCGATGAAGTCCTTGCGCGAGATCGGCCAGCAGCACCGGGCGCCCGAGCTCCAGCACCGCGTCCAGCCGCCGCAGCACGGCGACGGTCTGCGGCCGGGGTCTTGGCGAAGTCGGGGCCGGGGTCGACGATGATGCCCTCCAGCGCCACGCCGCGGGCGAGGGCGTCGGCCATGCGATCGCCAAGGAAGGCGACCACGTCGGCCACGACATCGTCGTAGTGCGGGGAACTCCTTCTTCTTCGGCTGGGCGCGCGTGTGCATGAGCACGATGGCGGCGCCGGCCTCGGCGCATGCATCGGCCAGTGCGGGATCGCGCAGGCCGCTCACGTCGTTGATGATGTGGGCGCCGGCAGCCAGCACCGCCCGAGCGACGGCCGGCTTCCACGTATCGACCGAGACGACGAGGCCGGCGTCGACGAGACGCTCGACGAGCGGGACGACCCGGCGAGACTCCTCCTCGGCCGGCAGCGGGCGCCATGCCGGTCACGCCCGACTCGCCGCCGACGTCGATGATCCCGGCGCCGGCCGCCACCAGCTCCAGCGCCCGTTCGACCTGCTGGTCCACGGTGGCGTAGAGACCGCCGTCGGAGAACGACTCGGGACTGGCGTTCACGACGCCCATCAGGACCGGGCGACGACAGCGGAGATGTCGACGCCCCGGGCCCGCAGGATGGTCACAGCGGCGGGACGATACCGGGGCCGGGTCGCCAGTAGGGACCCCAGGGCCTACCGTGGGGGCATGTCCCGGCGCCTCGGCCGCCTCACCGCCTTCATGGTGGTCGGTCTGCTGGCGCTGGCGCCGCCGCCGCTGGCGCCCGCCTGGGCGTCCAGCTCACGCCGGTGGCCTCGGCCATCGACGCCGAGGCGGCCCCGCCCCAGGCGACGGCCGGCGAGACGCCCACCGCGTGAAGGCCACGGTCGCCAAGCACGGCCGCACGGCGCCGTTGGTGCCGGTGGCGACGCATCGTGGCGCTGGCCGCCCTGATCCTCTACGGCTCGCACGCGGCCGGCCGGCGCCCCGCTCGGCCTTCGGACGGCTCGCCGCGCCAGGGCTCGCTGCGACCAGAGTGTTCACGGGCCCCTCCTGCACCTCGCACGGTCCTCGATCCGTCGACGTGCAAGGAGCCATCCATGAACGAGCGAACCAGGGCGCGCCCCTCACGGGCTGACCGTCCCGCCCGGTCGATCGGCCGCTACGTGCGGTCCGACGCCGTCGCCATCATCATCGCCATCGCCTCTGTGCTGGTCGTCGGGCTCGTCGTCCTGGCCGGGCCCGGCCCGCGTCGAGCCACCTCACGGTCACCAACTCCAGCGAGTACGACATCGCCATCGAGCTCACCTCCGGCGAGAGCGGGACGTGGCTCCCGTTCGCCGTCGTCGGGCCAGCGCAGCACCCGCCAGTTCCAGGACGTGCTGGATCAGGGCGACACCTGGGTGTTCGCCTTCCGCTCCCAGGGCCATGACGGTGGTGAGATCACCCTCAGCCGAGCCGAACTCGCCGCCGCCGGCTGGAACTCACCGTCCCCGACACGCGTGATCGAGCAATTCCGGCAGCACGGCGCCCCGCCCAGCCCCTGCATCGCCGCCGACTGCCCGCCCTCCAGCGGCTGATTGCCGTGGAATTTGGCCGGTTGTGGCGTAGATTGGTGAAGGTTTGAGCCACAGCCGGCCGATCGAGGAGTGAGCGAGTGCCGAAACCGAAGGAAGATGCCATCGTCCTGGAAGGTCACGCCAGCGAGGCGTTGAAGGGCGGGCACTTCCGCATCGTGCTCGACAACGGACACGATGTACTCGGTCACCTGAGCGGCAAGATGCGCAAGAACCGCATCCGCGTGCTTCCTGGCGATCGGGTCCAGGTCGAGCTGTCGCCCTACGACCTCACCCGGGCCCGCATCACGTTCCGCTACAAGTAGGCCCAGCCCGGGGGGCGACTTGGACGCCCCCCGGCCGGCCCAAAGACGCTCAGACCGAGGTTGGCTGGCGGGCGTCGCGCGTCACGAAGCCCCGGTAGTTGTCGGCGACGATGTCGTCACATTCCTCGCGGTAGACCCCCACCCCGCCGATGTAGGGCATGAGCACGCGGGGCTTGCCGGGCACGTTGGAGCCCATGTACCACGAGTTGGCCAGCGGGTAGAGCGTCTGGTCGCCGACCTCGAGGTTGTGCGCCACCCAAGCGTCTTCGGCTTCCGTGCTCGCCTCGATGGAGGCCTTGCCCTGCGACCGCAGGTATGCCATGCAGTCGCCGATCCAGTCGACGTGCTGCTCGATCGACACCATCATGTTCGAGAACACCGACGGGCTGGCGGGGCCGGTGATGGTGAAGAAGTTCGGGAACCCCGCCACCATGAGCCCGAGGTAGGTCCGGGTGCCGTCGGCCCACTTGTCCTTGAGCGTGAGCCCGTCGCGTCCCTGGATGTCGACGGCGACCAGCGCGCCGGTCATCGCATCGAAACCGGTGGCGAAGACGATGGCGTCGAACTCGAACTCGCGCTCGGTCGTGCGGACACCTGTGGGTGTGATGGCGTCGATCGGCTCGCGCCGCAGGTTCACGAGCGTGACGTTGTCCCGGTTGTACGTCTCGTAGTAGCCGGTGTCGAGGCACGGCCGCTTCGTCCCCATGGGATGGTCGAAGGGGCAGAGGTCTTCGGCCGTCTGCGGATCCTTGACGATCGAGCGGATCTTGTTCCGGATGAACTCCGCGGCGGTGTCGTTGGCTTCCTTGTTGAAGAGCAGGTCGTTGAACGCCAGGAGCATGCCGACGAGGTTCCCCGAGTCCCAGCCCTTCTGATAGGCGATCTCCCGCTCTTGCGGTGTCGCCTCGAGGGCCGACTTCGTGGGCTCTTCGACAGGGACGCCGAAGCCCGAGCGGCGCGCCGCCTCGCGATGCTCGCGATAGCGCGCCTTCATGTCGGCGACCTCGCTGGGATCGAGCGGGCGGTTGCCGGCCGGCATGCTGAAGTTCGGCGTCCGCTGGAAGACGGTGAGCTGCGCCGCCTGCTCGGCGATCACCGGGATCGACTGGATGCCCGACGAGCCGGTGCCGATGACGCCGACCCGCTTGCCGGTGAAGTCGACGCCCTCGTGCGGCCAATGGCCCGTGTGGTAGGTGGGGCCGGTGAAGCTCTCGACCCCCGGGATCTCGGGCAGCTTGGAGTGCGACAAGCAGCCGGACGCCATGATGTAGAACTGCGCCGACAGCGTGTCGCCGTTCGACGTCTTGAGGGTCCAGCGGCTGGTCTCGTCATCCCACACCGCTTCGTCGACGCGCGTCTGGAACTCGATGTCGCGGCGGAGGTCGAAGCGGTCGGCGACGTGGTTGGCATAGGCCAGGATCTCGGGTTGAGGCGAGTACTTCTCGCTCCAGTTCCAGTCCTGCTCCAGCTCGGGCGAGAACGAGTACGAGTAGTTCAGGCTCTCCACGTCACAGCGCGCGCCCGGATAGCGGTTCCAGTACCACGTGCCGCCCACGCCGTCGGCGGCCTCGAGCACGCGCGCCGAGAAGCCGAGCTGGCGTAGGTGGTACAGCGTGTACAGGCCCCCGAAGCCGGCGCCGACGATCACCGCGTCGTAGCTGCGCGTTCCGTTGGAACCGTTGCCTTGCCCTTGCGTCATCGCTTGACCCCCAAGACCGAAGTGGATTCGCCCCGGATTCTCCCAAACGCCGCCCCGCCGTGCCATTTGGCGCCGGCGAGGAGATCGCGCGAGGGACGGCGCGGGTGCCAACATGCAGCGATGCAGGCGACGGCCACCAAGAACATGGTGTGGATTCCGGAGGGCACCTTCGCCATGGGGTCGAACGACTTCTACCCGGAGGAACGGCCGGTCCACCAGGTGAGCGTCGACGGGTTCTGGATGGACGAGCACCCGGTCACCGTGGCCGAGTTCCGCCGGTTCGTGAAGGCCACCGGCCACGCCACCGAGGCCGAGCGCGCCCCCGACCCGGTTGACTACCCCGACGCCGATCCCGACCTGCTCGTGGCCGGTTCGTTGGTGTTCGTGGCGCCCGACGGACCGGTGCCGCTCGACGACTTCCGGAACTGGTGGACGTGGATGCCGGGCGCCGACTGGCGCCACCCCGACGGGCCCGGCAGCACACTCGACGGGCGCGACCGCCACCCCGTCACCCACGTGACCTACGCCGACGCAGAGGCGTACGCCTCGTGGGTGGGCAAGGCGCTGCCGTCGGAGGCCGAGTGGGAGCGGGCGGCTCGGGGTGGCCTCGACGGCGCCGTCTACGCGTGGGGCGACGAGCTGATGCCCAGGGGCCAGCCGATGGCCAACACCTGGCAGGGCCGCTTCCCGTGGGAGAACCTCATGGAGGACGGCTTCACCGGCACGTCGCCGGTGCGGAGCTTCCCGCCCAACGGCTACGGGCTCTACGACGTCACCGGGAACGTGTGGGAGTGGACGGCCGACTTCTTCAGCCCGCAGCACGCCGGCGACGCCGACAAGCCCTGTTGCGTCCCGCACAACCCGCGCGTCAGCAACCCGGACGACAGCGTCGTGGAGGGTGAGCACGTGCCCCGCCGGGTCATCAAGGGGGGCTCACATCTGTGCGCGCCGAACTACTGCCTGCGCTACCGGCCCGCGGCGCGCCAGAGCGAGACGGTCGACACGTCTACGTCGCACCTCGGCTTCCGCTGCATCCGGCGCTGACCTTCGGTCGCCGGCGCGTCGATCGGCGGCGAGAGTCACGGTTCGCTTTCCGGATGGGCAACGGCCCGTCGGCTGGCGGCGCCTATGTGACGTCGATCTCGAATTCGTCTCGATCGGCGTTACACAAGCACGGGATGACCCGGCCGTTGCTAGCCGGCGGCGCGGCGGCGCGTCCACCGGACGTCAAGCGGCTGTCCAGCGCCGCCCTGCACCGTGGGGCCATGGCCACCGACCATCCTTGGCGCTCCGAGCCCGTCGATGTCACCCCCGAGGTCGTGCTTCTCGCCGGCTTCGACGGCGACGCCGCCGATCCGTTCCTCGTGCCCGTGAACGCCCTGCTCCTCGGCCATGACGACCGCCTCCTGGTGATCCCCGGGGCCCGCCGGGCACCGTGGGCACCCGCCCTGGCGGAGCGGGCCGAGCAGGTCCGCTGGATCGTGTCGGCCCGGCCCTCGGTCACCGCTGACCTGCGCCTCGCCCTCGCCCGCTGCCGCCACGCCACTGCCCTCGACGCCGTAGCGCCCGGCCCCGCCTTCCCGGACGTCGCCGCCGGCCGATGCTTCACGCTCCCCGCCGGCCGCTTCGCGCTCCTCGACCCACCCACCGCGCCGGTGCGTTCGCGGGCCGTGCTCGACACCGGGCGGCGGGTCCTCTACAGCGCCGACGCCTTCGGCGCGCCCGTGCTGCTGCCGGCCACCGACGCCGCCGACCTCGACGACGGCTACTGGCGCCACGCCACCGCCATCCATGCCCAGTGGGTCGGCCGCGACGCCACCGCCGCGGCGGCACTGACCGGCCTCGGACTGGAGCTGATCGTGCCCGCCTTCGGCCCGGTGCTGCGTGCCGACCAGCTCGACCACGCCGCTGCCGGGCCGGCATCGGCAAGACCGCCCTCCTCGACGATGTCGGCCACGAGGCCCGCGCACGCGGCTGGACGCTGGCGTGGGGTCGCTGCGTCGAGGCCGGCATGGCGCCGGCATTGTGGCCGTGGATCGAAGCGCTGCGCTCGGCCGGGCCGCGGCCCGCGATCCGGTCGTGGTGGTACTGGACGACCTGCACTGGGCCGATGCCGGCACCCTCGACCTGCTGGCCCTGGTGGTGCCGCGCCTCGATGGCACGCGGGTGCTGCTCGCCGGCGCCCATCGCCCGCTCGATCTCGGCGACCTCGGTCCCCTCGCCACCACCCTGGGGGCCCTGGCCCGGCTGCCGTCGGTGCGGCGGCTGTCGCTGACCGGCCTGGCCCCCGACGACGTGGGCGCCATGATGAGCACCGTCGCCGGGGCCGACCCCGACGCCACCGTCGTCGCCCACATGTACGAGCGCACCGGAGGCAACCCGTTCTACATCGGCGAGCTGACCCGGCTCATGGTCAGCGAACACCAGGCGCCGGCCGGCGCCGCGGTGCCGACGGCCGTGCGCGACGTCGTGCGCCAGCGCCTCGCCCGCCTCCCTGACCGCACGCTCGAGGTGCTGGCGGTGGCGGCCGTGCTCGGTCCCGAGATCGACCTCCGGCTGCTCACCGCCGCCACCGGCCTCGCCCCCGATCGATGCCTCGACGACCTCGACCCGGCGGTCGTGACTCGGGTCCTGGTGCCCGCGAGGGCGGGCGCGTTCGCTTCAGCCACGCCCTTGTCCGTGACGCCGTGCTGGCCGAGGTGTCGCCGCTGCGGCTGGCCCGGCTGCACCAGCGGGCGGCCGACGCCATCGAGGGCGTCTACGGCACCGGGCGGGACCACGCCGAGCCCATCGCCGCCCACCGCTGGGCCGCCTCTTCGGTCGACGACCTCGCCGCCGTGGTCGACGCCCAGCTCCGGGCCGCCGCCGCCGCTCGTGGCCGCGCCGCCATGATCGCGGCGGCGGCGCTGGTCGACCGCGCCTTCGAAGCGGTGAAGGCCATGCCCCCCAGCTACGCCCGCGAGCAGCGCGAGGTGGCGGCGGTCGAGACGATGTTCACGATCGAGCGGAGCTGGATCATCCAGGGTCGGGGCGAGCTGGCTGGGCGCTCCGAAGCCGCCGCCCGCCGGCTCGGCGGCCCGGTCGCCCAGCAGCTGTTGCTCTACCTGCAGTTCGGGGCGCCCACCGACGAAGGCATCATCGACGATGCCGCACCGCTGGTGCAGGAGGCACTGGGCGTCGCTGCCGCCCACCCCGACAACGCCCGCTCCCGCCTCTACGCCCACTACATGGCCGGCGCCAACCACTGGGCCGCCGGGCGCATCCCACTGGCCGTGAAGCACCTCGCCGAGTGCCAGCGAGCCTGGGACGAGATCGCCCCCCGCACTGTCGACCGCCAGGCCTGGGCGTCGGCCATCTCGATGCCCATGAACTGCACCGGCCTCGCCGCCATCGCCAACGCGCTGGCGGGCGACGACGCCGCCGCCGACCAGCTCGCTGGCCCAGCTCGACGACCTCACGTCCATCCTGGAGACGCCGTCCACCACCATCAGTGCCGGACTCTTCGGGGCCATGGCGTCGGTCGGCGCGCGGCGACGTCGCCGGCGCCCGGCGCTGGGCTCAACGCGCCACGACGGCGTCGGCCCAGGTCCGCCTCGGCCACCTCTCGCCGGCCGCCGCCGTGATCGAGGCGTGGGCCCGATCGCTCACCGACCCGGCGGCCGCGGTCGCCGACGGCATCGCCGCCATGGACGAGATCGACGCCAGCCCGACGCGCATCGGCACCACCCTCATGCGCGGCGTGCTGGCCGAGACCCGCTGGCGCGCCGGCGACCCCGACGGCGCCACCCGGGAGGTGCGCCGAGCCCGGCCGACGCCGCCGAGCGGGGTGAGCGGTTCTGGCTCCCCGAGCTGCTTCGCCTCGAGGCCGACCTGGCCCTCACCGGCGGCGCCCCGGCCGGCGAGGTGCTGGCCCTCCTGGACGAGGCGATCGCCGTGGCCGAGGCGCAGCGCGAACCCGCCCTCGCCGCCCGCGCCCGGGCGACTCGCGGCCAGATCTCGGGGTAGTGACCCGGCCGGCGCCAGCTGGCATGCTCTGGCCATGCGAGTGACCCGGCTGTGGCGCTATCCGGTGAAGTCCATGCAGGGAGAACCGCTGCGCGACGCCGTGATCGGCGAGCGCGGCATCGACGGCGACCGCCAATGGGCACTGGTCGCGCTCGGCACCGGCAAGGCGTTGACCGCCGCGGCGCGAACCGCGCCTGCTGTACGCCAGCGCCCGCCTTGTCGGCCCCGACACCGTGGAGGTCGGGCTGCCCGGACGGCTCGGTCGCATCGAGCGACGAGCAGCTCTCGGCGTGGCTGGGCTACGACGTGGAGCTGCGGCGGGCCACCGACAAGGACCAGGGCACCTTCGAGATCGCCGCCGACTTCGAGCACGAGGACACGTCGGAGTGGTTCAGCTGGGAGGGTCCGACCGGCAGCTTCCACGACTCAGGCCGCACCCAGGTCTCGATCGCCAGCGAGGGCAGCTTCCAGGACTGGGACGAGCGCCGCTTCCGCATCAACGTCATCGTCGACGGTGACGGCGAGGCGCAGTTCGTCGGCCAGCAGGTGCGCCTGGGCGAGGTCACCCTCGACGTCGTGAAGCCGATCGACCGCTGCGTCATCACGACTCGGCCGCAACCGGGCGGCATCGACCGCGACCTCGACGTCCTGCGCACCATCAACGCCAAGCACGGTGGCCAGCTCGGCATCGGCACGCTGGTGGTGGTCGGCGGCCGCGTGGCCGTGGGCGACGAGCTCGCCGGCGCGTAGCCCGCGTCGCTTCAGAGCGCCGGCAGCCGCTGCTCCACGCCCAGGAGGGCGGCGAAGGGATCGCCGGCCGCCGCGACCCGGTCGAGCACGGTGGCGATGGTCCACCGATCGGGCCGCAGATCGGGATCGTCGAGTTCGGCCCACGTGATCGGCACCGACACGGGCGCACCGGCGGCGGCACGGGCGCTGTAGGGCGCGACCAGCGTGCGGTTGATGGCGTTCTGCGTGAAGTCGAGGCGGGCCAGACCCTCACGATCGGACTTGTGCCACTTCCAGCTCACCAGCTCGGGAACCGTGGCGCCGACGGCGCGAGACAGCGACTCGACCCACGCCCGGGTCTCGTCGAAGGTGTATCCGGCGGCGATGGGGATCCAGATCTGGATGCCCCGCTGGCCGGTCACCTTGGGGAGGCCAAGCACCCCGAGGTGGTCGAGGGCGGTGTGGAACAGCGTGGCCAGCAGCACGATGTCGTCGAACGTCGTGGTGGTGCCCGGGATCGATGTCGATGTAGGCCCACGCCGGCTGGTGGGGATCGGCGCGCCGAGACGTCCACGGATGCAGCTCGACCGCGCCGTAGTTCGCCATCCACGCCAGCGCCGCCGGGCTGTCGACCACGAAGTACCACTCGGTCTCGCCCGGCCGGGCGTCGTCGTAGCGCCAGCGCTCGATCCACTCCGGCGCGTGGCTGGGCACCGCCTTGTGCCAGAAGCCGGGCTTGTCGACGCCGTTGGGGAAGCGGTGCAGGTTCACCGGTCGGTCGACGAGGTACGGCAGCATGACGGGCGCGATCTGGGCGTGGTAGCGCACGAGGTCGCGCTTGGTGAACGGCCCCTGGCCGTCGGCGCGGGCCGGGAACAGCACCTTGTCGAGGTTGGTGAGCTTCAGCTCGCGGCCCTGGAGCTCCCACGTGCCCGCCTTGCCGAGGTGGTCGAGGGCGCTCAGCTCCTCGGCCGTCGGCGCCGCGAACGTCGGTGGCGCCGGCGGCGCCTTGGCCGGGGTCTCCGGCGCCCCGTCGGTGCGATCGCTGTGCCACACGGCGTCGCGCGCCGCCTTCACGTCGTCGTTGGTGCGGCCGGTCTTCACCGATGCCGGATGCTCCTCGGGGTTCCAGCCGGGCTCGGCGAAGTCGTCCTTCTTGTGCAGCAGCAGCCACTGCTCCTTGCCACTGCGCGCCTCGGTCCCGCCGGATCAGCAGGAACCGCCCCTTGAGCTTCTCGCCGGCCAGATCGAAGTGCAGCTCGCCGCCGGCGATGGCGGCCGCCGGGTCACCGGGGCGCGCCGGCGTCCACGTGCCGCGGTCCCACACGATCACGTCGCCGCCGCCGTACTCGCCGCTCGGGATCACGCCCTCGAAGTCGGCGTACTCGATCGGGTGGTCCTCCACCTTCACGGCCAGGACGCGCGCCGACGGGTCCAGCGGCGGCCCCTTGGGCACGGCCCAGCTCACCAGCACGCCGTTCAGCTCGAGCCGCAGGTCGTAGTGCAGGCGCCGGGCCCGGTGCCGCTGCACGACGAACTGCCCGACGGGCGACAGCTCCGAGTCGCCGGCTTCGGCTCCCGCCTTGGTCCGGGCCTTCGTGGCCGACCGTGGCCCGACCTTTGGGTTTCGCGGCTGGCTCCGGCGGGCTCGGCCGTCTTGTCGAAGTCCCGCATCGACCGGTAGCGATCGAGCGGGTCGTCCTCGGTGCCTTTGGACGCCTTGCTCACAGCGCCATCGTTACCCGTCGCGGACCGGTCCGGAACCGTTTCGGGGTGCCGGCGGGGCCGCGGCCGCTGATGCGGGCACCGCGCCGGCCGCCGGGTCCTCAACCTCCTTGCCCACACCTACCTTGGGGGCGAACGACGACCCGGGAGCAACTGACTGCGGTTGGCGCTGATTACGACACACATCGCGCATCAGAAGCCCGGGAAAGGCGGCGGACGAGTGGCGCTACTTCGCCGGGTACTTGGCCGCCAGCTTGCGCACGGTGGTGATGTTGCGGCTGGTCGACGGCGCGCCCAACTTCTTGCCGATGGCCGCCATGTCCAGGGGCGACTCCGTCATCTTGGTGGGGCACCACCAGTAGAGCTCCCGGTCGTGGAACGCCAGCCGGTCGTCGCCCGTGGCCCGCTCGACCACGTCGCGCTGGATGGCTGCCGGCGGCGCCGCCTTCAGGAAGTTGACGTAGACCGTGCCGGCGGGCGGCAGCTCCGGAAACGGAGCGCAGGCGGCGACGGCGGCCAGCTCCGCCGGCGTGCGCAGGAAGGTGGCCACCTCGTAGCCGAGGACGTCGAGCAGTCGTTGCTCGATGGCCGCCTCCAGCGTGGCCGCCTTGCGGCGCGATGGGCTGGTGAAGGCCACGTTGCCGCTGTTGATGAACGTCTCGACGTCGGTGAAGCCCATGTCGCTGAACTCGTCGCGCAGGCGGGCCATGGCCACCTGATGACCGCCGACGTTGATGCCGCGCAGGAAGGCGACGTACACGGGCCATCAGGCGCCCGCCGCCTCGAGGTGCTCGGTGAGCTCCACCAGCTGGCGCCGCAGTTCCTCGGCGCCGGCCAGGTCGAGGCCGGTCTCGGCGAACAGGGCTCCCGGGACGGCAGCCACCTCGTCGCGCAGGGCCAGACCCTGGGGCGTGAGCTCGACCAGGACGCGCCGCTCGTCAGCGGCGTCGCGGGTGCGGCGCACGTAGCCGAGGCCCTCGAGGCGCTTCAGCAGCGGGGTGAGGGTGCCGGTGTCGAGGTGGAGGCAGTGCCCCAGCTCCCCCACCGTGAGGGGGTCGCCGTCGCCGTCCCACAGCGCCAGCATGGTCACGTACTGCGGGTAGGTGAGCCCGGCGGCCTCGAGCAGCGGGCCATAGGCGCGGGTGACGGCCCGGCTGGCGGCGTAGAGCGCGAAGCAGAGCTGGCGGTCGAGGGCCAACTGGTCGTAGCGCTTCATCGCTTCGATCGTACCGCCCATGGACATTGCACGATTCTATTGTGCACGATATAGTTGCGGGCATGGACATCCTCTACACCGCCGTTGCCCACGCCACTGGTGACGGTCGCAACGGCCACGGCCGCACCGACGACGGGACGCTCGACTTCGACCTCCGGATTCCGAAGGAGATGGGCGGGCCGGGTGGCGCCACCAACCCCGAGCAGCTGTTCGCCGTCGGGTACGCCGCCTGCTTCCACTCCGCCCTCAAGGCGGTGGCCCGGCGCGGCCACGCCGACGTGAGCGATTCCGAGGTGTCGGCCACGGTGGGCATCGGCACGCTGCCGTCGGGTGGGTTCGGGCTGGCCGTCGAGCTGGACGTCCACATCCCGACGCTCGACCAGGCCGCCGCCGAAGCCCTCGTGGCGCAGGCCCACGAGGTGTGCCCGTACTCCAACGCCACCCGCGGCAACATCGACGTGAAGCTCACGGTCGTCTGACCCCGCCGGCGGCCACCGACCCCGGCCCACGCCGCCCACCCCAGGCCGCCCATCCCGGCATCGCGCCGCCTTTCCGCGCACAGCCTGTGCGCGAAAGGGCGCCCCCACACCCATATCCGCACAGGCTGCGCGAAAGCGTGTGCGCGAAAGGGCGGGGGGCGGGGGCGGGGCGGCGGCGGCGGGGGCGGCAACGGTGCACCGGAGCCGACAGGTGACCCGCTGGCGTGCAGGTCGGGCCAGGCCTGGACCCGGTCGACGGCGATGTCGACGAACACCCGCTCGGGCGTAGTACTCCCGCAGCAACCGGTCCCACACGGGCCCCCGCTTGAGCTCGCCCAGGTACCGCGTGGCCTGCGGCGCGAAGGCGTCGAGCCGCTCTTGCGACGGCAACAGGTCGACCGACGCCACGCCCTGCACGAGCACGAAGCACGGGCGTGTCGAGAACCCGTGCTGGCGGGCGTGGTAGGCGAGCGCCACGTGCGGGTCGCGCACGATGCGTTCCAGCTTCTTGCCGAACCCCAGCGATGTCGTGAAGCCGACGGCGCCGGCGTCGCGGTCGTCGATGCCGCACGGCGCCACCGCGGTGACGACGGCGCCGCCCGGCGCGGGGTCACGTAGGCGACCGCCGCGGTGATGTCGCCCCGCAGCACCTCGTCCACGTCATCGCTCCACGCCACGGGCGTTGTGCTCACGGCGACCTCCTCGTCAGTCCAGGCCATCGGGTCGGGGCCATCGGGTCCGGGCCATCACGATGTCTACGCCCGGGCGCCGCGCCAGGATCACTCAGACGCGGTTGGTGTCGCGGCGGTACACCTGCATCGCCAGCCGGGTCAGGACCAGCGTCCACACGGCGATGACGATCCAACCCTCGCGGCGGCCAGCCCTCGCCGTCGAGGGCCGACTGGCCTGCCTGCACCAGCCAGTACGACGGCAGCAGCTTGGCGATGTCGTGCAGGGCGCCGGTGGTGGCGATGGGGCCCCACGCCCCACCCAGCAGCGCGAAGAGGGCCGTGATCCCGCCCATCGCCGGGCCCATCGAGTCCACCGTCAGCAGGTGACCCAGCACGATGCCCAGCACGGCGAACGGGACGAGGCCCACGAGGATGAGGCCGGTCATCGTCAACCAACTGCCGGCTGACAGCCTCACCCCCAGCATGGTGCCGGCAAGATAGAGCAGCGCGATCGTGACGGCGGCCATGGCGTAGCCGGTGACCACCTTGGCCCGGAAGTACACGTGCGGCCGCAGCGGGGTGATGCGGAGCTGGCGGTTCCAGCCGAGAGAACGTTCGGCGGCGATCCGGGCCCCGCCGCCGATGACCGCCATCATCGTGCCCCACGAGACCATGCCGGTCATGTAGTAGAGCGGGAACGAGATGCCGGCCAGCTCGGCGTCGCGGTTCGGGCCGGCCACCAGCAGGTAGAGCACGAGCGGGAAGACCAGCGAGAAGATGAAGAAGCGGGTGTTGCGGAACGTCCGCACCATCTCGTAGCGGGTGTAGACCGCGGTCGTCATCGTGCCTCCTCCGCTTGGTCGCTGGTCAGCTCCAGGAAGGCCTCCTCCAGCCCGGCGCCGCGCACCTCGATGTCGCGGGCGTCGGGGTAGCGAGCCAGCAGCGTGCGCAGGGCGCCGTCAGAGTCCTGGCACGTGAGCACGACCGCCTCGCCGTAGCGCTCGGCCGTCACCACCCCGGCGATCGCCCGCAGCTCGGCGACGTCGGGGGCGGGCAGCGTCGCTCGAATCGTGCGCACACCGACCCGAGCCTTGATCTCGGTGGCCGGACCGTCGGCCACGACCCGCCCCTTGGCCATCAACACGATGCGGTCGGCGTAGGCGTCGGCCTCTTCCAGGTAGTGCGTGGCGAACACGATGGTGCGGCCCCGCGCCGCGTGGGACCGCATGGTGGTCCAGAACTGGTGACGGCCCTCCACGTCGATGGCGACCGTCGGCTCGTCGAGCACGAGCAGCTTCGGGTTCGACACCAGCGCGATGGCGAAGCGCACCCGCTGGGTCTGGCCGCCGGAGAGCTTCTGGGTGCGGCGATCGGCGATCTCCCTCGTACCCGTGAGGTCGAGCACCTCGTCGACGGCCAGCGGGCTCGGGTACAGCGACGCCATCATGGTGACGAGCTCGCGCACGCTCAGGTCGCGGATCAAGCTGCCGATCTGCAGCATCGCCCCGATCGACCCCGACGCCGACGGCGGCTTCGGGGCTCTGCCCGAACACCGACACGGTGCCGCGATCGGGCTTGGTGAGGCCGAGGAGCATGTCGATGGTGGTCGACTTCCCCGCGCCGTTCGGCCCGAGGAGCGCGACGGTCTCCCCCGGCTCGATCGAGATGGTCAGGTCCCGCACGGCCTGTACTGCGCCGTAGGCCTTGGCCAGCCCGCCGAGCTCGATGCCCGTACCTCCAGGTGTCATGTCTCCACTCTGCCGAGTGGGCGGCCAGGTTTCACACCACCCGCCCTTGGGGCAGAGTCGGTACATGAGCAACACCGCCGAGCGCTACCGCCGCCTCTCGAACCTCTTCGCCGCCACCGCCGCCGCCGTGCCCGACGACGGCTGGAGCGCCCAGTCCCCCTGTGAGGACTGGAACGCCCGCGACGTGGTAGGCCACGTCGTCGCCACCCAGGGCATGTTCCTGGGATTCGTGCGCCGTGAGCTGGGCAACGGGCCGACCGTCGAGGACGACCCGGTGGCGGCCTGGGACCACGCCCGGGCCAAGGTCCAGGCCGATCTCGAGGATCCGGCGCTGGCCACGGCCGTCTTCGAGGGCTTCACCGGCCCCAGCACGTTCGAGGCGGCCGTCGACCGCTTCCTGTGCACCGACCTGGTGCTGCATCGCTGGGACCTGGCCCGCGCCACCGGCCAGGAGATCACGATCGAGCCGGCCGACATGGCCCACATCCGTGAGGCCATGGCCGACCTGGCCGACCGCATGCGCGGCCCGGGCGCCTTCGGGCCTGAGCTCGACCCCCCGCCCGGGGCCGACGAGCAGACCGCCTTCCTCGCCTTCTTCGGACGTGCCGCCTAGCGAGGCGCGCTCAGAAGACCTCGTCGAACAGGTCGAGCATCGCCCGCCACGAGCGCTGATCGGTGGGGTCGTGGAACTCGATCCCCGGCATGCCCATGGCGCTGGCCTGCGGATTCGTGAAGCTGTGGGCGGCGCCCCCGTACAGGTTCATCCGCCAGTCGACCCCGCCAGCGCGCATCTCCTCCTCGAAGGCCAGACGCTGCTCGGGCGGCACGATCGGATCATCGGCGCCGATGCACACCAGCACCTTGCCCGTGATGTTCTTGGCATCCTGGGGCCGGACCGTGGCCAGGCCCGAATGGAACCCCACCACGGCCTTGAGGTCGGCCCCGCCGCGGGCCAGCTCCAGCGACATGGTGCCCCCGAAGCAGTACCCGATGGCGGCGACGCGGGAGGCGTCAGTCTCGGGTTGGGCCAGCAGGATGGCCAGGCCGGCGCGCCCGAGGGCGCGGGTCTGCTCGGGGTCGCCCATCAACGCGCCCAGGCGGGGCATGACCTCTGGCAAAGGCATGGGCTTGCCGCCGCCGTTGTAGTCGAGCGCGAAGGCCACGTAGCCGAGGCCGGCGAGGCGCTCGGCCCGGCCCTTGGCGTGCTCGTCCAGGCCCGGTCCCTCGTGGGAGACCAGCACCGCCGGGCCGGGGCCAGCGTGCTGGTCGTCCACCGCCAGGTGCCCGATCAGCTTCAGTCCGTCAACTTCGTACTCGATGTCCTCGATGCGCACGAAACGTCCCCTCTCGTCGGGCGAGATTCCATCACGCGTGCCGGGGCGGACGCGATTCCGGTGGTTCGGACTGGGATGCGAGAGAGTCGAGCAGCTCGGCCGTGACGCAGCGCCCCAGCGCCGGTTCCAGCACGTCGAGGTGACGCTCGTCGAGGGAGGCGTCGCCGGCCGGCGTGGTCACGTGGACGAGGGTGACGGCGGTGAGGTCGTCGTGATGGAAGCCGACGCACACCTCGGCGCGTTCCTGGGGGCCGCGTCCCGGCGCACAACGCCGCGTTCGCGGTGCGTGGTCGGGATCGGCTGCGGCGCCGATTCTCGGCGCGTGCGTGCCTCAAATCTGCACTTCTGCACCCAGAAGCTGACCAGCACCGAGAACGCGGTCACCGAGTGTGAGATCCGGTCGAGAAGCCCTCGCCTGGCGGCCACACCGTCACCAACCGCGCTCGTCGGCCGCCAACGGGCGCCGGTCGGCCGCGGACAGGCGCCTATCGGCCGCCCGCAGGCGCCGCCGTGACAGGTGGCGCAGTCGGCCTACCGAAATTGTGTGCCCGGCCCCCGCCCGGCCCGCTCCCGCGAATCCACCGATTCAGCGCAGTGTCGGCGTGATGGCGTCGAGGTGGCGCTGCATCCGGCGCTGGGCCCGTTCGGCGTCGTGGTCGGCGATGGCACTCACGATGGCCGAGTGCGCGTGCCACACGACGTCGGCGCTGTCAGCACTGGGGACGCTGGCGCGCACGTCCGTGAGGCGGATGAGCACCAGCACGAACAGCAGCACGGCGCGGTTGCCGGTCAGCTCGGCGATCATGCCGTGCCAGGCGTGGCTGGCCTGCCCGACCGCGTCGATGGTGGCCTTGCGCTCGGTCGTGAGGGCATCGTTCAACTGCTCGATGCGGCGCTCGTCGAACGACGTCGCCGCCATCTGCACGGTCGCCAGCTCCATGGCGCACCGGACCTCGAACAGCTGCTGGCGGTCGATGCCCTGGAAGTCCAGGTGCACCGCCATGGCCTGGGCGACGGCGTCGATCGATGGCGCCGCCACGAACACGCCGCCGCCGGGACCGCGCCGTGTGGTCACCACCTGGTGGAACTCGAGCAGGCGGATGGCCTCCCGCACGACGGCCCGACTGGCCTCGTGCTGTTGCATCAGCCTTGCTTCGGAGCCGAGCAGCTCGCCCACCGGCCAGCCTTGATCGACGATGTCGGCCAGGATGTCCATGGCGATCAATCCGCCCAGCTTCGTGCCCGGGAAGTCGCGGTCGGGATCGCCGATCGAGACGGTGGCCCGCCCGCGCCGGCTCAGCAGGAACCCCTCGATCTCCTCGAGGTGCTGGCGCATGGCCAGGCGGGCCCGGGCCGGATCACGCGAGCAGATGGCGTCGACGATGCGTCGATGGGCGGCCATCGTGGCGTGGTGCTCCTGGCGCTGCTTGGCCCCGGAACGACGGCCGGACGCGCCGTACAGGGCGGTGATCCGGCTGATGATCTTGACGAACAGATCGATGCCGGGATTGGCCGTGAGCCCGGCCACCACATCGTGGAGCTCCCACTGGTCGTCTCGCTCGACGGGCCCGACGGCAGCGGCGTCGAGCCACGCCTGCAGCTGGACCAGCTGCGCGTCGCTGGCGCGGATGGCGGCGAGCTCGGCGGCGGCCTCCTCGATGATGCGCCGGGCGCCCAGGATCTCCTCCAGCTTGACCCGGTCGTAGGCGAAGTAGACGAGGGCGGCGCTGGTCACGGCGGTGGCGTTGGGTGCCGTCACCACCAGGCCACCGCCCGGACCTTGGCGCATGCGGGCCACACCGAGGTACTCCACGATGCGCACCGCCTCGCGCAGCACCGCCCGGCTCACGCCGTAGCGCTCGATCAGCTCGGGTTCGGCACCGAGGACCTCCCCGACCGGCCAGCCCCGGGCGACGATGTCGGCCCGGATGATCACGGCGACCTGCTCGGCCCGCTTCACCTTGTGCCGCCGCACGATGAGGCTCGAGGTCGTCATGGAGATGACCGGCACGCTAGCTGGCCGTCAGCGCACACAACGGTTGTGTTAGGCCTACCTGAATTCGGCAGAAATAGGCGGTCGGCCTACACGATGGCCGAGTTGTGCCCCTGCCAGTAGCGGTCGCGCAGCAGGCGCTTGTAGAGCTTTCCGGTCGGCAGGCGCGGCAGCTCGTCCACGAAGTCGATCGTGCGGGGCGCCTTGAAGTGGGCCAGGTGCTCACGGCAGAAGGCGATCAGCTCGCGCTCCAGCTCCGGTCCGGCCTCGACACCCGGCGCCACCTGCACCACGCCTTTGACTTCCTCGCCGAGGTCGTCGTTGGGCACGCCGATCACCGCCGCGTCCAGCACCTTCGGGTGGGTGATGAGCAGGTTCTCGGTCTCCTGCGGGTAGATGTTCACGCCGCCCGAGATGATCATGTAGGTCTTGCGGTCGGTGAGGTAGAGGTAGCCCTCGTCGTCGAGGTAGCCGACGTCGCCGACCGTGCTCGTGTCGCCGGCGGCGTCGCGCGACTCCGCCGTCTTGGTCGGGTCGTTGTAGTACACGAAGTTGGTGGCGCCGCGGAACCACACCGTGCCGGGCGTGCGGGTGGGGCACTCGTTGCCGTCCTCGTCCAGGATCACGACCTCACCCAAGATGGCCTTGCCCACGGTGCCCCGGTGGGCCAGCCACTGCTCGGTCGTGCAGAACGTGATCCCGTTGGCCTCGGTGGCGCCGTAGTACTCGTAGATGATCGGGCCGAACCACTCGATCATCTGCTCCTTCACCGGCACCGGGCACGGTGCGGCGGCGTGGACGATGGCCTCCAGCGACGAGAGGTCGGCCGACTTGCGCACGTCCTCGGGCAGCTTCAGCAACCGCGAGAACATCGTGGGCACGACCTGCGAGGTGGTGACGCGGTAGCGCCCCACGAGATCGAGGTACTGCGCCGGATCGAAGTGCTCCATGATCACGGCCGTCGCGCCGAGGCGCAGCGAGCCCGAGAGGTTGCCCAGCGGGGCCGAGTGGTAGAGCGGCGCCGGCGACAGGTACGTCATCCCCTCGCGGAGCTGGAACACCTTGGCCACGAAGTCCATGAGCGCCAGCTGCTCCCCCGGGGCGACGTCGGGCAGCGGCCGCAGGATGCCCTTCGGCCGCCCGGTCGTGCCCGAGGAGTACAGCATCGCCGCGCCCAGCTGCTCGTCGGGGATGGGATCGGACGGGTAGGCGGCAGTGGCCTCGACGTAGGGCTCGAACGGCCCATCGGCCACGTCGGTGTCGACCATGAGCCAGCGCTCCACGCCGGGGCAGAGCGACGGGAGCTGCGCCGCCACTTCGCGCTTGGCCGCCGAGGTGATGACGACGCGCGAGCCGGAGTCGTTGATGATGTAGGCCACCTCGTCGGGCGACAGGTACGAGTTGACGCACGTGTAGTACAGGCCCGAACGCTCGCCGGCCGAGCAGCACTCGAGGAAGCGGGCGTTGTTCTCCATGAAGATGGCCATGTGGTCGAGGCGGCGGAGCCCGACGGCCCGCACCAGGTGGGCCAGGCGGTTGGCCCGCGCCTCGAACTCGCCGTACGTCACGGCCTCGCCCGTGCTCGCCATGATGAAGGCGGGCTGGTCGGGTCGGTCCTGCGCATGTCCCCCCGGATACATTGGCGCGGAGCCTAACCACGACGGCGACGACTACGGCGTGGGGGCCACCAGCTCCACCTCGAAGCCGTCGCGATCTTCCAGGTAGGCGACCTCGGCGCCACCGGCGATCGGGTGGCGGTCGCCGGGCATGCTCGACCAACCGTGGCGCATGGCCTCGTCCACGAAGGCGTCGAGCGACTCGGCCAGTGGCAGCGTGAAGGCGACGTGGTTGAGCCCGGGCCGGAACCGGCTGTGGAGCATGCCCGGCACCATGTCGGGCGACTGCTCGAGCACGAGGGCGAAGCCCCTCGGGTCGCGGAACAGCAGGAGATGATCGATCGTCACGTCCAGCTCGTAGCCGAGCCGGTCCAGCAGCCACGTCCACGACAGGGCCGCTCGTTCGAGATCGGGGACCCACAGGGTGAGGTGGTGCAGCACAGACCGAGGGTAACCACCACTTCGTCGCGCCCGAGGCGGGTGGTTACTGTGCCGCGATGGCCTACACGCTCTCCGGCTTGGACAACAAGGTTGCCGTCGTCACCGGCGCTGGTCGCATGCGCTCCATCGGCCGGCCGATCGCGGTCGCGCTGGCGCAGGCGGGCTGCGACATCGTTCTCACCGGCACCGGCCGCTCGCCCGACCGTTACCCCGACGACGAGAAGGCCGCCGGCTGGCGCGACATCGAGTCGGTGGCCGACGAGGTCCGCGCCGTCGGGCGCAAGGCCCTCTCCGCCGTGTCGGACGTGTCCGACCTGGGCGCCGTCGAGGCGCTGGCGGCGCGGGTGATGGACGAGTTCGGCCGCGTCGACATCGTGGTGAACAACGCCGGCGCGGCACGTGGCGAGGACCGCAAGCCGGTGCTCGACCTCGACCCGGACCTGTGGCGCACGGTCATCGACGTGAACCTGACCGGTTCGTTCCTGATGTCGAAGGTGTTCGGGCGGCTCTTGGTGGCGTCGGGCGCCGGGGGGTCGATCGTGAACATCTCCTCCATCGCCGGCAAGAAGCTCAGCCCGAACACCGCGGCGTACGCGGCGTCGAAGGCCGGCCTCCAGGCCCTCACGGCGTGCATGGCCCAGGAGGTGGCCGGCGCCGGTGTGCGGGTGAACGCCATCTGCCCCGGCATCATCGACACGTCGCGCATGGACGATCTGGGCCGGGGCGAGATCTGGGACCAGGCCATCAGGGACCTGGTGCCGATGGGTCGGGCCGGCACCGGCGAGGACATCGCCCACTCGGTGGTGTTCCTGTGCTCCGACGAGGGGGCGTGGGTCACGGGGCAGGCTTGGAACGTGGACGGCGGCACCGTCGTCCAGCACTAGCCGGCCCGCCGACCCGCACCGGCCCGGCCGCCTTCCTGCCCAGCCCGGGCCCTTGCGCCGACGGGGCATGGGCGGCCCCCCCAAGCGCGCAGACCGCGCGCTCGACCGCGCCGCAGCGCGTCCGAGCGTTCAGGCCGCGCGAAGTTTCGGGCAGGGGACCGGCGCGGTCGACACCGATCGGCGCGTTCTCGGGCGGGCGAGGGTCGAGGATGCGCACGGGCTCGATCGCCACAAAGCCGTCCGCGGCGCGGGCCGCCTCGACCCGGTCAGCCGTCCATGGTGACGTGGCGTTCTTCGAACAGCCAGCGCCCGTCCACCTTCCGCAGCCGGTCGGCATACATGCCGGTGCCACCCTTCACCGTGGGCGCGTTCGGCACCGACAGCGCCAGCAAGTAGCAGCGCATCGTGGCGGTGTCGCCGTCGCCGTCGATCTCCATGTTCCAGTTCCAGTGCCGGGCGTGGCCCTTGGCGATGGCGTAGTGGTTCGTGGCATAGGCCAGCAACGCCGCCGAGCCCTCGTGGCGCCCACCGAAGGGGCTGCCCTCAGGCACACCCGTGCACTCGAAGGCTCCGTCGGGCGTGAAGCAGGCCACCCAACCGTCGGGATCGCCGAGGTCGATGCTGAAGTTGTACCTCGCCAGGAGCTGGCGGATGTCCTCGTAGTCGATCGCACTCATGGCCATGTCGGCGCCCCTCTGCTCGAAGCCCTACTTGCTCGAAGACCTACTTGCTCGAAGCCCTACTTGTACGACGGTGACCCGCCCTTGAGCCTCCCCAAGGCGTTCATCTGGCCCCGGTACCGGAACAGCGCGCCGAGACCCATGATCTCGAGGTCGGTGTTGAGCGCCTCCTTGTGATGGCGCTGACCCGACGCCGGGATGGCGGCGCATTCGGCGGCGATCGCCTCCACCGTGTCGACCAGATCCTCCGGCGGCACCGAGAGGCTGACCAGCCCCATCTGCTCGGCCTCGCGCCCGTCCACCGTGCGGCCGGTCATGAGGAGGTAGCGCGCCTTCTTCGGGCCCAGAAGCACCTGCCACAGCGGCATGCTGCTCACCCCGCCCATCTTCACCGCAGGATGCCCGAGCACGGCGTCGTAGGCCGCCACCGAGATGTCGCACAGCATCTGCAAGTAGCAGCCACCGGCCAGGGCATGACCCTGCACCTGCGCCACGGTGGGCTTGGGGAAGTCCCAGATGCGGCGGTAGCGGTCCTCGATGCCGCGGAGCCGGTCCAGGCCGTTGGCCACGGTCCATCCGCCTTCGGGCTCCGACGTGTAGTAGCTGCCACTGAGGTCGTAGCCGGAGCAGAACGACCGCCCGGCGCCGGACAGCACCACGACCCGCACGTCGGGATCGGCCTCGGCGGCGTCGAAGGCGGCGTCGATGTCGTCCAGGAGCTGGTGATTGAGGGCGTTGCGCTTGTCCGGGCGATTCATCACCACCCGTGCCACCGGTCCGTCGACGGAGTAGAGCACGGTGTCCAGGTCCACGCCGCCACTCTCGCAGCTCGATCCACGGCGACGGAAACCCGCTCCGCTCACAGGGATCGCACAGATCGTTCTGAGCCTCAGCGGCGCGTCACGCGACAGGCTGGTGCCCGAGCACCTTCCGGTGCATCCAAGGAGCGACATGGAAGACGAACGCCACGACCACGACCGAGGCCTCTCGTTCGACATCTCGACGCTGCTCGGACGGCGGCGGGCCCTGCGGCTGCTGGGCGGCGCCGGCCTGGTCGCGCTGGTCGGCTGCGCGTCGAAGGGCACGTCCTCGAGCGCGGCCGCGAGCGCGACGGGCGCCACCGGCGCGAGCACCGCCGGCAGCTCGGCCACGGCGGCGGCGGCCGCGGCGACGACGGCGGCCACCGGCACCGACGCCAGTTGCACGACCATCCCGGAGGAGACCGCCGGCCCGTTCCCGGGCGACGGGTCCAACGGTCCGAACGTCCTGACCGAGAGCGGCGTCGTGCGTAGCGACATCCGCTCCAGCTTCGGCTCCTCGTCCGGGCTGGCCCAGGGCGTACCCCTCACGGTCAACCTGCAGATCCTCGACAACGCCAAAGGTTGCGCCCCACTCGCGGGTGCCGCGGTCTACATCTGGCACTGCGACATCGACGGCAACTACTCGATGTACTCCCAGGCGGCGAAAGGGGAGAACTACCTGCGCGGCGTGCAGGAGACCGGCAGCGACGGGCAGGTGACGTTCACCAGCATCTTCCCCGCCGCCTACTCGGGCCGATGGCCCCACATCCACTTCGAGGTGTATCCCAGCCTGGCCGAGGCCACGAGTGCCGGTACGCGGATGGCGACCTCCCAGATGGCCATGCCCGAGGACATCTGCAACGTCGTCTACGCCACCGACGGCTACAACCAGAGCGTCAAGAACATGGCTCAGACCTCACTGGCGCGCGACATGGTCTTCAGTGACGGCGTCGATCAGCAGACACCCACGATGTCCGGCACGATCGACAACGGCCTGACGGCCACGCTGTCGGTCACAGTCTGAACGCGCTGCTCGAACGGCCGCGCTCAGACCCCCGGCGCCACGTCGAGCATGAAGCGCTCCATCGCCGCCGCCCGACCGGCCCCACCGCCCCGAGCCACCGGATCCATCAGGATGTGGTCGACGCCGATCTGCTGCCAGGCCCCGATGGTGTCGAGCATCTGCTCCCTGGACCCGGCGATCGACTTGGCCGGCGGCATCGAGCCGTCCGGGTCGAGGTAGAGCCGGATCGAGAGCCGCACGGAGCTGGGGTCGCGGCCCTCGGCCTTCACCAGCTCCTGCACCCGCGCCCACGCCACCCGCACGTCGTCCAGCGGCTCGAAGGCGGCGTGGAAGGCATCGCCGTAGTGGGCCGTGCGCCGGTAGGCGGCCTCGGTGTTGCCGCCGACCCAGATGGGGACGGTGCCGTTGGTGGGCTTCGGCTCGAACCCCACCGGCGGGAAGTTGTAGTAGGTGCCGGCGTGGCTCGGGTGCTCGTCCGTGAACAGGGTGTGGAACACGTCGAGCTGCTCGTCGCCACGCGCGCCGCGGTGGTCGTAAGGCATGCCCAGCACCTCGAACTCCTCGCGCATCCACCCCACCCCGACGCCGAGGATGGCGCGACCGGCCGACATGACGTCGAGCGAGGCGATGGCCTTGGCCGTCTGGACCGGCGGCCGGTAGCCCAGGATGAGCACCGTGGTGCCGAGCTTCAACCGCTCCGTGCACCCGGCCACGAAGAACAGGGTGCCGATCGGGTCGAGCCACGGCATGTTCTGCGGCGCCGGAAACGAGCCGTCGGGCGTGTACGGGTAGCGCGACTCGATGTCACTGGGCCAGGCGATGTGATCGCTGACCCAACCCGAGTGGTACCCCAGCGCCTCGGCCCGCTGCGCGAACGAGATGAGCCCGTCGCGGCTGGCGTTGTGGCCCATGTGCGGAAGGTGAATCCCCCAGTCCATCCGCCATTCTTGCCACACCACGCGGCCCGCCGGCCAATGACCAGGTGCGCCGGTCGGGACTACCCGAGGGCGTCCTGGTGCTCACCCAGCAGCGGTGCCCGCCGTGCCGACCACGGTGTGGCCGTGAACCGGTAGGGGGCGCCGGGGTAGGTGAAGCTGCGATCGAGCTCCGGATGCTCGATCTCCACGGGGAAGCCACGGGCGACGAAGTGCGGATCGGCCATGGCCTCGCCCGGTGTGTAGATGACGCCCGTGGCGATGCCGATGCTCTGGGTCTCCACGAAGAAGTCGACCGCCGTCATGTTCTCGGCGAGGAACAGCAGCACGTCGCGGGCGGCGCCGAAGATCTCGGCGATGAGCGGATCGCGTCTCGATGTCGGCGAGGTTGATGCGGTCGCGCTCGGCGCCCAGCTCCAGGATGGGCGACGACGGGAACTCGTCGCGCAGGCCGAGGCGGTCGAGCAGCGCCAGCACGTTGCGGAAGTCGGCCGGGGCGCGCGGCGGCACGCCCGTGTTGGCGTAGTGGCCGTCCTTGCACCGAACCTGGGTGGGCGGGCTGAAGACCGGCGCCGCGTGGCGCCCCGTCTGGCGCTGCACCTGGGCGCCGGTGGCCATCCAGCCGTAGGTCGCCATCTCGGTGGTGACGTTGCTGGCCGCCAGCATGTTCACGTCGATGTGCTGACCCTCGCCGGTCTCCTCGCGGTGCAGCAGGGCGACCAGCACGGTCATCACCGCCCAGTGGCAGGCGGTGTGGAACGCCTGGTTGCCGCCGCCGCGCACGGGCGGCAGCGGAGTGGTCGTCGTAGCCGCAGCTCCACACCGGCCCGGCCTCGGCCATGACGGTGAGGTCGGTGGTCGGCCTCGTCGACGCGGGCCGAGTCCTGTCCGAACGGCGTGATCGACGCCATGACCAGCCCGGGGTTGGCGGCCGAGAGCGTCGCCCAACCCAGGCCGGCGGCGGCGAGTACGGCTGGTCCCTCGGCCTCGACGAGCACGTCGGCGCCGGCGATCAGGGTCAGCAGGCGGTCGCGATCGGCGTCGAGATCGGCCACGACGCCGCGCTTGGACGTGTTGTAGTGCCACCACCAGAGGCTGCGCTCCGGCCCGGGCGTCGTCGTCCAGGAACGGCTCGAACCGGCGCTGGGCCGACCCGCCGGGCGGCTCCACCACGACCACGTCGGCCCCCAGGTCGGCCAGCAGCTTGCCGGCCCACGCGCCGTGCTCGTGCGACAGCTCCACCACCCGCACCCCGTCCAGCGGACCCATCAGATGACGCCCTCCTGCGGCCAGGCGGCCGATCTCGGCCTGCGACAACCCCAGCACCTCGGCGTAGACGCGCTCGTTGTCCTCGCCCAGCACGGGCCCGCCGCGCTCGATGCGCCAGTCGGTCCCCGACAGGTGCACCGGTAGCCCGTCGACCCGCACGGCGCCGTGCTTGGTGTGCCTGATCGTGGGCCACAGGCCCCAGGCCTGGTTGGCTCGGCGTCGGCGTCGCAGCGCTCGGGCGGGCTGGCGCACGGGCGCACCGGGCACGCCGGCCGCCTGCACGGTGGCCACGACCTCGTCACGACCGCGCTGACGGGTCCACTGCTGCCAGCTGATCGTCCAGCTCGTCCTGCGCCGTCGAGGCGACCGGCCAGCTCGCGGTACGCCGGCTCCTTGGCCCACGGCTCGCCGATGGCGCCGGCCAGCGCGTGCCAGTCGTCGTCGTGGCGGCAGGCGATGGCCACCCACGAGTCGTCGTCACGGCAGGGGTAGATGCCGTGCGGCGCCATCGCCGGCGAGCGGCTGCGGTTCGAGTGCACCGCGCCGTCGGCGCGCTCGTCGCGGCCGTTCACGATGGCATCGAGCGTGGCCGGGCCGTTCAGCGCGACGCCCGCCTCGGCGCAGGCCAGATCGACCCACTGCCCCTCGCCGGTGCGGCGCTGGTGGTAGAGCGCGGCGAGCAGGGCGATGGCCATGAAGTAGCCGCCGGTGTGGTCCATGTAGGAGTAGCCCCAGCCCGCCGGCTCCTGCTGCGGCAGACCCGAGGTGTGGGTGAGGCCGCTGACGGCCTGGGCGATGGGACCCCACGACTTGAACGACCGGTACGGCCCGGTGTGGCCGAAGCCGCAGTTCGACACGTAGACGATGTCGGGGCGCAGCTCCCGGAGCCGCTCGTAGCCGAAGCCGAGTCGGTCCATCACACCGGCGGCGAAGTTCTCGGTGACGGCATTCGACAGCGGCACCAGCTCGGCCAGCAGCTCCTTGCCCCGCTCGGTGCGCAGGTTGAGCGTGATGCCGAGCTTCTCCACGTTGTGGTTGTTGAAGCCCGAGCCGCCGTCAGGGCTGCGGTCACCGTTGAGGTACGGCCCGAGTCTGGCGGACGATGTCCCACAGCCCCTTGGTCACCGGATCCTCGATGCGGATCACCTGCGCGCCGAACGCCGCCAGCACCCGCGTGGCGCCGGCGCCGGCCAGCTGGCCCGAGAGGTCGCAGATGCGGATGTGACGCAGCGCGCCGTCGTGGCGCGACGCGTTCCCCAGGGGGCGGCAACAGTGGGGTCCCCCATCGGCGGTTCCTCCTATCGAGCGCGCGGCCCCTCCCCGTGGGACCGGTGCCGGGCGAGCGTACCGCCGCGGTCTGCTCGGTCACGAAGTGTGGATCAGGCGCTCGGCCCGAATCGCTCGACCCGGATCTGCTCGACGGGAACACCCGCGCCGACCAGCAGGTCGCTGGCGGCGTCGGCGAACCCGGGCGAGCCGCACACGTAGGCGGTGCCCTCGGGCACGAACAGCCCGGCGACGTCGGCCGGTGCCAGACGCCCGGCGCGACGGCTCGAATCGGGGGGCGCGACGCGGCTGTAGACGATGGACGTCTCCGGCCCGGGCAGCTCGTCGCGGTAGTAGAGATCGTCGGGGCTGCGGGCCGACACGACCAGCCGGACCAGATCGGATCGGCCGGTGCGGCGGGCGAGGCGCAGCATCGCCATCAGCGGGACCACACCGGAGCCGCCCCCGACCAGCAGCGCCGGCGTGTCGCCGCTCCACACGAACCAGCGGCCGATGGGACCGCGCACTTCCAGCTCGTCGCCCGGCTGCAGGTCCTCGTGGAGGTAGGTCGACACCTCGCCGTCTTCCAGCCACTCCACGGTGAGCTCGATCTCGGCCGAGCCGTCGGGCGCCGACGCCACCGAGTACGAGCGCGACGCGGTGTAGCCGTCCGGTGCGGTGAGGCGCACGACGTAGTGCTGGCCGGCCAGGTGGGGCGACGGCGCCGCCAGCGCGAGCCGCAACGACTTGGCGCGCGAGGTCTCCTCGGTGATGGCCAGGACCGTGGCCGACTGCCACTCCAACCGCGCCGGCTGGCTCACGCCGAGCACCGTTTCAGCGAACTGATGCGCTTTGTCCTCGCATGCGACGGACAACGCGCGTCGGTTCGCCGGCAGGGGCCCATTTCAGTCGCCTTGGTAGCGCTGTTCGAGCCAGGGGTCGCCGCGGTCGTGATAGCCGTTGCGCTCCCAGAACCCGGGCTCGTCGTGGTCGAGCAGCCGCAGCCCGGCCACGAACTTGGCGCTCTTCCAGAAGTAGAGGTGCGGCACGAGCAGCCGGGCCGGGCCCCCGTGCTCGGCGGCCAGCGGCTCGCCCTCGTAGTCCCACACGACCCACGCCTTCCCACCGGTGACGTCGGCCAGCGGCAGGTTGGTCGTGTAGCCGGTGTGGCTGAAGGCCAGCACGTACGACGCCGTGGGCAGTGGGCCCGCCGCCGCCAGCAACGTGTCGACCGAGACGCCGCGGAAGTGCACGTCGAACTTCGACCACGTGGTGACGCAGTGGATGTCGCCGGCGAACTCCGACGGCTCCAGGGCGTGGATCTCGTCCCACGTCCACGTCGCCGGTCGCTCGACCAAGCCCTCCATCTTGAACGTCCATGACGCGGTGTCGAGCCGGGGCGTGACCTCAGCCGTGAGCACCGGCCACGACTTCCCCGTGTCGTACTGACCGGGTGGCAGCCGCACGTCGCGCGGTCCGCGGTGCCGGCCGAAGAAGCCTCTCGTCGCTCCTGCCATCCCGGCAACGGTACCTGCGCCGCCGGTCGGGCCTGACCCGACTCGCCGTCGCTTCTCGTCGGCGGAAAGGTTGGTGCAAGGCGGCCGAACCACGCGGGGGCTCTACATCGTGGCGGCCGTGACCATGGCCGGCGTGAGCCCGGTCTTCGCCCTGCCGGCCGAACTGGACAAGCGCGACCTGCCCACGGCCGCGCTCGGCTGGATCGCCGCCGCCGCGTTCGCGGCATAGGCGGGAAAACCCCCGGGCGCCGTTACTCCACGACCTTGAGGAACTCCACCCAGTTGCCGTCGGGGTCCTCGACGATGGCGATCGACGTGCCGGGCCGGATCTCGGTGACGGGCACGGCGACCTTGTAGCCGCCGGCCTCGCACTTGGCCACCATCTCCTCCAGGTTCGACACCGAGATGGTCCAGTAGCGGTAGCCGTGGGCGCCGGCGATGCCGCCGCCCGCCGTCTCGCCCTTGGGCTCACGCTCGGGCTTGACCAGCTTGATCATGGAGGTGCCGCACATGAGGCGCCACATGTGCATGCGCCCCGGCATCGGGTTGTCGCCGGCCGGCTCGAACCCGAGCGTGTCGCGGTAGAAAGCGAGGGCGGCGTCGCTGTCCTTGACGACGATGCCGAGATCGATGGAGTCCTTGGTCAGCTGCACGGTCATGGCGAGGTTGTACTCCCTCGCACGGCGCGACCGGCAATCAGCGGCCGCGGAAGTTCGGCTCGCGCCGCTCCAGGAACGAGTGCACGCCCTCCATGTGGTCGTCGGTCTCCCACAGCACGTCGCCGACGGCCTGCTGGTACTCGCCGAGCGACTTCCAGTCGAACCCGAACCCCTTGTGGATGGACCGCTTGATGAGCTGCTGCGTCAGCGGCGGGCCGCTGGCGATCTTGCGGGCCATGGCGCGGGCCTCGTCCATCAGCTGATCGTCGGGCACGACGCGCGACACGAGCCCGATGCGCAGTGCTTCCTCGGCGTCGATGAGGTCGCCGGTGAGGGTGAGCTCGTATGCCTTCGAGAGTCCGACGAGCTGGCGCAGGATGAACGTGCCGCCGATGGTTCCCATGACGCCACGACGCACGAAGTACCAGCCGAACTTGGCCCGATCCGAGGCCAGCCGGATGTCGCAGTACAGCGCGATGTCCATGCCGTAGCCCACGGCCGGCCCGTTGACGGCGGCGATGGTGGGCTTCTCCAGGGCGAAGATGTCGTCGAGGGAGCTCTCGCCTTCCTTGATGCGGCGGATCTGACGCTCGATCTTGCGATTGGCGCGGTCCTCGTCCAGGAAGATCGCCTGGAAGTCGTCGCCCGCACAGAACCCACGGCCGGCGCCGGTGATGAGCAGGCAGCGCACGTCGTCGTTGGAACGGACGTCGTCCAGCGCCTCGAACATGTCCCTGCTGGTCTGGGCGCGCAGGGCGTTCATCACCTCGGGCCGGTTGATGGTGAGGGTGGCGACGCCATCGTCGCCGACGTCGTAGAGGATGTCTGAGTCCGTCATGGACCCCAGGTTCGCCGCCGAGCGCCGCTACCGCAAAGTGCTCGAGGCCAGCGAGGCCCCGTGGTGCACCTGATAGGCGTCCGGATCGGGGCGCAGGGTCCGGGCCCGGTACTCGAACATCGTGTGCGGCCACTGCGTCACGATGCGGCCGGTCGGGCCGCGGTAGTAGCCGTGGCAACCGCCCTGCCAGACCTGCACCTGGTCGAGGTCGGCCTGCAGGTCGGTGTTGTAGCGCTCCATCACCTCGGGCTTGAGGTCCAACCACGTCAGGCCCTCGTCGTCCATGCGCTGGAGCTGCCGGATGACGTACGCGACCTGGCACTCCAGCATGAAGATGATGGAGCCGTTGTTGGTGTTCGGCCCGTACAGCATGAAGAGGTTGGGGAACCCGGACGTGGTGAGACCCAGGTAGGCCTGCGGTCCGTCGGCCCATGCATCGGCGAGGCGCTGGCCGCCGCGGCCGGTCACCTCGATGGCCGACAGGTACTTCGTGGTCTTGAAGCCCGTCGCCGTGATGATGGTGTCGACCGGGCGCTCGCGGCCGTCGACGGTGACGATGGTGTTGCCACTCACCTTGGCGATGGCGTCGGTGACCAGCTCCACGTACGGCAGGTTGTACGTGGGGTAGTACACGTTGGAGATCAACGGCCGCTGGCAACCGAACGGCGTCGACGGTGTGAGCTTGGCCCGCACCTCCGGGTCGTCCACGCCGCCAGGTTCGACAGGCCTGCTTCCTCGGCCAGGCGCAGCGCCTCCGGGTTCGAGAAGGTGATGAACCCTTCGAGGGTGCGCCAGATCTCCCAGCGCCGCAGTCGCGCCGCCATCGGGTCGGCCCGGAACGCCACCAGCTCCTCGTCGGTGAACGGCGTGTCGTCTTTGGGCAGCACCCACTGTGGCGAGCGTTGGAAGATGTGGAGCTGGCTGACCTGCTTGGCGATCTCGGGGACGAACTGGACCGCGCTGGCGGCGCTGCCGACGACGGCCACCGCCTCACCCGTGAGGTCATGGCCGTGGTCCCATCGGGCCGAGTGGAAGACGGTGCCCGGGAACGTGTCGAGGCCCGGGATCTCCGGCCGGTTCAGCTCGTTGAACATGCCCATGCCGCTCACCACGACGTCGGCCACGAGCTCCTCGCCTTTGTCGGTGATGACGCGCCACACCATGACCTCGTCGTCCCAATGTGCCGATCGCACGCCCGTGCCGAGGCGCAGGTGCGGCTCCAGACCGAACGTCGTGGCGCACTGCTCGAGGTACTCGAGGATCTCGGGCTGTTCGGCGTACGGCCGGCTCCAGTCCTTCTTCATGGCGAAGGAGTACGAGTACAGCAGCGACGGCACGTCGCAGGCGGCGCCCGGGTACTGGTTGTGGCGCCACGTCCCGCCCACACCGTCGGCCTTGTCGAGGATGACGAAGTCGTGGAAGCCCGCCTCCAGGAGCTTGTACCCCGTGCACAGCCCGCCCGGTCCGGCGCCGATGACGACGACGCGGCGCGACCGCGGCGACGCGCCGTTGAGACCGTTGATCATCGTGGGACCTCCGAAGTTCGCCGAACCGTCACGCTCACGCCGCATCCTCTCGCGGTGGGTTCGGACGCGGCGAGTTGACGGTACCGTCGTCGGATGGAGCCGCGCCCATGAGTGACATCCCCCGCGAGAACGCCGCCTTCCCGGACCTGGATGACGCCCAACTGGCGGTGCTGGCCGGCTACGGCACCCGTCGCCGCATCGTTCCAGGTGAGGTGCTGTTCTCGGCTGGCAGCGCCGGCTACGACTTCATCGTCATCCTGTCTGGCTCGATCGAGATCCTCGGCTCCGACGGCACCGGCGGTCAGGCCCGGATCACCCAGCACGGCGCTCGCCGCTTCCTGGGTGAGGTGAGCCTGGTGACGCGCCAGCGCCCCTACCTCACGGCGCGGGTCGTGGAGGCGGGCGAGATCATCGTCATCCCCGCCGATGTGTTCCGCTCGCAGGTGATGGGCGACGTCCGGGTGAGCGACACCATCCTGGAGGCGTTCCTGGCCCGCCGGGTGCTGCTGATGTCGAGCGCCGCCGACACGTTGCAGATCGTGGGGTCCGAGTTCTCGCCGGAGTCGATGGCGCTGCGCGAGTACGCCGCTCGCAACGGGCTCCCGCACCGCTGGATCGATGCCGATGTCCAGGCCGACGTGGCCACGCTGCTGGCGGGGCTCGGCGTCACCGTGGCCGACCTGCCCATCGCCGTCATCCCCCAGGGCGTGCTGCGCCGGGCCACTCCCGGCGAGCTGGCGTCGCGCCTGGGGCTCACGGTCGACTCCATACCCGAGCGATGCTTCGACATCGTGGTCGTGGGCGCCGGACCCGCCGGCCTGGCGGCGTCGGTCTACGCCGCGTCAGAGGGCCTGCGCACCCTCACCGTCGACTCGGTGGCCGCCGGCGGCCAGGCCGCCACCAGCTCGCGCATCGAGAACTACCTCGGGTTCCCCACGGGCATCTCGGGCGGCGACCTCACCAACCGTGCGGTCGTGCAGGCCCAGAAGTTCGGTGCCGTGCTCACCAGTCCATGCGCGGTGACGCGCTTGGAGGAGCGCGCCGGGCACCTCGTCGCCGTGCTGGGCGACGGCACCGAGGTCGCCGGGCGGGCCATGGTGGCGGCCACGGGCGCCCACTACCGGCGGCTGCCGGTGGCGGGCCTGGCGCGCTACGAGTCCGTCGGCGTGTACTACGCCGCCACCGAGTTGGAGGCGCGGGCGTGCTCCGGGTCGCCGGTCGTGGTGGTGGGCGGCGGCAACTCGGCCGGTCAGGCCGCCATGTTCCTGGCCCAGTCCGGCTCGGACGTGAGCGTCGTGGTGCGGCGCGACCTGTCGGCCACCATGTCGAACTACCTCGTCGAGCGCATCCACAACCATCCGCGCGTGCAGGTCTTCTCCGGCTCGACCGTCACTGCCCTCGACGGCGAGCCCACCCTGGAACGCGTCACGGTGACGTGCGCCGCCGACGGCGAGGAGCACGTCCTGTCGTGCACGGCGCTGTTCTCGTTCATCGGTGCCACGCCCAACAGCGAGTGGCTGGAGAACGTGGCCACCGACGACGACGGGTTCGTGCTCACCGACCGCTCGCTCGTGGCCGCCAACTTGGGCAAGCACTGGCGCACCCTCAAGCGTCGCCCGCTGCCCTACGAGACGAACCGCCCCGGGCTGTTCGCCGTCGGCGACCTTCGCTCCGGTTCGACCAAGCGGGTGGCGGCGGCGGTGGGCGAAGGATCGGCGGCCATCCGTTCCGTGCACGAGCACCTGGCCCTCGCCACCGATTCGTAGCGCGCCATGGCCGATGTGGTGGAGGTCGACGGCGGCAGCACGGTCTGGCGCTTCGATGCCCAGTTCCTCACCTCCCGCTGGACGTGCATCTGGGGGCGCGGCTGCCTCGGCATCGGCGACGAGCCCGCTCCCGAACTGGGGCAGGGGTGCTGCTCGGTGGGCGCCGAGCTCGGAGACGAGCACGAAGCCCGGATGATCGCGGCGCTGGCGGCGACGCTGCCGCCCGAAGGCTTCGAGCACCACGCCGACGCCGCGGCGGCCGGCATCTTCCGCGACGACGAGCGCATGGCGACGCGCGTCGTCGACGGTGCCTGCATCTTCCTCAACCGCCCGGGTTTCGCCGGCGGTGCCGGGTGCGCGCTCCACCTCGGCGCCCTGGCCGCCGGCGAGTCGCCCATCGACTGGAAGCCGTCGGTGTGCTGGCAGCTCCCCATCCGCGTCGAGTGGGAAGCCCTCGACGACAACAGGGAGCTGGCCACCGTCCGGCGATGGAGTCGCGCCGACTGGGGCGAGGAAGGCGAGACGATGGCGTGGTGCTGCACCGAGGGCGATCTCGCCTACGTCGGCGATCAACCGGTGATCGACACGTTGCGGTCCGAGCTGGAAGAGATCGTGGGCACCGCGGTCTACGTCGAGCTGCGCCGCCGCTTGGACGAGTAGGCGGGCGGGCGGCGTAGGGGTCGGGAGACGTAGGGTCAGCCGTCATGGACCCGAATGGCAAGATCGCCGTCGTCACCGGCGCTGCGGGAGGCATCGGCGGCGCCCTCGTACGCGAGCTGGTGAAGGCCGGTGCCGCCACCGTCGTGGCCACCGACATCAAGGTCGAGGGCCTGGCCACCTTCTTCGACGAGCCCAAGGTGCTGACGCGCCCGCTCGACGTCGCCGACGACACCGCGACCCACCAGCTCGTCGAGTCGATCGAGAGCGAGGTCGGCCCGATCGACCTGTGGTTCGCCAATGCCGGCGTGGCCGGCGGCGGCGGCCCCGAGGCGCCCAACGCCACGTGGGACCTCCAGTGGCGGGTCAACCTGCTCTCCCACGTCTACGCCAGCCGCGCCCTCCTGCCAGGTTGGACGGCGCGCGGCGAAGGCCATCTCATCACCACCGCCTCCATGGCCGGCATCCTCACCTCACTGGGCGACGGCGTCTACGCCGCCACCAAGCATGCCGCCGTCGGGTACGCCGAGTGGCTGGCCATCACCTACGCCGACCAGGGCATCAAGGTGTCGTGCATCTGCCCCGGCGCGGTGGACACGCCCATGCTGGCGGGCGGCGCCGGCGGCGACACCGGCAAGGCCAGCGCCATGATCGGCGGCGGCGAGGTGCTGTCGGCATCGGAGGCGGCGGCGCGGGTGGTGCAGGCGGTCACCGAGGACCGCTTCCTCATCCTCACCCATCCCGAGATGCAGACGTTCATCGAGCGCAAGGCGGCCGACCCGCAGCGCTGGATCGCCGGCATGGCCCGGCTCTGGGGCCGGACGCAGGAGCTCTTCAAGAGCTGAGGCGGTCGAGCAGCCTCGACGCCCCTTCGGCCAGGACCGGCAGCCGATCGGCGATGACGGCCATGCGTGGGTCGGTGCTCTCGCCCCGGACCCACCGGTGGTGCAGCTGCTGGATCACGACGCCCGTCTTCCACTGGGCGAACGCCTCGTACCAGCCGGCCGAACTCACGTCGATGCCCGTGCGCTCGGCGTAGCGCGCCGTTATCTCGGCCCTCGTGGGCAGGCCCATGGTCAGCAGACCCTCATGGCTGACGCGGCGGGACTCGGGCGGATCCGACGGGTCGGGCCAGTAGTTCAGCAGGGTCCCGAGGTCGACCAGCGGCTCGCCCAGCGTGGTCATGTCCCAGTCGAAGATGGACCGCACGCGGTCGGGGTTGTCCGGCTCGAACTGGCAGTTGTCGAGCTTGAGGTCGTTGTGCACGATGGAGACCCGGGTGGGCGCGGGCAGCATGGCGGCCAGCCGGTCCGGCAGCTGGTCCATGAGCGGCGGCCCGTCCTCGGGACGCACGAGCTCCCACCGCGTCTTCCAGCCGGCGACTTGGCGCGCCGCGAAACCCTCCGGCCGGCCGAGGTCACCGAGATCTGAGGCCGCCGGGTCGAGCAGGTGCATCTCGGCCATGGCGTCGACCAGAGCGAAACTGATCCGGCGACCGACGTCGTGGTGATGGGCCATCGACTTGGGGATGGCACCGCGGACGACCTCGCCGTGGCGGCGCTCCATGACCACGAAGTCCGACCCGACGACCTCGTGGTCGTCGCAGAACAGGTAGGCGCGCGGCGCCCGATCGAAGACCCGCCACAGCCGCGAGAGCACGCGGAACTCGCGGCGCATGTCGTGGGCGCCGGGCGCCACGACGCCGAACGGCGGCCGCCGCAGCACCAGTTCGGTGCCTTCGAAGCGCAGGAGATAGGTGAGGTTGGCCGAGCCGCTCGGGAACTGCAGCACGGTCATCGGGCCCGACAGTTCGGGGATGCCCGCCCGCACGTAGGACTCGAGCGAGGCCCAGTCCAGCTCTTCGCCGGGCCGAACGTCGGCAAGCTCGGGCGGCTCGATCGTGTCCTTCATCCGCGCTCCCTCGCTCATTCCCGCCCCATCGAGGCTGGCATGGAGCCCCCATCTGGTCAAAGGTGGGATCATGACCGCCGCCCGCCGACCCGTGATCGATCTCGTCTCGACGTCGTCCTACGCCCACGGCCACCCCTGGGAGCAGTACGCCTGGCTGCGGGCCAACGACCCGGTTCACTGGCAGGAGGAGCCCGACGGGCCGGGGTTCTGGGCCATCACCAAGTACGACGACATCCGCGACATCAGCCGGCGGCCGAAGGTCTACAGCTCCTACGAGCGCGGCGTCATGATGGGCGAGGTCGACGACGCCGGCCTGGCGGCGCAGCGGCTGATGATGTTGACGATGGACCCGCCCGAGCACGACCGCTTCAAGCTGCTCGTGAGCCGGGGGTTCACCAAGTCGAGCGCCGCCAACCTGACCGACCGGATCGGCGAGCTGGCCCGGGACATCATCGACGACGTGGCCGGTCGGGGCGAGTGCGACCTGGTGCACGACGTGGCCGGCCGGCTGCCGTCGGCCCTCATCGCCGAACTGGTGGGCGTGCCCCGTTCCGACGGCGAGCGGCTCTACGAGCTGACCGAGATCATGCACACGACCGATCCGCTGGTGGCCCCACCAAACGTGAAAGCGGCCGCCGCCGAGGAGATGCTGGGGTATGCCCTCACCGTCGCCGAGCAGAAGCGGCGCACGCCCGGCGACGACATCGCGTCCGTGCTCGTGCACGCCGAGGTGGAGGGCGACCGGCTGACCGACGGCGAGTTCCAGTGGTTCTTCCTCCTGCTGGTGAACGCCGGCGGCGACACAACCCGCAACCTGCTGGCCTCGGGGATCCAGCTGCTGTTCGACTACCCCAACCAGCGGGCCCGATTGATGGCCGACCTCGACGGGTTGCTGCCCAGCGCCACCGAGGAGATGCTGCGGTACACGTCGCCGGTGGTGTACTTCCGGCGCACGGCCATGCAGACCACCGTGGTGCGCGGCCAGGAGGTCGCCGCCGGGGACAAGGTGGTGGTGTTCTACGGCTCGGGCAACCGCGACGAGGACGTGTTCGCCGAGCCCGACGTCTTCGACGTGGCCCGGCAGCCGAACCCGCACATGGCCTTCGGCGGGGGTGGCCCGCACCTGTGCCTGGGCATCCACGTGGCCCGCATCGAGATCATCGCCATGCTGCGCGAGCTGCTCAGCCGGCTGCCCGATCTGGCCCCCACGGCCGCGCCCGAGCGGCTGGCGTCGAACTTCATCGCCGGGGTGCGCACGATGCCGGTGACGTTCACGCCGGAGCGCTGAACGGGCCCGGTTGGCCCGGGCGGCGCACGCCCCGCCGAAGGGTCGAACGGCGCGTCGCGTCGCGCTCAGCGGTCGGGCGGCTGCGCCGGGCGGCTGCGCCGGGCGGCTCGACCGGGCGGTCCGACGTGCGGGCTCGGCCTTGTGTCACGCCGATCTCGAATTCGTCTCGATCGACGTGACATAGCCGGGCCCGCCGGCCCGACCAAGGCCCGATCTCACGGTGCGTGACTCCTTTCGGTGGTCGTTCTCGGTGCATCTGAGCTTCCCGTCGCGTTTCACAGTCAGATCTGCGGCAGTACTGCACCGAGAAGCTGAGTTCCTCCCAGCGTGGCTTCCGGCCGAGCGGGTGTCACTGGGCGATCACGCCGCTACCAACCGTGCGCGCGGGCGCCGGGCGAGCGCTCAGCGGCCATCGCACGTGAGATCCCAACCACCGACGACGGTCGGCAACCGCCGGCGTGTCGGCGGCACCGATTCGGTACCGAATCGGCGCCGGTTACTGTGCGGCGGGGTTTGCGAGCGAGCAGGGGGTGCTCATGCAGCTGACAGCAGGCAATGTCGCGGTCGTGACCGGAGCCGGCAGCGGCATCGGGTTCGCCCTGGCCGAGCGCTTCGCCAAGGCTGGGATGCACATCGTCCTGGCCGACGTCCAAGACGACGCCATCGCCGCCGCCGCCGAGAAGATCGCCGCCCACGGCGTCGACACCCTGGTGGTGAAGACCGACGTGAGCCAGGAGGCCGAGGTCCAAGCGCTGGCGGCGGCCACCATCGAGCGCTTCGGCGCGGTGCACGTGGTCTGCAACAACGCCGGCGTGGCCTCGAGGGCCGACGCGTGGTTCGGCCCCATCAGCTCCTGGGAGTGGGTGCTGGGCGTGAACCTGTGGGGGGTCGTGCACGGGTGCCGCGCCTTCCTGCCCCACCTCGCCGGCGGGGGCCACATCGTGAACACGGCCTCGGTCGCCGGCCTGTTCCCGGGCTTCGGGCCGTCGTACGACGCCAGCAAGCACGCCGTCGTCGCCCTCACCGAGGACCTGTTCAACACCGTCCGGATGGCCGGGCTGCCCATCGGGGTGAGCGTCCTGTGCCCGGGCTGGGTCCGCACCAACATCATCGAGGCCGACCGCAACTGGCCCTCCGCGCTGGGCGACAAGCCCGAAGAGGACCCCCTGTACGGCGTGTACGTGCATCACACCAAGCGAGCCATCGACGAAGGCGTCACCCCGGCATTCATCGCCGACGCCGTGGCGGAGGCGGTCGTGGCCGATCGGTTCTGGGTCATCCCCCAGCAGGACTTCCTCGACCTGGTCGTGGAGCGCTGGGCCACCATCGCCGAGCGGCTCGACCCCGACCCGCCCGAGAACGTGCCCGGCCTGCCGCCGCGCTCGCAGATCGTGGCGGAGATCATGCAGGCCCTCGCCCCGAGCGACGAGGCGGCGGCCGACTAGACAGGCGCTGGGCCAGAGCCGCCCGACGGCCCTGAGCGCCACCTACGCCGGAGGAAATGAACCGTGACGTCGACGATGGACCGACCGCTGTCACCACAGGACGCCGGCCAAGTGTTCGTGACCCCGGCGGCGTACGCCGACGACGCCTGGTTCCACGACGCCTGCACCCTGCTGCGGCGCGACGATCCCGTGCACCTGGTCGAGAACCCCGACTTCGCGCCGTTCTGGGTCCTCACCAAGCACGCCGACGTGCTGGAGGTGGAGCTCCATCCCAACGAGTTCCGCAATGCCCCGCGGCCAGTGCTGCAGAACCACGAGGCCGATCAGCGCCAGGCCGAGCAGGGCGAGCTGCTGCGGACGCTCATCCACATGGACGCGCCCGACCATCGGGTCATCCGCAACATCACCGCCGACTGGTTCCTGCCCAAGAGCATGGCTCGCCTGGAGCACCGCCTCGCCGTGCTGGCCGAACAGTCCGTGGCGGCCATGGCGGCCCACGGGGGCCGATGCGACTTCGCCCGCGACATCGCCATGCCGTACCCGCTGCAGGTGATCCTGGCCATCCTCGGCCTGCCGGAGACCGACTACCCGCGCATGCTCAAGCTCACGCAGGAGCTGTTCGGCGCCAGCGACCCCGAGATGGCGCGCGGCGATCAGCCGCTGGAAGACCTCGTCGAGGTGATCAATGACTTCTTCGTCTACTTCACCAACCTCACCGAGCAGCGCCGGGCGGTGCCCACCGACGACCTCGCGTCGCTCATCGCCAACGCCACCATCGATGGCCAGCCGCTCGGGCCGATGGAGACGATCTCGTACTACGTCATCATCGCCACCGCCGGCCACGACACCACCGCCTCGGCGATGGCCGGCGGCCTGCTCGCCCTCATCCAGCATCCGGACGAGCTGGCCCGGCTGCAGGCCGATCCGTCGCTCATCCCGACCGCGGTCGACGAGATCATCCGCTGGGTCACACCGGTCAAGCACTTCATGCGCAACGTGGTGACGCCGTACGAAGTGCGGGGCCACCGCTTCGAGCCCGGCGACGCCGTGCTGCTGTCGTACCCGTCGGCCAACCGCGACGAGGAGGTGTTCGACGACCCGTTCCGCTTCGACGTCGGCCGCACCCCCAACAAGCACCTCGCCTTCGGGTTCGGTGTGCACTACTGCCTGGGCGCCATGCTGGCCAAGATGGAGATCCGGGCGTTGTTGACGGCGCTACTCCCCCGACTCCGAGCCATCGAGCTGGACGGCGACCCCAAGCTGATGCAGACGCTCTTCGTCGGGGGCGTCAAGCGCCTACCGATCCGCTACGTGCTGGGCGAGGCCGTGGTCGGCGGGGTTGCCGGAGTGGCCGGGACCTCCTGATCGGCGGGGACATTCGGCATCGTCGCGGGGTCGCAACCGCCGCCGTGGCGCCCGCCGCCACCGGCAGGGGGCGTGGGGGCCGCATCGATGGACGTGACGGCGAACGTGCTGTCGATCTTCACGACGACGCGGCTGCCGTCGGCCTTCGTCACGTGCGCCTCATAGGTCGTGGCGTCGGGAGCGGACTCGACCCGATCGACAGTGCCGTCGGGGACGGCGGCCTGGGCCGCCGCCGTCACCTTGTCGGCGGTGTCGCCGGTGAGCGCTTCACCTCGGGGCCCGTGACCCCCGCGGCCGGGCTTGCCCGCCGGGCGTTCGCCAGGCGCCGGTGCCGGCACCGGGTTGACGCTCGGGTCGGTGGGAGCGGTCGTCGCGCCGGGGGCGGTCGTGGCCGGGGCCGTCGTCGACGGATCGGTCTGAGCGCCGGCGTTGCCGACCGACGGCGCCGGCGCCGGCATCGCCGTCGGCTCCCAGCACTGGCAGACGGCGTCGGTGGACGGCGAGTCGTACCGCATCCTCACGACGCGCTGGTCCGACGGCCGGGTGGTGCAGATCGGTCGCAGCCTCACCGAGTCCAACGGGGTGCTCGACGACGTGCGGTTGCGCCTCGCCCTGGTCGTGGTCTCTGGCGTGGCGCTGGCCGCCACCCTCGGCTGGTGGATCGCCAGACGCATCGCCCGGCCCATCGTGCAGTTGCGGGACACGGCCGAGGTCATCGCCACCACCCAGGACCTGCGCACGGCCATTCCCGAAGGCGGCGACGGCGAGGTGGGCAGCCTGACCCGCAGCTTCACCACGATGGTCTCGGCCCTGGCCACCTCCCGGGACCAGCAGCAGCGCCTCGTCACCGACGCCAGCCACGAGATGCGCACCCCACTCACCAGCCTGACCAGCAACCTCGAGCTGCTCGGCCAGTTCGACCGCCTGGCGCCCGAGGATCGCACCGAGGTGCTGGCGGCGGTGGGCACCGAGCTGGGTGAGCTCACCCACTTGCTCACCGAACTGGTGGAGCTGGCGACGGAGCCGTCGGCCCACGACGAACCGACCGAGGTGCTCCAGCTGGCCGATGTCGGCCGGGACGTCGCCCAGCGAGCGAGGCGGCGCAGTGGCCGGGAGGTCTCGGTCCGGGTGGTCGACGCCGCGCCCGTGGCGGCCCGTCCACACATGATCGAGCGGGCGGTGTCCAACCTCGTGGAGAACGCCATCAAGTACAGCCCTGAAGGGGCGCCGGTGGAGATCGTCGTCTGCCGCGGCCGCCTGACGGTGAGCGACCGTGGCCCCGGCATCGCCCCCGAGGACCAGCCGCACGTGTTCGAGCGCTTCTACCGGGCCACGGCAGCGCGATCGGCTCCCGGATCGGGCCTCGGGCTGGCCATCGTGGAGCAGACCGTGCGCCGCCACGGCGGCCGGGTCGTGCTGGCCAACAACGCTGGCGGTGGGGCCACCGTGGGGTTCGAACTGCCGACGACGGCCGCGGGCTGACCCGGCGCCGCCGGTAACGGCGCGATACTGCGCGCGGGTGCAACCCGAGGGGCGCCGGTTGGCTGCAAAAGGGGGGTTTGTCAATGGCTAGGGGTCCGTTGCGCGGTCTGCGCGTGATCGAGCTCACCGACGATGCCGGGCGGTTCGCCGGCAAGGTGCTGGCCGAGAGCGGGGCCTCGGTGGCGCAGGTCATCGAGACGCCGCCGTTCCCGGGTCCGGCCATGCGCGACCCGGACGCGGCGGCGCCGCGGCGGCCTGCTCGACTGGTGGTACGACGGCGGCAAGCAGCGCATCGAGCTGGATCTGGACACCGCGCCTGGCCGCGACGGCTACCGGCAGCTGGCCGAGCGGGCCGACCTGGTGGTGGAGACGGCACCGCCCGGTCGCCTGGCCGAGTTGGGCCTCGACCACGCCGATCTCGCCGCCGCCAACCCCGGGCTGGTGCAGGTGTCGCTCACGCCGTTCGGTCGCAGCGGGCCCCGCGCGGGCTGGGTGACGAGCGACCTCGTGACCGGGGCCATGGGCGGCGTCCTCAGCATCTCGGGCACGCCCGAGCACGCCATCGGGGCGTGGGGCCGCCAGAACCTCAACTTCGGCTCGATGATGGCGTGCATCTGCGGCCTGGCCGGTGTGTACTCGGCCCGCGAAACCGGGGCCGGCCAGCACATCGACCTGTCGATGCAGGAGGTGACCGCCTCGTCCATCGAGAACCTGTTCTTCCAGTGGTGGTTCCCCGATCTGCTGCCCATCGCGAAGCGCGCGCTGCGGCAGGGGTCCCTCCACTGGATGGGCGTCTACGTGGTGGCCAACGCCAAGTCAGGCGCCTGCAACATCGCGCCGGTGCCCATGCCGGCCACGTTGTTCGAGTGGATGGCCGAGGAGGGTGACCCCGAGGGCGCCGAGCTGTCGGGCCTCACCATCGAGGACGCCCTCGGCCAGGTGCCCCGCGTCATGAACGCCATCAAGCGCTTCGCCCTCACCAAGGACTCGGGCGAGCTGTTCATCGAGGCGCAGCGGCGGCACATCGCCTTCGGCGAGGTGCAGACCGTCGCGCAGGTGGCCGAGAACCCGCAGTACGCCTACCGGCAGTCGTTCCGCGGCGTCGAGGGCTACGAGGGCGTCTCCCTGCCCGGCCCCTACGCCCAGTTCCGCGGCACCCCGCCCGGTCCGCAGCAGCCGCCGCCCGATGCCACGACCGCCCCAGGCGACGTGGTCGCCGAATGGAGCGAGATCACGACGCCGGGCCCGACGCCCGACGGCGAGCGCCATCCGGGACCGTTCTCGGCCGGCAAGCCCCTCGAGGGCCTCCGCATCGCCGACTTCACCTGGGTGCTGGCCGGTCCGTTCGCCAACCGCATCCTCGGTGACCTCGGCGCCGACGTCCTCAAGTTCCAGACCGCCGAGCGGGCCACCCTCGTGAACTCGCCGGACTTCCCCTACTTCTACGTGTGGAACCGGTCGAAGCGCCTCGTCTCCCTTGACATGAAGCGGCCCGAGGCGCTGGCCATCATCCGGTCGATCATCGAGCAGTCCGACGTGCTGATGGAGAACTTCTCGGCGGGCGTGCTGAACCGCTGGGGACTCGACTACGAGACGGTGCGGGCGTGGAACCCGAAGATCGTCTACGTCAGCATGAGTGGACCGGGCCACGAAGGCCCGTGGTCGAACGTCATCACCTACGCCCCCACCATCCACGCGCTGTGCGGGCTGACCTACCTGTCCAACCCGCCGGACCGTCTCGACGTGGGACCCGGGTTCTCTCTCAACGACCACGCCGCCGGGCTCTTGTCGGTGGTGGCGGTGCTGTCGGCCGTCGAGGCCCGGCGCCGCACCGGTGAGGGCCAGCACGTGGACATCGCCCAGATGGAGACGGGGACCTACCTCATCGGCCCGGCCGTCATGGACTACCTGTCGAACGGCCGCGAGGCCCATCCCAACGGCAACGCCGATCCGTTCGGCCAGTGGTGCCCCAACGACGTGTACCGCTGCGGCGACCAGCACGAGGTGGCCATCACGTGCCGGAACGACGACGAGTGGCGCCGCCTTTGCGAGACCGTCAGCTGGACGATGGCCGACCTGGCGCGGGACCCGTCCCTGGCGACGGTGGCCGGCCGCCTGGCCCGCCGGGCCGACATCGACGCCCACCTGGCCGAGTGGTGCACGAGCCGCACCGCGGTCGTGGCCGCCGAGTCGCTCCAGGCCAACGGTGTCCCTGCCGGCATGGTGCAGGACGCCGGCGATCTCTCCAACGATCCTCATCTCATCGAGCGCCACTTCTGGCGCCACACCGACCACGTCGTGTTCGGTGAGCGGCCCTACGACCGCTTCCCCGGCCGGTGGAGCGGTACCGACCTGGAGCCCTACGTCCTGTCGGGCGGTTACATCGGCGAGGACAACTTCGACGTGTACCGCGACCTCGCCGGCCTGGACGACGAGGCGATCGCCGTCGGGATGGGCGACGGCTTGTTCAGCTGAGCCCGTAGGCCTTGGCGGCGGTGTCGTGGAACAGCCACTGCTGCTCGGCCGGTGAGTAGCCCTCGGCGATCCGCTTGAAGCCGTTCCAGAGCACCCCGTAGGAGCAACCCTTCCGGTCGACCGGGAAGTTGCTCTCGAACATGCAGCGCGACGGCCCGAAGGCGTCGATGGCGAAGCGGATGTCGTCGCCCCACGCGGCGGCCAGCTCGGCCGATGTCGGCGGGAGCGGGCGCTTGTGCCACGCGATCCCGAAGTCGGGCATGCCGATGCCACCCAGCTTGAGGAACACGTTCTCGCACGTGGCGACGTCGGCCATCGATGCCCGCCACCCCTCGAGGGTGGCCGCCCGGTCGCTGTAGGGGCCGATGCCCAGCGGGCCGCCGAGGTGGTCGAGGACGATCACGAGGTCAGGCACGGCTCGGGCGGCCGCGGCCAGCTCACCGAGCTGCGGGTGGTACAGCCAGGCGTCGTAGGTGAGGTCCATGGCCGCCAGCACGCCCAGGCCCTCGCGGAATGGCGCCGTGCCCATCAGCCCGAGCGGGGAGCCGACGTGGTTGCCCCGGATCGAGGGGTCCGGGTCGCCCGACGTGGCATGGCGGATGCCGCGGAACCGGCCGTCGCCGGCCTTCACGTGGGCCGCCAGCACCTCCTCCACGGCCCCACCGAGGCGGAGGTCGCCATAGCCGACGATGGCGCCGATGACCGCACCGCCGCCGGCTTCGCTGGCTCGCGACTGCGCCAGGGCGAACTCGGTCTCGCCCACGGGCCGCAGCTCCTCGGGGCCGTCGAGCGCGGTAGCCGGACATGCAGTCGACGTAGACCGTCGTGGTGACGTTGTGGCCGGCGCCGGTGTCCTGGTGCAGCTCCTCGACCAGGTAGCGCTCCTTCGGGTGCTCCCACAGGTGGTGATGGGGGTCGATGATGGGGAGCTCCGGCAGCAGCACGTCCTCATGGACCAGATCGAGCCAGGCGGCGTGCTCAGGGGTCATGGGCGCCACCGTAACCTCGCGCGGCCAGCCGCCGGAACCCGGTCCGCGACCGCCCTGGTCCGCCCCAGCACTACGCTCGGTGTAGAGAAGAACACGATTCGCGGTCGGAGAGGGGTGGTTCTCGTATGTGGGCGTACCGAAAGGCGGCCCCGCGATGATCACCGTCCTGATCGTTGACGACCATTCGATGGTGGCCGAGAGCTTCCGCCGGGCGCTGACCAACGAGGCCGACCTCGAGGTCGTGGGCGTGGCCCACACCGTGGCCGAGGCCCACGCCATCGCCATCGACCGGCGGCCCGACGTCGTGCTGATGGACTACGCCCTGCCCGACGGCGACGGCGTCACCGCCGCCGGCGCGCTGGTGCGGGAGCTGCCGGACGTCAAGGTCATCCTGGTGACCGGGGGCGACGGTCACCGCGCCGTGCGGGGCGCCATCGAGGCCGGCTGCGTGGGCTACCTGGAAAAGACCATGGGCCTGACGCAGCTGGCGGTGGCCATCCGGGCCGCCGCCGCCGGCGAGACCGCCATCTCGCCCGAGCACCTGGCCATGGCCATGCGGGCGGCGCCCGAGGCCAGCGTGCAGCTCACCGGGCGCGAGCACGATGTCCTGCGTCTCCTCGTCGACGGCCTCTCGAACCGGGCCATCGCCGACGAGCTGATCGTCAGCCTGAACACGGTGCGTACGCACGTGCAGTCGATCCTGTCCAAGCTGGGCGTGCACTCGAAGCTCGAGGCGGCCGCCTACGCCAGGGACAATCACCTGCTGGAGCCCTAGTCCGGTAGCGCCGGCGCTACTGCGTTCGCAGTAGGTCTTTTCCGTCTGTTCGCAGCTGTTCTGCCACGCTCAGTGGGAAGACACTGAGTGTAGTGACTTCCCTACTACTCGTGGCCTCAACTCGGTTCGCCCGGCGCTTCGTCGCCGTGCTCGCCATCCTGCTCGCTGTTTCCGGTCTGGCCTTTGCGGCCAACCCCACCGCCGCCGCCGCCCTGCCGGACCCGGCCGGTGCCGAAGCACAGTTCCTGTCCCTGCTCAACCAGGCCCGTTCGGCCAACGGCGCGCTGCCGCCCCTGGCCATCGACGCCAACCTCCAGGCCGTGGCCCAGGACTGGTCGACGCGGATGTCGGCCACCTTCGACGCCAACGGCAACGTGACCGTCGACCCCGCCGCCCCCGCCGATTGCGCCAAGTCGGCCCTGTGCCACCGCCCCGACCTGCGCCAGGCCGTCGATGCCGCCTCCCCGGGCTGGCTCGGCGCCGGTGAGAACATCGGCGTCGGTGGCGACGTCCAGGCCCTGCACGACGGCTTCATGGGCTCCACCGGCCACCGGGCCAACATCCTGGGCGACTACGACCGGGTCGGCATCGCCGTCGTGGCCAGTGGCACCCGCCTGTGGGTGACCTTCGACTTCGTCAAGGGCACCACCCCCATCGTCGCTCCCGCCGGCTCGACCCCCGTGGCCGACCCCGCCGCCGGCACCGCCGTCGACTCCCTCGCCACCGGGGGCAAGTTCACCGCTGCAGTCCCGCAGCGGGTGGTCGACACCCGCAGTGGCCTCGGCGCCCCCGCCGCCGTGCCCGCCGGTGGCAGCCTCACGGTGGCCATGGCCGGCACCGGCCAGGTGCCTGCGGACGCCACCGGCGTGGTCGTCAACGTAACCGCCACGGGTGCGGCCGCTGACGGGTACCTCACCCTCTACCCCTGCGGCGCGACGGCCCCCACCTCCTCGACGCTGAACTTCACCGCCGGGTCCAACGTCCCCAACCTCGCCACCTCCGCCCTGGGCAGCAACGGCGCCCTGTGCGTGTTCAGCAACGTCAACACCAACGTCCTGGTCGACCTGGCCGGCTGGTACCGCACCGACAACGGCGCCTCCTTCACCGGCCAGACCCCCAACCGCATCCTCGACACCCGCAACGCCGGTGGGGCCACCCAGGCCGTCACCATCAACTTGGCCGGCCAGGTCGCCGCCGGCACCAAGGCCGTCGCCGTCAACATCACCGCCACTGAGCCCGCCGCCGCCGGCTACGTCACCGCCTACCCGTGCGGCTCGGCCGTGCCCGCCACCTCCAACGTCAACTTCACCGCTGGCGGCACCGTCGCCAACGCCGCCGTCGTGCCCCTGGCCGCTGACGGCACCATCTGCCTGGCCGCCTCGGCCCCCACCCAGCTGATCGTCGACATCGCCGGCGCCTTCGCCGGGCCCGGCACCACGATGACCGCCGTCACCCCCGCCCGCATCCTCGACACCCGCAACGGCGTCGGCGGCTGGCTCGGGCGCCTGGCCACCGGCCAGACCATCGAGCTCCCGGTCGCCGGCCGGGCCGGCATCCCCACGGCGGCCCGCTCGGCCGTGTTCAACGTCACGGTCACCCAGTCGGACAAGGGCGGCTACCTCACGGTGTACCCCTGCGGCACGCCGGTCCCGGTCGCCTCCAACGTCAACTTCAACGCCGGCGAGACCAGGGCCAACCAAGTCACGGTCGACCTGGGCACCAGCGGCAAGGCCTGCTTCTACAGCAACAACGCCACCAGCGTCATCGCCGACCTCACCGGCTATTTGAGCTGAGCGGCCCAACTTCTGGAGCTGATCCGTCTGGCCACGAGCGTCAGCTCCACCGTCCGTGCGACGCGATTCGAGACCTCGTCTCGGCTTGCGTCACACGGCGTTTTGGGGCCCGACGCCAGTTTCCTCGCCCAACCACTCCAGGGCGTTGGCGGCGTAGAAGCCGTCGACCACCTCCGGCGAGAGGCCCTCCAGCGAACGGTCGAAGCGACCGAGCGGATCGCGGCCGCCTTCGGCGTGGGGATAGTCCGAGGAGAACAGGTAGAGGCGAGGATCGGACTCGCGACACAGCAGGCCCACGTCCTCGAAGGGGTAGGGCGTGAACCGGAGCTGGGCGGCGGCCTGCGCTGACGGCGGGCGTCGGAACTCGGCGAGGCGCGGCTCGGACCGGCTCCAGATGCCGGCGGCGTGGTCGAGGCGCCGCAGCATGCTCGGCACCCACCCGGCACCCATCTCGATGGCGCCCCCGCGCAACGTGGGGTGGCGCTCCAGGACCCCGTCGAGCACCAGCACCGACAGGAACCGCTCGGCCGGCTGGTACACCACCATGAAGTCCTTCGACCCGATGATCTCGGCGCCCACCATCTGTTCGGCCCGGGTCCGGCCGTCGTTCATCCACTCCTCGCCGATCGGCAACGGGCCGCTACCCACGTGCAGCACGAACGGCACCCGCCGTTCCGCCAGCCGGGCCCAGAACGGCTCGTGGTCCCGATGGCCGGGCGAACGCCCCCCCGGCGCCCGAGCCGGCAGGAACACCTCGCGCAGGCCGAGGTCGAGGGCGACATCGAGCTCGACGACGGCGCGGTCGATGTCGTCGAGGTCGCACAGCGCCACGCCCAGCAACCGGTCGTCGCCGCCACAGAACGCCGCCATGGCCCGGTTGTGGGCCCGGTAGGCGGCGTAGCGGATCTCCGGATCGGTCACCGCGAACAGGGGCGAGCACACCGACGAGTACACGACCTGACGCTCGAAGCCGAGCAGATCGAGTGCCTGGCTGCGTTCGCTCGGGTCGAAGGCACCGAGGGCGGCGTGCCACTTGGGGCCGCGCTTGATGAGCGAGTCGCCCAACTCGACCAGCGCGTCACGCTCGGCTTCGGTGTGGGGGGCGACGTCGAGGTCGAGGCCCGTGAGGCCGCCGCCGAGCGGCGGCAGCCGGTCGCGCATGCCCGGATCGGCATGATCGGTGAGGAAGGCCGGCGTCTCCATCACGTGGCTGTCGGCATCGACGATCCGGCGCGTCCCTGCGTACGTCACTGGCTCACCCCCATCACCCGTTCGACCCCCTGATCGTACGTGCGCCAGACAGCACCCGCCCGCTGCTTGTGTGACGCGGATCGAGACGAATTCGAGATCGGCGTTACACAAGCTCCAAATACGGACACGTGGGAGGGCGGCGGGCCGCCCGCGGCTCGCCGGCGCCGCAGTGCGGCGCCGTGCCGAACGAGCACCCACTGCCTGAGCGGAGCGGGCAGGCGCCGAAGGCGCCCCGAGATCACGTCGTCGAGCCACCGTCGATCGGGATGATGGCACCGGTCAGGTAGTCCGACTCGGGGCCGGCGAGGAAGCCCACCACCTGAGCGCAGTCCTCGGGCGTGCCGATGCGGCGCACGGCGACCGTGCGCGTCAGGCGCTCCGTGCCCACGCCCTCGAACAGCGGCATCAGCCGACCGGTGCCGATGAAGCCCGGCGCGATGCAGTTGACCGTGATGCCGTGCGGCCCGAGGTCCTGCGCCAGGTACTTCGTGTACATGATGATGGCGGCCTTGGCCGTGCCGTAGTGGGCGTAGCCGCCGTCGCCGCTGGCGCGCCGGCCGGCCTGGCTCGACACCGTGATGATCTTGCCCGAGCCCTGTGCCTTCATGAGCGGGGCCGCCGCGGTGCACGTGTACACCGTGCCGTACAGGTTGCGCCGCAGCACGGCGTCGAACTGGGCGAGATCCATGGACGACGCCTTCGACTCCGCCGGCGAGCCGATGCCGCCGCCGGCGTTGCACACCACGATGTCGAGACGGCCCCACTCCGACTCGATGCGGTCGACGGCCGCCTGCACCGCCTCGGCATCGGAGACATCGGCCTCCACGTCGATGGCCCGCCGCCCGAGCGCTTCGATCTCGGCGGCGGTGGAGTCGGCCGTCATCTGCGCCGCTTCGCCGGCGAAGTCCCGATACGACTTCGAGTCGATGTCGAGCACCGCGACATCGGCGCCCATGGACGCCAGTCGCAACGCGTAGGCGCGCCCGAGACCCCTTCCGCCGCCGGTCACCAGCGCGCACCTGCCCTGGAGCGTCATGAGGCGACATTAGGCTCCGCCCGCAGAACGAGGACCAAGGAGCACCATGACGACGTCGCCGTTGCAGGAGGAGCGTCGCGTGGCCGACGCCATCGTGACCGTGCTGGCCGAGGCCGGTGTCGAGTTCGTGCTGGGCATGCCTGGCGGCTACACGGGGCCCATCTTCTCCAGCCTCCACGGCCATCCCACGATCCGCACCATCCAGGTGCGCGAGGAGTCGATAGGGTCCACCATGGCCGAGGCCTACGGTCGACTTACTGGTCGTCCGCTCGTGGTCATGGGACAAGGCGAGTGGATCGCCGGCAACGCCGGGCAGGGGTTCCTGGAGGCACTGCTCGGGTGCTCACCGCTCGTGATCCTGACCGAGATGAGCGACGGCGCCGCGCTGTCACACCACGCGCCCTACCAGAGCGGCACCGACGACTACGGCACCTGGGACGCTCGGGGCGCGTTGGCCGGCGTCACCAAGCGGGTCATGGTGAGCCATGACCCGGCGCAAGCGGTGCAGCACACGCAACTGGCGTTGAAGCACGCGCTCACCGGCGAACCCGGTCCCGTCGCCGTCATCTTCCACAGCAGCTCGCTGCGCGGGCGGGTTGGCCCCGAGTCTGTCCCCCGCATCTACCCCACGAGCGCCTACCTCCCGCGCCCGTCGAGCGCCGTCGACGAAGAGACGCTCGGTGCCGCCGTCAAGGCGCTCACGGCCGCGGCCCGACCGGTCATCATCGCCGGCAACGGCGTTCGGGTCGGGCAGGCCTGTGGCGGGTTGGCGGCGCTGGCCCGCACGCTCGACGCGCCCGTCGTGACGACGGCCAGCGGCAAGGGCGTGTTCGACGAGACCGACGCCCTCGCCGCCGGCGTGATGGGGAGCTTCGGCTGGCCCAGTGCCAACGAGATCGTGGGCGGCGCCGACGTCGTGCTGGCGGTCGGCACCAAGCTGGGGCCTCACGACACCGCTGACGAGAACGTCGCCCTGCTCGATCCGTCGCGCCAGACCATCATCCAGGTGGACGTGGAGCCACTGAACGCGGGCTGGACCTTCCCCGTCGATCACGTGCTCATCGGCGGTGGCGGCGCGGTGATGGAGCGCCTCCGCGCGGCGGCCGCCGTTGCCCCGCGGTCGGCGACGTCGGCCGGCGCCGACCGGGTGCGCGAGGCGCTCGACCGCTACGACGAGCTGAGCGCGCCCGAGTTCGGCTCCGACGACGTGCCGTTCGCGCCGCAACGCATCATCTCGGTGCTGCACGAGACGTTCCCCGACGACGCCACCATCGCCTGCGACGCCGGCGAGAACCGCCTCTTCATGATGCACTGGTACCGGTCGAAGTCGCCGGGCCGCTACCTCCAGCCCGCCGCCGGTGGCGGCATGGGCTACTCCGTGCCGGCGGCGATGGCGGCCAAGCTCGCCTATCCCGACCGGCCGGCGCTGGCGGTGTGCGGCGACGGCGGGTTCGCCATGTCGTTGCACGCGCTCATGACGGCAGTGCAGGAGAACCTGCCCATCGGCGTGCTCGTGTTCAACAACGGCGCGCTGGGCTGGGTGCTCCACGGCATGGGTGAGCGGGCGGTGGCCGCCGCCTTCGATCCCTTCGACCACGCCGCCATCGCCCGATCATTGGGCTGCGACGCGGTTCGGGTCGAGAGCACGAGCGAGCTGCGCGACGCCATCAAGTCGTTCCCCGACGCCGTGCGGCCGTTCGTGATCGACGTGCCCACGTCGTTGGCCACGTCGTTCCGCGACGTCACCCAGGACATCGCCCGCCAACGCCGCGAGACCGGTTACTGAGTCGGCGCGCCGCACCGGCGCCGGTCAGCGCTCCAGCAGCGCGGTGACGAGGCGGGCGATCTCCAGGTCCTCGCGGGCGGTCACGACGAGCGTGCGCACGGCGGCGCCCGGCGCGCTCGATGTCGCCGTCGGCCGTTGCCGTGGCGTTGGCACCGGCATCGAGGGTCACGCCCAGGAACCCGAGCCCGTCGGCGGCGCGCTCGGCGGATCACCGCCGAGTGCTCGCCGACTCCACCGGTGAAGACCAGCACGTCCATGCCGCCCAGCGCCGCCGCCATGGCCCCGACGGCCAGCCGCAACCGGTGCACGTAGGCGTCGGCACCGAGCTGCGCGTCGGCATCGCCGCCAGCGGCGCGCTGCAGCACGGCCGCCAGATCAGCCGTGCCGGTCAGGCCCAGGAGGCCGCAGCGCTCGTACAGGTCCGCCTCCAGCGCCTCCACCGAGACCCCGTTGCGGCGTGCCATCCAGGTGACGACGCCAGGGTCGAGCCAGCCCGGCCGGGTGGCCATCACGAGACCGTCGAGCGGCGTGAACCCCATGGTCGTGTCGACGCTGCGACCGGCGCGCACCGCCGCCAGCGACGCGCCCGAGCCGAGGTGGCACACCACCGTGGCCAGCTCGCCCACCGGTCGCCCGACCAGCTCGGCGGCACGACCTGCCGCCCATGCGTGCGACAGCCCATGGAAGCCGAACTTGCGCACCCCCGCGGCGCGCCACGAGGCCGGTACCGCATACGTGCTGGCGGCGGCCGGCATGGTGGCGTGGAAGGCGGTGTCGAAGCACGCCACGTGGGGCACATCAGGACGCTGGCGCCGCAGCAACCGGATGAGCTCGAGCGTGATGGGTTGGTGCAGCGGGTCCAGATCGACGAGGCCGTCGAGGGCCGCGGCCACGTCATCGTCGATCACGACCGGCTCGGTGAAGCGTGAGCCGCCATGGACCACGCGGTGGCCGAGGGCGTCGGCCGCGCCCAGCTGGTCGAGCGCGCCGGCCAGCACGTGGGGCGCCACCAGACCACCGGCGTGGGTCAGGTCGACGGAGCGGGCGAGCTCGCCGTCGTCGACGCGCCGGAGCTTGAGGCTCGACGAGCCGGCGTTCACCACCAGGACGCGCACCGGTCAGACGCCGGTGACGCCGGCGCGGAAGCTGGCGTCCCACACCCACTCCGCCACCTCGGGCGGATCCTCGCCGACCTGACGAGTGTGGAGCCGCGCCGACACTCGCGCATCCACCATGCGTTGGCGGAGGTGGGCGGCGCTCGACCGCAGTGACGGCACCCGATCGATCACGTCCATCACGAGGTGGTACCGATCGAGGTCGTTCATCATCACCATGTCGAACGGTGTCGTCGTGGTGCCTTCCTCCAGGTATCCGCGCACGTGGAGGTTGTGGTGGTTGGTGCGCCGGTAGGTCAGGCGGTGGATCAGCCACGGGTAGCCGTGATAGGCGAAGATCACCGGCCGGTCCTCGGTGAACAACGCGTCGAACTCTTGGTCGGACAGGCCATGTGGATGCTCGATGGGGGGCTGCAACCGCATGAGGTCGACCACGTTCACCACCCGCACCTTCAGGTGCGGCAGGTTGCGGCGGAGGACGTCGACGGCGGCCAGTGTCTCGATGGTGGGCACGTCGCCGGCGCACGCCATCACCACATCGGGCAGCTCGCCAGCGTCGCTCGACGCCCACTCGAAGATCCCGATGCCCCGCGTGCAGTGCAGCACGGCGGCGTCCATCGTGAGCCACTGCGGTGCCGGCTGCTTGCCGGCCACGATCACGTTGACGTAGTTGCGACTGCGGAGGCAGTGGTCGGCGACCGACAGCAGCGTGTTGGCGTCGGGCGGGAGGTAGACGCGGATGACTTCGGCCTTCTTGTTCACGACGTGGTCGATGAAGCCCGGATCCTGGTGGGAGAAGCCGTTGTGATCCTGGCGCCACACGTGGCTCGTGAGGAGGTAGTTCAGCGACGCGATCGGTCGGCGCCACGGGAGGTGCCGGCTCGTTCGCAGCCACTTGGCGTGCTGGTTGAACATGGAGTCGATGATGTGGACGAACGCCTCGTAGCTCGTGAACAAGCCGTGGCGACCGGTGAGCAGGTACCCCTCCAACCAGCCTTCGCACTGGTGCTCCGACAGGATCTCCATCACTCGCCCGTCGGGTGCCAGGTGATCGTCACCCGGCTGGCGCTCGGCCATCCACGCCCGGTTGGTCACGTCGAACAGCGCGTTCAGCCGGTTCGACGCCACCTCGTCGGGACCCATCACGCGGAAGTTCGTCGGGTTGGTCCGCACGACCTCGGCCAACCAGGTGCCGAGCTGGCGCGTGGCCGAGGCCACGGCGGCGCCGGGCTCGTCGGCGGTCACGGCGAAGCGGCGGAAGTCGGGCAGATGGAGGTCGGTCAGCAGGACGCCACCGTTGGCGTGGGGGTTGGCGCTCATGCGCCGGGCGCCGGCAGGGGCGTTGGCGGTCAACCACGCCATGGGGCCGTTGTCGTCGAACAGCTCCTCTGGCCGGTAGCTGCGCATCCAGGCCTCGAGCATGGCGAGGTGCTCAGGATTCGTACGGGTGCCATCGAGGGGAACCTGATGGGCCCGCCACGTCCCCTCCACGAGGACGCCGTCCACGGTGTGCGGACCGGTCCAGCCCTTCGGTGTGCGCAGCACGATCATCGGCCACGCCGGCCGCTCGTTGTCGCCGCCGTTGCGAGCGCGCTGCTGGATCGACTCGATGTCGTCGAAGGCGTCGTCGAGGGCGGCGGCCAGCTCGACGTGCACGATCGCGGGATCGTCGCCGGCCACGATCAGCGGGCGGTGGCCGTAGCCCTGGAGGAGGCGGACCAGCTCGGCCTCGGGGATGCGGGCCAGCACGGTGGGGTTGGCGATCTTGTACCCGTTGAGGTGCAGGATCGGCAGCACGGCGCCGTCACGGCGAGGATCGAGGAACTTGTTGCCGTGCCAGCTGGCGGCCAGCGGCCCGGTCTCGGCCTCGCCGTCACCGACGATGCAGGCGACGACGAGGCCCGGGTTGTCGAAGGCGGCACCGTAGGCGTGGGCCAGGCTGTAGCCCAGCTCACCGCCCTCGTGGAACGAACCGGGGACCTCGGGCGCCACGTGGCTGGGCACGCCCCCGGGGAAGGAGAACTGCCGGAACAGGCGCCGCATGCCGTCGAGGTCGAGGCCGACATCGGAGTAGACCTCCGACCACGTGCCCTCCAGCCAGGCGTTGGCGATGGCCGCCGGGCCGCCGTGGCCCGGTCCCATGACGTAGACCACGTCGGCGTCGCGCTGGCGGATGACCCGGTTGAGGTGGCTGTAGAGCAGGTTCAGCCCGGGTGTGGTGCCCCAGTGGCCGAGCAGGCGCGGCTTGATGTGCGCCGGCCGCAGCGGCTCGTGCAGCAGCGGGTTGTCGAGCAGGTAGATCTGCCCGACCGCCAGGTAGTTGGCCGCCCGCCACCACGCATCGACGAGCGACAGGTCGGCGCTGTCGGGCACCCGATGCAGGCTAACGGCCCGCGGCTCCGCTCCCCGGAACGGGCAGGAGAACGTCTGGTGAACGCAGGGGTGGTTTCCGTCGATGATCGAGCACCCGGCGACCGGATGCGACGATGTGCCGTGCGAGTGATGACATGGAACGTGTGGGGCCGGAACGGGCCGTGGGAGGCCCGTCAGGCGGCCATCACGAAGGTGCTGGCGGCCGAGCAACCGGACATCGTGTGCCTGCAGGAGTCCTGGGTCGCCGAGGACGGCACCACCCAGACGGCCCTGCTGGCCGAGTCGTTGGGCCTGCATCACGTGGATGCCGACCGCCACCCGCGTGCCTCCGGCCGCACGACGATCGGCAACGGGGTGCTGTCGCGCTGGCCCATCACGGCCACCGAGACGCTGTGGCTGCCGCGGCGCGACGGCGGGCTGCCGTACCGCACGCTCATCGCCGTGCAGGTGGATGCACCCGGCGGCCCCATCCCCGTGTACTGCACCCACCTCGACTGGCAGTACGACGCCAGCGCCGCCCGGGTGCAGCAGGTCCAGGCCATCACCCGCTACATCGATGCCCGTCGCGGGGAGCCCACCACGACCTACCCGCCCATCCTCGCCGGCGACCTCAATGCCGTGCCCGATGCCGACGAGATTCGCCTGCTCACCGGGCGCACCGCCGGCCCGGTGCCCGGTCTGGTGTTCCAGGACGCCTGGGAGTTGGCGGGCGCCGCCGGATCGGGGCTGACCTGGACCCGGCGCAACCCCTACTGCATCGATGCGGCGTGGCCCGAACGCCGGCTCGACTACGTGCTGGTGGCGTGGCCCCGGCCCCGTCCGATCGGGAACCCGGTCGCCTGCCGGGTCGTGGGGACCGATGCCGTCGGAGGCGTCCAGCCCTCCGATCACTACGCTGTCGTGGCCGATCTGGCCTGAGGCAAGCCCACTCGGCCTGACCTTTTGGCGTGTTTGGTCAAGGAATGTACGGTCACAAAGCGATCCCCCTGTCTGACAGTCAGGGTTTCGGGCTGGGAGGCCATGGTGCAGGTGACGCGGACGGTCTCCGAGGTTCGCGAGGCGGTGCTGGTGGCCCGTCGCGCCGGTCGCCGGGTCGGTCTGGTGCCCACGATGGGCTCGCTCCACGAGGGCCATCTCTCCCTCATCCGCCGGGCGGCGACGGACTGCGACCTCGTCGTGGTGTCGGTCTTCGTCAACCCCACCCAGTTCAACGATCCCGCCGATCTGGCCGCCTACCCGCGCGACGAGGCCCGTGACGTGGCGCTGGCGTGCGGCGCCGGGGCCACGATGGTCTTCGCGCCCGGTGTCGAGGAGGTGTACCGGCCCGGTTTCGCCACCTCGGTACGGCTCAGCGGCCCCATCACCGAGACGCTCGAAGGCGCGGTGCGCGGCCCCGACCACTTCTGGGGCGTGGCCACCGTCGTCAGCAAGCTGTTCGGGATGGTGCAACCCGACGTGGCCTACTTCGGCCAGAAGGACGCGCAGCAGTGCGTCGTCGTGCAGCAGCTGGTGTCGGACCTCGACATCGCTGTCGAGCTGGTGATCTGCCCCACGGTGCGCGAGCCCGACGGCCTGGCCATGTCGAGCCGCAACGTGCGCCTGCGCGGCGACGACCGCGACAAGGCCCTCGCCCTCGTCGACGGCCTCGACGCGGCGGAGGCGGCCGTGCGCGCCGGCGAGATCGACGGCGCCCAGGTGGAGAGCGTGGCCACGAAGGCGATGCTGGACCGCGGCGTCAGCCCCGACTACCTCGCCGTGGTCGACCCCGCCACACTGGCCCCGCTGACCCGCATCGATCGGCGGGCGCTCGTCGTCGTGGCCGCCCACGTCGGGCCCATCCGCCTCATCGACAACATCGTCGTCGATCCCCCTAGGTCCTGAGATGTCGACACCGCCGCGCCCCCCACGGCGCCCTCCCCCACCGCTCAGGTCCGCATCCCCGACCTGGCCGCCTGGAAGGCTGACGGCCTCCCGATCGTGATGGTCACCGCCTACGACCACCCGTCGGCCGAGGTGGTCGACGCTGCCGGGGTCGACGTCGTCTTGGTGGGTGACAGCGCCGCCAACGTCGTGCTCGGCTACCCCAGCACCGTGGCCGTCACGACCGACGAGCTCCTCGTTCTCGTGCGGGCTGTGCACCGCGGCCTGCGCCGGCCGCTCCTGGTGGCCGATCTTCCGTTCGGGTCCTACGAGGTCTCCGACGAGCAAGCGGTCACCACGGCCGTCCGCTTCGTGAAGGAAGGCGGCGCCGACGCCGTCAAGCTGGAGCGCGGCGGTACCTCGGTCAGTCGCGCCGCCGCCGTCGTGGCCGCCGGCATCCCGGTGATGGGCCACGTCGGGCTCACCCCGCAGACGGCCACCGCGCTCGGAGGCTTCCGCGCCCAGGGGCGCCAGGCCGCACGGGCGGCGGCCATCGTCGCCGACGCCCAAGCGCTGCAGGGCGCTGGTTGCTTCGCCATCGTGGCCGAAGCCGTTCCCGCGCCGATCGCCGCCCACATGCAGCGGGTGCTGGACATCCCCGTCATCGGCATCGGCGCCGGGCCCGACGTGGCCGGCCAGGTGCTCGTGCTGCACGACCTCGCCGGGTTCAGCCCGGGTACGCCGCCGCGGTTCGTGCGCCAGTACGGCCAGCTGCGCGGCGCGCTGGGCGAGGCGGTCACGTCCTACGCCGACGAGGTGCGGGCCGGCAAGTTCCCCACGGCCGATCACACCTACCCCATCTCCGACGCCGAGCTGGCCACGTTCCAGGACATGGTCGGTCCCGTCGCACCGTAGGCTCGGCCGATGCCTTCGCCCTCGAAACCCGCCGTCGCCCCGCCCGCAGGCGAGCCCCCCGCCGACCTGGTGGTGGACGATCTCGAGGTCGGCACCGGTGACGAAGTCGCCGCCGGCGCCCAGGTCGAGGTCCACTACGTCGGCGTGGCCTGGAGCACGGGCGAGCAGTTCGACGCGTCGTGGGACCGCGGCCAGACCTTCCAGTTCAAGCTCGGTGGCGGCCAGGTGATCTCCGGCTGGGACCAGGGTGTGCAGGGCATGCGCGTCGGCGGCCGCCGCCAGCTCACCATCCCGCCGCACCTCGGTTACGGCGCCCGCGGCGCGGGCGGGGCCATCAAGCCCAACGAGACGCTCGTGTTCGTGGTGGACCTCGTCAGCTTCCGGTAGTCGCGACCCCGGAAGTACGCTGCCTCGGTCGGGGTCAGCCGAGGAGGCGAGCGTGAAGTTCGGGGTCTTCTACGAGTTGTCGGTGCCGAGGCCGTGGGATCACGAGGCCGAACGGCAGGTGTACCTGAACGCACTGGAGCAGGTGCGCCTGGCTGACGAGATCGGTTTCCACTCGGTCTGGGCCGTCGAGCACCACTTCCTGGAGGAGTACTCCCACTCCTCCGCGCCGGAGCTGTTCCTGACGGCCTGCGCGGTGCAGACGAAGAACATCCGCGTGGGCCACGGCATCGTCGTGTGCGTCCCGCAGTTCAACCACCCCATCCGCGTCGCCGAGCGCGCCGCCGTGCTCGACATCCTGTCGGGCGGCCGGTTGGAGTTCGGCACGGGGCGTTCGGCCACGTGGACCGAGCTGGGCGGCTTCCGGGCCGACCCCGACGTCACCAAGAAGACGTGGGACGAGTTCGTCCACACCATCCCGCAGATGTGGATGCAGGAGCGTTTCGGCTACGAGGGCGAGTTCTTCTCCATGCCCACCCGCGCCGTGTTGCCCAAGCCGTACCAGAAACCCCACCCGCCGATGTGGGTGGCCGTGTCGTCGCCGGGCACCGAGTTCGACGCCGCCGACCGGGGCATGGGCGCCCTCGGTGTGAACTTCACCAGCTTCAAGGCGCAAGAGCAGCGCGTCCAGGAGTACCGCATGCGCATCCAGAACTGCACGCCCGCCGGCGCCTTCGTCAACGATCAGCTGGCCACGGCCAACTTCCTGTACTGCCACGAGGACTCGGCGACGGGTGTGGAGACGGGCGGGCGCATGATCGGCACGTTCCAGTACCTCGCCGGCCAGCTCGACATGGCCAAGGAGGCATGGCCGACGAAGGGCTACCCGTCGCCCGGTCTGCTGGCCGCCACCCGTCGTTCGGCGTCCGGCCCGGCGACGCCGGGTGAGCCGCCGGAGGGCATCGCCATCGGCAACCCCGAGCAGATCATCAGGGAGCTGAAGAAGTGGGAGGCGACGGGCGTCGACCTCGTCAACTTCATCCTGAACGCCAGCGAGCTCATTCCCCAGGACCAGGTGCTGGAGAGCCTTCGCGTCTTCGGCCGCGAGGTCATGCCGGCCTTCAAGAACTAAGGACGCTTCATGCCGCGCTCAGGCACCCTCGACGTCGCTGCCAACCTCGCGGCGGCGCCCGCACTGGCGTCGCTCGCCGCTCCCACGTGGGAGATGACCGACGCCCAGTTCCTCCAGATCAACTGGGAGGTGGACGACGCCAGCGCGCTGTCGCTCACGCCGCCGTCGCTGCACCCGTCGATCCCGCCGTTCGCGTCGTTCTTCGGCGCCCGCTTCCACGACACGCCGGTCGGGTCCTTCTCGCTGGTGCAGGTGCGGCTGGTGGTGCGGGCCGGCATCCGGCCCCGGGCCCTGTGTCTGGGCGCGGTGTGCGATTCGGCCGCCGCCGTCGAGGCCCTGCGGACCAACTGGGGCTTCCCAGTGCAGGTGGGCGACGTCGACTTCGCCACCCGCCACGACCAGGTGCGGTTCACCGGCGCCCTCGACGGTCGCGACGTCGTCGACGTGGCCGTGCACACGGCCGACGTGATCAACGGCTCCGACCTCATGACGTTCGACAACCTGCACCTCGTGCGCTTCGGCGACGACGGTGACGGCAAGCTCGTGCAGATCGATCCCGAGTACACGATCCACCAGGCCGACCGCGGCCGGCCCGAGGTGCGCCTTCCCGATCCGCAGGCGCTGGGGATGAACGGCGATCTGCGGTTGGGGTCGCCCATCATCGGCTTCACGTTCCGGGCCGACACCGACCTCGTGCCGGCGCGCTTCGTGATCGACGCCATCGAGCCCGCGCTCACCAGCACCAAGCGCGTGGCGTAAGTCGAGGGCCGCGGCGCTGCTGGCCGCGCCCGCGACCGGCCGAACCCCGCGCAGCCCGCGCGCTGACCGCGCCCCAGCGCGTCCGAGCGCGCAGCCTGCGCGCTTGACGGCGCCCCACGCCCCCGGGTCCACACGCGCAGGCCGCGCTCGACCGCGCCCCACGCCCCCGGGTCCACACGCGCAGCCCGCGCGCTGACCGCGCCCGAGCGCGTCCGAGCGCGAGCCTGCGCGCTTGACCGCGGCCCAGGCCCGGGCCCAGGGTCCGCGGGGCTGAAGGCCGGCTGAGAACCCAAGAAAGCTCTCAGCTCGGTCACAGGAAATCCTCACGGTCGTGGCCGATGGTGGTCGAATGTCTCCTGAACCCCTCGGCGCGGCGGACGCCGGCGCCCGACCCGACCTCCTCGAAGACGCCCTCTTCCAGATCAAGCGTGTGATCGTCGGCCAGGACCGCATGGTCGAGCGGGCCATGGTCTGCCTGCTCGCCCGCGGCCACTGCCTCATCGAGGGCGTACCGGGCGTGGCCAAGACCCTCGCCGTGTCCACCCTGGCCCACGTCACCGGTGGCTCCTTCAGCCGCCTCCAGTTCACCCCCGACCTGGTGCCTGCCGACATCGTCGGCACCCGCATCTGGCGCCCGTCGCGGGAGAACTTCGACATCGAGTGGGGTCCCATCTTCGCCAACATCGTGCTGGCCGACGAGATCAACCGGGCCCCGGCCAAGGTGCAGTCGGCCCTGCTGGAGGCCATGGCCGAAGGCCACGTCTCGATCGCCGGCCAGACCCGTCATCTCCCCTCGCCGTTCCTGGTGCTGGCCACGCAGAACCCCATCGAGTCCGAGGGCGTCTACACGCTGGCCGAAGCCCAGCGCGACCGGTTCCTGATGCAGATCGACGTCCGCCACCCCAGCTACGCCGAGGAGACCGAGATCGCCCGGCGGATGGGCGTGCGGGCGACCGACGGCCGAGCCCGTCCTGAGCTCGGACCAGCTGCTGGCGCTCCAGGCGCTGGCCGACGACGTCTTCGTCCACCACGCCGTGGCCGACTACGCCGTGCGCCTGGTCATGGCCACCCGCGACCCGGCGGCCTGGGGCCTCCCCGACCTCGCGCCCCACCTGACGCTCGGTGCCAGCCCCCGCGCCACCCTCGGCCTCGTCGCCGCCGGCCGGGCCCTCGCCCTCATGCGCGGCCGCCGCTACCTGCTGCCACAGGACGTCTTCGACGTGGCCCCCGAAGTGCTGCGCCACCGGTTGATCCTCTCCTACGACGCGCTGGCCTCCGACGTCACCTCCGACGACCTGATCCGCCAGCTGCTCAGCACCATCACCGCGCCGCGTGTCACCCCGCAGCAGGACATGGTGCCCATGCCGCCGCCCGCCACCACGTCGGGCACTGCGTCGGCGGGCGTGCCCGCAAGCGTGAGCGTGCCGGCATGAACGACCGATCCCCTCGCTCTGTCGCCGAGCGGGCGGCCGTGCTGCGGCGCCTGGAACTGCTCGTCGACCGTCGCCTCGACGGCCTCGTGAGCGGCGAGTTCCTGGGCACCGGCTCCGGTCCGGGCAGCGATCCCGCCGGTGTCCGGCAGTACGGGCCGGGTGACGAAGCCCGCCGCATCGACTGGAACGTCACCGCCCGCTCGCTGTCGCCCCAGGTGCGCACCACCGACCCCGACCGCGAGCTCGAGACGTGGATCGCCGTCGACCGGTCGGCCAGCCTCGACTTCGGCACCACCACGCAGGAGAAGCGCGACGTGGCGCTGGCCGCCGTCGCCGCCTTCGGCCTGCTGTCGCTGCAGGGCGGCAACCGCGTCCACGTCCTGATCGCCGGCGGCCAGGAGCTGATCCGCGTCCGCCCGGCCAGCTCCCGTCCCACCATCATGGCGGCGCTGGCGCGCGTGCACGACGTTCCCCGCGCCGAGCGCACGCCCGGTGCCGGTGCCGACCTCGCCGGCGCGCTGGAGATGCTGGCGCGCCTGCGTCGCCGCCGCGGGCGCGTCGTGGTGGTCTCGGACTTCCTGGATCACGACTGGGAGACGCCGTTGCGCAACCTGGCCCATCGCCACCAGGTCGTGACCGTCCAGATCGTGGACCCCCGGGAGCGTGAGCTCCCGGCCGTGGGCATCCTGTCCCTCGTCGACACCGAGACGGGCCGGGAGCTGCACGTGCAGACCAACTCGGCCAAGCTGCGGGCCCGCTACGCCGAAGCGGCACAAGCCCGCCACGACGCCATCGCGACCGCGGCGCGCCGCGCCGGCGCCACCCACCTCGTGCTGGCCACCGACCGCGACTGGGCGGCCGACATCGCCACCTTCGTGCGGCACCACAACCAGGGACGGCTCGTGCGGCGGGCCTCGTCGATCACAGGAGCAGCGGCCGGATGAGGTTCCTCGATGGTTGGCGCCTCGTCTTCCTCGTGGTGCCCGTGCTCCTGCTGGCCGCTTACGTCGTGCGTCAGCGCCAGCGCCAGAAGTACACCGTGCGCTTCACCAGCGTGGATCTGCTCGAGTCGGTGGCCCCCCGGCGCCCCGGCTGGCAGCGCCACGTCCCCGCCGCCGCCGTGCTGGCGGCGGTCGTCCTCCTCGTGTTCGGCATCGCCCGCCCGGCGCAGGCCACGAAGGTGGCCCGTGAGCGGGGCACCGTGATCGTGGCTCTGGACACGTCCGAGTCGATGGGTGCCACTGACGTGAGCCCGACCCGTCTCGACGCGGCGAAGGCGGCGGCCAAGCGCTTCGTCGACAACCTGCCCTCCGGTTTGCAGGTCGGCCTGCTCTCGTTCGACGAGAGTGCGAGCATGGTCGTGTCGCCGACGTCGAATCGCACCGCCGTCGTGGCCGGCATCTCCCAGCTCCAGCTGGGCCCTGGCACCGCGACCGGGCCGGCCATCTCCCTGGCCCTCCAGGCGATCGACGCGCTGCCGCCCGGCGCCGACGGCACCCCCGCCCCGGCGGTCATCGTGCTGATGAGCGACGGCACCCCCACGGTCGGCACGGGTGACGCCACCCCGGAAGAGTCGGTGACAGCAGCGACCACCGCGGCCAAGGCCGCATCGGTGCCCGTGAACACGATCTCCTTCGGCACGCCGAGCGGGACGGTCGAGGTCCAGGGTGAGCTGCATCAAGTACCGGCCGATCCCTCGGCGATGGCCAAGATCGCCAGCTCGACGGGCGGCGAGACGTTCGACGCCGAGACGGCCGATCAGCTGACCAGCACCTACTCGAAGATCGCCAGCACGATCGGCTACGACACCGAACTGCACGAGATCACCGTGTGGTTCACCGCCTTCGCCCTCGTGGCGGCAGCGCTGGCGGCGGTGGCGGCGCTGATCTGGACGCAGCGCCTGGTTTGAGGGCGAGCGGGTTGGTCACCCTAGGGTGAGCAACCCGTGACGCAGATCCAGCTCGAGGGTGCCCACAACGTCCGCGACGTGGGGGGGCTCCCGGCCCGGACCGGATCGACCCGCTCGGGCGTGCTGCTGCGCTCGGACGCGCTCGACGCCCTCACCCCGGCCGACGTCGACCGCCTCGTCACCGACATCGGGCTGGCCCACGTCATCGACCTGCGCTCGCACGCCGAGCGCGCCGAGCGTGGGCGGGGGCTCCTGGGCCAGACCTCGGTGCGGTACTCGGACCTGGACGTGATCGACGAGAACGACCTCGTGCGCCGCCAGGAGACCCGCTCGGCGTCGTTCGCCGCCGGCCTCGACCCGGCCGTGATCATCGCCGATGGTTACGTCGAGCTGCTGGAGCTGGGCGCCCCCGCCTTCGTCGCCGCGATCGAGTCGATCGTGGCGCCCGGCGGCGCGCCGGCCCTCGTGCACTGCGCCATCGGCAAGGACCGTACGGGCGTGCTGGTAGCGCTCTTGCTCGACGCCGCCGGTGTCGAGCGCGACGCGATCGTGGCCGACTACGCCCTGTCGCACCAGACGCTCGGCCACATCCGCGAACAACTGGAGCAGTCCCAAGCGTTCCAGGCCCTCGCCCGGAAGATCCCCGCGTTCGTGTTCGACGCCACCCCGGAGACGATGGAGCGCTTCCTCGACCGTCTCCACGACGGCTGGGGCGGCGCCACGGGCTACTTCAGCGTGAACGGCGTCGATCCCCGCGTGATCGACGAGTGGCGCGCACTGCTCGTCACTCGGTGAACCTCGCGCAGGTCGCCCCGTCGGGTCGGGGTGCCCGTACAGCCCCTCTTCCAACTCGCGCGAGTAGGCGTACTCGACGGTGGCCCCGGACAAGATGGCGACCCGATCGCCGGGCGTGGCGAGGCCGCCGAGCGCTGCCGCGACGCGTTGCGTGCGCTCGTGGAACTGCCCGAGGATGTCGCCCAACAGCATCGGGCGAACCTGTCGACGCGGCATCTGGAAGCCGCCGGAGACGCTCAGCACCTGACCGCTCAGCATGCGTGCCGGCGCGGAGCAGAGATACACCACGGTCCACGCGATGTCGACGGCCACGGGACGGCGGCGCAGCGGCGTGCTCGACTCGATGTTCGTGATCTGCGCCTCGCCCATGTTGATGTCGACCTGCCAGAGGCTTCGCTCGCCGATGGCATCGGGCTCGGGGATCACGAGGCCCGGGCACACCGCGTTCGGCAGCGGATGCCGTAGCGGCCGTACTCCTTGGCGATGGTGCGGGTGAAGGCCATGACGCCGGCCTTCATGGCGCCGTAGTCGGCCATCCGGAACTCGCCGAAGCCGGCGTCGCTGGAGATGGAGACGATGGCTCCGCTGCGGCGCGCCACCATGGCCGGCAGACACGGCAGCGCGTCGCGTTGAACGTGGGGAACATGTTCAACCGGTACGCCTGGTCCCAACGCTCGGGCGTCAGATCGAGGAAGAACTCGGCGGGGCCGTTCCAGCCGACGTTGTTCACCAGCACGCCCACGGGTCCGAGGTCGGCTTCGACCGCGGCGGTGGCGGCCGCCGTGGCATCCACATCGGTGAGGTCGACCGAGTAGGGAGTGGCCCGCCCGCCGGCGGCGCCGATCTCTCCTGCGGTGCGCTTCGCCATGGCGTCGTCACGGTCGAAGATGGCGACGACCGCACCCTCCTTGGCGAACTCCTGCGAGATGGCACGGCCGATGTTGGACGCGCCGCCCGTCACGATGACGACGCGGCCGTCGAGCCCCAGCTCCATTCCGGTCCCCCTGCTGAATCAGACGGGCTCGCCGGCGTCGGCCAGGAGCTTGTGAATGGCGGTGTGGTAGTGCGTCAGCGCCGGTTCCATCTTGCCGTAGACGACCTCGGGCAGCGCTCCCGACTCGAGGTTTCGTTGCACCCGCTCCTGGGCCGGGAAGTCCTCGGCGTTGGTGACGCCCAACAGCACGTCGAGGTTCTTCACGAAGTAGCGGTGGGCCTTGTCGGTGGCCGGTGCTTCGGGCAGCGTAGATCGACGTGACGGCCAGCGTGCGACCGACGGCGAGCGGCACGAGCCGCCACAGCTCGACGTGGTCGATCTGATGCACGAGCACCGCGTTCGGCACCAGCAGGTACTGGATGGTGCCGTGGGGCAGCAGGTCCCAGTCGTCCTCGTCGGGCTTGGCGAACTCGTCCATCACGCTCTTGCGGGTGCCGATGAAGCGCGGGTGCGGGCCGTAGGCGTCGAAGATCCATCGATCGAACAGGTAGTACGGCGCGATCGAGTCCTTGTGGAGCCAGGGGATGTGGTACGGCTCCGTGAACGTGTCCATCACGAGCTTCCAGTTGACGGCCCACTCGTGCGACCGGGTGTCGATGTGGGCGTAGTGCTCCAGCCCGAACGACGCCAGCTCCTCCTGAGCGCCATGGAGCGCGTCGTCGACGGTGAAGGCGGCGCCGTGGGGATCGGACCGCACGAAGATGAGCCCGTGGTCCTCGGCCACCGGCAGCTCGTGGAGGCCGTGGGTGGACTTGTCGATGTCGTCGAAGCCGGCTTCGGCGCCCGGAAAGGCGCGCAGGCAGCCGTCGAGGCCATAGGTCCACGCGTGATACGGGCAGGTGATCTTGCGCAGCCCCTCCCCCATCGGCGCGGCGAGCAGCGTGGCCCCTCGATGGCGGCAGGCGTTCACGAACGCCTTCACGCTGCCGTCGTCCTGGCGCACGACCACGACGGGCACCGACCCTGCCGTCGTCGTGAGGAACGAGCCCGGCGCCGCCACCTCGCACGACAGTCCGGCCAGCAGCGGCATGCCACCGAACAGCACGCGCTGCTCGGCGGCGAAGACCTCCGCCGACGTGTAGGCCGTGGCCGGGTTGTGCATGCTGGCCTGACCCAACGGCCCCGGACGGGGTGCGCCGGCGCCCTGGAGACGGCGCAGCAGCTCCACCTGACGCTCGTGCTGCATGGCCGAGCCCGCCTACTTCCAGCTCTTGAGCTCGGGCAGGACTTCCTGCGCGAACAGCGTCATGCTGGCGACGGCCTCGTCGTAGGGGATGCCGCCGAAGCGGAACGCCGGCGCCGCCTCGAAATCGCCCAGCAGCTCCCGGCGGGCCCGGTACTTCTCGATGATCTGCTCGGGCGTGCCGTGGCAGGTGGCCGCGAGGAAGCCCTCCAGGAACCCGGTGGCGCCCACCCGGCGCAGCACACCGGCGGCACCGGCGTAGGCCTCGTAGCCCTTCAGGCCGTCGAAGTGGTCGCCCATGATCTCGTAGTGCTCCAGCACGCTCTCCAGGTACGAGGCGATGTAGCCGGGGCCCTTGGCGGCACCGGCCTCGGCATCGGCGTTGCAGTACACGAAGTCACAGATGAGCGGGGGCGGCGGCGCTTCGTGGTGGAGGTCGCGATACAGGCTGCGCCACTTCTCGATGGACGCCAGGCGAGTCTCCCAGCGGCGGTCGGAGAACATCACCATCGCCGCCTTCAACTCGGCGGCGGCCTCGATGGAGTCGTCGGAGGTGGCAACGGCGTAGGTGCGGCCCTCGAAGGAGCGCGACGGCGCCGGGCGGATGGCCGTGCGGGGCTGCGGGTAGTACGGCCCGTCGCCCTCGATGTAGCCGGTCTCCAGCGCCCGCTTCACCATCATCGACCCTTCGTCGAAGCGCTCGCGCGACTCGTCCATCTCGATGCCGCGGAAGTGGCTGTACTCGCGCTTGCTGAGCCCGCGGCCCATGCCGAAGCGGAGCCGGCCACCGGCCACCTGGTCGAGCAGCGCCACCTTCTCGGCCACCCGCAACGGCTCGTTCCAGGGCATGATCACCGCCGCCGTCCCGACGTCGATGCGCTCCGTCTTGCCCGCGATGTAGGCCAGCCACTCGGTGTTGTCGGGGCAGAACGAGTAGTCGTAGAAGTGGTGCTCGACAGCCCAGACGACGTCGAAGCCCAGCGTCTCGGCCAGGAGCGCCAGCGCCGTGTCCTCGGTGTACACCTGGGAGTCGGTGATGCCGTCCCAACCGTGGCTGGAGAAGAGGGTCTGGATGCCGACGTCCATGGGCAACGCTCCTCGCTGATGGTCAAGTGCTCCACCCAGCATAATTCGAAACCCGGTTAGGAGACAGATCGGCAAGGCGGGGTGGCAAGATCACGTCGATGGTCGAACGGCAGACGAAGTCCGAGCGGACGCGCCAGCGCATCCTCGATGCCGCCGCCAAGGTCTTCCGCGAGCAGGGCTACGCCAACGCCCGCTTGGCCGACATCGCCGAGCTGGCCGACATGCAGACGGGCAGCCTCTACTACCACTTCGACGGGCGGGAGGACCTGGTCGCCGAGATCCTGCGCCTCGGCGTGGAGACCTCGTGGTCCCACGTCCGCGACGCCGTCGATGCCCTCCCGGCCGGGGCCACCCCGCTGGAGCGGCTGGCGGCGGCGGTGCGAGCCCACACGCTGTCGGTGCTGGAGATCAGCGACTACGCCTCGGCCCAGGCCCGCATCGTGGGGCAGGTGCCCCCAGAGGTGCTGCGGGGCCACGAGGCCGACCAGCGCAGCTACGGCGCCTACTGGAACGAGCTGATCAAGGCGGCGGCCGACGCCGGCGAGCTACGCCCGGACACGGATCTGTTCGTGGCCCGCATGCTGGTGCTGGGGGCGTGCAACTGGACCGCTGAGTGGTACGAGCCCAAGCGGGGCAAGAGCGCCGCCGCCATCGCCGACCAGGCCGTGGCCATGGCGCTGCACGGCCTCGCCCGCTGAGCGCCTGTCAGGCGGCGGCGGCCACCGCCGCCTTGACCCGCGGCACCACCTCGCCGGCAAAGCGTTCCATCGACGGCGTGAGCACGGCCGGCGGCAGTCCGGGCGCCGATCCCCACGTGACCACGTCGGTGAAGCCGTGGTCGACGATGAACTCGGTCAGCTCGGCCACGCACTTGTCGACATCGCCGATGATGATGCGCTGGTTGATGCGGCCCTCCTCCAGGAACACCGCCTTGCCGCCCTGGCCCGCCTCTTCGGCGAACCGGCCGTAGACCCGCATGCGGTAGCGCTCGGCCTCCCGCAACGGCGGCCAGTCGCGCTCGGGGTCGTCGGTCACGAGGACGCTGCGGATGATGCCGACCCGATGGCCGGCGGGGTCGAGCCCGGCCTCCTGGGACTTGGTCCGCCAGCGGTCCAGCACCAGGCTGCGCACCCCCTGGGGCAGCACGTGGGTGTCGTAGCGCACGGCCCGGTCCACGCTGGCGGGACTGGTGGTGGCGGTCCACAGCGGCGGTCCGCCCGGCTGGACCGGCGTCGGAGTGACCAGCACGTCGTCGAAGGAGTAGCGCTTGGCGGCATAGCTGAAGCGCTCGCCCGACCACGCCAGCTTCAGGATGTCCATGCACTCCTCGGTCAGCGACACGCGGCGTGAGATCGGGATGCCGAAGGCACGGAACTCGTGCGGCGCGTACCCGAGGCCGAGGCCCAGCTCCATCCGCCCGCCGGAGAGCTGATCGAGCACGGCCACGTCCTCGGCCAGGCGGATCGGGTGGTAGAAGGGCGCCAGCGCGATGTCGGTGGAGATGCGCATCCGTTGGGTCGCCGCCGCCGCCGCACCGGCGACCGGCACGAAGCTCGGCAGGTAGCCGTCCTCCACGAAGTGGTGCTCGCTGAACCACACGAGGTCGAGGCCGAGGCCGTCGAGCAGCCGCAGTTGCTCGAACGTCTGGGCGTACACGTCTTGCAACGTGTGGGCGCTACCAGCGGGGCACCGGAAGTCGTGGGCCACGCCGAAACGCAGCGGCGGGCGCGGCGTCACCTCTGTCTGGTCGACCATGGCCCGCACCGTATGACACGGCACCGCCCGCCCGACAACCCGCGGGCTGCCGTCACCGGCGGGCGAGCCGGTACCGTTCGACCATGGGGAAGACCGCGATCGCGCTCGAGCTACCGCCACTCACGACCGATCTCGACGAGGCCAAGGCCCATCTGGACTCCTTCGGCATCGCCCGCATCGCCGATGCCCTCGACGCCGCCGAGCTGGACGCCGTCAGGACCCGACTCGTGGAGCAGGCATGGGGCGAGCGCGCCGCCGGGGTGGCCTTCATCGACGGTGGTGGCAGCAACCAACGGGTGTGGAACCTGCCGAGCAAGGGTGCGGTCTTCCTCGACCTCCTGCGCAAGCCACTGGTGCGCACACTGGCGCGCCACATCCTGCAAGGCGACTACGCGCTCTCCAGCCACACCGCCAACATCGCCGGCCCGGGCGGCGTGCCGATGGCGCTGCACTCGGATCAGGGGTACACCCCACGGTCGGTCGACATGGCGCTCACGATGAACGTCATGTGGATGCTGGCCGACTTCACCGCGGACAACGGCGCCACGCGCCTCGTCCCCGGGTCCCACCGCGTGCTGGCCGAGCCGCCCCACGACCGCGAGGTCGAGACCGTGGCCGGGGTGGGGCCGGCCGGCACCGCCCTGGTGTTCGACGGGCGCATCTGGCACGGCACCGGCGCCAACATCACCGCCGACGAGTACCGCTACGGCGTGCTCACGTACTTCTCCCGGCCCTGGCTCCGGCCGCAGGAGAACTACACGCTGTCGACCCATCCGGACGCGCTGGCCGCGCTGGACGACGAGCTGAAGATGCTGCTCGGCTTCCGCGTGTGGCGGTCGCTGGGCGGGGTGCAGGGGCCGTGGGGTGTTGGCACGCCCGACGCGACCCGTGTCCGCCCCGACGGCTACGTCGCGCGCCCGACGGAGATCATCGGCGAGCTGGGTCGGCGCTAGCGCGCTGCTCGGTTGCGCTAGCGGTCCGGCCGGCGACCTGGCCGGGCACGTCGACGTGGCCGTCGGCGGGGCGGGCGAAGCGGCCGGCGTCGCGGGGATGCACCGGGTCGTCGGTGGGCCACGGCCAACCACCGAAGCCGCTGCGGCGGTAGTCGGCGAACGCCTGCTGGATGCCGGCCTGGTCGTTCATCACGAATAGGCCGTACTGGGCCACCGGCTCGCCGATCGGGCGACCCTGCAACACGAGGGCCTCGGCGCCGTGCGCCGGCCGTCGGCCAGCCAGACCACCCCCTCGCGAAGTTGTTCACCAGCGCGCTGAATTCGACGCGCGCAGGACAAGCTTCGCCACGGCTGAGGCCGTCAGGGGCGACGCTGGCGGCGGCGGGTTACTCGGAGATGGCGACGAGATCGACCACGAGGTCCGTGGCCGCCAGCGTGAAGACGCAGAGCCGGTGCTTCGCGTCCAACCCCACGGTGGCCGTGTTGGCGACGGTGTCGCCGGCCACGTAGTTGAGCGTCGAGGTACCGCTCCCCTGCCCGCACGGGCGAACCGACACGAAGCCCGGCTTGTCCGGGCTGACGACGGCCACGCTCACGGTGGCGGCCACCGCCGACGAACGGGGGATGGTCACGCCGAGCTCGCTACCGGCCGGCGCCCGATTGCCACCCAGGCCGCTGCGCGTGTCGACCAACCGGGTCGGGGTCTGCACCGACGTGGACTCGCCCCCACCCGGGCCGTACCAACCGGTCACGTCGAGCAGCACGTCGGTGGCCACGTTCGCCGTGACGCACACCGAGCCGGCCGAGCTGAGCGCCACCACCCCGGCATTGGCCACGATCTGGCCGGCCTGGACGTTCAGGCTGGACACCAGCGGGTCCTGCCCGCACGGCGCCACCCGCACGAACGCCGCCTGCTTCGGTGCCACCGCGGTGATGTTCAACGCCACCGCCGTCGCCCCCGCGGGCACGCCGGCGGAGCCGACGCTGACCGTCAGCGGGACGTCCGGCACCAGCGTCCCGCGCACACCGGAGCTACCCGACCCGTCGCGGGTGTCGAGCAGGCGCGTCGGCCCGAGCGGCCGGAAGCCGTCGTAGGCGGTCGTGCGCGACACCGCGTAGAGGTCCACCACGACGTCGGTGGTCGACATCGAGTAGACGCAGAAGTCACCGTCTCCGTCGAGGGGCACCGTGGTCAGCGCCGATGTCGAGGCGCGCCCGTTGTAGTTGACGTTCGACGCCAGGGGTACGGGCTCATCGCACGGGTAGGCGGTGAGGTACCCGGCGGCGCACGGGTCGGCGGCCGTGAGGTTCACGACCGCTGAGGTGGCCCCGGTGGCAGCCAACGGGACGCGCAACGAGCGGCCCGCCCCGACCGCGGCCGTGAATGCGTCACCGTCGGCGGTGCGCGTGTCGAGGATGCGGTCCGGTGAGCTGGGGGCGAGCTTCGCCTCCGGGGCCTTCACGGGGGGCACGACGGCCGGCCCGGCCACCAGATCGCCGGCGAGGGGGCTCGTGCAGCGCAGCGGTTCCAATGCCTCCAGCTGGGCGACGATGAAACGAGCGAGGTTGTCGGCCCCGGTCGGGAAGCGCAGGTGGACACCGTCGGGCTGGATCCACTCGGGATGGTCAGCCGAGTACGCCGCCCATGGGGCGACGGCCAGCATGGGGTTGGCCGCCGCCTTGGCCGCCAGCACCGCGTTGTGGCGCTGGTAGGTGGGCGTGACGTTGGCAGTCGAGGAGGGCTGGTGATAGGGCACGTTCGTCGGGAAGTCGAGCCACAGGACCCGCTTCACCCCCTGCTTGGCCGCCTCCGCCAGCACCGCATCGACGCCGGCGGAGATGTCGTAGTCGTCGTAGCCGTCCATCACGACCACCACGTCACCCAGGCGGCCGGCGTCGTCCTGCATGGTCTGCACGACCGTCGGCGGCACGACGCCGTACCCGCGACACGACGTCACGAGCACCCGACGGCAGCTCTTGGCGTCGAACACCAGGGGGTACGACGCCGCCACGATGGATCGCGCGTCGTTGCCGCCGTAGGCCATGGCCAGCATGGTGGAGTCACCCACCAGGAACACCGGGGTGCCGTGGTCCACCGCCGCCGCTGGTCGGGCCGAAGCCCCGACCGCTGCCGACACCGCCACCAGCATCAGACACGTCACCACCGCCGCCGTTCGCATCGACACTCCATCCTGCCACGCACGGTGGCATCCCGCTCGGGGCCCTACCCCCTCGACGGGGAAATCAGACGCGGTACGCGCGAACGCCGCCACGGAAGGCGAGGCGCGACCCGATTGGGCGGGCGCCGATCGGGCTGGGAGGATGGAGGGCATGAGCTTTGCCCGCATCGAGGACGCCATCGCCGCGGTGGCGCGCGGCGAGATGGTGGTGGTCGTCGATGACGAGGACCGCGAGAACGAGGGCGACCTCATCATGGCGGCCGAGTTCGCCACGCCTGAAGCGATCGCCTTCTTCCTGCACCACACGTCCGGCCTGATCTGCGTGTCCATCACCGGGGAGCGCGCCGCCGCGCTGGACCTCGGCCCGATGGTCCTGCGCAACACCGAGACCCAGCGCACCGCCTTCCTCGTGTCGGTCGACCTCCGCGACGTCACCACCACCGGCATCTCCGCCTCGGACCGGGCCGCCACCATCCGGGGCCTCATCGACCCCTCGACCCAGCCCGACGATCTCCTGCGACCGGGCCACATCTTCCCGCTGCAGGCGCGCGAGGGCGGCGTGCTCAAGCGGGCCGGCCACACCGAGGCCACCGTCGACCTCGCCCGCCTCGCCGGCTGCCGACCCGCCGGGGTGCTGTGCGAGATCGTCGACGAGAGCAAGCACGGCATGGCCCGGCGCGCCGACCTGGAGACCTTCGCCGCCCGCCACGGGCTGTTCATGATCTCGATCGCCGAGCTCATCCGGTACCGGCGGCGCACCGAGCAACTGGTCGAGCGCGTCGACGAGTCCATCATCCCCACAGAGTGGGGACCGTTCCGGTGCGTGAGCTTCCGGAGCCGGCTCGACGGCGTGGAGCACCTGGCGTTCGTGCGCGGCGATGTGGCCGGCGTCGACGGCGTGCTCGTGCGGGTCCACAGCGAGTGCATCGCCGGCGACGTGTTCGGGTCGCACCGCTGCGATTGCGGCCCGCAGCTGCGAGCCGCCCTGCGCCGCATCGCCCGCGAGGACCGCGGCGTCATCGTGTACCTGCGCGGCCAGGAAGGGCGCAGCATCGACGCCGGCCGCGAGGTTCCGCCCGGCGAGGTGGTGGCGGACAACCGCGAGTACGGCATCGGCGCCCAGATGCTGGTCGACCTCGGCGTGGAGTCGATGCGGCTCATGACCAACAACACGGCGAAGTACGGCGGCCTGGCCGGCTACGGCCTGTCGATCGTGGAGCGGGTCCCCATCGAGATCCCACCCAACCCGTACAACGAGCTGTACCTGCGAGCCAAGCGCGACCAGCTCGGCCATTTGCTGGCGGTGGACCCGTGGCCGACGACGTAAAGGCCGAGGACCGCACCGAGCCCGTCCTCGACGGTGCGGGCCTGCGCATCGGTGTCGCCGCGAGCCGGTTCAACGACCACGTCACCCTGCGCCTGCTCGACGGTGTCCGCCGCGGCCTGGCCGCCGCCAGCGTGGCACCGGCCGACATCATCGAGGTGTGGGTGCCCGGTGCCTTCGAGCTGCCGCTGGCGGCCAGCGGGCTGGCGCGCAGCGGGCGGGTCGACGCCGTCGTGTGCATCGGCTGCGTGATCCGCGGCGAGACCGCCCACTTCAAGCACGTCGCCACCCAGTGCGCTACCGGCATTCAGCAGGTGTCGCTCACGACGGGCCTGCCGGTCATGTTCGGGGTCCTGACCGTCGAGTCGCTGCAGCAGGCGCAAGCGCGCAGCGAGCCGGCGGGCGGTCACAACGTGGGCGAGGAAGCCGCCCTCGGTGCGGTCGAGATGGCGCGGCTGCTCCAGTCGCTGCGGCCAACCTGACCGCGCCGGCGACGGACCGCTACGGTGCCGCGAGCACTGACGTAGGGGGCCTCATGACCGACCGGTGGCAGATGTATTCGGCGGCGACGACGGAGGTCGCGTCCGGCTGGAAGCTCGAGACCGTGACGCCGCCCAGCCGGCTCGGCGGCAGCAACGGCATGACCCTCGGCCCCGACGGCCGCCTGTACGTCACCCAGGTGTTCGGGTCGCAGGTGACCGCCATCGACATCGACACCGGCGACCACGAGGTCTTCTCCCCCTTGGGCGGCGGCATCGTGGCCCCCGACGACGGCATCTTCGGTGCCGACGGCACCTTCTACGCCACCGAGCCGTTCACCGGCAGCGTGACCGCTCGCAACCCCGACGGCACCTACCGCGTCGTCCACACCGACCTGCCGGGAGCCAACGGCGTGACCATGGATCACGCCGGCCGCCGCCTCTTCGTCGACGAGTTCCGCCCGGGCGGTCGCCTCATGGAGCTGAATCCGGCAGGTGGCGCCGCGCCGCAGTTCCTCATGGAAGACCTGAACGGTCCGAACGCACCGTCGATGGGTCCCGACGGACGCATCTACTTCCCGCAGGTGTTCGCCAACGAGATCTGGGTGTACGACCTCGAGGCCGGTCGGGGCCAGCTGCTGTTCGACGACCTGAGCGTGCCGACGGCGGTGAAGTTCGACTCACGTGGCCGCATCGTGGTGTCCGAGTCGGGCACCGGCCACATCACCGCCATCGACGTGCAGACCGGCCGGCGCGAGACGCTCGCCGAAGTGCCCACGGGGGTCGACAACGTCTCCGTCGGGGCCGATGACCGCATCTTCGTGTCGCACTACGTGAACGGGCGCGTCGCCGAGGAGACCGGCAACCAGCACCGGATCCTCTCGGAGCCGGGCCTCCTCGGCCCCCACGGCCTGGCCATCGGGCGCGACGGCAACCTCCTGCTGGCCGACGGGCTCAGCGTGGCCGCGGTGAACGCCGCCGGCGCCATCGAACGCGTGCTCACGTTGCTCATCGAGCTGCACACGCTGGCCCTCGGGGTGAGCCCGTTGGGCGACGACCTCGCCGTCCTCGCCGTCACCGGTGAGATCCTCCTGTACCGCCAAGGCACCACCGAGCCCGCCGTCTTGGTGGGCGGCCTCGACGCGCCGACGGCCATGGTGGCCGACGGGTCGAGCAGCGTGCTGGTGGTGGAGCGCGGCGCCGGCAGGATCCTGCGCATCGACGCCGACGGTCGCACCGACGTCATCGCGACGGGCATGCGCGGCCCGAACGCGGTGGCCCGCGACGACGTGGGCTCCCTGTTCGTGAGCCAGAGCGCCATCGTGGAGGTCCTCCACAAGGACGGTTCGCGCCGCGGCGCCATCGAAGGGTTCAGCGACGCGCAGGGCATGGCCGCCTCGGGAGGCACGTTGCTGGTGGCCGATGTCAGCACGCACGAGCTCGTGGCCGTCGACATCGACAGCGGCACGCGCGAGGTCGTGGTGACCGGCGCGCCCATCGGCCAGCCGGTCGCCGGTCTGGTCCCGGCCGCGTTCTGCTCGATCTGCCCCGACGGCTCCGGTGGGTTCTACGTGGGCGCCAACGGCGACGGCAGCGTGCGCCGCCTGAGTCGCCGCTGAGCCGAGGTCGCCGCTGACGCTCGCGCGTCAGCCCCGCTTCTCGAGCACGAACTCCGAGAGGTCGGCGTGGCGCGTCCGCTCGAACAGGTCGACGTTGCGGAACGGGAAGTTCACCACGATGCGGCCGCGCGCGTTGCGGTAGTACGTCGACATGCCCGGATGAGTCCACACCATGTTCTCGTGGGCCCGATCCACGTCTTCGTTGTAGACGTCGTGGACGTCCTTGCGGCATTCCACCGCGCCGATGTCCTCGGTGATCATCTGGCGCAGGACATCCATGATGTAGCGCATCTGCATCTCCACGACGAAGATGAGGCTGCCGCCGTGGCCGGGTTGGGTGTTCGGCCCGTACAGGCAGAAGAAGTTGGGGAAGTCGGGCACGGCGAGGCCGAGGTAGGCCCGGGCGTCGTCGTCGTCCCACACCTCGCGCAGGCTGCGCCCGGACCGACCGCGCGCCTCGAACGACGTGAGGAACCGGATGACGTCGAACCCGGTGGCGATCACCAGGACGTCGGCCTCGTACTCGGTGCCGTCGGCGGTGATGATGCGATCGGCGGCGATCTCGGCGATCGGGTCGGCGACCAGTTCGACGCGCTCGTTGGTGAGCATGCGGTACCAGCCGTTGTCCATGAGCATGCGCTTGCCGAAGGGCGGGTACGTGGGCACGACCTTGTCGAGCAGGTCGGTGCGGTCGCCGACCTCCGCCACGATGTACTGGGTGAAGTACTCACGATGGCTGTCGTTGATGGCGTTCAGCGACCGGTCCGGATGCACCCACGTGGGGTCCTTCTGCAACGCGGGATAGATGCGGTCGTTGAAGGTCCAGCCGAGCCGCACCCGGTACCAGGACTGGTAGATCGGCATCTCGCGCAGCAGGAAGCGCAGCGACTCGGGCACCTCCTTGCGGAACTGCTCGAACGGCGCCGCCCAGTGCGGCGAGCGCTGGAAGATGGTGAGCGACGCCACGACGTCCTGGATCTCCGGACCGATCTGCATGGCGCTGGCACCGTTGCCGATGATGGCGACGCGCTTGGCGGTCAGGTCGAGATCGGTCGGCCACTGGGCGGTATGGAACGACGGGCCCTCGAAGCGTTCCAGTCCCTCGATGTCGGGGAACTTGAGCGGGTTGAAGATGCCCGTGCCGCTGATCACCACGTTGGGGTGCAGCGTCTCGAAGGCCCCGTCGGGCCCGCGCACGGTTACCGCCCAGCCCTGCACCGCTTCCTCGTACTCGGCCGAGAGCACCTCGGTACCGAAGCGAATGCGGGAGCGAAGGCCGAACGAGTCGGCCACGTGCTCCAGGTACGAGTGCAGCTCGTCGCGGAGTGCGAAGTACTTGGACCAGTCGTAGGTGATGAACGAGAACGAGTAGAGGTGGTTGGGCGTGTCGACGCCGGCACCGGGGTAGCGGTTGTCCAGCCAGGTGCCACCCACGGTGTCGTTCTTCTCGACGATCACGAACGGGATGCCCGCTTGTTGCAGGTTCACCGCCGCGCACAGCCCCGACACACCGGCACCGATGATGACCACGTGGAAGCCCTCGGGCACGTTCAGCGGCTCCGCATCCACGACTTCGGGTAGCCGCTGACCGAGCTGGGCGGCGATCATGGGCCCGTACTCCATCGGCACCTGCTCGCCCATCGCGCAGCTCAGCATCTCGACGAGCAGCTCGGGCGACGGCGTGGGAATGGCCACCGGCCGGCCTTCACGCCATGCCACGATGGCTTCCAGCGCCGCCTCGCGGATCTCCTGCTGAATGGCCTCCGGCAGACCACCGGTGTCGTTGTCGCCCATGCCCCGGGCGCGCGACGGCGTGTAAGGAGGCTCCATCCAGTGGCGCTCACCGGTCAGCTGCACCAGCACCATCAGCAAGGTGGGGATGTTGGCGATGGCGACGGCCTCGCCGAACTGCTGCCGTTCGTCGACCATGGTCACGACCAGGGAGCGCGATCTTTGTAGTTCCGCAGGAGGTTGCGGGCCACGACCATTTTGTGCACCTCGTCGGGTCCGTCGTAGATGCGGCCGTAGCGCGCCTCGCGGTACATCTTGTCGAGAGGCGTGTCGCTGGTGACACCCATCGCCCCGTGGACCTGCACCGCACGGTCGATCACGTTGTGCAACATCGTTGCGCCGTGGAACTTGATGAGGCTGATCTCGACGCGAGCCTCGGACCCGGAGTCCATGGCCCGCGCCGCGTCGAGCGTCATCAAGCGCGCCCCCTGGATCTCGGCGGCGGACTCGGCGACCATCTCCTGGATGACGCCCTTCTCGGCCAGCATGGAGCCGTGGGCGTAGCGCGTGAGCGCCCGATCGCACATCAGCTCGAAGGCCCGCTGCGCCTGACCCAGCCAGCGCATGCAGTGGAAGATGCGGCCTGGGCCGAGACGCTTCTGGCTGATGAGGAAGCCCTCACCGCGGTTGCCCAGGAGGTTCGACACCGGAACGCGCACGTTGTCGTACACGACCTCGCAGTGCTGACCACCGACGTGACCCATCGTGGGCACAGCGCGCTGGATGAGGTAGCCGGGCGTGTCCGTCGGGACGATGATGGAGCTGAACTGCATGTGCTTCTCGGCGTCGGGCTCGGTCTTGGCGAAGACCGTGGTGAAGGCGGCGCGCGAGGCGCCCGACGTGAACCACTTGTGGCCGTTGATGACCCATTCGTCACCGTCGAGGTAGGCCGTGGTCTTCATCTGCGTGGGGTCGCTGCCCGCGACCTCGGGCTCGGTGAGGCCGACCGACGGGTACACGTCGCCGGCGACGAGCGGCTTCAGGAACCGCTCCCGCTGCGCCGGGCTGGCGTACAGGTGCATCATGATGGAGTCCTGCATGCTGGCCGAGCCGACGGCCATCGAGCCGTACTCCGACCGGCCGATGATCTCGTTGAGGTACACGAAGTCCATGAACGGCAGACCGCCGCCGCCGATCTCGGCGGGGTGACCGAGGGCCCACAGCCCCCGTTCCTTGGCTTCGGCCTTCAGGTCGGCGGCGAGGCCGCTCGAGCGCCGGCTGGCCGAGTCTCCGGGGCCGCGCACACCACGCGACACATCGTCGCCACGGGCTTCGGCCGCCTCGTACAGCTCCAGCGGCAGCCCGGTGTCGGGGTGGAAACCGTGCTCGCTCAGGCGGTCCAGCTCCGGCTCCGCCTTAAATACGACGTTGTCGATGAAGTCCTTCATGCGGGCCCGAAGCTCGCGGACCTCGTCGCTCATGCCGATTGCCTGTGCCATCGTGCCCCCAGGGTTGTCTTTCGGTGACCTTATTCCGTGAGGGCCGCGATGCTCGCAGCGACGGGCCACGTGCCGTCGGACGTGTTGGACACCACCGTGTACGTCAGGAGCGAGACGGGGTCGTGGAACGATCGGAACGAGACACCGGCGTCGTAGCCCTCGGCCATGACGCCCGTGCCCGTGCCGGCGAGCCAGAAGCCCAAGCCGTAGCGCCGTGCCGGCATGCTCCCCTCGGGCGGCACCTCGCTGCGCGGTGCCACCATCGCCGCCACCCATTCCGGCGCCACGATCTGCCCGGCGAACAGCGCGCGCCAGAACGCGTGGAAGTCGGCCACCGTCGAGTAGATCCCACCGTCGCCGGAGCCGAGCACCGGAAGGTGGAGCAGGTTCGTCCTCGACACACCGTCGATGGGGAGGTAGCCCACGGCGACGCCGGCCGTCGGCTCGTCGGAGCGAAGGAACGACGTATGCGTCATGCCCGCCGGCGCGCACACCCGTCGGTGCACCAGCTCGGCGAAGGGCACGCCACTGGCGCGCTCCGCGATGAGGGCGAGCACCACGAAGCCGCCGTTGCAGTAGGAGAAGCGCTGGCCCGCTTCGAACTTGGGTACGTGTCCACCGAGCACGCTGAGGTAGCGCTCGGTCGAGTTGAGCTGGTGCACAGGCACCGGCAGGACGTAGTCGGTGATGGCCAAGTCCTCGTTGTCCTCGTCGACGTAGTCGCCGATGCCCGAGCGGTGCGACAGCAGGTGCTCGACGGTCACGCCGTCGCCGATGAGTGGCAGGTCGTCGCCCAGCACCGATCGGGCCGGCGTCGACAACGCCAGCACGCCCTCGTCGATGAGGCTCACGACCGTGAGCGCGGTCAGGGCCTTCACGCCGCTGGCGATGGCGAACACGGTGTCGACCGTGTTGGGCACCGCCGCGGCGCGGTTGGCCAACCCGTAGGCGGCGGCGAGCTCGATCGTGAGACCACGGTCGACGCGCACCGCGCCCGAGAACCCATGCTCGTGGGCGACCTGATCGACGGCATCGCGCAACGCAGTCATCACCGGCAGCGTACGTAGGCGGAGGTCGCGGGTGGTGCGGCTCGGTTACATCCGCGCGATGCTGCACCCGACCCGCAGCGAAAGGAGAGCCCGTGGCCGCACCGCTCGACGACGTGACCGTGATCGAGGTCGACAGCTGGATGGCGGCACCGAGCGCAGGCGCCATGCTGGCTGACCTGGGGGCGACGGTGATCAAGGTCGAACCGCTGGGCGGCGACCCGATGCGCTCACTCAGCCGTCCGGCCAAGATCGACGGGCCGCTGCGGGGCTACGACTTCAGCTTCGACGTCGACAACCGGGGCAAGCGCTCCATTGCCGTGGCTCTCGACACCGACGAGGGCGCCGCCATCGTGCGCAGCCTGTGTCGCACCGCCGACGTGTTCATGTGCAACCTCATCGCGCCCCGTCAAGAGCGCTTCGGCCTCGACCCGAAGAGCCTGTTCAAGGAGAACCCGCGGCTCGTCCATGCCACGCTCACGGGTTACGGCACGGGCGGACCGGAGGCGTGGCGACCCGGCTACGACGTGACCGCCTTCTTCGGGCGCTCGGGCCTCTACGACGCCATGCGGGAGGGCGACGACGGTGACGTCCCCATGGCTCGCCCGGCGCAGGGCGACCACACCACGGGTCTGGCCCTGTTCGGCGCCATCCTGGCGGCGCTGCGCATGGCCGAGCGCACCGGCGAGGGCCAAGTGGTGGAGACGTCGCTGTTCGAGACGGCGATCTGGACGCAGGCGACCGACTTCGCCGTGACCGCCGTCGACAAGGCGCCGGTGCGCCGCCGCCGCCGCCACGAGATGCTGGTGCCCACGTCGAACCGCTACCCCTGTGGGGACGGCAAGTGGCTCGTGATGAACATGCCCGAAGAGGCGGCGTGGGTGAAGCTGTGCAAGGTGTTGGACCGCACCGAGTGGCTGGCCGACGAGCGCTACGCCACCAAGAAGGGCCGCTTCGACCACATGGCCGAGATCGTGCGGGCCATCGACGACGCCCTCGCCGTGAAGACCCGCGACGAGTGGGGTGAGATCTTCGACCAGAACGGCCTCATCTGGGGCCCCGTCCTCGGTCTCCACGAGGTCGCCAGCGACACGCAGGCCGAGGCGCTCGGGCTGTTCCCAACCGTCCAGCACCCCGAACTGGGCCCCTACCGCACCGTCGCCATGCCGATGCGTTTCCACACCGCCGACGTGGGGCCTCGAGGGCCGGCACCGCAACTCGGCGACGACACCCTGCGCGTGCTGGCCGGCGCCGGTTTCACCGACGAGAACATCGCCGACCTGGCTGCCCGGGGCATCGTGATCTGAACGCACGTCGCGGTGTGCGAACATGTGTTCGTGCGCGACGCGGCCACGATCCTGCATGCCGACCTGGACGCGTTCTACGCGTCCGTCGAGCGAGCGCGACGATCCACGGCTGCGGGGCCGGCCGGTGCTCGTCGGCGGCGGCGTGGTGCTGGCCGCCAGCTACGAGGCCAAGGCCTGCGGCGTGCGCGCCGCCATGGGCGCGGCCCAGGCCCGCTCGCTGTGCCCGCAGGCCATCGTGGTGGAGCCTCGTTTCTCGGCCTACGTCGAGGCCAGCAAGGCGGTGTTCGAGGTGTTCGGGAACACGACGCCGCTCGTCGAGGGCCTGTCGATCGACGAAGCCTTCCTCGATGTCGGCGGGTTGGCGCGCGTTTCGGGCACACCCCGCGAGATCGCGGTGCAGTTGCGCCACGACGTCCGTGAGCAGGTCGGCCTGGCCATCACCGTGGGCGTGGCCCGCACCAAGTTCCTGGCCAAGGTGGCCAGCGCCGTGGCCAAGCCCGATGGGCTGCTGGTGGTGCCGCCCGAGGGCGAGCTGACCTTCCTGCACCCGCTCCCGGTGGAGCGGCTGTGGGGCGTCGGGCCGGTGACGGCGACGAAGCTCCACGAGCGCGCCATCCGCACGGTCGGAGAGGTGGCGGCGCTGCCCGAGGCGGCGTTGGTGTCGATCCTGGGTGTGGCCTCGGGCCGCCACCTGCACGCCCTGGCCCACAATCGCGATCCCCGCCCGGTGCAGGTCGGCCGGCGCCGCCGATCGATCGGGTCGCAGTGCGCCCTCAGCCGGCGGCGACGCTCACCGGCCGACATCGACACGGTGGTGGTGGGGCTGGTCGAGCGGGTCGCCCGCCGGATGCGAGCGGCCGGACGGGTCGGGCGCACGATCACGCTGCGCCTGCGCTTCGCCGACTTCTCCCGCGCCACCCGATCGCACACCCTGGCCGAGGCCACCGCCGAGACCCATCCCATCCTGACCACGGTCCGGATGCTGCTGGCCGTGGCCCAGCCGATGATCGAGGGTCAGGGCCTCACGTTGGTCGGGGTGGCGATGGGCAACCTCGGTGACGCCTCGCAACTGCAACTGGCGCTGCCGTTCGACCGCCATGCCGGCGGAGCGCTCGACGCCGCCCTCGACCAGGTGCGCTCGCGGTTCGGCTCGACCGCCGTGACCCGCGCCGTGCTCCTGGGCCGGGATGTCGGCGTCTCCATGCCGATGCTCCCCGACTGATGTGGAACGGTTTGTCAAGCGTGTCGGTTGGGGTTCGTGGGGCTGGTTTCGGGGCGCGCCGGAGCGGAGGTCCGGGGCTTGGTTGCTGGCTCAGCAGGCGTCGGGGCCTCGGGGTCAAGGTGGAGCGCCCGCAGCGAAGCGAGGACGAACGACCTTGACGCCGGGGTGGCGGCTGCTACGTGACCCCGGCGCCCGGGGATTGAGGTGGGCCGCGGGTGAGGGGGTGGTGATGCGCCGGGCGGCTGGTGGGCTGGCCGCCAGACTGATGTTCGCGGGTTGGGACCGCAGGAGGGCGTTGCGCAGAGAGGTGCCCCACACTGATCGCGGCGATGCCGGGATCGGTCGTCATAGTCGGGACGGGGATCGGTTCTGCAGCGGCGGGCGCCCGGCGCATCACGGGGTGCTCGCTGTGGTCCAGCCCGGACGCGACAGCGAGTCGTCGATCGTGTTCATGTCAGGTGGTGGTCATCTCGGCCCACACGAACCCGGCGAGTTCGCGGGCGATGGCGGTGGCGACCACGTTGCGGCTCGTCTTGCGGGCGTCGAGGCGGCGGAACTTGCCGCACAGACGCAGCTGGGCCGCCCAGGCGCGAGCGACGACGGCGGGGTCCAGCCCGGCGTGGCGTTTGGCGATGGTGGGCCCGACGTTGGCCCGCGACTTGTAGGCCCACGCGGACTCGACGAGTTGGGTGCGCAGGTGGGTGTTGCCGGCATGGGTGATGCCGCCGCGTTGGGTGCGCTCCCCGGAGGAATGCTCCGACGGGACGAGCCCGCAGAACCCCATGAACATCGACGCCGTCGGGAACCGGTGCCAGTCGCACACCTCCGACGCCAACGTCAACGCGCCGAGCTCGCTGATCCCGCGGTAGGCCCCCAGCCGGGCGACAGCATCGGCGAACGGCGGCCGCGTCGTCCACGCCCGCAGGTCGGCCTCGATGGCGGCGACGGCTGCTTCGCGCGCCGTCAGGGTGGCCCGATAGTGCCCGAACGTCGCCGTCAGCGCCGCGTCGTCGAAGCGTTGCTGGGCGATCCAGGCCTGATGCTTGAGCGTCCAGTTGTCACCGCCACGCCACACCCGGGCATGGCGTAACAAGAACTTGCCCAGGCGGTGCCGGGCTCTCGTCTGGTCAAGCACCATGTCGGCGTAGGCGCGACACAGATCACGCACCGCCTCTTCGGCCGGTGTCGGCACCCGCACCGCCGACAGTTGACCACCACGGAACAGCAACGCCAGACGGCGGGCGTCACGGCGATCGGTCTTCACCTTGTTGCCCGGCATCGTCGGTATCAACGATGGGGCGATCACCTCGCAGCGCATCCCCGCCCCCGTCAACGTGCGGTGCAACTCGTAGCCCGTCGGACCCGCCTCATAGCAGGCCCACACCCGACCCGGATCAGCGAACCGGCCGATCAACCGGCGGACTGTCTCATCGTCGGAGCTGATCTTGTCGACCAGCGGCGACGTCGAGTCCGGCTCGAGCACACCCGTCGAGATGGTGTTCTTGTGCACGTCCATTGCCAGGACGCTCACCCCAGGAGGAACATGAATCAAGGACACGGCCGGCTCCTTCCGTATGTGGCTCGGTCCGCCTCATGGTGGACAACCCACGCAAGATGCGGACGAGCCGGCCGTTCCATACTCACTGAACATCCTCAGGGTCGGCGGCGGCGAAGGCGGCTCTGGATCACGCGCTGCACCAGCGCCGAACGACCACTCGGCGGCGGGGCGAGAGGCTCGGGCGTGAGCGTGGCCCCGATCTCGTCGAGGCTGGTGCGTACTTCCCGCAGGAGCGTCACGAAACCGGCGGCCGATGGATCGTCGCCTCGCAACGGGGTGCCGCTGCGCTCCAGCACGGAACGGGCGCGGTCGAGCGTGACGGCGTCACGCATCACGATGAGCACCTCGTCGCCTTCGACGCGCAGCTCCATCTTGCGGGCGCTGGCTTCATCGGGGGTCACGTCGGTGGAGTCCTCGAGCGGTAGGGCCTCGAGGCGGGCGCTCAACGCGTCGGGGTCGACGCCGAGGTCCGACAACGCCTGGGCCGCCATGCTGCCGTCGGAACGGGCGAGCGCCTCGAGGAGATGGTGGCTGCCGACGGCGGCTCCCCCCGCGAGCTGCTGGGCGGCAGCGACGATCTCGTCCGCCGCGGGTGTGTAGGCGCGCCGGGCCGGTCGCTCCGCCGGACCGCTGGCCGCGCCGACCCGGCTCAGCACCTGCTGGCGCAGGGCCTCCAGGCCGATCTTGCGCTGCGTCAGGATCTGGGCGGCCAGGCCGTCGCCCTCGCGGATCAGCCCCAGCAGGATGTGTTCGGTACCGATGTAGTTGTGCGCCAGCGCCAGCGCCTCGCGCAGCGAGAGCTCCAGCACCTTCTTGGCTCGGGGCGTGAAGGCGATGTGCCCGCTCGGCGCGCCCGACCCCCGACCGACGATGGCGTCGACGTCCGTCTGCGCCGCCCGCAGGGTGAGGCCGGCATCCCGGAGCACCAGGGCGGCGAGACCCTCGCCGTCGGCCAGCAGACCGAGCAGCAGGTGCTCGGTGCCGATGTAGTCGTGATCGAAGCGCCGGGCTTCGTCCTGGGCCAGCACGACGGCGCTGCGGGCCCGTTCGGTGAATCGTTCGAACATGGGTTCAGCGTTGCACCCCTGTCAATGCTCTGGCAGTATCAGGGTTCTATGTCGGATGACTGGGGTCAGCGCCTGGAGCGGTGGCAGGCCGAGCTGGACCTGTTCGCCCGCCTCGACGACACCGCGTGGGTGCCGCTGGCCCGGGCCGAAGCCGAAACCGGTGTCTCGCGGTCGACGCTGCGCTCGTGGTACCGCAACGGCGAGATCCGGTCGCGCCTGGTGGATGGCCCCAACGGCCCCCAACGACTGGTGCCCCTCGACGCGGTCGTGGAGCGCGCCGCGCTGTCACCTCGAATCCAGCGGCGAGCGGAACACGAGCTCAGCCTGGAAGCCCAGGTCGTCCTGCTGCGCCACCGGGTCGATCAGTTGGAGCTGCAACTCGCTGCGCTGGCGGCGAGGAACGATTTACCATCGCCGCCATGAGCGCTGTCGCCCGCCGGCTGGAGGAGCTGGGCATCACCTTGCCCCCGCCGATGCCGCCGGCCGGGAACTACGTGTCGTGCGTCGTCGTGCGCGACCAGGTGATCGTGGGCGGCCACGGTCCCGTCAATGGCGACGAGATCGTGCGGGGCAAGGTCGGTGCCGACCTCGACCTCGCCGGCGCCCAGCGCGCCGCCCGCATGACCGGCCTGTCGATCCTCGCCACGCTGCAGGCCGAGCTGGGTGACCTCGACCGGGTGCGGCGCATCGTCAAGGTCTTCGGCATGGTGAACGTGGCGCCGGGCTTCGACAACACGCCGGCGGTGATGAACGGCTGCTCGGATCTGTTCGTCGAGGTGTTCGGGGACGCCGGCCGCCACACCCGCAGCGCCGTCGGCATGGCGGCGCTGCCCTTCGGCATCGCCGTCGAGATCGAGCTGACGGCACTCATCCAACCCTGACCGCCGTCGACCGGCTCGCGGCGGTCCGGGGTCGGCGAGGTCGACGAGGTCGACGAGGCGTGACGCGACCCAAAATTCCGCGCAGCCCGCGCGCTCGACCGCGCCCCGAGCGCGTCCAAGCGCGCAGCCTGCGCGATTCTGGAGGGCGCAGGTGCCGTGGCTCGGGCTCGCCGTGGCGACCCACATTCCGCGCGGCCTGCGCGCTTGACCGCGCCCCAGCGCGTCCGAGCGCGCAGCCTGCGCGAATTTGGGCCGGTCGCCGGGCCGGGTCGCCGGGCCGGGTCGCCGGGGCGCCGGTCACAGCGCCGGCCTGGTGCGTCAGTCAGGTAGCAGCGTGACGGGGATGTCCAGGGCCGCGCCATAGGCCTCGTTGAGGCCGTCCCACCCGAAGTTGCGGGCGTCGCCGCCGCGGATCGGCGGGATCGGCTGCCCGTCGAGCAGCCGCTCGGCCACGACGAGGCAGAGATGCCAGCCCGCCGCCACCTTCGGCACCCAATCCAGGCCCTGGACGGTGTGGCGCAGCGTGACGTGCGTGCCGGTGGCGGAAGCTGTGAGCTCCCAACGCAGGACGTCGCTCCCCCACGTGTACTCGAGCACGTTCGGGGGCTCGGCCCGGGTGACCACGGCGATCGAACCGGCTGGCGCGTCACCGCCGAGCATGGTGAGCACGGCCTCGCCCACCTGAGCGAGGTCGCGGTCGGCGGTGTACGGGGCCCACTGCGCGAGCTGCGCCGGCTCGGTGAGTGCGGCCCACACCCTGTCGGGCGGGTGGCGAAGGTCGCGCTCGAACACGAGGGTCGGGTGAGCACCGGCCCCGTCACATGAGACGGCGGCGAGCGCGCCGGCCTCGAAGCTGATCTCGGTCATGAGTCCTCCCTGCGGTCGAGGTGACGCTCGAGAGCGTCGAGGTGACGGGTCCACAGGCGGCGGTAGGGCTCGAGCCATGCGGCCAGCGCCTCGAAGGCCGGCGCCTCGACGCGATAGATCCGGTGCTGTGCGGCGGTGCGACACGACACGAAGCCCGCATCCCGCAGCACCTTCAGGTGCTTGGACACCGTGGGCTGGCTGACCGCTGGTTGGCTGCCGGCCAGCTGCTCGACCAGGCCGGTCACCGTGCTCTCGGTCTGGAGCAGCTCGTCGAGGATCCGCCGGCGGGTCGGCTCGGCCAGCGCCACGAACGTGTCCATCGCCTGAGTATTCTCCGACACGTATATACTGGTCAAGGCATCTACACGAGCGACGCGGTCAGTGCCCGTCCCCGTCGAGCAGCGACGACAACGTGGCCTCGAAGTAGGCCACGACGTCGCGCATCTCGCACAGGCGCTCGTGGGGCCCGGGCGCCTGCGCCAGCGCCTCGGCGGCCGTCGCCGTGATCTGACGGCTGGCATCGAGCCGGAGCCGCAGCAACCGCTCCCACGCCCGCGGTCGCATCCGGTAGTAGAGCCGCCGCTGGCCGGGCTGGCTCACCCGCTCGACCAGACCGAGGTGGATGAGGGTGGTGGTGGCCGCGCTGATGGCGCCCGCCGACAGTCCCAGGCTGGCCCGGAGCTGCTCGACGGACTGCTGCGGCGGCTCGCACACGATGAGCCAGGCGAACACCTGCATGAAGCTCGGCGGCAGCCCGGTGGTGTCGCCGAGCACGCTCATGCGCTGGAGGAACTCCCGTTGCCAGGCTTCCGGCGCGTCGCGCTCGGTCATGCGCTGGCGAGGTCGCGGCGGTCGAAGGCGACGGCTCCGGCCAGGGCCGCGACGAGGCCGGCCACGATCATGACCGCGGCCGACGACCAGTGCGGATCGGTGGCCGGCGCCGGCGCCATGTGGTGGATGAGCGACAGGTCGAGCAGCCAGTGGTTGGTGGTCACGATCGAGCCGATCAGCTCGACCAGGAACGACCACGCCACGAGGCCGTACGTCAACGGCACGGCCAGGCTCGGCCACAAGCCGAACAGGAGGCTGCCCACCCCCAGCACGAGCAGTGCCGGCGGGGCGATGTTCACGCCGGCAACCAGCAGCCGGTCGAAGCCGACACCGGTGTGCTGCGTGGCGGCGCCGATCCAGGCCGCCGCCCCCATCAGCGCGGCGGCCAGCACCACGAACACGGTGGCCACGCCGAGGCGGCCGGCCAGCCACCGCCGGCGGGCCACGGGCCGAGCTACGAGGTTGTCGAGGCGGCCGTCGGCTTCCTCGTCGTGGGCGGCACCGACCTGGCCGGCGGCAGCGAAGGCCAGGAGCGCGGCGGCGAACACGAACGTGAGCCCGAGATAGGCCGACGCGCCGCTGGCGCTGCCGCCGAGGCGGCCGATGACGTCATCGATCACCGTCGATCCCTTGACGGCTTCGGCGGCCGACTCGGCGACCAGGCCCAGCACCAGTCCCAGCACGGCCAGTCCCCCGATCCAGCCGAGCCCGACCGGCTGGGTCAAGCGAACGGTGAGCCCCAACTGGTTCCGCAGCAACGCCAGGCGCGACGGCGGCGCATCGCGCGCCGCCGAACGCGCCGGCACCGAGGTCGCGCCGGCCGGCCAATCGCACGGCCACGCCGGCGAGCCCACCGATCAGCGCCACGATCGGGAGGAAGACCAGCGGCCGGGAACCCGTCAGCGGATGCAGCTCGGTGATCCAGCCGAGGGGACTGGCCCAGCGCAGCGCGCTCATGCTGCGGCTGGCATCGGCCACCATCCGGGTCAGGAACGACACGCCGAGGACGGCGGCGCCCACGAGGTTGGCCTGGCGACGGTTGCCGGCCAGTTGCGCGGCGAGGACGCCCACGGCGAGGAACAGCGCGGCGCTGGTGCACAGCGCGGTGGCGTAGAACAACGACGCCCGCAGCGAGAACCCGACGTCGGGGGTGCGGCTCACCCCCACCGCGACGATGGCGGTCACCAGCCACATCGTCAGCCAGCCGGCCCCGAGACCGAGGAACGTGCGCGCCGCCGCGCCGGCCTTGGTGATGGGACCGGCCAGCACCAGCTCCCATCGGCCGGTGTCCTCCTCGCCGCGGGTGAGGCGCGTCGCCGTGAGCAGACCCCACACCGCGCCGATGATCATGAGGATGCCCATCGTGCGCCATGCGGTGAAGCCGGCGACGGTGTCGAGGCGGCGGGCCGGCCCGAGCAGCGCGGCGATGCCGGCGTTGTGCTCGAACGACGCCGCCAGCTTCTGGCGCGAGGCGTCGTCGGGGAAGGTGGCGTTGTAGCCCGTGGCGCTGACGGTCACCGACAGACCGAACACCGCACCCCAGATGGCGCCTGAGCGCACGGCGCGGCGCGCCGTCAACGCGAACACGGGCGGCGCCATGCGCTCACGCCGCACGCGATGCCTCGGCGCTGCCGTAGTGCGAGAGGAACAGCTCTTCGAGCGACGGCTCACGGCTCACCAACCGGCGCACACCCACGGCGACGAGCGCCTCCAGCACCGGCTCGACGGCGCCCGTCACCTCGCAGCGCAGCCGGTTGTCGCTGGCGTCGATCACGCGGACACCAGGGATCGACGACAGGTCGGGCACGGGACCGTCGAGCTCGGCGTCGATGGTGAGGGCGGACAGGTGCCGCATCTCGCTCAGCCGGCCGACCTCGACCAGCCGCCCGGCGCGCAGGATGGCGACCCGGTCGCACAGCGCCTCCACCTCACTCAGGATGTGCGAGGACAGGAACACCGTCTGGGCCCGCCGGCGCGCCTCGTCGATGCAGGCCCGGAACACCTGCTCCATGAGCGGGTCGAGCCCGCTGGTCGGCTCGTCGAGCAGCAACAGGTCGGCGCGCGTCATCAGTGCGGCGATGAGCACCACCTTCTGGCGGTTGCCCTTCGAGTAGGCGCGCACCCGCTTGGAAGGGTCCAGCTCGAACCGCTCGATCAGCTCGTCGCGGTAGGACTCGTCGACCGGCCCATGCACCCGGCCGAGGACGTGCAGCGTCTCGGCGCCGGTGAGCGCCGGCCACAGGGCGGCGTCACCCGGCACGAAGGCCACACGGCGATGGGCGGCGACGGGATCGGCCTGGCAGTCGACGCCGAAGATCTCCGCCCGCCCGGCGGTTGCCCGGATCAAGCCCAGGAGCAGGCGGATGGTCGTGGTCTTGCCGGCGCCGTTGGGACCGAGATAGCCGATGACCTCGCCTTTCGTGATCTCGAGATCGAGATCGCTCAACGCCGCGGTGGAGCCGTAGCGCTTGGAGAGCCCGTGGATGCGAACAGCCGTGTCCATAGTTCGCTCCTTTCAGATATTTCTGAAACCTAGACCTGCCCTACGCTAGGGATGGAGGTCTCAGTCGAGATGGCGAATCAGCAGGACGTCCGGCGGTTGGCGCTGTCGCTGCCGGGAACGATGGAAGGCGAAGGGGACTTCGCCTTCGCCGTGCTCAACAAGGGCCAGCAGAAGGGGTTCGCGTGGGTGTGGCTGGAGCGCCTCGATCCGAAGCAGGCCCGCGTGCCGAACCCCGAGGTGCTGGCCGTGCGGGTCGGTGACCGCGCCGAGAAGGATGCGCTACTGGCCTCCGACCCAGCGAAGTTCTTCACCGAGCCGCACTACAACAGCTTCCCCGCAGTGCTCGTGCGACTGCCGGCGATCGACGAGGACGAGCTGCTCGAACTGCTCACCGACGCGTGGCGGTGCATGGCGCCGCGCACCCTCGTGAAGGAGTTCGACCAGGCCGCCGAAGGCTGACGGCCAGCGCGCTCAGGCCCGCTTGGGGCGGGGCAGGTCCAGGTGGTCGCGCAAGGTCGGGCCGGCGTAGTCGGCGCGGAACACGCCCCGCTCCTGCAGCTCCGGCACCACCTGGCCACGAACTCGTCGAGGCCGTGAGGGGTGAGGTGGCGGCACGAAGATGTAGCCGTCGGCGGCGTCGGCCTGCACGTGGTCGTTGATCGTCTCCGCGACCTGACTCGGCGTGCCGACGAAGGCCGAGCGCGTGGTCACCTCGATGATGAGCTGGCGGATGCTGAGGCTGCTTCTGCTCGGCCAGCTGCGCGCCACTTGGTGGCGACAGCCGAGCGGGTCCTGCTCGTGGCGCACCCGGCCGCGGGTGATCGAGACGCCGCCGTCGACGTCGGGGTCGATGTCGGGCAGCGGACCGTCGGGGTCGTAGCCCGACAGGTCGCGGCCCCACACCTGCTCGAGGAACGCGATGGCGCCCTGCGGGCTCACCTGCTGCAGGCGGATGTGGGCGGCGCGCTCGTGGGCCTCGGCTTCGGTGTCGCCGAGCACGGCCATGGCCGCGGGGATGATCTTGAGGTCGTCGTGGCTGCGGCCGTAGCGCGCCAGGCGGCCCTTCACGTCGGCGTAGAACGCCTGGCCGTCGCGGAGGCTCGAGTGCCGGCTGAAGATCACGTCGGCCTGGGTCGCGGCCAGCTCGCGCCCGCCGTCGGAGTCGCCCGCCTGGATCTGCACCGGGTAGCCCTGCGGGCTCCGGGGCACGTCGAACTCGCCGTGGATCGAGAACTCGGCGCCCTGATGGTCGAACGGGCGCGACCGCATCGTCGGCCACGAGCACGCCGTCGGCGCGATCGGCCACGACGGCATCGTCGTCCCAGGTGTCCCACAGCTGGCGGCGCCGCGACGATGAACTCCTCGGCCCGGTCGTAGCGCAGCGACGCGCTCGAGGAACCCGCCCCGCCGGAAGTTCTCGCCGGTGAAGGCGTCGGGCGAGGTGACCGCGTTCCAGGCCGCCCGCCCGCCGCTCAGGTGGTCGAGGGTGGCGAACTGGCGGGCCAGCTCGTAGGGCTCGTTGAAGGTCGTGTTGAGCGTGGCCGCCAGCCCGATGTGATCGGTGACGGCGGCCAGTGCGGCGAGGACGGTGAGCGAGTCGGGCCGGCCGACGACGTCGAGGTCGAAGATGCGGCCGCGGTGCTCGCGCAGGCGCAGCCCTTCGGCCAGGAAGAAGAAGTCGAACTTGCCGCGCTCGGCCGTCTGGGCCAGGTGCACGAACGACGAGAAGTCGGTCTGGCTGCCCGATGTCGGGTCGCTCCACACCGTCGTGTTGTTCACGCCGGGGAAGTGGGCGGCGAGGTGGATCTGCTTCACCGGTTTGGTCACGACGGCACGCTCCTGACGGCGTAGCGGTTCGGCGGCCTGGACAGCCCGAAGTGATCGCGCAGCGTCGACCCTTCGTACCCGCTGCCGAACAGGCTACGGGCCCGCAGGACGGGGCACGACTTCGTCGACGAACTGGGTGAGACCCCGCGGCAGCAGCGCCGGGCGGATGACGAAGCCGTCGACGGCGCCGGCGCCGAGCCACTCCTCCATCAGGTCGGCCAGGGCGGCCGGGGGGCCGGCGAAGTCGAGCGCACCCGACGGCGTCGGGCCGGTGCCGGCACGCTCGTCGAGGCGGGCCCGATCGGCCCGGGCGCTCTCGATGCTGGACGCCGAACAGCACGTCGACGGTGGCCAGCACGGCGACGGTGTCCGGGTCGCGCCCGGCGGCGGCGGCGACGGCGCGGATCTCGTCGCGCGTGGCGCGCGCCGAGCGGCGTCGGTCGGCATCCTCGAGGAAGCACGAGATCGGCCCGCTCGCCCGCCAGCCGCGACGGCGGGCGCCGACGTGGCGTCGATGGCCACCAACGGCTGGCCCTGCGGCGACCGGGGGGTGATGGACGGGCCCCGCACGCTGAAGAACGCGGCCCTCGAAGTCGACGTAGTGCAGCTTGTCCCGATCGACGTAGCGGCCGGTCGGCTGGTCACGGATGACGGCGTCGTCCTCCCAGCTGTCCCACAGGCGGCGCGACCACCTCGATGGCGTCGGCCGCCTCGGCGTACAGCTCGTCGAGGGGCGCCGGCGGCTTGCGGCCGAAGAGCTCGGCGTCGGCAGCGGTGGTCGAGACGGTCACCTTCCATCCGGCTCGGCCCAGGCTGACGTGGTCCAGGGTGGCGATGTTCTTGGAGACGTGGAAGGGCTCGGTGTGGGTCGTGGAGACGGCCGGAATGAGGCCGACGGCGTGCGTCGTGGGGGCGACGCGGGCCAGCGCCAGCAGGGCGTCCAGGCGACCGCCGGCGCGGCCACCGCCGGCCGGTGGACGATCGAAGCCGTCCTCCAGCACCACGAAGTCGAGCGCACCCCGCTCCGCCTCTCGGGCCAGCCGCACGAGGTGGTCGGCGCCGAACAGGTCGGCGGGCGCATCGGGCTCCCGCCACGCGGCGGGGTGGCGGCCGGCGCCGTCGAGGCTCACACCGAGGTGGAATCGGCCCGATGGCGGCATGTCGGTGCTCCTCCTGCGCCTGGAAACATGACCAGGTTAGTCGTGAATGGCTCGATGCCAACCTGGCCCGGTCACTGGTGGTCGACGACCGTCGAGCGCGGTCAACGGCCGTCCCGGTGGGGCCAGCGGTGTGGCACGGTGATCCCGGCGCGGGCGAAGAGGTCGGCGGCGGCGGCGCGGGCCCGGTCGCGCAACGACTCGAGATCGATCGTGGTGCACACACCGTTGCGCACCACGAGCCGGCCGTCCACGACGACATCGCGCACGGTGCGGCCGTCGGTGCCCCAGATGAGCTGGAGGGCCACGTCGCCGCGAGGCGTCCAGTTGAAGGCGGTGGCGTCGTGCACGACGACATCGGCCAGCTTGCCCACCTCCAGCGAGCCGATCCGGTCGGCCATGCCCAGCGCCTCGGCCCCGCGGATGGTGGCCAACTCGAAGGCGAGATCGGCCCCGAAGCGCTCCGGATCGACACGCGTGTCACGCGCGATGCCGGCGGCGAGGGCAGCCGTGCGCAGGATGTCTCCCATGTCGCCGGCGTTGTCCGCATCGCAACCAAGGGCGACCCGCCCTCCCCGCTCGATGATCTCCGCGTGGCGACCGTGGCCGGTCACGCCCTGACCGAGCCGCAGGTAGGCCCAGGGGCAGTAGGCGATGGCGGTGCGCGAGCGCAGCACCAGCTCGACCTCCTCGTCGTCGAGCCACACGCCGTGACCGATGAGCAGGTGCGGGCCGAGCACGCCGAGCGCCCCCAGATGGGCCACCGGCCGCCGGCCGGTACGGGCCAGGTAGGCGGCCGGATCGGAGCCGGTCGGGGAGAGGTGCATCGTCATGCCCGTGCCGCGCGAGCGGGCCAGTTCGGCCGCGCCGGACAAGAGCTCGTCCGACGCCAGGTCGTGGCCGACCAGCGTGACCCATCCCTCGACCAAGCCGTGGCGGGGCCACGCGTCGAGCACCTGGCGCTGCAGATCGAGCGTCTCGCCGGCGGGCGCCGCGTACGGGAGGCCCTCGACGTCCCAGCCCCAACGACCGACCGTGCCGCGGAGCCCCGCCGCCAGCAGCGCGTGCCCCATGCGATCGGGGTGGGCGACCGTGCCTGCCTCCACCACGGTGGTGACGCCGAGCCGCAAGCTGGCGAGGGCGCTCACGGTCGTACTCAGCTCGTCGTCGTCGGCGGTGAGGGCGGCGTGCATCGGCACGGCCCACGAGAAGATCGATTCGCCGGGCGCGAGGAGGTCGGGAACGCACGACTTGGCCAGCGGATCGCCGGTGTGGTGCTGATGGGCGTTGACGAGCCCGGGCGTCACGACGCAGCCCGATGCGTCGATCTCCGTCGCCTGCGGATAGGCGGCCCGCAGCACCGAGGTGCGGCCGACCGCGGCGATGCGGTTGCCGGCGATGGCCAGCGCTCCCCCGACGAGCACGTCGCGCGTAGTGTTCATCGTGACGACGTCGCCGCCGGTCACCAGCAGCCCGACGGGGGCCTGCTGGTCGTCCGGCTCGGTGGCGGGTGACGGCACCGCTGGGACTCTACGGATGGCCAGCGCGAACGGAGTCGCATGGAACATCGAACGCTCGGTCGTACGGGCATCGAGGTGAGTGCGTTCTGCCTCGGCACGATGATGTTCGGGGCGTGGGGCGACACCGACGAAGCAACGTGCACGAAGATGGTGGATCTTGCGCTCGATGCCGGCATCAACTTCTTCGACACGGCCGATGTCTACGACTACGGCGTCTCCGAGGAACTGCTCGGCCGGGCCCTTCGAGGCCGGCGCGACGACGTCGTGCTGGCCACCAAGTTCCACAACGCCATGGGCGACGACCCGAACCGGCGCGGCAACTCCCGGCGGTGGATCGGCCGGGCCGTCGACGACAGCTTGCGGCGCCTCGGTACCGATCGCATCGACCTCTACCAGGTGCACCGGCCGGACCCGTCGACCGACATCGACGAGACCCTCGGTGCGCTCACCGACCTGGTCCACGCCGGCAAGGTGCTGGCCATCGGGACGTCGACGTTCCCGGCAGAGCTCATCGCGGAAGCGCAGTGGGTGGCCGAGCGCCGGGGCCGTGAGCGGTTCACCGTGGAACAGCCGCCGTATTCCATCTTCGTTCGCGGCGTCGAGCGTGACGTGCTGCCGGCGTGTGAGCGCTACGGCATGGGCGTGATGGTGTGGGCGCCGCTGAACGGCGGTTGGCTCACGGGCAAGTACCTCGGTGCGCCACCGCCCGACGGCTCACGGGCCGCCCGCCAGCCCGACCACTTCGACTATGCCTCGGCTTCGGTGCGCGCCACCAAGTTGACCGCCCTCGACGCGCTGGCGGCGGTGGCGGCCGGCACCGGCGTGTCGCTGACGCATCTCGCCCACGCCTTCGTGCTGGCCCACCCGGCGGTCACCAGTGCCGTCATCGGCCCCCGGACGCCGGACCAGCTGGCCGACGTGCTCGCCGGTGCCGATCTTCGGCTGGACGCCGACGTGCTCGACCGCATCGATCAGATCGTGGCGCCCGGCCGCGACCTCAACCCGGCCGATCGCCAGTACGACCCGCCGGCACTGGTGGATCCCACGCTGCGCCGGCGCTGACCCGGCGGCAACGCGAGTTACGAACGCGACAGCGTCGCCTGTCGTTTCGGCGGCTCTGTGACGTGAAACCCGATCGCGTCTCGATCGACGTCACACAGCCGATCTTTTGCGGCACCGGCTGTCGATCTGGGGCCGGGCCGTTCGTCGTCAGAGTGGAACTGCCGAAGGCCGGCGGTCCCGACTGCAACCAGAGGAGAACGCGATGCCCAAGTACGTGCTCGCTTATCACGGCGGCGGCATGGCCGCCACCGAGGCCGAGCAGGCGGCCGCCATGGCGGCGTGGGGCGCCTGGTTCGGCGCCCTCGGCGACGCCGTCGTCGACGGTGGCAACCCCACCGGTGCGTCCAAGACCGTCAAGGCCGACGGCTCGGCCGTCGACGGCGGTGGGGCCAACCCCCTCACCGGCTACAGCCTCATCTCGGCCACGGATCTCGACGCCGCCGTCAGCCTGGCCAAGGGATGCCCGATCTTCGCCTCGGGTGGCACGGTCGAGGTGGCCGAGGCCATCGAGATGTAGCTCTGGCCCCCCACCCCATCCCCCCAACCGCGGGGCGGCCGTCGCCGCACGGCCGCCCCGCCTGCGCGCTCAGCAGCTCGGCCACCACGTGAGCGGCCGGGCCTCGGGCGGCATCAGCGCCCGGGTGGCCAGCCGGCCCAGATCCTCGGCCAGCACCACGCGGGTGTCGGCCGGGTCGATGATCTCGTCGACGCGCATCGTGCCCGCCGCCTCGTAGGGCGAGGTGGCCTCGCCCACCTCCTTCACCAGCCGGAGCCGCTCGGCCTCGCGCTCGCCGTCATCGGCGATGGCCGCCAGCTTCGACCCGTAGGCCACGTTGACCCCCACCTCGGGGTCCATGAACCCCAGCTCGGCTCCCGGCCACACGTACAGGCCATGATTGACCATGCGCGATCCGTTCATGGCCTGCCACGCCAACCCGAACGCCTTGCGCAGGCACACCGTGAGCGTGGGCGTCGTCGCCAGTTGCAGCGCCTGCATCATCCGCATGCCCCAGTGCAACATGCGGTCGTGCTCCACCCGCCGGCCCACCATGAAGCCGGGGACGTCGGCCAGGAAGACGATCGGCAGGTTGAAGGCGTCGCAGACGGTCATGAGGCGGATGATCTTGTGGCAGGCCTCAGGGTCGAGCACGCCGGCGTTGAACATGGGGTTGTTGGCCACGACGCCCACCGACCAGCCGTCGATGCGCGATAGCGCGCAGCAGATGTTGCGGGCGTAGAGCGGCTGCAACTCGAACACCGAGCCCTCGTCGCAGATCCGGGCAACGACCTTGCGCATGTCGTAACCCCGCGTGCGCTTGGTCGGTACCAGATCGGCCAGTCCGGGGTCGGGTCCGACCGGCTCGGCGGGCGTGGTGCGGGGCGGCAATTCCCGGGCATTCGAGGGCAGATACGACAGCCAGCGGCGGATGGCGGCGTAGGCGTCCTCGTCGGTCTCGACCCCGAGGTCGATCTGGCCGGTGCGCCGGGCGTGGACGTCCACCCCGCCGATCTCCTCGAACGTGATCACCTCGCCGGTAGCCACCTCGAAGACCCGGGGCGAGGTGACAGCCAGGCACGAGCCCCGCGTCATGACCACGAAGTCCGACAGGGCCGACAGGAACGACGAGCCGCCGAAGGACTGGCCCACGATGGCCGTGGCCATGGGCACCTGGTGATGGCGGGAGGCCATGGAGAACAGCTCGCCGGGTTCGGAGATGCCCTCGGCGCCCATCGTGTCGGGGATGCGGGCGCCGCCGGTCTGGCCGAAGTGCACGATCGGGTGGCCCATGGCCAGAGCGCGCTCGTAGAGCCGGTGCTCCTTGCGCGTGCCCACGATGGAGCTGGAGCCGCGGAGCACCGTGATGTCGTCGCCGAAGACCGCCACCGGGCGGCCATCGACGGTGCCGTGACCGCCGATCTTGCCGTCACCCGGTGTGCGGTCCCGATCCTCCGGTCGCAGCGAGCGGCTGAACGTACCCAACTCCCGGAACGAGCCCGGGTCGAGCAGACCGTCGATGTGGTCACGGATGGTCGCGTGCCCCTCGGCGCGCAGGCGAGCCACCTTGTCGGTGCCGCCCATGTCCGTCCGGATCCGCCCGGCCCGCTCGTGCAGGTCGTGCACCGCGCTGACCGCGCGCTCCGTGCTCTGCGCCCCATCCAGGTTGTCGCTCACCGCGCGGACCCTAACGGGGAGAGAGCAGGCCGACCGCTTGTTCGATGGTGCGGCGGGCCTTGTCCTCCAGTTGCGCGTCGGTGGCCGAGGCGATCGGATGCTCGATGACGGCGAACGCGTAGCCGGCGACGCCCAGGGTGCTCGCCATGAGCTCGGCGCCGTCGACGAACGCGCTCGTCATCACCCCCACCGCGGGGGTGCCGGCGCGTTCGGCGCTGATGGCGTCGTGCAAACTGCACGACGAGCAACTGCCTCAATCACCGACGCCGGCGAACATCACCGCCCATTCGGCGGCCTCGGCGATCAGTGCTGCCTCCGCGGGGGCCGAGTAGTTGCTCTTGGTGCGGCGGACCACCTCGGCGACGCCCCACTCGTCACGCAGCATCCGCTCGAGGTGGTCGAAGAACGCGCGGGTGCCGGCCTTGCCGTTCGAGATGATGCCCACGGTGGCCCCGACCAGTGTCGACGGGCGGGCGGGAAGCTCGAGCGCCGACGGCGTCTCGTCGAAGCTGGGGTCGAGCACCGTGATCATGCTGGTTCCTCTCCAGTGACGGACACGCCGGCGTCAGCAGTCGATGCAGACGCCGATGGCGGCGGTGGTAGCGCTCGACTTGGGGCCGAGCCACGGCGGGATGACCGCGGCGAAGCCCCCGGCCTCGCCGCCGGCCGAGATCACGAGCAGATGATCGGGCGACGGCAAGGCGCGGTACTCGGTGTCCCGGTTGCGGTCGGACACCACGGCCGCCTTGCCGACGCACTCCCAATCGGAGCGGCGCACGACGGCGTGGTCGTAGACGAACTGGCGGATGTCGGCCTTCGACCAGCCGGCGTCGTGGAAGACGGTACGGAGCTGAGGCGGGAAGACGACGGCGTAGTTGCCGGCCCAGATCGAGTAGTGCAGCATCGTGGCCTTGATCTCGGCCACCACCGTCGCCAGCAGGTCGGCTGGATCGGTCGTCCACTCGTTCATGATCTGGCGCGGGCCTGACGCCGCGAAGGCGGTGACCGCCGAGACGCCCGCGGGCACGCCCCGCTCCATGGCCAGCGGCAACCACGGCGCGCCCCCTTCCTCGTCTTCGGCCAGGCACCACGACAGCTTTCCCGGGTGGCCCAGGGTGGACCGGTCGAGCTCACCGGGACGGACTTCCAGGAGGTTGCGCAGCACGAGGCGAACGGCGCGGCCGATGCACACCGACGCCCGGTCGGGTCCGGCGAGGGCCGAATGGGCCGACGACATCTGCAGCTGCCGGCGGATCGGACCGTTGACGACCAACAAGATGGCGCAGCCGCCGGTCGACGCGGTGGCGCCGTGCAGGAGCAACTCGGGCCGGCAAATGGCCTCCACCGCCGCCGCCACCACCGGGAAGTGGGGCGGCCCGCAACCGGCCAGCACGGCGTTGATCGCCACCTTCTCGGCGGTCAGCCCCCGACCCTTCACCGGCTCGACGCCGAGCACGTGGTCGGGCGGCATGCCGGCCCAGTCGAGCATCGCCGCCACGCGCGCCGGGGTCGGCGCCACGACCGGCAGCCCGTCGGTCCACCCCTGCTCGTAGAAGTGCTGCTGGACGTCGTCGTCGGTGTCCAGGTCGAACGACTTGGCTCGTAGGAGCACCTGCCATTCATACCTGTGCGAGGGCCTCCCCGCCAGTGAGCCCGGCGCGCTACCGGCGCCGCAGGAGCGCCACGAATCGGGCCGCCGCCGCATCGACACCGGCATGGTCGCCGGTGGCGACGAGGTCGAGGAGCAGGCCGCGAAGGACGGCCAGGGCCAGTCGGGTCGTCGCCGGGTCGGCGGCGCCGCCGGTGCGCTCGTCGACGTCGGCCAGCCAGCCATCGACGGCGGCCGGCACGAGCCGGGTGAACGGCGCCTCGCCCTGCGCGCCACGCGCGTAGCACTCGAAGAACAACCGCTCCAGCGGCCACAGCTCGGGCCGGCGCAGGTCGGCCCACATGGCGGCGACGGCGCCGCCCGGGTCATCGGGCAGCTCGGCCAGCATCGTCACCTGGCGGCGCTCGACCTCCTCCACGATGGCCAGCAACAGCTCCTCGCGCGACCCGAAGTGATGGAGCAGCATGCGATGGCTGGTGCCGACCGCCTCGGCGACCTCGCGCAGCGACCGGCCGCCGATCCCGCCGGCGGCGAAGGCCTCGATGAGGGCGTCGAGCAGCTCCTGGCGACGCCGGTCGTCAGGCCGGCGAGGCATTCGGGCGGCGCCGCCGCTCGCTGCACGCCTTGAGGCCCTGCGCCTCCAGGGCGAGGTAGCGCTTCGTGAGCCGCCGGGTGAGCACGCCCACCAGGATGCCGAGCGGTCCCCGCTGGTCGATGCGCTGGCGCACGAGCGTCCGGTCGACGTCCCGCGCGACGACCTCGTGGGTGGCGAACGTCGTGGCGCCGAACGAGCGCTGGCGCCACGCCCACGAGACGCCCGGCTCCACCTCGGTCACCGCCCACACCAGCTTCGGCATCCGCGGTTGCTTGATCTCGAAGCGCCGGCCGACCTCGATGCCGGGGCCGTCGAGGGCCACGGTCCGCTCGATCGACGCCGTCCACTCCGACCAGCGCTCCACATCGACGAAGACCTCCCACACGATCGAAGCCGGTGCCTCGATCTCGACACTGCTATCCGTGATCATGTACCAGACGGTACATGAATGCCGTGGCGGATGGAAGCCAAATGTTCAGATGCAGCCGGATGGCGTCGTCCAGTTGGTCGAGCCGGTAGCTCGGGACGTGGCCGGCCACCCGACCGACGCGCACGGGTGCGGCGCTACCGTCACACACGTGACCGACCCTGCGGACGTGCCGCCGGAGATCGTGGCCAAGCTCGGAGCCATCTGCCTGGCGCTGCCCGAGACCTACGAAGAAGCAGCGTGGGTCGGGACGCGGTGGCGCATCCGCCAGCGCACCATCGCTCACGTCCTCACGATCGACGCCGGCTGGCCACCCGTCTACGCCCGGGCCGCCGGGACCGACGGTCCGGTCACCGTCATGACCTTTCGGTCATCGGGTCCCGAGCTCGAGGTGCTGCGCGCGTCCGGACATCCGTTCTTCAGCGCTGCCTTCGGACGCGACGACGTCGGCTTGGTGCTCGACTCCGACACGGACTGGGACGAGGTCGCCGAGCTGATCACCGAGAGCTACTGCGTGCTGGCGCCGAAGAAGCTGGCCGAGGCGGTCGACCGACCGGCCGCATCGTCAGCTAACTGAGGTGACGATGCCCGCGATGGGACTGAGTCGGAACACGCCGGGCATGCGGCGGGTGAGCGCGCGGGGCCCGTCGAAGTGCAGCCGTCCCGACCGCAGCGCGTCATCGAGCGGCGTGCGCCCCAGCCACACCTCGTAGAGCGACGCGACGTCGGCCGTGATGGTGACGTCGACCTCGAAGCCAGGATCGACCAGGCACACCGACGGCACCCCGGCCTCGATCACCACCCAGAAGAGCCGGCGGTCGTCGGTGAACCGGATGTGCAGCACGTGCCGCTTGCCCGGGAACTCGGACGTATCGAGGCGGGTGTGCATCCACCACACGAGCAGCTCGGCGTCGAGCTCATGGGGGCGGGGGTCGCCGAAGACCCATTGGGCACCCCATTGGCCCAGGCCGAACACCGTGGGCTCAAGGGCGCGCCCGGCTTCGGTGAGCAGGTACTGCGTACCGACGCGCTCGACCAGGCCGGCCCGCTCGAACTGGCGCAGCCGTTTCGTGAGCAGGCTGCGGGACAGACCCGGCAGACCGCGCGCCAGTTCGTTGAACCGCGTCGTGCCCACGATCATGTCCCGCAGGATCAACAACGACCAGCGCTCACCGAGCACGTCGAGTGCTCGTGCGATCGGACAGTACTGGCCGTAGCTCGGCCCTTGATCGCTCACCGTGCCACCTCGGATGTCGCCGAAGTCCACAATCTAGACCGGTCGAGTCCACATTCTTGACTACCCGCCGATCCCGGCCGTTCCTACCGTCCACACCATGACCGACACCATCACCATCACCCCGAATTCCAACATGACCGACTGGACCGCATTGGCCCGTGAGCTCGGGATCACGCTCGGGCCCGAGGCCGCCGATCGCGATCGCCGCGGCGAGCTCGGCGTCGATGCCTTCGACGCCCTGCGCGCCACAGGGGCCACCGAGCGCGTTGGTGCCCGTCGAGTTCGGCGGCGGCGGAGCCTCCCACCGAGAGATGGGCGACTTCCTGCGAGAGCTCGCACGGCACGACCCGGCCACGGCGGTCGCCCTCTCCATGCACGCCCACCTCCTCGCTACCCAGGTCTGGCGTCATCACCACGGCATGGACGCCCAGGCGGTGTTTCGAAAGGTGGTCGACGACCGAGCCGTCCTCGTCAGTACCGGGGCGTCCGACTGGGTCGGCTCGAACGGCAGTGCCCGGCGGGTCGACGGCGGCTACCGAGTGTCCGCTCGCAAGGGTCCGGCCAGTGGTTGCGAGGCCGGCCACGTGCTCGTGACGAGCATCCGCTGGGACGACGCCCCCGACGGGCCTCACGTGCTGCACTGCTCGGTGCCCTTCAGCGCCGACGGCGTGAGCATCGACCGCACGTGGGACACGCTCGGGCTCCGTGCCACTGGCTCGCACACCGTCGTGCTGGACGATGTGTTCGTGCCCGACGCGGCGGTCTCGCTCGTGCGCTCGGCTGAGCAGTGGCACCCGATCTGGAACACCGTGCTCGGCGCGGCGCTGCCGCTCATCATGTCGGCCTATCTCGGCATCGCCGACGCCGCCGTGGCGCTGGCGTGTGCGGCCGCCTCCGGGCGAGCGGAGTCCCCCACCTTGCAGCTGCTCGGTGAGATGACGAACGCCCACGTCGCGGCGACCGATGTCGTGGCGGCGATGTTCGGCGACTCTGACAACCTGCACTTCGCCAACACCAACGAGCACGCCAGTCGCACCTTGGCCCGCAAGACCGTCGCCACGGAGGCGCTGATCGACACGGTGCGGCTGGCGATCGAGGTGACGGGTGGCCAGGGCTACACGCGCCGCTCCGACCTGGAGCGGCTCTACCGCGACATCCACGGCAGCCTGTTCCACCCGCTCCCCCGCGCTAAGCAGACCCAGTTCACCGGGAGGGTGGTGCTCGGGCTCAGCCCGATCGAGTGAGCGTCGAATGACGCGTCGAACGAGCGAGGCGCGCCGGTGGTGTCAGCCGTCGCCGCGCTGCTCGCGCAGGAACCGCTCCAGCTCCTCAGCCAGGTCATCCCCCGAGGGCACCTGCTGCTCGGTCTGGCTGTCGTAGCGCGCCTCGAGCTGCGAGACGTAGGCGCGCGCCGTCGGGATCGTCGGCCACGGCAGTGCTCAGCCGCTCCTCCCAGCGCGCCACGTCCGGGGCGAGCTTGCCGTGACCGGTGGCCACCCCGGTGACGTGCTCGAGATGCCGCAGGAGCGCCATGGTGGCCTTGGGATCGTGCTCGCCCATCGCGTAGTGGGGCACGCCCACGCGCATGGCGATGGCGGGCGGACCGCTGGCGTCCAGCGCCGCCTGGAGCACGCCGAACACGCCGGTCGGGCCCTGGTACTGCGGGCGGCTCAGACCCAGGCGGGCGGCGAGCTCGTTGTTGGTCGACGAGCCGAAGACCACGGGCGGTCGGGTATGCGGCGTCTGCGCCGGGTTCGCTCCCAGCGTGACGATCATCTCGACCCCGGCTCGCGTCGCCAATTCGCGGACCAGCTCGGTGAAGGTGCGCCAGCGCAGGTGCGGCTCCACGCCCGACAGGACCACGAGGTCACGCCGATCCGCACCGTGTGAAGTCGCGTGGGCGATGAGCTCGGGCCACACCACGCGGCGGTTGCCCTCGGGCGTCAGCTCGACGCGCGGCCGCGCCTCGTGGAAGTCGAAGAAGGTCTCGGGGTCGATGCGCGCCAGGGGTTCGGCCCCGAGCTCCTGTACCAGCCAGGACGTAGCTCCGGTGGCGACCGAACCGGCGTCGAACAGACCCGCCAACGCGACCACGAGCATGGGTCGGTGGAGGTTCGGCTGGACGTCCCAGGCCAGTTCGGACATACCCGCACCGTAGACGCCATCTCGTGGTCGGGCCGAGGCAGCGTCCGCGTTCGTGGCATGCTTGCCTCGGCTCGGGAGCACTGGGGGGCACCGTGGGCGTCTTGGATGATGTAACTGTCGTTGAGTTGTCGATCGCCATCGCCGCACCGAGCTGCGGGCGGGCCATGGCGTTCCATGGCGCCGGCGTGGTGAAGCTCGAGTCGCGCACCAATCCCGATGTCGCGCGCCTGTTCGGTTCGGCGTGGGCGCTCGGCGTCGACGCGCCGTTGTACATGGACACCTCGCCGTACCTCGGCGAGATGGGGGCCAACAAGCGATCGGTCGGCCTCGAGCTGAAGCACCCGGAGGCGCGCCGGGCGGCCCTGGCGTTGCTCACGAACGCCGACGTGTTCATCACCAACTACTCCACTCCCGCCGTGCGCGCCCTCGGTCTCAGCTACGACGACGTGGTCGCGGTGAACCCCGACATCGTCTACGTCGCGCTGCCGGGCTTCGGCTCCGACGCCTCCCAGCCGTACTACGAGTTCCTGGCGTGGGGCCCGAACCAGGCGCCGCTCGTCGGGCTGGACGCGCTCACCGGTTACCCGGACCAGGACCCTGCCGGCATCGCCACCATTGCGCCACCCGACTACTTCGCCGGCCTACACGCGTTGGCCGCGGTCCTCACCGCCCTCGAGTACCGCGACCGCACCGGCGAGGGCAGCTTCGTCGACATCGCGCAGTTCGAGACGACGGTGTCGTGCCTGGGGCCGTACCTCCTCGACCACGCCCTCAGCGAGCGCGAGCCCGAGCGCTCCGGCAACCGCGTGGCCTGGTTGGCGCCGCAAGGCTGCTTCCCGTGCCTCGGCGACGACGCATGGGTCGCCATCACGGTCGCCGACGACGGCCAATGGTCGGCGTTGAGCGGTCTGATCGGTGGCCCCGCGGGCGACACCCGCTTCGCGGCGCTGGCCGGGCGGCTGGCCAACCAGGACGAACTGGACAAGCTCATCGGCGAGTGGACCGCGACGCGCACTGCCGCCGACGTCGCCTGCCGCCTCCAGGACGCAGGCGTCGCGGCCTACGAGGTGCTCGACAATATCGGCGTGCTCCACGACCCGCAGGTGCGCGATCGGCACTGGTTCCAACTCGTCGAGTCGATGCGCTTTCCTGACGGCGACGCGTTCAGCGGTCATCCCATCCGCTTGACCGAGACACCTGGCCGGTGGTGGCGGGCCGGGCCGTCTATGGGCCAGGACACCATCGACGTGCTCACCGGGCTCGGCGGTCTCGCGCCGGAGGACGTCGACGCGCTGCTGGCCACCGGCGACGCCTTCACGGAGGCGGCACCCGAGCAGACGATGCGCCGGCCCTACATCGACTACGCGGAGATCCTCGGCCTGCACCGGACGGCACTGTGATGTCGGGACCGTGGGCCGGCCTGCGCGTCGTCGAGCTCAGCGGGCTGACGGGCGCCTACGCGACGCGGATGTGGGCGGCGCTCGGCGCGGAGGTCATCGTCGTCGAGCCCGCCGGGGGTCACGCCCTGCGCCACCTGCCGCCGTTCGCACCCGGCGTCGAGGGGTCCGAAGCGTCGTTGTGGTGGGCGTTCTTCGCACAGGGCAAGCGGTCCGTCGTGGCCGAAGCGGGCACCGAGGAGCACGCCCGGCTGGTCGCCTCGGCCGATGTGGTGATCACGGATGTCGATCCCGCGGTGGGCGCGCCTGCGCTGGCCAACGACCGCCAGGTGGTCGTCGCCGTGAGCCCCTTCGGCCTCTCGGGGCCGCGCCAGGGATGGAAGGGCTCCGAACTGGTGGCGTGGGCGTCGGCCGGTCTGGCCTTCACGTTCGGGTTCCCCGACCGGCCGCCGGTCACGGCGGCCACACCGGTGCAGTTCGCCGCCCACGTGACGTCGCTGTTCGCCGTGAACTCGGCCATGCTCGCCCTGCGGGCCGTGCGCCGCAGCGGCCGCGGCCAGATCGTCGACCTGTCGATGCAGGAGTGCTGCCTCTCGCTGGCGCCGGAGACGGGCGTGCCGATGTTCCTGGACGATCGCGTGCATCGCTCGCGGCCGGGCAACCGTCGCAACGTCACTCGCCCTTGGGGCCTCTACCCGTGCGTGGACGGGTTCGTGTCGTTCCTGGTCATCCAGCCGGCGCACTGGAAGGCCATGGCGACCTGGATCGCCGAGGCGACCGGCATGGATACGGTGCTCGACGAGGCGTTCTGCGACATGCGCGTCCGCTGGGAGGTGTCGGACTTCATCGACGACCTGACCGAGCAGCTCACCCGGCCCCACACGAAGCTGGAGCTGTTCATCGAAGGGCAACGCCGGGGCATCCCCATCACCCCGGTCAACACGGTGGCCGACCTGCGCGCCGATCCGCATCTGCAGAGCGCCGGCTTCTGGCGCGACGACAAGCACCCGGTGCTGGGCACGGTGCCCAGCCCTGGCTCACCGTTCCGCGTCAATCACGACTGGTGGCAGTGGGCGTCGGCCCCGCTGCTCGGCGAGCACACCGACGAGGTCCTCGCCCGCATCTGACGAGGCGCCCAGCGTCTCTGCTCTCTGACGATCCGACTGGACACGAGTCGGGCGGTCACGACAGGCTCGGCTAACCGGCGCAGCCCTGCCTGGCCGGCTCGTCAGGGGAATCGTGGGATCGCATCAACGGGTACTGGTCAGCAACCGCGGCGAGATCGCCATTCGCATCGCCAAGGCCGCCGCCGGGCTGGGCATGGAATCGGTGGGGGTCTACGCGCCGGTCGACGCGCTCTCGTTGCACACCCGCTTCACCACCGACGCGCGCCAGATCGGTGGCGCCGCCGATGCCGTCGCCGCCTACCTGGACATCGAGTCGCTCGTGAAAGTGGCCATCGCCACGGGCTGCGACTGCGTCCACCCCGGCTACGGCTTCCTCGCCGAGAGCGCCGAGTTCGCCGAGCGCTGCGCCGCCGAAGGGCTGGCCTTCATCGGGCCGCCTCCCGCGGCGCTGGCCCTCTTCGGCGACAAGGTCCGCGCCCGGGCACTGGCCCGCTCACTAGGCATTCCCGTCGTGCCCGGCAGTGCGGAGGCCGCGGACACGGCCGCCGGTGCCGCCGCCGTGGCCCGTGAGGTGGGCTATCCCGTGATGCTGAAGGCCGCCGCGGGCGGAGGCGGTCGGGGGATGCGGGCCGTCGGGTCGCCGGAGGAGATGAACGAGGCCTTCGACCGGTGCCGCAGCGAGGCCGAAGCGTCCTTCGCCAACGGCGCCCTGTTCGTCGAGCGCCTCGTGGCGCGGCCCCGTCACATCGAGGTGCAGATCCTGGCCGACGCTGCCGGCACCGTCGTCCACCTCCACGACCGTGACTGCTCGGTGCAGCTCCGGAACCAGAAGGTGGTGGAGGTCGCGCCGGCCCCGGGCCTCGACGCCGGCCTGCGGCAACGCATCCTCGACGCCGCCGTCACCTTGGTGAGGGCGGCCGGCTACGTCAACGCCGGCACCGTCGAGTTCCTGGTGTCGCCCGAAGCGGGCGAGCACTTCTTCATCGAGTGCAACCCACGGATCCAGGTGGAGCACACGGTCACCGAGCAAGTCACGGGCGTGGACCTCGTGGAGGCGCAGTTCCGCATCGCCGCCGGCGAGTCGCTGGCGGCGATCGGGCTCGCCGACCAGGAGGCGGTGGGGACGCCACGCGGCTTCGCCGTCCAGGCGCGGGTCGTGGCCACCGGAGTGGGAACGCTCACGGCGTACAAGGAGCCCTCGGGGCCGGGGGTGCGCGTCGACGCGTGCGGCTACGTCGGCTACGCCCCGCCACCCCAGTTCGATCCTCTGCTGGCCAAAGTCATCGGCTCGGCCAACTCGGCGTCGGTGGCGGCGGCCGTCGACCGGACGCGCCGGGCCCTGGAGGAGTTCCACCTCGCCGGCTTGCCGACCAACCTGGCGCTGTTGCGAGCCATCCTGGCGAACCCCGACGTGCGCGCCGGCGATGCCGCGGACCTCCCTGCTGGCCGAGACACCGGACCTGCTGAACCCACCACCCTCCGATGGCAGCGCGGCGCTGACGTTCCTGCACGAGCAGGCGGCCCCGGCCGGCAACGGCAAGGCAAGCTCGGCGGCGGCCGCGCGAGGGCCGTCGCTGGTGGTCGAGGATGGTCAGCAGGCCGTGCGCTGCCCGATGGACAGCGAGGTACTCGAGCTGCGGGTCGGCGAGGGCGATGTAGTGGCCGCGGGCGACACCGTGCTGGTCCTGAACGCCATGAAGATGGAGACGCAAGTCGTGGCACCATGCGCTGGCGTGGTGGTGGCGGTGCAGCACCTGCAGCAGGGCGACACCGTGACGCGCGATCTGGTCGTGGCCGTGATCGAGCCGGCCGGCGGCGCCGCGACTGGCCCGGCGGCACCCGCCGTCGAGGACACCTGGGCGCCCCTGCTCGACGACGTCGCCGCCCTCCAGCATCTGGCCGCTACCCGGCTGGCGCCGGGCTCCGACGAGCCGGGTGTCATCAGGCAGCGCAGCCGGGGCAAGCTCACCTGCCGGGAGCGCATCGCCCTGCTCCTCGACCACGGCTCGTTCCGCGAAGTCGGCAGCCTGACGGGCTTCGCCAGCTACGACGACGACGGCAACGTGGCCGACTTCACGCCGGCCAACCACGTGGGCGGCTGGGGCACGATCGAGGGTCGTACTGCCGTTGTGTGCGCCGACGACTTCACGTCTCGCGGAGGACATGCCGACGGCGCCATCGGCGCCAAGAGCTTCTACCTCGACCAGTTGTCGATGCAACTACAGGTCCCGTCAGTGCGCCTGCTCGATGGTTCGTCCGGCGGCGGCAGCGTGGCGGCGATGGTGCCGGAGCAGAAGAAAGACGGCGAGAGCAACGCCAAGGAGAGCTCCGGCGCCATCCGGGCGGGCCGGCCCCGGGTCGCCGGTGGCGGCGGCTCGTTCCTACCCGGGCACCTCGGGAGCACCGAGTACACCCGGCAGCTCTCCACCGTGCCCGTCGTCAACGTGCTGCTCGGCAGCGTCGTCGGCATCGGGGCCGCCAAGGCGGTGCTGGGCCACTTCTCCGTGATGGTCCGTGACATCGCCCAGTTGTTCGTGGCCGGTCCACCGGTCGTGAGCCACGCGATGGGCTACGACATCACCAAAGAGGACCTCGGGGGCTGGCACATCCACTGCCGCAACGGCTCGGTCGACAACCTGGCCGAAACCGAGGAGGAAGCGGCGGCGATGACGAGGAGGTTCCTGTCCTACCTGCCGTCCAGCGTGTACGAGGCGCCGCCGGTCGTCGCACCGGACCCGAGCGACACCCCCGATCGTCGCGACGAGGAGCTGTTCACCCTCGTGCCACGAAGGCGCACGACCACCTTCGACGTGCGGCGAGCCATCGAGCTGCTGGCCGATCGCGGTTCGTTCTTCGAGATCGGCCCGCTGTGGGGCACCGACCAGGTGGCCGGGTTCGTGCGGATGAACGGTCACCCGATGGGCGTCATCGCCTCCGACAGCCGCCACGTGAACGGCGGGGCCCTCACGGCCGACGGCTGCGACAAGCTCACCCGCCACCTCGACCTGTGCGACCTGTTCCACATCCCGGTGCTCAACCTGGTGGACAACCCGGGCTTCGCCGTCGGCCTGGAGCACGAGATCGCCGGCACCATCCGCAAGGGCGGTGAGTGGATGGTGGCCTTCGCTCAGGTCGAGGTGCCCATCTTCACGGTGCTCATGCGGCGCAGCTTCGGCGTCGCCGGCAACAACTTCGCCACGCCCATCCGCCAGCCGTCGGTGCGGGTGGCGTGGCCGGCGGCCGACGTGGGCGGCATCCCGCCCGAAGGGGGCATCGAGGCGGCCTACAAGCGGCAACTGGCCGAAGCCGAGGACCCCGTGGCGCTGCGGGCCGAGCTCAACGCCCGCATAGAAAGCGTGCGCGGCCCGATCGGCCCGCTCAACCGGTTCCAGATCGAGGAGCTCATCGACCCCCGCGACACCCGGCGCCTCATCTGCGAATGGGTACCGACGGCGTTCAAGGTGGCGAGCCAACCAGCGAAGCTGGTGCCTCGCGCCCTCCAGTTCCGCCCGTAGCCGGGGGCATCGCGTCGTGCGGGTCGACTACGCCTGCCTGGATGGTTCGCCCTTCCCGGTGACCTTCGCCGAACCCGACGACGTCGGGCTGGCGTGGACGATCGATCGAGAGCACACGCCAACGGCGATGACACCCCTGGCCGACGCCGTCGGCCGCGTCGGCAGCGGTGGGTCCGAGCAGGCCTACGCCGAGAGCGGCCTCACGCCACCGTCGATGCTGGCGCGCCAACGTCCCCGCGCCAACGGGTACAGCTACCACGTCGACGGCTGGCTCCCGGAGGCAGAGCGCGACGACTTCGAACAGGGCCTGCGCCGGCTCGCTGAACGCCACGGAGGCACGCTCGGCGTCTGGCTGAACCACAGCCTGCCCCGCGTGCGCGACGCCTGCTCGTGGCTCGGCGAGGCGCCACTGCACACGAGCTTTGCCGCGTTGACGCAGCAACGCGCCTACGCGTGGAGTCACACGGCCGTCGCCGGCGTGATCGCGCACGGAGATCTCCGGGCGGTGGCGGCTTCGTGCGAAGCGGTCTTCGGTGACCGAGCGACGTTCGTGGCCTACCGGCTCGCCCAGGGATCGCAGAACGAGACGATCTCCGCCGATGTGGCGTTGGGGCGGATCGCCCGCTTGGCGCCCGATTCACCCGAAGCCCACGCCGCGTCGGCGCGGTTTCTCGCGGCGTACGGATCTCGCGCGACGTCCTGGCCGATCGACGCGCCGACGTTCATCGAGCGCCCCGATCTGCTCGAGCACCAGCTCCGGATGCTGCGCCGCTCGCAGCGCGACTTCGACACGGTGGAAGCCGACGCCGCCCACCGCCGGCGCCAGCTGGTCGACGAGATCAGCGCCGCGACTCGACGGCGACGACGAACGAGCCCGGTTCGCGCGTCGCCTGGCCCGACTCACGTCGTTCGTGCCGGTCCGAGAGGCCCGCGCCCACTGGCAGCTCGTCGCCTCGGGCGCGCTGCGCCACGCCGTACGGGCGAAGGGACGCCGGTTCGTCGAGCAAGGCATCCTCGACGCCACCGACGACGTCTTCTTTCTGACCGGCGAGGAGTACGACGACCCGGCAGGCGACCTCCGCGAGGCCGTTGCCTGCCGCCGCACCGACCACGCCCGGTGGATGGCGGTGACGCCGCCGGTCGTCATCGGCGACACGACGCACGACACGGTGCCCGTGAGCGATGGTGTGGTGCGTGGCACCCCCGGCGCACCAGGGGTCGTGAGCGGCACCGCGCGGGTCATCCTCGATCTCGTCGATGCCGAACGGTTCGAACTGGGCGACGTCCTCGTGACCACGATGACATCACCGCCCTGGACACCGCTGCTCGGCATCGCCGCGGCGGTCGTCACCGACGCCGGCGATCCGCTGAGCCACGTCGCCATCGCCGCACGCGAGTACGGGATCCCGTGCGTCGTCGGTGCGAACCACGCCACGCTGCTGATCCGAGACGGGGTCACGGTCACGGTGGATGGCGACGCCGGAACGGCGCACGTGCACGCCGAGCGGCACCCATAGTCAGGACGGCGCGGCGTCGATCTTGGCGAACACGTCTCGCGCCGCGCGCAGGCCGCCGACGGCGCGCGGGAAGCCGCCGTAGACGCACATCTGGACCATGATCTCGGTCACTTCCTCGCGCGACAGCCCGTGGTTGAGCGCGGCCGGGATGTGGAAGGCCAGCTCTCGGTCCTTGCTCAACCAGGTGAGGATGGCCACGACGACCAGGCTGCGATCACGGCGAGAGAGCTGCGGCCGCGACCAGAGCTCGCCGAAGGCCCAGTCGAAGACCAGCAACCCGACGTCGCCGAGACCGTCCATGATCCCGGCCAGCGCTTCGTCCGGGTCGGTCGCCGCCCGCCCGCCGGTCAGCGTCCGCAGGACGTCGGTGGCGTCGGCGCGCCGCTCGTCGTCGCCCTTGGATTCCGCGGGGTTGCGAGGAGGCTGGCGGTCGATGCCGTCGATGGCGCAGAACACCCGGTCGACGACGCGGGACGCCGCCATGGCCATGGGGTAGCCGGCGTAGCCGGCGACCTGCAACACGACCTCGTCGATCTCTTCGCGCGTGAGACCGTGGTTCAGGCCGATCTCGACGTGGGCCGCCAGCTCCTCCACGCTGCCCATCGAGGCCAGCACGGAGATCACCACCAGGCTGCGGTCGCGGGGTGCCAGCTGCGGCCGCGACCACAGGTCGCCCATCACGTAGTCGACGGCGTAGCTGCCGAGGGCCCCGTGGCGGCGGTACATGGCGCGCACCGCCCGCTCGGTGTCCACCTGGCCACCTTGCATCCGCAGGAGCACTTCCTCGGCGACGCGGTGACGCTCCTCGTAGGTCCGGCTCGTGGTCATGGCGGTACTCCTAGCATCCCCGGCCGGCGGTCACCCACCTGGCCGGCCGATCCCGGCATGGTCCAGGAGGCGCTGAGCGGCGGCACCTCCAGGCGACGATCGACCTCACCGAGGAGCGGGGCTGCCCGCAGTGCGCCAGGGTCGACGAGCCGGCCTTGATCTGGACGGTGCCCTGACCGCGATGCGGCCCGTGATGATGGCGATGGCGGACGCGGCGAGCCAGACATCGCCGGCGGTGAGCCCGAGCCGTTGGAACAACCCGCTCGGCAACGCGGTCGTGGTGAGGATCAGCGAGATCCCGGACACCGCGCCGGCCGCCACACCGAGCCGCGCCAACGCCCGATGGCCCGATTCGGAATGGCGGCCGGCCAGGCAGCGCGCCGCCAGGAGTGGCGTGGCCGCCAGCGTGACGTAGCCGATCCCGGCGAAGACGCCGTGCCACCGGTCGACGGTGGCCGAATGGTCGAGCGGCGTTGCCGCCACAGCCAGCGTGGCCACTCCGGTGGCCGCCGCTGTCAGCCACGCTGCCCCGCCGACGGTGTGGCGCAGCGCCGTGGCGTAGATCGGCAGGGCGAGGCCGAAGCCGATGAATCCGGCGGTCATCAACGGACGGGTGTCGGCACCGATGGCGGCCAACCGGCTGATCGCGTCGTCGATCGACGAGTACTCGCCACTGGTGGCAGCGGCGCTGAGGGCCCACGCGCCGATGAACAGGGCGGGGCCGATGACCCCAGCGAGTGCCGCGGTGCGAACGTGCGCCGGTTCTATGGCTCCATCACGATCCAGCCGCGACGCTGCAACTCGGAAGCGAGCTGCGTCGCCGGCATCTCCCGCAACGCTCGTTCGGCCGCGGTCAGGCGCTCGGTCGTGGTTGGCGCGGGGCCGCCGTCGGGCTCGGCCTGCTGCAGCTGCTCGATGAACGCGGCGGCCTCGCCGCGCGTGAACTTCCCGCCGGCCTGGCGCTGGGTGAAGCCCATGGGGCCGCGCGCGTCGCGGAAATCGCTGTGCCCGGCGTCTTGCAGCAGGGTCAGGAGCTCCGCCACCTGCTTGGCCGTCGCCGGCGGACCTGACTGTTGTCCGAAGGCCATCGCTGCAGTCTCGCCGATGCGCCCCCCAAACCCCCGCCTTTCGACGAACCGACGCGCGATGTCCGTCGCATACGAGGACAAAGTGAATCAGTTCGGCCCAATCGGGGGGCGGCTGGGAGCGTCGGTAGGCTGGCCGCCGAGCGAGGGGGTCTCGTGGCCACATACGACATCGTCATCAAAGACGGCCTGGTCATCGACGGCAGCCGCAACCCGCGGGTGCGCGCCGACGTCGCCATCCTCGGCGGTCAGGTCGCCGAGATGGGCCGGATCCGCGCCTCGGAGGGCGCCCGGGTGCTCGACGCGTCGGGCCTGCACGTTGCGCCGGGCTTCGTCGATCTCCACACCCACTACGACGCCCAGGTCTTCTGGGATCCGTACTGCACGTTGTCGGGCTGGCACGGCGTCACGTCGGTGGCCATCGGCAACTGTGGCTTCGGCTTCGCGCCCGTGGCCCCCGGCGAGCGCGACGACGCCATGCGGTCCATGACCCGCGTGGAGGCGGTGCCCTACGACGCCATGCGCACCGGCATGCCGTGGGACTGGGAGACGTTCCCCGAGTTCCTCGACTCCATCGGCCGCACGCCGAAGTCGGTCAACATCCTGCCGTACGTACCGGTTGGTCCGTTGCTGGTGTCGGTGCTGGGCCGGGAGGCGGCGAAGGCGGGCGTGCGGCCGACCGAGGACCAGCACCGCGAGATCGGCCGGCTCCTGCACGAAGCCATGGACGCCGGCGGGTGCGGATGGTCGGCGCAGCGTCTGCCGCCGTCAGGGCCGGCCGCCGTGCAACGCGACTGGGACGGCAGCGCCATGCCCACCGATGTCATGCACGACGAGACGTGCCGGGTGCTGGCCGCCGTGCTGGCCGAGCGCAACCAGGGCGTCGTGCAGATGACCCTCACGACCGACAGCCCGCAGCGGGACATGGCCCACCTCGAGGAGCTGGCCACCATCTCCGGGCGACCGCTGCTGCACAACGTCGTCCAGGCCTTCGAGGACCGCCCGTACATCCATCGCAAGCAGCTGGCGTGGCTGCAGCGCTGCCGGGAGCGGGGCATCCCCGTCTACGGCCAAGGCGTCACCACCGACGCCGGCTTCACCTTCACGTTCGAGGACTGGAACCTCTACGACGATGCCGAGGCCTGGTGCGAGGCCACCACCGGCTCGCGCGAGGAGCGGCTGCGCAAGCTGGCCGACCCGGCCCGCCGTCAGGCCCTCAAGGACAACCTGCCCAAGGTGGCCAGCGCCGCGCTCGACACGGTCACCGTGCTCACCCCGAAGTCGCCCGCGACCGAGCCGTACCGCCAGATGTCGGTGGGACAGGCGGCCGAGGCCATGGGCAAGCACTTCGTCGACGCCATGCTCGACATCGCCGTGGCCGACCGCTTGGAGACGGTCTTCTACGCCGCGTCCACCGCCGGCTCGTCGGATCTGACCGCCGAGATCGTCGCCGACCCGTACGTGTTGCTGGGCGTGTCCGACGGCGGTGCCCACACCAAGTTCTTCACCGCCGGTCGCTACCCCACCGAGACCCTCGCCGAGTACGTCCGCGAGCGCGAGCTGCTGTCGCTGGAGGATGCCCACTGGCGGCTGTCGGCGCTACCGGCGTCGCTGGCCGGCTTCCGCGACCGCGGCACCATCCGGGTGGGCGGACCGGCCGACATCATCGTGTATGACTTCGAGCACCTCGGTGCCCGACCCAGTGAGGTGGTGCACGATCTTCCCGGCGGCGAGTGGCGTCGCATCCAGCGCGCCGATGGCTACCGCTGGGTCCTCGTCAACGGCGAGGTCACCATCGACGACGACACCGAGACGGCCACGCACTCCGGTCACCTGCTACGCCACGGCCAGGGCTGACGCTCAGGTCGCCGCGCATCCGGTTGTTCCGCGCCGCGTGCTCGACCTCGGCCAGGCCCAGCGCCTCGAGCACCGGCGGCACGTAGTTGGCGAAGCGGCCCCGGAGGCCCTTCTTGAGGCCGTACCACCCGCCGACGGGGTTGTCGGCGGCGCGGCCCCATGCCTCGACGGTGCCCGCCTTGGCCTCCTTCTGCTCGTCGGCGTTGCCGAGCGGCATCCAGTCACCGCGCACCTTCAGCATCGTGTGGAGGTCGTCGATGCAACGCAGGTGGTATCGCAGCTGCGTCGAGCCGACCTGCACCACCAACGCCGGCGGGTCCGAGGCTTCGTCGCACCAGGCCTCGAACTCGGAACCACCCGGCGGGGTCGTCAGCACCCAGGGGTCGGTCTGCGTTCCCGAGCCATCGACATCTTCGGCCACGGCGGTGCTCCTTGTTCGGCGGTGCACCGATCATGACCCATCATTCATGACATCTTCTGTCTTGATCTCGACGTAAGGTCCCATCGTGCGCGCCGGCCGGCTGATCCTGCTGTTGCAGCTGCTCCACGACGGCGGCCGCTTGACGGCGCGCCAGCTCGCCGACCGGCTCGAGGTATCGGAGCGGACCGTGCTGCGCGATGTCGAGGCCCTCAGCGGCGCCGGCGTCCCGGTGTACGCCACGCGCGGTCCGCGCGGCGGATTCGCGCTGCTCCCTCGTAGAGATCGGTTCCCGACCGCGCTGGCGGCCTACGCAGCCCCGACACGGACGCGCCGTGCCCGGCTACGAGTGTCCCCCCACGGCCGGCGCCTCATCGTGTTGCTCGGCCGCCCGGCCAACATGCGGATCCGGCGCAGCGAGCCCGTGCCTGGTCGCGAGGACTGGGTCGAGGCATCGGTGCGGATCGAGTCGGTGGAGTCGGCCGTGGCCGAGCTCCTCGCCCTCGGGCCGGAGGTGGAGATCTTGGCGCCGGCGACCCTGCGGCAGCTGCTGGCGGCCGCCGGTGCGCGCATCGCCGCGCTCAACGGGCCTACGGGCGCGGGCGGCTCGGTTGGCGGCGACCGCCCCGGGAGGGGCAACATCGCCAGAGCCTGATTAGCGAACTGGAGCATCATCATGAGCGCTGGCCAACGTCTTGCGTCCACGCCGGCGCCGATGCACTACTGGCAAGGCCAGGGCGTCAGGCTGGCCGGTGACGCCTGGGGTGACCCCGACGGGCCCCTCGTGCTGCTCCAACACGGCGGCGGCCAGACGAGGCACGCGTGGAAGGGCACCGGCGAGACCCTCGGCGCCGCCGGGTACTACGCCATCGCCTTCGACGCCCGCGGCCATGGAGACTCGGACTGGGCTCCCGACGGGCAGTACGGCCAGGACATCATGGTGGCCGATCTCCAGCAGCTCATCGCCGACCTGGGTGGCCGCCGGCCGGTCCTCGTCGGCGCGTCGATGGGTGGTGGCACCAGCCTGGTCGCCATCGGTGAAGACCACGTCGACGCCACGGCCCTCGTCCTCGTGGACATCGCGCCGAAGATCGAGCCCGACGGTGTCGCCAAGATCAACGCCTTCATGACGCACCGACCGGAAGGCTTCGGCTCGCTCGACGAGGTCGCCGACGCCATCGCCGCCTACCAGCCGCACCGGACACGACCGACGAACCTCGACGGGTTGGGCAAGAACCTCCGGCTTGGCGACGACGGTCGCTATCACTGGCACTGGGACCCGCGGTTCCGGCAAGGCAAACGGGTCCTCGCCCAACGCCAGGCCCGCCTGGAGGAGTGCGCGCGAAGCCTGTCGGTCCCCACCCTGCTCGTGCGCGGCGGCCTGTCCGACATCCTCAGTGAGGAAGGGGCGGCGGAGTTCCTGCGGTTGTGCCCGGCGAGCGAGTACGTCAACGTGGCAGGCGCGGCGCACATGGTCGCCGGCGACCGCAACGACATCTTCGCTCAAGCGGTGATCGAGTTCCTCGGTCGCACCGTGCCCGTCGGCGGCGAGCCGATCCAGCCGGGTCACGAGCCCGCGCCCCATCACCTCGGCCCGCCTGGCGACGTCCTCGACGTCCCGTAGAACAGACGAAATCTGACGCCGGCAATAGTTTGCCGGCTCACCAAGATGGGTACGTTGTCTGCCACCATGCCGCTGGTCGAGCTCGAGGGCGTCAACAAGTGGTTCGGCGACCTCCACGTGCTGGATGACGTCGACCTGACCGTTGAGCGCGGGGAGGTGGTCGTCGTCGTCGGACCATCGGGCTCGGGCAAATCCACCTTGTGCCGGTGCATCAACCGGCTCGAGCGCATCGACGCCGGCGTGATCCGAGTGGAAGGTGTTCCCCTTCCGGAGGAAGGCAAGGAGCTGGCTCACCTCCGGGCGACCGTCGGCATGGTCTTCCAGTCCTTCAACCTGTTTCCCCACATGTCAGCGCTGGACAACGTGGCGCTCGGGCCGATCAAGACGCTCAAGCTTCCGAAGGCGGAGGCGAGGCAACGGTCGATGAGCCTGCTGGAACGGGTGGGCATCGTCGACAAGGCCAGGCGCTACCCCGCCGAGCTCTCGGGCGGGCAGCAGCAGCGGGTGGCCATCGCCCGGGCGCTGGCCATGCAGCCGAAGCTGATGCTCTTCGACGAGCCCACCTCAGCGCTGGATCCCGAAATGATCAACGAGGTCCTCGACGTCATGATCGACCTGGCCAACGATGGTATGACGATGGTGGTCGTGACCCATGAGATGGGTTTCGCCCGCCGCGCCGCGAACCGCGTCGCGTTCATGGACGTAGGTCGCATCGTGGAAGTGGCTTCGCCCGAGGCCTTCTTCGGCAACCCCCAGACTGAACGGGCGCAGGCCTTCCTTTCCAAGATCCTCAGCCACTGAGCTCCACCAACCCCAACCCATGTGAATGGAGAGCACGATGCACAGAACGAACATCGTCCGCTGGTCGGGAGTCGTCGCGCTGTCCAGCGCCCTGCTCCTGTCGGCGTGTGGCAGTGACAACAGCAGCACCTCCGGCGCGGCAGCAACGACGGCGGCCGCGGCAGCAACCACCGCGGGCGCAACGACAACGCCAGCCGGTGCGGCCACGACGGCTGGCGCTGGTGCGGCCACCGGCGTGACGTGCGCGACCGCCACCGCCGGCGGAGGGCTCGAGAAGTTGTGCCAGGCCGACAAGCTCGTCGTCGGGGTCAAATTCGACCAGCCGTTGTTCGGGTTGAAGGATCCCACGACCGGGAAGGTGGAGGGCTTCGACGTCGAGATCGCCAAGATCATCGCCAAGGCCCTCGGCAAGGACGAGTCGCAGATCGACTTCCAAGAGACGGTGTCGAAGGTCCGTGAGGACGTCATCGTGAACGGGCAACGTGACTACGTGGTGGCCACCTACACCATCAACGACGACCGCAAGACGAAGGTCGGCTTCGCCGGGCCGTACTACGTGGCCGGCCAGGACGTGATGGTCAAGAAGGGCGACACCTCCATCACGGGCAAGGAGAGCCTCGACGGCAAGAAGGTGTGCACCGCCGTCGGCTCCACGCCGGAGAAGCGTCTCCGCGAGGAGACCAAGGCCGAGGTCGTGACCTTCGAGAAGTACAGCGAGTGCGCCGAGGCGTTGCGTGACGGCCGGGTCGATGCGGTGTCCACCGACAACGTCATCCTGCTCGGTCTCATCCAGCAGAGTGACGACGCCTTCCAGCTCGTCGGCAAGCCCTTCTCCACCGAGCCGTACGGGATCGGCGTGCCGTTGGCCGACACGGAGCTGCGTGGGTTCATCAACGACGTCCTGGAGAAGTCCTACGCCGACGGGTCCTGGCAGGCGGCTTACGACGCCACGATCGGCACCGTCGATGCCGCCAAGGTCGAGCCTCCGGCGGTCGATCGCTACTCGTGAGCGTCGGTGACTACAGCGACCTCTTCTGGGAGGGCTTCAAGACCACGCTGTCATTGACGCTGCTGTCGTTTGCCATCGCAATGGTGATCGGCCTTGTGATCGCGTCGATGCGAGTGTCGCCAATCCGGCCGCTGCGGGCGGCCGGATTGGTGTACGTCGAAACGTTCCGCAACATCCCGTTGTTGCTGATCCTGCTGTTCATCGTGTTCGGCCTACCCAAGCTCGACATCACCATCGATTTCTTTCCGGCCGCGGTAGCGGGCTGCTCGCTCTACACCGGTGCCTTCGTTGCCGAGGCGGTGCGATCGGGCATCAACGCGGTCGGCCTCGGCCAGGGCGAGGCCGCTCGCTCGATCGGGCTCACCTTCACCCAATCGATGCGATTCGTCGTGCTGCCACAGGCGTTGCGCAACGTCGTGGCACCGTTGGCGAACGTCTTCATCGCACTGACGAAGAACTCGTCGATTGCATCAGCCATCTCCGTCGTCGAGCTCACGACGGTGCTGTCGCGGGTGATCGAAGGAACGTCGGAAGGGATCCTCACCCTGGCCGTCGTGAGCGTGCTCTACATGTGCATCACCATCCCCGCCGGTCTCATTGCCGGCATCGTCGAGCGCAGGGTCCGGATCGTTCGGTGACGTCGTCGGTGTTGTACGACGAGCCCGGCCCGCGGGCCAGGCGCCGCGCCGCAGTCGCGTCGGTCGCCGTCGCCGTCGTGCTGGTGGGCCTCGTCGCCGGCATCGTTTGGCGCTTCTACGATGCCGGCCAGCTGGAAGGCCGGCGCTGGGGTGTGATCTGGGATTCACGGCAGTACGTCTGGGGCGGCCTGCTCGTCACACTGCGGTTGGCCGGCGTGGCCATCGTGCTGGCCACCGCGCTCGGCTTGGTCCTCGCGCTCGGTCGCACCGCCGAACGGCGTTGGATCCGCTGGCCCGTCGGGGTGTGGGTCGAATTCTTCCGCGCCATTCCGCTCCTCGCGCTCGATCATCTTCGCCTACATCGCGTTGCCGAAGTACGGGATCCGCTTCTCACCGTTCTGGTGCGTCGTGATCGGCCTGGTTCTCTACAACTCGGCCGCCATCGCCGAGATCCTCAAGGCAGGAATTCTCACGCTGGACCGCGGCCAGCGCGAGGCGGCAGCCTCGCTCGGGCTGCGGTACTGGATCGTCATGCGCGTCGTGGTACTGCCTCAGGCGATCTTCCGGATGCTGCCCGCATACGTCAGCCAGGTCGTGACAATCGTGAAGGACACATCGCTCGGTTTCGTCGTGAGCGCCGAAGAGCTGCTGCGCCGAGCGCGCGCCATCGGCGAGTTCAACAACGCCGCCGTCGTCACGGCCCTCATCGCCGCCGCCGTGCCGTACCTGACCATCAACGTAACGCTGTCGTACCTCGCGCGCCGGCTGGAGCGACGCCAGGCTCGCCAGCGCTCCGCCGGCGATCGTGGCGCCTCAGGGGCGCCCGCGCCCACTCAGGCAGTGGCGCTGCGACTCGCCGAATGAGGGGTGCGACGGGCCGCGACACACCACGGCATCGGCACGGGCACCGAAGCCGAGTGGAGAGGTCGGGAATCTGCCACCGAGGCGAGCCAGGCGAGCTGATACATCGGCCGCTCCAAGCACACGGTGGCGCGGCCGACCTGATGTCTTGCCGCCACGTCCGTGGGGTATCCCTCTGTGCGACGAGAGGAGGAGAGCCGTGCTCGAGGTCCGCTCGCTCTCCAAGCGCTACGACGACGTCGTCGCCCTCGACGACGTCAGCCTGTCCGTCGGGCGGGGTGAGCTGCTCGGATTCCTGGGCCCGAACGGGGCCGGCAAGACGACCGCCATGCGTGCCGTCCTGGGCGTCGTGAGCATCGACGGCGGCGAGGTCCGCTGGGACGGCTCACCTATGACGGCGGGCATGCGGGCGGGCATCGGGTACATGCCGTCCGAGCGCGGCATGTACCCCAAGATGCACGTGCGGGAGCACGTCGTGTACTTCGCCCGGCTGACCGGGCTGAACCGGACCGACGCCGAGCGCGCCACGGATCGTTGGCTCGAACGTCTCGGCCTGTCACATCGCGCCGGCACCGAGGTCCAGGCTCTGTCGAGCGGGAACCAGCAGCGGGTGCAGCTGGCGCTCGCGCTCGTGAACGATCCCGAACTACTGGTGCTGGACGAGCCGTTTGCCGGGCTCGATCCGCTGGCCACCGAGGTCCTGAAGGACGTCTTGCTCGAGCGGGTGGAGGCCGGCGCCGCCCTGCTCTTCAGCAGCCACCAGCTCGACCTGGTCGAGCAGGTCAGCCGCAATGTCGTCATCATCGATCGGGGCCGCGTCGTGCTGGCCGGTGACGTGGGCGAGCTACGACGATCGTCGCCGCACCGCTACGTCGATTTGACGTTCGCCACCGACGTGTCGTGGACGCCCGCGATCGGGACCGTGATCGTGAAGGAGCCGCAGCACCTGGTGGTCCAGGTCGAACCCGATGTCGATCTCAGCCGCATGTTGGCCGATGCCCAGGTCGCCGCCCCACTGGCGTCGTTCAGCTTCGAGCCGCCTGAGCTCTCCGAGGTGTTCCTCGCCGCCGTCGGCCGTACCGCGGTGGAAATCGAGCCCGAGCAGGAGGACGCGCCGTGAGGTCGTCGTCGATGATCGCGCTCGTGGCGCAGCGCGAGCTGCGCCTGCGTCTTCGTTCCCGCGCCTTCGTCGTCTTCACCGTCCTCATCGCCGTGCTCATCATCGGCATCGGCATCCTCCACCGGGTGCTGTCGAGCGACGACGGGCCGTCGAGGGTGAGCGTCGCAGTGGTCGGCACGGCGCCATCCCGACTCGCCGAGACCGTCTTGGACGCCGCGACCCTCAACGATGTGGCCGTCACCCTCGTGCCCGAACCCGACCGCGGCGTCGCCGAGGCCGCCCTGCGCGACGGTGACGTCGAAGCGGTCATCCTGGCGGCCGACGGTTCGGTGCTGTTCCACCAGTCGATCGACACGGACGTCGAACGCACGCTCGACTCGGCGTGGCGGGCCGCCTCCGCCGCCCAGGCGGCCCAGGCCGCGGGGCTGTCGGCCGCCGAAGCCGCTGCGCTCGTGGCACCCACCCCCTTGCGCGCCGTGACCGTTGACCCCAGCGACGACGACGGTGCCGGCCTGTTGGTGGGCTTCGTGACCGCCGTGCTGCTGCTGATCTCGGTCACGACCTTCGGCGGCTACGTCTTGACGGGGGTCGTGGAGGAGAAGACCAGCGCGGTGGTCGAGTTGCTGCTCGCGCGGGTCCGTGCGCGTCAGCTCCTGGCTGGCAAGGTCATCGGCATCGGGTTGGTGGCGCTGATGCAGATGGTGGTCGCCGTCGCCGCCGGCATCGTCGCCCTCGCCATCAGTGGGGCCGACATCCCGACGGAGATCTGGGTTTCGGTGCCCATGACCTTGCTGTGGTTCGTCACCGGCTTCCTCCTCTACAGCACCCTGTTCGCGTCTGGCCGGCTCGTTCGTGTCTCGCCAGGAGGACGCCCAAGCAGCGGCGGCGCCCATCTCCCTGACCTTCATGGCCGCGTACCTCATCGTGTTCACGGTCGGGGCGGTCCCCGACTCCACGGCCGCCACGGTGCTGTCGCTGCTCCCGCCGTTCGCCCCGCTCCTGATGCCGCTGCGCATCGCCACAGGCGCGGCCAGCTGGTGGGAGGTGGTCGTCGCGACGGTGCTGCTCGTCGGGGCGATCGCCCTCGTCCTGCGCGCCGCCGGGGCGATCTACGCGCAGACGTTGCTCCACCGGGGCTCCCGGATCACCTGGCGCAACGCGCTGCAGCTCGGGAAAAGCTGATGCCCGGTCATGTGCGTCATCGCCGGGTGCGTCAGCGCGTGCGGGCCGCGCTCTCCAGTTCTTCGACACTGAACGGTCCGACGGCGGTGTCCTCGGCGACGTAGTGGTACAGCGCCACGCCGAAGACGCCCCGGGTGGCACCGGCGAAGACAGCGCCGGCGATGGCGATGACGAGCCCGACGAGCAGCAGCACGCCGCCGAACACCTCGGCGCCGCCGTCGCCGGTGGCCAGCAACGCGACACCACCGATCGCGATCAACGCGCCGGCGAGGACCACGAAACCGGCGATGCCGCCGATGACCAGGTTGCCGGTGACCTGCTGACCCCACCGGGCCCGGAACAAGCTCGCCGACCGTCGCATGGCGGCGAACGGTCCGATCTTCTCGAAGGCGATGACCGGTACGACCAGGAACGTCACCAACGACCAGATCGCACCGCCGATGCCGGCCACGACCTCGCCGGCGGCGCCCTTGTCGCGAAGGAAAGAGATCACCAGTGACACCACGGCCGACACCAGCGCCCAACCAGCGATCACGCCGATCCGCTCCCGAGCGGTGGCCCTCGCCGCCCCGAGGACGACGGGCTGATCCGTCAGCGCCTGGTTGGCCGCGGCCGCCAACACCACGTTGAAGTAGACGACGAAGAACGACGCCACGTACGCCGCGATGACGATGAGCACGACGCCGCCGACCTTCGCCGCCGCCGAACCCTCGTCGGCGGCCAGCAAGAGCCCTCCCGGCACACCGAGCAGCACGCCGAAGATCAGGGCCAAGGCGCCGCCCTGGATCGGCAGCCGCACCAGACCCGGGTGGGAGCGGACCACGCCCCACGACTTCTTCGTCAGTTCCCACCCTCGCCGGATGCGCTTGAACATGCTGTTCAGCGTAGGTCTCAAACGAGTGGGGTCCCGCGACGGCGCGTGTTCGGCCTCCGGCCGTTTCGACCACGCGACCGGCCGAGCGATAATCTGCTAGCAGGGGAAAGGGGATCGCGATGACTGACGCGGACATCCACATCACTGGTGGGACCGTGGTGGACGGGACACGAGTTCCTCGATACCAGGCCGATGTCTGGATCAAGGACGGCAAGATCACGCAGATCGGGGGCGCGCACGCGGCGTCGCCGAAAGAGTGATCAACGCGTCGGGCAAGATCGTCGCACCAGGTTTCGTCGATCTGCACACCCACTACGACGCCCAGATCCGGTGGGATCCGTGGTGCACCATCTCAGGCTGGCACGGTGTGACGTCGGTGGTGCTCGGCAACTGCGGTTTCGGCTTCGCGCCGTGCAAAGCCGACTTCCGCGACCGCTCCATGCTCACCATGACCCGTACCGAGGCCATCCCGTACGAGTCGATGCGCCAGGGCATGCCGTGGGACTGGGAGACCATCCCCGAGTATCTCGACTCGCTCGACAACGCGCCGAAGGGCGTCAACGTCATCCAGTACATGCCAACGGCGTCACTGATGACGTACGTGATGGGCCTCGAAGCAGCCAAGTCGAGGGCGGCCACCGACCAGGAGCGCAAGGAGATGCAGCGCCTGCTGCACGAGGGCATGGACGCCGGTCTGTGCGGCTTCTCCATCCAGCGCCTCGGGCCGAACTCCGTGCAAGCCGACTTCGACGGCACCCCGATGGTGACCGACACGATGTGCGACGAGGACATCCTCGCCCTGGCCCAGGTTCTGGCCGAGCGCGACGAAGGCTTCATCCAGATGACCCAGGCGACCGGCGACATCCGCTCCGATCTGGCGTTCCTGGAGAAGCTGGCGGCGGTGGCGAACCGTCCCATCCTGTTCAACGTCGTGGTGCCGTCACGCAACGACCCCGAGGTGCATCGCAAGTCCATTCGTTGGATCGAGCGCTGCCGCGAGAAGGGTTTGCCGATGTTCGCCCAGTGCGGCACCGGGCGCGCCGGCTTCGCCTTCACGCTCGAGCACTGGAACCTCTACGACGCCTCGCCGGCATGGCGCGCCGTCACCACGGGGACGAAGGCCGAGAAGATCGAGAAGATGCAGGACCCCGAACTGCGCAAGGCGCTGATCGACGAGGCCGAGGAGGCCGACCGCCGGCTGCGCATCATCCAAGCCGGCGTCGGTGGCAACCCTGCGAACCTCATCATCCAGGGCGTGAATCGCCAGGCCGATCTCCAGTCCGTGGTGGGCCGCAGCGTCGGTGACATCGCCGAGGAGCAGGGCAAGCACCCGATCGAGGTCATGCTCGACCTCTCGCTGGCCGGTGACCTCAACGTCGAGTTCCTGGGGCCCGACCGCGGCTCGAACGCCGAGTTCATGGCCGACATGCTGTCGTCGCCCTACTCCATCCCTGGCGTGTCAGACGGCGGCGCCCACACAAAGTTCTTCACGGGCGGCGCCTACACCACCGACTTCCTGACGTGGCTGGTGCGCGACGAAGGTGTCGTGACGCTGGAGGAGGCGCACTACCGGCTCTCGGCCCTTGCTGCTCATGCCGCCGGCTTCCGGGACCGCGGGACGCTGCGCGAAGGCGCCGCCGCCGACGTGCTCGTCTACGACATGGAGGAACTGGAGATCGACCCGCCGTGGATCGGCGAGGCCGAGTACGACCTTCCCGGTGGCGAGTGGCGCCGGGTCCAGCGGGCCAAGGGCTACGACCAGATCATCGTGAACGGCGTGGTCACGTTCGAGTCGGGCGAATGCACCGGGGCGACCCCGGGCCAGCTGCTGCGGGGCGGCCGAGGCTGACCAACGCAACATCGATGTGAAGCGCCCCGGGGCTACGGGCCTCGGGGCGCTTCGCGTTCGCGCTAGCAAACGACTTGATGCGACGCGCCAAGTCCGCGTTCAGCACGCTGCAAGGGCTGAGGTGGACGCTCCTTCCATACCCCCACACAAGGAGCCCACCAATGTCGATCACCGCCATCCCCACCAAGTTCGACGCCGCCGTCAACGAGCTTCGACCCCACATCACCGGCAGTGTCTTCTCCCCCGGCAGCGACCGCTACGACGCCGCCCGCCGCTCGTGGGACCTGACCGTCGACCAATACCCTTCGGTCATCGTCGTGGCCGCCACGGTCGACGACATCGCCGAGGCCGTCCGCTTCGCCCGTCGGGTCGACGCCCCCATCGCCGTGCAGGCAACCGGTCATGGCTCGACCCGTCCCGCCGACGGCGCCGTGCTCATCGTGACGGCCGAACTGACGGCGGTGTCCGTCGACCCTGTCAACCGAACGGCCTACGTCTCGGCGGGCGCCAAGTGGGGCGCCGTTCTCTCCGCCGCGCAGGTCTTCGGGCTGGCGCCGCTGCTCGGCTCGAGCACGGACGTCGGCGCCATCGGATACACGCTCGGCGGCGGCATGGGCTGGCTGGCCCGTCGCTACGGTCTCGCCGCTGACAGCGCCATCGCCTTCGACATCGTCACCCCCCTCGGCATCAAGGTCCGCGCCAGCGCCGATGAGCATGCGGAGCTGTTCTGGGCGTTGAAGGGCGGCGGTGCCGGCTCGCTCGGCGTGGTCTCCGGCATGGAGATCGAGCTGCACCCCATGCACACGGTGTACGGCGGCAACCTCCTCTACCCGGTCGAGATGGCCCACGACGTGATGGCCCGCTGGCGCGACTGGATCGTCGATGTTCCCGAGGAGCTCACATCGGCCGTCGTCATCATGAACTTCCCGCCTTTCGAGGAGGTCCCCGAGCCCGTACGGGGCCGCTCGTTCGTGATCGTTCGCGGCGCCTGGTCCGGTGACCTCGCCGCCGGTGAAACGCTGATCGACCAGTGGCGGACGTGGCGCACCCCGGCCATCGACATGTTCGGGCCGATGCCGCTCACCGAGGCCGGCCACATCAGCAACGATCCGGTCGACCCGATGCCGGCCGGCGGCACCACCGAGTGGTTCGACACGCTGCCCGACGCCGCCATCGACGTCCTCGTGGGCGCAACCGTGTCCGACGGCTTCGGGCCGCCGCCGCTCGTCTTCAGCGAGATCCGCCATGCCGGCGGCGCCATGCGCACCAAGGCGTCGGGCACGGCCAACGAGCGCGGCCGCTCCGGCGAGATGGTGCTCTACATGCTGGGCCTCGCAGCCGACGGCGCGTCGGCCGAGGCGCTCGATGCGCCCCTGACCCGCACCCGCCAGCAGCTGGCGCCGTTCGTGACCGGTGCCGCCTACCTCAACTTCCTCAACGGGATGGAGCGCCAGCGGCGCACGCCGGAGGCCTATCACGACGACCAGCGGCAGCGGCTGGCCGACATCAAGGGTGCGGTCGACCCGGACAACCGCTTCACCCACGGCTTCGCCATCACGAGGGCCTGAAACCAACCCTTTCCTTCCCCTGACCGGCCGGAACGGGGCCGTTTGCCGGCCGTGCTCGCGCACCTGGCAGGATGGTGTGACGGCCGTTCCGGCCGGGTCTGGGGGGCAGGCCTTCGATGTTGTCCGTGTACCGCGTCTTGGATTTCACCGATCACCGTGGCCAGGTGGCCGGGTTCATCCTCGCTGCGCTCGGCGCCGAGGTCATCCTGGTCGAGCCGCCCGGAGGCAACCCGGCCCGCCAGCGCGGCGACGGCCTGGAGTGGTGGGCCTACAGCCGCGGCAAGGCCAGCGTCGTGTGCCAGACCGACGACGAGCTGCACGAGTTGATCCGAGGGGCCGACGTGCTGCTCGAGAGCGGTCCGCAGTTCGATCGAGCGGCGATGGCCACGCTCAACCCGGCGCTGGTCCACGTCACCGTCAGCGCCTTCGGCTCCGACGGCCCCAAGTCCGACTGGGCGGCGTCCGATCTCACCATCGTGGCGGCGGCCTGTGCACTGGCGCTGACGGGCGACAGTGACCGGGCTCCGGTGCGCACGGCGGTGCCGCAAGCGTGGCTGCACGCCGGCGCCGAGGCCGCCTGCGGCGCGCTGCTGGCGTTGGCCGAGCGGGCCCGAAGCGGCATCGGCCAACACGTCGACGTCTCGGCCCAGCAGGCCGTGATGCAGGCCGGCATCCCGGGCGTCCTCCTGGTGCCGAACGACAATCCTCCGGCGCAGCGGACCGCCGGCGGCATCCTGTTCGGCGGCGCCCACCTGCAGTTCGTCTACCCCACGCTCGACGGCTACGTGTCCATCACCCTGCTGTTCGGCGAGATGATCGGTCCCTACACCCGGCGGCTCATGGAGTGGGTGCACGAGGAGGGCCACTGCGACGCGGCCATGCGCGATTGGGACTGGGAGGGGTTCGGCTTGCGGCTGGCGACCGTGCCGGAAGGCGCGGCCGAGCTGGAAGCAGCCAAGGCGGCCATCACGAAGCTCACCAGTTCGAAGACAAAAACCGAGCTCTTCGCCGAGGCCCAGCGGCGCCGGCTGCTGCTGGCGCCGGTCACCACGCCCGCAGAGCTGGTGGCCAGCGAGCACCTGGGCCATCGCGGCTACTGGGAAGAGGTGGGCGGCCGCACCTGTCCCGGCGCGTTCGTCAAGGCTACGGGGCAGCCGCTGGCCACGCTGGCGCCACCGCCGGCCGTCGGTCAGGACACGCCGCGCCTTCGTGCCGGGGCGACAGCGCGCCGCCCAGCGGTGGCCGACCGCGCCGGTGCGTCGTCGGGCCGGCCGCTCGCCGGCGTCAAGGTGGTGGACCTCACGTGGGTCTACGCCGGCCCGCTGGCGACGCGTGTGCTGGCCGACTTCGGCGCCACCGTCGTCAAGATCGAAGGCCCGGCTCGACCAGACGCTGCTCGGGGGGGCGGCGGCGCCTTGCGGGGCGACCTCGGCCACGAAGGCAGCGTGCAGTACGCCCATTTCAACTGCGGCAAGTTGGGCATGACGCTCGACCTCAATGTCGCGGGGGCGAGGGAGATCTTCGTGGACCTCGCCCGGTGGGCCGACGTCATCATCGAGTCGTATACCCCGGGCGTGATGAAGGCGTGGAGCCTCGACTACGAGTCGCTGCAGCGCGTCAACCCCGGACTCGTGATGATGAGCACGAGCCTGATGGGCCAGACCGGTCCCCTGTCCACGTTCGCCGGCTTCGGCAACCTGGCTGGCGCCATCACCGGCTTCTACGAGCTGACCGGCTGGCCCGACCGGTCGCCCGCCGGCCCCTTCCTCGCCTACACCGACTACGTAGCGCCTCGGTTCTCCGTGGCGGCGCTGCTGGCGGCGCTGGACCACCGGCGCCGCACCGGCATGGGTCAGTACCTCGACCTGTCCCAGGCGGAGGCGGCGATCCACTTCCTGGCACCCGCCATCCTGGACCACAGCGTCAACGGGACCGACCCGACCCGCATGGGCAACCGCGACCGGTTCCTGGAACCGCACGGCGTGTACCAGTGCGCCGGCGCCGACTGCTGGGTCGCCATCGCCTGCGAGGACGACGAGCAGCGTGGAGCGCTGGCCGCCGAGGTCGGCTCGCTCTCCGACGCCGGCATCTCGGCATGGACCGCCACACGCTCGGTCGCGCTGGTGGAGAAGACACTGCAGGCGCGCGGCGTGCCCGTGCACGGCGTGCAGAACAGCGGCGAGTGCTGGGACGATCCGCAGCTGCTGCACCGCAACCACTTCCTGACCGTCGAGCATCCCGTCCACGACTCGTGCATCGTCGAGGCGCCTCGAGTCGTGCTGTCGAGGACACCTGGGCGGGTTGCGCGCGCCGGTCCCATGCTCGGCGAGCACAACGACGTCGTACTACGCGGCGCTGCTCGGCTACGACGACGAGCGGATCGCCAACCTGGCGATCGACGGCGCCCTCGGTTAGACGAGCGGCGAGCGTCAGGCGCAGGCCGGCGCGAGGTGGGCCAGCGCGCCGCTCAGCCGGGCTTGGGCGCGTGACGTCCGCGACTTCACCGTGCCGATCGGCACACCGAGCCGACCCGCGATTTCGGGGTGGCTCAGACCGTCGACGTAGGCCAGGCGAGCAACGTCGCGTTCGCGCGGCGGCAGGCGGTCGATGGCGCGGCGCACCTCCCACCGGGTCCACGAGCGCTCGACCTCGGCGATGCCGTCGCCGGCATCCAGATCGACCTCGCCGGTCAGCTCGGTCGTGACCGGCCGCCGCCGGCTGCGGCGGATGGCGTCGATGCACACCCGCCTGGTGATCTGGAAGAGCCACGGCGACAGGGGCCGGGAGGTGTCGAAGCCGCCGGCTGATCGCCACGCCTGGAGAAAGGCCTGCTGAACGGCGTCGGCGGCACGCGAATCGTCGCGCAGCATCCACCGGGCGGCGGCGTACATGGCGCCGCTGTAGCGGCGGTACAGCTCGCGCACGGCGTCCTCGTCGCCATCACGAAATCGCTGCGCCAGCTCGGCATCGTCGCCGTCGAGCGCGTTCTCGGCCATGTCCTCATGGTGAACCAGCATCGTCCGACGGGCATCCGTAGCGGGTACGGATCAGGCCCTACGTGATCACCGACGGCGCCGCGAACCGATTGGATCCGCTCGCCGTACAGGTGCTGACCACGGAAGCGGGCCTGTCCCTCCCAGGGCCCCGACGCAAGGAGCGACCATGACCGACATCGCAAACCTCACTGACGCGCCCGAGAACCCGTCGACATCGAGCCGGCGCAGCCTGCTGCGCACGGTGGCCATCGGCGCCGCCGGAGCCGCCGCGGTGGGGGTGGCCGGCATCGTCGGGGCCAATCCGGCCGCCGCCACCGACCCGAACGACTTCGCGCTGAACCTCGAATCGAACCCCCATGCCGCCAGGACGGGCGCCAACTACACCGGTGCCGCCACGGTGGCGTCGAGCTTCACCATCGAGTCCGGGCCGCACGCCGCCAACAACGACACCATTCTCGACACCAACTTCGAGAGCGCCGGCACCGCCTTCATCGGTATCGCCAACGGCGGCGGTCCTCAGAAGATCGGCGTGATCGGCTGGAGCAAGCAGGCCCTCGGCACCGGCGTCGTCGGGTTCACTGGCGGCGCCGGCGCCTACGGCGGCGAGTTCTTCGGCGGCCTGGCCGAAGTGCGGCTGCGGCCCGGTGGCGATGCCCCCATCACCCTCACTACCGCCCACAAGGCCGGCGAGCTGTACGAGGACGCCACCGGCACGCTCTGGCTGTGCGTGCTGGACGGCACGCCCGGGACGTGGCGCGAGATCGGCGGCGGTTCCTCCAGCGGAGCGTTCCACGCCATCAGCCCCAAGCGCGTCTACGACAGCCGCACCGCGGCCGGCGGCACGCTGCAGGCCGGCGAGGACCGGACCATCTCGGTGGCCACGTCCAACGGCGCCGAGGCCATCCCCACGGGCGCCACCGCCGTCGCGATGACGTTCACCGTGACCGAGACCGAGGGCGGCGGCGGGTTCGTGGCGGTGCGCCCGGCGGGCACCCCGTACGAGGGCACGTCCAGCATCAACTGGTTCGGACCGGGCCAGAACCTGGCGACGACGGTCATCTCCGCCCTCGGCGGCGACCGCCAGCTCAACCTCTGGGGTGGCATCGCCCCGACGCACGTCGTCGTGGACGTCACCGGCTACTACCGCTGATCCCGGCGATCCGTTTCTGACCGGTCCGGTCGATGTGGTTCGATTAGCCGTGCCCGCGTGCCCGCTGTCCCCCATCGACCCGACCGGCAGACGCCGGTGAGCGTCGACGTGCCCCCAACGGTGGAGGTGATCGAGGCGGCGCACCGTGACGTCGAGCGGTCCCCCGCCGACCTGCTGCGCCTCGTCGTCGCCCTCGGCCTCACGCTGGTGGCCCTGCTGTTGGAATGGTTGGCCGGAGAGGCCTTGATCGACTTCGCATCCCGCCTCACCCACGGCCTGTCGGCCATCCCCACGTGGATCCTGGACATCGTGGTCGTCACCACGCGCGTCCTGGCCGTCGTGCTGCTGGTGGCCGGGGTGGTCACCGTCGTTCGTCGGGGCCGATGGCAACCGGCGTTGGCGGTGGTCCTCGCTGGGGTGGTGGCCGCGATGCTGGCGGGCTTGTTCGACTCGGTCGGGGCGGACTCGGCGCCGGCGCCCGCGGACCTGCACGACGGGGCCTGGCTGCTGACCCGACCGGGGTTCCCGTCGGTGTACGGCATCGCCGCCGCCGCCGCCGCGGTGACCGCCGCCGCGCCCTGGCTGAGCCGCAACTGGCGCCGGTTGGGCTGGGTCCTGGTCCTCGCTCTCGCCCTGACCAGGGTGGTCACCGCGCCGGTCTCGTTCGACACCGCTCGCTCCGTGCTCATCGGCTGGGTCGTCGGCAGCGCCGTGGTGGTGCTGCTCGGCGGCCCGTCGCGTCGCCCCCGGGGCAAGGACATCGCCGCCGGCCTGGCGGCCGTCGGGGTACCGCTGGCCCGCCTCGAGCAGGCCAGCCTCGACGCGCGAGGCTCCACGCCGTACTTCGCCGTCGGCACGGATGGAGGGCGCCTCTTCGTGAAGGCGCTGGGCGACGACGAGCGCAGCGCCGACCTGCTCTTCCGGCTGTACCGGAGCCTCCTGCGGCGCGACCTGGGTGACGAGCGGCCGTTCTCGTCGCTGCGCCGGGCGGTGGAGCACGAGGCGCTCGTGGCCCTGGCGGCGAGTGGGGCCGGCGTCCGCACCCCGCGGTTCGTCGCCCTCGCGTCGGCCGAGCCGAACGCCTTCGTGCTGGCCTACGAGGCGGTCGACGGGAAGTCGCTCGATCGGCTCGATCCCGGCGACGTGACCGACGATGTCGTCGCCGCCATCTGGCAGCAGGTGGTCATCATGCGGGTGCATCGCATCGCCCATCGCGATATGCGGCTGGCCAACATCTTCCTCGCCGCCGACGGCCAGGCGTGGATGATCGACTTCGGGTTCAGCGAGCTGGCGGCGTCCGACCTGCTGCTGGCCAACGACCTCGCCGAGCTGTTGGCGTCGTCGTCGCTCCAGATCGGGCCTGAGCGGGCCACCCGCCACGCCGTCGCCGCGGTGGGACGAGACGCGCTGCGTCCTGCGCTCGATCGCTTGCACCCGTGGGCCCTGAGCGGCGCGTCTCGGACCAGCCTGGCCGCACGACCTGGCGCACTCGACACCCTGCGGGCGACGGTCGCCGCCGCATCAGGCGGTGAGGCGTGAGCCGCTCGTGCGACCGAACCATGGCGGTGACCGGCCTGGCCGTGCTGGCTGCCACCGCAGTCATCGCTCGGCGGCGCGAGATCCATCCGACGGAGCACCAGGTGTTCCGTGTCCTGAACGACGTGCCGCAACCGGCGGTCCTGCCCCTGGCGGTCACGATGCAGGCCGGCAGCCTCGCCGCCGTGTACGTCGTCGCGGCGGGGGCGCTCATCGGCCGAAAGCGGCGCCTGGCGGTCACCGTCGCCGTCACCGGCACCGCCGTGTGGGGCAAGTGCAAGCTGGTGAAGCAGTTCGTGGGGCGGGGCCGTCCCAGCGCCCACGTCGAGAACGTCACCGTCCACGGCTCCCCCCAGTCCGGGCTGGGGTTCCCGTCGGGGCACAGTGCGGTGGCGTTCACCCTCGCCGCGCTGGTGACGCCCTACCTGCCTCGTGCGGCGCGACCGGTGGCGTGGGGTGTGGCCGCCACCACGGCGGTCGCCCGGATGGGCGTCGGTGCCCACCTCCCGCTCGACGTGATCGGCGGGGCCGCCGGTGGGCTGGCCGCCGCCGCCGCCGCCCGCCTGATTGCCGGCGAGGCGTGACCGGAGCGGTCGGCGGTCGCCGGTACCGTCGGGCGCCGTGAATGGGGCCAACGATCGCCGCCCGACCGTCGCGTCGTGGATCTCGCCCAAGGCGCGCAAGGGGGGCGTGAGCACCATTGCCGGACGAGGTCTGTTCGCCGTCGAGCCCATCGCTGCCGGCGACGTCGTTGCCGTCAAGGGCGGCCACCTCGTCGACACAGCCACGATGCTCGCTCTCCCGGCGTCGTTGCAGGAGACCGATATCCGCATCGCCGCCAACCTCCACCTCGTCGCGCTCACCGACGACGAGTTCGAGCCCGTGATGCTGTTCATCAACCACTCGTGTGAGCCGAACGTCGGGCTCGCCGGCAACGTCGTGCTACGAGCGATGCGTGACGTCGCCGCCGGCGAGGAGCTGACCACCGACTACTGCTTCTTCGACGTCGACACCGCGCCGATGGACTGCAGCTGCGCCACGCCGAGCTGCCGCAAGGTGATCACCGGCGACGACTGGCGCGACCCGGCGCTACGCGCCCGCTATGCCGGCTGGTTCTCGTGGTACGTGGCCAGCCGGCAAGCCGAGCTCGACGATCAGGTCAGCTGAGACCGAGGCGGGGTCGGACCCATTCGGCGAGACGGGCGATGGCCTCGTCGGCTTCCGGCATGTTGCCCGCCGCCATCTGGAAGACGTGCTGCATCTCCGGGAACACGTCGAGCCGGCACTCGACGCCGGCCTGCCGCGCCCGCTCGACCAGGCGGACGGAGTCGTCGAGCAGCGTCTCGTCGTCACCGACCTGCACGTACAGCGGGCACAACCCACTGAGGTCGGCGTGCAGCGGCGCCGCCAGCGGATCGCGGGCGTCCTGCCCCTGCAAGAAGGCGTCGGCCATGCCCTTGAGCCCGTCGGCCCCGACGAGGAGATCGCGGTCCGCCCGCGACGTCATGGAGTCGCCGGTGCCTTCCATGTCGACCCACGGCGACAGCGGCATGGCCGCCGCGGGCTGGGGCAGCCCGGCACCACGGATGCTGAGCAGCGTCGCCACGGTGAGCCCGCCACCGGCGGAGTCGCCGGAAATGGCAAGGTGACCCGGCTCGATGCCCTGGTCGAGCAGCCACCGGTAGGCGGTGGTGGCGTCCTCGACCGGTGCCGGATGGGGATGCTCCGGTGCCAGCCGGTAGTCGACGTTCAGCACCCGGCACCCGATGGCGTTGGCGAGGTGCCCCGTGAGCTTGCGGTAGTACTCCGCCGCACCCATGACGTAGCCGCCACCGTGCACGTACTCGATGACACGATCGCTGGCCCCGCCGACCGGATCGGCCCAGATCGCCGGCACCCCTCCGGCGTCGACCTCGGTCCAGGTGATGCCGGACGGGTCCCCGGTCAACGCCGCGAAGTTCACGTACACGGCGCGGAGCTCGGGCAGCTCCATGTTCGGATCGATCGCCCCAGCGAAGCTCTTGAGCTGCTCCTTGACGGCCTCGGCCTGTTCGCTTGCCATGTCAACCCCCAGTGATCGACCTGCTCGGCGCGGCAGTGCCTCCATCTTGCTCGGTCCGCGCCGCTCGGGCCAGCGTCAGGCCGGGCGCAGGCTCATGAGCTTCAGCCATCGGGCGTGGGCGCAGAGGCCGGCCCAGAAGCTGGGGTGCACCAGATAGGTGATGTCCCGCTCGGCGCACTGCTGGCGCAAGCGCCGAGCGACCAGCGGGTAGATCGTGTGCGGCAACCGCGGCGCAAGGTGATGCTCCACTTGATGATCGAGCCCGCCCATGATCCAGCGCAGCACGGGCGCACGGGTGTCGACGTCGACGGTCGTGCGCAGCTGGTAGGCCTCGAAGTCGGCGCCGCGGCGCGGGGCGTCGGCGACGGAGAAGTCGGCGTTGTCGACGCAGTGGGCGAGTTGGAAGATCACCGCCAAGCTGAAACCGACGAGCCACGAGCACACGACGTAGAAGGCGAGCACCGCCCACCACGGGAAGAACAGCAGCGGGACGACGAGGGCCCACGACACGTGGACGGCCTTGCCCGCCAGCAGCAGGGCGAGGTCACGGCGGCGAGGCCGGCGCGGCAGTGGCTGCTCGCCGACGCGCCGGCGAACGAGGTTCGAGAAGTCGGCGAAGACGAGCCACTTGATCGTGAGGAAGCCGTAGAGGAACCACATGTAGACGTGTTGGTACCGATGCCACGGTCGCCACGGCTGTTGCGGGGCCAACCGGGCGAACGGTGACTGGCTGATGTCGTTGTCGACACCGACGACATTGGTGTTGCCGTGATGCAGGTGGTTGTGCTTGAACCGCCACAGCCACGAGCTGGCGCCGAGCAGATCGGCGCTGTAGCCGAGCACCCGGTTCCATCGCGCCGATCCGGTCAACGACGAATGATTGGCGTCGTGCATGACGCTGGTAGCGGTCGCTACCACGGCGATGACCAACGCGAAGGCGCAGGCCACTCGCACGGCGAAGCTCGTGGAGGCGAGGACCAGACCCCAGTAGGAGGCGAGCCCCAGCGCGCCGATCACGACGCCCTTGCCCTGGGCCCGACGCCGCGCCCGCGAGATCTCGGCGCTCGTCGGCATGACGCTCTGCGTCAGCGTCGGAGGCGTGCTTCGCTCGATGGGCCGGCGATCGAGCACCGCAACCGTCAACTCCGCCATCAGCGTGCTCCCTCTTGACCGTCGGATCGGCTAACCGCTGAGGTACCTGCCGAGGTCTGGAGCGGGTGCCGCACGACGCCGCCGACGCCGCTCTGCACCCACCAGACTACCGGGGGGCGAGCCGGACGAGCGGCGGCAGCTGGCATGGTTGCGGCGAGGCCACTTACGCTCGCCGGCGTCGGCCGCCCGTCGCTGACCGGAGGGGGAAAGATGGCACACGTGCAGGTGGAAGATGAGATCGATGCTCCCGCCGAGACCGTCTGGGGACTGGTCGGCGACGTCGGGGGCCTCATGGCGGCATTCGGCGCTCCGGCCGAGCTCGAGGGCGAAGGCATCGGCACCCTCCGCACGATCACGTTCGGGTCGAAGCGCCACTTCGCCGGCTGATGGCGGCCCCCATCCACCCCACGAGCGAGGACGAGACCATGCAACTCGGTGCGGTGCTTCCCCATCATGAGATCGGCGCCGATCCCGGCGCGCTGCGCACCTACATCCAGGGCGTGGAGGAGCTGGGCATGACCCACCTGCTCGCCTACGACCACGTGGTGGGGGCCGATCCCAACCGCCCCGGCGGCTTCCGGGGCGCCTACGACAAGGACGTCGGGTTCCACGAGCCGCTCACGTTCTTCGCTTTCGCCGCCGGGCTCACCCGCGATCTCGACTTCGCCTCGACCGTGCTCATCCTGCCGCAACGCCAGGCGGTGCTGGTCGCCAAGCAGGCGGCGGAGGTGGCCATCGTGTCCGGCAACCGGCTGCGGCTCGGCATCGGCACGGGCTGGAACACGGTCGAGTACGAGGCGTTGAACGAGTCCTTCGGCGACCGCGGCCGCCGTCAGGTGGAGCAGGTCGAGGTCATGCGCCGGCTCTGGACCGAGGACGTCGTGAGCTTCGAGGGCACCTTTCACACCATCAGCGCGGCCGGCATCAACCCGCGCCCCACGCAGCCCGTTCCCGTGTGGTTCGGTGGTTCGGCGCCGGTGGTGCTGGAACGGATCGCCCGGATCGGCGACGGGTGGATGCCGCTGGGCAGCCCGGACAAGTCGGTCGAGGCCCTGGAGACCATCCGCCGGCATCGGGAGGCGGCGGGCCTGTCGATGGACGGCTTCGGCGTCCAGGCCCAGGCCCAGTACGCGGGTGGGACGCCGGAGCGCTGGCGCAGTCACGCCGACAAGTGGCGCGCCGCCGGCGCCACCCACCTGGCGGTGGCGACCCACAACGCCGGCCCGACCGATGTGGATGGCCACCTCGACCGGATCCGACAGTACCGAGACGCCGTCGCCGACTGAGGCGTTACCCGCTCGGCGCTACCAGGCGTAGGCCTCGGGCGCGGCGCCACCGGGGCCGGGGAAGATCTTGTCGAGGCGATCGAGGGCGTCCTGCTCCAGCGTGATGTCCAGCGCCCGGAGGGAGCCCGTGAACTGCGCGCCGGTACGGGGCCCGATGATGGGCGCGGTGACCGCGGGCTGGTGCAGCAGCCACGCCAGCGCCACGTCGGCGGGCTCCTCGCCCAGCTCCGCGCACAGCCCTTCCCACGCCTCGAGCTGATCGCGGTTGCGCTCCACGGCCTTGGTCACCCGTTCGGCGCCGCGACGACCCTCGGTCACCTTCTTGAGCGCGCCACCCAGCAGGCCGCCACCCAGCGGGCTCCAGGGCAGGATGCCGATGCCGTAGCCCTGGGCCGCCGGAAGCACCTCCAGCTCCACCATGCGGGCCCGCAGGTTGTAGAGGCTCTGCTCGGACACCAGCCCCAGGGAGCCCCGGCGCCGGGCGGCCTCGTTGGCCTGCACGAGGTGCCAGCCGGCGAAGTTGGAGCTGCCGACGTACAGCACCTTGCCCTGAGCGACCAGCAGGTCCATCGCCTGCCAGATCTCGTCCCACGACGTGTCCCGATCGACGTGGTGCATCTGGTAGAGGTCGATGTGATCGGTCTGCAGCCGTCGCAGGCTGTCCTCGCAGGCTTGGCGGATGTGCAACGCCGACAGGCGTGACGTGTTCGGCCACGGGTTCCGCCCGCCGTAGACCTTCGTGGCCAGCACCACCTTGTCCCGCCGGTCGCCCTGCGCGAACCACCGACCGAGGATCTGCTCCGTCTCGGTCGCCCCGTACACGTTGGCGGTGTCGAAGAAGTTGATCCCGGCGTCCAGTGCCGCGCCCATGATCTGATGGCTCGTGACCTCGTCGGTCTCAGGACCGAAGTTCATCGTGCCGAGACACAGCGGGCTGACACGAAGGCCGGTGCGGCCGAGCAAGCGGTAGTCCATGCGGGCAAACCTACCGGCGACACTTTCCGTGGCCGCAGATCGATGTCGCCCTGGACGTTCTCATGCGCGATATGTGTCGTAATCGACGGCAACCGCAGTCAGTACGCCGAGGGGCGCGAGGTCGTGGCGTCAGGTGTCGACGGACACGAGCGTCAGGCCGATCCTGCCGTTGCCGTCGTCGTGGGACACCGCGCCGAGGTAGCTCTGCTCCGGGTCGAGCCCGGACCAGCTGAGCGACACGGTGCCGGTCGCCGACGAGACGGCCTCGGTCGGCACGTCGTCGATGACGAGACTGCCGCCCGACTCGGCCGGCACCTCCCAGCTCGACAGTGAGTACGCCAGCGGTGGGTTCGGCACTTGCCAACCGTGCACCACCATCGTGTAGGTGCCGTCGGCCGGACGCACCAGATCGATGGTCTCGTCGGTGCCGCCGTTGGTGCTCTGGGCCACCAGCTTGCCCGCCGAATCCAGCAGGTACAGGTCCAGGTCGTTGTCACCGGGCATCACGAGGCGCCAGCGCACGAACTCGGCTCCCTGGATGGTGAACGGGATCTTGTCCACACCGGCGCCGTCGTCGGGGCTGGGGAAGGTCTGGTCGGGATCCTGGCTGATCTCACCACTCGTGTCCGTCGCCGGCACCAGCCCGTGCGGCGCCGCGGTGTACGGGCCGGAGTAGCCGAACTTCACGTCGAAGTCGAGCGAGCCACGGGTGCCCGTGCCCGCTACCGCGGCGGGGGCGTCGAGCGGCACCCCCTGGACCGCGATCGGGCTGCGGGCGGCGTACCCGCCTCCGTTCCAGGTGATGTCGCCGAAGCGCCACTGGCCGACCGGCGCATCGACGTTGGTGATCGTGAGCGTGTACGACGCCGTCTGGCCCGGCTGGAGGGCCAAGTGGCCGGGCGTGACGGCGACGGTGTAGCCGTCGGGTGCGGTGATGGTGGGCTGCCAGTCCACCTCGACATCGGCCACGCTGGTGACCCGCCGGGTGACGGTCTGCGTACCGGCCAGCGCCGCCACGCCGATCGACGGGTAGTTCAGATCGACGGCGTCGACCGGGGTGCCGGCCCCCTCGATCAGCGGGCACGTGGCCTGTGGGTCGGCGAAGATGGACTCATCCTCGTCGCAGAGGAAGCCCAGGTAGTCGAGCATGCCGGCGTCGTAGACGAGACCGGGGTTGAACGCCGATCCCGGGTCGGCCACCACACCCGGATCGACTTGGCCGGAACCCATGTCGAACGGATCGGCCGGGCTGACGCGATCGCTGTCGCGCACCTGGGTGTTGGCCGTCGTCATGATGGCCGACTTCGCCATCGCCGCGGTCCACTCGGGGTGGGCCTGCTTGAGGAGGGCGTAGATGCCGGCGATGTGCGGGCTGGACATGGAGGTGCCGGCGATCGCCTGGAACAGCTCACCCGTTTGGCCGGCGCCCGGATCACCCATCGGCGAGTTGCCGGCCAGGATCTGAAGACCCGGCGCGGTGATGTCCGGCTTGATGATGTCGGCGGCCGTCGGGCTGGGACCGCGCGAGGAGAAGATGGTGGTCTCCGGCGCGTTCGGTGACGTCGTGTTCGGGCCGGGAACGAGGGTGGCCGCCGGCGCCGCCGTCACCGCGAGGTACGTCTTCACCTTCATCCCGTCGGTGAAGTTGACGTGCACCGTCGGCACCCAGAAGTTGTCGGTGAAGAGGTTGTCGTCGTCGTTGTTGTTGTAGAGGACCATCCCCTTGCCGCCGGCGTGCAGGACGGCCAGGCTCTTGTCCACTCGGCCGTTGCCGCCGCGCCGGCACAGCACGATCTTGCCCGTCACCACGCTCGGGTCGAGGCTGCCGTCCAGGCAGAGATCGCTCCCGGCGGCGGCGGCGTCCACGAGTGGCAGCGGCTCGGTGCCGAGGGTGACCGTGGCCCCGGAGATCTTCAGCTTCGGTCGCCCCGCCAGCTGCACGGTGCCCGAGAAGAAGCGGCTCTGGGTGTTGGCGCCGACCGCCGTGACCCACGGGACGTCGGCCGGGCCGCCGATCGTGGCGGGGTCCGGTCCGTCGTTGCCGGCCGATGTGGCCACGAAGACACCGGCGTCAGCGGCGAAGAGGAAGGCGAGCGTGTCGCCCGTGAGGAGGTTGGCGCCCCCGCCGACGGAGTAGTTGATGACGCCGACGCCGTCGGCCACCGATTGGTCGATGGCGGCAGCGAGGTCGGACGTGAACCCGCCCTGGCGCCCCAACGCCTTGTAGGCGATGATCTGCGCGCGAGGCGCGATGCCCGAGATGATCCCCCGATCGACGCCGAAGATCTGCGCCGGCACGCCGGCATCGCCGGCCGCCGTCGACGCCGTGTGGGTGCCGTGACCCTCGTCGTCGCGCGCCGAGTCGAACTCACCCGGTTCGATGGGAATGAGGGCGCGGTACGTGTCGAGCATCTCCCGCGCGCCGATCAGCTTGTTGTTGCAAGTGAAAGGAGCGTCATTGGGGTCAACGGCGGTGTTGCCGAAGTCGCAGGCAGACCGCTCGGTGGTGTCCAGGGGCTCGGGCGGCGGCGGGTACGTACCGTCGTCGGCGAAGCTGGGGTGCTCCGGCCAGATTCCGGTATCGATCACGCCGACCACCACACCGGCGCCGGTGAGGCCCGTGTCCCACGCCCCGCCGGGCTGGTCGAGGCCCAGGAAGCCGGGGCTCGAGTCCGTCTGCACGTGGCGCAGCTCGTCGGGCACCACGAGGGCCACCCTCGGATCGGCGGCGATGGCCACTGCCGCGTCGTAGTCGACCAGTGCGGAGAAGCCGTTGAGGGCGTTGGTGTAGTCGTGGATCTTGACGTTGCTGCTGAGCCCGGCGTCGCGCAGCACCGTCGCGTGGGACGCCTTCATCGTCGATGCCCGGGCGCGGGCCGCCGGAGCGTCGAGCTGGTTGGGAGCCACCGACTTGGCCAGTGGGTCGGCGGCCAGCACGACGACGTAACTGCCGGTGGCGCTCTTGCCGAGGACCTTGGCGGCGCCGGCGGCGCTAGCGGAATGAGGCGGCGGGGCCGATTGCGCGCCGGCGGTCGTGGCCGGCACGACGAGGCTGACGAGGAGAGCGGCGCCCGACAGCAGGGAAACGAACCTCTTCGCCATGTGGCTCCTCCTCGTGGCAGTTCACGCGCCGTCAACCTAGAAGGGCGGTCGGGCCACCACAAGAGGTCGTTTTTCGACCGCGGTCAGCTGTCGCCGGTCGATGGTGGCTGGCGCAGCGGCTGGTCGCAGAAGAACGGCTTGGTCGATCCGCCGCTGTGATAGCGGTACACGACGCCACCGGCACCCAGCTCGATGAGGGCGCCGTCCACCAGGACTTGGGTGTAGCTCATCCCCGGTTGAGGGCAACCGAGGCTGCTGTCGGGCCAGACGACCACGACCGCCGACAGCGTCGACACAGCGCTCGGATCGACACCCAAGCGACGGGCGAGGTCAGCCACCGCCATGTCGATGTACGGCTTGAGGCCTTCGTCGATCCTGCCCTGCTCGAACACGGTGCTGCTGCTCCCTCCGCTCGTGGGCGCGCCGGCGGTGGTGCTCGCCCCCGCTGCCGTGGACGGCGCCACTGATGCCGCGGTCGTGGTTGAGGATGTCGTCTTGCTGTCGGCACACGCCGCCACCGTGAGGGCTGCCGCCACTATCACCAATCCGACCGATCGCGTCACCGTCATGCCGTCGCGACGCTAGTGGGATCGACGGTGGCGTCAGTGTTGGTACGGGTTCGGGATGTCGTGGAGCAGCGTGAACTGCCCGAGGCCGGCCGGTTCGACGAGCTGTGCATCGAAGCGCCCGTTCTCGCCCAGCTCCAGCACCACGACGCCGCGTCGCTTCGCGCCGAACGTCGGCTGCATCTCCTCGGGCAGGACCGCCCACGTCGTGGGGGCCTACACATGCCGTGAGCCCACGAGGTCGAGCTGGCGGTACTGGTGGACGTGGCCGCTCACGACCAACTCGACCGGTCGGCCGGTGAGCAGCGCCAGCAAGCGGTGGCGCGCCGGCGGGGGCACGAACCGGTAGGGCGGAGCGGCGGCCATCTCGTCGCCGGCGGCGACCACCGGCTTGTGCAGGACGAGCACCGTCGCCTCGTCATCGAGCCGTTCCGACAGACACGCTTCGAGCCACTGCCACTGACCTTCCTCGGCGTCGAGGCCGGAGTCCAGGAGTTGGGCGTTGATCGCCAGCAACGTCCAACCGTCCATATCGAGAGCCCAATGGTCGGGACCCACGACCTCGAGCCAGCGCTCCTGGCGGGCCGCACTGATGGCCACATCCGGGGGCGCGTCGGCCCGTGGGTTGTCGCCGATGTCGTGGTTGCCGGGCACCGCGTACCAGGCCGCGTCGAGGCGGTCGAGCTGCCGGCGCGAGTGGCGCAGATCCTCGACGCGGTTCGCACCGTCGAGGGACAGGTCGCCGGCGTGCACGACGACCTCGGGCTCGGTCGCGGCGACGTAGCGGAGCACCGCGTCCCAGTTGCCGTCGGCCTGGGGCGCCGCCGGCGACAGGTGGGTGTCCGAGACGATCGCCACCCGCACGGTCATGACCGGTCCGGACCGCGCGACGAGCCGGCGGGCACGACATGGATCGCCCGGAGCCGCTGGAGCACGTCCGGCGACAGGCCGGCGCGCTGCGTCAGGTAGGCGTCGATGCCGCCGTGGTCACGGTCGACGGCGTCGATCGCCTCGGCCATCGCCCAACGGGGCACGCGGAGGACACCGGCGGTGACGTCAACCCAACGACCGGTGAACAGCGGGGAGACCCGTGGCCGCAGGCCCCTCGATCGGGCCCGGGCGAGCCGGCCGGACGTCGCGGACTGCAAGAATCCCGTGCCCTGTCCGACCTGAGCACCGCCGCGCCGGCCTTCGTCGACCTGGCTCACCAGATCGTGTGGCCACGGTGACGACGGTCGTCAGCTGTGGTCGTTCAGCACCTGGCCCGCCTTGGCGAGCAGGACCGCCGCCGAGAAGGGCTTGTCGACAAGGGCCACACCAGGGTCGAGACGCCCTTGCGACGCGAGAACGGGCTGCGCGTAGCCCGACATGTAGAGCACCCTGATACCGGGGCGGATCTGGCGGATCCGTTCCGCCACTTCCTTGCCCAGCATCTTCGGCATCACGACGTCGGTGACGAGCAGTTGGATCTCGCCTTCGTGACTCTCGGCCAGCGCGATCGCCTCTGGCCCGTTGGCGGCGGTGATCACGCGGTAGCCGTCCCGGGTGAAGATCCGCTCGGTGACGTCGCGGAGGGCCTCTTCGTCCTCGACCACCAGGATGGTCTCACCCTGGGTCCTGCGCTTGTAGGCCACGTCCTCCTCCGCAAGGACCCTCGGCCCCTCCGTCACCGGGAACATGATCGTGAACGTCGTGCCTGCACCGAGGATGGATTGGATGCCGATGGTCCCTTCGCCCTGCGTGACGATCCCGTACACCGTGGCCAAGCCGAGTCCGGTTCCGCTCCCGTCGGCCTTGGTCGTGAAGAACGGCTCGAAGGCGTGTTCGATCACCTCGCTCGACATGCCGGTGCCCGTATCGCTCACCCGAAGGCGGACGTATCGCCCGGGCTTGGCCGAGGAGCCGCCCGCCACCAAGTCGGCATCGACGGTGATGTTGGCGGTGTCGATGCGCAGCCTGCCCCCACCTGGCATCGCATCGCGAGCGTTGATGGCCAGGTTGACCAGCACCTGCTCGAGCTGGCCCGGGTCGGCCAGGACCGGCCACAGGTTCTCTTGCAGGCTCGTCGCCAACTCCATGTCGGCGCCGACCGTACGCCGGAGCAGCTCCTCGATCTCGGCGACCCCGTCATTGAGGTTGAGCACCCGCGGTCGCACCACCTCCCGGCGAGCGAAAGCCAGGAGCTGGCGCGTCAGCTCGGTCGCCCGTTCGACGGCGCGGCGGATCTGCCCCACATCGCTCTGCACCGCGCCCCGCCACTGGTCCCAATCCGGTGCCGGATCCGTGGTGGAAGCGAGTTCCTCGGAGACGAAGTCGGAGTAGCTCAGGATCACCGCGAGAAGGTTGTTGAAGTCGTGGGCCACACCGCCCGCGAGCTGTCCCAGCACCTCCATGCGCTGGGCCTGCTGCGACTGCGCGGCGCGTGCATCTTGCGCGGCATCGGCCTGCACGCTCCGCTCGGCGACGTCCTCCTGGGACCAGTCCGGCGACCAATCGGGCGCATCGGGCGGTGCGCCGACCCGGCGGGACACCACGATCATCGCGCCGACCACCGTGTCGGGATCGGTCTCGTCGACCGTCGCCGAGATGGTGAGCGACACGGACACCACCGAGCCGCCCTTGCACACTCGGGACGTGTGGTACTGCTCGACCGGCTCACCTCGAAGGACGCGGTCGAGGATCGCTTCCTCCTCGGCTCGCCGCTCCGGGGCGATCAGGAGGTCCCGGTGATGGCCGATGATCTCCTCGGCGCTGTAGCCGTAGAGCGCGGTGGCGGCGGGGTTCCAGCTGCTGATCACGCCCGCCGGCGTCGAGCCGAACACGGCGTCGTGGGTCGTGGCCAGCACCGCTGCCAGTTTGGTGCTCCTCGGCGCCGGCCGATTCTGCTTGAGAGCGATCATCATGCCCGCCATCTCTGACCAGTCACCTGCCCCGGTGCATCGCCGCGCAGGATTGCCGGCCGGAGGGCACGCAAGGTCAGGGCGTGGGCTCCGGTTCTTGGACTACATGCTACCTTCCGTGGCCGTCTTAGCACTATCAGAGGTGGCCGCGGTCGAGCCGCACCGCGACGCCCTCCAGGCCGGCGGCGGCCGGTGGGTAGCGCTGGAGCACGGCGGGGTCGTGCCCGGGGATCACCGCCCCACCCGGCGACGCCAGCCGCCGCAGCGTCTCGTAGCCCTCCAGCATGGCGCCGACATCGAACACGATCGGGAACGGCCGGCCGGTCTCCAGGTTCTCGTAGTAGTGGGTGGCGTCGGAGGCCAGCACGAGCCAGCCGCCCTCGGTTCGCACCCGCACGACCTGCAAGCCATCGGTGTGACCACCGATGAGGTGGACGGAGAGACCGTCGTCCAGCGCGTCATCGCCAGCGTGGAACACCACCCGCCCGTCGTGCACGGCGCGGACCAGCTCGGCGACGTGGTCCACGGTGAACGCATGGCTGAGGGCCTGACGGGTCATGTGACGACCCGTGGCGAACGCCATCTCGCGATCCTGCACGTGGAAGCGGGCCGCAGGGAAGTGGGCCAGCCCGCCCGAATGGTCGTAGTGCAGATGGGTGAGGATCACATCGGTCACGGTCGAGGCGTCGATGCCGACGGTCGCCAGCGCGTCGGCCGGCGTTCGAACCAACCGCCGGTGGCGGCGACGCGCGTCCGGCTCGCCGAAGCCGGTGTCCACCACCCACGTCGCCTCCGGTCCGACAACGGCCCACACGAAGTAGTCCATGGGCATCGGCGCGTCGTCGGGGTCGCCGCCGAGGAAGTGCTCAGGTCGCCGGGCGTCACGCTCGGCGTACTTCAGCGCGTACACCTGGTAGACGCCCCCATCGGTCATGCGCTCGTATCGTAAGGCTCCAGTCAGAAGTCGAAGGGCGAGGGGGACAACGTCTATGGATGCCGACTTGTTCAACATCGGGTTGGAGGCGCGCACGCGCGTGCTGGGCGAGGAGTACGTGGCGCGCGCCATGGCGTCCGCCGACAGCTTCAATCACGAGTTCCAGCAGCTCGTGACCGAATACTGCTGGGGTGCCGTCTGGGGCCGATCGGCCTTGAGCGACCGCCAGCGCAGCATGAACAACCTGTGCCTGCTGGCCGCGCTGAACCGCCCCGAGGAATTCAAGACCCACTTCCGCGCCGCGCTGGGGAACGGCTGCACGCTCGACGAGCTCCGCGACACGCTCATCCAGATCGCCGTGTACGCAGGCGTGCCCGCCGGTGTCGAGGCGTTCCGTCTCGCCCGGCAGGTTCTGGAGGCCGAGGGCATCACGCCGGAGCCGGTCTCGTGACGCCGGCCGTCGTCGGGTTCGTCGGCCTCGGCAACATGGGCGGGCCGATGGCGACACGCATCGCCGCCGCCGGGTTCGACGTCGTGGGCTTCGACGCCGCCGGCACGCAGGAGCGGCTGCCAGCCGGAGCGACCGCGGCGGCCAGCGTGCACGACATCGCCGCCCGAGCCGACACCGTCCTGCTCAGCCTCCCCGACGGTCACGCCACGCTGGCCGTCGTCGACGCCATCGCGGCGGCGCCGGCCCGCCGGCTCGTCACCGTCGTCGACCTGTCCACGATCGGGCCGGCCGCCGCCACGACGGCGGCGGCGATGCTGGGACCGATCGGCATCACCTACGCCGACGGACCGGTGTCGGGCGGCACCGCCGGGGCCAAGGCTGGCACCGTCGCCCTCATGTATGCCGGCCCCGACGCCGTCCTCGAGGCCCACCGGCCCATCTTCGAGGCGTTCGCCAACATCTTCCCCGTCGGGTCGAACCCCGGGCAGGGCCAGGCCATGAAGCTCCTCAACAACTTCCTGTCGGCCACCGCCCTCGCCGCCACCTCGGAGGCCCTGGCGTTCGGCCGCGCCCATGGCCTGGATATGGCGATGATGGTCGACGTGTTGAACGCGTCCAGCGGCCGCAACTCGGCCACCGTCGACAAGTTTCCCCGACGGGTCCTCACGGGCACCTACGACGCCGGCTTCCGCACCGCCCTCATGGCCAAGGACGTACGGCTCTACGTCGAGATGGTGGATCAGGCGAACACCCCCGACACGGTCGGCCGCAGGGTCAGCGACGTGTGGCAGCGGGCCGACGCGGCGCTGCCCGGCAGCGATTTCACCCAGATCTGGCAGTACGTCGCCGGCGAGACCTGATCAGCGCCGACCGCGGTCACGGTCGTCCCTGTCGACGCTCAGCGACGGCCGCTCGTTCAACGTGGCCGGGTCGAAGCCGGCCAGCCGCTTGTAGTGGGCGGCCAGATCTTCCAGCTCTCCCGGGGCGAACACGTCCTCGATCCGCTCGAAGCCGTCGGGCGCCCGGGCCTCGGCCAGCTCCATGCACTGCTCGGCGCCAACCATGCGGTTCGCCATCACGATGGTCTCGGTCGTTGGGCGCCGGTTCGCTTCGTAGGAGGCCAGCGCCGCCTCGACCGACGGCTCCACGGCGAGGGCGCGGGCCAGCACGCGAGCATCGATGATGGCTTGCGACGCGCCGTTCGACCCGACCGGGTACATGGGGTGGGCGGCGTCGCCGAGCAAGGTGACGCCACCGAACGTCCACTGAGGCAAAGGGTCACGGTCCACCATCGGGTACTGCCACCACTGCTCGGCCTCGTCGATGAGGCGGGCGACGTCGAGCCAACCGAACCGCATGGTGCCGAACAGGGCGCGCACCTCGTCGCGATCGACCGCATGGTTCCAGTCCTGGCGGGGCATGGGCTGGCCGGCGGCCGTCTTGGCCTCGAGCACGACGTTGGTGAGCACCGTTGCGTCGCGCTCGGCGGCGATGGGATAGACGACGGCGCGATGGCCCCAATGACCGATGACGACCATGGTCTCGCCGCCGAGGAAGGGCGGCGCGCCGGAGACCGCTCGCCACAACGTCTGGCCGTTCCACAGCGCCGGTCCTTCGTGGGGGTAGAGCTGGGCGCGGATCGTGGAGTGCACGCCGTCCGCGGCAACTACCGCATCGGCCGCAACGTCTCCGGTGACGTTCCCGACGACGTGCACCGACGGACCGGCCGAGAACCCGAGGACCCGGCAGCCCGTGTGCAGCCGCTCGGCGCCCAGCCGGTGCAGCACGGCCCGATGGAGCAGGCCGAGCAGCCGGCCCCGGTGGATCGAGTACTGCGGCCAGCGGTAGCCGGCGGCCCGACCGCGAGGTTCGGCCCAGATGCGCTGACCGTGCTTGTTGAACATGGCCAACTCGCCCGTCGCGAACCCGGCTTCGGCCAGCTCGTCGCCGAGGTCCAGCTCCGTCAGCTCGCGCACCGCGTGGGGCAAGACGTTGATGCCCACGCCCAGCTCGGCGACGACGGGAGCGGTTTCGAAGATGTCGACGTCCTCGATGCCCGCCGCATGGAGCGACAAAGCGAGAGACAGGCCACCGATCCCTGCGCCGACGATGATCACACGCACGCTCAGGTCCTCGTCGCCATGTCAGACCTCGATCGCTTCCCGTGTCGGGCGTGGCGCGTATCGTAGGTCCGCGTGGGGGACGCGGTGAACCAGCGCAGCGACGTCGAGCACCTCTGACGCAGCCGCAGCAGGACACCGACTCGTGACGTGACCGTCCCGGCTACGGTCGCGGCAGCGGAGGACTCATTGTCATGATCGACGTTCGCCCGCTCACTGCCGAGCACCGCCAGGCTGTACAAGCCTTTGTCGAGCGCATTCCCCGGCGCGACCGCAGCTTCCTCGATCGGACGCTCCTCACCCAGGTCGCGGTCAACAGCTGGACCCAGGCGGTACCGGCGCGCCGGTCGGTCGTGGTCGACGACAACGGCGACGTCGTAGCATTGGTGACCGTGGTGCCCGGAGCCGGCTGGGTGCACCATGTCGGCGACATCCGCATCATCGTGCAGCCCGACCGCCGCGGCCAGGGACTGGGCCAGGCGCTGATCCGTGAGGGCCTGTCGCTCGCCGGCTCCCTCGGGCTGCAGAAGCTCACGGTCGAGATCATGTCGACCAACACCAGCGCCGAGAGCATGTTCGCCGCCGTCGGGTTCACCCGGGAGGCGGTCCTGCGCGATCACGTGGAAGACGGCGACGGCCAGTACCAGGATCTGGTCCTGCTGAGCCTCTGGCTCGACGGGCACGTCCCGGGCTGATTCGGCTCAGCTGCCGGCCAGGATCGCCCGGGCGGCATCGCGCAGTTCGCTCTTGCGGATCTTCACACCGTTGGCCCCATCGACGGTCGGGAAGGACTCCACCAGCACCACCCGGCGCGGCACCTTGTAGTTGGCCAGGCCGGCGCCGCAATGGCCGACGAGCTCGTCCTCCGTCGGCGTCTCATCGGCGGCGATGACGAAAGCGACCGCCACGTCGCCGCCACTCGGACCGGCGACCCCGACGACCTGCGCGGCGCGCACGCCGGGATGCAGCAGCAGTCGCCGCTCGATCTCGACCGGGTCGGTGAGGAACCCGGCGAGACGCAGCGCATCACCCAGACGGGCGATGTAGCGGAAGCTGCGGCCGTCGGGCTCGCACACCCCCACGTCACCCGTGCGCATCCAGCCGTCGGGCGTGAACGCCGCCTGCGTGGCGCCGGGATTGCCGAGGTGGACGCGCAGCACGCTCGGGCCGCGGAACTGCAGTTCGCCCTGCCTCCCTGCCGCGAGGACCTCCCCAGTCGCGGGGTCGGCCGTTCGCACGGCCATTGCCTCGTCCACCAGCGTCCCACCGTTGCGCACCCGCACGTCGGCCGGCGCGTCGGTCGGCCATCGAGCCAGTAGGGCGTAGGTCTCCGACGACCCGTACACCGCCGTCAGTCGCGTCCCCACCGCTTCGGCGGCGTCGACGATGGCCCGACCTTGGTTGGTGAACTCGGCGAAGACGCCTTCGCGCCACGAGCTGATGTCCAGTCCGGCCGCGCCCGCCTCGCCGATCATGGCGAGCAACATGTCGTCGGAGCCGTTGATGTGCGTCACGTGATGGGCAGCGAGCAGGGCCGCCGCGGTGGCCGCCTCGAAGTGGTCGGGCATGACCAGTCGGGCGCCGCCGGCGAGCATGCACAGCATCGTGATCAAGCCGAACGTCCCACACAGCGGCACCACCAGGAGACCGGCGTCGGCCGGGCCGACGTCGAAGGCCCGCGCCGCGATGCCGACGTGGTGAACCAGGCTGCCGTGGTCGTGGGCCGCCAGCTTGGGCCGACCCGTCGTACCCGAGGTGGTGAAGGCCACCACCAGATCGTCGGGTCGCGCATCGTCGGACTCGTACCGGCCATGGCCGTTCAGTGCCCGCAGGCCGTCCGGCCACACGACACGAGGCGGCGACGTCAACGTGGACACCGCCTCGGTCACGATGGCCTCGAAGTCGATGCCCAAGAAGTGATCGGCGCTGACGAGCACCGTGGCCTGCGACACGTCGAGGAGATGGTGCAGGTCGTCGGCCCGGTAGCGCGTGTTCACGCCGATGGCGACGGCGCCGAGCTGCGCTGTGGCGAAGAACAGCTCCGCGCCGGCGACACCGTTGGGAAGGAAGACGGCCACCCGGTCGCCGCGGCTCACACCGAGCGAACGCAGGCCCGCTGCCACCTCGTTGCTGCGACGCTGCAATTCCGCAAAGGACCGATCGCCTTCGGCCGACAGCAGGGCCGGGGCGTCGCCGTGCGTCGACGCCAGCTCGGCCAACCACGAAGCAACGGTCCCCGCGCTCATCGATGCACCGGCGGGCAGCATTGTCGCGTCGCAGGGCCGCCGCAAGACGACGATCAGCGGGGTCGATCCGGATGGGAAGTCACGCGTACACTCCGCCTCGAGCGTCTGAGGGGAGTCATCATGGCAGAGCCCGGATTCTCCCCGGCACGGGGGGCCGACGACGCAGTGGAGCCGCCGGCGACGGCGTCCATCCAGGGCGCGAACCCGTTCGTCGGGTTGAACCGCCAGCAGATCGCAGCGGCCATGGCGCGGTGGGGCGGCCGCCTCGCACGTGAGCCCATGGTGCTGGCGTCGAGCTTGGCCGGCCTGACGGCGGAGCAGCTTCGCGTGCTGGCCGGCATCTCGGCGGTCGAGCCAGATCCCAAGGATCGCCGCTTCACGGACCCAGCCTGGAAGAACCCCGTGTGGCGGCGGCTGGCCCAGTCGTACCTCGGGTCGCGCCAAGCGGTGCTGGGCACGGTCGACGACCTCGACCTCGACGAGAAGAGCGCCGAACGAGCCCGCTTCGCCCTCATGCAGGTCACCGAGGCGCTGGCACCCACCAACGCCCTCGTCGGCAACCCTGCCGCGCTCAAGCGGGCCGCCAACACCCGCGGCCTCTCCTTGGTGAAGGGCACGCGAAACATGATCTCCGACCTGCGCCACAACGGTGGCATGCCGTCGCAGGTCGATACCCGGCCGTTCACGGTGGGCGGCAACATCGCCATCTCGCCCGGAGCCGTCGTCTACCGCAGCGAGGTGCTCGAGCTGATCCAGTACCAGCCGACCACGCCGGCGGTTCGCGAACGACCCGTGATGATCATCCCGCCACAGGTCAACAAGTTCTACTTCCTGGACCTGGCGCCCGGCCGGAGCTTCATCGAGCACGCCGTCGGTCAGGGGTTGACGGTGTTCACGATCTCGTGGCGCAACCCCACGCCGGCGCAGCGCGACTGGTCGCTCGACACCTACGTCGGCGCTTGCCTCGACGCCGCCGAGGTGGCGTGCGACATCGCCGGGTCCGACGACCTCAACCTGATCGGGTTCTGTGCAGGCGGCATCACCCAGTCGCTTGCTGCTGGCCCACCTGGCCGCAACGGGCCGGGAGCTCGTGAACTCGAGCACCCTCGCCGTCACCACGATCGACACCGAAGCCAAGAGCTCCATGAACATGTTCGCGACCCAGCGCAGTGCCGAGTCGTCGATCGCTCAGTCGCGTCGCAAGGGGATGCTGGCGGGTCGGGATCTGGCCCGCGTGTTCGCCTGGGTGAGGCCCAACGATCTCGTGTGGAACTACTGGGTCTCGAACTACCTGCTCGGTGAGGACCCGCCCGCTTTCGACATCCTGGCGTGGAACAGCGACACCACGAACCTGCCGGCCGCGCTCCACGCCGAGTTCGTCCACCTGTTCATGGACAACGCTCTGCTGCAGCCGGGGAGGCTCTCGGTGCTGGGGACGCCGGTCGACCTGTCGAAGATCACGTCGGATCTGTACGTCATCGGTGCCACGACCGATCACCTCGTGCCCTGGCAGGCCGCCTACGTGGCCACCCAGGTGTACGGCGGCAGGAGCCGGTACGTGCTGTCGAACAGCGGGCACATCCAGGCCCTCATCAACCCGCCGGGCAACCCGAAGGCCAGCTTCCTGACGAGCGACGAGACGCCCCCAGGGGCGGAGGTCTGGTTGAAGGGCGCCACTCGCCACATCGGCAGCTGGTGGACCGACTGGGTGGAGTGGACGACCGAGCGCGCCGGAAACGAGCGCGCCGCACCGACCCAGCTCGGCAACCGGCGCCACCCTGCGGGTGACCCAGCACCAGGCAGGTACGTCCGTCAGCAGTAGACCAACAGGATGACCGACGAACCGCGGCCCCGTTGACGGTCGAGCGCACGTATGTGACCGTCGGATCCCACCGGTTGCGGGTGAGCATCACCGGGAGCGGGCCACCGCTGCTGCTCGTCATGGGCATCGGCGGCAACCTCGAGATGTGGCAGCCGCTGCAGGACCAGCTGGCCGGGCGCGAGCTCATCACCTTCGACAGCCCCGGCACCGGCGGATCGAGCACGCCGCGGGTACCACTGCTCATGGCGCAGCACGCCGACGTCGCCGATCGTTTGCTGCAGGCCCTCGGCTACGACTGCGTCGACGTCCTCGGCGTCTCGTGGGGCGGCGTCCTGGCCCAGCAGCTGGCCATCGCCCATCCCCGGCGCGTTCGGCGCCTCGTCCTCGCTTCGACGGTCGCCGGATCGTTCTCGTGGCCGGGCCGGCCATCCGTGCTGCGCCACATGATCACGCCGCGCCGCTACTACTCCCGTGCCTACTTCGAGAAAGTGGCGCCCACGATCTACGGCGGGCGGGCCCGGCGCGACCCGGCCCATCTGCAGCAGGAGGAGCAGGCCCGCCTGGCTCGGCCGCCGAGCCTCCGTGGCTACTTCGGTCAGATCCTGGCCATCTCGACGTACACGTCGCTGCCGTGGCTCTACTGCATCCGGGCGCCGACGCTGGTGCTGACCGGCGACGACGACCCCCTCGTACCCCTCGTCAACGCCCGGGTGCTGGCGGCGCTCATCCCCGACGCGACACTGCACGTCGTGCGCGGCGGCGGCCACCTCGTCCTGTTCGACACCGCCGAAGAGGTGGGTGAGATCATCCGCACGTTCCTCGCTGACGACTGACGGATGTCCGGTGTACGTTGCCCGACGACGAGAGGGGGCCGAGTGGCCGACATCAGCGGACGTTGTGATGAGGGCTTCGGCGCGGTGAAGGACGCCTTCGCCGAGAACTTCGAGCAGGAGGGCGACGTGGGCGCGTCGGTCGCCCTGACGATGGACGGCGAGCTCGTCGTCGACCTGTGGGGTGGTCTCCAGGACCAGGCGGCAGGCGTTCCGTGGCAGGAAGACACCATCATCAACGTGTTCTCGACGACGAAGACGATGACGTGCCTCTCGGCGCTGGTCCTCGCCAGCCGGGACCTGCTCGACGTCGACGCGCCCGTCGCCCGCTACTGGCCCGAGTTCGCCGACGCCGGCAAGCACGACGTCCTCGTCCGCCACCTGCTGTCGCACACCGCCGGTCTGCCCGGCTGGGAGGTGCGCCTCGAGGGCACCGACCTGTACGACTGGGACCGGGTCACCGGGCTGCTGGCCGCCCAAGCCACGTGGTGGGAGCCCGGCACGCGCTCGGGCTACCACGGCATCACCCAGGGCAACCTGGTCGGCGAGGTCGTGCGGCGGGTCGACGGGCGCACCGTCGGCCAGTTCTTCGCCGAGGAGATCGCCGGGCCGCTGGGCGCCGACTTCCACATCGGTCTCGGCCCCGAGCACGACCACCGGGTGGCGCTCGTCATCCCGCCGCCCGCCTTGCCGGGCGGCGGCGGCAGCCCTGGCGACATCCCCCGCGACTCCATCCCCTATCGCGCCGCCAACCCCCGACTCGTCGCCGAGCAGTCGTGGGAGCTGCCGTGGCGCCGGGCCGAGATCCCGGCCGCCGGTGGCCACGGCAATGCCCGCAGCGTGGCGCTGGCCCAATCGGTCGTGTCGGCCGGCGGATCCGCCCGCGGGGTCGAGCTGCTGTCGAAGGACGTGATCGATCGCATCTTCGACGTCCAGTCCGCCGGCCGCGACCTCGTGCTCGGCATCGGCGTCACGTTCGGCGTGGGGTACGGCCTGAACTCACCCCGCGCCCCGATCAGCCCCAATCCCCGCGTCTGCTACTGGGGTGGGTGGGGCGGGTCGCTCGTGGTGAACGATGTCGACGCCGGGTTCACCATGGCCTACGTGATGAACCGCATGGGCGAGGGCACGGTGGGCGACGATCGCGCCCACCGCATCCTGCGCGCCGTCTACGCCTCCCTCGACGCCTGAACGGCTCGCACCCGAGCAACTGATGCGCGTTTTGGGCCACATACGACCAAAAGGCGCATCAGTTCGCTGGCGGGCCCGATCTAGGCGACGGGCTCGACCGCCGCGAAGGTGAAGCCGGCGTACCCCGCCTCCGTCACCTCGTTGCACTTCTGGCGGTACGGGCCGACGCCACCCGGATACGGCATGAACACCCGGGGCTTGCCCGGGATGTTGGCGCCGAGGTACCACGAGTCGGCCAGCATGAACATCGTCCGCTCGGCGATCTCGTTGACGTGGGCCACCCACTCCTTCTCGGCGGTCTCGTCGGCCTCCATGACATCGAGGCCGGCCTCGGTCATGTGCTCGATCGCTCCCGAGATCCACTCGACGTGCTGTTCGATCGAGACCGGCATGTTGCTGAGGACCGAGGGTGAGCCGGGGCCGGTGATCATGAACAGGTTCGGGTAGCCGGCGGTGGCGACGCCGAGGTACGTCAGCGGCCCGTGGGCCCACTTGTCCTTCAGCTTCTCGCCGTCGCGGCCCTGGATGTCGATCCGGTTGAAGGTGCCCGTCATCGCGTCGAACCCAGTGGCAAAGACGATGATGTCGAGTTCGTAGTCGCCGTCTTCGGTGCGGATGCCCGTCGGTGTGATCTCCTGGATCGGCGCGTGGCGGATGTCGACGAGGCTCACGTTGTCGCGGTTGTACGTGTCGAAGTAGTTGGTGTCGATGAGGGCGCGCTTCGACGTGAACGGATGATCGACCGGCACGAGCTTCTCGGCGACCTCCGGATCCTTGACGATCTCGCGGATCTTGGCGCGGATGAACTCCGAGGCGGTGTCGTTGGCGCGCCGGTCGGCGCCGATGTCGAAGAACAAATTGAGGACGAACTTGAAGCCGCCCTCGTTCCACGCCGCCTCGTAGATGGCTTGGCGCTCTTCGTCGCTCACGGACAGAGCGGATCGTTCGCTGAGGGTGTAGGGCATGCCACCCAAGGACCAGCGCGCCTTCTCGTAGATCTCGTCGTAGTTCTTCTTGACGTTGTCGAGGAACGCCTTGTCGACTGTGCCGTGACGAGCGGGGATGGTGTACTGCGGCGTGCGCTGGAAGACGTAGGTGTGACCGGCCTGCCTCGCGATCACCGGGATCGACTGGACGCCGCTCGACCCTGTGCCGATGACGCCGACCCGCTTGCCGGTGAAGTCCACACCCTCATGGGGCCACGCGCCGGTGTGGTACGACTCGCCCTGGAACGTCTCTCGCCCGGGGATGTTCGGGATCTGACCCGAGGACAGGCAGCCGATCGCCGTGATGACGAACTTGGCCGACACCGTGTCGCCCTGATCGGTCACGACCTCCCACCGGCCAGTGGCCTCGTCGAAGTGGGCGCCGGTCACACGGGTCTCGAACTGGATGTTGCGGCGCAGATCGAAGCGATCGGCGACATGGTTGAGGTAGCGCAGGATCTCGGGCTGCTCGGGGTACTTCCCGCTCCACTCCCACTCCTGCATGAGGTCTTTGTCGAAGGAGAAGCAGTAGATGTAGGACTCGGAGTCGCAGCGCGCGCCGGGGTAGCGATTCCAGTACCAGGTACCACCCACCCCGTCGCCCGCTTCGTAGACCTGGACCTCCATGCCGAGCTGATCGCGAAGGCGGTAGTTCATGTACAAGCCGGCGAATCCGGCGCCGATGACAACCGCGTCGACTTCGCGTGTCGCAGTGGATGAAGCCATGCCCGAGGTCTCCTTTTTCATACAGGGGTGCGTCAGATCAGCCCGCTGAGGCCGGCTGGACTTGCGAATGGCGGATGGTGCAGGCCCGCACCGCTTTGACCACCTGCTGGAACCCGCGTTCGCTTCCGGGCAGGAGCAGGATCGTGAAGAAGCCGTGGGTCTGACCGGGGTGACGTTTGAAGTCGACCGCTACGCCGGCCTCCTTCAGGCCCTCGGCGTAGGCCTCGCCTTCGTCGCGCAGCACGTCGTGCTCGGCGGTCAGCACCACCGCCGGGGGCAGACCGGTGAGGGTGGCGGCGCGCAGTGGGGAGGCATCGGGCTCGGCCCGGCGATCGGCATCGGGCGCGTAGTGGTCCCAGAACCAGACCATGGCGTCGCGCGGTCAGGATGAGTTGGTTCTCCGCGTCGAGGTACGTCGGCCGGTCGAAGTCGGCGTCGGTCACGGGGTAGATGAGCACCTGGAGAGCGATCTTGGGGCCGTTGCGGTCGCGGGCCCGCAGGGCCATCACGGCAGCGAGGTTCCCGCCGGCGCTGTCGCCGGCGACGATCAGCGCGACGTCGTCGCGGCCCGTGATCTCCTCGATGCGGGCGGCGGCCCATTCGAGAGCGGCGTAGCTGTCATCGACGGCCGTGGGGTACCGGTGCTCGGGCGCGAGGCGATAGCCGACCAGGACGACAGCACACGAGGTCCGCTCGGCGAGCTTGCGGGCCATGGTGTCGAACTCGTCGATCGCCCCGATGACCCAGCCACCACCGTGGAAGTAGACGATGACGCCGCGGGCGCCCTGAGGGGGGACCAGGATCCGGACCGGAATCGAGCCGCCGGCGACAGCCACCTCGTGGTCCTCGACGCGACCCATCGTGGGCGCCGGTCCGGCCATGGCGGCGAACGCCCTGCTGAGCTCGCGAGCTTCCTCGGGCGTGCTCTCGTGGAGCGGCTTCCCGCCCGCCTCGGCCATCTGATCCAGCATCGCCTTGGTCGCGTGATCGACTGCCATGTACACCCCCGCGGTTCAGGGCGGACAGTACCGCAGCAGCGAAAAGGACGCCAAATGGTCCGGGCGCCTCGCGGCCGGCGGTGACTTCAGTTGACGCTGCGAGCGGCGTCGAGGATGAGATCGGTCATGGCGTCGGGTGCGAGGTGTGACATCTGCCGCCGCCCGAGGCGTCATCGTTCATCTACCAGTCACATGACCGACACCGCCTGCCGTCAGCCTGGTCTCATGAACGCACGGACACGTCAGCCTCTGCCGGTCATCGGACCGCGAAACGACGCGCCCCGTCGCATCGCCTTGGTCGCCCATGACAACAAGAAGCGCGACCTGCTCGACTGGGCGCGCTTCAACGTCGACCGGAACCCACGCTGGATGAGCGCCTTCTCGGTGCAAACCTCCTTCTCGTCGCGGTGCAGCAGCAGATTTGACACCGAAATGCACCGAGATTGGCCGGAGCCGCCGTCGCCGACCACGCACAGCGACCGAATGACCAACCGACCGCGGGCCGACCGGCCGACCGGCCGACCGGCCGGCCGATCGCCGGGCCCGCCTGCCGTTGTCGAGATCATGCGGAACGCGAAAGGAAACCGCGTCGCGGGGGTCAGTCGGTGGCGGCGGTGACGCCCTTCGGGGACTTCTGGCCCATGAAGCCGAACATGTAGCCGGCCACCCGGCGCATCTGGATCTCCTCGGCGCCCTCGGTGATGCGGTAGCGGCGGTGGTGGCGGTAGATGTGCTCGAACGGCTTGTGCCGGCTGTAGCCGAGCCCGCCGTGGACCTGCATCGCCCGGTCGGCGGCCTCGCAGCACAGGCGGTTGGCCCAGTAGTTGCACATCGAGACCTTGTCCGACGCCGAGAACTCGCCCTCGGTGTCGAGCTGCCACGCCGTCTTCTGGATGAGCAGGCGGAGCATGTCGCACTGCGTCTGCAGCTCCACGAGCGGGAACTGGATCGCCTGGTTGGCGGCCAGCGGCTTGCCGAACGGCTTGCGCTCGCGGGCGTACTTCACCGACTCGTTGATGCAGAACTGCGCGGCGCCGAGCGACGAGGCGGCCTGGCGGATGCGGTTCTCGTTGACGAAGCTCTGGACGACCTGCAGGCCGCGACCCTCGTCGCCGAAGATCGTCGAGTTGTTGACGCGCACGTTGGTGAGCTTGATCGTGGCGTGGTCAGTGGGCATGTTGAACGTCCACAGGAACTCGACGATCTCGAAGCCCGGCGTGTCGGTCGGCACGATGAACGCCGTGATGCCGGTGCCCTCGCCGGGCTGGCCGCTGGTGCGGGCGAAGATCACGTCGTGGGTGGCGTTGTGGAGGCCGGTGTTCCAGGTCTTGTTGCCGTTGATGACCCACTCGTCGCCGTCGCGGTAGGCGTTGGTGTCCATCCAGGTGGCGTCGGAGCCATGGTTGAGCTCGGTGATGCCGAACGCGAAGCCGCCGCCGTGCTCGGTCATGCGGGGCAGCCAGTAGGCCTTCTGCTCGTCGCTGCCGTAGTTCTCCATCAGCATCACGCCGAGGATGTTGCCGACGATGGTGTGCTCGGTCTGCAGGTCGCAGTGCAGCCCGAGCCCCTTCGCCGCCAGGTGCTCACGGATGACAGCCATGCCGAGGTTGGTGCCGTCCATCCCGCCGAGCCGCTTCGGGTAGGAGTACCGGTAGATGCCCGCCTTGTCGGCCCGCTTGCGGGCCTCGCGCATCAGGTCCTCCCACTCCTTGTTCGGGAGGCCGCCGCGGTCCCAGTCGGTGCGGGCGTCCTCCCGGCGGTGGTCGAGGAAGCGGATGTTGTCGTTCTCTTGCTCGAGCGGCTTGATCTCCCGCTCGATGAAGTCGTCGATCTTGTCCAGGAACTCGACCAGATCCGCAGGCAGATTGAAGTCCACGTCGTCTCTCCTCGTTCACCGCGCCCAGCGCAGTCGCCCATGATCTTGGCCGTTCGGGACCACGAGGAGCCAACGGAGGCCACTGGCGGCTGAGGCCGGGCGGCTCGGCGCCATCCATGAACGCGGGATTGGCCGTGGCCGGGCGACCTTCATTACCGTCCACGCGTGGCCGCGAAGTACTTCACTGTCGATTCGGTGGCGACCTTTGTCCACCACCGCGGCCCGACGACGTTGCCCGGGCATCCGCCGGCGCCGTCCACCGGGGCGACCGTCCTGTGCCTGCACGACGTCGCTTTGAACGGCAACGCCTTCGCCGGCGTGCTCGACGCTCTCGGCGATGCTCATCAGCCCATCGCCTTCGACCTGCCCGCCCACGGCCGCTCGGGAGGCCTCGACAGCCTGGGCGCCATCCCGGCGATGGCCGCCTACGCGAAGGCTCTCGCCGACCGGCTGGAGCTCACGGCGCCCGTGCTGCTCGGCGACGGCATGGGCGCGGCAATCGCCCTGCAGGCCGCCGCCACCTGGCCGGAGTGGCCGGCCGCCGTCGTGGTGTGCGGTGGCGCGTCGGCCACGCCGGCGCCGGACCCCGCCGACATCGACCAGCTCCGCCTCGTCACCGCCGGTCGGGCCCGCCGGCAGTTCGACACCACCGGCTATGCCCCCGACACCGCACGGGAGATCTACCAGCAGGCCTTCGGCGAATGGATGAAGACCGATCCACGGGCCACCATCGGTGACCTCGAAGCGCTGGCGGCCTGGGACGGACCGGCCCGCGCAGGATCGATCACGGCACCCGTGGTCGTGGTGGTCGGCGAGCACGAACCGGCCGCTGCCCGCGAGGCGGCCGAGGCCCTCGCCGCGGCGGTGGGCAACGGCCGCGTCGTCACGCTGGCCGGCGCCGGACGGCGCGGCGTGTTCGAGCAGCCCGCCGCACTGGCCTCCATCGTGGCCACCGTCGCCCAGCCGGCCCCGGCATGACGTTCTCGGGCGCCGTCGCCGTCGCCGGGGTGTACGAGCACCCCACCCGATGGGCGCCGGAGAAGACCGAGTTCCAGATCATGGCCGAGAGCGCCAAGGGCGCCCTGGACGACGCCGGCCTGACGATCGGCGACGTCGATGCCCTCTTCGCCGCCAGCATGACGATGAACGCCATGGGCATCGTCGACCTGGCCGAGTACCTCGATCTCAAGCCGACGTACCTGGACGGCACCAACATCGGGGGCTCGTCGTTCGTCGCTCACGTGGCCCACGCCGCCGCCGCCATCCACGCGGGCATGTGCGAGGTCGCCCTCGTGCTCTACGGCAGCACCGCGGCGTCGAACGCGATGGCGATCGGCACCGGGATGGGCGGGGAGCGCCACGACGCCGCCGCGTCGTTCACCACGCCCTACGGCATGACCACCGTCGGCAGCTACGCCCTCGTGGCCCAGCTCCACCGCCAGCGCTTCGGCACGACGGCCGAGCAGCTCGCCGAGATCGCCGTCACGATGCGGCACCACGCGTCGCTGAACCCGGCGGCCAAGATGCGCCAGCCGATCACCGTCGACGACGTGCTCGCCAGCCGCATGATCTCCGATCCGCTCCACCTGCTCGACTGCTGCATCATCAGCGACGGAGGTGGCGCCGTCGTCGTGACATCCACGGCCCGGGCGCGGGACCTGCCCAAGGCACCGGTGCTGCTGCACGGTTGTGGCGAAGCCGTCGCCCATCAGGAGATCGGGCGGCCCGACCTGTTCACCATCGCCGCCAGGCAATCCGGTGAGAGGGCCTTCTCGATGGCCGGTGCCGTCCACGACGACATCGACCTCTGCATGATCTACGACTCGTTCACCATCACCGTGCTGGCGACGCTGGAGAACCTCGGGTTCTGCGCCGTCGGCGAGGGTGGGCCGTTCGTCACCGGCGGGCGGATCCGTCTCGGCGGGGCGCTGCCCGTGAACCCCGACGGCGGCGGGCTCTCGTCGAACCATCCTGGCATGCGCGGCATCTTCCTCGTGATCGAGGCGGCCAAGCAGCTGCGCGGCGAGTGCGGACCGCGACAGGTCGAAGGAGCCCGGCTCGCGTGCGTGCACGGTACGGGCGGGACGCTGGGCGTGGCGCACAGCGGCGCGACGTTGATCCTGGGAGTGGACCCGTGAGTGACATGACGCACCCGCTGCCGTACGCGTCGTGGGAGTCGCGTGGATGGTGGGAAGGTTGCGGTCGCGGTGAGCTCGTGCTGCAGCGCTGCCTGTCGTGCGGCATCGTGCAGCACAAGCCCAGGGGCGTGTGCGCGAAGTGCCTCACCGACACCCTGGAGCACTTCGTTGCATCCGGTCGGGGCACCGTCCACACCTTCACGGTGACGCACCAGAACATGGTGCCGCCGTTCCGAGACCACCTGCCGTACGTGCTGGCCTATGTCGAACTGGACGAAGGACCGCGCGTCCTCACCAACATCGTGGGCTGCGACCCGGGCGAGGTCGCCATCGGCCAAGTGGTCGTGGCCGACTACGCCACCTCCGAACGAGACGACGGTGAGCCGTTCGCGGTGCCACGATTCCGGCCCGCATGATCCTCGACCTCCACACCCACTCGGTCCGCTCTGACGACGGCCGGGCCAAGGTGGACAACTACTGCCAATGGATCCGGCGCAAGGAGCTGCCGCTGGACGGCCTCGTACTGACCGAGCACCGGCAGTTCGATGCCGAAAGCGACTACCGGGCCCTCGAGGACAAGTACGGCTTGCTGATCCTGAAGGCCAGCGAGGTGGAGACCGACTACGGCCATGTGCTGGTGTTCGGGGTGAACGACGATCTGCTCCACGCGTTCGACTTCGCCCGCATCGACAACCCGTTGCCCGACGTGCTGGACGCGGCCAAGCGCTGCGGTGGCTTCGCCGCGCCGTGCCACCCGGGTCGCCGCAATGTCGGCTTGTTCGCGCACTACGACCAGCGCGGACCGGTCGAAGGCGTCGAGGTCGTCGAGGTCTTCAACGGCGGCAGCATCCCGGGTGAGGACGCTCGTTCGGTGCAGGAGGCCGAGCGCTACGGTTACCGCGGGATCGGTGGCAGCGACTCCCACATCGTGAGTCGCATCGGTTCCTGCGCCACGGAGTTCGAAGACGACATCGCGAGCATCGACGATCTGGTGACGGCCCTGCGGGCCGGGAGATGTGAGGCACGCACATGGCGGACGTAGACATGAACGCCGTTCGTGAAGAGTGGGTCGGCCGGGTCTTCCAAGAGCTCGACATCGAGGTCGACCGCGACCGGATGCTGGAGTGGGCGACCACCTGCGGCGAGACCGACCCCCGGTTCACCGACCCGGACCACCCGGACTTCCAGGCCTCGACCGCGTTCCCGACCCACGTGAACGCCACCCGCATGCTGCCCGAGGACTTCCCCCAGTTCGGTTCGGGCCGGGGCATCGACGGCGGCAAGTCGATCGAGTGGCACCGCCCCATGCGCGCCGGCGACAAGCTCCACGCCACCGTGCAGATCGCCGACATCTACGACAAGACGGGCCGGTCGGGCACCATGGTGTTCATCGTCAACCGCATGACCTTCTCCGACTCGAAGGGCCGCCTCGTCGCTACTGTCGACTGGCGCATGATCCGGAACTGATGACCGTGCGCATCGAGGACGTGGAACTGGGTGACGAGCTGCCCGAGGAACGCCCGGACGTCTCGCTCGAGACGGTGCAGCGCTTCGTGAAGGCGGCGCAGATGGACTTCCCGCGCTTCACCGATCACGAAGCGGCGCGCGCCGAGGGTCTTCCTGGTGCCGTGATACCCGGGATCATGAGCCAGGGTCAGCTGGCGGCGATGATCCACCGATGGGCGCCCGGCTGCTCCATCCTCAAGCTGGACACGATCTTCCGCACGCCGATGATCGTCGGCACCACGGTGGTGTGCCGCGGCGCCGTGACCGGCATCAACGACGACGACACGATCGAGATCGATCTCACGATCCTCAGCGAGGAGTCGGGCGCCACCGGCGTGCTCGGCACGGCCCACGTGCGGCTGGCCAGCGGCTAGTCAGCTCCAGGCAACGGGCTCCGACGCCACCACCGCGGCGGCGCGCAGCGCGATGCGCTCCTGCTCGTCGCAACCGAGCGAGGCGAGGATCTGGTCGGTGTGCTCCCCGGCCAGCACGCCGGGCCGGTAGACCTCGGGACCGCCGTTCACGAGGACCACCGGCCCCCAACGGCGATGCGCGCCGAAGCGCGGGTGGACGCACTCCGGTACGAAACCGTTGGTCACCATCTGCGGATCGTGGGCGAAGAACGGGCCCGGTGTCGATGCGTCGGCCTGCACGCCGGCCACACCGGCGTCGACCAAGCAACGCTCCCATTCACTCGCCGGCCGGCCGGCGAGCTCGGCGGCCAGCTCGGCCGCCAGCGCGGCATCGTTGCGGGCTCGCGCCGCCGCCGTGGAGAAGCGCGGGTCTGCCGCCATGTCGGGGCGCTCGATCGCCTTGAAGCACCGTCGCCACTCGTCGTCGCTCGTGACCGCGAGGAAGATCCAGCCGTCGGCGCTGCGGTAGAGGCGATAGCCCGCGGCGAACCCCGTGATGTCGTCGTCGCACACCGGCCGGGCGGGCTTGCCGTTGTAGGCCAGCGCGTCGTCGGCGTTGGCGTACATGTTGGCGGCCAGCATGTTGACGTACACCGCCTGGCCGATGCCGAAGCGTTCACGCGCCAGGAGCGCCATCAGCACGGCGGAAGCGGCGACGGCCGAGCTGTTCGGATCGGGGTTCGACTCGTTGGCCCGCATCAGTTGCCGGGAGATCTCGCGCACGTCGGCCAGATCGTCGCACGGCGCCGTCACCGCCCGGCCCGACTGGAAACCGGCACCACCGGTCGCCGCCCCGGCGCACGGATGCGTCGCCGGCCGGCGGGCGCTGGGGCTGTGGCGCCCGTACCCGGTCAGCGACACCCACACCAGTGTGGGGTTCTCGGCGCGCAGCTCTGCTTCACCGAGCCCGAGTCGCTCGGCCACGCCAGGTCTCGTGTTGAGCACCACGACATCGGCGCTCACGGCGAGCTGGCGAGCGATGCGACGGCCGTCGGGGTGCTTGAGGTCGAGACAGATCGAGGTCTTCCCGGCGGTGGTCTTCGCCGCCACCGTGCCGCCCGCGATCAGGTGCCGGTACGGGTCGCCGTCCAGCCCTTCCACCTTGATCACGTCGGCCCCCAGATCGGCCAGCATCGTGGTCGACAGCGGCGCCGCGATGATCGTGGCGAACTCGATCACGGTGATGCCCTCCAGCGGCCGGCCCGGAGGCGGGCCCCCCGTGGGTACCACGTCGCTGGCTGCGCGCAGCGGGCGCACCTCCGCCAGGACCTCGGCGGTGTGCTCACCCACCTGCGGCGCCGGCCGCCCGATGACCGCCGGTGTGGCCGTGAGCTCACCGATGGCACCGATGGTGCGCACCGGACCGAGCGCAGGGTCGTCGATGGTGACGATGTCGCCGCCGGCCACGAGGTCGGGGTGGTACAGCGCCTCCGCGGTGGTCAGGTACGGCTCGGCGGCCACGTTCCCGTTGGCGCGGAAGATGTCCATCCACTCGTCCGCGGTGCGATCCAGCATGCGCAGCAGGATCATGTCGCGCGCCGTCTCGACCGTCGCTTCGGCCCACGTGCCCGGCGGCTCGGTGAACTGCGGGTCGGCGAACATCTCGCCCAGCAGGCCGGTGGCCTCCAGGAAGGCGAACAGCAGGTGCTCCAGCAGGTTGCCGCACTGGATCCACCGCCCGTCCTTGGTGCGCACGGGGTGGTAGTTGAGGGTCGGGAGGTCGCCGCCCATCGCGGTGATGTTCGGCGCCACCAGCCCGCTGCGCTCCGCCATCTCCACCAGGAGCAGCTCGACCAGATCGAATGGCATGACGCCCTGCAGCAGGCTCGTCTCCACCCGCTGGGCCCCGCCACCGCGGGCACGGGCCAGCAGTGCCGCCAGGATGCCCTGCACGGCCCCCTGCGCGGCGACGTGGCTGGCGACCGGCACGGCGGTGAACACCGGGCCACCGCGGCGAAGCTGCCGCTCGAAGGCCATCATGCGGCCGCTGCGCGCCGCCACCGCGCCGTCGTAGCCGGGCAGCTCGGCCAGGGGTCCCGCGGGACCCCACCCCGTGATGGAACAGTGGACCAGGTCCGGTCGAAGCTTCGTCGCGGCGTCGGCGTCGACACCCCAGCGGCGAGGGCGCGACGGTGGTCCGCCCACGACCAGCACGTCGGCGGTCGCCACCAGCGAGTGGAGGTCGGCCAGGCCCGACGCCGTGCGCAGGTCGGCCACGACGCTGCGCTTGCCGCGCAACCACAACGGTGCGGCGGCCAGGGAACGGAACCGGTCGCCGCCCGGGGGCTCGACCTTCACGACGTCGGCGCCGAAGTCGGCGAGGATCATCGTGGCGATGCCCCCGACCGGGCCCGTGGTGACGTCGACGACGCGAACGCCTTCCAACACCTGCGGCATGCGCGGGATCCTAGAGATCGTGGGCCCGCGACGTACAGGTGGACATAGGGTCGTCCGTGATGAAAGCCGTCATGTGTCACGAGATCGGGAACATCGACAAGCTGGTCGTGGAGGAGGTGCCGAACCCGGATCCGGGCCCCGGCCAGGTGCGCGTGGCCATCAAGGCGGCCGGCGCCAGCTTCGTCGACGGGCTGATGGTGGCCGGTCGCTACCAGTTCCCCATGCGGGCGCCGTACACGCCCGGGGGCGAGTCGGCCGGCGTCATCGATGCCGTGGGGCCGGACGTGGACGGCTTCGCCGTGGGTGACCGGGTCTTCGCCTCCACCGGCAGCGGGGGGTTCGCCGGCGCCGTCCTGGCCGCACCCCGGCAACTCGTGCGACTCCCGCCCGAGCTCGACTTCGGCCGCGGCGCGTCGTTCATGCAGGTCTACGGCACCGCGTGGTTCGCGTTGAAGCACCGCACGGTGGTGCGACCGGGCGAGGTCGTCTTGGTGACCGGCGCGGGCGGCGGGGTCGGTCTGGCCGCCATCGACGTGGCCCGCTCGCTCGGTGCCCGGGTCATCGCCGTCGCCTCCAGCGAGGAGAAGCGGGCGCTGGCCATCTCCGTGGGGGCCGAGGCCGCCATCGACTCGTTGACCGAGGACGTGAAGACCCGGGCGCGAGAGCTCACCGGCGGCGAAGGCGTCGATGTCGTCTACGACGTGGTCGGCGGCGATGTCTCGGAGGCGTCGCTGCGGGCGCTCAAGTTCGACGGCCGGTTCTGCGTGATCGGGTTCACCGGCGGCATCGCCCGCGTGCCGCTGAACCTGGTGCTGCTGAACAACCGCACCGTCGTAGGTGTCGAGTGGGGCGGCTGGGTGGCGCGCCACGGCGCCGAGAACCGGGCCATGACCGCCGAGGTCGTGGCCGCCATCGCCGACGGTCGCCTGCATCCGGTCGAGCCGACCGAGCGCTCGCTCGACGACGCCGCCGCGGTGCTGCACGATCTGCTCGAGCGCCGAGCCGTGGGCAAGATCGTCCTCGTTCCCTGATCGCCGCCACACCACGCTGCGCCTCGCGGCTCGGCCACCACCAGGTCAGCGTGGTCCCCCGGCACGGCGCCGATGAGACGGCGATACTGACCTGATGCGGGTCCGAACGATCGCCGTCTTCGCGCTCTTGATGCTCGGGTGGTTGTTCGTCCCCGGTCGAGGGGCGGCGCCGACCGTCGACGCCGCCGGTGATCCCGGCGACGCCGTCACCGTCGATGCTGTCATCACGCAGATCAACGGCCCGGTCACGGCGCAAGCCGGTGCCCGCCGGGTGTCGGCCCCCACCGGGAACCCGGGCGGTGTGCCGCTCCCAGCCGAGGCGGCACCGGTCGATACCTCGCATCCCGATGTCGCGGTCGGCACCGGCACCCCGGCGAGCTGCACGTCGCAGGCCGTGGTCGATGCCGTGGCCCACGGCGGCATCATCACCTTCAACTGCGGGCCCGATCCGGTCGCCATCGTGATGACCGCCACGGCGAAGGTGGTCAACACCTCCCCCGTGGTCGTGCTGGACGGCGGCGGCAAGGTGACGCTCAGCGGGGCCGACCAGCGGCGCATCCTGTACATGAACACCTGCGACCAGGCCCAGATCTGGACGACGTCGCACTGCCAGAACCAGGAGCAGCCCCAGCTCACGATCCAGCGGATGACGTTCACCAAAGGCAACAGCACCGGCGATCTGGTCGAGGGCGGGGGCGGCGGCGCCGTGTTCGTCCGGGGTGGCCGCGTGAAGGTCATCGAGAGCACCTTCACCGCCAACCGGTGCGACTCGACCGGCCCCGACCTGGGTGGTGCGGCGTTGCGCGTCCTCAGCCAGTTCGACGGGCTGCCGGTCATCGTGGCGACGAGCACCTTCAGCGGCAACACGTGCTCGAACGGCGCCGGGATCTCCAGCATCGGCGTGTCGTGGCAGATCTACAACAGCGTCTTCACCGGCAACGACGCCATCGGCAATGGCGCCAACCCGGCCGGCCCGGGCACCCCCGGCGGCGGTAGCGGTGGAGCCATCTATCTCGACGGCAATCGGTTCACCCTCGACCTCAACGGCAGCATCGTGCACGACAACACCGCCAACGAGGGCGGCGGCGCCATCTTCTTCGTGTCGAACGACCGGACCGGTGAGCTCCGGATATCGAAGTCGACGCTGCAGCGCAACGAGAGTCGCAGCTTCGAGACGGCCGGCTTCCCGGGGATCTTCTTCCTCGGTCTGGGCGCACCCCAGGTGACGGACTCGACGATCTCGTAAAGGGTCGAGTCGCCTAGCGGCGGGGGATCATGCGCACCGGCAGCGTCTTCAACCCGAGCAGCCGGTTGTTGGGCATCCACGCCGTCGGGCCGGCCTGCTCGAAACCGGCGTAGCGCTCGGCGAGCAGCTCCAGGGCCACCTGGATCTCCAGGCGGGCCAGGCTGGCGCCGAGGCAGAAGTGGGCACCCCACCCGAACCCGAGGTGGGGGTTGGGATTGCGACCGATGTCGAAGCGCGAACGGCGTCGGCGAACACCCGCTCGTCGCGGTTGGCCGACATCTCCCAGAACGTCACCTTGTCGCCTGCCGCGATCGACATGCCCGGCGAGGTCGACGTCGCGGCTGGCCGTGCGGCGCTTGTAGATCGACGGCGTCGTCCAGCGCACGATCTCCTCGATGGCGCTCGGCAGCAGCGACGGGTCGGCGGCGCAGCCGGTCGAACTGCGTCGGGGTGGTCGATGAACGCCTTCACCGCGCCGGCGATGGCGCTGCGCGTCGTCTCGGCGCCGGCCGGGAAGAGCAGGGCGAAGAAAGCGATCAGCTCGGCGTCGGTGAGCCCGGAGCCGTCCTCGTCGGAACGGGCGTGCACGATCGTGGACATGATGCCGGGGTCGGGGTGGGCGCGCTTGTGGGCGATGAGGTCGATGGCGTACGTGCGGATCTTGCGCATGGCGTCGGCGGACAGGATCGACGGCGAATCGGCCTCGATCCCGGCGTCGAGCCAGTCGAGCAGCGCCGGCTGATCCGTAGCGGGCACACCCAGCACGATGCAGATGGCCTGCGACGGCAGCTCGCGGGCGAAGCTGTGGACGAAGTCGAACGGCTCGGTGCCGGCGCCGTCGAGCAGCCCGTCGGCGCGCCGGTCGCAGCTCGTCGCGCAGCTCGGCTACGGCGCGCGGGGTGAAGCCCCGGTTGACCAGCGTGCGCAGCCGCTGGTGCTGCGGGTCGTCGGTCTGGTTGAGCATGGTGCCGGCGGTGCGCTCGTCCTTGATGGCGGTGCCACCCCGCTCGCGGATGCCGCCCCGGTCGGAGGAGAACGTCACCGGGTCGCGCTGCACCGCGTTCACGTCGGCGTGGCGGCTGACGACCCAGAACCCTCGCCGTCGGGCGTGCGCGGCGTCGGCTCGTGCCAGTACACGGGTTGGTGGTCCCGCAGCCAGCGTGAAGAACTCGTGGGGGAAGCCGGCGCGGAAGCGTCTCGTCGTCGGACAGATCGACCGGCGTGACCACGGCGGCGGTCACGACGGCCTCGGCGTGCGGGTGAGCGGCAGGAAGCTCGATCCCGGCCGACTGCTCGAGTTGCTTGAGGGTGGCGTGGAACACCTCGTTGCCCATGCCCGGCCGCCAGCGCGTCTCGGTACACCGACGAGCGCGCCGGCGCTGGCCGGCACCTCCACCCCGTAGCTCCTGCGCCGCCTCGACCGCCAACGTCAGGTCCTTGGTGGCGATGTCGAGGCGGAAGATGCACGTCGTCGAACCTCCGTCCGAGCAGCAGCGGCGCCAAAGCGGCGTACGGACCGGCCGAGCTGGCCTTGATGATGCGGTGCAGCACCGACGGTTCGAGCCCGGCCGCCGCGCCCAGGACGTACGCCTCCTGTACCAGCACACCGGCGGCCAGGAAGAGCTGGTTGTTGACCAGCTTGGCCACGGTGCCCGCACCCGGCGCTCCGACGTGGAACAGCTCGCCGCCGAAGCACTCGAGGAGCGGGCGCACGGCCGCGAAGTCGTCGTCGCACGCGCCGACCAGCACGCTCAGCTCGCCGGTCTGGGCCTTGGCCCGGCCGCCGGAAACGGGGGCGTCCACGAACCCGACACCGGCGTCGGCGCAGCGTTCATGAAGTCGGGCGACCATGCCCGGCGAGTTGGTCGAGAGATCCACGATCTGGTGCGGCCGCGGCGTCGCGTCGAGCACTCCGTCCGGCCCGCTCACAGCCGCTTCCACGTCGCCGGGCGCCGGCAGCGACAGGAACACGCACGCCGCCCCGGCCGCCGCGTCCGCCGCGCTCGTCGCCGCTGCTGCTCCGGCCGCCAGCACCGGATCCATCGCGGCGGGAAAACGGTCGAACACCCGAACGTCATGGCCGGCCTCGACCAGGTGCAGGGCGATAGGCGCACCCATCGTGCCGGTTCCTACGAATCCGAGTCGTGTCATCGCACCCCCATCTCGCGAGTCCGATCCTTGCAGGCGGAGGGAGTCGATCGCAGAGCCGACGGCTACAGCTGCCCGACGCTGCATTCGAGCCCTCGCGGCGACCTTGTGACGGACGTCATACCGCCCGACCGTCACTGGGAGATACCGGAGCATCGTCCTTCTAGGTGACAGTCCGCGGTCGCATCACCACATTGGGTCAAGGCTGCTCCCGCGGAATCCGTGGGGCTCCGATCGCAGCATGACGAGGACTCGGTCGTGAGCCGCCTCTGGTCGTGCCACTTCGCTGGCAGTCAGCGTGGCGGGGAGGCATGGTAGGCGTCGCCCAGGCGTGAGAGGTCGGCGCGGCGGTGATTCGTTGCGAAGCCGGTGTCCGTTTCGTGGAGGTCGGTCCAGGAGATGAGGTAGGCGCGGCGCTCGAGGGCGGCGGCGAGCACGCGGAGCGGCCATGGCCCGCGGACTCCGCCGCGGACGTAGCCGAGCCGAGAGGCGACCCCGCCACGCCCCACGACGACAGCATCGAGCCGTAAGGCGTTGCCGAAACCTTCGATGTAGGGACCGTCCTGCACGAGACGCACATCCGAGACCTGACCGACACCTGTTCCGGCGGCGTCCACCACCGGGCGACCCATCACGTCACTCATCTGCATCGTGGCGGCTCCCCGGGATGTGGGCGATGACGTGGTCTCGGACCCAGTGTTCGGCGGCCGCCGACGCCAGCGCGGGCTGTCCGATGGTGATCGTCACGGCGCTGCCGATATCGCTCACCCGGGCGATCGGGATGCGATCCGGGTCAGGCTCGTCGCCGCTCGTGGCCGCGGCGACGTGCCATCGCAACCAGCGGCCGAGCCTCCGTCGGCCGAGCCGATACCACAATGCGCCAGGACCACTGATCACCGCACTCACGTAGACCACGCCCTCCGCTGTCTTCGTCAGCTCGAGGTCGTCGATCTTGCCGGACAACCTCCCGTCACGGTCGACTAGCTGATGGTCGAGCAGGTGCAACGCGGCGTACAGCTCTCGGCCGCATCACTCGGCCCGCCTTCGTGATGATCATGAGCGGGATGGTGGCGACCGCGACGAGCACCAGGATCACGAGGTAGATCAGGCGACCACGTTCAGGGCGCGTCCGTTCGTGTTGTTGCCCATGTAGATGGGATCGTTGGCGACCACGAGGATCGGGAAGTAGGTCAACGGTAGCGCGGCCGCGGAAAGACGATCGAGTACTCGGTGACCTTCACCGGATCGACGCCCGTGATGCCCGACAGCGCGGCGGCGACGACCAGGCCAGCACGACCAGGTGGAACCGCGAAGCCTGACGCGGTCGCACGTGCTTGCCCCACTGCCACCCGAGGTACTGGGCCACGGTGTAGCCCGCGGACAAGGACGGTCTCGAGCGCGGCGCCGAACGTGGCGGCGAAGATTCCGAGGATGCGCGAACGCCGAGCCCGACCTTGCCGACGTCCGGCGCCACCGGCAGGGCCACCTGCGAGAGCTGATCCGACCGAGATGTCGGCGGGGCGAAGACGAGCGTGGGCGGAGGCCATGATGGCCAGCGACAGCAGGCCGCCGAGAGGAAAGCCGATCATGACGTTGGCCCGATTGGTGGCCGAGATCCTTCCCGGTCCAGCGCTCCTCGACGGCGCCGCTGGAGAAGAAGAACACCTCGTAAGGCGTCATCGCTGCGCCGAACAATGCGATGCCGTAGTAGGCGTAGGTGAAGACCGTCTCGTGCTCGGGGATGTGGGGGTGAGACGCGTTCGATGGACGAGCTGCCCCCAGTCCGGACCCAGGTGCCAGACCGTCACGACGAACACGAGCAGGGCGAGGCCGAGCAGACCGAAGAGCTGCTCCATCGTGGAGAACGGCATGCGCCAGATCACGACCCAGACGAGGAAGAGCGCCACCGGGATCGAGAAGAGATAGGTGACACTCGACGAGCAGCGAGATGGCAATGGCCACGCCGGCCAGCTCCGCGGTGAGGGTCAGCAAGTTGATGAAGAAGGACGCCACGAGGTTGGCCAGACCGAAGCGGGGACCGAGGCGCTCGCGGACGAGGTCGAACACGGGGCGGCCGGCGACGGCCGCCACCCGCCCGCACATCTCTGCATAGACCACGATCCCGATGACACCGACCACGACCACCCACGCCAGGTTGAGCTCGAACCTCGCCCCCGTTGCCGAGTTGGCCACGAGATCGCCGATGTCGACGAAGCCACCGATGGCGGTCAGGATGCCAAGGAACATCGACAGCACCTTCTTCACGGGGCACCGCTCACCGGTGGCCGTCGAGGAAGGCGCGCAGTTCGAGCTGATCCTCGTCGAGAGGCTCGGCGACAGTGGCGAGATCGTCGAGGCGCCCACGCCGCACCGTGAGGCGCACATCCGTCACGTGGTCGACCGCCGGCTGGAGGATGTCGTCCAGCTGCGTGCGGAGGGCGTCGGAGCGAGCGTCGGGCGGCTGGATCGACGCGAACGTGCCCTGCACCGCGACGATGGCGTCTTCCTGCTCAGAGATCAGGATCGACAGGTACGGACCCCATGCCTTGCCGTCGCTGCCCACGTGTGCCGCCAGGATGGTGGTCGACACCGCTGACAAGGCCGCCTCCGCGGTCGTGGACGCCTTGTCCTCGTAGGTGCCGAACGTGCGGGCCGGACCGACCGGATGGCTCACGCAGCCCGTCGCCACCACCGCCATCGCGGCCACGACCACCGCTCCGCGCCGCCCATGCCCGTTGCTTGCTCCAGCCATGATCCGACTACGCACTACTTGCCTGCATTCCTCATCCCGGACGGGATCGAAACACGCGGAGGTGCTCAGTGCTCCGATCCGTGGCCGAAGGAGACATCGACACGCTCGTGGGGGCGTACGCTCTTGCACTTGACGACCGAGCCGGAGACGGTGACTGACCAGCAGCGTCGCCTGGGCTTCACGGATTCCGATCTGGCCCACCTCGGAACGGCGGAGCTCCTCGACGAGCTACTGGCACGTGTCCAGGAGATCCTGGGCGTCGACACGGTGGCGGTGCTGCTCCTCGATGAGGGTGGCACCTACCTCGTCGCCCGGTCGGCTCGTGGCCTCGACGAGGAGGTCCATCAAGGCGTGCGGGTGCCGGTCGGCCGGGGTTTCGCCGGTCGGATCGCCGCCACGAGAGCTCCCGTGGCGCTCGATCACGTGGGTCCGGACACTGTTGTCAACCCCATCCTGTGGAGAAAGGGCATTCAGTCGATGCTCGGCGTGCCGCTCGTCGCGGGCGGCGCTCTCCTCGGGGTCATCCACGTCGGCACCTTGGAGCGTCGGGTGTTCAGCGATGATGACAACTCGGTCCTGCAGCTCGCGGCGGACCGGATCGCGATCGCCGTGAGCGTCCAACAAGCAATCGCGGAGCGGTCGGCCGCTCGAACGTTGCAGCACAGCCTCCTGCCCACACGACTGCCCGCGGTCGCCGGGCTGGAGTTCGCGGCTCGTTTCGTGGCTGCGGAGGAGTTCGGCGTGGGCGGTGATTGGTTCGACGCGTTCAAGCTTCCCGACGGTCAGATCGGCATCGCCGTGGGAGACGTCGCAGGGTCAGGTCTTCGGGCGGCGGTCGTCATGGGACGGATCCGAAGTGTGTTCGCGCGCGTATGCGATCGAGTCGGCCGGTCCGGCCGAGGCACTCGACCGGCTGAATCGGAAGTTCGCTCACTTCGAGCCCGACGCCATGGCCACCGTCTTGTACATCGTTGTCGCTGCCGACCTCGCCAGCTTCACGCTTTCATCGACAGGCCACTTGCCACCGGTCGTCGCCGTGCCCGGCCGTGAGACCACTCTGGTCGGCTGCTCGCCGAGCCCACCACTCGGGGTCCGTGCAACATCTCACCATGTTGATGTGGTGAGCCAGCTCCTTCCTGGCACCACCGTGGGCTGCTATACGGATGGGCTCATCGAGCGCCGCAGCGAACCGATCGACCGCGGGCTGGAACGGTTGCGCGCCGCGTTCTACGCCGGGCTCCCCGAGGACGTCTGTAGCTCGGTAATGGCTCAGCTCATCGGATCCGCCGCGGTTGAGGATGACACTGCACTGCTCGTCTTCCGGCGCGTCGCATGACGCGCTCGCGGCCGGTCAGCCGGTGATCTCGGCCACGTTGTCGGCCAGCAGCTCGGCGATGGTGTCGCCGTCGAGACCCAGGATCGTCTCCAGCACGTACCAGGTGTCCTGGCCGAGGCAGGGCGCCGGGCCCCGCACCGTCCCCTGCGTGCGCGACATCGTCGCCTGCATCCCGGAGTAGGGAACCGTGCCGTAGACCGGATGCTCCTGTGGCACCCAGTACCCGCGGTGCGCCATCTGCGGGTCGGAGTGGAGCTCGGGAACCCCGAGCACCGCGGCGCTGGCCACGTGCGGCTGCAACAGCGACACGATCTGGGAGGCGCGTCGGGTCGCCGTCCATGCCGCAATCAGCGCCTCGATGCGGTCCTCGTCCGGGCGGCGACCGGCGGCGGTGCACCAGCGGGGATCGTCGGGTAGTCCAGCGAGCCTGACGAGCGCAGCCCACTGGGCGTCGTCGGCGCAACTGATGGCCACCCACCCCTCCGCGCCGGCGCCACCATCGGGATAGCGCGCCGCCCGGTCCGGCTCCGCTCTGCACGGGAACACGCCATTCGGCACGAGGTCGCGGTCGCGGTTACCGGCACGTGTCGCGCGACGCGGCCGTCGAGCTCGTAGGCCAGCAGCTCGGGGCCGAGGAACTGCAGCGACGCCTCCAGTTGGGACAGATCGACGTGCTGCCCCTCGCCCGTACGACGCCGGTGGTGAAGTGCGGCGATCATCGCGGTCGCGGCGAAGCGTTGCGAGACGAAGTCGGTGTAGGCGCCATAGATCATCGCCGGCGTGCGGTCCGGCCAACCGGTCAGCTCGTAGAACCCCGACAAGCCGGCCATGAGGTTGCCGAAGCCGCGGTACAGCCGGCGCGGTCCGGTCTGACCCTGCATGCACGTCGACAGCATCACCACCGACGGGTTGCGGCGCCGGATCTGCTCGTAGTCCATGCCCCAGCCGGCCAACGCCTTCGGCGTGAACGACTCCAGGATCACGTCCGCCCACTCGATCAGCTGCCAGGCCACGTCCCGGCCCCGCGGGTCGGTGAGGTCGAGACCGACGCCGAGCTTGGCGGCGTTGAAGTCGCCGTAGAAGTGGCTGTTGTTGATGCCCGACTTGCCATCGCGGAACGGTGGGTTGAGACGCAGCACGTCCGGTCGTATGGAGGACTCGATCTTGATGACGGTCGCGCCGTAGGAAGCGAGGTAGCCGGCGGTCATGGGACCGACCCCGACCCATGACAGGTCGAGGACCTTCAGGCCGTCGAACGCGAGCGACGCGCTCGCGGCGGCGGGCTCCACCGCCGGCCTCGGGCGGCGGGAGGGGCGGCCGAGGACCTCACGCGTGTGCTCACCGACGTGGGGTGCGCGCCGCGTGGTGACCAGCGGCGTGGCCGGCATCCTCGCCCATGGGCCGGCCCATGCCACCGACCCGCGCTCGCCTTGATCGACGGGCACGAAGTACTCACGTGCGGCCAACTGCTCGTCGGCACGAATGTCGGCCACGGTGTTGACCGGTGCCACGAGGAGCAGATGATCGAGCGCCGCCTGGTACAGCTCGGCCTTCGTGTGGCGGGCGAACAAGGCCTCGACGGTGTCTCGGATGCCGGCGAAGAATTCTTCGGGCTCCTGAGTGAAGTTGACGGTGCTGTAGTCGCGGTCCTTCACCGTGGGATCGGCCACGCCCTCGCGGTCGGCCCAGTCCATCAGGAACCGCATCATCGGCCCACCGATCGGGCCGGCGGCGACCAGCATCGCGCTGTAGCCGTCGAGGCACGGATTGATGACACGGAAGAACGAGGGGCCGGCGTTGTAGAACGGCCCCAGGCGGAACAGCTCGCGTCCCTCCAGCAGGTGGTACGCCTGCGCGTTCATCAGGGTGCGAACGCCACAGAGCTGGGCCGAGACGTCCACGTGCTGGCCGAGGCCCGTCGACTCGACGTGCCACAACGCAACGAGGGTGTGCACGGTCGCCTCGACGCCGGCGTGCAGGAACAGCTGCGGGACCGACAGCCGCACGGGCGGCCGATCGGTGTCGCCGGTGAGCCACATCTCGCCGGTCGACGCCGCCACGGTCAGGTCCGTCGCCGACCAGTGGGCTCGCGGCCCCGTCTGGCCGAACGGCGAGATGGACGTGACCACCAGCCGCGGGTTGCGGGCCAGGAGCACATCGACACCGAGGCCGCGGGCGGCCAACCAGCCCGGGTCGAACGACTCGACGACCACATCGGCACGCTCGACGAGCTCGAGCAACCGTTCACGATCCGCCGGGCTTTCCAGATCGAGCACCACCGACGACTTCCCGCGGTTCTCGAACCACCAGGACAAGCTCTCTTCGACCGACGGGTGGGCGGGGTCGGCGAAGAGCCCCTTCTGCCGGCCGGGATCGCCACCCGGTGGCTCGACCTTGATGACATCGGCACCGAGATCGGCCAGCATCCGACCGCACATCCACCCTCGTTCGAGCGTCAGGTCGACGACGGTGCACTCTCCCAGAGCCGTCACGGTCGCTCACCGTATCCTCAACCCGTCCGGGAGGGCCGCGGACCGTCTTGGTCGACGTCGACCCGGGCGGATTACGATTTGGAGAACCCGATTCGACGAACCGGAGGCCGCGGTGCTGGGGATCCGCGGCCAGGGACGGAAAGGTGGTTTCCCATGCCCGCAGTGAGTCCGATCTTTCCCGGCATCAGCATCATCGACACGGACACCCACTGGAGCGAACCACCCGACCTGTGGACGTCGTTGGCGCCGGCCAAGTACCGAGACCTGGTGCCCCAGATCCGGGAGCACAACGGGCGGCGCAAGTGGGTCGTCAACGGCGATGTGGCGCTGGCCGGGGACTCCGCCGTCAGCGCCATCGGGCCCGACGGCGAGAAGATGCTCGGCCTCAACTTCCTGAAGCACGACATCGACATGGTGCACGCCGCGTCGTACGACTGCGACGCCCGGCTGGAGCTCATGGACCGCATGGGTGTCAGCCACGGCATCGTCTACCCCAACGTCGGCGGCTTCGGGAACCAGAACTTCTTGAAGGTGGAGGACACGGCGCTGCGCATCGCCTGCGTCGAGATCTACAACGACTGGATGAGCGACCTGCAGCAGCGCTCGGGCGGGCGGATCCTGCCCATGGCCCTCGTGCCGTGGTGGGACATCGACGCCTGCGTGACCGAGGTCGACCGCATGCACCGCAACGGCGCCAAGGGCATCGTCATGTGCTCTAACCCTCACGACTCCGGCATGCCCAACTTCGCCCAGCCTGAGTGGCGGCCGTTCTGGGAGATCTGTGAGGCCCTGGAGATGCCGATCAACTTCCACATCGGCGCGTCCGAAGGAGACATCGACTGGTCGGGCAAGGTGCCGTACACGACGTGGTCGGGCGACGTGAAGCTCAGCCTCGGTGGGGCGGCGATCTTCCTGGGCCAGCTGCGCTGGATGGTCAACCTGCTGGTCAGCGACGTGCCCGAGAACTATCCGAACCTCAACTTCGTGTCCGTCGAGAGCGGCGTGGGCTGGATCCCGTTCCTGCTCGATGCGCTCGACTACCAGTGCGGCGAGACGGCGCCCGAGCACCTGGCCCACCTGTCGATGAAGCCGTCGGAGTACTTCCGCCGCCAGTTCTACGGCTGCTTCTGGTTCGAGAGCCGCACGCTGGCGCCCACGATCGAGCATCTCGGTGCCGACCGCATCATGTTCGAGACCGACATCCCCCATCCCACCTGCCTGTACCCCCACAGCGTCGAGCGGGTCCGCACAGCCATCGCCGCGCTGGAACCTGCCGTGCAGCGTCGGATCCTGCAGGACAACGCCGCAGAGCTCTACAAGATCGAGGTGTGAGGCGCGGCCGCGGTTCGGGCAGGACGCCGACGTTTCGGTGCGCATCCGGTCTCGCCGGTTCCTCGCGAGAGCGATGCGGGCAGATCGTCGCCGCCTGGCAGAACGGCACCGCCTTCTTCGACAGCATCTCCTTCAACGACCTCTGGGACCGCGTGCCACCGCGAAGCTGAACGGCTCGGCCCCTCAGCGGTCCGCTTCCTCCACCAAGCCGATCTCGTTGCCGAAGCGCTCCGTGAGCACTTCGGCCACCGGGCGGGTGCCCGGCGCCAACGCCCCGCCGCTGCGGACGCGGTAGGCGCCAGGGACGGCGGCGGCCCGCGGCTCGATCCCGTCGCGCAGGGCGTAGGCGGCGTCGAGGATGAGGCGCCGGAAGCGGACGATGCCGAGATCGGTCGGACCGAGGTGCTCACGGGTGCGGTCGGCGATGAAGCCCTGGCTGTCCTGAATGGCGGCGTCCTGCTCGGAGAGCCCTTCGATGCCGGTGAAGCTCCGGGTCTTCTGCGCCACGCGGTCGATCAGGTAGTCGTTGCTGCGATTGCGGATGGGCACCCAGCGGTCGTCCACCTCGGCGTGGACGCTGGGCACACCGGGGATGAACCGGTTCTCCTTCTCCGACAGAGGGCGTTCGGGGTTCCAGCTGTAGACGTACACCCAGCAGCTGCGGTCGTCGATGGGAACCCACGTCTGGCCGAAGACGCTGTCACCGCGAGCGGCGCCCGGCGCGAGGCTGTGGTTGGGCATGAGGAACTGCGTCACGCGCCAGTAGACCTCGTCGCCGTCGGCCCGGCGGGACGCCGCCAGCAGGAGACCGGCGTCGTGCTCGACCACGTTGAACACGGGCCTCGGGTCCTGCTTCATCCAGCGCACGGCGTTGGCCATCGGGTGGCGCTGTCTGGAGGCGGACACCTCCGGCACCGTGACAGGCGTGTGCAAGAAGGAGAAGTGGGCGGTGTCGAGCGCGCCCTCGCACGCCTGCGCCCAGTTGCACTCCTGGAGCTTCTTGGACACGAAGCGGTGCGATGGCGGCACGAGGGCGAAGTCCATCTCCGGAAGCTCGGGCTGGAGCTCCGGCGGTCCCATGTAGGCCCAGATCACGTCGCCCCACTCCCGCGCTGGGTACGCCGTGAGCCCGACCCGGCTGAGCAGCCCCTCGTCGCGGGTCAGGGTGGGTATCTCCACGCACTGCCCGGCCACGTCGAACTTCCAGCCGTGGTAGGCGCACCGGATGCCGCACTCCTCGTTGCGGCCGAAGAACAGGTCGGCGCCGCGGTGGGGGCAGCGAGCCTCGACGAGGCCGATGCGATCGCCGGTGTCCCGAAAGGCGAGGAGCTCCTCGCCCAGCACCGTCACCCGCACGGGCGGGCAGTCCGGCTCCGGGATCTCACGGGCCAGGAGCACGGGAACCCAGAACCGGCGGAACAAGGTGCCCATAGGCGTTCCGGGGCCCGTGCGGGTGAGCGTTTCGTTGTCCGCGGCGCTGAGCATCGGTGGCTCCTCTCGAAGGCGCCCCGTCCGGCGCTGTCGTCCCCCAACGAGATCCTGCTCATTGCATCCTGGCACTATCGCGGCGTCCGACGACACCGCGGCGGTTCATGAGGCGGGCGGGTCGGCGCTGACCATCCACGGTGTCCCGAACCGGTCGATGCACATGCCGAACATGGGTGACCAGAACGTCGCGCCGATCGGCAGCGTGACCTGACCACCCTCGGCCAGCGCCTCGAACACCCGCTGCGCTTCCTTGGCGTCGGCCACGCTGTAGTTGACCTGCATCCCTTGCACCGGGCCGAAGCTCTCCGTCGTCGGGTCGTCCGACCCCATCAGCAGGTTGTCGTCGAATTTCAGCGCCGCATGCATGATCAGATCGGCCTGGGCGGCCGGCGGCTGCGCCTCGGTCATGGTCGCGGTGCGTGGTCGGTGGCGGCTGCGCCTGGCGATCTCGTCGCGTACTTGCATCAAATTTGCGGCACTGCTGCGCCGAGAAGCAGATGTGCACCGAGAATCGCCGCCGCAACACTCACCCAGCGTGAGCTCCGGCCGACGACCTCTCCCCAAGCGATGACACGGCTACCGACCGTGGCTGTTCCGAAGCGGAATGGGCGCCGAGCGACCAGCAGCGCGAACGACGCCACGACGACGGGTCGACACCCACCGAACGCAGCGCCTGGTTCGGGCTCAGAACTTGTCGAGGGGAAGGCCGAGCAGGTGGCGGCCGAGGCGTTCGGTGACGCGGTCCTCGTGGGCGTTGATGTGCAGCGGCATGGCCTGGAAGTCGCGGTAGCGCCGTTCGAACGGATGCCGTTCTCTCAGACCGTTGCCGCCGACGATCTTGAGCAGGTGGTGCATGGCCCGGTCGCATGCCTCGAGGGCGAAGGCGGACACGGCGCCGAGCCGCAGCTCGTCGGCTTCGGTCGGTGCCACGCCGGCCCCGACCCGAGCGTCGACCTCGCCGCAGGCGTGGATCACCGCCGCCCGCGCCCCCGCCAGCTCCTTGGCGGCGCGTCCCAGGTTGAAGTGCACGCCCGCCAGCTCGGTCATGGGCCGGCCCATGATCGCCCGTCGGCCGCCCACTTCGGCGGTCACCTCGTCGAGGGCGGCGCCGGCGATGCCGGTACCCATCGCCGCCAGCCACACGTCAGACAGACCAACCCAGTCCTCCCGGTAGCGCGTGTTGATGACGGGGAAGTCGGGATCGCGCAGCTTCTCGGCACGATTGGCGCCGTACCAGGGCACCGCTCGGTCCAGCAGCACGGTGACGTTTCGATAGAGCACGTCGTCGGTGGCGGAGGCGCGAAGGCCGGAGCCGTCCCACGTCGGGCGCACTTCGACACCCTCGGCATCGAGACGAACGACGGAGAAGCGCAGATCGAGCGGCCGGCTGACGGTGCCGTCAGGATCGGTCATCGCGAAGGCGACACCGGCCCAGTCGGCGTAGCGCGAGCCGCTGCCGAACGCAGCCGTGCCGTCGAGCGTCAACGCGCCCCCGTGTTGGCTGGCGCGGACGCCGCTGCCGGCCCCAGCGGGGAAGCACACCCACTCGTGGCCCTCGACGATGCCGGCGAGCACGTCGGCGTGGGCCGGTCCGAGCGCCCCGCAGAAGAGGTGGAAGACGCAGAGGTGGTTCCAGACGCACCAGGCGGTGGAGGCGCAGGCGGCGGCGAGGACCTCCAACTCGGCGGCCATCTCTGCGATGGAGGCGGCGCGGCCACCGATCTCCTCCGTGGCCGAGAGGGCGAGCAGGCCCGACGCCTTGATGGCGGCGACGACCTCGGGCGACACCGTCCGGGTGAGATCGGCCTCGCGGGCCTGGGCGGCGACAAGGCCGACGAGCGCGGTCGCCCGTGGCTCGGATCGACTGCTCGCGTGCACCGCCGGACGGTACCAAGCTCGCTGTCGTGGGCGGCAACGAGCGAGGCACCGTGTGTCTCAGCTGGTGACATCCTCCAGACGGAAGCCGACCTTCATCGTGACCTGGAAGTGCTGCACCGCTCCGTCGACGATGTGACCGCGGATCTCCGTTGTCTCGAACCAGTCGAGGTTCCGCAACGTGAGAGCCGCTCGGGCGATGCCGTTGCGTATGGCGGCGTCAACGGAGTCCGGTGACGTTCCGACGATCTCGGTGACGCGATACGTGTGGTCTGACATCGCTGTGCTCCTCGGTGGAGGGACCATCTCTTCCGGCTGCAGCCTTCCACACCGGGCTCAGGCCGCCGACCCGATCACGCGAAGTACCCCACGATGTCCACCACGACGTGACTGGCCGCAAACGAGAAGATGTCGAGGGTGCCCGTGGGACCGAGCCCCACGATCACCGCGTTCGGGATCGTCTCACCGGCCAGGTAGTTCACGTTCGATGTGTCGGGACGAGGCGCGCCACCGGGATAGACCGTGAGGTAGCCCGCCTCGTCGGGCTCCGTCGCCGTCACGTTCAGCACGACGGAGCGGGCATTGGGCGGAATGAGGTCGCCGACGACCGGCAGTTCGATGGTGGCGCCGGCACCGACCTTGACACCGCCATCGGCGGGCAGGCGACTGTCATAGATGCGGGCGGATGGGATCTCGACGTATTCCGCTTGACCGGCGGGGCCGAACCAGCCCATCACGTCGACGATGACCTGTGTCTGGGCGAAGGCGAACACCTTGATCTTCCCGTCGGCGCCGATAGGTGCGATCACGGTGTTCGGACGGGCGATCCCCGCAACGTAGTTCACGCTCGACACGAGGGGCCGGCCGCGGTCCGACGGGAACACGGTGAGGAACCCTGGTTCGACGGCATCGGTCGCGGTGACGTTGAGCACCGCCGCGGTAGCACCGACGGGCACCCGTGCCGTGCCGGCGATCTGGACGTCGATGGTCTGGTCCGCACCGACCGGCCCGCCGCTGACGCGCGTATCGAGGACCCGATCGGGCACGACCGTGAACAGTCGCGCGTCACCGCCAGGCCCGAACCAGCCGAACACGTCGACGACGACGTTCACGTCGGCGCTGGCGAACAGCCGAATGCGGCCGTCGGTGCCCACCTTGGTCACGACCGCGTTCGGCGACGCCTCCCCCGGTGGGAAGTTCACGCTCGACGTCCCAGGCTGCACCCCGCCATCGGGGAAGACGGTGACGTAACCGGGCTCGACGGCGTCGACCGCCGTGACGTTCAGGGCCACGGCCAGCGCCGACTCGGGGACCTCGCCGCCCGTCACTTTGACGCTGATCGAAGTACCGGCGGTCAGCAGCGACTGGGGCGCGAAGCCGCTCGAACCGAAGGCGGCCGGTGAGGCTTCGCGCGTGTCGAGCACGCGTGTCGGCGTGATCGGTTGCAGCGGTCCGATCGGGTTGGACGAGACCCCCGAGGCCTGGAGGAACACGCCCGAGTCCAACACGCCGTCGCTAGTGTCGGCGATGATGACTTGCAGCGTGTTGTCGACGCCGGGGTTCACTGCGGCACGACAGGTGAGCACCACGGTGAAGCCGTCGAATTCGGTGTCGTAGGTGCCATCCACATTCGGGACGTAGAACAGCGAGTTGCTGTTCTGATTGACCGTGTTGACCGTGATGGGCTGGGTCGTTCCCGGCGTGAGCGCGCAGTTGACGCCGTTGACGAAGAACCCGAACACGTCGTTGAACTCGGAGCCGACGTACTCCTCGTACTCCTCGGACGAAAAGACGTAGTTGACGGCGAGCTGGGGGTTGGTCGGGGTGAAGTGGACGGTGAGGCTGGCGGCGTCGTGGGTGACCTGGCCACTGGGCAACGTGGCGTCGAGCTGGGTGTCGCCCGGCTGGCCGAGGTCGCGGCCGGTGTCCGACGCCTTGTTGGGGCCGATGGCGTCGTGGACGGCACCACTCGACATGATCACGCCGCGGGCCAGGCCGACCGACGCTGCCGGGTCGTCGAACAGCCCGGCGGCGCTGTCGTCACCGGTGAACGCGACGCTGTTGACGACGACGCCCGGACCGACGAGATCTGACGCCAACTGGGTAGCCGTGGTGCCGTCCGACAGCGCGCTGATGGTCCACGGTGCCGCCGACGCCACCTCCGGCGCCGCCAGCACCCCACCAGCCGACAAGACGACTGACAGGACCATGGCCGCCACCGTACGGATGCGAGATGCCTTCACCGCCCTCATCTTCCCTCCCAGCCCTGCATCCGCTGGACAGATCATGGCAGAAACGCCGATCCGTGGAAACGGTCAGGCGTAGGCGTCGATGCCCAGCTTGACGGCCAGAGCCAGGCCGGCGACGGCGATCCCCGCCCGCAAACCGTCGGCGGGCACCCGGCGCACGATGACCGGTCCTATGCGCCCGCCGATGAACAGCCCGATACCCAGGGGCACGACGGCCGACCACTGCACGGGGCCGAACAGGACGAAGGCGACGGCAGCCACGCCGTTGGCCAGGCCGAGCACGACGTTCTTGACGGCGTTGGCCCGCGGCAGCGCCTCATCGGTGGCGTGCAGCAGCAACGCGAGCAGCATCACGCCCGCGCCGGCGCCGAAGTAGCCGCCGTAGACCCCGACCAATGCGGTGCCGGCGATGAGGCCCCGGCCGTGGTGACGGGCGCCGGCCGGCGGGGCGCGCACCAGCCGGCGACGGGCCAACATCGACACCGAGCCGAGCGCCACGAGCCAGGGAACGATCAACTCGAACGAGTCCGCCGGCGTCACCAGCAGCAGTGCGCCTCCGGCGGCACCACCCAGGGCGCCGGCGATGGCGACCCGCCGGAACCGGCCACCTTGCCCCCGAAGCTCGGGCCGTGATGCGCTCACCGCCCCGGCCGTGCCGAACACCAACGAGACCGTGTTGGTGACGTTGGCCGTCACCGGCGCCAGGCCGACGGCCAGCAGCGCGGGGTAGGTGGCGATCGAGGCCAGCCCGGCGATGCTGCCGGCGAGCCCACCGCCGACGCCCGCGACGACCAACATGCACGCTTGGGCCGCCGACACCGAGGCAGTCTGGCAAAGCGAGGCGTTCGGGCCACGGCCAGCGCATCGTCGTAGACGGCGGCCGCACGCTCGTTCCCTGAGCCGACCGACCGTGACCCCGCATCCACGGCGAACTGACGCGAGTTGGCGTCGTATGTGGCACACAACCGCGCGTCGGTTCGTCGGCAGTCGCTCGCCCCGCCGACCCAACCCTTGACACGCCACCGAGAATACTGAGTATTATACGGCGTATGCCTCACCTCCGAGATCCCCGATGAGCGTTCGTCACGCGCTGCTGGCCCTGCTCAGCGAGGGTCCGAAGTACGGACTCCAGCTCCGTTTGGAGTTCGAGGCCCGAACCGGCGAGGTCTGGCCGTTGAACGTCGGCCAGGTCTACACGACGCTGCAGCGCCTCGAACGAGACGGCTTCGTGGCGTCGGAGGACGGCGATGAAGGGCCCCAGAAGCGCTACCGGATGACCGGCGACGGACGCCAGGAACTTCTCGGCTGGCTCCAGACACCGCCGGGCGAGGGGCAACCGCCGCGCGACGAACTGCTCATCAAGGTGCTCGTCGCGGTGCAGGTCCCGGGCGTGGAAGTGCACGACGTGATCCAGGTGAACCGCCGTCACCTCGTCGAGCTGATGCAGCGCTACACCTCGATGAAGGCCGACGCCAGTGAGGACGACGTCGCTCTCGCCCTCGTGGTCGACGCCGAGCTGTTCCGCATCGAGGGCGCCGTGCGGTGGCTCGACAGCGCCGAGGTCCGGCTGCGCCAGCATCCGCTCACCGTCCCGGCCGCGGTCACCACCACCATCGAGCCGGCACCGCAGGCGGCAACACATCGACGCTCGGACCGTAGCCAGGGAGCCCGATCATGACGGCCATGTTGCAGATGCAACAAGTCTCGAAGGTATACGGCGCCCACACGACCGCCGTGCACGCGCTTCGCGACGTCGACCTGTCGGTGGGTCGCGGCGAGCTCGTCGCCATCATGGGTCCCAGCGGGTCGGGCAAGAGCAGCCTGCTCACGATCGCCGGCAGCCTCGAAGACGCGACGTCGGGCGAGGTACTGGTCGAGGGCGCGCCGCTCGGCCGCATGTCGCGCAAGGCGCGGGCGCAATTGCGGCGGCGCTCGATCGGGTTCGTGTTCCAGGACTTCAACCTGCTGGCCGGACTCACCGCGGCAGAGAACGTCGCCATGCCCCTAGAGCTCGATGGCATCGGGGCGCGAGACGCCCGCGTCATGGCCCTCGACGCCCTCGATCGGCTCGGCATGGCCGAGCGCGCCGACCACTTCCCCGACAGCCTCTCCGGCGGCGAGCGGCAACGGGTCGCGATCGCCCGCGCTGTGGTGGGTGAGCGGCACCTGCTGCTGGCCGACGAACCGACGGGCGCCCTCGACTCGGTGAACAGCGAGGCCATCATGCGGCTCCTGCGCGACGCCTGCCGGCAGGGTGCCGCGGGTGTGGTGGTGACCCACGAGGCCCATCTCGCGTCATGGGCCGACCGGGTGGTGTTCATGCGCGACGGCCACCTCGTCGACCAGACCGGCTCGGCACCGGGACCCGAGTCGCTGCTTGCCACCGGTACCGGTCAACCGGCATGAGTGGCCGACGGGCAGGACGCCGGGCCGTCCTGCGATGGTCGGTCCGGCTCTTCCGTCGAGAGTGGCGCCAGCAGGTGCTGGTGCTGGCGTTGCTGACCGTCGCCGTGAGTGCCGCCGTGGCGGGGTCGGCCGTCGCCATCAACGCCGCGTCCGACTCGAGCGGCGAGTACGGCGACGCGAGGGCCCTCATCCGGCTCGATGGTGGCGATGGTGCGACCGCCCAGGCCGGCATCACGGCGGCGCGCCAGCGCTTCGGCACGGTCGATGTGATCGCCCACACGACCGTCGCCGTGCCGGGCTCGATCCGTCCGCTGGACGTGCGCGACCAGGACCCGAACGGCACCTACGACCAGCCGATGCTGACCCTGCGCGCCGGCCGCTATCCGGCGGCGGCCGGGGAGGTGGCCCTCACCCGTGACGCGGCCGACCTCTTCGACGCCGCCATTGGCTCGACTATCGACATGGACGGTGCGACCGCCACCGTGGTCGGCATCGTCGAGAACCCGGCCGACCTCCGCGACGACTTCGCGCTGGTCGCCCCAGGCACCTTGCCATCGCCCAGCTCCTACACGCTGCTGATCGACCCGGGCGGGACCAACGGCACCGTGGAGGCGCCGACCGTGCCGGGGCAGACCCAGTTCCACGTGTACGGGGCCGGGTCGGACAAGCAAGCCATCGCCGCATCCGTGCTCGTCGCGGCGACGCTGGCCATGGCGCTCGTGGGGCTGATCGCCGCCACCGGGTTCTTGGTCGTGGCGCAACGCCGGCAGCGCCAGCTCGGTCTGCTGGCCGCCATCGGCGCCACCGAACGCCACGTGCGGCTGGTCATGCTCGCCAACGGGGTCATCGTCGGCGTCATCGCCGGGGGCGTAGGGACGGCCGTCGGCATTGGCGGATGGTTGCTCGCCTCCTCGGCGGTCGAGTCGGCGGCCAACCACCGCATCGGCCGGTTCGACCTGCCGTGGATGTTGATCCTCGCCGTACTGGCGTTGGCCGTGGCCATGGCGACGCTGGCGGCGTGGTGGCCCGCCCGCACAGTCTCCCGGTTGCCGGTGATGGCGGCGCTGTCAGGTCGACCGGCCCGCCCCAAGGCCGTACACCGGTCACTGCTCGTCGCCGTCGTGCTCGTTGCCGGCGGTGTCGCCGGCATCATTGCCGCCCAGCCCATGAGCGAAGACGTACGACCGCTGTTGCTCGTCGTCGGACTGCTGGCGGTGGTGATCGGCGCCGTGTTCGCCGCCCCGGCGGCGATCCGTGTCCTCGGCCCACTGGCGCGGCGGCTGCCGTTCGCTCCACGCCTGGCACTACGCGACCTCGCCCGCTACCAGGCTCGGGCGGCGGCCGCCCTGGCTGCCATCACGCTGGGGCTCGGCATGTCGGTGGCCATCATCGGCGTGGCGGCGGCCAGCCAGCAGCGCGCCGGCGTGGGCAACTTGTCGGACCGCGAGCTACTCATCCAGGTGGGCGACCCGTGGACGGCTCCCAACCCCGACCTCACCGTGATCGAACGCGCCCAGCTCGACCAGCGAGCGGCCACCGTCGTGGCCGCGCTCGGCGACGGCTACACATCGGTGCCCCTCGACGTCGCGTTCACGCCCCGAAGGTCCAACGATCCGAACGGTCGCGAACCGATCTCGGTGGGTTTGAGCCGAGGCCCGAACTCCCTCGAGGCCATGGGCTTTCCGTACATCGCGACCCCCGAGGTCCTTGCGCTCTATGGCATCGACGCGGCCTCGATCAACGACGCCACCGATCTGGTGACCGGGCGGACCGAGGCGGGACTGAGGCTGATCGACATCACCGAGCGACCTGACCTCGAGGCGCCGCCATCGCCGACGCAGCTCGTCGCGCTCCCCGCCTACACGTCCGCGCCCAGCACGTTGGTCACGCCGGCCGCCGTCGCCCGCAACGGGTGGACGCAGGCGAGAGCGGCGTGGATCGTGGAATCGCCGCACGCGCTGACGACCGCGCAGATCCGTGCCGCGCGGGATGCCGCTGCCGCCGCCGGCCTGGCCGTCGAGGTCCGCTCAGAGCAGGACGGAATCTCGGCGCTGCAGACGGGATCCACCGTGGTGGGCGGACTGCTGGCGATGGCCATCGTGGCGATGGCGGTCGGGTTGATCAGGGGCGAGTCGAGGCGCGACATCGCCACCCTGACGGCGACGGGCGCCGCCGCCACGACCCGCCGAGCGTTGACGGCCAGCACCGCCGCCGCGCTGGCAGTGCTCGGCGTGGTGCTGGGCATGGGCGGCGCCTACATCGCACTGTTGGCCGCCTATCACGCCGACCTCGGTCTACTCGTGCCAGTGCCCGTCACCCACCTCATCGCGCTGGGCGTCGGTCTGCCCGTGGTCGCCACGATCGCCGGCTGGATCCTGGCCGGCCGTGAACCCCGCAGCTTCGCCCGCCAGGTGCTCGACTGAGCCGGCGACACGCAAGCGCGAACGGGGAACGTCAGCGGCGCAGGAGCACCCCCGGCAACGCACCCGTGTGCTTGCCGTCGGCGAGCACTTCCTCGCCACCCACGATGGTCGAGCGGATCCCGATGGCGCCCTGCACCAAGCGCTTGGAACCGCCGGGCAGATCGCTCACGACCTCGGGCATGGCCGGCATCACCCGCTCGGGATCGATCACGTTCAGATCGGCGACGAAGCCGGTCCGCACGAGCCCCCGGTCGGCGATGCTCCATGCCGTCGCCGGAGCGAAGGTGAGGTTGCGTACCGCCTCCTCCAACGTGAACGCCTCGCGGTCGCGCACCCAATGGGCCAGCAGATGGGTCTGCAGCGAGCTGTCCATGATCTGGCTGACGTGGGCGCCCGAGTCGGAGAACGTGACCAGCGAGCGGGGGTGCTTCATGATCGACAGCAGGTGCTCCGGATCGCGGTTGGCGATGATCTGTACGAAGAACTGCTCGAAGTTCGTGGCCAGCGCCAGATCGATCATCACGTCGACGGGGTCCTGGCCCAGCTGAGCGGCGCGCTCGGCGACGGTGGGGTTCGGAGGCACCGGGCGTTCCAGGATGCGGATCCAGTCGTAGTTGGGCTTGCGCGTCTCGGCACCGATGGCTCGGCCGTAGTCGCCTTCGTGGGCGGCCTGCACGAGCCGAGCGCGCAGGTCGGTGTCGGCGAACGCACGGGCTTGCTCGTGCAGTGGCAGCACCCGCACGTCGCGCCACAGCGGCAGGTTGTCGAAGGGGAGCCGCGTCTTCCACGACAGCATCACCGAGAACTCGCGCGCGTGGGCCTGGGCCCACATCTGGCCGCCCGCCTTCTCGGTCTCGTCGATCAGGTCGAGCTGCCCGCGCCAGTCCTCGCCGTCGCGGGTCGTCGACAGCACCCCGAACGTCACCGGCACACCCGTGCTCGTGGCCAGGTCGCGGAGGCGTCCGAAGAACTCGGCGCGCACCGCCGGATCACTGGAGCGCGCCGCCGGCTCCTGGGCGATCTCGAACTGGCCGGCGCCCGTGTCGCCCATGACGCGCACGAGCGCCTCGACCTCGCTCCAGGCCGCCAAGCGCGACGCAACGGGGCGATCGTCGGCCGTCTCGTGGTTCGTGGTGCGACTGGTCGTGAAGCCGATGGCGCCGGCCCGCAACGCATCGCGCAGCTCTCGAGCCATGACGGCGAGATCGTCCGCCGACGCCTCCTGCTCGAAGGCCCGCTCCCCCATCGCCCACGTCCGCAGCGCGGAGTGCCCCACGTTGGCCGCGTAGTTGATGCCCTTCGGGACGCGATCGAGCGTGTCGAGGTACTCGGGGAACGTCTCCCAGGTCCATTCGATGCCGTGGGCCATGGCGTCGGCCGAGATGTCCTCGGCTCGCTCGAGGTTGCGCACGACGAGGTGGCGTTCGTGGGCCCGTGCGGGAGCCAGCGTGAACCCGCAGTTGCCCATGATGACGCTGGTGACCCCGTGGTAGCACGAGCAGGTGCCCAGTGGATCCCACAGCACCTGGGCGTCCATGTGGGTGTGGCTGTCGATGAAGCCGGGCGTCACGACGTGTCCTTCGGCGTCGATCTCGTCGGCGCCCCGTTCCCGGATGCGCCCGATCGTGGCGATGCGGCCTCGCCGGACACCGACATCGGCGCGATAACGGGGCAGCCCCGAACCATCGACGACGTCACCGTTGCGGATCACCAAGTCGTACTGCACGGCCGGCCCCCCAGGGTGTCGAAGAAGACCCAACCGTAGCTGTCCGCCGACGGGGTCGTGGCTAAGGTCCCAGCGGGAAAGGGGGACGACATGGCAGGGAACGGCATGCGCGGCTGGGCGGCGGTGACGGGTGTCGCCGAACGCAAGCCCACCCGCTGGACGGACGGCGAGACCACGATCGACATGACCGCGAAGATCGGTGTCGAGGCCATCGCCGACGCTGGGCTGGAGCTGGCCGACATCGACGGGCTCGTGTGTCATCCCATGGGTGGCGTGCCCATGCTGGTCCCGTCCACGATCGGCGAGGCGATGGGGTTGCGGGTGAGCTACGCCGCCACCGTCGATCTGGGCGGCGCCACCGGTGCGGGCATGATCTGGCGGGCGGCGGCCGCCATCCACGCCGGCCAGGCGCGTGCGGTGCTCTGCGTCACCGCGGCGCGACGTCAACGTCGCAGCACCACGCAACCCAAGCGCAGCGGTCAATCGCTGGGCCGTGACACGTCGGCATGGGCCGAGTTCGAGGTCCCCTTCGGCAACGTCGGCGCCAACGTCGGCTACGCCATGATCGCCAACCGGTACCTCTACGAGCACGGGTGCACGCCGGAGCAACTGGCCAAGATCGCCGTGCACCAGCGCGACAACGCGTGCAACAACCCCGATGCCTTCTTCTACGGCCAGCCGATCACGGTGGACGATGTGCTGGGCTCCCCGCTCGTGGCCGATCCGCTGCACCTGTTGGAGATCGTCATGCCATCGGCCGGGGCCGCCGCGCTGGTCGTCGTGCATCCGGATCTCGTGGGCAGCACGAAGCGGCCGGCGGCATGGTTGCTGGGCGCCGGCGAATGCGTGACCCACAAGACCATCACCTACGCGCCATCGTTGACCGACACCGCCATCAGACCCGCGGCCGACCGGGCCTTCGCGCAAGCAGGCATCGAGCGCCGCCACGTCGGGTTGGCGTCGCTGTACGACTGCTACACGATCACCGTGCTGGTGACCTTGGAGGAGGCCGGATTCTGCGGGCCAGGCGAGGGAGGACGCTTCGTCGACGAGCACGACATGAGGTGGAACGGCGACTTCCCGCTGAACACGCACGGCGGCCAGTTGAGCTTCAGCCAGCCGGGTCTGGCCGGTGGCACGAGCCATGTGACCGAAGCCGTGCGCCAGGTGCAGCAACGCGGCGGTGACCGTCAGGTCCGCGATCTCGAGTTCGCCTTCGTCAACGGCAACGGCGGCATCATGTCCGAGGAGTGCGCCCTGGTGCTGGGGGTGGAGCCATGAGCCGGCCGCGACCCAAGCCGTCGCCCACGACCGAAGCGTTCTGGGAAGCCACCGCGGCGGAGCGATTCCTCCTCCAGCGGTGTCGCGCCTGCGCGACCGCGCAGTTCTACCCGAAGACGACGTGTACGACGTGTGGCTCCGCCGAACTGGACTGGGAGGCGGCGTCGGGCAGGGGCACGCTCCACACGTTCACGGTGGCGCGGCGCGCCACCCACCCGGCGTTCGAGGGCACCGAGCCCTACGTGGTGGCCATCGTGGAACTGGCCGAAGGCCCCAGGGTCACAGGCAACATCGTGGACTGCCCGGTCGACGACGTACGCATCGGGATGGACGTGGAACTGGTCTGGGACGAGCCCGACGCCGACGGCATCCGCCTGCCGCTCTGGCAGCCCGCCTGAGCCGTCGCCGTACCTTGTGGCCGGCGGCGGCGATCCGTACGCTTGCTCTGTGAACAAGACGATGCTGGAGCTGGAACCGCTCGACGCGACCTTCGGCGCCATCGTTCGGGAACTGCAGCTACGGGAGCTGGACGACGCCACCTGGGCGGTGCTTCACGAGGCCTGGCTGGAGCACGCCCTGCTCATCTTCCCGCGCCAGTTCCTCACGCGCGCCGAGCAGGACGCCTTCGCCCTTCGGTTCGGTGCGTTGGAGTTCGCCTGCGTGCCCATCTCCAACCTCGACTCGAACGGAACGGTGCACAGCGCACCCGACGACGATCGGGTCAAGGCGCTGAGGGGCAACGAGGGTTGGCACCACGACAGCACGTACATGCCCGTACAAGCCAAGGGCGCGGTCTTCAGTGCCGAGATCGTTCCCGGCGAGGGAGCGGCCACCGGTTGGGCCGACATGCGGGCCGCCTATGAGGCGCTCGATGACGACACGCGCGACCTCGTGCAACGCCTGTCGGCGTACCACTCCCTCGCCTACAGCCAAGGGCGCGCCGGCTACCTGCCCTCGAAGACGAACGACAAAGGCATCTACGAGGGCTACGGCTACCACGACGGCGAGGACCCGCTGCGTCCGCTCGTCAAGGTCCACCCCGACACCGGCCGGCCCAACCTCGTCATCGGCCGTCACGCCTACGGCATCGTCGGCATGGACGCCGAGGAGTCGGAACGCTTGCTGGACCGGCTGGCCGACGAAGCCTGCCAACCCCCTCGCGTCTACTACCACCAGTGGGAAGCCGGTGACGCCGTCATCTGGGACAATCGGCGGTTGATGCATCGCGGCACCGAGTTCGACATGACCCAACCCCGGCGCATGTGGCACACCCGCATCGCCGGCGAGCGGCCGTCCGAGCTCGCCTCCAACTTCGACTGACGCGGCACGGCCGCTAGTGTCGGCCGTGACCACGGGGCCCGGTGCGCCGTCGGTCGACAAGGGGGCAGCAATGCACATGGCTCGTCCGGCCACGCCGCGCCTGGACCCGATCCCGGCGGTCGCGGAGAAGGCGCGCGAAGCGATGAAGAGCCAGCCCATCAACGCCGTCAACGTGACGGCCACGATGGCGCACAACCGCACCATGGCCAGGGCGATCGGCAAGTTCGCCCAAACGGTGCTGTTCGACGGCGAGCTGCCCCGCCGCCAGGTCGAGCTGGCCGTGCTGCGCATGGGCTGGAACTGCCAGGCGGTGTACGAGTTCGGCCAGCACACCCTCTTCGGTCGTGACGCCGGGCTCGACGACAACGAGATCTATCTCACGACCCGGCCCGTCGTCGAAGGCTCATGGTCCGACGCCGACCGCGCCATACTCCAGCTGGTCGACGACCTCTACGTCGACGACTGCGTCAGCGACGCCACGTGGGCGGAGGCCACCCGGCACTTCAACAACGCCGACATCATCCATCTCGTCGCCGCCGCCGGCTGCTACCGGACCGTGAGCGGTTTCCTCAACAGCGCCGGCGTGCAACTCGACGACGGTGTGCCCGGCTGGCCCACTGCCCCGAGGAGTTGATCGGACATGCCCTACCTGCTCGAAGGCGTCAAGGTCCTGGACTTCACCCGTGTCCTGGCCGGTCCGTTTGCCAGCCGCATCCTCGCCGACCTGGGTGCCGATGTGGTGAAGGTCGAGCCGCCGGAGGGTGACATGACCCGCGGCATGGGCCGCCGGATCAACGGCATCTCCGGCTACTACACGCAGCAGAACGTGGGCAAGCGCGCGATCTGCGTCGACCTCACCAAGCCTGGCGCCACGGAGCTGATGCTGCGACTGGCGGCCGAGGCCGACGTCGTGCTCGAGAACTTCCGCCCGGGGATCATGTCCAGCTTCGGCCTGGGATGGGAGCAGCTGTCCGCCGTCAATCCCCGGCTGATCATGCTGTCGATCTCAGGCTTCGGTCAGACCGGCCCCGAACGCGACCGGGCCTCCTACGCGCCGATCATCCACGGCGAGGTCGGGTTGCTGCAGCGCCAGCAGTTCGTCGACGGCGGCGACCAGCCCCGTGACTTCGCCCTCTCCATCGCCGACACGTACACGGGCCTGCACGGCACCGTCGGCCTCCTGGCGGCGCTGAACTACGCGCAACGAACCGGCATCGGCCAGCACGTCGACATGGCGATGATCAACGCCATGTTCTTCACCGACGACTACGCCCACTTCGAGCTGGAACAGGCGCGGCATCGTCAGCGGCGGCGGTCAGGTCTTCGACGCGCCCGGCGGCCCACTCATGCTGGCGGGCGACGAGAAGTGGTACTGGCGGGTGTTGAACACGCGCGCCGGTCTCCAGGACCCCACGCCCGACGGCGCCGACCTCGAGACGAAGATCGCGCTGCGGCGCGAGGCCATCCAGGGCTACCTCCTGTCGTTCACCGACCGTGACGCGCTGCTGGCCAAGCTCACGGAGGTGAACCTGGCGTGGGGCAACGTGCACGACCACCAGCAGGTGTTCGATCGGCAAGGATCGGTCGATGGCCGTGGTGTGCTGACCGATGTCGACGATCGGGGCGGCGGCCAGCGACGGATCACCAACACCCCCTATCGGTTCTCGGCGGCCGAAGCAGGCGTCCGCAGCCCGGCGGCGTATCGCGGCGAGCACAACTACGAGGCGCTCAGCGACTGGTTGGGATCGAGTGAGGCCGATGTCGACGCCTGGCACCGCGACGGCATCCTGCTGCAGGACGACAACGCCGCCCAGCTGCGCGCCGCCGACCCGGCGGCACCGGCGCCGACCTAGACCAGCGCCGCCCGGAGGGTTGCCGCATCCGATTGCGTACCGGCACCGATGACGCCGGCGGTGGCGCTCCGTACCGTCGGTGACCGTGGTGCTCCTCGCCATCGTCGCCCCGCGCGGTGCATGACCCGCCCGCTACTACGCTTGTTCGGCGTGGAGCCCGTCTTCGTCGGGCGGTCGAACGAGACGGCAGTCCTGCAGCACGCCATCGAGGCGCTGGCGATAGGCGACGGCGGCTTCATCCACCTCGTGGGCGAGGCCGGGATCGGCAAGACGAGCCTGCTGGTCATGGCGACCGACGATCTGGCCCGTCGAGCCATCACCGTGCGCGCCGCCGCCGCCGACGAGACCGACCGGCGACGACACCTCTCCCTCGTGCGCGCCTTGCTGCCCGAGGCCGGCTGGCGGACCGAACCCGACCCGGTCGGCGCCGCCGTCGCTGAGGTCGAGCGCCTCGCCGCAGCAGGGCCGGTCGCCCTCCTCGCCGACGACGTGCACTGGGCTGATGACGCCAGCCTAGACGCCATCCGGGCCATCGCCCGGCGGGCTGCCGTCCTGGGGATGCTCGTCGTCACCACGGCACGCTCCCATCCGCCCAGCGCCAGCTTGAGTCGGCTGGGCGAGACCGCCGCGTCCAGCGGACAGCGTCTCGCACTGGGCCCGCTCGACGGCGACCAGCTCGAGCTCCTCGTCGAGCGGCGCTTCGGCAGCCGTCCGGGGCCGAACCTGGCGCTCTCGCTGGCGACGACGGCGGGCAACCCCTTCCTCGCCGTCGAGTTCGTGGGTGCGCTCGTCGCCGACGGTCTCGTGGGGCTCGACAACGGCGTCATCGAGCTGGAACACGTCGGCGACCTGCCCGAGGACCTGAGCGATCGGCTAGCGCGCCACACCTTGCTGGCGGTGCCGGAGGGGGAGCTCGTGCTGCGCGCCGCCGCGGTGCTGCCCGGTGGGTTCACGACGGAGGAGCTGGCGGCGGTGCTGGACCGCCCACTGACAGAAGTACTGGCGATCGCCCTCGCCGCGGTGACGGCGGCGGTCTTGGTCGACACCGGTTCCACCCTCGCCTTCCGCCACGAGTTGTTGCGCCGCGCCGTGCTGGAGTCGACGCCTCCGTCGATCGTGCGCACGCTGCAGCGCCTCGCCGCGGCGGTGCTCGTGCGCCGCCACGCCGATCCCGAACGCGTCACGACGTGCCTCCTCGCCGGATGCGACCCGAACGACCCCCACGACGTCGAACAGTTGCTCGCTGCCGGCAGAGACATGCACGGGCGCAACCCGGCGGCCGCCGCCGATCTGCTTCGGGCCGGGCTGGACGGCCTGCCCGCCCACGACGAACGATTCGACGCAACCAGCCTCGAACTGGGGTGGGCCTTGCTCGCCGCCGGTCGCCCCCGCGAGATCTCCGCCGTGCTGGATGCCAGACGGCGCCGGCGGTCGGGTCGCCTCCTGATCGAGGAGCACCGGCTCCGCGGCATCGCCATGAGCCTGTCCGGTCGCATCGACGAGCTCGCCGATCGTGTCGACGTCGGCGATCGCGCCGGCGACCTCGACGCCTCCGAGCTGGCGGCGACGCTCGATCCCACCGATCCCGATGCCGTCGATGCGGCGGCCGAAATGGGCTTGCTCTGGGTATCGAGCGAGCGTCCCGACGAGGCCCGTCGGGTGCTCGACTGGGTCGCGGCATCGCCGACGCCGTCTTCCCCGTTCCGGGTGGCCTCGGTGTCGACCGTGCGGGCGTGGCTGGCCGCCGTCAACGGCTCGTTCGAGGACGCCGTCGTGCACGCGCGGGCGGGACTCGACGCGGTCGCGCTGGACGGCACCGGTAACGCGACACCGGGTAGCCCGATGACCGTTCTCGCCCTCGCCCACGACTTCCTGGGCGATGGCGATGCCGCTCTCGCTGTGCTTCGCGAATCGAGGCACAGCCGTCCACTTCCGCGGTGGACTCCCCCGCTCCTCCAGTTCGCCACCGCCCTGACGCTCTATCGCCGAGGGGACTGGGACGACGCGTTGGCCGAGGTCGACGCCGGGCTGCTAGCCGCCGACGAGGTCGATCTCGGGCTGGGCGTTTTCTGGCCGTACGGTGTCGGCACGCTGATCGCCGTCGCCCGCGGCCAGCGGGAGGCGGCCCAGCAGTGGCTGGTTCGATCGCGCACCCTGCTCGGCACCCGGTCGCTCGGCGCGGAGTGGCTCGGGTTCGCCACGGCGGCCCAGGCCGAAGCCGATGGAGACGACGAGCGGGCCGCCGCCGTCCTGGAACACATCGCCAACCGCGTCCTGGATGCCAACGTCCCGACGCTGCTGCTCAACGTCGGCGCCGACACCGTGCGATTGGCGATCGCCACCCACCGGACCGGCACGGCAGAGCGCGTCGTGGCGGCGTTGCACGCGCTCACGACCCGCACGAGCTCGCCCGTGGCGCGGGCCGTGGCCGACTGGAGCGCCGGTCTCGCACGCGCCGACCCCCATGCCATCGCCAGCGCGTCGGACCTGCTGGCCGACTGCCGGCGCATTCCCGATGCCACGAAGGCGTGCCACGACGCCGCGGTGGTGGCGGCGCGCAACGGCGACGAGAGCGAGGCTCGCCGTCATGCGAAGGAGGCGTTCGCCGGTTATGACGCACTGGGCGCCGACCAACTGCACCTGCGTCTGCGGTCGGAGTTGCGCACGGACGGCCTCGTGCTCCGTCCGCGGCGAACGCCGCCCCGGCCGGCGCAGGGCTGGGCCAGCCTGACGCCGTCGGAATCGACGATCGTCCAGCTGGTCAGCGAAGGTCTCACGAACACCGAGATCGGCGAGCGGTTGTACGTGTCGCGCCGCACCGTCGAGTCGCATCTGGGACGGGTGTACGCCAAGCTCGACCTGTCGACGCGGGCGCAGCTCGTGGCGGCGGCGATGCGCCATCCGTTTGCGTAGCCCTACCGATGACGTCGTAGCGGCGCGTCCGTACCGTCGCAACCGTGGTGAATCCCGTCGTCGTGCATGGAACCGTCCGACCGCGCGACCGCGCCGGGTCGATCGCCGGCTACGCCATCCAGGTCGAGCTGACGCGTGTGCTGGCCGCCGGCGATGGCCGGCTCACCATGCCGGCGACCGCGAGTGCACGGCTCACCGACACCGGCGAGTTCCGGATCCCGCTGATCGGTGCCGGCGAACCGCGGGAGCCGGTCACTGTCGCCGTGTCGGCGCCGCAAGGTGTCGAGGTCTTCCGCAAGGAGCACACCCTCGACCAGCTGGCCCGGCCGCTGCGCATCACCGTGCGGACGGTGCCACCGATCCAGATCGTGCCGAGCGAGGATCCCACCCTCGGGGTCCGCGCCCGCATCAACGGTCAGGTGATCGACGATCGGGGCCGGCCGGTCCCCGCCGGCCTGGCGGTCGTGCTGTGGGGTGTGGGCCCGCCCGACGGCGAGGGTGCGCCGCCAGAACGCCCCCTGCTGGTCAGCCGGACGCAGGTCGGCGGATGGTTCGCCGGGCCGTGGGTCAGCGACCAGGTGGCACGGGCGTATGGCCGGGTGGCGGGCGACGAGCCGGTGCCCGTGCCCCTCGGCGCCGATAAGCGTCTACCCCGCACGGTGCGGCTGACGGTCGACCTCGACCACGTCCAGACCGGCGTCGCCGGGTGCGAGTGTCCGGGCGAGACCGTCCCTCCGCACGCGCCCGACCCTGCTGATCTTGCCGCCAACCCCGAGGCCTTCGCCCAGGATCTCGGCGGCACGTGCGTCGACCTGACCACACCGAACCGCGCCATCGAGGAGTTCTCCTACTTCATGGCGGTGCGCACATCGCAGCCCCGGGTCCAAGGACTCTCCCTCGATCCGCGCGAGACGGTGCCGCCGGCGTTGATGGCCGACCTGCTCGGTGTCTCGATCGCCTCGCAAGCGCTCGGTTTCACCCGCGCCACGCCAGTGGCGTTCCAATCAGCGGCGTTGACCCTGGACGTGCAAGCGGCCCGGTCGTTGGTCCGGACGGACATCCCGCCGACGGTCGCGGAGATCGCGCAGGCTTCGTGGCTGTCGGAGGTGACGCACACCACCAGCCTCATCGACGCAGGGCTGCAGATCGCACCCGGCCGCGGCCCGCTCGACGCCGACCATCCCATCGACTGGGACTACACGCCCACGATCTACCTCGCCTTGGACATCGCCCACGGCCATCTTTTGCAGTACAAGGAGGTCTGGCGGTCCGACGGGTTCTCGCTCGGCAAGTTGCTCTACTCCTTGCCGCTGGCGCCCGGTCAACGCCGCCAGATCGCCCTCGTCGACTGGGACCGGCGGACCCGATCCGCCCGCGAGGAGAGCCTCGAGTTCGAGGAGCAGCTCGACGCCCTCCTCGACCACGACCGCGACGTGCTCGAGCTCGTCGGTTCCCATCTGGACGAGGAGGTAGCGGGCGGCTCGCGGAACACGACGTGGGGCGCCGCCGGCGGCATCGGCGCCGGGTTCATCGGTTCGGGCTTCGGCATCTTCGGCGGCGTCGCCGGCGGAGCCGGCGGCTCGAACTCGTCGGCGTGGCAGGACTCGGCCCGTACCTTCTCGGCCGACTCGATGCAGCAGCTGCGCGACCGCATCTCACAACGGGCCTCGTCGATGAGGAGCCGAGCGCGCTTCGGTGGTGCAGAGCGTCGCCCAGGGTGAAGGTTTCCGAGCAGAGACCGAAGTGGTCGCCAACTACAACCGCTGCCACTCGATGACCGTGGAGTACTTCGAGGTGCTGCGCCACTTCATCGTCACCCACGAACTGGCCGGCGCGCGCGAGTGCCTCTTCGTGCCCTTCCCGATGACCGCCTTTGACCGGGCCAAAGCCCTGCGCTGGCGGGAGACGCTGGAGCGACGACTCAGGAACGACCACCTCCGTGGGGGCTTTGATGCGATCGAGCGCATCGCCGACGACTGGGTGGGGTGGGACTTTCCCGAGGCCGCGTACTGCGAAGAGGCCCCCGAGAGCATCGAAGGGGAGCTACGGATCAGCTTCCTGCTGCCACGGCCCCGTGACGCCGCCGACGGTGCCTTCCAGATCGACATGTGGGCGCCACTGGCTCCCTTCCTGCGCACCGACACGCTCGAGCTCTTCACCGCCAAGCTCAACGGGCTCACGGCGCGCAACCGCGACCGGGTGTTCCGCGACGAGGTCGCTCCGGGCATCGCCGAGGCGCTGGTGCAGCGGCTGCGGCTGGCCTTCGTCACGACCGACGGCGGCGAGACCGAGGTGCCCATCGATGGCACGCTCGTGTCCCGCTACGCCGAGGGCCAGCCGCTCTATGTCGTCGTCAACCCCGCGGGGGCGGTCCCACCCGTACCGCGCCAAGACATTGCCCACGTGAAGCTCTGGTACGACGGCGAGCCTCTCCCACCCGATGCGCGCGTCATCGTGCATTCGGGCCGGTTCCGCTATCGCACCCCGCACCTGACGGCGCGGCTGTTCGGCGATGCTCGCATCCTCGACGACATCAAGGAAGGCGACGCCGTCGTGGTCGCCACGCCGCTTTCGCAGCGGGAGCTGCGCAACCCGCGTGACGAGGACGTCGAGCTGGCCGACCGCCTCGTCGCCCATCTCAACGACCACATCGAGCACTACCACCAGGTCATCTGGATGACGCTCGATCCGCAGCGACGGTTCATGCTGCTCGACGCCGTGCTCGTGCCGGGCATGGGCGGCCGCAGCATCGCCAGCGTGTGCGCCAACGAGCTCGTGGGCATCGTCGGGAACAGCCTCGTCCTGCCACTGGCGCCAGGCCAGCGTCTCGACCCGACGCTGGCCGCCCCGAACGGCGACGTGCGACCTGCGGCGCTGCTCGACGCCTACGCCACGCCGCCGTCGCCGCCCGTGCGGCTCAGCGTGCCCACTCGTGGCGTGCACGCCGAAGCAGTGATGGGGGCGTGCGACGCTTGCGAGCCGATCGACGACACCCGCTACTGGCGCTGGACGACCGATGGCCAGCTCGAGCTGCCGCAGATCCTGCCGATCGGGACCGAGTCGCGCGCCACTACCGAGCCGAACCTCAGCCCGACGCCGCTCCCGGCGCCGCTGGTACAGATCCAGAACGCGCCAGCGGTGCCAGACCCGTTCGGGCTCGCGCCGGGCTTCGGCTTGCTCTCCACGCCCGACGTCTTCCGTGATGTCACCGGGTTGCAGGGCACCCAGGCCAATGCCCAGGCTGCGTTCCAGGCGTCCCTCTCGGCGGCCTCGGCGCTCGGTGACCAAGCAGCGCGGCTGGCGACGCAACAAGAGCTCGGACGCAATACCGGCCTCATGCTCGACCGCATCGAACAGGCCAAGAACGACGGGCTCATCACCTCGAGCGTGGCCCAGGAACTGGCCAACGCGGCACTGGCCGGGTTGTCTGGCGCCCCTGGGTCCGGTAGCACGCCGCCGGTCACCGATCCCGTCGTCGACAGCGTGCTGGACCAAGCGGCCCAGTCACCGACGGCCCACATCGTCACGACAACCCCGGAGGAGACCGTCGACGTCAGCTTCACCGACGACCAGCCCGTCCTGCCGGCCAGCGTCGTCGCGTCGACGCCGATCGCGCGCACCGACATGGTGAGGGTGGACGTGCTCAACGGCGCGGTCGACACGTACGAGTCGCTGGGGCTGTTCTGGGGCGACGACCTGCCGCTGGCCGAAGCCCAGGGCCTGGTGGCGCGCGATCCTGCCGACGCGGCGCGCTTCGTCGTCCAACGCCGCCTGCGCATCGTGCACCCGTCCGATCCCGGCGCTCCTGGCGTCGTGGCCGGCACCGGCCGGTTGCCCGTGGTCCTGTTGTACCACGGCGACCGTGCGGGTTGGTCGACGGACGGCAACATCGCCAATCTCGACGGCTACGCCTACCTCCAGGACGAACTGGCGCGCCACGGCATCATCTCCGTGTCGGTGGACACCAATGCCGTCACCGCCCTCGGCGCGCCGCTCGACATGCGCGCCGACATGATCCTCGGCAGCCTCGACTCGCTCGCCGCGCTCGACATCGACCCGACGTCGGCCCTGTTCGGGCGACTCGACCTGGACTCGATCGGGCTTCTCGGTCACGGCAGCGCCGGCAGTGCCGTGATGCTCGCGGCGCAGAACAACGCGGACCGTCCCGTCGACGATCGCCTCGGTATCGGGGCGATCTGCCTGCTCGCCACGACGGACTTCCGCTTCCTCAACATGACCGCCGCCCACACCGCCTTCCTGGGCGTGATCCAGGGCGGTCTCGACGGCGACGTCACCGGCTCCGGCACCTCCGGAAGCCAGGTCGGCACCGGGTTCCGCGTCTACGACGCGTCGGGCTGCGACAAGGCGATGGTCTTCATCGAGCGCGCCGGCCACAACCGGTTCAACTCGGTGTGGGCGGCGGCCGGTGAGGACCCGCGACTCGACCCCGCCGACCTGGACCGCTTGCTCTCTGAGGCGGACCATCAGGCGCTGGCGTCGGAGTACATCGGCGGCCTGTTCCGCTGGCGTCTCCTCGGCGACGCCGAGCCGAGAGGGTTGTTCGACGGCACCCGCACCAACAGCCGCGGCGCCGAGGTCTCGCTCCAGTGGGACTTCGCCTCGGTGCGGGAGGTGCTCGACGAGATGAACCCGCTCTACCCGGTGCGCGGCGCCAGAACCCTGCAGGGGGCATCGATCAGCCGGCTCGACACGCTGACCCTCGATGGCCGGTCGCTCGGCTCCGAGACCGGCCACCACGCGTCGGTGCTCGTCATCGAGCCCACCACCTCCGCCGAGCCGGTGTACACCCTCGGTGATCTGGAGGCCGAGTCCGGCTCGTTCCTCATCTGGAACGACTACGACGTCCTCACGCTCCGGGTGGGCGCCGACTACGACCTCACCGACGCGGCCACCATCGCCGCCGGCTCGCTGCCGGCGTTCACGCTGACGTTCACGTCGTTCGACGAGAGCGTCGTGATCGACTCCTCGACGCTCGACAGCTCCCTGGTGCCGCGCCGGCCCGTCTACCACTCGATCATCCACCACGACGGCACCATCGAGAACTGCTCGCTGTTGCGACTGGAGACGATGGCCGTTCCCATCTCCAGGCTCTCGGCGCTGCCGGGCAACTTCATCGAGTCGGTGTCCATCACGCCGTCGGCCGCCTTCCCCCGCCGCCTCTTCGTCACCTCGTTGCAGCTCGTCCGGTTCTGAGAGAGGTCCACCAATGCTGATCACGAGCTTCGAGCTCCACGAGCAGACGACGTTTCCGGGTTGGGACTTCCCGTTTCGGGTCTCGATCCGGTGCACCGATCTGGAGATCCGAGACGTGCCGTTCGACGCGACCTTTGGCGGCAAGCCCGTGTGGGCCCTGCGGCCGGCAATGGACGGCGGCGGGGTGGTGGGTTTTCTCGACGCACTCCCCGCAGTGGACGACGAGCTGATGTTCGGCTTCGTCGGTGAGCCGCTCGCCGGTACAGGCCTCGACGGGACGGTGCCGGGATGACCGTGCTCGCCGGTCAACTGTTCGGCCCGCGGGTCCTGACGGGCTACCTGGTCATCGCCACGTTCGATGTTCCGCTGCCGCCGGTGAAGGAGGGGGTGCTCGCCGCCGCCCGTCGCGACACGTTCGTGGACACTGACGGCCGCTTCGCGCTCGAGTTGCCGGATCCCGGCCAGCGCCGCGGCCCGATCACCGTGACCGCGTACGGCCCGAACGGCCTGCCGGCGGGCGACGCGGTGGTGCCGGCCGACGTGCCGGCCGAACCGGTCCGGATCGACGTGGCCACACCGCCGGCCACGCCGGTGCGGCCCAATCCTGACCTGACCCTCGGCCGCCCGATCCGCTACAGCGGGCGCGCCATCGACCCTGCCGGTGAGGGCGTGCCCGCCGGGCTGCTGGTGGTCGTCTGGGGTCGGACGGACAGAGGCGAACGGGCCGCGCCGGTGTCGATCACCAAGACCATGACCAGTGGCTACTTCTCCGCTCCGTGGCCGAGCGACCGCTTCCTCGCCGCGTTCGCCGTGCTCGCCGGCGGCCCGCCCATCCCCATCCTGCTGCACGACGACCACCTGCCGCTCCAGCTCCTACTGGTCTCCCCGGTGACGCCGCCCGACCCAGCCGCCGGCGCTGACTGCGCATGTGGGTCGTCGCCGCCGCTGTCGTCGGATCCAGCCGACCTGGCGGCCAACCCGGAGGCCTACGCCGCCGACGCCGGTCACTGCACGGACTTCACGGTGCCCGACCGCACCGTCGACGAGGTGATGTATCAGGCCGTCGTCCGCACGACGCAGCCACAGCTCAAGGCGGCCACGCCGCAGGAGCAACCGCTCATCCCCAGCGTGCTCATCGACCGCATCACCGAGCTGGCGCGGATCCGGCCCATCGTCGACGGCGTGGTCGCACATGCGCCGGAAACGGGCCAGGGCGGTCATCCCTCCAGCGTGCCGTTCGAGCTGCCACGACCCGACGCCGATCCGCCCTTTGGCACCGGTCCGGCGGCGACACCCGAGCCGGTCTCCGACGACGCCGTGCTCCCGGCGGCCGTCGGTGTGGCCCGTCGGTTCCTGCCCGGCATCGACCTGAGCGGGCGGTGGTCGTCCACGCCGGTCGGCACAATTGCGCAACGCGTGCTGGCGGAACGGGCCCGCGTCGGGGAGCCGCTGCACCTGGAGCCGAGCGTGCTGGCGGAGATCGCGCGCGCCCCCGCCGACCTGACGCCACTGCGCTTGATCAAAGCCGAGCAGACCAGCGCGGTACGCCGCTTCCGGAGTTCCGTCGAGTTGCTGGCTCGGTCGCTGCCGGGCCGGTTCACCCTCGATCCCGACCACCAGGTCGACTGGGACGAAGTGCCCGACGCCTATCAGGCCACCACGATCGCCCACGGCCACCTGCTCACGCTGAAGCAGGTGTTCCGCGCCGCCGGCTTCTCCCAGGGCGATGTGCTCTACTCGCTGCCGCTGGCACCAGGTCAGCAGAAGCTGGTGTCGGTCCTCGACTGGAACCGCAACGACGTCGCCAGCCGTAGGGCCGAGCAGTCCGTCACCGAGGATCTGGTCGCCGATCTCACCCACGACCGAGACATCGCCGACGTGATTCGTTCGACCCTCACCGAGTCGATGCGAGGTCGCTCCCACGCCGACACCGAATCGGTCGGCGCCGGGGTGGCCGGTTTCATCGGGCCGGTCGTGTTCGGTGCCGCCGGCGGTGTCTCCTCAGCCGGTTCCACCGCATCGCAGACCTCGGCGCGCGACGTCACCGGACAGGCGTTGCAACAGGTACGAGACCGCACCATGCAATCGGCGAGCGCGGTGCGAGGACAGCGCTCGACGGTCGTGCAGAGTGGGCGCCAGGGTGAGTCGGTGCGGGCGCAGACCGAGGTGATCGCCAACTACAACCACTGCCACTCGCTCACGATCCAGTACTTCGAAGTGCTCCGTCACCTCCTCGTGAGCCAGGAGCTGGCCGCCGTCCAAGAGTGCCTCTTCGTGCCCTTCGCCATCTCTCCGTTCACCGCGGACAAGACGCTGCGCTGGCGCCGCCAACTCGAGCGTGCGCTGCGTCGCCAGGCACTGGCCAGTGCGTTCGACTCTCTCGAGCGCGTGCAGGCCAACTGGGAGGGCGCCGACGTGCCGGCCGGGCGTTACGCCGACGAGGCGCTCGAACAGATCGAGGGTGAGCTGTGGGTGCGCGCCGTGCTGCCGCGGCCGGCCGACGGCGAGCTCGACGAGTTCATCGCGTCCAATTGGGACGCGTACTCGGATCTCCTCTGGGACACACCCCAGAACATCTTCGAGCGGTACCTGGGTGTGGCGTTGGCCGCCGAGCGCGATGCGATCTGGGACGCCCGCATCGTCCCCGGCGTCGTCCAACGCCTCCTTGACGAGTTGACGCTCGAGCTCATCGAGACCGGTGGGGCGGTGCGGTCGGTGTCCATCGACCCGACCATGGTGAGCGCGTTCGCCCAAGACCGCCCCATGCTGGTGAGCCTGTTCGGCAACCTGCCGCTGCCCGTCGTCCAGCGCGGCGAGATCGAACGCGTTCGGCTGTCGCTGTCGGCCGCGAACCTACCTGTGGGTGCGCTGATGGTCGTCGACTCGGGATCGCTGCGGTACCGCACGAACCACCTCAGCCATCACCTCTTCCTCAACCGGCGGATCCTCAACGACCTGACGTTGGGCGACGACGTCGACATCATCACGCCGCTCGACACGATCGAGAAGCGCAATCCCCGAGAACTCGACGTGCGCCGGGCCGACCAGTTGCTGGCGCACCTCGACGAGCACGTGGAGTACTACCACCGCGCCATCTGGCTTTCGATGGACCCCAACCGCCGCTACCTCTTGCTCGACGGGTTCCTCGCGCCCGACGCCGGCGGCCGCAGCGTCGCGTCGGTGGTGGAGAATCGGGTGGTGGGCGTCGTGGGCAACTCCTTGGTGATGCCTGTTGCACCGGGCCAGGAACTGGATCCCACCTACGAGTTCGCGGCCGCCACACCTCGCGATCTGCGTCACCTCTACGCCGCCGATCCAGCACCGCCGATGCGCATCAGCCTCCCGACGCCGGGCGTATATGCCGAGGCCGTGCTGGGCAGTTGCAACAGCTGCGAGAAGATCGACGACAGCCGCTTCTGGCGATGGGAGGACGCGCCCATCCCCGACCGGCCCGTGTCGATCGACCCTCTCAGCACCTCCAGCCGGCAGACGGCACCACCCTCGCTCGCCCCCGACCCGCTTCCGGCGCCGGTGGTCGGCTATCAGACCGTGCCCGCGGCGCCGGACCCGACCGGTCTGGCGGCGGCGGTGAGCGCGCTGGGCACGAACGACATCTTCCGCGACCTGACCGGGCTCGCGATGAACCAAGCGAATGCCGCCGACGCGCTCCGGTCGACGATGACCGCAGCCCAAGGCTTCGCCAGCAAGGCCGGGACACTGGCGCAACAACGGTTCCTCAACCAACAGCTCGACCGAGGCCTCGGTTACATCAAGGACGCGAAGACGAAGAACCTCATCAGCGACGAGCAGGCCACGACGCTCACCGAGAGCTTCCTCCGAGGCGCCATCGGGCAACCTCGCCCGGCGACGTTCAGCGCCACGGCCATCCCGTCGATGCAACGGGCGATCGAACGGGTGCCCACCTCGGACAGTGGCCGTCTCACGGTGGTCCGCCCGGGCGGAACGGTGGACATCACTGTCGGGGCCGGCGCCGGCACGGCGCTCGACGCCAAGGTCACGCCCCCGATCATCCCGCTACAGCAGACGTCCAATCTCGTCTGCTGGGCCGCCGTCGGAACCATGATGGAGTCCTGGCACCTCGAGCAGTCGTTCTCCGTGGAGTCCGTGCTCGACGGGCTCGGCGGCACATGGCGGTCCCAATACGACCTCAACCAGAGCCTGTCGCTCGCGGACTTCCGCGCCTTCTTCACCGCGCTGAGCCTGATCGAGGACCCACCGGCGACGTACACACCCGACGGTCTGGCCCGGCTGCTGTCACAGGTGGGCCCCCTCTTGGCCATCGGTGACGATGGCATACAGAACAACGTCCTCGTCCACGCCCGGATCATCGATTCCGTCAAGGGCGACGGGTCGCTCGACGGCACGATCGTCACGGTCGCGGACTCGGCCATCGGTGCGTTCGTCCCGATGACGTTCCGGCTGTTCGATCAGCTCCACGGTGCCGCTGACCCGGTCCGGCTCGGTACTGGCTTCTTCCACTTCTGAGCCGGCTCCGACCGGCGGTGGTCTCCGGTTGACCATCGTCGACCTGGCGAGGATGCCGGTCGCCGTCAACATCTCCGGCCGCCGTCTGCTCGCCGTCACCGACCCGCCCACATCCAGGCGGTGCTCGATCAGACGGGCATCGATCCCCGGCGCCTCACCATCGAGATCACCGAGACCATCCTGCTCACCGGCCTCGTCGTCGCTGCGCATGAGCTCGACCCCGTCGTCTTCGACCGAAACCCCAACGCCATCAGTCGAGCCGAGACCGACTGTGCAGCGCCGGATCCGGGTACCGCTCAGGCATGCCTTCCCATCCGCACCAGCCCAGCTCCGATGAAGCTGATCCCGAGTCGGAGAGCACTCCCGCTGGGATCGTGAGAGATCTCGAGGAGAAAGCTGACGAGCTCGGCACGACGACCGATCCGCCGACTGACGACTAGCTGTCGACAACAGGCGGCGTCGCAGAGCAATCCTTCCGGGGTCGGATGCAACCCCTACCCCTATGCCGCCGCCCCGCGCCGAGGCCGGCACCTGCGGCCCCGGTTCACGCCCGGGCCGTGGCGCGTGCCTCCACCGCGTTTGGGCGGCACTACGGCGCGTGCGCTGTCCGCCCGGCCGGGACGGCCAGTGCGCGGCCCCCTGGCTCGGACCTGGGGTCGCGTCGTGTGTCGTGCTGGCGATTGCTTCTCCGATGGCCGCGGGTAAAGGCTTGCGGGTGGAGGGCATCGCTGACGGCCTTGTCCGAGTCGCTCGGTCCAGTCGCGCGCCGAAGCCACATCTTTCCGATCAGGTGGTCCCCAAAGCGGCGTACGTTCCGGTCGTTATTGTGAGCTGATGCGCTCAAAGCGCGACCACCGGGAGGGCCGATGGCGTCGACGGGAACGATGGCTTCGTCGTTGATCTCACCGCCGTGACGTTCATGGACTCGACCGGCCTGCGGGACTGATCGAGTCCGTGCGCTTATGCTCGATCCGCGCCGTCGCGGACGGCCAACCTTCGTCTCCTGAGGATCTCCCGGCCTGGACGCCATATTCGTTGTGTTCGACTCGGTTGCCGCTGCGCAACAACACGATGGTGACTGATCGGGCGTCGAGCTCGACCTCGGCCCACACGACCTTGCCGTCGTCCAACCAATCGATCCCCCACCGGGTGCGCAGGGCGGCCACCACTTGCAACCCGCGCCCGCCGACCGCGTATGGCGTGACGCGGTCGAGGGGCGGCCAGGCGTCAGAACGATCGGTCACCTCGACGCGGACGAGCCCGTCGACGCTCAACTCGACCAGGTACCGGGTGCGGGCGTGCATGACCGCGTTCGTGGCCAGTTCCGAGACGACCAACAGCACAATGTCGCTGAGGACTGAGGTGGTGGCCGATTAGGCGTTGCCGCAGGTCAGGGTAGGTATCAGTGCCCCGATCACGTCTTCCAGGAGAACTCCTGGGGCTTGCGGTCGGCCTGGGGGGCGATGAGCACGTGCACCACCGACGGGAGCCCCGACGACATCGCCTTGTCGAGCGTCGGTCGCAGATCGGCCGGGTCCTCGACGTAGTAGCCCTGCCCGCCGAACGCCTCGCACACCTTCTCGTACCGAGCGGTGCGAGAGAGCCCAGACGGCGGCAGCGGCTGGTCGGCCGGCCAGTTCTCGAAGCCGCCGCCGATCCCCCCGTTGTTCAAGACGATGGTGGTGATCGGCAGGTTGTACCGGCAGATCGTCTCCAGCTCCATGCCGGAGAACCCGAACGCCGAGTCTCCCGACACCGACACGACCGGACGTTCCTTCTGCACCACTGCAGCGGCGACGGCGAAGCCGAACCCGACGCCCATCGTGCCGTAGCTGCCGGCGTCGAGACGCGTGCGCGGCTCGTAGTTGTTGAGCTGCGTGCGCCCGATGTCCATCGTGTTGGCACCCTCGCTCACGATGATCGCGTCGCGCGGGATGGCTTCCTTGATGTCGCGGAAGGCCCGGTAGTAGTTCATCGGGATGGAGTCGTCGGCGGCCATGGCCTCCATCGCGCCGCGGTTGGACTCGATCTTCTCGGCGATCGACCGGCGCCAGGGCGTATCGGCGGCGTACGACCACGGCTCGGCCGTGAGGGCAGCGTTCAGTTGCCCCATCACGGCCTGACCGTCACCAACGAGGCCGACCTCGGTGGGGATGTTCGTCGACAGCTGCTCGGCCGAGATGTCGAGCTGGATCACGCGGACGTCGGGCTTGAAACGCGGCGGCAGGCCGAAGTGCATGATCCAGTTGAGCCGGGCGCCCAGCACCATGATGAGGTCGGCTTCCCTCAGAGCGTGCGAGCGGGCGGCCCCGACCGACAGCGGATGGTCGTCGGGCATCACGCCCTTGCCCATGGGCGAGTTCAGGAACGGCAGCTTGGTCTTGTCGATGAAGGCCCGCACCTCGGCCTCGGCGCGTGACCAGGCCATGCCCTTGCCCACGATGACGAGTGGGCGTTCGGCGCTGCGCAACGCGGCGAGGGCGGCCTCGACGTCGCTGTCGGACGCCTGGCTGCGCGGCGGCGTTGCGATGGTGGCCGCCGTTCGCACATCGGCGTCATCGATACGGCCCAGGATGATGTCGTCGGGCAGATCGAGATAGGTCGCACCGGGGCGGCCGTACCACGCCGTGCGTACCGCCTGCTCCACGTAGAACGGGATGCGGTCGACCCGCTCGATGACGTGGCTGTACTTCGTGAACGGCGTCGTGGCGAGCACCTGGCGCTCCTCCTGGAAGGCGCCCATGCCGTTCTGGTCGAGCGCGTTGGCACCACCGAGGAGCACCAACGGCCAGTTGTTCTCCTGCGCGTTGGCGAGGCCGGACAGCGCGTGGATCACACCGGGACCACTGACGACGAGACACGCCTGCGGGCGACCGAGGAGGTACCCCGCGGCCTGGGCCGCATACGACGCCGCTTGCTCGTTGCGCATCCCGATGAACTCGATGCCGGCGCGCTGCGCGGCGATCGCCACCGGTATCACGGGGAAGCCCACGATGCCGAACATGTAGTCGACGCCCTGCTGCTTGAGGCTACGAGCGATGAGCGTGGCGCCATTGGTGGTTGCCATGTTGGGATCTCCTTGCGGTTCTACGCGGTCGAGGTGGACAGGGCTTCTTCGGCGGCGGCGCTACGCGATGACACCGTCGGCACGCAACGCGGCGAGGTCATCGGCGTCGAGGCCAAGCTCGGCGCCAAGCACGCTGTCGGTGTCGGCACCGAGCACGGGAGCGGCCCGCAACGCAACGTCTGACTTCCTGAGCCGGAAGGGCTTGTCGAGGAGCAGGACGCTCCCGTACGCGGGATGGGGCACCTCTTGCACGAAGCCGCGGTCCTGCAGGTGAGGATCGTGGAAGACGTCCTGGGTGTCCATCACCGCTGACGCCGCGATGCCGGCGTCAGAGAGCAGCGTCATCGCCTCGTGCTTGGTCTTCGTGCGACACCACGCCGCCACGATGGCGTTCAGGATCGGTTCATGCTCGGCCCGCCCCGATCCGGTAGCGAACCTGGGGTCGTCGAGCAGGTCGAGCCGATCGATGACCTTGCACAGCGACTCCCACATCTTCACCGTACCGGCCATCACGTAGACGTAGTCGTTGGGGCCGAAGGGCTTGCAGGCGTACATGTCCGTCGGCGACCCACCGAGCTTGTTGCCCACCCGCGGAGCAGGTGCGCCGTCGAGCTCCCAGCCGCTCACACCGGTCGTGCGGATGAACATGGTCATGACCTCGTGCATGCTCATCTCGATGATCTGGCCCTCGCCCGTGCGCTGCCGCTGCACGTAGGCCGCGAGGATCGCCATTGCCGTGTGTGCGCCGGTAGCGGTGTCGCCGAACGTGCCCCCCGGGCGCATCGGCGGACCGTCGGGCGCACCGGTGAGCGAGAACAGCCCGGCGGCCGCTTGGGCGAGCATGTCGAAGCTGCGGTACTCGGCATAGGGACCGGAGAGGCCGTACCCCTTGATGCGGGCGTAGATGAGCGCCGGGTTGGCGGCCTCGAGGGAAACGGGGTCGAGGCCCAGCTTCTCCATGACCCGTGGACCCTGGTTCTCGACGAACACATCGAAGTTGGCGACCAACCGCCGTATGAGGTCGCGACCGGCCTCGGTCGACACATCGACGACGACGCTGCGCTTGTTGGCGTTGTAGTTCTCGAAGTACTGGGCCTTGCCGTCGGACGCCCCGGTTCGGCGCCCCGGCTCACCGCGGGGTGGCTCGACCTTCACCACATCGGCACCGAGCCACGCGAGGTACTGGCAACACGATGGCCCGGCCTCGTACTGGGTGAAGTCGAGTACCCGCATGCCGTCCAGTGCAGGCATCGCGCACACTCCTCACAGCTCGTAGCTCCCCGGTTCGGCACGATAGCGCTCCGCGCCCACGTCACGTCCAAACGAACGCTCAGAAGAATCTCAGGAAATTGCCGGAACGTCTGATCCGGCTTCCTGGCGGCGACGGATTACTGCCCCGAGAGGCTCGGGCTCTGTCATGAGCTCGTCCGCGGCCGACACAACCAACGGAGGCCAGATGTCGACTGACAGCAGCGTCGTGAGGAAACGAACGTGGAAGCCGCAGTGGAAGCGCGGTGTCGCGCTCGGGGCGGGCATCGCCGTGATCGGCGGTGCGTTCGCCTACCAGGCGGGACCGTCGCCGGTCACCGCGTCGAGCCACCGAGAGGCACCGCTGATCGCCGGCGACCCTCGCGCCGACAACACCGATGTGTACGCATTCACCAGCCCGGACGACCCGAGCTCGGTCACGTTCATCTCGAACTGGATCCCGTTCGAGGAGCCCAACGGCGGCCCCAACTTCTACACCTGGGCCAACGACACGAAGTACAACATCAAGGTCGACAACAACGGCGACGCGGTGGCCGATCTCACGTACACCTGGATCTTCAGCACCGTCGTGCGCGACGGCTCACGTGACTTCCTCAGCAACCTCGGCCCGGTGACGTCACTAGACGATCCGGATCTGAACGTGTACCAGACCTACGACCTGACCGTGACCGACGGGGCGGGCGTCACCACCGTGCTCGCTGGCGACGGCGACGGCCTCCACAGCGACGGCGACCCCATCGCGGCGCCGTCGATCGCCGGCGCGGCGTCGATGCCCGACTACACGCCGCTGCGCGACCAGGCCATCGTCGACCTCGCGGGTGGTGGGAAGACATACGCCGGCCAGGCCGATGATCCGTTCTTCCTCGACCTGCGGGTCTTCGACCTGCTCTACGGCGGCGACGCCAGCAAGGTCGGCCAAGACACGCTGGCCGGGTACAACGTCAACACCGTGGCGCTGCAACTGCCGAAGGCGGCGCTGGCCCTGAACGGCAATGCCACCGGCAACCCGGTGATCGGCGTCTGGAGCACCACCGACGAACGCAAGACCGGTGCCGCCGGCGATCTCGACCCGGCCAACTTCGCCCAGGTGTCGCGTCTCGGCAACCCGCTCGTCAACGAAGTGGTGATCCCGCTGGCGTTGAAGGACGCCTTCAACACCATTCGCCCCGATCAGGACGCCACCATCCCCGCCGCGGTCGACGCCGTGCAGAACCCGCGCCTGCCTGAGCTCGTGAACGCCATCTACGGCGTACCCGTTCCGCCCACCCCCCGCAACGACCTGACCGAGATCTTCCTGCAAGGCATCAGCAACGCCAACGCCGGCCTGAGCGGTGATCCGGCCGTCGTGTTGCCGGTCGATCTCAACTCGCTCGGATTGAACACCGACGTCAGCGCCATCGTGCCCGTCGGAGATGCTGCGCCTGAACATGTCCGTGCCGGTCAACCCGAACCCCAACCGGTACGGCGTGCTCGCCGGCGACATCCAGGGCTTCCCGAACGGGCGCCGGCTCACCGACGACGTCGTCGACATCGCAATCCAAGCGGTCGAGGGCGCGGCGCAGATCCGGTCAGCTCGTACCGGGGCTGCTCACCATCGACTCGGTCGACCGCAACGACCGGCCGTTCGAGACGGCGTTTCCCTACCTCGCCCTCCCCCACGTGGAGAGCGTGAACACGGGAACCGAACGCACGCCGAGGGCGCCCGAGATCGTCTCGATCAACCCGACCCGCGTGCTCGACACCGCGCTCCGGCAGCCAGGTCGGCTACACGGGCTCGCAGCCCGTCGCCGGCCAGGAGGTCCGGGTCAAGGTCACCGGGCCAGGGCTGGCGCCCGCCGACGCATCCGCGGTCGTCCTCAACGTCACCGCCACCAACTCGGGCCAGGACGGCTTCGTGACGGTCTACGCGTGCGGCACACCCCGGCCCACGACGTCGAACTTCAACCCGTTGGCGAGCGGCATCACCCAGAACCTGGTGATCGCCGAGGTCGGCACCGACGGTGAGGTGTGCATGTACACGTCCGCAAGGCACCGACCTGATCGCCGACGTCAACGGGTTCCACCCGTCGGGTTCGGCCTACCAACCGAGCGCGCCGGAACGGCTGCTCGACACCCGCACCGCCACGAAGCCGGCGGCCGGCTCCACCATCGAGCTGCAGGTGACCGGGGCCGGCACGGCGAACCTGCCGGCCGACACCAAGGCCGTGTTCCTGAACGTGACCACGGTCAACAGCGACAGCGCCGGCTGGATCACCGCATACCCGTGCGGCACCGCCCCACCCGTCGCCACGTCGAACGTCAACCAGGTCCCCGGTCTCGTCCGAGCCAACCTGGTGGCCGCCAAGGTGGGCACTGACGGCAAGGTCTGCCTCTACACGTCCTCGCCGACGGACATCGTGGCTGACCTGATGGGCTCGGCCCCGATGGCGTCACCCTTCGTGCCGACGGTTCCCGAGCGAGTGCTCGAGACCCGCGCCAGCGAGGGTCAGATCAACTACTCGGCCGCCCGGCCGGTGCCTGGTCAGACCATCGAGGTCAAGGTCGTCGGCTTCGGCACGACGAACGTCCCGGCCGACGCCGGCACGGTGCTCCTGAACGTGACCGCCGCCGATCCGTCGGAACCAGGGTTCATCACGGTGTTCCCGTGCGGTTCGCCGCGGCCGCTGGCGTCGAACCTCAACCTGACCGGGATCACGGTGCCGAACCTGGTGTCGGCCAAGGTCGGTGACGGTGGTCGAGTGTGCCTGTACACCTCGGGTGCCACCGACGTGATCGCCGACATCCTCGGCTACTACCCCGGCACCGCCCTCGTCGGTTGATGCCTACCGTGACGGTGCCGGCGGGACGAGCTGCTCGTCCCGCCGGCCCCGAACGACCTCGTCGACCTCGTCGACCGCGGAAGCGAACGGTGCTCGCCGGCGTCGGGCTCGGCCTTGCCCTGTTCGTCGCCGGCGTCGTCGGTGTGGCGAAGCGGCAATCGCCCGACTCCGGCGCCGCCGGGGACGTCTCCCGTTCCTCTCCCGCCGAGATCGCCGCCGCCACCAATCCCTCGGGGCGGACACTGGACGAGCTGATCAGCGGGCTGCAGGGTCGGCTGCAGTCGACGCCCAAGGACTACGTGTCGTGGGCGACCCTGGGGTTGGCCTACGTGCAACAGGCGAAGGTCACCGTCGACCCGACCTACTACCCGAAGGCCGATGGTGCGCTGGCCCGCTCGCTCGCCGTCAACGGCAAGGACAACTACCTCGCCTACCTCGGCCTGTCCGCGCTGGCATCGGCCCGTCACGACTTCGCCGGTGCGAAGACGTTCGCCGAAGAGGGCTTGGCGCTGAACTCCTACAGCCCCCTGCTCTACGGCGCGCTCAGCGACGCCGAGATCCAACTCGGTAGCTACGACGCCGGGTTCGCCTCGATCGACAAGATGATCTCGCTGCGCCCCGACACCGCGTCGCTCACGCGGGCCTCGTACGCCGCCGAGCTGAGGGGCGACGTCGCCGGTGCGGCGACGTTGATGCAGCGGGCGCTCGACCGTGCCCCGACGCCCTCCGATCGGTCGTTCGCGCTCTTCTACCTGGGCGAGCTGTCGTTCAACAGCGGCGACCTGGACGCCGCCCTCACCTACTACAACCGGGCTCAGAACGAGTCCCCGCTCGATCCGGCGGCGCTGGCGGGCAAGGCCAAGGCCGAAGCCGCGCTCGGCCAGATCGACACCGCCATCGATCACTACCAGCAGCTCGTCGATCGCTACCCGGAGCCCAGCTACGTGCTGGAGTACGGCGAGCTGCTCCAGTCGCTCGGCCGCGCCGGTGAGGCGCAAGCCCAGTTCGACGTGTTCATCGCCACGCAGAAGCTGTTCGAGGCCAACGGCGTGGCGCCCGACGCGGCGCCGACGCTCTTCGACGCCGCCCACGGCGACCCGGCGCGGGCACTCGCCGATGCCCAGCTGGGCATTGCCTCCCGCCCCTTCCTCGTGATGCAGGACGCCTACGCGTGGGCCCTCCACGTCAACGGCCGCGATGCCGAGGCACTGCAGGCCAGCACTCAGGCCTTGCAAACCGGGCTGCGGAACGCCTCGTTCCACTACCACGCCGGGATGATCCTGCTGGCACTCGGCGACCGCGCCGGGGCTCGCCAGCACTTGACCACCGCGCTGGAGATCAACCCGTACTTCAGTCCGCTCGACGCGCCAATCGCCCGCCAGACGCTCGATCAGCTGAACGCCGTGGACAGCAGCGGGACCAGCGGCTGATGCGCGGCCGCCGGATGCTGCCCCGGGCGCTGCTGCTCGGGCTCGCGGTGGTCGCCATGGCCGCCCTGCTCGCCTCACCCGCCGACGCCCATCCGCTGGGGAACTTCAGCGTCAACCACCTCAACACGCTCACCTTCACGGCCGGCGGCGTCATCGACAACGCCGTCATCGACACGGCCGAGATCCCCACCGCGCAGGCTGCCGGCGCGGTCGATCTCGACGGCGACGGGGTCGCATTGCCGGCGGAACTGGCGGCCTACGGCGCGTCCCGCTGCGAGGCGTTCAACGACCGCGTCGCGCTCGAGGTCGACGACATGGCTGTCGCGTTCTCGGTGACGTCGTCGTCGTTCGCCTACGCGGTAGGCCAGGCCGGCCTGAACACGAGTCGCCTCGAGTGCCGGCTCGAAGCCGCGGTCGACTTCACGGTGGCCCATCGCGTGTCCTTCGACGAGAGCTACCTGGCCGACCGCGTCGGCTGGCACGAGATCAACGCGGTGGGCGACGGCGCCCGGCTCGTGGATTCGCCCGTACCGGCGACGAGCATCACGAACGGCCTGACGAACTATCCGGCCGACCTGCTCAGTTCCCCGCTCAAGGCCCGCTCGGCGGCCTTCGACGTGCAACCCGGAGCCGGGCCGTCGACGGTGAGCGCCGGCGCGCCGGACAAGGTCGCCATCGCGGAGACCGGGTTCTTCTCGGGCACCGTCGCCAGGGTCCAGGAGACGTTCAACGATCTCATCGGCCGGCGGGAGCTGACGGTGAGCGTCGGGCTGCTGGCCGTCGCGCTGGCCCTCGTGCTGGGTGCGTCCCACGCGGTGCTGCCGGGCCACGGCAAGACGGTCATGGCGGCCTACATCGCCGGACGGCAAGGTTCGGTGCGCGACGCGGTGATCGTCGGGGCGACTGTCACGGGCACCCACACCGGGGGCGTCTTGCTGTTGGGGACCGCCCTGACGGTGTCGACATCGCTGGCCGGTGAGTCCATCCTGGGCTGGCTCGGGATGACCAGCGGGGCGCTGGTCGCCCTGCTCGGCACGGGGTTGCTGCTGACGGCGATCCGCCACCGACACTCGAGCATGTTCGGCCACGGACACCACCACGGCTTCGCGTTCGACCACGACCACGACCACGACCACAGCCACGACCACGACCACGACCGCAGCCACGAGCACGCCACGCTCGAGTACGCGCGCTCGAGTACGCCGGCGGGCCGGCGTCGGTCGGCCCGCTCGCCCCGAGCATCGCCACGACGACCACGGTCCACGAGGTGCCCGCGCCGGCGCCGATGGGGGCGGTCGAGCCCCACTCCCACCCCACGATGCCCAAGGTGTCGCGCCGAGGTCTGGTGGGCATGGGCGTGGCCGGCGGCCTGGTACCCAGCCCCTCGGCACTGATCATCCTGCTCTCGGCCATCGCCCTGGGCCGCACGTGGTTCGGCATCCTGCTCGTGCTCGCCTACGGCGCCGGCATGGCGGCCACGCTCACGGCGGCCGGGGTGCTGCTCGTCACCGTTCGAGACCGCTGCCGGCGACGAGCCGGCGCCCGATCGGCGGCCGCCAGCAGAGCGGCCCGCCGGTGGGGCCTCGTCGGCCCGTACGTCACCGCCGCGTTGGTGTTGATCGTCGGCATCGGGCTCGCCGTGCGCAGCTTCGGCCAGATCTGAGCGCCTCCCTGACGAACCGACGCGCGTTGTCCGTCACCGACGAGGTCAACGCGCATCAGTTCGTGCCGGGGCGGGGCGCTCGACCCAACGCTGAGATATCGTGGGCTGACCTTGGTAGCGGTGCTCGAGACCCTGGCAGCGCGTCAAACAACGTTCGACGCCATCAGGAGCGCCCTCGATGAGAGGAAGCCCGCTGCGAGCCCGACGCCTGGGCGCGACATGACGAGAGAGATGACGCTCACCCGAGCATTGGTCGAGCTGGCCGACAGCCTCGTCGAGGACTTCGACGTGGTCGAGCTGCTGACCGTGCTGACCGACCGCTGCGTCGAGGTGCTCGACGTCTCCGCCGCCGGCCTGATCCTGATCGTCGAAGGTGAACTGCGCCTGATGACATCGTCGAGCCAGGCCATGCGCGTCCCGGTCCTGGCTCAGCTGCTCAACGATCAGCTCACCCACGCCCTCAACAGCCGCATCGTCATCGAGCAAGCCAAGGGCATGCTGGCCGAACGGGCCGGTCTCGACATGGATCAGGCGTTTTCTCGGCTGCGCGGCTACGCCCGCAACAAGAACCTCCGGCTCGCCGACGTCGCCGGCGACGTGGTTGCCGGCGCGATCGACACCGACACCGTCGCCCAATTGCCGCCGCGCCGTCGCTGACGCCGAGCCCGCACCCGACGCCCGAAGCCCTTTCAATGGGCATCGAAGAGCGCGAGGAACTGACAGACGTCGACGACGCGCCGGACCGCCGGTGCCATCTCGCCGTCCAGCGCGACGCCGACGCCAGCGACACGGGCTTCGCGCAGCCCGGCCACGAGCGCAAAGCACCCGTGCGAGTCGATGGCCGTGACCTGCTCCATGTCCACGACCACTCGGCTTGTAGACGGCATCAAGGCCTGGCGCAGCCCGTCCAGGAAGGCCGCGGCACCGACCTCGGTCATGTCGCCCGCCACCGTCATGGCGACGCGCCCCACCCCGTCAGCGGGTGGGCATACCGTCCCTGCTCCGACATCTCGGAGCAGGCCTGGGGTAGGTCGGGTACCCCCACGCCGGTTCGACCTCTGTTCTGGATGCTGCGAGCCCAACGCGGCCTCCCGGTAGTCGACGTTCTACGTGACGTGCCGGGGTCTTGGGCACCGCTCCAACCCAAACTTCCGCTTCCCGCTCGACAACCACGCCGTACGGGACCGCAGCAGTATAGGCCGGAAACGGACGCCGAGAGCTCTACGGGCTGGTCCCTCCCGCGACTGCCGCTGACGATGACACCCGGATGGCGGCACCGAGAGCGATGAGCACGATGGCCATGCCCACGACCTGCGCCGGGGCGACGGATTCGCTGAGAAAGATCGCCGCCGTCACGGTGGAGATGACCGGGATGCTGAGGGTCATCGTCGAGGAGGCCCACAAGGGCAGGTGCGGGATGGAGACGCTCATGAGAAGGTGGCCACCGATCCCCGACACGAGGGCCAACCCGAGGATCCAGAGCCACGACGTGGTGTCTGGCCACGACACGTCCTGCCGGAACAGCACGGCGGCCGGCCAGGCCACCAACGACGCCACCACCGCCGTCACGGCGGCGTACTCGAGCGCCTCCACGCGGTTGCGGATCATCCGCGAGGCCACGAAGTAGCCCGTCCACGCGAACAGCGCCAGCACGGCGATGGCGTCACCCTGCACGCTCCAGTCGGGCAACCCTGACGCGCCGAACACGACGAGGGCGCTGCCGGCCAGCCCGACGACGGCCCATCTCGACGCGCCCCGCGCCACCCGCTCGCCGAGGAGTGGCGCGGATATCAGGATCACAAGGGCCGGCTGGAGGGCACCGATCACGGTGGCGTTGGCGACCGTTGTCAACTTGACGGCCGAGAAGAACAGGATCAGGTCGAGCCCCAGGAACACGCCCCCGGGCACCGCGTAGCGGATCTTGGTCCACGTGAGCCGGCGACCGCTGAGGTAGAGCGCGCTCACCAGCACCACGGCGCCCACCGACGATCGGTAGGCGGCCAGCGCCATCCCGCCCATGTCGACCGACTTGGCCGCCACGCCGGTGACGCCCCACGCCAGCATGGCTGTCGACAGGGCCAGGATCGCCGGCCGGCGGCCAAGCACGAGCGGGAGCGACCGGCGGTCGGCGGCAGTTGACATGTACTGAGTCTTTCCGCCCGCCGCCCGCCGGTCCAACCTGGCGGTCCGACCTGGTGATCCAACGGGGTGGACGAGGGTCTACGGTCGCGGCCGTGAAGGTGGGGGTGTTGCAGTTCTTCAGCTGGCCTGAGCGGCGTGTGCCGATCCGGCAGGTGTACGAGCGCGCCTTGGACCGCATCGTGGTGATGGACCGGTCCGGCTACGACGCCGTGTGGCTGGCGGAGCATCACTTCACGACCTACAGCGTGTGTCCGTCGGTTCACCTGATGGCCCTCGAGGCGGCCCACCGCACCGAGCGACTCCGCATCGGGACGGCGGTCTCGCTGGCGGCGCTGTACCACCCGCTGCGGCTGGCCGAGGAGCTGGCGTTGCTCGACGTGCTCACCGACGGGCGGCTGAACTGGGGCGCCGGCCGTGGCTTCGAGCCGGCCGAGTTCGAGGCGTTCGGCGTGCCGCTCGACGAGACCGCGCCCCGGTTCCGCGAGGCGGTGGAGGTGGTGCTGGAGGCGTGGACCAGCGACCGACTGACGTTCCACGGCAAGTACTGGGACTTCGACGACGTGGAGGTGCTACCCAAACCGGCGCAGCGGCCGCATCCACCGACGTGGGTGGCGGCGACGTCCCTCGAGGCCGTCAGCTGGGCGGCCTCGAAGGGCCACTCGATCCTGATGGATCCGCACGCGTCGTTCGCCGAGATCGCCACCAAGTACGACCGTTACCTCGCCGATCTGGAGGCGGGCGGGTTCGCCGCTCCCGGCGACACACCCATGGCCCGCCTCCTGGCCGTGGCCGGTACCGACGAGGAGGCCGAGCGGGTGGCCCATGCGGGCGCGGCGTGGACGATCGGCGCCTACGCCCACGACGCCAAGGTGGCACCGGCCGGCGACGACGTCGCCGCCCGCATCGAGGGCTATGTGCGCGACCGCATCATCTGGGGCTCGCCGTCACGAGTGCGCGACGAACTGGCCCGCCTGAGCGAGGAGATGCGTCTGCACTACCTGATGATCGCCCCACTGTCGCACGAGTCGTTCGTCCGGTTCACCGACGACGTGCTCCCGCATCTGTGATGGCGGCTCGGGCTACCTGAACTCGATCCCCTTGAACCCCTGCTCGGCGGCCTCCGTGATGCGGCTCCGGAATTTGGGCGTGCCCCCGTTGTAGACCAGGTAGCGGATCTTGCCCCGCTCGTGGCCTTCGACGTTGGAGTTGTAACCCGTGAACCAGCCCTGCGCCTTGCGCATCAGCATGATGCCGTAGAGCTTGGCCACGTGGGCGCTCCACTCGGCCTCGGCCTCGGGTGTGGCTTCCTCACGCGTGTAGTTGTTCTTCCACATGTACTGCATCAGGTCGGTGCCCCAGTCCACACCCAACTCGATGCCGCGCGGGAAGTTCGTCGACGCCGAACCGCTTTGCGGGCCTGTCGGCATGATCATGTTGGGGAAGCCGCCGACTTGCATGCCGAAGTACGTCACCGGGCCGTCGGACCACTTGTCCGCGAGCTTCTGGCCGCCGACGCCGCGGATCTCCATGCGGTCGTACGAGCCGGTCACGGCGTCGAAGCCGGTGGCGTACACGATGATGTCGAACTCGTAGTCGCGCTCGCTCGTGCGAATCCCGTTCGCCAGGATGCGCTCGATGGGCGTCTCCTTGAGATCGACCAGGTGCACGTTGTCCCGGTTGTACGCCTCGTAGTACCGCGTCTCCAGGGGGACGCGCTGTACCCCGAAGCCGTGGTCCTTCGGGATCAGCTTCTCGGCCACGACCGGATCGTGCACCCGTGAGCGGATCTTGTCGGCGATGAACTCGGAGAACTCGGCGTTGGCTTCCTCGTTCATGAAGATGTCGCGGAAGTTGGCCAGCCAGATGCCGAAGCCGGGCTCGCCGTACAGCTTCTCCCACATCGCCAGGCGCTCCTCGCGCGGCACCTCGAAGAACGGCCGGCGGTCCGGCTCGTGGAGGAAGCCGCCCGGCGTGCGGGCGCAGATCTCGAAGATCTCGTCGTAGCGGGTCTTGATGTCGGCCATCTCCTCGGCCGAGATCTCGGCGTTGTGCAGCGGTGCGCACCAGTTCGGGCGCCGCTGGAAGACCGTGAGCTCGCCCACCTTGTCGGCGATCTCACCGATCACCTGCACGCCCGTGGCACCGGTGCCGATCACGGCCACCCGCTTGCCCTCCAGCTCCACCGGCTCCTGCGGCCAGTTGTAGGTGTGGAACGACTGGCCCTCGAAGGCGTCGATGCCGTCGTAGTTCGGCATGGTCGGTGCCGAGAGCAGCCCGATCGCTGTGATGAAGAAGCGGCAGCTCATCTCGCGGCCGTCGTCGAGCTGCAGCCGCCACAGGGTGGCATCGTCGTCCCACTCGGCCGACTCCACCGTGCAGCCGAACTGCATGTACTTGCGCAGGTCGAACTTGTCGACGACGTAGTTCAGGTAGCGGAGGTTCTCGGGCTGGCCGGAGAACCGCTCCTTCCAGTCCCATTCCTGCAACAGCTCCTGCGAGAAGGAGTAGCCGTAGGTGATGCTCTCCGAGTCGAACCGGGCGCCCGGGTAGCGGTTCCAGAACCAGGTACCGCCCAGGTCGGTGCCGCTCTCGAGCACGGTGGTGCTCACTCCCAGCTCGACCAGCCGGTACAGCTGGTAGATGCCGCAGACCCCGGCGCCGATGATGATCGCTTCGTAGTCCGGCTCCCCTGCCACCGTGGCCTCACCCATGTGATCCTCCTGTTCGCCGAGTGCAGAGCCCCCTGCACCCACGACGTCACGACCTGTGCGCTACTCCCATCGTATGAGCCGCGGGCTCCCGACCCCCTACCCGGCGGCCTCTCTCATGCCATCGTCAGGCCGCCTGACACCGACAGCGTTTGCCCCGTGATGTAGCCCGCCGCGTCCGAGGCGAGGAACGCCACGACCGGGGCGATGTCGTCCGGTTGGCCGGTCCGGCGCATCGGGATCGCCTTGGCCAACGACTCGTACAGCCGCTGGCTGTAGGCCGCGACCTGGTCGAGCAGCGCCGTCTCGGTGGGGCCAGGACAGACACAGTTCACCGTCACCGCCGCCCGCGCCACCTCGCGGGCGAGGGCCTTGCTGAAGGCGACGACCGCCCCCTTGCTGCCCGAGTAGACCGCTTCGCCCGACGAGCCGACCCTGGCGGCGTCGGAGGCGATGTTCACGATGCGACCCCATCCTCGCTCCACCATGCCCGGCGCCAGGGAGAAGCAGGTGTTCAGCTGCCCCCGGTAGTTCACCGCAATGACCCGGTTCCAGTCGTTGGGATCGCTGTCCAGGAACGGACCGATGACGTCGATCCCGGCGTTGTTCACGAGCACGCCGACCGGCCCCAGGGCCGCTTCCGTGGCGGCGGCCGCCGATCGGACGCTGTCCAGATCGGCCACGTCGACGGCAACACCAAGTCCTGCCGCGAAGGTGCTCGCCGCCGCGGTGGCCTTGGCTCCGTCCATGTCCCACACGGCGACGGCGCAGCCATCGACCGCCAGTGCGTCGGCGATGGCCTTGCCGATTCCCTGTGCCCCTCCGGTCACCACGGCGACTCGCCCTACGGACACCAACTCCTCCAGACCTAGGCTTGGACAGGATCGATGGGCGTGTCCAGTCCCAGCGCCGCCTCGACGGCTTCTGCGGCGGTGAGGGTCTTGTCGTCGGCGAACCGGTCGCCGGTGAGCAGCACCCCGACGGGCAGCCCGTCGACCAACCCTGCGGGCACGGCCGCCGACGGCAGGCCCAACACGTTGGCGTGCATCACACATCGCATCATCGTGATCGTGGCGGCGGCGTGCTCGGGCGTGGCGGCGTCCCAACCGTGCTCGAACGGCAGCTCGGTCCAGGTCGGGGTCAGGACCAGATCGACGGAGGTGAACCACGTCGCCCAGTCCCGCATGATCGACTGACGGGCCATCAGGACCTCGGTGTAGCTGCCGAGGTCGAGCACGGGCCACGCGTCGAGGAAGGTGCCGAGGAAGCGGTTGGCGTCGTCGGACATCAGCGGGCCGATCTGCGGCTGCAGCATGCGGATGTCGGCCACGATGAACTTGGTCCACACCTCGATGGCCTCCTCGAAGCGAGGCGGGATCGCATCCACCAGCTCGTAGCCGGCGGCGGCCAGCGCATCCGCCGCCGCCCTGACCCGATCCGCCACCCGAGCGTCGGTCGGCCCGCCGGGCGGCTCAGGCAGTACCGCCACCCGCAACGGGCGACCGCGGGGCGGCGGCGAGTCGAGGGGCGCCGGCACGGAGTAGGGATCGCGGGGATGGCGCCCGGCGAGCACCTCCAGCCCGAGCCGGACGTCGGCCACGCGCCGGGCCATCGGTCCCTCGACCGGCATGAGTTGGAACGACGCAGGACCATCGGCGCCGGGGATGAGCGTGCAGCTCGGCACGCGGCCGTGCGACGGCTTCAACGACGCGATGCCGCAACACGTCGCCGGGTTGCGCAGCGAGCCGCCGATGTCGTTGCCGAGGCCGATGGGGCTCATCCCGGCGGCGAGCGCCGACCCCTCGCCACCCGACGATCCGCCGGCGGTGCGGTCGAGGTTCCACGGGTTCCGCGTCAGCCCGAAGAGGCCGGAGTCCGTGTGGACCCGCAGGGCCATGTCGGGGCAGTTGGTGCGGGCGATCGGGATGGCGCCCGCGGCGCGCATGCGCTCGACGACCGGCGAGTCGAGCGGCGGCAGGGCGTCGGCCAGCGCCGGCAGACCCCAGTTGGTCGAGCAACCCACCAAGTCGATGTTCTGCTTCACCGTGAACGGCACGCCATGGAGGGGCCCGAGCGCGTCGCCGGCGGCAACCGCCCGGTCGGCCGCCGCCGCTCCGGCGCGGGCCTCGTCGGCCAGCACGCGTGTCACCGCGTTCAGGGCGGGGTTCACCGCCTCGATACGACCGAGGTGCGCCTCGATCACCTCGACCGACGACACCTCCCGCTTGGCGATCATCGCGGCCTGCGCCCGTGCGTCCAGGCGCCACAGATCATTCGTGCCCATCGACCATCCCCCTCTCCCCTGCCGCGGGACCTTAACCCGTGGGACGGGGGCCCGGTCGCCGTTGTCGTCGGGCGGCGCGCGACGGTTAGCTTGGCGGCCACCATGGGGAGCCCGCCGCCGCTCGAAGGCATCCGAGTGCTGGATCTGTCGCGCGTCATCGCCGGGCCGCTGTGCACGCAGCAGCTCGCCGACCTCGGAGCCGATGTCATCAAGGTCGAGCATCCGGTGACGGGCGACGAGACCCGGACCCGGTCGCCTCGCGGTGATCGCCGCGGCGCGATGTTCCTCGCGTTCAACCGCTCCAAGCGCAGCATCGCCATCGACCTGACGCTCCCGGCCGGTCAGGAGCTGGCGCGGCGGCTGGCGGCGGCCTGCGACGTCGTGGTCGAGAACTTCCGGCCCGGGGTGATGGATCGCCTCGGCCTCGGTGCGGCGCAGCTCCGCGCCGCCGATCCGGCGCTGGTCTACGTGTCGATCTCGGCCTACGGCTCGTACGGTCCGTTCTCGTCGCGGCCGGGTTTCGACCCCGTCCTCCAGGCGGAGTCGGGGATGATGGCGCTGACCGGGCCGATCGGCGGAGGCCCCACCCGTCATCCGCTCTCGATCATCGACACGTTGACGGCGGCCCACGCCACATCGGCCATCTGTGCAGCGCTGCTCGGGCGGCAGCGGCACGGCCACGGCGACTTCATCGACCTGTGCCTGCTCGATACCGCCATCAGCGCGCTCGGCAACATCGGCCTGCAGTACCTGACCGACGGCCGCGTGCCCGAACGCTCCGGCAACCGTCACGTCGTCGCCGCGCCCATCGACCTGTTCGAGACGGCGACCGAGCCGATCTACCTCGCCATGGCGACGGACCGGCTGTTCGCCGACTTCTGCCGCGTCATCGGGCGGGCCGACCTGATCGACGACGAGAAGTTCGCGACGCCGTCGGGGCGGTCCCGCAACCGCGATGCGCTGAAGGTCGAGATCGAGAGCGCGCTCATGTCGCGGCCGGCCGTCGAGTGGCTGCCGCAGATGGACCACCTGCCGGCGGGCGCCGTGCGCACGGTCGACCAGGCGCTGCACGCACCCGAGGTGCTGGAGCGCGACATGGTGCGTCACATCACCGAGGGCGACCACGAGATCGCGGTGCTCGGCACCCCGTTCAAGTTCACTGACACCGCGCTGGGCGAGTTCCGGCCCCCGCCGCTGCTGGGCGAGCACACTGACGACGTCCTCGCGTCCGTGCTGACGATGGGCCAGGCCGACATCGAGCAACTCCGGCGCGACGGCGTCGTCGTCTGATGGTGGCATCGGTGGAGCTTCGTCAGGACCTGTTCGCGCGGATCGATGCGATCGCGCCGGTACTGGCCGACGACATCGCGCTCGGGGAGGAACTACGCCGGCTTCCCGACACGACAGTGTCGGCGCTGCGCGACGCGGGGCTGCTGAGGTTGAAGGTGCCGGCCGTGCTGGGCGGCGACGAGGCCGATCCCGACTTGCAGTTCGAAGTGTTCGAGCGGGTCGCGCTGACGAACGCGTCCGCCGGCTGGTGCCTGTTCATCTACGCCGATTCGGTCGGCATGGTCTGTGCCCGCCTCCCCGACGCCGGCCTCGAGCGGCTGCTGGACACGGGCGCCGTGCCGGTCGTGTGCGGCGGCGGCGGCCTGCGCCCGGGCATGTTGCAGCCCGTCCCCGGCGGCTACCGCCTGACCGGGCGCTTCCGGTACGGCAGCGGCATGGACGCGGCGGCGTGGGTCCTGCTCCAAGGCTTCGTCACCGATGCCGACGGCGCAGCGCCAAAGGTGCGCGTGTGCGTGGTGCCGCGCGACGCCATCGAGGTCGAGGACACCTGGCACGTGCTGGGCATGCGCGCCACCGGCAGCAACGACTTCGCCGTCAACGACGTGTTCGTGCCCGAGGAGATGACCTATCCGCCCGCGATACCGCCGCGCCGCGGCGGCCGGATGTACCGCACCGGGATCGTCGGCTACCTCGGTTACCCGGTGCCCGCCGTGACCCTCGCCATCGCTCGGCGCGCCTTGGACGAACTGACGAGGTTGGCGCCGAACCTCACGCGCGGCTACACCCGGCCACAGGTGCTGGCGTCCCGAGCCACCTTTCAGAGCTTCCTCGGTGCCGCCGACCAGCGCCTGAAGGCGGCCCGAGCGCTGATGATGGCGGACGGCATCAACCTGATGAACCTCGCGGAGCAAGGCGTCACGGATCTGCGCGGCGTCGAAGCCGGCACGCGGGCGGCGGGCGCCTTCGCCGTGCGCACGGCATCGGATGTGCTGGCCGACACGGTGCGGTTCGCCGGCGGCTCGGCGCTGCGGCAGGGCACGGTGTTCGAGCGGGCGGTGCGGGACCTCACCGTCGCCGCCAGCCACCTGTTGGTGAACGAGTCGGCCTACGAGAACCACGCCCAGTTCCTCTTGGGCATCGCCGGAGCCGACCCGCTGGCCTGAGCGCGTGAGCACAGCGAGCGGACCGGGGAGAAAACGGCGGCTCGATGTTATGGTCCGCTCATGACGACCTCGCCCGAAGCTGTCGGCATGAGCACCGATCGGCTCCAACGAATCGATCCGGTCATGCAGTCCGTCGTCGATCAGGGCGGCTTTGCCGGACTGAGCGTGATGATCGCCCGTCGTGGCCAGATCATCTTCAGCGCTCAATACGGCCACCGCGACAAAGAGTCCGGCTTGGCGATGACGGACGACACGATCTTTCGCATCTACTCGATGACGAAGCCGATCGTCAGCACCGCGCTGATGATCCTGTTCGAAGAGGGCCGGTTCCGGCTGACGGATCCGGTGGCCAAGTACATCCCCGCCTTCGGTGCCACCAAGGTGCTGGCCGGCGACGGCAGCCTGGTCGAGCCGCTACGCCCCATGTTCGTGCGCGACCTGCTGACGCACACCAGCGGGTTGACCTACGACTTCATGCAGGATTCGCCGGTCTCCGAGCTGTATCGCGACGCCCGGCTCATGAACGACCCCAGCCGGTCGCTCGAGACGTTGATCGCGGACCTGGCTCAGCTGCCCCTGGCGTTTCAACCCGGTGCGCGCTGGCACTACAGCCTCGGCATCGATGTCGCCGCGTACCTCGTCGAGGTCCTCTCGGGCCAGCCGCTCGGCCAGTTCCTGGAGGACCGGATGTTCGCGCCGCTCGGCATGACCGACACCGCGTTCGGCGTTCCTGCGGCCAACCTCGACCGTCTCGCCGCCATGTACGGCCTGCCCGATCTCTTCGCCAAGGGTCAGACCTTCGGTGCCCTCTTCGAGGCGTGGACGAACGGGTTCAACCAGCGCAGCGACGTGTCCGACACGTACCCGACCGACGCTCCTGAGGTCTTCGTGCGGGGTGGGATCGGGTTGTACTCCACCATCGGCGATTACATGCGCTTCGCCCAGATGTTGTTGAACGACGGCGAACTGGACGGCACCCGGGTGCTCGGCCGCAAGACCCTCAGCCTCATGCACAGCAACCATCTGCCGGCCGCGCTGTTGCCGTACGAGATCGGCGGCGCGCCGAACCCTGGCTTCGGCTTCGGGCTGGGTTCGCGGGTGGTGATGAACGTGGCCGAGACCGGCGGGCCTGGCTCCGTCGGGGAGTATGGCTGGGCCGGCGCGGCGAAGACCTACTACTGGGTCGACCCGCAGGAGGACCTGGTAGGCCTGTTCATGACCCAGTACATGGTGGGCTTCGACCTGCCGGAGCAGGATCTGCGCGCCCTCACGTATCAAGCCATCGTCGACTGAAGGACCGTTTGTCGTGGAGAGGAACCGATGACTGCAGTACCGAAGGGTGGGGTCGTGGCCGTGACCGGCGCGGCCGGGTTCATCGGCGGCTGGGTGGTGAGCCGCCTGCTCGAGCGCGGCTACCGGGTGCGGGCGTGCGTTCGTGACGTGGACGCCGATTCGCGGGTGGGGTTCCTGAAGGAGATGGGCGCGTACTACTCCGGACGGCTCACGCTGCACGCCGCCGACCTCGACAACGCCGGCTGCTTCGACGACGTCTTCGCCGGATGTGACGGTGTCGCCCACGTGTCCCACGTCAGCACCTACGACGATCCCGAGTACGTCAAGAGGACGTGCGACCACATCATCAACAGCGTCGAGACGTCGGGAACCGTGCGGCGCGTCCTGGTGACCTCGAGCGTGGCGGCGGTGATATCAGAGGCCGACATCAACGAGCTCGTGCGGCGCCCGGTGTTCGACGAGGACCGCTATCCCGACGAGTCGAATCCCAAGCGCACGCCCGAGCGCGGTCAGGGCTACTCGATGGGCAAGGTCATCGCGCAGCGGGCCTTCTCCGACGCCGCCGAGCGCAGCGGCCGATGGGATGCCATCACGGTGTGCCCGGCCGACAACGTGGGGCCAATCCAGTCGGCGCATCAGAAGGACGGCGGCCCGTGGCAACACTTGATCGAACGGATGCTGGAGGGCCGGTGCGAGATCTTCCAAGGCACCGGGCCGTACCGCCCCTGGATGACGGTGGACGTCCGCGACGACGCCGCCTGCCACGTCGGGCTCCTGGAGAGCGAAGCGGTCGCCAACGGTGAGCGGTACATCGCGTGGTCGACCGAGACGCGCAACTACGAGGACGTCTGTACGTCGATCGACCGGGTGCTGCCCGAGCTGCGCCACGACCCTGGCCCCATCGAGGACAACACGCCGGAGCGGTTGAAGGCGCGCGAAGCCGAGTTCCGGTCGATCTGGGCCGGCTGCATCTTGCGCAACGACCGCATCCGAGCCGTGGTGCCGATCACGTTCCGCCCGCTCGACGACTCGATCCGCGATTGCGTCGAGTCCCTTCTGGCGATCGCCGACGTCGTACCGAACCGCCGGCCCGCCTGACGACTGGGCCGGCCAGGTGGTAAGGACAGCGACGGGTTCGGTTGCAGCGGCGATCGCCGGGCGCGTGCCGTGTGTGGCAGCGCCGTCGCCGGATAGGACCTGTTGCGTCGATGCCACGGTGGGTGACCATGCCTGCCGAGATTCTCGGTGCAGCTGTGCTTCTCGGTGCGTGAGAGCGTCAGATTTGCGGCGAAATCGCGACAAGAACAAGCCGCCGCGCTCGCCATCGATCACGCCCCGTGACGACGAGCGGGTCCAATGGCGACCTGACGCCCGGATCGGTACCGACTCAGGGAACGGCACGTCGCCCGGGCGCGCAATTTCGACAACCCGACAGCGTCACCTGTCGCCGCGTGGCGGTGACGCTGTCGATTGCGGCATCCATCGTTCCCCGTACCCATCGATTCATCAGTAGAGGCAGGATGTGCAGATGCAGTTCGGCTTCGTGTTGCCCAACAACTGGGGTATCGAGGACGTCGGGGCGGTGGCCGGACTCGCCCGCCGGGCCGAGGACGCCGGCTTCGACTCGGTGTGGGTGAACCGAGCGTGCTCGTCATCTCCTACTTGAACCGCTAGCGCCCACGATGAAACCCTATGAACAGGGCAAACGCAGGGAAGAAGGCAAAGCGGGAAGTCGGGTACGTACCGATCTCCAAGGACCGCGATCTTCGACGCCTGGACAGCCGATCGTCGGCGAGGGGAGCGCGCTCCAACGGCGCAGTGGGTTATCCGGGCACGCCACTGGTCGTCGCGTCAGCCGACATCGAGCGTCTCGTCCCAGCCTTCGAGGTTGCGGAGCGCGCCCTGGATGAACGACGACTTCTGGATCGAGGAGATGAAGAGGCGGTTCGGCACCGACAGATAGCCGGGCAGGTCCCGCAGAACGTCGACGAAGAGCACCACGCGGGTCTCGTCGGTGTCGTTCCAGACCTCGTGATTGAACGTGTCGTCGAAGATCAGACTCTTACCGTGATGCCAGGGCCGGGTCTGTGAACCCACGGCGGATGCGGCACGACTCCTCGTCGGCCGGCGTGCGCAGGGCCAAGTGGTAGCGCAGCACACCTTTCCACGGACCGCCGTGCGCAGGGATGTGCTTGCCCGGCTTGAGGATGGAGAACATGGCCGTCGTCATCCCGGGTATCAACTTCAGGGCCTCGGTGGTGTTCGGGCACCTCAGGCAGTTCTGCTCGTACTTGGAGCCGTAGATGTAGAAGATGAACACTTTCCAGTCGTCGTCGTCGGTCAGCTCGCGCTGCTCTTGCTGGACCTGCTGAAAGTTCGGTATCTCCTCGACTCGCCCGAGCAAGGGCTCGAGCTCGGCACGAATGGCGTCGGCGCGGCTCTCGATGTCGGCGACCCACGGGAACTCAGCGGTGTCGAAGAACTCAATCTGGGCGTCGGCTCGCCTGGCGATGAGCGCCTGAAAAGCGTCGCTGCCGACAGCCGTTGCCTTGTACGCCGCCTGTCGAGCTTTCCCGCGTATGCCCATCCAGGAGGTCTACCATGCATCTGGACGACGACGGACGAACCGGTCGTCGGGCACCTTCGGGGGACGGCGTGAAAGGGGCCTCGTTCCGAAAGTCGACGGCTCGCTGCCCGAGGAGAACGAGGCCGTCGGTGTCGTGGCCTACGGCGAACGGGCCCGAACGCGGACGAGTTCCTCGGCGTGCCGCGAACGTTGTGGGACGACCCTGAGCCGCAGTACGACGGTCGCGTCTTCTCTTTCGGACCGGTGCGAGCGGCCCCGAAGCCGTGGCAACAGCGGCGACTCCCCATCGCCATCGGCGGCAACCGTCCGGCTGCCCTGCGCCGCGTGGCGCGCGTCGGCGATTGCTGGCACGCCCTACGCGTCAGCGTCGACGGGATGCGCGAGAGGTTGGCTCATCTGGACGAGTTGCTCGACGAATCCGGTCGAGCCCGCCCCGACATCACGCCCAGCGGCGGCTGCTCGACACCGAGGCCGCCGATGTCCTCCCACGCCTGCGCTAGCTCGGTGGTGCGGCGCGCTGTCGGTCACACCCCGGCGACGGGAGTCGGCAGCCCGACCACACCCGGCCGTCCCCCAGGTCTGGTCCTCCGAACGCGGCACTGGTCACGGCTTTGGCGGGCACCGGAATGTGATCGAGCTCCTCCCCGGCGCCGCCGGGACTGATGCGATAGCACTCGCCCGGCACCTTGGCCGCCTTCAGGGCCCAGACTGCCTCGGCGAAGCGCGCCGTGGCGAACTGATGCGCGTTGTCCGTCACATACGAGGAAAAAGCGCATCAGTTGGCCCGGGTTCGGGCGATGATCCGGAGGGCGGGGCGGGCGGCACGGTCGGGAGGCTTCAGCGGCGGGGCCGGGGCAGGTAGCGGTCCGAGACGATGCGGAGTTGGATCTCCGACGTGCCCTCGAAGATCTTCGTCAGCCGGGCGTCACGCCAGTAGCGCTCGATCGGAAGGTCCGTCGTGTAGCCGGCACCACCATGGATCTGCAGCGCCTCGCTGGTGACCCGCTCAGCCATCTCGCTGGCGAGGTACTTCACCATCGACGCCTGATGGTCCACGACCTGACCCGCATCGGCGTCGGCCGCCACCTGGTACATGAGCGCACGGCACGCTTCGACCTCCGACGCCATGTGGGCGATCTTGAAGCGGATGGCCTGGAAGTCACCGATCGGCTGGTCGAACTGCTTGCGCTGCTGGGCGTAGGCCACGGCGTCTTCCAGCGCACCACGAGCCAGCCCGATCGAACGGGCGGCGGTGTGCACCCGCGCCATCGACAGACCACGCGAGAGGCTCTTGAAGCCGGCCTTGGCGTCACCGCCACCGTCGCCGGACGATCCCAGCAAGAACTCGTTCGGCACGCGCACGTCGTTCAACGACAGTTCCCACGTCTTCCAGCCGTGGTAGCCGATCTTGCGGATGGGGTTGCCCGTCATGCCGGCCGGGAACGATCCCCGCTCCTTGGGGATGTAGAAGCTGCGGATGCCGGCCTGGCGGCGTTCGGGATCGTACGGCGAGGTGCGGGCGTACACGATGAGGTAGTCGGCGCGATCGGCGAAGGTGCACCACATCTTCTGACCGTTGAGCACCCATTCGTCACCGGCGCGCTCGGCCCGCGTCCGGATCGACGCCACGTCGGAGCCGGCGTCGGGTTCGCTGATCGCCGTCGCGCCCAGGTACTCACCGCGGGCCACGCGAGGCACCAGCTCGTCGCGCATCGATGCCGGGAACTGGCCGCCGTGGCCGTTGCCCCGGGCGATGATGCTGGCGACGCTCATCCACGCTCGCGCCAGCTCTTCGGTGACGAGCACGTACTCGAACAAGCCCAGGCCGAGACCGCCGTGCTCGGCACCGATCATGATCCCGAAGAACCCCATCTTGCCCATCTCGGCCACCAGGTCGTCGGGCATCTCCCCCTGGACCGGGTCAAGCTCGTTGGCCAGCGGGAGCACTTCATGCATGGCGAACTGGCGGGCCAGGTCACGGATGACCAGCCGATCGTCGGTGGAATGCGCGGACGGAAGCGAGGTGGGTGCCACGGGCAGCAGATCCATGCCGGGAGTGTCGACCGCAAATGATTGCTTGTCAACCAGCAAGCATCGTTGTACGGTCGGCAAGTCGCCGAAGACCACGTCGATCAACGCACCTCTGGGGGATCATGACCGACCTCGACCTGGCGTCGTTCCCACTCGTCGCCAAGGGCAACAAGTTCGAAGACTTCTCGGCCGGCCAGGTGCTCACCCACCACTGGGGGCGCACCATCACCGCTGGCGACAACGCCATCTTCTCGACGGCCATGTGCAACTGGAACCCCATGCACCTCAACGCCGAGTTCGCCCGGGCCCACGGCCACCCTGACGTGGTGGTCAACCCGATGCTCGTGCTGTGCACCGTCGTCGGCATGTCGGTCGAGGACCTCAGTGAGGCCGGAGGGCCCTTCCTCGGCGTCGAGGACTGCACGTTCCACCGGCCCGTGCACCCGGGTGACACCGTCACGGCCCGTTCCACCGTGGTCGACACCCGCACCTCCGAGAGCCGCAAGGGCGTCGGCATCGTCACCTGGCACACCGAGGCCTACAACCAGCGGGGCGAGCTGGTGGTCGACTACCGGCGCACCAACCTCGTCGCCAAGCGGGAGCGGTCATGATCGACCGGCACCTCTCGACCCTCACCGGAACCGACAACTTCTTCGAGGACTTCCCGGTCGGGCGCCGCCTGCGCCACGCTCGCGGCGCGACGGTCGGCGACGTGGAGAACAACCTGGTCACCAAGCAGGTCATGAACACCGCGCAAGGCCACTGGAACGAGCACGCGATGGCCGGCAGCGCCATGGGCGACGGCCGCCTGGTGTTCGGGCTGGTCACCGGGTCGCTCGTGTTCGGACTGGCCAGCCAGGACACGGCCGAGAACGCCGTGGCCGAGCTGGGCTGCACGGGCCTGCGCTTCAAGGCACCGGTGCACCTCGGCGACACGCTGTACGCCTACTCCGAAGTCCTTGCCGCCGATCCGTCCCCCGACCGCGACGACGCCGGTGTCGTGCGGTTCAAGCACTGGGGCGTCACCCACGACGATCGAGTGGTCTTCGAAGGCGAACGCATCGTGCTCGTGAAGCGACGGAGCCACTGGGGCAAGGAGGAACCGTGATCACATCCGACGACCTCGCGGCGCGGTGCCACGACGATCCCGAGTTCCGGTTCGCGGCTCGCTTCTGGACGGGCGGCTTCAACTTCACGGTCGACGGTGAGCGGGCGTCCGTGCGTGTCGCCGACGGCCATCCGGCGGCCGGTGCGGTCGAGGACGGGCCCGGCGTGATCGGTCTCGCCGGCGACCGGGCCATCTGGGACGCCATGCTCAGCGCCCAACCGCCTCGCTTCTTCAACGACATCGGCTTCGCCACCGCCCTCGGGCTCGAGCGCACCGGCGACGACCTCACGTTCTGGCAGTACTACCCCGCGGTCATGCGCGCCGTCGAGCTCCTCCGGCCCACCGTTGAGGCGACCAAGGCGGCCACCGCGGCCCCGGCCACGCCCGCCGCGGGCAACAGGCGCTTCGACAGCCCCATCGGCCGGTACGTGCACGTCGAGCTGGACGGCCACGACCATCGCATCTACTTCGAGGAGGCCGGCACCGGCATCCCGTTGCTGATGCAACATACGGCCGGCTCGAACGGCGTGCAGTGGCGCCACCTCTTCGAGGACGAGCGCATCACGGACCACTTCCGTCTCATCGCCTACGACCTTCCGTTCCACGGAAAGTCGGTGCCGCCCACCGGCAAGGCGTGGTGGACGGAGCGCTACCGCCTCACCCAAGCCAATGCCATGAACCTCGCCGTCGAGCTGGCCAGCGTGCTGGAGCTCGAGCGCCCGGTGTTCATGGGCTGTTCGGTCGGCGGACTGCTCGCCCTCGATCTGGCGCGCTATCACCCGGATGCGTTCCGCGCTGTCATCGCGCTCGAGCCGGCCCTCAAGGTCGATGTGGACATCGACACGTTGCAGGGTTTCTGGCATCCGCAGGTGAGCAACGAGTACAAGTCGCGGCTCATGAACGGGCTGATGGCCCCGCAGTCCCCGGAGCCCCTGCGACGCGAGACCGTGTGGGCCTACAGCTCGGGCTGGCCGCCGGCATTCCTGGGCGACCTGTACTACTACCTCGTCGATCACGACCTCACGGACGAGGCGGCGGCCATCGACACGGGGCGCGTCGGCGTGCACCTCCTCACGGGCGAGTACGACGCCAGCGCCACCCTCGAGCATGGGCAAGCGGCCCATGAGGCCATCGCCGGCTCGACGTTCACGACGATGGACGGCGTCGGCCACTTCCCGATGGCCGAGAACCCGGACGTGTTCATCCCGCTGCTGCTTCCCGTCCTGGACGACATACGCAAGAACCGCCCATGATGCCGGCGACGCGCAACCGGCACCAGGAGCGGTCGGACCTCTCGACGGCACGGCTGCTCGACGCCGCCGCCGAGCTGATCGAGGAGGGTGGCTACGAGGCCATGACCCTCGCGGCCGTCGGCGAGCGCGCCGGCTACAGCCGCGGCCTGGTGACGGCCCGCTTCGGCTCGAAGGACCAACTGCTAGCCGCCCTCGTCGATCGGATCACCGCCGGCTGGAGCCATCGCAACGTGCTGCCCCGCACCGTCGGTCAGCCCGGACGCGACGGCATACTCATCCTGATCGACGCCATTCGCTCCCAGGCCGAACACGACCCGCGAGCGTTGCGGACGTTGTACGCGCTCATGTTCGAGGCCCTCGGCCCGAACGTCTCGCTGCGCCAGCACTTCGTCGAGTTCCATCGCACGATGCGCTCCGATCTGGCCAAGCTCGTTCGCCGCGGGCTGCGCGATGGCTCCGTGTGCCGCCAGCGCCGTCCCGACGAGGAGGCCATGCTGGTCGTCGCCGGCCTGCGGGGCATCGCCTACCAATGGCGACTCGACCCCAACGGCTTCGACCCGGCCGCTGCGCTGCGGGTGCTCGGCGACGCCACCGAACAGCGACTGCGACCATGACCACTCCCCCAAGTCCAGTACCGACATTCGACGAAAGGCCATGCCGATGACCCGGCCCACCCGCCTGCGCCGCTCCGAGCTGTCGACGCCAGGCACGAGCGAGAAGATGATCGTGAAGGCGGCGGCCAGCACCGCCGATCTGGTGTTCCTCGACCTCGAGGACGCCGTCGCGCCGGCAGAGAAGGAGAAGGCCCGCCAGCCGATCATCGCTGCCCTCAACGATCTCGACTGGGGGGCGAAGACGCGGGCCGTGCGCATCAACGGCACCCACACCCATTGGTGCGCCGACGACCTCACCGCCGTCGTCGAGGGTGCCGGCGCCAAGCTCGACATCGTGATCATCCCGAAGGTGAAGGCACCGCGCGACGTCTGGTTCGTGGACACCCTCCTCACGCAGCTGGAGACGAAGCTGCGCCTGCCGGTCGGGCGCATCGGCATCGAGATCCTGATCGAGGAGACCGAGGCGCTCGCTCGCGTGGAGGAGATCGCGACGTGCTGCCCGCGGCTGGAGGCGCTCATCCTCGGCGTCGGCGACCTCTCGGCCAGTCAAGGCATGCGGTTGGGTCAGATCGGCGAGACCGACGACCGCTATCCGGGCGATGTGTGGCACTACGCCCGCAACCGGCTCATCGTGGCCGCCCGCGCCGCCGGCCTCGATCCCATCGACGGGCCGTACGGCGCCATTCGTAATTCCGACGGCTACCGGCGCGAGGCCATGTGGGCTTCGACGCTGGGCGCGGTGGGGAAGTGGGCCATCCATCCGAGTCAGATCGACATCGCCAACGAGGTGTTCGCCCCGACCGAGAAGGAGATCACCCAAGCGGTGGCCGTCGTCGCCGCGGTGCGGGAGGCCGAGGCCGCCGGCGCCGGCGCGGCGACGTACAACGGCATGATGATCGACGCCGCTACGGCTCGCATCTTCGAAGGCGTGCTCGACCGGGCGCGCCGGGCGGGGCTGGTCGAGTGACCGACGATCACACGACGGGCCACGAACACGCCGCGCCGATGCGGGCGGCGGCCACCGGGCCGCTGCTGGGCGTGCGCGTCATCGACCTCACCCGAGCCTTGGCCGGACCGTTCTGCACGATGATCCTGGCCGACCTCGGCGCCGACGTGATCAAGGTCGAGCCGCCGGAGGGCGACCTCACCCGGTTCAGCGGTCCCTTCACGCGCGGCGACACCGAGAAGGCCTACGGCGGCTACTTCGCCAGCATCAACCGCAACAAGCGCAGCATCGTGCTCGACCTGAAGGTGCCGGCCGATCGGGACACGTTGCTGGCGCTCGTCGACGGCGCCGATGTGCTGGTGGAGAACTTCCGTGTCGGTGTGATGGACGGGTTGGGGCTGTCGTACGAGACGCTGCACGCCCGCAACCCGCGCCTGGTGTACGGCGCCATCCGAGGCTTCGGTGACCCCCGCACCGGTGCCAGCCCGTACGCCGAGTGGCCGGCGTTCGATGTCGTGGCCCAGGCGATGGGCGGAGCCGTGAGCGCCACCGGGACGGCCGGCGGTGACATGGTGCGGGTCGGTCCGAGCATCGGCGACCTGTACCCGGCGACCGTGGCAGTCATCGGTGTGCTGGCCGCCGTGATGCACGCCCGCGAGACGGGCGAAGGCCAGTTCGTCGACGTCGCCATGGTGGACGCCCTCGTGGCCCTCGACGAGGCGCTGGTCTATCGCTACTCCTACACCGGCATGGTCACCGTCCCCACCGGCAACAGCCACCCCCAGCTGACGCCGTTCGACGTCTACCCCACCGCCGACGGCGCCTGCGCCATCGCCGCGCCCACCCCGAACCATTGGGCCCGGCTGTGCAAGATCATGGAGCGCGACGATCTGGTCACCGACGAGCGGACGCTCACCAACCGCGAGCGCGTGGCGAATGCCGAGTTCGTACGGGAGCAGATGCAGGCGTGGACCAGCGCCCACACGACGGCCGAGATCGTGGCCTGTCTCGGCGGCGAGGTGCCGGTCGGGCCCGTGAACAACGCCGCCGATCTCTTCTCGGATCCGCACGTGCGCGCTCGGGAGATGCTGGTGTCGGTCGAGCACGCGGGCGCCGAGCGACCGGTCGTGTTCCCTGATACGCCACTGCGATTCACGGGCACGCCCGCAGGCATCTATCGACGGGCGCCTCGCCTGGGCGAGCACGCCGACGAGATCCTCGCCGAGCTGGCCAAGGAGGAAGCACGATGACCATCCCGACCGAGCTGTGGGAACGCTTTGGGCGTCTCGACATCAGCGACGTGCCCGACGACGTCGCCACGGTCGCGCGCCAATGCGTACTCGACTGGTTCGCGTGCGCCCTTGCCGGCAGCGCCGAGCCCCTCGCCCACATCCTGCGCGACGAGCTGGCGACCGCCGACGGCCCGTCGTCGGTGATCGGCACCGACCGCCGTACTGCGTGCGCTGGCGGCCGCGCTGGTGAACGGCGCCGCCGGGCACGCACTCGACTTCGACGACACCCACACCGTGATGGGTGGTCATCCGAGCGTGCCCGTGTTCCCGGCGGCCCTCGCCCTCGCCGAGGAGCTCGATGTGAGCGGTGCGGAGCTGCTGGCGGCGTTCGTCGCCGGCATCGAGATCGAGTCGCGCCTCGGCGCCGGCATCGGGCCGTCGCATTACGCCAAGGGCTGGCACGTCACCTCCAGCATCGGCATCTTCGGCGCCACCGCCGCCGCCAGCCGGCTCCTGAACCTCGACACCGAGCAGTTCGGCCGGGCCATGGGCCTGGCCGCCTCGCAGGCGAGTGGCCTGAAGGCGAACTTCGGCACCATGACGAAGCCGTTCCACGCCGGCCACGCCGCCGAGCGCGGCTTGCTGTCGGCGCGCCTCGCCCGCCGCGGGTTCACCGCCAACCCCGACGCCCTCGACGCCAACCAGGGCCTCGCCCAAGCCGCGGGTGACGGGCAATGGCATCCCGAGCGACTCGACCGCCACGGTGACTGGCTGCTGCCCCAGACGCTGTTCAAGTATCACGCCGCCTGCTACCTGACCCACGCCGCCATCGAAGCGACCGGCTCGATCGCGGACAGGCCCGACGATGTCGACGGGGTGACGCTCGTGGTGAACCCGGCCATCCTCGACGTCTGCGGCATACCTCGCCCGACGACCGGCCTCGAGGCCAAGTTCAGCCTGACGGCGACCACCGCCTTCGCCGTCCTTGGCATCGACACGACCGATCCCGCCTCGTTCACCGACGCCAACGCCAACGACGAGCGCGTCCGCACCCTCGTCGGCAACGTCGTCGTCACCACCGACGATCGGCTCCGCACGACCCAGGCCCGCGTCGACCTGCACCGCGGCGGCACCACCCGCAGCGCCGAGTACGACAGCGGCGTGCCGGCCACCGACCTCGCCGCCCAGGGGGCCAAGCTGCGGGCCAAGTTCGCCGGGCTCGTCGACCCCGTGCTCGGCACGGACGCCAAGGCCCTCGCCGATCGCATCGACCACATCACCGACCTGCCCTCGGCCCGGCTCCTCGTGGGCGGCTGAACCGTGCCTCCCGAGGCGCCGGGCGCGAGTTGCCCGCCCGGGCGAGTCGGGCCGTAGGCTGACGGCGCTACGGAAAGGGGTCGGACATGGGGGTGCTCGACGGGACGCGTGTGGTCGACTTCGGGCGGTACATCGCCGGCCCGTACTGCGGCGCACTGCTGGGAGATCTTGGCGCGGAGGTGATCCGCGTCGAGCGGGTCGAGGGCGGGGAGGATCGCTGGATCACGCCCGTCACATCGGACGGCGTCGGCGCGATGTACCTGCAGTGCAATCGCGGCAAGCGGGGCATGACACTGAACGTGGCCAAGCCCGAAGGCCGCGAGGTGGTGGCCAGGTTGATCGGCACGGCCGATGTCGTGATCGCCAACCTGCCGGGCGAGACGCTCAAAACCATGGGACTCGACTACGACACGCTCCGCGCCATCAAGCCCGACATCATCCTCACCACGGTGAACGCGTGGGGCTCAGGCGGTGAGTGGAGCCACAAAGTGGGCTTCGACGGGCTCGCCCAAGCCGCGTCGGGCAACCTCTTCCTTTCGGGCCCGCCCGACCAGCCGTCGCGCGCGGCGGTGCCGTACGTCGACTTCTCCACGGCGACCATCGCCGCGCTGTCCACGCTGGCGGCGTTGATGCACCGCCGCCAGACCGGCGAGGGGCAGCTCATCGAGGCCGCGCTCCTGCGCACGGCCGTCACCTGGAACAGCCCGACTCTCATCGAGCAGGCCCTGCTGGGCGTCGACCGCGTGTCGAGCCACAACCGCGGCCAGACCTCGGGACCGGCCGACGTCTATCGCACGCGCGACGGGTGGGTGATGTGCCTGGTCATCGGGTCGTACCAGTTCCAGCGCTGGACCGGCATGATCGGGCGGCCTGATCTGCTCGATGACGAGCGGTTCAAAGACGACCTCGGTCGGGGCGACAACGGCGAAGCACTCTCGGCCTACATGGCAGCGTGGTGCGCCGACCGCACCACCGACGAGTGCCTGGCCGAGATGGATCGCAACAAGGTGCCGGGTGGGCCGGTCCTGTCGCCGCAGCAGCTGCTCGATCTGCCCCACGTCCGCCAGATCGGGGTGCTGCACGACGTCGAGTACCCGACCGCCGCCGTCGCAGCACCGCTCGCCGGATTCCCCGCCGTGTTGTCGGCAACGCCGGGCGTCATCCATTCACGCGCCCCGCAACTGGGCGAGCACACCGACGAGATCCTCGCCTCGCTGGGCTACGACGACGACGCCATCGGGCACCTGCGCGACGCCGCCATCGTCTAGGGGGTTGTTGGCGGACTGCAACCATCGGCGCGCCATGGGGCAAGATGGGCGCCGGTCCTGGGGAGGAGCAACGATGCCGACGGCGCCGTCAGAAGATGTGGTGTTGAGCTGGTTCGAGCAGCTGTCGAACTGGCAGCGGTGGGGACCCGACGATCGTCTCGGCACGCTGAACCACGTCACGCCGGCCAAGCGAGTGTCGGCCGCCGGGCTCGTCCGAGACGGCCTGTCGGTGTCGTGCAGCTGGGACATCCGCACCGGCCGTCAGCCCGGGGCGACGGTGGAGAACCAGCGGTACATGCTGTCGACCGGTCTGGGGTTGGCCGACGAGGGCCGCAAAGGCTTGCTCGGGGGCGGGCGGGCCGGCGGTGCGCAGGAGTTCATCGGCATGGTGTTCCACGGGCTCGACGTCACCCATCTCGACTCGCTGGCCCACATCTTCTGGGACGGCAAGATGTACGGCGGCGCACCGGCGTCGATGGTGTCAGACCGCCAAGGCGCGCTGGTGCACGACGTCCTGGCGGTATCGCAAGGCGTCACGACGCGCGGCGTGCTGCTCGACATCGCTCGGCTGCGCGGCGTCGACACGCTGGCCGCCGACGATCACGTGCATCCCGAGGATCTCGAGGCGGCCGCGCAGGCCGCCGGCATCCGCGTGGAGCCCGGCGATGTGGTCCTGATGCGCACCGGCGAGGGCGGCGCTCGTCGTGGCACGGGCCGTGACTACAACGCCAACAAGCCCCGCTCGGGCTTCCAGGCGGCCTGCCTGCCGTGGATCCACGAACGCGGTGTGGCCATGCTGGCGTCCGACGTCGCCCAGGACCCGACACCGGCGGGCTACCGGACCGTCAGCATGCCGATCCACATGGTCGGCATCGTCGCCATGGGTCTGTGGCTCATCGACAACTGCCAGCTCGAAGATCTGGCCGACACGTGCGCCCGGCTCGGTCGCTGGGAGTTCCAGTTCGCCCTCGCCCCCATCCGCTTCCAGGGCGTGACGGGCAGCCCCGTGAACCCGCTGGCCGTGTTCTGATGACCGGCGGCGGCCCGAAAGATCGCCGGTGCTGATCGACACGCCGTTGCTGGTCGTCGGCCGGGGGCCAGCGGCTCTCGTCGTCGCCAAGGTCGCCGCCGCGTACGGGTTGGCGTGCCTCCTGGTGGGCCACGAGCCGAGCGGCGACGACTACGAGGTGGCAGTCAGCCCCGACGCGGTCGCCGAGCTCGAGCAGCACGGTCTGATCGACATCCTGCGCCCGTACCTCGTGGCGCTCGACCCGCCCACGATCACGCCGCTCGAGTTCGAGGACGTGATCAAGCATCACTGCGTGGCCGACTTGAACGTGACCGTCTACGACCAGATGGAGGTGGTCGAGCGCGCGCCCCTCGGGCGGGGCCTCCGGGGCGTGGCGACCGACGGCCGGAGCCGATGGGACGTCAGTGCCGACCTGTTCGTGGACGCCGAGCTGCTACCGACGGAACTGTCCGCCGCCATCACCACCGGGTCGGCCGCCGCCGTCGAGGCCGTCCGAATTGCATCCCAGGACGCACCACTGGGCACGTGACGCGCTCGGTGGCGCCGGTACGTGCTTCGCGCACTGTCGGTAGCGGCGTTGTCGCCCGGTGAGACCTGCTCGCCCAGGGCTCACGCTGGGTGAGCGTTCCGGTCGCGATGCTCGGTGCAAATCAGCTTCTGGGTGCACATCTGCCGCGAATTTGACGCACCCACGCACCGAGAAGCAGCCCGAGCACCCGTCGCCGACCACACGAAGTGACCACGGTCGACGAGGGGCGTCCTACGCCGTCCTTCCCGGCGGCGTCCAACGCTGGCTCCTTACCGCTAACCGCGGCCGTGGCGCAGGAGACGTCCGGGGGTGGCTCCGGTGCACTCGCCGTCGGCGAACGTGGTCTGCCCGTTGACGATGATCTCCTTGTAGCCGCGGGCCCGTTGCACCCGGCGCCACTCGCCACCGGGCAGATCATGGGCGACCTCGCCGGTCCAGCGCGGCTCCATGTCGAGCTCTTCCATGTCGTAGACGACGACATCGGCGGCGGCGCCTTCGCGAAGCACACCGCGGTCTCGGAACCCGGCCGCATGGGCGGGCAGCGCCGACAGACGGAAGTGCGCCTCCTCCAGCGTGAGCTTGCCCTCGTCGCGCACGAGCCACTTCAGCATGTCGGTCGGCCACGCCCCACCCGTGAAGAACTTCGTGTGGGCGCCACCGTCGGACACGCCGGGCAGCGTGTAGGGGGCGTCGAGCAGTTCGGCCATGAAGTCAGCGTTCGAGCCCTTGTCGGGGCCGAGGAACTCCGCCTTGAGGTCGGTCTCCAACGACAGGTCGAGCATCACCTCGCCCGGGTGCTTGCCTTCGTCCTGACCGATGTCGGCCAGCGACCGCCCGACGTACTTCTGCAGCTCCTGCTGGCGGGCGACACCTTGCACCACCAGATCTTCGATGGGGCCACCGACGCCGGGACGCAGCTTGCGGTAGATGGCCTTGTTGCGGACCTCTTCGGCCACCATGGCGTCGCGCATCTCCGGGTTGGCCATCTTGGCCAGCTTCTCGTCGTGGGTGCCCGTCGTGAGCGCGCGCCAACCCTTGGAGAAGTCGTAGAGGTTCCAGTCCTCCAGGCTGAACACGAAGCCGGACCGCACGGTGGCGCACTGCCCGTAGACCTGCAGTCCTTGGTCCCAGCACTTGCGCAACCAGTCGAGCGACTTGCGATGCGGGTCCGGATTGCGCCGCGTCGGGGCGATGGCGTTGTGGATGACCGGCCGGCCCGACACCGCGGCGAGCCGCTCGACGAACTCGAGGTCGCGCTTGATCTTGCCGGTCGCCTGGGTGATCTGGATGAACCCCTCGTCGCGGGCCGCCAGCACCTCGGCGAGACACAGGATGTCCTCGTCGCACATCGTGTCGGTCACCATGGGCGTGCCGTCGAAGTCGGCCTGGGTCGAGTTGCGCCCGAGACGCTGGATGGAGAAGCCGCAGAGGCCGGCGTCCATGCCTTCGTCCAGCAGCCGCTGCATCTCCTTGCGCTCGGCCTCCGTGGCGGGCCGGGTCTTGGCCGCGTCGAGCCCCATCACGTACGTCATGAGCGAGGCCGTCGGCATGTACTGGATGCAGTTCACGCCCAGCGGCGCGGCTTCCAGCGAGTCGAGATACTGCGGGATCGTCTCCCAGTCCCAATGGGGCAGCATGCCTTCGACCATCGACTCGTACGGGATGGCCTCGGTGCGCGTCATCGTGAGCATGGAACGGTCGCGGAAGTCCGTCTTCACCGGAGCGAAGCCGAACCCGCAGTTGCCCAGCACCACTGACGTGACGCCGTGCCAGCCGGAGATGGTGCAGTACGGGTCCCACCGGATCTGCGCGTCGTAGTGCGTGTGCAGGTCGACGAAGCCGGGGGCGACGATCAAGCCATCGGCGTGGATGACCCGGTCGGCGCTACCGGGCGCCCTCCCACCGAGCTGGGCCACGTGGCCGTCCTTGATCCACACATCGCCCCGATAGCGAGGCACCCGTGTCCCGTCGACGATGGTGCCGCCCTTGATGTGGATGTCGTACCCAGCCACGGTGTTCTCCCTTTACGCCCCCAAGCGGATCCGTCGAAATCTACCAGCGGGGCCGCCGCGCGAAGGGAGTTGAACGCGGCGACCGCCGGGCGTTCGACGCGCCGACGGATAGGTTCCCCGGATGGCACCCGAGGACAAGTCGGCGGCGCGCAAGCGATTCGAGTCGGTCGCCTTCGCGTCCGCCATCGGTGGGCTGGCCGGCGCCTCTCTCACGAGTCACCGCGGGCGTCGAGCCGTCGCCGTCGGCGCGCTGGCGGGGGCCGTCGGATTGGGAACATCGGAGGCGGTCGCCCGGGCCCGGCAACGTCCCGGCGAGATCCCGGCGTTGTGGCAGCGCATCGCGGCCACTACCGCCATGGTGGCCCCGCTGGGCTGGGCCGCGGGCCGGCTCACGGGCGCCGGACCGGTCGTCGTCGGCACCTCGGCCGGAACGATCGCGGGTGCGATCGGCCTGCGCCCCCAGAAGGTCGCGCTGGGACCGCTCGTCGGTGCCGCGGTGGGCGTCGCCGCCGCCGCTCGACGGCGACCCGTACCTGCGGCCGCCGTCGCCAGCGCCGCCGTGCTCGCCTACCGGTTGTTGTCGGCTGTGCTGTTCCGCGACGCGCAGGTCAGTCTGCTGGCCGAGCGCGTCACCGCCAGCGACCTGCCGTTCGTCGTGCCGTTGGAGGCTCGATCCCGGTACGTCGGCACCGGCTACGTGGAGGCGCTGGCCGAGGTGCTGGGCGGCACGTACGTGGCGGACACGCCCGACGTCGGCATCGTGGCGTCGCTGGACGAACTGGCCGGGCCGGAGTTCGACCCCGACAGCGTCGATGTTCGCGTCCGCGAGTTCTACGAGCACACGACCCGCTTCTCCCTCGACATCGTCCCGGAATGGCGCCGCTGGGTCCGCCCCGGCTATCTCCTGTACCGAACCATGGTCGCCCGCCCACTCGGCCAGGCGAGCGTCCCGATGAACCAGCGCGAGGCACTGCGGGGCATACGCAGCCGCATCGACACCATCACCCTCGACCGCGATGACGTCATCGCCGTTCGGGGATGGATCCGCTCCTTCGCCGACAACAACGAACCGATCTACATCGGGATCTACACGACCTATCGCCACGAGGGGCGGGGTTACGTGAGCGTCGGCTTCCCGCTGCCACAGGCGAGCTTCACCGCCACGCTGGTGCCTCGCTCCCGGCCGGGCGGCGGCCTGGTGCTGACGAGCCGCAGCAACCTCGACCACCCCGGCCACTATCTGACGTATGTCGAGCCGGCCACCAGAGAGCTCACCGCGCTGGCGGTGCACGGCTTCGCCGAGGAGCTCGACGTGTACGTCGACGACGGTGAGCTACGCGCCGAGCACGCGTTCTGGGTCTTCGGGTTCCCGTTCCTCGTGCTGCACTACCGCATCCACCCCAAGACGGGATCGGCGGTGGCGGGCATCTGACGGCCGGCGACGTCGGTGCGCTCTACGCGCTTCGGACGCCCGGCGCTCGCCCGGCGCTGGATGAGCGCTGCTGGTAGCGGTGCTGTCGCCCGGCGAGGCTCCCTCGACTCGAGCCACGCCAAGTGAGTGTTTCGGCGGGGATTCTCGGTGCAAATCAGCTTCTCGGTGCGCGAACGCCTCACATTTGCTGCTGAATCGCGACGAGATCCAGCCAGGACGACCGCCGTCGGCCACGCACCGCGACGACGGCCGTCACGACAATGACCGCCCGGCTACGAGTACGCCAGGGCCTGACCGCCCGCCGGACACCGTGCCATTAGCAGGGGGCGCCACCGCGGGAGTACACCTGAGCCATGGGCTCGGCCGCCATCGCGTTCTCGTATCCCGACGACATCGACGCCGTCCTCGACGGCCTCGAAGCGTTCGTGCGGGTGGAGGTGATCGATCGCTACAAGGCCCACGCCGACCTGGTCGACGACGTCCGGCGGCGCTACGGACCCGATGGGGCGTACGTGCCCGAGGTCGTCGATCTCATCCGGGCCATCCGTACGGCCTCCGCGTCGGCGGGCTACTTCAACCTGGCGGTGCCGTCGTCGATGGGTGGCGGCGGGATGGGTCACCTTGCGTACTACGCCGCCTGGGAGCACGTGTACCACGTCTGTGGCGGCGTCAACTGGCTGGCCCAGTTCGCCCTCAGTCATTGGGCGTTCGGGCCGAGTGCCGTCCTCGAGCGCGTGACCGAACGGGCCGCCACCGAGATCCTTCCCGGGCTCATGGCGGGCGAGACGATGATGTGCTTCGGCATGTCGGAGCCCGACGCCGGATCCGACGCCACCATGTTGCACACCCGCGCCGAGCCGGATGGCGACGGCTGGCGGCTGACCGGTCGCAAGATCTGGACGACGCACGTGCCCATCGCCGATTGGATGATCGCCCTCGCCATCACCGACCCTGAACGGGCAAAGGCGCGACGGGGCGGGATCAGTGCGTTCCTCGTCCCCACGACGGCCGACGGCTTCCGCGTCGACCGCGTCATCGGGATGTGGGGCGAGCCGGGCGGCCCCGAGGCCGAGTCGGTGCTCGACGACGTGCGGGTCGAGCCGTGGCAGCTCGTCGGCGAGCTCCACGAAGGCTTCCAGATCGGCCTGCAGGGCGTGTCGCTGGGGCGCGTCTACAACGCGGCGCGTGCCGTCGGACTGAGCCGCTGGGCGATCGAAGAGGCGGTCGAGTACACCAAGAGCCGCCAGACGTTCGGCAAGGCCATCGCCGAGTACCAGGGCGTCTCGTTTCCACTGGCCACAGCGGCGACCGAGATCCACGCCGCTCATCTCATGGGGCTGAACGCGGCGTCGCTGCTCGACCAGGGCCACCGGGCCATCAAAGAGCTCTCGATGGCCAAGGCGTACGCCGTCCAAGCCGGCGTGCGGGCCGTGGACCGAGCAATCCAGACGTTCGGCGCGCTCGGCTTCACCAACGAGATGGGCCTGACCGAGGCGTACCACACGTTGCGCGTCATCAACGTGGCCGACGGGACCAACGAGATCCTCAACCGCACCATCTTCCAACGGCTGCTGGGCGGCGACCTCGACTTGTAGGGCGCGGTCTGCTAGGCCACGCTGGGCGAGCCGAATGGGAGGCCGATGAGCGAGCAGCGCAACGGGAAACGCAATGGCGAACGTGTCGCCTTCCATTTCGATGTGATGTGCCCGTGGGCCTATCAGGCGTCGGTCTGGATCCGTGACGTCAGGGCGCAGCGCGGGTTGGAGATCGACTGGCGGTTCTTCTCGCTGGAGGAGATCAACCGGTCCGAGGGCAAGAAGCATCCATGGGAGCGGGCGTGGTCCTACGGCTGGGGGATGATGCGGGTGGCGGCGCTGCTGCGCCGCACCTCGATGGACGACTGCGACCGTTTCTATGCCGCCGCCGGACGGGCGCTGCACGTCGAAGGACGCAAACCGCACCGTCCCGAAGTGGCGGCCGAGCTCTTGGGTTCGATCGGTCTCGACCCGGGCCTGGTCGACGCCGCCGTTGCCGACGAGACCACCCACGACGACGTCCGTCGTGATCACGAGGCCGTGACCTCCAGGGGCGGCTTCGGCGTGCCGACCCTGGTGTTCGACGACGGCAGCCACCTCTATGGGCCGGTCATCACGCCCGCGCCGCTCGGCGACGACGCCTTGGCCCTGTGGGACCTGGTCGGCGCCACCCGGCGGTTCCCCCACCTTTACGAGTTGAAGCGACCCAAGACCGATGCCGACATCGCCTACGTCGCCGAACAGTTCGCCCCCTACCTCAGCGCTCGCGACTGGGAAACCCGTGAAAGGCCCGCCCGATGAGCAGCCGCACCGACAGCATCGCCAACCTCACCGCCGCCTGGTCGGCCCTCGACACGGTGGCGGCGTCCCTCACCCCTGAGCAGTGGACGGTTCAGTCGCTCTGCCCGGACTGGAACACGCGCGGGGTCCTCGTGCACGTCGCGGCGATCGAACAGGTCCTGATCGGGTGGGAGCCCGGCGGCGAATCGCCGTTCGCCGGCGTCGGGCCTGTTCTCGGCGAGCTGACGGCGCTCTCCCCAGACGAGCTGCTCGCCCGGTTCCGCAGCGTCATCGACGAGCGCCGCGCCCATCTGGCGGCGATGTCCGACGACGACTTCGCGGTCCCGGGACCGACGCCGGTCGGTCCGGCCACCTACGGGAGGTTCATGGACATCCGCATGTTCGATGTGTGGGTGCACGAGCGTGACATCCGTATCCCGCTCGGCATTCCGGGTGACGATGGTGGACCGACCGGCGAAGCCGCGCTCGACGAGGTGCACCAGTCGCTGGGTTACATCGTCGGGAAGAAGGTGGGTCTCGCCGACGGCAAGAGCATCGCCTTCGACCTCACCGGGCCGGTGTCGCGGCGCATGCTGGTGCGCGTCGACGGACGGGCCGCAGTCGTCGACGAGCTGCCGAACCCCGACACCACCATCACCACCGACTCGCTCACGTTCATGCTGCTGGCGTGCGGCCGCATCGACCCCGAGGAGCCCATCGCCGACGGACGGATCCGGTGGACGGGCGACGACGACATCGGTGCCCGTGCCGCCCGCAACCTCCGCTTCACGATCTGAGGTGCGGCACGGCCGCGCTCAGAACGGACAGTGCTCAGACCGGGCGCCGGTAGCCCTCGATGGCGGTGATCTCGATGTCCGGTTCCTCCATGCCGAGTGCGACCGACATCGGGGCCAGGTGCTCCTCGACGAAAGCGTCGAACTGCTCTTCCGACTCCCACACGTCGTGCACGACGAAGCCGTCGTCGGTGGCTTCGACCCAGTGGAACAGGATGCCCTCGCCCGGGTGTTCGCCGTCGACGAAACCCATCTGCTTGGACGCCTTGTGGTACGTGTCGATCCCACTGCGGGTGTAGGTGATGTCGACCGCGATAGCCATGGCGCCCCCTTCGAGCTCACCCCGCCACGGACAGTAGACCTGCCTAACCCGGGGTACAAGGGTCTTCGGGAGCGCGAGGCTCGATGCCGAACGACCGTCCCGACGCGCAGGCGGCCGCGACCTGATCCAGACCCGCGAACGTGAGCTGCATCTCGGTCACCTCGTCGAGCCAGTGCTCCAGCGCCAGGAGGCGGTGGCCCCGGCCGATGACCTGAGGGTGGAACACGACCGTGCACACGCCGTGGCCGACGTTGTGCCTCATCCACTCGAGGTCGCCGGTGAAGTTGTCGAACATGTCGCCGGGACGCCGCAGCCCGGGCATGAGCATGCGCCGGAACGTGACGAACTCGAGGTAGACGTAGTCGTCGAGCGTCCAGCTCCACGGCAGTTCCAGCAGGGGCGTCGGTTCGCCCCACTCGGCCGGCCCGTCATCGGGAAGCCGGTCGCCCCGACGCAGCGGGTAGGGCTGGTAGTCGTGGCCCATCAGCGATGAGTCGTAGGCCAGGCCGTGCTCGACCAGTAGCTCGATGGTCTGGACGGTCAGCTCACCCGACGGCGCCCGGTAGCCCGTCGGCGGCGCGCCGCACAACCGGTCGGCCAGCTCGAACGACCTGGCCATCGTCCACCGCTCCCTGTCAGGCGTCAACGTGGGGTTGAACTCGTGGGCGTAGCCGTGCAATGCGACTTCGCAGCCGGCATCGACGATCATCCGGCAGACATCGGGATACGTCTCCATCGTGTGGCCCGGGACGAAGAACGTCGACGGAATGCCGCGCCGGCCGAGCAGGCGCAAGATCCGCGGGACGGCCACCGCCCCGAACTCGCCTCGGGAGATCGGAGTCGGTGTCGTCATTCCCCGCTGCATCCACAACGACGGCCCGTCGAAATCGAAGGTCAGGCACACGTAGCCGTTCGCATTGTCAGCGAGTGCTGTCATCGCCCAGAAGGTACTGACCCCACTGGCAGGTGACGGCCTTGGATCGTGATCAGGTGCGTCGGCTACGGTCGCCGCGGCTACCACGAGTCTCCAGAGGGGGGCACGCCATGATTCCTGCGGGCATCATCTCGGCCGACGGTCATGTCTGCGAGCCGGCCAACTGCTACGTCGACTACATCGACCCGAAGTACCGGGACGAGGCGCCGCACATCGTGACGCAGGACGACGGCACGGACGCGTTCGTCGTGCCGGGCATGAGGCGCCCGGTGCCACTGGGCTTCATCGACGGCGCCGGATTCGGGCCGACCGAACGGCTGGCGCGGGCCAAGACCATGAAGTTCTCCGACGTGCGCCCCGCGGCGTACCTCGGTGCCGAGCGGGTGCCGTTCATGGACCAGGACGGCATCGCCGCCGAGCTCATCTACGCCTCGGTCGGCATGGGCATCTGCATGCACCGCAACGCCGACTACAAGGACGCGTGCATGTGGGCCTACAACCGCTGGCTGGCCGACATGTGCGCCGATGCGCCGGAGCGGGTCTTCGGCATGGCGCAGACGGCGGTGTTGAGCGTGGACGCGGCCATCACCGACTTCCAGCGGGCCAAGGACATGGGCTTGGTCGGGATGATGATGCCGGGCGACCCCGTCCACGAGGACTACGACCATCCCGACTACGACGCGCTCTGGGAGTGCGCCACGGACCTGGGTCTACCGATCTGCTTCCACATCCTCACGTCACGCTCCGGCAGCTTGCACGCCGAGACCCGTGGGCACCCGCTCAACAACTTCCTCGGGATCATCCGTGCGGTGCAGGACGTCGTCGGGCTCATGGTGCTCGGTGGGGTGTTCGAGCGCCATCCCGATCTCAAGCTCGTGGTCGCCGAGAGCGACGCCGGCTGGCTGCCGCACTACATGTACCGCATGGACCACGCCGCCCGCATGAACGCCGAGGACGGGATCATCAAGGGTCTGTCGAAGCTGCCCAGCGAGTACATCCGCTCGAACGTGTACGCCACCTTCCAGGACGACCTCACCGCGTACCACACCCTCGACCTGTTCCCCTACGACCATCTGCTGTGGGCCAGCGACTTCCCCCACACCGACTCGACGTGGCCGCGGTCGCGTCAGCTCATCGCCGAGCAGGCCTCCCACCTGAACGAGGCCCAGCACCAGGCGATCTTCCGGGACAACACGGCGCGCCTCTTCAACCTCCCGGCCGGCGACCGGTCGTGGCGGATGGAGACCGTGAGCGCTAGCTGATCGCCGTCCCGGCGGTGTCGGTACCCGAGCGCATGACGCGACCGGGCCGGGCACCGGTGAGGCGACCATGGTCGACGATCTCGGTGCCGTTCACGAGCACGTGGTCGATGCCGTCGGCCTCACCGTAGAGGCGCCACGAGCCTCCGGGAAGGTCGTGGCGGATCTCGATGGGCTTGGCCGCGACCGTGGTGGGGTCGACCACGACGACATCGGCGTGGTAGCCGGTGGCGAGGCGACCCCGGTCCTTCAACCCGTACAGCTGCGCCGGCGCGTCAGTGACGTAACTGATGGCTTCCTCGAACGACAGGAGCTTCAGTTCGCGGCACGCCTTGCCCAACATTGCCGTCGTGGCATTGAAGGTGGCCAGCAGGTCGAGGTGGGCACCGGCGTCGGTACCACCGACGAGCGTACGGTCGTCGCGCCAGACGTCGACGCGCTTCTGCCACGTCGCTTGGTCGTCACCGATGACCGGTTGGTACAGACCGGTGCGCAGGTCGTCGGCCAGGGCGATGTCGCACAGCACGTCGAACGTCTCGCGGCCCTCGGCGTCGGCGATCTCGCCGATCGTGCGACCCTGGTAGTCGCGATTGGCATCGGTGTAGACGTCGCCGATGGTCAGCTGGTGCCACTTGGCGACGCCGCGCATGGGACTGGGGCCTTGCGCCAGGTCGTTCATCTCGCGCCGCCGGTCGGGATCGGCGAGCAGCGCCATCTTCTCCTCGACGGGCAGCGCCATGGGCTTGGCCCAGCCGTTGAGCATGTCGAACACGAAGCCGGTCTCCAGCGACATGCGCGACTGCACGGCGCACGGCACGGTGAGGGCCAGCACCCGTCCACCGCGCTGGCGGGCGAAGTCCGACGCGCTCAGGCGGGTCTCCATGGACTCCATCTGGCGTGGGCTGAGGTTCACCGCGATGAGGTTCCAGTTGAGCGGGCGGTTGGCGGCCACCGACATGTCGGTCATGAGCTGGTAGTGCGACTCGTCGAACCGGCCGACCGTGGGGATGAACTCCAGGTTGGTGCCTTCGTAGTCGCGCACGACGCCACTCAGGTGCACCAACTCGCCGGCGGTGGCGTGGCGCGAGGGCACGGGGTCGCCGTTGGCGTCGTTGTGGCTGATGGCCCACGACGACGTGAAGCCGAACCCACCGGCTTCCAGGCTCTCGCGCAGGAGCCGTTCCATCTCGGCCAGGTCGTCGTCGCCGGCCGCTTCGCCGACGGCCCGCTCCCCCATGGCGACACGGCGCAACGCGCTGTGACCCACCATGAAACCGGCGTTCACGGCGAGCGTGCCGTCCAGCTTGCCCAACCACTCGCCGAAGCTCTGCCAGGTGCCCCACGGCACGCCCAGTTGCAGCGAATTGAGCGGCATGCCCTCGACGCGCGCCAGCATGCGCATGAGGTACTCGCCGTGGGCATCACGGATGGGGGCAATGGTGAAGCCGCAGTTCCCGCCGATGACGGTGGTGATGCCGTGAAGCGGCGACGGCGTGAGGTCGCCGTCCCAGAACGCCTGCGCGTCGTAGTGCGTGTGCACGTCGATGAAGCCGGGCGCCACCAGCTTGCCGGTGGCGTCGATGCGGCGCATCGCCGGCTCCGTGATCTCCCCGGCGATCAGCGCGATGCGACCGTCTTGAATGCCTACATCGGCGCGGAAACCGTCGCGGCCCGTGCCATCGACCACGGTGCCACCGTGGATCACGACGTCCAACATGGCGACCCCCCGTCCATCATTGGGATAGGTACCGAGCGTACCCCGGCGGCGACGTTGGTAGCTTGCCGGCGTGGCCACGCTCGACTGGTACGGGTGCGCGACGTTCCGTCTGCGCACGGGTGGGTTGACCGTCTTCCTGGATGCCTACATCGACCGGGCACCCGACGCGCCCGGCACCGGCTTGACGGCCGACGACATCGACGAATGCGACTGGATCGTGATCGGCCACGCCCACTTCGACCACCTCTACGGTGCGGAGCGGATCATGGCCCGCACGAACGCCACGCTCATCGGCAGCTACGAGACGGTGCGGGTGATGGAGGCGGCCGGGGTGCCCGGCGACCGCATGATCTGCGTCGCCGGTGGTGAGCGGGTGCGCCTGTCCGACGACGTCACCGTCTCGGTACTGCCCAGCCAGCACAGCTGCGTCTGGTCGCAGGAGAAGATGGCCCAGAGCGGCGACGCCTGCCTGGGTGACCTCGGCGTGACGTGGCAAGAGCAGCGCGACCGGATGCGCGGTTTGCAGACCTTCCTGGTCACGGCGCTGGCACCGGAGGCCGTCCAGCACATGCGGGAATCGTTCGTCGGCCACAGCCCGCGTGGCGACGGGGGCGCGCTGCTCTACCTGTTCGAGACGCCGGAGGGGTCGCTGCTCTTCCAGGACACCTCGGGCCACTGGTCGGGCATCCTCGACGGCGTGCGCCCGGACGTGGCGATCCTGGCCGCCGCCGGTCGCGGCAACATCGACGGCGAGCCGATCCAGGGTTCGCTGGCCGAGTTCGTCGCCCGCCAGGTCGGTGCCGTGCGGCCCCGGCGCCTCGTCCTCAGCCACCACGACGACTGGTTGCCGGGCTTCTCCGTGCCGACCGACATGGAGCCGTTGCGGGCCGCCATCGCCACCGCGGCGCCGGAGACCCAGCTGCTCGAACCCGGCTACCTCGCCGGCACGGACCTGTTCACCGGCCTCTGAGCAGGCGCCGGCACGACGTAGTAGCGCGGCAAGGTACGCCTCGCGGCCTCGGCGTCATCGCACCTGCTCGTTGACCCAGGCGACCACCATCTCCGCCAGTTCGTCTCGCGCCCCGTCGGGCTGGCGGAGGTAGTGATCGCCAGGCACCAGCTCGAGCCGCTTGTCGCTCGATCCCAGCTCGTCGTAGATGGCGCGGGCGTCGCTCAGGAAGCATCCCTGGTCGCCGGTCGACTGCACCACCAGGGCCGGCGCCGTGATGCGCCCCAGATGGGGCGTGGCCCGACACGACGACTCGGCCAGGCTCCACATGTCCAGCCACGTGCGCAGGGAGCAGCTGGACGCCAGACCGAACGGGCCACGATTGGCGACGGCGGGATCGCCGGCGTAGCAGCCCACCGGGCGCTCGGACGGGTCGAGCGACAGGTCGAGGAAGCGAAGATCGGCCCACTGGCGAGCGATGGTGAAGAGCCGGTCCGGGATGCCGGCCCGGTCGAGGCGGTCGAGCTCGTCGTGGGCCCAGGCCGTGATCTTGTCGTTGCGGGCGATCTGCGCGGCGCGGTAGCGCCTGACGAACTCGGGTGAGTACGGCGGCCCGTTCTCGGTGTTGAACATGTCGAGCGACGGGTCGGTCGCGATGGGATCGCGCTCGTCGACCACGGCTGGGTCGAGCCACGTCGTCAACACGTCGGGCCGGCCAGGGTGGGCGCACAGGGAGATGAACAGGTCGCCGGGCGCCAGCTCGTCGGGCTGGTCGAGGGCACGGCTCTGGTATGCGCCCATCAAGGACGCGCCCCCCGAGTTCCCGAGGATGACGACCGTGTCGATGCCCGCCTGCTCGCGCAGCCACCGCACGCCCACACCGATGTCGACGACCGCCTGATCGAGGCGGAAGTAGGCACCGTTGCCGCGGTAGCGCGTGTTCCAGCCCAGGAAGCCGACGCCACGCGCCGCTACGAACTCGGCCAGGTAGTGCTCGGCGAAATCCACCTCGTAGTGGGTGGCCACGAGCGCCACCTTCGGCGACTCGCCCGCCGGGCGGTGGTAGAGGCCCTGACACGGCCGCCCACCCGCCCCGGCACGGGGCATCGTGGGCGACTCGGATGAAACGAACTCGCGCTCAACGGCAGTCATGGGGTGACGGTATTCCTCGGTCGTGTCGCATCTTGCTGGTCCGACACGACTGATCGGGTCGGTCAGCCCTCGCCGTGGCGCAGGAGCTTGCCCGGGGTGGCTCCGGTGCATTCGCCGTCGGTGAAGGTCTCTTCGCCGTTGACGAGGATGTGGCGGTAGCCGTGGGCCCGCTGGATCCGGCGCCACTCGCCGCCCGGCAGGTCGTAGACGGCTTCGCCGACCCATTCGGGCTCGATGGCGAGGTCGTCCATGTCGTAGACGATCACGTCGGCCGGGGTGCCCTCACGCAGGACGCCTCGGTCGCGCAGGCCGACAGCGTGGGCGGCCAGCGCCGACATGCGGTAGTGCGCTTCCTCGAGGGTGATCTTCTTCTCGTCGCGCACCATCCAGGCCAGGAAGTCGGTGGTCCAGGCGCCGCCGGTGAAGAACTTGGTGTGGGCGCCGCCGTCGGAGACACCAGGGATGGTGTACGGCGACTCGTTGTACACGCCGGCCATGTGGTTGACGTTGAAGTCCGGGCCCTCACCGAGGAACTCCGTCTTCAGGTCGGTCATGAGCGACAGGTCCAGCATGACGTCGAGGTAGTGCTTGCCTTCTTCTTGGGCGATCTGGCCCAGGGACTTCCCGACGTACTTCTGCATGTCCTGGCGGCGGGTGACGCCCTGCACGACCAGCTTCTGCGGCGGGCCACCGACGGCGAGCTGCGTGTTGGCGAACAGCGTGTTGGCCGTCTCGGTCTCCTTGCGCAGCCGCTCCCGCAGCGCCGGATCCTTCATCTTGACGATCTTCTCCTCGAGCGTTCCGGTGGTGGCCTCTCGCCACGCCGGGCTGGAGTCGTAGAGGTTCCAGTTGTCCAAGGAGAACACGAACCCGGTGCGGATGGTGGCACCCTGGCCGTAGATCTGCAGGCCTTCCTGGTGCGCCTGCTCCAGCCACTCCAGTCGCTCCTGGTACACGCGGGGGTTGCGCTGGCTCACCGGCACGACGTTGTCGATGATGGGCCGGCCCGACACCTCGGCCAGACGGAGCTTGAACTCCAGATCCTCGGGGAAGTTCGGGTTGGCGTCGGTGGCCTGGGTCAGCTGGATGCTGCCCTCGTCGCGCTGGCGCAGCACCTCGGCCAGGCAGAAGATGTCGTCGTCGCACATCGTGTCGGTCACCATCGGCGTGCCGTCGAAGTCGGCCTGCGTCGAGTTGGGGCCGAGACGCTGGATGGAGAAGCCCACGAGGCCGGCGTCCATGCCCTCGTGCAGCAGCAGCTGCATCTCCTTGCGCTCGGCGTTGGTGGCCGGGCGCGACTTGGCCGCTTCGAGGCCCATCACGTAGATCATCAGCGACGCCGTCGGCATGTACTGCAGGACGTTCACACCGAGCGGGGCCTGCTCGAGGCTGTCGAGGTACTCCGGGATGGTCTCCCAGTCCCAGGTGGGCAACAACCCGGCCCGCATGGCGTCCATGGGAATGGCTTCGGTACGGACCATGGTCAACATGGAGCGCTCACGGAAGTCGGGCTTCACCGGGGCGAACCCGAACCCGCAGTTGCCCAGCACGACCGAGGTCACCCCGTGCCAGCACGAGATGCTGCACCACGGGTCCCAGCGCACCTGGGCGTCGTAGTGGGTGTGCAGATCGATGGCGCCGGGCGCGACGATGCAACCACCGGCATCGATCACTCGTTCCGATGGAGCCTTCGCCCGACCCCCGATCTGGGCGATCCGACCATCTTTGATCCACAGATCCCCGCGAAAGCGAGGCACCCGGGTCCCGTCGACGATCGTCCCGTCCTTGATGTGAACGTCGTAGCTGCTGTCCATCGTTCGAATCCCCCTCGAATCTGGTAGCGATTCGAAATCGTACCCCTCGGCCGGCAAGGGCACATAGTTGAGCGCGCCGGCTGTGGCAATCTGCCGAGAGCGTTTCGAACGTCTGGAAGGGATTCACCTGATGGCCGACTTCGCCGTGAAGACTCCGCCGCAGCACGGCACGTGGACCGAGTTCCTCGACGTGTGGCGGGCCGTCGACGAGTGCGACGCCTTCGCCCAGGCGTGGCACTTCGACCACTTCTATCCGTTGATCGGCGACACCCACGGCCCGTGCCTGGAGAGCTGGACGATGCTCAGTGCGCTGGCCCAGGCCACGCGTCGCATCCGCATCGGCAGCATGGTGAACGGCATGCACTATCGCCATCCGGCAGTGACGGCCAACATGGCCGCCACCGTCGACATCATCTCGGGGGGGCGGCTCGACCTCGGCATGGGTGCGGGGTGGAACCTGGAGGAGTCGAACGCCTACGGGATAGAGCTGGGCTCAGTACGCGAACGTCTCGACCGGTTCGAAGAGGGAGTCGAGGTGATCGTCCGCCTGCTGTCGCAAGAGGTCACCGACTTCCGCGGCACGTACTTCACCATCACCGATGCCCGTTGCGAGCCGAAGCCGATCCAGCAGCCGCATCCGCCGCTGCTCATCGGCGGCAGCGGGAAGAAGCGGACCCTCGCCGTGGTGGCCCGCTGGGCCCAGAAGTGGGATGGCGGCTTCAACGAAACCGTCGCCCACTGGCAAGCCAAGAACGAAGCGCTCCTCGGGCACTGCGAGCGCCTGGGTCGTGATCCGCGAGAGATCTACCGCACCGCGCATCTCGCGTGGAAAGCCGGGGCCGATCCATCGGCGCTGGCCGACCAGGCCGCCGAGCTGGTCGAGGCCGGCGTCGACCAGGTGATCTTCAGCATGCGGGGGCCGTACCCGGCCAGCGCGGTCGAGCCTCTGGGCGAAGCCCTTCGCCGCCTCTAGACGACGCCGAGGAAGACGTTCGCGAAGCCCAGACCTCCAACTTGACTTGACAGTTTCATTGATGTCCAGTTGAATAGCAGCGGTAAGCTGACTTTGAGGGAGGTTCCGTGATGCTGATGCGTACCGACCCATTCCGTGACTTCGACCGGCTGACTCAGCAGGCCTTCGGGACGCCTGCCCGCCCGGCCGCCATGCCTATCGACGCCTACCGGAGCGGGGACGAGTTCATCGTCGAGTTCGATCTACCGGGCGTCGACGCGGGGGCCATCGACCTGGTGGTGGAGAAGAACGTGCTGACGGTCCACGCGCAACGCCAGCGCTCCGCCGACGACGGCACCGAGATGCTCCTCGCCGAACGCCCCCAGGGGTCCTTCAGCCGCCAGCTGTTCCTCGGTGAAACGCTCGACGCCGACCGCCTCGAGGCCGACTACAGCAACGGCGTACTGACCTTGCGAGTGCCCATCGCCGAGAAGGCGAAGCCGCGCCGAGTGAACATCACCTCGGGGGGTCACGCACACAACTCCATCGAGACGCGGGCCGGTGAGCCCGTGACATCGGGCGTCTGACTAGGTCTTGGCGGTGCACCTACCGATCGACGACTACGACGCTCCTCTCTACGCGGTGGGCCAAGTGGCCGACATGCTTGGCGTCCAACGGGCGTTCCTTCGCAGGCTCGACGTTGAACAGGTCGTACAACCGGCGCGCTCTGACGGAGGCCAACGCCGCTACAGCCGAGCGGAGATCGCGCAGGTGCAGCGCGTGTCGGAGATGGCCGGCGGGGGGATGACCCTCGCCGGCATCCGGCGCATCCTCGAGCTGGAGCTCGAAGTCGCCGTCCTCAGGAAGCGGATCGAGGCGCTGCAGGCCGAGCGGTAGAACGCCGGCAAGCTGACGACGCTACGGTCCCGTCCGTGGACATCGTTCGGATCTTCACCGGAGCAGACGGCCAGTCGCACTTCGAGGACATCGAGGTCCCGCTCGAGGACCTCGGCATGAGCGGGAGCATCTCGGAGCTGTGGCCGGGACGAGGCGTGCAGTTCCGCACCGTCGCCGGCGACTACCAGCTCGACTTTCACACTGCGCCCCGCCGCCAACTGGTCGTGAACCTCACCGGCTCCGTCGAGATCGAGGTCGGCGACGGCACCAAGCGCATCTTCGGACCGGGTTCCATCCTGCTGGCCGACGACAGGACCGGACAGGGCCACATCAGCCGCAACGTCGACGGCGAGCCGCGGACGTGCCTGTTCGTCCACCTCGACGACGCCGCGTCGTGAACCTCGGGTCAGGCGTCGGCGTCGTCGTAGTAGCGGAGCTTCCGTGACACAACCAGCGGCACCATCTCCGTGATGGCGCCCTCGCCGGCTCGCCAGGCGCGGTACGCGTCGTCATCGGCCCGAGTCGCCCACCGCTCCACGAGAAGTACCGACGTCGGTCGATCCTGATCTCGATGGACGGTGACGCTCTCGCACCCCGGGCGAGCCCGCGTGTCGCCGAGGTGGCGTGCCAGCACCTCGATCACGGCGTCCGACTTGCCCTCGGCCGCCTCCAGCTCCAACAGAACGAGGATGCTCACTTCGGCCCCCTTGACCATCGACCGCTACCCGATTCCAGCCGCCTCACCGTAGGTGCCGGCGAGGTGGCGGGCGAAGTTGGTCGGTCACGACATGAATTCGAGCGCGCTGATGACCGACTTCGCCATCACGGCCCATCGGCCCCGTTGCAAGTCAGCCGGGCTTCGCGACCGTTGAAACCGCGGGGCCAGTGAGCGTCGGTGCACTCGGTGGCCACGTACATGGCGTAGCCGTTGTCGTCGCCGGGGGTGTCCTGGTCGAGGTAGAGGGCGGTGGCGGGGCCGGGGTCGCCGTCGTTGACGAAGGCGGCGAAGGCGGCGGCGACGTCGGGCCACAGGAACTGGACGTACCCCGCGCCGAGGAAGGCGTCGGCCCACTCGTCCCGCGACGCACGGGACGTTCGGACGGTATCTCGCCCACAGACGCCGTGCTGGAGGGAGCCGCCGGTGCGAAACCAGGTCAGCTGACGTCACGAATTAGCGTGCCGTGCATGAGCGACAGGGTTCGTGTCGAGCGGGACGGTGGCGTCCGGACGGTCACCCTTACCAGACCCGAGAAGGGCAACGCCATGGACGCGGAGATGCTGCGCGCCCTCGAAGAGGCCTTCGACCCGTCGCCGGGTCCCGACGCCTCCGAACGCGTCGCGGTAATCCGCGCCGAGGGCCGCGTGTTCTGTTCGGGGCTGGACCTCCGCGGCGATCTCGGCAAGGCCCAGGACGTGGAGACGCTGTTCCACCGCGTCGAGACGTGGCCGTTGCCGGTCGTCGCCGTGGTGCAGGGCGCGGCCATTGCCGGCGGCAACGAACTGGCGCTGCACTGCGACCTGGTCGTGGCGTCGGCCGACGCCCGCTTCGGCATGTCGCTGGCCCAGGTGGGCCTGGCGCCGTCGTGGTTCCTGGCCAAGAAGCTGCTCGACGTCGGTGGTCCCGTGGTGACACGAGAGATCCTGCTGCTCGGCGATCCGGTGCCCGCGCAACGCATGGCCGACCTCGGGCTGATCGCTCGTTGCGTGCCGGCCACAGAGCTGCAATCGGCGGCCACGACCGTCATCGACCGGTTGGTCCGCAACGCACCGCTCAGCCTGCGCGCCATGAAGGCCACCATCAACCGCCAGATGGCCTTCCGCGATGGCATCGACCACGCCGACACCGACCAGCTCGTGCGCGACGCGATGCGCAGCACCGACGCGAAAGAAGGCGTCCGCGCCCGCATGGAGCGTCGCGACGCTGACTTCACGGGGACCTGAGCGAACCGCGCTGGTTCAGTTGTCGCGCGGGAAGTCGAACAGCTGGCGGGCGACGACCACCCGCTGCACCTGCTGGGTGCCTTCGCCGATGTCGAGGATCTTCACGTCCCGGTACAGCTTCTCGAGCATCTTGTCGTTGCGCACGCCGGCCTCGCCCAGGATGTCGAGAGCGGCCACCACGGCGTCGAGCACGACCGGCGGCGAGTACATCTTGGCGTAGCTCGCCTCCAAGACGTTCGGCTCGCCCAACTTCGCCAGCCACACCGCGTTCAGATACATCAGGCGAGCCGTGTGCAGCCCCCGCCGGATGCGGGCCAGCCGCTCGAGGGCACGCTGGCGGCGGCGGCCCTGCGCGGGGTAGTCGCTGCGCACGAAGTCCAGCGCGAAGTCGTGGGCCGCCCGGCCCATCCCGACGCCATGGGCGGTGTGCAATGGGCGGGTCATGTTGAACGTCGCCATCGACGCCTTGAAGCCACGCCGCGACTCGTAGAACTGCTCACCGCCCAGCAGGTTCTCGGCCGGCAGCCGCACGTCGTCGAGCGCGAAGCTGGCGGTCTCGTAACCGCGCGAGCCCATCTTGTGCTCGATCTTCAGGATCTCGAAGCCGGGCGTACCCCGCTCGACCACGAAGGCCCGGTGTCCGTTGCGCCCCAACGCCGGATCGACGGTGGCCCACACGACGACCCAATCGGCTCGCGCCGAGTTCGAGCAGAACATCTTCTGCCCCCTGAGCACCCAGGTGTCGCCCTCCTTGCGGGCTCGGGTCTGGATGCGAGCGACGTCGCTGCCCGCGCCGGGCTCGGTCATGGCCATGGCCCCCCAGCGGGCCTTGGAGTGGTCGTTGAAGATCTGCAAGAACCGCTGACGCTGCTCGGGGGTGCCCGTGTTGCGCAGTGCCGGTCCCCCGAGGCCAGGTCCGGGCAGCGACAGCGCCACGCCGCGATCCCAGTACGCGGTCTCCTCGCCCAGTAGGAAGTTGCGCACGGGCTTCCAGTCGAGCGCTGTCGGACCATCCTCGGCGCCGATCATCCGGGACACGATGCCGCCCTGACGGGTGCAGATCAGATAGAACTCGTGATCGACCGGCGGCGGCATGGCCGTGCGATCCGCTTCCAGGCCCATCGGCCGGATGTGAGTGCGCCCGAGCGCCCGCACCTCCTCCAGCATCTCCAGGGTGCGGGCGTCCAGCTCGATCACGATCGTTCCAGACTGGCGCCGAGGAGATCCTCGACATCGAGCACGAGGGCGGCCACGTCGAACTCGGCGGCGTCGCGGGCGCCCGCCATCATGGCCAGCATGCGGGCCTCGCGGAAGCGCTTCTCGGCCAGGTGGTCGACGATGAAACCGTGGCCACCGAGCAACTGGATGCCGAGGTTGGTGGCGAGGTAGGCGGCCTCCATCGTCTCCAACCACGCCTGGGTCGCCCAGAAACCGGCATCGGGCTCGTCGCGGTCGAAGGCCACCGCCGCGTCGCGCACCACCAGCCGGGCACCGTGCACCCGGGCGGCGGCATGAGCAAGATCGAAGGCGTTGGCTTGGTGGTGGGCGACGGGCTTGCCGAACACCACACGGTCGGTGGTGTAGCTGATCGTCTCGTCCAACGCCGCTTGGGCGATGCCGACGGCCACCGCTGCACTCCACAGCCGAGCTCGGCCCCGCACGGCCACGCCCGCCCTCGGCCCCAACTCCCAGCGGCCTCGGATCGTGGTCACGCTGAACGGCACTGACACGCCGCCCGACGCGTGAAAGGCGAGCGCGGCGATGGGTTCCACCCCGCCGGTCACCTCGTGGAGGCACAGCGTGTCGCCTTCCATGGCCCAGAGCCAACGCACCGCGGGCCAACCGGGCGCCCAGTCGAGGCCCGAAGACCCGTTGTCGGGATCGATCACGGTGAAGCCGCACTGCGCGGACCCGTCGAGGCAGCTCGCCGCCACCTCACGGGCCAGGCCACGATCAGGGCAGGCGAGCAGCGCGCCGGCCGAACCGCCGGGCCGATCGGCACCGGGCAGGCCGCCGGCGTCGGCCGCCGCCAGCGTCTCCAGCACCACGGCCTTGGCGAGCATCCCGGCGCTCACGCCGCCCAGCTCCTCGGGCAGGTCGAGGCCGCCGAGCGGGAACCCGTCGAGCACGCCGAGCACCGCGTCGGGCCAGCGCCCAGTCGCCTCGGCCTCCCGCACGTTCGGTGTCAGCTCGCTGCGGCCGAGCCGTTCGCCTGCGGCACGGAGCTCCTCCACCTCGGGCGCGAGGGCAAAGGCACGCACGCCCGCACCATAGCTTTTGGGTGCACTCGGGCTCGTGCGTCGAGCGGGCTACGCGGTGGCGAGCGCCGACCCGTAGAGGTCCTCGAGGGCTTGCCAGTGGCGAGCGGCGGCGGCCTCGTCGTAGGTCGGGTTGTCGGGCACCGCGAAGCCGTGCAGCGCGGGGTACGTCACCAGCGTGTGCTCGACGCCGGCATCCGTGAGCGCGGCCGACAACCGTTCGAACTGCTCGGCGTCGAAGGACCCGTCGTTCTCGGCACCGGCGACGTAGACCGTTGCCTTCATGGCCCCGGCGAGCAGGTGCGGGCTGTCCGGTGCGTTGGACGCGATCTGCCCGCCGTGGAACGACGCCGCCGCACCGACGCGATCAGGGAAGCGCCCGGCGGCGTTGAGCGCCAGCCCGCCGCCCATGCAATAACCGGTCGTGCCGACCCGGGTGTCGGCGACCTCGGGCTGCGCCGCCAGGAAGTCGAGCATGGCCTCGGTGTCGCGCGTCGCCGCTTCCTTGCTCACGCTGGCCACCAGGCCCATGAGGCGCTTCCGCTCGTCGCTGTCACTGAAGACGGTGTCCATGTTGAACGGCGCGATCTCGCCGAGGCGGTAGTAGATGTTGGGGAGCAGCACGGCGTAGCCGAGATCGGCGAGCTGCTGGGCCATGGCGTGAAACGTCGCCCGCACACCGCCGGCATCGGGGAACATGATCACGGCCGGCCACGGCCCGGCGCCGTCCGGCGTGTGCAGGCTGGCGTCGCACGTGCCGTCGGGGGTGGGGATCGAGAGATCGCGCTGCGGCATCTGGTCATCGCCTCCTGAGAGTCGGTCAGGCGCCATGTTGCCACCGACGCCCCCGTGGCTGCCCGTTCCGAGCTCGATGGCCGCATGGAGCGAGCGCGGCGCGCTATCCGTGGCGTCGCCGTCGCTCGTTGAGGCCGTCCGGGAGACAACTCACGTGGGGTGGTCGTTGGGGCGGTGATTCTTGGTGCATTTCAGCTTCTCGTCGCGCTCCAGTAGCAGATTTGCTACTCAAATGCACCGAGAACCCGTGATGGCAACGCGCCGTTACCACGCAGCGTCATACACGACATTTCCTCGGAAACCCGTTGGCGATACAAGCGAACATATGTACGCTCTCGGTATGGATGCGGCGGTCGAGACCCTGGTGGAAGACCTCAAGGCGCTTCCGGATTTCGATGACACAGCGAGTCTCCGCGACCTGCTCGCCTTCCAAGATCTCGTCGCCGCTCGCGTCAATGCGATCATCGACGCCGTCGACCGCAGCGGCGCCGTCGGAGTCGACGGGGCGGTGACCACCGCCGGCTGGCTGCGCCGCTTCGCCCGGCGCACCTACCGCGACGCCGCCGCCGTGGTCCGGCGGGCCACCCGTTTGCGGGACTGCCCCGCCGTCACCACCGCCTGGACCGCCGGCGAACTGTCGACCGGGCAGATCGACGTGATCGTCGCCACCGTCACCGACCGCACCGCCACCCTGTTCACCGACCACGCCCCCGACGTCGTGCCCACCCTGGTGGGGTTGTCGGTACGCGACACCGAACGGGTCATGCGCTACTGGGCGAACCACGCCGACGCCCTCATCGACCCACCCCCACCCCCCGGTCGCGCCCGGTCACTGCACCTCTCCCCGGGACTCGACGGCACCGGTCAGCTCAACGGCCACTTGGATGCTGCTTCGCACGACATCGTCAAGGCCGCCCTCGACAACGCCACCACCGACGACGTCGACGGCGAACCCGCCCGCACAGCCAGCGAACGGCGCGCCGATGCCCTCACCGAGATCTGCCGCTACTACCTCGACCACCCCAACACTGACGCGACGACCCGGCGGAGGCCCCACGTCCAAGTGGTCCTCACGTTGGCTGACCTGGAGCGTGGCACCGGGACCAGCGTCGACGGCGACCCCGTCGACGCCTCCACCATCGCGGCGTTGCTGTGCGACGCCGCCATCCACCGCTACATCACCAACGGCCAATCCGTCACCCTCGACGCCGGACGGGCCACTCGCACCGTCAACCACCACCTCTACACCGCCCTCGCCCTGCGCGACCAAGGCTGCCGGTTCCCCGGCTGCGACCGCCCCGTCACCCACTGCGAAGCCCACCACGCCATCCCCTGGCAACACGGCGGCACCACCACCCAAGACAACCTCGTCCTGCTCTGCTGGCGGCACCACCACGACTTCGCCCACCACCCGCAGTGGCAGTTGAAGTTGCTGCCCGACGCAACGGTCGAAATCACCACCCCAGAAGGCCGCGTCCTCGTCAGCCGGCCGCCACCGCCGACGACGTTCGCCGCGGTCGGCCGACCTCTCCCAGCCGCGTGATCGCCGTCGTGTCACCCGCACGCCGTCGCGGCGTGTGACGTGTCGATCGACGAAAGAACGTCGTCGTTACAACGCGCTACGGCGCGCCTGACCGGGGCTCGGAGATGAGGGATTCGGAGATGAGTGCGAGCAGAACAAGCAACTGATCGAGAAGCTATTCGCCGACCCAGGCGAGTTTCTCAACGCGCTGCACGACGACGTCCGCTGGACCGTGATGGGCACGACGGTCTTCTCGGACAGCTACACGGGGAAGCAGGACGTCCTCGCGAAGGCACAGGCGTCCGACCGCGTAACGAAGACCGGGCGGCCGTACAACAACGCCTATTGCATCGTGTTGAAAGTCTCCGACGACAAGGTCGCCGAGATTGACGAGTACTGCGACACCGACCTGATCACGAGCGTGTTCGGCAGCAAGTGACGAGGCGCTGCTCAGCGCAACCGCGCCACGACAAGGTTCAACACGACGGTCAACGCCAGTGAACCAAGCAGCATCAACTTCCATGGAACGATGACGCGTACGCCAGGCTCCCCGTCGGCGCGGGGCGGCACGTCACCGACGAAGCGCTGAGTGCCCTCGCGTGGTCGACTCCCCGCTGACGGGAAGAGCCACAACGCCAGGTTCACGACAACGGTGAGGACGAGCGACAGCGCAATCGATACGACGAGCGTCTGAGGCACGACACCATCCTGCCCGTCCGATCCACGTCGACCGCGGTCAGAGCCGAGCAGCCAGCTGGACTACGCCCAGCCAGAACGCAGCACTTCACCGATGCACGACGAATCCTTGGTGACGCGTCGTTCACGAGCTGACCTTCGCTCCGCAGCACGTTCGCTCCACACGTCGTCGCGTCGCGTGAACCGCCCGCGTCCGAGGCGAGGTGCTCGGCGCGCAAAGACCGGGACATACGAGGCGGTCGTGCCACTCTCACTGGCCGCACCCGCTCCGAGCGCGAGCTGGACCACTTCATCGCGCCGGTCGCCGCGAGCCCGACTACGCGTCCCCTGGGCCCTCCTGGCGCACGGCCCTTTCGGCGGCGGCGAAGCCGATCTTGGAGTGCGTGCCGTCGCAGAAGGGTTTGGTGGTCGACCCCCCGCATCGGCACAGGGCGATAGTGGTGCGTTCCGCTCGATATTCGACGCCATCCGCGTCACGCACGACGACCGGACCCTTGACGAGGTACGGTCCGTTCTCGAGGGGTGTGATGGTGACTCGTTCGTCGCTCATGGCCGACGGTCTACACCCGGCACGCTGCCGTCGAGGGAGAACGGGGTCGGCCCCTGTCGCGGGAGTAGATCGGGGCCGTGGAGCCCCAATGCGGTGGATGATCTGGGAACCAGGGGGACGCGGATCGAAGGTGGACGACGGGCGAGGTGCGAGCGTGCACGCTGGTCTCCTCCGGCGGCGCGCTGGTCGAGGACGCGGCCTTCTGGTGGTGATGTCGATGGTGGCGTCGGGTGTCAGCCGACCACCCCCACCGACAACGCCACCGAGAACGAGCCGAGCTTCGGCCGCCGCGCTCGGACCATGCCTCGTGCCGGGCGGCCGGCGTGGCAGCATGAGCGGTCGTGGTGGCTCCGCTGCGGGTCGGGCTGGTCGGCGCGGGTCCGTGGGCGACCCTTTTCACGGCGCCGATGCTGGCCGCCGGGCCGGACTGCACCTTGACGGCGGTGTGGGCGCGTCGCACCGACCTCGCCAACGGGCTGGCGTCGGAACACGGCGCCGTCGCGGTGGCCTCCGTCGAGGACCTGTTCCAGCGATGCGACGCGATCGCGTTCGCCGTCCCGCCCGACGTGCAAGCGGATCTCGCCGCCCGAGCCGCTGTCGCGGGGTTGCCGATCCTGCTGGAGAAGCCCATCGGCATGGATCTGGCCCAGGCTGAGGCGCTGGCCGCTGCCGTCGCCCACGCCGACGTCGTATCCCAGGTCATCCTGACCAACCGCTACCTCCCGTCGATGCGGGCGTTCCTCTCCGATGCCAACGGGTTCGGCGCGACAGCGGGCCGGGCCACGTTCCTCGGCGACGGCGCCGTGCCCGGTACCTACTTCGCCACCCCATGGCGGCTCGAACAGGGTGGGCTCCTGGATCTCGGTCCGCACGCGCTCGACGCGCTGGACGTGTCCCTCGGACCGATCGTGCAGATCGACGCGCTCGGTGATCCGCTCGGGGTGGTCGCCCTCAGCTGCGTCCACGAAGGCGGCGCCGTGAGCCAGGCCACGTTGTCGGCCACGGTGCCCGTCGATCCGAGCGGGCTCGTCCTCGAGCTCTACGGACCGAGCGGCCGGCTCACACTCGACACGACGAGTGGGGACCCGGGGGCGCGGCGCCGCGATGTCCGGTCGGCGATGGCGATGCTCACGGCCGAGTTCGCCGCCGCCGTCCGCTCCGGGATCCCCCACCAGCTCGACGTGCGTCGGGGGTTGCATCTCCAGCGCCTCGTCGAGTCGGCCACCGCCCAGCTCTCGACCAGCTGATGGCGGATGGTTGCGACGGTGGCTAACGTGCGTCCGTGACTACCGGACTGCGACTTGAAGTCGCCCACGCCGTGCTTTACGTGCACGACGTCGAGCGGATGATCGACTTCTACTCCAACACCCTCGGGTTCGAGGTGACCGACCGTGGACCGCTCGGTTCCAACGAGATCGTGTTCCTTTCGCAAGCCTCGAACCACCACCATCAAGTGGCGTTCATCACTGGGCGGGAGAACCCCGAACCCTCGAACAACGTGAACCACGTGGCGTTCCGCTCGGCCGGCACCCTCGACGACCTCAGGGCGCTGAAGAAGACGCTCGAATCCGACACCCAAGTCACCGACATCATGCCGCTCACCCACGGCAACGCCTGGTCGGTGTACTTCCGAGATCCGGAGTTCAACGGCGTCGAGGTGTTCATCGACACGCCGTGGCACGTGCGCCAGCCCCAGGGCAAACCGTTCGACCTGGACAAGTCGAACGACGAGATCGTCGAGAAGACCCGCAGCCGATTCTCGGAGGAGCCCGAGTTCGGACCCATCGACGACTTCTACCGCCGCCGGGCAGAGCACCTCGCTCAGCGCTGAGCCGTGCGATACGGCATCTTCGATCAGATCGAGGTCACCGGTCAGTCCCTGCACGACCTGTACCGAGACCGCCTCGCCGTGGTGCGAGCGGCTGAAGATGCCGGCTTCGAGCGCTACCACAAGTCCGAACACCACATGATCCGGCTCGACGCGATCCCGCAATTGGGACTGTTCTTCGCCGCCGCCGCTCAGCACACGCAACGCATTCGCTTGGCGTCGCTCGTCTACCTGCTGCCCTTTCACCACCCCCTTCGGCTGGCCGAGGAGATCTGTTCGCTGGACCATCTGCTCGAAGGCCGCTTCGACGTCGGCGTGGGCCGCGGCATCAGCCTGCCCGAGCACGAGCTGTGGGGCCTCGAGACCGACAGGATGCAGGAGAACTTCGACGAGACCCTCGCCGTCCTGCAGGCCGCGCTGACCAGCGACTCGCTCACGTTCCACGGCAAGAAGTACCACTTCGACGACCTCCCGATCGTCCTGCACCCGTACCAACAGCCGCACCCGCCGCTCTGGTACGCCGGGAACATCGAGCCTGCCGCCCGAGGTCGGATGAGCTGCGTCGTGGGGGGCCCCGTTCCGCTGATCGCCAGACAGGTCGCCGCGTACCGAGACGCGTGCGCCGCAGCTGGATGGGAGGGCGGCACGATCGGCGGGGTGTGCAGTGTGTACGTGGCGCCGACCGACGACGAGGCCCGATCCCGGGTCCGCCAGGCATGGGCGGTGTTCACTGAGCATCTGGTGCAGTTGTTCCGGCGGTGGGGCATTCCCCCTCCGAACGATCCGACACTGGGAGGCAATGTCGACCGAGCGCTCGAACTGGGGGTGCTCGTGGCCGGGTCGCCGGCCACGGTGCGCGAGCACCTCGAGCGTTTCGAGGCCGAAAGCGGCACGGACTACTTCGTCGGCAAGTTCGCCATGGGCGACCTCACCCACCTCGAGCTCATGCGCTCGATCGACCTCTTTGCCAGTGACGTCATGAATCGGTAGCGGCCGTCGCAATTCGCCCTGGCGCGGGTGTGCTACGCCTTGGAGTCGAGGTGGTCGCCATGTCGGAGTCCCCGTACTTGATGGGTAACGCACATCCGGAGACGGCGGCACGGTTCGAGGGGCTGGAACAGACCCTCGACCCGATCTCGATCGGTCACCTGAGCCGCATCGGTCTCAGCCCCGGCGCCCGCTGCCTCGAGATCGGTACCGGAGGCGGCTCCATCGCCCGCTGGCTCGCCTCCCTTGTCGGACCGGACGGGCACGTGACGGCGGTCGATCTCGACACCCGATGGTTCCAGCATGACGGCAGCCCTCAGCTCGAGGTGCGCCAGCTCGACGTGGTGACGGGACCGATACCGCCCGGCCCGTGGGATCTCATTCACGAACGACTCGTGTTGCAGCACATCCCGGCCCGTCTCGACGTCCTCGACCAGCTGGTCGCCCGGCTGGCACCGGAAGGCTGGTTGGTGCTGGAGGACTTCGACACCAACGAGGTCCGCACGACCGATCGTGGCGGACCCCACCACGAGCTCATCGTTCGCATGGCGACGGCGTTCAATCGCCTGCTGGCCGAGCGGGATGGCGCCAACGATTTCGCCGCGAACGCCTGGCGCCATCTCCGTCAGCGCGGTCTGGTGGATACCGGTGCGAGCGGCCAGGTCGTGCTCAACAGCGGTGGCAGTGGTTTCACGCAGGTGATGGCGGCGAACGCCCGCCAGGTCCACGACGGCCTTGTCGGTCTGGGCATCGATCCCGCCGACATCGCTCTGTTCCTCGAGCTGTTGGCCGATCCGGACACCATCATCGGAACGTCGGTGCTCATCACGGCGTGGGGCCGCCGCCCGGACTAGCCCGACGAACGAAGACCGGCCTTAGGGGATGGTGACACCCCAGATGCCTCGATCGGAAGCGAACGGGTCGGGCTTGTAGATCAGGTAGTACTCACCGTGCGGATCAGTGCCGACCGCGAACACGACCTTGCCGCTGACGGTGCCGCCGTGAACCAGGTCCCCCGAGCTGAGCACTCCGTCCATCGTCGTGAAGCTCGGGTCGATGACCGTTCCCTGCGGCGTCTGAAGCCGCCAGTCGAAGATGTTGTACGACTGGGCGTCGTCGTTTCGATTCAAGATCGTGAGATCGGCAACGATGTAGCCGTCGTCTTCGAAAGCACTCACGGTCGGCTCGAAGCCGGCAGCGGTGACCGTGGCGGTGTAACCACGCATCTCCACACCGTCTCCGACAACGGCCTCGTGGTCGTCGCGCTGCGAATCCAACCTGGCCGGGTAGAGGTCGGTGGCCGCTGGCGCGTCAGTCGCCGGCGCGTTGGTAGCCGCGGCACTGGCCGCACCGGGGGCGGCCGATGTCGCTGGCGTAGCGGCCGCGATCGACGTGGCCGTGGCCGTCTTCGTGCTGTCGTCCTTGCTCGTGGTGGAGATCACCACGATGGCGATGACGACGGCGAGCGCGGCAGGAAGGATGAACCGCTTCTTCTTATAGAAGGGCCGTTGTGACCTGGTGCTCTTCTTGTCCGCCTGCACCTTGGCCTGCATCTCTCTCGGTGTCAGCGGTGGCGGCGGCATGGTGGAGGCGCTCATGACGAATCTCGATTCCGATCAGGCGCGCCACCTGGGTCCAGAGCAACGCCACGGGGCCAAGGCGGCCCGTTCGGGACGCCAATCACCGCCGTGTTGACTACGGAGTGTAGCGAGACAACCGCAAATAGTAATGCCGACGCCGACGCGGCCAATCGCCGTGGCCGTGGCACGACACCTACGCTGGTCGGTCGTGACCGTCTCCCTGCTCTTCGATCTGGACGGCACGCTCCTCGACAGCGTCTACCAGCACGTTCTCGCTTGGCGCGACGCCCTCGCGGCGGAAGGCATCGAGCTGGCGAGCTGGGTGATCCATCGCAAGATCGGCATGAGTGGTGGCCTCGCGGCGCGCAGCCTCGTGCGCGAGAGTGGCCGGCCCATCGACGCCGACCTGGCCGATCGCCTGCGAAAGGGCCACGCCGAGGCCTTGGCGCGCTACGGCCAGACGGTCCGGCCGTTGCCGGGCGCGGCCGAGCTGCTGGGCCATCTCGACGACCGGGGCGTGCCCTGGGCCATCGCCACCAGCGGGATGATGGAAACGGCGCGACCCGGGCTGCTGTCCCTGGGCGTCGACCCCGACCGTCACGTCGTCGTGACGCGCGATCGCGTCGCTCGGGCCAAGCCCGACCCGGACCTGTTCGTCGCTGCCGCCGAAGAGCTGGGCGCCGATCCACTCGACGCCGTGGTCGTCGGCGACAGCGTCTGGGACCTGCTGGCAGCGCAGCGCGGTCGGTTCATCGGTGTCGGCCTCCTGTCCGGCGGCTACGGCCGCGACGAACTGGTCGGCGCCGGCGCCTACCGCGTCTACGACGACCCGGCCGACCTCCTACGACACCTCGACGAGGTGGGCGTCCGCAGCGATGACTGAATTGATGTCACGGGTCCATCGGCGACCTCGACGAGGGCGTCGTCGTCGTTGCCCGCCGTCGGCATTGGTGGGGGCGGGTGCCGAGCAGCACTCACCGGACCGGTGCGCGCGGTGCGGCGCCTGCGTACTGGTACAGCTCCAGGGTGCGACGGGCGATCGCCGACCAGCTGAAATGGTCGATCACCCGCTGGCGCCCGGCCTGACCCATCGACGTGCGCAGCGCGGCGTCACTGAGCACCTTGTCGAGCGCACCGGCGAGGTCGGCGGTGAACGCGTCGGGATCGGCCGGCGCAGCGTCGTGCTCACCCGATGCGACGAAGGGGATCAGCAACCCGGTCTCGCCCGGAACAACGACCTCGGGGATGCCGCCGACGGCGGTGGCCACCACCGCCGTCTCACACGCCATCGCCTCCAGGTTCACCAACCCCAGCGGTTCGTAGATCGAGGGGCAACAGAACACATCGGCGTGGGTCAAGAGCTGGATCACCTCCCAGCGCTCCAGCATGTCCTCGATCCACACGACGTTGCTGCGCCGAGCCCGCAACGCGTCGACCTGGCGCGCCAGCTCGTGTCCTAGCTCGGGCGTATCGGGCGAGCCGGCTCGCAGCACGATCTGCACCGACGAGTCGAGCCGCCCGACCGCGTCGAGCAGGTACTGGATGCCCTTCTGGCGGGTCACCCGCCCGACGAAGATCACTGTCGGTGCCGACGGATCGACACCATGACGCCGCAACGCCTCGACGCCAGTGTCGGGACGCCACTCCTGCGGGTCGATGCCGTTGTGCACCACGTGCACCCGCGCCGGGTCGACCGCCGGATAGCACCGCAACACGTCGTCGCGCACCGCCATCGACACCGCGATCACGGCGTCGGCGTGCTCCAGCGCGGTCTGCTCGCAGAACATGGACAGGTGGTAGCCGCCGCCGAGCTGTTCGGCCTTCCACGGTCGCATCGGCTCCAGGCTGTGCACCGTGCAGACGTGAGGCACGCCGTAGAGCACCTTCGCCACGTGCCCGGCGAAGTTGGCGTACCAGGTGTGGCTGTGCACCACATCGGCACCTTCGACGCCGGCGGCGATCGCCAGGTCGACCGCCATCGCCTGCAGGACGGCGAGGTACGGTGCCGGCCCGGAGAGACGATCCCAGGAGCGATAGGCGAACACTCGCGGGGCCGCCCCGTGATCGGGGCGGTCACCACCGAAGCAGTGCACGTCGACGCTCACGAGATGAGCGAGCTCTCGCGCCAGGTACTCGACGTGGACGCCCGCGCCGCCGTACACCTCGGGCGGATACTCCTTGCTCAGCAACGCAACCCTCACCGAACACCACCTCACCCGCGCCGACAACTCGACCATAGCGCCGTCACCCGCACTACTGTGCGGGACGTGTTCGCCGCCTTGGGCCGCCGTGGATCCGACGCGATCGACGTCGCCCGCGCCAGCAACGGCATTGCGTTCGTCGCCAACGAGAGCCCGTCCGAGCCAGCCTTTGTTTCTTTGGTGATCGCCGAGGACCGCAAGGCCGTGGAAAGCGTCGCCGAGATCGGCCTGTACGAGGTGCACGTGCGCCCCATGCGCCACCAGCGCCGGTTCTGGGCGCTTGGAGATGCGAGCCCGGGGGTGACGGCGGCGTTCGGGATGCTCCGGCGTCCTGACCTCACCCACGACCAGTCCGACGCCCACTGGCGCGACATCCACGCCCCGCTGGCGCTACGGCATCATCCGGGGATGTGGCACTACCACCAGGTCAGCATCGACGCGGTGCTCGACGGCTGTCACTACGACGGCATCGCGCTATGTGCCTTTGCGTCCGAGCAGGAATTGAAGGAGCGCTTCTTCGGCGGCCCCGAGGACCAGGAGATCATTCGCGCCGACGTGGCGACGTTCGCCGATACGACGAACTCGCCTCGTCGGGTGAAGATGACGGAGTGGCGCTTCAGCGAGGCCTGACCTTGTGTGCATTCGTCCCGCCTTCGCCGCGGCGGCAACCCGGTATTCGCGCGGGCTGCGCGCTTGACGGCGCCCCAGCGCGCCCGAGCGCGCAGGCTGCGCGAAATTGGACACCCGCGGCCGGTCAGCCGGGCGCCAGAACCGGCCAGCACCGTTCGGAGGACACATGGTCTTGACCGTCACCACCCTGGGAACCGGCAGCCCGATCCCCGATCCGAACCGCGCCGGACCATCGACGCTCGTGCGCGCCGGGTCGACCCGGCTGCTGGTGGACGCCGGCCGAGGCGTCGTGATGCGCCTAGCCGGCGCCGGGGTGCTACCTCTCATGCTCGACGCCGTGCTGCTGACCCATCTGCACAGCGACCACATCACCGACCTCAACGATCTGATCACGACGCATTGGGTGATGAGCCAGGAACCGACGCCCTTGCACGTGTACGGCCCGGCGCGCACCCAGGAGGTCGTCGATGGTGTCCTGGCCATGCTGGCCGCCGACCTGGGCTACCGAGTGGCCCACCACCGCGATCTCACCTGGACCCCGATCGTCGAAGTCCATGAGCTGACGGCGCCCCAACGCGTCTCCATCGGTGACGCCATCGTCACTGCCGGAGCCACCGACCACCGACCCGTCACGCCGACGGTCGGCTACCGAATCGAGCACGACGACGACGCCGCGGTGATCGCCGGCGATGGCGTGCCGTGTGCCGGCCTCGATGAACTGTGCGCCGATGCCGACATCTACGTGCAAACGGTGATCCGCGCCGACCTCATCCGTAGCATCCCCAGCCCGAGACTGCAGGACATCCTCGGCTACCACTCCACGATGGAGCAGGCCGCCCAGACCGCGGCGCGGTGCCGGGTCAAGACCTTCGTCGCGACCCATTTCGTGCCCGCCATCTTCCCCGGTGACGAGCCCGCGTGGCACGCCCTCGCCGCCGCCCACTTCGATGGCACCATCGTGCTGGCCGAAGACCTCACAACCATCGACACCACCCGGCTCGACTGATGGACGGCGCAAGCAGGGTGGTGACATGACGTTCGACATCACGCCGCTGGGCGGCAGCGACTTCGTCGCCGAGGTGACCGGCGCCGACCTCACCGCCCTGAGCTCAAGCGGGCTGGCCGGCAGGCTCCGATCAGCGTTCCGCGACCATCCCGTCCTGGTGATGCGGACGGACGGGCTCAGCCCGCCGCAGTTGCTCGCGCTCGCCCGAGTCTTCGGTGAACCGCAGGTGCAGGTGCTGGAGGAGTACCGGTCGTCGGACAGCGCGGCCATCTCGATCATCTCGTCGGACCAGACCGACGCCCGAGGCGATGGCCGCAGGATCGTGTTCGGCGGCCACTGGCACACCGACGACAGCTACCTGGCGGTCCCGGCCAAGGCCACCCTGCTCTACGCCCACGTCATTCCTCGGGCTGGCGGCGACACCTTGTTCGCCGACACCACTGCGGCGTACGAAGCGCTGGACACCCCACAGCGCGCCGAGCTGGAGGGGATGCGGGTCGTCCACGCGTACCAGTCCCGGCGCAACGTGAACGTCGTGCCGACGCGGTCGGCCGAAGAGGAAGCACAGACACCGCCGGTCGACCATCCGATCGTGCGCACCGACCGCGACACCGGCTGTCGCAGCCTGTACCTCAACCCGAACCGCATGGAGTCGGTGGTCGGGCGCGACGACGCCGCCAGCGACGCCCTGCTCGATCGGCTCATCGAGCACGCCACCCAGGACCGCTTCGTGCATCGCCACGTGTGGCGGCGCCACGACGCGGTCCTGTGGGACAACGGGCGCAGCATGCACCGAGCGACCGCCGACTACGGCGACGCCCGACGCGTGATGCACCGGATCCTGCTGCGCGGCGCGGTCCCTGTCTGACCCAACCTCACTCGTACTCGTAGCCGGGCCAGAAGTCGATCGTGCGGACCTCGCTGTGCGACGCGAACTGCTTGATGCCGGTCGTGTCATGGCCCGGGAAGATGAACGCCTCGCGCTCGGTGGCCAACGTCCGGATGCGTTCCACCGAGACCGCCCACTGATCGCTCTCCCACACGATCGGTGAGCCGACCGCCGGTGGTCCGTAGCTGTCGTGGAGGTACAGCGCGTCCGACGTCAGCATGACCCAACCGGTCGTGTCGAGGCTGACGAGGAGCCCCATCTGCCCGGGTGTGTGCCCCGGAAGGCTCACCAGCTGGATGTCGCTCGTCAGGTCGATGGTGGAACCGGAGACCGTCGTGGGCTTCTGGTCGTTGAGGAAGGCGAAGTCGACCTTGGCGAAGAAGTTCTCCGAGTCCACCTGCATGCTCTGGACGTGGTTGTACTCGTCCTCGTGCACCACGATCTCGACGCCCGCGTCCTGGAAGATGCGCAGCCCGCCGGCGTGGTCGGTGTGGAGGTGGCCCATCACGACCCAGCGGAAGTCCTCGGGCCCGAGGCCGAGGTCCTTCAACCGGTTCTCCAGGCACACCTCGGGCGGTGCCGGAGACAGGTCGACCAGGTCCTGCCAGACGGCCAGCCACTCCTCGCTCGCCCGCGTCGAGATGCCCGTCTCCCAGAGGATTCGGCCCTCCGGGTGCTCGATGATGTACGCGATGGCCGGGCACTGGTAGGGCACGTTCTGCATCTCCGGCTTCTCGACCAACAGCGAACGGTCCAGACCCATGTAGCCGAGGTTGACACCCTTCAGGCTGATTCCCATCTCTCTCCTCCTCTGTCTCTGTCCTCCTGTGTCGGCCCGGCTAGCGGAATGCCGGGATGATGTGTTCGGCGAACAGCTCGATCTGGCGCCGGGCGTCGTCGATCGGCATCAACCCCTGGTCGAAGAACCAGGAGAACCACTCCAGCTCGCCGTCGCCCTCGTGGATCTTGGCGACGTCTTCGATCTGGCGCTTGATCTGGTCCACCGTGCCGGCGAGGCCGTACTTGACGTTCACGAAGCGATCCATCGTCCACTCCGACGGCGGCAGCGGCGTGTACGGGTCGAGCGGGTACTTCTCGGCGTCCTCGGCGAAGCGGAACGCCTCCCAGAAGCCGAAGCCGGCGAAGTAGGCGTTGAAGCCGAAGAAGTTGGTCTTCTCGAGCAGCGCGAGGCCCTCCTCGCGGCTGTCACCGAACGACACGGCACGGAAGGCACCGACGTTCTCCCCCAGTCCCAGGGTGCGACCGTTCTCCCCCGCCACCTCTTGGTAGATCTGGCACAGCCGGCGGAAGTCGGGTGGGTTCGACACCAGGATCATCGGCATCACGCCCACCTTGGCGGTGTGGCGGATCGTCGATTCGCTCACCGAGAACGGTTGGAACGCCGGTGGGTGGGGCTGCTGGTACGGCTTCGGGATGACGGAGATCCCGCGGATGATGCCCTGCTCGTCGATCTCACCGGGCGCGCCGAACCGCCTCGTCCAGTCGGCCGCCGGCCAGCCGCTGATGCCGTCCTCGAACGGGAAGGGCACTTGGTAGAACTCGCCCTTGTACTGGAGGAGATCCTGATCCCAGGCCTTGTAGATCAGGTCGATGTACTCCTCGTGCACGCGCTTGTTGTGCTGGTCGACCTCGCCGCCGTCCATCGGCGTCGCCTGCACCGGCACGTTCTGGCCGAGCACGTTGACCCAGCGTTGCTGGTAGCCGCGAGCGAAGCCGGCGTACACCCGGCCCTTCGTCAGATGGTCGAGGTAGGCGACCTGCTCGGCGACACGCAGCGGGTCGCCGGCGGGCAGCACCAATGCGAGTGGCGCGAACTTGATCTGCTTCGTGCGCGCCGCCAGGTCGGCGTACAGCAGGAGCGGTGCGACCGACGCCTCGTAGCCCTCGGAGTGGAAGTGGTGCTCGGTCGTGGAGAAGCAGTCGAAGCCGGCGTCGTCGGCAATGCCACACAACGTCCGCACCTCTTCGATCATCATCTGGAAACGTTCGTTGTTCCGTCCGATGGGGCGGAGTCGCTCCCGCTCCTCCATCGTCGCGGGAACAGTCGGCAACACAAACAACTGGAACTTCACGGGTGCTCCTCCCTGGTCGGGCTGTGCTGATCGTGCGGGTGCGCATGGTCGTGGCCGTGGTGATGGTCGTGGCCGTGGTGATGGTCGTGGCCGTGCTGGTGATCGCGCAAGCGCTGACGGGCGGCGGCGTCCGGGGGCGGAGCCTTCGTCGCCCGCTCCTGATCGAGGCGATCCTTGGCCTTGCGGGCCGGTCGCACGCCGAGCAGGCCACCCAGCCCGAAGCGCCGTCGAGCGTCGCCGCCGCACGCCGGACACGTGATGTGGTCGGCGACCGGCGAGGCGGCGAACACCTCCTGGGTGGACGCGCAGGCCGCGCAGCGGTAGTCGACCAGTGGCACGCCGCGACCCTCAGGCCTTCTCGCGGGCGTCTACCGGCGGCGCAGCCATGGCACCAGCGTGCAACTCCGGGACGTCGCGCAGCTGTCCCAACTTGGGACGCGTCAGATCGAGTAGGCGCTCAACTTGCGGTAGAGCGTCGAACGGGACACCCCGAGGCGGGCCGCCGCCGCCTGCTTGTTCCCCGCGACATCGCGCAGCGCGTCGAGGATGGCCAGGCGCTCGAGCGCCTCGATCGGCGACAGACCGGGAGGGGCGGCGTCGATGCGGATCTCGGCCGGCAGGTCATCGAGCGTGAGCTGACCGCTCGGTCGCCGCAGCACCACGGCCCGAACCACGCGCCCGACCTCCCGCGCGTTGCCCGGCCAGGAGTAGCGCATCAGCGCGCGTAGGACCTCGGGCGACGCCGATCCCGACCAGCTCTCGTCGCCGTGGTCCCGAGCGAAGGCCTCGAACAGGTCGACGACGTCCTCGGGCCGCGACGACAGCGGTGGCAGTGACACCGTCACGTCGAACCGGTCCAGCAGCGCGCCGACGTCGACCTCGAGCCGGCCGACATCGGTGACGGTCCCGAGCAGACGCGGCCCGTCCCGCGGATCGACGCCGTCGATCATCGTCGCCGTCGCCAGAACCGCTCGCTCGTCGAGCGCCTCAAGGTGCCGGAGCACCACGGTGCCGTCGGGCTGTGCGAGTGCGGCACGCAGCGGCCTCATCCACTGCCGGTCGAGATCGACCACGCTCAGCGACGCATCGAGGACCGTGAACAGCCCCGACGACCGGGCGCTGCGGGCGTGGATGGCGGCGGCGCACTGAAGCTTCCCGACGCCACGGGGCCCCGCCAGGAGTACGGGGCGGTCGTGGGCGGCTTGGAACTCCACCTCAGCGACGACCCGCCGCCAGGCGTCGCTGCGGCCGGCGAGCACCGGCCCGCCGCCGGGGTCGGCGAGCCTCGCAGGACGAGGCGGATGCAACCGTCGGGCCGGGCTCGGGGGCTTCAGCTCGACGATGGCGCCGGCCCTGACCGATCCTGCCTCCACCGGCCCGAAGCGGGCTTCGAACACGCGCCCCTCGGACAGCTCCAGACGAGCCACGACACGCTCCGTCGACCGGGCCCCTCCGGCGGCGAAGTACTCCCAGAGCAGGGCGTAGTCCGCGGGGGCCAGACCCCGGGCGGCGTCGTTGGAGATGACGATGCGATCGTTGAGGCACACCACCGGGCGCCGGGTTCGCCGAGACACGCGCAGGAAGGAGGCCAGCAGCGCCTGTTCGGACGGCGAGGACTCGGCCACGAGACGCTCACGCACCTCCCGGCTGGCTTCGAGCAGCAGCGGCAACATCAGTTCGTTCGACTCTGACGCCAGGCACGTCAGGTCGAGGATGCCCTCCAGGACCCCGGTGACGGGGTGGACGAGCGGCACGCCCACACAGGTGAACATCCTGAGGCGCTCGGCGAAGTGCTCGTCGCCGCGCACCGCTACAGGCCGGCGCTCCTCCACCACCGTGCCGAGGCCGTTGGTGCCCGCTCGCGCCTCGTCGTAGAGCACCCCCGGCAGCGCGCTCACCCGGTCAAGGCCCTTGGTGAGCGAGCTCATGCCGAGGCGGCGATCGACGATGCGGGCCTCGGCGTCGGCGAGGATGACGCAGGTCCTCGTGTCATCCAGTTCGGCGGCTAGGCGATCGAGCACGTCCTGGGCCGCCCGCACCAGCCGGCTCTGACGGTCGAAGTCGTTGTAGGACGGATCGAGCGAGACGCCCGGCGACACCCCGATGCGCTCGCATCGCTGCCACGACTTGGCGATTTCCGGGCGCACTGAGCCGGCATCGCCGTCCTGGCGCCGTCCTGATGGCCTCGACGGCAGCTGGTCGATCGTGTCCCCCCTTCGTTTCCGGCGTTCGGCACCGTTCCCCAACGGCACCGCGCATCTGGACCCGACGGCTTCCCCGTCGACCAGTCTCCCAAACGGGGAAGGTCCCGGCAACGCAGCCGCGCCCGACCGCCGCGTCCGTCGAGGAGCGGGCGCCGCCGGTGCGTCTCGAAGGCGGGCAGGGTTACGGTGGACGGCGTGGTGGGTGGGGCCCAGCGGGGCGGAACGTCGGCCGGTCGTCGCGGTGGACGCACGGGCGTGATGCTCGTCGCCGTCTCCGTGCTGGCCCTCGTGGCGTTCGTGGCCGTGGTGGACGGGCCTGCGCTCGCGGGGCCGGCGCCGGCGCCACCGGCCAGCGCCTCGCCAGCGGCCACGGGTACGTGGACGTTCGGCTGCACGGCCGCCCCCGAGCGCTTCACCGTGCCCGCCGGCATCACCCACCTGAGGGCCGACGCCCAGGGCGGCCACGGTGGTTCACTCGCGGCGGACAGGGGCGGCATCGGTGGCCCCGCCGGCCGGACGGTGGCCACGTTCTCCGTGTCGGCCGGGCAGGCCCTCGACATCTACGTGGGCTGTGCCGGTCGCTCCGGGTCGGACAGTTCCTCCGCGGGTTGGGGCTACGGCTCGGGCGGGCAGGGCGGGCACGCCTCGTCACCGCAGTCCTACGACGGCGCCGGCGGCGGCGGCTCGAGCGCGGTGTACGACCCGGCGGCCACGACCGTGCTGGTCGGGGCGGGTGGAGGTGGCGGAGCCGCCGGGAACGCCCTCGAAGGCATCATCTCGCCCTGCATGGGTTTGTGTCCGAGGACCGCCGGCGGCAACGGCGGGGCGGGCGGGAACCCGGGGGCTGCGGGCCAGCCCCAGCGCTGCGGCAACACCTGCGGTGGGCCGACACCCGGGTGCGTCAACTGCTCGGGTGACACGGCCGGGGCCGACGGGGGATCGAGCGAGGACGGCGGCGCCGGGGGTGGGGGCGGCGGCGGCTTCGCCGGGGGCGGCGGCGGCGGCGGCGCCGTGATGGGAGGCAACAGTGGCGCGGGCGGTGGGGGCGGCCTGTCGCTCGTCGACCCCTCGGTCACCGCGGTCGGCTACGTCACGAGCGCCCTGACGGGTGACGGGCAGGTCATCCTGACGGCGGGCGAGTTCGGCACCCAGGCCTTCGGCTGCGTCGGCGGTGCCGTGTACGCCACCGTTCCGCCCGACGTCACGCAGATGACGATCGAGGCGCACGGCGCCCAGGGGGCGGCCCCCCGGGCGAGCGGCTACGCCGGTGGGCGGGCCGGCTTCGGTGGGATCATGATCGGCACGGTCTCGGTCACGCCCGGCGACCAACTCGTCATCGACGTCGGCTGCCAACCGCCGGGCAACTACAACTACGGCTACGGCTCAGGCGGGTACGGCGGCCATGCCGCCGCTCCGGAGGCGAGGGACGGCGCCGCCGGCGGGGGCGGCACTGCCGTGTTCGCGATGGGTGGGAACGAGTTGCTCGTGGCCGCCGGGGGCGGCGGGGGCGGCGGCGGGGGCGGCTTCACCGGCTCCGGCGGCGACGGCGGCGACGGCGGCGGATGGTCGAACCCGTTGGGATCGCCCGGGCACAACGGCGACGGCGGCGGGAGCGGCGACGGCGGCTGCGTGGGCTGCTCCACGCAGCCCGCAGGCCCGAACGGCGCCGACGGCACCGGGTCGAACGTCGCCGAAAGCGCCGGGGGCGGCGGGGGCGGCGGCGGCGGGGGGCAGGGCGGCGCGCTGGGCCACGGCGGCAGCACGGGCGGCGGGGGCGGCGGGGGCGGCGCCGGCGGCTCGGCCGGCTGGACGCCGACGGCCAGCGACCTCTCGGGCGGCATCGACACCAACGGGGGCGACGGTTCGGCCGTTCTGTCGTGGCTCGTGCCTCCGCCACCGCCCGGTCGGGTGACGTTCGCCTGCACCGGCGCCCGCCAGCAGTTCACCGTGCCGGCCCAGATCACGGCTCTCGGTGTCGAGGTCCGGGGCGGCCAGGGCGGCACGGGCGGCCCTTCGGCGGCACAGGTCGGTGGGAGCGGTGGTCTCGGCGGCGCCTTCACCGCCACGGTGCCCGTCACGCCAGGGGCCGTGCTGGCGGTCGACGTGCCGGCGGCGCGCGGGCGGCGGCGGCGGCGGAGCGGCACGGGGGCCGGCGGGCAGCGGCGGCGGCGGCCGGCCAGCGACCAGCACGGCCAACAAGGCGGTGGGCCGGGCGGCGGCGCCGGTGGCTGCGTCGCCTGCTCGGATCCAGGCGGTGGCGGCGGGTCCGACTCGGGCGGCGCCGGCGGGGGCGGCGGGGGCGGCTCCGGGATGGACGCGGGCGGTGGCAGCGGTGGAATCGGGGGCGGCGGTGCGGGTGGAGCCGGCGGCGCCTCAGCCACCGGATCTCACGTCACCGAGGTCCGTGCCGCCACGCCGGCCGCGGGCGACGGCGAGCTCGTGATCTCGTGGGGTGGGGCGTCCGGCGTGACGCTTCCCGTGCGCGTGGCCGACACCCGTGACGGTACTGGTGGCATCGCCGCCCAACAGGTGCAACCCGGCACGGTGTTGCGCATCACCGTCAGCCGGACGGTGCCGATCCCTGCAGGCGTGCACGCAGCGGTGCTGAACGTCACGGCGGCCGCGCCGTCGGCGAGTGGCTACCTCACCGTGTTCGCCTGCGGCACGCCCGCCCTCGGAACTTCGAACGTGAACTACACCGCCGGTGAGCCGGCCCAGACCAACACCGTCATCACCGGCTTCGACGTCGCGGGCTCGGTGTGCGTCACCGCCTATGCGCCCGTGGACGTCGTCGTCGACCTGACCGCATGGCTCTCGTCGAGGAGCGGCTACGTACCGGCCGTCCCGGTCCGGCTGGCCGACACGCGCGATGGCACCGGCACGGCCCGCCAGCCCTTGCGTCCGGGTGAGGTCCTGGCCGTCACGGTGCCCGGCACGGGAGCCGTAGCCGCCGCCTTGAACGTCACCGCGGCGAACACGTCCGCGGCGGGTTACCTCACCGTCTTCCCGTGTGGCGGCGTGCCGCCCAACACGTCCAGCGTGAACTACGGGCCGGGAGAGGCGGGCACGTCCAACACCGCCATCACCCCACTCGGATCAGGCGGGAAGGCGTGCATCACGACGTTCACCACCGTCGATGTCGTGGTCGACCTGCAGGGTGTCTTCAGCGCGGACGGCCACTTCCAGGGATCGGGGCCCACGCGTGTGTACGACACCCGCAACGGGACGGGCGGAGCGCCGAAGCGGCGGGTCGTGCCCCGGGACACCGCCGTCGTACGCGTGGTCGACGCCGCGTCGGCGCCGGGGCTCGCCGCGGTGTCGCTGAACATCACCGCCACCGACGCGGCGGCGGACGGGTACCTCACCGTGTTCCGCTGCGGCGACGCCGAGCCCTACGCATCGGCCGTGACGTACGCCTTCGGGGCGGCGGCCCCGAACGCCGTCGTCGTCGCGCCGTCGCCCGAGGGCACCGTGTGCATCACGACGTTCGCGCCGGTGGACGTGGTGGTGGACATCACGGGCGTCATGGCCTTCTGAGCACCACGTCTGACGCGCCGCCTCACGCGATCCAGCTGGCCCGTCGACAATGACATGGGTGGCCCTTGCCTTGCCTTGCCGCGCCGCACGATCTTGCTGTAGGCGCTGACGGCGGATACGACGGTGTGGCCAGGTTCTGGTTCAGGCCGTCCCATCGAAGGGCCGCCGGTAACGCCGCCCGCTAGCGGTTTGGTGACCCGATGAGGTACACAAGGCAGATGGACCGATCCCTTCTGGACCTCACCGACAAGGTCGCCGTCATCACGGGCGGCAGCCGGGGCATCGGCAAGGCGATCGCGTTCGCCTACGCCGAGCACGGCGCCGACGTCGTCATCGCCAGTCGCAAGCTGGACAACTGCGAAACGGTGGCCAACGAGATCGCTGAGAAGACGGGCCGCAAGACCCTCGCCGTCGGCACCCACGTGGGCAAGTGGAACGAGTGCAACGCACTTGCCGACAAGGTGCTCGAGACCTTCGGTCGCTGCGACATCCTGGTCAACAACGCCGGCATGTCGCCCCTCTACGAGAACGTCACCGACATCACCGAGGAGTACTACGACAAGGTCTCAGCGGTGAACCTGAAGGGCCCGTTCGCCCTGAGCCTGCGCCTCGGCGGCCACATGGTGGCCAACGACGGCGGCGTCATCTTGAACATCTCGACGGTCGGGTCGATCCGACCCAGCCGCAACGAGGTCGTCTACGCCATGGCCAAGTCCGGCCTGAACGCCATGACCGTCGCTCTCGCCGACGCGTTCGGACCGAAGGTGCGGGTCAACTGCATCCTGCCCGGCGCCATCCTCACCGACATCTCCAAGGCCTGGAGCGAGGAGACCATCGAGAACGCCCACAAGACGCCGATGGGTCGCGCCGGCTACGCCGAGGACTTCCCCGGCGCCGCGCTGTTCTTCGCCAGCGAGGCGTCGGCCTGGATCACCGGCACCTGCCTGCGCGTCGACGGCGGCGTGGCTCGCCAGCTCAGCGTCTAACAGGGAGACGCTCGGCTGTGCCTCGAATGAAGCCCGAGGACCTCACCGAGTTCCTGCGCCAGCCCCACGTCGGGGTCCTGGCCACCCTCCGCAGGGACGGCCGGCCGTACACGGTGCCGGTTTGGTTCCTCCAGGCCGACGGGGGCTTCTGGATGACCGGCACCTACGAGCGCGTGTGGTGCAAGCAGTTGCTGGCCGATCCGCGAACCTCGCTGTGCGTCGAGGCGATGGCGCCCGTCGCCGGCCACGTCGGCGTCGATGGCCGCGTCACGGCGCGGGAACTGCCCGAGTTCGACATCTGGCCGATCTCGCGGCGCCTCGTGGACAAGTACGTGGCGCCGGCCGGTCGCGACGCCTTCTTCGCCAACATGCAGACCGAGCACCGGTTGCTGTTCGAGCTCACGCCCGAAGTGATCCGGGCCATCGACATGCGGGTCTACCGAGGCAAGCGCGGCGATCGCGAGTATCAGCAAGGCACGACGAGCGGCTGAGGCGGGTCACCACCAAAGAGCAGATGGACGTTCCGCACCGCGACGAGACGCTGTGGAAGATCGCATGGGCAGGCGACACCGTCGTCGGTCAGGTGAAGAGCTACATCAACAGCGACGAGAACGCCGAGCGCGGCTACCGCCGCGGTTACACGGAGTACATCTCGACGCATCGGGAGTGGCGCAACCGCGGGATTGCCGGCGCCCTGCTGGCGATGAGCCTGCGAGAGATCAAGCAACGCGGCATGACCGAAGCGGGGCTCGGCGTCGACACCAACAACCCGGGCGGGGCCTTCCAGCTCTACACCGGCCTCGGGTTCCAGTTGCGGAGCTACGAAGCCGCGTACACCAAACCGATCCGCTGAGCACAGTCCGTTTCCCGTAGTAGTACGGTCACCGCTGACTGGCGAAGGGGGTTCGCATGAGCGTTGCCGGTCGCAGCCGCGACACCACCACGATGACGGCGAAACTGCCCCAGGACTACACCCACACCGATGACCTCACGTGGCAGCCGTTCCCTGAGGCGTTCAGTGGAGGGGGCGTCACCTGCAACGCTCGTCACGACCGCACCTACTTCGTCGAGGGCGGCCCAGAACGGCCAGACGATCCCCAGCTGAGCGTCTGAGCGGCTGGAGCATGCGCGTCGGTCAGCGTGCGCAACGGACCCGACGGGTCACGGCTCACGACATCGAGTTGTTCACCGAGCTCACAGGCGACCGAAATCCGCTGCACTACGACGAACCGGCCGCTGCTCGCAGCCGCTTCGGCGGCATCATCGTGCAAGGCGGCGTCACGTCCGGGCTTCTCAACGCCCTCGTGGCCGAGGACCTCCCGGGTCCGGGCAGCGTGTTCCTGCACGTCGACTGGAGCTTCCGGGCCCCGGTCCGCCCGGGCGACGAGATCACCGCCGAAGCCGAAGTCCTGAGCGTCAAGGACGACAAACCGATCTGTACCTTGCGCACCACCATCACCAACCAGGACCATGTGGTCGTGCTCGAGGGCACCGCCCTCGTCTACCAAGAGCCCCTCTAGTCCGCGGTGGCCATGGCCAGCATGCGCCCGTGGCGGACCGGTTCCAGTTCGGGTCGCGCAACTCGGCGCGAGACAGGGTGCGACGGCGGTGATCGCAGACACCGCTCGGCGCGCGGAGATCGTTCGTTCGTCGGCGTGCCGACGGCGGTCATGGGATCGCCAAGTAGGTCTGGCGCCGACAACGTACGCCTTGCGGTCGTACGGCGAGCGGTAGCCGTCTCGGGGCCGTTGGCCGTCGCCCGTCTAGCTTTGACCGTCGTTACGGCTCGACCAAGGAGGACCACGATGACCGGCGCCGCCGTCCCTCGCTTCGACAGTGTGACCATCGACTGCCCGGAGCCCGCCGCGCTGGCCCGCTTCTACGCGACGTTGCTCGACTGGCCGGTGCCCGATGGCGACGGTGACTTCGTGACGCTGGACCCGCCCGGTGGCGGCATCGCCCTCACGTTCCAGCGCGCTGGAGGCTTCGCCGCTCCGACGTGGCCCGACGTCGCCGTTCCACAGCAGATGCACCTCGACCTTGCGGTGGGCGACCTGGACGCGGCCCACGAGCGAGCGATCGGTTTGGGTGCCCGGCACCTCGACAGCCAGGAGAAGTTCCGGGTCTACGCCGATCCGGTCGGTCACCCCTTCTGCCTCTGCTCCTGGTGAAAGTACCTGTTACGAGGTCCTGGCAAAGGCCTGTGAACTTGCTGAACCACGGAACTGCGGCGGGCGTCGCGCCGTTCTGGCATCGATGCAACTGGTCGCGTCGTGCAACGGAGGCATCGCCTCCAGGAGGTCGCCGTGGATGCCACCAGCACCCCGAACCCGTCAACCCAACCGACCGCGCCAGGCGGCAACGGTGACCCTCGTCGGCGGCCCAAGGGCGTAAGGCTCGCCGGCGCGGCTGGCGGTCAGCCGCGCCGCAGATCCGGGTGGCGGAGCCGTGGGGGGAAGGCTTCGCCACCCGACATCGCAGGTTCCTCGGCATCTTCGAAGGTTGTATCAAGCCGGTGTTCCGCGTCCTCCTTCCCCGGATGAGACGATGCGACCGGGTGTCCGACGTCGTCGGCTGCCGTGAGGTCGAGCCGTAGATCCCACTCAGGAGAACGCCATGCCCGTCCAGGACCTCCGCCTCCACACCAGCGTTCCGCTCACCGATGTGCAGATCGGCCAGCTCGCCGATCGTGGCCTCCGCGTCGTCAGCCGGCTCTCGGCCAACTCGTACCGGGTGCGGGGCGAGAGCACGACGACAGCCGCCGATCTCGTCGCCTTGGACTTCGTCGACACCGCGAGCGCGTACGACCCCATGGACAAGCTCGACCCCTCCCTCATCGCGGCGTCGACGGTCGTGAGGGCCGCCGTCGCCGGCGGCCAGGCGGCGCCGTTGGTGAACGTGCTGGCCTCGCTGGACCCCGACACCGACGCCGACGCCACGGCCGCCGAGCTGGCCGAGCTGGGCGATGTGGTCGAGAAGACGTCGCGCCGTGTGCTGCTGCGCGTGCCGACCGATCGCCTCGCCGAGGTGGCGGCCGTCGACGGCGTGCTGCGCGCCGAGATCGAGCCTGATCCTCACATCCAGAACAACGTGGCGCGCGTCCTCACCAAGGTGGAGCCCGTTGCCGTGAACCTCGGGCTGGACGGCTCGGGCGAGATCGTGGGCGTGGCCGACAGCGGACTGGACACGGGGGTGCCCGCCACCGTCCTGGCCGACTTCGCCGGCCGCGTCGTCAACATCCGAGCGACCGTCGTCAAGGCGCCGGCCAACGGTGCCGACCTGAACAATCACGGCACCCACGTGTCCGGCAGCATCCTCGGTGACGGTGCCAACTCGAACGGCACGCTGCGAGGCATGGCGCCCGCGGCGAGGCTCACGATGCTCTCGATGGGCCCCAACAATTCGTCCGGCCTCAGCGTGCCCGCCGATCTCGTCACGGGCGTGTTCACCGACGCCTACAACGACGGTGCTCGCATCCACTCGAACAGCTGGGGCTCGAACAACAACCTCGGGAAGTACACCGCCTTCTCCGAAGACGTGGACGACTTCGTGTTCAACCACCCGGACATGCTCGTGGTGATCGCCGCCGGCAACTCCGGCTCGGCCGGCTCGACCGTGAGCGCGCCGGGCACGGCGAAGAACTGCTTGACGGTTGGCGCCGCCGAGAGCGTGCGGCCGCTGCCCGGTTCGATCTCGATCACCCCGAACTTGCAGGACGCGGACCACAACCCGGCGACGGCGAAGACCAGTGTGCCGCTCACGCTGAACAGCTTCAGCCTGCAGGCCGACAACTACGACGACATCGCCAGCTTCTCGGGCCGCGGCCCCCTGAACGACACGGGCGACACGCGGCTCAAGCCCGACATCGTCGCGCCGGGGACGTTCATCCTGTCGTGCCGTTCGACCGTCAGCACGGCCGATGTCGGCCCGGATGGCCTGGCCCACAGTGCCCAGATCGACGGCTTCTACGCCGACGACGCCGATGACGTGGCGACGCACGCCGAGGCCGTCGGCCGGGGACTCCCAGGCGCGCCGTTCTTCGGGACGTGGAACCAGAACACGCCGGCCGCCCCCGCCGGGTCGGGTCCCCTCGCCCAGCAGAACTACTTCTACGACTCGGGCACCAGCATGGCCACCCCGGTCACCGCCGGATCGATGGCGCTGCTGCGCCAGCACCTGCGCCAGCACCGGGGGATAGCCAACCCGTCGGCGGCGTTGATGAAGGCGATGGTGGTGAACGCGGCGACGGTACCGGCCACCGCATCGGCCGCTCCGGACAACAACCGCGGTTTCGGTTGGCTCAACCTCGAGCAGTTGCTCACGCCCCCGCCGACCGGACAGCAGGCGTTCAGCGATGACACCCAGCTGGCGGTGGCCACCGGCGACGTGCGGCAACTGGCGGTGCAGGTGGCCGACCCGAGCCTGCCGCTGCGGGTCACCCTCGTCTGGACGGACCGTCCGGGCAAAGGCCTCCAGAACCGCCTCTACCTCCGGTTGGTGCCGCCCGGCGCCGGCGCGGCCATCGACGGCGACGTCACTGCGTTCCCCAACCCGACGAACAACGTCCAGCGCGTCCACGTAGCCGCGCCGGCGGCAGGGACGTGGACGATCGAGGTGCACGGGATCGACGTGCCGTTCGGCATCCCGGCGCTGGCCCCAGCGTTGCGCCAGGACTTCGCCCTGGCCATCTCGAATGGCATCGGCTTCTCTCCGAAGCCGGTCGACCTCACCCAGGTCATCGATCACAGCGGCAGCATGGGCTTCTACAGCTTCATGGTCCCCGCCCGCGAACGGTCGAAGCAGCTGGTTGACGTGCTGCGGGTCAACGACCGCACCGGCGTCGTGATGTTCGACGGATCAGCCGCGACCGTCCAGCCGGTCGTGCCGATCCTGAGCGCGGCCACGCAAGCCGCGATCAAGGCGGCCGTCGACACGATCGTTCCGGCCGGCGTCACCTCGATCGGCGCCGGGCTGCAGCAAGGACTAGCCGATCTGGCCGCCGGTGGCGACCCCAGCCATCCCGTCGCCATCGTGCTGGTGAGCGACGGGCACGAGAACACCCCGCCATGGGTCGGCGGCGGCGTGACCGACTCACCCCCGTCGTGGTACTCCGGACCGGACCTCACCGAGATCCTGCCGGCGGTGCCGGCGACGGCCAAGATCTACACGGTGTCGCTCGGTGTCGCCAGCGACGAGGTGTTGCTGCAAGAGGTCGCGGCGGCGCGCGGTGGTCTGTTCCAGTCCATCCACAGCGCCGCCGAGATCGGCAAGCTGCACGAGATCTACGTCCATCTCCAGGCGCTGGTCGGTGGGGAGGAGGTCATCGCCGCGGGCAGCGACACGGTCGAGGGCCTTGGTGGCGCCCACGCGCTCGGCGCCACCCGTAGCGCCTTGGGGCGTGCGCCGCAGGATCTGCCCGAACTGGAAGGCCTGCTGGACCCGACATCGGCGCAGGGCCAGGCCGCGGTAGGGGCCGCAAGCCCACTCAAGATCCATACGGTCCCCCTCGACGACACCATGACGTCGGCCACGTTCATCGTCAGCTGGCACGACACCGGCCGGCCGGTCCAGATGAGCCTGGTGAGCCCATCCCTCGCCGTGTTCACACCAACGTCGGCGCCAGGCCTCACCACGACCGGGTCGAGCTACGTCGTGATGCGGCTCGCCAGCCCGGAACCGGGCCTCTGGCAGCTACGGGTCAGCGCGGGCGACACCAAGGGTCAGGCCGGCTACACGTGGGGCGTGCACGGTGAAACGCCGTTCGGTCTGCGGTTGATGCCGCCGACCAAGCCGCTCGGCCAGCGCCAGCACGAGGTGCTGGTCAAGCTCGACGATCCCTCCGGCCTGGCACAGAAGGCCCGGTTCGCCGGGCGAGCCTCCACGCCGGCGGTCTCGGTGGACGACCTCGTGGCCAAGAACCTCGAAGCGCTGAAGCGGATCAGGCTCCGCTCGAAGCCCGACACGCCCGCCCTCGACCCCAACGTGGCCAAGCTGGCGATCCTCGATCTGCAGCTCACGGCGACGGGGAAGCCGTCGTTGTTCGAGTCACACGTGCAGAAGCTCCGCTTCGCGGGGCGAGGCACCAAGAAGGCGACGTTCGAGTCCGTCACGGCGGGCACGAGCGGCGTCGAGGTGCGGGTGTCGGGCACTACCAGTGGTGGCTACCCATTCGCCCGAGTGGCGCGCTGCGACGTGCACAGCTGAGTCGAACCCGTCTCGCCGTCAGCCGCGCCGTGACGCGGTCGAGCCACGTGATGAGATCGGCGGTGATCTCGTCACGATTGGTCTCGTTGAAGACCTCGTGGCGCGCCCCGGGATAGAGCACGACGGTCACGTCACGGACCCCGTTCTCGCGGTACCGGTCGGCCACGAGGTCGATCAACGGGCCGCCGCCGGCGAGGGGATCGGCGTCGCCGGACAACAGGTAGATCGGCAGCTCGGCGCGGATGCCACCGAGGCGCGCGGGATCGGCCGTGGCGGCCAAGCCGTCGAGCATCTGGGCCGTCGCCTGCGGGTTCAGACCGAAGCCGCACGCCGGGTCGGCGACGTAGGCATCGACCTCGTCGGGGTCACGGCTCAACCAGTCGTAGTCGGTGCGGGCCGGTTGAAAGGCGGCATTGAAGACGCTGAGGTCGACCTCCTGGGTGGGGTCGATGCCGGGGGCGATGACATCGATCGCCGACGTGCCGGAGAGCACCGCGGCGTCGAGATCGGCACTGTGGTCGAGCAGGTAACCCTGCAGGGCGAACGAGCCCATGCTGTGGCCCACCAGCACCAACGGGATGCCAGGGTGCTCGCGGCGGGCGATGGCGGTGAGCTCGCCGAGGTCACCGACCAGGCCCGTCCAACCACCGGCGCCCAAGTCACCGTGGTGGTCAGCCGATCCGGCCGTCTTGCCGTGGCCACGGTGGTCGTTGGCGTAGACGACGTAGCCGGCGGCCGTCAGGGCCTCCGCCAGCCGCCGGTACCGGGCCGCGTGCTCGCCCATGCCGTGGGCGATCTGCACGATCGCCTTCGGCGGACCGTCGCCGGTCCAGCGGTAGGCCGCTACATCGGTGCCGTCGGCTGCACTGAATGAGAAGACCGCTTCGTCCATCGCGCCGATGATCCCAGATCGCGACCGCCGGCGCCCGTCGAGCGGCGCTACGCGGGACGATACGTGCAGACCTGCACGCCCGTGCCGGCGGTGACGCACCGGACGAGCTCCATCGGCCGGGCGGTGCCGTCCTCGGGAAAGATCCGCTTGCCGCCGCCGAGCAGGATCGGCTCGATCATCAGGTTGAGCTCGTCGACCAGACCCTGGGCCAGCAGGGCGGCGACGAGGCTGGCGCTCCCCCAGATCATGAGGTCGCCGCCGTCGCGGGCGCGGCAGCGCGCCGATGTCGCCGATGGCGTTCTGGGGCGACAACAACGTCGTGTTGTTCCAGGTCAGGTCGTCCTGCGTCAAGGTCCGTGACGCGACGTACTTCTTGAACGCGTTCATCTGATCCGCAAACGGGTCACCGGCGCGCTCGGGCCACGCCGCCGCCATCGTCTGCCACGTGCGGCGGCCGAACAGCAGCGCCTCCGTCGTCTTCATCGCGTCGCCGATCGCCGGCCCCATGACCTCGACATCGAAGTACGGCGCCGACCAGCCGCCGTGGGCGAAGGCGCCGTCGGTGTCCTCCTCGGCACCGCCCGGCGCCTGCACCACACCGTCCAGGCTCATGAACTCGCTCACCACGACTCGCATCGCTTGGTCCTCCGTCTCGGCTTCTGACAGTTCGACGGAGGCAACGGCGCGAACTCATCGCGCCGGCTCACCTGGTCACCGCTACTTCTTGATCTGTTCCATGAACATGCCGTTGTCGAAGTAGTCCCGCCAGAAGGTGATCTTGCCGTCGTTCACCTCGAAGACACCGGCGACGGGGATGGAGATCTCCTTGCCCCTCATCATGAAGCGATCGGTGCGCTCGTTCATCACGATGTTGCCGGTCGTTGTCTGGCGGTGGATCTCGAAGGAGACCGGACCGCTTCCCTTGAACATCGGCGCGAGGAACTCCGCCATCTTGTCCTTGCCGGTCATGTCACCGACGGGAACGTTGTCGTAGTAGCAATCGTCGGCGACGAACGCCATCGCCGCTGCCTGGTCCTTGCGACCGATGGCCTCGATGAACTGGTTGACTACCTGTTCTGCGTCCATGCCAGGGCTCCTTACTCGTCGGTGCTAGGTGGTCGCTGGCCCGGCCAGTGCAGGGCGCGCCGACTGTAGCTTTCCGCCCCGCTCGGCCCGCACATGAGGATCTACACGAGGGCGGGCGCAACCTTCTCGATGAACGTCTCCAACGTCGAGCGTGATTCGCCGAAGGTCATGTCCCCTGTCGGCAGTTGCAGGATGATGTAGTCCGAGCGACCCTCGGCCAGCAACGCCTGCAGCCGTTCGGTCACCTGGCCAGCCGTGCCGGAGTCGGTTGTCAGCATGGGCATCAGCGCCGCCTCTCCGCCCGGCGCCACGAGCGCCTGCGCGCCACGGGCCAAGGGATTGAGGGCCGCCTCCGCCTCGCGCTCGTCGAGGACGAGCCGATCGAAGGTGTGCACCTCGACGATGCGCCGCATGAGCCCCCGAAAGCCGCGCGCCGCGATGGCCTTGCCTTCCTCCTCGTCGTCACCGATGCCGATCAGCATGGTCGACCCCACACGCGGCTCGGCGCCGGGGACGTCGGCCCGCACGGGATCGTCCTTGAACTGCTCCCACGTCGACACGTAGAGGTCATACGCGTCCTGCGGGATCGCCCCCGGCCACACCAGCCCGAAGCCATAACGACCGGCGACGACGGGGTTGCCGGGGTACCACATGGGCGGGTTCGGTGTCTGCACGGGCCGCATGCTGAGGCTGATCTCCGGGAAGTCGTAGTGCTTTCCGCCGGTGCCCCCGGTCACGCCGGTCTGAAGTCCACGCAGGATGATGGCCAGCGCCTCGTCGAAACGTTCGCGAGAGGCGAACCAGTCGCCTTGGAACCAGAAGTGCTCGATGGCAGCGATGCCGCGTCCGACGCCGTACTCCACCCGGCCGCCACTGAGTTGGTCGAGCATGCAGATCTCCTCGATCACCTGCAAGGGATGGTGCAGGGGAAGGATCTTGACGAGCGGGCCGAGGCGGATCGTGCTGGTGACCTGCGCGGCGGCGGCCAGGAAGATCTCCTGACTCGGCGCCATGCAGAGATCCGTGCCGTGGTGCTCGGCCAGGTGATAGGCGTGGAACCCCGCTTGATCGGCCATCTTGATGAGCTCGAGGCGGTCCCGCAGGAGCTGGCCCATTCCCGTCCCCGGTATGCCCTCGATGTGGTCGAAGATCCCGAACTGCACCATCTCTTGTCCCCCTGTGGTCAGCCGGGTCGATGGACCCGGGGTGCATCGAGCAGGTCGGCACGGGCCGGCACGAGCTCTGTCAGTATCCCGCCCGTACTGCGGGGATGGAAGAAGGCCACGCTCCGCCGGCCATTGGTTCCCCTCGGTACCTCGATCTCCTGCAGGCCATTGGCCAGCAGTCGCTCGGCCTCGGCGTGCACGTCGGTGCAGGCGTAGCACAGGTGATGGAGACCCGGACCCCGCCGTTCGAGGAAGCGAGCGGCGCCCGAGGTCGCGCCCGCCTCGGGTACCAACACCTCTACCTGGGTCTCGCCCGCGCCGACCTGGAAGAAGTAGTTGTAGGTCTGCTCGGGTGCGAAGTAGCTGCCGGTCGGCCATTGCGACCGGGGTTCGTCGAGCTCCAGCCCGAGGGCGTCACCCAAGATCTCCTGCGCCTGGCCGATCGTGTACGCCACGATGCCGATGTGGTCGATGTGCACGAACCCCATGGCCGCCCCCCCGACGATCCCGACCCGTTTGCACTTCCTACGCCATCATGCCGCGTCGGGGCGCGGTGCACGACACGATCAGCCGGCGATGCGGTAGACGCGGCGTGCTGTGCCCGACAGGAGCGCCGCCTTCTCGTCGTCGCTGGCGTCGTGCACCATCCGCTTGAACGCGTTCCACAGCACCACGTACGAGCACGATGCCCGGTCGACCGGGAAGTTCGACTCGAACATGCAGCGGTCCGCTCCGAAGGTCTCGATGCACCAGCGGACGAACTCGCCCCACGCCGCCGCCAGCTCCTCCGACGATGGAGGGCGGTCACGCCGGTGCCACCCATCGCCCATGACCGCCATCCCGATGCCACCCAGTTTGAGGGCAACGTTGGGACACGCAGCGAGCTCGCGCAACGACGCTCGCGTGGCGGCGAGCACCTCGTCGTGCCGCCCGGCATAGCGCCGCACCCCAAGGGGCCCGCCGAGGTGATCGCACACGATCTGGACGTCGGGGAAGTCGCGGGCCAGGCGGACCAGCTCCGGGAGTTGCGGATGGTAGAGCCACGCGTCGTAGGTGAGCCCTCGGCGGGCCACCTCCGCGAAGCCGGCCCGCCACACGCCATCGTCCATGAGACCGCCGACCGGGTCGGTGCGGTGGTTGGGGACCGCCGGGTCGGCATCCCACGCGGTGGCATGGCGTATGCCGACGAAGCGGCCGTCGCCGGCATCCTGCAACGCGTCGAGCGCTCGTCCCGCGGCGGCGCCGTGACGCAGATCGGCGTGACCCACGATGGCGGCGATGCGCGCACCGCCGGCCGCATCGCTGCGACGGGCCACGTCGGCGACCGCCGCCGTTTCGGCCACCGGCACCATCACCGGATCGGGAGCGTCGCGGTCCCAGGCCCAGCCGCATTCGATGAACACGGTCCCGGTGATGTTGTGACCCGAGCCGGTGTCGGCCAGCAACTCGTCGAGCAGGTACACGGGTTCCACGTGCGTCCACAGGTGATGGTGGGCATCGATGATGGGCAGCAGCGGGTCGATCGCCGTCTCCCGCGTGCGTGAGAGCCACTCCTCGTGCTCGTCGGGCGTGCGGGCAGCCATACGCGGAACCTACCCACTCACGGGTAGGTGATGAGCTCGAGCAGGTTGCCGTCGGAATGGCAACGTGCCCGCCGTCGCGGACGGACCGTCGACAGCAGCCCGAGGAGGAGTGGATCCGCACCCATCCCCTGTCCCGCCGAGTCAAGGCGGTCGCAGTAGCACTGACCCTGGTAGCGGCCGGCGCCGGCGTCGGCACGCCGGCGGTGGGTCACGTGCATGCCAAGACCGGCACCCGAGCCGCGGTCGAACTCGCCGGTGTCGGCCTGATCGGGGCGCGCCCGATGGTCGGCTACATCGACGCCGCTTCGGGACGACCGCTGGTGTTCTCGATCATGGTGGGGAACGTGCCGTTCGATCCCGTCAACTTCGACGGGGTGCTGCAAGTCATTGCGGACGCCGCCAACATCTCGGTCGCCATGTACGAGGCGTACTGAGCACGTGCCGGCGACCGACCGCCCGGGAGCCTTCCCGGGCGGCCGGTGACGGCGGACCGTCGGCAGCGCCGCTCGATCCGCGGTGGGTCGGTGAGCGCCCGCTCGCAGCCGACGAGCACCATTGGTAGCCGCGTTGCCGCCGGGCGAGACGTCCTCGACCTGAACCCACGCTGAGTGAGCGTGTTCTCGGTGCATTGGCGCTTCTCGGTGCAGAAGTGCAGCAAATTTGATGCACTCACGCACCGGGAATCGGGCAGGGCCGATGTCATCGACCACGCACCACGGCGATCATCGACCCGAGCGAGGACAACGACTCCCGGCAACGCCCGACGCCAGCTCGAGCACGTGCAGACCCTCGAGCGGCGCCGCGATCTCGTCCCCGGCGACAGCCACGCGACCAGTTGTAGCAGTCGTCGCTGCGGGCTACCCGCTGATGCTGCTCACGGTGGCGTAGCACCCGAGCCGACCCCCGTTGGTGATCAGTGGCCGTCGGGGACGAACCCACCGATGCTTCTTCACTCGCTTTCCTCTCACCGTCGTGTGCTGTGACCAACATCTATCGAGAAATCGAACAGATGGGTGCGACGCCATTTGGTCATGGTCAATGGTCCAGCAACTCATGCTCTCAGCTAGAACGCAGCAGCCGTACCGCCTGATTATCAGCCTTTAAGACTAGAAAGACGCGCTTCGTCTGGGCTTACATCGCTGCTATCACACCGGACCATTCGGGGTGGCCCGTGACGTTCCGGCCCCGCCGGGGCACGGGTACGGCCGGCGCGGCGACGCGCTCTACGCTGACCAGCGACTGACACGCGTACACTGCCGCCGTCAGAGAGGGGGCCCTGATCATGGCTACTGCCGGTTCGATCCTGGGAAACGCGGTCCTTCGGTTGGAGGATCCTGTGTTGTTGACGGGCGAGGGGAAGTACGTCGACGACCTCGTCGAGGTGGGGATGCTGCACGTGGCGTTCGCGCGGTCGACCATCGCCCACGGCGAGCTGGTCTCCGTCGACGTCAGCGAGGCGGCGACCATGCCCGGCGTCGTGGCCGTCTACCACGCCGGCGGCGACGACCTCGGCCTCCCGTCGCTGCAGCAGTTCCCGATGATGCCGGAGTCGTTGAACCGGCCCATCTTCGCCACCGACAAGGTGCGCTTCGTCGGCGACGTCATCGCCGCCGTGGTGGCTGAGACGCGCGCTCAGGCCACCGACGCCGCCGAACGGGTCATCGCCGACTACGTGTCCTTGCCCGTCGTCTTGAGCGCCGTGGACGCGATGGCCGCCGATGCACCGCAGCTGTTCGCCGGGCATGGCTCGAACATCTGCTTCCAGACCAACTTCCCGCCTGAGGGCGACGCCGACCCGCTCGCCGGTGCCCACACGGTCGCCGAGGTCACCATGGTGAGTCAGCGCCTCGCCGGCGTTCCCATGGAGACCAACGGCATCTTCGCCGTTCCGGGCGACAACGGTCTCACCTGTTGGGTCTCACACCAGGCGCCGCACTCCATCCACGCCGGCTACGCACCCATGCTCGGTCTCGAACCGGGTCGGTTGCGCGTCGTGTGCCCGTGGGTCGGCGGCGGCTTCGGCCCCAAGGCGGCCCCCTACGTCGAGCACCTCGTCGCCGCCGCTGCGGCCCTCGCCCTCAACCGTCCGGTGAAGTGGATCGAGACGCGCTCCGAAGACATGGTCTCGCTGGTGCAGGGCCGCGACTTCGTGATGACGGCGAAGCTCGGTCTGGACGCCGACGGCAAGATCGTCGGGTTCGACGGTTCCGTCGTGGCCTCGGCCGGCGCCTACCCCGGCATCGGTGCCATCCTGCCGATGCTCACCCAGATGATGTCGGTCGGGGTCTACGAGGTCCCGAACGTGCGGTTCAGTGGCACGACGGTGATGACGAACAACACGACCATCGGGGCGTACCGCGGTGCTGGTCGACCCGAAGCCACGCAGCTGATCGAGCGCGTGCTCGACGTGGCCGCCGACAAGATCGGCATGGATCCAGCGGAGCTCCGCAGGATCAACTTCCTCCAGCCGGGCCAGTTCCCACTCACGACCCCAACGGGAGCTGCCTACGACTCCGGTGAGTACGAGAAAGCGCTCGATGCCGCGCTGAAGGCCTCTGGCTACGCCGAGCTCCGTGCCGAGCAGGCGCGCCGGCGCGCCAACGGCGACGCCAAGCAGCTCGGCATCGGCGTGTCCACGTACGTGGAGGTCACCGCGCCCGTCGGTCTGCACGTCGAGTTCGGCGCCGTGGAGATCCACGACGACGGCTCTGCCAGTGTGTTCGCCGGCACCAGCGCCCATGGCCAGGGTCACCACACGGCCTTCGCCATGCTGGCCAGCGAGGTGCTGGGCATCCCGATGGCCCAGATCACGCTGGTCGACTCCGACACCGACACCGTGCCCCGCGGCGCCGGCACCATGGGGTCTCGCTCCCTGCAGACGGCCGGCAGCGCCATCCACGTCGCGTCGACCGAGGTGCTCGATCGGGCCCGGCGTATCGCCGGCAACCTGCTCGAGGCGACGGCCGACGACATCGTCACCGGCGACGGCGGTCTGCACGTCGCCGGTGTCCCGTCGAAGAGCGTGTCGTGGGCGGAGCTGGCCGTCGCGTCGCGTGATCCTGCGCAGCTGCCCGACGGCCTCGAGGCGGGCACCCTGCGCCATGAGCTCGACTTCGACGGCACCAACTCGACGTTCCCCTTCGGGGCCCACGTGTCGGTGGTGGAGGTCGACACCGAGACCGGTCACGTGACGATGTTGCGGCATGTGGCCGTCGACGACTGCGGCCGCATCCTGAACCCGCTGCTCGTGGCCGGCCAGCAGCACGGGGGCATCGCCCAGGGCGCAGCCCAGGCGTTGTACGAGTGGGTGCAGTACGACGACGACGGCAACCCCATCACGTCCAACCTGGCCGACTACGCCATTCCGTCGGCGGCCGAGCTGTGCAGCTTCGAGGTGTCGAACACCGAGACCGACAGCCCCCGCAACCCGTTGGGGGCGAAGGGGATCGGCGAGTCAGGCACCATCGGCTCCACGCCCGCCATTCAAAATGCCGTCGTCGACGCCGTGAGCCATCTCGGCGTGACCCACATCGACATGCCGTGCACCGCCGAGAACGTGTGGCGATGCATCCAAGCCGCCTCGAAGTAGGTCGAGCGTCGGCGCGGCGTGCAGTCGACGCCGCGATCGGTCGAGAGCTAGACAGGGCCGATGCCGACTGACCACTCGTACTACAAGCAGCCGCTCGACTACGAGGACATCCTCTACGAGGTGGACGCGCCGCTGGCTCGGATCACCCTGAACCGCCCGGAGAAGATGAACGCGCTGCGCAACAAGCTGCGCGGCGAACTGTTCCACGCGCTCCGCGTCGCCGAGGGTGACCCGGCGGTCTCCGTCATCATCATCAAGGGCAGCGGCCGCAGCTTCAGCGCCGGCTACGACCTCGGCGGCGGCATCACCCCCGAGGACCTGCCCGACGTCGGCCCGATCATGCCCGGACCAGCCCAATGGCCGCGTCACCTCAACGCCGGCTACTTCCTCATCTGGGAGCTGAACAAGGTGGTCATCGCTCAGGCGCACGGCTACTGCCTGGCCGGCGGAAGTGAGCTCGCCTCGTACTGCGATCTCTTCGTCGTGGCCGACGACGCCCTCATCGGCTACCCACCCGTTCGCGACATGTCGACCCCGGACAACTGCTGGTTCCCGTGGCACCTCCCGATGCGCAAGGCCAAAGAGATGATCTTCACGGGTGATCCCCTCACCGGGAAGCAAGCCGCCGAGTACGGCCTCGCCAACTACTCGGTGCCGGCGGGCGAGCTCGAGGAATTCACGACGACGCTGGCCAAGCGAGTCGCACTGGTACCACCGGCACTCCTCGCCACGTCGAAGCGTCAGATCAACCGCACCTACGAGATCATGGGCATCCGTACCGCACTGTCAGCCGGCAACGACATCATGGCGCTCAACGGCATGGGCGGCGGCCCGTTCGTCAAGACGATGCAGCAGGAGGGGCTGCGAGCCGCCATCGACGAGCGCAACGCCAAGTGGGGTCCGTACGGTCCGTCGCCGCTCCTGCGCGACGACTGAACGACGAACGGGATCGGCGCGACGATCACCTCCGGCGTCACCCTTTCTGGCTGATGCGCACCGTCCGTGCCGTCGTCGACAATGAGGTCCGCGTGGCGCGCCGATTACCGGCCCGCCTTCGACATCCAAGGAGACGGAAATGGCTGATGACACACCCCTGCTCGACACCCTTGCGCTGATGACCGCGGCCTCGGTCGAGAACTCCAACCTCGAGCCTCGTGAGCTCATGCTGGTCCGCATCGCCGCGCTGGCATCGGCGGACGCACCGCCGGCGTCCTACCTGCTGAACGCCGGCACCGCCGTCGACGTGGGGATCACGCTGGAAGACGTGCAAGGCGTACTCGTTGCCATCGCCCCGATCGTCGGCACGGCCCGGGCGGTGACGGCGGCCGGCAACGTCGCCAAGGCGCTCGGCTTCGCCATCGCCGCCCTCGAAGCAGAGCTGGAGGCGGAGCTGGAGGACGAAGCGGGCTGATCGACGCGGCGAGCGGGAGAGCCTTCGGTGGCCGGGGTCACCTGCAAACCCGGGTAGCGTCCGGTCCGTGATCGCGCTCGCTGACGCCGTGCGGCGCATCGACCCGAATGCGGTTGCCCTCATCGACGGCAACGGGGGCGGTTCGCTGACCTATGGCGCCCTGGTCGACCGCGTCGACCGCACCGCCGCCGGGCTGCGAGCCCGAGGCATCGGGCCTGGTCGGCGGGTGGCGGTCGCCGCCCCGCTCGGTGTCGACGGGATCGTCGCCTACCTCGGTGTCCAGGCGGCCGGGGCCGCCGCCGTCATGCTGTACCCGCGCTCGCCCCTGCCGGAGATGGAGGCGCGCCTCACAGCGGTCGAGCCCGACCTGGTCATCGTCGGCGGTGATGTCGCCCTACCGACCGGCATACCGGTCGCGCGGCCGGCGGCGTCGTCAGGTGCGAGCGACGCACCGATCCTCGACGGCTCGGGCACCTTCGACCGCATCGACCCCGACGCCGTGGCCGCCATCCTGTTCACGAGCGGCGTCGCGGGGCCGCCCCGTGCCGTGGGTTTGACGCATCGCAACCTCGGGGTCGTGCAAGACGCGATGATCGGGCAGCCGTCATCGGGCTTGGGCCGCAGCACGATGGCCCTCGCGCTGCTCCCCATCTCGCACGTGTTCGGCCTCAACAGCCTGACGGGCACGATGCTGCGCGCCGGCGCCACGGTGGTCATGCTCGACCGCTTCGATCCGCTGGAGAGTCTCGAGATGGTCGCCCGTCACGGGATCACCGCGATCAGTGCCGTCCCCCAGATGTGGTCGGCGTGGTCGAGCGTGAGCGCGCCCGACAACGCGATGCGCACCGTGACGCGCGCAACTTCGAGTGCCGCCCACCTTCGAGCCGATGTCGCCCGACAGGTACGCGAGCGCTTCGGGGTCCGCATCGCCGCCGGGTATGGCCTCACCGAGACCGCCGGCACGATCTGCCTCGACGATCCTGTCGATCCGCTCCTCAACACCGTTGGGCACCCCTTGGGCGGCACCGAGCTGCGGCTGGTCGACGACGATGGTGACGAGGCCGAGCCGGGCGATCCGGCCGAGATCTGGGTGCGCGGCCCGTCGGTGTTCAGCGGTTACGTCGGTGCGTTCGCCGATGTCCCTGCGCTCACGCCCGACGGTTGGTATCGCACCGGTGACGTCGGGGTGCTGGCCGACGACGGCCGGCTCATGATCGTCGATCGGCTCAAGGACGTCATCATCGTCGGCGGGTTCAACGTCACGCCGTCCGAGGTCGAAGACGTGCTCCTCGCCCACCCGATGGTGTCGGCCGCGCTCGTCGTCGGCGAGGCCGACGACCGCTCCGGTGAGCGAGTCGTGGCCTACGTGGTGCCTCGCCCCGGTGCCGGCACCGACACCGACGTGCTCATCGCGCACTGCGCCGATCACGTGGCGCGGTACAAGGTCCCTGCCCGCATCGAGCTACGCGACGATCTGCCCACGACGAACACCGGCAAGACGGTGAGGCGGCTCCTGTCGTAGGGCCCGGTCAGGCCACGGCCTCGGCCAGCTCGGTGAGCGAGTCGAGCGCCTCGGCGACCAGGCTGGGCAACTCCACCCGGCCGCCACCTTTGGCCCAACGACGGATCGAGTGGCGAAGGGCAGCCATGGCGGCGGCGGCGATGATCTCGGGGCGAGGGTCGGTGGTCACCATGACGCCCATGCGCCGCCCGAGCGCCTCGGTCAGCTCCCGCTCCCACGCCTGCTGCACCACCGCACGGCTGTACGCCGACACCGACGGATACGACGACGCCAATCGCGCCTGCAGCAGACGGAGCTTGCGCTGGTCGTCGTAGTCGTCGGCCAGGGCGAGGATGGATTCACGCACCGACAGAAGAAGTGGCTCGCCGTTCGGCCGAGCGTCGAGAATGGCCCGAAAGCGTTCGAGTAGATCGTCCATGTCGCCGTAGAGCGCCGCTTCCTTCGACGGGAAGTGCCGGAAGAACGTCCGCTGCGACACGTCGGCCGCCTCGGCGATGTCCTCGGTCGTGGTTTCGTCGAACCCGCGGGTGGCGAACAACTTGGTCGCGGCGTCGACCAGGTCCTGCCGGGTGCGACTCTTCTTGCGGTCACGTCGTCCGATAGGGGTGACCGGGGGCATGCCGGCATGATAACGCAAATGAACTCGTCATGTCAGCCCTTGCATTGAGTCAGTGACTGACATAATGTACTCGTGTGCCGATGACGAGAGCTGCTGCCATCTTCGACCTCGACCGCACCATCATCCGGGGGGCCACGGCTCCGGTGTTCCAACGTCACTTGCGTGAAGCGGGCATCGGGTCGCCGAGCGGGAACCCGCTGGTGGGCGCCTTCACGTGGGCGTATGAGCTCGCCGGGGAGAGCTGGCTGAGCATGCAGCTCACGCGGCATTCGTCGCGCGTGGCCAAAGGCTGGCCGGAGAAGGACGTGCACACCGCCGCCACGGCCGCCGCCGAGGAGCTGGCGGCCGCCGTGCAACCGTTCGTTCCGGCGCTGCTCGATGCGCATCGCAAGGCGGGCCGGCCACTCGTGCTGGCCACCACCTCCCCGATCCACCTCGTCGGGCCGCTGGCCGAGCGCCTCGGCTTCGACGACGTGCTGGCAACCAGGTGGTCGAGCAGCGACGGCCTCTACACGGGTGAGCTGGACGGGCCGTTCGTCTGGGGTCGTGCCAAGCTGCAGGCCGCCCAGCAGTGGGCGGCCGCCAACGACGTCGATCTGCGGACCAGCTTCGCCTACTCCGACAGCTACTTCGACGGTCCCCTGCTGGCGGCCGTGGGGAATCCGGTCGCGGTGAACCCAGATCCGCGACTGGCCGTGCTGGCCCGGCTGCGGGGCTGGCCGGTGCGTCACCTCGACGTCTCCCCCGGCGTCGCCAAGTTCGCCGGACGCGAGTTGCAGGAGTGGCTGCGGCCGTTCAACCGGCCGGAGTTCGTGCCGTTCGCGACGTTCGAGTTCGAGGGGGTCGAGAACATCCCGGCGACCGGACCGGCGATCCTGGTCTTCAACCATCGCAGCTACTTCGACGCCTCCGCGGTCAACCTGCTGCTCGCCCGGGCCGGTCGTAACGCCCGCTTCCTCGGCAAGAAGGAGGTCTTCGATGTGCCCCTTGTCGGCGCCGTGGGCCGTGCCTTCGGCGGCATCAGAGTCGTGCGGGCGTCGGGATCCGACGAGCCTCTCGAAGCGGCGGCTGACGCCCTGGCCGGCGGTGAGCTGGTCTCCATGGCGCCCCAGGGAACGATCCCGCGCGGGCCGGCGTTCTTCGAGCCGGAGCTGAAGGGCCGTTGGGGCGCCGCACGGCTGGCCGCCGCGTCCGGCGCGCCGGTCATCCCCGTGGGGCTGTGGGGCACCGAAGCCGTCTGGCCGCGAAGCTCCCGCCTCCCCCACCTCGGCATCGAGCGTCCGCTCGTCCAGGTGAAGGTCGGCCCGCCCGTCGAGCTCGGCCGCCAGGACCCGGACGAGGACACTCGCACCATCATGGCCAGCATCGTCGACCTCCTGCCGCCCGAGGCCCGCGAGCAGCGCACGCCCACGGCCGAGGAACTGGCCCGCACGTACCCGCCGGGGTACCAGGGCGACCAGACGAAGGAGGCTGAGCGACGTCCTGGCGTCGATACCGTAGCGTCGGGCATGGGGGAACGCCGATGACCGTCCAGGACCATCAATCACGGCCGCGCGAGCAGCGCTTCGAGCGGCGCATGTCCGACACCGAAGCGCTGATGTGGAACGTCGAGAAGGACCCGTGGCTCAACCCGAGCGGCGGCATGGTGTCGATCTGCGATCGGCCCATCGACTTCGACCAGTTCCGCCTGCGCCTGCGCGACGCGGCGCTGCACATCCCTCGGCTGCGGCAGCGCGTCGTCCCCGGATTCGGCCGCCTGTCCACCCCGGCGTGGGCCTTCGATCCCGAGTTCGACTTCGACTACCACGTCCGCCACATCACGCTGCCGCCTCCGGGTAGCCGGCGGGACCTGCTCGACCTGGCGACGCGGCTCTACGAGGATCCGTTCGATCGCACTCGACCGCTGTGGATCTTCGTGGTGATCGACGGGCTGGAGGACGGGCAGGGCGCACTGTTCTGGAAGACCCATCACTCCATCAGCGACGGCATCGGCCTCATCCGACTGTCAGAGCGCTACATGGAGCGCCGCCGCGAAGCGCCGGTGCCACCCGAGGTCGATCTCGACGCCGCTACCGCCGAAGCCATCGCCGCCGAACGATCGGCGCTCAAGGAGCAAGGCGGCGACCTGGCCTCCAACCTGCGCACGACGGCCATGAAATCGCTCACTCACGTGTGGCGCCGCCAGGTCGGCATCGGCCGGCGCGTCCTGGGCGAGGTGGCCCTGTGGCCGGCCGACCCCAAACGGATCCGAGACAGCGCCGAAGGTGTCGTCGGCGAGGTGCAGCAAGCGCTCGGACAGGTCCGCGGCGGTGGCGACGTGGCCGGCGGCTCGCCGCTGTGGAAGGCACGCTCCCGCAGGCGCCATCTGGAAGGCCTGCGCGTCGACCTGGAGGCGGCCAAGGCGGCCGCCAAGACGCTCGACGGCTCGGTCAACGACTTCTTCGTTGCCGGCGCTGTCCTAGGTGCGCTCGGCTACCACGCGGAGCGCAACGTAGAGGTGGAGGCGCTGAACACCTCGTTCGTGGTGAGCACGCGCACGGACACCGCCGCCGGCGGCAACTCGTTCACCCCGACGCTGGTGCAGGTGCCCGGACAGGCGATGCCCATCGAAGAGCGCTTCGCGGCCATCCGCGACCTGATGGCAGCGAAGCGAGCCGGCGTGAGCGGCGGCGGCGCGATGGGGAGAGTGGCCGGCATCGCCAAGCTGCTGCCGACCTCGGTCGTGACCCGCGTCGCGCGAGACCAGGCGGCAAAGATGGACTTCGCCACGTCCAACCTGCGCGCCGCTCCGTTCCCGATGTACATCTCCGGGAGTCTGCTCCTGGAGAACGTCGTCATGGGGCCCGTCGCCGGCACCGCGTTCAACCTCACCGTCGTCTCCTACAACGGCAGCCTCGACATGGGCATCTTCATCGACCCGGCCGCCGTCGACGATCCGGCCGGCCTTCGCCGGCATCTCGAGGACGCATACCATCAACTGCTCGAGGCAGGCGGCATCGTCACGGACGAGCCGCGGTCGGTTCGCTGAGCATGGCGCGCTACGGCCATCTCTACCCCATCGCCAAAGCGCTCATCACCCCGTCGACCAGGTTCCTCTTCCCGACCCGAGTGACCGGCCTGCACCACGTCTGCCGCACTGGGCCGGCGATGATCGCACCGAACCACATCTCGTTCTTCGACTCGGTCGTTCTTATTGGCGTGCTGCCGCGCCGCATCACCTATGTGGGCAAGGCCGAGTACCTCGACAGCTGGAAGACGCGCTACGTGCTCCCTGCCATGGGCATGATCCCCATCGAACGGGGCAGTGGCAAGCGGTCCATGGAGGCGCTCGACACCGCGGCCGGCGTGCTGGAGCGCGGTGAGCTCTTCGGCATCTTCCCGGAAGGAACTCGCTCGCGCGATGGCTTCCTGCACAAGGGTCGCGCCGGGCTCGCCCGTCTCGCCGTGCGCACGGGTGCCCCCATCATCCCCGTCGGCATCCGCGGCACTGATCAGGTCCAGCCCCCCGGCTCCTCGATCCCCCGGCCCTTCGTGCGCTGCGAGGTCCACTTCGGGAAACCCATCGAGATGAGCCGCTACGCGGGCCGTGCGCCGGGTGCGGCCGCCTACCGTGCCATCACCGACGAAGTGATGTACGAGATCAGCCAGCTCTCGGGTCAGCGCTACGTGGACCGCTATGCCGATCGACCGCCACCGACGGAACCCGAGGCGCTGCCATTACCGGCGCCGGCCGGCGAGCCGTCGGTACCGGAGGCGGCGGCCGCGGGCGGGCGCGGTGGAGGGGGATGAACGCCGTGGGGGGACCGTACAAGACAGGCCCGACAGGCGACGGGGCGCAACCCAAGTTGAACCCGCTGCTCATGCTGGGAGAGTGGCGCGCCATGTTCGAGGCGGCCGCCCTCATCCCGTGCGCGCCGCTGCTGGCGGCGGCACGGCACGGCGACGGCCACCCGGTCGTCGTGATCCCGCCCTTCGGTGCGGGCGACGTGTTCACGACGGTCGCGCGCCGCTTCCTCGGCCACCTCGGCTACGAGGTCCACCCGTGGGGCCGCAAGGAGATCCTGGGCATCCACCGGCTGGCCACGGTCGCCGTGGCCCGGCTGGAAGAGATCCAGCGCGCCAGTGGCCGGACGGTGAGCCTGATCGGCCACAGCCTCGGCGGCATCTACGCGCGGGAGATCGCCCGCGCCGCACCGGAGTTGGTCCGTTCCGTCATCACTGTCGGGAGCCCGTTCGCCGGCGATCTGAAATCGAACTACGTCTGGCCGATGTACGAGTCGATCACCGGCACCCGTATCGCGGGGCTGCCGCCGGAGTTCATGGAGCAGATGAACGAGCCGCCGCCGGTGCCGTCGACGGCCATCTACAGCCGTAGCGACGGCGTCGCGTCGTGGCAGTCCTGCATCGATCACGAGGGCCCGGCGACGGAGAACATCGGGGTGCAGAGCAGCCACATGGGTCTGCTCCACCATCCGTTGGTGTTGTTCCTGATCGCCGACCGCCTGGCCCAGCCCGAGGGTGAATGGAAGCCGTTCGAACGCACGGGCTGGCGCGCCCGCGCCTACCTGGCGGATCCCAACCAGTGAGCACCACCACCCGGCTTTCGGCGGTGGAGACCAGCTTCATCACCGGCGAGACGAACGCCCGCCCGGCCCACATCGGCAACCTCGCCGTGTTCGAGTCGAGCCCCGACGATCCGCTCACCTACGACGCCGTGAAGAAGCTCGTGGCCGAGCGCATTGATCTCGTGCCGGCGTTCCGACGACGGATCGTGCAGGTGCCGTTCGGTCTCGATCGGCCCTACGCCGTCGACAACGAATTCCTCGACATCGAGTTCCACGTCCGCCAGATCGCGGTGCCGTCACCTGGGGCTCGGGAGCAGCTGGCCGAGATCGTGGCGCGGCTCCATGCCCGCCGCCTCGACCGCAGCCGTCCTCTCTGGGAGGTGTACGTGATCGACGGGTTGGCCGGCGGGCAGGTTGGCCTGTACAGCAAGGTCCACTTCGTGGCCCTCGACCCAGCCCACGGGACCGAGATCATGACGGCGCTGCTCGACCCGACGCCCGACGGTCGAGCAGCATCCACGCCACCGGCGCCGCTGCGGGCGTCGCGCGCCCCACGCAACTGGAGATGCTCACCGGTGCCGGCCTCACGCTGGCCCGCCATCCCAGGCAGCTGGTTCGCCTCCAGCGAGAGCTCGCCCGCCGCGTCAGGCAGACGGTTGGCGACCAGCTCCCGTCGGCGTCGGAGGCCTACCGGGAAACGGTACGCCGCACCCACGGGCTCACGTGGCTCACCCGTTTCATGGACGACCGCGACGCGACAGGTCAGGCGCCAGCGCGCGCCGGCGCACGAGGTCCCCGGGTCTCGTTCAACCGTCGGGTGACGCCCCACCGCCGCGTCGGCTTCGCGTCAATTCCGTTCGCCGACGTGCACGCCATCAAGCAGGCCACCGGCACGACCGTGCACGACGTCGTCATGGCGATCTGCGCCGGGGGGGTCCGTCAATGGCTCCTCGACCGGCGCGAGCTCCCGTCGGAGCCGCTCCTGGCCGCCGTTCCCGTCCTCGTTCGCAGTGGTGTCGACGACCTGGCCGACCACGTGTCGATGATGATCGCCCCGCTGCCGACCAACGAGGCCGATCCCCGTCACCGACTGGCGAGTGCCCACCAGGCGATGCGATTGGCCAAGGAGCGCCACGACGCTGTGCCGGCCAACCTGCTGCAGGACATGACGCGCTACGCGCCGCCCGCCGTCGCCGGTCTCGCCGCCCGCCTGGTCGGGGCCATCCCCATCGACGACATGGCGAGCCCGCCGTTCAACCTCACCATCTCGAACGTGCCGGGGCCCCGACACGCGGTGTACTGCGGTGGGCACCGCCTCGTCGCCAACTACCCGCTCTCGGTCATCAGCGAGGGGGTCGGCCTGCACATCTCACTCGTCACCTACGACGACCAGCTCCACCTCGGCGTGGTGACGTGTCGCGATGCACTTCCCAGCCAATGGGATCTGGTCGACAACATCGTGGACTCGTTCCATGAGCTGCGATCAGCCGTGATCGACGAGGGCGAGCCATGATCGCCGTCATCGGGGCCGGCGCAATGGGAGCGGCGCTGGCGATGCACTTCGCGCGGGCGCACCCGGACACGGTGCTGCTGGCCACGGAGTGGGACGGTGCGGCGGTGGAAGCGTGGCGCGCCGGTGATGCGCATCCGGCACTGGGGCTGACCCATCCCACGGTGCCGTGCCGCCCGTACGGGGAGTGGGACGCCGACCTCGCCATTGCCGACACCGTCGTCGTCGCGGTGTCGACGGAGGGTCTGCGTCCGGTGCTCGCCGATGCCATTCCGAGAGGAAGGGCCGGCGCCAGTTGGGTCATGGCCACGAAGGGCTGGCAGGCCGACACCATGGAGTCGCCGACCGAGGTGGCGTCGGGACTGCTGGGCGGCATCGACCGCGTCGTGTCCCTCGCCGGTCCGGGGCTGGCGCCCGAGATCGCCGTGGGCGCGCCGACCGTACTGGTCTGTGCCGGCCACGATCGCGCCACCACGGAGACCATCGCCCGACTGTTGCGGGGCCGGTCCCTGAGCACCGTTGTGACCGACGATGTCGTGGGCGCCGAGACGGGTGCGGCCTTCAAGAACGTCGTGGCTGTTGCCCTGGGGATGTGCGAAGGGTTCTCCGATCGGCTGGTGGAGTGGGCGTCCGTTCACGAGTTCGCCAACGCGCGGGCGGCGGTGTTCGCGTTGGGCTTGATCGACATGGTGCGCCTGACGGAGCGGCTCGGTGGCCGGGCCGACACGGTGCTCGGCCTGGCCGGCGCCGGCGACCTCTACGTCACCTGTCTCGGGGGCCGCAACGGCCGGTTCGGTCGATTGCTGGGTGGCGGCCAGACGCTCGAGCAGGCCCGCAAGGCCATCGGCAGCACGGTCGAGGGGATCGCCAACTGCGCCGCCGCGCTGGCGTTGGGCGCCCGTGAGTCGCTGGAGCTTCCCACGGCCCGAGCGGTCGAGGCGGCACTGGCCCATGAGCTCGTCGACGCGAAGGTCGGGCAGGAGATCTTCACCCGCCTGCTCGCCACCGGACTGGCAGGAAGCTCCACCGTCCTGCAGCGATAGCCACGGTGCCGCGGCCGTCAGACGTGGATCACATCAAGGCCGGGGAGCTCCACGTAGGCGTCGTCCTGCGTCACGACCGGGACCTGCAGGGCGAGTGCCGTTGCCGCGATCCATGAGTCGTTGACCGCCATGCGGTGGCCATGGTCGCGCAGGAGCAACCGGAGCCGGGCCCATGCTTCGGCCACCGCCTCGTCCACCGGCACAGGATCCAATGCGAGTGCCTGAGTGAGCGTTACGAGCCGCCGATCCCTGACGGTGACATCAGCCGCTGCCAACACCCCGGCCCGCAACTCACCAATGGTGATCACCGACACGGCAAGCAGGTCAGGCAACTCGTCCACTCGCAGCGGCCGACCTGTCTCACGGGCGATGAAGACCGTCGTGTCGGCCAGACCCGAGCTCACGGCAACGGAATGTCATCGGTCGTGTCCGGCGCCAACCCCCGAATCTCCTCCCGAAGGGCAGGATCGGCTTGATGGGCCACGATCCGGCCGACGAACTCGTGCCGGCTGAGCCAGCGGGGGCGCCGCCCGGCCGGCTGGAGAACGGCGACGGACCGCCCGTCCACCGTGATGGTGATGGCCTCGCCCCCGGCCACCCGATCGAGGAGCGCTCGGGTGTTGTTCCGCAGCTCACGGGAGGCAACATAGATCACACCACCAGCGTAGCACTTGTGCGACGGATGTCGCCGAGGGCCTCAGAGATGCTCACCGGGCAGTTTGCTGGCCTGCGTCACCCACGCCGCGAGCTGCGCCTCGTCGAGCGGGTCGTCCTCGTGGATGTCGAGGTAGCGCACGTCCTGCTGCTTCGACTGGCCGGGAGGCGGCGGATGCAATGACGAGCCGCGGAAGAACGCCACTTTGACGTACTTCGTGAAGCAATGGAAGTTGAGGAACCAGCCGTCGCCCTCGACGCCGTAGAAGGGCGAGTTCCACTTCACCGCCTTGTGCACGTCGGCGACGGTGCGCACGATGAGCGCGTCGAGACGGCTCCCGACGTCTCGCTTCCAGTCCGGCATCGCCGCGATGTAGGCCTGCACGGGGGCGTCACCGTCGCCCTTCGGGATCTGAGGATTGCCGCCGGCAAGGAGCACCGGTTTCTTGGCTGCCTTCTTTGCGGCCACTAGCCGACCTCCCCACGAACGAGCGCGGCGCCCTCCGCCAGCGCCACCAGTTTGGCGAACGCCACCGGTCGGGTGAGGAACTTCATGCCGCAGTCGGGCGCCGCCACCAGACGCTCCGGCGGGACCACCTCGAGGGCCCGCCGTAGCCGGTCGGCGATGACGTTCGGTGGTTCGATGTCGTTGGTCGACAGGTCGAGCACACCGAGCACGATCGTCTTCGCCGCCACCGGCACGAGCACCGTCGGATCCAGCCGGGGTTGGGCGAACTCGATGGCCAACTGGTCGGCAGCGCACTCCGCCAGCTCAGCGAGGAACGGGTAGCCACCCCGCTTGTCGGCCACGTAGACGGCGTAGCCGTAGCACGTATGCAGCACCGTCGTGGCCCCGATGCCGGCGAGGGCCCGATCGATGGCCTCGACGGCAAAACTGCGCGCCGCCGCGGCATTGGCCTGGAGGTACGGCTCGTCGAGCTGGACCACATCGATGCCCGCCGCCACGAGGTCGCTGAGCTCCTCGTGAATGGCCTCGGCGTAGGCCAGGGCAAGGGCGCGCTGGTCGCCATAGTGCTCGTTCTGCGCCAGCTGGCTGAGGGTGAACGGACCCGGCACGGTCACCTTCGTGGCCCGGTCGGTGGCGCCCCGCAGGAACTGCGCCGCCGCCAGCTCGACCGGCGCGCCTCGCCGGATCGGGCCGCTGACCAGCGGCACCATCGATCGGCCCCCCACCCTGTTGACGGCTTCGCCCAGCCGCTCGCGATCGACGCCATCGAGCGCATTGGCGAAGTGGTTGAAGTAGCTCTCCCGACGGATCTCGCCGTCGGTGACGATGTCGATCCCGGCCCGAACCTGGTCGTGGATGGCGAGCAGGGTCGCGGCGTCGAGGGCGCCGTCGAGGTCCTCGGGCGGGACCCGCCACACGTCGGCCGCCCGAGTGCGAGGAACACCCTTCTCCACCAGCAGGTCGTGGTCGATGAGCCACGACGGCTGGGGGTAGCTGCCGATCACCGTCGTGGGGATCAGCGGGAGCCGGGCAACGGCGGTCGCCCCCGGCGTCTCGGGCACACCGTCGCGCGGGCTCACTCGGCGAAACTAACAAAGGCCGGCGGTCGAACCGGAGCCGGCGTCCCGAGGCAATGCCTGAACCGTGCACCTCTCTAGGATCTCGGCGGTGGCCGTCGAACCGTTCTTCGTTCCCAGCGAGTCGGGACTGCTCCCGGGCGCCAAGGCCGTCGGTCCGTGGGCCACCGACATGCTCCATGGGCGCCTGCTCGCCGGGCTGGCGGCATGGGCGATCGAACGCGACCACGGCATGGACGGATTCGTGCCCACCCGGCTCACCGTGGACCTGTTCCGGAACCCGCCTATGGAGCCGGCCGAAGTGGTGACAACCCTCGTGCGGGGTGGCCGGCGGGTGCGGGCGATGGACGCGCTCGTGCGCATGGGCGGCAAGGACGTCTCCCGGGCCAGTGCACTCTTCCTCGGCGCCGCCGAAGACCCGACCGACGATCCCGTCGCCGTCTCGCCGGCCTGGGACGCGCCGCCGGCCGACGAGCTCACCGCTGATCTGGACGACGACGCTTCCTTCGACGTGGTATCGCCGGACGAGCGCGCCTTCGGTGCGCCGGGGGTTCGTCAGGCGTGGGTCCGCGATCGTCGCCAGCTGATCCGCGGTATCGAGCTGTCGCCGTTCGTGCGCGCCGCGCTCGCCGCCGACCTCGCCAGCCCGTTGGCCAACTTCGGCGCCGAGGGCCTCGACTACATCAACGCCGACCTCACGCTGCACCTCGGCCGGCTGCCCGAGGGCGAGTGGATCGGCACGGAGACCGCCCATCGAGTCGCCGCGAGCGGCGTCTCGGTCGCGGTGTGCACCTTGCACGACCACCTCGGTCCCATCGGGGCCAGCACGGTCTGCGCCGTGCGCAACCCCCGGATGGCACCCATCCCGTCGTCGAACTGAGGAGTCGAAGTGGACGAGCTGCGTGACTTCTACGAGCGCTACATCGCGGCGTTCAATGCACGCGACACGGCCGCCTTCGCCGGCTTCTTCCATCTGCCGGTGACGATCTTGCCGTTCCCGCTCGACGATGCCCAGCAACGCGGCCGGCCGCCGCTGGTCGTGACGGAGATGGCACCACTGTGGCCGGCGCTGCCGGACAAGTGGACCCGCAGCACCATCGACGAGATCCGCGTCCTCGCCGATGCCGACGCGTACGAACCCCGAGCCGGCTTCACCGAACGGCGGGAGCGGCGACCGGCGATCCAGGCCACGGTGACCAGGTGGGCGGGCGCCGATCCCTACGAGCAGGTCCACGTGCTCTACCTGCTCACCCGTGAGAACGGACGGCTCGGGATCAAAGCGATGGTGCCGCTCGCGATCGCCGACGTGCGGGGGTCAGGCACATAGTCCGCCCGGCAAGGACGCGCCTGCGACGGCGCTACGGTTTCGTGGCGACCGAGGAGGGGGACATGGACGCAGGTACGTTCGAGGGTTTCTCGACCACGCTCGAGGAGCCCGGCATCCTCACGGTGACGTTCGATCGGCCGGAGAGCATGAACGCGTCGACGATCGGCATGAAGCGCGATCTCGTCGAGTTGCTCACTCGGGCTCAGATGGACGACGCCGTGCGGGTCCTGGTGTTCACGGGCACGGGCAGGGCGTTCTGGGCCGGCGACGACATGAAGGCCTATGCGGACACCGCCGGGGCCGTCATGGGTCCGATCGGAGCCGGCCACGACACGCCACTCGGCACGTACGACGCGTTGCGCACCGTCAGCCAGGCGGTGAACGTCGCGGTGCGCAACCTCGACAAGCTCACGGTGGCGGCGATCAACGGGTTCGCCATCCAGACCGGCTTCTCGTTCGCGCTGGCGTGCGACTTCCGGATCGCCGCTCGGTCGGCGCGCCTGGGCAGCGCCACGTTGCGCTTCGCCTTGCTGCCCGACGAGGGCGGCCAGTGGCTGCTCGTCCAGCACCTCGGGGTGGCGCGCACCATGGACTTCCTGATGCGCAAGCGCATCGTGTCGGCCGACGAAGCCCTCGAACTCGGCTTGGTCCACGAAGTGACGGCCGATGACGACCTGGCGGGCGCCGCCGTCGACCTCGCCCGGGAGCTGGCCGATGGTCCACAGGTCGCGATGCGGTTGCTCAAGCGGTCGATCTACGGCGCCGCCGAGCTGTCCTTCCCTCACGCCCTCGAAGACATCGCCGCCAAGACGGCCATCTCGGACCACCACGCCGACGCCAAGGCCGGCGCCCGGTCCTTCCGCGAGAAGCAACCCGCTCGCTTCAACGAGTGGCTCGAGCGCACCTGACCCGATGCTCGGCCGGAGATTTCTGGGTGCGAGATGCGTCGCCAGCCGACGTTTTCGGCACCCAAGACCTGATCCGCACCCAAAGACCCGCTGAGCCACCGCTGGAGCGGCGTGCCGCTGCGACTGCCGCGGCGGCTGATGCGTGGCAACCTCACGTGATGATCGTCGCCGCGACCACCGAGGACGGCGTGGCGGGCGCGACATCGACCCCGGCGCCGTCGAGGCGACCCGACGCAACGCCGCGCTCAACGGCATGGACCGGCACGTGGAGGCGACGCGCGCTCCGCTCGGGGAGATCGACGGCGTGTTCGATGTCGTCGTGGCCAACATCGGCCGGGCGGCACTGGTCGAGCTGGCGCCGCAGCTCGTCCGGCGGGTGTCACCCGACGGTTGGCTGGCGGTGAGCGGGATCTCGCCATCGCAGTGCTCGCTGGTAGCCGGGTTCCTCGCTCCGCTCATCGAGCTCGATGGTCGAACCTCCGGCGAGTGGTCGGCGCTGGTGCTGGCGCCACCATGCGGCACGTCAACAGCGCTCAGGTGAACAGGCCGTCGCCCATGCGTTCGGCGATCTCGCCTTCGTCCAGGCCCAAGAGCTCGGCGTACACCTCGAAGTTGTGTTCACCGAGGTACGGCGACGCCCGGTAGGTGAGGGCGAGCTGGTCACCGTTCGCGTCGCGAAGCTCGGCGGGGAACCGGTCCATGTGCTGCGTCCCCCAGATCCCGCTCTCCACTGACACCACCCAGTCGCGGTGGCGGAGCTGTGGGTCGCTGCCGGTCAGGTGGGCGGCGTTCTGCACGAGCGCCGCCGGCACGCCAGCGCCCTGCAACATGTCGACCGCAGCAGCCGCCGGGTGACGCGTCGCCCAGCGGACCAGCAGCTCGTGGACCTCGTCGCGTCGCCGGCGGCGGGCGTCGAGGGTGTCGAGGCCGGACGGGGCCTCGGCCAGCAGGGCGAGGCGGCGCCAGTCGTCGTCGTGGCGAGCGGTTACCGCCAGCCAGTCACCGTCGGCGCCCCGCACCACATCGTTGGGCACAGGGTCGCTGAACGGGTCTCGGGTGCCGCCCGCACGCGCCTCTCGGGCGTTCACCTGCCAGTCCAGCAGAGCGGGGCCGACGAGGTAGGTGCCGACCTCGAGCTGCGACAGGTCGATGTGTTGACCCCGGCCCGTCCGCCGGCGCGCCTCGAGGGCAGCCAGCAGCGCGAGGGCGCCCGCCAAACCGCTCACGTGGTCGTTGACGGCCACCCCTGGTCCGCAGTCGAGCCGGCCTTGCGGACCCGTGAGGGCGGTGAGGCCGCACAGCGCGTGGACGGTGGGGGCGAACGTGACGTAGTCACGCCAGGGGCCGTCGACGCCCGCACCTTGCATGGACAGATAGATGATCTGGTCGTTCCACGACGACAGCGACGACCATCCCGCGCCCCACTGGTCGAGCACGCCCGCCGAGAAGTTCTCGATCACCACATCGGACTGCTCGACCACGCTCCGCAGCACGCCGGCGGCCCGCTCGTCGGCCATGTTCAGCGTGATCGACGACTTGGACCGGTTCCACATGCCGGCGTACGGGAAGGCGCTGCTGTGCATGCCCTGGGCGCGGACCTCGGTCTGGATCTTGATGACCTCGGCGCCCAGGTCGGCCAGCAACCTCGTGGCGAACGGCCCGGCGAGCACGTGAGTGAAGTCCACGATGCGGATGCCGGCCAGCGGGGCCGCGCCGCGCTCGGGCGCACGACTCCGATCAGGGTCGGCAAGGGCGGCAGCGTCGCCGCGCTCGGACCAACGCGCCACGAGCGCGTCCCGTGCGCTCGGCGTCAGCGCCCCCGGTGGCGGTGGCAGCGGAGCGGGACAGGGCGTGTCCGAGAACCGCGCCAGTGGTCCGGGAACGCGCACGTCGTCAGCCGCACCCTCGACGCGCCGGAAGAATCCACGAGCGAGATGTTGAGGGCACTCGGCCACGTCCGGTACCGGCAGGACGTGGCCGAACGGCACGTGCCGAGCCTGACCACCCAGGAACACCTCCGTCGCGTCGAGCTCGACGGCGAACTCGCGCAGCGCCGCCATGAACGAGGCGATCGCCGCCGGCGTCGACATCGCCGCGGGGTCGTCGGGCAGGTCGGGCGGGTGCCCTCGTTCGGTCATCCAGGCGATGAGCTCGGGCACACCGCCCGCACTCGGCGAGACCATGCAGTACCCGCGGGCACACGGCACGACCTCGTAGGCGCGTACCCAGTGCAGCGAGCCCTGCCGGCCGGCGATCGGGGCCCCCAGGGCGGCGAACACCTCCGGCCACCACCAGAACATCAGGACGTGCTCGGTGCACGACGCGATGCTCTGTTGGTGCGACAGGTCGAAGTGGGTGCCTCTCCCAGTGGCCCGCGCCCGGCGGAGACCAGCGAGCGCGCAGATGGCGGCGTAGAGGCCACCGATGTTGTCCATCTGGCGACCCCACACCGCCACGGGCTCGTCAGCCAGCCCGTTGACCGACAAGATCCCGCCGGCGGCGGCCATCACCAGATCGCTCGACCGCCACCTCGCCCGGGGGCCGTCAGCGCCGAACGGCGTCATCGAGACGTGCACCAGACCGGGGTTGGCGGCCGCGAGGGTGGCCCGGTCGAGCCCGAGCCGGTCGAGCCGCCCCGGCTCCTCGGTCTCGATGAGGATGTCGGCGTGCGGTACGAGGTGGAGCAGGCGGGCACGATCATCCGGCTGCTCCAACTCGAGTGGGAGCAACGACGTGCCGCCGTCGTGCCACCAGTCGAGCAGGCCGCCCGGCACGGTCGACATGGCAGGACCGGCCTCACCGGCTCGCAGGCGCAGGACCTCGGCACCCATCTCGGTCAGCAATTTGCCGGCCAGCCGAGCCGAGGCGTCGGACGCGTCCAGCACCCGCACGCCTTCCAGGGGACCGCTCCGCCGAAGCCGTGCGTCACCGCCACCGATGCCGGTCATGGGCAGGGTTGTACTACAGGCCCGCCTCGCAGCGCTCAGTGAAGATGGATCCGTTCGCCCTGCGGACCGAAGATGGCGAGTACCTCGACAGGTCCGTCGACGGCGCCGATCCAGTGCGGAGTCAGCGTCGAGAACTCAACCGCGTCCCCGGGACCGATGGTGAAGTCGACATCACCAACGCGCAGCCGGAGATCTCCCGAGAGCACGTAGACCCACTCGTAGCCCTCGTGCGCGGGGAGCCGGTCAGGCGGCCGTCGCCGTTTACCGCTCACGTTGATCTTGTAGGCGTGCAGCCCGCCCGCCGGCGAACGTTGGGTCAGGGGCCACATGGTCAATCCGTCGTGGGTGCGCGACGCGCTCCGAACCCTCGGGTCGGCCTGCGGGGAGGCACCCAGCAACTCGTCGGCCGTCACCCCGAGGGCGGCGGCCAGCCCGGGAAGATGATCGAGGGCGAGGCGCCGCTTCACATGGCGTCGAAACTCGTACGGTCGCCGCATGACAGCACAGCAGTTCTGGGAGGAGCGCTACACGAGCCAGGAGCGCGTCTGGAGCGGGCGGCCGAACCAGGTCCTGGTATCGGAGGTCACCGGCCTGGCACCGGGTGTTGCGCTGGATCTCGGCTGTGGCGAGGGCGGCGACGCGGTGTGGCTGGCCACGCAGGGTTGGCGGGTCGTCGCCGTCGACATCAGTGCCACCGCGCTGCGTCGGGGCGCGGTGCAGGCCGAGGAGGCCGGCGTGGCGGACCGCATCGAGTGGCAAGGGCACGATCTCGCCGAGTGGCGTCCCGATCGTGAGTTCGACCTCGTGTCGGCCCAGTTCCTCCAATCACCGATCTCGTTCCCTCGGGAGGCCATCCTCAGCACGGCGGCCACGGCGGTCGGCGTCGGCGGCACCCTCCTGGTCGTCGGCCACGCCGAGGTCCCACCCTGGGCGGCTCACCACCAACCCTCGGTCCACCTGCCGACCTCCGCCGAGCTCTACGAGTCACTGGCCCTCACCGACGACGACTGGCAGATCGAACGGTGCGAGGAATCGCCGCGCGCCGTGACTGGCCCCGACGGGCAGCCGGCGAACCTGCTCGATCAGGTACTCCGGCTCCGGCGCGTTCGACGCCGTCGCTAAGGTCGCGGCATCGAGCGAGGGGTGCCACGATGATCGGCAAACTGTTCCATCTGGCGCATCTCGTCGACGATCTCGACGCCACCGACCTGCTCTACGACGAGATCTTCGCGTGTCAGCGCTACTACCGCCGCTACGAGAAAGCCGCCCGGCGCGAGGCGTCGCTGCTCATCGTGTGCGACCAGTGCATGGAGCCCATCGCGCCGTCGTCCGATCCCGCCGACGCGGCGACGCCGCTGGGCCGATTCAAGGCCCGCTTCGGCAACCGCCTCCACTCCATTGCGTGGTACGTGGACGACATCGAGCCGTTCGCCGCCCGGCTCCTGGGTCACGGCGTCCGCCTCGTCGGTCTCACCGGCCGGCCGGTGACCGACCCGGCGGACGCCACTGCCATCTGGACGCATCCCGCTGACACCGGGGCCCTGCTGGAGTTCTGCCCATCGGGTTTCGCCGCCGATCCCCGGCTGAAACCGGACTGGACCACCGCACCGTGGCGCGAGCACCCGCTGGGCCTGCTGCGCACCTCGCACGTGACCGTGCTGTTCGGCGACGCCGCCGCCGGCCACCGGGTCTACGGCGACGTCCTCGGCGGCCAACTGCTCCACACCGACACCTCCGACGCAACCGTCGCCCGCACTTTCTACGCCATCGGCGAGGACACCGTCGTCGAGGTGGCCGCTCCGGCCGACACGTCCAGCCCCGAGGGGCGGGACCTGGCGGCGGCCGGCAACGCGGTGCATGCCGTCACGTTCGCCTCGGGCGACCTCGAGCGGGCCATCGCCTTCCTCACCGAGCACGGCGTGGCGACGACCCGCACCTCGGAACACGACGTCCACCTCGACCTCGCGCCCGCCCACGGCCTCAACCTGTTCCTCACCGACCGCACCATCCCGGGCGACACCCGCGCCTGAGGACGCTCACCCGAAGAAGTGGCGGGTGATCCTCGCCGGCAGCCGCTACGACGATGCGCTGTCCGGCAACGCCGGGACCACAGGGCCGTCGCGTTCGCCGCCGTCGAGAGGACCTTCCAGTGTGCTCACGAGCCCTCTTCTTTGGCCCGGTTCCACTCCCGGCCCGACATGGAGGCGACGGCTTCCAAGGCCAGGCCGGTGTGGAGGTCATCGGCCATGGCCCGTCGCAGCGGGCGGACCAGTGCGTGGCGGGTGTTGCGCAGCAGGATCGGGTTCAGCTGGGCCAGCCCGGCGGCGATCTCCTGGGCGCGGGCCAGTACCTGGCCGGCGGGGAGCACCTCGCCCACGATCCCGAGCTGAAGCGCCTCCGCGGCGTGGATCTTCTGGCCGGTCAGCAGGAAGTACCGGCCCCGGTTGGGCCCGAGCAGCAGCGGCCACACGATCTGCATGCTGTCGCCCGGCACGAGACCGCCCGGGAAGTGGGGGGCGTCCTGGAAGTAGGCGTGGTCGGCGGCCAGGACGATGTCGCACAGCACGGCCAGCTCCGAGTGGACCGACACCGGGCCGTTGACGGCGGCGATCATCGGGACCTCGATGGCGAGCATCTGGTCGACAAGACGGTTGCCCTCCCAGATGATGCGATCCCACACGGTCGCGTTGGCCCGGCCGTCGGCCAGCGGGTTCGGGCCGTCGCCCAGACCGATGAACGTGTCACCGGTACCGGTCAGGATCACGACCCGGTTCTCCCGGTCGGACGCGATGGCGTTGAACAGCTCAGGCAGCTCCTGGTGGGGCGGACCACCCCACATCAGCGCCTTGCCCCGCCAGTGCATGCGGATGGTCACTACTCCGGCGTCGTCACGGCTGACCTCAGCCGTCGAGTACCGGTCCTTGTACTCGTGGAGCTCCATTCGCGCATCCTGGCACGCCCGCCGCCGCAGCCACGCCCGCCGCCGCAGCCACGTCCGGACGCGGCACCCTGGTCAGGCGGCTGGGTCGCCGGTGATGGGTGGGGGCATGACCGTGCCCCGGGGGCGGAAGATCGTGTGGTGGCGCAGTCGGGCCAGCTCGGGACACCCTGGGGCACCTCCCGCCCCCACCACGAGGCCGTCGAGCACCTGGTACCAGTGCTCCTTGCGCTCGTAGACCTCGACCATCCGGGCGCCGATCACGACCTCTTGCTCGGCCACGGCCGGGCCCCGGTGCTGGATCTGCGTGCGCACGTGGATGGTCGGGCCGTAGGTGAAGTTGTGACGAGTCAGAGGCGCCATGCGGGCGGCCAGGAACCAGGGATGGATCCGGCCGTCCGGGACGCCGGAACTGGCCTGACCCAGATCGTCGAGGGCGAGGGCCCGGGCGGCGGCGGCCGACACGTAGGCCCCGAGAGGACGCAGGGGCTGGCCGACCGGGGCCGTGTCGATCGTGTAGGAGGGGCGCAGCGCGGGCGGGTCGAGGGCCGGGCCTGGCTGGGGTGGGTCGATCTGGTCCGCCCACGAGGCGGGCCCGAGGCCGACCGTGCCGTCGAGCACGACCCGCTCCCCCACCGCGGCGCTCACCGTTCGGGCCCCTGCGGTGCCAGAGCCACCGGCCGCCGATCCGGACGGCCCGACCGCGATCGTCACCACCTCGCCGGCGTACAGGGGGCGGCGCAGTGTCACATCGGCCCAACCATCGTCGAGCCACCCCGCGCCGAGCACCTCCACGACCGCCTCGGCCACCCAGCCGTACGTCCGGACCCCGGCTACCAGCGCACCGGCGTAGCCGGCGCGGCTGGCCCCGTCCTCGCCGTGGATGGGGTTCGGGATGCCGACCGGAGGTGGATCAGGCGTGGCGGTGACGGATCGAATCGCGGGCTGGTCGAGGGCCGAGGGGGCCATGGCGACATGCTGTCACCGATCACCGGCGTGGGGCGAAGCAACGGGACGCTCAGACGAACCGCTCCACGTGGTCGAGGATGGAGCGGGCGACGAGTGCGCCGTCCTCCATCGGCGCGAAGTGCGTCACGCCCGGCAGCACTTCCAGGCGACCGTCGCCGAGGGCGTCGGCCACCAGTGGCGCCACCATCGGCGGCAGCTCGTTGCCCATCGCCACCGCCGCCCCCGCGACCACGGCGACCGGGCAGGCGATGGCGGCGAACTGCGAGAAGTCGAGCTGCTCGTTCGTCTCGTACACGCTCGCCTCGGTCTCGCCCGAGCACGTCAGCTTCACGGTTCCGTCCGGTTGCGGCGCGCTGCCCTGCTCGACGTAGGCCCACACCGCCTCCGGCTCACAGTTCGCAAACGGCGGCTTCGACCGGAACCGGTCGACCGCCTCCTGCACCGAGGCGAACACGAGCCGGCGGCGGCGTGACGCCTCGACCAGGTTCGACGGCGGCGGCTTGGCGTCCCAGGTGTCGGGGACGAGCACCGGCTCGAACGCCCAGCACGCCTTCAGGGTGCCCGGATGCTCCTGCTCGGCCCGCAGCAGCGTCGCCCCGCCCAGGGAGTGGCCGGCGGCCAGCGCCGGCGAGCCGCCGATGGCCTCGACGGCGGCGAGGATCTCGGCGACGAACCAGTGGCGCTCGACGGGGATTCGCTCGTGCACCTGCTGCGACGCGCCGTGCCCGCGGAAGTCGAGCCCGAAGCAGTGGAACGTGGGGCGCAGATGCGGCACGACGGTCGCCCACATCCCGGCGTTGAGGCCGTTGCCGTGCGTCAGTAGCAGGGGCGGTCCATCGCCGCCCAGATCGTGCAGGGCGGCGTGCTCGCCGTCGTCGTCTCGAAGTTGCCTGATGTCCATACCGGCGCGAACCCTACGGCGCCGGCGCGCCCCTCGCCGCTCCGCAGTCCACCGCAATTCGCGCAGGCTGCGCGCTCGACCGCGCTCCTGCGCCCCCGAGCGCGCGGGCCGCGCGGAATCTGACCGGGCGGCGCGGGTCGGATCACGACCGGGCCACCGCGTCAGCCGGCGGCGCGCTTGCGGGGGTCGGCGGGGGCGGCCTGGGCCCGCAGGACGGCGTCGGTGAGCGTCGTTCCCTGCGCGATCACCGCCGCCAGATCGTCGGCCAACGCCTCGATCAGCGCCTGTTGCGAGCGGTCGGTCGCCGCCTCGATGTCGTCGCGCGCCGCCCGACCGGCCACCGTGAGCCCGTCGTCGGCGTCGAACCACCCTCGCGCCTGAAGCCCGTCGGCCGCCGACCGCAGCCGTTCGGGCCCGAGGCCCCGACTGGCCGAGTACTCGCCCAACCGGTAGCCGAGCCACACCTCGGTCAGCACGTTGGCCTCGGCCACGTCCAGACCGGCGGCCACGACCGCGGCGTTGTGGCCGTCACCCCGGTGCTCACGAACCAGCTCGGCCGCGCGCCACGCCCGACCGTAGGCACTGTCGGGGACCGGCAACCCGCGCAGCGCGCCGAACAGGGGCCGGCCGATGCCGTCAAGGGAGTCGCACGCGACCAGCAATCGGTCACCGAACGCGTCGACCAGCGCCCCGTCGACGTCGGCCGTCGCCGCCGCCAGCCCCGCCGACGCGCCCGCCGCTCGGGCCGACAGGATGGCATCGTGGGTCGAGATCGAGCGGCCCTGCTCGAACACCGCGGTGAGCAGGGCGCTGTCGAACACCCCGAACGCGGCCACGACCACGGGCGCGGCCACCGACGGACCGAGGGACGCAGCCCGGCCCCACACGTATCCGTCGAAGAAGTCGTGACCCAGGTCGAGGAAGCCGACCGCCGCCGGGCGCGACCACCACCCGATCGTCGCCACCGCTTCGCACGCGTCGCGGAGCGCGCGTGCCGCGGTGCGCCGCGGTTCGATCAGCGCTGGCGCCGCGCCCGTCGGCACCAGGAAGTGTTGTGCGATCGCGTCGTAGTCCATGCGGTGCATCCTTACCTGCGGCAACAACAACTCTCGACTCACGTACCGCTACTAGGTTCCGGTCATGGCTACGACCGGATTGGCATCGATGAACGGCCGGCTGGCAACGCGGGGTGAGCGGTACGAGTCGGGTCGGGCCGCACGAGAGGTCGTGCCGCTCGAAGCCCTGGCCGACACCGGCGGCACCGCCCGCGACCCGTTGAGGACCCTGCGGGCCCAGGATGCCGGTCGAGTGCAGGAGCTGGTACCGATCCGGTGGGGTCGCATGAGCGTCTCGCCGTTCACGTTCTACCGTGGCGCCGCGGCGCTGATGGCCAGCGACCTGGCGGTCACGAAGCACACCGATCTGACGGTGCAGCTGTGCGGGGACGCCCACCTGTCGAACTTCGGCGTGTTCGCGGCGCCGGATCGCCGGCTCGTGTTCGACCTCAACGACTTCGACGAAACGACGCCCGGTCCGTTCGAGTGGGATGTCAAACGCCTCGCCGCGAGCGTTGCCGTGGCCGGTCGCAGCATCGGGCTCAAGAAGAAGCAGTGCGCCCGAGCCGCCGCGGCATCGGCGGCGGGCTACCGCACGATCTTGGCCGCCGCCGCCACGCTCGATCCCGTCGACGTGTGGTATTTCAGGCTCGAGCTCGACGCGTTGGGACAACTGGCGGGCGGGGTGGGTGGAAAGGGCTCGACGAAGAGGATCGACGCCGCGAGGGCCGGGGCCGGTCGCAAGAACCGGCTCGGCGCGCTGGCCAAGCTGACCGAGATCATCGACGGTCGCCGCCGGATCCGTAACCGTCCACCGCTCATCCGCCGGTTCGAAGCCGACGAGCTCGAGTCCGAGTTGCACCGCCTCCGGGCGTTCTTCGCGCAGTACCTGCAGTCGTTGACCCCCGACCGGCGTCACCTGCTGCGCTACTACCGGGCCACCGACCTCGCCGTCAAGGTGGTCGGCGTGGGCAGCGTCGGTACGCGATGCCTCGTCGCCCTGCTGGAGTCCGGCGACGAGGAACCACTGTTCCTGCAGGTGAAACAAGCGGGACCGTCGGTGCTGGAGCGGTACGCCGGGAACCATCTGCCCGGAGAGCACGGTCGACGAGTCGTCGAGGGCCAGCAACTGGTGCAGAGTGCCGTCGACGTGTTCCTGGGCTGGAGCCACTACGAGGGTCAGGCCGACACCACCGACTACTACGTCCGCCAGCTCTGGGACGGCAAAGCCTCCGCCGCGGTGGAGGAGATGGGCCCGAAGGGGTTGAGCCGTTACGCCCGTGTGTGCGGCGGGGTGCTCGCCCGGGCCCATGCCCGCTCCGGGGACGCCACCGCCATCACCGGCTACGTGGGCGACGACGACACGTTCGACTGCGCCATCACCACCTACGCCGTCGACTACGCCCGCCGCAACGAGCAAGACCACGCCGCCATCCTGGCCGCCATCGCCTCCGGCGAGCTTCCCGTCATCCGAGACATCTGACCCGCACGGTTCAGCGCTGTCACCCAGGGCCGAGCGGCCGAGCCGTTGACCGGTGAATGCGGACGGTCGTCGGTGGGTGGCGCTGTTGGCGCGTTCGGATGGTCGGTGAGAACTCGCCTGGCGCCGATGAGCACGAGTGGTAGCGGTGCGGTCGCCCGGCGGGACCTCCTCGAGCGGAAGCGCACGCCGGGCGAGCGTCACGAGGGCGGTTCTCGGTGCACATCAGCTTCTCGGTGTACTTCTGCCGCGGATTCGCTACTGAAGCGCCACGAGAACCGGCCGTGGTCAGCGCTGTCCGTCACGCGCGGTGACGACCGCCGGCGCGCCGGCCCACAAGTTCGGTAGGCCGACCGCGCCACCGGTCGGCCGTGGTACGGAGCAGGCACCGCCTCGCTCTCTAGGATGAGTCGTCGGTTCGAGCGCGCCCGACAGGGTCGGGCGGTGCATGATCGTCGATTCGGGGGTGCACACGGTGAGTCTGGTTCGTCTGGAGATCGTGCAACGCGAGCCCTACGAGGGCGGCACCACGTTTGGCGACGTTGGTCCCTACGAGCGCATCGACGCCATCGCGCAGTACGCCGTCGATCCCGTGGCCCTCGCCAATGCGGACATCGTCGACTTGGCCCAGGCCGCCCGCGACGACGGCGGCCGGGTCCGCTTCAGCGGCGACGTGGTGGTGCTACGGCCGGTGGTACCGACCGGCGGTAACCGAGTCGCCCTCATCGACTTGCCGAACCGCGGCCGGCGCCTGATGACCGGCTTGTTCAACCGGGCCGTACTCGACGTGCCGCCCCAGCGACGGATTCCCGCGGGAGACGGGTTCCTCGTGCGGCACGGCTTCACGTTGCTGTGGTGCGGCTGGCAGTGGGACGTGCCCCGCAGTGAGGATCGCATGGGTCTGGACGCACCACTGGTGCTCGACGGCGACGGTAGGCCAGAGACGCCCTGGACGCAGCTCAGGGTCCAGGTGCCCGGCGACGTCGCGTCGGTGCCGCTGACCGATCAGCACGTCGGTCCGATCGGCAACCACGAGCCGATACCGACGGTCGACGTGGACGACACCGAGGCGACGTTGTACGTGCGTGACGGGCTGCATTCGGTGCCGTCGTTGGTGCCGCGTGGCCGGTGGCAGTTCGCGCTGGCGTCGGGTGGCGAGGTGCGCCGCGACCCGTGCCATCTGTGGGTCGATGGAGGGATCCGCGCCGGGAGGATCTACGACCTGGTGTATCGGGCGGCGAGCTGCCGCGTGGTCGGCGCCGGCCTGCTGGCGGTGCGAGACCTGGCTGCCTTCGTGCGATCGGATCGGCCCGACAACCCGTTGAGCGGCTCGGTGGATCGGGTGCTGTTGACGGGGGTGTCACAGACCAGCCGCCTGATCCGCCATCTGCTGTACCTCGGTCTCGACCGGGACGAGTCCGGCGCGCGGGCCGTCGACGGGGCCCTGGGCCTGGTGGCCGGCGCCCGCCGCGGCGAGTTCAACCATCGCGGTGCGCAGCCGTCGGTGCAACCGACGCCGAGCTTCGGCCACGGGTTTCCCTTCGCCGACACCGCGCAGCACGACCCGCGCACCGCCCGCCGCGACGGTCTCCTGGAGCGGGTCGCCGCCGCGGCTGACCCGCCGAAGCTGATCTTCGTCGACACCGCGGCGGAGTACTGGCGCGGTGACGCCTCGCTGGCCCACACCGACGTGGTCGACGGATCCGACGTCGACGACGCGCCGTTCGTGCGCCGGTACCTGTACGCCGGCGCCCAGCACGCCGCCGGGCCGGCCGAGCTGACCGATCTCAGCCCGAGCGGCGCGCGCGGGGCGAACCCGCTCAACTTCGTCGACTACACACCGCTGTATCGCTGTGCCCTCGTGAACCTCGTCCAGTGGGTCTGCGACGGCGTGGGGCCACCGCCTTCGGCCGTGCCGCGCTGGTCCGACGGCTCCGCCACCCGTCGCGACGACGTGTTGAAGCAGCTGTCAACCATCCCGTCAGTCGTGCTGCCGGACCCGACCCAGCTGGCGGTCATGCGGGCGCTCGATCTCGGCCCCGGCGCCGACCGCGGCATCGGCCGTTACCCGGCCGAGCCCTTCGGCGAGCCGTACCCCTGCGCGGTGTCGGCCCTCGACGTCGACGGCAACGAGACCGCCGGCGTGCGCATGCCCGACGTGAGCGTGCCGGTCGCGACGCATCTCGGCTTCAATCCCCGCCATGCCGGCAGCGGCGGGGCGGGGCAGGTCATCGACTACTTCGGCTCGACCGTCCCGTTCGCCCGCACGGCCGCCGAGCGAGAGCGCCTCGGCGACCCTCGGGCGTCGCTCGAGGAGCGCCACCCGAGCATCGCCGCCTACGAGGACGCGGTGCGGTCGGCTGCGCGGCAGCTCGTCGCCGAGCGCCACCTTCTGCCTGAAGACGTGGAGCTGTGCGTGCGCCTCGCCCGCCGCCGCTACCTGGTGGTTGCCGAGCAACCAGGACCTGAGCAACCAGGACCCGAACCGCAACCGCACTGAAGCCCACGAGCGGTACGGCGCGTCATTCGTCGACGCCTTCCTCCAGGAAGCGGACCAGCCCGCCGCCGTCCAGCACGATCGTCTGACCGGTCATCCACGTGGCGTTGGCGGCCAGCCACACCGCCGCGTCGCCGATGTCGGACGCCTCCCCGAGACGCTGGAGCGGCAGGCCGGACGCGACCTTGGCGCCGCGGTCGCCCTCCCACAGGACGCGGGCGAAGTCGGTCTTGATCAACCCCGGGGCGATGCAGTTCACCCGCACCTTGGGGCCGAGCTCGGCACCGAGTTGCTTGGTGAGATGCACCAGCGCCGCTTTGAACATGCAGTACACGCCGAGTTGGCTGGAGGTGGCGTACGCCCCGCCGGCGGCGATGTTGATGATCACACCACCGTGGTCGTGCATGTAGCGGTTCCAGGCCACCTGCGACCACAGCAGCGGGCCCCGCAGATTGACCTCGTAGGTCTTGTCGAGTCGAGCGGCGTCGACGCCGATGGTCGGTCCGGCGTACGGGTTCGTGGCGGCGTTGTTCACCAGGATGTCCACCGCGCCGAAGCGGTCGAGCGTCGCCTGCACGCACGCCTCGGCATCCTCCGCTCGCCCGACGTGCCCTGCGAACCAGGCCACGTCACCACTGGGCGCCGCCCGTGTGATCTCGGCCGCTGCCGCCTCCAGCCCGTCCGGCTTGCGCGACACGAGCATGACGGCGGCGCCGGTGTCGACGAAGGACTGAGCGATCCCCAAGCCGATACCTCTCGACCCGCCCGTCACGATGGCGACCTTTCCCTCCAATGTCTGCTCCACGGCGACGAGCGTAACGTGGCTGCGGTCGAGCCCCGAGAGCGACGTCGTTGGTGGGTTCCCAGGAGGTCGGCGCGCCGGTGTTCACTCGCCGCGGATCACCAGCGCCGCCGGCACCGTGCGGGCGTAGCGAGCCGGGAAGGCGGCCAGCGCGTTGGCGGCCACCAGCGCGGCGACGGCGATGAACGCGATGACAATGATCGGAACGGCCGGTTCCGCGACGACGTCCAGCTGGCGGGCGAACAGCGTCCATGTCAGCCGGCCGACAGCGATACCGACCGGCACGCCAATGAGCAGTCCCACCGCGACGGTGCTGGTCGCCTGCCAGGCGATCGTGGCCGAGACCTGCCGGCGGGTGAACCCGAGTGCCTTGAGCAGCGCGAGGTCGTGCCGGCGACGGCGCACCGCGGCGGTCAGCGCCAGCATGAGCGATGCCAGTGCCGACAGCGCGACCGCGCCGCCGAGCAAGGCCGACGAGCCCGTGATGTCGTCGGCGTTCACGATCTCGGCCGATCGCTGCACGTTCGCAGTTGCGATGCCGTTGTAGTCGGCGATCTGGTCGATCTCGCCGTTGAGTCGCTCGATCGCGGCCCGCTCGTTCGTTCCCGGCCGGAAGCGCACGAACAGCACGTTCGGGCCATATTCATCGGCTGCGGTCCCTTGTGTAGGTGAGCTCGGGTCGCTGCCCGCCCTGTTGCGGTCATAGCCCGGCACCTGCTCGGGAACGACGATGCCGCCGACGCCGAGCGACGTGTGGTCGCCGTGTACCACGCCGATGGTGGGTAACGTGGCCGACCCGACGACGATCGCCGGTCCCGACGTCGTGTGCACCGTATCGCCGATGCCCACGTGGAGCCGGGCGAGGGTGGCCGTCCCGAGCACGATCTCGCCAGGACGTCCGACCATGCGGCCTTCGAGTATCGGCGGGGTGATCGAGCTCCAGGGGTCCATGCCCAGCAGCGGCACGTTCAGACCGTTGACGTCCGTGGCGCCGTAGAACGCGCCGGACCAGGCTTCGATGTTGCCGTCTGCCGCGAAGACGCGCTCGGTTGCTCGTGGATTCGAGTTGCCGTAGCCGTTGCCATCCACGAGCGCGACATCCCAGTTCCAACCGAACAGTCGGGGGTTGGACACGAGGTGCTGCAGACTGGCCCCGAAGGTCACCGCGGCAACGAGCGCGGCGACCGCGATGACGGCACCGGCCATCACCGAGCGCACGGGCACCGCAGCCGATCCGTGTCCCGGCACGAAGGAGAAGCGCACGCCTGTCGCCGCCGTCGGAGGCAGGTTCGCTGACGCGACCGCGGCGACGCGACTGGCACGTGCAGTGTTCGCGGCGCGGCGTTGCACCGCGCGGTGACGTCTCTCGCCATGCTACGAGCCCGATCACCGTGAACAAGACCAGGACCGAGACGGCAGCGCCCACCCCGAGCACGGTCCAATCGGCGCTGATCCCCGGCGCCGCCTCGACGCGTCGCACCTGTCCGATCGGCATGGCCGGTGACGCCACCACCGCAGTGGCGACGGCGAGCACGACACCGACGAGGGCGGCGATCGCCGGGCCGATGGCGGTGACCGCGGCGAGCTGACGCGGCCCAGCGCCGAGGGAGCGAGCAATGCCGTGCTCCACGCGCTCGCTACGGATGTGGCGCCCCAGCGCCTGGCCGACCAGCACGAGGCTTGCGAGTCCGGCGATGACCCCGAAGGTGGCGAGGGCAAGCGACACCGGACGCATCGCTTGCTCGGCATGGAACGTATCGGTCGACGTGACCCGAAAGATCTGGGGCCCGCCGCCCGACGCCTCCGTGATCGCCTTCGTGACGGCGGCGACGTCGGCGTCTCCGTTGCGCAACACGAGGCCCTGCCACGCGTAGAGCTCGAACCCCTTGGCCTCCTTCACGTACGCCGGAGTCAACAGCACCAGCGGCGAGCGGTCGGTATCGTCCTGCGTGACTTCCTCGACGAAGGCGCCCACTCCAACAATGGTCGAATGGATCAGCAGCCGCGGCTGGACGTCCTGCTCCGCGCCTGGGCTGGGCGCGTCCTCCACGTCCGATCGGCTCACCGTGGCGAGATCGAGCTCCTGGCCCACGTGGTAGCCGAAGAGACGCGCCGCCTGCTCGTTGACCGCCACCTCGTCGGCCCGGTTCGGATCGGGAAGTCGACCGCTGGTCGGCGTGAATCGATCCTGGTCGAAGTAGCGACCGTCGAGGCTCCCTACCGCTTCGAAGTTCTGCGAGAGGTCAGGCTGACCATCGACCCACGGCGCCACGTAGAAGCCGGCGTAGGCCCGCGCCTGGACGACCTGTGGGAGCTGCGCGATCGCGTCCAGCGTCTCGTATCCGCCCCTGTCGAGCCCGCCGACGTCGACCGCCATCGTCGACTGGTTGGCCGAGTGGAGAAAACGCGGATAGGCCGACTGCGTACGTCGCGCCCCGGCGATGCAGAACAGCGACAGGCCACCGATCAGCCCGAAGAGCAGCGCGACGCCGGCCAGCGTCCGCCATCCCCGTCGCATCGAGGCTCGAGTCCAGAAACCCGCGAAAGCCACGAAGCGTCCCCTCTCCCGTCCCGCTCATTTCAACCCAGAACGCCGCCACAGGGAAGGGGGCGAGCATGCGGCTCGGAGGGTGTGCCACCACCACTCGTGGCAGCTCAGAACACGGGGAACACGTCCGCTTCTCGGCGCTCGTCGCGCGCCAACGCGTGAAGCACCGGCCAGTCGCCGTGCTGCTGGCGGGCGATGCCGATCAGGATGTCGATGACGATGCTGCGCCCCTCAGGGTCGGTGTCCGGGCACGGCACCCCGACGCTGGCCGCCACGTCGTCGAGGTGGAACAGCACCTCGATCAACCGGGTGCGGCAGAAGTCGTCGAGGCTCAGCATCCGGCCACCGAGCGCGGCGACCAGCCGGTCGGTCGGTTCCTCGGCCAGACGAATCCGCATCTTGGCGGCCACGTCGGCGCAGTGGCATGCCACCTCGGCGGGGCCGGCGGCCGCCTCGGTCGCCGACACCTCCTTGATCCGCTCGTGGATCGGCGAGTCGATGGCGGCGTGGAAGTACGTCACCGGCGTGAGCAGATCGCCGGCCGGTCGAGCGTCGGGGTCGGTGCGGTCCAGGTAGGCCAGCACCGACCCGGCCGCGCGTACGAGGTGGGCGCACAGCGCCCCGACCGTCATCCCGGCGAGCGCACTCCGCTCGTCCCACCGGGCGGCCACGGTCTCGCTGCCGATCAGCCCGGCCGCCACCTCGACCGCCTCGACGGCGAGGAACCGCACCCGTCGCGATGCACCGGCCGTGCTCGCCGCAGGCTCCATCAGTCGCCGTACCAGGAGATGCCGCCCTTGCCGGCCTGGCGCTGCAGCTCGACTTGGGCCATGGTGAGCTTGGCCAGCTGGTTCATGTGCACCTCGTCGGGACCGTCAGCGATGCGCATCAGCCGGCCCATCGTGTACATCTCGGCGATGGGCGTGTCGCCGCTGACGCCTTTGCCGCCGAAGATCTGCATGGCTCGTTCGGCGACGTCGTGGGCCAGCTTCGGCCCGATGATCTTCACCATGGAGATGTAGTCAGCCGCGCCCTTGGCGCCCGCCTTGTCCATCGCCGCGGCGGCCTTGAACACGAGCAGCCGAGCCTGCTCGATGGCGCATCGGGCCCGGGCGATGTCCTGGCGGACCGAGGAGTTCTCGCTGAGCTTGCGATTGAACGCCTCGCGCTGATCGGCACGAGCGCACATGAGCTCGAGCATCCGTTGCGCCATCCCGACACAGGTCATGGCGTACTGGAAGCGACCCGGGCCGAGGCGTCCCTGGGCGATGGTGAACCCTTGGCCCTCGCCCAGGATGAGGTTCTCCACCGGCACCCGCACGTCCGTGTACCTCAGCTCGCCGTGGCCGCCCGGCGAGTGGTAGTTCCCGAACACCTCCACGAGCCGCACGACTTCGAGTCCAGGGGTGTCCCGCGGCACGATCACCATCGAGTGCCGCTGATGGCGAGGAGCGTCCGGGTTGGACACGCCCATCGTGATGAGCATCTGGTTGAGCGGGTGCATGATGTTGCTGCTCCACCACTTGCGCCCGTTGAGGACGTACTCGTCGCCGTCGCGCCGGATCGTCAGCTGCATGTTGGTGGCATCCGACGACGCCACCTGCGGCTCGGTCATGGCGTAGGTCGAACGGATCTCGCCCGCCAGCAACGGGCGCAGCCACTGGTCCTGCTGCTCGGGCGTTCCGAACTTGGCCAGCACCTCCATGTTCCCCCGGTCGGGCGCCGAACAGTTGAACACCTCGAACGACCACGGTTGGCGGCCCATGATCTCTGCTACGGGGGCGAACTCCAGGCTCGTGAACCCCGGGCTCCAGTCGCCGTACTCGGCCGGAAGGAACCAGTTCCAGATACCGGCCTGCTTCGCCTTGGCCTTCAGCTCCTCGACGACCGGTGGCTGCTTCCACAGGTTCTCGGGCGCCATCACGAAGTCATGGTGCTCCCGTTCGCGCGGGTAGACGTTCTCGGCCATGAACGCTTCGACCTGCTCGATGCTGTCTCGCACCTTCGGGCTGTAATCGAAATCCACCCTGTCCTCCCACGGCTCACGGGAGTGCCTCAACGGGGGCACGCCGGCACCGTAGACCTCGGGGCGCGCCGACGGCCAAGGGCGACTCGGTCAGTTCGCCTCGATGGCGTGGTCGACGACCAGCTGGACCCATTCGTCCCAGTACGCCTGCGGGTAGTCGTGGCCCATGCCCTCCAACAGCACGAACCGGGCGCCGGGGATCAGCTCAGCCGTGCGCCGGCCGCCGCTCGGGTCGATCAGGGTGTCGGCGCTGCCGTGCATCACCAGGGTCGGGACGCGCACGCCGGGTAGCGCGTCGGCCCTGGACCCGCTGGCCGTGACGCCCATGATCTGCCGGCCCACGCCGGCCGGGTCGAAGGCGCGGTCGTAGGCCTCGCCGGCGAAGCGCGCCTGCGCCTCCTCGTCGACCTTGCCCGGGCTGCCCCAGATGCGCAGCCCGGCGAGATGGTTGGCGATGGCCGACTTCCGGTCGGTCGCGGGCGGCCCGAACAGCCGGTTGCGGGCCTCGGCACTCGGCTGACCGACGTCGGGCTCACCGGTCGTCGACATGACCGACGTCATCGAGCGCAGGCGCTGCGGGTGCTCGATGGCGAGCGTCTGCACGATCATGCCGCCCATCGACAGCCCCATCACGTGCACCTGCGCCAGGCCGAGGGCATCGACGACGGCCACGACGTCGGCGGCCATGTCCGACAGGGTGTAGGGCGCCGAGGCCGGTTGGCCGGCTGTGAGGGCGGCGATGAGACCGGCGAGATCGGGCGTGACGTCGGAGAAGTGGGTGGAGAGCCCGACGTCACGATTGTCCATGCGCACCACCTGGAACCCCTTGTCGGCGAAACGGTGGCACCACTCGGTCCGGAAGTTGATGCACTGGCTCCCGAGGCCGTTCACGAGCACCAGTGTCGGATCGGCCGGATCACCGATGGTCTCGTAGTAGATGTCCACCGATCCGTTGTGTGCGAGGGCCATGTCCGTCAGCGTCGTTCGGTCCCTTCGCCTCCCGCAAGTCGGCGATCGAGGCTGGCGCGGCGCAGGGCTGCGGTATGGACGTCAGGCGTCGATCGGCCGGGTGGAGCGGTTGATCCAGCCCTGCATGGCCGAGCGCTCGCCCGTGATCTGGGCCGACAGGTCGTCGAGGCGGGCCAAGTCGGGCTCGGTCAACGCCAGGGCCGCCGCCGCAGCGTTCTCTTCGAGATACGCGATGCGCTTGGTGCCTGGGATCGGCACGAGGTCGTCGCCTTGGGCGAGCACCCACGCCCGCGCAACCTGCCCGGGAGCCGCCCCGTGGGCATCGGCGATCGAGCGCACGACGTCGACGAGGGCCCGACAGGTGTCGATGATGTCGCCTTCGATGTCCCGGCTGAACAGCGAGTACTCGCTCTGTAACGCGGCGATCGGGTGCACGGCAACGGCGCGCCGCACCGTGTCCGCCGATGCCTCCGAGAGGCCGAGGTAGCGCACCTTGCCCGCCGCCACGAGTTCGCTCATGGCGCCGACGGTCTCCTCGATCGGTACGTCCGGATCGGGTCGGTGCAAGTAGTAGAGATCGACGTAGTCGACGTCGAGGCGGCTCAACGACCCCTCGATGGAGGAGCGGGCGTACTCGGGCCGGCCATCGACCTGGCGCTGCCCTGGCTCGACCGGGCCGGCTCGCCGGATCCCGAACTTGGTGGCCAGCGTGACCTCGTCGCGACGCGTGCGAATGGCCCGTCCAACGACTTCTTCGCTCGTGCGGGGGCCGTACACGTCGGCCGTGTCGAGCATCGTGACACCCAGATCGAGCGCCCGGTTGATGGTCTCCGTCGGGTCATAGCCCTCGAAGCCGCCGTAGGTCGGGCTGAAGCTCATGCAGCCCAGACCGATGGCGCCCGCCACCAGTCCCCCCGAGCCGAGTGTTCGCTGAGGAATGGGCATGGCGATCTCCTTTGCGTCCGAAGGAGAGCGCCGGTCGTCGCCGGGGCGCTCAGAACGTGGTGACCTCGCGGAGTCGCTCCGCGGCGTCGTGGTCGCCGATCACGTCGAGCGCGGCGAGGGGCCGCCGTCCCCACAGCCACAGCAGCAGCTCGGCCGCCGGGCCGCGCACGGCGGCATCGCCCTTGGCGTGTCCGGGCTCGGCCACCACATCGCTCGGGGCGAACCGGATCAACCATTCGCTGTCGGCGTCGGTGGCGTGCAGATGCACCATGCGCCCGTCGCCGGTGGAGCGGCCGGCACCGAACGTGGGTACGAACACGGTGAAGACCTCGTCGATCCCATCAGCGGCGAGTGCCGGGGCGATCGGGGCGATCGGCGCCCCGACGGCCTGCTCGGCGTCGACACGGTGGATGGTGGTCTCCTGGGTCATGCGGCGGGGCCAGAACCCGGCCCGCTGGTGAGCCGGGGCGAAGGAGTACACCGGGCGGTCCGGGTCATCGATGGCGCGGATGTCGACGACGAGCGCGGCGAGGTTGGCTCGGTACCACTCCAGCACCCCATCCTCGGGAGGCTCCGGCAGCATCCCGTTGCGGCGGGTCGGGCGCTCCATCGTCCCGGTCCGCACGATCACGCTGGAGCGCACGTGGAGCAAGCCCACGTGCCGGAGCAACTCGGTCGTGTCCCACCCCGGCGCCGCCGGCACTGACGCCGTGAGATCCATTGCGGCGGCGTCCCCGAGCGCGGTGCCCTCCCGCTCCAACTCCGTGGCCCAATCGAACGTCATGGCACCCGATGGTACGGACCACAAGGCGCCGACTCCCACTCGACGAGTGAGCCCAGAGCCCACGTCCGGCGCCCTGTTAGCGTTCGGCGCGTGGACCTCTGGAAGACCGAGCTGCGCGACGACGGCGTCTTCGTCGCCGCCTACGACAACCCGCCGATGAACTACTTCACGGGTCAGGCGACGGCCGAGCTGGGCGAGCTGCTGGCCCGCTGGCGCGAGCCCGACGTCAAGGCCGTCGTCATCACGGGCGCGCCGGCCGGAAGATTCATCACTCACTACAGCGTCGAGGAGCTCGTCCAAGGCTCGGCCAATCCCGACCAACTGCGCCGCAGCTTCCCGGAGAGCATCGCCGCCTGGCACACCCTGCTACAGAACATCACGTACCTCGACAAGGCGGTCGTCGCCGGGATCACGGGCGACGCGGGTGGCGGCGGTCTGGAGCTCTCGCTCAATTGCGACATCCGCATCCTGCAACGCGGCGACGTTCGCGTCGGCTTCCCGGAGTGCGCGCTCGGCATCCTCACCGGCACGGGCTCGCAGATGCTGACCAAGATCATCGGCCACGGCCGCGCCCTCGACTTCCTGCTGCGCAGCCGCTACGTCGACCCCGAGGGCGCGCTGGAGCTGGGCATCGTGACCGAACTGGCCGACGACGCCAAGGCCCGCGCCATCGAGGTCGCCTCGGGCCTGGCCCGTCAGGCTCCCGCCGCGGTTGCCGCCGCCAAGCGCTGCGTGGTGCGTGGCGGCAACCTGCCGGTGGCGGAGGGTCTGCGCATCGAGGCGGAGGAGTGGCTCAAGGCGGGCGTCGAGCCCAGGGCCCTCGAACTGATGCAGAGCTACGTCGATACGCCGTACGAGGACCGTCGTGCGTGGGTCGAGGAGCACGGCGTCTGGCCCGAGAAGGACATGGCCACCGGCTCGCGCCCGTAAGGCCGGGGCGTGACGCGGCCGATGGACACGGTTCGTGGCGGTGTTGTTCTCGGTGCAGAAGTGCCGTGAACTTGACGCGCTCGCGCACCAAGAATGATCCCGGCCGACGTCATCGACCATGCACCGCCACGACGGACCCGGCCGACCCACGACCAGCCACCCCCTCGCCGGGTGCTAGGCCAGGAAGTCCTCCACCAGTTCGAGGAAGACGTCGAGCTGATCGTGCTGGACCCAGTGGCCGGCCCCCTCGACCACGACGTGCCGGGCGTCGGAGAAATCGGCGACGAGCGCGGCCGGATCAGCCCCGGAGCGCGTCCAGCTCTCGGAGCCGGTGACGAGCAGGACCGGGCACGTGATGTTCCGCCACAGCTCGCGAACCTCGGCAGGTGAGAGATCGAGGCCCTGGCTGGCGTGGGTGTAGTTGTCGTACTTCCACGTGTACGTGCCGTCCTCGTTCTGGTTGGCGCCGTGAGTCGTCAGGTGGCGGGCCTTGTCCGCCGACAAATGGGGGTTGGCCTCCAGCATCCGTTGGTAGGCATCGTCGAGCGTCGCGTAACGCCTTGGCTGGCGGGCGGCCAGCGATCGTTGGGCTTCGATCCACGCCCGCATTCGCTCAGGCGGGCGCGGCCGTTCATGGCCCGGGACGATGCCGCCCCATCCCTCGATCACCACGAGCCGCTCCACATCCTGGGGGTGGATCCCGGCGTACCGCAACGCGATGTTGCCGCCCAACGAATGGGCCACGACCCGCAGCGGCGCCAGTTGCTGCTGGTGGACCAGCTGGGCGATGTCGTACACGAACTCCGCCGGCGCGTACATCGACCCTGCGCTCCACTGCGAGTCACCGTGCCCCCGAAGGTCGGGCGCGACGATGTGGTAGCGGTCCTGCAATCGCTCCGCGGCCCAGTCCCAATTGTGGGCATGGTCGCGGTTGCCGTGGATCAGCAGGAGCGGCGGCGCGTCCGGATTGCCCCAGTCGAGGTAGTGCAGCCGAAGCCGCTGCGAGAAGTACGAGTGCGACGTCGGGCCCGACATCTGCGTGAGCCTAGGCAGCCGGCGTCGACGACCGGCGAAGTACGGCGGTCAGGCGCCCTCGTGCATGGCGGCTTGGGCGGCGGCGTGCTCGAGCCGCTGGCGGTACTCGAGCCACCATTGGGCGCCGGCGTCCGGCAGGTTGCTGTTGCCGGCCCGCACGCCTGCCGACCCGTCGATCAGCTCCCGGACGAGATCGGCGTGACCAGCGTGACGGTTCGTCTCGGCGATCATGTGGACGAGAATGACGTGGAGACGCACGGGGTTGCGCTCGGGCGGCCACCACGCCACGGTGCCTTCGGCATCGAGGTCGAGGTGGTCGACGGTGGCGTCGGAATGGGCCCAGACGCTGCGGTAGAGATCGATGATCTCCCGGCGGGACTCGTCCGCGGTGGCCCACATGTCGGCGTTGGGCTCGGCGTCCTCGCCCAGCCATGGCAAGGGCCTCGGGAACGGCCGCCCGAAGACCTCGCCGAGATAGCCCGCCTCGACGCTCGCCACGTGCTTCACCAGCCCGAGCAGGTTGGTGCCGGTCGGCACCAGCGGGCGCCTGACGTCGTACTCGGCAACGCCGTCGAGCTTCCACAGCAGCGCCTCACGGGCGAGCTGGAGGTAGTGCCGCAGGTCAGCCTTGGGATCCGGACCGGACATCGGCGAAGTCTGTCACCCCGATCGTCGCCGATCCCCCGGCCGCCTGCCGGGCTGGACTGACGCCGAAGGGCGTGCTGACGTGTGCCCATGGCGAAGGAGATCAGGCTCAACGCCTTCACGATGAACTGCGCCGCGCACATCAACTCGACCATGTGGCGCCATCGCCGAGATACGTCGTTGCGCTACACGTCGCTCGCCTACTGGACCGATCTCGCCCGAACCCTGGAGCGCGGGCTGTTCGACGGTGTCTTCCTGGCCGACGTGCTCGGCGTCTACGACGTCTTCCGTGGATCGCCGGAACCGGCCATCACCCACGGCGTCCAGTTCCCGGTGAACGACCCGATGATGGTCATCCCCGCCATGGCCTGCGTCACCGAGCACCTCAGCTTCGGCGTGACCGCACTCCTGCCGTACGAGAACCCGCTGACGTTCGCCCGCCGGATGTCGACACTCGATCACCTGACCACGGGCCGCGCCGGGTGGAACATCGTGACCGGCTACCTGCAGAGCGCGGCCAAGGGAGCCGGCATCGCCGAACAGGCGCCGCACGACACGCGGTACGAGATGGCCGAGGAGTACATGGACGTCATGTACCAGCTGTGGGAGGGCAGCTGGGAGGACGGCGCCACGATCGCCGACCGCGCCTCGGGTGTGCTCACCGAGCACACCCGGGTCCACAAGGTCGAGCACCACGGGCCGTACTTCGAACTGGAGGCCTATCACCTCTGTGAGCCGTCGCCACAGCGCACGCCCGTGCTCTACCAAGCGGGAGGTTCGCCGCTCGGCCGCGCCTTCGCCGCGAGGCACGCCGAATGCGTGTTCCTGGGTGGCGGATCGTCGACCGCCGGCGTCGCCCGATCGATTGCCGACCTGCGCCGGAGGGCGGCCGCCGCCGGGCGTCACCCCGCGAGCATCCTGATGTTCCCCCTCATGACGGTGGTCGTCGCCGCGACCGACGCGGAGGCCGAGGCGAAGCTGGCGGACTACCGGCGCTGCGTCGATCCGAGCGCGGCGCTGACCCTGCTGTCGGGTTGGGCCGGCGTCGATCTCGCACAGTGGGACCTCGACGAACCGGTCGAGGGTCTACGCGGCGACGGCATCCAGGGTGCGCTCGCCCAGTTTGCGCCGAAGGGGGGCGGCCGAAGCTGGACCGTGAGGCAGGTCGCCGAGTACCTCGGCATCGGCGGTTCGGGTCCGGTCGTCGTCGGCTCACCCGGGCGCGTGGCTGATGAGCTCGAGCGATGGATGGACGAGACCGACGCCGACGGCTTCAACCTCACCCGCATCGTGATGCCCGAGACCTACGACGACTTCATCGATCTTGTCGTACCCGAACTGCAGCGCCGTGGCCGCTACAAGACGGCGTACGCACCCGGGGCCTACCGGCACAAGCTCTTCGGCCGCGGGCCATGGCTGCCCGATTCGCACGTCGGCCACGCCTACCGACGCTGAGCCCGGGGTGCCAACCTTACGAGATGACCCGGTTGACCGACCGAGGCTCGTCCGGCATCGTGGAACTGGGTGAAGTGCAGCAGCACGCCACAAGGATCCCATGCGTAGGTCACGGTCGCACCCCAAGCCTCGACCTTCGGCTCGGCCACCCGGCTAGTACTTCATGCTGCAGAACTACTACCGCCGAGCTCCATCAGGGCGAGCCCCTCGTTGTCGGTCCAGACGGTCGTCCAACCGAGTGCTTCGTAGAACGCCATCGAGCGCCTGAAGTCCTCAGCCGGCACGAAGGCGCGGACGTCCTCGACAGCGAGCCGGTCGTCGATCTGATGGTCGGTCACGCCTCAATATGTTGTCGAGCGCACCAGCGAGGAACAACGAACGCCGTAGCCGTCTGGGACGTTTCGGACGCTGGTGCCTCGGGTTGGCCCGTTCCGCGCCTCGACGCTGGGCGGTCGGCCGCCTGTGTAACGCCGATCGAGACGAATTCGGGATCGACGTGACATGAACGGCTCGGCGCCGCCACAAGGCGCGGACCGCGATAGGCGATGAAGCGACGTGTCGACCGCTCGCCGGCGGTGTGTAGCGTCGCGACCGCCGTCGTGTGCTTTTCGCGCTGCACGTCCTCTCGAGAACGGGAACATCCAATGGAGCAACGCCTCGCCGTCCAACGATCGATCGCCGCCGATCCGGGCGCCATCTTCGAGGTCTTGACCAGTCCGAGCGGTCACGTGGCCATCGATGCGTCGGGCATGTTGATGTGGGCGTCTGGCGACCCGGTGACCGGCGTCGGTGATCGGTTCGAGGTCCACATGGACCGCGAGTCGCTGCAGGACTATCCGCTCGGCGAGTACACGGTGACGGTCGTGATCTCACGGTTCGAACCTGACCGCGCCATCGCCTGGACCATCGACGGTGTCATCCAACCGCCCATCGGCCATGTCTACGGCTACGAGATCGAGCCGGTCGAGGGCGGCACGCTGGTGACGTCGTACTACGACTGGTCGAACATCAACGAGGCCTACCGCGACGTCGCCGCGACCATCTTCCCGGTGATCTCCGAGACCAACCTGCGGGCCACCCTCGGCATCCTCGCTCGTGTCGTCGCTCCAGGCCGCGGCCGCCCAGGAGCATCCTCGACGCCGAAGGGCGGCGTGGACGTCAACGCCGCCAACCCCTGACCAGGCTCAGCCCTGCGTGCCCTCGTCCTGGATGCGTGCGAAGCGCTCGGCGACAGCAGGCAGGTACTCGGGGTGGGTGATGATCCAGAACCGGTTGGCCTTCATCGCGTCGAACACCTTGCCGGCGACCGTTGACGGGTCGATGCCTTCTGCCAGCAGCGCATCGGTGATCTGCTGGTTGGCGGCGCGCGCCGCGGTCTTCGGTCTGTCGTTGCGCAGCGCCGCCGGGCGGTTGCGCTGGCTCGTGAAGATGTTCGTCCGCACGAGCCCGGGACACAGGACGCTGACGCCCACCGGCGAGCCCTCGGCGGCCAGTTCCCCGGCCAGCGTCTCGCTGATCGCCACCACGCCGTACTTGGCGGCGTTGTACGGGCCGATCCCGGGACCGGCCACCAGACCGGCCAGCGACGCCGTGTTCACGATGTGGCCGCCGTCGGCGTTCTGAAGCAGGTGGGGCAGGAACGAGTGGAGGCCGTGGATGACGCCCCACAAGCTCACGTCGATCACCCACCGCCAGTCCTTCAGCGTCAAGTCCTTGATCAAGCCGCCGCCGCCGACGCCGGCGTTGTTGCACAGGACGTGCGCCCCGCCGAAGCGCTCGAGCGTGGCGTCGGCGAGGGCAGCGACGCTGGCGGCGTCGGTCACGTCCGTGCGTACGCCGAACACGCCGAGCTCTTCGGCCGTGGCCGCGAGGGGGCCTTCTTCGATGTCCGCGATGACCACGTGCATGCCCTCGTCGGCGAACCGCGCCGCCATGGCCCGTCCGATCCCTGACGCGCCGCCTGTCACGACGGCGACCTTTCCGCTGAACTCGTTCATCGCGCTCCAGTATGGGTCATCGACGCCTGGCCACCGGCCGGCGACGGGCTCATCACCGAGATGCAGCACTCCGTGCTCGGCACCCGCTGGGTCTACGACGGGCTGCGCGATCCGCTGTTCGTCGTCATGCTCGCGGCCGTTGCCATGACGGGGCAGGGCGAGGCTCTCGGCATCGCCGTGTATGACGGACGCTGGTACATCGCACCGAGCAACGTGCGCATCCAGGGTGGCGCATGGACGCAGGAGCGAGTGCCGGTCGACGGCTTCGAGCTCGAGTCTGATGACCCGGTCAACGTCGTGCTGCACAACGACCGGTTCCGGTTGAAGGTGTACCGGCGCCCGGCGCCCGGACCTCGCCCAGCCATCGGGCTCACCGCGACCTGGGACGGGCAGCCCGACGCAGTGGTCCTCGCCGAGCGCCGCGAGCGATAAGGCCGGTCCCGTCGGCCGCCCTGGCGAGATGTGCCGTCGCTCGTCATCGTTCGACATGAGGTGGTGTCGGAGGTCAGAATTGTGCTGCCACTCGATGAGTCTGACGGGGGGGTCCCATGACCGACCAGATGCTTTCTGTCCCGACGCCCGACGGCGACATGGGCGCCTTCGTCCGCCGTCCCGACGGCGACGGGCCGTTCCCGGTGATCGTGTACTTCCATCACGGTCCCGGCCTCGATGCCGGTTCGAAGGAGTCCATGCAGCGACTCGCGAATGCCGGCTACTACGTCGTGTCGCCAGACCGCTATCACCGCGAAGGTGCATGGCTGACGTTCGATCCCGCCGTGATGCGCTCGGGCACGCCCGAAGGCAAAGAGCTCATGGAGCGCATGTTCGGCATCCTCCTGGGGACGACGGACAACATGGTCGAGAGCGACCTCAAGGCGCTGCTCGCGGCGCTCGACAACGAGCCAGCCGCCCGCAACGGGTCGATGGGCGTCATCGGTTTCTGCATCGGCGCCCGCTCCGTGCTGCGCACGATTGCCAACCATCCCGATGTGTTCACCGCCGGTGTGGCCCTACACCCATCGTTCTGCACGACCAACGACGCCGACTCTCCCCACCTCGCGGTGCCGTCCTACGACGGGTATCTCTACGTCGGCTTCGGCGCCGAGGACAGGATGCAGTCGGCCGAGGCCAACACCGCATTCATCGATGCGACCAACGCGATGGCCGACGGCCGTGGGCTGGCCGAGATCCACGATGGCGCCGATCATGGCTTCGCCGTGCCGGGTGGCGCGTACCACGACGCCGCCGCCGATCGCTCCTACGAGAAGGCGCTGGAGATCTTCGCCACCGCTGTCGCGTAGGCGCGACGATCGTGCGGGCATACTGCGGGTCGTGTTGCGCCGCGACATCCGATATGCACGCGTCGGCCACGAGCACGTGGCCTACCAGGTCATTGGGGACGGGCCGATCGACATCGTGCTCGTGCCCGGATGGTTCAGCAACGTCGAAGCCATGTGGGACCTCCGCCCGTTGGCGCGCTTCGTCGAGCGCTTGGCCTCGTTCGGGCGCGTGGTCGTGTTCGATCGGCGCGGCACCGGTCTGTCCGACCCGGCGCGGACCTCCGGCGAGTCGTTCTTCGAGCAGTCCACCGACGATCTCATCGCCGTGCTCGACGCCGCCGACTCGCGACGGGCCGCCGTGATCGGTTGCGACGGTGGCGGCCCGGTGGCCATGCTCGCCGCCGGAACGCATCCACGGCGGGTTGCGGCCTTGGTCCTCGTGAACACGTTCGCCCGCATGGCCCAATCACACGACTATCCCGCCGGTATCCCGACTTCCGTGCTGGACGCGTGGCTGGCCGACGCGACCACGCAATGGAACGGGGAACCGGGCTTCTACCTGAATGCCCCGAGTGCACACGACGATCCTGACGCGGCAGCTCAGTTCATTCGCTTCCTGCGGTTGGCGGCGAGCCCCGGCGTGGGCCACACGACCCGCCGGGTGCTGCACGCCATCGACGTTCGCGGCATCCTGGAGTCGATCCATGCGCCGACGCTCGTCGTTCATCGCCGCGATGATCGGATGATACGAGTCGAACACGGGCACTTCCTGGCCGCACACATCCCCAACGCGCGCATGGTCGAGCTACCGGGCGACGATCACCTCTTCTACTTCGGCGACGCCGGCGCCATCCTCGTCGAGATCGAGGAGTTTCTCACCGGCGTTCGCCACGTCGACGTCGGGCGCACCCTGGCCACCGTCCTGTTCACCGACATCGTCGGGTCCAGTGCGCTGGCCGCGACCATCGGCGATCGGCGATGGCGGGACCTGCTCGACGAGCATGACCATGCCGTCTCCCAGCTGGTCGCGGCCTTCGGGGGCACGGTGATCAAGACCACCGGTGACGGTGTGCTGGCCACCTTCGACGGGCCGGGACGAGCACTGCGCGGCGCCGGCGCCATCCGTGAGGCGGTCCTGCGGCTCGGGCTCGACGTGCGCAGCGGTCTTCACACGGGTGAGGTGGAACGCCGCGGAGACGACATCACGGGCATGGCTGTCGTGATCGCTCGGCGCATCTGCGACCTGGCCGGAGCCGGGGAGATCCTCGTGTCCCGGACCGTCACCGACCTCGTCGTCGGGTCGGGGCTCGCCTTCGCCGAGCACGGCACGCACACCCTCAAGGGAGTCACCGGCGAGTGGCAGCTGTTCACCGCCGACGATCCGTGAGCCGCCGGCGCCCCTGTCCCGACCGCCAGACGACCGCAGTCAGGTCCCTACGGATCGATGCCGGAGGGAGCGCGGGACCCCGCTGTCGCCGTCACCGATCGGGCTGGGGTCTCCGAAGAAGCCGTCCACGCGATCGATGAGGCCGGAGGCGGGATCGAGCGTCACCACGTCGAGCCCCTCCATCAGGACGCGGCTGCCCCGGAACATGTCCCATCGATATCGGAGCCGCCCGTGGTGGTGGTCGATCTCGGAGGCGATGGCGAACATGTAGCCGGGTTTGCTTGTGCGAAGCCGGCGGACCGCCTTCTCCAGCTCGGCGATTCCGACGAACGAATCACGTGGATCGTTCCACTCGACGTCCTCCGTCACGGCGCGAACGAGATGGTGAGGTACCTGCTCGAGATCGGGTTCGTTCCACGCCGTCCAATACGCCTGCAGCGCCTCTGGCATCGGCACATCCCACTCACGTAGCCGGTAACGCACCTCTTCACAGTAGGCGCGCGCATCGACCGAGGGCGGGTGGAATGATTCGCCTGGACACCGAACGAGGAGCAACCATGACGACGGTGCGGACGACACCCCCGATCATCGCCGGGTGATGGTGTGAGAGTCGCCATCGCCGGGGCCGGCATCGGTGGACTCACGCTGGCGACCGCCCTGGCCCGCCACGGTCATGAGGTCGAGCTGGTCGAGAAGTCGCCTTCCTTCGGCGCGGTGGGTGCGGGAATTCAGATCAGCCCCAACGCGGCGCGCATCCTGGCCGCGCTCGGCCTGGGCGAGGCGCTGGCTGAGGTCGGCACCCGGCCCGAGCGAGTGGTCGTGCGACGCTGGCACGACGACCGGGTGCTCGGCGCCACCACGTTGGGCAGCGCCGTCCTGGACCGCTACGCCTCGCCCTACTACAACGTCTTCCGGCCCGACTTGATCGAGGTGCTCGCCGCCGGTATGGACGGCGTCTCCGTCCGCGTCGGCTCCGACGTAGTGGGCGTCGAGCGCGACGGGCCTCGAGTTGGCCGGCGGCGACACGGTCGAGGCTGATGTTGTCGTCGGCGCCGACGGGATCCACTCGGCCGTCCGCGGCGCGCTGTTCGCGCCGACGCCGGCTCGTTTCAGCCGGTTGGCCGCCTACCGCGCGCTCGTACCGCGCGAGGCCGTGGCCGACCTCGCGGTCGAGGTCACGAACCGGATGGGGCCGGGGCGGCACGTCGTCAGCTACTTCGTCGGGCGCCACCGCCAGTACTACAACCTTGTGTGCGTCGTGCCGGAAACGACCTGGGACGTCGAGTCGTGGACCGAACCGGGCTCGCTCGACGACCTCCGGGCTCACTTCGCCGGCTGGTCTGCGGGTCTCTCCCGACTCCTCGAGCACGTGGTCGAGCCGGTGTACCGGTGGGCGCTGCACGACCGCCAACCGCTGGCGGCGTGGTCACAGGGCACCGCCACGTTGCTGGGTGACGCCTGCCACCCGATGCTGCCGTTCATGGCGCAGGGCGCGTGTCAGGCCATCGAGGACGCCGTTGTCCTGACCCGCTGCTTGGATGCCGCCGGCGACGACGCCCCAGGAGCCCTCCGCCGCTACGAAGCCCTTCGCCTGCCGCGCACGGCCCGCCTCCAACAGCTCTCGTGGCGCAACGCCACCACCTTCCACCTACCCGACGGCGACGACCAGCACGCCCGCGACGCCCGCCTGGCCACCGGCGGCGACAGTGCGGGCGCCAACGACTGGCTGTACGGCTACGACGCGCTGACCGTCGACCTCGACGGCGACGGCTCGGCGACGCCAGTCGCCCGAGGCTGATGGCACAAGCTCGCTTCTTGGGGATCTGCGCGACGACAGCGCCATGGCCGATGGCTGCCAGCGTCGTCACGTGCGGCGAACCGGCCCCGCCACCCGCGTCTCGGCTGACTGGCTGGCCTGGGTCATCGCGCCGTACCAGTTGAAGAAGGGCAGCGACAGGCCATTCTCGACGTGGTCGTGGTGGACCTGCCGGCACAAGCGCAGGAAGTCGCGCTGGCCCTCGCGTTGCCAGCGATCGAGCATCGGGGGCAACGGTTCGAGCACCACGTTGCCGAGAGCATAAGCCCGACCGAACCCGTATTGGAGGGGCACCACGGTGCCGTCGGCCTCGATGACGAGCGGGGCGAGCGTCATCGCCGGCGGCGGGGATTCGGGTGGCGCCAGGTGGGCGAACCCCCGTTCTGGCTCGGCGGCCAGCACGGCGCGGGAGGCGACGTCGAGATGGACTTGCGGCCGGTCACCGAAGCAGCCTCGGAGGCGCACGACCTCCAGGTACGCGTACGCCAGCTCGGCGTCGTCTGGGGCCGACCCCTCCATGTCGGAGCGGGCCCGGCCCACCTCCTCGATCGGGTGGATCTGCAGGAGCTCGGCGCCCTCCGCCGCGGCGAGCTCGGCTACCTCGGCGAGCTCATCCAGGTTGGTCATGGTGAGCGTGAAGATGAGACCGAACCGGCATCCGCCGGCACGCAACACGCCCAGCCCTCGCCGCATGTTCTCGAAGGCGCGGGCCGACGCCCTCATGCGGTTGTGGCTGGCGGCGACACCGTCGACGCTGACCGCGAAGAAGTCCACCAGCGGGGCCAGCACCTGCACCCGGGCCTCATCCAGCAGCACGCCGTTCGTCGTGACGGTAGTGACCAGGCCGGCCGACCGAGCAGCGAGTAGCAGCTCCTCCAGTCCGGCGTACATGAGCGGCTCGCCGCCGGAGATGCCGACGGCGTTGTACCCCTCATGAGCGGCGTCGTGGAGCGCCGCACCGAGCAGACCGGCGGGCAGGATGTCTCTGGCCTGAGGTCCCGATGACGAATAGCAGTGATGACAACGCAGATTGCAGCGCGTGGTGGGATGGACCTGAACGACTCGATAGTCCCCGCCGGTCGGACCGAACATCGTGGTATCGGCGCGCCGGCCGTTCGGCCCGGCGGGGGCTCAGCCCCGCCCGACGGTGCGCTCGAGATCGAAATCGACCCGCAGGAGATCCGGGGCGACGATCCCGTACGGGAACACCTCGAAATGAACCTGGACTTGCTCGCCATGCAGGCCGATCAACGAACCGACGACCTTGCCGAAGCTGGCCGGGTCGACCTCCAGGACTCCTCGTACGAGGTCAATGGCGGGCTGACCGTACTTCCACCACCGTTTGATGGTGAACTCACTTTCGGCCACGGACAATGCCTTGGCCAGGTGCTCCCCTTTCGGGGCTTCGGCGTCGAAAAGGCGTTCCCACAGCTTGTCGGAACCTCGCTGCGTGGCCATGTATGTCGGACCTCCCCTGCAGCATCTATGCGCGTCACAAGAGCGTAAACCTGCGCATTGGCGACCGCGAGGGGTCTTGGAACTGGAGTGCCGGTCCCCAGCGAGGCGAGGCGATCCATCAGGTCACTTACGCTGTCGTTGGCCGAGCCGCACCGTCCACCCGTTGCGCACCCGACGTTCCGTCTCACCAGCCACATCCTCACACCCAGACCCCGATGTGGTGGACGCTCGGTTGGTCACGGCCGTCCCAGATGGTGCCAGGCGCACCCTCGAGCAGCTCCCGGTGTTGTGGCCCCGCCGCCGAGTAGGTACCGCGGTGGCGACGACACCCTGAACCCCGTCAGGAACCCCGGTGGGACCTGAGCCATTGGGCCGTCGCCGCACCCATCTTGGCGCCGTCGTAGCCGATGCGCTGGACGGGCTCGACCTCGAGCACAACGCGCCGCGGCGAGTCGAGGAACGCCGCGAAGCTGTCGCGCCGGGCCGGCTCCGGACCGACCAGCGCGGCGGCGAGCTCGGGATAGAACCAGTCCTTGACGCCACGATCGTCGTGGACGGTGCACATCCCCTTCCACGTCACGGTCTTGTCGCGGGGCAGTGGCGAGCCGGTCGACGTCACAACCACGCACACCCGTGGATCCCTGCGCACCGCGCTGATCCGGGCCCGCTGGCTCGACGCCGTCAACCAGAAGCGCCCCTTGCGCCAGATGTAGGACATGATCACGCCGACCGGCCAGCCGTCCTTGTTCGACCAGATGAACGTGCACTCGTTGTGAGCGAGCAGCAGCTGCTCCTCGATCGCTTCATCGAGTCCGTAGGTCGTGACGTCCTCGTAGTCGTGGGGGTCGTCATTGTCTGCAGTCATCTCGGCCCTCTCCGGATCAACGTGCCTCCCATTTGATCCGATAGAAGTGACCGCCCGAGCAAATCCGCTCGTACGGCGAGGTCGTGTCGGGTGCGGTCCACGACCTCGAGGGCGACGGCACGATCCGGGTCGTGGCGACGGACGGCCGACGCGGCGTGTTCGACCCGCACGGGGTGTGGCTCTCCGGGGAGCTCAAGCAGGCCGATCGCTCCCCCGGAGCGACTACCAGGACCTCCTCGACGCCGACAGTCGACCGGAGAACGTGCCGGAACCTATCGTCCAGCTCGGCGAGCACGACACGGCGCCCTCGACCAGTTCATCGGCGGCAGGACTGCTCGGCCACTCCGGCCGCCGGTGATGTATCACCACCCGTGAATCGGACTCCTTGAGGGAGCCACGAGAGAGGAGCACCATGTCCGCCGACCTCCACCGACGCCTGCGCGACCTCGAGGCAGAGGTTGTGTCACTGCGCACTGCCCTCGACGAATCGACACCTGCGCCGACGACATCCCGCCGAAACCTGCTGCGCGTTGCCGCCGCAGGCGCGGTCGGCGTCGTTGGCGGCGCGGCTGCCTTCACGCGCCCGGCCGCCGCCGCGACCGGCCAACCGGTCCTGCTCGGCCAAGCCAACACGGCCGACGCCGTCACGTCGATCGAGAACACCGGCCCGTTCCCGGACCTCGCGGGGCCCGGTCCCATCGCGCTCGAACTCCGTAGCCCGGGCGGTCATCTCCAGTTCGTCGGATCGCCGGGTGATGCGATCCTGGGCACCTACCCCGACGGCACCCTCGTCTACAACGGCACCCAGGGACTGCACCTGCAGACGAACGACGAGCGGGTGCGCGTCGGCCAGGCTGGGTTCGGCCCACTGTTCGTACTGTCGCAGCCCGTTCGGCTCTATGACAGCCGGACGCTCCACATCGGCGGCACGACCCGCAACGGCCCTATCAGCGGCGGCGAGAACCGTCCGATCTCGATCGAAGTCGACAACGACGATGAAGTGATCGAGCTTCCGGTCACGGGCGTCCGGGCCGCGATGATCAACCTGACGATCACCGAGACCGCCGGCAGCGGCTACCTCGCCGTCGGCAACCCGGGGCCCGACGGCACTCGCACCACGTCGAACATCAACTGGTCGACATCAGGGCAAACGCTCGCCAACCTCGCGGTCACGATGCTGTTCGAAAGCAACCTCACGATCTTCGCGGGCGGAGGCGGCAGCACGAACTTCATCGTCGACCTCATGGGGCTCATTGGATAGCTCTTCGGGAGCGGCGGCGGCAGCTGCGTCGATCCTCCAATTCGGAGTGGTACGGTCCGCGAATCTGACCTGAGGGAAGCAGAGACTCCATGCGGTCCGTGCGTACAACCTCGGCGGTCTCGCTGACGATGACCGTCCTCGCCTCACTCGTGGTGGTCTCCGGAGCGTGGATTCAGGCCGCGCCGCCCGCAGCCGCCGTGCCGGCCACGGTGCTCGTGAACGAGCCGTTCACCGGCGCGACCCTCACCGATCCGCTCCTCGTGGGCGCGGGCGCCACCTGCCTCACGGGAGCGACCGCCAGCACAGCCTCCATGAACGCCTGCCCGACCGTGCAGACCGGACCGGTGCCGCCGCGGGGCACGACACCCGGCTACCTGCAGCTGACCGATGCCGCCAACAGCCAAGCGGGCGCCGTCTTCTACAACCGGCCGATCCCAGCCACGTCAGGTGTCGAGGCGACCTTCGAGCTCTACCAGTACGGCGGCACGGGCGCCGACGGCATCACCTTCTTCCTCGTCGACGGGGCCACGCAACTGACGGCCACCGGAGGACTGGGCGGCAGCCTCGGCTACGCGCAGCGCTTCGGCAACGAGCCCGGCATCCTCGGCGGATACGTCGGCATCGGTTTCGATGTCTACGGCAACTACTACGACGACGGCGAGCAACGGGGAACGGGCTGCCCGCCGGGGCAGCAATCACCGTCGACGCAGAGCGGATCGATCGCTCCGAACACGGTGGTGATCCGGGGCCCGGGTGCCGGGTTGTACGGCTACTGCTACCAGGCCAGCACCACCAGCGGCCCGAAACCGGACCGTCCGAAGTCGACGCTGCCCGGCAACCTGGCCGGCACCACGCTGGCCAACGCGAAGCGGACGGCGGACGTCGTCATCAGCCCCGCGCCCAACCCCACCATCACCGTCAAGATCGACTTCAACGACGGCAAGGGGTTCCGGACGGTGCTGGGGCCCATCCCGGCGCCCGCCGGCACGCCGCAGACCTACAAGTTCGGTTTCTCCGGATCGACCGGCGGGAGCACGGACGTCCACCTGCTGCGCAACGCGGTCGTGGGGACGGTCAAGGCGCTCGGTGTGCTGACCCTCGAGAAACAGGTCGATCGGAGCACCACCCTGCCGCCCGTGCTCACCGCGGGCAGCAGCATCCCGTACCAGTTCGTAGTCACCAACGCCGGTGCCGTGACGCTGCACGGCGTGACGGTCAACGACACCAAGCTCACCACCGGAGTGGTGTGCCCGGCGGTCACCGTCCCGCCCGCGCCCGCCGTCGGGAGCACGATCGTGTGCACCGGCTCGTACGTCGTCAGCGCGGCCGACGTGACCACCGGATCCGTCACGAACACCGCCACCGCGACGGGCCTCGACCCCGGCAACGTCGGCGTTACCTCACCGCCCGACACCGAGACCGTCGCGCTCACGTCGAGCCTCTCGCTGGCGAAGCAGGTGACCACTCCCGCCCCGTTCGTTCCCGGTGGGACGATCAACTACTCCTACACCGTGGTCAACACCGGCGGGTCGACGATCTCCAACATCGCCGTCCAGGACAACCGCATCGCCCAGGTCGCGTGTCCGGTCACCGTCGTCGCCCCGGGGGCGACCGTGGTCTGCACCGGCGCCTACGTGCTCGCCCAAGCCGACATGGCACCGAACGGCACGGTCACCAACACCGCATCGGCGTCCGGCAGCTCGCCCATCGGGCAGAAGGTGGCCTCCAACCAGGCCCAGGCGTCGGTGGCCGTCGGCGTCGACCTCGAGGTGACCAAGACGGTGGACAACGCCGCGCCCGCGGTCGGCGACGAGATCACCTACACCATCGCCTTGATCAACCACGGCCCGGCGGCGGCCACCAACATCGTGGTGTCGGCACCGCTCCCGCAGGGCGTCAGTGCCGCGTCGCCTCCGGCCCCGTCCTTGGGCACGTTCGATCCCGCCACCGGTCGATGGTCGGTACCCTCGCTCGCCGTCGGGGCGACGGTGAAACTCGTCGAGACCGACCGGGTCGACACGGGCTCGGTCATCGTGAACAGCGCCACCATCGTCACGCGCGCCCAGCCCGAGATCAATCCGTCGAACGACTCCGCCTCCCAAACGGTGAACCCCGTCACCCCCATCACCGACATCGCCGTCGTGAAGGACATCGCCCCCGCGACGGTGCGCGTGGGTCAGAACGCCGTCGCCACCGTGACAGCGAGCAACGAGGGGCCGTTCGCGGCCACCGACGTCAGCGTGCGCGACCCGATGCCCAACGGCATCGCCTTCGTGAGCGCGTCGGGAGACGGCTCGTACGATCCGGCCACGGGCGTGTGGACGATCGGTGACCTCGCCGTCGGGGCCAGCGCCACCATGACCGTCACGGTCGCGGCCACGTCGCCCGGGTTCGTCATCAACACCGCCTCGCTCTCGTCGGTCACGCCCCCCGACACGAACTCGGCGAACGACGTGGCGACCGCCAGCCTCGACGTCACGCCCCCTCTGGCCGACCTGTCCGTCGGCAAGATCGCCCGCCCGGACGACAGTGCCACGGTGGGCGACTCGGTCAGCTTCGTGGTCACGGCCGGCAACAACGGGCCCGACCCGGCAGCAGGCGTCACCGTCACCGACGTGTTCCCGACCGGGCTGGCCATAACCGAAGCTACGGCCGAGCGGGGGGCGTACGACCCCGCTACCGGGATCTGGACGATCGGAGCGCTCGCCTCCGGAGAGACCGTTCGCCTCCAACTCGTCTCGGCTGCAACGACCGCCGGCTACATGTCGAACGCAGTCAGCATCACCGACCCGGCAGTCAGCGATCCCGACGGCTCGAACAACAGCGCCGAGGCCGGTGTCCGGGTCGATCCGCTTCCGCCTCCACCCGTCGACATCGGCGTCGCCAAGACGGCCGTCGTCGCCGCTCCTGACGCAGACGGCGCTGCCGCGAAGGGCGGCACGGTGACCTTCACGATCGTCGCCGTCAACACCGGGCCGAGCCCGGCGACGGGCGTGATCTTCACCGACCAGCTACCTGACGGGCTCGACTTCGTCAGCGCCACGCCCGCAGCGCAGTACGACGCCACCACGGGCGCGTGGACCGTCGGCGCCCTCGCCGTCAACGCGCCCATGACGCTCACCGTCGTCGCCAAGGTCTCGGGTCCGCCCGGGACGTACGTGAACGCCATCACCCTCACGGCGGTGGACCAGACCGACACCAACGATCAGAACAACAGCGCCAGCGCGTCGGTACAGGTCGCCGCCATCGCCGACCTCGCGGTCACGAAAACGGTGACGCCCACGACGGCGCGCCTCGGTGACGTCGTCACCTATACCGTCACCATCACGAACAACGGTCCGAACGACGACACCGGCATCCAGCTGTTCGAGACGAGCAAGGAGGACGCCACCTTCGTCAGCGTCGACCTGAGCCAAGGCACGTTCGACACCGCCACCCGAGTGTGGCAGGTCGGGTCGCTGGCCGCAGGCGCCAACGCCTCCATCAACGTGGGCGTCCTCGTCACTCGCCCGGCGCTCGTCGTGAACCGCACCGTGGTGTCGAGCGCTGACCTCCCGGACCCCGACCTGACCAACAACGAGGCGTCGGCCACGCTGCTGGTGCCCGGCGCGGATCTCGCCGTGACCAAGACAGTTGACGACGCGAGCCCGCTGGAGGGCGCCAACGTCACCTACACGATCAGCGTGCACAACCTCGGTCCGGACAGCGCCGTCGGCGTGACCGTGGCCGATCAGGTGCCGGCGCCGTTCACGTTCGTGAGCGCAACACCGTCCGCCGGCACGTACGACGCAACGACCGGGTCCTGGGCCCTCGACCGGCTCGACCCCCTCGACACCGCCACGATGACCGTGACGGCGACGACCCACGGCACGGCCACGACCACGAACACCGCGACCGCCAGCGCGCTCGATCCGCCTGATCAGGACCCGAGCAACAACTCGTCGTCGGTTGCGGTCACGCCGCGGTCGCCGCTGACGCCGCCGGTGCCGCCCGAACCGGCCGACCTGCGCCTCGTGAAGACGGTCGATGACAGCGCAACGGTGGTGGGCGCCATCATCGCCTTCACGCTCGTCGCCACCAACACCGGGCCTGGGACCGCCAGCGCCGTTCGCATCGTCGACACGCTGCCCGCCGGCCTCGAGCCGGTGACCGCCACCGCCGGGTGCGTGGTCGGCGGTCAGGTCGTCACCTGCGCCGCCGGTGACCTTCCCGCCGGGCGGTCGAGCACCGTCACCGTGACCGCCCGGGTCGCGGCCGCTGGGACCTTCACCAATCAAGCGACCGTCGAGTCGGCCGTCACCGACCCGGTCTCGGCCGACAACACCGCCGTCGCTACCGTTGTGGCCGACGAGGCCATCTTGCCCCTACGGGCGCGGCGCGTGACGGTCTCTTGGCGATGGCGCTCGCCCTGCTCGGTCTCGGCGGTGGGCTGGTCGGGTTTGGTCGCCGCACCCGACGCGTACGCTGAGCCCTCGAGGTCACGCACGACCGTCCCGAACGTGAGCAACGATCGCCAGCTCCTGGCGGCGACTGCTCGGTGACCGACCACCTCGAGGTGCCGCCCGACTGGCGCTGACCATCGAACGGCAGACGAGGGCGACGGGAACGCAGGCCGGTTCCCTGGAGGGGTGCCTGCGGGCGCGCACCCGCTACCGTCCACCGGCGGTGCCGCCCTCCGACCAGTCCGTTGCGCCGAGCGGACGGGAACTACTCAAGGATCGGTGCGTCAGCACCTTTCTGGTCGCCGCCGTCGCCCAGACGGTCGCCACCATGATGCAGGAAGCGGCGCTCGGGGAGCAGATCTTCCACATCACGAACAGCACGCTGGCCCTCGGCCTCCTCGGTCTGTTCGAGTTCCTTCCGGCGCTCGTCCTGTTGCCGCTGACCGGCTCCGCCGCCGATCGGTTCGACCGGCGCCGCGTCGCTGCCATCGCCATGACGGCCGAGGTCCTGACGTCCCTGCTGTATTTCGGCTATGCCCTCACGGGGCCCACGTCGGCGATACCGATCTTCGGCATCGCGCTGCTGTTCGGTACGGCACGGGCCTTTGCGGCGCCGGCGTTCCGCTCCTTGCCGCCGCTCATCGCCCCCGACTTGGGGCTGCCGCGGCTCATCGCCTTCTACTCCGGAACCTGGCAGATCGGTCTCATCGTCGGGCCGGCGCTCAGCGGCTTTCTCTATGCCGTCGACCCGACCGTGCCCTATGCCGCCGCTGCCGCCACGTTCGGTGTTGCCGCCGTCATCGCCGCAACCCTGACGGTCCGGCGGCCCCAGCTGCGCACCCCGGCGTCGGAGCGTCCCTCGTTCGCTCATGCCATGGAGGGCCTGCGGTTCATCCGGCGCCGCCAAGTTCTCCTGGGGGCCATCACGCTGGACATGTTCGCCGTGCTGTTCGGTGGCGCGGTGGCACTGCTGCCGGCCATCGCCGAGGACCGCCTGGGCGTCTCCAGCATCGGCTACGGCTGGCTGCGCGCCGCGCCCGGCATCGGTGCCCTGGCCGTCACCGCGCTCCTAGCCATACGGCCCGTGCGCCGGCGGGTGGGCACGACACTGTTTATCGCGGTGGCCGTGTTCGGTCTCGCTACGGTCGTACTCGGGCTGACGCACAACTATGTGGTGGCCTTCGTGGCGCTGCTGATCCTCGCCGGCGCCGACGCCGTCAGCGTGTTCATCCGGGCGACGATCGTCCCGCTGGCCACCCCCGACGAGATGCGCGGTCGGGTCATGGCCGTCGAGAACGTCTTCATCGGGGCGTCGAACGAGCTCGGTGCCTTCGAGTCCGGGGTCGCCGGGGCCTTCCTCGGTGTCGGTCCGGCCGTCTGGCTCGGCGGCCTCCTCACCGTCGGCGTTGTCGGTGCGGCGTCAGCCATCTTCCCGGATCTCCGCGACATCGATCGCTTCGAGGACCTGGAGGGCGGGTTGCCGGTCGTTCCGCACGGGCCCCTGCTCGACGTGGGTGATTCGTGGCCGACCGAGACGAGCGAAGCCGGCGGATAGACGTCGTCGGCCCCGACGCCGTAGGACGATCTACGACCCGTCGGCAACGCGCCGGACAACCCCACCATCCTGCTGATGGGCGCTGCCGGTGGCGGCGTCTTCGCGTGGCGAGATCTCCTCGATCCAACCCACGCGGAGTGAGCGTTTCGGGGGACGTTCTCGGTGCAAAGCAGTTTCTCGGTGCAAGACTGCCGCGAAATCGATGCCCTTCCGCAACGAGAAGCGGCCCGCGCGCTGTCGTCGCCGACCACGCGCCGTGACCATGTCCGGCCTGACCGATCCGGTCGATCACCCGCGCCGAAAGATGTCCGGTCGACGATCCGGAGCGTGCCGGCGGTACGCAAGACTGCCGGTGTGTCTGAACACGAAGTCGATGCGTACCTCGCGGCCCTCGACCAGCCCGAGCGCCGCGACGCTCGAGCGGCTCCGCACCACGATCCTGGAGATCGTGCCGGAACGACCATGAGCCTGACACCGCAACAGCTGATGAGCACCTACCTGTTGGAGGTCGTCGTGAACGGTCGGCTCGACCTCATCGATGAGCTGGCCCTGCCCGACATGGTCGACGAGGCCAACCAGGCGTTCGGTGGCCCGGCTGGTCGCGACGGGCTCGTGGCCCACGTCGTGGGCTTCCGGCGCAATGTGGCCGATCTGCGCCTCACCGTCGATCGGATCGTGGCCGGCGTCGACGATGTGATGGCGTGGTGGTCCTTCACAGGCATCCACGTAGGCCCGTGGCTCGGCCGCACCCCGACCGGTCAGGAGATCTCGGCAACGGCGTTCAGCTTCTTCGATGTCGTCGACGGCCGGATCAGCCGCTACCGGGTCTGGCTGCATGCCATGCTCGACGAGCCGGTGGTGTTCGACTCGTCCCGGCCCGGCCCTCCGGGAGTAGGGCTGTTCGCCAGCGCAACCTGGAGGTCATAACCGAGACGAACTCATGGCCAACCTCCTCCTGTTCCTCGACCGGACGAATGCTCGCCCTACGCCTGAGCCCGCACCCGAATGCGTCCGTGGGGTTGCCGTTACGATCGCCTGGGTACGTTCACGCATCGTGTCCACACGTCGTCCCCAAACCGCCCCCTCGCGTGGTGCCCCATGAGAGTCGCCGTCACGGGGGCGAGTGGTTTCATGGGCGCCGCTCTCGCCAAGGTGTTGACGGATGGCGGCCACGACGTGACGGCGCTGACGCGCCGTCCCGACGACTACACCGGGCCCGGGCGAGCGGTCTACGCCGACATCGGGGATCCGGACAGCCTGCGCCAGGCCCTGGATCACCAGGAGGCCGCCTACTACCTCGTGCATTCGCTCGCCGCCGAGGACTTCGCCGTCAGGGACCGGGAGGGTGCGACCGCCTTCGCCGCCGCCGCGACCGGTGCCGGGCTGAGCCAGGTGATCTACCTCGGCGGCCTCGGCGACGATCGGGATGACCTCTCCGAGCACCTGCGCAGCCGGCGCGAGGTGGAGTCGATCCTCCGCGAGGGCGCGCCGACGACTGCGTTGCGGGCGGGCATCGTCATCGGCGACGGGAGCATCAGCTGGGAGATCCTGCGCCAGCTCGTCGAAAGGCTCCCGGTCATGATCACGCCGCGCTGGGTCCAGACCAAGACCCAGCCGATCGCCCTCGACGACGCCCTGATCGACCTCGCGGGAGTCCTCGGGCGGCCCGACACCATCGGCGAGATCTACGACATCGGCGGACCTGAGGCCCTCACCTATCGCGACATGATGGTGATCGCCAGCCGGGTCATGGACCGCCGCCGGATCATTGCCCCGGTGCCACTGCTGTCGCCCCGGCTGTCGTCGCACTGGTTGCGGATCATCACCGATGTCGACCTCACGACGGCCCGGTCCCTGGTCGACTCGATGACAAACGAGGTTGTGGTGCATGACCACCGGCTCGACGAGCTCCTTGGCCACACGCCGATGACGTTCGCCGAAGCCGCAGCCAAGGCCTTGGCGGCGAGAACGGCGCGTCGAGCGGCCGCCGAGGTCCGTGCGCATCCCTGAGCTTCTCGTCCCCGCCGCCGAGCCACCGACTGTCGACGCGCCGGCGGCGCGTCGACGACGACGTGTCGTCACCGTTGTCACGATCGTGGTGGGGACCGCGCTCCTGGCGGCCACGTTGCGCGTGCCCCACGGCTCCGCCTGGTTCACCGTCCTCGGCTTGCTGGCCGCGGCCACGTGGACGGTCGGGTCGTTCGTCTCCGGACCGATCCCCTTCCAGCCCGGTCAAGACATCGCGTGGCCGACGTTCGTCGCCCCTGCAATTGCCGGAGTCGTCGCCTTTTGTGTGTTCCTCGCTGGCTACCTGGTCGCCCGCCACCTGCCGCTCGTCGGGCCCGCCCTCGACGGCATCCTGGCCACCGCCGATGCGGGCTCGACGGCCCTCGTGCTGTTCGTCGCCCTCGTCAACGGCGCCGGCGAGGAACTCTTCTTCCGAGGGGCGCTCCACGCCGCGCTCGAGCCGCACCGTCCTGCGATCACCACGACCATCGTGTACGTCGCCGTCACCGCGGCTACCGGCAACGTCGCCCTCGTCATCGCCGCCGTGGTGATGGGCGTGCTGTTCACCCTCGAGCGCTTGTCGACGCGCGGGGTCCTCGCCCCCATGGTGACCCACCTGACGTGGTCGACGCTGATGGTTCTCGCCCTCCCACGCTGAGGACCGCACCCTCAACCGACAGCGCCGGTCCATCCAGCAACAGAGCAAACCTGGGGCCATGACAGGTGGTCGCCGGTGGTGGTGTCGCGGGGCCACCACAACGCCCGTACTGTCGCGTGGTGGCACGGACCCGAAATGCACTCGTCGTCGGCGCTCTCGCGGTCGGCCTTGCGGGCTGCTCGAGCGGTGGATCGGACCAGGCATCCACCAGCACCTCGACCACAGGCGCCCTCTCGACCGTTGCGGCGGCGACCACGTCAACGGTGGCCGGCTCCGGTGCAGCGGCCACCGCGCCGGGCGACACCACCGCGCCGTCGTTCGCGCCGGGGCAGGTTGCGACCACTGGGGCGGCCACCAACTCGACGACCGTCAAGGCAACGACAACAGCGGTGGCCCGCGTGGTCAGCAAGCCCAGTGACAACGTGCGCCTCGGCGACACCGGTCCGGGCGTCAAGCAGATCCAGACCGCGCTGGCCGCCCTCGGCTACAAGGTCGCCACCGACGGCTCGTTCGGTCCCCAGACGGCCGCGGCGGTCAAGGCCTTCCAGAAGAAGAGCGGCATCACCCAGGACGGCATCGTCGGGCCGGTCACGTGGGGCAAGATCCAGGCGGCCACGACGGCGCCGGCGACGACGACCACCGCGAAGGCGGCGGCGACGACCACCACGACGCATTGAGCCTCAGGTCGGCTCGGGCCGGCCGATGCTGCTAGTCGAGCGACGCCAGAAAGGGGCCAACGGCGTCGAGGAACCCTGGGGTGTTGCCGCCGTGGACGTTGTGACCGACGTGGGGCACCGTCACGAGTCGACCGTCGGGCAGCGCGCCCACGAATCGTTCGGCGGCGTCGGCGAGCAGCACGTCGGATTCCTCACCGCGCACCAGCAGCACCGGGCAGGTGATGGCGGCAACCTGGTCGAGGCCGATGGGGTCGAGCCGGCCCGGCAGGCGGCGGTGGTCCACCTTGCTGACGTACTTGCCGTCGGCCCTCACGAGGAGGTTGTACTTGACCGTGCGGGCGATGTGCTCGCGCGTCCGGAACCGGTCGTACCGGGCCACGTTCTCGAGGAAGACGTCCAGGTCGTCGAACTCGACGTTGTGGGCGATGAAGTCGCCGATGACCTTGGCGCCCTTGGCAGACAGCTCAGGACCGACGTCGACCAGGACGAGGGCACGAGCGAGGTGGGGCCGTTCAAGTGCCGCATGCAGCGTGACTCGGCCGCCCATGGAGTGTCCGAAGATGATCGGCCGCACGAGCTCCTGGTCGGCCACGAACGCCAGCACGTCGGCAGCCATCGCGTCCATGGAGTAGTCGAGCTCGCGACTCCACTCGGTGTCGCCGTGCCCCCGCTGATCCAGCGCATACACGTGGTAGCGATCGGACAGGTGCAGGCTGACGAGATCCCAGGAGTGCGACGACTGGTTGCCACCGTGGAGCAACAGCACCTCCGGCGCACCAGGCTTGCCCCACTCGGTGAAATGGAACCGCATGCCCCGCAACACCGTCTGCCGGGAGACGTACCGCACCGCGGCGTCGTGGGGAAGCCCGAGGTCGGAGGCACTCTCGAGCAGGCTGGCGAACTCGCCCGATGAGCGCATGTCCCTGGGCGCGAGATCGTCGGCAAACTCGTTCATGTACATGAGGCTGAGCCTACGAGCAGGCGGCGAGCCGGGCGACTGGACGCCCGGTCGCCATTGCTGGCTGCGAGAGTCGGGCCGGCGGCCAGATCGGCGTCAGTCGAACGCCACGGAGACGCGGCCGAAGAGTCCGAAGTCGGCCACGCACGAGTCACCCGCGCCGGCCTCGAACACATCGGTCGCCACGCCCGTCGTGACAAAGTCGCCGCTGGACAGTCGTAGGCCGAACCGGGGCAGCTCATCGGCCAGCCAAGCCATCACGTCGAGCGGATGACCGAGCACCGCCGCGCCCGACCCGGTGGTGACGAGCTCGCCGTTTCGGGTCACCGACACCGCCGACGCCGCGAGGTCGTGACCGCCCCAGTCCGCGACCGGCTCGCCGTGCAGCCACCAACCGTGGATTGCGTTGTCGGCGGCGACGCGCAATGCGCCGACCGCCCACGACTCGAACCGGTAGTCGACGATCTCGATACCCGGTAGCAGCGCGTCGATGTGCTCGGCGATCGTGGCTCGCGTATGGCCACCGCTGACCGGTTCGACGTCAACGCCGACGCGGAAAGAAAACTCGGCCTCGATGACGCGATGGGTGAACTGATCGGCCACCGGCCTCCGCCGCAAGGCCGGCGACGACACGGTGTTGGATAGCGTACGCGTCGGCCAGCGTTTGTGGCCGAAGAGGCGACGGTAAGTCTTGCACCACTCGACGGTTCGCTCGCATGTCGAGCAACTCGGCTGCCGCATCCCCCATTACCTCGTCGTTCACAGTGAACAGACTGCCAAACGGCGAAGGTCATGGCCAGCCTGCGCGGCGGCGTACTACGGTCGCGGCCCACGCCTCTACGACACGGCGTGACGTGGATCGCTGAGGGGAGCGCACCGTGGGCATCGAGGAAGACCCGTCCGTCATGGAGCACAACCTGAGTGTCGCTCGTCGGGTTTGCGAGGCGTGGACCGTGATGGATCTCGACGAGTACCGCACGTTGTTCGACCCGCACGTCGACTACCGGAACATCCCCCTGCCGGGCGACCGCCACATCGGGCCGGACGCGGTTCATGCCGTCCTGGCCGCATTCCTCGAGAGGTGGGACGCCACCCTGCGAGTCGACAACATCGCCGCCGCCGGCAACGTCGTGCTCACCGAGCGGACCGAGAGCTTCACGCACCGAGCCGGCGTCAAGCCGGGCTTCGAGCTGCCGGTCATGGGCGCGTTCGAGTTTCGCGACGGCAAGATCACGGCATGGCGGGACTACTTCGAGCGCACCCACCTGCGATTGCGCTGAAGCCGATCTCGTCGACGGCCCTGATCGGCCAACCGGCTCTGGTCGCGCCGACCTACGATCGCCGGGCTGGAGGCGGCCGGCAGCTCGCGGTCGTCGGCTCCCATCGACAGCTGTGACCATCGGGCGGCACCGGCGTGACGCGTTCGTTCGAGGGCGCGTCGACGAGGCCCTCGACTGGATCCTCGATGGTCGCACGCCGCTGCTCGTCACCTGCGTCGGCGACCCGCGCCCATCGCCCGGCGCGCCTCGGACGCCGGCGGGTGGCGGCTCCGCCATGCAAAACGTACCGCGACGAGGGGGTCTTGCCGCAAACGACCGGATCGTGCTGAGAATGACGCCCGCTCTTCGCGGCTGTCACGCAGACGTCGCGCAGAGCCAAGACCTCGGGAGGTGTGGGGATGGCTGCAGATCCTGCGAGCGAGCATGCGGTGGTGATCGCAGGTGGCGGTCCGACGGGCTTGATGCTGGCCGCCGAGCTGGCGTTGGCCGGCATCGATGTCGTCGTCGTCGAACGGCGCGCCACCCAAGATCTCGACGGCTCGCGCGCCGGCGGTCTGCACGTGCGCACGATCGAATCGCTCGATCAGCGCGGCGTAGCGGAGCGGTTCGTCTCCGAAGGCCAACCGCATCCAGCCGTCGGCTACTCCTACATCCCACTCGACATCAGCGATTTCCCGACGCGCCACAACTACGTGCTGGCGCTCTGGCAGCGCGACACCGAGCGCATCCTCGCGTCCTGGGTCGACGAGCTCGGCGTGCCGGTGCTCCGCAGCCGGGACGTCGTCGGTTTCGCCCACCACGACGAGGGTGTCGACGTGGAGCTGTCCGATGGCACCATGCTGCGAGCGGCCTACCTGGTCGGGTGCGATGGCGGGCGCAGCTTGGTGCGCAAGGTCGCCGGCATCGAGTTCCCGGGCTTGGACCCCTCGGCCAGCTGGATCATCGGCGAGGTCGAGATGGGCGAAGCGCCCGTGATCGGCACCCGCCGCGAGGGCGGGGGCATCGGCCCCGTCAACCGAGCCGAAGGCGGCGGGCCTTACGGCGTCGTGCTGAGGGAGAAGGCCGTCGAGCACGAGAGCGATCCAACGCTGGATGATCTCCGCGACGCGCTCGTCGCCGCGTACGGCACCGACTTCGGGGCGCACACCCCGACGCGGATCTCCCGCTTCACGGACATGTCGCGGCAGGCGGCGTCGTACCGCGCCGGTCGCGTGCTGCTCGCCGGCGATGCCGCCCACGTGCACCCACCGCAGGGTGGGCAGGGCCTCAACATCGGCGTGCAGGATGCGGTGAACCTCGGCTGGAAGCTGGCCCAGGTGATCAAGGCGACGTCGCCCGACGGTCTACTGGACACCTACCACGACGAGCGCCATCCGATCGGGGCGCGCGTCTTGCACAACACGAGCGCGCAGGTCGCGCTCTCGACACCCGATGACCGCCACCGCGCCCTGCACGAGACGATGGCCGAACTGCTCGCCATGGACGAGCCGCGCCGGCGCACCGCCGCGATGCTGACCGGCCTCGACGTCCACTACGACCTCGGCGACGGCCACCCACTGCTCGGGCGCCGGATGCCCGACGTCGATCTCGCCACGGCGAAGGGCCCGACGCGGGTCTACGAGCTGCTGCACGACGCGCGGCCCCTCCTGCTCAACCTCGGCCAGCCGGGCGCCTTCGACATCGGTCCCTGGGCCGATCGCGTCCAGTCGGTCGACGCGACCTACGACGGCGTGTGGGAGCTCCCGGTGATCGGCGAGGTCGACGCGCCCGCCGCCGTGCTGACCCGCCCCGACGGCTACGTCGCCTGGACGGGGACGCTCACCGACCCCGAGCTACCGAACGCACTCTCGAGGTGGTTCGGGCCGGGCAAACGGGCGTCGTGACCTGGGTCCCGAGCTGCTCGACGTTCATGCGCATCAGTGCCACCGCCTGTGCCTTCAGGCCGCTCACCAAGCTCACCGACGAGCAGGCCGAGTACCTGGGCATCGCGCCGGGCGGCCCCTGAAGCCCGCTCGCTACCGCTACTGACCCCAGAATCTGGCGTACTGACTGCGGTTGGCGCTGATTACGACACATATCGCGCAGCAGAACGCCGAGAGACGTCTGTCCGGCAACTCCGTGCGTCGGCGCCGATCCGAAGTCGATCGTGCCCGGACGCTCAAGTCGGCGTTACCTCAGGTAGCAGCGCATCCCGACCAGCACGACGTGGTCGTCGGCGACCGGGAGCTTGCGCCGGGCGGCGTTGTCTCGGACGGTATCGGGGGCGGAGCAGGCCAGGTCGATGCCGGCCAGCCCCTCGGGGCGACCGTCGACGATAGGGACGAAGCGCAGCGTTGCGTTGTCCAGCGGGATCGTGGGAACCCCCCCGATGTCCGAGCGGTCGATCTCGAGAATCTCCGACCAGCGCGTCGCCACCTTCTCAGGGTCGTCACACTGCATCTCCGCGGCCGTGATGGCCGAGACCAAGTCGGTGCGGATGGCCTGCTGCCAGTCCTTGCCGGCGGGGCTCCAGGGTCCCATGGGGTCCTCGCCGCCGGCCTGCTGGTCGACTTCGAGGAACGACCCGCCCGTGTCGGCCGGGTGCAGCTGCATGTTGGTGAAGCCCTCCTCGTCGAACTGGCCGACGATCCGGACGCCGAGGTCGTCGACTCGCGCCCGCCGTGGCGGATGGTCGTCGGTCTGCGTGATCACCATGTACCCACCGGCGCCCTTGCGGCGTAGGAGAAAGCGCTCGGCGGTCGTGCCCTCGGTGATCGGGGCGACGATCTCCAGCAGCTGGGTGCCGATCGGCATCAGTGTGTTGTGCAAACCGAGGTTCTTGATCCCCGGGTCGTGGAACGCGATCGCCAGACCGAGGACGTCGATGAACTCCTGAGCGGCCACGAGGTCGTGTCGGGCGACGAGTGCGATCTGGCGAATCCTGAGCATGGTGAGGGCTCCTCTCGAAGTATCGCCGCCATCATGGTCCGGCAGGGCCTGGATCTCCAGAAGCACGAGGCCGCACCCGGCCCTGCCCGGGCAGGAAGGGCAACGAGCCAGCATGGCCCGTTGTCCTCTTGACGGGTGAAGCTGCGAGCACCATGATGCTCCTGCGGGACGGGACGACGGGGGGCGGATACAGGCATGTTCAGCGCCACGCGGTCAATCCTGAATCGGCGGGAGCGCACAATCGTCCGGCGAGTGCGGCGAAGGACAGCGCTGGTTGTTCTTCTGGCTGTCTCGGCGTCGGTTGCGGCGACGCCGGCATACGCCACCTCCAGGGACGGAGCTGCCACTCGCGCGGCTGGCGTTTCCGGGATCGATGCATTCTCCATCGGCTTCCAGGGGTACCAATACGCCTACCCGATCGTCCTGTACGGGCAGACCCAACTCGTGAGCACGAACGTCGCCATGGCGACGAACACCCGAGCGCCAGCGAACCAATTCGCCTACGGCACCATCGCCGGACCAAGCGAAACGGACGTAGTGCTGCCGAATGTAAACGTCATCTACAACAACGCGTTCTTGAATCTGGCGGCGGAGCCCATGGTCCTCCACATTCCGGATACGCATGGGCGATTCTTCATCCAAGAGATTCTCGACGCCTGGACGGACGTGAAGTACGACCCAGGAACGCGGCTGGGCACACCTCCCGGCGACTACCTGATCACCGGGCCCGGTTGGCAGGGCCAGATTCCAGACGGCATAAGCGCGACAGTGTTCGCCATGCCGACCAACCTGGCCTGGATCGCCGGCCGGAACTTCACGACGGGCGACCCCGATGACTTGCAGATCGCCACCGATATTCAGGCGCAGTTCACGCTGGTGCCGTTGAGCTCGTACGGCCATCCCTACACGCCGCCTCCGAACCCGGTGAACCCCGACATCGACATGAAGACGCCGCCCATCGATCAGGTGACGAACATGAGCGCTGGGACCTTCTTCGGCGCGCTGGCGACCCTCTGGATGACCAACCCGCCACAGTCGGCCGACAGCGACATCCTGGCCAAGCTGGCGCAGGTGGGACTCGTCCCGGGTCAGCCCTATGACCTGAGCAAGCAACCACGCGCCGTCCAGGTCGGTATGAACCTCGGGGCGCGCGCGGCGTTTGCCTACCTCTCCAGTGACCTGGCTCTTCTCCGGGTGCATCGGCCGGCCAACGGCTGGACGCTCTCGGTCGGGTTCGATGGCGAGTGGGGAACGAACTACTTCACTCGGGCAGTGGCGGCCTACCGGGGCCTCGGGACCAATGCCGAGCAGGACGCCGTCTACGGCTATGCCAACCGCGACCACACCGGCCGCCTCCTCGACGGGTCGAACCGCTACACCATCACCTTCCCAGCCGGAAGCGTGCCACCCACCGAGCAGCCTTACGGGCAGAAGGGCTTCTGGTCAGTCACGGCGTACACCGACCAAGGCTTTCTCGGTGGGGAGTCGCCCAACGTCATCGGTAGCACGCAAATCGCGGCGGGGACGTGGAAGCCCAACGCCGACGGTTCGTTCACCATCGTGATCCAACAGGACCAACCGACCGACGCGAGCAATTGGCTCAAGCCGCCGAGCGGTGCGTTCATCCTGTTGATGCGGATGTACAGCCCATTGGCCCAGGTGTTCGACCCGACGGATCCGCAGTACCCGTATGAGCCGCCCGTCATCAGGCGCCTTACCGGCCCGCTGGGGGCACGGCCGGGTCTGCTCAACCTTCCCTTCGTGCCGCTGGCCAACGGCGCCATCACCGTGCCCGGGTGACGTCGAGGCGGCCAACGCGGTGACCGCGCGGCCGTTGCGCCTACGCTCACGGTCGTGCGATTTGGCGTCGTGCTGCCCATCGGATCTGGCTCGGTGGCGGACGCCGCTCGGCGCATCGAAGCGGCCGGCTTCGACTCGGCGTGGGTGGTCGACGCCCACAACCGTGGCCTGTTGCTGCAGGACCCGTTTGTAGCCCTCGCCGTAGCTGCGACCCACACGACCCGCCTGGAGGTGGGTTCCTGCGTCATCCAGGCCCCGTTGCGTCATCCGTTCGATCTGGCCGAGCGGGCGCTCACCGTCCACCTCGTCGCCGAGGGCCGGTTCCTCTTCGGCGTGGGTAGCGGATCCACGCCGCAGGATTACGCCGCGTTCGGTTTGGACTTCGCCCAGCGCTTCCGCCTGCTCGACGGGCACCTACGCACCGCAAGGCGGCTGTGGGCGGGCGACGAGGTCGACGGCGCGTCGCTCCCACCGTGGGCCGGCCAGCTCGGCGGGCCGCCCTTGTTGATCGGCGCGTTCGCCAACGGGCGCTGGATCCAGCGAGCGGCCACGGAGTTCGACGGTTGGATCGGCTCAGCCCGATCGACTGACGTCGATACGTTGCGCCAGGGGCTCGCCCGCTTCCGCGATGCGGGTGGCCGGCGGGCGGTGGCGGCCAACCTGGCCGCGAGCCGGTCCGACGCCGTTGACGTGCTCCACCAGCTCGACGAGGCCGGCTTCGACGACGCGGTCGTGATCGTCGAGCGCCACGACGACGACGAGCTGGCTCGCGTGCGGGCGATGCTCGCACCCTGAGCAGAGGGATGGCCGCCCGACTCAGTGGCCTAGCTCGATGATTCCCTTCAGCACGAGGTACGCGCCGATACCCGCGAGCAACCAGACCATGAGCACCTGCCAGTTGCGCTGCAGCCAGACGCGCCACGACGCCAGCACCGCGTCGGCACGGTCCGGTCGCACCACCGTCACCATGATGGGGATCAGGATGCCCAGCGACCCGATCACGACATAGAGGCTCATCGCCACGATGCGGGCCGTGGTGGTGAGGTTCTCACGAACGATCTCGTTGCCGACGGCGGCGGCGATGAGGTAGGGCGGCAGGAACATGCCCAGGGCGAATGCCGGTCCGGGCGACATCGTGTCGAGACGCCTCATCCAGCCCGGAGTCGCCTGATCGCTTCCTCGCCGCGCTTTGGCCCGGGTCCTGAGCGCGAGGGCGGCGAGGGCGAGTCCGAGCAGGATGTCGAGCACGGCCGACACCGTCGACGAGGTGCTGCCGGAGGGCGTCGACACCTGGCCCCCGATGAGCACGATGGCGAGTCCGATGAGAGCCAGTGCCAATGCCCACCCGAGCAAGAACGCGATGGCCTTGGGCCGGCCGCGCTTCGCCGTGAGCAACAGCACACCACCGAGGACGGGGATGGGCTCGAGCGCGATGACGAGTGTCATCAAGACGACATTGGGATTCATGCTGGCGTCCACCATCGGCGTCTTGAGTGCGCCCCGCATCACCCGTTCGGGATGAACGCGACCAAGATCGTCTAGGAGAAGTCGGGGGGTGGGCCTATGTAGTAGGCCGCCGGGCGGATGACCCTGCCCTCCATCGACTGCTCGAGGATGTGGGCGCACCAGCCAACGACGCGGGCCACCGCGAACGTGGCCGTGAACAGATCCCTCGGTATGGCGCAGGCGTCGAGCAGCACCGGCGAGTACAAGTCGACGTTGGCGGCGAGGTTGCGGCCGGCCAGCACGCTGGCGGCGGCCTGTTCGACGGCAAGGACAAACTCGTGGCGGGCAGGGGCAATTGTTGCCGTGACCTCGCGCAGCACAACGACGCGTGGGTCGATCGTGCGGTACACCGAGTGGCCGAAGCCGGGGATCGGGCGCCGCGACGCCAGCGTCGTTCGCATCCATTCCTCGGCCCGCTCGGGCGTGGCGATCTCATCGAACATGTCCAGGACCCGGCTGTGCACCGCGCCGTGGCGGGGCCCGGTAAGCGCGCCGTAGGCGGCCAGGACACAGGCGCCGAGGTCCGCACCCGTCGATGCGACGACGCGGGCGGCGAACGTCGAGGTGTTGAAGCCGTGGTCGATGGCGAGCGTGCAGTACGTCTCGAGGGCGCGGCCCAGGGCTTGGTCATCGGAGCCGGTGAGCATCCACCGGTAGTTGGCTATGTGGCCCAGGTCGGGGCGCGGCGTTCGAAGGTGGCCGTGGTGCACCGAGGCGACGAGTGTGGGCAGGGTCGAAATGATGCGCACCGCAGTGGCGCGGCGCTCGTCGGGGCTCTCATCGACCAGCGGCCGCGTGTCGATCGCCGCCCCCAGCGCACTGAGCCCGCCACGCAGGTCTACCCGTCCCACAAGGTCGGCTAGGGCGGAGGGCAGCGTCGCGTCACCGATCGCCGAATCCCCGCTCGCGTCGAGCACGAGCGCTGCGGCCTGCTCGAACGACCCGCTCCTCGCCAGCACAGCCGCCGACCGGCCCCGGTAGTGGTACACGCCCTCGTCACCGAGGACATCGCCCACCGTCGTCGCAGTGACCGCGACACCGGCGAGGCCCGGCGGGACTTCGATCAGCTCCATTGCGCCGAACGTAGTACCGGGCCGCCGCACCGACGGCGGCCCGGTACCGGAGGCCGTTGCACAGCGCGTGGGCGACCGGTGCTACCGGTCTCCCTCACGCTTTGGTGACTGCGGCCGCCGACCCAGCGACGGGATCAGTGGATGGCGGTGTCGGGCGTGACCTTGCGGTGCACGAATCGCCAACCGTCGGGGGTGCGGCGCAGCACGTCCTCGTAGACAGCCGTCGTCGACACAATGGGAGCGGCGGCGTTGTTGACGGCGATGAGGTAGCAGCGTGACCGAGCATCATCGCCGTCGACTTCAATTACGAAGTCGCTCGTGCAGTGCCGCCCGCTGACCGCCGAGATGTAGCCCTTCGCGAAGGCAAGCAAAGCTTCGGCACCGCTGTGCGCGCCGAGCGCCGACGATTCGAACGTGCCATCGGGCACGAACGTGGTGACCCACTCCTCGGGCCGCCCTTCGTCGATGGCGTAGTTGTAGCGTGCCACGAGCTCACGGATGGCGAACTGGTCCTCGATACGTTGCAGCGCGTCACCAGCCATCGGATACCCCCTTGTCGGAGCGGCACTGTACAACTAGACCCACTCGCCACGTCGCTGGTGAGGTCAGTCGACGTCGCCGCTCTCGAGCGGGCATTTGGGCGCGGTTCGTTCCGTGTCGTTCGCATTCACGCACATCGACGGAGAGCTACGCAGGTGCCGACGTGCTCGTCGATCGTCGGGACGGCATCATTGTCTGTGGGGTGGCGTCGCCCTGCAGGAAGTCGGCGATGACGCGGAAGACCTCAGCAGGTTTCTCCAAGGGGACGAGATGCGACGACCCGGGAATCACGGCGAGTTGAGCCGACGGCATGGACTCGTAGAGCGTGCATGTGTGGCTCAACTCAATGGCGTCGTCATCGCCGACCAGGACAAGGGCTGGCGCAGCGATCCGAGCGAGATCCGCGACCGTCAGGGTCGGTTCGCTTGCAAACATATCAAGGGATTTCCCGGCGACCGTTTCGAAGTGCTCGGCCCCGTCGGGTGACCGCTCGGCGTACGCTGACTGGATCATGGCGAACAATGGGGAATCCGGTCCGATGTCCAGAGCCCTGAGGCCGTCGTAGTGGAAGTTCGCTCCGATCAGCACCAGCCGATCTACTAGGTCGGGTCGGCGAAGTGCTACGAGCAGGGCGACGTTTCCACCGTCGCTCCAGCCGACGAGATGAGCCGCACCGCCCACGACCCTCTCCAGCACGCCAATCGTCTCCGTTGCCATGTCGTCGTAGTGGAACGGCTGGTCAGTGTCCCGCGTGCGGCCGTGTCCTCGCCGGTCGAATGAAACAAGCCGCCAATGTTCGCCGATCGAGCCACCGATCGGGCCCAGCAGCTCGTCACCATTCGACAGACCGCCGTGCAGTAGAAGCACCGTTTCGACGTCCTCGCTCGGCTGGCCGGACGTTTCGACCCAGGTCGGATGATCGTTGATGTCGACATATTCACCCACGGGTTATCCCCCGACTCGCGTGCTGGGCCCGTGCCGCAGCAGCGCCAGTGTCGCGCCGGTCCAACCACGTCGCAATCGAGTCCTCACGTCGCGCGTCCGCGTCACTGAGGTGCTTGACACCCGCCATATCTGCCGCTCGGCGGCGACCCGGTCGAGCCGACGACTCTCGTCACGCCGCCCGATTCGGCGGTAGGTGCGATCGGGGGTTGCTCCCGCTCTCCGCTGTCGGCCGCGACAGATCCTGCTTACCTTGGCGTCCTCAAATGCAGCTGGGGCCAGGCGGCTCCATGCCGCGGCGATGACCTGGGCGCGGAAGATGTCCTCACCGACATCGACCGAGACGATGTCGTCGGTCATACGAGCCGCCCGCGTCGCGAGATGACCGCGAGCGTTTCACCCTGGGCCAACGGCTCGTGCCAGCCGTGGATTGCCGCGGGGAGCGTCATCGCGTGTGAATCCTACATACCGCTCGCTGTCATCGGAGGGTGAGCAGTTCGACACATCGGCGAGTGGAGACGTTGTCGGACAAGATCCGGTGGTCGGCGGGAAGTCGCCCTTCGTGCACCATCACGCGTAGGTGACGGTGCATGAGGACGCTGACCTTCAACGAGTTGAAGATCGTCGCCCATTGCAGAAGGTCAGGGTCCACGCGCCGTCCGGCGTGATGTTCGTAGCAGGCAACGGCGGCGTCGTCATCCAGGAACCCGGGGAGCGGTGCCAGATTGGAGCCGAGCGTACGCATGCGGTCCATCTCGGCGAGCCAGGTGACGTCGAGTTCGGCTGGTCCCCACGCCGCGAGCTCGAAATCAACGAGAGCTGCGGGACGGAACCCATCGTGGTGGCAAATCACGTTGGCCGGCCGGGCGTCGCCCCACAGCATGCCCTCGACTCCTACATCGTCTGGGATGATCGAGCGGACGGCTGCGAACGTGTCGTCGACGACGGTTGAGCGGTGCTCGCCGGCGTCGAACTCCCAGATCGCCTCGAGGTCGTCGACGAGCCCGGCACACGAGCTTCGGCCGGGGCGGCGCAACGCGGCGATCACCTCGTCGCGGGGAACGGTCGCGTTGATTGCCGCGATGTTGGCCAGGAGTGACTCGTGGAATTCGCGTTGTTGCTGCGGATGCGCGTCGTGGAGCCAGCCCTCTTCGACGAAGGTCGGCTTGTCATCGGACGGGACCCGTCCGTCGACGAATCCCATCACGAACCCCGGGCGACCGAGGATGTCACCGGTCAAGTCGGCGGCGAGCACCGGCGGTACGGCAACTGCTCCGGTCGCCGCGAGAGCTCGCAGGCAGTCGTGCTCTCGCCGGAGGTCGTAGATCGGGAACATCGCCAGCCGCTCAGGGGCGCGACGGACCACCACGCGGGTCCCGTCGTCGACCTGGACCACCACGGTGTCGTTGGACCAGCCACCCCCACCCGGACGGTGAAGCTGCATGCCGGCAGGGTCGATGGACCGTTGCAGTGCTCTGGCGACCAGAGCGGCGATGGCCTCGAGGTCGGTCACGACGAGAAGGTCTGCGACGGCTGCCAATGCCCGCCGGTCTCCCGGCTGTTCCAGATCTCCACGATCTTGCCGTCGACCACACGGAAGACCTCGATGCCGCAGTACTCGTAGGAGCGCCCGTCGCGTTGCGTGCTCCGCCCGTTCCAGTTCACCGTGACCATCGTGCCATCGTCGTGCAGCACGACCGTATCGAACCGCAGCTCAGGGCACAGATCGAGAGTGGCTTTGAGCCGATCGATCGTCTCGGCCATGGTCAGCGACTTCACTTCCCCCGCCTTGTGCCGCCAGGTGGGGTCGGCGATCAGATCCGGGATCAGGTCCAGACGTCGCTGGTTGTAGAGCACGTCGAGGTAGCGCTGCACGGTCGCTCGCGCTGAACGGCCTGTGGCGTTCGGGCTCTCGGTCATCTGTCGTCCTTGTCGTGGTCGGGCTAGCTGCCTGTCGGTCCGGCGATCACAGTCTGATGCCCATGTCCTCGCGGAACCAGGACTGGCCGGGCGGGCCGATCTCGCCGGACCGGACCCGCCGGGAAGGTCCAGCCATCGAACGCCGTAGATCAAAGGGTCGGATCGCCGGACTTGAGGCCCAGCAAGAGGCGGCCGGCCGACGACCTGCACCTTTGACGGCTCGACGATGACCGTCCTCATCGCGGGCCGGCCTCGGTCATCGTGGCTGGGCGCACCGTCCTCGCTCACCAGGCAACCGGCCAGGACCATCGTGGCGTGGGAGATGCCGCTGCCGAAACGGAACCGCCCCGAGACCACATAGCCACCGTCGACCCTCTCCGCTTGGCCGGTGGGCTGGAGCTGTCCGGCCAAACAGGCGTCGGCCGGACCGAACCACCGCCGGGCGCTGTCTGGTTCGAGGAACCGCACGAGAAACTGGCGGCGCTGGCGATCATGGAGCACCAGCCCAGCGCCCCATCGATCATCGTGAACTCCTCGACCAACTCGATCTGCGCGACCGGGTCAAGTTGCGGGCCACCAAACTCCAGCGGAACCCCCGCCCGGCTGATGCCGGAATCTCGCAGCGCGTCGACCGCCTCCGGGATCAGGCGGCATTCCCGTTCCATCCGATCGCGGGCCGAGACCATCAACGGCTCGACGCTGCGGGCAATGGCTAACCGCTCGGCCAGTTCCAGCGTCGTCCCCGCCAGCGGATTCGAACCAGCATCGTAGGCACCGTTCGACAGCGGACGTCACGTCTCGGATGGACTACATCAGCCGCCGGCTCCGGCTCTTCGAAGGTCCAGAAGGGATCACGCTCGAGCTGGTCGAGTGGGTCGACTCGAGCACCCCCCAGCGCTGACTTCTTCTCCCGAACGCAGCTCAGATGGCAGGCGCCGATCGTGTCCGCGCCCGGCGCGGTGTCGGCGGCCGCCTTCGTCGACGACGTGATCGATGATTTTGGCGGCCGATCGCGGTCTCAGCATCTGCGGCGTGCTGGCTGCGCCGCAACGACCGATGGGAGTCGAGATGGCCAAGCTGATCTATGCGGCGATTGCCTCGCTTGACGGGTACGTCGCGGACGAGGAGGGCAGCTTCGACTGGTCCGTGCCCGATGAGGAGGTGCATGCGTTCGTCAACGATCTCGAGCGGCCGATCGGCACCTATCTGTACGGGCGCCGGATGTACGAGACGATGGTGTTCTGGGAGACCGCGACCGCCAGCGCCGATGAGCCGGCGGTGTTCTGGGACTATGCGGAGATCTGGCGGGCCGCTGAGAAGATCGTGTACTCGCGGACGCTTCAGTCCGTATCCAGCGCGAGGACGCAGATCGAGCGCGAGTTCGATCGAGACGCCGTCGGGCGGCTCAAGCAGTCCTCGGTGTCCGACATCGCCATTGGGGGGGCCGAGCTCGCTGGCCACGCAATCGGCGCGGGGCTGGTCGACGAGTGCCACCTGTTCTTGTGCCCGATCGTGGTGGGAGGCGGCAAGCGCGCCCTGCAGAACGTCCGCGCCCAACTCGAACTCCTCGATGAACGCCGGTTCCGAAACGGCGTCGTTCACCTCCACTACCGCGTATGCGTCTGACCGAGCCCGCAACGAGAAGGCCGCGGTCGTCATGGTCGGATCAGGTCGATCTCGCAGCGCGTACCTGACGCAGCGGCCAGACGCGCGTCGGCAGTGAGCAGCGTCACGTCCAACGCCTCTGCCAGCGCCACGTAGGCCGCGTCGCAGACCGTGAGGTTCTCGCGAAGCGCCCAGCAACGCGACAGCAGCGGACCGTGAGGCACGCGGTCCATGCGGAGGGCGCGCAGGTCCTCGAGAGCGAGCTGAACACGTCGATGGTCAAGGCCACCCGCAGCGGCGAGCCGACGCCACGCGGACACGACCTCTACGTCGATGAGGTGGGGCGCGATGAGCCGCTCGTCGCGCAGTCGACCACGCGCTCGGTCGCCGTCATCGCCATCATCAGCGAGCGCGGTGACGATGACGCTGGCATCGACGACGATCAACGAGCGTCGCGATCGGACCGGACTGCCTTTACGGCTGTTGTAAGCGGCGCGCGCCCTCCGCGCGCCCGCCGGCGCGGTCGAGGACCTCCTCCAGGGTGGGCGTGTGAGCGTCCTCGACGAGGCGGCCGAGCAAGTACTCCTGGAGCGACATGCCCGCAGCCGCGGCTCGACGTCGGAGGGTTGCGTGGACATCGCCGGGGACGTCCTTGACCTGGATGCTCGGCACGTCGGCAGACTACCTCGTTGGCGCCAATGTGGCGCCGTTCCCTCCAATTCAGCGCCAGATTGTGGGGGGACGCGGCGAGCACGATCATTCTCATGCGCGGGAACTTCGCGACAATGATGGACTCGGCGGAAGGGACGGACATCGGAGGACTCATGGGCATGTTGGACGGCAAGGTCGTCATCGTCACCGGCGCCGGCCGGGGCCTTGGTCGCAGCCATGCGATGCTGATGGCGCAAGAGGGCGCCTCGGTCGTGGTCAACGACCTCGGTGGTGAGTGGGACGGCACGGGCGCCGATCCCCGGGCCGCCAGCGAGGTCGCCGACGAGATCACCGGCTTCGGTGGACGTGCCGTGGCGAACTTCTCGGACGTGGCCGACTGGGAGGGCGCCCAGCACATGATCAACCAGGCGATCGAGACCTACGGTCGCCTCGACGTCCTGGTGTGCAACGCCGGCTTCGTACGGGACCGGACCGTCTTCAACATGACGGAGGGCGAGTGGGACGACGTGATCCGGGTCCACTTGAAGGGTCACTTCGTCCCGACCCGCTGGGCGGCCGCCTACTGGCGGGAGCGCTTCAAGGAGACCGGCGAGCCGGTGAACGGCCGGATCATCTACACGGCTTCGGAGGCGGGTCTGTTCGGCAACCCCGGCCAGCCGAACTACTCGGCGGCGAAGGCCGGCATTGCCGCGCTCGGCCTCGTGGTCGCCCGCGAGATGAAGCGCTATGGGGTTACGTGCAACACGATCAACCCGCGGGCCCGCACCCGCATGACGCTGAACACCTTCGACGCTGAGCGCCTGACGAGCCCGGAGGGCCAGTTCGACGTCAACGATCCCGACAACGTCGCGCCGTGGGTGGCGTACCTCGCCACCGACGACGCCGCGGACATCACAGGGCAGACCTTCGTGTGCGTTGGCGATCAGGTGCAGCTGATGGAGACATGGCATCGCGTCGGTCGAATCCGCAAGGGTAAGGACCGCTGGACGGTGGCCGAGCTTGCCGAAGCTCGTAAGGAGCTGTTCGGGGACCGTGCACCCACCATCGGGAAGTTCGGCATGTGAGCCCGCAGTCGAGGGAATCGGGCGCCACCAGTCCCAGCGACATTCAGCGTGAGGTCGAGGCGTGGCTCGACGAGAACTGGGACGACCGGCTCACCGTACGGGTGTGGTGGTCGATACTGGCCCGAGCCGGACTCAGCTTCCCGATGCTCGCCCCGCCCTATGGCCGCGGCTACACCCGGGCCCAGGCCAACGCGGCCGTCGCCGCGCTGCGAGCCAAGGGCGCGATGGGTGCACCGGCTGGCATCGGCACCATGCTGGCCCTTCCCACCGTGCTGGCCCATGGCACGCCCGAGCAGGTCATGCGGTTTGTGCCTCGCCTCATCGACGGATCCGACGCGTGGTGCCAACTGTTCTCCGAGCCGAACGCCGGGTCCGACCTTGCCGGTCTGCAGACCCGGGCCGAACGCGACGGCGACGAGTGGGTCGTGACCGGGCAGAAGGTGTGGACCTCCACCGGACAGATTGCCGACTACGGCATCCTGCTCGCCCGCACCGATCCGAGCGCCCCCAAACACCAAGGGCTCACCTACTTCCTGCTCCCCATGCACCAACCCGGGGTCGACGTCCGGCCGTTACGAGAGATGACCGGCCGGGCCGTGTTCAACGAGGTCTTCCTTGACGGCGCCCGTGTCTCCGACGGCCTGCGCCTCGGTCACACCGGCGCCGGGTGGATGGTGGCCAACACCACACTGAGTCACGAGCGGAGCGGCATCGGGAGCGGCTCGAGTGGGCTCAGCCGTGCCGCGCCCGGCACCGTCGCCGGCCACCTCGATCGGGCCTGTGCCGATTTCCTCAGGGGCACCAGTCACCAGGCGTCCCAGAACTACGTGTCGCCCAACGTCGTCAAGCGGCTGATCGAACTGGCTGGCGGCCGTGGCGTGCTCGAGGACGCCACCGTTCGCCAGGCCATCGCCGATCTGCACAGCCGGGTGCAGATCATGATCTGGTCGGCCGAACGGGCCAAAGGTGCCGGCGCCGGCCGAACCGGCGTGGAGGGATCGTTGGCCAAGGTGGCCATGACCCAGGCGTTGCTACGCTGCCGGGACCTCGGATGTCGGATCCTCGGCGCCGATGCTCAACTGTGGGGCCGTGACGCCGCCACCGACGGCTGGTTGCAGGAGCTCGTGGTGTTCTCGCCGGCGCCCGCCATCTACGGCGGCACCGACGAGATCCAGCGCAACATCATCGGCGAACGCGGCCTCGGTCTGCCCAAGGATCCCGGCCACCCCCGCGAGACGCCGTTCAAGGACCTCCCCGCCAACGCCACCCGCTGACCGCCCGACACGCGAAACGTCAGTGGTCGGCGGCGGCCAGTTTCGGTCGCATCGTGCCCGCCGCCTCGCTGTCACGGACGAACAGCGCGGCGCAGGCGGCGAGGATCGTGAGCACGACTGCGGTTCCGAACGCCAAGTGAAAGCCGGTGAGCGCAGTGTCGATCTCGTCGGCACTCGGGTAACGGTCGAGCGCCATGTGGGCGGTGAGGATGCTGGCAATGATGGCCACGCCGAGGGACACACCGATCTGCCGCTGCGTCGAGAAGATCGCGCTCGCCCGCCCGGTGTCGGCCGACGAGATCGTCGCGTAGGTCGCGGCCTGCATCGGTACGAACGCGAAGCCCATGCACAGACCGCGCACGAACATGAGCCCGCGGATGGTCCACAGGCTGGTGTCGAGGCCGATCTGCGTGAACGTGGAGATGACCAGACCGGCGGCGAACAGGCCGCCCGCCATCAATCGCCTCGGCCCGACCCTGCGGTAGACGCGCCCGGCGACGAGCGTCGAGATCATGATCCCGAACGCCTGTGGGAACGTCGTCAGGCCGCTCGTCAACGCATCCTGGCCGCGCACCAACTGGAGGTACAGCGGCATCGCGAACGTAAGCCCGAGGAAACTCGCCATCGAGAGCAGGCCGACGATGTTGCAGATGCGGAACATGTGGTTCGCCAGCAGCCGTAGATCGAGCATGGGGCGCGCCACGTGGAGTTCCGTGTACACCAGTGCGATCGCGGAGAGGACGCCAACCACGCCGCTGATCACGACCGGCTTCGAACCCCAGCCCGCCGATGGTCCGTCACTCAGCGCGAAGACGATGAGGGCGAGCGCGGCTCCCGAGAACACGAAGCCCGGCAGGTCGAACCGGCCGGAGCCTTCCTCCTTGTGCTCGCGCAGGTGCATCCAGCCGAAGAGGAACGCCGCGATCCCGATCGGGACGTTGATCAGGAAGATCCAATGCCAGCTCGCATGGGTGACGAGCAGCCCGCCGAGCACGGGTCCCGCCGCCGGGGCGCACAGCGCCGGGATGATCACGATCATCGCTGCCTTGGCCCGCTCGGCCGGCGGGAAGGCTCGGAACAGCATGGCGATGCCGACCGGCGTGAGCATCCCACCGCCGATGCCCTGCAGGACCCGAAACAGGATCAGCTGCCCCATCGAGGCTGACAACGAGCACAGGAGTGAGCCGAGGGTGAATGCGAAGAGGGCGAACAGGAAGATTCGCTTCGTGCCGAACCGGTCGCCCAGCCAGCCCGACGCCGGGATCCACACGGCGAGACTGACTGTGTAGCCGAGCACGACCCATTCGGCCATGCCGGACTGGAATTGCTCGCCGAGCGCCGGGATGGCGACGTTGACGATCGTGGTGTCGAGGATGTCCAGGAAGAGCGCCGTCACATAGACGATCGCGACCACGTACTTGTACTGGATGCGTCGGCCGAAGACGCCGACCAGCTCGGTATGAGTGTCGGCGGCGACGGCGACATCGGCGGCGAACGGCCCGGCCGTCGCGGACGCGAGGAGGTCTCCTTCCACAGTGCGCTCAGCTGCGTCGGTCATCCCCCAGCCCCCGCGTTGTCACCGGGCGCGATCCCGGAGCTGAGCGATGGTAGCGGGGTGCTCGATCAGGAACGCAGTTGAGCGACCGGTCGCTGCCCGGGGCCTCGACCGCTTAAGCGTGGCCGACGCCATCGCGCGGCGGCACCGCCGCCGTCATCGGCACGCGGTCGAACAGGTACGGCTTCAGAGTCGCTTGCGCCTCGCTGCGCCAGTCGTGCCAGCGAGGGCCGCCGTAGTAGGCCAGGCTCCCTGGGGCTGCGTCGCCGTGCCCGTTGTAGTAGGAGAGGCAGTTGCGCAGGGGCGCGGTGGTGAGGTCGACCACGCGGCAATGCTCGGCGTACTCGTCCTCGAAACTGGTGTCGACGTCGACGATGTCGGCGTCACGCTCGCGCATGGTGGTGAGCATCCACGTGATGTAATCGGCGTGGGCGTCGATGCTCTCGGTGAAGTTGAAGCTCCCACCGCCGCCCTGCGGTCCGGTGACGATGAACAGGTTGGGGAAGCCGTCGGTGTGCACGCCGAGGAAGGTCTTCGTGCCCTCGCTCTGCCACTTCTCGCTGAGCGAGCGGCCGTCGCGCCCCACGATCATGTTGAACGTGGAGATGGCCATCCATTGGAACCCGGTGGCGTAGATCAGCACGTCGAGTGGGTACTCGCTACCCTCGTGGACGACGCCCCGCTCGTTGATCTCCCGCACGCCCATCGGCGCGGTGTCGACAAGCGTGACGTTGGGTCGGTTGAACGTCGGCAGGTACTCGTCGTGGAAGGTCGGGCGCTTGCAGAAGTATGGGTAGTACGGCTTCAGGGCGGCAGCGGTCTTGGGGTCCTCGACGATCTCGTCGACCCGCTCACGGATCTGCTCCATGATCCTGAAGTTCGACTCCAACTGCTTCTCCAGCAACTCCTCGGGCGTCAGCTCTCGGTCGTGCACCTTGCGTTCACGGAAGTCGGCGACCTTGCCTGACAGGTAGTCGTCGTTCGCTTGGACGGCGGTGCGTCCGTTGGAGATCTTCGCGAAGCGCGCCCGGCGCGCTTGCGCCCACCCCGGCTCTGCCGACCAGGCCTCGATCTCCTCCGGTGTCGTGGCGCGCTGGTCGCGCACGTCGATCGTCGACGGGGTGCGCTGGAACACGTACAGGTGATCGACGACCTTGGCCAGTTCAGGGATGACCTGCACTGCGGTGGCGCCAGTGCCGATGATGCCCACGGTCTTGCCGTTCAGATCGATGTCGTAGTTCCAGCGCGAGGTGTGGAACGACTCGCCCCCGAACTTCTCCATACCGTCGATGCGAGCCAGCTTCGGTGTGGTGAGGATGCCGTTCGCGAGGATCACGAACCGGGCCTGCATGGCATCACCGCGGTCGGTGTGCACGGTCCACCGCCCGGTGTCATCGTCCCACACCGTCTTCTCGACGGTGGTGTGGAACAGGCAGTGGTCGTAGAAGTCGAACTTCTCGGCCATCGTCTGGCAGTACTCGAATATCTCGAAGCCGGACGCGAACTTCATCGTCGGGATGTAGCCCATCTCCTCGAGGAGGGGGAAGTAGCTGTACGACTCGACATCGCAGGCGATGCCGGGGTACCGGTTCCAGTACCACGTGCCGCCGACGTCGCCGCCCTTCTCGCAGAACCGGACGTCGTCGAAGCCGGCTGCGCTCAACTTGTGCCACAACAGCAACCCGGCGAACCCGGCGCCCACCACCACGATGTCGCACTCGTCAGTCAACGCCTCGCGTGGCACTGGCGGAGACGAGTGGACGTCCTCGAGGTACCGGGAGAACTCGCCGTCCATGGCGATGTAGTCGGCCGCGCCCTTGCGCTGCTCTTTGTACTCGAGGTACTTGGCCTGCTCTTCGGCGTTGAAGACGGCCCCAGGCCGCTGCGGGGGGAGCACCTTCAGCGCAGTGTCGTCGGTGATGGTGTAGCCGTGCCCGCGGATCTTGTCCGAGGCCGGCTCGGCGCGAGTGTGGAAGACCTTCCGACCGGTCCGGGAGTCGACTTCGATTGACGACACGGGAGCCCCCTCTACCTGCCAACTGCTTGCCTCGTGGCAACGTAACCGAGCACCGATCGACGGGGCGACCTGAGCGTCGGTCTAGGTTCGATGGTCGCTGGGATCATGGAGGTCGGTGTGAGCGAATCGGACAGCGGTCCGTTGTCGGGTGTCCGCGTAGTGGAACTCGGGCTGTGGCTGGCCGGCCCGGCATGCGGCGCCATCCTGGCCGACTGGGGCGCCGACGTGGTGAAGATCGAGCCGCTCACGGGCGATCCGTTCCGCGGGCTGGCGTGGGCCTACGGCGGTCAGATGAACCCGCCGTTCGAACTGGACAACCGGGGCAAGCGGTCCGTGTCCGTGGACCTGCGTCGCGCCGAGGGACGCGACCTGGTGTGGGCGCTGCTGGCGGACGCCGACGTCTTCGTCACCAACTACCGCCCCGCCGGGCTCGAACGGCTCGGCTTCGATTGGCCGTCGGTGCACGCTCGCCATCCGGCCCTCGTCTACGGCAGCATCACCGGGTACGGCCTCACCGGGCCAGATCGTGACCGCGCCTCCTACGACATGGGCGCCTACTGGGGTCGCGCCGGCGTCGCCGCTGCCCTCACCGTCGCCGGGCAGGACCTGCCCTACCAGCGCGGCGGGTTCGGTGACCACATGACCGGGATGGCGCTGGCGGGAGGGATCGCCGCCGCGCTGTTCGCCCGCCAGTCCGCCGGGGAGGGTCGGCTGGTGTCGACGTCGTTGCTGCGAGCCGGGATGTACCAGCTCGGCGCCGATGTCAACACCAGCCTTCGAGCCGGCCTCCCCACCGTCGCGGCGTCGATCCGATCCGTGCCCAACCCGCTCCTCACCGGCTACCGCTGTGCGGATGGCGAATGGATCTGGTTGCTGTGCCTCGAGGGTGACCGGCACTGGCCCAACGTGGCCGCCGCTCTCGGGCTCGACGAGCATCTCGATGACCCGCGCTATGCGACCATGGAAGGCCGCCGTGACCACGCCACGGAAGTGAGCGCCACCCTGCAGCGTCAGTTCGGCCGGTACTCGCGTGACGAGTGGTCGACGCGGCTCGACGCCCACGACGTGTGGTGGGCCAAGGTGCAACACGCCCACGAACTGATCGACGACGAGCAGGCCCACGCCGCCGGCGGGTTCGTCGACGTGGCGCTGTCCGACGGCACCACTGCGACCATGGTCGCCACACCAGTCGACTTCTCCGGACGCTCCCACTTCGGCACCCTGGCCACCCCCGAGCTCGGTCAAGACACCGAGGCGGTGCTCCTCGAGCTCGGGTGGGACTGGGACCGCATCGCCAGCCTCAAGGAAGCGGGCGTGATCTAGAGCGAGGCCGGCTGGCGGAATGAACGCAGCCGACTACGTGGCGGTCGGGTCCTGGGCGCCGAGTGTCCCCTCGGCGGCGGTCCGCCCGGCGCCGCCCCGGCCGCGCAGGATGAACTCGAAGGCGACGGCGACCGTCGCGCCCACGACCGGGGCGACGAGATAGATCCAATAGGTCGACATCGCGCCGGCCAATGCCGCCGGCCCGAGCGACCGAACTGGGTTCATCGACGCCCCCGATACGGGCGCGCCCCACACAACCACCACGCCGATGTAGCCGCCAACCGCGAGTGCGGCGTTGGCACCGATGTTGCGGGCGCCCGTGGCCGTCCCGAGGATGACGCTGACGAGGCCGAGCGTGAGGATGAGCTCGGTGACGAACGCCTGGGCGTTGGTGATGTCCGTGCCCGGCAGCGTGGCGCCGTTCTTGATGCCCCCGAAGGTCGCCGCCAGGAAGGCGGCGGCGGCGAACGCGCCGGCCACCTGGGCCACCAGATAGCCCGGCACCCGGTGCCAGGGAAAGTCGCCGCGGAGGGCGAACGCCCAGGTCACAGCGGGGTTCAGGTGAGCGCCCGACACCGTGCCCATGAAGTAGATGATCGCCATCACCATGATCCCCGGGGCCACCACCTTCACCGGCAGGCTGAGGCTGGTGCCCGCCGGGAGGGCGCCGACCACACCGGCGCCGGCCGCCACGAGGACGAGGAGGAACGTGCCCCACAGTTCGGAAAAGAGCCGGCGCCACTCGAGGCGTTCATCCAGGAAGTCGGCCATGGTGTCATCGATTGGCGCCATCGTTGGGACTGTAGAGGTCGAGGTGCCAAGGCGGTTGCTACCGTGCGGTGATGACGCAGACGGTCGCGTGGAAGAAGCAGCCCGACGAGCACGACTACCCGGCGGCTGCCGCCTACCTCTCGCTCCTCACCGACGCCGACACCGTCAAGAAGATCGAAGCGGCGCTGCAGGCGGCGCCGCTCGCCTACGGCAAGGCCAAGGACATCCTCCGGGCGTCGCGCCTCCCGCTCCTGCCCATCGACAACCAGCACGTCGCCGCCGACGTGGCCAAGGCAAAGAACGGCAAGTCGCTGTCGCCGGTGCTGTTGGTACGAGGGGAGCTGCGCCACGACATCGCACTGCAGATCGCCGACGGGTACCACCGCGTCTGCGCCAGCTACCACCTGGCCGAGAACACGGACATCCCCTATCGCATGGCGGTCCTCGACGGCAACGCCTGATCGGGCGCACCGGATCGCCTCAGCTGGTTGACGGGGTTCGGGTGAGCGCCGCTCGCCATGGCGACACGTCAAGGCCGGGATACTTGTCGGCCATGGCGTCCACGGCCGCCTCGTTCCAGAACGGGTGGCCGGGTCGGGGAATGCCGAACAGGGCCAGCTGGTCCGGTGACTTGCCGGCGACGAACGATCCGAACGTGCGGTTGTTGCCCAGCCGGCACGATCACGGTGGCGGTCGTGCCGGACGCATTCCCGACGATGGCCAGCGAACCACCCGCCGCCTCGACCTGCAGGGCCTGCGCGTAGAGCCCGATGTGGCCGTCGTCGAGGCGCGTCCGCCGCTCCTCGTCTACCAGCCCACGGCCGTCGTCGGACACCACCAAGCGAGCCGAACCGTCGCGCAAGCGCTCGGAGAGCTCTCGGCGCCGGCGCTCCTCCACGTTCACCGCTCTCAGGCGGGAGGTGCGTTGGCCGACCCCGCCCGTCCGCCGATGCTGCGCCGGAGCCGGAACCACCGGTAGCCGTAGGGGCGCAGCGGGATGCGGCCCAGGCGCCCGTCGATCGGCGCGTAACCGTGATCGGAGAACACCTCGATGGGGTCACCGGCCAGCCGATCGTCACCGCCGAGATCGACCGTCACCCGCTTGTCCGCGAGGTTGCTGAGGGCGAGCATGGTGCCGCTCGGAGCCTCGCGGAGCAGGGCGAGGACCGATCTCTGCCCGCTGTCCACGTAGCTGGTGGATCCAACCCCGAACTCAGGGCACTCTCGCAGGATGAGCAGCGCCCGCTGGAACCACGACAGGAGCGAGTTGGCGTCGCGCTGCTGGCGTTCGACGTTGACCGTCGGGTAGCCGAACTCGCCCTCGGCGATGACCGGCCGGCGCAGGTCGCGCTTGCGGCGGGTCGTGGAGAAGCCAGCGTTGGGGGCGTCGCTCCACTGCATCGGGGTGCGGATGGCGTTGCGCTCGGGGAGGGAGAGATCCTCGCCCATGCCGATCTCGTCGCCGTAGCGGATGACCGGCGTCCCCGGCAGGCTGAACTGGAGGGCGTACGCCAGCTCGATGCGCCGGCGGTCGTTCCCCAGCATCGGTGCCAGGCGCCGGCGGATGCCCCGTCCGTACAGCTGCATGTCCGGATCGGGGCCGAAGGCGGCGAACACCTCGTCGTGCTCGTGGCCGACCAGCCGGCCGAGGTCGACCTCGTCGTGGTTGCGCAGGAACGTCGCCCACTGGCAGGTGTCGGGCAGCGGCGGCGTCTCGGCCAGCGCTTGCAGGATCGGGCCGACCTCCTGGCGGGCCAAGGCCAGGAAGAGGCGCTGGTTGAGCAGGAAATTGAACAGCATCGGCAGGCGGTCCCCGTCACCGACGTACTCGAGGAGCGCCTGGGCGTCGACGTTGGCCTCGGCGAGGATCACGGCGTCGCCCCGCCGCCACGACAGCTGGCGACGGAAGTCGCGTAGCCAGGAGAAGTCCTGGCGCGGAGAGGGATCGTTCGGCGCGGTCAGCTCGATGATGAACGGGGCGGCGTCGAGCCGGAAGCCGGCCACGCCGAGCTGCAGCCAGAAACCGATGATCTTCTCGATCTCCTGACGAACACGCGGATTGGCCATGTTGAGATCGGGCTGGAAGTCGTAGAACCGGTGGTAGTACCAGGCTTCCGCCTCCTCGTCGTAGGTCCAGGTCGTGGCCTGGTAGCCGGGGAACACCATCCCCTGGCGGAGGTCGCCCGGCTGGTCCTTGGACCACACGTACCAGTCGCGGTACGGCGACGCCGGGTCGCGACGCGCCGACTGGAACCAGGGATGCTCGTCGGAGGTGTGGTTCACGACGAGGTCGATGATCACCCGCATGCCGCGGTTGCCGGCCTGGTGGATCAGCTCGACGAAGTCGCCCAGGGTCCCCAGCGCCGGGTGGACGGCGTAGTAGTCGGTGACGTCGTAGCCGTCGTCGCGGTCGGGACTCGGATGGATCGGGTTCAGCCACAGGCAGGTCACCCCGAGCCGGGCGAGGTGATCGAGGCGGTCGATGAGACCGGGCAGGTCGCCGATCCCGTCACCGTCGGAGTCCTGAAAGGTGTCGACGTCGACGCAGTAGACGACGCCGTGGTGGAACCAGCGCTCGGGCATGGCGGGGATGTACCCCGTGGCGAGCGGGCGGACACTTCCATCGATGAAGACGCCGCCGGCCGGGAGTGCTCATCGCCGGACTGCGCACGGAACCGTTCGGTATGGGACGTTGTCAGCTTGTGCGCCGCGTTACCCACCAGTAGCAGCCGACGGCCGCGGCGAGCGCGAGCGCGACGAAGATGCCGGTTTCGAGCCACTGGAGCGTCCAGTACCGGTTGGCCGGCTCGTAGGTGACCAGAACGTGGAACGTGTCTGCCACGTGTTGCAGACATGTCCGGGCGGCGTCGGCAGCGGCGTCGCCGGGCTGGGGTGGGGCGCCTCCGGCGACGGGCGCGGGTGGAGCCGCGAGGTTGGGGCAGTACTGGTGCAAGAACGTGGAGACTTGGGCGACGCCGACCGAGTGGCCGGAGCTGTCGATGAGGTGGCTGGACAGGGTCCAGGAGTTCGTCGGGCCGTCAGCGTGGACGAACAGATGTGCCGGACCGCCGTTGCTGGAGAGTCCGAGGCCGAGGCGTACCGGCTCCGATGGACCCGCGGCGCTCAGCGACAACGTGTCACTGACTGGGGAGAGCAGGTGTGGACGCACCCAGGCGGCGATGGTGATGCGGGCGACGACGTAGACGCCGAGGGTGGTGGCCATTGCGGGCAGGGTTCGTCGGACGATCGCGCCGATCAGCGCCCCCGCCGCGAACGCGAAGACGGCGTAACCGAGCGGGGCGATGTCCCGTCGGTCGAAGAGCGCATACTGATTGGACCCGACGTGGTCGATCGCACGGAACCACCAGGTAATGGTGAGCGTGAGGAGGCCCGCCAGCGTGACGGTGGCGACGCCGACGATGGCGATCTTGGTGACCACCCAGCGCGAGCGCGTCACGCTCTGAGTCCAGGCGAGCCGGTAGGTGCCGCTCTCGTACTCGCGAGCCAGCAAGGGGGCGCCCCAGAAGATGCCGATCAGGGCGGGGGCGACTTGCGCCACGATGTCGAGTGCCCGCTGCAGGAACTGCTGGTGGCGCGCGAACTGACTGCTGGCGAGGTCGCAGCCCGACTGGCAGTGGACGACCAGGCTGTCGTACAGGTGCGACAGCTGGACACCGGTGATCGTGGCCGCGACCACGAGCGCGCCGAGCGCAGCCGCGGTGATCAGCGTCTGCGTGCGGGCCTGCAACCAGGCGAATCGGCTCACCCTGTCACCGCCAGCCCGTTCCTCTGGGGAAGGGTGCGGTCACGCGCCTGGCGCATGTAGGCCAGGACGAGGTCGTCGAGCGTCACCGGTGTCACTGTCCACGCCGGGTCGAGGATGGGATCGTCGGTCCGTACCAGCAGCGTGGTCTGCTTGTCGACGTGGCGCTCCTCGATCACCGACTGGTTCGCGGGCAGTCCGGCGGTGTCACGCCGCGGCCCGGTCAGCCGGTGATGGGAGGCCAGCAGCTCGTCGACTTCACCGTTGAGGGCGACGCGGCCGGCGACCAGTACCACCAGATGGTCACAGACCCTTTCCAGGTCGGCGATCAGGTGCGAGGACAAGACGACGGTGACCCCGTCGGCGGCGACGACCTCCATCAACGTCTGGAGGAACTCCCGGCGCGCGAGGGGGTCGAGGGCGGCGACGGGCTCGTCCAACACCAGCAGCTCCGGGCGTTTGGCAACTGCGAGCGTCAACGCGAGCTGCGCACGCTCACCGCCCGACAACGTGCCGGACCGCTGGCCTGTGTCGAGGCCGAGTTCCCCGATCCGGCGGGCGGCGAAGTCGGCGTCCCACGTCGGGTTGAGCCATTGACCCATTCGCAGGTGCTCACCGACGGTCAACCGGGCATACGTCGGGCTGTCCTGCGCGAGGAACCCGACGCGTCCCAGCTCCGCCGGATCGGACGCGGGTTGGCTCTCCAGCACGGAGATCGTGCCCGCGCTGGGTTCCAACAGACCGACGGCGAGATGCAGCAGCGTCGTCTTGCCAGCGCCGTTCGGACCGACCAGACCGACGACTCGGCCGGTCGGTATGGACAAGGTGCAATCCCTGAGCGCCCACCGCCGGCCGTAGCGCTTGCCCAGCCCGACGGTCTCCAATGCCGCCGTCATGCGACCCCCTCGGCGAAGCAGTCGCGGAGCGCCGTGCGGTAGACGGCCTCGATCTCCTCCGCGCTCAGGCCCGCCTCTCGAGCCGAGCGCAACCACGCCGTCATCGACTTGCGGAACTTCGCCTGTGCCGCCGGATCGGTACGCGGCAGGCGTCCGATCACGAAGGTGCCCCGACCCGGCCGCGCTCGCACGAGACCCTCACGCTCGAGATCCCGGTACGCCTTCAACACAGTGTTCGGGTTGATCGCCAGCGAGGACACAACCTGCTGCGCCGTGGGCAACTGGTCACCCGGCTCGAGCAGTCCCAGCTGCAACGCCTGATGCACCTGCTGCACCAGCTGCACATAGGTCGGCACACCCAAGGATGGGTCCAGATGGAATTCGATCATTTAGCGCTTCCACTAGTCTGTTAGTGGAAGTGTGTTGCCGCCAGCGCACGCTGTCAAGTCATCGCACTCACGACGGAATCGGCAGACGATCCGGGCTCACTCGAGGGCGCCGCCGACGATCAGCTCGGTGATCCGTTCGTCGTCGTAACCGAGGATGTCCGTGAGCACTTCAGCCAGGTGCTGCCCGAACATCGGTCCCCCCCACGCCGGATGGCCGGGCGTGCGCGAGAGCCGGATCGGGCTGCCTTCCACCCACGTCGTGCCGACCACGGGGTGCGGAACCTGGCGGAACTGGCCACGGTGCAGAAGTTGCGGATCGGCGACGCACTGCCGGGAGTTCTGCACTTGGTGCGCCGGCACGCCTTTCTGCTGCAGCGCCTCCTGCAGCTCTTCGGCGTCGTGTCGCGCGGTCCAGGCCGACAGCAAGGCGTCGATCTCGTCCTGGCGTGACAAGCGGGCGGACGTGTCGAGCCGGGCGAGATCGGAAGGCAGCGAGGCAGCCGCGCACAGCGCTCGCCATTGCTCGTCCGTCTCGACCGCGATGGCGATCCATCTATCATCGCCCGCGGTCGGATACGCACCGTGCGGTGCACGCGAGCGATCGCGGTTGCCGTGGCGGCCGGCGACTCGACCGTTGACCGCATCGTCGAGCAGTTCAGGTGCGAGCAAGTGCAGGCAAGCCTCCATCTGCGAGAAGTCGATGAACTGTCCCTCGCCGGTCCGTCGCCGCCATTCGAGCGCGGCGAGCACCACTGCGACAGCGAAGCGCGGGGAGGTGTAGTCGGTGTAGGCCGTGAACGGCCCGCATGGGGGCCGGTCGGGCCATCCGACGCCGGGATAGAACCCGGCCACCGCCGCCGCCATCGTGCCGAATCCGGCATAGCGGTGCATCGGCCCGGTCTGGCCCATCAGACAGCTCGACAGCATGATCAGGTCCGGGTTCACCGCGCGCAACGTGTCGTAGCCGAGGTCCCACGCGCGCATCGCTTTGGGCGAGAAGGACTCGGTCACCACGTCGGCCCAGCGCACGAGGTCGAGCACGACATCGCGCGCGCCCGGTTTCGACAGGTCGAGCGCGAGGCCGAGCTTGCCCGCGTTCAACGAGTGGTACTGCAACGCCGACTCGACGCTCTGTGACGGGTCGTTCCACGGCGCCACGGCGCGGAGCACGTCAACTTTGTGTGACGTCTCGATCTTCACGACGGTTGCGCCGTGGTCGGCCAGAATGCGTGTCACATAGGGACCGGCGAATGCCCACATGAAGTCCAGCACTTTCACGCCGTCCAACGGTCGGCCGGCGGGCGGCGGCTCAACGGCGGGCGGCGCGCTCGGTGTACGTCGCGGCTCAGCGCGCACTTCGGCAGTGTGCTCGCCGAGCCGGGGCGGCCGGCCGAGCACGGGCAGCGGGCGACCCGACAGCTTGGCGATCGAGCCCGGAAATTTCACGCCATCGACTTCCTCCCAGTAGTCGCGGTGGCGCAGCTGTCCGAACGCGAGCACGTCGGACGTGGTCGTGATCGGGGCGATGAGAAGGTTTCGCTCCAAGGCCGCGGCGAGCAGCTCGTCTTTCGTACGGGTGGCGACGAACGCGGCGATCGCCGCGTTCCCGCGGGTGAGCTCCGAAGGGGACTCGGTTCCGTCGATGACCCGAGCGAAGAACCCGATCCAGTCCTTCGTCGCCAGCGACTCGTCGCACGCTCCCTCTTCGTGCATCCAACGGAACAATCGCGATGTGAACGGACCGATCATCTGACCGAACAGGAACGTCACCGTCACCTGGCCATCGAGGCACCCGTGAACGTACTGCACCTTGAAGGGGCCCAGCTCGACGCCGCCGGCGATGCGCACCACCTCGTCGGGTCCGACGAGCGCGTACATCATCTGGAACTGGGTGCAGACGATCATCGACTGCTGCGCCGAGATGTCAGCGCGCTGACCCAAACCGGACCGGTTGCGCTCGTGGAGCGCCACCATGGCGGCGACCGTGGCGTCAAGGGATGCGTTCAGCCACGCCTGGCGGTTCGACATGCGCACCGGTGCCCGATCGCGATCGCCGTTGAGCGCCATCTGACCGCCGGCGGCAGCGATCGTGAGATCGGTGGCGAGCCAGCGCGCCTTTGGGCCGGCGCTACCGAAGGGGGTGATCGACACCACGATCAGGGTTGGGTTCAGGGCAGTCAGACGATCGAGGTCGACGTCGATCGCACCGCATTCGATGAGCACGTCGGCGCCGGCGACGAGGGCGTCGAGCTCAGCTGGATCGCGCACGACGACCGACCGCTTGCCGCGGTTGAACGCCCAATGGGTCAGCGAGCGCTCCGGATCGACCAGGTCGCCGGCGAACGGGTCCCTCGTGACGTGACCGTTGACCGCCGGGCGGTTCGACCGCGATCACATCGGCGCCGAGCTGGGCGAGGATGTGCCCGGCGAGCTGGCCGCGATCATCGCAGAGATCAAGGACTCGATAGGGCGAGAGCACTCCGCCCCTACCGACCCGACGACAGCACACGCTCGTCCATGTTCGCGATCCCCCAGACTCGACGACCCCACGACGAACGTACCAGCGGCGGAGCGCTCGCTCGGGAAAGGTCGTTCGAAGCGAGGGCGACGCTCGCGCTCAGCGCCGAGATGGGGGGAAGAGGCGCGCCGCTGGGTCGAAATCGGCGTACAGGCCCTCTTCGGTGGTCATGTGCATGAACTCCGTCATGCGGGCGATCGCCGCGTCGTTGCCGTTGGTGCTCGTCTGCAGGAGCTCGTGCAGTTCGGAGTGAGCGCCGTCGGGCAGCCGGGCGGCGGCGATCTCGTCGAGTCGAGCGCGGGCCGTGAGCAGGGTGCGGGGCCGGAACCGGGTGGGCCAAAGGTCCTGGCTTGGCCGGTAGTCGCGCAGCACCTGTCGAGCCAGGGACACCTTGTGCACCTCGGTCGGCCCGTCGGCGATGCCGAGCCAGTCGGTGGCGCGGGTGATCGGCAACGTGTTGGTCGTGCCGAGCGCTCCATGGATGTGCGTCGCCTTGTAGGCCATCTCTCGCTGGATCTCCGCGGCCTTCACCTTGCATGCCGCCACGTAGCGCCGGGCGGCGCCGTAGCCATCGCGCTCGATGATCCACGCCGCCTGCAAGATGAGGAGGCGGAACTGCGTCAACTCGAGCCAGGCGTCGGCGACCATCTCTTGGACCATCTGCTTCTCGGCGAGCAGGCCGCCCTGGGTGTAGCGGGACAGCGCCCGCTCGCAGATCATCTCGAACTCGCGCTTCGCCAGAGCGACGGCCCGCATGGCGTGGTGCATGCGGCCCGCGCTGAGCCGCCGCTGCGCCATCTCGAACGCCTTGCCCTGCTCGCCGATCAGGTGATCTGCCGGTACCCGCACGTCCTGGTAGCGGATGTAGGGGTGGTGACCGAAGCCGACCCCGCCATCGTCGCCGAGACCGCCGAGGTCACCGAAGATGCGCACGCCGGGGGCGTTCGTCGGGACGATGAACATCGACATGCCCTGGTACGCGCTCGCGTCGGGATCCGTCACGGCCATGAGGAGGATCAGCTCGGCCTGCTCCGCGCCCGACGAGAAGAACTTGTCACCGTTGATCACCCACTCGTCGCCATCGCGGACCGCCTGACAGCGGAACCCGGTCGGGTCGGCGCCGCCGTGCGGCTCGGTCATCGAGTAGATCATCGTGATCTTGCCCTCGAGCAGCGGATAGAGCCACCGCTGCTGCTGCACGTCCGTGCCGAACACGGCGAGCACGTCCGACTGGCCACTGCCCGGCGTCCCCGGCCCGGTCGCGAAGACGTAGGGCGCCCAGTACGAGCGGCCGATGACTTCGTTCAGGAGGGCCAGGTTCACCTCGCCGAAGCCCTGCCCACCCCGCTCGGGCGACAGGTGAGCAGCGTAGAGCCGCTGATCCTTCACCTCCTGGCGCCACTGCTCGAAGAGCTCGGCGATCGAGCCCTCCGGCCGGCCGACGTCGACTACGTCGTAGAGCAGCGACTCGACCGGCTCGATCTCCTCGGCCACGAAGCGATCGGCCCAATCGAGTCGCGCCTGCACGTCGGGGTCGGTGCAAAAGTCCCATGCCATCGCCAGCTCCCTCCAGATCACCTGTGCCGTCACCAATGCTGCCACCACCACCAGCCAAGCGAAGAAGCCGGGGCCACCGCCACGGACGCGTCGACGACGCCGGCCCGGAAGCCGGTGCAGTGATCGACTCGCCGGTTGCCGCGCAAATCGCCGCTCACCGGGCCGCTGACCTCGAGAACGAAGTGGGCGCCATGACGACGACCGCCACGACTGGTGTTCCTCCCAGAGGCATAGGTGCCTTCATCGCCTCGTACGGGACGTTCGCCTCTACGGGCAGGGTGATCGCAGGCGTTCGATGAGGCGAAGGAGGTACGTCGTGGTGAAGGCGTTCCGGTTCGAGGAGCCGCGCCGCATTAGTGGTCGGCGCTCGTGCTCGGTCAGCCATCAGGTGTTGCGCGCCACCAGCGGGACAGCATTGAGGCCGGGTTCGTGATCACCGCTGCGACCCGGCGTTCTCGCGACTGGCTGAGACGAGCGCTCCAGGTCGTCATGGTTGGGATCGGCGTGGGAGCCGCGCTGATCGTGGTCGATGGCGCGTGGTCCTGGGCGTTGCTTCGGGTCCTTGCCCTGGTCGGGTGCATCTTGCTGGCTGTATATGTCGTCGGGCGCGGCCCGACTGTCGCAAGCGGAGCCGTCGCAGGCCTAGTTGGTCTTCTGGCGATCGCGGCCGGTGGGGCGGTGTTCGTCTCCTACAGGGGAACGGGCCCGACCGTTCGTTCCATAGGCGGGGCCGTGGCGCTCGCTGGCGGCATCACTGCACTGGTGTTCGGCATCGTCGCCGTCGTTCGGTCGATGCGCGGTTGGCGTTGCCTTCTCGTTGTCCCGGCCGTCGTGCTCGCCGCGTACGCGGTCGGGTTCCCGGTCGCGATCGCCGTGTACGCGACCAACGTCGGTCGACCCGAACTCGAACGTGTGACACCGGCGGACCGTGGCATCGCCTATCGCGATGTCACCTTCACGACCCTCGACGGCGTGAGCCTCTCGGGCTGGTACATCCCGGCGACCAACGGCGCGGCGGTCGTGGTGCTCCACGGCGCATCATCGACGCGCTCTGCCGTGCTCGATCAGGCCGCCGTGCTTGCCCGCCACGGCTACGCCGTGCTGCTCTACGACGCTCGGGGCATGGGTCGCAGCGGTGGCCGGGCCATGAATTTCGGCTGGTACGGCGACCGCGACCTTGCCGCGGCGATCGCTTTCGTCTCAAGCCAGCCCGACGTCGACCCACACCGAATCGCCGCGCTCGGCGAATCCATGGGCGGCGAGGAGGCGATCGGAGCCATGGCCGCCGAAGATCGCTTGCGGGCCGTGGTCGCCGAAGGCGCCACCAATCGAGTCGCCGGGGACTGGGGTTGGCTGGCGGATCGCTACGGCGTGCGCGGCCGCATGCAGCAAGCTGTCCAGTGGCTCACGTACCACCTGGCCGATTTCCTGACAGACGCGCCCGCGCCGATCTCGCTGCGTGACGCCGTCAGGGCCGCCAACCGTCCCGTGCTGCTCATCGCGGCCGGCAATGTCCGCGACGAAACAGACGCCGCTCGCTACATCCAGGGCGGCGCCGTCTCCCAAGTCGAGATCTGGACAGTCCCCGGCGCCGACCACACCGGCGGCCTGCGCAGCCGTCCGTCCGAGTGGGAGCAGCGCGTTACGTCGTTCCTCGACGAAGCGCTGCGCTGAGCTCAGTCAGCGAGACGTGCCTCGACACGACTGCACGCACCTCCGTGTGCATGCGGTCCTTGAACACGTCGCGATCTGCTCGGCGGCCGAGTGCAGCAAACCGGCTGCGCGGCGTGGACCGGACAGGTCCGCTCGAAGGGACGCGCCCTGCGGGCGCGAGGTCGGGCTTGTCGTTGTCGTTCAGATTCCTTTGTTGGGTCGCGTCGCCCGGAGTCGTGAGATCGCCAAGCTGGCGGCCGACGTGGAACGGCCGGGGTTGGCGTCGCTCGCGTCGTTGCCCATGCGGCATGGCTCGGCGACGCCGATAACTGCCCCAACGGCGGCGCGGGCATCACGCTCGATACAGGTCGCGCGCTGGCCGCGACAGTCGCCGAGGTCGTCACCTCCTCTGCTGCGACGGTTGCACCTTCTTGAAGCAGGAGCAACTCGATAGCGTCCGTGCCGTGAAGATCTACTTCGCCGGTCCGCTCTTCACGCCGTACGAGCGTTCGTTCATCGACGAGTGCGCCGCCGCGCTGCGTGCCGACGGCTTCGAGATCTTCGTTCCCCACGAACACGAGCTCGCGACGGTCCTCGACGTCACCGCGGCGCGGATCTTCGCGAAGGACCGACCGGGGATCGAGGGCGCCGACGCCATGCTCGCGATCCTCGACGGCCCGTCGGTGGACGACGGTACCGCCTGCGAGATCGGGATGTTCCATGCGCTGATGCAGTCAGATCCGTCGAAGAAAGGCATCGTCGGGCTCCTCACCGACATCCGCGGCATGCGCGGCGAGTCGACGGGCCTCAACCTCTTCGTCCAGGGCGCGATCGAGGACGTCGGCCGCATCGTCGCCTCTATCGAGGAGGCGCGCGACGTGCTCCGAACGTGGAGACATCCAGACGAGCTACGGCAACGGACGCCAGGGTGACCAGCCCAACTGATCGAACAGCAGCCTCGCCGCCTTCAGGTTGTGGCTCCCGTCCAAGAGGTCATCGGCGCTGATGCCGACGCCAGCCAGCCAGCCGAGGTTGATGTCGTTGATCTGCATGAGACCACGGTCGATGGTCCCGTTGGCGTTGCGATGGGTCGCGTCCGGCTGGCAGTTCGACTCGCGCCAGATGATGCGGTCCACCTGCGCCAGCTGATCGTCACCCCACCCAGCGGCCTCGGCCGGGTGGTACCACTCCGGGCAGTGCAGGCCTCGCGGCACGGTCGTGGGCGCGGTGCCCGGCGGCAGGCTGACCCGCACGGCGGGCTGCGTGGCGGTCACGCCGCCCAGGGTCGAGAGCATCACCGCCACCAGGGCGCGCAACCAGGCCATAGAAGTAGAAGTAGGGAGGTGCAGCGGCGCGTCGGATGCACCGCTGCACGTTGATCCAGCTACTGCGTCCCCAACTTCTCGGTGGTCCATACATGGCGCTCAGGCGTCGCCGGCGCGGCGAGGGTCGCGTCGACCGTCTCGGCCACGCTCCGTGGCGATGCCGTCGAGCCTGGTCTCGACCGCCCGGCGGCCGTCGACGGCGAGCCCCGTCGGGGGCCGCCACGCACGTGCACGACGCGAGTTGGAACCTCTCGGCGTGCGGCCCTGGACGTCGACGCACAGCTGTGCGCCACGCTTCGGCGTGAGCACGACGACCTAGTAGATGACTTCCGCGCCGCGTAACGAGTCGATCTCCTGCGGTGAGAGGCCGAGCATCCGTTGAAAGACCTCGTCGGTATCGACGCCAGGCAAAGGGGCCGCGTGCTGGACACCGCATGGCGTCCCGGACATCGTCCACGGGATACCGGCGTGGATGCGCCGGCCCACGACGGGATGCTCGAGCTGGACGAGGTAGCCCCGCTCAAGAAGGTGGGGATCCTCGGCGAGGTCTTTGTTGCTCATGGACGGGAACGCCGCGACGCCCGCCTCTTGCAGGGTTTCGGCAGCATCCCACCGGTCACGCGTGCTCGTCCATGCGGTGATGATCTCGTCGAGGGCTGCCTCGTTCTGCTTGCGCACCTCGGCTCGCGAGAACCGCGCATCGGCGGCGAGCCCGGGCTTTCCCATCGCGTGACACAGCGCGTGCCACTCCGCCTCGGTGGCGACGGCGATCGAGAGCCACTTGTCGTCGTCCCCGCGGGCCTTGTAGGTCTCGTGCGGCACCATGAGGCGATCGTGGTTGCCGTTGCGCGCTGGCTCTCGCTGGTGCATATCCCATTCGAGCAGCCCCTCGGCCATGTGCGCGAGAACGGCCTCCCACTGAGACTGATCGATGTACTGGCCCTCGCCGGTCAGGTCCCGGTGTAAGAGGGCGACAAGAACGGCATACGTGCCCATCAGCCCGGCGTTGGGATCGGGGTACGAGACACCGGTCTCGGCGGCCTCGCCGCCCGCGTAGCCGGTGAGCGCGAAGAGTCCGGACAGAGCAGATGCCGGCGGGCCGTAGCCCAGAAAGGAACGGAACGGACCAGTCTGCCCGTAGCCCGACATCGAGATCTGGATGATGTCGGGTTTGATCGAGCGGAGCTTGTCGTAGCCGAGCTCGAGCTTGTCGATGACACCGGCAGAGAAGTTGTCAGTGACGACGTCGCACCGTTCGACCAGGTCGTAGGCCAGTTGGACTGCTTCGCGCTTGCGCAGGTTCAGGAAGATGCTGCGCTTGCCCTGGTTGTACTGGTTGAAGTACCCCGCCCGACCTGGTCCGGGGGCGTTGTCGGCAAAGGGCGGGATCAGCCGGGTGACGCACGGCGTGCGTGCCATCGTCTCGACGCGAATCACCTCGGCGCCAAGGTGGGCCAAATTCTGTGTACAGAACGGGCCGGCCCATACTTGCGTGAAGTCCAGAACTCGGACTCCCTCGAGCGGCCGTGCCCCTGGCGGCACGCCGTTCGACGTCAGAGGGGACGGACGGGAGGTTGTCTCCCACGAGTCCCCGATGACCTCCTGGGTGTGCTGTCCGATACTTGGCGCCGGTCGCCGCAGCGACCACTCGATCGTGCTGTACTGAGAGGGCGCACCCGGCAACCGGAGGCGCCCGACGCCCGGCTGGTCGAAGTCGAGGAAGAACTTGCGTTCCCGCAAGTGCTCGCTCTCGTACATCTGGCGCATGCTGTTGACCGGTGCGAAGGGGATGCGGTGCGCCTGAGCCTCGCGATAGAGCTCGTCCACCGTCCAGGCGCCGAGCCAGTCGTCCATGAAGAGCTTCAGGACGTCCATGTTCTGCCCGCGAACCAGTCGGTCCTGGAAGATCTCCTCGCCGGCCCATTCAGGGCTGCCCATGAGCTCGACGAGACGCTGCCACTGCTCCTCCTCGACCGCCAGGGCGAAGATCTTGCCGTCGATGCAGTCGGCGAGGAACCACGGCCCCAGGGCACGAGAACCGAGCCGCGATGTCTCGCGTCCGGCATACGTCCAGTGCATGAGGTTCATCTCGAGCATCGCGGCGACGGCCTCCTGCTCGGACACCTCGACCGCCTGACCCATGCCGGTTCTCAGCTGATGCCTATAGGCAGCCAGCGAGGTGAACGCCGCGTAGCCGGCGGCATGGAAGTCGCATTGAGCGCCGAACGGCTTCAGCGGAGGTAGCTCGGGCGACGGCGATGCGCCGGGACTGAGGAACGCCCATCCGCCGGCGTTGGACGCCGTCAGCTCGTACCCTCGCCAATAGGCCCGGGGTCCGTGGTCGCCGAACATGGAGATCGACGTCACGACGAGCCGCGGGAACCGCCGGCACAACTCGCGGCTGTCGAGTCCATTCGCCGACCGATCGGCCGGCGGGACGTTGTGGACGAGCACGTCCGCGTCGGCGAGGAGCGCGGCGAGGTGCTCCTGACCTTCCGGCGTCGTGAGGTCTGCGACGGTGGCCCGCTTGTTCGTGTTGAGGTAGATGAACAGGCCGCTCTTCTCAGGATCGATCAGGTCGCCGGGAAATGGCCCCCGCTGCCGGGTTACGTCGCCCTCGGGTCCCTCGACCTTGATCACCTCGGCGCCGACATCGGCGAGCAACTTCGTCGCGTAGGCAGCCGACACGCCAGACCCACACTCCACCACCCGAAGCCGGTAGCGATCGTGCCCGCCTGACCGTTGGGAGCTCATCGACGCACCCTAAACCCCGATCCACCGGTCGGCTCGAGGGCTAACCAAGTCGTTCCGCGAGCAGCTGAGCCAATAGTGCACGCCGAGGAAGCCCGAGGAGGGCCGCCGAGTCGGTTGATCCGGCCTCCGAGCATCGCCATGATGGGCACGTGATGGGCAGGGCCCCCACTCGCTGACGACATCCCGCTGGCAGACGATCGCAGGCCTCGACCGTGCCGGTCGTTCGCAACACTTGTGGATCACGGAAGGAGGATCCACCAGTTGCAAGTCGGGGGAGGCCGTCGCTGGGGCCATCTCGGCCTCGCGCGCCTCGCCGGCGCGGAGGCGCCAGCCCGTTGTCGCGGGCGCTATCGGTCGGCTCGGGTCCCGACCTGGTCCTGAGGCAATTGTTCGCCGACCACGTGGTGGTGGATCTCGGTCGTCAGCGTGTGGATCGCGCGAGTGAGTTCGGTGTTGCGGAGGAGCTCTTGTTCCTGCGACGTGAAGTCGTGGTCGGCCTTGGCGCGCTGGAACTCGGCTTGGCGGTTCTGGCCGATCATGACGAACGCCGACAGGAAGATGGCCTCGAGCGAGACGATCAGCGTGAGCTTGGGCCACGGGTCGGACTCGACGAACAGCATCCAGCAGGCGAAGAGGACCGCATGGATGTAGACGAACGGCATCGAGCCGGCGAACGTAGTGATCGCGTCGGCAATGCGAAGCTGGACGTTGGCCGCCCGCCGAGCGGCGTGCTCCACCACGACCGGATGACGGACGGGCGGGGCCGGCATCTACGCCACCTCTTCGACAGGTGCGCGTAGCAGCAGCAGCGTGGCGTTCGCCGCGGCGACGCCCAGTGCCACGCCGCCGACACCCCATGCCGTTGCCCAGTCGAGTCCGAGCGCGTGGTCGACGGAGACGGATCCGGGCCCCGTCAGCGCAATGGTTGGACCGGCGGTGGCCAGGACGACCGGATACTCCCAGCCGCCATTCGTCACCAACGGGCCGCGCCCGTGGAGTGCCGACGTGGCGTTCAGCATGACGCCGATCACCCCGGCGCCGGCGAGTGGTGTCACGAAGCCGAACGCCAGCAGTGCGCCGCCGACGACGACTCGCAGGAGGAGCAGGCCGGCGTCCATGGCGTTCACGCCTCCACCGGTGGTGCCGGCACGACGAGCACGGGGCCCGTCGCGGTCTGGACGATGTCGGCGGCGCCTGATTCGTGCACCAGGCGTGCGAGCGGGTCGCGCAGATGGCTGGTGACGGCGATGAGCCCCGTGGGATGGGAGGCGAGGTAGTCCTTGATGCCGTCCCCGGCGCTGATCGGGTCGTGGACGACGACGGTCTCGAGTCCTGGCGCGTCAGGCGACCACTGCTCTCGGAGGCGCCGCACGTAGTCGTCGGCGTCCTCGTCGGGTCCGTGCCGGCGCCGCCAGGGGTCGCCGATGCGCACGGGGGGCGGACAGGGCTCGGCGACCGTGACGATCGTGAGCTTCCTGCCGAGGGCGTGGGCCCAGGCGGCGGCGACCGGCAGGCCGCGCTCGGAACGGGGCGTCTCGTCGACGCAGGCAACGGGATGGTCCACTGCCAGCGATCGCCTCGATGCCCCGCGCTCGGCACTGCGCGACCAGGTCGAAGCGGGCGGCCTTCCCCCCGCCCGAGCGCGGGTTGACGAGGAGAACGGGGGTGGCGGCACCCGCCGTCATCGGACTGGCGCGGCGCGGCCCGGCGGGTTCACGGCAGTCGGGGGGGCCCGAGCGCCAGCGGTTCGGCATCAACGTCGGGCGCGACGGCTTCGAGGTGGCGAGCAGTGGTCTCGAGGTGCTGCGTCAACAGGTCGGCGGCCAGGTCGGCGTGGCGGGCGAGGGCCGCGTCGAAGACCGCCTTGTGCTCGTCGGCGACGTGGGCGCGGGTCGGGTGATGCGGGAGGACGCCCGCCCAGTAGCGGTAGAGCTCCGACGCGTCGTACAGCTGGCGGCGCAGCCGTTCGAGGACGGGGCTGCCAGCAGCGGCGGCGGCGAGGGCGGCGTGGAAGGCGCCGTGGGCCGCCATCCACTCGGTGTTCCCGCTGCCGTCCTCGAAGTACATGGGTGTGACAGCGAGGCGATGGTGGGCGGCGACGAGGTTGGCTTCCCAGGTGACGTCGCCTTTGGCGATCGCCTGGCGCAACGCCAGCGTCTCGAGCTGGATGCGCGTCGCGCCGGCGACGTCGGCGGGCGCAAGGAAGCCGACGTAGGTGAGGCCGGCGATGTGGGCACTGCGCGGCCCGACGCCGTGCACGGCACGGCGCCGCAAACGCAGCATCGAGCCGCCGGCCGCGCCGACGACGCGCACATCGACGGCCCGCACCGCGGTGGCATGGCTCGCCACCTTCACGTAGGCCAGCAACGGGCGGCCATCACGGACCCCGGCGACGCTGTTCGACGTCCCGCCCACCTCCAAGATCCCACCTGCCGGGTAGCCCTCTGGCAATCCCACGCGCCAGATCGACGTTGTGCCAGCGGCAGTTCGTAGCGCGCGCTACGAAAGGTCATGCGTCGTCCCACGGGTTGGCGATCGATACCCGCGTGTGGGCGAAGTCGTCGACGTTGCGGGTGGCGAGCAACGCGCCGTGGCTCCGGCAGATCGCGGCGATCTGGGCGTCGGCCGCGCTGATCGGTCGACCCGCTCGTTCTCGCACGACGACGATGTCGGCGTAGTGCGCCGCCGCAGGCTCGTCGAACGCCGCGATGCGGTGATCGAAGTCCTCGACGATCATTGCGCCGACGGCGATAGCCAAGCCCGCCTTGCGCTGCCCGTCGGGAAGACGACCGATGCCATACAGCAATTCCGCGAGCGTCACCGCCGTCAACCACGCCTCGTCGGCGGGCTGCCGATCGACCCACGCCACCACGGCATCGGCAGGATCACGTCGCATCAGTTCCGAGACGACGTTCGTGTCGAGAACGATCACTCTGGGAACTTCGTCGGGCGCGGTCGCTCGGTCCGCTCCGGTTGCGCGACCTCCACACCCCCGATCGCCGCGAATCGTTGGTGAATCCGTCTGCCGAGACCATCCCGACTCGCTGGTTTCACGAGCGCGTCGTGCAGGATCGCTCGCACCTCGGCCTCCATCGAGCGGCCATGGCGCGCGGCGCGCACGTGTAGCTTCGCTCGCAACTCCTCGTCCACGTCCCTGATCGTCAACGTCGCCATACCTGCAATGCTAGCAATGCTGGCAGCGGGTCCGGGCGCTGTTCGACCGCCTGCCGCGCCGATACGCAGGGGGTCGCTGCCGAGCAGTCGAAGAGTTCCAACAGACCATGAAGAACGGGCTGCGCGCCCAACTCCCGACCCGATCAGCCGTCCACCATCACCCGCTCCATGGTCGCTGCGATGTCTTGGTCGACGTCCACAACACTCGCTGCCCCACTGATCGCTCCCCGGCCGTCCACCCCGCCGTCGCCACCACCGCCCGCCTTGTTCGGATGGTTCCTCCCGCGCCCGCTGGACCGTGTAGTCCTCCACGTCATCGGACGGCGGTTTCGAGCCTTGGGAAGGAGAAAATCTCATCCGTGAGAAACCGACCTCGAGCCCGCCAGCCGGTCAAGCGAACTGCTCCTGATCGAGCTGGGCATTCGCGCCCGGGCGCTCGGGGCGACGCCGACGCTCAACCCCGATCGGCCGGGCACCGTGCGTCAGGAGACCGCCGGGCCCACGGTGAAACTGCTGAACATGCCGTGGTCGAAATGGGAGTTCACGGACCCGTCCGCGTTGTCATTCGTCACGTTGCAAAAGGCCACGTAGTTGCCCGCCGGCAGGTCGAACACCTTCGTGCACGACTGACCTGGCTCCAGCTCGGCCACCTCGCCGACGCTGACGAGTGCCGAGAGCTGATCCTCGTCGACGGCCCCGTCGGAGTCGACCGGGAGCGCGGCTGGTTGCTCCACGCGAGCCACCACCATCTCATGGGTCATGGTGCCGACGTTCTCGACGCCGATGGCCACTCGGCCGCTCTCGATGTTCTTCAGCCCGCCGATGGCATATTCCTGCAGGGTGGCGGTCACGGCCTGCGCGCCGGCAGGAGCGCTCGGCACGCACTCCTCGGTCTCGACGCCTGGCGCTATCGCGTCGGGCGGATCCTTCCCGCAGCCGGTCAGGGCGAGAACAGCCGCGCCGATCAACACTGCCCTCCACCGGTAACCCATGGCGCACCCCCGTGCTCTCGATGCGTGTTGCATCGTGCATCTTTGAACAAACCCACCCTGGCCGTCGAACCGGTAGCACGCGCGTCGCCTGGTCTGTGGGGTAGTTGCGGCGGCCGTGATCGTGACGATGACCGCTGGCTGCGCGCTCGGGGGCGTGATCGGCCCCTGCGGCGAGGCGTCGACGTCGAGCGCGTCGGCCCTCATCACGCCGTCGACCCCGCCGCCCGTCACGGCGACGACCCCAACGCCGCCGTTGGCGACACCACCGCCATCGCCGGGGACCTCGCCGGTGGCGACCGAAACGACCGCCGGTGCCCCCTTCACCCAGTGACGTGGGACCGGTCATCCCGCTCGGTCCACTTCATGCCGGGTGGATGGTTACTGGCGCCAGTGACGCGGGCGACGTTGAAGATATCCCACCCGGCGTGACCGAGGCTGCCCGCCGTTGAACGCGACGTTGTCGCTAACGGCGAACACGGCTCGAGGCGAGGGCAACGAGTAGAGCCCGGCCGTCCTGTAGTCGATGCCAGAAATGTCGACCGTCCCTCCCGGCGCGACGACTTCTCAACGCAGACCTAATGGAGGGGCACCCCGCCACGGGCCACCAACGTGTCCGCGCCCGCGGCGACGAGGCCGCGGACCGGTCCGGTTCGTGGGATCAAGCGTTATTGCTGGACGAGGTCGACGACCTGGAGCTCTCCGTTCTCGCCGAAGCACGAGTGGAGCTTCATCGCGGCTCTCGGGCGCCCCGACCTCTCGAAGACGGTCACGATGCGGGTGGATCACTGTGTTCAGCGTGCGCCTGTTGCGCCACGCCGCCACTGGGGTGTTGCCGGACGGCCTGCGTGCCCCCCGGTGTCGTACGGGCTGCGGCAGGCGCGATCGTGGACCAGCGCGACGACCTACAACGCACCGGCCCAACCTGGCCAACGCCCTCCAGGCGCTCGACGAGACGTTCCAGCTCCCGGTGATTACGTGCGGGGCCTGGGCTCGCAAGACGTAGCTCGTGGTCCGCGCCCAAGCAGGAGGGTCGCGCCGGCGCGGGTTCACTCGGTCGGCATTCGACGCCGATGGCGGCAGGTGCAGACGAGCACCAGAGCGGACCTTCCAGCGCGCTTGACCGATGTGTCGCGAGGCGAGGACGCGACGTTGTTGGCGCGGGAGACACCGCGGCGCTCCCCCAGCAGCCGGGAGAGGGCATCGGCTCCGGATCCACTCCTGGTTGGGACATCCGAATGAGCGCCAGGAGGATGACGGCGGTCGCGCATCGGAGCACAATGATGGTGTCTGGGACTGCCCATCGGACAAGGGGGCGTCATCGTCAATGACAACTTCTCGAGTGCCGGAAATGGTGCCCCTGCTATCTCGGGGCAAGCACCGCAACCCACGCAAGGGAGCCTGCTTCATGGAGCTGGTCTCGTTCCTGGCTGGGGAACGATGGAGCGATCGTCCAGCGTGCACCCACCCACTGCTCGCCTCGCTTGCCCGCCTGGTCAACGACTCCACCACCGACGCTGGCCGTCAGCGCCTTACCGCCCTGCTACCGAGCGTGATCGGACTGACCAGCGACGACCCGTACCTCGACGTGCGGATCTCGCTTCGTTCGGCGACGATGGCCCTGCCCGTGGCGGCGGCGGAGCGGCAACGGGCGATGGCCGTCGCGGTGGTCGTGGCCAACCGCCTACTCGACGACCTCGATGAGCGGGCGCCTGACAGCCTGGAGGACCTCAGCCGATTGGCGCTGACGCAGGTGCCGGACGCGGCCCGGTGGGCCGAGCAGTTCGCGGTACGGAACTCGACATCTATTGCCGGGTTCCGACGGCACGGTGCGCCGAACATTGTTCGCTACGCGGTCGACGGGATCGCCCTAGCCTGCGTGCCCGACCCGGACGACGTACTGCACGACCTGCTTCGAGCCGCCATCGACGACAGCGCAGCCTGGATCCATCGTGACACCGGCACCGCGGCAAGCTTGCCCGGCCCAGAGTCGGGACGGCTGCCCGCCGACGCATCGGCACGACCGTTGCTCACTGACAGCAAACAATCGATGACCTGGCCGCCCCGCGTCCGACCGGCGGCAAATCCAAGAGTGCGACGCACTCGGCGCTAGGGCACGCTTGCCCGGGCCGCCCCCGAGGAATTGCCTGCTGACACACGTGAGCCATCGGGCTCGATGGTGACAGGCGCCAACGGGAGCCGACCTGCCGCCCGGCTGACGTGAGCCAGCAGGCGAGCGGGCCTCCCGCCGAAGCCCCTGCGTGCCCGTACCGGAAGGGCGTCGGACACCTTCTCGTCGCGATCATCGGCGGTCGTGACCACGTAGCTCGTTGAAGCGAACACGCTCTCGGGCGAGAGCATGGCGCTCGGAAGGCGGTAGCGGTACCACATGGTGGCGCTGCTGGCGTCGAGGGCCGCCGCGCCCAGCGGAACGTTCCGGTTCAGCGTCAGCAGGTTCGTGACGACCTCGGCCGGGATGGCCTCCACGTCGACATCCTTTGCGGGCCAGATCGGTAGGGAGTGTTGACGCGTGCACCGGAGCGAGCGTCCACCGCTGGGTTGGTGGGCTGCGACCTCGGAGAACTGAGCGACGTGGAGCCGCCCATACGGTTCGGCCTCGGCTCCACGCCTCGGCGACCGTCCATCGCGTCGATCGCCACCACTGTGGCCGCCGCGCCTCGGGAATGACCTTCATCGTCCGGAGTAGCCGGTCCGGCGGCAGGTTCTGAGAAGGTGTGGGGATGGAGAACGGCGCCATCGGCTGGGATGACGAGCTCGCCGAGCTGGAGCGGCGGCGGGAGATGGTTCGAGGGATGGGTGGCCCCGCGTCGGTGGCCTTCCAACACAGCAAGGGCAAGCTTACGGTGAGGGAGCGGCTGGACCTGCTGGCCGATCCCGGTTCGTTGCGGGAGTTCGGGAGCTTGAGTGGCAGCGGCACGTATGACGACCGGGGCGCCCTGGTCTCGCTCTCGCCCCGCGGCGAGGTGAACGCCATCTGCCTGATCGAGGGGCGCAAGGTCATCGTGACGGCCGGCGACTTCACCATCCGGGGCGGGTCGGCCTCCGGCCATGGCGGTGGCCTGGGTCAGGAGCTGCGGCCCAACGAGCGGGCGCACGAATGGCAGATCCCGCTCATCCGGCTGCTCGACGCGGCCGGCGGCAGTGTGCGGGGCTTCGAGGAGCTCGGACGGACCTACATGCCCGACGGGAACATCTGGTCAGCGACCGACACCATGCTCTTGTCGGAGGTGCCGGTGGTGTCGGCGGTCATGGGGACAGCGGCCGGCCTGCCCGCGGTGAACGCCTGCCTGTCGCACTTCAGCGTGATGGTCGAGGGCACGTCGCAGGTCTTCCCGGGTGGACCACCCGTCGTCAAGGCGGCGCTGGGTTACGACATCTCCAAGGAGGACCTGGGCGGCCCGCAGATCACCACCGCCAGCGGGTCGATCAACAACGTCGCCCGTTCCGAGGAGGAGGCGCTGGGGCAGATCCGCCGCTTCTTGTCGTACCTGCCCGCCAGCGTTCAGGAACTGCCGCCCGACACCGAGTGCAGCGACCCGACCGACCGGGTCGAGCCCGAGCTGCGAGGGCTCGTCCCCCGTGAGCCTCGGCGCATCCACGACGCCCGCCGCCTCCTCGATCTGGTGCTCGACCGTGACTCGTTCTTCGAGATCGCCCCCGCCTACGGGCGCGGTCGCATCACCGGACTGGCTCGGCTGGGCGGTCACCCGGTCGGAGTGATGACCAACAACCCACGCTACGCCGGTGGCGCCACCGACGTGGCCGGTGGGAGCAAGGTCATCCGCCTCTTGCAGCTGTGCGACACGTTCCATCTGCCGCTGGTCTCCCTCGCCGACGAACCGGGGTTCCTCGTGGGACTCGAATCGGAGAAAGCAGGGATCGAACGGGCCGGCGCCCGCCTGGTCGCGGTGACGTGCCTGAGCCGGATGCCGTGGATCACGATCGTGGTGCGCCGGCTCTACGGGGTGGCGGGGCAGGTGCAGCACCGCCCGTCGGGCATGTTCCGGCGCTATGCCTGGCCGTCCGCCAACTGGGGATCCATGCACATCGCCGGCGGCACGTCGGCGGCGTACCGGCGGGAGATCGACTCGGCCGACAATCCGGCGGCGAAGCAGGCCGAGATCGAGAGCCGGCTCCGGGCGATCGCGTCGCCGTTCCGGACCGCCGAGGCGACCGGCCAGGACATCATCGACCCGGCCGAAACGCGCCCACTGCTGTGCGAGTTCGTCGAGGATGCCCAGCGGATCCTGGCCCGACAGCTCGGCCCCTCGCCGCTCCCCTACCTTCCCTGAAGCAGGAGGTGCACCCGGCGAGGTCGCCGGCATCGCTATGGCGCCAGGGCGCTACTGCGCAACTCCCGCCCGGGGATCTCGCATGCCTGGTCGAGCTCGATCTCGACGGTGACGGCGCGGTTCCGGTGCGGGCCCGCGCACCAGGACGGGAACGCCGCCGAGTAGAGCCCGCCGCCACCGGCGACGAACACGACGATGTCGTCCGGCGATGCGAAGCACGGATATCGGCGCTGAGGGTCGGAGGACGGGCCACCACCCGCCGCCGACGCCGCCCGAGCCGCCGCCGTGTTGACGGCTCGCTCGCACAACGCCTCGGCGATCGATTGACGCGTGTGGCCGGCGGCGGCGAGGGCGCCGGCGTGGTCGGGGTTCAGCGCGAGAGCGGCTTGGCCGCCACCGAACGCGCCGTTGTTGGTGCCGAGATTGGCGAAGGCGCCGGCCAGCGAGTTGAGCAAGCGATCGGCCGACGTCGGGTCGTCCGCATCGGTCACGCCGATGACCGAGTGCGGTGCGTCGGTGCCCAGCACGGTCACCGTCGAGCTCTCAGCGTGGAAGCCGCGACTCGTGTGCAGCGACGGGAACGGGCTCTCCTCCTCATCTTCGGCAAGGCAGAACGTGAACTTGCCGGGATGGCCGAGCAGGGCCATGTCCGCGGTACCGCTGCGACCACCGCCGATGTTGATCATGGCCAGGCGAAGGGCCCGCCCGATCGAGGCATTGGCGCGGTGGCCGGGACCCAGGGCCCCGAACCCGCCGTGGATGCCGCCGCAGGCCTGCCGAGCCGGTCCGTTGACGATGACCAGCGGGCTGATCGCATGGGTGGTCGCTTGCACCTCCGTCAAGTCGAACACCGGGTCCATGACGGCTCGGGCGGCGGCGACGACGACGGGAACGTGATCCGGCGTGCAACCGGCCATGACCGCCGCGATCGCAAGCTTCTCGACGGTGCAGACGCCCAGGTTCGGACCCATCTCGCCCAGCACAAGGTCACCGTCGAGACCCGTGGCCAGCACCATCCGCCCGACGCGTTCAGGCGTCGGAACGATCACCGGGAGCCCGTCGGTGCAGCCGCTGCGATGGAGCTCCTCGAGCGCGTCGGCCTCGTCGCCGGCGACCAGCCGACCGGCGGTCACGGTCACCGTCACGGCCGGCCTCCTCCGCTCAGCGACGCGACGATGTGCGGCGCGATCTGCGACGCGACCTTCGTCATGTTCTCGTGGCCCGACCCGGCCACAGGATGCGGAAGGCGCGTCCGCGGGACGTCGGGCATGCCGACCGACCGGGCGACGAAGTCACCCTGCGCCCAGAATTTCTCGGTGACCAGGGCGACCGCGGGAACACCCCGACGGGCGAGCTTCACGCCGTCACGCACGGTGCCGGTGGTGCAGCTCCCTCAATGACCGTAGGCGGCGACCACCGCCCGGCATTCGCCCACGATGGTGTCCAGCATCTCGTCGGACACCACCGACGACGCATCGCCCTTGTTGTAATGGCGGAACCGGGCTTCTGGGAGACGTTCTCTCAGCGCCTCCTCGACGTGGTGGAGGAACGCAACGGAGTCGGGGAAGCCATTCGCCAGAAGACCGATGTCGACCGCTCCGTCGAGGTCGGCCGACAGGTCGAACGGCTCCACGGGCATGCCGGGCTCCGCCCGCGGATCGAGATACTCGATCATCTGATCACCTTACCGCCCCTCCCGCTCGTGGGTCAGGCCCGGACCCGGGTGTCGAACCCGGGGCGGGGAGCCCGGCGACTGCTCAGGTTCTTCACGGGTACGCCGGCCTTCAGCAGCGTGGTCGCCTGAAGGTGTCGGAGGTCGTGCGGCCGGATCGAACGGAGCCCGATTCGGTCGCGCAACGCCACCCAGCGCTGTGTGACGGAATCGGGCCGCCACGGCGGGCGGCGCATCGAGCCGGCGACGCGTCCCGATCTGATGCGTGTTCGGCATCAGATCGGCGTGTTGAGTCGAGTGGCGTCGTCATTCCTGATCCCCGACAACCACATCGCACGAGCAACCGTGTCGAGCATCGCCGTAGCTCACGATGTCGGGTTGATGGGCGGCCGGTCGATCGCCTGCCTGAACGCGCGAGACCGCAACATGCTCGGCTTCCGCCGCGACCTCCTCACCGCAGCGGCCTACGGCGTTGACGAGTTCCTCTTCGTGTACGGCGGATCGGCCCGAGACCGGGCGCCGATCCGATGACCTCACGGTCCGCTCGATGCTCACCGAAGCGAGGCGCTTCACCGAAGGCGAGCCGGGCCTCGAGCAACTCCGCGTCGGCGTGACCACACGGCTCACCACCGTCCCGGCGTGGGAGCGAGCAGCCGACTTCCTCTTCGTGCAAGTCAGCTGGTCGGTGCCCGCGCTCCTCGACTGGCGATCCCGCCTGTCCTTCGAGGGTCCGGTGTTCGCCGGGGTGTTGGTGCCGGGCTCGGCGACGATGGCCCGCAAGCTGTCGGCCGACACCCGAGTTGACCGTGCCGGACAACGTCATCGCTGCCCTCGACGCAGACCCGGACGCCGGAGTCGACTTCGCGTCCCGGATGGTGCACGACATCCGTGAGTCGGGTGCCTTCGACGGCGTCCATCTCATCCCCGTCTCGCGGTACCGCCAGATCGCGGCCCGGCTCGGGCCCCAAACGAACTCGGAACCGGCGGTAGAGGGCACCAGGCAAGGGTTGGTAGTCCGGCGCGCTCCTAGCCGTGGGCGCAACCACCGAGTGGCGGGTCAGCAGTCCAGAAGTGATCCCGTGAGGTTCGCCAGCAGTGAGCTCCCGGTGGTCGTGAGGGACATCTGGCCGGTGGCGAGATCAATACCGGTCACGACTTCGACGCGAGCTCGACGAGCAGCTCATCCAATTGCCCGAATGTCTCGTGCATCGCATCCGCCGCGCCGCCGCCGTCGGCGTCGAGCGCTTCCTTCGAGGGAAAGACCTCGCTCACGACGAGCAGCGTCTTGCCATCTGTCTCCGTCAGGGTGACCGTGGTGACGGAGCCGTTCTCTCCGCCTTCTTCGTTCGTCCAGACGATGCGCGATGGCGGTGTCACTTCGAGGTATCTGCCAAAGAAGTCCATGCCATCGCCGAATTCGAGGCGGTATCTGCCTCCGGTGCGTACATCCATCTCGCAGGAACGCAGCGTCATGCCCATCGACTTCGGCACCCACCAGCGCTTGAACAGCTCGGGCTTCGACCACGCCTCGAACACCAGGCGCGCGGGAGCGTCGAAAGATCGTGTGACGACGACCTCGCGATCGGACCTCCGCTCCACCTTCGTGATGTTCTTCATCGGGGCGAGCTCATCTGGTCTTCTTGCGTCCATCTGACTTCTCCTTCTGTTTCAGTTCCTCGATGACCTGGTCGAGCTCGCCGAAGCGCGCGTCCCAGAGCTGGTGATACCGCTCGATCCACTCCGCCACTTCCTCGAGACGGCGAGCGCCGATTCGGCAGGTTCGTACGCGGCCGACCTTCTCGGTGACGACGAGGCCGGCCTGTTCGAGGACGCCGACGTGCTTCCTCATGCCCGTGAGGGTCATGTGGAACCGGTCGGCGAGGTCCGTAATCGAGGCTTCCTCGCGGCCGAGCTGCTCCAGGACACCGCGTCGGGTGGGGTCCGACAGCGCCGCAAAAGAGGCGTCGAGATGCGCGTTCGCATACTGAACCATTCGGTTCACTGTCTACCAGGCGTAGTCGACGGCCCGCAAGCGCGACCGCCTGTCCGCGGTTGCTTCTGCACCCGTGACTGGTCGTGGTGCGGCGGTTCGATAGTGCTCGTTACAGGTGCGGGAGTGGATCTACCGCGACGTGACTCACTGCTGTACGACCGCTGATCGACCCAGGCCCATCTGCCGATCCGCGGGTGTCCCCGATTGGCCGATAGGGGGCACCCGCTATCCGCAACGGCGGCTGACCCCGCGACCGTCGACATGGTCGCCGGGCGACCCTGTGAAAGCCCGACGGGCGCCGGTTCGTCTTCCGTCATCCGCCCAGCGTTCTTGACCATCTGAGCCGGCGACGTCGGTCGACGCCCACGCCTGTTGTCGGGCGCCTCGCCGCTGATTCTCCGATCCGCCGCCACGTCCGTGTGAGTGCTCGGAGAAACCCGGGACCCTCGGGTTCATGTCGTTTGACCCCGGTTCGGTCTGGGGTTATGGGGTCAGGATGTGTACTTCGACCGGCTGATCCCGGCCGCGTACATCGATGCGACGCGATTGCGCGTCGCAATGGTCGGCGGCGACGAGGGCGTAAAGGTCCGATGTCAACACGACTTGACCCGGTTGGGCGTGTGCTTGCAAGCGGGCGCCGACGTTGACCGCGTCACCAAGTGCGGTGAAGTCGAGGACAGTTCCCGATCCGACGTTGCCGACGAAGGCCATGCCGGCGCTGGCGGCTACGCCGACCGGGAGGTCGTCGACCGCGATGGCGAGGTCGACGGCGGCCAACGCAGTCCTGCGGCGATAGTCGGATCCGGCCAGTCCAGGAATGAACAGTCCCATGACTTCGTCGCCGATCAGCTTGTCGATGAGGCCATCGTGGCGTACGAGTACGTCGGTGGCGGTGGTGTAGAACCGGGTCAGACGACGAGCGAACTCGGTGGCAGTGGCGGTCTCGCCCATTGTCGTCGAGCCTCGCACGTCGGCGAACACGACGCCGATGTCGACTTCGATACCCCCGGCCGGGAGGTGGTCGAAGCAGTACTGACACAGGTTCGGGTTCTTGCGCGACGGCTTGCGGCCGACGAGCCCCATGAGCTTGCCACCGACTCCGGCGAAGGGGTTCTGGCACAACTTGCAGCGCGGGTCGCGAGGCAGGCGGCGGAACACGCGCTGGGCCCTCTTGAGCGGCTCGTAACCGTCCACCAGTAACGCATGCCAGTCGAGCTGCTTGCCCATCGCGACAGCATGGCCGGAACCGCCGCCACGTGCGAACCAGGCGGCGCAACACACGTGAGGTGACCCCCGTGTAGTGGTCCATGCGTGTGCGAGTCCGTGCCCCAGGATGGCGTGAAGGAGGAGTGCACCGATGGGGCGACGTGGTCGGCATACGCCCGACCAGTTCCGCAAGCTCGCCGAGGGCAACAAGCTCATCGCCGGCGGGATGTAATCCGACGGTGGTGTGTCGCCATCTGGAGATCGCCGAGTCGACGTGGCATCGCTGGACGGCGCACACGAGTCGGTCCGTCCTGTGAGCAGCTCGGTGGCCCGGCGGTGCACCGCCTGCTCCGCCTCCAACGAATCAGCGACGCCCTCTGGGACGGCAACTTGGTGTGCCGGGCGTTTCGTGGACTCGGGTTGTTGGAATGTGATCCTGCTGTCCCCGACAGCCGGACAGCATGGGAAGGCCTGGATACCCACGGGAGTTCCGGCGCCGCGTGCTCGAACCGATCCGGGCCGGCCGCAAGATCTCCGAGGCGGCGGAGGATCTGGGCATCAGCAACCAGGACGATCTACTCGTGGCGCAGCCCGCTTGGCTCCTACGTCGGAAGCACTGTACCGAGGAGCTCTACGTTGACGCCGACGGAGGCGTGGAACTGAACGATCTGCCAACGTCCCTCGAGACGCCGAAGGGCACCAGTCGTTCGAAATCACCTCGTCGACTGGCGCGATCAATTCCGCAACGGCCTCGGCATCACCCTTGCCGATAGACGCCCACATCTGGCGGACATACGGCGCGCCAGAACGACGCCACCCGCCGACTGGGCAACGCTCCCAACGCGTACGTGAGCATGCGATCGCTGAGGCCCCGCCGTATCGCAGAACTACATCAACGCGCTGTGATGGCGCCGCAAGGAGCTGGGTCGGTTTCGGTCCGGTGTCGTGGCGCTGAGGCACATCAGCGTTGGCGCCGTCGAGTCCGCTGGCGCCAACTGGCCAGGATCGCGGCGGCTGCCTGTTCAGGCGTCAGCTCGCCGGTGTCGACCTCGGAATCGTAGGTCGGGTATCGATAGGCGTCCGCGTACTGGGCGCGAGCGTGTCCCACCATACGGTCACCCCGTTCGCGCTCACGTGCTTCGATCAGGTCGACCGCGATCTGCATCTTCACCCAGTGGGCATCGACACCGTCGAGGTCGGCCTGCCACCCGCGCCATTCCTCTTCGGTGAGCACGACATCGTCGGCGATGACGTTCAGGCCGGCCCGCGCCGCGCTGGCCACCGCACCCCGCCACGCAGCCAGGACGCTACGCCCGATCGGGCCCATGCGCATCCGGAAGACGCCGTCGACCACTTCGAGAACGACGCCTTCGTCGGCGTGCGCGCCGACGTGACGACCGGCCGTGACCCATTCAGCCGGCAAACGGCCGAAGTAGTCGTCCATGGCGTAAACCAACCAGCACTCATTGTCGGCCGCCAACAGGCGTTGGAGATTACGGGCCGACGTCGACTTGCCCGAGCTCGACGGCCCATTGAGCACGATCACCGAACCGGAAGTCATCCCGACTGGCCATCCACTGGACATCGCTCGAGCACACAGGCATGGCTACACCAATCCACATCCCCCACGCCGGCGATAGCGTGCCTTCCGAGATCCGGCCCCAGCGAGCCCGGAGACCGCTCCAATCGATGCGTCGGCGTACGAAGCGCTGCCCAACCGACGATATGGGACGCACAGGGGCTGTGGTCAACGTCAAGACTCATGCGGCGACGCCGGGCACGGTGACCCCCAGAAGCTCGCAACCGAGCAGCGTGCTCAGGCCGGAGCCGCTCGACCGCTGGCTCTCGAGAGCGTTCGTGAGCGGGAGGAACGACAGGTTCACGGGTGATCGCGAGGCGCATCTACGACGACACGTCTACGAGACTTCTGCGTCGTGCCACTCGAGCTTCCTCCAGACGACCCGTGCTGGTTCTGTCACTACCTTGCTGGCACGGCTCCGTACACGATTCTCGAGCGAGACGAAATCACCGCCACGCTCGTCACCTTCGAGCAGCGTGGACAAGGCCACGTCCTCGTTATCCCCATCCGGCACGTCAACACCATCGTCGACCTCAACCCGCGAGAGCAGTGGGCCGTCATGGACGCCATCGCGCGTGCAACGAGAGCGATCCTCGGCGCGTTCGACCCAAGCGGTGTGGCGGTGTGGCAGAACAACGGGATCCCTGCACACCAGACCGTGCCTCATGTCCACATGCACGTCGCAGGCACACTCGTCGGCGGCGGCACACAGTGGGGCGCCGTCGAACGCCTGGCCACGTGCGACATCGACCAGATCGCCGCTCGCCTGCAGCCTCACCTCCCGACACGAGACGAGCGACTGTTCGTTCAGCTCACTTCCCCGCCCGAGAACGACGCCGAATGACCCGACACGGACCATCCTCGAACGCCCGCTCGCGCCTTTCAGATGAGGCTGGCCTCGATCTCGATCGATTGACGTCGTAACGCGTCCAGGATTCGTGCACGAAGCGGTGCCGCCTCGTCTGGTGGCGGCTGGACACCTGTCCACAGGTTGCGGAGGAAGTCGAGGTCCTCCCAAATCGGTCCCGTGGGACGTCGATCGTCGTGCGGTCGTGGCGTCAGCCACCAATGCAGGTGAGCGACGGAGTTGCCGAGTGCCTCGTAGTTCATCTTCCTCGCGTTGAACTCGTCGTGAATGGCGGCGGCGACGTCTGCCATCTCCAAGAGGTGAGCCGCGCGTTCCACCCTGGGCATCTCATGGAGCTCCGCGACGCATCGCCGAGCGACGTAGAAGGTGGAGCCAGGGAAGTACTGGCACGGGTTGAGCCAGACGTAGCCGGCGCTCAGGCGAGCGACGGCCCATGGGTAGCGCCCAGCTTCCGCGTCAGCAATGTGATGACAGCTCGGGCAGCCGGCCATCCCCCAACTCTCTCATGCGTCCGCCAATGACGCTGTCTCCACCCTCACCGATCGCCACCTACCGCCGGGTCTAGGGGGCACAGAACGACGAGCCCCCTCGTTCAGTGTCGGTGCGCCGGAACCGGCAGAGTTCGGTATCGGTAGCAGCCCGGCGCTGCGACCATTTCCTGCAACTGCCGCCGCCGTCAGCTCTCCTGCCCGTTGGTCTGTCTGTCGGCCACTTCCTCGCTTGTCTCTGTGCGGGCCTGAACCCGGCGCTCGAGGCGCGCGATCAAGGCATCGTCGTCGGCCGGGTAGAGGTGTCCGTAGCGATCAAAGACGACGGACACTGACGTGTGCCCGGCGAGCGCAGCCACCTGGCGCGGGTTCGCGCCCTCGGAGATCCACAGGGACATGGCCGTGTGGCGGAGATCGTGGATTCGCAGCGGGCGCAACCTCAGCGCGCCCGACGGTCGGCTCCCAGAAGCGTCGCCGGAACAACGCGGGCCTGATCGGCAGACCCTGCGGTGAGGAGAACACAAGATCCGACGGAGCGGCGTTCGCCGGCCGGCGGTCGTCCAACGCACCGATCACGAACGACGGAACGGGCACCGATCGCACACTTGCCTTCGTCTTCGGCGGGCCGAAGTGGATGCGAGCTTCGACGTCGACGAGCGTCTCGGCGACGTTGATCCGACGTGCCGGAGCGTTGATCCGTGCCCATCGAAGACCGAGCAGCTCGCCGAGGCGAGGTCCGCCGAAGCCAGCGAGGAGCACGAAGGCGCGGTATCGCTGATCGATCGCGTCGGCGAGCGTCCACAGCTCGTCCGAGTTCAAGAACCGCATCTCCTGGTGCTCGATCCTCGGTAACGGCAATCGGGCCACCGGGTTGTGCGTGATGATCCGATCCTCCACGGCGGCGTTCACGCTCTTGTTGAGAACCTGCACCACCTTGTGGATCGTCGTCGGCGCCAGCCGCGAACCATCGTTGGCGCCCAGGCGCACCATCCAACGTCGGAGTGCGGTGCGGTGCGGTCGAGTTTGCCCAACGGCGTGCTGCCGAGCGTCGGCAGCACGTGAGAGCGGAAGTACTGCGCGTCGCGAGCGCGAGTGCTCGGCCGCAGATTGGTCACGGTCGGCCACCATTGCTCCCACCACTCCGCGACCGTGATCCTGCCGAGTCGCGGATCGACCAGCGCCCCGCTCATCCGGTCGACCTCACGACGTTGACGTACGCCGCGGCATCGCGCTTGCGCCTGAACTGCTTCGAGCGCTGCATGCCATCGGGCGTGCGGTAGCGCACCAGGTAGGCCTTCGAGCCGTCGTTCAGCACCTTCTCGACGATCGACGCCACGGCGCAATTCTAGGATCCAGGTGCACGCCAGGTGCACAGACTCTGCAGCACGGCGTGGACGTGAGCACACCATGTGGATCGGATAACACCAGCTCAGAGGCAGTGTCCAGGAAGAGGCCCAGCTGGCTTGAGGGAGCGATTCGCTTTGGCAAGGCGATTCACGCGATTCGGCTACCAGCGACGTTTCGCGAATGGCCTGCTCAGGCCATACATCTGGTGTTATTTGGTACCGTCTCGTGACCCCCTGTGCCGCACCGTTCGTGGGACGGATGTGGGACGGAGGCCGACGACCGGTCCGAGATATTTGTGGCATCTGAAACTGCCCGCTGGCGGCCAGTTGGCGCCCGATGACGGCCACCACGGAAGATGGTCGGAGCGAAGGGAGGTCTTCGACGACATCGCTCCCGGACCCGGCGTTATACGGGTGATCCGTTCCGGTCGGACCGTTGTTATGGAACCACGCTGCCTGCTTGTGTGTCGATCCCTTCCAGGAGTTGGCCGAAGATGTCGGCGCGGGCTTGCTCGTGTTGGTCGAGGGCGTCGTTGCGCTGACGCGTGAGGATCGTGACGAACTGCGGTCCGGTCTCGAAGAAGCCGCACCGCTCGCACGTCGTCTCGTAGATGCAGTCCAGCGCGACGGGACGGGCGCAGTAGCCGTTGCCGAGGAGGCGACGGTGGGCCTCTGCGGCGAGGCGGCGCATGTTCGGCCCCGCGGTGCCGGCGGGCAGCGGGTGGGCGGTGTCGTAGGTCGCTTCGACAGCCTGGGTGACGCGGAAGTATTCGTCGGCGACGGTGCGATCCGAGAGGCGTGCATACGTCATGGTCATGTCCATGGATCGGTGGCCCAAGAGCGCGGCGATGGCCTCGACGCTCATGCCCCGGTTGATGGCTTGAGTGGCGAGGGTGTGGCGTAGCTGGTGGGGGTGGACGTGGCCGACCCCGGCGCGCCGGGCCACCGTGTCGACGTAACGGTGGATGGTGCGCCGGTCGAAAGGCTGGCCGTCGTCGCGTTCGACGAGTCGACCGGTGCGGCTCGGTCCTCGCTGGGCGCGGTAGCCGCTGATGAGCTCGACCAACACTGGATGAAGCGGCACGTAGCGGTCGTTGTGGAGTTTGCCGACGGGGATGCGCAGCCAGTGGGTGTCGCCGATGTGCACCATGGCGTCGTCCTCCAGCCCCGACAGTTCGCCCGAGCGCATGCCGGTGCGGGCCAGAAGTTCGACCATCAGCCGCCGGCGGGGGTTGGGATCGGCGGCGAGCACGGCCATGAACTTGGCCGCGGTGGGGTCGTCCAAGAACTTGGGCAACGGCTCGTCGAGGATCGGCAGGTCGTCGTTGAAGATCGGCACCCGGGCTGGGGCGTCGTCGTAGTCGAACTCGATGACGCGCTCGAAGAAGGTTCGCAACAGTCCGAGGCGGTTGCGGACGGTGCTCGCCGACAGCCGCGTGCCTGGCTTGCGGCCGGGGCGGCGCGCCATCGCCTTCTTGAACGTTTCGATGTGACGACGCTCGATCGAGGCGACGCACTGGCACTGGTCGTCGCTGTCGATCAGATGGCCGGCGAGAAGACGCAGGGCTAGGTCGGTGGCCACCACTGTGGCGGGCCGGGCCGAGACGGCGAGCTGGGCGAGATAGCGGCTCATGGTGGCGGCCATCTGTGGCGCCGCCGCGCTGACCTGCTCCCAGGACACCTCCTTCACCGGGACACGGGACGGTTCCTTCGGCGGGCGGGGCTTGGGCGCCGGCGCCGGCTTGGGGATCGCGCCCTGCCGCCCACCGACCGCCCTCGGCGCCTTCGGGAAGTCGGCGGCGACGATGAGCCCAGCGCGTGGCGCGTCGGGGTCGCCGTGGGCGGCGAGATGCGAGAAACACTTGCTGATCAAGGCCAAACGCCGGCGCGCGGTGCTCGTCGCCACCGTCCGCCCTCGGCTCGATCTCAGCGAGTCGAGGTAGTCCTCGATGTGGCGCCGTTCGATGCCGGCGACCGAGCGACAACGCGGGTCGCGCCGGACGATGCCGCCGGCGAGCTGGCGCAGGGCCTGCTCGGTGACATCGACCACGGCGGGAGCGGCGCTCCGCTCCAGCTCGATGAGAAACCGGCGCAGGGTCGCCGCCATCTGCGGGGCACGCCGAGCGATCTCGTCCCAGTCGGGATCGGTGAAGGACACAACCTCGGCGGCGGCCACGACCGCGAGCGCGTTCATCGGGCGGTCCCCATCGCCGCCTGGGCCTCGATGGCCTCGGCCGCTCGCCGGTACTCCTCGGCCAGCCAGTCCGGACTCAAGTGCAGATAGACGCGCGTGGAAGCGATCGAACGGTGCCCGGCCTGAGCCTGCAACGCTTCGAGGGCCATCCCCCCTTCGCGCAGTCGGGTGAGGCAGGTGTGACGCAGCTCGTGGCACGTGCCATGCACCAGACCGGCGCGCATCCGCGCTCGCGACAGGATCTCGTCGAGGCCCTCCGCCGACAGAGGCTGACCGCGGCGTCGTCCCTTTAGCGCGACGAAGACGCGATCGGTCGCCGACTCGCGCGGCCGCTCGTTGTTCAGGTAGCCAGCGACAGTGGCGAAGAACGTCGGCGACATCGGCACGAGCCGCTCGTGACCGCCTTTGCCTTCGGCCACGAACACCCGGCACTCGCCCAAACGCAGGTCCTCGAGCCGCAAGCCCAGCACCTCGCAACGGCGCAGCCCGCCCAGCACCATGGCCCGAATCATCGCCCGGTCACGCTCGGTGCGTAGCGCTGCCGTGAGCGCTTCGACCTCGGCCCGCTCGAGGATGCGAGGCAACCGACGCACGCCCCGCACGAGCGGAACTCCCCGCTGGCCACGCCGGCGGGCTCGTCGACTGGGCAAGCCCCGCGGCACCGGGTTGGCCACCACGCCCACATCGCCGCGGGTAACGAGATAGCCATACAGGCTCGACACCGCGGCCAACCGGCGCTTGATCGTCGCCGCCGACAACCCCGACGCCCCGTCAGAAAGCCGCACCAGGTTCTCGGCACCAACACGAGGACGCTGCTGGGACGAAACGAAGGCCAGCACGTCGGCCGGCGTGACCTCACCGACGTCCTTGCCGACAACGTCGAAGAACACCTTCAGGTCATGGGCATAGGACCGCAGCGTGTTCGGACGAGCCCGCGCCGACGCGAACTCCAAGAAGTCATCGATCAGGTCGTGGCCAACCCGATAGACCCGCTCGCCGTCAGCGAGCACCACGCACTGGAATGACGGAGACCAACCCACCAGAGATCCTCCTTCGGGACGCTCCGCCGGGAAGATCTTCCCCGGACGGCCGCTCCGACAGGTGGATCACCCGTATAACCGGCGTTGTGGGGCGGGCACATCCACCCCTCACGTGGCGCATTCTGGGACACGGCCTGGCGGCTGCCTGCTGTCAACGGAACGCCGACTCCGGTCGGCGACGCAAAGGCCGAGGCCGCGTCCAGAGCGGCGCTTGTGCATTCGTGAGGGAGCTGGCGAACGCACGCGCCGTCTCCCTCATGTACTACCGCAGCGAGCGGAATGCGGCCCGTAGTTCGGTCGCGAACAGGTCGGGTTCTTCCCAGGCGGCGAAGTGTCCGCCCTTGTCCACCTCGTTGTAGTAGATGGCGACGTTGGGGTATGCCCTTTCGACCCAGCTGCGGGGGGTCCGCCAGATCTCCCCTGGGAACGAGGTGAAGCCGACCGGAATCGAGACGGGCGTGGGCGCCTGGCCGGCCGCACGCGCGTTCTCTTGTGCCTCTTCCCAGTACGAGCGCGCCGCCGACGCTCCGGTGCCTGTCAACCAATACAGGGTGATGTTGTCGACGATGGTTTCTCGGGTGAGATTGCCCGAGACTTGCCCGTCGACAAAGGCGCGGGCGATCTTTTGGTAGCTGTCGGTGTCGTGATCCATGATCCAGGCCGCCAATGCGATGGGTGAATCCAGAAGGCCGTAGCCGATCGTCTCTGGGCGCGTTGCCTGCTCGACGAAGTAACCCGTGCCGTCCGCATGGAACACGTCGAGCTGGTCGAGGGCAGCACGCTCTTCTTGGGTGGGTGGCGACGCGCTCAGGGCTTCGGCGTCGCCCAGCGCGGGTGTGAGAAGGTTGGTGTGGATGCCGATCAACCCGTCGAGCCCGAGACGGCCCATCGCGTCAGTGACCTGGGAGCCCACGTCGCCGCCCTGCGCGACGTACCGGCTGTAGCCGAGACGGCGCATGAGCTCGTGCCAGGCGTATCCGATCCGGATGGGTCCCCACCCGACCTCGGTCGGCTCGTCGGAGAAGCCATAGCCAGGGACGGACGGCAGTACGAGGTGGAACGCGTCCTCCGCGCGTCCACCGTGCCCAGTCGGGTCGGTGAGCGGGCCGATCGTGTCGAGCAACTCGATGATCGAGCCCGGCCAGCCGTGCGTCATGATCAACGGCAACGCGTTCTCGTGGGCGGACTTCACATGAATGAAGTGGACGTCCACCCCGTCGATCTTGGTCTTGAACTGCGGAAGGGCGTTTAGTCTCGCTTCGCACTTGCGCCAGTCGTACTCGGTCGTCCAGTAGCGGGCGAGGTTCTGTATCGCCGCCAGCTGCACACCCTGCGACCGGTCGGTGACCAGTTCCTTGGTCGGCCAGCGCGTGTCCGCGATGCGGCGACGCAGGTCGTCGATCTGCTCCTCTGGAATCTCGATTTTGAACGACCGAATATCGGTCGCGGCGTCGGTCGTCGTCATGAGGCCTCCTTGATCCGGCAACGCGATCGAGCGTGTTTGTCCCCGGTCGGCACGCTGGTCTGACGCGTCTCCGGGGAGCGCTGTCGCTGAACGTGCGAGCATATTGCCCGCTCGGGGATCGCCTGCCGACCGGCTAATCGCGACGGAACGACGGCTCGGGTTGCTCGCGCCAAGGGTAAAGCGTCCCCGAGCATGCGCTCCGGAACCCAGGGGTGCGCCCCGCGACCGATCCCCGAAGTGCGTGCGTAGGGTCGAGGGCGGCACCGGCAGGGTGTTGTGTCCCCGCCGCCAGCACCCGCGTGAGGAGATGGCCCGTGAGTGGGCAGCTTCTGCTCGTCGCCAGCGGGCCGATTCCGATGGTTGCCCACAGCGAGACGGCTCCCGTCGCAGTGAGATTCGAACGTCTCGCCGCTCAGGTCGTCAGGAAGCCGACCGCAGCGAGAACTCGATCTCGTGGCCGATAGCTATGGCGTAGCGCTGGAGGGTGGACATTTTGGCGTCCACCTCGCCGGCCTCGATGCGTGCGACGGCGGATTGAGACGTCTCCATGCGAGCCGCCACTTCCGCTTGGGTGAGGCCGAGTTCCTGACGCTTCGCCGCGAGCGCCCGCTGAAGTCGACGCCGCTCGAGGTGGGCGTCGACGAGCGCCGGGAACTCGGGGTTCGTCCGGGCGCGCTCGGAGATGTAGTCCTCCAGATCGTCGGGCGGGAGCTTGCGCGGCATCGGGAGCAGGATATCTCATCCGTGAGATGAACGGCCTCGGGCTCGCCAGTCGTTCAACCGGCGCTGTGCGACGGCGATCCGAGCTGGCGGCGTCCGCTGGGTCTTCTTCGAGAAGCCTTCGAGCGCGAGGAGAACTTGGCCTTGCAGCCCTTCCGTGGCGAAGAGGACCCGGTACGCCTGGTGATCGCCGTCGGCACGCACCTCGAAGATCTCGCCGGTGAGATGGCGGGCGGTGACCAACCCGTCGAGGGCAACCTGCCGCATGGCAGCCGCCACGGAGGCGGCGTCGGCGTCACTGAGGCCGTCGAGGAACTCGCGGACCGGAGACCGTCCGGCCGAGGTTCGGTACAGGCGCCAGCGACGACGTTGCATCGGCGGTCAGAGGCCGAGGCCGAGGTCTGGGCCACTGATCTCGGGCCCGATCGGGCGGGAGGGTGGTTCGTGTCCGATTGCCCGCGGCAGCGCCCGTTCGGGTGGTTGAGGTCGGTACGCGTCGAGCTCCCGGTCCAAGCGTTCGAGGCGGCGGAGCGCTTCGGGGTGACGGTCCAGCCAGTCGATGCGATGGTCGCGCCGCTCCCGCAGATCGTCGACCGTCTCGGTCAGCCGGTCGATCTGGCAGCTGCGGGGCCCGAGCATGCTCGGGCCCCGCAACGGCCGTCCAGTGCTCTCTGGCGTCGTCGAGTTGAGGCGCGAGGTCGCGGATCTGGTAGCGGGCGGTCCGCCGGTCGGATCGGGATGCCTGCGGATCGTCGGCGCGTCGGCGGACGCTTTCGATTCGACTGGCAAGCCGATGAACGGCAGCGCCGGCGTCTCCCGCGGGCGTGTGCCAGTACGCCGGTCCGCCGGTCTCGAGGTCGTGTCGGCGCGCCTCAAGGGCGGCAAGCTGCTGGCAGGCGCCGTACAGCTCGTTGGCGGCATCGGGCGGGATGGCCTGGGCGACAGCGTCTCGTTCACAGCGGAGGCGGGCCTCGCGGATGACGGCTCGCAAACGGCTGGGCGTCTCCGGCGTACGTTCGATCTCGGCCACTGATGTGGTGGGAGTGCCGGTGTCGATCGCCCACCGTTGCCGTCGGTCATTCGACCAGTCCTGAGCCAGATCCCCTTTGGCCTGGCCCAGGTCGTCGGCCACCACGTACAGGAGGGCGCGCTCGCGCGGCGACATCGACACGTAGGCGAGCTCCCGTCCGCCACCGTCGAAGAGGCGGTGGCTGACGTCGACGGTGTCGCCCTGGCTGCGATGCACGGTGCGGGCGTAGCCGTGGTCGAGCCGATCGGGCCCGGCGTCGGCGGTGGAGAGCCGCACGAACTGGTCGTCGTCCATGCGCAGGTCGAGGGTGGCCGCGGTCAGGTCGACGGCAACGACGACACCGGGTTGACTTGTCACCAGCCGTCCATTGGCGGCCGGAGCGAGCGTCACCACGCGGTCCCCGGCAGCGTACGCCCGTCCGCCGGTGATGGTGAGCTCGGGGCCGCTCAAGTGGCCTGCCGCCGCCCAGCATTGTCGGGCCAAGCGGTCGAGCTCGGCCACGTTGGCGCGCCGCCAGGCGAACATCGCGGCGTCCGTGCCGGCGGACACGTCGCCGTACCAACCGTCCACGAGCGCAATGAGGAGCTCCGCTCGGGACGGAGACAGGCGGATCCGATCGTGCGCGGCGTACCAGTCGACGGCCTTCGCCACGTCGCCGGAACGGAGTTGGGCCAAGATGTGACGCTCGTCGTGATCGCGTTGGCGGACGTTCTCCCGCAGCACGTGCACGCTGTCGCCGTGTCGTGTGACGAGACCCTCGAAGGCGCCAGCCGGCCCGACCGCCCCCAGCTGGCGGTGGTCGCCGACCAGGATCGTCTTTGCGCCGGCCGTGCCCGCCTCCGTCAGCAATCGCAGCACGGCAGGGTCGTCGGTCATCGCCACCTCGTCGACGATCAGCACCGTCCGGGCATCCAGACGAAGGCGGTCGTGCTCGAGCCGCCACAACAGCGACGCGACCGTGCGCGACTCGTTCAGGTGCGCCTCACGGCCGAGCGTGCGATGGTGGACGACATCGACGCGACCCACGACAAGTGGCAGGCGGAACAGCTCCCAGTCACCGACATCGTGATGGAGTCGCCCCATCGCATCTTCGAGGTGACGGACCCGGACGGCCACGTTGTCGTTGTCCGCGATACGCACGTCATCGGTCCCGTGTAGAGGGGAGGCCACGTAATCGGCGACCTGTCTGCCGAGCGCGCCCATACGAGGCTGTCCCACATCGCGCCGGCTTGGTGGCACCCTCGTCCATCGTGCTGGCGCCTCACGGCCTGAGGGCGCGATGGACAGTGAAGGTTGTGTCGGGCAGATGCTGGTACCCATCCCGAGTGCCGCCAGGGATGGCTCGACGGCGGCCAAGCACGCCCGCGAGCGCTCCCGTCTGAGCCGCTGGACGAGGCAGTCGCCCTCGTTCGCCGCATCGGCCCATGCCTGCCGGGGCCGTCCTGTCACGCCTCGTGCCGCCGCGCTCGCCGATGTCTCGTGGGACCGGTGTGGGACGGACCTGGGACCGAACTACGAAAGCCGCCTCGACGAGCGCGCCTTTCGCTACCCTGAGCAGGGCCTTTACCGAGAGCGGACGACGGGATTCGAACCCGCGACCCTCACCTTGGCAAGGTGATGCTCTACCAGCTGAGCCACGTCCGCGTAGGAGGGCGAGTGTAGCAACGCCGCCCCCGCCTGAACAGGTGGCCCTACGTCGTGTCGATGGCCAGCTCCGCCTCCACGCGCGGCGCCCCCATGACGACGCCGACGAGCCCCCCGATGACCAGCAGCGCACCCAGCACCTGCAGACCCGTGAGCGTCTGGTCGTAGACCAGCCACGCCCCCACCGTCGACACGACCGGATTGGCCAGCGTGAGCAGTGACGAGATGGTCACGTCGACGTGCGCGTGGGCCCACGCCATCAGCCCGTGACCGAGGGTGCCGGGCACCAGCACGAGCGCCATCAACCAGAGCCAGTCCCAATGGTCGAGCGTCCCGAGATCATCCGACAACAGCAGAGCGAACGGAGTCACCACGAGCGCCGCGACCAGCATCACGCCGGCCAGAAGCGCCGGTACGGAGATGCCGAACATCCGCTGGCGCTTGATCTCGAGGAAGTAGGCGGTGAATGTGAACAAGCCGGCCAGCGCCAGCAGATCACCCCGGAGCGTGGCGCCGCTGTCGGCGCCGGCACCGATCACGACGGCCGCGACTCCCACGATGCTCACGCCGCCAAACACGAGGCTGCGAGTGGTGACGCGCTCACCGAACATGCGCCCGGCCACCAGGAGCACCGGGATGGGGGTCATGGAACCGATCAAGGAGGCATTGGCGATCGACGTCTGCTGGAACGAGGCGAACCCGAACAGGATGGACGCGGCGAACATGGCGCCGCCGATCAGGCACCGGCGCAGGATGCGCCACGTCAGCGGCCGGCCCACGACTCGGGCCAGCACCAGGGCGATTGGCGTAGCCAGCCACAGCCGCCAGAAGACGATGGTGACCGACGATGCGTCGATGGCCCGCACGAACAGCGGCCCCAGCCCCCAGGCAAAGACGGCAACGCAGACCGCGACGTAGTGGATGCGCTCGTCGGTACGCGCCGGCGACGGCGTGCTCATGGGGCCCGCATCAGGCGGGCGCACCATCCCCCGGCGGCCGCAGATCCACCCGCAACACCAAGAAGCCATCCTCGATGGCGCCCTCGGCATCGCCCACGATGGCGAAGTCCTGGAAGTCGGTCTGGGCCTGCTGCAGGAACAATTGACGCTCGGCCCCACTCACCGGCGGCAGCGGCCGCTGCTTGACGGCAGCCGCCCGGTCCCGGAACCGCTTGATCATCGCATCGACGTCCAGGGCTTCGGCCATCCCCCTACGGTAGGGCGCGGGCGGTCACGACACACGCGGAGCGGCCCGCTCCTCCACCTCGTCCGGGGGTTCGTCGACCGCCGCGACCTCCTCCGGCGCGAGCGGGGCGACGGCGGCGACCTCCTCGGCAATGGCAGCCGCCTCCTCCGAGGCCACGGCATCGGCCGGATGAACCACGTCGTCGGCCGCCAGCGCCGGGACATCCACCGGATCGCGCGCCGCGTCCGGCGCCACGTCAGCCGGCGCCTCGACCTCTGGCCAGGCGACCAGGTCGTCGTCAGGTTCCTGACCCCGCCGCTCGTGCACCGGCGCCAGCAGCACTGCCCGCGCTGCCGGATCGGCGTCGCGCCACGACCGCGTCCCCATCACATCGAGGGCGTCGAGGTAGCGCGGCGCCGGCTTCGTGGACCGCCACAACCAGATGGCCAGGCCGAGCAGCACGATCGCCAACCCCACCAGCACGGCCACGATGCGGTTGACGGTGCGGGTCGACTCCTCGTCACCTGCCGTCGCCACGGTGGTGGTGACAGCAGAAGCCGTGGTCACGGCGGTCGAGGACACCACCGAGGCGGTAACTGACGTCGCCACCGATGTCGGCGCCGGAGCGATCGTGGTGGGGCTCTGGGCATCGGCCGGCCCAACGACAACGAGCGCGAGCGCCGTCGTCAGAGCCAGCGTCACGCAGAGCGCGAGGAGGGGGGACCGCCCGGCAGCCGGCATATCGAAGGATGAGTCTCGCACGCAGGTGCTAGTACCACCGAGCGGGGCGATTCAACGTTGATGGCGCGGACAGGAGTACGTCGTGCGTCCGCCCACCGTCCGTCGCTCCAGCGGGGTGCCATCGCGCGGGCAGAGGCCACCACGCTGGCGAGCGGCCTGCAGGCGCCCGAGATGACTGCCCCCCGCAGCCAGCAGTTCGGCCAGCACGGCGCGCATCGACCGGAGGAGTCTTGCCTGCTCAGCGGGCTCGAGACGCCCGGCCGGACGGGCCGGATCGAGGCCGGCACGCCACAGGATCTCGTCGGCCAGGAGGTTGCCGATACCGGCGATCCGGCTCTGGTCCATGAGCCGGGCCTTCAGCGGCGTGGCGCTGCGATCCAGCACGGCGGCCAACTGCCGCGGCTTGACGCTGAACGCATCGACGCCGATCGCCGCCTCGTCGGGGTCCAGTTCCACCCCGCCGAGGCGCCTCGGATCGTTCAGCCGGAGCTGCCCACCGCCGGCCAGCGCCAGCGTGAACCGGTCCCAGGCGGCGAGATCGCGCGATGAGCCGTACTCCAGCTCCTCGATCCCCTGGCGCCCATCCACGACCAGACGCCCGGTCATGCCGAAACGCAGCCCGAGCACCGGGCCGCCGTCAGACGTGTCGAGCAGCAGCAACTTCCCCCGCCGCCGTGCCGCCACCAGCTGACGCCCCACGAGCGCATCGGCCAGCACCGGCGCCGTCAACCCCCGCTTGAGGAACCAGGCGTCGGGCGCGTCCACCGCGTCGATCCTGCGGTCGAGGGCGCGCTCGGCCACGCGGCGGTAGAGCTCGATCTCGATGCCCTCCGGCACGTCAGGACCTCAGCCGACTGCCACCACGGCGGCGGCACGCGAACTGATGCGCGATCGGTGTCGTCTACGGCCACTTCGGTGCATCAGTTCGTCGAGCCCGGCGGTGACCACGCCGACCGACACGCCGCAACGGTTCAGTGCCACTCGAGGATGGCGTCGTCGGCGAAGTCGGTGAACAGCCCGGCAGCGTCGGCCGTGGGGATCACATACGACGTGCCGCCGATGTTGGCCCCGCCCGACGGGACCAGCACGCTCTTCACCGTGGCCGGATCGATGGCGAGCGCCACACGGGCGAGTCGGTACAGGTCCGGCGTGGACATGCCGTCGAGCGTGGTGTGGCGCGCCAGGATGCCCAGGTACTTCACCGTGTCGGCTGGGGACGTGCCGGCCGTGCGCAGCTCGCTGAGCGTCGACAGGATGAGCAGCGCCTGGTTCTGCGTCCGCTGGTAGTCGCTGCCGATGATGTGGCGGCTGCGGGCGAAGCGCAACGCCAGGTCGCCGTCCATGGGGGTGGGCCCGGGGTCGAGGTGAACGTTGGTGAACGAATCGTCCATCCGCTCGGGCACGTTGACCGTCACGCCACCCAGCTCGTCGACCATGGCCGGTAGGCCGTCGAAGCTGGTGATCACCGTGTAGCTGATGGGCACACCGACCCACTGGCTGATGGCCTGGGCCGTGAGCTGCGGGCCGCCGGTGGCCATGGCCTCGGTCAGCTTGCTGAGGCCCTTGCCCGGCACGTCGATGCGGGTATCCCGCGGCACGTTGATGATGGTGGCCTGGCCCCCGCCGGCCGGCACCCCGACGATGTGAATGGCGTCGCTGCAGCCGCACCCGGCGCCGGGGCGGCTGTCGCTGCCGAGCAGGAGGATGAACAACGGCTGGCTCGGCGTCCACGCACTCGCGCCGGTGGCCGTTCGGGAAATGTTGAACACGTCGGCGCCGGCCTGCACGAACGAACGCGATGTGGCGAACCCACCGACGAGGGCGACGGTGACGGCAATGGCCAGAGCGGTGAGCACGCGCCTCATGGGATGTCACGCTCCACGGCGAGGTTGAAGGCGTCGATCTTCCAGGTGCCGCCGTCGTTCACGAACGTCAACGTGCCGTTGCGGGCGATCTTCACGGGCGAGCCTCCGGGCGTCGACGCCGATACGGCGATGTCGATGGCGGCGTTCACGACGACCGTCTGGTCAGGACCGACGAAGGCGTCGAGCGTGACGTTGGCGCGGTCGGCCCTGACGGCGCCAAGCGCGGGAAGGCCCTCATCGGCGAGCGCATCGCGCGTCGGCGCGGTGAGCCGGCCGGCGGCCGCGGCGGTGAGCACGCCGTCGAGCACGGCCGCCTTGCCCGTTCCGAGCGGCGTGCCCGTGGCGGCGTTCACGTACGTGTGCACGGCATCGGTGATCTGCGCCTGCAACGTGGGATCGAGCGCCCCGGTGCCATCCGCGCTGGTGGCCTCGGCGCCGGTGACCGTGGGGGCGCCCAGGTCCGCTGGTCCGGTCGCCAAGGTGGTCGTGGTGGCCCGCACCGTGGTGGCGGTGGTGACGGCGACGCCCTCGACGCTCGGCGACGTCTGCCCGGCGGACGTCGGCCCCGGTGGCCCGGCGCCCGTGCCGGAGCTACCCCCGCCCGAGCACGCCGACAACGACGCCACGATGGCGACCACGGCGACCGTGGCGACCGCCAATCTCGGCCGCCGTCGAGCATGCTGGTGGGCGATGGAGACGCTCTTCTGGGCGATCGTGCTGCTCGCCATCGTGGCCGGACTGTTCTGGATGTCGTCGCGGATCGAGCCGCACTGGAGCAGCCCTGACGGCATCCACTTCACCTGCCGGGTGCAGGAGATCGACCCCACGGGCCGGCCGACCACACGCTGGTACGAGGCGCGAGCTGAGGTCGTCGAGGGAAAGGTGGCCATCACGAAGAAGGTATTGATGAGACGGGGCACGGCGGTGGATCCCAGGTCCGTGTCGGCCCGCTCCCGACACGCACCCCGCAACCGCGCAATCTACCTTCTCCCCGGCTCGCCGATGCTCGCGGTGCGCGTGCCTGAATCGTCACCCGCCGCCACCTGCCTCGACACCCTGCTGACGCCCTAGCTGACCGTGAAGTTGGTGGCGAAGCGCGTCTGATCGGTTTCGCCGAAACGCGCCAGCACCTCGATGTTCCAGGTACCCCGATAGGGTATTTCAAGGTTGTCGGTGGTCACGTGGTTCGGACCCGCGTCGGTCACCGGAACGGGGATGGGGCCGAGGTCGCGTTCGGGCAGCGTCATCCGCACGGTGATCTCGTCGGCCTTGTCCAGCGAGCCACCGGGCGTGCTGATGTAGATGTGCAGCGTGTTGCGGCCGGTGTGGGCCGGGTCGATGGTGATGCTGGCCAGCCGGCTGCCCTGGGTGATCGTGGCGTTGAACGGCTTGGTCACTTCGCTCACCGCCGGCGCCGACGCCACCAGGAGCGACGTGACCGCCAGCACCACGGCGGCGAGCGCCACCTCGGCTCCCACGGTGACGCGCAGGCGGCGGCGCATGCCCTGGGCCCCCGCTGCCGGCGCCGGCCCACCGCCGACATGCTCGTCCAGGACCGCCGCGCTCACGGAGACCGCGGTCGGCGACGCGACGGGTGGGTCTCGGTGGATGAGCCGGCGCGACCACCAACCGACGGCCACCAGCACCACGACGACGGCCGTCTTCACCAGCAGCAGCCGTCCGTACTCCGTCTCCCGCAGCGCGTCGAGCGACCCCACCTGGCGGTACGCCTGCACCACGCCGCTGGCGATGATCACGGCCACGGCACCGAAGGCGATCGGGGAGAACTCGCGGGTGCGCTCGAGGGCATCGTCGGGATCGGGCTCGCGCAGCACGCCCACCGCGAGCAGGGTCAGCCCGCCGAGCCAGATCGCCATGCCGCCCAGATGGGCCATCGTCGCGACCACGCCGATGCCGGCCCAGCGGCCCGTGGTCCCGTGGCCCCCGTCGGCCACCAGCACGAACAGGCCGAGCCCGCTGAAGATGCCGGCGAGTTGCCACCACCTCGCCTCCAGCCGCTCGAGGGTCAGCAGCAGCACGCCACCGGCGACGGCCAGCAGCACGACCCGCAGGCCCCAGGCGCGACCGGCGCGCGTGCGCAGGACCTCGGACCACTCGCTGGGCTTGAACGCGTCGGAAAGCGCCCGGCCCGACGCGTACGGCGCCTGCACTGCGATGGCCACGAGGCCGGCCACCACGCCGGCGCCGAGGGCGACCCACAGCAGCACCCGGATGCGGCGGCGGCGACGGCCGGCGGGCCAGATCGCCACCAGGAACACCAGCCCGCCGGCGAGGACCGCCATCGCCGCATACGCCACGAAACGCGAGAGGCCCAGCACCGCGCCGGCGGCGGGATTGCCGCCGTCCTGCGACAGCAGGCGGGTGATGAGCCCGGGGTCGCGCACCGCGTCGCCGGTGCCGACCTGGAACGTGAACGCGCCGTTGACGGGATGCGAATCGGCCGACACGACGCGCCACGACACGACGTAGGCGCCGTCGTCGAGCGTGCCCGTCGACACCGCGACCTGGCTGTTGTCGCCGTCGACGTGATGGGGCTCGCCGACGTCCAGCTCGTGGCCGGTCCCGTCGTACAGCCGGATGCCTCCGAGGGCGATCTCGACCGCCTCGCTGAAGCGCAGCGAGATCTGCTTGGGCGACTGCTCCAGCACGGCCCCACTGGCAGGATCGGTCGACTCCAGACCGGCGTGCGCCGCCGCCGGCCCCGCCAGCGCCATCAGGGCGATGACGACGACGGCGAGGGCACCCAGCGCACGCCGCATGGCGATGGTGGTCGCCCGAGAGCGACCCGGGGTTCCCGCCGGCCTGGGCGACCAGGCCGGCCCGGGGCTCGCCGACCCCAGGCTCACCCGCCCGACGGGGCCCCGTCCGGCTCGAGCTCGAGCGCCAGCGAGTTCATGCAGTAGCGCTCACCGGTCGGCTTGGGACCGTCGTCGAACACGTGTCCCAGGTGGGAGCCGCAGCGATGGCAGCGGACCTCGACTCGCACCATCCCGTGGCTGCGGTCGGTGATGAGGTCCACCGCCTCCGGCGTGATGGGCTCCCAGAAGCTGGGCCAGCCCGACCCCGACTCGAACTTCGTGTCGGAACGGAACAGCGGGGCGTCGCACGCCGCACAGTGGTAGGTGCCGTCGTCGTGGCAGTCGACGTACTTCCCGCTCCAGGCCCGCTCAGTGCCGGCCTGGCGCAACACGATGTACTGGTCGGGCGCCAGCTCGGTGCGCCACTCCTCTTCGGTCTTCTCGATCTCAGGCATGACTTGAATTGTACGGAGTCAGGGCCTGATCGAGATCGGCGATGAGATCGTCGACGTGCTCCAGCCCCACCGAGATCCGCACGAGGCCGGGGCCGATGCCGGCCGCCGCCAGTTCATCGGGGGTGAGGCCGGCGTGGGTGGAGTTGGCCGGGCTGCACACGAGCGTCTCGGGACCACCCAGTGACGACGCCATCTGCGCCAGCTGCACGCCCTCCACCAGCCGGCGGCCGGCTTCCAGGCCACCGACCAGATCGATGGCCACGATGGAGCCGCCCATGGTCATCTGCCGCTTGGCCAGATCGTGCTGGGGATGCGACGGGAGGCCCGGGTACAGCGCGCGGGCGACGGCGGGGTGACCCTCGAGGTGCTCGGCCAGGCGCTGTGCCGTGTCGCTCTGGCGGGCGATGCGCACGGGCAACGTGCGGATGCCCCGAAGGCCGTTGGTGGCGTCGAAGGGTGACGCGCAGGCGCCGTGCAGCACGCTGTAGGACCAGATGGCGTCGACGAGGTCGCGCTCGCCGGCCACGACGCCCAGCGTGGCGTCGTTGTGGCCCGAGATGCCCTTCGTGGCCGAGTGCAGCACCAGGTCCACCCCGAACGACAGCGGCTGCTGGAGGATGGGGGTGGCGAAGGTGGAGTCGACGAGGATGAAGGGGCCCTCGATGGCACCGAGCGCGGCGAGGTCGGTGAGGGCGAGCTGCGGGTTGGCCGGGGTCTCGGCGATCACCAGCACGGTGCGGCCCGGGCGCACGGCGGCGGCGAAGGCACCGGGCTGGGTGCCGTCCACGAACGTGGTCTCGATGCCGAAGCGGGCGGCCACCCCGGCCAGGAACAGCTGCGTGCCGCTGTAGATGTGCGTCTGGGCCACGATGTGGTCGCCGGGCGAGCACAGGGCGAACACCGTGGTGGCGGTGGCACCCATCCCCGACGCGAAGGCCAGCGCCGCCTCGGCCCCTTCCAGCGCGGCGACGGCGTCCTCGAACGCGTTCACCGACGGGTTGGCGTAGCGGCTGTAGAACTGCTGGGCGCGCGGCACGGTGGACATGCGACGGGCCGCGGCCAGGCTCGGCGTGACGAACGCCGAGGTGCCCCACAGCACCGGCGCGAGGGCGGTGCCGTTGTCGTGGCGGCCAGCTCGAATGGCCACCGAATCGGGTCTGAGGTCGGTCATGGACCTGCGCTCCTTACGTTTGCACCTCGGCGAGGAACTTGGCGATGGCGTCGCCCACCTGGTCGACGTCGATGAGGAAGGCGTCGTGGCCGTGCGGTGAGTCGATCTCGGTGTACCGGGCCCGACCGCCGGCTGCGGTGACCAGTTCGGCCAGGCGCCGCTGCTGGTACGACGGGTACAGCAGGTCGCTCCACACCCCGATCGACAGGACCGGAGCGGCGATCCTTGCCAGCGCCGCGGCCCGGCTGCCCCGGCCCCGGGCCACGTCGTGGAGGTCCATCGCCTTGCCCAACAGGAGGTAGGAGTTGGCGTCGAAGCGGCGCACGAGCTTGTCGCCGTGGTAGTCGAGGTAGCGCTCCACCTCGAAGCGCTGCCACAAGTCGAGCGGCTCGGTGGCGGCATCGACCAGGGAGCGGCCGAAGCGCTCCGTGAACACCTCGTCGGAGCGGAACGTGACCTGGGCGACCTGGCGGGCGATGGCCAGGCCCTCATGAGGCCCTTCGCCGGGCGGGGCGTCGTAGTAGTCGCCGCCGTGAAAGCCCGGGTCGAGGCGAATGGCGCGCCGGCCGATGGCCGACCACGCGATCTGCTGCGCCGTGGCCTCGGTGCAGGCGCAGATCGGGATGACGGACGCCACCCGCCGGGGATACATGATGGCCCACTCGAGCGCCTGCATCCCGCCCATCGAGCCGCCGACCACACTCAACCAGCGCCCGATGCCGAGCCGGTCGGCCAGCTCCTTCTGTACCCGCACCATGTCGCGGATGGTGACCACGGGGAAGCGCGAGCCGTAGGGCTTGCCGTCGTCGGGGTGGGGCGAAGCCGGACCGGTGGACCCCTGGCAACCGCCCAGCACGTTGACGCCGACGATGAAGTGCCGGTCGGTGTCGAGGGCCAGGCCCGGCCCGACGACGCCGTCCCACCAACCAGGCGCCGCCCATCCGGGGCCGCCCTGGCCATGGTCGCCGGTGCCCGTGACGTGGCTGTCGCCCGTCCAGGCGTGGCACACGAGCACCGCGTTGGCGCCGTCGGGCGCGAGTTGCCCCCACGTCTCGTAGGCCACGTCGACGTCGCTCAGGCGGCCGCCACCCTCGAGCATGAGCGGGCGATCCACGGCAGTGCGGACGAACTGGCGCCGGCCCGGCTCGTCGCCGGGTCGCCAGGCTCCCGTGGCGGGCGGCCTCCTCATCCCGTAGCTCCTCCTCGCGTCACGTGTCGGTGCGCAACCGGAGCGGCGGAAGCCGTGGTTGCCGGTGCGTCCACCGGCCACATCCCCACCCGACGGTGGGAGGCACCTTGGGGCTTCCCCCCAGGTTGCCGGACCCGGCGGCCAGCACTGGCCCGCCGCGCCACTCCTGATGCGCGTTCCGTCGATGCTACATCGCGGCGGCGGCGCGGGCCCGATCGATGGTGCGGGCGATGGCCACGGTCTCTTGGCGGCCATGGCGAGGGGTCGCATCGTCGAGCAGCACCGCGCTCACGTGGTCGATCATGCCGAGGTAGGCGCTGGCACCATCGAAGGCCGACGTCTGGATACGGCCGTCGAGGTGCCGCAGCTCGATGGTGGTGGGCGCGAGGCCGGGATTGAAAGCCTCATCAGTGAGAAGGCTGGCGGCCGTGCCGGTGACCTCGAGACGCTGGCGCGGTGCCAGCTCGAACGACACGTCGAACGAACCGGCCAACCCGTCGCCGAAGTCGAGGAACGCCGACAGCGATCGATCGGTGCGCGGCCCCTCCCACACGGCGGTGGCAGCCACGGCCACCGGCTCGCGACCGGCGAACCGGAGCATGGGCGCCGCGCAGTAGATGCCGACATCGAGCGACGCGCCGCCGCCCAGGCCGGCGTCGAGGCGGTGATCGGTCGGACGATCCACCACGAGCGGGAAGCTGAAGGCCGCCCGCATCGAGCGCAACTCCCCCAACGTCGCGTCGGCCACCAGCCGCTCGAGCGCCACGGTTCGGGGATGGAAGGGCGTCATGTACGCCTCGATCAACACGCGACCGGCCTGGTCGGCGACGTCGAACAGCTCCTCGGCCTCGGCCGCATCCATGCCGAGCGGCTTCTCGCACAGCACGTGCTTGCCGGCGGCGAGCGCAGCCGTCACCCAGCGCCGGTGCAGGCCGTTGGGCAGCGGAACGTAGACGATGTCGATGTCGGGGCGGGCCAGCAGCGCGGCGTAGGGAGCGTCAGCGCCGTCGGTGTCACGGCTGGCGGCGGCAACGAGCTGACTGCGCTCGCTGGCCTCGATGGCCGGCGCCACCGCGTTGCGGGAGATGCGCGAGCTGCCACCGAGGATGCCCCAGCGCAGCATGCTCATCAGTTGCTCTTCACCTGCTCGGCGGCGAGGGCCTTGAGGCGCTTGTAGTCGACCTTGCCGTTGGGGGCCCGGCCGATCGAGTCCACCAGCACGACGTGGCGCGGCGCCTTGTAGGCCGCGAGCGACCCCCTCACGTGATCGGCCAGCTGATCCTGGTTGATCGAGGCGCCCACGGCCGGCTCCACCACGGCGGTGATGACCTCGCCGAAGCGCTCGTCCGGGACGCCGACGCACACCGCGTCCACCACGCCCCGATAGGTCTTGAGCACTTCCTCGACTTCCTCCGGGAACACCTTCTCGCCGCCCGTGTTGATGCACACCGAGCCGCGGCCGAGCAGGTGCAAGGAGCCGTCGGCGCGGACCTCGGCCCAGTCACCGGGCACGCTCCAGCGCCGCCCTTCGATGGTGCGGAACGTCTGGGCCGACTTGACCTCGTCCTTGTAGTAGCCCATCGGGATGAACCCCGAGATGGCGAGGAGGCCCGGCTCGGAGTCGCCCGGCTGGACTCGCCGGCCGTCATCGGTGAAGACGGCGACCTGCTCACCGAGGACGAACTTGGCCGTCTCCTGCGCGGCACCGCTCACGGAGGTGGAACCCCCCAGGCCGACCGCTTCGGACGAGCCCAGGGAGTCGAACAGGATGGTCTGGGGAAGGTGCCGCAACAGGCCGGCCTTGTTCTCCTCGCTCCACATGACGCCCGAGGAGCTGATCAGGATCACGCTCGACAGGTCGAGTTCCCCCGGATGCTCGTCCAGCCACGCCAGCATGGGCGCGGCGAACGCCTGACCCACGATCACGATGGAGTTGGCCTTGGAGCGGGCCACTTCGTGCCACAGCTCATCGGCCGAGAACTTGCGCGACGGCAGCGTGACGATGGTGCCGCCGAGGAACATGGAGATCAGCGCCGAGAACTGGCCCGTGCCGTGCATGAGGGGGCACGCCGGCAGCATGACGAACGGCGTCCCGTTCGGGTCGATGCGAGACGCCAGATCCTCGACGGACGTAGCCGGACCGGCTCCGAGCATGGCGTTGCCACCGGCGCCGAGCACGTTGAACAGATCGTCCTGACGCCACATGACACCCTTCGGCATGCCCGTCGTGCCGCCGGTGTAGAGCAGCAGGAGGTCGTCGGGCGAGCGAGCCCAGGGCGTCTCGACGCGATCGGCACCGGGCTTCACGACGGTCTCGTAGTCGACCGCCCAATCGGGCACGGGCGCGGTGCCGTCGGCCACGCAGTACCACCGGCGCACCTTGCCCAGACGACCCCGCACGCCATCGATCAGGTCGGCGAAGGTGGCGTGGAAGACGACGGCTTCGGCATCGGCGTTGTCGAAGAGGTACACGATCTCGTCGGGGCCGTACCGGTAGTTCGTGTTGATCGGCGCGAAGCCGCCCTTGAAGGCGGCGACGTAGGCCTCCAGGTACTCGGGGCCGTTGTAGAGGTAGGCGGCCACCTTGCTCTGGTGGGTCAGGCCGGCGGCGACCAGGTCGGCCACCAGGGCGTTGGCCCGGCGGTCGAACTCGGCCCAGGTGACGACGCGGTCACCCTGGATCTGGCAGGCGCGGTCGGGCACCAGGGCCGCGACCGCCTCATAGACATCAGCGAAGTTCCAATTCGTCATTCGCGGCGACGCTAGCGGCTGCCTTTCGGCACGGTGATTTGGTCACGGCCGCTCGAACCGGAATCCCTTCGTGTTCGAACAGTTCGGTCTCTAAGCTTCTCGGCGGTGGACCGGCTGACGCGCAAGCTCTTCCTGACCATGAAGCTGGCGCGGGAGCGACTCGACCAGCGGCTGGCCGTGCACGGCGGCTCGCTCCAGCAATGGGTGCTCCTGCGGACCCTCGCCGAGGAGCCCCAGCCGTCGCACGGCGAACTCGCCGAGCGCATGTCCGTGAGCGGTGCCACCCTCACCCATCACCTCGACCGGCTGGAAGCGGGCGGGCTGCTCGTCCGGGTCCGATCCACTGGCGACCGCCGCGTGGTGCACGTCAACCTCACGCCGGCCGGCGCCGAGCGCCTCGCGCAGCTGGAGGCGGTGGCCGACGCCACCGACGCCGAGGTGCGGGCCCTCATCACGGCCGACGAAGCCGAGACGCTGCACCGCCTCCTCGCCAAGCTGTACGACCGCCTCGCTGAGGCCCCTCAAGGAGAAACGCTTGCATCCTGAACCATCCCCGACGATGACCTCGGGAGCGGCGGCGACCTCGACGGCCGTGGCCGACCCCGCGCCGGCGATCATCACCACCGAGAGGCTCAACAAGACCTACCCAGGCGACATCCACGCCGTCATCGACCTCGACATGGAGATCCGCAGCGGTGAGATCTACGGCTTCCTCGGCCCGAACGGCGCCGGCAAGTCCACCACCATCGGCATGCTCACGACGCGCGTGATCCCCACGAGCGGCTCGGCCATGGTGGGCGGTGTCGACATCGTGCGCCACCCGGCCTTGGCCAAGCAGGTGATCGGCGTGGTGCCCCAGACGAACACCCTCGACCGGGCCATGACGGTCGAGGAGAACCTCTTCTTCCACGGCCGGTACTTCGGCATGAGCTCGAAGGAGTCGAAGGCCCTCACCGCGGAGCTACTCACCACGGTCCGGTTGGCCGACCGGTCCAAGGCACCCGTGCTGGCGCTGTCGGGCGGCATGGCGCAGCGACTCATGGTGGCGAGGGCCATCATGCACAAGCCGCAGATCCTCTTCCTCGACGAGCCGACCGCCGGCCTCGACCCCCAGAGCCGCATTGCGCTGTGGGAGATCATGCAGGAGCTGCACGCCATCGGCCAGACGATCATGCTGACGACGCACTACATGGAGGAGGCCGACCAGCTCTGCAACCGGGTGGCCATCATGGACCACGGCCGCATCCTCGCCCTCGACACGCCGGCGGGGCTGAAGCAAAGCCTGGGCGCCGAGAGCATCGTGCGCATCCACGCCACCGGCGATCTCGACCGCTTGGCCAACCACCTGATGGACGCCGTCGACGGCGCCACCTCCACCAAGGTCGTGGACGGCTCGATCCAGCTGTGGGCATCGGGGCGCAGCCTCCTGCCCCGCGTCATCGCCGCCAGCGGGGCCATCGGGGCCGAGGTGACCGACCTCTCGGTCAGCGAGCCGTCGCTCGAGAACGTGTTCATCAACCTCACCGGGAAGGACCTGCGCGAATGAGCGCCCCTACCATCGCCACGACCCCGACGCCCGCGCCGACGGGCCGCCTGGCCCAGCTCCGGCCGGCTGCGGTCGCCTATCCCCGCGCCTTCCTGGCCCTGCTGCACCGTGACCTCCACGTCACCGCCAAGCACTGGGTCCTGTTCGTCGTGCGTACGATCATGCAGCCGCTGCTGCTGGTGTTCGTGTTCACCTACGTGTTCCCGAAGATCGGCCAGGGCGTGGGCGGCGCCGGCGGGAGCGTCGCCTTCACCACCACGCTGGTGGCCGGCGTCATCGGCCTGGCCATCGTCTTCCAGGGCATCCAGGCGGTGGCCCTCCCGCTCGTGCAAGAGTTCGGCTACTCCAAGGAGATCGAGGACAGGGTCCTGGCGCCGCTGCCCACCAAGATGGTGGGCGTCCAGAAGATCGTGACTGGCATGGTGCAGGGGCTGGTGGCGGCCACGCTGGTGTTCCCCATCGCGGCGATCGTGCCGGCCACGCCGGTGCACCTCCAGATCCACTGGCTCATCCTGCTGACGCTGGCACCCCTCGCCGGCTGGGTGGCAGCGGCGCTCGGGCTCGTGCTCGGGACGCGGGTTGCGCCCCAGAACGTGTCGTACCTGTTCGCGTTGGTGGTGCTGCCGCTGACGTTCCTGGGCGCCATCTACTACCCGTGGAAGACGCTCGAGGCCGTGCGGTGGCTGCAGATCCTGGTGCTGATCAACCCGCTCGTGTACATGTGCGAGGGGTTCCGCGCCGCGCTCACGACGGGCGTGCCCCACATGTCGCTCTGGGCCGTCTACGGGGCCTTGACGCTGTTCGCCGTGGTGCTGACGTGGGTCGGCCTCAACGGCTTCGCCAAGCGCACCACGTCGTAGCGGCGGGCGGCGACGCCGGTGCTCAGCCGGCGGAGGCGCCGCTGGTGGGAGCGCCCACGGCCTCGTGGGCCTGCGGCTCCCAGGTCGACAAGTCAGCCAGACGCGGGTCGTTGGAGAACATCTGCACGATGGGCACGCCGAGGGCCAGGCGCCGCTGCAGCCGTCGCACCTCGAGCTCCTCGTTCCACAGGACGAGCGTCACCACCATGCCGCTCTCGCCGGCGCGGGCCGTGCGACCGGAGCGATGGAGGTAGTCCTTGGAGTCCTGCGGCGGGTCGTAGTGCACCACGACGCCGATGTCGTCGATGTCGAGGCCGCGGGCGGCGACGTCGGTGGCCACCAGGATGGACAACCGGCCGGCGGCGAACTCGGTGAGGGCCCGCTCGCGGTGGCGCTGATGGAGGTCGCCGTGGATAGCGGCAGCGGCGATGCCCTCCTTCTTGAGGGCGATGGCCAACTGGTCGGCACCCCGCTTGGAGCGCACGAACGCCAACGTCCGCGGATGCTGGCGCCCGATGGCGGCGAGGACCCGAACCTTGTCCATCTCGTGCACGAGGAGGAACCGGTGGGTCATCTCCTCGACGGTGATGGTGCGGCCGACGACCTCGTGGCGCACCGGATCGTGCAGTTCGGACTTGACGAGGTGGTCGATGGCGCCGTCGAGGGTGGCCGAGAACAGCAGCGTCTGATGCTCACCGGTCACGTGGCGCAGCAGCCACTCCACTTGCGGGAGGAAGCCCATGTCGACCATGCGGTCGGCCTCGTCGAGCACCATGATCTCGACGTCGGCCAGCGAGACGGCGCCGCGGTCGACGAGGTCGATGAGGCGCCCGGGCGTGGCGATGACGACCTCGATGCCGTCTTGCAGCAGCGCGATCTGGCGGTCCATGCGGGCACCGCCGTACACCGAGGTGACGCGCCGGTCGACGGCCACACCGATCGGCTCCAGCACGTCGGACACCTGGAGCGCCAGCTCACGCGTGGGCACCAGCACCAGGGCACGGGGGCGCTTCGGCTTGGCTCGCCCGACTCGGGCGAGGACGGGCAGCCCGAAGGCCAGCGTCTTGCCCGATCCGGTCTTGGCCTTGCCGCAGACGTCGCGACCGGCCAGGCCGTCGGGGATCGTCAGGGCCTGAATGGGAAAGGGGGCGGAGATGCCAGCCCGCTCGAGCGCATCGACGAGGGCGGTAGGCAGTCCGAGGTCCGCGAAGGTCGCGGCAATGGGTTCCGTTGTGGTCATTCGCAGGATTCGTTCGAAGGGAGTGAGGTCAAGCTGGCCTTGAAGCGACGCCTGACCCGAATCCCCAGGTTAGCGGGGCGAACGCGGTTCACCGCGTGATGCCTTCGACTCAACGCTGCGCCGCGTCAGATGGCGCGGACGTTGCGGGCCTGATCGCCCTTGTCGCCGGCGGCGACCTCGAACTCGACCCGCTGGCCCTCCGTGAGCGTGCGGAAGCCGTTCATCTGGATGGCCGAGTGATGGACGAACACGTCCGGGCCCTCATCCCGTGCGATGAACCCGTACCCCTTGTCGTTGTTGAACCACTTCACCGTGCCCGTCGCCACGCCCGAGCCCCACTTTCTCCGTGCGGGCCAACGACGGCCCCCAAAACCGGCACCATAGCCCGTGCGCAGGGGGGTGTCGCTCTTCGTGGTCGCACCGTCTGGCCTGCGGTCCGTTCCCCTGTTCGGCGGAAGGTCCACCACGGCGGGCGGCAAGGCCGTACACTGCCCCTCGGACGGCAGGCGGGTTGGAGCGCACCTTCGGAGGATGTGCTCGTGTGTGACGCTTGCGACCGGCAATTCGACCGTCGTCGCTTCCTGCGCCACCTCGCTGCAGGCGGCGCCTTGGCCGCCAGTGGCGTGTTGTGGGCGGATGCGGCCGGCGCGGCGCCACCCCCTTTCGAAGGGCTGCAACGCGGGGAGGAACGACTGCCCAGCGCCATCCCCAGCACCCCCTCGGCGGCCCCCGCACCATCGTCGAAGGGCGTGGGGGCGCCGCGCATCATCACCCGCGCCGAGTGGGGTGCCGACGAATCCATCCGCACCTCCGGCCGGGCGTTCGCGCCCATCCGCAAGCTCGTGGTGCACCACACCGCCTCGGCCAACAACCCCTCGAACCCCGCCGGTGTCGTCCGTGACATGTACCGCTACCACGTCATCGACCGAGGCTACGCCGACATCGGTTACAACTTCGTGATCGACCACAAGGGCAACATCTACGAGGGTCGATGGGCTCGCAGCTACGCCCCTGGCGAGGTGCACGACGGCGAGGATCCGGACGGCCTCGGGGTGATGGCGGCCCATGCCGAAGGCGTCAACGCCGGCAGCTGCGGCGTGGTGCTGATCGGCAACTTCACTTCGCGCCGCCCGACCGATGCCGCCGTCTACTCGCTCGTCCAGCTTCTCGCCTGGAAGGCGGCGCGCCACCGCATCGACCCCTGGGACTCCGAAACCTACACGGGTCTGTTCGGCCAGGTCCGGACGTTCCCGAACATCGTCGGCCACCGCACGGTCGGCTTCACCATCTGCCCCGGCAACGGCCTGAACGGCCAGCTCGACGCCATCCGCGGATCGGTGAAGTCGATCGCCGGCAGCTTTGGACCCAACCCGACCGACATGTCGAAGGCGATCCGCTACCGCAACCTCAGCCCCATCACGCCGGCGACGCCGTCGGGCAACGACGTCCGCCCGGGCCACACGACGACCAAGCCGGCGACCACCCCGACCATGACGCCGACCCCCGCGGCGGCGGTGACGCCCGTGGTCAGCCTCGGCACGTTGCTCGGGGTCCGGGTCCTGTCGTCAGGGGGCGCCCTCACCACCCTCGGAAAGGCCCAGAAGTTCGGCTCACCGGCGCAGCGGGGCAACAGCGCCACCATCGCCATCGCACCGGGGCCGAAGCAGTCGTACTGGACCGTCGACGCGCCTGGCAACGTGCTGGCCTTCGGCGGCGCGACGGCGCTCGGCTCGTTGAGCACGACGAGCGAGACGAACCCCGCCGTCGACATCACCGGCAAGCTCTCGGGTGACGGGTACTGGATCCTGACCACGGCCGGCGGGGTCTGGGCCTTCGGCGGCGCCCGCTGGTACGGATCCCTGGCCCGCAGCAACCCGGGCGTCGGCGCGTTGCGCATCCACGCCACCCCGACCGGGAAGGGCTACTGGATCCTGGGAGCCGACGGCGGCATGTACGCCTACGGCGACGCCACCTGGTACGGCTCGGCGGCCAAGTCCGGCGCTACCGATGCCGTCGACTTCTGGCCGACCCCGACGGGCAAGGGCTACTGGGTCCTGACGTCGGCCGGGCGGGTGCTGGGCTTCGGCGACGCCGTCCAGAAGGGCGGCATGTCCGACCTCGGCGTCAAGTGGAAGCAGCCGGCCGTGGCCGTCGTCGGCACGCCCGACGGGCAGGGCTACCACGTCATGTCCGCCGACGGTGGGATGTACTCGTTCGGTGCGGCACCGTTCTTCGGGAGCCTCGCCGGGAGCGGTCGCGCCGCCGTCGCCCTGGCCCCGGCCGTGCAGTAGTTGACCGTCTCGTTACAACTCTGAACCGTCTCGTTACAAGTGACGGCGGCCCCTCGTCGGCGAGTGGTTGCCGCCTTACTCTTCGGCGCGGTGGATCGGCGGCGCTTCCTGACGATGCTTGGCGTCGGCAGCGTCGCCATCGGGGGCGGGCTGGCGGGATCGGCCATCGAGGCAAAGGCATCGGCCGCCACCGACCAGGCCAAGCAGGAGGACGGCACCTACGCCGCTGGACCCCGTGGCCTCCAGCGCGTCCTGTGGTCCGTCGACACCGACCGACGCGTCGCCGCGCTGACCTTCGACGACGGTCCCACGCCGGTGTTCACCCCGCGGGCGCTCGACATCCTCGCCGCCGCCCGCGTACCGGCCACCTTCTTCATGATCGGCACCCTCGTTGCCGACTACTCCTCGATCGCCAGACAGGTCGTCGCCGCCGGCCACGAGGTCGGCAACCACAGCTGGAGCCACGTGAGCGCGCCCACGGTCTCCGACGAGCGCAACGTCAGCGAGATCGACCGGACCAACGCCATCATCCAGACGGTCACGGGCGTGGTTCCGGCCTGGTACCGCCCGCCCCGCGGCATGTTGGTGGGCGCGTCGGTGCGCCGCACCCACGAGCAGGGCCAGGCCGTCGCCATGTGGTCTGTGACCCGGGGACCGGCCGGCGACACCGACATCGAGGGCGTGACCCGCTACCTCGTCGACGCCATCCATCCGGGCGCCGTCATCGATCTCCACGACGGCGTGGGCGCCTCCGCCTTCGGCGGCACCGGCAACTACACCGCCAGCCTCGTTCGGCGGCGCGAGGCAGAACTGCGAGCCTTGCCTGCGGTGATCGGGGCGTGGAAGACCGCGGGCTACTCGTTCGTCACCCTGTCGGAGCTCGCCGCTCTCTAACCTGCGGCGAGGATGATCAAGTACCTCGGGTCGAAGCGCCGGCTCGTGCCCGCGCTCACCGCCGTGCGCGAGATCTGCCGGGCGACCACCGTGCTCGACCTGTTCACGGGAACGACACGCGTGGCGCAGGCGTGGCGCGCCGCGGGTGCCACGGTGACGGCGGTGGACTCGGCTCGCTATGCCGAGGTGCTCGCCCACACCTACGTGGCCACCGAGCTGACACCGACCCGGCGGCGGGAGCTCGACGATGCGCTGGCCGACCTCACCGCCACCGCGCCGGCCGCCGGCTACGTGACCGAGGTGTTCTGCCGCACGGCGCGGTACTTCCAGCCGCACAACGGCGAACGCATCGACGCCATGCGCACCGCCATCGCCGAGCGCTATGCCGGCACCTGGCTGGAGCCGGTGCTGCTCACGTCGCTGCTGGAGGCGGCGGATCGGGTCGACTCTACGACGGGCGTTCAGATGGCGTACCTCAAGGGTTGGGCGGCGCGGGCGTCGAAGACGCTGGAGCTGCGGGCACCGATCATTCCGGACGGTCCTGCCGGCGAGGCCCGACGCGGCGACGCCTGCGAGTTGACCGCCCAGCTCGCGCCGGTCGAGCTGGCCTACCTCGATCCGCCGTACAACCAGCATCGCTACACGGCGAACTACCACGTGTGGGAGACGATCGTGATGTGGGACGCGCCGGCGCACTACGGCGTGGCGTGCAAGCGCGCCGACCTGCGCGACCGTGACGAGCGCAGCGCCTTCAACGATCGCGCCCGCATGCCCGGCGCGCTACGAAACTGCGTGAATGGCGTGCAGGCCGACGTCGTCGTGGTGTCGTACAACAACGAGGCCTGGGTGTCGCTCGACGAGCTGGTCGAGATGTGCGCGGCGCGGGGAGCGGTGACGGTGCTGTCGTTCGACTCTCGGCGTTACGTCGGCGCCACCATCGGCATCCACAACCCTGCCGGTCAGAAGGTGGGCACCGTCTCACACACCCGCAACACCGAGTACGTGCTCGTCGCCGGGGACCTGTCGCCGTACCAGCGCCGCCGGTTGCGCCAGCTGGAAGCCGGGTACCGTGACGCGGGTGGCGCACCGTGAGGTCGCCGTCGCCGATGACGACGTTCAAGCCCTGGCCCGGCGCCTCGCCGAGCTGACCCGGGCGGGCGCGGGCCAACGTCTGCGGCGCCGCGTCGACGTCAACGAGGTGCTCATGGCGTGGGCCGTGGCCCGCCCGGCATTCAAGGTGCCGCTGTTCCGCTTCATCGACGCGCTACCGGCGTGCCGTGGCCCGGCCGACGTGCTCGCCCACCTCGACGGCTACCTCGACGTCGCGGCCAGCCCGGCCTTCGTGCGCGCCGGCCTGCATGCCGCCGGTGCGGTGCCAGGTGGAGATCGCGTAGCCGCCGCGGTCGCCCACGCCGGCGTGCGCCGCATGGCGAAGCGGTTCATCGCCGGCCAGAGCGCGGCGCAGGCCGCTGCCGCGCTCGAGGCGCTGTGGCGCGACGGCTTCGCCGCCACGGTCGATCTGCTGGGTGAGAAGACCGTGACGCTGGCTGACGCCGACCACTACGCGACACGGGTCGCTGAGATGCTGAGCGCGTTGACGGCGGCGGCATCGACGTGGCCCGAGGACCGCCACCTCGAAGTGGACCCGTGGGGCCGTCTGCCGCAAGTGAACGTGTCGATCAAAGCGACCGCGCTGGCCCCGCTGCTCGCGCCCTACACGCTGAGCGACGGCATCGACCAGGCCATGAGCCGCCTCGCGCCCATCCTCGATCACGCCCGGGCATCGGGCGCCACCATCCACCTCGACAGCGAGCACGACGAGGTGAAGGACGCCACGTTCGCGCTGCTGTTCGAGATCGGGCGCGCCTACCCCGACGGCCCGCAGCTCGGTTGCGTGGTGCAGGCGTACCGCACCGACGCCTACGACGACCTGCGCGCCCTCATCGACTGGAGCGCGCCGACGCTGAAGCGGCCGTTGCAGATCCGGCTGGTGAAGGGGGCGTACTGGGATGCCGAGACCATCACCGCCCGGGCCCACCGCTGGGCACCGCCGGTGTGGCAGGAAAAGCCCGACTCCGACGCCAACTACGAGCGCTGCGCCCGTCTTCTCGTCGAGCGCGCCGGCGAGGTTCGCCCCGCCTTCGCCAGCCACAACCTGCGCAGCCTGGCCTACACGCTCACGGCGACCCGCAGCGCCGGCCTACCGGAGAGCGCCGTCGAGTGCCAGGTGCTGTACGGCATGGCACCGTCGCTGAACGGAGCGTTGCGCGACCTCGGGTACCGGACGCGGGTGTACGTACCGATCGGGGAGCTGGTCCCCGGGATGGCCTACCTCGTGCGGCGGCTGCTGGAGAACACCTCCAACGACAGCTTCGTGCGCTTGCACTCCCGTCAGTCAGCTGGACTCGACACGCTCGTGGCCCGGCCCGACAGCACGCTCAGGCCGCCGCTGGCACCGGCGGTCACGCCGACCGATCCCAACGACCCAGGGCCGTTCGTGAACGAGCCCGAGGCCGAGCTGCGACGGGCGCCGATCCGTCAACGTCTGGTGGCCGCCGTCGCCTCCACCGCGACCGGGTTCGCCGTGCCTGTGCGCGTGGGCGCCGACGAGCGCGTCGGTGGCGCCACGATGGCCTCCGTTGATCCCGGCCGCATAGACGTCACGATCTGCGAGAGCGCGCTGGCCACGCCGGCGGAGGCGGCGCGGGCGGTCGAGCTGGCCCACGCCGCCTTCGGGCCGTGGGCTGCCGTTGGCGCGCGCGATCGCGCCGGCGTCCTGTTCCAGGCGGCCGCCGCGCTACGGCGCCAGCGCGACGCGTTCGTGGGGCTGATGGTGCTCGAGGCCGGCAAGCCGCTGGCCGAGGCCGACGCCGAAGTCTGCGAAGCGATCGACTTCTGCGAATACTACGGCCGCGCCGCACTGCGACTGGACGAAGGCGCAGCGGTGCTCGACGTCCCCGGCGAGGCCAACCGGCTCACCTACCAACCTCGCGGTGTGGCGGTGGTGATCTCGCCGTGGAACTTCCCACTGGCCATCCCCATGGGCATGGTGGCAGGGCAGCTGGTGACAGGCAACACCGTCGTGTTCAAGCCGGCCGAGCAGACGCCGGGCATCGCGTGGCGCATGGCGCAGCTGCTCCACGCGGCCGGTGTGCCCGACGACGTGTTGACGTTCGTGCCCGGCGTCGGGGAGGAGGTCGGGCCGGTACTGGTGGAGCACCCGCTGGTCACGTCGATCTCCTTCACCGGGTCGAAGGCGGTGGGCCTCGACATCATCGAACGAGCCGCCGTGGTGCGGCCGGGCCAGCGCCACGTCAAGCGCGTCGTGGCCGAGATGGGTGGGAAGAACCCCGTCGTGGTCGACACCGACGCCGACCTCGACGAGGCGATCCCCGCCATCGTCCACTCGGCCTTCTCCTACGCCGGCCAGAAGTGCTCGGCGGCGTCACGGCTCATCGTGTTGCGCCCGGTGCTGGAGGAGCTGGTCGATCGGTTGGCCGGCGCCGTCGAACTGGTGGTGATCGGTCATCCGTGCGACCCGGCGACGAAGGTGGGACCGCTCATCGACGCCGACGCGCTGCGGCGAGTCGAGCGCTACCAAGCCCGGGCCCACCGCGAGGCCGACGTGGTGGTGCACCGCGAGGACGTACCCGACGGTGGGTGGTACGCGGGACCGATGGTGTGCCTCGCCGCCGCCGATCACCCGCTGGCGCGCGACGAGATCTTCGGACCGGTGCTCACCGTGCTCGCCGCCGACGATCTCGACCACGCTGTCGCCCTCGCCAACGACACCCCCTACGCCCTTACCGCCGGCGCCTTCTCGCGGTCGCCGGCCACGATCGCGCGCCTCGGGCGGGAGCTGCGGGCGGGCAACGTGTACATCAACCGCCACATCGTGGGCGCCGTGGTGGGGCGGCAGCCGTTCGGCGGCTACGGCCTGTCGGGCGTGGGCTCCAAGGCCGGCGGGCCGGACTACCTGCACCAGTTCGTCGACCCCCGGGTGGTCACCGAGAACACGATGCGCCAGGGCTTCGCGCCGTAATTTCTGGCTCGGCTCCGCCTCGCGCTCGCTCCGCTCGAACAATCGGTGCTCGCTCGACACGATGCCGCACTGCGGCATCAGCGGGCCGCGGACGACCCGCACGACCTCCGGCCGGCCTCGCTATCGCTCGACCTATGTGATCGCGCCCGGCTCGACACCCCAGGGTTTGCGTTCTGATGCGCGATAGGTGTGTCGCAATCAGCGCCGACCGCAATCAGTACGTTCGGCGGGTCAGGTCTTGGGGGTGACGCGAGCGGGCCGGCGCCCGGCCCACGCCGTCGGGTCCCCTCGGCTGGCTGCTCGTCGGTGGCGGGCGGCCCGGCCAATCCTGGCCCGTCCCTCGCCACCGTCCGCGGCCCTGTCCTCGCTCGGCGAGCCGTCGTCCTCACAACCCACGCTGGGTGAACGTTGCGGCGCCGGTTCTCGGTGCTGATCGGCTTCTCGGTGCAGGAGTGCGTCAAAATTGCTACCAAAGCGCGACGAGAACCAGCCACGGCGGCCGCCGGTAGCGTTCCTTCATGGACGGCCATCAGCTCGCCCAGATCAACGTCGCCCGGCTCCGAGCCCCCATGGACTCGCCCCTGATCGCCGAGTTCGCCGAAGCCCTCGACCCGGTCAACGCTCTCGCCGAAGCCAGCCCGGGCTTCGTCTGGCGATTCCAGACCGACGACGGCAACGCCACCGCGGTCCGCCCCTACGACGACGACCTCGTGATCATCAACCTGTCCGTGTGGGCATCGGTCGAGGCCCTCACCGACTTCGTGTTCCGGTCGCACCACACGAGCTACCTGCGGCGCCGGTCCCAGTGGTTCGAACGGATGACGGAGGCCTCCGTGGCGCTGTGGTGGGTGCCGGCCGGCCACGAGCCGTCGATCGACGAGGGCGTCGCCCGGCTGGCCCACCTCCGGACCCACGGCCCCAGCGCCCACGCCTTCATCCTGCGCCAGCTGGCCCCGCCGCCATCTGACCGCGTCGACATCGACATGGGAGGCTGACTCCATGTTCACCGGGATCGTGGAGGAGCTGGGCCGGTTCGAGGGTCGCGACGGCGATCGCTACCGCTTTGCCGCCACGACGGTGCTGCACGACGCCGCCCTCGGTGACTCCATCGCCGTGAACGGCACCTGCCTCACGCTCATCGAGCAGGGCGACGGCTACTGGTTGGCCGACGTCAGCGACGAGACGGCGGCCCGCACCAACCTGGGCGCGCTGACCCCCGGCGACCCGGTCAACTTCGAGCGCCCGGTGCGCATGCAGGACCGCCTCGGCGGTCACGTGGTGCTCGGCCACGTCGACGCCGTCGGCGTGGTGCTGGCACCCGCGCCCGACCTGCGCGTGCAGATCCCGCGGCCGCTCATGCGGTACTGCGTCGAGAAGGGCTCGGTCGCCGTCGACGGCATCAGCCTCACCATCTTCGATCTCGACGACGATTCGTTTCGCATCGCCGTCATCCCCCACACCGCGGCCGTCACCACGCTGGGCGCCAAGGGCCCGGGTGCGCCCGTGAACATCGAGGTGGACGTGATGGCGAAGCACGTCGAGAAGCTGTTGGACGCCCACCTTCCCAGCACGGCGCCGTGACCACCCACGCCGTCGACGTGGAGGAGGCCATCGCCGCCGAAACCGCCGTGCGCCGGCCCCACCGAGGCACCCGCATGGCCAAGGCGGTCGTACCGCCGATCGTCGGGGTTGGCGGCTTCCTGCTGCTCTGGCAGTTGCTCGTCACCGTGCTCGACATCCCGCAGTTCGAGCTGCCGGCACCGTCGGCCATCCTGCGCCACATCGCCAGCGACCCCGAGTTCTACATCACCAACGCCAAGGTCACGCTGTGGGAGGCGTTCCTGGGCTTCTGCCTCGGCCTCATCGGCGCCCTGGTGGTGGCGACGATCATGGCGCACTCCCGCTTCGTCGAGCAGGCCCTCACCCCACTGGCCGTGCTGGTGCAGGTGACACCGCTCGTCGCCTACGCCCCGGCGCTGGTCATCTGGCTGGGGTTCGGCATGAAGCCGATCCTCGTCGGTACCGCGCTCGTGTGCTTCGTGCCGTTCCTGTTCAATGCCGTGGTGGGCTTCCGCTCCATCGACCCGGCCACGCACGAGTTGCTGCGCTCGGTCGACGCGTCCAAGAGCGAGGTGTTCTTCCGGCTCCGCGTGCCGCACGCGCTGCCCTACCTCTTCTCGGCCGCTCGGATCGCCGTCGGGCTGGCGTTGATCGGCGCCGTGCTGACCGAATTCTTCGCCGGTGTGCGCAGCGGACTCGGGTGGGCCGTCAAGCAGGCGCAGGCGTTCAACCTCGCCCTGCAGCTCTGGGGCTCCATCTTCGTGCTCGCCTTCCTGGGCGCCGCCGCCACCGCACTCATCGGTGTGCTGGAGCGACTGGTGCTGCGCTGGCACAGCTCTCAAGACGTCGTCAGTCCATGATGGCGTCAGTACACGATGGCGTCAGTCCATCTTTCGGCCATGAACCCGGAGGCCCCGTGACGAACCCCTTGCGCCGTTCCCTCGCCGTGGTCGCCGGCACCGTCGCTCTCGCCTTGCTGGCGGCGTGCGGCAGCGACAACGCCTCGACGTCGGGCGCAGCCACGACCGCCACCACCGGCGCGGCGCCCGCCACGACAGCAAGCGGCTCGGACGGCTCGGCCACCACCGCCGCCGCCGCCAGCGACGGCGTGACGGCCGCCGGCATCTCGGCCGAGCGCTGCGCCGCCAACAAGGCGGCCGGCCCCATCACCTACCTGTCCAGCTTCGATTTCTCGGCGGCGGCGTCGATCCTGGACGTCGTGGTGGCCAAGGAGCGCGGCTACTTCGACGACATGTGCCTCGACGTCACGATCAAACCCAGCTTCTCCACCTCCAACTACCCATTGGTGGCCGGCGGGCAGGCGCAGTTGAGCTCGGCCGGTGCCTACACCGAGATCCTCAACTTCTCCAAGGACGGGGCCAAGTTCGTGGCCGTCACCGACTATGGCAAGACCCCCGTCGAGGCCCTCCTCGTACCGGGCGACAGCGCCATCGTCACGTTGCAGGACCTCAAGGGCAAGACCATCGGCGTGAAGGGCGACATCCCGCCGTCGATCGTGGCCATGCTCAGCAAGGCCGGTCTGCAACGGGGCCGGGACTACAAAGAGGTGCTGCTCGACGGGTTCGACCCGGTCGCCCAGTTGAAGACCGGCATCGACGCCCTGCCCGTCTACAAGTCGAACGAGCCCGGCCAACTCGATCGCGCCGGCGTGAAGTACCGGCTGTTCGACCCGGTCGACTATGGCGTCCCTGGCACGTTCGGGCTGATCTACACCACCCCCGACTTCCTGGCCAAGCACCCGACGGCGGTGCAGGACTTCGTGCGCGCCGACTTCCGGGGCTACGCCGACGCCATCGCCGACCCTGCCGGTGCCGTCGCCCTGTCGCTGAAGGAGATCAACGCCGCCGGCAACCAGAACTACCTCACCGCCGAGGGTGAGAACTACCGGTGGCAACAAGAGTCCGCCATCGTCGACAAGGGCACGCCGCCCGGCCAGGTGCCCGGCCTCGTCGATCCCGGCATCCTGACCGCAGAGGTCGACGCCTACGCCAAGGCCGGCGTGTACCAGAACGGCACGCCTTCGACGGAGGGCACGTTCGACGCCGATGTGGCCAACGGCGTGCTCAAGAACGGCGTCCTGGTCTGGCCGTCGGGCGGCTGAGGAACGACAGCGCGCCACAGGCGGGCCTAGGGTTCGCACGTGGATTTCGAGCTCAATGCCGAGCAGGAGATGTTCCGCGGGGTCGTACGCGACTTCGCCAAGGCGGAGATCGAACCGCACGCCGGAGACTGGGACCGGGACCAGATCTTCCCGGTCGACACCGTCCTGGCGATGGGCGATCTGGGCCTGTTCGGGCTGATCTTCCCCGAGGCCTACGGCGGCGCGGGCGCACCGTTCTCCACGTTGTGCGTCGCCATCGAGGAGATCGGTCGCGTCGACCAGTCCCTGGGCATCACACTGTCGGCCGGGGTGGGGCTGGGGGCCAACCCGATCTACACGTTCGGCACCGAGGAGCAGCGGGAGCGGTGGCTGCCCGACCTCGTCGCCGGCCGGGCCCTCGGAGCGTTCGGGCTGACTGAGCCCGACGGCGGCAGCGACGCCGGTGCCACCACGCACGAAGGCGGTGCTCGACGAGCCTGCCGGCGAATGGGTGATCGACGGCGCCAAGTCGTTCATCACCAACTCGGGCACCGCTATCACGTCGCTCGTCATGGTGACGGCGCGTACCGGCAAGGGTGAGATCTCCACCATCGTGGTGCCGGCGGGGAGGCCGGGGCTCATCGTGGAGCCCTCCTACCGCAAGCTGGGCTGGCATGCCTCCGACACCCACGGGCTCGTGCTCGACGGCTGCCGGGTGCCGGCCGACCACCTCCTCGGCTCGCTCGGCCACGGCTTCCGGAACTTCCTCACCACGCTGGACGACGGCCGCGTCGCCATCGCCGCGTTGGCCGTCGGGTCGGCCCAGGCGTGCCTGGACCTGTCGCTCGACTACGCCAAGTCCCGCAACGCCTTCGGCGGGGCGATCGGGCGCTACCAGGCGATCGCCTTCGCCCTTGCCGACCTGGCGGTGGCGGTGGAGAGCGCCCGGCTGCTCACCTACAAGGCGGCGTGGCTGAAGGAGCGAGGACGGCCGTTCAGCAAGGCGGCGGCCATCGCCAAGCTGTTCGCCACGGAAGCCGCCGTCGACGCCGCCCGCACCGCCACCCAGGTGTTCGGTGGCTACGGGTTCATGGAGGAGTCGCCCGTGGCCCGCTTCTACCGCGACGCCAAGGTGCTGGAGATCGGCGAGGGCACCAGCGAGATCCAGCGCCTCGTCATCGCCAGGTCCCTCGGCCTGCCCGTCAGCACGGACTAGGCGCCGCTTCACCAGCGCTAGACGTGCGCTAGACGAGGCCGTCCAGGGAGCCGACGATCGGCTGGGCCAGCAGCAGCCGGTGGTCGAAGCCCGACTCCCACGGCAGCCAGCCCTGACGATCCGGCCAGGCCAGCTGCACGATGCGGTAGTCAGTGCTGCCGTACCACTCGTCGGCGGCCACGAACAGGTCGCCGCATTCCTCCGGGTCCACGGTGAGCAGCGCCGCACGCAAGTCGTTGTCGAACAGCCCGGTGAACAGCGCCCCGACCGGGATCTCAGTGCCGCCGCGCAGCAGGTCGACCACCAGCCCCAGCAGCCCCCGCGTGGCCACTGGGGTCAGGCCGAACACCACGATCTCCGGGAAGCTGAAGGCGGCCTCGAAGCCGACGGTGTAGCCGTAGCCGGGGATGGGCGGGTCCAGCTCCGGATGGGCGGGCACCGGCTCGAAGGCCCAGCCGTGCTGCTCGATCATCCATGCGATCTTCTCCCGGTGCTCCATGCCCCGGTCCGGGAAGACGTCGCCCGTGGCCACGGACGCCACCTTTCCACACATCCGGGCGACCTTTGGCGCGTCGGGTCTCGCCAGTACCGTGATGATCTGGATGTCGCGTTACCGCTTCTTGACCCGGCCCGGTTGGATCGTCTTCTCCATCGTGGTCGTGCTCCTCGTCATCCTCATGGTGAACCTGTCGTTCTGGCAGCTCCGGCGCCTGCATGAACGGCGCAGCTTCAACAGCGAGGTCCGCGCCCGCACCGATGCTGCGGCGCGCCCGTTCGACACCGTGATCCCCCCGGGTACCACCATCGAGGCCGCCCACGCCGACGAGTGGATGACCGTCACCCTCTCGGGCACGTTCGATCCCTCGGCGCAAGTGCTGATCCGCAACCGCACGCTCGACGGTGCGCCCGGCTACCACATCCTGACGCCACTACGCCGCGACGACGGCACCGCCGTGCTCGTGGTGCGGGGCTGGGTCCCGCTCACGTCGTCGAACAGCACCGACCCCGACGTGCCACCCCCGCCCACGGGGACCGTGACGATCGAGGGCCGGGCCCGTCCCACGCAGAACCCGGGCGCGCTCGCCTCGCGTGATCCGGCCGATGGCGTGCTGACCACGATGGCCCGCGTCGACATCCCCCGGGTCCAGCAGCAGACGCCGTACCCGCTGGCGCCGGCGTACGTCGAGATGACGCGCGTCGACACCGGCCCTCTCGGCCGGCCTACCGGTGCTGGTACCGCTGCCCCAGCTCGACGATGGGCCCCACCTCGGCTATGCCGTGCAGTGGATCATCTTCTCGATCTGCGCCATCGTGGGATGGTTCCTGCTCGTGCGAAAGTCGGCGAAAGCCCGCGAGCAGCGCGCCGCGGCCGCCGCCGAGGACGCGGCCGAGGCCGCCGACTCGGTGCCGGTCTGACGGCCCGTCACTCCATGGAGTCGACCAGCGTGGCGGCGCCCACGATGCCGGCGTTGTTCAGCAGCTCGGCCGTCACGACCGGGGTGCGGACCTTGATGTCGGGCAGGTACTTATCGGCCTCTTTGCTCACGCCCCCGCCGATGATGAACAGGTCGGGCCACAGCAGCGCGTCGATCTTGCGCAGGTACTTCTGGATGCGCTTGCCGTACTCCTTCCATGTGAGCTTCTCGTGATCTCGCGCCGAGCCCGAGGCCAGGCGCTCGGCATCCTTGCCCTCGATCTCGATATGACCCAGCTCCGTGTTGGGCAGCAGGATCCCGTCGTGGAACACCGCGCAACCGATGCCGGTGCCGAACGTGATCAACACCACGACGCCAGGCTTGTCCTTGCCGGCCCCGAAGCGCATCTCGGCCACGCCGGCGGCATCGGCGTCGTTCATCAAGGTGACCGGCCGGCCCAGGGTCTCGGTGAACAGCTTGTCGGCGTCGAGGTCGATCCAGCTCTTGTCCATGTTGGCCGCCGTGTGCACGACGCCGCGGATGACCACGCCGGGGAAGGTGACCCCGATGGACCCTTTGATGTCGGGGAAGTGGTTCACCACATCCAGGACCACCTTGGCCACTTCGTCTGGCGTGTGCTTCTTCGGTGTCGGCAGCCGGAACCGATCGCTCACGAGATCGCCCAGCTCGACGTCCACCGGAGCGCCCTTTATGCCTGTGCCGCCGATATCGACCCCGAGCCTTACCGTCATGGCCTGCCCCTCTCTTCCAGCTCGACCATGCGGCGGAACTGCTCGACGATGTCCGCCGCAACGTAGTCCGGCTCGAGGTCACGGTAGACGGCCTCGACGTTGACCGCGAGACGTCCGAACTCGCCCCAGTCCGCGGAACTCGCCGAGGGCGATGTCCTGGGCGGCGTCCCACACGTTCATGCCGGCGTCGTGGCGGATGGTGGCGGCATCGGACACGAACACGAGGTAGTCGCGCACCTGGGCGACGCCGGCTTTGTCCGTCACCGGCCCGTGACCTGGCACCACGGTCTCGATGTCCATGCCCAGCATGAGGTCGCACGCGGCGATCCAGTTGGCGAGCGGTCCGGCCCACACGATGGGCGTGCCGCCGATGAACAGGATGTCACCCGTGAACACCGCCTTGTCCTCGGGTGAATGGACGATGACGTCACCGCGGGTGTGGGCCGGGCCGACCTCGATCAGCTCGATCGGCCGTCCACCGACGTCGATGTCGAGGCGGCCGTCGAAGGTGCGCGTCGGCAGCGTGAGGGTGATGCCGTTGAAGTCGAAGGCACCGAACATCCGGCGGAACAGGTCGCCGACATCACCCGGCGCGTCGGTGAGGCCGGCGAGCATGGCCGGGGGCACGTGGCTCATCTCCTCGGCGGCGGCCGTCGACGCCACGATCTCGGCCCCGCCGACCAGCTCGTTGCCGTAGCAGTGATCGCCGTTGGCGTGGGTGTTCACGACCGTGGCGATCGGCGCCGCCGCCGTCACGCCGTTCATGGCGGCCAGCATCTCCGCCGTCAGTCGCAGATCGAAGAGCGTGTCGATCAGCAGCGAGGTGCCGTCGCCCACGATCAGCCCGGCGTTGCTCCAACCCCAACCCCCGTCGGGTTGCAGGTAGGCGTAGCAACCGTCGCCGAGATCGTGCAGACCCTTGGTGTAGCCCATGGCGCGTGCATACCACTTCGAGGGGGCACCGAGTGCTACCAGATCTCGGCCAGACGCTCCCCGACCAGCGCGCACGTCAGCATGGGGTAGGCCCGCGGCAGGACCGGGATCACCGAAGCGTCGGCCACCCGCAGGCCTTCGTAGCCCACGACCCGCAACTGTGCATCCACGACGCCCCCTTCACCCATGCGACACGTGCCGGCGGCGTGGAACACGTCACGAAGGTGGTCAGCGGGCGGGGGGTCAGCGGCGAAGCCGGCGGCGAGGGCCAGCTGCCCCGCGACCTCGACCGCGCCCAGCAGTTCGTCGCGATCACGCTCGTCGGTTCCCTGGTCGAAGGCCACCACCGGCCGCCGCCCCTGCACCGTCACGGTGCCACGGGCACGGGCGTCCATGAGCGCCACCAGGACGCCACCGGTGGCCACGTCGTCGGTGTAGTCCATGGGCAGCAAGACGCAGTTGCCGGTACGCACCGCCACGCCGAACGGGAGCCGGCAGCGATCGGGCACACGCTGGTCGACGTCGAGGTGCAGCACGATGCGCTGCGCCGGATGGTCCTGCAGGTTGGTCCCGATGCCCGGTCCATCGATCCCCGTGCGCAGCAGCAGGACCGGCGAGTGAACGGCACCGGCGCACAGCACGACCTCGGCACCGGCCAGCTCCTCGCCGCCGTCGAGGCGGACACCTTCGGCGCGGCGGCCGTTGAGCAGCACCGCGTCCACCGTGGCATCGGCGCGGACCGTGAGGTTGGGGCGCTCCCCGATCGGTCCGAGGTAGGCGTCGGCCACCGAGACCCGGTCCCCTGCAACGGCCGTGACGCGGACCGGCTCCGCCCTGAGGCCGGCGATGCCGGCGGCGACGCGCCCGACATCGTGGTTGACGGGGCCGGCGGCCACGAGGCCACGGCTCGGCCACGTGGCCTCAACGCGCGCCATGGCCGGTGCCAGATCACCGGATGTCCAGCCGGGGACGCGCCACCGGTCGTAGTCGGCCGCGCTCGCCCACGCCGCCACCATGCCGTTCACGGCCGACGAGCCGCCCAGGCCGCGCCCTTGCCAGTAAGGCTCAGGCGGCTGCCGGCGCGAGCGTCGGGCCGTGAGGTCGGGCCAGACCCGGCCCGGTTCCGCCAGCGCCGCGAAGGGGTCGAGACCGCCGCCGGGGCGACCGTCAGGCCCCGCTTCGAGCAGCAGCACCGTGCGCCGGGGGTCCTCCGACAAGCGGGCGGCGACGACGGAGCCCGTGGTGCCGGCCCCGACGACGATCACGTCCGGTCGGGGCACCGTCACGTAGCGGGCGTGTCCGCCGGCAACCCTTCGAGATGGGCGTGATCGTTGTAGCGCAGGAGACGCCAGCGCACGCCCGTGTGGAGCACTTCGGTGATGGACGTGTTGGCCGTGCTCAGCTCGAACACGCCGGTGAGCGGGAGGTTGAGGAACGTTCGCATGGCGACGTCGACCACGCCGGCGTGGCACACGACCACGATGGTGGCGTCCTGGTGCCGCTGGGCGAGCTGATGCAACGCGGTGGCGGCACGGAACTTGAACGCGGCCACCGTCTCGCCTCCGGGGAAGCCGACGACGTAGGGATCGCCCATCCAGTCGGGCTGGCCGTAGCGCTCGATGAACACGTCGTACGACAGTCCGTCGCACTCCGGACCGGGCTCGTGCTCGCCCAGGTCGGGGATGCGCTCGATCGGCAGCTCGCCGAGCGCCGGCGCGATGATCTCGGCCGTCTCGACCGCCCGGCGGATCGTGCTGGACACCAGCAGGTCCGGCGTCACCTCGCCGGAGCGGGCCAAGCGCGTGGCCAGGGCCTCCGCCTGCTTGCGACCGAGCGGCGACAGACCGCCGCACGTGCGCACACCACCGATGCGACGCTCGACGGTGGAGACGGACTCGCCGTGGCGAATGATGACGAGGCGGGTCATACCGGCGGCGAGGCTACCGGCGGCTCACGCCAACTTGTCGACGAAGCCCTCGAGCTGGCGGAGGTTGCGGCACTCGTAGACGCCGTCGGTGTGCACGCCGTACTCGCCCACGATGGAATCGCCGGTGTTCCAGTACGACTTGGGCTCGGGGTTGAGCCAGTAGACGTGGCGCGCCTTCTGGCGGATCTCCTTCACCACCCACGACTGCGCGGCGTGGTAGTTGTTCCGGGCGTCGCCCAGGAGCAGGACCGTGGTCTTCGGCCCGACCTCACGCCCATGGCGCTCCCAGAACACCTCGAAGGCATGGCCGTAGTCGGAGTGGCCGTCGACCCACACCACGTCGGCCTCGGTGTTCACGCGGTGCACCGCTTCGGTGATGTCCTCGACGCCGCGGAAGTACTCGGTCACCTCGTCGATGCCGTCGATGAACACGAACGAGCGCACCTTGGAGAACTGGTTCTGCATGGCGTACACGAGGTGCAAGGTGAAGCGGGCGAACGCCGCCACCGAGCCCGAGATGTCGGCCACCACCATGAGCTCCGGCTTGGACGGGCGCGGGTAGCGGAACTTGGGGTCGGCCGGCACACCGCCGTACGACAGCGAGTGCCGCATGGTGCTGCGGAAGTCGAGCGGGCCCTTGCGCCCGTGGCGCCGCTTGCGGGCCAGGCGGGCGGCGAGCTTGCGCGTGAGGGGCTGGAGGGCCTTTCGCAACGAGGCCATCTCGTCACGACTGGCGTGCATGAAGTCGACGTCTTCGGGCAGCGGCTTGCGCAGCGTCTTCGACATGGCGTCGATGCCCCGGTCGGCCACCAGCCGGCGGCGGATCTCGGCCTCGATCTCCTTCTTGAACTTCTCGATGCGACCCTCGTACTCGTCGCGCTCGAGGCGCTCTTCGAGTTGGGTCATCTCGCCCTGGAGCTGCTCACGGGTGGACTCCATGAGCTTCTCGAGCATGCCGTCGAGGTCGAGGTTCCGCAGGGTGCGGTAGAGGTAGTACGTGCCGCCGACCGGGCGACCGGGCTCCATGCCCGCATAGCGGGTGACGGCCTGGCGGGCCATCGCCCGCAGCAGCGCGTCGTCGCCGTTCATGAGGGCCTGATACAGCATCATGGCCAGCTCTTCGGGCGTGAGCGAGTCCATCACGCCACCGCCCTGGCGCCCCTCGCCCTGCTGCTGGAGCTGCTCCTGCATCTGGCGCCAGAACTCGTCGGCGTCGCCGTCCTCGGCGATCTTGTACTGCGGCCCCCGCAGGCTGAAGTACACCTCGAACACCGTCTCGAACGAGCGCCAGTGAGCGTTGTTCTTCACCAGCGTGGCGGCGAGGGCGTACTTGAACGCCTCGCGATCCTCGATGGGGATGTGCTGCACGGCCTCCATGGCGTCGAGGTTCTCGGTCAGCGACACCGGCAGCCCCGCCGAACGCAGCTCTTGGATGAACCCGGCCATGAGATCGAGCATTACTTCGACTCCACCGCCAGTTCCTTCGCCGCCTTGGCGATGTCGGTCTGGTACTTCAGCAGGATGTGGAGCGTCTCCTTGGCCTGCTGGGCGTCGATGTGCTCGATGCCGAGGAGCACGAGGGTGCGGGCCCAGTCGATGGTCTCGCTGACGCTCGGGGCCTTCTTCAGTTCGAGCTGGCGGATCGAGCGGACGATGCGGGCGATCTGGTCGGCCAGGTTGGCGCTGACCCCCGGCACCTTGGTGAGCACGATCTCCTTCTCACGCTCCAGGTCGGGGTAGTCGACGTGGAGGTAGAGGCACCGGCGCTTCAGGGCCTCGGACAGCTCTCGGGTGTTGTTGGAGGTGAGGAACACGAGGGGGATCTGCTTGGCCTCCACCGTGCCCAGCTCCGGGATGGAGACCTGGTAGTCGGACAGGATCTCGAGCAGCAAGGCCTCGGTCTCCACCTCGACGCGGTCGACTTCGTCGATGAGCAGCACGACCGGCTCCTCGGAGCGGATCGCCTCGAGCAACGGCCGGGTGAGGAGGAACTCCTCGCTGAAGATGTCGTCGTGCATCTCGGCCCAGCCGTCGGCCTGCCGGTCGGCCTGGATGCGCAGCAGCTGCTTCTTGTAGTTCCACTCGTAGAGCGCCTTGGACTCGTCGAGGCCCTCGTAGCACTGCAGGCGGATGAGCCGGGCACCCGTCATCTCGGCCACCGACTTGGCCAGCTGGGTCTTGCCGGTGCCGGCCGGCCCTTCCACCAGGACAGGCTTCTCGAGGCGGTCAGCTAGGAAGACCACGCCGGCGATGCCGTCATCGGCGAGGTAGCTGACGCTTTTCAGCCCGTCGCGCACCTCGGGCACGGTCTCGAATTGGTAGCCGCTCATATAGGGACCTTACCGGTGACCTTGACTTCAGGGTCAATCCGAACTGGCCTCATACCGCGCGCGCACGGAGGCGGAAGCGCAGCGGCTCCTCGGCGTACTCCTCCATGGCGTGGGCCAGCCAGCCGGCGCAGCGCCCGATGGCGAAGACCGCCTCACCGGCGTCCGGCGTCATCCGCCCGGCAAAAGCAAGGGCGCCGAGGGCGAAATCGGAGTTGGGGGCGGCTCCGGTGCGGCCGCCGACGGCGTCGAGCACGGCACTGGCGACCTCACGGCGGGCGCCGTCGAAGCCGTCGCCGGCGCCGGCGTTCAGCAGCGCGAGCAGGGCGGGGGCCCGCGGGTCGCCCTCGGGATAGAGCGGGTGCCCGAAGCCGGGGAGCCGGCCGCCGTGGCGCAGGCGGCGCTCCACGGCGGCATCCACGCCGTCGCGCTCGGCGTCGGCCAGCAGCGCGTGGACCAGCTCGCTCACGGTGCCGTGCAGCGGGCCGTCCAGCGCACCCAGCCCCGAAGCCACGGCGGCATAGGGATTGGCCCGTACCGACGCCGCGACCCGTACGGCGAAGGTGGAGGTGGCCAGCTCGTGGTCGGCGCACAGCACCAGCGCACCGTTCAGGGCCCGCACCGTCGCCGTCGTGGGGGCCAGGCTCGACAGGCGGGGCCACAGGCGCGCCGCGAGGGCGCCGGGACGGTCCGGCTGGCCCGGGAGCGAGAGGGCGACGGGCCGGCGCCGGCTCGCCGCCGGCCGGCGCCCACTCGCCACTGGCCGGCGCCCGCCTGGTCGTACCAGCGCCTCCACCAGCACGGCCAGCAGGGACCGACCGCACGCGACCACCGACGCCGTCGCCAGCTCGAACCGCAGCGGATCGGTGATGGCCGAGGCATCGGTGGCCAACCGCATCCGATCGATCAAGCGGGCGCCCGGCGGTGTGGCCCGGCCCACCGAGTCCACCGCCGCCGTCGCCGCCGGGGCGGCCACGCACTCGTGCCATTCGAGCGCTCCCGTCCACAGGAGGGTGGCCACGGACTCGAACGCCTCGGTGCTCGCCAGCACGGTGGCCCGCCGGCCCCGGTAGCGCAGGTCGCCGCCGGCGATGGAGCTGATGGCGGTGGCGACGGTGAGCTCCTGGGCGGCGTCACGGCCGGCGCGCGACCGGCGCAGCAGCGCGTCGACGTCGGCGGCGTCGAACTCGCTGCCCCGACCGCTGGCCGCAGGGCGGCTGCGCAGCAGTCCCCGGCTGACGTAGGCGTACAGGGTCTGGCGTTTCACCCCCAGCCGGCTGGCCGCCTCGGCGGCGGTGAGAGGGGGCCGGTCGCTCATCGCGCCACCATAGTTGAGAGTTGATCAACGTTGACGAATCGACGAGAGTGGCGCAATGCTGACGACATGACCACGATGATGGATGTACCTCCCGGCTTGGCCGGTGTGGCCGTCGCGGACACGACGGTCGGAGATGTGCGCGGCGAAGAGGGCTTCTACCACTACCGCCAGTACGACGCCTGCGAGCTGGCCCGCCACCGCGACTTCGAGGCCGTGTGGCGGCTCATGATCGACGGCACGCTGCCGCGGGACGCCGCGGAGCACGACGCCTTCGCCACCGAGGTCGGGACCTTGCGAGCCCTGCCCGAGCCCGTCGAGCAGCTGATCGGCGGCTTGGCGCCCCTCGGCGCCCCTGACGCCGAGCTGCGAGCGGCGCTGGCCGCCCTGGGCGGCGCTCGTCAGTTCCGCCCGCTGGTGGACCTGTCGCCGGTGCAGCAGCGAGCCGACGCGCTGGCCATCACCGCGTCGATGCCCACGGCGGTCGCCGCGTTGCATCGCCGCCGCCAGGGCTTGGCCCCGATCGCTCCCGATCCTCGCCGGCCCGTCGTGGAGGACTACCTCCGCCAGCTCTCGGGCGCCGACCCGGACCCCGTAGCGGTGCGGGCGCTGGAGCAGTACCTCATCAGCACGATCGACCACGGGTTCAACGCGTCGACGTTCACGGCGCGGGTGGTGGCTTCCACCGGCGCCGACATGGCGGCTTCCGTGGTGGCCGCGCTCGGCGCCCTCAGCGGGCCCCGTCACGGTGGCGCGCCCAGCCGGGTGCTCGATCTGCTCGACGCCGTCGGCACCGCCGAGCGGGCCGGGGCCTGGGTGCGGGCCGAGCTGGACGCCGGCCGCCGCATCCCGGGCTTCGGTCACGCCGTGTACCGCACGACCGATCCGCGCTCCCAGCTCCTCGCCGAGGTGGCGGCCACGATCGGCGGTCCGCGGGCGGCCATGGCGGCCGAGGTCGAGACGGCGGCCGTGGCCGAGCTGGCCCAGCGCTACCCCGAGCGGCGCCTCGTCACCAACGTGGAGTTCTGGGCGGCGATCGTGCTGGAGCAGGCGAACGTGCCCCGATCCCTGTTCACCTCGACCTTCGCCGTGGCGAGGGTGGTCGGCTGGACCGCCAACATCCTGGAACAGGCGACCGACTCGAAGATCATCCGGCCGGCGGCCCGCTACATCGGGCCTGAGCCGGCACGCCATGCCCGCTGACGCCACCACGCTCGCCGCGGAGGTGGCGGCAGGCGTGTGGCTCGATGCCGGCGGCGCCCCCGATGCCCTCGACCGCCTGGCGGTGACCGGACCGACGCACGTCCTGCCGTCACCGTTCCCGGTGACGGCGGCGGCCACGGCGGCCATCGGTGCGGCCAGCCTCGGCGTGGCCGAGTTGACCGGCGCACGTGGCACCGTCGTCGTCGACACGGTCGAAGCCGCGACAGCGGTGCGCAGCGAACGCTACGCCGGCATCGTCGGCTCCCAACCCGTGTCGCTGTGGGACCCCGTGGCGGGCGACTACCGCAGCGCCGACGGGTGGATCCGGCTCCACACCAACTACCCGCACCACCGGCGCGCCGCAGTGGGCGTGCTGGGGGTGGAGGCGGAGCGCGACGCCGTTGGGCAGGCGGTGCGGACGTGGCCGTCCGTCGGGCTGGAGACGGCGATCGTGGCCGCCGGTGGCTGCGCCGCCGCGCTCCATTCACCCGGCGACTGGAAGCACCACGAGCACGGTCGGCACGTGCTGGACCGGCCTCTGGTGGCGATCGACCGCGTGGGCGGCTCGCCGCCCGAGCACCTGCGGGGTCCAGACAGCGGCGCCGCGCCGCGCCCGCTCGCCGGGCTGCGCGTGCTCGATCTCACCCGCGTCATCGCCGGGCCGGTGGCGACGCGCTTCCTCGCGTCCTGGGGCGCCGACGTGCTGCGGGTCGAGGCGCCCGAGTTCGACGAGTTCGAGCTGCTCCGCCTCGACGTCGGCTTCGGCAAGCGCTCGTGCGGGCTCGACCTGCGCGCCGGGACCGAACGAACCCTGTTCGAGTCGCTCGTGGCCGGCGCCGACGTCGTCGTGCACGGCTACCGGCCCGGCGCCCTCGCGGGCCTCGGTTACCCGTCCGACGCGCTCGCGGAGTTGCGCCCCGGGCTCGTCGTGGCGGCGCTGTCGGCCTACGGCTCGGCCGGGCCGTGGCGGGAGCGCCGGGGCTTCGACAGCCTCGTCCAGATGTCGACGGGCATCGCCGCCGAGGGCGCCATTGCCGCCGGCTCGGACCGGCCCGTCCCGCTCCCCTGCCAGCTCCTCGACCACGCCACCGGCTACCTCCTGGCCTTCGGGGCGCTCCGGGCGCTCCACCGGCGGGCCGTCGAAGGTGGTTCGTGGACCGTGGAGGTGTCGCTGGCGCGTACGGCGGCGTGGCTCGACGGCCTCGGGCGGGTGACCGGCGGCCTGGATGTGACCGAGCCGGAGCCGGGCGCGGTCGAGCGCTGGTGCCAGGTCTCGGCAACGCCGTGGGGCGACGTGCACCACGTGGGCCCACCGGGCGCCATCGGCGCACTGCGACCCGTCTGGGACCGGCCGCCGAGCCGCCCCGGCAGCGACGCCGCCGCGTGGAACTGACGCCAGTCAGGCGAGGATCTCGGCCTGACGGCGTTCAGCCTCGGATCTGGCCGTCGCCTTCGACGATGTACTTCAGCGTGGTGAGCTCACGCAGGCCCATAGGCCCGCGGGCGTGCAGCTTCTGCGTGCTGATGCCGATCTCGGCGCCGAAGCCGAACTCCTCGCCGTCCACGAAGCGGGTCGACGCGTTCACGAGCACGGCGGCGGCGTCGACCTCGCTCGTGAAGCGCGTTGCCGCCTCCCGGTCGCGCGTCACGATCGCCTCGGAATGACCGGTGCCGTAGCGGGTGATGTGGTCGATGGCGGCGTCGAGCGAGGCCACGACGCGCACCGCCAGCTTCAACGCGAGGAACTCTGACGCGTAGTCGTCCTCGGTGGCCGCGCCCATCGGGGTGATCGCCCGCGACGCGTCGTCGCCGACCAGTTCCACCCCGTCGAGGGCCGCCGCCGCCCGGGGCAGGAAGGCCGCCGCCACCGTCTCGTGCACGAGCAGGCTCTCGGCCGCGTTGCACACGCTCGGGCGCTGCACCTTGGCGTTCACGATGATGTCGAGCGCCATGTCGAGGTCGGCCGATGCGTCGACGTAGACGTGGCAGTTGCCGTCGCCGTCGATCACGTACGGCACGGTGGCGTGCTCCAGGATGGAAGCGATCAGGGACGCGCCGCCACGGGGCACGAGGCAGTCGATCACCCCGCGCAGGCGCATGAACTCGACGGCCGACTCACGCGACGTGTCCTCCACCAGCACGACGGCGTCTTCGGGCAGGCCGGCCTTGGCCACCCCCTCGCGCAGCACCGCGGCGATGGCCTGGTTCGACGAGATGGCCCCCGACGAGCCCCGGAGGAAGGCGACGTTGCCGCTCTTGATGCACAGCGCAGCGGCGTCGCTGGTGACGTTGGGGCGGTTCTCGTAGATGATGCCCACCACCCCGAGAGGCACCCGCACCCGCCGGATGCGCAGGCCGTTCGGGCGCACCCAGCCTTCGGTGATCTCACCGACCGGGTCGGCCAGGGCCGCCACCTGACGCAGCCCGGCGGCCATCGCCTCCACCCGCGCCGGGGTGAGCCGGAGGCGGTCGACAACGGTGCTCGTGGCTCCATCTGTCTGGGCGCGCGCCACGTCGACGGCATTGGCGTCGAGGATCTCGGCGGAGCGCTCGAGCAACAAGTCGGCGGCGGCGTGCAGGGCGGCGTCCTTGGCCGCGGTGGACGCGTTGGCCAGCGGCCGGACTGCTGCCTTGGCCCGCGCGCCGAGAGCGGAGATCCCCGGGTCGGTCACGACCCCCAGCGTACGATGCCGGCGTGCAGGAACCGACTGCCGAGGAAGCCCGGCGGTCCGGTCTGCTGAGGGCGAATGCCGCCGTGGCCGCCGGCACGTTGGCGTCGCGGGTCACCGGCCTGCTGCGCGTGGCCCTCCTCGTCAGCGTGATCGACAGCGTCCTGGCCGACTCGTACAACACGGCCAACAACGTCCCCAACGTCATCTATGAACTGGTGCTCGGCGGCGTGCTCACCGCCACGCTGGTACCGCTGTTCACCGAGCACGCCGTCCACCGCGACGCCGAGGCCACCTCCGCGGTGGTCACCGTCGGCACGATCGTGCTGGCGGCGCTCACGCTCGTCGGCACCATCGCCGCGCCGCTCATCGTGCGGCTGTACACGTTCAGCACGCCGTCCTCGGCCGACGCCGACACGTTCCGGCGCGTCACCACCATCTTCGCCTTCATCTTCCTGCCCCAGATCTTCTTCTACGGCGTGACCGCACTGGCGTCGGCCATCCTCAACGCCAGAGGCCGCTTCTTCGCCGCGGCGTGGGCGCCCGTGCTCAACAACGCCGTCGTCATCGCCGCCCTCGTAGCCGTGCCCCAGCTCGTGCACCAGACCCCACGCGACATCGTGCTGGCCGACAACAACAGGACCCTCCTCCTGCTCCTCGCCGTGAGCACGACGGCAGGCATCGTGGCCACGGCGCTAGCGCTCGTGCCGGCATTGCGTCACGCCCACGTCCGCCTGCGCTGGAACCCCGACTGGCGCCATCCCGACGTTCGGCGCGTCATCCGGCTGTCTGGCTGGACCTTCGGCTACGTCGTGGCCAACCAGGCCGCGCTCTACGCCATGACCGTGCTGGCCAAGCCGGGCTCCGGCGGCGTCACGTCGTATCAGGCGGCCTTCATCCTGTTCCAGATGCCCGTCGGTCTGCTGGCCGTGTCGATCATGACGACGTTCGGCCCGGATCTGGCGCGCGCACGCGTGCAACGCGACCGGGGCATGTTCCTGGGGCGCATGTCGCTGGGTCTGCGATCACTGGCCCTCGTCACCATGCCGGCGGCGGCCGGGCTCATCGCACTGTCGCGGCCCATCGTGGGCGTGGTGCTGGAACATGGCTTCTTCGAGCAGAGTCAGGCCGACACGACCAGCGCCACCCTCGCCGCCTTCGCAGTCGGGATGTTCATGCTGGCCGCCTACCTCTTCATCCTGCGTGGCTTCTACGCCCACAACGACACCCGCACGCCGTTCGTCATCAACGTCTTCGAGAACGTCGTCAACATCGTCGTGGCCATCGTGCTCGTCGGTCCTCTGGGCGTGCCCGGGCTGGCGTGGTCCTTCACCGTGGCCTACCTCGTGGCCGCCTCCTTCGCCTTCTACGTCCTGACCGTGAAGGTTCGCGGCATCGACGCCCTCGGCCTCGTCGTGAGCCTCGGGCGGATCGCGCTGGCGGCGATCGTGTCGGGTGAGGTGGCGTGGCTGGTGTCGCAGACGGTCGGCGGCGACAGCGGATCGGCGGCCCTGGTGCGCGTCGCCGTGGGCGTGGTGGCGGGGGCGGCGGCCTACATCGGCTTGCTGGCGTTCCTGCGGGTGCCGGAAGCGGGCGAGTTGCAACGTCGCGTCGCCCGCCGCCATGCCACCTCGTAGCCTGCCGGGCATGGCCGTCCACGTACACGTATCCGACGAGGCGGTCGACATCACGTTCACCGGCAGCGACAAGTGGCTCACCTTCAACCCGAAGGGCCAGCACCTGGCGATGGCCGGCATCACCAGCGCGCGTGTGATGCCGCGTTCCGATGCGGCGACCGAGTTCGCCTGGCGCACCGCCGGCGGGTACTGGCCGGGCCGCCTGGCCACCGGTTGGTTCACGATGAAAGGACGCAAGGGCGTGCGGCAGCTCTGGTGTGTCTACCGCGACCAAGAGGTGCTCGTCATCGACACCACGCTCGACAAGCCGTGCCGGGTCGTGCTGCAGCACCCCGACCGCCACGATCTGGCGTGGTACATCGGCGAGCGCCTCGCCCGGCGCTGAGCGGCGTTCGGCTCGGCGCCGGTCGCCGTAGTCTGGCCTCATGTTCAAGGCACTCAAGCGGTGGTGGAAGTACATGACCGCCAAGGTGAGCGGCTCCCTCGACGAGCGGGCCGATCCCAAGATCCAGATCCAGCAGGCCATCAACGAGGCCCAGGAGCAGCACCGGCGGCTGCGCGAGCAAGCGGCCAGCGTGATCGCCAACCAGAAGCAGCTGGAGATGCAGCTGTCGCGCACGATGGGTGAGCTCGAGAAGACCAACGGCAACGCCCGTCAAGCGCTGATGATGCAGTCGCAGGCGAGCCAGCGCGGTGACGTGGTGAAGGCCGGCGAGTACGAGTCGGCGGCGGAATCCATCGCCACGCGGCTGATCGAGCTGGAACGGGCGGTCGAGGAGCAGAAGACCATGGTGCTGCAGGCCACCCAGGCGGCCGACCAGGCCAAGACGGCGGTGCAGCAGAACTCGATGGCGTTGCAGAAGAAGCTGGCCGAGCGCCAGAAGCTCATGTCGCAGCTGGACCAGGCCAAGATGCAGGAGCAGCTGAACACGGCGATGGCCACGCTGTCGGAGTCGGTGGGCCAGGACGTGCCCACCTTCGACGAGGTGCGCGACAAGATCGAGGCGCGCTACGCCAAGGCCAAGGGCATGGCCGAGCTCCAGGGGCAGACGGTCGAGAACCGCATGCTGGAGATCGAGCAGGCCACCACCAACGCCGAGGCCCGCGGCCGCCTCGACGCCATGCGCGCCGAGCTGGGGCTCACGACGGGCACGCCCGGGCCCGAGGCGATCGAGGCCACCGAGGTGGACGAGGTGCTCGAGCCCCCCAAGGGCGCCTGACCCCTCCCCGCCGGGCCGGGCGGTTGGTCACGGGCCCTCGTTGGTGCGTGCCTGCCGCCGGTCAGCGCGGTTGGTGCCGGCATCGGTCGCCCGGCGAGAGGTTCTCGACCGGAACCTGCGTTGCGTGAGCGTTTCGGTCGCGGTTCTCGGTGCATCGGCGCTTCTCGTTGCACTTCTGGCGCACCTTTGCCGGCGAATCGCGCCGAGAAGCGACCGGTGCCGCCGCCGCCGACCGCGCACCGCGACCATGGCCGAGCCGGTGTGATCGGGGCGCCGGCGCCGGCGCCGCAACCGCCGGCGCGCCACCGCACCAGCCCGCCCCCGCCGGCGCCGACGACACCTCAACCGCTCCGGCCCCAATTTCGCGCAGCCTGAACGCTCGGACACTGGGCGCGTCGGCGCGCGGTTGGCGGCTGCGGCCGGCCCCCGCCGGCGCGACGCCTCAACCGCTCCGGCCCAATTCGGCAGCCTGAACGCTGGACGCGTCCGGTCGCGGCGAGTCCGGCGCTGCGGCCAGCCCGCCCCCGCCGGCGCCGACTACTTCGGCAGCACCACGAGATCGTCGCGGTGGATGGCTTCGTGGCGGACGTCGGGTGGGAGCTCGGCGCTGCGCCGCCCGGCGATCTCGCGCAACGTCCCGGCATCCATGGCCACCATGCCCCGGGCGAAGACGTCGCCTTCGGGACCGGCGACGTCGACGGCGTCGCCTTCGTCGAAGGCCCCCTGCACGAACCGCACACCAGCCGGTAGCAGCGACGTCCCCCGCTCGAGCAGCGCCCGGCGGGCGCCGTCGTCGACCACGACCGTGCCCGCCGACCCCGTGGCGAAGGCGATCCACAGCTTGCGCGCCGGCAGCCGCCGGTCGTGGGCCCGGAAGATGGTGCCCACGCCGAGCACGCCGGCCACCGCGTCAGCCAGCACGTCTGGCCGGTTCGCCTTGGCGATCACCGCCTGCACCCCCGACCACGAAGCGATGCGCGCCGCCGCCAGCTTCGACGCCATGCCGCCGCTGCCGCGCGCCGAGCCGGTGCCGCCGGCGTTGGCCAGCACCGGATCGTCGGCCGCCACCTCCTCGATCATGGTGGCGGCGGCATCGACGCGCGGGTCGGCCGTGAACAGGCCCGGGGTGTCGGTCAGCAGCACCAGCACATCAGCGGCCACGAGGTGCGACACCAGCGCAGCGATGCGGTCGTTGTCGCCGAAGCGGATCTCATCGGGGGACACGGCGTCGTTCTCGTTCACGACCGGCACGCAGCCCAGCTCGAGCAGCCGGGTGAGCGTCTGGCGGGCGTGGAGGTACTGGCGCCGGTCCACGAAGCTCTTGGAGTCGAGCAGCACCTGCGCGCCCACGACGCCGTAGTGCTCGAGGATGTCGTTGTAGACGTTCATGAGGCGGCTCTGGCCGGCCGCCGACAGCGCCTGGAGCGTGGGCAGGTCCGACGGGCGAGTCGCCAGCCCGAGAGCGGCCACGCCGGCCGACACCGCGCCGCTCGTGACGATGACCACTCGGTGGCCCGCATCGCGCAGGCCCACCACCTCGCGGCACAGCTTCACGACGGCGGCGAGATCGATGACGCCGCGCTCGTCGGTCAGCGATGACGAGCCGATCTTGGCCACCACCGTGGCCACGTCAGCTGTCGCCCTGGTACTCGAAGCTGAAGTCGCCGACCCAGATGACGTCGCCGTTCTCGGCGCCGGCGCGCGCCAGGGCGCGGTCGACGCCCAACTTCTTCATGCGGCTGTCGGCGTAGGCGAGGGCCTCGGTGTTGGTGATGTCGGACAGCGCGACGGCCCGGAGCGCGGCGCGGCCATGGACCCGGTACTCGCCGTCGCCGACCTTCTCGACGGTGACGCCTTCGGGAAGCGGCCGGTGGATCACGAAGGCGGCGTCGTCGACGGCGACCTCGGCGCGGGCCTTGCTCACCAGCTCGGCCAGCGCCCCCGTGAGCTGGGGGAGACCTTCGCCGGTGACGGCGGAGACGCGCCGCCCGTCCCACGGCTCGACGGCGACGTCGGCCTTCGTGCCCACGACGAGGCGAGGCCGCTCCAGGAGATCGGGGCGGTAGGCGCCCAGCTCGCGCAGCAGGATCTCCTCCTGGGCCGCGGGAGGCATGCCGTCCATGGGGGCGAGGTCGACCAGGACGCACAGCACCCGCGCCCGCTCGATGTGGCGCAGGAAGCGGTGGCCGAGCCCCCGACCCTCGCTGGCGCCCTCGATGAGACCGGGGATGTCGGCCAGCACGAACTCGGCATCGTCGCTGACCCGGACGACGCCCAGATGCGGCTCCAGGGTGGTGAACGGGTAGTCGGCGATCTTGGGCTTGGCCGCCGAGACGCTGCTGATGAGGGTGCTCTTGCCGGCGTTGGGGAAGCCGACGAGGGCGACATCGGCCATGAGCTTCAGCTCCAGCTTGAGCCAGCGCTCCTCGGCGGGCTCGCCCTGCTCGGCGAAGCCGGGTGCCCGCCGGCGGTTGGACAGGAACTTGGCGTTGCCCCGCCCGCCCCGCCCCCCGGCGGCCGCCAGCCAGCGATCGCCGTGATGCACGAGGTCGGCCAGCACCTCGCCGGTGTAGAGGTCGCGGGCCACGGTGCCCTCGGGGACGGTGACGGTGATGTCCTTGCCCGACGCCCCGTGCTGGTCCTTGCCCTTGCCGTGGACCCCGTTGCCGGCCCGGCGGTGGGGATGGTCGCGGAAGGCCAGCAGCGAGGCGGAGTTGCGGTCGGCCACCAGCCAGACGTCGCCGCCGGCACCGCCGTCGCCGCCGTTGGGCCCGCCCTTGACCTCGGGGCCCTCGCGACGGAACGAGACGCAGCCGGCACCGCCGTCGCCACCCCGAACGTTCAGTTGTGCCTCGTCGACGAACCCGGTCATAGAGCTTGACCAGGCTATCGGCCCGGTCTCCGGGCTCCGCCTCGGCTACCCCGTCACACCCCTTGGCTACCGTCGTGACCATGACGAAGGTCGATCAGCCGGCCGGGGAACCGGGCGAGGCGAGAGCCCAGCGGTGGGCGGCCACCATGGCCGGCCACGGGACCGAACGGATCCGCGTCGCCCATGCCGACTCGACCGCCGGCATCGGCACCAGTGCCCTGCTGCGTCGGCCCGACCGGGAGGCCCGGGAGGACGCCTGGATGGCACCCGCCGCCACCCGCGCCGACGGGTGCCGGGTCGCGGTGCCGGCCCGAAGAGCCCGACGCCCTGCGCACCTGCTTCGAACGCGACCGTGACCGCATCCTGCACGCCAACGCCTTCCGGCGCCTGGCCGGCAAGACGCAGGTGTTCGTCTTCCCCGACGATCACCAGCGCACCCGGCTCACCCACGCGTTGGAGGTGGCGCAGGTGGCCACCTCCCTTGCCCGCACCCTGCGGCTCAACGAGGCCCTCACCGAGGCCATCGCCCTCGGGCACGACTGCGGGCACGGTCCGGGCGGCCACGCCAGCGAAGACGCCCTCACGCCGTACCTGACCGGCGGCTACGACCACGCTGTCTGGGGCGCCGACGTAGTGCTGGACCCGCTCAACCTGTGCGCCGAGACGCTCGACGGGGTGCGCAACCACTCGTGGAGCCGGCCGGCCCCGGCTACGCCGGAGGGCGAGGTCGTGTCCTGGGCCGACCGCATCGCCTACGTCTGCCACGACTTCGAGGACGCCGTGGCCGCCGGGGTGGTCACCCCCGACATGCTGCCGGCGTTGGTGCGCGACCGGTGCGGATCAACGCGGCGCCAGCAGATCGGCGCGTTCATCACCTCCATGGTGGCGGCCGCGGAGGCCACCGGTCGCATCGGCATGGGCCCGGACGAAGCCGAGGCGCTGGCGGCGCTGCGGCGGTTCGACTACGAGCACATCTACCTCCGCCCGGCGTCCACCCGCCAGGCCGAGGCCGTCATCCGGCTGCTACGGGCGCTGGTGGAGCGCTACGCCGACCGACCCAACCTGCTGCCGTCGGAGCGCTCGGCGGGGGTCGACGCCGGCAGCGCCCAGGCACTGCGGGAAGCCGTCACCTACGTGAGTGGCATGACCGACCGGTTCGCCTGCCAGCAGGCGCTGGCGTTGCTGGGCTGGGACCGCTCGCAACTGCCGAAGGGCGTCGACACGGTGTGGTGAGGCGCCCGCGAGGGCGCAGCACCCACCGCCGGGCTACGCGGAGGCGTCGGCGGTCTGGATGTCGACGATGCGCCGGCCGCGGCGCTCGCCGAACTTCACCTTGCCGTCGGCGAGGGCGAACAGCGTGTCGTCGCCCCCTCGGCCCACGTTGTGGCCGGGATGGAAGCGGGTACCCCGCTGGCGCACGATGATGGTGCCGGCGGTGATGGCGGTGCCATCGAACACCTTCACGCCCAGGCGCTGCGCGTTGGAGTCGCGCCCGTTGCGGGTAGAGCCGCCACCCTTGGTCTTCGACATCTCGACGTCCTCCCGGCTCAGCCCCGGCCGATGCCGGTGATCTCGACCGTGCTGTAGTGCTGGCGGTGGCCGTAGCGACGGCGCTGGTTGGTGCGCTTCTTGTAGATGAACCCGTTGATCTTCGGGCCCTTCGACCGGCCGACCACGGTGCCCGTGACGGCGAAGCCCTCGAGCTGCGCGGGCGTGGCGAGCACGTCGGACCCGTCGACGACGAGTACGGGCGCGAACGTCACCTCCGAGCCCTCGTCGACGCCGAGAAGCTCGACGTCGATGCGTTGGCCGGACTCCACACGTTCCTGCTTGCCGCCGGTGGCGATCACTGCATACATAGCGGTCTGCGAGGCTACCCGACGGCGCCGATTCCGGGCAACGCACCGTCGGCCGACGCAGCGCGGCGGTCACTCGATGATGGAGTGATCCACCACCAGGCCCCGGCCCTCGCAGACCGGGCACGCCTGGGCGAAGCTCGTGAGCAGGCCCTCACCGATGCGCTTGCGGGTCATCTCGACCAGCCCCAGCTCGGAGATGTCGAAGACCTGGGTCCGCGTCTTGTCCCGGGCCAGTGCCTCTTTGAAGGCGGTCACGACGGCATGGCGGTTCTCCCGGATCTCCATGTCGATGAAGTCGATGACGATGATCCCGCCGATGTCGCGCAGCCGCAGCTGGCGGGCGATCTCCTCGGCCGCTTCGAGGTTGTTGTGGAACACCGTCGCCTCGAGGTTGGAGGTGCCCACGTTCTTGCCGGTGTTGACGTCGATCACCGTCAGGGCCTCGGTGTGCTCGATGATGAGCGACCCGCCCGACGGCAGCCACACCTTGCGATCGAGAGCCTTGTGGATCTGCTCGTGGACGTGGAACCGCTCGAACAGCGGGAGCCCGTCCTCCTCGGCGTCGTAGTACTCCACCCGGTCACCCAGCGCCGGCATGATCGAGGTCACGTAGTCGCTGACGTCGTCGAACATGGCCCGGTCGTCGATCATGACGCCCCGGTAGTCCCGGTTGAACTCCTCCCGGATGACCCGCACGGCCATGTCGGGCTCGCGGTAGAGCAGCGAGGGCGACGTAGGCCTTCTTGGCCGCGTCGGCGATGGCCTCCCACTGGCGCAGCAGGCGCAACACGTCGTTCTGCAGCTCCTCCTCCACGACGTTCTCGGCCGCGGTGCGCACGATCACGCCGTGCTCGGCCGGCTTGATGTTGTCGAGGATGGAGCGCAGGCGCTTGCGCTCGTCGTCGGGCAGCCGCTTGGAGATGCCGTAGGTGCGGGAGTTGGGGATGAGCACCACGAAGCGGCCCGGCAGCGAGACCTCCTGCGTGAGCCGCGCCCCCTTGGCCCCGATCGGGTTCTTGGTGACCTGGCACAGGATCATCTGGCGGGCCTTCAGCATCTGCTCGATGCGGGGCCGCTCCGACTTCTCCACGATGTCCTCGGCCTCGTACTGCACGTCGCCGCGGTAGAGGACGGCGTTCTTCGGCGTGCCGATGTCGACGAACGCGGCCTCCATGCCGGGCAGCACGTTCTGCACCCGACCGAGGTAGACGTTGCCGTGGATCTGGCTGACGTCGTCGGCGGGGCGGCTCACGTAGTGCTCGATGAGGCTGCGGCCCTCCAGCACGGCGATCTGGGTCAGTTCGGGGGTGACGTGGACCGACATCAGGTAGCGACCTACCGGCCGTCCCTTGCGCTCCCGGCCCCGGCGGCGCTCGAGGGTTTCCTCGTCCAGCTCGACCGGCGCGATCGCGCTCGCCGAGGTGACGACGGCCCGACCCGGCGCCCGTCCTGACGCCCCACCGGACCGTCCGGTCGTGGTGCCGGTGCCGGCACCCGCGCCGCGGCGGCGCTTGCGCGCCGCCGCCACCGGCTTGCCGGTCGTGACGGGCGGATCAGATGCGTCGGGCGCCGGCGCAGGCCGGGTGTCGCCGATCTGGGGCCGGCGAACCAGCACCCGCTCGGCCACCTCGGGCGACTGCACCTTGCCCTCGATGGGGCGATCGGGCAGCTCGGGCTGGTCGTCATCGCTCTCGACGGCGTCGTCGGGCCCGGTGCCGGGCACTCGGGTCCGGTTGCGGCCCCGGCCGCCCCGCGTGCCTCGACGGCGACGCTTGGCGGCGGCCGCCGCGCCGGTGGTGGGATCGCCGTCGAGGCCCTCAGTTTCGAGGGCGGCGGCGTCGGTCCCTGAGCGTTCGGGCTCCGGAGCGGCGCCGGTCGCGCCACTCTCCAGGACGTCGGGCATCAGTGGGTTCCCTTCTCATGCGCACGCTCGCAGCGCGTGCGGAAGCGACGTCGCGTCGACCGGGACAGGCTCCCGTCGCGCGCCGTCGCGCTCGATCCATTGATGGGTGCGCAGCACCCGCTTGGCCTCCACACCGGGGAAGCACGCCTCGAGCAGCTCCCCGGGCCGCAGCCCCCTGGGCTGGGTGGCCACGTCGGCCGTGACGACCGCACCGCACGCGGTCAGGGTCTGGATGGCGGGGCGGACGTCGTCGGTGACGGCATGCCCCTTTCGGGTTCGGGTGACGATGAGCGCCGGTGCCGCCAAGGCAACGGCGACGGCGTGAGCGACCGCGCCGGCCTCCATGCCGTCCAGCTCCATCTCCCACCGGCAGGTCGTGACGTCCTGCTGGAGGGAGGGCTCGCCCCCGATCAGGTCCAGACCGGCCAGGCAGTCGATCCCGACCGGCAACGCCGGCGTCAACCGCTCCGGCAACGACTCGAGAGCGACCGGTCGGGACAGATCGACGTCGAGGTACTCACCGAGCGACTCGTGCCCGGTCGACAGCGCCAGCCCGAACGACAGCTTGGGCCGGGGCGAGAAACCTTCGGAGTAGGCGACGGGCACCTCGGCTCGCCGCAACGCCCGCTCCCACATGCGCGCCACGTCACGGTGGCTGGTCCAGCGGACCTTGCCGAGCTTCGTGAACCGCAAGCGGATCTTGCTCACACCGCCACCGCCGTCTTGATCACCTTCGAGCGCAGCACCACGGGCACCGCCCCGCCGACGGAGAGGTCCTGACCGGTGCCTTGGCTGCCGCCGGCGGGCGCCACCGGCGAGGCCACGACGTGCTCCAAGCCGTAGCCGGTGCAGACCCCGCAGTCGTAGCAGGGCGTCCAGCGGCAGTCCTCCACACCGGATTCGGCCAGGGCCGCCTGCCAGTCCTGCCACAAGAAGTCGGGATGGAGCCCCGCCGAGATGTGGGCCCACGGCAGCACCTCGCCCTCGGTGCGGTGGCGGTGCACGTACCAGTCGATCGAGAGGGCCTCGGCGGCCATGGCGTCCTGCCAGAGGCTCAGATCGAAGTGCTCGCCCCACTCCTGGAACGTGCCCCCGGCGCGCCACACCCGCTCGATGACCGCGCCGATGCGGCGATCGCCACGGCTGGCGATGCCCTCCGCCAGCGACGCCCGCGGATCGTGCCACTTGAGCTGGACGCCGCGCACCTTGGCGGTGGCGTCGCGCAGCAGGCCGACCTTGCGCCGCAGCTCGGCCTCGGTGTTCTGGCCGAACCACTGGAACGGCGTCTGGGCCTTGGGCACGAACCCCCCGACGCTGGCCGTGACCGAGGCCCGCGATGTGTGGGTGCGGCCCAGCGCGGCGCAGTTCTTGGCCAGCTCGGCGATGCCGAGGGTGTCCTCGTCGGTCTCGGTGGGCAAGCCGGTGAGGAAGTACAGCTTCACCCGGTTCCAGCCCTGGGAGAAGGCGGCGTCGACGGCGCCGTACAGGTCTTCCTCCCGAATGAGCTTGTTGATGATCTGGCGCATCCGCCAGGTGCCGGCCTCCGGCGCGAAGGTGAGGCCGGTGCGCCGGGCCGAGGCGACTTGGGCGGCGATCCCCACGGTGAAGGCGTCGACGCGCAGCGACGGCAGGCTCACGCTCACGTTGCCGCAGCCCGTGGGGTCGTTGACGGTGTCGGCCACGACGCGCTCGATGCCGGAGAAGTCGGCGGTCGACAGCGAGGTGAGGCTGACCTCGTCGTAGCCCGTGCGCTGGAGGCCGTCGCGGACCATCGTGCGGACCTGGTCCTCGGGCCGCTCCCGAACCGGGCGGGTGATCATGCCCGCCTGGCAGAAGCGGCAGCCTCGGGTGCAGCCGCGGAACACCTCCACGTTCAGCCGGTCGTGCACGACCTCGGTGAGGGGGACCAGCTGGCGCTTCGGGTATGGCCATTGCGCCAGGTCAGCCACAGTGCGCTTGGCCACTTCCGCCGGAACGTCGGGGTAGCGGGGCGTGATGGCAACGAGATCGGCGCCCTCGTAGGCGACCTCGTACATCGACGGCACGTAGACCCCGGGAACGGCGGCCAGGGCGCGAAGGACCCGCTCGCGGCTGCCGGGCGTGCGGCCGCCTGCCTTCCACTCCCCCAGGACATCGGTGACGTCACCGATGGCTTCCTCGCCGTCGCCGATCACGAAGAAGTCGATGAAATCGGCCAGCGGCTCGGGGTTGAACGTGCAGTGGCCACCGGCGGCGATGAGGGGGTGCTCGGGCCCCCGCTCGGCCGCCCGGACGGGCACGCCGGCGAGATCGACGCAGTTCAGGACGTTGGTGTAGACCAGCTCGGCCGAGAGGTTGAAGGCGACGACGTCGAACTCGCCCGCCGGGCGGTGGGTTTCCACGGAGAACAGCGGCAGGCGGTGGGTGCGCATGAGCGCCTCGAGGTCGCTCCAGGGGGCGTAGGAACGCTCGGCGACGGCGTCGGCGCGCTCGTTCACGATCTCGTGGAGGATCTGGAGGCCTTGGTTGGGCAGGCCGACCTCGTACGTGTCGGGATAGACGAGCAACCAGGCCACCTTGCCGGGCGCATGCTCGGGGGTGACGGCTCCGTCTTCACACCCGATGTAGCGGGCCGGTTTCTGCACCTTGGCCAGGAGTGGTTCGAGCCGAGGCCAGAGGGAGGTCATGGCAACAAGGAAGTTTACTTCGTGTTGCGCTGCGATGACGGACGACCTGGTGAGCGCCCCTCCCCGCCCCCGCCCCAGCGCCCCTATCGGCACAGCCTGTGCGCGAAAGGGCGCCGGGGCGCCCATTTCTGCACAGGCTGCGCGGTGGGACGGGCGTCGGGGCGCCCACATCTGCACAGGCTGCGCGCTCGGACGCGCTGGGGCGCCGTCAAGCGCGCGGCCCGCGCGATTGGACCGGGCCGCAGCCGGGCGACCTCGCGACCGGGGCAACCGCGGGCACGGCAACCGCGCCGGGCAACCGCCGGCAGGCAACCGCGGGCACGGCAACCGCAGGGCAACCGCGGGCCCGCAGGGCAACCGCGGGCACGGCGACCGGGTCGGTCGTTGTCACGGCGCGTGGTGATCGGCTGCCGCCTTGGCCAGTTCTCGTCGCGCTTCAGTAGCAAAACTGCGGCTGAACTGCACCGAGAAGCCCAGATGCACCGAGAACGACGTCAACGACGCTCACCCACGGTGACAGTTGACGCTGTCGCGTGGCCCCAATCGTGCGGCGCCGGGCCGACCGAGAACCAGTCCGAGCGACAGCGACAGCGACAGCGAGCCGCGCGGGGTCTGCGGGCCGCCCGCGGCCCGCTGGCGTCGCAGTGCGGCGCCGTGCCGACCGAGCACCGATTGTCCGAGCGGAGCGAGCGCGAGGCGAAGCCGAGCCAGAATTACGTGAAGCGGCGCATGTGGACGCTCTGGACCAGCCCGATGAGCACCAGGAAGGCCACGCACGACGATCCGCCGTAGGACACGAACGGCAAGGGGATGCCCGTGACCGGCATCAACCCCATGTTCATGCCCACGTTCTCGAAGACGTGCCACGCGATGAGCGCCAGCGCCCCCACCGCGATCAGCGCCCCGAGCTGGTCCTTGGCCAGCCTGGCTATTCGCCAGATCCGCAGCAGCACGAAGCCGTAGACCGCCAGCAGCACGGCCGAACCAACCAGGCCGAACTGCTCGGCGATGGCCGAGAACACGAAGTCCGTGTGCTGCTCGGGCACGTAGGCGCCGTTGGTGTAGTCGCCGTTCAGATAGCCCCGTCCGGTGACTCCCCCGTCGGCGATGGCCGCCTTGGAGTTGGTGACCTGGCGCTGGGCGTCGGCTTCGGCCTTGTTGCGGGGCGTCTCGTCTTGGGACAGGAAGTTCGAGAGCCGGTTCTGCTGGGCCCGGTCGAGCTGGCCGGTGCCGATCAGGACGACGGCGCTGAGCAGGGCCATGGCACTGATCAGGGCGATGTGACGCCACTGGGCGCCGGCCACCAGCAAGATGGCCATGGCGATGACGACCAGGGCCGACGCGGTGCCCAGGTCGGGCTGCACCAGCACCAGCCCGGCCGGCAGCGCCACCAGCCCGAGGGCGGTCACGAACCGCGGGAACGACAGCTGCCCGGCACTGCGTTCGTTGGCCAGGTAACCGGCCAGCATCAGCACCACCACGACCTTGGCGAACTCGGACGGCTGGAGCTGGAACGGGCCGACGTCGAACCAGGCGTCGACGCCGTTGCGGGCGCGGGCCACGACCAGCACCGCCGCCAGCAGCACCAGCACGCCGAGGTACAGCACCATCGAGTACTCCCGCAGCTTGCGGTAGTCGATCAGCATGACCACGACCATGCCGATGAGCCCGGCGATGAAGGCCAGGCCCTGGCGCTTGACGAAGTAGAGCGTGTCGAGCCCGGCGATGGTGCGGTTCTGGTAGGTGGCGGTGTAGATCGCCACCACGCCGGCGGCGACCAGCAGGAACGTCCCGACGAGCAGACCCCAGTCGACGTGGGCCCGCGGGTCGGCCGGGTTGCGGCTGAGCAGGCCGATCGGCTTGCGGGTGAGGGATCCGGTGGCGGTGGCCATCAGTCGTGGGATCCCGACTGGGTGATCTTCACGCAGGACGTGTCGGCCAGGGGCGCGATGGTGCCCGCCTGGGTGGAGTTGGGATCGAGCGGATCGGACTGCTGGGGCTCGGCCAACGGCGTGGACGACTGGCCCGAGACCGCCTCGAACAGGCACTTCACCACGGGGGCGGCCCCCTCGGCGCCGAAGCCGCCGCGCTCGATCACCACGCCGATCGTGTAGCTGGGCTTGGAGCCGGGGCCGACCGGGCCGAACCCGACGAACACCGAGGAGTCCTTCTCGGGTTCGTTGCTGCCGGCCTGGGCCGTGCCGGTCTTGCCGGCGATGGGGAAGGAGTCGTAGCCGTAGTCCAGGAACGTCCGGTAGGCGGTGCCGGTCGGGAAGGTGTTCTTCTTGAGCACGCCGATCAGGCCGCGCGTGATGTTGGCCTGCCACTCCTGGGGGATGTCGACGTGGTTCACCACGTCGGCACCGAACTGCTTGGTCGGCTGGGCCTGGGCCAGATCGACGACACCAGGCGAGCTGGTCGGCGCGCCGGGCGCCAGCACCGCCGCCGCCACCCGGGCCTTGAGGTGGTCGCCGCCGTTGGCGAAGGTGGAGTAGCCGTTGACGAGCTGCATGGGGCTGGCGGCGAAGAGGCCGCCGCCGATCGCCAGCTGGAGGTTGTCGCCGACGAAGTAGCCCTGACCGTCTTCGGCCGAGATCACCTTGTCCTCGGCGAGTTGCTTCTTGAGCTCCGCTGTCGGCACCCGCCCGGCGAACTCGTACGGAAGGTCGATGCCCGTGCCCTTGCCGAAGCCGAACTGGTTCAGGGTGTTCTGGAACACGTACTTCTCGGTCGTGTTCTGCCACATGTCGACGCCAAGTCGGTAGAAGTAGTCGTCGCTCGACATGGACAGCGCGTTGGTCAGGTCGATCTTGCCCGGCTTGAGCCCCCCCGAGTTCTTGAAGACGCAGCCGACGCGGGAGTCGTAGCAGTCAGGGATCTCGTAGGTTCCCTTGTCGTCGTAGACGTAGTTGCCGTCGTTCAGCTGGCCCGACTGCAGGGCGGCGATCGAGGTGAACAGCTTCATCGTGGAGCCGATGGCGTACTGGCCGGAAATGGCCCGGTTGACGAGCGGGCTGCGCTCGGCGGGGAAGAGCTGCTGCATCTTCTCGTCGGAGATGTTGTTGACGAACCACCGGTTGTCGAACGTGGGATACGACGCCATGGCCAGGACCTCCCCGGTGTTCGGGTCCTGGATGACGGCGGCACCGGCGGGCGCCGAGAAGGTCTGGCCGGTGCTCACCGGTCGGAGGTCCTTGCCGGTGACGGTGACTTCGTGAGTGCGCGCCGACTGGATGCCCGCCTGCAGGATCTGCTCGGTGTAGAGCTGGAGCTTGAGGTCGATCGTGAGCTGCACGTCGTTGCCCGGCACCGGGTCGACTTCCTCGACCACACCGAGCACGCGGTTGCGGGCGTCGACGGCGTACTTGATGTAGCCGGGCTTGCCCCGCAGGTCCTCCTCGTAGGTCTGCTCCACGCCGGCCACCCCGACCCGGTCGTTCAGCTGGTAGCCCTTCTGCGTGTACTGGTTCTGGGTCTCCTTGGAGATGGCGCCCATGTAGCCGACGAGCTGGCTGGCAAGGGGGGCGAAGCGGTACTTGCGCAGGAAGCCCTCCTCCACCTCCACGCCGGGGTAGTCCTCGCGCCGCTCTTTGAGGAAGACGGCGGTCGACTCGTCCACGTTCTCGGCCAGCGGCAGGGCTTGGTAGGGGCTGTACTTACCGCTCTCGAAGCGCTTCTGGAGCTCCTCCGGTGTGGTCTTCAACGGTCCGGCCAGGCGGGCGAAGAGCGCGGTGCGAACCGTCTTGTCCTTGATGGCGCTGCGCTCGATGGTGACGTTCAGCGTGGAGTCGTTGTCGGCCAGGATGCGGCCCGTGCGATCGAGGATGCGCCCCCGCATGGGCGCCAGCGGCACCACCCGAACCTGGTTGGCCGATGCCACCCCCGCGAACTCGTCGCTCTGGGCCACCTGCAGGTACCAGAGCCGGCCGAAGAGGGCCACGAACAGTGAGAACACCACGATGCCGATGACCGACAACCGGAGTCCTCGCGAATCGGCCGGCATTCCGACCATTCTGCTACGGCGGCGGTAGCTCCCGAAGTCAGGATGCGCTCAGAGCGCCCCGCGCTCCTTGCCGAGCAGAGCCCATCGCTGCACCCACAGCGCGGGCACAGCGAGCAGGAGGTTCACGAACCCGACCACCAGCATCACGGTCACGAGATGCAGGTTGATGGCATCCTTCAGCCCGAACACGCTGCCCACGGCGGCGTAGCCGGCCACCGCCACCGCACTGGCCGCCCCCATCACCAACATGCCGGTCCACCACGGGGCCGACGACACCAGCGCCTGGAGGTAGCCCGCGGCGTACCCCACCATGGCATACGTGAGGGCCGATAACCCGAAGGGCGTGCGCAGCATGAGGTCGTAGACGACACCGATGAAGAAGCCGCACAGCGCGCCGTCGCGCGGACCGGCCACCATGCCCGACGCCAGCACCAGCAACAGCATCACGTCGGCGATGGCATCGAAGGGGCGCATGTCGGTGAACAGCGACAGCTGGATCGCCAGGGCCACGACGGTGACCAGTGGTACGCGGATCCAAGCGCTGGCGGCGACGGTCAGCATCGGTGACGAGGCATCAGCTCATCCGCCTCGGGTGGTGCATTCCGTGCAATACAGGAGCACCTTGACGAAGTTGAGGTCGTTCAGGTTGGCCGACGGTGCGACGTGCACCTCGAGCAGGCCGGTGCCCGGGTGACGGGCCACGCTGGTGACGCGCCCGACGGGCAGATCAGCTGGAGCCAGGCTCTCCTGCACGCCACTGGTCGACACGATGTCGCCGGCCTGCACCGTGCTGTCCGCCTTGATCTGCTCGACCTGCAGGTCCTGGTCGGCGCCCTGGCCGGTGACCCAGCCGCGCTCCAGTTCCGACTCGGTCGTCGTGGTGGTCGCCACCGTGGTGGGGGGGGCGGCGGCGTTGGGGTCGGCGTTCGCCGCTGCCGGCACCGTCGTGGTGACTCCCGTGGTCTCGGTGGCGGCGCCGGCCGGCGCGACGGTGGTGGGCGGGGCGGTGGTGGCGGGCGGTGGATGATCGGGTCCGGGCACGATCTTCACCGCCATGGAGAAATTGGGGTCGGTGATGAGCCGCACGGTGCTGCGGTCGGGGTACACCTTCATGACCCGCCCCACCAGGCCGCCGTTGGAGATGACCGGCATACCCACCTGCACGCCCTGGCCGGTTCCCTGGTTGATGTCGACCGTGCGGTCGAAGTTCGACGCCGGCTCGCTGATGACTCGACCGGTCACCTGGGGCACGTTGGCGAGAGTGGGGAGCTTGTCGAGTGCCTCGAGGGCCTGCATCTCGCGCACCGCCGCATCGGCGGCGATGGCCGCCCCCTCCTGCGCCTCCACCTGGTCGGCCAGCCGGTCGCGCTCACGCTTCACATCCTCGTAGTCGAAGATGCCGTGCCACGTGTTCTCGAACGGGCGGAACACGGTGCGGGCCACGTTACGCACGGGTGAGAAGACGTCGCCGGCGGTGGAGCGGGCGCCGTCGATGACACCGCTGCCACGGACGTCGAAGGTGATGAGGGTGACGGACACCAGCACCAGCAGGACGAGCGTGGTGCGGCGTTGACCGAGGCGTTCGAACACGTCAGTGCGAAGCGGCCCTCTAACGCTCCTGGCCGCGGAAGAGGCCGGCGCGGCTGAGCGCGTCGAACTCCTCGAGGGCCTGGCCCGAACCGATCGCCACGGATTGCAGAGGGTTGTGGGCGATGTGGATGGGCATGCCGGTCTCGTGCTCCAAGCGCAGGTCGAGCCCGGTCAGCAGCGCGCCGCCGCCGGTGATCATGATGCCTTGCTCCATGATGTCGGCGGCGAGCTCGGGTGGCGTCTTGTCGAGGGTGGCCTTGACGGCGTCGACGATGGCTGCGGTGGGCTCGTCGATGGCCTCGCGGATCTCACCCGTCGTGATGGTGATGGTCTTCGGCAGCCCGGTCACGAGGTCGCGGCCGCGGATCTCGGCGGTCAGCTCTTGCTCGAGCGGCCACGCCGAACCGAGCGCCAGCTTGATGTCCTCGGCCGTGCGCTCGCCCAGCGCCAGTGAGTACTCCTTCTTCACGTATTGCACGATGGCGTCGTCGAGCTCGTCGCCCGCGACGCGCACCGACTGGCTGGTGACGATGCCGCCGAGGGAGATGACGGCCACCTCGGTGGTGCCACCCCCGATGTCGACGATCATGTTGCCCGTGGGCTCCGACACCGGCAGGCCCGACCCGATGGCCGCCGCCATCGGCTCCTCGATGATGTAGGCCGGCTTGCGGGCGCCTGCATACTCGGCGGCCTCCTGCACGGCCCGTTGCTCCACCCCGGTGATGCCCGACGGCACGCAGATGACCATGCGGGGCTTCACCCAGCGGCTGCGGTGCACCTTGTGGATGAAGTAGCGCAGCATCTTCTCGCAGATCTCGAAGTCGGCGATGACGCCGTCTTTCAACGGCCGGATGGCCTGGATGTGCGCCGGCGTGCGGCCGATCATGCGCTTGGCTTCCAGGCCCACGGCGAGTGGCCGTCCGTCGCGAACGTTGACCGCCACGACGGACGGCTCGTTGAGCACGATGCCGTGGCCTCGTACGTAGATCAGGGTGTTGGCGGTACCGAGGTCGACCGCCATGTCGCGGCCGAAGCTGAGCGGGTTGTTGCCGGCCATGCGATGGCCCCCTCTCGAAGAGGAGCGGGCGTGATTCGCGGGAGCCTACTGCCCGAGCTCGGGAAAGAAGATGGCGACCTCCCGGGCCGCCGATTCCGGGCCGTCGCTGCCGTGCACCAGGTTCTCGGTGAGCAGCGTCCCGAGATCGCCCCGGATGGTGCCGGGGGCGGCCTCACGAGGGTTGGTGGTGCCCATCAGCGTGCGCACCACCTTCCAGGTGTCCTCAGGCCCCTCCAGCACCATCACCACGGCGGGTGACCGGCCCATGAACGCCACCAGGTCGCCGTAGAAGCCCTTGCCGAGGTGCTCTTCGTAGTGGCGGGCCAGGGTGATCTCGTCGAGCAGGCGGAGCTCGAGGGCGGCGATCCGCAGGCCCTTGCGCTCGAAGCGGGCGATGATCTCGCCGGTGAGGCCCCGCTCGACGGCGTCGGGCTTGATGATCACGAGGGTGAAGTCGGCCATAGCGCCGACGGAGGCTAGTGGGTGGGGGGCGGGAGGCAGGGGGGGTGGGGGCGGGAGGCAGGGGGGGTGGGGGGCGGGAGCAGGGGGTGGGCAGGGGCCTAGCGGTTGCTGCGGCGGCGGCTCTGGCCGATCCAGCCGACGATGCTGTGGGCCAGCAGCACCAGCCCAGGCACCAGGATCGCCCAGCCCAGCACCAAGCCGGTCAACGTCGTCGCCATGCCGACGCCCATCTCGAAGGGCCAGATGCTGGAGTGCGGCAGGAACTGGTCGTCCTCGGGCTCGGGCTCCTCCACCGTGACGGCGCGCGCGGTGGTGCGTTCGAGGCGGTCCTGGAAGGCGAGGTAGCCGGCCACGATGGCGGCGAAGACGCCCACGAGGATGAGCAGCACCGTGCCGGCGGCCTCGTCCGACAGGGCGCCGTAGATCACCCCGCCCACGATCAGGAAGAGCGACAGCGCGGTGTAGAGGACGACCTCGGTGTGGAAGCGGCGCTTGGGCGTCGAGGCCAGCTCGCCCGGACGCGCCATCAGTGTGCCGTCGCCTTGGCGTCGGGGTGGTTGGCGTCCCACACCGGCCGCTCCGAGCGGATCGGCGGCAGGGGCTCGTCGTAGTTCTCGTCGACGGGCGGCGACGCGGTGGCCCACTCCAGCGTCTGGGCGTCCCACGGGTTGCGACCCGCCGGCGGGCCGTGGCGGTACGAGTGCCAGACGTTCCACAGGAACGGGAACGTGGAGATGCCCAGCACGAACGCACCGATGGTGGAGGCCAGGTTCAGCGCGCCCCAACCGTCGGCCGCGGTGTAGGTCTGCACGCGCCGCGGCATGCCGTCCAGCCCGAGCACGTGCTGCACCATGAACGTGAGCTGGAACCCGACGAAGGTCAGTATGAAGTGGACCCAACCAAGGCGTTCGTTGAGCATCTTTCCGGTGAACTTCGGGAACCAGTAGTAGACGGCGGCGAACACGCCGAAGGTGGATCCGCCGAACAGGACGTAGTGGAAGTGGGCCACGAGGAAGTACGAGTCCGACAGGTGGAAGTCGAGCGGGGCCGACGCCAGCATGGGGCCGGTCAGCCCGCCCAGCAGGAACGTCAGCAGGAAGCCGATGCCCCACACGAGTGGCTGCTTCACGTTCAGCTGCCCGCCCCACATCGTGCCGATCCAGTTGAAGAACTTCACGCCCGTGGGCACGGCGATGAGCATGGTCATGAACGAGAAGAACGGCAGCAGCACGGCACCGGTCGTGAACATGTGGTGGGCCCACACGCCGACCGACAGGAAGCCGATCGCGACCGTGGCGAAGACGAGCGCCTTGTAGCCGAAGACGGGACGGCGGGAGAACGTCGGCGAAGATCTCGGTGAACACACCGAAGAACGGCAGTACCAAGATGTAGACCTCGGGATGGCCGAACCACCAGAAGAGGTGCTGCCACAGGAGCGGGTAGCCCCCGTAGTCGGCCTGGAAGATGCGGGCGTCGAACTGTCGGTCGAAGAACAGCATCGCCCCCGCCGCCGTCAGCACCGGGAACGTCATCAGGATGAGCAGGCTCGTCACGAAGATGTTCCAGGTGAAGATCGGCATGCGGAACATGGTCATGCCGGGCGCGCGCATCGTGGACACGGTGGCGATGACGTTCAGCGCGGTGATGACGCCGCCCACGCCCAAGAGGGCGATGCCCACGATCCAGAGATCGCCGCCGACGTTGGGCGAGCGCACGCCGTCCGACAGCGGTGTGTAGCCGTACCAACCGAACTTGGCGGCGCCGTCCTTGGTGGCGAAGCCGCCCAGCATCACGATGCCGGCGAACAGCGTCAGCCAGTAGCCGAGGGCGTTGAGCCGGGGGAACGCCATGTCCTTGGCGCCGACCTGCAGGGGCACGAGGTAGTTGGCGAGGCCCAACGCGAACGGGCTCACGAACAGCAGCAGCATGATCGTGCCGTGCATGGTGAAGAGCTGGTTGTAGCGGTCCTCACTGATGAGGTCCTGATCCGGCTGCGCCAGTTGCGCCCGCATCAGCTCGGCCATCGCGCCGCCGATGAAGAAGAACACGAAGCCGGTCACCATGTAGGAGATGCCGATGCGCTTGTGGTCGGTCGTGGTGACCCAACCGAGGATGCCCCTGGCCCGGTGCGACCGCTCGGGCGGTTCGACGACGGCGTCGGGGCGATCGTCGAGGACCGTCACAGGTCACCTCCGCCGCTGGCCAGCCACGTCCGGAACTGCGACGGCGAGACGGCCTGCACGGTGAACCGCATCGCCGTGTGGTTCAGCCCGCAGAACTCAGAGCACACGCCCGCCCACTCGCCCTCCTCGGTGATGTTGACGTCGATGGCGTTGTCGACACGCGGGATCAGGTCGCGCTTCTCGATGAAGTGCGGCACCCAGAAGGAGTGCACGACATCGGACGACTCCAGCTCGAGTCGCACGGTCTCGCCTACCGGAAGCACCAGCACCGGATCCTTCCCTGGCACGCCGGTGACCGTCACGGTTGCTGCCCTCGTAGATGAACTGCCACTGCCACTGGAACCCGATGACACGCACGGTCACGTCGGGATCGTCCGACGTGGCGGTGACGTTGCGCTCGGTGCGAATGGACAGGCCGAGCAGCACGCCGACGATGACGAGCGGCAGCGCGGTGTAGAGGATCTCGAGCGGCACGTGGTACTGCCGCTGGCTCGGCTCCCCGTCGCTGCGGCCGCGCCAGTAACGCACCACCACGAAGACCACGAGGGCGTAGACGATGGCGCCGATCACGAGGGCGACCCACACGAAGATCCGCCAGAGGTCGCGGGACTCGGTGCCCTGCTCCGTGACCGGGTGGGGCATGCCGAGGTTGCCGCAGCCGGCCACGAGCATCACCGATGAGGCAACGAGCACGACGCGCGCTGGCGCGGCGGCGGGTGATCATGACGCCAGCCCGGCATCGAGAAGACGATCGTGGCGGCGGGCCTCGCGCTCGCTGTAGGCCATCCACCGGGCGAGGACGATGCCGCCGACCACCAGACCGAACAGCTCCCCCGAGGCCCACAGGATGCCGGCGCCGGTGCGCTGGTCCGACAGCGCGCTCGCCCCCCACGTGCGACCGACCCCGGCGTACCAGCGCGGCGCGATGACCGTCGTCGACGACAGCAGCGCCACGCCCAGGAAGGCGTGCAGCGGCACGGTGGCGAGCACCAGACCCGAGGCGCGCCGGGTGGTTCCAACGGTGCCGGTTGAGGTCGATGCCGATGACCGCCTCGGCGAACAGCACCCCCACGACGATGAAGTGGATGTGGAGCCACGCATGCACCGGGGCCGAGCGCAGCGACCACTCGTAGATCGGGCTGAAGTAGACGAACGGGAGGGTGAAGGCGAACAGCGCGGTGGCGACGAGCGGATGCGTGACGAACGACGCCACCGGCGAGTCGAGCATGCGGCGCAGCAACGCCTTCGTCGCCGGGTGCCCGGCCTGCAACACCAGGGTGACGGGCGCGGCGAGGGCGAACAGCAACGGCGCCACCATGCCGAGCAGCACGTGCTGGACCACGTGCATGCTGAACAGCGTGGTGTCGTAGCGCGCGATGCCGGTCTGGGTCGCCACGACCACGACGGCCGAACCGGACAGGAACGCGGCCGTTCGCCACTTGGACCACTGCCGGCCCCGCCGCGCCAGGCGCCCCTTCCCCGCGAGATAGGCGGCTGCCAGTCCTACCACGAGCACGAGCGCGAGGAAGTCGACGTGCGCCGGGAGCAGGAGCGTCCGCAGCGATGGTGCCGGAGGCGGGGACGCCACGTAGGGACCGTAGCCCGGCTACGACTGGTCACGGCACAACCGTGGCTTGTGCTACAACCCGACGTGTGACTGGGTCGTCCGCCGCCACACCTGTGGCGCGGCCTGAGCCCGACGGCACGCCGCCGCGGGCGGCGCCTCCGGCCGGCCTGGCCCATCGCCGGGCGAGCCCGCTCGCCGTCGGGGTGGTGGTGTGGCTGGCGTCGGAGCTGATGTTCTTCGGCGGGCTCTTCGCGGCCTACTACACCCTGCGCAGCGTCGACGCCGACTGGCCGCCGCCCGACGTCGAACTGAACACGCTGCGGGCATTCGTCTTCACCGTCGTGCTGGTGGTGTCGAGCGTCACGATGCACTCCAGCGTGGCCGCCGCCGAGCGGGGTGACCGACGCCGGGCGCTGCGCTGGTTGTTCGTGACGTTCGTGCTGGGGTCGCTGTTCCTCGTGAACCTCGGTCTGGAGTGGGCCGGCAACGACTTCACCATGACCGACCATGCCTACGGCTCGATCTACTACCTGCTGACCGGCTTCCACGGCCTGCATCTCCTCGGCGGCCTCGCTCTCATGGTGGCCGCCGCCGTGGCGGTCAGCGGCACCGACTCGCATGTGCCGCTCGGGCCCACGTTCACCGTGAGCGCCTACTACTGGCACTTCGTCGACGCGGTGTGGATCGGCGTGTTCCTCACCGTCTTCGTGGTGAGGTGACGTGCCCCATCGCTCGGCCGCGTTCGCCGTCGTCCTGGCCTGTGGCGTCGCCGCCGCGTTGTTCGCCGTGCAGCGGGCCAGCGCCGGCACCGTGGTCGTACGGCAAGCCCAACCGTCACCCGGCCTCGTCGCCCAGGGCGAATCGCTGTACCTGACGGGCTGCGTGTCCTGCCACGGTGCCGGCGGCACCGGCACCGACCTCGCGCCCACGCTCATCAACGTCGGTGCCGCCAGCGCCAGCTTCTACCTCACCACCGGGCGCATGCCCGCGGCGCAGCCCCTGCCGTACCAACCCCCACGCAAGCAGCCGGCGTACACGTCCGACGAGATCGACGCGCTGGTGGCGTACGTGGCGTCCCTGGGGACCGGGCCGGCCGTGCCCGAGGTCGACATCGCCGGCGCCGACGTCGCCCACGGCGGTGTCCTGTATCGAGCCAACTGCGCCTCGTGCCACCAGTCGGCCGGAGCCGGCGGCGCGCTCTCCTACGGCCAGTCGGCGCCGCACTTGAAGTACGCCACCTCGACGCAGGTGGTGGAGGCGATGCGGATCGGGCCGGGCGAGATGCCTGTCTTCAACGAGACGACGCTGTCGGACGAGGACGCCGTGAACATCGCCGCCTACGTCGAGTACCTCCACGCTCCCGACGATCGGGGCGGAGCGGCACTGGGCGGCAACGGGCCCGTGCCCGAAGGGCTGGTAGCGCTGCTCGTCGGGCTGGGCGGGCTCGTGGCCATCAGCGTGTGGATCGTAGGGGTGCGCCGTGGCCTCAAAACCTGAGTCTTCCTCGCCGCGCCGACCCATCATGACGAAAGCGGAGCGGGCGCCGGCGATCGCCTTCGTCGTGGCCATCGTGGCCGCCCTCGCCCTCGCCGTCGTGTACTGGCGCGGCGGCCAGCCGCAGGCCGAGGGGGTGCTGCTGGCCCTGGTCCTCGGCGGGATCGGCGCCGGCATGGCGCTGTGGGCGCAGCGGTTCATGCCCCACGGGCCGTTCGAGGAGGAACGGGGCGAGATCGCCTCCAGCGAGGAGGACATCGCCGCGTTCCTGCAAGATCTCGACCACGGCAGCGCCGGCATCGCCCGGCGGGGCTTCCTGGCCACCCTGGCCGCCGGCGCGCTCGGCGCCCTGGGCGTGGCCGCGCTGTTTCCCATCCGCTCCCTCGGCCCCCGCCCTGGCAAGGGCCTGAAGGAGACGCCGTTCGCACTGGGGTCCAAGCGCCTGGTCACCGAGCAGGGCCGCCCGGTGAAGGCCGACGAGCTGGCCGTCGACGGCTTCGTCACCTGCTATCCGGAGGGGTTCGTGGGCGCTGCCGATGCGCCGACGCTGCTCCTCCACCTGCGGCCCGGCCAGAACATCCCCAAGCCGGGCCGCGAGGACTGGGCCCCGAACGATCTCGTCGCGTACTCGAAGTTGTGCACCCACATGGGCTGCCCCGTAGGGCTGTACCAGGCCCGCGCCGGGCTGCTGCTGTGCCCGTGCCACCAGTCCACCTTCGATGTGGCCAACCACTGCAACCCCATCTTCGGTCCGGCTTCCGACTCGCTGCCGCAGCTGCCCATCCGCATCGACGACGAGGGGTACGTGTTGAACACCGGCGACTTCAGCGCTCCGGTGGGCCCCGGCTTCTGGGACCGGGACCGGTAACCCGTGCGCCCCCACCTGCTCCCCCGTACCGCCCGCTGGGTGGACCAGCGCGTCGGCGGGGCCAAGGTGGTGCGCAAGGCGCTCGACAAGATCTTCCCGGACCACTGGTCCTTCATGCTGGGCGAGGTCGCCCTCTACTGCTTCGCCATCCTCATCGTCACGGGCGTCTTCCTGACGTTCTTCTTCGAGGCCAGCCCCGACAGCACCACCTACACCGGCAGCTATTCGCCGTTGCAGGGCGTGGAGATGTCACGGGCCTACGAGTCCGCCATCCGGCTGTCGTTCGACGTGCGGGCGGGCATCGTGATGCGACAGGCCCACCACTGGGCCGCACTCGTCTTCCTCGCCGCCATCTCGGCCCACCTGCTGCGCGTGTTCTTCACGGGAGCCTTCCGGCGACCGCGCGAGATCAACTGGCTCATCGGCGTCACCATGCTGCTACTGGCGATGGGCAACGGGTTCTTCGGCTACTCGCTGCTCGACGATCAGCTCTCCGGTTCGGGCCTGCGCATCGTCTACGCCATCGTGCTGTCGATACCGGTCATCGGCACGTGGATCGTGTCGCTCGTGTTCGGCGGCGAGTTCCCCGGACCGGACTTGCTGGAACGCTTCTACGTCCTGCACATACTGATCGTGCCGGCCATCCTTGCCGTGCTCATCACCGTGCACCTGGCGATCCTGGTCCGGCACAAGCACACCCACTACCCCGGTCCTGGGCGGCGCGACGACAACGTGGTCGGCGAACGGCTGTGGCCGACCTACACCGCCAAGGCGCTGTCGCTGTTCTTCTTCACCGCTGCCGTGGTGTTCCTGCTCGCCGGGCTGGTGCAGATCAACCCCGTGTGGATCTACGGGCCCTTCCGGCCGGCCGACGTGAGCGCGGCGTCGCAGCCCGACTGGTACATGGGCTTCCTGGACGGCGCGCTGCGCATCTTCCCGCCGTGGGAGATCCGCGCTTTCGGCTTCGAGATCCCGAACCCGTTCTTCCCCGGCGTGCTGCTGGCGACGGTGTTCTTCGGCGTGCTGTACATGGCGCCGTTCATCGAGGCCCACTTCACCAAGGACAACCTCGTCGAGCACCACGTGCTCGACCGCCCCCGCGACCGCCCGCTACGCACGGGGCTGGGCGTGGGGGTGCTGTTCTTCTACCTCACGTTGCTCGGCGCAGCGTCGTCGGACGTGCTGTCGGCCCGGTTCGGGCTGTCGGTGAACTCGGTGATCTGGACGTTCCGCATCGCCGTGTTCGTCGTGCCGACGGTGGCCGGCCTGGTGACCTACAAGTTGTGCCGGGAGCTGCGCCAGCGCGACGGTCCCCTGCCGCCGGTCGAGGTCCGCGAGCCAACCCCCGAGCCCGAGCTCGTCGACTAGCCCTACCATCCGCCGAACTGGGGAGTGTCCGCGCGCTCTACGCGCGGACACTCCCCAGTTCGCGCTTTGGGCGAGCTAGCCGAGGACGCGCTTGAGGTGGGCGCGGGCTTCGCCGACGACGTACAGCGAGCCGGTGATCAGCACCGAGTCGTCGCTGGTGGCCCGTACCAGCGCGGCGTCGCAGGCCCGGCCCACGTCGGCGATGGCCAGGACGTTGTCGCACCCCAGCGCCCGGGCGGCGGCCGCCGTCTCCTCAGCCGGGATGCCGCGGGGCGACGGCGGCGTGCAGCAGATCACCCACGCCGCCTCGTCGGCCCGGAGCGCGCTCAGCATCTCGGCCGGGTCGCGGCCCCGCAGGAACCCGACGACCAGGATCTCGTTGCCCACCGGCGCGAAGTCCTCGGCCATCACCATGGCGCACATGTCGGCCCCAGCCGGATTGTGGGCGCCGTCGATGATGACGAGGGGCTGGTGCCCCAGCACCTCGAAGCGCCCCGGCATCTTGATGTCGCCGAACGCCTCCCGCACGACCTCGATGTCGAGGGCGGATTCGAAGAAGCTCTCGACCGCGGTCAAGGCCACGGCGGCGTTGTCGCCCTGATGGCGGCCGTGGAGCGACAGGAACACGTCGGGGTAGTTGGCATACGGCGCCCGGAGATCGAGCAGCCGCCCACCCAGCGCGAGCTGGTTCTCGACGGCGCCGAAGTCGTGGTCGCGCTCCCAGACGATGGCTGCTTCCTCGGCACGGAAGATGGCGACCAGCTCCGGGTCGGTCTCGCCCAGCACCAGCGTGCACCCGGGCTTCACGATGCCGGCCTTCTCGCGGGCGATGTGGGCCCGGGTGGGACCGGCCAGCTCCTGGTGGTCCATGCCGACGTTGGTGACCACCGCGACCTGGCCGTCGGCCACGTTGGTGGCATCCCAGCGGCCCAGCAGACCGACCTCGAGGACGGCCACGTCGACGGCGATGTCGGCGAACCAGCGGAACGCGGCCGCCGTCACGATCTCGAACCACGACGGCCGCACGCCGGCCAGCACTTCCAGGTCGGCGATGGCAGCGATCTGGTCGGCGAAGTCCTGATCGTCGATCGGCTCGCCGTTGCGGGTCATGCGCTCGTTGACCCGCTCCAGGTGGGGGCTGGTGTAGGTGCCGACGCTGAGGCCCTGCGCCATCAGCAGCCGGGTGATCATCTGGGCGGTGGAGCCCTTGCCATTGGTGCCGGTGACGTGGATGACCGGCGCCGCCCGCTGGGGATCGCCCATGGACGACACCAGCCGCTCCATGCGCTCGAGCGTGGGCGCCTCGGGGCGACCCACACCCATCATCTTTTCCATGTTGACGTGCTGGTCCAGGAAGGCGAGCGCCTCGGCGTAGTTCAGGATGCCGCCCGGCGGGGGCGGGTGACCCGGGCCGGCTCACGGGGCAACAACGTGGGGTTCACCTTCGTGCGCACCGTGTCGGCGTCGATGACGCACTTGCCCACGTCGGAGCGCCCGGGCAGGTCGTACATGGTGTTGAGCAGGACCTCTTCCAGGATGGCCCGCAGCCCGCGAGCACCCGTGCCTCGCAGCAGGGCCTGGTCGGCCACCGCTTCCAGGGCGTCCTCGGTGAAATCCAGCTCCACGTCTTCGAACTCGAAGAACTTGCGATACTGCTTGATCAGGGCGTTCTTCGGCTCGACCAGGATCTTGACCAGCGCGTCCTGGTCCAGGTTGGACACCGCCCCAATGACGGGCAAGCGGCCCACGAACTCCGGGATGAGGCCGAACTTGAGCAGGTCCTCCGGCAGCACCTTGCCGAACAGCTCACCCGGGTCCTGCTCCTGGCGGGACCGGATCTGGGCCGAGAAGCCCACGCCCTTCACGCCGGTACGACCCTCGATGATCTTGTCCAGCCCGGCGAACGCGCCGCCGCAGATGAACAGGATGTTCGTGGTGTCGATCTGGATGAACTCCTGGTGGGGATGCTTGCGGCCACCCTGCGGCGGCACGGAGGCGGTGGTCCCCTCCAGGATCTTCAGCAAGGCCTGCTGCACACCTTCGCCCGACACGTCACGGGTGATCGACGGGTTCTCGCTCTTGCGGGCGATCTTGTCGATCTCGTCGATGTAGATGATGCCGGTCTCGGCCTTCTTGACGTCGTAGTCGGCCGCCTGGATGAGCTTCAGCAGGATGTTCTCGACGTCCTCACCGACGTAGCCGGCCTCGGTGAGGGCGGTGGCGTCGGCGATGGCGAAGGGCACGTTCAGCATGCGCGCCAGCGTCTGGGCGAGGAGGGTCTTGCCGCAGCCGGTGGGACCGAGCAGCAAGATGTTCGACTTGGCCAGCTCCACCTCGTCGTGATGGCCAGGGCCGTGCGAGGTCTGGAACTGGATGCGCTTGTAGTGGTTGTAGACGGCCACCGAGAGGATCTTCTTGGCGGCGTCCTGGCCCACGACGTAGTCGTTCAGGAACTGGTAGATCTCGCGTGGCTTCGGGAGCTCGTCGAAGCGGAGTTCGGATGTCTCCGACAGCTCCTCCTCGATGATCTCGTTGCACAGGTCGATGCACTCATCGCAGATGTAGACGCCAGGTCCGGCGATGAGCTTCTTGACCTGCTTTTCGCGATTTCCCACAGAAGGAGCACTTGAGCAGCTCCCCTGAGTCTCCGAACTTGGCCACGTCCCCGAGCCTCCCCCAACGTCCTACTGGATCGGACCGCTCGTGTCGGCGGCGTTGCGGGCCACGATCACGTCGTCGATGATGCCATATTCCTTGGCCTCGTCGGCCGACATCACGAAGTCCCGGTCGGTGTCCTTGTGCACCCGCTCGATGGGCTGGCCGGTGTGCAGCGCCACGATCTCGTCCATGAGCTCCCGCATGCGCAGGATCTCCTTGGCCACGATCTCCAGGTCGGCGGCCTGGGCGTAGCCCGTCTGGCCGTACGGCTGGTGGAGCAGGATGCGGGCGTGGGGCAGAGCCAGGCGCTTGCCCTTGGTGCCGGCCGCCAGCAGCACCGCGGCAGCCGAGGCGGCGCCCCCGATGCAGGTGGTGGCGATGTCGTTCTTGATGAACTGCATCGTGTCGTAGATGGCGAACAGCGCCGTGATGTCGCCACCGGGGCTGTTGATGTAGATGTTGATGTCCTTGTCGGCGTTCTCCGACTCCAGGTGGATCAGCTGGGCGCAGACCAGGTTGGCGATGGTGTCGTCGATAGGGGTGCCCAGGAAGATGATGTTCTCCTTGAGCAGCTTGGAGTACAGGTCGTAGGCCCGCTCCACGCCACGGTTGGTCTGCTCGACCACCATGGGGATGGAGTAGTTCTGAATGCTCGTCACGCGTGGTCCTCGGTCTCTTCGTCCTCGGTGTCGTCGGTCGCGGTGAGCGGCGTCGCCTCGGTGGCGACATCGGACAGCTCCTCGTCGGGGAGGAGCAGTGACCGCTCGATGGTGCGGCCGTCGCCGTCAACCACTTCTACCGTGCGCAACAGCCATTCCATCGCCTTGCGCTTGCGCAGTTCGACCTTGAGCTCCGGAACGGCGTCGCTGCGCTCGTAGGCCTTGCGCACCTGCGCCGGCTTCTGCCCGACGCGGATGGCGATGCGTTCGAACTCCTGCTCCAGCTCGTCGTCGTCGACCTGCATGTCCTCGGCCTCGGCCACGGCGCGCAGGGCGAGGTCGACCTTGACGGCGCGCGCGGCGGCATCCTTGAGGCCCTCCATCAGCGCAACCTGGTCCTGGCCGGTGGCGGCGAGGTACTGCTCCAGCCCGATGCCCTGGGCTTGGAGCTGCATGACGAAGCTCTCGGCCCGCTGGCGCAGTTCGCTGTTGACGAGCGCCTCGGGCGGGTCGTCGTCGACCAGGTCAGCCAGGGCGCCACTGGCCCGCTCGACCAGCATCTGGCGAGCCTGGCCGAGGCGGACCTCCGACAGGCGCTGGCGCACGCTGTCGCGCCACTCGGCCACGGTGTCGAACTCACCGATGTTCTCCGACACCCACTCGTCGGTCAGCTCGGGCAGGGTGAGCTCCTGCACCTTCTTCACCGTGACGGTGAAGTCGGCCGGCTCCTCGGTGCCCGTGGGCGTGGTGGTGAACGTGAGCTCGTCGCCGGCAGACACGCCGATGAGGTGCTCGTCGAAGTCGTCGGCGATCCAACCCCGGCCCACCTCGTACTGCCAGTCCTCGGTGTTCAGGCCGGGCACGGGCTCGCCGTCGCGCGTGGCGGCGAGGTCGAGGGTGACGAAGTCCTCCCGGGCCGCCGGCCGGTCGACATCGGCGACGTCACCGTGGCGGCGGCGGTCCGTCTCTATGGGGCCGTCGACGTCTTCATCGCTCACCTCGACCGCGGGCAGCTCGACGCGCAGACCGGCGTAGCCGGGCACGATGACCGTGGGCCGGACCTCCACCGTGGCGTCGAAGATCACGGGGCCATCGTCCTGGCCGGCGGTGATGTCGACCTCGGGCGTGGCGATGATGTCGACCGCGTGCTCGCGCACGGCCTGGGCCAGGTACTGCGGGATGGCGTCACGAAGGGCCTGCTCCCGAGCGGGGGCAGTGCCGATGCGGGCCTCGAGGATGCGGCGGGGTGCCTTTCCCGGGCGGAAACCCGGGATGCGAACCTCGCGAGCGATCTTCCGGAACGCGGCATCCATGTCGCGATCGAACTCGGCCTCGTCGACTTCCACGGACAGCTTGACCAGCGTCCGCCCTTCGTTGCCCTCCGTCTTGTCGAGGGGTTCAACCGTGCTCTTCATCAGGGGAGGCAGTGTACCGAGCGAACCAGGCCGGACGTGTCGCCGGGGCCGGTCCCGGCTCACCCGGCGGTGGGCTTCGGTGAGACGGCCCCGATCGGCCAGAATGGCGGGTGATGCCGACCTGGAAGGCCCACGCCCTCGCCAAGCCCCACCCCGATCAGCTCGAGCTGGACCGGGGTGACGCGGTGCGGTCGACGACGGATCTCCCGGGCGTGCCCACGGGAACCTCGGGCAAGATCATCCTGGCCAACGGGTTCAACTGGTTGCGCTACCGCGTCCGGTTCGAGAACGGCGCCGAGCTAGGCGACCTCGACGGCCGCCAGCTCGAGCCGATCGGCCGGGCCGCCAAGAAGGTCCGCAAGCGCAAGGGGTGATCGGACCCCGGCGATCATCCTGCCGGCGGGAGCACCTTGCGGTCGATGAGGACCTGGAGCCAGTAGCGGAAGGACTCCTCGGTGTCGAAGGTCTCCGTGAAGCCGGCCTGCTTGATCTTGACCGTGCTCACGAACGCCGCCGGCGGCACCTCGGTGGCGCCGTAGGCGAAGCAGAAGTCGGCGTAGTGGTGCGACTCGCCCACCAGCTCCGACATCGGGATGGGACGCAGACCGTGGTTGCTCACGATCTTGTCCCACACGTCGGCCTTGGCCGGCAGGAGCTGAGCCAGGCTGACGGGCTCGTCAGGGCCGACGTCGACACCGAGCACCTCGGCCATGCCGGGCCAGATCTGGCGCCACGAGAAGACCTCGCCGTTGGTGAGGTTGAACGTCTCGCCCACGGCCGCCGGCGCCGTCGCCCCCCACGCCAGCGCGTCGGCCACCAGACGGGTGTCCACCGCCTCCCACACGTACGGCACGCCACCCGGGAAGCTGAACGGCCGTCCTTCCTCACGGCAGATGGCGGCGTAGGCACCGATGATGGGCGGCAGGTTCATCACCACGCCGTAGTTCGGGCCGACGATGAGCTGCGGTCGCCAGATGCTGAACGACCAACCATCGGCGGCCGACTTCTCGCGGATGTAGTCCTCCTGCAGCCAGTAGAAGTTCTCGTGCTGGTCGCGCGGGTAGTACTCCCGCGCCGGCACCGGCATGGGGTGCAGGTGGATGCCGTACGCCTTCGTGCCCTGCAAGAGGCTGACGTGCTGCAGACCCGTGGCCACCTTGCCCAGCGGCCCCATCAGGTTGCGCAGCATGGCCAGATTGGTGTCCATCTGGTCCCGCTCGCTCCAGCCCGGGATGAGCCCCGGCTTCTCGTAGACCGCGGTGTAGACGACGTGGGTGATGCCGCCGAGGCCGTCGACGGCCATACGGGTCGCATTCGCGTCCTGCAGATCGATGGGCATGTGTACGAACGGCCGATCGCTGTCGACCTCGGGCTTGCGGCGGGACACGGCGACGACGTTCCAGCCGTCGGCGAGGAACTTCTCGACCGCAGCGGCTCCGACAAGGCCACTGGCCCCTGCGACCAGGACGGTGTTCGTCATGACGTCTCCAGACTCGATCGCGCCCCCGTGCGATCAGTTGAGGCCGACCCTAGCCCGTGGCTGACGGCCTGCAATTTGCCTCGCCAGTAGGCTCATCGATGGCAACGGGGAGTGGCGCAGCGGTAGCGCACCTGCTTTGGGTGCAGGAGGTCGGGGGTTCAAATCCCCCCTCCCCGACTCCAGAGGTAGGCAGATCGCGGCGTTCCTCCGTCGCGGCTCCGAGCAGGTCTTCTGGGACACCGCCCGCCGCGACATGATGGCGGGGCCGTTGCCGATCCGGCGGCCCGCGATGCCGCCATGTCGACGCCGACATCGACTTGATGCAGGAGGTGGCTTCAGTGGCGACAGTGAGCGTGCGTTACATCGTCAACGATGTCGACGATGCCATCGCCTTCTACTGCCAGCAGCTCGGCTTTGAGGAGGTGATGCATCCCGCGCCCACGTTTGCCATGCTTGCCCGGGGCGACCTGCGCCTGACATTGAGCGCTCCGGGTGGAGCCGGCGGAGGAGGACAAGCGATGCCCGACGGCACGCGTCCGTCCCCGGGCGGTTGGAACCGCTTCGCGCTGGAGGTGACCGATCTTGTCGATATCGTCGACAGGCTGCGGAAGAACGGCGCCCGCTTCCGGAACGAGATCGTGACCGGCGTCGGCGGCAGGCAGATCCTCGTCGAAGATCCGTCTGGGAATCCGGTCGAACTGTTCGAGCCACTGCTGGAGGAAGCAAAGCTCAGTTCCAGCTGACCAGTGAGTTGGGGAACCAGCCCGTGTTCCTACGCACCGCTAAGGCGCCGGGTTCGAACGTCGTGTCGCCAGGGCGACCAGTCCGAACAGGCGTGAGACGGTGTGCCCTCGTCGCGGACCGGCCGGTGATGCCCCGCAGCCTCGACCGCGCTCTCGAACTCATTGTCCAGGAGGCCGAGCGCAGTTTCTGGATGGATCGGGCGGCGACCGCGTCGGATCGTGGCGTGTGCTAGATCGGTCGGGTAGCGCCGAGTGCCGCCTGGATGATTCGACCGTGGCCAAGCCGTTCAAGGGTGAGATCAAGCTCGATGTCCGTGACTCGACGGCGGACTGGCCCGCCTTCCTTTCGACCGGGCGCCGGCCGGAGCGCCGAACGTGCTGGTCGTGCTGTACGACGACACGGGATGTGCGGCGTGGTCGCCCTATGGGGGCCGGATCAACATGCCGACGATGGACCGGCTGGCGGCGAACGGCTTGACGTATTCGCAGTGGCACACGACGGCGTTGTGCTCGCCGACGCGCTCGACGTTCCTCACCGGACGCAACCATCACCTGAACGGGTTCGCGACGATCTCGGAGTCGTCCACCGGGTTCCCCGGCTACAACTCGCACATCCCGCCGGAGAACGCCACGATGGCGAACATCCTGCGCGACGCGGGCTGGTCCACCTATTGGGTCGGGAAGAACCACAACGTCCCCATCGACGAGTGGACGGCGGGGGCATCCAAGAAGAACTGGCCGCTGGCGCAGGGCTACGACCGGTTCTACGGGTTCATCGGCGGTGAGACGAACAACTGGTATCCGAGCCTGGCCGAGGACAACCGCTACATCGACCAGCCCTACTTGCCCGAGGCCGGCTATCACCTGTCCAAGGATCTGGCCGACCAGGCGCTGCGGATGATCCGCGACTCGAAGCAGACCGAACCCGACAAGCCCTGGTACTTGTGGTTCTGTCCTGGCGCCAACCATGCCCCTCATCACGCACCAGCCGAGTACATCGCCAAGTACAAGGGTGCCTTCGATGACGGCTACGAGGCGTATCGCGAGTGGGTCCTGCCTCGGATGATCGAAAAGGGCATCCTGCCCGAGGGCACCGAGTTGACGCCGATGAACCCGATGCCCGACGGTACCTTCACCCCGCCCGACGCGGTGCGACCGTGGGACACGCTGAGCGCGCAGGAGAAGGCCATGTTCTGCCGCATGGCCGAGGTGTACGCCGGGTTCTCGGAGTACACGGACGCCCGGGTGGGCCGCATCGTGGAGTACCTGGAGGAGTCCGGGCAGCTCGACAACACGATCATCTTCTGCTGCGCCGACAACGGGGCGTCCGGCGAAGGGAGCCCCGACGGCTGCGTCAACGAGGGCAAGATCTTCGGCGGCTATCCCGACGACCTGCAACAGAACCTCACGATGGTCGACGAGCTCGGGAGCCCCAACACGTACAACCATTACCCCACAGGTTGGGCGATGGCGTTCTCCACGCCGTACCGGGATGTTCAAAGCGGTACACGTATCAGGGGGCGTTTGCGATCCGCTGGTGATCCACTGGCCGGCGGGCATCGCCAGCGGGGGCGAGGTGCGTGACCAGTACCACCACTCGACCGACATCGTGGCGACCATCCTCGACGTGTGCGGCGTCGACATGCCCGACACCTACAACGGTGCGCAGCAGATCCCCCTGTCGGGCGTGTCGATGCGCCTCGACGTCACCGCGGCGTGGATCTTCGCGAAGGACCGACCGGGGATCGAGGGCGCCGACGCCATGGTCGCGATCCTCGACGGCCCGTCGGCGGACGACGGCACCGCGTGCGAGATCGGGATGTTCCATGCGCTCATGCCGTCGGATCCGTCGAAGAAGGGCGTCGTCGGCCTCCTCACCGACTCCGCGGCAGGCGCGGCGAGTCGACGGGCGTCAACCTCTTCGTCCAGGGCGCGATCGAGGACGTCGGCCGCATCGTCGCCTCCATCGAGGAGGCGCGCGACGTGCTCAGAACCTGGAGATAGGCCAGGCCCCGGGGCCTACCCTCACGCCGGTGATTGCCCCGATGACGCTCCAGACGAAGGGGCTCTGGCCCTGCTCATCGAGCCAGGGGTGGAAGTGGTCGGAGATCCAGACCGAGCCCGATGCCGGCATCCGACGCCAGCTTTGCCTGGCGTACCAGCTCGCTCGGGCCGTGCTCCTCCGACGACAGGAAGTACCCGATCTCCGTCATGAGACGCTCCGTCCACTCGTCGACCTCGCCCTGCTACCCGCTCGGCCCGGCGCTGATTCAACGTTCATTCCCTTCACGTCAGCGGATCGTGTGCTGGATGAGGGGTAGGTTCGCCTGTGGAACTGGTGCTCGGTTCAAACCTCGGGAGGCAGCGGTGCTGAAGCAGCTCTCTGGTGTGGATGCCGGGTTCTTGTACATGGAGACCGGAAGCACCTTCGGTCATGTGAGCAGCCTGTCGGTGTACGAGCGCCCGTATGCCGCATACGACCCGTATGAAGCCTTTCGGGCCCAGCTCGACGGGCACATGGCGTCACTCGAGCCGTTCCGCCGGCGGGTGATCGAGGTCCCCTTCCAGCTCGACCATCCCTACTGGATCAATGACGCCGACTTCGACCTCGAGTTCCACCTGCGCCACATCGCCATCCCGCCACCGGGCGACGACGAGCAGCTGGCGACGCAGGTCGCGCGCATCATCGGCCGACCCATGGATCGCGCCCATCCGTTGTGGGAGGTGTACGTCATGGAGGGACTCCCCAACGGCGACTTCGCCATCCTCCAGAAGGTGCACCACGCCACCATCGACGGCGCGTCGGGGGCCGAACTGCTGACCATCCTGCTCGACTCGACACCCGACGGCACGCCTCCGGTCGAGGTGGACAACTGGAAGCCCGATGCGGTGCCGTCACCGTTCGAGCTCCTGGCCCGGTCGATGGTCAACCTGGTTCGCAGCCCCGATCGCGTCGTGCGCATGCAGGCCCGGGCCTTCCGCCAGATCGCCGCCACCACCCGCAGCAAGGGCCTGGGCCGCATGGTGGAGCTGTCCCGTCAGGCGATGCCCAGGCCTCCCCGCACGAACCGCCCTTCGGAGCCGGACCGGCCGCCCACGCTGCCCACGGCGCCGGCGCCTCCCACGCCGTTCAACCGCAGCATCACCGCTCATCGGCGCTTCGCGTTCGCCTCGGTGCCCCTCGACGACGTGAAGGCGGTGAAGAACGCATTGGGGGCGACGCTCAACGATGTCGTGATGGCGGTCTGCGCGGGAGCGCTGCGGGCGTACCTCCAATCCCACGATGCGCTCCCCGACGCCCCGCTTGTCGCCATGGTCCCGGTCTCGATCCGTACCGGCGACGAGGAGGACCGCTGGACCAACCGGGTGTCCGGCCTCCTCTCGCCACTTCCGACCAACATCGCCGACCCGGTCGAGCGGGTACGGGTCGTCCACGAGACGATGCTCGGCGCCAAGGAGCGCTTCGAGCTCATGCCGGCCGACGTCCTCACCGACTTCGCCCGGTTCTCCCCTCCGGCGCTGGCCACCCGAGCGGCTCGCATGGCGTCGCGCCTGCGGATCGCCGATCGCATCAACCCGCCGGTGAACCTGGTCATCTCGAACGTTCCTGGCCCGCGCCATCCGCTGTACCTGGCCGGCGCCCTGATGAAGCACTACTACCCGGTCTCGACCGTCACCGACGGGCAAGGGCTCAACATCACGGTGCAGAGCTACCTCGGCACGCTCGACTTCGGCCTGGTGTCGAGCCGCGAGCTGGTGCCGGACCTCTGGGACCTGGTCCAACTGTGCGTTCGAGAGGTGGCGGTGCTGGTCGAGGCCACCCAGTCCTCCGAACCCACGATTCCCGAGCCATCGCCGCCCGACGCGCCCACGACGTAGCGGCGGCGACGCGCGCTCAGGCCGAGCTCTCGTCGGTGGCGGCTCGCTTGTCCCAACCATGGAAGTGGGAGAGATCGCCCGCGTTCCAGGCGTCCCGCAATCCGGGAGTGCTGAGGTCCCAGTCGGGCCGGATCTCGCTCATGACGGCCCGCAGGTCGTGGCGGAGGTCGTCGGTCGAGGGCCGCCCCCAGTACCAGTAGCCGTTGTAGACGCGGTGAACGATCAGTCCGGGCTTGAGCACGAGGGTGTGCGGGATCATGGGGTCGTGCTCGGGATCGGTGTACTCCTGGATGTCGAGGTCCTTCTGGATGATGCGCCCCGGGTCCGAAAGGAAGGACCACTGGGCGCCGAGCGAGGCACGGAACTCCTGTAGCTCGTGATGGGCGTCGGTCGAGATGGTCACGATCTGGGTGTAGGCCACCGCGATCTTGGGATAGAACGCGGCAAGCTCGAGGTGCTGCTGGTGCTCCTTCGGGCAGTAGTGGCCGCGCGCCAGCGTGAGGATGAGGGGGTCGTCGCCTTGCAGCTCGCTGAGCCGGCGCGGCGTGTCGGTGTGATCGGGCAGCTCATAGTCCGGGAAGATGCCGCCGGGGGCGATGTCGGGGCGCATGGTCGGGGTCCTTTCGATGTGTCTCGCGCTCAGCCGAACGTGAAACAGAACGCGGCCGCGCCGGGATCGAGGAACTCGATCTCGAACACCCGATCATTGACCGGCGCCGGTTGCCGGATCAACTGGTAGAGGCGTGGCTCGGTGACGATGCCATGGCCGTCGTCGTCGACGTCCAGTCCGTGCGCGTTGCCGGGCGATTGACCGTCGAGCCGAACGCGGAAGTGCGCCGGCACGTCCTCCGTCGGCGGTGCGAGGATGAGGTTCACATCTCGCGTGTGGAAGCGGTACGTGATGGAGCCGTTGGATTCGTTCACCACCGCCGCCTCGCGGCGCAGGGTCCAGCGGCCCGCCAACGCCCACTCGTTGATACGCAGGCGCGATGGCACGGTGTACAGGTGGGCCTCGTCGGGCACACCGCCGCCGGGCGACGCGAAGCCGACCGCCTGCGCCAGACCAACGTACGTTTCGGGAGAGCCCACGTTGTCCCAGTCAGCCGGTGCTTCGATGCCCTGCACCTCGACGGGTGCGGGGCCCTCGGGCAAGTCGGTTGCTCCGGCATCGGCGAGCAGATGGCGGATGACTCGCTCCGAGGTCTCGTAACCGCCTTCACCGAAGTGGTGGTGCCGAATGCGGCCCTCGGCATCAGCGATGTAGAGCGCCGGCCAGTAGTGGTTGGCAAACGCCTGCCACACGGCGTAGTCGTTGTCGAGCGCGATCGGATAGTCGACGCGCAGGCGCGTGGCCGCTCGCCCAACGCTGTCGACGTCGTGCTCGATGCCGAACTCAGGTGTGTGCACGCCGACCACGGCCACGCCGTGGGGGCCGTACGTCTCGGCCCATGCACGGAGATAGGGAAGCGTCCGGATCCAGTTGATGCACGTGAAGGTCCAGAAGTCGACGAGGACGACCTTGCCCCGCAGGTCGGCCGGTGTCAGCGGCTCGCTGTTCAGCCAGCCGGTCGCGCCCGTGAAGCCCGGCAGCTTGGATCTGACCGGGAGGGGAAGGCGATCGAAGAGCCCGCTCATGGACGTCACCTTCGCACCTCCCGCGCCAGGTCGCGCCCGTGAGACACCCTGGACGGCACCCTGGTCAGATCGCCTGCCCCATAGCCGACGCGGCGCTGCGGTCCCGGTTCGGCAGCGCGTCGTGGAGGCCCTTGCGGGTGCTGATCCCGAGCTTGGTGAACACCGTGCGCAGGTGCCGCTCGACGGTGCGAGCACTGATGTAGAGCTCGGCGCCGATCTCGGGGTTGGTGCGCCCGTCGCGGGCCAATCGCGCGATGTGCTCCTCCTGGGGCGTGAGCGCGTCGCGGGCCTCTTCCCGCCGATGACGCACCGTCTCCCCCGTGGCCAGCAACTCTCGTCGCGCCCGGTCGGCGAATCCGCCGGCACCCATCGACGAGAACATGTCGTACGCTGCGCGCAGCTGAGCCCTGGCGTCAACCCGGCGGTTCCCGCGACGCAGCCACTCACCGAAGAGAAGGTGGGCGCGGGCGAGCTCGGGACGCAGCGGCGTACGGCCTAGGCGCTCGAGCGCCTCGTGGTACAGACCCTCGGCCACCTTGCCCTCGCTCAACAGGGCCCTCGATCGGCTCGGGCAGCGCCCAGTCGGAGATGAAGAACCCAGGATTCTGCTCGCTCGCGATCTGGGCGGCGGCCAGCGCGTCGCCGTAGCGACCGAGGCTGTTGTTCAGGACCGCGGTCGTCCAGCGGGCGAGGGTGACGCCAACGCCCTCGCCCCCCGCGAGGGCGTTGTCGATGGTGGTCTTGATCAGCGTGATGGCCTGGTCCGTGCGTCCCTGGTAAGCGGCGAGCAGCATGGCGCCGTACGGGGCGATGCGGGTTCCCGTCGCCTCCTTGAGGGCATCGTCCTCGGCGCTCAACGAGGCGGCGGCCTCGAACTCACCGCTCCACGTGGCGATCATGCCCTGTCCGTTCGGCGCGATCGACAGTGGACCGAGCGCGCCGGCGGCCCGGGCGAGCTCGATCTGGCGGTTGCTCACCGCGTTCCAGCTCTCGAAGTCCCAGAGCGTGACCGCCGCGGACGAGGCCAAGATGCCCCACTGGAGCAGCTGCTCGACCGGAACGTTCTCGCCGCGGAACCCGCTCACGGCGCGTCTCAGCATCGGCGCGGCGGCGACGCGCCCTTCGACTATCAGTGTCGCAAGCCCGTCGAGCAGCAGATCCGACGGACCCGCACGGTGGGCAGGTCGCGCCATACTGGACGAATGGAGGCCGGCGTACGTGAACTCCGAGACCACCTCAGTCGATACCTCGAGGTCGTCCGTGAGGGCCACGAGGTGACCGTGACAGACCACGGGACGGCCATAGCCAGGCTGGTCCCACTTGAACAGCCTCGAACGATCGACCGGCTCATCAAGGAAGGACTCGTCACGCCCGCCGTGACAACAAAACGCCCGCGCCCAGCGCGCGGAATCCCAGCCCAGGGCACGGTCAGCGACCTGGTCGCCGATCAGCGGCAGTGATCGCCTACTTCGACACCTCAGCCGCTGTCCCCCTGATCATCGACGAACCCAGCTCCGCCAAAGCGAACCGCATCTGGGACGACGCCACCAGAATCAGCAGCGTGCGCCTGCTGTATCCGGAAGCGAGCGCGGCGCTGGCGCGGGCCGAGCGGATGCGTTGCATCACGAAGGCGCAGCTCGTCGCGGCCGTCGCCGAGCTCGATTCGATCACTACCCAAATCGATCACGTTGAGATCACGGCCTACCTCGCCCGTGCAGCAGGAGAACTTGCCCGAGCGCACGGACTACGTGGCTACGACGCCGTGCACCTCGCGGCCGTGCTGGCCGCGAGAGACGACGATCTCGTCTTCGTCACTGGCGATGGCGACCTCGGCGCCGCCGCGAACGTCGCTCGGGGTCGCAGTCGCGCTCACCTCCAACTGACGCCTGCGCTGGGCACCGTCCCGCGATCGCTAGCTCCAGGAGCCATGTACCGTCTTGTACTTATATTCGAACTTGCTTATATTAGATCGATGGACATCGACGCCATCGCCACGGCCGGCCTCGTCACCCGCACCGTAGAGACGGTCGACCGCAACGGACGGCCGGCCAAGCTGGTGATCGCAGGACGGACCTACCCGACCGGCGTCGAGGATCTCTGGGACGCAGTCACGAACGTCGAACGCATCCCTCGCTGGTTCCTGCCGATCACCGGCGACCTACGCCCCGGCGGTCGTTACCAGCTCGAGGGGAACGCCGCGGGCGAGATCCTCCAGTGCGACCCGCCCCGCCGTTTCGAGATCACCTGGGAGTACGGCGGCGAGATCAGCTGGGTGACGGTCGAACTCCGCGACGATGCGGAAGCGGGCGTGGCTCACCTCGAGCTGCGACATCTGGCCCACGTGCCTGACGACCGGTGGGACCAGTACGGTCCGGGCGCGGTGGGCGTGGGTTGGGATCTTGGGCTGCTGGGGCTCGGCCTGCACCTCGCGCGTGGTGAGACCGTCGATCCCGAGAAGGTCGAGAGCTGGCAGCGTTCGCCGGCGGGGCGCGGGTTCATCGTTCGGTCGAGCACCGCGTGGGGCGAGGCGTCGATCGCCGGAGGTACAGGAGCGGAGCCGGCCCGTGCGGCGGCGGCACGGGTCACGGACTTCTACGCGCCCGCCGACGAGTGAACGCCTTCGACGTCCTGGGCGACCCGGTCCGGCGGCGCATCCTCGAGCTGCTGGCCGATGCCGAGCGGACGTCGGGCGACGTCGTGGCCGTCATCGGCGACGAGTTCGGGATCTCTCAACCGGCCGTGTCGCAGCACTTGCGAGTTCTGAGGGAGAGCGGCTTCGCGACGGTCCGCCCGCAAGGGACCAGACGCCTCTACTCGCTCGACCTGTCGGGCATCGACGCCGTCGACCGCTGGCTGTCCGACCTGCGCGGATTCTGGCACCAGCGCCTCGACGCCCTCGCCACCGAGATCACCCGGGGCCAGCGCCAGCGTCGGCCGCAACGGTTGTAGTCACGCAACCCGAGCGGTTTCGCTCGCTCGGTGACTCGTCCTGGCAACATACGCTCGATTCCTGGCGTTGACCGCCGGCGGCAAGCGCCGACGGACGCGCCGCCGACGTCACCAACGAGGAGAAGCGACATGGAGCTCCAGCCCAAGAAGCCGTCCATCAAAGGACCGGCGAACTGGTTCACCGGCGATGTCTGGCTCGACCCCATCGCCCAAGGCCGCGACGGCTCGCGCCTCGGTGTCAACGCCGTGCACTTCACACCCGGGGCCCGCACCGCCTGGCACTCCCACAGCCTTGGGCAGACCCTCTTCGTCACCGAGGGCGAAGGGCTCTTGCAGTCCCGCGACGAACCCATCGTCAGCATCCGTTCGGGCGACGTCATCTACACGCCGTCGGACGAATGGCACTGGCACGGTGCGACCGCCGATCACTTCATGACCCACCTCTCCATCACCGAGGGGACGGCGGAGTGGGGCGAGCACGTCACCGACGCCGAGTACGAGGGCGGCGCCAGCTCGTAGCCACCTTCGACGCAGGCTCCTGGGTCAGAAGTCGATTCGCATCACCCGCCGGCGTTTGGTGGGGGCACTGACTTCCGCGAAGCCGGCCTCGGTGAAGACCTGCGCCGCCCCGACGTGGAGCTCGCCCCAGGTGATCTCCACGAACGGTTGGGTCACCATAACGTAGCCCTCGACCGCGGTCGCGCGGCTCGACCGCGACCCACCCGACCGGCTCATCGCCCAGATAGGCGACGAGGCCGCTGGTGTGCTCGGCCTCCGGGTTGCCGCAGGCGGTACTGGCGCGCTGCATGGCTTGGCGCTCCTCCAGGCTGGTGTCGCGCCACAACCAGCCGGTGACCTTGAATCGCTGGCATTGGCAGTGGAACGGGTAGTCGGCGGCGCCGAAGACCGCCTCCAGGTCCCGCCACGTCGCCTGGTTGGCCGGGACGACACGCAGCTCGCCTGGCTGAACGGGGTCGTTCATGCACCCATCCTCATGGCCGCGCCTGCTCTCGCACCAACCCGCCTATCGGGGTCCGGCCGTCGCGCGCGAGCGGTCAAGATGGTCGGGTGACGGGGATTGACTCTCCTCCGATGGTGGCCGGGACGGGTGGGGCCGACACGCACGACCGGCCCGCCGCGCCGTCGGGCTGGCGACAGGTCAATTTCTGGTGGGTCGCCCTCATCACCGTGGTGACGTTCTATGTCGCCTACTTCACGAAGCGCACGCTGGACGCCCACCACGGCCTGGGCACGTCGAGCTACGACTTCGGGCTCTACGACCAGGGCCTATGGCTGATGTCGCGCTTCCACGCCCCGTTCATCACGTTGATGGGCCGCAACCTGATGGGCGACCACACGTCCTTCATCCTCGTCTTCCTCGTGCCCTTGTATTGGCTGTTCCCGGCAGCGGGCACCTTGCTGTTCGCGCAGTCGCTGGCCATCGGCCTCGGCGCGGTGCCGATCTTCCTGTACGCCCGGCGCCGCCTCCAGTCGGAATGGATGGCCTTTGTGCTCGCCGCGGCCTATCTCCTCCATCCGGCTGTCGGCTGGACGAACGTCGAGAACTTCCACCCGGACTCCTTCCTCGGCGTCCTCGTAGGGTTCGCCATCTGGGCGGCGCTCACGAGGCGTTGGAAGGCGTACGTCGTATTCGTCGCGCTGTCCTTGCTCGTGAAGGAGGACGTGTCGCTGCTCATCGTGCCGCTCGGCATCTGGGTCGCCTTCAAGCGCGACCGGCGGATCGGTCTCCTGACCATCGCCGGCAGCCTGGGCTTCATGGCCATTGCCATGCTCATCGTCATGCGCGGGCTCACTGGCATGGCGACTCGAAACGCGTGGCGGATCCCCTTCGGCGGACCGTTCGGCTTCGTGGGACGGCTGTTCACCCACCCACTCGACGTCGTCGACCACCTCAAGTCCGACGACCGCCCGTGGTACGTGTGGCAGATGCTTACGCCCTTCGCGTGGATGTTCCTGCGGCGGCCAAGTGTCGCCGCGATCGGCTCCGTCGTGCTGGCCGCCAACATCGTGTCGACGTTCTCGTACCAGTACGACATCAAGTACCACTACTCGCTCATCATCGTGCCGACGCTGGCGATGGGCACTGTCTACGGAGTCGCGGGCTTCAGGCGGCAACTGAGGACACCCGCCGTCGCCGCCGTCGGGGTGGCGGCGGTCCTGACCGCATACCTCTGGGGGCCCATGCCGTTCTCGCGCGCCGAGGTGGGGTATTGGTCGCCCGACAACGCGGTCGCGGTGTCCTTCCGCGAGATCGCCGCCGGCATCCCGAAGGACGCAGTCGTCTCGGCGTACTACAGCGCGACGCCGCAGTTGACGCACCGGGTAGAGATCTACCAATTCCCCAACCCCTTCCGGATCGTGCTCTACGGCAACGACACCAACCTGGAAGGCGGCCGCCTGGAGGACAGGGCCGAACGCGTCGAATACATCGTGATGCCCAAGAACCGCGACGCGCAGGCACAGGTCGACCTCGCCTTGGTCTCGAGCGCGTTCGACCTCGTGGCGTCGAACGATTTCTGGGAGCTTTACCATCGGTCCTCGCGCCCGCTGCCGCCGCCCGTCTTCAAACAGCCGGCAACCTCCACGACCGCGCCCTGATGGTGGCCTTCAGGTCAGCGCACGCGTTGGCGCAGCGCGCCGTTGAGCCGTCGCTCGAACGCCGCGTCGAACGTCCGATACGTGCGGCGCAGGTCGTGACCGGGCCGGTCCTCGGCGCCGAGGAGGCCGCTTCGGCCGCGGCGTTTAGCATCGCCCGAATGGAACTGACCGACAAGGTGGCGTTCGTGACCGGGGGTTCGGGCGACATCGGCGCCGCCATCTGTGAGGCCCTCGCCGCTGAGGGCTGCGACATCGCGCTCGAGCTACGTGGGCAACACCGAGGGCGCCGAGAAGACAGCCGCCGCCGTCGCCGCCCAAGGCCGCCGCGCTCACGCCATCGCCCTCGACCAGCGCGACGAGACCTCCATCGACGCCGCCGCCGCCGCCTTGATGGAGCACTTCGGCCGCTGCGACATCCTGATCAACAACGCCGCCTGGAACATCGGCATCCCCTTCCGCCAGATCGAGCTGCTCGACAGCGCGACCTGGGACCGGGTGCTGGAGACCAACCTTCGCGGCCCGTTCCTCCTCAGCCGGGCGCTGGCGGGGCCGCTGGCCGAAGGCGACGGCGGCCGCATCGTGAACATCGCATCGGTCGGTGGGCTCAGCCCCGGTTCCAGCAGCATCGCCTACTCGTGCTCCAAGGCCGGGCTCATCCATCTCACCCACTGCCTGGCCGTCGCTTTGGCCCCCGCCATCTCGGTCAACTGCGTCGCGCCCGGACTCGTCGAAGGCACCCGCATGGCCCTGCGCCTTCCTGAGGAGGTCTCCGCCGGCGCCCGGCGCCAGGCCGTACTGGGCAAGGTCGGCAGCCCCGTCGACATCGCCGACGCCACCGTGCTGCTGTGCCGGGCCGACACGATCACCGGCCAGACCATCGTCGTCGACGGCGGCATGCCCGGCGCCATGAACTTCGGCTGACGCCGGCGTCCGGGCTGGTCGCCCGGAGGTGTCAACCGACGGCGCTTCGAAGCCGGTCGTGGAGCGTGCCCAGCGCTTCGGCGATGGCGTCGACGCTGCGGGCGCCGGCCTGGAACACCGCGGTGGCGTTCACGGCGATCCAACCGAAGCCCAGCGCCGCCATCTCCTCCGCTCGCCGCACCACCCGATCGTGGTCCTGGTAGAAGGCCTTGCCGCCGGCGTCACGCGGGGGTGGAGCGAGCATCGCCTGGAGCTCGATGGTCATCGGGTCGCGGCCGGCGGCCTCGGCATGGCGCCGGATCTCGTCGATGGCGGCGCGGTCGCGCTGCTCGTCGCCGGTGAGCGAGCCCATCCAGCCATCGCCCACCTGACCGGTCCGGCGCAGGGCCGCGGAGCCGCCGCCACCGATCCAGATGGGCAGCCGGTCGCCCCGCGGCGGCTTCGGCTCCATGGCGATGGCATCGGCGTCGAAGCGCCGTCCCCGTCGCTCGATGCGCTCCTCACCCCAGCACGCGGCAGCAGCTCGATGGCCTCGTCCATGAGCCGGCCGCGGTCGGTGAAGTCCTCGCCGAGCGACAGGTACTCGACTTCCTGCCAGCCCACCCCGACGCCGAGGCGCACGCGGCCATCCGACAGCGTGTCGAGGGTGCTCACCTGTTTGGCCACCAGGATGGCCTGGCGCTGCGGCAGGACGAGCACTTCGGTCGACAGGCTGACGCGCTCCGTGACCGCGGCCACGAAGCCCAACGTGACCAGTGCTTCGAGGATGGGCATCTGCGACGGGTACATCGGCGCCTTGCGCGTCTCGGTCGCGTAGCCCATCACGACGTGGTCGAACATGGCGAGGTCGTCGTAGCCGATGGCCTCGATCGCCTTGGCCAGTTCGACGACCTTGGCCGGCCCCTCCCGGTAGGCCACGCTCGGGAACTCCACGGAGATCTTCACGTCACCCATCCTTGCTGCTGTACTGCTGCACGGCCCATCTGTCAGCGACCTTCGGGGCGGTAGATGCGGATCGGGTGGGACTCGGTCAGCCACGACGCCTGCCTGCGCCACGGGGTCCCGAGGCGGAACCCGCCGTCCACCACCATCTCGATGCCGGTGATCCACGTGCTGTCGTCGGACGCCAGGAACAGCGCGGCGTTGGCGATGTCGGTCGCCTCGCCGACGCGGTGCAGAGGCTGCGCCAGACCCGAGCGCTCGCGCATCTTCTCCATGCGATCTTCGGCGGCGTCACGGCCCCTCATGCTGATCGGCGAGTTGGCGGCCAGCGGGGTGGCGATGAACCCCGGGCAGATGCAGTTCACCCGGATGTTCTGCTCGGCCAGCTCGGTGGCGACGCTGTGGGTCAGGTGGATGACAGCCGCCTTGGCCACGTTGTACAGGTGCGGCCCGCTGCCCGACAGCAGTCCGGCGACCGACGCGGTCGAGATGATGGAGCCGGATTCCTGCGCCTTCATCACCGGTGCGGCGTACTTCATGCCGAAGATGACGCCCTTCAACAGCACGTCGAAGGTGATGTCGATGTCTTCTTCCGTCAGCGACTCGATGGGGCCGAGGGCGCCACCGAAGCCGGCGTTGTTGAAGATGACGTCCAGGGCGCCCCAGCGCGAGGTCGCGGCATCGACGAGGGCGGCGACGTCGGACTCCTTCGACACGTCGCAGGGCTGGAACGCGCAGTTGGGCCCGAGGCGCCCGGCGCTCTCCTCGCCCACCTCGGCCTGCAGATCGCCGATCACGACCCGTGCACCTTCCGCCACGAACAATTCCGCCGTGGCGGCACCGATGCCCGATGCCCCTCCGGTGATCACTGCCACCTTGCCTTCCAGCCGACCGGTCATTGGGCGCCTCCACGTCGTTCTCGAACGAACACGCGGGCAAGGTAACGGTTTCTGGCCATCCGGCTCCAAGCCGCTCCCTCGGGAGGTCGCCGTCCGCTGGCTCTTCGATGCCCCGACCTCGTACGGTGCCGGCGTGACAACTGACGAACTGATCACGGCGGCCGCCCCCAAGCTGGCGTCCCTCGGTGCTGCCTTCTACTTCGACCCGAAGACGCTCGCCGTCGGCAAGGAGCTGGGTCTCGACGGTTTCCGGTTCTACTTCCTCGGCCGCGGTGGCGTCATGGGCGACGTCGAGCCCGGTGTGGTGGTCAGCGCCTTCGGCTACTTCAACCCCGCGCTCGTTCAGCGTCTCTGGACGACCGGTCGGGCCAAGGTGGCACCACCGGCGGCGGCCAGCGCCTATCTCGAGTGCTGCCGCCAGTTCGGCCGTGACCACATCTCGGGGGTTGCCGACCTGGACGTGTTCTGCACCGCCGCCGAAGACATCATCGCCGCCGTCGATCCTGCGGGCCTCACCCTCTACGCCGGCATCGCCGGCGCCCCCCTGCCCGACGATCTCCCGGGCCGGGCGATGCAACTCATCGCCGTGCTGCGCGAGCTGCGCGGCAGCACCCACCTGGTCGCCGTACGGGCCGTGGGGTTGACGGCCGAGGTCGCCCACTACCTCCGTCGCCCCGACGACTACAAGGACTTCGGCTGGGGTGACAGCCCGCCGGGCGTCACCGACGACGACCGCGCCAGCTGGGCCAGGGCCGAGGCGATGACCGACGAGCTCCTGCTGCCGGCGTTCTCCGTCGTCGACGATGACGATGCCGCCACCATGGTGAAGGTCCTCACTGACATCGAGGCCGCCGTAGCGTCGTGATCGTGTGGCGGTAGCGCTACGGTCGAGGCTCGTGCCGACCCTCGAGAACGGTCCCGTCACGCTGCGCTACGAAACCTGGGGCGAGGGTCCGCCCGTCCTGCTCTTGGCACCAGGTGGTCTGCGGGCGTCGCGCATCGAGACCTGGGCGGCGGCACCCTGGAACCCGATCGAGACGCTCGCCGATCGTCACCTCGTCGTGGCCATGGACCAGCGCAACACCGGCACATCGTTCGCGCCGGTGAGCGCGGCGGATGGATGGCCCAGCTATGCCGCCGACCAGATCGCGCTGATGGACCATCTGGGGATCGAGCGCTTCAGCGTCGTGGGCATGTGCATCGGGGGGGCGTTCATCATGGAGCTCATCGCCGAGGTGCCCGAACGCATCACGGCGGCGGTGGCGATGCAACCGATCGGGCTGGACGGCAACCGGGAGGCGTTCCGGGCGATCTTCGACGACTGGCGCAACCGCATCGCCGGCGAGCATCCCGAGGCGACCGAGGCCGACTGGGATGGTTGCTGGACGAACCTGTTCGGCGGCGACGACCTGTTGTGGAGCGTGCCCGATGCGCTGCTGCCCACGATCGACACACCGATCCTGGTGTTGCAGGGTGACGATCTGCATCACCCGAAGAAGGCGTCACAGCAGCTGGCCGCGCTCACACCGACGGCGACGTTGATCGAGCGGTGGAAGGACCCGGCCGACCAGCCCGCGGCCCGCGCCGCCGTCGACGACTTCCTGACGCCTGACGCCTGACGGCCGGGCGGCCGCTGCCGGCGGTCCGAAGCGCGCTGAATCCGCGCGGCCTGCGCGCTGGCCGCGCCCCGGAGCGTCCGAACGCGCAGCCTGCGCGCTTGGCCGCGCCCCGGAGCGTCCGAACGCGCAGCCTGCGCGCTTGGCCGCGCCCCGGAGCGTCCGAACGCGCGGCCTGCGCGCTGGCCGCCCGGAGCGTCCGACGCGGCCTGCTGCGCCCGGAGCGTCCGAACGCGCAGCCTGCGCGCTTGGCCGCGCCCCGGAGCGTCCGAACGCGCAGCCTGCGCGATCCAGGGCGGCGCCGCCGGGCCGTCGGCCGGTGGTCAGGCGGCGAGGGCGCTGACGGCGTCGCGCACGGAACGCCGGCGGTCGAGCCGCACGGCCACCGTCGACGCGCCGGCCACGACCCGGTTGTACGCCGCCTTGCGGCGAGCCGCCCGCCCGGTCGGGACGGCGACCTCGTCCGCTGCGCTCGGATCGAGTTGGGCCTTGAGCACGCCCCGCAACAGCACGACCGCCTCGGCACACAGCTGCGACACCCGTGAGGCGGTGACACCCAGCTCGACGGCGATGTCGCGCATCTCGCGCTCGTCGAAGAAGTGAGCGACCACGATGACCCGCAAGCGCTCGGGCAGCGCCGCCACCGCGTCGATCAGGTACCCGCGCAACTCGGCGTCGAGCAGCTGGGCCATGGGATCGGCTTCGGTGGCGGCCACGCCCGCTTCCTCGCCGACGCCGAGCGAACGCATCGGGTTCTCCAACGCCGCCGCTCGGGTCAGGTCCTCGTGGGCCCGTCGCACCACCGAGCCGTCCACGTCCATGCTCGCCGCCACTTCGGCGTCGGACGGGCAGCGGCCGAGCTCGCCCTGCATCCTGGTCGTCACCGTGCTCACGTCGGTGGCCCGGCGGCGTGCCCCGCGACTCAGCTGATCGCGGTTGCGCAGCTCGTCCAGGACGGCGCCGCGGATGCGGACCCGGGCGAAGACCTGGAAGGTCACGCCGTGGGCAGGATCGAAGCTGCGAGCGGCCTGGGTGAGGCCCAGCATGCCCGCCGAGATCAGCTCGTCGCGGTCGACGAACCGTGGGAGACGCCCGGCCACGTCGGCGACGACGTGGTGCACGAGGGACAGCGTGGCCACGACACGGGACTCCCACTCGAGGAGGAGGCGGTCGGCCGACGGATCGTTCATACCCTGAGTGGTCGGTCAGTCACGCCCTTCCGGTACCCCCCGCATGGGGGACGAACGCGCTATGCAGCCTGATCAGGCCGAGGAGATTCACGCGAATCCTCATGTGAGCCGCCTGCTGGCCGTTCAGGGTGGGGCAGACAAGAAGACGAACGAGATCCTGGAGATTGCCATGTCAAGCCTGATGTCAACAGTGGCGCAGAGGCGCAAGCACGACGAGGGCTTCACCCTCATCGAGCTCATGGTGGTCGTGATGATCATCGCCGTCCTCTTGGCCATCGCCATCCCCACCTTCCTCGGCAGCCAGAACAAGGCCAAGGACCGTTCGGCTCAGTCCTCACTGCGCAACGCCGTCACGGCAGCCAAGACGATCTACACCGACGGCAGCGACTACAAGCTGGCCACCGTCGCGTTGCTCAACGCCGGCGAACCGTCGATCACCTTCCAGACAGCTGCGTCGGCCGACCCCAAGCAGGTCTCGCTCGTCACGACGCCCGCCTCGGCAACGATCTTCTACGCCGCTGCCAAGTCTGCATCCGGGACGTGCTTCTACATCAAGGACGACGTCACCACCACGACCGGGACGGGCACTACCTACGCCAAGGCGACGGGAGCGTGCACCGGCGACGCCGCGTCCGCTGTGCTGCCCGCCGGCTACAGCGCCGCCGGCTGGTAACCAACGCCTGGCGCCACGGGCCAAGCGACGCAGAGGGTCCACGAAGGAGCCCCTCTGCGTCCCTGTCCGACGACCACATCGAACGCAGTACAACAACTTCACGCTCGGAGGAGCACATGTCCACTTTCCAATCCACGCTGACACAGAGGCGCAAGCACGACGAGGGATTCACCCTCATTGAGCTCATGGTGGTCGTGATGATCATCGCCGTCCTCCTCGCCATCGCCATCCCCACCTTCCTCGGTAGCCAGAACAAGGCCAAGGACCGCGCCGCCCAATCGTCATTGCGCAACACACTCACCGCGGCAAAGACCATTTACACCGACAGCAGCGATTACAGCAAAGCCGACGTCGCCGCGCTGAAGGCTGGCGAACCCTCGCTCACCTTTGTCGTCGCTGCTACGCCATCACTCGACGCCAAGACGATCTCAATCGTTCCGGGTGCCGCCGGGGGCTCGATCTTCTACGCCGCCGCGAAGTCCGCTTCGGGCACGTGCTACTTCATCAAGGACAACGTCACCGCGTCGACCGGGGACGGCACGACGTACTCGAAGGGTTCGCCTACGAACTGCGACGGCACCACTGCCGCCACAGTCACCTACACCGCCAACGGCTGGTAGGCGTAGCGCTCGGCGATGAGGGCGGGGCGAAGGGGACCCGGCATGGATCCCCTTCGTCGCCGGCCAAAGGGCGCGTCGGTGCACCAACAACTTCACGCTCGGAGGAGCAATGTTCACTTTAAGGGCCGGACTGGCGCACCGTCGCCAACACGACGAGGGCTTCACGCTCATCGAACTGATGGTGGTCGTGATGATCATCGCCGTGCTGCTGGCCATCGCTATCCCGACCTTCCTCGGCAGCCAGAACAAGGCCAAGGACCGCAGCGCCCAATCGTCGCTACGAAACACGGTCACCGCGGCCAAGACGATCTTCGCCGAAGGTTCCGACTACAGCAAGGCAACGGATGTGGCCTTGGAGCTGGGTGAGCCGTCAATCGCCTTTGTCCCCGCGGCTACGGCATCGACCGAAGCAAAGACGGTATCGGTCAATTTCAGTGCGAGCCCGGCGACCGTGTTCTATGCCGCCGCCAAGTCGGCCTCCGGCACGTGCTTCTTCATCCGAGATGACGTCACGGCCGCCACCGGTACAGGCACGACGTACACCAAGGGCACCAGTGCGTGCACGGGTACGAATGCCGCAACGCTGGGCGTCGCGTACACCGCCACCGGCTGGTGACCGGTCCGGCTCGACGCCGACCCGACCAGAAAGCGACGAAGGGGGATTCGGGTTCGGATCCCCCGTTCGCCGGCGGGCGCCCGGCCCACAACGCTGACGGCGGCTTCACGATCGTCGAGGTGCTCGTCGCCACGGTCGTGTTCGCCATCTTGGCCACCGCCTTCGCCATGACGCTCAGCGCCGCGCTGACGTCGTTTCGGGCGTCGAAGGCGCGCACCGTCGCCGAAGGAGCGGCCTCGTCGCAGCTCGAGGACGCCCGGCGGCTGGCCTACGACGATCTCGGCACGATCGGCGGCAACCCCGCCGGCCTGATGGCCCCCACCCGCACCGTCATCAACGGCGGGCAGGTCCTCACGGTCGCCACCCGCATCTCCTTCGTGAACGACCCGCTCCCCGCCGCCGTCGGCACCGAGACGGGCGCCAACTACAAATCCGTCACCGTCACGGTCACCCTCGCCGGGTCGACGAACTCCCTCGCCAAGGTACAGACGTTCGTGGCCCCACCCACCGAGCCGTCGCGCAGCAAGGGGCTGGTCAAGGTGCAGATCATCGACGACGCCATTTCGGAGCCTGTCGTCGGCGCCATTGTGAGCCTGGGCTCCGGTCCCGACGCTCCCATCTCGGACACCACCGACGCCGCCGGCAAGGTCAGCTTCGCCGCCCTCGAGCCGACGACCGCGTCCGGAACCACGAGCAAGTACACGGTCACCGTCAGTGCACCGGGCTATCAGGTCTTCCCGGAGGACCTTCCACCCGCGACCGCCGCCAGCACAGCGCTGACGCCCGGGGCGATCTTCAACACCGTCCTGCGCGTCTTCAAGCCCGTCACCTTGAACGTCCACCTCGTCACCGAAGCCGGCCTGCCGTACACGGGCGCCGCCACCCTCACCATCTCGTCGTCGAGAGGAGCCGGCACGGTCGCCGCCACTGGCGCCGACACGGCCGTGACCACGGTGGCCGGGGCGCGGCTGATACCCGGCGTCGACTACACCGTGGGGGCCAGCGCGGCGGGCGGCGTCTTCTCGGCCAAGAGCACGTTCAAGATGGCGGCCGGCTACCCGGCGACGGTGACCACCGACGTGGCGCTCGCCATGGCGACGTACCCGACTGGTCAGGTCAAGGTGAAGCTCGTGAGCTCCACCGGCGCGTTGATCGTCGGCTCGACCGTGGTGCTGACCGGCGGTCCGGGCTCCATCGCCGCATCGGGCGTGACCGCCAGCACCGGCATCGCCACCATCGTCGTGCCCGCCGGCACGACGCCGGCCTACGCCGTCTACGTGCCCGCCCAGTCGACCTACACCGAGGTCACGGGCACCGCCGCCAGCCCCGCCGTCGGGGCGACCGTGTCCGTGACACTGACGGTGCCGAAGGCATGACCCGCCGGCGACGGGGCGACCGCGGCTTCACCCTCATCGAGGTGACCGTGGCGACCAGCATCCTCGGCATCGTGCTGCTCCTGGTCTACGGCACGCTGAACACCGGCGTGCGCCAAGCCGCCGACGTGGAAGCGCGGCTCCAGACCGAGGCCAGCGTGCGCCTGGCGGCGGACACGTTCGAGCGCGATCTCCGTCAGGCGCACACGGGGGACGCGTCCCTCTCGCGCATCGCCTCCTTGGCACCGGCCCAGATCACCTTCTACTCACCCGATCGGACCACGCCGTACCACATGCGCAAGATCAGCTACCGCATGACCGGGACCACCCTCCAGCGTTCCGTCACGACGAGCACCGACACCGACGGCTTTCCGTGGGTGTTCCCCGCGATCGGGACCTACGTCACCGTGCTCGAGTTCGTGCGCAACCCGACGCTGTTCACGTTCCGCGACGTCGCCGATGTGGTCACCACGGACCCGGCGAGCGTGGCCACGGTGCAGCTCGACATCACGGTCAACAAGGACCTGACCGGGCAGCCGGGCCCGCTCTCGTACTCGACCACGACGGAGATGCGCGGCTCATGACGCGCCGGCGAGCCCGAGACGACGGCGGCAGCGCCCTGATCGTCGTCATCCTCATGGGAGCGGTGTTCACCGCGCTGTCGGCAGGGCTCATGGCCAACGCGCTGGCCGAATCGAATCGCTCGGGGCGGGGTGTGCAGCAGGCCAGCACCATCGCCGCCGCCGAGGCCGGCGTGAACGACTACATCGCCAAGCTCACCGAAGACCACGCCTACTTCACCCACTACGTCCACATCGGGGAGTCCACGCGGAAGGGCTCGACCACCGCGACGACCAAGGCGGGACTGGCATGGGCGGGCGGCGCGGTCTGGACCTATCCGAACGGCCGCGACGCGTGGCGGGCCCTCGACAACGGCTTCGAGTTCAACCTGCAGATCACGCCACCGTCGGCCGGCAGTCAGGCCGTGAAGATCGTCTCCACCGGCCGCAAGACGGGTGCCACCACGAACCTCCGCAGCGTCGAGGTCTTCGTGCGGCCGGCCTCGCTGACCGATTTCCAGATGGTGTCCAACGCCAACGTGAGCTACGGCAGCACGGCCACGACACGCGGCAAGATCTACACCGGGATCGACGCCAGCGGAACCAAGCACAGCATCAGCCACGCCGGCGACGCCTACGGCGACCTGTATGCCGAGGGATCGATCAGCGGCTCGCCGACCTACCACAGCCCGGCCAAAGGCTACGGGTCGGCAACCATCCGCTCGATCATCCCCAACCCCATCAACTTCAACACCTTCGCCAGTTCCCTGGTCGACCTGAAGGCGGCGGCCCAAGCCTCGGGCGGGCTCTATCTCGACGACTCCAGCAAGGACGGCTGGCGGCTGACGTTCAACGCCAACGGCACCATCACCGTGGCGTCGTGCAAGCAGGCGACGACCACCACTAGCGGTCACGGCAAACCGACGACAACGTACTACGACATCGCCGAACTGCCCCCGACGTGTACCACGACGTCCACGCCGGCCATGCCGGCCAGTGGCGCGATCTACGTCAACCAGAGCGTCATCGTGTCCGGCACCGTCAAGGGACAGGTGACGGTGGCCTCCAATGACGATGTGATCATCGGCGACGCCACCAAATACGCCACGCCGGGTGTGGATGTGCTCGGCCTGATCGCCAAGAACGACATGACGATCGCCGAGTACGTCCCAGACGTCCTCACCTGGTCGGCGGCGACGATCGCCCAGACCGGTTACTGGCGGTCCTACACCGGTGCCACCAACGGCAGCCACACCACGATGACCTTCAACGGTTCCACGTCCACGAACCTCGGCGGCAGCATGGGCATGTTCGACTACCGCAACTACAACTACGACTCGAACCTGCTGTACCTGCAGCCGCCGTTCTTCCCCTACATCGCCGACACCTACACGGTGTTGTCGTTCCGGGAACTCACACCCTGAAGCTCACGAGCGAGCCTCCACCGCCGGCGAACTGATTCGCTTTTTGACGCTCTGCGGTGCAAGAAGCGAATCAGTTCGCACGAAGTTGCGGTCAGCCCCAGCGCGGTTGCTCGTCGGGGTTGATGCCCAGGCTCATCTTGCCGACGAGCTCATGGGTCAGCAGCGAGTTGCCGGGGTGGATACGGCCCAGGCGGGCATCGCGGAACAGCTGCTCGAACCGGCTGCGCTTGAAGATGCCCGCGCCACCGGTCAGATCAAGGGCCTTGTCCACGATGGTCCACGCCCGGTTCACGATGTCGTACTTGGCGGCCACGATCTTGAGCGGCCACTCCATGCCGTGATCGACGCCCGTCGACCAGTCGTCACAGACTCGCTCCAGGTACGCCTCCAGCGCTTCCAGATTGATGCGCATCTCGGCGATCTCGTGCTGCACGCCCGGGTGGTAGGCCATCGAGCGCGTCAAGGCGATCGACGAGCGATCGTGCATCCGCTCGACGGTGTCCTCGTAGGCCCGGCGGGCGATACCGGCGTACACGCCGGCGAAGCCGAGCAACGCCCACGCGAACAGTGACACCTGGAACATGCCGGCGCCGGCGAAGCCCGCCGGGCACACCAGCATGACGGACTCGTCCGGGATGAACGTCCGGTCGAGGATCGTGTCGTTCGACATGGTGGCCCGCATGCCGAGCGTGTCCCACGTCTGCTCGATGCGGTAGCGCGGCGCATCGCGGTTCAGGAAGGCATGCACGATCTGCGGATTGGCCGGGTCGGAGCGTGTCCATGGCGTGCAAGCCGAGCTGAGTCCACACCGGCGAGAGGCTGCCGAAGATCTTGTGGCCCGTGAACTCCCAGCCGCCGTCGACGCGCTCGGCCTTGGAGGTGGACAGCAGCAGCGGGAGGTCGTTGCCGGCCTCGCCGTGAGCGGCGGCGAACACGTGGCCCTCGGCGGCACGGCGCAGGACCCACTCGGCCGACGCGTCGCCCATGCGGTAGAGATCGGCGCACATGCCGACCCAGTACAGGTGCATGTTGACGGCGACGGCGGTAGCCGGAGCCACGTAGGCGAGCCGGCGCTGCATCTGGTTGATCTGCGCCAGCGAGAGGCCGCTGCCGCCGAACTCGATCGGCAGTGCGGCGGCGAGGTAGCCGGACGCCTTCAGCTCCTCGAAGTCTTCGGTGAAGAACCGGTTCTCCCGGTCGTATTGGGGGGTGCGCTGGTCGAAACGGGCGAGCATCTCGTCGGTGAGAAGCTCCCGCTTGGTCTCCAGGGTGGTCATCTTCGTCTCCTCAGTCAGTGCGTGGGACGAGCGTCCCTCTCACTGCCGAAGCGCGCATCCGTACTGACTACTGACCCACTACGGATCGCGTTGCTCAGTGACGGCCGACCGGTTGCTTCATCTTCTGGCGCAGACGGCTCCACGTGGCCTGCGCCCACTCACGAGCGGGCTTCGAACGCCACAACAGCACACCGATACCGGCTCCGCCCAGGAGCAGCACGATGAGCAGGATCTTGGGCAGGCTGCTGCCGCCGCCGGCCGCCTCGCCGGTCGCATCAGCGGCGACCGTGGCGGTGGTGACCGGGACGGTCGTGACCACGGTGGTCGCCGTGACGACGGTGGACTCGCCGATACGTACCAGCACACCGCCGGCTACTTCGAAGGGCGCGATGCGCTCGAGGGCCGAGCCGTCGGCGGCGATGGCATCGGCGACGAGCGTGTGCTCACCGTCGGCCAGGCCGTCGGGCAGCACACCGTCCCACTGGACGGAGCCGCTGAGATCGGCCACGGCAGTGCCCAGCACGGCCGCGTCGGAGTTCGTGGAGATGGTGACGCTGGAGCCTGGCTGCAAGTTGGCCCCTCGCACCGTGAAGCGAGCGGCCGTCACCTCGACACCGACACCGACACCGAACACGACGTGCACGCTGGAGCTGGCTTGAGGGGCGGCGCCGGCCGCCGGCGTGTCGGTGGCGGCGGCGACCGCGGTCGTGTCTCCGGCCGCTGCTGGCGTCGACACCGGCGCATCGGTGGCGACCGGTGCCTCCGTGCTCACGGGCGCGGCCGTCGTGACCGGGGCCGCCGGGGCCGCCGTGGTGACCGGCGCCGTCGGGGTGGCCGGCGCCGCCGTGGTGACCGGCGTCACGGGCGCCGCCGCCGCCGGCGGGTCGATCGCCGCCGGGGCATCCGGGAGTGGATGGGTCGTGCGCAGCGCCACTGCGGTGGCGGTCAGCGGCCCCAAGGGCATGGCCGCGGCGGGCGTCAGGTCGGGGGCGGCCGGGTCCGGAGCCGCCGGGTCCAGCGGCGTCAGCTCGGCCGGCATCATGGCGGCGGACGGGGCCGACCAGGCGCCCAGGTCGGCGTCGTTGATCGCCGCCACCTGGAAGCGATAGCTGGTGCCGGCGGTCAGGTCACCGACGACGCACGATCGCGTGGCGGCCGTCACCGAGCACCAACCGGCGGGCGAACCGGCGACGACGTAGCCGATGATGGCCGAGCCGCCGTCAGAGGCCGGCGGCCGCCACGACACGGTGGCGTTGCCGGCTCCCGGCAGGCGACGGTGAACGCGGTTGGCGCATCGGGTGCGGCGATGGCCGTCAGCACCGTCACGGCCCGACCGGCCGGCACGTAGGTCGACCCCGCCGGTCCGGCCTCGATCATCAAGTTGGTCAGCCCCTGCTGCAGCGGCCTCCATCGAAGTTCGGACAGCGCCGTGTTGACGGCCCCCTCGGGACCTTCCATCGCCACCTCGGCGGCCTCGACCCCGAGGGGCGGGTAACCGAACGGAACCGTGACGTCGGTGCTCGATGCCGACAGCAACAACGTGCCGGACCCGACGGACAGCACCACCCGTATGGGCTCCGAGCCGAAGCCGCCCGCGGAGCTGCCCAGGACGAGTGCGGCCGAGCCTACGGTGACGACGGCGGTCGAGGCGGTGAGGGCGATGGAGCCGCCGAACGCCCCGGCGGGGCTGGCCACGCCCAGTACGGCCAGCATGACCGCGCTCAACCCGGACAACCGCCCGATCGCATCGGCATCGGCGGTGGCCTCCTTGGCAGTGGTGAAGACGCGGCCCGACAGCTCCAGTTGGAACGCTCCGGCGGTGGGATCGACGCCATCGGCCGCCGCCGGCAGCAGGCTCACCTTGTCCACGACGAAGAGACGCTCGAGGGCGCCGAGGCGGTGGACGAAGTCGTAGACGGCGGCCTTCGATCCCGACGCCGAGATGGCCACCGAGATCGTCCCCCCCGGGCACACCAGCATTGGCGACGAGGGGAGACGGGCTCACCGACGACTGGATGACGCCGGCGTCGGCGGCGACCTGTTGGAGCTGGCGCAGGAGCGCGAGGCAGCTCGGGCGTCGCGGGTACGGCCACATCGACGGCCAGCACCGCGCTCGCCGGCACCGTCGCCGGTGTCGCGCTAGCGGCAGAAGTGGCATCGAGGTGGCCAGTTGCGTGGTCGAGCACGCTAGCGATTCGCCTGGGCGTCGGCGACCTCGGCGACGCGCGGCCTCCAGACCAACAGATAGGCCACGACGACGACGAGCCCGACGAGCAGCACGATCACCTTGGGGTTCGACCGGCCCGACTTCATGATCTTGGCTCCCTGCAGCCCATAGCGCGTCACGACGTCGCTGGCGTTGAGCGTCACCGTACGCGCGTGATCTCGAGCCCGGCGCCGTCCGACGCGACCTTCGTGGAGTCCACCCATGCGGTGTCGAAGCGGTCGTCGGCGACCACGGCGCTGGGCGGATCAGTCTACACGCGCGTAAATGTGCGGCGGCGTGTCGCGGAGCGGATCGGTGATTCCCGGCATGGTCTTCATCAATTACCCGGTCTATACGTTCGAAGACATGCCTTCGGCGGAACCAGAAAGTCCGGGTACGGTCGCGAGAACCGCCCACTTGGCATCGAGGAGTTCTTGAACAAGAAGGTCGTCCGCGTCCGGCCTGATAGCATCGCAGCTTAGAAGTGGATTCAGTCAGGCCCACGGCCCGATGGGGGCCGCGGAACTTGGGGTTCTTAGTTGGAGATAGATTATGCTGAGGGCGAACAAGACGGCTCGCGCGACCGACGGCCAAGGGTTTCCGGAGGATGTTCGTGCCGGGCCAACTGACGCTCGGCGTCTTCTTCCCGATCGAGGCGTTCAAAGGCGACGAGCCGACGATGCGCAGACCAGGAACGTCTGGCACGCCGGGCCGAGGAGCTGGGATTCGCCGCGCTCTGGGTGCGTGACGTTCCGCTGCGCGACCCGAACTTCGGCGACATCGGGCAGGTCTACGACCCTTGGGTCTACCTCGGCTGGATCGCGGCGCAGACGCGCACAATCGCGCTGGCCACCGGTTCGATCATTCTCCCCTTGCGCCACCCGTTGCACACCGCCAAGGCCGCGGCTTCGGTCGACCAGCTACTCGGGCGGCCGGCTCGTGCTCGGCGTCGCGTCGGGCGACCGGCCGGTCGAGTTCCCGGCGTTCGGCGTCGACTCCGAACGAGCGCGACGTGCTGTTCCGTGAGAACTCCGCGTCATCCGCGAAGTGCTGGCCGACGAGTTTCCCACGGTGCACTCCGGCTATGGCACGCTGTCCGGGACGGCCGATCTCGTGCCCAAGCCGAGCGGCCGACTGCCGATGCTGGTGACCGGCAACAGCCGACAAGAGCTTGGAATGGATCGCCGAGCATTCCGACGGCTGGATCACCTACCCGCGGCCCATCGAGCGGCAAGCGGAAGTCGCCGGCGCACTGGCGTAGCGCCGTTGCAGGCCGTCGCACCGGGCGTGTTCAAACCGTTCGCCCAGTCGTTCTACGTCGATTTGAGCGACGACCCAGATCAACCGCCGCAGCCGATCCACCTCGGCATTCCGCGGCGGCCGGAACGCCTTGTTCCGCATCCTCGACGGGTTGCGTTCGGTCGGCGTCCACCACGTGATCCTCAACCTCAAGTACGGTGCGCGCGAGCGCGGCAGATGTCCTCGAAGAGATCGGCCAGGAGATCTTGCCGCAACTGGATGCCAGCCAACAGACTGCCCCAGGAGCGAGCAGGCGGCGTGAGCAGGCGGTAGTCGTGCAATCCGAGCTAAACCGGAGTCAATGGAGATCGCGTCATGAAAGCTTACGAATTGCAAGGTAACTTCGGCATCGATTCCTTGACCCTCGCCGAGCGGCCTGAACCGCTGCCGGGCGCCGGGCAGGTGCTGCTGAAGATGCGGGCTTGGTCGCTCAACTACCGCGACCTGTTGGTCGTGAAAGGGCGACCTACCATCCCAACTTGCGGTTGCCGTTTACGCCGCTCTCAGATGGCGTCGGCGAAGTTGTCGCCGTGGGGCGAAGGCGTGTCGCACGTCAAGACGGGCGACCGCGTGGCCGGGCGTCTTCATGCAGAAGTGGATCGACGGCCGTTGACCGAGGTGAAGGCCAAGTCGGCGCGTGGGCGGAGCCAGTCGCTGGCATCGCGGCGGAGTACGTCGTGCTCGACGCGGAGGGAGTCGTACCCATCCCGGAACATCTCACCGACGAAGAGGGAGCGACGCTGCCGTGCACCGCCGTACAGCGGCCGGAACGCGCTCGTTGTATGCCGGCGACATCAAGGCGGGCGACACGGTGCTCATCCAGGGCACCGGCGGCGTCTCGACTCTTCGCGCTTCAATTCGCCAGGGCGCTCGGGGCACGCGTCATCGCTACATCCAGCAGCGATGTGAAGCTCGCGCGAGTACGCCAGCTCGGGGCCTCCGAGGGCATCAACTACAAGACGACGCCGGAATGGGGCGACCACGCCCGCGAACTGGCCGGGCGGTATAGGCGTCGATCACATCGTCGAAGTCGGCGGCGCCGGCACATTCGCCCAATCGCTCCGTGCCGTCCGCATGGGCGGTCGCATCAGTCTGATCGGCATCCTGTCCGGGAGTGGACCGTATCGATCCGCTGCCGATACTCATGAAGGGCGTGTGCGTTCAAGGCATCTTCGTCGGCAGCCGCGCGATGTTCGAGAGCATGAACGGCGCCTTGGTTCGTCACGAACTTCGACCAATCGTGGACAAGGTGTTTCCGTTCGGAGAACTCCGCGAAGCTCTGCGCCACATGGAAAGCGGTTCGCATTTTGGCAAGATCGTCATGAGACGCTGAACGAGTCAGGTTTCCGCCCAACTCTACATCAAAGGGATCAAGGATATGGTTACGTTAGCATTGCTTGTTCGACTCGAAGCCAAACCGGGAAAGGAAGCGGAAGTCGAGAGCTTCCTCCGCGGAGTGTCGGTGGTCCAAGAGGAGCCTGCAACGACCGCGTGGTTTGCGATCCGCCTGGGGCCGTCCACGTTCGGCATCTTCGACGCCTTCCCGGACGAGGCGGGCAGGCAAGCCCACCTCGCGGGCCGTGTCGCTGCTGCCTTGAACGCGAAGGCTTCCGAACTTTTGTCCCAGCCGCCCACCATCGAGAAAGTCGATGTCCTGGCGGTCAAGCTCCCACAGTAAATCAACCCGACACCGTACAACAGAGGAGTGACCCGCATGACTACTGAGTACCCCGGCAGAATTGGGCATCCCTCGAAGACGCGCGGCGAGTGATCGGCGCGGGGAAGAGAAGGCCCAGGACATCGGCCGGCCGATGGAGACAGTTGCTGTCGTCGATGCCGGCGGCAACCTCGTCGCCCACATTCGCATGGATGGCGCCTGGCTCGGCAGCGTCGATGTCTCAATCAACAAGGCGTACACCGCCGGCGAGTTCGATAGCTCCACGAAGGACTTGGCCGAAGACGCCCAGTCTGGAGGACAGTTCTTCGGGATCCAGCTCTCCAACGCGGGACAATCATGACCTTTGCGGGCGGCATACCCCTCCGGCGCGGCGACGATTGTCGGGGGTGTCGGCGTAGGTGGCGGCGACGCAAAACAAGACCAGGCGGTTGCTGAGTCCGCCGCCGCCGCTTTCTGACTTGATACCGAATGAACGATCCGCGGCATGCTCGCAAGAAGTCACCCGCATGGCACGTGTTGGCGAAGGAGGAGTGACCCATTCGTCACCGCGGTGCCCCCATGCCGGTACGGGGAGCGGCTCTGCCCGGTTCAACGACCACGTGGTATGTCGCTGGTCTAGGGCAGGGCGTCTTCGACGCCTTTTCTGACGAGGCGGGCAAGCAAGCACCCCTCGCGGGCGAGAAGGTCATGTCCTGGCGGCCAAGCTTCCCGGGTAACTGTCCGCAGAAACCTTTGGGGGCCGGCGCATGAAGACCGTTCTACTGCCATCGGGTGAGCGCGTGCCGGCTTTGGGCAGGGACATGGCACCTGGGAGAGGATCCGGCAACCCGAGCAGAAGAGATCGCCACGCTGCGGCTCCGCTCGATCTCCTCGCCCTCGTCGACACAGCCGAGATGTATGGCGAAGGCCGGTCGGAAGAACTCGTCGCCGAGGCGCATCGACGGCAGGCGCGATCGAGGTCTTCTTGGTGAGCAAGGTCTATCCGCAGAATGCGTCCCGCCAAGGCGCCGTCGCCGCTTGCGAGCGCAGCCTGAGTCGCTTGAATACCGACCGGCTCGACCTATATCTCCTGCATTGGCGCGGCGAAGTGCCGCTGGCCGAGACGATGCAAGCCTTCATGGCGCTGCAACGGGCCGGCAAGATTCGCCATTACGGCGTCAGCAATCTGGATCTCGCGGACATGCAGGAACTGTGGTCGGTTCCCGGCGGCCCGGCAGTTGCGACCGACCAGCTGCTCTACAATCTCTCTCGCCGCGGCATCGAATGGGACTTGCTGCCGTGGCTCCGCGACGCAGCGAGTTCCGGTCATGGCCTATTCGCCCATCGATCAGGCCAAACTCCTCCGCAACCCGAAGCTGGCCGATTTTGCGCGGCGGCACGGAATGACGCCGGCGCAGGCCGCACTGGCCTGGCTGCTTGCCAAGGACGATGTCATCGTCATTCCGAAGACTGCGGCCGCCGCGAGCGATTGAAGGAGAATCTCGGCGCGCTCGACCGTCCGCTGACGGTGCCGCAGCTTGCCGAGTTGGATCGCCTGTTCCCGCCGCCGACGGGGCCGCGGCCGCTTGAAATGCTCTGATCCGCCGTCCGATTCTCGAACAACTGGAAACCAATGCGATGAACCCTAGAAGATGCCGATGCTTTGACGGTCCCACATCGCGGTACAATTAGCCAGAGGTTCACTTTCGGAGGTCGACCATGAGCTGTCACCACTTGGCCGGTATCGAGCCTGTTCCGCCGCACACTCTGGGGTGTGAAGAGTGTCTGAAACTGGGCACGCCTTGGGTTCATCTCCGGCTCTGCCTGAGCTGTGGTCACGTCGGCTGTTGCGATAGTTCACCCGGCCGCCACGCCACGCGACATTTCCATCACACGAGCCACCCCGTGGTCGCATCCTTCGAGCCAGGCGAAAGGTGGGCCTGGTGTTACATTGATGAAGTGGAATTGCCGGTGCCGCCGCGGGCCGTGCCGTTTCTGCGCGAGTGAGAAAATCAGCTTCGCCACCAACCCGGGATCTGCCATGCAAAAGTATGACTTGCATAGCGTCGCGTTCCCCACGCTGAGCGAGGCGGAAATGGCTTCGCTGGGTAGCTGCCCCTTGACGGTGCTCAAGAAATACAAGGCTGGAGAAAAGCTGTTCAGGGTGGGCGACTGCGACTGCAATTTCTTTGTCGTCAAGTCTGGCGAGATCGAGGTCGTCGACGAGTCCGGGGATACGTCCCATGTCATCGCGGTGCACCAGCCCGGGGAATTCACGGGCGAAATAGCGCAGATGACCGGCAGCCCGTCGCTGGTGGAAGCCATCGCCCGGCGCGACAGTGAAGTTTACGAGTTGTCGCCCGATGCATTCCGGCAGCTTCTCAATCATCACCCGGAACTGGGTGACATTGTCCTGCAGGCCTTCATCGCCCGCCGGCAGCTTCTGCGCGAGCCGGGCAACTTCACCGGCCTGCGCGTCATCGGTTCGCGCTACTCGCAAGATACTTTTCGGATCCGCGCCGGTGCCGCCGCGCTTTTGATGGCGCTCTCATGGTGATCAACGAAAGCCTGGTGGCGCGCACCTTCGGCACTTACATCCTGCGGCCGTTTGATCTGGCCAACCAATATTTCCTGGTGCCGGTGCTCGGCGTTGCGCTGATCGTCTTTGCCTATCTCGTCGGCACATCGGGAAACCGCTCGGTCGGTGCGTTCGAGTTTGCCATGGCGGTGCTGAAAATCGGCGGCATCACGTTGTTCGGCGCGGCGGCGCTGTGGGCGGGCGGCGCACATCTCTCAACTTCCGCCGCCTCAAATTCAATTCCGGTCATGGGATTCACGGCGTCCATTGCGCTGTCTATTCTCGCTTTAAAAGGCTTCACCACGATCACCAACAGCGGCGCCGAAATGCCCAATCCGCGCCACAATGTCGGGCGCGCGATCATCGTCTCCATCGCGATCTGTGTGATTGTCTATCTGCTCGTCGCCTTCGCCGTGCGCGCAAGCCTCACTTTGGACGAGATCTGGACGCCAAAGACTATTCATTGGCGCGCGCCGCGGAGCCGGCATTCGGCCAATATGGATTTTACTTTACCATCGGGCTTGCCGTGATTGCGACCGCGTCGGCCTGATCGCGAGCGTTTTCGCGTTTCGCGCATGCTGGCGATGCTCACCGATGAAAATGTACCGCACAGTCATTTCGGCATGTCCGGCACGTACAAAGTCACACCCTGATTTATACCGTGGTCATCGCCGCGTCCTGACCGTGCTTTTCGATCTCAGCCGATCGCGTCGCTCGGGGCCTTTTTCTATCTCGTCATGGACATTCTAATTCACTGGGGTGTCTATCGGCGCCTGCAGCATCAGATTGGCGTGCGCGGCTGGGTCCTCATGACGGCCATGGCGTTTGTACTGGTCGTGCTCGCTGTGTTCGGCGCGATGAAGCTGCTCGGATCCGCTGATTGTCGTGATCGCGGTCATCGCCATTGCGCGGGGTTCACTTTTGAGCGGTGGTATTGTTGCGTCGGACTGGAAAGAGTGGCGGTCACAAGAAGGGCTAGGCAAGCATAGCGGGGGCGTGTCATGAGGCAGCCCCGGTATTTGATGTCGCTCATCCGGCTGAACGCTTGCTAGGCCTCCGCCAACGAAGCGACGCACTCGATCTCGATCAGCATCGCCGGATCGGGCAGCGCCTGGATGACGCAGGTGGTGCGCGCCGGATAAGGCGGCGGGCCGAAGGCTTCGGCGTAGAGCTTGTTCATCGGCGCGACGTCGGCGCGCGCGTCAGCAGCACGTTGACCTTGACGAGGTGCGCGATGTCGGTGCCGGCCTCGCTAAGGATGCGCTTGATGGTGGCGGCGACAAAGCCGAACTGCGCCTCGAAACCCTCCGCCAGTTGGCCGTTGTCGTCGAAGCCGGGAATGCCGGAGACGAACAACAGATCGCCGACGCGCGTGGCGTAGGACAGCGGCGGGGCTTTGATGTTGGGGGGTGGCGGGAAGTGGGTGATGGGCATGGGGGGGCCTTTGATGGGGGCAGTGACGCAGCTTATTTGCAGGATGGGTTGAGCGGAGCCGAAACCCTTAGCATTCCGTCCGGGATAAAACGTATGGGTTTCACAGAGGGCTCAACCCATCCTACGGGCTCTACTGAAACCATATTGAAGCTCTCTAGTTTTCTTTTCGTCCGCGACAAATAGTTTCAAATGCGAAAGAAGAACTTCCAGCGTGAACATTCGAGTATGCCATATTCATGTAACTGAATTCCGGTAGACAAGAGTCGCGAGTTGTTGAGTTCTGAAGGATTTGCAGCCGCTTGACTGATAAGGATGCGCTTAATTCGATCTGTGCAACCCATTAAGGAAACGTCTGAACGGCTTGTGTTTCCGACAAGGCAAGCCTAGTGGTCCTGCGCCACACTCCGTTGTGCCGATTCTATCGTTCGGCGCTCATCTCAGAAAGTCTCGATAAAGATCAGTCTACTTGTTCGAAGCTGTTCGAATTCCGACATAATATGAAAATTCTCTCGCGCCGATTGTGTTTTCAATTTCTACCAGCAGTGGAATTGGAGCCACTCCAAATGGCTGACAGAAGCGGTATATTAACATTATCGAACATTGATCTTAGCAAGCTTTCCCGTCGTCTTGCGTAAAGAAACTCGGGTAATGACGCGAATAGATCATGCAGTTGCACCCGGTTTGGGCGATAGCCGCTAGCGACGATAATTTGAGTATTCTAAGATCACCGTCTTTGCTAGCTTAAGTCCAGCCCTCGATCTTCGTTCGTGAAGCACCTAGATTGGCCAGCTCTTTCATGGGTCTGAACTCGTTCCTCTTAAAGTGTCGTGATTTCGTGTAGATAGAATCTAGTTTTGTCTCAATGTTGACTGGCAATGCTAAAGGAGGGCCTTTTGCAAAAAGCCATCCGCCCCCTGGTATTTATTTAACTATGAATCCAAAATCCTGATAAGCCGATAGCGAGAACCTCCATAAAGAAATGCTCCTGCAAGCGCTGCCGTAAGTGAACTTAAGGCCGACAGCCGATAGAAATCGAAAGAGACTTCCGTGAACAATTGAAATCGGCCGGCTACCAGAAAAAATGCTGTCGCCATCACTCCGCCCAAGAAAATATATCTGAAGAACATCAATATGCATTTTCTCGAATAAGGGCTTTAAGAAATCAGATACGCTAACGACGCCCGCTACGCACCGAAGATAGTATAAAAGTTTCTCTTTCGAAATAAAATTTCGGCGTGGCTTGTTTGATGGGCGCGTTGGGAAATTACAGGCTGGATCGGAGAGCAGTTTACGGTAGGCTTTTTCGATATGTTCGATGCTTTCCGCAAAGGTTCTTTTGCCGCGGAACTTCATACTTGTCTGTTGTCTGCGAGATCCGTTGACAGGGAGGCGCGCCGTAGGTAGATCGATGCGCAAAGGTGACGGTAAAGTCGATCACGACTTGCCCAACCTTGCTCGGCAACTTTTCAATCTCGTCGCCGACTATTCTTAGAAATTCGTCTTTCAAAGCGACGGTGACCTATCTCTATAAGATCGATTTCAGACGCTATTTGAGAAAATCATAATTCAGCCCGAGGTCGGATTAGCACTGCGTAATCTGCCCCGGATGGCAAGAAGAAAGGTGGGCTGCGCCTTCGGGGCTAACTCGCCCTTTATTTTAAGCTAAGACGTGATGGCCTGGACAAGCCCGGCCATGACGTAGCCCACTCCGTTCATTCCCGCCCCCGCCTGCGCGGGGGCAGGCCCCGAGCGGGAATCGCAGAGCGCTTTGGCTTAAGAACTGGGTCCCCGCTTTCGCGGGGACGAACGGATAAATCAAAGCGCCTTATTACTCTCCTTCACCAGCCCCGCATTCTTCGCCGCATGCGCGGCTTCCGTATCCAGCGCGGTGGTGTGCGGCGCTTTAGCCGGCCTTGTCGGCATCGACATAGACCTGCTGGCCCATGGCGTTGAACTTGTCCGACATTTCCTTCATGCCCGGCCTCGGCGGCGGCATCGAGCCCGAGCGCCGCCTTCTCGTTGGCGCCGAGGTTGGCCGCATATTCCCGCACATCGGCCGTGATCTTCATCGAGCAGAACTTCGGCCCGCACATCGAGCAGAAATGCGCGACCTTGTGCGCTTCCTTCGGCAGCGTCTCGTCGTGATATTTCTGCGCCGTCTCGGGATCGAGGCCGAGGTTGAACTGGTCCTGCCAGCGGAAGTCGAAGCGCGCGCGTGACAGCGCGTCGTCGCGCAATTGCGCCGCCGGGTGGCCCTTGGCCAGGTCGGCGGCGTGCGCCGCGATCTTGTAGGTGATGACGCCGGTCTTGACGTCGTCGCGGTCGGGCAGGCCGAGATGCTCCTTCGGCGTCACGTAGCACAGCATGGCGCAGCCGAACCAGCCGATCATGGCGGCGCCGATGCCCGACGTGATGTGGTCGTAGCCCGGCGCGATGTCGGTGGTCAGCGGCCCGAGCGTATAGAACGGCGCCTCGCCGCACTCTTTAAGCTGCTTGTCCATGTTGATCTTGATCTTGTGCATCGGCACGTGGCCGGGGCCTTCGATCATGACCTGGCAGCCCTTCTGCCACGCCACCTGCGTCAGTTCGCCGAGCGTTTCGAGTTCGGCGAATTGCGCGCGGTCATTGGCGTCGGCGATCGAGCCGGGGCGCAGGCCGTCGCCGAGCGAGAACGACACGTCATATTTGCGCATGATGTCGCAGATCTCGTCGAAGCGCTCGTAGAGGAAGCTCTCCTTGTGCCGCGACAGGCACCACTTCGCCATGATCGAGCCGCCGCGCGACACGATGCCGGTGACGCGGTTGGCGGTCAGCGGCACGTAAGCCAGCCGCACGCCGGCGTGGATGGTGAAATAATCGACGCCCTGTTCGGCCTGCTCGATCAGCGTGTCCTTGTAGCACTTCCCAGTCGAGCTTGACCGGATCGCCGTCGACCTTCTCCAGCGCCTGATAGATCGGCACCGTGCCGATCGGCACCGGCGAGTTGCGCAAAATCCATTCGCGGGTGTTGTGGATGTTGCGGCCGGTCGAGAGGTCCATCACGGTGTCGGCGCCCCAGCGGATCGCCCACACCATCTTCTCGATTTCTTCCTCGACGGAAGAGGAGACGGCGCTGTTGCCGATATTGGCGTTGATCTTCACGAGGAAATTGCGGCCGATGATCATCGGCTCGAGTTCGGCGTGGTTGATGTTGGACGGGATGATGGCGCGGCCGCGCGCGATTTCGTCGCGCACGAATTCCGGCGTGATGAAGGCGGGCACGGCGCCGCCGAACTGCTCGCCGTCGGCCAGCGCTGCCGGCGCGCGGTCGAGCATTTTCTTGCGGCCGAGGTTTTCGCGCTCGGCGACGTAGATCATTTCCTTGGTGATGATGCCGGCCTTGGCGAATTCATATTGCGTGACCGGCGCGCCGTCGACGGCGCGCCACGGCTTCGGCGTATTCGGGAAATTGCGGGCGAGATATTTGCCGGTGGCGTTGCCGTTATCGACCGGCTTGATCGGGCGGCCGTCATATTCCTCGACGCCGCCGCGCTCCTTCACCCATTCGATGCGCGGACGGGCGAGGCCGCGCTCGACGTCGATGACGACGTTCGGGATCGGTATAGGGGCCGGTGGTGTCATAGACCGGCAGCGGCGGCTCGTTGGCGGACGGGTGCAAGTCGATTTCGCGGATCGGCACGCGCAGATCGGGCGCGCTAGTCGGGGGAGGCGTAGACCTTGCGCGAGGCGGCGAGCGGGCCGGTGGTGACCTTGGGGGTGACCAGATCGGCGGCGGTGATCGGCTTGTTCATTGCATTGCTCCATTCGCGCGGGGGCCGCGCGCTTCAGGTTCAGGCGTTGCGATATCCGAAATAGCTCAGCACGGCGCCGAGGACGACGATGCCGACGCCGACGATCAAGAGCGCGCCGGTCTGGAAGATGGCGGTGCCGGCCGACGACGACGAATTGCGGGAAGACGATGCGCACCACGCCGCCGATGACGGCGAGCCAGCCGAGCACGGTGATGATGACGCGCCAGTCGCGCGTCCAGACATTATGCGCCAGCACGATGGCGAGGCCGGCCGTCAGCGTCAGCAGGCCGGCGAGGAAGATGAGCGCGTAGCTGCCGAGAAACTGCCTGACCATGATCCGGAAGGTCGCGCCGTTGAGCACGATGAATGCGCCCATGGCGAGCGCGACCGGGCCGATCAGGTTGGCGAGATAGCGCGAGGTCTGCATCACGTGTCCTGTCCCTTCGCCGGCATGACCCGGATCAGGTTCAAAGGGTCGCCGCGGCAGCGGCCTCTCAGCCCCTTTTCGGGGCCCCCCTCGGTACTGGCGCTAATGTAGGCCTAAGGGCTCTCAAGTCAATGTGGCCCAATTCACCGTTAAACCGGCGCTGACGGCGTGTTCGCGGTCCCGTGTTTTCGACCCGGGGACCGTGGTCTTTCGCCAGCATTTACGGACAATTATGTCTTGCGCGGTCTACTGGCGGCAGTTTGCGGCCCGCCGGCCGACGCGTGGAACCGTTGCCATGACTCTATTCACATGCCCAGCGACGCCTTTCGCGCCTGCAACGTGACGGACGGCCTGGCTGTCGATCGCCGCTGTTCTGGCCGTTGGCGGTGACGGCGTTGCTTGTACCTGCTGCTGCTGGCGCTCGGCAGCCGCGCTGCTCAACGACGCCGACACTTATTGGCAGATCGCCGTCGGGCAGTGGATTGCTTCGCATCATCAGGTGCCGCATGTCGACACCTTCTCCTTCACCGTGGCCGGAAGCCCGTGGATCTCCAGCCAGTGGCTGGCGCAACTTCTGTTCGCCGCGAATCTATGCGCTGCCGGCTGGACCGGCATCGTTGTCGTGGCGCGCCGCTCGCGATCGCGCTCGACTTTCGGCTTGCTGAGTTATTTTTTGCTGCAACGTCTGGCGCCGACGCCGGCGCTGGTGCTGGTCGACCGCCGCCTTCGTGCTGGCCGCGCCACATATGGTGGCGCGGCCGCATGTGCTGGCGTTGCCGGTGATGGTGATGTGGGTCGCGGGGCTTGGTGCGCGCGCTCGACGACGCGTCGCACGCCGTCTTTCGCGCTGCTGCCTTTGATCGCGCTTTGGGCCAATCTGCATGGCAGCTTCACTTTCGGCATTGCACTGATCGCGCCGGTCGCGCTTGAAGCGCTGATCAATGCACGAGCCGGCGCAACGCGATCGCGTCGTGATGGTGCGCTGGGCGCTGTTCGGCGTGTTGGCTGCTGGCTGCCGCCTGCCTTACGCCTTACGGACCGGAATTGATTTTGGTGACGCGGCCGCGTGCTCGGCCTCGGCCAGGCGCTGGCGCTGATCGGCGAATGGCAGCCGCAGGATTTCGGGCATCTCAACGGGTTTATGTTGTGCCTGCTCGGCCGGCATCGGCTTTGCGCTTTACCGTGGCCTGACATTGCCGCCGGTGCGCCTGTTGGTGTTGCTCGGGCTCATCTATATGGCGCTGTCGCATACGCGCAACGCCGAGTTGCTGGCTTTGCTCGGGCCGCTTGTTCATCGCCGCGCCGCTGGCGCCCCAGATGGGCGCGTAGCGTCACCGGCAGCGACAAGGGCGCGGCGCCAGCCGGCAAATGCTTGGCTGCCGCGCTGGCGCTGGTTGTCGCGCTTGCCGGCGGCGACCGCCGGTCCTGTCGCTATGCACAGCAATTACCGGCCGCGCGCCGCGGTGACGCCGGCCGGCGCGGTCGCGGCGCTGAAGGCGACCGGCGCCAGACATGTCTCTCAACAGCTACGACTTCGGCGGCTATCTGATTGCCGCCGGCGTCAAGCCGTTCATCGACGGCCGCACCGAACTCTATGGCGAGCGATTTCATGCTCGACCACGACCGCGCGGCGCAAGTTGACCGACGGCGCGACGTTCTTCCGCCTGATCAAGCAATACGACATCGACGCGACCTTGCTGGCGCCGGGCGCGGCGGCCAATGCGCTGCTCGACAGGCTCGACGGCTGGCGGCGCGTTTACGCCGACGACATCGCGGTCGTGCACGTGCGCACGTCGCCATCCGACGGCGCCATGGAGCCGAAGCCGTGAATCCGCTGTCCGCGCCAGCGGTTGCGACGCCCATCGAAGCGGCCGAGCGCGCGCCGCTGCTGGAGCGGCTGGCGCATAGCCAACGCGGTCCGGAACTGACGGTGATCGTGCCGACGCGCAACGAGCGCGACAACATCATTCCGCTTTATAACCGCCTGTGCGCGACGCTTGGCGCGCGCAACTGGGAAATGATGGTGGTCGACGACGATTCCGCCGATGGCACGGCCCGGTGTCGTGCGCTGGCTCGCCGACCACGACCGCCGCGTCCGCCTGATCAGCCGCATCGGCCGGCGCGGCCTGGTCGTCGGCCTATATCGAAGGCGCGCAGGCCAGCACCGCGCCCTACATCGCCGTCATCGACGCCGACCTGCAGCACGACGAGACGCTGCTGCCGCGCATGCACGACATGCTGGCGCAGCAGCCCGTCGATATCGCGGTCGGCAGCCGCTACGTCGACGACGGCGGCATCGGCGACTGGGACAAAGGGCCGCGCGCGCATCAGCGCGCTGGCGACACGGCTCGGCCGCAAGGCTGCTTACACATCCCGGTCAACGATCCGATGAGCGGCTTTTTCATGATCCGCCGCGAGGCCTTCGACGCGCGCGCTGCCGCAATCTGTCGAGCATCGGTTTCAAGATCCTGGTCGATATATTTGCCTCCTCGCCGACAGCCGTTGCGCGCGCGCGAACTGCCATTCGAATTCCGCAACCGGCAGCCGGCGAGAGCAAGTTCGACGCCATGATCGGTATCGAATACGTGATGCTGCTGGCCGACAAGCTGATCGGCCACATCGTGCCGGTGCGCTTTTTGATGTTTCTCGCCGTCGGCGGCCTGGGTGTGATCACGCATCTGACGACCCTCTGGCTGGGGCTTGCGCTGGTCGCACTGGCCGTTCGCACGTGGCGCAGGCGGCGGCGACCGGCGTCGCCATGGTCGGCAATTTCGTGCTCAACAATATGCTGACCTATCGCGACCGCCGCCTGACCGGCCGGAAATTCGTCTACGGTCTGGTCAGCTTCTGTTTGATTTGCAGTGTCGGCGCGGCGGCCAATGTCGGCATCGCCGCGGTGCTGTTTGCCGATCACGCCATGTGGTGGGCGGCGGGCCTGGCCGGCGCCGCCATGAGCGTGGTGTGGAACTACGCGATGACCTCGGCGCTGACGTGGCGCAACGCCGGCGCATGACGGCGCTTCAAAGCCTCGGCAGGCTGGTGACCGCAACCTTGGCGGTGCCTTCGGCCTGGGCGATGACGCGCAAGGTGTTGGAGTCGAAGGCGATGCCGGTCAGGCGCAGGTCGCGACCGCGGCGTCGACGGCGACGCCGTCGCGGTCCTGGCGGAAATCGGCCAGCGCGGCGCCGATCTTGGTTCTGGCATCGTCGAGAAACGGCGTCAGGTCGATGCACGGCATTGTCGGCGACCGCCTGTTGCAGATAGGGCAAGGCGGCGCGCGCCGCGGTGTTCAGCAGGCCGTAGGCCGCGCCCGAATTGATATCGAGCGAGACCTCGGTCAGGCGCAGAATTTGCGTCTTGGGGTCGAGCACCGGCTTGCCCCAGATATTGACATTGGCGTTGGCGCCGAAGCCGAACCAGCTCTTCTTCTCATGCGCTTTGACCTTGAGCGCGATCAGCAGCCGGTCGCCGGCGGCGGCCAGGCTCGCGCTGCGGACCTCGACCTCGACCGCGGCATCGGTGCCTTCCGGATAGCGGTGGCCCTTCAGCTGCGCGTTCAGCAATTTGTTCAGCGTCGGTGAACGGCACGTCGATCGGCACGCCGATCGACAGCCTGCCGTTTTCCATCGGCGGCACCAGATCGAGCTTGGCCGGGAACGGGCAGCTCGGCTTGGTCTGCCTGGCGGTGATGCGGGTGTCGGCCTGCACGCCGATGGCGAGCGTCAGATTGCGCGCGTCGATCTGCGGCTGCGCGGCGGCGGCGCCGCACCGGACGCATTTCCAGCCACAGTTGCGGCAGGCCGGTATCGCCGCCGCCGAGCGGGATCGAGCGGCACATCTTGGTCCATTGCTCGCGCGCCGAGCGCTCGATGAACGGATCGTTGCGGAGCCGCTGCTCCAAGCGCCGCGACCTGCTCGTTGACGGCGCGGTCGATCAGCGGCTTGGCCTCGTTGGCCATGTTGATCTTGATGCCGGCAACCTGGACGGCGCTGTTGCCGACCGCGATCTGGGCGGTCAGGTTCGGGTGCAGCCGCCAATTGGCGGTGACCGACGGCCTGCGCGTGCACGGTGACCTGGCTGCTGCAGCGCGACGTTCTGGTCGAGCACGCGGCTGGTCAGGCCGCCGACCACCTTGCCGACATCGTTGCCGAGCGCGCCGCCGCCGAGCAGGCCGCAGATGGTGCCGCAGAGATTGCCGGTCAGGTTGCCGGCCTGCGTCGCCAATTGGCCGGTGACCTTCAGCGTGCCGTTGAGTTGGGTCAGCGCGGTCAGTTCATTGGCCTTGCCGTTGATCGCGATATTGCCGCGCGAAATCGTCATGCCGATGTCGGCCTTCGACAACAGGCCGCTGACCGGATCTTCGTTCTGGCCGGCGAGTTGGCGCGGCGCCGAGGCCTCGAGTGCTGCGCTGGATGGCGTCGAGCGAGATCGCGACCGGCGCGATCACGTAGGACGGCCGCGCCAGCGGCTTCAAGTCCGGCAGCGGCGGCAGTTTGGCCACCACCTGCTTGGCGTCGTTGCCGGCCGGAAAGAACTGGTCAAGCGCCCACAGCGTGGCGGCGAAGAAAACCGGCGACGATGACAAGCGCGCCGATCAGCCAGCGAAAGCGGCGCGAGCGGCCGAACAGCCGCAGCGGCGCGGTGATCAGGTAAATGACAAATGTCAAGAATTCCGCGCATCGCGACCTCGCCCAGATTCGAGTGCGGGAATTTTAGCGGTTTTACAGCCGGCCGCGCCAGCGCAGGCGGCATATCGTTCTGTCCGTGCTAGAACGTGTCGAATTTCCACGCGAGCGCTGAGTGTGACGCATGAAAGCTATCCAGATCGCGGATCGGGCGGCCCGGAAGTGCTCGCATATGTCGATATCGCGACGCCAAAGCCGGGCGAGGGCGAAGTGCTGGTGCGGGCGCACGCCATCGGCGTCGGCAAACCGGACGTGCTGTTTCGCACCGGCGTCTATCGCTGGCGGCCGCCTCTGCCGGCGATCCCCGGCGCGGAAATGAGCGGCACGATCGAAGCGCTCGGGCGCGGCGTGACGTCGTTGCGCATCGGCCAGAAGGTGCTGGTCTATCGGTTTGCCGGCGGTTGCTATGCCGAGAAGATCGCGGTGCCGGCGGGCGAGGTCACGCTTTGCCGGACACGCGTCGATCTCGACGACGCCGTCAGTATTCCGAATTTCCAGGTGGCCTGGCGCTGCTCAACGAAGCCGCGCGCGGGCTCGATCCGAAAACCGTCTATGTCAACGGCGCGGCCGGCGGCATCGGCGCGCGGTGATCCAACTCGGCAAGCTCGACGGCATGACGGTGATCGCCGGCGCCAGTTCGGACGAGAAATGCGGTTTCGCCGTTGCCCAGGGCGCCGACCATGCGATCAACTACCGCGACACCAATGTGGTCGAGCGGGCGCTCGATCTGACGCAAGGCGCGCGGCGTCGATCTGATCCTCGACCATATCGTGGGTCCGGACTTCACCGACAACCTCAAGATGCTGGCGCCGATGGGGCTGATCGTGTCGTTCAACGCGCTCGGCGGACTGCCGGAGAAAGATCTGTTCAAGGAAATGCGCGCGCATTTGCCGAAGAGTCCGGGCGTGCGCTGCTTCACCATGCACAGTTTCGACCGTGATCCTGAGACGCGCAGCCGCATCATGCGCGAAACGATTGCGCTTGTTCGAACGGCCGGCAAAGTGAAGCCGCCGGTGTTCGCGCGGCCTGAGCTGAGCGAGGCCCGAGCGCGCGCATCGAACTGCTCGACGCGCGCGCCGTGCTCGGCAAACTGATCCTGAAGCCCTGAGCCATTTCCGGCGAAGGTCGGGAGAGACCGGAGCGCGATGCAAAATGCGGCGCTATCGTGGAAGTTGGCGGCGGTCGGTCGTTGACTATCGCGGTGCCTGCGGGCATTTCGCGCCGATATCGTCTTGTCGGCGACCTCGATCGTGTCGAGCGGAACGCGAAGCTCGTACCTGATGCCTTGCGGATCGTAGTCCAGCTTCACGCTCTCGCCGAAATGCTTGGCGGAATCGAGCACGATGGCGCTGCCAAATCCCTTTCGCTTCGGCGCCACGACCGGCGGGCCGCCGCTCTCGACCCATCGGAACGTGAATATCGCGCGACCGTCGGCCCGCTCGATGATCGCCCTCAATCGAAATATGCCCGCTGGGCGCCGACAGCGCCCCATGCTTCGACGCGTTCGTCGCCAGTTCGTGAACGACAAGCGCGAATTGCTGAACCGCCTGCGCATTGATGACGATGTCGCATCCGCTGACGCTGACATGGTCGGAGAAGCCGGCAAATTCCCGCTTGATGATTTCGGCCAGCGGCGCTCCGGCCCAAGCGGAATTCCGTCAGCATCGAATAGGCCGCCGCCAGCGCCTGAAGCCGCGCGTTCAATACCTCCTTCGCCCGGCCGCGCGAGTCGCCCAGCGTGCGGCGGACGATGGATTGAATCACCGCGAACAAATTCATCGTCCGGTGATGCAACTCGCGAATGAGGAAGGCCTGGCGCTCTTGCGCCTGTTTGCGCTCGGTGATGTCGCGGGCGATTTTCGATGCGCCGATGATGGCGCCGTCCTGCGTCCGAATGGGAGAGACGGTCAGCGAAATATCGACCAGGCTGCCGTCCTTGCGCTGGCGGACGGTTTCATAATGGTCGGTGCGCTCGCCGCGCCTGATGCGGTCGAGAATGGCGGGCTCTTCGTCGAGCCGATTTTCCGGGATCAGCATCGTGACCGGCTTGCCGATGGCTTCTTCGGCGCGTATAGCCGAACAGCCGTTCCGCGCCCTTGTTCCAACTCGTGATGATGCCGTTGAGGTCCTTGCTGAGGATGGCGTCGTCGGAGGACTCAATAATGGAGGCCAGGAACGAAGCGTGGTTGGGCAGCCCGTGTATCATTGGGGCTTGCTCTCCGGCGGAGCGACTTTGCGTTGGTTGCGACAAGGTCTATCGGCACTGGAGCCTTGCAGGCGGCAGTGACTTGCAGATACCTCTATATACACCGGCCGTCACAGGCGCCGCTATCGGTAAAAGGCGACTTCCGTCCGGGCGCTGCATAGTCTGCTTTGAGGAAGGCGACGGCCGCGGTCAGCCGCGACGCCCCCATGCGGTGCAGTTTCAGCACCAGGTAAACGATGTCGCTGGCCGGCGTCGGCACGCCGAGTTCGCGGCCGAGCGCGCGCACCTTGCCGGCCAGCCAGTCGAGTTCCAGCCGGTTGCCGCGTTCGAGATCGTGCGCCATCGACGCCTTCATGCCGGGTTCGACCTTGGTCGTGACGAAGTTCAGGCGCTCGTCGATATAGGCGCGGTCGAGCGCGCACGCCCTTGGCGCGGCCGACCGCGAAGGCTTCTTCCATCAATTGCTTTGAAGAACGCGAAGGTGTCCGGGTCGGCGGCGATCGGGCCGATGGTCGAGCGCAGGGTGGCGGTCGAGCCGGCCATCGCGGTCAGGAAGGTGAACTTCTCCCAGCGCTCGCGCTCGATGTCGGCGGACAGATCGATGTCGAGCTTGGCCGCCTTGCCGGCCTCGACAAAGGCGTCGAGCATGGCGTCGGGTTTTTTGTCAGCGCGGCCGAAGCGCATTTTGGCGAAGGCGCTGGTGTGCTTGACGACGCCGGGCGCGGCGATGGTGGTGGCGATATAGGTGACGCCGCCGATGGTCTGATCGACGCCCAGGATCGGCGCGACGCGCTCGACGCTGTCGACGCCGTTCTGCAAGGTAATGACGCGGGTGTTGGGGCCGACCAGCGGCCGCGCCTGTTCGGCGGCCTTCTCGGTGTCCCACAGCTTGACCGCGAACAGCACGATGTCGACCGGGCCGACGGCTTTTGGGATCGTCGGTGACGTTCGGCTTCGGCAGATGCAGATCGCCGTGCACGCTTTCGATCTTCAGGCCGTTCTTTCTGGATGGCCGCGAGATGGGCGCCGCGCGCGATGAAGAAGACATCGTGTCCGGCCGCCGCCATGCGCGCGCCGAAATAACCGCCGACCGCGCCCGCCGCCATGATCGCAATTCGCATCGTGCCGTCTCCCCGCTTTTGTGGGGCGAGACCTATAGCGCAAGCAGGCCGCGATGGGGAGCCGTGCCCGCGCATGGCCGGTGGCCGATGCGCATGTCGGCGGTATATCACTGATGTGAATAAGAAGCCCGGCATGGCTGCCGGGCATTGTTCGATGATGAGACGCGGGGCGAGGGCGACGCGCGGTGGTTATTCGTCCTGCCAGTCGAAGGCGAGCGGCGCTTCGCGGAAGGCGAAGCGGTCGAGATGACGGGCGACGGTGCCTTTGAGCGCTTCGAGCTGTGCGTCGGCGCTGGTTTCGAGCCGGCATTCGAGCGCGTCGTCGCGCGCATTCAAGGTCGAGCTTGGCATCGCCCGGCCAGTCGGCGCCGCGGGCGTCGCGCGGAAAAATCACCGTGCCGTGCTGCGGCGTGAAATCGACGGTCGAGCTTGTGGCCCCAATGCTTGCACAGCTGTTGCAGGTAGCGGCTGCCATGGGCGGTCGGCACTTGAGCGACGCTGGTCGATGCTCATCGATGTCTTCCTTCGTTGGGTCTGCAGCCGCGGATCGGGCGCCATACCGAACCGCTTTCGCATGATGGCGAGGCCGTTCATTGCACTCACGGCAGGCGTTCGATCCGCTGGGCGGCGTCGTCGAGGATCGCGGCGACCGTCATGGACCGTGTCCTTGGTCGGCGTCGTCGCTGGCCGAGCCGGGCTCGCAGCGCCGTGCGCAGATTGTCCATGGCGCGGCGGATCGGCGCGCCATCGGTGCGGTCTTGCATCTTCGCCAGGGCCGCCAGCCGCGCGAACAGGGCCTCGACCTTGTCGGCATTGGTCGGCGAGTTCCTGGTGCCGTCGGCGGTATGCGGCGAAGGCCTTGCGGGCGCCCTCGGACTTGGTCTCTTCGATATGGCTGATGTCCTGCAACATCGACAGCGCCGGGTAGACCACGCCGGGGCTCGGCACGTAGCCGCCGCCGGTCAGTTCCTCGATGGCGCGGATCAGGTCGTAGCCGTGGCGCGGCTGGTCGGCGATCAGCTTGAGCAGCACGAGCTGCAATTCGCCGGAATCGAAGATCCGCCGGCGGCCGCCGCCGCGATGGGCCGCCATGGTGCCGCCGTGCGGCCGCCGCGAATCGCCGCCGAAATGGCGCCCGAAGCCGTGCCGGCCGGGTCCGCCAAATTCGAATTTATCGTGTTCGATCATATGCATATGGCGGTGCTTATATCGATGGTTTTCGTGATGTTCGTGGTGTGATCGCATAGCAATTTTCCTTTGTTCTAAGATGCAGTCAAGATATATCTTAGAATAACGTGATGACAAGGCCGCGTCGCGAGTTTTTTGGGGCCGGTCGCAAAAAAAATTGCCCGGCATCGCTGCCGGGCAATGTTGAAAGGGAGGTTCAAGCCCCGTCGAAATTCGGTTGGCTTTAGTAAAGACCGGCTGGCTGATGCGGGCCCAGGCGCGTCTGCGCGCGGCTCGGCGGCGCATAAGAAGACGTCATCGCCGCCTGTTGCACGGCGTGCCGCGGCTGCGGGCTGCGCAATAGCGTCGTGCGTTTGCGGCAACACGACCACCTTGGCGCCGACCTGCACGCGGTCATAGAGGTCCTTGACGTCTTCATTGGTCAGCCGGATGCAGCCCGACGACACGTCCTTGCCGATGGTCGACGGATCGTTGGTGCCGTGAATGCGATAGACGGTGCCGCCGAGATACATGGCGCGGGCGCCGAGCGGATTGCCCGGGCCGCCGGCGGTGAAGCGCGGCAGATAAGGCTGGCGCGCGATCATTTCGGGCGGCGGACGCCAATCCGGCCACTCGGCCTTGCGCGCGACATGCTTGACGCCGGACCAGGTGAAGCCTTCGCGGCCGACGCCGATGCCGTAGCGGATCGCCTGGCCGTTGCCGAGCACGTAATAGAGATAGGTGTTCGGCGTATCGATGATGATGGTGCCGGGCGCTTCGCGGGTCGGGAAGTTGACGATCTGGCGCTGGAAGCGCGGATCGAGCTGCGCATCCTGATCGGGCGCACGGTTTCGACCGGGTATTGCGGGCCCATCTGGCCTGCGCCGGGGCGGCATAGGCGAACATCGGATCGGCCTGCGCGACACCAAAGGACAAGGTGGCGATCAGCGCGGCGAGCGAAACGGTGGCGGTCAATTTGATGGACATCGTACCCTCCGACGACGAACTCTCGTGTCATTCGTGTACGCAACGGCGCCGGAGGTTCATATGTTCCCCATCACATTTTGCTCGAATCACCGGTCCGGTGATGGAACCAACTGTGATCATTGGTGTTTTTGGCGTTTATTCTTTTCGCTGGTGCCAGCCCACCACCGCGTCCGGCACGCTGTCGACCGTGGCGAAATAGGGTTTGATGTCCGATAAGCGGCGTGCCGTCGAGGCAATCGAGGCCGAATTCGTCAATCAGAACGCGACGCGGATGCCGCCCTGACCGCTGACGACGGAACTGGAATTGGTGAAGGCCAGATATTCGCCGGAGGCAAACATCGTCACGCGGCCGCTGCGCCACTCAAAGCCGACGCCGCCGAAGCCGCCTTCGACATTGTCCTTGCCCGGTGTGGCGAACGGGATCGCTTGACCGAGCAAGGTTGCGTCGATCGTGCTGCTGCCGACGCGCTGATTGCCCAGCACGCCGCCGAAGATGCTGGCCGGTGATCATCTCGGCCGGCGCGAACACCTGCGTACGCGAGAGCTTGAGCTGGCCGCGTTCCTCGAGGCTCTGCGCCGCGCGTGCGCCGACCGTCAGGTTGGCGGTCGAGCCGCTCTCGCTGTAGCCGTCGAACCAGCCGTAGATGTAACGCAGTTGCAGGCTCGGGATCAGCGTGTAGGACGCGCCGGCCTGCGAACCCAGCGCGATGGTGTGGCCCAGGGTGGCCTCGGGATTGACGTACCAGCCGTTGTAACGCGCGGTCGCGGTTTCGAGCCCGCCGGGGACAAGGTTGTTGTTGACGTTGCGCGTGGTGGCATTGTGCCGAATAGCCGCCCTGCAGCGCCACGTCGAGGAACGACGCGCCGAAGGCGTATCGGCCGAACACGCCGCCGAACAGCAGATCGCTGTCGCTGCTGCCGGCATTCAGATCGAGGCCGCTTCGTGTGCTTGCCGGCGCCGAAGAAGGCGCCGAGGCTGAGATCGGCTTGGACCTGGCGGTCGCCGCCGATCATGCCGCCATAGAATTGGGTGAGCGAGTGCAGCAGCGAGCCATCGGCCTGTTGCACCCGGTTGTCCGACAAAGCCGCGCGCCCACAACGTGGTGCCGTCGGAATATTGCGCGGTCGGGTTTCTGAACACGACGGCATCCGAGGCGTAAGCCGACAGGCCGGGAATTCGCATCGAAAGCATCGTTGGCCGCTGCCGCAACGTCGCGCTGCGCGGCAAAGCCGAGCGCCGGGCCCGCCGGGCGCGGCCGCCATGGCGCTCAAGCGATCGCCCAGCACCGACGAGATGCCGAGCGAGGAAATCCATCAATGTCGAATAGGTATTGGCGAACGACGTCGGGTCGATGGCGGCGATCCGGTTGCCGGAGACCACGATCGGCACGGTTGAGGTGATGGTGGCGCCGGCGAGCGTGTCGAAAGTCAGGTTCTGGTTGCCGGCGCGGACATTGACGGTGTCGCCGCCGCCGCCGAGAACGATGGCGCCGAAGATCATCGAGCCCGGCAGCAAAGTGAGGGTGTCGGGGTTGGCGGAAAATTGCAGCGCGGTGCCGCCGGTGCCCGCTGCGATGGTGCCGCAATTGGTCACGTTGGCGGTGTTACCGGCGTAGATGCCGAAGCCGCCGCGCCCCCGAGATGATGCCGCAATTGGTCACGGTGGCGTTGTTGCCGGCGAGAATGCCGAAGCCGAAGCTGCTCGAGATGCTGCCGGTATTGGTCACGGTGCCGTCATTGCCGATTTGGATGCCGGCGCCGCCCGCGCCCGCCGAGATGGTGCCGGAATTGATCACGGTGGCGTCGTTGTTGGCGAGAATGCCGTAATCGTCTCCTGAGATCGTGCCGGAATTGGTGATGGCGGCGTTGTTCCCGGCGAGGATGCCGTTGTTGGTTCCCGAGATGGTGCCGGAATTGGTCACGGTGGCGTCGGCGCCGGTTAAGATGCCGTAGCTGTCCGACGAGATGGTGCCGGAATTGGTGACGGTGGCGTCGGCGCCTGCATAGATACCAGCCAAAACTGCCGGAGATGGCGCCAGAGTTGGTGACAATGGCATTATTTTGAGGCGCGGATGCCGGAACCGCCGGCGCCCGTCGATAGGGTGCCGGAATTAGTCACGATGGCGTCGTTGTTGCTGTAGATACCGAAGCGCCGGAGCCCGCCGACACGGTGCCGGAATTGGTCACCGCGGCATCGGTGCCGGTGTAGATACCGTAGGTGCCACCCGAGATGATGCCGGAATTGGTCACGGAAGCGTCTCCGGCGGACCGGATGCCAACGACGTCGCCTGAGATGGTGCCGAAGTTGAAGACGGTGGCGTGGTGCCGACGCCGGATGCCGATTCGGCCGACGCTGCCGCCCGATATGGCGCCGGTATTGGTCACGGTGCCGTTGATGCCGGCGAGGATGCCGGTGCCGCCGGTGCCCGCCGAGATGATGCCGGTATTGGTCACGGTGCCGTCATTGCCGATTTGGATGCCGGTGCCGCCGCGCCCGCCGAGATGGTGCCGGAATTGATCACGGTGGCGTCGTTGTTGGCGAGAATGCCGTAACCGTCTCCCGATGATCGTGCCGGAATTGGTGACGGCGGCGTTGGTGCCGGCGAGGATGCCGTTGTTGCGTTCCCGAGATGGTGCCGGAATTGGTCACGGTGGCGTCGGTGCCGGTTAAGATGCCGTAGGCGTCCGACGAGATGGTGCCGGAATTGGTGACGGTGGCGTCGGCGCCGGCATAGATACCACAAACTGCCGCCCGAGATGGCGCCGGAATTGGTCACGGTGGCGTTGCCGGTGGCGTAGATGCCGGAAGCCGCCCGCGCCCGCGGACAGGGTGCCGGAATTGGTGACGGTGGCGTCGGTATCGGTGTAGATGCCGAAGGTGCTTCCCCAAACGGTGCCGGAATTGGTCAGGGTCGCTTCGGCGTCGGCGCGGATACCAAAGCTGCCGCCCGAGATGGCGCCGAAGTTGTAGACGGTGCCGTTGTTGAACACGATGCCGAAGACCGTCCCCGTGACGGTCGCGCTCGGCTCCACGGTGACGCTGAGATTGGTCAGGGCAGGATCGCCGTAGCCGGTAACGGCGGCCGGTCCTTGATCGGTGGTCGCACCGGTGCAGGTGGCGATGACATCGTTAGCCGCCGCCGGGTCGCAAGCCGCGCGCGCTTCGCCAGACAGCCACGCCGGCATCGGCGCAACGGCTAGCAACATGCCCGCCGTTAGCGCACGGCGCGAAAATACCCCCGCCGCTCTAAGGCAGAAGTCATCGAAGCCATGCAATATTATCCCCCCGCGCAATATTTCGCTCCCACCATCGGTCGCGCCGGCCGTGCCTTGAGATCGCGAACCACCGCGAAATATAATGCAAAAGAAAACCTAGAAAACGCGTAAATGATAAGAATCAGTACGATTCGGGTTTTGTCACATGTATAATGCGAGAACGCACGCAGGGCATGTACCGGATGAGGCGATTGTCGGCAATGACGCTTGTCGCGCAACGCCGTTGGCGCCGGGGTCGCCGGCGAGTCATCTGGCGGAAAATACGGCTTCGCCCAGTTTAGGCCGTTCGCGGCACTCTCGATTGACCGCCGCAGCCAATCGGTCTTTTGCGCGCCGCTGATTGGCGCTTGCTCTCTTTTCGGAAAACGATGAATGATAAAATGGATCCGGTCTGTCTCGATTGATAAGTAAAACTTCTGATGGCGATTTATCTTCGGCTTGAGGTTTGGAGTTATTGTTTTTGAGGCAATGCCATAGGTAGTCTCGGCTTTTGAAGAAAACGCTTTTGTCATAGCGAGACGGTTGATCGAAACCATCGAGTGCGGTTGCGCCAAAATAGTTAGCAAGGCGCGGCAGTGTGGCTTTGTCTACGAGAACAAGATTATCTAAGCCTAGTTCGAGCAAACTCTGTTCATGGGGCCGCACGAACGAACGAATACACAATCCCTTTTAATGCCCGCAGAAAGATAATGAGCGAGCGGCACAAGGGCGCCGACGAAAAAATGATAAAAGTGCTCGACGGAGCCTCCTCGATTTTTAAATTTTATCACTTCAGAATTACTTTGCAGCATTGCGTTCAATTCCAAAATCGACTTGCCCGAAAGCAGGTAGCGGACGCCGCGTCTGATGCAAGATTTTTTCGCCGTTTTTGAATCCGTTTCCTAATTTTTTTGCTGATGCCAGCCGACCACCGCGTCAGGCACGCTGTCGACCGAGGCGAAATAAGGTTTGATGTCGATCAGCGGCGTGCCGTCGAGGCAATCGAGCCCGACGACTTTGAGCGTGTTGCCGTCGATGCCGATGAGTTTGACCACGCTCATGGCGATCGGGTTGGGGCGGGCCGGCGAGCGCAGCGCGAAGGTGCCGCGCGGCGACGCCGTAATGGCCGGGCACCTGACCACCAGATTGCGCGGCGCCTGATCCATCCAATAGAGCAGCACCAGATGCGAGATGGTCTCGACCTCTTTGAGGCCCTCGGCCCAGCGCGGGTCGAGTTCGACCGTGCAGACCGCGTCCGAGCCGCGCGCGTTCTTCGGGCAGTCCTTGCGCCGTTTCCAGGGCGTGTGGATGCGGCCGATGAAATAGACCCCGGCGTCGGGCTGGGCCGGCAGGTCGACCGACTTTTCGCCGTCGCGGATGCCGGATTTGGTGGCGCTCATTGTGCCTCCACAGTTTGATATTTGCCGGCAGGGCCGCAATAGCAAGCGGCCCTGCCGGTCGTTGCTATGGCGCTATTGCTTGGCGCAGATCGTGACGCCTGCGATAGCCGATACCGCATTGACCGACTTCGCCGCCGGCGACATTCGTCAAGATTGTGCCCGCGCCGGTACGGCAGGTGACGGCGATGACGCGCTCACCATTGCTGCAGGGCATGTTGCCCGTGCCCCTGACAATATGAAGGTTGGCGATGGCGGGATCGCCCTTGTCGCCCTTGTCGCCCTTGTCTCCCTTATCGCCCTTATCACCCTTGGTCACCCTTATCGCCTTTGTCGCCCTTGTCGCCCTTCGGGCCGGGCACGCCTGCGGCGCCCGCCGCGCCCGTCGCGCCGGCTGGGCCAGGGGGGCCTATCATGCCGATTGGCCCACGATCGCCTTTGTCTCCTTTATCCCCCTTGTCGCCCTTAGGGCCCTCAAAACATCCCGCCAAAGTGAGCGACAGTGCCGCCACCATGATTGCCGTTACCACGCGCATCGTTTTATTCCCCATGTTTTGGCGGGTATTTCCCGCCGTTTCCCCGGTCCGGTCGCCGATCCTTGTGTAAGTCGCGGAGTTGTTAAAGCCAAATTCGGAACCATCGTGCGGCGCCGCGCAATGGCCAAAGCCACGCGTCACCACAGCGGTGATCGCCTGACGGCATGGGCTTGCGAACGGCTTGTTAAACGTATAAAGATATCCTTATATAGTGGGAGCCCGCCCATAAGGTCGGCTCTCGTCCCATTTAGCGCAAGGTTTCCAAGGCCGAGATGACGAAAATCAATGCCCAGCTCGGGTTCGACGCCCTCAATGCGGCCCTCAAGGCCGCCGGCGAGGAAACGCGTCTGCGCGTGCTGGCGCTGCTGGCGGAAGCCGAACTGACCGTCTCCGACCTCACCGACATCTTGCGCCAGTCGCAGCCGCGCATTTCGCGCCATCTCAAGCTGCTGGTCGAAGCCGGGCTGATCGAGCGCTTCCGCGAGGGCACCTGGGCGTTTTTCCGGCTGGCCGAGCATGGCGGCGGCGCCGAAGTGGCGCGCGGGCTGCTCGATCATCTCAATCCCGCCGATCCGACCATCGCGCGCGACCGCGAGCGGCTGGTCTCGGTGCGGCAGGCGCGCGCCGCCGCGGCGCAGGCTTATTTCCGCTCGCATGCCGCCGAATGGGATCGCATCCGGCAACTGCATGTCGCCGACGATGCCGTCGAGGACGCGATCCGCGCCGCGCTGGCCGACAAGCCGTTCCGTTCGCTGCTCGATCTCGGCACCGGCACCGGCCGCATGCTGGAGCTGTTCGGCCCCGAGATCGAACGCGGCCTCGGGCTCGATCTGTCGCTCGACATGCTGCTGCTGGCGCGCGACCGGCTGGAACGCGCCGGCCTGAAGAATTGCAGCGTGCGTCAGGGCGATCTCTACGATCTGCCGATCGGCAACGACTCGTTCGACGTCGTGATCCTGCATCAGGTGCTGCACTTCCTCGACGACGGCGGCCGCGCCATCCGCGAGGCCGCGCGCGTGCTGCGGCCGGGCGGGCGTCTGCTGGTCGTCGACTTCGCGCCGCATGAACAGGAATTCCTGCGCGAGCAGTTCGCGCATCGCCGTCTCGGCTTTACGCCCGAGACCGTGACGCAATGGATCGCGGCCGCCGGTCTCGAGCCGGTGATGCACAAGAGTTTGAAGCCGGAGCCCGGCGCCAAGGGCAAGACAGACGAAAAGATCGCGGTCTCGCTCTGGCTGGCGCGCGATGCCCGCGCGCTGATGGCGCAGCCGCCCGGCGCGAGGTGGCGTGATGATCAGTGCCTTGCGGCCGAGCCGCTTCATGCCCGCCGGTCATAACCGCATCGACGTGTCGTTCGAGTTCTTCCCGCCGAAAGACGAGGCGATGGAGCAGACGCTGTGGGAGTCGGTGACGCGACTGGCGCCGCTGTCGCCGGAATTCGTCTCGGTCACCTATGGCGCCGGCGGCACGACGCGCGAGCGCACCCACGCCACCGTCAAGCGCATCCTGACCGAAACCGACCTGACGCCGGCGGCGCATCTGACCTGCGTCGCGGCCACGCGCGACGAAGTCGACGCCATCGTGCGCAATTATCATGACGCCGGCGTGCGCCACATCGTGGCGCTGCGCGGCGATTCCGTCGCCGGGCCGGGCACCAAATACGCGCCGCATCCGGGCGGCTACGACAACCTCGGCCGATCTCGTCGCCGGCATCAAGCGCATCAGTTCCGATTTCGAAGTGTCGGTGTCGGCCTATCCGGAACGCCATCCCGGATTCGCCGACGGTCGAAGCCGATATCGACATGCTCAAAGCGCAAAGTCGATGCCGGCGCGACGCGCGCGATGACGCAGTTCTTTTTCGAGAACGATCTCTACTTCCGTTATCTCGACCGGGTGCGGGCGCGCGGCATCGATATTCCGATCGTGCCGGGCATCCTGCCGGTGCAGAACTTCAAGGCGGCGACCAATTTCGCCGCGCGCGCCGGCGCCTCGGTGCCGGCCTGGCTGGCCGAACGTTTTGCCGGGCTCGACGACGATCCGGCGACCCGCAAGCTGATCGCCGCCGCGGTCGCCGCCGAACAGGCGCATCGATCTGCTGGATCGCGGCGTCACCAATTTCCATTTCTACACCATGAACCGCGCCGACCTCGTCTACGCGATCTGCCATCTGCTGGGCTTGCGGCCGGCGGTGGAGCAGGCCGCCTGATCATCTCGGAGTTACCATTTACAGTGAACGCGTCCAAGACGACACATAAGCCCGACATCCGCGCCAATTCACCGCCGCCTTGAAGGAGCGCATTCTGGTGCTCGACGGCGCCATGGGCACCATGATCCAGGCGCTCAAGCTCGACGAGGAGGGCTATCGCGGCGCGCGCTTCGACGCCTGGAACCGCGAGGTGCGCGGCAATAACGACCTGCTCAATCTGAGCCGGCCGCGCGCCATCCGCGACATTCACTTCGCCTACTTCAAGGCCGGCGCCGACATCGTCTCGACCAATACGTTTTCCTCGACCACGATCGCGCAAGCCGATTACGGCATGGAAGACATCGCCTATGAGCTGAACCTGTCGGGCGCGCGGCTGGCGCGCGAGGCCGCCAAGGACGCCGAGGCCGAAGACGGCATTCCGCGTTTTGTCGCCGGCGCCTTGGGCCCGACCAACCGCACCGCGTCGATCTCGCCGGACGTGTCCAATCCCGGTTTCCGCGCCATCACCTTCGACCAGTTGCGCGACGCTTACGCCGAACAGATCAAGGGCCTGCTCGACGGCGGCGCCGACCTGCTGCTGATCGAAACCATTTTCGACACGCTCAACGCCAAGGCGGCGATCTACGCCATCAACGAGGCCTGCGAGACGCGCGGCATCGACGTGCCGGTGATGATCTCCGGCACCATTACCGACATGTCCGGCCGCCTGCTGTCGGGCCAGACGCCGGCGGCGTTCTGGAACGCGGTGCAGCACGCCAAGCCGGTGACCATCGGCCTGAACTGCGCGCTCGGCGCCACCGAAATGCGCGCGCATATCGCCGAACTCGGCCGCGTCGCCGACACCTTCGTCTGCGCCTATCCGAACGCCGGCCTGCCCAACGAGTTCGGCTATTACGACGAGAGCCCGGAATACATGGCCGAGCTGCTCGGCGAATTCGCGCAAGCGCGGGTCTGGTCAATGTCGTCGGCGGCTGCTGCGGCACCACGCCCGACCATATCTCGGCGATCGCCAAGGCGGTCGAAGCCGCACAAGCCGCGCGTCATTCCGGAGATTACGCCGCAGCTGCGGCTGTCGGGCCTGGAGCCGTTCGCGCTGACGCCGGAAATTCCCTTCGTGAATGTCGGCGAGCGCACCAACGTCACCGGCTCGGCCAAGTTCCGCAAGCTGGTCACCGCCGGCGATTACACCGCCGCCTTGACCATCGCGCGCGACCAGGTCGAGAACGGCGCCCAGATCATCGACGTCAACATGGACGAAGGCCTGCTCGACTCGGAAGAGGCGATGAAGACCTTCCTCAATCTGATCGCCGCCGAGCCCGACATCGCGCGCGTGCCGGTGATGGTCGACTCGTCGAAGTTCTCGGTGATCGAGGCCGGCCTGAAGTGCCTGCAGGGCAAGCCGGTGGTCAATTCGATTTCGATGAAGGAAGGCGAGGCCTCGTTCATCGAACACGCCAGGACCGTGCGCCGCTACGGCGCGGCGGTCGTCGTCATGGCCTTCGACGAAAAGGGCCAGGCCGACACCTTTGAGCGCAAGACCGAGATCTGCAAGCGCGCCTACGACATTCTGGTCGATCAGGTCGGCTTCCCGCCGCAGGACATCATTTTCGATCCCAACATCTTCGCCATCGCCACCGGCATGGAGGAGCACAATAATTACGGCGTCGACTTCATCGAGGCGACGCGCTGGATCCGCAAGAACCTGCCGCATGTCCATATCTCGGGCGGCGTGTCGAACCTGTCGTTCTCGTTCCGCGGCAATGAGCGCGTGCGCGAGGCGATGCATTCGGTGTTTCTCTATCACGCCATCGAGGCCGGCATGGACATGGGCATCGTCAATGCCGGGCAGATGGCGGTCTATGACGACCTCGATCCGGAATTGCGCGAGGCCTGCGAGGACGTGATCCTCAACAAGCGGCCCGACGCCTCCGAGCGCCTGCTGGCGCTGGCCGACAAATTCCGCGGCAAGGGCCAGGAAGCCAAGACCGTCGATCTGGCCTGGCGCGACAAGCCGGTCGAAAGCCGGCTGTCGCATGCGCTGGTGCACGGCATCACCGAATTCGTCGAGGCCGACACCGAGGAAGCGCGCCAGAAGCTGCCGCGCCCGCTCGACGTCATCGAAGGCCCGCTGATGGACGGCATGAATGTCGTCGGCGACCTGTTCGGCTCCGGCAAGATGTTCCTGCCGCAGGTGGTGAAATCGGCGCGCGTCATGAAGCAGGCGGTCGCCTATCTGATGCCGTTCATGGACAAGGAGAAGGAAGAGCGCCGGCTCGCCGGCGGCGCCGCAGGAGCGCTCGTCCAACGGCAAGATCGTCATGGCGACGGTCAAGGGCGACGTCCACGACATCGGCAAGAACATCGTCGGCGTCGTGCTCCAGTGCAACAATTACGAAGTCATCGATCTCGGCGTCATGGTGCCGGCGGCGAAGATTCTCGAAGCCGCCAAGGCCGAGAGGCGCCGACATCATCGGCCTGTCCGGCCTGATCACGCCGTCGCTCGACGAGATGTGCCATGTCGCCGCCGAGATGGAGCGCCAGGGCCTCGACCTGCCGCTGATGATCGGCGGCGCGACGACCAGCCGCGTCCACACCGCGGTCAAGATCCATCCGAACTACCAGCCGCGGCCAGGCGGTCTATGTCAACGACGCCAGCCGCGCCGTCGGCGTCGCGCAGGCTTTGATGTCGGCCGACAACAAGGCCGGCTACATCTCCGAGCTGCGCGGCGAATACCGCAAGATCGCCGACGCCCATGCGCGCGCGCAGGAAGACAAGGTGCGGCTGCCGCTGACCGCCGCGCGCGCCAATGCGCTGCAGCTCGACTGGTCGGGCGCTTACGTGCCGCCCAAGCCCAGCTTCCTCGGCTCCGAGGTGCTGGCCGATTATCCGATCGCCGATCTGGTCGAGATCATCGACTGGACGCCGTTCTTCCAGACCTGGGAACTGAGCGGCCGTTTTCCCGCCATTCTCGACGACGCCAAGGTCGGCGAGGCGGCGCGTTCGCTCTATAACGACGCGCGCGCCATGCTCGACAAGATCGTCGCCGAGAAATGGTTCAAGGCTCAGCGCCGTGCTCGGCTTCTGGCCGGCCAACAGCGTCGGCGACGACATTCATGTCTATGCCGACGAGACGCGCGACAAGCCGATCCACGTGCTGCACGGCCTGCGCCAGCAATTGTCGAAGCGCGAAGGCCGCTTCAACGAGTCGCTGTCGGATTTCGTCGCGCCGCGCGACTCGCGGGCTGAAGGATTACATCGGCGCCTTCACGGTGACCGCCGGCATCGGCGAGGACGTCATCGCCGAGCGCTTCAAGCGCGCCAATGACGACTACTCCGCCATCATGGTGTCGGCGCTGGCCGACCGGCTGGCGGAAGCCTTCGCCGAGCGGCTGCACCAGAACGTGCGCAAGGAGTTCTGGGGCTATGCGCCGGACGAGGCGCTGTCGAACGACGACCTGATCGCGGAGAAATATCACGGCATCCGCCCGGCGCCGGGCTATCCGGCTGCAGCCCGACCACACCGAGAAGGGCACGCTGTTCAAGCTGCTCGAGCCCGAGCGCATCGGCGTCAAGCTGACCGAGAGCTATGCGATGTGGCCGGGCGCCGCGGTGTGCGGCTTGTATTTCAGCCATCCGCAAAGCGCATTATTTCGGCGTCGGCAAGATCGAGCGCGATCAGGTCGAGGATTACGCCGCGGCGCAAGGGCTGGAGCGTCGAGGAGGCCGAGCGCTGGCTGGCGCCGATCCTGAATTACAATCCGCACGCGGCGGCGCAGCGGACGGCGGCGGCGTAGGGTTTCTGCTGTCGTCCCCGCGCAGGCGGGGACCCAGCGCAAGCCGGTAGGGTGGGGTTAGCGACGAAGGCGCGTAACCCACGGGTTGCCGCTAGGCCTCACCGCGACTCGGCATATGTTGAAGGCAGAGGATGGGGTCGTCGCGAAAGGCTCCATGACGATTTCGACGCATGCGCAAATCGCGGTTGAGGCGACGAAGCGATGTCTCGGGCTTCAAGATAATGTGGCCAATCCGAATCGCTGACCGTGGCAGACTATGGGATCATAGCGCGGAGCGCGACAGTCTCGTGCGTTAGCCGAGCGTATGCGCGGCTCGTGCATGAATTTGAAGTCGATGATATAGCTCGGCGAGAATGTAAGGCTCCGGATGATGAGCGGCGACTGTGCTCGCAAGTCCAGCAATGGCTGAAGCGCTGCATGCTGGACCTCGATTCGATCGTGCTCAAGCGAGTTGATGCCGAGACATGCCAAGGAGCAGCGGCTTGAGCAATGTGGTGGGGATGCGGCTGATTAGCTCGGGGAGGAATCGCGGTAGCCATGATATCAAGTGGCGGCGGGTTGCGTCTACGTCGTCAATGTGGGCCTCGGTGCCGGCGGGCGGCCGCACAACCAAACTCCAATGCACGCGCGCGGCAGCTATCAACGAGTCCACGACCCACTGCTGCGCCAGCGAGTTTTCGAAATTTGCATTCGAAAGTGCGCGGTAGTGATGGCGAAGATCCTGCGCTGCTTCTAGAAATAAGCTGAATGGATTGTTCCAGGGGTTCGAGGCGTCTACCGACACGCGCGTTTGCGCGAAGATGACGAGTAGTGCTGGAACGCTGGCCTCAAATGAAAGATACGAGGGCGGCAACGTTTGGAGTACGCGCTTCCCCGCCTTCTCCATAGCGATTTCGAGCGGCGCAAGCGATCGCAGATATCCCAGCACCTTCTTCAGCACCGAAACGTCTCGGTATCCGTGAAGCTCGATATCGTGACGAGCCGCCAGCAACATGGCCCGCACAGTCGGGAATCCCCATACAGCGTCTGGCTTGGCGTAACTTGCCACGGCGAGTGCCAGAAGGCATTGAGTGATTGGGCCTCAAGCTCGGTCGTGTTTAAGTCATTCTTCTGGGCCAGCAAAATGTTTTGGAATCCAGTCACGGCCGCCAACACAGCTTCGCCCATGTTCGCCTGGGCCGCAATTGTTGAGCATCGCCCAAGCCAAAAACATCCGCCAAAAGCGAGCGGCGCTCTTCGAGCCGTTCGCAGAGTGAACCATCGTCATTGCGTGGATTGTCATCGCTGCGAGCGTTTGGATTCCCTGCTTCACTACAAGCTCATTCGGAGCTTTCGCCGCGTCTTCGCAGATGACGCGGATGCTCTCATAGATCGGATTGAGCACGTCGCTTATGTCGCTTACGCCGCCGGCAAAGAGATTGTCGAAGTCGGGAAGCAGAATCAGGCTGTTCCGTCGCGCCTCCGAGTATTGTGTTCCGATCTGTCTGATTGCTGCGACAATATCGTCGAGGCGCTTGTGTCGCGACGAGCAATGAGCTTGTGCGCAACTGGTCAAGTTGGCCGATCCAAAATCGCAGCGTGCGTGATACTTGGGTTGCGGAAAAGTAGATCGCTTGGGATGCGTCGGTTGGCGTGCTGCCGGATGCAAGGGCTTGTAACCGAGTTAATCTTTCGACGACTTTGGCTACTCGGTTTAGGAGTTTCGTGCATTCGCGGGTGACAAGCTGAATTGCTGTCTGTGGAATCAGCAATTCGAGTGGCGACCAACCGTGGAAGATGCGCAAAGCGTCAAACGAGATGCCTAGCAACAGAAATTGAATCGCAATGGACACGCGGTCCGCCCCAGCGGGAAGGAAATTGGTTCCCAAGAGCACCGAGCCTGCGGTTGTAAGGGCGAGGGTCAGGAACGCGCCAATTAGCCAATTGTCCTTGGCGTAGAGCTTCAACACAGCTGGCGAAAAAAGCTTCCGCCGCGCGCTGTGCCGGGATGATCGAAAGGGACAAGATCAAGGCCAGCGCAGCGCCGATCACTTGCGCGCTTGTCCAGGCTCATCTCGCTTGCCTTTAGAGTGCTGCTGGGGCCTGCGAATGCGACGAAGACTCCAGCAAGCAGCACAGATACGAGCGTGGCGGACAGCGGTTCGCGTGCATGAAGGTCGGCCGCCCGATCTGCTACACATGTCGGTTGTGCTCGAAATAGGCGCATAATTGCAGCAACGCGCGCCCGGTGCGCGTGCTTGTGCAACGATCGGCGGAAGCGGCGCATCTGAATTTTGGTCAGGCGGAGCGCTCGGTGACATCCCGCTATGATGGCTGTGCAGATTTCGCGGCCTCTCCACGCGAGCCTGACATCTTGTGCGTTGTTTTAGGCGTCATCATAGCGTGTGTATCCTGCCGTAGAGTAACACACGCCGTCACCGTGGGCGGGCGGCAAACACGACCTATCCCCGCTCGCGTTTTTCAGGTTAGGACAGCGCGAACTGAGCCCCAACTTCCCCTAATGTGGCCCCCGAAACACATCGGCTTCCTCTCCTTCAGTCACTAGACCCCATCCTCGCAGTCGCACGTGCGCACTGGGGCTGACGCCCTGCTGCAATCGATCGAGTTGCGGTCGAGGCACCGGCCGCCGCGCCGAATTTTTTCACTCCTGTCTCTTGACTTTGATCCTATGATCTAATACCTATTGTGGGCCCGCCTCTCCGAGGCTGCGAACCGGTTGCGCCGGCTTGTGGGGGACGGGCGCGTGCCCGCGCGCAGGTCTCGCAAGCCTGCTCCTGGGCGGCTCCGGGACCCCGCCCGGCCGGCACTACGACCGGCCTGCGAGGAGCATCGCTGTACTGCGACGGGCCGACGCGGCTAACAGCCGTCGAGGCCACGTCCCTAGGAAGCGCGGCCCTGGAGCTGAGTTCGCGGACCTTGCGTCCGTGGACGAGTGCCGCGACGGCGCGCCGGGAGGCGCCACGCACTTGGCGACAAGTGCGTGAGCAGAAGGACTGCCGCGCCACCCGGCTGGCGCTGTCCCCCTCGTTTTCGGGGCGAGGGGAATTCCCCAAAGCTCGGGGCTGCGCCGGCCCGCGAGATCGAAAGCGTTTGTCCCAATGCGGCGCAGGATGCATTTCGCGCGACCCGCTTGGCGGATGTCGTCGGATCGGGCAGGTAGAGATTATGAAACACACGGCATGAAACACATCGGCTTCCTCTCCTTCGGTCACTGGACCCCGTCCTCGCAAAGCCAGGTCCGCACGGCGTCCGACGCCCTGCTGCAATCGATCGATCTCGCGGTCGCGGCCGAGGAACTCGGCGCCGACGGCGCCTATTTCCGGGTGCATCATTTCGCCCGCCAGCTCGGCTCGCCGTTTCCGCTGCTGGCGGCCTGCGGCGCGCGCACCAAGAAGATCGAGCTCGGCACCGCGGTCATCGACATGCGCTACGAGAACCCGCTCTACATGGCGGAGGACGCCGGCGCCGCCGACCTGATCGCCGGCGGCCGGCTGCAACTCGGCATTTCGCGCGGCTCGCCCGAGCAGGTGATCGACGGCTGGCGCTACTTCGGTTACGTGCCGCCCGACGGCAAGACCGACGCCGACATGGCGCGCACCAATGCCGAGATTTTTCTCGAGGTGCTCAAAGGCGAGGGCTTCGCCAAGCCGAACCCGCGGCCGATGTTTCCCAACCCGGCCGGCCTGTTGCGGCTTGAGCCGTTTTCGGAAGGCTTGCGCGAGCGCATCTGGTGGGGCGCCGGCACCAATGCGACGGCGGAATGGGCGGCCAAGCTCGGCATGAACCTGCAGTCGTCGACGTTGAAGATCGACGAGAGCGGCAAGCCGTTCCACGTCCAGCAGGCCGAGCAGATCCGGCTGTATCGCGAGGCGTGGAAGGAGGCCGGGCATACGCGCGACGCCGCGCGTGTCGGTGTCGCGCTAGATCTTCGCGCTGGTGAGCGACCGCGACCGGATGTATTTCGGCCACGACGAGAGCGAGGACCAGGTCGGCTTCTCAGCGAAAAAGAGCGCGCCATTTTCGGCCGCAGCTACGCCGCCGAGCCGGACGCGCTGATCGAGCAGTTGAAGGGCGACGAGGGGATCGCCGAAGCCGACACGCTGTTGCTGACCGTGCCCAATCAACTCGGCGTCGACTACAACGCCCATGTCATCGAGGCGATCCTCAAGCACGTCGCGCCGGGCCTGGGCTGGCGCTGACGCGCGGCTTATTCGAATCAACGCCGATTGCAAAAATAAAAAACACCGGAGAGATTGTTCTCTCCGGTGTTTCAATTTGTACCCGGCTTCTCACCGGCGTTCGATTGGTTTGGCGTCGTCGTAGAACTCTTGAACTTTTTAGCGCATGATCTTGTCCGAAAACCGTAACCTTTTCGGGATCATGCGTTAGAATGCCCCCAGCAACACAGCGCCGACGAACAAGAACACGGCGCACACAGCCAGTACATTCAGTCGCAAGGCAAGGTCCACGGCAGTGCCTCCCTTGTTGATGTGGCGAAAATCTATCACAGACGGTCGGGCGGCCGAAGCATGTTGAAGCCCGGACAAGCAAAATTTGCGTGTCAACGGCATGCATGTTCGGCATGGCTGTGGAACGGCGCGGCAAGCGTTTGATCGTTCGATCAAAATAAACTCGCTGCGGAAAAAAGCGGCAGTGCAAAATTTGTGCGTGGCCAGATTTCCGCCGAAATCGGCGGCATTCGGACGGCAAATTGACCGGCGATGTTGCTGTGCACCATGTCCGCTTTTGCAAAATTGCATAAGGCGAAAATGAAAATTTCTAGCCGCCGATGCGGCGCATGATGCCGTCGGTGGCGCGGCGGGCCGCCGGCATGATCAAAAAGCGGTGGTCGCGGCGACCGGCCAGGCGATGAAATAGGCGCGCGCCCATTGCGTCAGGAAATCCGGCGGCAGACCGAGATTGATGAAGGTGACGATCAGCGTCACCATGAACACCATCACCGCCGTCATCAACGCCGCCAGGATCATTCGCGCCAGCACTTCCATGCGTATCTCCTTGCCGTCGCTTTGCGGTCTTTCGCCGCGCGGTCCCGATGTGTCTCGAAGCCGGCCTGCCGATTCAGCCGGCGCCGGTTTGGCAACGAATTCCTTATCCTTAACAAATTCCCCCAGGTCAGCGTTGAAGCCTCGTTAAAGAAACTGCCCGCATTTTAGCGGCCATGACAGGCGCAGGACGCATTTTTCTCTTTTCGCGGTCTGGGTGCGTTGCTGGTCTTGGCCGGCTGCGGCCGCAGCTTCATGCTGCAAGCCGAACGGCCGGCCTGGCGGCATCAGGCCGAAGCGCAGTGCATGCAGTCGGGCGCGGTCAAGCTCGGCGCCGGCGTGGTGCAGATCAAGCCGATCGAAGGCCCCGGCATGTGCGGCGCCGATTTCCCGCTCAAGGTCGCGGCGCTGGGCGAGACCGGTTCGCGCTTCGGCTATTCCGACATTCCGCGGCCGCCCGGCGGCATCGCGACGTCATCGCAAATGCCGAACTGGCCGCCGACCCAGGCGCGTTACGGCCCGCCGACCATCGATCCGCCGCCGGTCGCCACGCGTCAACGGCCAGCAGCTGCGCTGGACGCCGGGCGCGCCGGCGATCGACGCGCCGCAGAGCCACGCGCGCCGCAGGCGTCGATCCGCAGCAGAATTATCTGCCGCCAACTACCGGCCGCAGCCGGCCGCGCCGCAAACCTACGCGCCGCCAGACTTACGCGCCGAATATCGCGACGATCGCGCCGGCCGGCCAGCCGATGTCGATCCATCCGCAAGGCGTGGCGCGCCGCCCGACGATATTCCCGACGACGCCATCCTGCCGCCGGGCCGCGCCCGCGCATGCGCGCCGCCTAGCAGCGCGGCTTACAATGCGCCGCCGCCGCCACGCAGCGTTACACGCCGCCGGCGCTCGGTCCGGCGCGCGGCCCAATGACCACCGGCGCGATCATGCCGGCGACCTTGAAGCCGGCGGCGACCTTGTCCTGTCCGATCGTGTCGGCGCTCGAGCGCTGGGTGACCGAAGGCGTGCAGCCGGCGGCCTTGCATTGGTTCGGCGTCGCAGGTCGTCGAGATCAAGCAGATCTCGGCCTATTCCTGCCGCAGCATGAACGGCGCCGGCGGTCACGGCATTTCCGAACATGCTTTCGGCAATGCGCTCGACATCGCCGGCTTCACGCTGGCCGACGGCCGCAAGATTTCGGTGCAACACGGCTGGCACGGCACGCCGGAAGAGCAGGGCTTCCTGCACGACGTGCAGCTCTATGCCTGCGAGACTTTCGTCACCGTGCTGGCGCCCGGCTATAACGCCGCGCATTACAATCACATCCATGTCGACCTGATGCGGCGCAAGAACGGCCGGCGGCCGTGCCGGCCGACCGCGATCAAGGGCGAGGTGGTCGCGGCCCGCGCGCGCGCGGTCTATGCCAGCCAAGCATGGCGGCGCGATCTATACCGGCTCGATTGCGTCGCAGCGCCGCCAGCAGCGCGCCGCAGGCGGTGCCGGGCGCCGACGGTCTAGGTCGAGGAGAGGACGGCGACGACAGCGTGACCGGTTCGATCTCCACAGCGGCCGTCGGCAAAGACCGCCTACAGCACCGAGCCGGGCGCCGACGGCGAATTCGACGCCGACGACGTCACCGGTTCGATCCTCGGGCCGGCAAACCGGCTGGCCGCGGCTGGCGCCGATCTCATCCGGCGCGATTCATTAGCGGCACGAGCGTTCGCCGGGATAGTCCGCCAGCACGCTGCGCGCGCCGAAATAGGCCATGCCGTATTTCAGCAGCGCCCGGCTGAACAGTAACTTGATGAACCAGCGCGCCGCACCGCCGGCCAGGAATTCCGCGACGGCACGAACAGGTTCGCGAAGCGCGCGGCGATTCGCGCCGCTTGCGGTCGACATGCGGTTTGAGGAAAGCTTGATAGGCGGCAAAGGCCTGCCGCCGGATCGCCATGACGCACCAGTTCCTGCGCCAGCACGTAGCCGCCGGCCATCGCCATATGCGAGCCTTGGCCGGCCAGCAGCGTCAGGCAGCCGCAGGCGTCGCCGATCAGCGCGACGCGGCCTTTGTGCCATTGCGGCATGTCGATTTGCGTCGCGCTGTCGAAATAGATCGGCGCTTCGCCGTCATAGCGCATCGATAACGCTTTCCGACGATCCAGCCGGCGCCGCGCAATGCGCGCCGCAGGAATTCGATGCGTTTGGTCTTTCGGCAGGTCGATCTCGGCATGGCGGAAGACGTAGGTCGCGTCCATGCGATCCTGGTCGAGCGGATAGAAGAAGATCATGCGGTCGGTCTCCTGATAGATTTTGACCGCGCGCTTGATCGGGAAATTCCGTCGCGGGATGTGAAAGGCCGCGACATAAAGCCCGAGAAAGTGGGCGAAGGATGCTTCCGGCCCGAATACCAAGTTCGCGCACGCGCGAATGCACGCCGTCGGCGCCGATGACCAGCCGCGAAATCATCCTGGCCGGATTCGAAAGTGGCGTGCACATGGCTGCCGCGATCCTCGATCCCGACCAATTGTGTGCCGTAGCGGATGTCGACGCCGGCGCGCGCGCGCACGGTCGGTCAGAATGCGCTCGAGATCGGGCCGCCGCAGATAAATATAGCGGTTGTCGAGCGCGCGCCGCAGGCGGTCGATCGGCACGTGCATGTAGGCAATGCCGTCGGCGTCGACAAAATCGATGTCGTCGATCGGATAGCGGATGGCGCGCAGATCGTCGGTGAGGCCCATGCGCTCCGCGACGTCCCAGCCGGTGCCGAAGAAATCCATCATATAGCCTTCGCGCCGCAGGCCCGGTTCGCGCTCAATCACCAGCGGGATCGAAGCCGAGCCGTTTAAGTTCGATGGCGAAGGTGAGCCCGGCAATGCCGCCGCCGGAAATGAGAATGGTGTCACGATCCATGGGCTGATGTCCGATAGAGAGTCGCCCTGTAGTCTATACGTCGCAAGGACCCTGCTGGTTCCAAGATGCGACGGAAGGACGAGGCGGCAAGCCGGCTGCCCTGTATACATTCAAAAAGCGTAATATTAAGATGACGACGAAACCGGGCCAAACCGGTTCAGCCACAGGGGAGAAACGTCTTGAAAATAGGGCCTAAATTGGCGGTCGGCTTGGCCGTGCTTGCGCTCGGCCATTAGCGTCCGGCACGCAGCCGCTTCGTGCCGCCGACGCGAAAGAGCATCACGTCGCCATTCACGTCGATTCCAAAGACCCGGCGGTGATGAATTTGGCGCTGAACAACGCGGCCAATGTCGCGCGCGATTTCACCGCCCGCGGTCAGCAGGTCGAAATCGAAATCGTCGCCTACGGCCCCGGTCTTCACATGCTGCGCGACGATACGTCGCCGGTGAAGGCGCCGCATCAAGTCGATGAGCGCCAGCATGCCCTATTTGACCTTTGACGCCTGCGCCAACACGCGCAAAGGCATGCAAAAGGCCGAGGGCAAAGAAATTCCGTTGGTCTCGCAGGCGAAAGTGGTGCCGTCCGGCGTCGTCCACTTGGTGGAGCTGCAGGAAAAAGGCTGGAGTTACATCCGGCCCTGACGCCAAGCCGCAACAAGACGACATTCGTTCAACCGACACAGGTTGCCGTCCCGGCAGGGTCTTTCTTGCCGGGGCGGACGTCTCGGTCGCCGCTTGTTTGTTGCGCTGAGCCGCCACGTCTGTCTGCAAACTCCTGGATCAAATCGTTCGCACCATGCCGTATGACATCCCGCCATTTCTGTTACGGACATTGCTGGGTTTTGGTCTCGGGCTGTTGCTTGGCTTTGTCGCCCGCCGCGGCCGCTTTTGTACCGTCGCCGCGATCGAAGACGTCATCTATGCCAAGGATATGCGCCGGGCCGGCGCCTGGATTCTGGCAACGGCGGTCGCCATCATCGGCGTGCACGCGCTCGAACTCTGGGGCGGTCTCGACCTGACGCGCTCGATCTATACCGGCCCGCGCATCGAGTGGGGCGGCGCCATCATCGGCGGTCTGATGTTCGGCGCCGGCATGGCCTTGGTCGGCACCTGCGGCTTCGGCACGCTTGTTGCGGCTCGGCGGCGGCGACTTGAAGTCGCTGGTGACGTTTCTGGTGATGGCGATGACCGCGATGATCACGATGCGCGGCTTGATCGGCCTGGGGCGCATTCGCATCACCGATCCGCTGACTTTCGATCTGCCGCATGCGATGTCGCAACGGCTGCCCAAGCTGATCGGTTTGACCGGGCCGTCGGTGGCATTCGTGGCGATGGCGCTCGGCGCGGTCATTGCGTTGCCGTTCTTCGCGGCCGCGGCGGTATTACGCGCGTGGCAACATGACCAAATCAATGCGCGTGTTCGCGACCGGCATTGCGATCGGCCTGATTATCGTTCTCGGCTGGTGGGCAACCGGCGTCGCCGGTTTTGACGCATTCGAGACGCGCCGCGTCGAGTCGTTCAGCTTCGTCGCGCCGCTCGGCGACACGCTGCTCTATTTCATGCTGGCGTCCGCGCTGCGGCCGGACTTTCCGGTCGGCGCGGTGTTGGGCGTCATTGCCGGCGCGTTTCTGGCCGCGCGCAGCGCCGGTCAATTCGAATGGGAAGCGCCCGATGGCGCCGGCGAAATGCGGCGGCATCTGCTCGGCGCGGTTCTCATGGGCGTCGGCGGCATCGCCGCGCTCGGCTGCACCATCGGTCAAGGCGTGACCGGAGTGTCGACGCTATCGGTCGGGTCGATCCTGTCGATTGCGTCGATCCTGGTCGGCGCGCGGATCAGCCTGTATTGGCTGATCGAGCGACGGCGCTAAGCGTTTCAGGCGAGTGGAACCGGTTCGCCTCCGAAACGCGAGGCCTCGTCAGACCGCCGCGTCGATCAGCATGGCGGCGAACAAGATCAGGCCGGCGTCGCGGTTCGAGCGGAACAGCATCAGGCAATGCGCGCTGTCGTCGATGTCGAGGCGCACGACCTGCGAGCCGAGCTGCACGGCAAAGGCGATCAGCCCGACCACGAAGATCCAGCCGCCGCCGGCCATGAAGCCGGCGATGCCGATCAGCACCACGGCGACCGCATAGAAGATCGCCAGCATCGTCGCGGTGCGCTGGCCGAACAGCAGCGCGGTCGACTTGATGCCGATCAGGAGATCGTCCTCGCGGTCCTGATGCGCATAAATGGTGTCGTAGCCGATCACCCAGGAGATCGCGCCGGCATAGAGAATGAGCGCCGGCCCATCGAGCCGGCCGAAGGCGGCCGGCCAGCCCATCAGCGCGCCCCAGGAGAAGGCGAGGCCCAAAAAAATCTGCGGCCAATAGGTGACGCGCTTCATGAACGGATAGATCACGACCACCAGCAGCGAGGCGAGGCCCGCACAGCACCGTGAAGCGGTTGAACTGGATCAGCACCAGAAAGCCGATCAGCGCCTGCGCCACCATGAACAGCGTGGCCTGCGTGACGGTGACCTGCTTCGACGGGATCGGCCGCGAGCGCGTGCGCTCGACCAGCCCGTCGAGATTGCGGTCGACCAGATCGTTCCAGGTGCAGCCGGCGCCGCGCATGGCGAAAGCGCCGATGAAGAACAGCACGATGTGCCAGCCGCTCGGCGAATGGCCTTGCGCCATGCCGGCCAGACCGACCGACCACCAGCACGGCATCAGCAGCAGCCAGGAGCCGATCGGCCGGTCGAGGCGGGCGAGCCGCAGATAAGGCCGCGCTTTGGCCGGCGCATGGCGATCGACCCAATTGCCGGTCGCATCGGCGACGGGTTCGGTGCTGTCGCTCATTTGCCGAGCGGGTTGCCGGTCAGCGTGTCGAAGGTGCCGCGGCCGGTTTTGATGTTGTTGGAATCGGGGATCGGCGCCGACAGCGCGTCGCTCAGGCTCGGCGGCGCCGGCCCGCGCGGCGCGGCGGCGGCGCGGCAGACATTGCTGCGGATTTTGTTGGTCTTGGCGTGCTGCTTCTTCATGCTGTCGATCACCTGCCGGCGGGATTCCGCAGTCGGTCGCGTTGGCGACGGCGAATTTGATCATCTTGGCTTCGGCCGCCGAAAATGCGTTGAACAAGCCGCAGGCTTCCTTCGCGGTCGGCTTGTGCTTGCCGGCGGCCTGGATGCGCGTTGGCGCGCTTTTGCGCGTCGTCGCGCAGTTTGACGAATTCCTTGAAGCAGGGCGGTTCGGCCTGCTGCTGTTGCGGCGGCTGTTGCCAGGGCGACGGCGTCGCTCTGCTGCTGCGGCGCCGGCCAAGGTGCGGTCGCAGGCGCGGCCTGCGCCGGCTGCTGCGCCGGTTGCGGCCAGGCCGCCGGCGCCGGTTGCTGCGGTTGCTGGCCCGGCCACGGCGCCGGCGCTGTTGCTGCGGCGCCGGCCACGGCGCAGTTTGCTGCGCTTGCGCCACGGCCGAACCGGCCGCTACCGGCAGCAGGCAGGCGGCAATGACGATGGCCCGGCGCAAATTCATCGATTAATCCTCGTTTGGCCTCCGGCCCATTATACAGGACACAGACAGGATAAGGGGCGTCTGGCCGCCAGCCGTCATATAAGGAAAAACCTCATAAGACGACGCCTTATAACAAGCTGCCGAATGCGTCGGGAAGGCGGCAATTCGCGTTAAATCGACGCCCTTGCCACGACGGCCGCCAGCGGCCTCATCTGGGAACGACCATGCCACGCTACGATTTTCGCACCCCGCGCCTCTATATCGAGCATCCGCTGGCCAAGGGGACCGGGGTTCCGCTGACCCGCGACCAGGCCAATTACCTGCGCAACGTGCTGCGGCTGGGCCAGGGCGACGCCGTGCTGCTGTTCAACGGCCGCGACGGCGAATGGCAGGCGACGCTCGCCGAACTCGGCAAAAAGACGCTGGCCGCCGAAATCGGCGAACGCCAGCGCGAGCAGCCGCGCGCCAGCCGACCTGCATTTCCTGTTCGCGCCGCTCAAGCACGCCCGGCTCGACTATATGGCGCAGAAGGCGGTCGAAATGGGCGTCTCGAGGCTGCAGCCGGTGATCACCCGGCACACCCAGGTGGCGCGGGTCAATGTCGAGCGCATGCGCGCCAATGCGATCGAGGCCGCGCAGCAGTGCGGCGTGCTGAGCATTCCGGAGGTGGCCGAGCCGGTCCCGTTCAAGGCGCTGTTTCGCGCCGCCGACGCCGACCGCCTGCTGATTTTCTGCGACGAGGATGCCGAGGTGAAGGACCCGGTGGCGGCGCTGGCGGCGGCGCGCAGCGAGCCAAGCGCGTTGTTGCCGGCGGCGGCGGCCGACGCGGCGCGGCCGATGGCGGTGCTGATCGGGCCGGAAGGCGGCTTTTCCGAAGAGGAGCGCGCGGCGCTGGCCGAGCGGCCGAATGTGCTGCGGCTGTCGCTCGGGCCCGCGCATTCTGCGCGCCGATACCGCGGCGGTGGCGGCGCTGGCTTTGGTGCAGGCGGTGCTGGGCGATTGGACTTAGATCGCGACAGCGCATCAAAAAACTTCGACGCGGCCGCCGGCAAATATGCCGGCAGCCAACGCCGTAACGCGGTCACAAAGACCTGAACGCGACGCAACGCTGACAAACCAAACGCGCACTGACACGACGCGACCAACGCTACAGACGCCCACGCTACAATGACGCTACAACGCACTGGCAACCAGTACACTGCGTGGCCACGCAACGCGTCGACGCAACGCCACTGCAACACGCGCACAAACTGTCCCCTGCGGCTCGATCCGGTGCCGGGGAAACGCGCTAACGCTATGCAACAACTCAACAAATCGGCGATCGCCCAATTCGCTGAAAGAAATGATGCAGCGCCGCAAGCGGAGTCACGAGTCCCGGGGCCACCGAATCTGTGTTCAACTCGCTCGCGTGGCGAAAAACCTGTGATAAAGTTTGACATCGGCCGGTCGCGCCCGATGTTTCCCGGTTCGCTCGGGACAGGCGCTTTCAGGGAGTTATCGATAATGATCGGCGTCAGTTTTCGTGCTCAGGTCCTTCGCCTTCGGTCTTCTGACCTGCGCCGGCATCGTCGCCGGCTTGGTGGCCGCGCCGGCGCCGGCGCAGGCGGCGAACTGGCTGGAAAAGTCGTTCCTGATGTCGGGGGCCAATTACGACGGCGTGCTGCCGCCCTGCGAGGCCGCGCTCGGCCGGATTTCATCGCGGTTCGAGACCAAGGAAAGCCGGTTCTGGAACTCCAACCTGCAGATCCTCGGCTACGAGCGGGTCCGGCAGATCGCCTACAGCCCCTGGGCCAAAGGCACCATCCCGCGCCGGTTTTGCAGCGCCGTCGCCTTGGTCAGCGATGGCCGCAAGCACCGGGTCTATTACTGGATCGGCGAGGATACCGGCATGATCGGCGCCGGCTGGGGCGTCGAATGGTGCGTGGTCGGGCTCGACCGCAACTGGGCCTATAACCCCGGCTGCAAGATGGCGCGGCCCTGACAGCCCAATTCGATCCCGGTTCTGTTCTATTTTGTTCTTGAAATGTTCTAAAATTGAGCGATACTCCTCTGGAACTTTTACGCTGGATCAATTTCCGGTTTGTTCTGGTGCTAGTGGTGACGGGGGCGTTCATGAGTATGCGATCGCGAGTGGCTGACGGATGACGCGGATGCGTTGCGCCGGTTCTCGAGGCAGCCTTTACCGGGCGGCGCAGACCGCGGCGGTCGCTTCCAGCTTTTTGTTTCTTTTCGCTGTCGTCGCTTTCGCCCAGAACCGGCCGGCGCCGGCCGGCGTCGGCAACGCGCCCGGGCGGTTCGATTTCTACGTTCTGGCGCTGTCCTGGTCGCCGTCGTTTTGCGCGGCGGCGGCCGAACGCGAGCCGCAGCGGCGGCCCGGGCCGCAATGCGGCGGGCGGCCGTTTTCCTTCGTGGTGCATGGGCTGTGGCCGCAATTCGAGCGGGGCTTTCCGTCGTATTGCCAGACGCCGGCGCCCTGGGTCGACCGCGCCATTGTCGACCGCACGCTCGACATCATGCCGAGCCCGGGCCTGATCATCCATGAATGGAAGCGGCACGGCACCTGTTCCGGGCTTGTCGGCCAGCGCTTATTTCGAAACCGTGCGCAAGGCGCGCGCGGCGGTGAAAATTCCGCCGGCCTATGGCGATCTCGACAAGCCGATCATGGTGGCGCCCGGCGACGTCGCGGCGGCGTTTCTGAAAGCCAATCCGGGCCTGTCGCGCGCCGGGCTGGCGGTCGCCTGCGACAGCAAGCGCTTGAGCGAAGTGCGCGTCTGCCTGACCAAGGATTTTTCGTTCCGCGATTGTCCCGAGGTGACGCGCGGCGCGTGCCGGCGCGACAAGGTCTTCATGCCGGCGGTGCGCGGCGGCTGATCGCTGGCCGGCATTGCGCGCGCTCGGCGTTGTGTCGCGTCGCGGACCTTGTGTCGGCGATCGCGTTAAGCGGCCGCTAACGCTCGTCCTCGGCGTGCGGGGATAACCGGCGCGTCTCGGCAATTGCCGCAAGCTTCTCGAAAGCAAATTCCGCAATCTTACGCGCGCGATCGAGCGCGGGGGAAGCGCGGCGATGAATCGTGTCAAAGAATATATGCAGTTCGCGGTCTGGTTCGTCGGTCTCGGCTATATGGCGCTGTGGCCGTTGACCGCGCATGACAACGGCATTGCGACGCTGGGCGCGGCCTTGATCTGCGGCAGCCATTCGCTTGGCCCCGATGACACGCGATCTGCGATCCGCCGCATGCGCTGCGGCTGTCGCCGGGCCTGCATCTCATCGGAATGATGTCGGCGGTCTGCGTCATCGTGCGGCTGCTGTTGCGGCAATGGCGTCACTGGCGCCGGCAACGCGTTGCGCCTGCCGGCGCTGCGGCTGGCAATGGCCATCAGCCGAATGCCAGCCGTCACCGGCGATGAGCGCCGATCGGCTGCCGGCCATGTTCCGCCGCCCGAACTGCCGCCGCCGCCGCCGCTGCGCCCGGTCCGGCCGCGCCGCCATTTCGGCCTGCGCGGCGCGCCGCATTGACCGCGCCAATTTATGCCATAAGGCTTTTGCCCGGCGCGCCGCGTCGCTGCCGCGTGCCAGCCTGCCTGCCGTCTCAGAATTCGGAGCCACGAAGCCGCCCGTGAATTATCGCCACGCCTTCCATGCCGGCAGTTTCGCCGATGTGTTCAAACACGCGGTGCTGTGCCGCATTCTGCATTATCTGCGCGAGAAGCCGGCCGGTTTCCGCGTGATCGATACCCATGCCGGCCTCGGCCTCTACGATTTGACCAGCGCGGAAGCCAATCGCAGCGGCGAATGGCACGACGGCATCGCCCGGCTGATGGCGGCGCTCGAGGCCGGCCAATTGCCGGACCAGATCGCCGCGCTGCTGGCGCCGTTTCTCGACGCGATCGGCGCGCTCAACGAACGCGGCAAGCTCAAGGTCTATCCCGGCTCGCCGGCGCTGACGCGCGCCTGGCTGCGGGCGCAAGACCGGCTGATCGCCTGCGAACTCGAGCCGCAAGGCCTATTCGACGCTGGCGCGCCATTTGCGCGGCGACAACCGGATCAAGACCATCGAGATCGACGGCTGGACCGGGCTGTCGGCCTATGTGCCGCCGCCGGAGCGGCGCGGTCTGGTGCTGGTCGATCCGCCGTTCGAGGAGGCCGCCGATTTTCACCGGCTGTCGCACATGCTCGGCCTGGCGCACCGCAAATGGGCGACCGGCATTTATGCGCTGTGGTATCCGATTAAGGGCCGCGGCGAAGCCGACGCGCTCGCCAAGCGGGTGAGCAAGCTCGGCATCGCCAAAATTCTGCGCGCCGAACTGATGGTCTCGCCGGTCAGCGATCAGACCCGGCTCAACGGCTCCGGCCTTATTCTGGTCAATCCGCCCTGGACCTTGCACGGCGAACTGGCGGTTCTGCTGCCGGCGCTGGCCGATCTGCTCGAACGCCAGCCGCAATCCGGCGGCTACAAGCTCGATTGGCTGGCCGGCGAATAACGCCGCACCGGCCCAGGCCGCACCGCGCCGCGCAGCGTCCGAGCGGCGGCTTTTCGCGGTGCGTCATGAGTGACATTGTAGCCTCTTTCCTCAAGCCCATAACTGGTGTGTAGTTTGGTTATTGGCAGTGACGTTCCGCCTCCTTGTGGGGGGCCGGCGGAGTGACTGAGGCCGGTTAAGGCCGACGCTTTCCCCGTTCGTGAATGTCCAGCCGAGCCGCCGTGCGTGGGGCCGGTGGCGGAGCAACGTGCGGGAGGAAGTACCCAATGGCGCAAACCGGGGTTGTTAAATTTTTTAATGCCGAGCGTGGCTATGGCTTTATCAAGCCGGACGACGGCGCGCGCGATGTGTTCGTTCACATCACCGCCGTCGAGCAGGCCGGACTGAAGAGCCTGAACGAAGGCCAGAAGATCAGCTTCGATGTCGAGCCCGACAAAAAAGGCAAAGGGCCGAAGGCGGTCAATCTGGTCGTGAGCTGACGCATCGTTTAGAACGATCGTGCGTCACTGAACATCAGACAGCGCCCGCCGCGCGGCGGGCGCATTTCCAATGTTGTCCGCTTAACCGACAGCCGCGGGGTCCGCTGCTGCAACCGTGAATGATTCCGTCATGATGATCCTGCATTCTTCGCCCGCCTCGCCGTTCGTCCGCAAGGTGCGGATCGCCGCCAGCCTGCTCGGCCTGGCCGACAAGATCGACGTGCGCGATACCGATCTCAACGATCCGGCCGATCCGATCCGCGTGCAAAATCCGCTCGGCAAGATTCCGGCGCTGATCATGGAAGACGGCACCGCCTATTACGACTCGCGCGTGATCCTGGAAGTGCTCGATCATGTCGCCGGCGGCGGCAAGATCATTCCGACCGAGCCGAAGGCGCGCTTTGCCGCGCTGCGCTTGCAGGCTTTGTGCGACGGCATTCTCGATGCCGGCGTCTTGCAGGTCTACGAGAGCCGCTATCGGCCGCCGGAAAAACTGGTGCAGGCCTGGGTCGATCGCCAGGCCGACAAAGTCGCGCGCGCGCTTGACGGTGCTGGAAGCCGCGCCGCCGGCGCTCGACGCGCTGCCCAATGTCGGCCAGATCGCGCTCGCCTGCGCGCTCGGTTATCAGGACCTGCGCTTCGGCGGCACATGGCGCAAGACCTATCCGAAGCTGGTGGCCTGGCTCGACCGCTTCGCCGCGCAAGTGCCGGCTTTCGCGCAGACCAAGGTCGAGCCGTAGCATACGCACCGCGCGCGCAACGAATCGAAAAGCCCCGGAGCAAACTCCGGGGCTTTCTTCAGCTTGTTTGAACGTGCGCGTCCGCGCGCGGATTAGAACCGGTAGTTCAGACCGGCGCGGATGATGTTGGTGTGGAAGCTCGGAGCTGTTGGCGCCGATGGTCGGGCCGTTGCCGAGATCGACGTAGAGATATTCGACCTTGGCGGTCCACGGACCGGAGAGCGCGGCTTCGACGCCGCCGCCGAGGGTCCAGCCGGCCTTGGTGTCGCTCGACGGTACCGGCCGGCGGCCGAGTTCTCGATATCGCCGAAGGCGGCGCCGCCGGTGACATAGGGCAAGATGTTGCCGGTCGGTGCCCATCGCGTAGCCGAGACGGCCGCGCGCGGTGCCGAGCCAATGGTTTTCGGTCGAGCAGGTGACGCCGCCGCAGGTGCCCGAGCCGCTGATGTTGGTCCAGTCCATATCGCCTTCGAGGCCGAACACCCAGGGACCGGTCTGATAGTTGTAGCCGAGCGTGCCGCCGACCAGGCCGCCGTCGCCGTTATGCGTGCCGCCGAAGCCGTAGCCGCCGTTGATGCCGATATAGGGGCCGGTCCAGTTATAGGCGACCGGCGCGACATAGACCGGCGCTTTCGCCGGCATGGCTCGCGGCGCGGCAGGTCGGCCGCCGAGGCCGAGGCGACGCCGAGCGACGAGCAAGACCGACGCTGGCGAGCAAAAACTTTTTCATGACGCACCTCACTTCGAATGTTGATGTCGATCACTGGTCATTCGGACGGACGCGCGATGCGCCGTCCCCCGATTACAAGTCAACGCAATGGCCGTCGCGTCGTTCCCGTGCCGCGTCGCAATCGTATTGTGCGGTTGCGTGCCGCACGGCAGTGGAACGTTGTCCGGAACTTTGATCCGCGCAAAATTCGTCATCAATTTGTCGATAAACGTTCCGATGCGTGCCGGCGAGGCCGCATTGCGAGTGGCAACATCTGAAATAAAAAAGCCCCGGACCGAAGTCCGGGGCTTTTTCAGTTTGCGATCGCGGTGCGATTAGAAGCGGTAGTTCAAACCGGCGCGAACCAGGTTGGTCTTGAAGCTCGCGTCCGAACCGGCCGGCGCGCTGGTGTGGCCGAGATCGGCATAGAGATATTCGACCTTGGCGGTCCACGGACCGGCGAGCGCGGCTTCGAGGCCGCCGCCGAGGGCATAGCCCGCCTTGGTGGTGGTCGAGTCGCCGAGGCCGGTGACCGAGTTCTTGACGCCGCCGACGGCAAGGCCGCCGGTGACGTAGGGCATGAAGCGGTCGAAGGCGTAGCCGATGCGGCCGCGCGCGGTGCCGAGCCAGTTGTTCTTGGTTTCGCAGGTCAGGCCGCCGCAGGCGGCGCTGCCCTTGACGTTGCTCCAGTCGAGATCGCCTTCGAGGCCGAACACGGCCTGGCCGACCTGATAGTTATAGCCGAGCGTGCCGCCGACCTGGCCGCCGGTGGTGTTGAAGTCGCCGGTCGACAGCGGCGCGGAGAAGTTCGAGCGGCCCCAGCCGTAGCCGCCGTTGATACCGGCATAGACGCCGGTCCAGTTATACGGCCTGCGACACATACATCGGGGCCTTGGCCGGCATGGCGTGCCGGCGCGGCATATCGGCGGCATTGGCCGCACCCATCATGGTGACAACCGCGAGTGCGCTGACGCCGGCGAGAACTAAGACGCTTCATTGAGAAATCTCCGTAACCTGTTGTAGCCCCAAAACCTGGCCGCACAGTATTCGTAATCGAATTGGCGTCTAGTGCAGAAAAGACACACAGATCAATAAGTTATCAAGTTCATAGATCGCAATTATGACGATGAAATGACACGATTTTGCCTTTATTTAGACTGCAGTTCGCCGATAATAGTCGAAAATTTATACTTATAAATGTGATTATTAACGGAACATTACCAGCAGATTAACGGAACATTACCAACGTGCCGCGAGGCTCAGCGGCTGTCCGGCAAACAAAAACCCCGGGCGACGAGGCCCGGGGTTGTTGTCGACGCGGCGAGATGGCCGCGGCTGTACGCTCAGACTAGAAGTGGTAGTTGACGCCGACGCGCAGGAAGCTGGACGACAGGCCGTTATCCGTGCCGGTGACCGAATAGGTGCGGTTGCTCAGGTCGGCATAGAGATATTCGATCTTGGCCGACCATTGCGGCGTGAGGCCGACTTCGGCGCCGAGACCGGCGGCCCAGCCGATATGGGTCTTGGATTCCGACAGGCCGGCGCTTTCGCCCTTGAGCCCGCCATAGGCCAGACCGAGGGTGCCGTAGAACAGGATGTTGTTCATCGCCATGCCGGCGCGGCCGCGCAGCGTGCCGAACCAGGGGTTGGAGAATTTGTAGGGCGCGAAGGTGTCGTCGGCGCCGCTGATCTGCAGATCGGTTTCGGCGCCGATAGACGAACTGGCCGTTCTGCCAGTTGTAGCCGCCCTGCAAGCCGCCTTCGAGGCCGCTCGGATTGGTGCTGGTGTTGCTGACCTTGCCCCACTGATAGCCGACATTGACGCCGGCATAGGCGCCGGCCCAATTGTAGTAGGCGCCCTGCGGCGCCGGCGCCGAATAATAAGGCGTCGGACCGCGCTGCATATCGGCGGCGATGGCTGCGCTCGAAGCCGCCGCCAAGCCTGCCACGGTCAAGGCCAGAATTGCTTTCTTCATTTTACTCTCCACCTACTCGCCGCCTGACAGCGCCTGACGCGCGTCGCGGAATTTGCTTGCCGGCTTCGCTCCGGACCGATCCTGCGGGCGAAACTTGGACAATTTTTCGTAAGGGAGTTATCGCGCTTTTTAAGTTAAACGCTTATAAATCGTTCAGTAGAGACCAGTCGTTATCCCTAAAGAACTCTTAGCGAACAGGCTTAAGCCGCGTTTACCATGTTGCGATTACGTTTCATTGACTATGAGTCGCGTGGCGCATGACTGAGCATGCGACGACGACGCGAAGCATAGCGAGCGAGTCATTGAGACTTGAATGCCATGCAGGACAACACACAAAGCGCGCCGCGCGCGGCGCTGATCACCGGCGGCGGCCGGCGCATCGGCCGCGCGATTGCGCTGGCGTTGGCGCGAGCCGGCTATGCGGTGGTGCTGCACGCCAACCGGTCGCGCGCCGAGGCCGAGACAGCTGGCCGGCGAGATCGACGGCGCGGGCGGGCGCGCCGCGGTGGTGCTGGCCGATCTCGCCGATCCCGATGCGCTGCGCGGCCTGGTGCCGGCGGCGGCGGCGTTCGGGCCGCTGACCTTGCTGGTCAACAATGCCAGCGTGTTCGACGAAGACGAGATCGGCACGCTGACGCGCGCGCAGTTCGACGCGACCATGGCGGTCAACCTGACCGCGCCGTTGTTTCTGGCGCAGGCATTCGCCGCGCAAGCCGACGCCGCAGCGCGCGACGCCTCGATCGTCAATATCGTCGATCAGCGCGTGCTGCGGCCGACGCCGAAATTTTTCTCCTACACCTTGAGCAAGAGCGCGCTGCACATGGCGACCACGACTCTGGCGCAGGCGCTGGCGCCGCTGCGCGTCAACGCGGTGGCGCCCGGGCCGATGCTGCCGAGCCCGCGCCAGAACGACGGCGCAATTCGCGGTCCAGGCCGCCAGCCGTGCCGCTCGGGCAGGGGCCGTCGCCGCGAGGACATCGCCGACGCGGTGCTTTATCTCGCCGGCGCGAAAAGCGTCACCGGCGTCACCATTGCCGTCGATGGCGGCCAGCATCTGGCCTGGCGCACCGCCGACAGCGATGTGGCGGAATAGATTCGCGCGCATTATCTCTACTGGAATCCATGACCGGCAGCAAAAAAGACATCGATCCGGACAGCGAGCTGCGCGAGGAAGACGACGAGTCCTCGCTGCCCGAACTCGACCTGAACGAGCCGGCTGACCGGCACCTTGGCCGGCGGCCGCGCGGCGATCCTGCGCGCGGTCAAGCACGCGCCGTCGGCGCCCGGCGTCTATCGCATGATCGACGCCAAGGGCGAGGTGCTCTATGTCGGCAAAGCCAAGAACATCAAAAAGCGGGTGACGTCCTATACGCGGCCGACCGGGCACGACAGCCGCATCACCCGCATGATCGCGGCGACCGCGACGATGGAATTCGTCTCGACCGCGACCGAGACCGAAGCGCTGCTGCTCGAAGCCAATCTGATCAAGCGGCTGCGGCCGCGCTTCAACGTGCTGCTGCGCGACGACAAGTCGTTTCCCTATATCCTGATCACGTCCGATCACTGGGCGCCGCAGATCCTCAAGCATCGCGGCGCGCGCACGCGGCCCGGTCATTATTACGGGCCGTTCGCCAATGCCGGCGCGGTCAACCGCACCATCAATGCGCTGCAGCGCGCCTTCCTGCTGCGCTCCTGTTCCGATTCGTATTTCGAAGCGCGCACGCGGCCCTGCCTGTTGCATCAGATCAAGCGCTGCGCGGCGCCCTGCACGCAGGAGATCGATTTCGCCGGCTATGCCGAACTGGTGCGCGAGGCCAATGCCTTTCTCGACGGCCGCAGCCGCACGGTGCAGAAGGAATTGGCGGCCGAGATGGAAACCGCGTCGGGCGCGCTCGATTTCGAACGCGCGGCGATCTATCGCGACCGGCTGGCGGCGCTGTCGGCGATCACGTCGCATCAGGGCATCAATCCGCGCAATGTCGAGGAGGCCGACGTGTTCGCCGTGCATCAGGACGGCGGCTATTCCTGCGTCGAAGTGTTCTTCTTCCGCACCGGCCAGAACTGGGGCAACCGCGCTTATTTCCCGAAGGCCGACCGCTCGCTCGTCGGCGGGCGAGGTGCTCGGCGCTTTCATGGCGCAATTCTACGACGACAAGCCGGCGCCGCGGCTGATTCTGGTCTCGGACGATTTCGAGGAACGCGCGCTGCTGGCCGAGGCGCTGACCGCCAAGAGCGAGCGCAAGGTCGAGATCAGCGTGCCGCAGCGCGGCGAACGCAAGGAACTGGTGATGCATGCGCTCGCCAATGCGCGCGAGGCGTTGGCGCGCAAGCTCGCCGACACCGCCTCGCAGCAACGACTGTTGAAGGGCCTGACCGAAACTTTCGCGCTGCCGCGCGCGCCGCGCCGCATCGAGGTCTACGACAACAGCCATATCTCCGGCAGCAACGCGGTCGGCGCCATGATCGTCGCGGGGCCGGAAGGCTTTCGCAAAAACCAGTACCGCAAGTTCAATATCCGCTCGACCGACATCACGCCCGGCGACGACTACGGCATGATGCGCGAGGTGTTGCAGCGGCGGTTCAAGCGGCTGCTGGAGGAAAGCCCGCGCTGACCGCGGAGCGCGGCGCTCGGCCGAGCGGTGCGTGACCGGCGAGCAGCCGATCGACGAGCGCGCCGACTCGCCCTGGCCCGATCTGGTGCTGATCGACGGCGGGCAGGGCCAGCTGAAGGCGGCGCCGGAGACGCTGGCCGAACTGGGCGTGACCGACGTGCCGCTGGTCGCGATCGCCAAGGGGCTGGACCGCGAGGCCGGCCGGGAAACTTTTTTCATGGCCGGCCGCAAGCCGTTCAAGCTGCCGCCGCGCGATCCGCTGCTGTATTTCGTCGAGCGCCTGCGCGACGAGGCCCACCGCTTCGCCATCGGCTCGCACCGCGCGCGCCGCAAGAAGGATATTCGCGAGGCCGGCTTGCAGGAAATCGCCGGGATCGGGCCCACCCGCAAGCGGGCGCTGCTGCATCATTTCGGCACTGTGAAAGCGATCGAGCGGGCGAGCCTGTCCGATCTCGTCCCATGTGCCGGGAATTAATGCGGAGACGGCGCGAAAGATATATGAGTTCTTCCACGAGAAAGCGGCGCGCTAGCCGGAACGCGCATGCGGGCAGGGAAGCCGACATGATCATCAAGAGCCAACAAGACGTCACGCCGGTCGTGCTCGACGCCTACAAGAACATCGACGACCCGCGCTTGCGCGAAATCGTCGCCTCGCTGGTCAAGCATCTGCATGCCTTTGCGCGCGACGTGCATCTGACCGAGGAAGAATTCCAGAAGGGCACGCAGATCGTCGCCAAGCTCGGCCAGATGACCAATGCGACCCACAACGAAGTCGTGCTGATGTCCGGCTCGCTCGGCTTCTCGGCGCTGGTCTGCCTGCTGAACAACGGCAATAACGGCCAGACCGAGACCACCGCCAATCTGCTCGGGCCGTTCTGGCGGCTGAATTCGCCGCGCACCGAAAATGGCGGCTCGATCGTGCGCTCGCCACGCCGGGGCCGGAACTGTTCGTCAATGCGACCGTCAAGGACCAGCAACGGGCAATCCGATCGCCGGCGCCGAAGTCGATGTCTGGCATTCCTCGCCGGAAGGCTTTTACGAGCAGCAGGATCCCAACCAGGCCGACATGAACCTGCGCGGCAAGTTCACCACCGACGCGCAAGGCCATTTCGGCTTTCGCAGCGTCAAACCGGCCGGCTATCCGATCCCGGTCGACGGCCCGGTCGGCGATCTGTTGCGCGCCGGCAAGCGGCACAATTTCCGCCCGGCGCATCTGCATTTCCTGATCCTCAAGGACGGCTTCAAGACGCTGATCTCGCAGATTTACGATCCGACCGACGACAAGCTGGAAACCGACGCGCAATTCGGCGTCACCCGCGCGCTGATCGGCGATTATGTCCGCCACGACGGGCCCGGCGCCGGCGCCGGACGTGAAGGGCGAGTGGTATTCGCTCGACCAGACCTTCGTCATGGAGCCGGGCGAGAGCAAACTGCCGAAGCCGCCGATCGAATAAGCCGCCGATCCCGCCAGGCAGCCAGAAAGATCGCGCAATCTTGGGATCGGCCGGCGTCAGCGGTTGACCTTGCTGCGGCCCCGGTGTTCCTTGTGCCGCATGAACGCAACGCCCTCTAAGCGGTTGCCGGCGCATCCGCTGGCGCTGCCCAATATCCTGACTTATGCGCGTATCGCCGCCGTGCCGGTGGTGGTCGGCTTGCTGTTCTGGCAAAGCCTGCTCGGCGGCGACCTGTGGCTGCGCTGGGTGGCGCTGGCGGTTTTCACCGCCGCCGGCCTGACCGATATTCTCGACGGCTATCTCGCCCGCATGTGGGGCCAGCAATCCTCGCTCGGCCGCATGCTCGATCCGATCGCCGACAAGCTGCTGGTGGCGTCCTGCCTGCTGATGCTGGCGGCCGGCACCACCATCCGCGGCTGGGCGCTGCTTGCCGCCGTCATCATTCTGTGCCGCGAAATCCTGGTGTCGGGCCTGCGCGAATTTCTCGCCGACCTGCGGGTCAGCGTGCCGGTGTCGCAACTCGCCAAATGGAAGACCGCCGGCCAACTGGTCGCCATCGGCTTTCTGATCGCGGGCGAGGCCGGCGAAAAGGTGCTGCCGGCCACCATCGAGATCGGCATCACGCTGTTGTGGCTGTCGGCGATTGTGACGCTCTATACCGGCTGGGACTATTTGCGCGCCGGCTTGCGCTATATGATCGACGAATGAGCAAAATCTCAAGCTCCGCTATTTCGCCTGGGTGCGCGAGCGCGTCGGCAAGCCGGAAGAGGATGTCGAGGTTCCCGCCGGCATCGCCACGGTCGGCGAACTGATGACGTGGCTGGCCTCGCGCGGCGAGGAATATGCCCATGCCTTCGAAAACCCGAAGGTGATCCGCGCGGCCATCGACCGCGCCCACGTCAAACCGCAGAGCCGCGATCGGCGGGGCGCAGGAAATCGCCTTTTTCCCGCCGATGACGGGCGGATAGCCTCTGCCGCGCGGGCGGAGTAGATTATCCCCATGACCACGATCTCAACCGTCCGCATCCAGCGCGAGCCGTTCGACGTCGCCGCCGAGGCGGCCAAGCTGACGCGCGGCCGCACCGATGCCGGCGCGGTGGTGACCTTCACCGGCATTTGCCGCGGCGCGGAAAACGGCGAGCCGATCGCCGCGCTGACGCTGGAACATTTTCCCGGCATGGCGGAAGCCGAGATCGAACGTCATGTCGCCGAGGCCGCGCAACGCTGGCCGCTGATCGGCGTCACCGTCATTCATCGCTACGGCCGCATCGAGCCGGGCGAAGACATCATGATGGTGGTGACGGTGTCGTCGCATCGCGCGGCGGCTTTCGAGTCGGCCGACTTCCTGATGGATTATCTCAAGACCCGCGCGCCGTTCTGGAAACAGGTCGAGAAGGCCGACGGCAAGATCTGGGTCGAGGCCAAGGCGGAAGACGACGCGGCCGCCGGACGCTGGACGCAGCCCGGCGGCAAGCCCGAAGCGGCGGAATGAGGGGGCGCTGATATGGTTCCCATCGTCGTCGCGGCGATTGCGGTGATTGCGCTCGGCGTCAATCCGGCGCCGGCCGCGCAAGTGAACTATTACGACGTGACGCGCGGCGCGCATCCGCACGATGTCGCGCCGGCGCCGGACGGCACGGTCTGGTACACCGCGCAACACCAAGGCGCGCTCGGCATTCTCGATCCGAAAACCGGCAAGGTGACGCAAATTCCGCTCGGCGCCCGATGCCGCGCCGCATGGCGTCATCGTCGGGCCCGATCGCGCCGCCTGGATCACCGAAGGCGGCCAGAACGCGATCGCGCGTTTCGATCCGGCGACCAAGGCGGTGAAGCTGTTTCCGCTGCCGAAGGAATTTCCCGACGCCAATCTCAACACCGCGACCTTCGACCGCAAAGGCATTCTCTGGTTCACCGGGCAGAACGGCGTCTATGGCCGCGTCGATCCGGCGACCGGCAAGGTCGAGGCCTGGAAGGCGCCGAAGGGCGTCGGGCCTTACGGCATCACGACGACGCCGAACGGCGAGGTCTGGTACGCGTCGCTCGCCGGCGATCACATCGCCAAGATCGATACCGTCAGCGGCGACGCGCTGATGATCCAGCCGCCCAAGCCGGGCGTCGGGCCGCGCCGGATCTGGTCGGACTCCAAGGGCCTGTTGTGGGTGAGCTTCTGGAATACCGGCGAAGTCGGCCGCTACGATCCGCTCAACAAGGCCTGGAAAGTCTGGGCGCTGCCGAACAGCACCAGCGGCTGCTACGCGGTGTTCGTCGACGACAAGGACAAGGTCTGGCTGACCGACTGGACCAATAATGCGATCGTGCGCTTCGATCCGGTGACGGAAAAATTCGAAAGCTTCCCGAGCAACAAGCGCCGCGCCGACGTGCGCCAGATGCTCGGCCGTCCCGGCGAAATGTGGGCGGCGGAATCCGGCACCGACCGGCTGGTGGTGGTGCGGGATTGATGCGCCGCCGTTCGACCATTGTATCCGCCGCCACGCTCCTGCAATTCTGGCCGGCGGCGCGGCTTGGCTGGCGGGCGGCGACGCCGGCGCTTGGCCGGCGAAGCGCGCATTGCGCGGCCTGATCGAACGAAGCGCAAGCGTTGCCGACGATCGCGCCAGCGCATCGATTTCATCTCGCGCGCGCTGATCGGCGCGCGCTATCGCGGCTACACGCTGATCGGCGGGCCGCGCGCGGCCGGAACAATTCGTCATGCGCGACGACGGTTTCGATTGCGTGACATATTGCGAAACCGTGCTGGCGGCGGCGCTGGTCGCGCGACGCCGGACGAGTTCGAAACGAAGCTTGCGGCAGATCCGCTACCACGACGGCGTCGTCGCCTGGCGCGAGCGCAATCATTATTTCTTCGAATGGAGCCAGCACAATATCGCCAACCGGATTTGCCGGCCGGTCGTGCATGCCCGGCGCGGTCAGTCTGCCAAGACGGTGAACTGACATGCGCGGCGCTTGGGCGCGCGGCGATTTTCGATGACGGCCATTCCGCGCGCCACGTCTGCTGGCCAACAAGGCGTTGCTCGCGACTGGCGACATCATCGGCTTTGTCTCGCAGCGGCCGAATCTCGATTATTTCCATATCGGCTTCGTCGTCTTCGGCGCCGACGGCGGACTGCTGGCTGCGCCATGCCGCGCGCAGCCGGCGCCGCGTGCTCGACGAGCCGCATGGATCGGTTTCGTGGCGAACAATCGCGTGCGCGCGGTGACGCTGCTGCGGGCGCGCGAGCGCGACGATACGATTGTGTGAACGACGGCGTACAGATCGCGCTGCCGACATATCCGCGCGTCATGCGCCGTTCGGCGACGCACCCGCGAACTGACTCGATCACGCCGCCGCGGCTTTGCCGAGCGCGTTCACTTCCGCGGTGTAGTCTTCCATCAGCGTCTTGGTGATGGCGCCGGGCGTGAAATTCCACTTGGCGATTTCCGACACCGCGGTGACTTCCGCCGCCGAGCCGGTGATGAAGCATTCCGAGATCTCGGTCAGTTCGTCCGGCATGATGCGGCGCTCGATCACCTCGAAGCCGCGCTTCTTGGCCAGGCCGATCACGGTCTGCGCGGGTGATGCCGACGAGGAAGCAGTCGGCGATCGGCGTGTGGATCTTGCCGTCCTTGACGAAGAAGATATTGGCGCCGGTGCATTCGGCGACGCGGCCTTGCCAATCCAGCATCATGGCGTCGGCATAGCCTTTGCGCTCGGCCGCGTGCTTGGAGATGGTGCAGATCATGTAGAGGCCGGCGGCCTTGGCCAGGCAGGGCGCGGTCTTCGGATCGGGCCGGCGATAGTCGGCGAGATCGAGCCGGATGCCCTTGAGGCGCTGCTCGGGGTCGAAATAGCTCGGCCATTCCCAACTGGCGATGGCGAGGTGGATGGTGTTGTTCTGCGCCGACACGCCCATCATTTCCGAGCCGCGCCAGGCGATCGGGCGGACATAGGCTTCCTTGCGGCCGTTCTTGTCGACCACCAGCTTCTTGGCGGCGTCGATCTCGGCGACCGGATAGGGGATCTCGAAGTCGAGAATATTGGCCGAGCGCTTCAGCCGTTCGGAATGCTCGGTGGACTTGAAGATGTGGCCGCCATAGGCGCGCTCGCCTTCGAACACGGCGCTGGCATAATGCAGGCCATGGCTGAGCACATGCAGATTGGCGTCGGCCCACGGCACCAGCTTGCCGTCGTACCAGATGACGCCTTCGAGCCGGTCGTAGGATTGCGCAGCCATGATCTTCTCCTTGAACTCTCACATGACGGTCGAGCCGCTCTGAGCGCCGCGCGTGATGGCGCATTTTCCGTGCGTATTCCAACACTTTGCGTCGCCACGCAACACCCGGTATGACTGACAATCGTCCGCCGGGGGCCTTCGGGATCGGTCCTGAGCGGCTGGAATAGGGCCGCTTTGGAACGATCCTTTCGTCTCTCGGACGATTTTTTGTAACATAAAACCAAAATATGTCAACATGGCTGACATAAATAGTGATGCCAAAAATGGCGGCCCTGGCGCCGGCGAAACGGCGCCGGCGGCGCCGCGGCCGGGCCGGCCGGCCGGCGGCGCAGCCCCGATCTGGGACATCATCGAGCTGTTGTTTTTCGCCTATCGCGATTTCGTCGGCGATCCGGACGAGGTGCTGTCGAAGCTCGCCTTCGGCCGCGCCCATCACCGCGTGCTGCATTTCGTCAACCGCAATCCGGGCATGAAGGTCGCCGACCTGCTCGACATCCTCAACATCACCAAGCAGTCGCTCGGCCGCGTGCTCAAGCAATTGGTCGACCAGGGCTACATCGTGCAGAAGGAAGGCGCGCAGGACCGCCGCCAGCGGCTGCTCTATGTGACGCCGAAGGGCGAGGCGCTGTCGCTGCAACTGGCGCAGTTGCAGACCGAGCGCATCCAGCGCGCCTTCGGCGAACTCGGGCCCGGCGCGCACGAGGCGGCGCGGCGTTTTCTGACCGCCATGATCGACGACGACAACCGCGAGAGCGTGCTGCGGCAGATCGCGCGCGCCGACCGCGCCAAGGCGCGGGGCTAGGGGATACCCGACGCCGATGATCGCCGAAACCCGTCCATGCTGCCCGACGACGCGCCGCATCTGCTGGTGGTCGATGACGACCGCCGCATTCGCGATCTGCTGTCGCGCTTTCTGGCCGGCGAAGGCTATCGCGTCACCACCGCCGATACCGCGGCCGACGCGCGCGCCAAGCTCACCGGCTTGAGTTTCGATCTGCTGGTGCTCGACGTGATGATGCCGGGCGAAACCGGCTTCGAACTGGCCAAGTCGATCCGCGCCATTCGACGCGTGCCGATCCTGATGCTGACCGCGCGCGACGGCGCCGAAAGCCGCATCGAGGGGCTGACGCTCGGCGCCGACGATTATCTGTCGAAGCCGTTCGAGCCGCGCGAACTGTCGCTGCGCATCGCCAGTATCCTCAAGCGCGCGCAGCCCGGCGGCGGCGCCGCCGGTCGAGTCGGTGCGCTTCGGGCCTTTCGTCTATCATCTGGCGCGCGGCGAACTGCGCAAAGGCGAGGAGGTCATTCGCCTGACCGACCGCGAGCGCGAGATGCTGCGCATTCTGGCGGCGACGCCGGGCGAAACCGTGCCGCGCCTGGCGCTGGCCGGCAATGGCGGCACGGTCAGCGAGCGCGCCGTCGACGTGCAGGTCAACCGCCTGCGCCGCAAGATCGAGCGCGATCCGGCCAATCCGCTGTTCGTGCAGACCGTGCGCGGCATCGGCTACCGGCTGGTGAGCACGACATGAGCGACTGACGCATGACCAGCCTCGACATCAGCAACGGCGTTCGCGTCGCGGTCGCGCGGTTGCGTCAGGCCTGGGCCTGGTACGACGCCATTCCGCCGATCCGCAAAATCCACCACGGCCTCGGCCACATCGCGCGACGGCTGGCGGCGCATGAGCCGCTGGCTCAACAGCGTGATGCCGAAGGGCCTTTATGCCCGCGCGCTGCTGATCATCATTCTGCCGATGGTGATCCTGCAATCGGTGGTCGCCTTCGTGTTCATGGAGCGGCACTGGAACGTCGTCACCCAGCGCCTGTCGGCCGGCGTGGTGCAGGACATCGCGGCGCTGATCGACGTCTATCGCGGCTATCCGCAGGACGCCGACCAGGCGCAGATCCGCCGCATCGCGCAGGAGCGGCTCGGCCTGGTGGTGGATTTCCTGCCGATCAGCGAAATGCCGCCGCCGGGGCCGAAGCCGTTTTTCTCGCTGCTCGATCAGGCGCTGTCGGAGGAATTGCGCAAGCAGATCGGCCGGCCGTTCTGGATCGACACCGTCGGCAAATCGGCGCTGGTCGAAATCCGCATCCAGCTCGACAAGAACGTGATGCGGGTCTTCGCGCGCCGCAGCGCGGCCTATGCCTCGAATTCGGAAATCTTCTTGATCTGGATGGTCGGCACCTCGACGGTGCTGCTGATCGTCGCCATCATTTTCCTGCGCAACCAGATCAAGCCGATCCTGAAACTGGCCGACGCCGCCGAAAGCTTCGGCAAGGGCCGCGACGTGCCGAACTTCCGGCCGCGCGGCGCGCGCGAGGTGCGGCGCGCGGCGCAGGCCTTCATCGAGATGAAGACGCGCGTCGAACGCGCCATCGAACAGCGCACCACCATGCTGGCCGGCGTGTCAGCCACGATCTGCGCACGGTGCTGACGCGCTTCAAGCTCGAACTGGCGCTGCTCGACGACAGCCCGGAAATCGAGGCGATGAAAAAGGACGTCGACGAGATGGCGCGCATGCTGGAGGCCTATCTCGCCTTCGCGCGCGGCGATCTCGGCGAAAGCGCGGCGCCGACCGACATGGCGGCCTTCCTCGAAGAACTCAAGGACGACGCCGAACGTCACGGCCATCGCGCGACCGTGGTGTTCCACGGCCCGCCGATCGTCACGGTGCGGCCGGCCGCGTTCAAGCGCTGCCTCGGCAATCTGGTGTCGAACGCGGCGCGCTATGCGCCGTCGATTGCGATCACCGGCCATCGCGATCACCGCTATCTGACGATCACGGTCGACGACGACGGGCCGGGCATTCCGCTGGCGCAGCGCGAGGACGTGTTCAAGCCGTTCCTGCGGCTCGACGATGCGCGCAATCAGGACGAGGGCGGCACCGGCCTGGGGCTGGCGATTGCGCGCGACATCGCGCGCTCGCATGGCGGCGACATCGCGCTCGGCGATTCAGCCCGCTCGGCGGCTTGCGGGCGACGGTCAGGGTGCCGGTGTAGCTTACGCCGCTTCCGATTTCCTCGTCGTCGTCGTAACGCGCGCGCCGGCGGCGGCGCGGCCGCGCGGATCAGGCAACGCGGCAGCGAACAAAGATCGCCGACGAAACCGTCCCAGCGTTCGGCGCTGGCCAGGCCGCGATTGAGCGCGGCCATGGCGCGATCGAGGCTGTCCTCGTCGTCTTCGCCGTCGAGCCAGGCCTCGACGACGCGGGCAAACATCAGCGCGCCGCCTTGCGCGCGCAGCGCGCCGCGCGGACCGGATGCGCCGATGCCGGCGGCTTCCAGCATCCAGGCCTGCGAGCGCACCGCCATGGCGTTGAGCGCCAGCGCCAGGCCGGGATTGCGCCGCGCCGAGCGCATCATCGAGCGCACCGCGTCCTTGTAGGGCGCCATCAGTTCCAGCCGCCGCATCAGCACGTCGAACAGCCGTTCGCGCGGCGGCTCCTCGGCCATGTCGTCGTCGCCGCCGTCGAGCACGGCGCGGTCGATGTCCTTGATGTGGGCGGCGAAGATCGCCAGCGTCGAGCCGAATTCGGCGCGCAGGGCCGACAGCTTGATGCCGGCGCGGCCGGCGACTTCGGCCAGGCCGATCTGTTCGAAGGATTGCTCGGTCAAGCAGCGCCATCAGCGCGTCGATCGCCTTGTCGCGGTCGGAGGTGCCGCGCGGCGGCGGCGGCGGCCGGCGGCTTTGCGCGGGCGTTGCGCGTTTTGCGGGCCGGTTTGCGGGCCATGGTGGCCTCCTTCGGGCTGTTCCTGAGCCTTTAATGTAGGCCCGCAAAGGCGACGGTTCTAGGGCAGTGAACGGCAGAGCGTTAGCCCGCCAGTTCCTTCGACCGCGCTGGTCGGCGGCGGCGATGGCCTTGGTCAGCAGCGCGTCGAAGCCGCCCGGACCCATCAGCACGTTCAGCGCCGCGGCGGTGGTGCCGCCGGGCGAGGTGACGTTCTGCCGCAGCGTGGCGGCGTCGAGCGTCGAGCGATGCAGCAATTCGCCGGAACCGGCGACGGTTTCGCGCGCCAGCCGGCCGGCGAGGTCGGCCGGCAGACCCGGCGGCGATGCCGGCCTTGGTCATCGCCTCGGCCAGCAGGAAAATATAGGCCGGGCCGGAACCGGACACCGCCGTGACCGCGTCCATCAGCGCTTCGTCGTCGACCCATTCGACCGTGCCGATGGCGGCAAGCAGATCGGTGGCGAGCTTGCGCTGGCGCGCGGAGACCTTGGCGTTGGCGACGGCGACGGTGATGCCGCGCGAGATCGCGGCCGGCGTATTCGGCATGGCGCGCACGATCGCCGTGCCGGGCGGCAGCGCGTTTTCCAGAAAGCCAAGCGTGCGGCCGGCCATGATCGACACCACCAGCGTCGATTTGCCGACATAGAGGCCGAGCGGCGGCACCGCCTCGGGCGCGGTCTGCGGCTTGACCGCGATCACGATGGCGGTGGCGTCGGCCTTGGCTTTCGGGCCGGCTTTCGGATTGAGCGCGAGGCCGCGCCGCGCCAGCGCCTTGATGGCCTTGTCCGGCTGCGGCTCGATCGCGATGACCTTCTTCGGCGCGAGCCCGCGCGCCAGCCAGCCGTCGAGCATGGCCTGGCCCATCTTGCCGGCGCCGAGCAGCACGAGATGGCCGGTGAATTTGGCGAGGGTCTTTTGGCTTTTGGATTTGGTCGCAGGTTTTTCATCATGCGCGACGCATGCATAGCGGCAAACACGTCTGACCGACTGTCGATATCCGGCGTCCGGGTACGCCTCGCGACGTCGCCGGAATGACGGACGAGGCGTCTACGCCTCGCCGGAGGTCTCGAACATGGCGGCGTCGAGCGCTTCGCGCGCGGTCTTGCCGGCCCAGACCACGAACTGGAAGGCGGTGAAGTAGCGCTCGCAGGTATCGAGCGCGGTGCCGAGCAGCGCCTCGCATTGCTTGCCGGAGGCTCCATGCCGGCCGGCAACTGCAGCGCATGGCGGTACATGACGATGCCTTCGGTCGGCCACAGGTCGAAATGGCCGACCCAGAGCCGCTCGTTGATCAGCGAGATCAGCGTCTGCACTTCGGCGCAGCGGCGCTCGGGAACCTTGAGGTCGAAGGCGCAGGCCAGATGCAGCGCCTCGATGTCGACCATCCAGGTATAGGACAGCTGATATTCGGCCCAGCGGCCGGTCACCAGAATGGTGATCTCGTCGTCGCTGGCGCGTTCGAACGACCAGTCATTGCCGGTCGCCAGGCGCTCGACCACGTCGAGCGGATTGAAGCGATGGTCGTCGCCGTAGATCGAAAGGGACATGACGTCTCCGCTTTGCCGAAGGGAGCGAGTGGGAAACGCACGGCACCGCACATGGTCGGGCGAACGGCCCGAACTGAGCACGAACTACAAGATGACGCTGAGGATACGGGACGCCTTGACGGCGAGCACGAATCACGGGGCGACTCTGACTATAACCTTCTCGATTCAGCCCGCCAGAGGCATCATCGAGGTCTAATGAGCAGTGATTTGGGGGTGCTGAGGCAACCGGCGCTGAGTATGACTCTCCACAGCCAATGCTGCGTCAAGTTGAATCTGTTGGGGATAACGTCGGAGCCGCGGCGAGGCCGCGCCGGAATCGCGGCGTTCAGTCGAACAGGCTCGACACCGACTCTTCATGCGCGGTGCGCGCGACCGCTTCGCCGATCAGCGAAGCGATCGGCAGCACGCGGATATTGCCGGCGGCGCGCACTTCGGCGGTCGGCTGAATCGAGTCGGTGATGACCAGTTCCTTCAGCCGCGACTTGGCGACGCGCGCGACCGCGCCGCCCGACAGCACGCCGTGGCTGATATAGGCGTAGACGTCCTTGGCGCCGTTCTCGAGCAGCGCGTCGGCGGCGTTCACCAGCGTGCCGCCGGAATCGACGATGTCGTCGACCAGGATGCAGGTGTAGCCGTCGACTTCGCCGATCACGTTCATCACTTCGGATTCGCCGGCGCGCTCGCGCCGCTTGTCGATGATGGCGAGCGGCGCGTTGATGCGCTTGGCGAGGCCGCGCGCGCGCACCACGCCGCCGACGTCGGGCGACACCACCATGACGTTGTCGAGTTTGAAGCGCTCCTTGATGTCGCGCACCATCACCGGCGAGGCGTAAAGATTGTCGGTCGGGATATCGAAGAAGCCCTGGATCTGACCGGCATGCAGGTCGAGCGTCATGACGCGGTCGGCGCCGGCATGCGTGATCAGGTTGGCGACCAGCTTGGCCGAGATCGGCGTGCGCGGACCGGGTTTGCGGTCCTGCCGCGCATAGCCGAAATAGGGGATCACCGCGGTGATGCGGCGCGCCGACGAGCGGCGCAGCGCATCGATGATGATCAGCAATTCCATCAGATGGTCGTTGGCCGGAAACGGAGGTCGACTGGATGACGAAACAGTCGGCGCCGCGCACGTTTTCCTGGATTTCGACGAAGATCTCCATGTCGGCGAAGCGCCGCACCACCGCCTTGGTCAGCGGGGTCTTGAGATATTCGCCGATCTGCTGAGCCAGGGCAGGGTTGGAATTGCCGGCGACCAGCTTGATCGCACCGTTTTTTCCCGACATCCCGACACCCTCACTTGCCCGCAGCTTGAGCGTGACCTCGTCCGACAAATCGGCAGCGGTTTTGCAGGGTCACGCTTGGGCGGCGTGGTCATAACAAGGTGAGGCGGGCCCGGCAATACGGCATGAATTCATTGTCCCGCGCCTTTTCGGGCAGGATGAACGCCGGCGTAAGGCCTGAATGCGCGCTAGAGGCTGGCGGCCGCCAGCGTGACCGGTATCGCCGGCCGACAGCGGCGGTGCGGGCGCCCGGCCGGCGCGGCGGCAGCGGCACCGGGCCGGCGAGATCGCTCGGCCTGCAGCCGCGGTGCCGTCCGGCACGTCCGGGTCGGCTGGCAGGGCCGGGTCGGCATTGGCCTGGAAGATGCGGAAAATGCCGGCGGCCTCGGGCGAGTGTCGTCGGACTGCCCGACGACGGCGGCCGGTGGCGACTCGGCGGTCGTCGGCCGGCGTCCGGCGCGACCTCGGGCGAGGTCAGGAAGGCGGCGAGCTGGTCCATGCTGGCGCGGGCGATCCGGCGCAGCATGGCGTCGTCGGCGACGCTCCAGGCATCGCGCTGCCGGCTTTCGATGCGCGCCTGTTGCCGGTTTCTTCGCCGTCGATCCGCAAGGCGCGATGCTCGTCGCGGTCGAACACGTCCCACACCCAGGAGATGGTGGTGCGGCCCTTCACGACCTTGGCGGCGAGATAGCCGCGCACGCGATAGGCCGGACGGGTTTCGCGCGAGATCACCGCCAGCCGGCGCGCCTGCGCCTCGTCATTGAGATTGCGCACCAGCGTCTGGAATTGCGCCGGCGGCGGGCCGTCGATCGAATTCGAAGGCGACGGTGGCGCCGCGCGGCTGCAGCGCCGCCGCGCTCGGCGGGCCGTGCATGGCTGCAGCCGGCCAGCGCCGCCGGCCAAGACGATGGCCAAGGCGGCAGCCGAGCAGCAGACGCAAAATGCGGAGACACCGACGCGCGATCAGCGCGGCGGCGCGAGATCCGACTTACTCGCACGCTGCATTCGACACCCCTGCGGCCTTGCTTTTTGATCTTGGTCCCCGGCCGCTCGAGCCAAAGCGTAGCGGCTCGAGCCGCGCCCATGTCCAGCCTGGAGGTAAGCGATGACAACCGCCAGCGGCATCGCGCGACCGTTAATCGGCCAAGCGCGATGGCGTTGATGTGGCGGCCGTAATCCGGCTCGCTCAGATGGGTCGAGCGGCGGAAACTGTAGAAGCGCTCGGGCTCGGCATAGGTGCAAAGGCCGAGGTCTTCGAAATTCACAATGCCGGCGCTGTTGAACCCGCGCGGCGATATAGCCGGTGAGATCGAACATGGCGTGATCGGCGCGCGCCGCTGTCGGCGAAGAAGCGCGCATTGTCGGCATCGGCCGCCAGAAAGCGCTCGACGAATTCCGGCCCGACTTCGTAATTGTCCTGCCGGATGGTCGGGCCCGAGCGCGACGCTGATGCTGGTCGCGGTCGGCGCCGAGTTTTTCCATCGCCGCGAAGGTCGCTTCGATCACGCCGGTGAAGGCGCCGCGCCAGCCGGCATGGGCCGCGCCGATGACGCGCGGCGGCGTCGTCGGCAAACAGCAGCGGCCCGCAGTCGGCGGTCGAGACGCCGATCGCCAGATTCGGCGTGCGCGTGACGACGGCATCGGCGCGCGGCCGATTGTCGGCGGTCCACGGCGCATCGGCGACGACGACGTCGGGCGAATGAATCTGATAGGGCGTCAGCAGCCGATCCGGCGTCACGCCGAGCGCCAGCGCCATGCGGGCGCGATTTTCCGCGACGCTGTCCGGCGCATCGTTCGAGCCGACGCCGCCATTGAGCGAGGTATAGATGCCCTGCGACACGCCGCCCGAGCGCGTGAAGAAAGCGTGGCGGATATCGGGCAAGGTGGCGAGCGAGGCGGCTTGAAGCACGGATTACCGTCCAGCGATGCGGTCGCGATCGATGTGACCAGATCGACGTGACCTGGATCAATGTCGACGTATACAGACTGTAGCTATCACAGCATGAAGGAGTTTACACCATGCGGTTGTCTTATCCGTTACCGGAGCCTTGATCGGCGCCGGCCTGCTGGCGCTGTCGGTTCCGGCGACCGCCGCGCCTGATCAGCGGCGCATGTCGAAGAGCGTGATGTCGCAGGCGCAGTCGAGCGGCGATTCCTGGTCATTCAGGTGCAGCGCCGGCGCGATCGCGGCGTCGCCGCGATTATCGTCGCGACCGGCGGCGACAATGGCGGCGCAGTCGCTGCCGGCATTCTCGGCGGCCTGTTTCTCGGCGCCATCATCGCCAACCAGGCGCAGCAGATCGCAGCGTCGAATACTGCATGCAGCGCTACCGCAGCTACGATCCGCGCAGCGGCACCTATCTCGGCTATGACGGCTATCGTCATCGCTGCCCGTAACGCTGCGCTAGCGATCGAAACCCGGCGGCACGCCGACCGACGGATGCGTGAAGGCGGCGACCTTGAACAGTGCGCCCATGCCGGTGCGGCCGTGGCCGATCAGGCGCGCCAGCGCCGCGTCGATCTCGGCGCTGACGGCGCGCGTCGCCTTGGCTTTGAGCGTGCTGGCGCGGGTCTCGATGCCGAGCCGGCGCAGGAACTGCGACTGCGTCGATCGGCCCGTAGCCTTGCGCGCCCATCGCTTCGGCCGCGCGCAGCAGCGGCTGAAAATCGACATGCGCGGTCAGGTCGATCAGTGCCGGGCGCGGTCAAGCGGATCGGCATAAGCATGCTGGCCGACCGCCTGCAAGGTTTCGCCGACCGCGCTGACCGCGTGGCCGTAGTCGATCACCAGCGCGGCGCCGCCGCTGTCGGCGATGCGCTTGCCGAGATCGATCGCCGCGGTGTCGTCGCGCCATTCGAAGATCGAATCCAGCGGCGCATCGCGCACCGTCTGGCGGCAGCAGCCGCTCGAAATGCGGGATCGGCTCGCGCGCCAGCGTGAAGGCGAGATTGCCGTTGTCGTCGATGCCGATGCAGCGCTCGAACCAGCCGCCTTCGCGCTTCGACCGCCTGACTGATCGGCAGCGCATCGAAGAATTCATTGGCGACGATGATGGCCGGGCCGTCCGGCACGTCGTCGAGCGCGGGATGCCAGAACATCGGCATCGTCAGCGGTTCGAGCGTGCGCTCCTGCTGCGCTTCCAGCACCGGGCTGATCTCGACCAGATGCAAGCGCGGCGGCCTCGCGGAAGGCCGGCACCACCTGCGCCGCGCGCATGGCATCCTTCATCAGCGTGCCGCGGCCGGGGCCGAGTTCGATGATGCGGATCTTGGCCGGCGCGCCCATCTGCTTCCAGACCGCGGTCATCCACAGGCCGATCAGTTCGCCGAACATCTGGCTGATTTCCGGCGCGGTGATGAAATCGCCGCGCGCGCCGAGCGGATCGCGCGTGATGTAATAGCCGTAGTCCGGATCGGCGAGGCAGAGCGCCATGTATTCGTCGACCGGCATCGGGCCGGCCGCGGCGATGCGCCGGCGGATTTCGGTTTCGAGCGGCGCCATGTCGTGCTCATTCATGCCGTTCCGCTTGCAATGCGGGATGCTTCAGCGCGTAGACGATGAAGCCAATGCCGGCGAGAAACAGCGGAATCGACAGCAACTGTCCCATGGTCGCGCCGCCCCACAGAAAGCCGAGTTGCGCATCGGGCTCGCGGAAGAATTCGCAGAATCGTGCGGGCGATCGCGTAACACAGCCGCGAAGCTGCCGATGATCAGGCCCGGCCGCTGCAAGGCGCCGGCGCGGATCAGCAGCCACAGGATGATGAACAGCAGCAGGCCTTCCAGCGTCGCTTCATAAAGCTGGCTCGGATGGCGCGGCAGCGGGCCGCCATAGGGAAACACCATCGCCCAGGGCACATCGGTCGGGCGGCCCCACAATTCGCCATTGATGAAATTGGCGATGCGGCCGAAGAACAGGCCGATCGGACCGGCCGCGCAGGTGAGATCGCCGACCGACAGGATCGGCAATGCCGCGCGAGCGCGCGAACAGGACCACCGCGACGACGCAGCCGGTGAAGCCGCCGTGGAACGACATGCCGCCGTTCCAGAGCTGGAAGATTTCCAGCGGGTGCGCGGCGAAATGCGGCAGGTTGTAGAACAGCACATAGCCGGTGCGGCCGCCGAGGATGATGCCGAGCGTCACCCACAGCACGAAGTCGTCGAAGTCGACGACGGTGAGCGGCGCCGGCCGCCCCAGAGCCGCTCGTTGCGGATCAGCGCGCGGGCATAGGCCCAGCCGAGCAGAATGCCGCCGATATAGGCGAGCGCATACCAGCGGATGGCGAAGGGCCCGAGATGGATCAGAACCGGATCGATGTCGGGAAAGGGGATGACGAACAGAGGCATTTCGAATTCCGCTGTAAGCATGTGACGCCGCCCGATGCGAACAGGTCCTAGCACAGCAGGCCTTGCGGCGGGATGACCCGGACGCCATTGTTGTGGTCAGACGCAGTCCAGAGGCTAAGGCTGAGCCCACGGGAGACGAAGCATGACGCAGACCAGCAACCGGATTTTCGACGAAATGGCGCGCTTGATGAACGATGCCGCCGGCGTGGCGCAGGGCGTGCGGCGCGAATTCGACACGCTGTTCCGCACCCAGGCCGAACGCATCCTGCGCGATCTCGACGTGGTCCAGCGCGAGGAATTCGAGGCGGTCAAGGACATGGCGCGTCTGGCGCGCGAGGAAAACGAGGCCCTGAAGGCCCGGATCGAGGCGCTGGAGGGCAAAGCCGCCGGCCAAATCGGCGAAAAAGGCCAAGGACGCGGCCGAGGAGTGAGGCCGCTTGGCGCCGCGCGCCGGCTCGCTTGCTGACGGTGCCGGAATGACGATTTGCCGCCTTCCTTGCCCTTTTGGGCCCCCGCCGCTATAACCCCGCCCGAACGCGGCCCCCGGCACCCCTGGAGGCTTGCTGCGTTCGTGGGCGGCCGAAAAAGCCGCCTTTTTCCATTGGTTTAACAAGGATTTGACGATGGCAACCGTGCAGGAAATGAAAGCCGACGGTGCGTCCGAAAGGTGGCAAGGGGGCCTCCCGGGCAGCACGGCAATCCGGTCGCGTACCGGGCGTGATCTATGGCGACAACAAACCCCCGATGATGGTCTCGTTCGACCATGCCGAGTTGCGCAAGCGTATTTACGCCGGGCGCTTCCTCACCACGCTGTTCCACCTCGATATCGACGGCACCAAGCATCGCGTGATCCCGCGCGACTTCCAGCTCGACGCCATCAAGGACCTGCCGATGCACGTCGACTTCCTGCGCGTCGCCGAAGGCGCCAGCATCCGCGTCAAGGTCGCGGTGCACGTGCTCAATGCCGAAACCTCGCCCGGCGTGAAGCGCGGCGGCGCCGTCAACATCGTCACCCATACCGTCGACGTGATGTGCCCGGCCGACGCCATTCCGACGTCGATCGACGTCGATATCGGTGAGGTCGACATCAACCACTCCAAGCATCTCAGCGACGTTCAGTTGCCGCCGGGCGTGCGCGTGATCGCCCATGGCGACATCACGCTGGTCACGGTTGTGCCGCCGTCCGGCTATGCGGAAGAACTCAAGGCCGCTGCCGAAGCCGCCGCTCAGGCTGCTGCCGCTGCCGCCGCTGCTGCTGCTGCGCCGGCCGCGCCGACCGGCGCTCCCGGTGCTGCGCCCGCTGCCGCTGCGCCGGCTGCCGGCGCCGCGCCTGCCAAGAAGTAACCGGCAGCCGCTCTTCCGGCTGTCTGCACGATTCGCGAAAATGCCCGTCCCGGATTGTCGTCCGGGGCGGGTTTTTCCGACCTGCGATCGAACTTACTGAGGCGGCAAAGCCATGCTGCTCTTCGTCGGCCTCGGCAATCCCGGCCCGCGCTACATCGGCAACCGCCACAATATCGGTTTCATGGCGGTGCAGGCGATCGCGCGCCGCTATGACATCGCGCCCTGGCGCCGGCGCTTTCAGGGCGTGTCGGTCGAAGGCAATATCGGCCGCGACAAGACTCTGCTGCTGCTGCCCGGCACTTACATGAACGAGTCCGGGCGCGCGGTCGCGGAGGCGGTGACTTTCTACAAGCTCGACGTGTCCGACGTCGTGGTGTTTCACGACGAGCTTGAACTGCCGCCCTGCAAGGTGCGGGTGAAAAAGGGCGGCGGCAATGCCGGCCATAACGGCCTGCGCTCGATCACGGCGCATATCGGCAACGACTATCGCCGCGTGCGCCTCGGCATCGGCCATCCCGGCGACAAGAAGCTGGTCGAGAATTACGTGTTGCAGGATTTCGCCAAGAGCGAATGGCCCGCGGTCGAGGAATTGTGCGACATCGTCGCCGACAATGCCGGGCTCTTGATCGAGGGCAAGGATTCGACGTTTCAGAACAAGGTGCATCTCGCCATGTCGGCGAAAGGCTTCGACAAGGACGATGAAGCCGCGATCCGCCAAATAGAGACTTAACCGGACAACGACGCGGATCAATTCAATGGGTTTCAAATGCGGTATCGTCGGCCTGCCGAATGTCGGCAAGTCGACGCTGTTCAACGCGCTGACGCAGACCGCGGCGGCGCAGGCGGCCAATTATCCGTTCTGCACGATCGAGCCGAATGTCGGTGAAATCGCGGTGCCGGATCCGCGCCTGGAAAAGCTCTGCGCGATCGCCAAGTCGCAGGAGATCATTCCGACCCGCATCACCTTCGTCGACATCGCCGGCCTGGTGCGCGGCGCCTCGAAAGGCGAGGGGCTCGGCAACAAGTTCCTTGCCACCATCCGCGAAGTCGACGCCGTCGTGCATGTCGTGCGTTGCTTTGTCGACACCGACATCACCCATGTCGAAGGCAAGATCGATCCGATCGCCGACATCGAGATCATCGAGACCGAACTGATGCTGGCCGATCTCGACAGCCTGGAAAAGCGCGTCGACAATCTTGAGAAGAAGGCCAAGGGCCAGGGCGAAGACGCCAAGCTGGCCAAGGAAACGCTCGACCTGGTCAAGCGTGCGCTGACGCTGTTGCAGGACGGCAAGCCGGCGCGCTTGCTCGAGCGCAAGCCGGACGAGGAAAAGCTGTTCCACTCGCTCGGGCTGCTGACCTCGGCGCCGGTGCTGTATGCCTGCAATGTCGAAGAAGGCCTCCGCCGCCACCGGCAACGATTTCTCGCAAGCAAGGTCGAAGCGCGCGCCAAGGCGGAAGGCGCGGTCGCGGTGGTGATTTCGGCCAAGATCGAATCGGAAATCGCCGCGCTGCCGCAGGACGAACGCGCCGACTATCTCGAAGCGGTCGGCCTGAAAGAAACCGGCCTCGACCGTCTGGTGCAGGCCGGCTACGCGCTGCTGCATCTGGTGACCTATTTCACCGTCGGCCCGAAGGAGACGCGGGCCTGGACCATCACCCAGGGCACCAAGGCGCCGGCCGCCGCCGGCGTCATCCATTCCGATTTCGAGCACGGCTTCATCCGGGCCGAGACCATCGCCTATGACGATTACATCAAATTCGATGGCGAAGCCGGCGCCCGCGATGCCGGCAAGATGCGGCTGGAAGGCAAGGAATACGTGGTCGCCGACGGCGACGTGCTGCATTTCCGGTTTGCCAACTGAGCGATTGAACCGCCGGACGGTTCCGCACGACTATACCATGGGCGCCCGCTTATGAAGCGTTGCGCTGAGGAATCGCCATGTTCGCCTTTTCCCGTGCCGGCGTTCTGCTGGCTTTCGTCGGGCTTTTTGCCGCCGTTGCCCCGGCGCAGGCTCAGATCGAAAAGGCGATGCGGCATTGCTACGGTCAACCTTGCCCTTATTTCCGCGCGCCGATCACGATTCCCGACGGCTGGGCCGAGCACGACGACGCCAGCCGTGAACTCGACGTGCAAATGTTGTTGCCGAAGGATCAGGAGTTCAATACGGCGCCGGCGCATATTTATGTTTCGGTGCGCCAGAATCGGAATAAGGAAGCGCGCCCCGCCATGTTGCGGGAAATCTATAGCGAATGGAAAGATTGGATGACGGACGGCAAGATGACCAGGCTTGCCGATGTCTCGCGCGCCAACGGCAAACCGGCGTTCCAGCGGTATCAGCTCGACGCGCCAGATCTAGCGGTGCAAAGATTCGAGATCGCGTCGATGGTCTTGGACGGCGACAAAGACGGCAACGAATTCTTTGTCGTCGTTTACCTGTCCGGCAAAACGCGCGAGGCGCTCAAATCCAACGAGGCCGCCTATCTGTCAATTTTGAAGTCGTACTGAGGCCGCTCCAGCCTTATGTTGAAGCTTCTCCGTATTGCTGGTTTGCCGATTGAACCTTGGCGGCGTTGCGCGCGACTGATGAAGAGTTGGCGCTTGATCTGAGCGCCTTGCTGTTTTTCTTGGGGGGTGACCATGCTGTTATCCGTCGTGCGTTTTTTCGGCGCCGCTTTCGTCTGTGGTGCGCTGCTTATCGCGCCCGCCTCGGCGAAAATCAAAAAATTCATGAATCCATGCAAAGAGCAGACGCTGTGCGCGTTCTTTCGCTCGTCGGTGACCGTTCCCGATGGCTGGACCGAGGACGAGGCGGCGACGCGTCATTTCGGCGCCGTCATTCTGCTGGCCAAGGGCGTCGAATTTAACGACGCGCAAGCCACCATTTACGCGGTGGCGCGTTTCAATCCGAAGCGGGAGCCGCTGGCCAAATTCGTCACGCAATCAATTGGCGAGTTAAGCCGTCGGGCCAAGGACGCCAAGGTCACGGTGTTGCCGGATATACCGCGCACCACCGGTCAGCCGACGTTCATGCGCCTGTCGTTCGAGGCGCCCAGCCTGAAGGAGCAGGGCTACGAACTGTATGCCGCCACCATCGACGGCGATGACGACGGCAACCAGTTCGTCGTCACCATTACGCTGTCGGCCAATTCCAAGGCGGCGCTGATCGCGGCGCAAAACGCATATCAGGCTGTCTTGCGCCAGTATTGAGCGGCGATCCGGTTTCGTGGAAGATGTCGTCCGAATGAGCGCTAAACTCCATTGGGAAGATTTCCGGCCGGGCGCGGTCGCGGTTTACGGGCCGCGGCTGGTGACCCGCGAAGAGATCGTCGCCTTTGCCGCCGAATTCGATCCGCAGCCGATGCATCTCGATGAAGCCGCCGCCGCCAATACCTTGCTCGGCGGGCTGGGGGCGTCCGGCTGGCATTCCTGCTGCCTGCTGATGCGGATGATCGCCGACGGCTTTCTGCTCAATTCCAGCTCGATGGGCGGGCCCGGCGTCGAGGAGGTGAACTGGTTGAAGCCGCTGCGGCCCGGCACGGCCATTCGCGTTCGCGCCACCGTGCTGGAAACGCGCGCGTCCAACAGCCGGCCGGAGATGGGCCTGGTCAGGTTCCTGTTTGAAATTCTCGACGAAACCGACGCCATTTTGACCCGGATGCGCACGACACTGATGCTGGGCCGCCGCGAACCGGGGGGGCGGCCGTGAAATATTTCGACGATCTGCGCCTCGGCGACGTGCTTATGACCGGGAGTCATGTTTTCGGCGCCGACGAAATCAAAGCCTTCGCAACCCGTTTCGATCCCCAGCTATTTCATGTCGACGATGATGCGGCCGCGCAATCTCATTTCGGCGCGCTGTGCGCTTCCGGCTGGCAGACGGCGGCGGTATGGATGCGGCTTTTCATTGACCATCTCCGCGACGAGACCGATGCGATGCGGGCGCGTGGCGAACCGATCGCCGCCAGCGGTCCGGCGCTCGGCATCCGCGATTTGAAATGGCTGAAGCCGGTCTATGTCGGCGACGTCATCGATTACAAAAGCGAAATTACCGAGCTGCGCGTGTCCAACAGCCGGCCGGGCTTCGGCCTGATGACGATCCTGAGCACCGGCATCAACCAGGATGGCGCGCCGGTGATTTCGTTTTTAAGCGCCACCTTTGTCGAGCGTCGCCCGGCATAGGTCCGCCGCTGCCGCGGTGCAATGCGAGTTCGCTTGCGCTAGCGAAACTTGACCTTGACCTGCTTCACGACCGCTGACGGCAGCACGTCGAGAAAAGGCCCGAGCAGGAAAGCTTCACCGGACCCGTTGCCATAAAGCCGGTCATGGGCGTCGATCATCGCCCGCACCGGCTTTAGGCAGGCCTCAATAGAATCGATAATCACATCGTTAAGTTCGTCGGCGCGGATGTCGCGGCTATAGCGCGGATCGGCCGAGACCTTGCGCAGGATGCAACTGGTGGCGCGCCGCACCAGCGGTAGTAGCGCGACATCCTTATGCCCCATCGCTATCTGAGGCCAAGCGGGCGGTTCAACCGGCATTGGCGCTTGAGCATCAAGCGAGACATGCAACACTAACGACAAGCCTAGTAAGGATTCGACGATCATCCGGTTGGCTCCGCGAATCAGCGACACCATCATTGGTAACGCAGCCGAAACGGGACTGCAGCAAAAACATCAGGCTATGCAGGCCTGCTAGATGCAGAACATTCGGGTTCGATGAATTAATTCGCCAGAATTTGTGATGTCGGAGTTCCATCGGCGGCATGCTGCAAAGGAACGCATTCAGGTGCGGCGACGTTTCCCTGTTCTCGTGACGCATCCGACGTGAACGGCAGCAGGAGGAACAGATGATTGAATTTCGCAAGAGCGCCACACATGCGGTGCTTGCCGCCGCTTCGCTGGCGCTGGTCGCAAGCGTCAGCATGGCAAAGGCCCAGACGACCGTGATCACACGCGAGCCGGTCGAGACCCGCACAGTCGTGACCACCGCGCCGCTGCAATTGACGCCGGCGCAACGGCATCGAATTTATCGCACGGTTGTCAGGCAGCGCGCGGCACCTCCGGAGGCCGTGGTTGAGTATCGTGTAGGCACCCGCTTGCCATCGGGCGTTGTGCTTCATCCGTTGCCGCAACAAGTTGCCGTCGATGTGCCGGTAATTGAGCCGTACAAATATATGGTTGTGAACGGACGCGTTCTTTTGGTCGATCCGGCAACCAGTCAAGTGGTGGCGGAACTGAACGATTAACCCGAAGCGGTATGATCTGACGGTATTCGGCCCGGGCTGTCTCGCCGGGCCGATACCAACCGGAGGTTTACCCTGCCGGATTGTTGGCAGGTCTGCTTTGTCCGCTAAAGCTGGATTTTCTGCGCTCCAGGGGGCATATTAAGCGCCTGAGGAGTTTCTCGTTATGGCGATGATCAACTACCGGGCCCCGTCCGAACTGTTTCCCAGCCGCAGCCGCAAATCGCGCCGACCGATCGGCTACAAGCGATTTCCGACCGCAGCGGAAGCGATTCAGTTCGCCATGGAAGAATTGCCGCCCGAATTGCTGCTGGGTGCCTATCTTGAGGTCGAGGAAAAGCGCTTTGACGGCAATGGCATTCGCCAGTTGTACGAAAGTGCCGATTATCCGTTGCCGCGCAAGACCGCCAAGCCCGATAAGGCGGTCGCCGCCAATTAATCACAGCCCATGAATTAGATTTTAGCCGTTACCGCGCTATGCGGTGCCGAAGGCATGGAACCGCCACGCTTTTGCCGCGTTTATCTGGCGATACATCCACCCCGCGCGATATATGCCCCCGCGAACGATTTGAATGAGTTTGGAGCCGGCAATGGCCGACAGGAATGCGCTTGGAATGATCGGTCTGCTGTTTGGCGCCGCGACGCTGTTCGTGATGATGGCCGGCGCCGTCGTGGTCGGTGATCATTTGACCGGCCGGCTGCATATTGACGATGGCCTGGCCGCCGTGGCGATGCCGCTCGACAGCTCGCTAATCGAATTGGCCCATCGGATAAGGCGGTGCCCATAAGCCAAAAAACCCCGCCGGTGCGGGGGTTAAGTTTGGTGGGAGGAGTGTCCGGCGCCGAATACGCTTTCGCAGCATTCGCGCAGCGAGACAGTCACAGCCAATAGAACTCACAGAAAGGCCGCGACGAATCGGCAACTTCCGGACGTCTGCACAATAGAGTGGCAGGTCGCGTTCTGGTGGTGGCCGGATAAGCATTCCCCCATAATCCACAGATCATCGCGGTGCGCCGCCAGCTTTTACGCCGGAAATACGAGCCGGCGCCGGGCGACGACCGGCGCCGGCGTTATTGGATAGCGCCGTCAGACCGCCGGGCGCTGGTCCGGCTGTGGCTGCTGCGGCGTACCTGCTGCGGTTTGGCCGGCTGCAGACTGGGCGGTTCGCCCTTCCATTGCGTCAGGCTGTCGGCGATCACCGACATCGCGGTCATGGCGGCATGGCTCAGGCTGGCGTAGCCGGCGACCTCGCGGCTGACGCGCTCGCCTTCCTGGCGCAGCATGTCGCGCACGCTTTGCAGTTCGAGAATGACGCGGTCGATTTCCTCCATCGAGGCGCCGGACACGCGCCGGATCAGGTTATTGAGATTTTCGGCGACCACCGAGTTGCCGGGGACGGTTCCGGCTCGTGCGTTGCCGCCGCGCGGCGTTGACATCGCGCCGGACGAATTCGCGGATTTCGCCTTCGAAGGCATTGGCCGCGGCTTGATCGATATCGCCCAGTTTCGTCGGGCTTGGTTTTTCAGGCATGCGCCGATCCGGAGCATATTGTTCCGGACCAGATGTTTCCGCAGCAAGCTTGCCGGCAATCGGTTTTATCGGCGGCAGGCCGTTCGGGTCTCATGGCGTTCATGCTCTACTCCTACACAGGCGCAAGACGGTTTGCGCTGACGCTCCCCAAGGACGATTGCCGCATGCGAGTGGGGCAATGATGGGGCGGAGCAAGGGCGGGATCGGGGCGATCTTCCGTCGCGGCGTCCGAATTTGAGACAGGCCGCGGCGTTTCGGCCCGGAATCAAAACGGAATCACCAGGTCAGCTTGAGACGCGCGCTGATGCTTTTGCTTTCGTCGGTCTGGCCGATATCGGTGACCGCCGTGGTGACGTTGAGCGCGCCATAAAGTTTTTGTTCCGCGCTCAGCGTGTTGTGCGTGACCGGATCGGTGCTGGTCGAGGACAGGCCGGCGGCGAGGGTGGTGCCGGTCGGCAGAATGTCGAACTTGGCGGTGTTGACGTTGCCCCAGACATGCGGGTCCGGGTCCGGTCGCGGCCGTCGTCGGCGCCACCGCCAGCGGAATGTCGGGCGTCGCGGCTTGCGGCTGGCCGTAAGTCTCGGTCACCGTGGCCTGGCTTTGCAGCGTCACGGCGAATTGTTCGCCGAGCGGCAGCGAGCGCGTGAAGGTGGTGCCGAGCCGGCCGCGATCATTGGTCGGGTCGAGGCGGGCATCGATGGTGGCCAGACGCGGCACCGCCAGCGAGGCCCAGGCGGCGCCGGAGCCGGCGTCGTCGCGCACGACATGCAACGGATTGTCGGGCGTGAAGCCGTAGGTCGGATTGGCGGCAAGCCCGAGATCGGCGCCGACTTTGGCGTCCCATTCGGTCGGCAGCGGCTGCTTCACGATGATGGTGCTGCCGCCGTCCGGCCGGTCGGTGCGGGTGACGTCGAGCGGTTTCGGCGACAGCAGCTTGCGAAACCGCAGCCGGGGCGGGGGACGGGTTGCATCGATGCCAAAGGCGTCGGCGGCCAGAATCCTGTCGAGCAGGGCGCTGTCGTCCGGGCTGAGCGCGACCGCCGGCATATCATCCGGCGCCGCGTGTTCGCGGTCGGCGGCCGGGACGGCCGGCGGCAAGGACGCGACCTGGAATTCGGAACGCCGCACGGCAGCCTCCTGCGCCTGGGCCGCCGAAGCGCCGACGAGCGCCATCACGATCGCAAATGCGATCCGCCGCCCGTTCCGACCCGCCCCGGTCTGCATTCGCCACCACGTCCTACGCTGCCGCCTGTGCCGGATCACTTCAACGCCAACCGGTTAAGCAAAGGTTGCGCTGTCGACGTGGAATATCGCCGCGGCCAAGCTCACCGGGAACTTGTGGCGAAGAACTGAGGCAAAGATTGGACGAAAAGACGAAAGCCTGCCGATGGCGACACCGGCAGGCCTGACGTTTCATCGTTGAAGATCGGCGGCGCGCTATTTCTTGGCGGTCGCGCCTTGCGACGCCTTATAGGCGGATACCTGCTTCGGCTTGTCCTTATCGGCCTTGGGTTTTTTCTTTTCCTTCGGCACGCGCATTTGACCTTTTGCCATGACGGCCTCCTGGAGTGAGCGGCGCCGATCCGCGGCCGGTTGCCGGGACGGAATCAGGCGCACAGTGACGGCGCGATGGTGATACGGCGCCGGGCGTTCGGCAAGCGGATTCAAGCGGATTCAAGCGGACCTCATCGACGCCACACCGAATGCGCGCGCCCGTACCGGCCGCCGCGCGGCGGTCAGGTCTTGGGCGCGGCCTGCGCGGTCTTGAGTTTGTCTTCGATGCACTTGGTGACGATGTCGGCGCGCTGGTCGAGATTGGCGTCGGCGCGGCCCTTCTCGGTCTTCATCCAGCATTCGGTGGCGGCGCGCGCGCGGGTCATTTTCGGCTCGGCCGGTTTTTCCGGCGCGTCCTGCTTGGCGCTGTAGTTGGCCAGTTCGCTCAGCGGATTGGGCGGCGCGCCGTCGGTCTCGCAGCCGGCGAGCAGCATCGCCGACACGGCGAGCAGCACCAAAACGCCGATTTTGCGGCTGGCCACGATCGAAACGGTGGGAGATGGGATCTGCTTCATCGCGCAATTGTCCAATGGTGTTCCGCCGCCCCCAGGCGCGAACGATTCGGGCGTCGGCACCGATATATGCTGAAAGCCGGCTGCTTCGGCAATGCTTGTGTGCGCTGCGCCGATGCGGCCATTTCGATTCAGGTGTCGCGCGGCCCGGGCATGCGCCGGCGCCCGTGTTGTTTGCGGCGCCGGGTACGCCGTCATTTCCGATTTCCCCCCGCGCGACGCGAGGGGATGGCGCGCCAAGAAGCGCTGCCGTCGTCCGTCGTGCCGCGCCGTGTGACCGGCGCGGGCGCCTCTTGGCGCGCCAAGGCGGCGATTTCTGTCCCCGTGGGCCGTGCTTCCTCGCGGGCGCACCGGAAAGCCTTGCGGGTCTTTCCGACCCGGGCGGCTCCCGCCGCCCTTCGTGTCCCGCGCATCCAGCCATTGAAGGCAGCCCGTCATAGTGCGGGCGGACGGCTGGCCGGGGCCTCCCGGGCGCGGGGTTACGAGCCTCGCGCGCGGGCGCCGCATCCCACCCCGCCCTCGCTTGCGTCTCATGAGAACGCCCCTTGAGTGGGTGGGATGTGGAAGGTATATAGTCTTATAGGAAATAAGTCAAGGAGAAATTGCAATATATCGCGTAAAAATTACTTTTTGCGAGGGTTGGCGCCAAAGCCTCTATAGAAAGTACGTTGTCTCTTCGGCCGAACCCGGTCATCCCAACTGAGTTTGCGCGCTTTTGGACGTATTTTTCCGTCCGCAGTGAGAATCTCTACCTCTTCCAAATCGTCACGGAGCTTTACGACGGCCTCACCTATAAGGGGCACGGTAAGTGGGGTATCATTACAACGTGCTCGGAACAGCTCACCTATAGTAACTGGCTCTTCTTTTCCCGACATATCGTCCCGAATGAATTTCGGAAGTTGTTCGATTGCGGCATTGATTAAATCAACGCGAGCGTTGGAGCCAAAATTAAACTCTAAAGATTGTTGATCGGGATCAATATCCGGATCGTAGCCAAGAGCATTAAATCCGGCCTTTCCATAGTGAACGAAGGTATTCGTCATTTCCCAGTGTAGTCTTGCCATCTCGTCACGAGCTCGTTCGCGTGTCGAAAGGTGCAACAGCCAGTATGAACGATGATTGTCAGATGAGCGTATGAAAAATGGTGTGTAATATTTCGCGCCAGTGTTTTCTAGGATGTGACTATATAAGAAATTTTGAAATCAAATATCGAGCGCCTTGTTCTGTCTTATGATTTATAATTTGAGAAGCGAATTCGCTATCGAGAGATATCGCGCGGCCGGCCTTTGTCCCCGCAGTCTTCTCGCTAAAATAATCTATCAGACTATCAACGGAAAATGTCAGTAGTACTTCAGGATGTTTCAGACTTGAGAAAATATTTCGGATCACATCAAACGACACCGCGCTCCAGCCATATTGATCTAAGAAAAAAAGAGAACGTTGGCTCGTGCCCTTTTTTTGAATGAACTCTATGATGGAAGGCGCTTGGCTTTCGAAGGTGTCTGCCGTTAAAAATATTGAACGGCCGATTTCGTTTTTGAATTCGGACGCTTCGAGTTCGCTTCGCAAAAAATCAATGTGTTCTTTGAGTTTATCGACAAAGAAAAAATCGGCTTTTATTTCGAACCCGTGCTGCCGTTGTAGTGAGAGTTGCGCCTCTCCAGCGCGAACAGAGCGTAGTAGAATTAATGGCGATCCATATACCATCCCGGTTTTGTGTGCGTATCGTCCGCCCCCGCAAAATCCATCGACAATTGTAAGATTTAAGCCGCGTTGGGCGGGATGGGGCGCTACGATACTTATGTAGCGATTGATGTATTGTTCAAATACTTGATGCTTCGCTAGGCTGTGCGCGCCGATCTTCGGTAACGGTTCCCCTAGTTTCCAAGCATAATGTTTTTTTGGCATGCGCCCCCATGCGATTAGTAGCTCATTGGTATGTCATTCCAGGTTTGCCCGTCGAGCATTCGTCCGTTGTTGCTCTTTGATCGACGAATTCCGTCGCCTCCGTAGCTTCCCCACTGTTTGAAGAAGAATGGAATATCAGCGGTGTCGCATTGTTGTCGTACTGACCGGGCCCACTCCGGGCGCATAGGTCTTGCTTTAGGGCCGGACTCGCCGCCAACAATGACCCAGCTCATCTTTGAAAGATCAAAACTACCAAGATCCTCTAAAAGAGGTTCGATCGAAAGAAATCGAATTTTGGCCTGAATGCGTCTTAGGATTGGGATGCGTGGAAGACCATGTTTGCGATTTTCGACTGATGTTCCCAGCCATGCATTGTCGGGCACTGGTCTCTTCTGGAAATATTTTTCCATGCGCTCGGGCCGTTTTGTCAAAATTTGATATCGATGCTGTGGTGTGGCGTGAATAGTATTGAAAACTTCATCGATGAATTTAAACGGGACCTTTTCATGAAATAGGTCGGACATGCTATTTACAAAATAAACTGTCGGTTTTTTTCTCTTTTTGGGGTCATTGAGCCGCGTAGGCTGAAGAGTAAGTTTAAATCCGTTTTGATATCCAGCCGCGCCCATCGCCGTTAATCGACGCGCTAGGGTTTCTGCGTAGCAATGCTTGCAGCCGGGCGATATCTTCGTGCACCCGGTTACAGGATTTCAAGTGTGTTCAGTCCATTCAATTTTTGAGCGTGTTGTCATTTTGAATCGCCCGCTGGTTGCTTTTTGCCATGTATTTATTACATTCGCAAGTTGATCAACGATGAACTGAATTGGCGTCCGCTACCGTCCCTCTTCTTAAACCCGTCCCGTTGCCCCCGCCGCCTGCGGTGATCGATTCCTCCAATGGAGGGTGAAACGCGGCATTACTCCACCGCCTTTGTATCCGCCCGCCGGTCCGCTAGGCTCGCGCCATGCAACTCAATGTCAACGACACGATCGTGGCCAAGGCCGGCGCCACCGACATCAACCGCGCCTTCGCCGCCCGGCCGCTGCCGGACGGACTGGTTCATCACGCTCGACGACGGCCAGCGCCGGCTCGCTCGACGCGATGCTGCAACCGGACGGCCGCTTCAAGCTGGTGCAGGCCGACGACACACGGCCGCCGCGAAGCCGATGCCGACGCCGCGACCGCCAAGGCGGTGTTTCAAAAATTTCTCGCCCACGATGCCAGCTGGCGCAAGGCCTGCGATTGGCGCGAGACGGGCGGTAAGAAATCGGGCGCCAAAAAATCCGGTGCCCAAAAATCCGGCGCGATGAAATTCATGCCGGACAGAAGGCCGATCGCCGGCCGCGCCGGCAACCAGCCGCCGCGATGGACCTTGGTGACGCTGACCGCCGTCATCGGCGCGGTCATGTTGATCGTGCTGCTCGCCCAGGTGAACCGCGGCCTGTTGCGGGCGATCGTGCCGTTTTCCGACTCCGGTCTTTTCTGGGTCGCACTGATCGCCGTGCCCTTCGTCACGCTGATTACGGTCGCGATCGTCAGCAAGCTCGCCGAATTCCGGCAGGCCGCGACCTGGACCCAGACCACCGGCCGCGTCTTACGGTCCGGCGTCGGCACCCAGCGCCGCCGCTTCGGCAACGAGCCGGAAACGGTCGTCAACGTGCCGGCGATCGAATACGAATTCACGGTCGATGGCCGCGTCGTGCGCGGCCGCCGCGTCGCGATCGGCGAGGACCCGACCGGCGTCAACACCGCGGCGGCGGTGGCGCGCTATCCGGCCGGCGCCGACGTGACGGTGTTCTACGACCCGGCCGATCCGGCCAACTGCGTGCTGGAGCGCGACCCGCCGATGGCGATCGCCGCGCCCGGCGTGCCGAACGCCTTGGCGAGCGTGGCGGCGTTGCTGGTGGCCTTGATCGCCTCGGTCTATGCCTTGCTGACGCGCGGACCGGCTTTTGTCGCCGCGCATTTTCCCAAGGCCGCGCCGCACCCGGAACTGCCGGTCTACATTCTCTGCTTCGCGCTCGGCGCGCTGGCTTTTGCCTTGGCCTTTCGCCGCAGTTCGAAACAAGCCGCCGGCTGGCCGTCGGTGCCCGGCAAGATCCTGCGCAGCGAGACCGAGATGTTTCGCCAGCGCATCGGCAACGATCCCATCAACCTGCAGAACAAGCTCTATCGCCCGGTGGTGGAATATGCCTACGCCGTGCGCGGCCTCGACTATCGCGGCAGCCAGATCAAGCTGATGACCGTGCTCAGCGGCACGCAAAATTATGCCGAAAAACTGGCGGCGAAATATCCCGTCGGCGCCGCGGTCGCGGTTCACTACGATCCCGCCAACCCGGGCAGCGCGGCGCTGGAAAACCCGACCGGCCTGTGGTGGTTGTTGCTGGCGGTGGCCGGCGCCCTGGTCGCGCTGGCGGCTTACACGCTCGGGCTTTTTGCGTAAGCCGCAAGCCGCGCCATGCCGTAGACCAGCACGCCTGCCAGCAGCACGCTGCCGGGTTCGACGAGATTGGCGCGCGACAGGTGGCCGAACAGAATAAAGCGCGCCAGATAATACGACGGCGGCGCCAGCGCCAGACACCAGAGCGCGAGCGCGGCCTTGGTCCAGTCGGCGCGCGGCACGACGAGCGTGCCGGCGAGGATCGCCCAGAAGCTGGAGAACCCGACCAGCCAGTCCGGCTCCAAGAACGTCTGGTGGGTGATGTGGTGCCACAGCCAAACGCCGACCTCGAACGCGAGGCCGAAGACGAGGATCGCCACGATCACGGCGCCCAGCCAGCGCGCCACCCGCAGGATTGTCGGCATCGTTGTCGTCCTTCGGTTGACGCGATGCCGCGCGGCGGATGCGTGTGGATAGTCGCGGGAGTAAGGGTGAGGGAAGGGGACGAGTCAAATGAGGCGGAAGGACGTCGTCCCGGCCATCCCGCCGCGCCTGTGCCTCACCGGAACTCACCTAAGACGATGCGGAACTCCCTGATTCCCATTCGTATTTTTCTTCGTCCCGCTGCTAGGCTTTGAACCAAACGCGGCGGGGATGCGACTAACCGCAAATGGGGGTGGCGCGATGTCGATCACACGGCACTGGATGCGGACGATCATGCTGTGCGCGGCGATGGCCGCCGCCGGCGCAAACCAATCGCGCGCCGCCGAACCGGAAACGCCGGTCGGCGGCAAACAGGTGCGCTGGCAGCAGGGCTATTGGAGCGCGGTGCCGCAGGTGCGCAACGGCCAGGTGACGCAATGCGTGCTGGTGTCGCGGCGGTCGCGCGCCGGCCGCGACGGCGAAATCGCCACCAATCTGAGTTTGAATATCGGGCGCGGCGCCGGCTTCGCCATCGCCGTGCGCGACGCCGGCCTCGCGCTCGGCCGCGTGATGGACGATCAGGCCGAAATCGTGCTCGACGGCGGCCAAGTGTTTCCGGCGGTCGGCTTTGACGTCACGGCGACCGCCTTTGCGCTGCATCCCGGCGACGCCGCCGCGATGCTGGCGGCCCTCGGCAAGACGGCGACGGTGCGGTTGCGCTCGGACGGCGCCGGCCTCGACACCGGCGCCATCGCGCTCGATCTGCCGCACGACGCGCTGGCCTGGCTCAAGCGGTGCGGCGAGACCTTCAAGATCGCGATCGATCGCCCGAGCGCGCCCAATGCGCCGGCGCTGCCGACGCCGCGCAGCGCCAAGGTCGCGCCCGTCAAGCCGACCGCGGCCGGCCCGCCCGGCATCGAGGACAAGCAGAACATCAGCGGCTGGGATGCGTCCGAACTGCGCGTGCGCGACGGCACCGTCGCGGTCTGCATGATCCGGCGGCATTACGTGACCGGCTCGGAAAAGGACGCGCGCCGGCTCGGCACCTTCCTGATGGTCAGCCGCGCCAAGGGTCTGGTCCTGATGCTGAAGGATTCCAACCTCGACCTGAAAGCCGGGCAGCCGATTACCGCGACGCTGTCAGCCGACGGCAAACCGTTCACCGGTTTTTCGGCGCAAGGGATCAGCAAAGACGAGATCATGATTTATCCGCAGCACGGCGTGGCGCTGGCGGCGGCGCTGGAAGCCGGCGTGCGTGTCGACTTCAAGGCCAAGATCGGCGGCCTGGAATTTCCGGTGCAGAGCGGCGTGGTCGGCTGGCTGCGCGCCTGTTCGCGGCGTCATGGCATCGCGATCGAGCCCGGTATGCGTTAGCGAGTCGCGGCGGGCTCAGCGCCGGCGCGGTTTAAATCCGCCCCTTTGCCCCGGCCGGCCCATCGTCGACGCGCGGGCCTTCGCCCTTGCGCGCCGGGACGCTTCGACGCCCGGGCCCATGTCGTCGAGGCCCGGCTTGCGCGGCGCGTTCTTGCCGTCGCGCCTCGGCTTGACCTCGTGAGGAGCGCGACGCCCATTTCATCGAGCAAGGGTTTGTGGGGGCGGAGGGTCCACCTTCGTCGCCGCGCGGCGCAGTTTCGAATCCTGCCCGAGCATGACGTTGCGCACGGTCGGGTTGTCGACCACGGCGAGCTCGGTCTGGCGCAGGCGCTTGATCTCGTCGCGCAGGCGCGCGGCTTCTTCGAAGTCGAGATCGGCGGCGGCCTCGCGCATGCGCGTCTCGTAGATCGGCCAGCACGCTTTCGAAATTATGGCCGATGGTGGCGGCGTCGCCGAATTCGCCGGTCTTGCCGTCGCCGGTCGCGATCAGCACATGGTCGCGCTCATAGACCGAGTCCATGATGTCGCCGATCGACTTCTGATGCTCTCCGGCGTGATGCCGTTGGCGGTGTTGTATTCGACCTGCTTCTCGCGGCGGCGGTTGGTTTCCTCGATGGCGCGCTGCATCGAGCCGGTGATCTGGTCGGCATAGAGCACGACCTTGCCGTCGACGTTGCGCGCGGCGCGGCCGATGGTCTGGATCAGCGAGGTCTCCGTGCGCAGAAAGCCTTCCTTGTCGGCGTCGAGAATGGCGACCAGCGCGCATTCCGGAATGTCGAGGCCCTCGCGCAGCAGGTTGATGCCGATCAGCGCGTCGAAGGCGCCAAGTCTTAGATCACGAATGATCTCGATGCGCTCGAGCGTGTCGATGTCCGAATGCATGTAGCGCACGCGGATGCCCTGTTCGTGCATGTATTCGGTGAGGTCCTCGGCCATGCGCTTGGTCAGCACCGTGACCAGCGAACGATAGCCGGCCTGCGCGACCTGGCGGACTTCGCCGACCAGATCGTCGACCTGGGTGCGCGCCGAGCGGATTTCGACCGGCGGGTCGATCAGCCCGGTCGGGCGGATGACCTGTTCGACGAAGACGCCGCCGCTTTCCTCCAGTTCCCATGAACTGGGCGTGGCCGACACCGCGACGGTCTGCGGCCGCATCGCGTCCCATTCCTCGAAGCGCAGCGGCCGGTTGTCCATGCAGGACGGCAGGCGGAAGCCGTATTCGGCCAAGGTCGCCTTGCGCCGGAAGTCGCCGCGGAACATGCCGCCGAGCTGCGGCACGGTGACGTGGCTCTCGTCGGCGAACACCAGCGCGTTGTCGGGCACGTATTCGAACAGCGTCGGCGGCGGCTCGCCGGGCAGGCGGCCGGTCAGATAACGCGAATAGTTCTCGATGCCGGCGCAGGCGCCGGTCGCTTCCATCATTTCGAGATCGTAGCGCGTGCGCTGTTCGAGGCGCTGGGCTTCGAGCAGGCGGCCGGCGGCATTGAGCTGTTCGAGCCGCACGCGCAGCTCGTGCTTGATCGAGTTCATCGCCTGGATCAAAGTCGGGCGCGGCGTGACGTAATGCGAGTTGGCGTAGACCTTGACGAATTCCAGTTCGTCGGTCTTCTGGCCGGTCAGCGGGTCGAATTCGTGAATCGACTCGATGTCGTCGCCGAACAGCGACACCCGCCAGGCGCGGTCTTCATAATGCGCCGGGAAGATTTCGATGACGTCGCCGCGCACCCGGAACGAGCCGCGATAGAAATCGGCCTGCGTGCGCTTGTATTGCAGCGCGACCAGGTCGGCCATCAGCTGGCGCTGGCCGATGGTGGCGCCCTGTTTCAGCGTGAAGGTCATGGCCGAATAGGTTTCGACCGAGCCGATGCCGTAAATGCACGACACCGAGGCGACGATGATGACGTCGTCGCGTTCGAGCAGCGCGCGCGTCGCCGAATGGCGCATGCGGTCGATCTGCTCGTTGATCGAGGATTCCTTCTCGATGAAGGTGTCGGTGCGCGGGACGTAAGCCTCGGGCTGGTAGTAGTCGTAGTAAGAGACGAAATATTCGACCGCGTTGTCGGGGAAGAACGACTTGAACTCGCCATAGAGCTGGGCGGCCAGCGTCTTGTTCGGCGCCAGGATGATCGCCGGGCGCTGCGTCGCCTCGATCACCTTGGCCATGGTGAAGGTCTTGCCCGAGCCGGTGACGCCCAAGAGCACCTGCGTGCGGTCGTGGCGCTTGACGCCCTCGACCAGTTCCTGGATCGCGACCGGCTGATCGCCTTTCGGTTCGAAATCGGACTTGATGACGAACTTGCGGCCGCCTTCGGATTTTTCCGGCCGCGGCGGGCGGTGCGGCGTCCAGACCTTGCCGGTCTCTGCCTCTTGACGAAATTCGGCGCGGCCTTCGCGCAGCAGACGCTCAAGCGCGTCGGCGGTAGCCTCGACGCCCATCGAGGCGAGGCCGCCGGGGCCTTGCGGCAGGTCGGCGCGCGGCAGGCGATATTTCGGATCGCCGCCGGCGCGGGCGATCAGCGCGTTCTTGACGGCTTGTTGGCGGTCGCGTTCGGCCGGCGTCGGCGCAGCATTGATGGAATCTTGGCCGTCGCCCAGACCGAGTTCCTGCGCCAGAGCCGGATCGAGCCCGGTAACCGGCGCGCCGGTGTAGTCGCTTTGCCGCGCTTCGGAAAATCCTTCGCGGGCGGACTTGCGCGCCTTATGGGCAGCGGAAAAATCCTGGCGGCGGTCCCAGGAATTGTCGACCGGCGGCTGAAGCCCGGTCCCCGAGCCCATGCCGGCGGTGCCCTTGTTGATCGCCGGATTGAGCAAATCGGCGAGCGAATCGTCGATCGGCGCGTCGTCCGGCCGCGCCGCTTTGGCGCGGGTCGGTCGCGCAGGATTTTTGGGTTTTTTGGAAGGGGATTTCGCCATGCCGGCAATATGGGGCGAGTCCGGCGGCGGCGAAAGGGCGGTTAGTGGGGCACAACGCCTGACTTGGCTTCGCCAAGAGGTTTTTTCGGTGCATGACCGCCGCAAAACTGACGATCGCGGTTGCGCGTAAGTAAATTGCTCACAATTTTTGTGCGAGAAAAGGCCCCACGCCAAAAAGACCGACCTGCCGACAATCACCGATCTGATGTGTGAAACGCCATGACTGACCTGCCCGCCGATTCCTCCGCAACAGAACCGGTCTTCGACGCCAGCGGCGGTATTTTCGATCTGGCGCCGGTGTCGCTGTGGCTCGAGGACTACAGCGGTGTCAAAGCGCTGTTCGAGGCGTGGCGGCGGGCCGGGGTGACCTCGCTGCGCGATCACCTGAATGGCGAACCGGCCCGGATCAAGGAATGCGCCAGCCGCATCCGGGTGCTGCAGGTCAACCGCAAGACGCTCGACCTGTTTGCCGCCAAGGACCTCGACCATCTGGTGACCAACCTTGACCGGGTGTTCCGCGACGACATGCTGACGACCCATATCGAGGAACTCGTGCAGCTCTGGGAAGGCAAGACCGAGTTCTCCAGCAATGCGGTCAACTACACGCTGGCCGGCGACCGGCTCGATATCCAGCTCAAGGCGACGATCCTGCCGGGTTACGAGGACACTTGGGAACGCGTGCTCCTCGCCACCGAGGACGTCACCGACCGCGAGGACGCGCGCCGTCTGCTGGTCGGCAGCGAGAACTATGCGCGCGGCCTGTTCGCGCACTCGCCGGTGTCGCTCTGGGTCGAGGATTTCTCCGGCGTCAAGGATCTGATCGACGAGGTGCGGGCGCAGGGCATCACCGACCTGCGCGTCTTCACCGACGTGCACGAGGAATTCGTGCAGCGCTGCATCAGCGAAATCCGCATCATCGACGTCAACCAGCATACGCTCGAATTGTTCGGCGCCCCCAACAAGGAGACTTTACTGCGCGGCCTGCCGTCGATCATGCGCGACGAGATGGAGCCGTGCTTCCGCGAGCAATTGATCGACCTGTGGGACGGCAAGCTGTTTCAGCAGCGCGAGGTCGTCAATTATGCGCTCGACGGCGGCAAACTGAACTTGCTGCTGCAGTTCTCGGTGTTCCCGGACCGCGAACACGACTGGTCGCTGGTGCAGGTCGCGCTGACCGACATCACCGCGCGCAAGAAAGCGGAAGCCTACCTCGAATATCTCGGCAGCCACGACGCGCTGACCAAGCTCTCCAACCGTTCGTTTTTCGCCGACGAATTGAACCGGCTGGAACGCAAGGGGCCGTGGCCGGTCACCATCATCATGATCGACCTCAACGGTCTGAAGGCGGCCAACGACGAACTCGGCCACGCCGCCGGCGACGCGCTGCTGCGGCGGGCCGGCGAGGTGCTCAATTCGATCGTCGACAAGCCGGCGCGCGCGGCGCGCATCGGCGGCGACGAGTTCGCCGTGATCCTGCCGAACGTCGAGCAGGCCGAAGGCGAGGCGATGATGAAGGTGATCGACGATCTGGTCGCGATCAACAACGAGTTCTACACCGACCTGCCGCTCAGCCTGTCGATGGGCCTGGCGACCAGCGCGCCGGGCGAGCGGCTGGAAGCCGTGGTCAAGCGCGCCGACCTGGCGATGCTGAAGGCCAAGCGCGAGCACTACACGCGGGCGGAGCACGACCGCCGGGCGCTTGAGCTGCTGTAAGCGGCGGACCGCAAGCCGGCATAAGATCGGCCGGACTGCCGGGTTTCATCTTTAAGGCGTGTTTAGGCCGTCAGCCGATGGCCCGGAGTTTCCGCGACCTTCGCCGTATCACTGAATTTATTTGTCGATATGATGTGAACCGGCTGGCGCGCCTGCGCGACCAACCGTCAGGACGACGTCGTTCGATTTTATTTAATCTGGCAGTGCGGAGGCCGATATGCGCTTGGCTGAACTGACGGGGCGGCGCCGGCCGCTGGCGGGCGCGGTCTTCGGCGCCGCGATTTTTGCTGTTCTGAGCGCGCCGGCTTTGGCGCAGACCTGGAGCGAGCCGAAATACAACCCGGAGGTCGGCAGCACCTGGTCGGTGGTGTCGGTGTCGGACAGCGAGGATATGCGTCCCGGCGGGCAGCGTCTGACGCAGCAAATCAGGAGCCGCACCGAATTCACCATCGATGAAAAGCTGCCCGACGGATTTCGTATTTCCTACGTCACCCGCGAGATCAAGATCGTGGGTAACGCGCCGGGGAATCAGATCGCCGAAATGGCCTTCTCGGCGATGAAGGACATTGTCGTCCACGGCCGTACCGATGCCTCCGGCAAGCCGGTGGCGGTCGAAAACTTCGACGAAGTGAAGTCCACCATGCGCACCGTGATCGCGCGGATGACGCAGGCTTTCGAGAAGCAGCCCAAGGTGGCCGACGTCGTCCGCCAGATGATGAGCGGCATTCTCGATGTCGGGCCGGCGCGCGCGGCGGAAGTCTACATGGAGGATTTGCCGCCGTTGGCGGCGGGGCAGACCACCGGCATCGTGCCGGGCGGCGTGCGTCGCCAGAACGAGTCGACGCCAAGCCCCATCGGCGCCGGCGCGATGAAATCGACGCTGGAAACGCGGCTCGAGTCGTTCGATGCCGCGAGCGGCAAGGCGCGCTATGTTCGCAAGCGCGTGTTCGACAAGGACTCGATGAGAACGGTCGTTCTGGCGCTGAGCGAGAAGTTGATGTCGGCGACCGACAAAAAGGCGCAGACGCCCGAGATCCTGCGGCAGATCAAAGACATTTCCTTCGATATCGAATCGGAAGCGGTCATCAGCGTCGAGGGCGGCATGACGCGCAGGATCGACGACCGTTCGGTCACGACCGCGCGTCTGATGGGCCACCAGATGCGCAAGGTCGAAAAGAAGACGGTCGCCGTCACCCGGCTCAAGTAACCCGGCTGGCCCTTGACCGGCGCGGGGAGGCGGTCACACTGCGCGACCAGACCTCACGCGCGGAAGGATATCCGATGCTCGCGTTGCGCCCATCTTGCGAATGCTGCGACAAGGATCTGCCGCCGGACGGCCGCCGACGCCATGATCTGCACCTTCGAATGCACGTTCTGCCGCGATTGCGTCGACACCAAGCTCGGCGGGGTGTGTCCGAACTGCGGCGGCAATTTCTCAGCCCGCCCGATCCGGCCGGCGAACAAGCTGGCGAAATATCCGCCGTCGACGACGCGGGTGTTCAAGCCGCAGGGCTGCGGCGAGGCGGCCTAAAACCCCTTCACCACTTCCTTGACGTGCTCGACTTCGCGGCGGCGCGGCAAAGCAATGGCCGACCAGCTTGCGCCAGTCCTGGAAATCGGCCGACTCGCGGAAATCGACCGTGTGGTTTTCCAGCGTGCCCCATTGCACGAACAGCCGGTAGCGCTGCGGCTTTTCGTGCGAGCGGTGCAGGCTCATGCCGAGCAGCCTTTGGCGCGCTTGAACAAGGGCGCGGCCTGCGTCACGCCGTTTTCGAATTCGGCTTCCATGCCGGGCTTGACGTCGATCTGGGCGATTTCGAGGATCATGGTGCGTTTCCCGATAAAGGCTTTGGCGCCGGCGGCGCGAGGTCGCGGCATTATGGGCGACGCGGCGCGTGGCGCAAGACTACAACGCCCGTAACCTTCGCAGTGCCCAGTAGCTGATGCCGCCGGCGGCAAAGGCGATCAGCATCGCCCACCAGGTGCCGCCGTCGCTGTTCTGAAATGGTAGGTCCTTGGTGTTCATGCCGAAAAAGCCGGTGACCAAAGTCGGCGGCAGAAGGCAGGCGGTCAGGATCGACAGCGTGAACAGCCGCTTGTTGGTGAGCGCGCTGGCCTTGGCGGCGGCCTCGTCGAGCAGCAGCCGTGCCCGTTCGTGCAGGGACCCGACTTCGTGGTCGATCGCGTCGAGCTTTTGCGCCAGGACGCCGATCGCTTCGGCCACCGGCATGTGATGGGCGGCCAGCCGCGGCTCAAGCCGGTTGAACATGATCTTGAGCTGCGCGAGTTGGCGGTGCACGCGTACCGCCTGCAGGCGCACGCGGCCGATGCGGTGCTGCTCGTCGGCCGGCGCCTCATGCATGACGTTTTCCTCGACGCGGTCGAGTTCGTCGCCGAGCCGTTCGGCCATCCGGCCGATGGCGTCGGCGAACTGGTCGACGACGGCATCGAGAAGCGAGACCGGGGTCGGGAAGCGCTTGCCGCATTCGATGGCGCGCCGGTTGCTCTCGATCGAATGCACCGGCTGTTGCCGTGCCGTAATCATCATGCGTTCGGTCATGACGAAACGCAGGCGCACCAGATCGTCGCCGGGATGCGTCAATTCCTGATGCAGGTCCGGCACCACGCCGACGATTTCATGGCCGAGAATATCGAGACGCAGATGCTTGTCCGGTCCGGCCAGCACCTCGCGCGCCATCTCGGACAAGGGCGCGTCGTTCGCGATCCAACTGCGGCAACGGTTGTCGGCGAGCGCCAGATGCACCCACATCCAGCTGCCGTCGTGCTCGGCAAGCGCAGCATTGACCCGATCGCTCGGCACCGGTTCGGCGCCGCCGTCGGCGCGGAAGCGATAGGCCCAGACGATGCCGGTGGCCGGGTTGGCATCGGCGGTGTCGATGGCGGTTTTGTCGGCGCCGGTTTTATCAAATTTCATGGCCTCACTCTCTCCGTGGCTGTCGCCCGGGAAGAGAGTGACACATCGTGTGACAAGGCGATGACAGCGCGGCCGAGGGCTTTCTACTCCGCCGCCTGCTGGTCCGGCGCGTCGATGAATCCGCCGGACTGATGCCGCCATAGCGCCGCGTAGTGGCCGTCGGCGCGCAGCAGGCTTTCATGCGTGCCTTGTTCGACGATCCGGCCGCGATCCATGACCACCAGCCGGTCCATCATTGCGATGGTGGACAGCCGATGCGCGATCGCGATCACGGTCTTGCCGGCCATCAGCGCGCCGAGGCTCGACTGGATGGCGGCCTCGACTTCGCTGTCGAGCGCCGAGGTCGCTTCGTCCAGCACCAGGATCGGCGCGTCCTTCAAAATGACGCGCGAGATCGCCACCCGCTGACGTTGACCGCCCGACAGCTTGACGCCGCGCTCGCCGACATGGGCGTCGTAGCCGCGCCGGCCAAGTTGATCCTCGAGGTCGAGAATGAAGTCGTGGGCATGCGCCATCTGCGCGGCCCCGACAATTTCGGCCTCGCTGGCGTCCGGCTTGCCGTAGCGGATGTTGTCGCGGATAGAACGGTGCAACAGCGATGTGTCCTGCGTCACCACCGAGATCTGCGTGCGCAAGGATTCCTGCGTGACCTTGGCGATGTTCTGGCCGTCGACCAGGATCTGGCCGCCTTCGACATCGAAGAAGCGCAACAGCAGATTGACCAAGCGTCGACTTGCCGGCGCCGGAACGGCCGACCAGGCCGATCTTTTCGCCCGGCTTGACGTCGAGCGTCAAACCGTCGATCAGACCGCTGTCGCGGCCGTAACCGAAGCGCACATTGTCGAAATGGACTGCGCCCTGCGTCACCGCGAGATCCGGAGCTTCAGGCTTGTCGAGCAGGGTATGCGGGCGCGCAATCGTCATCATGCCTTCCTGCACGACACCGATGTTCTCGAAAATGTTCGTCACCTGCATGGCGACCCAACCCGAGGCGGCAACGATCTGGGTCGTCATCGGCAAGGCCATCGCCACCGTGCCGACGGTCACATTGCCGCGCTGCCAAAGCACAATGGCGAAGGCGCCGGTCGCCGTGATCAGCAGGGCATTGAGCACGGTCAGCGTCAACGCGAACATGGTGTTCAGGCGCAGCGAGGCATGGAAGCGGCCGGTGTGCTGGTCGATGGCGTCGCGCACATAGGCGTCTTCGTCCCGTGCGCGGGCGAACAGCTTGACGGTCAGGATGTTGGTATAAGTGTCGACGACGCGGCCTGTCAGCATCGAGCGCGTTTCCGACATCTCCTTCGAACGGTCGCGCATGCGCGGCACAAAGGTCCGCAGCACCGCGAGGTAACCGGCAAACCAGACGATGATCGGCAACGCCAGCCAGGCATCGGCATGCGCCAGCAGCAGGAGCGATGACGTGCCATAGACCAAAATGAACCAGACGGCGGTCAGCAGCGCGACCAGGCTTTCGCGAATGGCCGGCCCGGTCTGCATCACGCGCGTGGCGATGCGGCCGGCAAAGTCGTTCTGGAAAAACGCCCAGGACTGCCGGACCACGTGCCAGTGGTTCTGCCAGCGGATGCGGTTCGAGACATTGGCGGCGATCGCCTGGTTCATCAGCAGATGCTGGGTCACCATGGCGAGCGGACGGGCCAGCAGCAGCACCGCCGCCATGCCGAGCAGCATCGGCCAGGCGTTCGTGAGGACGTCTTCCGGTTCGGTGTTGGTGACCAGCGTCACGACCTTGCCGATGAACACCGGAATGGTGATTTCGAGCAGCGCGACGACAAAGCCGATGGCGAACAAGCCGATGAACAGCCCCTTCGCCTGGCTGGCGAAATGCCAATAGAACGCCACCAGGCCGGCCGGCGGTACCGGCTGCTCGGGGATCGAGGTGGTCTTCAGCGCGCGTTCAAAAAAGCGGAACATGGTGGCGAACTTGGTGGCCGGCTTGATTGCCGACGTGATTGCCGAATTTGCGGCGACGAAGGCCGCGCGCGGCGCTGGCGGGCGCCGTGCTCGGCCGGTTGATCTGTCTCGACGAGCGTTGCGCTAATCCCGGTTCGTGTCGAGACCGTGGCGGAGGCCCCATAATCCTTGGCGGCGGCTAAGCGCGAGGGCGACGGGACGGGTGATGACGGCGCGCGCCTGTCGACTATTATGATGCTGGCTGACACCGCACCGTGAACTTTTTGACGGGAGACTTTTCGATGCGCCAAACCGGTCGTAGCGCCCTGCGCGGGGCGGTCTTTGCCGCCGCCCTGGCATCGAGCATATCCGTGTCGGCGGCGGAGTGGCGCGAGCGGACCTACGATCCCCCGGTCGGCAGCCGCTGGACCATTCAGCGCGACCTGTACAAAGAGCAAAGGACGCATGAAGACGGCCGCGACAGCGTGCTCACCAGCACGATGAAAATCACCAGCGAACTGACGATCGAGGAAAAAACGGCGGCCGGATTCCGTATCGCCTACCGCAGAATCAAGTCGTCCTATGACAGCAATCCCGCCAGCCCCGCAAGCATGCGCGCGGCGCTGACGGCGCTCGATAACATCGTCATCCGGGCTACCACGGACCGCGCCGGCAAACCGCTGCGGGTGGAGAATTCTGGAGGACATTCGCGGCGCCCTGCGCGCGATGGTCGCGCGTGTGATCGGCACCGGGCGCGATCCGAAGCTGGCCGCCGCCGTCCGCGATCTGCTCGCCGGGATGACGAATGTCGATGCCGTGGCGGCCGCGCAACGAAATCTCGATGAGCTGCCGGCGCTGTCGCTTGGGCAGAACACCGGACTCAAGCCCGGCGAGGTGCGCCGCGACTGGCGCCGGTGCCGAACGGCATCGGTCCACCGATGGTCAAGCGGACCGAGTTGTCGATTGTCAACGCCGACGCCGACAGCGGCGATGTCAAACTGGCGTTGATGGAAAATTACGATCCGGAATCGATACGCGCCTTTCTGGCCGTCGTGCGGCAAAAAGCCGGCGGCAATCCGAGCGACGTGCAAAGCGCGAAACTGTCGATCTCCGGCCGGACAGACATGGAGGTCGCCGGCGGCATGACGCGGGTCTTGCGTGAACAATCGACCACGTCCTCGGACAATGGCGGCAACACCATGGTCATCAAGCAACGCAAGGACGTGACGGTGACGCCGGCGCATTGATGGGCCGCAGGCGTCACCGGTCGGGCGTTTTTTATGCCCGGGCGTATTTGCCCCGACCGAAATAGCGGTCCTTGGCGTCGTCGGTGGCGCTGTCGCGCACCGATTTGATCTCGGCGATCTTGGCGTAAGCGCGCTTGACCGCCGGCCGCTCGTTGAGCTTGTCCACCCATGCTTTCAAATGCGGCCGGTTCGCGAGGCTGAGGCCAAGGAACTCCACATTGCGCAGCCACGGGAAAGCCGCGATGTCGGCGATCGAGTATTCGCCGGCCGCAACGTATTCGCGGGTCGCCAGCCGGTCGTTATAAAGATCGAACAGTTTCTCGACCACGGTGCGGTAGCGCATGATGCCATAGTCGCTGCCGGGCGGCGCGAATTTGGAGAAGTGCACGTGCTGGCCGCACATCGGGCCGACATTGGCCATCTGCACCATCAGCCACTGCATGACCTCGAACCATGCCGCCTTGTCTCTGGGTACGAATTTTCCGGACTTGTCGGCGAGATACATCAGGATCGCGCCCAACTCGATGACGGTATAGGGCTTGCCGCCGGGGCCGTCGCAGTCGACGATCGCCGGGATCTTCTGGTTCGGGTTGATCTTGGTGAATTCGGGCGTGAACTGATCGCCCTTCCACACGTCGATATATTTGGTGTTGTAGGGCAGCTCGCATTCCTCGAGCATGATGAAGACTTTTTGTACATTCGGGCTGGTCAGCGCGTAGAGGTCGATCATGGCGGACTCTCGTTGGGCAAAGCCGCGGAGGCGGCTGGCATTGTCGCGGGTCTTTATAGAGGATGACGGCCGGGTCTGTCGCGGGGGCATGCGGCTGTCGTCATCACGATGGCGATACGATTGCGCCCTGTGAAAGTGCCGCTCGGCGCAAGCAGGTTGGGCACAGACAATCCTGCTGGGCGAGGCGGTCGGTCATTCGCAACCGGTAGGGGACGGCGGCACACCAGCATTCGCCGGACAGGCCGCATTCGAATGCCGTGCCGCAGCGCGCGCAGGTCATGGGGCGAGGGACGGCGACCGGCTTTGTAACAGATGTGGTCATTCTTGACCGAGTATGCGCCGCAGCCGGTCATCGCCGCAAGTGGTCGCTATAGCCTTTGGCTATGGCACGTATGTTCATGCAATTCAAATTTTCCGCCGCGGCTGAGGAACTCAGCCGCGCGACGGTCATTGATATGACAGGGCGCGACATTGAGACATACTGGACGGTGCAATCGTGGCCGCACCCACTATCAATCGCAGGCAAATCCTATCCGCGGGCGTGTTGGCAGGCTCGGTTGTCGTGTTAGACGGCGCGCAAGCGCGTTCGATATCGGGCGAAGTGCCTTGGCACGAAGGCGAAGCCAATAAGCCGGAGATCGTGACGCCCGGCACTTATGAATATCTGACCGCGGCGGAAGTCACGTTTCTTGATGCCGCCGTGTCGCGTCTCATTCCAAAAGATGAACTCGGTCCCGGCGCCAAGGAAGCCGGCGTCACATTTCTTCCTCGATCGCCAGTTAGGCGGTCCTTACGGAAAGGGATCGCAATGGTACATGCAAGGTCCGTGGAAAAAGGGCGAGCCGACACAAGGCTATCAGAGCCGACTGTCGCCTGCCGAACTGTACCGCGCCGCCATCAAGGCGATCGACGCTCATTGCAGGAGCAAGTTCGGCGGCAAGAGTTTTCGCCCAGCTTTCACCCCAACAGCAGGACCAGGTGCTGAGCGGTTTGGAGAAGGGTGACATTGCGCTCAAGGGCGCCGACGCCAAAACGTTCTTCACGATGCTGCTTCAAAACACGATCGAAGGGTTCTTTCTCCGATCCGATCTATGGCGGCAATCGCGACATGGTCGGGCTGGAAGCTGATCGGCTTTCCGGGCGCCCGTTACGATTACCGCCCTTACGTCGAACAACACGGCAAGAAGCTCGATCTCGAGCCGGTCGGCATCAAGGGCCGGCCCGGCTGGATGCCGTCCTGAGGCGAGCTTACGAGAGAGGTTTGCATGACCAAGAAATTGCCGCCGGTGGACGTGGTGTTGGTCGGCTTCGGCTGGACCGCCGCGATTCTCGGCCAGGAACTGACCGATGCCGGGCTCAATGTGCTGGCGCTCGAGCGCGGCGGCTGGCGCGACACCGTCGACCGATTTCGCCGTCACTTTCGCGCAGGATGAACTGCGATACTACTATCGGCGCGCGTTGTTCGAGGAGCCGGCGCGCGAGACGCTGACCTTCCGCAATGCGCCGAGCCAGGACGCGCTGCCGATGCGCCACCTCGGCTCGTTCTTGCCGGCGACCGGCGTCGGCGGTGCCGGCGTGCACTGGAACGGCCAGACCTGGCGTTTCCTGCCGAGCGATTTCGTCGCCCGCAGTCACAACGAACAGCGCTACGGTACGTTGCCGGAAGCGACATGACGGTGCAGGACTGGGGCGTCACCTATGACGAACTCGAACCGTATTACGACAAGTTCGAATATCTCTGCGGCATCAGCGGCAAGGCCGGCAATCTGAAAGGCCAGAACCAGGCCGGCGGCAATCCGTTCGAAGGCTGGCGGTCGCGCGACTATCCCAATCCGCCGCTCGACATGGTCTACGGCCCGACATTGTTCGAGGCCGCTGCCAAGGAAACCGGCCATCATCCGTTTCCCTGCCCGGCCGCCAATATGTCGCGGCGCTTATACCAATCCGCTCGGCGTGCAACTGGCGCCGTGCAGCTATTGCGGCTTCTGCGAAAAATTCGGCTGCGGCAACTATTCCAAATCCAGCGCGCAGACGACGATCCTGCCGGTGCTGATGCGCAAGAAGAATTTCGAACTGCGCACGCAGTGCGAAGTGTTGCGCGTCAAGCACGACAAGAGGGCGCGCAAGCGCGCAAAGGCGTGACCTATATCGACGCCCAGGGCGAGGAATGGTTTCAGCCGGCCGAGATGGTCATCCTGTGCGCCTATGCGACGCACAATCCGCGCCTGCTGATGCTGTCGGGCATCGGCGAGCAATACGATCCGCGCACCGGCCAGGGCACGGTCGGCAAGAACTACGCCTATCAGATCGTGTCGGGCGTCGACGTGTTCTTCGACGACAAGATCATCAATCCCTTTATCGGCGCCGGTGCGCTCGGCATCGGCATCGACAACTATAACGGCGACAACTTCGACCATACCGGCCTTGGCTTCATCGGCGGCGGCTATATCGCCTGCTGGAACACCAACGGACGGCCGATCGAGAATTAACCCGACGCCGAAAGGCACGCCGAAATGGGGCAGCGAGTGGAAAAAGGCGGTCGCCAAGAATTATCTGACCACGACGTCGATCTCCACCCACGGCGCGGTAATGAGCCATCGCAACAACTATCTCGATCTCGACCCGACCTATCGCGACGTCGTATGGCCAGCCGTTGATGCGCATGACGTTTGATTTCGGCCAGAACGAGCACAGGCTGTCGGATTATCTCACCGCCCGCGCCACCGACATGGCGAAGGCGATGCACGCGCGCGAGATCCACGCCAAGCCGCGTACCGGCCATTACGACATCGTGCCCTATCAGAGCACGCACAATACCGGCGGCACGATCATGGGCGCCGATCCGAAGACGAGCGTGCTGAACCGCTATTTGCAGCACTGGGACGTCGACAATCTGTTCGTCATGGGCGCGAGCGTGTTTCCGCAGAACGCCGGCTACAACCCGACCGGCACCGTCGGCGCACTCGCTTACTGGGCGGCCGAGGCGATCAAGACGCGGTATTTGAAAAATCCCGGTCCGCTGGTGCCGGCGTGAGGAGGCCAAGGCGATGCACGACTTTGTCAGATATGCGCTGATGGCCTCGGCCGTTGCCGCCATTGGCGTCAGCGCGGGCCTCGGCGCCCGCGCCGCCGATACCGAGTTTGCGACGATCGAACGGGGCCGCCATCTGGTCGATGCCGGCGATTGCGTCGCCTGCCATACCCGGCGCGACGGCGGCCGGAAATTCGCCGGCGGCCGCGCCATCGAGACGCCGTTCGGCATCATCTATTCCCCCAACATTACGCCCGATCGCGAGACCGGCATCGGCGCCTGGTCCGATGAGGATTTCTATCGTGCCATGCACGAGGGACGGCGGCCGGACGGCAGCAGGCTCTATCCGGCTTTTCCATATCCTTATTTTACCAAGATGACCCGCGACGACGTGATGGCGATCCGCGCCTATCTCAACACGCTGCCGCCGGTGAAGAACCGGACACGCGACGCGACGTTGACTTGGCCGCTCAATCACCGCGCGGTCATGCGCGGTTGGGATTGGATGTTCTTCGAACCGGGTACATTCCAGCCCGATCCGCACAAGAGCGTGGAATGGAACAGGGGCGCTTATCTGGTGCAAGGCGCGGGCCATTGCGGCGCCTGCCACACGCCGAAAAACGCGTTCGGTGCCGACAAGAAAGACGAGGCGTTGCGCGGCGGAGCGATTCCAGAACTGGTTCGCGCCCAAGATCGCCGGCAATATGCACGACGGCACCGGCGCCTGGAGCATCGACGATATCGTCGAGTATCTCAAGACCGGCCGCAACAAACACAGCAACGCGAGCGGCCTGATGGCGGAAGTCGTCGAAAATTCGACCTCGAAGCTGCCGGAATCCGATCTGCACGCCATCGCAACCTATATCAAGGATATCGATGGCGGGCCGAAGCCGCCGCCGCCTGCGGCGCAGGATAAAACCGATCCGCAAATGACGGCGGGCGCGGCGATCTTCGCCGACAGTTGTTCCGGCTGCCATCAGGCCGACGGCAGCGGCGTGCCGCGCATGTTCCCGCCGCTCCAACACAATGCGAACGTGCAGCAGCGCGATCCGTCGACGGTCATTCGCATCATTCTTCAAGGCGCGCGGACGGCGGCGACCGACAAGCGCCCGACGCCGTTTTCGATGCCGGCCTTTAACTGGAAACTGAAGGATGACGAGGTCGCGGCGGTCGCGACCTATGTCCGCAACGCCTGGGGCAATCACGCGCCGCCGGTCGACGGTGGCCAGGTCCACGACATGCGGCAGAATCTAAAAAAGACAGGGCTGGCGGCGGATCGTAGTCGGCAGGCTAATAAGGTACAAAGCCGCGCCGGCTGCGGCCGGCGCTCGGCGAGCCGCCCTCGGACGAGGGCGGCTTATGTTATTAAAACCTTCATGGACAGGTCATGCCCGTGCTGCCGCCTTATCTGCTGCCGATCGCATTGCTGATCGGCTCCAACGTTTTTATGACCACCGCCTGGTATTGGCACCTGCGCTACAAGGAGGTGCCGCTCCTCAGCGTCATCTTCATCAGCTGGGGGCTGGCGTTGTTTGAATATTGCCTGGCGGTGCCGGCCAATCGGTTCGGCAGCGCGGTCTATTCGCCGGCCCAGCTCAAGACCATCCAGGAAGTGATCACGCTGCTGGTGTTCGCGGCGTTCTCGACGCTTTATCTGAAGGAGGCGCTGAGCTGGAGCCAGGGCTTCGGCTTTGTGCTGATCGCGGCCGGGGCATTTTTCGTGTTTCACAAGTTTTGACGATTTGTACATTGGCGCATGATCTTGTCCGAAAGCGGTTGATCCCGCGATCACGTCCAGGCAGGCTTTGTCGGGATCATGCGCTACTTCGCCGGCGCCACGCGCAAGATCCGGCCGGCATCATTGTCGGTCAGCAGATAGAGCGCGCCGTCGGGGCCTTGCCGCACGTCGCGGATGCGCTCGTTCAGGCCTTGCAGCAGGCGCTCTTCCTTGACGACCCGGCCGTCTTTGATGTCGAGCCGCGACAGCAGTTGGAATTTCAGCGCGCCGTTGAACAGGCTGCCTTTCCAGCCCGGGAAAAGATCGCCGGTATAGAAGGTCATGCCGGACGGCGCGATCGACGGCGTCCAGTGCCAGACCGGATCGGTCAAGCCGGGCCCTTGCGCCTTGCCGGTGCCGACTTTGCTGCCGTCGTAATTGACGCCGTAGCTGACCTGCGGCCAGCCGTAGTTCTGCGCCCGGCGCGATGATATTGATCTCGTCGCCGCCCATGGCGCCGTGTTCCTGCTCCCACAAGCGTGCCGTCGGCCGGGTTCATGGCGAGGCCTTGCGGATTGCGATGACCGTAGGACCAGATTTCCGGCCGGGCGCCGGCTTGTCCTTCAAAGGGATTGTCCTTCGGCGCCGAGCCGTCCGGCGCGATGCGCACGATCTTGCCGAGATCGTTGTCGAGCGTTTGCGCCATGTCGCGGTCGGAGAAATGTTCGCCGTTGTGATGAACAGATGCCGGTATTGCTGTGCGACGATGCGGCCGCCGAAATGGTTGCCGCGCGAGGCCGGGCCGTGCTGGCGGTAGATGACTTTGACATCGGTCAGGCGCGGCGTTTCGCCGGCGTCGAGCCTGGCGCGCGCCACGCGCGGTGCGGCCGCCGCCGTCGAACGGTTCGGCGAAGCTGAAGTAGATCGTTTGGTTCTGTCGAAGTCGCGGTCGAGCACGACATCGAGCAAGCCGCCCTGACCGGAGGCAAAGACTTTCGGCACGCCGGTGAGCGGCGGCGACAGCTTGCCGTCGCGCGTGACGACGCGCATGCGGCCGGGCCGTTCGGTGACCAGCATGCGGCCGTCTGGCAGGAAGGCGAGCGCCCAGGGATTCACCAGGCCGCGCGCGACGGTCTCGACTTTGAGCGGGCCGGCCGAGGATTTGAAAACGGTTTGCGCCGCGACCGGCGGCAGCAGCAATGCGGCAATGGCGGACAAGACGGCAATGGTGTTTCATGCCGGCCATTGTGCCGCAAAACCGGGCGCAATTGCGGTCGGCCGGCTGACGGGTGACTAGTGGCGCTGCCGGCGACGTCCGGCGGCAGAATGCTCAGGCCGCCGATCGCGATAAAGACCAGGCCGAGGCCGAGCGCGACCGCGAACAGGCTGCCTTCATTGCCGATGACGCCGTCGGCGACGCTGGCATGCGCGATGCCGACCGTGACCACGGTGGCGGCGACGATGGTGCACAGCGCCAAGCCGGTGATGGCGGCCAGTTCGGCGACCATGACGGTGCGCCGCTCGCGGCCCAGGGCGCGTTCGGCGGGGGCGGAAAATCCGGTGCTTTTAACGTGGCTGCGCATTTTAAACTCGATTGGCGAACCCGTTCGCTGTGAAATTTCGGAATGGTCCAATCTGTCATTAGGTAACGCGCGAAGGCGGCATTGGTTCGGCCCGATTAAGGCGTAGACCGTCGGGAACCGCGGCATTTTCGTGACGAACATGGTTAACGAAGGGTAAAACCGGCCAGATCGGCGTGAAAACCGGTCGAATCGCGGTCGAGGCCGGCGTTCTAGGGCGTCAGTTCGCCGGCCAGATTGGCCGTCATCAACGATTCGATCTCTCGGGCGCCGGCATCCGGATGGCGCGCCCATTGCACGATCAGTTTGGTGAAGGCGGCGATCGGCGTCATGTCGCGGCCGCTGATGACGCCGCAGTCCTTCAGCCAGGTGCCGGCTTCATAGATCTCGGTGTCGACGCCGCCGGCCAGGACCTGGGTGCAGTCGACCAGGACCTTGCCGCTGTCGTGCAGCTTTCTCATCATCTCGTTCATGCCGCCGGCTTCGCGGAATATTGCCGGCGCCATAGGCTTCGAACACGATGCCGCGCAAGGACGGGATGTTGTCGCTGAGCGCGCCGAGCATGGTGGTCAGCAGCGACCGGCCGCCGGCAAAGGATGGCGGGAAGATCTTGAAGTGAATGACCGCCTTGTCGTTGATGGTGGCGGCGATCGCGGCCAGATCCTTTTGGGTTTGCGCGACGATGCCGTCGAGCGGCTTGTCCGGCTTCGGCAAGATGAATTTGTCATGCAGCGTCGGCGCGACGCCGTGGACGCCGAGCGCGGGATAGTTCGGCGACGAAAAACCGGCAAACTGCATCGAGTGACTCTTGATCACGCGATTGCCGCGATAGAGATGGTCGGCGAAATAGACGCAGACTTCCGGCACCTTGAAGGTCAGAAACCGGACGGCGCCGAGCACGTTGCGGATGGCGTCGGTGTTGGTAGCGCAGGCTGCAGGCGCCGCCTTCGAGCGGACGATAGAACATCGGCAATTGCGCGCCGGTGCAGACGATCGGCTTCAGGCCGCGCGGCAGCAGAAACGACAGGGCCGACGCCGTCCAGGCCATGGTGTCGGTGCCGTGCAGAATCAGGAAGGCGTCATAGTCGTTATAGTTTTCCAGAATCTTTTGCGCGATCGTCAGCCAATCGGACGGCTGGATCTCGGCGCTGTTGAGCGGCTTGTCGAGAAAGTCGTATTTGCCGATCGTGACGTCCGGCATCTGGGACGCGATCGTCGGCTCGATCCATTGCTGGAACGCGGCGGTGAAGGACTGGCTGTCCATCGGCGCCAGCGGCTTGCCGACGCAGCCGATCGTGCCGCCGGTATAGAGCAGGTAGATTTTCATACGACGCGCTGCCGATCTATTCCGCCGCCAGTCTGCGGCCGCCAATCCATCGGCACATAGCCGGGTTCGGCGGCCATGCGCGTCAAGCCAGGCGCGCACCGCCGGATAGCGCGTCGAGGTCGAAGTCGCACTGGTGCGCGACATGGGTGTAGGCATAGAGCGCGATGTCGGCAATGGTCAGGCGGCCGTCGACGAAATAGTCATGCTTCGACAAATGCATTTCCATCACGCCGAGCGCGTGATGGCCGTTTTCCATCCAGTCCTCGAGCGCGTGGCTTTGCAGGTCGCGGCCGCCTTTGACCAGCGACAGCCAGAAATAGGCCGAGCCGATATTCGGCTCCAGGCTGTGCTGTTCGAAGAACATCCATTGCAACGCCTCGGCGCGCTCGATCGGGTCTTCCGGCGCCAGGGTGGTGCCGCGTGCGACATACCAGAGAATGGCGTTCGACTCGGCGAGATGGCGGCCGGGCGCGACTTCGAGCAGCGGCACCTGGCCGTTCGGATTTTTGGCGAGGAATTCCGGCGTGCGGCTTTCGCCTTGCAGGATATCGACTTCGACAAGCTTATAAGGAATGCCGAGCCGGGCCAGCGCCAGGCGGACCTTGTAGCTGTTGCCGGATCGTTGCATCGAATAGAGCGTATACATTCCAAATTCCTCGCATCCAATTGCAGCGAATGCCGCCGCGCCGGAATAGGGCAGGCAAGTCCGGCAAATACAAGGCCGTCATGCGACAGTTTTTTGAGACAAATTCTAACTTATCGCGCCGCGGAAAGCGGCGCGCTCTACGCAACGCAACCATACGACAAGTTTTATTCCGCGGCCGACCCGATGGGCGCGGGCGTATTCGACCAGCGCGTCGTCGTCGACCGGCACGATCGGCGTGAAATCGCGATGCGCGATCAATTCGGCCGGGTGAATTTGGTGATGTGATTGGAGACCGCGCACAGCGTCAGATAGACGATCTTGCGCGGGTAGGGCGTGATGTTGGGCGGCGAGGCATGCACCAGATTGCCGTGAAACATCAGCACCGAGCCGGCCTTGCCGGTCGGCGCGACGATGCCGACGCCGTCGGCGTCTTCGGCCTCGTGCGCACAGCCGCGTCACGGTTTCCTTGTCGAGCGTCCATAGCGGGTATGACGTGGTGGTCTTGTCGTGGCCGGCCTCGAACACGCCCTGCTTGTGGCTCTTCGGAATGATCATCAGCGCGCCGTTGATCGGCAGGACGTCGTCGAGAAAAATCGCGATGTTCATCGCGCGCGGCTCCGGCATGCCGTCGTCGCGCTGCCAGGTGCCGTAGTCCTGATGCCATTGCCAGACGTCGCCTTCGAAGGCGGCCTTGGCGTTGAGCTTGAACTGGTGAACGTAAACGCTTTCGCCGAACAACTGCATCAGCGGCTCGACCAGCCGCGGATGACGCGACATCACCTCGAACACCGGATTGAATTTGTGCGCGGCAAAGGCGGTGCGCGGCGCGCCGGATTTTTCGCGCCAGACTTCCGGGCGGTCGAGTTTCAGAATGTTGTCGGCTTCGGTGCGCAGCAGCGCGATTTCTTCTTCGGAGAAGCAGTTGGGGAAGAAGACGTAGCCTTGCTCGTCGAAGGCCTTGAGCTGCTCGGGCGACAGTTTCATAGCGCGCTCCCTGAACGTCGAGAAGGCGGCCGTTGTTCCGGCTCTTGCGGCTATTTTAGGGAGCTGAATCGGCGAAACCGCCACTGGCATTTGCGCGTTATTGCATCCGTCATGGCGCGGTGCAGCAAATAGCCAAAGGCAATCAGCATCGCCGGTACCGCCAGCGGTATTAAGGTGGCTTCGGCGACCGAACGTGTCACCAGCGGCACGATCCACAACATGGCCAGCAGGGTTTTTTGCCAAGGCGCCGAAACCGCGCGTCATGCCGTCGACGGCGAGAAAGCAGATCGCCGGCGCCAGCAGCATCAAGTCGTAGTCGAGACTGTAAGGCGTCGCCAGCACGGTGCCGATCAACAGTGCTGCGGCTTGCAGCGCGAAGGCTGCGCGGCTGCGCCACAGCCAGGCGAGGCTGGCGGCGACGGCAAGCGTGACCGCGCCTTGCACGGCGTAGGCCAGCATCACCGGCCCGTGCCACATGCGCACCCAGGAGAAGACGCTTTGGATTTTGTACCAGCCGGTGCCGCCTTGTTCGAGCACGACCGTGCGCGTGAACGCGGCGGAGGCGAAGAAGGCGGTCCAGACGTCGATGCCGAAGGCGAGCGTGACGGCGAGCGCCAGCACGACGACGGTCGTGGCCGCGGCGAAGAATACGCGCCAGCGTCCCGACACCATCAACACCAGCGGGATCAGCAGGCCGAATTGCGGTTTGTAGGCCAGCAGGCCGATCAGCATGCCGGCCAGGATCGGCCGGCGGTCGAGCGTGAGCGAGCGCGCCCGCGATCAGCGCCGCGGTCAGGAAGCCGTTATGGCCGTGGCCGAGGTTGATGAAGACCGCCGGAAAGGCGAGCGCGAGGAGGGGCCAGAGCTTGTCTATCCCTCCCCTGAAAGGGGAGGGTGGCTTCGCACGAAGTGCGAGTCGGGTGGGGTTACCTTTGCGATCTTCGATGGTCCCCCACCCGGCCAGCTTCGCTGGCCACCCTCCCCCGCGAGCGGGGGAGGGATAAGAAGGATCGCGCGCATCGCCGCCAGATAAAGCCCAAGCGTCACGACCTGCCAGGCCAGCAAAGCCAGCCAATAGGGCATGGTCGCCAACAGCGCGGCGAGGCCGAGGAAAAACGGCGGGTAGTGCCAGCCGTAAAACGGCGTTGCGGCACCGAAAATCGCGCGCTCGCGGGCATATTGCCGGGCCGGGTCGAAGGGGGCTTGCGGCTCGCCGTCCAGGACGTAAGTCCCGGCGGCATAGACATTGGAGAAATCGGTGCCGAGCGGGCGGCCGACACGGTCGTTCAGACCATTCGAGGTCGCGACCAGGAAGATCAGCGCCGATCAGCGGAGGCGGCCAGGACGGCCAGCGCAACCAGCCGCACCCGTTCGCGGGTCAGCCAGGTGCCCGAGCGCAAGATGTCGAACAAACCCGCCATAGCAAGGGGTCTAGCAAGCCGGCCTTAAGGGAGCGTTGACCCTCAGGGCCGCGGCGGTGTGCTTGTGCAGCCGACGGTCGGGCAATTGGTCGAAAAGCCGCGCGTGCCGGGAAAGCAGGCGATCACGGATTCGCCGCGATAGGGCATGCCGTAGCAGCGCGGGTCGGCCTTGCAGGCGGCGGCGGTGCGGTGGTGGCCGCAAACGTCGCCGGGCGGCGAGGCACACCAATCTCGGGGGTTCATGCCGCACGGCGCGCTAGCCGCCGCGGGTCCGCTCAGCGCGAAAACCGCAACC
>CAWCTH010000003.1:0-1698574 GCA_963798445.1 uncultured Acidimicrobiales bacterium
CACCTCGGCGAACACCTGGTCGATCAGGTGGACCCGGGTGGTGACGGCGTCCACTCCGGCATGCTGGAAACCGTCGCCGACACCGGCCAGCCCGGCGGCCAGCTTTTCAGCGGATGCCTCGTCGCCGGTCACCAGCAGCTTGACTGCGGCACCCCCTCGCGACACGTACGGCGTGAGGTACTCGCGCTGGAGAAAGCTCAGGTAGGCCGGTGCGTCGAGGGCCGCCGGGACGAACTGGTCAACCATGGATCACTGCACCTCCTCGCCGTCGAGCGTGAACGAGACGCCCCAGTAGTACTGCCGCTGACCGCTGCGGGCCACGGTGACCAGCACCCCGGCGCCCTTCGTGCCGGTGCTCGCCGACCAACGCAGTTCACGCGGGCTGCGCGGGGTGCTGGTGACCCCGGCCTGGTCGAGAAGGTAAAGATCGCGGGCGAACTCCTGCTTGGTGTACTGCCCGCGCTGGCCGGGCAGCATGGTCAGCACCGACCAGACGTCGACCAGCCGGACCACGCCGTCGGGCTTCTTCCGCTCACCGGCGGCGACCAGCTCGTAACCGGCCCGCAGGCTGTCCAGGAAGGCCTCCGCCTTGAACCGGGGGGCCCGCTGCTGGGTGGCAGCCAGCAGATCGACCAGGACGGACGGACGGATCCGCCGCTCCCGAACCTTGTCGATCTCGACAGCGACCTCGCCCGGCAGGATCCGCAACAACGAGGGGTAGCACAGCAGCCGGTCCTCCTCCTCGAAGATCGTGACGCCGCGCGCCTCGGCGGCGGCCAGCAGCTCCTTGGTGTAGGCCCCCGAGGCGAGGTGCTCCTGCTCGTCCAGGTCGACCCCCGCCGCCAGCGTCCGAGTCAGCTCGGCCAGGTCCTGGGCGGCCGTCCGCGCGGACACCATCGCCTTGCGCAGCTCCCGGACCTGCCCCGTGCGGGCTCGGCCGGAGACGTTGCGCAGATCACGAGCCACCGCGGCCGCCACCTTCAGCGCGGCGTCCGCGGCCCGCTGGGTAAGGGCCAGCGCGCCCTCCAGGGTGTCGTCGGCGGCAGTCGCCGCCGCTTCCTGGCCCGCACCGTACTCCTCGCTCCGGATCTCCGGGGCGGACTCGGTGATGACGCGATCCGGTTCGGCTTCGGGCACGTGCACTCCTCGGTGGGTGTTGGCCAGGCGTCCTGGTCGCTGCTGGTGTCGTGACCGGTCGACGGACGCGACCCGTACGCACCGGCCACCGCGATGGACGGATACGGACGGATAGAGTCGGGCCGTGACCCGGTCGCCCTCCTGGATTCCAGCGAACGAGCCGGTTGCTGTCGCGGGCCACCGTATCGCGGGCGGTCTGATCTACGTCGGCCACTCGCTCAGGTCGGCGGCCGGCTCCGTCGAACCGGCTCAGATCAATCCGGCTCTACCGGTCGACCCGCAGGCGCCGGGCCGGGCAGCACTCGGCCTGGCCGCGGCGCCGTCCTATCACCTGATCTCCTCGGGCCATCGGGCCGCCTACCTGGCGTGGCTGGCCGCGGGACGCACTGGGTCGGACGTCCCGATCGGCCTGGTCGTGCTGTTCTGCTCGGGCCTCGAACGCCGGGTGCTGGTGGACGCCGCCGCCGACCCGACCGTCCGGGCCGAACTCCCGGTGATCGCCACCGAGCTGCAGCGGTTGCAGGCGGTGTACGGCGCGGCCCATCCGTCGTTCGGGCAGCAGGCCGACGCGCTGCTGGAGGTGCTGGACCTGCTCACCGCGCCCGCGAGGTGGCCGGGCCCGGCCGGACGCGCCGTCCCCCCGCCGGTGGCGACCGACGCCCCGCGATGGCCGGTCCCGCTCGCACTGCGCATCGCTCTCGCCCAACTCGCCAACGCCGGCCGACCCGTGCCGCCCCAGTGGGCCCGGTGCTGGGCGTGGTACCACCCCTCGCTGTTCCCGGCCGCGCCGCAGACCCGCTGCCCGGAGGAGTTCACCGACCTGTTCGCGCTGCGCTACCGCCGCCGGCTGCCGGCCGGGCTGGTGCCGGACGCCGAGGGTCGCCCTCCGGTCCGGATCGGCTATCAGCCGGTCAATCCCGAGATGGACACAGTGGCCGTCGAGCGCCCGGATCTGCCGGACATGCTGGCGGAGCCGGTCGCCACCCGGCTGTTGGGCACGCTGGTCGACGAGGTGACCGGCGCACTCACCCCGTACAGCCGGTGGCTCGCCCGCACCCCCGGGGGACGGGCGAGCGTCGCCTCGACGATGCTGCTGCCCGACGACCTGCTCGATCACCGGCCCGGCCCGCTGCGGCCGCTGATGAGCTGGGCCGACGACCGTCTCGGCGGGGCATCGCACGCCGTCGTCGACGCGGCGGAGTTCGCGCCGTTCTGGTCGAGCGCCGACCCTCGGGGGATGTCCCGGGAGGAGGCGTCCTCGCTCGCCGTGGTGCTGGCCAGGATCGGCCTGGGTGTGGAACCGGACGTCCGCTTCGCCGGACCGCCGCTGGGGCCAGGGCCGGCTGTGCTGTTCCGGCTCGACCCGCAGCCGTCCGGCTCCCGGGCGACGGATCGGCCATCGGCCGGCTACCGCTCGGCCTGCCTGCTGCTGGCCGTCGCGGCGGCCAGCGTGCTGGCCCGGACCGACCGCACGGTCCCTCCCGACGCCGCGACCGAGCACGACATCGACCACGACACGGTCAACCGGACCGTGACGGCGCTGGCCGCGGAGATCCGGCTCACCGTCGACGAGCGGACCCGGCTGTGCGCCCGGCTGCGGTGGCTGCTGGCGAGCAGGGTGGACCCGGCCCGGGTCCGTCGCCGGGCCGAGGCGCTGACGCCTGCCGAGCGGGACGCCGGCGGGCACTTCCTGCTGCGGCTGGCCACCGAATGCGCACCGGTCGGCCCGGACGCCGTCGCCGCACTCACCGAGGGTTACCGACTGCTGGCGCTGCCGCAGGACCAGCTCTTCCACCGGCTCCACCAGGCCCTCACCGCGGACGCGCCGCCCGGGTCGGCGGCCCCGTCACGCCCCGCGCCGCCGGCCCGGTCCCGCTCACCACGCCTGCCCTCGTCGCCGGCCTCGGCATCGTCGGCGGCTGCGGTGGACAGTCCGCAGGGGAGAGGGCCGGTGCTGGTCCGGCGCGGGCGTCCGGACACCGGTCACGCCCTGCCCTGGGCCTCCACCGCGCCTGCCGCGTCCACCACGGTCCCGGTCCGCCCTTCCCCCACCGGGCCGGTTCCCGCGGCCGCGGAACCACCCGCCGCAGCGGCCGGGCACCGGCCGGTGGCAGGCCCGGTGCCGCTGCGACCGGCCGTGCTCGACCGCAGGATCACCGAGACGGAGGGGGTGACCGCCCTGCTGGCCGGGATCTTCACCGCGGACGACGACCCGGCCCACGACACCACCGCGCCCGACGACCCCGACCACGCCGCCGGCCGGCCCGGCACTGGGGCGCCCGACCCCGGTGCCGTCCCCGGTCTGGATGCCGCACACGGCAGCATCCTGACCGCGGTCTCCGCCCGCTCGACCTGGTCGGGCACGGAGTTCGCCGCGCTGGCCGCCGAGCGTGGAGTACTGCCGGTCGGTGCCCTCGACGTGATCAACGAAGCGGCGATCACGCTCACCGGCCAGCCCGCGATCGAGGGGGACGACCCGCTCTCGATCGACGACGCCGTGGTGCGGGAGATGCTGGGTTGATGGCTGGTGACCCGGTACAGGCTGTCCGGATCCGGCCCCGCGAACGGGACGCGATCGTGGCCTCGCTGCGGGCCGGCGTCGTCCCCCGGGTCGGGCAGCACCACCTGCAGGTCGGCCGGGTCGCGGAGGTGCGGGCGGTGGTCGGCGACATCACCCGGATCGCGGACGGCGGGTCGGCGGTCAGGTTCGTGATCGGCGAGTACGGCTCCGGCAAGACCTTCTTTCTGCAGCTGGCCCGGTCGATCGCGCTCGAGCGGCGGTTGGTCACCATGCATGCCGACCTCTCCCCCGGACGGCGGCTGCACGCCACCTCGGGGCAGGCCAGGGCGCTGTATGCAGAGCTGGCGCGAAACCTGGCCACCCGGGCCCGACCGGAGGGAGGTGCGCTGGCCGGCGTGGTCGAACGGTTCGTCAGCCAATCGCTGGCCCAGGCGCGCGATACGGGGACCGACCCCGAGAGCATGATCCATTCCCGGCTGTCGGAGCTGACCGAGTCGACCAGCGGCTACGACTTCGCCCAGGTGCTGGCACAGTACTGGCGCGGCCACGACGGCGGCAACGACAAGCTCAAGGCGGACGCGGTGCGATGGCTCAGGGCCGAGTTCAGCACCCGCGCCGACGCTCGACGCGCGCTCGGTGTCCGCACCGTGATCGACGACGCGGGTCTGCACGACCAGCTCAAGCTGATGGCCCGGTTCGTCCGGCTGGCCGGCTACGACGGCCTGCTGGTCTGCCTGGACGAGTTGGTGAACCTGCACCGACTCGCCAGCGCCCAGGCGCGGGCCGCCAACTACGAGCAGTTGCTGTCGATGCTCAACGACAGCCTGCAGGGGACAGCCGCCCATCTGGGTCTGCTCTTCGGCGGAACTCCCGACCTGCTGCTGGACACCCGGCGCGGGATGTTCTCCTACCCGGCGCTGGCCTCGCGGTTGACGGAGAACACCTTCGCCCGATCCGGGCTCACCGACACCTCGGGACCGGTGCTACGGCTGCCCAACCTGTCGCCGGAGGATCTGTACGTGCTGCTGACGAAGCTGCGGCATGTCCATGCCGGTGGCGATCCGACCGCCTACCTGGTTCCCGACGAAGCGCTGACCGGCTACATGCGGCACTGCGCGACCCGGATCGGTGATGCCTACTTCCGGACTCCCCGGGAGACGGTGAAGGGCTTTCTCGACCTGCTGGCGTTGCTCGACCAGCACCCCGGGATCGGCTGGCAGCCGCTGCTCGACCAGGTGGACCTCACTCCGGTCGACCCCGAGGCCGACGAGCCCGCCGAGCTCGAGCCCGCCGAGCCCCGGGTCCAGCAGGACGAGACGAGCCTCGATGACGAGTTGCACACCTTCCGGCTCTGACCGTTCCGCGGCCTCGCCACCGTCCACCGCCTACCAGCTGTTCCATCCCGGCATCCAGCGGTGGATCTACGACTCCGGTTGGGAACGGCTGCGGGAGGTCCAGGAACGGGCCGCGGCTCCGATCCTGGCCGGCGACCGCGACGTCGTCCTGGCTGCGGCGACGGCGAGCGGCAAGAGCGAGGCCGCCTGGTTGCCGATCTGCTCCGCGCTGGTTCGCCGGGTCGAGCTGGGCCGGAACCGACCGGGGGTCCAGGCGGTCGTCGTCAGCCCGCTGAAAGCGCTCATCAACGACCAGTACGAGCGGCTGGCCATGCTCTGCGAGCGGCTCGACCTTCCGGTGCACCGCTGGCACGGGGACGTGCCGGGGAGCCGCAAGTCGCTGGTGCTGCGGGCCCCGTCGGGGGTGCTGCTGATCACCCCGGAGTCGATCGAGGCGATGTTCGTCCGGCACGGCAACCGGATCGGGCGGGTGTTCGGTGACCTGTGCTACGTCGTGGTCGACGAACTGCACTCGTTCATCGGCACACCGCGCGGAGCTCAGCTGCAGTCCTTGCTGCACCGGATCGAGCTGCGACTCCGTCGGCAGGTGCCCCGCATCGCGCTGTCGGCCACCCTGGGCGATCTGACCGCGGCCGCCGACTTTCTCCGCCCCGGCCACGGCGACGCGGTCGAGCTGGTGAGCTCGGACGACGACGCCGGCGAGATCCGCCTCCAGGTCCGCGGCTATCTGGTCCGCGCCCGGCCACCCCAGACATCGGCAAGGGCCGCCGTGCCCCATGAGCCAACGGAGCACCACACGGCCGAGATCGCCGACCACCTGTTCCGTACGCTGCGCGACAACGACAGCCTGGTCTTCGCCAACTCCCGGGCCTCGGTCGAGCGGTACGCCGACCTGCTGTCCCGCCGCAGCGCGGCGGCCGGCTGCCGCGCCCAGTTTCTCGCCCACCACGGCAGCCTGGCCAGGGAGATCCGCGAACACGTTGAGGAACGGCTCAAGGACCCCTCGGTTCCCGTCGCCGCCATCTGCACCTCCACCCTGGAGATGGGGATCGACGTCGGCAGCGTCGACTCGGTGGCCCAGATCGGCGCCCCGCTGACCGTCTCCAGCCTGCGCCAGCGGCTCGGACGCTCCGGGCGGCGTCCGGGCCAGCCCGCCGTGCTGAGGGTCTACGTCTGGGAGAGCGAGACCTCGGCCGTCACCCCCCCGCCGGACGCCCTGCGCGGAGAGCTGTTCCAGACCGTGGCCATGGTCGAGCTCCTGCTGGCATCCTGGTACGAACCTCCGCACACGGCCGGGTTGCACCTGTCGACCCTGATCCAGCAGGTGCTGTCCGTGCTGGCGGAACACGGCGGAGCCCCCGCCGGCCGGCTCCACCAGGTACTGTGCGCCGAGGGCCCCTTCTCCGACATCGACCGGCGCACCTTCGCCGGGCTGCTGCGCGAACTGGGCCGGCAGGAGCTGATCCAGCAGGATGCCGGCGGCCGCCTGCTACCGGGCCCGCGAGGTGACCAGCTGGTCAACCACCACAGCTTCTTCGCCGCGTTCCAGACCTCCCCGGACTACCGGCTGGTGGCCGGCGGACGCACGATCGGATCCCTTCCGGTGGACCGACCGCTGCTTCCCGGCACCCTGCTCATCTTCGGTGGACGTCGATGGCGGGTGGTCGGCGTCGACCCGGACCGGCGGGTGATCGAGTTGGCTCCCGCCGGCAGCGGTCAGCCACCCACCTTTCCTGGCAACGGCAGCGAGACCGCGGACGAGGTCCGCCGGGTGATGCGTTCCCTGTATTTGTCCCAGGAGGTCCCGCGCTACCTCGACGACACGGCGCAACGTCTGTTCCGCGAGGGCCGGGAGACCTTCCACCGGCACGGTCATGCCGGGCACCGGATCTTCAGCTGGAAGGGCGAGACTCTGCTCTTCCCGTGGCGCGGGGACCGGATCATGAACACCCTGCTGGTCACCCTCGCCAGCCACGGATGGGCGGTGGGACAGGACGGTCTGTGCCTCACGCTCAAGGGGATCTCCGCGTTCCAGCTGTGGGAGCTGGTGCAGGAGCTCGCGGCCGCTCCGCACCCCGACCCGCTGGCGCTGGCCCGCACGGTCCGGGTGAGGACCCGCGACAAGTACGACCGCTATCTGGGCAAGGACCTGCTCGACCTCGCCTATGCGGCCCGCGCGCTCGACGTCCCGGGCACCTGGGAGTTGCTCGGCGAGCTGGCGGAACTGCCGCCTCCCGAGCCGGCGGAAGGATAGCGGGACGGTACCGGTTGCGTCCGGCTCACCGCCGGGCGGACATCCGACCGAGTCGTCGTGCAGAGCCGGCGCCGGAGGTGACCGCTCCGACCTTCCGCCGCACTCGCCGGTGCCGGTGGCGTCCTGCGAGGTTGACGACTGCCCGACTACCTCTGGGACCGTAGTCTCGACCGCCAACTCGAGCGCCTATGCAATCTCGTCGGCCGCAACCTCAGTCGCGCGGAGTGGGACGAGTTCCTTGCGGGAGAGCGCTACCGGCCGACATGCCCTCAGTGGCCCGAGGGCTAGCGGCTCGGGCCGAAGTGGAAATCCACGATCGCGGTCTGCGAACCGGTCAGAGCGCCAGCGACGCCGACACCGGCGGCTCCACTGCGTCATCGGCGACCTCGCCGACCTGCACGCTCAACAACCACAACAGATACAACGCGCGCAGGTCACCGGCGAGGAGCTCGGCACGCACGGGCAGGATCGACGCCAGCACCCCCTCCCCGCCCCACTCGAAATACCCCTCCTCGTCCTCGGACACCGCGGCGACGATCAAGTGATCACCCGTGCGCCACCCCGATACCGCATCACCCGAGCAATACCGCTGCGCGATCTCCGGATCGACGAGTCGAGCGGGCAGTCGAACGATCAGCTCCCGGGTCCCCCAGTTCGCCAGATACAGAAGCGCATCGAAGTACCGATCCACCAGCCGCCGGGGATCACCCTTGAAGCCGCCCCACTCGTAGGTGTTGACAACGACGTCGGAGTGATGTGCGCCCGCGTCGACAGACCGCGCAACGTGTCGAGGTCGCGGGTACCCAACGGCCGGTCGACCGCCGCGAACTCGTAGTACTGGTACTCGCTCACGACCGGTCACCGTAGCCAGCCCGCCGGCCTGCGCCGCGACGACCGTCGCGCACGGCGGGCCGTGATACGACCGTCAGCCCGCCGTCATGCGGCGCCGGTTCTCGGCGCCACGCGAACCGTCAAGTCCGCGTCGAGCGCACGTGTGATGCGTCCCAAGACCGGCAACGTCGGCACCGTGCCACCGGCCTCGAACCGAGCCACCGCCGACTGCGTCATCCCGGCCGCCGAGGCCAACTCCGCCTGACTCCAGTTCCTCGCGAGCCGAAGCTCGCGGACCGCGGCCCCGAGCTCGAACGCCAGACGGGCCGCCTCGTACGCCTCGGCCGCGCCCGGCTCAGCAAGCCGCCGCTCGCGCATCCCCGTCCAGGACTCACGCTCCGGCATCCCGATCCTCCTCCGCCGTGTGCCCCTCCGCCTCGCACCGCACCACTGCGCGACGGGCCCGGTCGATCTCCCGCTCCTCACGCATCCGCGACTTCACGAACACAGTCAACAGCACGATTCGCCGCCCGGTGGCGATCCAGTAAGTCACCCGCACCGCTCGCCGCTCCAGGTGATGCCGGTTCCGCCCCGGATCCACGTCGGACGGGCAGGGTACGCCGCGCTCGTTAAGCTCTCGCGCGATTCCGGCGACGCTGCGCCCCGCGAGACGCTGTTCGAACATCCACCGGACGAACGGCCCGCAGACTGGATCCGGGTCCAATCGTTGCAGCCGCCGACCCCACCGGGCATGGGCTCGATTAGGGTGAGGCCCGGCATCGACCAGCCGGTACCCGTACGGCGGCCGCCCACGCAGGTACCGTCCCTGCTCGACGACCTGAGCCTGCATCGCCGCCAACACCCGATGGCGGGAACGCAACACCTCCCGCTGCGACTGGGCACCGAGGACGGTCATCAGCACCCGGTGGGCTTGTCCGCTGACCTCAACCGGCCCACCTGCCTCGAGCAACCAGATCTGGATCCCCAGCTCTTCGAGCACGCCCGCGACCCGATCGAACTGATCACCGTAGAAGGCGCGCGTACTCGCCGACCACCACGCCGTCGAAACAGCGATCCGGAGCCTGCAGCCGGTCCAGTAGTGCAGCAGCCCGCGGACGCTGCAGCCATGGAATCCGGCTCTACGCAGCGAACCTGGGAACGCGGGTCCTGATCCGTGTCGGTGAGTGATCGTCGCGGATGAGTCCGTGGTTGAGCAACAGCCGCAGCCGGTAGTGGTCGAAGTTGCGGTATCGGCGGGCGATCCGCTTCGTGTTCTTGATCTTCAGGTTGAGGTACTCGGTCGGCCCGTTCGACACGTCGGGGTGGTCGAAGTGCGCGCACAACTCGACCCGCCAGGCATGCAGAGTGCGGCCGAGACGGGCCAGCTCGCCGATCGGGCAGCCGCGCAGATCACCGATCAGCTGCTCGACGCGGGCACGCGCCAGGTCGGGGTCGCCGTGGCGGTAGAGGGCCATCACGTCCTGGGCGGCGGTCCAGGCGAGAGTGACCTCGCCGTCCGGGTCGCCGGCGACCAGCCCGGCGTGCAGCCGGGCGCGGGCCTTGGTCGAGAGCCGGTCACGGCGGCGACGCAGGACTCGGCGGATTCCGTAGAGCGGATCGCGTGGTGCGACCGCGGTGCCCGGTCTGGGCCTGCTGCACGCGCCGGCGCACGTCATCGACCACGGCGAGGCCGAGGCGGACGACATGGAACGGGTCGAGCACCCGCACCGCCTCGGGAAGCTGGCTGCTCAGGGCGGTGGCATAACCGCGGAACGGGTCGAGCGAGGCGGTGCTGATCCCGGCCCGCCACGCGGCCTCACGGTCGGCCAGCCACTGGGCCAAGACAGTGCCCGAGCGGCCTTCGACCACGTCGAGCAGCCGCGCCGGCCGACCCGGGCTCAGGTCGGCGATCCCGGTGGCGAACGTCGTGGCGTGGGTGGCGCTCGCGCGCAGGTACGCGGTCTCGTCCACGCCCAGCGGCACCGGATGACGTCGGCGAGCCGCGTCAGGGGTGTCGATCTCGGGCGTGCCACGGTCGATGACCTGCCGCATCACCGTCCACCACGCCACCCCCAGCGTCGTCGCGGTGCGCGGACACGGCCGCGTCCGCCGCCCCGACCTGCTCGAACGCCCACGCCCGGGCTCGCTCGGTCAGCGCTGGCACGAGGCGCGATCGCCGGGTGCAGCTCGGTCCAGGTGCGCTGACTCGCACAGCGGCTGCGTACAGCACCACACCCGCTTCCACCAGCACAGCACCACCGCCCGCCCACCGATCGGCAGGTCCCGCACCCAGCTTGGACGGCGGTCCTTCGCCCGCGCCACCGCCCCGCACGTCGGGCAGCCGACCAGATCCGCGGTGGTCTGCACCAGCAGCTCCAGCTCGCCACCGACGTCCGCGGCGGCGAGGACCTACCTCAGCTCACCTGCCCAGCGTCGGCGTGTCGGCACCCGAGCCCACAAGTCCCAGGTTCGATGCGAAGAGCCTGGAATCCGACGCGAACAACCTGCATCAAAGAACTCCTCCAGGATCGTGCCCCGGCCCTCGATAACCGATTCTGCAACCTCACGCTGCCAGGACTGCGACGAACACCGGTCCTGATGATCGACCGTCGAAGTGCGACCGTAGAACGCGAACCGCAACCCGGGCTGCTCGTCGGCATCTCCCGCGGTCGCGTTGCGCTCCGTCCTGAAAGCCCCATCCACTCGTCAAGAACAAAATCTTGACCATCTCTATCAGCTCCTGAGAACACGCGCCCACCGTCGGGGAACGGCCTGCATCGTCCGCGCGTAGCCCGCCATTGGCGGGCCGACGGCCCACCGGGCAGACTGACGCCGTGGCAGTGGGATCCCCCGCAACCTTGGAGCGCCCGGTCTACGGCATGAGCCAAGCCGCACGCCTCCTCGGTCTGCGCACCGACGGCCTGCGCCGCTGGATCGACGGCTATGAACGCGCCGGAGTGACCTACGCCCCCGTGATCCGCGAGGAACGCACCGGATCCGACACCATCACCTGGGGCGAGTTCGTCGAAGCCGGCTACCTACGCGAGTACCGCGCCCGCAGCGTCACCCTGCAGTACTTGCGTCCAGTCATAGCGCTGCTGCGCAAGGAACTCGGCGTCCGCTACCCGCTGGCCACCCTCAAGCCCTACACCTCCGGCCGGCAACTCGCCCTCGAAGTTCAGCGGACCGTCGGCCTCGACCCCGCGCTGAGCCTGGTCATCCTCGGTCGCGACGGCACCCTGCAGCTCGCCGACCCGGCCCAGGCGTTCGTGGATAAGGTCGACTTCGCCGACGACGGCGACCGGGACGCGCAGCGGCTCTACCCCCTGGGCCGCGACGTCCCGGTCGTCCTCGATCCCGAACGCGGGTTCGGCGAACCCACCCTCCCTCGCGGTGTCCGTACCGAAACCATCGCTGAACTCGTCGCCGCCGGCGAACCGCCCGACCATGTCGCAGCCATGTACGGCGTCGACGTGCACGAGGTCCACGCCGCCGTCGACTACGAGACGACCGCCAGACAGCATCCCGCGGCCTGACACCCACACGTGCCCGCAGCCACCCGGACACCGCGCTGGTTCCTCGACGAGAACAGCCTCGGCGTCGCCCTGGCCCTCCAACATGTCCGCGGTGACATCACCTGGCCCGGCGCACCCGACGGCCTCATCCCGGCCGGCGCCACGGACACCACCTGGCTCCCCCTCGTCGGATCCACCGGACTCGTCGTGCTCACCCGAGACAAGCGCATCCGAACACGGCCCGTGGAACGCGAAGCCCTGCTCGATCACGACGTCCGAGCCTGCTTTCTCGCCAGCGGCGGCAACCTCGACCTGTTCACCCAGCTCCGCCTGTGGCTGCAGCACTGGGACGCCATCGAGGCACTGGTTGACACCAAACCGGGTCCCTGGCTCGCCAGCGTGACGAGGAACGGTGTCCGAATCTTCGCCGACCGACCGAAGCGCTGACATTGCCGATCCGCCAGCGGCGACCGCGCGTTCGGCGTCCGCAACCACACTGACGATCACCGCGCCGGGCCACACGTCCGCGGGGGCAGGCGGTCACCACCAGCCCGGGTCACCACAACAGGCGGGATTATCAGCGCCCGCCGACCCGCCGCAGGCAGGTGCTCATGGACCGCAACCCGGTCGGAAGTCGGGAGATCCGGCTGTTGGCGTCGAGCCGGTGCGGTCCTGGTTCCGCGACAAGCTGATCGAGGATCTCGTCCTGGTGCTCACGCTCAGCGGGACGACGCCGGCGTGGCATGTACCGACATGCCTCGCGGACACGGCGGCGACCGCGTCTGCGACCTCGGCCCAGTGCCCGTCTCACACGTCTGCGGACTGCTCGATCTGCTCACCATCGCAGCCGCCGGCGGTGAGCAAGTTGATGATGTTGAACGGTGCGTCGCCGCCGAGCAGTCGTCCGGGTAGGCGATGAACACGGCGCAGCCCCGTCGTCCGGCCGATCTCCGCGGCGATCTCCTCCTGCAGCGTCGGGTCGGCAAGCCGCCGACGATGACGCCCGGGGCGTCCATGCCGTGGAAGGCGACGGTGTGGACGGACCGCCGCGGCATTACCGAGCGCATCATCTGGACCTGCTGCCCCAGGCAGCGGCCATCGCGCCGAGCGTGTCGGGGTCGACCGCTGTGCTCACGGCGGGACTCGAGATCACGCCGGCGGATGGTGCTGTGCCGCGGCCTGCCGAGGCCGGTGGATTCCGCCTCCGGCGGAGCTGCCAGGATCGCGGGCATGCCGGCGTCGCACGGATCGATCTACACGATCAAGGTGACCTTGCGGGGACTACGGCCGCCGATCTGGCGGCGGCTGGAGGTGCCGTCGGACATCCGGCTCGACGCGTTGAGCAGCGTCGTCCATGCCGCGTTCGGGTGGGCGGGCTACCACCTGTGGGTCTTCGAGACCGAGCGCGGCGAGTACGGCCGGCCCGACCCCGAGTTGGGGCATCGGAATGCGGCGACCGTGACGCTGAAGGCCGTGGCACCGCGAGCCGGTGCGCGACTGCGGTACCTCTACGACTTCGGCGATGACTGGGAGCACGACCTCGTGGTCGAGGCGATGGGGCGAGCCGACCCCGACGCGTCCTACCCGCGCTGCACGGGTGGTCGTCGGGCCGGTCCGCCGGAGGACTGCGGTGGGATCTGGGGGTACGCCGACCTGCTCGAGATCCTGGCCGATCCGCAGCACGAGGAACACGAGGAACGGCTCGAGTGGTTGGGACTCGAGTCCGCCGAGGAGTTCGATCCCGCCGCGTTCGACCTAGCCGCGATCAACGAAGACCTGGGCGCCGCGGCTCCGCGGTAGCGCCTGCATCCCGGCACGCTGTCGCCACGCCGGCAAGCGCGGCGCGAAAATCATGGTGGAGTTGCGGAGCCCGACGTCGGGGCGCCTCAATGTCGTTGCCCCGGGGTAAGTTCCACGGCCGACTCACCAAGCGATCTACGTCGACGACGGAGACATCACCGCCATCGGGTTGAGCTCGACCCACAGACCAACGCTGTCAGCTCAGCGTCAGGCGTGTGGTCAGTGCGCAAGTCCTCGAACACAGGATTACCCCACCGGATTGTGGGCTGCTGGCACGGACGGCTCGTCCCGGTCTACGAGCCGGTGCGCAAGCTCCAGGCTCGGCCGTCGTGCACGATGAGCAGCCCGGACCTTCGCAGCTTGTCGACCGTACTCGCGGTGTCGTTCGGTCGGACCGCGTCCCCCTCGGAACCGGCTGGTCGATTGGCGAGCTGGCCTACCAACTCGCGTACAAGCAGGTCTTCGCGAACGTAGACGTACCTCGGCCCGTCGGCAGCCCGTGGTTGGGAGCTGCTGTGTCCGTGACGGCACCGATAGGCGGCGCGGCCGTTCACCAGCACTCGGTGCCGGGATCGCAGCACCTCGCGCTGCGACTGCGCACCGAGCACCATGACCAGTGCCTGCGCCACCGGATCCTCGCGCTCCCACCGCCCGCCGGCCTCGGGCAGCCACATCTGCACGCCGGCGCGCTCGAACAGCGCCGTTACCGCCGCAAAATCGTCGCCGGAGAACGCCCGCTCGTACTCGCCGACCACCACCGCGTCGAACCGTCGCTCTGGCGAGGACAGCTCGCCGAGCAGTGCCGCCGCCTCCGCCCGGGAGGACCACGGAACCTGCCCGCGAACAGCCCGCGTCAAAGAACTCGACCTCCACCAGCCCGCGGCCCGAAACCAGGCGGTCGGCAGCCTCGCGCTGCCACGCATGCGACGAAGCCCGATCCTGGTACTCAGTCGTCGACATGCGCCCGTAGAAGGCGAACCTCAGCCCCTCCGAGTGACGCGCTCCGAGGCCGGCTCGCGATGACCTGCACCGGTGTCGTGTCGTCCACTCGTCGAGGAGATTTGGGAGGTTCCGCTCGCACGCTGTATCCATCCGGCGATCAGATCGGCAGCCGAACCGCCCCCTGAGCGCGGCGAGCTGCCCGCCCGGCCGATCCTGCCCGGCCCGTCGACGAACAAGTATAGCGATCGGTACACTCGAGGAGTGACGTCGGGCGAGTGGCAGGTCTACGTCGTCAACGAGGTGCGCGAGTGGATCGACTCGCTCGACGACGCCATCCACACCCGCGTCGTGCAAGCGATCGACACTCTCGCCGACGTCGGCCCCGGCCTCGGCCGGCCGCTCGTCGACACCATCCACGGATCGTCCATCGCCAACCTCAAGGAGCTACGACCCGGCACCGTGCGGATCCTGTTCGCGTTCGACCCGTGGCGCGACAGCATCCTGCTCGTCGCCGGCGACAAGGCCGGCCGCTGGACACAGTGGTACCGCGAGGCCATCCCCCTCGCCGAACAACGCTACGAGCGCTACCTCAAAGAACGACGCGACGAGGAGGACCACCAGCGATGAGCAGCCACGTGGCCTGGAACGACATCCGCGCCGAACACGTCGCCCGCGCAGGCGGCGAGGACGCGGTCGACGCCGGCAAGCGCCAGATGCTCGCCGAAGTCCTCGGACACCGCCTCGCCGAGGTCCGCCGCGCCCGCGGCCTCACCCAGCAACAGGTCGCCGACCGGATGGGCGTCACCAAGGGCCGGATCTCCCAGATCGAACGCGGCAAGGTCTCCGGTCACGACGTCCTCGCCCGCTACGCCACCGCCCTCGGCGGCCGCCTCCACCAAGCGATCTACTTCGACGACGGCGACATCACCGCCATCGCGTAGCTGAGCGTCCGTGTAGACCTCCTCAGCGCGAGAGCGACGGCGGGTGGTGCCGTGTCGTGCTCGGATCGGGGAAACCAAGGCTCCGGTAGCCCGGCGCGCGCTTGCGCAGCGAGGACGCGAGTACCCCGGTGCGGATGTCGTAGTAGTCGTGCACCTCGACGACGTGCTTGCCGGGTGCGGGCCGCAGCACCCGCCCCGCGTACTGTACGAGCCGCCCCTTGAAAGCGATCGGCGCAGCCAGGAACACGGTGTCGAGGGCGGGGCAGTCGAAGCCCTCCCCGATGTAGGGACCTGTCGCGACCACGAGCAGCGGCCCGTCGTTGGGCCGGAGCCGCTCCAGGGCGTCGCGCCGCCGACCGGCTCCGGTCCCGCCCCGTAGCACGACGGGATCGTGTCCGGCGCCGCGGAGCAGATCGGCCAGGACAGCGACGTGCGCGGTCCATTGGGTCAGGACCAGGCAGTTCCGCCCGCGGGCGAGCGCGGCCAGGACGTCGGTGAGCACCTGCTGGTTGCGGGCGTCATCGGCGAGGAGGTCGCGGTAGACGGCGGCGATCCCGCCAGGAGCCGACGGATCGGCCGGGCCGCGGTAGACGAATTCGGTCAGGTGGACGATGAGGGATCGTTCTGGCGCCCCACCGGCTGCCGCGGCGGCGAGCGTGCCCGGCTCCGGGGCGCTCATGGTGTGCCGGACCGGGCCCAGCTGCAGCGCAATCAGATCGTCGAGCTCGTCGCGACGGTATGGGGTTGCCGTCAACCCGAGCCACCGCCGGGCGGGGATCTGGCGCACGGCGTTCTCGAACGCCGCGGCGGGGAGGTGATGGCACTCGTCGACTACGACGAAGCCGTACCCAGCGGTCAGCTCCGGCAGATCATCGCGCCGCGCCAAGGTTTGCAGCGTCACCACGTCAACCGTGCCGCGCAGCTTCGTGCGGCCACCACCCAACTGGCCCGCGGTGACGCCGAGGTGCTCGGCCAGCCGCGCCCGCCACTGATCGGCGAGGGTCTTGCGGTCGACCAGCACCAGCGTCGAGGTGTCGTGCCGGGCGATCAGCGCACAGGCAATCACGGTCTTGCCCGCCCCAGGGGCCGCGACCAGCACCCCATGGTCATGTTCGGCGAGGTCGGCGACGGCGTCGGCCTGGTCATCGCGCAACGTCGCGGTGAGCACGAACTGCTGCGGCGTGCCCTCCGCGCGCCGGTCGTCGATCTTCAGCGCGCTGCCGGCCTCCCGCACCACAGTTGACAACAGACCGGCCAACCCGCGAGGAAGCACCAGCCGACCGTCGAGGGTCTCGTCGAAGGAATGCAGGAACCGCGGGACGCCCCAGGTCGAGAAGCGTCGACGCTGCCGGTCGTAGAAGGCCGGGTTCGGCATCGACGCCGCATGCTTCAGCGTCGCGAGCAGCGCCGGGGTGAGTGCCGACATGTCGACCGCGACACCCGCGGCGAGCTGCACGCCGACCACCTGCGCGGGCCGGGGCTGGATACCCGACGCCGTGGCGGGCACCAGCCGGGTGATGGCGGCACCCACCTTTGGTGGGGCAACCCGCTCAGCAAGCCGCTCCACCTCCCGCGGTGACAGCCGATGCAACGAGGCCAGGTAGGACCACTGGTCGGTCTGCGGCTCCAGCGTCGCCAGGTCGAGGAAGACCGTCGCTCCGTGCCGGCGGGAGCGACCCTGCAGCGGTGCAGCGATCAGATTGCCGATCCCTCCCGACGACGGGAGCACGTCCTGGGACGGGAACAGCCGGTCATAGGCGGTCAGGTTCATCCGCCCGCGCAGCGCGATCGCCTCCCGCAGCAGACCGGAACCGAGCGCTCGAGCGGTCGCAGCGGGGACCGGGCCGGTGAAGAAGACCCAGACATGGGCCCCGATCCCCGACCGCGACACCTCCAACGCCGCCGGAACCCCGACTGCCCGGGCCGCCTTGAGATAGGCCAGCGCGTCGAGCATCGCCGACGGCCCGTCGAAGTCCGCCGCAAGCCACTGGCAGATGTCCCCCACCAGCAGCGGGTACAGGCCGAGATGCACCTCTCCGGTCAGGTGCGCCTCGACCACCCGGTCCGTGAGGCGCAGATGCGGCCGGTTGGTGCCCTTCCGCCAGCCGCCCTCGACCGCGGGCGACCACCCCGAACGGCCCGTCCGCGCGTTCTCCCATCGGATCGCGTACACGTCGGTGCGGGCGGCGAACAGGGTGCGGAAGAACCGCACCTTGTCCGGCCCGGACGACGACGCGGTCACCGGACCGGGGCGGTCGAGGAACAGCCCCGTCTGCGTGGCAGCCGGCGGGCCGCGCCTGCTCGGGCGTCAGGTCCAGCAACCGCCGCAGCCGCGCGTTCTCCGCCCGCAGCGCCGCCACCTCGGCCTCGGGCGAGGAGAACGGCGCACCCATCACAGCCCGGCGTGCTCGAGCCGCTCGACGAACGTCACCTTGCGGCCGTGCTCGCGCCGCAGCGCCTCCATCCGGGACGCGAAGACGGCCGGGTCGCACACCTCCCGCAGATCGACCAGCAGATCCACCGCGACGTCGTAGCCCGACGGCTTCTTCTCCGCGATCCGCGCCGCCACCCGCGCCCACGCCCCGTCGCCCTCGGCCGCGAGCGCGGCCAGCCGCTGCCGCCGCGCGACCTCGGCACGCCGTGCGCTCTCGGCCGCCCGAGCCGCCCGCCGATCCCGCTCGGCCTGCTCCCGCCGTTCCCGCAGCGCCGCCGCCTGGTCGAGCAACTCGGCTGCGGTCCGAACACCTGCCCGGTCACGCCGACCCGGTCCGGCCCGGCGCAGCGCTTCCGCCCGCAGCAACGGGTCGTTGCCCTCCAACAGCCCGACCAGCAGCGCGTCCCGCTCGGAACCGGGCAGCCCCGCGACCCACCGCGCCACATCAACCCGCTCGTCGTGCGCGGGCGGCGACCCGGCCGCGGCGACGTCGACGAGGTCCCGGTCGATCCGCAGGAAGTCCGCCAGCGCGGTCTGCGAACCGGTCAGACGCGTTCAACGACGCCGGCACCGGCGGCTCCACCGCGTCATCGGGAACCTCGCCGACCTGCACGCTCAACAACCACAACAGGTACAACGCGCGCAGGTCCCCGGCGAGGAGCTCGGCCCGCACCGGCAGGATCGAGGCCAGCACCCCCTCCCCGCCCCACTCGAAATCCCCCTCCTCGTCCTCGGACACCGCGGCGACGATCACGTGATCACCCGTGTGCCACGCCGACACGGCATCACCCGAGCAGTACCGCTGCGCGGTCTCCGGATCGACGAGTCGAGCCGGCAGCCGCAGGATCAGCTCGCGGGTCCCCCAGTTCGCCAGATACAGGAACGCATCGAAGTACCGCTCCACCAGCCGCCGGGGATCACCCTTGAAGCTGCCCCACTGGTAGGTGTTGACGAACGACGTCGGCGTGATGTGCGCCCGGGTCGACAGACCACGCAACGCGTCGAGGTCACGGGCACCCAGCGGCCGGTCGACCGCCGCGAACTCGTAGTACTGATACTCGCTCACCCGGTCGCTCCTCGCCGCATCGCCCTGAACAGCCAACCTATCCAGCCACCACGACGGCTCGGCCGTCGCCTCGACGCGCTGCGCCGCTGAGTCGACGGCTACGGACCGAAGTGCCCACGGGGCCACGGCTCCTACGTCACGCACCCCACCCAGGCTCATGTCGAGCGGGTCCAACACGAACCGTCTGATCCATACTGAGGGCGTGCCCCCTGCGCGGACCTACGGCGACCGGCGCCCTTACGCCGTTCCGAACGATCTCGCCGAGCTGACCGGCCCGTTGAACGGGCACGTCGTGCTGCCTGCGGAACTCGGCTGGACCGGACGCACCGCATACGATCTCGACGACACCTCTGATGCTGTCGTGCTCTACGAACGCGTCCTCGTCGACGCGGTCCGCCCACAGGACATGACCCCGCTGATCAACGCGGAACGGCTGCGTGCGCTGTGGCCTGACCTGTTCCTCCCCGCGAGGGTTCGTCTCCTCTGGGAGTCGCGGTTCCCCGGCCTGAGTTCCGCGGCCTGAGCCGACGCACCATCCCGACCATGGACCAGCTCCACCGCCGCCTCGCCCGCCTTGCGCTGGCCGAAGCCGGCGCCTTCGGGTTCTGCCTCGCCGGCGGCTACGCCGTGCAAGCCCACGGCTTCCTCGATCGCCCCTCCGAGGATGTCGACCTCTTCACCACGACCGCCTCCGAGGAGCACTTCTCCGACGCGCTCGCGGCCGTGGTCCGCGCCTACGAGGCGGACCGACTCGACGTCACGATGACGATGGCCAACCCGGGTTTCGCGCGACTCCAGGTCACCGACCCGACCACTGGCACCACGGCCAAGGTCGAACTCGGCATCGACTGGAGGGCGCACCCACCGGTCACACTCGCTATCGGCCCGGTTCTGCATCCCGACGACGCCGTTGCCAACAAGGTCTGCGCCCTCTACTCCCGAGCCCAGGCACGCGACTTCATCGACGTCGACGCCATCCTCCGCTCCGGCCGCTACACCGCCGACGAACTGCTCGCGCTCGCGAAGGAGCACGACCCCGGCTTCGACGAGGACATGTTCGTGCTGGCACTCCGCGCCATCCGGCGACTTCCAGTGGCCGAGTTCATCCCGTACAAGGTCGAGAACACCGAGGCCCACGCGCTCATCGAACGAACCGTGAGATGGGCGGACGAGCTTCGGAGTCGGTCGTGACAACAGCGATGAGCGGCCACGTGGCCTCGAACGACATCCGCGCCGAGCACGTCGCCCGCACGGGCGGGGAGGACGCGGTCGAGGCCAGAAGGCGTGCGAGGCGATCTACTTCGGCGAAGGTGGCATCACCGCCATCGCCTGAGCACTGCGACCCGAGCGACGCACCCTGCGCGACCTCCACGGTCACGAGCACGTCTTCAGCCGAACCTGCTGCTGAAACCCGTGTACGTAGTGGTCAAGTCTCGGAGTGTTCGTCTCATCGATCGGCCTCGATCCCGGGAAAGGGTGGTGGGCGATGGAGGTCCGTGTAGCGCGCGTCCCGGACCGGTTCCCGGAGTTCCGGCGGCGCTATCGCATCGAGCTCGCCACCGGCGACGCCACCGCGGCCGTCCAGCGCCTGCGCCAGCTCTCCCGGAAGCGGACGCTGACGTTGCTGACCGCGAGCCGGGACTCGGCGACGAGCAACGCCCCCGTCCTCGCCGAGGTCCTGGCTGGCCGACTCTAGGTTCGCGCCGCGGCGAGTCGACTCCCCACACCTCGCTCGCCAGGAGGGGCCCGCATCGCCCGGGCCGCGACCGCGCCGGCTACGCGAGGCTCACGACGTGAACTCGTCGGTGGCCTCATGAAACAGGAAGGCTCCGTATCCGACGACGCGCCGGGGATCGCCTCCGGTGTCGGCCGATGTGGCCAGCTGGAGCTGCTCGACGACGAGGTCGCGGTCCGCGGCGTGACGCAGCAGCCCGCGCAGGGGATGGAAGCCGCAGGCGTCGCCGGGCTGAAGCGCATCGCCGTTGCGGGCGACGACGGCGGCCGCCGTGTGGATGTCGCGTTCACGGGCCTGCGCACGGTTCAGGTAATGGCTGAGGTCGGTGGAGACGACGACGATCGTGCCGGCTGCGCCGAGCACGGTGGACAGGAGAGCGGCAACAGCAGAGGGCGGCGTGTCGCCCACGACGATCGGGAGAGCCGGCACCCCTGGGCCCAGCGTGCGGATCAGAAACGGTAGCTGCGTTTCGATGGCATGTTCGCCCGCGTGCGGCTCGTCGTCGACCACAACGGCGGACAACCCGGCCGCGACCGCGCGCGCGTCGGCGTCGATCGGAACCGGACCGAGCGGGGTGGCGAACGCCCCGACACTCGGGATCGCCATACCGCGCAGCGGCGTGAAATGAGCGGGACCGAGCACCACCACGCTCGCCACCTCCCCGCGCCACGGGGCCAGGTGAGCATAGGCGGTGGCCGCCACCGGACCGGAGAAGCGGAAGCCCGCATGCGGAGCGACGACGGCGACCGGCCACACACCTCTCCGCGGAGGCGGGACATCCGCCAGCAGCGCGTCCACCAGCGCGGCGAGCGCGTCGGGATCACCGGGGTAGAACCGGCCGGCGACCGCCGCCGGGCGCACCCGCACGCCGCCGCCCCACACAGCTCAGGTCCGGATCCCGCTGGTGATCGACACCGGTACCCGGCGCGGCCCCCAACGCTCCACCGGCCCGTCGAAGCGGCCGGGCAACACCGTCCCGCATCCGGCGCATCGTCCGTCGTCGGTGAGCCGGTAGCGGTCGATGCGATACCAGTCCCGCTCCACCACGGCGGCGCCGCAGCCCGGGCAGCTCGTCCGGCCACCCTCGGCGTCGTGGACATTGCCGGTGTAGACGAACCGCAGCCCGTGTCCCAGCGCGATCTCCCGGGCCCGCTCGAGGGTGGCCGGCGGCGTCGGAGGGACGTCTCGCATCTTGAAGTCGGGGTGGAACGCGGTGAAGTGCAGCGGGACGTCCGCGCCGAGGTTGTCGGCGAGCCAGGCGCACTCGGCGTCGATCTCGGCATCCGAGTCGTTGTGCCCGGGGATCAGCAACGTGGTGATCTCGAACCACACGTCGGTATGCCGCCGCACGTACACCAGGGTGTCCAGCACCGGCTGCAGGTGTGCCGCGCAGGTACGGTGATAGAAGTCGTCGGTGAACGCCTTGAGGTCCACGTTCGCCGCGTCGAGGTGGGCGAACAGCTCACGCCGCGGCGCGTCGGTCAGGTAGCCCGCCGTCACCGCCACCGCCTTGACCCCCCGGGCCCGGCAGGCGTCGGCGACGTCGACCGCGTACTCGAGGAAGATCACCGGGTCGTTGTAGGTCATGGCCACACTGCGACACCCCAACCGGACCGCCGCCTCGGCGATGTCCTCCGGGGCCAGCGGCGTCGGACAGCCGGTCGATCTCCCGCGACTTCGAGATGTCCCAGTTCTGGCAAAACCGACACGCCAGGTTGCAGCCCGCGGTCCCGAACGACAACACAGCGCTGCCCGGCAGAAAATGATTGAGCGGCTTCTTCTCGATCGGATCCACGCAGAAACCGCTCGACCGACCGTACGACGTCAGCACCACCTGGTCGGCCACCCGACCCCGGACGAAGCACAGACCCCGTTGACCCTCGCGCAACCGACAGGCCCGCGGGCACACATCGCACTGCACCCGGCCGTCGTCCAGCAGATGCCAATGACGACCCGGCACCGTGTAGCGATCCTCGAGGCTGATCCCGGACACCATCACCGCCTCCGGCCAGCACTTTACTCAACCTGAGGCCGCATGAGCAGCCTGGACCCGTCGTCTCCCGGCCTTCATGAGCGGGACGGGATGACGGTCGACACCTGACCTGACGCATCCTCTCGATCGGGGGCCCGCCCAAGATCATTGCTAGACCTCCTGGCAGAGAGGGGGATGTCGGGGGTGCTGTGCTACCGGTTGCTGAGACGCGCCTCGGTGCGGGTGGGTTGGAACAGCTCAACGGGGTTGCCGGAGGGGTCGTCAATCACGACTTGCTTGCCGCCGACGCCAGTGATCAGCTCAGTGCGCACATGGACGCCGGCCGCGCGGAGCCGGTCCACGATGCCCGCCAGATCGGCGACTTCGATGGAGAACCGATTCCAGCCTCCCGGTGCGGGCAGGGTGCCGTCCGGCATGGCCTGCCCGCCGCCTGGTCCGCCACCAGGGGCGCTGAGGAGGAGACGCAGGTCGCCGCGGGTCAGCATGGCGAAGGCCGGGGCGGGATGCATGTGTTCTTCGAAGCCGAGGTGCTGACAGTAGAAGGCGATTGCGGCGTCGACGTCGTCGACGATGTAGCGGACGCTGACGGTGGCCATGGACAGGCCTCCTGCTCTGTGACGCTTGCTACCAGGCGGATCGTAGGCTGGCCGCGGACCTTTCCCCTCTGGCGGTGGTGACGGTCAAGGTGCTGGCCTGTGAGCTGCCCAGGACGCGCTTCGGGTACGCGGCAAACATGCCACCGCACGGTCGGCTTCGCCCCCGCCGGGATGAGGTGATCGGTCATCCACCGGTCTTCCCCACATCGATGCGCTCACCGATGGACGTGGTCACGATGATCGTGATTCCGCCCGGTAGTTCGGTATCAAGCTCGTTCAACAGGCTGTCGATCGGCGGCAATTTCTGAGGTGTTTGAACGTTGATGTACAAGTCGGTGGACACGAAGTTGACACCCTGGATTTCCGCGCCGGGCACGCTGCTGATCCAGTCCTGCGCGGTCGCCTGGGCACGGGCGGTCAACACGGTCAGCAGGTAGGTGGCGACCGTGTTCGCAGCGAGCGGGACGACGACGACCACGAGGACGATGGACAACGCCAGATACGCCCTGCGCCTGGACCCGCCTACGGGCCCCTGGTCGCTCGCTTCGCCGCCGTATCCGAGGGTGGTGAACACGAGCGTGCCAGCGAGGATCAACGCCACCAGGTTGGATACGAACAGCACCAACGCGCCCAGCGCCAGCCCGAACGCACCCTGCCCCAGGCACACCCCGACCACAGCGAGCGGCGGGACCAGGGAGATCGCGATCGCCACCCCCGGGAGCACCGCAGCGACGTCGCGGCGCGCCAGGGCGACCGCGCCGGCGAACCCGGTGGCGACGGCCGCGATCAGATCCAGTATTCCGGGAGACGTGCGACCGGTGATCTGGCTGTTCCCGAGCAGGTCGAACGAGCTCGGCAGCACCAAGGCGAAGGTCACGCCGATGAGCACGACAAGTACAGCGCCGCCCAGCACGAACCGTCCCGCGCGGCCGGCCGCCCCGGCCTCGAGCTTGGCCACGCCTAGCGCGATACTCATGATCGGCGTTGACAACGGCGCAATGATCATCGCCCCGATGACCGTCGCCGTTGAGTCCGACAGCACTCCCGCGGACGCAATGATCGCCGAGAGGGTGAGCATCGTCCAGAAGGCCGACCTCTTGGACACCGTGTCGCCGACCGAGAGATCAAGATCGTCGGTGAGCTCGGCCAGCGTTCGCCGCTGCGAATCCGGCAACATGCGGCGAAGCAACGCCCTGCGCATTTGGTGATTATGGACTGTAGTCAGGTCCGCCCCACATGGCCTTCGCTCGACCCCGTCCGAGGTCGATATGGGCGCACTCGATGGGCAGCCGCGCAGCACCGCACCGGTCGACCACGGCGTCCAGCTCCGCGCGCGTCGAGCACCTCGTCCACGGTGACCGCGCCGCCGTAACGGATCGCCACGACGCTCGTGGCCGACACCACGGTTCTGGCCAACATGTAGTCCTCCCGGTGCTCAGCTTCACGGATCCGTGCACGATCGGGCGCGGCCCTCCCCCGTCGATCCACCGCTCACCGGCCCTGCGAGGAGAGCTCCGCCAAGCGCGCGACACGCGCCGCTCCGGTGCGGACGGCTCCGCAGTCCGTCGTCCGACCGGAGTCAGCGCTCGCCGTTCTCCAGGCACCCTCGGCTCGAAGGAACGGCCTGCCTGGTTCGACGACTCATCCGCAGGGTCCTCGATCGCGCCGCCACACTGGTCGCCGCGCCCAGCCCGCGCGAGCTCGATCAGCTCACCTCCGAGAAGGTCGGGGCGGAGCTCTACCAGGCGATTCACGACGTGCGGGAGGGGCTGTGGTGCTGCTGGCCGAAGGAGAGGCCCGATGATCGCGCACGAGCTCGACGCCGTGACGGCCGCGCTGGGCGGCCTGCGCTACGCCAGGTCGCCGGGCCTGGAGCAGACGGTGTTCGCGGGCTGGCTGAACGGGCCGAGCGGCTCGGTGAGGTCTTCGTCGCGCTCACCCGGGACGGGGTGCAGTTCGTCCGTTCCGCCGAGTCGGTCGACGGCGACCCCGAGGCGTCCGCCGAGGCCTACCGCCGGCGCTTCGCCCGGCCGCTGCGCGCCGCCGACCGCGGCCCGGCCGGCCTTCTGCCCGCGCTGCGCGGACGGCGCGGCGCCGCACCGCCGCTGGACCTGAGCGGCCTGACCGCCTTCGAGCGCACTGTGCTCAGCGTCACCCGCAGCATCGCCGCCGGGGAGACCCGCCCCTACAACTGGGGCTGGTCGAGGAACAGGCGCTGGCCCGGCGGTTCCGGCCGGGTTTCGCGTCGCTCCTGGCGGGCCCCCACCTTCGACGACGTGTCGGGTGCCGCCGCCCTCGACGACCCGGTGGTCTGCCTCGTGGCGGCAGAGCTCGGCGGCCTGGAACTTGCCGGCGAGGAGATGCGACTTCAGGCGGGGAATCACGCCACATGAGAACGCGCCTCAACGCGGACGGCGAGGCTGGCGTCGAGTGCTTTCGCGATCCGTCCCACCACGGCCAGAGTCGGTACAGTCCCACCCGCCTCGAATAGCGCCGGCAAGTTGGCGGCGTCGGCGAGCAGGACGAGCTTCTGGGTCGGGGATCGAGACGGCGTCGAGCGCGGCCAAGAACGCGCGCTTGCGCTTGTGCGTCGTGCGCAGTTGCCGAACGTACTCGGCAAACTCCGCAACGCACCGGCGCGCTCGTAGCAGCGGCCGAAATCGGTCAACCTGGCTAGGCAAGATCAAGCCACGCGCGGAGCAACCTTCCTCGTCAGATCGGCATCCAGCGCCGGCGATCCTGCCAGCTCAGCTCCCGAAGCGACGGTAGACGGGTCGCAGCAGCTCCGTCAGCGGGCTTCCACGCAGCGTGATGTCGATCGGTGGCAGCTGGTCCAGGAGGGAGGTACCGGAGGTGACCTGCGGACTCAGCCGGGGAAGGTCCCCCTGCACCGCGAAGTAGCTCTGCAGGCAGTCCTCGAGCGGAACGCCGCGATGCTCGGTGCTGTCAGCGGCGGGTGAGCGGTCCGAGCGCGCGGCGTTCAGGTTGTCGAGAAGGTCTTCTCGCGGCCGGCCGCGCCAGGCCAGGATGCGGAAGGGGTCGTCGTCGAAGGACTCGGCGAGCAGGTAGAACGTGGCGGCGAGGTGCTTGCACGGCACCTCCCAGTCCGGGCAGGAGCAGTCGAGGGACAGCTCGCCGGCGCTGGCCGGAAACAGCGACAGGCCGACGCCCGCGAAGACGTCCTCGATGTCGTCGGGCATCTCGCCAGCGAGCAGCGTGGCCAGATACCAGGCGTTGCCGGCGAGTTCGCGCTCCAGGCCGGCCCACTGGGCTTTGCCGAAGGCCTGCAGGCCGATCCGCACCCGGTACGGGCGTGACCGGCTGCCCTGCACCCGTGCGGTGACCGAGCCGGCGTCGACCTCAAGGGAGAGCACCTGCCCCTTCCGGGCGTAGCCGCGACCGCGCTGCAGCCGGTTGCCCATGCCGATGTCCTCGAGCACAGCGATGAACCGCTCCGACCACCAGGTCTGCGCGATGGCGCCGCGCTGGCTGCGCGCCTTGATCCCGCCCTCGACCGGGCGCGGTTTCGACGGCGGGAAGAACCTACTCACCGATGGCCCCGTCGGACAGGGCGAACACCTTGCGCAGGTCGCCGCTGGACAGCTCGGTGAGCCAGCCCTCGCCGTCGCCGACGACCAGATCGGCCAGGGCCTTCTTGTCCTCGATCATCTGGTCGATCTTCTCCTCCAGGGTGCCGGTGCACACGAACTTGCGGACCTGCACGCTGCGCCGCTGCCCGATGCGGAACGCGCGGTCGGTGGCCTGGTTCTCCACCGCGGGGTTCCACCACCGGTCGAGGTGGATGACGTGGTTGGCGGCGGTGAGGTTGAGGCCGGTACCGCCGGCCTTCAGCGACAGCAGGAAGATCGGCGCCCCGTGCCCGGACTGGAAACGCTCGACCATCTCGTCGCGGCGCGTCTTCGGGGTGCCGCCGTGCAGGTAGGCGACGTCGGTGCCGAAACGGGCGGCCAGGTGCGGCAGCAGCATCGCGGCGAACTCGGTGAACTGGGTGAAACACAGCACACGGTCCCCTTCAGCGAGGATCTCCTCCAGCAGCTCCTCGAGGCGGATCACCTTGCCGGAGCGCCTGCCGACCGGCGAACGATCATGCAGCACCTGGGCGGGGTGGTTGCACACCTGCTTGAGCTTGGCCATCGCGGCCAGCACGTTGCCGCGGCGCTCGATCCCCTCGGAGTTCTCGATCTTCTCCATCATGTCGTCCACGATCGACTGGTAGAGCGACGCCTGCTCCACGGTCAGCTGGCAGTACTCCTTCACCTCGATCTTCTCAGGGAGATCGTCGATGATCGCCGGATCGGTCTTGAGCCGCCGCAGGATGTAGGGGCGGGTGATCGCCCGCAGCCGCTCGGCAGGCTCGGTGGCGCCGTGCCGCTCCACCGGGATGGCGTAGCGGGCGCGGAACAGCTCCGACGAGCCGAGCATCCCGGGGTTGAGGAAGTCCATGATCGACCACAGTTCGGCGAGCCGGTTCTCCACCGGGGTGCCGGTCAGCGCGACCCGGTGCCTGGCTGCGACTGGTGACGGCGCGGTCGGAGTCCTCCGCCCACACGCAGAGACCTCGCTCGGATGACCAGAAGCCGTGCAGCACCAGCATGCGCGGGACCTTCCATGCGCGTCGGGATCGTCGGCACTGTACGGCGGTCGCCGAGTGGACAGTGCAGCCCCTGGGGGTCGGTAGGTTCGGGCCATGTCCGAGACGAGCGAGGCGATGCTGGCGGGCCTGCCTGATCGGGTGCAGCGGTTGTTGGCCGATCCACCCGCGATGGACAAGCGGCTGATCGAACTGGTCGTCGCATGGCCCGGGCTGACCGGTGGACTTGCTCGCATGGCAGATGCGGTGCGGCTGTTCGTCATCACGTGGGATCCGCTGGCGGGCATGGTGCAGCGACCCAGCGGGTTCGCGACCACCAACGGTGCCGGGGCAGATCTCGAGATCGTCGTCTACCTGCCCACCTGGTCATTGGTGCGTACGGCCACCGCCCACAACAGCACGGTCGCGGGCGTCATGGCGGCACTGGTCGGGTCAGCCATCGTGACGGCGTCCCGTTACGAGAACGCGGTGAATGCCGGCCGCTACCCTGACCTCGCCGCCAGAGGCGAGGTACCGGATCTCCTGTCCGATCCGGCGGCTGGCAGTGCGCTCGGCGCGGCGGACATCACGGCGCTGCCCGTCAGTGGGAGGCGAGCCGAGTGGGAGCCGATGGGCCTCGGTGCTATCACCGATCTCGTCCAACACGCCTTCGGCCCGGTCGACCTGGACCGGTCACCGGTGGAACTCGCCACGGTCACCGCGACCCACCCGCGTTGCCCGGCGTGCGCGGGCGGCAGGTTCGGCTTCCCCGGCGAACTGGCCGAATCCAGAGCCACAATGTGCCCGACCCACCGCCGCCAGGCCGAGTCAGTCATCAACAGGCGCCTCGCTCGGGCGAACGCGAGCAACCCGGACGGGTGGGCGGCGACCACCGCCGCGTCGCTGGCGATCAACCAGCCGCACCTGCCCAACGGGCTGGCCGGCCGGCTGCCCCGTGCCGCCTCCTCGCTCTACGTTATCCCAGGACCCGATGAGCTCGCCGAGCGCGCCGCCGCCGTCGTCGAGGCGGCCGAGTGGTTTCGCGGCCGGCCAGACGAATTCGCCCTGGCTCTCGGGCAGGAACCCGAGCTGGCCGGCCTATGGCCCGAATGGCTGGCGAACCTCATCCTCGATCTCGGCGCGGCCGGCAACGGAGTCGCGGCGGAGCGGGTCGGTGACGCGCTCGGCAAGGTCGACCCCGCTGGGCAGGCATCCTTCGACGCTGACGTGGCCGTCGCCCTCGCCGAGTCCGGCCTCGCCGACGAAGCGCGCAACCGAATCGCGACCAACCTGGCCCGCTGGCCGCACGACCTGCAGGTCCGCGTGCACGCCGGCGACGCCCTCGTCGCGCTGGGCGATCCCGAGGGAGCAGCGGAGCATTTCGAGGCCGCGCTGCGGATGGCCGAGGGGAGCGACGACTTCGAAGCCACGGCCGAGGTGATCCACCGGCTCACGAAGGCCACCCGGCGGTCCGCCGGCGAGCACAGCGGACGCGGCGGCCAGCGCGAGCAACCCAGGCGCAAGCTCAGCAAGGCACAGCGCCAAGGTCGCCGCAAGCCTCGGTAGCCCGGTCCGGTTGCGTGTCGCTGGTGAACACCGGCTCTGAGACGAAACTCCACTGGCCAGGCACGTTCTGGGGGCGGCTGCAGGGCCAGGCCGGCTACCGCTGCCAAGCCGACCAGCAGGTCAACTCCGTGCTCTACCTGATCGACGGCCCGCTCGCCCTGGCCATCGCCGAGACGACGACGCCCTCGTCGTGCCCAGGCCGGGAGTCTCGCGGTCTTCGTTGAATCTTCGTCGATCGCGCGGTGGGACGTTCGCAGTCGAGGGGCAGCCTGGGAGGCGCGAGAGGGTCCCGGCACGGATGGGGCCGTGAGGGAAGAGGTATGGCGATGATGGGTTGGTACGGCGCAGGTATGGGCTGGGCAGGCTGGCTGGTGATGGGCCTGTTCTGGCTGCTGCTGCTCGGGGTGATCCTGTTCCTGGTGATGCAGCTGCTGCCCGGCGCCCGGCAGCGGGATGCGGGTCGCGGCGTGTCCGGTGGCCCGCGGGCGGAGTCGGCGGAGGAGATCCTGGACCGCAGGTTCGCCCGGGGCGAGATCGATGTCGAGACCTATCAGGCCCAGCGCGCGGCGCTGACGCAGGCGCGGGGGAAGAAATGAGTCGCACACGGCGCGGGTGGCTGATCGCGGCGCTGGCGGTGGCGGTGCTGGCTCTGGTCGGCAGCGTCGCCGCGGTCGCGGCCGGTGTGGGCAGGTCGAGCTCGTCCGGCCCCGCGGCCGCGGAGGGCCCGTACGGTCAGGATTACCAGTACGGCCAGGATTACGGGCCGGGGGTGACGGGTCCCGGCCCGGGTGGTTTCGGCCCGGGGATGATGGGCGGCTCGGGCCCGGGGATGATGGGTCCGGGCACGACGCTCGGCGCGGCGGGGACCTGGCAGGGCCATGGCAGGTTCGGGTTGTCCGGGGACGGGCAGGCGGTCACCACGATGGCCGCGGCGAAGGCCCGGGCGCAGGCATTCGCCGACCAGCTCGGCGGGGGCCTGAAGGCCGGTGAGGTGATGCAGTTCTCCAACGGCTACTACAGCGAGCTGCTGACCGCCGACGGCCAAGGCGCCACGGAGGTCCTGATCGACCCCGCCAACGGTGCGGTGAGCATCGAGTACGGCCCGGCGATGATGTGGAACACCCGTTACAGCATGCACGCGGGCGGGGACGTGGCGGCGCGGGTGTCTGCAGGCCAGGCGGTCAACGACGCCCAGGCGTGGCTGGACGCCCAGCACAGCGGACTGACCGCGGGCGAGGCGACGGCGTTCCCCGGCTACTACACGCTGCACACCCTCAAGGACGGGAAGATCGTCGGGATGATGTCGGTCAACGCCGTCACCGGTCAGGCCTGGTACCACACCTGGCACGGCGCCTTCATCGCCATGGTCGGCGAGTAGAGCCGTGGACGGAGGCGGCACCCCGGGATCGGCGACGGCAGCGGTTCGGGCCCCGTCGGTTCGGGCACTGGTGGTCGACGACGAGCCGGCGTTGGTGCGGGCCGTGGCCAGCTACCTGGAACGCGAGGGGTTCATCGTGGCCACCGCGGCGGACGGGGAGTCCGCGCTGCAGGCGGCCCGGACCGACGTGCCCGATGTCGTGGTACTGGACCTGATGCTGCCCGGCATCGACGGACTAGAGGTGTGCCGGGTGCTGCGCACCTTCACCGACGCTTACGTGATCATGCTGACCGCCCGCGCCGACGAGGTGGACAAGCTGATCGGGCTATCGGTGGGTGCCGACGACTATCTGACCAAGCCGTTCAGCCCGCGGGAGCTGGTGGCCCGCATCCGCACCATGCTGCGCCGTCCCCGCGCCACGGCCCGCGAAGGAAGCACCGAGCCCGAGGCGGGTGTGCGGCGGTTCGGGGATCTGACCCTCGATCCGGTCGCCCGCGAGGTGCGCGTCGGCGATCGGCTCGTCGAGCTCACCCGCACCGAGTTCGACGTGCTCGCCACCCTGGCCGCTCGGCCCCGACAAGCCTTCACCCGCCGGCAGCTCATCGACGCCGTCTGGGGGACGGACTGGGGCGGCGACGAGCACCTGGTGGACATCCACGTCGGGCACGCTCGCCGCAAGCTCGGCGACGACCCTGCCGATGCCCGCTACATCCTGACCGTGCGGGGAATCGGCTACCGAATGGGTCCGGGGTGACCCGCCCGCCCGCCTCCGCCCGACACGGTCGACCAGGACCACAGGGCGGCCCGACAGCCCCGGGGCCGCGCGTCGCGGACCGGGCCGGACGGCGGCGATGGGCACGGCTTGCCGCTCTCGAGCTGGGGCCGCGCTTGTTCGCCGCGATGACCCTGGTCGTCGCCGCGGGCGCGGGCACCCTGCTGGTGGTGGCGCTGCTGGTCGCGCCGGCGGTGTTCCTCACCCACCTGCGCCGCTCCGGGACACCCGACCTCACCCCTACCGTGCAGACCCACGTCGACCGGGCCTTCACCCAAGCCACCCTGATCTCCCTGACCGCTGGGATCACCGCCGCGGTGCTGGCGGCCGGGCTGGGCACCTGGCTCATTGCCCGCCGACTGGCCACCCCGGTCGCCAACCTGGCCGCCGCCACCTCCCGGCTGGCCGACGGCAACTACGGCACTGACCTGGGCGACCCCCAACTCGGCCGGGAATTCACCGCACTGACCGCAGCGGTCAACCAACTCGGCCACAAACTGGCCACCTCCGAACAGACCCGGCGCCGATTGCTGACCGATCTCGGTCACGAACTGCGCACACCGATCGCGTCACTCGAGGCCACCATCGAAGCGATCACCGACGGGGTGCTGCCGGTCGACAAGGAGACCCTGGACACCCTGGCCGCGCAGGCCTCCCGGCTGCACCGGCTGGTCGCCGACCTGGAATCGGTCTCCCGCGCCGAGGAACGCCAGCTCGCCCTGCACCTGCAGCCCGTCCCACTGGTCGACCTCGCCCGCCGCGCGGTCAACGCCCTGCACCCGCGCTACCGCGCCAGCGGAGTGGACCTACAGATCCGTGCCGACGATCCCGGCCCCACCGTCACCGTGGACCCCGACCGCCTCGTCGAGGCGCTGATGAACCTTCTCGACAACGCCCTGCGACACACACCCCCCGGGGGTACCGTCACCGTCACCGTCGACCGTGCCCCCGAAGCGGCGGGCAAGACGATCAACCACACGGCCGGCGTGCCAGGACAGGCACAGGTGACCGTCGCCGACACCGGCGCGGGGTTCGCACCCGAGCAGGCCCCCCGGCTGTTCGAACGCTTCTACCGCACCGACCCCGTCCGCGGCCCCGGCCCGTCCACCACCACCATTGCCGCGCGCGGCGGGCCGGGCCGACACGGGTCCGGGATCGGCCTGACCATCACCCGCGCGATCATCCAGGCCCACCACGGAAGCATCACCGCCCACTCCGACGGACCGGGGCGCGGCGCCACCTTCGTCATCAACCTCCCGGCCTCCACCTCGCGCCGATCCACCCGAGGGAACGCCTGATAGCCGCTCCCCGGTCGGCAGCATTGACTTGGCCGAGTCGGCGACCACCGCCTGGTAGCGGTAGACCGAGCACAACTCCGGCTGCCTGAGCCATCGCGCGTGCCTGAGGAACCATTGCATGGGTGGGGGTAGGCGGTCCGCATAGGCGGTGTAGCGGTCGACGCCGTAGCGGCGGGCGAAGGCCTTGACGCTCACCGGGGCGCCCGACCCAACCCACGCTCGGGCCGACTCGCGCCGGGCTTGCTGCCGCATTCGGTGGCGCCGCGGCTGTGCGCATCTCTTGGCCATCGGCGTCACGTCGGGCTGGTACCGGTGGCGGCGGCGAGCGCGTGGGCGTGCTGGCGGCGCACCTGTCCGGCGTGCCAGGTCATCCGCGCCGCGGTGTACTCCGCATGCAGGCCGCCGGCGATGTCGCAGACCAGGTCGAGGTCGGGTGCGACGCCGGCCAGCCGGTACACCGCGACCTCCTCGTCGACCGGGACGCCGTAGTTGGCCAGCAAGGTCGCGATCTCCACGAAGTCCGGCCAGAACACCTGCGGTGGGATGCCGGCCAAGCGCCATTGGGTCCTGGCGTAACTCACCATCGCGGTGGTCATCACCTGGCCGAGGTAGCCCGAGGAGTCGTCACAGCACTCCATCAGGTCCAGACCGATCGTCAGCACCGCCCGGCGCACCGCCAGCGCCCCGGCGCGGTCGCCGTCGGCCAGCCGCAGATCCGCCGCCGCCCCGGCCGCCCGGTCCAGGTCACCGGCCAGGTCCTGAGTCGCATCCCAGCCAAGGCCGCCGACGACACGAGAGACGGCATCCCAGGAGAGCACGCAACCGAACGCGGGTCCTGCGGCGAGCTCGGGAAGGGCCCCCCCCCCCGGCCCCCCCCCCCAACGCCGCGCGGGTGGGTTGCAACGCGGGGCCTCCCCCCCCCCCCCCCCTAAACCCCCGGCCCCGCGCCCCTTTCCGTGATGGTGTCCCCCACCAGTTCGACGGCGTCGAGCCCGGCCGCGGCGAGGCGTTCGCGCAGGTCCAGCAGGTGGCTCCACTTCGCCTCGCCCCCGTCGCCGCGAATCTTCGTCAGGGCGGCATCGAAACCGTCCCAGTCACCGCCGTGGTCGTGCACGCACAGCACGGCGAACCACAGATCCCAGTACGACCAGTCGCCACCTTCATCCGGACGCCACAGCTCGGGCCCGTACATCAGTGCAGGCCGGGCCGTCACGGATCTGGTCCGAGCCTGGCGAACCGGCGGTTGATCACGTCCTGATCCTATGGCGTGGGCGCCAGATCAACGCCGCAACCCGGGCCAGGGTCCACCGCTGATCAGCCTTCCAGCCGGCCGACTGCTGCGCGGCCGGGCCCGGTCCAACTCGGCGGCGAGCCGCAGCAGCTGGGCATCGGCCAGGTTGCACACCGCCCCGCCCGGGCCGCGGGAGGCCAACAGCAGTCCCCCGTCCGAACGGAGCAACGGCACGTCCGGCTCACTCACTGGCGCATCGGAGGCCTCGATGTTTTCACGTTCGCAGCCGGAGTCGGGCTTTGCGCGCGGCCTTGGCCACCTTCCGGTCCACCGGTGCGTCGGCGATCGCGTCGAGCACGTCGAGCCGGCGCGGGTGCTCGGTACGGGCGCATTCGACGACCATCCTCACCTGGTCGGGCACCGACTGGCCCTCGAACGCCACTTCCACGAAGCCCTCGTCGGCCAGCGCGCAGAACTGGTCGACGACCCCCAGCATGCTCTCCTCCACGGCCGCAACCGACGGATCGAGCGCCTCGGTCGACAGCAGCCACCCCGTCGCCACCGAGCCGGGAATCCCGCCCGCCGCGCGCAGCCGGTGGGCGGCGGCCACCCCGTGCTCGCCGGTGAGGGCCAGCACCCGCGTCGCGAACAGCCGTTCGGCGGGCTCCTCCGCCGCCTGCATGAGAGTCTGCGCCTCGGCTGCCGCCCGCTGCGGGCCGCGATGGTCCACCCAACCAGCCAGCTCGGAGTCGACGAGCTCCGGGCCGGCCATGGCGAGCCGGCGGTGCAGCTCGGACAGCTCCGCACCGGCGAGCTCACCGAGCACGGGAGCGGGCACACCCTGCTCGACGAGCATCCGGTTGACGGCCCACAGCCCGATCGGGGTCAGGGCGGCGAGGGTCAGGTCGGGGTCGTCGCGCGCGCTCATGTCGAGGATCTGGCGGTCGACGGCGGGATCCCCACTCGGCCCGGTCCGGATCGCGCCGAGCGACTCCAGCGCGGCGAGGGCATCGACCAGGTGCCCGTGCCACTCCTCCCTGACGCCCGGTGCGGGGTTCGCGTACGGAGCGAAGCCCAGCATTCCCACCGGTGCGTCGAGAGTGATCTCCAGAAGCATCTCCACCGGCACCGGCTCACCGCCCGCCGTGTACAGGCTCAGCTGCAGCAGCTCGAACATCTGCGGCCAGTGGCGCCAGAGCGGGACGAAGGGCGGAGCCTCGCCCTCGGCGTCACTTCCCACGTCCCCGGCGAAGGTCGTGAACAGCTGCCGCCACAGGTCAATGGGCCGGCCGAGCAGCGCCCGGCGGCTCTTGACCGGCACGAGTCGACCCCTCACGGTTCGGACGAGCCCGGCGGACCTCGCCCAGCGCACCAGCACGGCCAGCTCGGACGGCCGTTCCCCGTCCAGCCCGAGCGCGCCGGCCACGGCACGGGCATCCTCGGCGGTCAGCCGGCCGTCGAGGTCGAGTCGACGGCCGTCGCCCAGCCACGTTACGAAACCGGTCACGCTTTGCAGGACCGGGCTGCTGGTGGCGGCGTCGAGGAGGTCGACCGCCGAGGGGATCCGCACCGGCGGCAGGTCGGGAAGGTCTGCGAGGTCCCCGTCGGAGAACGGATCCTGGAGAGGAGAAAGTCCGGACAAGGCGGCCCTGCGGTTCATACGGGAATCGGCTCGCATCGTGTGCCCCGGGCTCCGACGCCACCCCACCAACGCTCGACGAGGCCCGCGTCGCCCAGCTGACCCGCGGCGATCTGCTCGGCGTCGGCGACGAGGGACGAGTGTGCCCGCAGCAATGCGACCAGCACCTCGCCGCGCTCGGAAGCCGACCTCATGGTGAGCGCGGACGGCCCGGACTTCCTCGCCATGCCTCTCCTCCTCAGCTCGGCGGCCAGCCGGCGTCGAGCGCAGCGACGAACGCGCGCTTGCGCTGGTGCGTCGTGTGCAGCTGCCGAACGTACTCAGCGAACCCCGCTGCGGCGTACACCACGCGTCCATGCTGTCAGGGCGTCACGCTACGGTCCGCCGGTGGTCTCCTCAGCCGACTCGGCCCGCGGCTGCATCGCCCTCACCGAAGCGCGCCGGCTGGCCACCTGGGTGGGTGAGGGCCGGCGCGTCACCCCCAAGGGCTTCCTGCGGCCGACCGACGTGCCCGCCGCAGCAGCGGCCATGGGCATCCCGGTCCCCGTGAAAATCCGGCGGGCGACCGACGTGGTCGCGCTGCGTCGTCCCTGGCGGATCGGTGTGGCCGTCGGGTTCCTGCAGATCGTCGACGGCCACGTCCGGCCGGGCCCGACCCTGGCGGGCTGGCCCGACCTGGACGACGACACCGTCCGCGAGCGGTGGCTGACCGGGCTGGCCCTCGCCTACGCTGCGATCTCCCCCGACACCGACGAACCCGTCGGGGCCACCGTCGCCCGCGTCGTGCTGGCCGCGCTGGCCGCCAACCCCACGGCGTCGTTCACCGACCTGTCCCGCCCCGCCCGCGAGGCGCTGTCGTCCGCGCACCCGGACGCGGCGATCACTTTCCTCCTCAGCTGGCGCACGAAGACCGACCCCCTCGCCGCCGCGGTGGAGCCCCTCATCGACTTCGGCGCCGCCGTCCACAGCCGCGGCCGGGTGACCATCACCCCGCTGGGGCACTGGGCACTGGAGACGCTGCAGGCGCGGGCCCCGCGGCCGATCAGCACCGACCTCACGGCGACCGAGCTGCTCACCCGCCTCGCCCAGATCGACGAAGAGGAGCAGTGGTACGCCGCGCAGCCCTGGCTCGCCGGCCGAGCCCCGTTGCCGGCCAGCCGGGACCTCCTCGCCGCCGCTGCCACGGCCACCCCGGCTCAGCGCATCGCGGCGGTGGAGCTGGTGCACACCCTCGGCCCACGAGCCGACGCAGCCTGGGGCGAGGCGGCAGCAATCCCGAACCTCGCCGCCCACGTCCGGCTCGCGCGAGACGACCTGGACGAGCAGGCAGCGGACTGGCTGGCAGTCGAGTACGCCGCAGCCGCCCTGCCCGACCACGGCCCGGACGAGGTGCTGGCCAGGCTCGACGACCGATTCCCCGGTATCGGCCGCGACTTCCGACCGGAAGTCATCGAACGGACCGCCCACCCGGCCGCCGCCGAGCTGACCACGGCCGTCACCACGTTCCTCGCCTCGGGGACCACACCGACTTCCGCACAGGCCTACCAGCTCAAGATCTCCCTGGACCGGATGCGGCCCCCCGTCTGGCGGCGGGTGCTGCTGCCCGCCACCGCCACCCTCGCCGAGCTGCACGAAGTGATCCAGGTCGCGATGGAGTGGGACGAGAACCACCTTCACGCCTTCACCGTAGGCAGGCGGAGCTACGGCGACCTCAACTTCGACGGTGATTACGACGACGAGGAGCAGCTGAGGCTCACCCGCGCGTTCGCGTCCAACAGCACGATCAGCTACCGCTACGACTTCGGCGACTGCTGGGATCACAGCATCCACCGCGAGCACGTGCTTGATCTCGTCGACGGCGCGACATACCCGGTGTGCGTGGCCGGAAGGGGCGACGCACCCGTGGAGGACTGGACCGATGGCCCGCAGTCCACCCCCTTCGACCGAGACGAGATCAACCGTCGGCTGGCCGGGCTCGGCGCGGCCACCGACCCCGCTGACTGATTCGTCGTCGGCTCGGCCACAGGCTCTCCGTCGTGCACCACACGTCGGATCGCGGGCGGCGCATCCACCGCCCGCGCGGCAGAGCAGAGCCGCCCCGGGCAACTCACGCGTCGACCGCCCACCGCAGCCGACGATCGGCTGCCCCAACCCGCAGCTCGAGGTCGGCCTACGCCCCTACACCGCCGTCTTCGACGTCGACGGAACGCTCGTCGACACCAACTACCAGCACGCGCTGGCCTGGTTGGTGACCAGCTTGTCGCCCATGTCGCGGGCGACGAGATCGAGAAGAAGCACGGGTCGGCTATTGGTGAGGTCGACGTGTGCCTCCCCGCCGGGCGGTTCAGAGTGCCCGCCTGACCGGGGTGGACGCTGTGGGAGTCAGCCCACTGCAAGACGTATGGTCAGTGAGCAAGTCCCCTTTCGGAAATATGATCAGACCTCTGAACAGCATCTTTTGCTGAAGCTAGCCCCACCACCTGACGGTCTTGTGTCGAGTGGTCGGGCCGGCCCCGTCGCCGCAGGGCCGGGCCGGGATACAACCCGCGTCATGCAACGCCTGTTCGCGGCGCCACGCGAACCGTCAAGTCCGCGTCGAGCGCATGCGCGATCCGTCCCAAGACCGGCAATGTCGGCACCGTGCCACCGGCCTCGAACCGAGCCACCGCCGACTGCGTCATCCCGGCCGCCGAGGCCAACTCCGCCTGACTCCAGTTCCTCGCGAGCCGAAGCTCGCGGACCGCGGCCCCGAGCTCGAACGCCAAGCGAGCCGCCTCGTACGCCTCGGCCGAGCCCGGCTCAGCAAGCCGCCGCTCGCGCATCCCCGTCCAGGACTCACGCTCCGGCATCCCCATCCCCGTCCTCCTCCGCCGTGTGCTCCTGCGCCTCGCACCGCGCCAACGCCCGCCGCGCCCGGTCGATCTCCCGCTCCTCACGCATCCGAGACTTCGCGGACACCGTCAACAACACGATCCGCCCCCCGGTGACAATCCAGTAGGTCACCCGCACCGCTCGCCGCTCCAGGTGGAACCGCAGCTCCCGGAGCTTGCCGTCCAGCTGCCGCGTGTACGGCTCGCCCAGCAACGGCCCGCGCTCCGCGAGAAGATCGACATAGAACGCTGCCGTAGCGAACTGGGCGGTCGGCAACCGTTCGAGCCAATCCCGGACCTCCGGTTCCAGCTCAACCGTACCCCAAGGCATAGCGCTCATGCTATATGCGCTGTTCGGAAGCGTGAACCGAGGCTGTCGCGTCGAGCACCAACAGTGTGGTCGCCGCCCGAGGGCGGGCACCTACCGACCCCGCCCACATGGCCCTGCGGCGAATTGGCGATCGTGGTCGCCCCGGCCCCGCCGCGCGGCCGCGGCGGTGCGCTCCAGATGGTGGAGGGCGGGCGGTGGATGGTCACGCTGATCGGCGTGCTCGGCGATCATCCCCCGACGGACCCGGCGGGCTTCCTCGACATTTGCCCGGTCGCTGCCGGTGCCCGACATCCACGAGGCGATCGCCGGTGCCGAGCCGCTCGACGACGCGGTGCCGTTCCGGTTCCCGCACAGCGTCCGGCGCCGCTACGAACGGCTGTCGCGCTGCCCCGAGCGGTTGATCGTCCTCGGCGACGCCCTCTGCAGCTTCAACCCCGTCTACGGCCAGGGCATAACGGTCGCGGCACTGGAGGCTCGCGCGCTCCGCACCGCGTTGCGCCGCCGCCCGCCCCGCTCGAGGGCCGTCCAGCGGAGCCTCGCCCGCATCGTCGATGTCCCCTGGGCAACGGTGACCGGCGGCGACCTGGCCTTCCCGGGTGCCGACGGCCGCCGGACCCTGGCCTGCGGATAATGAGCGCCTACGTCGCGCGTCTCCAGGCCGCCGCCGGCGACCCGGAGCTGGCAGCTCCGGGGGACGCGCAGTACCGGCATCCCCGCCGGGTCGTAGACGAAGTCGGGAAGCGTCGTCATCGGCCGCCTCCGGGCGCGCCGGGTACGGAATGCCACAGGCGGGTAACGCCCGTCGCCCCATCATGGGATCGGCCTGAGGCGAGACAAGGCAGACGACCGGGAGCGACCGCTGGAGAGGGAGCGTCACGCCGCAGGGCGGCTGATTCCCTCGCGTGGACGGGGGAAAGCCAGCCTGGTTGAGTGGGTGCACGGTGTCGATCCCCCTGCGGCAACGAAGGCGAGTCCGGTCCCGCAGGACGCACGGACACGGAGGCAACGATGCCCGCTCGCTACGTCATCGGCATGGACTGCTCGACGACCGCTACCAAGGCCGTCGTCTGGGACATGGAGGGCAACGCCGTCGCCGAGGGGCGCGCCACGTTCTCGCTGTCGTCGCCCCAACCGGGCTGGGGCGAGCAGAACGCCGAGGACTGGTGGCGCTCGACGCGCGACGCGCTGTGCCAGGCTGCCGGAGCCGTGGACGCCGACCAGATCGGCGCCATCGGCATCACCCACCAGCGGGAGACCTTCGTCTGCCTCGACGAGTACAACCGCCCCATCCGGCCGGCCATGCTGTGGCTGGACTCCCGGGCCGGCGCGCAGGTTGCCCGGCACGGCTCGGACAAGGTCCACGAGATCACCGGCAAGCCGCCGAACCCCACGCCCGCCTTCTACAAGCTGCTCTGGCTCCGGGAGAACGAGCCGGGGACGCTGGACCGGGCGCACAAGATCGTGGACGTGCACGCCTACCTGGTGCACCGCATGACCGACCAGTGGCGCACCTCCTGGGCGACGGCCGACCCCCTGGGCCTGGTCGACGAGCGCACCTTCGACTGGTCCGACGAGCTGCTGGGCGTCGTCGGCCTGGGCCGGGGGCAGATGGCCGACATCCACCCGCCGGGCGAGATCCTCGGCGAGCTCACCGACGAGGTCGCCGGTGAGATCGGCATCCCGGCCGGCACCCCCGTCGTCGCCGGGGCGGGCGACGGCCAGTCAGCCGGGCTCGGCGCCAACATCACCCGCCCGGGCCGGGCCTACCTGAACCTGGGCACGGCCGTCGTCTCCGGCTCCTACAGCGAGGCCTATCACCCCAGCCGCGACTACCGCATCCTCAGCGGCCCGATACCCCGCACCTACACCTACGAGCTGCTGCTGCTCGGTGGCACGTTCACGGTGAGCTGGTTCGTGAACAACTTCGCCGGCATCCGGGCCGAGGAGCTCGGCCTCGGCCTCTCGGTCGAGGAACTGCTGGAAACCGCGGCGGCCAAGATCGAGCCGGGGGCCGGGTACCTGTTCGCGGTGCCGTACTGGAGCACGGCGGCCACGCCCTACTGGGACGCGCAGGCGCAGGGGATCATGCTGGGCTGGAACGGCAGCCACACCAAAGCCCACGCCTACCGGGCGATCCTCGAGGGCATCGCCTTCGAGACCCGGCTGATGACCGACGGGGTCGAGACCGGTCTGGAGGCGCCCATCGAACGGTTCTCCGCCATGGGCGGCGGGTCGCGCAGCCCACTGTGGTGCCAGATCGTCGCCGACGTGACCAACCGCGAGGTGGTCGTCTGCAAGGAGGTCGAGACGACCGCGCTCGGCGCGGCCATGCAGGCGGCGGCTGCGGCCGGGAACTTCGGCGACATCCGCGAGGCCGCCGAGGCGATGTCCGGTGAGGGTGCCGTCTACTCGCCCGATGGGGCCACCGCGGCCCGCTACGACCGGCTCTACACCGACGTCTACAAGGAGATCTATCCCCGCGTGGCGTCGCTGTTCCAGGCGATCGACGCCCTGAAGGGATAGGTGGGGGCCGGCGATGGCTGTGGTCACGATCATCGGCGCCGGCGCGATGGGCAGCGCGCTGACCACCCCAGCGTTGGCCGCCGGCCATGACGTGCGCCTGTGGGGCACCTGGTTGGACGACGAGGTCCTGGCCGATCTCCGAGCCGGTCGCCCGCATCCCCGCATCGACGTGGCGATCGATCCCAGGACCCGGATGTTCGACTCCGCCGACCTCGCCGCCGCGCTCGATGCGGCCGACCTGGTCGTCCTCGCCATCAGCTCCGAGGGAGTGATCGAGGTGCTCCGCCGGGCGGTGCCGCACCTCCGGCCAGGACCGGCGATCCTGATGACAACCAAGGGATTCGGGTACGACCCGGACGGGCGGGTGAGCCTGCTGCCGCCGCTGCTGGGGGCGGTTCTCCCCGAGCCGCTGCGGAGCGCGTGTCCGATCGTCGCCATCGGGGGCCCCTGCAAGGCCAACGAGGTCGGTGCCGGGCGGCCCACCGCGACGATCTTCGGCCATCCCGACCGAGCCGTCGTCGAACAGGCTGCCGACATGCTCGGCACGCGGTCGTACCGCATCGCGACCACGGACGACATCGACGGTGTCGAGGCTTCGGCGGCGATGAAGAACGTCTACGCGATCGCCCTCGGCGTGGCCGATGGGCTCGAAGAACTCGACGGCAAGCCCTGGCACAACCTCAAGGCCGCCGCGTTCGCCCAGGCTACCGCCGAGCTTCAACGTGTGGCGGTCGAGCTTGGCGGCAGAGCTCACACCGCGGTCGGTCTGGCCGGGGTCGGCGACCTGGAAGTCACGGGACTGTCCGGGCGCAACAAGGTCTACGGGGCACGTATCGGCGGAGGCGAAGACGCCAAGGTCGCGTTGCAAGCGATGGTGGCGGCCGGCCAGACGGTGGAGGGGGTGGCCGCCGCCCGGTTCGCCAGCGAGCTCGCCGCCCAGCGAGGCGTCGCCGACCTGCCACTGCTTCAGGCGATCATCGAGGTACTCGACGGCGGCGACGATCCGGCCGGGCGCATCGCTGACGCCGTTCTGCCCGCCGACCGCTGACAGTCGATGAGGGGTGTTACCGCAGCACCTCCCGCAGTGACTGCGCGCCGAGCACCTCGGCCCGTTGCGAGTACGGTCGGCCAACCGCGATCACTTCGAGGAGGCGCCGTGTCCCGCACCCGTGTCCACAACCTGTTCGTCTCCCTCGACGGTTACGCGGCCGGCGAGGAGGTGACGTTCGACGCCCCGATCGGCGGTGCCCGGCAGCTCTTCGGCTGGTTCGACGGTCGCGTCATTCACGGGATCGACCAGATCGACGACCCCGTCACGCTGGATCATGCGTTCTTCAGCATGTGGGGTCAGGGCATCGGCGCCGAAATCATGGGACGGCGCAAGTTCGGGCCGCAGACCGGCGAGTGGCCCGACGACGGATGGCGCGGCTGGTGGGGCGACGAACCACCGTTCCGGACACCGGTGTTCGTCATGAGCCATCACGAGCACCGCTCGATCGAGTTCCCCAACGGGACCAGCTTCCACTTCGTGAACGCGCCGCCCCACGAGGTGCTGGAACTGGCCCAGAAGGCCACCAACGGCCGCGACGTCCGGATCGGCGGAGGCCCCTCCACGGTCCGCCAGTTCCTCCACGCCGACCTGATCGACTTCATGCACCTGGTGATCGTGCCGATCACCCTCGGCCGCGGAGTGTCCCTGTGGGAGGGCCTGAGCGGCCTCGAAGACCGCTTCACCATCGAGACCCTCACCTCGCCGAGCGGCATCACCCATCAGTTCTGGAACAAGAAGGACCGGACGACGTCCCAGAACGTCTGACCCACCGAGCACCGGTTGCACACCAGCGGTCCGGGACATCGGCCGTGGTGCTGGTCGTGAGCCTGAGGGCTCAGCCCGGTGATAGCGTCGGGTGACGGCGGTGCTCGTGGGCCGAGTCGCGTTCGAGCTGGAGGAGCGGGCGTGTCGGACAGTCCTGCGCGACGGCCGAAGATCGTCGATGTCGCCAAGGCGGCGGGAGTCTCGCCGACCACGGTGTCGCATGCGCTGAATCGACGCGGCCAGGTCGACCCGCGTACCCGGGAGCGGGTGATCGAGGCGGCCCGCCGGTTGGGCTACCGCCCGCACCTGGGCGCTCAGCGGCTCAGGACCGGTTCGGCCCGCCATGTCGCGCTGATCTCGTCCATGCCGTTCTCGATCGCCGGCGGTCCTTCTCGTCTCGGGTTCTTCATGGAGTTGGCGTCGTCTGCTGCGGAGACGGCGCTGACCAGCGGCTACGCACTGGTCCTTGTTCCTCCGCTGGAGGTCCTGCCCTCCCTGGACGACCTGGACATCGGCGGAGCCGTGGTGGTCGAGCCGCAGCAGGACGACGAGGTGACCCAGCGGTTGAGCGACCGAGGTGTACCGGTGGTGGCCATCGGCGAGCAACCCGACGCCGGGCACCGGGTTCCGTTCGTCGATCTGCACGCCGACTACTGCAGCAGCCTGCTGCTTGACCCACCTGCACGACACCGGAGCTCGGAACATCGCCTTGGTGGTCGCGACGCAGCGGCGCGAGTCTTCCCTGGCTGCGCTCAGGGAGTACGAGGTGTTCGCACGACGGCGGGGCATGGCGGAGCATCTGGTGCTCGTCGACGAGCGCGAGGGCGAGGAGGGTGCCCGCCGGCGCATGGCGCAGTTGCTCGACCGGACTCCCGACATCGATGGCGTCTGCGCGATGGTCGACACCTTCGCTACCGGGGTGGTCCGGGCGATCCGGGAGTCCGGGCGAGCCCTTCCCGGTGATGTCCGCGTCGCCACCCGCTACGACGGCATCCGGGCCAGGACGTGCGAGCCGCCGCTGACCGCGATCGACCTGCACCTGTCGGAGACGGCTGCGGCGGCGGTCACGCTCCTGCTACAGGTGATGTCGGGCGGGGACGCGCCGCTGTCGGTGGACGTGCCCGTGCCGGTGCTGGTGCCCCGGGCCTCGTCGGCCGCGGTCACAGGGCTTGGACGGTGACGACGGCGCCCGACACCAGGGCGAAGCCCAGGACGAGGTAGCGCATGATCCTGCCGTCGAGCCGGTGATGCACGAGGCGGCTCAGCAATGCCCCGACGACCACTGCGGGCAGGAGGAGGAACGCCGTCCGGAGCTGGTCGGGGCTGATGCTGTCGGACACCGCGAGAATCACCACGGAGATGACTTCTCCGATGAGGAAGCACGCGGCGACGGTCGAGCGCAGCACCGGTGCCGGTCGGTGCTGGTACACCAACGCCAGCGGAGGGCCGCCGACGCCCGTGGACGTCTCGGTAACCCCGGTGACCAGGCCGGCCGTCAGGAAGGCTCCCCTGCCCGGCTCGAACGAGGGCGCAAGCAACGTCATCAGGACCGCGAGGACGGTCGAGATGCCGATGAGCAGGCTGAGCTGCTGCTCGGTGACGAGGAACAGCACGCCCAGGCCGCCGAACGTCCCGACGAACCGGCCGACGCTGATCCAGGTGGTGCCCGCACTGTCCAACGCGTGACGTTCCCGCCAGGTCACGTACCCGTTGAGCGGGATCATCTGGATCAGCAGGAAGACCGGGAGCAGGCGCGGCTCGACCATGCCGATGACCGGACCGGAGATCAGGGCGAAACCGAGACCGGTGGATCCCTGGACGAAGGCGGCGATCAGCACGGTCACACCGATGAGCACATACATGCTCATGCCGGGGCTTTCGTGCGCCGGCCCGCGCGGCTGGCCCGGCGGTGCTCGCCGGCCGTGGGATGCACGATGTGGACCGGCGCATCCGCCACGACCTTCCGCGCGCGACGTCTGGCCTCCTCGAGCAGCTGCCGGGCGTCCCAGTCGACCGGCCAGCCCCGCCACAGCCGTGGCCGTCCGCCGACGACCACCGCCAGGATCTGGTCCCGGTTGGCCAGCCTCACCACCTCCCACTCCAGGTCCCAGGACGGCAGCATCTCCGGTACGGCGAGATCGACCAACAGGTAGTCGGCGGCCGTGCCCTCGGTGATGGAGCCGGTGACGCCGCGCAGGCCCGCGGCGGCCGCGCCTCCAACGGTGGCGTGGTCGAGCCAGGTCCAGCCACCCCCGCTGGAGGAGTCGCCGGTCTGGGCGCCGTAGGCGAACCGCTGTGCGGTCTCGGCGGCGTCCATCAGCCGGAACCCGTCCCCGCGCGTGCCGTCGGTGCCGATGCCGAACCGGATGCCCTGCGCGGCGAAGGTCAACGCCGCCGCGACGGCGTTGCCCTTCCAGGAGCTCGCCACGGGGTTGTAGCTCACGGCCGTGTCGGAGTCGCGGAGCATGGTGATCTCGGTCGGGGTCAGGAGCGTGACATGGGCCAGCAGGCACTGCGGACCGAGAACCCCGTCGTCGAACAGGACTTCCAGCGGACGCCGGCCGTGCCGCTCCAGGGAGCGTTCCACCGCAGCGAGGTGCTCGTTCACGTGGGTCTGGAAGACCGCACCCCGGCTGCGGCACAGGTCGGACACGGCGGCCAGGGTGGGCGCCGTCGCCGCTTCGGGGATCGACACCGCGAGCGACGGGTGGATCAGGTCGTGCCGGTTCCAGCGGTCGAGGTGAGCCTGCGCGCGAGCCAGCATGGTGTCGTGGGGTTCGGTGCCGCCGTCCGCTCGCAGGTCGTTGCAGATCATGCCGAGGACGCAGCGGATCCCCGCGTCGGTGGTCGCCTCCGCGACCACGCCGACGTCCGGTTCCATCCGGGTGCCGGCGTCGCAGACGGTGGTGAAGCCACCCCGCAACGACTCGAGCGCGGCGAGCTTGCCGGCCAGGTAGGCGGTCTCCTCGTCCAGGCCGGCCTCGAGGGGCACCCACACCCGCCGGAAGATCTCCGACGGCTCACCGAACACCAACGCCTTGCCGAACGACTGGGTCAGATGGTGGTGCGTGTCCACCAGGCCCGGCATCAGGAGCGTCTCGTCCAGCCTCAACGGGGTGAGGTCCGGATGACGGCTCCCCACGGCCTCCCTCGGGCCGACCTCCGCGAAGACACCGTGCCGGACCAGGACGGCGTGGTGGCGGGTAGCCCCGTCCGGCAGCAGCACCCACTCGGGTTCGAGGAGCAGCTCGTCCTGGTCGAGCCGGCTGTGGTCGAAGGTGGTCATCGGCCCGGACCCTCCTCCGCGCCTGCCGCCACGCCGCCGATGCGCGAAGCGCGGTCGTCCACCGGCTCGCCGACCTCGTGCGGCCCGGCCTGCTCGGCGGATGGTGCCGCCACCGACTGGTGATGCTCGTCGTGCGCGAGCTGCGTGATGTCGCCCTCCGGGACGTCGTCGGCCCGGCCTCCCAGGTGGTGGAAGACGAAGTTGAGGAAGGCCGCGACGAAGGCCCCCATCGCGACCCCGCTGCCCAGCAGGATGCGGACGTCGCCCGGGAACTTGTCGTAGAAGCCGGGGATGAGGATGGGCAGCAGCCCGACGGCGAAGGCGACCGCCGCGATGACCATGTTGGACTGCTGGTGGAAGTCGACCTTGCGGAGCAGCTGGATGCCCAGCACCATCACGATGGCGTAGACGACCAGCGCCGTGCCTCCGACCACGGGTGCCGGGATCACGCTGATGATCCGCCCGATCGGCGCGACGACACCGACGACGATGAGGATCACGCCTGCGGTCAGGGTGACGAACCGGCTGCGAACACCACTGACCCGCACGATGCCGATGTTCTCCCCACTCGTGACCATCAAGGGGGTACCGAAGAGACCTCCGACGAGGGAGGTCAAGCCGTCCCCGCGGATCGTGCGGCTGGCCGAGCGCTTGATGTCGATCTCCTTGCCGACGATCTCCGCGTTGACGACGGTCTGCCCGGTGGCCTCGGCCATCGACGCGATGCTGAAGATCATCAATGGGATCGCCGCCACGATGTCGAAGTGCGGGGTACCGAAGGGCAGCAGCGTCGGCGCGCTCAGCACGGGCCCCACCCCGACTGTGTCGACGCCCTCTGCGGCACCGGCGACGAACGCCACGAGGGTCCCGGCGACCAGCCCGAGCAACACCGACAGCTGAGCCAGGCCTCCCCGCAGCACCCGGAAGAACAGCACGGTGAACCCGATGGTCACCAACGCCAGCAGGATGCCGCTCGGTCGCCCGAAGCCCGGTGACCCGGGCTGCCCGGTCACCAGCAGCCCCGACACCCGGATGAGGTTCACGCCGATGATGACGATCATGGTGCCGATGACGACCGTCGGAAAGTACTTCAGCAGCCTGGCGAACAGCGGCAACGCCACGAAGTAGAAGACCGCGGCGAGGATCACCGCTCCTACCGCGGTGCGGATGTCGTACTGCTTGGCGATGCCGAGGAACAGCACGATGGGCGCACCACCGGGAAGCATCACGAACGGCAGCCGGGCGCCGAACTTCCAGGGCCCCCAGGACTGCAGGATCGTTCCCAGACCGGACAGGACGAACGTGGCGCTGAGCAGGTTCACGGTGAGCGCCGCGGGCAGGTTGAGCGTCTGGCTGACGAGGAAGACGGCGGAGATGGGCGAAGCCGCCATCACGAACACGTGCTGGATGCCCAACGGGACCATCCGCCGCAGCGGGAGGATCTCGTCGACGGGGTGTGGAGCTGTGGCTGCCCGAGGCATGGTCACTCCTTCATCAACGCCTCCCCGACGCTGAGCCCTGCCGGCTCACGTCGCGGGAACGGGGCGTGCGGAGTCATGCGGCATCGACCGGCCGCAGGACTGGGTCGTGATGGGCCCGCCGCACCGTTCGCCGCGGCCCGAGTGCTTGCCCAAATCGATTTGGGTACCGGTACGGTGACAGGCGCCGCGAGCCCTTGTCAAGAGGTCGACGGACACCGCTCGACGCGCTCGGCGAGCTGTGCACCCGGGGCTGGAGCAACTGCAGACGCCCAGGCGAGATCGGCCAGCTCCTGCCGGGCACCGGAGATCGGCACCAGCTTCTGGGGCCCGCCCTCGGTGTGCAGGGGTGGGTGCGCGCCCACGTGCCGACGCTCATCTCGACGTCCGTGATGCCGTGCTCGACGCACCACGCGAAGGCGTCGCGGCGGGACAGGTGCTTCACACCGGCCGTGATCCGGCTCGCCACCTGGCAGTACTTCGCCGCCAAGGCCGTGCGGGTCGCCGGTGTCCGCGTCCTCACCCTCGCCTGATCGGAGCCCAGCGATGGCACTCACGTTCCCCTGGTCTCGCACGCTCGAGGCGACCGAGCCCCCGCCGGGCGTGCCGCCCACCCGATGCACGACGTGCGGCCAGCTGGTCGACCCGGAACCGGCCGCCCGGTGCTGCGGCTGCGGCCGGTGTCAGGCCGGCCCCGCTCGTGCGGGCGCGGCGGAACCTGGACCACACGCATCGGCCAGCTCGCGCCCGCCGAGCACCGCTGCGGCGGCTGCGCCATCAGCCCCAACCCGGCCGAGCACCGCCGCACGGTGCGGTTCTGATGCACGCCACCACGCTCGACCGGCCACCCGATCCCCTCGACGTCCGCTGCCGCAAGTGCGGCCGCCCGGGGGCCGTGGTCGCCCCGCCCACCGGCACCCGGTGCGCCGGCTGCCGCCGCCGGCTCAAGGGGCGCTGCGGCTGCGACTGGGCAGAGCGGGTCAGCACGGCCGCACCGACGACGTACTGGTGCCCAGGCTGCCCCCCGCGCCCATGATCAGCACGACGCGGCGCGTGTCTCTGCCACCCGCGCGCACACCGCGGCCCCGCCCTCGACACCGGGGGCGGGGCCGCAACACACCCGAGAACTCCTGCACGGCTCGGCCTGGCCCTTACGCGTCTGAGTCTTTGCACCAGGACCCGGTTCTAATACCCAACCACTGGACGGGATAAGTTGATCATCCGTTCAGGAGGTTGAGAGTGTCCCAACCGAAGCCGGGCTCCAGGTCGCGCAGGCGGCTGGCTCCCTCGGAGAAGTATGAAGTGTTCGTGCAGGTCTTGACCCAGCAGGCCACCCAGCGGGAGGCGGCCGACAAGTGGGGGGTGGACCGCTCGACGATCGTGTCGATCTGTCGGATCGCGAAGCAGGGCGCGCTGGACGCGCTGGCGGCGGCGCGGCCGGGTCGGCCGGGCCGCTCGGGTAAGACGGCCGAGCAGGTCGAGCTCGATGAGGCGAAGGCGGAGATCGAGCGGCTGCGCGCGACGGTGACCGAGCAGGCCGTGGTGCTGCATCTGCAGCAGGGAAAATCGCCTTGGGACTGACCGCCGGCCCGGTCCCGCCGCGGGTGGACGCGCACGTCAAGGCCGGGCTGCTCGCGCTGGTGGCACACGCGCAGGCCGAGGGCGGGTGGTCGCTGCGCACGGCGGCCGCCGCGCTCGGACTCGACCACGTCCGGGTGCTGCGCTGGCTCGACCGAGCCGGGGCCGACCGGCTCACCGACGCCAAGCCGGGCCCGGACGTGGCGCTGCACGCCCTGCTGGACTGGGAACGCGCCGCGATTGTCAAGCTCACCGAAGATTGGGGCGAGATCGACCGTTCCCATCGCAAGCTGGCCCACCGCGGCTCGCGGCTGCAGCTGGTCTACGTCAGCGAGTCCACGGTGCTGCGGGTACTGATCGCCCAGGGCGTTCACCTGCCCGAACGCCCCGCACGGGAGCGCCGCGACAGGCGGGCGTTCCCGCAGTGGGCCCAGCTGGTTCCCGGCGTGATCTGGATCTACGACTTCACCCACTTCGCCGGGCTGCACGGCTGGTGCGCCATCGCGGTAATCGATGTGGTGTCGCGCAAGTGGCTGTCCACGGTGGTCTCGGCGGAGGAGACCTCCACCCAGGTCGAGGTGGCGTTCACCCGCGCCCTGGTCGGCGACGGCAAGGAGTACCTGCTCGACGAGGCGCTGCTCGACGAGCTCGCCTGCGGGGTCGTCCCGGACAACGACGAGCGGGTGCCGGTGCTGCTGGCGGTGTCGGACAACGGGCCGCAGATGACCTCCAAGGCCACCGCGGTGTTCATGGCCGGCGCCCGCATCGCCCAGCACTTCGGCCGGCCCGCCACCCCTAACGACCAGGCCTGGGTGGAGTCGTTCTTCGGCCACCTCAAGGGCGAGTTCCCACACCTGGACAAGATCGGTGACGCTGGTGAACTCGAGGCCGAACTGGATCGGCTCCAAGTGCACTACAACACCGTGCGCCTGCACGAGGGGATCGGCTACGTGACCCCCGACGACGAACACCAGGGACGAGGTGAGGCCATCCGAGCCGCCCGCCGAGCAGGCATGCAAGCCGCCCACCAAGCGCGGGTTGCCACCCGACGCGAACTACGACAAGATCACCCGTGAGGCCCCGCCAGTGGTTGGGTATTTCGAACCCCAACTGGTGCATTTTCTCAGACACACCTCGCTGGCGGGAGGCGCCGAGGATCGCCCGAGGGTCCCGGCACGTGGCCCCACTCGGTGACCGACCGCACCGGGCGGGGCCACACCATCGGAGGCAGCCGTGCCGGGCAGCAGGAAGTACAGCTGGACGCACAAGCGGCTCCGGGCAGCGTGGCGTCCCATCGTGGCCATGGGTACTACCCCGTGTGCCCGGTGTGGGGAGCGTATTGCCGCTGGTGCACCCTGGGATTTGGGACATTCCGATTCGATTTCTCTGTCCGGGTGGGTGCCCGCGGGTCACGGCGCGTACTGAACCGCCCCGGCCGGCTCGCGACCCTGGGGGCTGTGCTGGTGGACCGGCCGACCGACATCGAGGTGAGCGCCGAGGTGCGCGGGCGGCAACGTGTGCTGATCGCCCTGATCGCGGCCCAGGCGAAGCACGTCGCCGCGTCGCCGGTGCAGGCGGAGCCTCGCGGGCTCAGCTGATGCGGGTCTACGGCTCCTGCTCGGCGAGGAGGGCGACGATGGGGCCGCATGAGGCGGCGGCCCGCGCGCTCGCGGCCGAGCTGACCTGGCCGCTGAACCGGGTGTCGGTCACCATCGCGAAGGCGTTGCTCACGGCGGTAAGGACGCTCGACGAGCACCCCGCCGGGTTCTACCCCTACTGCGGGCCGGTCCGGGAGGTGCACGCTGCGCTGGCCGCCGCGCTCCGCGACTGCCAGCCCACCCCGAGCCTGCTCGACGAGCTGCGGGCGGCCCGGTGGGTGCGCGCCATCCGCGGTGAGGTCGTCAGCCGCGCCGAGCTGGACGCACGCATGCAGCGGCTGCACCAGCCGGATTGAGCTGCGCGCCCGGTACGAAGCGCGCCGGTGCGGGGTCGGGGTCGGTGCGCCGGCGACCGGCGCGGCGGCGACCGGTCGGCGGCTCACCCCTCGCCGACCAGCATCCGGGCGCCGTCCAGGACGCGGGCGCGCAGCTGCTCGTCCAGGTCCCGCAGGTGGCAGCGCGAGCTCGTCGAGCACGAGCGCCAGGGCGAACGCGAAGTGCTGACCGGAAAGGCCGGCGTACCCGGCGCGGATCGCGCCCTGGCGCAGTTGCGCGGCTGCTTGCCGGATCAGGGCCCGGTCGATGTCGATCTGGCGCTCGTACTACTCCGCATGTACTGCTCCCCCGTGGTCGCGCTCCTGGTGGCCGCCCGGGGGAAGCGGGTTTGACCGATGATCTACGCCTAAACAAGCACGTTCGCCCGCTGAGTGTTGCTCTCCTCAACGACAGCCCGGTTGATTTGCTGGATCAAGACGTCAACGACGTTCAGCTGGCTAGGCGTGATGGCCAGCGACGAGAACCCGAGTTGCGAACCCATGAAGCCGGTCCCTTCGCCCAGTTCGCCAAGATCGCCGAGCAGGCTACGCAGATCGGCGATCACTTCAGGTCGCTGGACGGCCCGCAGGGAGAGGACCTCGACGCTGACGAGCTCGCCTGCGTCGTCGTAGTTTGCCAGCAGCGATGCGCCGACTTCAGCCGTCGAGGTGATGGGCTGACCCGGTTGCAGGTCGATGGCGGCCATGTTGGCCGTGCGGTCAACGAAGACAGAGATCATCTCTAGGGCTCCTCCCCTCATCGCTGCTCCGGTATCTGCCCAAGCCAGTATGCGGTCTTGACGACGAACTGACCACGTCCGTCATACGCTGGAGCATCGATCGGGACGCACAGGTGACCGCCCGTGACCCACTGGTCAAGCTTGTAGGAGTCGTTCACTGGGTCGTAATCCTCGACTGGTGCGACGCGGCAAACGAACTCCACCTCAGCATCGCTGATCCCCTTCAGCCGACACCTGTCGCGTACGTGGCCGGTGTAGATCGGCCGAGGGCGGGGCTGTGGTCCAGACACTGATCACTCCGGCGCCACGCCGGCGGTGACTTCAAAGGGGAGGTCGACCGCCGGTCGGCCTTCGCCGAACGCTACGGACACCACCCACTCGCCGAGGGCGTCGATCAACAGGCTCACGTTGAAGGCGCTGTTCACCAGCTTGTCAACGGCTGTGAACGAGTACTCGCCGTTGATCGTCAGTGCAGGGTCACCAGTCGGCCGCCGCACCTCCACAGTGATCGTTCCGGCAACCTCTTCGGCCGGCAGCAGTTGGGTAACGACAGCGAGGCCTATCAGGTTCGGGACCGAGGTCAGGTGTATCGCGGTGATTCCTCCGCCGATGATGCTGAGCAGTCCAGACTTCTCGACCTTGGCGTAATCGGCGAGGAGTGCGCTTCTGATCGTGAGCGAGCTCGAAGGGGTGCCCGGCATGGTGCCAGTCCTACACGAGATCGCTCCGTCGTCTGCGGTTGGGCACACGTCAGCCGCTTGTCACTCCGCCCACACCACGACCCGTGTCCCGGCCGGCGCGGGAGTGTCGAGGTCGGTGACGAGCTCGCCGTCGACGCGCAGCCGCCCGGCACCGCGTCGATCCGAACGAGGAACACGTCGCCGGCGCCGTGCTCGCCGCGGACGTCCACCCGCTTGGTGTGATCCCACTCGGTCGTGCCGTCCGGGTACCGTCGCGGCTCGGCGCAGCCGCCCTGCCCCTGTGCGCACCAGCGCGGGTGGCCGGCCCGCCGCGGCTGGGAGAGCGGCACCTGCTCGGCGCACGGGTGCAGGTACCCGCACACCAGGACCTGCCAGCTCGAGGATGCGGTCTTGGCGGTAGACCGTCACGCGCTCGGTGTAGTCGCTCACCCCGGGGAGGTTGAGGTGGATCAGATGGGCGCGGGCTCCGCCGGAACATCGTGCGCAGCGAGAAGGCCCAGATGATCCACGAACGGCAGGTGGTCGGGGTCGTTCACCTCGACGGACAGGTAGACCAGCGCGGCCGGGCCGGCCGGGTCTTCTGCGAGCAGCTCGATGAGCCGCTCGACGGCCGGGTCGTGGAACTTCATGTACCCGCACTGCAGGACGCGATCGCCGCGGGCGGCGATGAGCGTGTCGGCATCCGCGGGGCGGGTCACGAGCGGCTTCTCGCAGAGCACGTGGAGTCCGGCGGCCAGCGCGTCGAGGCAGGGTGGCCAGATACGCAGGGTCCGGCACCGCCACGACGACGGCGTCCAGACCCAAGGCCGCCGCCTCGGCCAGCGTGGCCGTGGCGTCGGGGACGCCGTGGCGGGCGGCCACGCCGTTCCGCACCGTCGCCGAGGGATCGACGACGTCGTCCAATCAGGTCACCTCTCGGTCACGGCCACTGTCCCCCCGGCCGACGTCTCCGCTGCGCTGGCGGCATCGCGTATCGGCGGGGTGCGCCTGCAACCGTTGACGGGAGGGAGGTGTTCAGGTGGGCATGCCCGAGATGGTCCAGAACCCGCCGACCCGGATGGTCGCGGTCGACGAGATCGAGGAGCGGTTGCGCCTGGGTCTGATCATCGATCTCGACGCCGGGTTCGGTGACGTGGTGCGCACGCACGAGCGCATCGTCTACTCGGTGGCGTTGCGGCTGTCGCCTACACCGGCTGATGCCGAGGACGTGGCCGCGGAGACGTTCCTGAGGGCCTATCGGGCTCTGCGGGACCACGACGCCGCTCGCATCCGCGCGCTGCGGATCCGGGCATGGCTGCTGACGATCCTGCGCAACACCGCCCGTAACGCCGCTCGTGACGCCGGCCGCCGCCCCGGGCCGCCGCCTGCGTTCGCGCAGGCCGAGCCCGCGGTCACCGGTCCGAGCGTGGAGGAGCAGGTCGAGCACGATCTGACGCAGCGGGAGTGGGCCGGTCTGCTGGGTCGCCTACCCGAGGCACAGCGGACGGCGGTCGTCCTCCGTCACGTCGAGGGCGTGCCGACCGGCGAGATCGCCGAGATCCTCGGGTGTCCCGAGGGCACCGCCAAGTCCCACATCTCGCGCGGGCTGCGCCGGCTCCGCGCTCTGCTGTCCGAAGGAGAGGCCCGATGACCACGCACGAGCTCGACGCCGTGACGGCCGCGCTGGGCGGCCTGCGCTACGCCGGGTCGCCCGGCCTGGAGCATACGGTGTTCGCGGGCTGGCTGAGCGCGCCGAGCCGGCTCGGTGAGGTCTTCGTCGCGCTCACCCGGGACGGGGTGCAGTTCGTCCGTTCCGCGGAGTCCGTCGACGGTGACCCCGAGGCCTTCGCCGAGGCCTACCGCCGGCGCTTCGCCCGGCCGCTGCGCCCCGCCGACCGGGGCCCGGCCGGCCTTCTGCCCGCGCTGCGCGGACGGCGCGGCGCCGCACCGCCCCTGGACCTGAGCGGCCTGACCGCCTTCGAGCGCACTGTGCTCACCGTCACCCGCAGCATCCCCGCCGGGGAGACCCGCCCCTACGGCTGGGTGGCGCGGGAGGCCGGCCGCCCGACGGCAGTGCGCGCTGTCGCCTCGGTGCTGGCCCGCAACCCGGTGCCGCTGCTGGTGCCCTGCCACCGCGTGGTGCGCTCGGACGGCTCGTTGGGCGGCTACATGTTCGGCCCGGCACACAAGGTCGAGCTGCTGCAGGGCGAGGGCACGAACCTCGACGACGTCGCCGATCTCACCCGGCATGGCGTGCACTACCTGGGCAGCGACACCACCGGGATCGTCTGCTTCCCCACCTGTCACCACGCCCGCCGCATCACCCCGGCCCACCGGTCCGGGTTCGCCACGGTCGGCGCAGCGATCGCGGCCGGATACCGGCCCTGCCGGTCCTGCCGCCCTGCCGAGGCCGCATGACCGACGGCACGCACAACCGACATCGACTCGAGGAGCGCCGATGGCCACCACCACCGACCTGGCCCTGACGGGCCTGGACAAGCTCGACTGGGCCGCGCTGGGGCAGAAGCTCGACACCGACGGGTTCGCGATCACCCCACCGCTGCTGACTCCCGAGCAGTGCGCCGAGACGCGCGGGATGTTCGACGTCGACGAGCTGTTCCGCTCGACGGTCGTCATGGCCCGCCACGCCTTCGGCGACGGCCGCTACCGCTACTTCGCCGACCCGCTCCCCCCGCTCGTCCAGGCCCTGCGCACGCAGCTCTACCCGCCGATCGCACGCATCGCGAACACCTGGGCCGAGCGGCTCGACGAGCGCACCTACCCCGACACCCTCGACGGCCTGCTCGCCGAGTGCGCCGCCGAAGGGCAGACCAGACCGACCCCGCTGGTGCTGCGCTACGGCCCGGGCGGCCACAACAACCTGCACCAGGACGTCTACGGCGACCTGACTTTCCCGCTGCAGTTCCTGGTCATGCTCAGCGAGCCCGACTCCGACTTCACCGGCGGGGAGAGCGTGTTCGTCGAACAGCGGCCGCGCCAGCAGTCCCGCCCTATGGTCGCGCGTCCCGGGCGGGGTCAGGCCGTGATCTTCACCGTCCACCACCGCCCCCGGCTCGGCGCGCGCGGCTACCACCGGGTGCAGATGCGCCACGGCGTCAGCGCGGTGCACACCGGGCAGCGCGACGTGCTGGGCGTCATCTTCCACAACGCTCGCTGAGGAGGCCCACGATGACCACCACATCCGCAACCGTCCACGACACCCCGGTCGGGCCGCTCGCCCTCGCCGCCTCCGACCGTGGCCTGACCCGTATCAGCTACCGCGGCATCCGCCACGTCCCCGCAGCCGGCGACCCTGTCGGACCGAACGCCCAAAGCTGGCTGGACCTCGCCCGCCGCGAGCTCGACGGATACTTCGCCGGCCGGCTCCGGCAGTTCACCGTGCCGGTCGACCTGCGGCGCGTCGACGACACCCGGCGCCGCATCCTCGACGGCCTCGCCGACGTCGGCTACGGCGAGACCACCACGTACGGCGACCTCGCCGCCCGGCTCGGCCTGGTCGACGACGGCCCTCGCCGGGTCGGCGTCGCCATGGCCCGCAACCCCGTGGCCATCGTGGTGCCGTGCCACCGGGTGCTGGGCGCCGGCGGCGCCCTCACCGGCTACGGGGGCGGGCTCGCCGCCAAGCAGACCCTGCTCGACCTCGAAGCACGGGACCGACCGGGGCAGCTCATCATCGCGATCTGACGACTCCTCAAGCTGCACTACCGGGTGGTGAGACGCGCCTCCGCGCGGCTGGGTTCGAACAGCTCAACGGGGTTGCCGGAGGGGTCGTCGATCACGACTTGTCTGCCGCCGACGCCAGTGATCAGATCAGTGCGCAGCTGGACACCGGCCGCGCGGAGCCGATCCACCGTGCCGACCAGATCGGCGACCTCGAGGGAGAACCGATTCCAGCCTCCCGGTGCGGGCAGGGTGCCGTCCGGCATGGCCTGCCCGCCGCCTGGTCCGCCACCAGGAGCGCTGAGGAGGAGACGCAGGTCGCCGCGGGTCAGCATGGCGAAGGCCGGGGCGGGATGCATGTGTTCTTCGAAGCCGAGGTGCTGACAGTAGAAGGCGATTGCGGCGTCGACGTCGTCGACGATGTAGCGGACGCTGACGGTGGCCATGGACAGGCCTCCTGCTCTCTGATGCTTGCCACCACGTTGTGAACCGCGCCGGTGTGCAGGCGAGGTGAGCGAAACCGGAGGCCTTGCACCGGGCCAGATTCGATTGTCCCCGTCGGCGAGAGCCAGGAGAAGCCGGCATCGACCTGGGGAGCGATAGCACCCGGTGGGACGGGCATGTGACCTCCGCCACTTGAGGTTTCGCGCGAGTGACCGTGGTCACAGCGTGTGCGTCGCGACGACGTTCCCGGCCGAAGGAACGGAGGGCTCCTCGGTGACCACGACCGACACTCCCACGTCGGTACCCGCCCGCGTGCCGATGAGCGAGGCCCTGGTGACGACGCGGGTCGTCGCCATCCTTCGGGCCGAGAACGCCTCCCGGGCCGCGGCGGTGGTGGACGTGCTGCTGGAGAACGGCATCCGCAGCGTGGAGCTCACCCTGACGACGAAGGGGGCTCTCGAGGTCGTCGAGCGCCTCGCCGCGACGATGCCCGACGGGACGGACCTCGGGATGGGCACCGTGCTCACGGCGGACGGCGTGGACCGCGCGGTCAACGCCGGGGCCCGCTTCGTCGTGTCGCCCACCGTCGTACCCGCGGTGATCGAGACGGCGACGCGGCACGGCATCGCGAGCTATCCCGGTGCCTTCACCCCCACCGAGATCCACGCGGCGTGGACGGCGGGCGCGAGCGCGGTGAAGCTCTTCCCCGGCGGGGCGCTCGGCCCGAGCTACCTCAAGGCCGTGCGCGCCCCGCTGCCGGACGTCCCCCTGGTCCCCACCGGCGGGGTCGCGATCGAGGCGGTCGGCGCCTGGCTCGATGCGGGGGCCGTCGCGGTCGGCCTGGGCAGCCCGCTGATCGGGGACGCGCTGGCACCCGACGGCGACCTCGACGCCCTGGGGACGCGGGCGCGGGCCGTGTGCGCGGCGGTGGGAGCGCGTCGATGACGGACGGCGACGGCGGGCTGGTCACTCTCGGCGAGACGCTCGGGCTGCTCGTCGCCGAGGACGTGGGCCCGCTCTCGCTCGCCCGGAGCATGCGCCTGAGCATGGGCGGCGCCGAGTCCAACGTCGCGATCGGCGTGGCGCGCCTCGGCGTCGCGGCGACCTGGATCGGGCGCCTCGGCGACGATCCCGTCGGTGACCTGATCGAGCGCCAGCTGCTGGCCGAGCGGGTCCGCTGCCTGGCCGTGCGCGACCCGTCCCCCACGGCGATCATGCTGCGGGAACGGCGCACGGGCACGGCCGCCCGGGTCTCCTACTACCGGCACGGCAGCGCCGGCTCGCACCTGCAGCCCGGGGACCTGCCGGACGGCGTGATCGAGAAGGCCGGCGTGCTGCACCTGTCCGGGATCACCCCCGCGCTCGGACCGGAGCCGGCCGCGACGGTGCGCGAGGCCGTGCGCCGGGCCCGGGAGGCCGGTGTACCGGTCTCGTTCGACCTGAACTTCCGGTCCCGCCTCTGGGACGCGGCCAGTGCAGCGCCGGTGTTCCGCGAGCTGGCGGCCGGCGCGGACATCCTCTTCGCCGGTGACGACGAGGCACGCATCGCCCTCGGGTGCGACGCGTCGACGGAGCCCGATGTGCTCGCCGAGGCACTCGCCGAGCTGGGACCGGGCGAGGTCGTGGTCAAGCTGGGTCGACGTGGCGCGACGGCCAGGATCGACGGGGAGCTGATGGAGGTACCGGCGGTGCCCGTGCACGCCGTGGACACCGTCGGCGCAGGCGACGCCTTCGTCGCCGGCTATCTGGCCTCCCGACTCCTCGGCCGGGGCATCCGGGAACGACTGTCCACCGCCGCCGTGACCGGCGCCTTCGCCGTCACCGTGCCCGGCGACTGGGAGGCGTTCCCCCGGCCGCACGAGTTGACGCTGCTCACCGCGGAGGAGGACGTCCAGCGCTGACCGCAGGACCCACGAGGAGGAACGACCGTGCCCAGCCCACCGTCGGCAGACCCGACGATCTCCGTCGAGGCGCTGCGCCGATCCGTCGCCGCGCTCGCCGGCAGCCTCGGCCTGCCCGACCCGCCTCGAAAGCCGGTGCCCGGTGAAGATCGCCTCGATCGCGACCCATGTCGTGCCGCCGCGCTGGCTGTTCCTGCGCATCGAGACCGACGACGGCACGGTCGGCTGGGGTGAGCCCGTCGTCGAGGGTCGGGCGTCGACCGTCGCAGCCGCGGTGGATGAGCTCGCCGACTACCTGGTCGGCAGGGACCCGCGCGCCATCGAGGACATCTGGACCGTGCTCTACCGGGGCGGGTTCTACCGCGGCGGCGCGATCCACATGAGCGCGCTCGCGGGCATCGACCAGGCCCTCTGGGACATCAAGGGCAAGCACCACGGGGTCCCGGTCCACGACCTGCTCGGCGGCGCCGTCCGCGACCGCATCAAGGTCTACTCCTGGATCGGCGGCGACCGGCCGGCCGAGACCGCGACCGCGGCCCGCGCCGCCGTCGACCGCGGCTTCACCGCCGTCAAGATGAACGCCACCGCGGAGATGCAGTTCATCGACACCTGGGAGAAGGTCGAGCTCTGCATCCAGAGCGTCGCCACCGTGCGCGACGCGGTCGGCCCGAACATCGGCGTGGGCGTGGACTTCCACGGGCGCGTGCACAAGCCGATGGCGAAGGTGCTCGCAGAGAGCTCGAGCCCTACAAGCTGATGTTCATCGAGGAGCCGGTGCTCAGCGAGCACGTCGACGCCGTGCTCGACGTCCTGCGCACCGCCTCCACCCCGATCGCGCTCGGCGAGCGGCTGTACTCGCGCTGGGACTTCAAGCACGTCCTCGCCAGCGGCGCGGTCGACATCATCCAGCCGGACCCCTCACACTCCGGCGGCATCACCGAGACCCGCAAGATCGCCACGATGGCCGAGGCCTACGACGTCGCGCTCGCCCTGCACTGCCCGCTCGGCCCGATCGCGCTCGCCACGTGCCTGCAGCTCGACGCGGTTTCCTACAATGCGTTCATTCAGGAGCAGAGCCTGGGGATCCACTACAACACCAGCAACGACCTGTTGGACTATCTGACCGATTCGTCGGTTTTCGCCTACGACGAGGGGATGGTCGCCATTCCCCGCGGCCCCGGCCTCGGTATCGAGATTGACGAGGAGTACGTGCGCGAGCGAGCCGCGGAAGGGCATCGCTGGCGCAATCCGGTCTGGCGCCATGCCGACGGCTCTTTCGCCGAATGGTGATCGACTTGCTTCACATCCGTTTGGCATGCGCCTCGGTGGCAATTCCCTGACCGACGTTGCGAGGCCATCGCGGAGGAGAAGATGGGGCCCGGCTCGACCTGCCGGAGACCCCGCTGTCCCTGCTCCACCGCGGGAAGTTCCGCCAGGCCAAGGAGGTCTCGCGGCAGCTGTTCGACGACCGGCTCGAGATGCTGCCGGACGAGGACGTGCACCTCGAGAGGCCCAAGGTGGGCGACTTCCTCAAGGTGATGTGGGCCGACCCGATCAAGAAGCGGGCCACCATCTTCGGCTGGATCTCCAACGCCTGCCAGGGCGCCGAGTTCACCGCCTTCGCGTTCTACCTCCCCGTCATCCTCGTTGTGGCCGGTGTCGGTGTGTCCAGCACCGGCAACATCACCGGCACCAACCTCGTGACGGCCGGCATCTACGTGCTCGCCACCATCTCCGGCTTCGTCGCGCCGTACATGCTGGCGCGCATCGGGCACCGCGGCCTGGCCATGTGGGGGTTCGGGCTCGCGTTCATCGGCCTCGTCGTGGGTGCCTTCGCGCTGAAGTACAACTGGCAGCTCGTCATCGTGCTCGCGGCGTGCGTGCTGATGTGGGGCCACTACTGGGACGCCTCCAACGGCATGACGATCAACAGCATGGTCGCCCCGCCGCGCTTCAAGGCCACGGCGTCCGGCCTCGCCTACGTCTTCGTCAAGGCGGCCTCGTTCTTCGGCGCCTTCATCTTCCCGGTCATGAACGCCGCATGGGGCAAGTTCGGCGCGACGCTGGCCGTGTCCGTGCTGTCGGCGATCGGCTTCCTCTCGGCGAAGTTCATCCTCCCTGAGATGTGGGCCTACGTGGAGCAGGAGGAGGCCGCCGCCACGAAGGCGGCACTGGACGAGTCGCCCACTCGTTCGAGGTGATCGTGGCCGGCCACCGATCAAGCCGGAGGACAGGCATCACCACCGGACCGACCCTGATCGAGGACATCACGGCCGGCGCCTACACCGGCGCACGACGGGACCGGTGACGCCCTACGTGCTCAGGGGCTCGATCGCCGCCGCCGAGGCGGGCAGCGGATCGGCGGATGTCGAGGTGGCGCGGGCCGATTGGCCGCGGCCGGAGAGAATCGTCAACACCGCACCCGCAGTCACCACCGCACATCCGGCAAGCGCGAGCAGCGTCAGGGGCGCATCGTGCAGTATCCAGGCGAAAACCGCTCCCCACATCGCGTAGGAGATGTTCAGCGCCATCGCCCGTGCGACGCCGATCTCCCGGATCGATCGGTACCAGACGACGTACGAGTACGCGGCGATCACACCGGCGCACACGATGGGCACGATCAGGCCCGCGGTCGCCATGACGCTGCCCACCGTGGCGAGGCCACCCGGGATCACGAGCAGAACGAGGCCGAACATGACCGCGGACAACAGCTTCTGCACCGCCATCACGATGTTCGTGTCGAGGCCGACCATGGCGCGCGTCGCGACGATTCCTTCCATCGCCACCGCGGCCGCGGCAGCCAGGGCCACTCCGACGCCGACGAGGGCGTGCACGCTGTTGTCGGATCCACTCGCATCGACAGCGACCAGCGCGGCCCCCGCTACGGCCACGGTGACCCCCAGCCAGCCAACCCGATCAAGCCGTTGGCGCAGCAGGAATCGCGCGAGAACCGCACCGATCACCGGGTAGGTGGCGGTCGCCGTGAGCGCATCGGAAGGGCCCGCCAAGATGATCGCGGCGATGTACCCGCCCATGAACAGCGGACCTCCGAGCACGCTGCACGCCCCGATGGCCAGGGCGCGTCTCGACGCCAGGACACGCGCAACGTCCGCAAGCGACCCCGCAACGCCCGAGCGAACCAGCAGGAAGAACGCGGCAGCGGTATCGCAGAGCGCCGCTACTGCCATGGACATCGCCAGTAACGACGCACCCGAGAGCTGCTCGGCTCCCGGAAGCAATATCGCCACAACGCCCCAGGTCGCTCCGGACACGAGTCCGTCGACATAGCCCGACTTCCGCCCCACCACGTCCCCCACGAACCGCATTGCCACGGTGTCGCAGGCCGGGCGTTGCCCTCATGCCGACGACCGATCACTGCGAGCACTCCCCCGAGGTGCCTACGTGCACTGATGGGAGAGAACTGGCGAGACCGTCCTGATACGGGCATCCATGAATGATCAGAGAAATGGGTAGATCGATCGAAGGCAGGAGGGCCGACCTCCGGATCCGGGGATCTCCAGCGCTACGGACGCGACGAGGTGAAGAGCTGCCGACCCGCCGTCCAGATTCGTCCGGCACGGCATCGCGCTTGACCTCGACCATGCTTGAGGTCCGAGTATCGGTCCATGCATCAGGCATTGATCACCGGCGCTTCTCACGGCTTCGGCCGGGCGCTGCTCGGCGCGATGGTCGCCCGCGGTTGGGCGTGCGCGGTCGACGCCCGCGACGCCGCCGCGCTGAACGCGGCGACCGCAGGGCTGGCCAACGTCCGCGCGGTGCCGGGAGACGTCACCGATCCGGGACACCGGACCGCGGTGGTGGCCGCTGCGGGACAGCGGTTGGACCTGCTCGTGCACAACGCGAGCGCGCTCGGCCCGTCTCCCCTGCCGAGGCTGGCCGCCTACCCGCTCGACGCGCTGCGCCGCGTGTACGAGGTCGACGTGCTCGCTCCGGTGGCGCTCACCCAGCTCGCGCTGCCCGCGTTGCAGCGCGCACCGGCCCCGACCGTCGTCGTGCTCAGCTCCGACGCCGCCGTCGAGGCCTACCCCGGCTGGGGCGGGTACGGCTCGGCCAAGGCCGCGCTGGACCACATCGCGGCCGTCCTCGCGGCCGAGCACCCGGATCTGCGCGTGTACGCCTTCGACCCCGGCGACATGCGCACCGCGATGCACCAGGCCGCCTTCCCGGGCGAGGACATCTCCGACCGCGCGGACCCCGCGACCGTGGTGCCGGCGCTGTTGCGACTGCTCGACGACCGTCCGGACAGCGGCCGCTACCGCGCGGCAGACCTGCTGGCGAGCCTCCGATGACACGCCCGACAGCTCCGCACACCCGCTTCACCCTGCCGCCCGAGCTGGGCGCGACCGAGCCGCCCGAGCAGCGCGGGCTGGCCCGCGACGAGGTGCGCCTGCTCGTCGCCGCAGCCGACCGGCCGGTCCGGCACGCTCTGTTCCGCGACCTCGCCGCGTTCCTCCGGCCTGGCGACCTCGTCGTCGTCAACACCTCCGCCACCCACGCCGCGGCGGTCGACGGGTGGCGGGCCGACGGAAGACCGGTCACCGTGCACGTCTCCCACCAGGTACCGCACGGAAGCGACTGGGTCGTGGAGTTGCGCTCACCCGGCGGCGCCGCGCAGATCCGGGACGCGCGTGCCGGCGACGTGCTCCGGCTGCCCCGCGGGGTGACAGCCACTCTGCTCGCCGCGCACCCGGATCCGGTCCGCGACGTCGGCAGCCGGCTGTGGGTGGCTCGTGTTCCCGTCGAGGGTGGCGTGCCGGGCTGGCTGGACCGGGTCGGCCGCCCGATCACCTACGGCCACCTGCGCGTGCGCCCGCCCCTGGCGGCCTACCAGACGGTGTTCTCCCGGGACCCGGGCAGCGCCGAGATGCCCAGCGCGGGCCGGCCGTTCACCTCGCACGTGCTCGCCGAGCTCGCCCGCCACGACGTCGAGGTGGCGGAGGTGACCCTGCACACCGGGGTGTCCTCGACCGAGGCCGGCGAGGCACCACCGGTCGAGTGGTACCGGGTCCCGGACACCACCGCGCACCGCGTGACCGAGGCCCGGACCCGCGGTGGGCGTGTCGTCGCGGTCGGAACGACCGTCGTGCGCGCCCTGGAGAGCGTCGCCGGTCCCGACGGGTCGCTGCGGGCCGGCAGCGGCTTCACCGAGCTGGTCCTCGGCCCGAACCGATCGTGCCGCGTAGTCGACGGGCTCGTCACCGGCTGGCACGAGCCCGACGCCTCACATCTGCTGCTCCTCGAGGCCTTGGCCGGTCCGGACCTGGTCGAGCGCGCCTACGCGGCCGCGCTGGCCGCCCGATACCGCTGGCACGAGTTCGGGGACTCCTGCCTGCTCCTGCCCCGACCACGGCCTGTGCCTGCCGGCTCCGCGGCTACGTTGGACGAGTGGACACGACCGCTTCCGAGCCGCGGGTCCTGGTGATCGGGCTCGACCCGTACCGGGTGCCGGGGCCGTGGGACCCCGCACCGGTGGCCGAGGCGATCGCCGTCGGCATGGCCCGCTTCGCCGAGGCCGGTGTCGGCGCGGAGAGCTGCCTGTTCGGGCTCGACGGGAGTGACGACGTCGAGGCGGTCGTGACCGAGGCGCTGCACAGCCGGCCGTGGGAGGTGGTCGTCGTCGGCGGTGGTGTCCGCAAGCCCGACGACCAGCTCGGCCTGTTCGAACGCGTCGTCAACCTGGTGCACCGGCACGCGCCCGGCGCCGCGATCGCCTTCAACAGCACGCCCGCGGACACCTTCGACGCCGCGACCCGCTGGCTGGACCCGCTCAGACGACCAGCCAGACGAGGCCCGCCATGAGAAACCCGACGACCGACAGGACGTCTCGAGCACGGTCCAGGTCTTGGGCGTGTCCTTCACCGATATGTTGAAGTACTTCGCGACGATCCAGAAGCCGCCGTCGTTGACGTGTCTCGCGATGGTCGAGCCGGCCGAGACGGCAATGACAATTGGCGCGATCTGCGCCTGGGAGTAGCCCGCCGCAGCGACCGGGGGCGCGATGATGCCGGCCGTCGTGACGATGGCGACGGTCGCGGAGCCCCGGGCCAGGCGCCGGCGCCGACGACGAGAGGGATCATGCCGATCGGCTTGAGCGACTTCCCGGTGATCCGCGCCGGCTCGCCGACGGTCATGCCACGCCGGATACCCAGCAGGTACATGGCGAGTAGGACCGCCACGGTCAGCGCGATCGCCGGCGTGCCGAGGAAGAACACGACCGACTGCAGGTTGCCCGGGGCCAGGACGACGCTGCCGAACGTCGCGCTCAGGATCAGCCGCCGACAAGCCACGCGGGGATCCCGCAGATCAGTCCGATGAGGATGAGCCAGCCCAGGCTCACGCCCAGCAGCCCGGCCGCCGCGACCAGACCCGGGTGCGGCGGCAGGAATGCATGCGTCATGGACAGGCCGGCGAGCATCGGCAGCGCGTAGAGCACGAGCGACCGCCCGCCCTGCTTCGCCGCGACGTAGACCAGCGGTGCCAGCACGAAGATGCCGATGTCGAAGAACACGGGGATGCCGAAGATCAGGCCGGTGAGCCCCATCGCGAGCGGCGCTCCCTTGGACCGAACAGCCGCAGCAGGCGCGACGTGAGCGCGTCCGCACCACCCGACCGTTCCATGATCGCGCCGAACACCGTGCCGAGGCCGATGATCGGGGCGACGTGACCGAGGATGGCGCCGAAGCCCTTCTCCAGGATGGAGTCGGACGACTTGAGCGGCGTCCCGACCAGCTGGGAGACCGGCAGCCCGGCGGCCAGGGCGACGAGCGACACTGAGTGGTGGCGAGCGTGAGCGGCCGGCGGTGTCGTGCTGCAGCCACGCGAGGAAGGCGGTCGTATAGCGCTCCGATGAAGGGGTCGGGGTCATGCGACGGCTCCGTCCGGGAGGCGGCGGTGACCAAGCCGCGGTCACGCAACCGCAGGCGCGCGGCGGCGCGGCCGGTGAGGCTCGGTTTGGGTAACCCCGCTGATCTCGATAGTGTCCCACTCGGCGACCACGCCGTGGCAGCCGTCCGAGCCGTGGACCTCCAGGTCGTCGCGGATCCGGGCGAGCGCCGGGATCGCGCAGCCGGGCGAGCGCCGCGTCCTGCCGCCCGCGGACGACCAGCTCGGCAGCGCCGCCGAGAGCGTGGTGGCGCCGGGCAGGTACGGGTAGGTGTCGAGGGTGATGTCAGCGCCGTCGGCGATCGCCCGTCGAGCATGGCCAGCAGCTCGCCGGCGCGGCCCTTGTTCGGCGCGAAGTTCATCGTCGCGTGTGAGAGGTGCAGCGGGCATTCGGCGGGGATGGTGAGGTCGATCATCTCGGTGTACGCGTCGAGCGCGCCCTTGCCGTACGAGCGGTGGTGCGGCGCGAAGAACCCGCCGAGCTCGCCGACGGTCGCGCACAGGGCGAGCAGCTCGGCGTTGTCCGCGTACACGCCGGGGTGTAGGTGAACCCCGCTGACAGGCCGACGGCCCCGGATGAGCGTGGACACGGGACCCTCTTCTTCAGAAGTAGGTGCGGACGAGGTCGACGACGACGGGATCCGGCTCCCCCGACCCGGCGACCACCGGGATCTCCCGCCACTTGTCGAAGGCCGTGCAGGGGTGCGACAGGCCGAGCCGGACGACGTGGCCGACGTCCAATGCGGTGTCGGGAGCCAGGCGCAGGAACGCGTGCTGGTCGTTGACCGCGGTGATCTCCCCGGCCAGCGGGCGCGCCGGACCCCCGAGCGCGTCGGCGGCCAGCTGCGGCTCGGGCAGCCCTTCGTCGAACGGGACGTCCCGCTTGCCGGCGTCGAGCAGGGCGAGCCCGGGCTCGGGTCGGGAGACGACGCGGGCCCAGGCGTGCATCGCCGATGCCAGCGGGGTGTCGCCGTGCCGGGCGAGGGGCGAGATGCCCCGGTAGAAGCCGTCGTCGTGGATGACGTAGGCGCCGGAGCGCAGCAGGACCCGAGTACCCGACCCGGCCAGCGGGCCGAGGACGTCCGCGACGTCGTCGAAGAAGGCGCTGCCGCCGGCGGTGACGACCACGTCGTCGACCTCGACCTCGTAGGTGCCGGCGAGCCCGGCGTGCAGCGCGGCGAGGTCGCGCAGGTAGCGGCGGACGGCGTCGAGCGCCGCCGGGGATGCGTCGTGGGCCAGCGCGCCCTCGTAACCGGCGACCCCGCCCAAGTGCAGGTGCGGGCTCGCGGCGACGGCAGTCGCCACGGCGCGCGCCGCCGGCAGGTCGCGGGCGCCCGTGCGCCCGCCCGGAGCGCCGAGCTCGACGAGCACGGTCAGCGGGCGTGCGGGGCGAAGCTCCGTGAGAACGGCATCCATCGCGGCGACGGACGACACGGAGTCCACCCAGGACAGCACCTGCAGCTCGGGATCGGCGTCGAGCGCGCGGCTCACCGCGGCGATACCGACCGGGTCGACGAGCGCGTTCGCCAGCAGCACCCGGCGCAGTCCGAACGCGAGCGCCACCCGCACCTGCGACGGCGTGGCCAGCGTGATCCCCCAGGCGCCCGCGGCGAGCTGCCGCTCCCAGAGGACCGGGGCCATCGTCGTCTTCCCGTGCGGTGCGAGGCCGACGCCGCGCTCCGCGCACCACGCGGCCATCCGTGCCACGTTGGCGTCGATCGAGGACGCGTCCAGCACGAGCACCGGGGTGGCGAACGCCGACAGGTGCGGGCGTCGGGCCAGGAACTCCGCAGCCGTGGCCTCGGCACTTCCCGGCGGGAGCGCCTTCTCCAGCGGGTCGAGCCGACGCTGCGCGAGCCTCGCGAGCGCCTCCGGGTCCGACCGCTGCGGGCCGACGACGGATCCGGCCATCACCTCTCCTCTCATTGCGTCACTTGCAAGGCTGGTTGCACAGCCGCGGGCTGGAGCAGCGGGAGGTCCGCGGAATCGCCGCCCCGCACCTGACCGCGTTCAACCGCGAACACGGTCGCACGACCCACCTGTCCGAGCTCTCGGGAAGCGAGATCGTCTACATCGACAAGCTGGAGTCGCACCGACCAGCTCCGCATGGCCTCGCGGATCGGGCTGCGCGCACCCGTGCACTCCACCGCGGCCGGGAAGGTACTGGCGGCCGACCTGTCGCCTGCCGAGCTGGAGAGCGTGCTCGCCGGCGCGACCTTCACCCGGATGACGCCCCGCACCATCACCTCGCGGGACGAGTTCCTCGCCGAGCTGGCGCAGGTGCGCGAGCAGGGCTGGGCCCACGACCGCGAGGAGAACGAGAACTCCATCAACTGCATCGTGCGCCCGTGCGCAGCGCGTCGGGCCGGGCCGTCGCCGCCGTGTCGGTGTCGGTGTCGGTGTCGGTGCCCGACATCGTGCTCACCGAGGCGCAACTCCTGGAGTTGCTGCCCGCGCTGCTCACCGTCACCGAGAAGATCTCCCGGGACTGCGGTTGGACCGGCGGAAGAGGCCGGGCGGTAGGGCCCGAGCTCCCGGCCTCGTCCCTCGGGTAGCCGGGTCCGACGCGTCGAAAGGACACTCCGCATGACCGCCCCGACATTTGAGACCGTCGTCCTGACCGACGATGCGCCGGCGCCCGCCCGCACGTCCAGCCAGAGCGTCCGCAAGGGGGCCTCCTGCAGGTTTCCGGCCAGGGCGCAGTCGACCCCACGACTGGCGAGTACGTCGGGGCGGGCGATGTGCGCGCAGACCCGACGCACCTTGGAGAGCGTGCGGGCGGTTCTGGAGGCCGGTGGCGCCGGTGTCGAGGACGTCCTGATGTTCCGGGTCCACCTCACCCGCCGCGACGACTTCACGGGATGAACGAGGTGTACGCGGAGTTCCTCACCGAACACATGCGCAGCGGCGCACTCCCCGCCCGCACCACCCGTCTTCGTCGACCTGCCCCATGAGGTCATGCTGGTCGAGATCGACGCACTCGCCGTCGCTGACTCACGACCGGCCGACGAGCGGGCCAGAGGTCCTTCTCGACGAGGCGTCCGCCCAGACGCATCCCGAGATCACCGCGCGGGGTGGCGGCGGGAGTACCTCGGCTCGAGGCCCGAGGAGAGAGTCGTGCGCCGCGCTGTCGAAACCGCGTCATCCGGCACGGGCGGTGCCGCCGCGAGCTGAAGGAGACATTGTGAGGTCCCCGACGTTGCCGGCCGTTCTCGATAGCTGGCGACGACGTGCTGGTTGGCAGGGCGGTCCGGGTTCTCGGAGGTGATCGAATATGGTGGGTGTGCGCTACGAGTTTCGGGTGAGCGGACTGCTGTCAGACCGTGCCCGGGACGCGTTCAGCGACATGATCGTGCAGCCCGTCCCGCCAGAATCGATCATCTACGCCCACGTGGTCGACGAGGCGCATCTGCGCGAACTCCTCGCGTTGTGCAGCGCGCTGGGCTTGGAGTTGGTCTCTCTCCAGCAACTGCCCGCGGCAGGCGGTTCTGTGAGCCGCTACGGAGGAGGCGACCCCGGACGAAGCGCGTGAGGTCGGCGGCGTCCCTTCCGGCGACGCCGCCGTTCACCCCCCGCAGATGAGGCGTGGCCGGCGCGGCGGCGCCACGATCACCGCAGACCGGGCGGGCCACTGACGTCCTGCGCCCACTCGACGACCGCCGAGCACACACGAGGACCTGAGACCGTGTTCAAGCAGATATTCGACATGCCCCCCGGTACGATCGGTTTCGAGGCTGTCGGGGAGATCGACGACGACGATTTCGAGGACGTCGTGGCTCCGGTGTTACGACGACAGATCGCCGGCGGCCACAAATTGCGCCTGCTGTACCTGCTGGGGCCGCAGCTCCGCGAGTACGACGGAGACGCGGCGCAGGAGGAGTTCAAGTTCGCAGCCCGCCACGCCACCGCATACGAGCGGGTCTGTGTCGTCAGCGATGAAAGTTGGCTACGGCCGGCGCTGCGACTGCTCTCGATCCTCGTCCCCGGCAAGATCCGTGGCTTTCCGGTGGCCGATCTCGCCGACGCAAGGAGCTGGGTGGCGGAAGGCCTTGACGGGCAGGGCCGGTCGACGACCGGATAGTGGCCGCCCGTCCTACAAGCAGGGCCGAGGCAACCTCGCCCGACGCGGGTGATGCCGATCAGCCGCGACCGCGAGACGGTTGCCCCCTCAGCGGCGGCCTCGCGCCCGCGCGGTGCGCACAGCGGTAACGAAGGAGTAGGACATGAATTTCTGGGACGTGGTCGGCTCCATCTTCTGGTTCATGATCTTATTCGCGTGGATCGCTCTGCTGTTCAGGATCTTCGCCGACCTCTTCGGAGACCACGAGATGTCCGGATGGGGCAAGGCGCTCTGGACGGTATTCCTGATCTTCTTCCCCTGGCTGGGCGCCCTGGTCTACCTGATCGCGCGCGGGCGCTCGATGAACGAGCGCGCCCTGGACCGAGCACAGCGCAACCAGCAGGCATTCAGCCAATACGTCCGCGAGACCGCCGCAACGAGCACGAGTACCGCCGATGAACTCGCCAAGCTCGCCGACCTCCGGGACCGGGGCACCATCTCCGACGAGGAATTCCAGCACGCCAAGGCGAAGCTGCTGGGCAAGCAACCCGAGCCCGTCACCCCGGCCTACACGGACAGCCGCCCGGCCCCCTCCACGAGGTGACCCGGGAACCGCGGCCACCGACCGCAGGAGCCGACCGCGGGAGCCGACCAACGCACGGAAGCCGACCAGGGCCGGAGACCCCGGAGCCAGACGGGCCACCGGCCGGATCGGCTCCCGATGGACGAACGAGCAGGAGCTCGCCGATGCGATCCACGGAACTGTGGTCGGTGCAGCCGTCATGGTCGCGGCGAGCCTGCACGGCACTCTCGGCCAGGTCGTCATCACGGTCGTCGCCACGCTGTTCGTGTACTGGGCGACCGAGCGCTACGCCGAGCTGCTTGCCGCGGGAGCCCGAGGGCGGGTTCTCGATCGGCGGAACGTCGCGGCCGCGCTGCGACATGGCTGGCCGACGCTGGAGTCCTCCTACACCCCGGTGGTCGTGCTGCTCGTCGCATCGGTCCTCGGTGCGGAGCTGCGGGCCGCCGTGCTGGCGGCGTTGTGCCTGTCCACCGTGCTGCTCGCCGACCTGGGATACGGCGCCGCGCGCCGCTCGGACGCCTGTGGCCGGCGCTCTCGGGTGGGCGACCATGAGCGGTCCGATCGGCGTGGCCGTCATCGCCTTGAAACTGGCACTGCACTGATATGTAGACCGGGTTGTCAAGTGGGCAGGGTAAAGCGGCGTCCACGACGTCGGCGACGAATCACAAGCATTACTGCAGCGACCGCCGCAACCACAAATCCGACGGCAAGACCTCCGATGACTGGCGCCCCTGCCATTCACCACTGCGGCAGTCATTGACCGGATCGTCCTGAGTAAGTGAGCAGGTCATGAGTTCCGCCCGTTCTTCACCGTACCGGGCGGTCAACTCAGACTGAAAGTCCTGCCACTGGCGGCGGGTCTCGGCGATGGCTCCCGAGACGGCCTTGGCGAAGTTGTTTCCGATCATGCCGCGCGGTGTTGTCGGATCGGTGGCCTTCCCGGTATCGGGGTCGATCAGCCCCCTGTCCTTGTTGAGCGCCGCATGAGTGACCCGCTGGGCGCAGTCACCGACGCCGGGAACCTCGTCTCTCGGCACGTAGCAACCGGTTGTCAGATTGAACGACACGCTCGCAGTCGTCGCACTGCGCAGGTCGAGCAGCGGGCTCGGCCCAGGTAGATTCAAGCCTGGCGGGTTGTCGACTCCGCTCGGACGGTCCGGGTCCGCTTCATCTACCCAGTTGCTGTGCGCATAGAAGTCCTGCGCCGCGTGCAGGACTCGCCCGAGCCCCTCGAGGGACGCGCATTTAGCACGGCCCTCTGCGCGATCGCCCGGCTTGCACTCCGGTTCGATTCGCACCTCGGCGTCGATCACTCGCCCCTGGTCGTCGAGGAGACCCTGGGCGCTGTCGACCGCTTCTCCGAACCGGCTGCGCAGATGTCGCAAACAATCCATGAGTGCGGCAGTTGCCTGGTCGCGGGTGTGCGGGTATTCGCCGGAGTGGAAGTCGGCGTTGTCGCAATGCGCAGTAGGATCGGACAACTCGTCGCGGTCGGGCGCTCCGATCGCCCCGAATTCGCGGCCATGTCCTGCGAGATAATCGATGGATCTCGGCTCAAAACAGGCTATTGTGGATCCGGCGCTTCCCGTACAAGCCAGTGCTGCCCGCGTTATCCGTTCGTGCTCGCGATTCTGCCCGCCGCTGTCGATCGTGCCGAATCCCGCTGCTGGCCCCGGCGCTGATGCCATCCACGCAACCACGACGAGGAACGCGACAAGTCTCCAGCGCCGTCGTCGCACCTCACGACCTCCCTACCATCACCAGCCCGATTGGCCACACCGCCGATTCGACCGCGATGAGGCATCGCCCGGGGTGCGGCCGCGCTATGAATTGAACTACGCGCGCGAATCCGGACTCGGCAGGAAACAAATGCTCACCGCGCTTGCGGTAACCCGCCTGCGCTGATTCGCCAGAGCGACCCGATACACCGCGGCGGACCCCTGCTCGTTGAGTCGGCACGGCGTACCCGAGCATGATCAGAATTCGAGCGGTTGTTTGCGCCCTATGATCAGATCGCCTTCCCCGGTGTCCGGGGACGGCCCGGTCGGCGGCCTGATCTATTCCTAAGATCAGTGGTCGTAGGCGGTCAGGGACCGTGGGGTGGTCGCGCCGGTGATGCGGTTGTGCCAGATGGCGGCGGCCAGGGCAAGTAGACGCTGGGCGATGCGGGCATAGACGCCGGCGGGGGTGCGCCCGCCGTGTCCTTCCAGCGACAGCTGTCCCTTCGCGGTGTCGTAGACGGACTCGATGAGCTGGCGGATGCCGGCGAGGTTGCCGTGACGGCGGGTCTCATCGCGTCGGTCGGGGCGGACGAAGCGCACGTTCAACTCGGCGGCCTGGGCCTCGAAGCCGTGTCCGGAGAAAGCCCTTGTCGCCGATGAGCACCACCACCGGGGGCAGCAGGTGGTGGTCGCGGGCGTGGCCGAGTAGTTCGAGGGCGACCTCGCGTTCGCCGAGTTTGGGATCGGCCAGACACCACGTCACCGGCATGCCGTGGGCGGTGGTGACCAGATACAGCTTCAGACCCCAGTACCAGCGGGAGTGGCTGGCGCAGTAGCCGTAGTTGGCCCAGCCAGCCAGGTCGGAGCGTTGTCGGGTGGGCCGGGAGGTGCCGCAGGGCACCGGCGTCGCGTCGATGAACCGGAACGCGTCAGAGTCGACCGAGACCTGCGCGGCCAGCGCGTGCAGGGCCTTGTCCAGCAGCGGCCCGGCAGCGTTGATCCGCTTGCAGTAGCCGGGCTGCTTGGGCAGGTAGGGGAACATCCCACCCAGGCGAGCAGAAACGCAGCCAGCGTGCCTGCGAGGGGCAATCCAGCATCACCTGCGCTACGGCCAGGCAGACCAACTCGGCGTCGGTGAGCCGCTTGGGCCGTCCTGGCCGACGACGTTCGGGCGGCAGGATCTGGTCATCGACGAACACGTACAGTGCGGTCAGGAGGGTGTCGAGGTCAGCAGGCACGAGCGGCCATCGACACCCTCCAACCCTTTTCGATCAAGCAGACACGCCGAAGGGTTCGGAATAGATCGTCTAGCCCGAGTTTCCAAAAGATTCTTGAGGCTTCCGCCGTGTTTCCGCAGGTCCATGGCTGGGTTTTCGATCTTCAGTTGTGGCGTATTACCCACGTCAGCGGTGCGGGGCGTACCTGGGGGGAGGTCGAAGGTCGTGTAGGAGGTGCGCTGCTGGGTGGGGGTCTATCTCTGGTGATCGTGTGGCGGGCCTGGGGGGGGCCGCGTTCGCCCTGGTAGAGCAGGACGGTCTCGCCTGAGCCCTTCGAGCCGGCCAAGCAGCTGCGGGGCACCGAGAGGGGCCAGGCCGGCGCGGGGTGGTTTCGCGGCGCATCAGGTGGGCGATGGCCAGGGCGAGCACGCAGGTGAACAGGTGCACGCGGATCTTGTGGTCGGTGAAGTGGCGGATCGGGGCGAAGGACACCACGTGCGGGTCCTTGGCCTGGCGTGCGGGAACCCGGCTTCGAGGTACTCCTGGGACCGGTAGGCGTCGATGACCTGGTCCAGGGGCCAGGCGTGGTGGTCGGTGACCAGGATCCGTTTACCGAAGATCTCCTCCTCCAGCGGGCGGCGTGGGCGTTTTCGTCGATCCGCCAGGCCAGCCGCAGCGTCGGGCGGGGGGTGTCCCCGGTCAGCTCGGTGGCGATGACCCGGGCCACCCAGCGGGGGGCGCAGGATGGTGCTCGATCTCGGCCCTGCACCTCCTTGCGGTGGGCGGCGGGTCCGGCCCCGGGCCAGCCGTGCCGGTCAGCTCGGTCAGCCCCGCGGCGGTGGCCTTGCGCAGGGTCTGGGCGTGCAGCCTCGGCCTGCCTGGGCGGTGTGCAGGCCCGGGGAATGGGTCAGGACAACTCGCCGTTGCTGGCCGAAGCACCATCGCAGTTGGTCTCGAACGCGGATAGTCGGCTCGTCGCGGCGTAGGCGGGCACCACCTGGCGGTCGGTGGCCGGGCGGGCGAGCAGGTCGGGATGGTCACTCGGGGGGGGGACCGACCCGACGAAGTGCAGGCCCAGCTCGGCCAGCCGGGGTGGAAGTTGGGTTGGCAGTTTTGGCCGGCGTCGAAGGTCACGGTGGCCTCGCCCTTCTTATTTTCCGCCCGTTACCCCGCCCAGGGGGGCACCCCGCCGTGTCATGTTAAAGCGCTCATCGGGCGTCCAACTCCTCGATCATGGGTTGGGAACTGGGTGACGTCGACCTGGTTGCCCGGGTAGGCGCGGGAGAGCAGCGGGATACCGCCATCGCGGTGGTGACGGCTGGGCCCGGAGACCGACGATGCGCAGGTCGTAGCGTTTCTGCTTGGCCTTCCCGCGCTGCGCGATCGGCGCCCGCTGGTTGCCCGAGTCGATGAACGAACGGCGAAGTTGGTCATGTCCAGGATCAACGCGTGGGTGTCCAGCCCAAACACCTCGATCATCCGCCGGCACAAGCCGCCGCCTCGATCTCGCTGTTCCATTCTTCATGGCTAGCGCCGCACCGAAGGACGGCACCACGATCGCGCTGCTGCAACGCGGCATCCTGCTGGCCAAGCTGATCTACCCATCGAGCACGCGGTTCGACATCGAGAAGTTCAACTGGCTTGGCAGCCTCAACAGCGAGACCGCGGTGACACTGGCCTGGCACACGGCGCCAGTCAAAATCGCAAGCGATTTGTTCGACAAGGAGTTGATCGTCGGCGGCATCACCGGCGTCGATCCCGAGACGACGCCAAAGCTCTACAATTCGCTGATTGGCACCAAGTTCAAGGTGGTCACGGGATACAACAGCACGTCGCAGATTGCCCTCGCCATCGAACGTGGCGAGGTGCAAGGCATCGCCGACTGGTCTTGGTCGAGCCTCAAAGCGGTGCGCCCGCAATGGCTGCGCGACAAGCAGATCACCTTGCTGATGCAGGGCGCGCTGCACAAGGAACCGGAGCTTAAGGACCTGCCCTCGGCTCTCGACTTCATCAAGAACGCGGAAGACCGCAAAGTCCTGGAACTTGCATTTCACCCAGAAGACCGCCGCGCGCCCGCTGATCGCGCCGCCGGGCGTTCCGGCCGAGCGGGTCGCGCTGCTGCGCAAGGCGGTGCTGGAACTCGCCCAGGACAAGGAGTTCCTGGCGGAAGCGGACAAGAGCCAAGGTCGAATTCGATTTCGTGCCTGGCGAAGCCGTCGACAAAGTGGTCGCGCTGATCGTCGGAACGCCGCCGGCGATCGCCGCGCAATACGCCAAGGCGTTTGCACCGCAGAAATAGATGAGAGAAATAGATTGAGGCCGCCGGGCGCTTGCGCCCGACGGCCTTATCGATTCCAATTGAGCGATCAATTCGTGGCGAAGCAGTAGAGCCGGCCGGCACCGCCGGTGCTGACCAGACCCGGCTGGCTGCAGCCTTTGGTGGGGTGCGACGAATTCCAGGACAGCATCGGCGGCGAGGTGTTGAGACCCTGCCGATCGTGATGTCCGACGATCGCAGACCCTGCATCGCTGCTGGTCCAGTTGTTGCACGTGGTGTCGCCGCCGGTGGTGACGGCCCGGCCATCCGAGGACGAGCCGGTGAGGATGTCATGCATGTTGGGCTTGTCGCCACGACCGTTGACGACCTGGCCAGTCTCGGTGAGCGCGGTTTGCTTGTTGAGGTTGTTCTTGTCGCTGTGAAGTTCATCAAGCGTGCGGGCAATCACCTCGCCCTTCACATTCTGCCAAGGACCGCGGCCGATCCGGTCACGCGCGTTCAGAGATTTGGCGCCGGTGGTGCTCAGGTAGGCGCGCCAAGTCTTGGCGCCGGCGCCGGCCGCCTGTGCCAGCCGTTGGCAGATCGCATCGGCGCCCTCAAGCCCGCCGAGATTGCCGCCGTTGCCCGAGCCGGTGCTGCTGATGAAGAAAGTCATCGCGCTTTGCTGGGCGTGCAGGCCGGCCGTCGTCGTCGCTGCTGCGAGCGCGACCGTAGCGGCGAGTGCGATTTGGGTGGTTCGTTTCATTGACATCCTCCTGGCTTCCGTCGGGTGTTATATTGTTCAAGGAACAGCCGGGACGGCCGGCTTGTTCCGCTAACAAGCCAAATCCTGATTTCTTCCGCCGGGATAGTCTGCGGCGCAGGATTATTTCGCGCTCAGCTTCGGGTGGCGAGTGTCAACGGAAACGGTCAATCCGAAACCGGGATATGTCGTGTCGGGTCGGTCGCCCATCGGTGAGATCGGCCAAGATTTCGCCGATGACCGGAGCGAATTTGAAGCCGTGGCCGGAGCAGGGTGATGCAACAATGACTGACGGTGCGCTGGGCAGCCGGTCGATGATGAAGTCACCGTCGGGAGTGACGGTGTAGAGGCAGGTCGTTGCGCTCAGCAGCGGGCCGTTCGCGTCCGGCAGGTGCTCGGCGATGGCCGCGCGGATCAGCGCCTCATCCTCGGCCGAGACGGTCCGGTCATAGCGCTCGGGATCGACAGCCTCGTCGCGATGGTGATGTTTCGCGACCTTGATTGCGGTTCCATGGCTCCCGCCGCCAAGCCCTCCGCCACCATGCCGCGGAAATCCGTAGTGGATGCCATGGGCGCTTTCGATCAGGAACACCGGGAACCGCTCGCGCAAAAAATGGTCCTCGACCGTCGGTGCGAACCAGCCCAGGACTTGCCGCGTCACCCGCAGCGGCGGGATCGGTGGTGGGAGCAGGGAGGCCGTCCACGGTCCGGCGGCGACGATCGCCGTGCCTGCCTCAATCGCTGCGGCGTCGGTCACGACGCGCACCTTGTCGTTCCCCGGCTCGATGGCGCGGATCGTCACGCCGCTGCGGATTTCGGCGCCATGCTTTCGAGCCAGCGCCAGCAACGCTTCAATCGCTGGCTCCGCCTCGACGAAACCTCCGTCAGGCTGCAGTACAGCGGCATAGTGCGGCGGCAGGCGAAACGCCGGATACCGCCGCATGACCTCCGATGCTTTGACCAGCTCATGGGGGATGTCGTGCAGCCGCGCCGCCGCGAGCGTGCCGGCGACCAACGGCCCGTCGGGCGGGCCGATTTCGGCGATGCCGGTGATATGAAGCAGCGGACTTCCGGCTTCGACTTCGAGCTCTCGCCACAGCTCATAGGCATGGCGGACGAGCGGCACGTAGGACGGATGCTCGAAATAGGCGAGGCGGATTATGCGGGTTTCGCCATGGGACGAGCCGCGATCGTGCCCGGGTGTGAAGCGATCAATCCCAAGCACGCGCCGGCCGCGGCGCGCCAAATGGTAAAGCGCGGCGCTGCCCATGACACCGAGCCCGCAGACGACCGCGTCGAACTGAGCCATCGGCCAATGCCTTGTTGTTGTTCGCGGTTCGGACGGGTCGTTGCGGCTGGGATGATGGGATCGAACGATCTTAACAGCTCAGAATAATTCACGCCGCCGCATAAATGAACATCATCACCCTGGGAGAGGCCTATCGGAAGACTGGTATTGGCGTCGGACTCAGTTGCGCCGATCGACTGGCGACGGCACAATGCGACTCGAAATCGCCGCAATTGATGCGGAAGCGGGTCGCGTGAAACGCATTTGCGCCATCATGGTTGCCGTGACCCTGGCCGACTTCGCGGCGGCGCAAGATATTCCGCTGCCACGCCCGCGGCCCTATTCCAACACAGAGACGGAGGCTCCGTCGCCACAAGTGGCGCCGGTCGCCTCGGCGCCGTCGGCTTGCCGGATCCGTTTGATGTCCGACGTCGCGATTGCGCCATCGTTGACGCCATCGAGGGACCGGGCGAATGCGGCGTGATGACTTGGTGCGGCTCGAAGCGGTGGTGCTGCCGGACGAGAGCCGTGTCACCTCAATCCGCCGGCGATGCTCCGCTGCACCATGGCGGAGGCGATCGTTGATTGGGTGCGGGAGGATCTGGCGCAGCTGCCGCGCTTGATCTCGGTTCGCCGCTGCGCGCCGTGCAGAACTACGATTCCTACGATTGCCGCGGCCGAAACAACGTCGTCGGCGCGACGATCAGCGAGCACGGCAAGGGCAATGCGCTCGACATCAGAGCCTCAAGCTCGCTCAACGGCAAGTCGGTCGATCCAACCGACCCGAAGGTGTCACAGGAATTCCGTGAGGGTTGAGCGCGAGCGTGTGCGCGCGCTTCTCGACCGTGCTGGGGCCGGGCTCCGACGGCTACCACGAGAACCACATCCACGTGGACCTGATGCAGCGCCGCCCGGGCTCGCGGAATCTGCCAATGGGACGTGCGATCCCGAGGTGGCGCCGCCGCCGACGTCGTCGGCGCGATCCCATTGCCGCTGCCGCGGCCCAAGACCGAAGCCGTCGGCTGCTCGCGCAATAGCGCCGGTTCTCCAAGCCGCTACTTTCCACCGCAGCGCCTTGAGCGGTAGGATGGCGAATGCTGACAATCTCGCCGCCCGCGACATCGAGATCGCTCATCCATCCCTACACCAATCTCGCGACGTTCCGCGACACCGGTCCGCTGGTGATCGAGCGCGGCCAGGGCATCTAGGTCTATGACACCGCGGGCCGTCCCTATATCGAGGGCATGGCGGGGCTGTGGTGCACCGCGCTCGGCTGGGGCAACGAGGAACTCGTCGAGGCCGCCGCCGCGCAGATGCGCAAGCTCTCCTTCGCGCATCTGTTCGGCGGCAAGAGCCACGACCCGCGCGATCGAGCTCGCCGAGAAGCTCAAGGAGATCGCGCCGGTGCCGACCTCCAAGGTGTTCTTCTGCAATTCCGGCTCGGAGGCGAACGACACCCAGATCAAGCTCGTCTGGTACATGAACAACGCGCTCGGCCGGCCGCAAAAGAAGAAGATCATCAGCCGCGCAGAAGGCCTATCACGGCGTGACCATCGCAGCGGCCTCGCTCACCGGTCTGCCGGCCAACCAGATCGATTTCGACCTGCCGATCGCCGGCATCCTCCACACCGGCTGCCCGCATCACTACCGCTTTGCGCAGGACGGCGAGAGCGAGGAGGACGTTCTGCGACGCGGCTTGCCGCCGAACTGGAAGCGTTGATCCTGCGCGAGGGACCGGACACGGTCGCGGCCTTCATCGCCGAGCCGGTGATGGGCGCGGGCGGCGTGATCGTGCCGCCCGCGAGCTATTTCGACAAGATCATGGCGGTCTGCGCGCAGGTACGACATCTACATCGATCTGCGACGAGGTGATCTGCGGCTTCGGCCGGCTCGGCACCGATGTTCGGCTGCGAGGCGTTCGGCTTTCGAGCCGCATTCGATCTCGCTCGCCAAGGCGCTGACCTCCGGCCTACGTGCCGATGGCGGCGCGTGACGGTGCCGGAGACGATGTACCAGGCGATGCTCGATCGAGAGCCGCAAGATCGGCACCTTCGGCCACGGCTTCACCTATTCCGGCCATCCGGTCGCGGCCGCCGTGGCGCTCAAGACGCTGGAGATCTACGCGCGCGAGCGCATCGTCGGAGCAGGCCGCGCGCAAGGCGCCGCAGTTCCAGGCCCGGCTGGCGGCGCTCGGCGACGCATCCGCTGGTCGGGGAGGCGCGCGGGCTCGGCCTGGTCGGAGCCGTCGAACTGGTCGCCGACAAGGCGAGCAAGCGCTCGTTCGATCCGAAGGCGGGCGTCGGCCCGCGCGCGGTCGCGTTCGCCGAGGAGGAGGGCCTGATCGTGCGCTTCCTGCCGGGCGACGTGGTGTCGATCTGTCCGCCGCTCGTCATCTCCGAGGCAGGAGATCGACGACCTGTTCGACCGGCTCGGCCGCGCGCTCGACCGAACGCTCGGACTGGGCGAAGGCGCGAGCAGCTCTCGGCTAAGCGCTGCTGTCGATCAGCGCGCCAAAAAGACAGCGCCGGCATCGCGGCCGGCGCCATTCTTCCAGCCCACTCGAAATCGCTTGCTTAGTTCGCCGCGTCGGAGCTGCTCATCGCGACGCGCGGGTTGGCCGGGCGAATCGCCCTGCTGCGGCGCCAGCACCACCACGATCGCGCCCATCTTCACGCGATTGTAGAGGTCGATCACGTCCTCGTTGGTCATGCGGATGCAGCCGGACGAGATCGCCTGTCCGATATATTCCGGCTGATTGGTGCCGTGGATGCGGAACAGCGTGTCCTTGTTGCCCTGGTAGAGATAGATGCCGCGCGCGCCGAGCGGATTGCGCGGGCCGCCTTCGACGAAATTCGGCAGTCCGGCAATGCGCTGCTTGATTTCGGCGGTCGGAACCCAGGACGGCCATTCTTCCTTGCGGCCGACCTTGGCGACGCCGTACCACGACAGCGCCTCTTCGCCGACGGTCACGCCGTAGCGGATCGCCTTCTTGTTCGGCAGCACGTAATAGAGGTAGCGCGCATCGGTATCGACGACGATCGAGCCCGGCGCTTCGTAGCGGTGATAGTCGACGATGTGGCGCTGATAAGGCTTCCGGGATCGTCGCCTGCTCATACGGCGGATTCGCCAGCAGCTTCTTGTCGCGCGGCGTAAAGCTGGCGTCGATGCCGGCTCGAGCGTCGCCTGCATGCAGCCGCCGAGCAGCAAGCCCAGAACGACAGAAGAGCTGCACGTTCCGCACTGCCATGACATACCCTATTCCGCGATTGTGGCGCGGCTCGCGCCGGACGTTCGATTCGTCCACCTGCCAACAAATAACTGAAAAGTGCCCAGTACTTCCAGCCAGTAAGCGGCTTCGCCGTGCATTGTCCTCCGCAGCCTGTTGCAAGAATGCCGCAGTGGCGGTCTGGAGCTGCTGCAATACGCAATTTTTGGCGGCGAATACGCACCTGCAGGCGCCGCGGCAGCAACTGCGTGAGCGCGACTGAGCGGCTTAAGTCAAGGATTTACCAGATCGCGCTGTCGTGAGGCCGGCCGTCGCGAAATGCACGATGGACACGATTTGCTGCCCATTTCCGCCGCACTCCGTCGAGCATAGTGAGAAATGTTCCGCTAACCGTCGGAACGAACACGCAAGATCACGATGAAGACGCTAAGGAGAATGAAATGAAGCGCGAACGATGCGGCCGAGTCCAACCTGCCGCAAGCGCGCGACCGCGAGCCTCGACGGCCGCTACGGCAAGATCGGCATCTCGGCGGTCGCGGCGGCGCTGCGCCTATCAGGGCGACTGCCGAGAACCGCCAGCCGACGTCCGCCCAAGCGGTGGCTGCGCGACAGCTGCGGCTGAACGCTGGCGCCTCAGGATGCTGGAAGCGGCCTGATCCGGCCATCGCCGCAAGCGTTCGGAGCTCCGCCCGGCCGTCATTCACGCCGGTGCCGGTCTCTGATTGTCGCGCCCCGCGTCCCGGCCGGAGCGGTCATTCAATACTGCTTGCAAGATCGCGGTGATTGGGCCATCATTGACGCCGGGCCATGCGGTCGTCGCTGTCGCGCCGCGGCGCGCGGGGGAGGGATCATGCTGACGGTCTATGTTCCCCACGGCACGTGCCTCGAACGCATCGAGGTCGACGCCAACGGCGCGCCGTTCCCGACAACGCGATCTGGTTCGATCTCGTCACGCCGACACTGACCGAGGACAAGCTCGTCGAGCGCCATCTCGGCATCGCCGTTCCGACCCGCGAAGAGATGCAGGAAATCGAGGTCACGAGCCGTCTCTATGTCGAGAACGGCGCGCGCTACATGACCGCGACCCTGATGTGCCAGTCCGAGACGAAACGCCGAAGACCACGCCGGTCACCTTCATTCTGTCCGGTCACCGGCTGGTCACGGTCCGCTACGACGATCCGCGCCCGTTCATGATCGTCGGCAACAGGCTCGGCGCACCTGCCCGCCGGCGCCAACGGCGAAATCGGTCCTGATGGAACTGCTCGACGCGGTGATCGATCGCTCCGCCGATATTCTGGAGCGCATCGGCGCCGACGTCGACCAGGTGTCGCATGAGATCTTCGAGCCGGAAGACGCCGGGCATCGAGCGCACACAGACTACCGGAACATTCTCAAGGCGCATCGGCCGCAAGGGCGACCTCACCTCCAAGGTGCGCGAAAGCCTGGTCTCGATCGGCCGCGTGCTGCTCTATCTCGCCAACGAGGCCGACAGCATGAACTGGGCCAAGGAGACGCGCGCGCAGCTGCGCGGCATGCAGCGCGACGTGCAGTCGCTGTCCGACCACGCCGCCTATCTCTCCAACAAGATCACGTTCCTGCTCGACGCCATGCTCGGCGTCGTCAATCTGAGCAGAACAACATCATCAAGATTTTCTCGGTGGTGGCGGTGGTGCTTCATGCCGCCGACGCTGGTCGCCTCGATCTACGGCATGAACTTCAAATCATGCCGGAGCTGCAACTGGGAGTTCGGCTACCCCGTGGCGATCGCGTTCATGATCGCCGCCGCGATCGGTCCGCTCGCATATTTCCGCTGGAAGAAGTGGCTGTGATCGCGGCTACCGTGCGCTCGATTAAACGTGCTGGCCGCCGTTGATGTGAATTTCGGCGCCGTTCACGTAGGACGACGTCTCCGTGCACAGCACGTAGATGATCTTGGCGACCTCGTCCGGCGTGCCGAGCCGGTGCAGCGGAATCTGGTGCGCGACGATCTTCTCGGTGCCGGGCGATAGGATCGCGGTGTCGATCTCGCCCGGCGCGATCGCATTGACGCGGATGCCGAGCGGGCCGAAATCGGCCGCCATTTCGCGGGTCAGCGACGGCGAGCGCCGCCTTCGAGGTGGAATAGGCGGTGCCGGCGAAGGGATGCACGCGCGAGCCGGCGATCGAGGTGACGTTGACGACCGAGCCTTTGGCGGCCTTCAGCTCGTCGATCAGGCCGCGCGCCAGCATGATCGGCGCGAAGAAGTTGACCTGGAACACGTGCTGCCAGAGCATCGAGCGTGGTGTCGATCGATGGACAGCCGCTTGCCGCCGTCGGCCTTGGGCGAGATCGCGGCGTTGTTGACCAGCGCGTGCAGCAGGCCGTTGTCGAGCCGCCGCTTGATCTCACTCGATCGCCGCAGCGGTGTTGTCGGGATCGGCGAGATCGACCTGGATGTGGTCCTCGGGGCCCGTCTCCCACGGGCAGTTTCCGGGGAAGGCGTGGCGCGAACAGGTGATGACGCGCCAGCCGGCGGCGGAGAAGCGCTTCACCGTGGCATGGCCGATGCCGCGGCTCGCTCCGGTCAGGAGCAGTGCGCGGCGCGGCTGGTTGTCGTGGGGCGTCGTCATCATTACGCTACGAATGTCTTACGCTATGAATAATCTTATGTGACGTCACAAGTGGTCCACTTGGCGGCAAAGCGGGGCGGGCGTCTCGAACCCGCTCACGCCTAGCTCACGGGTAAAGCCGCGTCTTGCTCCAGGCTCGTCGGGCGCGGCGCGGCGGAACTCGATCCGGTCGTGCAGGCGGTAGGGACGGTCATGCCAGAATTCCATGACAAGCGGCTTCAGCGCGGTAGCCCGACCAGTTCGGCGGGCGCGGCACGGTGCCGATGGCACGAACTGGCCATCGTCGACGCAATCGCCTTCTCGAACGCCATGCGGCTTTCGAGCGGCGCCGATTGCTTGCTGGCCCAGGCGCCGATCTGCGCCAGCCGCGGCCGGGTGCAAAATAGGCGTCGGCTTCCTGCGGCGTCGACCGGCTCGACCAGTCCACGCAGGCGGACCTGGCGGTTGAGCGACTTCCAGTGGAACACCAGCGCGGCCTTCGGCTGGCGCGCCAGCTCGCGGCCCTTGGGGCTGTCGGCATTGGTGTAGAAGACGAACCCCCGCTCGTCGAATCCCTTGAGCAAGCACCATCCGGGCGTTCGGGAGGCCGTTCGGCATCGACGGTGGCGAGCGTCATTGCGCTGGCGTCGGCGGGTTCCGCCCGCTGGCCTCGGCGAACCAGTCGGCAAACAGCCGCAAAGGCTCGTCGGCGTCGGTGAAATCACCAGTCGTTAACTCCTTTCGGTCTTGTATGGGCGGCGAGTTAGCCATTCTGGGGTGCTCGTTGGTGTTTGGTTCCTGGTTGCAACGGTTGGACGAGCTTCCAATTGGCGTCGACCGGTAGGTGTGAGTGGCCGCCACCACCAGCTCGCCAGTCAGCCAGGGATGGGCCACGGCGGCCAGGCCCCCCAGGTGCTCGGCGAGGTCGGGCGCGCCGCCGCTCATGTCCACGAAGAGCCAGCCCCCCCACTCGGCGTGGCGTACCGGCACCAGCGCCAGGTCGTCGGCGCCCGCCGGGCGCTGAGGCAGCTTGGGCGCCGATCGAAGGCGGCCGTCGAGCTCATAGGTCCACGCGTGGTACGGGCACTGCACCACGTTGCGCTCGGCAGGGGTGCCGACCGGCAACAACTCGTGGCCCCGATGGCGGCACACGTTGGCCACGACCTGGAGCACGCCGCCGCCATCGCGAGCCACGAGCACGCTCGACGGCCCGGCGGCCACGGCGACCTGGCGCCCGGGACGGTCCACCATGTCGGCGCGGCCGAGACACATCCACGTGGCGGCGAACAGGTGGTCGCGCTCCCATGCCAGCACGGCCTCGTCCAGATAGGCCGCCGCCGGCAGCATCCGGGCCTCGTCGAGCGGGCGCCCGGCCAGGGCCACGGCATCGAGGTCGAGCGGTGCGGGACGGTGCAGGGCGTTCATAGGCGTTCATGGCACGCTAGGGCGGGTGGGACGGGAAGTACGGAGGCGAAAAGCCGAACGACCCCCTGCGAACGTAGGCCAAGGCGTGGCGGAACCTTCTGACGACGCGGTACTCGCCGGCCTCGCGGCGAGCGACCCGGTCGCGGCGCGCGTCTTCGTGACCCGGTTCTCGCCCCGGGCCTACGGCCTGGCCCTCCAGTTGGTCGGCGACCGGGTCGTGGCCGAAGACGTCGCCCAGGAGGCCCTGCTACGGGCGTGGCGCCACGCCGCTTCGTTCGATCCGCGCCGGGGCACCGTAGCCACGTGGGTCCTGTCGATCGTGCGCCATCTCGCCATCGACACGCTCCGGATGCGGCGCAGCGAACCGGTCGACCCGACCCGCCTGGAACCGATGATCACCAACGTCGGCCCTGCTGACGGGCCTGCGGTCGCGGCCGAGAACGACGACGACGCCCGGCGCCTGCGCCTCGAGCTGGCCGGCCTGCCCGTCGAGCAGCGCCGCGCCGTCGTGCTGGCGGCCTACGGCGGGCTGTCGGCCAGCGAGGTCGCCACCGCCGAGCGGATCCCGCTCGGCACGGCCAAGACCCGCATCCGGGCGGGTTTGCGCCGCCTGCGGGCCGCGTACATCGAAGACGCCCCGCGCCTCGACGGGGACGAGTCATGACGATCGATTGCGCCGACGTGCAGGAGCTGGCCCCCGAGATGGCCCTGGGGTCACTGGACGGAGCCGTACGGGCCGACGTGCTCAGCCACATGGCCCGCTGCCCCGCCTGCCGGGCAGAGGTGCGCGACCTGTCCGATGTCGTCGACGGCCTGGCCGCTCTCGTTCCGGCTGTCGAGCCGCCCCCGGCGTTGGCCGAGCAGGTGCTGGCCGCCATTCGGGCCGAGGCCCCGGCCCCCCAACGGATTGCGGCAGCGCCGCGACGATGGCGGACGCGTCACCTCGTCGCGGCGGCCGTGGCGGCGGTCGCCATCGGTGTGGTGGGCACGGTGTCGGTCGTGGCCAGCCGCCACTCGCCGTCGAACGACGTCGCCCTGAATGCACGCGTCCTGCGGGTGGTGCCGATGGTGGGCACCGACGACCACCACCTCGGCGACGCCTACGTCTCGCGTGGCCAGGACCCGTGGGTGCTGGTGAACGTCGCCTACGGCCTCGACGGCGCGAGCTACCGGCTCGTCGGGGTGGACGGCGACGGCAAGGTGGTCGACATCGGCCCCATGCGGTCGTTGACCGACGGCCGTTGGGCCTGGGCCGGGCGGGTGGACCGCGTCCCCTCCCTGGTGGAGCTGCGCATCGTGGACGGTGCCGGAGGCGTGGCCTGTCGGGCCGACATCGTCTAGTTCGGCGTGGTGGCCGAGGAGCCGTCCGATGCGAGCACTAGCCTCCCGCAACGTGCGCAGGCCGAGCGTCGAGGAGCGCCGCAACGAGATCCTGGAGGTCACCTGCCAGGTCGTGATCGAGCGCGGCTTCGGGGCCACTCGCATCGGTGACGTCGCGGCCAAGCTGGGCGTGTCCACCGGGCTGATCCACTACCACTTCGAGTCCAAGGACCAGCTGCTGGCCGAGGCCTTCCAATGGGCGGCCGAAGCCGACCTGGCCCGCCTGCACGCCGAGGTCGAGCGGGGGGCCACCGCCATCGAACGGCTGGAGCGAGTGATCCGCCTGTACGGCCACGTCGAGGCCGAGCCGGGCTGGATGTTGTGGATAGACGGGTGGGGTGAGGCCCTGCGCAGCCCCACGCTGCAGAAGATCAGCCAAGAGCTGGACTTGCAGTGGCAGCAGGTCATGGCCGACGTCGTGCGCGAAGGCGTGGCCGCCGACGAGTTCCTCTGCCCCGATCCCGAAGCCACCTCGTGGCGCCTCACGGCCCTCCTGGACGGCCTCGGTCTCCAGGTCACGGTGCACGAGGGCCTGCTGACGCGGGACCAGTTGCTCAGCTACGTCCGCCGCGCCGCGGCCATGGAGCTGGGTGTGCCGGAGGGATCCTTCGAGCGGGCTGCCAAGCGGGTCGCTCGCGTCGTGGCGTGACCACGGCGGGGCATCTCGCCCCGGTCCGGCGATCGGGGTGGAAGTACTGGCTCACCGAGGCTCGGCCTGATCGGGCGGCGTCGCGCCTGGCGGTGCGGATCCGCGACGAGCCGGCCGCCGCCGTCCTCGGGTTGGCCATGGCCGTGTGGGCCTTCGTCTTCTCGATGCTGGTGGTGCTGCGCCAGGACCGCTACCGCACCATCGACTTCGACCTCGGCATCCACGATCAGGCGATCTGGCTGCTGGCCCACGGCCAGTCGTTCGACACGGTGCGCGGCCTACCCGTGTTCGGGCATCACGCCACCTTCGCGTTCTACCTGCTGGTGCCGCTGCAGTGGCTCGGCGCAGGGCCGAACGCCTGGAACGTGCTGCAGGTCGTGGCCATCGCCTCGGCGGCCATCCCGATCTACCTGCTGGCGCGCCATCGCCTGGTCAACTCGTGGTGGGCCCTGGCGCTGGCGCTGGTGTGGCTGCTGCAGCCGCCGCTGCAGTTCTTCGCCTGGGAGAGCTTCCACCCCGAGGTGATGGCCATCCCGTTCCTGCTCTGGGCGTACTGGTTCGGCGACCAACGGCGCTGGCTGCCGTTCGTCGTGACGCTGGTGGTGGCGATGGCGTGGAAGGAGGACGTCAGCCTCCTGGTCGTGGGGTTGGGGCTGCTGTACCTCATCCGGGGCCGGCGCAGGATCGGCGCCTACGTCATCGCCGGTGGCCTGGCCTGGTTCATCGTCTTCGGGGCCTGGCTGGTGCCCCATGTGGCCGGCGGGGGCACCGTCTACGGGGGGCTGTACGGCAACCTGGGCACCACGCCGTCGGAGGTGCTGAAGACCGGCCTGGCCCATCCGGACCGCATCGTGGAACGGCTGTCGGACAACGGCGCCGGGTCCTACGCCCTGAACATCACGGCGCCGTTCGGGTTCACTCCCCTGGCCGCGCCCGAGGTGCTGCTGCTCGGCCTGCCCCAAGCGGTCGTGAACCTGCTCTCGACGGCCAACTTCACGTGGGACCTGCGCTACCACTACCAGGCGCTACCGATGGTGGCGTTGGGGATCGCCATGGTGGAGGGCGTCGCCCGCATCCGGCGCTGGGTGGAGCGCCGCCGCCTGGGGGACGGGCCGATGCGGTTCACGATCGGCTTCACCTGCGCCTGCGCGCTGGCGGCCACGACGGCGTGGGGCGTGTCACCGATCGGCATCGAGTACCGCGCCGGGTACTGGCCGATACCGGAGCCCACCGACGTAGCACCGCGCGACCGCATGCTGGCCCGCATCGGTTCCAGCGACGGAGTGTCAGCCGACTACTACACGGTCCCCCATCTCACCCACCGCCCGATCGTGTACACGTTCCCGAACCCGTGGGTGAACAAGAACTACGGCATCTCGCCGACCGCGCTCGGCGATCCGGCCAAGGTGAAGTGGCTGCTGGTCGATACGGCACTGTTCCAGCCGTCGGACGCGCAGCTGCTCGACCGGCTGCTGGTGAGCGAGTTCGTGGTGCGTGACCAGCAGGGCACGGTGCTCCTGGCCGAACGGGTGCACCCGCCGTAATTCTTCGCCGGCCTCCGGCCGGCCTCGCTTCGCTCAGACAATCGGTGCTTCGCCAGCACGCCGCCGCACTGCGGCGCCAGCGGGCCGCGGCCGGCCCGCGCCCCCTCCGGCCGGGCTCGCTTCGCTCAGACAATCGGTGCTTCGCCAGCACGCCGCCGCACTGCGGCGCCAGCGGGCCGCGGCCGGCCCGCGCCCCCTCCGGCCGGCCTCGCTTCGCTCAGACAATCGGTGCTTCGCCAGCACGCCGCCGCACTGCGGCGCCAGCGGGCCGCGGCCGGCCCGCGCCCCCTCCGGCCGGCCTCGCTTCGCTCAGACAATCGGTGCTTCGCCAGCACGCCGCCGCACTGCGGCGCCAGCGGGCCGCGGCCGGCCCGCGCCGCCCTCCGGCCGGCCTCGCTGTCGCGAAGTTGTTCACCGGCGCGCTCGAATTCGTGCCGCTGGCGAACAACTTCCCGGTGGATCAGGGCGGGCCTCGACCTATCGGGGAATCGTGGGGCGCGACGGCCGGTTGTCCCCACCATGCGCGTGGCCATGTACGACCGGTACGGTCCCGCGGCCGAGGTGCTGCGCGTCGTCGAGATGGGCAAGCCCGAACCGGCCGCCGGCGAGGTCCGCGTGCGGGTCGCCGTGTCCGGTGTGAACCCCACCGACTGGAAGGCCAGGACCGGCCGCCCCGGGGCGGCGCTGCCGTTCCCGTTCCTGGTACCCAACCAGGATGGCGCCGGCGTGATCGACGCCGTCGGTGAGGGCGTCGAACCCGGCCGGCTCGGCCAGCGGGTGTGGCTCTACCACGCTTCCTGGCAGCGGCAATGGGGCACGGCGACCGAGTGGCTCGTGCTGCCCGCCATCCTGGCGGTGCCGCTGCCCGACGGCGTCGACTTCGATCTCGGCGCCACCTTGGGCATCCCGGCCATGACGGCGCACCGATGCCTGTTCGCGGACGGCCCGATCGACGGCCAGACCGTGCTCGTGGCCGGGGGCGCCGGCGCCGTGGGTCACGCCGCCATCGAGCTCGCCCGTCGGGCCGGTGCCCACGTGATCACGACCGTCAGCTCCGACGCCAAGGCCGCCATCGCCGGTGCCGCCGGTGCCGATCACGTCGTCAACTACCGCGACGGCGATGCCAAGGAGCAGATCAAGGCGGCCGCACCCGATGGCGTCCACCGCATCATCGAGGTGGCCCTCACCACGAACGCCGATCTCGACCGGTCGGTCCTGGCCGGCAACGGCACCATCGTCACCTACGCCAACGAGCCCACGGAGCCAACGTTTTCCACGATCGGGCTGATGTTCGCCAACACCACGCTGCGCTTCGTGCTGGTGTACCGCATGCCGCCGGCGGCCATCGCGCACGCGGTCGCCGACGTCACTGCGGCCGCCGCCGACGGCGCGCTCACCCTGCTGCCCGCGCATCGCTTCGCCCTCGACGACATCGCCGCCGCCCACGACGCCGTCGAGCACGGTGCCACGGGCAAGGTGCTGGTCGATGTGGCCACGGCGGCCTCGTGAGCAGCCGGTGAAGGTCCGCTTCGCCGTCTCCCCCGGCGGCGGTCGCTTCGACGCCGCCGCGGTGGCCGCGTTCGCCACCCGCACCGAGGCCCTGGGCTTCGACACGATCTGGCTGTCCGACGTCCCCCTCGGCGCCATCGGCGATCCCCTCGTCACCCTCACGTACGTGGCCGCCATCACCGACCGGCTCAAGCTGGGCACCAACATCGTGCCGATCGGGCGCAACCCCATGCTGCTGGCCCGCCAGCTGGCACAGCTCGATCAGCTCAGCGGTGGCCGCCTCCTGCTGTCGTTGGTACCGGGGCTCGATCAGCCCGGCGAGCGCCGCGCCCTCGGGTACGCCAGCGGCGACCGGGGCGCCCACGTCGAACTCATCATCGAGCTGCTGCGGCGGTGGTGGGCCGGCGACCGCGTCGACTTCCACGACCACCAGTTCGACTTCGACGGCATCGCCGTCGATCCCACGCCGTTCCAGGACCCGCTCGAGCTCTGGGTGGGGGGTACCGGCCCCCGCGCCCTCGAGCGCGCCGCCCGCGCGTCGGATGGCTGGCTCACGGCGGCGCTCACGCCCGACGAAGCTCGTCGCGGCCGTGAGACCATCCTGCGGCGCGCCGGCGAGCTCGGTCGGGCCATCGACCCCGAGCACTTCGGGATCAGCCTGCCGTACGCCCGCACGGCGGTGCCGGCGGCGGTGGAGGCCGGCCTGCGCGCCCGCCGCAAGGACGGTGACCTCACCGACATCGTTCCCGTCGGGGCGCCCGCCCTCACCGAGCTGCTCGGGCGCCACATCGATGCGGGGCTGTCCAAGTTCGTGCTGCGACCGGTCGACGCGACCGACCCGGCCGCCGACCTCGACTGGCTGGCCGGCGCCGTGCTGAGCCTGCAGACGTGACCTGACGGCGCCGCCGCGCCGCCCGCGGTGCTACACGGCGGGCTGAGCCGCCGTCATCGAGCGCTGGATGAAGGCACCAGCCTGCTCCACGGCCGCCGTTGCCTCGGGCACGCGCCCGGCGAACGCGTGCCACACGTGGAACATCTCCGGCCACACCTCGAGCGTCACGTCCACACCGGCGGCGCCGGCCCGCTCGGCCAGCAGCACCGAGTCGTCCAGCAGCACCTCGTCGTCGCCGACGTGCACCAGCAGTGGCGGCAGGTCGCTCAGGTCGGCGTGCACCGGTGACGACGCCCTGACGTCGGCATCGCCGAGGTACCACGCCGAGAACCGCTTCAGGTCGCCGGCGTTCACGATGGGGTCGCGGTCGGCTCGGCTCACGATCGACGCCGACTCACCGGTGAAGTCCACCCACGCCGAGATGCAGACGGCGGCGGCCGGCGGCGCCAGTCCGCCGTCGCGCAGCGCCAGCAGCGTCGCCACCGTCAGTCCCCCGCCGGCCGAGTCGCCGGCGACGGCGATCGAGCCGGGCGCAATGCCTTCGGCGAGCAGCCAGCCGTAGGCCTGCACCGCGTCGTCCACCGCCGCCGGCAGCTGGTGCTCGGGTGCCAACCGGTAGTCGATCAGCAGGACGCGAGCGCCGCTGGCCCGCGACACTTCGCCGGCCAGTTTGCGGTGGGTCGTGGGTGAGCCCATGACGTAACCGCCGCCGTGGAGGTACAGCACCGCCCGGTCATCGGCCACCCCAGGCGCGGCCACCCACTCGGCGGGGATGCCGCCGGCGTCGATCTCCACCACGGAGATGTCGTCGGCCACGGGCAGCGCCGTGGCCTCCATCCCGGCCCGGAGCTTCTCGACGGGAACATGATCAGTGGGCTGGCGGCGATCACGGAGGATGCCGACCAGCTTCTCGAACTGCGGGCTCGCCACAGCCGCGCACGTTAGGACACGACGAGCGGCATCACCTTGTTGGCCACATCGCGCAGCACGCACCAGGTCCACCGCGCAAAGGCTGGGCTCCTCGGGCGGGAACGTAGCTTCGGCCCTGGCAGACTGCCCTCATTGGGAACTCGGCCGCCGCCGGTGGAACGATGACCGGTGCAACGATCACGCGGCCCGTCCGACACGAGCAGCAAGGAGACACGGTGGCGACACAGACGGTCGAGGAACTACCGCTCGACGGCGTCCGCGTCGTGGAGCTGGCTGGAGGCATCGCCGGCGCCTTCGCCACGAGGCAGCTCGCCGGCTTCGGAGCCGACGTGGTGCGGGTCGAGGGTCTCCAGGAAGGCCCGCCCCTCACCCCGGCCGAGGAGACGTATCTGGTCGCCGGCAAGCGCCGGGCCGACGCTGCCGGTGTGGACCTCCGGGCGCTGGTGCTGGCGGCCGACATCCTGGTGGAAGAGGGTCCGCCGGGTCGCCTCGACCGTCTCGGCCTGGCGCCCGCCGAGCTGCGCGCCGCCAAGCCGTCACTCATCATCACGTCGATCTCACCGTTCGGCCAAACCGGTCCCTACCGGAACTACAAGGCGACCAACATCGTGAGCTTCGCCATGGGCGGCTTCATGACGCTGACCGGCAACTTCGACCGGGAGCCGCTGGTGTCGGGCGGCAGCCAGGCGCAGTACTTCGGCGGCCTGCACGCCTTCGCCGCCACGGCCACCGCTCACCTCGGTGCCGTACTGCAGGGTGAGGGCGACTGGCTCGACATCTCGCTGCAGGAGACCGCGGCGGGCACGGTCGAGCTGTACGGCCCCGCCACTGCCTACGGCGGCCCGATCATGCCGCGCATGGGCAACCAGACCCGCGCCGAGTGGGGCATCTACCCCTGCGTCGACGGCTACTGCGGGATCTTCACCCTGCAGCGCCAGGTGCCCAACCTGTTCCGGGCCATGGACGATCCCGAGCTGATCGAAGGCGACTACCTCGACCCCACGTACCGCATGGAGCACCCGGAGGAGCTGGCCGCCAAGATCTACGTGTTCACGCTGGAGCGCACGATGGAGGAGATGATCGCCATCGGCCGCAAGTTCAAGGTGCCCATCGGCGTGGCGCTCACCCCCGCCGATCTGCTGGCGTCGGCCAGCCTGATCGAGCGTGACCTCTGGGACGACGTGGAGACCGCCGGCGGCGTGGCCCGGGTGCCGGGACGGCCGTTTGCCGGCGTCGGCTGGCGCCACCTCGACCGTCAGCACGAACCGGGCGAGGACACGGCCTCGGTGCAGAAGGAATGGCTGGAAGGAACGGCGTCATGAAGAAGCGACCGCTCGACGGCATCCGCGTGGCCGACCTCACCATGATGTGGGCGGGTCCCTACGCCACCAAGTTGATGGCGGAGATGGGCGCCGAGGTGATCAAGGTGGAGTCGCCCAAGGCGTGGGACAACATCCGCACGTTGCTGGCGCAACCCGGCGTGGCCGATCCCTGGAACAGCGCCTTCTACTTCAACGAGTACAACCGGGACAAGAAGTCGCTCATCCTGGACCTCGCCGACCAGAAGGGTCACGACGTCTTCCTCAAGCTGGTGGCCAGCTGCGACGTCGTCATCGAGAACTACCGCGCCGACGTGCTCGACAAGCTCGGGCTCGGCTACGACGTGCTCACGGCGGTTCGGCCCGACGTCATCCTCGTGTCGATGGCCGCGTTCGGCAAGACCGGTGCCGACCAGGACCTCGTGGGGTTCGGACCCGTCATCGAGCTGATGAGTGCATTGTGCTCGCTGACCGGCTACGCCGACGAGGACGAGCCGTTCAAGACCGGCATCTCCTACGGCGATCCGGTCGGGGGCACGTACGCCGCCGCCGCGGTGGCGTTGGCGCTGGCCAAGCGGCACCGCACCGGGAAGGGCAGCTACATCGACCTCGCGCAGCGCGAAGGGGCCGCCGCGCTGGCCGGGGAGGCGTTCGTGGCCGCGTCGCTGAACGGCGAGACCAGCCCGCGCCATCACGGCAACCGCAGCGATCGGTGGGCTCCCCAGGGGGCGTACCAGACCGCCGGTGAGGACCAGTGGGTCGTGGTGTCGGTGGTGACCGACGACGAGTGGCGGGCGTGCTGCGGCGTGCTCGGCCGCGACGACCTGGCGGGTCTCAGCTTGGAGGAACGCCAGGCCCGCCACGACGAGCTCGACGAGGTGATCGCCGCTTGGGCCCGAGATCGCGATCCGCAGGACGTGATGGAGGACCTGCAGGCGGCCGGCGTGCCGGCTGGGCGCATCCTCGACACCGGCGAGATCCACGAGGACCCGCAGCTGCTCCGGCGCCACTTCTGGGTGCACCTGCCCCATCCGAAGATGATCCGCTACAAGCAGGCCGGCATCGCCTGGCGCCTCGTGGAGTGCAACCCCAGCCTCATCCGGCACTCGCCCCTCTTCGGCGAGCACACTCGCGAGGTGCTGTCGGCCATCGTGGGGCTGACCGACGCCGAGATCGACGAGCTCTACGCCGCCGGGGTCTGTGCCGACGAACCCGTCAACCCTGGCTTGGGTTGAGCCTGCGCTAGCGCCGGACTGGCCCGAGGCGTATTGACGGCGCTTTGGCGTCGATTACGACACCTATCGCCTAGCAGTAGGTCGCTGAGCGCGAAGCCCGGACGGGCGACGAGCACGGTCGGTAGCGATGGTGTCGCCTTGGGCGGCCTCCCGGGGTCGATGCCACATCGTGTGAGCGTTCCGAGCCGAGTTCTCGGTGCATCCGAGCTTCTCGGTGCGCCAGCGCGTCACATTTGCTAGCGAACCGCGACGAGAAGTAGCCGGCGCCACCGTTGCCGACCGCGCACCGCGACATCGACCGACCTGAGTCGGCCGTGGCTCAGCTGGTGAGGCCGTCATGGGCCCGCGCCACCGCGTCGCGGAAGGGCGGGGCCACGAAGACGATGACGCGATCGACGCCCAGGCGGCCGAGGCGCTCCAGCTCGCGGCGGCGTAGCCCGGCCCGACGCGGTCACCACGAAATCGGCCGGGTCGCGTCCCGACCGGGCGTGGGCCTCCCGGGCCACGTCCACGAGCGCGCCGAGACGAGGACCGGCCGGCGTGTTCAAGCCATCGCCGACGCGCCCGGCGAGCTCGGCCATCTTCGGGCCGAACCCGCCGATCACGACGGGCGGCGGCGGCTCGGGGCGCAGGAAGCCGCTGGCCCCGCCGGTGGCGCCGGTCCAGACGGCGCGCAGCACCGCCACGGCGTCCTCGACCGCCCGGCGGCGGGCGGCACCGCCTGACACGGCACGACCGAGGGCCACCTGCTCGGCGGCGTAGGGCGTGTCGGTTCCGCCCCCGGCACCAAGGCCCAGGAGCAGGCGCCCGCCGCTCACCTGTTGCAGGGTCGCCGCCATCACCGCCACCGTGCCCGGGTCGCGGTTGGCCACGTTGAGCACGAGGGGACCGATGTTCAACCGGGGCACCGTGGCGGCCAACGCGGTGAGCGTGGTCCAGCACTCGAGCACGCTGCGGGCGCCGTGCACCGACCCGGCCAGGTGGTCGTACAGCCAGACGCCGGCGAAGCCTGCTTCCTCGGCGGCGACGGCGCCGTCGTGCACATCGTCCCAGCGGGCGCCGAACGGGTCGAACAGCAGATCAACGAGCACGGCCGCTACCGGTCCACGGGCTTGGTCATGCTGACGATGGTCATCCCCGAGCCGTCGGAGTGCCCGGCGACCAGGCGGTAACCCCGACGCTCGTACATGGCGATGTTGGCTGCGCTCTTGCCTCCGGTGTGCAGCTCGTAGCGCTCGACCAGCGGGGCGGCGCGCTCCTCGATGGCCGCCATCAACTGGCCGCCGATTCCGTGGCCCTCGAGATCGGGCGCCGTCATCAGCCGCCCGATGGAGCAGGCGCCGTCCACGAGGTGGCCGCGCACCGAACCGACGATGCGATGGCCGGCGGTGGCCTTCAGCACGATGCGCTCCGGGTCGGTGATCTCGGCCCGTATCTCGTCGGTGGTCTGCGTCAGCGACGACATGAACGGGTCGTTGTAGAGCTGCGCGTCACGCAGGAAGGCGGCCCGTTGCAGGGTGAGGATCTCGCCGGCGTCTTGGGGTTCGGCAACGGCGATGACAACGTCGAGCATCGGGGCAGTGTGCCACCGCGAGCTTGGCCGACAGGACCCCGAGCCAGTAGGTGCAGAAAGGCCGATCGGACCATGCGGAAGGTCCGATCGACTCACGAGCCCCCCACGTCGCCGGCGCGACTGTTGACTGCATGACTGCGGTGCTGTGGGACGCCTGGGCCGAGATGAGCGTGACGCATCGTGATGTCCGCGACGCCGACGTTGCCGCCGTCCTTCACCTCGTCCAGCAGGAAGTGGAGATCGACCGGTTGCGCGATGAAGGGCGACTCGTCGCTTTCAGGGTTGGATCTCGTAGAACGCGTTGACGGCGTGGTCGACCTTGAGGCGACGGAAGCGCGTGAAACCAGCGGCCTCGGCCATGGCCTTGGCCCGCGACTCGGGGAGCCCGAGGGTGCCCAGGCCGGCGCCACCGGGGGCCGACAGCGCCGATGCCATGCACGACATCACCGACATGCCGTACATCATCGAGGCCATCGGGTTCTTGGCCGCGTTCTCGGTGAAGGTGTCACGCGCCTTGATGTCGACCAGGAGCCACGACCCGTCGGGAGCGATGGTGTCGCGGATGGCGGCCATCATCTCCTGAGGATGGGTCATGTCGTGGATGCAGTCGAACGTGATCACCAGATCAGCCGACGCGTCGCTGGGCAGTGGGTCGACCCGCGCGTTGTGGAACGACGCGTTGGTGACGCCGCGTGCGGCGCGGTTGGCCTCGGCCCGTTCGAGGGCGAGGACCGAGATGTCGTAACCGTGGACGTCGGCGGCGGGATACGCCTCGGCGAGCTTGAGCACCGCCCGTCCGGACCCACACCCGATGTCGACGATGCGGCCTCCGGCCCGGACACGATCCTCCACGCCGTCGAGCATCGGTAGCAGGACCGGCACGAGGGAGTGCTCGTACCACGGTGCCGTACCCATCTCGACGCTCGAGGCCACATCGGTGCCGCGGGCGTCGTAGTCGTAGCCGACGCCGGTCCGGAACGAATTCAGGAGGGGCTCCACCGAAAGCGACATCGACGGCACGCGCAGGAACATGCCCAGGCCGTAGTAGGGGCTGTCGGCATCGGCCGTGACGGCAACGCCCTCCGGCGTCAGCCAGAAGTGCGAGCCGTCCTCGTCGAAGGCCACGAGCTTGGCCGCACCCTGGTTGTACAACCACTCGCGCACCCATCGCTCGTCCAGCTCCGTGCGGGCGGCCAGTTCGCCACTGGTGACCGGCCCGTCGGCCGCCGCCAGCGCTCGGTAGAGCCCGAGGCGGTCGCCGAGATGGATCATCATCGTCGTGATCGCGCCCTCCAGTTTGGAGAACAGCGTGAACGTGTAGGACTTCAGGGCATCAGCATCGATCGCGGCCATCGACGCGGACGTTAACGCCCCGCAGCACCCCTTCGCCGCCAACGGCGTCGCCGCTCGTCATGAGCGATCTGGCGAACGGCGTTGAGGGCAGGAATGCCGGTCACGCCACCACCGCCGTGGGTCGCCGAACCGCCCTGGTACAGCCCCTGGACGGGCGTGCGGAAGTCGGCCCAGCCGGGCGCGGGCCGCAGGTGGAAGAGCTGGTTGGGCGACAGCTCGCCGTGGAAGATGTTGCCGCCGAGCAAGCCGTAGGTGCGCTCCATCTCGTGGGGGCCGATCACGGTGCGGTGCAGGATGGAGTCGGTGAAGCCCGGCGCCACCTCGTCCATCGTCGCCACGACGGTGTCGGCGTAGGCCTCCAGTTCACCCGTGTGCGGCGCCGCCGACCACTCGTGGGGCACCCACTGCGTGAACATGGAGACGATGTGCTGGCCCTCAGGCGCCAGCGTGTGGTCGAACACCGACGGGATGCAGATGTCGGCGAACGGCCGTGCCGCGGGCCGGCCGGCGACGGCGTCCTGGAAGGCGTTCTCCACCTCGTCGAGGCTGCGAGCGAGCACGATGGTGCCGCCGTGCACCTCCGGATCGAAGCCCGGCTTGGAGGCGAACTCGGGCAGGCGATCGACGGCCAGGTTGATCTTCACCGTGCCCGAGCGGGTGTGCCAGCGCTCGATGTCATCGACAAAATCGGCCGGCAGGTCGCGCCGGTCGAGCATCTGCAGGAACGCCGTCTTCGGGTGCACGGTGGTGAGCACGACGGGCGCGGTCATCTCGGTGCCGCCTTCGAGCACGACCCCCGTCACGACTCCGTCGCGCACGGTGATGCGCTCGACCGCCGCTTCCGTGCGGATCTCCACGCCGAAAGATCGCGCCGCGCTGGCCATGGCCGACGTGAGGCCGCCCATGCCGCCCTCCGGGAAGCCCCATGACCCGAGCTCGCCGTCGCCGACATCGCCCACCTTGTGGTGCGCCATCACGAAGGCGGTGCCCGGTGATCGCGGGCCGGCCCACGTGCCGATCACCCCCGACACCGACAGCACACCCTGCAGCTCGGGCGACTCGAAGTACTCACCGACGAGGTCGGCGATCGACATGGTGAAGAGCTTGGTGACGTCGGCGACGCGCCGCACCGACAGCACGTCGCGGAGCTTCCACAGCAACGCCGCCTGGGCGCGTGCATCGGCCGGTTTCCGGCTGCCGAGCTTGGGCGGCACCGCCGACAGCAACGGCCCGAGGACGGAGGCCAATCCGTGGAGCCAGGCGTCCCAGCGCTCGTAGGCGCCGGCGTCCTTGTCCGAGAACTTGGTGATCTCGGCCCGGCGCCGCGCCGGGTCGGCGGGCAGCTGCAACGACCGACCGTCGGGGTACGGCACGAAGTACGGGCCTTGCGGATGGACGCGGTAGCCGTGGCGCTCGAGCTGGAGGTCACGCAGGATGGTGGGCGGCAGGAGGCTCACCACGTAGGAGAGCATGGTGACCTTGTAGCCCGGTCCCCACGGCTGCTCGGTGACGGCGGCCCCGCCGACGACGGGTCGGCGTTCCAGCAGCACGGTGCGCTTCCCGGCGCGGGCCAGGTACGCCGCCGCGACGAGCCCGTTGTGGCCCCCGCCGACGACGATGGCGTCGTAGGTGTTCCCGAGCATCCGTGCGACGCTACCGTCGCAGGATGGGGACGCTCCGACCGCGCCAGGCGTGGGGGCTCGGTGTGCTGGTGGCCGTGGTCGGCCTCATCGCGGTGGTGGCCGTGGTGGCCGACGGCACGCCCCTTCGTGCCGCCGACGACGAAGGCGACACCGACCTGGCGGCGCGGCTCGTCGAGCGCGTTGCAGGTCGCGGTGATGTTGGGCGCCATCCTCGTCCTGGTGATCCTCGTGCTCGCGCTGACCGGCGAACGCAACCGCCGCCCGCTCGCCAGCGGGCGCAACGCGCTGGTGCGCACCCTCGTGATGGTGGCGGTGCTGGCCGTGATCGTCGGCGCCATGAGTGTGCTGCGCGACCGCGAGCATCGCACGGCCCCGGAGCCTGCGGCCGGCGGGGCGGCCGTGGTGGGCGAGGTGCCACCGCCCGAGGGCAGCGAGCGGCCCACGTGGCCCCTCACCATGTTGGGCAGCGCGGTGGTCGTCGCCCTGGCGTGGGCGGCGTGGTCGGCCCGGCGTCGGCGCCACGCCGCCGACGCCATGGCGACCGCTCCGTCCGAGGACGGGCAGCGGGCGGCGGCGGGCTCGGCCTTCGCCGCGTCGCTGGCCGACCTGGAGGCCGAGCCGGATCCGCGCCGTGCCATCATCGCCGCCTACGCCCGGCTGCTGGACGGGCTCGACGCCGCCGGCTTCGGGCGGCGGTCCGCCGACGCCCCCGAAGAGCACCTGCGCCGGACCCTGGCTCAGCTCCGCATCCCCGACGCTCCGATGCGCACCCTCGTGGCCCTCTTCGCCGAAGCCCGCTTCAGCGAGCATGCGTTGACCATCGCCGACAAGCAGACAGCGATCGACGCCTTCCGCGCCGCTCGCGATGACCTGGCCGGGTTGTCCGGCAGTGTGGCCGATGCGGGCGGGTCGGCGTGAAGATCGCTCCGTACGTCAAGTTCGCCTTGCTCGTGGTGGCGGTCGCGCTGGCTGGCGCCATCGCCGATCCGCACCACCGCTCCACGGTCGCTCGCGTCGCGCTGTTCGCCCTCGTCGGCACCGTCGCCGTGGCACTGATCGACCTCGCCCGGCTGCGCTCGCCCGCCCCCGAGGCATCGCCGTTCGAGCCCCGGTTCGCCCGCCCGCCCGCCACCGGGCTCCCCGGCGACCTCGAGCGCATGGCCGTCGATGTACGCGGCTTCCAGGCCACGCTGCTGCGCGGCGAGCCGATCGTGCCGGGGCCGATGCGGCGCGCCTGTCGCCGCATCGCCCTCGCACGGGTGGCCGAGCGTCACCCCGGGCGCGCCGACGACGGTGACGACGCCACGCTGGCGGCGGCGCTGGAGCCCGAGCTCTGGGCGGCGCTCGATGGCCAGCCGACGACGCTCGACCCGGACGCGCTCGTGACGGGGCTGGAGCAGCTGTGACCCTCGACGGTCCCGCCACCGCGCTCCCGCCCACCCGGCCGCCCACCCTCCCGCCCACTCTCACCCTGGCCGACACGGCCGAGCGGGTGACCACCATCCTCGACGAGCTGGACCGGGCCATCGTGGGCAAGCGGCCGGTCCTGGAGCTGGTGCTGCTGGGCGTGCTGGCCGACGGCAACATCCTCCTCGACGACCTGCCCGGGGTGGCCAAGACCCTGATCGCCCGCTCGCTGGCCACGGTGACGGGGCTGTCGTTCGCCCGGGTCCAGTTCACACCTGACCTGCTGCCGGCCGACATCACCGGCGCCGTGATCCTTGATCCGGTGCGGCGCGAGCTGGTGTTCCGGCCGGGGCCGGTGTTCGCCAACCTGGTGCTCGCCGACGAGGTCAACCGGGCACCCGCCAAGACCCAGGCGGCATTGCTCGAGGCCATGCAGGAGCGCCAGGTCACGTCCGACGGCGTCACCCACGTCCTGCCCCGCCCGTTCATCGTGGTGGCCACCCAGAACCCCATCGAGTACGAGGGCACCTACCCGCTCCCCGAAGCGCAACTCGACCGGTTCCTGCTGCGCACCACCGTCGGCTACCCGACACCCGACGACGAGTGGGACCTCGTGGCCCGGCGGCTCGAGCGCGGCACCGACGACGTGGCGCTGCGCGCCATCGCCACCGCGGAGGAGGTGATCTCCCTGCAGCGATCGCTCGAAGCGGTCCACGTGGGCGAGCCGGTCGGCCGCTACGTCGTGGCCATCGTCGACGCCACCCGCAACGACAGCGCGTTACAGGTCGGGGCCAGCCCCCGTGGCACCCTCGCCCTGGTGAAGCTGGCCCGGGCCCACGCGGTGCTGCGAGGTCGCGACTTCGTGACGCCCGACGACGTCAAGGCGGTCGCCCTCCCGGCGCTGGGCCACCGGTTGGTGCTGGCCAGCGAGCAGTGGGTGCGCCGCGTGCCGCCCGAGCAGATCCTCGGGCGCATCCTCGACGACGTGGCCGCCCCGTCCGTGACGTGACGCCCCTCGCCCGTCACGGCACGCCGCGGCTGGTGGCCTACGGCACCCTCACCGTGCTGGGGCTGTTCGGCGCCGTGCTGAGCGGCCACGCCGAACTGGCGGCGCTGGCGGCGCCCTTCGCCCTGCTGTTCGTGGCCGGCGTGGTGCTGGCCGAGACGCCGGTCGTGACGGCGGCGCTGGTGTTGGATGCCGACCGCGTGATCGAAGGCGACGTCGTGGCGGGCTCCGTCACCGTTGCGTCGAGCGTGCCGATCGGCCTCATCGAGGTGCTGGTGCCGACCAGCGCGCTCCTCAACGTCGAGGAGCCCGACCACGGCGCGCTGGCGTGGAGCGGATCGAGCGCGGCGCTGGCCGGTGGGTTGGCACTCCGGCTGCGGCCGCGGGCATGGGGCCTGGCCACGGTTGGCCCGGTGTGGGTACGGGCCCATGGGCCGTTGGGTCTGGTGCGGTGGGAGGGGCCGTGTGGGAGCGCCACCACGATCCGGGTCCTGCCGGGCGCGGCGTCCATGCCGCGCCTTGCTGCAACCGACGGAGCCGCGCGCCATCGCCGGAAGCCACCTCGCCCGAGTGCGGGGCGACGGCCTGGAGTTCGCCGAGGTGCGGCTGTACGCGCCGGGCGACCGGCTGCGCACGGTCAACTGGTCGGTCAGCGCCCGTCGCGACGGCCTCTGGGTGAACCAGCGCCACCCCGAGCGCTCCGCCGATCTCGTCCTGCTGGTCGACACCTTCGCCGACGACCGCGACGGCAACTCCCGGGCGCTGGTGCGCGCCGTACGGGCGGCGTGGCTGCTGGCCACGGCCCACCTCGCCACCCACGACCGGGTCGGGGTCGTCACCTTCGGCGGCTACCCGGCCTGGTTGGCTCCGGCGGGAGGCGAACGGGCGCTGCTGGCGCTGTGCGACCGCCTGCTGGCCACCCACGCGGCGTGGACCGACGCGCCCCGCTCGGTCCGCTACCTGCCCGCATCGGTGATCCCGTCAGGTGCGCTGGTGGTGGGGCTGACGCCGCTGCACGACAGCCGGATGGCCGGCGCGCTCGTGGACCTCCGGCGCCGGGGCCGGGAGGTCGCCGCCATCGAGGTGGACGTGACCGACCGCGTCGCCGGGGAAGCGGCGGCGCGCGGCGTGCCTCCGGCGGCGGTGCGACTGTGGCGCCTGGAGCTGGAGCGTCGACGCCGCGCCCTCGTCGCCGTCGGCATCCCCGTCGTGCCGTGGCCCGCCGGCGACGACGCCGCCCTCGTGCTCGAACGGTTGGCCCGCGCCCGCCGACGAACCGTCGGAGCCAGGTGACCGGCCGGGGCGCGGTGACCGGCCGGGCGGTAGCGGCCGCCAGAGCCGCGGCGACCGGTCGTGGCGCGGGCCGGCGCCACATTGTCGCCGCCGCCGCGCTGCTCGCCGCCGCCCTCGCCGTGGTGACGGGCGTCCTCGCCGCGCCGGGCGACCTCGATCGCCTGGCGATCCAGGTCGGCGTGGTCGGATGGCTCCTGCTGGCGGGCGCGGTGCTCTGGAAGCCCCTACTGCTGGCTCCGGCGATGGTGGGAGTGGCCGTGCCAGTGGCGATTGCCGCGGTCGACACCGGCCGCTCGACGGCCGCCGTCGTCCTGGCGGCCACGCTGCTGGTGGTGACCGGCGAGCTCGCGGGCTGGTCCTACGACCGCCGGTCGGTGGTGCCCGAGGCCGGTGCGGTGGTCACCTGGCGGCTCACCTCGCTGGCCGTCGTGGCCGGTGGGGCGGCGGTCGTCAGCGCCGGGGTGCTGGCCGTAGGCGAACTGCCGGCCCCGGGCGGCGCCCTGCCGGTGGTGGCCGGCACAATCGCGGCGCTGGCCGTCGTCGCCCTGGCCGCCCTCCGCCGCTGGTAGCGATACCCGTCTCGCGGCGAGACGTACGACCCGTAACCCACGCTGAGTGACCGTGTTCTCGGTGCACATCTGCTTCTCGGTGCACTTCGGCATCACTCTTGCTACTCGAGCGCGACGAGAACGGCCAACGGTGTCACGCCGATCGAGACCAATTCGGGATCGGTGTGACAGAGGCGGGCTCGACCCGAGCCACCGCGCCCCTACGTCGATCGAGCGACACCAAACCGGAATATCCGAAGCATTCACTTGTGTTATCGTCGATAGCAGCACAAGGAGGTGCGCACATGCCCGTCGCCATCGTCACCGGAGCATCGAAGGGCCTGGGTCTGGCACTGACCCGGGCACTGGTCGAGCGGGGCTGGGAGGTCGTGGCCGACGCCCGTCACGCCGACGCCCTCGACGCCGTCGCCGCCGAGCTCGGCCCCAACGTCGTGGCCGTCCCGGGCGATGTGGCCGACCCCCAGCACCGGGCCGCCCTCGTCGCCGCGGCCGAGCGCCGCGGCCGCCTGGACCTCGTGGTGAACAACGCCAGCACCCTCGGCACCAGCCCCCTCCCCCGGCTCGACACGCTCGCCCTCGACACCTTCCGCCAGACCTTGGAGGTGAACGTCGTGGCCCCCCTCGCCCTCATCCAGGCCACCCTGCCGCTGCTCCGAGGCACCGGCGGCGCCGTCGTCAACATCACCTCCGACGCCGGCGTCGAGGGCTACGAGACATGGGGCGGCTACGGCTCGTCCAAGGCGGCCCTCGAGCAGCTGTCGAACGTGCTCGCCGCCGAGGAGCCGGCCGTGCGGGTGTACTGGGTCGACCCGGGCGACATGCGCACCGAGATGCACCAGGACGCCTTCCCCGGTGAGGACATCTCCGACCGACCACCCCCGGGCGACAGCGTGCCCGGGTTGCTCGACCTCGTCGATGGCCACCACCCCAGCGGCCGTTACACCGCCCGCGCACTGGTCGCGCCATGAGCGCGGCCACCCTGGCCCGGCCCGGTCTGGACTTCGAGCTGCCCCCCGAGCTCGAAGCCCACGAACCGCCCGAAGCCCGAGGCCTGCGCCGCGACCAGGTCCGCCTCCTCGTGTCCCGCGGCTGCGACGATCCGGTCCACGCCCAGTTCGCCGACCTGCCGCAGTTCCTGCAACCCGGTGATCTCGCGGTGGTGAACACCTCCGGCACCCGTGCCGCCGCCATCGACGCCAGGACCGGCGACGGCGAGCACCTCGTCGTGCACGTGTCCAGCGAGCTGCCCGCCGGGCTCTGGCTGGTGGAGATGCGCCGGCCCGCACCGAACGGCGCCACGGTGCCCTTCGACGGCGCCGCCGGCGGCACCACGCTCACCCTCGCCGGCGGCGGCCGCGTGAACGTGCACGCCCGCTTTCCGGGATCGACGCGGCTGTGGCTGGCCACGCTGGACCTCCCGGGGCCGCTCGTGCCGTACCTGGAGCAGTTCGGGCGGGCGATCCGCTACAGCTACGTCGGTCGCGACTGGCCGTTGTCGGCGTACCAGACCGTGTACGCCACCGAGGCCGGTAGCGCCGAGATGCCGTCGGCCGGGCGGCCGTTCACCCCCGAGGTGATCACCGCGCTGGTGGCTCGAGGCGTCGGCGTCACCCCGCTCATCCTCCACACCGGGGTGTCCTCACTGGAGGGTCACGAGATGCCCTACCCCGAGCACTACCGGGTGCCGCCCGAGACCGCCGAGCGGGTGAACGCGGCGCACGCCGCGGGCCACCGCGTCGTTGCGGTCGGCACCACCGTGGTGCGGGCGCTGGAGTCGGTCACCGACGAGAACCGCATCGCCCATCCCGGCGATGGCTGGACCGAGCTGGTCGTCACGCCCGAGCGCGGCGTGCGGGCGATCGACGGCCTCGTCACCGGCTGGCACGAGCCCCAGGCGTCGCATCTGCTCATGCTGGAGGCCGTCGCCGGGCGGTGCCCGCTGGAGCGGGCGTACGCCGCCGCGCTGGATTCGGGCTACCACTGGCACGAGTTCGGCGACAGCCACCTCCTCCTGCGCTGACGGCTGGGCCGGCGCCCGGCGCTACTGTCCGGCGCCATGCGACTCGGCGTGTTCGGACTGAACTCCTCAACGACCTACCGGCCGGCGGACACGATGCGCTTGGCCCGCCTGGCCGAGGAGCTGGGCTTCGACTCGGTGTGGGCCGGCGAGCACGTGGTGCTGCCCAACCCCCACGTGGCCCCGGCCCCGATGCAGCCCACCGATCCCATCCTCGACCCGATGGTGCACCTGGCCTTCGTGGCCGCGGCCACCGAGAGGGTCCTGCTCGGCACCGGCATCATCATCCTCCCCCAGCGCAATCCCCTGGTCCTGGCCAAGCAGGCGGCATCCCTGGACGTGTTGAGCGACGGCCGGCTGCTGCTGGGCATCGGGGTCGGGTACCTCGAGCCTGAAATGACCGCCATCGGCGTGCCCATGGACGAGCGGGCCGCCCGCACCGACGACTACCTGGCGGCCATGCGCGCCATCTGGACGCAGCCCGGCCCGGTCAGCTTCGACAGCCCGTCGGCCCGCTTCGCCGGCATCGACGCCTACCCGCGCCCGGTGCAGGCGGATGGCCCGCGGGTGATCGTCGGCGGCCACACACCCGCGGCCTACCGCCGCGCGGTGCGCTCCGGCCACGGCTGGTACGGCTTCGCCCAGAACCCCGAAGGGACGGCGGCGTCCCTCGCCGGGCTGGCGGAAGCGGCGAAGGCCGTGGCCCGCCCGGCGGCGCTCGGACCGCTCGAGATCAGCGTGACGCCGCGCGGCCGCCTGGACGCCGAAGCGGTCGAGGCGTTCAGCGCCGCCGGCGTCGACCGGCTCATCGTGAACATGGCCGGCACGGCCTCGCCCGAGGCGGCCGAGGAGCGCATGCGCGCCGCCATCGCCGTCGTCGCCTGACACGGCGCAGCCCATTCCCTCCACCAACTGATGTACGCCGCGTGTCGTTGTTGACCAAGAGTCGCGTCAGTACGCGGCGGCGAGGGCGTTAGTTGGTGCAGTGCTCGGCGTCGTAGGCGGCCAGGCGGGCTTGGGCGTCCTCGAGGCCCTGGTCGCCCAGCACCGCCTGCACGTTCGGGTCGCTGTTGGCGGCGGCCGACTGGTACCCGGCGGCGGCCAGCGCGTTGTTCACCTTGATCACGCCGTCGCGCACCGTGCTGGCATCGGCGCGGATCTCGTCGGGGGCTCGGCCGGCCAGATCGGTGTAGGTCTTCACGCGGGCGATCAGTGCGTCCTTCAGCCGGGTCGGGTCGCCGAAGATCGACTGGTCGGCCAGGGGATCGACGCCCGCCTGGACCTGCTTCACGATGTCGCAGTAGCGGCTGGCGCCGTTGTTGTCGCTGGCACCACAGCTCGTCGTGAAGAGCAGCAGCACGAGACCGACGCCGAGTCCCGCCAGCAGCCTGCGCACGCGTCGCCACGCTACTGAGCGCGGCTACAGCGGCGCTGTCACCGATGTGGCGTCGAGCCAGCTGGCGTGGAGCCCGGCGTAGACACCGTGGCGCTGCAACAAGTCGTCGTGGTGGCCCTGCTCGACGAGGCGGCTGGCCTGGAACACCAGGATCCAGTCGGCGCGCGCCGCCGTCGACAGCCGGTGGGCGATGGTGATCGAGGTGCGGCCCCGCGACAGGCTGTCGAGGGCCCGGCCGAGCCGCGCTTCGGTGGCGGCGTCGACGGAGCTGGTGGCCTCGTCCAGCACCAGGCACGACGGGTTGGCCACGTAGGCACGGGCCAGCGCCACGAGCTGGCGCTCGCCGGCCGACAGGTGCTCACCGCGCTCGCCCACCTTCGTGGCGACGCCGTCGGCCAGCATGTCGAGCCAGTCCTCCAGGCCGAGCTCGGTGAACGCCAGTCGGACCTCGGCGTCGGACGCGTGGCGCCGCCCGAAGCGCACGTTCTCCAGGATGCTGGTGTCGAACAGGAACGCGTCCTGCGGCACCATCACCATCGTGGAGCGCAGCGACGCGATCGAGACGTCGCGCAGGTCGATGCCGGCGATGCGAACGGCGCCGCTGGCGGGGTCGGCGAGGCGCGTCAGCAGCTTGGCCAGCGTGGTCTTGCCGGAACCGGTGGCCCCTACCACCGCCACCGACGTGGTGGGCTCGATCGTGAAGGTGACGTCGCTCAACGCCGGCACCACGTCGGCGGCGGCCTGACCCGGACGGGGCCGGTAGTAGTAGGTGAGGTGGTCGACCTCGATGCGCGGCGGCCCGGGTGGCAGCACCAGCCCGCTGGGGGGATCGACGATCTCGATCGGGATGTCCAGCACGGCCAGGACGCGCCGCCAGCCGGCCACCGCGGTCTGGGTCTGGTCGAGGATCTCGGTGAACTCGGCGATGGGCTCGAGGAACCGGTACACGAGGAACATGAAGCCCACGAGGGCGCCGGCGGTGAGCCCGGACGCCGGCCCTTGCCACACGCCCACCACCACGACGGCGGCGATGGTGAGCACCGAGCACACCTCGCCCGAGGGGAACAGCAGTGCCGACAGCAGGCCGGCGCGCGTGCCCACTCGGCGCAACTCGCGGATGTCCTTCACCACCCGGTCCGTGGTCGGTCCCTTCGCGTCGTAGGCCCGCACCACCGGTGCCCCCATCACGACCTCGGACACCGACGACATGGTGTCGGCGTTGCGCTCGCGCACGTCGCTGTAGGCGGCCACCAGCTTCTTCTGCAGGTGGCGCAGGATGATGAACAGCGGCGCCGCCATCACGAACGCCACGAGGGCCAGGAGCCAGTCGTACACGAGCATCGTGATGGCCACCGCGATCATGAGGGTGCCGTCCAGCAGCCACGCGATGCCGCCCCACTGGAAGAACTGCGAGAGCGTCTCGATGTCCGAGGTGACCCTGGCCACGAGCGAGCCGCGACGCTCGTCGGCGTGATGGGCGATGGACAGCGCGTGGATGTGGGCGAAGGCCCGGGTGCGAAGTCCGTAGAGCGCGTGCTCGCTGCGCACCGCCAACCGCACGACGGCGGCACGCATGGCGAACGTGCACACCACGATGACGGCGGCGCCGATCATGGCGAGGCGGGTGACGAGGCCGACGTCGACCCCGTTGGCGCCGACGCCCTTGTCGATGGACTGCTGCACCAGGATGGGCACCACGATGCGACCGCCGGCGCCCACGAGCGCCAGCGCGAACGTGAGGAAGGCGCCCTGGCGCAGCTCGGGGCTGCCCCGCCAGCCGCGCCGCAACGTCTCGAGGGCGCCCCACTCCGGTGCGTCGGTGCTCATGCCGCGCTCCGGTCGCGGTCGTAGGCCTCGGCCAGGCGCCGGTAGGCCGGCACCGCGGCGAGCAGATCGGTGTGCTTGCCGTGGGCCACGATGCGGCCGTCGGCCATGTAGACGACCTCGTCGGCGAGGGCGATGGTGGAGGGCCGGCTGGCCACGATGACGGTGGTGATGCCCTTCAGCTCGGCGCCCAGGCCGACCAGGATGCGCCCCTCGGTCGTGGGGTCCAGGCTGGAGGTGGCGTCGTCGAGCAAGAGCACACGCGGCGCCCGCACCAGGGCCCGGGCGAGGGCGATCCGCTGGCGCTGGCCGCCCGACAGGGTGACCCCGCGCTCGCCGACGACGGTGTTCATGCCGTCGGGCAACTCGGCCACGAACTCATGGGCCTGAGCGGCGGTGAGGGAGCGCTCGACCGCGCCATCGCTGAAGGTGCCGCTCAGGTCGATGTTGGCCCGGATCGAGTCGGCGAACAGGAACGGCTCCTGGAACACGAGGCTGTGCACGCCCGGCTCGACGGCCACGGAGCCGGCCGACGGCGCCAGCAGGCCGGCCATGACCTGGAGCAGGGTGGTCTTGCCGGCGCCGGTCGGTCCGACGATGGCGACGGTGTGGCCGGCCGGGATGACCAGGTCGACGCCGGCCAGGACCTCGCGGCCGTCGTCGAAGGCGTAGTGGACGCCGTCGAGGGCGATGCCCGTGCCGGCCGCGGGGCGCCCGATGGCGGCGGCCGGATCGGGCGGGGCGGCATCGGCCAGGATGCCCTGGATGCGGGCCCAGCCGGCCAGCGAGCGGGGCAGGTCGCCCAGCACGAAGCCGATCAGGCGCAACGGCCACACCAGCAGCGTGAACAGGTAGACGAAGCTCGTGACGTCGCCGACGGTGGCGGCACCGGCCTGCACCCGGTAGGCGCCGACGACCACGAGCACCACGTTGGCCAGGTTGGGCACGCCGTCGAGCAGGGCCTCGAACGTGGCCCGCAGGCTGGCCACCACGACCTTGGCCTCACGGAGCTCGCCCGCCTTGGCTTCCAGGCGGGCCGATTGATGCGATTCGGCGCCCAGGGCCTTCACCACCATCAGACCGTCGAAGCTCTCGTGGACCAGTTCGGTGACCTCGCCGATGCGGTCCTGGGCCAGCGCCGCGGGGCCGTCGACACGGTGCTGGTAGTAGACGTTCACCCCGATCAGCAGCGGGAACAGCAGCACGGCGACGCCGCCGAGCACCAGATCAGTGGCCAGCAGCCAGGCCGTGGACACCACGATCAGTAGGACGACGCCCAGCGAGTAGGGCAGGGGCGCCAGCACCTCGGTGGCGGCGTCGCTGTCGACGCCGGCATGCGACACCAGCTCGCCCGTGCCATGGGCGCTGTGCCACGACAGCGGCTGGGCCTGGTACTGGGCCAGGACCTGCTCTTGCAGGCTGGCTTTCACCTGCCACTGGCCCTTGGCGGCGAAGCTGCGCCGGAAGACAACCCCCACGGCCCGGACCAGTCCCACGCCGATGATGAAGGCGGCGCCGGCCACCACTGTGGCCACGGCGACGGTGCCGTCTTCGAAGCGCGGCACGATGACGTGGTCGATGACCCAGCCCACAGCCACCGACGACGCCACGGTGGCCAGGGCGTAGAGGGCGGCGCCGCTGATGGCGACGACGAAGGTGCGGGGGTGCATGGCGACCTGGGCGCGCAGCATCCGCAGGCCCCGGCGCAACGTGCGCTGGGGCGCGTCAGGGGAAGCGGGCAGGCCGGACACGGCCCACCGTTCTACCAGGCAGGGTGGCCAGGTCGATCTACATAAATCGGCGTATTTCTGCTTACCTAGTCGCCGTGCACCAGGTTGATTTCGCGCTGCTCGTGCTGCGTGTCGCCCTCGGGTTGACGCTGGCGGCACACGGCGCCAACAAGCTCAAGGGCGGCCTCGACAACGCCGGGAAGTGGTTCTCCAGCATGGGCATGCGCCAGGGCGGGATGCAGGCGCGGCTGGCGGCCGCCACCGAACTGGGCTGCGGGGTGCTGCTCGTGCTCGGTCTGCTCACGCCGTTCGCCGCCGCGGGGGTGATCGGTGTCATGACGGTGGCCGGCGTCGTGGCCCACCGCAACAACGGCTTCTTCGTGTTCCGCCCGGGCCAGGGCTGGGAGTACGTCGCGTTCCTCGCGGTGGCCGCGTTCGCCATCGGCACGATGGGTGCGGGCGAATGGTCCGTGGACCATGCGATCGGCATCGACGTCGAGAACTGGTGGGGCGCCATCGTGTCGGCCGTGCTCGGCCTCGGTAGTGCGGCCGCCCTCCTGGCCGTGTTCTGGCGACCGCCGGTGAAGGTGGCGTCGTGAGCATGCCGGCGGCCGGCGAGCAGCGGCAGCGCCGGCGGTTCCGTCCCGCCGCCATCGCCGTGTGCATCGCCCTCGCCCTCCTGGCGACCATGTGGGTCTACATCCTCTTCTTCGCCGACACGACCAACCCGAACCGCATCCCCGACCGGGCATGGGCGGCCCAGGCGGAGGCGACGTGCAAGGGCTACGCCGACCAGATCAAGGTGCTGCCCGACGCCACGATGTTCGCCTCCATCAAGCCCAAGGCCGAGGCGATGCGCCAACGAGCCGTCGTCGGGCGGCAGGTGACCGACCTCCTCACCGCGATGGTGGCGTCGCTGCGGGCCACGCCCCCGACCGACGCGGTGTCCGCCGACGCCGTGAACCGGTGGCTGGCCGACTACGACACCTACCTCGGCGACCGCCACCGCCACCTCGAAGCATGGGCGGCGGGGGAAGACCCTCCGTTCGCCGAGACGGCCGACGGCAACCGCCCCCTCAGCATCGGCATGGACGACTTCGCCAACGCCAACAACATGACCTCCTGCGAGGTGCCCGGCGATCTTGGCTAGACCTTCCGAAGCCGGGCGCGACCCGTCCCGCCCCACCAGCGGCCACTCGACCAGTGAGCTGCTCGACGAGCCCTGGTACCTGCCGGTGGGCGACGAGGTCGCCATGTTCGAAGCGGCCTACGCGGCGCGGCTGCCGGTCCTGCTGAAGGGCCCGACCGGCTGCGGCAAGACGCGCTTCGTGGAGCACATGGCGTGGCAGCTGTTCCGCCATGCCGAGAGCCCGCGCCGCGCCGTCGAGACGCCACTCATCACCGTTGCCTGCCACGAGGACCTGACCGCGACCGATCTCGTCGGGCGGTACTTGCTGGCCGGCGACGAGACGGTGTGGATCGACGGGCCGTTGACGCGGGCGGTGCGCAGCGGCTCGCTGTGCTACCTCGACGAGATCGTCGAGGCCCGCAAGGACACGACGGTGGTCATGCACGCGTTGACCGACCACCGGCGCGTGCTGCCCATCGAGAAGACCGGCGAGCTGCTCGACGCCCATCCCGACTTCCTGCTCGTCATCTCCTACAACCCGGGGTACCAGAGCGTCCTGAAGGACCTGAAGCCGTCGACGCGCCAGCGCTTCGTCAGCCTGGAGTTCGACTACCCCGACGTCGACGTGGAGACGGTCATCATCACCCACGAAGGCGGCGTCGAGCCGCACTTCGCCGAGCGCCTGGCACTGATCGGGGAGAAGGTCCGCAACCTCAGCGAGTACGGGTTCGAGGAAGGCGTGAGCACCCGGCTGTTGATCTACGCGGCGAAGCTGGTCGCCGGGGGCATCGATCCGCGCCGCGCCTGCGACGTCGCCATCGCTCGCGCCGTCACCGATGATGCGGAGGTGCAGGAAGCGGTCGCCGCCATCATCGACGTGCTCCTGCCGTGAGTGACGCGGTTCTTGCGACCGATGTTCATCGGGTGCTGGCGCTCTTCGCCCAGGGGCTGGCCGGGCGCAACCTGCAGCTGACGCCGTACGACGCTGCCCGGTGCGACCGGCCGCGCCAGCGTGATCGGGACCGACGGCGACACCATCGGCGTGCCGGCGGAGATCGCCGACTTCGCCACGCGCCGGCACAACTTCGGTGCCTACCTCGTCACCGTCTTGCATCAGGTGGGCCAGCTCGCCTTCGGCACCTTCCAGTTCAGTGCCGGCTACGACTTCGACGCCGCACCGGACCCGACCCTGCTACGGATGGTCTTCGAGCTCCTGGAAGACCGCCGCATCGACCTCGCGCTGCGGCGCCGGTATCCAGGCGCCGGCGCCGACCTCGACCGGGTGCTGGCGGACGCCCTGGCCCGCCGACCGGCGCCGTGGACGCTGCCGCGGCGGGAGGCGTTGATCGAGGCCGTCGTGCGGTGCTCGTTGGGCGCCGACGCACTTCTTTCCGACGACCCGGTGGGCGCCCAGCACCAGATCCTGCGGCTGGCCACTGCGGTGGACACCGAGTCGGCGGGTGTCGAGGACAGCCTGCGCGCCGCGACGGCCATCTGCGCGCTGATCGCCGCCGCGACCACGGGTTCGCCGCCTGGTCCGGCGAGCGAGCTGATCACCATCGAGATCATCCCGGCCACCGAAGACAGCGACCCGACGGAGATCGGCGGCGGCAGCACCGACAGCGAGCGCGACGGTCACGGGCAGGCCACCGATGAGATCGATGGTCCCGGCATCGCCCTCGACGGCACGCTCACCGGCGACGACCTCCGCGAGCGGGCCGCCGAGGGCCGCGCCGGCACGCTGCCGGAGCAGTTCATCGGGTCGATGGACCCCACGATGCTCGTGCCCGACGTCGACGAGAGCGGCGTCGATCCGACCTCGGCGTCGCGGCCCCGGCTGGTCGGGCGCCAGCAGACCTTCGAGGGCGACCGCATCTTCCTGTACGACGAGTGGGACCACCTCCGCCAGGGCTACCTCCCGGCCTGGTGCCGGCTCTACGAGCACCGGCTCCGTGGCGACGACCACCAGTTCCTCGCCGGCGTCCGCCGCCGCCACGCCGACCTCGCCCACCGGGTGCGGCGCACCTTCAGCTCCGTCCGGCCCGAGTCGTGGCAGCGGGTGCACAGCACCAGCGACGGTGAGGAGCTGGACCTCGACGCCGTCATCACGGCGATGGTGGACCGGCGCGCCGGGCACGTCACCGAGGAGAACTTCTACATCCGCCGCGAGCGGGGCTTGCGGGAGGTCGCCGCCGCCTTCCTGCTGGACATCAGCGCGTCGACCAGCGCCCCCGTCGTGGACCCGAACGCCGAGCCCGAGCCGCCGAAGACCCTCGAGGAGGAAGAGGACGAGTGGTTCCACACGTTCAGCCGCGACGGCCGCGGTGACGGCACGCCGTCCACGAGGGAGCGGCGCGTGCTCGACATCGCCAAGGACGCCATCGCGCTGATGGGCGACGCCTTGCAGATCCTCGGCGACGACCACGCCGTCTACGGGTTCTCGGGCGAGGGTCGCGACAACGTCGAGTTCTATGTGGCCAAGGAGTTCCGCGATGCACCGTCGGTGCGGGCGTGGGCCGGGCTGGCGGCCATGGAGCCCCGGCGCTACACCCGCATGGGGCCGGCCATCCGCCACGCCGCCACCAAGCTGGTAGCGCAACCGGCCCGTACCAAGGTGCTCATCGTCGTGTCCGACGGCTACCCGCAGGACAAGGACTACGGGCCCCTCCCCGGCGACAGCGAGTACGGCCTCCACGACACCGCCAGGGCGCTGCTGGAGGCCGAGCGGGCCCACATCTCGACGTTCTGCATCACCGTCGATCCCGCCGGTCACGACTACCTCCGCCGGATGTGCGCGGAGGATCGGTACCTCGTGATCGACGACGTCACCGCGCTGCCCGAAGAGCTCTCCAAGATCTATCGCGCCCTGACGGGCGCCCGCTCGCGCACGGCGCGGTAGCGCCTGTCAGCGCACGCCGGCGCGGTCGCCCAGCAGGCTCGGCAGCGTCAGCGCCATGATCTTGAGGTCGAGCCACACCGACTGGCGCTCGATGTACTCCACGTCCAGCGCGACCCGCCGCTTGACTTCGGCCGGCAGGTGCAACGGGCCGCGGGAGCCGTTGATCGCCGCCCAACCCGTCATCCCGGGCTTGATGCGGTGACGGTGGGCGTACTCGGCGACGAGCAGGGCGGACTCCACGTCGCCGGTCTTCATGCCGATGGCGTGCGGGCGGGGTCCCACCAGCGACATCTCGCCGTGCACGACGTTGAGCAGCTGCGGCAGTTCGTCGAGGCTGGTCTTGCGCAGGATGCGCCCGACCCGGGTGATGCGCTCGTCGCCGGCGGTCACTTGCCGTTCGGCGCGGGCGTCGGCCGTCTCGTGGCGCATCGTGCGGAACTTGCGGACGATGATCTCTTCGTTGTTGAAGCCGTGACGGCGCTGGCGGAAGAAGACCGGGCCGGGGCTGTCGAGGCGCACGGCGAGGGCCACGATGGCCAGCACGGGCGCGCACAGCAGCAGCATCGGGATCCCGATCGCGAGGTCCTGTACCCGCTTGGCGAAGGCGTTGCGGTCGGGATCGGCTTGGCGGCGCAGCGAGGCGAGGGGAGCTTCGGCGAGATGGGCGATGGTGGCGACGCGGGCGGACTCGTCGTCCTGGTCGACCATGAGCGTCACCCGGTTGGGCAGCATCGACAGGCGGGAGACGATCTCCCTCGCCCTCGCCGCCGAGGGGTCGACGGTCACCACGACCAGGTCGACGTGGGGGGTGATGCGATGGTGCAGGAGCGCTTCGGTGTTGCCCAGCACGGGCACGCCGGCGACGGCCAGTGGCGAGCGGGCCAGCCGGTCGTCGAACACGCCCAGCACGTGGATGTCGCGTCGGGCGATGGCTTCGTTGATCACCTGTTCGGCCCGGGCGGTGGCGCCCACGAGCACGACGTTGGGGGTCAACCAACCCTGCGCTCGCCACCGCCGTACGAACAGCCACCAGGTCGTGTGCAGCGCCCCGAACCCGAGGAGGGCGCCGAGCGTCCAGATCCAGGTGTCGCCCTGCGTCGGGTCGCCGCCGTTGAAGATGGCGGAGATGAGCGCCACACCCACGGCCACGACGGCGACGATCAGGGCGATCTGGGCGAGGTGGCGGGCCAGCGTCTGGCTGCGCTCGAAGCGGTAGGCACCGGTGGTGCGCAGCAGGTGGGCGAGCAGCACGGCACCGGCGGCGAGCGGCGCGACCTCGGCGATGGTGGCCTGGGCCAGCGACCCGGACGCGATGCGCACCACCACGACGGTCGTCAGCGTCACGAGGAAGGCCACGTCGACGGCGCGGAACGTGTGCGAGCGCAATCGCAGGGCCTGGCGGGCGCGGACGGTCGTGAGGTGGTCCGGGCGCAGCGGCCCCCGGGATGCCCGTGACAGCTTCGAGCCGGTGGTGGCCACGGCGGGCGTCGGGGCCGGCAGGGCATCGACCGCCAGCTTCATTTCGCCACCCGCGGTCATGCCGCCACTCTAGGTGGACAATTCCAGCAATGTCCGACAGGTGATGTCCTTCGACCCGGCCGCTCACGTCGTCGCGGCGGTGGTCCACCCGGTCGCCGGGTCGTGGCGGCGGATCGGTCGGGCCGGAGCGCCGGCGGCGACGCAGAAGTCGGGTAGCTCCCCCGTCACGACCGAACCGGCGGCCACCACCACGTGGCGTCCGATGTGGGCGCCCGGCAGCACCACCGTGCCGTGCCCGAGCCAGGAGCCGTTGCCGATCACGACCGGCCGCTCGGGTTGGCTCTGACGAGAGATGGGCACGGTGATGTCCTCGTAGCCGTGGTTCTGGTCCGTGATGTAGATGTAGTGCCCGGTCCAGACGTCATCGCCGATGTCGATGGAGAGGTGGCCGACGATGCCGCTCCCCCGGCCGATCAGGCATCGATCGCCGATGCGGACCACCGGATCGGTGAGGCACTCCTGGCCCGGCACCATGCCCGCCGAGAGCGACACGTTGGGCCCGATCACCGTGCCGGCCCCGATGCGGATGTAGCGCTCGTTCACCAGTGCCGTCGGCGGGAAGCAGATCACGCTGCCCGCCCCGAACGCGCCGAAGCGGCGGCCGCGCCGGCTGGCCGGCCCGATGGCGCCCAGCTCCACCACGCCCTCCCATGCCCACTGCACGGCCTCGCCACCGGCCCGCTTCAGCGCCCCCCTGGCCCGATCCCACGCGCTCGGCGCCTCGTGCTCACGCCGCAGCATGGCGAGCGACGCTAGCGCTGGCGTCGATAGCGTCGACAAGATGGAGGTGGACACCGCGACCGGCCGAGTCGCCGGCACGAAGAGCGGCGCCGTCGCCGTGTTCAAGGGCATCCCGTACGCCCGCGCCGAGCGGTGGGCGCCGCCCCAGCCCGTGGCGCCGTGGACCGGCGTACGCGACGCCTCGGAGTTCGGCCCGCAGGCGCCTCAGACCCCGGGACTGCTCGAGGCCGCCTTCGGCCTGGCCGACTGGCCCATGAGCGAGGACTGCCTGTCGCTGAACGTCTGGACGCCGGCGGCCGACGCCTCCGCTCGCCGGCCCGTGCTCGTGTTCCTGCACGGCGGCGCCTTCACCAACGGCACCGGAGCGGTGCCCTGGTACCACGGCGACGCCTTCGCCCGCGATGGCTGCGTGCTGGTGACGCTGAACTACCGCCTCGGCGCCCTCGGCTACCTGCACCTGGCCGACCTCGCCGGCGAGCGCTACGCCGGCTCCGGCAACCTCGGCCTGCTCGACCAGATCGCCGCCCTCGACTGGGTACGGGTGAACATCGCCGCGTTCGGCGGCGACCCCGACAACGTCACGGTCTTCGGCGAGTCGGCCGGCGGGGCCAGCGTGCTCGCCCTCCTCGCCGCACCGGCGGCCGCCGGTCGGTTCCGCCGGGCCGTGGCCCAGAGCGCGTCGATCCCCCAGCTCCGGACCCGAGCCCAGGCGACCGCCGCCGCCGAGCACGTGCTGCAGACGTTGGGGATCGGCCTGCACGAGCTCGATCGCCTGCTGAGCGTGCCGGTCGCCGATCTGCTCCGCGTGCAAGGTTCGTTCACCGGGCCCGACCTCTTCACCGCCTTCGCCCCGACGCCGGACGGCACCGTCGTGCCGGGGCCGATCGTGGAGCGGGCCGAAGCCGCCGCCGTCCCGCTCCTGCTCGGCACCAATCGTGACGAGCTGTACCTCTTCACCGCCCTCGACGGCCGCTCGCTGTCGGTCGACCACGACGGTCTGCGGGCCGTGGCCCGCCGCTACGCCGGTGATGGCGCCACCGATCTGGTCGACGCCTACGCCGCCGCCCGACCCGGCCGCCGTCCGGGGCAACTCGGCGCGTCGATCGCCGGTGACGAGTCCTTCTGGATGCCCGCCGTCGGCCTGGCCGAGGACCGGCAGGCGGCGACGTGGATGTACCGCTTCGACTGGGCCACGCCGATCCTGGACGGGCTGCTGGGTGCGTGTCACGGCATCGAGCTGCCGTTCGTGTTCGACACCCTGGCCGCCGCTCGCGGCTTCGCCGGCGACGACCCGGCGCTCGACGAGATCGCGTCTCGGGTCCATGCGGCGTGGGTCAGCTTCGCCACCGACGGCGACCCTGGCTGGCCCCCCTACGACGCCGAGCGGCGAGCCACGATGCGCTTCGACACCACGAGTGCCGTCGTCGACGACCCCGACGGGCCGCTGCGCACGCTCTGGACGGTCGCCGGCAATGACAGGCGACCTGAGTAGCGTCGCTGGGCGATGGCCGACTACGCCTCGATCTTCCGTCTCGACGGCCGGCGCGCGCTGGTGGTGGGCGCCGGCAGTGGCATCGGCGCCGCCAGCGCCGCCGGCCTGGCCGCCTTCGGCGCGGAGATCGTCTGCGCCGACGTCAACCTCGACGCCGCCAAGGCCACCGCCGCCGAGCTACCGGGCGCCACGGCCATCCGCCTCGACATCGCCGACAGCGCGTCCATCGAAACCGCCGCCGGTCAGCTGGGGGCGCCCGACATCCTGGTCACCACGCCGTCGGTCAACGTCCGCAAGCGCATCGTCGACTACACCGACGCCGAGCTGGACCGCGTGGTGGACCTCAACCTCAAGGGCACCTTCCGACTGACGCGCCGCTTCGGTGCGCTGATGGCCGCCGCAGGGAGGGGCAGCATGATCGGCTTCACCTCGATCCGGTCGCAGACCACGGAGCCCGGCCAGGGCGCCTACGCCGCCACGAAGGCGGCGACGGTCATGCTGTTCAAGACGCTGGCCGCCGAGCTGGGGCCGCAGGGGGTGCGGGCCAACACCATCGCGCCGGGGGTGGTGGAGACGCCGCTCACCCAGCAGATCAAGGACCGCCCCGAGTGGTACGACGCGTATGCCGACAAGGCCATCCTGAAGCGGTGGGCCCAAGCGTCGGAGATGGTGGGCGCGGTGGTGTTCCTCGCCTCCGATGCGGCGTCGTACGTGACCGGCACCACCCTGTTCGTCGACGGCGGGTGGACCGCCGCCGACGGCCGCTTCACCCCGCCGTGATTCCTGTCCCCCCGTCGTGGCTCGCTTTCCCACAGAGGGTGAGCGTTGCCGGCGTGGTTCTCGGTGCAGTTCTGTTTCTCGGTGCGTGAGAGCGTCACATTTGCTGCTCAATCGCGACGAGATTCGGCCAGGACGACCGCCGTCGGCCACGCGCCGTGACGACAACCGGCGGACGATGGTGTTGGTCGCTGGTGCTCGTAGCATCCAGCGCGGATGACGATCGATCGTGACGCCCTCATCGCCTTCACGCAGGAGCTGGTGCGCATCCCGAGCGTGCACGACCCGGCCACCGGCCGCCGGGAGGAACCGGCCGCCCTGCTGGTCGCCGCCAAGATGCGGTCGTTCGGCTGGGAGCCCGAGCTGGACGTGGTCGCACCGGGACGTCCCAACGTGATCGCCGTGATCGAGGGCGGACAACCGGGGCCCACGCTGCTGTTCGAAGGTCACACCGACGTGGTCACCGAAGGCGACCCCGGCACGTGGACCGTCGACCCGTTCGGCGCCGAGATCGTGGACGGGCGGCTGTACGGGCGCGGCTCGGCCGACATGAAGTCCGGCGTGGCCGCCATGCTCTTCGCCGCCAAGGAGGTGGCCGACGCCGGCCCCTTCCCCGGACGCATCGTCCTCGCCGCGCTGGTCGACGAGGAGGGGATGATGCTCGGGGCCAAGCACTTCGTCACGAGCGGACGAGGCGCCGGGATCGACGCCGCCATCTGCTGTGAGCCCGAGGCCGGCGAGGTGTGCAACACGGCCAAGGGCGCACTGCGGCTCCGGGTCGACTTCGTCGGCAAGATGGCCCATGGCGCCATGCCCCACCACGGTCGCAACCCCAACGCTGCGCTGGCCCGATTCCTGGTCGACATCGACGACGTCCAGGCCAAGCTCCAGACAAAGCACGGCGAGCACCACCACCTGGGTCACATCTACCTCACGCCCACCGTGCTGCGCGCCGGCGAGCCCGTGCAGATGAACGTGATGCCCGCCGACGCCTCCGTCTGGCTGGACGTCCGCACCGTGCCGGGCGTCGACCACGAGGCCCTGGCCCACGAGGTCGGCGAACGGGCGCGCCAGGCGGGCAAGCCCACCGGCGTGGACGCCCTCGTGACCGTCATCGACGACCGCCCCGCCGTCGAGATCGCCGCCGACGATCCGCTCGTACGGGCCCTGTGCGCCGCCCACGAAGCGGTCACGGGTGAGCCGGCCCGCCTCGGCGGGGTACCCGGGGCGACCGACGGCACCATCCTCACCGCCCTCGGCGGCATCCCGAGCGTGGTCTACGGACCGGGCGGCAAGTGGATCGCCCACCAGGCCGACGAGTTCGTGGAGGTCGACGAGATCGTCCGCTGCGCCCACGTCTTCGCGGCGGCGGCCCGGCTGTTCCTCGCCGGCTGATGTGGGAGGCCCTCGTCCCGATCGGCCCGGGGCCGGCCAACGCCATCACCGACGTGTGCGGGCTGGAGGTCGGGCACTACCACCGCATCGGTGACGGGTGGGCCACCGGCACGACCGTGGTGCTGGCGCGGGATGGCGCGGTGGGAGGCGTCAACATCGGCGGCGGCGCACCCGGCACCCGCGAGACGGACCTCCTCGCCCCGACGGCCATGGTGGAGCGCGTCCACGCCATCTGCCTGACCGGAGGCAGCGCCTACGGCCTGGCCGCGGCCGACGGTGTGATGACGTGGCTGGCCGAGCACGGCATCGGGCTCTCGGTCGGCAGCGAGCCCCACGAGATCGTGCCGATCGTGCCGGCGGCGGTGCTGTTCGACCTGAAGCAGGGGACGTGGGGCAACCGCCCCGACGCCTCCTTCGGCCACGCCGCGTGCCGCCGCTGCCAGCAGGGGACCCGTGGCCCAGGGCTGCGTCGGTGCCGGCGCCGGCGCCACCGCCGGGCCGCTGAAGGGCGGCATCGGCACCGCCAGCTCGACCCTCGAAGGCGGGTTCACCGTAGGCGCCCTCGTGGTGCTCAACGCCCGCGGCCACGCCGTCGACCCCGCGACGGGCATCCCCCACGGTGTCGACGCCGCCCACGCCGGTGAGCTGGATGGCTGGACGCGCCCGTCGGCCACCGATGTCGCCGCCGCCGCCCCACGCATGGCGGCCACCGCCAAGATGAGCCGGCTGAACACGACGCTGGCGGTGGTGGCCACCGATGCCATCCTCACCAAGGCGGAGTGCACCGTGCTGGCCAAGGTGGCCCAGGACGGCGTCGCCCGGGCGGTGCGCCCCGCCCACACGCTCTTCGACGGCGACTGCGTGTTCGCCCTCGCCACCGGCCGCCAGGCGCTGGAGCTCCAGTCCACCGACGCCTACGCCGCCGGTCCCAGCCGGGCGGCGCTGGTCAACGACCTGGCCTCGGCCGGTGCCGATGCCGTGGGGCGAGCCATCGTCCACGCCGTCCTGGCCGCCACGTCGGTCGGTCGCTCGGCCGCCTACCGTGATCTGTTCCCGACCAGTCGTGGCGGCCGTTCGACCTGATGCGTCAGCATGGCTGCTCGGCCGGCGTGCCGGGAACGATGCCCCGCAGCAACCCCAACCCCCGCCCCTTTTGGCTCCCACCCCCCGCCCCTGGAGGAATTTCCATGAGATGGAAGCAGTCGGTCGCTGTCACCGTCGGTGGCCTGGCGTTGTTCGCCGCGGCCTGCGGAGGCGACAACAGCGGCTCGGTCGCCACCACCACCACACCCGGGGCCTCGGCGACCACCGCCGCCTCGACCACGGCGACGAGCGGCGCGGCCACGACGGCCACCGGGGCGGCGACGACCACGGGCGGCGGCAGCAGCAGCGACACGACGTCGATCAGCATCGGTGAGACCCTGGCGCCGGCCTCCCTGGACATCACCCAGCAGAGCGGTGCGGCGGTGCCGCAAGCCCTGCTCTACAACGTCTATGAGACACTCATCTCGATCGACGACTCCGGCGCCTTCCAGCCGCTCCTGGCCGACGACTACACGGTGTCGAAGGACGGCCTCGCCTACACCTTCACCCTGAAGGACAGCCTCACCTTCGCCGACGGCACCGCCATCACGTCGGACACCGTGAAGAAGACCTTCGAGTACAACATCGCCAACGCCAAGGCGCCGGCGCTCGTCAAGGCCACGTTCACGCCGGTGGCGTCGGTGACCGCGCCCGATCCCAAGACCGTCGTGGTGAAGCTGAAGCAACCCAGCCGCAACTTCCTGTTCAACTTGGCCCAGACCGGTGGCGTCATCGTCGACGACGCCAGCCGCGCCACCATCGCCACGGCCTCGAACGGGAGCGGGCCGTTCGCCGTCGACAGCTACACGACGAACGCCTCCCTCGTTCTGAAGGCCAATCCCGCCTACTGGGGCACGAAGCCGGCGCTCCAGCAGGTGACGTTCAAGTACTTCTCCGACGCCAACGCGCTGGCCAACGCGCTGAAGGCGGGCGACATCGACATCATCGACAACCTGTCGCCGGAGCTCTTCGGGGCGTTCCAATCCGACACCGCCAACTACGAAACGGTGAACAGCGCCACGCCCGGCGAGGTCATCCTGGCCATGAACAACTCCCGCGCCCCGCTCGACAACGTGAAGGTCCGCCAGGCCATCAGCTACGCCATCAACAAGCAGGACGTGAACGACATCGCCGAGCAGGGGACGGCCAAGATCATCGGCTCGCACTCCTCCCCCATCGATCCGTGGTTCAAGGACCTGTCGTCCACCTACCAGTTCAACGTCGACAAGGCCAAGGACCTCCTGAAGGAAGCGGGCGTGTCGGATCTCAAGCTCACGCTCGACGTCATTCCCGACGCCCTATGCGCAGGCGTCGGCGCCGGTCATCAAGGAGCAGCTCGCCGCCATCGGCATCGACGTGACGCTCAACAACGTCGCAGTTCGACCTGTGGCTCGACAAGGACTTCACCAAGGCCGACTTCGACCTCACCATCGTGGCTCACGTGGAGGCGCGCGACACGAGCCTTTACGGCAACCCCGACTACTACTGGCGCTACAACAACGCCAAGGTGCAGGACCTGTTGAAGCAGGCCGATGCCGCCGTCGACGAGACGAAGAGCAACGACCTCTACGGCCAGGTGCTCGACCAGATCAACGCCGACGCCGTGAACGACTGGCTGTTCCTGCTGCCCCGCCTCGAGGTCGTCCGCAAAGGCATCACCGGCTACCCGACCGGCTCCTACTCGCTCTCCTACAACGTCACCGGGATCAAGTAGGAACGGCGCGCCGAGGCGATCGGCGCGAGCGCCGGCGCCTTAGGGTCGAACCGCAGTGATCTTCCTCCTCAAGCGGCTCGGGGTCTTCGCCGTCACCCTGCTGCTGGCGTCCATCGCGGTGTTCGCCATGCTGGCGGTGCTACCCGGCGACCCGGCCCAGGTGGCGGCAGGCACTCAGGCCACGCCCGAGCAGCTCGCCGCCCTGCGCACGGAGTACGGGCTGAACGGATCGGTGCCCCAGCGTTACGTCACGTGGCTCGGCGACCTCGTGACCGGCGACCTCGGCACCACCTTCGTGTCGAAGCGCTCGATCGCCTCCGAGATCGGCGTGCGCCTCCAGGTGACGCTGCCACTCGTGTTCATGGGGATGGTGCTCGCCATCGTGGTGGCCGTCCCGCTCGGGGTGCTGGCCGCCGTGGGTCACCGGCGGGCGTCGGGCACGGTGGTCTCGGCCCTGTCGCAGCTCGGCATCGCCGTCCCCGCGTTCTGGGCCGGGCTCATGTTGATCACGCTCGTCGCGGTGCGCTGGGGATGGCTGCCCGCCGGTGGCTTCACGCCCTGGGGTGACAGCTGGTGGGATGCGTTCCGTTCGCTGCTGCTGCCGGCCATCTCGCTGGCCATCGTGCAGGCCGCCATCCTCACCCGCTACGTGCGCTCGGCGGTGCTGGAGGTGATGCGCGAGGACTTCATCCGCACGGCCCGCGCCAAGGGCCTGTCGCGAACGGCGGCGTTGCGGCGTCACGGTCTGCGCAATGCCGCCATCCCGGTGGTCACCGTCCTGGGGCTGCAGCTCACCGCGTTGCTGGTCGGTGCCGTGGTGATCGAGAACGTGTTCACCCTGCCCGGCCTGGGCAAGCAGCTCCTCGACGGCATCAACGCCAACGAGATCGTGCTCGTGCTCGACATCGTCATGCTGCTCGTCTTCGTGGCGCTCGTCGTGAACCTCTTCGTCGACCTGCTGTACCTCGCCATCGATCCCCGCCTGCGGAGCCCCCGATGAAGCGCGGTCGGGGCAACCTCATGGTGGTCGTCGGCGGGGTGCTGGTGGCGCTCGTGGTCGTCACCGCCGTCGTGTCGTGGTTCTGGACGCCCTACAACCCGACGGCCATCGACGCCAGCGGCCGGCTGGCCACGATGAGCTGGGCCCATCCTCTGGGCGCCGACCGCTTCGGTCACGACGTGCTGAGCCAGATCATGGCCGGTGCCCGGGTCACGCTGCTGGTCGGCATGGTGGCCGTGGCGGTGGCGGCGGTGATCGGCGTGCCGCTCGGCGCACTGGCGGCGCTGCGGGGCGGGTGGGTGGGCGAGGGCGTCATGCGGGCCAACGACGTCGTGTTCGCCTTCCCGGCCGTGCTCATGGCGGTGATCCTCGCCGCTGGGTACGGCGCGTCCACGCTGACGGCGATGCTGGCCATCGGCATCGCCAACGTGCCGGTGTTCGCCCGCCTCACCCGGGCCGAGACGCTGCGCGTCATCTCCAGCGAGTACGTGCTCGCCGCCAAGGGGTCGGGGCGAGGACGCGTCGCCGTGTTCGTGCGCCACGTACTCCCCAACATCGCGCCGGTGCTCGTGGTGCAGGCCACCGTCCTGTTCGCCCTCGCCGTCCTGGCCGAGGCCGCCCTGTCGTACCTCGGCCTCGGCACGCCGGCGCCCACACCGTCGTGGGGCCGTTCCCTCCAGGAGAGTCAGACGTTCTTCGCCCAGCGGCCCACCTTGGCGCTGTTTCCGGGACTCGCCATCGCCATCGCGGTGCTGGGCTTCAACCTGCTGGGCGACGGGCTGCGCGACGCCCTCGATCCCAAGTTGCGGTTGCTGCGGGCGTGACGCCACCGGGCCCGCTCCTCGAGGTGGACGACGTGCGCGTCGCCGCCGGCGCCACGCCCATCGTGCGGGGGGTGTCGTTCGCTCTGGCACCGGGTGAGCGCGTTGGCTTGATCGGTGAATCAGGATCGGGGAAGTCGCTCACCGCCCTCGCCATCATGGGCTTGCTGCCGGAGGAGCTCACTGCGGCGGGCGCCGTGCGCTTCGAGGGCCGCGACCTGACCACGCTGTCGGAGCGCCAACTCGGCGCCGTGCGCGGCGACCGCCTGGCGATGGTGTTCCAGGAGCCGATGACGGCACTGAACCCACTGATGCGCGTAGGTCGCCAGGTCGCCGAAGCGTTCCAGCTCCATCGGGACCTGGGCCGGAACGAGGCCCAGGCGCGCGCCGAGCAGCTCCTGCATCGGGTGGAGCTGCCCGACCCGGCCTCGACCCGGCGGGCCTACCCGCACCAGCTCTCGGGTGGCCAGCGCCAGCGCGTCATGCTGGCCATGGCGCTGGCCTGCGACCCGGCGGTGCTCATCTGCGACGAGCCCACCACCGCCCTCGACGTGACCGTGCAGGCGCGGATGCTGAAGCTCATCGACCGGCTCGTGGCCGAGGAGGGCAGCGCCCTGCTGTTCATCACCCATGACCTCGCGGTGGTGCGCGGGCTGTGCGAGCGTGTGCTCGTCATGTACGGCGGCACCATCGTGGAGGAAGGCCCGACCCGTGCGGTGTTCGGCCGCCCCTGGCACCCGTACACCGCCGGGCTGCTCGATGCGTCGGCGGCGACCACCGATCCGTCCCGGCTCGACGGCCGGGGCCGCCTGCCCACCATCGCCGGCACGGTGCCGGCGGCGGGCCAGTTCCCGTCGGGCTGCGTCTTTCGCAACCGGTGCCCCCGGGCCACCGAGCTGTGCGAGGTCGAGCCGGCCCTCGCCGGCGACGAGCAGCGGGCGGCGTGCTGGCACCCGCTGCTCGAGGCGCCGGCATGAACGAGCCGGTCCCCGACGGGCCCATCCTCGAGGCGATCGACCTCGTGCGCGACTACCGGCTGCCCCGGCGCTCGCTGCGCGGGCCGGCAGCGCTTCGTCGTGCACTACGGGGCGTGTCCTTGGCGGTGCGACCGGGCGAGCGGGTCGGCATCGTCGGCGAGTCCGGCTCGGGCAAGACCACGCTGGCCCGGCTGCTCGTGGGTCTCGACCATCCGAGCGCGGGCGACGTGCGCTACCAGGGCCGCTCGATCGTCGGGCGGCGCGAGCGCGACCTTCGCGATCTGCGCTCCGGTGTGCAGATGGTGTTCCAGGACCCGATGGGCTCGCTCGACCCGCGCATGACCGTCGGCGCCATCGTGGCCGAGCCGTTGGTGGGCCTCGGCGCGCCTGGCGACCACGCCGCGCGCGTCGCCGAGTTGCTCGACGCCGTCGGCCTCCCGGCGGGCGCTGCCCGCCGCTATCCCCACCAGTTCTCCGGAGGGCAGCGACAGCGCATCGCCGTGGCGCGGGCGCTGGCGCCGAGGCCACGAGTGCTGGTGGCCGACGAGCCGGTGTCGGCCCTCGACGTGTCCGTGCGGGCCCAGGTGCTGAACCTCCTGCTCGATCTGGCCGATGAGCTCGACCTCACTGTCGTGTTCGTGTCCCACGACCTGTCGGTGGTGCGGTTCTTGTGCGACCGCGTCGCCGTGCTGTACCAGGGCGAGATCGTGGAGTCCGGCCCCACCGAAGACGTGTACCGAGGCGCCACAGCACGAGTACACCCAGACGCTCCTCGCGGCGGTGCCCCGCCTCTGACGGTCTCACGCCAGCGTTCTCATGCGCGATATGTGTCGCAATCAGCGCCAACCGCAGTCAGTACGAATTTTAGACGGCGCGCCAGTAGATGATGGCGGCTTCGCCTTCGACGGCGTCGGGGACCCGGCCGATCTGCTCCCAGCCGAGCTCCTCGTAGAGCTTCCGCGCCGGGTTCGACTCGAATACCAGGTTGAACTGGATGGCGTCGAAGCCCACCGCCGGTGCCCGGGTGATGGAGTCCTCCACCAGCCGCCGCCCGATGCCCTGGGACCGGTACGCCCGGTCCACGACGTAGCCGGCGTTGGCGATGTGGGCCGCCCGTCCGGGCTGGTTCGGCTTCAGGTAGTACGCCCCCGCGACCCCCCCGTCGCAGCGGGCCACCACGACGACGGTGGTGTGGTGCAGCCAGGTCTCGTCGAACACGTCGCGCGTCAGCGGCGGGGCCTGCGGGTAGCCCTCCTTGGCCGCCACGATGCGGGCGAACAGCTCGAACAGCTCGAGCTCCTCCCCGGCCCGAAGCGGCCCGAGCGCAACCGCCGACACCGAGCTACTCGCCGGCCGACGCCGCCCGCACCTTCGCCGCCGGCGTCTGGTTGGTGACGAGCTGGTACGGCGCCGTGTCGATCTCGTCCAACTGGATCTCGCCGGCGAGCACGCCCGCCTTCCACTCCTGGTGCTGCGGCTCGCGGTCGTGGAACTCGGGCATGACCTCGCGGGCGAACATCTCCAGCGACGAGCAGATGTCCTCGTGACGGTTGCGCCCAGCCTGGTTGAGCAGGATCACCTGGTCCACGTTCGACGCCTCGAAGCGCCGCAGCTTGGCCCGGATGGTGTCGGGCGACCCGATCAAGCCACCGTTCTGCGCCTTCTGCCCCGACGGCGACGCCTTCCACACCTGGTACTCGTCCCACAGGCTCACCGTGCCCGGCTCGACCGGGCCGTGGGTGTTGTAGAAGCGCAGCGCGAACTGGAAGAACGTGGCGCCGTCGGCCATCTGCTGGGCCTGCTCGTCGGTGTCGGCGCACATGAACATGCTGACGATGGCGATGTTCGGGTTGGTCTCGTAGTCGCAGAGCTTGTCGAGCCGCTTGACGTAGGAGTTGTAGTACGCGTTCACCCAGGCCACGGCGGCGTCGGCCGACACGAACTGGAAGCCGAGGGCGCCAAGGCCGCGCCGGCCCGCCATCTCGATGGTCTCCAGCTGGCTGCACGCCACCCACAACGGCGGGTGGGGCTGCTGGCGGGGTTTGGGCACCACGTTGCGCAACGGGAAGTCGAAGTACTCGCCGTGGTACTCCCAACCCTCCTCCCAGAACATGGGCATGAGGCACCGCATGGCGTCTTCCCAGACCTCGCGCTTGTCACGGAAGCGGCGGTCGAACGGGTGCAGTTCGGTGACGCTCGACCCCTCGCCCACGCCCAGCTCGACGCGGCCGTGACTGATGAGGTCCAGGGTGCTGACCCGCTCGGCGACGCGCGAGGGATGGTTGGTGGGCAGCTGCACGATCCCGTGACCGAGACGGATGCGCTCGGTGCGCTGGCTGGCGGCGGCCAGGAACACCTCGGGCGCGGAGGAGTGGCTGTACTCCTCCAGGAAGTGATGCTCCACCTCCCAGGCGAAGTCGTAGCCGAGGCGATCGGCCAGCTCGACCTGCGTCAAGGCGTTCTGGATCAACGCGTACTCGTCGTCTCGCTGCCACGGCTTCGGCAGCTGCAGCTCGTAGAAGATCCCGAACTTCATGCGACCTCCCCATCGGTCGACCGGTCCGGGCGACTGTACCGGCCGCCCCTGAGCGGCTCACAGCTCACTAGCCTCCGAGCGCGATGGCCGACGCCGCGTTCTACCGGTCCCGGTCCTTCTGGCTGGAGACCCTGGGGGACCCCTGCACGCCGCGGCCGTCGCTCGATGGCGATCGAGACGCCGATGTCGTCATCGTCGGCGCCGGCTACACCGGCTTGTGGACCGCGTACTACCTCACCGAAGCCGACCCCTGGCTGCGCGTCGTCGTGCTGGAGGCGGAGATCGCCGGGTTCGGCGCGTCGGGCCGCAATGGCGGCTGGTGCACCGCCACCCTGCCGACCGGCCTGGCGAAGCTGGCCGCCCGTCACGGTCGTGACGGCGCGCTGGCGATGCACCGGGCGCTGGTGGACACGGTCGACGAGGTCGCTCGCGTCGCCGACAAGGAGGACATCGACTGCCACTTCACCAAGGGCGGCACGCTCACGCTGTCGACGGCGCCACCCCAGACAGAGCGCATCCAGGCCGAGATCGCCGAGGAGCACGCCCTCGGTCTCACGTCGCGCGACGTGCGCTGGTTGGGGCCGTCGCAAGCCCAGGAGCTGATCGCCATCGAGGGTCTGCGCGGCGCCGCCTTCAGCCCGCACTGCGCGGCGTTGCATCCGGCGCGCCTGGCCCGCGGCTTGGCCGAGGTGGTGGAGGAGGAACGGGGCGTCAAGATCTTCGAGCGCACGCCGGTGTTCGAGATCGGCCCGAAGGTGGTGCGCACCGACGCCGGCACCGTGCGGGCGCCGGTCGTGGTGCGGGCCACCGAAGGGTTCACGGCGTCCATGGCCGGCCAGCGCCGGGCCCTGGCGCCGCTCTACTCGCTGATGGTGGCCACCGAGCCCCTGCCCGCGTCGTTCTGGGCGTCGGCCGGTTGGACCGATCGCCAGACCGTCACCGACGGCCGCCACCTCATCATCTACGCCCAGCGCACGGCTGATGGCCGCATCGCCATCGGCGGGCGGGGCGCCCCGTACCACTACGCGTCCGGCCTGAAGCCCGAGTTCGACCGCGACGACCGGGTCTTCAGCTCCATCATCAAAGCGCTCACCGGCTGGTTCCCGAGCCTCGACGGCGTTCCCGTCACCCACCGCTGGGGTGGGCCGTTGGGTGTGCCGCGGGACTGGTCGGCGTCGGTGGGCTTCGACCAAGAGTCCGGTCTGGCGTGGGGTGGCGGGTACGTCGGCGACGGCGTGGCGGCGTCGAACCTGGCCGGGCGCACCCTGGCCCACCTCGTCACCGGTACGGACTCACCGCTGCTGCGGCTGCCGTGGGTGGGCCAGCGCAGCCGCAGCTGGGAACCGGAACCGATGCGCTGGCTCGGCATCAACGCCGGGTTGCGCCTCACCGCCGCCGCCGACGCCGTCGAGGCTCGCTCCGGACGCACCAGCCGGGTCCTGCCGTGGCTACGGGCCCGCATCAGCGGCCGGTGAGGGGCAGCGGCGGCACGTCGGCGGTGAAGAGCCAGGCGCTCAGGAACGGGTCGAGGTCGCGCCCGGCGACGGCTGATGCGGTGGCGATGAAGTCCTCGGTGGTCACCGATGTCCCGGCATGCTGGGCGACCCATTGGCGCAAGATCTCGAAGAACGTCGAGTCGCCGACTTCGAGGCGCAGCGCCTCCAGCACCGTGGCGCCGCCCTGGTACACCTGCCAGCCGAAGAGCATCCGCTCGGTCGCTCGCCCGATCGGCGGGACGCTCCCCTTGGCGGCGACCAGCTCGGCGCGCGCCGTCTGGGCCAGGCGGTTGACGGTCGCCATGTCGCCGCCACTGCCCCACATCCACTCGGCATAGGTGGCGAAGCCCTCGTTGAGCCAGATGTCCTGCCACCGCGCCGGCGACACGGCGTCACCGAACCACTGGTGGGCCAGCTCGTGGGCGATGATCGCCTGCGGGCAGCCGTCGCGGAAGTCGTCGCGCGAGAAGATCGGTCGGGTCTGCGTCTCCATGGCCAGCCCGGCAGTGCTGTCGGCCACCAGCAGGCCCACCGTGTCGAACGGGTACGGCCCGAACTGGGCCTCGAGGAAGTCGATCACGGGTGTCACGGTGGCCAGGCACCGCACCACCGTGTCGGCGTCGGCGCGCAGGTAGGCGTGGCGGATGGGAAGCCCGTGCGGGCCGCTGGCGTCCTCGAAGACGTAGTCGCCCACGGCGACGACGGCCAGGTAGGTCGCCATCGGCGTCGATGACGACCACGTCCAGGTGGTGCGACCCTTGTCGCTGCGCTCGGACTCCAGGGCGCCGTTGGCCACCGCCACCGTGCCGTCGGCCACCGAGATGTGGAAGGTGAACGTGGCCTTGTCGGACGGATGATCGTTGGCCGGGAACCAGCTGTGGGCGCCGTCGGGCTCGTTGATGGCGTAGGAGCCGCCCGCGGTGCGGATCCAGCCGAGGGGCAAGTCCCAGGTGGGGATGCTGTCGCCGTTGGGCACGCCGTGGTAGGCGACGACGACCTGGAACGGCGCACCGTCGGCGACCGCGGTCGCCGGCCGCACGATCAGCTCGGAGTCGGCTCGCTCCCACGTGGCGTCGGCCCGGTCGACGCGGACGCGGTCCACCGTCAAACCGGCGAGGTCCAGGTGGAACTGCGCGAGGGGTCCGGCGGTGGCGGTGGCGTCGATCGTGGCCGTAGCGGTGAGCTCACCGCTGGCGGCGTCGGGGGACAGGGCCAGGTCGTAGTGGGCGACGTCGTAGCCGCCGTTGCCGAGGGTGGGGTACAGCTCGTCGCCCACCCCCGCGGCGCCGGCCGGCGCAGGGTCGGCCGCCGGGGGCGGTGTGGAGATCTCGCCCGGTGCTTTCCTGGGGGCCGTCTCTGCCAGAGCCGGTACCGGGCGGGCCACGACATCGGCCCCCGAGGAGCTGCACGCCGCCGCCGACGCCAGTACGGTCGCCAGCACCAGGAACGACGCCCGCCGGCGCAACTGCATCGCGGGACGGTACCCGCCGAGTGCTCACCCTGGGCGTCGTGCCAACATCGCCCCGTGCCCCATGCGTCATGCGGTGCCGCCGTCGCCCGCTACCTGGCCGCCCTCAACGCCCACGACGCCGACGCCATCGCCGCCAGCGTGACCAGCGACTTCGTCAACGAGCACACGTCGACACAGGGGGTGAGCCGCATCGGCCGGGCGGCCTACCGCGTGGCGCTCGACGGGTTCCTGGCCGCGTTCGAGAACCTCCACTACGACGTGGAGGAGACGCTGATCGACGGCGACCGCGCCGCGGTGGCCTACACGATGACGGCGACCGTGGGCGGCCGCCTGATCGTCATCCGTGGCGTCTTCCGCTTCCTGGTGCGCGACGGCCTCATCGCCCACCGCGTCGACTACTGGGACGGTGCCGACTACCAGCGCCAGATCAGCGACAGCTGAAGCGTGTCGCGGGTCGTTCGGGTCGGCTGTGTCACGTCGATCGAGACGAATTCGAGATCCGCACTACACATGACCAACCAGGCGTCCCAGAACCCCGCGGGCGGCGGGGCGGTCGTCTCAGGGGTTCCTCGCGCTGTGTGGTCGACCACGGCCGCCGCCGCTCGTTCTCGTTGCGCTCCAATAGCAAAAGTGACGCAGGACTGCACCGAGAAGCGCGGACGCACCGAGGACCGCCGGGACCACGCCCACTCAGCGTGAGCCATGGGCCGGAGCCCTTCGTCAGGCGAGCACACCATCACTCGTGGTGCGCATCGGCGCCGCTGGGCGGCCACACCACCCGTGTGTGCCCCGCCGCGACCACAAGGAGCGCTGCCCACGCGCGACTACCTGCGCCAGATCAGCGAGTCTTAGGGCATGGCTCCCGAGGTCCGCCCCTACGGCTCCTGGTCCACCCCCATCACGGCCCCCCGGGTCGTCGAGGCCGCCGTGCGCCTCGGCAACCTGCGCGCCGACGGCGAGGACCTCTGGTGGTTGGAGCTGCGGCCCCAGGAGGCGGGGCGCACCGCGTTGGTGCGCCGGCGCGCCGACGGCACCACCGAGGACCTCCTCGCGGCGCCGTGGAACGTCCGCACCGCGGTCCACGAGTACGGCGGCGGGGCAGCGTGGTTCCGCGACTCGACGGCGTGGTTCACCAACTGGGCCGACCAGCGCCTCTACCGACTCGAACCCGCGTCGGAGCCCGTCGCCATCACGCCCGAGCCGGCCGTCCCCCGCGGCCTGCGCTACGCCGACGGCGACGTCAGCCCCGACGGCGCGCTGGTCGCCTGTGTCCGGGAGCGCCACGAGCCCGACGGCACGGTGGTGAACGAGATCGTGCAACTACCGGCTGCCGGTGGCCCGGTCGAGGTGGTGGTGACCGGGCCGGACTTCGTTTCCAACCCGCGCTGGCACCCGTCGGGCGCCGGTTTGTGCTGGCTCGAATGGGACCACCCGAACATGCCGTGGGACGGCACCCGCCTCATCGCCCGTGTCGGCGGCGAGAACGTGCTCATCGCCGGCGGCCCCACCGAATCGGTGCTGCAGCCGGTGTGGGAGCTCGGGGGCACCCTGCTGTTCCTCTCGGACCGCACCGGATGGTGGAACCTCTACCGCTGGTGGCCGTCTGACGAGGTGGAGCCGGTGGCCGTCCTCGACGCCGAGATCGGCGAGCCCCAATGGGTCTTCGGCCGGCCCCGCTTCGGCATTGCCGAAGACAGCAGCATCGTGTTCGCCTACTGGCGCGACGGCTACGACCACCTCGCCACGATCGACCTCAACGGTCTCGTACGCCTGCTGGACCACCTCCCGTACTGCGAGTACACGGACCTCGCCGTCGTCGGTCGCACGGCGCACGCCATCGCCGCTTCGCCGGCCCAGGAGGCGGCCGTCGTCGCCGTCGACCTGACCCAACCGACGCCGGAGGCGCAGGTGCTGCGGCCCGCCCGGGTCCTCGATCTCGCGCCCGGCTTCCTGCCCCCGCCGGAACCGATCGAGTTCCCCACGACCGGCGGGCGCGTCGCCCACGCGCTCGCCTACGCGCCAGCCAACCCGGACTTCGTGGCCCCCGACGGCGAGCGCCCACCCATCATCACCCTCGTGCACGGCGGGCCTACGGCGGCGGCGCGGCCGTCGCTGCAGCTCGACATCCGGTTCTGGACCAGCCGGGGCTTCGCCGTTGTGGACGTCAACTACGGCGGCTCGACCGGCTACGGCCGCCCCTACCGCGACCAGCTCAAAGGGGCGTGGGGTGTGGTCGACCTCGACGACTGCGAGGCGGCGGTGCGCTTCCTGGCCGATGCCGGACGGGCCGATCCCGCCCGCCTCTGCATCGCCGGCGGGTCTGCCGGCGGGTTCACGGTGCTGGCCTGCCTCGCGTTCCGCCAGACCTTCAGCGCCGGCGCCGACCAGTACGGCGTGGCCGACCTGGAGGCGCTCGCTCGCGACACCCACAAGTTCGAGAGCCGCTACCTCGACACGCTGGTCGGGCCGTACCCGGCTCGCGAGGACATCTACGTCGCCCGCTCCCCCATCCATCACCTCGACGGCTTCGACCGGCCTCTCATCGTCCTCCAGGGACTGGAAGACCCCATCGTGCCGCCGAACCAGTCCGAGATGATCGTCGACGCGCTGCGGGCCAAGGGGGTGCCGGTGGCCTACGTGACGTTCGCGGGCGAGCAGCACGGCTTCCGGCAGGCCCCGAACATCATCCGCGCCCTCGAGAGCGAGCTGTCGTTCTTCGCCCAGCTGTTCGCCTTCGCGTTGCCGGACGGTGAGCACATCGAGCCCGTCTTCATCGAGAACCTGGAACGGTGAGGCGGCCGAGCCCTAGGGCGAGCTACTTCCAGACGCCGGCCAGGTCGACCACGACGTCGGTGGCGACGCTGCTGGACACGCACAGCCGCCCGGCGCTGTCGAGGGCGGTGTCGGCCAGGTTGGTCACGAGATCGCCGGCCACGTAGTTCAGCGACGACGACGGTGGCCGGGTGCCGCACGGCGCCACGCTGACGAAGCCGGCGGCGCGCGGGTTGACGACCGTGACGCTGACCGCCGCCGCCTTCCCGCCGCCGGGAACGGTGACGACGAGCTGACCCCAGTCGGCCAGGCGCCCCGAGGTGCGGGTGTCGGCCAGGCGGCTGGGCGTGGAGGCGGTGTACCTCGACCCGCCAGGCCCGTAGCTGCCGGTGACGTCGATGACGAGGTCGACGGCGCCGTTGGCCACCACGCACACCGAGCCACTGGCGTCCAGGTCGACGACGACGCGGTTGGCCACGATGGAACCGGCGAGCGCGTTCACGTTCGACACGACCGGCGCTGTGGCGGTGCAGGGATAGGCGGCCACGTACACCGCCACCTTCGGCAGCACGGCCGTCAGGTTGAGCGAGACCGCAGTGGCGCCGGCCGGGACGCCGGCGGTGCCGGCCACCTTCACCGTGACGGGGGTGTCGGCGACGAGGGCACCGCGCAGCGCCGACGCGGCGGCGCCGGGTCGGGTGTCGACGAGCCGGCTGGGCGTCATGGGCGTGTAGCCGGCGCCGTTGGCCCCGTAGAGACCGAACAGGTCCACCACCACATCGGTCGTGGTGTAGCTGTAGATGCAGAAGTCGCCGTTGCCGTCGAGCATCACCGTGGATGCCGTCGCCGTCGTGCGCCAGCTCAAGTGGTTCACGTTCGAGGCCAGTGGCGGCGACTCGTCACAGGGATAGGCCGTGAGGTAGCCCGCGGCGCACGGGCCGACGGCGGTGAGGTTGACCGCCGCGGCCGATGAGCCCGTGGCGTGCAGGTCGACCTTCATGGCGTGACCGGCGCCGACGGGCACGTCGTAGCCGTCGCCGTCGCCCGGCCGCGTGTCCACGATCCGTTCGGGCGTTGCCGTCGTGAGCCGGCCGGCGGGGGCGCTCACGGTGGGGATGGCCGCCGGGGCCGACGACGGGTCGCCCTCGGCGGCGCCGCCGCAGCGCGACGGGGTGTGGTTGTCGAGCTGGTCGACGATGAACCGCGCCAGCACGAAGGCCCCATCCGCGTTCAGGTGGACGCCGTCGCTCGTCATCCACTCGGGGTGGTTCCGGGAGTAGGCGTCCCAATCGGCGAGCACCATCGAGCCGTACTGCGCCGCCTTCGCCCGCAGCACGGCGTTGAAGCCTTGGTAGTTCCCGGCGTACTGGTACGACAGATCGCCGGTGCGATACGTGAGCCACAGCACCGTGCCCACGCCCTGGCGCGCCGCCTCGGCCACGATGGCGTCGACGCCCGTGCCGATCTCGGCGTCGTCGTAGCCGCCCATGATCACCAGGACCTGGCCGAGCCGGCCGGCGTTGGCCTGCATCACCTGCATGGCCGTGGGCGGCGGCTTGCTGCTGCAGCTCGGCGCGAGGAGCCGCTGGCACGAGGCCACGCCCCAGAACAGGTCGTACTTCGCAGAGATCACCGAGCGGGCATCGCTGTTGCGACCGGCCGAGGGGTTGTAGGTGAGGCCGAGCAGCGTGGAGTCCCCGATCAGGGCCACCTTCTGCACCGGTGGAGCGGGGGTGGCGGCGGAGGCCGGCGCGCCGGGCACGACAAGAGCCGCCGTGCCGACGAGGAGCGCCGCCAGCCCTGCGACGAGGGAGCGCATGCCGCCCTTCACCCCGCCGGGGCTACGTCGATCCCTGCCGCCTCCAGCACGGGCGCCACGGCCTCGACGTCGTCGGCCCGTACGAGCAGGCGGAAGCCCTCCTCGTCGACCGCGGACAGGCTCGACAGGTCGGGCTCCACCGTCACCGGGATGCCATCGGATTCGAGGCGGGCCAGGATGATCTCGATCGTGCCCACGTCGACACCGATCGGCAGCGCGACCACCTCAGGGGAAGGCTCATCGTTCACGCTCGGGACGCTAGGCGACCGATGATGCCGTGGGATTGGCGCTGCGAGGCGGTAGTGTCACGGGGATCCCTCGGTCGAGGCCAGCGGCGTTCGTCCGCTCCAGCCGGTGGGTGGCGCCTCGAGCGCTGTTCTCGAACGCTCCGACGGGCTGCCTCTCTCGTCATGCGGCAACCCGAAACCCCCTGAAATCAAAACGGAGCCATCTTGACCACCCTCGATCGCGTCAACGACGCGCCCGTGTCCTTCACCACGCTCGGCCTGCCAGGCGAAATCCTGGCCATCCTCGATGCCCGCGGCATCACCGACGCCTTTCCCATCCAGACCGCCACCCTTCCCGACTCGCTGGCCGGTCGCGACGTGGCCGGCCGCGCCCCCACGGGCTCCGGCAAGACCCTCGCCTTCGGCCTGCCCATGGTGATGCGGACCAACCGCGCCCGTCCCTACCATCCCCGCGCCCTCGTGCTGGCCCCCACCCGCGAGCTGGCCGCCCAGATCGCCACTGAGCTGGCCCCCCTCGCCACCGCCCGGCGGCTTCGGGTCCATTGCTTCTACGGCGGCGTCGGCTTCGAAGCCCAGCGCAAGGCCCTCAAGCGCGGCGTCGACATCGCCATCGCCTGCCCGGGTCGCCTCGCCGACCTGGTGGGGCAGCGGTCCATCAACCTCAGCGAGGTCGAGTTCGTCGTCGTCGACGAAGCCGACCGCATGGCCGACATGGGCTTCCTGCCCGAGGTGCGGCGCCTGCTCGACGCCACCGCCAGCAAGCGCCAGACGCTGCTGTTCTCGGCCACGCTCGACGGTGACGTCGACGTGCTCATCCGCCACTACCAGACCGACCCGGTCCGCCACGAGGTGGCGCCGCCCGAGATCGGCGACGTCGATCACCACATCTGGCTGGTGAACGAGACCGAGCGCACCGAGCGCTGCGCCGAGCTCATCCGTGGCGCCGGCTCAGCCATCGTGTTCACGCGTACGCGCCACGGCGCCGACCGCCTTGCCCAGCGCCTCGAGCGCTCCGGCGTCGCCGCCGCCGCCATCCACGGCGGGCGCTCGCAGGCCCAGCGTGACCGCGCCCTGGAGGCGTTCAAGAACGGCAAGGTCCGCGCCCTCGTCGCCACCGACGTAGCGGCCCGAGGCATCCACGTGAACGACGTGGGCTGTGTCGTGCAGTACGACCTGCCCGCCGATGCCAAGGACTACCTGCACCGCTCGGGTCGCACGGGCCGCGCCGGTGCGACCGGCATGGTCGTCACCCTGGTGCCGCACAAGTCGCGCCACGTGGCCGTCAAGATGGCCGCCGCCGCCGGTGTCGACGCCCAGGTGTCGTCGCCCACGCTTCGTCGCAGCGCCTGACCGTCCTCGCTGCGGTGTGAGCCGCAGCGAGGTCAGGCTCTCACGCTCTCAGCGGACCCGCCGGAAGAAGGCGCGCACGTCCTCGACGAGCGCCTCCGGTTCCTCCATCGCCGCGAAGTGGCCCCCCGAGGGCATGCGTGTCCAGTGCTGAACGTTGTAGGCCGCGTCGACCCAGACGCGAGGCGCCTGGTACAGCTCCTTCGGGAAGATGGCGGCGCCCAGGGGTACCTGCATCCGCGGCTCGACCTTGTCGAGGACACCGCTGCGCCGTACCTCGCAATAGAGCCGGGTCGACGAGTTGATGGTGCCTGTCACCCAGTAGATCGTGATGTTGGTGAGCAGCTCGTCGCGCGTGAAGCGCGAGTAGACGTCACCGCCACAGTCGCTCCAGGTGCGGAACTTCTCCAGGATCCAGCCGGCGAGGCCGGCCGGTGAGTCGGTGAGGCCGTAGGCCAGGGTTTGCGGCTTGGTGCCCTGGATGGCCTGGTAGCCGGTCTCGTCGGCGATGAACGCCTGGGTGCTGGCGATGCCGTCCAGCTCCTCGGGCAGCACGCCGGCCATGGCGTCGCCCTCTGTTGGCGGGAAGGCGAAGATCATGTTGACGTGGAGACCGGCCAGGTGGGCAGCGTCGACCCGGCCGAGCTGGATCGTGGCGAGGGCGCCCCAGTCGCCGCCCTGCGCGCCGTAGCGGTCGTAGCCGAGGCGAGCCATCAGCGCGGCGTTCACCTCGGCCACCGTGCGAATGTCGATGCCCGGCCGTGTGGTGGGGCCGCTGAAGCCGTAGCCCGGCATCGACGGCGCCACGACATGGAAGGCGTCGCCGGCCTCGCCGCCGTGGGCCACGGGGTCGGTGAGTGGGCCGAGGATCTTCTGGAACTCGGCCACCGAGCCCGGCCAGCCGTGGGTGAGCACCAACGGCAGCGCGTCGGGCTCAGGCGACCGGGCGTGCACGAAGTGGATGTGGATGCCGTCGATCTCGGTCTCGAACTGGGGCCACTGGTTGAGACGGGCCTCAGCGGCGCGCCAGTCGAACTCGTCACGCCAGTAGGTGCACAGCTCCTGCAGCGTGGCGAGGTCGGTGCCATAGCCCCACGCGCTGTCAGAGATCTGGTCGGGCCATCGGGTCCGGGCCAGACGGTGGCGCAGGTCGTCGAGCACGTCGCCGGCCACGTCGACGCGGTAGGGGCGGATGGCGGTCGGGTCCCCAGGCATGAGCGCCTCCTTCGTCCGGGCGCGAACGTACGTCATCGCCAGCGCCGCGCCCACGCCGGCCGGATGCTTGTCGCTCGTCGCCCGAAGTCGTTCGCGGGCGCGCTCGATTCAGCGCGCTGGTGAACAACTTCCTGGGAGGCGGGACATGACGGGCGCAGTTGTCGAGATCATGTGGAATGGGAAGTGGGTGCGGGTGCCGACGCTGGCCCCTCGAAGCCCGCGGGCGGGCGGCGTACCATGCCGTCATGGCGACGCCGTCGGTGGTCGTGGCGGTGGCCGGCCGCGAGGTGGAGATCACCAGCCCGGACAAGGTCTTCTTCGCCGACCGGGGTGACACCAAGCTCGACCTCGTGCACTACTACCTCGCGGTGGCCGAGCCCGTCATGGCGACCATGGGCAACCGCCCGGTCCTGCTGCAGCGCTTCCCGAACGGCGCCGGCGGCACCTCGTTCTTCCAGAAGCGGGTCGGCGACAAGACGCCGGCGTGGCTCGAGACCACCATCGTCAGCACGCCGAACGGGACCACCTCGCGCGCCTTGGTGATCGCCGACATGGCCCACCTGCTGTGGGCCGTGAACCTGGGCTGCCTCGGCTTCCACTCCTGGCCGGTGCGCATCAACGACCTCGAGCACCCCGACGAGCTGCGCATCGATCTCGACCCGGGCCCCGGCACGACCTTCGCCATGGCGCAGGAGGCCGCCGGCTGCGTGCGGGCGCTCCTCACCGACCTGGGACTCACCGGCTACATCAAGACCACCGGCAACCGGGGTCTGCACATCTATCTGCGGCTGCAGCAACGCTGGGACAGCATCGAGGTGCGAGCGGCGGCGGTGGCCATCGCCCGCGAGTTGGAGCGCCGCCACCCGACGCTCATCACGGCGGCCTGGTGGAAGGAGGAGCGCGGTGAGCGCATCTTCGTCGACTTCAACCAGAACGCCCCGCACAAGACGGTCTTCGCGCCGTGGTCGGTGCGGGCCCGTGAGATGGCACCGGTGTCGTGTCCGGTCCGCTGGGACGAGGTGGACGCCGTCCGGCCCGACGACCTCACGATCGCGGTCGTGCCCGAGCGCCTGAAACGACTCGGCGACCCGTGGGCCACCATGGACGATCACCCGAACTCACTCGAGCCGCTGCTCGAGTTGGTGAAGCGTGACCAAGCCGCCGGGCTCGCCGACGCGCCGTGGCCCCCCGTGTATCCCAAGATGGACGGGGAGCCACCGCGCGTGGCACCGAGCCGGGCTCGCAAGCGCTGATCACGCCGCGGCTCATCACGCGGCTGGCGAGCACGGCGTCCCGCTTGATGCCGGCTGGACGCCGCCGCGCCAAGCGGGCCACGAGCGCGGACCCAGCCCTGTCACGAGGTCGAAGCCGTTGGCGCCCTAGCCTCCCTCGACGTGCGGACCCGATCCCGGCGGAAGCTTGACGTAGCGCTCATGTGCGGCGGCGCCGTCGTGGTCGGCGTGGCCGCCGCCATCGGCGCATTCGTGGGGAACCCCGAGCACATCCAGTCGATGTGGAGCGGCGCCACCCTGCACGAGGATGGCTCCGGCTCGGTGACGGAGGTCATCGACTGGGACTTCGGCAGCTCCCTCGACAAGCACGGCATCTTCCGCGACGTGAAGGGTCTGGATCCCTCGGACCAGATCAAGGTGTCGTCGCCCGACGCGCCGGACGCGCTGGTGATCACCTCCGCGCCGCTGGACGCGGCGTCCGCTCCGGCCACCCGCCTGCGCATCGGCGACCCCGCCACCACCGTGTCGGGACGGCACCGCTACATCATCAGCTACGACCTGGCCTCCGACGTGATGAGCCCGAACGGCGCGCTGTTCTGGAACGGCATCGGCGCCTACTGGCCCGTGACGATCTCGAACGCCACCGTCGAGGTGGCGGCGCCGTGGGAGTTCAACGATGTGCGGTGCTTCCAGGGCGCTCAGAACTCCACGACCCCGTGCGCCAACCTCAGCCAGCCCCAGCCCGGCCACCTCGTCGTCACCACGGGTGAGCTCGGTACCAACCAGGGCGTCACCATCAGGGCCACGCCGGGGGCTCCGCTCGCCGCCATGCCGGTCCTCAGCCCCCCGACGGCCGCCATCCCGGAAGGCGGCGGCACCGGCCTCGTCCTCCCGGCCACCGTTGCGCTGGCGGCGGCGCTCCTGGGCGCGTTGCCGGCCTCACGGGTCGTGCGCCGGCGCGGCCGCGAGCGCGTCGGCGCGGGTGGAGCCGCCGATGCCGCCTGGGCCGTCGACTCCACCAGTGAGCGACTGGTCGACAGCGAGGAACTGGCCTCGATGGCGACGATCGAGTTCGCGCCACCCAAGGAGCTCTCGCCGGCGCAGGGCGGCGTCCTGCTGGCCGAGTCGGTGCATCAGGAGCACAAGGTGGCATGGCTCGTCACCGAGGCCATCGAGGGCACCATCAGCCTCGACCAGGACGACGGCAAGCGGATCGAGATGCGTCGCCTCGAGTTCGGTGACCCGGCGGCGGTGCCGGTGCTGGACACCATGTTCCACGGACAGGACGAGATCGTCCTCGGCAAGTACGACCGGTCGTTCGCGGCCGGCTGGGCCATGCTCGGCAGCAGCCTGCAGCACTGGATGGACACCAGCGGCCTGTGGGATCCGGCCGGCGACCGGCGGCGTACCAGCTACCGCATCCTCGGGGTGCTCATGGTCCTGGTCGGCACCGGCGTCGCCTTCCTCTGCGCCTTCCTGGGCGCCAAGCACGGCGCCGGGTTGGTCGCCGGGGTCGGCATCGGCGCATTGGTCGCCGGCATCGGTCTGGCTTTCGCCATCCGGGCCTGGGAGCTGAAGGTGCGCACGCCGTTGGGCAGTGGTCTGTGGCTGCGGGTGGAGTCGTTCCGGCAGTTCCTGGCGCAGTCCGAGGGCTATCACGCCGACCAGGCCGCGGCCCGTGGCGTGTTGCGCGAGTACACGGCGTGGGCGGTTGCTGTCGGCGAGGTCGACCGCTGGACGCACGCCATGGCGTCGGCCACGAACATCCCCGACCAGTCCGCCCTTTCCTACGCCCACCTGTACCCGTTCCTGCTGGCGTCCACGCTGGCGACGTCCACCGCACCGTCGAGCAGCGGGGGCGTCGGTGGCGGGGGTGGCGGCAGCGTCGGCGGCGGAGGCGGGGGCGGCGGGGGCGGGAGCTGGTAGGGCGGCGGGGGCGGGAGCTGGTAGGGCGGCGGCGCTACTTCTTCTCGGCCTCGGCCACCCGTAGCTCGCGGCGCAGGATCTTGCCGGTCACGGTCTTGGGCAGCTCGTCGACCAGCTCCACCGAGCGCGGGTACTTGTAGGCCGCCATGCGCTCCTTGCAGAACGCGATGAGCTCCTGCTCGGACACCTCTTCACCCGGGCGCAGGCTCACGAACGCCTTCACCGTCTCACCCCGGTACTCGTCGGGGATGCCGATGACGGCGGCCTCGCGCACGGAGCTGTGCTGGTACAGGACGTCTTCGACCTCACGCGGCCACACCTTGTAGCCCGACGCGTTGATCATGTCCTTCTTGCGGTCGACGACGTAGTACCAGCCGTCGTCGTCCATGAACCCGACGTCGCCGGTGTGCAGCGCGCCGCCGGGAATGGCGTGGGCCGTCTCCTCGGGCTTGTTCCAGTAGCCCGCCACGACCTGCGGCCCCGATGTGACGAACTCGCCGACCTCGCCGACGGGCACGTCCTTGCCGTCTTCGTCCACGACCCGCACCACGGTGTTGAAGATGGGCACACCGACCGACAGCGCCCCCGAGGTGGGATCGACGGGCGCGATCCTGGTCATGGGCACACCGTGGGACGGCGACGTCGTCTCGGTGAGGCCGTAGATGTTGTGGATGTACGGACCGACCTCCGACTGGAACCGCTCCACGACCGTCGGCGCAATCGGCGCGCCGCCGCTGTACACCTTGGTGAGCGAGCTGAGATCCCGACCCTCGCGGCTGGGGTCGTTCATGAGGGCGATGAACACGGTGATGGCACCGACGGTGAAGGTGGGCCGGTGCTGCTCGATGAGGTCGAGCACGGCGCGGGCATCGAACCGGTAGCCGAGCACGATCGGCATGGGCACCAGCAGCCCGACGGTGAGCCCGGCGATCAGCCCGGTGATGTGGAACAGCGGCGCCACCGCCAAGACGATGTCGTCGGTGTTGAGCGACATCCACTCGCGGTAGGCCTGCGAGTTGAACACGACGTTGCGGTGGCTGTTCATGGCGCCCTTGGGCGGCCCGGTGGTGCCCGAGGTGTAGGTGAGGAAGGCGACGTCGTCAGCGGTGAGCGGACGGTCGTCGGGGCGCTCGCCGTCGTGGGCGTCGATCAGCTCGATGAGATCGAGGGTGTCGGCCGGCCGGGCCCGCACCGACGTCGCCAGCACGGGCGGCACGCTGCCGCCCAGGAAGTCGAGCTCGCTCGTGGTGATGACCGTGCGCACCGCTGTGGTTCCTGATGCCACGACGCCCTTGGCCGTTTCTTCGTAGAGCGACTCGAGGCACACCAGCACGCTGGAGCCCGAGTCCGACAGCAGGAGCTCGAGCTCACGAGTCTTGTTCATGGGGTTGATCGACACCATGATCCCGCCGGCCTTCCACGTGGCCACCATGGCCAGCACGAACTGCGGGACGTTCTGGAGGTAGACCGCCAGGCGGTCACCGCGCTGGAAGCCCTCGGCCACCAGCGCCGCCGCCAGCGCGTCGGTGGCGCGGTCGACCTCGGCCATGGTGAGACCCCGGTCGAAGTACTGGAGCAGGACGCCATCGGGACGGCGCGCCACGGCCGCCCGGAACATCTCCAGACCGGTGGCGTAGTCGGGCTCGATGTCGCTCGGCATGCCGGGGTCGTACTGCTTCAGCCAGGGTCGATCCTCGTACGACACGTGCGCTCCTTCCATCACCGGGTGTCGGTGCCGCCGCACCGACACCCGGAGCTGGAATTACTTGATGACGATGGGGTTCACCGGCGAGCCGGTGGCGTTCACGACCTTGAGCGGCGCGGCGGCGTAGAAGAAGCTGTACTGGCCGTCGGCGGCGCAGTCGTCGGCCAGGTCCTCGAGCCACGCGATCTCCGTCAGCGTGACGCCCAGGTTGCGCATCAGCGCGTTGTGGAGCGGCAGCACGACACCGGAGACCGGATCGACGGTCACCTCGTTGGCGATCGTGTCGGTCACGAGGTTGGGGATCTCCATGTCGTGGAACCACTGCACCAGTTCGGGGCTGTAGGTCAGGCCCGGCTCCACGAAGTTGCCGTAGAACTCCTCACGGCTCACCTTGTAGAACTTGGCGATCCAGCCCGTGCGGATGATGAGCACGTCGTTCTTCTTGATCTCCGTGCCCTGCTTGGCCGCGCAGGCCTTGAGGTCCTCGTGGGTGAACGTCTCGGCCACGTCGAGCACGTCCTTGCCCCGGAACCGGGCCATGTCGAGCAGGATGCCCCGACCCACGACGCCCTTGTCGGCGATGGCCGAGACGGAGGCCTTGGCCAAGCCGCCGATGGTGGTCTTGGCGTCGTAGCCGTTCCAGATCTGGCCGTCGTACCAGACGTGCCCGAGCGCGTCGTACTGGGTGGAGCCCTGCAGGAAGCACGTCATGTAGTCGTCGGCGTAGTGGGCGCCGCCGGCGAAGTGGACGCCCTTGCCGGCGAGGTACTGGCCCTCGTCGATCACCATGGTGCGCACCGCGCCGGTGCGTCCGGGCCAGACGGGATCACCCTCGGGGTTGGCCATCTTCACCTGGAGGGTGAAGACCTTGCCCGACTTGATCGAGCCGGCGGCGGCGACGATCACCTCGGGCGTGAGGTAGTTGAGGCTGCCGACCTCGTCGTCGGGTCCCCACTTGCCCCAGTTCTTGGGTGAGTCCTTCAGCAGCTCGCCAACGCTGATCTGCTCGTTTTCGGTCGTGGTCACACAGCCTCCTCGTAGTCGATGGTTGTCAGGGTTCCGGGACGTAGGCGGCGCGCCCGGTACCGGAATCGGCCAGTTCGGCCATGTGCGTGCCGTCCAGGTAGTAACGGCGGTGCCAGATGCCCGTGCCGTCCTCGTCGGCGACGGGCATCCGCCAGCTCGTGACCTTGGTGTCGGCGGCCGACAGGGCTACCGCCACGAGGGCGCGGGGCTGGTCGATGGTGTCGTCGACGTAGGCGTCGGCGGCCTCGGCGGGAACGTAGCGCTTGGCGATGCTGCGATACAGGTCCCGCCAGACATCGTCCTGGCCCGGTTCATGGACGATGCGGGCGACGCCACGGACCGTGATCTTCCGGTACGGCAGCGGGTCCTCGTCGATCGAGAGACCGATGCGCGGGTCCCGGCGGATGTTGGCCAGGAAGGCCGCCGGCCCACGCGGCGTGAACAGGATCTCCCCGTCGCGGTGGATGAACCACGTGGGCACCACGCTCGGGTAGCCCTCCGCATCCACGGTCCCGATCCGTACCAGGTGACCAGGCTCGTCCAGGAACGCGACGGCCTCGTCGTCGGTCAACCGCGGCATGTCCGGACCTCCCTCGTCACCCGACCCCCCTCGATGGCGTCTTCGGTGGTCATGCTCGCGCACCTTGGGCGTGGGGTCGAACGGCCGACCCTACGGCGCCTCTCTAGAGTGCGCCGGTGCCCATCGTCGAGGTGAACGGTCAGGCGATCTATCACGAACGTCGTGGCGCCGGTCCGCCGCTGCTGTTCGCGAACGGATCGGGGGCCACGCTCGAGAGCGCGGCGCCGCTCATCGACGCCCTGGCCGCCGGCTTCGACGTGCTGGCCTACGACCAGCGCGGCCTGGGGAAGTCCGTCGGCAGTGCCGGGCACCCCATCGACGGTTATCAGATGGCCGACCTCGCCGCGGACGCCGCCGGCCTGCTCGACGCCGCCGGATGGCCCACGTGCCGAATGCTGGGCGTGAGCTTCGGCGGCATGGTGGCCCAGGAGATCGCCGTCACCTGGCCCGAGCGCATCGAACGCCTCGCCCTCCTGTGCACGTCGCCTGGTGGCGCCGGCGGCTCGTCACACCCGGTCCACGAGCTGGCCTCACTGTCGCCGGCCGAGCGGGCCCAGCGCTCGATGAGCGTCCTGGATGTCCGCTACTCCCCCGAGTGGCTGGCCACCCACCCGGTCGACAAGGCCATCGTCGACATGATGCTGGCCCGGGCCCAAGCCCCGCGCCCGCCCGAACAGCACGCCGGCGAGCGGGCCCAGCTCGAGGCCCGCCGCCACCACGACGTCTGGGACCGCCTCGGCGCCATCACCTGCCCCACGTTCGTCGCCTACGGGCGCTTCGACGGCATCGCCCCGCAGGTGAACAGCGAGAACCTGGCATCGCGCGTCGCCGATGTCGAGCTGCACGGCTACGACGGCGGCCACCTCTTCTTCGTGCAGGACCCTTCCGCCCTGCCCGAGATCATGGCCTTTCTCGCCCGGACAGGCCCGTGACACAGCAGACCCTCACGGCCCTGTTCGAGGCGCGGTGGCCGGCCGATCCCGGCGCCACCGTCTTCCTCGACGTGCCCGGTGGCGCCACCATCACCTATGCCGATGCGGGCGACGGCTCGGCTCGCCTGGCCAACGCCGTCGGTGCCCTCGGGGTGCGCCCGGGCGACCGGGTGGCGGTGCAGGCCGAGAAATCCCCCGCCGTCCTGCTGCTGTACCTGGCCTGCGTCCGTGCCGGCGCCGTGCTGCTGCCCATGAACCCGGCCTACACCGACGACGAGGTCGCCTACCTCGTGGCCGACGCCGAACCGCGCCTGCTGGTGCAGGACCCGCGCCGCGCCCCCCGTACCGACGTGGCCGAGGTGGCCACCCTCGACGGCGACGGAAACGGGTCGCTGGTCGAGCTGGCGGCCGAGCAGCCCGCCGACCACGACGTAGTGGCGACGGCGCCCGACGACCTGGCCGCCATCCTCTACACGAGCGGCACGACGGGCAAACCGAAGGGTGCCATGCTCACCCAGCGCAACCTCGCGTCCAACGCGCTGGCTCTCCACCGGATCTGGGGCTTCCGGCCTGACGACGTCGTGCTCCACGCCCTGCCCGTGTTCCACACCCACGGCTTGTTCGTGGCCACCAACTGCGCGCTGGCCAACGGCACCGGGATGATCTTCCTGCCCCGCTTCGACCCGGCGGCCGTACTGGAGCACCTGCCCCGGGCCACCGTCTTCATGGGCGTGCCGACGTTCTACACACGCCTGCTGGCCGAGCCCGGCCTCGACGCCGACCATTGCCGCAACGTGCGGCTGTTCGTGTCGGGCTCGGCGCCGCTGCTGGCCGCCACCCACGACGAGTTCCGGATGCGCACCGGCCACCGCATCCTCGAGCGCTACGGCATGACCGAGACGTCGATGATCACCTCGAACCCGCTCGACGGCGACCGCCGCCCGGGCACCGTCGGCTTCCCGCTACCCGAGGTCGACGTGCGCGTCACCGCGCCCGACGGTGCGGAGGTAGCCGCCGGCGAGGTCGGCGACATCGAGGTGCGCGGCCCGAACGTGTTCGCCGGCTACTGGAAGCGGCCCGAGCGCTCCGCCGCCGAGATGACGCCCGACGGCTTCTTCCGCACCGGCGACGTGGGCATGGTGGACCCCGACGGCTACCTCCACCTCGTCGGCCGTTCGAAGGACCTCATCATCTCGGGTGGTCTCAACGTGTACCCGAAGGAGATCGAGGCGGTGCTCGACGACTTGGACGGGGTCGTGGAGAGCGCCGTGATCGGTGTGCCCGATGCCGACTTCGGCGAGTCGGTGGTTGCCGTCGTGGTGGCCGCGCCCGGGGTCGAGCTGGACCCCGCCGAGGTTCGCCGCCAGGCGCGCGCCCGGCTGGCGGCGTTCAAGGTGCCGAAGCGGGTCGTGGTGGTGGCCGACCTGCCGCGCAACGCCATGGGCAAGGTCGAGAAGGCGAAGCTACGGGCGGCGCACGGCTGACTCGGTGCGCCCGGCCAGCCGCCAGGCGTAGGCGAGGGCATGCTCCAGCGAATCGGTGAACGCACTGCCCTGCCAGGCGATGTCGAAGGCGGTGCCGTGGTCGACCGACGTGCGGATGATGGGCAGCCCGAGGGTGACGTTCACGCCCGTGTCGAAGGCCAGGAGCTTCATCGGCGCGTGACCTTGGTCGTGGTACATGCACACGATGGCGTCGTAGCGGCGACGGTGCACCGCTTGGTAGAAGACCGTGTCGGCCGGATGCGGACCGGTCGCGTCGATGCCCTCGGCTACGGCGGCGGCGATGGCCGGCGCGATGTGCTCGGTGTCCTCGGTACCGAACAGGCCGTGCTCACCGGCATGGGGGTTGAGCCCGCACACGGCGATGCGTGGGGACGCGAGGAAGCGCCCCAGCGTGCCGGAGGTCAGCCTGATCACATCGAGCACCCGCTCCGCCCGTACCCGTTCGATGGCCTCACGCAGCGAGCAGTGCGTGCTCACGTGGGTGACCGCCAGCGCGCCGTTGGTCAGCATCATCGACACCTGCGGCGCGCCGCACAGCTCGGCGATCAGCTCGGTGTGACCCACGAAGCCAGGGTCGCAGAGCTGCGTCGCCTCCTTGTTCATCGGCATCGTGACCACGCCGGCCACGTCGCCGGCCAGCGCGTCGAGCGTGGCCCGCTCGACGTAGGCCCGGGCGGCAGCGCCGGCGGCGGCGCTCAGCTCCCCCGGCCGGTGGTCGGTGGCGGCCAGCCGGGCCAGGTCGATCACGTTCAACCGGCCGGCGACCGCACCGGCGGGCGCGGCCACGACTGCCATCGGCACATCGACGCCGAGCAGGCTGGTGCCGCGGCGCAGGATGGCGGCATCGCCGTAGATGACGACGCCGTCGGTGGCAGCGCCCCCGGCGGCCGCCCACCGCAGGACGATCTCCGGTCCGACGCCCGACGCGTCGCCCATCGTGATCGCCATCGGCACGCCCGGCGGTGCGGTCGGGGTGGTCACCGCTCCAGCCTGCCCCACACCAGCGCCGCCAGTGCAGTCACATCGCCGAAACCACCGGCTCGCGTGATCAGGAGCGGCCCCCCTCCGCCGGCGTGGTGGCCCCAGGGCGTGCCGGGCGCCACCGTGCCGCCGACAAGGACCGGTCCCGGCCCCAGCACCGCGGCGGCGGTGTCACCACCGATGACCACCAGCATCCCGACATCGACTGCTCGACCGATCTGCTCGGCCGCCGACGCCAGCGCCAGGGCCGTACGGTGGGCGGCCACCGCTCCCACCGGCAGCACCGGCGGTGCACTGGACGTGAGGAGCGCCGGCTGCCCCGCTCGGAGCGCAGCAATGGCGGCGTCGAGAGGCCGGCCCAGCTCGACCGCCACCGCGCCCGAGGCCTGCAGGTGGGCGGTCTGACGCCGCGCCACGGGGTGCAGGCTGCCGGCCACGACCAACGCCGGCGCCGTCATCGAGGGTCGCAGCGGGGCCGTGCCTCTGCGTCCGCGCAGCAGCGCCCCGGCCGCCGCGCCGATCGCCGCGGCCGTGCCGGCGAGGACCACGTCGCGCCGAGCGGCCCAGGTTGCCGCCACCACGGCGAGGTCGTTCTCGGTGGCCGCATCGCAGACGGCCAACGACGCCCGACCGCCGGCGGCCAGCCAGGCGGCCACCTGATCGGCGCCGGCCAGCTCCACGACGTCGCGGGCGCCGGCCGCCCGGAGGTGGTCGGCGGGGCGGCTGGAGCGCACGGGCGTGCGGGCATCGCCGCCGGCGGGCCCGTCGCCCACCGGCCGGCCGTGCTCGTACACGATGCCCCCGGCGCAGATGCGCCCCACGGCCGGCAGCGACGGCACCAGCAGGATCCGCCGGCCGGCGACGCGGTGGCGAGCGACCACCTCGTCGGCCCAGTTCCCACGCAGCGTCGAGTCGATCTTGTGGGCCGACGAGACACCCTTCGACACCTCCTCCAGGGCGCCCGCCCGGGCGGCGGCGCCGGCGCCGTCCAGGTGGCGGGTCGCCAGATCCACGACCACGACGCCGGTCTCGATGGCACCGCCGCTCGCCTCGATCCGGGCCGCGCCAGCACCGCTCGCCGCTTCGATCATCGACACGACCCGCACCGGCCCGGCGCCGTGGTCGGCACAGGCGCCGGCGGACTCCAGCGCGCCGGTGCGGTCGTCGGCTCCGACGACGAGAGCGATCACGATCCGTCGAACGGCAGCAGCCGGCCGTCGGGGCCGTGCAGCGCCAGCCCGCTGGCCAGCACCGCCACCCTCGCGTCGCCGGCCAGCTCAGCCAGCACGGCGTCGGTCACCCACAGCTCGCGGCACCGCAGGGTGTCGACGATGCGCGCCGCCCGCACCGCTGCCGTGTCCACCACGCCGGCCCCCCGCAGGCACAGGGCCCACGCGTCGCGATCGTCGGTCGCCACGACCGGCAACTTCCCGCGCAGCAGGAACCCCGACGTCACCACGTTGGTGCGGGTCACCTCGTGGTCGACGGCGTCGGCGAAGCGGCGCGTCACCACGTCGGCCAGGCCCATGCCGGTGGCGTTGCCGTGCGAGGCCGCCGTCAGCCCGTGGCACGCGATCATGCCGATGCACGGCGACAGGGGCTCAGGCTCGCCGGCGATCATGATGCGACCGATGACGTTGGTGTCCATGCCGACGCCGCTGATGTCCTTGCCCATCCGGTCGACCAGCAGGACGTCGAGCGCGTCGACCGGCAGGCGCGCCAGGTGGGCGCCCGCCAGGGCCAGCAGCTCCGGCTCGACGTCAGCGATGCGGCCTGCGGGCACCGCCGTCACGGCCATGGTGCGCTCCTGGCCGTTCTCCACGATGGCCACGCCGAGCACGACGTTGCTGTGACGCAACACCTGGTGGGCGACGAGCGGCATCAGCTCGCGCAGACCTCGCGTGCCGTGGGCGTGGAGCACCTCGGCCTGCTCCCGCTTGCCGAGCCCGATGGCCACCATCTTCATGAGGCCGCTCTCGTAGGGCCCGTGGAAGTCGGTGTGGGGTTTCACCCGGTTGACCACGATGGTGGCGGCGGCCGACGCCGCGGCGGCGGCCGTCACGACCGGCACCGGGCAGTCGTCGGCTGGGAGCTCGACCACGTCCATCGACGACCGGATGGCGCAGCCCGTGTGCGTCGCACCCAGTCCGTAGGCCTCCAGGACCGCCTGCTGGCCCTCGGCGGTGGCGCCGCCATGGCTTCCCATGGCGGGCACCAGGAACGGCACCGCGCCCTGCCGTCGAACCCAGGCGATCACCCGCCCCACGACCTCGGTGAGGTCGTGCAACCCTCGCGACCCCACGGCGATGGCGATCCGATCACCGGGTCGGAACCGCACCTGGCAACGGGCGAGCGCGTCGTCGGTGGCGTCGGCCACATCGGCCAGGACCGGTTCGTCGAACCGGACGCGGACCCGGTGGAAGGCCACCTCCGGCGCCGCACCCGTCATGACAGCACCGTAATCCCGCCGTCGCCGTCAAGGTCTGGAGGCCCGCCCTCCCGGGGTACCGTCCGGCGATGACACCGTCCGATCCCGTCGTCGAAGCCGTGCCGCCGAACGTGCAGGTCTACGAAACCGATCCGGCCGCCGTCGTCGGAGCCGCCCTTGACCGCCAGAGGGGGCGGCGGCTCCCGTTCGTCCTGGTCGGTCTCCTGGTGTTGACCCTGGCCTTCGCCTTCGCCCGCCGGCGCCGCGCCAGTCGAAGCTGACCCACGCCCGGACGGGGCGCCCAGGTGCAGATGGGCCGCTCCGTTAGGTTCGTGCCCGATGGCTCGCTGGCGTTGGCTGCTCGGCGCGCTGCTTGCGATCCACGTCGTCGCCGGCGTGCACGTCATCATGGCGACCGACTGGGAGCAGCCGTCGTTCACCACCGGCGACCACCTGCAGTACCGCCAGCTCGTGGCGGCCGACGGCTGGCCCTACCGGGACAAGACGGTGGCCTTCCCGCCGGTGAGCTACCTCGCCTTCGAGGTGGTCGAGCGCTACGGCGACGCCACGACCGGCGGGCGGCTGCTGGTGATCACCCAGCTGGCCGCCGACCTCGTCGTCGCCGGCGCCCTCGCCGCCGGATGGGGTCGCCGGGCGGCCATCACCTGGTTGGCGCTCCTGTTGCCACTGCTGTGGGACGGCTGGGTCCTGGCCCGCATCGACCTGCTCTCGGTGGCGCTCGCCGTCGGCGGGTTGGCGCTCGTACGCCGGCGGGCCGAGACCGCCGGCGGCATCGCACTGGTGGCCTCCGCCCTCGCCAAGGTCTGGTCGGTGGCGCTCCTGCCCGGTCTCGTGGTGGAGGGCCAGCGCCGGGCCACCCGTGCCGCCGTCGTCAGCGCCGTCGTCGCCGGCGGGGCGTGGTTGCTGGTCGGTGGTGTCGGCGGGGTAACCGACGTGGTGTTCTTCGGCGGCTCGCGCGGCTGGCAGGTCGAGAGCACGGTGGGCGCGCTCACGTACGTCGTGACGGGCGGCCCACTGCGCGCCGAGGGCGGCGCCTGGCGCATCGGCACCGAGCCGTCGTGGGCCGGCACCGTGCTCGGGGTGGCCACGCTCGTCACCATCGCTGCCGCCTGGATCCTGGCGGCGCGCCGGCCCGGTCCCCTCGCCCCCGACCGGGCCCGGCTGGCCGCCGTGGGGGCGGTGATGGTGCTGGCGCCGGTGCTGTCGCCGCAGTACCTCGTGTGGCTGCTGCCGTTCGCCGCGGTGCTGCATGCCGACCGTCTGGTGGTGGCGCTGGCCGCCGCCGCCTCGGTCCTGACGGCGGCGGTGGCCCACGCCTACGACGACTTCGTGGCTGGCTCGCCCTGGTGGGAGTGGACCGCCGTGGCCCGCAACGCCGTGCTCCTGGCCCTGGTCGCCGTCGCCTTCGTCGGGCTGGTGCGGCCCCGGCCGGCGTCCGTCACCGATGCCCCGACGGGCCGATGGCACCGCCGCGCCGGCCCGGTCCCAGCATGAACGGCCCTCCCGGGCCGGGCTCCCCGATCGCCATCGCCGCCAGGATGCGGCCGATCTCGGGGACGAACTTGAAGCCGTGGCCCGAGAACCCGGCACCCACCACGAGCGGGCCGACCCGGTCGAGCACGAAGTCCTCCGACGGCGTCGACGTGTACAGGCAGGTCGTGGCGTCGACCGGCTCCGGGTCCACGCCTGGCAGCCACTCCGACGCGTACGCCCGCAGGGCGGCGAGGCTGGCCGGGTCGACCTCGAACGAGCGGGTGTCGCCGGTCGTGATGGGGCCGGTGTGGTGCTCCCCCAGCTTCACCAGCCCCGACGGCCCGGGCAGGCCGTAGTGGCTGATGGAGTCGCGGTGGATGAACGACGGGAACGAATCCGTCGGGTCGCGGGGCTCGAAGAAGGCGACCCGTTCACAGGTCGTCGTGAGCAGCGGCAGGTCGGCGTGGCCGAACAGGAGCGGGCCAGCCCACGCACCGGCGGTCACGACGGCCACCGGCGCCACGTACCCCCCGGCCTCGGTGATCACCCGCACCCAGTCGTCGGCATGCACGAGCTGGGTGACCACCTCACGCGGATGCAGCTCGGCGCCGCGGCCGGCGGCGAGGGTTCGCAACGATTCGAGCGTCTCGGCCGCCCGTATGCGCCCGGCGCCCGGCTGGTGGAGCACCGCGGACGCGAAGCGCATGCCCGGCCAGCGGCGACGGGCATCCTCAGGCCCGAACCACTCCACGGCGACGCCCTCGCGCTGGCACGACGCGGCCATCACCTCCAGCTCGTCGAGGCGGCCATGATCGACGCAGCCGATGCGGTCCACCAGCCGCCGCCCGGCGTCGGCCTCGAGCTGGCGCCAGCCCTCGTCGGCGGCGACGGCCAGACGCACGTAGGCGGCATCGGTGTAGCCGTAGCGGAAGATCCGCTCGGCGCCGTGGGACGCACCCCGATCGTGACCCAGCTCGAACTGCTCGAGCAGCACGACTCGGAGATCGGCGGCCGCCGCCCGCCAGGCGGTGGCGAGACCCATGGCCCCGCCACCGACGATCAGGAGGTCGGCGACCTGATCCCGCACCTCAGGGGCGAGCGAAGGGCACCGGCTCCGCCGACCCGAGCGACGGGTTCATGCGGAAGTCCGGGGCGTACTTCAGGATCTCGCGGCGGGCGATGGTCATCTTGTGGACTTCGTCGGGTCCGTCGGCGATGCGCAGCGTGCGCATGTGGGCGTACATCTCGGCCAGCGGGAAGTACTGGCTCACGCCGCCGGCCCCGTGGACTTGAATGGCCCGGTCGATGACCTTCAGCGCCATGTTCGGGATGGCGACCTTGATGCCGGAGATCTCCGTCGCCGCCGACTTGTTGCCGACGGTGTCCATGAGGTGGGCGGCGCGCAGCACGTACTCACGAGCCATGTCGATCTCGATGCGCGACTCGGCGATCCAGTCCTGCACCAGGCCCTTCTGGGCGACCAGCGTGCCGAACGTCGTGCGCACCAGCGCCCGGCGCACCATGTACTCGAGGGCCCGCTCCGACACGCCGATGGCGCGCATGCAGTGGTGGATGCGGCCTGGGCCGAGGCGAGCCTGGGAGATGGCGAACCCCCCGCCCTCCTCGCCCAGCAGGTTGTCGACCGGGACCCGGACGTTCTCGTAGACGACCTCCGGATGGCCACCGCGGTCCTCGTAGCCGAAGACGTGCGGCGTGCGCTCGAAGGAGATGCCCGGCGTGTGCTTCGGCACCGCGATCATCGACTGCTGCAAGTGACGCGACGCGTTCGGGTCGGTCTTGCCCATGACGATGAACACCTTGCAGCGCTCGGCCAGCGCGCCGGAGGTGAACCACTTTCGGCCGTTGAGGACGTACTCGTCGCCGTCGCGCTCGATGCGCAGGCCGATGTTGGTGGCGTCCGACGACGCCACGTCCGGCTCCGTCATCGAGAACGCCGAGCGGATCTCGCCCTCGAGCAGCGGCGCCAGGAACTCCTGCTTGATCCTGTCGGAGCCGTAGAGGTTGAGGATCTCCATGTTGCCGGTGTCGGGCGCGGCGCAGTTCAGCACCTCCGACGCGAAGGTCACCTTGCCCAGCTGCTCGGAGATGGGGGCGTAGTCCAGGTTCGACAGCTTGGTGCCCGGAGCGTCGGGCGAGAGGTGGGGCAGGAAGAGGTTCCACAGGCCACGCTCGCGGGCCGCCGCCTTGAGCTTGTCGAGGATGGGCGGCGTTTCCTGCTTGCCGATCTCCTGCTGTTGCTGCCGGTATTCGGCCTCATTCGGGTAGATGTGGTCGTCCATGAAGCTCTTGACCTCTTCGAGCGTGGCCAAGCCCTTCGCAGTGAACTCGTACGGCATTGCGACCCTCCGTGCTCTCGCCTTCCCGGTGAGTCTCGCTCATGCGACGCCGGTGCAACGAAACCGGACATCGAGGACACCGTTCTCGTTGACATTCCCGACCCCGCTGGTGAGCATCTGACCGTGACGCCAGCCGACGAAACCGTGCTCGACAACGTCGCGTGGCACGCCCTGCGCACCGGTCACGCCCCGCTGGCCGAGGTCGCCGCCAGGGGTCGGGCGATGCGCTACCCGCCGGAGATGTCGGTGTTCGGGGCCGTCGACGGGCTCGGCCACGAGGACTGGGCGGCACTGGCCGACCTGGTCGGGCCGGGTGGCACCACCGTGCTGTTCCGGCGGGAGGTCGGGCCCGTCCCTGCGGGCTGGCGGATCGATCTGCAGGGCCGGGGCAACCAGTTCGTGGCCCCGTCGCTGCGCCCGCCCGAGCCCGCCGTCGCCCCGCCGATCGTGGCGCTCGGGCCGGATGACGCCGAGCGCATGCTCGCCCTGGCCCTGCTGACCAGGCCGGGGCCCTTCGCGCTGCGCACCTCGGAGCTGGGCCACTTCTTCGGGGTGTTCGACGCCGGCGAGCTCGTCGCCATGGCCGGGGAGCGGTTCCAGCTCGACGGCTACACCGAGATCAGCGCGGTGTGCACCCACCCGTCGGCCCGCGGCCGCGGCCTGGCGGCGCACCTCACCCATCACGTCGCCACCCAGATCAGGGAGCGCGGGGCCGTACCGTTCCTGCACGTCGCCGCGACCAACGACGGCGCCCGTCGGGTCTACGAGCGCCTCGGCTTCACCCTCCGCACGCCCGTCGAGTTCGTCGTCGTCACCCTCCAGGAGAAGCCATGACCGACCCCAGCCCCGCCACCCGGACCGTCGACGGCGTGAACGTCCCCATCCCGGGCGACTGGGTCATCGACCCCCTCCACACCAGCCTCGCCTTCGAGACGCGCCACTTCGTGGTGACCCGGATGCGGGGACGGTTCCGCCACGGCCGCGGCGTCATCCACGTCGCGCCCCGGCCCGAGGACTCCAGCGTGGTGGTCACCATCGACGCCTCCACCATCGACACCGTCCACCCGAAGGCCGACGAGCACCTGCGCAGCGACATGTTCCTGGATGTCGAGCGCTACCCCACCATCACCTTCGCGCAGCACCGCCGTGCGCCACATCGACGGCGACCGCTGGGCCGTCACCGGCGATCTCAGCATCCACGGCGTCACCAAGGAGGTGACGCTGGACGCCACCTTCAACGGCGCCCTGCCCGCCGGCAAGGTGGCCCAGGCCAAGCTGGGATTCACCGCCACGACCGAGATCGACCGGCGTGACTTCGGCATCACCAAGAACTTCCCGCTACCGGGCACCGAGGGTTTCATCGTCGGCAACGAGGTCCTCATCACGATCGACGTCGAAGCCGACCTGCCGTAATTTCTGGCTCGGCTTCGCCTCGCGCTCGCTTCGCTCGGACAATCGGTTCTTCGTCGGCACGGCGCCGCACTGCGACGCCAGCGGACCGTCGGTCCGCCGCCCGGCCGTTGAGCCAACTGACGCGCTTTTCGGTCAACTATGACACTGAGCGGACATCAGTTCGCTCAAGAGGTCACGCTGGCCCGCTCAGTCACACAGCCGGGAGAACGCCATCAGCTCCTCGTCCAGGTCGTCCTCCAGCAACCCGAGCTGCGCCGTCCAGGCCGCCTCGATCAGGTTCCCCCCGTCACGGCACAGCAGCGAGAGCCGCTTGACGGCGTCGATGTGGGCGTGACGCAGGAACCGTCGCCGCGGCTCGGCCCAGTCGCAGTAGCGCGCCTCGGGCAGCAACTCGCCCCGATACAGAGCGATCCCTTGCCGGTACAGATCGATGGCGGCACCGGCGTGATCCTCGTCGAGGCGGTGGGCCGACTGGAGCAGCTCGGTGAACACCACGACGTCGACCCATCCGATCAGGTTCGGGTCGATCCGGTACGCACCGCAGCGGTGCCGCACGATGTCACGGCAGCCGAAGGCGCGACGGATGCCGGTGATGGCGACGTTGAGGTTGTTCCGCCCGCGTGCCACGTCGAAGTCGGGCCAACCCACATCGATGAGGACGTCGCGGGGCACCGGCCCGCCCGCCAGCAGCAGGTACTGGAACACCGACCGGCAGCGACCCACGAGGTTCTCGGTGACGTCGCGCCCGTTGAACCGGACGTGGAAGGAGCCGAGCATCTCAACGTGCAGGCCGGTCGGGCCGGAGCAGCCCGAGCGCCGATCTTCCATCAGGGCAAGGTCGAGCACCACGCCCAGAATGAGGCACCACCGCGCCCCGAGATACACCGGTGGTCGCATGTCTCAGTGGTAGAGGGCGGCGAGCTCACCGGCCAGGCGAGCCAGCCGCGCCCGCACCTCGGGTGGTTCGAGCACCTCCACGTCGGCGCCGAAGCCGGCGATCTCGCCGGCCAGCGACCCGATGCTGTGGCCTCGAAGCTCCACCTCGACCCGACCGTCGTCGCCGGGCGGCCCGATCCGGACCCGGTTCCCGAACGCCATCCGCAGGATGCCCACGATGCTCGCCGACGCCGTCGCGCGGGCCTGGACGGGAGCCCGGCGCTGGTCGACCTCGTCGGAGATCAACCGCCACGCCTCGGCCAGCACGAAGCCCGGCGGCCGCACGACCGGCTCACCCGTGGGCGAGACGGAGGTGACCCGATCGACGCGGAAGGTGCGCAGTCCCCGCGCCGTGTCGGCCACGAGGTACCACGCCGTGCCCTTGGTGGCCAGCCCGAGCGGGTGCACCACGCGGGTGCTGGCGGTCCGGTCACGGGCGACGTAGCCGAGCGCGACCTGCTCGCCGGCCACCACGGCCCGCTGCACGGCGTCGAGGTGGGAGGGAACGGGACGGGGCCGAGACGGTTGATCCCACCCCGTCGGGTCCACCACGACGGCCGTCGACGCCGCCTCGGCGGCATCTCGCATCGGTTCGGGCAAGGCCCGGACCAACTTCCGCAGGGCCGCCTTCACCTCGGGCGTGGCCGCCGACGAGGGTCCGGCCACCAGGAACAGCGCCCGCGCCTCGGCCGCGTTCAGCCCGCTCAGGTCGGTGCGCCCCCCGCCGGCGAGCTGCCAGCCGCCGTTGCGGCCCTGGCGGGAGTAGATGGGTACGCCGGCCATGCCCAGGGCGTCGAGGTCACGCCGCGCGGTGCGTTCGGAGACCTCCAGCTCCGCCGCCACCTCGGCCGCCGTCACTTGGCCGCGGGCCTGCAGCATCAGCAAGATGGCCACCAGCCGATCGGCACGCACCCCGTCATGGTGCCACCTGAACCGGTCACGGTGTGGCCGGTTCCACGCTCGTTTGGGCGTAGCCCTGCGAGCACCAACTATGGTCCGGCGAGCCAGAGGGGCAACGAGCTCGCGAAGCGACGCATCACAGGAAATTGGAGGCGACCATGGGGGTCGAGCGGTTCCCAATCGAGTCCGGGCACATCTTGCTGTTCGCCCGGGCCATCGGCGACACCAACCCGGCGTACTACGGGGCGCTGACGGGCGACGACGTCGTGCCGGCGCCACCGACGTTCGTCCAGTCGAGCGCCCAGTTCGACCCGGACTACTTCCTGCGTCCCAAGCCGGGCGAGCCGTGGTTCGGCTCCGGGCGCACCGCCACCGGCAAGGTCTCTTCAGGGGGCGGCGGCGGAGGCGGCGGTGGCGGGCTCCACGCCGAGCAGCACTACGAGTACCACCAGCCGCTGCGGGCCGGCGAGATCCTCACCGGCACCGACGTGCCCGGCAAGACCTGGGAGAAGGAAGGCCGCCGGGGCGGCAAGCTGCTGTTCTCGGAGAGCGTGATCGAGTACCGCAACGCCAAGGGCGAGCTGGTCGTGACCGCCCGGGGCGTCGGTGTGCGCACCGAGAAGGTCGTGGAGCAGGGGAGCTGAGATGGCCGACGTGAAGGTAGGCGACAAGAAGGAGCTGGTCCTGGTGGAGGACCTGACCCGGACGCAGATCGTGCAGTACGCCGGCGCCTCGGGCGACTACAACCCGCTGCATTCCGACGACAAGTTCACCACCGAGGTGGCCGGGTATCCGTCGGTGTTCGCTCACGGCATGCTCACGATGGGCATGACCGGGCGCATCATCACCGACTGGTTCGGGGTCGAGTCGTTGAAGAACTACGGCGTCCGGTTCGTGAAGCAGGTCTTCCCCGGCGACAAGCTGACGGCCACGGCGGAGGTCACGGCCGTGCGCGACGACGGCGGCCAGCAGGTGGCCGACGTCGCCGTGTCGACCGTCAACCAGGACGGCGACGCCGTGCTGACCGGGACGGCCACGGTCCGCCTGAGCTGACTCGCCGTGCCCGGCCGCTACGACGACTTCCCGAGCCTGAGCTTCGACGAGCCCGAGCCCGGCATCCTGCGCATCACGCTGGACGGGCCAGGGCTCAACGCCGTGTCGCCGGCCATGCACCGGGAGCTGGCCGACGTGTGGCCGGCCGTCGATCGGGACGACTCGGTGCGGGTCGTGATCCTGCAGGGGGCCGGGAAGGCGTTCTCGGCCGGGGGCAGCTTCGACCTGATCGACGGTCTCACGAAGGACCACGACACCCGGGTCCGCGTCCTGCGCGAGGCGCGTGACCTGGTCTACAACGTCATCAACTGCTCCAAGCCGATCATCTCTGCCATTCACGGCCCCGCTGTCGGGGCCGGTCTGGTGGCGGCCCTGCTGGCCGACATCTCGATCGCCACCCGCACCGCCCGCATCATCGACGGCCACACCCGCCTCGGCGTGGCCGCCGGCGATCACGCCGCCATCTGCTGGCCGCTGCTGTGCGGCATGGCCAAGGCCAAGTACTACCTGCTCACGTGCGAGACCTTGACCGGCGAGGAAGCCGAGCGCATCGGGCTCATCTCGCTCGTCGTCGACGACGGCGAGGCGCAGGCCAAGGCGCTGGAGGTGGCCCGCACGCTGGCCAACGGGGCCACCTCCGCCATCCAGTGGACGAAGCTCACGCTCAACAACTGGTACCGGGTGATGGGGCCGGCCTTCGACGCCAGCCTGGCGTTCGAGTTCATCGGCTTCGCCGGGTCCGAAGCAGCCGAAGGGCTGGCGTCGCACGTCGAGAAGCGTGCTCCCGACTTCCACCGCCCGTGATGGCACCATCGGGGGGTGGACGAGCTGGTCACTCCCGCCGGGTTGCGGCTCGATCCGGGGTCGGTGTCGTGGACCAGCACCCGTAGCGGCGGCCCCGGCGGCCAGCACGCCAACACCAGCGACACCGCCATCACCGTGACGCTCGACGTCGTGGCCTCGGGCCTCCCCGACGTCGTCCGGGAGCGCATCATCGCCGGTCTCGGCGAGGTCGTGACGGCTCGTTCCGCCGACACCCGTTCACAGTGGCGCAACCGCCAGCTCGCATGGGAGCGCCTGGCCGAGCGCCTCGACGCCGCCGCCCGGCCGCCGCGTCCCCGCCACAGCACGCGACCCAGCCGCGCCGCCAAGGCCGAGCGGCTCGACGACAAGCGCCGCCGCAGCGAGATCAAGCGCCGCCGGCAGCGACCCGGGGGCGCCGGCAGCGACGAGTGACCCGGGTCAGCGGGGTCAGCGGGGTCAGCGGGTGATCCACGGCGTGACCAAGCGGCCCACCACCCGGATCCGAAACGACGTCCCGTCGGCGATCACACGGAAGCGGCCGAACTCGTCGGCCGCCACGGTGACCCTGTCGTGGCCGACGGTCTCCACCTCGATCTGGGCCGGCTCGGCCGGCTGCAGCTCACCCACGATGGTGCGCCCGTCGCCGAGCAGTTCCAGGTCGATCGTGAGGTGGTCGTTGGCCACCGTGACGATGCGGGCCGCGGCCTCCTCGGCGCGGGTGAGGGCCACCTCGGGTTGGCGCGAGTCGTAGACGAGGCCGGCCAGTTCGGCGTCCACGGTCACGAGCCCGACGGCGCCGTAGGCGGCGTCGAGGGCCGTCGCCGGCACCCGTTCCACCCCGTCGAGGCCTCGGCCCACCAGACGCTCGAGGGCATCGTCGTTCGCAGGGTCGAGGGGGCTCATGCTGCTCCGCCGTTCAAGTAGGGGACGAGGGCGCCGCGCAACCGTTGGAGGTAACGCTGGCGAGTGGGGCCGATCGAGCCCACGGGGATGTCGAGCAGCGTCGCGATCTCCTCGTAGCTCAACGGTGGCACGGTGGTGAGCAGCCGCAGCAGCGCCTGGGCCGGCGGCGGCAGCGTGGCGAAGGCGGCCATCACGGCCGAGAGCAGTTCGTCATCGAGCAGCGCCCGATCGTGGTCGCCGGGCAGGACCTCGCGCAGCGGGAGGACGTCGGTGGGCACCAGCCGGCGGCGGGTCCGGCAAACGGCATTGGCCTCGTTGCGCGCCGTCGTCGCCAACCACTTCGGTAGGGCCCTCGGCTCGCGCAGCGATGAGAGCTTCTCGAAGAGGCGATAGAACGTGGACGCGAAGGCCTCCTCCCGGTCGCTGGCGCTCAGGTCGTAGGTGCTGAGCACCTTCCACACCAGCCCGGAGAAGCGGTCAACGAGGTTGCGCCACGCCGGCTCGTCGCCGGCGAGGGCGCGCTCGATCAGACCAGGCAGCTCTTCGATCCACGCCGTGGTGGTCCGCATCGTCAACGTTGCGCCGTCGTCGGTGGGGCCGGCGTTCCTTCGCTGGGAGGTCATTGGCACAGCGGGCGCACGGCGAGCTGGTTCACCACCGTGCCGTAGCAGCGGAGGCGGTACAGCCCATCCTGGTCGATGATCGCCTCGACGGCGTCGTACGGCGAGAACGGCGGACGGGGGTCGGCCGGTTCTTCCTGCAACTTGGCCGCCTGCACGGCCCGGGCCAGCACCGCCGTGACCACCGGCGCGGAGAACGACGTGCCCGACCAGATCGCCCAGCCCTTGAACTCGTCCGGGTCGACGCCGTACTTCTCGCGCTCGCGCCCCTGGCTGTAGTTGAAGAACGTCGACACGATGTCGACTCCCGGAGCGCACGCCCGCACCCACGAGCCCCAGTTGCTGAACGGCGCCGGACCGTCATGGCCGAGCGCGGCCACGCTCACCACACCGGGGAAGGCGGCGGGGAACGCCTTGCGGCTGACGCCGTCGTTGCCGGCCGAGGCGACCACCACGATGCCCTGCTTCATCGCTGCCTGGATGGCCTTGTGGAGGCAGTCGGCGGCCTTGTCCTCGAGGGCATAACCGCTGAAGGAGAGGTTGAGGAAGTGCGGCGGGTGCTCCTGGGTGATGATCGTCTCGATGAGCTTGGCGATGTCGAACTCGTTCCCGTCGCCATAGGCGGTGAGCGGGCTGTAGATCTTCAGCCCGCAGCCCGGGGCGATGCGGGCGATCAGGCCGCCGATGAAGGTGCCGTGCCCGGCCACCGGATCCAGGTAACGGTCCTTGTCACCATCGGGCTCGGCGTCGCCGTCACCGTCGACGTCGCTCTGGGAATCGGCCACCGGTGCCACCGCCGCGTCGGGCGAGAAGCCGTTGTCCAGGACGGCGATGCGCACGGCGGCCGTCGCCCACGGCTGCACCTTGCCGATGTTGTTCTTCGAGACACCGAGCAGTGGCATGGCCTGACTGCGGCGCTGCCCGGTGAGCCGGTAGGTGACGCCCTCGCCGGACGGGTAAGCCTTGGCCACGTAGACGGGATTCGGGTAGACGCCGCTGGCCGGTGCGGCAGTCGGCGTGGCGGGGCATTGGCACTTGTCGGCGTCGTCGCAGGCGCAATGCGAGGCGATCAGCGCGGGGCTGCCATATCCCGGGTTTCCGTACACCGGGTTTCCGTACACCGGATTGCCATACACCGGATTGCCATACACCGGGTTTCCGTACACCGGATTGCCATACACCGGGTTGCCGTACACCGGGTTTCCGTACACCGGGTTGCCGTACACCGGATTGCCATACACCGGATTGCCGTACACCGGGTTGGCGGCGACGTCGCCGGGGCCGGCATCCAGGAAGAAGACGTGCAGCGGCTGCGCCTTGATCCCGGCGGCGCGCAGGCGACGCACCACGCTCAGCACGTCACCGTCGTACTGCCAACGGGTGTAACCCCCGGCGACGTCGCTGCGCTCGGAACCTTCGCACGGTTGCTCGACGATCACCCGCTGTGCGCCCGGCGCCAGGGCCCGGACGGCGGCGCCGGTCTCGTCGGCACCGACCAGGAAGTGGTTGGGCACGTAGGCGAACGAATCGTCGCCGCCGGCAAAGCGCACGCGCGCCGCCCAGCTCCGTTTGGCTTCGTCGACCGGTGGCTGGTGTCCGTCCGGATCCGCAGCAGCAGTCATGGTGGTTCCCCTTCGCGTCCGAGCCAGAACATGAGTCGACGAGACTCGCCCTGATACATCTGGAAAGCCGGCGAGCCGCGAACGGCCACCAACCCTATGATCGCCAGCCGTGGCGATCCGCACGCCGGTCTCGCGCGACGAGGTGTTGGCGCTCGCCGCGCAACGCCACGGCGATCCAGCGGCGGCACTGGACGTCGTCACGACCCTCCTGGGTGACGGTGGCATCGATGCCGACACCGCCAGCATCGCCCACTGGGTCCGGGGGCTGGCGCTGCACGAGCTGGACCGCCTTGACGAGGCCGAGGCGGAGTTCCGATCGGCGATCGCGCTCGCCACCAGCCACGGCCTCGCCGACGCCGAGGCCCGAGCCCGCGGCAACCTGGCCATCTCGTTGCTCCAGCAAGGGGCCGTGGCGGAGGCGCGCCGAGAGCTGACGCTCGCCCGGGAGGTGGCACCGCCGTCGGCCACCGGCCCGGTGCTCGTCCTGGCCGCGCTGTTCGAGCAGCGCACCGGGCGCCACGACGAAGCCCTGCGGCTGTACGAACTCGCCCTCCCCCACCTGAATGCCGCCGCCGACACCGCCAGCCTGGGTGTGCTGCACCTGAACCGCGGCGTCATCTACGCCTATCGAGGCCGGTTCGGCGCGGCGCGGCGCGATCGGGGGCAGGCCGAGCGCATCGCCGCCGCCGAGGATCTGCTGATCCTGGGCGCCATGGCGGCCCACAACCTCGGCTTCGCCGAAGGTCGCCGCGGCCGGCTGGCCGATGCGCTGCTCGCCCTCGACCGGGCCGAGGACCGCTACCGGCGCCAGCAGAACGCCACCCGGCAGCTACCGGTGCTGCACACCGACCGGGCCGAGGTGATGCTGCTGGCAGGACTCAGCGACGATGCCCGCATCGAGGCCCAAGCGGCCGTCGACGGGTTGCTCGCCACCAACAACGTCGCCGACCTCCACGAAGCGCGCCTGTTGCTGGCCCGCGCCTGCCTCGCCACCGGCGATCCCGCGGAAGCCAAGCGTCATGCCATCGCGGCGGCGCGCGGCCTGCGGGCCACGCAACGGACCCAATGGGCCGGTCTGGCCCTGTATGTGGGTGTCCAGGCTCAGCTCGACGCCGTCGACGGGCGGACGCGCGCGTCGTCGCGTCTCCTCGAGCGATGTGCCAGGATCGCCGCCCTCTTGGCCCGCAGCGGCTGGCCCGTCGAGGCCCGTGACCTACGCTGTTGGGCTGCCCGTCTGGCGACCGCCGCCGGCGACGTCGGCCGGGCGGACACCGAGTTGCGCGAAGCCAGGTCGATACGGTCCCGCGGCGCCGCCGCCCATCGGGCCAACTACTGGGTGGCGGTGGCGCAGTCGAAGGTGGCCGCCGGCGACGGGCGCGGCGCCCGCACGTCACTGCGCCGGGGCCTCGCCGAGATCCAGCGGCTCGGCAACGTGGCCACCGGCGCCGTCGAGGTACGCACGGCGAGAGCACGATTCACCGGGGAGCTGGCTCAGCTCGGGATCGACCTCGCCGTCGCCTCGGGCCGCGGCCTCGAGACGTTGCGATGGGCCGAACGCCAGCGGGCCAGTGCCCTACGGTTCTCGTCCGTGCCGGCGCCGTCGTCGTCGCCGGTAGCCCGTGACCTGGCCGAGCTTCGGGCCACGACCGCCACGACCGCCACGGCCGCCACGGCCGACTACGTCCGACACCGAACGAGCGATCCGTGAGCAGTCGTTGCGAGCCCACCTGGAGCTCGATCGGCTGCCGCCGCTGTCGGTGGCCCAGCTCCGCGGCCGCCTCAGCGACACGACGCTGGTCGAACTCGTGCAGAGCGCAGGCGAGCTCCACGCGGTGGTGCTCACGGACCGCTCGTGCCACCTGTACGACGTGGGCGCGGTCGAGGCGGTGACGGCGGCCAACGACTTCGTGCTGTTCGCCCTGCGGCGACTCGCCATCCGGCGCGGCGATCGGGCCGCCGGCGCGGTCGGCTCACTGCGCCAGGCCTGCGACGAGCTGGACCAGCTCTTGTTCGGCCGGCTCCGTCTCCCCGACGGCCCCATCGTCGTGGTGCCCACCGGCTCCCTTCACCAGATCCCGTGGGCCGCCCTGCCCACCTTGGCCGGCCGGGACGTCACCGTGGCGCCGAGCGCGACCATGTGGCTACGCGCCGCGGCCGCTGCCCACCACGAGTCGCCGCGGCTGTTGTTCATCGCCGGGCCCGGGCTGCCCGGTGCCAGCAATGAGGTGCGCCACCTGGCGGCCCACTACGACAACGCCGTGACGTTGGCTGACGACGACGCCACGGTCGCCGCCGCGCTGGCGGCGATGGAGGATGCCGACTTCGTCCAGATCGCCGCTCATGGCCGCTTCCGCGCCGACAGTCCCATGTTCTCCCATCTCGCCCTGTTCGACGGACCGCTGACGATCTACGACCTCGAGCGATTGCGATCGGCTCCCGAGGTCGTGACCCTGTCTGCCTGTCAGGCGGCCTCGGCGCGCGTGTACCTCGGTGACGAGATCCTCGGAACGGCCAGCGTCCTGTTGGGCCTCGGCGTGCGCACGGTCGTGGCGCCGCTCGTCGATGTGCCCGACGAAGCGACCGCTCGATTGATGGTGGCGATGCACGATCATCTCCGCAAAGGCGACCCGTGCCACCGCGCCCTGCGCATGGCGGCCGCCGAGATGCGCGATGGTGGCGATCCACTGGAATGGATGGCGGCGGCGTCGTTCATCGCCATTGGCGCGGCTTGACCGCCGACTTTCCTGACCACATTTTGACCACAAACCGGACTTGCGAATCGTCGGCTCCGGACGGTTACCTGTTTGCACCCCCATGCTGATAGGAGCGCCATGGCCAAGACCTTGGTAGAAGTGCTCGTCGACGATCTCGACGGCACGGAAGCGGTGGAATCGGTGCGGCTCGGTTGGAATGGCCAATGGCGTCAGCTGGAACTCTCGGACAAGAATCTCGCGGCGCTGTCGAAGGCCATCGATCGCTTCTGGGACGCCGGCCGCCCGATCAAGGGCGATGGGGCAATCCGCCGCCGCAGCGGCGCGCCGACTGGGGGCCGTGATCCACGTGCCATCCGGGTGTGGGCCTCGGAGAACGGCATCGCCGTCCCTGCCCGCGGTCGCATCCCGCGAGACATCGAGGAGCGTTACAACCAGGCGGTTGCCTCGTAGTCTCTGGCCATGGCCGCCTATCACGACGGCCAGCGAGCGCTGCAAGATCGTTTCGACACGCGCCGGCTGGCCGACCGACTCGAGCAGGTGTCGTATCACCCGACCTTCTGGGACGGCGATCGAGTCTTCATCGAGTCCGCGCCCTTCTTCTTCTTTGCCACCGTGGACGCCGAGGGCGTGCCGGACGTGTCGTACAAGGGCGGTGCTCCGGGCTTCGTACGCTGCATCGGCGACCGTGGCCTGGCCTTCCCCAACTATGACGGCAACGGCCAGTTCCGCTCGCTGGGCAACGTGCTGGTGAATCCGAACGTGTCGCTGTTGTTCATCGATTTCGAGTCACCCAACCGGCTGCGCATCCAAGGCCGGGCGACGTTGGGTGACGACCTGACGGTGCGGGTCGACATCGACCAGATCTGGCCGAACTGCCCGCGGTACATCCACCGCATGCGGTTCGAGAGCCTCTCGCCCCATGCGCCGCGCGACGGTCATGAGCCGCCGGACGCCGAGTGGAAGCAGCACTTCACCGACGTTTTGCCCTGCGCGCCGTCGCCGTAGCATCGCCTCGGTCATCGCCATCCCCAAGGAGGCTCACCGTGGCTGAATGCACGCACCTGGACGCCATCGAAGACGTGCCGCCCAGCGGCGACGGATGCGTCGAGTGCCTCGCGATGGGCGGTCGCTGGGTGCACCTGCGGCGTTGCGCCACGTGCGGCCATGTCGGGTGCTGCGACAGCTCACCGAACAAGCACGCCACCGCCCACTTCCACAGCAGCCATCACCCGATCGTGCAGTCCTTCGAGCCGGGCGAAGACTGGTACTGGTGTTACGTCGACGATCTGGGCTTCGAGATCGAGGGCGCCGGACCCAGCCCCTCGCACCCTTGAGCCCCGCGTGCTCGTGACCCGCGGCGACATCGCCGCACTCACGCCGGCGGAGCGGGCCCAGCTCGCCCACTGGTTGCTCGAGATCGAACCGCCGCTGCCACCGATCACGCCGGCGCGGTTCCGCCACCGCCGCCGCCTCGTACTCACGGTCACGTTGATCGCGGCCGTCGTGCTCGTCCCGTGGACCATCTGGCTGTCGGTGTCACTACCGAGCGTTCATCGCGCCCGCGAGTGGCGCACCGCCTGGGTGGGCTTCGACATCGTGCTCATCGTCGCCCTGCTGGCCACCGCCTGGGCCGGCTGGCACCGGCGCCAGGTCGTGGTGGGCTTCCTGATCGTGAGCGCCACGCTGCTCACCAGTGACGCCTGGTTCGACGTCTTGCTGTCGTCGGGCCGCACCGAGCGGCTCGGCAGTGTGGCCACGGCGTTCCTGCTGGAGCTGCCGCTCGCCGCGCTCTTCTTCTACAGCGCCTACCGGGTGATGCGAGTCACGGCGGTGGCGGTGTGGCAGCACCAAGGGCGGCCCGGACCGCTCCCCGCGCTGTGGCACATACCCCTCGTGGCGCCGGTCGATCCGGTCTCGCCGATCGACGTCGAGCTGGTAGCGGCACGTCACTCTGCCGCGGAGTCGTAGCGCATGGCGCCCACCGCGTTGCCGGCGGGATCGGCGATCCAGATGAGGTCGCCGACGCCGGCAATGGTGGTTCGCTCCATCAGGATCGTGCCGCCCGTGGCCACCACGGCGGCCGCCGCTGCATCCACGTCGTCGACGGCGAACGTGCACTCGAACCCCACGGTGCGCACGCCGGGGATCAGCTCCCGGCGCTGCTGCAACGCGCCCACCACGGCCACGCCTGCCCTGCCCGCGTGGTCGCCGGTGTCGATCTGGTAGAAGCCGGGCGGGCCCCAGGGAGTGAACCGAAAGCCGAACACCGTCTCGTAGAACCGCTTGGTGGCGTCGAGATCGTCGGCATTGATGGCGAAGTGGGCCAGTGGCGCGCTCATGACGGCCACTGTGCCACCGTGACCGGGTGGCGTGCCGCCGACGATCCGACACATGATGTCGGTGATGCGACAGCCGGGTGGAGCGTCGTCGGCCGGGCCGGGGCGAGCGAGCGACCTGGCCGTGCGCGGCTACGCCGTCACCCACCCCACCGGCACGGTCGTGCTCCCGACCGAGCCCGGCTGGGACCACCTGGTGTACGCGTCGGCGGGTGTGATGTCGGTGTCGACCGCCGCCGGCACCTGGGTGATCCCGCCCCATCGCGCCCTGTGGGCGCCGGCCGGGGCCAACCACCGCATCGTGATGCACGGCCGGGTGTCGGTCCGCACGCTCTACCTCCGTCAGCGCCTGGCCGTGCTACCGGCGGCGTGGCGGGCGGTGAACGTGACGCCTTTGCTGCGCGAGCTGATCCTGCACGCCGTGCGCTCCAGCCCCCTCGACCTCCAGCGACCTGAGCACGGGCGCCTGATCGGTGTCCTGGTCGACCTGCTCCGAACGCTGCCGCAGGTACCGCTCCAGCTCCCGATGCCGCTCGACTCCCGCGCCGCGGCGGTGGCCCACGCCATCGCCGGCGACCCAGGCGGGACCTCGTCGGTGACCGTGGCCACCGCCGTCGGCTATCGCACGCCGAGTGCGTTCTCGGCCATGTTCCGAGCGCAGCTCGGCGCGCCGCCCAGTCACTACTTCCGGGTTGCGGGCGGGTGACGGCCGAGCCGAACGCCGCCGAGCGCCGCGTGCTGGAGAGCGTGTTGGCCGAGGCGCGGGCGCGCGCCGCTGCCGCGCTGGTGGGGCTGGACGCGGAGTTCGCCGGCATCGTGGCGTCGGCGTCGATGGCCAACATCGACGACGAGCACGATCCCGAGGGCTCCACCATCGCCTTCGAGCGGGCGCAGGTGGTGGCGTTGCGGCGGCAGGCCGAATGGGATCTCGCCGCGCTCGACGGGGCGCAGGCCCGGCTGGCCGACGGCACCTGGTCGACGTGCGCTCGCTGCGGCGGACCCATCCCGTACGAGCGACTGCTGGCCGTGCCGACGACGAGCCTCTGCGTGGCCTGCGCCACCACCTCCCCCAGGTAACACCCGACTGCCGACTTGCGGCACCGATTCGGTACCGAATCGGTGCCGCATGCATCGCCAGAGAAAAGGCCAGGTCATGGCGTCCGGGCCAATTCGGTGGCGCAACACCGCCGCATCACCGACTCGGTGCGGGAGGCCGAGGCGGTCGTCGATCGGGCGGCGCCGTTGCCACCAGCGCCGTCCGCCACCGCGTCCGTCACCGCCACCGCCACCGCCATCCGCCAGCGCATCGCGCCGCCGCCCGGTCACCGCGCGTGACGGCGCGTCACCGCGCGTCACCGCGCGTCACCCCTCGTGACCGCGCAGCCTGGCCGTTCACCGCTTGTGTGACGTGAAGCTCGAATTCGTCTCGATCGACGTCACATAGGCGTCCGCGACGCCGAACCGCTCGAGGCCGGCGGCTCGTCACGGGGATTCGGTGACGACGGCGAGGATGTCGTCGCCATAGCGCTCCAGCTTGGCCGGGCCGATGCCAGGCACCGCCGCCAGCTGCGCCAGCGTCGTCGGCCGCCGGGCCACGATCTCGCGAATCGTCGCGTCATGGACGATCACGAACGGCGGCCGCCCCTCTTGGCGGGCCTGACCGGTGCGCCACGCCCGCAGTGCCTGCTCCAACTCCGTCGGCGGCCCGGCCGCTACCGCAGCGCTCACCGCCTTGGCCGAGCGCCCCGATCCCGCCCGCCCGGCCGACGCCCGTCCCACCCGCCCGGCCGCCGGTCCCGGCCCTGGCCCCGGCCCCGGCCCTGGCCCCGGCCCCGGCCCTGGCCCCCACTCGAACCGCAACGAGATCGACGGGCGGGCCCCTTCCATCTCGGCCACGAACGGCGACGGCGCGTCGGCAGGGACCACGATGGTGCACGTCGAACGGCACCGAGTCACGGCCACGTGGAAGACCCGCCGTTCCTCCTCCAGGGCGGCACGACTGCTCGTCAGCCGGTGCGGGAACAGCGAGTCACTGGCGTCGTGGACCACCACGTGAGGCCACTCCAACCCCTTCACCCGGTGCACGGTCGACAGGCGCACGCCGTCCGGGTCGCCGGGTTGGGAGAGCTCGTGGCGCAGCCACGCCGGAAAGCCGCCCGGGTCCGGGCAGATGCGAGCCAGCGCGACCAGGCTGTCAAGGTCGTCGAGGTGGGCGGCGCGGGTCTCGTCGTGGCGGTACCGGTCGAGCGCGTCGAGGGTGTCGTCCAAGCCGGCCTGGCGCAGGGCCGTGAGCGTCGCCACCAGACCAGCGGTCGTGCCGTCGAGCGTCGCCGCCAGCCGCACGACGAGGTCGGCGAAGGCAGTCACCTTGGTCTGGTCGCGCTCGGCCTTCAGGCGCCCCGCCAACGCCCGCAGCGCCGGCACGCTCGATTGCTCGGCCATCCACCCGACCAGCGTCCGTGATCGCCCGGCAGAGGGGCGCCGCGCTGCTTCCTCCACGTCGGCGCTGGCCAGCTGGGTCGGTCGGCCCGCCAGCCGGAGCCATGCCAGCGCGGCGCGCACGCCGGTGCGCTGCAGCCACTGCAGGCCGATGACGTTCACGACGGGGATGCCCCGCTGCCGCAACTCGATCTGCGGACCGAGCAGGGCGGAGCCCACGCGCGCCAGCACGACGATGTCCGCCGGTCCCGCCCCCGCGGCCACGGAGGACGCCACCGCGTCAGCGGTGCCCGCGGTGACATCGCTGACGCGCCGCACGAGAAGTCCGGCAGGGGCGTCGGGATGATTGGCGCGGATCTCCTTCGCCACCCGCCGGACGTTGTGGACGAGCAACCGGCCGGCGCCTCCCACCACGTCGGGCGGGCACCGGTAGTTCACCGTGAGGGGATGGTCGCCGGCGCCGGGGAAGAGCTGCTCGTAGCGGATGAGCCACTCGGGAGTGGCACCGGAGAACCCGTAGATGGTCTGGTCGTCGTCGCCCACCCCGAAGACCGACAGCTCGGGGCTGGCCAGCAATCGGATCAGCAGCAGATGAGCGGGGGCGAGGTCCTGGAACTCGTCGACGAGCAGGTAGCGGCACACCCGCTGCGCCGCCGCCCGCACCTGCGGCTCGGCCAGGAGCAGCTCGATGCTGCCGGTGATCTGCTCGTCGAAATCGACGGCCCCCCGGTCGGCCAGGGCGGCGCGGTAGGCCTCCACCACGTCGGGGAGGCCGTCGACGTCCCCGTCGTAGTCGGCCTCCACCAGCGCCGGGTCCCGCAGCCGTAGCCGCACCTCACTGAGGGCGGCGATCCACGTAGCCAGCGGGTCGGTGCCGGCGGCGCGGGCCGGCTTCACGAGGGTGTCCAGCAGGGCGCGGACGTCGGTCTCGGCCAGGACATCGAGGCGCCGGTCCCGCCGGCGGGCGCCGTACGGCGACGGCGCGAACGGCGGCACCCCGTCCAGGATGGCCAGCCCCAGCGCGTTGAGGGTGCGGACGTGCAGCCCCTCGAGGTCGCCCGTGCGCTCGCGGATCTCGGCGGCGGCGCGGGTGTTGAAGGCCACCAGGCACAGTGCCGAGGGCGGCACCCGCCAGGCGGTCAGCAACTGCCGGGCCCGCTCCGTCAGCACCCGCGTCTTGCCGGAGCCGGCCGGGGCGATGATGCGAGCGGCGCCGCCCGGGTGCTCCACCGCGGCCCGCTGGTCGGCGGCCAACTCGGACGTGACGGCGCGATCGACCGGACCGGCGTCCGTGCGTCCGGCGGCCGGCATGGGCGTCAGCGAACCCCGCTCGATGGCGAACCGGTGCACGATGGCGTCGGCACCCGTGACGGCGGCGCCGAAACGGGTCGGTGGGCCGCCGTCGCACCACGCCGGCGTGCCGTCGGGCAGCAGCACGTCGGCCGGGCCGCCGGCCTGCGCGCCGGCCGCCACCGCCCGGTTGGCCCACGGCCATGGCGACCGGCCCGGACGCAGGTCGACGGCGTTCGAGGTGACCAGATCGAGGAGCAGGTCCTCGGCCAGCAGGAGGTCGGGCGGGTGACCCCACACCGGGCCGGTGACGATCGTGACGGGTGGGGCGTCGTCGGCCAGGTCCGGAACCTCCAGCACGAACACGGTTCGCCGACGGGCGTGGCGGCGGCGCCAGATGGGACCGAGGACCTCGACGGGATCGGTCCGCAGCCGCGACAGCAGCTCGTCGTCGACCACCAACCGCACCGCGCCCACCCACGGGGCGGGCACGTCCTGGCCGGCGCCGACCAGCGCGTCCCGACCCAGCCAATCGGGGCCGGCGGCATGGACGGGGTCGATCTCGATGCCGGCCCCGACCACGACCGAAGCGACGGGCGACGGCGTCACGACGGCCGGCGCAGCCATGCCGTCCCACCCGTCCCAGCCGTCCCCGTCCGGCCCCTCATCGCGGTCGTCTTGCTCGGCCCGCAGCGGCTCGTCGCGATGGGCGTCAGCGCAGGCGCGCACCTCGGCCACCGTGGCGTGCACATGCCCCCAAGCGCACCGGATCGAAGCCATGGGACGGGTACCGACCCGGCGGGTATCAGGCCCGGCCGGCGCTGGGCAGCGCCGTCGGCTGCACTCGCAGCGGTGCGACCGCGTCGCCCCGCAGCACGCGGATGGCGAGCTGGCCGTTCGTGAGGGTGGCTTCCACGCCGGAGCCGAAGCCGGGCGGCACGTCCACGTCGCGCTCGTAGCCGCCGTAGTCCCACTCCTGCACGAGCATCGACCGCGGGCCGGCGCTGCGGAGGTGGGCCCAGAACCGCAGGTGGCCGGGTTCCAACTCGATGGTCACGTCGGTGGGCATCACCGCCGGGAACGGCGCCAGGATCACGAGCGCGGCGGGTGTCTCGTAGACGTTGATGGGCACCCGCTGGGGTCGCATGGCGGCCTCGGCGGCACTGGTGGCCTCCACGACCTGTTGCTGCGTCGGGCGATCCGTGCCCATGCGCGAACCCTACAGCCGTGCGGTCCGGCGCCGGTTCGGGATCGCCGATGCACCCTGCCCGCGCAACGAGTGAGACGGCACGGAAGACTGTGCCGCAATGACGAATCCACCGGGCCCGCCCGCGGGCCGGCCGATCGGGCGGCGCATCGTGCTCGGCTCGATCGGGCTGGGCGCCCTCGGTGTCCTGGTCGGCGCCCGCATCCAGAGCACCACCGCACGGTGGCTCCTGCCCATCACGTTGCACGACCCGACCGGGCTTTCCGATCTGATCCCCGCCGCCGGCCGGTTCCGCATCTACTCCGTCACCGGCTCGCTCCCGCGGCGCTCCGACGACGAGTACTGGCTGCGTGTCGATGGTCTGGTGGCCCGCCCGGCGACGTTGTCGCTCGCCGATCTGCGGGCCCGCTTGCCCCAGACGGCGCTGCAGCGCGACTTCCAGTGCGTCACCGGCTGGCGGGTCGAGAACGTCGACTGGGTGGGAGTGCGCGTGCGCGACGTCCTGGCCGACGCCGGCGTGCAGCCGTCAGGCACCCACGTCGTCTTCCACAGCTTCGACGGCACCTACACCGAGACGCTGTCGATGGAGCAGGCGAACCGCGACGACGTCATCGTGGCCCACACCCTCCAGGGCGACCCGATGAGCCGCCAGCACGGTGGCCCGGCGCGGCTCTACGTCGCGCCGATGTACGGCTACAAGTCGCTCAAGTGGTTGGAGCGCATCGAGGTCGTGACCCAGCTCGACGAGCACATCGGCTACTGGGAGCAGCGGGGGTTCGATCGCGACGCCTGGGTCGGCAGCAGCAACGGCGGCCACGAGGACCGGACATGACCACGGCGGCGGGCCAGACCACCGACCGCATCCCGCGGTTCGACATGGTCACGCGGGTCGTGCACTGGACGACCGCCGCGCTGACGCTCGTCCTGCTGGCGACGGGCACCGTGCTGTACGTGCCGCAGCTCTCGGCCTTCGCCGGGCGGCGCGAGCTCCTCAAGACCACCCACGTCATGAGCGGGCTGCTGCTGGTCGTGCCCGTCGTCGTCGGCGTGGTGGCCGGCCCGCTCGGGCGAGGGCTGCGGCGCGACCTCGTGGAGCTGGGGCGCTGGGACGACACCGACACCGGTTGGCTGCGCCGGCGGACCCGCCGGGAGCCGGCCGGAAAGTTCAACGGCGGCCAGAAGCTGTTGACCGCGCTGTTCGGTGGTGCCTTCGCCGTGCAGCTCCTGACGGGCGCCATCATGAACTGGAACCGTCCGTTCCCCGACGACTGGCGCACGGGTGCGACCTTCGTGCACGACTGGGCCTACATCGTGCTGGCCGTGCTCACGATCGGCCATCTCCGCAAGGCCCTCGAGGAGCCGGAGCTGCGCGACGCCATGATCCACGGCTCGGTGTCGACGGCGTGGGCGCGCACGGCCCGCCCCGGTTGGGCCGCCACCAAACGCCCCGACCCGGGCGACGACCCCGGCAACTGATGCGCTTTGACCCTGTATGTGACGGACAACGCGCGTCGGTTCGCTGTGAAACGGGCTAGTAGAGCCGTTCGATGGTGGTGTCGACCTCGATGTCGAGCAGCGTCGGTCCCTCGGTGCCGAAGGACCACTGCAGCGCCGGGACGAGCTCGTCGGCGCGCTCGACGCGGGCCCCTTGGCAGCCGAAGCCACGGGCGATGGCCGGGAGATCGAGGCCGGGCAGGTCCACGCCCGGCGCCTGCTCGATGCCCATCGCCTGCCCCAGCGCCTTCAGGGCGGAGTACCCCTGGTTGTCGAGCACCAGGAAACTGATCGGGAGCTGGTGCTGCGCCGCCGTCCACAACGCCTGGATCGAGTAGAGGCTGGACCCGTCGCCCAGCAGGCACACGATGCGTCGCTCGGGTGTCGCCAGACCCATGCCCACCGCGGCCGGCAACGCCCAACCCAGACCACCGCTGGCCCCGGCCGAGAAACCGCCGACGGAGCGGATCGGGAGGTGGTCGTGCATGGCGTTGCGGTGGGAAGGCGCCTCCTCCACCACCATGGCGCCTTCGGGCAGCAGTGACGCGACGGTGTGGAGCACGTAGGCGCCCGTCATCGGGGTCGCGGCCACTGGCGCCGGACTCGCTGCTCGGCGCGGCGCAACTGGCCCGGGTGGGCGACCGGCCGGCAGGTCGTCGAGCAGGCGGGCGACGCCGAGGCGCAAGGTCGTGATCACGGCGGTACCGGCCGGCGCATAGGCCGCCGCCGAGGCATCGTCGATGAGTTGGAACAGCTCCGTGCCGTCGGCCACGACGGCGCCGTCGCCGTGCACGTGATAGGTGAACACCGGAGCGCCCAGCACCACCACGACATCGTGATCGGCCAGCTGCTCCCGGAGCCGCCGCCGTTGAGGAGTCAGGAAGCCGGCGAAGCCAGGATGCGCCTCCGGGAAGCTGCAGCGGCTCGACAGCGGGCTCACCCAGACGGCGGCCCCGGTCCGCTCGGCCAGTTCGACGACTTCGGCACCGGCGCCATCGCGGTCGACGCCCGGGCCTACGACCAGCGCGGGGCGCTCGCCGCGCGCCAATGCTTCGGCCACCGCCCGTAACGCTGCCGGATCACCCAGGAACTCACCGGCGACGCGGCGCACCACGACGGGCTCGGTCTCCACCTCCCAGTCATCCTCGGGGATCGAGATCAGCACCGGACCTGTGGGCCGCTGGGTGGCTACGTGGTAGGCGCGGGCGATGGCGACCGGCACGTCCTGGGCGCGCGCCGGCTCGATGCTCCACTTCACGTACGGCTTGGGGAACGTTGCGGCGTCCTCGGCGAACAGGTAGGGCTCGGTGGACAGCATCGCTCGCGTCTGCTGGCCGGCGGTGATCACGAGCGGCGTGCGGTTGCGCATGGCCGTGAACACACTGCCCAGTGCATGCCCGACGCCGACCGCGCTGTGCAGGTTCACGAAGGCCGCGCCACGCGTCGCTTGAGCGTAGCCGTCGGCCATCGCCACCGCCGACGACTCCTGCAGCGCCAGCACGTAGCGGAAGTCGGCCGGCAGGTCGTCGAAGAAGCGCAACTCGGTCGAACCGGGATTGCCGAAGATCGTCGTCATCCCGAGGTCGCGCAGCAGCGCGTGGGTCGCGGCTCGGACCGATACGGCGTCGGTCACAGGGCTCTCCGCTTGGCGTCCCAGTTTCGCTCGAGGTTGGCGATCAGCGCCGGACTGTAGAGGCAGTACGCCTGATCACGTGCGTAGTTGCTCATGTAGCGGCGGAACACGTCGAGTGGCTCCTGCGCGACCCGCAGCGCCCTGCGGTTGGCCACCAGGCTCGTCATCCCGGCGCTCGTCAGCTCGCCGGCGGCGGCCTCGATGGCGCCGTCCATGTCATCGCCCGCCACCACCTCGTCGGCCAGCAGGCGGCCCTCGGCGCTGTCGGCCGGGAAGTCACGATTGAAGAAGATCGCCTGACGGGTGGCGCGCTCACCGACGAAGCGGGGCAGACGCAGGTTGGCCGCCCCGGGGATGATCCCCTCCTTGCGGGCCGGCAGGTTGAAGTACGAGCCGGCCCCGGCGATCACCCGATCCATCACTAGCAGCCACTGGCACGCGCCGCCGATGGCGAAGGTCTCGACGGCGGCGATCCAGGGCTTCTCCCGCCGGTCCTCGAGCGGCCCCTCGCTCACGTCGCCCAGGTCGTGACCGCGGTACATCTTGCTCACGGCGCCCAGCTCGCGCTCGATCATGAAGTCGATGAGCGAGATCCGGCCGTAGTACAGGTGCGTGAGGTTCACGCCCGAGCCGAAGATGCGCCGCCCGGCGTACTTCGGATGCGTTGCCGGCCCACCCCGAAGCACGCCCACGTCGATCGAGTCGTCCAGCAGCACAAGGTCGATCGCCACTTCCAGAGCCCGGGTGGACACGTCGTCTTCGGCGTTGAGCACGTTGTGGTTCTGGATGGTGACGTAGCCGATGGCACCCACCCGATCGACCCTCGTCGGGCCGAGATCGACAGCGCCCCCGTGGCGGAGCGTGGGGAGAAGGTCGAGCGCCTCCGGGCGGGGCTGCGACATCGAGTGCATGAGGTGCGCCCCGATGTCGGCGCGGGCGAGGACGTGGGCCACGAAGATGCCCTGATCGATCTCGAGGCCGGCCTTGTCCTGCTGGCGCCGTCCCCGCTCGGCCTCCATGGCCTCCCGGCTCGGCACCAGGTCGGGGTAACGGTCCCCGGCGGCGTCGACCAGCTCAGCCACGCGCAACGGCAGACGGCGTCCATCGGTGAGGTCGTCGTAGACGATCGCGATGCGCTCCCGTAGGTGACCGTCGCGCGCTGACCGATCGATCACCCGCCCACCCTCGCCTCACGGTCCTGCCAGTAGGGCTCGCGCAGCTCGCGCTTCAGCACCTTCCCGGCGCCCGACTTGGGCAGTGGCTCGTCGCGCAGCACGAGTTGCTTGGGCACCTTGTAGCCGGCGATCGCGCCGCGGCAGTGCTCGATCAGCTCGGCCTCCGTGGCGGCCGAGCGCAGCACCACGACGGCGTGCACCGCCTCGCCCCAGCGCTCGTCGGGCACGGCGAACACCGCTGCCTCCAGGACCGCCGGATGGCGATACAGCACGTCTTCCACCTCGGTGCTGTAGACGTTCTCGCCGCCCGTCACGATCATGTCCTTGGCCCGGTCCACGAGGTACACGTAGGCCTCGTCGTCCATGTAACCGAGATCGCCGGTGTGGTACCAGCCGTCAGCCAGCGCCGCCGCCGTCTGCTCCGGCTTGTTCCAGTAGCCGGACATCACGTTGTCGCCCCGCACCACCACTTCGCCGACTTCGCCGGTCGCCACGACGGCGCCGTCGGGCCCGACGATGGCGACCTCCACCCCGACGGCCGGCTGACCGCACGAACGCACCTTGGGCGTGTCGAGCAGCTGGTCCTCGTCGCGCATGGTGGTGGCGATCGGGGCTGTCTCGGTGGCACCGTAGATGTGCACGAGCTCGGCGTCGGGGAACGCCGTGTGGGCACGCCGCAACGTCTCGGTGGCGACGGGCGACCCGCCGTGGCAGATGGCGCGCAGCGTCGTGACGTCGCGAGGACGGGTGGTCTGCTCGTCGTTCATGGCCGCCAGCATGGTGGGCACGACCAGGGTGGCCGTCACCCCGTGGCCGGCGACGAGGTCGAGTGCCACCGCGGGGTCGAAGGCGGGCAGCACGACCTGATGGCCCGCGTTCCACATCATGGCGAGCACGGCGATCGAGCCGGCAGCGTGGAACAGCGGGGCGGCGATCAGCCAGCACGTGTCCGGCCGGAACGGCCAGAAGGCCTGGAAGTGCATCGCATTGGCCACCAGGTTGCGGTGGGTCAGCATGACGCCCTTGGCCGCGCCCGTGGTGCCACCGGTGTAGAAGAGGCCGGCCAGCGTCTGCTCGTCGAGGTCCGGGGCCTCGGCCGGCGCGGCTGCCGCCAGCAGGGCTTCGTAGCCGTTCCCCATGTCGACGACGTGATCGACACAGTCGCCCAGGGAGCCGATGTCGCGCCCGGCGAACAGCACCTTGGCGCCTGAGTCCTCGAGGGCGTACCGCAGCTCGGCCTCGGTGTGGCGCTGGTTGAGCGGCACGAGCACCATCCCACCGCCGGGCACCGCCTCATAGAGCTCGACGTAGCGGTGGCAGTTCGGTCCCACCACGGCGACGCGGTCGCCCGGCACCACGCCGAGCGCCTGCAGCGCGCCGATGAGGCGACGGCACCGGTCCCACGTTTCGGCGTACGTGTACGAGACCTCGCCGCACGACAGCGCGGTACGGTCGCGGCCGACCTGCACACCCCGCCCCAACGGTCCCATCATCGTGACCATGTCACGCCTCCCCGAGCGACGGCTACGGCCGCGACCGTACCGCCTCGGCCACTCAGGTGCGGGCGGGCAGGTTGGAGACGCTGCGCTGTGGCGTCATCCGTAGCACCACTCGGGCGACTGATCCGCGGGCCGTCATTTGGTCTGCTCTACGGCGCGCTGGCGGTCGACCATGTTCAGATCGGCGAGGGCATGGAGCTCCTCGTCGGGCGCGTCCTCGGAGGCGATGAGCTGATCGTCGGCCGATGGTTGCGTGCGCAACAGCTCGTCCAGCTTGCGCTGCGTCGCCAGCTGCTGGCGGCTCTGGGTGTGCTGGATGACGAAGACCATCACCAGCGTGAACCCGGCGCTCGTGGAATAGAGCACCGTCTCCCACCAATGCGGGAAGTGCTCGATCGCACCCACCACGACCCACGCCACTACGAAGACTGCGGCTGCTACCCCCGCCGCGGCGTGCGAGGCCAGATCGTCGAAGCGGTGCAGGACGCGGCTCGGCCGCGTGCGGTGGAGTCGATGGGGATCGGCTCGCGGGCGGAACCGCGACACCGAGGACACCGAGGCGGCATCGGCCTGCGGGGCCTGACCGCGCCGCCAGCGGGCGCCGGGCCCGTCGTGAATCTGACGGTCGAGCCATCGGCGGCGACCGGCCACGTCGTCAACGGGCATCCCCGATTCGTGTACCACGCGCCAGGGATACCCACGAGACGGCCATCTCAGCACTGGAGCCCTAGTCTCACGTCCGTGGGATCGTCAGGGATGAAGCGCAAGGGCCGTCAGCACCTGCCGAAAGTCGGCACGCCGAAGGAAAGAGCCTGGGAGCTCCACGAGGAGCGGGAGGGGGCGCTGCACCCCTTCTCGGACAACCCTGATCGGCGTCGGGGTCCGGCCGCCGCCATCACCGCCGTCATCATCGTGGCCGTCGTCGCCCTCATGCTGTTCGCGTTCTTGCTCATCTTCTGACCGACGCGCGCTTCAGACCATCGCTTCCAATTCCTCGCTGGGCAGGGAGCGGGGCGCCCGGCCCTCGGCCACGGCAGCATGGGAGAGCCGCTGCAGCATGGCGTTGACCGGCGTCGGCACGCCGTGGAGTCGCCCGAGCAGGACGATCTCGCCGTTGAGCCAGTCGATCTCGGTCGAGCCGGCACCACGGGCGAAGCTCTGCCACGTCGAGCCGCCCCGCGCTCGCGGCCCTCGATCGCCGTGATCGCTAAGACGCCGTCGCGCCGGGCCCGGTCCTCCTCGGCACTCGCGTAGGCGATCCCAGCGGCGGCGAAGCACGCCTCGGCCTCGGCCCGCGCCCGCTTGTAGATCGAACCGATGCCCTCGCGATCGGCGACCAGCGCGTCGAGCAGGTTGCCGAGGTTCATGAGGAGCTTCGTGTACTTGAACCGCATGATGGCCGGCTGCGCCATGCTGACCAGACCGCTCGCCTCGAAGGCCTGCGCCAACGCGGTGGCGATGGGATCGACACCCTCGGGATACCGGCCGACGTCGAGGATGGCGTTGTAGGGAGCGCCGTTGGCGTCGACCACACCGGGCTCCAGGAAGGTGGCCGGCAGCATGACGCAGATGCCGTAGACATCGGCGAAGAAGCGAAGGGCGAGGCGCTCGTTCTCGACACCGTTCTGGGCGCAGGCCACGCCCACGCCGGGCGGGGCGTGGGCGGCCAGGTCCGAGAGCGCCGCCGGGGTGTCCTGGGTCTTCATGGCCAGGATCACCACGTCGCCGGGATCGAGGGCGACGGCGTCGATGCGGCCCACCACCGGCACCGGCAAGGTGACCGATCCCGTCGGGTCGTGGATGGTGAGGCCGTGGTCGCGAATGGCGTCGTGGTGGGCGCCACGGGCGACGAGGACAACCTCGTGACCGTGCGCCGACGCGTGTTGAAACAGGCGGCCGCCGATGACCCCGCCGACGCCGCCGGCCCCGAAGACGACGATCCGCACGGTCAGGCGGTGGGGGCGATCGACAGCCCGAACGCCGCCTCGAATCGGCGGTAGTACTCGTCGTCGTCATCGGTGGCGCCGAGGGCGACCCACTCCTCGTCGGTCATGCGGGCCCGTCCGGTGACGATCTCGTCGCCCCCCCAGGACACCCTGTACCGGAACTGGGGCGTGTCGGTGGTGACCGCTTCGTAGATCACCTCGGCCACCTCGAACGGGTCGGTGGCCTGGGGGATGCCGGCGGCGTAGAACTGGAACATCCAGCGGTTGTGGGCGTCATAGGCCCCGGTCTCGTTGGCGGCACCGACGTTCTTGGCGAAGATGGCCGACTTCGTGACGCCCGGCTCCACCACCACCACCCGGATGCCGAACGCCGCCAGTTCCAGCGCCAGCTCCTCGCTCACACCCTCGAGCGCCCACTTCGACGCCACGTACGACGCCTGGCCGACGGCGCCGAAGCGCCCGACGATCGACGTGACGTTGACGATGGCACCGGCGCGTCGCTCGCGCATCCCCGGCAACACCGCCTGAGCGCAGCGCACGGCTCCACACAGGTTCACGTTCATGACGTCGAGGAACACCGACGGGGGCACCTCCTCCACGACGCCGTTGTCCCCGCCGATGCCGGCGTTGTTCACCAACACGTCGATGCGGCCGGCCTGGTCGAGCACGTCGGCGATGCCGGTGCGCACGCTGGCGTCGTCGGCCACGTCCATCTCCACCAGCTCGACCGTCGTCCCCGCGGCGCCGGCCATGGCCAGCAGCTTCTCGGCCGCGGCGAGGCGACGCACGGTGCCGAACACCCGGTAGCCCTTGGTGGCGAGGTGGATGGCGGTCGCCCGCCCGATCCCCGAGTTGGCGCCCGTCACGACAGCAACAGCAGTGTCCACTGATCGATCCTCTCTAGCGGTTGTTGAACGTAGGGGTGCGCTTCTCGGTGAATGCCCGAGCCGCCTCGCGGTGGTCCTCGGTCTGGCCGGTGCGGTTGTGGTGGGCCGCCTCCATGTCCATGCACTCGAGGAGGTCGCCGTTCATCGAACGGTTGAAGTTCTCCTTCATGTAGCGGTAGGCGATGCGGGGTCCGTCGGCGATACGGCGGGCGCGAGCGCGTACCTCGGACTGGAGGGAGTCGTCGGGGAAGACGTCGTTCACGATGCCGAGACGAAGGGCTTCGGCACTGTCGACGCGGTCCGAGAAGTAGTACAGCTCCCGCGCCTTGGCCGTGCCGATCAGGCGGCTGAGGAACCAGATGCCGCCGTAGTCGCCGGCGAAGCCCACCTTGGCGAACGCGGTGGTGATCACCGCGCTGGTCGACGCGTAGCGCAAGTCGCAGGCCAGGGCGATAGCCAACCCACCGCCGGCGGCGGCGCCTGGCAGGGCGGCGATGACCGGCTTGGGCATCTCCCAGATCTTTCCGGAGGTCGCCCGCTGCGAGAGCCGCTGGAGGTGGATGGCGGCGTCGAAGCTCATGGCGCCGCCCGATCCGTCGTAGGAGGCGGCCATGCCCTTGACGTCGCCGCCGGCGCAGAACGCACCGCCGGCACCCGTCAGGATCACGCACCCGACGTCGTCGTCGACCTCCACCTGGGCCAGGAGGCGGGCCATGGCGTCGAGCATGGGACCCGACAGGGCGTTGCGCCGCTCGGGCCGATTCATGGTGAGGACGGCGACGCCGTCGTCCACCTCGGCGAGGAGGTCCTCGGTCCCGGTGTCGATCTTCACCACGGCGCTCCCCCTGTTCGTCGGCCTCGCCATCATGGTCGGCGCCGCTCGTGCCAGGCAATGCCGGCCCTGAATGGCACCATCTAGCGGTCATCGCACCGAAGGAGGACCGTGACCGACCGAACTGACACCCGCACGGCGTGGCTCGCGCCCGACGAGATCGCCGCCGCGAGGGAGCGGCTGCCGATCATCTACGTCGACGCCGTGCCGGTGCGGATCAACACGAACGGCGAGGTCACCCACGTCGGGCTGCTGCTCCGGGCCGCTCCGGACGGCTCCATCAGCCGGGCGGTCGTGTCGGGCCGGGTCCTGTACGGCGAGCGCGTGCGCGACGCCCTGCTGCGGAACCTCGAAAAGGACCTCGGCCCGGTCGCCCTCCCCCGCCTGCCCCTCGAGCCCCAGCCGTTCACGGTGGCTGAGTACTTCCCGGACGCCAGCGTCACGGGGTTCCACGATCCCCGCCAGCACGCCATCAGCCTGGCCTTCGTCGTGGCCGTCGACGGCGACTGCGCCCCGGCCCAGGACTCTCTCGACCTCGCCTGGGTGACGCCGGAGGAGGCCGTGAGCACCGAGGTCCGCCGGGAGATGGCGGGCGGCCAGGACCGCCTGGTGCGGCTGGCGCTGGGACACGTCGGCCAGCTTCCGTAAAGCTCCCGTGAGGAGGTAGCTCGTGGACACTGCACCGCTCGGCTCGTCGGGCATCGAGGTCAGCCGCCTGGCGCTTGGGTCGTGGCGCACGTTCGAGCGGATCGGCCCCGAAGCCGGGCTGGCGGTGATGCGCGCCGCTCGTGATGCCGGCATCACCTTTCTCGACGATGCCCGCTACAACGACGAGACCGGCACCGCGCCCATCCCGACGGGCTGGTCCGAGGTGCTGTTCGGCGACCTGTTCCGCCAGGCCGGGTGGCGGCGCGACGAGACCATCGTGAGCAACAAGCTCTGGTGGGAGTTCTGGCCCGAACAGAGCGCGGCGGCCGAGCTGGACTCGTCCCTGGCGCGCATGCGGTTCGACTACATCGACGTCATCTACGCCAACCCGCCCGAGCACGGGCTCGGCGTGGAGGAGCTGGTGGCGACGGTCACGGACCTCATCACCGCGGGCAAGGCCCGGGCGTGGGCCATCGTGAACTGGCCGGCGGCGCTGCTCGAGGAGGCCGCTGCGGTGGCCTCGGGTCTCGGCGTGCCGATGCCGTGCGCCGCGCAGCTGCCCTACAGCCTCGTGCAGCGCCCGCCCGTGGAAACGCCCTCGATGACCGCCGCGCTGGCGGCGTGCGGGGCGCCTGTGGTGGCCTCGGCCGTGCTGGCCGGAGGGGTGTTGACCGGCAAGTACGACATCGACGCGGCGACGGGTCGGGCCGCGGGCACGCTGGAGGAGCCCCGCGTGGCTCGGGCCATGGCCGTCGCCCGCCAGTTGTCGGAGCTGGCCGGCCGTCTCGGGGCGACACCGGCGGCGCTGGCGGTGGCGTTCACGATGCTGAACCCGCTGGTGGCCACCGTGCTGCTCGGCGCGACCTCACCGGCCCAGGTGGCGCAGAACGTCGACGCGCTGGCCGTCCTCGACCGGCTCACGGCCGCCGACATCGACGAGCTGGTAGCGATCGGCACCTGAACCCGCCGGCCGCCGAGGCCGCCGGGACCGCGAAATTGTTCACCAGCGCGCTGAATTCGACCCGCTGGTGAGCAACCTCGTTGGCGATCGTCGCGTGCCGGCGGGACGCCCAGCGGCACGGCGTCAGCCGGCGAGTCGGGCTGCTTCGCGGAGCCAGGTCGTGACGTCGTCACGGTGGTAGACCTGCTCGGTCGCCTCGATCCCGTCGAGGAAGCCGCGGTAGATGATCGCCTGGCGCAGGGCCGCCAGCGGCTCGATCACCGCCGCCGCCCGCTCGGGATCACTGCCCGGCCACGCCGCTCCCCACCGCATGAGCCACCGCTCTCGCACCACGGCAAACGAGCTCCCCGCCCGGTGCAGGAACGCCGGGAAGTCGAGCAGCGGGTGACCGATGCCGCAGTCGCCCCAGTCGAGCAGGACCGGGCCGGCGCCGCTCCAGCGCACGTTGCCGGGGTGGAAGTCGCCGTGGACCAGCACATCAGGGAGGCCGCATTCCGCCAGCGCGGCGAAGCGGGCCGGTAGGTCGTCGACGAGGCGATGCAGCCTGTCGGCGACATCGGCGGGCGCATCGCGCTCGATCACGCCGGCCGCCAGCCGGAGGAATGCCGGCTGCCGCCAGTCGGGCAGGCCCAGCTCGAGCAGCGGCAAGGGCGTCGGCCCGACCTCGAGCTGCAGGTCGACCAGAGCGTCCGTCATGGCCATGAGCTGCGGCTCGGTGGCGTCGTAGCAGTCGTAGCCAGCCACGTCGGCCAGCAGCATCCGGGCCGGCTCGCCGGCGAGCAGCTTCGGCACCGGCGCGAAAGGCCCGAGGGCGTCGAGCACGAGAGGCTCGTGGGCGAAGAAGGGCGGCACGTGCTTCAGCCACACCGTGCCGGCGGCCGTCGGGACCCGCCAGATGGACGAGAGGTTCCAGGTCTTCACCTGGACCGGCGCGCCGGTGACCGTCACGTGGCGCGACGCCCACGCGAGGTCGGCCGCCGGCCCACCGGGTCGGGCGTACGGCAGGCGGAGCTCGTCGTCGGGCAGCGGATCGGGCCACGGCGACAGATGAGCCGACGGATCGCCGTGCACCACCTCGGCCAGGTAGGTGACGGCGCCGCCGGGGACCTGGTCGCCGCTCAGCAGGCGCAGGACGACGATCTCCAACCCGAACTGCTCGCGCACGGCGGCGACGACCGGCTCGACCTCGGGCCACCATGGCGACCCGACCGTGACCGGCGGCAGCACGCCTCTCGGCCGGTCAACCACGATCGCCACCGTCCGCGGCCCCACCGGGCGGACCGTAGCGGGACAGGCCTGCGAGGGCTGGCAACTTAGCGGTCGTTCGATCAGCCAGGGAACCTCGCCGGTACAGTGCCGCCGTGAGCGTCGGGGCGCAACGCGCTCGCCAGGACCGTCCGGGCAAGGCCGCGATGATGCGGGCGGCCGTCACGGTCATGGGCGAGGATGGCTACGAGGGCGCCTCGATCCGCGACATCGCCGCCCGCGCCGGCGTCAGTGTCGCCGCGCTCTACTACCACTTCCCGTCGAAGCAGGACCTGCTGCGCGAGTTCCTGGACGAGGCCTACGACGTCATCCTGGCCCGGCTCGACCGGCGCCTGGCTGCCGCCGGTACGGAGCCAGGAGCACGCCTCGACGAAGTCGTGGGCACCCTCATCGCCTCGCACCTGCACGATGGCTTCGCGCAGCTGGCCGCCAACGTCGCCTTCCGCGAGCACACCAGGTTGAACTCACCCGAGCGCACCTCGATCGACGCCAAGCGACGCCGGCTGCTGGAACTGGTCGAGGAGGTCATCGCCGCGGGCGTGGCGGATGGGACGTTCACCGCCGTCGAGACGGGCGACGCGGCCCACGCCATCGTCACCCTCTGCACGTCGCTCGTGGACTCCTTCGGGGCGGCGCCCCGGCCGATGGCCGAGCTGATCCGGATCTACCAGCAGTTCGCCCGGGCCATCGCGGGCGCGGTCACCTCGCCGACAGCTGCCCCGTGATCCACGCCTCGGCGGCGTCGTGCTCGACGCCGAGTGCGCTCAACACCACCGCGCTCGGCGAGTCGTCGCCGAGGACGGCCAGCAGCACGTGCTCGGTGCCGACGTAGTTGTGACCCATCCGCAGGGCCTCGCGCAGCGTGAGCTCCAGCAGCTTCTTGGCCGCCGGCGAGAAGGGGATGTGGTCAGGCAGCTGGCCGCCGCCCGGGCCGAGCAGCGCGGCGACGGCGGCTCGGGCGTCGTCCAGGGAGACGCCCTGCGCCTCGATCGCCAGGGCCGCCAGGGCGTCACGCTGGTCGAGGAGCCCGATCACGATGTGCTCGACCCCGACCTGGTCGTGGCCGGCCTGGCGGGCCTCGGCCTCCGAGCGCACCACGACCTTGCGGGCACGTTCGGTGAAGCGACCGAACCGACTGCCGTCGAACAGCGCCGGCCCGGGTTCCGAACGGGCAACGAAGCGCTGCTGGGCGGCTTGTTTGGTGACGCCCATGCTCCGGCCGATCTCCGTCCACGAGGCGCCGGCGCGTCGCGCCTGATCGACGAAGTGGCCGATGAGGTGGTCGGAGAGCTCGCCGAGCTGCTCCGCGGTGAGCGCGGCGGCCGAGAGATGGGCCAGGGCATCACCCTCGGGCTCCTGGGCCAGCACGTGGTCGATGAGGTCGTCGAGGCGAGCGGGCAACGGGCTCATTCGTCAATCGTAGGTTGACGAGTGCGGTTCGTCAACGGGAAATTGACGAAGGAATGGTGGCGCCAGCGTTATCGGAGCGGCCTGGCGCTGTCCTTTCACGGAAGGGCCACGAGCGAGGGCCGCGACCGTGGCCCGCGACAGGAGGGCGTCAGCGTGCAGCGAGGGTGCGAACCGGACGAGGCGGCCCAGCTCCGCGCCATCGTCGATGCCGCGCCCATCGGCCTGCTGGCCATCGACGGCGATGGCGTCATCACCGTGGCGGCCGGCGCAGCCATGGTGCCGGCCTCCCTGGACGCCAGCCTGCTGACCGGCCGCTGCGTCTGGGACCTCTTCGCCGGTCGCCCGGACATCATCCAACACCTCCGCCGAGCGCTCGGCGGCGAGTCGTTCCGCGCCGAATTGAACTTCGGCGATCAGGTCGTCTCGTGCTGGTACCGCCCGTTCGGCGATCGGCCGGGGCAGGGCGCCGTCTCGGTGGCCACGCTGGTGACCGAGCAACGGCGACTAGCTGACCAGCAGGCCGTCGTGGCCCGCTTCGGCACGCGGGCACTGTCGGGCGAGTCGCCGATGCAACTGATCCGCGACGCGCTGAAGGAGATCGTCACGGTGCTCGCCGTGGACGTGGCCGTTGTCGCCATCGACGACGGTGACCGCGACGGTTTGCTGCCCGTGGCCGCGAGCTACGGGTTCCCGGCCGACGTGGGCGACGACATGCGACTGCCCCGAGGGGCCAACTCGTTCACGGGATTCGTGCTCGACTCGCCGTTGCCCGTCTCGGTTCCCGATGTCGACGCCGACGCCCGCTTCACGTTGTACGACGGCTTCCGCGGCACGACCCGCTCGGCCGCCGGTGTGCGCATGGAGAGCGGTGCGCAGGTCTACGGCGCCATCACCGTCGGCTCCAACCAGTACCGGCACTTCAGCGACGATGACCTCCACTTCCTCGCGGCGGTGGCCAACGTGATGGCCGCCGCGCTCGACGCCGACCGCTCGGCCCGCGACCTGCGCCGCGCCGCCCTCCACGATCCGCTCACCGGACTGCCGAACCGGGTGCTGCTCGACGACCGCCTGCAACTGGCCCTGGCGTTGGCCGCTCGCTCTCACAGCCGCGTCGGCGTACTCCTGTGCGACCTGGACCGGTTCAAGGTCGTGAACGACACCCTGGGCCACAGCGCCGGCGACCTCGTGCTCGTCGAGGCGGCCAAGCGCATGACGGCGGCGGTGCGCGCCGGCGACACCGTCAGCCGGATGGGCGGCGACGAGTTCGTGGTGATCTGCCCCGATGTCACCAGCGAGCGGGAGGTGACCGTGATCGCCGACCGGCTCATCGCCTGCCTCCAGGTCCCGTTCGTGGTCGGTAAGTCCACTGCCCACACCGGCGTGAGCATCGGCATCGCTTTGTCGCAGCCGTTCCTGAGGGAGACGCCGGACAACCTCGTGCGCGACGCCGACATCGCCGCCTATCGCGCCAAGAACCGCGGGCGTGGGCGCCACGAGATCTTCGACTCCCACCTGCGAGCGCAGGCCGCCGTGCGTCTCGGCCTCGAGGCCGACCTGCACCAAGCGGTGCGCCGCCGGGAGTTCCGGTTGCTGTACCAACCGGTCCGGTCCACCACCGACGGGCGGCTGTTCGGCGTCGAGGCGCTCATCCGGTGGCGGCATCCGGAGCGCGGCACGCTCTACCCGGCGGACTTCCTGGACATCGCCGAGGAGAGCGGCCTCATCGTGCCGATGGGCGCCTGGGTGCTGGAGGAAGCGCTGCGCCAGACGGCGCGCTGGACGGCGGCGGGTCTGTGGGAGAACCGCTGGACGGCGGTGAACCTGTCGACGCGACAGCTGGCCGACCCCAGCCTGGCCGATCACGCCATCCAGACGCTGCGGGCCAACGGCTTGGATCCCTCAGCCCTTCATCTGGAGGTCACCGAGTCGATGCTGGCACACGACCCCGGCGCCATCACCGCACTGGAGCAGCTGCACGACCACGGCGTGCGCATCGCCATCGATGACTTCGGCACCGGCTACTCGTCGTTGGCGTACCTGCGACGGATCCCGGTCGACACGATCAAGATCGATCGCAGCTTCATCGCCAACGTCGATCGTTCGGCCCAGGATGCCACCATCGTCACGGCCATCGTCGCCATGGCCCACGCCCTCGACCTCGAGGTGATCGCCGAGGGCGTGGAGCGGTCCGAGCAGCGCGAGGTGCTGCGGGATCTCGGCTGCGATGCCCTCCAGGGCTACCTGCTGGCGCGCCCGCTGGCGGCCCTCGACATCGACCACGAGGCCGTACGCATCACCGCCCCCTGAGCCGGCATCGAGACGGCCCTGGCGACGATCAGTCGCCGCCCTTCGGACGTAGCAGCGTCCCCTCCAGCAGACGCTTGATGGCGTCGACGCACTCGGACCGCTGCGCCTCGTCGTCGAGACCGGCCATCGACAGGCCCCACAGGAACACAAGGAGCATGCGCTCGAACAGCACGGCATCGGCGGGTTCCAGCTCACCGCGCTGCACCGCCCGCTCGGTCATGCCATCGATGACGGCGCGCGCTGAGTCGTGCCGCTGGGGACGATGCATCTCGGGATGCACGGCGTCGGTCTGGGCGTGGATCGCCAGCGACGTGATGGCGACCCGGTCGTGCATGAGCCGCAACGAGCAGTCGAGCATGGCGTCGATCTCCGCCATCACCGAGTCCTGCCCGGCCACCGCGGTGGCGTAGGCCGTGAAGGCGAAGTCGAGGGCGTAGCTGTAGGCGTCCTGGTACAGCGAGAACTTCGACGGGAAGTGGTGATAGACGGTGGCCGAGGTGACTTCGGCGTAGCGGGCGATCTCGCGGGTGGAGACACCGTCGTAGCCGCGCTCGGCGAACGCATCGAGCGCCGCTTCCAGGATGCGCGCCCGGGTCTCGTCGCTGTTGGTGTCACGGGGTCGACCCGGTCGACGGCCGGGCTTCGGGAGGGCCGGGACCGCCGGTACCGCCAGGGCAGTAGCGGCGCCGCGAGCGGCGGTTCCGTTGGTCGGAGGATCTACCGGCTCGCTGAACGCGGCCTCGCTGGCAACCGCCACCCGACGTTCCTTCCCCAATGCCCGTCCGGATGTCGAACGGCTCGTCAATGGTAGCGGCCCGCCGCGGACGCCGGCTTGATCCGCGCTCCTAGCATCGGGTCATGCCGTCCTACCTCACCGAGCCCGTGGACGAGTTGCCCTTCGGCACCGAGGCGAAAGCCCGCCGGTACGCCACCGAACGCTACGTCGGCGCGGTCGGGCGCAACTGGTACACGTGCGACCCCACGCTGCAGTTCCTCATGCGTCGCCACCTCGGCGCCACCGGCCTCGATTGGGCGATCCCCCACTTGGAGCGCCTCGGTGCGCTGATGGGCGGGCCGATCGCCGAGCGCGCCGAGGAGACCGACCGCAACCCACCCCGCCTGGAGCGCTACGACCGCTGGGGCCGCGACATCTCCAAGGTGATGATGCCGGCCACGTTCGAAGCGTCGCGACAGGATCTCATCGCCAACAGCTTCAGCTCGCCGGCGTTCCGCGCCGAGGCGCGCCGAGCGGGTGTCGATCCGGCTCCGCTCGCCGCGGCATGGAGCTACCTGCTGGACCAGGCCGAGATCGGGATGATGTGTGCACTCGGAACCGGCGGCGACATGGTGGTGCGCCTGGCCGACGAGTTCGCCCCTGACGATGTGAAGGCGCGCGTACGCGAGCTGTTCGCCGCCGGCGAGTACGCCGGCGAGGCCGCCCAGATGCTCACGGAACGCACAGGCGGATCGGACCTCGCCGCCTTGGAGACGACGGCAGTGGCCGACGGCGACGGGTGGAGGGTCAGCGGGCTCAAGTGGTTCGCTTCGAACGCCAACGGCTCCGCCTTCGTCGTACTGGCCAAGCCCGAGGGCGCGCCCGACGGCATCCGCGGCATCGCCCCGTTCCTCGTGCTGCGTGAGCGTCGTGACGGCGGGCGCAACGGGGTCCGCATCCGGCGACTGAAGGACAAGCTGGGCACGAAGGCGGTGGCGTCGGCCGAGGTCGAGTTCAACGACGCCGAGGCGTTCCTCCTGGCGCCCGGCGCGTCCAGTGGTGCGGGCGGTGGCGGCACGGGTGACGGCCGCGGCACCGGTGACGGCCGCGGCATGGCGCGGATGATGGAGCTCACCAACGGGGCGCGGTTGGGCATCGCCATGATGGGCCTTGGCTGTGCCCGCCGCGCCCTCGTCGAGTCGTTGTGCTACGCCCAGGCGCGTGAGGCGTTCGGTGCCGAGCTGTCGCACCATCCGCTCATGCAACGAAAGCTGGCCGAGCTCATCGTCGAGGTGGAGGCGGCGCAGGCCCTCGTGTTCGACGGCTACCTCGGCCCGCGGTTGCGCATCGGCGCGCCGCTGGTGAAGCTGCGCGCCGCCCGCCTGGGCATCACCGCCGCCAGCGACGCCATCGAGATCCACGGCGGCAACGGCTACATCGAGCAGTGGCCCGTCGCCCGGCTGTTGCGCGACGCGCAGGTGAACACGGTCTGGGAGGGCCCGGACAACATCCTGTGTCTCGACGTGCGCCGCGCCATGGTTCGTGACGGCGCCGAGCAGGCGTTGCTGGAGCGCTTGCGTCAAGCCGTCGATCGGGCGCCCGGCGATGACGCCGCGACCGTGTCGATCGTGGCGGCGCGGATCGACGATCTGACGCGCACCATCGAGCATTGGCGCACCCTCGACGGCCCCACAGCCGAGGCGCGCCTGTACCCGCTGGCGCAGTTCATGATCGACACCTACGCCGCCGCGCTGCTACTGGAGCAGGCCGGCTTCGAGCAGTCGGAACTTGGTTCCGATCGCAAGCAGTTGGTGGCTCGGCTCTATGTGCGGACCCATCTCGCTGATCCGGGCCCGATGCGCGGTCTCGATGCCCCGCCCGAGGAACTGCAGCGGTTCAAAGACCTGTGCGACGGCGCGTTCGTCGACGATCAGCCGAGTACGGCCTTGAGCGTCTCGGCCGACGGGGCGAACTAGAACGAGCCCGATGCCGGCGTGGAGTAGTCGGTGAGCGCGTCCCGAGGCTTGCCGTTCAGGCCGTAGATGGCCTCCATGCGCTCGCGCAGCGGTGCCTGGTCGTTGCAGAAGCCCATGGACTAGAGACCCACGGTGCCGTCGGGCATGGCGTACGGGGTGGAGCGGCGCACCATCTCGCCCCGCTTGGGCTTGGTGCCGTCGGCCGTCTCGCCTTCGCGCAGCTCCACGTGGGACAGGTGCGACGTGAGCACCTGCACCTCGAGGCGCTGGGAGTCGGCCTTGCGCCGGCCGAACAGGTTCTCCTGGTCCTCCAGCGACAGGCTCCGGAAGTACTGCAGCTCAGCCAGCAGCGTCGGGCCGAAGAAGATGCCGAGGTTCACGACCGCCACTTCGCCTTCGGGTGCGCAGGCGCGACGAAGGTCAGCGAGAGCAGCCTTGATCACCCCGAGGTCGGCCCCCTCGGTGCGGCTGAGGTGCACGTACCACTGGTGCGTCTCCAGAGTCGCGACAATGCCCGGCTGGGGTTTGCCATCGATGTCCTCCTGAGGAATCCGTCCCTGTCGGTCGCAGCGTAGACGGCCGCCGTCCGCTAGGCAGTTCCCATGACCGTGCTCCACGAGCTCACGTCCTTCCTCGAGGCGCACCTGCCGGCGACGACGACGCCGTGCTGGCGCTAGGGGCCGGCCTGGACGCCCCCGCGTTCGTCCGGGCGCTCGGTCGGGCCGGCTGAGCGGCTCCTCGGCCTCCCCCGGGAGCCCGACGCCTCCAAGGGACAGCCCTGGAACGAGGTCCCCCGATCCTGATCGGAAGTGGACTTCCGCCTTTTCCGCGCACAGCCTGTGCGCGAAAGGGCGTCCCGTCGCCCAGAACGGCACAGGCTGCGCGAAAGTGGGGAGCGGGGTGCGACGGCGGCGGATTGTCGCGTTGCTGCTCCGGTCCCCTATCGTCTAGGGGCTGGTCGCCATCCGAGGGGCTGGCGCGATGAGCCACGAGGAGAAGACGACATGGCAGGGCAGATCCCCCTCGTCGACTACTTGGTGCTGGGTGACGAGCCCCATCTCGTGGCGCACGAATGCGTCAGCTGCGGCGCCCGGTTCTTCGACCGGCGCAACGCCTGCGCCAACTGCTTCGCGACCGACTTCAAGACGGTGCCCATCAGCACCGAGGGCGTGCTGCGCACCTTCACCATCGTGGCCTTCGCCGCACCGGGGGTCACCGTGCCCTTCGTGTCGGGCGTCATCGACTGCGAAGGCACGAGCGTGCGGGCCAACGTCATCAACGTAGAAGCCGATCCAGAGCACGTGCACACCGGTATGAAGTTGAAGCTGGCCACGTATTCGCTGGGAACTGACGAGAATGGCACCGAGGCGATCGGGTTCGGCTACGAACCCGTTGGATGAAGGGGAGCTGACATGAGCGCCAGTGACGATGTTTGGATCCTGGGGATCCACATGACCAAGTTCGGCAAGCACCCCGACAAGGACGTTGTCGACCTCGGGGCCGAGGCCATCCGGGGGGCCCTCAGCGACGGTGGCGTATCGATGCGCGACATCGGCATCGTTGCGGCCGGCAACCTCATGGGCGGAGGTGGGATCGGCCAGCAGCTCCAGAAGCAGGTCGGCCAGACCGGCGTCCCCGTCTACAACGTCTCCAACGCCTGCGCCACGGGCGCCACCGCGTTGCGCACCGCCATCATGGCGGTCAAGGCCGGCGAGGTCGATGCCGGGTTGGCGGTCGGCGTGGAGAAGCTGGCCGGCGCCGGCCTCCTCGGCGGCGGCGGCAGCCGCAAGGCCGACAAGAGCGAGTGGACACCGTCGGGCCGTTACGGCGCCGTGGCGCCGGTCGATGGGCGCATCGGAACCGACACCATGCCTGGCGTGTTCGCCCAGATCGGCATGGAGTACGGCCACAAGTACGGCGGCACCAGCTTCGAGCTGTTCGCCCGGATCAGCGAGAAGAACCACGCCCATTCCACGCTCAACCCGCTGGCGGCCTACAACAAGGCGATGTCGGTCGAGCAGATCATGGGCGACGTCATGATCGCCTACCCGAACACCCGGCCGATGTGCTCGGCGAACTGCGACGGCGCCGCCGCTGCGGTCGTGGTGAGCGGGGCCAAGCTCAAGACGCTCTCGCTGGAGCAGCAGCGCCGGGCGGTCAAGGTCACGGCGTCCATCCTCACGACCGATCCGTGGGAAGAGGCCTGCCAGGTGCTCCCCAACGTCAACACGCTCACCCGCAACGCCGCCACCCTCGCGTACGAGCAGGCCGGCGTCGGGCCTGAGGACCTCGACCTCGTCGAGCTGCACGACTGCTTCGCCACCGCCGAGCTGGTGCACTACGACAACCTCATGCTGTGCGAGGAGGGCGGTGCGGTTGACTTCTTCAACTCGGGCGCGCCCAGCCGTGACGGCAAGCTCCCAGTGAACGTGTCGGGTGGTCTCGAGTCGAAGGGCCATCCCATCTCGGCGACCGGCATCGCCAACATCTGGGAGGTGTGCCAGCACGTCCGCAACGAGGGCGGCCCCCGTCAGATCGAAGGCGCCAAGGTTGGCCTGGCTCACGTCATCGGGCTCGGCTCGGCGTGTGGCATCCACATCCTGGAGGGCTCCGCCGCCTGATCTCGTTCCATTGTGGGCGCGATAGCGAGACGATGTCTCGCTATCGCGCCCACAGGCGCGTCTAGGGGTAAGCGCGCCGGCGGACCGTTGCTCTCGCGCCAACGGGTATGTATGGTCCGACCGGGTTCGGGGGACACAGCGCCAGGGGTAGAACCAGCCAGGGGAAGCACACGCCGTTAGCCAGGGGGTCCGGCTCGACGCGCGACTCTGTTCGCGCTCGAACGGGGAGGAGGGCGTTCATGAGAGGCGTTCCGACACACCCAGCGCTGCTCGCTGGGTTGCTCGTGGTAGGAGCCGTGCTCGCCGCCTGTGGTGGCGGGTCGAGCTCGGGTGGCACGCCGACACTGAACCTCTACCTGTACCCGGACAATTCTGGTGCCGTGCAGCAGGCCGTCGACAACTGCAACGCCGCCAGCAACGGCGCCTACAAGATCAAGTACCAGAAGCTGCCGAACGGCGCCGATGGCCAGCGCATCCAGATGGTGCGCCGCATGGCGGCGAAGGACAGCTCGATGGACATCCTCGGCCTCGACGTCACCTGGGCCCCGGAGTTCGCCGAAGCAGGCTGGATCCTGGAGTGGACGGGCGACAACAAGGCTCAGGTCGAACAGGGCACGCTCGCCGGTCCGCTGGCCACGGCGACGTACGAAGACAAGCTGTGGGCGGCCCCGTTCAACAGCAACACCCAGCTGCTGTGGTACCGCTCCGATCTCGTCGCCTCGCCTCCCGCCACCTGGGACGAGATGATCAAGATGGCCAGCGACCTGGCCCAGCAGGGCAAGCCGCACTACATCGAGATCCAGGGCAACCAGTACGAGGGCGTCACGGTGTGGTTCAACACGCTGCTCGCCAGTGCCGGCGGCAGCGTGCTCACGCCCGACGGCACGGCGCCGTCGCTTGGCCCACCGGCGGTCACCGCTCTCGGCATCATGAAGCAGTTGGCGACGTCGCCGGCGGCTGATCCGTCGTTGCCGGTGCAGATGGAGAACGACAACCGGTTGGCCATGGAGGCCGGTGTGGCCGCCTTCCAGCTCAACTACCCGTTCGTCTATCCGTCGATGAAGGAAGACAAGCCGGACATCTTCGCCAACTTCAAGTGGGCGCCCTATCCGGCGGTCAGCGCCGACCAGCCGGCGCACGTCACCATCGGCGGCATCAACCTGGCCGTCGGCAAGTACTCCAAGCACCCCGATCAGGCCTTCGCCGCCACGCTGTGCCTGCGCAACAGCGACAACCAGAAGATCGGGGCCATCAAGGGCGGCGTCCCGCCGTCGCTGTCGGCGCTCTACGACGACGCCGAACTCCAGCAGTCGTACCCGTTCGCCAAGGACATCCAGGCGTCGCTGGCCTCCGCCGCCGTACGCCCGCTCACGCCGGCGTACCAGAACCTGTCGATCGTGATCTCCCACGCCGTATCGCCGCCGGCCGGCATCAATCCGGAGAGCACCGAGAAGAAGATGGCCAGCGACCTGCAGGACGCACTCGATTCGAAGGGGTTGGTGCCGTGAGCGTTGACACCGAGACCATCGCCGCGGGCACGCCGGCGCCGCCGGCCAAGGGCCGCCCGAAGCTGTCCGAGGGGGCGCGCGCCGAGCGCCGGCTGGGATGGCTGCTGTGCGCGCCGGCGGTCATCATCATGGTGCTGGTCACGCTGTACCCGATCGCACTGTCGGTCTGGCAGTCGTTGCAGCGCTACGACCTCCGCTTCCCCGACGACGCCAAGTTCATCGGTCTCGACAACTACGTCTCCGTGCTGACGTCGCCGTACTGGTGGACGGCGTTCTGGAACACCGTCATCATCACGGTGGTCTCGGTCGCCATCGAGTTGGTGCTCGGCATGTCCCTCGCCATCGTCATGCACCGGGCCATCTTCGGTCGCGGCGTGGTGCGCACCTCCATCCTCATCCCCTACGGCATCGTCACGGTGGTGGCCGCGTTCAGCTGGCAGTACGCCTGGACGCCCAGCACCGGCTACCTATCGGCCCTCTTCGGTGATGCCGCTCCGCTCACGCACAAGTGGCAGGCCATCGCCGTCATCATCCTGGCCGAGGTGTGGAAGACCACGCCGTTCATGGCGCTGCTGCTCATGGCCGGCCTGGCGCTGGTGCCCGAGGACCTTCAGAAGGCGGCGAAGGTCGACGGCGCTACCGCGTGGCAGCGGTTCGTACGAGTCACGCTCCCCCTCATGAAGCCGGCCATCCTGGTCGCGCTGCTGTTCCGCACGCTCGACGCCTTCCGCATCTTCGACAACATCTACATATTGACGAGCGGCGGCCAGAGCACGTACTCAGTGTCCATCCTGGGCTACGACAACTTGTTCACGGCGCTCAACCAGGGCATCGGCTCGGCCATCTCCGTGCTGATCTTCATCTGCGTCGCGATCATCGGGTTCTTGTTCATCAAGGGGTTCGGCGCCTCCGCACCCGGATCGGACCTGAGGGACTGATGGCTACCACCGCGAAGCAGAAGGCCGGTTGGGCCACCACCAACACCGTGGTGATCCTGGTGGTGCTCATTCCGGTCCTGTGGATCGTGTCCTTGTCGTTCAAGGACCCGTCGTCGATCACCGACCGGTCGTTCATCCCGAAGAAGTGGACGTTCGACAATTACTCCGGCATCTTCAAGACGTCAGAGTTCACGCGGGCCCTCGTGAACTCGATCGGGATCGCCGTGATCTCCACGTTCATCGCCGTGCTCTTCGCGTCGATGGCGGCGTACGCCGTCGCCCGCCTCCGGTTCCCGGGCAAGAACCTGCTCATCGGCATGTCCCTGCTGATCGCCATGTTCCCGGCCATCTCGTTGGTCACCCCGCTGTTCACCATCGAGCGCAATCTCGGCCTGTTCGACACGTGGGCCGGGCTGATCATCCCGTACGTGACCTTCGGCCTCCCCCTGGCGATCTACACGCTGTCGGCGTTCTTCCGGGAGATCCCGTGGGAACTGGAGAAGGCGGCCAAGATGGACGGCGCCACGCCCTTCCAGGCGTTCACCAAAGTGATCGCGCCGCTGGCGGCGCCGGGCATGTTCACGACGGCGATCCTCGTGTTCATCTTCTGCTGGAACGACTTCCTGTTCGCCATCTCCCTCACCTCCACGACGCGGGCCCGCACCGTGCCCGCCGCCATCGGCTTCTTCACGGGCGACTCGGCATTCGAGTCACCGGTGGGCTCCATCGCGGCAGCGTCGGTGATCATCACCATCCCGATCATCCTGTTCGTCCTGTTCTTCCAACGACGGATCGTCGCCGGTCTCACCTCCGGCGCCGTCAAGGGTTAGGAGCACCCCATGGCCGACATCGTGCTGGACAACGTCACCAAGCGCTATCCCGATGGCGCGCTGGCCGTCGACCACATCAACCTGAACATCGCCGACGGTGAGTTCGTCATCCTCGTCGGGCCGTCGGGCTGTGGGAAGTCGACGACGTTGAACATGATCGCCGGGCTGGAGGACATCTCCGAGGGCGAACTGCGAATCGGCGGCAAGGTGGTGAACAACATGGCGCCGAAGGACCGCGACATCGCCATGGTGTTCCAGAGCTACGCCTTGTACCCACACATGACCGTGCGGGAGAACATGGCCTTCGCCCTCAAGCTGGCCAAGACGCCCAAGGCCGTCATCGACCAGAAGGTGGACGAGGCCGCCCGCATCCTGGACCTCACCCAGCACCTCGACCGAAAGCCGGCCAATCTTTCGGGCGGCCAGCGTCAGCGCGTCGCCATGGGTCGATGCATCGTGCGGGACCCGTCGGCGTTCCTGATGGATGAGCCGCTGTCCAACCTGGATGCCAAGCTGCGAGTGCAGATGCGCACCGAAGTGTCGCGGCTGCAGAAGCGCTTGGCCACCACGACCGTCTACGTCACCCACGACCAGACCGAAGCCATGACCCTCGGCGACCGAGTCGCGGTGATGCGGGCGGGCAAGATCCAACAGGTCGGCCCGCCGCAGGAGCTGTACCGGAACCCGGTGAACCTGTTCGTGGCCGGCTTCATCGGCTCGCCGGCCATGAACTTCATGGGCGCCAGCCTGGAGGACGGGTTGCTGCGGTCGCGCCTCGGCGACATGCCGCTCAGCGACCAGCTGCGCCGTGCGGTCGAGCGGCACGGCTCCGGCCGCGATGTGATCCTGGGCGTGCGCCCGGAGTCCTTCGAGGACGCCTCGCTCGTGACGGCCCAGGACGAGGGCTCCGGCATCACCTTCAAGGCCACGATCGACGTGCTGGAGTCGATGGGCTCCGACGTGTACGCCTACTTCACCCTCGAGGGCGGTCCGGCCCGCTCGGCCGAGCTGGAAGAGCTGGCGGCCGACTCGGGGCGAGCCGACACGGGCAGCGACGCGGATCAGATCGTGGCCCGCCTCGACGCCGCCACGCAGGTCAAGGAGGGCGAGACGGCGACCCTTTGGGTCGACACCCGGCCCATCCACATCTTCGATCCGGCCACTGGCGCCAACCTCAGTCTGGCGTCGAAGGAGACGGGTGTCGTCGCCGGCGGGCGGTGACCGGCTCGCGTAGTCGTTTGATGATCTCGTCGCTCCACTCGTGGGTGAGGATGAGGCGGTAGCGCTCCGCGGCGACGCGCATGTAGGCCTCGGCCTCGGTGCCGTCGCCCAGCAGATCAGCCTCGCGCAACATCTTCACCACCGGGCTGTACTCCTCGGTGAACCATCGTCGGGCGATCTCGGCCCGGTCGCAGCATCGTTGCTCGTGCTGGCTGTATCGGAATCCCCACGCTTCTACGTTCTCGCCGAGCTTGGCGTAGGACCACGGATCGGTGACGGCGATCTTGTTGCGCATCTGAGGCGGTAGCGGCACGCGCGCCAGGAACATCCGCTCGTAGCTCTTGAACAACAGGTCGCGCCGAGTGTGGATGGCCTTGGCCGCCAGCGTGGTCTTCACGTCGGTCACATAGGCGTCGATGGTGGTGCGGCCCTGCGCCATGGCGATCGAGACCCGGTGGTGACCGTCCTTCACGAAGTACATGTCCCCGACCTTGTACACGTCGATCGGCGGCATCGTGGCGCCGCGGCGCTGGGCGAGGGCCAGCTGCTCCCACCGCTCCCGCACGCGCGTCGATGTCGGCCGGAAACGACGATCGAAGTCGCGCCGGCTGTCGACCGTGCCGACGATGGAACCGAGCTTGATCGTCCTCAGCCCGGCAAAGCGCTCACTCTCGAAGCCGAGGGCGGCGATCACCTCCTCGAAGGGCAGGATGAGGTTGACGTCGTCGGGCTCGCGGCTCAACTTGCGGGCCAGCTTGGCCAGCACCTGACGGCGTCGCAGGCGCAGGAAGTCACTCTCGACATCGACGCGAGGGAACCCGGTGTCACGAGCCAAGGTTGCTCTCCGTCTCGATCGTCAAGACGTGGCGACCGGCGGCGAGCACGCGCACCCCGCCCGCCCGGCCGGTCAGTCCCGGCGGCCGACGTCGAGGCCGCGCGTCAGCAGCTCCGCTTCGACCCGCTCGATCTCGGCGGAGGCGGCCGGACCGGAACCGCTCACCCTTGGCGGCGCCACCTCGAGCACCCGGCAGGCGTCGGTCAACACGTCGACGTAGGCCGCCGCCAGCGCACGCGACTGCACGCCCCGACCCGGGCCTGGTACTTGCTGGCGCAGATGGCCGCGCTGATGGTTGAGCCGGCGCAGATCGGCGGCGATCCGCTCGATGGGCCGGCCTAGCGGCATCGGGTCACGGTCGCGGTCGTCCCAGCGGCGCCAGAGCCTCACCGCGGTGATCAGCGTCACCCCGATCAGCGTCGGCAGCAGCAGGGTACCGACCAGCATCACCACGTTCACCCCGCACAGTCTCGCCCCTCGCCGGGAGCGACTCAAGGCAGGTCGCGGCCCGAGGGCCCGTCCCCGCCGGAGCTACCCGCCGAGCGGCAGGAGGTGGGTGGCGATGGCCTGCTCGTACGCACGCGTTCGCTCGGGCGCCAGCGCCGTTGGTGCCGTTAGGCACAGCTCGTCCACGAACGGCAGCAGGTCGGCGATCTGGGCGGCGGCCTCGGCCGGCGGGCCGACGATCACGAGCTCGCGCGCCATCTCGTCGGTCACCGCGCCGGCCAGGTCGCGATACGGCGCGCCCGAGGCCGCCAACGACTGCAGCGCCCGCGCTTCGTCGCCGAGCCCGTGGGCGGCGAAGTACGAGTCGTACTGCTCGATCTGGGCGTACATCGGGATGCCCGCCTTGGCGTCCTGCGTCGCTTGCTCGACATCGTCGCTGATGGCCACGCGCAGGAACGCCACGATGCGGAACTGATCGCGCGACCGGCCGGCGCGGGCCAGGCCTCGTGCAACGGCGTCCTGCACCTCGCCCTTGATCCAGCGGGGTGACCACACCGGATGGCCGAGCAGTCCATCGGCCACCTCGGCGCTCAGCTCCACCATGGGTGATCGCAACGGCGCCAGCCAGATCGGGATGGACGGTCGCACCGGCTTCGGCAGCCGGGTGCCGCGCAGGTCGACCCGGTAGAAGTCGCCCTCGAAGAGGCCGACGTCGCCCTGTTCGGACGCCGTCGTCATCTGGTGCACGAGGCTGGTCAGCTCCCGCAGGCGCGCCAATGGGCGGTCGTAGGCCACGCCGAAGCGATCCTCGTTCCACTCCTTGACGCTCGTGCCGAGCCCGAGCGTGAACCGGCCGCCCGAGATCTTGTCGAGATCGAGCGCGGCCATGGCCGTCTCCAGGGGACTGCGCACGAAGCCCATGGCGATGCCGGTCGCCAGTTCCAGGTCGCCGGATGCCGCGGCGACCCCGAGCGTCGCCCACGGCGGGGCGAAGATCTGCGGCACCATCACCCCGGCCACGCCGAGGCGTTGCTGGCGAACGACCGCGTCGCGCACGGCCGCCGCCGAGCCCGGCATCACGAAGCTCCAGTGCTTGGCCGCCCGAACCCGATCCGTCGCCGATCCGTCCACCGCCATCAGCGCTGCTCCGTGCGCGTCGTTGCCATGGCGTCGATCTTGCTAGCGCACCCGGCGCTGGTACAAGGTGACGGCGAGCGGGGCGAAGACGACGAGGAAGATCGCACACCACCCGAAGGCGGCGAGCACCGGATGCTGCATCGGCCACACGTCGATCGTCGCCGACGGGTTCGGGTTCCCGAAGAGCTCGCGACACGCGGCGGCAACGGCGCTGATCGGGTTCCAGTTGGCGACCGCTTGCAGCCAGCCGGGCAGACCTTGCGTCGGCACGAAGGCATTGGACAGGAACGTGATCGGCAGGAACACCATGAACGCCGTCGCCTGCGCCGCCTCCGGGTTGGACATGACCAGCCCCAGGCAGGCGCCGGCCCAACTCATGGCGAAGGCAAACAGGAGCAGCAGCACGACGGCCACCATGGCGCTCGGCATGCCGCTCTCGATGCGCCATCCGATGACGTAGCCGGTCACGGCCACGACCACGATCGCCACGACGTTGGTGCACAGGTCCGCCATCGTGCGACCGGCCAGGACCGCGGCGCGACTCATCGGCAGCGAGCGGAACCGGTCGACCACGCCGGTGGTCATGTCGGTGCAGATGCCGACGGTGGTGCCCGGCGCCGTCTGCACGATGATCATCGAGAACAGCCCGGCCACCAGGAACGACCGGTAGTCGCCGGGACCGATCGTCATGGCGCTGCCGAACACGTAGGCGAACAGCAGCACGAAGATGACGGGTTGGATCGTGACGTCGGAGAGCTGCAGCGGCTCGTGGCGGATGCGTTGCAGCCCGCGTCGCGTCACGACGAGGGCGTCCTTGAGGTGCCACCACAGCCGGGTGGGCAGCGACTCGACAGGAGCGATGGCCAAGCTCATGCCGCCACCTCCTCGTCGTCGTCGATCACCGGTTGCTCGGCGCGGTGCCCGGTGAGCTCCAGGAAGACGTCGTCCAGCGAGGGGCGACGGACCTCGAGCGCGTCGACCAGCACGCCGGCGTCGGCCAGGGCCGTCACGATCGTGGTGACCAGTCCGGTCTCGCCGGCACTGGATGGAACCGACACCAGCCGCGCCGCCTCGTCGAGGTGCAGGGGCCCCGAGGCGTAGCGCGCCAGCAGGCCGGCGGCCCGCTCGACCAGCTTCTCGTCGTGCACGGTGATGTCGAGGCACTCGCCGCCCAGGCGGCTCTTGAGCTCGGTTGAGGTCCCTTCGGCAATGGCCCGACCGCCGTCGATCACCACGATCTGGTCGGCCAGCTGGTCGGCCTCTTCCAGGTACTGGGTGGTGAGCAGCAGGGTGGTGCCGCCGTCGACCAGCCCCCGGATGACGTCCCACATGCGCGAGCGGCTCGGCGGATCGAGCCCGGTGGTCGGCTCGTCGAGGAACAGGACCTGCGGCTCGCCGATGAGGCTGGCGGCAAGATCGAGGCGGCGGCGCATGCCCCCTGAATAGGTCTTCACGGGACGATCAGCGGCATGGCTGAGGGTGAAGTCGGTCAGCAGCTGCTCGGTGCGCCGGCGGGCCGTGCGGCGCGACAGCCGCCCGAGTTGACCCACCATCTCCAGGTTCTGGCGGCCGGTCAGGCACTCGTCCAGCGAGGCGTTCTGGCCGGTGAGGCCGATCATGCGGCGCACGGTGGCGGCATTGGCCACGACGTCCACACCGGCGATGCGGGCGTGACCCGCCGTCGGGATGGTCAGCGTGGTCAGGACCCGCACGGCGGTGGTCTTGCCGGCGCCGTTCGGGCCGAGGACGCCGAGCACGGTGCCCGCCTCCACGTGGAGGTCGAGGCCGTCGAGGGCCCGTGTGGCGCCGTAGGTCTTGACGAGGTTGGTGGCCTCGATGGCGAGGGGCATGGGTTCGTTCCTTCCGGGTCGCCGCCGGCAATCGTCATCTCTTGCGTGATGCTCGTACGCCGTACTACCACGGTACACTGTACGAGTGTCAAGTGGGCAACGGTCAGCGGATCCGCGACGCAACCAAGGCAGCCTCCACGACCACCTTCACGACCACATCAACGAGCATCTCCACCGTCGGGGCCACGGTGGCGGTCCGGAACGGTTGCTGTGGTGGCTGCGGCCGGCCCCGCCGGCTCGGCGCGGCCGGGGTCGCGATCGGCGATCGCGCGACGACATGGTGCGCGACATCGTGGCCACCGCCATCGCCCTCGCCGACCGCGAAGGCGTCGACGCGCTGTCGATGCGGCGGGTGGCCAGCGAGCTCGGCGTGGGCACGATGTCGCTGTACTGGTACCTGGAGAGCAAGGAGGACCTGCTCGACCTCGTGTTCGACGAGGTCTTCGGCGGTGTGATCCTCACCGACTCCGAGCTGACCGATTGGCGCACCGGCATGCGCGCCATCGCGCGGCGCACCCGTGCCGTGTTCCTCGATCATCCGTGGCTGATCGGCGTCGGGGCCCAGCGTCCCGAGATCTCCCCCAACATGCTGCGCCACATCGACCAGTCGCTCGCCCTCGTCGGCGATCTCGGACTGGACGGCGACGCCCAACAGTCCGTGCTGCGAGCGATCGACGACTACATCATCGGCCATGTCACCCGGCAGGCCTCCAACGATGCCGCTCGGCAGCGAGCCGGCGGTGGCCGCATCTGGAGTGACGCCGCCTACGCCTTCATGGAACGGTTCGCCGCCGCCGAGCACCTCGACCATCTCCGGCGCTTCATCGATGCGCGGCCCGGCTTCGGCCGCACCGCCGACGACGACGGCGGCGACGACATGTTCTACCGCGGCCTCGAGATCGTGCTGGCCGGCGTGGCCGCCACCTACGGCCTGGCGCCGCTCACAGCACCACCAGCGCCTGGCGGATCGCCTGCTCCACCGGCGACGGGTCCGGGCCGACGAGGGCGAACGGTTGGTGCCGCATCACCCCCGGCTGGGACATGATGCGCGGCGTCGTGCCTCGGTGCGGCCACGTCGCCCGGTGCACCAGGAACGGGTGACACACGATCACGTCACCCGCACGGCCGGTGGCGAAGGCCGAGGGTCGCTCGTAGGTGCGCTCCGGTAGGCGGCGGCTGACGCGCCAGAACGGTGCGCCGCGCACGCCGAAGGGCAACAGCAGCGGGGGCACGTCGAGATGGGAGCCGACCTTCAACTCGGTCGGCGCGTCGTCGGGACCGACGTCGGAAAACAGGAACAGGCACAGCAGTCCCCGCTCCCGACTCCTCACGTTCACCCAGTACTCGGTACCGGCGGCGTAGCTGCCGTCGATGTGCCAACCGGCATCGCCCGGGTCGGCGGGGTGCGGGAAGCGCACCACGATCGATCCCCCCGCGCTCTGGCGCCGCGTCCACGTGCCGGCACCGATCAGTTGGTCGTAGGCCTCGGCGAGAACGGGTTGCGAGGCGGCATCAGCGAACGCCGCCGCCCCGACGCATGCCAGCCGCATGACCGGCTTCGTCCACGTCAACGGGTCGTCCCCCTCCACCCCCTGGCTCCGCAGCGCGTCCATCACGGTCGCCGCGCACTGCGCCACGATCTCTCGAGGCACCGCTCGATCGACGCGCACGAAGCCGTCACGGACGAACGAGTCGAGCTCCTCCGGATGCAGCACCTACTGCGACCGTAGATGCGGCCTCGCGCCGAGGAGCAACCGGAGCATCATCAGGGTCGCCACCCGTCAGGCGATCGTGCAACAAGAGCCATCCGGTCCATACGTACCACACAGGGACGCCGATGAAACCCGAGCCCACGACCGCAGGGGCGACCCAGGGCTCTTTCGGGTCGAGTGCGGTGAGGCGACCGATCCAAACCCAGGCCAGCAGCACCGCCGTCGCCCAGCCGAGCCGCACGAGCGGGCGCGGCGCTCCGGCCCGGCCCAGCAGGGTCGAGACCAACGCGATACCTGCGCCGGTCAGCAGGAACGTGGCGAACCCGCGGGGATCGGTGGGGCTCGGATAGTCCCACTTCTGCGGTGGCGCGTTGGCGAGGACGCCGAGGTCGAAGGTCGCATGCAGCAACGAGCCCGTCGCCGCCACCGCGCCCACGAGCAACGCCACCATGGCGAATCCCTCGTCCACGCCACGGACGCGCAGGTAGAGGGCCACGAGCACCGGCAGAGCCACGGCCGCGCCCAGGGCCAGGTCGAGGGTGCTGGCCCAGTGCGCCCAGCGGTCGCTGTACTGGACCACCAGGGCGAAGGTGATCGAGTACACCAACGCAGCCACTCCGGCGACCACCGCACACCACCCGGCGGTTCGTGCAAACGACGTCGACATCAGCACGCCTCCTCGGCCGAACGCTTCCCCACCGCTCTTCGTCGCCTCGGTGACGGGTGGATCAGTGCCGCTCCGAGTGCCGGTGTCGAGCGGTTCGTTCGACGGCGCGCCACTGGGGGGCGGTGCTGACCATGGTCGGTGGCGCCGCTCGCGCGTCGGAAGGTCAGTGAGCGGTGGCCGGCGCCGACGAGCGCACGTGGTGGCGGCGTTGTCGCCCGGGGAGACCGCCTCGACCGAAACGCACGCTGGGTGAGCGCTTCGATGGCGATTCTCGGTGCATACCGGCTTCTCGGTGCACTCCAGTAGCAAATCTGACGTACGTACGCGCCGAGAACGAGCCACGGCGGCCGTACCCGACTACGCAGCGCGATATTGGCCGACCCGACCGAATCGTCCGACTACCGACCCGCCGACCAGCCGGCCGATATTGGGTCGCAGCTGCTGGGCTGGCGGGCCATGCTCTGCGGCCATGGGGGTGGTGACATGGGGTCCCGAGATCGCCGCGGTGTACGACGCGACGTACCGGGCCCAGTTCAACCCGGAGGTGCTCGAGCCCATGGTCGACCTCCTGGCCGAGTTCGCGGCCGGTGGCCCCGCCCTGGAGTTCGCCGTGGGCACGGGCCGAGTCGCACTGGCGTTGAGCGCCCGAGGCGTGTCGGTCAGCGGCATCGAGCTGTCAACTCACATGGCGCAACAGCTGAGGCTGAAGCCGGGCGCCGACGCCGTGCCCGTGACCATCGGAGACATGACGGCGGTGCGCGTTCCGGGAACGTTCGCCCTCGTCTATCTCGTGGCCAACACCATCATGAACGTCACCACGCAGGACGAGCAGTTGGCCGTCTTCGACAACGCCGCCGCCCACCTCGAGCCCGGCGGGTGCTTCGTCGTCGAAGTGATCGTGCCGCAGCTCCGCCGCGTGCCGCCCGGTGAGACCAGCCGCGTGTTCACCCTTGAACCCGAGCATGTCGGCATCGAGACGTTCGACGACCTCGTCGGCCAGATCGCGTCGTCGCATCATTGGATCGAGATAGACGGTCGCCTCACGCGCCACTCCGCGCCGTATCGCTACGTCTGGCCGTCCGAGCTCGACCTCATGGCAAGGCTCGCCGGGTTCCGGCTCCGGAACCGGTGGGCGGGCTGGGACAAGGCGACGTTCACGTCGGACAGTCCGAGCCAGGTAGCGGTCTTCGAGAAGTCGGCGTAGTTCTTGGTGCGCGGCGGTAGCACACAGCGGCACCTGTGGCCGACCAGCTCGCGCTACGCGAGGGACACGGTGGCTTCGTGGTCGTCGAGCGGGAGATCGCCCTCGACGCTGGCGAAGATCTCGCTCGACAGCAGCTCGGCCTCGCCGTGCACCGTGGTGGCGAAGGCGGTGTCGGCGGCGTCGCGCCCCGTAGCGATGCGGACGAGTGACGAGCGCGGCGCCAGCCGAGTGGGGTCGAGCACCTCCCAGCAACCGCCTCGCCGAGTCTCCACCACGGCATGGAAGTCCATGGGCGAAAGACCCGGGGCGTAGACCGCCACGATGCGAGCGGGCACGCCGAGCGCCCGGCACATGGCGATGGTGACGTGGGCGAAGTCCCGGCAGGCACCGGCGTTGGCCAGCAACGTGTCGACCGCGGTGTCGAGGGGACCGCTGGCGCCCAGCTCGTAGGCCAGGCGCTCGAAGACCCACGAGGCGATGGCTCGGCTGCGGTGAGGTCCGGGTGGGATGGCGGCCAGCTCGACGGACGCGAAGCCGGTGAGCGCGTCCGAAGGGCAATAGCGACTCTGGCGCAGGGCGACGATCGCGTCAGCGTCGAACTCCACGCCGTCGGCGGCGATGGTGGGCGTCGTACTGGGTGGCAGTGGTTGTTCGGGGGCACGGATGGTGGCCGAGTAGGCGATGCGCAGGTGACCGGCTCCTGCTCGAACGACGTGCGTCCGGCCACCGAGTTCGGCCCGCAGCTCTACGACAGGATCGCTCAGCGGGCCTCCGTCGACGGACACGTCCAGCCGTTCCTCCAGCAGCTCCCCCGCCGTCGTCGCCGGCGCGATCTGGAGGGCGAGGACCGCGTGATCAGCCACGTCGAAGCTCATCGCGCAGCCGACGTTGCGGACGAGACTAGGCAGACGGGTCGCAGACAAGTGGCAAGCATCGCCGGGCTACTGCCCCCGGTCAATGGACATGCGTCACCCTCTCCACCCGAACGTGGTCGGCGGCGGCGGCGGGTCCTACGTGACCTCTTCCTCGGCTTCGAGGCGTTCGGCCTCGTGCTCTTCGGCTGCATCGTCTCGCGGGCCCTTCGGGAACACGAGATAGCCGGCCACCAAGGCGGCCACGGCCAACGCCCCACCGACGGCGAGCGCGGCCCGGATGCCTTCGACGAACGCATCGTCGGCGGCGTCGACGAGCTCGCTCCGGGCGGCAACGGCGTCGGGCAGGGGACGGCCTGGGCCAATGAGTCCTACGACGGCGCGGGGGTTGGCGCCGTCGACGACGGCCTGGACGGCGACCTGACGTCCGGGCTCTTCGAGGTACGGCGCGAACTTGGCGGGGAGCGTCGCCGCCACGACGGCGGCGAGGACGCTGCCCATGATGGCGAAGCCCGCGGTGGAACCGAGGGCCCGCTGCGCGCTCATGATCCCCGACGCCATGCCGGAGCGGTCAGCGGGAATAGACGACATGGCCTCGTTGGTGGTGGGCGTCAACGCCAACCCGGAGGATCCGCCCACCAGCGCCAGACCCACGAGGACGACGATCACCGGACCACCCACCCCGATCACGATGATGGCCAGGCCGACGACCAGCAGGACCAGACCGCCCAGGGTCGGCCGGCGGCCACCAGAGCGCGCCGCGATGCCACCGGCGATGGGCGCAAGGATGATGACAGGCACCGTGAAGGCCAGCATCAGGACGCCCGCCCGCTCGGGGCTGTAGTCGCGGATGTTCTGGAAGTACTGCGTGACGACGAGCAGCAGCCCGTACACCGCGAACAGGATGGCGAAGAGCGTGAAGATGGCCACCGAGTAGACGCGATCGCGGAACACGCGCACGTCCATCATGGGATCGGGCGAGCGCAGCTCCACGACGATGAACACCGCCACCAGCACCCCCGCGAGGACCAGCAAGCCGACGATGAGGGGCGAGAGCCAGCCGGTGTGCGGGCCTTCGATCAGCCCGTAGGTCAGCGCGCCGACAGCGGTGATGAACAGCAGTTGCCCGGGCAGGTCGAGACGGCGCTTGGTCGGGTCGACGGACTCGTCGACGAAGGCCCGTGCCATGAGGATGCCGACCGCTCCGATCACGACGTTCACCAGGAAGATCGATCGCCAACCGAAGGTCTCGGTGAGGAAACCACCCGCGGTCGGGCCGATGGCCAGCCCGACGGCGGCGATGCCCGTCCACAGACCGATGGCGCGGGCCTTGTTCTTCGGGTTCGGGAACGCGGCACTGACGATCGCAAGCGACGCGACGTTCACGGTGGCAGCGCCCACGCCCTGCAGGCCGCGGCCGAGGTTGAGCACGAAAAGGCTCGGCGCGATCGCGCACAGGGCCGAGGCCACCGAGAACAACGCCGTACCGGCGATGTACGTCTTGCGCCGGCCCCGCTGGTCGGCCAGCGTGGCCGCCGACATGATGAACATCCCCATCGTGAGGCTGTAGGCCGCTACGACCCACTGCAGGCCCTGTTCGCCGGCGTCGAAGTTCTCCTGGATGTCGGGCAGGGCGACGTTCACGATGGTGGCGTCGAGGTAGATCATGAAGAGCCCGACGCTCGTGGCGAGCAGAGTCAGGCGCTGCCGGGAGGTGAACCTGACGGCGGCCATGAAGGCCGAAAACTACCGCGCCGCGTGAGGCCAGGAAGCGGGTGGCATTCACGCGGGCCTGCCGTAGTGTTCCAGCGTCACGGACGTTGGACAGCGTCACCCCCGAACAAGGAGCAGGTGCATGCGCAGTGCCCTCACGTTTGGCCGGGCCGTGCTCGGTGGATACATCGCCATCCACGGCGCCCAGAAGCTCTTCGGGGCCATGGACGGCCCGGGACTCGACGCCGCCGGCGCCGGCTTCCATGCCATGGGCCTCACGCCCGGCCGGCAGTTCGCCACGCTGGCCGGCGGGTCGGAGCTGGTCGGCGGCGTGCTGACGGCCACGGGCGCACTCGAGCCCCTCGGACCGGTCATGATCATGGGGGCGATGACGGTGGCCACCACGGTGCACCGCAAGCAAGGACCCATGGCGGCCAAGGGTGGTTACGAGCTGGCCTTGACCAACCTCGCCTTCGCCACCGTGCTGGCGGCGGCCGGCAGCGGCCACCTTCGCCTGTCGCCCAGGCTCTCGAAACCGCTGACGGCCATCGTGGCGCTGGGCGGTGCCGCCGTCGCCGGGGTGTCGCTGGCCAAGTTGCTCACCCATCGCCCGCCCGAGGCCGCCGAGATCGCGCCGGCACCGACGCCGGCTCCGGCCGAACCCGCCGCGGCGGCCGCTGAGGCGAACTGAGGCCTGTCAGCGATCCAGCTCGGCCAGCACCTGGCCGATGATCTTCGTCGCCTGGTGAGGCGCGAGCGGCTCGCCTCCTTCGGCGGCGGCGACCTCCGCGGCGAAGTCCTCGACCGAGTGCACGCCGCCGACCAGCACGTGCCGCAGCGCCTCGCCACTGGCCTCCCGGTCGTCGAGAGCCTCCACGGCGGCGGCCACGCCGTCGTCGGGTGACGTCGCCATGGCGTGCACCAGCCGCATGGCCTCCTGCCGGCCCGAAGCGGTCGACACGACCGGTGCCCGATCGGGGTGCTGCTGGCCGTCCCACTCGGCCAGCGCTTCGTCGTAGCCACCTTCGCCCGGATGGAGCACGCGGGTGGCGGGATCGGCCTGGGGTCGGTCAGCATCGAGGTCATCGCCAGAGGACGGGCCGTCCGGCCGCTCCTCGACCTCGTGGTGCCGTTCCGGTGACACAGGGACGACCAGCGTGCCGTCGTCGTTTCGGACGATGTCCATCAGGCGATGCTCCTCCGCTTGGCGGCGCCAGCGCGACGCCGTCAGTGCCTGCATACCCACGACCGCCACCGTTCATGTGCAGAGCGCCCGGGCCGGCGTGGCCGCCTGAGCGGGAAGGCCGGATCAGCCCGTCGAGACGGCGCTGACGAACTGCCTCAGGCGATCAGGATCGATGCCGTCGAGCGGCAGGTACGGAACGGCCCGGTCGTAGTACCCGCCGTAACGGGCATGGATGCGGGCGGGTAGCTCTTCGAGCGAGCCGCGCACGACGAAGTGGTCGAGGATGTCGTCGGAGACGAGGCCGGGCATCTCGGCCCAGCGGCCCTCCTTGACCAGCTGCTGCAGGTCCGTCTGAAGCTCGGCGCAGCCGATGCAATCCAGCACGTCGCGGTACATGGGGCTGGAGGCGTAGAAGGCGATCTGGGACCGAATCCGGTCGGCCACGCGAGCCTGCTCCTCCTCCGTGTCGCCGGCCACGAGCATGAGGTAGCCGAACACCCAGAGGTCGTCTCGGGTCCGGCCCGACGCGGCCAGGCCCCGCTGCAGTGCGGGCAGGGTGACCTTGTCCTGAAAGGCGATGTTGGTGAACGCATGGAGCAGGTAGCCGTCGCCGAGCTCGCCGGCGAGGGCCGTCATGTGGGGACCCACGCCCCCCAGGCCGATGGGGATGCTCGGGTGGTCGATGGGCCCCGGATCGAACATGGCGTGCAGCAACGTGTGGGAGTAGTACCGGCCTCGGTAGTCGAGCGGGTGCTCACCCTGGAAGACGCCGAAGATGTGGCGCAGCGCCTCGACGAACTCACGCATACGACCGGCGGGATCGCTCCACGGCATCGAGAACCGACGCGTGATGTGGGGCTTCACCTGCGTGGCCAGGCCCAGCACGAACCGCCCGTCGGTGGCGTCGGCGAGATCCCAGGCCTGCATCGCCACGCTCATGGGGTTACGGGTGAAGGCCAGCACCACGTTCGAGCCCACCGTGATCGAGGTGGTCGACCCCGCCGCCGCCGCCAACGTGAGCATGGGATCGCGTGTGACCTCGGCGGCCCAGACGCCGGCGAAACCGCTCCGCTCGGCGAGGGCCGCCCGCCGCGCCGCCGACGCGACCCCGCCCTCCAGTTGAGCATCCAGGAGCATCGGCGCACCCTACGTCGACGACGCGCTCGACGGTGCGGAGGTTGCAGATGACAGGTCCGGCCGACCAACATCCCTGGGATGAGCAGCGGCCTTGCCCAACCTGGTGGCACCGAGGACGAACGGGCCGCACTCGAACGCAACGAGTTCTCCGAGCGTCTGAGCCTGCGCGTCGGGCTCATCTCCGACACCCACATCCCAGAAGCTCGGGCCGAGCTGTGGCCCCAGGTCTTCGCCGCCTTCGGCGACGAGGTCGACCTGATCTTGCACGGCGGCGACATCCACGATCTCATCGTCTTGGATCAGCTGAACGAACTCGCACCGGTCTACGCGGCCCGTGGAAACGGCGAGGACGGCTCGGGCGGGCGGGCGGTGGCGCCGGACGATCGCCGGCTGCGCAACTCGTGGCTGCTCGACCTGGCCGGCGTGCGCGTCGGCCTCACCCACGACCTCCCACTGCCGGAGCACCCGCCCCGACTGACGGTCCAGCGGTGGAAGGAGCGACGCTTCGCCACCGACGAGATCGATGTCATCGTGTTCGGCGACTCCCACGTCGAGGGGATCGAGGTCGTGGGTCCCACCCTGTGCGTGAATCCCGGCTCGCCGACCTATCCGCACAACCTCCAGACCCAGCTGGGCACGCTCGGCTTCCTGGAGATCGACGCCGGCGTGGTGCGGGCGTCCATCTGGCAGTTGACGGAAGGTGCCCCGTTCCAAGTGGCTCGTCTCGAACAGCCCGTTCCCGATCACGATGCTGCCATCCGGCGGCACCGATGACGCCGGTGAACGACACGCCCGAGGCCAGCCGGCCCCCGGTGCGCATGCTCCACACCTCCGACATCCACATCGGCGACAGCTACGCCAGAACCGACGCCGTGCCGGCGCTCGTCGACCTCGCCCTCGATCGGGAGGTCGACGTGATGCTCATCGTCGGCGACCTGTTCGACCACAACCGGCTCGACGCCGCGATCGGTCAGGCCGTGCTCGACGAGCTGCGCCGCCTGCCAGTGCCGATCATCGTGACAACGGGCAACCACGATCCGCTCATGGCCAACGCCGTGTACCACCGCGTCGAGCTCCCAGGCCACGTTCGCCTCCTGACCGATCCGGCCGGTGAGACGGTCACCCTGTCGCACCTCGATCTCGACGTCTGGGGCAAGCCCCACATGAGCTTCGACGACAACCGACCGCTCGACGGGCTGCCGCCCCGAGGTACCTCGACGTGGCAGGTCGCGCTGGCCCACGGTCAGCTGGTCCTTGGGGCCGGCGACCTGCACCGGAGCTACCTCATCACGTCAGAGCAGATCGCCGCCTCCGACCGCGACTACATCGCCCTGGGCCACTGGGACGTGCCCCGCGACGTCAGCGCCGGTCCGGTGGCGGCGTCGTACTCCGGCTCCCCCAGCCGGAAGTCGGTGTGCGCCGTGATCACGCTGTCGTTCGACGGTGACGAGCGCCGGGTGGACGTCGAGTCCGTCCCCGTCGGCGCCTACGAGCCGCGCTAGCAACGCTCACCGCCCGGTGAAGTGGGCGTCTCGCTTCTCCTGGAACGCCCGCACCGCCTCCCGGTGATCCTTCGACGCGAGGGTGTTCTCTTCCAAGCTGAGCGACAGTGGAAGGACAAGGCTCGAGACCACCCGGATGTAGTTGTTCACCGCGACCTTCGACGCCGAGATGGCCAGGCCAGGACCGGCGGCCAGGCGCCCGGCGAACGCCAGCGCCTCGTCCACGACCGTGCCGTCGTCGACCACGAAGTTGACGAGACCCAGCCGTTCCGCTTCTGTCGCCGTCAGGCGATCGCCGGTCATGAGGTAGTACTTGGCCCGGTTGACGCCCATCAACAACGGCCAGATCACCTGACCGCCGTCGCCGGCCCCGATGCCCATGTTCACGTGCGTGTCGGCGAACACGGCCGAGCGGGCGGCGTACACCACGTCAGCCAGGAGCGCGACGGTGGCGCCGAGGCCCATGGCGTAGCCGTTCACTGCGGAGATCACCGGCTTGGTGCACTCCAGCAGGTGATCGACGATCTGGCGCGCCTCACGCATGGTGATGACGTCGCCACCTCGGTCGTCCTGGGGGCTGAAGTCGCCGCCAGCGCAGAACGCCCGGCCGGCGCCCGTGACCACCAGCACGCGGACGTCGGCATCGGCATCGGCATCTCGCGTCAGCCGGGCCAGCTCGTGGTGCAACGTCGCGTTCACGGCGTTCAGCTTCTCGGGTCGGTTCAGCGTGGCCAGGGCCACGCCGTCGGGTCGCTTGTCGATGGCGATGGCCTCGTAGCGCTGTGGATCGAGCATGTCGGCTCCTCCGGGTGGTCGACGGGACACGGCCAGAGCCTCGCGCAGCGAGGCGCCCGATCGGTCCCCAGGCAGGTGAGCGTTGTGCCGTACGCAGCGGCACCCGCGCCCGCCTGGCTCGCTGACGCCAACGCCGGAGCATCCGGCCGGCTCAGCCGGGGGAGATGCACACCGCGCGTATCTCGCCCAATTCGCGGTCGAGCTTGCGCCACGTGGTGGCGTGGTCCTCGGACACGAACACCTGCCCGAAGACCGATGTCGCCACGACGACACCGGGGAGGTCCTCGTTGACGGCCAGCCAGTACATGGTGGAGTTCGGCGTGACGGGCAGCTCGGTGCGCTTCCACGTCTCGCCGCCGTCGCGCGACACCTCCAGTGCCCCGACGGCGCCAGGGATGTAGTCACCGACGCACACGATGACGGTGCCGTCGTTCCACGGCGCCCGGACGCAGCGCGAGTAGGCAATGCCCGACCGCGACCCCGGGAAGGCATCGAACTCTCGCCACGACCAGGAATCGCCGTCGTCGTCGCTGCGCGCGAGGCCATACGGCGAGGTGACCAACAGTTGCGTCGCGTCACCCGAGCGGCGCAGCGCGAAGCCATGGACGTCGTCGTGGAACTCGGAGGGGCCCAACCGGCCAACGCTGGTCCACGTGTCGCCACCGTCGGCGCTGCGGTGCAGGCCGCCCACTTCGACCGACGCCCAGACCTTGGTCCCGTCGGCTGGGTCGACGACGACATTGGTGGTGCGGGACACCCCGATGGGACAGTGATCGGGGATGCTCGTGGCCAGTGCCTGGAAGGAACGGCCGCCATCGGTCGAGCGATGGACCCCCGGCCGGGTGCCCACGAAGATCCGCTCGGCGTCGGTGGGGTCGAACGCCAGCGACCAGATGTCGGAGGCGATCGGCGTGCCGATCGGAGCCCACTCGCCGCCGTTGTCGTCGGAGCGGAAGACCCCCACCCCGTCGAGGGAGGCCAGCATCTGGCCCGGCTCGTGCGGACTGACGGCCAGTGCCCGGCAGTTGCCCTCGCTCTCGATGCCGCGCTGAATGTGGCGGAACTTGCCGCCGGCGTTGTAGCTGACCCACAACCCCGACCCGACCGTACCGATCGCGATCCTGTAGTCCATGGTGCGTCACCCCCCGGTCGGCCCGAGCCTAGATCTGCTCGACACCGAGAACGGTCACCGAGACGGCGACGGGACCGATGCTTCAGAACACGGCGGGCTGGACGTTCTGGCTCGCCATGATGGCGCCGGCCGTGATCAGGGTGTCGCGTTTGACGAGAAAGTGCTGCGTGACGGCGCGGATGTCAGACCTTGCCGGCGGCGATGGCGACGATGTCGTCCAGCGCCCCTTGGGCGATACCAAGGGCGACGCTGGCGATACTGATCGAGAACAGCGCCGGCGTCGGGATGTGAAGGACGGTCTCGTCGAGACACGGCTCGCCGAGCAAGGGGACGAACGTCCGATCCGCGGGAACGAGAACGTGCTCGGCGTGGAAGTGGTGGCTCCCCGTACCGCGGAGCCCCGACGTCTTCCAGGTGTCCTCGATGACGATTTCGTCAGGCGCAAAGACGGCCGCACGGAGCCGCAGGTGGCCATCGGTCGATCGTCCCGGCAGTAGCGTCCTGCGGGCGGCTACGGGCCGCCGACGTGGGGAACCATGCGTGCAGGGGGACGAACGCTAGTCGGAGGAATCGTGGAACTTGACCAGGACCAGACCGTCAAGACGCTCAACGAGATCGTGGAGCTGGAGCTTGCAGGGGCCGTCAGGTACACCCAGTACTCGCTGATGGTGTTCGGTCACGCCCGCATACCCATCATCTCCTGGATGCGCGACCAGGCCGCCGAGAGCCTCATGCACGCTGCCCTCGCCGGCGAGGAGGTCACGTCGCTCGGACAGCCGATCTCGCTCGGCATCGGCGAGCTGGTCGGGACCCATCACCCGTCGGTGGACGAGATCATGCAGGAGCTGCTCGTGCACGAGCAGCGAGGCGTTGGTCTCTACGAGAAGCTGCTCAGCCTGGTAGAGGGCCGCAACGTGTCGTTGGAAGAGTACGCCCGCCAGATGATCCGCAACGAGACGCTGCACATCGCCGAGATCGACAAGATGCTCCGGCGGCGGGGCGACGCTTGAGGACCCCTAGGAGCACGAGTCGATGAGGTGACCGACCTCGGGCACGAGCGCAACCGTCGCCGCCAACCTACCGTCGCTGGGGGCGGGCGCCGCGGCCTAGGTTGCGGCGATGGAAGAACCTCTGCCACTCGCTGGGAAGGTGGCGTTCGTCACGGGCGCGGCCCGGGGCATCGGTCGCGCCATCGCGCTGCGCCTGGCCGGCGCCGGAGCCGATGTGGCCGTTGCCGATGCTCATCCCGCACCGTTCGAAGGTGAGCGCTACTACCGGCTCCGCCAGCGGGTTTCCGGCCCGGAGGAGGAGACCTCGACGGCGGCGGCCATCGGCGCCCTCGGCCGGCGATCGATCGAAGTGGCAGTCGATGTCGCCGATCCCGACGCCGTTGCCGCCGCCGCCGCCCGCTGCGCGACCGAACTCGGTGACATCGACGTGCTGGTGAACAACGCCGGCATCGTCAACAACCTCGCGTTGATCGCCGATATGACACCCGAGGCGTGGGACCACGAGCTGCGCGTCAACCTCACCGGCATGTTCCACACCGTGCGGGTCGTGGCGCCCGGCATGGCCGAACGGGGCTGGGGCCGGGTCGTCAACATGGCCTCGGTCGCCGCCCTCACCCCGGGCCTTGGTCAGCCGGCCTACACCGCGTCCAAAGCGGGCGTCGTCGCCTTCACCAAGGCGGTCGCCCAAGAGTTCGGTCCCGGCGGCGTCACCGCCAATGCCATCCTGCCCGGCCTCATCGCCACACCGCTCGTGCGATCGATGCCGGCCGAGCTGCGCGACCACTACGTGGTCCGCACCCCCGTCGGCCGCCTCGGTGACCCCGAGGACATCGCCACCCTGGCGCTCTTCCTCGCCTCTCCGGCCGCCGGTTTCATCACCGGCGTCGCCATCGCGTGTGACGGCGGCGTGTCCAACGCGGCGCGCGAAGGGCTCATGCGGTGACGCCGCCGGGCCGTCGAGTGGAGCACCACGGGTCCGGAGTGCCACGATCACAGCGGCGCGTCACCGATGCGAGCGGCGCAGAAGATCGGAAAGAGGTGCGACGATGAAGCTCGGACTCGGCATCGGGTACTCCGGGGCGGACCTCCACGTGCCGATGGAGCTGATCCAGACGGCCGAACGCCTCGGCTACGACTCGGTCTGGACGGCGGAGGCCTACGGCTCCGACGCCGTGACGCCGCTGGCCTTCATCGCCGCTCGTACCGAACGCATCCGCCTCGGCACCGGCATCATGCAGCTCGCCGGCCGCTCACCAGCGATGGCGGCGATGCAGGCGCAGACCGTCGATGCCCTCGCCGGTGGCGGCCGCTTCATCGCCGGCCTCGGCGTGTCCGGCCCTCAGATCGTGGAGGGCTGGTACGGCGAGCCGTGGGGCCGGCCTTACTGGCGCCTGCGTGACTACATCGAGATCATGCGGAAGATCTTCAAGCGGGAGGCGCCGGTCGAGCACCAGGGCCGCGAGATCTCGCTGCCGTACACCGGCGAAGGCGCGACCGGGCTGGGCAAGCCGCTGCGCTCCATCCTGCACACGAACCCGAACTTGCCGATCTGGCTGGGGTCGGGCTCGGAGGCCACGGTCAAGCTCACGGCCGAGCTGTGCGACGGCTGGCTCCCGATGCACTTCGTGCCCGGCCGTATGGACCACTACCGGCCGTGGGTCGACGAGGGCTTCCGCCGTGCGGGTGGAGAGAAGAGTTGGGAGAACTTCGAGATCCAAGCGGGCGCCGCCGTCGTGTTGACCGACGACAGTGCCGAGGCCGTCGCGGCGGCCCTCCAGCGCCAGAAGATGGGTATCGCGCTCTACGTCGGCGGGATGGGCCACTCCACCATGAACTTCCACAACCAGCACATGACCGAGCAAGGCTACGGCGACGCCGCCACTCGTATACAGGAGCTTTTCCTGGAGGGACGCAAGGAGGAGGCCGCCGCCGCCGTACCCGACGACTACGTCGACGAGCGGGCCCTGGTCGGCCCGGCCAACCGCATCAAGACGCGCTTCCGGGACTGGGCCGACAGCGGCATCACCGGCCTCACCATCAACACCCACGCACCAGCGGTGCTCGAGCTGATGGCCGATCTGGCCAAGGTGCGCGCGCCATAACTACGTCGGCACGGCACCCAGCGGATCTACAACTGTCGGAGGCGTCGATGGCGCGAACATCACTGGCGAGCGCCATCGACGAGGTCGCGCGCCGCGATCCTGTGCTCGCCAACCTCGTCCGGCTCGCCGGTCCGATTCGTCACCGGCCCCGCAACGCCGACGGGCACTACGGCGCGTTGGTCCGGGCGATCGTGTTCCAGCAGCTCGCCGGCAGCGCCGCAACGGCGATCCTCGGGCGGGTGCAGGCGGCGGCCGGCGGCGAGCTGAGTCCAGCGGGCCTGGCGGGTGCGTCCGATGAGGCACTGCGCGGCGCCGGCCTCTCTGGCAACAAGCTGGCCTCGATCCGCGATCTGACCAGCAAGGTCCTCGACGGCAGCGTCGATCTGCAGGCGTCGTCGCGACGCACCGACGACGAGATCGTGGCCAGCCTCGTGGGCGTGCGGGGCATCGGGCGGTGGACGGCCGAGATGTATCTCATGTTCGAGCTGCGCCGCCTCGACGTCTGGCCGGTCGACGACCTGGGCGTGCGCCAGGGTTACGGGCTCGCCTGGCGGCTCGATCCACCGCCGCGCGCCAAGGAGCTGGTCGCGCTGGGCGACCGGTTCCGTCCCTACCGTTCCGTCGTCGCCCGGTACTGCTGGGAGGCCGTCCACCTGTTCCGGGGTGGCACCGACCCGAGCCTCCGGTAACCGTCAGGCCGGGGCCATCACCAGGCCTCAGGGCGTTTTGGGTCGAACGGCACGGAGCACCCGCATCACCTCGGCGGGGGTGGCCCGCTCGCGCGCCTTCACGGCGAGCAGCACGGCGCCGGCGGCGAAGCCGGGATGCTCGACGGCGTTGCCCACGCGGGCGGTGGCGGCGTCGACCGACTTGATCTCGTCGTCGCGCGGGCGGCCGCTCATAGCGCTCAGCCGGGTTGCCACCGACCACGCCTGGCGCCGGGCGAGGACCAGGCTGAACCGGATGATGGTCTCGTCGCCGCCGCCACCGATCTTGTCGACGAGACCGAGCCACGGCGAGACGGAGTCCAGCGCTCCTTGGCAGCCGTCCACCAGCTCGCCGAGCACGTCGTTCACGGCGTCGAAGTCACTCCGCACGGCGTCGAGCGACTGGCTGTCGCCAACCTCGGAGGCGGCGACGCCGAGATCGAGGTTGATGTGGGCGTTCATCCCGAGCAGCAAGTGTTGCAGGATGATCGGGCGGCTGCGCTGGGTCGCGTTGAAGGCGACGAGCCACGAGTCGGCGCACGGGGCACCGGCGCGCCAGGCGTCGAGGGCGTTGAGGTAGCGCGCCGCGAAGCCCGTGGCGAAGCGCTCCATGCGCGCCGCATCGGCGAAGCGGCCGGCGCCGGCGCGGTCGCGCATGGTGCTGGTCACGGCCAGGTACATCGCCGCGAAGTACCCGACGCGGTCGCCTTCGGCCGAGCAACGGTCCACCACCGCCTCGAGGGCGGCGATCGTGTTGTTGAACGTCATTGCCGCTGGCTCGGCCACAGTGCTGCGACCGTACCTCTGCGGGCACCGCCTCCACGGCTCCGACGCCGTTTTGCCCCGGAGGGGGGTGGGCAAGCACCATCGGGTGAACGCAACGGCGTTCCATTTGGAAGCGGGGGTTCCCCACGATGAAGGAACTGGTCGACACCACCGATGCCGAGATCGACCAGTACCTGCTGGCCGCCGATCCCATGACGTTGCGAGCGGTGACCTACCAGCTCACCGGCGACTCCGCCATCCTCGAGACCACGCCCAGCGAGGCGCCGGGCATGGTGGGGCCGGTCAAGGTGCTCAGCGATCCCGACGATGTGCAGCTCGTGCGCTCCCTCGCCGCCTCCTACCTGCGGGCCCATCGCGACGCCGGCGCTCCACTCAGCGACCACGGCTCCCCCGACCGCCTGGCCGCCAGCTTGGAACTGGCTGTGGGCGAGACGATCCCCGAGTCGGCGCTCGAGTTCTGCATCGAGGAGCTCGCCATCGAGCGGATCCCTCGACGCTACGAGCTGCAACACGCGCCCGACGGCGTCGGTGACTTCCATGTGGTCGTGATCGGATCGGGCGTCGGTGGCATCAATGCCGCCATCAACCTCAAGGAGAGCGGCATCCCGTTCACCGTGCTGGAGAAGAACGCCGGCGTCGGCGGCACCTGGCACGACAACCGCTACCCCGGATGCCGGGTCGACGTTCCCAGCCGGGCGTACTCACACACGTTCGGGCTGCAGTACCCGTGGTCGCACTGGTTCGCGCCGCAGAGCGAGAACAACGGCTACCTCCAGTGGTGCGTCGACACCTTCGAGGTGCGCGACCGCATCCGCTTCGAGACCGAGGTGACGGCGCTCACGTGGGACGACAGCACGGGCACGTGGACGATTGCCTTCAAGGACGCCGACGGGCGACCGGGCACGATGACGGCCAACGTCGTCATCAGCGCGGTCGGGTTCCTGTCACGCCCGAAGTTCCCTGTCGTCGAGGGCATGGAGACGTTCGCTGGGCCTTCCTTCCACACCGCCTGGTGGGACGAGGACATCGAACCGAAGGACACGCACTTCGGCGTGATCGGTACGGGCTGCAGCGGCATGCAGCTCGTGCCCGAGCTAGAGCGGATGGGGGCGACGGTGACGGTGTTCCAGCGCCGTCCGTCGTGGGTGTTCGAAGTCCCCATCTACCGCGACGAGCTGCCGGAGGGGATGCGGTGGCTCGACCGGCACCTGCCGCTGTTCCGTAACTTCGAGAAGTTCCGCGCCATCTGGGCGGTGGGCGACCACGTCCACGCGTCCCCCTTCTTCAAGGATCCCGACTGGACCGACCCCGACTCGCTCAGCGCGGTCAACAGCCGCGCCCGCCATGCCAGCCTGTCCTACCTGCAGCGGAAGCTGGCCGATCATCCCGATCTCCTGGCCGCATCCACGCCGAACAGCCCGGCCATGGCGTCGCGTCCCGTCATCGACAACGGCTGGCTCGACGCCATCACCGGACCGAACGTCGAGCTCGTCAGCGAGCCCATCGCCCGCATCGTCGCCGAGGGCATCGTGACCGAGTCCGGTCGCACGATCGAGGTCGACGTCGTCGTCTACGCCACGGGCTTCGAGACCAGCAAGTTCCTCTGGCCGATGGATGTCACCAGTCGCGACAACACCGTCAACGAGCTCTGGTCGAAGGACGGTGCCCGCGCCTATCTCGGCATCTCACTGCCCGAGTTCCCGAACCTGTTCTGCATCTACGGCCCGAACACGAACTCGAACCAGGGCACGTTGCCGACGATGGGCTCGGAGCTGCAGACCCGTTACGCCATCCAGTGCATCGACGAGCTCTTCCGCACCGGCGCCACCGCCATCGAGCTGAGACGTGACGCGTACGACGAGTACAACCGCCGCCTCGACGAGGGGTTGGCGAAGACGATCTTCTCGGATCCGCGGCTCGACACGTACTACGTCAACGAGTTCGGGCGGTCGTCGTCGCAGACGTGCTGGTCGACACTGGAGTACTGGCGCATGACGCGCCACCCCGACTTCTCCGACTACCGGCTGTCGGGTGGGCGGGCTGACGCGACCAGTGCCAACGGCTGAGGAGGGGACCCGACGTGGATGCAGACTCCCAACGGGCGCACGATCGCCGCTGGTGGACCTTGGCGGTGTTGTGCCTGTCGCTCACCGTCATCGCCATCGACAACACGATCCTGAACGTGGCGCTGCCGTCGATCGTCGAAAGCCTCAACGCCAAGGGCTCCGAGCTCCAGTTGCTCATCGATGGCTACACCATCGTGTTCGCCTGCCTGCTGCTGACGGCCGGCTCACTGGGCGACAAAGTGGGACGCAAGGGCATCCTCACCCTCGGCCTCGCCCTCTTCGGCACGTTCTCGGCCTTCGCCGCCTTCAGCACGTCGTCGCACATGCTCATCCTGGCCCGGGCGCTCATGGGCATCGGCGGCGCCTGCATCTACCCGAGCACGCTGTCCATTCTGACCAACACGTTCCACGACGTCCGGGAACGGGCTCGGGCCATCGGCATCTGGGCTGGTGTGTCGGGCCTGGGCGTAGCCATCGGCCCGCTCGCCGGCGGCTTGCTGGTCGAGCGCTTCTGGTGGGGCTCGGTGTTCCTCGTGAACGTGCCGATCTGCGTCGCCGCCATCATCTTGGGACGGTTCTTCGTGCCCACGACCACTCGCGACAGCGACCACGCCCTCGACCCGCTCGGCGCGGTGTTCTCCATCATCGGCTTGATGGGCCTGCTGTTCGCCATCATCGAGGTGCCCGACCGCGGGCTCTCCGACCCCACCGTGCTCATCGCCTTCGGGGTCGGCATCGTCTTCCTGGGCGCCTTTGCGTGGTGGGAGACGCACTACGACCACCCCATGTTGGACCTGCACTTCTTCCAGAACCCACGGTTCTCGGCAGCGTCGGCCACCATCACGCTCACGTTCTTCGCCCTCTACGGCTCCACCTTCTTGCTCACGCAGTACTTCCAGTTCGTGCTGGGCTACTCGCCGTTCAAGGCGGGCTTGCTCACGGCCCCAGTCGCCATCGGCATCATGGTGACGGCACCGCAGGCGCCCAGGCTGGTGGAGCGGATCGGCACGAAGCGCGTCGTGGTGATGGGACTCTTGATCGTGGCCACCGGGCTGTTCAGCTACTCGATCGAGCCGATCATGTCCTCGTTCGTCGGGGGCGGAGCCGTGCGGCTCTTGTTCGGTGTCGGTATGGGATTCATCATGGCCCCTGCCACGGAGTCGATCATGGGCTCCTTGCCCAAGGCGAAGGCCGGTGTGGGCTCAGCGGTGAACGACACCACCCGCCAAGCCGGCGGCGCCCTCGGTGTCGCGGTCATCGGCAGCGTCTTCGCCGCGACCTACCACCGCGTGATCGAGGTGCCCCCGGGCTTGCCCGAGGCGGCCCAATCGATGGTGCACGACTCGATCGGCAAGGCCATCGAGTCGATCACCTCGCTCCACCTTCCCTCCGCCCTCGCCGGCGCGGTGCACGACGCCGCCGGGGATGCGTTCTTCCGCGGCATGCAGGTGGCGGCGTGGGTCGGGACGATCGTCGTGCTCTGCGCCGCCGTCGTCGCCTATCGCTACCTGCCGGCTCGAGCCGACCGGGCCGTCCGCTCCGACGAGGATCTGGCCAACGACGCCAAGGAGCTGGCCGTGCTCGACGACGGCATCTACACCTGAGGCGGTCCGTCGCCGGTCATTCCTCGTCGTCAGGGACGTCGACGGCTCCGGCGCGCTCGTCGCGGGCGGCCCACTCGAGCAGCTCGTCGATGGGGAAGACCGCCTGGTCAATGCCGGCATGGAGGTCACCGACCTCGGCGACGCGCCGCGGAACGGTCGTCATGGTGCAGTCGTTGGGCTCGACGGTGTCGATCTCGTCCCAGGTGATCGGCGTGGACACCGTGGCCGCCGCCACCCCCCGCACGGAGTACGCCGCCGCCATGGTGTGATCCCGCGCGTTCTGGTTGTAGTCCACGAACAGCGCGGCAGGGTCGCGATCCTTGCGCCACCACGTGGTCGTGACGATGTCAGGGGCGCGGCGCTCGACCTCGCGGGCGAAGGCGAGGGCGGCGCGCCGGACGTCGGTGAACCCGAACGCCGGCTCGATGCGGACGTAGACGTGCATGCCCCTGCCCCCCGAGGTCTTCGGCCAGCCGACGGCGCCCAGTTCGTCGAGTACCTCGTGCACCACGTGGGCGACCGTGCGTACCGCGGCGGGCGGGCACTCGGGCATGGGGTCGAGGTCGATGCGCCACTCGTCGGGCTTCTCCACGTCGGCGCGGCGGGAGTTCCACGGATGGAACTCGACGGTCGACATCTGCACCGCCCAGATCACCTCGGCCAGCTCGGTCACGCACAGCTCGTCGGCATGCAGGCCGTAGCGCGGGAAGTGCACCCGCACGGTCTCCAACCACGGCGGGGCCCCGCCCGGGACGCGCTTCTGATGGACCTTCTCGCCGCTCACCCCGGTCGGGAAGCGGTGCAGCATGCACGGCCGCTCCCGCAGGGCGTTGACGATGCCGGGGCCGACGGCGAGGTAGTAGTTGACGAGGTCGAGCTTGGTCGCTCCGGTGGCGGGGAAGTACACCCGGTCGGGATTCGAGATCCTCACCGTGCGCTCGCTTACGCGCACCTCGACTGCCGGAGCCTTGGCCACCGCGCCGACCGTACCGTCCGTCACGGCCGGGCTCGACGTGAGACCGGACCTTTTGCTGCGCGAAGTGTGTCGTAATCAGCGGCAACCGCAGTCAGTACGCCGAAACTGGTCCGCTCGGCACGGCGTGCTCGTTGAGGGAAGATGGTCGCCATGACCGTTGCCTTTGCCGGCCGCATCGTGAACCCCCGCAGTGACGGCGTGCTCTACGGACCGGGCGTCGCCCAGTCCGAGCTGCCGGGACTGCTGGGTCGCGTCGGCGCCTCGCGGCCGTTCCTGGTCACGACACCGTCTCTGGAACGTTCGGGGGTGGCGGCCGAGATGGCCGGCTGGCTGGGCGCCAGCTGCGTCGGGCGGTTCGCCGGCTCCAAGGAGCACACCCCGGCGCCGGTCGTGGTCGAGGCGGCGCAGGCGGCCGGATCCGCCGGGGCCGACTGCCTCGTGAGCCTGGGCGGCAGTTCGGTGGTCGATCTGACCAAGGGCGTCGCGCTGCTCTTGGGCGAGGGTGGAGCCCTGGCCGATCACCGGGTGCAGCGCGGCTCGCCGCGGCCGGTCCTCGCCGCCGCCAAGATGGCGCACATCGCGGTACCGACCACGCTGTCGGGAGCCGAGTTCACCGCCGTGGCCGGCATCACCGACCCCGATGCCGGCGAGAAGCAGATGTACCTGGACCCGCAGCTGCTCCCCCGCTGGGTGGTGTTCGACAGCGTCCTCGCCGGGACCTGCCCGGCGCGCCTGTGGGCCGCCACGGGCATGAAGGTGGTGGCCGACACGATCGAGGTCTTGTGCGCCCGGCGGGCCAACCCGCAAACCGATGCCCTCGCCCTCGGGGCGCTGCGACTGCTGGTCGACCACCTCGGCCCCGCGACCGCCGACCCGGGCGATCACGACGCCCGCGGTCGTTGCCAGTTCGCGGTCGCGATGGTGTTTCCCCAACTGGCGGCCGTCGGCGTCGGCCTCGTCGCCGCGTTGCGCCACCAGTTGGGGGGCGGGCTCGGCGTCCCGCACGGTGAGGCGTCCACCATCGTCTTGCCCCACGTGATGCGCTACAACCTGCCCGCCGCCGCCGAACAGTACGGGCGGGCGGCGGCGGCCCTCGGGTTGTCGTCACCCGAGGCGCTGATCCGCCGCCTCGAGGAGCTCACCGCCGAGCTCGGGTTGCCCGGCCGGCTCAGTGCCGTCGGCGTCACCGGTGCCGACCTCGACGGCGCCCTCGTCGACCACGTGCTCAACGACGGTGGGTCACGCGGCAACATCACGCCGGTCGATGCCACCGGCGTGCAGCAGGTTCTCGCCGCCGCCTTCTGACGAGCAGCGCTGTCGCATCAGCCCCTGGAAGCGGCGACAGGCTGGAACATCGGTACCGCGATCTGGTCCGAGGCGGCGACGAACACGACCTCGAGCCGCATGCCGATCTCGAGCCCTTCGTTCGACACCCCGACGATGGAGGTGTGGACACGGACACCCTCGTCCAGATCGACCTGGGCCAGGTTGTAAGGCATCTCACCGTTGAAGCCAGGATGCACGAGTTGGTGCACGAGCGTGAACGAGTACAGCGTGCCGAGACCCGACGCCGCTTCCCAGCGCAAGTCGTCGGCCAGGCAATCGATGCAACGCTCCTTCACCGGCCAGGTCCACCGCCCGCACGTGCCGCAGTGCTGCAGCAGCAGCTCCTCGCGCAACGTGGCCTCGAAGAAGGGCCGGCTCCGCTCGTCGGGCTCCGGAACCGGCCGCTCGCCGATCGAGAACTCGGTCACCCCTCGGTCCTGCGAGGGAAGCGCCGCGTCGTCACGACGGCGGCTGCGACGACAGGACGATCGTCGAGTGGTAGTTGAGGACGCCGCCGTTGCCGCTGACGAGCACGACGTCGTGCTCGGGCACTTGGCGTTCGCCACCGTCACCGCGCGCCTGGACGACGGCCTCCGCCAGCGGCGTGAAACCCCACATGTAGAACGAGGAAAGCTGCCCGCCCCCGGTGTTGCACGGCAGCGACCCGCCCGGAGCGAGCTTGCCGTCCTCCACGAACGCTCCGCCTTCGCCCTTTCCGCAGAAGCCGTAGTCCTCCAGCGTCACGAGCACCGTGTACGTGTAGCAGTCGTACAGCTCCAGGACATCGACGTCGGCCAGGCTGACGCCGGCCGTGCCGAGCGCCTGGCGGCCCGACGCCGTGGCACCGGTATGCACGGCGGGGTCACGATCGGCACGACCGCTGTCGCCGGGCGCGCACTGCCCGACGCCCAGCACGTAGACGGGGGGCTTGCGCAGCGAGCGGGCGCGATCGGGCGACGTGAGTATCAGCGCGACAGCACCGTTCGACACGAGGCAGCAGTCGTAGAGGTGCAGCGGTTCGCAGATGAACCGCGACGCCTGGTGCTCCTCGAGCGTCAGCGGCGTTCGCATCTGCGCCTTGTCGTTCATCTGCGCCCATTGGCGCTGGGCCACTGCGATGGCACCGAGCTGCTCGCTCGTCGTGCCGTACATGTGCATGTGGCGGCGCGCCGCCATGGCGTAGCCGTGGTTGGCACCGAACAAGCCGTAGGTGCCGTACAGACCGTTCATCCCCGACAGGCCACGCGAGCGGGCGTAGGACGCGCCCGCCGACTTCGCCGGTCGCAACGGTGCATCGGCGTACACCAGCACGACGACGTTGGCCTGCCCCGCCTCGATGGCCGCCGCTGCGTAGTGGATCATGCCGCCAGACGTCGAACCGAACGCGCTCATGGCATTGAGCAGCGTCAGATCCGTGAACCCGAGGTTCATCTGGAGCATGGGGTTCATCTCGGTGCTGGCGTTGGAGTGGATCAGCAGCCCGTCGACATCGGCCTTCGCTGAGGCCCGCGTCCGCCAGTGCCAGGGCGATGGCATCGCCCGCGAAACCGGTCGCCGTCTTCCCGTAGACCTTCCCCATCTCGGTGACGCCGAGCCCGACGATGGCCACCGACCCGCGCACACCCACCGCCTCATCCTCGCCGGTCACGTCCCCGCCGGCCAAACCCGCTGGCAACGCCCGAGCACGGTCGCCAGCGAGCGGCGGCGACCGCAGGGGGTCCGGTCAGCCGGACGAATGATCGCGATCGGCCATCATCGCGAAGATCTTCTCGAAGTCGACCCGGACGAACAGACCCTCCGCCTCGGCCGTCAGCGTGTCACCGTCGAAGCACCGGCCGGTCGTGAAGATCTTGCGCCCGTCGACACGGTCGAGCGTGCCCTCGAAGCGGAGGTCGCGGTGCAACGGCGTCGGCCGCCGGTACTTCACGGTGAGCGTGCCGGTCATGCCGGGCTGACCACTGAGCGATTGCGTCATGCCCAGCACCTCGTCGAACGTGGCGGCCACCACGCCGCCGTGGACCGACCCCGGAGGGCCTTCGTAGGCCGAGCCGAACCGCACGTGCATCACGATCGAGTGCTCACCGCCCGACTCGATGGACGTCGGTGGGGCGATGGGGTTGGCCATGCCCATCACCGGGCTGTGGTCGAAGTGGGCGTGAGGCGCGCCGCCGGCGTTGGCCGACTCGGCGAAGCCCGCATAGGTACGCACCTTGCCCGGGCCGTCCAGCACCTGCGCCGCCGCCTCCAGCAGCTCCGCGGCCCGCTCGATCACGGCATGCGGGGCGTCCGTCGTGGCCATCCGCTCGATGACCTGGCGGCCCGCATCCGCCAGCCTGCGCATCTCGGCCCGACGCGGCGATACGTCATCGGCCAGCGTGGTCCAGCGCTCCGCCGGGCTGCTGAGATCCTCCTCGGGCATCGCCAGGACGCTAGTGGCGGCGCTCTGGTTCGCCGGTAGCCGGCCCGCATCGGCCAGGAACGCTTCCTGAGCCGGTCGGTGCCAGGCTCTGGGGATGGCCGAGACAGTCAGCTATGAGCTCGACGGGCACGTAGCCACCATCACCTATGACCGACCGCACGCCCTGAACGCCGTCAACGGCGAGCTGCGGGCCGACCTGAACGCGGCGTTCGCCCGCTTCCGCGACGAGGAGGACGCGTGGGTCGCCATCGTGACCGGCCGGGGGCGGGCGTTCTGCGCCGGCGCCGATCTGCGCGACGGGGCCGGCGCGACCGGCGTCTTCGCCGGCACGTTCTGGGAGAAGCCCACACTCAACTCCTTCGAGAGCGGGTGGGAGATCTTCAAGCCGGTCATCGCCGCCGTCAACGGCTACTGCCTGGGCTACGGGCTCACCCTCGTGACGTGGTGCGACTTCGTCATCGCCAGCGACCGGGCTCAGTTCGGCTTGCCGGAAGTGAAGCTGGGCAGCCCGGCGGCGGTGGCGGCCTTGCGCCTGGCCGACCGGATCGGGTGGCAGTACGCCATGGAGCTCCTGCTCACCGGCGACCGCATCGACGCCCAGCGGGCGAAAGAGATCGGGCTGGCCGGCTGGGTGGTGCCCCACGAGGACCTCCTGGACGAGGCCCGCCGGCTGGCCGACCGCCTGACGGCCGGTGCTCCGCTGGCCCAGCGGGCCATGAAGGAGATCGCCGTGCGGTCGCGGCGGCTGCCGCCGCTCGAGGCGCTGCGCTTCGCCGAGACGATGCGCAAGGTGGCGGGGGCCACCGAAGATGCGGCCGAGGGCGCCCGCGCTGCGGCCGAGGGGCGCCCGCCCCGCTGGCAGGGCCGCTGACGGCGCTGCGGGCGCCTACACGGTCACGTCGGACTGATGCCCGAAGATGTATGGGTCCAGCGTCTCCTGTGCCTGTATCCGGATCTTCTGCCACCGGCCGCCGCCGTAGTACGCCAAGCTCCCGGGCTCAGCCTCGCCGTGACCGTTGTAGTACGACAGGCAATCCCGCAACGGCGCGGTGTTGATGTCGGCCTGGCGGCAGTGCTCGGCGTACTCCTCCTCCGGCTCCTTCTTGACGTCGACGATGTCATAGCCCTGCTCGCGCATCGTCTGCAGCATCCAGACGATGTAGTCGCCGTGCTGGTCGATGGCGTCGGTGAAGTTGAAGCTGCCGCCACCACCCTGCGGCCCGGTCACGATGAACAAGTTCGGGAAGCCGTGGCTGTGTAGGCCGAGGAACGTCCTCGTGCCATTGGTCTGCCACTTCTCGCTCAACGTCTGACCCCCGCGACCGGTGATCATGTTGAACGTGGAGGTCGCCATCCACTGGAAGCCGGTTGCATAGATCAGGACATCCAGCGGGTATTCCTTGCCGTCGTGAACGACGCCGTTCTCGTTGATGCGGCTGACACCCATCGGTGCGGTGTCCACCAGGGTCACGTTGGGCCGGTTGAACGTGGGTAGGTACTCGTCGTGGAACGTGGGCCGCTTGCAGCCATAGGGATAGTAAGGCTTCAGCGCCGCTGCCGTCTTCGGGTCTAAGACGATGGCATCGACCCGGGCCCGGATCTGCTCCATGATGCGGAAGTTCGAGTCCAGCTGCTTCTGAATCATCTCTTCAGGCGACAACCGGCGCTCATGCTCCTTGCGCTCTTTGAAGTCGGCCACCTTGCCCGCGAGGTAGTCGTCGTTGGCCTTGATCGCGGTACGCCCGGCGGAGATCTTGGAGAACCGCGCCCGGCGGGCCTTCGCCCAACCCGGCTCCCTCGCCCACGTGTCGATCTCCTCCTGCGTGGTCTCCCGCTGATCCCGCACGTCGATGGTGGACGGCGTGCGCTGGAAGACGTAGAGCTCCTTCACGATCTTGGCCAGCTCGGGGATCACCTGCACGGCCGTCGCGCCGGTGCCGATGATGCCGACGCGCTTGCCTTCCAGATCGATGTTGTAGTTCCACCGAGACGTGTGGAACGCCTCGCCCTGGAAGGTTTCCATTCCTTCGATACGAGCCAGCTTGGGGCTGGTGAGGATGCCGTTGGCCAGGACCACGATCCGGGCCCGCATGGCGTCGCCGCGGTCGGTGTAGACGGTCCAGCGCGCCGTTTCCTCGTCCCACTCGGTCTTCTCGACGGTGGTGTGGAACAAGCAGTGGTCATAGAACCGATACTTCTCGGCCATGCGCTGGCAGTACTCGAGGATCTCGAAGCCCGAGGCGAACTTCATCGTCGGGACGTACTCCATCTCCTCCAGCAGTGGGAAGTAGCTGTACGACTCCACGTCGCAGGCGATGCCGGGATATCGATTCCAGTACCACGTGCCGCCGACGTCGCCGCCCTTCTCGCAGAAGCGCACGTCGATGAAGCCCTGCTGCTGCAGCTTGTACCAGAGGAGAAGTCCGGCAAAGCCGGCACCAACCACCAGGATCTCACACTCGTCCGTGAGCGCTTCCCGGGGAACAGGCTCGGCGGAGTACACATCCTGGAGGTACTTGCTGAACTCCCCCTCCATGGCCATGTAGTCGGCGGCGCCGCGCCGGCGCTCCTTGAACTCCCGATACTTCGCTTGCTCCTCGGCGCTGAAGACCGCACCCGGCGGATGGGGCGGCAGGACCTTCAGGGCCTCGTCGTCAACGATGGAGTAGCCCTTTCCTTCAATCTTGACTGGGGCCTTCGCAGCACGGGTGTGGAAGATCTTGAGTCCGGTATCAGGGTCAACTTGGATCGACATGTCCCGCTCTCTCGTCACGCGTGGCGGTTGGGCAAGTCGCGGACCTTATCCCGTCGCCCCCAAGCCGACCACTTGGGTCGGAGGCGGCGGCAGGAGGCGAAACGCGCCAGACTGCCGCCTATGCCTCTCGTCAACGCCACCATCACCGACCAGGCTCTCCTGGACGAGCACGGCGCCGCCGCCGGCGCCGGCGACCTTCGCATGGGCGGCCCATTGCGGTGACACTGATGACGTGCTGACGAGCGACGAACGGATTCTCACCACGCACGCCGGGAGCCTCCCCCGCCCCGCTGCCCTCGCCCAGCTCCACGGGCAGCGGAGCCGGGGGGAGCCGGTCGACGACCAAGAGCTGCGGGAGCAGATCGCCGGCGCCACGGCCGCCGTCATCGCCGCCCAGGTCACCGCCGGCATCGACATCGGCAATGACGGCGAGCAGGCCCGGGAGAGCTTCTTCACCTACGTGCGCCACCGCATGACCGGCTTCGCAGGAGCCAGCCGCCGTCACCTGATGCGGGACCTGCTCGACCACGGCGACTTCCTCGAACTGGCCCAACCCCGGTTCCGCCGCATCAAGGTGAACCTCATGGCGGCACCGGCGGCGATCGACGACGTCGCCTACCGGGACACGGCCGAGCTAGCGGCCGAGTGCGATCTGGTCACCGGCGCTCCGTTCGCCGAGACGTTCATGACGGCGGCCTCGCCCGGCATCGTCGTCTCGGCCATGGAGAACCAGCACTACCCGTCGCGCCAGGAGTACGTCACTGCCGTTGCGGCGGCGCTGGCCGTCGAGTACCGCTTCATTGTCGAGCGGGGGCTGCTGTTGCAGATCGACGCCCCCGATCTGGCGATGGAGCGACACACCCTGTTCGCCGACCGTCCGCTCGGGGAGTTCCTGGACTGGGTGGCGATGGTGGTCGATGCCATCAACGGTGCCCTCGCCGGCATCGACCCTGCCGCGGTGCGACTCCACGTCTGCTGGGGCAACTACGAAGGGCCGCACACTCTGGATGTGCCGCTCGACGACATCCTGCCGCTGCTCTACGAAGCCCATGTCGGCGCGTTGGTGCTGTCGATGGCCAACGCCCGGCACGAGCACGAGTACAAGTGCTTCCAACGCCGCCCGTTGCCGGCCGGGATGGCACTCGTCGCAGGGGTGATCGACACGACCAGCAACTACGTCGAGCACGAGGAGGTGGTCGCCGACCGGCTCGTGCGCGTGGCTCACGCCGTCGGCGACCCCCATCGCGTCCTCGCCGGGACAGACTGCGGCTTCGACACGTCGGCCGGTCTCGGCGACGTTGCGCCCTCGCTCGTGTGGGAGAAGCTCCGGGCCATGCGCGCCGGCGCCGACCTGGCCACGACACAGCTCTTCGGTTGAGGCGGCGTGGTGGACCTCGGCGCTGCGTTCCTCGGCTGCACCGGACATGCCTCGGAGACCGCCGCGCTGTTCGGCGACGAGATCGGGTTGCGGGCAGGAAGTCTCCGAGCCGGCAGTGCCAACCCGCCGACCTCCTGCGCCATCCTGGAGCTCTAGCTCGCATGACCGCGCCATGAGCGAGCCGGCGATCCGCGTCGTGCCCGCCGGACCCGAGCGTGACGCCTACCTGCCGCTGCTTCATCTGGCCGACGATTCGGTTGACGAGGTCCTCGGCTACTACCAGAAGGGCACGCTGTATGCGCTCGATGACACCGACGGAACGCCGATAGGCATGATCCTCGCCATCGACGAACCCGGCGGCCCGGTGGAGTTGAAGGCGGTGGCCGTCGACGCGTCGCGCCACGGCCAGGGCGTCGGCACGCGCCTGCTGCGAGCGGTCCTGGGGCAGTTGCGCGCCGGCGGTGTCGAGCGGGTCGTCGTCGGCACCGGCAACGCGGGCGTCGGCCAGCTGGCCTACTACCAGAAGGCCGGCTTTCGATTGTGGAGGATCGAGCGCGACTTCTTCACCCCGGAGCGCGGCTACCCCGAGGGCATCGAGGAGAACGGCATCCCCCTTCGCGACATGGTGTGGATGGATCAACGACTCGGCGGACCGCCGCAACCTGACAGGAGCTCAGCACCATGACCTACGTGCGATCCGGCGAGGTCGACCTCTACGTCGAGACCAGCGGCGAGGGGCATCCGATCGTGTTCGTTCACGAGTTCGCCTCTGATCATCGCGAGTGGGAACCCCAGGTGCGATGGTTCTCACGGGCGTACCGCTGCGTCACCTACAACGCCCGCGGCTACCCACCCTCCGACGTGCCGGAGGATCCCGAGCAGTACGGGTGGAGGTTCGCCGTCGCCGACCTGCTCGCCGTCCTCGACGGCCTGGACATCGCCGCCGCCCACCTCGTCGGTCTCAGCATGGGGGGGTACGCCGTGCTGCAGTTCGCGCTGCAACACCCGGAGCGCGTCAGCGCCGTCGTGGCCTCCGCCGCAGGCTCCGGCTCGGCCCCCGCCGACCGCGACCAATGGCCGGCCGTCGCCACCGCCACCGCCGACGGGTTCCTGACCCGAGGCATGGCGGCGATGGCCAACGAGATAGGGCACGGTGCGACGCGCATCCAGTTGCAGCGCAAGAGCCCGCGTGCGTGGCAGGAGTTCATGGACCACCTGCACGAGCACTCGGCGTTGGGGATGGCCAACACGATGAGGCGCTACCAGGCCTTGCGCCCGTCGCTCTACGACTTCCGCGAGCAGTACGCAACGATGACGACGCCGGTGCTCCTGGCACTCGGCGACGAGGACGCTCCGTGCCTGGAGACCAACCTCATGCTGAAGCAGTCGATCCCGGGCTCGGCCCTGTGGATCTACCCCCGCACCGGCCACGCCATCAACCTCGAGGAGCCGGCGGCGTTCAACGCGATGGTGGAGTCGTTCTTCGCCGGTGTGGAGCGCCGGGTCCCCAGCGCGCCGGCTGGCTGACCGATCAGACCAGTACGTCAGTAGCCAGATGATCGCGGCCGACGCCGTCGATGAGGAAGACCGTGCCCACGGAGTTCTCGGTGCGCAGCGGCAGGATGGCCCGATAGGCGGGCGAGTCGTACCACTGCTGCGCCGCGTCCCGGTCGGGGAACTCGATCACGATCAAGGTGCCAGGGCTCGTCCCCTCGCGCACCTCCGGGGTGCCGCCGTGGATGATGAAGTGCCCGGCGAAGGGCGCCAGGGTGGCGTCGATCCGCTCCAGGTACTCGACGATGGGCGGACCCATCTTCACGTCTTGCAGGATGCCGATTGCGTAGCTCGCCATGGATCCATCGTGAGCCGTGTGACGGCCGCGGGCGATTACCCGTGAGGTCATCGATTCGCGTCGGGCCCCAGTCCGGATGCGTATGATACGCGGCCCGGAGCGGGCGCGCTCGCGGCTGCAGAGACGACATTGAACGAGCAGGGAGGGCCGGCGATGAGGTTTCATTTGAAGCGATCGCATGTGATCGCCATGGCGGCGGCACTGGTGGTCGCCGGCTGCAGCCAGGTCGACCCCCACGCCGAGCCCATCACCGTTCCCGACGCCTACACGTCCGTCGTCATGCGCTCGCTCAGCGCGCCGACCTTCCCGTTCCTCGGCTCGGACGGCAAGTACCACATCGCCTACGACCTCGAGCTCACCAATGCGGCCCGGGTGCCGGCGACGATCGAGAAGGTCGACGTCGTCGACGCGGCAGCACCGCTGACCGTGATCACGTCGGTTGCCGGCAAGCAGCTCGTCGACCCGGATTGTGCCGTCGGCGACTGCAACCGGCTCCGCCTGCTCCCCTCCCGGCCGGCCCCCGACAACGTGATCCCGCCGCAGGAGACGCGGGCCTTGTTGATCGACTGGAGCTTCGACTCGCTGGACCAGGCGCCCAAGGCCGTCCTCCACCACCTGTACGCCACCGGCGGCGCCAACCCCGGGACGCAGACGCCGGTCCCGGTGGACTACCTCGCCGCACCGCTCGACGTCTCCGCCGGCCCGCCACGGGTCATCGGGCCGCCCGTCAAGGGCACGAACTGGGTCGCCCTCAATGGCTGCTGCCTCCCCGGCTTCCCGCACCGCACCTCGCTGGCGTCCCTCAACGGCAGCCTCATCAACGGCCAGCGCTTCGCCATCGACTGGAAGCGCATGGACGACAACGGCCGGTTCGTCGAGGGTGACGCCAACCAGAACGAGAACTACGTCGACTACGGCGCCGACATCATCGCCGTCGCCGACGGAGTGATCACGACGACGCTGGACACGCTCGACGCCAACAAGCCCGGCGTGCTGCCGGCCAACGACCCCGTGCTCGGCCCGCTGATCACCGTCGAGACCGTCGACGGCAACCACATCGTGGAGGACATCGGCGGGGGCGTTTTCGCCTTCTATGCCCACCTGCAGCGCGACTCGCTGCTGGTGAAGCCCGGTGACAAGGTGAAGAAGGGCCAGGTCATCGCCAAGCTCGGCAACACCGGCAATGCCAACGCCTCGCACATGCACTTCCAGCTCATGAACGGCCCGTCGGTGCTAGGCAGCGACGGCGTGCCGTACGTGCTCGACACGTTCAGCTATGACGGCCAGGTCGATCCGAGCCAGTTGCTGGAGGCCGACGACTTCCTGAGCGGCGTCTTCAATCAGGGCCAGCTGCACGATCCACAGCCCCGCGAGAAGCAGCTGCCGATGTCGCTGGCGATCGTCGACTTCCCGTCGTGACGCCACTCGCCGGCTGAGCCGGCGGGCCGCCCGTTGCGGGCTACCTCGGGATGGACTAAGCACGCGGACGACTGCGGGGTGCGTGCCCCGCCGGACAGAGGGGGAACAGTGCGCGAGCCTTTCCTGCACCGTGCGTCGAGCTACGACGAGCTGTGGAGCCAGATGGACTACCGGACGCTCGACATCCCCGAGCGCTTCAACCTCGGGGTCGCCTGCGTCGACGAACAGGACCCGTCAGCCGTTGCCCTGACCGTCGTGTCGCCCGACGACTCCCATCGTTCCTACACCTTCGGCGACGTGAAGGACCAGGCCAACCGGCTGGCCAACGTGCTGAGCGGGCTGGGGATCGGCAAGGGCGACGTGGTGGCGCTGGTGAAGCCGGCGTCGCTGGAGACGGCAGTCGCCTACATGGCCATCTTCCGGATGGGCGCCGTGGCCCTGCCCATGTCGTCGCTGTTCGGCCCCGACGCTCTCGCCTTCCGCCTGCGTCACGGTGACGCCAAGGCGGTGATCAGCTCGGCCGACAACGCGCCCAAGGTCCGCGAAGCACTGGGGGGTGCCGACGTCTCGGTGATCGTGGTCGGCGGCCAGACCCTGCCCGGCGAGCACGCCTACGACGAGGTGCTGGCGGCGGCGAGCGCCGATTTCGAGCCTGTCGCCACCCATCGTGAGGATCCCGCCTTCCTCATCTACACGTCGGGCACGACGGGCGACCCGAAGGGCGCCCTGCACGCCCACCGCATCGCCTTCGGGCAGATCCCTGCGTTCCAGGCCGTCTACGAGTTCTACCCGCAGCCCACCGACGTCTTCTGGTCGCCCGCTGATTGGGCGTGGATCGCCGGACTCATGGACATCCTCATCCCGGCGTGGTTCTACGGCCTGCCGGTGATCGTGGACCTGGAAGGCAGCTTCAACGCCGAGCGCGCCGTGTGGCTGATGCGTGAGTTCGGGGTCACGCTGACGCTGCTGCCGCCGACGGCGCTGCGCGTCATCCGTGCCGCCGGACTGCCCGGTGGCAACTTCGCGCTGCGCGCCGTGCTCTCGGGCGCCGAAGTGCTCGGCGCCGACCTCCTCGGGTGGACCCAGGAGTTCCTGGGCTGCACCGTCAACGAGGGCTACGGCCAGACCGAGTTCAACGGTCTCATCGGCAACTGCGCCAGCGTCTATCCCATCAAGCCGGGCTCGTTGGGCCGGGCGCTGCCGGGAACCATCGTGGCCATCGTGGACGAGCAGGGCAATCCCGTCCTCAACCAGGAGGGCGAGATCGCCGCCGATCGCCATCACCCCCTCACCCTGCTCGAGTACTGGAAGAACCCGGAGGCCACCAAGGAGAAGTTCATCGGCGACTGGCTGTTGACCGGCGACCTCGGCGTGCAGGACGACGACGGCTACTTCTGGTTCGTGTCCCGCAAGGACGACGTGATCAAGTCGGCCGGCTACCGGATCGGGCCCGGCGAGATCGAGGGCAGCCTGGGAGCGCACGAGGCCGTGGCCATGGCGGCCGTCATCGGTGTGCCCGACGAGCGCAAGGGCCAGGTGCCGAAGGCGTTCGTGGTGCTGCGACCGGGCTTCGAGCCGAGCCCCGAGCTGGCCGAAGAGCTGCGCCAGCACGTGCGCAGCCGGCTGGCACCCCATGAGGTGCCGCGCGAGGTCGTGTTCCTCGACGATCTGCCCAAGACGACGACGGGCAAGATCATGCGCCGTTCGCTGCGCGACTGACCCCAGATCCCGGCCCGCAATCGCATCATCGGTCGGGCCGTGGAAGCATGCGACTCGTGTCGACCGCTGCATCCATGCTCACGCCGTACCGTGTCCTCGACCTGACCGACAGCCGGGCCGAGCTGGCGACGTTCGTGCTCGCCGGCCTCGGTGCCGACGTCATCAAGGTCGAGCCACCGGGCGGGTCGGCGTCGCGGTGGGAGGCCCCGCTGGCCGACGGCGAGCCCGCCGCCCTGGCCAGCCTCCACTTCCACGCCTACAACCGCGGCAAGCGCAGCGTCGTGATCGACCTCGACACCCCCGACGGTCGCCAGGACTTCCTCGGGCTCGTGGCCAGCGCCGACTTCGTGTTCGAGAACGCCGGTCCCGGTGTCATGGACGCGCGTGGCCTCGGTTTCGAGGACCTCCGCCGCGTGCGGCCCGATCTCGTCTTCGTCGCCGTGTCCCCGTTCGGCCAGACCGGGCCGTATGCCCAGTACCTGGCGACCGACCTGACCCTGGCCGCCATGGGCGGGGCGATGGCCCTCAACGGCGACCCCGACCGTCGCCCCGTGCGCATCACGGTGCCGCAGACGTGGCTGCACGCCGCCGTCGAGAGCGCGCTCGGCGCCATGGTGGCGCACCAGCGCCGCGTGCTCACCGGCGAGGCCCAGTTCGTCGACGTGTCGGTGCAGGCGGCCGTGTTCTGGACCGGTCTCAACGCGATGGTCGCCCACGCCATCCAGGGGCGCAACATCGAGCGCTTCGGCACGGTGCTGCAACTCAGCACCCTCACGACACCGCTCGTGTACCCGTGCGCCGACGGCGAGGTCTGCCTGATCGCCACCTCCGCCACGCTGGTCGGGCTGGTGCCGTGGATGGTCGAGTCCGGTGCCGTCACCCAGGAGTGGGCCGACGTGGAGAACTGGGCCACCTACGAGGCCCGCATGTTGACGACGAACGAGCTCGTGCACTCCCTCGACGAGGTGCGCGAGGCGATCACCAGGTTCAGCCTGCTCCATCGGAAGATGGAGCTGTTCGAAGGCGGCATCGCCCGCGGGATCACGCTGGCACCGGTCAACACGGTGGCCGATGTGCTGGCCCTCGAGCAGCTGAACGTTCGCGACTACTGGGACGAGGTGCGGTTGCCGAGCGGCCGGACACGGCGCGGTGCCGGGCCGTTCGTGAAGGCATCGGCCACGCCGATCATGTGGGCGCGCCCGGCGCCCGACGTCGGTGAGCACACCCGGGAGGTGCTCGACGCGCTCCAACAGGCGGCCGCGGCGGCGACGGCTCGCAGCCGCGACGACCGCTCGCCCGACCCGCACGGGCGCCGTCTCCCGCTCGAAGGCGTCAAGATCGCCGACTTCTCCTGGATCGGTGTGGGCCCCATCACGGCCAAGGCGCTGGCCGATCACGGCGCCACGGTGGTGCACGTGGAGAACGACAATCCGGCCGACCGCCTGCGTCTCGTCGGTCCGTTCAAGGACGACATCGCCGGGATCAACCGCTGCCAGTTCTTCGGCTCGTTCAACACGTCGAAGCTGTCGTTGCAACTGGACCTGAAGCACCCGGTGGGCAACGACGTCGCCCGGCAGCTCCTGGCGTGGTGCGACATCGCCCTCGACTCGTTCACCGCGGGCACCATGGCCCAGCTCGGCCTCGGCTACGACGTGGCCCGCTCGCTGAACCCCGACATCATCATGGCCACCACCTGTCTCATGGGCCAGTACGGCCCGGCGGCCAAGCTGGCCGGCTACGGCTACCACGCCGCCGCGGTGAGCGGCTTCTACGAGATCACCGGCTGGGACGACCGTGCCCCCGCGGGACCGTTCAACGCGTACACCGACACGGTCGCCCCGCGCTTCCTCACCACCTCACTGCTGGCCGCCCTCGACCACCGGCGCCGCACCGGCGAGGGACAGTTCATCGACCAGGCCCAGATCGAGTCGGCCCTCCACTTCCTCGGCCCGCAGCTGCTCGACGTGCAGGAGTCTGGCATCAGCCCGCGCCGGGCCGGCAACTACGACCCGACCGACGCGCCTCACGACGCCTATCCCTGCGCCGGCGTCGACCAGTGGTGCGCCATCGCCGTCGAGACCGACGACCAATGGCGGGCGCTGCGCGAGGTGATCGGCGCCCCGGCCTGGGCGATGGATCCCGCGCTCGATACCGCCGCGGGGCGGCGAGCCCGGACGGAACTGATCGATTGCGAGCTGGGCGCGTTCACCACCCGCCACGAGCCGCTCGAGCTCATGGCGACGCTGCAGGCGGCGGGTGTCCCGGCCGGGATGGTGCAGCGATCGAGCGATCACCAGAACGATCCGCAACTGGCGCACCGCTCCTTCTTCCGGCGCCTCGAACATCCTGAGATGGGTGAGGTCCCGTACGAGGGTCACCAGTTCACGATCCTCGGCTACGACAACGGGCCGCGCTTCCCGGCGCCGTGTCTGGGCGAGCACACCTACCAGGTGTTGGCCGACGTGCTCGGCATGGACGACGACGAGATCGGCCGCGTCCTAGGCAGCGGCGCCTGCGGCTGAGCCGGCGGAGATCCGACGAACCGACGCGCGTTGTCCGTCACCTACGAGCACTAGGCGAATCAGTTCGGTCTGGTGCGGGCGCGGTAGCGTCCGGGAAGCGAGAGGAGTGGCCATGACTCTTCCCATGCAGGACATCGAGCTGGACCAGCTCGACATCACGACGACCGCCCGTTACGTCGAGGAGGGGTTCCCATGGCGGGAGTGGGACCTGTTGCGGGACCACGCGCCCGTCTACCGCTACGAGCGTCCGGGCGTGCCGGCCTGTTGGGTGGTGACCCGCTACGACGACGTGAAACAGGTCGAACGCCGACCCGACATCTTCCGCAACGGCGGACCGATCCTGCGCCTCGACTCCGACGAGCGGCTCCAACGCCTCGCCGAGTTCAAGGTGCGCCAAGCCGAGCGTTGGGGATGGGATCCGGACGAGCCGCTCGACCTGGTCTACCTCGACAAGCCCGAGCACGTCGACTTCCGCATGCTGTCGATGCCCAGCTTCACGCGGGCATCGATGACCCGGCTCGAGGAGGACCTCGCCGCCCTGGCCCACCGCTTCGTCACCGACTTCATCGCCGCCGCCCAGCAGGCGGCGCGTGACGGTGGCGTCCTCGGCGACGGGTCGGTCGACGTCGTGTCGAATCTGTCAGTGGGCGTGCCGCTGGCCACCATCTGCCAGATCCTCGGCGTGCCGACGAGCGACTGGACCGACATCCTGCGCTGGACCGACGGCCTGATGTTCCCGGCGGTGACGCGGGACTACGCCGACCCGGGTGAGAGCCAACGCGATGTCCGTCGCCGGCTGGGCCGGGAGTACAAGGACTACCTCGATGAGCTGATCGCCGACCGGCGCCGGCGAGGTCCCGCGGGGGCCGATCTGACGACGTCGCTCGTCCACGCCACCATCGAGGGCTCACCGCTCACCGACCAGCAGCTGCACGGCTACCTGGTGCTCCTCGTCGGCGCGGGCAACGAGACGACCCGCAACGCCATCACCGGTGGCGTCCATGCGCTCTTGACCCACCCGTCCGAACGCGACCGCCTCGCCCTCGACCCGATCGGGCTCAACCAGACCGCGGTCGAAGAGATCCTGCGATGGACGTCGCCGGTCGTGCAGTTCGCCCGCACCGCCGTTGCCGACTACGACCTTGGTGACACGACGATCCACGCCGGCGACACCGTCACCCTCTGGTACCCGTCGGCCAACCGGGACGAGCGCCAGTTCCCCGACCCGTACCGCTTCGACATCGGGCGCGACCCGAACCATCACCTCGCCTTCGGGTTCGGCGAGCACTTCTGCTTGGGCGCCAACCTGGCGCGCTGGGAGCTGCGCGCCGTCTTCCGAGAGCTCGCCCCGCATCTCGCCCACTTCGAAGCGGCCAGCGGTGTTCGTCGCCATGCCGACCTCCACGTGCCCGCCATCCACGAGTTCCGGGTGCGATGGGTCGGCCGATGACTCTTTCCCCTACTTGGAGGCTGCCGTCATGAAGCGGGTGCTGCTCACGGGAGCGTCGACCGGCATCGGGAACGCGACGCTGCAACGGCTGGTGGCCGACGGTCATCACGTCACCACCCTCGACATCAAGGAGCCCCCCGAAGGCTCCGCCCGTCACATCCTCTGCGACCTCTCCGATCCGGCGTCGATCGACGCCGCCGTCGAGCAGCTCGATGGCCCGTTCGACGCGCTCGGCAACATCGCCGGAGTAGCCGGCGCCATGGGCGCCGAGCTCGTGCTGCGCGTCAACGTCTACGGCCTGCGCCACATCACCGAGCGCCTCCTGGCCGAGGGCGCCATCGCGCCGGGCGGGTCCATCGTCAACATCGCCTCGCTGGCCGGCATGGCGTGGCAGCGTCACCTCGACCGCATCGCGGCGCTCGACGCCGCCGCCGACTTCGCCGAAGGCATCGAGGTGGCCCAGGCCTTCGACGCCGGCGGAGCCGCCGCCTACGTCCTGTCCAAGGAGTGGGTGGTGGCCTACACGCAGCGTCTCGCCGGCCAGCTGCTGCCCCAGCGCATACGGGTCAACAGCGTCAGCCCTGGGCCGGTCATGACGCCGCTGTTCCCCTACTTCGAGAGCGACGCCGGACCGGAGCAGATGGCGTGGTTGAACGAGCAGGTCGGGCGGGCGGCCGAGCCCGACGACCAGGCCCAGGCAATCGTCTGGCTGGCCGTCGGCGACAGCGGTTGGGTGAACGGCGTGGACCTCCCCGTGGACGGTGGGCTCTCGGCCGGGATGCGGGTGGGCTGGGCCGATACGAAGACGTCGCCGGCCTCGCTGGCTCGTCGCGCCTCCCGCTGAACGCGCGGCCACGCTGGCGGGTGGATGCCCGAACCAGGCTGCTTGAGTAGATTTCCCTTTCAGGCGAGGGAAGGGGAACCACGTGCCGCAGAGCAAAGCGACCACGGTCGACGACATCCAACTCGGGACGCAAGCCTTCTGGCAGCTGCCCCTCGACGATCGCGACCGAGCCTTCGCCGCGCTGCGGGAACGGTGCCCGATCAGCTACCACGAAGAGCTCGACGTGCTGAGTGGCTCCCCCCAGGGCCCCGGCTTCTGGTCGCTCACCCGGTACGAGGACGTCCGCTCGGTGAACCGCCGGCCGTGGATCTTCAGCTCGACGGGCGGCATCACGATGGGTGAGACGGCGCCCGAGACGCTCGAGTTCTTCGGGTCGATGATCGTGCTCGACGACCCTCGGCACTCGAAGTTGCGGCTCCTGGTGCAGAAGGGCTTCACGCCCAAGACGGTGGCGGCCATCGAGCAGAGCGTGCGCACGCGCGCTCGGGCGATGATGGCCGATGCCGCCGACATGGGCCAGTGCGACTTCGTCGAGAACTTCGCCTCCCCGCTGCCGCTGCAGGTGATCTGCGACATGTTGGGGGTGCCGGCCGAGGACGAGAAGCAGATCTTCGACTGGACCAACATCATCCTCGGGGCCGGCGATCCTGACTTCGGTGGCACGTTCGAGGCGCTGTTCGAGGGCGCGCTGGGCATGTACAACTACGCCCAGGCCATCGGGCAGGACCGGCTCGACCATCCGGGCGACGACCTCGTGTCCATCCTGATGCACGCCGACGTCGACGGTCAGCGCCTCACGCCCGCCGAGTTCGGGTCGTTCTTCATCCTCCTGGCCGTCGCCGGCAACGAGACCACGCGCAACGCCATCAGCTGGGGGATGAAGATGCTCACCGAGCATCCCGACCAGCTCCGCGACTGGCAGGGCGACCCGACCATGACGGCGGCCGCCATCGAGGAGATCGTGCGGTGGGCGAGCCCGGTCATCCACATGCGCCGCCTCGCGCTCGAAGACACTCGTGTCGGAGACACGGACATCGCCGCCGGCGACAAGGTCGTGATGTGGTACTGGTCGGCCAACCGGGACGAGACGGTCTTCCCGAACGGGCACGCGTTCGATCTGCGCCGGGCCAACGCCAAGGAACAGGCCGGCTACGGCGGGGGTGGTCCGCACTTCTGCCTGGGCGCCAACCTGGCCAGGCGGGAGCTCACCGTTGTGTTCGAGGAGATGTTCCGGTGGTTCCCCGACCTCCAGATCACCAGCGAGCCCGCCCGCCTGCTGTCGCCGTTCATCAACGGCATCAAGCGGATGGACTGCGCCTTCACACCCAACAAGGTGTCACGCGACCTCGACGACTGAGGCCCGGCCGCCGGGGTGGCGGCGGTGGTCATTCAGGTCGACCGCCGTGTCCCGTTCCGGCGGGAATGATCCAGCGCGACGAGAGCCCGGTGACCGCCGCGATGAGGTCGAAATCGCGGTCGTAGTGGAGGACCGTGGCGCCATGTTCGAGCGCCGCCGCGGCGAGGAGCAGGTCGGCGATGGGTCGGCGGTGCTGACCTACGCGGGCCAGTTCGCGCTGAACGTCGAGCGCTCGGGCAGTTACGGCGTCTGACAGAGCTAGCCACGGCAGGCTCGAGAGCCCATCCCACCGAGCGTCGTAATCGACCGCGTTGCGAGCCGAATAGAGCAGCTCCAACGCGACGATCGGGGTCATGTACAGCGCGCCGTCGGCGGCGAGTGCCTTCAGCAACCCATCGGCGACCTCGCTGTGACGTTGCTGTTCGAAGGCTGACGTGTCGGCGAGGTACGCGCCTAGCGCCATGCTCCCTGCATGACGCCGGTGTCGCCGAGGTCGTCGTCGGCGGTACGCAGCTGCTCCAGAAACGCGAGCCGTCGAGGTCGCGCCGCGATCTCCGCCAGCGCGCGGTTGACGGTTCCGACCTTCGTCGATGTTCCCAGCTCGACGGCCGCCGCGGCCAAGGCGTCGTCGTCGATGTCCACCAGGGTCCGAGTCACGCCAGGCCCTCCTCGATATCCGTTGAACACGTTGATGATATCATTGGCACGCGGCGGTTGGCGGCGCGGTCGACCCGGTCCGAGAGCGGTGCTACCTTCCGCGTCGGGGCGTGCGTGCTTCGTGACTGGGGAGCGGAGCGGAGGTCGCGCCGACAGGAGGTGACCCGATGAAGGTTGGCGTCCTACTCGTCTTCCAGAACTGGCACGAGAACCTCAGCGACGAGGAGATGTTCCTGAACGAGATTCGCCTCGGCGAGATGGCCGAGGCGCTGGGCTACGAGTCCGTCTGGTCGGTCGAGCACCACTTCGACGACTACTCGATGTGTCCCGATGCCACCCAGGCGCTCTCGTACCTGGCCGGACGCACCAGCTCGATCAAGCTCGGCACCGGTGCCGTCATCCTGCCGTGGAACGACCCGCTGCGGGTGGCCGAGAAGGTCGTGCTGCTCGATCATCTCGCGGGCGGCCGGCTCATCTTCGGCATGGGCCGCGGGCTGGCCAAGATGGAGTACACCGGCTTCCGCCAAGACATGAACGAGGCGCGTGAGCGCTTCGACGAGGCCGCCCTCATGATCACCACCGCCATCGAGACCGGCGTGATCGAAGGCGACGGCCCGTACTATCCGCAGCCACGCGTGGAGCTCCGCCCCAAGCCGTCTCGGTCGTTCAAGGACCGTCTCTACTCGGTCGCCATGTCGCCCGATTCCGTCGACGCCGCCGCCGACCTGGGCGTCGGCATGATGACGTTCCTGCAGTCGTCGATGGCCGATCACCAGCCCGCCGTCGAGCGCTACCGGGAACTGTTCCGCGCCGCCCACGGCACCGAGCCCAAGCCGCCCCGGTTCGCCGAGTTCCTGTACTGCCACCCGGACGCCGACGAGGCCGAAGCCGTCGCTCGCCGCTACCTGTCGCAGTACTTCTTGTCGGTGGTGAAGCACTACGAGTTCGCGGGCACGCACTTCGGACAGACCAAGGGCTACCAGGCCTACGACGAAGGAGCCCGGATGATCCGTGAGGCCGGGCTCGAGGCGGCGGCGGCGGGCTACGCCGACGCCCAACCATGGGGCACGCCCGACCAGATCATCGAGAAGCTGCGGGCCCAGCGAGACGTCGTGGGCGACTTCGACATCAACGTCGTGTTCAGCTACGCCGGCCTTCCGTTCGACAAGGTCGAGGAGAGCTACACGCTGTTCTCGAAGGAGGTGCTGCCGGCTCTGCGCGAGCTGTAGCGGCAGCGGCATCCCCGACATCGACGCGTAGAGTCCGGCCATGCGCGTCGTCGTCCTCGGTGCAGGGTTCGGAGGGTTGGAGCTCACCACTCGGCTGTCCGAGGGCTTCGGTGACGATGCCGACGTGGTGCTGATCGATCGAACCGACGGCTTCGTGTTCGGGTTCTCGAAGCTGGACGTGATCTTCGGGCGGGCGCAGCCGTCGGAGGTCCCGCTACGCCAGACTGGTCGCCCAGGCCGACGCCTGAGCGGCCGCGTCCCGGTCAGCCGCCGGCCGGCCAGGTGACCGTCATCTCCCCAGGGCCAGCGCGGCGGCATCGAGGTCGCCGAAGTTGACGCGGGCTTGGTCGGCCGCCCACCGGCCGTGGGCCCACCCGGCGGCGTCGGTACCGCCACGAACGGCGTTGGACGACAGGGAGCCGAACATCGTGCTGACCGCCTCGTCGATGGCGTCGTCGCGGGCGGCCAGAACCGGCAGCAGCGACGATCCCGTCTCCACCGCGGCCGCCGACGTCACGAACGCGTTGATCTCCTCCAGACGCTCGTCGATCCGCTGGGTGAACGACATCAGGAACGACGAGCGGAACGACCGGCTGCGGGCGCGCCCCCCGGGCATGGACCTGGTGGCGTGCCCTTGGAGCGCGGCCTGAGACTGCACGAGCAGCGACGTGTACAACGTCTCCGTGCCGGCGATGTCGGACGCGAAACCGACGACGGAGGCCATGTTGTAGCTCGGGTGGTACACCGACTTGCACCGCGAGTGGTGCGCCACCCGTTGCAGCAACAACGACTTGATGTCGGAGTACGGGTCGTCGACCGGCAGGCGAATGGTGATAGGGCGCTCGTCGCGTTCGGACTGTGCCCAGAGCACCGCGGTGTCGATGGCGTGGCGGGCCATCAGTTCCTGGGCCTTGGCGGTGAACGTCTCCGCTTCGGCCTCGAACGTGGTCGACTCTGCCTGAGCCAGCAGGGCGCGCACTCTGATCAGTACCGGGTCATCGACGGTGACCTTGAGGTCGGCCCAGACCTCGTTGCCGGTCGTCCCAGGTGGTGGCACGATCGTGGGCAGCGGCCCCACACCGCCGAGGACGCCGAGTGCGATGATCACCGTCGAGACCAGCGTGCGGCGGTCGAGCGCTTCGCCGGCGGCGAACGGCGCCAGCCACCCAGTGGCCCCGCCCTCGGCCGGGAGTCCGAGCGCTTCGATCTGCGCGGCCCACTGCGGGTGCATGGTCGAGGGCGCCCGCCGGCGATGGTCGGCGGCGACGGCGGTTGCGACGAGCCGGCCGGCGCGGGCCTCGGTCCGGCGGGCATGGCGGATCACCTCCGCCGGCTGCCACCCGTCGTCCCACAACTGCGCCGTCATCACCAGCAGCGCCCCCTCGGACTCCTGATCCACGAGACGGGCGTCCAGCCTGGTCAGCATGGTGGCGGCTTCGTCGACGTATCCGCTGTCGCCCCGAAAGGACGCCGCGGCGGCCTCTTCGAGCAAGCCACGGGCGCGGTCGCGCGGAGTGAGCCGCGGTTCGAACGGCGACCGCTCGTGGTGGCGGCCGTCGACCCGTGGACCCTGCGTTTTGGCCCGCCGCTTGGCCTTAGCCGCCCGTCGTTGCTTGTTGTTGGTACCCACCTCGCCGAAGGTACTCAGGGGGTGTGACAGGGCGCGCGGATGCCAAACCGGTGATCTCCGATCTCGACGCCCGAGGACGTCCTGGTTCAGCTCCGGCGCCATCCCCACCGGGATGCGTATGTCACCGAGTCCCTCGAGATCTCTCTTCGATCGCTGGCGTAGCCGAGCCGTCCAGCGAAGTCGGTTGCCCACCGTCTGCATCGACCACACTGTGGACGAACGAAAGCGGGGGCCAATGAGCAGGTGGTCGCGATGGCTGCCGGGCATCACCGTCGTCGGTGACTACCAACGGGCATGGCTGTGGCACGACGTGCTGGCTGGGCTCGTGCTCACGTCGGTGCTCGTCCCCGCTGGGATGGCGTACGCCGAGGCGTCCGGCGTGCCGCCCGTGAACGGTCTCTATGCCACGATCTTGGCGCTCGGCGTCTACTTCGTGTTGGGACCATCGAAGATCCTCGTCGTCAGCCCCGACTCCGCGCTGGCACCGCTCATCGCCGCCACGATCACGCCTCTCGCGGCGAGTGGATCGGCCCGAGCGACGGACCTCGCGGCCATGCTCGCGGTGTTGACGGGCGCCCTGATGGTGCTGGCCGCGATCGCGCGGTTCGGCTTCTTGACCGAGCTGCTGTCGAAGCCGGTGCGTTACGGCTTTCTCAACGGGATCGCGTTGACCATCATCGTGTCGCAGCTGCCCAAGCTGTGCGGGTTTTCCACGGGTGCCGACAGCGTGGTGGGGGGCATCTCGAGCTTCGTGTCAGGGCTCAGAGACGGAGAGGCGGAGCCGGCGGCGGTCGCCATCGGGCTCGGGTCGCTGGCGGTCATCCTGCTGACGCGTCGCTACGCCAAGCACTGGCCTGGGCTGCTGATTGCGGTGGTGGCATCGATCGTCCTGATGGTGGTCGTCGACCCTGCCGGCGTCGCCGTGGTGGGATCGCTCCCGGACGGATTCCCGACGTTTCATGTGCCAGACATCGGTGCGGCCGGTTGGGGTCGGTTGCTGGGCGGGGCCGTGAGCATCGCCATCGTGGCGTTCGCCGACACGAGCATCCTGTCGCGAACGTTCGCGCTCAGAGCCGGCCGGTCCGTCGACTCGAACCACGAGCTCGGCGCGGTCGGCGCCGCCAACATCGCGGTCGGGCTGTTCCAGGGCTTCCCGATCAGCAGTAGCTCGACTCGGACGCCTGTCGCCGAGGCCGCGGGAGCGCGAACCCAACTGACCGGACTCGTCGGGGCCATCGCCGTCGTGGTCCTGCTCGTCGCCTTTCCCGATCTCTTCCGGGATCTCCCTGCGACAACACTGGCGGCGGTGGTGATCGCCGCCGCGCTCGCATTGGTGGAGGTGCGCGGTGTATGCATGCTGGCCTCGCAGCGGCGCAGTGAACTCGTGCTCTCGCTCGTCGCCTTCTTCGGGGTGGCGCTCCTGGGCGTGCTGCCCGGCATCGGGCTGGCGGTGGCCGTGTCGCTGCTCAACTTCGTCCGGAAGTCGTGGCGACCCCACACCACCGATCTCGTCCGTGTCGACGGTCTGAAGGGCTATCACGACCGCGACCGTCATCCCGAGGGTCGTTCCATCCCGGGGCTCCTGCTGTACCGCTTCGACGGACCGCTCTTCTTCGCCAACGCCGAGGAGTTCCGCACCGACCTGCTGGACCGCGTAGGCCGCGCGTCCGAGCCCGTCCGGAGGGTGGTCGTGTCGGCCGAACCCATCACCGATGTCGACGCGACGGCCGCTGACGCGCTGGGCGAGCTGCTCGACGATCTCAACCAGCGCGGCGTAGAGCTCGGCTTTGCCGAGCTGAAAGGCCCGGTGCGCGATCGGCTCGAGCCCTACGGCATCGTTGACCGGATCGGGCGGCAGCACTTCTACCGCACGGTCGGAGAGGCCGTGAAGAGCTACGTCGCCGACACGGGTACCGCCTGGGTCGACTGGGACGACGAGGGCAAGGACGCGCCGCGGGAGTGAGGCGCGACCAGGAGCGGGCCGCGGTGGTCGAGCGCGCGCCGCTGGCTGCGATCGCTTGACCCCGGTCCTCGGGCGCTCGCCCGCCACGCGCAGTGGCCGCGTTGGGCTCCGCGAGCGAACTGACGCGCGTTGTCCGTCACATACGACGAGAAAGCGAGTCAGTTCGCCAGGCGGTCCGGGCGGCAGCCACGGAGCGTCGGGGGCTGGCGATGGCGGCCAGCGCGTCGAGCCGGGCCGCCCGCCGGCCGCCGCGCCCGGCCACCTTCAACCGGTGCCCTCGTAGACGGCCTTCACGATGTTCTTGCCCCGCGGATCGCCAGTGAGCTCGCTGTCCATGCGGTTCATCACGTACGCCACGGACGTACGCGCATCGAGATCGACGAGGGCGATCGAGCCGCCGTAGCCACCCCAGAAGAAGTGACGGGGGTTGGGGCTGGTCATCCAGCCCTCCAGCCACAGGCCGAACCCCATCCCGAAGCGCACGCCGAGCTCCAGGACGAGGTCCTTTCCGTTGCTCTGCTCCTCGAGCACTCGCTCGACGGTCTCCGGGCTCATCAGCCGCACACCGTCGACGGTTCCGCCGCACGCCAGTGCGGAGTGGACTCGAGCCACCGACCTGGCGTTGCCCGTGCCGCCTGCGGCAGGGATCTCGGCACCCCGCCATTCCCGGGTGCGCGGCTCGGTGGCGTCGATCAAGCAGCTGAGCAAGGTCCGGCCGGCAATGGAGGTGGGATCGAAATCCTGGTTGGCGATGTCGATCACCGGCGGGATGAGCTCGGCGACGCGACCATCCTCGGACGCCGGCAGGCCGATGTGGAAGTCGGCGCCGAGGGGAACGGCGACTTCCTCGCGGAAGAACGTGCCCATCGTGCGTCCGTCGATGCGGCGCAGGATCTCGCCCTGGAGGTAACCCTGCGTGATGGCGTGGTAACCCGACACGGTGCCCGGTTCCCACCATGGCGCCTGGGCCTCCAAACCCTTGACCACGCGGTCCCAGTCGTACAGCGTCGCCGCCGCGATCGGCGGGTCGAAACCCGGGAGGCCGGCGGTGTGGCTCATGACGTGGCGGACGAGCACACCCTCCTTGCCGTTCTGCTCGAACCCGGGCCAGTAGCGGGCCACGGGAGCATCGAAGTCGAGCTGTCCACGGTCGGCCAGCATCAGCATGCACACCGTCGCCATGGTCTTGGTCGTGGAGTACACGTTGATGATCGTGTCGCGCTCCCACGCCGTGCCCTTCGGATCGGCATCGCCGGCCCACAGGTCGACGACGGGCTCGCCATCGACGGTGACGGCGACGCTGGCTCCGACTTCCAAGCCGCGCTCGAAGTTGTCCGTGAAGGCGTCGGCGACCCTTCCGTACCCGTCGTTGCAAAATCCGTGCAGCTCCATGGAACTCCCCGATCCTCTGGTGCCCTGAGATTAGGCAGAATGGAGGCCAAGGGAAACCGGTGGGTACTCCACCCGCCACGCAACGGGGGGTCACCATGCGCTTCAGCATCTTCTACGAGCACCAGCTGCCACGTCCGTGGGACGAGGGTGCCGAGGCCCGCGTCATCGGCGAAGCCCTCGAGCAGGTGCAGCTGGCCGACCAGCTGGGTTTCGACTGCGTCTGGGAGGTCGAGCACCACTTCCTCGAGGAGTACTCCCATTCCTCGTCGCCGGAGATCTTCCTGGCCGCCTGCGCCGCCACCACGAAGAACATCAAGATCGGCCACGGCATCGTGCCCGTCCTCCCCGGCTACAACCACCCGGCCCGGGTGGCCGAGCGGATCGGCACGCTCGACATCGTGAGCCGCGGGCGCGTGCAGTTCGGCACGGGCGAGACGTCGAGCGACATCGAGCTGCTCGGCTTCGAGATCGAGCGCGCCGACAAGCGCAAGATGTGGGAGGAGACCGTCCCGCAGATCGCCCGCATGATGGCGCAGGACCCGTACGAGGGCTTCCACGGCACCTACTTCTCCATGCCACCCCGCAACGTCGTGCCCAAGCCGATCCAGCGTCCCCACCCACCGATCTGGGTGGCGTGCTCGCAGCGCGAGACGATCCGCATGGCCGGCAGCCGCGGCATCGGAGCCTTGAGCTTCTCGTTCATCGATCCGGCCGAGGCCAAGAACTGGGTCGACGACTACTACGCCCAGTTCGAGGCCTGCACCGACCCGGTCGGGTTGGCGCCGAACCCGAACATCGCCGTGACGACGGGATTCATGTGCCACGAGGACGAGCAGACCGCCATCGACCGCGGGCTGGACGGCTTCCACTTCTTCGCCTACTCGCTCTCGCACTACTACGTCCACGGGACGCACCGCCCTGGCCGCACGGACGTGTGGAGCGAGTTCGAGGCCAACCGCGCCTCCATGGGATTCGAGAAGCTGGCGGCGGAGACCAAGAAGGCCCGTGAGGACGCCGGCGCCGCGACCGAGGAGACGGGCCTCAACTCCTTGCGGGGCTGCATCGGCACGCCGGAGCAGATCCGCACGTTCGTACGCGAGTACGAGGACGCGGGCGTGGACGAACTGATCTTCATCAGCCAAGCCGGCAAGAACCAGCACGAGCACATCTGCGCCTCGATGGAGCTGTTCGCCCGCGAGGTGATGCCTGAGTTCAAGGCGCGCGCCGCCGACATCGAGGCGGCCAAGCGTCAGCGCCTGGCCGCCACCATCGCCCGGCTGTCGGACCACAACGTCGATCTTCGACCGGAGATCGACCTCAGCGTGACCGCCAACGCGTTGATCTGAACGCGGCTAGAGCACGCCCTCCCAGAGCGCGACTTCATCGGCACTCGGCTGCAACTCGACACGGCACGGCTCGTCGAAGATCATCGTCGGCCGGGTGGCGGCGTCGTAGCGGGGCCACTCGGGCAGCGCCGCGTTGTTCGGGTCGCCCTCCTTCACGAACGACACCCACGCCGAGTGCGTCGCCGCTGCTAGCCCGCGTGGTCGAGCGTCGCCCAGGAACCCTGCCGCCTGCGCGTTGTCGATCTGATCGAACGCGAACGGGACCTCGAGGAAGTGGTGAGCACCGAACGCGCCGCCACGAGCGGGCGTGCGCCAGTCGAACCGGTACATCCAGAGGTCGGGGTTGTGGCGCACCTGCGCGTCGGCCATGCGGATGGCCGGAATGGTGAACATGCGGTCGGTCTCGACGGCCGCGACGAGCTCATGGAACTCGGCGCCCGGACGGTTCCCGGAGTAGAGCGCGAGCGCGTCGGCCCCGCTCTTGCCGGCGGCACCGAACACGCCGTCCATCGTGGCCTCTACGAGCTCCTGGCTGAACATCTCCTTGAGGTCCACGAGGAAGATCAGCGCCTCCTCCTTCGTGGTGCCCATCATCACCGAGACGTCCTTGGCGGCCCCGGCGGCGATGGCATCGATGGGCCGCCGCGGCAGCGCCTCGGTGCCGTACGTCGGCTGGAAGCACATAGCCGAAGCGGCGGCCTCGCCGAACCGGGACGGATCGCGCGTCTGGCCGAGCTCGTCGTTGAGCTTGCCCTGCGTCTCCAGCAGCGACTCGGACGACACGCGCGCCAGTGCATCGAGATCGCCGGGGCTGACGCCCAGCATGTCGAGCATGTGGCCGGCGATCATCGATGCCGTGGGCGCGCTGATGCCGTTGTGGGCAGCACCACTCTGAGGAATGGCCCGGTGGAACAGTCCCTTGGCGCGCGGCATGGCCAGCAGCGTGCCGACCGACATGCCACCTGCCGACTCGCCGGCGATCGTAACCTTGGCCGGATCGCCGCCGAACGCGGCGACGTTCTGCTGGACCCACTCGAGCGCGGCGATCTGGTCGAGCATGCCCAGGTTGCCGGAGTCGCCCAGTTCGGGGAACAGGTCGCCGAGGTGCCAGAAGCCCTGGACGCCGAGGCGATAGTTCAGCGTGACGGCCACGACGCCGTCGCGAGCGAAGGCGGCACCGTTGTAGACGTCGTCGATGCCGCTACCGGCGAAGAAGGCGCCGCCGTGGATCCACACCAGCACCGGCAACCCCACCGCGCCCGGGTCAGGCGTCCAGACGTTCAGATTGAGGCAATCGTCGCCCGCCGGGTTCTGCGGTGTCCCAAGCTCGCCGAAGATGCCGGGCATGGGACGTTGCAGGGCCACCACGCCGTAGTGCGACGCGTCGCGGACACCATCCCACGGCGCTGGCGGCGCGGGCGGCCGCAACCGCTGCTCGCCGACCGGTGGTGCGGCGTACGGGATGCCCTTGAACGTGTGCACCCCCTGGTCTTGCGCTCCCGAGACCTGTCCCGTCGAGATGCGGACCGTCGTCGCCATGATGACCCCCTTGACGCTTGCCCCGGCGCGTGTTCTAGCCGCGCCACGGGCACTTGACCAGACGGCGACAGGACGACTGCCGAGCGTTTGTTAAGTGCGCGCCGGTCGCACGTTCAGCGGCGCGTGCTGTCCTTGGCCGCTCAGCCGTGCTTAAGTACCCCCCGGGGAAATGCAGTTCGCTTCAAGGGGGAACAACATGGACGGTTCAGCCCGCCGCCGCGGATCTGTCGTGTGCGCGGCAGCAGCTCTGGCCCTCGTCGCCGCCGCCTGCGGTGGTGACAACAGCGGGGGCAGCAGTGCGGCCACCACGGCCGCGCCCGCCGCGACCACCGCCTCCGCGGCAGTAACGACCGCCGCCGGCGCGGCGACCACCACCGCCACCACGGCAGCCGGTGGGGCAGCCACGACGGCCGGCGCGAAAGTCGACCGCACGGGCGAGACGATCACGATCGGCTACATCAACAACGAGGGTGGGGCGTTCTCGTTGCCCGAGTTCCGCGTGGGGGGCGAGGTGGCCGTCGACGCCATCAACAAGGCCGGCGGGGTGGGCGGCGCGCAGATCAAGCTGGACATGTGCCTCAGCGACGCCACACCGGAGGGATCGATCAACTGCGCCAACAAGTTCGTCGACGAGAAGGTGAACCTCGTGTACGCCGGGATCGACGTTGCCTCGGACGCTTTCCTGCCGATCATCAGCCAGGCCGGCATCCCGTACGTGAGCTCGAACTCGTGGGGGCCTGCACAGAAGAACGATCCGAACTCGCACCTGCTCCACGCCGCCGCCGGCGCGTTCACGGTGGCGCCGCTCAAGACGTTGAAGGACCTCGGCATGCAGAACGTGGCCGTCGTGCTGGAGAACACGCCCGCCGGCCAGGACTTCCTGAACAACGTCGTGGGACCCATCGGTGAGCAGAAGCTGGGCCTCAAGATCCAGCGGATCCTGGTGGACCCGGCCAACGCCGACTATGCCTCCGCCGTCGGCACCGCGCAGGCGGGTGGCGCCGACGCCATCTGGGGTCAGCTCACCGAGCCCGGCTGCATCGGCCTGGCGACGGCGACCAACCAGCTCGCATTTAGCGGCCCGGTCGTCTTGGGGAGCTGCACGGCCTACATCCAGGTGCTGAAGGACAAGGCGGTCGGGACGTACACGTCGGGCGACGTGTTCATCCCGGAGATCGCCAAGTACGCGCCGGCCGACATCCAGGAGCGACTGAAGACGTATACGGACAACATGACGGCCGCAGGCCAGCAGCAGTACCTCAACGGCTTCGCCGTCGCTCCGTACTCGGCCATGTTCGAGCTGAAGTCGATCCTCGAGACCATCCCGGCCGGGCCGATCGACGGCAAGGCGATCAACACGGCGTTCACCAACGCCAAGACCTCGCCGGGCTACCTCGGTCCAGACCTGCACTGCGGCGAGCAACCGTGGCCGACGGAGCTCTCCCACTGCCGGGCCGACATCCTCACCTACAAGGTCGTCAAAGACGACGCCGGCAACATCGTCCGGCAGCCGACCACGCCCGACTTCCAGGACTACTCCGACCTCGTCAAGTGACCTGACATGACGGTGTCCGGAGCGTCCGCTCCGGATGCCGTCGCAGCAGAACCAGGAGGCACGTGAACCAATACCTGGTGTTCGCCGTGTTGGGCTTCGGCGTCGGGTCGGTGTACGCCGCCGTGGCGATGGGGCTGGTCGTCACGTACAAGGGCACCGGCATCATCAACTTCGCCACCGGGGCGATGGGCATGTGGTCGGCGTACGTTTTCGACGAGGCGCGCCGCAGCGGCAACCTGATGCTGCCCGTGGTGGTGGTCCCGGAGAAGGTCCACTTCGGCGACCACGTCGCGTTCTTCCCTGCGCTTCTGCTGGCGTTGGTCTCGGGCGCCTTCATCGGTCTGGTCGCCCACTTCCTCGTCTTCCGGCCACTGCGCAAGGCGCCACCCCTGGCCAAGGTGGTGGCCTCGGTCGGCTTGATGCTGGCGCTCCAGGCACTGGTCGTGATCCGGTTCAAGAGCACCGCCCGATCCGTCGATCCCATCCTGCCGAACCAGACCGTCCACTTCGGCGGCATCGACCTACCTCGTGATCGCCTCTACATCACCGCGATCACGATCGCCGTCGGCATCGCGCTGTGGGCCTACTTCCGCTACGCCCGTCTCGGCCTCGCCACCCGGGCGGCCGCCGAGAACGAGCGGGCGGCGTCACTGGCCCGCTTCTCGCCGCAGTTCCTGGCCGGCACCACCTGGGTCATCTCGTCGTTCGTGGTCGGGTTGCTCCTCACCCTCGCCGCCCCGCTCAACGGACTCAACACCTTGGGCTACGTCTTCGCCATCGTGCCGGCCTTGGCGTGCGCGCTCGTCGGTCGCCTGACATCGATCGGCGCCACGCTGGCGGCGGCACTGGCGCTGGGTGCCATCCAATCGGAGATCACTTTGCTGGCGACGCGCTCCTGGTGGCCGTCGTGGGGCAAGACGGGGCTGTCCGACGCGGTGCCGTTCGTCATCGTCATCATCGTGCTGTTCGTGCTGGGTCGATCGCTGCCGACGCGCGGTGCCACCGAGACCCAGCCGCTGCCCGAGGTGGTCAAACCGCGCAACCGGCCGCCGGTCGTTCTCGGCATGACCGCCGCCGGCGTCGTGGCGCTCCTCGTCACGAGCGGCAGCTACCGGTACGGCGTGATCACGTCGATGATCGTCGCCATCAGCGCGCTCTCGCTCATGGTGCTCACCGGCTACGTCGGCCAGATCTCGCTGGCCACCGCTGCCCTCGCCGGCACCGCCGGGTTCGCCCTCTCCAAGCTGACGACCGACGCCGGATGGCCGTTCGTTCCGGCGGCACTCGTCTCGGCGCTCATCGCCGCCGCCTTCGGCGTGGTCGTCGGCATCCCCGCTCTGCGGATCCGAGGTGCCCAACTGGCGGTGGTCACCCTCGCCGCCGCGGTGGCCCTCGAACGATTCATCTTCCGCAACCCCGAGTTCTCCAAGCTCGAGGGCAACCTCATCCCCAACCCGAGCATCTTCGGCATCGACCTTGGTGTGCGCGAAGGGACCAACATCGCCCGCATCCAGTTCGGTCTCCTCGTGCTCGCCGTGCTCGTCGTGGTCACGCTGGCGGTCGGGAACCTGGTGCGCTCGGCCACTGGGCGGCGCTTTCTCGCCGTGCGCTCGAACGAGCGGGCTGGTGCCGCCGTCGGGATCAACATCCCGGCCCAGAAGCTCTTGGCGTTCGCCATCGCGTCGTTCCTGGCCGGCATCTCCGGTGTGCTCATCGGCTACAGCCGCGGGCAGCTGTCAGCGGATTCGTTCGCCGCTCTCGTCGGTGTGAGCTACCTCGCCTTCGCCTACCTCGGCGGCATCACCAGCGTCTCCGGCTCGATGGTGGCCGGTGCGCTCGCCCCCCTCGGGATCTTCTTCGTCATCTTCGACCGCCTGGTCGACGTGGGCTCGTCGTACCAGCTCATCGCCGGCATCAGCCTCATCCTCACCGCCATCTTCAACCCGATCGGGATCGCCGGTGCCACCCGCCAGAACGTGGCCCAGCTGCGGGCACGAATGCGGCGCGGCGCGCCCGCGGCGGTACCGGCGGTCAGCGCCACCGACGCGGCGGCAGTCGGCGCCGCCGAGCCCGTGCTCGAACGCGAGCGTCGAGCGGCGCGACCGGCGAGCAGCGCGGACGACCGCGTGCTGCTCGAGACGCACGGTCTGTCCATCAGCTACGGCGGCCTGCGCGCCGTCGACGACCTGTCGCTGAAGGTACGCGCCGGCAGCATCGTCGGGCTGATCGGGCCGAACGGTGCCGGCAAGACCAGCTTCATCGACGGCCTCACGGGCTTCACGCCCACCCGGGGCGTCATCGACTTCGACGGTGATCGAATCGAAGAGCTGCCGGCCCATCGACGCGCCCGTCGGGGCCTCGCCCGCACGTGGCAGTCGGTGGAGCTGTTCGACGACCTGACCGTGGGCGAGAACCTGCGGGTGGCGTCGGAGTCGGCCACGCTGGTATCCCTGCTGGCCGACATCGTGCATCCGTCCCGCGCCGTCGACCTGAGCCACCAGCAATGGGCGCTCGATCTGATGGGACTCGGCCACTTGGTCGACGAGCGGCCGACCAACTTGTCGCTCGGTCAGCAGAAGCTCCTCGGTGTCGCCCGCGCGCTGGCGGCGCGACCCAAGCTGGTGCTGCTCGACGAGCCCGCCGCCGGTCTCGACACCGCGGAGAGCCAGGCGCTCGGTCAGCGGCTCATGGACATCGTCGACAACGGCATAACGGTCTTCCTCATCGACCACGACATGGGCCTCGTGCTCGAAGTGTGCGACTACGTCTACGTGCTCGAATTCGGCCGGCTGCTGGCGGAGGGCACGCCGGCGGAGATACGTCGCAACGACTTGGTGATCGAGGCGTACCTGGGCGAGACGGCCCGCCAGGCCAAGGCGGCCGAGGGCGCCGATGCCCTGGCCGCGGAGCCTCCCCGAGCCGCCCACCCGGCGGGGGTCGACCCATGAGCACGGCCCTGCAGATCACCGACCTGACCGCCGGCCACGGTGGCGTGCCGGCCGTTCGCGGGCTGAGCCTCGCCGTCGGCGAGGGTGAGCTGGTGGCGCTCCTCGGCCCCAACGGCGCCGGCAAGAGCACCACGTTGTGGACCATCGCCGGCGTGATCCGACCGCTGGGTGGCACGATCGAGATCCTCGGCCAGCCGGCGCGGAATCGCTCCGCCCACGCCGTGGCCCGTTTGGGCGTGTCGCTCGTGCCCGAGGACCGGGCCCTGTTCTTCCAGCTCAGCGTCAGCGAGAACCTGCGCCTGCACCGCCACCGGGCCAGCCGGGTCACCCTCGAGCAGGTCTTCGGCTACTTCCCCGCCCTCGGGCCGCTGGTGCGCCGCAAGGCCGGGTTGCTGTCGGGCGGCGAGCAGCAGATGCTCGCCCTCGGTTGCGCGCTGGTGTCCGATCCGCGGCTGCTCATGATCGACGAGCTCAGCCTGGGCCTGGCGCCGATCATCGTGGAGCGCCTGCTGCCCGTCGTGCGCCAGATCGCCGATGACACGGGCATGGCGGTACTGCTCGTCGAGCAACACGTCCAGGCGGCGTTGAACGTCGTGGATCGCGCCTACGTGCTGAGTCACGGCGAGCTGGCGATGAGCGGGACGGCAGCGGAGCTGCTCGAGCGTCAGGACGTGCTGGAAGCGAGCTACCTCGGCGAGGCCTCGCTCGGCTGATCGCAGTGGAGCACCACACCCATCAGGAGAAGGGAAGGTCCGAGATGTCAACCGAGACGCCGCAACGCCAAACCAACTTCGATCCGGACACGCTGCGCGAGAAGTACCGGGAAGAACGCGACAAGCGCCTCCGGGCCGACGGCAACGACCAGTACGTCGAGGTCGTCGACCAGTTCGCCCGTTTCCTCGAGGACCCGTTCGCGGACCGCGACTTCGATCGCGAGCCGCTCACGGACGAGGTCGACGTCGTCATCATCGGCGGCGGCTTCGGCGGCCTGCTGACCGGTGCCTACCTCCGCAAGGCCGGGTTCGACGACATTCGGTTCGTCGAGAAGGGCGCGGACTTCGGCGGCACCTGGTACTGGAACCGCTATCCGGGCGCGCAGTGCGACATCGAGTCCTACATCTACATGCCGCTGCTCGAAGATCTCGGCTACATGCCGAAGGAGAAGTACTCCTTCGGCGAGGAGATCCTTGCCTATACACAGGCGCTGGCCAAGAAGTTCGACCTCTACCGCGACGCGTGCTTCCAGACCGGCGTGACGGAGACCCGCTGGGACGAGCGAGGCACAGCGGTGGATCGTTTCGACCGACCGCGGCGACCGCATGCGCGCCCGATACGTCGTCCAGTCCACTGGCGTCCTCAACCGGCCGAAGCTGCCAGCCGTCAACGGGATCGACCGGTTCAAGGGTCACACCTTCCACACGAGCCGGTGGGACTACGAGTACACGGGCGGCGGCCCCGATGGTGGCCTGACCGGGCTCCGTGACAAGCGGGTGGGGATCATCGGCACCGGAGCGTCCGCCATTCAATGCGTCCCCCACCTCGCCGAGGCGGCCCAGCACCTCTACGTGTTCCAACGCACGCCGTCGTCGGTCGACGTCCGAGGCAACCGCCCGACCGATCCGGACTGGGCCAAGAGCCTGAAACAAGGGTGGCAGGACGAGCGGGTCTCGAACTTCAACATCCTCGTCAGCGGCGGCCATCAAGAGGTGGACCTCGTCAACGACAGCTGGACCGACATCATCAGCAAGCTGGCGGCGTTCATGCCGAGGGACGGAGCATCCGAGATCTCGCCGGAAGACGCCGCCCGCGCCGCGGAGCTCGCCGATTTCGAGAAGATGGAGAGCATCCGCGCCCGCGTCGATGCGGTGGTCGAGGACAAGGAGACGGCCGAGGCCCTGAAGCCGTACTACCGCCAGTTCTGCAAGCGACCCTGCTTCCACGACGAGTACCTGCCCGCGTTCAACCGCCCCAACGTGACACTGGTCAACACCGATGGTCAGGGCATCGCCGAGATGACCGAAGACGCGGTCGTCGTAGGCGGCCAGACCTACGAGGTCGACTGCCTCATCTTCGCGTCAGGGTTCGAGGTCGGCACCAACTACTCGCGCCGGGCCGGCTTCGAGACGATCGGGCGCGATGGGGAGAAGCTCAGCACCAAGTGGGCCGACGGGCCGAAGACCTTCTACGGGTTCCAGAGCCGGGGCTTCCCCAACGTCTTCTTCATGGGCATCACCCAGACCGGCCTCACCCCGAACAACACGCAGATGCTCCACGAGCAAGCCCGCCACATCTCCTACGTGCTCGGTGAATGCGCCCGCCGCAACGCCACGACGGTCGAGACGTCGGTCCAGGCGGAAGCCGGATGGCAGGACGAGATGCAGCGGATGGCGATGGCGACGCAGGAGTTCTTCGACGCGTGCACGCCCGGCTACTACAACAACGAGGGCCACGTCAACGAGACCGGCGGCCTGCTCAGCAGCGTGTACGGCGGTGGATCGGAGGCCTTCTTCAGCATCATCCGCCAGTGGCGCGATGCCGGCGGGCTGGAGGGGCTCGAGATCACCTAGCCGACGAAGCGCAGCCACGGCCCCGATCGTGTCAGAGCACGACCCAGTGCAACAACGTGTGCGGTACGTCGGCATCCTCGTGATGCTCGAACACACCACCGACCGGGGCACCGATCGTCAGCGGTTGCTGCGCATCACCGACCAGGTTGCCCACGATGCGGACCTGACCGGCCTGGGGCAGCTCGACCAGCACGACGACGTACGGCCCCTGCTCGCGGAGCGCGGGATGGACCGGATGCCAGACGCGCTCGTGGCTGTAGATGACGCCTTCGGCGGGTGTCTCCTCGTAGCGGAGGTCGAACGAATGGCAAGAATGGCAGCACCACTCGGGGCCCCACTGCCAGCGATCGCAGTCGTTGCAGCGCTGCAGCAGCAGCCGCTCGGCCCGCAGGCCCTCCCAGAACGGGGCATCGAGGCCGTCCGGCGCCGGCGCCGGCGCCGGTAGACCCGTGCGAAGGTACGGCGTCATGGTCACAGCGTCGCCTCGCTCCCGAACATCGAAGAGCTCACCGGCGTCACCATCGGACCCGAGGCCACGAGGGCCACGTCGGCACCGGGCACCTGCGAGGTGGACTGACCTCGGATCTGGCGCACGGCCTCGATGTTCAGGCCGAGTCCGTGCATGTAGCACTCGGCCAGGTTGCCGCCGCTCGTGTTCAGCGGCAGCTTCCCGCCAGGCGCCAGCAGGTTGTCGACCACGAGGAAGTCGTTGACCTCATCGGGCTTGCAGAAGCCGTGCTCCACGATGCTCATCAGCACGCCGCCGGTGAAGTTCTCGTAGCTCTGCAGCACATCGACATCACCGGGACCGAGCTTGGCCATCTGGTACAGCCGGGGAGCGACGGTCGTGAAGCCCGACGAGGCGTACTCCGGTGTGTTGTGGACCGGCGCGCCGGCCCGGTGCTGAGAGCCCGACACCGCCGCCAGCACGTAGCACGGATCGTGCGGGAAGTCCTTCGCTCGCTCGGCCGCCACCAGCACCATGGCGGCCGCGCCGTCGTTCTCCTGGCAGCAGTCGAACAAGTGGAACGGCTCCACGATCCATCGCGACGCGTCGTAGCTGTCCGCGTCGAGGGGGCGGCCGTACATGACGGCCCGCGGGTTGTTCTGGGCGTGGGCGTACGAGGCCAGCGAGATCGCCCGCAGCGCCTCTTGCTGCACGCCGTAGTCGTGCATGTACCGGTTCACCTTCATGGCGAACATCTGCGCCGCCGACATGAGGCCGTACGGCAGCGTGTGGGCGGCGGGACCGCTCACCGACTTCGACCGTGGGCCTTGGCCGAAGCGGCCGAACTGCCCTTGCGCCAGGGCACGGAACACGACCACGCACTCCGCCTGCCCGGTGGCGATGGCGGCGGCGGCGTTGGCGACCGCCCCCGAGCCGCCCCCGCCCCCTCCGCCCCACTGCATGGCGGCGAAGCTCAGCTCGCGGCAACCGAGCGCGGCCGAGAGCCGAGACGCCTCGCTGCGGTCGTTGCTGTACGACGAGAAGCCGTCGACGTCGCGCGGGTCGACCCCGGCATCGGCGCACGCTTTGAGCACCGCCTCGATCGCCAGCTTGAACTCGGGGTCCGGCGATTGACCCCACCGGTAGTACTCGGTCTCGGCTACCCCGACGACGGCGACCTTGCCCCGCAGCGTCCGGTCGCTCACGATCGCGTCCCCACTGCGATGCCCGCCTGTGGCGGCGGCATCGGCGTGGTGCAGGTAGCGCTCGGGTATCGGCATCCGGAAGATCCGAGCCATGTTGAGCCCGAGGATCTTGGCCCGCTCGGCGTCGTCGAGATCGCCCATCGTCCGCTCGATGGCCTGGCCTGAGAACGGCCACGTGCCCTCGTGGTGGGGGAAGTCGTTGGCCCACAGGAAGTTGTCGACGAGTCCGTGCTCACGCGCGAGGTCGAGTCCCGGCTTGTCCTCCTGGAACGTGGCGAAGCCCTGCCGGTGGAAGTACTCACTGGGCAGCAGTTCCAGCTTCGGCTTCACCCACATGTGGTGCTTGCGATAGGCCTCGTCCATCGCCGTCAGGGCCCACGCCACCCAGCCGATGCCGGCCTCGACGGAGCCGAACCGGAGCCTCGGGTGGCGCTCGGCCACGCCCGAGGCGCAGATGTTGACGATGGGCTCCATGGTCGGCGCCAGCGAGTGAACGGTGTAGTTGATGACGGCGCCACCCTGGCTGCGCGCCGTGCGAGGGTCGCGGCCGGTCGATACGTGGAACGTGATGGGCAGGTCGACGTCCTCCACGCAATCCCACAGGGGCTCGAACTCACGGAGGTTGTAGTTCAGGTCCTCGTGGTTCGGCGGGCCGAAGACGGGCTTGCACGGAAACGACAACCCGCGGAACCCCAGCGCGGCGCAGCGCTGGATCTCGGCGATGGCACCATCCATGTCGGCTGTTGCCAGACATGCCAGCGGGACGAGGGTGTCGTTGTACGGCCCGAACGTCTCCCACGCCCAGTCGTTGTAGACCCGGCACATCGCCTGGCTGAACTGGCTGTCGTGGGTCGCCCATATCGTAAGGCCCTTGTTCGGGAACAGGATCTCGGCGTCGACGCCGTCGAGCGCCAGATCGCGCACCCGGTCCTCGGGCGTGCGTCCCGACGAGTTGCGCAGCCGCTCGTGGCCTTCCAACTCGACGTTCTGCATCTTGGTGGCCCGGAAACCTTCGGTCTTCTGGAACCGGTCGCCCTTGGCGTCCACGATGACGCCCGGCAGGCGATCACGGAAGCGGGCGTCCATGCGGGTCGACCAGAGGTCGCTCGGCTCCTGCACATGACCGTCGGCCGAGGCCATGTAGAACTTGTCGGCTGCGTCGGGCCGCGCCGAACGGAGCCAGCCGTCGTTGCCCGGCGTCTCCAGCCGCCAGATGTTCTGGGCATCAGGTTCCGGAAGCATCGCCACTCCCCCGACGCTGCTCCTGTGGCGCCCCGGAACCGTTCCCAGGATGTCGAGCCGCGTGCACGGCTCATTCTGCCCGCGGCGCTCCGCCGAGCACCACTTGGGGCTCCCGTGGTTCCGGTACGGTCGTTCGGATGGAGCTGTACGGGGCGGACATCTACACCGAACCGGACGGCGATCCGGAGACGTTGAACAACCTGGGTCCCCTCACGCCCCTGGCCGGCATCTGGGAGGGCACGAAGGGTCACGACGAACACCCGGTCGCCGAAGGCACCGAACGCGACGTGTTCGTCGAGCGCTACGAGCTGCAGCCCATCGACCGCCAGACCAATGGCCCGCAGCTCTTCTATGGGCTGCGCTACCACACCCACATCAACAGACCGGGCGAGGCCGAGACCTTCCATGATCAAGTCGGCTACTGGTTGTGGGAGCCCGCCGCCGAAGCCGTCACGCTCACGTTGGCCATCCCCCGCGCCCAGGTGCTGCTGGCCTCGGGACCGGCCTCTCCCGACGCCAGCGAGTTCGAGCTGAAGGCCACGCTGGGCTCGGAGGTCCACGGCATCTTGTCCAACCCGTTCCTCGATCGGGCGTTCCGGACCGTCAGCTACCGGATCCACGTCACCGTGAACGGCGATGGCACCTGGTCGTACGAAGAGGAAGGGGTCATGTTCATACCCGGCCGCGACGAGCCCTTCCACCACATCGACCGCAACACCTTGACGCGCATCGCGCCGCCGACACCGAACCCGCTGGCGCTGGCCGCCACCGCCCCGAGCAACGACAGTCTCGGCATCGGGTCGCTCCGCCACCTCGCTCAGTCCACGCCGCGCTGATCGATCGGGTTCGCAATTCCCGCGTCGGGGTACCTGCGCCGGTGGAAGGCGAGACGTGAGGGAGACCCCAGCATGAACAGCTCAGACATGGCGTGGAAGGCGGTCGCACTGGGGGCCGGTGCGGCATCGGCCTTCGCCACTCGGCGGCTGATTCGCGCCGCGTGGAAGAGCGTGAAGGGCAGCGAGCCGCCGTCGAACCCGGCGGCCCGATCGACGACCTGGAAGGACGCGATCGGCTGGGCCGTCGCCTCCGGGATCGCCTTGGCCGTCACCCGGCTGATCGCTCAACGCGGTGCGGCGGCGGCCTGGAAGGCGAAGACGGGAAGCTATCCCCGGGCCGTCGAGGAGGTGTCGTAAGGGTCGCCGTATCTACCTGCGGTGGACAAGACTCTCTTGCACGAAGTCGATTGACCGGGAGTGCAGGAGGCTACGACGATGCCGCAACATCCTGACCGTGTCGAGATTGCTCGCTATCTCCTGTCGCGAGGGCTCGATCCGGACGAGCTGGTGCCCGCACCGAGCCGTCTTACTCCCATGTTGAGCGCACTGAAGGCGGCGCCAGGGCCCACCTACCCGACCGGACTGGCACCCGTGGCCGCGCCCCTCTCGCCGAAGCCGGGGCCGACGGATCCCCTTCCCCATGCCGACGTGGTCGTCGTCACCTGGACCGTTGACGAGTTGGCCGGGCTCGCCCACATCATGACGCCCCGTCAACCCCCGACCCGTTGGTATCCATACGCCCGGGACTACGAATCGTACCGGCCCAAGATCCGGCCTGGCGCTCCCGCCGCGACGTCGAAGCGTCTCGGCAGCTACATGCCGGCCACTGTCGGCGGTGTCTCGGTCCTGTGCATGAAGTCCGAGCTCCATCTCAACCAGGACGGCATCAAGACGGGCGACGGTACAGCGACCCTGCCGGTCAAGGACTTCTTCCTCCAGATCATCAAGGAGGCGACGCCCGACGTCGTCCTCACGGTCGGCACCGCGGGCAGCGTCTTCGACGACGTGCTCCTCGGCGACGTCGTCGTCACTCGTGCGGGCAAGTTCCGGCTGCAGGACGAGTTCCGCCACGAGACCTTCAACGGCCAGACCTTCCGCAGCGAGTGGGACCTCCCGACGACCCAGCTCGACACCGCCGCCACGCTCATGCAGACCTACGCCGGGCAGATCGCCGAACCACCTTTCGGTCCTCCGACCGACAAGTTCGGCTTCACCAGCCCCCTGCTCACGACGCCGCCGCACACACCGAGCATCCGCCTCGAACTCGGCGGCCGGGACATGCCGGAGTTCCACCCCATCCTCACGACCGACTACTTCGAGTACGGCACGACGACGAACCATCTCGGCAAGGAGGGCGCGGCGGTCGAGATGGGCGACGCCGTCCTGGGACTCGCCTGCTCGGAGCTCGCCCACCCGCCGCACTGGGCCGCCGTGCGGAACATGTCGGACCCGGTGATCAACGGCGATCTCCCGGCCAAGGAGTTTCATCTCAACGAGCAGACGACGTGGGCGGTCGGTTACTACACCGCTTACGGCCGGTGGACCTCGACCATCGGGGCCCTGGCCACGTGGGGCGTCATCAGCGGGCTCTAGCGGCCCCGCACCGTTGCGGGGCCACTCGGTGCGTCACGACTCGGTTGCGCTACTCGCTGGCGATGGCATCCAGGACGTTGAGCTTGGCCGCCCGCCTCGCCGGTCCGGCCGCCGCCAGCACGCCGGCGAGACAGGCGATGCCCAGGATGACCGCCCGCCGGCCACCCGGCACGACGAACTGCGTCACGCCTTGGTCCTCGAGGGCCTTGACGATGGCCCAGGCTCCGCCGACCCCGAGCACCGCACCCAATGCCGTGCCCAGTATGGCGATCAACAGGGACTCACGCCGGACCGATCGCCGCACCTGACCCCGCTGCATGCCGATGGCTCGCAACAGTCCCAGCTCTCGCGTCCGCTCGTGAACCGACAGCGCCAGCGTGTTGGCGATGCCGATGAGTGCGATCACGACGGCCAGTGCCAGGAGCCCGTAGATCAGGTTCAGCAACGAGTCGATCGGCTCGGCGATGCCCTGCTCGAAGCTGGCCCGGTCCTGCAGTTCAGCGTTGGGCCACTTCGTGAGGACGGCGTCCAGCGCCGCTCGGGACTCGGCCGCCGGCACCGCCGGATCGACCTTCACGAACAGCTTGCGGTCGAACTGGTCGGTCACGTGACGATCGAACGTGTCGAGGCCGACGATCCAGCTGGCGTCGCCGCCGACGGTGTTGCCGTTGAAGATGGCGGCGACGGTGAGCGGCTCCGTGGTGCCGTCAGTGAAACGGAACGGCACCTGATCGCCGACGGCCAACCCGTCGTCACGGGCGACGTCCGATGACACGGCGACACCGCCGTCTTGCATCGCGGCCATCGAGCCCCCACTGACCTCCAGGTCGTAGAGCGAACCGATCACTGACGTGTCCAGACCCATGACGGGTGTGGTCGAGCCGTCGACGTCCGCCGACGTCATGCGCGAACGGAAGGCCCCCGTCGGGGTAGCCGAGCATGTGGAGCGTCAGGGACATCGCGCCCACCACGGTGAACACCGTCACCGGCCACCGCCGGCGGAAGGCCAGCGCTGCGCACGCCACGACGATCATCACCGCGCTGAAGGCGTCGGGCTCGCCAGCGGAGTGAGGCGTGCGTTCAGCGGTGAAGAACGCCACCAGGACGAACAAGCCGAACGCGAACGCGATGAGCGCGTCCACGACCTGCGGGCTGACGATCGGCCCCTTGTCTCCGGTCCGGCGCCAGAACGGCCGCGCGCTCACGGGATGAGGGACGGGTCTGGCACGTGGCCGGCGTCAGCCCTGAGTATGACGTCGAGCCCGGCACTTCCATCGCCGGTGCGCCGGCGCCCGTCGCGCTCGATCAGGCGGCGAGGACCTCGTCCATCTGGCCCATCGCCTCGCGCAGGCCTTCCTCCATGCCCATGTTGACCATCTGCTCCATGGCCTCCACGGAGGGGAACGTCGAGGTCATGACCATCTGAGTGACGCCAGCCGCCTCGGAGAGGACCAGGCGCATGGTCGTCGTCGGCATGTCCGGATTGGGGGCGCCGGCGTCGTCGGCGAAGCCGTCCTCCACCTCGAGCACGTGTGGTGCCTCGACGGCCAGCACGCGCCACCAACCGCCGTGCTTGTCGCCCTCCGGCCCGGTCATGAAGTAGCTCGCGGTGCCGCCGGGCACGAGGTCGTGGTCGACGAACGTGGCCGGGTAGGTGGGCGGACCCCACCAGCGCTCAAGTTGGCGAGGATCGGCCAAGAGCTGCCACACCCGTTCGACGGGCGCCCGGAACTCGGCGGTCACCTCCAGGGTGAGGGTCGCGGGGTTCTTCTTCACGTGCTTGACGGTCATAGGTGCTTCTCCTTGCTCCTTCGTCTCCTTGACCCGCGGCCAACTGCGTCGGTCTCAGCGAGGATCTCGTCCATCTGGTCGATGCGGCTGCGCCAGACCGCTTCGTACTGGTCGAGCAGACGGTTGACGATGCGGAGCGTCTCGATGTCGCCCCGCACGAGTTGCTCCCGGCCATGGCGCCGCTTGTGGATCAGCTCGGCGCGCTCCAGGACGGCGACGTGCTTCTGCACCGCGGCGAAGCTCATCGGGTAGCGCTCGGCCAGCCTCGTGACCGACTGCTCCGTTCCGAGCACCCATCCGACGATGTCGCGGCGGGTGGGATCGGCCAAGGCATGGAGCATCCGATCGATCCGATCGGCGTCCTGCTGCTTGCCGGGTCCGACATGTACAACCATCTGGTTGTACATTACGGCGCGTGCTCGTGCGCGTCAAATAGAGCCCTGCGCTCGATCGTGCCCGCACAAGGCGGAAGCTCAGAGAGGCTGACACCTGTAGGCGGCCAACGGGATCTGCACGCCGGCGGCCAAGAGTCGCCGCCCGCTCATGGCCATCTCGTCGCGCAGCGTGCTGGCACCGGAAGGACGAACAGGCTCACATCCCGTCGTCGTTTCGAGGTCATGCGTCCATGGTCGCAACGGGTTGTCGCATCGTCACCGACCAGTCCATCTCGGTTCGCACGTACCCTCTTCGCGCCATCTCGTCGGCGCGCTCAGTCCTTGGCGCGTCGGTCGGACTCGTAGCGCCAGATCGCATGATCGAGGTCGGTAGGAGTGACGCCGAGACGATCGGCAGCCGCGACGACTAGCGCCTCTACCTCGCCCGGCTTCGCATCCACTTGCTCACGGACGAACGCCGTCACGAGGGTGTCGGCCAGTGACATCGAGCGAAAGGGCGGACGAGGGGTCAGGTGCCTCGCGGTCGGACGTCACCGCGTGAGGGGTAGCGACGGGACCTCGTTGGCGTTCCGCATGATCTCGACAGGGCCTGGGGCGGTGGTCGACCGGCCGCATTGGTCGTCATCACGGTGCGTGGTCAACGGCGGGCATCCGTGGCCGTTTCTGGTAGCGCTTCGGCGTCAAATCTGCGGCGCTAGTGCACCGAGATGCACAGATGCACCGAGAACGCCACCGAAACGCTCACGTAACGTGAGCTTCGGCGGAGGACCTCTCGTCCGGCGACGATGCCGCTACCGACAGCGCTCGATACCGCGGGCGAGCGCTCCGTGACAACGGAAGCGGCTGCACCTCCGACGACGATCGGCCACCCAGCGGCCGGTGGGCTCGCCCTCAAAGCGGTTTGTGCATCCGAACAGACACGTCGACGTAGCCGAGCGACTCGTACAGGCGTCTGGCGGCGACGTTGTCGCCGAACACGTTCAATCCCAGTTCTCGACCGTCGCGGGCCCGCACTTCCGCCTCGGCCAACGTCATCACGGCCCGGCCCACGCCGCGTCCTCCGAAAAGCAGGTGCCCGTGCGCCGGCCGTCCATTCGGGAACGCCTCGCCTTGCTGCCGATCCGCAGTCTCCTCCGCCATCACGGGCGGGCTCCCGGCGGCCACGAGGTCAGCGACGTAGGCGGCACGTGAACGAGCCAGGAACGCGTCGACACGAGCGGCATCCATGGGCCTGAGCACCACGTCCACCAAGGCAGGATCGCACGCCCCACTGGTGGGCGCACCATGACGACCTGGCGACGGCCGTCGGTGCGGCCTCGCCGTCGCCACTGGGGTGCCGTGCGATCATGACCGGATGACTGATCGTCTTGGGGTGCGCTGGGGTCTCGCCGGTGGAACCACGCTGGCGTCGATGGAGGAGGTGCGCGAGGTCGCCCGCTACGCCGTCACCGCAGGGTTCGACAGCCTCTGGATCTCCCACGCCAACGCGGTCGACCCCATCGTCGCGTTGGCGGCCACCGCCGACGACACGGCCGGCCTCTCCGAGGTGGGCACGTCGGTGGTGCCGCTCTACGGCCGGCACCCCATCGGCGTGGCCCAACTGGCGCGGACGGCGCAGAGCGCGCTGAACGGCCGGTTCACGCTCGGCATCGGCGCGGCGTCACGGCAGGCCGTGAGCGCAAGCATGGGCCTGCCATGGGAGCATCCCCTGGCCTTCACTCGCGACTTCATCGACGGTCTGCAACCCCTGCTCGCCGGCGAGCAGGCCGACGTCGAGGGCAGCGAGCTGACGACTCACGCGCTGCTGAACATCAACGCCCCCGACACGCCCATCCTGCTGGCGGCGCTGGGACCGAAGATGCTCGACCTGGCCGGTCGCCGAGTGCAGGGCACGACGGTTGGCCAATGCGGACCGCGCACGATCGGCTCGTACGTCGCACCCACGCTGCGGGCGGCGGCCGAGGCCGCCGGACGGCCCGAGCCCCGCATCATGGCCCTGATCCGCATCTGCGTCACGGACAACGCCGACGGAACGGCCGGCGCCTACGCCCTCGCACGCGAGACCGCGGCGCGGTACCGCACCGTGCCGTCCTACGCCATCGTGCAGGACAAGGAAGGCTTGGCCGAGCCGGCCGAGCTGCATCTCATCGGAACGTGGGAGCGCGTCCTCGACGGCCTCGGCGCCTATGCCGAAGCCGGCGTCACCGACTTCCGCCTCGAGATCGCCGCCCCCGACGCGGCATCACGGGATGCCACCCGCGCCGCGCTGGCCCAACACCTCAACGCCAGCAGATGACCGAGCGTGCTACTCCATCATCGCGTCGACCCGCTGCATGGCGTCGATGAACTCGTCGATCATCTCCAGCATGACGCGGCGGGTCGGTTTCACCTGGTTCATCTCGCCCACGATCTGACCGACGAAGTAGTTGGCCAGCTGGGCCGCTTTCGAGTTGGGATCGTTGGCGGCCCGGTCGACCCGGCGTGAGGCTTCGGCGATGAGCGCCGGCTGCAGCGGCATGCCGAGCGGACCCGGCGAGTTGGGTCCCTCCCACTCGTCGGTCCACGCCGAGCGCAGCTGGCGGGCCGGCTTGCCGGTGCGCGATCGGGAGCGCAAGGTGTCCGACGACGACGCGTCCAGGAACTTCTGCTTGACCGTCGGGTGCGTTTCCGCCTCCTCCGTGGTCAACCAGATAGAGCCGCACCACACCCCTTCCGCACCCAGGGTGAGCGCAGCGGCCAGTTGCCGGCCACGACCGATGCCGCCCGCCGCCAGTACGGGAACGGGCGCCACGGCGTCGACGATCTCTGGCACCAGCACCATGGTGGCGATCTCGCCCGTGTGCCCGCCCGCCTCGTAGCCCTGGGCGATCACCAGATCGACACCGGCGGCGACGTGGCGCACGGCGTGCGCTTTCTTGCCGGCCAGCGCCCCGACCCTGACGCCGAGGCGCGCCGCCTGATCGAGCATCTCCTTGGGCGGCGGTCCGAGTGCGTTGGCGATGAGGCTGATCGGATGGGCGAACGCCACCTCCAGCAGGCCGTGCGCCTGGTTGAGGCTCATCGGCGCGGCCCGATCGCTGCGCCCGCGGGATCCCTCGTCGTCGGGCAGCGGCGGCACCTCGTAGCGGCGCATCATGTCGTCGAGGAATTCCCGGTGCGCCGGCGGGATCATCGCCTCGAGCCGGCTCCAGCTGAGACCCCCCTCGTCGGCTCCTTCGTACTTGGCCGGCACGATCACGTCGACGCCGAAGGGCCGGTCGCCCACCTCCTCGCGGATCCAGCGCAGATCGACGTCGAGCTCCTCGGGCGTGATGCCCGACGCGCCGAGCACGCCCATGCCGCCGGCTTTGGTCACCGCGGCGGCGACGTCACGACAATGCGTGAACGCGAGGATCGGGAACTCGATGCCGAACATCTCGCAGACCTTGGTGCGCATGATCCCCCACTCGGCCGGCCGGTCAGCGAACGTAGCGACCGACAACGGCAGGTAATTTCGACAGCCCGAGATTACCATGTGTAACGTCCGGCCATGGAACGCACGTTGCTCGCTCCTCCGCTGCAATCGTCGCTCAACACCGCCAGCGACTCGTTCCAGCAGAACCGCGCCGACATGCTCGATCAGCTCGACGTCATCGAGAAGCTGCTCGACGAGGCCGCCGCCGGTGGCGGGCCGGCGTCGATGGAGCGCATGCGGTCACGGGGGAAGCTGCCGATCCGCGAGCGCATCGCCGACGTCCTCGACCCCGACAGTCCCTTCCTCGAGATCAGCGCCCTCGCCGGTTACGACTCCGACTACGTCATGGGCGGCGGCATGGTGGTCGGCATCGGCATCATCGCGGGCGTGGAGTGCGTGGTGATGGGCAACGACCCGTCGGTGCTGGGTGGCGCGCTCACGCCGTACGCGGCGAAGAAGTGGAGCCGAGCGATCGAGCTGGCGCGCGACAACCGCATCCCCTACGTGAGCTTCGTGGAGTCGGCCGGCGCCGACCTGCGCGTCGAGGCCGAGACGGGTGGCCGGAAGGTGCAGACCGATCACTTCGCCGAGACCGGCCGGCCGTTCTACGAGATGATCGAGCTGTCGAAGCTGGGCATCCCGACGGTGTGCGTCGTGTTCGGCTCGTCGACGGCGGGGGGTGCCTACCAGCCGGGCCTGTCCGACTACGTCATCGTGGTGAAGGAGCAGTCCAAGATCTTCCTCGCCGGACCGCCCCTGGTGAAGATGGCCACCGGCGAGGAGAGCGACGACGAGACGCTGGGCGGCGCCAAGCTGCACGCCGAGGTGTCCGGCCTGGGCGACTACTTCGCCGAGGACGAGATGGACGCCATCCGCATCTGCCGCGAGGTGGTCTCGCACCTCAACTGGCGCAAGGACGGACCGCCGCCGTCGCTCGCCGCCGACGAGCCGGTGCACGACCCCGAGGAGCTGCTTGGGTCTGGTGAGTCGCGATCTGCGCCAACCCGTGGACGTCCGCGAGGTGATCGCCCGCGTCGTCGATGGCTCGCGGTTCGAGGAGTTCAAGCGCCGCTACGGTCCGACCGTCGTGTGCGGCTGGGCGTCGATCCACGGCTATCCGGTCGGCATCGTGGGCAACAACGGCGTGCTCTACCCAGAGTCGGCCGAGAAGGCGACGCACTTCATCCAGCTGTGCAACCAGATCGACGTGCCCCTGCTGTTCCTCCAGAACATCACCGGCTACATGGTGGGACGGGACTTCGAGGCTGCCGGCATCATCAAGAAGGGCTCGCAGATGCTCAACGCGGTCGCCAACTCGACCGTCCCGCACCTCACCGTGATCATCGGCTCGTCGTACGGCGCCGGCACGTACGGCATGTCGGGCCGGGCCTTCGGCAACCGCTTCACGTTCATCTGGCCGACGGCCAAGATCGCGGTGATGGGCCCGAAGCAGATCGCCGGCGTGATGTCCCAGGTTCGTCGCGGGCAGGCGGCACGCCGAGGCATCCCGTTCGACGAGGAGGAGGACGCCAAGACCGTGGCCGCCGCCGAGCGGGTGCAGGAGCAGGGGTCGCTGGCGCTCGTCGCGTCCGGTGCGGTCAGCGACGACGGCATCATCGATCCGCGGGACACGCGCACCGTGCTCGGCATGTGCCTGTCGGTCGTGGGCAACCGTGCCGTGCAAGGCGCGGACGGCTACGGGGTGTTCCGGCTGTGACGGCGAGACCGTTCTCGAGCGTGCTCGTCGCCAACCGCGGTGAGATCGCCCGGCGGGTCTTCCGCACGGCTCACGCGATGGGGCTGCGCTGCGTCGCGGTGTACGTCGACGCCGACGCCGCCGCGCCGTTCGTGGCCGAGGCCGACGAGGCGGTGCGCCTCACGGACGGCTACCTCGACGCCGACGCGATCATCGCCGCCGCGCTGGCGACCGGGGCCGACGCGATCCATCCCGGCTACGGCTTCCTCTCGGAGAACGCCGCCTTCGCCGAGGCGGTCGCCGCCGCCGGGCTGGTGTGGGTCGGGCCTCCCGCCCAGGCGGTCGCCGCCATGGGCGACAAGCTGGCCGCCAAGCGCGCCGCCGTCGACGCCGGCGTGCCCACGCTGCCCTCTTCGGACGATCCGAACGACGCCGGCACCGTCGGGTTCCCCGTGCTCGTCAAGGCGGCCGCCGGAGGCGGCGGCAAGGGCATGCGCATCGTGGACGGGCCCGCCGACCTGGCCGATGCGGTGGCCGCCGCCCGCCGGGAAGCGGCCAGCGCGTTCGGCGACGATCGGGTCTTCCTCGAGCGCTACGTCGCCTCGGTCGCGCCACATCGAGATCCAGATGCTCGGCGACACCGCGGGCAACCTCGTGCACCTCGGCGAGCGCGAGTGCTCGATCCAGCGCCGCCACCAGAAGATCATCGAGGAGGCCCCGTCGCCGGTCGTCGATGCGGTCATGCGAGCGGCTCTGGGCGATGCCGCCCTGCGCTTGGGCAAGGCCATCGGCTACTGCTCGGCCGGCACGGTCGAGTTCCTGGTCGACGACGCCACCCGGGAGTTCTTCTTCCTGGAGGTGAACACCCGGCTGCAGGTCGAGCATCCGGTCACCGAGGCGGTGACCGGGCTCGACCTCGTCCGCGAGCAGCTGCGCGTCGCCATGGGCGAGCCGCTCGGTTACTCGCAGAGCGACATCGGTGTGGCCGGCGCCGCCGTCGAGGTGCGGCTCTACGCCGAGGACCCGGCCGCCGGCTTCCTCCCGGCCACGGGCACCCTCGCCGCGTTCGAACCCGCGCCCGACTCGAACGTTCGGTGGGACAGTGGTGTCGAGACCGGCTCGGTGGTGGGTGTCGACTTCGACCCCATGCTGGCCAAGGTGATCGCTCACGCGCCCTCACGCGCCGAGGCGGCCGCTCGGCTGGCCCTCGCCCTCGAACGGCTCCACCTCGCCGGTGTCACGACCAATCGCGACTTCCTCGTGTCGACCCTGCGTCATCCGGGCTTCCTGGCCGGCGACACGACCACCGACTTCATCGAACGGCTCTCGCCCGGGCCCGTGCTCGAGCTGTCCGACGGCGAGGCCGAACGGGTGGCCACGCTGGCCGCCCTCTGGCTGCAAGGCCGGAACCGGGCCGAGGCCAAGGTGCTCGCCGGCGTGGCGAGCGGCTGGCGCAACGCGCGGCTGCCGGCGCAACAGACGACGTTCTCGGTGGCGGGTCGAACCGTCGACGTTCGCTACGCGTCGCGGCGCGACGGCAGCTTCGCCATCGGCGACGCCACTGCACGCGTGCATGGTTGGACGCCGTCGTCGATCGATGCCGAGGTGGACGGCCGGCGGTCATCGGCGCGTGTGACGCTGACCGGCAGCCGCATCTTCGTGCAGGCGGTGCGGGGCACGGTGGCCCTCGACATCGTCCCCCGCTTCGTCGTGCCCGGCGCATCGGCCCCGGTGGGCGGGTTCGTGGCCGCCATGCCCGGGGTCGTGCTCGACGTGCGCTGCCAGCCCGGCGACACCGTCGCCGCGGGGCAGACACTGATCGTGCTCGAAGCGATGAAGATGGAGCACCACATGAACGCACCCGCCGACGGCCGCGTGGCCGAAGTCCGAGTGGTGAGCGGGCAACAGGTCGAGAACGGCGCGGTGCTGCTGGTGTTCGAAGAGTCCGCCGACGACGGGGGGAACCCATGACCGAACCGATCCGCATCGCCAACTGCTCCGGCTTCTACGGCGACCGCCTGTCGGCGGCGCGCGAGATGGTGGAGGGCGGGACGATCGATGTGCTCACCGGCGATTGGCTGGCGGAGCTCACCATGCTCATCCTCGCTCGCACGCAGGCGAAGCGGCCAGGCGGTGGCTACGCCCGCAGCTTCGTCGCCCAGATGGAACAGGTCATGGGCACCTGCCTCGACCGCGGCATCAAGGTGGTCTCGAACGCCGGCGGTCTCGACCCCGACGGCTGTGCCGAAGCCGTCGCCCAGGTCGCGGCGCGGCTCGGGCTCGCCCCGACCATCGCCTACGTGAACGGCGACAACATCCTGAGCCGGCTCGACGAGCTCGTCGCCGCCGGTGTCGATCTCGCCCACTTCGAGACCGGCGAGCCGGTCGGCGACACCTCGCGCTTCATCAGTGCCAACGCGTACCTGGGTTGCTGGGGGATCGTCGAGGCGTTGCAGCGGGGCGCCGACATCGTCGTCACCGGGCGTACCACTGACGCCGCCATCGTGTGCGGACCGGCGGCATGGCATCACGGCTGGGCCCGCGACGACTGGGACGCGCTGGCCGGTGCGGTGGTGGCCGGCCACATCATCGAGTGCGGCACCCAGGCCACCGGAGGCAACTACTCCTTCTTCACCGAAGTACCGGGGATGACTCGCACGGGCTTCCCGTGGGCCGAGGTGGCAGCCGACGGCTCGTGCGTCGTCGGCAAGCACGACGGCACCGGAGGCGAAGTCTCTGTCGGCACCGTCACGTCGCAGCTGCTGTACGAGATCGGCAGCCCGGCGTACCTCGGGCCCGACGTCACCTCACGCTTCGACACGATCGAGCTCGAGCAGGTCGGCCGCGACCGGGTGCGGGTGTCAGGAACCCTGGGCGAGCCGCCGCCACCGACCCTCAAGGTGGCCATGAACGAGTGGGGCGGTTACCGCAACGACGTCTCCATCGCCCTCACGGGCCTCGACATCGAGGCCAAGGCCGAGCTGATCGAGGCCGCGTTCTGGGAGGCGTGCCCGTCGAAGCCCAGCGATTTCGACAGCGTGACGGCAAAGCTGGTGCGCACCGACAAGGACGACCCGGCCAGCAACGAAGAGGCCGTGGCCATGTGGCGGCTCACGCTCAAGGACCGTGACGAGCGCAAGGTCGGGCGGGCCATCTTCGATGCCACCGTCGAGCTGGGCCTGGCCACCATCCCGGGCTTCTTCAGCTACGGCGGCAGCACCGAAGCCCGTGCCTACGGCGTGTACCGGCCGGCGCTGGTGCCCGCCGACCTCGTGCCGCAGCACGTCGTCGTGTTGGGCGGCGACCGCACGGTCGTCGACTCGGTCGCCCCCGCCGGTGCCACCTCGGTCGAGGGCCGGCCCGGTCCGGCGGCGACGGCCCCGGCCGGCCCCACCGTCCGAGCCCCGCTCGGGCGCGTCGTCGGCGCCCGCTCGGGGGACAAGGGGGGCAATGCCAACCTGGGCGTGTTCGCCCGCGCCGACGACGCATGGGCGTGGCTCGACGGCTTCCTGACGGTCCACGAGGTGCGCCGCCTGCTGCCCGAGACCGCCGATCTCCCCATTCAGCGGTATCGCCTGCCAGCGATCCGGTCGCTGAACTTCGTCATCGTCGGGTTGCTGCAGGAGGGAGTGGCGGCCTCGACCCGCCCAGACGGCCAGGCCAAGAGCTTGGGCGAGTGGCTCCGGGCCCGTCATGTCGACATCCCGTCGGCGTTGCTGGACGCCCGCTGACGTGAGCGGACGGTCATGACGGCGTCGGTCGCGCTCGTCGACGACGGCGAGATGGCGCGACGCATCCGCAGCGTGCCGCCGCCGCATCCGGTGCTCGACCGCGACCGCGAGCGGCAGCTCACGCTGCGGCAGCGTCAGATCCTCGACGAGCTTGGTGTGGTCTTCGCCGACGGCTTCGCCACCTTCACCATGGCCGAGCTGGCGTCGTGCGTGAACTGCTCGCTGCGGACGCTCTACGCACTGGCGCCGAGCCGTGACGAGCTCGTCCTCATCGTCATCGACCGCAGCCTCTGGCGCATCGGCCGCAACGCCCGCACCGCCATCGAGCCGGGCATGGCGCCGCTCGACGCACTGCGCGCCTATCTGGCCTCGGCGATGGTCGCCATCAGCGGCTGGACCGAAGCCTTCGCCCGTGACCTCGCCGCAGTGCCTGCCGCACGCGAGTTGAGCGCCGGCCACGACCACTACCTGTTCGACATCACCAAGACCTTGCTCGACCTCGCCGTCGAGCGCGGCGATGTCGCGCCGGTCGACACCGCCGCCATCTCCCACGTGCTCGCCGGTCTCGGTAGCGAGTTCACCCGGCCCGATGTGTACGCCACGCTCAGCTCGTCACCGAAGGACGCCGCCGATACCGTCGTCGACGTCGTCCTGCGGGGCCTGAGCGCACCCGACCAGAACCCATCCACGACACGGAGACGAACCCGATGACATCGCTTGACCATGAGTGCGAACCGGCGCGGCGACAGGGCGGTGCCTGATGGGCTTCGTCGAGACGTCCCTCGATGGGGGCGTGTTCACCGCGACGCTGGCCGACGAGGCCCGGCGCAACGCGCTCAGCACGGAGCTGGTCGGCGAGCTCGTGGAAGCGCTCGACGGCGCCGAGGCCGACCCCCATGTGCGGGTGATCGTGGTGACGAACAAGGGCAACACGTTCTGTGCCGGAGCCAACCTGGCCCAGGCTTCGAGCGCGAGCGCGCCCGTCGCCGTACGCACGCCCCAGGACCTGTTCGGCCGGGTGCGTCGCTCCCCCAAGCCCTACGTCGGGCGCGTCGCCGGGCACTGCGTCGCGGGCGGCGTCGGTCTCGCCGCCGCCATGGACATCTCCATCGCCGCCGACGACACCACCTTCGGCTTCAGCGAGGTGCGCATCGGTGTGGCGCCTGCCGTCATCTCGGTCGTGTGCCTACCGAAGCTGCGCTCGGCCGACGCTCGCGCCACCTTCCTGCGCGGCCACCGATTCCCGGCCGCCGAGGCCGCCCGCATCGGGCTGATCAACACCGCCGTGGCGCGCGATCAGCTCGACGCCGAAGTCGACGCCGTCATCGGCGATCTTCTCGCCGGGAACCCGGCCGCCATCGCGGCGTCGAAGGAACTGCTCGATCGCGTCCCCGCCATGGATGTCGACGAGGCCTTCGCGTGGACGAGCGAGCTGTCGGCGCGGCTGTTCACGAGTGACGATGCCCAGGAAGGCATGGCATCGTTCCGCGAGAAGCGCCCGGCGGCGTGGGTGCGTCCGGCGCCGGCCCGTCCAGTCTGATCGACCGCACGATTGCTGAGGGGGGACTTCGATGGACGAGACGATCCTGTACGAGGTGGACGGGCGCGTCGCCACGGTGACGCTGAACCGGCCCGAGAAGCTCAACGCCATCACGCCACAGCTCCAGCGGGATCTGCTGGACGCCCTTGCCGGTGCCGCCGCCGACCCTGGGGTCCACGTCGCCATCGTGCGGGGTGCGGGCCGCGGGTTCTGCGCCGGTTACGACGTCACGTCGGGCGACATGGTGGCCACCGGCGTGCCCGCCGACCGCGCCGGCCTGGAACGCATCGTGCGGGGCTGGCTGCAGGTGTGGGATCTGCCGCTTCCGGTCATCGCCCAGGTCCACGGCGTGTGTCTGGCCGGTGGAACGCAACTGGCCGCCATCTGCGACGTCACCTTCGTGGCCGACGACGCCCGCATCGGGACCCCGCAGTTGCCGCTCGGAGCCGGCTACGTGGCGTCGTTCTGGGCGTGGTTCGTCGGCCCGAAGAAGGCCAAGGAGGTGTTCTTCCCGACGGGCGCGGTGATCGACGCCGCCGACGCCGTGGCGATGGGTCTGTTCAACCGCGTCGTGCCCGCCGCCGATCTGGCCGACGAGGTGATGGCCTACGCCCGCCTGGTCGCCCAGACGCCCAAGGATCTGCTGGCGCTGCAGAAGCTGGCCATAAACCGCACCCAGGAGGCCCAGGGCTTCCGCCAGGCGCTCCTGCAAGGCGCCGAGATCGACGCCATCGCCCATGCCTCGCCCGCGGTTCGCAGCGTCAACCGATACATCGGCCAGCACGGACTGAGAGAGGCACTGGCCGCCTTCCGCCAGGGTGATCTGCCGTAGGCGATGTCAGGTGAGGAGTGAGAGGGCATCGAGCTCGATGGCGTGGCGACCGTGCCGGGAGGCCATGAGCGTGAACAGATCGTCGCCCCGTTCGGTCTGCTCGGCGACCACCGTGGCGATGACGGTGATGACGATGCCGTGGAGCGTGCCCAAGCGGTAGTCGCGCCAGCACGTGTCGGCGCCGTACTCGATGCCGGCGGCGTTGAGCCGTTGCCGGTAGTCCTCCACGAGGTCGCGTTCGATCGAGGCCCGCGCTTCTGGCCGCAGCGAACCGCCGAACAGGTATGACAGATCGGCCACGCCGAGCGAGAGCGACACCGTCTGCCAATCCACGACGACTAGCGGCGGTGCGTCGGGCGTGCGCCCGAACAGGAAGTTCTCCGGGCGGAAATCACCGTGGGCGATGGTCTTGGGCGTCGAACTGGCGTGGGGCCAGCGGCGTATCACGGTGGCGAACTGGCGGGTGAGCTCGATCACGTCGTCGTCGAGACGATCCCCCAGCCGTTCCACGAACCCCTCCAGGGTGGCCTCGTAGTACGCGCCCAGTCCCTCGGCGCGGTCCTCGCCGCGGTCGTCGAACGCGGCCAGGCGGCTCAGCGACGCGTCACCCCACCGGGGCGCATGGAGGGCGATGGCCTGCTCGACGGCGAGGGCTACCTCGTCGGCCGAGCAGCCGGAGAACTGGTTGCCCTGCTCGGAGCCGACCATGTCCTCCATGATGAGCACGAAGTCGGGCGTGTCCGGGTCGAAGCGCGCCACCCAGCACGCCGGCGTCCGGATGCCGACGGTGTGGACCACCTCGTCGTAGAACGAGTACTCGCGGAGGTAGGTGCCGTTGGCGAAGGCGGAGGTGCGCGCCATCGGGTCATCTGACGGGAACTTCCCGACGACGCTGGCGGGGCGGCCGTCGGGCTCATCCCACTCGAGTACGAGCCGGGCGTTGCGGCCGATCTGCCCGGTGCCGATGAAGCCGTCGAACCCGACCGCCGTCACCGTCGCCCCGCGCGCCACGCCGGCGGATTCCAGCGCTTCGGTCATCCACGCTCCGTCGAGCGCTCTCGGATCGCCCCGCACGTCGCCGCTCATCTCCCGGCGTCCCTACGAGGAACGGGTCGGCAGCCACACCGTCGCCGTCCCCCGCGCCGAGAGATCACCATGCTGATTGCGGGCCTCCTGGTCGATCTGCACGAACGCATGGCCGGCATCGTCGATCCCTTTGGCCGTCACCGCACCGGAGATGACGATCCAGTCCCCGACGATGTTGTGATGGCGGATCTGGCTCTGATGGCGGCGCAAGAAACCATCGTCGCCCATCCAGTTCGTGACGTGGTGGGTCAGCCACGAGCACCGCTCGGGCCCGTAGTCGTAGGCCGCGGGCGTGCCGACGTCGGTGGCCAAGTCGTTCTCCCAGTGCACCCGCTCAGGAACGTCCGGGACGCCGAACGCGTTCGGGATGCCGAGACCGGGATGCTTCTGCAACTGCTGGTACGCCAGCTTGTTGGCCCGGATGTACAGGCCACCCCAACCCTGCGCGAACGCGATGAAGCCGGTGACCGTCATGGGGCCTTTGGCGATGGGCGGCACCACCTCCCCGACGGAGACGTCCTCGAAGTACCGCGGCGCGGCCCCCCGGACGCTCTCGCCGGCGTACATCGCGAAGATCCGCTCGATCTCCTCGGCGTCGTAGCGCATCGGCGGCCGAGCCTTGGCCGTCTCGTACTTCGTCCCGAGCTCGCGTGCCGTGTCGCGTTCGGTGCGGAAGCACCACGAGTCCCCGGCGCAGAGCAGGTCGCCATCGGTGTCGGACAGCTCGACGTGGTAGATCTGCTGGAACGCCCGGCCGGCGAAGCTGGTGTGGTGCTCGACGAGATCCTTCAGCTGCGCCTCGGACCGCACCTCGGTCCCACGCCGGATCGGCCGCTCCCAGGTCAGGTCGGCGCCGGCCCACATGGCGTGGATGCCCGGCAGACCGCCGACGTAGCCCGACAGGATGCGGTTGAGGGCGAACACGAAGCTCGGCGGGGCGATGATCGTGCCGTAGCGCGTCTGGGCGGCGTAGGCCGGATCACACCACAACGGGTTGTCGTCACCGATGCCGTGGGCGTAGTGGCGGATGTTGTCACGCGTCGCCTCGTAGCACCACGGCTCCACGGTGGCGGCGATCGGCACGCCGATCAGTCGACGGAGACTGTCGAGCGCCCCGTCCGTGATCTTGGCGAATCGGTCACCGCCCTCGCCGGCGTCGATGTCGACTGCGTGAGGCTGTGTCACCAACGGATCATGTCACGGTACGGCGCGCGTACACTCCGCTCTGATCGGCTTGGGTGCCGCGTGTGAGGGGGCGTCGATGACGGGGTTGCACGAGCTTTCCGCTACGGAGCTGGCGGCAGCGATCGAGTGTCGTGAGGTGTCCAGCCGCGAGGCGTTGACGCACCTGGTCGAGCGGGTGGACAAGCTCGATGGGCCGCTGAACAGCGTGGTGACCCGCGACCTCGAGCGTGCCTTCGCGGCGGCCGACGCCGCCGACGCGGCGACGGCGCGGGGCGAACGCATCGGGCCGTTGCACGGCGTCCCTATCACGGTGAAGGACAGCTTCTCGACGGCCGGGATGCGCACCACGTCGGGTGCCCCGGAGCTGGCCGACCACGTACCGGCAGAGGACGCCGCGCCGGTCGCCGCCCTCCGCCGAGCCGGTGCCGTCATCTGGGGGAAGACGAACCTGCCGATCTACGCGGGGGACCTGCAGAGCTACAACGAGGTGTTCGGCACGACCAGCAACCCGTGGGACATCGAGCGCACGCCGGGCGGCTCCTCGGGCGGCTCGGCGGCGGCGCTGGCGGCCCGGTTCACGCCGCTGGAGCTCGGCTCCGACATCGGCGGGTCGATCCGGCTGCCCTCCCACATGTCGGGCGTCTACGGCCACAAACCCAGCTACGGCATCGTGCCCGCCCACGGGCAGATCCCGGGTCCGCCCGGCACCCTGACTCAGGCCGACATCGCCGTGGCCGGCCCCATGGCTCGCACCGTGGCCGACCTGGACCTGGCGCTCGGGCTGATGAGCGGCCCGGACCGCTGGAACAGCCCCGGATGGCGGCTCGAGCTACCACCGGCTCGCGGCCGCGAACTGTCAGAGCTGCGCGTGGCGTCGTGGTTCGACGACGACGCCTGCCCGCTCGATCCCGAGGTGGCCACCGTCTTGCACGGCTTCGTCGACCAACTGGACGACGCCGGCGGCCACGTGCAGCGGGAGACCACGCCCGGGTTCGACCTGGCCAAGGCGGCGGAGCGGTTCCAGGCGCTCGTCAATGCCGCCATTGCCGGCGGCTACAGCGCGATGCAGATGGAGGAGTTCGCGGCGGCGGAAGGCGAGGGCCCCATCGCCGTGGCGAAACGACAGACGAGCATGCGCCACCGGCAATGGCTCTCGCACAACGAAGGCCGTCTCCAGCTGCGCCGCCGCATGGAGACGTTCTTCGAGAGCTACGACATCCTCCTGCTGCCGGTCATGCCCTGCGTCGCCATCCGCCACGACCACAGCGAGCCGATCTCCGGGCGCACCGTGCCCACGGAGGCGGGGCCGCGGCCGTACTGGGAGCTGAACCGGTGGATGGCCCCGGCGGGTGCCTGCTACCTCCCGGCCACCGTGGTGCCGGTCGGCATCGCCCGCTCGGGCCTCCCCGTCGGGGTGCAGATCGTGGGGCCCTACCTCCACGACCGGACCACGCTGGCGTTCGCCGCGGCCGCCGAGGCGGTGGTCGGTCCCTGCCCGACCCCACCGGACTACGCCGGCTGAGCTCGGTCTCATCCCACATCATCTCGACCAGATCGGTCGGGCCGCCTGGGCACGGGTCGGGGGTGTCCAACCGAACATGGCCCGCGACGTTGGTGGGCACGCGGCGGCCGTGCCGATCGTCGATCGACCGGCTCGATCGACCGTTTCCGCGGGGCGCGGTCGAGGGCGCCTGCCCTGGCCGCTTCTCGGTGCGTGATCGTGTCAAAGGTGCGGCAGTTCTGCACCGAGACGCTGATTTGCACCGAGAAGGCGCTCACCCAGCGTGAGTTCCGGGTCGAGGCATCTCGCCGCGCGCGGGTGCCGCCACCTACGGCGCCGACCGGCACGCAGAAACCGCCGGCCACGGCCGCATCGCCGGGGACGGCACCGACGTTTGTGAGCCACCTGCTTCCCGCCATCGAGCGCAGTGGATCGGCTGGTGTCGCGCCCTCAAAGAAGACGCGGCGGATCCACGCGAGGCTCACCCCAGCCGGTGGCCAGTCGCATCCTGACCGCTCGAGCCCGGCGGGTGTAGACCCGGTTCATGGTGCCGGCAAGGAGCCGATGATGGAACTCGATGAGCTCCGAGCGCGACTGGTGTGCTTCTGCCGATCGAAGTACGACGACCCCGGCGTGAGCGTCGACGAGGTCACCGTCATGCCAGGGCACGCCGGCTTCGCCTACGGGTTCGCGGCGACGAGCAGCGGCGCCACCGAGCGCTGGTTCCTGCGCTTGCCACCGCCGAACGTGCGGTGGGTCGGCACCGCCGACATGCTCCGCCAGGTCACCGCCCTCAAGGCGCTCGAGGGGTCGGCGGTGCCGCACTGCCGCGTGCAGTGGTACGGCGGGCCCGACGACCTCGTGTGGTTCGACCGGCCCTACTTCGTCGTCGAGCAGCTCCAGGGCGGCGACGTCGTCATGGGTGGCGGCCATCGCAGCCGGTGGGTGCTGGACCTGGCCCCCGACACGCGCCGGGAGATGGGACGCGCGGCGATGAGCGCGCTGGCCGGCATCCATCGCATCGACTGGCGGAACCGGTGCCAGTACCTGGGCGAGCCCGTGCTCCTCGAGAACGAGGTGGCCCGGTGGGACCGGTTCATCGGGCGGGCGGCCGAGCCGGCGCTGCTGGCCGACACACCCGCGCTGCGCCAGCGCCTCCTCGACCGGGTGCCGGCCGCCGCCGACGTCGGTCTCGTCCACGGTGACTTCCAGTTCTCCAACCTGTACTACGCACCCACCGGCGAACTGCAGGCCGTGCTCGACTGGGAGCTGTGCAGCGTCGGGCCGACGCTCATGGACGTCGGCTGGATCGCCACGTTCAACGACCCGGCGGCCTGGACCCACGAGGGTGCCATCCCGGAAGGGCTGCCCGACGCCGACACGCTGGTGACCATGTACGCCGGCGCCGCGGACAGCTCGCTCGCCGGCATTGCCTGGTTCCGTGCGCTGGCGGCCTACAAGTTCGCCATCATCGCCGGCTTCAACCTCGGCCTGCACCGCCGGGGCAAGCGGCCCGACTCGCTGTGGGAGCGCATCGGGACCTCGATCGCCAGCCTGCAGGGCCGCGCTCGCGAACTTCTCGAAGGCTGGGACAACTGATGGCGAGGGCGCCACCATCACCGACGCCGATGTCTCGGTGTGCTTCTACGGCGACCTGTTCCGGCGTGACCCGCAAGCGGTCGATGACGGCTTCGAGCAGTCGCGAGCCGGTGTGTCGGAGATGCTGGCCAAGGCGGCCCAGGACGCGGGGTTCGCTGCGATCGGTGAAGCCGCCGGTCAGGCTGCCTACGAGCGCACGGTCGACCTGGTGACCACCATGGCGACCGAGCCAAACCTCCGTCAGCGCGTCCCGGAGCGCATCGACAGCGCCGTCACCGACGACACCCGGGTGATCGTGGGTCACAGTCTCGGCTCCGTCGTGTCCTACTCGGCCTTGCGACGTCACCCGGAGTGGAAGGTGCACACGCTCGTCACCCTCGGGTCGCCGCTCGGGCACCCGATCATCCTCGGCCAGCTGGAGCCGCCCGTCACCAGCGGCGAGGGCGGCCCGTGGCCCGGCTCGGCCCAGCGATGGGTCAACGTCGCCGCCGTCGGCGACCGCGTCGCCTCGGTCGGTCGCCTCGCCGACGTGTTCGGCACGCGGATCGAGGACGTGCTCATCGACAACGGCCAACGTCCACACGACCCCGAGCCGTACCTCAATGCCTGGCCGACGGGCGCCGCCATCGCCGACGCGCTCACGATCCGCTGATCATCGGCGGCCGGTGAGGTCGCAGCCGGCGCCGGCTCCTAGGCTCGGTGTCGTGGACGACCGCTTGTACTTCCGCCAGTTGCTGTCGGGTCGCGACTTTGCCCGAAACGATCAGGTCGCCGTTCAGATGGTGAACTTCGTCTACGCGATCGGTGATCGGGCCACGGGTGAGTGCTTACTGGTCGATCCTGCGTACGCCGTCGACGAGCTCATCGAGTCGGTGGGCTCCGACGGCATGGCCGTGGTCGGCGCGCTGGCCACCCACTATCACGCTGATCACGTCGGCGGCTCCATGATGGGCTACCGGATCGAAGGGGTGCGAGAGCTCCTCGAGCGCCAGAACGTCAAGGTCCACGTGCAGGAGGCCGAGGCCGCCTACGTGAAGAAGGTGACCGACCTGTCCGACGGCGACCTCGCGGTACACGACCCAGGCGACGTGGTGATGGTCGGCGACGTGCGCATCGAGCTGGTGCACACGCCCGGTCACACCCCGGGCAGCCAGTGCTTCCTCGTCGACGGGCGGCTGGTCTCGGGCGACACGTTGTTCCTGGATGGTTGCGGTCGCACCGATCTGCCCGGAAGCGACGCCGACGCCATGTACGAGAGCCTGCAGCGCCTGGCCCAGCTACCCGAGGCCACCATCGTCTATCCCGGTCATCGCTACTCGTTGCCGTCGTCAGGAACCCTCGACGCGGTGAAGGCCACCAACATCGTGTACCGGCCGAAGAACAAGGACGGCTGGATGATGATGTTCGGCCAGGCCTGAACGAGAAGGTGACGCAGGCACGAGCACCGAGGGGCGACGCCATGGTCACCGACACCCAGGCGCTGGGGTTCGATCCCGACGAGCTGCGGGAGAAGTACCAGCGGGAGCGGGACAAGCGCCTCCGGGAGGACGGGGCCGATCAGTACATCGAGCTGTCAGGCAAGTACGAGTGGTACGCCGAACACGACCCCTACGTCGACCAGGCCTACACCCGCGCGCCCATCGCCGACGAGGTCGAGGTGGCCATCATCGGGGGCGGCTTCAGCGGCTTGCTGGCCGGCGCCCGCCTGACCGAGCACGGCGTCACCGACTTCCGCATCATCGAGGCCGGCGGTGACTTCGGAGGCACCTGGTACTGGAACCGCTACCCCGGCGCCCAGTGCGACATCGAGTCGTACTGCTACCTGCCGCTGCTCGAAGAGCTCAACTACATGCCCAAGGAGAAGTACTCCTTCGTCACCGAGATCTTCGAGCACTCCCAGCGAATCGGCCGTCATTACGACCTGTACGAGAAGGCCCACTTCCAGACGCGGGTGCGGTCGATCGACTGGGACAACGACATGAAGCGCTGGCACGTCCGCACCAACCGTGACGACGACATCAAGGCCCGCTTCGTCGTCATGGCGCTCGGCACGGCGACGCGGGCGAAGCTCCCGGGCATACCGGGCATCGACGAGTTCGAGGGCCACTCCTTCCACACCAGCCGCTGGGACTACTCGTACACGGGTGGCGACACGAACGGCGGCATGACGGGGCTCGCGGACAAGCGCGTCGCCATCATCGGCACGGGTGCCACGGCCATCCAGTGCGTGCCCCGTGCCGCCCAGCACGCCGCGCACCTCTACGTCTTCCAGCGGACGCCGTCGTCGGTCGACTGGCGGGGCAACAAGCCGACCGATCCGGAGTGGTGGGAGACGCTGCAGCCCGGTTGGCAACGCGAACGGCGTGAGAACTTCGGTGCCCTCGCATCGGGCCAGCCGGTGGAAGTCGACCTGGTGAACGACGCCTGGACGGACATCTTCCGCAACGTCGTGACCGCGCCGAAGGGGGCCAACAAGCCGAAGACCCGGGAGGAGCGGGCGCAGATCCTGGAGCTCGCCGACTTCCGCAAGATGAACCAGATCCGCCAGCGGGTGGACGACACGGTGCAGGAGCCGGAGACGGCCGAGTCGCTCAAGCCCTACTACCGGCAGATGTGCAAGCGGCCGACGTTCAACGACGAGTTCCTGGAGTGTTTCAATCACGACAACGTGACCCTGGTGGACGTGGGCGCGGCCAAGGGCGTCGAACGCATCACCAGCACCGCCGTGGTGGCCAACGGCGAGCACTACGACGTCGACTGCATCATCTATGCGTCGGGCTTCGAGATCTCGGCCGACTTCCGGCGCCGGCTCGGCATCGAGATCAACGGCCGCGACGGGCTGTCGCTGTTCGACTGCTGGGCGGACGGCCTCAAGACGCTGCACGGCTTCTCGAGTCGCGGGTTCCCGAACTGGTTCTACATCGGAGTGTCACAAAACGCGTTTAGCGTGAACATGACCGCCATGTTCGACGACCAGGCCAGGCACATCGCCTACGTCATCGCCGAGGCCGAACGACGCGGCGCCACCACGGTGGAACCCACCGAGGAGGCCCAAGCCGAGTGGGTCGACCTCCTCAACGGCTTTCACGTCGGCGGCCTCAGCTTCCTGGAGACGTGCACGCCGGGGTACTACAACAACGAAGGTTCGCCTCGCGCCGGGAGCGCCTTCTTCGGTGCGTACACGCCCGGCATCAACGCGTTCAACCAGCTGCTCCAGGACTGGCGCGATCAGGGCGACATGGCTGGCATGGAGTTCGATCGCCCCGACTGATGCGGCCGACGATCAGCGGCGCCAGACGCCGGGCGCGTCGGTGCGGTAGCCAAGGGCGCGGTACACCGCATCGACCAGGGATTGGCCGCGGTCGTTGAGCAAGATCCCGGCGCCTTGTCGATTCATCACGTAGCCGAAGCTCAGCCGCGCCTCGGGATCGGCGAAGCCGAGGCTGCCGCCGGCGCCGACGTGGCCGAAGGCGGGCGACGACAGCACCGCGCTGCAGCCTGACGTGGGCACGCGGCGGCGGTTGTCCATCGACTTCATGAAGCCGAGCGCGAAGCGGGTGGGGATGCGCAGCACGGCATCCTCGGACGTGGCCACCGAGACCTCGCCCATCCGAGTCAGCGTGTCGGTGCCGACCAGTGGCCCGCCACCACACGCCAGCGGGGCGTACATGCCGGCCAGGGCCCGCGCGGTTGCCACGCCGCCGCCGCCACCGAGCTCGGCGGCGCGAAAGGCGCGGTCGTTGGCGTTGGCGCGGGCCTTCATCATGTTCTTCATGGCCATGGCCGACACGCCCGCCGGCTCGTCGCGGATGGCGCGGGTGAAGGACGAGTCGTAGTCGGGTTCGGGCATCCACGGGATCATCGGTGCGACCGTCGGCTCGAGGGCCTCCGGGAGGCCGATGTCGAACTCCAGTCCGAGCGGCTGGGCGACCTCCTCGCGGAAGAACGTGCCGAGCGAGCGGCCCGAGACCCGTCGCACCAGTTCCCCGACCGTCCACCCGAAGGTGATCATGTGGTAGCCGTTGCGGGTCCCTGGTACCCACCACGGGGCCTGCTCGGCCAGGAGGTCGCACATGTGGTCCCAGTCGTACATCGCGCCGGGCTCGAGTGGGCCCGAGAGCGCCGGCACGCCCACCGAGTGGTCGAGCATCATCGAGACGAGGGCGTTCTCCTTGCCGTTCGTGGCGAACTCGGGCCAGTACTGCGCGACGGGCGCGTCGAGGTCCAGCTGGCCCCGTTCGGCCAGCAGGTGAGCGCACAGCGCCGTGGCCCCCTTCGTGCACGAGTAGACGACGACGCGCGTGTCGGCCGCCCACGCCCGACCCGTGGCGCGATCGGCGACGCCGCCCCACAGGTCGACGACGGTCTGACCGTCGACCTGCACGCACACGGCGGCCCCGACCTCGTCACGCTCGTCGAAGTTGCGAGCGAGCTCGTCGCGCACGGCGGCAAAGGCCGGCTCGCACACGCCCGAAATGTCGGTGTCGGTCATTGACCGAACCTACGAACCCGACCCGCCCAGCGTCAAAGGCGCGGCGCGCCCGCCGGGGTCAGGGGCCGGCGGGGAGCGGGACGTGTTCCGAGGAACTCGACCGCGTCAGTTGTCGCATGCTGGCGACTCGGGCAGGCGGGCCGCTCGGGCAGGCGACTGCCGGTGTGCGGTCAATGACAGCAGGTGAGGCGACTCGGCACCGAAGAAGCCGTCCGATCAGGTGCCACCGCGCTGCGTGGTCGATCCTCATCGCCATAGCCCGTTCTCGGTGCACTTCGGCGGCAAATCCGCGGCAGATCTGCACCGAGAAGCGCAGATGCACCGAGAACCACCGGGCCGATGCCACTCATCGTGAGATGCGGACGAACAGGGGTCGGCCGGCGGCGTCATCGCCACCGACGCAGCCACCCGCCTGACAGGCGTCGGCCGGCGGCGTCGTCGCCACCGACCGCGGCGCCTCGCCGCCGCCGGCGCTCGCGTGGCCGATGTCGGGTGCGGTTGCGGATGGTCGTCGATCGCCATCGCCCGCGGCTACCCCAACGCCACGGTGATCGGCATCGACAACGACGAGGCGTCAGTCACCGACGCCCGGTCGAACGCGGCCGGCGCCGGCGTGGCCGACCGCGTCACCTTCACGACGGCCGGCGCCGGCGCTGGAGCTCACGGTCGCTATGACCTCGTCACCTGCTTCGAGGCGCTCCACGACATGGCCCACCCGGTCGAGGCCCTCGCCGCCATGCGCCGGATGGCCGCCAGCGGGACCGTCCTGCGTACGAGCACCCTCGAGGGCTACGCCAGGGCGGCTGGGTTGGCATCCGTCGGGATGCTCCCCACCGATCACGACTGCCTCCGCTTCTACCGCCTCCACCCCTGACCCGGCCGACCACGACCAGCACCGGACGTGACCGCTCGGGCCAACTGGTGCTAAGACCCCGGACGCCGAAAGGGGAGGCCGATGGAGCGAGTCGAGGATCGGGTGGCCGTGGTGACCGGGGCGGCGTCGGGGATCGGGCTGGGGATCGCGCGTGCGTTCGCCGGCGCGGGGATGAAGGTGGTGCTGGCCGACGTGCGCGAGGAGCCGCTCCAGGAGGCGGCGGCGGAGCTGCGAGGCGGCGGCGCGCAGGCCATCGCCGTTCGCACCGACGTCACGCAGCTCGCGGAGGTCGAGGCGCTGGCCGCCGCCGCCCTCGACGCGTTCGGCGCCGTGCACGTGCTCTGCAACAACGCCGGGGTCGGGCTCTTCAAGCCGATCGCCAGGACGACCATGGACGACTGGCGCTGGACGCTGGACGTCGATCTGTGGGGCCCCATCCACGGGGTCGCCACGTTCCTGCCCATCATCGAGCGCGAGGACGAGGGCCACATCAACTCGACATCGTCGATGGCCGGGCTGCTGGCGGTGCCCCGCCTCGGCGCCTACAACGTGGCCAAGCACGGCGTGGTGGCATTGATGGCGACGCTCGAGCGCGAGTTGCGGGGCGCCCACTCCCCCGTGCGCACGTCCGTGCTGTGCCCGGGCGCCGTCAACACCGGCATCGTGGCCAACAGCTACGAGAACCGGCGCCAGTCCACCGGCGTCGGTGACGACGACGCCTCGTTCGACCCCATCACCGGCGGGATGGAACCCGACGAGGTCGGCCAGCTGGTGCTCGACGCCATCCGCAACGACCGCTTCTGGGTCTTCACCGCTCCGGAGATGATCCCCCTCGTCGAACGACAGACCGCGAGCTTGGCGTCGGATCAGGCGTTGAGCCGCCTGCGACTCCGCTGACGCCGCCGCTCCTCGGCTGAAGGCCAAGCTCGACTCGATCCTGCTTGTACCATGCCGCCCCGGGTTGCAGAGGTCTATCGACAGAACACAAGTACCGAGCCAGGAGGCCGACAATGGCAGTCGACACGTTCATCGCGTACGTGGGTGTGTACTCGTCACTGGACGACGCCGAGTCCGACTACGAGTTCATCAAGGACCTGCACACCGAGGCCGGTCTCATCGACGCGTACGACGCGTCGCTGATCGAGCGCAAGCCCGACGGCAAGGTCAAGATCGTCAAGAAGCACGAGACGCCCACTCGCGTGGGCGGGGTGCTCGGCGGCGGCGTCGGTCTCGCCACGGGCCTGGTCGTCGTGCTGTTTCCCTTCGCCGCCATCGGCGGCGGCCTCATCGCCGCCACCACCGCGGGCGGCGCCGTGCTGGGCGCCGTCGCCGGTCACGCCGCCGCCGGCATGAGCCGCAAGGACCTCAAGGATCTCGGCGAGCAGCTCGACGAGGGCCAAGCCGGGCTCGTCGTCGTCGGCGTGTCCGACATGGGCGCCAAGATCGAAAAGGCCATGAAGAAGGCCCAGAAGGTCGAGAAGAAGGAGCTCAAGGCGGACACGGCGGCCATCGAGGCCGACGCCAAGGAAGCCGAAGGCGAGGCCAAGTCGTAGGGGGTTCGGCTCTGGCGGGGAACCGAATCATCGCTCGGCGCGCCATCGCTCCGCTACGCCCACGCTGGGTGAGCGTTCCCGTCCTGCTTCTCGGTGCAAACCTGCTTCTCGGTGCGTGGACACGTCAGATTTGCTACTCGAGCGCGACGAGAACGAGCGGGGGCAGCCGCCGTCGACCACGAACCGTGACGACAACCCACCGAGGCGCCGGCGCCGCCGCGGCAAGGTGCACGCGTCGGATCACCGCTCGGCGACCTCAGCTGACCCGGCCGCTCCAGTTCCGTGAGCCGCGCAGCACCTCGTTGAAGGGCTTGGTGCTGTCGAAGCTGGGCTCGCGCGGCAGTCCGAGCACCCGTTCACCGATGCCGTTGCGCTGCATCTCGTTCGTCCCTGCGGCGATGGCGATCTGGCGCCCGTTGAGGTAGTTGAGCGCCGGTCGCTGCCCCTCGTCGTCGTCCTTCGGCCACGCCAGCGCGTCGCTCCCGCCGACCTCCAGCGCCAGGCGGGCGCGGATCGGCGAGAACATTCCGGCAGCCAGCTTGCTGTAGGCGGCGACGGCTGGATCGGGCGTGGCCGACGTGCGCAGGCGCTCGGCGATCCGGCGGCCCAGGTGGAACTGGGCGTAGTCGTTGATGTGGGCTCGGGCGATGGCTTGACGAGCGACCGGATCGCCGGTGCGCCCGACGCGGCGGGCGAGGGCCACCAGGTCCGGCGCCAGCTGACGCGACTCGAGTGTGGAGACACCCGACTCCCCCGCGCCCCGCTCGTACACGAGCATCGTCTGGGTGACCGACCAACCCCGGTTGACCTCGCCGATGATGTCGTCGTCGGTGACGACGACGTCGTCGAGGAACTCCTCGCAGAACTCGGCGCTGCCATTGATCTGCGTGATCTGATTGATCGTGAGCCGCTCGGCGTCGGTCGGCACCGCGAACCACGTCAGGCCACGGTGCTTGGGAACGTCCCAGTCGGTGCGGGCCAGGCACATCGCCCAGTCGGCGTAGTACGCCCCGCTGCTCCAGATCTTGGAGCCGTTGAGGATCCAATGGTCGCCGTCGCGAGTGGCCCGCGTACGGATGCCGGCGAGGTCGGAGCCCGCCTCGGGCTCGGAGTAGAACTGGCACCAGATCTCCTCCCCCGAGAGGATCTTCGGGATGTGCCGCTCGCGAAACTGCGGCGAAGCGTGCTCCAGGATGGAGCGGGCGATGGGCCCGAACGTGACGCTGCCGGCGACACCCAGGTCGGGGGTGACGTAGCCCGCGGCCTCTTCGCGGAAGGCCCGCTCGTGCGCGGCCGTGAGACCCCGACCGCCGTACTCGATCGGGAACGAGATCCCTCCGTAACCGGCGTCGTAGAGCCGGCGCTGCAGCACCCGGGCCTCGGCGATGTCGTCGTGCGTCATGGCCTCGCCGGCCGCCCGCCCGGCCCCCGAGCGGCGGGGTTCCAGGTTCGCCTCGATCCAGGCGCGGGCCTCCCGGCGGAACTGGTCGATGTCCACGAGCGTGTCGGTCATGTGATTCCCCCTCGTTCAGAGCCCGGCCAGTTGGCACAGACGTTCGCGATGCCAAGCCGGACCGCCGAAGAGTCCGGCGTCGGTGGTGATGCGACGGAGGTAGAGGTGCTGATCGTGCTCCCACGTGTAGCCGATCCCCCCGAAGATCTGAAAGCACGCCTGCACCAGGTCGATGCCGGCCTCGCCGACGAACGCCTTCGCCATGCTGGCCGCCTCAGGCCCGTAGTCGTCGCCGGCGCCGACCGTGCGCGCCGCCGCCAACGTGATGGCCTTGCTCATCTCGAGCGCGAGGCTGGTGTCGGCCAACTGGTGCTTCACCGCCTGGAACGAACCGATCGGACGGCCGAACGCGATGCGGTCCTTGGCGTACTGCAGCGTCATCTCGAAGTCGTGGTCCATCGCCCCCACCGACTCGGCGGCAATCAGCGTGCACGCCAGGGCCAACTGCTGGCCCGGCAGCCCGTCGTCGGCGCCCGGCGCCCCGACCACGGCCGCCGCCGGGACGCGGGTCGCGTCGAAGCGAACCTCGGCAAAGCGCCTCGTGACGTCGAGCGAGTCCAACTGCGTGACGGTGACGCCCGGCGCGCCGGCGGCCACGAGAACCTGCGTCGGGCCGTCAACCGACGTGCAGGTGACGAGCAGCCATGACGATGCCTCGACGTCTTGCACCGGGCCCGTGGCACCGGACAGCTCGAAGCCACCGTCGCCGGCCGGTCGGGCGTCCACGCCACTCGCGATGCTGCCATCGGCCGTGCTGGCCGCCGCCCACGAGGCGGAGACCTCACCCGAGAGCAAGGCCGGCAGCACCGTCTTGCGCTGCTCCTCGCTGCCGGCGCGACCCAGCGCGTACGCCACCACGTTGGTGCCGACGAACGCACCCGGCTGCAGCAGACCGCCGCGCTTGTAGGCGATCAGCGCGGCGTCGACGACGCCGTTGCCCGACAGGCTTCCCCCGCCGAGCGACTCGGGCACGAGCATCGAGTACCAGCCCAGCTCAGCGGCCTGCCGGCGATAGGACGCGGCGAATCCGTCGTCCTTCCAGGCGCCGTCGCGCACGCTCGCCAGCGGACAGACATCGTCCATGAACCGCGTCGAGACGTCGAGCAGCGCCCGTTGCTCGTCGGTCACCCCAGTATCCACCCCGTCCCCCTGACGTCATCGCAGCGCGACCTGCTCGCCGGCCCTCGTTCTCGCCGTAGGCCTAGCAAGCCTGTCCCGGCGACGCCATTCTCGGCCCCGGGCGAGCCCGGCGACAAGCTGCCCGACCGCTGGCGCTGGCGACGCTCTAGCGACGCACCGACTCGCCGGCGTCAGCGGCCACGTCGGAGGGCGGACCGACGATGAGCGGATCGGGCGTCCCGGCGACGGCGTCGTCCTTTTCGGGGTAGTCCAGCCGGTTGAGCACGAAGCGGATGGCCTCGAGCCGGCCCCGCTTCTTGTCGTTGCTGCGCACGACGGTCCACGGAGCGGCGCTGGTGTGCGTGTGGCGGAACATCGCCTCCTTGGCCGCGGAGTAGTCGTCCCATCGGTCCAGTGAGGCCAGGTCCATCGGGCTCAACTTCCACTGGCGAATCGGATCGATGCGCCGGATGAGGAACCGTCCAATCTGCTCCCGGCGCGAGACCGAGAACCACAGCTTGACCAGTGTCGTCCCGGACCGGGTCAGCATCGCCTCGAACTCGGGCACCTCCCGCAGGAACTCCTCGTACTCCCCGTCGCTGCAGAAGCCCATGACCCGCTCGACGCCCGCCCGGTTGTACCAGGATCGGTCGAACAGGACGATCTCGCCGCTGGTGGGCAGGTGGAGCACGTAGCGCTGGAAGTACCACTGGCCCCGCTCGCGCTCACTCGGCGCCGTCAACGCCACGACCGACGCGCCACGGGGGTTGAGGTGCTCCATGAACCGCTTGATGGTGCCGCCTTTCCCCGCGGCGTCGCGGCCCTCGAACACGACGACGAGCTTCTGCCCGGTGGCGCGGATCCAGGCCTGAGCCTTCAGGAGCTCGATCTGCAGCAGCCGCTTGATGACGTCGTACTCGGCTCGGGACATGCGCTCGGCGTAGGGGTAGCCCTCCCGCCACGTCTCGATCGGCATGCCGTCGGGGCCGATCAGCACGGGATCGTCGATCTCGTCCAACGTGTTGTCGGTGGAGAGCCCGTTGGCGATGAGCTCCTCGGCCGAGAGGTCTTGGAGCGCGTCGATCACATCGGACAGGTCGACCACGGTGTCGATGTCGGTGATGCGATTGTTCATGCGGTCACCAGCGTGCTCACGGCCCGCCACCGTACCGATCGTGCCTTACGGCAGGACAAACCGCGGCGGAACGCCCGGCTGACGGGCCGGAGCCGTCAGGCGTTCGCCTCCCGGCGGGGGAGCTTCCAGTTCGGCCGCACGAAGTGGCAGGTGTAGCCGGCCGGGTAGCGCAGGAGGTAGTCCTGGTGCTCGGGTTCGGCTTCCCAGAACGGACCGACCGGCACGACCTCGGTGACCACCTTGCCTGGCCACAACCCCGACGCTTCCACGTCGGCGATCGTGTCCTCGGCGACGCGGCGCTGCTCCTCGTCGGTGTAGAAGATGGCCGAGCGGTAGCTGGCGCCGATGTCGTTACCCTGGCGGTTCCTGGTCGTCGGGTCGTGGATCTGGAAGAAGAACTCGAGCAGGTCCCGGAAGGACATCTTCTCGGGGTCGAAGATGATCTCGACCGCCTCGGCGTGGGAGCCGTGATTGCGGTAGGTGGCGTTGGCCACCTCACCGCCGCTGTAGCCCACCCGTGTCGAGATGACGCCCGGCAGCTTCCGGATCAGATCCTGCACGCCCCAGAAGCAACCGCCGGCGAGGACCGCCCGCTCGGTGACCTGGCTCATGATCGTCTCCTTGTTGTTCGAATCGATGCGGTCATGATCGCACCGAATTGGCGCGAATCCTCGCCTCCGCCGCCTCCCGGCGCCTCCCGGCGCCGGGCTAGGGGCGCCGTGTCGTGGTCGCCGGTTCGGTGAACACCTCGCCGGCGTAGTCGCCGCTCGAGCGCCATTCGTCGAGGAGTTGGAAGAAGTGGATCGGCCCGGCGCCGTAGAGACTGGCGAAGAACCCGCCGGACGCGCCGAGCTTGCCCTCGTTGTTGTAGTAGCCGGGCGTGCACTCGGTATAGAACTTCAGTCCGAGGCGGGCCTTGTCCTTCATCTCGTCGACCCATTGCTGTTCGGCCTCGGCGGTGATGTCGACCGACGGGGCGTGACGGCGGCGGGCTTCGTCCATGATGAACGTGGCGTGCCCGGCCTGCTCGTTCAGGGCGTACGGCACGCTGACGGTGACCGCGGTCTGCGTGAAGCCGAGGAAGAAGCAGTTGGGGAAGCCGTGGGTCTGCAGGCCGTGGAGCGTCCGCATCCCGTCGCTCCAGTGGTCGGACAAGGTGACGCCGTCGCGACCGATGATGTCGTAACCGGCCCGGCGGGTGTAGGTGGTGCCGACCTCGAAGCCGGTGGCGAAGATCAGGCAGTCCAGCTCGTACTCGGTGCCATTCACCACGACGCCGTGCTCAGTGAGCTGCTCCACCCCGAGTCCGTCGGTGTCGATGAGGTGCACGTTGGGCCGGTTGAAGGTGGGCAGGTACTCGTCATGGAAGCACGGCCGCTTGCAGAACTGGCGGTACCAGGGCTTGAGCTTGTCAGCCGTTTCCGCGTCTTGCACGATCTCGTCGACGCGGTTGCGAACCTGGGTCATCTTCTTGTAGTCGGCCAGCTCCATCAGCTCGGCCCGCTCGTGGCGGGTGAGCCGGCGGCCGACCCGGCGGGACACCTGCTTGGCGGCCGTCCCCGTGACGCTGCGGAAGATGTCGGTCCAACCGTCCTTGACGAGATCCTCGTCCTGGTCGCCACCGCTGACGAGGATGTTGAAGTTGTCCATGCGGCGCTGCTGCCAGCCCGGGGTGAGCGACGCGGCCCACTCGGGATCGGTCTCGGCGTTGTTGCGCACGTCGACCGACGACGGCGTGCGCTGGAAGACGTAGAGCTCCTTGGCCCACTCACCGAGGTGGGGGATGCATTGGATGGCGGTCGCGCCGGTGCCGATGATCCCGACCCGCTTGTCGGCGAGGCCGGTCAGGTTGCCGTTGGAATCGCCGCCGGTGTAGCCGTAGTCCCAGCGGCTCGTGTGGAACGTGTACCCCTTGAAGTCGTTCACACCCGGGATGCCAGGCAGCTTGGGCCGGTTGAGCGGGCCGTTGGCCATGGCGACCCAGTCGGCGGTGAAACGGTCTCCCCGATCGGTGGAGATGATCCAATGCGACGCGTCCTCGTTCCATCGCAGTTCGGTCACGCCGGTCTGGAAGAGCGCGTTGTCGTAGAGGTCGTAGTGCTTGGCGATGTTCCTGCTGTGCTCGAGGATCTCCGGGGCGAAGGAGTACTTGTGCTTCGGGATGTAGCCGAGCTCTTCGAGGAGCGGCAGGTACACGTAGGACTCGACATCGCACATTGCGCCTGGGTAGCGGTTCCAGTACCACGTGCCACCGACGTCACCGGCCTTCTCCACGATGCGGAGGTCGGTGTAGCCCGCCTCGCGGAGCCGGGCGCCCATGAGCAGACCACCGAAGCCGCCACCGATGATGGCCACGTCGACGTGGTCGAACACGGGCTCACGAGTGAAGCCGGGCTCCACGTAGGGGTCGTCGATGTAGCGCGAGAACTCGGCGACGACTTCGACGTACTGGTCGTTGCCGTCGGCTCGGAGGCGCTTGTCGCGCTCGGCGAGGTACTTCGCCTTCATCTCGGACGGTTCGACACCCATCTCGGCGACTGGGTCGAAGGACAGTGCAGCGACAAGATCGATCTCGCCTGGTTCCGTGGTCATGCAACGCTCCTCTTGTCGTGGCAATGGGCTCGGCTGATGCTCAGTGCGGTGTGATGTCGTGCACCCGGCGGCGGTGCCCACCAGACGTCGTCGCCCTACCGCTCGTGTCCTTATGGGCGGGTCATCTCCACCTCGAGCGGCGCCGGCGACAGCGCTTGCAGCGCGGGCATGACCTCTCGAGCGAAGAGCCGCATGCTCTTCTGGGCCGCCTCGATGGGCATGCTGCCGTACTTGAACACGAACATGATCTCGCTCGTGCCGAACGCCTCCGCCAGCTCGGTGGCGCGGCGGATCGTCTGCTCCGGCGTACCCCACGGATGGGTCTCGAAGAAGCCGCGCAGGAAGGGCGTCGCATCCGCCTGGAGCGCCTGCGAGGTGGCGGCGTAGGCCTCGTAGCCCTTGATGCCGCCGAGGTGTCCGGCTCGCAGCTCGTAGTGGCGCAGGGCCGAATCGGCGTACTCCACCATGTACTGCTCGGCACCGCGGCGCGCCTCGTCTTCGGTCTCCGCGACGTAGGTCCACAGGGCGAGCTTCGTGGCGACCGCCGAGCCGTGACCGGCCTCATGGCGCAGTTCGACGTAACGCCGGATGTTCTGCAGGGCGAGCTCGAGGCTGGTGGTCGGGATGGTCAACGGCCGCACGTCGTTCTTGGCGATGATGGCGACCGTTTCCTCGGTGCCGCCCGCGCACCACAGGTTCTGGCTGAGGTCCTTCTCCGGCTGCGGCCGCAGGCGCAGACCATGCACCTGGTAGTGCTCGCCGTCGAAGTCGCACGTACCCGTCGACAGGAGCTGCTTCAAGATCTGGAGGCCTTCGTCGAACCGCCCACGCGCCTCGTTCTGATCGATGTCCAATCCGGCGTACTCGCGCCGGCCGAGCCCGCGGCCGACGCCGCAGATGATGTCGCGACCCTCGCCGAGGAAGGCGTCGAGCATGTTCACGTCCTCGGCGATGCGCACGGGGTTGTGCCACGGCAACACCGTCACCATCGTGCCCAGGTCGACGTGCTGGGTGATCCCGGCGATGTAGGTCAGGTACTGGAGCGGGTTCGTCACCATCGTGTAGGGCGTGAAGTGGTGCTCGATCGTCCACACCGAGTCGAAGCCCGTCTCGTCGGCGATACGGGCGATGCTCAGCTCTTCGTTGAAGATCTCCCGGTCGCGCTTCGATGGACCGGCGGCGACGGCCTCACCGCGCTCCTCGGCTTCGTAGCGGTCCCAGTCGGCGTAGTTCTGATTGAAGACCGTCGCTCCGACGCGCATCGAGACCCCCTGTTCGCCGTGACCGTCAAATCGACCGCACGGACCAAATCGACGGTAACGGCGGGCCGACCACGGCTGCAAGGCGTCACTTCGTCGCCGTTGCCCAGCGAGCGGTACATTTGTTCGAGCTGTTCAGGGCATGGGAAGGTGGACGATGGACATTGATCTCATCATCCGCGGCGGCACGGTCGTCGACGGCTCGGGGGCCGGGGCAAGGCGGGCTGATGTCGCCATCGCCGGCGATCGCATCGCGGCAATCGAGGACCACATCGATGCTCGGGGCGAGCGGGAGATCGATGCCGAGGGCCGGGTCGTGACGCCCGGCTTCGTCGACGTGCACACGCATCTCGACGCCCAGCTGGGTTGGGATCCGCTGCCGACGTCGTCGTGCTGGCACGGCATCACGAGCGCCGTGTTGGGGAACTGCGGGGTGACGTTCGCGCCGGTCGCCCCCGGCGGGCGCGAGTTCCTGGCCGAGATGATGGAGAGCGTGGAGGACATCCCCCGCCGGGCGATCCTCGAGGGGCTGCCCTGGGACTGGACGACCTACGGGGACTACCTCGGTTGGCTCGACCGCACGCCCAAGGGCATCAACGTCGGCGGGCTCGTCGGCCATTGCGCGCTGCGCGTGGCCGCCATGGGCGAACGCTCGATGGTCGAGGGTTCCGGCACGCCCGCCGACATCGCCCGCATGTGCGAGATGGCCGAAGAGGCGCTGCGAGCGGGCGCGCTCGGGATCTCCACCAGCCGGACGCTCGGCCATGTCGTTCCGGATGGCCGTCCCGTGCCGGGCACCTGGGCCGGATCCGACGAGCTGCTGGCCTTCGGCGACGTGCTTCGCCGCACCGGGCGAGGTCTGTTCGAAGGAGCCATGCGCCTCGGGGAGCGCGACGACGAGGCGCTCACCAAGACCCGCGCCGAAGTGGCCGTGATGGGCGAGATCAGCCGCCAGTCCGGCCGGCCCGTGAGCTACGGACTCGTGCAGTCCAACCGGCGACCCGACCTCTACACGCGGGTCATCGAGTTCACCAAGGAGGAGAACACACGGGGGGCGATGGTTCGGCCGCAGACGACGGCCCGGGGCATCGGCATCCTGTTCGGGTTGTTCAACCGGACCCCGTGGGACCGCTCCGCGGCCTTCCGTGAGCTCAACGCGCTGGCCCCCGCCGAACGGCTCGATGCGATTCGCGACCCGCAGTGGCGCGCCCGTCTGATCGCTGACGGTGCCCAGGCCCGCATGATGCTCGGGCCCGACATGATCTTCGTGCTCCCGGACGGCCCCGCCCGCTACGACTGCCGCACCGAGGACTCGCTGGCGGCCCACGCCGCACGGCGAGGCGTGAGCCCGGTCGAGGCCTTCCTGGACCTCGCCATCGAGAGCGACGGCCTCGTCAACCTCAACATGCCGCTGCTCAACCAGCAGCTGGGAGCGGTCGAGGAGATGCTCGACGACGATCTGGTCACCCTCGGCCTCGCCGACGCCGGCGCTCACGTCGGCCAGATCATGGACACCAGCCAGCCGACCTTCCTGCTGACCTACTGGGTCCGCGAGCGCCAACGCTGGACGATCGAGGAAGCCGTTCGCCGGCTCACGTCCGACACCGCCGACCTGTTCGGCTTCACCGACAGGGGCGTGTTGCGTCCCGGCGCCTACGCCGACGTGAACGTGATCGATTTCGACAACCTCTCGCTGCCGCAGCCCGAGTTCGTGAACGACCTGCCCAACGGCGCCGGTCGCTACATCCAGGGCTCCAGCGGCTACGACTACACCATCGTGAACGGCGAGGTCTTCATGGACCACGGCACCCACAGCGGCACGCTGGCCGGACGGGTCGTTCGCTCACAGCCCTGACCATGCGGGCCGACGTCGTCAGCAGACAGTCCGTCGGTCGCATCAGCGGCCGTTGAAGACGGGCTCCCGTTTGGCGACGAAGGCTTTGGTCGCTTCCCTGTGGTCTTCGGTCTGGCCACAGTGGACGTGATGCGTCGCTTCGAGATCGAGGCAGTCGTCCAGCTCGCCGGTCATGGCCCGGTTGAGGTTCTCCTTCATGTACCGGTAGGCGACCGTCGGCCCTGAGGCCAAGCGCAGCGCGATCTCGCGCGTCTTGTCGGCCAGCTCGTCGGCTTCGCACACCCAGTTGGTGAGCCCGAGTCGCAACGCCTCCTGCGCGCTGCACGCGCTCCGACAGGAAGTAGAGCTCGCGGGCCTTGGCCGCGCCGACGAGCTGCGTCAGGAAGTAGGTGCCGCCGTAGTCACCCGAGAAACCGACACGAGCAAAGGCGGTCGTGAGGATCGCCGTGCTGGCCATGATGCGCAGGTCGCAGGCCATCGCCAGCGACAGACCAGCACCGGCGGCCGCCCCGGGCAACGACGCGATCGTGGGCTTGGGCATTGAGAACAGCTTCCCTGACGTGGCCCGCTGGTTGACCCGTTGGCGATGGATCGCTCCGTCGATCGTGTTGTCGCCCACGGTGCCGTCGCCGCGCGCGGCCATGGCCTTGACGTCACCTCCGCCGCAGAAGCCTTTGCCGGCGCCGGTGAGGACGATGCACTTGACGGCGGGGTCGAGCTCCGCCTTTGCGAGCTGCTCCCCCAGCGCCGCGGTCATCTGTCCGGACATGGCGTTGCGCGCCTCGGGCCGGTTCATCGTGAGCGTCAGGACGCCGTCGTCCAACGACGCGAGCAGGTCGGTGGTGCCGGTGTCGATCTGTCCAGCCATCTCGTCTCGCTTTCTTGTCCGAATCTTGCCGCCCGCCAGTGTGGCAGTGCGGCTGATGGGTGGTGCTATCCCGCCGGCCGTCTAGGTGAGGGCGGCGGCCAGGGTTCGCCATTGGGCGGTGGGGAACGCGGGCGGATCGTCGGTCAGGACCTGGATGCACACGTGGTCGGCGCCGGCGTCGCGGTGCTCCTGGACCCGCGTCGCGATGGCCGCTTCGTCACCCCAGACCACGAGGGCGTCGACAAGCCGGTCGCTGCCGCCGTCGGCGAGATCGTCGTCGGTGAAGCCCTGGCGCTTCCAGTTGTTCGTGTAGTTCGGGAGCCCGAGGTAGTTCTTCAGGTGCAGGCGTGCCGTCGCCCTGGCCGAGGTCGGGTCGGGGTCCAGCACGACGCCCTGCTCGCACGCGACCAGCCCGTCGGGCCCGACCCCGACCCGTGCCGCCTGGGTGAGCTCCGGCGTCACGAGATAGGGGTGAGTGCCGGCGGTGCGGGTGCGCGCCAGCTCCAGCATCTTCGGACCCAGGGCGGCGATGACCCGATCGGCGACGGCCAACGGTGGCTCGGCCGCATCGAGGCCCTCGAGGTAGGCCGTCATCACCTCGATCGGCTTCTGGTAGGTGCCCGGCGAGTTCACGTGGTCGATCAACGGGCGGTGGCTGATACCGATGCCGCAGAGGAAGCGCGGGCCGTGCTCGGCCGTCAGTGACGAGTGCTGGGCGGCGGCCTCCTCCGCCGGATGCATCCAGACGTTGAGGATCCCGGTGGCGATCGTCGCCGTCGTCGTCGCGCCGAGCAGGTTGGCGAGCGGACCGAAGAGGTCGCCACCGATGTCCGGGATCCACAGGGCCGAGTACCCGATCTCCTCCAGCTCGGCGGCCAGCGCGGCGGCCTCGCCCGCATCGCCGAAGCGCAGCGTGCTGCTCCAGATGCCAGTACCGGTCAAGCGCGTCGTCATGGCCGCCAGCCTGCCACGACGTAGGTGCCGTGATGGCACGCGCAGTAGGGTCCCAGGAGAGTTGTGCGGTGTGCGAGCAGGTGCGTTCGCCGAAACAACAGCGAACGAAGGGATGACCGAGATGGCCGCTGGTGGCGCGCTGAAGACGGCGAGCATGGACGATTTCGACCTGCAGGATGTCCGAGGGCGTCCGTCCGCTCTACGAGGCCGTGAAGACCTTCATCCGCGAGGAGGTCGACCCGATCACCGAGGAGTTCCACCGGCTGGGCGAAGGGCGCGCCGAGCGTTGGAGCTGGGCACCTGGTCAGCTGGAACTGCTCGAGGGGGCCAAGCGCAAGGCCCGCGAGCAGAACCTGTGGAACTTCTTCCTGCCCGACGCCGAGACGGGGCAGGGCCTGAGCAACCTCGACTACGCCTACATCGCCACCGAGCTCGGCAAGAACCGTCTGGCCTCGGAGTGCTTGAACTGCTCGGCCCCCGACACCGGCAACATGGAAGTGCTGGAGCGTGTCGGTACGGCGGAGCAGAAGAAGCAGTGGCTCGAGCCGTTGCTGCGGGGCGAGATCCGCTCGGCGTATGCCATGACCGAGCCGGGCGTGATGAGCTCGGACGCGAAGCAGATCCAGACGTCGGCGCTGCTGGACGGCGACGAGTGGGTGATCAACGGCGAGAAGTTCTACATCTCGGGCGCCGGCGACCCTCGGTGCAAGATCATGATCACCATGGTGCGCACGAGCCCCGACGCCGACACCTACAAGCAGCAGTCGCAGATCCTGGTGCCGATCGACGCGCCCGGTGTGGAGATCGTCGGCCCGATGTACGTGTTCGGCGCCGACGACGCCCCGCACGGTCACATGCACATCCGGTTCAACGACGTGCGCGTACCCAGGGACAACGTGCTGTGGGGCGAGGGCCGCGGCTTCGAGATCTCCCAGGTGCGCCTCGGGCCGGGCCGCATCCACCATTGCATGCGCTCGATCGGCTCCGCCGAGCGGGCCGTCGAGCTGATGGTCGACCGTGGCCTCAGCCGTGAGGGTTTCGGCAAGAAGCTCATCAACCTCGGCAAGAACATGGAAGTCATCTCGCGGGCCCGCATCGAGGTGGAAGCGATGCGCCTCATGGTGCTGCGCGCCGCCAAGGCGATGGATACGCTCGGCAACGCCGAGGCCCGGGTGTGGGTGAGCGCCGTCAAGGCGATGGTGCCGGAGAAGTGCTGCGACATCATCAACGAGGCCATCCAGATGCACGGCGCCGCCGGTATCTCGCAGTGGTTCCCGCTGGCGGAGATGTGGCACAGCCAGCGGACGCTGCGCCTCGCCGACGGACCCGACGAGGTCCACCACCACGTGGTTGGTCGGGCCGAGGCGAAGAGCCGGGAGTCCGACAACTCGGATCGCAGCGCCAGCCTCAGTCACCTCGGCGCCGGCTTCAGCGGCCCCTGACCCAAGCCATGCCCGAGCCGCGGCGACAGGGCGGCTCCCGCAGGACTGGGGGTGTGGATCGACGAGCAGGGCAGCGTCGGGGAGTGACGGTAGGGAAGACTCGGTGGCGTGGGTCAGCTCGACGACGACACCGCCGTGCGCGCCGCCGGCGACGGCATCTACACGACGCGACTGTCGGCGGCGTGGAACATCGGTGCCACACCCAATGGCGGCTATGCCATGTCGTCGGCGCTGCGGGCCCTGGTGGACGTCACCGGCCGGCCTGACCCGGTGTCGGTGACGGTCCACTACCTGCGGCCGGCGGTGCCCGACGCCGAGGGCACGATCACCACGCGCGTTGTGCGGTCCGGCCGTTCGGCGGTCTTCGTCACGGCGACCTTGGTGCAGGGCGGCATGGAGCGACTCACGGTGGCGGCGGTGCTCGCCGACCTGTCCGCGCCGGTCGACACGATGTCCAACCCTCAGCTCACGCTGGTCGCACCCGACATCCCACCACCTGAGGAGTGCACCGATCGAGCCGACCTCGACCAGGGCGTCGAGCTGCCCCTCCTCTCGCGAGTCGACGTGCGGGTCCGGCCCGACGGCGGTGTCGATGCCACCGTCGACGGCTGGGTCCGCTTGCGCGACGGTTCGCCGCCTGCGGCCACCGCCCTGCCGCTGTTCGCCGATGTCTTCCCGCCGGCGTTGCATGCCATCGTTGGCCGCGTCGGTTGGGTGCCGACCTTGGAGCTGACCGTCCACGTGCGGCGACGACCGCAACCGGGGTGGGTCCAGGCCCACATCACGTGCGACGACGTCGCCGCAGGGAGGATGATCGAGACCGGCACGCTCTGGGACTCATCGGGTGCGCTCGTCGCCCGCTCCCGTCAACTCGGCATGCTGCTCACGCGGGAGTGATCGAGCGGTGGACGTGCGCAGATCGGACGTGTCCGCGGCGGCATGGGCGGACGAGCAGATCGCCGCGGCGCGCGACGACCCGGCGGGGCGGATCGCTCTCCTGGCCCGTTGCTATCGCGGGCCGTTCGGTGAGGCCCCCCGGCATCTCCCGTACCGGCGGGCGGCGATGTCGTTCATGCGCTGGCAGCTCAAGCGGGGCGTGCTGGCGCCGCCTCACCACGACCGGCCGGGTAGTCCGTGGTGGCGGGCGGTCAACGAGCGCCTCCTGCGCGACGGGTGCGAGGCGGTGGCGATGGGCGGTGGTCTGACCGGTTCGGCGTCCTCACCCACGATCGACCACTGGACCTCGTTCGTGGACGACCCGACACCGCGGTCCTGGTACCGCGCCCACAACGCCAGCGTCGTGGCCGCCTACCTCGAGCATCGCGAGCTGGCGGAGGCGGAAAACGCCCCGGAACGGTTCTTCATGAACGTCGTTCTGTGCCGAGTGCTCTACGCCCATGCGCTCGTCGCCGCACCCCGGCTCTCGCTTGGGTGGCTTCGACCGCTGGCCCCGCTCCTCGGCGACCCGAGGCTCGGGATGACGGGGATCTTCCTCCAGCTGTCGCGGGTACTGCCCAACGACTACCCGCTCACCGACGACGTCGACACCTACGTGTCCGCGGAGCTTGGCTTCGGCCGGCTCCTCGACTTCGGCGTGATCGTGCCACGGCTGGAACAGCTCTACGAGTGGTCGGCCCGCGAATTGGGCGCACCGGCACTGCCGAACTGCTTGCGCGATGGGGCGCTGACCTACGCGTGGCCGTCCGAGGCGCGGGAGGTCTGGCGACCGAAGACGTCGGTCCTGCTCGACCTGGTACGCCGCGTGCTCCCGCCCGCGGGTGACGTCAGCGACGGTCGCCGTCTGTGACCACTCATCGTGTCGTGGCTGCCTCCAGTGAGCTCGTACCTGATGCAACGATTGCCGATCTACCGGAGCATGGAGCGGCCGGCGGCGTCCGATCGGCCTAGAGCAGCATCCTCGACGAGCGAATCATGGTGGGAGCGGCGCGCATGCTCAAATGCGCCTATGCCCAAGGATGAGGACCGGCAGGAGTTCGCCTTTGCCAAGGATGAGCTGCGCGAGCTACGCCTCGCCTTGGCGCTGCGAATCGCCGCACTGGGCAAGGTCAATACCGACAAGATGATGCCCTCCGAGCGCGCCAAGCTGCGCGACCAGGTCAAGACCAGCACCCGGCTCCACGATCAAATCCGCAAGGCGAGCCGAAAATCGTAGGCCTCAGGTCCGAGCGATCGCGGCCCAGCCGAACGGATTCGTGCGGACATCGACCTCGACGAAACCGGCCGCCGCCAGGCGCTGCGGCAACGATGCAGGATCGACCGGGTTGTACGTGTCGCCGTCGTGATGGCCGGCCAGCTCGTCACTGGCAAGGCTGTCGCTGGCGACAAGGGCGGCGCCGGGACGCAGCACCCTCGCTACCTCGGCGAAGAGGCGGTCCTGGAGCTCGACGGTGGGCACGTGATGAAGCATCGTGAAGCACGCCGCGCCGGAGAACCGGCCGTCGGGCTGGTCGAGTGCGGTCGCGTCGCCCTGCAGCACTTCGACGTTCGGGCGACCGGCGTAGCGCTCGGTGAGCATCGCCGCCAGCTCGGCGTCGATCTCGACCGCCGTCAACCGGGGCACGGACTCGCACAGCACGTCGGTCGTGGCGCCGTACCCAGGGCCGACCTCGAGCACGTCGTCACCAAGGTCGATGGTGTCCATCGCCCACGGGAGGATGGACTCGCGGATGATCGCCCGCCATTCGTCGCTGCCGCAACGCTGATGTGCCTCGTTCATCCGCCGCACCTTAGGTGGGCGGGAGTCCCGCCAAGTCAGGCCCGCCGCGGCGAGGATGGGAGACGGCTTGAATCCCTTGACGACGAGGTAGATGCCAGCGACAGGTCCCAAATGACCTCCGGGATGGTCGCGATGAACTGAACGTGGGACCCGGCCTCGATTCGTACGTTGCCACGCGATCGAGCACCTCTCGGCGTTGCTCAGCCCGCTACGGGGAACAGGTCAGCGAGCCAGGCCTGCCAGCTCTCGAGCAGTGCGGGCGCCCGGTCGGGGGCATCGGCCCCGTACAGCCACAACCACACGCTGATCGCGGCTTGCCCGTCTTGGCCCTCGACCGCCACGAGCGCGGTGCCGGGTCCCGGCTCGTCGATGCACAGGGACAGCGTCCGAGGCGCCGCCCGCTCGACCGTGCCGGCCAACGCCGTCGGCGCACCAGGCCCCGCCGCCACCTGATCGCCCACGGCAGGTGCGGCCGGGATCCCCAAGGCTCGGGTGAGAGTGCCCCACGCCTCGTCGAGGCCGACCCCGGCCATGGCCATGGGCTGCACGGCCACGGCGACCTGTCCGGCGAAGTGGCGGCAATGGAGCAGGAGGTTGTGCAGGAACATTCGCCAGCCGGCGTCCATGCCGTGGTACTGACCGTCCCACTCCTCGCCCGACCCGAAGCCACTGTTCACGAGGCGCACCACACGGGCGCCACCGTCGCCGGCCTCGACCAGCCATTCGAAGGCCAGGCCTCCATCGGCGCTACCCCCGTGGAACACGACTCGGTTCGGCGGGTCCCAGACCCGTACCCGTCCTCGAACCGTCATCGAGTCGCCCGGCCCGAACTGCTGCACCAGCTCGCCGCCCTCACGCTCCTCGACGGTGCTGGGCACGAACCAGCTGCTGATGCCGGGACCGGTGGCCACCGCCGCCCAGACCTGTTCGGGCGTTCCCGGTACCTCCACCTCGAGCTCGATCGAACGGCTGTCATCAGTCATGTGCGCCCCCTCGACCGCCGGTGCGGTCGTACGTGACTGGTCGATGACCCTAAGGCAGCCGGCGCCGGTGGCGGTCGAGGTGCGCGGCGGCCGCCAGCGACAAGAACCGGCATGTTCCGGACAGATCCTGACCGCAAATGGACCCAGACTGAGGTCCTGTCTCACTTCAGGAGGTAGCTCCATGCCCGGCATCGCGACACTCAGTGCGGTCGCCCTCGACTGCCCCGACACCCTGGCCCTCGCGCGCTTCTACAGCGAGCTGGGCGGCTGGCCCGTCAGCAGCGAGTCAGACGACAGGTGGGCACGGCTCGACACCGGGCGCGGATGGACGCTGGACTTCCAGCGCGTCGACGGCTACCGGGCGCCGTCCTGGCCCGACCAGGACGTGCCCCAGCAGCTCCACCTCGACTTCGACGTCGCCGACCTCGACGAGGGTGAGCGTCAGGTGCTGACCCTGGGCGCAACCAAGGCGGAGCACCAGCCCGGCACGACGTTCCGCGTGTTCCTCGACCCGGTCGGGCATCCGTTCTGCCTCTGCCAGGGCTAGCGGCCAGGACCTCGGCTTGGTGCTCGTCGGTACATGGCGTGCGGCGAGTGGGCATGCGCCGCTGACGTCCTCTCGGCGGCCGGGTCAGCCACGGGCGGGAGCGGCGGTCACGGTCTCGACGAGCCACGCCTTCAGCTGCTCGGCGACGAGCTGTGGCGCGTACAGCAGCGCCGTGTGGCTCTGGTCCTCGAGCGTGACCAATCGAGCGTCGTCCAGCACCGCCAGCAGCGCGTCCATCGAGGCGCGGAACGGATGATCGGCGCTGGCACTGCCCAGCATGAGCAGCACCGGCACCTGGATCGATCGGTAGGGCTCGGCCGAATCGAGACGGACGCAGCTGCGCAGGCCCGCCGCGATCGACGGTGCCTGGATGACCAGCTCGCTGTACAACGACCGGAACATCGGGTTGGTACGAAACGCCTCCACCTCGGCATCGCTGAGGCCGCCGCCCTCCGAGCCGAGATGCAGCAGGAGCGCGCTCTCGTACTCGCCGGCGGCGACGGCGTCCTCGACGCGTCCGAGCACCTCGGCACCCATGATCGGACCGGCGACCGACAATGGCGGTTCGTAGACCGCGAGTCGTGGAATGACGTCGGCTGAGGTCGCACGTGTCGCCTCGAGGGCCACGAGCGCGCCGTAGGAGTGACCGACGACGGCGTGCACGGGACCAACGTGCTCGATGACCGCCAACAGGTCCTCGGCGGCACGGGTGACATCTGGTCCTCCGGCCCAATCACTGGCGCCGTGGGCGCGCTGGTCGACGAGCACGCAGTTGAAGCTGTCGCGCAGCAGACCGGTTACCCCGATCCAGCTGCTGCCACGGGCGAGGCCGCCGTGGACGAACACCACGGTCGGCCCGCTCCCCTCGGCGACGTACACGAGCCGGCACCCGTCGTCGGTCGTGACGGTCCCGCCCCGCAGCCGGTCGGCGCCGGCGCGCTGGATTTCGTCGATGGTCAAGGTCTTGCTCCTTCCAACTCAGGGTCGTGGCGATTCGGCGTCCGCGGCCGGCGCGAGGAGCGATTCGCCCCTGCACTCGACGGCGACGGTGGTCGCGACCATCGCCACGGGTGTAGCGATTGCTACGCATCCATGGGAACGAAAATATAACCAGCAGCGCTGCTTGTCAATGGCCAACGCGACCTGGCAACATGACGGCCGTGACCGTTGAGCCAACGGAGGACGCATCCACGACCATGGCCCCGCGGACGCAGGCGTCACGCCGCGAGGCGACGCGGCGAAGATTCCTCGACGCCGCCGTTGCGTGCCTGACCGAACGTGGCTATGCGGCGACCACCGTGGTCGAGATACAGCAACGGGCAGGCATCTCTCGCGGTGCCCTCCAGCACTACTGGCCCTCGCGTGCCGCGCTCATCGTCGACGCGGTCAAGGCCCTGTTCGACTCGATGGCGGCGCACCTCCGAGCCGAGATGCGTGACCGAGCGCACCAACTCGAACGCGCCGATGCGGCGCAGCGGATACGGGTCGCGATCGAGCTGTTGTGGGCCAGCTTCGACAGCGCGTTGTTTCGGGCCGAGCTGGAGCTATGGGTCGCGGCGCGCCACGACGCCGAGCTCCGCCCGCTGGTCGTCGACCATGACCGGCAACTCGCGGCGGAGATCCTCCGGTTGTGCCGGGACATGTTCGGTTCGGAGCTGGCGGCCCACCCAAAATTCACCGAGACGATCCACCTCCTGGTGTACGGCATGCGCGGGGCCGGGTTGGTCGCCGACTTGCACCCGGCGGCCGGATCGCGCCTCGTGGGCGAATGGCAGCACCAGATCTGCGACGCGCTGGACGTACCGATGGACCGCCTGTCGTAGTGACTTATGCTCGTGCAGCAACCGGCGTGGGCGAGTGTGGTCGCGCCGCACCAGGCAGTCCCCCCGAACGTTCTCGAGGCAGGTCAGTGATCATGCCCGATGCTCATCCTGGGCACCGCCTACTCGGACGGCGCCGAGAGTGCGAGTCGCTGGATGGGCTCCTCGCCGATGCACGGGCGGGGCAGAGCCAGGTGCTCGTGCTGCGGGGCGAGGCAGGGGTCGGCAAGACGGCGTTGTTGGCCTACCTCCTGGAGCGGTCCTCGGGGTGTCGCGTCACACGGGCGGCGGGTGTCGAATCCGAGATGGAGCTGGCGTTCGCCGGCCTCCATCAGCTGTGCTTGCCGGTGCTGGATCACATCGCCCGTCTGCCGGAACCGCAGCGGGACGCGCTCGGCACGGCGTTCGGCCTCGATGCAGGACCCCCGCCCGACCGGTTCCTCGTCGGTCTGGCCCTCCTCGGGCTGCTGTCGGAGGTCGCCCGCGAGCAGCCGCTCGTCTGCCTCGTCGACGACGCCCAGTGGCTCGATCAGGCCACCACGCAAGCGCTCGCCTTCGCCGCCCGCCGCCTCCTGGCCGAGGCCGTGGCGTTGGTGTTCGTGGTGCGGGAACCGAGTGACGAGACGGCTTTGGTGGGCCTGCCGACCATGGTCGTGGAGGGGCTGCACGACGGTGATGCGCACGCACTGCTCGACTCGATCGTGCCGGGGCGGCTCGACGATGGCGTGCGCGACCGGATCATCGCCGAGACCCGGGGCAATCCTCTCGCACTGTTGGAGCTGCCCCGCGGGTTGACCGCGGCGCAGCTGGCGGGAGGGTTCGGGCGGCCTGACGCGCGGCCCCTCGCCAGTCGCATCGAGCAGAGCTTCCTGCGCCGTCTCGAATCGCTGCCGGCGGAGACGCAGACGCTGTTGCTGGTGGCGGCGGCCGAGCCCCTGGGCGACATGACGTTGTTGTGGCGCGCCGCCGGGCAACTCGGGATCGGACCCGACGGTGCGGCGCCGGCGGAAGCGGCCGGGTTGGTCGAGCTGGGTGCACGAGTGCGGTTCCGGCATCCATTGGTGCGCGCCGCGGCCTACCGGGCGGCAACGGTTCCCGCCCGGCGCGACGCCCATCGGGCCTTGGCCGACGGCGACCGACCCCGAGGCCGATCCGGACCGTCGGGCCTGGCACCGCGCCAATGCGGCGCGTGGACCCGACGAGGCGGTGGCGGTCGAGCTGGAACGGTCCGCCGCTCGGGCGCAAGCGCGTGGTGGCGTGGCAGCGGCGGCAGCGTTCTTGGAGCGGGCGACCGAGCTCACGGCGGACCCTGCCCGGCGGGGATCGCGTGCGCTGGCGGCGGCGCAGGCGAAGCTGGACGCCGGTTCGCCCGACGATGCCGCCGCGCTGGTCGCCACCGCTGATCTGTGCCCACTCGACGAGCTGGACCGCGCCAGGCTGGTCCGGCGGCGAGCTCAGATCGCGTTCGCCCGCCGGCGCGGCAGCGATGCGCCACCGTTGTTGTTCGAGGCGGCCACGCGTCTCGAGCCGCTCGACGCGGCGCTGGCACGCGAGACCCACCTCGATGCGCTCGGCGCGGCGATCTTCGCCGGTCGCCTCGGCCGTGGCGCCGGGGTCGTGGAGATGGCCAAGGCGGCGCGGGCCGCGCCGCCCCCGCCGCATCCCCCGGGAGCCGTCGACCTGCTCTTGGACGGATTGGCCTGTCGTTTCACCGAGGGCTACGTCGCCGCCGTCGATCCCCTCCGCCGTGCGCTGGAGGTGGTTCGGCGCGACGACGATGTCCGTTGGCGCTGGCTGGCGTGCCGCATCGCATCGGAGCTGTGGGACGACGAGACGTGGGAGGAGCTGGCGACTGGCCAGGTCCGCAACGCGCGGGAACGGGGCGCCCTCGCTGTCCTTCCCCTCGCGCTGGTCTATCGGTCGGGCACGCACCTGCACGCCGGTGAGCTCGTGGCCGCGTCGGCGCTCATCGACGAAGCCGATGCGCTCACAAGGTCGATCGGTGGCGCGCCCCTCATGTACACCACGGTCCTCCTGGCCGCCTGGCGGGGCCAGAAGGCATTGACGATCTCCCTCCTCGACGGTGCCATCCCAGACGCGACGGCCCGCGGCGAGGGCAGGGCGCTCACGTGGGGCGAGTACGCCATGGCGCTCCTGTACAACGGTCTCGGCGACTACGTGGCCGCCCTGGCGGCAGCTGAGGCAGCGTGCGAGCACGACGATCTGGGTCTCGTCGCCTGGGCACTGATCGAGCTGGTCGAGGCGGCCAGCCGCAGCGATCGACGCGATGTCGCGGTCGCCACGCTGGCGCGACTGGCCGAGCGGACGCAGGCCAGCGGCACGGACTGGGCGCTCGGGATCGAGGCGCGGTCCCGAGCCCTCGTCAGCAACGGCGACATCGCCGAGGCGCTCTATCGCGAAGCGGTCAACCGGCTCGCTCGCACTCGCGTCGCCGTACACCTCGCCCGCGCCCACCTTGTCTACGGCGAGTGGTTGCGGCGCGAGAACCGTCGTTCAGACGCGCGCCAGCACCTGAGGACGGCCCACGACATGTTCGATCGGTTCGGTGCCGAGGCGTTCGCCGAGCGGGCCCGCCGGGAGCTGCTGGCGACCGGTGAGACGGTGCGCAAGCGCACCGAGCAGGCCGACGGGGTGCTCACCGCGCAGGAGGCTCAGGTCGCTCGGCTGGCGGCTGACGGCCTCACGAACGCCGAGATCAGTGCGCAGCTGTTCATCAGCCCGCGCACCGCCGAATACCACCTCCACAAGGTGTTCACCAAGCTGGCCATCGGCTCCCGGCGCCAGCTACGGGCCGCGCTGGACCGGCCGGAACGGCCGACCCGCTCGACGAGGCGGTCGCTCCCCTAGGGGCGACCGACTAGGGGTCCGGCTGGGGATTCCCACGGAAGCGATCGAGTCGGCTGCGGGCGGATGCTGTTGCTGTGAGTCCGTCGACCGAGGAGCGCAACCCATGAACGAGCACATCCTCGAGCCGGCGGCTCGAGAGCTCGCGGAGGCGACCTCGAAGCCACCTTTTCTCTTCGAGCTCGGTCCCGGCGGCGCCCGGCAGGTCCTCGACGACATCCAGAGCGCGCCCATCGAGAAGCTCGACGTGGACGAGCGATGGATCGTCGTGCCGGCCGACGGCGGTGACGTCGCGGTCCGGATCGTCAGGCCACGGGGTGCGACCGAGACGCTGCCGGCCGTTCTCTATGTGCACGGTGGGGGCTGGGTGCTCGGCAATGCCGCGACCCACGATCGGCTCGTACGGGAGCTTGCCGTCGGGGCGAAGGTCGCCGTGGTCTTCGTCGAGTACGACCGCTCCCCCGAAGCCCGTTACCCGGTCGCCATCGAGCAGGCCTACGCCGCCGCACGGTGGGTCACGCGCAACGGGTGGGCCGAGCACCTCGACCCATCACGCTTCGCCGTGGCGGGCGACTCGGTCGGCGGCAACATGGCCGCCGCGCTCACGCTCCTGGCCAAGCAGCGCGGCGACGTGACGTTCATTCACCAGTCGCTGTACTACCCGGTCACCGATGCCGCCCAGGACACCGACAGCTACCGGGAGTTCGCCGACGGCCCCTTTCTCACCGCCAAGGCGATGGCGTGGTACTGGGACGCCTACCTACCGGAGCACGAGCACCGCTACGAGATCACCGCGTCGCCACTGTGGGCGACCCTGGAGGAGCTTGCCGGGTTGCCGGAGGCGTTCGTCATCGTCATCGAGAACGACGTGCTACGCGACGAGGGCGAGGCGTACGCCCGCCGGCTCACGGCCGCCGGGGTCCGCACCACCAGCGTGCGCTTCAACGGCACGTGTCACGAGTTCCTCATGCTCAACCCACTCCGCGGCACGGCGGCAACGACCGCGGCCGTCGAGCAGGCGGTGCACGTCCTGCGCAAGGCGGTCGGCACCCACTGACCCGTCCAGCCCACCCGAGCCGAACCACCAGACAACGGAAAGAGGAACCGCCATGCCCGACCAGACCCCGACCGTCGTACTCCTCCACGGTGCCTTCGCCGAGTCCGCCAGCTGGAATGCCGTGATCGAGCGGCTCCATCACCACCGCGCGCCGAATCGGCCGACAGCCGCGGCGGAGGCTTCGAGTCGGCGTTCCAACTGTCGACGATGTTCCCCGGGAGCAGCCTCGCCGACGCGCTGACCGTCTACCCCCTGGCGTCCGGCGGCAACGAGTTCGCCATCACGCGCGAGCGGTTCCACCGCCAGTTCGCGGCCGACGTGCCGGCCGATCAGGCCGTACTCATGGCCGCGACGCAGCGACCGGTCACGCAAGCCGCCCTCTCCGAGGGCCTTCCTACGGCCACGCCGGCGTGGAAGCAGGTTCCTTCTTGGTTCGTGATCGGCGACCAGGACCTGAACATCCCCGGCGCCCTGCAGCGGTTCATGGCTGACCGCGCCGGTGCCAAGGCGACGCGCGAGATCGCCGGCGCGTCGCACACGATCAGCGTCTCGGAGCCCGACGCCGTCACCGCCACGATCCTCGACGCCCTGGCCACGCTCTGACCCGTGGCACCAGTATGCAGAGAACGGAGGCCCCCGATGTCCGACCGTGTCACCCCCCAACTGGAGCCTGACGTCCTTGGCCAGGACATCGCGGCGCTCTCGGACCTGACGGCCAACGGCGTGGCCATTGACGGACAGGTGCAGGTCGCCGAGTCGACCTGGGTCATCTACGGACACACCAGCTACGACGGCGAGATCATCGTCGGCGAATACCACGACGCCGCCGAAGCATCCGAGGTCCTGCGGGCCGCGTCCCATGCACCGTCTGACCTCGGCGGTCCGATCCCGTGAACGTCCACGTCGACGCCGCCCAAGGCGATCCCCCTCGACCGCCGGCCGCTCCGACGATCGGTCCCCTCCCCACAACCACACCAGCGAAAGGCTCATCATGAAACTCGTCGTGATAGGCGGCAGCGGGCTCATCGGCTCGAAGGTCGTCACCAAGCTCCGCAACCAAGGCCACGAGGTGCTCCCGGCCTCCCCCGACTCGGGCGTGAACACGCTCACCGGGGAAGGCCTGTCCGACGCGCTCCAGCACGCGGCGGTGGTCATCGACGTGTCGAACTCCCCGTCGTTCGAGGACGCCGCCGTGCTCGAGTTCTTCGAGACCTCGACTCGCAACGTCCTCGACGCGGAAGCCGCCGCGGGGGTCGGGCATCACGTCGCCCTGTCGGTCGTCGGGGCCGACCGGCTGGCCGAGAGCGGTTACATGCGAGCGAAGCTCGCCCAGGAGAAATTGATCGAAGGTTCCTCGATCCCCTACTCGATCATTCACGCCACGCAATTCTTCGAGTTCGCCGGCCGCATCGCCGACGAAGCCACCGACGGCGACACCGTCCGCCTCCCTCTTGCACTGATCCAGCCCATCGCCGCCGAGGACGTCGCCACCGCGGTGGCCCGCGTCGCCGTCGCCGACCCACTCAACGGCATCATCGAGGTCGCCGGACCCGAGCCACTCCGCTTCGACGACTTCATCCGGCAGGGGCTGAGCGCTCGTGACGACCCGCGCCGCGTCGTCGCCGATCCGGATGCGCGCTACTTCGGTGCCGTCCTCGGTGAGCGCAGCCTCGTCCCGGGCGACGGCGCCCACTTGGCCGAGACCAGCTTCGCCACCTGGCTGAGCCAGTCCCGGGCCGGGTGACGGCGTCGCTCGCGCCTACCCGCTAAGCCACGAAGATGCAGAACGGGTGTCCGGCCGGGTCGGCATAGACGCGCAGCGGTTCCTCTTCGTGGTCGGAGCGGTCATAGAGAAGCCGGGCGCCAAGGCTCGACGCCCTCTCGTGTTGCAGGTCGAGGTGGTGCTTGCTCGGCACGGTCATGTCCAGGTGGAGCTGTTGCGGGACCCCGTCGTCGGGCCACGTCGGCGCGGCCAGTGCCGCCACCTGCTGGAAGGCCACACTGGCGCCACCGGTCGGGTCCCGCAGCACCAGCCAGTCCTCTCCCCTCGGATCGGGCTCACCCGGCGCCGGCATCTCGTCACCCGGGCGGTACTCGAAGCCGAGCAGTTGACGGTAGAACTCGGCGAGCAGGCGGGCGTCCGTGGTATCCAGGACCACTTGCCGCAACGTCGGGAACTGCTCTCTTCGCTCCACCGTCGCAAGCCTTCTCCAGCCAACCGGGAACCCGCACTGTAGACCCTGGCCCAGTCGCCCCGTCTCCCCGTTCAGCGTCGCGGCGCACGGGCGTGAAAGGTGCCGGCGCGGGTCATCCGACGCGTTGCTGCACCTGGTTCCATCGGCTGGCGAGGCCTTCGAGCTGTGGCACCGTCGCCGCCTTTTGAAGGACCGGGAGCAGTGCCCGCTCCTCGTCGCGGACGTGGTCGGCCACGGCCGCCTCGACCGCGGCCATGGCCTCGACCAGTGGCCGGCCCTCCTGCCCCCGGGCGTGCTCGATCAACCGTTTCAGACCGGAGTGGGCCCGCAGCGAACGGGCCACTACGGCCGGATCGATGCCCAGGGCCTCGACCAGCGGGTACAGCGTTGCCTGCTCGGCATCGTCGTGGGCACTCAGCGCATCGAAGATCATGCCCGCGACCGTGCCTTCGCGACCCTTGCGGAACTCGGCGAAGAGCTCCTCCACGTGGCGGTGCTCCCCGAGGATGAGATCGATCCCGTTGCTCACGTCATGCCTCCGTTGCGTCGGTACGGGCGATCGCCGCCTGCGGGGCCCTGTCCCAATGCCGGTGACCGGCCAGGCCCGCCAAGACGCCCTTCACGAGCGACTTGGAGACCCGGTCACCGACGACGACGCCCGCCTGCGGGGTGGAGATGCCGGCGGCATCGAGCACGGTCGAGCCGTCACCCCAACCCCCGATGGTCTTGTGATGCCGGTACGCCTCCTGCACGTAGGTCACAACGGCAGGCATGCCCACCAGCGCGGTGCCGCCGGCGACGATCAGACCGTCGGCTTCCGCCGAACAGGCCGTCAGGAACGACCGGTCGACGGTTAGCTCATCGCCCCGACGGCGACCACCGCCGGCGATGGCGCCCTTGTGCGGAGCGACGACGTGCACGGCCACGCCGGCCACCACCAGCTGGTCCCGCACGACGCGGATGCCGGCCAGATCGCCGCCGTCGTTGGCCAGGATCTGCACGACTCGACCGTCCACCGGGAAGCGTGCATCGGTCACCATCGCCAGCGCCGGCGACGGCGCCGTCGCCTGGGCCAGCACCTCGACGTCGGGAACCACGAGCCCGAGGCCCTCGGCGACACGGGCGCACAGCTGGGTATCGATTTGGGCCAGACGAAGGATCATCCGGTCGACCACGGCCGCCACGTCCACCTTGCCCAGCTCGAAGCGAAACGCGTTGACGAGGTGCTCCTGCTCGACCGGGGTGAGGCTGTGGAAGAACATGGCCGCCTGGCTGTAGTCGTCGCCCTGCGCCCGCAGCCTCGTCTTGGGGCCCTCGACGGGCCGGGGAACGTGGATGTAGCCACCGTCGCCCTCGCCCGCCAGGAACGGGCAACCGCCGCCGACGGTGTTCGGCAGGTAGGGCGAGCGTCCCGCGGGGACCGCCATCTGCATGAAGCCATCGCGGTGGTTGTCGTTCACCGGGGCAAGGGGCCGGTTGATGGGGATCTGCGAGAAGTTCGGTCCGCCGAGGCGCGTCAGCTGCGTGTCGAGGTAGCTGAACAGTCGCGCCTGCAGCAGGGGGTCGTCGGTCACCTCGATGCCGTGCACGACGTGGCCGGCGTGGAACGCAACCTGCTCGGTCTCGGCGAAGAAGTTGGTGGGGTTGCGGTTGAGGGTCATGCGCCCGATCGGCCGGACCGGCGCCAGCTCTTCCGGCACCAACTTGGTGGCATCGAGCAGGTCGATGCCTTCGAAGAACTGGTCGTCGCTGTCTGGAAGCACCTGGACGCCGAGCTCCCATTCCGGGAAGGCGCCGGCGCCGATGGCGTTGTGGAGGTCACGCCGGTGGTAGTCCGGATCGACCCCCGCCAGCGTCTGGGCCTCTTCCCAGACGAGGCCGTGGACACCGAGCACGGGCTTCCAATGGAACTTGACCAGGGACGTCTCGCCGGCAGCGTTGACGAGACGGAACGTGTGGACGCCGAAGCCCTCCATCATCCGGTACGAACGCGGGATGGCTCGGTCGGACATCACCCACATGAGCATGTGCGGCGACTCCGGGATGGACGAGACGAAGTCCCAGAAGGTGGTGTGGGCGGTCTGCGCCTGAGGGATCTCGCGGTCGGGCTCAGGCTTGGCTGCGTGGATCAGATCGGGGAACTTGATGCCGTCACGGATGAAGAAGACCGGGATGTTGTTGCCCACCAGGTCGAACACACCGTCGTCCGTGTAGAACTTCACGGCGAAGCCACGAACGTCGCGCACGGTGTCGGCGGACCCTCTCGAGCCCACCACCGTGGAGAACCGGGTGAACACCGGCGTACGCTGCCCGGCCCGCAGGAAGTCGGCGCACGTGATGTCCGAGGCGTTGCCGTAGGCCTCGAACACGCCGTGAACTCCGGCGCCGCGCGCATGCACCACTCGCTCGGGGATGCGCTCGTGGTCGAAGTGCGTGATCTTCTCGCGAAGGTGGAAGTCGTCCATGAGGGTGGGGCCCCGCGTCCCCACCTTCAGGGAGTCATCAGTGTGTGACAGCCGCACACCCTGCGCCGTCGTCAGGAACTCGCTGTCTTGCGCGGGCACCTTGCTCGACCGCGGCGTGAGCACCGTCGGCGTCACCGACGCCGGTGTGGCCGGGCTGGTCGTCGTCTTGCGAGCCGTTCGCTTCGCCGGCGTGGCGCGTTTCGAACTGGCCATGGTTCCTCCTCGGTGACCGTCGGGGACGCGGCCTTCGTTGCCCCGTCGCCGTAGCGGCCAAACACCGGCGGCTGGAGGACCTCGCCGGGCGCGCCACCCGCCTCGCTCATCCCAGATCCGAAGGTTGACAGGAGCCCCGAGCGGGGAACAGGCTCCCGTAGGAGGTGCGCGATGGACGTGCTCGTGTGGCTGATCATCATCGTTGTGCTCATCGTTGCGGTCGTCGCTGCTTTCGTCACGATGCGCCGCAGGAGTCGGGCGGGCGGAGCGCTCGCGGTGCAGCCGAAGGAACCGAAGGAGCCGACATGAAAGCGCTGCTCCGAGGTACCGACATCGTGGGGCTGCCGGTCGTGACTCTGGCCGGCGACGACATCGCCGAGGTTCGCGATGTCGTCTTCGACGCGGGGGCGGGTCGTGTCCTCGGGTTCACCTTGAACAAGCGGGGACGGTTGGCGAAGCGAATGAAGGAGACGTTGGCGAGAGGCGACGTGGCGGCACTCGGCCCCGACGCGGTGATGGTGCGCGACGTGGGGGCGCTGGGCGCAACGGCGCTTACCAGCCCAGATGGGAGCGACGGTCCGGGTGCCGGCGGCGGCAACGTCATTGGCGACCGGGTCATGACCGACAGCGGGATCAACGTCGGAAGCGTCACCGACGTCGTGGTCGATACGGGGGTGGGCTCGGTTGTGGGCTACGAAGTCGCACCGGCCGACGAGCAGACCGGCCGCCACGGCCGGCGGTCGTACGTACCGTTGCCGGACACCGGTGCTGTGTCGGGCGAGGCCTTGATGGTGCCCGCGGCCGCCGTCGACTACATCACGTCCGACTTTGCTGGCTTCGCCGAGGCGGTGGACCGGTTCCGGGACTCGATGCGAGGAACAGGCTCGTGAACGTCTCCGGGCTCGACAAGCATCCAGTCCTGGACGTCTCGACGGCGACGACCGTCGGGCAGATCGACGATGTCGTGATCGATCCCGCCAGTCGGGCCGTGTTGGGCTTTCTCTTACGGAAGACCCCGGCCAAGGCGACGTGGCTGTCGTGGGCGAACATCAAGTCCCTCGGTACCGACGCCGCCACCATCGACAACGTCGACGTGTTGGCCGATGGCCCAGGTCCGGAGGCGGCCCCCGCATTGAAGAAGCAGAAGGTCATCGGCGGGCGCGTCCTCACCGACGAAGGACTGGAGCTCGGCCGCCTGGCCGACGTCGAGTTCGAGCCTGACTCCGGCGCGGTGACCAGCTTGGTGTTGGCCGACGGGCGCGCACTGCCCGGCAGCTTGCTGCTCGGGATCGGCAGTTACGCGACCGTCGTGGGCCACACCGACAGCGCTTCTTGAAAAGGATGTAGGCAGAGCGATGCTGACGACTGGCCCGGGCCCCGCTGGAGCCGCCGGCGGTGCGTGATCCGCGCATCGCGACGGTAACTCTCGCGACAATCACTGGTCGTGGACACCTCCGACCCGGCCCGGACACCCAACCACGGGGAGCCGCTCACGTTCTCCTCGCTGCTTGCGCTCGAGCCTCACGGGCCTGACACCTTCGTCGGGGTCAGTCCCCCCTACGACTGGGGCCGGATCTACGGCGGACAGGTCATAGCGCAAGCGTTGTACGCCGCCGCCGCCACGGTTCCCGCCGGCCGGCCGGTGCATTCCTTGCACGCGTACTTCATCCTCGGTGGACGCCTGGACGAACCGGTCCGCTACGAAGTCGACCGCGTCCGCAACGGCCGCTCCTTCATGACCCGGCGAGTCGTGGCCCGCCAGTCCTACGGTGCCATCCTCACGCTCGAAGCCTCCTTCCACATCGACGAGCCAGGACCGAACCTGACTACGGTGGCGGCCCCCGATGGCGTGCCCGCACCCCAGGAGCTGCCCGAGCTGGGATGGGGATGGATGCTGCAACGGCGCCAGGTACCCGGCGTACCGGGCAGCGGCCGGGCCATCACCTGGGTGCGCGTCGACGACACCGTGGGCGACGACCCCGTCCGCCATGCCGCCGGGCTGGCGTTCGCGTCGGACACCGGCACCGTGAGCGCCGTCCGCGCGCTCCATCCCAAGGGAAGCGTCGACGAGTGGCAGGCCGACATGTTCATGGGCGCCAGCCTCGACCACGCCGTCTGGTTCCACCGGCCGGTGCGCTCCGACCGGTGGTTGCTCATCGACGTGCAATGCGACAGCCTCACTGGCGTGCGGGGCCTCACGATCGGTCGGATCTTCGATGAACAAGGCCATCACGTCGCAACCGTCATGCAGGAAGCGCTCGTCCGGGAACGGCACACTCCTCGATCGGACGGACCCGCCGACCTCAGCGGAACCTGAGATCCACTCCGTCCCGCGAAGTGCGGTGAGGCAGTTGGGGCCGTACGGGAGCGCACCCCGACATCGTGGGCAGCGAGTGACTGGCCCGCTCCCGGTGGCGGGCCGCGGGCGCGTCCGCACCGCGACAGCTATCGACACCCGTGCTAGACAGCGTCACCGACGACGAAGGGGGAACAAGCATGCCGAGAAGAGTCGTGACGGGAGTCGATCCGTCGGGCAAGTCGGTGTTCGTGAGCGACACCGACGTCGAGGGCACGGTCGTTCCTGGCTCCGGGACGATGTACGACGTGTGGGGAGTGGACGGCACCTTCAACGCGCCGAACGACGGCAAGTCTCCGTCGTACACGACGTTCTTTCCGCCGAGCGAGGGATTCCGGTACATCGTTGCCACGTTCCCGCCTGATGCATCCGGCGATGACGCGGCCGGGCTGCCCGACGATGTCGATGCGCTCATACCGGGCGCAAGCGAGTTCCTCGAGGCCGACAACCCGGGCATGCACACCACGCAAACGGTCGATATCGGCGTGGTGCTGACCGGCGAGCTGTGGCTCGAACTCGACGACGGGGCCGAGGTCCACCTCGGTCCCGGTGACATCGTGGTGCAGAACGGGACGCGCCACGCATGGCGGAACAAGAGCTCGCTTCCGTGCACCGTTGCCTATGCGCTCGTCGGGGCCAAGGGGCGCTGACGCCTCGGGGCCCGGGCTACGGTTCGCGCGATGGACGACCGCGACGCCATCCTCCGCAGCCTCCTCGACGAGCGCACCGTCGACATCGTCACGACCGGCCGCCGCTCCAACGTCGCGCGAACCACGGAGATCTGGACGACTGTGGTCGACGGTCAGACGTACATCTGCGGCACACCGAACGCCAGCCAACCCGGCGTCGAGCGCCGGCCGAGAGACTGGCTGGCCAACCTCGTCACGACCCCGGACTTCATCGTCCGGCTCAAGACCTCGGTGCACGTCGACCTGCCGGCCACGGCGGTACGGGTCGACGATCCGGACGAGCGCCAGCGCGTCCTCACCGCACCCAGTACCGAGTACTACCGCAACGCGGTGTCGTTGGAGGCCGCCATCGCCCACAGCCCGCTGGTGCGGGTGCAGTTCACGGGCGATGCCGCCTGGCTGGTTGACGCGGTTCGCACCGGGCGGGCCCAGGCCTGAACGACTCGCGCTGGCGGCGACGTCCGTAGCCCGTCCCCGGTGACATTCGACCGGGGGACGGCTCGTACGGTTGTCCGAGGGTGGCCGAACGCTCAGTAGGCGCCCAGGTTCTCCAGGAACCGGCGCGGCGTGTCGATCAGCATCGTGTCGATCTGGGCATCGGTGACACCCGCCGCTCGCAGCGCGGGCAGCACGTCGCGGCTGATGTGGAGATAGTGCCAATCCGGCCAATCCGCCATCGGCAGCTCACCCGGGATCCAGTCGAGGTAGCACGACGCGTCATGGCTCAGGACCATGCGATCGGCATACCCGCGCCGGCACAGCTCGGCGATCACCTCGACCCGCCTGGCGGTGGACAACATGCCGCCGACGCCGAAGCGATCCATGCCCAGGATGCTCCCACGAGCGATGAGGTCCTCGAGATAGCCGAAGTCGTCGGTATCGCCGCTGTGACCGATGACGACCCGCGTCAGGTCGACGCCCTCGTCCTTGAAGATCTCCTGCTGCTCCAGGCCTCGCTGGCTGGCGGCGTCGGTGTGGGTGGTGATCGGCGCGCCCGTGGCCCGGTGGGCCTTGGCGCACGCCCGCAACACTCGCTCCACATCCGGCGTGACGCCGGGCTTGTCGGTGGCGCACTTGATCACGCCGGCCTTGATACCGGTCCCGGCGATCCCCTCGGTGATGTCCTTGATGAACAGGTGCATCATCGGGTCGGTGCCGTTCGGGCCGCTGTCCGCGGTGCGTCCCGCGGTCCAGTAGTGCGGCAGTTCGTTGAACGTGTAGTGGCCCGTCGCGACGATGATCTTCAGATCGATGCGCTCGGCCACGGTGGCGATGCGAGGGATGTAGCGGCCGAGGCCCATGGCGGTCGGGTCGACGATGGCGTCGATGCCATTTTCCTTGAGCTCCTGCAAGCGGGCGGCGGCATTGGCCACTTGGGCCTCCTCCTCACCCCAATCCTCCGGGACGTTGTCTTTCATCTCCGGCGAGATGATGAACACGTGCTCGTGCATGAGGACCCGGCCTAGGTCGGCACTGTCGATCGGTCCGGTAGCGGTTTCAATGGCAGTCACGGCGCCACCGTAGAACGTGATGACCGTCGCAGCCAGACGAGCCCGGGCCCGGATGAGCAAACAGTTGCTGTCACTCTCCCTTCTGCTCCCGGGCGTGACGTCCAGTGTCGACGGCCTGAAGCCGGCCGAAACCACTGCTGCGGCCCGACCTGATCCCGATCGGATCAGGTCGGGTGCGAGCGGCGGAGGAAGGCGAGGTCGAGCTCGAGGGTGTGGAAGAGCCAGGTGCCGTCGACGCAACGGAACGTCAGGTGGTAGTCGCCGACGTACTTGGGGACGTCAGCCGGGGCGGGCTTCTCGGCCAGGCCAGTCGGCGAGTCGTGGCGGAAGTTCACGAGGTACACCACCCCCGTTGCCGTCTCCGGTCCGGTCACGTCGATCAGCACGTTCGTCATCACGTGTCGTGACTGTCGGCGCGACACCGCTTGGCGCGCTACGAAGCCCTCCCGAATCCCGTCGCGGCCCCGCATGGGCTCGCCGCCGCCGGCCGCCCATGTGCCGTCCTCGACGAACAAGTCGGCAATGGCGGCGGCCTCGCCGCTGTCCACGAGCCACGCGTAGCGATACACGAGCCGTTCGCAGTCACGCTCGGCCTGGATCGTGTTGATGTCCCGCGTCATCCGAGAAGCGTAGGCCGGCGCGTATGGGTGGAACCGTCCAGGATGGCTCAGCCGCCAGGCGGCGGCTGAAGGCCCGCCTCGCTGAGCATCCGCCGGAGATCGACGACCATCTGGGTGTCGACGTCCTTGTGTCGCGGCCGGCGGAGCAACTCTGCTTCTCCTCCGAGTGTGACCTTCATGTCCTCACGCATGCGACAGTCTGGAGGTGGACGCGCCCGCTGACGGGCAAGGAGCGAGGAGATACATGGACGATCAACGGGCACGGGAACTGCTTCATGCGGAGCGAGCACGAGTTGAGAGGCTGCTCGGCGACGCCGAGTCGGAAGGCCGCTCCGACCGCGAAGCAGCTGACGCCCACGACGGCGCCAGCGACGCCGGTGAGCTCCTCACCGCCGAAACGACGGACAACGCCCTGACCGCCGGGCTGCGCGATCGTTTGGCCGCGCTCGAACGAGCCGAGCAACGCCTCGCCGCCGGGACCTTCGGCCGATCGACCCGAAGCGGCCGGCCGATCCCCGACGAGCGCCTCGAGGCCGATCCCGCGGCCGAGCTCACCGTCGACGAGGCCGCCGAGGCGGAGCAGTTCGGTCTCTGACGTCCGCGCCGAAGACGCCGCGACCCCTGCTCGATGTCCTCGGCGATCGAGGTCGGGCTACGGCCGACGCCTGCTTCGCCGGAGCCATGTCGCCACAGGCAAGGATGGGGACGTGGAAAAAGGGCTGTCGAGCGGTGTCGATGACCCGAAGAGGCTGGCTCACCTCGGCCTTCACGCCGCGGGCCGCGATCCCGGCCCTCCGGGACCCGACGGCTTCCGCCCCGACGAGCTCCGCCAGTTCCAGCGGGACAACCGGCTTCCCGACGACGGCCAGCTCGACGATGCGACGTTGGCGGCGCTGCAGCAGGCCCTCGTCGACGCGTTCCAGCGCTGGCTCGTGGTTGGCGCGACCGGCCGCGACGTCGAGACCTTGCAACGGGCGCTGGTGCTCTTCGAGCTGGACCCCGGCCCGCTCGACGGCATCTTCGGACGGGAGACGGCGACCGTCGTGCGCCGCTATCAAACGGTCCACGGACTCGATCACGACGGGATCGTCGGACCGCTGACGTGGGGGTCGCTCACCGGCCTCCCGCCGGCTCGGTTGCACCGAACCCTGAGCGGCCGGGAGGAGGGCCCGGATGTCTGGTGGGTGCAAGCCGTGCTCGGCGCACTGGGCCACGACCCCGGTCCCATCGACGGAAGGTTCGGGGTACGCTCCCGCGAGGCGGTAGGACGATTCCAGGCCTCGGTCGGGTTGGACGCCGACGGTGCCGTCGGACCTGCCACCTGGCCGGCGCTCGAACGGCGGGGTGCCCGCGAGCTCCGGGGCGTGACCTTCTCCCCCGAGCTGGCCGTGACCTTCGTTGAAGGGCGGCCGGTGGCGCTGGCGATCCCGCAGAACGGCCTGCCCGTGCGGGTCGATCTGGACGACCTGGCCACCCGCGGACCGCTCCTACCGGTGACGTCGTCCAAGGCACTGGCACTCACGGTCGCGGAAGGCACAGCGCGGCGCGATTTTGGTGACGGCGTGGAACGACGGAACCGTACGAATCCATGACGCAATCTCGGGCTCGGACCGCGACGGCTTCGCCGTGGTGCCGACGGGGAGCACGCAGGTCTCGGCCGCCCTCGTCGATGACAGCCCCGTCGTCGCCGTCGAGATCTCTGGGGACGGACAGCACCGCTGGGAAGTGTCGCAAGGAACCACCAGACCATTGGCGACCATGGAAGGGGCCATCGATGTCCGAATCGCGGTGGTCGAGGACCGCGCCATGCTCGTGTGGATCGACCCTGGCACGCGCCGCGTCGTACGGCGCTACCTGCAGGGCGACGCGTCTGCGGAACAGGTGCTCGGCAGCGTCGATGGCAGCTTCGACCGCCTTCTCGTCGGCGGTCCGCCGAACCGGCCGGTTCTGGTGACCCGCAGCAGCACTGGCCAGATCGAGCGATGGGCCGCGGACACCGCCGAGCCGCTACCGGGAGTGATCCGTGCCAACGGAGAAGCCACGCAGCTGATCGCCGTCGGCCAGGACATCGTCGTCACCGGTCCCAAGAGAGGCCCGTTCCGGCGCTTCCGCTTGTCCGATGGGCAGGAGACCGGTGAGCGGATCCACATCCCCCGAGCGGCCGTATCGCCGATCGACCGAGCGTCAGTGACGACGCTGGCGGTGGCCGACGACCACGGCCGGACTGCGCTTGCTGCCCTCGATCAGGCCGGCTTCCTGTGGGCGTGGACCGAGGACCCGGAGCGGGACGCGACGTCGGTGCCCCACCTCCTGGTCGGCCGCACCCGCCTCGTGCACGATCAACGCTCGCGCAAGGATCAGCTGGGGCGCGAGAACCTCGCAGGCGAGCTGGCCGAGCTGATCCAGCAACTGGCGACCGACCCAGACAGCCCGGGCGCCTTCGCCCTCCATCTCGATGGTGCGTGGGGCGCGGGCAAATCGACCGTCGTGGGCTTCCTGGCAGAGCGCTTGCGCGACGCCGCTGCGCCCCGGCCGAAGTGGGTCGTGGTCGAGTTGGACGCTTGGCGGTCCTCACAACTCTCGCCGGCGTGGTGGGCCGTGCTCGGCCACCTTCGCAACGGCGTACGGGGATCGCTCGGCTTCTGGGCGCAGCGACAGTTCGACGTGCTCCGGTTCGGCCGTGAGGCGGCGCGGGTCTGGAAGGTGTGGGTGCCACCGGTGCTCGTGCTCGCCACCCTGTTCGTCGTCTGGCTGGTCAACGACGACGTCGACGCATTGATGGCGGTCATCACCGCCGTCATCGCGTTCGTCGGAGTCGTCGGCGGGCTGGGGAGCCGGTTCCTGTCGCTCGGCTCCCTCCAGGGCGCGCGCCTCCACGAACGGCTGAACGACAACCCCATGGCCGAGGTCGCCGCCCAGATCGTGTGGCTGCGCAAGCAGTGCAAGCGCCCGATCCTCCTGGTGCTCGACGACCTCGACCGCTGCAACGAGAAGTTCGCCGTCGAACTGCTCGACGCCGTCCAGACGCTGCTCCGCGCGCCGCCGTCCACCGGGAAGGGCGAGGCGGAACTGCCGGCCCTCGTTGTGCTCGCCGTCGGCGACCACCGGTGGCTGCGGGCGGCGTACGAGAACGCCTACTCGGTCTTCTCGCCGTACGTCAGCGAGCCGGGCCGACCGCTCGGTCACCTCTTCCTTGACAAGCTCTTCCAGGTCCGCATCGAGCTGCCTCATCTGAGCCCGGCTCAGCTGGAGAGCTACGTGGGCTTCCTCCTCGGGACTGAGGGCGGCGATGCCGACGCGCCCGAGGTGGGAGCGATCGAAGCGCAGATCCGCGCCGCCGGGGCGCGCGCCGGTCCCGAGGGCACCTCCCTTGACAACAGCATGACCAGCCTCCTTTCAGAAGCCCGCTCTTTCACCACGGAGCAGCGCCAAGGCCTGGCCGCCGTCGCCTTGGAGGTGCGGCGCCAAGACACCCGTCGGGGAGAGCGTGAGCACCACCTGCTCGAGCAGTACGCCGACCTGCTGGAGCCAAATCCGCGGGCGGCAAAGCGCTTTCTCATGACGTACAACATCGCCTACGCCACCCGACTGTCCGAGCTGGCACCGTTCGACTCCGAGACGCTCGCGCTCTGGACCGTGCTCGCCGTACGATGGCCCGCCCTAGCCGATTGGTTGCGTGAGCAGCTACCCGACGGACCCTTCGCTCCGATCGGTGGTGCCGACCATCCGAGCCAGCTCCTGCTCGACAGCGACGTCCAGAAGGTGCTCTCGTCGACCAAGGGCGGCCCTATCGACATCACAAAGCTGCGCCGTTGCTGCGGTTATTTCGTGCCCGACGCCTCCGCCGGTTGAGCGCTGGAGCTGGCGCCGATTCCCGAGGGGATGCCCAACGACGCGGTCGACTCCGCTTGCTAGACCGACTCGACGGTCTGAGTATCGGTGTCATCGGCTGCCCGATGCCGCGCGCCGAGCAGCGCAAGTACCTCATCAGTGTGCTGACCGTAGACCGGCCCGGGGCCCTGAACTTGACCAGGTGTGCGCGACAGCACAAATCGCGGTCCTTCGACCAGGACGGGCCCGAGCAGTGGATGCATGACCCACACGTAGTGGCCGCGGTGCGCGAGTTGGGCATCGGCCAGGCATTCCGGACTGTTCTGTACCTGGTGGGCCGGGATGCCGAGATCCTGCAGCTCGTCCTGCAACGCCAGAGGGTCACGGCTCTTGGTGTGGGCAGTGATGATCTCGTCGAGCTCGCCGTGCCGTTCGTGGCGCTCGCTCACGGTGAGCGGAGCAAGGTCGGGCCGCCCGAGCCACGAAGCGAGCGCCCGCCAGTCATCGTCGGACCCGCAGGCGATCGCGATCCACCTGTCGGTTCCCGCGGCCGGAAACGTGCCATGCGGGGCCATCAACGAATCACGATTCCCGCGCAGAGCAAACGGGCGTCCGTTCACCTCGGCATCGAGCAGCGCAGTGGCTTGCAGGTGCATCGAGCACTCAGCCTGCGAGAGGTCGAGATACTGGCCCTCGCCTGTGCGTTCCCTGTGCTCGAGTGCGCTCAACAACGCGGCCAGGCCGAAGCGAGGCGACACGGTGTCCGTGTAAGCGCTGAACGGTCCGCTCGGGGCACGATCAGGCCAACCCGTGGTACTCGTGAACCCGAACAGTGCGCTGGTGAGGTTGCCGAGGCCCTGAATGGCCAGCGAACCAGTCTGGCCCTGCAGGCAGCTCGACAGCATGACGATGCGGGGATTGGCCGCACGGATCCGCTCGTATCCGAAGCCCATGCGAGCGAAGACACCGGCCGAGAAGCTCTCGATGAGAACGTCCGCCCACCGCACGAGCCGCCAGACCACATCGTGCGAGGCCGGGTCCGAGAGATCCAGCTCCACCCCGAGCTTGCCGGCATTGCAGTTCGCCCACAGGCCGCTACCTTCGAGCGGGAACTCGTTGCTGTCGGGATGGAACGGTCCCGCCGTGCGGGCCACGTCGGGATGCGTGCGGCTCTCTACGTGCACGACCGTGGCACCGAAGTCAGCGAGGAGACGCCCGACGTTCGGTCCGGCGACCGACCACGTCATGTCGAGCACGCGGCAGGTCGGCGAGTGCGGCGCGACCGCTCGCGTCGCTCTGGCCGGACTCGACACCGGCACGGGGACGCGTCGACGTCGCAGCGCGGCCGTCGCCGAGGCGGGGGGCCGGTCCCAGCGATCGCAACGGCGCGCTCGACGCCACGACGAAGCGGCCCGGATGACGGAACGCCGCGCTCGTGCCGGGTTGCTGCACGACGTCCCAGAACTGACGAGTCGCCAGATGGTCGTTGCCCATCACCTCGACGGTGTTCGAGACGGGCGCCAACATCACGCGCCGTCGCGCCGCCTCGGCCGCGAGATACGCCCGCGTGCGGGTAGCGGTGAAGGCGGCGATCACCGCACACAAACGATCGATCTCCGATGGCGACACCACCCCGGTAGCAAGACCATGATTCAGCTCGATCCAGGGTGTGTCACGGGTCGCCGCGTCGCAGCCACCCTCCTCCCAGATCCACCCGAACAGGTTCTTGGTGAAATGGGCCAACGCCGCACCGAAGGAGAAGGTGATGCTCACGGCCCCATCCGCGGCTGGGTACGTCCACTGCAGTTTGAGGCTGCCGTAGTCCAGGCCATCGCCGCAGCGGCGCATGGCCGGCGAGCTCCACGCCTGGCTGAGGGCGTAGCTGAACGAGGACTGGGAGCAGGAAACCTGAGCCGAGACGTCGACCAGTTGGCCACGGCCGGATCGTCTGCGCTCCGCCAGAGCAACCAACGACCCGACGGCCATGTCGGCCGCGCCGTGCAAGAACGCCTGAGGCGAACCCCAACGCAACGGGGCTCGGTCCGCATCGCCGATCAGCGCGGCTGCGCAACCCGCCGCGCTCACGATGAGGTCGGACGCCGCCCAGTTCGCCTTGGGACCGTCGAGTCCAAACGCGGTGAGCACCACGACGACGAGGCGTGGGTTGACCGCGGCGAGATCGTGATAGTTGAACGGCATGTCCTTCGGCCGGCCCGTCCACAGCAGCACGTCGGCGTCCATGACAAGCTCGTCGAGGTGCGATCGACCGGCGGCCGTCGTGAGGTCCGCGACCGCCGAGCGCTTGCCGCGGTTGTAGGCCCAATGCCACAGGCTCGTGTCGAGGCCAGGCCGATCTCCAGCGAACGGCGGGCACCAACGCGCCGACGAACCTCCGGGCGGTTCGACGAGCAGCACGTCGGCGCCAAGTTGAGCGAGCATGAATCCTGCGAGCTGGCCCCGCTCATCGGTGCAGTCGATCACACGATACGACGACAGCATCCACGTACCTCCCCCGGTCGCGTCGCCACGACGGCCTCAAACGTAGCCAGACCCGTGAACGGCGCGCCTGTCCCCGCCGGTGAGTGAATCCGACATCCGCAAGTGGGCCATCGCCGTGTACTGGCCCCAGACGCCACCGCGGAGCTACTGGGACATCGACGTGGTCAACCAGAACGGCGAGCCGACCTGCCCTGGCAAGGCGGTCGTCGTCATCCCGAGCCGGGCCTGAGCCCGACCGCTCGGCACGTGGTTGGCGTTAGCCTCCCACCGATGTCACCGCGACGGGTGTGCGGCTTGGTCGTGGGTCGTGGCTGAGGCGGCCGATGGCGTCTACTTCGCGGCGCGGCTGGCTGTCATGGAACGACGCGTGCGCCGGCTGGTGGAGCGCCGGCGCAAACAGGATCCGCATCCCGACGACGCCTTTCGGGGCCTCTACCTCGCCGACGTCGAGGTCGACGCCATCCTCGCCACCGACACCCAGAGCCGAGGTCTCACGGCCGACGACGACGACGAGCGCTTGTACGGCGCTGCCGAGGCGCGGGCCGACGCGGTCGAGGCCGGCGGTCTCCACCTCCGCCTGCGCACGCTGGCCGAGGAGTTCGACCTGGACCGGACTGATGTCGACGTGCTCCTGGCTGCCCTGCTGCCCGACGTGGACCGCACCTTCGAGCGGCTCTACGGCTATCTGAATGACGACGTCACCCAGCGTCATCTCACGATCGAGCTGTCCCTCCACCTGACGCGTGGCGACCCCCGGTCCGTGGACGATCGGTCCCGCTACCTGGGCGCGGCGCCCCTGCTCGCCGGAGGACTGATCGAGATCGCCGTCGAAGGACCGTTCCTCGGCCGCAGCCTCACGGTGCCCGACAGGGTGGTGGCGCACCTTCTCGGCAGCGACGAGCCCGATGCCGCGCTCGAGTCGGTGCTCGTCGCGCCGGGCGAGGGATGGGGCGGCGACGGAGTGGCGAAGGCGCTGGCCAGCGGCCTGCGGTGTCTGTACGTTCGCGGCGGCGCCAGCGGTGGCGCTCGGGCGGCCGCCGTCGACGGTGCCCGACGATCGACTCGCGACGTGGTCGCCATCGACCTCCGTCGTGTGGCCCGACACGCCGACCCGGGTCCGGTGGCCGCGGCTGCCGTGCGCGAGGCGCGCTTACGCAGAGGACTGCTGGTCGCCGAGCCCGTCGATGCGGTGAGCGCCGATCCGTCGGTCCTCGACATCCTCACCGCCCCCGCCGGCCCCGTCGTCCTTGCCGGCCGGGTTCGCTGGGACGCGACGTGGACCGAGCGGGCACCGTTCACCCTGACCGCGCCGGAGCCGTCCGCCGCCGAACGCGCGGCGATGTGGGCCCAGGCGTTGCCGGTCGAGGTGGCCGGCACCGAGCGGCTGGCCGGCTTCGCGTTGCCGCCCGACGGCGTCGCGTTCGCCGTTGGCGATGCCCTCGCCCGGGCCGGTGTGGACCAGGGCGACCTCACGATCGCGCACCTGCTCGAAGGCGCCCGGAACCACGGCGGCACGGGCCTCGAGCGCCTGGCGCGGCGGATCGAGCCCACGGTCCGGCTCGACGACATGGTGCTGCGTCCCGAGGTCCGCCAGCTGCTCGCTGACTTCATCGCCCGTGCGCGCCACCGGGACACGGTCATCGATGACTGGGGCATGCGACCCGGGGGCGGTCGCGGCCGAGGCGTGACGGCGCTGCTGGCCGGGCCGCCCGGCACGGGCAAGACGATGGCCGCCGAAGCCATCGCTGGCGAGCTCGGCTTCGATCTTTACGTCGTCGACCTCTCCACCGTGGTGGACAAGTACATCGGTGAGACAGAGAAGAACTTGGAACGGATCTTCTCCGAGAGCGAGGAGGTCAGCGCCGTTCTGCTGTTCGACGAAGCGGACGCTCTGTTCGGCAAGCGGACGAGCATCAGCGACGCCCACGATCGGTACGCCAACCTCGAGATCTCGTACCTGCTCCAGCGGATGGAGTCATTCGATGGACTGGCCCTGCTCGCCAGCAACCTGCGGGCCAACCTCGATGACGCCCTCGCGCGCCGGCTCGACCTCGCCGTCGACTTCCCCCTGCCCGACGAGGAAGAGCGCCACCTGCTCTGGGAGCGCAGCTTCGGCCCCACGGTGCCCCGGACGTCGGGTCTCGACCTCAGGGCGTGCGCCCGCACGTTCGAGCTGGCCGGTGGGAGCATCCGGGCCGTCACGTTGAGCGCGGCGTACCGCGCCGCCGCCGGGGAACGAGCCGTGACGATGGCTGATGTGCTCGGCTCCGTCGCCATCGAGTACGCCAAGCTCGGCCGGGTGATGCCACCGAGTCCAACCGGAGTGGAGCCCTCCGACTAGTCGACTTTGGGTGCGTCGCCGTCGTGGCGTTGTAGCGAACGGTCCGGTCGCCATCGCTCGGCCACGTGGTCGGCGGCCTGCTCGTAGGGATCGCCCGGTTCGCTCACGTGCAGACCGCCGGCCATCGCCACGCCGTGGACCGGCCCGGATTGCTGCTGGACGACATGGGCCAGCTCGTGCATGACCCGCCGCTGTCCGGCGGCTGAATCGATGTCATATGCGCCGGCGCCGAAAACGACGTGGGAGCCGCTCGTGAACGCCTCGGCCTGCACCGATCGGGCGGCTGTGTCGGCGGCGGCGTCGTCGTGCACGCGAACCTCCGAGAGATCGGCGCCAAGGTGGGCCTCGGCCTGCGCCCGCAGCGCGCTTTCGAGCGAGCGTCCAGGCAGGGCGAGCACGGCACGAACCTTCCGGGCGGCGGCCTCCTCTTGCGATCGGACCAAGCGTGCCACTGCGGCATTGCCGACCGACCGCTGCAGTGCGGCGGCGACGCCGCCTCGGGTCACTGCCGGCGACAGCGCTGCCGAGGGTAGGTGCACGACCGAGCTCTTGCTCGCCGGGAGGTGAGTACGAGGACGCATGCGCATTCCCTTCTCAGGTAGGCCGGGTCGGGAACTTGCTCTTGGGCTTCTGCCATCCGCCGGTGGTGTGGACGTGGATGTTGTTCTTCGTCGTGTCGACGATGCAGACGAGGTTCTTCGTCTTCTCCCAGTTCGAGCCGCGATCCTTCCAGTCGAGAATCGTGGTGGCCCCCCCGGGAACGTGCATGTTCGTGACGATCTTCAGCGCGACCGCCTGACCGAGACGGGGATTGTCGATCATCGCCCCCTCGGCGTTCGGCACCTTCTTGCGTTGGTCGGTGACGTGGTTCTGCATGCCGACCCACTGCACTGCCGCCGCCGAGATGTCGGACTCCGTCTGAGCCCCACTGATCATCTCGCCGAACGCGGCGTTGCTCAGGTTGAGCAGCGCGACGGCCTTCACGAGGATCGACTTGATCGCCGCCGTCACCGGAAGCGACTCGATGTAGAAGGTGAGGAAGTTCTTGTCGGACTCCAGCTTCGCCTGATTGGCTCGCACGGTCGCTTGGGCGGCCAGGGTCTCGACGCGCGGCACTGCCGCGTCGATGGCGTCCTGGACGGCGCGCACCTTGTACTCCTCGACCTTCTGGGCCGCCTTCGCTTCCCGATTCTTGTCCCCTCGCTTCGTGGCCGTCTTGGCGACGTTCTTCAGCTTCTGCTCGCTCGGCAGGGCGGTCGTCATGGCGTCGGTCATCACCGCCGTCTGCTCGTCGGGGCTGAGCTGTGCCCACTTGGTCGGCACCCTGGCCGCGATGCCGTTGCGCACCGTCAGCTCAGTCGGCGGCGCGCCTGGTCGCCACCGGATCGGCGACCACCGGCGGTGCCGCGACCGGCGGGACAACCTCCGGCGGCGCAACCACTGGCACCGGCGCAACCTCCGCCGGAGCAGCCGCCGGCGCGGGCGCCACCGGTGCCGGCGCAACGGGCGGCTGGAGCGCTGCCCGGCGCGCCTCGCCATAGTTGGTCGTGGCCTCGTCGCGAGCCGTGCGCGCCTCGACCTGCGCCGTGAAGTGGCTAGTCGGATCGACCGGACCCGTTCGGGACTGCCACTGCGGCCGCCCTCGCGGTTGGGTCGTGGACTCGAGGGCGGCCGCTTCCTGGCGACGCGTCTCGGCGTCGCGGATCGGGTCGAGTGCCGGATCGAGGAAGGCGCCGAGCGTCGCCGCTGCCGGTGCGGCGTACTCGGCGGCGAGATCGGCGTCGACGTCGCCGTCCTCGTCGATGTCGAGTGCCGGCGTGTCCGGACCGTCGTCGATGTCGACCGTCGAGCGACGCCGGCGGGCCCGCTGAACGAAGTTGGCGACGGCGTGATTACCGACGGCGCTCTGGAGGGCCAGGACATCGTGGCGTCGCGTGCGAGCGGGTTGGCCGTTCGTGATGGCCGGTCGGCCCCGCCCGACCGCCACGGCCTGGCTACGCATCGCGGTCGAGCTCCTCTTCGAGCACCTGGATGGCCCCGGCGATGCGCACGCAGGTGTCACGCACTTCGCGTTCTCGGGCCTCCAGGTCGGACAGCATTCGCCGACCGGCATCAAGTTCGTCACGCAGCGCGGACAGGCGTTTCTCGAGCCGTGTGCGCAAGTCGTCGGCCGGGGTCATACGACGTGCACCCGGTGGACCTCGGCGATCACCCTCGTGGCGACGCCGCTGTTGGGCGGCAGTGGATGGCCCTGGACGTTGGCGAAGAGCGACAAGTCGTCGGCGTTCAACGTCATGACGCCGATCTCGCCGAGGATCTGCTGGGTCGATCCCAGTCCCGCGTAGCGTCCCACCCACTGGCCCTCGGTGCCTGGCGGCGGGTAGACGCGGATGGCGCCGATGGCGCTGCCGCTGGCCAGCTGCGCGCAGATCACGTTGTGGTCCGAGCCTGCAGCGATGTGGATGTCGAGGAAACCCTTGTTCATGGTCGCCGTCCAATTGCCGATCTGACCGACGGCCGCCGCACCGGTGACGGCGAGGTCGCCGGCGACGGCGAGGGTCGCTCCGGGGTCGGTGGTGCCGATGCCGACCGCCCCGTCTTGGCGGATGACGAGCGCCGGATTGACGCCACGCTGGCGCGTGAGGAAGCCGAGCGTGTTCGAGTTGCCCTCGAGCTGGATCGACTGCTGCTCGTCGCCCACGGCGCCGACGTTCTGTTTGGACGCGCTGGCGTTGCTGGCGAACACGATCGAGTTGCGGGCGCCAGTCCCGAAGGTCCACGCATCGTTGCCGTCCTGGAACCGGCCCGAGAGAACGAGGTTGGTCCGCCCGTAGTCGCCAGATCCGTTGGTGACGAGAAGACGGGTGGAGCTGTCGAAGTCGATGGGCCCGCGCACCTGCGCGTCGCCGTCGACTCGTAGTGGTGCCCCGCTGAGGCCGCTGACGCCATTGCCGAAGATGGCCTGGCCGGCCACGCTCAGGGGACCCCGGACGTCGACGCCGGCGAGCGCGGCCGGTGCCACCGGATCGACGGTGACGGCGCCGTTCGAGTCGAGCGTGACGCGGGCCAGGCGCAAGTGGGTGTCGGCCGGGGGCGCGTCCGGCGCGCCCTCCAGGAACGCGACGACATCGGGGGCCTCACGCCACCGGGGGCTGGCACCGCCCTGCGGCGCATCGGATTCGACGTCGTTGTAGGACAGGGCGATGACGATGGTCACCGGACCGTCGCGATTGACCTTGTCCCCGAGCTCTACCGGGACCGTGTCGTCGGTGCGCACGAGCAGACGCCCGCGGCCGTCCACCGCCGTGCCCGGCGCCACCTTCACCCGCGGCGCGTTCGCCACCGGCGCTACCTCTAGGCCCTCGAGCACGCCCGGCGTCAGCAAGAGCCGCGTGAGGCGGCGGCGGCGGTCGAGGTGGTAGCGCTGCTCGTCTATGAAGTCCTGTTCCTTGAGGAATTGTCCGTCGAAGTAGCGCACCCGTCGGTCGATGTAATCGGGCTGGCTGTAGTCGGCCATGGCGAGGGTGTCCTTGCTCAGTTCGTCGGATGATCTGTCGGGGCGGGCGTGACCGCGGAGCCGAGCACGGTGTCGACGCCGATCGTCGAGTGGACGCCGATCTGCATGGTGGGCACGTCGCTGAATCGGAACGCGTAGAAGGTGTGAGCTGGCTTCTCCTGGTCGACGATGGCCATGGCGATCCGCTGACGGCGCTCTTTGCGGGCCTCGAAGTCCGGGTCGCGCAGGTTCAGACCCAGCGACATCTCGACCTGGAAGTAGTGCGGCACGTTGTCGAACTCGTAGATCGTCACCGGCAGGTCGCCCGTGTAGGCGCGGAGCAGCTCGATCATGCCGAGGGGCGTCCCTCGCGTCCGGTACAGCGGCACGGCCCGATCGATGAACCGCCGCTTCTCGTCGTCGGTCCAGTCGTCGCGCAGCGAAAGGGCCACCCAGCCCGCCAACCAAGGCAGGAACTCGCTCGGCGCTCTGGTGGGGTCGAGGTAGCGAGACACCGCGGCGAGCTGCTCGGCGAGCCCCGGTGGGAAGCCGGTCACGCCGGTGTCACCCAGCCCGTGGAGCACGTGCTCGAAGGCGAGCAGGAAGCGACCAAGGAAGCTCTCACCGTGCGCGTCCGGCTCGGCGAACAGTCCCGGCAGGCGCGCCAGGTACGTGCTCGCCGGTCGAGACGGCACGTCAGTCACCGGCCCGCCCCGGCGGAGGTGCCAGGGATGGCGACAAGGCGGTTCGGGTTGCTCGGATCGTCAGCGACCGAGACGTCGACCAGCTCATGCGGATCGATCCGTACACCGATGACGTTGCCGCCGGCGACGAGGCCACGATCGCCGGCCAGCCCGACGAACCGCACGGCGTCCACGTAGTCGACGCCGGGAAGGCCGTCGAGGAGCTGATACAGCTCGGAGAGGTACACGTCGCGGCCGAAGGGCCAGCCGGCCCCGTCCGGGCCACCATCGAGCGGATCGAAGTGGCGCTGGATCGCGACGATGGCATCACGCACCGCCTGGGCAGCGATGGCCTGGTCGGTGAGCAGGCCGCTCTGTGCGGTCTGAGGTGGGGCATAGTCGTCACGGAGCACGAGTCGGGCGCTCACCGACACCTCCACGTAGTCGGGACCACCGACGTGGTGGCGAACGCCGAGGAGGCGGCGCGGTTCGAGCCACGACCACAATGCCTGACACAGCTCGGGCGACGGCGACGGGCGCCGAGACTCGGCCTCGTTGCCCGTGCGGTCGGGGACGATCACAATGCCGAGATGGCCGGGCGACGGCTGTGCTCGCGCGTTCGCGTCGGCATCGAGGTTGACACCAGCAACAGTGTGCACACGACGGATGGTGGCGCCATTCCCGATCGACGAGGCTTCGGGGGACGTAGCCCATTGGTCGAGCACAAGCCGCTCGATGTCATCGGCCGTCGCCGCCCGCCACGGCGTCCGCAGCAGCGAAATCGTTTCGGCGACCGCGCTGTCCAAGGACCCGGTGCGCGTCCAGCCCGAGCCCCGCAGCAGCCTGAGGAAGGCGTCGTAGCGTTCGTCGGGAAGCTGATCGGCCTGGTAGATGAGTGCCTCGCTCAACCAGGCGAACAGCTCGAGCAACGTGATCCCGGGATCGCTCGGGTTGTGGTCCGTCCAATCCGGGGTGATCGCTGGGATGCGGGCGCGGGCCTCGGCGACAAGGTCGGAGTAGGTGCGATCGTCGAGACTGGGGTGAAGCGTGCTCATGCCGGGGATCCTGCTTGGCGCGGCGACGCTTCGGACTGGGCGGTGAGGACGACCTCATGGGCACCCGACCACACCAGGCTCCGGCGGATTCGCTCGGCCGGCAACGTCGAGGGGTCGGGCACCATGTCGACGGCAAGGGACCGGACGTGGTCGACGCCCGGGGCCGCGGCGATGATGGCGTACAGGTCGGACTGGTGCGGGATGCGACCGAACGGCCAGCCGCCGCCGTCGCTGCCGCCGTAGAGCGGATGGAGGAACCGGGTCAGCGCCTCCACTACCGCGGCCGGCACGCCGGCGGCGTCGAGCGACGTCCCGGCCACCTCGGCCCGGACGGTGATCTGCATCCACTCGGGACCGAGCACGGCAAGGTCATCTGGCGCCAGGATGGCGGGCACGCGGGCCAGCAATGCCTGGCGCACCGTGTCCAGGAGCTGGGGGCTGGGGACGGGTTGCGGGCTCTCGTCGTTGGGCGTGACCGCCACGGCCACCCGACCGGCAGCGTGCTGCGCCGCTGCCGCCGCCGCTGCGGGATCGGCCCGGCACAGGATCGACTGGTTGATCGGCGCCGGGGCGTCGGGGTCGGTCGGCGTCACCGGCGATGGCGTGATCCACGCCAAGTCGAGCGGGTTGATCGATGGTGGCAGGGCGAGTGCCCGGGCCACGTCGGCCAACGCCTCGCGGGCGAGATCCTCGTAGTCGGCGGCGGCGACGGCGCGGTCGCCGTGGCGAAGACGGCGGGGACCGCGCTGGCGCAGCCGGTCCAACGACTCCGGATCGGCGCCGCCCGCGACCGAGTCCGGGTTGTACACGCCGCTCACACCGGCCAGGGCTGACCTCAGCTCGGTGACCGCACCGAAGGCGCAGTTGCCGACACTGCCGCCGCCGCTTCGGTACGTCACCCGAACGGAGCTGCCGGCCGGCGGCACGCGTCCCCGCCGGCCGTCACCGAAGGTGATCTCGCCAATCCGGTGGTCGATGACGTAGTGCCGATCGTCGGGTCCGGAGGACGAGAAGTCGGGCATCGCCGTCCACACGGACCACGGTGGTCCGGCGCCATCGACCGTCGCCGAGCCGGTCGCCGCCGCCGTGCCGCTCTCGGCCACCTCGACCACCTCGTTGCCCAAGATGGGGGCTTGGGTGGTGTGCCGCCGCTGGCCTGGGCTTGCGTCACTGGTGCCGAGCATCTCGTCACGATGGACCGTGGCGTTGGTGGCCCACATCGTGTTCGTCAGGATCCTCCGGAGCTGGGGGGACCGGCCCGGTCCGGTCGGGCCTGCGTCCACCCGCAGCCACCAGAGGGTGCGCCCGAACTCGACGGACGGCTCGAAGTCGGCCGGTCCCACGAAGCCGACGAGTCCGGAGCGGCCGAATCCCTGCGTCTCGTCGACGACACTGAGGGCGGCCCACCCGTGGGGGCCGCCATAGGCCCATTGCAGCACGCCGCCGGAGCCTTCGCCGGTGGCGGACGAGTCGGGATCGAAGGGCAGCGGCTCGGCCACGAAGTAGAGCGACATCGGACGGTTCGGGAACGGCGCGTCGAACCCGAGGTAGAGCGCCGGGGTGGGTTCCTGCGACGGCCGGAACGGAACCAGGACGGACCCACCTCCTGCCGCCGCCGTGACGTCGGCCCATCGAGCGTCGTCGAGCGTCAGGCAGATCGCCGGCGCTTCCTCTCCGGTGAGGCTCCAACCCAGGCCGATCGTGCGGATCGAGGGCGGCGCGATGTTCGCCGCCACGAGAACCGGCGGCTGACCGGAGGTGTGGGCGGCCTTGCCGTAGTCGCCTTGCACGATGCGAGCCCGTAGCCAGAACCCGTCGACGCCGTTGACCGAGAGAGGGCCTCCCACTTGAGGCACCGTGAACGTCACGTCCCCGGACACCCGGAGCGCCTGGGTGCCGTCGGCGAAGCCTGCCGGCGCGGTGGTGACCCCCGGTCCGGAACGACCGACCTCGACCCAGCCCTCGGCGCTCCCGACCTCCCATGCCACGACCAGATCGAGCGAGGGCTGCACGACAACCGGCAGTCCCGTACTGACGTCGACGTGCATCGTGATCGAGCCACCGGATCTCGCCAATGCGGGGCTCGTCAGTAGGAACGCCTCGTTGAAGCGGGGGACCTCGGTGAAGGGGTACCAGTCGCGGGATAGGTCGAGCTCGGTGCTGTTGGCGAAGGCGCTATCGGGTGCCACGGGCGCGGTGGCCGTGTGAGTGACGCCGACCGCCACGTGCCGCACGCCGGGGACAGGCCCGACCAGTTGGATCGCCCGGGTGAGCCGTGCCCGCAGCCAGCGAGCGGTGCGCCCGAATCGCTCGGCCGCCGCCACCTCGGGGATGTCGCCGAGCGTGACGACCACGGTGTCGTCGTCGCGCGTCGTGACGACCGGCGCCATCACGGGCTCCCAACTCCGGCCGTCCCACCAGCTCCACTCGAGCGGAAGGTTCTGGAACGCCTGTCGCGCGGCGGCGTCGACGCAGCTGACGACGACTGCGAGCGAGCGCGGGCGGGGTAGTCCGACGAACCGGTCGTGCCCGACGTAAAGGGCGTGTTCGATGAGCGAGTCACCGACGAACGCCGGCCACGCGCCGGAGGTCACGCCCGTCGCCGCGCCCGAGACGTCGGCCATCCGATCCGAGGCCGGCTCCCGGACGTAGACGGCGACGAGCCTGGCGGCAGTGAGCGTGAGATCGCGCTCGGTCGCGTACCGCACCTCGTCGGCGCCGGCTCGGGCGGGCACGGCGGTCGCGGTGCCCGCCGGCACGAACGCAGAGCTCTGGCCGTCGGCCAGTGTGAACGTCAGCGGACCGCGGGCCGCCTGCGCCGGCAGGAGCCGGATGCCGATCAGCTCCAGGAAGGCGAGCAGGTCCCGGTCAGGCACGCGGTTGAGGCGGTCGGCCACCTGCCCTGCCATGCCGGCAAAGATCTCGATCAGGGCCAGCCCGAGGTCCGGGCCGGTCTTCGGTGCCTGCCAGTCCGAGAAGTGCTCGGCCAGCCGCGTCGTCTGGTCGACGAAGTCCCGATGGGTGCGGGGATCGATCGGTGGTGCAGAGGGCGGCGTGCTGGTCATCGGAGACGGATCACTGGAGGTAGAAGGGATAGACCAGGTTGAAGCGACTGTTGGTGGAGCGCACCTCGTAGTCGATCTCGATGAGCAGTCGCCTCGAGTCGGCAGGGTCGGCGGTAACGGTCACGTCCATCACCTCGACGCGCGGCTCGAACTCGACCAGGGCCTGGCGCACGTGGCTCGCCGCCAATCCATGGGTGAGGGCGGTGTTGGGCGAGAACACCATGTCGGCCAGACCGCAGCCGAACGTCGGACGCATGACCCGTTCACCCGGCGCGGTGGCGAGGATCGTCCAGATCGACTGGCGTACGGCCGCCTCGCGGTCGACACGGGCGACGTTTCCCTGCCCGTCGAGACCGATCGGGAGCGCCCAACCCGATCCGAGGAAGTCTCCGCTCATCCGATCCGCACCGTTCCGACGGCGACGACAGTGCCGACGGGCACGTCGGCGGGATCGTTGCACGTCGTCGCCGGGTCTCCGTGTCTGGCGGCGGGCTTACCGTTGATGCGCACCGTGAGGCTCCCCGCCTCCACGCTGCCGCGGTTGGACGGCGGGCGAGAGAACGACCCCGAGGTGGGGATGTGCGGCGGCGTATTCGTCGCGCCGCTGCCCACGGTCGCCGCCGGGACGCCCATGACCCGCACGGTAGGGCTGAGGCCGTCGGTCAGCGCTCCGCTGAACGGAAACGGCAAGGCAACGGCAGTCGCCGGGGGCGGTGGCACCACGAGATGGGTGTCGACGGCGACGATGCGATCGCCCTGCTTGGCTGCTGGTTGTCCCATCGCTGCTCCCTAGTTGATGTCGACCGTACCGCCGCGCAGGATGAGCTGACCGCTGGCGCGGACCTCGGTCCGTTGCTTCGCCGAGAGGCTGAGCTCGAGCTCACCCTCCACGGTCACCCGCTGACCGCTGAGCTTCAACTCGCCCTTGGCGGTGACCTCGAGATCGCCGTCGGCGGCGATCGTGACGGTGCCGCCGCCGTGGATCGTGATGTTGTTGTTGGCGGTGTCGAGGGTGATGCGGTGCTTGGCGTTCGAGTCGACGATCTCGATGCGCTCCTCGCCGCTGCGATCGCTGAGGCGGATCTCGTGCCCGCTCGTGGAGCGAAGCACCTGTTGGGTGCCCGCGTCGTCACTGGTCTCGGGCGGCTTCTGCTTCGTTGACCAGAACGACCCGAGAACGTACGGACGGTTCGCGTCGCCGTGTTCGAAGGCGACGAGCACGGCGTCACCGACCTGGGGAAGCAGATGCAGCCCACTCCCTGCGCTGGCCGACAGCGTGAGCACGGGAGCCCACGTCGTCTCGGCCGTCTGCGACAGCGTCGGCACCTTCAGCTTGACGCGGCCGTTGTGGTCGGGATCACGGTTGTTGGTGACCACGCCGACGGTCACACCCCACCACGCCGCGCTCTCCCCGGCGCGGTGATAGAGGGAATCGAGCGCGTCCCGATCCATCATGGTGCATCCTTCCTAACGGTGAACGTGGTGCGGTACCCCGACGTGGCATCGAGGGTGTGGACGGCGGCGGCGACGTAGTACGTGCCCGAGAAGTGCGGGCCGAACCCGCGGAGCTCGACGTGGGTGCCGGCGTGGACGTCGGGGCGTCCGATGCACGTGCCGGAGCCGGTGACGCGCCACTGGGCGGCGCCGGTCCGATGTGCGTCGGCGAAGTCAGCCGCGTCCCGCGCGGTGGCCGCCGTGTCGATGAGCGTCAGTTCGCCTTCGCGAGCGCCCCCACCTGCGCCGGACGGGCGCGCCGTCGCTTCGAAGGGGGCGCCGGGGTCGCTGGGGTTGCTGGCCCGCACGACGACGCGGGCGGCGTTGCCCATGTCGGTGAGGCGGGGGTGGAAGGACAAGACATCGCCGTCGGCGTCCAGCACCGGCGGGCGGTGCTGGTCGCTCTGCCGCCGCCGGAACAGCAACGAGCGGTCCAAGTCCGGCGCGTTGTGGTCGATGGTCAGCTCGAAGCCGATGCGGGCCGCCCGTTCCAAGACGAACTCCAGATCGGTCTGGTTGTGTTGGTAGACGTGCTCGTGCTGCACCGTGGTGGCCTGGGCGACGATTGAGAACCCGCGCTCTTCTGCGATCTGCTTGACGATTGCGCTGTCGGTCATCCTGGTGAAGGTGCGCGTTTGGCGGCCCCGCAGGAGCCGGTGGCGTCGGTCGTGGCCGCGCACCACGAGAGCCGGCGCCTCGCCGGCCTCGAACTCAGGCTCCCAACCGGTCACCTCGCCGCTCATCAGCGTCGCCGCCATGGCGCCCCGGTAACCGACACGAACCTTGACGGAGTCGCCCAACCTGAACAGCGTCGGGTCCGACCACGTGGACACCTTCCTTGCCATGTCCCAGTGCAGAAGACGCAAGGCGAACATTCCCGTGTGGTCGACGTCCTGCTGGACTGTCGTCGATGTGAGCACCGCGGCGGCGTCCGGCGGGAGCGGGGCGCCGTTCACGAGGACATCCACGAACGGCACCAGTTGATCGCCCGCGGTGCCGGAGCCGCCGTTGATCAAGTTGGTCACGGGACCGCCCCGTCGATGAGCACAGGAATCGTGAGCACCTGTCCGGGCATGAGTTGAAGAGGATCGATGATGCCGTTGGCGCGGGCGATCGGTCGCCACAGGGCCGGGTCGTCGTACTGCTCCGCGGCGATACCGCTCAGCGTGTCGCCGAGCCGCACCACGCGGGTCTTGGCCACGTCAGGCGACTGCTTGTGCTGCAGCAGTGCCTCGATGCGAGCGGAGATCCACTCGGTGAAGGTGCAGTCGAGCCGAGCCCGTACCGGCGCGCCCGTCGACAGAAAGAGGCTGAAGGTCTGGGTGAGGGCGGTCAGCACCCCCTCGAAGAACACCCCTTGGGTGCCCCACACGAGTTTGCAGACCGGCGGGCGGTGGATGCTGCCGTGGCCGCGAACCGTCGTGAGCCGCTCGACCTGGGCAGTGAGCAGCCGTACGTCGACCCCCGCCTCGTAGGTGTCGAAGAAGAGCTCCAGGCTGAGGACGGCCGGTTCGCCGTGGGTGAACTGCGCCCGTGTGACGTCGCTCTCCGCGACCGGCACGCGCCGCCAGTTCACCGTCTTCGAGATCGACATCTGCTGCGGGTTGAACAGCGCGACCACAGGGGCCCCGAGCTCGGGCAGGATGGTCAGCTTGGCGAGAGCCATGGGTTGATCCCTCTGCGCTCGGCTTCCACGGCGAGCTCGCGGCCAAGCCGCCGCAGCACTCGTTCCACGACCTCGTCGGTGCTGACCGACACCTCGTCACCCGGATCTCGTTGCACCACCATGCGCCCGCCGCGGCGTTGGATCGCCGGCCCGCCGTTCGCCGCCTCGCTCACCGGGGCGGCGAGCGGTGATGACGGCAGCGGCCCGGGGCGGCCGGCGGCAGGAACCGCCGCTGTCTCCATGGCGGCCGAGACCGCCGGTGGAGCGACCGCTAGAGGCAGACGAGCGTCCAGCGACGCCAGCGTGCGCCGCGGTGCCGGCGGCACCGGCGCGACCACCGGTGGGCGACGAGCGCGCCGGCCCGGGTTGGCGCCGGATACGGCGGCGGCGATCGGCGACCGGGTGGCGGGGTCGGAGCGCGCCGACCCGAGCCGGCTCGGTCCCAACGCCGGCGGGAGCGGGCTATCGGCGACGGCCACACCCGGCTCGGGGCGTAGCCCACCGCCCGGATCGGTTGAGCGATGGCCCGCGGCGACCGTGGCCATGACGGTCGGTTGGGCGGCTCGGGCTGGCGCGACCGGAGCGACCGGAGGACGCCGGTCGGAGCGTGCCGAACGGGTGACGGCCGGCGCCACCGCGGCGGGTGCCGCTCGTGGAAGAGACGACGCCGTGGCGGACGCCCACACGGTGTCGCGGTCCGGGGACCGGTCCCGCCAGGTCTGTACCAGCGGAAGCGCCGGCCCGTCGTCCACCGTCTCGAGCAGGGCCCGGCGCCGCGCGAGCGCGACGGCCAGCGGAAGGTGCCTCGCTCCGAGACCAAGCCGCTCCTGGGCCCGGCGGGTGAGGGCTGTGCCTGATTCGGCGCGCGCCATGAGGCGGCGTACCAACCCGGCCGAGACGGCGTCCTGCCAATCGGGCAGAGGTGGCGAAGGCGTGGTCACCAGGCGCTCACAGGAATCGACGACCACCCGAGGCCGCGTCGGCGATGAGGCTCAGGCCCTTGGCCCGCGTGAGGCCGTGATGGGCGAGTTGCACCGTCTCGAGGGCGACCGCGCCCGTCGCGGCGTTGAGCTCGGGCCCGCTCCAGCGCACCGGGAAGGCGCCGCGGCAGTCCCACACCATCGCAGGCTCGCCGGACGCAGCCAGCAACGTGATCGTCAAGCTCCGGCGAATCACCACGCCGAGGCTGACCTGCACCAGCCAGTCCCAGAACAGATCAGGGTCGGCGAGACCATGGCGCAGCTGCAGGTTGGACGGGTAGCTCGCCGGTCCGGGCAGCTTGTGCTCGAACTGGTTCTCGCCGCCCTCCCGGTACGACAACACCTCCACCTGGGTCTCGAGTCCGCTGATCTCGCTGAAGCCGCCCGCCTGCACGCCCTCGATCTCCACGCGGAACCGATAGCCGAAGTACGGGTCGCGGCGAGAACCGGTTTCGGCCATCAGCCCGCCTTCCCTGTTGTCATGAAGACCCACTCTCTGTACTCAACCGGCGATTGATCTTCGCCACCTCGTCCACCCATCGACGTCGTTCCGCATGCTCCATGCTCATCAGCTGGTCGTACGACCAGTGCAAGTGATAGGCAACATAAGCCACCTCCTCGTGGAGCTGATTCGAGGGGTAGCGCATCATTCCCCCAGGCCGGCAGCCTCCACCTCGAACTCGCCTTCGCAGTGCGGGCACGCGACCAAGAGGCGCTCGTCTCCGTAGCCGTTCATCTTCGTGTAGAGATCCTGCAGGTAGGCGAGATCGGAAGCAAAGAAGCCCTCCACCATGCGGGGGTTGAGGTCCTCGAGCGTGCCCAGCCGGACGATGACGCGCGAGAGCAGGATGATCACGAGGTAGCCACTGTTGGCCACGACGCGCGGGTCCTTCAGAGGGGTGATCTCGTCGTACGCAGTCGCCCGTCGCATCACCCCGTCGCGGTGAAGCGTGCCCTCCGCGTCCACATATCCGCACGGGAGCGTGAAGGGCCACTCGGTCCGCAGCAGCTCCGGGCTAGCCACGCGTGAGCCCCTCGTGGGCGATCTCGAGCTGCTCGATCGCCACGTCGCCTCCGGTGGCATTGAAGCTCGGTCCGCTCCAGCGCGTCGGCCATCCCTCCCGGAAGTTCCAGCGCACCTTCTCCGCTCCGGTGTCGTCCAGCAGCACGATGGAGCCGTTGCGACGTGACACCTTGCCCTGCGTGGCCTGCTCGCGCCACGCCCACAGCTCGGCATCGTCGGTGATCCCACGACTGAGCGTGATGTTCGGGAACGTGACGAGGCCTGGCAACTTGCGGGCGGTGAGCTGTCGCTCGTCGCCTTCGCGATACTCGATCGGCGTCTGCGTGGAGTCGAGGCCGGAGCACTCACGGAAACCGGCACGGGTGATGCCGTCGATCTCCACGAGGAAGTTGTAAGAACGGTACGGATCCTGACGGACTCCGGTAGGCATGAACGATCTCCTTTGCGAGAATACGGGCCGGTTCCGTGGGCCGGCTGATCAGAGGACGGCCGTCTGTCCGCCTTGCTGCACGAGTCGCACGACGATGAACTCGGCCGGCGTCGTCGGCGCCAAACCGATCTCGGTGATCATCAGGCCGGCGTCGCGCACCTCCGGCGGATTGGTGTCGGCATCGCACTTCACGTAGAACGCCGCCTCGGGTGTCGCCCCCGCCAGACCGCCCTGACGCCACAGCGCCCAGAGGCGGCTGCTCAGCTCCCGGCGCACACGCACCCAGAGCGCCAGATCATTGGGAGCGAACACGAAGGCGGCGCCGACCTGACCCAGCCACCGGGTCACGGTGATGAACAACCGAGACACGCCGACCCCTGCCCACTCGGGCTGCTGCGGCCCGGCGACGGTGTTCGCTCCCCAGACGCGGATGCCGCGGCCGGGCAGGCCCCGCAGGGGGTTCACGCCGCGCGCGTAGAGCAGGGCCGCATCGTCGGGACCAGGAGCCGGCGACAGGTCCAGCGCGCCGGCGATCTCCTTGTTGGCGGGTGCCGCCCCCACCCCCGCACTGACGTCGCTGCTCGCGTAGATGCCGGCCACGTGGCCACTGGGAGGCACGGCGCGGCCGTCGGCAAGGCGAATCCACGGGTGGTACATGGCGCCGAACCTGCTGGACAGCGCGGCTCGCGCCGCCAGGGCGGCCGCCGCCGGTTCGTGCGGGCCGTCCAGGACGGCGAAGCGCGTGCCCGTCGCCGCGCAGTCGTCGAGCAGCCGGCTCTGGAGCACGCTGCGGAGCTCAGCCGGCGAGCGGGCCAGATCCGGCACGGCGATGAGGTCGGCGTCGTCGAGCCCGCTCACGGCGGCGCAGCTACGTTCGAGCCAATCCGTGGCCAGAAGATCGGCGCGGACGACGTAGCAGGCCGTGCCACCGTTGGCGAAGAACCCCTCGACCGCGGCGCGCAAGTAGCCGTCGCCCGCCGGACCGAAGATGGGCGCGTACCCGTCGGCTCGGTGCAGCGCCGTCGGCACGTAGCTCGGACCCTGGGCGGCTTCGCCGATCAGGATGCAGACCCCCGTGCTCAGCACGGTCGGTGCGCGCAGGGTGATCGCTTCCCGAGTGATGCCCGGGAGCGAGGCAGGGCCGGCCATGCTCACGCCGCCGCCGGCCCTGCCCACTGGCTGATGCGGAAGACGACGAACTCGGCCGGGTTCACGACGGCCACGCCGATCTCGACCACGACCTGGCCGCTACCGCGGACGTCGGCGGTGTTGAGCGTCTCGTCGCAGCGAACGTAGAAGGCCTCTTGTGGTGTGGCTCCGAGCAGGGCGCCCGACCGCCAGACGTTGGTCAAGAAAGCGGTGACGTTGCGCCGCAGCTTCCCCCAGAGAGCGGCGTCGTTGGGCTCGAACACAGTCCACTGCACGCCGCCGTTGATCGAGTCGCGCAAGAAGAGGAACAGCCGTCTGACGTTGACGTACTTCCATTCCGGATCTTGCTTGGTCTTGAGCGTGCGGGCTCCGTAGATCGTCACGTCGGCGCCAAAGCGGCGGATGACGTTCACGCCATCCGGGTTGAGTCCGGCCTGGTCCTCGCGACTGATCGGCGCGGTCACATCGAACGCGCCACGGATCACCTCGTTGGCCGGCGCCTTGTGCACCCCCCGTTCGGCATCGACACGAGCGAACACGCCGGCGACATGGCCGCTTGGAGGCGCCGGAACGACGGCGTTGCTGACCGGGTCGTACACCGTTATCCACGGGGTGTAGATGGCGCCGTAGCTGGACGATCGTGTGCCGCCTACGACTGCGGTCGCAGTGGGCCCCGCGCCGGCACGCCCGTCGAGCACAGCGAAGCGATCTTGCAGGAACTCGTTCTCGCAGTGGTCGAGGACGGCGTTCTGCACGCCGTCGGAGACGGCTCCGGGCACGGCCACGATGGCGATCTCGTCGATGACCTTGAACGTGTCGAGGGCGCTCGTCACCGTGGCCAACGAGACACCGTCGATCCCGCTCGCCGGAGCATGTGTCGGCGCGGATGTCGGCGCCGCCGCCACGTTGTCGCCAGCCAGGGGCGCATCGGCCGGATCCGTCGCGGTTGTCGCGGTGGGCGACCCGGCACCGACCCGGGTGACCCAGCAGCGGCTGCCGCCGTTGTTGAAGAAGCCATAGATAGAAAGCGCCAGCACCGAGTTGCCGGACTGGATGTCACCGAAGCCGTTCTTGAAGCCTTCCCAACTGGTCACCAGCTGGGCCTCCAGCGCCGGTGCCAAGGAGTAGGTGGCCGCCACCGTGTGGCCCGTGTCGTCTGTGACGGTACGGCCCGGCTGAGCTGGCATCTTCACGTCATCGGCCACCACCCCGATGAAGCCGGCGGTGCTGGTGCTGACGCCGACGATAGGCTTGATTCCTGACGAGACCTCCTCCACGTACACGCCGGGTGCGAGGTATTGGGGCATCGGCTCATTGCTCCTTCTGCTTGATGCGGATCACGGGCTCCTTGACCTGGAAGGCGTCCTGTGGCGCGGAGACGTCGACCGCCACGGTCACCGTGTAGTTCAACGCCGCCCTCGGCTTGTTCCCCATTGCCTGCCAGAACTCGCCGATGGCCTGCAGCAGCGACGGCTGGAGGATGGTGGCCGTCAATGGGGGCAGACCCTGGAGGGTGTTCGCCAGGAAGGGGTCACCGATCACGGGATGGCGCAGCAGGCCCTGCAAGACCTGTCCCAGCAAGAGATGCTCGCTCCAGGAATCGCCAGCCCATGCGGTGATCAGATACGAGCAGTCGACCCGGCGCGGTGCCCGCCGCTTCACGACGCCGCCGTTGTCCTGGCGGTCGAGCAACCAGTCGTTGTCGCGGAGGTCGGCGTTCTCCCTCACGTCGTACAGGAACAGGCTGAGGGCCGGGGTGGCGGGCCGGAACTCGGTGTCAGGCGCCTCGAAGTGGACATGCCCAGCGTCCAGGCTGGCGACCTCGGCCACGACCACGTTGAGCAAGGTCCGGTCCAGGTCGTCGAGCACTCGTGGTCACCCCCACCCGCGATCGGCGGGCGCACACGGGCAGACCGAGTGCCACACCTCGACAGCATGTGCTGGCACGAGCGCGGGACGACAGGACAAGCAGCGGCATGATACGCGCGATCTCCTGGCCGAAAGCACGTCCGCCAGCGGCGCTCCTCCTCGTCTCCAAGGCGAAACGGCAGCCCACGCGGGCCTTCGCGCTTCGACAACCGGCCCGGGTCCTTTCCGTAAGAACTCGGTGAGAACAGGCTCGCCGGGGCCGCTCGACCCGATGCCGCCGCGTGGCCGTCAATGAGACGCCGGGGCCCGGAAAGCGACAAGGTCAGGATCGTCCGGGCTCAAAACCAGCCGCGCCCGCTCCGGTTGATGTCGTCCACCGCGGCTGAGCCCCATCACGGAGTCGGCCTCATCGCACTGGGCGGAGACGCGGGGGCACTTAGGCTGAGAACGCCAGACGATATCAACTGAGCGATCCGCTCGCCGTCTTCGACTTGCGGGGTGTTCTCGACCAGCACGCTGAAGTGCTTGTGAATGAAGAATCGGCTCATGCTCGTAGCGTCGAGTAGCCCCGACTCCAGATCGCCGAGCGTCTCCACGCTCAGGGTAGGCAAGATCAGTTCGTCGAGCACGGCCGCGCAACAGTCGCTGCCGGACACGTCACCCGATGCTACACGCTCTATGTCACGTCCGAGATGACTCGAGAATCCTGACCAGAGCAACTCTTTGGTGCCCCACCATGAACCAATCAATAGAACGCGTCTCCACCTCCTTCAACTCGAGATAGGATAGGACGTTCCGCTGTACATCGGCCGTCCAGTCGGTGGTCGGCCTGTCAATAGCATTAAGTTCAGCCACCATCGGCCGTCGTCTATGGCCACTGGGTAAATGAAATGGACTTCAGCACGCCATCATCGGGCTCCATTGTGAAGAACCGGCCGGCGGGGTCGTAGTCCGGGAACGAGAGCTTCATGAAGCGTGCCCATCTCTGCAACGCTGGCCACTCGTGGGACCAGCTCGTGTCCAAGTTGCCGGATGCGAAAATGGCAGGTGGCATCAGGAATACCGTGTTTCTGAGATTGTCATTGATATGAACCCACTCCAACTCCCATGATGTTCCTGCCGACACAGATGGGATGGCAAGGATGAGTTCAGCGTGCAATGTGAGATTTCGCAATGACCGCTGCCAGTCATCATCCTCTCCGTCGCGACCCAGGTGATCGGATCAGTCTGAGGCTCGGGGACGCGGCCGGCGACGAGACGGCAGCTGTTCGGCGTGCGCCGAGGTCGGCCTCTTCCAGGCGGAACGGTCGGCCGCCGCGCCCGACTGGCGGCCTCAGCAGTGAGCCGCTTTGCGCTGCTGCTCGATCGCGCGCTTCTGGGCTTCGAGCTGGTCTTTCAGGCGGTCGCGTGTCACCGGATCGTCCTTGTACACCTGCTCAACCCGCCTTATCTCGGCTTCGATGGCCTGCTTCTGGCTCTCCAGTTGGGCGCACAAGGTTCTGTGGTCGACGGTGGTCGGTGGTGAGGTGGTGGGCGGGTCGGTCGGCGGTGCCGTTTCGGGCGGTGGGCTGGTCGGCGGTGGCTGGGTGGCGACCGGCGCGGGGTCTGGTGGTGGCGCCACGGTCGTGAGTGGGATTGTCGTCGGGTCCGGGCTTGACGGCGGCTCGACGGATGTCGGGAGGGTGGTCGCCGGCGCCGGGTCGGGCGGTGCGAGGCTGGTCGGTTCGGAGCTGGGTGCCGCCGTGGCGACCGGTATCGACGTGGGCGCCGTGGTCGCGGTGGAGCTCGGGGCCACCACGTCGTCGAGCACGGTTGCGGGCTCGGCGGTCGTTGGCACCTCGAGCAGCGAGGCCGCCGTCGTGGGCACCGCCGACGTCGACGGCAGCGGGCCCGTGGTCGCATTCGTGATCGTCCGAGCAGTGGTGGTGGCGGGCGCTGCCAGCGACGCCGGCGTGGGCGTCGGCCCATCAGCAGAGCCCGAGCTTGGGCCCTGCCACACCGTGGCCAGGACAAGCAGGACCGCCAGCTCGACGGCGATGACGGCCCGTCCGACCGTCCTGCCGGACAACCGGTGGAGCGACCTTCGAGGTTGCGGCTGCTGGCTGACGTCGATACGCCAGTATTACCCACGCGACGCACCCGCCGATGGTGCGTTCGACCCATTGCGGATGACCTAGCGCCAGTCGTCCAGTTCTTGAACGTCGAGTCGCGAACGGATGCCGGTCGCTGAGGGTCGCCGTCAGCCTCAACGTCCTACGGCCAGCCAACGGCAATGTCGCCGATGGTGTCACGCTGCTCGACCTCCACAAAGCTGGACAACCAGCTGTAACGGCCCCGTCCGTACCCCTCGACCTGCCCTCCAGCGGTATGACGGCACCCTTCGGCCGGGTTCACGCCCGGGCCGTGGCGAGTGTCAGCTCTGAGGTTCGAGCCAGGGGCCGTTGACCACTCCTTCGAGTCGCCCGACGCCGCCCAACGACAGGCTGGCGATTGACTGATCGGGCGTCGAACGCGAAGCGGCCACCGGTGCGATGACACCGGTGGCCGCTTCTAGCGCTGGTACGTCTACGAGCCGTACCGGCTGTAGTAGCTCGACTGCTTGTCGTAGTAGGCGTCGTCCGCGGACGTCATCGCGTCATCGAAGTCAGGAGCGGTCTTTATCTCCTCCTTCGTCATGGAGAGGCTGTCGCGAACTCGTGGCGACTCCTGTCATCGGTCTCGCGCCGACGCGCTCGATCTGTCGTTGTCACGCGGTTGCTTGTCGGTGGTCGTGCCATACCGCCGTGCCGTCGTGGATGACGAGGCGCATGACTCGGCCGTGGTGACGGAGACCATCGATCGTGAGGTCGCCGAGAGGTCCGAGCTCGGGCCGGTCGATAGTCGGGCCATCGAGGGTGGCGGACAGACCGACGATGGTGCGCACCAGTAGCAGGATCGATGCCGAGGACCAGGCTTGGGGAGAGCATGACGCCGGATACCCGACCGGGACAGGGACATCATCTCTGGCAACCCCGGCGAATAGTTCCGGTGGTCGTCCGTCGACTTCGGTGGCGGCGTCCAAGGCGCCGTCAACGATGAGATCGACGACGTCCCAGCGACCGTAGCGGGCCGCACCGGCAGCGCAGATGGCGGTGTCATGAGGCCACACGGATCCGTTGTGATAGCTGAGCGGGTCATAGGCGGCCATGTCCTGGGCCAGCGTTCGCAGTCCCCATCCCGACCACAATCGCGACTCGGCGAGACGGTCGATGAAGCGGTCGGCAAGATCAACGTCGGCGATGCCTAACCACAGCGCGTGGCCCGGGTTCGTGGTCAGCGAGTCGACGCGGCGGCCCTGGCCGTCGAGCGCGAGCGCGAACCAGCCGCGGTCGTCCCAGAACGCCTCGTTGAATCGATCTTTGAGCTGCTCGGCCTGTTGTCGGAGCTCCGCAGGATCGAGCTCGAGTGGCACCTCCGAGGCGAGGTCGGCGGCGCCGAGGAGGGCGGCGTAGGCGTAGCCCTGGACCTCGACGAGTGCAACGGGCGCGTCGGGCCGCGAGCCGTTGGCATACGTCACGCCGTCCCATGAGTCTTTCCAGCCCTGGTTGACTAGGCCACGGTCGTCGCGGCGGCGGTACGACACGAAACCATCGCCGCGGTTGCGCTGGATCCAACCGACGGCCCGCTCGAGAGCAGGTGCGATCGAGCGGACGTCACCGTCGTTGAGCGCACCCCATCGTCGCGCCTCGGCGGCGGTGGCGACGAACAGTGGGGTGGCGTCAACGCTGCCGTAGTACCGCTCGCGCAGCGAGAACGGTCCCGTCCCGCCCCGCACGCGCAGCTCGTGGAGGATCTTCCCAGGTTCCTCCTCGGCGATCGGGTCGTCCTTCGAGCCTTGCAGCGCCGCCAGCGTCGCCAGGACCCCCGGGGCGAGGGCCTGGTCGAACGGAAGCGTCATCCACGTGGTCAGCAGGGAGTCGCGGCCGAACAACGTCATGAACCATGGCGCGCCGGCCGCGATAACGATCCGCTCCGGGTGATCGACGTCCGGGATCCGCAACGCGGCCAGGTCGGCCAGCGCCTGGCGGACCGACGATGTGAGCCGCGCGGTCGGTGGACGTCACCGTCGGCGTCGCCGCCTGCCACGCAGCGAGTCCGCTGACGACGACCGGTTTCGGACGGGGCTGTTCATAGGGGGGGCCCGATCGCGCCGGTCCTCCTCGGCTGACGATCGGCGTGACGACGATCGAGACGCCGACACGTTCTCCGGGTTCGACGCGCAGCGTCCAACTGGCCTCACCAGCGGACGAGACCTCGGTGGCAGGTGGATGCCAGCGCACCTGTGTCGCCACATCGAGATCCGGGGGATGGAAGTCGAATCCGTTCTCGACGTCCTGTGGCACGACAGCCGTTCGGCCGCGTCCTTCCTTGACGTCGAATATGTGGGCGAAGTCGGCACCCACGCTCACGGAGATCGTCGCAGTGACGGCTCGATGCCCGGTCGCCCAGAGCTCGAGCTCGTCGCACAGCCCGCCGTCGAGTGTGCGCCGGCGGACGAGGAGCGCAGGACGCTCCAGGCCCTCGGCGTCCCGCGGACGGTGGACGACGATCGCCGAGAACGGTGACGGCGTGCCCGTAGCGATCGGCGTCAGCGATTCGCCGTCGACGTGCACGGCCAGCCGCGACAGGTGGCGATGATCGTCGTGGACGAGTCCCTCGGCGCCTCCTGTCATGTCGCCGCGCCGGTCGCTGATGGCGAACGTTCGGCCGGCGATCAGCGTCAGCTGGGCCGGCAGCCCTACGGGAGGTACGCGGCTGGCGTAGGTGTGAGGCGAGGTGGGCACCACGCAATTGTGGCGCTCGGAAGGCGGCTCGCGCCGCGATTCACCCCTTCGGGTGGTTTGGCTGCCGTCCGAATGTGGGTAGCCGCCGGTGCATGTCGACGAACGGTCCAAGCATCTTCGATCTACCGTGTCCTGGGTGCGGCGTCGGGCTCGTGCCAGATCACGTCGAGACCTACCACTGCGCTCGCTGCGGCCAGTCTTTCCGATCCATCGTCGGCTACCTCGTCCCGCTGACAGCACCGGATGGTGACAGAGCATCCCTCAACCACGCGGCGGACAGCTGATGCGCATTGCGATCATCGCGCCGCCCTGGGTAGCCGTGCCGCCGCCGGCGTACGGCGGGACGGAGGCGGTCATCGACGCGTTGGCCCGGGGCCTGGTTGCCGCCGGCCACGACGTGCTCCTGTTTGCGTCCGGCGACAGCACCTGTCCCGTGACGCGGGCGTTCGCCCTGCCGGCCGCTGCTGGCACCGTGAACACCGGTTCGGCCACCGAGTTGCACCACATAATCTGCGCCTACGACGCCATCATGCAGTGGGGTGCCGATGTCGTGCACGACCACACGCTGGTTGGCCCGGTGTACGCCGAACGGCTTGGTGTGCCGGTCGTGACCACCAATCACGGCCCCTTCGACGGTGAGCTCGGGTACGCCTACCGCGCGATCAGCTCACGGGTAGCCGTTGTCGCGATCTCGCGCCACCAGGCGTCGCGCGGATGACGACACCCGGATCGCCGCCATCATCCATCACGGCATCGACATCGACGCGGTCCCCATCGGGACCGGCAGCGAGCAGTATGCAGTGTTCCTCGGACGTATGAGCCCGGACAAGGGCGTCGACGTCGCCGCCCGCGTGGCGCGTAAAGTCGGGATGCCGCTGAAGATCGCCGCCAAGCTCGCCGAGCCGGCCGAGCACGAATACTTCCGCACGCGGATCGAGCCGTTGCTCGGGCCCGAGATCGAGTTCATCGGTCAGGTCGGCGGAAACGCCAAATACGAGCTTCTCGGCAACGCGCGCTGCCTCCTTAACCCGTTGCGATGGGCGGAGCCGTTCGGCATGGTCATGATCGAAGCGCTGGCCTGCGGAACGCCGGTGGTAGCGACCCCAATGGGCTCCGTCCCCGAACTCATCGACGACGGAAGGACCGGCTTCGTCCGCACCAGCGAGTCCGAGTTGGCGATCGCACTCGAGTCGATCGATCAGCTCGACCGGGCAGCGTGCCGTGACACCGCCCGCGACCGATTCTCACAGGAGCGGATGGTCCGCCATCACGTCGCCCTCTTCGAGGCCACCATCAACGAACACGCGGCACTGCGTGTGGCCTGAACCGCGTTCACGATGGACCGTCCTCGCGGCTGCGAGTCCGCTCCTTCCAACGACGGGCCGGGAATCTGGGTGGGACTGGCAGCTTCCCGCACCGACGCGGCGGTTGGTTCGATCCGTCAAGTTGTACGTGCCGAAGGGATCGCCGACCAGCCGGATCGTCGACCATGAACTGTCGTCGCCGACAGCGCAAGGTGGGAGCTCAGTGGTCCGCGCTTGTCCCGTCGCCCCGGGGCCACAGCCAGAGGCTTAAGGCAGCGGCGAGGATCGTCGCTGCTCTCGCTGCTACCACGCCGGCAAATCGGCGTCGGTGTGCGGCGGGGCCGACCTCCCCTCGAAGACGGCGCACGAGACTGTCTACGTCGTCGTTCCAGGCGATATCTCGAATGGCTATCGCCTGGCGTTTGAGCAGCGATTACAGCTCGGTAGGCAACTCGTCTGATGCCGGCATCCGCGACTCGCCAACCAGCACAGGAATGACCGGCCGGCCCGAGGCCAGCGCCGCGGCGACCTCCTGACGCACATAGTCTTCCTGAAGGTCGAGCCTGCGAATACCGTCAGATCGCGTGGTAGTCGCCCACTCCGAGCCGATCACTACGATGGAAGCATCGGTCCGCGCCAGCGAGTTCTTGACCGCACCTTCGAAATCGACCCCCGGAGAGATGCGGCGCGCCGAACACGATCGGCGTGGCGGACCATGACCCCCGACCACGATTCCGCGGTTGCGGCCAGCACGCCGGGGGAATCTGCTGGCCTATGACATCGGACCGCCGCAGGGCGCACGACGGCAGCGGGTCATGGTGGGAGTCGATCGAGGCGACGCTCGCTCGCCGCCGCCACGATCGGGCCGGCTTCGACGCCGCTTCGGGTCGCCCCGATGAGTCCCTCCCCGTAGGGACCGATCGGATCCCACAGATCGATCACATCGTCGTGCTGATGATGGAGAACCACTCCTACGACGCCTACTTCGGGGCGATGGCCAACCACGGTGACGGCCTACCGAGGAACGGCGACGGCACTTGGGCGAGCGCCAACACCGCCGGTGACGGCCGACGCGTGCTCCCTCATCGGCTCGTCCCAACGACGCAACCACCACAGGTCGCGTGCCAGAGCTGGGAGGCATCCCATCAACAATGGGACGGCGGCGCACTCGACGGTTTCGTTCGCAGCGCCGAGAGGGTGGCCGCCCGGATGGAGCCCCGCCCGGAGCCGGGCACGGCCGAGTGGATCATGGGCCACTGGGACGACCGGCAGCTCCCCTTCTACTGGGGCCTGGCTAGCACCTTCCCACTCGCCGATCGGTGGTTCGGATCGTGCCTTGGACCGACCTTCCCGAACCGTCGCTTCCTGGTCGCGGGAACCGCTCACGGTCTCACCACCGACGCCGCGTCCCAGTGCTTCGACACACCACCTTCGGGCACCATTTTCGATCTCCTCACGCGGCACCGGATCAGCTGGATCAACTACCACAGCAGCGCCTACGTCAGATTGACCGCGTCCCGGCTCCTCGGCCGAGGAGGCCGGTGGCTCGCGGCGCGCGTCGCGCCCAACTCGCGGCGGGCACCGAGCGCGGCCCTCCACGAGCTCGAGTCCAAGCTCCAGTTCACCGCCGACGTGTTCGGCGTGAGCCTGCTACGCCACCTGCGCCACGTGCGCGGCATCAAGCGGTTCTTCAACGACGCCTCGACCGGGACGTTGCCGGCCTTCAGCATCGTCGATCCCAGCTTCGTCGACTTCTCAGAGGAGACCCCCCAAGACATCCAGCTCGGTGAACGGTTCGCGGCGACGGTGATCGACGCCGTCATGCACGGGCCGGCCTGGTCATCGACGCTGCTCATCTGGTGCTATGACGAGCACGGCGGCTACTACGACCACGTTCCTCCCCCCGTCGCCGTCGAACCCGACGACGTACGACCCAAAACTGAAGACCCGGCGGCGCGCTACGACCGGTATGGCTTTCGCGTGCCCGCCGTCATCGTGTCGCCCTACGCCCGACCCCACGCGGTCGTGCACGACACCTTGGACCACACCAGTGTCCTGCGACTCGTCGAGGACAAATGGAACCTCCCATCACTCACCCGACGCGACGCCACCGCAAACAGCCCGATCAGTGCTCTCGACCTCACCAATCCACCGGCCTTCCTCATCCCGCCCGTACTTCCATGCCCTGCTCTGGGCTTCGCCGAAGGGCCGGACTACGACTTCCTGGCCCAAGAACCAAAGGTGTCGGTGCGACCGGAGAGAAGCCAACCACGAAATTGATCCTTCCAAAGGATTCGTGATCGCGATCGAGTCATTGAGCAGATCTTGGGACCCTTCTTGACCGCGCCTGCCGGGCGCCACCACCTCGCCCACCACGAACCCACGCCCGTCCAGCTTCGACCTCTCCCGAGGTGGCCGCCGCGGTCATATAGGCCATCCTCGGCGGCGGCGAGCGGCGCCCTCCTCAGGCGGGACAGGGCGAGCCGCTCCATTGCTGCGTCAGCTCCACGATGCCCGGTTGAAGGTTGTGGAGACGGATCCAGCCGTCGCCCGACGGTGCCACGCAGCCGGAGCCGGACAGGTTCCAATGCGGCGACGGTCGCGCGCGGAGCTGGACCGCGCCCGGTGCGTCGACCCGAAGGACGAACCCGACTGCGTTCTGGCGAATCACGGTCGCCGGCCCGTCGACCAGGCCGGTGTAACCCGTGAAGCGCCACCCGCGCCAGTGGGCGTTCTGCCAGACCGGAACGAGATAGTCGAGGCCATGCTCGACGAGCTGGCGCTCCTGGATCGAGGCATCGTCGAGGCGGGCGTCAGGCAGGGCGATGTACTGGACGGCGTTGTCGTGCAGCCACTTCTCGTAGGTGGCGGCGCTCAGGGTCCCGTCGTAGAACACATGGTTGTAGGTGAGGTCGAGTTGCCGCTCCCAGCCACGTGGCAGTGGGATCGAGTCGGCCACGTAGGCGGCCGCCCAATGCCGGGCCGTTTGCAGCACCTCCAGCCGCCCCGGCACCGGTCCTTGCGCCAAGACGTAGTCGACGACCGGCCGGTAGTAGTCCCGCGATGACTCCAGTTGTTCCGGCCCGGCGACGATGGTCTGCACCGCCGGCGTCCACTGCCAGCACAGCAGCGGAACGGCCAGCGCCGCGAGCAGCACCTTGCGTCGTGGCCACAGCAGGCACGCGAGCACGGGACCGGCGACGAACTGGCTGAAGCGACTGATGTTCCCGCCGAGCGCGGTCGGCACGACGAACGCGGCCCGCCGCGACGAGGGCGTACACGACGGCGCCGATCTGGAGCGCCGGCCGGGTCCGACCGGCGGCCAGGAACAGGGTGGTGGCGATGCCAAGGTCGACCGCGAAGGCGCACCGCTCGTACGGGAAGACGCCGCCGTCGGGGAACACAATCACTGCCCCAAGGAGCGGCACCACGACGGCGCCCGCGAGGATCCCGCCGATCCCCCACTGCCGTCGCGCCCCCGCCCAGGCGACGACGGCGACGACCACACACACGGCGGCGACGGGACTGGTGAGGGCGGTCACGGCGGCGGCAGCCACGGCGACGGGAGCGAGATGGCGCTGCAACGCCCAGGTCACGACAAGTCCGCACGCCAGACCAAGAGCGAACGGCACGCGGCCGACGACCAGGTTGACCGCCGTCCCGACGGCGAACCACACCGAACCGATGCGCCCGCTGGTCCCGAACTCGCGACCGATCACCCGGTCGAACAACACAGCGGCGACGACGCCGCTGGCGGCGGCCACGGTCACCGGCCCCACGATCGCCGACACCATCGGCGCCACCACGCTGTAGCCGAGGGTGGCGTGGCCTCCGAACCACTGCCCGTTCCACAGTGCGAACCCGTACCGCCGGAACAGGTCGGCGCGGAACACCTGGGCGGCGAGATCGGTGCCCCGCCAGCCAGCGACCACGGCGACGGTGGCCAGCGCCGCCGAGATGACGGGAGCCACCGACGGCGAGGCCCAGCTCACCGCCCGGCTTCTCACCGCTTGTGCCGGCTCCAGTCCTCTCACCGTGTCGCGCTCCCTACTGGTCTGCCGCGTTCTGTGTTCCCGGCATCCCTCGGGCCGAGACAGCAGCGGGTCACCGTGCCGGACACCGTTTATGGGCGCTTCGCCGCCGTGGGTGCTGGACGTCGGTGAACGTTGTCGTCCAGTCGCGCCCAGCACCCCAGTCGCCCATCTTGCCGACGCCTTGGCCGCGTCGACGGTTCTCGTTCAGACGTCGCGGGCGTCGACCTCCACGGCGGCGTGCGTTGACGTCATGGTCCACCCCGCCAGTGGTCGATGCGATTGTGGTCCGGCTTGAAGCCGTGGTCGATTCCCCAGAGCACGGCTTGGGTTCGGCTACCAACGCCGATCTTGCGATAGGTCGCCCGGATGTACGATTTTACGGAGTTGGGGCTCAAGAACGTGATGGCCGCGACTTCGGCATTGCTCTTGCCTTGGGTAATGAGCGCGAGGATCTCGGATTGGCGGTCGGTGAGACCTTCGGATCGGCCGGGCCAGTCCAGTCCGACGGCAGTTCGGGTCCGGTGCGGCGGCGCGTCGCTGATGACCGTCTCGCCAGCGTGGATAGCTTCGAGCGCAGCGACCAGCTCGGCCGCGGGCATCGTCTTGGACAGGTAGCCGCTGACACCCTTGCGCATCGCCAGGTCGATCAGGTCCGGATGGAAGTTCCATGTGTAGACCGCGACTCGGCCGGCATTTGGGTGCTCGATGAGCACGCGAATCTGGTCGTGGTCGACTTCGGGTTGGGCGAAGGAGTCGTACAAGACGATGTCGACATGATCGGTGACGGGCCGATTGGCGTCGATCTCGGCGACGACGATGCGGTCGCTGTGGGTGTCGAACATGTGGGCGAGGCCGATGAGCACGACGTCGTAGTCGTCGACGAGGGCGATGGAGATGGGACCGCGCGAGATCGTCGATTCCACCCGCCCAACAGTAAGCACCCCTAGGGGTGTATCCAAGCGACTCGTCACGTGCTTGTGTGGTCGATAACCGCGGGTTCGTCGCCCGACCCGACGGCGGCGTCGTCTGCAGTCGCGCGACCGTGACCGACGGGAGGAGATCTGATGCTGGAGGTTTACGAGCACGGCGACCATGCGCTACGGCTCGTCGGCGAACTCGACGCCGCAACGGCGCCCCAGTTGCAATGCCATCTCGAAGCGCACGGCCGAGTCACGCATCTTGACTTCTCGGGGGTCACGTTCATCGACTCCAGCGGCCTTCGTGTGCTGGTGATGGCTGCGAGAGCAGCCCGCGCCTGTGCGATCACACTGGTCGGACCGAGCGCTCATGTCCGTCGCGTCCTGGATATGACCGGGCTGCTCGAGTCGTTTCGCATCGAACCCACGTCGACGTGATGGGCGTCGTGATTGCCTCTACGGAACCGCTACGTGGGAGGATCGAAGCGGAAAGCGTCGCGATGTGGGAGGTCCAGCGTGCCTTCCGCCCGGACGGGTACGTGATCGCCGATCTCATCGCGTGGAAGGTCATCATCCCGCCCGAACGAGGCAAACCACAGCTGCGGACACATGAGGGCTACGAATGGCTCTACGTGCTCACCGGGGAGCTCCGACTCATCATCGGCGAGCACGACATCACCATGAAGCCCGCAGAAGTCGCCGAGTTCGACACCCAGGTGCCGCACTGGTTCGGCCCAGCCGGTGATCGGCCCGTCGAGATCCTCAGCATCCTCAGCCGCGAAGGTGAACGCATCCACGTCCGCGCTGCCCCACGGCGCAAGACGCCGGACCGGTCGGCTAGCGGACGCTGAGCACGGCCGGCGTCGGCCTTCGACACCGTCGCGACGAGCCGACCGCTTGGGGGACTGGCCCCGAGCTCGCGTTAGTCAGCCATCGCCATTTGGTCTCTGGCGACCCGGCTCTCCAGCCTGAACCCCTTCCACGCGCAGTAGATGCCGAGCGACAGCTCCCACGCGGCCTCCGGCAGTGTCAGCAGGCCGGAAAGCGTCTCACCGTTCTTGTACACACCGCACAGGATCATGACGAACGAGAAGATCAGTAGCGAGCCACCGATCAGACCCAGCACCGCCATCCGAGGTGGCACCAGCGCGGATCGGTACATCAAGTAGCCCAGTATCAGGCCGTTGCCGATTCCTGCCACGAGTCCCGGTCCCCACTGGAACGCCCATTCGTAGGTGTCCGCCAGCGAATTACCTGTAACAGCGACCGCCGCGGCGTCGGCAGCTGACGCCAACGAGTCCGCCAGGTTCACCACCGACATGATGCTGATGATGCCGATCGCGGCGAAGACCGACTCCATGATGCGAGCGGCGACGTATCCGAGCCCAAGGGTTGGGTAGTGCCGTCGCACCAGCGGATAAAGGACGACCGCGGTTCCGATCTGGGTGACAATCAGTCCGAACTCGAGCACCGCGCCGAGCCTGATGCTGTTGATGGAAGTGTCCCCAGGGACGAAGCGAACGTCGCTCCAGCTCGCGCCCAGTCCGTTCACGAACAGCAGCCGAGCCGGGATGCTCGTGACGAACGTGCCGATGAACAACCAGCCGAAGATTCGTCCAGTTCGTTGAACATCCATTGAGAGCTACCTCCCCCTCGCTTCGTACCGCTCAACCACCCTCGGTCCCCACCGTGACGGTCGGCGTCGCAATCGTGTGCAGAGGTCTGCCGCCCCGTGCGGGATCGCGCCACAACATAACGCGGTGTAGCAAGCCCGTATGACGAGTCACTGGTTGTAGGTGTCGCGAGCTCCAGCAGCGACCACGGGTGGCGCTGACGAGGAGAGTGCGGCGACAACTCGAACGCCGAGTGCCATTGCTGTGAGCGCTCGGTGAGATCCGCGGTCTGCGCTCACTGAAATCCGCGGTTGATGTCGGGGTCTTCTGGCCGGCGTTGACCATCCCACCCGGGAGCGGGTGGTTCCTCCAGCGTGTCGAGCGACCAAGCCACGACCGTTGGAGGAACCGCTCTCCATGATGAACCAGGAGACGTACGTGAAAGTGCATGAACTGCGAAGGCAGGGCTGGACGCTGACCGAGATCGCGGCCGAGACCGGGTTCCACCCGGCCACCATCTCCCAGCTACTTGAAGGCCGACGGCCCTCCTGCCAAGCGGCAGGTCCCTGACACCGCTCTGGTGATGAACGCCCGCTGGAAGGATCGCATCGCCGCGTTGATCGGGACGTACCCGCGTCTGTTGGGGATCAGCGTTCATAACAAGATCCACGCGGAAGGGTTCACCGGCGGCTACTCGACGGTCACCCGGGAACTGCGGGCGATCCGCGGCCCGCGGTTCCGGGCCGCCGATGGGGCGTCGATGCCGATCCACACCGACCCTGGTGAGGAAGCCCAGTTCGACTTCTGTGACCTGTCGGACTGGGCCCGACGCTGGGGCTGGCCGACGCCGTTGTGGTGCTTCGGGATGATCTTGTGCTGGTCGCGTTGGCGGATCTGGTGGTTCACCACCTCTGAGGACCGTGAGCACACCTTCGAAGGCATCGCCCGGTTCTTCGACGCCGTCGGCGGGGTCCCGGCGGCGAACCGGACCGACCGGATGGGGGCGCTCGGACGGTCCCAGGGCCGCCGGTTCGTGCTGCACCCACCGACGATCGGCTTCGCGGCGCATCACGCGACCACGATCACGTCGTGCAAGGCCGGCGACGCCAAGCGCAAAGGCAAGGTCGAGCGGCCGTTCCGTCAGCTGCAGGAGACGTTCCTCCCGGAGGTCGAGCTCGACGGCATCCCGCACGATCTGGCCGAGCTGAACCGACGCGCCCAGCGCTGGCTCGAGGCCCGGGTCCACCAGGTCAAGTCCCGCTCCACTGGTGAACTGCCGGCGGATCGGCTGATCGTCGAGCGCCCGTTCCTCAGCCCATTGCCGCGGACGCGGTTCGACACCGACTACGTCGAGACCCGCCGGGTGCACAACATCATCCCGTTCATCTCCGTCGACGGCGGCCACTACGGACTGCCGCCCGACGTGCTCGGCCAACTCGTCGAGATCCGCCGCCCCGTCGACGTCATCCGAGTTCACGGTCCGTCACGCCGGGCGCGGTCGTGGTCACCCACGTACTCGAAGACGAACCCGGGCCCGGACATCGTCTGGCGACCCGGAGCATCGCGCCGCCACCGAAGCCATCGCCCTGGCCGGCCGCCCGAACAACGACGGCCGTCACCTTCACCTCGTCAGCCCACCAGCCGAGCACCGGCCTGGGAGCAGTTGGAACTCGGTGACGGCGACTTCGACGTCGAGGCCCCCGATCTCGCCGCCGCGTTACGGCATCGACGGCGAACTCGCATGAGCACCGACTTCTACGAACAGATCAAGGCCGATCTCGGCTACCTCCACCTCGACGCCGCCGCCACCACGTTCGCCGTCCTGGCCGAGGAGGCCCGCACGAACGACTGGTCCCACATCGAGTTCCTGGCCCGGCTCGTCGCCGAACAAGCCACCGCCGATCGGGACCGCCGCCTCGCCGCCCGGCTGCGTTACGCCCGGTTCCCCTACCGGCGCCGGCTCGACGACTTCGACTTCGAGTTCCAACCCACCGTGGATCGCAAGCTCGTCGAGGACCTCGCCACCTTGCGGTTCATCGACGAGAACCGGCCGATCTTGTTCCTCGGTCAACCCGGCTGCGGCAAGACCCACCTCGCCGTCGCCCTCGCGACCGTCGCGGTCGAGGCCGGCTACCGCGGCTACTTCACCACCGCCGACACCATGTGCAAGACCCTCATCCGCGCCCAACACGACGGCACCCTGACCACGAAGCTGAAGACCTACACCGCACCGACCGTGCTCGTCATCGATGACGTCGGGCTCCTACCGATCGGCGGGACCGACGGCGCCGCCATGTTCTTCCACGTCGTCAACACCCGCTACGAGAAAGGCCACCCCACCTTCGTCACCACCAACCGCGGCCTGCCCGCCTGGGGACAGATCTTCGGCGACGCCGTCGTCGCCGCCGCCATCCTGGACCGGCTCATGCACAAAGCCGTCGTGTTCAACATCCGAGGCCCGTCCTGGCGCCTCCGAGAGCACAACGGCCTCGAGATCGCCACCACCAACCCCGACCGATAACCTCACCCCACCAGCCAGCAACCATCAGCATCAACCGCGGATTCCGCTGAGCATCGAACGCGTCTTCTCCTGAGCGCTCACAATTGCGTCGCTAAAGGCGGGAACCGTCTGCGTGCGGACGGGTGCTATCGAGTCCGCGTACGGCACGAGTGTCTGCGAAGTCGATTTCATCGCATTGCAGCTCGGTCTCGAGCCGGCCGAACGAGCACGTCTCGCCCGACGTCGGCCGGGACTCCCGCCGCGCAAGCCCGCGCTGCGTCAGGGTCCGTCTCACGTAAGCAAGGATCGAGAGCGTCGCCATGACCAGCGCGACAGCCCATGGGCGGGCCCAGGCGGCAGCGCTGTGACGATGATGACCGCGATCGTCCAGGAGAGGTACGGCCCTTCGCCCGAAGATGTGCTCCGCGTTGCCGAAGTCGAAACGCTAACGATCGGCGACAACGAGGTTCTTGTACGGGCGAGCGCGTCAAGCGTTGATCGAGGCACACGGCATGTGATGGCCGGCCTGCCGTAGCCGATCCGGCTCGCAGGTTTCGGGCTTCGCCAACCGAAGGCCTCAACCCGGGCCGGTGCCTTGCCGGCGTCGTCGAAGCTGTCGGTGGCGACGCCTCCGGGCTAAGGCCGGGCGACCAGATCTTCGACATCTCCGAGGGAGGCTCGTTCGCTGAGTACCTGGCGGCCCGAGCGAGCAAGCTCACACGAAAGCCGGCGAACCCTCACGTTCGAACAGGCCGCCGCAGTCCCGATGTCTGGGCTCACCGCGCTGCAGGCCGTACGAGACAAGGCACATGTGACCCCGGGACAGACCGTGCTGATCGTCGGCGCCTCGGGAGGTGTCAGAACGTCCGATGTCCAGATCGCTAAGGCCTTCGGCGCCGAAGTCCCGCATAGAGACCGTCGTCGTGGAGGCGAGCGACGACAGGGTCGGCGATGTGTCCCTCGGCGTCCCCGTACTCGGCCCATTCGTCCGCCGTTGAAGACCGCCGCAGCCTACGCGGGCGTTGCTGTTCGGCGCCCCGGCGACTCCAGCATCGCTGCGAGGCATCTCTTGAGGAAGCGGACGCCGGGGTGAAGACTGCGGGTGTGGCCGGATGATGTCAGGGCCGCCAGAGGGGAAACCAGAGGTGGCGCCATGCGGCAGCTGACCGGCTTTGACTCGTCCTTCCTCTACGCGGAGACGCCACGGGCCCATATGGCCGGGGGAGGCGTATCGATTTACGATCCGTCGACCGCGCCCGGCGGCCAGGTGACGTTCAAGGGGATCCTCGCCCACATCGACAGCCGCCTTCACGAGGCCCGGATGTTCCGCGAGCGCCTCGTGCGGGTGCCGTTCGACCTCGATCATCCCTACTGGATTGACGATCCCGATTTCGACCTGGAGTTCCACGTACGGCACATCGCCCTGCCCAGGCCGGGTGACTGGCGGCAGCTCTGCATCCAGGTCGCCCGACTCGTGTCGCGGCCCCTCGATCTCGATCGGCCGTTGTGGGAGCTGTACGTCATCGAGGGTCTCGACAAGGTGGATGGCTTGCCCGAAGGCAGCTTTGCCGTAGTCACCAAGGTCCACCACGCCGCCATCGACGGCATGTCGGGAATGGAGATGACCAGCGCCATCCACGACGACTCGCCCAACGCCGAGCCGCAGCCACCGGACACGACATGGCGGCCCGAGCCCATCCCGTCGACGGGCGAGCTCCTGAGTTCGCGCTGGCGCGAACAACGCCCGGCGGCCAATGCACTTTGTCCGGGTCATGGGCCGGACCATCCCGACCATCGGCCGGCTGCAGAGTCAGATCCGACGCCGGACCATCCAACCCCCGCCCACCACCATCCCGCGCACACGGTGGAGCGGGCCCGTCACCGCCCACCGCGTCTTCGATGGTGTGCGGTTGGACCTCACCGACCTCCGCAACATCAAGGACGCGGTGCCGGGCGCCACCATCAACGACGTCGTGCTCACCATTGTCGGCGGCGCGCTACGGCGCTACCTCCTCTCGAAGGACGAACTTCCGGACGACCCGCTCATCGCCATGGCACCGATCTCGGTGCGATCCGAGGCCGAACGGGGTGCCGCCGGCAATCTCGTGTCCGGCATGTTCACCACGCTCGGGACGAACGTCGCCGATCCGCTCGAACGGCTGATCACCGTGCGGGAGGGCACTCACCACTCCAAAGAGTTCGCCAACGCGATTGGGGCGCGGACCCTCCTCGACTTCGCCGACCTGATGCCCGGTGGCCTCGTCGGTCTCGGCGCCAGGACCTCCGCCCGCCTTTCGCTGGCCAACCGCATGCGACCGGTGTTCAACACGACGGTGACCAACATGCCCGGGCCCCGTCACCCGCTGTACATGGCCGGGGCCCAACTGGTGGCGCTGTACGGCGCCGGAATGATCGGCGACGGCATGGGTCTCATCCATCCCGTGATGAGCTACTGCGGCGACATCACCATCTCGTTCACCTCATGCCGGGAGATGCTGCCCGATCCCGGCTTCTACACCGAATGCCTACTGGAATCGTTCCACGACCTCGCCGAGGCCGCCGGGACCACTGCGGCCGAGCGCCATGGCTGACGCCGACGTTGTGCTCGTTACGACCGCGCGTCGGGATCGTCGTCCGAGGTGTCGTCGGCGACCGGTTCGCGAGCACCCGTGACCGCGCTGGCCAGCCTCACGAACGGCCGCTGAAACGCGACGATCTGTTCGCTCGCCCGAGCTAGGCGCTCGACGATGACCTGGATGTCATCGAGTTGCTTCTGCAGGAGCGCAACCTGCGCCCGTTGCTCCTCCAACTGGCGCTTGACCCCTTGGATCTGAATGATGGGTGGTCCGAACGCGTCCATCATCTTCTGTGTGTTCTCGAGCTGTTCGCCGGCGGCAGAGAGTCCGCGCAGGCCGGCGGCCAAGACCTGGCGCTGCTGAGAGCTCAACGCGGCGCGCGCCATCGCCTGCTGAATCTGACGCAAGGCGTTTCGCCCGGCGGGCAGCCATGGGTTTGGATCCCGATCACTCATCTCGAACCCTCCGGGTGTCAGCGCCGGGCGACCGTGAAGCGTGTCGTCTTGACGGGACGAGGTAGACCGCGCGGGCGTTCATCGTGCTCAGGCCTTCGGGGCTCCGGGCCGTGTCATGAGGCCCGTCATCATTCGGGCCATGTTGTCGGTGAGCTCGCGCGGCAGCAAACGCTCGGCGGCAGTGATGGTCATGGCGTCGAACCCGACGAGGTATCGGCGCAGCGGGCGGCGGTTCTCGATGGCTGAGGAGATCGTTCGGGCAACGATCGACGGCGGCGGGGCGAACCGGCCCGCCGTGGCGAACCCGTCCGCGGCGCGTTCGTAGGCAGCGCGGTACGGCGAGTCCTTGCGGGCGGCGAGCTCCTTCGCCTTGTCAGCGGGGCGGGCATCGATGCCGGTGCGGAAGAATCCGGGCTCCACAATTGCGACCTTGACGCCGAAACTGGCCACTTCCATACGGAGCACATCAGACAGCGCTTCCAACCCGAACTTCGACGCGTGGTACCACCCATTCAACGGCATCACGGCCGCCTTACCGAACATCGACGACACCATCACGATGCGCCCGGCGCCGCGGGCGCGCATGGCAGGCAGCGCGCAGGCGCTCACGACCGCGGGCGCGACCAGATTGACGTCGAGTTGTGCCTTGGCGTCGGCGGCCGAGACCTCCTCGACGGCGCCCATCTCGGAGTAGCCGGCGTTGTTCACGACGGCGTAGAAGTTGGGCAGCTCAGGCCACGTCGCCACGATCGCGGCGTGGTCGGACACGTCGAGCACTACCGGGTGGATCTTGGCGCCGACGCCAGCCTTCACGGCCTCGGCGACGAGATCGTCGCCCTTGGCGGCGGTGCGCACCGTCCCCCATGTGTCCCAGCCCCGCGACGCCAGACGCAGGGCAGTGCTGAGCCCGATGCCGGAGTTCGCTCCAGTGATCAGCACCGGTCCTGGACGTTCGGCCATCATGTCGTCGCCGTCTGCACCCGCACCATCCGCTGCTGCATCGGCGCTCCTCACCTCGTTCCCCAGAGCGAACCTACTAGCACGGCGAAGGAACCGAACCACGATCCAACGACGACGTCGTCGCTCGACGTAGCCGACGTCATCCGTGGTCACCGAGGGCGGCCTCGCACCAACGCGACCGCCAGTCGGCCGGCGCGCTCGACGAGGTTGAACTGCAGCATCGCCAGCTGTTCGTAGGTGACGGGTTCGGTCCAGCCGGCGAAGGCCAACGCCACGGTGACGGCGCGTTCGTGCACGGTGACGTCGCGCACCTGCGCGCCGATGGCCGTAAGGGACGCCGTCGACAGTGATCGGCGCGGGCGCCAACGCCTGGGGATCGTGATTCGACGCCCGGCGATCTGGAGTCGCTCGGCCACCACATCGACCGTCTCTGCGTGGGTCTCGACCCGTCCGGTCACCTCACCGACGAGCCGGCCGCGCTTCCATCCAATCGACACACACCCGTCGGCGCCCAGCCGCAACGAACGTCCGAGGTCGGCGGCGCTAGAAGGAAGCCATGTCCGTACGTCGTCGACGGTGAGCGTGGCGATCAACGAGATCGGCCCGCACCGCACGAGTGGCCGCAGCCCAAGTACGGCGTCGACGTTCACGGTGCTCAGTTCGATGCGATCGATGCAGCGGCCGCTGGTGGTCACGTCGCGCAGCGTCGCGTCGACTGACTCGAGCAAGTCCACGCGCCCGGCGGCCTCGTCGTTGGCGTCCCCAGGTTCGAGTAGCCGGGCCATACCGGTCGTCGCCGCGTCGACCGTGTCGAGCCACCACGCCACGGGATCAAGCACACGGGCTGACGTCGGATCGCTGGGCACCACGGCGACCCGTTCGATGCGAGCGACGACCGCGCCCTCTGGACGGGACAGTTCGATGGTTCGGCCGACCAGCCGGCCGGTGCCGAGGGCAAGGATGTCGGTGAGCAACCCCTGCATCGGCGACGCCATGGAAACAGTGTCGCGCTCGCTCCGTCAGCCGGCGTCTAGCGGTGGAGCATCCGTTTCCGCGACCTCAATCCCGGTGACGAGGCTTCGGTAGACGGCAAGCAGGGCTCGCTTCTTCTCCAGTGTGAGGCGGGAATCGGAGCGAATCGCCGCTTCCGTGTCGTTCTCGTGGGTCGAGGCGTCGAGACCGTCGAGCCAGCCGGCGTAGGCCAACATCTCCTCGGCCCGTACGTTCAGCGCCACGCCGATGGCCCGCAGCGCACCGACGGTCGGATGATGCATGCCCCGTTCGAGTTTGCTCACGTAGGCATCGGACAAATCGGCCAGCCGTGCCAGTTCGCGCTGCGACAGCTCGGCCATCCGGCGTTGGGTGCGTATGAACGCCCCCAACGCCAGCGCCTGAGCGTCACTCCTGATCATGACGATCGGCGATCCGAACGATCAACTGGCCTTGGTGGCCGTGCGGGGCTTGGCCGCCGTGCGGGCCTTGGCGGTCGTGCGTGGCTTGGCGGCCGTGCGGGGCTTGGCCGCCGCCTTGGGCGCCGTGGTGTCGTCGAGGCCGGTCCACACGCCCACGATGGCAGTAGCGAAGTCGCGGTTCGCCTGGGTGGACTTCGCCACGAAGTCGAAGTACCGGCTCACGGCGGCGTTCTGGTCGGGCAGCCGGTCGGCGAAGGGCACCTTCACCTTTGGAAGCTTCTCTACGAGCGACGCGATCTTCTTGTTGAGCTCGATCACCTGCTCTTGGTTCGCCTTCATCCGCTCGAGCGCCCAGTCTTGGGCCTTGGTGATCTGGTCGATGGCAGCGGTACTGGGCATGAGAGGCACCTTTCGGGGGGATCGGGCACGGCCAATGGCTACATGCGCTGAAGCAAACGCCCTGCGTTGCTAACTATAGGACGCAGATCGTTGCTCCGGCAACCCCCCTGCCGCCCGACCCCTTGCCCGCCACCCGCCATGAGCGCTTGGTTGTCGCGCGAGGCTGCCGGCGTGAGCATCGAGACGGCACGGATGACGCTGCGCCGCTTCACCGTCGACGATGCCGACGATCTGCTCGCACTCGACCTCGATCCAGCGGTCCGCCGCTTCGTCGAGGACGGCGAGCCCGTCAGCCGCGACGAGGCGCTGGCGACCATCGAGCACTGGCGCCGGTACGAGGGCACGCCGTGCTTCGGGTTCTGGGCCGCGATCGAGAACGAGACCGGACGCTTCCTCGGCTGGTTCCACTTCCGCGCCCACGAGGGCGCGCCCGCCGACGAGCCGGAGCTCGGCTATCGGTTGGTGTCGTCGGCGTGGGGAAAGGGCTACGGCACCGAGGGCTCGATCGCGCTGATCCACGACGGGTTCGCGAACACGGCAATCACCCGCGTATACGCCGAGACGATGGCCCTGCACATCGGTTCACGGCGAGTGATGGAGAAGGCCGGCATGCGCCTGATCCGCGAGTTCCCCTCCGACTGGCCGGTGCGCATCGAGGGCGACGAGCACGGCGACGTCGAGTACGCCATCACTCGCGCCGGGTGGGAGTCCTCGCGACGCTTGCGCGGCGGCGAAGCCGACGAGATACATCTTGCCGAGTACGAAGAGCGGCTCCGGCGTCCCCCGTAGCTCGCCACGCATGATCGCGGCACGGAACTCGTCGGGCGTCAGTGCGGTGAGCTCAACAGACGGTGCTCGCGTTGCACGGTGCGGCCCTTGTGGGCATGCGATCTCCCCGGATCGTTGCGCCCGCAACTGAAACGGTACGACGACGCGCCGTCGTACGCAATGAACTCACGCGCAGTGGCACGGCGGCTACCTCCCATCCGATTCGCACGTCACGCTCCGGCGTCGCGCCTACCACGTTCAGGGTGGATGGGAGGGGCTGGACGCACCGCCGGGAGCCCCTCGAACCCGAAGAGGCGAAGTCAGCCAGGAAATACTCCTCGAAGGCCTTCGTGCGAAGTCTCGGCCATGACCGCCGGCGGGCCGACGGATTCGCAGAGCGGCGAACCGCCGCGCGTATGCAATGAACTTACGCGCTCCCAGAACCGGTCGGTCGCCGCCTCCAGTCCCTGCGAAGATTTCCTTGCGATCCCGCAGGGATTCCCAGCACCGGTCGTCTGGCGCAAGCATATTCGTGCGGACCGGCCGAGATGGTTCGTGACCTGCACGTTTGTGTGTCGGAGGGGGGACTTGAACCCCCACCCACTTGCGTGGACTAGGCCCTCAACCTAGCGCGTCTGCCTTTTCCGCCACTCCGACGTGGGATCGAAACTCTAGCGCGAGGCCTCAGGTGAGCAACAGGCCCAGGCCCACGGTCGAGAACATCCAGACGGTGGCGAAGACGAACGTGATCCGGTTGAGGTTGCGCTCGGCGGCCGTGGATCCGAGGCCGGCCCCGCCGCCACCGCCGAACATGTCCGAGAGGCCGCCGCCCCTGCCGCTGTGCAGCAGGATCCCGCCGACCATGGCGAAGGTGGAGACCACCCAGACGATGCCGGTGAGCAAGGTCACGAGGCTGTGCACGGCGAGGCACGCTACCAGCGCCGTCGACTCGAACTGGGGTCACCGTCGCCCGCACGACCGCCCACGGTCGGCGGCTGTGTCACGCAGATCAAGATGAATTCGGGATCGACGTCACACAAGCGACCCCGCGGCGCCACCCGCCCGCCATACGAGCGCCACCCGGCCCGCCCGCCCGCCATACGAGCGCCACCCGGCCCGCCCCCCCGCCATACGACCGCCCACCGTCAAAGGACCGCCCACCGCCGACGGCCGCCCCACGCCTACACGACACGCAGCGCCAAGGGCGCGCCGCCCGCACCCGACCGAGAGCCCCATGCCCGAACGACAAACGACCGCATCGGCCGGGCTACACGACGACGGCGACCTCGGCGAAGTGGCAGGCCGACGGGTGCGAGTGACCGCGGTTGATCAGCTCCGGCTCCTGCTCGGCGCAGATGTCCTGGGCCTTCCAGCACCGGGTCCGGAAGTGGCACCCCGACGGCGGGTTCACCGGCGAGGGCACGTCGCCCGTCAGCACGATCCGCCGCCGCTGGCGCTCGACCTTCGGGTTCGGCACCGGCACGGCCGACAGCAACGCCTGCGTGTAGGGATGCGTCGGCTGGCTGTACACGTCGTCGCGGGGACCGATCTCCACGATCTTGCCGAGATACATGACGGCAACGCGATCGGAGATGTGGCGAACCACCGAGAGATCGTGGGCGACGAACAGGTACGCCAGACCGAGGCGCTCCTGCAGATCCTCCAGCAAGTTGACCACGCCCGCCTGCACCGACACGTCGAGCGCCGATACCGGCTCGTCGAGCACGACGACTTCGGGGTCGAGCGCCAGCGCCCGCGCCACACCGATCCGCTGGCGTTGACCACCGGAGAACTCGTGCGGGAACCGGTTGCCGTGCTCGGGGTTGAGGTCGACCAGCCGCAGCAGCTCGGCGACCCGGTCGCGGCCCCCCTTGGAGTACAACCCGTGCACCTTCAACGGCTCGGCGATGATGTCGTTCACCGGCATCCGTGGGTTCAGCGACGCGTAGGGATCCTGGAAGACGATCTGCAGCTGGCGACGAACAGGGCGCATCTCCCGGTTCGACAGCGCCGTCAGCTCCCGGCCCCGGAACTTCACCGATCCGGATGTGGGTCGTTGCAACTGCAACACTGCTCGGGCCGTCGTGGACTTGCCACAGCCAGACTCGCCGACCAGCCCGAGGGTCTCGCCCGGGTAGAGGTTGAAGCTCACGCCGGAGACGGCCTGGACCTGGCCGACGACCTTGGGCACCAGCCCGACGCCGCGAATCGGGAAGTGCTTCACCAAGTCGCGCACCTCGAGAATCGGCTCGGGCCGCGAACCGTTCTCGCTCACCACGAACCCGTCACGGCGAGACTGAGGCAACCACGGCGATTGGGCGTCATACCTCGCTCGTCGCCCTGAACAGCACCGTGGGATCGTCGTACGCGGCGAGCTCGTCCCAGTGCAGGCAGGCCGCTTGGTGCTCGACGGACTCGGTGGGGCCGAGGGGCGGCTCGGCGACGAGACAGTCCTCTTGCACGAGCGGGCACCGCGGCGAGAACGGGCACCCCGGCGCCATGCGGATGAGCGACGGAGGGGCACCGCGGATGGGCGTGAGCCGCCCTCCCCCGCCGTCGACACTGGGAATCGACCCGAGCAGCCCGACCGTGTACGGCATGCGCGGCGCCGAGAAGATGTCGTCGACCGTGCCCGACTCCACGATGGTGCCCGCGTACATCACCATCATGCGGTCGACCATGCCGGCCACGACACCGAGGTCGTGGGTGATGAGGACGATGGCGGCGCGCGTCTCGTCCTTGATCTTCACCAGCAGCTCGAGGATCTGCGCCTGCACGGTCACGTCGAGCGCCGTCGTCGGCTCGTCGGCGATGATGAGTTGGGGGTCGTTGCACACAGCGATGGCGATCATCGCCCGCTGGCGCATGCCGCCGGAGAACTCGTGGGGATAGGCGCCCGCCCGTTCACGCGCCTTCGGGATGCCGACGAGGTCGAGCATGTGCACGGCGCGCTCCCACGCCTCTTTCTTCGACACGTCATTGTGGGCGCGGTAGGCCTCCGACAGCTGCCACCCCACCGTGTACACGGGGTTCAGCGACGTCATCGGGTCCTGGAACACCATGGCGATCTTCGAGCCTCGGAACGCCTGCATGTCCTTGCTCTTGCGGCCGACCAGCTCCTCGCCGCGGAACTTGATCGACCCGGTGACCTGAGCGCTCTTCGGGAGCAGGCCCAGGATGGCCATGGAGCTGACGGACTTGCCACTGCCCGACTCGCCCACGACGCCGAGCACCTCCCCCTCGGACAGGAAGTAGGAGATGTTGCGCACGGCGTGCACGGCACCGTCGTCGGTCGGGAAGTCGACGTTGAGACCGCTGACCTCGAGCAGCTCGGCGGTCATGCCCGCACCCGCGTCTGCTTGGGGTCGAAGGCGTCACGAAGTCCGTCGCCGATGAAGTTGACCGTCAGCACGATCAGGATGATCACCAGGCCGGGGAAGTAGAAGAGCCACGGCCGGGTCTGGAACGCCGTCTGACCCTGGGCCACTTGGAGGCCGAGCGACGTGTCAGGCACCTTGATGCCGAGGCCCAGGAACGACAGCGCCGTCTCGGCCAGGATGGCCGTGGCCATGGCGATGGTGGCGGCCACGATGATGACGCCGGCCACGTTCGGCAGGATGTGCCGGGCGATGATGCGGCGGTCACTGGCACCCACGGCGCGGGCGGCCTCGACGAACTCCTTCTCGCGCAGCGAGAGGAACTCGGCTCGCACGATGCGCGCGATCGTGGTCCAGCCGAAGACGATGAGCACCACCGCGATCCCGACCCATCCACCGAACAGTGACTGGAAGCGGCTGGCCAGCACGGCGGTGAGAGCGATCAGCGGAATGGTCAGGATGAGGTCGGTGAACCGCATGAGCACGCCGTCGGTCCACCCACGGAAGTAGCCGGAAACGGCGCCGATGAACGTGCCGATGAACGTTGAGAACAGGGCGACCAGCAGGGTGATCTGGATGGACTTCTGGGCGCCCTGCAAGACCATGGCCAGGCCGTCGTGGCCCAGACCATCGGTGCCGAACGGGTGGTCCCAGCTGGGGGGCTGCGACAGGTCGTTCGAGCCTTCGGTCGAGGTGTAGTGCCACACGCGGGGGCCCAGCATCGCCGCCAGCACGATGAGGATGAACACCACCAAGCTGGTCATGGCCAGCTTGTGGTGGACGAACCGCCGAGCCACGATGCGCCACTGCGTGGTGGCCGCTACCGTGAACTCTCGTTCTTGGCTGGGCGTTGGCGGTGACGCCGGTCCGTCCTGGCGAGGCAGCTGCGGCAGCGTGATGACGAGCTTGTCGACGGCATCGGCCGACTCGTACGGCAGCGACGGCCGGTCCATATCAGTCAAAGCGGATTCTCGGATCGAGCAGGCCGTAGACGACGTCGGCAACGAGGTTGAAGATGATGACGAGCAGCGCCGTCACGAGCAGCCACGCTTGCATGACGTTGACGTCGATCTGGCTGACGGACTTCACCAGCAAGCTGCCCATGCCCTTCCACTGGAAGACCTGCTCGGTGATGATGGCGCCGCCGAGGAGCGCTCCGAAGTCGAGGGCCACGAGCGTCACGACGGGGATGAGGGCGTTGCGGAACGCGTGCTTGACGACCACCCGGCGGCGGGACAGGCCCTTGGCGGTAGCCGTCCGGACGTAGTCACTGGACTGGACGTCCAGCATCGACGCTCGCTGGTAGCGGCTGTAGCCCGCTATAGCGATCAGGGCGAGCGTCATGACCGGCAGCACCATGTGCCCGGCGATGTCGCCGAAGCGGGCCCAAAACCCATCGGGCGGGTTCAGGCTTTCCTGGCCAACGGTGTACAGGACCCTGGAGCCGACGAGCTCGTTGAACTTGATGCCGACGTACTCCTTGAGGAGCACGGCTAACCAGAACGTGGGTAACGCAAAGAAGAGGAACGCCAAGAACGTCGAGGAGTAGTCGAACAGCGAGTACTGCCGTAAGGCACTGAACACGCCGATGAGGACGCCGACCACCACCGCGATGAGCTCAGCGATGACGACGAGTCGCAACGTGACACCGATCGATCGCCACAGCTGCGAGCCGACGTCGCCGCCTTGGTTGTCCTTGCCGAAGTCGCCGTGCAGTGCGCCGCCGAGCCAGATGAAGTAGCGAGCGACCACCGGCTTGTCGAGGTTCAGTTCCTTCTCTCGAGCCTCGAGCTGCGCCGGTGTCGTGCGCGGGTTCATGCGCAGGTTCTCCAGCGGATCGCCGCTGTTGGCCACCAGCAGGAAGGACAGCGCTGACGCCGCCAGGAGCAGAGGGATCGTCACTAGCAAACGGCGGAAGACGAACGCCAGCATGGCTTAGACCTTCCAGCCGCGAAGACCACGGGGGGAGCCGCAACGCGGCTCCCCCCCAGTCGATTGAGTGATCAGCTGACAGTCCACAGCGGGCTGTTCCAGGCAGGACCCTGGTAGCCGTTGTACTCGGGACCGCCGACCTTCTTGTTCCAGGCCAGGAACTCGGGCACCTGGAACAGCGGGATCGTGGCCATGTCGGCCCACACCTGCTGGTCGATCTGGTTCATCAGGTCGGCCCGCTTGGCGGGATCGAGCTCGACGTTGGCCTGATCGAAGAGCTCCCGGATCTTCGCGTCCATGTTCTTCGAGTAGTTCTGGCCACCGTCGGGCACGTAGATCGACGTGTTGGAAGCCTGGCTGGCAACACCGGTCCAACCGAACAGCGCGATGTCGAACGCCCCGGCATCCAGGAACGTGAAGTCAGGCGCCGGCGCCAACTGGATGTCGATGCCGAAGGCCTTCATCTGCGACTGGATGAGCTGGGCGGTCTGGTCGCGGCGGGCGTTGGGCTGGCGCCACACCAGCTTGAACGACAGCTTCTGATCGCCCTTGGCGTAGATGCCGTCGGCGCCCTTGGCGTAGCCGGCATCGGTCAGGAGCTTGTCGGCCTTGGCCGTGTCTTGCGTGCCGTAGGTGCCGCTGTTGTCCTTGTAGTTGTCGCTGCCCGGGAAGTACATGCGGTTGTTCAACACCACAGCCCGCGGGTCGAACTGCGCCGGCAGCTTCTCGACGATGTCCTGGCGGTCGAGCGCCTGGGCGAAGGCCTGCCGCACGGGCAGCTCACCCAACGCCGGGTTCGAGAAGTTCAGGTCGAGATGCTCCCAGAACGTGCCGAAGCCGACGATCGACTCGACATTGTCGATGCCCTTGACCTGGCTCACGAGGTCGAGCTGGGCCTGCGGGAAGATGACATCCACTTCGCCGTTCTTGAGGGCCTGCGGCTCCTGGTTGGCGTCCGTGATGAACGGCAGATCGATCTCGTCCAGCGTGCCGGGGGTGCCCCAGTACTTGTCGTTGCGGGTCAGGGTCATGCCCTGGCCGGGCTTGTAGTCCGAGACGACGTACGGACCACCCGAGACCACGTTGGCGAGGTTCGGGGGCGAGGCGGTCTTGAACCCGTCCTTGAACCCCTTGATGTCGTCGCCGCCGCCTTCCGCCTTGAAGGCGTGCTCCGGCAGGATGGGCCCGAACAGGGCGATCCAGTCGGCGTACGGCTTGGCGAAGGTGACCGTGATGGTGCCGTCGGCGGTGCCCGTCACATCGGAGATGTCCTCGTAGCCGTTCTGCGACGCGGCATCCGTGGCCTCAGCCGTGTACGGCGCAACGCCGCTCTGGACCTTCCACGTGTAGATGAAGTCATCCACCGTGATGGGCGTCCCGTCCGACCACGTGGCCTTCGGGTTCAGCTTGTAGACGACGGTCTGCGGATCCTTGCTCGTGACCACCGGGTCGGCGGTCAGCAGATCCTTGTTCGTCACGAAGACCCCCTTGGGGTCCTGCGAAGTCGACCACGGCCAGACGAACTGCATGATGTACTGCGTCCACGCCGCGTTGTCCGTCGAGGTGCTGTAGTTCAGGCTCGTCGGTTCCTGCTCGACAGCCAGCGATACCTTGCCGCCCGACGCGGCGGCCGCCGTGGTGGCGGCCCCTCCAGCTGACGTGGTGGCGCCGCTGGCCGCGGTGGTGGCCGTTCCGGCCGCAGTGGTGGTGCTGCTCGAATCCTTGTTGTCGCTACCGCATGCGGCGGCGAGGAGCGAGGCGCCGAGGAGCACGGCGGCCGCCTTGGCGAATCTTCTCAAACTGTTGACCTCCTGGGTTCGGGACGGTGAACGGGGAAGCGACGCGGCACGACGCCCGGACAACATGCCGCACCGGGAACACCCACACCATGGGTGCGCCGCGAGGATCGCGTAGTTCTGTTGCGTTCCATCGCAGCGAAGCTCAACAGGCCAGAACCTTCCCTTTGATGAACGGCCGTCGAACGGTGGAGGAAGCTAGCAGAGCCGTTACCGACGGGTAGCGAATCGTTTATTACGACTCCGTGCCGTTGTGATGACAGCATTCCAGTGGTGGTGGGTTCCCTCAGAGGGGTGACTTTAGCCCCGCCGGTGTGACAAAAGTCGTGTCAGATCGGTAACAACCCTGGTCAACCGTGGCTGCCGCGCACGATCTGGGCGAATTCGTCGGGGTTCAGGCTGGCTCCGCCCACCAGGGCGCCGTCGATGTCGGGCTGGGCCATGAGGGCGGCGATGTTGGCCGCCTTGACCGATCCGCCGTACTGCACCCGCACCGCCGCCGCCGCGTCGGGGCCGAGGAGTGCCCCGATCTCGCCCCGGATCGTGGCGCACACGGACTGGGCGTCGTCGGGCGTGGCCGTGCGGCCGGTGCCGATGGCCCAGATCGGCTCGTAGGCCACCACCAGGCCGGCGACCTGCTCGGCCGGTCGCCCACCCAGCGCGGCGCGGACCTGGCCCACCACCTTGGTCTCGGTCGCCCCCGCCTCGCGCTCGGCCAGCGTCTCGCCGACGCACACGATGGGCGTCATGCCGTGGGCGAGGATGGCGGCCGCCTTGAGGGCCACCATCTCGTCGGTCTCGCCGAACAGCTCGCGGCGTTCGCTGTGACCGCAGATGACGTAGGCCACGTCCAGCTTGGCCAGGAACACCGGCGAGATCTCGCCGGTGAAGGCCCCCTTCTCCTCCCAGTGGCAGTGCTGGGCGCCGAGGGCGAAAGGGATGCGGTCGGCGTCGAGCAGGGTCTGGACGGAGCGGATGTCGGTGAAGGGCGGGTGCACGCTCACGTCGACGGGGCCGAGGTCGTCCTTGGTGACCAGGTAGCTGAGCTTCTGGACGAACTGGATGGCCTCGAAGTGGTTGAAGTGCATTTTCCAGTTACCGGAGATGAGGGGCCGGCGCTCAGCCATGGCGGGCCTTCGCCTCCCGCAGGGCCGCCAGCCCGGGCAGGTCGCCCAGCTCCAGCAGCTCGAGCGACGCCCCACCGCCGGTCGAGACGTGGTCGACGTCGTCGGCCAGGCCGAAGGCGGCCAGCGCCGCCGCCGAGTCGCCCCCGCCCACCACCGTGAAGGCCTTGGTGTCGGCCATGGCCTGCGCCATGGTGCGGGTGCCGGCGGCAAATCGCTCGTCTTCGAACAGCCCCATCGGGCCGTTCCAGAACACCGTGCGGGCGTCGAGCACCAGGTCAGCGAAGGCGGCGGCCGTGCCCGGCCCGATGTCGAGACCCTTCACGCCGTCGGGCAGGCGCGGTGCCGTAGGTGGCCACGCTGCCGTCGGGGGCGAGACCGACGACGTCGTCGGGCAGGTGGATCGGCTTGCCCGCGGCCAGCAGCCGCCGGCACTCCTCGACCTGGTCGGGTTCGAACAGCGAGTCGCCGATGGCGTTGCCCTCGGCGGCCAGGAACGTGAAGCACATGCCGCCGCCGATGGCGATGCCGTCGACCACCCGCAGCAGGGCCTCGATCACGCCGATCTTGTCGCTCACCTTGGCGCCGCCGAGCACGGCGATGAAGGGCCGCTTCGGGTGGTCGCGCAGCCCGAGCAGGACCTCGACCTCCTGCTGGAGGAGCCGACCGGCGGCCGACGGCAGGGTCTGCGGCGGGCCCACGATGGAGGCGTGAGCCCGATGGGCGGCGCCGAAGGCGTCGTCGACGTACGCGTCCTGGCCGTCGACCAGCGTGGCCACGAAGGCCGGGTCGTTGGCCTCCTCACCCGGGTCGAACCGCAGGTTCTCCAGGAGGTCGACGCCGGGGGCCAGCTCGGCCAGGCGCACCCGGACGGGCTCCATGGAGTAGCGGGGATCGGGCTTGCCCTTCGGGCGGCCCAGGTGGCTGCACGCCGTCACATGGGCGCCGTGGGCTTGCAGCCAGGTGATCGTGGGTAGCGCGGCGCGGATCCGGAAGTCGTCGGCGATCTGGCCGTCGGTGAGGGGGACGTTGAAGTCGGCCCGTAGCAGGACCCGCTTGCCATCGAGGGGCAGCAGGTCCTCCAGAACAGGGAACGGGTCCGTCACCGCGTGTTCGCAGAACCGACGAGCACGGCCACGTCGACCAGGCGGTTCGAGTAGCCCCATTCGTTGTCGTACCAACCGAGCACCTTCACCAGCGTGCCCTGGCTCATCGTCAGCTGGCTGTCGAAGATGCAGCTGCTGGGGTTGCCCACGATGTCGGTGGACACCAGCGGCGCCTCGCTGTACTCCAGCACGTTCTTGAGCGGGCCGGTCGAGGCCGCTTCCTGGTAGGCGGCGTTGATGTCGGCCACCGACGCCGGCGTCTTGAGCACGGCGACCAGGTCCGTGATGGAGCCGTCCGGCACCGGCACCCGCAGTGACGTGCCGTCGAGCTTGCCGTTCAGCGACTCCAGCACCAGGCCGGTGGCGCGGGCGGCACCCGTGGAGGTGGGGATGATGTTGATGGCGGCGGCCCGGGCCCGGCGGAGGTCCTTGTGGGGACCGTCGACCAGCATCTGATCGCCGGTGTAGGCGTGGATGGTGGTCATGAGGCCCTGCTCCACCCCGAAGGCGTCGTCGATGACCTTGACCAGCGGCACGAAGCAGTTCGTGGTGCACGAGGCGTTCGACACGACCTTGTGCTTGTCGGGGTCGAAGGTGTCGTCGTTGACGCCGACCACGAAGGTGGCGTCGGCGCCGGCCGACGGGGCCGACACGACGACGAACGGCGCGCCGGCGTCCAGGTGGGCGGCGGCGGCGGACCGGTCGGTGAAGAAGCCGGTCGACTCGATCACCACGTCGATGCCGAGGTCGCCCCACGGCAGCTCCTTGGGGTTGCGGACCTGCAGCACCTTGATGGTGTCACCGGCGACGTAGATCCCCTCGTCCACCACCTTCACGTCATCCGGCAGCCGGCCCAGGACCGAGTCGTGCTTGAGCAGGTGGGCCATGGTGTCGATGGAGCCGAGGTCGTTCACGGCCACGAAATCGATGTCGGCGCCGGCCTGCTTGGCGGCCCGGAAGAAGTTCCGGCCGATGCGGCCGAAGCCATTGATGCCCACGCGGACGGTCATGGCGTTGTCCTTTCCCCGGGGCCTCCCGGGTGGTCCGAGAACGGGACGTGAACCCTAGTGGCCCGACGCACGACTGGCCGAAGGCCTGGCGCCGCAGTGCGGCGTCGTGCCGAACGAGCACCGGTCGTGGAGCGTCAGCGACTAGGAGCCGGCCGAAGCGGAGCGGAGGAAGGCGACGAAGACACGGCCTTCGGCCCCTATTCGCGGCGCTCCACGTCGCGGTGCTGCACGCGGGGCTCGTAGCCCTTGCGCCGTAGCCGGGCCGCCAGCTCCTCGGACATGACGACCGACCGGTGCCGCCCGCCGGTACAGCCGATGCCCACGGTCAGGTAGCTCTTGCCTTCGGCGGCATACGCCGGCAGCAGCAGGTCGAACAGATCGTCGAGCTTGTCCAGGAAGGCGCCCGTGGCCGGCTGGCTGAGCACGTACTCCCGCACGGGCTCCTCCAGACCGGTCTGCTCACGAAGGCGCTCCACCCAGTAGGGGTTCGGCAGGAAGCGGCAGTCCAGCACGATGTCGACGTCGAGGGGCAGGCCGTGCTTGTAGCCGAACGACGTGATGGTGGTCTGCATGCCGTTGGCCGGGGACTCCACGCCGAAGAGGTCGACCAGCCTGGCCTTCAGTTGGTGGACGTTGAGGTCGGTGGTGTCGATCACCACGTCGGCCTCGCCCTTCACCGGCTCCAGCAGCAGACGTTCGCCCTGGATGGCATCGAGCACCGTGCCCGCGCCTTCGCTCAGCGGATGCTTCCGCCTGGTGCTGCCGTAGCGGCGCACGAGCTCGGAGTCGGACGCTTCCAGGAAGAGGATGCGAACGATGTGATCGGCCTTCCGGAGCCGCCCCACGACGTCGATGATGTCGGCCTGGTGGGGGCCGCTTCCCACGACGAGCGCGAGGCGTTCGGTCTTTGAACCCGACGCGCTCCCCAGCTCGGCGATCTTCTCGATCAGCGACGAGGGCAGGTTGTCGACCACGAACCAGCCGAGGTCCTCGAGGCTGTTGGCGGCCTGCGAGCGCCCCGCGCCCGACATGCCAGCAATCACGAGGATGTCCGTCACCGCTGCTCAGGGTACCCGTGCCCGGTGAATTTCACGTGGTCTTGCGGCTGCGCATGTACAACAAACGCGGAATTGTGCCGGCGTCGACATACTCCTCGGCCCGGGCCAGGAAGCCCGGCGGCGGCGCCGGCTCCTCCATCCGTTCGACCAGCAGCCCGTGGCCCGCCATGGCGTTCACGTAGCGGCTGAGGGGCCGGTGGATGAACGGGATGAACACGCCCTGCTCCACCTGCTCGATGGTCTCGTCCTCGATCAGGTAGGGCCCGATGCGCCAGTACTGCTCGGGCGGATCGAGGATCTGGTCGTCGATCCAGCCGCTGCCCGGCGTCTGCAGCAGCGGATGGTTGAGGAAGAAACAAAATCGGCCGCCTGTGCGCAGCACCCGGGCCACCTCGGCGATGGCGGCGTCGACCTCGTCGGATGTGCTCGAACACCAGGCAGGCAACGACGGCATCGAAGGAGTCCGACTGGAACGGGAGGGCATCGGCGCCCGCTCGGGCGTAGCCCGGGCCGCCGGCGCGCTCGGCGGGCCACCACCACCTGGTTCCACGTCGGGTCGATGCCGGCGACGACCGTCGCCCCGCCGGCGACAGCGAGCCGGGCGACCTGGCCCTCGCCGCAGCCGACGTCGAGCACCCGGACGGCGCCGGCCAGCTCCTCGGCGGCCAGCGGCAGGATCTGCTCGGTGTACTCGGGGTCGGCGCCGTCGGTGAAACCGTCCTGCCACCAGCCCGCCTGCTCCTCCCAGAGCGATTGGTCAGCCACGGCCGTTGCCGTGCACCTTGTGGTACACGGCCTCGGCCACCGCGTCGGGCAGCCACGACAGGTCGCGCAGCTCGTCGAGGCTGGCCCGCTTCACCGCGTTCATCCCGCCCATCTCCTTCACGAGACGCTTGCGGCGGGTGGGCCCGAGACCGGCGACGTCGTCGAGCACGCTCTTGGTCATCCGCTTGCCCCGCAGCTCGCGGTGGAAGGAGTTGGCGAAGCGGTGGGCCTCGTCGCGGATGCGCTGCAGCAGGAACAGGGCCTCGGACTGGCGGGCCAGCTCGACGGGATCGGCCTGGCCGGGCACGTAGACCTCCTCGAACCGCTTGGCCAGTGACGCCACCGGGATCTCCTCATCGAGACCGAGGTCGCGCGACGACCTGCTCGGCCACGTTGAGCTGGCCCTTGCCGCCGTCCACCAGCAGCAGCTGGGGCGGGTAGGCGAACTTGCCCGGCCGCTCGGACACCGGCCGGTCGCGCTCGTCCAGGTACGCCGTGAGGCGGCGGGTGAGCACCTCCTCCATGGCGGCGTAGTCGTCGTTGCCGGCGACGCCCTTCACCTTGAAGCGGCGGTACTCGCTCTTGCGGGGCAGGCCGTCCTCCATGACCACCATGGAGCCCACGTAGTCGGTGCCCTGGATGTGAGCCATGTCGTAGCACTCGATCCGCAGCGGCGCCTCGGGCAGCCCGAGGGCGTCCTGCAGTTCGTTCAGCGCCCGGGCGCGCGAGTTGTGATCGGTGGCCCGGCGCAGGCGGTGCCGGGTGAACTCCTCCTTGGCGTTGCGGGTGACCGTCTCGTGCAGCTCCCGCTTGTCGCCGCGCTGCGGCACCCGCACCTGCACGCGTGAGCCCCGCATCTGGGTGAGCCACTCCTCGTAGACCGCCAGCGACTCGGGCTCGGCCGGCACCAGCACCTGCTTGGGCACGCCGAGGGTGGGCTCGTCGCCGTAGAGCTCCTCCAGGATGCGAGCCACCAGGCCGCCCGGCGTGAGGTCCTCCACCTTGTCGACGATGAAGCCCTTGCGGCCCATCACCCGGCCCCGGCGGACGTAGAAGATCTGGACGGCCGCTTCCAGCTCGTCCTCGGCGACGCCGATGATGTCGATGTCCTCGCTGCGCTCGGCCACCATCTGCTGGCGCTCGATGGCTTTGCGCACGGCGATGAGCCGGTCCCGGCAGCGGGCCGCCCGCTCGTACTCCAGCGCCTCGGCGGCCTCGTGCATGTGGCGCTCGAGCCGGTGGACGATGTCGTCGGTGTCGCCGTCCAGGAAGTCGATCAGCTCCTGCACCAGCTCCATGTAGCGGTCCTGGTCGATCTCGCCGACACAGGGGCCCGAGCACTTCTCGATGTGGAACAGCAGGCATGGCCGCCCCAGCCGGTGGTGCTGGTTGAACTTCTGGGGCGAGCACGTGCGGATGGGGAACGTGCGCAGCAGCAAGTCGAGGGTCTCACGGATGGCGTACGCGTGGCCGTAGGGCCCGAAGTAGCGCACACCTTTGCGCTTGCGGCCCCGCACCACCATCGCCCGGGGCCATTCCTCGTTGAGGGTGACGGCCAGGAACGGGTAGCTCTTGTCGTCGCGGAGCCGGATGTTGAAGCGGGGCCGGTGCTCCTTGATGAGGCTGTACTCGAGCATGAGCGCCTCGACCTCGTTGCGCACCTGGATCCACTCGACCGACTCGGCCGTCGCCACCATCTGGGCGGTGCGCGGGTGGAGGCTGCGAGGGTCGGCGAAGTAGTTCGACAGGCGCTGGCGGAGGCTCGCCGCCTTGCCCACATAGATCACGCGACCAGCGGTGTCTTTGAATTGGTAGGACCCCGGAGCATCCGGGATCGAGCCGGTCGGGGGACGTTGCACCACGGAGGTGATGGTACGGCCGGACGCCCCATACACTGACGCCTGCGCCGCCTGGAATCGGCGTCATATCCCGCCCTGGGGACGCCATCCCCGTGGAGCAGGCCAGGCTGCCTCCACCGTCCAACACCAGGGCACCCTCCCGAGGAGGACAACCAGCCATGCTCCGCCTGCAGGCACCGCTTGCCGAGCGCTACGTCGACGCCCCGCCCGAGGAACTGGTGACACGCATCGCCGCCGCCAAGGACGCTCTCGGGTCCCGCGTCTTCATCCTCGGCCACCACTACCAACGCGACGAGGTCATGCGCTGGGCCGACGCCCGGGGCGACTCGTTCCGCCTCTCCGTCATCGCCCAAGAGCACCCCGAAGCCGAGTACATCATCTTCTGCGGCGTCCACTTCATGGCCGAGTCGGCCGACGTGCTCACCGCCCCCGAGCAGAAGGTCATCTTGCCGGACCTCAACGCCGGCTGCTCCATGGCCGACATGGCCGATCTCGACTCGGTGGAAGAGGCGTGGGACGCCCTCGCCACGGTCATCGACATCAACGGCCTCGTGCCCATCACCTACATGAACTCGTCCGCCGCGCTCAAGGCGTTCGTCGGGCGCCACGGCGGGGCGGTGTGCACGTCGTCCAACGCCCGGGCCGTGCTGGAGTGGGCGTTCCGCCCGAAGGCCGACGGGGGCGCCGGGGGCGACCGCGTCCTGTTCTTCCCCGATCAGCACCTCGGGCGCAACACCGGCCTGGCCATGGGCTTCCCCCACGAGGCCATGCGCGTGTGGGACCCCAGGCACGAGCTGGGCGGCCTCACCGAGGCCGATGCCAAGGACGCCACGTTCCTGCTGTGGAAGGGCCACTGCTCGGTGCACCAGCGGTTCCGGCCCGAGCACGTCGCCGCTTTCCGGGCCGAGTACCCGGACGGCATCGTGGTGGTGCACCCCGAGTGCTCCCACGAGGTGTGCGACATCGCCGATCAGGTGGGGTCCACCGACTTCATCATCCGAGCCGTCGAGGCGGCGCCGGACGGGGCGGTGATCGGCGTGGGCACCGAGATCCACCTGGTGCAACGGCTCAACCACGAGACGCCCGCCAAGACGGTGGTGTCGCTGGACCCGCTGATCTGCCCGTGCTCCACCATGTTCCGCATCGACGCCGCCCATCTGTGCTGGACGCTGGAGCAGTTGGTCGAGGGGCGGGTGGTGAACCGCATCACCGTCGACGACGACACCGCCGCCGACGCCCGCATCGCCCTCGATCGCATGCTCACCATCACCTGAGCGGCGCCGGCCTGGCGCGCCCGCCCGTCCGGCTCGCCCGCCCGTCCGGCTGGCCCTGCCCATACGTGCACAGCCTGTGCGCGAACGGGCCGCTCCGCGCCCGGATCTCATCAGCCTGCGCGAACGTCGTGGCGCGAAGGTCGGTGGCGTGGTTGGGCGGTTGAGCGCTGGCCCGATCGGCGAGCCGCTCACTCGCTCGGGCGGTGGCTGGCCCGCCCGGCCAGCCCTGACCGCGATGCGTGGTCGACGCCGACATCGTTGCGTGTTCTCGGCGCGTTCTCTAGCAAAAACGAGTGTCTCACGCACCCAGAAGCACACATGCACCGAGAACGACCAGTACCACGCTCACTCACCGTGGGCTCGGGCGGATTGGCCTCGCCCGGCGACATCGTCGCCACTGACCGCACCCATCGGGCCCGGTGACCTCGCCTGATCACCTCACGGCCCCCCGGAACCACCAACCGCGGTCGACACCTTCCGCGCCGCGGTCATCCGCGCTGCAGGCTGGCGAGACTCGGCGCGAGATGCGTCGCCTGGCGACGCGATCGGCACCGACGGCGGGATTCGCACCCGAACCGCCACCCGGTGTGCCGGCATCGAGTCGACGGCGGCCGAGCCGCCGGGGGCTCAGCGGGCGAGGATGGGTTGCAGGAACCGGCCGGTGTGGCTGGCCGGCACCGTGGCGACGTGCTCGGGCGGGCCCTCGGCCACGACCGTGCCGCCCCCCGAGCCGCCCTCGGGCCCGAGGTCGATGATCCAGTCCGCCGTCTTGATGACGTCGAGGTTGTGCTCGATCACCAGCACCGTGTTGCCCTGGTCCACCAGCCGCGACAGCACCGTCAGCAGCCGCCGCACGTCCTCGAAGTGCAGCCCGGTCGTGGGCTCGTCGAGCAGGTAGATGGTGTGGCCGGTGGAGCGCTTGGCCAGCTCGGACGCCAGCTTCACCCGCTGCGCCTCGCCGCCCGACAGCGTGGTGGCCGGCTGGCCGAGGCGGACGTAGCCGAGCCCCACGTCGACCAGGGTCTGCATGTGACGGCTGATGGCGGGCTGGTTCGAGAAGAACTCCAAGGCCTCCTCGGCCGGCATGTCCAGCACTTCGGAGATGTTCTTGCCCTTGAAGGCGATGTCGAGGGTGTCACGGTTGTAGCGGGCGCCCTTGCACACCTCGCACGGCACGTAGACGTCGGGCAGGAAGTGCATCTCGATCTTGATGGTGCCGTCGCCGGCGCACGCCTCACAGCGGCCGCCGCTCACGTTGAACGAGAAACGACCCGGCAGGTAGCCGCGGACCTTCGACTCCTGGGTGGCGGCGAACAGCTTGCGGATGTGGTCGAACACGCCCGTGTAGGTGGCCGGGTTGGAGCGGGGTGTGCGCCCGATGGGGCTCTGGTCGATGTCGATCACCTTGTCGAGCAGCTCGATGCCGTCGATGGTGCGATGCCGCCCCGGCGCCGTCTTCGACTTGTAGATCTTCTGCATCAACGACGGCAGCAGGATGTCCTGCACGAGCGTCGACTTGCCCGAGCCCGATACGCCGGTGACGGCGACGAACAGGCCGAGCGGGATGGACACGTCGAGGTTGCGCAGGTTGTGCTCCCGTGCCCCCCGGATCGTGATGTGGTCCTCGCCCGGCGGGCGCCGATGCTTCGGCACCGGGACCGAGCGCTTGCCCGACAGGTACTGGCCGGTGATGGAGGCCTTGTTCCGCAGGAGCCCCTTGACCGAGCCCGAGTGGATCACCTCGCCGCCGTGCTCTCCCGCCCCCGGGCCGATGTCGACCACCCAGTCGGCCACGCGGATGGTGTCCTCGTCGTGCTCGACCACCATCACCGTGTTCCCGAGGTCGCGCAGGCGCACGAGCGTCTCGATGAGGCGGTGGTTGTCGCGCTGATGGAGCCCGATCGACGGCTCGTCCAGGACGTACAGCACGCCGACCAACCCCGAGCCGATCTGGCTGGCCAGCCGGATGCGCTGCGCCTCGCCGCCGGCCAGCGTCCCGGCCGAGCGCGACAGCGACAGGTAGTCGAGCCCCACGTCGAGCAGGAAGCTCATGCGGGCGTTGATCTCCTTGATCACCCGCTCGGCGATGATCTTCTCCCGCTCGTTCAGCTCCAGCGCGGCCAAGAACTTGGCCGACTCGCCGATCGACAGGTCGCACACCTCGGAGATGTTCTTCTCGCCGATCAGGACGGCCAGGCTGGACGGCTTCAGCCGGGCACCCCCACACACCGTGCAGGGGACCTCGCGCATGTAGCCCTCGACCTGCTCGCGGCTCCAGTCCGACTCGGCGTCACTGTGGCGGCGCTGCAGGAACGGGATGATGCCTTCGTAGGTGGTGGCGTACTGCCGCTGGCGCCCGTAGCGGTTCTTGTACTTCACCGTGACCTGGCCCTTGGCCCCGAAGAGCAGCACGTTCTGCTGGGCCTTGGTGAGCTTGGACCAGGGTCGGTCGAGGTCGATCTTGTTGGCCTCGGCCACCGCCTCCAGCATGCGGGTGAAGTACTGCGTGCGGGCCGTGCTCCACGGGCCGATGGCCCCCTCGCCGACGGACAGGTCGGGGTTGGGCACGACCAGCTCGGGGTCGACCTCGAAGCGCGTGCCCAGGCCGTCGCACGTCGGGCACGCCCCATAGGGCGAGTTGAACGAGAAGTTGCGGGGCGCCAGCTCTTCGTAGGACTCGAACCCGACCGGGCAGGCGAGGTGCTGGCTGAACGTGAGGGTCTCGGGCACGACGTCGTCGCCCTCGCGCGGCACCAGCTCGATCTCCACCACGCCCTCGGCCAACTTGAGCGCGGTCTCCACCGAATCCGTGAGCCGGCGCTCGATGCCGGCCCGCTTCACCAGGCGGTCCACCACGATCTCGATGGTGTGCTGCTCGTAGCGGGCGAGACGGTCCTCGCCCTTCAGGAACTCGGCGATGTCCCAGGTCTCACCGTCGATGCGGGCCCGCACGAAGCCCTCGGCCTGCAGGTCACCGAGCAGGGTCTCGTACTCGCCCTTGCGACCCCGCACGACCGGTGCCAGCACCTGGAACCGGGTGCCGTCGGGCAGCTCGGCCAGCCGGTCCACGATCTGCTGGGGTGACTGGCGCTCCAGCCGCGCGCCGTGCACCGGGCAGTGCGGCACGCCGATGCGGGCGTACAGCAGGCGGAGGTAGTCGTAGACCTCGGTGATGGTGCCGACGGTGGAACGGGGGTTGCGCGACGCCGACTTCTGGTCGATGGAGATGGCCGGCGACAACCCCTCGATGAAGTCGACGTCGGGTTTGTCCATCTGGCCGAGGAACTGGCGGGCGTACGACGACAGCGACTCCACGTAGCGTCGCTGACCCTCCGCGTAGATCGTGTCGAAGGCCAGGCTCGACTTGCCCGAGCCCGACAACCCGGTCAGCACGATCAGGCGCTCGCGCGGCAGCTCGACGCTGATGTTCTTCAGGTTGTGCTCGCGGGCGCCCCGTACGACGAGGGTGTCGAACGACATCAGACCGAGGGTATCGGCGGTTGGCAGCGGCTCACGACGGTCATCTTAGGTGGCTGTCACGAACAGGTGTTCGATGGTGGTCGGATGGTCGCGGAGGGGCGCCAAACCGCTACAGCACCGCCTCGCGGAGCTCTCGTTTGAGGTCGGTCACCTCGTCGCGCAGGCGGGCGGCGTACTCGAAACGGAGCTCGGCGGCGGCCGTGTGCATCTCTTCCTCGAGCGTCATGATGAGGCGGGCCAGCTCGTTCTGGGGCAGCTCGGCCAGCTCGGCCAGACGCTTCTGGTCGCGCTCGCGCTGCTTGCGATGGTCGCGTCCCGGAACCGGTGCGCCCTCCCCGGGCCGCAGCAGCGAGAGGATGTCGGTGACGGCCTTGCGGATCGTCTGCGGGTCGATCCCGTTCTCCCGGTTGTACTGCTCTTGCAGCCCGCGGCGCCGGTTGGTCTCACTGATGGCCCGCTGCATCGAGGCCGTGACGTTGTCGGCGTACATGATGACCTCGCCGTCGACGTTGCGGGCGGCCCGACCGATGGTCTGGATGAGCGACGTCTCGCTGCGCAGGAAGCCTTCCTTGTCGGCGTCGAGGATGGCGACCAGCGACACCTCGGGCAGGTCGAGGCCCTCGCGCAGGAGGTTGATGCCGACGAGCACATCGAACTCGCCGAGCCGCAGGCCCCGCAAGATCTCGATGCGCTGCACGGTGTTGACCTCGCTGTGGAGGTAGCGCACCCGCACACCCAGCTCGAGGAGGTAGTCGGTGAGGTCCTCGGCCATCTTCTTGGTGAGGGTGGTCACCAGCACCCGGTCACCCTTGATGACCCGCTGGTTGATCTGCTCCATCAGGTCGTCGATCTGACCCTTGGTGGGGCGCACGGAGATCTCGGGATCGACCAGCCCGGTCGGCCGCACCACCTGCTCCACGACCTGTTGCGACACCCGCAGCTCGTAGTCGGCCGGCGTGGCCGACATGAACACGACCTGGTTCACCCGCTCCCCCACCTCCTCGAAGCGCAACGGGCGGTTGTCACGGGCGCTGGGCAGCCGGAAGCCGTGGGCCACCAGCATGTCCTTGCGGCTGCGGTCGCCCTCGTACTGGCCGTGCAGCTGGGGCACCGCCTGATGGCTCTCGTCGATGACGAGCAGGAAGTCCTTCGGGAAGTAGTCGAGCAGGGTGAACGGCGGCTCGTCGTAGACCCGACCGTCGATGTGCATCGAGTAGTTCTCGATGCCGTTGCAGTAGCCGACCTCCTGGATCATCTCCAGGTCGTACTGCGTGCGCATGCGCAGCCGCTGCGCCTCGAGGAGCTTGCCCTCCTTCTCGAAGTAGGCCAGCCGCTCCTGCAGCTCGGCCTCGATGCCCTTCACGGCGCGCTCCATTCGCTCGGCGCCGGTGACGTAGTGGGTGGCCGGGAACACGATGACCTCGGACAGGTCCCGCAGCTGCTCGCCCGTCAGCGGATCGACGATCGTGAGGCGCTCGACGGTGTCGCCGAACATCTCGATCCGCAGCACCGTCTCGTCGTAGGCCGGGTGGACCTCGATGGTGTCGCCCCGCACCCGGAACTTGCCCCGCCCGAGCGTCATGTCGTTGCGGTCGTACTGCAGGTCGACGAGCTTGCGCAGGATGGACCGCTGGTCGTAGTCGACCCCGGTGTGCAGCTCGACGAGGTTGCCCCGGTACTCCTCCGGGTTCCCCATGCCGTAGATGCAGCTGACGCTGGCCACCACGATGACGTCGCGCCGGGTGAGCAGCGCCGCGGTGGCGCTGTGGCGCAGCCGGTCGATCTCGTCGTTGATCGAGCTGTCCTTCTCGATGTAGGTGTCGCTCGACGGGATGTAGGCCTCGGGCTGGTAGTAGTCGTAGTAGCTGACGAAGTACTCGACCCGGTTGTGGGGGAACAGCTCGCGGAACTCGGTGGCCAGCTGGGCGGCCAGGCTCTTGTTGGGCGCCAGCACCAGCGTGGGGCGCTGCGTCTTCTCGATGGTCCACGCCATGGTGGCGCTCTTGCCGGAGCCGGTGATGCCCAGCAGGGTCTGGAACCGGTCGCCCCGCTGGACGCCCTCGGCGAGCTTGGCGATGGCGGCCGGCTGGTCCCCTGCGGGCTCGTAATCGGAGACGACCTGGAACGGCGGCACGGCCCCCAGCCTATCCCTCCGAACGCCTGTTCGTGACCGGTTTACGCCTGCGAAGTTGGTCACCCGCGCACCGAATTCAGCGGCCCGTGAACAACTTCCGAATGTCCGGTGCTGGCGCACACACCTCAGCCGTGACCTCGACCCACGAGCTCGACGCGAGGCTGGCGACGGTGGCCGCCCGGCAGCACCAACTCGTCACCCGCGCCCAAGCGGTCAGCCTCGGTATGAGCCGCAGCGCGGTGGCGCGACGGCTGCGCGCCGGCGTCCTCGACGAGCCCCGACCGGGAATCCTCCGCCTGGCTGGCCCCTCCACCTGGCACCAGGAGCTGCTGGCGGCGGCGTTGGCGGCCGGGCCGGGAGTGGTGGCGTCGCACCGCTCTGCCGCCGCCCTCCACGAGCTCGACGGCTGCGGGACCGATGCGCTCGAGCTGAGTGCCCACGACCGCCAGATCCGCCTGCCGGGCGTGATCGCCCATCGAGCGCTCTCGCTCTCGCGAGCGGATCGCTACACCGTCGCGGGCATCCCCTGCACAGGGCTGGCCCGAACCCTCGCCGACCTCGGGTCGGTCACGCCCCGGGCGTCGTCGAACGCGCCCTCGACGACGCTCGCCGTCGGGGCACCAGCCTCGTGTGGCTCCGCCGCACCGCCAACAGGCTGCACCGGCCTGGCCAGTGCGGCACCCGGGTGTTGCTCGAGCTGCTCGACCATGTCAGCGGCCCGCTGCGGGGCTCGTGGTTCGAGAAGCTGGTCGAGCTGTGTCTGCAATCTCCTCGGCTGCCGCCGCTCGAGCGGCAGTGGACGGTCCGGGACCCACGGGGCCGGTTCGTGGCCCGCCTGGACCTGGCGATGCCGGCGATCAGGCTGGGCGTTGAAGCCCATAGCCGTCGATTCCACTTCGGAGCGCACGCCGAGGCCGCCGACGAGCGCCGCGATCTGCGCCTGGCGGCCCTCGGCTGGGAGGTGCTGTACGTCGGTTGGCACGACCTCAGCGACGCCCGCACGCTGCTCAGCGTGGTCGAGGCGGCCGCCGCCGTCCGAAGTTGGTCGCCAGCGCGCTCGAATTCAGCGCGCTGGTGAACAAGTTCAGGGGATCAGGCCGACTTCGGGGCTGAAGCCGGCGCGGCGTGCGTGGCCGGGGCGATGCCCTCGTCGGGTTTGGGGTCTGGCGCCGCCGATCGCGACGGCGGGATCGTCTGGATCCACTCCCACAGGTCGTCCACCTGCGCCGCCAGCGCGGCCCGATCGCCGGCGTTGTCGATGACCCGATCGGCCGCCGCCAGCCGCTTCTCGCGCGACACCTGGCGCCCGATCCGGGCCCGGGCGTCGGCCTCGCTGAACCCGCGGTACTGCACCAGCCGCTCGACTGCCACATCGACGGGGACGTCGACCACCACCACCCCGCCGGTCTTGTACCGACCCCCCTCCACCAGGAGCGGGATGTCCAAGACGACCACGTGATCGGTGTCGCCCAGCGCCGCCGCCCGCCGCAGGATCTCCCCGTTGACGGCCGGATGCACGATGCCGTTGAGGTCCTTCAGGGCGTCGGTGTCGTTGAACACGATCGAGGCCAGCGCGCCCCGATCCAGCGCACCGTCGGCGGCCACGATGCCCTCGCCGAAGCGCTCGACCAGGGCGGCGAAGACCGGGGTGCCCGGCTCCTGCACCTCCCGCACGACGATGTCGGCGTCGATGATGATCGCGCCCTTGGCCGCCAGCAGCTCCGACACCGACGACTTGCCCGAACCGATGCCACCTGTGAGTCCGACGACGATCATCGAGCCCGGAGAGTAGCCAGCACCTAGCCTGGCGGGGACATGGCGTCCGCATTCGAACCTGACGTGCGGCCGGCCCCGACGCCACCCGCGGCCTCGAGCAGCACGGTGCCGTCCATCGCCTGGCCGCTGGTCGAACGCCGCCGGCCCCGCGCCCTGGGGCGCCAGGGATCGGAACGGCGCACGCCCGACACCGGTTACAACGCCACCGGGCGCCATTCGCAGTCGATCGCCCCGCCGCTGGCGCCGTTCCGCTGGGTCGCCATCGGCGTGGGGTTGGTCGTGGCCTACCCGGACCTCAGCACCAGCAGCTATCGCCTGATCCTGGGCGCCCTCGTGCTGATCGCCTACGCCGCCTACCGGACCTGGCGCCCCATCCCCTACACCGACGACCGCAGCACCGCGCCGCCGATGCTCTTCGAGTTCGCCCTCGCCACGGCCGTGGTGATGTACACGGGCGCATGGAGCTCGCCATACACCTTCTCGCTGCTGCCGGCGGCCATGCTGGCCGGGTTCAGCCGGGGCTCGGTGTTCGCGGCGCGCCTCACGCTCGTGTGCGCGGTGGTGGTGAGCGCCCAGCATCTCTTGGTCAATGCCGTCAGCCCGTCCGAAGGCGTCCGCGACTGCGCCGCGTGGCTGGCGGTCACATCGTTCGTGGCGGTGACGAGTGGCGTGGCCCGCCAGGTGTCGCGGGAGTCGGCTCGCCAGCAGTCGCTGGCGCTCGACCGTCTCGGGCGGCTGGCGGAAGCCAACGCGCTGCTCTTCTCGCTGCATCGAGTGGCCCAGACGTTGCCGGCCTCGCTCGACCTGGACGAGGTGCTCGACTCCTCCATCACCCGCCTGCGCGACCTCGTCGAGTTCGACAGCGTCACCGTGCTGCTCTATGAGGAGTCCGACGGCTCCTGGGTCCCGGTGCGACGCAAGGGCAACCGTGACCAACCGACGCTCGACGCCGAGACGTTGCCCGAGGCCCTCCAGAAGGCCCTTGAAGCCCGCGGCACCGTGAGCGAACCGGAGCTGGCGCGCGTCGGCGGGCCCGGCCTCGCGCCGCGCGCCGCGTCGGGTCTCTACTGCTCGCTGCGATCGCGCGGCGCCCAGATCGGGCTCATCGCGGTCGAGTCCGACCTGGCCAACCACTACGGCACGAAGGACGTGGAGCTGCTGAACGGCTTGGTGGAACCCCTCGGCGTGGCCATCGACAACGCCCGCTGGTTCTCCCGCCTGCGATCGATCGGGGCCGACGAGGAGCGCAGCCGCATCGCCCGCGACCTCCACGACCAGATCGGTCAATCCTTGGCCTACCTCGGCTTCGAACTCGACCGTGCGGTACGGGTCACGAAGCGCAGCAAGTTCCAGCCGGTGCTCATCGACCTGCGCGATCAGGTGCGCTCCGTGGTGAAGGAGGTGCGCGAGACGCTCTACGACCTTCGGACCGACGTCAGCGACGTGCAGGACGTGGGCACCACGATGCAGCTCTTCTGCGACCGGGTCCACGAGCGCAGCGGGCTGGAGATCAACATCGAGCGCCACGAGACCGGCCGCCTGCCATTGCTGCAGGAGCGGGAGCTGTGGCGCATCGCCAAGGAAGCGGTCATGAACGCCGAGCGTCACGCCAAGGCGTCGGTGCTCACCATCAGCTGGCAGTGCGACGGCAAGCACGCCGAGCTGGAGGTCGCCGACGACGGCGTGGGCTTCGACCGGCGCCGCGGCCGCGACGATTCCTACGGGATGGTCGGCATGCGCGAGCGTGCCACCACCATCGGCGCCACCCTCGAAATCCGATCGGCTCGCGGCGCGGGCACTACCGTCCGTGTTGTACTCGACCCCCAGGACCCCCCAGACGGAGGACGGCCATGACCATCCGACTCATGCTCGTCGATGATCACCGGATGCTGCGTCAAGGCCTACGTCGGTCCCTGGAGGAAGAGGGCTTCTACGTCGTCGGCGAGGCGTCCGACGGCGAGGAGGCGGTGCGCCTCGTCCCTGCGGCCAAGCCCGACGTGATCCTGATGGACGTCTCGATGCCCGATATGGACGGCATCGAGGCCACCCGGCGCATCATCAACAACGATCCCGAACAGCGCATCGTCATGCTGACGATGCACGCCGACAAGGACCTCATCGACGCCGCCATCAAGGCGGGCGCGGTGGGGTACCTCACCAAGGACTGCTCCACCGACGAGGTGATCGAGGCGGTGAAGTTGGCGGCCAACGGTGAGACCGCCCTGTCACCGCAACTGGCGAAATCGATGCTCACCGAGGTCCGCAAGATCGACGAGAAGGCGGCGCGTCGAGGAAGACCGCCTCGTCACCAAGCGGGAAGAGGAAGTGCTGCAGCTGATCGCCGACGGGTGCTCGACGCCCGAAGTGGCGCAGAAGCTGTACATCAGCCAGAAGACGGTGAAGAACCACCTGGCGTCTATCTACGAGAAGCTGAACGCCCGTGATCGCACGCAAGCCGTGCTGCTCGCCGTGCGCATGGGCATCGTGAAGCTCACGTAACCCTGGCGGCGCTTCGCACCGCGCTCGCTTCGCTCGGACAATCGGTGCTCCGTCGGCACGCCGTCGCACTGCGACGGCAGCGGGCCGCGGACGGCCCCCACAACGGCGCCCCAGCCTTACCTCAGGCCTCCGGGACGGGCGCTTCCTCGGCCAGGACGTCCGCCTCCGCGTCCGCTTCGGCGGCGAGCTCGGGCTCGGGCGGCATCTCACCTTCGGGCGGGGGGCCGTCGTCGCCGTACTGCTCGTAGTACTCGGCCCACGCCGCCTCGCGCTCGGCATCGTCGGCGGGCGCACCGATGTAGTTGCCCTCGGCGTCGAAGGCGTGCTCGCCGAAGTGCTCGCGGTACTCCTCGGCGACCTCGCCGCCCTCGGCCGCCTGCTTGATCGACAGGCTGATGCGGCGCCGGGCCAGGTCGAGATCGATGATCTTCACCCACAGCTCCTCGCCGGGGGTGACGACCTGCTCGGGCAGATCGACGTGGCGGGCCGACATCTCGGAGATGTGCACCAACCCCTCGATGCCCTCACCGACCTGCACGAAGGCGCCGAAGGGCACCAGCTTCGTGACCCGGCCGTACACGAGCTCACCGACGCGGTGCGTTGACGCGAACTCCTGCCACGGATCTTGCTGGGTGGCCTTGAGCGACAGGCTGATGCGCTCACGGTCGAGGTCGACGTCGAGCACCTGCACGGTGACCTCGTCGCCGACGGCCACCACCGAGCCGGGGTGGTCGACGTGCTTCCACGACAGCTCCGACACGTGGATGAGACCGTCCATGCCGCCCAGGTCGACGAAGGCGCCGAAACTGACGACGCTGGACACGACGCCCTTGCGGACCTCACCCGGCTTGAGGTTGTGCAGGAAGTCTTCGCGCTGCTCCTTCTGCGTCTCTTCGAGGTAGGCGCGGCGCGACAGCACGACGTTGTTGCGGTTCTTGTCGAGCTCGATGATCTTCGCTTGCAGCGACCGGCCGACATACGGCTGCAGGTCGCGCACACGGCGCAGCTCCACCAAGCTGGCCGGCAGGAAGCCGCGCAACCCGATGTCGAGGATGAGTCCACCCTTCACCACTTCGATGACCGGGCCCTCGACGACGCCTTCGGCTTCCTTGATCTTCTCGATCGTGCCCCACGCCCGCTCGTATTGCGCCCGCTTCTTCGACAGGACCAGACGGCCTTCCTTGTCCTCTTTCTGGAGGACAAGGGCTTCGATCTGATCACCCATCGACACGACCTCGTGCGGGTCGATGTCGTTGCGGATCGACAGCTCACGTGCCGGGATGACGCCTTCGGACTTGTACCCGATGTCGAGCAGGACCTCGTCCTTGTCGACCTTCACCACCGTGCCCTGCACGATCTGGCCGTCCTCGACGTCGACGAGGGTGCCGTCGATCGCATCGGCGAACGACATGCCAAGATCATCAGCGGTGACCTGGCGAGGGGTGTACGTGCCGTCTTCGGCAAAGGTGCCCTGGGAAGAATCAGCGGTGGAAGTCGGGGAATCGGACAACAGGAGATCTGCTTTCACACGGTCATGTCGGTTCGGACAAGGGACGCGCCGACGGGACCCCCGCCGGCGCGCCAGAAAGGCTAGCACCGAGCTGGAACTTCACCGATCAGCCCCCTGGTTTGCTGGCCAGAACCAGATATTCGGCCGTCTCCACCGTGGGCCGCGCCGCCCGGTAGGCGCCCGGTTCGACCGACCAGATGGCGTCCTCCCGAAGGCCGGCGCCGGCGACCACGGCGCGCAGCTCGGTCGGGGTGAAGCAGTGGGTCCAGAGGTCGACGGTCGTCGGGTCGCCGTCCTCGTTGCGGACCTCGGTGCGCTCGTGGTTGATGCCGGTGGCGGCGTCGAGCTCGCCCTCGCCGTAGCGGACCTGGAAGTAGGCGTTGAACGCGCTGAGCGCCATCCGCCCACCGGGCCGTAGTGCCCGGGCCATGCCGCCGAGGACGACGGCGTCCTCCCCGTCGCCGGTGAGGAGGCCGAAGGCGCCCTGGCAGAGCGAAACGACGGCGTCGAACTCGGCGTCGAAGCGCAGCTGACGGGCGTCGAGCCGCTCGAAGGTGGCACCCGGCGGGGCATCCTGGCGGGCGAGGGCGATGAAGCGACGGCTGATGTCGATCCCGTGGACGGCGATGCCCCGCCGGGCCAGCTCGTAGGCGTGGCGGCCGGGACCGCAGCCCACGTCCAGCACGCGGTGGCCACGCTGGAGGCCGAGGGCGTCGACCAGGAACTCGACCTCCTGGCTGGTGCCCTTCGTGAACGAGTAGCGCAGGTAGGCGGCGCCGAGGTGGTCGGCGATGGGCTCGAACCAGTGATCCGGCTCTCCAGTCACGCCGCCAGTCTCACTCGTCGCCGAGCCGGCGGCGAAGCATTTCGATGACCTGCTCCGGCTCCCGCCCGATGGCGTGGGCGGTGAACTCCAGCACGTCCAGCCCGATCGCTTGCAGCTCGTTGCGCCGCTGTGCGTCGCGCTGGAGATCGAGCGCGGTGCAGTGGAACCGGTGGCCCATGACCTCGGCCACGAGCCGGTGACGCTCCCAGATCGCATCGACGCGGATCGTCCGATCGCCTCGGAACGTCCGTTGGGTCGTCGGCCGGGGCAGCCCGCCGCGCTCGACGAGGCGGAGAAAGCGGCGCTCGAGCTCGGAGTCACCGACGGGGCCGTCGAGCACCGAGGAGAGCAGCGCGGCGCCGTGGCGACCGGGACCACGGAGGGCCTGGAATCGACGTCGCAGGAACGCCTCGGACGTCCAGCCGTCGCGGATGGCGCTGCCGATCGCCGCCGTCAGTTGATGCTCGGTCGCCAAGGTGGCCAGGTCGATGATGGTTCGCGCGCCGCTCGTCAGCCGAAGCGGCGGCACGGTGACGACATCGATCGGCTCCAGCCGCAGCGCACGGTGCAACTTGGCTCGGGCGGGCATCGCGGGCCGTCGTTGTCTCGGGACAGTGACCTCGACCGGGCCGTGGTCGAAGCCGTCGAACCCGAGTACGCACGCCGCAGATCGGTGAGAGACGACAGCGCCCGGACCGGCGGCGAGCAGCGCCGCCAGCAGGAGTCGTTCCCACGTGAGCTCGACACCGGCGATCGCCAGGACCCCGCCACCGAGCCGAACGAGGTTGCCCCGCAGGACACGATGACTGAGCTGGGCCGAGCTGAGACCCGCCGCCCGAGCCTGCGCGCCGGTCAGAAGGCCGCGCTGAGGAGTCGCCAACTCCGTGATGCGTTCGTCGGGGGTGGGATGCACGCCAGCTGTGTGTGCTCCGGGGACGCCTCAATCGGAAGTTCGAGCCGCCTGTGGGCGCGAAATCTCGACGATGTCTCGTTTCCGCGCCCACAAGCCGAGAGAACACGGTGTCCGGCGCGACCGGACAGCGCCGCGGGTCAGCCTTTGGCGTCGGCCCAGGAGGGCCCGAAGGCGAGGTTCACCTCGAGGGGGACGACCAGCTCGGCCGCCCCCATCAGCGTGCGATGGGTGAGCTCGCCGACCTCGTCCTCGGCCCCGTCGACCACCTCCACGAGCACCTCGTCGTGCACCTGCAGCACCAGCCGAGCGCCGGTCGTGCCCGCCGTGAGCGCCGCGTCGAGACGCACGAGCGCCACCTTGAAGATGTCGGCCGCCAGCCCCTGGATGCCGGCATTCATGGCCTGGCGCTCCCCCGCCTGGCGGATGCGCCAGTTCGACGACTGCAGCTCCGGGATGGGACGCCGGCGCCCGAACAGCGTCTCGGTGTAGCCCCGCTTGCGGGCCTCGATGACCGTGCGGTCCATGTACTCCTTCACGTTGGGGAACGCGATGAAGTACGCCGCCAGGATCTCGGCCGCTTCCTCCGTGGGGATGTTCAGGCGCTGGCCCAGCCCGTACGCCTCCATGCCGTAGGCCAGCCCGTAGGACACCATCTTGGCCTTCGAGCGCTGGGCGATCGTGACCGCCGTCGGCTCCACCGCGAAGATGCGCGACGCGGTCGCCGTGTGGATGTCCTGACGCTCCTGAACGCCTGCACCAGGCCGGGTCTTCCCAGGGCGATCCCACTCTCCGGTTTATCCGCCACCAGCCCAGGTGACCCGCGCCGGCACGAAAAAACGCGGAACTCCTCCTTCCCCCGATCGGACCGGATGTTGTGGAGGTTGGGCTGATCCGACGCCAGCCGCCCCGTGCCGGCGCGGCTGGTTATGGCGTCTCGCCCTCCCCCCCACCCCCCCCCGCCACCCTCCCCCTCTCCTCGCACCCTCTCTACCTCCCGCTACGACACACGCATCGATCAGCTCCCGCCACTCCTCCCGCCCCCCTCCACCGACGACACATCGTCGAGAAGCCGGTCTTGGTCCGCTTCCCCCCCGCCCCCCACCCCCCCCCAACCCCCCCCCCTCCCCCGCCGCCTGTACCACCCCCCCCCCCCCCACCTCCCCCCCCCCCCCCCCCCACACCCCCCCCCCCCATCGCCCACCCCCAACCCCCCCCCCTCTCCCCCCCTCCCCCCCCCTTCCCCGCGGCCCGACGCCCCGGTCCCCTCTCCCCCCCTCCCCCCCCCTCCCCCCCCCCTGCCGCCAGCCGCGCCCCCCCAGGCCCCCGCGGCCCCCCCACGCCCCCCCCGCCCCCCCCCTCTCGCCTCCCTCTCCCCCCCGCCCGGCCCCCCCTCGCCCCCGCCCCCCCGTCCCGCGGCCCCCCTCCCCGGCCCGGCGCGGTCCCCTCCCCCCGTCCTTCCCCCTCCCCGCCAAGGCCGTCGCGATCGCCGGCCCTGCCCGCCGCGGACCCGCGCCCCCGCCCATCCCCCCCTCCCCCCCCCTTCCTTGGTCTGCGCGCCCCCCTCCCCCCCCCCCAGGTACGAGGCCGGCAACCAGCCGACCTCGGCCGACTCGGGGTCGAGCACGACGGCCAGCCCGGCGACGGCGGAGCGCCCGGGCGCGCCGACCCACGCCGCGGCGACGTCGAGCGTGACGGGCTGGCCGAGCGCCACCACGGCGTCGGCGGCCGACGGGAACCGCACCACCTCGGCCTCGATGACCTGCCCGCCGTCGACCGGCCCCGCCGTGATGGGGGCATTCAGCACTTCCTCGAGCCGCTCGAACAACGTGCGGAACTCGAGGAAGTCGAACAGGCGCTTCAGCTCGGCCATATCCGACGGTCCCCACGTCAACGACTCCAGCTCGACGGTGACCGGGGCGTCACGCCGCAACACCATCACGGCGGCGTTCTGGCGCACCCGTTCCTCGTGCTCGGCCAGCGAGGCCCGGAGCTTGGGAGTGAGGGCTTGGAGGTTGGCGAAGATGCCGTCGAGCCCGCCGTAGGTGGCGATCAGCTTGGCCGCCGTCTTCTCGCCCACGCCGGGCACGCCCGGCAGGTTGTCGGACGGATCGCCGCGCATCGCCGCGTACTCCGGATACTGCTTCGGGGTCACGCCGGTGCGTTCGAAGATGCCGGCCTCGTCGTACAGGGCGTAATCGGACACGCCCCGGCGGTTGTAGAGGACCTTCACGAGCGGGTCCTCGACGAGCTGGTACTCGTCGCGATCGCCGGTGACGATGATGACCTCGACGTCCTTGGCCTTGGCCTCCTCCACCACCGTGGCGATGATGTCGTCGGCCTCGAAGCCGGCAACGTCGAGCGTCACGATGCCCAGCGTCTCCACGACCTGACGAACGAGACCCATCTGCTGGCGCAGGATGTCAGGGGCGGCCGTCCGATTGGCCTTGTAGTCGGCGATGGCCTCGTGGCGAAAGGTCGGCTCAGGCCGGTCGAAGGCGGCGATGACGCCGTCGGGGCGGTTGTCGCGCAGCAGGTTGATGAGCATGGACGTGAAGCCGAAGACGGCGTTGGTGACCTGACCTGACGCCGTGGCCATGTCGGGCGGGAGGGCGAAGAACGCCCGGTACGTGAGCGAGTTGCCGTCGAGAAGGAGGAGCTTGCTCACGGGGTGAGGTCGCCACTCACGACCTGCTCAGCCACCGCCTTCATCTTCGTGCGCTCCGCCATGGCCCGCTTCTGGATGAACGAGAACGCGTCCTGCTCGGAGAGGCCGTGGCGATCCATGAGGATGCCCTTGGCCCGGTCGAGGAGCTTGCGGGTCTCGAGCTGCTCCTCCAGGCCGCGCACCTCCTCGGCCAGCGCACTCATCTCCTTGAAGCGCCCGATGGCCAGCTCGATGGCCGGCACCAGGTCGCTCTTCTGGAAGGGCTTCACGAGGTAGGCCAACGCTCCAGCGTCGCGGGCCTGCTCGATGAAGTCGCGCTGGCTGAAGGCGGTCAGCACGAGCACGCCGCACAGGCGTTCCTCGCTCATGGCCCGGGCGGCGTCGAGGCCGTCCATGCCAGGCATCTTGATGTCGAGGATGGCCAGGTCAGGGCGCAGCGCACGCGCCAGCGCCACCGCCTCGTCCCCGCGGCCGGTCTCGCCCACGATCTCGTAGCCCTCTTCCTCGAGGGTCTCGCGGAGATCGAGGCGGATGATCGCCTCGTCCTCGGCGATCAGTACGCGAGTCGGCAACGGTTCCTCCCTTCAGAGCGCTCCATTCAACCACCCAACCGTCTCGACGGCCGTCAGCCGGCGAGAAGGCGGTCGAGCAGCTCGTCGCTACGGGCTTCCAGGCCGGCGATCGATTCGACCACTTCGGCCCGGCGCCGGCCCATCGCATCGGCGTGCCGGCGGGCGTCGCGATGCTCCCGGTCGGCCACGGGCGTCTCGGAGACGAGCGCCCGCAGATGGGCGTCGTCGGCGTCGTCACCCAGGTGCACCAGTTGCTCGTCGATGACCCGCAGTTCCTCCCGAAGGGCGCGCAGACGGGCGCTGACCTCCGCAAGGCGGCGTTCGACCAAGGAGCGGTGCACGTTCGGGATCATACGGACGGGCGGACCCGACTGCCCGGCAACTCGGCGGCATCGAAGGCCGGCGTCGAAGGCCGGCACGCGGCGCCACTCGCCATCGGGTACACATCGTCTCGATGAGCGACGCGTGGTCGATCAGCGACGGCTACTGGGACACGGGCGGCCACTGGCACCCCACGGCCGACGCGACCCGGCGAACCCTGCTGGCGGCCATGGGCGCCGACGACCGCGACGCGCCGCCGCCGCCCCCGCCGATGTGGTTCCTGGAAGCCGGCTCGGCCGCCGACGCTGGGCGATCCATGCGACGTCGTCCTGGAGGACGGCACGGCGCTTCCCGACCTACATGCGCTCCCGCCGGATCTGCCGCTCGGCTACCACGACCTCCAGCGCCGCCGGGGTGGACCCGCGACCCGCTTGGTCGTCACCCCCAGACGGTGCCCGCTGCCGGAACGGTCGTGGGGATGGGCGGCACAGCTCTACGCGCTGCGGTCGGCCATGAGTTGGGGCATCGGCGATCTCGTCGACCTCCGCCAGCTGGCGCGAGTGGTCGGCTCGTCTCGGCGCACGGCGTGCTGATGATCAACCCGCTGCACGCCGCCGCCCCGACGCAGCCGCAGCAGCCGAGCCCGTACTCGCCGACGTCGAGGCTGTGGCGCAACGTCGCCTACATCAGCATCGCGGAGCTGCCGGGCGTGGGCACGCTGGGCGCCGACCTCGCGCCGCTCGACGAAGCCGGGCGCGCGCTCAACGGTTCCGAACGCATCGATCGCGACGCCGTGCATCGCCTCAAGCTCGACGCCCTCACCCGGTTGCACGCCGTGTTCGAAGCGGGCGGCACCGGCCACGACGCCTTCAACGAATGGGTGCGGCGCCAGGGCGAACCGCTCGTGCACTTCGCCGTGTGGAGCGTGCTGGCCGAGCGCTACGGGCCGTCGTGGCCGGGGTGGCCGGCGCCGTACCGCCACCCGGCATCGCCGGCCGTCGCCGAGCTGGCCGTTTCCGAACGGAGCCGGGTGCGGTTTCACCAGTGGTGCCAGTGGCAGCTGTACGGCCAGCTGGGCATGGCGGGCGGTGCCGGCGTCAACATCGTGGCCGACCTCGCCGTCGGGTTCGACCCCCACGGCGCCGATGCGTGGTCGTTCCAGGACCTGCTGGGCGAAGGCTGCCGCGTGGGTGCGCCGCCCGACACCTTCAACCCGCTCGGCCAGGACTGGGGCTTGCCGCCGTTCGTGCCGTGGAAGCTCCGAGCGGCCCGTTACCAGCCGTTCATCGACACGATGCGGGCGTCGTTCGCCCACTGCGGCGGCATCCGCATCGACCACGTCATGGGCCTGTTCCGGCTGTACTGGATCCCGCCGGGGGTCGGGCCCAGCGACGGCGCCTACGTTCGTTACCCCCACAACGACCTGCTCGACCTCCTGGCCCTCGAGGCCCACCGAGCCGGCGCCTTCGTCGTGGGCGAGGACCTGGGCACGGTGGAGGACGAGGTGCGCGCCGACGCTCGCCGACCGCCAGATCCTGTCGTACCGGCTCCTCTGGTTCGAGGAGGGCGCGCCGTCCACCTTTCCCCGCCAGGCGCTGGCCGGCGTCACCACCCACGACCTCCCGACGATGGCAGGGGTGTGGAGCGGCGCCGATCTGGCCGACCGCCAGCGTCTCGGCCACGCCGGGGACGGCAGCGACGACCTGTGGTTCCGGTCGCGCATCCACCTCGCCACCGGTCTGGGCGACGACGCCTCCACCGAGGAGGTCGTCGTAGCCACCCACGAGGCCCTGGCGGGCGCCCCGTCGCTCATCGTGGTGGCCACGCTCGACGACGCCGTCGGCATGGTGGAGCGGCCCAACCTGCCGGGCACGATCGACGAGTGGCCGAACTGGCGCATCCCGCTGCACCGCACGCTCGAGGAGATCGAGTCGGATCCGCTGGTGCTGGCGGTCGCCCAGGCCCTCGACGCGGGGGTCCGGCGGGACGTGGCCGTTGACCTACCGTCACCGACGTGACGGCGCCCGATCTACCGTCAGCGACGTGATGATCGAAGGCCTGCCGCTGTGGCTGGCCCAGACGAATTGCTGGATCGTGGCGCCGGCTGGGCCCGGCGGCGAGTGCGTCATCATCGACGCCCCGCCCGATCCCACGAACATCCTCAACCGTCTCGTCCACCACGAGCTGCGGCTGGTGGCCATCCTCAACACCCACGGCCACGTCGATCACGTCGGTGGCGTGGCGCCACTGCTGCACGAGCTGGAGCACGGCGACGAGGTGCCCGTGCGCATCCACGACGCCGATCGCCACATGCTCCTCGACCCGGTCGGCTCCAGCGGGATGCTGGGGCGGTACCTCGAAGGCCTGGACCTGCGACCGCCGGAGCTGATCTACGGGTTGGACGACGGCGAGCGGGTCAGTGGCGCGGGGATGACGTTCACCGCCATCCACACGCCCGGCCACACCGGGGCTCGGTGTGCTTCCGCCTCGAGGTCGAGGGCGAGGCGCCGATCCTGTTCTCGGGCGATCATCTGTTTGCCGGTTCGATCGGGCGGACGGACCTGCCCGGTGGGTCGTTCGAGACGCTGATGGCGTCGATGGCCGAGAAGATCCTGCCGATGGCCGACGACGTGCAGGTGCTGCCCGGCCACGGCGAGGTCACGACGGTCGGGCGGGAGCGGAAGATGAACCCGTTCCTGCTGGAGCTCCAGCAGCGCGGGGGCACCTGGCAACGCTGAGGCTACAGCTGGGGCGCCGTGGGCCCCGTGGCCCGGGCCAGGGGCTCGCGGCCAGGGGCTCGCGGGCCAGGGGCTCGTGGCCACCGACGCCGACGCCTGGCGTGCTGATCCACGGTGGGTGACGGCGAGGCCGGCTTGCGTCCCGATCTCACGCTGAGTGGGCGCCGTTCAGCCCATTCTCGGTGCATCTGAGCTTCTCGGTGCAGCTCGCATGCAGATGTGCGGTTCAAGCGCGACGAGAAGCGAGTGTCTGGGCGGTGTTCGAGCACGCTCCGCGACATCGGCGCCGATGGCCCTTGGCCCGCTATCGAACCTCGGCCAGCGTGGCCGGCTTGCCACCGGATGCGGGCTGCTCAACCCGCCTCCCGGCCGACTGCGTCGACCGCAACCGGTTTCCAGCATTGACTAACCGATGTATAGCCGCGACAATGCACTGTCAGCAGTGCCCCGACCGCATTGAGTCACGTGGCGGCACCTCAGAGACGAGGTCACAGATGGCAGCACCGGCGGGCCAGACCACTCGGGCGCGGCGCGCCGGCGTGGGCATCGCCGTCGCCGCGGTGGTTGCCGTGAGCGGCGGGCTGGCGCTGGCCGGGGCCGCGCCGCGAGCCCGCTGACCACACCATCGGCGACGGCTGCCGAAGCATCCGCGCTGATCTCGATCTCGCCGACGCGGGCGCTCGATACTCGTGCATCGTCGGGTGGCCCGATCGGCGTGACGATCGCCGGTCCGCTCGGCCCGGATGAGACGCTCGACCTCAAGCTCACGGCACCGGGGCCCGTTCCCGTCGATGGCGTTGCCGCCGTGATCAACGTGACGCTCGACGGCGCGACGGCCAAGAGCTTCCTGACGGTCTGGCCGGCTGGCGAGCCCCGTCCGCTGGCGTCGACGAACAACGCCGAGCCCGGTTTGATCACGCCGAACTCGATGATCGCCAAGCTGGGCACCAACGGCAGCATCAGCATCTTCAACGCCGCTGGCAGCACCCACGTCGTGATCGACGTGGTCGGCTATCTCGTGCCGCTGCAGAAGGTCGCCGTCACGGGAGCGCAGTTCCTCGTCGGCACGACGGAGCCGGCGGCGACCCTCGGCCAGGTCGGCGATACGTACTTCAACACCGTGGCCAAGGTCCTGTACGGACCGAAGGGCGTCTCAGGATGGGGGCAGCCCAGCAGCCTCGCCGGCAGCCAGGGACCCGTCGGCCGCTGGGCCGTGCCGGAACGCCGGCCCCAGGCTCCGACGGCGACCAGGCGCGGACCACCGGTACCACGGCCAACAGCCGCCGGTCATTCCGGCGGGACCGCCGGGTCCACGGATGCGCGGGATACGGCCGCCCAGGGTCGACGGCCGGAACCTCCGGCTCTGCGGCCCGGCAGGCTACCGGCCAACCGCCCGGCGGGAACGAGCCCCGGTCCGGCGATCGTACGCGTGAACGCAGCGATATTCGCGACGCTTGGTGAACGGAGGCGGCTCCGATCGTGTTCGCCGAAGAACTGGAGTTCGGCGGTGGGATCGTGAGAGACGGTGACAACGCCGGATTCACCGTTGTCCAGGCTGGCTACTACCGGGCCAGCTATCGAGTAACCACCACGAGCTCCATTTCGGGAGGAAGGGTTGACGTGCGTGTCGAATGGAACGCCCGCGGCCTCCTCCCTGCAGGTGCGCCACGGTCGGCAGTCAGTCCGACGAGATGCTTCTCCTACTTACGGCCGGCCAGACAGTGATCCTTGCCCTCACGAGCAACGGCACTGGCACCCCGCAGGGCTCGGCTGAGGTGATGTTTGAGCGGCTGTCGCCGCCGCCGGGCTGAGGGGACGGTCCGGCGCCTGCCCTTCGAACAGCGGTGCCCGAGGTGGGATTCGAACCCACATGCCCTTTCGGACAGCGGATTTTGAGTCCGCCGCGTCTGCCATTCCGCCACTCGGGCCAGCCGAACGATGCTACCCGCCGGTAGTGCGTCGTTCGCTGATCAAGGAACGTAACCTCGTCGCAACGGTACCGGTCGGAACCGGACACAGCCGAGAGGAGGCCGCCAGCCACATGTTGGCATTCACCTTCCCGGGCCAGGGATCGCAAAGGCCCGGCATGGGCCGCCTGGGTCGATCACCGAGTCTGGGAGTTGGTCGATGAGGCTTCCGCTCGCCGGCCGCGATGTCGGCCGGCTGCTGCTCGACGCCGATGCCGAAGAGCTCACGCAGACCCGCAACGCCCAGCTCACCACGTTCGTGCTGAGCCTGGTGGTGCTCGACGCCATCGAGCGCCTGGGCATCGACCCGCGCTACCGCCGGCCACAGCCTCGGCGAGTACACCGCGCTCGTCGCCACCGGCGCTCTGTCCTTCGCCGAAGGCGTCGCCTGGTCACCGAACGGGCGAGGCCATGCAGGACGCCGGCCGACGAGCCCGGCACGATGGCCGCCGTTCTCGGTCTCGACGACGAACAGGTCGAGGTGGCGTGCCGCCGCGCCGACGGCGACGTGTGGGTGGCCAACTACAACGCCCCCGGCCAGGTCGTCATCGCCGGCTGCGACGGCTCGCCGCGGCCGTCTGAGATCGCCAAGGAGCTCGGCGCCAAGAAGGTCCTGCCCCTTCCGGTGTCGGGCGCCTTCCACACGCCGTTCATGGCGCCGGCCCGCGACGTCTGCGCAAGGCAATCGACCAGCGGCACCCCGCGACCCGACGTGCCCGTAGTTGCGAACGTCGACGCCCTCCCGCACGACGACCGGCGAGTGGCCCGGCCTGTTGTCGGCCCAACTCTGCAGCCCGGTGCGCTGGCGGCAGAGCCTGCTACGCTCGACGATAGGGGGTGACCACTCGTCGAGCTCGGCCCGGGCACCGTGCTCACCGGCATCGCCAAACGCACGGTCGAGGCACACGCCCTTCGGTCTCCACACCCGATGAGCTCGACAAGCTCCTCGAGCTCATCGCCGCCAGCCGGCACACCCTCGCGCCGGCCCTCGAGGGCGAGCACCTTTCGTCACCGAACGCTCGTGGTCAGCCCGGCCGCTGGACTATTCTGCCCTCCGGCGATCTGCAGCACGGCCCGCGCATCGTGGCGGGCCACCTGCTCGGGTAGGTTGCGAAGCCCGGAGGTGCGTTCCCCATTCGCCGGCAAGCTCCAGGCCTACATCGCCGTCGACGGCGAACGGGTCACGCGCCAACCCATCGTCTGGCTGCGGACGCATGACGCACCCCAACACCTGAGGCACGCGGTGCGATCATCACCGGCTGGGGCACGCCCTGCCCGAAAAGGTCGTGACCAACGACGATCTCGCAGCCACGATGGACACCAGCGACGAGTGGATACGGAACGCACCGGGATCCAGAGCGACAGGTCGGCGGCGGCACCACGGCGGCTCGCCACCGAGGCCGGCCGCCAGGCGCTCGAGCGCGGGCGTCACCCGGCCGATCGACCTGTCATCCTCTCCACAACGACCCCCGATCAACGATGCCGGCCACCTCGCCCCGTGCAACATGCCCTCGGAATCACTGCGGCGCGTTCGATCTCAACGCCGCGTGCTCTGGATTCGTCTACGCGCTGGTCGTCGCCCACGGCCTCATCCCATCGGCGCCGGCGCGATCCTGGTCATCGGCAGCGAGACGCTGTCGCGGATCACCGACTGGGACGACCGCAGCACGGCATCCTGTTCGCCGACGGTGCCGGCGCGTCGTCCTCGAAGCCGACGAGGGACCCGACGCTGCTCGGGTGGGACCTCGGGGGCGACGGCTCGCTGCCGTCGATCCTCGATGCGACATCGGCGGCTACATGAGAATGGAGGGCAAGGAGGTCTTCCGCCAGGCCGTGCGGCGTGGTGGACTCCGCCCAGCAGTCGATGCGGAGGCCGGCGTCACCGCCGACGACATCGCGCTGATCGTGCCCCACCAGGCCAACATCCGGATCATCGAGCCGCCTGCCAAGCTCGGCGTCCCCATGGAACGCACCGCCAGACGTGCCTCGATCACCGGCAACACGTCGTCCGCCTCGATCCGTTCGCCCTCGCCGGGCCGCCGACGAGAGCCGGCTCGAAGCCGGCGACCTCGTGCTCATGGTCGGCTTCGGGGCCGGGATGACCGCGGCGAGCGGCGTCTTGCGTTGGGCAGGCGTGACCGGGTGAGCCGCTCGGTCCTCGTCACCGGCGGGGCCAGCGGCATCGGGCTGGCCTGCGCCCGCTTCGCCGCCGGCGGCGACCGGGTGGCCGTGATCTCCCGAGCTCACCGCCGCCCGACGGCTTCCTGGCGCTCCGTGCGATGTCGCCCGCGGCCGAGGTCGACGACGCGTTCACGGCGATCGAGGCCGCCCTCGGCCCGGTGCAGGTGCTGGTGTCGAACGCCGGGATCACCCGGGACAAGCTGCTGCTGCGCATGAGCGAGGAGCGACTTCACCTCGGTGATCGACACCAACCTGACCGGCGCGTTCCGCGTGGCCAAGCGGGCGGCTCCGGCCATGATGGGGCCCGGGGGCGCATCATCCTCGTCTCGTCGGTGGTCGGGCTCACGGGCCAGGCCGGGCAGGCCAACTACGCCGCCTCCAAGGCGGGACTGGTCGGTTTCGCCCGGTCGCTGGCCCGCGAGGGGCAGCCGCAACATCACCGTCAACATCGTGGCCCCCGGTCCGATCGACACCGACATGACCGGAGCTGTCCGACGACTCAAGCGACCGATGTCGCACGCGTGCCGCTCGGCCGGTTCGGCACCCCCGAAGAGGTCGCCGCCGTCGTAGACTTCCTCGCGTCAGCCGAAGCCGCCTACATCACCGGGGCCGTCATCCCCGTCGACGGTGGCCTCGGCATGGGCCATAGCCTGCACGAACCAAGTACGAGAAAGGAGCATCACGTGGACGACGAGCTGTTCGACCGGTTCCGCAAGTGCGCAGTCGACGTGCTGTCCGTGCCGAAGACAAGGTCGTGCCTGAAGCCAAGTTCGCCGACGACCTCGAAGCCGACAGCCTCGACCTCGTCGAGATGGTGATGGCGCTCGAGGAAGAGTTCGACATCACCGTCCCCGAGGAAGACGTCGAAGGCATCACCACGGTCGGCCAAGCGTACGATCTCGTCGAGTCGAAGCTCTGAGACTAGCGCCGGGAGGCCAGAGCGCCGCGTGGCCGTCACCGGCCTCGGCGTCCTCGCGCCTGCGGCATCGGCCCCGATGCGTATCTGGCGCGGTCTGCTCGCCCGAGCCACCGATCGACGAGCGCCGTCGCGGACTTCGATCCCGCGAAGTGCTTCGACAACCCGAAGGAGGGCGAAGCGCACCGACCGCTTCCAGCAGATCGCACTCGCCGCCGCCCGTGGCCTCGCCGACGCAGGCGGTGAGCCCGGCGACCCAGCGCGCACGGGCGTCGTCGGCACGGGGGTCGGCGGGCTCGACACCTCGAGGAGCAGATCTGGACGCGCCTGAAGAAAGGCGAGCGACGGGTGTCGCCGTTCCTCGTGCCGATGATGATGGCCAACGCCGCCGGCGCCGCCGTCTCGATGCGGTGCGGCTGGCAAGGCCCGTGCGAGACCACGTCACGGCGTGCGCGGCGGGCACCCACGCCATCGGCAACGCCGCCCGGCTGATCGCGAGCGGCCGGTGCGACGCCGTGGTCACCGGCGGCACCGAGGCGGCGATGACGCCCACCGCCATGGCCGGCTTCCGCAACATGACGGCGATGTCGACTTCCGCGCATCTCCGCCGTTCGACGCCGAGCACGACGGCTTCGTCATCGGCGAGGCGGCGGCCGTCCTCGTGCTCGAGGAGTGGGACGTCGCCGAGGCCCGCGGCGCACGATCCTCGCCGAAGTCCTCGGTCGGCAAGCACCGCCGACACCCACCACATCACCGCCCCGTCGCCGGGCGGCTCCGGCGCGATCCGTGCATGGAGCTGTGCCTCGCGGACGCCGGGCTGCGCCCGCCGACGTCGCCCACATCAACGCCCACGGCACGTCGACACCGTTGAACGACGCCGCCGAGGCCGAGGCGATCGCGAAGTTGTTCGGCTCGCCCGGTCCGACCGTCACCTCGACCAAGGGCGTGACCGGTCATGCCCTCGGCGCCGCCGGCGCGCTGGAGGCCGCGGCGGTCGTGCTGTCCATGCGAGCACCAGCTCATCCCGCCGACCGAGGGCACGAACGAGCTCGACCCCTCCATGCCGCCGATCGACCTCGTGCTCGGCGAACCGCGCCGTGGACCCCGGGCCCGACGCTGTCGAACAGCTCGGCTTCGGCGGCCACAACGGCACCGTGGTCCTCGCCCCCGCCGAACTGCGACGTCTATCCGCGTCGGCCGCGCTCGCGGCTCAGGCCGCAACAGGCTGAACATCTCGACCCCGCCCCCAGCCTGTGAGCGTCCGCGCTCAGGCGCGGCTCAGCACGGCAGCTGTTGGAAGGCGCCCTGCTCGAGCTCGAGCAGCGTCCGCTTGACGTCGAGCCGTCGCGCCCGATCTGGGCCACCGCCGTAGCCGGTGAGCAAGCCGTCCGACCCGACACGGTGACGGGACGATCACGGCAACGGGGTTGCGCGTGAGCTCCTCCACCGCGGCCCGAACCCCATCCCGTCTCACCCCGCTCGGCCGCAAGCTCGCCGAGGCCCTCGCTCGCCGTCGGGGATCGCGAGCGTGAGTTCGCTCAGACCACGCTCGGAAGGCGCGACGCCACCAAGATGAATTGGGGGATCAAATAGTTGCAGCTTACCGGCGAAATACACTCAAGCTGGCGGCGGCCGGTCCAGACAGCTCCGAAGCCGGCCCGTCGTCGACGCCCTCGCCCCACGCCACCGCGGTGACGGCATCGGCGGTGCCGAGGATCCAGAGCGAGCCGAGCGGGGTGTCGACACTCACCTCGCCGTCCCTCCAGTCCGAGTAAGAACACCTTGCGCTCCAGCCCGCCGCCGTAGCCGCTGAGCGAGCCGTCGGAGCCGAGGACCCGATGGCACGGGACGACGATCGGCAACGGGTTGCGGGCGATGGCGCGCCGGCGGCCCGGCTGGCCTGGGCCGCCGATGGCGCGGGCGACTCCAGGAGGTCGCCACCGCGCCGTAGGGGACGTCGCGTACGGCCTCCAGGACGAGTACGCTGGAACGCGGTCAACAACCGCAGGTCGAGCGGGAGCTCGAAGGCGTGGCGGGTGCCGGCGAAGTAGTCGTCGAGCTCGCGCCGGACCGAGTCGAGCCGGGTCGGCATCGTGGAACACCCGAGGCGAGACCTTCGGCGGCGAGCTCGTCCACTGCGTCGTCGGCCTCGCGGTAGCTGACCATCACGAGGCCCCGGCGGTGGCGGCCACCACCAGCGGTGCCGATCGGCGAGTCGTGCGGCGTAAGGCCACGTCGACCAGGCCCTCGGCATCGGCACGCCGCACGACGGCGTCCCACAGCTCAGTCACCGTCATCGTGGTACTCCCCTGTCCTCAGGCCCGCACGCCCGTACTGGCGTGCTGGCGGGCCGCCACTTCGCTGACGCCCATCGCCAGCGCCACCTCCCGGTACGGGAGATCGCCGGCGTAGCGCAGCAGCACGGCGTGGCGTTGGCGTTCCGGTAGTTGGCGACGGCGTCCCACACCGGGCTGCTCTCGTCCACGTCGTCGAGGCGCACGTCCTCGGGCACGTCGGCACGGGCACCGGCCGCCGGGCGCGGGCGCGATGGTGGTCGAGTGCCTTGTTGCGGGCGACCGTGAACAGCCAGCCGCGGAGGTTCTCGTCCGAGCGAAGCCGGGTAGGCCCGCAGCGCCGCCAGGAACGTCTCCTGGAAGCAGTCGGCGGCGTGGTGGCGGCCGACGGCGGCCAGGCAGGTAGCGGTGCACGCCGGCGGCGTGCGCGTCGAGGAGCCGTTGGAACGGCGGCAGCGTCACTACCAGAAGAACGCCGGTGACCGCCGTTTCGTGAGGATCACGGGTCGACGATCACGAACATCAGCTCGCACTCGCACGCGGTCTCGCCGGCGAGGCTGGCCCGGCCGTTGCCCTTGCCGCCCCGTCCGACATGCGGCTCGAGCTCGACGTGGAGCTCGAGCGTGTCGCCCGGGCCGACCTGGCGACGGAAGCGGGCGCCGTCGAGCCCGCCGAACAGGGGGAGCCGCCCGGCGTAGCGCTCGTCGGTGAGCACGGCGATGGCCCCGAGCTGGGCCACGGCTTCGCACATGAGCACGCCCGGCAGCGTCGGGGCGCCCCGGGAAGTGCCCGGCGAAGAACGCCTCCTCGCCGGTGAGGTGCCAGCGCCCGCGGCCGACTGGCCCGGCACCACGCGGTCACCTCGTCGACGAAGAGGAACGGCGGCCGGTGCGGCAGGATGTCGGCCGGCCGGGCAGGATCACGAGCCGAGCGCCTTGAGCAGGTTGGTCGGCGTGTCCTTCGGGCTGACCTTGTACCACGCCTCCTGGATCTTGCCCTTCTCGTCGATCAGGAACGCCGAGCGGACGATGCCCATGTACTTCTTGCCGTACATCGACTTCTCGCCCCACACGCCGTAGGCCTCGGCCACCGCATGATCCGGGTCGGACAGCAGCGGGAAGCCGAGGCCGTACTTGTCGTCGAACTTCTTCTGCTCCGCCGGCTTGTCGGGGCTGATGCCGAGGATGGCGGTGTCGCCGATCGCCGAGCGATGTCGCGCAGGCCGCACGCCTGCGTCGTGCAGCCAGGCGTGTCGGCCTTCGGGTAGAAGTAGACGAGCACCTTGCGGCCCTTGTACGACAGAGCTTCTGCGGTCGCCGTCCTGGTCGGGGAGCGAGATGGCGGGGGCCTTGTCGCCGGGCTTGAGCATCGCGGCACCATACCGACTCGATGGGGCCCGGGCACCTCTCAGGTGAGACCGGCGTCTTCCTTCCAGATCTCGGGGTTGTCGATCGTCCAGGCCCGGAACATCTCGATCAGCTCGGGCACCTCGAACTGGATGACCTCGACACCGATCTCACGGAGCATGCCGACGCCGCCGCCCAAGCCGGAGTTCGTCGACTCGCCCACGACGAGGGTGGGGAAACCGAACTGGCGGACCAGCCCGCTGCAGTACCAGCACGGGGTCAGGGTCGAGACCATGATCTTGTCGCGAAAGGTCGGTTGGCGCCCGGCGTTGCGGAACGTATCGGTCTCGCCGTGCGACGATGGATCGCCGTGCTGCACCCGACGGTTGTGGCCTCGGCTGATGAGCGAGCCGCCCGGTCGAAGATGGCGCCGCCGATGGGAACGCCGCCCTCGGCCAGACCGATGTTGGCCTCCTCGATGGCTACGGCGAGCATGGCCTCGTAGTCGAGTTTGATGCCGGGATCGGTGTCCATCGCTCCAGTCGGTCAGCTCCTCGGCGAAGAGCACGGCGGGATCGAGGTCGAGGGGCATGAAGTTGTTCCCGAGGAGGTCGCCTTCCGGCAGCGACGCCTCAGCCTTTCCAGGTAGGACATGTCGTAGGAGGAGGGGGTGGCCGCCGCCTTTATCACGCCGTACTTGAGCAAGATGTCGGCCGTTTGCTGGAACATCGCCGGCGTCAGCACCATGAAGCCGTTGGTCGACGGCCAGATCAGCTTGTTGATCTCGTTCATCTGCCAGGTCTGGTAGTTCTCGGGAAGCGCGGTGCCGTTCTTCAGGACGATCTGCACGCATTCGGCGGCGTGGTCACGGCAATAGATCCAACCCTTGGTCGTGGCTCGGAGGAACGCCGCGGTCACATCGGGGTGGCCTTCAACCACTTCGGGGTCGAGATGATGGCGTCTTCAAGCGTGTTCGTGCCATCTTCGTTGAAGTCGAACAGTTGAAGCGCTCGGCTTCCGGCGCCCGCCAGTGCCTGGGCGTACTCGTTGTAGGTCATGGCGCTCGCCAGGTCGATCTGGCCAGTGAGGAGCGCTTCCATGTCGAAGCCCTGGTTGAAGATGGTGACGTCCTTGTCGATGTCGAGGCCGTGCTTGCCGGCGGCAGCCGAGAACGACGAGGAGAAGCCGCTCCACAGCCCCACCTTCTTGCCTTTGAACTCGTCGACGGTCGTGATGCCCTCGTCCTTGAAGGACACCAGCCGGAATCCGCTGCGCTCGAACATCTGACCGATGTTCACCACGTCGGCACCACTGTCCCGTGCCGCCAGCACGTCGCCGAACGACTGGATGGCGATATCGGTGTCACCAGACACGAGCAGCTGGATGGAGTTGATGTCGGGCCGCCGGGCTGGATGTCGAGGTCGATGTTCTCGTCCTTGTAGTACCCCAGCTCCTGGGCCGCATAGACCCGGCGAACTCGGCTTGCGTCACCCATTCCAAGGTGAGTTTCACCCGCGTCGGCGCCGTTGAGGCGGTCGGCGGCGACGTCGTTGCCGCTGCAGCGGCGGCCGTCGTCGCGCCACTGGGCGCCGACGACGACTTGTTGTCGCTACCGCATGCCGCCAAAGCGGTGGCGACGATGGCGACCGACATAGTCAACGTGATGACTCTTCTCATCAGTTCCTCCCAGGGCTACGAGGAACCTACGAAGGCGTCATTTCCCCCGATAGTCAGCTCGGAGACGTGATCATGAAGGGCGGCTGCACCGGTTGTGTTGCCGGTGTTACTGAGCAATCACGGGCCGGTCGGGATCTCCCGGTCGGTTCGCAGATCAGGCAGCGCCGGCGCGGTGAGACGCGTCGCGGGCTCCGCAGCACGACACAGCCGGCCGCTGGGCGAGCGCCGGTCCGCGGCCTGGCCGGCCGCCGCGACCGCGCGGCGAGGTCGTCGATGCCGTCCTCGACCGACGCACAGGTGATGCGCATGTAGCCGGCACCATCGGGCTCGATGAAGAAGGGGGCGCCCGGGCACACCCCGACGCTGTGCTCGCGCAGGTACCTGGTGGCGGCCCGCTCGTCGGTCACCTCGATCCACAGGTTGAAGCCGTCATTGCCGAAGGTGGTGAGCCCCCGCTCCTCGATTGCGGTCTGCAGCGCGCGCGGCGCGCCTGGTAGGTGTGCCGCGCGTTGGCGACGGCCGCGGTGGTGACTGGGTCCCTGATGAGCTCCAGCAGCACCATCTGCAGGAGGTGACTGGACCACGCCGGGCCGAGGCGCCGGCGGAGCTCCATGTGCTCGAGCAGGCCGCGCGGCCCCCGACGGCGGCCAGCCGCAGATCGGTCCGTGCGACTTCGAATAGCTCTTGACATGGACAGTGCGCTCCGGCCGCCAGTGGGCCAGGGTGATCGTCGGGGCAAAGGCGATGTCGCCGCTGTGGTCGTCCTCAATGACGATGAGGTCGGTGTCCTCGAGGATGCCGGCCAGTTCCTCGGCCCGTTCCCAGCTCGTGCTGACGCCCGTGGGGTTGTGGGCGCGCAGTTGCAGCACGAGCGCGACCGGGCGAGCCTTCAGCCCGCCGAGCAACGCGTCGGGGCGGATGCCGTGCTCGTCCATCTCCAGCGGCACCGGCACCCCGCCGAGCGACTCGATCATGTCGAAGATGGCGGGCAGGCTCGGATTCTCGACCAGCACCCTGTCGCCGACACCGAGCGTTTCGCGGAACACGCGGTCGATGCCGTCGAGGGCGCCGTCCACCATGATCACCGACTCCGGGCGGAAGACCGCTTCCCAACTGGCCCGCACCGTCTCTTCGAGGCTGGGCACCACGGTGGGCTCGTGATAATTGACGACGGTGGCCGTCTCCGACAGCGTCCCTAGGGCGCGGCGCAGATCGGGCAGCAAGCGAGTATCAGGGACACCGGTACTCAAGTCGAGCTCGCAGCCGGCCACGTCGAAGGTGGAACGCCACGTCCGCGGCGGCAGCACCACGGCGCCGCGACCGGTCACGTAGGTGCCGTGGCGGCCGGCCGTGCGGATGAGGCCGAGCGCACCAGGACGCGCCAGGCGTCGCTGACCGTGGTCGCACTCACGTGCAACTCACCGGCCAGCGCCCGCACCGCAGGCATCTTCGTGCCGGGGCGCAGGACGTCGTCCTCGATCAGCCGGCCTACGGTGGTCGCCACCCCGTGCGCGGTGCGCTGTTGGATCGCACCGACGAGCGTGCGCATCACGTCCACCTGCCTACCGTCGCTCACACGATCGAGAACAGCGCCGCCCACGATGAACCCCGCGCGAACTCCCCCTGACCGATCCCTGCGTCGCATTGCTCAGTAACTCATCCTTCACACTGGCTGTAGGGGGCCGTCACAGGCCCGTCTCGCCTCGGTCGCTGGCCCGAACGGCACGTCCGTACGTTCACGGCAGTCGCAGACGGATCGGAGAACGTGTTGTTCGACTTCGGATTGATGATCAGTTCAGGGTCGTCCAAGGAGACGGTGGCGCAGGCGGAGTGGGCCGAGTACCACGGCTTCTCCGGTGTGTGGGTCGGGGAGGGTCGACTGGCCAGCAGCGCGATCATCCCGATGACGCTGATCGCCGCGGCGACCAAGCGGATCAAGGTCGGCAGCGGCATCGTGCCCTACCGGACCCGCAACGTCGGCCTCCTCGCGGTGACGTTCAAGACGCTCGACGACCTCGCACCAGGCCGCATGCGGATGGGCCTCGGCCCGTGGTGGGAGCCGCTGGCGTCCCGCACCGGCATCCCCAACCGCAAGCCGCTCAAGGCGATCCGCGAGGTCATCACCGTCTCCCGGGCGCTGCTCAACGGCGAGACCGTCACTTTCAACGGTGAGTTCGTGCAGGTCGACGGCATCCGCTTCGACGGCCCGACCGACGACGACGGCCGCGCCTACCCGGTGCCCATCTACATCGGCGCGGTCCGCTTCGGCATGGTGCAACTGGCCGGTGAGATCGCCGACGGCGTCCTGCTCGACTTCCTCGTCCCGCCGTCCTACAACCGGAGGCGGTGGCGGCGGCCAAGGAGGGTGCCGCGCTCGCCGGGAAGTCGTTCGACGACTTCGAGGTCCCCCAGCTGATCGCCGTGTCGGTCGACAACAACGACCCGGCGTCGGCCATCGACGACTGCCGGGCCTTCCTCACCCAGTACATCGCCCAGCAGTCGCATATCACCGAGTTCGCCGGCGCCGACCCGGGGCTGATCGAGGCCATCAAGTCCGAGCTCGGCTGGCCGGCCACGACCAGCCAGATCCGCCACACGATGCGGCTCGTGCCCGACTCGCTCGTGCACTCGGTCACGGCTTGCGGCACGGCGACCCAGGCCCTCGACAAGATCGGCGAGTGGGTCGACGCCGGCTGCACCGAGGCCGGTGCTGACCCCGCTCGGCGAGAAGCAGTTCGGCACGCTCGAGGCGATCGTCAGGGCGGCCAACCTCACCGGCACCGCTCGCGGATGACGGCCCAGGTCGCCATGGCGGTGCCTGGAGACGCCGGATCGCTGTCGTCGCCGCGATCCGACAACCCCAGCTCGAGGCGCGGAGCATCGCCGAGCCTGTTCGTGCGGGCCGTCCGGTCGGTCGCCGTGTTCGTCCTGATCCTGTGGCGATGCTCGTCCTGTGGGAGCTGTTCAAGGTCCTCACCGGCCAGAGCGACCGCACGATGCCGCACGTCTGGACGATCGCCGACTACCTGTTCAGCGAGACGTCACAGGGGGAGCTGTACCTCTCGTTCCTGATCCACAACATGTACGTCACGGGTCGGGGCGCCGTCATCGGGCTGATCATCGGCACGGCGTTCGGGTTGACGAGCGGGATCGTCATCGCCCGCAGCAAGCTGGCCGGATCGGCCCTGCTGCCGCTGATCGTCGCCGCCCAGACGATCCCGATCGTCGCCGTCGCTCCGGCCCTGGTCCTGTGGCTCGGCACCGGCTCGCTGAGCAAGGCGGCGATCGCCGCCTACCTCACGTTCTTCCCCGTCGCCGTGGCGACGGCGAAGGGGATCCAGTCCGTGCCCGGCTCGAGCATCGACGTCATGCGCACCTACGGCGCCGGCCGCTGGACGGTGCTCGGCACCGTCCAGCTCCCGTTCGCCCTGCCGATGATCTTCGTCGGGCTGGAGACGGCGGCCGCCTTCTCGGTCGTCGGCGCCATCGTGGCCGAGCTGCCCTTCGGGGCCCGGGACGGCCTCGGCGTCGCGATCCTCACGTCCTGGCAGTTCTACACCGTGCAACCGGCCGCCCTGTACTGCGCGGCAATCGGCAGCTGCGTCCTCGGTGCCCTGATCGTGATGGTCATCCGCGCCCTGCGGATGATCGCTCTGCGCAACCGTCCGCCTGGAGGCGATGTCCTGTGACCGCGACCACCGACACGACCCCGCCGACCCCGGCCGCGACCGACCTCGGCCTCGAGGCCCGGGCCGTCAGCAAGCGCTTCGTCACGTCCGGCGGTGACGTGGTCGCGCTGGAGAACGTCGACCTCGCCGCGCCCCGCTCGTCGTTCGTGTCGATCATCGGCCCATCGGGCTGTGGCAAGTCGACGCTGCTGCGGGCCTTCGCCGACCTGCTGGAGCCGACGGCCGGAACGCTGCACATCAACGGTCGCTCCGTCGAGCCGGCCCGTCGCGACCGCGAGTTCGCCGTCGTCTTCCAGTCGCCCAACCTCCTGCCCTGGCGGACGGTGCTGCGCAACGTCACGCTCCCGCTGCGCGTCATGGGCATCGCCAAGGCCCAGCGCGACGAGACGGCCCGGGAGATGCTCGGGATGGTCGGGCTGTCCGGCGCCGAGCAGCTCCTGCCCTGGCAGCTGTCGGGTGGCATGCAGCAGCGGGTGTCGCTGGCCCGGGCCCTGTCGATGAACCCGTCGGTGCTGCTGATGGACGAGCCCTTCGGTGCCCTCGACGAGATCACTCGCGACCGCCTGAACCTCGAGATCATGCGGATCTGGCGTCAGCTGTCGATGACGGCGCTGTTCATCACGCACAGCATCGCCGAGGCCGTGTTCTTGTCGACGGAGGTCGTCGTCATGGCCGCCCGACCCGGTCGGGTCACGGCCCGCATCCCGATCGACCTCCCCCAGCCCCGGTCGGCGGAGACCCGCGAGGACCCCCGCTACTTCGAGTACGTGACCCAGGTCCGCCACGAGCTCACGGCGGCCTCCGCCGAATGAGCGAGGGAGTCTGCGACCGGGGAGGCCGACTGCCGTGAGTGCCACGACGATGACCGGGACGCCGCGAGGGCGCTCGGGCCGTGACCGCACGATGACCGTGATGACGTGGATCGCCCCGCCGATCCTGCTCGGCATCCTCATCGCGGCGTGGGAGATCTACGTCGCCACGTACGACGTCGAGCAGATCCTGCTGCCCGCGCCCCACGTCATCTTCGACCGCTTCTTGGACGACCTGTCACTGCTCACCCGGTTCGCCAAGAGCACCCTCGTCGAGGCGATGAAGGGCCTGTTCCTGGCCGTCGTGGTCAGCGTCGTCCTGGCCGCTGCCGTCTACCGCGTGCGGTGGCTGGCCAACGGGTTGGAGAGCTGGTCGGGACTGCTCAAGGCGCTCCCCGTCGTCGCGCTCTACCCGATCTGCACCGTGTTCTTCGGCATCGGCTCGACCGCGGTCGTGGCGATCGTGGCCATCGGCGCCACGCCGATCATGTTCCTCTACGTGCTGCGGGGCTTCTCCGGCAGCTCCGAGCACGACGAGCTGATGCGCTCGATCTCGGCCGGTCCGTGGATCCGCTTCACCAACCTGACGCTGCCCCGGTCGCTGCCGTACCTGATGGCCGGCCTGCGCACGGCCGCGCCGACCAGCGTGATCATCGCCATCATCGCCGAGTACTTCGGCGGACGGGTCACCACGTTGGGGTCCTACATCCGTCGTGAGTCGGCGAACCTGCACACGGTCCAGACGTGGTCGGCGGTGCTCGCCGCCTGCCTGCTCGGCCTGCTCGTGTTCGGGGTCGTCGCCGTGGCCGACCGCGTCCTGCTGCGCTGGCACCCGTCCCGCCGTTGACGACCCTCCGTCGGCCGGCGCTCTCTCTCCACCCCTTCAACCCCCTATCACCGAGGTGACCCCATGAAGAGATCCATCGTGGCTGCGAGCGTGATCTTCGCGCTCGTCCTGTCTGCCTGCGGCGGCGACGACGACGACGCCAGCGACTCGACCAGCGGTTCGGCGGCGGTCACCGACGCTCCCGACACGAGCGATGCCACCGGTGCGACCGACGCGCCGGTCGGCACCGACGCCGGGGACGCCGCCGGCGGGGAGCTGGCCCCGGTGAGCCTCACGCTGCAGTGGGTCACCCAGGCCCAGTTCGCCGGTTTCTACGCCGCGCTCGACCAGGGCTACTACGAGGAGGAGGGCATCGACCTCGACCTCCGCCCGGGTGGGCCCGACGTCAACCCGATCCAGCTCGTCGTCTCCGGCGACACGGACCTGGCGATCCAGCAGTTCGGCTCCGTGCTGACCGCGCGTGACGAGGGCGTCGACCTGATCAGCATCGGCCAGGTCTTCGAACGCAGCGCCTACCGCCTGCTGTCCTTCGAGGACAAGGACATCGTGACGGCCGACGACTTCAAGGGCAAGACCGTCGGGCTGTGGTCCGGCTTCCAGCCGGCGTTCTCGGCCACGGCCGGCAAGCACGACCTCTCGCTGGACTCCGACGTCGAGATCTTCAACCAGGGATTCGACATGGTCGCCCTGCTCGACGAGCAGATCGACCTGGCCAGCGCCATGACGTACAACGAGTACGCCCAGGCGCTCGCCGGCGCTGACGGTCGGGCACTGCGGACGTTCGACTTCAACGAGGATGGCACCGCCACCCTCGAAGACACCGTCGTGACGAGCCGGGAGTGGGCCGAGGCGAACCCGGATCTGGCCGAGGGCTTCCTGCGGGCCTCGATCAAGGGCTGGGGCTACTGCCGTGACGATCCCGACGCCTGCGTCCAGCTGATCATCGACAACGGCTCGGCGCTGCTCGAGAACTTCCAGACGTGGCAGATGAACGAGGTCAACCAGCTGATCTGGCCGTCGACGAACGGGGCCATGAACCTGACCGACGACATGTTCCAGCAGACGGCCGACATCCTCCTGGAGTACGGCGTCATCAAGGAAGCGGCGACCACCGACGCGTTCGACATGACCTACCGCGACGCCGCCGTGGAGAGCCTCGCCGAGGAGGACCTGATGGGTGCCGACTACGTGCCCCAGGACCTCGACCCCGTCGAGCTCTTCGCCGACAACTGACCCCCGACCACCCACACACCCCGATCGACAGGAGCACCCACCGATGCCCGACACCGTACGTTGCGCCCTCATCCAGACCACCGGGATCTCCCCCCGTGAGACGATGATGAAGCACCAGGCCGAGATGGTCCGCAACGCCGCCGAACAAGGCGCCAAGATCATCTGCCTGCAGGAGCTGGCCACCGGTCCGTACTTCTGCCAGGTCGAGACGGACGAGTGGTTCGACCTCGCCGAGGCCGTCCCGGCGGGACCGAGCACCACGGACATGATGGCGCTCGCCGCCGAGCTGGACGTCGTCATCATCCTCCCGCTGTTCGAGGACGACGGCGGCACCTACTACAACACCGCCGCCGTCATCGATGCCGACGGCACCTACCTCGGCAAGTACCGCAAGACCCACATCCCCCATGGCGAGCACTACTACGAGAAGTACTACTTCAAGCCGGGGAACCTCGGGTTCCCGGTGTTCCAGACGAAGTACGCCAAGGTCGGGGTCTACATCTGCTACGACCGGCGGTTCCCCGAGGGTGCCCGCGCCCTCGGGATCGCCGGGGCCGAGATCGTGTTCATCCCGTCGGCGACGGGTGGGCGATCCTACAAAACGTGGCACGTCGAGCAGCGGGCCCACGCCATCGCCAACCGGTACTTCGTCGGGACGAACAACCGGGTCGGTCCCGAGCCGTACGGCCCCAACGAGTTCTATGGCCACAGCTACTTCTGCGATCCCGACGGCGTGATCCTCAGCGAGGGCAGCGGCGAGACCGAGGAGGTCGTCCTGGCCGATCTCGACCTCGCCCAGATCCGCTCGGCCCGTCTCGACCTCCCGGTCTGGCGGGACCGGCGGCCCGAGACCTACGGGCCGCTGGCGGTCCTGTGAGCGGCGAGGAGATGTCAGCGGACGCCATCGTCGAGGCGGCCAAGCGCACGACCCTGTTCGAGTGGGGTTCCCAGCAGGTGGCCCCGTTGGCCATCGACCGCGGCGAGGGCGTCTACCTGTACGGCGTCGACGGCACGCGGTACATCGACTTCAACTCGATCGCCATGTGCGTGAACATCGGCCACGGCGATCCCCGGGTCGGCGCCGCGGTCAAGGAGCAGATGGACCGCGTCTCGTTCATGTCGCCGTTCATGGTCTCGGCGGTCCGGGCCGAGGTCGGCGAGACGCTGGCCCGGGTCACGCCCCCGGGCCTGTCCAAGGCGTTCTTCACCCTCGCCGGCGCCGACGCCAACGAGGTCGCCATGCGCACCGCCCGGCTCGTCACCGGGCGGCGCAAGATCCTCACCCGCTACCGCTCGTACCACGGTGGATCGCACGCCGTGCTGGCGGCCAGTGGGGATCCGCGACGCAGCCGGTCGAGGGCGGGATGGGTGACATCGTGCGCATCCCGGACCCGTACCACTACCGCTTCCCGTGGATCGCCGACGAGGCCGAGTTCCGGGAGTTCAACCTGGCCCAGATCGAGGAGATCATCCAGCTCGAGGATCCGGCCACGATCGCCGCCGTGATGGTCGAGCCGGTCACCGGCTCCAACGGGCTGATCATCCCGCCGGCCGGCTGGCTCGGCGGGCTGCGGGCTCTGCGACCGCTACGACATCCTCCTCATCTGCGACGAGGTGATGTCGGGGTTCGGCCGGACCGGCCGCTGGTTCGCGTCGACCACGAAGGCGTGTCGCCCGACATCATGACGATCGCCAAGGGGATCACGAGCGGGTACGTCCCGCTCGGAGCGTGCATGGTCTCCGCAGACGTCGCCACCGCCGTCGACGGCATCCCGTCGGCGCCGGCCTGACCTACCAGAGCCACCCGGTCGGCCTGGCCGCCGCCCGCGCCGTGCTCGCCATCTACGAGAGCGACGGGTTGATCGAACGGGCCGCCGAGATGGGTGAGGTCCTCCGGGCCGGCCTCCTCGGGCTGCAGGAACGGCATCCGAGCGTCGGTGACGTCCGCGCGATCGGGCCTGTTCTCGACGCTCGAGCTGGTCCACGACCGCGGACGCGGGCCGAGCTGATGCCGCTCGCGGTCCGTCGTCGCCGGTCGCCGCCGAGATGTCGCGCGACCTTGATGAAGCGGGGGATCCTGGCCAGCCTGCGGGCAGTGGCTGTTCGCCAACCCGCCGCTGGTGATCACCGAGGACCGATCGGCGAGGCCCTGGCCCCTCGACAGCCTGCCATCGCCGACGAGCGACAGCTCGCCGGTGCGCCGCCCCGCCGCACATCGCCGACGCTCGCCACGTCCCTGAGGCCGCCGATGCGGCCGAAATTCTACCGACCCGCGAGCGCTACGGACGGGCGGCGGCTGGCCTCGATGAACAACGACCCGGACGGCATCGACCGGCATAGTGGACCCGACGTCGGCCCGAGCTCGACCGCATGCTCGGCGAGTTCTGCTTCGGCGACGTCTGGCGCGACGGACACGACCGGACGGCGGGATAAACACCATGACGCTGACCGAGCCCGACGAATTGAAGGCCCACATGAAGGCGCGTCAGCAGGGCTTCGACGTGAGTCTTGGAGGTGTTCGCCACACGGGACGGTCGTGACAGCGACCGACACCGTCCTCGCCGACGTGCTGATCGACGACGAGCGGATCATCGCCGTCGTCGCGCCGGGGACCGACCTGGCCGAGCAGTTCGTGGCGTCGGCCGACCAGATCATCGACGCCACCGAGCGCTTCGTCGATGCCGGGCGGCATCGATGCCCACACCCACTTCGGGCCGGTCGGCCAGATCGCACCCGTCCTCGACACGTTCGAGACGGGGACGCTGGCCGCGGCGTTCGGTGGCACGACGACGGTGCTCGACTTCGCCGCCCCACGGCGGGAAGCCGTCTGATCGAGGCCGTCGAGGAGTACACGTCAAGGCGTCCGGCGAGTGCGCCGTCGACTACGGCTTCCACGCCAACACGTTCGGCGTCGACGAGATCTCCCCCAAGGAGATGGACATCCTCGTCGACGACGGCGTCACCAGCTTCAAGATGTTCATGGCCTACCCGGGACCGGCTGTACTCCGACGACGGCCAGATCCTGACGATGATGCAGCAGTCGGCGACAACGGTGGGCTGATCATGATGCACGCCGAGAACGGCATCGCCATCGACGTGCTGCGCCAGCAGGCCATCGACCGGGGCACCACCGACCCCGTGTACCACTCGTTGACCCGCCCGCCGATCCTCGAGGCCGAGGCGGTGCACCGTGCCGCCGTCCTCGCTCACGTCGCCGGCGTGCCCGTCTACATCGTGCACCTCTCGTCCGCCGAGGCCCTCGACGAGGTGGTCGACGGCCCGCCACAAGGGCTGGAACGTGTTCGCCGAGACGTGCCCGCAGTACCTGTTCCTCGACCTCGCCGACCTCGAACGCCCCGACTTCGACGGCGCCAAGTACGTGTGCTCGCCCCCGCTGCGGGCCAACGAGCACCAGAACCACCTGTGGCGCGGGCTGCGCACCAACGACCTGCAGGTCGTCGCCACCGACCACTGCCCGTTCTGCTACTCCCAGAAGGAGCTCGGGCGGGGTGACTTCCGCAAGATCCCCAACGGGGTCCCCGGCGTCGAGCACCGCATGGAGCTGATGTACGACGGCGCCGTCGCCAAGGGCCGGACCTCGCTGAACCGGTGGGTCGAGATCTGCTCGACCGCGCCGGCGAAGATGTTCGGGCTGTATCCGCGCAAGGGCGGCCATCGCGCCGGCTCGGACGCCGACCTCGTCATCTTCGACCCGACCGGCCGCGGACCATCTCCGCCGCCACGCACCACATGAACGTCGACTACTCGGTCTACGAGGGCACCGTGGTCGCCGGCTCGGTCGACAAGGTCCTCCTGCGCGGCCGGCTCATCATCGACGGCGACCGCTACCTCGGCCGCCCCGGCCACGGCGCCTTCCAGCGCCGCGACACCTGCGGCTACCTCACCTAGCGGGCAGTTGGGGTCTCGGGGTCCCGCCGGAGCCGGCGCCAACCTCTCGTACCCTTGGCCCATGGGCCCCACGGACGCCGACACCGCCGTAGGCGAGGACATCCGGCTGCTCGGGCGCCTGCTGGGCGACGTGATCCGGGCGGAGACGGGCAGCGGGGTCTTCGACCTGATCGAACGCGGCGACAGGTCGCGGTGACGGAGCGACGCGACGGCAGCGCACCGATCGCCGAGCTGGCCCCCGAGCTGCTGCCCGCGCCCATCGAGGACCAGCTGCACGTGATCCGGGCCTTCGCCTGGATCTCGCTGCTGGCCAACACGGCCGAGGACGTGCACCACGAGCGGCGCCGCCGGTTCCACCGCGCCGCCGGCTCGGCGCACCAGGAGGGCAGCATCGCCGCCGTGCTTCGATCAGCCTCGTCGCCGACGGGCGTCACGGCGCCGAGGTGGCCGAGGTGCTGGGCGAGCTCGGCGTCAGCCCCGTGCTCACCGCCCACCCGACCGAGGTCCGGCGCAAGACCGTGCTCGACGCCCTCGGCCGCATCGCCGACCTGCTCGACGAGCGGGGCCGGCTCGAGCGCGCGGCGCCCGAGCGGGACGACCTCGAGGACGCGCTGCGCCTCGAGGTGCTGATGCTGTGGCAGACGGCCATCCTGCGGCTGTCGAAGCTGCGGGTGCGCGACGAGATCAACGAGTCGCTGCGCTACTACGACACGAGCCTGTTCGAGGTCGTGCCGGCACTGCAGCGCGACATCGAGCGAGAGTTCCGCCGAGCGACTGGGGCGAGCCGGTCGCAGCTCGGCCCGGTCATCGCCATGGGCTCGTGGATCGGCGGCGATCGCGACGGCAACCCGTTCGTCACCGCCGAGGTCATGCGCCTGGCCACCACCGCGCCAGGCCGACGGTGGCCCTCGGCCACCACCTCGCCGCCGTGCACCGGCTGTCGCGTCGAGCTGTCGATGTCGTCGCGGCTGGTGACACCGACCGCCGCGCTCGAGGACGCTGGCCGAGCGGTCCGGCGACGACGTCGCCGTTCCGGGTCGACGAGCCCTACCGGCGGGCGCTGCGCGGCATGCACGCCCGGCTCCACGCCTTCGCCGCCCGCGTCCTCGACGAGGTGCCGGGGCCGACTCCCCCACGCCGCGCTCGAGCCCTACGCGCTCCATCGACGAGCTGCCGGCCGACCTCGACATCGTGGTCGACTCGCTGCGCGTCGCACGGGCCGGGGCCGCTGGCGGACGCCCACGTCGATGCCGGTGCGCCGCGCGGTGGCCGACGTTCGGCGCCCACCTCTGCGCGCTCGACACGCGCCAGAACTCGGCCGTGCACGAGGCGGTCATCGCCGACCTCTTCGCCGTGGCCGCACCGGCATCGACTACCTGGCCCTCGACGAGGCCGACGCGGGTCGAGCTGCTGACCGCGGAGCTGCGTTCGGCCCGCCTGCTGCGCAGCCCCTGGGCCGAAGTACAGCGACACCACCCGCTGCGAGCTCGCGGTGTTCGACGAGATCGCCGAGCGCCGTGCGCCGCCACGGCGCCGAGGATCGTGCCGCACTACGTGATCTCCATGGCCGAGTCGGTGAGCGACGTGCTCGAGGTCGCCGTGCTGCTCAAGGAGGCCGGCCTGCTGGCGCCCGGCGACGAGCCCCGACCAGCACGTCGACATCGTCCCGCTGTTCGAGACGATCGACGACCTGCAGCGAGGCCCCGCCGACGCTGGCCGCGCTGCTGGCGCTGCCGCGTCTACCGCTCGCTCGTCGCCGGTCGCGGCGACTGGCAGGAGGTGATGATCGGCTACTCCGACTCCAACAAGGACGGTGGCTACCTCACCTCGACCTGGTCGCTGTACCGGGCCCAGATCGAGCTGGTCCGGCGTCGCGCACGACGCCGGCGTGCGGCTGCGGCTGTTCCACGGTCGGGGCGGCACGGTCGGACGCGGCGGCGGGCCGGCCTACGAGGCGATCCTCGCCCAACCGCTCGGGCAGCGTGGACGGGGCGCTGCGGATCACCGAGCAGGGCGAGATCGTCGCCGCCAAGTACTCGCACCCGGCCTCGGCCCGCCGCAACCTCGAGACGCTGGCCGCCGCCACCCTGGCGGCGTCGCTCGACCGCGGCGCGGCCGCTGGGCGTCGAGCGACCGCTACGGCACGGCCATGATCGAGCTGTCCGAGCGGGCCATGCGCGCCTACCGCGCCCTCGTCTACGACGACCCGCGCTTCGTCGAGTTCTTCCGCGCCATCACGCCCATCGGTGAGATCTCCCGGCTGAACATCGGGTCGCGGCCGGCGTCGCGCACCGCGTCGAGCCGCATCGAGGACCTGCGGGCCATCCCGTGGGTGTTCGGCTGGTCGCAGTGCCGGCTGTCGATCCCGGCGTGGTACGGCGTGGGCTCCGCGTTCGACGAGCTCGCCGCGGCGACACCCAGACCGACGCGCGACTGCTCGTCGAGATGCACGAGCGGTGGCCGTTCTTCCGGTCGATCATGGCCAACATGGGCATGGTGCTGGCCAAGACCGACCTCCAGATCGGCCGGCGCTACGCCGAGCTGGTCGAGGACGTCGAGCTGCGCCACCGGGTGATGGGACGCGATCGCCGCCGAGCACGAGCGCACCGTGCGGCTGGCACGCCACCATCACCGGCTCCGCCGATCTGCTGGCCGGCAACCCGGCGCTGGCCCGCAGCGTGGCCAACCGCTTCCCCTACCTCGACCCCCTGCACGTGCTGCAGATCGAGATGCTGCGGCGCTACCGCAGCGGCGACACCGACGAGCTCGTGGCCCGGGCGCTGGAGCTGACCATCAACGCCATCGCCACCGGGCTGCGCAACAGCGGCTGAGGGCCTCAGGTGCTCCGGATCGCGGTGGTCGGCCTCGGCGCGCTACTCGCCTCGCCAGTTCGGCGTCCGCTTCTCGGCGAACGCCTTGGGGCCCTCGATGAAGTCGGCCGAACGCACCATGTCGGCAACGGCGCTGTACTTCCGGCGCTGAGCCGCCTCGACGCCAGCCTCGCTCGAGGCCTTGGTAGACGGCCTGCTTGGACGCCCGGACCGACATCGGCGAGCCTCCAGGATCAGTTCGGCCCAGCGCCGGGCACCGGCGAGCGCCTCGCCTTCGGGCACGACCTCGTTGACGAAGCCGAGCTGCTGACCTTCTGCGGCGCTCACCCGGCGGCCGGTGAGGATCATGCCCAACGCCTGCTTGGTACCGATCGTGCGCGGCAGCCGGTGCACGCCGCCGGCGAGGGCGGCCAGCCCGACGCGCGGCTCCGGCAGGGCGAACACGGCGTTCTCGGCGGCGACGATGATGTCGCAGGCCAGGGCGATCTCGAAGCCGCCGCCCATGGCGACGCCGTTCACCGCCGCGATGACCGGCTTGTTGAGGTCGTAGCGCGACGTGAGGCCCCCGAACCCGGCGGCGGGCTGGCCGCTCAGATCGCCCCCGCCGGCCTGGTACTTCAGGTCGTTGCCGGCGCAGAAGGCCCGGTCGCCGGCGCCGGTGATGATCGCCACCCACAGCTCGGGATCGGCGGCGAATTCGTCGAACACACCGGCCAGCTCGGCGTTGGCCGGCGGATGCAAGGCGTTCATGACCTCGGGCCGGTTGATGGTGACGATGAAGAGGTGCCCGTCGCGTTCTGCCTGGCTGAAGTTCCCCATGGCCGACGACCGTACCGCTCAAGCCGGCCGTCGAGTCCAATGCGACCGCCGGCTGGCCGGCGACGGCGGTAGATGTCTCGTGTGGCGCTGCTGGGAGTGACCAGCGACCAGCAACCCTGGGTTCATGATTGAGAACGGTGTACTGTTCTCTTTCATACGGCGAATAGCGCCGCCGTATGGGATCGCGTTCATGGCGTTTGCTCATGATGGTGGACGGTTCCCGATGACGTTGCTCTAGACCCGAGGCGGCGACCGTCAGCGGCGTGGCCATTCGAGGAGAGCCCATGGCGGTGAGCCCCTTTGGGGGCGTCGGAGACCGACGCCCCCGACTTCCGCCGCATTGCCGACTCGATGCCCCATCTCGTGTGGATGGCCGGCCCGGACGGCAGCTCGACTACTTCAACGGCAGTGCGCCCACTACGCCGGCTTCGACGTTGAGCGAGACGGCGAGTGGGACGGCGTGGCGCTCATCCACGCGGATGGACCTCGAGCGCACGTGGCTGGCCTGGCGCTACGCGACGCAAACCATGTCGCCGTACGACATCGACTGCCGTGTCCGTCGATTCGATGGCGAATATCGATGGCACGCGTCCGGGCGCGCCCGAGCCGGACAACAGGATGGTTCGTTTTCAGGATGGATCGGCACGGCGACTGATATCGAAGACGCGAAGGTAGCGGCGCTCGATCGACGCGTAGCCGAGCGGCGTCTGGCGGAGAGATCGACGATGCTCGACACGCTGCAGTTCGACGCACCCGTCGGCTTCGCCGCAGTGGATCGCGACTTCCGCCTCTTGCGCATGAACGAGACGTTGGCGGCGATGGACGGTACGACTGTGGCAGATCGCCGCGAGTGACCCTCGGCTCGGTGATTGCCGCAGTGTGGCCACAGGTCGAACCGATCTACCGTCGCATTTTCGATACCGGAGAAGCAGTCTCGACGTCGAGATCGACCGGCCTCTGGAGATCGATCCCTAGTTCCGAAGCCAATGGTTGACCAGCCTTTACCCGATCCGGGTGGCGCTCAAAGGTGATCGGCGTCGCCATCATGCTGATCGACAAGACCGAACGCAAGGCGGGCGAGGCGACGCGCCAGGCACTGGCGGCGCATCGTCGAAGGGTCCGGTGACGCCATCTTCGGCGTCACCGCCGAGGGCCTCATCACGAGCTGGAACGCGGCCGCCGAGCGCCTCTTCGGCTACGCAGCCGACGAAGTCATCGGTCAGCCGGTGGCGCTGATCGCACCGGCGGATGGGCAATCGACCAGCAGGCGCAGATGCGGTGCCCGGCTCAACGCGGGCGGGCCGCCCGAACACCTCGAGACCACACGCCGCCGCAAGGACGGCACGCTTGGTCGAGGTGCTGATCACCGCGTCGACGGCGACCGACGGGACCGGGAAGGTGGTGGGCTCTGTCCGTGATCGCCCACGACATCACCGAGCGCCGCGGCCGAGCGACGCGCGCTCGAGGCGAGCGAGCGCCGGCCTGGCCGAGGCCCAACGCATCGCTCACCTCGGCAGCTTCGAGCTCGATATCGTCGACCGGCGAACTGACGTGGTCCGACGAGCAGTTACCGCGATCCTCGGGCTCGAAGCCCGGGGTCGGCGCGAGCGACGAGGCGTTTCGTCTCGATGGTCCATCCCGACGACTGTGCCGGCGGTGAGCCGGGCGTGGTCGGACGCTCATCAAGGGTGGGCATCCCGTTCGATCTCTGGAAATCCGCCTGATCCGGGCGGACGGGCAGGAACGCACGATGCGAGCACGGGCTGTTCCCGATCGTGGCGACGACGGCACCGTCGTCAAGGCTGACCGGCACGATGATGGACGACACCGAGCGGGTCGAGGCCGACCGGGTGCGCCAGCGCCGGCCGAGACCCGCTTCGAGATCGGCTTCGAGCAGGCGGCGATCGGCGCCGTGATCGCCGATCTCGACGGCATCCCGATCCGCGTGAACCCGGCCGTGTGCGCCTTCCTCGGTCGACCGCCGAGGACTGCTCGTCGGGCCGACGGTGGACCGAGTTCACCCACCCGGACGAGCTGCCGCTCTGGCACGGCGCGTCTCGCTCGGTTGGCCGCCGGCCACGACACCTACGAGGACGAGCGACGCTACCTGCGGCCCGACGGCAGCCATCGTGTGGGCGCTGTCGCACGTCACCCTGGTGCGCGACGAGAGCGGGTGAACCCCAGTACTTCTTCATGCAGCTGCAGGACATCACCGGGCGCAAGGAGATGGAGGAGGACCTGGCCCACCAGGCGCTCCACGACACGCTCACCGGCCTCCCGAACCGGGCCCTGCTCGACCGACCGCCTGGTCCACGGCCTGGCCGGCTCCCGGCGGCGCGGCTCGCAGCTCGGCGTGATCTTCCTCGACGTCGATCACTTCAAGGTGGTCAACGACTCGCTTGGGCCACACCTCCGGTGACGATCTGCTCGCGACATGCGGCCGACCGGATCGCCGGGGCGATCCGCCCGGGCGACACCGTGGCCCGGTTCGGCGGCGACGAGTTCGTCATCGTGTGCGACGACGTCTCCGTGCTCGAGACCGAACAGATCGCCGAGCGGGTGCTGGCAGGCACTGAACCAACCGTGTCGTGATCGGCAACCAGGAGATCGACCGTGACGGCCAGCCTCGGCATCGCCATCGCCGACGCCAACGCCACGCCGGAGAGCCTGCTGCGGGACTCCGACGCCGCCATGTACCGCGCCAAGGAACGCGGCCGGGGCCGCATCGAGCTGTTCGACGAGGCCCTGCGGTCCAAGGTCGAGCGACGGCTGGCCACCGCATCGGCGTTGCACCGCGCCCTCGAGCAGCGACGAGTTCACCGTCCACTACCAGCCGATCGTCGACCTGGCCGACCGGGGCGATGGTGAGCGCCGAGGCGCTGCTGCGCTGGGAGCACCCCGAGCGCGGCCTCGTCGGCCCCGCCGAGTTCATCCCCCTCGCCGAGGAGACCGGCCTCATCGTCCCCATCGGCGCCTGGGTGCTCGAGCAGGCCTGCCGGCAGCTGGTCGAGTGGCAGCGATCACGCGACGCCGGTCCGTGACCTGTCGGTGGCCGTGAACCTCTCGGTGCGCCAGATGCTCGCCCCCGACATCGCCGGTCTGATCGAGCGATGTCTTGCGGCGCACCGGCGTGCGTCCCGCAGATCTCTGCCTCGAGCTGACCGAGAGCGTGTTCATGGAAGACGTCGACTACTTCGGCACAGACGCTGGCCGAGTCTCAAGGCACTTGGGCGTCCGCCTGGCGATCGACGACTTCGGGACGGGCTACTCGTCGCTCAGCTACCTCAAGCGCTTCCCGGTCGACGCGGTGAAGGTCGACCGGGCGTTCGTCGACGGGCTCGGGACCGACCCCCACGATGCGGCCCTCGTCGCCGCCATCATGGCCATGGCCGACGCCCTCGGCCTCGAAGTGACGGCCGAAGGTGTGGAGACCCCAGAGCAACTGGGCGAGCTCAAGCGGCTGGGATGCCGTCGATCGCAGGGCTACTACCTCGCCAGGCCGATGCCGGCGGAGTCGCTGACCCGTCTCGTCACCGATGGCCACCGCTGGGAGGTCGACCACGTCGACTGACCGTTGGCTAGCGTCGCGCTCAACTGTGACAGGGAGCGTGCGATGACGCTACGGAACGAGCCTCTGGTGCCCCGGGTCGTGACGGTCTCCGCGTCCTACGGTGCCGGCGGCAGCGTGATCGCGCCGGCACTGGCCGAGCGGCTGGGACTGCCGTTCTTCGATCGGCTGCTCCAGACCCCGGAGACGCACCGCCCCGAGGACATCATCGAGCGACTGTCCGAGGAGGAACAGCGCCAGTCACCGCCGGGCCGCGTCGTGAGCAACCTCGGCCACATGAGCGCCGCCCTCGGCGTCCCCGTGCCGGCGGCCAACGACCTGAACGTTCGCGACCGGATGCGGCGCACCGTGGAATCGAGCGTCAAGCGGATCGCATCCGGTTCGGGCGGCGTGATCCTCGGTCGGGGTGCGGTGGTGGTGCTGGCCGACGCTCCCGGCGCGTTCCACATCCGTCTCGACGGCCCCCTCGAGCGGCGCATCGCCCAAGGCATGACGATCGAAGGCGTGACCAAGGACGTCGCCCGCGACCGTCAGGCCCGCGCCGACCGCGCCTGGACGCAGTTCGGCCAGCGCATGTTCCACCGTGACTTCTCCGACGCCCGGCTCTACCACTTGGTGCTGGACACCACCGTCGTCGCCCTGCCCGACTGCGTTTCGATCATCGCATCCGCCGGCGTCGCGTTCTGGGAGCGCGCCGGGTGCCGCTGAGCCGGAGGACATCTACCGGCGCCTGGGTCGGGTCGGGGCGCACCCCCGGTATACTGCACTTTCCCGCATGTGCGCTCCCGTTGCCAGTGGCCGGGATCGTGCGCGTCAACCAGCGAAGGAAGCAATGCCGACTCCTGCAAAGCCTGCCACGAAGCCTCCTGTGAAGCGCCGTACCACCAAGAAGGCGGCCGCGGTGCTGCCCGAGAACCGCACCGCCAGCGAGATCGTGGCCGACACCATCGTGGCCCGCTACAGCGACCTGGCACCCTCGGTGACCCGCATCATGGAGGCCGGGCTGGGCGAGGCCGGTCAGTTGCACGCCATCACGGTCTTCCAGGAGTCGCTCGGCGTCGACGGTGACCCCATGCGCTACCCGAAGAACGCCATCGAGGCCGGCCGCCTGGTGGCCGAGCAGCAGGCGGCGGAAACCCCCAGCACCGTCTGAGTCGCTCGCGGAGGAACAGCGCGCCGAGGGCCGCTTTCAGGGCGTGGAGCTGAGGTCGACGGATGGAGCGATTCGTGATCGCCGTCGACGATCCTCGCGCCGACGACGTGCGCGCCCTCATCGGACGCCACCTGGGGTTCGCCAACGAGCACACGCCGCCCCAGGACGTGCACGCCCTCGATCTCGACGGACTGCTCGATCCGGCCGTCACCTTCTTCAGCGCCCGCCGCGACGGCGAGTTGCTGGCCATCGGCGCGCTGAAGCAACTGGACGGCGACCACGCCGAGCTGAAGTCCATGCACACCGCCGAGGCGGCGCGCCGCCAGGGCATCGGGCGGGCCATGGTGGGCCACCTGCTGAGCGTGGCGCGCCAACGGGGCTACCGGCAGGTGAGTCTGGAAACGGGCACGATGGACGCGTTCAGCCCGGCCCGCGCCCTCTACGACGCCTCGGGCTTCACGCCGTGCGGTCCGTTCGGCGACTACGCACCCAGTCCCAGCAGCGCCTTCATGACGCTGACCCTCTGACGTAGCCGGCCGGCTCAGGCGTAGGGCTCAGGCCTTGCGCTTGAGGCCGTGACCGAAGAAGCCGCCCTTGGGTCGGGCGTGGGCGTGGTAGTGGTCCGGGATGTTGCGCATGTTGTCGTCGACGTAGTGCTCGAACTCGAAGTGCTCGGCCACCACCTCGGCCAGACGCTCGTGCAGCGCGGTGCGGATGTCGGCCGGGGGGTTGGCGTCGTGGGACTTCCAGACCACCATCGGCACGGCACAGATCTCGCACTCGGCGATCCAGCACAGATCGTCTTCGTGGAACCACGGGGTGATGCGAGCCGCTTCGCAGAGATCGCAACCGTTCACGCCGTCGTTCCTATCACCCGTCCTGCGTACTGACGCGTTCTCCGGTCAACTGTGACCGTCCGCGTACATCGGTTGGCGCAACGGCGAACCCTGCCCACGCCTCAGGCGGCGTCGATCGCCGCCCGCACCTCGGCCACGTAGGCGCCCACTGCTTCCGGGCCGCCGTCGAGCAGGCGCCGCACCACCGACGCCCCCTGGATCACGCCGTCGGCCACCCGCACCGCCGCCGCTGCCTGCGCCGCGTTCGACACACCCACGCCCACCAGCACCGGCAGGTCGGTGACCGCCTTCAGCCGCCTGGCCATCTCGATGGCGCTGTCGGCCAGCTTGTCGCGCTCGCCGGTGACACCCAGCAGGCCGACGGCGTAGACGAAGCCGTGCGAGCGGGCGCAGATCCGGGGCAGGCGCTCGTCGGGGGCGGTGGGGGCCGCCAGCATGACCGTCTCCACCCCGGCGGCGTCGGCCGCCGCGCACCACGGCCGGCACTCCTCGAGCGGCAGGTCCGGCAGGATGGCACCGGCGATCCCGGCGGCCACGAGCGACTTGGCGAAGCGCTCGTGCCCGGCGCGGAACACCAGGTTGTAGTACGTCATGACGGCGAGGGGGATGCCGGCGTCGAGGCGGCTGATGGCGTCGATGATGCCGGCCGGCGTGGCCCCGGCTTCCAGGGCCAGCTGGCTGGCGGCCTGGATCACCGGACCGTCCATCACCGGATCGGAGAAGGGGATGCCGATCTCGACGGCGTCGGCACCGGCCAGGCCGGCGGCCCGGATGGCGTCCTCCCAGCCCTCGACGCCGCCGGTGATGTAAGGCACGAGCAGCTTCCGGCCGGCCGCTCGGCTCGCCCGCAGTTCCGCTTCGAGCAGCCTCATTGTCCGAGGAGGTCCATGATCTGGGCGACGTCCTTGTCGCCACGACCGGACAGGTTCAGCAGCACGGTGCGCCCGGTCAGCGACGCCGCCTCCCGCACCACCCAGGCCAATGCGTGGGCCGGTTCCAGCGCGGGGATGATGCCCTCGGTGCGCGACAGCAGCTGGAACGCCGCCACCACCTCGGTGTCGTTGACGGCGACGTAGCGCGCTCGTCCGGTGGTCGACAGGTGCGAGTGCTCAGGCCCGATGCCCGGGTAGTCGAGCCCGGCGGAGATGGAATGGGCCTCGAGCACCTGGCCGTACTCGTCCTGCATGAGGTAGCTCATCATGCCGTGCACCACGCCGGGCACGCCCCGGCCGATGGCAGCCCCGCCGGCAGCCTCGGCGCCGATCAGCTCGGCGTCGGTGTCGACGAAGCCGGCGAAGATGCCCGCCGCGTTCGAGCCCCCGCCGATGCACGCCACCACCACGTCGGGATCGGCGCCGGTGAGCGCCCGGCACTGCTCACGGGCCTCGTCGCCGATCACCCGCTGCAGCTCCCGCACCATCCACGGATACGGATGCGGTCCCATCACCGACCCGAGGCAGTAGTGGGTGGTCTCGACCGACGCGACCCAGTCGCGCATGGCTTCGTTGACGGCGTCCTTCAGCGTGCGGCTGCCGGACTCGACCGGGAAGACCTCGGCCCCGAGCAGCTTCATGCGGAACACGTTGAGCGCCTGGCGCTCGACGTCGACGGCACCCATGTACACGGCGCAGTCCATCCCCAGCAGTGCGGCGGCGGTGGCCGTGGCCACACCGTGCTGGCCGGCGCCGGTCTCCGCCACCAGCCGGCGCTTGCCCATCCGCCGGGCCAGCAGGGCCTGGCCCAGCACGTTGTTGATCTTGTGGCTGCCCGTGTGGTTGAGGTCCTCACGCTTGAGCAGCAGCCGCAGTCCCAGCTGGTCGCCGAGGTTGCGGCACTCCGTGAGCGGCGACGGCCGGCCCGCGTAGTCGCGCAGGGCGGCGTGGAGCTCGTCGCGGAACACGGGGTCGGCCCATGCCTCGCGGAACGCCACCTCCAGCTCGAGGCACGCCGGCATCAGCGATTCGGGGACGAACCGGCCGCCGAACTCGCCGAAGCGACCCTCAGGGGATGGCTCCGCCATCAACGACGTCACAACACAACTCCAATCTCAGGGCGACGGTTACTCGTCGGCCCAGTCGTACGGCATCTCGTCGGGCCCCCGGTACGGAATGGGAGCGGCGGCCCGAGCGGCCTCGATGAACTCCTTGAGCTTCACCGGATCCTTGCGGCCCGGCTCTCGCTCCACGCCGCTCGACACGTCGACGCCCCACGGCTTCACCCGGGCGATGGCGGTGGCCACGTTGTCGGGTGTGAGCCCGCCGGCCAGCAGGATCTTGACTCCGAGCGGCGCCTGATCCACCAGCGACCAGTCGAACACGGTGCCCGAGCCGGGCGTGGCCGAGTCGATCAGGATGACGTCGGCGCCGTACTCCTCGGCCCGCTCCAGTGCCTGGGCGCCGGCCGGGAACGCCTGGATCACGTAGCCGACGTGGTGCCGGACCTCCCGGGTGATCTCGGGCGTCTCGTTCCCGTGGAGCTGGGCCGCCTTGAGGCCGGCGTCGCTGAGCTGGCGCACCACCCAGTCGGGGGCGGCGTCACGGAACACGCCGACGGTGAGGATCTCGGGCGGCAGCCGGCGGGCGATGTCGTAGGCCTGCTTCACGGCGATCTGGCGCACCGACGGAGCGAACACGAAGCCCACGGCGTCGGCGCCCAAGGCGACGGCCAGCAGGGCGTCATCCTCGTTGGTGATGCCACAGATCTTCACGAACATCCAGGCGGGAGGGTACCGGAGCACCCCCTCCCGACCGGGGTTCTTATTGGACCGATGTACGCCGCGTGTCGCTATTGACCGATGATCGCGTCAGTACGCGAAGGTCAGGCGTCGATGAGGCGGCCGTGGTTGAAGTCGTCGTAGGCGGCCAGGTCCAGGAACCCGTGGCCGCAGTAGTTGAACAGGATGACCTTCTCCTCGCCCGTCTCCTTGGCCGCCAGCGCCTCGTCGATGGCGGCACGGATGCCGTGGCACGCCTCCGGGGCGGCCACCTTGCCCTCGGCGACGGCGAACAGCTTCCCGGCCTCGAACACCTTCCCCTGCGGGTAGGCGATGGCCTCCATGCGGCCCAGCTTCACGAGCAGGCTGATGATGGGCGAGTCGCCGTGGTAGCGCAGGCCGCCGGCGTGGATGGACGGCGGCATGAAGTCGTGGCCCAGGGTGTACATCGGCAAGAGCGGGGTCATCCCCACGCTGTCGCCGAAGTCGTACTCGAAGCGGCCCTCGGTGAGGGTGGGGCACGACGACGGCTCGACCGCCACGAGACGAACGTCGGCGTCCTCCAGGAACGGCAGGGCCAGACCACCCAGGTTCGAGCCGCCGCCGCACGGGGCGATCACGACATCGGGCAGTCGCTCCCCCGCCAGTGCCAGCTGCTCCTTGGCCTCCAGCCCGATCACCGTCTGGTGCAGCAGCACGTGGTTGAGCACCGAACCGAGCGAGTAGTGCGAGTCCTCGCGACTGGCGGCGTCGAGCACGGCATCGGAGATGGCCAGACCCAACGAGCCGGGTGACGTCGGGTCGTCGACCGGCGAGGGCACGCACTCGGCGCCCCACGTCTCCATGATGACCCGGCGGTACGGCTTGGAGTCGTACGACGTGCGCACCATGTACACCTTGCAGGTCATGTCGAACTGCGCCGTGGCGAAAGCCAGCGCCGTTCCCCACTGGCCGGCGCCCGTCTCGGTGGTGAGGCGGTTGATGCCTTCGGCCTTGTTGTAGAACGCCTGCGGCACGGCCGTGTTGGGCTTGTGCGAGCCGGCCGGGCTGCCGGACTCGTCCTTGTAGTAGATGCGCGCCGGCGTGCCCAACGCCTGCTCCAGGCGACGGGCCCGCACGAGCGGCGTGGGCCGCCACAGCCGCAGCACGTCCAGGACCTCGCCCGGGATGTCGATCCACAGGTCGGTCGAGACCTCCTGGGCGATGAGGCCCATCGGGAACAGCGGGGCCAGGGCATCGGGCCCGATCGGTTCCTTGGTGGCCGGGTGCAGCGGCGGCTGGAGGGGCTCGGGCAGCCTGGGCAACGCGTTGAACCAGGCCGTCGGCATCTGGTCGGCGGACAAGTGGTAGCGCACGGTCGTGGTGTCGGTCATCGATCCTCGCCCTTCAGCTCGTGGATGGTACGGATGGGGTCGGCCGCCGTCACCAGCGTCTCACCGACCAGCACGGCGTGGTAGCCGGCTTGATGCAGTGCCCGCGCGTCGGCGCCGCCGCGCACGCCCGACTCGGCCACCTTCACCACGCCGTCGGGGATGGCGGCGGCCATGCGCACCGCCCGCTCGTGATCGACCTCGAAGGTGACCAGGTCGCGCTGGTTGACCCCGACCAGGGTGGCGCCGGCGGCGAGGGCCACGTCCAGCTCGCTCTCGTCGTGGACCTCGACCAGCGCGTCGAGGCCGATCTCCAGCGCCAGGGCGTGGAAGGTGTGCAGGTCGTCGCGGCTGAGGGCGGCGGCGATCAGCAGGACGCAGTCGGCCCCCATGAGACGAGCGTCGCACACGTCGTGGGGGGCCACGGTGAAGTCCTTGCGCAGGACCGGCAACTTGGTGACGGCGCGCGCCTCGGTGAGGTCGGTAGCCGAGCCGCCGAAGAACTCACGGTCGGTCAGCACCGACAGGCACGCCGCCCCGCCGTCTTCGTAGGTCATGGCGACGTAAGCGGGATCGAGCGTGGCGTTGAGGTCACCCTTGGACGGTGATCGCCGCTTGATCTCGGCGATGACGGCGAGCCCGGGTGACGCCTCGATGGCGGCCCGGAACCCCCGTGCCGGCGTCATCGTCGATGCCGAGTTCACGAGCGAGCTGAGCGACCGCAGCTCCCCGCGCGCCGCAGCTCGGTGCGCGACCAGGATGCGATCGAGGTACGTCGCCATGGCGACGGTGAGGTTAGCTACGCGGAGGTGAAGCGGGCTCCCGGGATGGCCTCGATGGTGCCCAGTGAGGAGAGCGCCGGCGGCTCCACCGCTCGCCCCACGTAGGCGAGGGCCAGGTCGCCCGAGACGCTCGTGAGCCGCCCGACGTCCTTGCCGTCCACCTCCACCACGTCGCCCGCCCGCGCCGGGCGGTTGAGCCGCACGTGGCGCAGGAAGTGGGGCACATGGCCGCCGCGGCTGTCGATGCGGGCCACCAGTTCCTGGCCGGTGTAGCAGCCCTTGGTGAACGACGCCGCCAGCGGCACCACGCCCGACTCGGCCGGGATGGTGTCCTCCGTGAGCTCGGTGCCCATGGCCGGCCAGCCGGCCTCGATGCGCAGCCGCTCGTAAGCCGGCCGCTCGATGCGGGTGGCACCCAGCGGCGGCTCGACCGACTCGCCCAGCAGGTCGAAGCCGCGCTGGTCGTGCCAATCGGCGTTCAGCACCAACGCCGCGCTGGTGGTGACCAGCGTGGGACCGGGATTGCGCACAGCGATCGCCTGCCACGCCAGCGGCTCGATGGTGGCCTTCGTGCGCAGCAGGAAGCGCTGCAGCCGTGCCGCCAGCGCCGTACCGGAGCCGCCGTCGGTGTCGAGCAGGTAGGCGTCGGGGGCGCGGCGCGTCACGCGGGCCAGCACGTCCACCTTGCCCGTCGGCTGGAGCAGGAACGTCCACGCCGAGGCCCCGACCGCCAGCGCACCGACGTCCTGGGACAGCTGACCCTGGAGGTAGGTCTCGGCATCCGGTCCCGCCACCACCATGGCGTCGCGCGGCACCTCGCACCACACCATGCCTCGGGCGATGGTGGGCGATTGGATGCTCATGAGCTCAACCTCTTCTTCGTCATGCGCCGCGCCGCCGGAACGGCCGCCAGCAACGCCGCCGCCTTGTTGCGGCACTCGTACTCCTCCAACTGAGGGTCGGAGTCGGCCACGATCCCGGCACCCGCCTGCACCGACGCGCCCCGCGGCCCGATCACCATCGTACGGATGGTGATGGCCGTATCGATGTTGCCAGAGAACGAGAGGTAGCTGACCACGCCGGCGTAGGGGCCCCGCTTGCTCGGCTCCAGCTCGTCGATGATCTCCATGGCCCGCACCTTCGGCGCCCCGCTGACGGTGCCGGCGGGCAGCGTGGCCCGCAGCACGTCGATGGCACCCTTGCCCTCGACCAGCTCCCCGGACACCTGCGACGTGAGGTGCATGACGTGGCTGTAACGCTCCAGCGTCATCAGCTCGTCAACGTGCATGGTGCCGAAGCGGGCGACCCGGCCCACGTCGTTGCGGGCGAGGTCCACCAGCATCACGTGCTCGGCGATCTCCTTGGGGTTCTCCTTCAACTCGCCGGCCATGCGCCGGTCGTCGTCGTCGGTGCGACCGCGGCGCCGCGTGCCGGCGATAGGGCGAGAGATCACCCGGCCGTCGACCAGCTGCACGAGCGGTTCGGGCGAGGAACCGACGATGGTGACCTCCGGATGGCGCAGGAAGTACATGTACGGGCTGGGGTTGACCTGGCGCAGCACCCGATACACGTCGAACGGGTCGGCGTCGAGATCGAGGTCGAAGCGCTGCGACAGCACGACCTGGAAGATGTCGCCCGCCAGGATGTGCTCCTTGGCCACCTCGACGGCGCTCTCGTACTGCCCGGCGGGCATGCTGGAGCGCACGTCCGGCAGTGGCTCGCCGGGATCGGGCGGCTCCACCGCGATGTACGGCAGCGGCTGGCCGAGCTGCACCGCCATCGCCTCCACCCGACGGGCGCCCTCGTCATAAGCGACGTCCAGCTCGTCGCGGCTGAGGCCGAGCACCGGCACGCTCTCGATGAGCGACACCCGCTGGCGCCAGTGGTCGAAGGCGGCCAGGCTGCCGATGACGCTCATGACGGCGTCGGGCAAGTGCAGGTCGTCGTGGGGCTGGTGCGGGAGGTGCTCCACCTCGCGCACGACGTCGTAGCCGAGGTAACCCATGACGCCACCCTGGTTGGGCGGGAGGTCGGCGATGGCGGGCGACCGGTAGGCGTGGAGCAGCGCGTCGAGGGCCACCAACATGCCGCGGTCGAGGGGCACGGAGGTCGGGATGGTGCCGTCGACGGTGATCTTGCCGTCGCGCAGCACCAACGTGGCCGACGGCTGGCGCCCGACGAACGAGAACCGGCTCCAGCGCTCGCCGTGCTCGACCGACTCCAGCAGGAAGCCGGTGCCGTCGCCGACGAGCTTGGCGTAGGCCGATACCGGGGTCTCCAGGTCGGCCAGGACCTCCATCCAGACCGGCACGACCGAGTAGGTGGCGGCGAGGGAGTGGAACTCGTCGCGGCTGGGACGGATCACGTCATGCCCCGAAGCGGCGGTGGAAGCACGAGTGCTCGCCGGTGTGGCAGGCGCCGGCGCCATCTTGATCCACCACGAACAACAGCGTGTCGCCGTCGCAGTCGTAGTACGCCGAGCGCACCCACTGGCGCTCCCCCGACGTCTCGCCCTTGCGCCACACCTCGTTGCGGCTGCGGCTCCAGAAGACGGTGCGGCCTTCTTCCAGTGAGAGTCTCAATGTCTCGGGTGTCATCCACGCCATCATCAGCACCTCGCCGGTCCGCTCCTCCTGGACGATGGCCGCCACCAACCCGTCGTCGGTGTACTTCACGGCGGCGAGCTGCTCGGGGGAGGCGTCGATCCTGGTGCCGGTGGGCATGCGACGATGTTACGGGCCGGTCCCGCGAACGCCTTCCTACAAATAGAGCCCGGTGGAACCCTCGACCCGCTCGGCGGCGACGGCGTGGATGTCACGCTCGCGCAGGATGAGGTAGTCGTCGCCGCGCACCTCGACCTCGTAGCGGTCCTCGGGCGAGAACAGCACCTGGTCACCTACCTGCACCGTGCGAACGTTCTGGCCGACGCCCATGACCTCGGCCCACACCAGACGCTTGGCCACCTGCGCCGTTGCCGGGATGAGGATGCCGCCCGAGGTCTTGCGCTCGCCGTCCTCGCGGGGATCCTCACCAGCAGGCGATCGTTCAGCATCTTGATGGGCAGCTTCGGATCCGCTCCTGGCACCGACACGACGGTACCGTCTGGACGGTGAGCGTCGAAGCCGAACGCCTGGTGCTGGAGACCATCGACGGTGTCATCCTGGACGGTGAAGCGGCCGTGCCCCGGGCTCCGTGGGCCGCCGCCGTCGTGTGTCACCCTCATCCGCTGTACGGCGGGGACATGCGCAACTCGGTGGTCGACGCCCTCTTCCGCGCCCTGAGCGAGGCCGGTGTGGCCACCGTGCGATTCGACTTCCGGGGCGTCGGCCGATCAGGCGGCGACCATGGCGAGGGCGAGGCCGAGCGCCTCGATGTCGTCGCTGCCATCGACGCCATCGCGCCCGTGGCCGGCGACGGACCGCTGCTGCTCGCCGGGTATTCCTTCGGTGCTCGGGTGGCGCTGTCGGTGGCCGACCCGCGTCTCGACGGGTGGTACGCCGTCGCTCCCCCCCTCGCCATGGCCGGGCGCGGCGCGCTGATCGCCGCCACCGATCATCGGCCGAAGGTGATCGAGGCCCCCGAGCACGACCAGTACACGCCGCCCGCCGTCATGCAGGAGTCCACCGCGGCGTGGCTGGCCACCACGGTGGAGGTCGTCGCGATGGCCGACCACTTCCTCGCCGGCGCCACCGCGGTCGTCGCCGAGCGGGCGGTGGCCGCGGCGCAAGCGCTGCGGCCCTGACCATCGGAGGCCAACCGCCGAACTGATGTACCGCGCGTGTCGCTATGGACCGAAAAACGCGTCAGTACGCGCGGAGAGCGCGGGGCGGACGGTGACGCCGGCGGCCGCCAGCACCGCTTTGGCCTCGGCCACCGTGTGCTCACCGAAGTGGAAGATCGACGCCGCCAGCACCGCATCGGCGCCGCCGTCGACCACGCCCTCGACCAGATGCTGCAGCGTGCCCACGCCCCCGCTGGCGATCACGGGCACGTTGACGGCGCCGGCCACCGCGCGCGTCAGCACGCAGTCGTAGCCGTCGCGCGTCCCGTCGCGGTCCATCGACGTCAGCAGGATCTCACCGGCGCCCAGCCGCACTGCGTCCTCGGCCCACGCCAGCACGTCGATGCCCGTCGGTGTGCGGCCGCCGTGCACGAACACCTCCCAACCGTCACCACCGCGCCGGGCCTTCGCGTCGATGGCGCACACGACGCACTGGGCGCCGTACTCGCCTGAGAGTTCGGCGATCAGCACCGGTCGCTCCACCGCGCTGGTGTTCACGCTCACCTTGTCGGCACCGGCGCGCAGCAACCGCCTGGCGTCGTCGAGCCGGCGGATGCCCCCGCCGATGGTGAACGGGATGAAGACCTCCTCGGCCGTGCGCCGAGCCACCTCCACCATCGTGTCGCGGCCGTCCGAGGACGCCGTGATGTCGAGGAACACGAGCTCGTCGGCCCCCTCGGCGTCATAGCGGGCGGCCAGCTCCACCGGGTCGCCGGCGTCGCGCAAGCCGACGAAGTTGACGCCCTTCACGACCCGGCCGGCGGTGACGTCGAGGCAGGGGATGACCCGCGCCGTGCGCACCCGTCAGTACACCGAGCCGAGCACCGACATGGCCTTGGCCACCCGGAACCGGTGCTCGTAGAGCGCGGTGCCGACGATGACCCCGGCGAGGTGACGGCCGTCGTACTCCAGCGAGGCGAGGGCTTCCAGGTCCTCCAAGGTGCCGACACCGCCCGACGCGATCACCGGCATGGTGGTGCGCTCCAGGGCCGTGCGCAGACCGTCGAGATCGGCGCCTTCCAGCGTGCCGTCACGCGTGATCTCGGTGAGCACCACCGCTTCCACCCCGGCGTCCTCGAAACCGGCGAGCGCATCGAGCACGCTCACGGCGGAGTCATTCAGCCAGCCGTGCATCGCCGCCACGCCCCGACGACCGTCGAGGCCGACGGCGACCGGCTGGCGAGCGGCAATGCGGCGCACGAGGTCAGGATCTTCGAGGGCGGCGCTGCCCACCACCACCCGGGCCACGCCGGCGTCGGCCAAGGCGTCGGCCGCTTCTTCGGAGCGCACGCCACCACCGCTCTGCACCAGCACACCGTGCACGCCGACCGCAGCGCTGATGGCCCCGACGATGGGTCGGTTCACCGGCTCACCGGTGCGGGCGGCGTCGAGGTCGACGACGTGCAGCCACCTGACGCCGTCGGCGGCGAAGCCAGCCGCCACCGCCACGGGATCGTCGTCGTAGATGGTCTCGGCGTCGTAGTCGCCGCGCACAAGGCGCACGGCCTTGCCGTCGCGCAGATCGATGGCCGGGTAGAGCTCGACCCCGCTCATGCCGCCACGCCGACCGTCGCCGCCCACCGGGCCAGCAGGGCCAGACCGGCAGCGGCGGACTTCTCGGGGTGGAACTGCACGGCCGCGACGTTGGCCCGCTCGACCGCCGCCACCACGGGGCCGCCGTAGTCGCAGTAGGCCGCCACGACGTCGGCGTCGTCGGGGACGGCGTGGAACGAGTGGAGGAAGTAGGCCCACGGGCGATCGCCGGCGCCGGCGAACAGGGAGCCGGCGCGGGTGGGCTCGAGCACGTTCCACTGCATCTGCGGACGCTTCACGCCCGGGGGCAGCCAGCGCACCGTGCCGCCGAGCACGCCGAGACCGGCGACGCCGGGGCACTCCTCACTGGCGTCGAACAGCATCTGCATGCCGACGCAGATGCCCAGGAACGGTCGGCCCCCGTCGATGGCGTCGAGGGCGGCGCCGTCGAGGCGGGCGTCGTGCAGCGCCTCCATGCACCGACCGAAGTTGCCCACGCCCGGAAGCACCACCGCATCGGCGTCGGCCACGAGTCCCTGATCGGCGGTCAGCCGGGCGTCGGCGCCGACGCGCTCCAGCGCCTTCTGGGCCGAGCGCAGGTTCCCGATGCCGTAGTCGAGGACGGCCACCAACGGCTTCATGGCTACAGCACACCTTTCGTGGACGGCACGCCGGCACCGTCGACCCGCACCGCGTCGCGAAGGCACCGGGCCAGGCCCTTGAACGACGCCTCGACGATGTGGTGCACGTTGCGGCCACGCACCAGCGTGATGTGCAGGGTGATGCCGGCGGCCGTGGCGAAGCTGGCGATGGCGTGCTCGGCCAGGCTGGGATCGAACGGCGGCGAGCCGAGGGGGATCGCTTCGGGCAGGTCCACCTCCCACACCACGAACGCACGCCCGGACAGGTCCAGGGCCACGTCGACCAGCGCTTCGTCGAGGGGGAAGCGGCCGCTGGCGAAGCGACGCACGCCGGCCTTGTCGCCGACGGCCTCGCGGAAGGCCTCGCCCAGCACGATGGCCGTGTCCTCCACGGTGTGGTGGCTGTCGACGTGGAGATCACCCGTCGCCTTCACCGAGAGGTCGAACCCGCCGTGACGACCGAGTTGGTCGAGCATGTGGTCGTAGAAGGGAAGACCGGTGCTGACCTCGGTGCGGCCGGTGCCGTCGAGGTCGATGCTGACCGCTACGTCGGTCTCTTTCGTGGCCCGGTGCCGGGTCGCCGAACGGCTCACCCGAGCACCTCGGCCAGGGCACCGAGAAAGGCGTCGTCCTCGTCGCGGGTGCCGATGGTGACCCGCAGGCAGCCGTCCAGGCGCGGCCACGACGAGCAGTCGCGCACGAGGACGTCACGCTCCAGCAGCGCCGTCCAGACGTCGTGGCCGTCGTGCAGTTGCGGCCGGAACAGGATGAAGTTGGCGCCCGACGGCCACACGTGCACCGGCAGGTCGGCCAACGCCGCCGTCAGCCGCTCGCGCTCGGCCACCACTGCCTTCACGCGGGACTCCATCTCGTCGGCGAAGCGCAGGGCGAGCCGCCCGGCCACCTGCTTGGCCGCATCGAGGTGGTACGGCAGCACCACCTTGTCCAACTCGGCCACCAGCCATGCCGGTCCCACGAGGTAGCCGAGCCGGCTGGCCGCCATCGACCACGTCTTGGAGTACGTGCGGGTCACCACGAGCGGCCGGTCGTCGTCGACCAGATCGAGGGCCGACCACGGAGCGAACTGGCCGTAGGCCTCGTCCACGACGACCAGCGCGGGAGCCAGATCCAGCACCTCGCGCACGACCGGCTGCGGCTCGACGATGCCGGTGGGGTTGTTGGGCGAGCACAGGAAGGCGATGACGGGCCGGGCCTCGGCCAGCACGCGGCGTACCTCGGCCAGGTCGAGGTTGAAGTCGCCCGAACGCTCACCCTCGGCCACACCGGTGCCCGTGATGCGGGCGATGTGGCTGTGCAGCTGATAGGTGGGCTCGAACGTGGCGACCGTGCGTCCGTGGCCGCCGTAGGCCAGCAGCAGCGTCTGGAGCACCTCGTTCGACCCGTTCGCGGCGAAGACCTGGTCCGGCCGAACCCCGTGCAGGGATGCGATGGCGGTGCGCAGTGCCGTCGCGGCGCGGTCGGGGTAGCGGTGCCACTCGATCCGCGACAGCTCGGCGGCGAAGGCGTCGCGCCATGCCGCCGGCGGCGGCTCGGGCGACTCGTTCGTGTTGAGCCGCACCTGCACGGACACCTGCGGCGAGTGGTAGCCCTCCAGCGCCCGCAGGTCGTCGCGCACCGGCACCGGCTCCGTCACTGCGACCGCCACCGCACACTGGCAGCGTGGGCCGGCAGGCCTTCCGCTTCGGCCAGCGCCACGACGGCGCTGGCGGCGGCTCGGACACCGGCCTCGCTGGCCGTCACGACGTGCACTTGCTTGGTGAAGTCGGCCACGGTGAGGGCCTGGCCGAAGCGGGCCGAGCCGTTGGTCGGCAGCACGTGGGACGGCCCGGCGACGTAGTCGCCCAGGCTGGCCGGGCTCCACGGGCCGCAGAACACGGCCCCGGCGTGGCGCACCAGCGGCACCAGCGTCTCGGCGTCGGCACACATGAGCTCGAGGTGCTCGGGCGCGATGGCGTTGGCCACGGCGATGGCTTGCTCGGGCCCGTCGACCAGGACGGCATAACCGTTGGTGCCCAGCGTGGCCTCCAAGTCGTCCTTGCGGGGCGAGGCGGCGGCGATGCGGCCGACAGCCTCGATCACGGCCTCGAGCACCCGTTCGTCCCAGGTGACCAGCCACGCCAACCCGCCGGGGCCGTGCTCGGCCTGCACCACCACATCGATGGCGGCGAACTCCGACGGCACGCTGGCGTCGGCCACCACGACGACCTCGCTGGGCCCGGCAAAGGCCGACGGCACGCCGACGCGCCCCTCGCCGGCCACCATGCGCTTGGCCACGGCGACGTAGACGTTGCCCGGTCCGGCGATCACGTCGACGGCCCGGACCGACTCGGTGCCGTAGGCCAGCGCACCGATGGCCTGGGCACCGCCGATGCGGTACACCTCGTCCACGCCGGCGATGGCCGCCGCCGCCAGTGTGGCGTCGGGAGGCAGGCCGGTGGTCCGGTCGGGGGGCACGGCCAGCACGATCTCGGGCACACCGGCCACCCAGGCCGGCAGGACCGTCATCAGCACCGTGGACGGGTAGACGGCGCGCCCACCGGGCACGTAGCAGCCGGCCCGGTCGACAGGGACGGATCGGGACTGGACCCGGATGCCGTCGCGGTCGAAGACGGTGGCCGCGTGGACCTGGGTCTGGTGGTAGGCCTCGATGCGCCCGGCGGCCAGTTCCAGCGCCGCCCGCAGGGCGGCCGGGATGCGGGCGAGGGCGGCCGTGCACTCCTGGATGGGTACACGGAGGTCGTCGAGGTCGACGCCGTCGAAGCGGCTCGTGAGCTCGCGTACGGCTACGTCACCCTTGTCGTGGACGGCATCGAGGATGGCTCGGACCTCGTTGACCGGCTCCAGGCCCTGGTCGGCGGGACGGGGCAGGAACGAGGCCACATCGGTGGCGCCACGCAGGTCGAGTCGGGTCAGCATCGTGGAGGCGAGGCTACCGGCGGTCCCCGCGACGCCCCGCCCGCATTCCCGGCCCGTGCTGGCGACCGGCGGCGGCGCTCGGCCACACTCGGGGCATGCCGGGTGATGCCGCCGAGCTCTCGTCCCTCGCCACCACCCTGGCCGAGCTGGAGCGCCGCCTCGGCGAGCTGGGGTTGGCCTACGAGGCCACGGGCCACGACGACGTGGTGGCGGCGCTGTTCGACGCCGAGCGCACGGTCCGCGCCGCCGCCCGCAACGTGGAGCAAGCCCGCCGCGCATTGCTCCCCTGATGCGGCGGCTTCGCCGCCTGCTCGCTTCGCTCGGTCAATCGGTTCTCGGTCGGCACGACGCCCTGCGGCGTCAGCGGCGCCGGAGGGCGCCGCCGAGGCGCCCGCTCGTCGCGCGCCTCCCCTTGGCGGCTCTGTGACGTGGATCGCGACGAATTCGGGATCGGCGTCACCCAAGCGGGCCCCGTCCGAGCTCCCCACCACGGTGTGGTGGCGGTGAGAGGCCTTGAGCGTCGGTGACTCAAGCCGAGCCGTCACGTACGGTGAACTGTTCCGGACGAACTTGGCCCAAAATGCGGCGACGGCCCCTTGCGGGGCCGTCGCTCACAGCGACGCCAGGCGGCGGATCCCGGCATCGCCCTCAAACCAGGTGGCGGGAACCTGGTTGGTGCTGCTCATCGTACTCCTCCTGCTGGTGGGTGCAAGTGGCGTCGCGGATATCACTCTCAGCGTTTACGGGGCAGCCGAGACGACGGGCAGAAGTCCTCCACCACGCACATGTCGCAGGCAGGTGTTCGTGCGACGCAGACCCGGCGGCCGTGCAGGATGAGCCGCAGGCTCAGAACACCACGCTCCGCGGGCGCCACCATGGCGTTGAGGGCCAGCTCGATCTTGACGGGGTCGGTCTCGTCGGTGAGACCGAGCCGCTTGACCAGGCGGGTGACGTGGGTGTCGACCGGCAGGCCCGGCTCGTCGAACCAGACGCTGCGCACCACGTTGGCCGTCTTGCGGCCCACGCCCGGCAGGGTCACGAGGTCCTCCAGCGCCGCCGGCACCTCACCGCCGAAGCGCTCGACGACGCCCTGGGCCATCCCGATGAGGCTGCGGGTCTTGTTCTGGTAGAAGCCGGTCGAGCGGATGACCTCCTCGACCTCGCCCGGATCGGCGGCAGCCAGGTCCTTCGGGGTCGGGTATCTGGCGAAGAGGGCCGGCGTGACCATGTTCACCCGGACGTCGGTGGTCTGAGCCGACAGGATCGTGGCCGCCAGCAGCTCGAAGGCGCTGCGGTGATCCAGCGCGCACAGCTCCGAAGCCGTGCCGGGGTACTCGAACGCGAGCCGCTGCACCACCTCGCGGGTCCGGCCCTTGGGAGTTCGCGGACGGGCCATCGGCGGCGCAGGTTACGACCGGCGAGGCCGCCTGCGTAGCCTCGCAGCGTGTCGTGCCTCGAGATCAAGCGGACTATGGCGCCGGGTGACGTCGACGAGGTCACGACGCTCCTCGCCGCCGCCGAGCGCGCCGATGGTGAGCAGCCGCTGTCGGAGCACCTCTGGCTCGATCTCGTCCACGGCGGCCGCCAGGGTTTCGCCGGCCTCGTCGCACGCGACGCCGACGACGGCACGCCCGTCGCCTACGCCCAGGTCTCGCGCGGCAACGACACGTGGAGCATCGAGCTGGTCGTCGACCCCGAGCAACGAGTCCGCCTCGAGCAGTTGGGGCTGGAACTGGTCGGGGCCGCGGTCGGCATCGTGGGGGCCGAGGGCGGCGGCCACGTGCACTGGTGGGTGACGCGCGCCACCGATGCCCACGCCCGGGTGGCCGACGCGGTCGGGCTGAGCCCGGGTCGGCTGCTCTTCCAGATGCAGCGCCCGCTGCCCACGGGCATTCCCTTCGAGCTGGCGACCCGGCCGTTCGTGGTGGGCCAGGACGAGGACGCGTGGCTGGAGGTCAACAACCGCGCCTTCGCGTGGCATCCGGAACAGGGCGGCTGGACGCTCGAGACCATCCGGGCGCGGGAGCAGGAGCCGTGGTTCGATCCGGCCGGCTTCCTGCTGCACGAACGCGACGGCCGTCTGGCCGGGTTCTGCTGGACGAAGGTGCACGCCGAGCGCGACCCCGTGCTCGGTGAGATCTACGTGATCGCCGCCCACCCCGACTTCCACGGCACCGGCCTGGGCAAGGCGCTCACCCTGGCCGGTCTCGACCACCTCGCCCGCCAGGGCATCGGCGTGGGCATGCTCTACGTCGACGCCACGAACACCGCCGCCGTTCACCTCTACGAGCACCTCGGCTTCGAGGTGCACCACGGCGATCGCGCCTTCGTGGGCGACGTCGCCCCGGCCGAGTAGCAGCGATCAAACCGCAGCGCCCACCAGGTGGCCCAGCACGAAGCTGACGGCCATCGCCACCGCCCCGCCGACGAGAACGCGCCGGGCGCCCTTCACCCGCGATGCGTTGCCCAGACCGGCCCCGACGGCACCGAGCACACCGAGGCTCACCAGCGTCACGACGATGCACGCCGGCACCCGGACGCCCCGGCTGGCCACCACGACGCACAGCAGCGGCACCAGGGCACCGATCGAGAAGCTGACCGCTGAGGTCACGGCCGCCTGCACCGGCCGGGCGAGGGCACCGGGGTCGAGACCGAGCTCGTCGCGGGCGTGAGACCCCAGCGCGTCGTGAGCGGTGAGCTGCTCGGCGACCTGATGGGCCAGCCCCGGATCCAGCCCGCGGCGCACGTAGATGCCCTGCAGCTCCACCAGCTCGCTGCGGGGACTGGTCTCCAGCTCCTCGCGCTCGAGCGACAGGTCGGCCATCTCGGCGTCGCGCTGGGAGCTGACCGAGCTGTACTCGCCGACGGCCATCGACGCCGCGCCGGCCACCAGCGCGGCGATGCCCGTCGTCAGGAGCACTGAGCGGCTGACCTCGGCGGCGGCGACGCCGACCAGGAGGCTGGCGGTGGAGAGCAGGCCGTCGTTGGCTCCGAGCACCGCCGCCCGCAACCACCCGATGCGGCCAGTGGCGTGGCCTTCCGGATGAGGACGGCGGGGAACGCGCGGTTCGCGACACGCCCCGATGGTAGGACCGTGCACCATGACCGCCACCGAGACGCCTGCCGGGCCCGACGCGGCGCCGCTGCCGCGGTGGGACGTGACCGACGTCTTCCCGTCGCTCCAGTCCCGCGAGCTGACCGCCGCCCGGGAACGTCTGGGGGCCGACCTCGACCGCCTCGTGGCCCGCTACGACGAGCACGGCGTCGGTGAGACCAAGCCGCACCCGCCGTCGCCCGACGAGGTAGCCGCCCTCGAGACCGTCCTCGACGAGACCAACGATGTCGAGCGCCAGTTCGAGGTGCTACGGGCCTTCGTCGCCAGCTACGTCACGACCAACAGCCGCGACGACGCCGCCCAGGGCATCTACTCCACCCTGGAGCGCGACGCCGCCACCATGCGCCAGCTCGCCGCCCGGCTGGCCGCATGGATCGCCGCCCTCGGCCCGGCTGCACTGGTCGAGGCCAGCCCTCTGGCCGCCGATCACGCTTTTGCGTTGGCCCGCGCCGCGGCGCGCGCCGAGCACCAGATGCCCGGGGCTCAGGAAGCCCTCTACGCCGACCTCGCCGTCACCGGGTCGTCGGCGTGGGCCCGGCTCCACCAAGACGTCACGTCCCAGCTGAACGCCGGTGTCGCCTTCCCCGACGGGCACGAGGAGACCCTGCCGATGACGGCGGTGCGCGGTCTCGCCACCCATCCTGACGCGGCCGTGCGCCGGGCCGCCTTCGACGCCGAGCAGGCGACGTGGCCGGCGGTGGCCACGACGTGTGCGGCGGCTCTGAACGCCATCAAGGGCGAAGCCAACGCCGTGAACGATCGCCGTGGTTGGGACGATCCCCTGAACGCGTCGCTGTTCGCCAACGCCGTCGACCGGCCCACCTTCGACGCCATGCGGGCCGCCGTCGACGCGGCACTCCCCGATTTCCGGCGCTGGCTGCGGGTGAAGGCGCGCCTGCACGGCCACCGCGACGGCTTGCCCTGGTGGGACTTGTTCGCCCCTCTCCCGGTCGCTCCTGGCACCGTGTCGTGGGACGCGGGATGCGCGTTGGTGACCGGCTCCTTCGGTCGCTACTCGCCCGGTCTCGAAGCCATGGCCCAACGGGCGTTGACGGAGCGGTGGATCGACGCCGAACCCCGAGCCGGCAAGCGCGGTGGTGCGTTCTGCATGTCGCTCACCGGCGACCGCTCCTTGGTGCTCCTCAACTGGGCGGGCTCCTTCGACAGCGTGCAGACGCTGGCCCACGAGCTGGGCCACGCCTATCACAACACCCAGCTGGCGGCGCTCACGCCCATGCAGCGGCGGCTGCCCATGGCCCTGGCCGAGACGGCGAGCATCTTCTGCGAGACGCTCGTGGTGGCCGCCGGCCTCGACGGCGCCACCGGCACGGAACGCCTGGGCCTGCTGGACACGGACCTGCAGGGTGCCGCCCAGGTGGTGGTGGACATCCACAGCCGCCTGCTCTTCGAAGCCGAGGTCTTCCGCCGCCGGCGCGAGCGGACGCTGTCGCCGACCGAGCTGTGCGATTTGATGACCGGCGCCCAGCGCGAGGCCTACGGCGACGGCCTGGACGGCGCGACGCTGCATCCCTACATGTGGGCGGTGAAGCCGCACTACTACAGCAGCCACTTCTACAACTGGCCGTACACCTACGGCCTGCTCTTCGGCTTGGGCTTGTTCGCCGAGTACGAGCGCGACCCCGAGCGCTTCCGCGACGGCTACGACCGGCTGCTGGCCTCGGTGGGCCTGGCCGATGCCGGCGCGCTCGGCCACCGCTTCGGCATCGACGTCCACGATGAGGCGTTCTGGACGGCCAGCCTCGATGTGCTGCGGCGCCGCATGGTCGACTACGAAGCGCTGGCGGCGTCCGTATCCTGACCGGGTGACCACCCGCTACGACGCCGGCCGAGACGAGCTGGCGTCGTTGCTGGACGGTGAGCCCCGGTACCGCGTAGACCAGGTCTGGCGCGGGCTCTATGAGCAGCTCGCCACCCCGGACGAGCTCACCACCCTGCCCAAGGCGCTGCGGGCCCGGTTGGCCGAGGTGCTGCCGCCGGCGCTCGACCTCGTGACCGAGCGGGTGAGCGACCAGGGCGACACCGTCAAGCTGTTGTGGGCGCTCGACGGCGGCGCGCGCGTCGAGACGGTGCTCATGCTCTACCCCGACCGCGCCACGGTCTGCGTGTCGAGCCAGGCCGGCTGTGCGATGGGTTGCGGCTTCTGCGCCACCGGCCAGGCCGGTTTCGAGCGCCACCTCACCACGGGCGAGATCGTGGAACAGGTCGTACGGGCCGCTCGCCGCGCCCGCGACGCCGGTCGCCGGGTGTCGAACGTGGTGTTCATGGGCATGGGCGAGCCGTTCGCCAACTACGACCGCACCTGGGCCGCCGTCACGCGGCTGCACGGCGATCTCGGGCTGTCGGCGCGGCACATCACCATGTCCACCGTCGGCGTGGTACCCGGCATACGGCGGATGGCCGCCGAGGCCCTACCGGTGAACCTGGCCCTGTCGCTCCACGCCGCCAACGACCGCCTGCGCGACGAGCTGGTACCGATCAACCAGCGCTACCCCATCGAGATGCTGCGGGAGGCGTGCACCGAGTACCTGCAGGCCAAGGGTCGGCGGCTGTCGTTCGAGTGGGCCATGATCGACGGCGTCAACGACCGGCCGTCCGACGCGGGAGAGCTGGCCGGCCTTTGCCACTCGCTGCCACTGGCGGCGCACGTGAACCTCATCCCGCTGAACCCCACGCCGGGCTGGCCCACCACGGGATCGCCGGCCGAGCGCGTGCGTGCGTTCCGGGCCAGCCTGGAGGACCGCGGCGTGAACGCCACCATCCGCCGGAACCGTGGCACCGACATCGACGCCGCCTGCGGGCAGCTCGCCGCGGGGCACCCGGTCACGCTCTCGCGGCGTGCCGCGCCGCGCTGACAACGCAGTGCGAATGCGGGAAACGACGCCGTTAGCGTCGATGGAAATGGATCCGGACGGTCCCTGGTCGCACTTCGAACCCGTGGGGGTGACACCGGTTGCGGGGCCGCCGCGCGGCCACGTCGATCCGGACCAGAGCCTGGGCTGGTACCGGCGGGTGTGGCCCCTGCTGCGGGCTCGCCGGGTGGCCTTCGGGGGTGCCCTGCTGGCCGCCCTCGTGGCGATGGTGGCCGGCGTGGTGGTGCCCCTGGTGACGATGCAGGCCATCGACGACGCGTTGGTGGATCAGACGAAGCCCCTCGCGCCGTACCTGGTCGCGCTGGTGGCGCTGGCCGGCGTGCGCGGTGCCCTCACATGGTGGTACCGCCGCACCCTCTACACCGTTGCCTTCGATCTCGAGTACGACCTGCGCACGATCGTGCACGGCCACCTCACCCGCATGCCGTTCGCCTTCTACGACCGCGTGCAGTCCGGTCAGCTCATCTCACGCGCCAACTCCGACATCCGCTCCGTGCAGATGTATTGCACGTTCGCGCCGCTGATCGCTCTCAATGCAGTGAGCGTCGTGGTGGCCATCGGCCTGATGCTCACCGTCAACGTTCCCCTCACCCTCGTCGCCCTCATCACGCTGCCCTTCACGTTCGCCATCGGGGTCCGGCTGCGCAACATCCTGTTCCCGCTGTCGTGGATCGTGCAGGCCCGCGCCGCCGAGATCACCACCATCGTCGACGAGAACGTGCAGGGCGTGCGGGTGGTGAAGAGCTTCGCCGCCGAGGATCGCGAGGTCACCAAGCTGGCCCAGTCGGCGCAGCGGCTGCGGTGGTCGTCGGTGACCCAGAACGACGCCCGCGCCTTGTACGGCCCGCTGATGGAGAACCTCCCCCGTCTCGGTCTGGCCGCGGTGCTGCTCTACGGCGGCATCCTCGCCATCGACGGGCAGGTCACCATCGGCGCCCTCGTCGCCTTCAACGCCTACGTGTTGCTGCTCCAGGCGCCGTTCCGGTTCCTGTCCACCGTGCTGATGCTGGGCCAGAGGGCAACGGCATCGGCCAAGCGGATCTTCGAGGTCCTGGACGAGCGCTCCACGGTGGTCGATCGCCCCGGCGCCGTCGATCTCATCAGCGTGAGCGGTCGTGTCGAGTTCGACGACGTGACGTTTGCCTACGGCGACGGGCAGCCCGTGCTCGACCACCTGTCCTTCACCGTCGAGCCGGGCGAGACCGTCGCCCTCGTCGGCCGGACGGGTAGCGGCAAGTCGACGGTCATCCGCTTGCTGCTGCGGTTCTACGACGTCACCGGCGGTCGCGTCCTCATCGACGGCCACGACGTCCGCGACCTCACGCAGACGAGCGTGCGCCACCACGTCGGGGTGGTGCTCGACGAACCGTTCCTGTTCTCCGACACGATCCGCGCCAACATCGCCTACGGGCGCCCCGAGGCCCCGCTCGATGAGGTCGAGGCGGCCGCCCACGCGGCGCAGGCCGACGGCTTCATCCGCGCCCTGCCCGACGGGTACGACACCGTCATCGGTGAGCGCGGCTACGACCTGTCGGGCGGCCAGCGCCAGCGCATCGCCATCGCCCGCACCCTGCTGGCCGAGCCGCACATCCTCATCCTGGACGATGCCACCAGCGCGGTGGACGTGCGCGTCGAGGAAGCCATCCATGACGCCATCGCCGCCCGCCGCGCCGGGCACACCACGATCGTCATCGCCCACCGGCTGTCCACCATCGCCCTCGCCGACCGCGTGGCCCTGCTGGAAGGCGGCCGTGTCGTGGCCGAGGGTCGCCACGCCGACCTCCTCGCCGGTGAGCCCCGCTACGCCGAGGTGCTGGCCCGCATCGAGCAGGAAGACACCCTCGACCGGGACTTCGACGAGCTACCCATGGCCGAGGCCGACTGATGGCCTGGGGGGGTTTCGGCCCGGGCGGTGCCCAGACCAGCGCCGCCGCCGGGTTGCCCTTCGCCGGCGTGCCCGAGGAACTGCGGGCACGCGCCGAGGTCATCTTGGAGCGCGAGCCGCAGCACCCCGAGCCGAAGGAGCGATACGAGCCTCGGTCCACCGACGACCGCCCGTTCACCCTGCGCCGGTTCCTGTCGGCCCACCGCATGGGTCTGGCGCTCGCCGTCGTGCTGGTGGTGATCGAGGCGCTGGCACTGCAGATCGGCCCACTGCTCACCCAACGCGGCATCGACGACGGCATCGCCAAGGGCAGCACCCAGACCCTCGTCGTCATTGCCATCGTCTACGTCATCAGCGTCATCGTGTGCATCGTGGCGGGCTCGCTGCGCGTCGCATGGACCGGACGCCTCGGCGAGCGTCTCCTGTTCGACCTGCGGATCCGCGTCTTCTCCCACTTGCAACGACTCTCGCTCGACTTCTACACCGACGAGAAGGCGGGCCGGGTGCTGACCCGCATGACGAGCGACATCGAAGCGTTGCAGCAGCTCTTCCAGGACGGCCTCGTGAACCTCGGTGTCCAGGCCTTCACCATGATCGTGGTCACCGTCATCTTGTTCACGTTGCAACCGACGATGGCGATCATCACGGTGCTGGCTGTGGTTCCGGCCATGGCCGCGGTCACGATCTGGTTCCGCATTGCCTCAGACCGGGCGTACGGCGTCGTGCGCGACCGCATCGCCGACGTGCTGTCGGACCTGTCGGAGAGCCTCTCGGGCATCCGCGTCATCACCGCCTTCAACCGGCGCCGCAACAACATCTACGCCCACCGCAACATCGTCGGGCGCTATCGGGACGCCAACGTGGACACCGCCGAGATCAACGCCAGGTACGGTCCAGCGACCGACATCATCGGCAGCTTCGGGCAGGTCGTCGTACTGGGCGTAGGCGGCACGATGGTGCTCAACGGCACGCTCTCGATCGGCGAGCTCACGGCCTTCGTGCTCTACCTCGCCGCCTTCTTCGCACCGATCCAGCAGCTCGTGCAGCTGTACTCGACGTACCAGTCCGGCCAGGCGGCGGTGGTGAAGCTCCGTGGCCTGCTGGCCACGCGCCCGACAGTGGCCGAAGCGGCCGACGCTCATCCGCTGCCTCCCATCGACGGCCACATCGTGCTGGAGCACGTGACCTTCGGCTACGGCGCCACGCCGGTGCTGCACGACGTCTCCCTGGCCGTCGCGCCGGGCGAGACCTTCGCCCTGGTGGGCGAGACCGGCTCGGGGAAGTCCACCATCGCCAAGCTCGTGTGCCGGTTCTACGACCCGACCGCCGGTCGCATCCTGCTGGACGGCCACGACCTGCGCGACGTCACGCTGGCGTCACTACGGCGCCAGCTGGGCGTGGTGCCACAGGAGCCCTTCCTCTTCGCCGGCAGCCTGCGCGACAACGCCGCCTTCGGCCGGCCCGAAGCCACCGACGCCGAGGTGTTGGAGGCGTGCCAGGCGGTGGGTCTCGACGACCTGCTCGACCGGCTGCCAGAAGGCATCCACTCGCCGGTCCACGAGCGGGGCACATCGTTGTCGTCGGGCGAGCGCCAGCTCCTCGCTCTCGCCCGAGCCTTCCTCGCCCGGCCCCGCGTGCTCGTGCTGGACGAAGCCACCTCCAACCTCGACCTCAAGAGCGAGGGCCAGATCGAGCGGGCCCTCGACGCCGTGCTCGACGGGCGCACCGCCATCCTGATCGCCCACCGGCTGGCGACGGCCATGCGCGCCGACCGGATCGCCGTGGTGCACGACGGCAAGATCGTGGAGCTGGGCAGTCACGGCGAGCTGGTGGCCATGGGTGGCCGCTACGGCGCGATGTACGACACGTGGCTCAGTCACACCGGCGAGCGCGCCATGGGTGAGAACGGCACGGCGTCCCTCCCCCGCGTCGCGCGCTGACCGGATCGCCTACGGTGCAGCTCATGCCCCGCACTGGCCGCGACGCCCTGCTGGAGGTGCTCCGGACCGAAGGCGTCCGCCACCTGTTCGGCAACCCCGGTTCCACCGAGCTGCCGCTGATGGACGCCCTTGCCGGCGCCGACGACCTGCACTACGTGCTGTGCCTGCAGGAGGCCACGGCGGTAGGGATGGCCGACGGCTACGCCCAGGCCACGGGCCGCCCGGCGTTCCTGAACCTGCACACCTCGGCCGGCTTGGGCAACGCCATCGGCAACCTCACCAATGCCCAGACGATGGGCACGCCCCTCGTGGTGACCGCCGGCCAGCAGCACTACGGCCACATCGAAGCCGACCCGCTCCTCACCGGCGACCTCGTCGGGTTGGCGCAGCCGGTGAGCAAGTGGACCCACGAGGTGCGCTCGCTGCGCGAGATGGGCACCATCCTTCGACGGGCCTTCCACGATGCCGTCGGCCCGCCGGGTGGACCGGTGTTCGTGAGCCTGCCGATGTCGACGATGGACGAGGAGGGCGAAGCGCCGGTGCCGGCGCCGTCGCACATCGTGCGCCGCACCACGGCCGGTGATCTCGACGAGCTGGTGGAGCTGCTCACCGGGCCGGCAGTCGGGAAGCTGGCCATCGTGGCCGGCCGCGACGTCGGGACGTCCGGCGCCGTCGGCGCCCTCGCCGAGCTGGCCGAGACGTTGGGCGCGCCGGTCTTCTCGTCGCCGCTCACCGGCGTCGGGGTGCTGCCGCCGACCCATCCGCTGTACGCCGGCATGCTGGCGCCCGCCGCGGCCGCCATACGCGCCGCGCTGGCGCCCTACGAGCGCGTCTTCGCCATCGGCGCCCGCCCGTTCATGGCCTATCCCTACACCGACGGCTCGCCGCTGCCCGACGGCACCGAGCTGGTCCAGCTCTGCCCCGACGCGCAGCAGCTCGGCCGCACCTTCGCCCTGCGCCTCGGTCTCATCGGCGATCCCCGCGCCACCCTCGCCGCGCTGCTTCCGCTCGTGCGCGACCGGGCCGACACGGTGGCGGCCAAGGACGCGCTGGAAGCCGGGCGGGTCCGGCGGGCGGCGGAGATCGAGCGCCTGGAAGAGTCGGCACGTGAGCGTTACGGCTCCACCCCGCTCGATCCCATGGCCGCCGCCCACGCCGTGGTGCGGGCCATGCCCGCCGGCATGGCGGTGGTGGACGAGGCCATCACGACGGGCGTCTACGTGCGCGGCTTCCATCACTGGACCGAGCCCGGCCGCTACTTCTTCTGCGAGGGCGGCGGCCTCGGCTGGGGCATGCCGGCCGCCCTCGGCGTGAGCCTGGCCTACGGCGGCGCCGTCCCGGTGCTGGCGGCCGTGGGCGACGGCTCGGCCATGTACTCGCCACAGGCGCTGTGGACCGCCGCCCACGAACGCCTGCCCGTGGTGTTCGCCGTGTTCGTCAACCGTGAGTACCTCATCTTGAAGAACTACCTGCGAGGCCGCAAGGGCGAGAGCGTGGAGCGCGACCGCTACGTGGCCATGCAGATCACGGACCCCGATGTCGACTACGTCGCGCTCGGCGGCGTCGATGGGCGTGGCCGCTACTCGGGTCGACAGCGCGGTCGACATCGGCGATGTCGTCAACACCGCACTGGCGTCGGGCGCGCCACATCTGGTCGAGATTCCCATCTCCGTGCCCGAGTGAGCGCGGATGCTCCGGTGACGGCGGCGCTGCAGCTGCGCGGGGTGAGCGTGGTGCGCGACGGCCGGGCCATCCTCGACGGGATCGACTGGACCGTGCTCGACCACGAGCGCTGGGTGGTGCTCGGTCGCAACGGTTCGGGCAAGACCACCATGCTGCGCATCGCGTCGTGCTACCTCCACCCGACGGCCGGCACCGTCGACGTGCTCGGCCAGCGGCTCGGTCGCGTCGACGTCCGGGTGCTGCGGGCGCGGATCGGCCTGACCTCGGCGGCACTGTCCGATCAGTTGCGAGCCAACCTCGACGCCCTCGACGTCGTGATGACGGCCAAGTACGCCGCACTGGAGCCCTGGTGGCACACCTACACCGACGACGATCGCAAGCGGGCGGCCGGCTTCCTGGACCGCCTCGGCGTCGGCGGGCTGGCCGATCGGGAGTTCGGCACCTTGTCGTCGGGCGAGCGTCAACGGGTGCTGCTGGCCCGCACGCTGATGACCGACCCTGGCCTCGTGCTGCTCGACGAGCCCAACGCCGGGCTCGACCTCGGCGGCCGCGAGGAACTGGTGGCGGCGCTGGCCGCCCTGGCCGGCGACGACGACTCGCCGCCCAGCATCCTGGTGACCCACCACGTCGACGAGATCCCACCCGGTTTCACCCACGTGCTGCTGCTGCGCGAAGGACGGGTGCACGCCGCCGGGCCCATCGAAGCAACGCTCACCGCTGATGCGCTCTCGGACACGTTCGGCCTGGCGTTGAACCTGGAACGGCGCAACGGCCGCTTCAGCGCGTTCGCCCGCTGACCAGCTCCAGCAGCCGGGCCCGGCTCTGGTCGATCTCGTCACGCAACATGCGCTCCAGCATGGACGCCCAGAGACCGCCGCCGTAATGCAGGCTCATCTCGAGGCGGCTGCCCGCATCGGCTGGCTCGACCACGGCCCGCAGCACCCAGGGTGAATGGTGACGGCCGTCGCGCTCGTCCCGCTCGAACACGACCAGGTGCTCCGGCTCCAGCGTCGTCCGGGTCATGCGCAACCGCTTGGAGCGGGCCAGCGGACCGACCCGGCCGCGTAGGTCCACGACCCAGGCGCCGTCGCCGTCGGGCTCGGCCCGGGTGACGATGCTGAGCCACTGCGCGTCAGCGCGCCAGGTCGTCGACCCACGCGAACAGCTCGGCCGGCGGGCAGGGCGCGTCGAGCGACGCCTGGAGGTCCATCGTTCGATCAGCGCTCGGGCGTCGCCGGACCGGCGTCCTGGCGAAAGGCCCTCGACAGCAGCGGCGTCTTGGCCGCCAGCAGGCCGTCGAGGTCGTCGGCGGCATCAAAGGCGGGCGCCCACGCCACGACCGGCTCGGTCGCGGCATCGCGACGGGCACCCGGACCGGCGGCCGGTTCGGTGCTCGGCTCGGTGCTCGGCTCAGGGCCGGAGGCGACGCCGGCGGCGGGGTCGAGCGGCAGGGGCGACGGAACCGCCGGCGGGCGGCGCGGTCGCCTGGGCCGGTAGACCGCTGCCGGGGGCGGCGGCTCGGCCGCAGGCTCGGCGGCGGTGAACAGCGTGGCGTCGGAGCGGCGGTCCTGGAGCCACCAGCCCTTGGGCAGCACCATGGCGTCGGCATGGCGGCGGCACAGCGCCCCGGCGCCGGGACCATCGGGCAGCAGCGCCTCCAACCACACGGTGCTGCGGTCCGAGTCGAAGCCGTACGACACCGAGGCTGCTTCGCCGCAACCAGGGCGCTCGCACAGTCGGGGCACGGACCAACGGTATCCGCCACCGCACCCGGCGGTCCGCCATCGAGGAGACCCGGACTTACCATTCCAGCAATGAACTGGGCTCGACACGAACGCCAGGAGCTGTGCGACCTCTTCGCCGCCCTCGGCCCCGACGCATCCACCCTGGACGAGGGGTGGACCACGCGCGACCTGGCCGCTCACCTCGTGATCCGCGAACGCCGACCGGATGCCGCCGTCGGCATCCTCGTGCACCGACTGTCGGGTCACAGCGAGAAGGTCCGCCTCGAGATCGCCGGCCACCCATGGGGCGAGGTGGTGGAGCTGGTGCGCACCGGACCACCGCGATGGTCGCCGATGGCCCTCGAAGCGCTCGACCGCATCACCAACACCGTCGAGTTCTTCGTCCACCACGAAGATGTCCGCCGGGCTCAGGACGGCTGGACGCCCCGGCCGGTCGACGGCGACCTCGAGCACGAGCTGTGGCGCCGGCTCAAGCCGACGGCGAAGATGCTCGCCCGCCGGTCGCCCGTGGGGCTGGTGCTGCGGCGCAGCAACGGCGACGAGGTCGTGGCCAAGAAGGCGGGCAACGGGCCCATCGTGGTGGTGACGGGACCGGCGTCGGAGCTGCTGCTGTTCGTCTACGGACGCCAGCGCCACGCCAACGTGGACGTCGCCGCCGATGCCGACGTGGCGGCGCAGGTCGTGACGGCGACGTTCGGCCTCTGACGACGCGGCGGGCGCGGCGCAGCGGGCATCCGCGGCCGGCGGTCGCGCCGTACATCTGTGGTGACGCCGGGGGTGGGGCCGAGCGACGACGACGCCGGGTTCCGCGGCGACGGGCAGCCGTGCCCGTGGTGCTCGGGCTCGGGCGAGATCAGCTCCGAGAACCGCTCGGTGACGTGTCCGGCGTGCCAGACCGACGGCCCGGCGCCCCACTGACCCACCGAGGCGCGCCGTGAGCGAGCGTGCCGGCGCCTACTCGGCGGCGATGTCAGCACCGATGTCGCGGGCGATCGCCCCTTCGGGCGCGTCCAGCTCGACGATGGGCTCGTCACGGTCGTCGTACTCCAGGCGCAGGGCCCGGCTGATCACCGCGTGCATCTCGTACATCGTGGTGATGTAGGTCAGCTCCAGCACCGCCTCGTCGGAGAGGTGGCGCCGCAGTTCGTCGAAGAGGGCATCGGCTACCCGGCCGCCGTCGAGCACGAGGGCGTCGGTGTAGGCCAGCACGGCTCGTTCGACCGGGCCGAAGCACGTGGCCACACCCCACGACGGGATAGAGGCGATCATCTCTTCGGACATGCCGAGCGCCCGGCACGACTTGCAATGCTGGGAGAAGACGAACTGGCTGCCTCTCGCCCAGCCGGCCCGGGTCTGGCCCAGCTCCCGCAGCGTCGGGTCGAGGGCTCGATCCGGGCTGGCGTACAGCGCGAAGCCGCGCACCGCGTGCTTGAGCACGTCGGGCACGAGCGCGAAGACGGTCCACCAGTTCCCCGGCGTGCCCGTCGCGGTGCCCGGTTCGGCGACCGGGTCGCGGTCGCCGAACATGCGCTGGTACAGTCTGCTCGACGATCTCGGCGTCGGACTCGCCGCGTGGGACCTGACGAAGCCTCGGCATGGCGCACTCCCTACTGCCTCAGCTGGGCCGCACGCAACACCGTATGGACGTGGGCCAGCGGCGGGGCCTGCGTTCGCGTTCCGCATGATCTCGACAACCGCCGGTGGGCCGGCGGCGTCCATCGTCGGGGAGGCGGTCGATCGTCCGAGTCGGCGGTTGGGGATCGGTCGGGATCGGGGATCGGGATCGGGGATCGGTCGGGGTCGCGGTCTGTGGTCGGCGACGGCTGCTGTCGCTCGATCTCGTCGCGTATCAGCGTCAACGCTGCGGTACTTCCGCACCGAGAAGCACGAATGCACCGAGAACCACTAGCGAAACGGTCACCCAGCGTGAGTTCGGGTCCAGAGGGTCCCGCACGGCGGCAACGCTGCTGCCCACCGTGCCCGACCGTGCGGCGGTGGCGGCCGCTGGCACACCGACCATCCGCCGCGCGAACGGCGCCACGGGCGACGGTCAGCACCAACCGGCCAACGGCGGGCCTGAACACAACACCCGGAGCGTCAGGAGATGAAGGTCTTCTCGTCGGAGTGGGCGCTGGTGGCGTGCAGCAGGCTCTTGGCCGTCTCGTAGTCCGCCACGATGCCAGGCGTGTCGCGGCAGAACTCGACCATGATCCCGTTGGGATCGACGTAGTACAGCGAGTGGCACCAGCCGTGGTCGACCTCCATGAGCGGCTTGACCCCGGCCCGCTCCATGCGCTCCTTGACGTCGTTCTGCTGCTCCTCCGTGGCCGAGAACGCCACGTGGTTCACCCACACGGGAAGGCCGTTGCCGGTGGAGATGGCCGAGTCCCAGTCGGGCTGCTCGCCCACACCGTGGATGTCGAAGAAGGCGAGGCAGCTGCCGTCGCCCGTGTCGTAGAAGGTGTGGCGGAAGAAGCCGCCCTCCATCTCGACCACCTCGGTGTGCACCAGCTGGAAGCCCATGAGCTCCTCGTAGAACTGGTGCGTGGCGTCGATGTCGCGGCAGGCGTACGCGACGTGGTGGAAGCCGGGCTTGGACGAAGTCGACATGCGAACCCCCCCTGATCCACACCCGAGATTACCGCTCGATGCCGGCGGCCACCTTCTTGGGCACCACCATGCGCCACGCGTCGAGCACGATCTCGGTCATCTCCTCATGGTCGATGGCGGCCAGGCGCACCTCCACCCACTGGTAGCGCATGTCCGACGGCCTCGGCAGCAGGAACTTGTCGGGCTCGGCTGCCACCAGCGCCTCCCGCTCCTCTCGGGGGAAGGCGAAGCCCATCTGCGTCTCGTCGCGCGAGAACGCGAGGTACACGATGCGTCCGACGCGGAACTTCACGCGGTCGCGCACCAGCACCTCGTACGAGCGGGGCAGCGGGGCCGCCACCGCGCGTACGTCGTCGATCGTCACCATCGCGGACCGACGATACGGTCGTGGCGGCATGCCCTTCGACGGTCCCGACTACCAGGCGCGCTTCGACGCCCTCGCCGCCCGCGGCATTGACGTCCACGGCGAAGCGACCTTCGTGCGGACGCTGGGGCCGCGGTCCGTGCTCGATGCGGGCTGCGGGACCGGACGGGTGGCGATCGAGCTGGCCCGCCACGGCATCGAGGTCGTGGGCGTCGATGTCGACGCGTCGATGATCGCCGAGGCCCAGCGGCGCGCCCCTGAGCTGGCGTGGCAGCAGGCCGACTTGGTGGAGCTCGCCCTCGGCCGCCGCTTCGACGTCGTGGTGCTCGCCGGCAACGTCCCGCTGTTCACGCCGCCGGGCACCCAGGACGCCCTCGTGGCGGCGTGCGCCCTCCACGTGGCGTCGGGCGGGGCCCTCGTGGCCGGCTTCCAGACTGACCGGCACTACGCACTGGCGGCCTACGACGCCGCCTGCGTCGCCAGCGGCCTGCGCCTGGACGAACGCTGGGGCACGTGGGACCGCCAGCCGTACGTCGACGGCGCCGGTTACGCCGTCTCGGTCCACCGCGCCGCCCCGCGCTGACCGGACCGCCGGCGAAGAGGCCGCGGACCGCACACCGCGACGATGACCGGCCCGGCCCCTGGCTCGCCGAGCGGTGTCGCCCGGGTCTCAAAACCGCGCGGCCCGCGCGCTCGGGCGCGCCGTAGCGCCGTCAAGCGCGCAGGCCGCGCGAATGGCCCGACCGCACGATTGGCCCGACCGCACGAATGGCCCGACCGCGCGATTGGCCCGACGCCGGTGGCTGACGATCCCGACGCCTACTCCTCGTCGAGGTCCCAGCCGACGTCGTCGGGGTCGAGCGAGCCGGCGGCCCGTGCCTGGTCGGTGCCGTCGTCGGGCTCGCCGCCCAGCGCCTCCGGGTCGTCGAACAACAAGCCCTCCTCGGCCAGCTCCACGGCGTCGACCGGCTGGAACTCGTCGTCCAGCTTCACGCCGGTGTAGGCGACACGCGTCCGGTCGAGCTCGGTCTCTTCCTCGTCTTCGAGGCCGGTCAGGTCCTCGTCGAGGTCGTCCTCGAACTCCTCGTTGGTCAAGGCCTCGTCGAGGTCGTCAGCGTCGCTCATCCGTCAAGCATGGCAGCGCCGGCCTCAAGCCGGCAGCGCGTCGCCCGGGAAGCTGCGGCACGGGTGAACCTCGTACACGAAGATGCCGGCCTCCACGCCCGGGTCGCGGTCCATGATCGCCTTGGTCTGGTCGGCGGTGGCGTCGAAGATGGCCGGCGATGCACTACCAGCGGTCGATGAAGACGTGCTCCTTGCCGATCCAGATGCCGGAGCGGGCGAAGTCGATGAAGTGAGCCTCGTCCTCGATGGCGCGCCGCCCGGCCGCCGCTGCTTCCGGACTGGTACCGACGCGGCGGTCGAACCACGCTTCGGCGTGACCGGTGTAGGTCTCGGTGACGGTGCCCCTCGACTGCCGTAGCGCCGCCTCGACCGGGCTCTCGTAGCGATGCACCTGCTGGTAGCGGATCATGCCCATGGCCGGCGCCATCGAGCGGATGAGCGGGCCGTGGCTGGTGCGCCAGTAGTGCTGGGCCTCCTCCAGCGTCAGCCCGGCCGGATGCCGCAGCGGGAAGTGCAGCTTCACGACGGCGCTCTTCGGCCGGGCCAGGACGTTCTCGGGGGTCGGGTTCACCTGCGGGTACTCGTAGGCCAGCCACAGCGGCGAGTTGGGCAGGTCGATGAACTCGGCCTCGTCAGCCAGCAGTTCGGCTCCGGCGCGCTGACCATCGGCGGTGGCCGTGGCGGCGGCGATGGCGGCCTCGGACTCCCACCACAACTCCGCCACGCCGTCGTACGGCGCCTCCATGCCGCCCCGGGCGGTGGCCATGGCGTCGTTCATACGGTCGTCGAGGCGGTGCGACTGGGTGTAGCGCACGATCCCGAGCCGCGTCTGGTGCGAGGCGACGAGCGGCCCGTGTTCATTGCTCCAGCGGTCATGGAACTCGGCCAGCGACAAACCCGGCTGGCGGCGCAGCAAGTAGACGAGGCGGATCACGGTGTGATCCTTACCGAGCCCATTCGGTCAGTCGAGCGCGCCGACAGCGAAGAGTTCGCCGAGGCGGTCGTCGTCATAGCCGAGCACCTCGGTGAGGACGTCGACGGTGTCCTGCCCGAGCAGCGGTGGGATGCCCAGCACCGTGGCCGGCGTGGCGCTCAGCGCAGTGCGGCAGCCTTCCACGACGACGGTGCCGTGCTCGGAATGCGCCAGAGCCACGAAGTGGCCCTGGTGGAGCAGTTGCGCGTCGATGGCACACTCCCCCGAGTTCTGGACCATGTGGGCGGGTAGGCCGAGGGTCAGCAACGCGGCCTGGGCCGCCGCCCCCGGAAGGCCGGCTGACCAGCCGGCCACCAGTTCATCCAGTTCCGGCTGCCGGGCCTGGCGCTCCTCGATCGTCAAACGGGCGAGATCGGGCCGACCGATCAGGCCGGCCAGCGCCGCCCACTCGCTGTCGCTCCGGCAGGCCACGGCGATCCACTCGTCGTCGCCCGCACTCGGATACACGCCGTGGGGCGCCATCATCGAGTCGAGGTTGCCGTCGCGGTTGGCGATGTGCCCGTTCACCGTGAAGTCGAGCAGCGCCGGCGTGAGGAAGTGCACGGCCGCTTCCGCCTGGGCGAAGTCGAGGTACTGGCCCTCGCCGGTACGGCGCCGGTGCTCCAGCGCGTCCAAGAGCACGCAGAGGGCGAACCGCGGCGACATGTAGTCGCTGTAGGCGCCGAATGGCCCACACGGCGGCCGATCGGGCCAGCCGGTCAGGTGGAAGAAGCCCGAGAGGGCGGCGCCCATCGTGCCGAAGCCGGCATAGCGCTCGAGCGGTCCGGTCTGGCCGAACAGGCAGCTCGACATCATCACCAGGGTGGGGTTCAGCTCCGTCATGCGGCGGTAGTCGATGTCCAGCGCCGACCGACCGCGCGGCGAGAACGACTCCACCACGACGTCGGCCCAGCGCACGAGGTCGTCCAGCACCGCCCGGGACTCGGGCTGGGTGAGGTCGAGGCCGACGCTGCGCTTGCCTGTCGACATGTTGAACAGGAGACCCGACGCATCGGTCCCCGGCGTGTCGTTGCAGAACGGTCCGATGGTGCGGGCCACGTCGAGGTGGCGAGTCGACTCGACGCGAATGACGGTGGCGCCGAAGTCGGCCATGACCCTCGTGGTGGCCGGCCCGGCCATGGCCCACGTGAAGTCGAGCACCTTGACGCCTTCGAGCGGAAGCCGCCGGGAGGCACCCGGCGTGGGCGCGGGAACGACGCCGGGCGAGCGCGCCGGGCGGCGGGGCTCGGCCAGCACCGCGGCCGTGTGCTCGCCCAGACGAGGAGCCCGTCCGAGGCGCACCCCGGGCGCGATCGACGAGTGGACGACCGAACCAGGCGCTTGCACGGGCCGATCAGACAGCTCGTCGTCGTCGACGTGGTCCCAGTAGTCACGTGATTCGAACTGCGCGCTCTGGACGACCTCGTCGGGTGTGGCGATGGGGGCGATCAGCAGCCCACGCGACCGCGCCGCCTCGAGCAGCTCGGCCTTGGTCTTGCCGGCGCAGAACTCGCCGACGATGCGCTTGATCCGCTCGTACTCCTCGACCGGCTCCCGGCCGTCGTAGAGCTGATTGGCGTAGTCGAGCCAGTCCTTGTCGCGGGTGGCCCCGTCGCAGTAGCCCTCTTCGTGCATCCAGTTCATGAAGCGGCGCGTGAACGGCCCCATCGAGGCCCCGAAGAGGAACGTGACCGACGCGTAGCCGTCCTTGCACGGCCAGACCAGCTGGATGTCGAGCCCGCCGGTGCGCACCCCGCCGCTCATCCGTTGCGCCGGCGTGCCACCGAGCGGTGCGGCCAGCACGTAGCTCTGCGTCGCCTGCAGCACCGAACGCTGCGCCGACACCTCCACGTGCTGACCCAGGCCGCTGCGGGCGCGCTCGGTGAGGGCCACCAGGGCGCCAGCGGCGCCGTCGGCGCACGCATGCAGGAAGGCCTGCGGCACCGCCGTGCGCACCGGCGCGCGGTCGGAGTCGCCCGTGATCGAGAGCTGACACCCCGCCGCCAGCACGGTGAGGTCGGTCGCCGGCCAGTCGGATTTCGGCCCCGATTCGCCGAACGCGCTCACCGACACCGTGACGAGCGCCGGGTTGGCGGCGCGCAAGGCGGCGAGGTCGACGGGCGTGGCGCCCGAGTCGAACACCACGTCGGCGTCGGCGGCCAACCGCTCCAGCGCAGCCATGCCGTCGGGCGTGGTGAGGTCCAGCACGACGCTGCGCTTGCCCCGGTTCCAACCCCAGAAGGTGAGCGACCGCTCCGGGTGCTCCTGGCCGCCGGCGAACGGACCCCGACGCCGAGCCGGTGATCCCTGAGGCGGCTCCACCAGGATCACGTCGGCGCCCAGTCCAGCCAGGATGAAGGCGGCCAGGTGGCCGCGGTCGTCGGTCAGGTCGAGCACGCGATAGTCGCCGAGCATGTTTCTGCTTCCCCCTTGGGTCCCCAGCGGGACGCCGGTCCCCGACCAGGCGTGCCGCAGCGTAGCGCTTTCGGCGCTGTGGCCTCAGGGGCGGACCGCAACCTTGATGGCGCCGCTGCTCTTGTCCCGCGCCACCTCGCACGCCGCCCGCAGGTCGGCCAGCGGCAGTTCGTGGGTGATCAGCGAACCGAGTGCCGGTCCCCCGGCCGCCATCATCGCGAGGGCCCGGTCGAAGGAGTGGACCAGCTCGTCGCCGTGCCAGTCGGCGGCGTGACAGAAGGTGCCCACGACGTCGACTTCCTTGAACCATGCCGGCGCCAGGTCCACGGTGGTGACGGCGGCGCAGCCCACGAAGTGCACCACGCCGCGCTGGGCCACGAAGCGGATCGCCTGGCTCAGCGACGCGCCCGTGCCCACGGCTTCGACGACAGCCTGGTAGCCGCCGATCAGCAGCGCCGAGTCCTTGCGACCGACCACGGTGCCGCCACCGAGCCCGGCCAGGGTGGCGAGGTAGTCGTAGCCGGCATCGGGCACCACGACGTGATGGGCGCCGAGTGCCTTCGCGGCGTCGGCCTGGTGGGGATGGCGCGCCAGCACGGTCACCTCGCTGGACGGCACGAGGTTGCGCAAGGCCACCAGCGCGGTGAGGCCGATGATGCCGGCCCCGACGATGAGCACCGGCTCGCCGTTCACCGGCGGGCGGCGCAGGATGCCGTGCACCGAGACCGAAAGCGGCTCGGTGAGGACAGCGGTGCGGAGATCGACGGTGGCGGGCAAGGCGTGCAGCTGCGAGACGTGGGCCACGAGCTGCTCGCCCCAGGCGCCGCCGAGGCCGACGGTGAACCCGAGACCGAAGCCGGGCGTGAAGACCTTCCGGCCGAGCTGATGGCACGACGAGTAGGCGCCGATCGCGCACATGGGGCACGGGTCGAGCCACGCGCGGCGCAGGCCAGCGTGGGGTCCACCGTCACCCGGGTGCCCACGGGCAGCGGGCAGTCGTCGCCTGCCTCCACGATCGTGCCGGACACCTCGTGGCCCATCTCCATCGGGACGCCCACGAACGGACCGAAGATGCGGGTCCCTGAGCCGTCGGGAAAGACGTTGTGGAGATCGCTGCCGCAGATGCCGGCCAACTCCACCGCCACACGGGCCCACGCCGGTCCCGGCAACGTCGGCTCGTCGATGTCGGCCAGCGAAACGGGGAACTCGGGGTCGACCATGTCGAAGAGAGCGACGCGCACGGCCGCAGCGTAGGTGGCCGCCGCCCGCCCGGTCTCGATGGCCGCCTGACACCGCCCGCGGGGTAGACAGGACCGATGAACGTCGATCCGAAGTGGCTGGCGCCGACGTGGTTCATCGACAGCGACAGCGACGAGGTGGGCCAGTTCGCCGCTGGTGCCGCCGGTGAGGCCACTGAGGCCACCGAGATCGCCGTGCGGCTGTTCTACGCCGTGCGCGACGGCTATCGCTACGACCCCTACGGCACCGCCTTCGAGCCGGAATCGTTCCGAGCCAGCACCGTGGTGGGCTCCAGCTCGAACTGGTGCGTCCCGAAGTCGGTCCTGCTGACGGCGGCCGCCCGCCGGTGCGGCATCCCGGCACGGCTCGGCTTCGCCGATGTACGCAACCACCTCACGAGCGAGAAGCTGACGGCCAAGATGGGCACCGACCTCTTCGCCTGGCACGGCTTCAGCGAGCTGCTCCTCGGCGAGCGTTGGTTCAAGCTGAGCACGGCGTTCAACATCGAGCTGTGCGATCGGTTCGGGGTCAAGACGCTCGACTTCGACGGCACCGACGACGCCCTGATGCACCCGTACGACAAAGCCGGCAACCGGCACATGGAGTACGTGCGCCAGCGGGGCAGCTTCGACGACCTTCCCCTCGACGAGATGCTGGCCGACTTCGCCGAGATCTACGGCAGCGGTTTCGGGCCCTCGGGCTCGTCGCCCGGGAGCGCGGCGGAGGCCGGCGACGACGCGTTCGCGCCGGCGCCGGCCGCCAACGCACCGTCCTGACGCGGGCCGTCGGTAGCGTGCCGACCATGGAGACGTGGGATGCCGTCCGAGCCCGCCGCAACGTTCGCAGCTACACGCAGGAGCCGCTCCCGCCCGACCACCTCGACCGCATCCTCGATGCCGGCCGGCTGGCGCCGTCGGCGTCGAACCGCCAGAAGTGGGACTTCGTCGTCACGACCGGTCGCGAGCAGCTGCAGGCGCTGTCGAAGGTCTGGCAGGGCGCCGGCCACCTCGCCGGGGCGGCGGCCGCCATCGTGCTCGTGCTGCCGGAGCCCGAGGCCGAGCGCTACCGCGTCATCGACCAGTACGACCTCGGTCAGGCGACGATGGCGATGATGCTGGTGGCCACCGACCTGGGCATCGGCAGCGGGCACTCGGCCGTCGGCGATCAGCAGGCCTGCCGAGACCTGCTGGGCGTACCCGACGACCGCACTTGTGCCTACATGCTTGCCCTGGGCTATCCCGCCGATCGACCCATCGCGCCGCTGCGGCGCCACGAGCGCCGGGCCTTCGACGACGTGGTGCACCGGGGCCACTGGTAGCGCCACGTTTGGCGCCCCCGGCCCCCGGGGAACGAACAAGCCATGCCGAACGTGAACAAACAGGAGCTTCCCGGCACGCTCCAGCGATCGCCCGCGAAGGCGCAACGCACGTATGCAGAGACGCTGGAATCGGCGCACGAGACGTACGGGAACGACGAGGAACGGGCCCACCGCACGGCATTGGCCTCCCTGAAGCACAGCTTCGAGAAGGTGGGCGACCACTGGGAGCCCAAGGACCACAAAGGCCCGTCCGACGACCGCGCCGCCACGGGCGGGCGCTCGGGGGGTGAGTCGGCCGGCGGGGTCGACGTCCGCGGCCACACCCGTCAGGAGCTCTACGACCGGGCCAAGAAGCTCGACATCAAGGGGCGGTCGTCCATGAACAAGTTGGAGCTCGCTCAAGCCATCGCCCGACACCAGGACTAGGCGGGCACTCGCCGACGTGGCAGCCTGAGACCATGCGTGTCCTGGTGACCTCGACGCCGGGCACGGGCCACCTCCACGCCCTCGCCCCGCTGGCGACGGCGCTGCAAGCGGCCGGCCATGACGTGCTGTGGGCGACGGCGACGGAGGCGTGCGAGCGGGTACGCAGCTATGGGTTCCCGGTGGCGCCGGCGGGCATGTCCGGTGCGCAGCGGCGCGCCGCGTTCGAGCCGCACATGGCCGAGGTCCTCGCCCGGCCACCCCGGCAACGCCGAGCCCTGTTCTTCGCCGGGTTCTTCGGCAGGGCGGCTGCCCCGCGAATGCGCCTCGACCTCGAGCCGGTGTTCGACACGTTTCGTCCCGACGTGGTCGTGCACGAGCGAGGCGAGCTGGCGGCGTCGCCGATGGCCCTCGCCCGCGGCATACCGCGCGTCATGGTGGCCTTCAGTGGCGCGCTGCCCGGCGACGCCCTGCCGGTGGTGATCGAGAGCGTCGCCCCGGTCTGGGACGCGGAAGGCTTGCCCACCCCGACCGCCGCTGAGCTGCACAGCGATCTCTACCTGCATCCCTTCCCGCCGGCATTCGGCCAGCGACCTGACGGCGTCGTCGTGCGGCCGATCCGGCCCGAAAGCTTCGACGGAGCGCACTCGCCCGACGTGCCGGCGTGGGCCGCCGCGCTCGGCGTTGATCGGCCGGCGGTCTATTTCACCTCAGGGACCGAGCCTGGCGCCGGCGACGCGCCATGGGCGGCCATTCTCGAGGCCGTCGGTACGTTCGACATCGATGCCGTCGCGACCATCGGTGCCCACATGGACCCGGCGACGTTGGGTCCGGTCCCGCGCAACCTGCGTCTGGAACGCTTCGTGCCGCAGCGCGTGCTCTTGGACAAGGTGTCGGTCGTAGCGTCGCATGCCGGCGCGGGCTCCATGCTGGCGGCCGCCGGTCGGGGCATCCCACAGCTCCTGTATCCGCTGCGCGCCGACCAGTGGGAGAACGCCGACGCCGCAGCTGGATCGGGCGTGGCGATCGTGCGCGAGTTGGAGGCCCGCTCCGCGCCAGACATCAGGGAGGCGATCAGTCGGCTGTTGGGCGAGGAGCAGTTCGACGACGCCGCTGCCGCAGTCGCCGCCGAGATCGCGGCGATGCCGCCGGCCAGCGCCCTCGTGGAGGCGATCGAAGCCCTCGCAGCAGGCTGAACGCCGTGGCGAGCGCAGCCACCGCTGTCGCCTGCTGCCCGCCGCTGGCCGCCCGCATGCCCCTCCCCGTCCTTCAGCGCATCCGCTCGGTCGTCAAGGTGCGCCACAACCGGCATGATCAGACGATGGGATCTCGGCCCGGCGGGATCGCTCGGAGGTTGTTCGGGAGCGGACCTTTCGGGCGACTCGTCATCGTGCACAGCGTCACGAACGCGGCCGACGCCCTGTTCACCGTGTCGCTGGCCGGCTCCCTGTTCTTCAGCGTCTCCGCCGACGCGGCCCGACCCCGGATCCTGCTGTACCTCCTGCTGACCCTTGCGCCATTCGCCGTGCTGGGACCGTTCATCGCCCCGGTGATCGATCGTGGATCGGGCGGCTACCGGTTCGTGATCCTGGCCACGTCGGCGGGCCGCAGCCTGGCGTGCTTCGCCATCACCTTCAGCCTCGACTCACTCCTGTTCTTCCCCGAGGCGTTCATCGTCCTGGTGCTGGGGCGGACCTACTCGGTCGCCAAGAGCTCCCTGGTGGCCCGGCTCATCAGCGACGACCGATTGCTGGTGTCGTCGAACGCCAAGCTGGCGCGGATGGGCACGATCGGCGGTGTCGCCGGTGGCGCCATGGGCGCGGCGATGCTGCACTTCGCCGGACCGGCATGGGCGACCGTGGCCGCCAGCGCGGCCCACGGGGTCGCGCTGGTGATCGGCTGGCGACTGCCGAAACGCTCCAACCCCCGGCCCAAGGACCCGGTCCTGGACGAGGCCGAGATCCACCAGACGCGCCTGACGTTCGCCGCCACCTCGATGGGTGTCCTGCGCAGCTCGGTCGGGTTCGCGACGTTCCTCATCGCCTTGGTGTTGAAATCAAGCGCCGAACCGGCGTGGGTCTACGGCGTGGCGCTGCTGGCGGGAGGCGTCGCCGGCTTCGCCGGCACGCTCATCGCCGGCCCGTTGCGGCGCCACGTCGACGAGCAGGCGATCCTGCTGTCGTGCCTGGCCGCCGCGGGCCTGGTCTGCTTCGTTGCCGTCGCCGCGCCCGCGACGGTTGGTGTGGTGGCGCTGGCCGCGGCGGTGACGCTGGCCGCCACCACCGGCCGGCAGGGCTTCGACAGCCTGACCCAGCGCTTGGCGCCCGACGCCGAGAAAGGCCGCGCCTTCGCCGGGTTCGAGTGGCGCTTCGAGCTGGCATGGGTGGTCGGCGCCATCATCCCGGTGACGTTCAAGCCGTCATTGCCGATCGGCCTCATCGCCATCGGCACGGTGCTGCTGGCGGCCAGCGGCATCTACTGGTTCGGCTTGCGCGAGCTGCGCGGCGGCCAGTTCGTCGTGCCGCTCGGCGGCGCCGACCAGGACGAGCATCTGGCGTCGTCGATCCTGGGAGTTGCCCGCGCCGCGTCGGCCCACGGTGCCCACCGCATGGCCATCTCACTGGCCCACGAGGCGGCCCAGATCTGCGTGGCCCAGGCCACGAACGGCGTCGCACCGGCCGAGCTGGCCGAGCTCACCCTGCTGTGGCGCGAGGCGACGGCCGGTGCGCCGCTCGACCCGGCGACGGCCAGGCGGGCCACGGAGCTCGCCGGCTTCATCGTGGGCACCCCGAAGCGACCACCCTCAGGCTGAGGCGACGCCGCTGGCCGTGTCGGGCCGCCAGCGGTCCAGCGGCCCAGCGTCAGGGCGTGGTCGTCGGCGGCAGGGCGATGGTCTCGATCCGCTCGGCCGTCCAGGTGCCGTCAGTGGACCGCACGAGAAAGCGGTACTTGACCTGCTCCGTCTCCGATTCGTAGCGCTGTGCCTCGACTTCGACGGTGGTCCCGGTCGTTCCCGTCGGCGTCACCGGCCCGAGCAGCACGACCTCGGTCCCCTTGGCCGGCTCACCCGGGTCGTCGGCGACGACCGCCTCCGAGAGCTCGTCGACGAACCGGACGTCGGCTTCTTTGGCCAGGTTGGCGATGACATCGACCTGGGTCTCCAACGTGAACGCCTTCTGCTCCGCGAAGGGTGCGACGTAGACCACTCGCTCGGCCTCCTCGGCGCCCGGCGGAGTCAACAGCTGGCGCAGGACGGCCGTGTACACCTCGGCCGTGTTCGTCTCCTTCGCCTTGGCGGGCCCGCCACTGCAGGCCGCCACCACGACCAGGGCGGCAACGACAAGCAGCCCCAGTCGTGCGACCATACGCGTACGGTACTGGCCCACCTTCGCCGCCAAGATGGATGATCCGGTCAACGCCGCTCGGCCGGAGCGTCCGCCGCCCCGTTGGAAGGCACGGCAGACCTCGAGCACAGGGGACGGAGCCGCCACCACCCGTCGCGGACGCGCAGGGTGCGGCAGGGTCACCCGATGTGGGTGACGCCCCCTCACCCCTTTTGGGCTTTGCTATGACCTATGGAGCGCGACGATTGCGGCGAGCGGCGGTCATGAACAGCGAAAACGGCGCAGCTGACCCCGAGCCCTCGACGCAGGCGAAGACCCATCGCGCCCGGCGCATCATCTCGATGGTGCTGGTCGTGTTCGCCGCCATCGTGGTCCCCATCGCCGTCACCGCCGTGTGGGCCACGCGCACGATCCTCAACTCCGACCGGTTCACGGAGACCACCCTCGACGTCACGAGCAATTCCCAGGTCATCGACGTCGTCGCCGCCCGCGTGACCGACGAGGTCGCCACAGCGGTGTCGGGTGCCGCGGTGCTCGACCAGTTGCCGCCCGCCTTCAAGCCGGTGATCCCGATCGTCGTGGGCGCGGTGCGCACCCGCGTGCAGGACCGGGTCAAGGAGCTGTTGGCGTCGGACGCTGGCCAGTCGCTCATCGAGGCCACGGTGCGCCAGGCCCATGCCGCCGCCATGCGCCTCCTCAACGGCGACGGCCTGCTCAGCAGCGACGCCTTCACGGTCCAAAACGGCACTGTCACCCTGGATCTGCGCACGGTGATCCACGAGGTCCTGGTGGGTCTCCAGCAAGACGGTGTGATCCCGTCCAGCGTGACGATCCCCCCTCCTGGTGAGGCCTCCGCCGCGCTGGCCACCAGGCTGGGCGTCACCCTTCCGCCCGACTTCGGTCAGGTCGTGGTGTTCCAGACGCAGAACGCCACGCACCAGAACATCCTGGACGCGGCGCAGCGGGCGTTGGCGATCGGCAAGCGTGGCGTCGTGCTCCTCGTCGTGCTCGGCCTCGTGCTGGTGGCTGCCGCCATCGCCGTCGCCGTCGACCGGCGCCGGGCCACGTTCCGCGTCGGCCTGGCCGTCGTGCTGGCCACGCTCGTGCTCATCGTCGTCGCGAGACGGGTGGCGGCGGCGGTACCGGACGCCGCGTCCACGCCCGGGGCCAAAGCGGTCGCCGCCGCCTTGGCCGGCTCGCTGCGCTCCAGCCTGGTACGGGCCCTCATCGTGTTGGTGGCCCTCAGCGCAGTCGTGGCGGCGATCGCCCGGTGGTGGAGCTTCCTGGTGGCCAATGCCGCGGCGCACGCCGATGTGGCTCGCTTCGTCGCCATCGGCGTCGGCATCGTGCTGCTGCTCGTGCTGGGCCTGGGCTGGGGATCGCTGATCTTCGCCGCCGCCGTGACGGCGCTGTTGATCGCCGGCATCGTCTACGCCAGCCGCCAGCCCACCGAGGTCAACTCGGCCTGACCCGCCAGACGAACTCGGCGTCGCCGCGGTCCCGGCGGTGGGTGAGCTGCAGACGCTGGCCGTCCATCGCGCCGAGGCCTTCCCACAGACCGTTCCACGCGTCGAAGGCCTCGGGCGGCGCCCCGACGCCGTCGAGCAGGCCCCACCGCGACAGCCGCACGGTGGACTCGGCGTCGGTCGTCGTGACGTCGACGTGGTCACCGTGGGCCCGCAGCAGGCGAGCGAACCGCTCGGCGAACGGCGTCACGGTGCCGTCGGGCGTCGCCGCGCCGCCGGGCTCCAGCAGGGCCATGACTGCGCCGTGGTACTGCATCGCGATCTGGCGCGCCGCCACGTGGCCGACGGCGGCGGCGTCGGCGGGACCGAGCACCGCCGCCATCTCGGGCAGGATGCTGCGGATGTAGGCCACCGCGTAGTTCCGCTCCACCTTGGCCAGGCGGCGTGGGTCCCAGTCGGGCTGTGGGAGATCGAGCGGGGCGCTCGCCGGTCGTTCCCCGGGACGGAACCGCACCCGCTCGTCGGGCGCCAACGGTCGGGCCTCTTCGATGTAGTAGCCCTCGAGTCCGGGCTGACCGTCGGTGGTCTGCATCGTGCACACGAATCCCAGCCGGTCGTTGCCCAGCGACACCCCGTTGTGACCGTGCCAGCCGTGCAGCATGGCCCGGCTGACCTCGGTCGGTATGCCGCACACGGCCGTCCCATCGAAGATCCAACGAGGCGGCAGGTAGCGGACCCACGATTTGGTGTCGGTCTCGGGGATCCAGACCACGTTCACGCCACCGAGGGCGTTCGACAGCACGTGGTATTGGGCGCATGCCACCGCCGGGGGGAGGTGCTCCAGTTCCAGCTTGCGCAGACCCGGCAGGAACAGCTCCAGGTGCTGGCGCCGGAACGTGCGGAACACCACTTCGGCGGTCCGCGCGGTTCCCTGGCGCATCACCAGTGCGAGGAGCAACCCCGTGAGATAGCGGTGGTAGAGCTCGCCGATCGCCCGCCAACCGTCGACGTCGTCAGTCGTGCCCATTGCCGGGGCTCACCCAGGACGGTACGTGTTGTTGCTGGAGTGATCGCCACCCAGCCAGCGCTCCAGATCGGCCGCGGCGGTCCGCCTCCGCTCGGCGGTGATCTCCTCCACATCGGGGTGGTCGACCGTGAGCTCGATGGTGAGGCCGTCGGGGTCGGTGGCGTAGAGCGACACGCAGTAGCCGTGCTCCAGCTCGAAGTGGTCGTAGTTGGCGCCCTCGAGGCGCTTCTTCACGGCGTCCTGGTTCTCGGCGGACGTCTTGAGGGCGATGTGGATGAACGGCGACGGCCGGAACTGCGGCTCGAACTCGCGCTGGTCCTCTTCGTTGGCGAACTGGAAGAACGCCAGTGCCCCTCCGTCCTCCAGCGCGTAGAAGGTGTGGCAGTAGGTGCGCTCCTTGCCGAAGAGCTCGTCGACCTCTGTCCACGTGGCCGCCAAGGGCAAGCCCATGAGATCCTCGTAGAAGCGGCGGGTGGCCCGCTGGTCCTTCACGACAAAGGCATTGTGATGAAGCCTCATCGCCGCTGGGGATGTGGATGTGGATGCGCTCACGGTTCCTCCTTCAGGGACTGATGAGTGAGAACGATGCGGTCTTGGTGCCTCGCCGGATCGGCACGCAGTCGTCGGGACAGTCCTGGGTGATGTCGGCGCCGGCGGCGTCGAGTCCGTCGAGAGCGCTCGCCCGCCTGGCGCCCCGAGCCGCTGGCCGACCACGAAGAAGATGGCCGGCACCGCCGCCCGGCCAGGATGTCGAGCACCCGATCGGAGACACCCGGGGTGGGGCCGTTGTCGAAGGTGACGGAGACACGGCGCCGGTCCACGGGGAGACACGGTACGGCGTCGCGCCGCCGAACGCAGCCCGGGACCACCGATCGATGCTGCGCCTCTCAGGGGGAGTCGCCCTCCTTGCCGTCCGGAAGGCGGATCACTCGGGTGGCGACCTCATTGATCCGCGCCGATAGCTGCCCGTGGAAAACGATGACCGTCAACGGCAGATGAAGCGACGACATCGGATCGGCGAAGATGCCGTCACCGCTGCACAGCACGATCTCGTGGTGGCGATGGGCGACGCGTTCGTCGAGAGCCTCGATGAGTGCCAGATCGGCGCCGTCAATCCCTCGTCGAATGACGATCTGCGGATGGCGGTCGAGCGTCGCGTGAAGCTCCGAACGCCACCGCCGCGGAGAGTCGCCGACCGACGCCAACGACCATCTGGTCGTTGTGCGAGGGCATGAGCACAGCTCTCACGCTGCTGAACGCAGGGACGATCCGATCGGCATGGCGGGTACCACCGATGAGATTCTCGATGTCGATCAGGATCAACCGGCGATGAGCCGGTGACGGTGCCGTCGTGCCTCGCCGGTCGGCTCGCCGAACACGGCCGTGTCGTCGCGGGCTGTTGATCAGTCGCGTGGTCCCGCCCATCCGCCGCCTCGTTTCCGCTCGCGCTCTCACCGCCGCCGTCGCCACGCCCGCCCACGGCACTACGTCCAGACGTGTCAGCGCGATGCCCTACTCGCTGAGCGTAAACCTCACTCTCCGTGCCAAGACATGGGTCGCCCGACTCATCCCCGGAATTGGGACAGCATTCCAAGCGATCCAGCGCAACATGGCGTTTATGGCGGCCACCGGGATAACGCGCTCCTTCATCTTCCAGAGACATGGGCCACTAGGCCCATGTCCGTTCCCGAAGCGTCGTGCATACCCTGAGTGCTGATCCCCCTTGACGAATGTCGTCGACGGAACACCGCACACCATCCACCGTCCCAATGAGGAGATGCCATGGCCAAGGTCTGGTTCATCGATACCTCAGCATCACGAGCCGAGGTCCTCGCCGCCGCGACGCAGCCGCCCAGGGCACCCGTTTCAGGCTGACGAGGGATCTGGACAACCGCCGCTAGCGCAGCAGAGCAAGGTCTTCCAGCAGGGGCAGGCCCCGCCCGTCTCGACCGGGAATGATTCTGCCAAAGTTGCCCGCCTGAACGAGGTGCTCGATACCCAAGCGGGTAAATCCGTCGGCATTGCTCCACACAAGACACGGACGCGGCTCAGGGCCGATCCACATCGGCTCGTTGAAGTCCCAGAACCGGACCTCACTCGGCTCGAATTCGATCCGGACCGGTATGTAGCCGCCGAGCCATCCCCGACTGCGGGCGGGCTCACCCGCGTACACAAGACCCGCCGTCCGCACCCCGTAAACACGCACATCACCCGTCGACAACGTGAGTGCCAGGTCGAAACCATCGAAGGTCTCATCGCGGTCAGCGCTCACGGGATGCAGCCCGATCACCTCCAATCTGGCGATCGCCGGCTCGGTGAGGTTCATAAAGACCATCGTAGGCGGCGTGGAATCGGAGGCGTTCGGCCCGTCGGTAGTCGGTTGACGAGCCCGTCGGATCGAGCGCGTGGAACGTCTTGGCCCAACTCAGGAGGTCGTATTCGACGACTCGAGCCGCGGTACCCGTCTCGGCGAGGAAGTTCTGCTCGGCCACCTCGCTGAACATCTGCTTGAGCGCGCTATCGGTGTAGGCCCGGGCGGAGGCTTCAAACGCCGCCAAGCGTCCGCGCAGCTCAGCAAACGACAGCCACGCCGAGGTCTATTCATTGGTCTTGCTGTGGGCCGAAGCCCGTCGACCGAAACGTGACGAGCGCGTGCTGGCGATGACGAGGCCAACGGGCCGCGAGCTCATCGAGGACATTCTTCGCCTCGCCCTCGGACTGGTCAGGATGCACGGCTGGCGAGATCTGGATGGCGTCGCTACGTGAGAACAGGTCCTCGATGTCGGCGGCATCGTGAGACTCGGTCATCGGTGATCTCTCTTTGCCGTGACGGCGACGCCCTTGGAGTCGAGCGCCACTATGAAGTGGCGGCGGCCGTCGTCCCTCAGCGTCACGACCCAGTGGCCGGCGTTCGACTTCGCGCTCACGCACGACAGTTCGCCGTCGGTCTCGAAGTTCGTCGCGACACATTGGCTTGCTCGCTCGATCGCTTCGTCCATCGTCACATCCGCCCGACCCTTCCGCAGCCGGTCCATCAAGCCGTTCGCGCCGTCGACGGTCGTCCTGCCGACGACATTGACGCTCAGCCCCACAAACAATGCGCGGATCGTCTCCGGGTTCGTCGACGTCCAGGAGCGCACCGCGGTTGATCTCAGTGGGCGCAGCCTCGTCGAGAAGCTCGCTCAAGAGCACCAATTCATCCTCGGCCAACGGCTCGTCCAGAAAGAGCGTCAGCGTTGCGCCGTCTCTAAACCGAAGACCTCAGTTCCTCCACGTCACCCGCCCCTTGATCCCGCGCTAACACCGGCTGGATCGGACGCTACCCGACGTCCCGGCGCTGGCATGTCGACTGCGGCGCGTCGGCGGCGTTCTACACTCGTGCCTTCGGTCTGGGATCTGCAGGGGGGCACGGTGGACTGGCGCGATCAATGCCGCGACAAGCTGGTGACGCCCGATCAGGCGGTCAAGCACATCAATGCCGGCGACGTCGTTGCCGTGGCGCCGTACATCTGCACGCCGCACACGTTGTGCAACGCGCTGATCCGCCGGATCCGCGCCGACGGCCTCCGAGGCGTGCGCATCGACCACCCGGCCTCGCTGTCGCCGTGGTGCGAGCCGGACGTGCTCGACGCCATCGAGCTGCACGACAACTACGCCACCCCGCTCAACCGCGCCGCCGTCCACGCCGGCGCCGTCGACTACTTGCCGGTCGGACTGTGGAAGACCGATTCTGTTCCCGACGGCTTCACGTCGCATCCCGACGTGTTCCTGGTGCCGGTGTCACCCCCCGACCGCCACGGTTACTGCAGCTTCGGACCGGGCGTCTGGCTGTCGGTCACGCTGGCCCGCAACGCCAGGTACGTCATCGCCGAAGTGCACGAGGACTTCATCCGCACCGGCGGCGAGAACCACATCCGCCTCGATCAACTCGACCTGGTCGTCGAAGCCGACGCCCCCACCGGGGCCGCCGCCGCCCCCGCCCTGAGCGACGAAGAGGTGGCCGCCGTCGAGGTCATCTGCACCCTCGTGGCGGCCGAGCTGGTGAACGACGGCGACACCGTCCAGATGGGCGTCGGCACCGTCTCGGCCTCCCTCGGCCTGTACCTCGACAACCACAACGACCTCGGCGTACAGACCGAGCTGATCACCGGCGGCATCGTCGACCTCGTCGACCGGGGTGTCGTCACCGGCAACCGCAAGACCATCCACAAGCGCAAGGTCGTCGGCAGCGCCCTCGTCGCGTTGTCAGCCGACGAGATGGCCCGCATCGACGGCCACCCCGTGTTCGAGCTCTACGACTTCGGCCAGACCGACGACCTCCGCCGCCTCATCCAGATCGAGAACTTCGTCACCGTCAACAACGCCCTCCAGGTCGACCTCACCGGCCAGGTCTCCGCTGAGTCGATCGGCCAGCAGATGTACACCGGCGTCGGCGGGCAGACCGTGTTCATGATCGCCGGCGCCTACTCCCCCGGTGGCAAATCGGTCAGCGTCACCCCGTCCAGCTCCGTGCCCAGCGCCACCGGCCAGCGGATCTCCCGCATCGTGCCCACGCTCGACCCCGGCGGCGTCGTCACCGTTCCCCGCACCTACGTCGACTACGTCGTCACCGAGAACGGCATCGCCACCCTGCGAGGAAAGACCATCAAGGAACGCGTCCGCGAACTGCTCGACGTCACCCACCCCGAGTTCCGCGACGAGCTCGAAAGCGAAGCGAAGCGCCTCTACGGCGTCTGATCACTTGCCGGCGGTCACCGCTTTCAGCTCCTCGAGCGACTCGCGGATGAGCTGCGGCAGGTCTCGTGGCCTGGTCTGGCTGACCCATCGTTCGAACGCGACCTTGAAGACGGCGATGCCGGCCTCGGCCGTCAACGACGCGGCCGGCTCCTTGGTGCCGCGCCGGCGCAAGGCGCCGCCGAGCGCCGCGGCGAGGGCGGCGAGCTTGATCAACTCCCGCTCGCGCAGCTCGGCACTGGCGGCGATGACCTTCTGGCGCCGCTTGGCACTGTCCCGGCGCTCTTCGAGCTGGGCGCCGGCGGCTTCGAGCGCGGCCGCAACCGCGTCGATGGGCGCGGCGGAGTCAGGTGCGGCGGCGACGGTGCTGACGAGCAGCTCCTGCAACGCGCCAGCGCCCCAGAACAGGACCTCCCGCTTGTCGGCGAAGTGCCGGAAGAACGTCCGCTCCGTCAACCCGGCGCGCGCCGCGATCTCGGCCACGGTGGTGTTCTCGAACCCGCGCTCGCCGTAGAGCTCGAGGGCGGCCTGCACCAGCCGGCCGCGGCTGTCCGGCTCCCAACGGCCCATCTGGCGATCGTACTCGATGATGACAGAACCTGACATCACTGGTAGGGTCATGACAGCAACTGACATCGGCTCGTTCTCGGGATGGCCGGGATGGTCGATCACCTGGAGGTCGTTCCCATGCGTGTATTCGTCACCGGCGCGTCCGGCTGGATCGGCTCCGCCGTCGTTCCCGAACTGATCGGCGCCGGCCATCAGGTTGTCGGGTTGGCCCGCTCCGACGCCGCCGCCGCGGCCCTCACCGCCGCGGGAGCGGAGGTGCAGCGCGGCACGCTCGATGATCTCGACCGCCTGCAGCGCCGCCGCGGCGGAGTCGGACGGCGTGATCCACCTCGCGTTCAAGCACGACATCGCGTTTTCGGGGGACTTCCAGGGCGCCGCCGACGCCGACCGCCGCGCCGTCGAGACGTTCGGCGAGGCGCTGGCAGGCTCGGATCGGCCGTTCGTCATCGCCTCAGGGACGCTCGGGCTGGCACCCGGGAGGGTGGCGACCGAACGCGACGGGCACGGCGACGGCAAGACGGCGACGCCGCTCCTCGGTGGTGCCACACACGCGTTTGGCCACGGCGGAACTGGCGTTGTCCTTCAGCTCCAGCGGCGTGCGCTCCTCGCGTCCTGCGGCTCCCGCCAACCGTTCACGGCGACGGCGATCACGGGTTCGTCGCCACGCTGGTCGCCATCGCCCGCGAGACGGGTGTCTCCGGCTACATCGGCGACGGGAGCGAACCGCTGGCCCGCGGTGCACCGCCTCGACGCCGGCCACCTGTTCTGCCTCGCTCTCGAGAACGCCCCCGCCGGATCGACACTGCACGGCATCGCCGACGAGGGCGTACCGATCCTCGACATCGCCGGCGTCATCGGCCGCCACCTCGACGTGCCCGTGGTCGCCATCGCCCCGGAGGACGCCGCCGCGCACTTCACGTGGATGGCCGGCATCCTCGCCCCCGACAGCCCGGCCTCCAGCGCGCTGACCCGCGAGCTGTTGGGCTGGCAACCCACCCAGCCAGGGCTCATCGAGGACCTCGACCACGGCCACTACTTCCGCCAACCGCCCGCCTGACCCGGCTCCGTCCGAGCGAACCGACGCGCGTTGTCCGTCACATACGAGGTCCAAGCGAATCAGTTGCCCAAAACCCGGGTCAGCCGAGGTACGACGTCAGCTCGTCGATGAGCACGCCGGGCAGCTCCTCGGGGATGAAGTGGCCGCACGGCAACGGCCGGCCCGTCACGGGTTGATCGGGCGCCGTCCAGCGCCGCCACGTCCCGAGGAACGCGTGGTTGGCCGCCTCGTTGCGCCGGTCACCCCAGAGCGCGTGCACCGGACATCCGATCGTGCGGCCGGCGGCGCGGTCGGCGTCGTCGAGGTCGGCGTCGAAGGTGGCGCCGGCCCGGTAGTCGGCACACGACGCGGCGATGACCTCGGGCGTGAAGGCAGCCACGTAGGACGCCATGGCCTCGGGGGTGATGGCGTCAGCGCCAGGCACGGATCCCGCCCAGCGGCCCATGACCTGCGCCAGATACAGCGCCGGCTCGGCACCGATCAGCGCCTCCGGCAGCGGCGGTGCCACCGCCAGGAAGTACCAGTGGAAGCCGAACACCGCCGCCCGGCGGCTGGAGGCCAGCACCTCGAACTGCTCGATCGTGGGCACGATGTCGAGCGTGCACAGTCGCTCCACCCGCTCGGGATGGTCGAGCGCCAAGCGGTAGGCGACCCGCCCACCGCGATCGTGGCCGACGACGGCGAAGCGCTCGTGCCCCAGCGATGACATGAGGGCCACGATGTCGGCCGCCATCGTCCGTTTGGAGTAGGCGGTGTGGCCGGCGTCGTCGGGTGGTGTGCTGGAGCGGCCGTAGCCCCGCAGGTCGGCCACGACGACCGAGTAACGCTCGGCGAGCGCCGGCGCCACCCGATGCCAGCACGCGCCGGTCTGCGGGTAGCCGTGCAGCAGCACCACTGGCCGCCCGGAACCGGCCGTGCGCACGTGCAGGGCCACGTCGGGCGCCACCTCGACGCGGGTCTCGTCAAAGCCGTCGAACATCGCTACCACCCGGTTGCCGTGCCATCGCCACAGTGGAGCACGCGCGAACCTTCGGCGTCACGGTGGGCGCCGGCTGTGGGGGCATCCCGGCCAGGGCGTACGGTTGGGTCCATGGTGAACCTGCCGCTGCTGGACGTGCCCATCGTGGACTACGGCGACGCCGAACCGGCCATGGTCCGCTACCGCGAGGAGGGTGAGCGCAGGGCTCGGGCGCTCGGCAATCGTGGTCCGATCCAGTTGGACGAGCACGGCCGCCTGGACCAGGCCATCGTCGACCTCTACGAGCGCGACGGCTTCTACATCTTCGAGGGCGTGCTCGGTGCGCAGGAGCTGGACGACATCGAGCGAGACGTGGCCGACCTGCTGGAGCGGGCGCCCGTCACCAAGGGCGCCGCGCTCGATCGGTACGGCCGCCCCGCGCTCGGCACCGACAACGCCGCCAACAACCTCAGCTGGATCAAGCCGCTCTCCGACCCGATCGGCGGCACCAGCGCCGCCCACGGGCGCCATCCCGTCAAGATGACCGAGCCGGTACCCCCCGATGGAGCCCCCGAGTACGTGGTGCAGCTCGTGCTGGGGTCGTTGCAGTACTCCCCCGCCTGCCTGCGGGTGTACGGCCATCCCCTGCTGCTCGCCGTCGCCGCCACCATCAACGGCGACGACTTCGTGCCGTTCAACGAAGCGGTCTGGATCAAGCACCCGGGCCTCGGCGGATCGGTCGCCTGGCACCAGGACGGCTGGACGCACTGGGACAACCCCGAGCTCGACTCCGGGAGCCACGGCTTCAACTTCATGGCCCAGCTCTACGGTTGCAACGCGGCCAACGGCTTGTGGGTGCTACCCGGATCGCACCGCGAAGGGAAGGCCGACATCAAGGCTATGGTGGCCGCCGCCGGCTCCGAACTGCTGCCCACGGCGGTCCCGCTGCTGTGCGCGCCCGGCGACGTCGCCATCACCAACCGCCAAGCCATCCACGGCTCGTTCGCCAACACCAGTCCCGATCCTCGGGTCACGATCAACTTCGGCTTCCACCGGCGCCGCTCGATCCTCGGCGTCACCAGCGGTGGGGTGCACAACCCGGTCGCGGTGTACGACGACGAGCGCATCCACGAACGTTCGAAGGCCATCGCCTACGGCATCGACGCCCGTGCCCAGCGGTTCCCGAACGAGCCCCGCTTCGAGTACCAGCCGTTCGTCGGGCACGAGGACGAGTACCGCTGGTCGCCCGAGACCCAGGTCCGCCTCAAGGACTACAACCTGCTCGATCTCGGCATCTGACCGCGCGGGGCGATGCGCCCCCAGCCGATCGTCAGCGACTGATGATGGCGCGGACGCGCCGTGTCGTCAGCGCGGTCCGGCCAGGCGGTTGACGAGGGCGCGCTCGTCGGGCCCGAACCACGGACCTGCGCCGGCAGCGGCGTTCTCGGGCAGGCGGGCCGGGTTCGACGTGGCGGGAATGCTCACGGTGCAGCGTTCGTCACTGAGCCCCCACTTGAGCAGCGCCTGCGCCCACGTCGTCACCCCGAACGGCCGCAACGGCTCCAGCGCCGCTGGTTTGGGTGCGTGCCGCACGAGCGGGCCCGACCCCAGTGGGCGCATGACCAGCACGCCCAAGCCCAGCTCGGCGGCCAGCGGGAGGATGCGCTGCTCCACGACCCGCTGGTGCGGGTTGTACGGGATCTGGACGGCGTCGATGCGGCCGGTACGCATGACGACCTCCAGCTCGTCCAGCGCGCTCTCCTGGTAGTGGGTCGCGCCGATCAACCCGATCTGGCCCTCCTCGCGCGCCCGCTCGAGCAGGGCTAGCTGATCACGCCACGCCACGAGGTTGTGGATCTGCATGAGCTCGACGTGACCGCCGAACAAGGCCACGGCCTGAGCGAGCTGGCGGCGTCCCGCTTCCGGCGAGTCGGTCCAGATCTTGGTGGCGATGAACGCCTCGCCTCGCCTCGCACCGAGCGCGCCGGCCAGCAGCTCCTCGGCCTGGCCGTACATCGGCGAGGAGTCGAAGAGCACCATGCCAGTGTCGAGGGCGCCGTCGACGAGTGGCTGGACCTCGTCGCGGGCGGCGGCCGCCTCCAACCGGGCCCACGTGCCGAGGCCCACGACGGCGACCGCGGGCGCCTTGTCACTGAGCCGGCGTCGTTCCATGGAGATGCTCCGTTCTTCCGGATGATGATGCCCATGACGCCGATCGCGCCGCACCGACGAGTTGTCGGGTCCATCATCGTCTGAACCAGTGATGCCGGAGGTACCAACGGACGGCGCGAGTGCAAGGAGCTGCTGATGAGCCTTCCCAGGATCGCCACCCGTGACGAGTGGCTGGCCGCCCGCATGGACCTGCTGGCCCAGGAGAAAGACCTCACGAGGCGTCGCGACGCGCTCAACATCGAGCGCCGCAACCTGCCCATGGTCGAGATCGACAAGGAGTACACCTTCGAAGGTCCGGAGGGCGCCGTGCGCCTCATCGACCTGTTCGATGGCCGCGACCAGCTCATCGTCTACCACTTCATGTTCGACCCGGCCTGGGACGAAGGCTGCTCGAGCTGCACCGCGGGCACCGATGAGCTGTCGCCGGGGTTCTTCACCCACCTCCACGCTCGTGACACCAGCTACGCCATGGTGTCGCGAGCGCCACTGGAGAAGCTGCAGCAGTGGAAGGCGAAGAAGGGCTGGGACGTGCCGTGGTACTCGTCGTACGGCACGGACTTCAACTACGACTTCGGGGTCACGATCGACGAGTCGGTCGCGCCGCCTCGGTACAACTACCGCACCAAGGCCGAGTTCGAAGCCATGGGATCGGACTTCTTCCATGCCGATCAGCCCTTCGAGATGCCGGGGCGGAGCTGCTTCCTGCAGGTCGACGGGCGCGTCTTCCACACCTACTCCCAGTACGCCCGAGGCCTCGAGGCCACCGGTGGCTCGTACTACTTCCTCGACCTCACCGCCCTCGGCCGCCAGGAGGAGTGGGAGGAACCGAAGGGACGAAGCCAGTCGGCCAGGGTGGCGATGCCCAACTTCGAGACATGAACGGGTCGTCGCTCGACCCTCGGGCTTCGGATGGTCGCCTGCCAGCGACGTATCGTCGCCGCGATGCCGCTCTACTCCTTCGAAGGCACGGCGCCCCAAGTGCACCCCACCGCGTTCATCGCGCCGACGGCCACCCTCGTCGGTGACGTGATCGTGGAGGAAGGCGCGTCGATCTGGTACGGCGCGGTGATCCGCGCCGACTTCTCACAGGTGACCGTCCGAAAGGGCGCCAACGTGCAGGACGGCGCCGTCTTGCACGGCCCGCCCGGCCAACCGACCGAGGTCGGCCCCGGCGCCACCGTCGCTCATCTGTGTGTCGTCCACGGCGCCTTCCTGGGTGAGGAATGCCTCATCGCCAACGGATGCACGGTGCTCGACGGCGCCCACATCGGTGTCCGGTCGCTGATCGCGGCCCACTCGCTCGTGGCCGCCGGCGCCGTCATCCCCGACGGCGTGCTGGCGGCGGGCTCCCCGGCCGAGGTCAAACGCTCCATCGAGGGAACGCCGGCGCAGATGTGGGTGACGATGAACCCGCCCATGTACGCCGAGTTGGCCCAGCGCCACAAGACCGGCGTGGTGGCTGTCTGATGGGCGAACGACTGGCAGGACGGGTGGCGGTGGTCATCGGTGGCGGCCAGACTCCCGGTGACACGATCGGCAACGGACGGGCGACGTCCATCGTGTTCGCGCGGGAGGGTGCACGGGTCGTCGTGGTCGACCGCGACCTGGACTCTGCCGACGCGACGGTCGCCCTGATCCGCGCCGAAGGCGGCGACGCGGTGGGCCATGCGGCCGACATCACCGACACCGAATCGTGCGCCACCATCCCGGTCGCGGCGCTCGAGCACTACGGGGCGCTCGATGTGCTGCACAACAACGTCGGCATCGGCGGTGGCGACGGCCCGGCGACACGGGTCGACGAGGACACGTGGCAACGGCTCTTCGACGTCAACCTGACCGGCATGTGGCGGACGTGCAAGGCCGTCATCCCGACGATGCGCGAACGCGGGGGCGGATCGATCGTGAACATCTCGTCCATCGCCTCGATCTGCTCGACGGCGACGGCCGCCTACCAGATCTCCAAAGCCGGCGTGAACGCGCTGACGCAGCATCTGGCCATGGGCAACGCCCGTCACGGCATCAGGGTCAACGCCATCCTGCCGGGGCTGATGAACACGCCGATGGCCATCGAGGGCATCTCGTCGGCGCGCCGTATCAGCCGCGAGCAACTGATCGCCGAGCGCGACGCTTCGGTGCCGCTCGGGCGGCAGATGGGCACGGGTTGGGACGTGGCTCAGGCCGCCCTGTTCCTGGCCTCCGACGACGCCCGGTTCATCACGGGCGTGCTGCTCCCCGTCGACGGCGGCCAGAGCCTGCGCCGCGGCTGAAGCGCCGGCCCTGCCGGGTGGGCGGGGCCGGCGCTGCATTCGGGTTGCTACTCGAGGCCGAGCGCGCGTGCCATGGTGTGGAACAGGTCGGTCTGGTCGGTGATGCCCACGACGTTGGCGGCCTGAGGACCTTGGGCGGCCAGCCGCACCTCCGTACCCGTGTGGCTCTGGGAGCGGCCGTCGAGGTTGGTCGCGTAGTTCACCGCCATCGGTTGGCCGTCGGCCGTGATGAGCGTGGCAATGGCACCCGGGCTGTGATCGGTCGCCGTGGGGGGTTCGATGATCTGGCTGGTGTGGCCGTGGTCGGCGGTCACGATGACGAGCGTGTCCGGATGCCGCTTCGCCCAGTCGAGCGCCACTTGGATGGCACGGTCGAGCTCCACCGTCTCACCGATCTGCCCGCAAGGGTTCTCGGCGTGATCCTGCTTGTCGATCGAGGCGCCCTCGACCTGGAGGTAGAAGCCCTTGGACCTGTTCGTCTTCGCCTTGCTCGACAGCAGGTCGATGGCCCTCGTCGTCATGTCGGCGAGGTGCGGCTCGGTGGCGGGCCGGGCCGGGCTCGACTCGGTGCACGCCGTGGCCGCCGGGCCCGGGTAGGGCGCCGCCAACGGGCCGGTCCACTCCAAGTCCATGTTGCCGGCCGAGAACAAGCCGAGGAACTGCTGGCCCGGCGCCGCGGCGTCCAGCCCCGCCTGGTCAGTGGCGACGGTGTAGCCCAGCGCGGTGGCCTGTTCGACCACCGTCTTGCCGGCGTAGGTGCCGCCGGTGACCTGCTGATCGAACCGCTGCTTGCCTCCGCCCATCAGCACGTCGACCTTGTGGTCGACGGTCTGCTCGGCGATCGATCCCAGGCCCCCGGCATCCTTGGTCTCCGTTGGGCACGTCGCCATGTCGGCCGGACCCTGGCAGCCGCGCAGGCTCACGTGGGAGTCGAGGACCGCCGGCGTGGCGTCGGTCAGCTCCGCCGTGGTCACGTTGCCGGTCTTGTAGCCCGCCTTCTGCGCCAGCTCCAGCAGCGTGGTCAACGGCGCCAACGTGACCGGGTCGACGGACACGGCGTTGTTGTAGGTCTTGTGGCCGGTCGACCAACCCGTGCCCGACGCGGCCGAGTCGGTGACGTACTCCGGCACGTCGGCCGTGCCCTTCTGGACGGCATACGTGGTGTACTCACCGGTGAGTGGCAGGCCGTCCATGGAAAGACGCCCGGCCGCTCCCTTGGCGTAGTTGCGGGCGATGGTGATCTCCGAATCGCCCATGCCGTCACCAAGGAACATGATCACGTTCTTGGCGCGACCTCCGTCGATGGCTCGGCGCACCTCTTGCGTACGGTCTCCGTTGTCGTTCCAGGCGGTCGCCGCCGTAGCGGTCAGGAGCGCCGTCGTTGCCAGTGCGGCGCCAACCAGGAGCTTGCGGTGTCGTGTGGTCATTGGTCGTTGCGGGTCCCTTCACTCGTCTCACGTGGGCCAGTGCCACCCCAACAGCCGAAGGTGAACGCCTGGTGACCGAAAGACGGCCCGGGCGTGCCGACACCGCGAACGGTGATCCGCACCACGACCCCCACGGACGAGAAAGGGCCCAACGGCCTACCCCGCGTCACCGGCCGTGGCGCGATGATCTCGCAGAGTCGAGGGGAGGGGACATGAGCCAGTCGGACGTGCCGGGCGTTGGATCGTCACTCTCGCGGCCGAGCTTGCATCTGCCGCCGCTCCAGTGGGAACGACCGGCCGTCGCCGCCGCCGTCCGGCACCCGCCGTTCTTCTGGTTGGCCATGGGCGGCGCCGCCGTCGCCGCGGTCGGGGCCTTCCTGCCGTGGATCACCGCCAGCGCCGCACTGGTCGGGCCCATCGAGGTGACCGGGATCAACGGCGACGGCAAGTGGACGCTGGTGCTGGCCGGCATCGTGGCGCTGCTCGCGGTGACCGGGTTCCGGACGGCGGAGCGGTCGAGCGCGGTGGCCATGACGGGGATCGGGTGCAGTGCACTGGTGATCGCCGTTGCCGGATGGGACCTGATCCAGGGGCGACGCCAGATCGACGCCGCCGACGAGGCGCTGATCGGCCTGGGCCGGGTGTCGTTCGGGCTTGGGCTCTACCTGACCATCGCCGCGGGCGTGGCGATGTTGATCGCCTGCATCCAGGCGGAGCGAGCGGCGCGCTGAGTCACGCGGTGCGCGGCACCGCGGGGGCGGGCGTTGCTCAGGTGGCGTCGTCGATGGACCTGCCGGACCGTTGTGCCCGCGACCTCGGCACCGAGCTCCGTGAAGCGTGCTGCGATCGCCTTGATATCGAGTCGGGCAGCGGTGCACGCCAGCACCACCTTGCTGGGGTGATCGGGATGACGGGCGAGGTAGCGCTGGGCGACGATGCCCCGGTCGCTGGGTCCGTTCCCGTCTGACAATGTCTTTCGAGGTGGGCGATACGGGCCTCGATCCCATGACCTCCACGGTGTGAACGTGGCGCTCTTCCAACTGAGCTAATCGCCCGGCGGCAGAACACCCTAGCAAGGCGCCTCCTAACCCCGCCGAACGCACACCACCCGCCGCGAGCCCCCGTCGGCATAGGCCTCGGACCCGTCGTTGCAGTACAGCCCGCTCGAGGGGATGGCCACCACGCGGCCCTCGTTGGGTGTGTCGCAGCCGGTCTCGACCACCGCGCCCACGGCGGCCACCGTCACGCACGAACCCACTTCCAGCACGCCGTCAGGCGTGCCCCCGCCGCCGGTGGCCTTGGGCCGCACCGCGTAGGCCGTGAACACGAAGATGACCCCCAGCGCCAGCAGCACGACCAGCCACGGCAGTGGGATCCCGAAGCGCGCCAGCGGATGCCGGATCGGCACGAACCCGTCGGTGTCGTCGAGATCGCCGGCGCCTTCGGCGGGCCAGGGCGACGCGGTGGGCGCCGGGCGGGCCGACGGGCGCCCGCGCAGCGTCGCGTCGTAGATCGCCCGGCGGCCGGGGTCCGACAGCACGAACCACGCCTGGTTGACCGCCGCCATCCGAGGCCCGGAGCTGGCGCCGGCGGTGTCCGGGTGATGCTGGCGGGCCAGGTCCCGGTAGGCGCGCCGGATCTCTTCGAGCGTGGCGGTCGGTGCCACGCCGAGCTGCTGGTAGTGGGTGGCGGGAATGAATCGAGCCTACGACCGGTCCGAGCCGACGCCCGGTCGAGTCGCGAAGTCGGTCGGTGGCGGCACGAATTCAGCGCGCTGGTGAAAAACTTCGGCACCCGAGGCCCCGGTCGACGCCGGCGGGACAGGCCCGCGACCAGCGTGCCCCACAGTCCTACTGCTCGTCGGGCACCGAGCCGCCAGCGCGCCAATACTGGCCCTGAGCCCGATCGAGGAACCCCTCGTCGACCAGGTATCGCCGCAGCGCCGCCGTGTCGGGATGCCACTTCCCGATCATCAGGTTCACCATCGGCTCGCTGTAGTGCCGCCCCACCTCGAACTCCTGGGCCAGCACATCGAGGATGACCAGCCGCTTCGAGCGCGTCGTCGGGATCGACAGCAGCCGGCCGTCCTGCACGAACGCCCGCAGCACCCGCGCCGACTCCGCCGAGACATCGGCATCGATCGAGGCGTCGGCCTCGGACGCCGATGCCGCCGCCCGCGCCGCCACCCTGAACGCCGCGCCGAGCAGGTGCAGCGCGTCATCGTCAACCCACTCGACCAATCCACCGTTGACGAGGCGGGTGACGGCCCGGCCGACCCGGCGTCCGTCCAGCCCGGTGGCGGCGACGACTTCGTCGAGGGAACGGGCGCCAAGGATCAGCGCCGCCGCCACCATCCGCCGGTCGTCATCGGCCAGCAGCCCGACCAGGGCCGCCGCCGTGAGCTGCGGGTTGTCGGTCAATAACCCAGCTCAGGATCGACCGGACCGATCAGCTCCTCACCGCGAGCGAAACGGCGAACGTTCTGCACGATGCGCTCGGCCAGCAGCGGCTTCGCCATCTCGGGCGTGTTGCCCACGTGGGGCGTGATGATGCAGTTCGGCAGGGACCACAGCGGATGCCCCTCGGGTAACGGCTCCGGATCGGTGACGTCGAGCCCGGCCCCGCCGATCACGCCATCGCGCAGGGCGGTGACCAGGTCGTCGGTGACGATGTGGCGACCCCTTGCCACGTTCACCAGCCACGCGTGGCTCTCCATGAGCTCCAGCTCCCCGGCGCTGATGATCCCCTCGGTGTCGGGCGTGAGCGCGAGCGCCACCACGACGAGGTCGGCGCCGGGCAACGAGTCCATCAGCAGGTCGCTCTCCAGCACCACGTCGGCGCCTTCCATGTCCAGCGCCCGGTTGCGCACCACCGTGACGTGGCAGTGGAAAGGCTTCAGCAACCCGAGCAGCGCCTCGGTGATGCCACCGCCACCGAGGACCGTGACCCGAGCGCCCAGCAGGTTGGTGCCCTGTGGCCGCTCCCACCGGTCGGCCCGGGAGTAGGTACCGAGACCGCGCATGCCCGCCAGCGCCAGTGTGAGGGCGAGCTCGGCCACCGGCTCGGCGTAGACACCCTTCCCGCACGTCCACAGGCGGTCGTCGTCCATGAGGTGCACGAACTTCTCCACGCCGGCCCACGGCAGCTGCACCCAGCGGATCGCTGGTCCCTCGCGGAGCGCGGCGGCCAGGCCGTCGGCGTCTCGGGGGCTGCCCCACACCAGTCCCTCGGCGTCGCCCGGCGGGACCAGGTGACCCCCGCCGGTCGTGATCGCGTCGGACAGATAGGCCGGCGATTCTTCAGGGACCAACGCGATGCGGGGTGCGTCCGTACTTGGCATGGTCAACGGCAGGCTAGTGCGCCTGCATCGGTGCCGCGCGGGCCGTTCACCCACCCGCCAACGTGGCGGCGACGTCGCTGGAGGAGTCACCCGAGCGCCGCAGGGCCAGCGCCACCAGCGCCAGCCCTGATGCCTCGACGGCTTCCCACGCCTCGACCCGTTCCGGTGCTAGGCGGGGCGCATCATGGCATCGGCGGAGCCCGCGGATCGAGGAATCCTTGGTGTGCTCACGACATCGCAACGGTTTCCCTTGCCCAACCTGCCGCCGGCGACCAAGATCGGCGCCATGATCACGTCCTACCGCTCGAACTTCATCGGGGGCGCGTGGGTGGAATCGGCCGAGGGTCGCACCGACGCCGTGATCGATCCGGCCACCGGCGAGCCGATGGCCGAGGTCGCGTCGTCGGGCGCACCCGACGTCGACCGGGCCGTCGACGCCGCCGCCGCCGCGTTCGACGAGTGGGCCGGATCGGCCCCGGCCGTGCGCGCCGCCGCACTGCTGCGCTTCGCCGATGCCATCGAGTCCGACACCGACGAGCTGGTGCAGATCGAGAGCCGCAACGTCGGCAAGCCGATCACCGTCACGCCGCCCGAGGTCGAGTTCCTCGTCGACAACCTCCGGTTCTTCGCCGCCGGCGCGCGCATCTCCAGCACCCAAGCACCGGGCGAGTACCTCTCCGGCTACACGTCGGTGCTGCGCCGCGAGCCGCTCGGTGTGGCGGGACTGATCGCCCCGTGGAACTACCCGATGATGATGGCGGGCTGGAAGGTGGGCCCGGCGTTGGCGGCCGGCTGCCCGGTCGTGCTCAAGCCGTCGGAGCTGACGCCGCTCACCGCGCTGCGCCTGGCCGAACTGGCGGCCGACATCTTCCCGCCCGGCGTGTTCAACGTGATCACCGGCGACGGCGAGCACTGCGGCGCCGCCCTGGTCGCTCATCCGAAGGTCGCCATCGTCTCCATCACCGGTGAGGTCACCACCGGAAAAGCAGTGATGCGGGCGGCCGCCGACACGCTCAAGCGAGTGCACTTGGAGCTGGGCGGCAAAGCACCCGTCGTCGTGTTCGACGACGCCGATGTGGAGGCGGCCATCGCCGGCGTGCGCGCCTTCGGCTACTACAACGCCGGGCAGGACTGCACCGCCGCCACCCGGGTGCTGGCCGGGCCTCGCGTCCACGACGACTTCGTGGCCGGCCTGGCCGAAGCGGCCGGCTCCCTGGTGGTCGGTGACCCCGCCGACGCCGCAACGGAGCTCGGGCCGGTCGTGTCGTCGGACCAGCGCGACCGCGTCGCCGGCTTCGTGGAGCGGGCGGTGGCCGCCGGGGCCTCGGCCGTGGCCGGCGGCCAGACCGCCGATCGCAGGGGCTTCTACTACCAACCCACGGTGATCGCGGGCGCCGCCCAGGACAGCGAGATCATCCAGCGCGAGGTCTTCGGCCCGGTGGTCACCGTGCAGCGCTTCACCGACGAGGCCGAGGCGGTGGCGTGGGCCAACGGCGTCGACTACGGCCTGGCGGCGTCGGTGTGGACGAGCGACGTGGGGCGGGCGCTGCGGGTAGCGAACGGGCTGCGCTTCGGGACCGTGTGGGTGAACGACCACGGCCCACTGGTGTCGGAGATGCCGCACGGCGGGTTCAAGCAGTCGGGCGTGGGCAAGGACATGTCGGTGTACGCCATCGAGGCCTACACCGAGCTGAAGCACGTCATGATCAAGACGGGATGAAGCGGGCGGGGCCGAACGTCGACGACATCGATCGGGCCATCATCGAGCAGCTCCAGCGCGACGGCCGCCTGCCCTACACCAAGCTCGGTGCCGCCGTCGGGTTGTCCGAGGCGGCCGTGCGCCAGCGCGTGCAACGACTGGTCGACAGCGGTGTCATGCAGGTCGTGGCGGTCACCGACCCGCTGTCGCTGGGTCTGCGGCGCATGGCCCTCATCGGCGTGCGGTGCGAGGGCGACACGACGGTGGTCGCCGAACGCATTGGCGCGTTCGACGAGGTCGACTACGTGGTGATCACGGCCGGCAGCTTCGACATCCTGGTGGAGCTGGTTGCGGGCGATGACGGGGCGTTCCTCGATCTGGTCAATCGCATCCGCCGCATCAAGGGCGTGCTGACGACGGAGAGCTTCGTGTACCTCCGCATCGCCAAGCAGACCTACGAGTGGGGCGCGCACTGAGCCGTGTCTGCGTCGGCTTCGCCTCCTACTCGCTGCGCTCCACAATCGGTGCTCGTTCGACCCGCCGCCTCGCTGGGGCGGCAGCGGACCGTCGGTCCGCCGCAAACCTTCGACGGCGCTCGCTGCGCGCTCCTATGTCACGTCGATCCCGAATTGGACTCGATCGGCGTGACACGCCGTGCTGCGGCGGGTTCGGGGGAGCCTTCACGGTCGGATGATCTCCTACCCGACCTACGCTGGTCGGCGTGCTCACGGTGGGTGTGCCCAAGGAGATCAAGACGGCGGAGCATCGGGTGGCGCTCACGCCCGACGGCGTGCGGGAGCTGGAGCGCAGCGGTGTACCGGTCTTCGTGGAGACCGGGGCCGGTGCCGACTCGGCCATCCCTGACGCCGACTACGCCGCGGCCGGCGCCTCCATCGTGGCCACCGCGAGCGCGGCGTGGGCGCAGTCGTTGGTGGTGAAGGTCAAGGAGCCACAGCCGTCGGAGTTCGTCTACCTCCGCCCCGACCTCACGCTGTTCACGTACCTGCACCTCGCTGCCTACGCCGATGTCGCCAAGGCACTCCTGACGGCGGGCACGACCGGCATCGCCTACGAGACGGTGCAGCTGCCGAACGGCGCGCTGCCGCTGCTGGCACCCATGAGCGAGGTGGCCGGGCGGATCGCCACGCAGGTTGGCGCCCACTACCTGGAGCGCCACAACGGCGGCCGCGGCGTGCTGCTCGGTGGTGCGCCGGGCGTACGTCCGGCGCGGGTCGTGGTGCTGGGCGCGGGCAACGTCGGGTGGAACGCGGCGTGGATCGCGGCCGGCATGGAAGCCGAGGTGTGGCTCCTCGACAAGAACCTCGACCGCCTGCGCTTCGTCGATCAGATCCACCGGGGCCGGATCATCACGATGGCGTCCAACCGGGGGGCCGTCGAGCGCGCCGTCGCCGAAGCCGACCTCGTCATCGGGGCGGTGCTGGTGGCCGGCGGCCGCGCCCCAGTCGTGGTCACCGACGACATGGTGCGGGGCATGAAGCCCGGCGCCGTCGTGGTGGACGTGGCCGTCGATCAAGGCGGCTGCATCGAGACCACCCACGAGACCACGCACAACGATCCCGTGTACGTGGAGCATGGCGTCCTCCACTACGCCGTCGGCAACATGCCCGGCGCCGTGCCGCACACCTCCACCTACGCCCTTACGAACACCACGCTGCCCTACGTGCTCGAGGTCGCCCTGCACGGGGTGGCCGAAGCGTGTCGCAACGACCCGTCGCTCCGCTACGGCTGCAACACCATCGCCGGCCAGGTCACCAATGCCGCCGTGGCGGAGTTCCTGGGCGTGGACCACGTCGACCCCGGGGAGGCGCTGGCCGGTTGAGGCGCCTGGTTTGGCGGATGGCCAGCGAGGGAACACCACTCGCCATGAGCACGGCCACCAAGGCGCCCGACCCGATCGCGTCCACGCGACGAGCGTCCGAGAGCAGTTGGCTCGACCGCACGGCCCGACTGGGCTTCGTCACCCGCGCCATCGTCTACGCCATCGTCGCGGGTCTGGCGGTGCGGATGGCGCTCGGCGAGCGGAACGACCATGAAGCCAACAAGCACGGCGCATTGCAAGCGATCGCCGATCAACCCCTCGGGCGGTTCGTGCTGGCGGTACTGGCGGTCGGGTTGGGCGGCTACGCGCTCTGGCGCCTGAGCGAGGCGGCGCTCGGCTACCGGAACGAAGACAACGACGCCAAGCGCACCGCCAAGCGGCTGGCGTCGGCGGGCAAGGCCGCCATCTACTTCGCGTTCTGCGCCAGCGCCGTCGCCGTCATCGCCGGGCGCTCGACCGGCAACAGCGAGCAACAGCAGAAGGAGTGGACGGCGCGGGTGCTGGACTGGCCCGGCGGCCAACTGCTGGTCGGGCTGACGGGGCTGGCCATCGCCGCCGGCGGCGTGTACCTCATCGTCCGTGGGGTCAGGACCAAGTTCGAGAAGCAGCTCGACACCGGCCGTATGAGCCCTGGTATGAAGCGAGCGTCCACGGTGGTGGGCATGGTGGGGTCCGTCGGCCGGGGCGTGGTGTTCGGGCTGCTCGGGGTGCTACTGATCGATGCCGCCATCGACTACGACCCCAACAAGGCCCGGGGGATCGACGGCACGCTTCGCACCATCGCCGCCCAGACGTTCGGGCAGGTGCTGCTCCTGCTGACCGCATTGGCGCTGTTCGCCTTCGCCGCCTACTCATTGGTGGAGGCGCGCTACCGCCGGCTGTGAGACGGGCCGGCGCGCGACCCCGCAGCACCCCCGCCAGCACACCGGCCATGCCGGCGAGGATCGTGAGATACAGCCCGACGCCGACGCTCGCGCTTCCCAATTGGCGGTCGATGTCGTCGACGCGGTCGTGGATGCTGAAGAAGTCGTAGACCGACGTGACCACGATGATGACTGAGCAGATGCCGATGGCGAGGCCGGCGCCGCGGTCGTTGCCGTTGCGCCTTGTGCCCAAGGCGACGGCGCCCACCACGACGCCGAGGAGTCCCGTCACGAGACCGTCACCCCCGCCGTCGATGCCGTTGCGGCTGACGCTCCCGAAGATGGTCGTCGCCGAGACCCATGGCAGCAGCGCCGCCACGACCGCCAACGCGCCGGCGCCGAGCGCCAACCAGAACCAGGGTTCCGGGTCGCTACGAACGATGATCGGCGGTAGCGGCCGGTAGGACGGGGGTGGGGGCGGGATGGCGCCGGGCGGAGGCAGCGGCATCGGGCCGCTCCCCGGTGGCGGTAAGGGCGGGGGGGTCGGAAGAGAGGGCGGGGGGGTCGGAAGAGAGGGCGGGGGGTCGGAGAGAGGGCGGGGGGGTCGGAAGAGAGGGCGGGGGGTCGGAGAGGCGGGGCAGTTCAGTCAAGAGCGTCCATGCTCGTCGCCGCCCGGCGCTGGTCGCAACGTGGTCGCCGGGGACCACCCAAGCGCGGCTGGGTCGCCGGCGCCTCTCCCCGGCGCGAACATGGCGACATGAAGCTGGGGCTGAGCACGGGGTACTGGGGTGCGGGACCGCCGAAAGGGGCGGCCGAGGCCGTGGACGAGGCCGATCGTCTCGGCTTCGACTCGATCTGGACGGCGGAGGCCTACGGCTCCGATGCCCTCACCCCACTGGCGTGGTGGGGCGCCCGCACCTCCAAGATCAAGCTGGGCACCGCCATCATGCAGATGTCGGCCCGCGCGCCGGCCGCCACTGCCATGGCCGCCATGACGCTCGACCACTTGTCGCAAGGGCGGTTCCTGCTCGGCATCGGCGCGTCGGGACCGCAGGTGGTGGAGGGCTGGTACGGCCAGCCGTATCCGAAGCCGCTGGCCCGCACGCGTGAGTACATCCAGATCATGCGGCGCATCATCCGGCGGGAGGAGCCGGTGGCCTTCGACGGCGAGCAGTACCAACTGCCGTATCCGGGCGGGACCGGCCTGGGTAAGCCCTTGAAGTCCACCATCCATCCGTTCCGGACCGACATCCCCATCTACCTCGCCGCCGAGGGACCGAAGAACGTCGCCCTGGCCGGCGAGCTGTGCGACGGCTGGCTGCCGCTTTTCTTCTCGCCGAAGGAGGACGCTTTCTACCGCAAGTGCCTGGCCGACGGCTTCGCCGCGTCGGGCGACCCGGCCAAGGCCGCCGCGTTCGAGGTGACGGCCAGCATGACCATCGTGCCGGGCGACGACGTGGAGCGCTGCGCCGATGCCATCCGACCGATGGTGGCCCTCTACGCCGGCGGCATGGGGGCGCGCGGCAACAACTTCCACTTCGACGTCTTCGCCCGCATGGGCTGGGAGGCCGAGGCGACCAAGATCCAGGACCTCTACCTTGCCGGCCGCAAGCCCGAGGCCATCGCCAGCGTGCCCCTGGCCATGGTGGAAGACGTCGCGCTGGTCGGTCCGGTCGACAAGATCCGCGCCGAGCTGGAGCAGTGGCGCGAGACCTGCATCACGACGATGCTGGTGTCGGGTCCGAAGGAAGCGCTGCCGTTCTACGCCGAGCTGATCCTCGGCTGAACCGCCACGCCGCCACTGCCCCGATGGCGAACACCAGGAGCATCGGCAGGGGGAAGTAGCCGAGGTTGCGCACCAGGCCACCGCCCATCGGGCGGGTGCTGGCCGCCGCCACCACGGCGATCGCCATGGCCCACGGGGCTCGGCGCCCCGCCAGCACCACGGCCGCGAACGGGAGGCACCAGGCGAGGTACCACGGGTGCACCGCCGGGCTCAGCACCGCCAGGGCCAGCAGGGCCCCGGCCAGACCGGCCAATCCGAGCTTGGGCGTGCGCCACATCAGCACACCGGCGACGGCGAGCGACGCCGCCAGGAACACGTCCCGCACGCCGGTCACGACGGTGCCGAGGCGGGTCGGCTGCTGGAGGACCCAGGCGACCACCAGCCCCAAGGTCGTCGACACCGACAGCAGCGACGTCACGTTCGACCCGGCCGAGAGCCCACCCACCCATCCCCAGCCCACGCCGGTGAGCAGTGAACAGGCCGCCAGCACGAACAACGAGATGGCGCCGGCGATGAGCGTGCGGGCGAAGCGCGCCGGCAGCGTCGCGTTCGGGCCGGGCTGGGTCCATCCGAGGTAGACGGCGCCGAGGAGCGCCGGGGCCTTCACCGCCGCGCCCAGGCCGCAGACGGCCACGCCGGCCACCCACGACCAGCGCCCCGATCGCGTGGTGCCGAGGGCCAACCCGCACGCCAGCAAGCCCGCCATCAGCGCCTCGTTGTGCGGGCCGCCGACGAGTTGCACGACCGTGAGCGGCCCCGCCACGGCGAGCACGAGGGCGTCGACCGGATCGCGGCCGCCCGACCGGGCCAGCGCGACCACCCCGACGCCCATCAGCGCCACTCCCCCGATGGCCACCAACCGCCACAGGATGACCGAGCGCTCGATGTCGTGGCCGGCGAGGCGGACCGTCGCCTCGGACACGCCGGTGTTGAGCGGGCCGTAGGCCGACACCACGTTGCGCCAGACCGGGTCGACGCCCTGCAGCACCGGCGACGTGAGCCCGAGGCCAGCGGGAGCCACCTCCCCCGGGTCGAGGCCCTGGGCCGCCAACTCGCCATGGGCGACGTAGCTGTAGACGTCGCGGCTGCCCATCGGCGGGGCCAGCAGCAGCGGCAGCATCCACAGGGCGGCGATGGCGGCCACGACGCCCACCGTGAGGCCGTGCCCGCTGGTCACGCTGCGGCGCCGCAGAAGGACCCACGCCAGGCTGAGGAGCCCCACGCCCAGCCCCCACAACCCGTAGGCCAGGACCCGGCTCGGGAGCGGCACCGCACCGACGACCGGGGCGCCGTCGAGCCACCGCAGCCGCGACCGCCGGTCGCTCAACGCGCCCACCCGCCACGCCCCCCAGGCCAGCGCCACCGCCCCGCCGAGGCCGATCAGGGCCACGCCGCGGAGGCCGATGGCCGGGCGCGGGCGCGCCGATCCGGGCGCATCAGCCGGGAGGGTCGGGGCGTGCATGCCGGCGCGACGGTACCCAAGGCCACTTGGTCGACGGCGGCACCGGTCTGGCACCATGACGCGGCGCCGTGACCCCGAACCCCGTGAGCCCGAACATCCCGCCGAAGCCCATCTTCGAAGACACCGAAGAGGCTCTCACCGAGGGCGATGACTACGTCCGCGGCGTCGGCACCACCCGCTCGGCCCTCGCCCACCGCGAGTTCCGGCTCATGTGGCTGGGGTCGTTCGCCTCCAACATCGGCACGTGGATGCAGACGGTGGTGCTCGGGTCGTACGCGTTCAAGCTCACCGGCTCGAGCGTGTTCGTCGGCGCGCTGGCCTTCGCCCAGTTGGGGCCGTTGCTGCTGCTGTCGGTCGTGGGCGGGATGGTGGCCGACGCCATCGACCGGCGCCGGCTCCTCATCGTCTTGCAGGCCGAGCAACTGGTGTTCTCGCTGGTGCTGGCGTTCATCGTGGCCAGCTCGGACAACCCGTCGCGGATACTGATCTTCGGCTGCGTCCTGGCCATCGGCATCGGCAACGCCCTGAACGCGCCGACCTGGGGCGCCGTGCTGCCCTCCCTCGTGGGACCTGAGGACCTGGGCGCCGCCATCGCCCTGAACTCCACGATGATCAACGGCAGCCGGGTGATCGGGCCGGTGATCGCCGGCATCCTCTACCCCATCTTGGGCGCGGCGTGGATCTTCACCGCCAACGCCCTGACCTACGTCTTCGTCATCGGGGCCTTGCTGATCGTGCGCTTCCCGGCCGTTCCCCGCGCCGCCGAGCGCGGTTGGCAGCGGCTCATGGGCGGCTTCCAGGTGGCGCGCCACAACCCCATCGTCGGGCGCATCCTCCTCACGCTGGCCGTGTTCTCGCTCTTCTCCCTGCCGTTCGTGAGCCTCTTCCCGGCCATCGTCGAGCGCGACCTCGGCGTCGAGTCCGACAGCCTCGCCTACGGCCTCTTGTATGCGGTGTTCGGGCTGGGCGCCTGCGCCGGCGCGCTGTCGATCGGGACCGTGCTGGCCGGGGCGGTAAAGATGCGCCTCGTGCGGCTCGGGCTGCTCGGCTTCGCCGTGTCGATGGCGGTCTTCGGGCTGCTGCGGGTGCCGGCACCCGCCTACCCCGCCGTCTTCGTGCTGGGGGCGGTCTACTTCGGCACCACGACGTCGATGCTCACCGTGCTCCAGTCGGTGCTCAGCGACGAGGTCCGGGGCCGCGTCATGGCGCTGTGGTTCATGGCCTTCGGCGGCATGGTGTCGCTGGCCGGCCTCGCCTTCGGCCCCGTGCTCGACGCCACCGACGGCACCGTCGTGCTGGGCATCGGGGCGATCGTCGCCGCGCTGCTGGCGTGGTGGTGCGATCTGCCTCGCTTGGCCCGCCGGGTCGGAATCGATCCGGTCTGATGCTGCGAGCCCTGAACGACGGCCTCTTCGGTGAGCAATTCGGCGAGGAGCCGGCCGCCGTGCTGGCGCTGCCCGGCTGGATGCGGTCGCGTCGTGACTTCGCCCAGGTGCTCGACGGCTACGACGCCCTCGCCCTCGACCTGCCGGGTTTCGGGGGGGCCTCGCCCGAGCCGGCGGCGGCCACTGGCGCCGCGGGCTACGCCGACCTGGTGGCGCCGGCGCTGGACGCCTGCGCGGCGCGGGTCGTGGTACTGGGCCACTCCTTCGGCGGACGGGTCGCCGTCAACCTGGCCGCCACCCGTCCCGATCGTGTCGCCGCACTCGTCCTGACCGGTGTCCCCCGCCTGGTGGCGCCCGACACGGTGCCGTCGCCGTCGGCCGGCTACCGGCTGCTGCGCTGGCTCCACCGCCGCGGCATCGTGAGCGACGACCGCATGGAAGCCCTGCGGCGCCAGCGCGGGTCCGATGACTACCGCAACGCCACCGGCGTGATGCGCGACACCCTGGTGATCGCCGTGAACGAGCACTACGAGGACGTGCTGCCGGCCGTCATCTGCCCGGTGGAACTGGTGTGGGGCGACGACGACACGGCTGCGCCCCTGACCATCGCCGAACGGGCGGTGTCCCTGTTCGGGGCGGGGGCAACGCTTACGATCGTGCCCGGCGCCGGCCACCTCACGCCGCTCACGGCGGCGCCGGCGCTCCGAGCGGCACTCGACCGCCACCTCTAAGTCCGTCCCGTCCGTTTCGCTCTAGCGCTGCTGCTCAGACTCCTTCACCGTGGACCTCACCATCCCGATCCTGTGCCTCGTCGCCTCGCTGGTGACCGCGCCGCGCTGGTTGCGCATCGCCCAGCGCGAGCACTACCTCCCCCGCTCGGTGACCCGCTTCGCCATCCGCTGGTGGAGCACCGGCCAGACCAACCTCCTGCTGGCGGCGGCGGCCGTGACGGCGTCGCTCAGCGCCTTCACCCTGTCGGTGATGGGCCTCATCACGGCCGCCATCGTGGTGGGGGCACCGATCGGCCTGGGACTGCGCGGCCGCACGTCGAAGCTGGCCTGGACCCGGCGGCTGCGCACCACCGGGGCCGTGTTCGTGGTGCTCGACGTCGCGCTGTTCCTGTTGACCAGTACCACCGATACGAGCGCGGCGCTGGCGTCGATGCTGTGCTTCCTCCAGCCCGTGGTGGTGGATCTGGCGCTGCTGCTCACCCTCCCGTTCGAGCGCCTGGCCGCGCGGCGGTGGGTGCGACGCGCCGAGAAACGACTGCGGGCCGCGTCGCCCGTCACGGTCGCCATCACCGGTTCGTTCGGGAAGACGACGACCAAGCTGTACGTGCGTCACCTCGTGGCCGGGCAACGGTCGGTGCTGGCCAGCCCGGCCAGCTTCAACAACACCAGCGGCCTCGCCCGCACGCTCAACGAGCATCTCACGCCGGGCACCGAGGTCTTCGTGGCCGAGATGGGCACCTACGGCCCCGGCGAGATCCGCAAGATGTGCGCGTGGGTGCAGCCGAGCATCGGGGTCATCGTCAACATCGGGCCGGTGCACCTGGAACGGATGCGGTCACTGGACGGCGTCGTGAAGGCGAAGGCCGAGATCACCGACAACGTGCAGACGGCGGTGCTCAACGTGAGTGCACACGGGCTGGCCGAACTGGCCGACCGGTTGGCGGCTGGGGGCAAGCAGGTGGTGCGCGTGGCGACAGCGCCGATACCCGGTGCCGATGTGGTGGTGATCGACGACGGCGAGGGCAACCTCGAGGTGACCGCCGGCGCGCATCATCACCACATTCCGGCGTCGACGGCCCAGGCGGCCAACGTCGCGGCCGCCGTAGGCGTGGTGGTGGCCCTTGGCCTCGACGTGGCATCCGCACTCGCCCGGCTCGACTCGTTGCCCGTCGCCGACCATCGTCAGGAGGTCAGCCACAGCGCCACGGGCGTGATCGTCATCGACAACACCTTCTCGTCGAACCCGGCCAGTGCGGCGGCCTCGCTGGCGCTGGTACGGCGCCTGTCCGACCACGGCGCCCGTTCCGTCGTGGTCACACCCGGCATGGTGGAGCTGGGCCGGCTGCAGCGGGTGGAGAACCGCCAGTTCGCCGTGGCCGCCGACGACGCCGCCACCGACCTCGTCATCGTGGGCCAGACCAACCGCAAGGCGCTGGTGGAAGGGGCCACCCATCGCGACATCCAGATACACCTGGCCGCCACCCGGGACAAGGCGGTGGCATGGGTGCGGGGCACCCTCACCGACGGCGACGTGGTGCTGTACGAGAATGACCTCCCCGACCACTACCCGTAGGACGTGAACGTGGCCCGACCGGCCGTCATCTTCGGAGGCCCCTCCCCCGAACACGACATCAGCATCCTGTCCGGCCTCCAGTCGGCGCGCGCCCTCGCGAGTGCCGGCCTGGACCCGGTGGCGATCTACTGGGCCAAGACGGGCGACTTCCTGCTGGTTCCCGCGCTGCTCGAGGCCAAGGACTACCTCACCGGGCTTCCGGCCAAGGCTCAGCGCCTGGAGCTGGTGGCGCGGCCCGGCGGCGGCTTCGTGGTGGAGGGCAGCGGCCTGTTCAAGAAGGCCTCGCCGCTGGAGATCAGTGCCGTGGTGAACGCCTGCCACGGCGGACCCGGCGAAGACGGCACCCTGCAGGCGGCACTCGATCTGGCCGGCGTCCGGTACACCGGCCCGTCGGCCGCTGGGGCGGCGCTCGGCATGGACAAGCTGGCCTTCGGCGGCGTGATGGTGGCGGCGGGTCTGGCGTCGCTGCCGCGGGAACCGTTCCGTGCCGACGGTCCCGAGCCGGCGTTCCCGGGGCCGTACATCGTGAAGCCGCGCTTCGGGGGCTCGTCGATCGGCATCGAGATCACCGACGACCTGACCGCCGCCCGGGCCTTGGTGCGCACCTCGCCTCACTTCCGCGCCGGTGCCGTGGTAGAGCCGTACCTGCCCGACGCCGCCGACCTGAACGTGGCGGTGAAGACCTACCCGGATCTGCGGATCTCCGCCATCGAGAAGCCGCTGCGGGCGGGCACAGGCGTCTCCGGGCGGATCTACACCTACGCCGAGAAGTACCTGGGCGGCGGTGAGGGCTTGTCGGGGGCGCCGCGGGAGCTGCCGGCGGTGCTACCCCCCGACATCTCGACGCGGGTGTTGGACCTCGCGTCGCGGGTGGCCGGCTTGGCGCTGGCGCGGGGCGTGCCCCGGATCGACTTCCTGTGGCGGGGCGACGACGTGTGGGTGAACGAGATCAACACCATCCCGGGGTCGATGGCGTTCTACTTCTGGTCGGCCGAGGGCGTCACGCCGGCGGCGCTGCTGGGCGACATGCTGGCCGAGGCGACCAGCGGCCCGGCGCGGCGCTACATCACCGAGGGCGCCGACGGCACCGCCCTGCGCTCGGCCGGCACGATCGCCGGCAAACTCGCCTGAGCCCGCGCCGGCGCCCCTTTTCTGCACAGCCTGTGCGCGTAAGGGCGGCCCCACGCCGCAAGCGCACAGGCTGCGCGAAACGGTGCGCGGAACGTCCCGTCCCGGCGGTCGGATGGGCCGATGGGCGGATGGCCCGTGCGGGGGTTGGTACAGTCGCCGCGCTCATGCAAACGCATCACTGCGCCGCCAACGACCACGAACGGTGCCCTGGGCACGGGGTGGTTGGCGTTGCCGGCCCCGGGCTACGGCCGGGACCACCGGTCCGCAGCGGCCGCCCCCTGCGCGATCTGCGACCGATCGGCGCCAGCGGCTTCGTGTGCACGTGCCGCTGTCACCGCGAGGGCGGTTCCGGTGTGCGCGAGCCGCGCCGGCCGGCGCCCTTCCTGGGACGAGCGACGGCCGGCCGCCAAGCCTGAAAGCCCCGCCCAACCCGCCAGAACCCCGCCCAAGTCCCGCCAAACCCCGCCCAAGTCCCGCAAAACCCGCCCAAATCGCGCGGCCTGCGCGCTCGGGGGCGCTGGGGCGCGGTCGAGCGCGCGGGCTGCGCGGATGTGGGGCGGACGAGGTGCACCAACCCCGGCCGGGGCCGGCGGCGGGTGGCGACGACCAAGCCTGAGCCCCGGGGTCAGGCGGTGACGGCGGCGCGGACGAAGGCGAACAGCTCGCGGCGCAGTTGGCGCAACGCGCCCGGTGACGACACCAGCCCGACCGCCCGCTGCACCTCCACCTCGGTCGCCACCCCCACCACCGTGGCGTACATGAACAGCAGGAGCAGCCGCGGGTCGGCGCGACGGATCGTCCCCGCCTGCATCTCCTCGGCCAGGAAGTCGACGGCCCGGTGCACCAGCGGCGAGACCCCCGCCTCCATCCGCGCCGCCACCTCGGGCCCGAGCCGGTTCGCCTCGCGCACCAGCCCGAGCAGGGCCGGGCGGCGCACCGCGAACCGGAACACCGTGCTCATCACCGTCTCTACCCGTCCGAAGCCTGGCGGGGTGCCCGTCAACGCCCCCTCCAGCGCCCCCCGGAGGTCGTCGGCGCTGCGCACCACGACCGCATCGAGCAGCGCCTCCTTCGACGGGAACCAGTACAGGATCGCCTGTTTCGTGAGGCCGAGCTCGGCCGCCAGCGCATCGAGCGACGTCGCCTCGTAGCCGCGCCGCCCGAACTGGGCGAGGGCGGCATCGAGGATGCGCTCGCTGGTCCTGCGGGGGGTCGTCGCCGGCGGCACTTACCACATGGTAAACAGGTCGCCGTGATCGCCGACGCCCTCGCGGGGAAGCGCATCGCGGTGACCGGCGCCACCGGGTTCCTCGGTACCGCCATCGTCGAACGCCTCATGCGAGCGGTGCCCGAGTGCGAGGTGGTGCTCCTGGTCCGAGCCGGTCGCCGCTCGACGGCGGCCCAGCGCGTCCAGCGCGAGGTCATCCGCAACGACGCCTTCGACCGCCTCCGCGCCGACGTCGGCGGGGCCAAGGCCCTCGACGAGATCGTGGCCCGGCGCCTCACGGTCATCACCGGCGACGTCGGCACCGACGGCCTCGGCCTGGACGCCGCCGACCGGGCGGTGCTGGCGTCGTGCGACATCGTGGTCCACTCGGCCGCCTCGGTGGCGTTCGACTCCCCGCTCGACGGCGCCGTCGAGGTGAACCTCCTCGGCCCGTCGCGCATCGTCGCCACGCTGAACGACCTCGGCGTGACCCCGCACATGGTGTCGGTGTCGACCTGCTACGTCGCCGGCAATCGCCGGGGGGCGGCACCCGAGGCGCTGGTGTCGGAGGGGCCGTTCGATCTCGGCGTCGACTGGCGCAGCGAGGTCGCCGCCGCCCGCCGCGCCCGCACCGATGCCGAAGACCAGAGCCGCTCCTCGGCCATGCTGGCCAAGTTCCGCAAGGGCGCCCGCCACGAGTTGGGGCCCGCCGGGTCGCCCGCCCTGGCCTCGAAGACCGAGCAGCTCCGAGAGCGTTGGGTGGCCGATCACATGGTGGCGGCGGGCATCGCCCGGGCCGTCAGCCTCGGCTGGCCCGACGCCTACGCCTACACCAAGGCAATGGGCGAGCAGGCGCTCATGGACAACCGGGGCGCCGTGCCGGTGTCCATCGTGCGGCCCTCCATCATCGAGTCGGCGCTGACCGACCCGAAGCCCGGCTGGATCCGCGGCTTCCGCATGGCCGAGCCCGTGATCATCTCGTACGCGCGCGGCTTGCTGAAGCAATTCCCGGGCGTTCCCGAGGGCACTGTCGACGTCATCCCGGTCGACCTCGTGGTGGGTGCGATCATGGCGGTGGCGGCGCTGGGGCCGGAGGCGGCGCCCCGCATCACGCAGGCGGCGTCGGGCTCGGTCAACCCGTTGAAGTACCGCACCCTCGTCGACACCGCGCAGGCGTGGTTCATCGAGCACCCGCTGTACGACTCGGCGGGGCAGCCGATCGTGGTGCCCGAGTGGAGCTTCCCGGGCCGCGGCAAGGTGCAACGACAGCTCAACCAGGCCAAGACGTTCATCGAGCGGGGCGAGCGGGTGCTGCAGGCACTGCCGCTGCGGGGCAAGCAGGCGGCGCTGTCGGCGCGGCTGGAGGAACGCCGTCTCGAGGTCGACCGGGCGCTGTCGTACGTCGAGCTCTACGGGGCCTACGCCGAGTGCGAGGCGATCTACCGTGTCGACAACCTCTTGGCGATGTGGGAGGGCCTCGACGAGGTCGACCGTCGCGACTTCGGCTTCGACCCAAGGGTGATCGACTGGATCGACTACATCCGCCACACCCACCTCCCGTCGGTGGTGCAGCACGCCCGCGTCAAGACCACGCCTGGCAAGAGCCGGACCGAGTCGCGCTCCACCCGGCTGCGCGCCCAGGTGCTGGCGCCCGAGCGTCACATGGCGGCGTTCGACCTGGAGAACACCCTCATCGCCTCGAACGTGGTCGAGAGCTACTCGTGGCTCGCCACTCGACGGCTGCCGGTCGATGATCGGCTGCGCTTCATCGGCCGCACCGTGAAAGAAGCGCCCACGCTGCTGTCGCTCGACCGCCGCGACCGGGGCGACTTCCTGCGGTACTTCTACCGCCGTTACGACGGCGCCCCGATCGACCAGATCGACGCCGACGCCGCCGAGCTCTTCAGCGCCCTCATCCTCACCAAGAGCTTCCCGGCCGGGATCCGGCGAGCCCGTGAGCACAAGCGCCTCGGGCATCGCACGGTGCTGATCACCGGAGCCCTGTCGTTCGTGGTGGAGCCCCTGCGGCCGCTGTTCGACGAGATCATCGCCGCCGAGATGTCCGTGAAGCCCGACGGCACCTACGCCGGTGAGCTCACCGACGTGCCGCCGACCGGCGAGACCCGCGCCCAGCTGCTGTCGGACTACTGCGATGCCGAAGGGCTCAAGCTGTCCGAGAGCGTGGCCTACGCCGACTCCTCCTCGGACCTGCCCATGCTGGAAGCCGTCGGCTTCCCGGTGGCGGTGAACCCGGAGACACGGCTGGCGGCGCTGGCCCGGAAGCGGGGCTGGCTGGTCGAGGAGTGGGAGAAGGCCGCCGGTGGCCCGCGGCCCTTGCTGCCGATCGGGCCGCGGTGGCGCGAGCGCACGAGCGGGCACCGGTGAAGGCACTGCGGTTCGAGCGCAAGCTGCTGCGTTACGCCGCCGCCTACGTGGCCGGCTCGGTCGTGCCCGGCCGGGGCGCCAGCCACGGTCCACTGCGCCTGGCCGACATCGACCCGATCGAGCTTCCCGGCCCCGGTTGGGTGCGCATCCGGCCGCGGCTGGCAGGGATCTGCGGCAGCGACCTGGCCACCATCGACGGCACGTCCAGCCGCTACTTCGAGCCCATCGTGTCGTTTCCCTTCGTGCCCGGTCACGAGGTCGTGGCCGATACGACCGAACAGGAGAGCACGCGGGTCGTGCTGGAACCGGTGCTCGGCTGCGTCGCCCGAGGCATCGATCCGCCGTGTGAGGCGTGCGCGCGGGGCGACCTGGGCAACTGCGAGCGCCTCGCCTTCGGTCACCTCGAGCCCGGGCTTCAGAGTGGCTATTGCGCCGACACCGGCGGCGGCTGGAGCACGTTCATGGTGGCCCACGAGAGCCAGCTCCACACCGTGCCCGACGACCTCGACGACGACGCCGCGGTCATGGTGGAGCCGACCGCCTGCGCCGTGCACGCCGCGCTGCGGGCCAACATCGCCGAGGGCGACGTGGTGGTGGTGCTCGGCGCCGGCACCCTGGGGTTGCTGAGCGTCGCCGCGCTGCGGCACCTCACCGGGGCAGGCACCATCATCGCCGCCGCCAAGCATCCCGAGCAGCGCCGCCTGGCCGCCGCGCTGGGCGCCGACACCGTGTGCGAGCCCGACGAGATGCCCCGCCTCGTGCGGCGCATCAGCGGCTCGATGGCCTACGGCACCCAGCTCACCGGAGGCGCCGACGCCGTGCTCGACTGCGTCGGCTCGGACACCTCGATCCAGCAGAGCCTTGCTGTCGTGAAGCCCCGCGGCCGAGTCACCCTGGTGGGCATGCCGGCGGTCGTGAAGCTCAACCTCACCACGCTCTGGCACCGCGAGACCGAGCTGGCGGGGGCCTATGCCTATGGCACCGAAACGCTGGCCGACGGCACCAGGCGACGCACGTTCGACATGGCCTTCGATCTCGTGCGCGACGCCAAGCTGGGCCGCCTCGTGTCAGCCACGTACCCACTCGCCGACTACAAGGCGGCCATCGAGCACGCCGCCAACGCCGGACGCCGCGGCGCCGTGAAGGTCGCCTTCGACCTCCGGGCCGAGAAAGAGAGAAACCGTTGACTCGGTCCCACGGGCGCCAGCCCGCCATCGACGCGGCGGGAGATCGCTGATGCCCCGCCCCGGTTTCGTCCTGGACGTCGATCGCTCCTCGCCCCCCACCCTCTTCTGGCACGGTGAGGGCTTCCGCCTGGAGAAGCTGCCCGCCGGTCGGTCACGGGTCATCTACCCGCCGGAGGCGCTGGCGGCGCTGAAGGACATCGACGGCGCCATCCGCCACGCGCTGCTGCACCCCATCGACAGCGACCCCCTGCCCGAGCTGCTGTTCCCGGACATGAAGCTCACGATCGCCTTCGACGACATCTCGTTGCCGCTGCCGAAGATGCGACGGCCCGACATCCGCCAGCGCGTCATCGAGGCCGTGCTCGACATCGCCGCCGACGCCGGCGTGGACGACATCCACATCATCGCCGCGCTGGCGCTGCACCGGCGCATGACCGAAGCCGAACTGCGTCACGCCGTCGGCGATCGTGTCTACGACGCGTTCGCACCGCGCGGGCTGCTCTACAACCACGACGCCGAGGATCCGGCGGCCATGGCCTTCCTGGGCACCACCCCGCACGGCGAGGAGGTGGAGATCAGCCGGCGGGCCGCCGAGTCCGATCTGCTGGTCTACGTCAACATCAACCTGGTGGCCATGGACGGTGGCTGGAAGTCGACCGCCACCGGACTGGCGTCGTACCGGAGCCTGCGCCACCACCACAACGTCCACACCATGCAGCACTCGAAGAGCTTCATGGACCAGGAGCGCTCGGAGCTGCACTCGTCGAACTGGCGCATGGGCAAGGTGATCCGCGACGCCGGCGTCAAGATCTTCCAGATCGAGTCGACCATGAACACCGATACGTTCCCGTCGCCGTTCGAGTTCCTGGCGAGGCGCGAGTGGGAGTGGACGGCGCGCGACCGCGCCACGTTCATCGCGTCGTCGGCCAGCCTGAAGCGCACGCCACCGCGCATCGCTCGCAAGATCTTCCAGTCGATGGAGTCGCCGCACCAGATGACCAGCGTGCAGGCCGGCGAGGTGGAGGCCGTGCACCGGCTCACCACCGCCAACGTCTACCGCCAGCAGCTGATGACGGTGGAAGGCCAGACCGACATCCTCACCTTCGGCATCCCGTACATCTGCCCGTACAACGTGCACTCGGTGATGAACCCCATCCTCGTGATGTGCACCGGCCTCGGCTACTACTTCAACCTCTACCGCGGCAAGCCGCTCGTGCGCGAAGGCGGCGTCGTGATCATGACGCACCCGACGCCGTGGGAGTTCCACCCGGTGCACCACCCGAGCTACATCGACTTCTTCGAGCAGGTGCTGGCCGACACCACGGACCCGTCGGAGATAGAAGCCCGGTACGAGAAGAGCTTCGCCGAGGACGAGTGGTACCGGCACCTCTACCGCACCAGCTACGCCTACCACGGCGTGCACCCGTTCTACATGTGGTACTGGGGCGCGCACGCCATGCAGCACCTCGGACGCGTCATCATCGTGGGCGGCGATCCCAAAGCCGTGCGACGGTTGGGCTTCGTGCCGGCATCGACGCTCGACGACGCGCTGGAGATCGCCAGCGATGTCGTGGGGCCGCACCCGACCATCTCGCATCTGCACACACCACCGCTCGTGCTGACGGACGTCGTATGAGCGAGCGCGTCGATCGGGCCGTGTCGGCCGTGCGTCAGCATGGCGGTCGGGCGCGCACGTTCGTGGCTCATCGCGGCTTCCCGTGGCGGGCGCCGACGGTGCCACGCGGCGTGGAGGTGCCGAAGCGCAAGGGGCAGACCGGCGCCGACTTCGACACGGCCTGGGCCCGGAAGCCGCCGGCGCGTGCGACGCGCTCGTTGATCGTGGCCGGACCGTTGAAGGCGATGGTAAAGGCGCTGGCCGATCCCGAGATCGTGGGGCTCGACCGTCTCGCCGACCTGCGCTCGCACACCGACGACGACGCGCCGCCCGCGCCCGTGGTGTTCGCCGCCAACCACGCCAGTCACGTCGACGCGCCCCTCATGCTGACGTCGATTCCGCCGCCGTGGCGGTCCCGCCTCGTGGTCGGGGCGGCGGCCGACTACTTCTTCGCCACCCGGTTGGTGGGCACGATGTCGGCACTCGCCTTGGGCGCCATCCCCATCGACCGCAGCCGCGTCAACCGGCGCTCGGCCGACTTGGCCGCAGGGCTGATCAACGACGGTTGGTCCCTGCTGATCTTCCCCGAGGGCGGCCGCTCCCCCGACGGCTGGGGTCAACCGTTCCGCGGCGGCGCCGCCTTCCTGTCGATCCGCTGCGGTGTGCCCGTCGTGCCCGTCCACCTCGACGGGACCGGATCGATCCTGGGCCGAGGCATGAACCGGCCGAAGCCGGGACGCACCAAGGTGACGTTCGGCGCGCCGCTCTCGCCGGCCGAAGGTGAGGATGCGCGCCGGTTCGGGGAGCGCATCGAGCGGGCCGTGGCCGTGCTGGGCGACGAGGCCATCACCGACTGGTGGTCGGCGCGGCGACGGGCGGCCGCCGGGACGACGCCATCGCTCACCGGCCCGGCCTACAACGGGTGGCGCCGGGCGTGGGCCCTCAGCGAGCACCGGGCCCGGGGCAAGGCCGGCCAGCGCCGCCGCCAGCAGCGCGCCTGGCCCGACATCTAGCGACGCGTTGATCTGATCGCCCCGACCGGGAGTGGCACGGGTGCTCAGTCGTAGCGCTTGGCCCAACCGCCCGTGTGGAACGTGACGACCGGTTCTGACGTCACGCCGGCGGCCATCATCGCGGCTTTCAGCTCGGGGTCACCCAAGAACGACCGCAACGTCTCGAAGGTCTCGGCCTGGTGATAGACGATGGCCAGCGACGGGTCGTCGATCGAGCGGTTCGCGGCGTGGCCGATGATGCCCTTCGACTTCTGGATCTCCCCAGCGGCGTCGTATCCCTCGAGCCATTTGTCGAAATCGGCAACGTTGTGCCGCAGGACGAACGCCGGCAGCTCACGATCCCAGACGGCCGCTTCGCGAACGGGCGTGACCCAGAGCAGCTCGGGCGGGCCGGTCACGCCGAAGCTCTGCATGGCGTTCTTCAAGTCGTCCGAGGACGCAAACGCCTTCGCCCGCTCGATGTCCTGCACCGCGAGGAAGATGCTGACGAGGTTGGGGTCGTCCTCCGCCCGGTTGATGTGGTGCGCGAGGGCACCGGCCGCCCGCCGAGCGGGTTCGTGCTGGTCGAATCCCACCTTCCAGGTGTCGAAATCCGCTACTGGGTGGGTGATCAAGATGGCTGCCGGGGGTAGGGCCTGCTCGGACATCCGGAAGTGCTCCCTTCATGCGAGAGCGGGTGACGGAGAAACCGACACGGGCTCGACCTCGCCGTGGCGTCACAATGACCCCGGCGCCAATCCCTGTCAATCGGGCCAGCGCGGCGATGGGGTCCTGGTTCCCGTTCCCAGGCTCTCGACAACGGCCGGTGATCGGTCGGCCGAGTCGGTCGTGCTCGCGGTGCGTGGTCGGCCACGGTTGCTGTGGCCGCTTCTCGGTGCGTCAGTGCGTCAATTTTGCTATACCTCTGCACCGAGAAGCCGATTTGCACCGAGAAACGGTGCTCATCGGCCCCGGGCGAGCGCTAAGCGACCATTCCAAAGCCCAAACGGCGGTCACCGGCGACGGTTGGTCCTTGGCGGGTAGAGGAGCGCTTGCCGATCGCACTATACAAATATGAGGGAGAGCGGTTCGACAGCGGCGAGGGGCAATCATTCCCGTGGGGACGGGCGGCGATCCGCCGCGCTGCTACAACAGCGCTTCGAGCTGGGCCACGCGCTCCTCGAGGGCGTTGAGCCGCGCCTCCAGTTCCGCCACCCGATCGGTGCGGGCGCTCGACGAGCTCACGCCCGACGACACCGCCGCGGCGCGCATCTCCAGCGGCACGGCCTCGTCGGCCACCAGCTGCACCCAGCGCGCCTCGCGCTCACCCGGCTGGCGGTCGAGCAGCGCGACGATGGGCGGGTCGTGGCGCTCCATCGCGTCGAGCACGGCGTCGACGTCACTGGTCGACGCGAACGGGTACAACCGCTCGGTTCGAGCCCGCAGCTCGGCCACCGTCTGGGGGCCGCGCGAGCAGCAAGACCCCCAGCACCGCTCGCCGGGCGCCGTCGAGGTCGAGCACGTCGTCGGCCACGTGGCGGTACTTCGTCGCCCGCTCCCCCGCGCCCGGGTGCACGACGCGGGCGTACCCCAGCGCCTTGAGCGCCAGGACGGTCGTCTCGACCTCGCGCTCGGTCACGCTCATCACCGGATCACGGTTGGACGTCTGGTTGCACGCCGACGTCAGGGCCTTGAGGGTGAGGGGGTACACATCCGGGGTGGTGGCCTGCTTCTCCATCAGGCAACCGAGCACCCGGGCTTCGATCGCGGTCAGCACGCCGGGCACGTTAGGACTGCCTGCCTCGCCGCGCCCGAGCAGGCGCTAGCCCTTCGTGGTCGTGGCCCCGCGCGACGGCGGGATCCTCAGCTTCTGGCCGGGCACGATCACACTGTTCACGGTGAGGTCGTTGAAGGCGGCGAGGTCCTCGGCGCTCACCCCGAGGCGGGCGGCGATGATGGACCAACCGTCGTTCGGCCGCACGGTGTAGGTGCCTGGCGCGTCGGCAACGGTCGTCGTGGTCGCTGCCGTGGTGGCGCTACTGCCACCGCCGGTGGTGGCCGTGGTGCTCCCGGTGGAACCGGACGAGGCGGCCGGGATCTTCAGCTTCTGGCCGGGCGTGATGAGGCTGCTCGTGCTCATGCCGTTGGCGTCGAGCAGCGCTTGGAGGCTCACGCCGAGCTTGCCGGCGATGCCGAGCAGGTAGTCGCCCGACACGACGGTGTAGGTGGCCCCACCGCTGCTGCTGTCCGAGCCCCCGCCGGCGTCGGTGGCGCCGGTCGCGCCGCCCACCTGGCCGGGCGCCGGCGGCACGGTCGTGGTCGTCTGGATGGGGATGGTGGAGAAGGCCGTGCTCGGCGAGGTGGTGGTGGAGCTGGAGGAGCCGCCCCCGCCACTCGAGCACGCCGCCAGCAACGCCAGACCGGCGCCGGCGACGACCAGCGTGCGAATCAACGGTCGGGAAGCATGCGCGTCCATGAGGAGCGACAGCCTACGGCCTGGCCGAACGCCGATCGGGGCGCGGCGAATCAGGGCTACGACAGCGGCCGGGTGCCCGGGCCGATGGGGGCAGGAAGCGACGACTCACCGACGAGCCAGCGGTCCACCCCGGCGGCGCAGGCGCGCCCCTCGGCGATGGCCCACACGACGAGGCTCTGGCCGCGGCCCATGTCGCCGGCCACGAACACGCCGGGCACACCCGTCATGAACGCGTCGTCGCGAACGACGTTGCCGCGGGCGTCGTAGGTGACGCCGAGGTGATCGAGCCAGCTGCCTCGCTCCGGTCCCGTGAACCCCATCGCCAGCAGGACCAGATCGCACGGCAGGTCGAAGTCGGTGCCTTCCACCTTCTCGAAGCGACCGCCCGCCATCACGACCTCGTGGGCCCGCAGCGCGCTCACGCTGCCGGCGCCGTCGTCGATGAACCGCTCGGTGTTGACGGCGTAGACGCGCTCGCCGCCTTCCTCGTGGGCCGATGACGTGCGCATGATGACCGGCCACGTGGGCCAGGGGTTCGTCGCGCCGCGCACGTCGGGCGGGCTCGGCAGGATCTCGAACTGGTGGACGCTGGCGGCACCCTGGCGGTGCGAGGTGCCGAGGCAGTCGGCGCCGGTGTCGCCACCGCCGATGATGACCACGCGCTTGCCCTCAGCGGAGATGGCCGGCGCGTCGCCGCTGTTGGTGAACCGGTTGGCCATCGGGAGGAACTCCATGGCCTGGTGGATGCCGCTCAGCTCGCGGCCGGGCACCGGCAGGTCGCGCCACTGGGTGGCGCCGCACGCCAGCACGATGGCGTCGTGGGTGGCCAGCAGCACGTCGATGTCGATGGTGCGGCCAACCTCGGCGTCCGTGCGGAACTCGGTGCCCTCCGCCCGCATCTGCGCCAGCCGGCGGTCGAGGTGGCGCTTCTCCATCTTGAACTCGGGAATGCCGTAGCGCAGGAGCCCGCCGATGCGGTCCGAGCGCTCCAGCACCACCACGTCGTGACCGGCGCGGGTGAGCTGTTGCGCCGCGGCCAGACCGGCCGGGCCGGACCCTATGACGGCCACGCGCTTGTGGGTGAGCACCGTCGGCGGCTGGGGCGTGACCCAACCCTCGGCCCAGGCCCGGTCGATGATCTCGACCTCGACCTGCTTGATGGTGACCGGATCGTCGCTGATGCCGAGGACGCAGGCACCCTCGCACGGCGCCGGGCACAACCGGCCGGTGAACTCGGGGAAGTTGTTGGTCGCGTGCAGGCGCTCGATGGCGTCGCGCCAATGGTCGCGGTAGACGAGGTCGTTCCAATCGGGGATGAGGTTGCCGAGCGGGCACCCGTGGTTGCAGAACGGAATGCCGCAGTCCATGCACCGGCCGGCTTGCTGCTCCAGGATCTTGCGGTCGAGAGGCTCGTAGACCTCTTTCCAGTCGCGCAGACGCACGGGCACCGGCCGGCGCGCCGGCGTCTGCCGTCCCCACTTCAGGAACCCAGTCGCATCACCCATTGTCCGCTCTCCGCCGCTCGGGCGAAGGCTTCCGCTTCGCTTCAGCCATGTCGTCCGCTCTCCGCCGCTCGGGCGAAGGCTTCCGCTTCGCTTCAGCCATGTCGTCCGCTCTCCGCCGCTCGGGCGAAGGCTTCCGCTTCGCTTCAGCCATGTCGTCCGCTCTCCGCCGCTCGGGCGAAGGCTTCCGCTTCGCTTCAGCCATGTCGTGCGCTCTCCGCCGCTCGGGCGAAGGCTTCCGCTTCGCTTCAGCCATGTCGTGCGCTCTCCGCCGCTCGGGCGAAGGCTTCCGCTTCGCTTCAGCCATGTCGTCGCTCTCCGCCGCTCGGGCGAAGGCTTCCGCTTCGCTTCAGCCATGTCGTCCGCTCTCCGCCTCGAAGCTCACATCAGGCACGCGAGGCCGCCATGACCCGGTCCAACGTCTCCTCCTCGTCGAGGCCTTCGGCCTCGGCCGCCCGGATCTGCTCCAGCACCCGGCGGTAGTCGCGCGGCATCACCTTGCGGAACGACGACGCCTCCAACGTCCACGCCTCCAGCACGTGCGCCGCCACCGTGGAACCCGTCATGGCGTGATGGCGCTGGACGAGCTGGTGCACCGCCGCTCGGTCCTCATCGTCCAGCGCCTCCACGTCGACCATCTCGGTGTTGACCAGCGCGGTGAACGTGCCATGCGGATCGAACACGTAGGCGATGCCCCCCGACATGCCGGCGCCGAAGTTGCGCCCAGTGGGACCGAGCACCACGACGCGGCCGCCAGTCATGTACTCGCACCCATGATCGCCCACACCCTCCACCACGGCCGTGGCCCCGGAGTTGCGCACGCAGAACCGCTCGCCCACGATGCCGCGCAGGAACAGCTCACCAGCGGTGGCGCCGTAGGCGATCACGTTCCCGGCGATGACGTTCTCTTCCGCCACGAACACCGCGTCACGGTCGGGGTGCACGACGATGCGCCCGCCCGAGAGCCCCTTGCCGACGTAGTCGTTGGCGTCGCCCTCCAACCGCAGCGTGATGCCGCGCGGCACGAAGGCGCCGAAGCTCTGGCCGGCCGAGCCCCGCAGGTGGATGTCGATGGTGCCGTCGGGCAGGCCGTCGCCGCCCCACGCGCGGGTCACCTCGTAGCCGAGCATGGTGCCGACGGTGCGATTGACGTTGCGGATGGCCGCCTCGATGTGGACCGGCTCGCCGCGCTCCAGCGCCGGCATCGCCTGCTCGATGAGTGCGACGTCGAGGGCCTTCTCCAAGCCGTGATCCTGCGAGACGCTGTGGTGCAGCGTCTGGCCGTAGTGGTTCTCGGCCGGCGCGAGGATGGGCGCCAGGTCGAGGCCGTGGGCCTTCCAGTGGTCGACCGCCTTGCGGGTGTCGAGCGCCTCGACGTGGCCGACGGCCTCCTGGATGGAACGGAAGCCCAGCGACGCCAGCAGCTCGCGCACCTCTTCGGCGATGAACTCGAAGAACGTGACGACGAACTCGGGCTTGCCGGTGAACCGTTCCCGTAGGACCGGGTTCTGGGTGGCCACCCCGACGGGGCAGGTGTCGAGGTGGCAGACACGCATCATCACGCAGCCCGACACGACCAGCGGTGCGGTGGCGAACCCGAACTCTTCGGCGCCGAGCAACGCAGCGATGACGACGTCACGACCGGTCTTCATCTGGCCGTCGGTCTGCACCACGATGCGGTCGCGCAGGCCGTTCAGGAGCAGCGTCTGCTGCGTCTCGGCCAAGCCCAGCTCCCATGGCGCGCCGGCGTGCTTGAGCGACGTGAGCGGCGAGGCGCCGGTGCCGCCGTCGTGACCGGAGATGAGCACGACGTCGGCGTGGGCCTTCGACACGCCGGCGGCCACCGTGCCCACGCCCACCTCGGCGACGAGCTTCACGTGGACCCGCGCCCGCGGGTTGGCGTTCTTGAGGTCGTGGATGAGCTGCTTGAGATCCTCGATGGAGTAGATGTCGTGATGGGGCGGCGGCGAGATGAGACCGACACCGGGGGTGGAGTGCCGCGTGCGAGCGATCCAGGGGTACACCTTCGAGCCGGGCAGCTGACCGCCCTCGCCAGGCTTCGCCCCCTGCGCCATCTTGATCTGCAAGTCGTCGGCGTTCACGAGGTACTCGCTCGTGACCCCGAAGCGCCCCGACGCGACCTGCTTGATCGCCGAGCGCCGGAGGTCGCCGTTGCCGTCGGGCACGAAGCGGTCGGCGTCCTCGCCGCCCTCGCCGGTGTTGCTCTTGCCGCCGATGCGGTTCATGGCGATGGCCAGGTTCTCGTGGGCTTCCTTCGAGATGGAGCCGTAGCTCATCGCCCCGGTGGAGAAGCGCTTGACGATGGCGCTGGCCGGCTCGACCTCGTCGATCGGGCAACGGCGAACGACCGTCGAAGCGGAACTCGAACAGCCCGCGCAACGTGGCCAGCGTCTTGGCCTGGTCGTCGACCAGCTTGGTGTAGTCCTTGAAGACGTCGTAGCGGTTGGCGCGGGTGGAGTGCTGCAGCTTGAACACGGTCTCGGGGTTGAAGAGGTGGTACTCGCCCTCGCGGCGCCACTGGTACTCGCCACCGAGCTCGAGCCGGCGGTGGGCCCGCTCCTCGGGCCGCGACGGATGGGCGAGGGCGTGGCGGGCGGCGACCTCGGCGGCGATCTCGTCGAGCCCGATGCCACCGAGGCGGCTCACGGTGCCGGTGAAGTACTCGTCGACGAGGTCCTGCCCCAGCCCGATGGCCTCGAACACCTGCGCCCCCGTGTAGGACGCCACCGTGGAGATGCCCATCTTCGACATGACCTTCAGCACGCCCTTGCCGGCGGCCTTGATGTAGCCGTGCACGGCGTCGTTCGGCTCCAGACCGCCCAGGCCGTTGATGCTCTCGTAGATCATGTCCTCGATGGACTCGAACGCGAGGTACGGGTTGATGGCGCCGGCGCCGTAGCCGAGCAGGAGCGCCATGTGGTGCACCTCGCGAGCGTCGCCGCACTCGACGATGAGACCCACCTGCGTACGCGTCTTCTCGCGGATGAGGTGGTGGTGCACGGCCGAGGTGAGCAGCAACGACGGGATTGGCGCGTAGACCTCGTCGCTGTTGCGGTCCGAAAGGACGATGATGCGGGCGCCGTCGGCGATGGCTTGGGTGACCTCGACGCGGATGGCGTCGAGGGCCCGGCGCAGTGCGAGTCCGCCGCCGCCGACGCGGAACAGCCCGCTGATCGTCACCGCCTGGAAGCCCGGCATGTCGCCGTCGTTGTTGACGCTGACGATCTTGGCGAGGTCGTCGTTGTCGATGATGGGGAACGGCAAGACGAGCTGGCGGCACGACGAAGGGCCGGGATCGAGCAGGTTGTGCTCGGGCCCGATGGTGGCGCCGAGGGCCGTCACCAGCTCCTCGCGTATGGCGTCGAGCGGCGGGTTCGTGACCTGCGCGAACAGCTGCGAGAAGTAGTCGAACAACAGGCGCGGCCGTTCCGACAGCACGGCGATGGGCGTGTCGGTGCCCATCGACCCGATCGGCTCGGCCCCGGTCTTGGCCATGGGCGCGAGCAGGATCTTCAGCTCCTCGTGGGTGTAGCCGAACACCTGCTGGCGCCGCAGCACCGAGCCGTGGGAGTACACGACGTGCTCGCGCGTGGGCAGGTCGGCCAGCTTCACGACGCCGGCGTGCAGCCAGTCCTCATACGGGTGCTCGGACGCGAGGGTCGCCTTGATCTCGGTGTCGTCGACGATGCGGCCCTGGGCCGTGTCGATCAGGAACATGCGCCCGGGCTGGAGCCGGCCCTTGTGCACCACCGTGTGCGGCGGGATGTCGATGACGCCGGCCTCGGACGCCATCACCACCAGGTCGTCGTCGGTCACCCAGTAGCGGCTGGGGCGAAGGCCGTTGCGGTCCAGCACCGCGCCGATGAGCGTGCCGTCGGTGAAGGCGATGGATGCGGGGCCGTCCCACGGCTCCATCAGCGAGGCGTGGAAGCGGTAGAAGGAACGCTTGGCCGGGTCCATGGACTCGTGGCGTTCCCAGGCCTCGGGGATCATCATGAGCACGGCGTGGGGCAGGCTGCGGCCGCCGAGGTGGAGCAGCTCGAGGGCCTCGTCGAAGCTGGCCGTGTCGGAGCCGCCCGGCGTGCAGATCGGGAAGATGCGTTCGATGTCGCCGGGGATGAGGTCTGATGCCAGCAGCGCCTCCCGCGCCCGCATCCAGTTGCGGTTGCCCTGCACGGTGTTGATCTCGCCGTTGTGGGCGAGGTACCGGTACGGGTGGGCCAGCGGCCACGACGGGAACGTGTTGGTCGAGAAGCGGCTGTGCACCAACGCGAGCGCCGACGCGAAGCGCTCGTCGTGGAGGTCGGGGAAGAACGACCCGAGCTGGTCGGTGGTGAGCATCCCCTTGTAGACGATGGTGCGCGCCGACAGGGACGCGAAGTACACGATGCGCTCGCCGTTGCTGCCGGTGACTTCGTGCTCGATGCGCTTGCGGGCGCAGTACAGCTTCCGGTCGAGCTCGATGCCGCTGGAGCCGGCCGGGTCGCTCACGAAGAGCTGGCGGAAGGTGGGCATCACCGACAGGGCGGACGGCCCGATGCCCTCGGGCGCGACCGGCATGGCCCGCCAGCCGAGCAGGCTGAGGCCCTCGTCGGCGACGATCACCTCGATGGCGGCTTCCACCTTGGCCCTGGCTTCGTCGTCGACGGGCACGAACGCGACGCCCACCCCGTAGGCGCCGGCCGCCGGCAGCGGCGAAGTCGACGACGCTACGGAAGAAGGCGTCGGGCATCTGGACGGAGATGCCGGCGCCGTCGCCCGTGGTGACCTCGGCGCCGGACGCGCCGCGGTGATCCAGGTTGCAGAGCGCATCGAGGCCGAGCTCCACGATCCGATGGCTGGCGCGACCTTTTACGTCCACCACGAAGGACACGCCGCAGGAGTCGTGTTCGAAACGGGGGTCGTAGAGGCCACTGGGGCCAGGTTGCTGGTCCATCGTCTCCTCAGCCACTCATTGGATCTGGTGGTTGCAGGGGACGGCGCTGGCCCGGCTGCGGTCGCGAGAGCGTACTCGACCGTGCCCGGATCGAGACAGGAATTGTCAACCCTGCACGAGCGCTCCGGTGGCGGCGGGGGAAACGGGTCCGTTGATCCCGCCGGCGAAGGGGATGGCGGTGGTGGCGACCGTCGGGGGCGGGTCGGTGCGGGTGGTCGGGCGGGGTTGGTGGCGGTGGTCGGGGCGGGTGTGGCGGGGGTGGTCGCGGCCGGCGTAGGGACCTGCGAGGGCGGCGTGGGCGCAGGCGTCGACGGCGGATCCGACGAGCCGCTCGAGCACGCACCACAACACCCGCCCGCCAGCACCGCCGTCACCGCCGCGCCGCTAATCCACGAAGCGAGGGTCACGCTTCTCGAAGTACGCCGTGACGGCCTCGACCTGGTTGGGCGTGCCGATGAGCGACCCGATGGTGCGTTCCTCGGCCTTGAAGCCGTCGGCCAGGCTGACCGTGCCGGCCATGTTGAGCAACGCCTTCGCCCCCCGCACAGCGTGGGGCGACTTGCCGGCGATCTCCCGGGCCAGGGCCAGCGCGTCGTCGCGCGGCGTGTCGCTGACCCGCGTGGCCAGGCCGACGCGCACGGCCTCCTCGCCGCCGACCATGCGGCCGGTGAAGGTGAGCTCCTTGGCGACGTCGAGCCCGACGACCCGCGGCAGGAGCTGCGTGCCGGTCATGTCGGGGATGAGACCCCAGCGCACCTCGAGCACGCTCATCCTCACGTCGGGCGCCACGATGCGGATGTCGGCGGCGAGGGCGATCTGGAAGCCGCCGCCGAGGGCGACCCCGTGGACCGCGGCGATGACCGGCGCGGGCATCTCGAACCACACGTAGGCAGCCTGCTGACCCCGGTTGGTGATGCGGCCGTCTTTGCGACCGAGGTCGACGTCACCGGTGGGACGCTCGTTGTCGCTGCCAGCCATTGCCTGGAACGACCCGAAGTCGAGGCCGGCGCAGAAGGCCCGGCCCTCCCCCGAGAGCACGACGGCCCGCACGGACGGGTCGGCCTTGACCGCCTCCCCCGCCTCGATGAGGCCCTCGAACATGGCCGGGTCGAGAGCGTTCATCTTCTCGGGCCGGTTGAGGCGGACGTCGGCGACCCCGCCGTCGATCGTGACTGACACTCGGTCGGACATGGGGTTCAGTCTCGCATGCATGCCAGACTCGCCAGCCATGAACCTGAACCTCAGCGCTGACGAGGTGCTCACGACCACCCGCGCCGTCCGCAAGCGGCTCGACCTCGAACGACCGGTCGAGCGCGAGGTCCTGCTGGAATGCCTCGACATCGCCCTGCAGGCGCCCACCGGCTCCAACTCGCAGATGTGGCAGTGGGTGTTCGTCGAGGACCCCGACAAGAAGAAGGTCATCGCCGACTACTACGGGTCCAATTTCGACAAGTACGTAGGCAGCGTGCCGTCGCCGTACCCCGACGACGATCCCCGGGCCAAGCAGCGCGAGGGCGTCACGTCGTCGGCGATCTACCTGCGCGAGCACTTCCACGAGGTGCCCGTCCTGCTGATCCCCCTGCTGGAGGGCCGGCCCGGGCGGGGTACCGGCACCCAGGCGGGCTACTGGGGCTCCCTCCTGCCAGCGGTGTGGAGCTTCATGCTGGCGCTGCGGGCCCGGGGCTTGGGCTCGGCGTGGACCACGCTGCACCTGTCCTACGAGAACGAGGTGGCCGAGCTGCTCGGCATCCCCGCCGACAAGTACTCGCAGGCCGGCCTCTTCCCCATCGCCTACACCAAGGGCACCGACTTCAAGCCGGCGGCACGCCTCCCCACCGACGGTGTGGTCCACTTCGACACCTGGTGACGGCGTGACCGACCAGCACGGCTTCGCGTGGCGCTTCGACTGGGGCCTCGACGGGTTGTGCGCGCTCGCCCCGGCGGCCGACGTGGTCGTGCTGGTCGACGTGCTCCGGTTCACGACGGCAGTGACCGTGGCGGTCGAGCGCGGCGTCGTGGTGACACCGGCGCCGTTCCCGGCCGACGGCGCGCCCGGGCGGCCGTGGGAGCTGTCGCCGCGCTGGATCCGGGAGCACCCGGCGGGGGCGCGCCTGGTTCTGGCGTCGCCGAACGGCGGCGCGCTGGCGGCGGCGGCCGACGCCGGAGTCCGGACGTTGGTGGCGGGGTGCATCCGCAACGCCGGGGCCGTGGCCCGGATGGCACGGTCGTCGGGCGCCGGGGTCGTGGCGGTGATCGCCGCCGGCGAGGGCCGGCGCCCGGCGGTCGAGGATCTGCTGGGCGCAGGGCGCGGTGCTGGCGGCGCTCGACCCGGCGGCGGCCATCTCGGCGCCGGGGTGCTCGCCTGAGGCAGCGGCGGCGCGGGCGGCGTTCGTGGCGGCTCGGCCCCGCCTGGCGGCGGTGCTGGCCGACAGCGTCTCGGGGCGAGAGCTGGTCGCCAGCGGTCGTGCCGACGACGTCGCCGAGGCCGCCGAGCACGACGTGAGCCACGCCGTCCCCGTCTTGCGCGACGGCGCCTTCGTCGCCTACTGACACCCCGCCCCGCCGGCCACCCTGCCCGCCGCCCCAAACGCCCAGCCATCGCGCAGCCCGCGCGCTCGAACGCGCCCCAGCGCCGCCGAGCGCGCAGGCCGCGCGAAACGTGGGGGGCCGACGCGACGCCAGGTGCTGGTCACGGCCACGATCGGCCGCCGCCCCAAACGCCCAGCCATCGCGCAGCCCGCGCGCTTGAACGCGCCCCAGCGCCGCCGAGCGCGCAGGCCGCGCGAAACGTGGGGGCGGAACGAGGGGGTGGGAAGGTGCGCAGCGCGGGACTGGACCCGTTAGTCGACGAGGCGGAGACCCGTGGGGGCGATGCTCTGCTCGACCTGTGGCAGGTCGACCACGAACTCGGTGCGATGGCCCGGGAACACGTGGACGCTCATCAGGACCGGCCGGCCTTCCAGGTCGGTCGTGACCCGCTCGCAGCGCAGCACCGGAGCCCCGACGGGGATGGCCAGCAGCTTGGCGTCGGCCGCCGATGCCGCCACCGCGGCAATGGTCTGGGTGGCGCCGCCCAGCGGCACCGGCAGCAGCTCGTAGAACGGGGAACGCTCGACATCGGCGCGCGAGAGGCGATCACCCAGCGACGCCGGACACCACACCGTGACGCGGGCGAACGGCTCGCCATCGGCCAGGTTGAGGCGGCGGACCCGCAGCACCTGGTCGGTGCCGAGCACCTGGCGCACGCGCGCTTCGGCGGTGACGAAGGCGAAGTCGAGGATCTGGCGCTCGGCGACGATGCCCGATGCCGACAGCTGGTCCTCGATGGTCGACAGGTGCCCGAGGCGCTGGCGCAGCAGGTCCGACTGAACGAACCAGCCGAAGCCCTGGCGAGCGTCGACGATGCCCTCGTCGCGCAGCACTTCGAGCGCCCGGCGGACGGTGACCCGGCTGGCGTCGTAGGCCTTGGACAGCTCGGCCTCGCTGGGCAGCACCATGCCGCCGCCGAACTCACCAGCGGCGACGCGGCCTCGCAGATCCGAGGCGATCTGGCGGTATCGGATCGTGCGCTCAGCCGCCATCGACCAGCTCGAGCCGGTTACCGAACGGATCGTGGAGGTGGCACCGAAGCGTGCCCGGCACCTCGTTGCTCCAGGTGACGTCGAGCTGTCGCTCCTGCACGAACGCCCGCAGACCCGTGACGACGAACGCTGGGTGGGCCTTGCGAGCCGGGCGGAACGGCTCCTCGACGCCGAGGTGCACTCGCACCGGGCCATGCTCGAACCAGCAGCCGCCGCGCACCGCCAACGCCGGCGGCTTGGGCACCGACGTGAGACCCAGGACACCGGCGTAGAAGGCGGCGGCAGCCCCCTCGCCGCCGGCCGGCATGGCCAGTTGGACGTGGTCGATCGTGACGAGCATCCGCACCTCCGGCGTACTCTCACGAAGGGTAACGCCGGTTGCCCACTTGTATCAAGCATGTATACAATGGGCCCTGCGTGCAGGTACCGATTGTCGAGCAAAGCGAGCAGGCGCCGCCCGAAGCGAAGCGGAGGCCGGCGCCGCGTCAAAGGAGTACCACCATGGCCGTCGAAGCGAGCACACCGATCGAGCTGGTCGAGCAGGTGTACGCCACCCTTCCGGAACGGGTCGCCATCGGGCGGCGCCGCCTCGGACGCGGCCTCACGCTCACCGAGAAGATCCTGATCAACCACCTCGACGACCCCGAGCGCCAGGAGCTGGAGCGCGGCCGCAGCTACGCCGACTTCCACCCCGACCGGGTCGCCATGCAGGACGCCACCGCCCAGATGGCGCTGCTGCAGTTCATGACGGCGGGGCTCCCGCAGGTGGCGGTGCCGTCGACGGTGCACTGCGACCACCTCATCCAGGCCAAGGCGGGCGCCGACATCGACCTTCACTTCGCCCTCGACATCAACAGTGAGGTCTACGACTTCCTGTCGAGCGTGTCGGCCAAGTACGGGATCGGGTTCTGGAAGCCCGGCAGCGGCATCATCCACCAGGTCGTGCTGGAGAACTACGCCTTCCCTGGCGGCATGATGATCGGCACCGACAGCCACACGCCGAACGCCGGCGGCCTCGGGATGGTGGCGATCGGGGTGGGCGGCGCCGACGCCGTCGACGTGATGACCGGCTTCCCCTTCAACGTGCGCTGGCCGAAGGTGATCGGCGTGCGCCTGACGGGCAGCTTGAGCGGCTGGGCGGCACCCAAGGACGTGATCCTGAAGGTCGCCGAGGTGCTCACCGTGTCGGGCGGCACCGGGGCCATCGTCGAGTACCACGGCCCCGGCGCCGACACCATCTCGGCCACGGGCAAGGCCACCATCTGCAACATGGGGGCCGAGATCGGCGCCACGTGCTCGGTCTTCGCCTACGACGCCAACATGGGCGACTACCTCAAGGCCACCGGGCGCGAAGCCGTCGCCGACGCCGCCAACGCGGTGGCCGAGCACCTACGGCCCGACGACGACGCCGACTACGACCGCCTCATCGAGATCGACCTCGACGAGCTACTGCCCCTCATCAACGGGCCCGACACGCCCGATCTGGCCCATGCCGTCGGTGAGGTCGGCGCGTGGGCTCGCGAGCACGGGGTGCCGGTGGAGGTGTCGTCGGCGCTGATCGGTTCGTGCACCAACTCGTCGTACGAGGACATCACCCGCGCCGCGTCGGTAGCCCGCCAGGCGTCGGCCAAGGGGCTGACGGCGAAGACGCAGTTCCTCATCACGCCGGGCTCCGAACAGGTCCGCGCCACGATCGAGCGTGACGGGCTGCTGGCCGACCTGGAGGCCATCGGCGGGCGCGTGCTGGCCAACGCCTGCGGGCCGTGCATCGGCCAGTGGGAGCGCACCGACCTGGACCCGTCGAAGGTCAACACCATCGTCAACAGCTACAACCGCAACTTCCCCAAGCGCAACGACGGCAACGCCAACACCAAAGCCTTCGTCACGTCACCCGACATGGTGATCGCCTACGCCCTCGCCGGGACGCTGGACTTCGACCCGCTGAACGACTCCCTCGTGAACGCCGCCGGCGAGTCGGTCAAGCTGGCGCCGCCCGTCGGCGAGATCCTGCCGCAGAAGGGCTTCGATCCGGGCGAGAGCGGATTCGTGGCCCCGCCGGCCGACCCCTCCGACGTCCCGATCGTGGTCGACCCGGCCTCGGACCGGCTGCAGCTGCTGCAGCCGTTCCCGGCCTGGGACGGCCAGGACTACATCGACCTCCCGGTGCTGATGAAGGCGCAGGGCAAGTGCACCACCGACCACATCTCGGCCGCAGGGAAGTGGCTGAAGTACCGCGGCCACCTCGAGAACATCTCGGGCAACCTCTTCCTGGGCGTGGTGAACGCCTTCACGGGCGCCACCGGTGAGGGCAAGGACGTCACCGACGGCGCTACCCGCTCGTTCCCCGACATCGCCAAGCGCTACGCCGAAGCGGGCATCGCCTGGTGCGCCATCGGCGACGCCAACTACGGCGAGGGCTCGTCGCGCGAGCACGCCGCCATGGAGCCGCGCTTCCGCAACGCCCGGGTGATCTTCGCCCGGTCGTTCGCCCGCATCCACGAGACCAACCTCAAGAAGCAGGGCCTGCTGCCGCTCACGTTCTCCGACCCGGCCAGCTACGACCTCATCGGCGAGGACGACCGGATCTCCGTGCTGGGCCTGGCGGCGCTGGCGCCCGACCAGCCGGTGCAGTGCCGCATCACCAAGCCCGACGGCTCCACCATCGACTTCGAGTGCACGCAGACGTTCAGCCCCGAGCAGATCGAGTGGTTCCACGCCGGCTCCGCCCTGAACATCATCCGGGGCCGCAAGAGCGCCTGACCGCCCCTGGCATGGGCGCCTGTGTCACGTCGATCTCGAATTCGTCTCGATCGGCGTGACACAGGCGAGCGCGGTCGCTGACGCGCGGCGGTGGGGAGTCGGTAGCCTCAGGCCATGGCTGGGACGTTCAGGATCGGCCGGATCCTCGGGGTCCCGATCGGCATCCACTGGAGCCTGTTCGGCATCGGGTTGCTGCTGACGCTCACGATGGCCACCGGCAACATGCCCATTGCCCACCCGGGCCACGACAGCTGGGTGTACTGGATCGTGGCCGCGGTCACCACCGCCGCGTTCTTCGCCACCGTGCTGGCCCACGAGATCGGCCATGCCGTCGCCGCCCGCCGCTACGGCGTCGGCGTGGAGGGCATCGACCTCTGGATCCTCGGCGGCGTGGCCCGCCTCAGCGACGAGGCGCCCACACCCAAGGCGGAGTGGCGCATCGCCGCCGCCGGTCCCGGGGTGAGCATCCTCCTCACGGGGGCCTTGGCCGCCGCCGCCGCCGTCCTCGACCGAGCCGGCGCCCCCGGTCTGGCCACCGAGTCGGTGCTCTGGCTGGCCGTCGTGAACGGCATCCTGGCCGTGTTCAACCTGCTGCCGGCGGCGCCCCTCGACGGCGGACGGATCCTGGCGTCCCTGGTCTGGCGCTACACCGGCGACCGCCTCCTGGCCACCGATCGGGCGTCGCAGGCCGGCCAGTTCCTGGGGTGGCTGCTCATCGCGTGGGGGCTCATCTCCTTCGTCCGCGGCGGCGGTTCCATCATCACGGCGTTCCTGGGCTGGTTCCTGCTCAGTGCCGCCCGCCAGGACGCCGTCGCCGCCAGGGCCCGGGCCGCCCTTGCCGGCGTCACCGTGGGTGACACGGCGTGGTTCGGCCTCGCCCGCGCGCCGGGCACCACCGACGCCGCCACCATGCTGTGGGAACGCTCACGGATGGGTGATGTCGCGCTGGTGGCCGTCGAGCGGCCCGATGGCACGGTGATGGGCCTGGCCAGCGAGCACCAGCTCTGGCGGGTCCGTGACGGCGCCCTCGCCACGACCTCGCTGGCCTCGGTGGCCACCCCGATCGAGCGCTTCGGCCGGGCCACGGCCGACGAGCCGCTGGTGCGCGCACTCACCCGGCTCCACCCGCTGCACCCCATGCTCACGGTGTGGGACGGTGACCGGCTCATCGGTGTCGTGACCGCCCAGGCCGTGGATCGCCGCCTCGACGAGCGCCAGGCAGCCGGCGCGTACGCCGGTTAGCGCCACCGCAGGCGTTTCGACGAAGGCCCGGAGGCCGATCAGTCGGCCGTCGTCGCCGCGGTGCGTGGTCGGCGATGGCTGCTGCCACCCAGCTCTCGGCGCGATTGTGCGTCAAATTCGCTACTGAAGTGCACCGACAAGCAGATCTGCGCCGAGAACCGCCGCCGAGTTGGTCACTCAGAGCGATGCTCCCTCGAAGCCGGTTGGCATGGTGCGGGCCAGCTATGGGCCAGCGCCGCCCCATGGCCACCAAGGTGCGATCGAGATCGAAGAAGGCGGCTCCGGCGGCGATCGCGTCGTCGGTACGCCGACAACGGGAAAGGCCCCGCTTTGGGGGAAGCGGGGCCTCTCAACCTGGAGCCGACGAGTGGGGGACTCGTTGACCGGCTCTCACCGAGGCGGAACATTGGGGGGTGTTTCCGCATCGACTTTGCTCGTGAAAGTATGCACGAGCCAGATTCATCTTTCAAACAGCATTGACCGATAGGTACGATCGCTGGCGACGATGGACTTCCGCCAGCTCGCCGCCCTCGCCGCCATCGCCGACCACGGGTCGTTCTCGGCGGCGGCCAAAGCCCTGTTCACGGTGCAGTCGAACGTATCGGCCCACGTCGCCCGCCTGGAGCGCGAGCTGGGCGTCACCCTGGTCGATCGCTCCCGTGGCTGCCTTACCGACGAGGGCGAAGTCGTCGTCGCTCGGGCCCGCGCCGTCCAGCACGAGCTCGACGCCATCTACGCCGACCTGGCCTCTCGCGGCAAGGAGGTCGCGGGCGACGCCCGGCTGGGCGTGATCGGCACGACGGCGCGCTGGCTGGTGCCCCAGATCCTGACGGCGCTGCGGGTCGCCCACCCGAAGGTCCGGGCCATCGTGGTGGAGTCGCCCACGACGGCGCTGCTGCCCCAGCTGGCCGCCGGCCAGGTCGACGCCGCCGTGGTCAACCTGCCGGTGGAGGACGCCGACCTCACCATCGAGCCGCTCTTCTCCGAGGACATGTACCTGCTGGTGACCTCCAGCCATCCGCTGGCCGGCGCCACTGAGGTCACCCTGGCCGAACTGGCCGACCATCAGCTGCTGCTACCGGCACCGGGCACGGCGTTGCGGGCCGACATCGAGGCCGAGGCCGCCCGTGCGGGCGTGCACCTCGAACCGCTGGCCGAGATCGACGGGGTGCGCCTCATGACGTCGCTGGCCTTCGAGGGCTTCGGCGCCACCATCGTGCCGGCCACGGCCGTGCCCGGCTGGATCAAGGGCGACTTCGTGCGCATGCCCGTGCGGGGCCTGCCGCCGCGCCAGGTCGGCCTCGCCCGGCGGCGCCGGGCGGTCCCGTCGGCACCGGCGCGCGCCGTCGTCGACGTGCTGCTGGACGTCGTGCGTACCAAGGGTCCGCGCCAGCGGGGCGTGCACGTCCTGGTGAACGGCACCGAACTGCCATAGTGGAGTGGTGAGCCTCGCCCTGCGAGCCCGGGCACCGGGCGCCGTCAGCGCCCAGGTGAGCGACATCGGGGGTCGTCCGGCGGTCGTGGTCGACATCGACGCCGACGTGCGGCGGGGCGCACTGTCGTCGGTGGCCTCGGAGACCCTGGCCATGGCGGCGCTGACGGCGCGCAACGAGCGGCTGCCGCTGGTGGGCTACATCGGCTCGTCCGGCGCCGACATCGTGGAGGGCATGGCCGCCTTGCACGGATGGGGCCGGGCGGCCCGCGCCATCGCTGACTGCTCGGGCGTGGTGCCGGTGATCTTCGCCGTGACCGGCCCGGCGGTGTCGGGCCCGGCGCTGCTGCTCGGCCTGGCCGATCAGGTCGTGATGACGACCGACGCCTACGCCTTCGTCAGCGGACCCACGATGGTGGCCGAGTTCACCGGCGTGCACGTCGACGCCGACGAGTTGGGCGGGGCCACCGCCCACGCCCGCTTCAGCGGCGCCGCCTCGCTGGTGGTGGCCGACCGCGACGACGCCGTCGCGGCGGTGGCGGCGATGCTGGCCTACCTCCCCGCCCACAACGACGAGCTCCCGCCGTCGTGGCCCACCGCCGACCCGATCCTGCGCCCCACGCCTGAGCTCCAGACCATCCTGCCGGCCTCGCCGACGGGCAGCTACGACATCCGCGACGTCATGCGGGCCATCGTCGACGACGACGAACTGCTGGAGCTTCGGGACCGGTGGGCGCCGAACGTGGTCACCGCTCTGGCCACGATCGGGGGCCGGCCCGTCGGCATCCTCGGCAACCAACCCCTGGCCCTGGCGGGCACCCTCGACATCCCCGCCAGCCAGAAGGGCGCCCGCTTCGTGGCGTTCTGCGATGCCTTCAACCTCCCCATCGTGACGCTGGTCGACACCCCGGGCTTCTACCCGGGCAAGGACCTGGAGTGGCGGGGCATGATCCGCCACGGGGCCCAGCTGGTGTTCGCCTACGGCCGGGCCACGGTGCCTCGCGTCGGGGTGGTGCTGCGCAAGAGCTACGGCGGTGCCTACATCGTCATGGACTCCAAGCGCATGGGCAACGACGTGTGCCTGGCCTGGCCCGGTGCCGAGCTGGCCGTGATGGGCGCGGGTCAAGCGGCCGCCATCTTGATGCGGCGAGCGTCACCAGAGGAGACCGCCGAGTTCGAGGCCGATTACCGCGACCGCCTCCTGAACCCCTACGTTGCCGCTGACCGGGGCTACGTCGACGCTGTCATCGACCCCGCCGACACACGGGCCGAGATCGCTGGGGCGCTGGCCACGCTCGAATCGAAACGAGAACGGCTCCAACCACGCAAGCACGACAACACCCCACTCTGATGGCCGGGCCGCTGTGCGGCCTTGTCCGGAGGCGTGGCTATCCTCGAAGTGCGCCGAACGGAAGGACATGACCGGTGGCGGACACCATCACCATCATTGACGATCGAACCGGCAAGAAGGTCACGGTGCCCATCACCGATGGGACATTCCCTTCTTCGGCGCTACGGGAGCTCGACCCCGACCTGCGCCTCTACGACCCGGCGTTCCTGTCGACCGCCGCGTGCTCGAGCAGCATCACCTTCCTGGACGGTGATGCCGGCATCCTGCGCTACCGCGGCTACCCCATCGAGCAGCTGGCCGAGCACTCGACGTATCTCGAAGTGGCGTACCTCCTGCTGAACGGAGAGCTGCCCAACAAGCAGCAACTCGAGCAGTGGACCTACGACGTCACCCATCACACGTTCCTGCACGACAACGTGCGGAAGCGGTTCATGGAGGGCTTCCACTACGACGCCCACCCGATGGGCATGTTCGTCTCGGGCTTGGCCGCGCTGTCGACGTACTACCCCGAGGCCAAGGACATCTTCAACCCGGAGAACCGCGGCAAGCAGATCCTCCGGCTGATCGCCAAGACGCCCACGCTGGCGGCCTTCTGCCATCGCTTCAGCGTGGGCCAGCCCACGGTGTACCCCGACAACTCGCTCACCTATGCCGGCAACTTCCTGAACATGATGTGGAAGGTGGGCAACGAGTTCGAGGTCCATCCCACGCTGGCACGCGCTCTCGACGTGCTGTTCATCCTGCACGCCGACCACGAGCAGAACTGCGGCACCACGGCCATGCGCGTCGTCGGCTCCAGCCACGCCGACCCGTACTCGGCCGCCGCCGCCGCCGCGTCGGCTCTCTACGGCCCGCTCCACGGCGGCGCCAACGAGCAAGTCGTGCGCATGCTCACCGAGATCGGCTCCTACGACAACGTGGCGGCCTTCATCGACTCGGTGAAGGAGGGCAAGGGTCGCCTGATGGGCTTCGGCCACCGCGTCTACAAGAACTACGACCCGCGGGCCACCATCATCAAGAAGACGGCCGACGAGGTGTTCGAGGTCACGGGCCGCAACCCGCTGCTCGACATCGCGCTCAAGCTCGAGGAGACCGCGCTCCAGGACGACTACTTCGTCTCGCGCAAGCTCTACCCGAACGTCGACTTCTACTCCGGCTTGATCTACCAGGCCATGGGGTTCCCCATCGACATGTTCACGGTGCTGTTCGCCATCCCCCGCACGTCGGGCTGGCTCACGCACTGGGTCGAGCTGCTCAACGACAAAGAGCAGAAGATCGCCCGCCCACGCCAGCAGTACACCGGCGTGGGCGCCCGCGAGTACGTGGCCATCGGCGAGCGCGCCTAACCCGGTCCCGACACAGACGGTTCGAGGGTCGGCCGTGGGAGTGCCCGACGAGGTTGCCTGGATGGACGCCACCGACCAGGCGGCGCTCGTGCGGCGCGGCGACGTGTCGGCGGCCGAGCTGGTCGACGCCGCCGTCGAACGCATCGAGCAACTGAACCCGGGCCTCAACGCCGTCATCCATCCGCTGTTCGACAAGGCGCGCGCCGCTGCCGCCGGTCCGCTCCCTGATGGTCCCTTCACCGGCGTGCCGTTCCTGGTGAAAGACGCCGTCGCCCACACCGCCGGCGATCCGTATCACTGCGGCATGAAGTTGCTGAAGCAACGAGGTTGGACCGAAGCGACCGACAGCTACCTCATCGAGCGGTTCCGCGCCGCCGGCTTCGTGATCGTGGGCAAGACCAACACGCCCGAGCTGGCGTCCGATTTCACCACCGAGCCACACGCCTACGGGCCGACGCTCAACCCGTGGCACCCGGAGCGCTCCACCGGCGGCTCGTCGGGCGGATCGGCCGCCGCGGTGGCCTCGGGCATGGTGGCCCTCGCCCACGGCAACGACATGGGCGGCTCGATCCGGGTGCCGTCGTCGATGTGCGGTCTGGTGGGGCTGAAGCCCTCGCGCGCCCGGACATCGCTGGGGCCGGGCTTCGGCGAGTTCTGGGGGATGCTCACCCACGAGCACGTGCTCACCCGCTCGGTGCGCGACACGGCCACCGTCTTGGACTGCACCGCAGGCGCCCGAGCCGGCGACCCGTACACCGCACCACCGCCGTCCTGCCCCTGGCGTGACGAAGTCGGTGCCGAGCCCGGGCGCCTGCGCATCGGCTTCCAGACCCGCATCCCCGAGTCCGGCGACAACGCCCATCCCGATGCCGTAGCGGCGGTGGCGGCCACGGCAACGCTGCTCGAATCGCTCGGCCACGACGTCACCGCTTCGGGGCCGGCGGCGCTCGACGACGACCTCGAGGGCGCCTTGATCCGCTACTTCGGTGTGGTCGTGTCCCGCGACATCGACCGGTGGGGACAGCGCCTGGGCATCACGATCACCGAGGCCGACGTCGAGCCCCGCAACTGGGCCTTCCACCAGCTCGGGCGCACCGTGAGCGGGCCGCAGTTCGTGGCCGATACCGAGCGCATCCAGGCCTGGAACCGCCGCCTGGTGGCGTGGTGGGCGCCCGAGGGCGACTTCGACCTGCTGCTCACGCCCACCTTCGAGACACCCCCGCCGCCGCTCGGCTCCCGATTCGACGCGCAGGCTCCCCGCGGTCGGTTCACCATGCCGTTCGACTTCACGGGCCAGCCCGCCATCTCACTGCCCATGCACTGGAACGCGGAGGGCTTGCCGATCGGGGTGCAACTGGTCGCTCCGCCCTGGCGGGAGGATCTGCTGCTGCGGGTGGCGGCCCAGCTGGAGGTGGCCAAGCCCTGGTCGAAACTCCGGCCGCCGATCAGCGCCTGACCGTTACGGTCGGGTCATGAGCGTGCCGATCAGCGTCGTCGACGCCTTCACCGACACCGCCTTCCGCGGCAATCCGGCGGCGGTGTGCCAGCTCGAAGCGCCGGCCCCGGAGGCGTGGATGCAGTCCGTGGCGGCCGAGATGAACCTGGCCGAGACCGCCTTCGTCGTGCCGCGGGACGACGGCGAGTGGGATCTGCGCTGGTTCACGCCGATGGTGGAGGTCGACCTGTGCGGGCACGCCACCCTGGCCAGCACCCACGTCCTCGGCCAGCCGGCCCGCTTCCACACCCGCAGCGGGGTGCTCTCGTGCACCCCGACCGCCGGCGGCTGGATCGAGATGGACTTCCCCGTGCTGGCACCGAAGGCGGCGGCGGCCGACGCCGGACTGCTACGGGCCCTCGGCACCGCCGACGTGTACGCCGTGGCCACGAGCCGCTTCGACATCCTGGTCGAACTGGGCTCGGCCGACGCGGTGCGGGCCCTCGACCCCGACTTGGGCGCGGTGCGGGCCCTCGGCGCGCGAGGCGTGATCGTGACCGCGCCGGGCGACACGGAGGGCGTCGACATGGTGAGCCGGTTCTTCGCCCCGGCCGCCGGCGTCGACGAGGACCCGGTCACCGGCTCGGCCCACTGCGTCCTGGCCCCGTTCTGGGCCGAGCGCACCGGCCGGACGTCGCTGGTGGGCTACCAGGCATCGGCGCGGGGCGGCACGGTGCGCATGCGGATCGAGGGCGACCGCGTCGTCCTGGCCGGCCGGGCCATCACCGTGTGGGACGGCACCCTCCACGCGTGAGCCGTCCCGCTGCGAACTGACGCGATCATCGGTCAACTACGACCCGGAACGTACATCAGTTGGCCGTCAGGGCTCGGGGTGGTGAAGGTGGTCGGCGAGGAGGTCGGCGGGCACCTTGCCCGACCATTCCTCGTCGTAGGACCAGTCGGGCTGCTTGCGGACGTGGTCCTCGTCCCAGCGCGCCACCCCCGACTCGTCGATCTCGCGCAGCTCGGTGATGGTGAGGGCACCCACCGGCTCGGCCGAGTGGTCGAGATGGGCCTGCACCTCGCCGTCGAAGCGGGCCAGGATGCTGCCGATCACGGCCTGGTGCTGCGTGGCCAGCGAGCACCGGGCCCGGTCGGCCACCGTGTCGACGCGCCGGCGGATGGCCGCCAGGTCGGCGCTGTTGGCACGGTTGCCGGCCAGCTTGTCCAGCTTGTCGGCCAGCTCCAGCCCGTCGAGCTTGCACGGCTCGCACTGGCCGCACGACTCGACGGCCAGGAACCGTGAGACACCGGCGGCCACCGCCACCATGTCGGACTCGTCGTCCAGGACGATGAAGCTGGCCGAGCCGAGCCACGAGCCGCCGTCACGGAAGGCCTCGTAGCTCACGGGGGTGTCGAGCTGCTCGGGGCCGAGCACGGTGTTCGACACGCCGGTCAACACCGCCTTGATCTCCCGCTCGGGTCCGGGACCGCCGCCGACCAGCTCGATCACGTCCCGCAACGGCGTGCCCAGCAGCACCTCGCCGACACCGGCGTGGGCGACGCCGCCGGTGACCGTGGCCACGATGGTGCCCGGCGACCCGTCGGTGCCCTCGGTGCGGAACCAGTCCTTGCCCCGGGCGATGATCTTGGCCACGTTGGCCAGCGTCTCCACGTTGTCGACGAGCGTGGGCGGCGCCGGCTCGTCGCCGTCGGGCCCGGCCATCTCCACGTGGGCCGACAGCCCGCTTTCCGTGCCGAGATCAGACGGCGACTCCACCACTTCGTCCACGCCGCGCCGGAACGGCGGGGCGATGCGAGGGAACGGCGGCCGGCCGTCGATGGCCTCGAGCAGTGCCGTCTCCTCCCCGTAGAGATACTCCTCGGGTCCCTCGAACACCGAGACGGTGACGGTGCCCAGCCAGCCGGCCGCGTCCATCTCGGCGATGGCGCCCCGCACACGGTCGATCTCGGTGCGGAACCGGGCCTTCGTGGCCACGATCACGCTGGTGGCGCCGACCGCGATGGCGGCGATGACGGCGCCCTCGATCACCTCGTACGGGTTGTAGCGCAGCAGGGTGCGGTCCTTGAACGTGCCCGGCTCGCCCTCGGCCGCGTTCACCACCACGGTGGCCGGCTCGAAGTCCGAGCGGTTGGCCGCCACCGTGCGCCACTTCACCCCCGTGGGGAAGCCGGCGCCGCCGCGACCGCGCAACCCGGCCGCCTCCACTTCGTCGATGAGGGCGACCGGCTCCACCTCGCGGGCGACCTCGAGACCGCGCCCGCCGCCGGCCTTGACGTAGGCATCGAGAGTGGCGAACGGCTGGGGCGGGAGGACCCGATGGACCAAGCTCATGCGTTCACGTCTAGCAGGATCTTGCCGGCATTGGCATTGCTCTCCATGCGGGCGTGGGCATCGGCCACGGCGTCGAGCGGGAAGCGGCTGTCGATGACGGGCCGCAGGATGCCAGTGTCGAACAGCGGCAGCATCTCGGCCGCGAAGCGACGCGTGACGGCGATCTTCTCCTCGAGCGGCCGCGGGCGAAGGACCGTGCCGATGATGCCGGCGCGCTTGGCCATCAGTTTGTTCACGTCGGCCACGGTGCGGCCCGACATCATGCCGACCTGGATGATCCGGCCCTTCAGGCGCGAGAGCGTCGATGTTGCGGTCGGCCTCGTCACCGCCAACCACATCCAGCACGGTGTCGACGCCGGCCGGCACAAGGGAGCGCAACTCGCCCAGCCAGTCGTGAGGCGACCGCTCGAGCACGAGGTCGGCGCCCAGCTCACGACAGACCGCCGCCTTGCCCGACGAGCACGTGACCGCCACACGGGCACCGATCGCCTTGGCGATCTGGATGGCGGCGGTGCCCACGCCGGAGCCACCGGCGTGGACGAGGGTCCAGCGTCCCGCCGTGAGACCCCCTTGCACCACCAGGGCGTCCCAGGCGGTGAGGAAGACCTCGGGGATGGCGGCCCCATCGGCCACGCCCACGACCGCCGGCACGGCCATGACCTGACGTTCGTGCACGGCGATGCGCTCGGCGTAGCCGCCGCCGCCGACGATGCCCATGACGGCGTCGCCGGGCTCCCACAGCACCGCCCTGGCGCCGCGCCCCGCCACCCGGCCCGAGAACTCCAGTCCGGGGATCTCGTGCGCCATCGGTGGCCCGGGATAGAAGCCCATCCGCTGCAGGATGTCGGCCCGGTTGAGGGCGCTGGCCACGATGTCGACCAGCACCTCCTCCGGACCGGGCACCGGATCGGGCACCGACTCGATGGTGAGGACCTCGGGACCACCGTGGGATCGCAGGACGACAGCGCGCACGGCGGCACCGTACCGTCGTACGCCGGCGCCACCGTGCGCCCGCCGGTCCGTCAGCTCAGAGCTCGAGGGCGAAGCCCCACAGCGCGATGCCCGGGCGGGGCTCCCAGTCGAGCTCAGGCCGCCGGACGAACCCGAAGCGGCCGTACATGGCGTGGGCGGCCGGCTCGATCGACCGGACGATCACTTCATGGCGGCCTGGAGGCCTTCGTCGAGCGAGTCGAGGAACTCCTCGGTGGACTGGAAGGGCTGGTCCTTGCCGATCAGCAGGGCCAGGTCCTTGGTCATGAGGCCGGACTCCACCGTCTCGACGCAGACTCGCTCGAGCGTCTGGGCGAACTCCACGACGGCCGGCGTGCCGTCCTTCTTGCCGCGGAACTCCAGCCCGCGGGTCCAGGCGAAGATCGACGCGATGGGGTTGGTCGACGTCTTCTCGCCCCGCTGGTGCTGGCGGTAGTGACGGGTGACGGTGCCGTGGGCGGCCTCGGCCTCGCACGTGCTGCCGTCGGGGGTGAGCAGCACCGACGACATGAGCCCCAGGCTGCCGAAGCCCTGCGCCACCGTGTCGGACTGGACGTCGCCGTCGTAGTTCTTGCACGCCCACACGTAGCCGCCGTCGCCCTTGATGACCTGCGCCACCATGTCGTCGATGAGGCGGTGCTCGTACCAGATGCCGGCCTCGTCGAAGTCCTTCTTGAACTCGTCGTCGAACACGTCCTGGAAGATGTCCTTGAACTGGCCGTCGTAGGCCTTGAGGATCGTGTTCTTGGTCGACAGGTACACGGGCAAGCCGCGGTCCAGGCCGTAGCGCAGCGAGGCCCGGGCGAAGTCGCGGATCGAGTCGTCGTAGTTGTACATGCCCATGGCGACGCCGCCGCCCTCGTAACGGGCGACCTCGTGCACCTCGGGCTCACCGCCGTCGGGCGTGTAGGTGAGGGTGACCGTGCCTGGCCCCGGGACCTTGAAGTCGGTGGCCCGGTACTGGTCGCCGTGGGCGTGACGGCCGATGACGATGGGCTTCGTCCAGCCCGGCACGTAGCGCGGGATGTTGGTGCAGATGATGGGCTCACGGAACACGACCCCGCCGAGGATGTTGCGGATGGTCCCGTTCGGCGACTTCCACATCTTCTTCAGCCCGAACTCCTCGACGCGGGCCTCGTCTGGCGTGATGGTGGCGCACTTCACCCCGACGCCGTACTGCTTGATGGCGTTGGCCGAGTCGATCGTCACCTGGTCGTCGGTGGCGTCGCGGTGCTCGATGCTCAGGTCGTAGTACTTCAGGTCGATGTCGAGGTAGGGCAGGATCAGCTTGTCCTTGATGAACGCCCAGATGATGCGGGTCATCTCGTCGCCGTCGAGCTCGACGACCGGGTTCTCGACCTTGATCTTGGCCATGGAGTGTGCGCCCTTCGTGTGTCGGATCGCTGATCGCGCTACTTGTATTCGACTTGTCCGTTCAGCATAACGGACCGGCTCGACGCCGACGAGTCCGGCACCGGTGCCTTCGGGCGCGCCGGTTTCACCCCCCGGACGCCGCCCTCAATGCCGCTGGGCCCTCCTACTCGGACCCAGCCACTTCGTCGGTCGGGGGCGTGACGGCCTCGGGCGCGCCGTCGACCTTGCTCTCGGCCTTGCCGGTCACTTCCTTGGCCTTGTCGACGGCGGTGCCGGCGACCTCCTTGGTCTTGACGGCTACCGCCGACGCGACCTCCTTGGTCTTCCCGACGGCGTCACCGGCGACTTCCTTGGTCTTCCCGGCGGCGTCACCGGCGACTTCCTTGGTCTTGACCGCGGCGTCGCTCGCGACCTCCTTGGTCTTGCCGGCCGCGGAACCAGCGCTCTTGGTGAGCTTGGCCCACAGCTCCTTGGCCTTCTCGCCGACCATCGCGCCGAACTCCTTCACCTGCTCCATCAACGCCATGCCACTCCTCTCGGGAACTCTGTGAAGGGTTCAGTCTCCCACCCCCCGGTCGTACTGGTGACCAACTGGGTGACCAAGGGTCGCCGCCCTACGATCGGCGGATGGACTTCGATTGGCCGGCCGACCTGCTCGCGCTGCAGTCCGAAGCCGAGGACGTGGCGGCCAAAGCCGTCGCCACCTACGGCGCCCACGACGACGCATGGATCAACGGGTACTCCCGCGAGTTCTCTCGCGAGCTGGGCCGCCGGGGCTGGATCGGGATGACGTGGCCCGTCGCCGACGGCGGCCACGGCCGCACCCCGATCGAGCGCTTCATCGTGACGGAGGCCCTCATCAAGGCGGGTGCGCCGATCGCCGGGTCGTGGTTCGCCGACCGTCAGATGGGTCCCACGCTGATCGCCTACGGCAACGAGGAGCAGAAGCGCACCTTCCTCCCAGGCATCCTGTCGGGTGAGACCGGATGGTGCATCGGCATGAGCGAGCCCGACGCCGGCTCGGACCTCGCGTCGCTGACCACCCGGGCCGAGCTGGACGGCGACCAGTACGTCGTGAACGGTCAGAAGATCTGGACGAGCTTCGGCGAGAGCGCCGACTACTGCTACCTCATCTGCCGCACGTCGACGGACGGGCCCAAGCACACGGGCATCAGCGAGATCGTCGTGCCGATGGACACGCCGGGCATCACGGTGAATGCCATCAAGGACATGACGACCAACCGGCACTTCTGCGAGGTGTTCTACGACGATGTCCGGGTGCCGGCGGCCAACCTCGTCGGCCAGCTCGGGGGCTCGTTCAAGCAGACGATGCGCCAGCTCGAACACGAGCGCGGCGGCATCGACCGGCTCCTGTCCAACTACGCGTTCTACCTGGATGCCAAGGCCCACGCCGACACGTCCGATCCGCTGGTGCGCCAGGAGATGGCCCGGCTCGAGACCGGCTACCGCCTGGGGCGGCTACTGGTGCTGCGCGAGACCCTGAAGCAGGCGCCGCCGTCGTTCTCGGCCGCGACGAAGACGTTCTGCACCGAGCACGAGCAACGCGTCGCCGACTTCGCCGCCCGAGCGGTAGGGGCCGACGCGATGCTGTGGGGACGGCTGGCGCGCGGCGTCTGCTACGCGCCGGCCTACACGATCATGGGCGGCACTTCGAACGTGCTACGCAACATCATCGGCGAGCGCGTGTTGGGCCTGCCGCGCGAGCCGTCGAAGTAGCGGTTCGAACTGCCGCCGCTGCCGTGGTGGCCTGAGCAAGGGGGGACGCAGTGACCCAAACGGAACAGCACGATCTCGCGTACGTGAAGGAGCTGGCCGAGCGCTACCGGAACTGGGGGAAGTGGGGGCCCGACGACCAGCTGGGCACGATCAACTACATCAGCGAGCAGAAGATCGTCGAGGCCGCCCAGCTGGTGCGCAAGGGCAAGGTCTTCTCACTGGCCCTGCCGCTCGACGGGAACGGGCCGATGACCGGCGCCTACGGGCGCGTGAACCCGATCCACGTGATGCTGCAGGACGGCGGTGACATCGCCTCCGGGGCGCAGGACCACTTCCCCGCGCTGCGCTACACCGACGACGCCGTGTACCTCGTACTGCAGTGCGCGACGCAGTGGGACGCCCTCGCCCACATCTACCACGAGGGGAAGATGTACAACGGCTACGGCACCGAGGCCGTGAACAGCTCGGGGGCCAACAAGAACAGCATCACGCAGGTCAAGGACAAGATGGTGAGCAGGGGCGTCCTGCTCGACATCGCCCGCTTCAAGGGCAAGCCGTGGCTCGACGTGAGCGAGCCCATCGGCAAGGACGAGCTGGAGGGCGCAGCCGAGGCCCAGGGCGTCGCCGTCGGCGAGGGCGACATCGTGCTGGTGCGCACCGGCCGCATCGGCCTGGTGCGCGAGCGGGGCTCGTGGGGTGACGAGTACGCGGGCGGCCCGGCGCCCGGTCTGGCCATCAGCGCCGCCGAGTTCCTGTGCGAACGCCACGTGGCCGCCGTCGCCACGGACACCTGGGGCATCGAGGTGCTGCCCAACGAGACACCCGATGTCTTCCAGCCGCTGCACATCATCTTGCTGGTGAACGCCGGCATCCACATCGGTGAGATGTTCGACCTCGAGGACCTGGCGGCCGACTGCGCCGCCGACGGCGTGTGGGACTTCATGTTCGTGGCGCCCCCGCTCACCGTCACCGGGTCGGTGGGATCGGCCATCAACCCTCAAGCCATCAAGTAGCGGCTCCGGGCCGGCGGCGTGGGCACCACGCCGCCGCGCTCAGAGCCGCCGCAGTGGCACGGCGTCGGGGGCCGGCCCGGCCGGCGCCACATGGATGCGGGAGTCCAGCGCCCACGCTCCCACCGGCGACACCAGCACGGGGTTCAAACGGATGCGACTGAGCTCCGGGACGGCGTCGACCAGCAGCCCGACCCGCAGGAGCAGATCGACCAAGCCCGCCACGTCACCGCCGAGCGACTCGATGGCCTTGGCCGCGCGCGACGACGCCACCAGTTCGGTGGCGTCGAGGTCGGTGAGGGGCAGGCTGCGGGTCGGGCGGTCGGCGATGGCGTCGGCGAACGCGCCACCCAGACCGAAGCCCACCACCGGCCCGAAGGCGGGGTGCGATTCCACCGTCACGATGGTCTCCACCCCGCCCGGCACCATCCGCTGCACCACGGCCTCGGCCATGGCCGCGCCGAGGGTCACCGACATGCGTTCGTACGAACCGCGCAGCTCCTCGGGGCCCTGGATGTCGAGGGCCACGCCGCCGCTCTCGGAACGGGCCAGGCGTTCGATCCCGCTGGCCTTCAGCGCCACCGGGTAGCCGACCTCGGCCGCCGCCGCCAGCGCGGCGTCGACCGACGTGACCGCCCGGGCCTTGGCCATGGGGATGCCGTGGGTGGCCAGCAGCTCGTCGGCCACCACGACCGGCAGCAGCGTGCCCTCGGGCCGCACCTCGAGGGCGTGAGCGACGATGCGCTGGGCGGCGGCCAGGTCGATGCCGGCCAGCGGCGGCACCTCGCCCACGGGCCCGTCGCGCCATGCGGCGTAGCGAGCGATCCGCCCCAGCGCGGCGGCCGCTGGTTCCGGGAAGGCGAAGGCCGGCACCGGCGACCCGGGCGCCAGCGGGCCGTCGTCGAGACCGAGGGTGACGGCGACGACGGGCTTGCCCGAGCCGGCGGCGGCGTCGGTGACCGCTCGGGCGACGTCGTTCACCAGCCCCGAGATGGGCGGGGCGTAGATGGCCATCACCGCGTCGACGCCCGGATCGGCCAGCACCAACGCCAGCACCTCCCGGTAGAGCGTGGGACCGGCGCGGTGGGTGAGGTCGATGGCCGAGGCCACCATCGCCTCGGCCGGCACCAGCGCCGCCAGCGCGTCCAGCGTGGGCGGGGTGAGCACCGCCGCCGACAGTCCCACCGCCCGCAGCGCATCGAGCGCCATCACCGCCGGGCTGTCGGCGTTGGCCACCACCGCCACCCGCCGCCCGGCCGGCAGCGGCTGGCCGTCGAGCACCCGCCCTACGTCGAAGAGCTGGCGCACCGAGTCGACCCGTATGACGCCCGCCTGCTGGTACAGCGCGTCGGCGGCGATGTCGTCGGGCTGGCCCCGGCCGGTCTTGACGGCGACGATGGGCTTGCGCCGCGACACCCGCCGGGCGACCCGGCCGAACTTGCGGGGGTTGCCGAAGCTCTCGGTGTAGAGCAGCACCACCGCCGTGTCAGGGTCGTCGACCCAGTAGTTGAGGAAGTCGTTGGCGCTGACGTCGGCCTTGTTGCCGAGGGAGACGAACGACGAGATCCCGAGCTGGAGGCGGTCGGCCAGCTCGAGGAGCCCGATGCCGAGCGGACCCGACTGCAGCGACACCGCGACCCGCCCCCGGCGCACCCTGGCCTGGGCGAACGACGCCAGCATGGTGCTCTCGGCGCCCGTGGCGATGATGCCCATGCTGGCCGGGCCGATGAGCCGCATGCCGTGGCCGCGGGCGAAGTCCACGAGGTCACGTTCGGCCACGGCGCCCTGGGTCCCCGCATCGGAGAAGCCCGTGGCGATCACCACCACGCCCCGCACGCCCTTGGTGGCGCACTGGCCCAGCACGGCCGCGACCTCACTGGCCGCGACGGCGACGACGGCGAGGTGCACGTCGTCGGGGATGTCGGTCACGGCGGCGAACGACGGGACGCTGGCCACGTGCGGCGTCGTGGGGTTGACCGGATACACAGGCCCGTCGAAGCCGCCGGCCAGAAGGTTCCGGAAGACCGCCCGACCCACCGAGCCCTGGCTGTCGGAGGCACCGATCACCGCGACCGAGCGGGGTCGCATGAGACGGGCGATGGACCGGCTCTCGGCCCGCTGCTCGCGGTGTTCCACCGACTCGATGAATCGCAGCGTGGGGTCCAGGTCGAACACGACATCGATGATCCCGGACGTGAACTTCGTGGTGATCTCGAAGCCGGCGGCGCGGAACACGCCGAGCATGGGTCGGTTGTCGGGCAGCACCTCGGCGGTGAACCGCTTGATGCCGAGCTCACGCGCCACTGCGGCGAGGTGCTCCAGCAGCACCGTGGCCATGCCCCGGCCGTGGTGGTCGTCGTCGACGATGAAGGCGACCTCGGCTTCGTCCTTCTGCGGCCAGCGGTCGAAGCGGGCCACGGCCACGATCTCGTCACCGAGCAGCGCCACCAGCGCCACCCGGTCGTGGAAGTCGATGGTGGTGAACCGCTCCACCTCCTTGTCGCTCAGGCGGGGCTTGGGCGAGAAGAACCGGAAGTAGATGCTCTCGGGTGACTGGCGACTGTGGAAGGCGACGAACGCGTGGGCGTCGGAGGGCCGGACCGGGCGCACGTGGACGGTGCCACCGTCGCTCAACACGACGTCGCCTTCCCATCGAGCGAGATCGACGGCGCTCATCGTCACGCCACGCTACGCAGCCGCGACCCGCAGGGCGCGATGCAGGAGGGCCGGGTCACCCAGGCGGCGCCGGAGCTCCCGCTCCAGCCCGGCGATCGGGTACAGGTTCTGGGGCGCCCGGCCGTCCTTGTGGGCCTCGCTGGCGTAGCGGGGCAGCACGGCGGCGGTGAGGTCGGCCAGCGCCGTCACCGCCGGCGGGGCGAGGTCGGCCGGGCATTCGCAGCGCACCACGCCGGCCAGCGGCGCACCGCCGGGACCGGGCAGCCGCACGTACCACGAGTGCCGTGTCCACGAGGTGCCGACGGTGAACGCCGGCGTGCGCTCCCCCGGTGCCAGCGCCGCCAGCACGGACGCGGCGGCGCCGGTGAGGTAGGCGGTGTGATGCGTCTTCACCATGCCGACGACGCCCGGCAGGTGCTGGCGGCCCCGCAACGGGCCGTCGAGCACCAGCAGCGGGGCGTCGGCGCCCGCCGCCGCTTCGGCGGCGGCCCGCTCGGCGCCGCCCATGCGCTCCTGCAACGCCAGGGAGAGCACTTCCGGAGCGCTGGAGCGGGCCATGCACGTGCCGTAGGTGCCGTGGGGCGTGACCAGGTCGGCGGCGTGGCGGCTGGCCGAGAAGAGGCCCCGGCCCACCTCGACGGCGGCGATGTGGGCACTGCCCGGCTCGCAGCGCACCGCCCCCGCCGCCCACGACGCGCACAGGCCGGGTTGCGCCTCGACGCCGTCAGGGTCGGCGTCGGCCCGCACCCATACGCGGGCGTCGACGCGGCGCACCCCGTCGACGAACACGACGACATCGGGGAGGTCCAGCCCGGCGGGCGCCGGCCGCGGCGCCCACGCCTCAGGCGCCACCTCCAGCGCCAGGTTGACCTCGGCGCTGGACTCGGCCATGCCCTCGGCATCGGTGGCCGACCCGTACGAGGGGTCCCATGCCTCCACGACCACTCGCATCAGGGCGTCGGCGCCGAGCGCCGGGCCGGCGTCACGACGCCACCCGCTCCACCGTGGCCGTGCGAGGGCCTTTGCGGACCACGTAGCGAACCGGCACCCGCTCGGCCAGCTCGCGGACGTGGGTGATGATGCCCACCATGCGGCCGCTCCCGGCCAGCGCCTCGATGGTGGCGGCCACTGTCTCGAGGCTGTCGGCGTCGAGGGTGCCGAAGCCCTCGTCGAGGAAGATGGCGTCGAGCCGGGCCGCTGCGGTGGCCGCCAGCGACGCCAGGTGCTCGGACAGCGCCAGGGCGAAGGCCAGTGAGGCTTGGAAGGTCTCGCCTCCCGACAGGCTGCGAACCGAGCGGATCTCGTCGGCGTTGGCATGGTCGACAACGGCCAGCTCGCTGCCGCCGTCGGTCGCCACCAGTGAGTACTGCCCGCCCGACAGGCGCTCCAGCAGCACCGAGGCGTCGGCCACCAGCAGATCGAGCGCTTCCTCCACCAGCCAGCGGGGGAAGCCGGCCGCCCCGAGGTGGCGACCCAGCTCGTGGGCCACGACGTAGCGGCGGCGGTGAGCCTCGATCTCGGTGGTGAGCCGCCTGGCCGCGACCCGTGCCGCCTCGATGGCCTGCACGCCGTGGCGGGCCTGCTCTTCGGCGCGGGCGGCGGTGACGGCGAGCGAGCCGCCACCGGTGGCGGCGACCCCGATCGCCGCGGCGCGCCCCGCCAGCGCGCCGTAGAGCCGGGCGTGCTCGGCCCCGGCGGCCAGCGCGTCGGCGGCACCGTGAAGCGCCCGGTCCTCCACGACCGGGCGCTGCTGGCCGGCCCACACCGCCAGCGCCCGCCAGGCGGCGGCGAGATCGCCCGCCGGGGGTGGCGGGCCGGCGCCGGCGACGGCGTCGCGCTGAGCGTGGAAGGCGTCGGTGGCCCGGTCGAGCCCGGCCTCGAACTGGTCCACGGCCAGTCGGGCAGCGGCCAGCGCCGCCTCGGTGACGGCCGCCTCCTGCCTGGACTCGGCCACGGCCGTGGCGATGGCGGTGACCTCGGCCAGCAGCGCCACGAGCACCTCGGGATCGGGGTGGTCGGCGACCTGCTCCAAGAGGGCGGCGAGGGTGGCGTCGACCCGAGCCAACTCGGCGGCAGCCTGATGGGCGGCGTCGGCCGCCTGAGTGGCGGCGAGGCGGGCGGCGCGCTTGGCCCGCTCGGCGGCCATGACGCCCTCCTCGGCGTTGCGCAGCGCCGGCGTGCGCGTGCGCCGAGGCACGGTGGCCACGATCTGCTGGCACACCGGACAGGCTTCGCCGGCGACGAGGTGCCCGGCCAGATCGTGGGCGGCGTGGGCGGCCCGGGCCGTGTCGAGTGCGGCGCGAGCGTCGGTCTCGGCCTGCTCGGCGGCGTCCGCCGCCGCGGCGGCGTCGGCGCGGGCCCGCTCCGCCGCCTCGGCCAGCGCGGCGCGCTCGAGGCGCACGGCATTGCCCTTGCCGATGCGCAGGTGGGCCTGGGCCGCGGCCTCCAGGGCGCCCAGCGGCGGTTGCGCCGCCAGCTGCTCGGTGGCGGCACGCAGACGAGCGAGCGCATCGGTGTGGGCGGCGTCAGCCAGGGCGACCTCGGCCCGTCCTTCGGCCAAGCGCTCCCCCAGCTCGGCCACGGCCGCCGGCACCACGACGGCCCCCAGGGCGCGGGCCAGGGCGGCGTCGGCCTGGGCCCGTTCGGCGGCGCTCGTTTCGGCCGCCCGCAACCGGTCGAGCTCGGCCTGGGCGCCGGTGACATCGACGACCAGCGTCTCGATCGCCGTCAGCCGTTCGCGGGCGGCGCGGCGCGACTCGTCGTCGGCCGGGGGCAGCTCGGCGAGGGACCGCTCGGCCAGATCGGCCGCCGCCCGCGCTTCGGCCGCCCGCTGGTTGGCCTGCTTGACCAGTACGTCGTAGAGGCCGAGGCCGAGCAGCTGCTCCAGCAGGGCCTGACGGTCAGCCGGCTTGTCGTGCAGGAACCGGGCGAAGTCACCCTGGGGCAGTACGACGCAGCGGGTGAAGTGATCGAAGCCCAAGCCAAGCAGCGCCTCGACGGCCGGCGCCAGCTCCCGCGCCGCGCCGGCCACGACCTCGACCTTGCCGTCGGGGCCGTGGCGTTCGAGGCGGGCCTCCTTGGTGGTGGCTCGGCCGTCACGCCCGCTGCGGCGCACGACGCGCGCCACGACGTACTGCTGGCCGGCGCTCTCGAAGGTGAGCTCGACCGCGGCTTCGTTGGCTCCCACCGACACCACCACGCCCACGGCCTTCTCGCCGTGGCGCGGCACGCTGCCGTAGAGGGCGAAGCAGATGGCGTCGATGACCGTCGACTTGCCCGAGCCCGTCGGCCCGACCAGTGCGAACACGTCGGTATCGGTGAAGTCGACCTCGGTCTCGTCGCGGAAGGCGCCGAAGCCGCGCAGGCGGAGGCGGACCGGGCGCATCAGCCACCGCCCGCGCTGGCGACGCCGTCGAGCAGCTCGGCGAAGAGCGCCTCCACGGCCGGGTCGGCGATGTTGCGTTCGGCGAGGTACTCGTGGAACAGCTCGACGGTGGACCGCCCGGACCGTCGCGACGGCCGGTCAGGCCGGCGGCCGGCGGCCGGCGGCGCCACCTGGATGTCGATGGCGTTGGGCAGCAGGGCCCGTACCTCGTCGCCCAGGCCTGAGCGCGCCGGCTCGGTCACCACGACCCGCAGGAGGGCGTCGCCGGCGCTCGCTTCGGCGGCGGCGGCGGCCAACTCGGCGACGGTGCCCGACAGGGTGCGCAGCCGGCGCGGCGTAGCCAGCTCCACCCGGCGCACGCGGGCCGGCGATCCCGGCGATGCGTCGACCACGAGCACCGACGGCGACGCCGCCTCCTCGCCGAAGTCGACGGCGATCGGTGAGCCCGAGTACCACGCCGGGCACTTCGCGAAGACCTCCTGGGTGCGATGGAGGTGACCGAGCGCGACGTAGGAGCCCGTGACGGGAAACACGTCGGCGGGCACGTGGTAGTCGAAGATGCTCTGCGCCTCCCGCTCACCGCCGCCGAAGCGGGCGCCGGTGACGGTGCCGTGAGCCACCAGCACGTTGACCGCGCCGGCGTGGAACCCGGCGGCCAGGCGGGTCACGATGCGGGCCATGCGCTCGGCGTAACGGTCGTTGGCGGTGGACGCGTTCCCCGTGAACAGGTCGGCGGCCCGCACGATGCCGCGCTGCGACGTGAACGGCAGCAGCGCCAGCTGCACCGGCTGGCCCGTGCGGGCGGCTCCCAGCACCACGACGCCCCCGGCCTCGGGCAGGCACGGACGGCCGAGCACCGTGATGCCGGCGGCGCCGAACACCGGCCGCACCGCCTCGAAGGCGTCGGCGTTGTCGTGGTTGCCGGCGATCACCACGACGTCGGCGCCGGTCGCCCGCAACGCCAGCAACGTCTGGAAAGCGAGCTGCTGCGCGTCGGGCGCCGGTGCGGCCGACTCGAACACGTCGCCCGCCACCACCACCAGGTCCACACCCTCGTCCGCGGCGATGCCCACGATCTCGGCCAGGACGGCGCGCTGCTCGGGCAGGCGGTCGACGCCCTTGAGCACCTTGCCCAGGTGCCAGTCGGAGGTGTGCAGGAGGCGCATCTACAGCCCGTCGAACTCGTCGTCGGTGGCCGGGGCCACGTGGCCCATGGCGAACGTGGTCTCCGACGGCCGCGTCGCCCACGCCGGGAACGGGAACTCGACCACGAGCGGCACCGGCAGTTCGGGCTGGCTCACGAACATGGTGCCCGGCTTGGCGATGGTGGCCCGGCGGCGGTGGGCTTCGGGCAGGAAGCCGTACTCGGGTCTGGCCGCTTCGGCGGCGTCGAGCCGGCCGGCGACCCGCAGCGCCGAGTTGGCGATGACCCGCCGCTCGACCTCGCTGGCCGTCTGCTGGGCCCCTACCAGGATCATGCCCAGGCTGCGGCCCCGCTCGGCCACGTCGAGCAGGATCTCCTTGATGGGCGAGCTGCCCTCGCGCGGCGCGTACTTGTTCAGCTCGTCCAGCACCACGAACGTGAGTGGCCGCGGTGAACCGCGCTGCTCCTTGTCGTCGAAGGCCTTCTGCAACGTGACGCCCACCACGAAGCGCTGGGCGCGGTCGTGCAGGTTGTGGAGGTCGACCACCGTGACCTGCGCCTCGGATGTGCTGATGCGATGAACCGGCCGCCGGGCGATGTCGGCGCGGACCAACGGCGCCAGGCGGGCGCGCGAGGACAGGAGCCGCCGTATGAAGGCGTTGATGGTGCCCATGCCCACTGCCCGCCCGGCCCACTCGAGCGCGGTGTCCTCGTCGGTGATGCGGTCGACCACCAAGTCGACGAGGTCCTCGTAGGTGCGCAGCACGGTCGCGTCGATGGACCAGGCGCCGTCGTCGCCGACCGGCTTGCCGTCACGCGCCAGCTTGGCGGTGACGTGGTGCACCACCATGGTGTACTGCTGGCGCTCGTCCTCGGAGTCGGCGAAGACGAACGGCAGCAGCTGCTCGGCGCAGAACTCTTCCAGCGTCCAGTAGAACGCGTGCACGCCGCTACGGCGGCTCGACACGTCCGGGCCGGCGTTGGGGTCGTGACGCCGGGGCGGCGCGTAGACGGCCACGCTGTCGAACGGCTCGGCCGGCAGCCCGAGGCGCTCGTACTTGACGTAGTCGTCGGCGGTGAGACGGATGTTCGGTTGATCGAGGAAGAGGAGGTCCTCCCCCTTCACGTTGAAGATGAGGGCCTTGGTGTTGGCGGCCTCGGCGCCCAGCACGCCCGAGCGGAACAGGCTGTAGAGCAGGAACGTGGCATAGCTGGTCTTGGTGGCGACGCCGGAGATGCCCGAGATGTTGACGTGGGCGCCGCGGGTGCCGTCGAGGAACTCCAGGTTGGCGTAGAGCGGCTCGCCATCACGGCCCAGGCCGATCGGCAGCTTCGCGACCATTCGGTCGAAGTACAGGGCGGTGTCACGCTCGGCACCGACGGCGCGGCGCACCGGCGTGCCCGGCAGGGGCGGCACGTACGTCTCCGGCTCGATGCGCGTCGTCATCACCTCGGCCGACTCGAACGTCTGGGCCGGCAGCAGCCCGTCGGCGATGAGGAACACGTCGGAGCCGAAGCGGGCGCCCTCGTGCACCGCCCGGATCTCGGCGACCATGCCCGACAGCCGCACGACCTGGCCGTCGGGCATCGTGCGCTCGGTCACCACCACGTCGTCGAGTTGGAGCCACTGCCCCGGTGCCACACCGACGCGAAAGAGCATGGGCGTAGCGTCCTCGCTGCCGAGGACCCGGCCGACGGGCGTTGGTTCCATCGCGGGCGACGATACCGAGGGGGTGCGCGACGGTTCGGCGATGCCGCCGCCGGTTGGTGACGCAGAGTGAGGACGCGTCCGGGCCCGGCGGCTGGCAAAGCGCTACGGTTCCGGTGTGCGAGGCGTGGGCGGCCGGGAGCAGAGGATCGTGGGCGGGCCAGAACGGAGGATCGTGACCAGGCGGGACGAGGCGGACGTCGTTCGGGACCAGCCGGACGCGGCAGCCCGGGAACGGACGGTTCGCTCCCGGCGCATCGGTGCCGGCCTGCTCCTGGTGGCCGCTCTGGTGAATCTCGGCTCCGCCCTCACGCCGCCGCTTCGCGCCCGCATCCAGGCGCTGGCCGAGGACGCCGGCTACCCCCTCGCCCTGCACGAGGCGGCCACGGCCTTCACCGCCGTGACCGGGATCGTCCTGCTGCAGCTGGCCAGGGGCGTGCGCCGCGGTCAACGCTGGGCGTGGGCCGCGGCCCTCGCCCTGCTGGCGCTGTCGGCCGCCGGCCACGTCCTCAAGGGCCTCGACATCGAAGAAGCGGTCCTCAGCCTCGGCTCGGTGGCGTTCCTGGTGGTCACCCGCAAGAGCTTCCGGGCGCCCACCAACCGGGAGTCGGTGCGGCGGGGCGTCAGCACGTTGCTGGTGGCGGGTGTCGTCGCCGTCGTGCTCGCCACGATCGGCGTCCAGATCTCCAATCACCGCACCTCGTGGGCCCGTGCCGCGGCGGCCGTCGGTGAGCGCCTGGTGGGCGATTCCTCGATCAACATCGGCGGCCGCCTCGACACCACGCTCACGATCGCCCTCGCAGCGATCGGCATCGGCCTGGCCGTCTCGCTGGGCTGGCTGCTCGTGCGACCGGTGCTCACTGGGGAGCCGGGCTCCGACATCTCCCTCGACACCGCGCGGGACCTCCTCGCTCGCCACGGCGGCGGCACCCTCTCGTACTTCGCGCTGCGCGACGACAAGCACCATCTCCGCATGGGCAACACGCTCATCGCCTACGCCGTGCGCAACGGCGTGTGCCTGGTGTCGCCCGATCCCATCGGCCCCCCCGAGGAGCGGGCGGAGGCGTGGTCGGCGTTCCGCAACCACGCCACCCGCCAGGGTTGGAACGTGGCCGTGCTGGCCGCCAGCGAGTCGTGGCTGCCGATCTATGCCGCCAGCGGCATGTCGCACCGCTACATCGGCGACGAGGCCGTCGTCGACACGGAGGTGTTCTCGCTCGACGGCGGCGCCATGAAGGGCCTGCGCCAAGCCGTCAACCGCATCGCCAAGTACGGCTACACGATCGCCTTCTACGACCCGGCCACCGTCGACCCCAAGCTGGCCGATCAGCTGCGCACCCTCATGCGCGAGAGCCGGCGCGGCCAGGTCGAGCGGGGCTTCTCCATGACGCTGTCGCGCCTGTTCGATCGGCGCGACACCGGGCTGCTGCTGGCGGTGTGCTCCGGGCCGGACGGGGTGCCGGCGGCGTTCTGCCAGTTCGTGCCCGCGCCCGACATCGGCGGTTACTCGCTCGACCTCATGCGCCGCAGCGAGGGTGAGCACCCGAACGGCCTGACCGATTTCGTGATCGTGCGCACGATCGAGCACCTGCGGGCGACCGGCGAGCGGGGGCTGTCGCTCAACTTCGCCGCCATGCGGGCCGTCCTGGCCGGCGAGATGGGCCAGACGATGGGCCGGCGCATGGAGAAGCGGGTGGTCGAGCGTCTCTCCGAGTCGATGCAGATCGAGTCGTTGTGGCGGTACAACGCCAAGTTCCAGCCGACGTGGCACCGGCGCTACCTGGCCTACGACTCGCCCGAGAACCTCATGGCCGTCGGTCTGGCCGTGGCCAGCGCGGAGCAGTTCTGGGAGCTGCCGGTCATCGGCCGGTTCCTGCCGGCACCACCACCGCCGGCGGCCCTGGTGCCGGCGTGAGCCCGGAGATCCCCACCGAGCACCTCACCATCCTCGGTCAACCCGTGCGCCATCCGGTGGCCCACGTGGAGACGTTCGCCGCGCCGCCGGGTTGCCGGCGGGTGCGCTTCACCGCCGACGAAGTCACCTCGCTGTGCCCCGTCACGAGCCAGCCCGACCTCTCGACCGTGGTGATCGACTACACGCCAGGTGCGCGGTGCGTGGAATCGAAGTCGTTGAAGCTCTACCTGTGGTCGTTCCGGGACCGAGCCGTGTTCGCCGAAGCGTTCGCCGTCGAGATCGCCGACGAGATCATGGCCAGCGCTCGACCCGAGCGCGTCGTCGTGACTCTCACCCAGCGGCCCCGCGGCGGCATCACCATCGAGGCCACCGCCGAACGCTCCACCCCCGGCTGACGATCTCCGCCCGCCGCCCCCTCCCCCGCCTTCTTCTGCACAGCCTGTGCCGCGGAAGGGCGGCCCGACGCCGTGAAACGCAGGCTGCGCGAACCGTCACGCGGGGAAGTCAGGACGGCTGAGGGCGCGGCGGGTCGCCGGCGACGTCTCGGCTCGTGAGGTGTCGGCACGCGCCCTCAGCGGGCGGGCGCCGGCCGGCCGTCGGCGGCGGCGAAGGCCTCGAAAGCGGCCAGCACCGCGGGCCAGCCGCTGTCGTACTGCCCGCGCTTGTCGGTCCCCTCGTCACCGAAGCGTTCCCATCCCGAATGGGTGAGCCGCAGCACGCGTCGACACGTCGGAGAGCGCCTCGAATTGCACGTCGACGTCGGTGACCGCCGTGGCCGTCGGGTTCGGCATCCACGACAGCGCCAGCCGGTGGGGCGGATCCCACACCGTGACCTCGCCGCACACGCCGACTCGCCGTTGCGCCACCATTCGAAGATCCGCCCGCCGACATCGACCCTCCACGATGATGGCGTCGATCTCGTCCTCGCCGATCGAATGACCCTGCTTCGGCCACCAGTCGCCCAGACGGTTGGTGAAGACGTCGAACGGCAGCTCGATGCCGCAGTGCACGGTCACCGTCTGGCGGATGGGCTCGACCGTCATCGTGTCTCCTCGGTGCTGGTGGTGCGAGATCGGGGCGCCCCTCGGCGACGCGATCGGAACCAACGCGAGAGCCGCGGTCCAGAACCCCTCAGGTAGGCCTGCACGGCGACCGGCCCCGACGGATCGAGGCGGTAGATGCGTCGCGTCCCTTCGGCGCGGTCGGCGACCAACCCGGCGGACTTGAGCACGCGGAGGTGTTGGGACACCGCGGGGCGGCTCACGGGCAACTCGGCCGCCAACTCGCCGACCGCCATCGGCCGTTGCCGCAACTGTTCGAGCACGGCTCGACGCGTGGGGTCGCCCAGGGCGTCAAAGCCACTTGGTAAGCCTCCACGAACGGTAAGTAACCACGAACGGTAGAGGGGTGTCAAGCGATGGCAACCGACCCACCGGGGCCACGGCGATAGGTTGCGTGGGCACGACCCCACTGGAGGTGGCCCCGATGGCACGTATCGACACCACGTTCGACAGCTTGACCGACCTCGCTGCCGACGGCTTCGGCTCGGTCAGTGACGCGCTGGCGGCAGACGAGCGCAGCCGTAAGAAGCTGGTGTTTCTGCTGCTCCTGGCGGTAGTGGCCCTACTCGGCTTCCTGGCCTGGAAGAAGTCGTCCAGCGCGGGCGAGCCCGAGGCCGAAACCGCCTAGATCGGTCCCGACGGGCCGGTCGCCTCGACCCCATCGACATCGATCAGGGACGGTGAACCGCCGGTCCACACACTACCACCTGCCTCATCATGCGCTGAGTAGTCTCACCGGCCATGGTGGCCAGGCGTGCTGATCCGTTGCCCCGCCTGCGGGCCATCTGCATGGGCTTCCCCGAGGTCACGGAACGGCCCAGCCACAGCGCGCCGACGTGGTTCGTGCGGGGCAAGTCGGCCTTCGTGATGTTGTGGGACGACGGTCATCACGACAACCAGTTCCCTCACCTCTGGTGCGCGGCACCGCCCGGCGCGCAGAGCGAATTGATCGAAGCCGAACCGGAGCGCTTCTTCCGGCCGCCGTACGTCGGCGGGCGGGGCTGGATCGGGGTGCGCCTCGACGTGGGAGTGGACTGGGACGAGCTGGCCCGGATCTGCGAGGAGGCCTATCGCGTCATCGCGCCGAAGAAGCTCGTCGCCATGCTCGACAATCGCTGAGTTTGCCCCTTTCACACCGGCTGTCGGAGGTGAACAATGACGCTCGCACCAAGGAGGTGTCTGATGGCTGAGAGCGTGTACAAGATCGTGGACCTCGTCGGCACGAGCACGGAGTCGTGGGAGAAGGCAGCCGCTGCGGCGGTCGGCCACGCGTCGCAGACCCTGCGGGATCTGCGCATCGCCGAAGTGGAGCAGCTCGACATGCAGATCGAGGACGGCAAGGTGATGACCTACCGGGCCAAGGTGCGCCTGTCGTTCAAGTACGAAGAGGCCGACTGACCAAGCACCCTTCGAACTGGGGAGCGTCCGCGCGCAGGCCGGCCGGAGGCTCCCCAGTTCGTCATGTTCGTAGACTGCTTGGTATCAGGGGACGTGACGACAGGGGGTCCCGTGGCCGAGCTCACATCGACGATCGACCGGGTTCAGTTCGTCACCGATCCCAGCCGCTACCGGCACTGGCGCGTCGAGTTCGACGGCGCCATAGCCACCGTGACCCTGCAGGTCGATCCCGAGGGTGGACTGCGCCACGACTACGAGCTGAAGCTCAACTCCTACGACCTCAGCGTCGACATCGAGCTGGCCGACCTCGTGCAGCGCTTGCGCTTCGAGCACCCCGAGATCGGCGCGGTGGTGCTCACCGGCGGGCTCGACAAGGTGTTCTGCGCGGGGGCCAACATCCAGATGCTGGCGGGCTCGTCGCATCATCACAAGGTGAACTTCTGCAAGTTCACCAACGAGACGCGCTGCGCCATCGAAGACGCCACCGCACACTCTGACCAGGTCTGGCTGGCCGCTGTGAACGGCACCGCCGCAGGCGGTGGTTACGAGCTGGCGCTGGCGTGCGACGAGATCGTGTTGATCGACGACCGCACGTCGACGGTGTCGTTGCCCGAGGTGCCGTTGCTAGCCGTGCTTCCTGGAACCGGTGGACTCACGCGCGTGGTCGACAAGCGCCACGTGCGCCGCGACCTCGCCGACGTCTTCTCCACCCGGGCCGAAGGCATCAAGGGCGAGCAGGCCGTAGCGTGGGGATTGGTCGACGCCGTCGCCCCGCGGAGTCGCTTCGCCGAGGAGGTGGCCGAACGGGCCGCCGCCCGCGCCGCCAGGACCACCCGGCCCGCCGGCGCGACGGGCATCGTGCTCGAGCCACTGTTGATCGATGACGACGGTGAGCGCCGTCGCTACGAACACGTCGACGTACGGCTCGACCGCGAGCGGGGCGTGGCCGAGATCACCGTCGCCGGACCTGCCGCCGGTGACGACCGCTGGTCGCTGGCCGCGTGCCGGCAGCTCGACGACGCCCTCCTGCACCTTCGTTTCAACGAACCGCAGCTCGGTACCTGGGTGCTGCATACCAGCGGCGACGCCGCCGCCGTGGTGGCGGCCGACGAGCGCCTGGACACCGACGACTGGTTGGCTCGGGAGGTGCGGCTGTACTGGGCCCGCACGCTCAAGCGCCTCGACCTGTCGGCCCGCACCCTCGTCACGCTCATCGAGCCGGGCAGCTGCTTCGCCGGCACGCTGGCCGAGCTGGCACTGGCCGCCGACCGGACGTTCATGCTGGACGGGCAGTGGCCCGACGACGAGCGGCCCGCGGCCACGCTCCGCCTCACCGCCGTCAGCGACGGTTGGTACCCGATGGCCAACGGGCTCACCCGGCTGGCATCGCGCTCGTGGGGTCGCCCCGATGCGCTGGCGGCAGCGCGGGCGGTGATCGGCAAGGAGCTCCTGGCCGCCGACGCCGCCGATGCCGGCCTCGTGACGTTCGCGCCCGACGACATCGACTGGGACGACGAGGTGCGCGTCTGCCTCGAAGAGCGAGCGAGCTTCTCCCCCGACGCACTCACGGGCATGGAGGCCAACCTCCGGTTCGTCGGACCGGAGACCATGGAGTCGAAGATCTTCGCCCGCCTCACCGCCTGGCAGAATTGGATCTTCCAACGACCGAACGCCGTGGGACCTGACGGCGCGCTGCGCCGCTACGGCACGGGGTCGAGGCCCGCCTACGACAAGAACAGGACGTGACCGCGTGACCGCCGTCGACTACGACGCCACCATCCCGAACAACGTCGATCTCGCCGGCGACCGACGCCTGCAGCGGGCGCTCGAGTCCTGGCGACCGCGGTTCATCGAGTGGTGGCAGACACTGGGTCCGGTCGCCTTCCAGGACCACGACGTCTACCTGCGCACCGCGATCTCGGTGGGTCAGGAGGGTTGGGCCAACTTCGGCTACGTGAAGATGCCCGAGTACCGCTGGGGCATCTTCCTGGCCGAGCCCGAGCCGGACCGGTTGATCAGCTTCGGCGACCACACCGGTCAACCGGTATGGCAGGAGGTGCCCGGCGAGTACCGGTCCGAGCTGCGCCGCCTCGTCGTGGTGCAGGGCGACACCGAGCCGGCGTCGGTGGAGCAGCAGCGTCACCTGTGCCTCACCGCGCCCAGCCTGTACGACCTCCGCAACCTCTTCCAGGTGAACGTGGAAGAGGGCCGCCACCTGTGGGCCATGGTGTACCTGCTGCACCGCTACTTCGGGCGCGACGGCCGCGACGAGGCCGACGAGATGCTGCAGCGCCACTCCGGCGACACGGATCATCCGCGCATCCTCGGTGCCTTCAACGAAGCCACGCCGGACTGGTTGTCGTTCTTCTTCTTCACCTACTTCACCGACCGCGACGGCAAGTACCAACTCGCTTCGTTGCGCGAGAGCGCATTCGATCCGCTGTCGCGCACGTGCGACTTCATGCTGAAGGAAGAGGCCCACCACATGTTCGTGGGCGCCACCGGCGTCGGGCGCGTGGTGCAGCGCACCGTCGACCTCATGAAGCAGCACGACACGGCCGACGTACGCCCGTTCGGCGGCATCGACGTCGCAACCCTGCAGCGCTACCTCAACTTCCACTACGCCGTATCGCTCGATCTGTTCGGCGCCGAGACCTCGACCAACGCCGCCAACTACTTCGCCGCCGGTCTGAAGGGGCGCTACCAGGAGACACGGCGCGACGACGATCATCGCCTGCGCAACGCCACCCGTGCGGTGCCCACGCTCGTCGACGGCGCCGTCGGTGAGCGCGAGCGCCCCGGCGCTGGCGGCCCTGAACCAGACCCTGCGCGACGACTACGCCGCCGACTGCCAGAAGGGCGTCGACCGCTGGAACCGCACGCTGGCCGAGGTCGGGCTGGAGCTGCGGCTCCCCCACCAAGGGTTCAACCGCCACGTCGGTGACATGGCCGCGGCGCGCGTCTCGCCCGACGGCCGCGTCGTGTCGGACGACGACTGGGCGGCGAACGCGGCGCGCTGGCTCCCGACCGACGACGACAACGCGTACGTCGTGTCGTTGATGCGAGCCGTGCACGAGCCAGGCCGCATGGCATCGTGGATCGCCCCGCCGGCCACGGGCATCCACCAGAAGCCACTCGACTACGACTACGTCAAGGCCTGAACGAGGGGGACGGACATGGATGGCACCTACAACGCCGCCGTGTGGTTGGTCGATCGCCACGTCGAGGCGGGCGATGGCCACCGGCTGGCGGTGATCTCCGGGAGCAGCCGGGCCACCTACGCCGACGTGCAGCGGCAGGTGTGGCGCGGCGCAGCACGCGCTCCGTGATCTCGACGTGCGCCGTGGCGAACGCGTCGCCATGGTGGTCAACGACGAGCCCGCATTCCTTGCCTGGTTCCTCGGCGGGCTGCGCGCCGGGGTGGTGCCCGTGCCACTGTCCACGATGCTCACCGCCGACGACCTGGCCGCCATCGTGGCCGACGCCGGTGCGGGCGTCGTCGTGGTCTCGGCCGAGTACGCCGGCCACCTTGCGGCTATCGCCAAGGCCAGTCAGGGCGAGCTGCGCGCCGCCGTTGTGATCGGCTCGACCGACGGGGCCGGCACCGTCGATGTGCCGGTGCACGAGTGGGCGTCGTTCACCGACGAGTCCGAAGCGCCGGTCGCCGCGACCAAGCCCGACTCCCCCGGTTTCTGGCTCTACAGCTCCGGCACGACCGGCGTGCCCAAAGGCGTCATGCACCGCCACGCCAACCCGCAGGCGACGGCCTCGACGTACGCGTCCTCGGTGCTCGGCATCGGCCGCGAAGACCGCTGCCTGTCGGTGGCCAAGCTGTTCTTCGCCTACGGCCTGGGCAACTCGCTCACGTTCCCGTTCTCCGTTGGTGCCACCACGATCCTCAATCCCGCCCGTCCCACCCCGGCCGGCATGGCCGAGCTGCTGGTGGCCGAGCAGCCCACGCTGTTCTTCGCCAGCCCGGGCTTCGTCGCCGCGCTGCTCGACGCGGAGATCCCCGTCGACGCGCTGGCGTCGGTGCGCTTGACGATCACCGCCGGCGAGGCCCTACCAGCCGAGCTGCAACGCCGGTTCAGCCAGCGCTACGGCCATCCGGTGCTCGACGGCATCGGCTCCACCGAAGCACTGCACATCTTCCTGTCGAACACCGCCACCGACACGCGGCCGGGGACCACCGGCACGCCCGTAGAGGGCTACGACGTGAAGCTGCTCGACGAGACCGACGCCGAGGTGACCCAGCCGGACACACCGGGCTACCTCCACGTTCGTGGCCCGTCGGTGGCCTCCGGTTACTGGTGCCGCACCGAAGCCACCCAAACGGCGTTCCGCGGTGACTGGCTGCGCACCGGCGACGTGTACACGCGCTCGACCGACGGCCACTACACGTTCCTCGGGCGCAACACCGACATGATCAAGGCGGGCGGCATCTGGGTGTCGCCGGCCGAGGTGGAGAGCGTGCTGGTCGAGCACCCCGACGTGTTGGAGGCGGCGGTCGTCGGCGGCCGCGACGGGTCGGGTTTGGAGATGACCGTGGCCTTCGTGGTGGCGCGCACCGGGCGCAGCGTCGACCCCGACGCCATCGACGCGCATTGCCGGGCGCGCATGGCCGCCTTCAAACGACCCCGCAAGGTCCTGGTGGTCGACGACCTGCCCAAGACGGCGACCGGCAAGATCCAGCGCTTCGCCCTGCGCCGGCGCCTCGAGTCCTGAGGGTGCCCACCGTCGACATCGGCGGGGCGGTCATCGACTACCGCGACGAAGCCGGCGGCGCGCCGCCGCTGGTCTTCCTACACGAGGGCCTCGGCTCGATCGCGTTGTGGCGGTCGTTCCCCGACGATGTGCGCGCCGCCGCCGGCGGGCCTCGCACGGTCGTCTACTCCCGCCCGGGCTACGGCCGATCGTCCGCCGTGGCGCCGCCGTGGCCGGTGACCTACATGCACCACGAGGCGCTCGGGGTGCTGCCCGAGTTCTTGGCACGGCTCGGCATCGAGCGACCAGTGCTGGTCGGCCACAGCGACGGCGCCTCCATCGCACTCATCCATGCCGGCGCCCGCCACCTCGTCAGCGGGCTGGTGCTGCTGGCGCCGCACGTGTTCGTGGAAGATCGCTCGATCGCCGGCATCGAGGCGGCCCGCGAGGCCTTCCTGTCATCGCCGCTGCGCGACCGGCTGGACCGGTACCACGATGATGTCGACAGCACCTTCTGGGGTTGGAACGGGGCATGGCTGTCGCCTGCGTTCCGATCGTGGAACATCGAGGGGTACCTGGCGGCCGTCGACGCGCCCGTGCTGGCGATCCAGGGCGCCGACGACGAGTACGGCACGGCCGCTCAGCTCGACGCCATTGCCGCCGGCATCGGCAGGGGCCTCGTGGAGCGAGTGATGCTGCCGGGACGCGGACACGTGCTCCACACCGGCGACGCCACCGATGTCGTCGCCCTGGTCGCCGGGTTCGTCAGTCGAGCGGCCTCGTGAGCCCCGACGCCGCCTCGGTGGCCTGAACCCACCGCGCCGCCAGTTCGCCGACGCGCTCCGGTGCGCCGTCACGCAGGGGGGTGAGGATCTCGCTTTCGACCAGCTGGGCGTGCACGCTGAGCAGCTCATCGACGGCGGCGAGCTGCTCAGCGGTGGCATCGCCGCGCAGGTCGGCCATGAGACGGTCCAGCACGTGCTGGACCCGCTGGGCCCGCTCGATCGGGTCGGGGCCGAGCACCACGCCCGCTTCCGGGTACAGCACCGTCTCCTCGGCGGCGCTGTGGGTCGCCCACGCCGTCACCGCCTGCTCCACCAGATCCCGGCGAACGCCCGGGGTCTCGGGCGCGCGGCACGCCTCGTCCAGGAGGTGACGGAGGTACGCGTGATCGTTGGCGACCAGCGCTACTACGTCGTTCATGTCACCGGATCGCAGATCGTCGGTGCTGGCCATCGCCGTTTGGTACCCCCTCAGATCAGCTGCCAGTCACGCCGTACGCCAGAAGGCGGTGAGCAGCTCGGCCGCCGCCACCGGATCCTCCAGCATCCACCAGTGGCCCTTGCCCTCGATGGGCTGGATGGTGGCGCCGGCGCGTTGTGCGGCGCGCCGCGCCCCCGCCTCGGCCAGGAACGGATCGCCGCTCGGTACCACCACGAGTCCCGGTCGATCGATGGCCTCGAAGGCAGGCCCCCACTCCGCTTGCACCTTCGTCGCCGATCGGTACAGCGCCAGGATGCAATCGGCCATCTCCTGGTCGACGTGGCTGGCCAGTTGCTTGGCCTCGTCCTCGGGCACGCCCGACAGGATGAACACCGCCGACCGGTCCTCGAGCGGGGCTGCCAGCTGCTGCTCCCAGAATGCCTCGCCGTCGCCCGGCGTCTGCCAGATCTTGGCGAAGTCGTGCCACTCGAAGTCGACATCGGCCAGGCCGGCGGCGTCGGTCACCCACGTCCGCACGAGGTCGGACCGGGTGCTCACGACCCGCACCACGAACCCGCCGCCCCAGTCGTGGCCGACCAGATCGACCGGCGCGCCGGTGTCGGCGACCACGCGCTCCAGCTCGCCCACGAGCCAGTCGGCGTACTCGTCCTTGGTGGCGCCGAAGCCCGCCGGTCGCGGGCTGCCGAAGCCCGGCAGTGACACCGCGATGGTGTCGTCTCGGTCGAGGTGGCGGCGCACGCCGTCCCAGAGGCGCTGGGTCTCGGGGACACCGTGGACGAAGACGGCGGTCATGGCTTGGACCGTAGCCGCCGACGCTCCCCGATGATGTCTTCGGCCGGGACCTCGAACACGTTCAGGGCGGAACCGGCACCGAGGTCCAGGATGACCATGCGGGGATGGTCGCCACTGGCGTCCATCTCGAAGGTGACCTGGCGTCGAAGGCGGTGGTGTAGAAGTCGACGAGGCGCTCCGTGTCGGACGTGAGCGTGGCCACGTGGTTGAACCCGGTGGTGATGGGCACAGGATCTCCTCTCGATGTGGTTCTCCAGCCTGCCATCCGGCGATACGGGGTAAGGACGGCCCGTGACGACCGCGTTGCACGTCTACGTCAACGACCATCGGGCTGGCTCGATGCTGGGAGTGGAGCTGGCGCGCACGCTCGCGTCCCGCTTCGCGGACACCCCCCGGGACCCCTTCTTCACCACGCTGGCGGCCGACATCGAGGCCGACCGGGCCACGCTCGACGCCCTGGCCGAGAGCCTGGGCGTCACGCGCAACGCCGTGAAGCAGGCCGCCGGATGGACGGCCGAGAAGCTCAGCCGGCTGAAGCTGAACCGCTGGTTCACCGGCGCGCCGGCGCTGACCGTGCTGCTGGAGATCGAGGCGCTCTCCCTCGGTGTCGAGGGGAAGCTGGCCCTCTGGCGCAGCCTGAAAGCGGTCGAGTCGACGAATCCGCTCCTGGCGTCGGCGCCCCTCGACGAGCTCATCGAGCGCGCCCAGCGTCAGCGCGACGGCTTGGAACGCGAGCGCCTCGCCGAAGCGGCGGCCGTGCTGGCAGATTGACCCGCAGCGAACTGATGCGCTTTTTGGTGCTCTGTGACCCAAAAAGCGCATCAGTTCGGCTCGGCGCCTCGAAGGTCAGCGATAGGTCCAGTCGGGCTGCTTGCGGAGATGGCGTTCGTCGTAGATGACGGTGCCGTCGTCCAGGATGTCCTTCACCAGCGGCACGATGGCCGGGCGCAGCCCGCCGGCCGTCCCCTCGAGACGTGCGGCGAACGCCTCGGGGAACGCTCGCAGGATGCTGGACACCACGTTCTGCTCTTCCGTACCGAGGTAGCACCGGTTGCTGTCGGTGATGGTACGGAGCCGGGCGTTGATGACGCCGAGGTCGGCGTCGCGCCCGCTGCCCTGCTCGATCGACAGCAACCGGTCGGTGATGTCCATGGCGCCGGTCTTGCACGGCGGGCACTGCCCGCACGCCTCGACGGCGAGGAAGCGGCTCAGTTCCCGGGCCACGCTCACCATGTCGGTCTGGTCGTCGTACACGACGAAGCCGGCGGCGCCCAGGCCCGTGCCGCGGCTGGCGAAGTCCTCGTAGGTGAGGGGCACGTCGAAGTCGGCGGCCGTGAGCACCGGATTGGAGACGCCCGAGAAGGCGGCCACCAGCGTGCGGCCGTCCAGCGCGCCGCCGCAGCGCGCCAGCAGGTCATCGAAGCGCGTCCCGAGGTCGACCTCCACCACCTGCGGGTGGGTGATGTCACCGACCACCGTGGCCAGCACCGTGCCCGGCGAGCCGGCTGTGCCCATCGTGCGGAACCAATCGGCACCCCTCGCGAGGATGAAGGCGACGTTGGCCAGGGTCTCCACGTTGTTGACCGAGGTGGGGTTGCTCTCCCAGGCCGGGCCTCGGTCCTGATCGCGGCCCTCCCAGCCGATCGGCACCGTGGCGAAGAGCCCGTGCTGCCACGGCGGCAGCTCGCGGGGCAGCGGGTCGCGCCCCTCGATCACCTCGAGCATGGCCTTCTCCTCGCCGTAGAGGTACTCGTCGGGGCCTTCCACCACCGAGATGGTGAGGTCGCCGAGCAGGCCCGTTCCGCTGAGCTCCACCGCCGCTCGCCGCAGCGCCGACGCCTCGGCGGCATAGGACGCCTTGGTGGCGAGGAAGATGTCGGTCGCCCCGACGGCCAGCGCGGCGATCGCTGCGCCCTCCACGATGCGGTACGGATCGCGCCGCATGAGCATGCGGTCCTTGAACGTGGCCGGTTCGCCCTCGGCGCCGTTGGCCACGACGTAGCGGCGGCCCCCGCCCGTCCCGCGGACCGAGCGCCATTTGAGGCCCGTCGGGAACCCGCCACCGCCGCGTCCCCGAAGACCCGACGCCGTCACCTCGTCGATGATCGATCCGGGCCCGAGCGCCCGTGCCGCCACCAGCCCGTCACCCCCTCCAACAGCGAAGTAGGCGTCGACATCACCGATAGGCGTGTCCGGCAGGAGAAATCCCATTCGCTCATGATGCCCACGTAGCCGGCGGCCTCCATCACGGAATCCGGTGGCTGGCGCCTCGGGGATTCGGCATGATCGCATGATGGAGCACCTCGCCACCGCTGCTCTCGAAGCCGGTCTGGCCCACATCTACCAATCGCCGCCAGATCTCGGGCGGGTGGAGCTGATCGTGCGCCGACCGGCCATCGGCGAGCGGGAGGTGCTGTCGGAGGGCACGCTCGACGAGACCGTCGGTCTGCTCGGCGACACCTGGAACTGCCGGCCCAGCACCCGCACCGCCGACCGTTCGCCCCATCCGGACATGCAGCTCAACGTCATGAACTCGCGGGTCGTGGCGCTCGTGGCCGGCGGCGCCGATCGCTGGCCACTGGCCGGCGACCAGCTCTACGTGGATCTGGACATCAGTGAGGCCAACCTGCCGCCGGGCACCCGGCTGGAGGTCGGCGGCGCCGTCATCGAGGTCACGGCCCAGCCCCACCTCGGATGCGCGAAGTTCACGGCCCGCTTCGGGCGCGACGCCATGCGCTTCGTCAACACCGCCGAAGGTCGTGCCCTGCGCCTGCGGGGCATGAACGCCAAAGTGGTAGTCGGCGGCACCGTCCGCCCGGGCGACGTGGTGCGCAAGACGGCCTGAGCGGCCTCCTCAGTGGAGCCGTATGACCTACGGCCCAGCGGGCAAGCTGTCCATACGATCCATCCATGTTGTGGGGAAGCGGGAACGAGACGGCGGGGACGTCACGTCGGCGCTACCGCCATCAGCAAAGTCGCTTGTGGGACTGGGTCGAGGCGGTGTCCGAGACGCCCATCGACACGGACGAGCGTGGGGGTGCGGTGGCGCACGACGCCGCTGGGGCCGCGACGCGCCCCGTCGCAACTGACGGAGCCTGACCGACGCGGGGTACCCCTTTACAACGGGGAGCGTCTTGCGTACTATAGTGCGAGTACCGCAACAGCAGAGTACGCAACCCCTTCCAGGAGGAACCCCATGGCCATCGACGTCATGAACGCTGCCAACGAGTCCACCCTCAAAGTCATCACCTTCACCCAGGACCAGTTCCTGAAGGCCTACAAGACCGTCGCCTCCAGGGTGCCGTCGGCCATGACGCCGTCGTGGATGCAGCCCGGCCGCGACCAGAGCCGCGAGAGCATCGAGAAGGCCTTCGACTTCCAGGCCCAACTCCTCGAGGCCCGCAAGGCCTTCGCCCTCAGCCTGCTCGACGCCGCCCCGTCGGCCGGTGGGGCCAAGGAGTCCACGACCACCGACAAGTAGGTTCGGCGGCATGGTCGCCGAGGGCCTCTGGAAAGACCACCTGCAGCGCCTGGGTGAGCACATCCGGGCGCAGCGCCGGTTCAGCCAGCTCTCGCAACGGGAGCTGGCCCGCCTCGCCGACCTGTCGGACACCTACATGAGCCAGTTGGAGCGCGGCCTCCACGAGCCATCCATTCGTGTGCTGCGCTCACTGGCCAAGAGCCTCGGCATCGAGCCCAACGAGCTGATCCTCTACGCCGCCGGCCTACCGGTGGACCAGACGGAGATCAGCACCGAAGATGCCATCCGCCGCGACGAGCGGCTCACGATGGCGCAGCGCAGCGCCTTACTTGGAGTGCTCAACAGCTATCTCGAGGACAACGGCGTGTGACACGGGCGGGGCAGCGCCAGTCACGCTCACGATCGGAGGATCATGCAGCAACTGACCGGCCTGGACGCCTCGTTCGTCTACTTCGAGACGCCCAACGCGCCCATGCACGTCGCCAGTCTGTGCATCTACGACCAGTCGACGGCGCCGGGAGGTGCCGTCACCTTCAAGGGCATCCTGGCCGACATCGAGCGGCGCCTCCACCTCTCGCGCGTGTTCCGCCAGAAGTTGGTGCAAGTGCCGATGGGCCTCGATCATCCGTACTGGGTGGAGGACGCCAACTTCGATCTGGAGTTCCACGTTCGCCACATCTCCCTGCCCAAGCCGGGCGACTGGCGGCAGTTGTGCATCCAGGTGGCGCGGCTCCATTCACGCGGGCTGGATCTCAGTCGTCCGTTGTGGGAGGTGTACGTCATCGAGGGGCTCGACAACGTCGAGGGCGTACCGCCCGGCAGCTTCGCGTTGCTGCAGAAGACACACCACGCGGCCGTCGACGGCGTGTCGGGCATGGAGATCATGAGCGCGCTCAACGACGTCGCGCCGGACGCCGAGCCGCCGCAAGATGTCGGTGACTGGCGACCGGAGGCCGACCCCGATCCGTGGTCGCTTCTGGCCCGTGCCGGCGTCAACAACGCCCTCAAGCCCATGCACTTCGTCCGGGTGATGGGGCGCACCATGCCCGTGCTCGGGCGCATGCAGCAGCGGCTGCGGCGCAACGAGCTGAAGGCGCCGCCGGCCGGCGTACCCCGGACCCGGTTCAACGGCAACGTGTCCGCCCACCGCGTCGTCGACGCCTGCACCTTCCCGCTGGCCGAGATGCGCGCCGTCAAGAGCGCCGTGCCGGGCGCCACCATCAACGACGCGGTGCTGGCCACCGTCGGCGGCGCGCTACGGCGCTACCTGACGGCCAAGGGCGAACTGCCCGAGGCGCCCATGGTGGCGCTCGCGCCCATCTCGGTGCGCTCGGAAGATCAGATGCGGGCGGCCGGCAACCAGGTCTCCGGGATGATGGTGCTCCTGGGCACCGACATCGCCGACCCGAAGGAGCGTCTCGCCGCGGTGCAGGCATCGACGCACGAGCAGAAGCAGTTCGCTACCGCGCTCGGGGCCCACACGCTGACCGACTACTCCGAGTTCCTGCCGGGCGGCCTGGCGGCGCTCGCATCGCGCACCGCCAGTCGCTTCGAGATGGCGAACCGCACGGACCCGATGATCAACACCACGGTGACCAACGTGCCGGGACCACAGGTGGCGCTCTACTCCGGGGGGGCCAGGCTGGTGTCGATGCTGGGCCTTGGACCGATCGGCGACGGCATGGGTCTCATCCACCCCATCGTCAGCTACTGCGGGCAGATCGTCATCAGCTTCACCGCCTGCCGCGAGATGCTGCCAGACCCGGCGTTCTACGCGGACTGCATACGGCAGTCCTTCGACGAGATGGTGCTGGCGACGCGCTGATGATCGACCCCGACGAACTTCCCATCCATCGCACGCTGCGACCGCCCGCACGGCGGCTCTTGCTGATGGAGCAACGGGCCGCCTTCGAGCTCGGTGCACTGGTGGCGAGCGCACCACTGCTGCGAATGGTGGGGCGCGGCGACCGCCATCCCGTGCTCGTGATGCCCGGCTTCACCGCCGGCGACCGATCCACGGCCGGCCTTCGTTACCTCATCCGGAGTTGGGGGTACTGGGCCCATGGGTGGGGACTCGGCCCCAACGTCGGGCCGACGGCGGAGAAGCTCGCCGGCATACGCGACCGCCTCGAGGCGCTGCACAGCCGTCACGGGGCCCGGGTCAGCCTGGTCGGCTGGAGCCTCGGTGGCCTCTACGCGAGGTACCTGGCGCGGCAGATGCCCGAGATGGTCCGCAACGTGATCACGCTCGGCTCGCCGCTGCAGATGACGCAGGGCGACCGCAGCTCGGCCTCCGGCATCGCCGACCGGTTGCAGCACCTCTTCGACCCAGCGTTCATCGAGATGGCCGACTACGAGCGCGGGCCGCTGCCGGTGCCGTCGACGGCGGTGTACACCCGCACCGACGGCGTGGTGCGGTGGCAGGTCTGCCTCGACATCGCCGACGACACGCACGAGAGCGTCGAGGTGCGGGGCAGCCACAGCGGTCTCGGGTTCAATCCCTCGGTGCTCTACGTCATCAGTGACCGGCTCGGCCAGGCCGAGGGCACGTGGCGGCCGTTTCAGCCGCCGCTCCCGCTGCGCCCGCTCTTCCCGAAGCCCGCCAGCTGGGACCCCGTCCGCTAGGTCTCCACGCCGTTCCCGCCCGCCCGTTCCACGCCGCCTGTGTGACGTCGATCGAGACGAATTCGGGATCGACGTGACACAAGCGCCGCCACGGAGCGACTTCCGGACGAAATGATCAGAACGGATCATGGGATTGCCGCCACCACGGTGGTAAAGGTGAGGTGAGCGGAAGCGTCGATTCGCCTGGGCCGGCGGCAATCGACATCGGCAGGCGGGGTCACTCACGATGAGGAACACAGCCATCCTTGGCGTAGGACTGGCGTTGGTGCTGGCGGCATGCAGCGGTGGTGCCACCGCGAGCACGGTGCCGACGACCATCGCCACAGCCACGACGTCGCCGGCCCCAACCACGGCGACCACCGACCGGACCACGACGGTTGCCCCCACAACGGCGGCACCCACAACGGCACCGCCGACGACGGCGGCGCCGACGACGGCGCCCGCGGTGACCGCTGCTCCGGTGGCCGAGCCGCCCACGACGGCGGCCGCTCCGACGGTCACGATCGTGAAGGTCGTCGACGGCGACACGGTCGATCTGTCGACGGGCGAGCGGGTGCGCATCATCGGCATCGACACGCCGGAACGCGGTCAATGCGGCTTCGAAGATGCAGCGGTAGCGCTCGACGCGATGACCTCGGGCCGGCCGGTGGTCGTGACGCCGGGCGCGCGTGACGACACGGACAAGTACGGACGGATCCTCCGGTACATCGACGTCGACGGGACCGATGTCGGGCTGACGCTCATCCAGCGCGGCTTGGCCATCGCCCGCTACGACAGCCGCGACGGCTACGGCCATCATCCGCGAGAAGCCTCCTACGTCGCCGCCGACGAGGCATCACCGTCGACGTGCGCAGGATCGAGCGCGGCGACCGTCGCACCGACCACCGCGGCGACGTCGTCGGACGACCCATCGATCTACTACGCCAACTGCGCCGCCGCCCGGGCCGACGGCGCGGCGCCGCTTCACGACGGCGAGCCCGGCTATCGGTCGGGCCTCGACCGCGACCACGATGGCGTGGCCTGCGAATGAAACGCGTCGCGGCACTTGCGGCACCGGTGCTCGCGCTCGTGACGCCCGCTCAGCCCGGCGACGCCGGCGCTCGTGCCGCATGCGCCTCCGGGACCAGCAAGAGCGCGGCGACGAGGAAGCACACAGCTCCGAAGAACGTGCCGCCGTTGTCCCAGCGAAGGTTGGTGACGTCGCCGGTGTCCGGATACACGTACGCCCCGATGGCCGAGATGCCGAAGAACACCGACCCCAACAGGTTGAGCACGACGATCCACCACGACAGGTCACCGAAGCGGAGGCGCCCGGCGCTGTGGCACACCTCGGCCCAGGCCAGGTAGCTGGCCACGAGGAAGCAGATCGAGCCGATCACGTCGGGTCGCCACACGAGACGGTCCTCCTGGCTGACCGACCAGTTGTCGTGCAGGGCCAGCAACGTCATGGCGTTGAAGTAGAAGGTACCGATCAGCTGGATCGCCGTGGCCCACCAGTCGATCGACCGGGGCCGCCAGGTAGCCAGCCGGAACGGGAGGTGGTGCACCGGCTCGGACTCGACGGCGCCAGGGCTGTTGGCGGCCTCGACGAAGCACAGGTAGGACGCGCACGTGAAGAAGATCGAACCGATGAAGAACGTGAGGCCGTCGACTCGGGCCGACACGTTGTCGAGGTAAGGCGGTAGCGCGCCGAGGGCGAAGCAGAGGGAACCCACCGCGAACAACGCGGAGATCCAGCACGTCCGTCGGGACACGCTGACCGGTCGCTCCGGCGGTGCCGGCGTTCCGCTCGGCACCCGTAGCAGACGCAAGCCCTGGCGCTTGCGATGCCGGCGCGATGTCCACTCGACCTCGACACCATCCGGTCGCCGATACTCGACCCGTGTGACGAAGGGTCCAAGACCTTCGGTGGCAATGAGCTCCCATCCCGACGGCGCGGCGGGCAGCACATGCTCAGCAGGCCTGGCCGAAGTGGTGGACACCCCACGAGTCTCGCAGCCCGCCCCTGGTCCCGAGCCACACGAGGCCGCGGTGGCGCGGCGCTCACACGCGGGCTGCCTACAGTCCTACCTGGCCACGACCGAGGCCCCGTAGCTACGCGAAAAGGTGAGAGATGACGCTGCATGCTCGCGAGACCGTCCGTTCGGGGCTCGACGACGTCGTTTACGTCAGCCAGGACACGGCGAAGGCGGCGCCCAAATATCGCTTTCCGCCGAACGAGTGGCGTTCGGAGGACGCGTACGCAGTCGTCGCCGACGAGCTCATGCTCGACGGCAACTCGCGTCAGAACCTGGCCACGTTCTGCCAGACGTGGGAGGAGCCCGAGGTCCATCGGCTCATGGACCTGGCCATCGACAAGAACATGATCGACAAGGACGAGTACCCGCAGACCGCCGAAATCGAGCGGCGCTGCGTGCACATGCTCGCAGACCTGTGGAACGCGCCGGAGGCGGCGAACACCGTTGGTGCATCGACGATCGGGTCGTCCGAAGCGTGCATGTTGGGAGGCATGGCGGCCAAGTGGCGGTGGCGGGCCAGGCGGGCCAAGGCCGGCCTGCCCACCGACCGACCGAACATGGTGTGCGGGCCGGTCCAGGTCGTGTGGCACAAGTTCGCGAAGTACTGGGACATCGAGATGCGTGAAGTTCCGATGTCCCCGGGTCACTACGCCATGGACGCCGCCGACATGCTGGCACGCGTCGACGAGAACACGATCCTGGTCGTGCCCACCCTGGGCGTCACGTACACCGGCGCGTACGAGATGGTGAAGCCACTCGCCGACGCGCTCGACACGCTCCAGCGGGAGACGGGCTTGGACATCGACATCCATGTCGACGGGGCCAGCGGCGCGTTCCTGGCGCCGTTCTGCGCGCCCGACCTCGAGTGGGACTTCCGACTACCGCGGGTCAAGTCGATCAGCACGTCGGGCCACAAGTTCGGCCTCGCGCCGCTTGGCGTCGGCTGGATCGTGTGGCGAGACCTGGATGAATTGCCGGACGACCTCATCTTCCACGTGTCGTACCTGGGCGGCGACATGCCGGTGTTCCAGATCAACTTCTCCCGACCTGCCGGCCAGATCGTCGCCCAGTACTACGACTTCATCCGTCTCGGCCGCGGCGGCTACCGCCGCGTCCACATGGCCTCCTACGACACTGGGCGCCATCTGGCCGAAGAGATCGCCAAGATGGGACCGTTCGAGCTCATCTGCGACAGCGACCCGAAGACCGGCATCCCCGCCGTGGCGTGGAAGCTGATCGACGGCGCCGAGCCCGGATACAGCCTCTACGACCTCGCCGACCGCCTCCGCGTCCACGGCTGGCAGGTGCCCGCGTACCCGCTGACCGGCACGGTGTCCGATGTCGCCGTCCAACGCATCCTCGTGCGCCAGGGCGTCAGTCGCGACCTCGCCGCGCTGTTGTTGCGCGACATGCGCAAGGTCATCCACCACTTCATGAAGCATCCCGTCACCGTGCCCATGGCCGCCGAAGAAGCGTCTGGCTTCAGCCACCTCTAGCATCGGCTCGGCCGGGTGCCCACACGCCTTCCGCGCCTGAGCCGCCTGTGCGACGCTACGGCCTGGCCTTGGCGCGCGAGCCGGGCCGGCCGGGCGAGGAGGGCATCAGGTGGGACAGGAGCAGGTCATCGCTTCGAAGCCGTCGTCCAGTTGTTGGAACGCTCAGCTCGTGATCTCGCTTGCCCCGACTTCGGTCTTCGTCTGGCAGAGCGCCAGGACATCGGGATCCTCTGGCGGTAGCGATGCGCTACTCGGCCACGCTAGGAGAGGCCATGCGCTGCGCCTCGAAGTACGTCTACGTCTACAACGCGGCCATCGGTTTCTCCGTCCGAGCGAACGCCGGCGACGACCAAGCGCAGCTCGCCTTCGACGTGCTCTCCGAACACGGTCCTCACTGCGCCCAGATGATCGAGCACGGCGTTGGCATCACCTGCCGCATCCTGGGCATGCTCTCTGCCGGGCGTTGTCATGTCAGGCAGATTTGGTTACCGCATCCAGCGATCGCCTCACGAGCCGCCTACCGTCGCCACTTCGGTGCGCCGGTGGAGTTCAAGGCGTCGCTGGCGGCGCTCGCGATCGATCGGGGAGATCTTGACCTGCCTCTCGGCGAGCACAACGAGGAACTGCGTGCCCTCGCCGTCGACTACCTGCATGTCCGCTTCCCTGCCCGGAACACGTCCCTTCCGGTCCAGGTCCGCGGCGTGATCGACCGGCTGCTAGGCACCGGCACCTCGGGCTGCGCAGATGTGGCCGACGCCCTGTCGATGCATCCGCGCACTTTGCAACGGCGCCTTCGGGACGAGGGCACGACGTTCAAGGACATCAAGGACGAAGCCCGACGGGACCTGGCGCAGCGGTATCTGGCCTATGCAGACGTACCCCTCGCTCAGGTCACCGCTGTGCTCGACTACAGCGAGCAGTCAGCCCTGACCCGAAGCTGCCAGCGCTGGTTCCGTACGACTCCCAGTGCGCTTCGGGCGAGTCTGACGTCCGGCACGGCGGCTGTTGCGGTGGGATGAAGAGCTGTGCGGCGTCGACTCTTTCGTCGACCACGGGTCGCAAGCGGTGTAGCGCGACCCGGCGAGACCACTGAGGTCATGCGTTTCCAAGCCGCACCATGATCTGCGCCTTCTCGGTCCTGTCGCCAAAGGGCAAAGAGTTGTCGCCAGACGGCAAGATTCGGAACCGTGCCCATCCCCATGATGGCCGCATCCCGACAACAACGAAGAACGGAAGAGCACGCTATCAGGACGGTCATCCTCGGCGGCGTCGCCGCGACGGCGGTGGCCACCAGGTCCAGGTGGCCTACAACGACCGACCCGGCTCGTACTACGACAACTTCGGCTCCCAGAGCCTGAACGTCGTCCGCGCCGAGGGCTGACACCCCAACCCAAGACCGCCTCTCCGACCGAGAGGCCGGGCTTGCTGTTCACCAGTGACCAACGTCGATCTTGTGCTCGGCCGGCGGTTCGCAGGATCCCGCGAGACCCCGAGATGGCACCCGCTCGACTCCCCCGCCCGAAGGAAGACCTGAAATGACCTCGACCAAGCGCGCCGCCTGCCAGGAACCGGGCGCTCCGTCCCTCTTCCCTGACGACTGGGGCGTCGGTCGTCAGGGGCGCGCCAAGCGCGCCCAAGCCCTCGCCATCTGTAGGACGTGCCCCGTGGTTCGGGAGTGCGGCCTACAAGCGCTCCGGGAGTTCGACAGCGGCCTGGAGGTATACGGGATTCGGTGCGGCATCGCCTTTACCGACATTACCCGCCAGGACCGCCAGATCGCCCGGCTCCGCAATCTAGTGACGGCGTGAAGTATCTCGGTCCATTCAGTCTGTCCATCGGCCACGCCTCGCCGCCAGACCGAGGAGCGCACCGCCGCTTACGAGGGTGAGCAGAGCGATCAGGACGAGTGGGCTGGTGTCACTCCCGGTGTGGGCCAAGTGCTGCTGGCGGAGTTCCTGGTAAAGCGTTCTCACCTGATCCGGGTTGAGCGGCCCGAGGATCACCACATGGTCACCGGGGGTGATGACGAACGCCAAGACCTGAGGGGGCGGGTCGGGCACCGGCGCTCCGGGCGGCAATGCGTCGACCGGTGGCGGATCTGCGGGTAGGGCCGCTGTCGTCGGCGGCGACGTACCGCTCGGCGGTGCAAGTGTGCTCGTGGTCGTGGTCGTGCCGCCCGGAGCCGTGGTGCCAGCGGTGGTCGTCGTCTCGCCAGCCACCGTCGTCGTTGACCCGCTCGCCGCGAGGCCCGTGGTTGTCGTCTGCCCGGGCGTCGTCGTTCCTATCGTTGTGGACGAGCTCGACGGCGCCGATGTGGTCGTCGTGGAGGATGACGACCCTGTCGTTGTCGTCGTGGTCGTCCCGGCGGGAAGCGACGACGACGTTGTCGTTGCGGCGGTCGTCGTGGTCGTTGCAGCGGTGGTGGTGGTCGTCGCCGCCGTCGTTGTAGTTGTCTCCTCGGGCGGCTCTACCGTCTCATGAACCGCGCAGCCAGCGGCGAGAATGGCCGCACCGGCGGGCCAGTTCAGCCCGGGGAAGCTGCCGCCGCTGTACTCGAACGGCGGGATGATGTCGCCCCAGTTGTCGGCTGGGAAGACCGGACCCGTGTGGTTGCCGTGGCCGATCTTGACGATCGAATCAGCGTCGGTCGTGATAAGGCGGTAGGGGTTGATGACCGCACGTGTCCGGTGGCAGAACGAAACCTTCTCCGCAGGCTGCTGTGCCACCACTGGTGGCCCCGTTGTCGCCGTCTGCGCCCCTGCTGGCGAGGCAACCAGCGAGAAAGCCACGAACATGTTGATTGCGACACTGGCCAGAAATGCCCGGCGCATGCGCGCATCATATGGACCCGAATGGAATGAGGGAAGGGTTACGTCAAACGGTCACGAGTCTTCGCCGGGCCAAGTGACGGTCTGACTTGGTGCACCCGGGTCTAGCTGCGCCGATACTCCCGTTCAGACGACCTCGTTAGGGTGTTGGCGCCGCGGTCCGTGTCCCAGACTTCATAAGGGGCGAACTGGGGCGTGTCCGCGCGGATAGCGCGCCGACGCTCCCCAGTTCCACTTCGGTGGGCGTGGCAGGACTCGAACCTGTGACCTCTACCGTGTCGAGGTAGCGCTCTAACCAACTGAGCTACACGCCCGCGTGAGCGCGAAACCCTAGCAGCGCCCGCTCAGCGCAGCCGGACGGCGATCTCGTTGGCCACCAGCCGGCCCGAGCGCGTGAGCACCACCCGTTCGCCCTCCACCGACACCAGCCCTTCCAGCGCAGCCACGTCGAGCGCCGCCGCCGGCACGCCGTCGCGTGTCCGCAACGACAGCTGCAGCCCTTCCACCCGCCGCGTCTCCGCGTCGAGCGTCTCGCCTGCCGCTTCGGTGGGCCGGCCCGCGGTCACCGCGTCGATGTAGCGCTCTGGCGTCCGCACGTTCCACCAGCGCCGCCCGGCGTGATGCGAGTGGGCCGCGCAACCGAAGCCGAGGTAGTCACCCTGGTGCCAATACAGGAGGTTGTGACGGCACTCGTGACCGGGCCGGGCCCAGTTCGAGATCTCGTAATTCACGAGGCCCGCGGCCGACAGCAGATCGTCGGCCAGTTCGTACTCGGCCGCCTGGCTGTCGTCGTCGGGGTGGCGCGCCGGGTCGTCGGCCAGCGGGGTGCCCGGCTCCACCGTCAATCCATAGGCGCTGATGTGGGGCGGGTCGAGGCCGAGCGCCTCGTCGAGCGTGCGGCGCCAGTCGTCCAGCGTCTCGCCGGAGCCGCCGTAGATGAGGTCGAGGTTGAAGGAGTCGAAGCCGATCTCGCGGGCCAGCGCCACGGCGTGGCGCACGTTGGCCGGATCGTGCGTACGCCCGAGGGCCGACAGCACGTGCGGCACCATCGACTGCACGCCGAGGCTCAACCGGTTCACGCCGGCGGCGCGATACGTCGCCAGCAGCGACGCCGTCACGTTGTCCGGGTTGCACTCCACCGTCACTTCGGCGCCCGGCGCCAGCGGCAACGCCGACAGCACGCGGCATCGAGCGCGCCGGCCGGCACGAGCGACGGCGTGCCCCCGCCGAAGAACACGCTCGTGACCGCCGGCATGCCGGCGGCGACCGCACGTTCCACGTCGGTCGCCAACGCCACCAGGTACGGATCGATCAAGTTCGACCGATCCGTCCAGGTGGCGAAAGCGCAGTAGTCGCACCGCTTGGTGCAGAACGGCACGTGGATGTAGACGCCGAAGGGCGTCACGGGGTCAGACGGGACGGTTGGCGTATCGCAACCCCAAGTCGTCCAGTCGGGCCGACACCTGCTCGGGACCGAGGTCGAGGATGCAGGCCAGCGCCTTCAGGTCGTCGTGACGGATCGTGATGACCCGACCGTTGAAGTCCTGCCGCTGGACCTGGATCAGCTTGAGGTACCGGCCGAGCATGTTGAACTCGGAGCCGCTCATCGCCTCGAGCTTCTCGAGGTCGATGGCGATCTTGCCTTCGCCGGCGGCACGCTCGGCGCGCTCGTCGCCGAAGCCGGGACCCTCGTCCTGCGGCAGCAGCTGATCCACCGGCACGTGGTAGAAGCGTGCCAGGCGCTGGAGTCGCGGCACCGAGATGGCCCGCTCGCCCCGCTCGTAGGCGCCGAGGACCGACGCCTTGAATTCTTGCTGCGAGGCCGCCTCGACCTCTTGCAGCGACAGCCGCTTCTGACGCCGGATGGCGCGCAGCCGCTCGCCCACCTTGCGACCATACGGCGTTCCCGCTGTGGTCTCTTCGGTGGCCTCGTCGTTGGTGAAGCTCATCGTCATTCCTTCCGCCGTGCCCGGTCTACGCCCACCCGCCGTGGGAACCAGACATCGGCGAACTCTACCGGTGAGTACTCACGCTGAGCAAGGTCGCGCCCCCTAATAAACGCGAACCGTGACCAAAACAGGTTCAATCGCTCTCTCCTCCCTCGTACCGCCTCTTGGCCCGCCCGAACCACTCCCGACGCCGTGCCTGTACGAACCCCACCGGCCCCGGGCCCGCCACTCTGCGACACCCGTCACACGAGACTGGCACGTTTGGCCACCAGCAAGGCGCCAGCAGCGATCGCGGCCGTCTCGGCCCTCAAAACATTCAGCGCGAGGCCGACCGTCGGCCGCCCGCACGCCACCTCCTCCGGCGACCAACCGCCCTCCGGTCCGACCAGCACGACCGGACGGTCGAGATGGACGGGACCGCCGCCCGCGTCGGCCAGCACGGCGTCGGGCTGGCGAGCCACGGAAGCGAAGGACGCTACCGCATCCACGGTGGGCAACCAGCTCCGTCGCGACTGCATGGCCGCTTCGCGGGCGACTCGCTGCAGACGGTCACCGTGACGGCCCGAGCGGGCGCCATCCCAGCGCACCACGCAGCGGGCCGTCACCATGGGCGTGATGCGGTCGACACCCAACTCGGTGAGCTTCTGCACCACCAGCTCGGGACGCTCGCCCTTCAGCAGCGCGAAGGCGATCGTGATGCGGGGCGCCGGCGGCGCCTCGCGCATCACCTCGCCCGTCGGGCGCAGGTCGGCGTCGAACGTGCACGACCGCCAACCGCCGGCACCGTCGGACACCGTGACCACCTCGCCGCGACGCAGGCGCAGCACGCGCTCGAGATGATGGCGATCCTCGGGCGCCAGCACCGGCGTGTCCAGGTCGGCCACGAACGCGTGCGCCGCGGCGCCGACCCCTGCCGGGCCGACGTTCACGACCCGGCCAGGCTCACTTGAACGCCGACTTGATCCGGGAGAAGACCCCGACGGCCGGCGGATCCACGACCTCACCACGCTCCTCGGCCAACCGGCGCAGGAGGTCCTGCTCGGCGGCGGTCAGCTTCGTGGGGGTGTCGACCCGCAGCACCACGCGGATGTCGCCTCGGCCACGGCCGTCGACATGGGGCACGCCCCGACCCCGCAGCTTCAGCTCGCGCCCGCTCTGGGTGCCGGCGGCCACGGCGAGGTCCTCGGTGCCGTCGAGCGTCTCCAGTTCGATGTGGGTGCCCAGCGCCGCCTGGGCGAACGAGATGGGCATCTCCGCCACGAGGTCGTAGCCGTCACGCCCGAAGCGGTCGTGCGCTCTCACTCGCAGGTGGACGTAGAGATCGCCCGACGGTCCGCCGCGCGGCCCCGCCGCGCCCCGACCGGTGAGCCGCAGGGTGGAGCCGGTGTCGACGCCGGCGGGCACATCGACGTTGTAGGTGCGCTCCTCGACGCTGCGGCCCTCGCCCCGACACGTCGGGCAGGGGGTCAGGATGACCTGGCCGGCGCCGCCGCAACGGGGGCAGGGCCCCGCCGTCACCATCTGGCCGAAGAGGCTCTGGCGGACGCGGCGCACCTGGCCGGTGCCGGCGCATTCCAGGCACGGCGACGCCTGCGTACCGGCGCTGGCCCCGGTGCCGTTGCAGTCGGCGCAGGCTACGGCGGTGCGCACCGTGACCGGCACGGTGGCCCCGAACACCGCCTGCTCGAAGTCGAGGTCGGCCACGACCTCCAGGTCCTGACCACGCGGCGGACCGGACGGGCCGCGCTGGCCACCGAAGGGGCTGCCCTGGCCGCCGAAGAAGGCGTCGAACAGGTCGCCGATGCCGCCACCGCCGAAGAACGCGTCACCGCCGCCGCCGGCCGCGCCCGAGACCCCGGCCTCGCCGAACTGGTCGTAGCGCGCCCGCTGGTTCGGGTCGGACAGCACCTCGTAGGCCCGCGCCAGCTCCTTGAACTGGTTCTCGGCCTGCGGGTCCGGGTTGGCGTCGGGGTGAAGCTCGCGGGCGCGGCGCCGGTAGGCGCGCTTGACCTCCTCGGCCGTCGCGCTCCGGGTGATCCCCAGCAGCTCGTAGAAGTCGGCCATGGCAGGCGGACCCTAGCCGTCCGACAGTCGGCGCCCGAGGCGCTCGCTGACGACGTCGACGGCGGCCAACGCGTGTGGATAGTTCATGCGGGTCGGGCCGAGCACACCGACGGTGCCGACCGGCACGCCCTCGACGATGTAGGGGGCGACGACGACCGAGCAGGCCACGAGGGGCTCGACACCGTGCTCGGCGCCGATCGCCACGGACAGGCCGCGGTGCAACACGTCGCGCAGCATGGTGACCACCACGTACTGCTGCTCCAGCGTCTGCAGCACGTTGCGCACCACCTCGACGGCGTCGAAGGCCGAGGCCATCTTCGACGCGCCGCCGACGTAGACGAGATCGTCGCTGCTGCGGTTGGCGCTGGCTTCCAGCGCGTCCGCCGCCTGGCCGCAGAGTGCGTCGACGGAGGCATCACCGCTCGTCGTCATGGCCGCCACATCGGCCGCGGTGTGGCCGACCAGATGCATGCCGAGATGGGCCGTTGCCGCGCTCACCGCCGCCTCCGACACGTCCTGGTCGGTGTCGAGGTGGTGCTGCTCGACCGTGCCGTTGGAGCTGACCGTGACGAGCAGGACCGTGCGGGGCGCCAGCGATACGAGCTGCACCGACCGCAGGATGGCGGTCTCGTGGGCGGGCCCGATCACCACCGCGGCGTAGTCGGTGAGGCGGCTCAGGAGGCGGCTGGTCTCGTGCAGCATCTGCTCGAGAGCACCGTGAGCGCTGTCGAAGAACGAGCGCACCTCCTGCGAGCGGGCGGCGTCGAGGTGGCCGGGATGGGCCAGGTGGTCGACGAAGAAGCGGTAGCCCTTGTCGGTGGGCACCCGCCCCGCCGACGTGTGCGGCTGGACGAGGTAGCCCTCTTGCTCCAGCACTGCCATCTCGTTGCGGACCGTCGCCGACGAGACGTTGACCCCCGGCGCGCTGGCCACGTGCCCGGAGCCCACCGGCTGGGCGGTGGTGATGTACTCCTGCACGACTGCTCTGAGGATGGCGGTCTTGCGGTCATCGAGCATGGACAGATCCCTGGTGGCCAGTGACTAGCACTCCAGGCTACCGAGTGCCAGGACGCCTCGCCGTGTCCCTTCGGCCCGTCACCAAGGCGTAACGCCGGAGCGCTTCCTCGCGTTCGACGGCGTGATCGACCATCGGACCTACGTAACCGAGGGGCGGGCCGTGTCCCGGCACCCCCCGGCCTACGAGAAAGGGCGCGTGGATGTCGCGGTCGCCCAATCCGCGCAGCTCGGGCACCCACCGGCGGATATAGCCACCACCAGGGTCGAACCGCTGCGACTGGGCGACCGGATTGAAGATGCGGAAGTACGGCGCGGCGTCGGTGCCGGTCCCGGCCACCCACTGCCAGCCGAGGTTGTTCGAGGCCAGATCGCCGTCCACCAGATGGTCCAGGAAGTGCCGGGCCCCCCACTGCCACGGGAGGTGCAGGTCCTTGACGAGGAAGCTGGCCGTCACCATGCGCACGCGGTTGTGCATCCAGCCGGTGGCGAGGAGCTGGCGCATGCCGGCGTCCACGATGGGGTAGCCCGTGGCGCCGGCGGCCCATTCGATGAGCCGCTGCTCGGCGCCGGCACCGTCGTCGACCTCCATGGCGTCCATGCGCCGGTCGAGGTTGTGCCACGGCGATCGGGGTTGGTGGAACACGATGTCGGCGTAGAACTCTCGCCACGCCAGTTCGGTGCGGAACCGGTCGTGGGCCGGGCTGTGGCCCAGCTGGGCCAGCGCCTGGCGGGGGTGGAGACATCCCCACTTGAGGTAGGGCGACAGCCCACTGGTGCCGTCGAGGTCGGGGCGGTCACGGTCGGTGTCGTAGGCGGCGAGGCCGCCGGCGACGAAGGCGTCGAGACGCTCGTGGGCCGCGACCTCGCCCGCCGGCGGCAGGACGGCCTCGACGGCCGGCGGTTCGGGGAGCGGCTCCGACGCCGTCCGGCGTGCCCACCGCACGTCCGCACCGGCCGTCGGCTGGATCGTCGATCCGTTCCGGCCGGCGGCGCGCCAGCTCCGGGCGAACGGGGTGAACACGGCGTACGGGCGGCCGTCACCCTTGCGCACCGTTCCGGGAGCCACGGCGTACGGGCGCGCCGGTGAGGACGAGCCCGACGTGCCGGGCCCGTAACGCCGCGGCCACGGCGTGGTCTCGGCGCCGGCCGTAGGGCCCGAAGTCCTCGGTGGCGTGGACCGCGACGGCACCGGCTTCCGCCGCCACCGCCGCTACGACGGCGACGGGGTCGCCGGTGCGGACCACGAGCGCGCCACCCGTCGCTCGTTGCAGTTCGCCGAGGCAACCCGCCAGGAACGCCCGCCGGGCCGCACCGGTGGTGGCGAAGGCCGGATCGATCACGAACAGCGCCACGACCTCACCCTCGCGGGCGGCGGCGGCCAGCGCGGGGTGATCAGCCAGCCGCAGGTCGCGCCGAAACCAGAGGACAACCCGGGTCACGTGCCTCTACGGAGCCGAGCGCGTGGTGCGGCTCAGTCCTCGAGACGAAGGGCGGCGATGAAAGCCTCCTGCGGCACCTCGACCCGGCCGATGGACTTCATCCGCTTCTTACCCTCTTTCTGGCGCTCCAGCAGCTTGCGCTTGCGAGTGATATCGCCGCCATAGCACTTGGCCAGCACGTCCTTGCGCTTGGCCTTCACCGTCTCACGAGAGATGATCTTGCCCCCGATAGCGGCCTGGATCGGGACGTCGAACAGCTGGCGAGGGATCAGCTCCTTGAGCTTCTCGCACAGGCGACGGCCGTAGTCGTAGGCCCGGTCGCGGTGCACGATGGTGGCAAAGGCGTCGGCGGTGACGCCGTTCAAGAGCACGTCGACCTTGACCAGGTTGGCCCGCTGGTACACGTCCGGCTCGTAGTCCAGGCTGGCGTATCCCTGCGTGCGGCTCTTGAGCTGATCGAAGAAATCGATCACCACTTCACCAAGCGGAATGCGGTAGATCAACTCGACCCGTTCCGGCGACAGGTACTCCAGCTTCTGCATCTCGCCGCGGCGCGTCTGGCAGAGATCCATGACGGTGCCGGTGTAGGTCGTGGGCGTGAGGATGGTGGCCCTCAGGTACGGCTCCTCGATGGCCTCGATCTCCTGCGGCGGGGGCATGGCCGACGGGTTGTCGATGGCCTCCAGCCCACCATCGGTGCGCAACACCCGATACTCGACCGACGGTGCCGTGGCGATCAGTGAGAGGTTGAACTCCCGCTCCAGGCGCTCGCGCACGATCTCCATGTGCAGCAGGCCCAGGAAGCCACACCGGAAGCCGAAGCCGAGGGCTCCGGACGTCTCGGGGAGATAGGTGATGGATGCGTCGTTGAGCTTGAGCCGCTCCAGGCTCTCGCGCAGGTTCTCGAAGTCGTCGCCGTCGACGGGGTACAGGCCGCAGAACACCATCGGCTTGGGGTCGCGATAGCCCTCGAGCGCGGCCTTGGCCGGGCGGGCGGCCTCGGTGACGGTCTCGCCCGAACGGGCCTCGCCGACGTCCTTCACGGCGGCGATGAGGTAGCCGACCTCGCCGGGTCCCAACTCGGCGACCGGCGTCGGGACCGGCAGCCGCACCCCCACCTCGTTGGCCTCGTGGGTGGCGCCGGCCTGCATGAAGCGCAGCCGCATGTCCGGCGCGATGCGACCGTTCATCACCCGGATCGACGAGACCACGCCGCGGTACTGGTCGTACTGGCTGTCGAAGATGAGGGCCTGCAACGGTGCCGTCGGGTCGCCGCCGGGCGGCGGGATGTTGGCGATGACGGCGTCGAGCACCTCGCCGACGCCCTCGCCCGTCTTGGCGCTGATGCGAAGGATGTCGAGGGCGTCGATGCCGAGCACCTTCTCGATCTCCTCCGCGTAGCGGTCGGGCTCGGCCGCCGGCAGGTCGATCTTGTTGAGCACGGCGACGATCTCGAGGTCGTGTTCCAGCGCCAGGTAGCAGTTGGCCAGCGTCTGCGCCTCGATGCCCTGGGCGGCGTCGACCAGCAGCACGACCCCCTCACACGCGGCCAGGCTGCGGCTCACCTCGTAGCCGAAGTCGACATGGCCGGGGGTGTCGATGAGGTGGAGGGTGTGGCCCTTCCACTTCACCCGGACGTTCTGCGCCTTGATGGTGATGCCGCGCTCGCGCTCGATGTCCATGGAGTCGAGGTACTGCTCGCGCATGTCGCGCGCGTCGACGGCGCCGGTCAGTTCGAGGATCCGGTCCGACAGGGTCGACTTGCCATGGTCGATGTGGGCGATGATCGAGAAGTTGCGGATGCGCGTGAGGTCCATGGCCGTCTGGCAACGCTACCAACGGGCCTGCGTGGCTCACGGCCAGCCCGGCTGATAGGTTTGACCGGCTGTTCCGGCAGCTCTCGACCTGATCTCGAAGGACACCCATGGCGAACATCAAGAGCCAGAAGAAGCGCAACCTCACCAATGCCAAGGCCCGCGAGCGCAACAAGGCGGTCAAGAGCGAGCTGAAGAACGCGCGTCAAGCAGGCGCTGCACGGTGCCGAGACGGGCGCCGACGAGGCCGGTGACCAGCTGCGACTGGCCCAGAAGCGCCTCGACAAGGCCGCCAGCAAGGGCGTCATCCACAAGAACCAGGCCGCCCGGCGCAAGAGCCGGCTCATGAAGACCGCCGCCGCCCACGCCGCGCCCGTCGAGGCCTGAGCACACCCGTCCGCATGTCGCCGTCGCCGGGCTGATCGCCGGCGCTCGTGTTTCGCCGGGCTGATCGCCGGCGTGATGACCCGCCCGGCTCAGCGCCGGGCGGTTCTGCTTTTCGGGGTCAGCCGGGCCAGTCGGGCGACCAGCACCTCCATGACCAGCTCGGCCGGCCACGCCCGCTGGCCTCGTAGGTCGAGATCGGCGGCGGCCAGCAGTTCGAACGCCCGGGCGATGCCGTCGTGGCCGAGCCGGCGGGACTGGTCGAGGGCCTTCTGGGCCTGGAACGGTGAGACCTTCAGCGCGCTGGCGGCGCCGGCCCGATCGCGCACCGGAGCACCGTCGAGGCGCAGCATGCGCTCGTAATGACTCTGAATGGTGGCCATGACGACCAGCGGGTGGCGGCCGCCGGCGGCCTGCATGCGACCCAGCATCGCCAGGGCGGTGGCGGCGTCGCCCCGGTCGATGGCGTCGGTGAGATCCCACGGCGGAACGGCGCCGGCCTCACCGAGGAAGGGTGCCACGTCAGCGGCGGTGAGCTTCGCCGTCCCGGTGCCGATCGACTCCAGCGTCTCCAGCAGGGCCGGCAGGCGCCCGAGGTCCTCGCCCAGCCAGTCGGCGATCACCGACTTGGCCGACGCGTCGAGCTTCACGTGCGAGACGGCGACCCGCTCGTCGATCCAGCCGCTGCGCTCCTGGCGGTTCGACCCGGCGCCGGTCGCCGTGATGGTGACCCCGGCCTTCTTGGCGGCGTCGAGGAAGGACTTGGGCAGCGCTTTGCCCGATGCGACCATCACCAGGTCAGTGGTCTCGAGCGGGTGCTTCACGTAGGCGGCCAGGAGCGCCAGCTCGTCGGCATTGAATCGCTGCACGCCGCGGGCCACCACGACGCGACGATCGGTGAGGAACGGCGGGGTCTGGGCGGCGTCCACGACGGCACTGACGGGATAGTCGTCGCCGTCGAGCTCGGTGACCACGAGGCTCCGGTCGCCCGTGCCCACGAGCCGGTGCACCAGCTCGGTGGTGGCTTCGGCGAGGAGGACCTCGTCCTCGCCCCGTAAGAGGTGCAGCGTCGCCGTCATCGGCCTCGAAGACTGCAGGCGGTGGTCGGGCTGGTGCCGGTGGGGCTGGCGCCGGTCGGCGGACAGGGACGGCTGGCGGCATCGACGATGGCGGCCAGCACGTCGGCCACCCGGCGGGCGGCCTGGACATCGCGGGTGCGCAGCAGTCGCAACCCGGACACGATGGCGACGGCATGAGTGGCGGCGTCGACTGTCGTGACGACGACCGGGTAGGCGTGCCGGGCTGCGGGAGCATCGGTCTGCTCCCCGCCGTCGAGCAGTACGGCCTCGGCGGGCACACCGCCGGCGATGGCGCGGTTGACGGCGTCGGGGGGCAGCAGCACAGACGCCCCGGCGTGCGCCGCCGCCAGGCCGACGTCGATCCGGGACGAGGCCACGACGACGGGCACGCCGGCGCACGACCGGAGCGCGTCGACCCGAGCGGCAAGGCCGGCAGCACCGGCGCCGGTATCGGCGGCCCCCTCGGCTGCGTTGCGGGCGGGGCCGGAGGCGGTGGCGGCGTCGATGGCGAGGGCGTCGGCACCCAGCGTGACCAGCAGCTTGGCCTCCCGGCAGGCGTCGGCGCGGCGGGACTTGTCGCCGGCGATCGCGTCCAGGCGGCCGATGACCACCGCCCGGTGCGACACGTCGTAGGTAGACGAGCCCAGCACGACCTGCACGGCGGCGAACCTACTGGCGCCCGGCCCGAGCCGAGCGACGGCGACGCCGCGAAGTGCGTCGGCCGCGACACGAATTCAGCGCGCTGGTGAACAACTTCGCGGCCGTGGCCCCACGCAGGCAGCCGTCGGCCGAGGGGTCGACGACCGGCCGGCAGCCCGACCAGCGCGACGACCGGCCCGTGCCTCCCCCGGGCTAGGGGTCGGCCGTCGGGTGGCGCGCCACATCGACGTCGAGGCTGCCGTCGTCAGTGACGCTCACGGCCACGTCCAGCCCACCGACGGAGAACCCGGCACCGCCATCAAGCGGTGACGCCCCGGCGAGACCGGTGCCCGCCGGCGCCAGCACGATCGACGGCTGGAAGCGCCGGACGACGGGCTCCAGCGCGCGATCGAGATCGGCCGAGCGTGATGTGGCCACCACGACATCGACGCGGTCGACGCCCAGCGTGCGCAGCGCCGTCAGCAAACCCAGGTCCGCGCCATCGGCGACGAGCACCGCGGCGTCGCCCGAGCGCCACACCCGCGCCGCGCGCCCGGCGGCGGCCGCCGTCAACGATGCCGACCCGCCGACCGGCAGCACGCTCACGAACACACCGGTGACCAGCGCCCCTCCGGCCACGGCGAGCCACCGGCCCGGATGGCGGCGGCGGCGACGGGCCAGGACGCGGGCGACGACGAAGGCGGCCACTGCGACCCCCAGGACGAGGACATGGGGCAGGCGGAACTCGCCCACGGGCGTGGCCGCCGCCACCCGCGCCACCAGGGCGATCCAGCGCACGGCCATGCGGGTGGGTAGGTGCAGCACCGGTGCCAGCCCGGGCACCAGGCCGGCGACGACGCCGGCGGGGAGGCCCCACACCATCAGCGGCCCGGCGACGGGAACGGCCAGGAGGTTGGCCGGTATCGAGACGAGCGGCAGGCCTCCGAACACCGTGACCGAGACCGGGGCCACGCCGATCTGGGCCGCGACGGTGACGGCCAGTGCCTCGGCCAGAGGTCGGGGGCCGGGCAGTCGCGCCGCCAGTGGCGCGCCCAGCACGGCGATGCCGGCGGTGGCTCCGACCGACAGCCACCAACCCACGGACCACACCAGCAACGGATCGACCAGCACCATCAATGCGACGGCCAGCGCCAGCAACCGCATCGTGCTGGCCGGACGGGCGAGTACGACGGCACTGGCGGCGACGGCGGCCATGGCGCCGGCGCGCAGGACCGACGGTTCGAACCGGGTGAGCAGCGCGAACCATGCGACCAGCCCCACGGTGGCCGCGAACCGCCAGCGCATCGTCAGACGCCGCAGTAGCGGACCGGCCAGGGCCAGGGCAAACGCGAGGTTCTCCCCGGAGACAGCCGTCAGATGGCTGAGCCCGGACGCCCGGAAGTCGTCGACCAGCTCGGGTGGCTCGTCGCGGTCGTCGCCGAGCACGAAGCCGGTGAACAACGCCCGCTCCGCCGGTGACAGCGGCCAGGCACCGTCCTCGAGGGCCCGGCGAACGCGGTTGGCGGCCCTGCTGGCCGGATCGCCGTCGTCGAAGTCGCCGAGTTGCTGCACTTGCAACTGACCGGCGACGTGGCGCTCAGCGAGACGGCGACGCACCAAGGGCGACACCGGACCGACCGTGCCAACCATCGCCACCCGCTCCCCCGCCTGGCGAACCTTCAGGCGGGCCGCGGCCGGTCCTCTGGCCCAGGCCTCCAGCCGGCCATCCTGAGCGGATCGCACCTGCACCCGCACGGCCGACCCGAACGTCTCCGGGTCGCCGACCAGCGTGACCACACCGGCGAAGGGCGCGGGATGAACGGGTGCCGTGCCGGCCCACGCCGCCGCCGACAGCGCCCCGGCCAGCAGCGCCGCGCCGAGGCACAGCAGCGCAGGGCGGCGCGCCACGAACGCGATCACGATCACCACCACACCGAGCCACGCCGGTGCCGCCAGCACCGCCCACGCGCCGGCGACGACAGCGACCGCCAACGCCACCGCCCATCCGTCGTTCATCACTGCTCCCGGTCGTGGATGGACGTTGCGGGGGACGTGCCTGTCCCAGTTCTGGGGGTGGCGGCGCCCTAGCATCGCCGAGATGCGCGTGCACCCCGACGCCACCGTCGTCGTGCCGGCAGGCCCGCTGGCCTACCGGCGACGGCTGCGATCCGTTGGGCCGTTCATGGCGTTGTTGCCGCCGTTCGTCGCGTTGGTGTTGGCCTCGGCGGTGTGGCAGTTCACCAACTGCTCTGGCGAGGCGTGCGTCACCTCAGGCGCGGCGGGGTGGCTGCTGGCGGCGATGGCGTTGCCCACGTCGCTCGTCGTGGGCATGCCGTGGGAGGCGGGCAGCCTGCGCTACGTGGTGATGGGGATCACGAGCGCCCTGATCTGGATGGCGCTGGGGTACCTGGCGGCGCGCCGGGCCACTCGCTCGCCGGTGGCCGACTGGCGGGACTGGTGGCGCGAATACGTCTGGTACCTGCTGGGCGTGTGGGCGGGCGTGCTGGCGGCGCTCGCGCTGCTGGCCTACGTGGTGCAGCACCGCGTGTTCCTGTAGTCGTGACCCGCCCGAACCCGACGCGCCTGAAGCTGGCACTCATCAGCCGACCCTGACGAGGTCGCGGAAGGCGTCGAGCTTGGCCGGGCCGATGCCGCGCACCTCCAGGAGATCGTCGACGGCGACGAAGGGGCCGTGCTCCGTGCGGTAGTCGAGGATCGCCGTAGCGGTCGCCGGGCCGACGCCAGGTAGGGCGTCGAGCTGCGCCGATGTGGCTTGGTTGAGGTCGAGCGGCGCCGCCGGCGAAGGTGGATCGGGACCTCCCCCGCCATCACTGGTGGTGCTGGCCGGGCCACTGACCGGGGGCGCGATCTCGCCGACGCGGGGTACGTAGACCCTGGCGCCGTCGGTGACCTTGGCCGCCAGCGCGACGGCCTGGAGGTCGGCGTCGGCCGTGGGACCCCCGGCGGCGGTGACCACGTCGACCACGCGGGCGCCTCCGGCCACGTGGTACACGCCGGGCACAGCCACGGCACCGGCCGCCTGCACGATGACGTCGACCGGCGGGCTCGACGCCGTGGAGCTGGCACCGGACGCGGCGGCCGCAGGCGGCGTCGAGCCAGAGCCGGGCGAGCCCGAGCCCGAGCCCGACGTCACCGCCACCCCTACGCCCGCGCCCGACGATCGCGCCGACGGCAGCGACCGTTCCACGGGCGGCGCCGGGGTCCGCAGCAGCCACCACGCCGTCACCGCCACCAGCAGCACCGCCCCGGCGGTGGTGGCCAGCCGCGCCAGGGTGACCGCGGCGAGCACACCACCGGCGCGCTGGCGCCAGGACTGATCCGGCGGGGGTCGTAACAACTCGACCACGATCTTCCTCCTGGGCGCGCTCGAAAGGGCCAACAGGGGAAGTGGGCGGCAGCGTAGCGCCGCGATCGACGGGCGCCACCGCCACGCGTCGATGTTCCGGAACTCGGTGCACGACGCGTCGCGCCGAGGCGATGGAACCCGTGGTCAGGTCGACCGGCGCGCCAGCCAGTCGGCTTCGATCTCGAAGGGAATGCGCCGGTAGGCGCCCCAGTGACCTTTCCGGCAGAGCCGCCACTTGGCGTACGAACCGAGGTAGCGCGCCGCGAAGCCCAGCAGGCCGAAGCGGCGCCACTGCCGCACGTGCACCACCTCATGGTTCATGAGGTACCGCGAGCGTTCGTGACCGGACCGAACGGAGATGACCGAACCGATGGTGATGGCGTGGGCGCCTGGGGGCACCGGCCCGCCGACGACCACGACGACGCCGGGGCGACGCTCGATGCGCACCGGCGGCGGGTCAGAACAGCCGGTTGGTGAGCTGGCGCCGGTACGACGCCGTGCGGGGATCGTCGGGGCCGAGGAGCTCCAGGATGTCGACGAACTCCTGACGGGCGTCCTCGTCGTCACGGACCCGGTCGAGGAGCGACGTCAACGTGGCGTCGTAGTCGTCGGTGGGCTCGTCGCCCAACCGGGCGAGGGCGGCGACGTGGCGCACCCGGTCCGTCTCAGGCACCCGGGCCAGCAGGGCCAGCGCCTCCTCGTGCTCGCCCCGCTCGACCAGCAACTGAGCCAGACCGACGACCGCGTCCTCATCACCGGGCGCGATCTCGAGGGCCTGGCGGAGGCTGTCTTCGTCGCCTGCGGCGATCAGCTTGGAGAGCTGCTCCTCCTCGGCCGAGGGCAGCAGGCGCTCCACGAACTCCCGCACGGTGGGCTCGGGTTGGGCGCCCAGGAAGCCGTCGACCGGCTGGCCGTCCTTCACCGCCACCACGAGCGGGATGCTCTGCACGCCGAAGGCCGCCGAGATCTGCGGGTTCTCGTCGACGTTGACCTTGACGAGCGCGACCTTGCCCTCCGTCTCGTCGATGACCTTCTCGATGATGGGGCCGAGCGTGCGGCACGGACCGCACCACGGCGCCCACAGATCAACGACGACCGGTACGTCCTGGGACCGCTGCATCACTTCGATCTCGAAGGTGGCATCGGTGACATCAACAGCAGCCATGACGCAAAAGGCTACCGGCGCACGGAGCGGACCGGCGGCGGAGGCGGCGGCAGCAACTCAGTACCCTTCCGAGCTATGTCCGCCTCCGCTGACGACACCAGCAACGCCCTCCACGAAGCCGATGTCGAGGGTGGCGACCAACGGGGTGTGGACGTCGGGCCGGTGAGCACGTGGCTCGCCGCCAACATCGACGGCGCCGTCGGTCCCTTCTCCTTCGAGCTCATCGCCGGTGGCCACTCCAACCTCACCTATGGCGTCACCGATGCCGCCGGTCATCGCTACGTGCTGCGCCGGCCGCCGCTCGGCCATGTGCTGCCCAGCGCCCACGACATGAGCCGTGAACACCGCATCATCAGCGCGCTCGCCGACACGCCGGTGCCCGTGGCGCCGGCCCTGGGTTTCACCGACGACCTCAGCGTGAACGGCGCTCCGTTCTACGTGATGGGCTTCGTCGACGGTGTGGTGGTCCGCGACCGCAAGACCGCCGAGAGCGCGCTCACGCCCGACGCCCGCCGGGCCGTGGCGCTGTCCCTGGTGGACACGATGGCCGCCATCCACGCCGTCGATCCGGCTGCGGTCGGCCTGGACGATCTCGGCCGCCACGAGAACTACGTGTCCCGCCAATTGAAGCGGTGGTACGGGCAGTGGAACGTCTCCAAGACGCGCGACATCCCGGCTGTCGACCACGTCCACGACGTGCTGCAGCAGCACATCCCCGAGCAAGGTCCCGCCACCATCGTCCACGGCGACTACCGCCTCGACAATTGCATGGTGGGGCCCGAAGGGGCCGTGCGCGCCGTGTTCGACTGGGAGATCTGCACGCTGGGCGACCCCCTCGCCGACGTGGGGATGCTGCAGGTGTACTGGACGGGTCCCAACGACGACGCCAGCGCGTGGCCGGGCCACACGACGGCGGCCCCGGGCTTCCCCGACCGGGCCGAGCTGCTGCAGCGCTACGCCGAGGTGTCGGGCCGCGATCTGTCGAACATCGACTTCTACGTCGCGTTCGCTTTGTGGAAGCTCGCCTGCATCCTGGAAGGCGTGTACGCCCGTTACGTCGGTGGCGCCCTCGGCGACCTCGACCCTGCCCAGTTCGACCACTTCCGCGTCCAAGTGGACGACGCCGCCGCCCTCGCCGCGCAGCGGGTCGAGAGGTTCACGTGACCGGCGCTTACGAGCTCCACGAGGAGCCCATCCTCGACAAGCCGGTGCTCGTCACGATGCTGCTCGGCTGGATCGACGCCGGAGCCGCCGGCGCGTCGGCCATGTCGATCCTGGAGAACGAACTGGCGGCCCGGCCGGTGGCCACCTTCGACGCCGACACCTTCATCGACTACCGCGCCCGCCGGCCCACCTTGCACCTACGGGACGGAGTGAACACCGAGTTGGTGTGGCCCGAAACCCGTTTGCTGGCGGGACGGGACGCCAACGGCCATGACGTGCTGTTGCTCAGCGGCCACGAGCCCGACGCCAACTGGAAGCGATTCGCCGACGTCGCCTCGCAGCTCGCCCTCGACCTCGGCGCCCGCATGATGGTGGGCCTGGGCGCCTATCCCTTCGCCACGCCCCACAGCCGGCCGTCGCGGCTGTCGATGACCGCCGGCAGCACCGAAGTGGCGGAGTCCCTGCCGTACCTGCGCAACTCCGTGGACGTGCCCGCCGGCATCGAGGCGGTGCTGGAGCGCCGCCTCACCGAGGCCGGCGTGCCGGCCGTGGGCCTCTGGGCGCAGGTGCCGCACTACGTCTCCAACGTGCCGTACCCGGCGGCCAGCGTGGCGCTCCTCGACGGCCTGCAGGACGTGGCCGGCGTGGTCGTGAGCGCCGTCTCGGTCCGCAACGAAGCGGTGGCCCACCGAGCGCGCCTCGACGAGTTGGTGGCGGCGTCCACCGACCACATGACCATGGTGCGCCAGCTCGAAGCGGCCTACGACGCCGAGGCGGCAGAGATGCCGTCGACGGGCGAGCCGTTCGGTCCACTGCCCTCCGGCGACGAGTTGGCGGCCGAGCTGGAGCGCTACCTGCGCGACCAAGGGCCGTAGGCGCCCCGCTCGCGCCGCCGCCGAAATGGGCGTCGCACCCTTCGCGGGCGCTACGGTCCCGCCCATGAAGGTTGACGGAGGCATCGGATTCGACCTGTCCAAAGCGGCGTCAGACGCCAAGGAGCGCGAGGAGGCGGGCTACTCGGGCATCTGGACGGCGGAGACCAGTCACGACCCGTTCTTCCCGTTGCTGCTCGCCGCCCAGGCCACCGAAGAGGTAGAGCTGGGCACGTCGATCGCCGTGGCCTTCGCCCGCAACCCGATGTTGCTGGCGAACATCGGCTACGACCTCCAGCAGTACTCCAAGGGCCGGTTCATCCTTGGACTCGGCAGCCAGATCAAGCCGCACATCACCAAGCGGTTCTCGATGCCGTGGAGCCATCCGGCGCCCCGCATGCGAGAGCTCATCCTGGCCACCCGCGCCATCTGGGACTGCTGGAACGAGGGCACGAAGCTCGACTTCCGGGGCGACTTCTACACGCACACGCTCATGACGCCGTTCTTCAACCCGGGCCCGAACCCCTACGGCGTGCCGAAGATCTTCCTCGCCGGCGTGGGCGAGCTGATGACCGAGGTCGCCGGTGAGGTGGCCGACGGTTTCCTGTGCCACGGCTTCACCACCGAGAAGTACCTGCGCGAGGTCACGATCCCGGCGCTCGAGCGGGGACGGGCCAAGGTCGGCAAGACGCTCGAGGGCTTCGAGATCATGGGCCCGAGCTTCGTGGTCACCGGCAACACCGACGAGGAGCTCACGACCGCGACGCAGGGCACCAAGCAGCAGATCGCCTTCTACGGCTCCACGCCGGCGTACAAGCCGGTGCTCGACGCCCACGGCTGGGGCGGCCTGCAGGAGGAGCTGAACGCGCTCTCGAAGCAGGGCAAGTGGGTGGAGATGGGCGACCTCATCGACGACGAGATCCTCAACACCTTCGCCGTCGTGGGCGAGCCGGAGCGCATCGCGCCGGAGCTGTCGACCCGCTACGGCGACGTCATCCAGCGGATCAGCTTCTACGCCCCGTACCGCTCCGACCCGGAGCGGTGGCAGGGCGTCCTGGCTGCGCTGCGTGCCGCATAGGACCTGCTGCCGTCAACGTAGGCGGCGGCGAGTCGGGTGCATCGAGGCCTCGACGCGATCGAGCCGCGCCCGCATCTCGGTGGCGAGACGATCGTTGTCGTCCAGCAGGGCGCGCATGGCGTCGACTTCGGATTGCGCTGACTCGCGCCGGCGCGCCCGCGGGGCCAGGAACACGTTGGCCACGAAGGCGGTGAAGACGCCGAACAGGGCGAGACCCATGGTCATGAGCAGTGCGCCGACGATGCGTCCGCCGTTGCTCACCGGGTAGCGATCGCCGTAGCCGACCGTCGTCATGGTCACCCATGCCCACCACAGGGCGTCGCTGACCGACGTGATGTTGGCGCCGGGCTTGTCGCTCTCGATGGAAAGCGCCGCCATCGCCGAGAACTGCACCGTGACGATGACGAGGAAGACCACGAGTAGGAGCGAGGCCTCGGCCCGCCCCGCGCTGATCTCCCGCACCATGCGGCGGCCGCCCTTGCGCCGCAGTTCCTGCACGAGACGGACCGTGCGCACGACCCGGAAGAGCCGCAACCCCGGTACCGGCAGGCTGCCGAACAGGTCGAGCCAGCCGAGGCGGCGGAAGAAGTAGTCGCGGCGCGGGTGAGAGCGCACGAGGCGCTGGACGAAGTCGCCGAGGAGGACGAAGCAGATGATCAGCTCGGTCACGAGGATGATGCCCTTGTCGCCGTTCTCGATCGGCAACGCCAGCAGCACGATGTTCAACAACGAGAGCAAGGACACCGCGACGACGAAGATCTCATAGGGGCTGCCCGTCACCGGCTCTTGGCCGCCGTCAGGCGGTTGGTCGGGGGCGGGATCCACAACCGCCGATGTTCCCAGACGCCGTCACCCGAGCGGCGGATGCGGGGCTACGTAACGACGAGCAGCTCGTCGTTGAGGTAGCGCTCCCGGCACAGCGCCCGCTGCAGCTTGCCGCTGCTCGTCTTCGGCAGCGTGCCCGCCTGCACCAGCATGACCTCGCGCGCGGGTAGACCGACGGCCTCGATCACGCGCTCGTGCACGGCCCGCTCCAGCGCCGCCAGGTCACCGCCACGGGACTCGGCCACGACCACGACCGATTCCTTGCCTTTGTAGCCTTCGACACCGAAGGCGATCACGTTGCCGGCCCGCACGCCCTCGACGGTGCCCACGGCGCGCTCGATGTCTTCCGGGAACACGTTGCGACCGCCGATGATGATGACGTCCTTGATACGCCCGCACAGCACCAGCTCGCCGTCGAGGAGGTAACCGAGGTCGCCGGTGTGCAGCCAGCCGTCACGCAGCAGGTCGGCGGTGGCATCGGGGCGCTTGTAGTAGCCCGGCGTGACCGAGGTGCCACGGATGAGCAGCTCCCCCACCTGGCGGTCCGACAGCACCTCGCCGGTGTGGGGATCGGCGATGCGGATCTCGAGTCCGGGCACGGCCTTGCCGAGGAGGGGGAGGCGCCGGGTGCTGTCAAGGCCCGGGTCGGCGGGCTCGGCGAAGCGCTTCTCTTCCAGCACCACCCGGTCGACGGCGTCGCAGCGCATGCCCCGCAGCGGTTCCGGGAAGGTGCCGGCAATGGCGACCTCGGCCATGCCGAACGCGCAGAACACCGCGCCCGGACGGAACCCGAACGGTTCGGCCGCCGCTGTGAACGCGTCGACGGCGTCGGGGTCGATGGGCTCGGCCCCGTTGAGGGCGATGCGCAAGCTCGACAGGTCGATGTTGCCGGCGCGCCGCAGCGCGCGGGCGGCCAGCACCCACGAGAAGTTCGGGCCTGCGGTGGCCGTGCCGCGATACGTCGAGATCCACTCCAGCCAGTGGCCGGGATGGGCGAGGAAGTCCTGCGGCGCCGCCTGCACCAGGTCGAGGCCGAAGCACATCGACGTGGTCAGCAGCCCGACCAGGCCCATGTCGTGGTAGAGCGGCAGCCACGACACCATCACGTCGGTGTCCTGCTCCATCTTGGCCGCGGTGGTGAGAGCGTCGAGGTTGGACCCGAGCACCCGGTCGGGGATCATCACGCCCTTGGGCTCGCTGGTGGATCCGCTGGTGTACTGGAGCACCACCAGGCGGTCGGGGTCAGGCGCGGGCAGCTCCAGCGCCGCCGCGCCAGGGTTCCCCGGACCGGGCTGCACCGCGCCGAGCGAGGCCAGTGGCGGGTCGCCGGCCACCGGTTCGTAGAACGGCGCCAGCTGGTCGTCGATCAGCAGGAGCTTGGCGTCGCCGTGGCGGATGCGGGCACGCGTCGAGTTGACGAACTCCTCGATGGAACCCATCCGCATCGGCAGCGGTAGCACCATCGACGCCGCGCCGGCCAGCCAGCAGCCCTGGATGGACGTCACCAGGGCCCGACTGGTCGGCCCGAGGATGGCGACGTGATCGCCCGGCGCGACGCCTCGGGCCTGGAGGGCGGCAGCCACCGCCGAGGCCTCCTCGTGCAACTGGGCCCACGGCAGGGTGACCCGCTCCGGCCCGTTGATGAACGTGACCTTCGCGCCGGTCCGTTCGGCGGCGCGCTGGAGGCGAGTCGTTATGGGAAGGGGCAGCAGCACCAGTGGAACCTAGGGTCGGTAGTGGTGGGTACGACCAGTCAACCAGAAAGTAGGTTTCACAGTCATGCCTGGTAGCGAGTCGTCGCAGCCTGGGGCCGACGCGCCCAAGCACCGCTACTCGGCGGTCCTGGCCGGCGAGCTGGAAGCTCGGTGGCAGGACCGGTGGGACGAGGAGCACACGTTCGAGGCCCCCAACCCGGCCGGGCCCCTCGGCGAGCCCCAGAAGGTGGCGGGCCGCCCGAAGCTGTTCATCATGGACATGTTCCCGTACCCGTCCGGGGCGGGGCTCCACGTCGGCCATCCGCTCGGGTTCATCGCCACCGACGTCTTCGGCCGGTACAAGCGCATGACCGGCTACAACGTCCTGCACACGATGGGCTTCGACGCCTTCGGCCTCCCCGCCGAACAGCACGCCGTCCAGACGGGCATCCACCCCCGGGTGAACACCGAGCAGAACATCGCCAACTACCGCCGCCAGCTGCGGCGGCTCGGGCTGGCCCACGACCAGCGCCGGGGCATCTCCACCACCGACGTGGGCTACTACCGCTGGACGCAGTGGATCTTCCTGCAGATCTTCAACTCCTGGTACGACACCGACGCCGACCGCGCCCGACCCATCGCCGAGCTGGTCGAGGAGCTGGAGCGAGGCGGTCGCCCCACGCCCGACGGGCGGCCGTGGGCGTCGCTCGACGCGCTGGAGCGGCGCCGAGTGGTCGACGGCCACCGCCTCGCCTACCTGGCCGAGGCGCCGGTCAACTGGTGTCCCGGCCTGGGCACGGTGCTGGCCAACGAGGAGGTCACGCCCGACGGGCGCAGTGAGATCGGCAACTACCCGGTCTTCAAGCGCACCTTGCCGCAGTGGATGATGCGGATCACGGCCTACGCCGACCGCCTCATCGCCGACCTCGACCGGCTGGACTGGCCCGAGTCCATCAAGATCATGCAGCGCAACTGGATCGGTCGGTCCGAGGGCGCCGCCATCGACTTCCCGGTCGAGGGTGCGGCCGAGCGCATCCGGGTCTTCACGACGCGCCCGGACACGCTGTTCGGCGCTACGTACATGGTGCTGGCGCCCGAACATCCGCTGGTCGACGCGCTCACGCCGCCGAGCTGGCCCGCCGGCGACGTGCCCGCCACGTGGACCGGCGGCCACGCCACGCCCCGGGAGGCGGTCACCGCCTACCGCCGCCAGGTCGGCTCGGCCAGCGATCTCGAGCGCCAGGTCGAGAGCCGGGCCAAGACGGGCACGTTCATCGGCGTCTACTGCGTCAACCCGGTGACGGCTGAGCGCATCCCGGTGTTCATCGCCGACTACGTGCTGATGGGCTACGGCACCGGTGCCATCATGGCCGTGCCCGGCCAGGACCAGCGCGACTGGGACTTCGCCGAGGCCTTCGGGCTCCCCATCGTGCGCACGGTGCAGCCGAGCGAGGGCTTCGACGGCAAGGCCTTCACCGGCGACGGCCCCGCCATCAACAGCGGCTTCCTCGACGGCCTGGACGTCGTGTCGGCCAAGCGGGTCATCATCGAATGGCTGGCGGCCAACGGGTTCGGTGAGGGCACGGTCACCTACAAGCTGCGCGACTGGCTGTTCTCCCGCCAGCGGTACTGGGGTGAGCCGTTCCCCATCGTCTACGACGAGACCGGGCTGCCGATCGCCCTGCCGGACTCGTTGCTGCCGGTGGAGCTACCCGAGGTCGACGACTACTCGCCCCGCAGCTTCGCCCCCGACGACGAGACCTCCATGCCGGTGCCGCCGCTGGCGCGCGCCGACGAGTGGCTGAGCGCCGAGCTGGACCTGGGCGACGGCCCGAAGTGGTACGTGCGTGAGGCCAACGTGATGCCGCAGTGGGCCGGGTCGTGCTGGTACGAGTTGCGCTACCTCGATCCCACGAACGAGGACCGCTTCGTCGATCCGGCGGTGGAGCGCTACTGGATGGGGCCGTCGGGCGCGGGCGACGTCGGCGGCGTCGACCTGTACGTCGGCGGCGTCGAGCATGCGGTGCTGCACCTGCTCTACTCCCGCTTCTGGCACAAGGTGCTGCACGACCTCGGCTGGGTGTCGTCCGAGGAGCCCTTCCACCGGCTGGTGAACCAGGGCTACATCCAGGCCTACGCCTACACCGACAACCGGGGCATGTACGTGCCGGCGGAAGAGGTCAGCCAGCGCGACGGCGGCTACCAGTGGAACGGCGAACCGGTCAACCGCGAGTTCGGCAAGATGGGCAAGAGCCTGAAGAACTCGGTCACGCCCGACGACCTGTACGACCTCTACGGCGCCGACACGATGCGCCTCTACGAGATGTCGATGGGGCCGCTGGAGCAGTCGCGCCCGTGGGAGACCCGCGCCGTCGTGGGCATGTACCGGTTCCTGCAGCGGGTCTGGCGCAACCTGGTCGACGAGGACTCGGGCGAGATCACGGTGAGCGACGGCCACGCCGACGACGAGACCCGGAGACTGCTGCACCGCACCATCGCGGCCGTGCGCGCCGACATGGACGGGCTGCGGTTCAACACGGCCATCGCCCGGCTGATCGAACTGAACAACCACCTGGTGGGCCGCGTCGTGGCGCGGGAGGTGGCCGAGCCGATGGTGCTGATGCTGGCCCCGCTCACCCCTCACGTGGCCGAAGAGCTGTGGATGCTGCTGGGCCACGATCGATCCCTCACCTTCGAGGCGTTCCCCGAGGCCGACCCGGCGTTGCTGGTCGACGACAGCCTCGAGTACCCGGTGCAGGTGAACGGCAAGGTCCGCGCCCACGTCGTGGTGGCGACGGGAGCCGATGCGGCCACCGTGGAGGCGGCCGCCATGGCCGACCCCAAGGTGGTGGCCGCCCTCGGTGACCGGACACCGAAGCGGGTCGTCGTGGTGCCCGGCCGGCTCGTCAACGTCGTGCTGTAACCGCAACTGGGGAGTCTCCCGCGCATGTCGCGCGGAGGCTCCCCAGTTCGCCGATCGGGCGTTCAGTCCTTCTTACCGGTGACGGCGAGGCCCAGGCCGAGGCCGATCATCACGACGCCACTGGTCCCGCCGATGGCGGCCAGCCGGCGGGGCGACCGGCCCAGCCAGACGCGGGCACTGCCCGCAGCCAGCCCCCACATCCCGTCGGATACCAGGGCGATGGCCACGAAGATGAGGCCGAGGGTCAGCATCTGCAGCGCCGGATGGCCCAGGGAGTGGTCGACGAACTGCGGCAGGCGTCCCACGCTGCGGGGCTCGACAGCGGCGTCGATCACGTGGGCCAGCCGGTGGCGGTGGCGGATCGCCCGGACGCTCAGCACCACCAGGTAGGCGGCGCCGACCAACTTGATGACGGTGAACACGGCCCCCGAGCGCTCGACCACGGCCCCGGCCCCCAGCACCACGAAGACGATCTGCACGTAGACCCCGGCGGCATTGCCCACCACGGTGGCCAGCGCGGCGCGCCTACCGAGGGCCATGCCCCGACCGATCACGAACAGCACGCAGGGGCCGGGCACCACGATGAGGGCGAAGGCGGCGGCGGCGAAGGCCAGGCGTCGATCGGGAGCAGCCCGGTGACGGCAACGACCCCGGACGGCGCCCCAGGGGGATGTCCGGGCACCACATAGACGACTCAGCGTGTCGATGTGATGACAAACAGTGACGAAACGGCGCGAACCCCGTCATTCCTCCGTACCTCTTACGTCAGGCTCATGTACGGACAAACCCGTCCGATGAGTGGGAGAGGCATGCGCAACCAGGTAAGGGAGCTGGAGAGCTCGCAAGACAGTGAGCTCCTGGCCAGCGTTCGGGAAGGCAACGACGCCGCCTTCGGTGAGCTGTATCGCCGCCACGTCGGCGCCGGCCGCGCCGCCGCCCGCTCCCTGACCCGGTCGTCGGCCGACGCCGAAGACACCGTGGCCGAGGCCTTCGCCCGCGTGCTGTCGGTCATGCGCCGCGGCGGTGGACCCGAAGTCGCGCTGCGGCCCTACCTCATGACCGTGATCCGCCACGTCTGCTACGACCGCGCCGGCGCCAGCGCTCGCGAATCGCTGCCTGGCGAGTCCGAGGTGATGGCCGCCATCGACCACCATCCCACCTACCAGAGCGCTGATCTCGACCAGTTCGCCGAGTCCAACCTGGTCAGCCGGGCCTTCGCCTCCCTCTCGGACCGGTGGAAGCAGGTGCTCTGGCAGACCGACATCGAGGGCCGCTCGCCTCGGGACCTGGCCGACGAGCTGGAGCTGGCACCCACCGCCGTCGCCGCCCTCACCTTCCGCGCCCGCGAAGGCCTGGCCGACGCTTACCTCGCCGCCCACGTCCAGCACCAGCCCACCGCCCTGTGTCACCGGGAGCCGTCCGAACTGGCTCGGTACGTGCGCAACCGCATGCGGGCCAAGGAGCAGCTGACCTTCGGCGCCCACCTGGCCGAGTGCAGCCGCTGCACGGAAGCGGTGGAAGAGCTGCGTATCGTCAGCCGCCCGCTGCGCGCCCTGCAGTGGCCCGCCTTCATCGGCACGCCGTTCGTCGTCTACGGCGCCAAGGTGATCGGGGTCATCCGCCGGGTGGTGACCGCCCAGTTCCTCACGACCGCGGGTGCGGCGGCCGTCACCGTGGCCACGGTGAGCGTGGCCGAGCGGGCACCGTTCGACGCGTTCGATGCCCTCCGGCCCCTGCCCTACATCGGGCTCCAGGCCGTCCTGTCCCCCAGCGCCGCCGACGCGGCCACCACGACCGCCAGCACCACCGCCGCCGCCGTGGGTGGCTCGCACCGCTCGGCGGCGTCAGCATCGGTGCCCGACGCCCTCGGCCTACCGGTCGGCGAGACCGCCGGCAACAGCGCCGCCACCGCCATCGCCGCCACCGACTCGACCACGCCGACGACCGCACTGATCGGCCCGCCGCCAGTCGACACCACGGTGGCGACGTCACCGGCCGGGACCGCCAAGCCCGACACCGCGGCGCCGGCGGACACCAGTGCGCCCACGGGCACCACCACGCCCGACACAGCGGGCGACCATCACCCCGTGTCCGACACGGACACCTCGACATCGGACCCGACGCACGGCACCGGTAGCACCGATGGCGCGGGGACGACCGAGCCGAGCGTTCCCGACGTGTCCACGCCGGCCACGACGGCGCCGAGCGGACCCCCGATCTCCGTGGTGTCGGTCGTGGGTGGCAATGAGACGCAGTCGGCCCAGCCGCCCGAGCAGCCGACCACCACGACCACCGCAGCGTTGGCCACGACCAGCACCACGGATGCCACGACCACCACCAGCGCCGCCACCACCACCACGACCCTGACGACCGACCCGACGCCGGTGCCCACCGTTCCGTCGGGCAGCATCTGACAAGCGGCTAGCCTCGCCGGCGGACTACGTCACACCGGACGCGTCCGTTCGTGAGAAGAGACTCAGTTGACCGAAGGAATCGTGAAGTTCTTCAACGCAGAGAAGGGCTTCGGCTTCATCTCGCGCGATCAGGGTGACGATGTGTTCGTCCACTACTCGAGCATCCAGGGCTCGGGATACAAGTCACTGCAAGAGGGCCAGCGGGTCGAGTTCGACGTAGCTCCCGGCCGCAAGGGAGAAGAGGCGCAGAACGTCAGGCCGCTCTGACGCAGTACCGATCTCCGTCGACGGACCGCTGGCCCCACCGGCCAGCGGTCCGTTGCGCGTCTTGGACCTCGCTCGCGACACCGGAGGACGCCAATGGCTGCTGAGGATGAACTGGTGCGATTGCTGCAAGCGGTGCGCGACGGCGACTACGCCGACGCACCGGTCGACAACGAGATGCTCGCTGGTGCACTGCAGATGCCGCTCGGATCCGTCGCCGAATGGCTCCAGGAGGCAAAGGCCCGCTCGTTCATCTGGGGCCAGCGCGGCGCCCGCCAGCCCGGACCGTGGTTCACCGACCTCGAGCTCACGGTGCAAGGGCAGCGGTTCCTGTCGGCCCACGCGCCTCGCGACGCCTGAACCAGTCGGGCGTCAGCCCGCCTCGCGCCGTCAGCCGGCCGCCGCCTTCGCGATGCTGGACTTGGACGCGGTGCGCAGCTTGGTGGCCAGCCCGACGCGACTCATCGACCAGATGAGCCACTTCCCCGGATCCCACTGCCACCAGCGCACGCCGTTGCGATAGTCGAACGGGAAGCGGTGATGGAAGCTGTGGTAGCCCTCGCCGAAGGTCACCAGCGCGGTGAGCACGCTGTCGCGCGCCGAGGCGTCGCGGTCGTAGCGCTGGCGCCCGACGAGGTGGGCCAGCGAGTTGATGCAGAACGTCGTCTGCAACATCACCGCGACGCGCAGGAAGCCGGCGACGAGCAGACCGCCCCAGAAGTCGCCCCACTGGGCGGCGATCAGCGCAGGGAGCAACAGGCCGGCGCCCACGGCCACGACGACGGAGAAGCGGTGCTGCAGCCGGATGCTGCGCACGGCCCACAGGTCGCTCTGGCGGGTGACGTCAGCCGACGCGGCGCGCCGGCGGAACAGCCAGCCGACGTGAGCGAACCACGCGCCCTTGACGACGGCGTGCGGGTCACCGGGCCCGTCGGTGTCGGCGTGATGGGCCCGATGGTCGGCGCTCCACGACAGTGCCGAGTTCTGGAACGTGGCCGCACCGAAGACCAAGAAGAACCACCGCACGACGGCATGCGGCCGATAGGTGCGGTGGGCGAAGAGACGGTGGTAGCCGGCGGTGATGGACAGCCCGCAGACGACGTACATGGCAACGGCGAGGACCAGCGTCGGCACCGACGGCCGCAGCACGGCGTAGACGACGCCGGCAACGGCGGCGGCGTGGATGACACCGAGGCCGGCCACGGTGGTCCAGCAGATGCCGTTCGAGGGCGATGACGGCGAGCGGGCGCCGGCGGACACGCCCGGCGCGAGGTCGACGCCTGTGCTCACGCTCAGGCCGCCGTCACGATCAGCGTGCGGCCGGTACGGACATCAACGACCCGGGCGGTCGTGTCCACAGCGGCCAGCACCACGCGCACGGCCTCGGCAATGGCCGACGACGCCAGCGAGTACACCTCGACATCGGCGCCGAACGCCGGCGTGAGCCGCAGCACCGACCAGCCCCGCTGCCCGCGCGCCGAGCTGGACACGATGCGCGTCTCCACCGTGCCGGGCCGCAGTCGTACGTCCCAGATCGACGGGACGCCTTTCGTCTGCTCGACCAGCAGGTCGGGGTCGGCGGCGGCGGCGTGGAAGGCGGCGGCCACCAGGGCCGGTGTGTCTACGACGACGTCGCCGGCAACCGTGAGGCACCTCTCGCAGGGTGCCGTCCCCTCGTCGCTGAGCGCCGTGAGCGCCCGACCGCAGGTCTCACAATGGGGCACCGGCTTCCACAGAAGGCGGCGCTCGTGCATGTGCCTCAATCGTTCAGTGCGGCTCATGCTCATCGGCAACCTTTCGCTGTGCCGCAACCTAGTCGATGAGACCCTTGATCCGGCAGCCACTGTGCCGATGGCTACCATGATCCATCCCGTCGTGCGCCTCCGTCCGCTCGCACGAATGAGATGCAGGAATGAGAAGGGACGACGTTGCGCGTCTTTCGCTGCCAGCGCTGCCAACATCGTGTCGCGTTCAGCGCGATGCAGTGCTGGTCGTGCGACAGCCCGCAGGGCTACCTCATCGGCAGGGGTCAGCTCGTCGTCCTCGAGCCGGTCAGCGACACGGAATTCTCGACGCCGTTCGTCCATCGCGGCCAGGTGCACTGGCGGTGCCTGAACGCGGCGTGGGGCTGCAACTGGATGGTTCCCGCCGACGGGCCCGAGACCTGGTGCGCGTCCTGCCGCCTCACGCGCGGGCGTCCCGACCACGCCGACCCCGACGCCGTCGAGGCGTGGGCCGAAGCGGAAGCGACGAAGCGACTGCTCATCTTCCAGCTCCACGAGCTCGGCCTGCCCATCCGGGCGAGGAGCGACGGTGAGCCGAACGGGCTGGCGTTCGACCTCGTCTACGCGCCGGGGGCATCGGGCGTCACCGGCCACCGGGGTGGCGTGGTCACCATCGACCTCACCGAGCACGACGACTTCCGGCGCGACAAGATCAGGCGGAACCTGGCGGAGTCGTACCGCACGCTCCTCGGCCACTTCCGCCACGAGATCGGCCACTACTACTGGACCATCCTGGTGCAGCAGGCCGGACGCGTCGAGGCCTTCCGCGCCTGCTTCGGTGACGAGCGGGCCGACTACGCCGCCGCCATGGCCCGCCACTACGACCGCCTGCTCGACGGTGAGGCCGACGAGGAGCACATCTCGGCCTACGCCGCCGCCCACCCGTGGGAAGACTGGGCCGAGACCTTCGCCCACTACCTCCACATCCGCGACACGCTCCAGACCGCCGCCGCCTTCGGCATCCGCCTCGTGGGTCCGGTCGCCAGCGGGTCGGCGCCGGCGATGGCACTGCACGAGCTCGACGAGCAGTTGAGCGCGGATCCGTCGAGCTTCAGGACGATCCTGGATGTCTGGGTGCCGCTGGCCGACGCGCTGAACGCCGTCAGCCAGAGCATGGGCGATCGCCGCCTCTACCCGTTCGCGTTGACCCGACCGGTCATGGAGAAGCTCTCGTTCGTCCACGAGTGCGTGCATAGGCTGCGCGGGTGACCGCGTGGCTCGTGAAGACCGAACCCGGGACGTACAGCTATGCCGATCTCGAGCGGGACGGGACGACCCACTGGGACGGCGTGACCAACGCCCAGGCGCAGCTGAACCTGCGAGCGATGGCCGTCGGTGACACGGTCGTCGTGTACCACTCCCAGACCGACAAGGCCGCCGTCGGCCTGGCCGAGGTGGTGACGGCGCCGTACCCGGACCCGACCGATCCGGACGCCAAGCGCGTGTGGGTCGACATCAAGGCCGATCGGCCCCTCGGCCGGCTCGTGACCCTGACGGAGATGAAGGCCGATCCGGCCTTTGCCACCAGCCCGCTGGTGCGGCAGTCGAGGCTGTCCGTCGTGCGGCTCGACGACGCCCAGCTGGCGCTGATCAAGCGCCTCGGTACCTGACCGACTGGCGAACTGACGCGCTTTGTCCGTCACAGACGGGGAAAAGCGCATCAGTTGGCCCTGGCGAGGGTGTCAGACGAGCAGCTTGGCCTTCTGGGCGGCGAACTCGGCGTCGGTGATCACGCCGCGCTCGCGCAGGTCGGCCAGCTTGGCCAGCTCATCGGCCGTGCCCCCGCCGGTGCTGGCGGCCTCACGAACATAGGCGTTGAACTGGTCGTTCCGGGCTTGGGCGATGGCCATGTCGCGCTCACCCATGCCGTGGCCACGCGCGATGACGTAGACGAACACACCCAGGAACGGGAGGATCAGCACGAAGATGAGCCAGAGCGCCTTCGCGAATCCGCCCATGTCGTGGCTCCGGAAGATGTCCACGATGATGCGGAAGAGCAGGAAGATCCACATGATCCAGATGAAGATCCACAGGATCGTCCAGAAGGCACCCAACAACGGGTAGTCATACGCAAACACTGATCTGCTCCGATCGTGAAGCCGCAGGAACTCGCGGCACCGAGCATCGTGGAACGGTGCGGCGAGGGCGACTACACCCCGATCGGGTGGTCTCGCGCCGACCCCACCACTGTGAACCCCGCGATCAGACCAATCCGGCCTCGGCTGCCACCTCGACGGCGCCGGCCCTCGAGCTCACGCCCAGCTTGCGGTAGATCGTCTTGAGGTTGCCCTTGACCGTGTTGATCGAGAGGTAGAGCCGCTCGCCGATCTGGGCGTAGGAGAGGTGGGTCGGGAGCAGCTCGATGATCGTGAGCTCGCGCGCCGTCAACGGCTCCAGCAACTCGGTGTTGGCGCGGGCCGGGTCGGGGCGCGGCCGCCGAGCGGCGGCAAGGAGCGGGTGCAGGCGCTCGACCGGCAGCCCGTCGAGCAGCCGCGCGACCGCGGCGTCCTGGCCGAGGAAGGGCGACACCCATCCCGTGGCCGCACCTTGGGCCAGCACCGCTGCCATTCGCTCCTCCGCCTTCGCGCCCGATGGGTCCACCGCCAGCAGCACCTCGGCCTCGAGGCGCTCCGCGACCGACCACCTGGCCCGATCGGCGAGCAGCTCGCCGGCCGGCCCGAACGAACCCTGCTTGGTGGCGATCCGGGCCAGTAGGAGGCTGCGGCGGGGACCGTCGGCGACCAGGTCCAGCACCGACCGGGCGTCATCGTCGGCGTCGCAGCCGGCGAGCGAGCGTGCTTCGAGGAGGTGCAGCTCGTCGACGAGGTGGCCCGGTTCCCGCTCGGGCGCCTGCTCCTTCAGTGCCCGCACCGCCTCGAGCGCCGCCCGAGGCCCTTCCGTGAGGCGACAGATCTCGCCGGCGAGGACACCGGCGCGGATGCGGTTCCACGGAAAGCCGAGCATGTCGCCGTCGATGCGCGCTTGCTCGGCGAGCTCTTCGGCCGCGACGAGGTCGCCCGCCCCGACCCGACACCAGGCGGCGACGACGAGGGCCTCGAACGCACCGTGATGAGGGCGCTGGCCCACCTCCTCGACGTGGGCGCAGGCGCCCTCGGCAATGGCGGTGGCGCGCGCCAGATCGCCGAGCTCCATCTCCAGCCAGGCCACCAGCGCGGGGACGATCACCCTCGCTACGGGGGCCGGTTCGGTGATCTCCGCCGCGCCCGCGACCCAGGTGCGAGCCTCGTCGAGGCGCCGCGACGCCAGCATCACTCGCGCCGCCACCGTGGCGAAGCGGGCCTCGACGTAGCTGCCCATCGGGACGCGCCCCGCCATTGCCTCCACCGCCGACACGTGGTCGACGGCGGCGGCCAGCTCGCCCCGCATCAGCGCCACGATGCACCGGGTGGAGTGCACGCGGAGGCGGGTCGCGTCGGCGTCGTCGCTCGGGGCCATGCGCTCGGCCCGGTCGCACCACTCCGTCGCCTCCCGGTCGTGGCCGGCGAAGAACCACGCCACCGCTAGGTCGAGGGCGAGGTCGGGGCTGTCGACCTCCATGTCCGGCGGGAGCGAACGCATCCGCTGGGCCAGGCCGGCCGCGTCCCCCCGGTCGACCAGTGCCAACGCCGGCTGCAGGACCAGGTTGCGAGCCGACTCCAGGTCGTCGATCTTGACGAGGTGGCGGTAGGCCGCGTTCAGATCGCCCCGATCGGCCAGCAACTTGGCGGCATCACGGTGCAGCGTGATGCGACGGTCCGGATCGCGCCAGCGCAACTCCGTTTCGAGGAGCTCGCGAAACAACGAGTGGAACCTCATGGCGCCGCGGTGCTCGTCGATCGTGGCCAGGAAGAGGCGGCGGCGCTGGAGCTCCCGCGCGATGGGCACGGCATCGCTTCCGAGAAGGGATCGGCACAGCTCGGCGTCGAACCACTCCAGCACCGACAGGTCCAGCGCGACCTGACGCTCCCTCGGCGGGAGTTGCTCGAGCACCTCGGTGACGAGGTAGTCGGCCAGCAGCCGGTCCGACCCCGCCACCCGGCGGGCGCCGAGATCAGGGTCGGCGACGTTGCGCAGCGACAGCAGCGCCAGCTGCAGCCCGACGGGCCACCCCTCGGTGCGCCGGTTCAAGGCGAGGACCGCATCGTCGGCCAGTGCGAGGTCGGTGAACGTCTTGGCCACGGCCAGCGCCTCATCGTCGGTGAAGCTCAGTTGCTCCTCCCGAAGCTCACCCAGCCATCCGGCCGACTGCCAGCGAGCCGTGGGCAGCGGTGGGTCGGAGCGCGACACCAGGACCAACCGGAGCTGATGGCCGATCCGGTCGACGAGCAGCGCGAGGCTCTCGAACACGGAGCGATCGGTGACCGCCATGAGCCCGTCGAGCACGACGATGCGGCTCAGGCCGCTCGCTTCGATCTCGGTCATCAGCGCGGCCAGGAACTGAGCGTTGCGGGGGCCGCGCTCCGCCAGCAGCAGCGCCGGCTCTTCGCCCAGTCCGGGGATGACGGTCTGGAGGGCGCCGATGAAGTGCAGCCAGAACGACGTCGGGTTGTCGTCGAGAAGGTCGACGTCGAACCACGCCGCCGGGGTGCCCGTCGCGGCGATCAGCTGGCGGGCGGCGACGGTCTTGCCGTAGCCGGGCGGAGCAACGATGGACGTGACCCGCTCGCCCTTCGCGAGATCGGCAAGCAGTCGGGGCCGGGCGATGGCGCCACGCGGCAACGACGGTGCGACGACTTTGCTGAGGAGCACCCGAGGGAGTGCCCGGCTCGGTTGCGTTGCCGTCACCCTGTCATGTTAAGCGCAGGACTGGGAGAGGCTGGGAATGAGGTACCTATCCACCCGAGACGGGTGTACCAGACCTTCCATGCCCGTCATACCATCCGCGATGGAGGTGGTGATGGCGTACGAGGTCGTCGTCATAGGCCGCGCCGAGGGGCCGGTGTGGGCGGACCTGGAGGAGCGCGTCGGACCGGCCTCGATCCGGGCCGAAGACGGCCGGGTCATGCTGACGTTGCCTGACCAGTCCGCTCTCGTCGCGTTGCTCGCTCGCCTCCACGATCTCAACATCACCGTCGAGGGCGTCCGTCACCTCGAGCACTGACGGTTGAGCGGGGTAGACGCTCAGCGCGAGAGCGTGAGGGCGCGCTGCCCGGCGCTGTTGAAGAGCGTCGCCTCGTGACTGGCGACCTCCGCGGTCGTCGACGATTCGAGCGCCCGGAGATACGACGTCTCTTGCGTCGACAGGTCCGGGTCCGTACAGGCGGCCAGCGTCGCCGCCAGCGGCCCGATGGTGACCGCATCGCCGGGTCCCTGCGTCCACGGGCCGCGGAAGGTGTTGCAGCCGGTGTTGCCGTTCACCGTGCCGTCAGCGACGAAGCCGGCCGTGAGCTCGCTGCCGTTGACGACCGACGTGAACGCGTTGCCCGAGGACGTGAGGTAGCCGGTGACGGTCCAGTCGCCGACCAGCGACGAGTTCGCCGCCGCGAACGTCAGGACCGTGGCGCCCGACGCATCCTTGAGCACGAGCGACGACGGACCCAGCTCGTAGGTGGCCACCTGCGCCAGGCGGGCGAGGTAGGCCTGCTCGATCGCCGTCTCCACCGCGGGGCACGCCATGTTGGTCATGGCCGCCTGGCCAAAGGTCAGCGACGAGCCGGACGTGGTGTAGCTGGTGTTGAGCCGGTTGCAGCCGGTGAAGCCGGAGGCGCGACCGTCACTCAGCAGCAGTGTCGGCTGGATGCGGTCGCCGCCCGGGAGGTTGAGCGCCGTGGCCTCGAGCTCCCACGTGGTGCCCTCGAGTGGCACCGACGCCGCCGCCGTCGTGGCGGCACCGGCCGCGTTGCCGCCCGCTGCCGGGGCGTCGGGGCTGTCCGAGCCGCAGCTGGCCAGCAACCCGAGGACGCCGACGACGGCTACCGGAGCCAGCAGGCGCAAGCGTCCCGCACCGGATCGCTTCGCGACGGGGCTCACGCCGGCACCGCGCTGAGGGGGTGGACGATGCCGTTCGAGGCCGCCAGCTCGGGCGACAACACTGGCGCGTTGTTGACAGTCATGGCGCTCCCTGAGGTGCCGATGGTCAGCACGGTGTCGGACAGGCTGGTGACCGTGGCGCCCGCCGACAGGTCCTCTGACGTCAGGCGACCCTTGGCCATCCCGGCCAAGAGCAGGTCGTAGAGCTTGTCAGGATCAGCCCGCACCGCGTCGAGCTGTCCCGCGGGCAGCGCCGCGAACGCTTGGTCGGTGGGGACGAACACGGTCACCGGTCCGAGGACGGCCAGCGAGTCGGCCAGGCCGGCGTCGGCGAGCAGGCCGAGGTAGGTCGTGAAACGACCGTCGGCGCGCAGCACGCTCACGACGTCAGGCGTATCAGGCGGCAGGGGCTCGCTCGGTGGCGTCGTGGGCACCGTGGTCGCCGGCGGCTTGGCCGTCGTGGCCGGTTCGGTCGGCGGCGGTGTCGCGGGCACCGTCGGCGCGGGCACGGTGGTCGCAACCGTGGGCGGCTCGGTCGGTGGCGTCGTCGCGGGCTCGGTCGGCGGGATCGTGGTCGGCTCCGGCGGCGGGGGGACCGAGGCCGCGCCGCGCGCATACACCGCCTGCACGGTGGCGGCGTCGACGACGCCGGTCTGGGGCACGCCCAGCGACGCCTGCAGGCTCCGGACCGCGGCGATGGTGGCGGCCGAGTAGACCCCGTCGATCGGTCCGGAGTAGAGCCCCAGGTCGGTGAGCGCTTGTTGGAGGCTGGCGGTGGCGGTGCTGACCGTGTCACCAGCCGTTCCCAGCTGGGCGCGGAAGGCAGCGTCGGTGGCGGCGTCGTAGACGCCCGTCACGGGAACCCCGAGCCGCTGCTGCAACGCCCCGATTGATGCAGTGAGGGCCTCGGACGGCACGCCGTCGATCGGTCCGCTGTAGAGGCCGAGGGCGGCGAGGGCCTGCTGGAGCCGGATCGTCTGCAGCGCGGCCGCCGTGGCCAGCTCGGCTGCCTCCGCCGAGCGCTGGGCGGCGATGTCGACGTCGATGGTCTTGGCCACGACGACCTCACCGTTGGCCAGGTTGGCCACCGTGAACCGCGATGCGGTCGGGCTGTTGGTGGCGTCGAAGGTGAACGAGCCGATCTGGCCCTGATAGGCGACGGTGTCGCCGGCTGCGAGACGCGCCCGGCAATCGGCGTAGGTGGAGCACGGTCGGGACCCGCTCAGGACCTTGGGGATCTGGGCCACGTACACGTTGGGGTCGGCCGACCCGGCCGCCTCCGCCGCCAGCGCCATGACCATGGCACAGTCGTAGAGCTGCGGGCCGTAGATGATCTGACCGGACGGCAGCGCCTGGAGGCGCTGGATGAAGGCCCGGTCGCCGGTGACGCCGATCATCGTCAGACCGTCGAGCTTCTCCGGCGCACCCGAGAACGTCCGGTCGGCCAGACGCGGTGTGAAGAGCGCATCGAAGCCGAGGATGGCGGTAGGCGGCACACCAGCGTTCACGAGCTGGTCGAGCAGTCGCGGTGCTTCCTCGTAGGTGACGACGACGACCTTGTTCGGGCCGAAGGCGGCCGCCTGGCCCGCCTCCCGGCTCAGTGAGGTCTGCCCGGGCAGGTACGAGATCACGGTGGTCGACATGCCCTGGCTCGACAGCAGTGACGACAGTCCGGCGCTCACGGCCGTGCCGTAGTCGTCGCTGCGGGCGACGATGGCGACCTTCCACGGGTCGGCGGGTGCGGCGGCGTCGCGCTCGGCCACGATCTGCTGGGCGGCGAAGTCGATCGTGTACTGATCGGGCAGGGCGGTGCGGTAGAACGCCGCCTGGGGCGGGTCGCTGTTCAGGTGCGGCACGGTGGCCGAGCCCGAACAGGCGGCCGTTCCCTCCGCCGCAACTGCGGGGATGGCGGCGAGGGCATCAGTGGACCCGACGGGTCCCAGCACGACGCTGGCCCCAGAGTCCACGAGGTAGGTCACGGCGCCGGTGACGGAACCCGCCGACACGTCGTCGGTCGTGATGGCGTCCACCGGTGCGCCGAGCACACCGCCACCGGCGTTGATGTCGCTCACGGCCAGAGACAACGCGTTCTCCTGGGCGTACGCGAGGCCCAGGAGCAGCGGGGCCCCCGGGGCGAGGAACCCGAAGGTGAACTTCGGCGCGACCACCGGCGCCCCCGTGGTCGACACCTCAGGCGCCGGCGCCACGGTGGACGCGGGCACGGTCGTGGTGGTGGCCGTCTTATTGTCGCCGCTGCAGGCAGCGGCGGCGAGCAGGATGGTCCCGGCGACCACCCACGCTGCTGCTGCTCGTGAGCGAGATCGCCGCATCGTGAGGCACCCTACGGATGCCTCGGCTCGGTGGCTAGACCCGCAACGGGTGTATGGCAGGCGACCCGGAGGTCGATCAAGAGGTGCTTGTTGCGCTCCAGCCAGCGCAACGCGAAAGGTCGCCAGCCGGTACATCAGTACAGCGGCGAACGCGGCCTCCTCGGGGACGCCCGCTCGTACCAGCCCGAGCGTGAGTCCTCCCTCGACGACGCCGATCCCGCCGGGGATGGGGATGACGCCGGACAGCAGCGACACGCTGACGTTGATGAGCACGAGCTCACCCAGCCATCCCGAGCCGCCGCGGCGAGTTCAGCCCCTTGATGGCGGCGATGGCATCAATCAGGAGTCGCCGGACGCCGCCCAGGACGAGGCGGCGCAACCGTGGGATCAGCAGCACGACGACGATGGCGGCGAGCCCTATCGCCAGCACCACGATGAAGAGCCGCACGAGCCCAGTCGGCGCCGCCCCACCGACGTCGAGCTCGAGCGACGCCGAGGTGAGACCCAGTATCCCCAGGAGCAGCACGACCTGGACGAAGAACTGCCGCATCCTGGATCTGGCGCCACAGGTCGCCGAAGTCCAGTCCGGCCAGGCCCGACGCCAGCGCGAAGAACGCGACGATGAGCAGCACGACCTGGATCACCGACCGCAAGGTGACGCGCCGAAGCCGCTGCAGATCGGGCGCGGGGACACCGGCCAGTTCGGCGGCGCGGTCGCGGAGCTGGTCGAGGTCGAGGCCGGCTTCGCGCACCAGCTCCCGCTGCCGGGCGGTGAGTGCGGTGAGCTGCACGAAGGGCAGGGCCGCTTCCAGCCCCTCGGCCCGAGGGCCTCGAGGGCGGCGGGCAGCGCGGCATCGCTCCCCGCGGCGACGGCCGTGGTGACCAGCAGCTGGGCGTCGTCGGTGCGCAGCTGCGTCTCGGTCGGCGTGACGGTGGCGCCGCGGAAGTCGGTCAGGCCGACCTCGGCGTCGCGCAGGAGGCGATCGCCGTCGGCGTCGAGCGCGTCCACCACGAAGACGCCCGCCGGCTGGCGGACGGCGACACCCAACGCGCGAGCATCGACCTTGAGGCCGACGAGGGCGATGGCAACGTCGTCGAGGCCGGGCCGGCCGCGGGGGGAGCCGAAGATCAGGTGCACGATCGCCGCCGCCATGGCCGCCGCGAGCACGCCCGCCGTCGCGCCGGTCGGTGACGCGGAGCCGAACAGCACCGTGGCTACGAGACCGAGCAGCACGACCGTCAGTCCGAGGCGCCGCGCCGGCTGGCTGAGATGCGGCGACGCGGTCAGCACCACGGCGCCGGGCAGCACGAGCCGCAACGGTGCGAAGCTCGACACCGATCGGCTGGCACGCACGGAGTCCCAGATCGCCGGCCACGATCCCAGCACCGAGCGGGCCACCAGCGAGGACAGCGCCGCGGCCACGACGAAGGCGACGAGGAGGTCGCGCCCGACCGTCCAACGCCGGCGTACCACCGAGGCCGCGGCGACGCCGATCGCCATGATGGTGACGAGGTCGATCAGAAACTGCCACAGGCCGTCAAGGCCGTCGGGTACGACCCGGATCAGGGTCAGTACGGCCCGCTCGAAGCCGGCCGGAGGCTGCGAGATCGAACCGATGATGGCGAGCGCCAAGCCCGACCCGACGAGCGCGATGACTTCGGAGGCGCGGCGCGAACGCGGCTCGTCGGCGGGTCCGGCGAAGAGGCGCCACCGCCACGGCGCCACCTCTCGAGTCATGTCAGGTGCTTGGCCAACCTCACTCGGACGAGCCGTCTCGGGGCAATCGCAACGCGCCGCCGTAGAAGCCACCGAGGATGACGCCGATGATCAGCCCGATCAGGGCGCCGACGAAGTTGTAGACGGCGGTCGAGCCCGAGTCCACCAGTTGATGGACGATGAGACCCACGAACAACCCGATGACGCCACCGATGACGGCGCCGATGACCACTCCCCGGCCGACACGACTCATGACCGGCACAGTAGCGAGGCGGGAGGAACGCCGAGCGACTCTGCGCCTCGGGCATCGGGCGGACCGGGCCTAGGGTTGACCTCATGGCATCAGCGCACGTGAACGGCATCACGATCGAATACGACGTCCACGGAGACGCCGGCGCCGACCCTCTTCTGCTGGTCATGGGCCTGGGTGGACAGCTCATCGCCTGGCCGCTCGATTTCGTCGGCGCCCTGACGGCACGTGGTTTTCGCGTCATCCGCTTCGACAACCGCGACATCGGCCTGTCGACGAAGATCGACGTGCCGCCGCCGACCAAGCGCCAGATGATCCTGAGCGTGGTGTCGCCGCGCTTCGCCACCTCGTCCTACACCCTGGCCGACATGGCCGACGATGCCGCAGGGCTGATCGAGCACCTCGGCGTCGATCGGGCCCACGTCGTCGGTGCGTCGATGGGCGGCATGATCGCTCAAACGATCGCCATACGTCATCCCCACCGGGTGGCCAGTCTCACCTCGATCATGTCCAACACCGGCGACCGCCGCCACGGCAAGGTCAGCCCGAGGCTGCTGCGCAAGCTGCCGGCACTGCTGACGAGAGACCCCGACGAGGCGATCGACAACGGCGTCGAGATCTCCCGGCTCACCGCGGGTGCGCACTTCGACGAGGCGCTGGCGCGTGAGGCGGCTACCGCTGCCTTCCAGCGCAACTACGACCCCGCCGGCGCCGCCCGCCAGACCGTGGCCATCGCCGCCAGTCCCGACCGCACCGCCGACCTGGCCGCCGTCACCGCGCCGACGTTGGTGGTCCACGGGCTTGCCGACCGACTGGTGCGACCGTCGGGTGGGATCGCCACCGCGAAGGCGGTACCGGGCTCGCGTCTCGTCATGTACCCGGACATGGGTCACGATCTGCCCCGTACCCGGTGGGACGAGCTCATCAGCGAGATCGCCCTGAACGCCGCCCGGACGACGGCTCGGGTGCCGAGCCCGGCGCCCGCCCCGGCGCCGGCCTAAGGCCCTGGCTCGGGCCTGGGGCCACTCGCCTGCGGGCATGGGCCCGGGTACGGTCCGAACATGGAACTGCGCCTCGACGGCAAGGCCGCCATCGTCACGGGTGGCTCGAAGGGGATCGGCAAGGGCATCGCCAAGGCGTTCGCAGATGCGGGCGCGCAGGTGCTCATCACGGCGCGCAAGCCGGAGGTGCTCGAGGCGTCCGCCGCGGAGCTGGGGCCGAACGTGTCGTGGATGGCCGGCCACACCGGCCGGCCGGAAGACGGTGATCGGGTGGTGGCGGCGTGCATCGAGCGCTATGGAAGCTGCGACGTGCTCGTGAACAACGCCGCCACCAACCCGTACGCCGGGCCGCTCATCGAGGCGCCACTGTCGGCGTGGGACAAGACGGTCGAGGTGAACCTGCGCGGGCCCCTGGCGTGGTCGCAGATCGCGTGGCAGGCGTGGATGAAGGACCACGGCGGCTGCAGCATCATCAACATCGCGTCGGTGGGCGGGTACAAGACGTCGCCCGACCTCGGGCTGTACGCCGTTCTGAAGGCCGGGCTCATCCACATGACCAGGCAACTGGCCGCCGAGCTGGCGCCGAACGTGCGGGTGAACGCCATCGCTCCGGCCGTCATCCGCACCGATTTCGCCCGCATCCTCTGGGAAGGCGAGCGCGGCGAGCGCACCGCCAAGACCTACCCGCTGCAACGTCTCGGTGAGCCCGAGGACGTCGGTGAGGCCGCTCTCTACCTCACCGCCGGCGCATCATGGATGACCGGCCAGACGCTCGTGCTCGACGGCGGCGGGCTCATCGCCTTCACCGGCAGCGACGAGGAGTAGCGGCGCCCGGCGCTGGTTCGGCCACGCCCCGGCGAAGGCGGGTGCCGCAGACGCCTACGCCGCCGCGCCCATATTGAGCAGGGCCTCGGCCTCGTCAGCCGGGACGGCCGCCATCCACAAGAAACCCTGGCCCCCGTGGCAGCCGAGGCGACGGACCTCGTCGGCCTCTTGGCGCGTCTCGATCCCTTCGGCCAAGACCCTCACCCGGTGCAGGTTCGCCTGCTTCACCAGCGCCCTCACCGTGACCCGCCCAGCCGTCGCCGTGGCCGCAACGACAAACGCCCGATCGATCTTCACGAGGTCGAAGGGCATCGACCAGAAATGGTCGCCGGCCGCGCCATTCGGGCCGATGCCGGCGAGGGCCAACTCGACGCCGAGCGCGTGCACGTCGTGACCCGCCCGTACCGCATCGCCCGCGTCTCCCCGTAGCTGCGCCGACGACAGTTCGACCATGAGCCCGCGCGGGTCGACGCCGGCATGGTCGATGGCCCGCACGAGATGGGCGGCGAACTGCCGGTTGCCGAACTCGAGGGCCGAGACGTTCACTCCGACGCGGAAGCCCGGCATCACGAGCACGTCCTCCTGCCACCGAGCCAGCTGACGGAACACCTCGTGCCACATCCACTCATCGAGGACGTGGAGCAGGCCGCACTCCTGCGCCAACGGGACGAACATCGAAGCCGGAAGCAGCCCCAACCGGGGGTGATGCCACCGCGCCAGCGCCTCGAAGCCGTTGACGACGCCATCGGAGAGCCGCATCGTCGGCTGGTACCACGCCGCCAGCTCGCCCCGCACCAGGGCGTGGCGCAGATCGAGGCGCGAGGGCGGCAATTCACCGCTCGACAGAGACTCCATTGACTGATCATCGGGAATGCCCGCTGATGCCGACAGGCGCGAACGTGCGCTCTGCTACCAGCTCATTTGTGTCATTTCTGGCATTCCGGCCACAGCCCGTGCCGCCGCCGTCCCGGGCCGTGCGCTTCGGCATCCCAACACCGAATGGCTGGTCAGTCCGTCGCCGCCGTCCTAGGGTCTCGGGCACTGGCCGGAGGGAGGTGCGGGGTGGGATCGGCGTGGTCATGTGAGACCTTGGCCTCAGATCGAGTCCGGATGGTCCTGCAGGGCGAGATCGATCTCGCCGCCGAGCGACCACTGATCGACGAGGTCGACGCTGTCGTGGGCGCCTCGCCGGACGTCATCGTCGTGCTGGACCTGGGCGACGTAGCCTTCATCGACTCCAGCGGTGTGCGCGCGCTGCTGCTGCTGCGTCGAGCCCACGGCGATCGGGTGATCCTCGGCGCCCGCTCTGAGGCAGTGCAACGAGTCCTGGACATCGCGGGTCTTGCAGAACTGTTCGCCGACGATCGCCCGGGCGGCTGATGGCGCATCCTTCGTCGCACGAGCCGGTCATCCGAACCGACCAGGAGGGGCACCACGCGATCGCCCTGTTTCCTCGCGACGTGACGTCGGTCTCGTCGGCCAGAGCGTGGCTGGCGCGGTTCCTCGCTCCTCACTCCATGGAGCCGAACGTGTCCGCTGACGCGACGCTGGTACTGAGCGAACTGGTGACGAACGCGCTGCGCTACGGCGTCGGCGACATCGTGACGTTGGGCTCCCTCGACGAGCACGCCGTACGGGTCGCGGTCACCGACTCCGGCGACGAGCTACCCGAGGTGCAGCCGATCGAGTCCGGCCGCATCGGTGGGCTCGGCCTGCACGTCGTCACCCGTGTGGCGGACACCTGGGGCGTGGCGCCGTTCCCCGGAGGCAAGACGGTGTGGGCCAGCTTGCGCCGGCGCCGGTCGTGAAGCGCTTCTACGCCGCGACGGGGGTGGTGCTCCTCGCCGGCTTCCTCATCGTGGGCACCGCGACGGTCGTGACCGAACTGCTCCATCGCGACGCCGAGCAGCGACTGCTCGATCAGCGCACCGGTGAGGCCGGGGCGGTGCTGGCCACCGGCATCAGCGGTCTGCAGACACCGCTGGCCTCGGCGGCCGAGCTGGCGGAGGTCACAAACGGGGACCAGGCCGCCTTCAGCGCGGTGCTGGCCCGGTTGATCGGCACCGGCCCCGGCAAGCAGTTCGTCTCGGCGTCGTTGTACTCGATCGACTCCACCGAGCCACTGGTGACCTTGGGCGAGCCGGCGCTGATCGCCAGCGCTGGGCCCGCCCGCGTCAGGACCATGCTCGACCGGGCGGCTTCGGGCGCGCAGCTCTGGGTGGTGGACCTGCTCGACCTGCCGGGCCGGCGCCTCGGCTACGCCTTCCGCTCCTTCCAGAACCCGGCCCACTACGTCGTCTACACCGAGTCCGCACTGCCCGAACGCACCACCCGCTCCCGGACCACCGGGCCGTTCGAGGACCTCGACTACGCCACCTATCTCGGTGGCGGCGAGTCCGGGCGCGAGCTGCTCTATGCCAGCGTGGCGCAGGACCCCATCCCCGGCCGCACCTCGGAGACGGTGGTGCCGTTCGGCGACCATCAGCTCGTCCTCGTCACCACCACCTCCGCCAGCCTGAGTGGCGAGCTGTCCCGCGTGCTGCCGTACCTGATCGCCGTGATCGGCTCCATGCTCGTCGTCGCCGGGGCGATCCTCACGCAACGGTTGCTCCGGCGCCGAAGCGAAGCCGAAGCGCTGGCGGCCGACGTGTCCAGGTTGTACGAGGACCAACGCCATCGGGCCGAGACGTTGCAGCGCAGCCTGCTGCCGCGCGAGTTGCCGTCACCGCCGGGCGTCGAACTGGCGGCTCGCTACTGGCCCGCCGACGCCAGCAGCGAGATCGGCGGCGACTTCTACGACCTCTTCGAGGTGGCGCCGGGCCGGTGGGGCATCACCATCGGCGATGCCTGCGGTAAGGGCATCGAAGCGGCCGCGCTGACCGGGGTCACCCGTCACACGATTCGCGTCGCCGCCCGCCACCTCGTGTCGCCCGCGGACGTGCTGCGATGGACGTACGAAGCCATCGACGCCTACGACGCCGAGACGTACGCCACCGTGTGCTTTGCCTTCCTCGTGCTCGACGATGGCCGAGCCGAGCTGGACGTTGCGCTCGGCGGTCATCCAGGCCCCCTGGTGTGCCGCGCCGACGGCACCGTGGAGGCGCTCGGCACCGAAGGCACGGTGCTGGGGCTGATCGAGCCGCGCGTCACCCGCACCCGTCACCCGTTGCATCCCGGCGACACGGTGGTCTTCTACACCGACGGTGTCACCGATGCGGCGGGTGACCAGGCAATGACGCTGGCCGAGCTGAGGGACACGATCCGCCAGTCGGCCGGCGCCAGCCCGGGCGAGACGGCCGACAACATCCGAGCATCGGTCGAACGCCGGCGCCCCGGTGGCAGCATGGACGACACGGCGCTGCTCATCGTCCATCTCGCCGACGATGTCGCGCCACCCGATGGATCCATCAGCGACGAGGAGGCAGCGGGCGCCACTCGTTGATCTGCGGGCTGTCCGCTCGCCCTCAGAGCACGATCTGTTCGACGTGATCGATCGGCAAGGCCGGGTCGCCCACGGCCGCCCGGCTGGCGGGCTGCTTCCGTAGCGGGTCGTGCTTCGCGTGAGCGGTCAAGGTGAGCCCAGTGCGCGCCGCGATGGTGGCGATCGGCACCTGGTACGTGCGGAAGGCGCCGAACGTGAAGGGGGCCTCACGGGTGAAGGGCTGGCGAAGGTTGGCCTGAGAGAGCATGTAGCCGGTGATGGAGAGACGGTTGGTGTCGGTGCGACGGAACGCGACGATCTTCCAGTACTGCTGCGGGATGCGTATCGATCGGTACTCGGGGTCGCTGGGATCGAGCACGGGCCCCGTGAAAACGCTCACCTTCAGCTCGTGGGCACCGGCGTTGTCGAGGACGTAGTCCTCGAGGTCGCTCCAGGTCTTGGTGTTCAGTTCGTGGAGCTGCGGCGTGCAGTTCGTCCAGTGGAACGTGTCGGCGTTGGCCACCTCGGCGCCGTCTCCCCACACCGGGTCGAGCCGGCGCACCATGTGGCCTCGGTCGTAATCATTGCCTTCGTACAGCTCGGCGCCCACCTGCTCGCTCCTGGCGATGCGCGGGTCGTAGTTCCACAGGTCGGAGCTCCGGGGCAGGCGGTGAAGGTCCACACCGACGATGTTCACGGCGGTGAACAGCGGCAGCCGGCGCGCCGCGTGCTGCACGACCGAGAAGTGCTCGTAGCGCAGTTCGTGATCGGCGGCGGTGCCCGCCACGATCGCAGGCTCTCCTCGATGCGATCCGAGGCCGGGAAGGGCGACGGTCCACGCCTTGGTCTCGCCGAGAAAAGCCGGGTCGTAGCCGGCTCGGTCTCGATACGCCGCCGCTTTCGGACCCGTCGAGCGGGGTGCGTCGCGCCGCGCCGTGGCGGGGCTCCGCGGGGTGATCGAGGAGCGGCCGGGGAGGGTGATCGCCTTCTTGGCCAGGCTGCGCTTGATCTGCGACGGCCGCACGGCGTAGTTGGCGGTGCGGTAGGTGCCGGCGAAGTGCAGACCGACCGCCTTGCCCGTCTCCAGATCGACGACCACTGCGCCGCTGTTGCCCCCCAGCGTGGTGCAGTCGTGGGAGAACGACCATGCCGGCTCGCCGTCGGTCGACTTGATGACTTGGCCCGGCGCCAGCCGCTTCACGTCGTACACGTTGCCCAAGATGCGTTGGGCGACGTCGAGCGGGATGTCGGGATCGCGGGCGGGATAGCCGATGGTGGCCACGTACTGCCCGGGCTCAGGGTCGTCGCCGAGCTCGAGCGGCTCGGGCAGCATGGCGCCCGTCGCCAGGAGCAGGACGGCGAGATCAGGTCTCGTCGCCGGTGACTCGATGTGCACGATCGACTTGACCGCCACCTCGAAGGGCGCCCGGAAGCCCTGGAACTCCTCGTGGAAATCCAGGCGCACCTCGTACGGACGGCCCGATAGGTCGTTGGCGATGACGAAACCGCCGCCCCGCCGCGTCGCCGTGGCGAACCTCTCGGCCACATGGCGGTTCGTGATGATGTGGCGGTCGGCGATCATCCACCCGGTCCCCACGTAGCCGGCGTCGCTGCTGGCCAGTTCGACCCGGCCAGCCGATGGCAGCGCTGCTTCCAGGCGCGACTTCGACGCCAGCAGGCGGGCCCGCCATGTTCGCAACGGCGGGAGCTCGAACGAGTCACCCTGCACGAGCAGCGACGGCCGGCCGGTGAAAACGACGACCGACTCGTCGAGCGGGTTCGCCGACAGGCTGCGCTCGATGCGGGCGTGCTGGCCGGCGACCCGGTCCTCGCCAAGCACCGATTTCACCGACCGGTCGATGCCTAGGAATTGCGTGTGCGGCAGCCCGAAGCCGGCATCGTCGTTGACGACCGAGCGGATCTCCTCGAACACCGGACCGTCGCGCAGCATGGATCCGAGCTTGGTGAACGCCGGCATCCGACTCAGGTGCCCGCCGAGTCGGGCGAGCACGACACGACGGCGACCCGAGCGGCGACCGTGCGATACCAGCCGTCGTCCATCCGGCAGACGCGAGCGCTCAACTCGTTGTGCCCGTGACCCACCGCCGCGCCGGCGATGGCGGCGAGCACGACGACGGCGAGTGCGATCGCCGCGATAGGTCGCGCCGGCACGGCCTTCGATGGCTCGCCGGGCTTCGTCTTCTTCACCGTCGTGGATGCCCGCCGGCGCAGGAGCGCCGGCACCGACGCCAGGACGAGACCGACGGCCAGACCGATCCCGAGCATCGCCGCAGCGCGCGGCCAGCCGCTCCACGAGGCGAGGCCGTAGACGACCAGACCGACGATCACGATGGCGGCGACGGCCACGCCGAGCTTCCAGCGCCCGTAGGCGAGCCACGAGGCCAGCAGCGCGACGGCCAGCCGCACGCCGATGGTCGTCAGCAGCACGATCCACCCGAACGACGTGACGCCCGGTCCCCCGACGAGGCCGCCGAGCACGATCATCAGGACGGCGGCGATGATGGCGACGTCCAGGAGGTGGCGGGCGACGATCGAGCGCGCTCGGTTGGCCAAAGCCATCTCCACGAGGCCGGCGCCCAGCTGCACCCCGCGTCCCGACCACACCCGAACCTGGTGCAGCGGACCGGGCGCCATCGGCAGTCCTTCGCCCACACCGTTGGCGACACGTGCGGCTCGGGCGGCCATGATCACGTTGGTCTGCGGTGGGGGCGGGGGTGGCGGCCGGTAGTTCTGCCGGATGGCTTTGAGGACGAGGGCGACCTCGGCGGCCGGAACCGGCGCCGGCGGGACCGGCTTCGGCGGGAGGCCACCCTCCACGAGGCGACCGAGCAAGCTCCGATAGGCGTCGTCCCGCAGGACGTCGCCGATGATGGCGGCGTGAGCCTCGGCGATCAGGCCGTCGCGTTGATCGTCGCTCGCGCGACGCCGGCGCGCCTTGTCCTCGTCGGTGCCGTCGCCGCCAGCCGACGCCGGCCAGAGTGCGCTGATGAGCCGCTCGGCGGCATCGAGGCGGCCCCACAGGATGTCGTTGCGTCGCCATTCGGCGCTGAAGAACCCTCCGAAGTGGTGGATCTGGGATCCGGCCAGCTTGGGTCCCTGCTTGCTGTCGTCGACCAGCCGCCACGTGTCACGCGGGCTGACCCGCAGCACCTCGATGTCGTCGTTCTCCCCCGGCAGGAGGTCGCGTAGCGGCAGCATCGCCTCGTCGTAGACGGCGAACCAGTCCCACAGCGACCGCAACGTCGGGTCGGAGGCGACGGCGGCGCGGCTCTGGCGGCGGGACAGCTCCAGGTCCAGCCCATCGTCGAAGGTCGCCATGAGGCTGTCGATGGCTTGACGCAGCGGCTGCCCGGGTTGGAGCCGGCTCCTGAGTGCGCCGTCGACGTGCTGCGGCGGGGCGCTCAGGTCGACGGCGGCCTCGATGGCGCCCAGCTCTTTGCGCACCGCCACTTGCACGTCGGTCGGTGTCGGGTTCCGGTACCGCAGCACCCGGGCGCGGGTAACCACTTCTACGTACGCCTTGTCCAGCGCCCGCCGCATCTCGCGCTGCTGCATGAAGTCGAGATCGGGCGTCATCGCCTTCATGCCACGACCGATGCGGCCCTGCAGGAAGTTGATGCGACGCAGTTCGAATCCGAGATCGAGCGAAGCCAGGAACGCATCGGGTCGGCCGGCGGCGGTCGCCTCTTCGCGAGTGAGGGCCTGCCATGCGCTCACCAGTCGGGTGGCGGTGGCGTGGTGCTGCGATCCGGCGGGGTAGACCTGGCCCGGGAAGCCGACCCGCGCGATCGCCTCGCCCAGCTCCCGGGCCGTGATGGCTCGGCGCAGGGCGTCGTAGGCGGCGCTCGCCGGCCCCGATGAACCGGTCGTGGCATCGGTGCCGGCGGCCAGCTGTTGGTCGAGCGCGTCGTACACCGCCGTTCGAACCCGGCAGGGCTCGCGCGAACGCGAGGATCTTCTCGACATCGCCGCCGATCGTCTGGACCCGCGGCAATGACACGACCTTCATGAGCGTGCCGGTGAGGTCGACCCGTTCGCCGCTCAGCTCGACCTCCGGTGGCGGTGGCTTGTCGGGATCGACGGCGCGAGTCGTGCGTTGCGGTCCGCCCCCCGGGTCGGGGTCGACCAGCAGCACCCGGCGCGCGACGGGGAGGTCGGCTCGCCGCTTCGGCAGGGTCTCCATCACCAGATCGACGGGCTGGTTGTTCAAGTAGCCACCGTCGGCGAACGAGTGGAGCGCGGCCGCCTCGGCGCCGCCGTAGTCGGCGAAAAACGCATCGAGCCGGCCGGTACCGGCGGTCGCCCAATCGGGACCGGCTTGCTGGCCGTCGGCCGCCGCGGCGATGGCGCCCACGCCGGTGATGACGTCGGTGAGATCCTCCAGCTGGACGGCCTGGAACGCGGCCGGGAACGATGACGTGCAGCGCGCCGGCGAACGCCAGCATGGGGTCGTACTCCCGGGCCAACGTGTTCAGCACCGCCGAGCCGTCGTCGGCATCGAGCAGTGCGCTCGTGGCGTCGTAGCGGAAGTGGAAGGTCGTGCGATGGTCCGCCTCGCGGATGTCGCCGAGGCGCTCGGGGCTCCACGTCGCGACACTGACCGGGCGGCCCTGCAGATCGGTCGCGGTGACCCACAGATCGATCTGGCTGGCGTACGGGGAGTGATCCGGGTCGTCCACGTCGGCGCGCGGCTTCGCCCGGCTGACACCGTCGAGCGCCTTCAGCAACAGATAGAGCATGCGCTGCCCCGACAGCAGCGAGAGCGGTGGGTGCTGCGGCTTCAGCGGCCGTACGTCGGCGGCGGCCCGATCGTCGTTCAGGAGCTTGTCGATGTCGCCTTCGTTGACCCACAGCTCGCTCAGTGTGGAGATGTCGCGGTCCATGGCTAGGGCCTTGGCCAGGAACACGCCGTTGATGCCGCCCGCCGAGGTGCCGGTGATGATGTCGACGACGAAGCGGGTGCGGACCGGTCCGTCGCCCTCGCCTTCACCGGCAACCCCACGATCGAGCAGCCGGCCGAGCTTGCGGTAGACGGGCCCGGCGCCGGAGAGGTCGCCGTCGGCCCACCACAGTGAGCCGTCCTCGTCGGGCGATGGAGCGGTGGCCCGCACGAGCTGTAGCAGCTCTTGCACGATGCCGTTCATGTAGATCGCCAGCGACACCCCGCCGTAGAGCACCACCGCGAAGCGCACCTCACTGGTGGCGGCGTACTGATCCGGTTCGCTGGTCCCCACGGTGGCCCCCAGTTGCCGACGACGACGTGTCGCAGTTGATCACAGCCGGCAACGCGAAGCGCGGCTATCGGTCCCCCGTGGGAACGGTTTCAGGACGTGGCGGTGAAGTCGACGTTCTTGGTCTCGACCGTCCCCGCCGTCCGCCCCGGTGCCGCCTGGTGCGTCCAGTACAGGTTGGTGTGGGCGATCACTTGGTCTGGCGGCGGCGCTCCCCATTCCGTCAGATCCTCGGTCGTGTGCGCGTCGCTGACCAGGATCGCGTCGTAGCCCCTCACGAACGCGCCGTGGAGGGTCGAGCGGATGCAGGCATCGGTCTGGGCGCCTACGACGATGAGCCGCCCGACGCCGAGGCCCGACAGCACCGTCTCGAGGTTGGTGTCTTCGAACGAGTCGCCGTAGTGCTTCTCTATGAGCGGCTCAGCATCGCTCGGTGTCAGCTCGGCAACGATCTGCCAGTCGTCGCTCCCCCGCACGGTCCCGTCATCGGAGTGCTGGACCCAGACGACGGGAATCTCTTCCAGTCGTGCTTTCTCGACCAGGCTGCCGACGTTGGCAACGACCGTGTCGCGCTCGTGGGCACCCGCGACGACGCCGGTCTGCACGTCGATGACGAGGAGTGCGGCGTTCGGCCGGTTCTCGAGCGTGGTCATGATGTCCTCTTCCTCGCACTGGGCTCCTGTCCACCCACGGTAGACCGACCCAGTCGGCCGCCCTGCCCGAACCGCAGTGGTCCGGCCGGAGCCTCCTACCATCTGATCCGTGGGGGATTCCTGGTCGCCGTGTTCCATGCGCGCGGAGCGCGTGTGATGTCGATGTTCACGATCACCCAGCGCAGCCCCCAGCACCGGGCGTACCAGATCATCGGTTGGACCATCGGCATCGCCATCGTCATCTACTTGCCGTACCAGACCGACCAGGTCGCCTCGATCGAGCGGTACTCCCAGGTGGCGGCCATTGCGGTGGCCATCCTCGGGTTGAACCTGATCACCGGCTACTCCGGCGCCATCTCCCTCGGTCACTCGGCCTTCGTCGGCATCGGGGCGTACACCACCATGATCCTGGTGGTCGACCACGACTGGAACTACTTCGCCACCATGCCGGTGGCGTTCCTGGTCTGCTTCATCGCCGGCGTGCTCCTTGGCGTGCCCGCCCTGCGCCTTGGCGGCTTCTACCTCGCCATGGTCACCCTGGGACTGGCCACGGTGTTTCCCACCATCGTGATCAAGTACGGGAGCCTGACCGGTGGAACCAGTGGCAAGGTCGCCCACCACAAGCTGGTGCCGCCCGAGTGGACGCCGTGGGACGTCCGTGACCGGACGGGGCCGCCCACCTACCGGTACTTCGTGATCGTCGCCATTGCCGCGCTGATGTTCCTCCTGGCGCGCAACCTGCTGCGCAGCCGGGTGGGTCGGGCGCTGATCGCCCAACGGGACAACCAGACCAGCGCAGCGACCAGCGGCGTGAACCTCACCGTCTACAAGACGCTCATCTTCGGCACGAGCGCCGCCTTCGCCGGTATCGCCGGGTCGCTCCTCATGATCCAGCGACCGTACGCCACCGAGACCCGCTTCGGGGTGGACCTGGCCATCTACCTCTTTGTCGGCCTCGTGCTCGGCGGCGTGGCCACCATGTCCGGTGCGCTCCCGGGTGCGATGCTGTTCGTCTTCGTGCCGTACTACACAGCTCGGTGGAGCACGAACTTCTCGTTGCTCGAGGGTCGGCTGGTCGCTCCCGCAGACTTCTTGTACGGGGTCCTGCTCCTCACGGTCGTCTTCGTGCTCCCGGGCGGGGTGATGGACGGGATCCGGCGGATACGCACGCGCATCGTGCGCATCCTCCCGAACCCGTCGTGGCTGTCGGGCGTCACGCATGTCGAAGAGATCGACAAGGCACCGGCAGCACCGAGCTCACGCCTTTGAGCCGCCGCCGCCGCGGGGACGGCGCTCTCTCTACTTCGACGCCGCGAAGCGCCGCTGGGTCGGTCGCGTGGTCGTTGCCGGCCACCGTCACAAGGTGCTGGCGGAGACGAAGTCGGAAGCACGCCCGCGTCTCGCCGAGCTTCGATCGACCGTCGACCGAGGCCCACCGCCTGGGTAGCCTGACCCCCGATCAGGTCGAGGCAGCCTTCCAGCGACGCGCTGCAGGTTCCGCAGTCTCTGGCCCACGGCGCACGGGTCGTGGCCGGACGGCCGGCGCCCCGCTGTCGCGCGGGTCGCTGATCAAGCTGCGTTCGTCCCTGAACCAGGCGCTGACGTGGGCGCAACGACGCGACCTCATCGCCCGCAACATCGCGCCGCTCGTCGAGATCCCCGCCAGCGCGGCGCCGCCGAAGGCGGGCCGATCGATGACGATGGAACAGGCCAAGCTCTTCCTCGTAGCGTCTCGCGGCACCGCTCTCGAGGCGATGTGGTTCACCATGCTCCACCTCGGCCTGCGCCCGGGCGAAGCGGCCGCGATCAGCTGGGCCGACGTCGACTTCGACAACGGCGTGGTGCACATCTGGCGCTCCCGCAAGGTCGACCCCGCGGGAGCGGCGATGGTTGGTGACACGAAGACGCCGGGCAGCATCCGAAGCCTCGACGCGCCGCAGGTCGTGCTGGACTCGCTCGCGGCGCATCGCAGCAAGCAGAATCGCCAGCGGCTGGCCGTCGGGCCGGCCTGGTCGAACGTCGAGGGTCCGGTGTTCACCCCGCCGACCGGTCGCCGGCCGATCCGCATGCGATCCGAGATGAGTTCCATCGAGTCGTACAGGCGTCCGGCATCGGCGACGGCTGGACACCGAACCTTCTGCGCCACTCGGCGGCCAGCCTGATGGCCGACGCCGGCATGCCGATCGAGCAGGTCGCCGACCAGCTCGGTCACCGTGACCTGCGCATGTTGCAGAAGCACTACCGCCATCGGCTCCGTCCCACCGTCGGCGGTGGTCGCGTGCTCGGTGAGGTGCTGGACCTGGCCGAGCAGCTCGTGACCGGGCCGTCCGTCCGCTGGCGGACCGCCGGTCATCGCCTCGAATCCAGCACCGACATCCTCCGCTTCGACGTCGCCGACCTGAACCGCGTCATCGCCAACGCGGTGGCGAACACCGACCTCTACCGGAACATCTAGTCGATGTTGGGCCAGCCGCCGGACCGCCAGGTCCTGGTGCTCTCCTGCTTCGCCATCACGCCGGCATGGTCGCCTGGAGTCCTCGCCGAACAGACCGGCTTCCGGGCCTACCGGCAGGCACAGGCGGCGATCATCACCGGTGCCAGTTATGACATCTGGCCCACCGAGGTCTTCGTCGATGGGACGCCTGATCCGCGCAACGAGGTTCACTACGACGTCGTCATCGCCTCCGGCTCGGACCTGATCGATCCTCGCCTGGTCTCCGGGACGAAGGCCGAACGACGAGACGCTCGCTCGGCGCTGGCGCCCGCTTCCAACAGTTCCTCGATCTACTGGGCGACCCGATCGACCTCGCCTGAGAACAGCGAGGCGGAGTGCGCCCTCTACACTTCTGCTCGTTCGGAGGTACCCCGCCAGATGTCCAAGACGATCTCCAAACTGCTCATCGCCACCAACGTCGGCCCCGCTGAACTCGCGGCGGGCCACGCCTACGTCCACGACGCCGAGCTCGACGGCGATGAGGACTTGGGCATTGGAAGGCGGGTCGAGATCTGCGACGACGCCGGACGAATGTTCGCCGCCACGGTAACTGCCCGAGAGGGACACCGCTGGCAGCTCACGTTCCAAGCCTGAGCCAGCGGCGCCGATCTCAGCGACGGGCCACGTAGCGCCATCAGACTCTGATCTGAGTGTCAACACGCTCCGGCTGTACCGCGACGCGGCGGCGCGCTGGCCGCCTCACAAGCGACTGCCGAACGTGTCGTTCAGCCCCACCGCGAGGCGATGGTCCTTCCCACCATCGACCAGGCAGCCAAGCTACTGCGCGACTTGTCCGACGAGATGGGCAAGGTAACCGTCGCCTCGGTCCGCCAGGCCGTCGCCGCCCAACAGGGACTGTCAGATCCTTGCCAATCCCGTGTCAAAGCCGGCTTCCGCGAGACTCGTTCGTAGCTCACTTCGCCAGTCGGATTCGCCCGAGGCCTCGAAAAATACAACACCGGCCAAATCGGACGGGCGCTCAACATCCGGCCACACATGTTCTGCAGGCTTTTGTACAACAAAAACGCGCTCCCAGCCCAGTCGCCCGTAGAAGAACCCGAGCTCTAGAATCACATTCTCTCGCGCTCGGTACTTTAGGGTATTAACACCACCTCGAGCATTGTCCTCGAATTGCAGGCGGGACGCGCCAAGATCATCAGCTGAGAGCAGCACGACGGCGAACTCCGCTTCCTGCGCGAGGGTCTCGAAATTTTTGAAACAATGACCTTGAAGCGCCACCGACCTTCGCTAAGACGACCGGCTCAATTCCGAGCGACCGAAGATGCCCGTCCACCTCGTCGCGAAACGCGTGATCGTGCCCATGGACGAGAAATACCGCGTTGTGCCTCAGACTCGCTGCGTCAGACAGATCTCGCTGACGGAGGTCGTCGGCAAGGTCGGTCGATAGGCGCTCGGCACGATATTCCGCCTCGGCGTCCAGCACTTTTCGCGGAGGTAGAAAGGACTTAAGTGCTCGGGCAATGTCGCTCGCGGCACTCTCCACCTCGGATATATCGCGAATAATTACAGCCTGATAACGCGCCAGCGATGGTGGCAGATCGGCAAAATCTGTTCCGCCGATGAGCACGGGAAAGATATGTCTGTCGCTAGCTTGTGCAAATGCGACGAGTTCGGACTGGACCCATCGTGACTGAAGGCTGGCCCGAGAAACGAAGAATACAAGTGCATCCGCTTCTCGCACGTGCTGTAAGATGATGGTTTCCCATCGTTGGCCCGGTTGGAGAAAGTCGACATCGAGACGTGCTTGAACTCCGTGCTGCCTTATGGCAGCTGCAAATTCCCCTACTAGCACACCGTCTTCGCGGGCATAGGAAAGGAAGACCGATGGAGCACCGCTCGCCGCGTCGGGAACCCAAATGGACATGCTCGAAGAGTACGGGTTCAGCGGGTGGTCTGCCGTCCTGAGGGAGTGACCGTGAGTCGCTGAGCAGGAGCGTCTCACGCTGTGAGCTAGCCAGGTAGAGCTAGCTGAGGTATTGGCGTACTACCCGTTCCGGCGAGTGACCTCGCGAACCACGCACGGACCGCTCCCAGACGTGATAATGACCGCCGAATTCCGCCTGGGGATCGTTCCCTGCCGAGCGAGGATCGCGCACTATCAACGCGGACTCCCGGCTCGCTACGACGCGCTGCCCCGAATGGCTGATATGTCGACGTGGGGACATCGCCCCAAGGATTCGTTGGGGGACAGGGCAAACTCTGCCTCACGCGGCAGTCGAGGGGCCGATTCCACGAACCCCGAGCTGGCAGCGTCTCGGGGCACTGAGTGCCATTCGTCGGCCGGCCCGACCGCCCGCCCTTGTTTCAGGTGCCGACCGTCGAGAGGGTCATCCTCGAACGCCCCGGCCCCACATCGGCTCGGCCCGCCGGCATCCTTTCAAGCCCTCTTCTAAGCGAGCGGGTCTCCGGCAGCGACAATCCGTCGATGCGTCGTGGTTCGAGCGGATGCGATGATGCGAGCGGCCCGGCGCCGTGGGTGCGGCCAGGGCCCGGCCGACCACGACGGAGGTGGAAGACATGAGCGACGTAGGCGAGTCGGACGGCCCCGAAGATGAGGAGCGAGTCGACGTCATTGCGTTCGACGGGCCAGACGACGAGGACGGGGGCTCGCTCCCGCAAGCGGAGGTGGACGACGTGGGCAATGTGAGCGAGTTGGACGGCCCCGAAGATGAGCAGCCAGTCGACGTCATCGCGTTCGACGGCCCTGAAGACGAGGACTAGGGCCAGCCGACCACGACGAGGTGGACGACGCAGATTCACTGGACAAACCGCCGAGATCGTCGCCCTCTACGACGCCTCGTTGAAGGTCGACGACTCGATCCCCGTCCGGATCAAGGGCCGGGTGTTCTTCGCCATGGCCATCGTGATCCTCGCCACGTGCCGGCACTCACGTGACCTGGCCTCGGTCCCGACCGACCGGGATCACCTCCCTGGCAACGCACCGAATCGCCCCCCGGAGGCCCCAGGAGGCACGAACCCCCCCTCCCGACCTCCTACCACCACCCAGGCACCAGGATCACCCTGGAGGGGGTACCGATACACCCCCCACTTGGGCCCCATAGACCCCTCAGCCCCTGGGGAAACCCCGACGGAAATGCCCACCGACCTGCATCTTTGTGGTGGAGCTGAGGGGAATCGAACCCCTGACCTCTTCCATGCCATGGAAGCGCTCTACCAACTGAGCTACAGCCCCGCGAAGCACGGAAACCGTACCAGCGACCCCCCAGACCACAAAGCGCGATCAGGGCGTTGGAGCACGGGGGCGGCCAACGATGATGGGGTTGTGAGCGAGCACCCGCAGCCGGCCGACCAGGGCGCCACCTTGCTCGCCATCTACGACCGGGCTGTCCCTGAGATCTACGGCTACCTGCTCCCCCGCTGCGGCAGCGTCGCCCTCGCCGAGGACCTCACCGCCGAGACCTTCCTGGCCGCCGTCGTCGCCGTGAAGCGCCACACCGTGGCTCGCCTCACCGTCGCCTGGCTCATCGGGGTGGCCCGCCACAAGCTGGTCGACCACTGGCGCCGCCAGGGCCGCGAGGAGCGCAACCTGACACTGATCCAGGACCAGCCGGCGGCGCCGGAGGATCCGTGGGACGAGCATCTCGACGCCGCCCGCGCCCATGGCGTCCTCGACCACCTCGGCCCCCACCACCGTGCTGCCCTCACCCTTCGGTACCTCGACGGCCTCTCGGTGCCCGATGTGGCCGACCACCTTGGCCGCGGCGTGCACGCCACCGAGGCACTGCTCGTGCGGGCCCGCATCGCCTTTCGCCGCGCCTACGAAGGAGACGGCGATGACGCCTGATCCGATGGAGGACCTCCGCCAGATCGACCGGCCGATCCACCCTCGCCCCGAGTTCACCGCCGAGCTGCGTGCCCGCATCGACCACGAGCTCCGCCCCGTCCCACCAGGAGGATCCATGTCCACCACGACCGCGACCGCCACCACCTCTGCTCAAGCCCAACCTGCCGGCGACCTGCCGCAGGGCCACCACACCATCACGCCCTACCTCGCCGTGGCCGACGCCCGCGCCGCAATGGCGTGGTACGGGGACATCTTCGGCGCCACGATCGTGGCCGAGCCCATCGTGATGCCCGACGGCCGCATCGGCCACGTCGAGCTGCAGGTTGGCGACGCCGTGTTCATGATGGCCGACGAGTTCGCCGACATCGACGTCCTCGGCCCCTCCAGCCGAGGGGGCACGACCGTGTCGTTCGTGATCAACGTGCCCGACGTCGACACGGTCTACGCCCGTGCCGTCGACGCCGGCGCCACCGCCGAACGACCGGTCGAGGATCAGTTCTACGGCGCACGGGTCGGTTGGCTGAGTGACCCGTGGGGCCATCGGTGGAGCATCTCGACGCCGCTGGCGGCCGTACCCGGTCGCCTCGCCGAGCGCGACCTCGGCACGGCCGAGACCCAGCTTCCAGCCGTCGATCTCGGTGACCGCGCCGACACCATCTCGAGGCCGGTGCAAGACGTTGCGAACCTCGGCTACTTCAGCGTCGGCGTCGCCGACGTGGACCGCGCCGCCGCCTTCTACGCCGCCCTCTTCGGCTGGCAGCCCGAGCAAGGCTCGCAAGACGAGGGGCGACACATCGCCAACATCTCGCCCCCCGGCGGCCTCCACGGCGGCCAGGCGGCGCCGTCGATCACCCTCTACTTCCGTGTGCCCGACATCCATGCCGCCGTGGCGAAGGTGCGAGCGCTCGGCGGCGACGCCAGCGAACCGCAGCTCGTCTCCTCGGGCTGGAACTCGACATGCCACGACAACCAGGGGGTCGCGTTCGATCTCTGGCAGCCGGCCGAGGGCTACTGAACGAACGGTCCTCGAAACGGACGGTCTACTGACTGGCGGCGTCGGCCGACGCGGTGCGCCAGTTGATCACCGGCACGTCGCGGTAGAGCCGCTCGATGTCGTAGAAGCGGCGGATCTCGTCGAGGAACACGTGCACGACGAGATCGCCGTAGTCCAGCAGCACCCACGTCAGGTCCGAGCGGCCCTCGATCCGAAGCGGCACCCGGTCACCGTCCTCCTTCAACCGCTCCTCCACCGCTTCGGCGATCGTGCGGACCTGGCGGCTGTTCGTTGCGCTGGTGATCACAAAGAAGTCGGTGATGGCCAGCACGGCGCCGACCTCCAAGACGACGGTGTCCAGGGCCTGCTTGTCGTCGGCGGCGAGGGCGGCGATGCTCGCCCACTCGAGGACGAGGTCCCGGTCGACGCGCTTGGGTGTGCTGGTCACGATGGCAGTCTCCTAGGGGCGAGTGGTCGACGAGCTCGGCGTCGTGGGGGAAGTGGCGGACGTAGCAGTGGTGGCGGCCCCGGATGGGACCGGTTGCGATCGTGCGAACGTGGCGTAGTCCTGGCCCAGGATGATGGTGGCATCGATGCCGTCGATGCGCTCGTCGCCCTGGCGCACGGTGGCCGGCCCGACGACGGGGACATAGGTCTCCGCCTCGGCCTGATCGAGCTGGGCCTGGTACTCGATCAAGGTCGCCGCCGACGCCGGCTCCTCGCTCACGATGACCACGTTGGCACCGACCGACACCAGGCGGGTGACCGCATCGGCGAGCAGGGCCGGATCACCGGTGGCGTTCACGACGCGCAGGCGGATGTTGTCGTTGGCCGGGGAGATCGCCCCCGGCATGACTTCGGCCAGGAGCAGCTTCATAGCGGCATCGTCGGGCTGCAGCAGGTCGAGACCGTCGGGGTTGGTGACGGCGTCGAGCACGGGCCGCACGGGCAGCGCCTGCACTGCGGACGGTCCCGACGCCACCGCCGCCAGCTGTGCCGCCCACGTCGTCGGGGCCGGGGCGGACGACGCCGGCACATCCCGCCCCGCTCCCGCCGCCAGCACGGCCGCCCAGATCGCCGTCGTGCGCGGCAACCGGGCGATCTCGCTCTCGTTCGGCCCACGAGCGACGAGCAGCCGCGCCGCCTCGTCGGCGGTCAGGTCGACGGGTCCGGGCGGATAGAGCACCACTTCCCTCCCGGCGGCATCGGTGCCCAGCGCCCGGTCCTGCAGCGTGACCGTGATCGGCGCGTAGGGCTGCAGCAGTGCGGCCAGGCCGGCCTCGTCGACCTGGTCGGCCAGGGAGGTAGTGATCCCGAGGACACCCTCGAGCGCCTCCCGTTCGGTGGCCAGACCACCGGCGGCGAAGGCGTCGCCGAGCCGGGTGACCGGCTGGCCGAGCGCCGCCGGGACCTCCGTGCCGGCGGGTACCACGACCGCCGTGCCCCCGGACTTCGAGTTGTCGAGGGCCAGCACCGTGAGACCCGCCACGGAGCCGTCGGGACCGTCCACGACGAGCAGTGCGGCGGGCGTGTTCGGCAGCCTGCTGGTCGTCACGCCGACCGAGTCGATGGTGCGACCGGCCTTGCTGTTGGCGATCGTGTGGGTGGCCTTCACGACGAGCAGCGGCACGGTGACCGCGGTGGCGACAATGATCACCGCGACGACGCCGGTGCGCAGTGGGTGGGTGCGCAACGCGGTGCGGCGGCGGTGCCGGTGCCGCTCCGGCTCCGGTAGCGGCGAGGGCGACGGCCGTGGTGATGCGGCCACCGGCTCGTCGGGTCGGGGCTCGTGGGCCTCGTCGGCGGCCGCGGTCTCCGTGCCGGTCATGCCTCGATGCTGCTCACGGGTCGATGCTGCTCACGTCTCAATGCCGCTCACGTCTCGATCTTGGCCCCGTCTCGGCGCTGCTCATACCGGAACGCCATAGAGGCGGCGCTGGCGAATGCCATCGATCACGGCCGGCGGCAGCAGGTAGTCGAGTGGCCGGCCGTCCACGACGCGTGCCCGGAGGTCGGTGCTCGACACCTCGAGGTGGGGCACCTCCACCCGTACCCAGTCGATGCCGTCGGGCAGGACCGAGCGCCAGCCAGGCCGTTCCACCACGACGAGCGTGGAGCGGGCGACGACCTCGCGGTAGCGCTCCCAGGTCTCCAGCCCGGCGGCGGCGTCCTCACCGAGGATGGTGAAGAGATGCGCCCCCGGCTCGCGTCGGGCCAGCTCGGCCAGCGTGTCGGCGGTGTAGCTGGGGCCCCCGTGGTCCAGCTCGATGCGGCTCGCTTCCAACCCCTGCACCGGGCCGACGGCCGCCTGGACGAGTGCGAAGCGGTCCTCGCCGCTGCTGATGTCGCGCTGGCCCTCCTTCTGCCACGGCACATTGGCCACGACCAGCAGGACGCGGTCGAGGTCGAGCGCGTGGCGCACGTTGACCGCCGTGACGAGGTGGCCCACGTGCGGGGGATCGAACGTGCCGCCGAACACACCGATGCGTTCAGGCACGCGCTGATCGTAGCCAGCAGCGCCGGCCGTGAGTCCGCCGGCCTGCGCCGATGCTCGGCGGCCGCCGTTGCTGGCCTGGGGGGCCTGTGGGCGGGTCGAGGGCGTCGATGGGCGGCGGTGAGCACCACTGGTGGGCAGGGCGCCGCACGGTGAGGTCTCACCGCCCAGTGTCACGCTGCGTGAGTTTCGCGGACGCCGTTCTCGGTGCATCCGCGCTTCTCGGTGCAGAAGTGCGTCACATTTGCGACCGAAGCGCAACGAGAACCCGGCTCGCCCACCCCGGGGGACCACATGCCGCGAGATCTTCCCGAGCCGAGCACCACGAGCACCGGGCGCGACAGCCCGTCTACCGAATGCGGCAACGACGACCACCCAACGGCGCTCGGCCGAGCGTCCGCGGCGGCATTCGACGAACGGTCGCTTGCGGCACCGATTCGGTACCGAATCGGTGCCGCAAGCAGAAGACCTGGTCAGTGGGGGGCGGCGGCGGTGTCGTTCGTCAGGCGAGCGAGGGCCGGGCTGGGCCGCACCGCCGGCGCCCGCCCCCGCCACGACCGCAGCGCCGCCGCGCACCGCTCCCGCGCCGCCGCCAGCGAGCCGACCGCACCGGCCGCATCAAGCGCATCAACTGCGCCGACCGCACCGGCCGCATCAACCACATCAGCCGCCCCGACCGCACCAGCCGCCCCGACCCCACCACCGACCGGGCCCCCGTCGAACACCGTCGCCAGCAACGGCCTCGCCCCCGGCGGTCCCTCCTCGTGATCCAGCGCCAGCACATCGATCCCCGGCGCCCGCCACACCTGCTTGCGGCCGGGCAGCGTGTGCTTGCCCGGCGACAGCTTGAGCCGGGGCTGGCCCGACTGCTCGACCAGCTTGTACACCATCCCCAGATAGGGCGCGTCGGCGCTCGTGCCCAACTGCGTGCCCACGCCGAAGGCGTCGATCGGCGCACCGGCGCCGACGAGGGCGGCGATGCGGTCCTCGTCGAGATCGCCGGACACGAGGATCTGCACCGCCCCGAACCCGGCCTCGTCGAGGATGCGACGAGCCTCTGCGGCAAGGACACCGACGTCACCGGAGTCGATGCGCACGCCCCGGGCCACCACGCCCTCGGCCTGCATCGCCGCCACCGCCCGGCGCACCCCTTCGGCGGTGTCGTAGGTATCGACCAGCAGGATCGACGCCGCGCCGTACTGGCGCAAGTAGGAGCGGAACGCCTCGATCTCGCTGTCGTGGGCCATCACGAAGGAGTGGGCCATCGTGCCCGACAACGCGAAGCCGTAGCGCCGGCCCGCCTCCACCAGCGAGGTCCCGGCGGCACCGGCGATGTAGGAGGCCCGGGCGACGGCCACCGCCGCCTCGAGGCCGTGGTCGCGTCGAGCCGAGAAGTCGACGAAGGGCCTCCCGGCGCAGGCCAGACCGACACGGGCCGCCTTCGACGCGAGCATCGTCTCCAGGCCGACGGTGTTGATGAGCAGCGTCTCGAGCAGTTGGGCGTCGACGATCGGCGCGGTCACGGTGAGGATCGGCTCCCCGGCGAACGCCAGGTCGCCCTGGGCCATGGCCCGCACCTCCCCGGTGAAGCGGAACGAGCGCAACCAGGTGAGGAACCCGTCGTCGAAGAGGCCCAGCGTGGTCAGGTAGGCAACGGCATCGTCGTCGTAGGTGAAACGGGCCAGGCGCTCGAGGGCGGTGTCGATGCCGGCCACCACCAGGAAGTCACGGCGAGGGGGCAGGGAGCGGACGAAGAGGTCGAAGGTGACCGCCTCGGCCCGGCCCTGCCGGTGGAAGGCGGCCGCCATCGTCAGTTCGTAGAGGTCGGTGAAGAGCCCGAGCGGCCCCGCGACCGTCACCGGCCGGCGACCGCGAACGCCACCACACCCGCCACTTCCGTCCGGGCGCCACCGACCGATCGAAAGAGGGTGTTCACGTGGTCTAGGACACCCCCTGTTCTGGGAACGACAGGGGCAATCAAGTGGTTGAACTCGCCGAGGAGGCACAGATCGATGGCAGGAGCATCCGATGCCACGTCGGGAGCGTACTGAGGGTGTGCGGTCGGCCTCATGTGTGCCGTCCGCCACACCCCGAGCGGGAATCCTTGAACACCTCCAACGGTTGGTACCACTGACATGAACGATTCGATCGGCCTCTACCTCAACGAGATCGGCAAGGTCTCCCTCCTCACTGCTGAGGAGGAACGGTCCCTGTCGCGCGTCATCGAGGCCGGCCACGAGGCGGCTGAGCGATTGGCCGCCGGTGAGACCGGCCCCGAGCTGGCGCGCGCCGTGACCGACGCCGCTGCCGCAAAAGACCGCTTCATCAGGGCGAATCTCCGGCTGGTGGTCAGCATCGCCCGCCGCTATCCCCTCCCCCAGGGCATGGACCTCGGGGACCTCGTCCAAGAGGGCAACCTCGGCCTCGAGCACGCCGTCGACAAGTTCGACTGGCGCCGCGGCTTCAAGTTCTCCACCTACGCCACCTTCTGGATCCGCCAGGCCATCGGCCGGGCCCTCGACCAGAAGGCCAGCCTCGTGCGCTTGCCGGGTGACCGCTCGGCCAGCCTGCGGGCGGCGCTGCGCCAGGCCTCTGGTGACGGCGAGGAGCTGGATGCCGAGAGCGCCCGGCTGCACCGGCTCTCCACGCCGGTCTCCCTCGACCGCACGGTGGGCGACGACGGCGACACGACCTTGGTGGACCTGATCCCCAACGATCAGGGCACCCCCGAGGACGCCGTGATGCTCCAGGTGGACGGTGAGCTGCTCGACGAGCTGCTCGCCACGCTCGACAAGCGGGCCCGTTTCGCCATCGAAGCCCGCTTCGGACTCCTCGACGGTCGCCGCCAGAGCTTCCGTGAGGTCGGCGAGAACCTCGGTGTCACCGCAGAGGCGGCGCGCCGGCTCGTGAAGCGGGCCGTGGCCGGCTTGAAGGACGACGCCGCCAAGATCCTGGCCGCCTGAGGCATCCCCCTCCCAAGCCTCAGGAGGCCAGCAGCGCCACCCGTCCTGGATGGGAAGAGCGCCCCCGGCACCGCCGTCACGACTCCCCCAGTCGTGACGGCGGTGCCGCGCCCGCACGCCGGCCGAACCCCACGGCGCGAAACCGCGTTGCTTTGGTCGGGGGGACGGGCCACGCTGGGGGGATGAGCACCTGGACCCCCTCGACGTGGCGCGAGCGTCGAGCCGAGCAGCAGCCGCCATGGCCGGACGAGGTAGCCGCCGATCAGGCGTTGAAGCAGATCGCCTCCTATCCCCCGCTGGTGTTCGCGGGCGAGGCGCGCAGCCTCACCGCCGCGCTCGGCCAGGTGGCCGGCGGCCGGGCTTTCCTGCTCCAGGCGGGCGACTGCGCGGAGAGCTTCGAGACCTTCTCGGCCGTCAACATCCGGGAGAAGCTCCAGGTCATCTTGCAGATGGCGGTCGTGCTCACCTACTCCCTCGGCGTGCCGGTGGTGAAGGTCGGTCGCATCGCCGGGCAGTTCGCCAAGCCCCGCTCGTCACCCACCGAGCGGGTCGGCGACATCGACCTCCCCAGCTTCCGCGGCCACATCGTGAACGATCCGGCGCCCACCGCCGCCGCCCGGGTCCCGCAACCCGAGCGCATGGTGCAGGCCTACCACCAGGCGGCGTCCACGCTGAACCTGCTGCGGGCCTTCAGCAAGGGCGGCTTTGCCGACCTGTCGCGCGTCCACGAGTGGATGCAGGCGTTCGTCACGACCAGCCGTGAAGGCCGGCGCTACCAGGACCTGGCGGCGGAGATCCAGCGCGCCCTGCGGTTCATGCGGGCCTGCGGCATCGACCTCGAGGGAACCTTCCAGCTCCACGAGGTCGACATGTACACCAGCCACGAGGCGCTCATCCTCGGCTGGGAGGAAGCCCTCACCCGCCAGGACTCGCTCACCAACGACTGGTACGACTGCTCGGCCCACATGCTGTGGATCGGCGAGCGCACCCGCCAGCTCGACGGCGCCCACGTCGAGTTCCTCCGAGGCGTGGGCAATCCCCTCGGGTGCAAGCTCGGCCCCACCACCAGCCCGGATGAGGTGCTGGATCTGTGCGAGGCCCTCAACCCGCAGCGGGTGCCGGGCCGGCTCACGCTCATCTCCCGCATGGGGGCCGACGCCGTCGAGGACCGGCTGCGGCCCTTGCTGCGCGCCGCGCGCGACGCCGGTCACCCGGTGGCATGGGCCTGCGACCCCATGCACGGCAACACCTTCACCTCGGCCGGTGGTCGCAAAACTCGCCACTTCGAGGACATCTGCGCCGAGATCGCCGGCTTCGTTCGCGCTCACCGCGCGGAGGCGACCTGGCCTGGTGGCGTCCACATCGAGTTGACCGGCGAGAACGTCACCGAGTGCCTCGGCGGTGCCGAAGAGGTGCTCGACGCCAACCTCGACGAGCGCTACGAGACGGTCTGCGACCCGCGCCTGAACGGGCGCCAGTCCATCGACCTGGCCTTCCGCGTCGCCGAGCTCATGCGTCCCTGATCCGGCGGCCCTCTCCGAGCGCTGGCTGATCGCCGGCGCCGGCCTCGCCCGGCCGACGATCCATGTGGGCCGTTTGACTCATTTGCAGCGCGGACGGCCGAGGTTGTCTTGCCACGGACGGCGACCTCAGGGAGAGTGATCCCGGGTCACCGAGGACCCGGGAGCGGGAGCGCGCATGGCCAGCTGGACAAAACGGGGGGGTATCGCTGCCCTCGCGCTCGTGCCCCTGCTCGGTCTGGTCGCCAGCCCCGTCGAAGCCGGCAACGACGGCAGCGTGCCCGTCGCCGCCGTCGGGGTGATCGGTGCCGACCTGACCGATGCGTCCGGGCCGGTCGACGTTGTGCTGCGTCTCAGCCAGCCCTCCCTCGCCGAAGCCGTCGCCCCCAACGCCACCCAGTCGGGCGGCCTGCCCGACCAGGCCGCCCAGCAGGCCATCATCCAAACGATCGACGCCCAGCAGCGCCAGGTGCTGGCGGCCGCCACCGACCTCGGCGCCACCGAGCTCGGGGCCGTCTCCCGCTCCCTGAACGCCGTCGTCGTCCATGCCGACGCGTCCGCAGTGGCGGCGCTGGCGGCCATCCCCGGCGTGGCGTCGGTCACCCGCGAGCCGTCCTACGACATCAGCTGGCCCCGCGACACCCCCGTGGCGTCGGGCAGCCTGGCCCAGGCCATCCGCTACTTCGACCTCGACAAGGCCGCCGACGAGGGCCTCGACGGCACCGGCGTGACCGCCGCCGTCATCGACTCCGGCATCGACTTCACCCACTTCAACCTCGGCGGCCCGGGCACGACAGCGGCCTACGCCGCGTGCTACGGCACCCCGCCCGACCCCGGCGTGCCCGAGGCTGGCCAGCCCCGCAACCTGGCCCCCACCGGTGACTGCGCCAGCCTGTTCGGGCCGAGTGCGCCGAAGGTGATCGGCGGCTACGACTTCGTGGGCGAGTCCTGGCCGAACGGCGCCGTGGCGCCCGACCCCAACCCGATCGACTACCAGGGTCACGGCACCCACGTCGCCGACATCCTCGCCGGCCGCAGCGCCGACGGCACCCACAAGGGCCTCGCCTCAGGAGTGAAGCTCTACGCCTACAAGGCGTGCTCGGCGGTCTCGACGGGATGCAACGGCACCGCCGTGCTCCAGGCCATCGACCGCGCCCTCGATCCCAACCAGGACGGCAACATGGACGACGCCGTCGACATCATCAACATGTCGCTCGGTTCGTTCTACGGCCAGCCCGAGTCGGCCGACACCCAGGCGGTCTCCAACGCCGTGCGCGTCGGCGTCGTGGTGGCCGTCGCCGCCGGCAACGACGGTGACCGGCCGTGGATCGTGGGGCAGCCGTCGATCTCGCCGGGCGCCCTCGCCGTCGCCGAGACCGCCGTGCCCGACGCTGCCCTCCAGCCCATCCAGATCCTCACCCCGGAGATCAGCAGCCTGCCCGACAACACGGTGAAGTACGCCCTACCCCAGACATGGGCGCCGGTGCCGACCGCACCGATCACGGGCGTGCTCACGGTGCCGACCGGTCCCGTCGGGCCATCGGGCGCTCCGGCCAGCCAAGGCTGCGACGCCAGCAACTACGCCAACTTCGACCCAACGGTGCCCCGGCTCGCCCTCCTCGACCGAGGCACCTGCGACGCCACCTTGAAGGTCTCCAACGCCGCCGAGGCCGGCGCACTGGCGGCGGTGCTCGTGAACGACCGCGGTGGCGTGCCACCCACGCTCAACCCGGGCCAAGGCGCACCGGCCATCCCCACCGTGTTCATCACCCAGGACAAGGGCGAGCTGTTGAAGACGACGGCGACGGTGCAGCCCGTCGAGGCGCAGATGGACCCGGCGCAACGCGTGTCGCTCACCAACACGATGGAGATCTCGTCGTCGCGCGGGCCGTCACAGATGGGTGGCGCCGTCAAGCCCGACCTCGGTGCCCCGGGCGCCTGGACCTCGGCCGTCGCCGGCACGGGCAACATCGAGCGCCCCTTCAGCGGTACGTCGGGTGCCACCCCCGTCGTGGCGGCGGCGGCGGCGATCGTGCGCCAAGCCTTCCCGGCCGACGACCCCGCCGCCGTCAAGCGACGGCTCGTGAGCAGTGCCGACATCAACACGCTCACGGTCGACATCGAGGGCAACGTCTCGTCGACGCCGGTCACCCGCATCGGCGGCGGCGAGGTGCGCCCCTACGACGCCATCGGCTCCGGCACCCAGGTCGGCGACCCCGACAACGGCGACGGCAACCTGTCGGTCGGCGTGCAATCGGCCACGGGCAAGAAGTACGTGATGAAGAAGCTCACGCTCACCAACTCGAGCAGCCAGTCGGAGACGTACGTGGTCGAACCGACGTTCCGCAAGCAGGCCGACGCCGACAGCCACGCCATCACCGTCATGGCGCCCGAGTCCGTCACCGTGCCTGCCGGCGCCACCGTGAGCGTGCCGGTGGTGTTCGCCATCAATGCCGACCGGTTGGCGGCGTGGCCCTTCTACGACGCCGCCCAGAACCTCGCCCTTGCGGGCGCCGCTGGCAACAACTCGAACGTGCTCAACCAGGCCGAGGTCGACGGCCACCTGATCGTGCGCGACAGCGGTGGCAGCGAGGTCGCCACGCTGGGTTGGCAGACGCTGCCCAAGCGGGCGTCGGCCACCGTCGCCCGCACCACCGCCGTCCAGCTGGGACCCGACGGCACCGGTTCGCTGGCGCTGCGCAACCTGGGCGTGGCCGACGGCGTCGTCGACTCCTTCGTCCTCACCGGGTCGAGTGACCGCCTCCCGACACCGGTGTCGGGCACGCCGGGTTCGCCCGGATCGAACGAAGCCGTCATCGACCTCGCCAACGTCGGCGTCCGTGACGCCGGCGATGCCATCCAGTTCGCCGTCACCCAGCAGACGAAGCGACCCACGCCCGAGGTGCCCGCGCTCATCCAGATCGAAGTCGACGCCGACGGCGACGGCACGTACGAGCATCTCGCCTACAACGACGACTACACGTCGTTCAAACCGGTCGACGGACGATCGATGGTGTGGGCCGGCCCCCGCGGCGCGGCGGTGCGCTACGGCCCGGTCGACGCCGACCTCGACTCCGCCAACATGATCCTCACCGTGCCCCGTGCCGCGCTCGGGTTGACGCCCGGTCAGACGTTCTCGTTCCGGGTGCTCGCCTTCGACCGCTACTTCACCGGCCACCTCGAGGACTCCATCAACGACATGAAGTACACGGTCGGTTCACCACGGTTCCACGTCGCCGGGGGTGACACCTTCAGCGTGCCGGCCCACGCCGCCAGCGCCGCCGCCACGGTCGGCGGCGACGCCGCTGCCGGCCCCAGCACCGCCGCCGGACTGCTGCTCCTGTACCGGGTGAACGGTGGCAGCGAGTCCGCGGTCGTGACGGTCAGCGGCTGACCCACCGCCGATGGCACCGGCCAACGGCTGGTAGCCCGGCTAGACCGGTGCCGGTGGACGCGCTGGCGCAGATCGACACCTGGCAGGCGACGACGGCGGCGGCCGCTGTCGTAGGTGTCGACGGCATCGTGGCCAGCCACGGGCCGGTCGACGCCGTCCTGCGCATCGCGTCGGTCACCAAGCTCCTGACCGCGTATGCCGCGCTGGTGGCCATCGAGGAGGGCACCATCGCCCTCGACGACCCGGTGGGCCAACCCGGCGCCACCGTGCGCCACCTCCTGGCCCACGCCGGCGGCTACGGCTTCGACGGCCAGTCGCCCATCCTGCCCCCGGGCCGGCGCCGGATCTACTCCAACACGGGGATCGAACTGCTCGCCGGCCACCTCGAGACCCGTGCCGCCCTCCCGTTCCCCACGTACCTGGACGAGGCGGTGCTCGGCCCGCTCGCCATGTCGGCGTCGTCGCTCACGGGCTCGCCCGCCCACCAGCTGCGCAGCACCGTGACCGACCTCGCCGCCTTCGCCCGGGAGCTGCTGGCACCGGCCCTGGTGGCGCCGGCCACGCTGGCCGAGGCCACCACGGTGCAGTTCCCCGGCCTCGGCGGCGTGCTGCCGGGGGTCGGCCGGTTCCAGCCCCTCGACTGGGGCCTGGGATTCGAGCTGCGCGACGCCAAGCACCCCCACTGGACGGGCCGCCACAACGCCGCCGCGACGTTCGGCCACTTCGGCGGCGCGGGCACCTTCCTCTGGGTCGATCCCGTCGCTCAGCTCGCGCTCGTGGTGCTCACCGACCGAGCGTTCGGGCCGTGGGCGCTGGACGCGTGGCCAGCGCTGTCCGACGCCGTGATGGCCGCCGGGCGGACGTGATTTTGGGTCAGCATTTGGTTAGGGTCGCTAACCTTGACTGAGCCGAAGCTGGCTGACCCAACCACCGTCACCGGCGGAACGAGCACGTTCGCCTCGCTACGCCATTCCCGGAACTACCGGCTCTACTTCGGCGGCCAGGCCGTCTCGATGGCCGGCACCTGGATGCAGGCGGTGGCCCAGGGCTGGCTCGTCCTGCAGCTCACCGGCAGTAGCACGCTGCTCGGCGTGGTGACCGCCTGCCAGTTCCTGCCCGTCACCTTCTTCGGACCGCTCGGCGGCGTCGTCGTCGACCGCTTCGACACTCGCAAGCTGCTGATCGCCACCCAGATCGCGGCGGCGACCCTGGCGCTCATCCTCGGGCTGCTCACCGTGACCGACACGGTGCAGATCTGGATGGTGTTCGCCGTCGCCATCGGCCTGGGCTTCGTCACCGTGGTGGACACCCCGGCCCGGCTCACCTTCGTGCTCGAACTGGTGGGTCCCGAGCTCGTCAGCAACGCCATCACCCTCAACAGCGTCAACATGAACGCGGCACGCGTGATCGGACCGTCGATCGCCGCCGTGACCATCGCCCTGGTCGGCGTCGGGCCGTGCTTCCTGCTGAACGCCGGGTCCTACCTCGCCGTCATCGCCGCCCTCGTGGTGCTGGACCGGCGGTCCATCCAACCCAAGATCGTCACGGCGCGGGCCAAGGGGCAGGTCCGCGAGGGGCTGCGCTACGTGTGGCGCACACCGGCCCTGCGGACACCGCTGCTCATGATGGCGCTCATCGGGACGCTGGCCTACGAGTTCCAGGTCATCTTGCCGGTGATGGCGAAGTACACCTTCGGCGGCGACGCGGGCACCTACGGGATCATGACCGCGGCGATGGGCGCCGGCGCCGTGATCGGCGGCCTGTTCGTGGCGAGCAAGAGCCACTACGGCATCGAGGCGCTGGTGCGGATCTCGGTCGTGTTCGGTGTCGTGATCGCCCTCGTCGCCCTCTCCCCCACCCTGCCGGTCGCGCTGGCGGCCCTGGTGCTCGTGGGGGCGGCCAGCATCACCTTCCTCGCCCGCGCCAACACGACCCTGCAGCTCACCGCCGAGCCACTCATGCGCGGCCGGGTCATGGCGCTGTGGACGGTGGCGTTCCTGGGCACCACGCCGATCGGCGGGCCCATCGTCGGCTCGATCGCTCAGTACATCGGGCCGCGTTGGGCCATGGCCACCGCCGCGGCGTCGTGCTTCGGCGCCGCCGGCTTGGGCGCCTCGCGGGCACGGGTGGCGGCGCGGCGCTCGCGGCGCGCCCGGGCGGAAGCCAGGCCGGCCGCTACCGGTTGAGCTCGGGCGCGTCGGGCAGCGGCAGCCGCAGGCCGGCGGCGACCTGACGGGCCATCCAGTCGGCGCGGGCCACGTAGCCGTCGGAGGTGAGGTGGATGTGGTCGCCGCCCATCAGCTCGGGCCGGCTCTTTATGTACGACGACCAGTCGAGCACGGTGAGGTTGGCGTAGCGACTCGCCGCCGCCGCCAGCTGCTGATCGAACAGTTCGGCGGCGGCCATCGTGGCCTTGGTGTCGGCCCGGTACACGTTGATCCACAGCACCGGCTTGCCTGCCACCTGCTGCATCAGGTCGTCGATGCGCTGGTCGGCCTCCGCCGCGGTCAGGCCGGTACGGGCGTCGTTGGTGCCCAACGCCACCACCACCAGGTCGCGCCCGGCCACGATCTTCTTGAGCGGCGACACCCCCGCTTCGATGTCACGACCGTTCTGGGCGTCGATCTTGGCGTCGAAGCCGTAGCGCGCCGCGAACGGCGTGATCCGGGAGCGAACGCCCACGGTCAACGAGTCGCCGACGATGGCCACCTTGGTGCCGAGGGGCGGCCGCGACACCGTCGTCGTGGCGCTGGCCGGCGCGGGCGCCGTGCCGGTCGTGCCCGACGCGGTGCTGCCGGTCGTGCCGTCGGCGGTGCGGGTGGCGTCGGTCGATCCGGGTGCGGCCACGACGTCGGGGGCGTGGTTCTGGACGCCGGTGGCCTGGCCCGCCAGCAGCCCTGCAGCGCCGAAGAAGGCAGCGCAACCGACGACGGCCACGACGGTGCGGACCGTGCGGGACATGCGAGGCGTGCGAGGCATGACCCGACAACGGTACCGGCGGGCCGGGCCGCTGCGCTGGCAGGATCAGCGCCGCGCTCCGTACAGTGCGGCCATGGGGACCACGGGGAAACTGGACACGGCCAAGGTGGATGCGCTGGTCGCGCGGGCGCGGCGCGAGGTGGACGAGGGCCTTTTGCCCTCGGCCCAGGTGGCACTGGCCCGAGACGGCGAATTGATCGCCTTCGAGACGTTCGGCGACGCCACGCCGGACACCCGCTACCCCGTGTTCTCCTGCACGAAGGCCTTCGTGGCCGGCGCCGTCTGGGCCCTCATCGGCGACGGCATGGTGGACGTCTCGAAACGCGTCGTCGAGTACGTGCCCGAGTTCGGTACCAACCACAAGGACGTCATCACGGTCGAGCAGGTCATGCTGCACACCAGCGGCTTCCCCCACGCCCCCCTCGGCCCTCCGCTGTGGGCCACGCCGCAGGGGCGGCGGGAGGCCTTCGCCAAGTGGCGGTTGAACTGGGAGCCGGGCACGTCGTACGAGTACCACGCCACCTCCGCCCACTGGGTGCTGTCGGCCATCATCGAGAACGTCACCGGCGAGGACTTCCGTGAGGTCGTGGAGCAGCGCGTCACCAAGCCCGCCGGTCTCCCCCGGTTGCTGGGGCTGGAGCCGTCGCAGCAGGAGCGCATCGCCACGCTGGTCAACGTCGGTGAGCCGGCGTCGCCCGAGGAGATCAAGGCGGCGTTCGGTGTCGACAGCCTGCCCGTCACCGAGGTGACGCCCGAGGCGCTGCTGGCCTTCAACCGGCCGGAGAGCCGCGAGGTCGGGGTGCCCGGCGGTGGCGCCGTGATGAGGGCCTGTGACCTGGCGCTCTACTACCAGGCGCTGCTGCACAACCCGGGCGAGATGTGGCGGCCTGACGTCCTGGCCGACGTCACCAGCAACGTGCGCAGCCGCGTGCCCGAGCGCCACACCGGCATCCCGGCCAACCGGAGCCTCGGGCTGATCCTGGCCGGTGACGACGGCTACAGCTTCATCCGGGGCCTCGGGCGCACCGTGTCGCCGGGCGCGTTCGGCCACAACGGCGCCGGCGGGCAACTGGCGTGGGCCGATCCCGCCACCGGGCTGTCGCTCGGTTACTGCACCAACGGGCTCGACCAGCACGTCGTGCGCGAGCCCCGGCGCGGCACCGCCATCGCCAGCCTCGCGGGCGCCTGCGTCTCGTAACCGCGCCGGCCGTACCCGGCGGCGCCGGTCAGTCGGCGCCGCGCCGTTCCGCGCCCTTCCGCGGCACAGCCTGTGCGCGCAACGGCGGCCCCAGGCCCCTACGCGCACAGACTGCGCGAGAAGGGGCTGGTGGCGTCGGGGGGAGGGCTCGGGGGCAGCGCGGAAGTCTGGTCTCGGAAGGGTGCCAGTGCCGCTCGGCCCAGGTCGCGGCGCGTGGTCGGCGCCGATCGTCTCGACTCGTTCTCGTCGCGCTCGCGTAGCAAGAACGGGTGTCTGGCGCACCGAGAAGCACCGATGCACCGAGAACCGCCGTCCGAACGCCCACGCACCGTGAGCTCCGGGCCGGCAACCTCTCGCCCGGCGAGGGTGCCACCACTGCCCGTGCCATCAATCCGCCGGCCGTGGCGTCAACCCCGACGCGGCATCCTTGCCCGGAATCGCGCGAGCCTGCGCGCTTGGACGCACTGGGGCGCGGTCAAGCGTTCAGCCCGCGCGAATTCCGGGGACACCTGAGAGCTCGTGGCCCGTGGCGTGGCCGGGTTTCTGTGACGCACGACATAGGGGTTCCTGGAATACGACCAAGACACGTGTCGAATATCGTCCTACCCTCGCGATGAGAAGCATCCGCATGCGACGTCTCATCTTCTGAGTCCGTCTGCAACCTCACCCCGAAACCCCCATCCCGAGGAGTGCCTGTCATGCTCGGTCGTCTCGGTCGCTGGTGCCACAACCACCGCGTCCTCGTCGTCGTCGTCTGGATCGCCGCCCTGATCGGGCTGGGGGTCAGCAGCGGTGCCGCCGGCAACGCTTTTTCCACCAAGTTCGAGCTGCCCAACGTGGAGAGCGCGCGCGGCCTCGACCTGCTCGACGCCCACTTCGGTGGGCAGGGTGGCGGGCAGACCGGCCAGATCGTCTTCCGCGCCCCGGCGGGCGTGACCGACCCGTCGGTCCAGGGACCCATGACGGACTACCTCGCCCAGGTCGCCCAGATCCCGAACGTCACCGTCACCAGTCCCTACGAAGCGGGCAACGCCCGCCAGATCTCCAGCGACGGCACCATTGCCTACGCCGGCATCGAGGTGCCCTCAGACCTCACGTTCAACGAGGCCACCGACATCGGCACCGAGATCCAGGACGCCGCGCCGCAGATCAACGGGGTGCAACTCGAGTTCGGCGGTGACATGTTCGGCTCGTTCGAGCCGCCCTCGTCGGAGACGCTCGGCCTCGCCTTCGCCATCTTCATCCTCATCGTGGCCTTCGGCTCGGTGCTGGCCATGGGTCTCCCTGTGGGCACGGCCCTCGCCGGCATCGCCACCGGTGCCTTCGTCATCACGCTCGTCAGCCACATCGTGTCCATGCCCGACTTCACCACCACGTTGGCAGTGATGATCGGCCTCGGCGTGGGCATCGACTACGCCCTCTTCATCGTCACCCGCTACCGGGAAGGCATCCACAGCGGCCTCTCCACCGAGGACGCCACGACCAAGGCCATCAACACCGCGGGTCGGGCCGTGCTCTTCGCCGGCACCACTGTGGTGATCTCGCTGTGCGGCATGTTCGTCATGGGCCTGGCCTTCGTGACCGGTTTGGCCATCGGCGCCGCCCTCACGGTGTTGGCGACCATGATCGCCTCGGTCACCCTGCTGCCGGCCTTGCTCGGCTTCGCCAAGCACCGCGTCGAGGTCACCCGCTGGCGCGGCATCATCGCCGCCACCCTCGTGTCGATCGGCCTCATCGGCGTGGGCATCGGGTTCGCCCCGCTCATGTTCGCGTTGCCGCTGGCCCTCGTGGTCATCATCGCGGGGTTCTTCGTGCCGGCGCTGCGGCGGGAGGTGCCCAAGCGGACGGCGAAGCCGCTCGAGCGCACGCTCGCCTACCGCTGGAGCCGCCTCATCCAGCACCGCCCATGGCCGGCGGTCATCCTCGGTCTGGTCGTGCTGATCGGGCTGGCGCTGCCGTTCTTCTCGCTGCGCCTCGGCTTCTCCGACGCCGGCAACGGCGGCACCGACAAGACCACCCGGCGGGCCTACGACCTGCTGGCCGAGGGCTTTGGTCCCGGCTCGAACGGACCGCTCCTGCTGGTGACGGCGCTGCCCCCCGGCACCGACCAGGCCACCCTCGACAAGGTCACGCAGGCCGTCCGTAGCGCCAAGGACGTCGCCTCGGTCTCGGAGGCGGCCGTCAATCCGGCCAACGACGCCGCCCGCTGGTTCCTGCAGCCGGCCACCGCGCCGCAGGACGAAGCCACCACCAAGCTGGTGCACGAGCTCCGTGACAACGTGCTGCCCTCGGCCACCCAGGGCACAGGGCTCGACATCGCCGTCACCGGCAACACCGCCGTGAACACCGACTTCTCCGACTATCTGGCCGCCCGCCTGCCGTACTTCTTCGCGGTGGTGCTGGCGTTGTCGTTCCTGCTGCTGATGGCCGTCTTCCGTTCCATCCTGGTGCCGCTGAAGGCCGTCGTCATGAACCTGCTGTCGATCGGCGCCGCCTACGGGCTCGTGGTGGCCGTCTTCCAGTGGGGTTGGGGCGGCAGCATCATCGGCATCGGCGAAGGCGGGCCCATCGAGCCGTTCATCCCGATGATGATGTTCGCCATCGTGTTCGGCCTCTCGATGGACTACGAGGTCTTCCTCCTGTCACGCATCAAGGAGGAATGGGATCACACCCACAACAACGCCCAGGCCGTCGCCGACGGCTTGGCCAAGACCGCCCGGGTCATCACCGCCGCCGCCATCATCATGGTGTTCGTGTTCGGCAGCTTCCTGCTGGAGTCCGAGCGCGTCATCAAGATCTTCGGGCTCGGCTTGGCCAGTGCCGTGCTCATCGACGCCACCATCGTGCGCATGCTGCTCGTGCCGGCCACCATGGAACTGCTGGGCGACCGCAACTGGTGGCTGCCGAAGTGGCTCGATCGCATCCTGCCCAAGATCGACGTGGAGGGCGCCGAGCACGAGGCCCCCGGCGACGAGGAGCGAGAGCTGGTGGGCGCCGGTCGCGACTGACCGGCGCCGCCGAGCGTCGCCTGGGCCGGCCGGCAGCACTCCGGTTCAGGTGACGTGCACGACGGCGGGCTCGGGCCGGCCCACCTCCGGGACGTCGCCGGTGGGCCAGCCGAGGTACACCAGCGCGATCAGCTCGTCTTGCGGCGCCAGCCCGGCCAGCGCCTTGACGCCGTCGTCGGCCATCCAGGTGCCCGTCGCCCAATGGCTGGCCAGGCCGGCGGCGGTGGCCCCGAGCAGCAGGTTCTGCACGCCGGCGGCCACCGTGTCGCGGTCCTCGACGCGCCGCACCGGGTCCGGGTGGTAGGTCGCCCCCGCCAGCACCACCACCGGCGCCCGGAGGTACTTCCCCTTGGCTTTCTCCTGGCGGCCAGGATCGGCGCCGATGCGCTGCTCGTAGGCCGAGACCAGCTCGCCCAGACGCCGCCGCCCCTCGCCCTCCACCACGGCGAAGCGCCACGGGAACGTCTTCTTGTGGTTCGGGGCCCAGACGGCGAGGCGCAGCAGGCGGTCGATCAGCTCGGCCGGCACCTCGCGGTCGGGATCGACGCGCAAGCTGGTGCGCCGGGCGACGACCAGGCGTTCGACCTCGCCGATGTCGGGCAGGTTGTCCATCGCCGCCAACGCTACCGGCGGTCGCCGGCGACGGACCGGGGGCTACGGGATCGGGAGCTGGGCCTCCAGCCAGCGTGGGAGCTCCAGGTCGAGGGCATCGGCGGGCATCGGCTTGCTGAACAGGAAGCCCTGGGCGTTGTCGCAGCCGAGCCGGCGCAGGTGCTGGAGCTGCAGCGGCGTCTCCAGGCCCTCGGCCACCACGGTGAGCCCCAGCGAGTGTCCCAACCGGATGAGCGTGTCCACGATGGTGGTGTCGCTGGCCTCGATGCCGAGGCCGTCGACGAAGGACCGGTCGATCTTCAAGCCCTCCACCGGGAAGCGTTGGAGGTACGTCAGCGACGAGTAGCCGGTGCCGAAGTCGTCGACGGTGAGGTGGACACCGATCCCGCGCAGGGCCCGCAGCGCCACCGAGGCGGCCTTGGCGTCGGTCATGAGGGCCGACTCGGTGATCTCCAGCCAGACGCAGTCGGGCTCGATGCCGGTCTGCTCGATGGCCGCCGCCACCGCCCCGACCAGACCCGGCGTGCCCAGCTGCCGGGCCGACAGGTTGACCGACACCTGGATGGTGGCGGCCGCCGCCGGCACCGCCCGGCGTCGCCAGCGGGCCACGTGCTCGAACGCTTGCAGCATGACGGCCGACCCGATCGGCACGATGAGGCCGGTCTCTTCGGCCAGGTCGATGAAGTCGCCCGGGGTGATCATGCCCCGGTCGGGGTGGGCCCAGCGGGCCAGCGCCTCGAAGCCCACGACCCGCCCGGCGGCCAGTGAGACCACCGGCTGGTACTCGACGCGGAACTCGTTGCGCTCGAGCGCACGATGCAGGTCGTTGCCGGTACGCAGGCGGCGCACGACCGAGGCCCGCGCCGTGGCGTCGAAGCGCTCGACCCGGTTGCGGCCCCGCTCCTTGGCCCGGTACATGGCGGCGTCGGCGTCCTGCACCAGGCTCTCGCCGCTGACACCTTCACGATCGGCGATGGCGATGCCGATGCTGACGCTCACGTAGGTGTCGCCGTCGGTCAGCGGCACCGCATCGGCCACCACCCGACGCATCCGGTCGGCCTGGGCCAGGATCTCGGCGTCACTCGGGGCGTCCACCATGAGCACCGTGAACTCGTCGCCCCCGAAACGGGCCACCGTGTCGACCGGACGCATCGTGCGCTGGAGCCGCAGTGCGATCACCCGCAGCAATTCGTCGCCGGCGGCGTGCCCCAGGCTGTCGTTCACGACCTTGAACCGGTCGAGGTCGAGGAGCATCACGGCGACGCGATCCGACGTCTCGCCGACCCGGTTCAGCGCCCGCTCCAGCCGGTCCATGAAGTGCGACCGGTTGCACAGGCCGGTGAGCTCGTCGTGGCGGGCCGAGTACTCGAGACGCTCGGCGATGGCCTTGCGCTGGGTGACGTCTTCGACCTGGCCGATGACGAGCTGGCTGCCGTCGGCCTGATCGACGAAGGAGAACGACACCGACGCCCACATGATGCGACCGTCGGCGCGGATGTAGCGCTTCTCCAGCCGGTAGGTGCCGTCGGCGTCATGATCGATCCGGCTCAGGTCCTGGCTGCTCAGGGCCCAGTCCTCGGGATGGGTCAGGTCGGCCGTCGTGCGCCCGGCGAGGTCCGCCGGGCCGTAGCCCAGCATGCGGGCGAACGCGCTGTTGACCTCGAGCAGGGTGCCGTCCAGCTCGGCCAGGGCCATGCCGATGGGCGCGTGCTCGAAGGCGGCCCGGAACCGCTCACGCGCCTCGGTGAGCGCGGCCTCGGCCTCGAGTCGCTCGGTGACATCGCGCACACTGATGACCACACCGCCGACGGCCGGATCACTCAACAGGTTGGCGGCGTCGCACTCCAGCCACATCAGGGTGCCGTCGTGGCGCCGGGCGCGCACATTGAGCGTGCGCCAGCTGGACTCGCCCCGAAGCACGTTGGCGAAGGCGTGCAGCGCCCGCGACTCATCCTCAGGGAGGACCAGCTTGGCCGCGCTCTGGCCGACCAGCTCCGACGGCGGTACGCCGAACATCTTCCCGGTCCGGCGGCTGGCGTAGGTGACGACGGTGTCGCCGTCGACGATGATCACGCCCTCGGCCAGATCGTCGACCACCAGCCGGAACCGCTCCTCGCTCTTGGCCAGATCGTCCAGACGATGGTGCAACGACCGCTGCAGCCTCGAGTTCTCGGCGTAGGACGTGAGCTGGTTGGCCAGCACGGCCGAGCGCGATGCAGGCGATCAGCCCGCTACGCACGCCCCCGTAGCTGCTGCCCTCCACGAGCCGCCAGACCCCCACCCCGAGCGCGGCCAGCGTGGGTCCATAGCCGAGCAGCGACCGCCCCGCCGGATCGCGCTGCGCCACCACGCCGTCGCCGGCGTCAGGGTGGAGGCCGGCCAGTACCAGCAGCGCCAGGCCGAGCAACCAGAGGAGATCCGACAGGGAGCCGGTGCGGAACGTCGACTGGGTCTGGTGGTAGCCGTAGACGCTGTCGGCCACGGCCATGGCAATGGCGCCGACGGCGGCCAGCTCGAGCGCCCGGCTCCGGCGATTGAGCACGGCGACAAGGGCCATTGTCACCACGATCATGTCGCCGACCGGGTAGGCCATCAGGACGGTGCGCTCGAGGTCGGTGAGGGCGTTGTCGTCGATGAGGCGGGCGATGGTCGTGTCCCACACCACGAACGCCAGCGACGATGCGATCACGGCCGTCTCGGTGACGCGATGGAGCCAACCGGCGTGGGCGCCGCCTTCGCCACCGAACCCGATCAGCAGGAAGCCGACGAAAGCCAGCGGGATGGCGGCCAGGAACCCGACGTCGGCCAGCGACGTGGTGGGCACGGCATCGTGGCGCAGCGCCTCGTTCCAGGTCCACACGACCTGGCCGGCCAGCCAGGCCCCGCACGACGCCGAGATGAACGCCCAGCCGAGGTGGCGGGTGCGCACCGCCTTCCAGGCGGTGGCGGCGACGGCCAGCGCCGCCATGACGACCTCGCTGAGGTCGGTCACGGCGGTGACGGCGCGACCCTCGCTGCCGAAGATGACGGGCCAGATGGCAAAGGCGGTCAGGAAGACGGCGGCGGCGATGACCGCCGCCCGGAACGCCCGCCGGCCGTCGCCGTAGATGCGGGGCCGGATCACCCTGGTGTTCACAAGCAACATCGAGGTGCGCGACACCGCTAGGCCCCCAACCGCACGCCCATCGGCGTCACCCTAGCTAGACCACCGACGGTGGCCATCCTCGCCGCCACCGGCTCGTCCGGCAGGCGAGGAGGCACGGGCTCGGCCCTCTCTTGGATCAGTAGGCGCATAGCGCGCGGTACCCCCGATTTCGACTCGTCGTCGATCGCCCGTCCCCTTCCACCTTCGCCGCGGCGGGGTGGAGCAGCAATGGGCTTTTCGACTCACGACGCACCGCGTGCACGACGGTGCTCCGGGCGGTAAGAGGCCAGCCGAGCGAACGCGAGCCGCTTGCCGCCAGGCCGTCGGCCGCGAAGTTGTTCACCAGCACGTGCAATTCCGATCGCTGGCGAACAACTGCCCGCCCGCCGGCGAACGGCGCTGACGGTGTGATCTGTGTCGCGCCTACGCCGACATGGTGCTTGACCAGACGAGAGCCCGGCACCGCCTGGGCAAGTTCTTGTTACGCCATGCCCGGGTGTGGCGTGGCGGTGACAACTGGACGCTCAAGCATCAGGCCTGGATCGCCCAGCAACGCTTCGACGACGCGGCGCTGACGGCGACGTTCGGGCACTATCGGGCCACCCTGACGGCGCGCGAAGCAGCCGTCGCCGCCATCGAGGCCGACCTGCGGGCGTGGACGACGCGGCCGCTGTTCGCCGATGCCGTCGCCCGGCTGGGGGCCTACCGCGGGATCGGCGAGCTCCGCTCGTTGACATTGGCGTCGGAGGTGTGCGACTGGCACCGGTTCCCGACGGCGTCGATGTTCATGGGGTTCTGCGGGCTCGTCCCGTCGGAGCATTCTCCGGGGAGCGCACCCAACGCGGCGGCATCACCCATGCCGGCAACACCCACCTGCGCACCCAACTCGTCGAGTCCGCGTGGGCCTACAAGTCGCGGGCCAACGTCGGGCCCACCATCGCCAAACGCCACGCCGGGCTGGACCCCGCCGTCGTCGCTGCGCCTGGGCGGCCCAGCTGCGTCTGTGCGGCAAGTTCCGCCGCCTCGACGCCCGCAAGACGAGCCGCAACGTGGTCGCCACCGCCATCGCCCGCGAACTCGCCGGGTTCGTGTGGGCCGAGATGACATGACATGAACACGATCGACGACTCGCTGTCGCGTCCGGGCTGGACCACAGCGAGCACCCCGTGATGCGCCGGGCGCCCGCCGCTGCAGAACCGATCCCCGTCCCGACTATGACGACCGATCCCGGCATCGCCGCGATCAGTGTGGAGCACCTCTCTGCGCAACGCCCTCCTGCGGTCCCGACCCGCGAACATCAGTCTGGCGGCCAGCCCACCAGCCGCCCGGCGCATCACCACCCCCTCACCCGCGGCCCACCTCAATCCCCGGGCGCCGGGGTCACGTAGCAGCCGCCACCCCGGCGTCAAGGTCGTTCGTCCTCGCTTCGCTGCGGGCGCTCCACCTTGACCCCGAGGCCCCGACGCCTGCTGAGCCAGCAACCAAGCCCCGGACCTCCGCTCCGGCGCGCCCCGAAACCAGCCCCACGAACCCCAACCGACACGCTTGACAAACCGTTCCACATCAGTCGCGAGGTTGTTCACCAGCACGTGCAATTCCGACCGCTGGCGAACAACTACGCGATCAGTGCCAGCGCCGACGGTCATCGCATAACGCGAGACCGCCACCGGACGCAATGATCCGGTGGCGGTCCCGGTTCGTGGGCTCGACGCCCCTTACGGCTGGATCAGTTCGGGCCGTACCAGCCCACGACATCGGCAACGACGTCGGTGTTTCCGGCGTAGTTGAAGATGGAGGTGGCACCACCGGCACCGAGCTTGGACATCACGAGGTTGGGGACGGTCTGGCCCGCCACGAAGTTCAAGCTGGACGTGGTCGGCTGGGCCGCACCCGTCGGGTACACCGTCAGGAACCCGGCGTCCGTCGTGTTGGTGGCCGTCACATTCATGACCACGCCGACGGCGTCGGCCGGAACGCCCTTGACAGCCAGCGACCGTCAACGTGCCGGTCACACCCGGACCGAGCGCCGGCGGGGTGTTGCGGGTGTCGAGGAACCGGCTGGGCGCCATGGCGTGGAAGAGCCCACCGCCCATGGCGGTCACACCCGGAGCGGTGTAGTAGCCCACGACGTCACCGAGCACGTCGGTGTTGCCGTCGAAGTTGTAGATCGACACCTTGCCACCAACGCCGACTGGCACGACGGCCAGGTTCGGCACCGACTGCCCCGGCCCGAAGTTCAGGTTCGAGGTCGTCTGCTTCGTGGTCCCCGTCGGCCATGCCGTGAGGTACCCGGGGGCCGAGGTGTTGGTGCCCGTGAGGTTCATCACGACCGCCGCCACGCCGTCGACCGGCACGCCGCCCCGACCGGTGATCTGGAGGTCGATGACACTGTTCGGACCAAGCGGCGCCTGCGGTGCCCCGATGCCCGAGCGGGTGTCGAGGATGCGGTCCGGCACCAGCGGCACGAACTCACCGCCACCGGCCTGAGCGGCCAGCGTGTCGGCCGACTGAGCGTCGGTGTTCGGGAACCAGCCCACGACATCGAACAGCACCTGGGTGTTGCCCGAGTAGTTGTAGATGTCGACCTGACCACCCGTGCCCACCTTGGCCGTGACCAGGTTGGCGATGTTCTGTCCGGGCGTGAAGTTCAAGCTGGACGCCGTCGGGGCGACCGTGCCCGTCGGGTACACCGTGATGTAGCCGGCATCGGTCGGCTCCGTAGCGGTCACGTTCAACACGACCGCGCCTGCACCTTCCGGCACACCGCCGACACCGGTCACCTTGACCGAGCGGACGCTGTTGGGACCGATGGCTCCACCCGACGTGCGGGTGTCGAGGATGCGAGTCGGCGTCACCGCGTTGTACGGCGCACCGATCGACGTGCCCTCGGCGACACCGGTGCCGGTGACGGTGAAGCTCGTCGATGTCTCGCCAGATGCACTGTTGACGTTCAGTGTCACCGTGCCGCTGGCAGGACCCGGCGGCCGACGGCGAGAACGTCGTGCCCAGCGCAACCGATTGACCTGGCGCGAGAGCGGCCGGCAGACCGTTCACCGCGAAGCCAGCAGGAACACTGTCCGCCGACACGGTGGCCGGCTCGGTACCGGCGTTGCGCAGCGTGATCGCCGTAGGCGTGCTGGTGTCACCGACGTGCACCGTGCCGAGGTCGATCGGGCTCGGGCTCGCCGTCACTACGGCGCCCGACTTCGTGCCGTACGAGACCCTCACGTTGGAGATGGCGTGGCGCTGGGGGAACTCACCCGTGCCGGCGGTGAAGCCGAAGTACACGGTGTTCGGCAGTTGCACGTTGGTGTCGAGCTTCACGACGCCGTCGACGTAGACCACGGCGTGCCACGTGCCAGCCGTCCCCGTGGGATCGAGCTGCACCGCCATCTGAACGGGCCGGCTGTCGGTCGCCTCGGCGTAGATCGACGGGGTCACATCGGCCGGGCTGCCGGCGTACCAGCGGCCGGTGCGGACGTGGGGGTCCTGCTCGGGCGGCACGACCGGGTCCGTGGTGGGCCACGCCTGACCCTTCAGGAGGCCGACGCGGCTGGCGTTGAACGCGGTGTCACCACCGGCGTTGGCGTCGTCGGACGAGGTGAGCAGCGTCACCCCAAGGTTGTGGGTACCGAGAGCGTTGTTCGGTTCCGTCCCCGTCGAAGCCGCTGAAGCCGAGACCGTTGCCACCGGCGCCGTACTCGACGCCCGTCTTCTTGTCGGCCGGGAACGGGACCGGAGCAGGCTGGTTGTTGCCGACATCGGACTCGGGCAGATGACCCTCGATGAGGGCGAAGGCCAGGCCGTCTCCGTGGGCCGACGGATCGCGCGGCGTGGCGCTGTCCAGGTAGGCGTGTAGGAGGCCGAGATCGACTGGCCCTGGATGCTGATCGGCGTGTTGTACCAGGCGGCGCTGGCCAGCCACTGCGTGGTCGCGGGCGTGAGCTGGAGCTTGTCGCCTTGCGCCACGGGCAGCGGACCGAACTGGTCCCCCGGCGGCGCCGGGTCGACGTCTTGGACGGCGGTGTAGCGCCAGCAGCCAGTCTGAGTCCGCCGCCGCACACGCACGCCGTGATCGGGTCAGGGAGCGTTGCTCCTGTCGCGTCAGCATGGGCGATGCCCGCCGGCATCACCGCAGCGATCGTTCCTATGAGTGCGGCGGAAACCGCCGCCACTCCGAGTCTGCGCACGATGGCGCACCCCCTGTGTTCGTCAAAATGGATGGGTTCCGGGCGAGGATCGTGCGCGGTACAGGTTCCAGCAATGGGCCGTTCGTCCCTAATGGACGTTTTCGCCACCCTACGCGGGCCGCCGACCACTATTTGTTACGGATAGTGACGGTCGAACAGGTCCGGTAGCCGCCGCTACGTTCCGTTGATGGGCGACGACACGACCTCACCCAGCACGCGGGTCTACCCGAGAGAGTCCCTCGAGTTCGAGCGCGTCGCGTTCTTCAGCGACGCCATCTTCGCCATCGCCATGACGTTGCTGGTCGTCGGGCTGGACGTGCCCACCATCGCCGACGAGACCAGCGCCAAAGATCTGTGGTCCGCCCTGGGCGACGCCCAGCCCAAGATCATCATCTTCTTCGTCAGCTTCGCCGTGCTGGGGTCGTTCTGGCTGCGCCACCACCGCTTCATGAGCCGGCTCCAGTGCGTTGATCGCCCGACCACCGCGCTCATGCTGGTCTACCTGGGCCTGATCGCATTCCTACCCTTCCCGTCCGGCCTCCTCGGCGAGTACACCGACAATGCCGTCGCCGTGTCCTTCTACGCCGTCTGCATCGCCGCCGTCGCCTTCGTCTCGTCGATCATGACCGACGTGGCCCACCGCCACCGCCTCCTGAGCCACCAGCCCACCGCTGAGGCCGTGAAGTGGCAGCGGATCCTGCAGGGCCTCCCCATCGTGTACTTCCTGGCGACGGTGCCACTGGCGTTCGTCTCGGCCAGCGCCGCGGTCTACAGCTGGATCTTGCTGTGGCCGATCTCGTCGTTCTTGCAGCGCCGGATGCCCAAGGAGGTGGCCGCCTACTTCGACGAGTGACCAAGCGTCCAGCAGCGCGCCCTGCTTGCATGCCAACATGGAGTGCATGCGCGCAAAGAATCGGTGGACATTGGCGCGGGCGGCAATCGCGGCTGTGGTCGCCACCTCTGGGTTGGTCGTCACAGTCGCACCAGCATCGGCATCATCGGCGGCGCCGGCGCCGCTCGAACCGGCGGCCAGTCCTGCAGGGGCGTCGATCTTCACGGCCATCCCCCCGAGCCGCCTGGTCGACACGCGGGTGCCCGAGGGCGCCACGCCGGCGGGCACACCGGGCGACGACGGCACCATCACGGTCCAGATCACGAACCGGGCCGGCATCCCCGCCAACGCCACCGCGGTCGTGCTGAACATCACCGCCACCAACACCACCGGGCCGGGGTTCGTGACCGCCTACCCCGCTGGCCAGGCGTTGCCACTGGCGTCCAACCTCAACCCCGAGCGCGCCGGCCAGAACATCCCGAACCTCGTCACCGTGCCGATCGGCGCCGGCGGTCAGGTCGCCGTGTACACGCTCACGCAGGCCGACCTCATCGTGGACGCCTTCGGCTACTACACACCCGCGGTGGCGGCCAAGGCCGGCCGCTACGTGCCCGCCGGACCGGTGCGCGCCTACGACTCGCGAGAATCGGGCACCACGCTCGGCGCCGGCGCCACGGTGAACGTCCCGCTCGACCGCTTCATCGACAAGGACGCCACCGCGGTCGTGCTGAACGTCACGGCCACCAACGCCACCGGCGACGGCTACTACACGGTGTTCGCCGCCGGTAGCGAACGGCCGCCGACGTCCAATCTCAACGTGGTCAGGGGCGGCACCGTGCCGAACCAGGTGATCGTGCCGGTGAGCAAGACGGGCGTCGACGTGTACTCCTTCGCCGGCGGTGATGTGATCGTCGACGTGTTCGGCTACTTCACCGGGAACTCGGCGCCCAGCTCCGACGACGGCCTGTACGTACCGGTGCCGCCGACGCGCTTCCTCGACACCCGCACCGACGACAACCCGCTCGGTGCGAAGCAGCGGCTGTTCGCCGACTGGACCGTCGAGATGAACGTGATCGGCCGCAGCAACATCCCCTACAGCGTGAGCGCGCTGGTGGCCAACACCACCGTCGTCAACACCCGTGCCGCCGGCTTCACCACGGTCTACCCGGCCGGCACCAACCGACCGCTGACGTCCAACCTCAACGCCACGACGTCGGCACAGCTGATCGCCAACCACACCATCGTGCCGGTGGGCGTGCGCGGCGTCGCCTTCTACTCGCAAAAGGGCAGCCACATCGTGGTGGACGTGACCGGTTGGTACACGGGCACACCGAAGGCGTCCAGCCTGGTCCCGCCGGTCAACCCCGCGCCGGAGCCGCCGCCGCTGCCCACTCGCATCGTGATACCGCGCCTCGGGCTGGACACCGGGATCGCGCTGGCCAACAGCCTCGACGATCTCGTCGACTACCCCGGCTACTTGCCCGGCAGCGGGCTCACGGGCACGCCGGGCAACATGGTGATCGCCGGTCACCGGACCTCGCACACCCACCCGTTCCTGTTCATCAACTCGCTGCAACCGGGCGACGAGTTCACGGTCTACGCCGACGGCAAGTACACCTACCGCGTGCAAGGCTCGGTGGTGGTGCCGGGGTCCGACTACAACACCATCGTGGCGTGGACGCCGCAGCCCACCGCCACGCTGTACGCGTGCCACCCGGCAGGATCCACGGCGGAGCGGTGGGTCGTGAAGGCGACCTACGTCGGGGACGCCTGAGCGCGCCGATGGCCTATGCCATCGCCCAGATCAGCGATCTCCACATCGTCGCGCCAGGCCGCCAGCTCGCCGGCGTCATCGACACCGCGGCCTACGCCCGCGCCGCCGTCGAGCATCTGAACCGCCTCGATCCGCAGCCCGACGCGGTGCTGGCGACGGGCGACCTGGTCGAGAGCGGCAGCCCCGCCGAGTACCAGCACCTGCGCCACATCGTGGCGCCGTTGCGGGCGCCGCTGTGGCTGCTGCCCGGCAACCACGACGACGTGTCGGCGCTGCGCGAGGCGTTCCCCGAACGCAGCGAGCTCGCCGGCGGCGGCTTCATCCGGTTCGTGATCGAGGGGCCGGTGAGGGTCGTGTGCCTCGACTCCTCGCGTCCCGACGAGGAGGGTGGGCGGCTCGACGCCGGTCAGCTCGAATGGCTCGACGCCACCCTCGCGGCGGCGCCGAACGTCCCGACCATCGTCGCCCTCCACCATCCTCCGTTCGAGACCGGCATCGGTCACATGGACGAGATCGGGCTCGCCGTCGACGACGCGGCGCGCCTCGGGGCCGTCGTGGATCGCCATGGCCAGGTGGAGCGCGTGCAATGCGGCCATCTCCACCGCAGCATCACCCGCCGGTGGCACGCCACGATCGCCGCGACCGCCCCCAGCGTGGCTCACGCGGTTGCGTTGGAGCTGCGCGCCCATGGTGTCCCGGCGTGGAACCGCGAGCCCCCGGGCTTCCTCCTGCACTGGTGGACGCCGGAGGCCGGGCTCGTGACCCATCTCCAGGCCATCGGCGACTATCCGCCGACGCCGTACGACGGCTAGCTCGGCCGTCGCTACGGCTGGAGGCTGCGCAGGCTGGTGAGGTGGGCCTCGATGCGGGCCACCCAGTCCAGCCCCTCCGTGCTGCCGCCGGCGGCGTGGATGCGGCGGCGCTCCTCGGCCAGCCGCAGCGCCACATCGGCGAACTCGGGGCCGACGACCTCTTCCAGCTCGCGACGTAACCAGGAGGCCAACGCCGGGCTGGACCCGCCCGTCGACACGGCCACGGTGACCGGACCGCGACGCACGATGGCGGGGAACAGGAACGAGCAGTGCTCAGGGTCGTCGACGGCGTTGCACCACACGCCGGCCGCTTCGGCGTCGGCGAACACTACGGCGTTGTCGTCGTGGTCGCCGGCCACGATCACGAGCCGGTAGCGGGCGGCGTCACCGCTGCGGTAGTCGGCCGGCGCCAGACGCGTCACGACGGCTCCGGCGTCGGTCAGCACCGCCGCCTTGCGCTCGGCCACCTCGCTGTCGCCCACGACGAGCACCGGCCTACCGGCGACGTCCAGGCTGAACGGGACGTGCATCAGTCGTCGCCGTCGTCGGCTTGGGCCTTGGCTCGGCGGCGAGGCGCCGCCATCCAAACGGGCGCGTCGGCCGGGATGGCCCGGTCGCAGAAGTCGCCGAAGCCTTCGCCCTCGGCACCCTCGACCCGGTAGCGCTCGAGCAGTGGCGTCAGCAGCTTGGGCATCTCGTCGAGCTTGGCCCCGATGGCGATGCGGCGGTTCAGCCGCTGGCCGCCCACCGCGCCGCCGACGTAGAGGTCGTAGCCCGTCTTGGTGCGGCCCACGATGCCGATCTCTGACGTGTAGGGCCGGGCGCAGCCGTTGGGGCACCCGGTGACGTTCAGCCGGATGGGGATGTCGCCGAGGCCGGCGGCGTCGATGGCATCGTCGAGATCGGCGAGGATGCGCGGCATCACCCGCTCGGACTCGGCCAGGGCCTGGCCGCACGTCGGCAGGGCTGGGCACGCCATGGCGTAGCGATCCACGAGGCGCAACTCGCCGGCGAGTGGCACGCCATGGGCGGCGAAGACGGCGTCGACGGCGTCGCGCTCCGAAGCTTGGAAACCGGTGAGGAGCGCATCCTGGCGGCACGTGAGGCGGATCTCGGGCTGCCAGCGCTCCACGACCTCTCGCAGGGCGGCACGCTGGTCGCCCTTCACCCGGCCCGAGGGCACGGGCACGCCCAGCACCCAACGTCCCTGGCCGTCTTCCCACCAGCCGAGGTGGTCGGCGCTGTCGAGCCACTCGGGCAGGTCGCCCGGGTCGGCCAGGGCGTGGCCGACGCGGCGCTCGGTCTCGGCGCGGAACCACTCGATGCCCCGCTCGTCCACCACGTACTTCAGCCGGGCGCGGTGACGGTCCTCCCGGTTGCCGACGTCGCGGTGGATCGTGATGACGGCCTCCACGACAGGCGCCAGATCGTCGGCCACGACCCACACGAGCGGTGTGGCCAGACGGGGGTAGGTGTCGTCCTCACGGGCGTGGGTCTGGCCGAGGCCACCGCCCACCATCACCACGTAGCCGGCCGTGCCGTCGCGCTCGACCGGCACCAGACCGACGTCCTGGGTGTAGACGTCGATGCAGTTGTCGCCGGGAAAGGCGAACCCGATCTTGAACTTCCGGGGCAGGTAAGCCTCGCCGTACAGCGGCTCGATCTCCGACTCGAGGAGGGCCTCGGGCACCTCGGCGGTGACGGCCTTCTCCCCGTCGACCCACAGCTCGTAGTACGCCGAGCTCTGCGGTTTGAAGCGGCTCGAGAGGGCCTGCGCGGCGGCCTGGAGGCTCTCCTGGTCCCGGCCCGGGACGTGGGCCGGGCAGCACACGACGTTGCGCACCACGTCGCCGCAGGCGGCCAGCGTGGTCACCAGGCGGTCGTTGAGGGTGCTGATGAGCCGGCGTAGCTCGCCCTTGTGGACGAAGTGGAACTGGAGGTCCTGGCGGGTCGTGATGCGCAGCGTGCCGTCGGCCACCTCGCCGGCCAGGTCGTCGGCCGCCAGCCACTGCTCGGCGCTCAGGACGCCGCCGGGGAGGCTGGTGCGCACCATGCACGAGTAGGCGAGCTCCTCGCGCGCCGCGGTACGGGCCCGGCGCTGGTCGCGGTCGTCCTGCTGGTAGGTGCCGTGGAACTTGAGCAGCGTGATGGCGTCGGCGCTGAACTGGCTGGACGCAGAGGTCAGCTCGTCGGCCAGCGTGCCCCGGAGGTGGTGGCTGGAGGTCTTGATGTCCTCAACGGGCGAGCCCACCCCTGCCACGCTACCCGGGCGAAAGCCGATCGACCCAGTCAACATTCCCCGCCCGCCATCCCGCCGCCCGCCGCCCGCCGCCCCGCCGCCGCCGCCCGCCGCCCGCCGTTCTCGCGCAGCCTGCGCGCTCCGGGGCGCCCACGCGCCGTCAAGCGCGCGGGCTGCGCGCTTGACGGCGCGGCGCCGGGACCAGAGCGGCGCGCCGACCTGGGGATTGGCACGGGCGGCCCGGGCGCACGACCAACTCTGTGCGCGCTTGGGACCGGTCAGAAGGTGCAGAGGTCGACGATGGCGGCGTGGATGTCGTCGACCTGGGGCAGGATGGCCGTCTCCAGCGTGGGCTCGTAGGCCACGTGCGTGTCGAGCGCCGCCACCCGTCGCACCGGCGCGTCCAGTTCGGTGAAGCAGTGCTCGCCCACCCAGGCCGCCACCTCGGCCCCGAACCCCGCCGTCAGCACGTCCTCGTGCACCACCAGCAGCCGGTGGGTGCGGGCCACGCTCTCGGCCACGATGTCGTGGTCCCAGGGCGAGATGGTGCGCAGATCCACGACCTCCACCTCGAAGCCCGACGCTGTGGCCCGCTCCGCCGCCTGCACCGACTTCTGCACCGTGGCCCCCCACGTCACGATGGTGCAGTCATCGCCCGGCCGGCGCACGTCGCCCACACCGAAGGGGATGACGTAGCCGGCCGGGGGGAAGGCGTCGACCGTATACGGCTGGCGCAGGAGGTGCTTGTGCTCCAGGAACAGCACCGGGTCCTCGCACTGGAAGGCGTAGCGCAGCAGCCCGGCGGCGTCGCGGGCCCGTGACGGGAAGGCGATCAGCAGCCCGGGGATGTGAGCGAAGATCGACTCGCCGCACTGGCTGTGCCAGATCGCCCCGCCCGTGAGGTAGCCGCCGATGGGCACTCGCACGACCATGGGGCAGGAGAACGACCCGTTCGAGCGCCAGCGGATCGTGGCCGCTTCGGTCTTGATCTGGGTCATGGCCGGCCAGATGTAGTCGAAGAACTGGATCTCCGGCGCCGGCCGCAGACCTCGCAGACCCTGCCCGACGGCGCGGCCGATGATGTTGGCTTCCGACAGGGGCGTGTTGAAGCACCGGCTCTGGCCGAAGGCGCGCTGCAACCCGTGCGTTGTGCCGAACACACCGCCCTTGCCCTCCACGTTGGCCAGCACCGCCTCGCGAGCATCGGCGACGTCCTCGCCGAAGACTCGGATGCGCTCGTCGGCCGCCATGGCCTCGTGCAGGGTGCGGCGGATGGCCTCACCCATCGGCACCTCGTCGCCGCCGGCGTAGGTGGCCGACGGCACCGCCACGGCCGGGAGCTCGTACACGTGCTCGGTGATGCGCGCCGGCTCCGGGCGCCGGCCGGCCAACGCCTCCGCCGATGCCTTGGCCACGATCTCCTTGGCCTCGGCGCGCAGCTCGCCGGCCCGCTCGGGCGTGAGCACACCGCCGGCGACGAGCTCGGCTTCCATGCGGTCGATCGGGTCTCGGGTGCCTTCCTCGGCCAGCTCCTCGGCCGAGCGGTACTTGCTCTGCGTATCGGCCGCCGAGTGCGAGTACGGCCGCACCACGTCGGCATGCATCAACGCCGGCCCCACACCGGCGCGCACGCGCTCGACGATCTCACGGGCCAGGGTGCGCACCCCGAAGTAGTCGGTGCCGTCGAGGCGGTGCACCTCGAGGCCGCGGAAGCCGGCGACGAGCTCGGCCACCGGCGCGGGATGCTGATCGGTGGAGGGAACCGAGATGGCGAAGCCATTGTCGGGCACGACGTAGAGCACCGGCAGGTGGAGGTTGCAGGCGGAGTTGAGGCTCTCCCAGAACTCGCCCTCGCTGCAGGCACCTTCGCCGAGCGACACGTAGGTCAGCTCGTCGCCGTAGGCCACGCAACCCGGCAGGTTCGGGCGCCGCACGATGTAGCGCGCCGCCTCAGCGCAGCCGACCGCCGGGATGCACTGGCTGCCGGTGGCGCTGGACTGGGTGACGAGGTTGATCTCGCGCCGCCCCCAGTGCGACGGCATCTGGCGACCGCCCGACGACGGATCCTCCACCGAGCCGACGGCCTGCATCAGTATCTCCGTCGGCGTCACGCCCAGCCCCAGTGCCAGCGCCTGGTCGCGGTAGTACGGGAAGAACCAGTCGTAGCCGGGGCGCAGGCAGCGGGCCAGCGCCAGGCCGATCGCCTCGTGGCCGGCGCCCGATATCTGGAAGAAGACGCGGCTCTGCTTCTGCATGTTGATCTCGCGGTCGTCGATGGCCCGGGACACGCACGCCAACCGGAAGTCGTCGATCAGCTCACCGACGGGGAAGCCGCGGTAGGTGTCGTCCACGGGCTGCTCAGACCTCCTGGGTCCAGTCGCGGGTCTCGAGGATGTCTCGGACGCGGGCCAGGAACGCGGCGGCGTAGGCACCGTCGAAGGCCCGATGGTCGAACGAGAGGCACAGGTTCCCGAGGGGGTGCACGGCGATCGTCCACTCGCCGTTGGCGGCGCGCAGCGCCACCGGTCGCATCTTCACGCCGTCGGTCGACAGGATGGCGACCTGCGGCTGGTTGATCACCGGGGCCGTGACCAGCGTGCCGTAGGAGCCGACGTTGGTGATGGTGAACGTGCCGCCGCTGAGGTCGTCGCCGGCGAGCCGCTTCGACCGCGCCCGGTCAGCCAGGGCCGCTATCTCGTCGCCCAGCGCGCCCATCCGCTTGCCGCCGGCATCGTTCACCACCGGTACGACCAAGGCCTGGAAGTCGACGTCCACGGCGACGCCGAGGTTGATGCGGGGATGCACGATCAGCTCGCCGTCACCGACGGACGAGTTGACCCGAGGGAACTCGCCGATGGCGTCGACCACGGCCCGGGCCACGAACGGCAGGAACGAGAGCCGGGCGTGGCGCCGGACGGTGTCGACGGCGTGGTAGTCGACCTCCGTCACCACCAAGGTGTGGGCCGACGTGGCCAGCGACCGGACCATGTGCTCGGCCGTGGCCCGCCGGGCCTTGGTGAACTCGATCACGTCGTCGTCGGGCGCGGCGACGGCGGGCGGGTAGGCGATCGTGGCGGTGGCCACCGGCGCCGCCGCCATTGCGACCGCTGGCGCGCGGCGGTGGTTCGCGGCGGCCGCCAGCACGTCGTTGCGGGTGATGCGGCCGTCACGGCCCGAGCCCACGACGTCGCCCGCTGACGAGCCCGTGCTCGTCGAGCAAGGCCCGCACGGCCGGCGACAGGAACCCGTGGTCGGTGCCGTTCGAGGAGGACGCTGGTACACGCGCTGGCGACCGGCTCGGCCCGCTCGGCGACCGGCACGACGGCCGCCGTCGCCACCGGCGCGCGCGCGCCGGCGCCGGTGCAGACGCCGGCGCCTCGACGTCGGGCAGCTCGTCGTCGGCGGAGTCGGTGATCACCGCCAGCAGCGCCCCGACCGGCACCGTCTCGCCCTCGGCCACCAGGATCTGGCGCAACACACCGACGTGGGCCGACGGCACCTCGGTGTCGACCTTGTCGGTGGACACCTCGAACAACGAGTCGTCGAACGCGACCGCGTCACCGACCTGCTTCAGCCACTTGATGATCGTGCCCTCGGTGACGGTCTCCCCGAGCTGGGGCATGGTGACCCGCTCCACACCCCCACACTACGGAGGACTGACGTGGGCGAGGCGCAGCTCAGCTCTTCTTCTTGGCCGCCGTCGCCGTGGAGGGCAGGCGCAGGACGCCCTTGGCCAGCGCGTCGTCGAGGTACGCCTCGGCCTCCTCGTTGGACACGTGGAGGGCGGGAGCGATCTCGGAGACGAGGTTGATGCGGGCCCGCTCGTACATCGTGCGCTCCGCCGCCGACAGCGCTGCATCCCGGTTGCGGGCGGCCAGGTTCCGGACGACCTCGGCCACCTGGTACACGTCGCCGGACTTCAGCTTCTCCTGGTGGTTCTTGAACCGCCGCGACCAGTTGGACGGCACGCGCGGGTCGGGCTTGGCCAGCACGGCCACCAGGTCGTCCAGCTCCTCGGCACCGACCGGGGGACGGACACCCACCTCTTCGGCCTTGTCCACCGGGACCGACAGCTTCATCTCACCGATGACCGATCGGAGGATCAGGTAGTCCCGCTTCTCACCGAAGGCGGTCTTCTTCTCGACGCCTTCGACGATGCACGCGCCGTGCTGGGGATAGATGACGGTGTCGCCGCGCTTGAACTTCAACGCCGAATCCTCGCTGTCTGCTTGGGGCTGTTCAAGGGTAGAGGATCTGCGGCCCGATCACACCGCGTTGACGGTCTGATCGGCGACGCGCGAGGCCGCATCGGAGACGATCTCTTCGGCCCAGTGGCAGGCCACCTGGTGGCCGGTGCGCAGCTCGCGCAGGGCCGGCACCTCGTCGTGGCACCGCGTGGGGCGCACGAACGGGCAGCGGGTGTGGAAGGCGCAGCCGGGGGGCGGTGCCGCGGGCGACGGCAGGTCCCCGGCCAGCACGATGCGGGTGCGGTTGGCGGCCAGCGTGGGGTCGGGCACGGGCGCCGCCGCCAGCAGCGCCCTCGTGTAGGGATGCAGCGGCCGGCCGAAGACGTCGTCGCGGCTGCCCAGCTCGACGATGCGGCCGAGGTACATGACCGCCACCCGGTCGCACAGGTGCTCCACGACGGCCAGGTTGTGGGCCACGAACAGCACGGTGAGGTTCAGCCGCCGTTGCAGGTCGCGCAGGAGGTTCAGGATCTGCGACTGGATCGACACGTCCAGGGCCGACACGGGCTCGTCGGCCACCAGCAGGCGGGGCTTCACGGCGAGGGCGCGGGCGATGCCGATGCGCTGGCGTTGGCCGCCGCTGAACTGATGCGGGAAGCGCCGGGCGTGGTAGGCCTCCAGCCCGACCAGCTCGAGGGCTTCGTCGACCCCCTGCTGGCGTTCCTTGGCCGGTACGCCCTGGACCCGCAGCCCCTCGGCGATGCTGTCGCCGATCGTGGCGCGGGGGTCGAGGGAAGCAAAGGGATCCTGGAACACGATCTGCATCTGGGCCCGCAGCCGGCGCAGCTCCGGACCGGACGCGGCGAGCAGGTCCTGGCCGTCGTAGCGGATGGTGCCGGCGTTGGGTTCGATCAGCCGCAGCAGCAGCCTGGCGAGCGTGCTCTTGCCGCAACCCGACTCCCCCACCAGGCCGATGACTTCGCCGGTGCGCAGGTCGAGATCGACCTCCGTGACGGCGTGCACCTGGCCGTGGGCCCGCCCGAGCGCGCCGCTGCGGATGGGGAACGTCTTCACCAGGCCGCGGGCCTCCAGCAACGTCGCCGGCGCCACCGCGTTCACCGTCGCGCCTGGCCGAGCGTGACCGGCACCGGCGCCTCGGCCACGTCGCTGTGCAGGAAACAGCGCACCTTGTGACCGGGACCGACCTCGACGAGCGCCGGCATCTCCTCGATGCATCGCGTCAGCCCGGCCTCGACACGCGCCTCGCAACGCGAGGCGAAGCGGCAGCCGGCCGGCAGGTTGATGAGGTTGGGCACCCGGCCGGGGATGACGGTGAGCTCGTCCTGGCGGCGGCCGATCACCGGCACCGAACCGATCAGCCCGCGGGTGTAGGGATGCAGCGGCTGGGCGAACAGCTCGGTCGTCGCCGTCTCCTCCACGATCTGGCCGGCGTACATCACCGCGACCCGATCGGCCATCTCGGCCACCACTCCGAGATCGTGGGTGATGAGCACCATGGCCATCCCCAGTTCAAATCGCAGGTTGGCCATCAGGTCGAGGATCTGGGCCTGGATGGTGACGTCGAGCGCGGTGGTGGGCTCGTCGGCGATGAGCAGCTCTGGTCCCGCGGCCAGGGCCATGGCGATCATCACGCGCTGGGCCATCCCGCCCGAGAGCTGGTGCGGGAACGTCTTGGCCCGCCCGCGCGGATCGGCGATGCCGACCTTGCGCAACATCTCGATGGCCTTTTCGTCGCGCTGGCCGCGCTTCATGTGATCGTGGACGCGGTAGACCTCGGCGATCTGCTGGCCGGCGCGGTAGCACGGGTTGAGCGACGAGTTCGGCTGCTGGAACACCATCGTGATCCGGTCACCCCGGATCTGGCGCATCTGCTTGAGCGGCAGGGCCAGCACGTCGAGCCCGTCGAACGTCACCGAGCCGTCCACGATCCGGCCGGGATCGGCCACCAGGCGCAGGGCCGAGAACATGGTGACGCTCTTGCCCGAGCCCGACTCACCGACCAGACCGAGCACCTCGCCCTTGCGGACGCTGATGTCGACACCGTCGACCGCCTTCACGATGCCGTCGCCGGTGAAGAACCAGGTCCGCAATCCGGCGATCTCCAGCAGCGGTGCGCTCGGCTCGACGGGCGTGGCCGGCTCGACGGGCGTGGCCGGCTCGACCTCGTCGGTCATCGGTTGAGCCTGGGGTCCAGGGCGTCGCGCAAGCCGTCGCCCAGCAGGTTGAACGCCAGCACGTTGATCATGATCATCATGCCGGGGAACAGCACCAGGAAGAACGCGGTGAACACGTTGTTCCGCTCGGCCGCCAGCATGGAGCCCCACTCCGCCGTGGGCGGCTGCACGCCGAGCCCCAGGAACGACAGCGCCGCCACCTCCAGCACTGCCGTGGCGATGCCCAACGTCGCCTGCACCACCAGCGGCGTCAACGAGTTCGGGAACACGCGATGCACCAGGATCCGCCGGTTCGACACGCCGAGGGCCCGATCGGCGGAGACGAAGTCCTGCTCGCGTATCGACAGAACGCTGGCGCGCACGATGCGCGCGTAGATGGGTATCGACACGAGCGAGATGGCCACGATGGCATTCACCAGCCCGCGCCCGAGCACCGTGACGATGGTGATGGCTAACAGGAGCGCGGGGAAGGCGAGGAGGACGTCCATACATCGCATGATGACGCCGTCAGCGGCACCTCCGTAGAAGCCGGCGAGGAGCCCGAGGATGGTGCCCAGCACGAGGGCCACCGCCACGGAGGCCACACCGGACAGGAGCGATAGGCGGGCGCCGAACACAATGCGGGAGAACTCGTCGCGGCCGTTGCCGTCGATGCCCATGATGTGCTGCGGCTGGTCGTCGGGGCAGCCGAAGATGTGGATGCACGGCGGCTCGCGCACGGTGACGCCGGTGCCGAGCAGCACCTCGTTCGGGCCGTACGGGGCGATCAGCGGAGCGAACACGGCCAGCACGAGCAGGAACATCAGCAACCCGAAGCCCACCTGGGCGGAGCGGGTACGCATGGTGGAGTGGAACGCGTCGCGCCACAGTCCCCGGCTGCGCAGCACGGGTGTGAGCTCGACGCCCTGGGGCGACACGGGCGGCTCGAGCGGGTCCGGGGCCGGATCATCCAGCGCGGTCATGTCACTCGCACTCTCGGGTCGAGGAACGTGTAGATGATGTCGGTCGCGAGGTTTACCACGACGAAGCCCACCGCGATGATGAGGGTGAAACCCTGCACGACGGTGTAGTCGCGCGCCGTGATGGCGTCGTACACCGTCTTGCCCACGCCCGACAGCCCGAAGATGGTCTCCGTCAAGATGGCGCCGCCGATGAGCGTCCCGAGCGACAGGCCGATCACGGTCACGACCGGCAGCAGCGAGTTGCGCAGCGCGTGGCGCGCGACGACACCGGACTCACTCAGGCCCTTCGCCCGCGCCGTGCGCACGTAGTCGAGCCCGAGCGCATCGAGGAGGCTGGAGCGGGTCATGCGGGCGATGATGGCGATGGGAATGGTTGCGAGTGCAACCGCCGGTAGGACGAGATGCCGCCACGCGTCCCAGAACAGGTCCCACCGCCATTGGAGCACGGCGTTGAGCAGCTCGAAATTGGACAGGAAGTCGAGCACGCCGTTGCCGCTGAGCCCCCACGTCTCGAAGAACGGTGGCGGGATGGTGCCGGGCGTGAGGCGACCTGAAGGCGGCAACGCGAGGAACGTGTTCTTCAGCGTGACCGCGAACAGGAACTGCAGCATGAGGCCGAGCCAGAACACCGGCATGGACACGCCGACGTTGGCGCCCACCATCGTCACCACGTCGGTCGGGGAGTTTCGCCGGCGAGCGGCGAGCACCCCCAAGGGCACCCCGACCAAGATGGCCAAGGTCAAGGCAATCATCGCCAGCTCGATCGTCGTGGGCAGCCGCTCGATGAGGATGTCGGTGACCGGCCGACGTTGCGACACGGAGTCACCCAGGTCGCCGTGCAACAGGTTGTTGAGGTAGTGGCCGAGCTGCACCGGCAGCGGCTCGTTGAGCCCTTCACGGTCGGAGTAGGCGTCGCATGCCGCCTTTGTCGCCCGCTCGCCTAGCGCCGCCTTGCAGGGATCACCGGGGATGACGCGCGCCAGGATGAACACCAAGATGACGACCCCGAGGATGACCGGGATCGCCGTCAGCAGCCGACGAACGATGAAGCGCAGCATGCTCGATGCGAAGGTGGGGCCGCCGCAGCGACCCCACCTTCAGCTCATCGGGTTGTCAGCTCGGCGGGGGCGGGTTGAGGAAGCCGCCGAACAGCGCCGAGAAGTACGTGAAGTCGCCCTGGCGTCCCTTGTGAAGCGGGTCGGTGTAGTCCCACTGCACGCGGTAGCTCTTCACGACGTCGTTGGCGTCGAAGGCCGAACCGTCGGAGAACTTCACGCCCTGGCGGAGCTTGAAGGTCCACTCCTTCAGATCGGAGCTGGCCGTGAAGCTCTCGGCCAGGCCGGGCTCCACTTCGGTGCCGTTCACCTTGTAGGAGAGCAGCGACTCGCCGATCTGCTCGCAGACCCGCAGCGACTCACCATCGGTCTCGTCGGCGCAGTAGAGGCCGCCGGGCTCGCCGTTCTGGACGAAGACGAACTGATCCTGACCGGGCACGCCCATCTGGGCCAGCACCTCGTTCGACAGGGGGCTCGCCTGCGGGTTGGTCACGGCCTTCTTGTAGGCCGTGGCCGAGCCACCGTTGGCGACCGGGATCATCGGCGCGTGCTGCAGCCAGCAATGCTGCGACCTGCGCGTAGAGCGGGTCCCGCTCGGACTGCTGCGTCTTGGCCGCGGCCTGGGTCAACAGGGCCTGGATGTCGCTGAAGCCCGTGCCGAACTGCGGCGATGCGCCGGCCCCGAAGTGGTAGTCGAGGAAGTTGGTGGCATCCGGGTAGTCGGCGCCCCAACCGAGCAGGTAGAAGGGCAGCTTGCCGCCGTTGGCGTTGTCGATGAACGTCGTCGACTCTTGGTTGTCGAGCGTGACGTTGATGCCGACCGCCGCCAGCTGCGCCTGGATGTCCTGCGCCACGACCGACGGCTGCGGCAGGTAGCCACGCACGACGTCACGGAAGCTGAGCGTGACGTTCAGCGACGGTGACCCCGCCTCTTGCAGCAGCTGCTTCGCCTTGTTCTGGTCGAACGTGAAGTCGGTGAAGCCCTCGTCGTAGCCCGGGATGGAGCTGGGCAGGAACTGCGTCGCCACCGTGGAGCCCTTCGGGTAGAAGTTGTCCACGATGCGCTGCTTGTCGATGGCGTAGCCGATGGCCTGGCGCACCTTCTCGTTGGAGAACGTGGGATCGTCGACGTTGAAGCCGATGTAGAACACGTTGGTCGCCGGGCGCTCCACCAGCTGGAGGTTGGCGTCGCTCTTCACGGTGTCGAAGTCCGACGTGCCCACGTTGTCGATGCCGTCAGCGGCACCCGACTGGAGCTGCACGAGGCGCTGGGCCGCTTCGGCGTTCCACTGGAACACCGCGGTGGACGCCTTGGGCTTGTCACCCCAGTAGTTCGGGTTGGCCTCGAGCACGATCTGGCTGCCCTTGTCCCACTGCTTCAGCATGTAGGGACCGGTGCCGATCGGGTTGGTCACGAGATCGCCGCCCGCGGTGCCGCCGGCCTTCTCGAGGTACTCGCTCGGCTGGATCTGGAACGCCGAGAACGCCACCTTGGAGGGGAAGGCGACGTCGGGCGAGCACAGCGTGAACTTGACGGTCGATGCGTCGACCGCCTGGATGGCGCCGATCTCGCCCTGGTAGGCGTCGGTGCCGCACTTGGCCGTCTCGTCGTAGCTCAGGAGATCACCGGCAGCAGCGGCGGTGGTCGCCGCGCCGGCGGCGGTGGTCGCCGCGCCTGCCGCGGTGGTCGCCGCGCCGGTGGTGGCCGGGGCGGCGGTCGTGCTGCTGGATCCGGAGTTGTCGCCGCCGCAAGCAGCCGCCAACAAGCCGACCGAAGTCAGCACGACGAGCGCGCCTATGCGCTGTGATCGTTTCATGCGTGCCCCCATCTGGAATGTCCGATCCGACGACGGTAGTCGACGCCCACGGCCAGATTCCGCAGATGGTCGAGGATCGTCACGCGCCCGTCACATGGCTGATGCACGGAGCGCGCCGGAAGCGCGCATACGGGGCCGGCCCGTACGGGCGCGGCGTCACACGACGAAATTGGCGAACTGCCACGGATCCTCGAGGTCGTAGGCGCGGCCGTTGTAGTTGTCGAAGAAGTTGGGCCGCGTGCGCAGCGGATCCCAGTCCACCGGCCCCGACCAGCACGTGCCGAGGAAGGGGTAGGCGACGTCCATCACGGCGCGCCACGGCAGCTCGTCGGGGACGCGCAGCCCTCGCCGCGGCTGGGCGATCATCCACTTCACGGCGCCGAGGATGGACGCCGCGACCTGCAACGTGGTCGCGTTCTGACGAGGCGCCAGTGCACGGGTCTCGTCGATGGACAGCAGGCTGCCCGTCCACCACGCCGTGTAGGGATGACCCATCAGCAGCACACCGAGCTGATCCTGGCCGGAGATGATCTCGTCGCCCATGATCCGCTGGCGCTCCTGCAGCACGAACTGGCGCATCTCCAGTTCGTGCATCGACAGCACCGCGACGTCGGCCGGGCAGTAGGCGTAGTGCACGGTGGGCCGGTAGAGCGCACGGCCGTCGTGCCACACGGTCAGATGATCGGAGATGGTGAAGGCCTCACCGTGACGGATCACCATGCCGGTGATCTCCCCTGCTGGCACCCACGAGCGCACCCACGTCTTGCACGCCATCTGGGCGAGGCAGATCTGGTTGCCCGGGCCGTAACCGGCGTGTTGTGAAGCGAGCGCCGGCAGCCGCTTCTCGTGCGTTCCCCAACCCATCTCGGCGGGAGCGATGCCCTCCTCGTAGAACCCCTCCACCGACCAGGTGTTGACGAACTCGTTCACCTCCTTGGGCTGCGACGTGATCTGCGTGTCGCGCTCAGAGACGTGGATCACCTTCACGTCGAGGAGGTGGGCGAGATCGTTGTATCGCTGCTCGGCCAGCGCCGCTTCGAGGTCGGTGACTCGTTCACCGGCGAGGCCGTCCTTGAGCGTCATCGCCCCGATCTCCTCGAGTGCCTGCTTGGTGAAGTGCGACACCAGCCCGGGGTTGGCGCCGTGCTCCACCACGGCGGACGGACCGTTGTTGTCGCCCCAGCGGGCGATCATGCGGCGCAACGCCATGTGCCTCACGTAGAGCGTGCGGTCGAGGGGGTGGGTGGTGGCCGCCGACTCGTACGGGTCCCACAGCTCCGTCGACGTGTTGATGTACCGAACCCCATGGGTACGGCACCAGTCGAGGATGGTGCAGGCGTCGATGTTCCACGCCAGGTCGATGCAGAGGTCGCCGGCGCCCAGGCGACTCGAGAGCTCGGTATCGAGCGTCTCCGGTGTGATCTGGCCGATCTCATAGCGAACGCCGGCCGCCAGCACGTCGGCGATGCGGTCGCGGTTGTCCACCATGTCGAGCACCGTGATGCTCGGCGGGGCCACGTCGAGCTCGTTCAACAGCAGCGGCAACGTGCACTGCGAGACCGACCCGCAGCCGATGACCAGGATTCGGCCCGGCAATTCCATCCATCCACCTCCGTCAGCGGAGGGACCACGCTAGTTGGCGGCACCGCCCCACGACGGTGACGGGAGGACGGAGAGGGCGTCCGGAATGGACCGGAAGCACAAGGGTGGCCGCAAGCCGATCCCGTCGCCGTCGACACCGACGGCCACCGATCCTCGACCGACGCGGAAGGTCGCCTCGGACGGCGTGAACCGTTGTACCGCGTCAGAGTCCTCGGCGTTGCCGGACAGCAGCGCCAACGCGGCGCGGAAACGGGCCAGCCGCTTGTCGGCCGAGAGGATTCGAACATCGAGCACGTGATCGCTCAATGAGACCCGCTCGTTGAGATGGCCCACGGTCATGTCGTAGCGGCCGTTGCCCACCCAGACGAGCCACGACTTGTAGCTCTCACCCGCGACCTCGACGTCGAATCGCGGCGCCTTCGGGAGGCGCACGATCAGCGCGGCCACCTTGGCCAGCTGCCGCGGCAGGCGGCGCTCCAACCGGGCACGGGTCTCGAGCATCCCGGCGTACCAACCGATGCTGGCGTTGTTCACGAACGTCTCGTCGTTCACATCCCCGAGGTCCACGCGGGTCGGGACGCCGTGCTCGAGGGCCTCGGCGGCCGCTTCGATCGTGTCGATCCCGATCGATCGGGCGAAGTGGTTGAAGGTGCCGAGGGGCACGGGCAGCAACGTCGAGTCGGTGTGGGCCAACACGCTGGCCGCGGTTCGGATCGTGCCGTCACCACCGGCCACGGCCACGACGGCGGACCCAGCGGCGACCGCTTGCTCCAGCTCGCCTTGGAGGTCGGTGGGCTCGCACGTCCGCAACTCCAGCGACGGGAACACGGCCGAGAGCGCCTCGGGCGTCTCTCTCTCCGAGCCGGCGTTCGGGTTCACGATGAGCACACCAGTGCGGGCGACGGTGCTCATAGGGCGCAACCCTAGGGCGAAGACGAGCCCCGGTTACGCGACGCCTTCGACGCGCGTACCCGGGCCACGACGGCCAGCAGCAGGCACGCCCCGGCCAGCAGCCTTCGCGCCGCTCCATCGCCTCGTGCTGGCACAATTCTCCGTCGCGGTCCACAATGCACGAATGGCGGTCGCGGGTTGCTTCGAAGCCGGCACGCGTTGAGCCGTCGCCACGTTGTTCGCGGGATCGTCGCCGGTGCAATCGGGGTGATCGTCGTCGGCATAGGCGGGTATCTCTGGGCCAACCCGGTCGACGTCGGTTCGCCGACCATCCAGTTCACGGTGCTGACCGCCGACTTCGGCCTCCGCCGTACGCCGTTGACACGATCGTTCGACCTGTATCTCTGCGATCCGTCGTACTCGGGGATGAACTTGGCCGAATGTCCCGGCGAGAACACCGCCACCGCCAACGGCGCGTCAGGCCCGTCGAATTCGGAAGCGCGCCCGGTGCGCCCCGAGATCGTCTCGACCACCGTTGGGGGCGAACTTGTCCAGGTCAGCAGCGAGGAACCCATCAGCGAGGACGGATCGTGCAACCGGTCGGCCCGCGCCTCCCAATTCCCGTCGAACCAGATCAAGGCCGTCGCCGAGAACCGGGGGGCCGCCGATCTGGTGGTCTCCCTGACGGCGGATTCGAGCACGCCCGAGGAGGTCCGCCCCGGTACGTACTGCGGCACCGTTACTGTCGCCCACGCGTCGGGTCCCGACATCCCGTTGTACGTGCTGGCATCGGTGGGCGATCGCGGCCAAGGCGGGCTGCGCGTCAGGATCTTCCTGGCGCTGCTGGGCGGCGCGCTCATGGGCGCCGTCGTCAAGTGGCTGGGCGACCGATACGCCCCCGTCGCGGGACTGCGCCGCCGCCAGCGCAGGCTGATGCGTCGCTTCGGCGCCTGGCGACGGTTCCTGCCCGAACGCGCTCAATACGACTTGATGGTCATCGAGGACGGGATCGGGTCGTTCGATCCTGACGGCGTCGACCCGGCGTTGAACGACTTGGAGCTCCAGGGCGACGCGTTGACGAAGTTCGGCTCGGCCATGGGCGAGTTGGATCGACTGCTCCCAGTCCAAGAAGAGTTCTGCGACGAACCCGCCGAGCCGCCGATCGCCCAGGTGCTGGCGGCCGAGTACTCGCTCATCGCTGGCCTTCGGGGCGAGAAGTTCCCCTGGGCCGATCCTGACGACACCGCAGCGCGAGCGGACCGGCTGCGCAACAGCGCCAAGGCAGTACTGGTGGCACTCAAGTCGGGTGACATGAGCGGCTACGCCGATGCCGCCGACGACATCCTCGGCAGCGTCACCGACGATCAGGTCCAGCGCATCGCCGACGCCCAGCAACGCCGGCCCGAGGGTTTCCGAGTCGTGACGCGCACTGACCCGGTCGTGGTGATCGGGCCAGAAGCTCGGACCTTTGCTCAGATCCTGCTGGACAACTCGTTGTTGATCACGATGGTGGCTGGCGCATTCGTCGTGGCCTTCGTCGGCTTCCAGTCACAGTTCGTCGGGGACTCGTCGTTCGATGCCGGCAACGGTGACTACCTACGCCTGTTCGCCTGGGCGTTCGCGCTGCAGGTGGCCGGCGTCACGGTGCTGGAGGTCGCGGGGAAGCTGGTGACGTCGGCGGCCACCAGCGGCGCCCGATCTTCCTCGGGCACCTGACCAATCGCTCACAGGCCGAACACGACGGTGCGATTGCCCCACACCAGGACGCGGTGGTTGAGGTGGGCACGTAGGGCGCGGGCCAGCACGATGACCTCCAGGTCAGCGCCCGCGCCGGGCCATGGTGGCGACGCCGTCTCGATGGCTCACGCGCGTCACGTCCTGCTCGATGATCGGTCCTTCGTCCAACCCGGTCGTGACGTAATGGGCGGTGGCACCGATCACCTTCACGCCGCGGTCGTGGGCCTGGCGGTACGGGCTGGCGCCCACGAAGGCGGGCAGGAAGGAGTGGTGGATGTTGAGCACCCGGCCGGCCCACCGCTCGACGAACCACGGCGACAAGATCAGCATGTAGCGGGCCAGCACCACCAGCTCGACGTCGTGCACGTGCAGCAGTTGGTCGACGGCGGCTTCCTGCGCGACGCGGTCGCCGTCGACGACGGGCAGGTGGTGATACGGCACCTTGAAGGCGTCGGCGAGCGCGGCGTTGTCAATGTGGTTCGACACGACGAGCCGGATGTCGAGATCCAGTTCGCCCGTGAACGAGCGGGCCAGCACGTCGGCGAGGCAGTGCGGCGGCTTCGACACCAACACGGCGGTGCGCGGCCGCCAGTCGGTGAAGCGGAGTTGCACGTTCATGGAGAAGCGATCGGCCACGGCGTTGAAGGCGTCGAGCAGGCCGGCGTCATCGAGGTGGACGGCGTCGAGCGTGAACTCGACCCGCTGGAAGAAGACGCCGTCCTGAGGGTCGGTGTGCTGCTCGGCCTCCACGATGTTGCCGCCGATGTCGGTGACGAAGCCGGCGACCGCGGCCACGATCCCCGGCCGGTCCGGACACGACAGCAGCAGCACCGCATTGCGCGACAAGCCGCGTCACGCTACCTGCGGCTCCAGAGGAAGTGGAGCGCCTGCGGTCAAGCCTTGGCGGCGACGAACTTGTGCTCGATGCGAACGAGTAGATCGCTTGTCCGCTCCGCTGTGTCACCGTGCAGGAGGCCGTCGCCCAGCTCCGGACCACCCAGTTCGCACACGACGTCACCGACGGCGACACCGAGCCTATCCTTGCGCCGGCCGGTGCCCATTACGCGCACCGGCTACGTCTCTCACCGCGATGCGTGCAAGGACACGTCCCCGAGGGTTCTTCCGCCCGGCAGCAGGCGTCGCGCCGTCCTCGAGCGGACGAAACAATTGATGCAGTGACCAGGTCCTCGCACACGACCCGGTGTGACATTATGTGGTGCCTGACTGGATCGTCGGCCAGCTGGGCTGTGGGCCAGACTAACGGTCAGTCCGTGCGTGGGCTCGTCCGCTCACGAGGCCGCGAACGGAGGCCAGCATGGCGGTGAACATCACCGAAAGAATAAGCACGATCGAGGCCTGGTGGGGCCTGTTGCTCCTCTCATTCGCGTTCGTGGCTTCGGTCGTCGCCCTCTGGCTGTTCGTATGGCCTGCGTGGAAGCTGCTGGCGCTCAGCCTCTACAGCAACTCGCCGCGACGTTACCGACCGGCGCTGCGACAGTTAAGGGGTTTCTTCATGCCGGGTCTACTTAAGAACCGGTTCCTTTTTCGTTCGGCGCGCGTCAGGATCGAGCTGGAGCTGTTGTGCCCCGCTCCGGAGCGTCCGCTTCGACTCGACTACCCCGACGATCGGGAGTACGCGGCTGCTGAAGCCGAGTGGAAGGCCCGCCGGAACGAGTGGTCAACGGAGATGGGGCGCCGGACTCGGCTGTTGATCGTCTCAGATGAGGCACCGGCCATCGACATCGACACCGTCTCCGAGCTCCTCGATAACCCTGGGATCAAGCGATACTTTGACTCCCTCCGACTCTTCCGGCCGTCGGATCCCGATGCTCCGTCATTCGTCTCCTCCGTGCGGATCGGGTCGGGGTTCGTGGCGCCATTGCACCTCCTCACCGGCGTCCTCGCACGATTCGGCGAGGAATGGCAGCCGATCGTGGAGGGATACGGCGAGACGATGACCGACCCGCTCGACCCCCACACGCGACACACCGCTTCGTGAGATCCAGTCCTCGGCACTCGCGCTCTGGCTGCTCTGGGGTCCTAGCATTCCGCTGTGCCGGTGCCCGCTTTGGAGCGGTGAAGTCGTGTTGCAATATGGCTACGGCGACGAGAACAACTCCCTGGCATTGCGTGTACCGAATCCCGAGGTCTTCCGGACACTGGTGATGCAAGAACATGAAGAACTCCGCGTGTTCGCTGTCCAGACACGTGTGGAGGGGACCCTGCAGTGGGGACCGCTGTTGGGGCATCGGCAATTCTCCGCGGCCCAACACTCGATCTGGGGGGACGAGCGCCTTGTGCTAAACGCGACATGCCGAGCAGGTCCGCGTCGCCGGCGGCGCGGCCACAGATCTCGAGCACGTACTACACCGCCTACCTTTGGGTCATGTTCGTACTATGCGACGGCGCTGACCACGAGCCGCTCAAGCCGATGCTGCCTGACCAGCCCTGGAAATGCCTCGTGCCGTTCTTCGAGCACGCCAACATCGCGTCAGAGGCCACGTACGACTTCTACAAGCGGGTCCTCTGCCGCAAGGCACTGAGCGCCGCGTACTCGGTACTGGACAGTGAGGGTGGTGGCGACCACATCCTGACTTTTGGCTGCGCGATCGACGAGTCGATGTGCGGATGGCAATTGATGTTCCCATCTCCGCCAGAGGTTACGATCCGCGCCATAATGGCAGACTTACGGCGAGAGGACCTCCGTCTCGGGCTGGTGGACGGCGACATCGCGAACCGGGTTCGCCTCGGTGGCAAGCCTGGTGAGTTCGAAGGCGGTGCGTTTTCCTCATGCCACCTCCCTGACCTCATCCGTGACTACTACGAAGGGACCACGGTCACTATCGAGTTTCGAGAGATCGTCGTGAACAGGAAGAGCGATCTTCGCGTTGCTCCGTTTGTTCTATGAAACGGTTTACATAGCGGTTTTTCTTGACGAGGACGAGCGTGAGTCGCTCGAGAGCATCATCTCCTACCTCAAGGCTGATGCCGAAGTTAAGATTGAGGACGAGAAGAAGGGCGACACCACTGGATCTAGGAGTTGCAAATACCACGTAGTCGTGATGCTCGTTGACGGCGAGGCGGTCGGCGGATCCATTTTCGACTACCTGGTCGTCCCGAACTGCGGCGTCATCGAGTTCCTGCTCGTGGCGCCCAACTGCGGGGTCGCGGGTACGGCCGCCGCATCCTGGAGAAGACGGAGCAAATACTCCATCACGACGCAGCCCGATACTCGGGGAAAGACCTCGGGTGGATCATGGCCGAGATGGACGATCCCTTCGTCAATCGTAGGCCACCCGACACCTTCGACGGTTTCACTCGGGCCATGATCTGGAATCGATGGGGATATCGGGCCGCTGACTTTCCGTACCTACAGCCGGCCCTCTCCGAGCGCCAACAGCCCGTCGAGCACCTCCTGCTCCTGGCGAAGCCCCTCGCGCTATCGAATCCATCGAGGAGTAAGCCGTCGAGCCGCGTGCAGTCTGCACTCTCGGCCGACTCCGTGCCGAGCGACGATATGGAGACGGCGCTTCGCGAGTACTTTCGCGGGCGATGCGAATCAGAACGCCGCCGGTAACCGCGAGTATCGTCGTATGGTCAGTTATCTCGACGAGTGCCGGGACGTGGCCCTGATACGACTCGACACGTACCTCGGGATGGCGCACGAGGACGCGCTCGACATCCACGAAGTCGTGAACCGAGAGGATCCGGCGCTCGAAGATGCGGTCCGCGTATGACGCGGACGTCTTCACTGATCCAGCGGAAGCCATTCCGATCACGTCATTTCGGAAGCTCTTCTCGCGTCGACAGGACTGGCCCGAAGGCGTCCGCTACCACCTCTGGGCCGTGTACGCTTCGGCGGGCCAACCCTGTGAGGGTATGGCGTCGTTCTTCACGCTTCCCTCCGCCGGTTTTGGGGGCTACGTGGCGCTGACCGGCTCGCTCCGTGGCAAGGGGCGCCTGCTGCCGCTCCTTCGGCGAATGGAGCAGCGGATGGTCCAGGACGGCTCCACGAACAAGGGCTGGTATATCGAGTGCGGGGAGAACACCGACCGGAGCCGGTTCACGAGGCACGGCTTCCGCGAGATAAATGTCGACTACCGTCAGCCGCTACTGCCCGGTGCCGAGTCGACGGAGTCGGCCGGTGAAATGCTGCACTTGCTCTACAAGCCCTTCGGGCGCGTATATGAGGGCGCCGAGCTCAAGGTTGGCGACCTTCTCTCGGCGCTGGCCGACATTCTTCGCTCCGGTACGGCATCAACGAGCATCGATCCATCCACTATCAGGCGATCAGACTGAGCTAAGCGAGTCGGCGATCGTGCCGTACCGCTGATTCAATCACACGACTCTCACCACCGCTCGCACGGGCGAACATCGGATCCACGATGGCGCCGTGGCGGGCGCCCCACGTGTCGGCGAGCTGGTCGAACGCCGCTCGGGCGGCGGTAAAGCTGACGGCGGTGCAGATCGGTTTCACGTCTGGGTGCAGGGCGTCCCAGTTGCGGTTGCGAAAAGAGCTGGGAGCGTGTGCGATCGGCTGATGATGCAGACTCTGAACGATCGCCTGGGGCCACGTAGCCGGCCACATCCGGCAACGCCTTCAGGCCGTCACGGACGACGAAGAAGCATCCGTCACGCCGCGGTTGCGTAGGTGGGTGAGCATACTCACGCAAAACTTGGCGCTTTCGCCTCCCGTTCCCGCCCACAGCCCGAGAATGTCTTTGGGGTGACCTGGTTCGCAGGACAACTTGACTTGAGCATCCCCCCGTTGGGCGGACACCTCGATTAGGAGGAGTCCGTGTCAACAGGTAAGAGGAAGCAGGCTCGGGGGCGGCCGTCGTTGTATCCGCCCGAGTTCCGCAGGATGCGGTGGCGATGGTGCTCGATGAGCAGCGAGCGATCGCGGATGTGGCTCGTTCGGTCGGGGTGAACGAAGGGACGTTGGGGAACTGGGTCAGCAAGGAACGCGTCGAGCGCGGCCAGCGCGACGGGCTCACCGTCGATGAGCGGGGCGAGCTCGCCGATCTGCGAGCGGAGAACGCCCGGTTGCGGATGGAGCGTGATCTGCTCAAACGATCGTTGGCCTTCTGGGTGAAAGAGACGTCGACACCGTGAGCCGCTACGCGTGTGTCGATGCCCAGAAGGCTGCCGGGTTCCCGGTGACGGCGGCGTGCGAAGCCGCGGGCGTGTCGACGTCGGGGTTCTACGACCACAAGACCCGCGAGGCGGCCGGTCCGACGCAGCGTCAGGTCGCCGATGCCGAGATCGTGGAGTTGATGCGCGAGATCTACGCCGCGGCCGACGGGAACTACGGGGTGCCGCGCATGTGCGAGGCTCTGCGCCGGCGCCGGGATCGTGGTGAACACAAGCGGGTGCGGCGGCTGATGCGCGCTCACGGCATGGCGGGCCGGTTCCGGCGGCGCCGGTGCGCACGACGTTCCCCGGCCCCGACGGCTACGTGATCCCCGACCTCGTCGGTCGACGTTCGCGCCCGGCGCCCCGATGTCGCGTGGTGCCAGGACATCGAGCGCCACGAGGCGCTCTCGAACCGTGCGGTGGTGAAAGGACACCGCCACCGGCTCGTCGCAGCGGCCGGTGAAGCTGAGGGCAGCCTGATCCCCGGGACGAGGGTGAGGGTGGCAAGCAGCCCTGACAACGCCGGGACGGGCCAGCACCGCCAGATGGTCTGGGTCCGGCAAGCGAGACGGAAAGGCGTACGTGAGGAACCAGCGGCTGAACGCTCCTCAAGAGCAGACCACCAGCTCGAACCTGGCGGATCTGGGCTGGGTAGCAACGCGCACCCGCACGTGTGACGTGCGGGGAACTCTTGGCTGGTTGATGTCGCCGGTCGGGAGGCCACGGTGAAGGCCTGCGGCGTAGCCGTGGCGAGTTGCAGGGGCATAGCTGGGCGCCGACCCCGTCGAAGGGTTCGAGAGTGAACGTGGGAACCATCCCGGCGGTCCCCTCCCCGGCCAGCAGCCTGCTGGTCGGCGGGAAGGCCCATCGTCGGCTGATGCCGCCGGGATGGGGCGGAGGACCCGTAGTAGTCCGAGGCCGGGAAGGCCGGTCACATGGCGAAGGGGTCCAGCGTGTTCGCAGCATCCGACACGGATCGAGGAGGTCGCTGGTGAACATCGGCGCTCCGTGGCCCGACCTCATCGAGGCCGAGCACCGGGTACTCGTGATGCAGACGAAGCTGCACCAATGGGCGATGGCCGATCCTGGCCGTCGCTTCGATGACCTTGCCAACCTCGTGTATGACCCGGCGTTCCTCGTTGTGGCGTGGGCTCGGGTGCGGGGCAACAAGGGCGCACGAACCGCCGGCGTCGATGGAGTGGCACCCCGCTCCGTCGTGTTCGGTGTCGACGGCGCTGCTCGGCGGGCTGCGAGATGATCTCAAGGCCGGCCGGTTCGTTCCCAGCGGGTGCGGGAGAAGACGATCCCGAAAGCGGGCGGCAAGGTCCGCGCGCTGGGGATCCCGACGACCGCAGACCGGGTCGTGCAGGCCGCGTTGAAGTTGGTGCTCGAGCCGATCTTCGAGGCGGACTTCAAGCCATGTTCCTATGGCTTCCGCCCGAAGCGCCGAGCCCAGGACGCCAACGCCGAGATCCACTACTTCGGATCACGCACGAACTACGAGTGGGTGTTCGAGGCGGACATCAAGGCGCGCTTCGAAGAGATCGACCACACCGCCCTCATGGGCCGTGTGCGAGATCGGATCGGGGACAAACGTGTCCTGGGTTGGGTGAAGGCGTTCTTGCGGGCCGGTGTCCTCACCGAAGAGGGCGCCAACCGCGAGACGATCACCGGCACACCCCAAGGCGGGATCCTCTCGCCGCTGCTGGCCAACATCGCACTGTCCGTTCTGGACGAGCACTTCACCGCGCAAGTGGGAAGCGCTCGGCCCGTATTGGACACGCGCCAAGCATCGCCGTGCCGGTGTTCCGGCTATGAGACTCGTCCGCTACGCGGACGACGGCGCCCGTCCGAGCACGCCTCGCCGATAACCGGCTCTTCGTACTTGAGCGATGCTTAACCCGACCATCCACGCGGTTAGTTGAGTTGAAGAGGCGCGTCCGCGAAAAGGCCATCTTGGCAAGGGAGACTGCGCTTGTCGAAGGCAGCAGAGACCGAGCAGGACGGCGCCTCGCGGGTAATCGACCCGATATCGCCGACGGCGAAGTTGTGGCCAAGCGCGGCATATTCGGCGATTATGCGCTGATAAGGGTGCATGGTGCACACCTGCGCTGAGGCCTTCCATCCGGTCGGCCGCGCTCCGCCCGCAAGCGCTCGGCGGCGACGGCCCCGTCGTGCACCTCCAGCACACCCGGGTCCCCGGTGAGGGCCCACAACGCACTCACCGACTTCGGCGCCGAGAACGTCGCGTCAAACCCGGCCACCGCCCGCACGACGCTGCCGTCCGTGCGGTAGCGCTCGACGAGCGGTTGGCCCAGCGGTGTACCCGTATTGGGGCCACGGCCCTCCAGCACGGCCTGCAACGCCTGCGCATCCACCTCGCCAGCGAGGCCGAGCCGAGAGGCCTGCACACCCGACCACACGCCCGGCTGCTCCCCCACCGCCTGCGTCAAGTACTGCGTGTAGTACGCGGCCGTCGCGCTCGCCGACGACGCGTACAGGGTCGTCACGCGCAACATCACACACCGCCGCCAGCGGGCACTTGTCTGCTGCGAACGGGAAGGGCCTCGCCGAGGCTGGACACGTGACGCGCTCCTAACGAAGTTCCGGTAGCGCGAAACGCGAGCCGACTGCGCCGCGCGCTGGGACCCGCTGTGAACGGACTCCAGCGCACTCGCGACGAGACCGGCTGCCCTCGATGTGCTGCATCAGCACGCGTCGTTCGTCCGCCATCATGAGCGAGGCGACGACGGCGTTGGAGGGGCGTGTGTGCGGCATCGAGGAATACTTACTCCTACGAATGTGTCCCCGCAACGAGCCCTTTCAGCGCCCGCGACGACGTCGCGGACGAGGCGACATGCGGCGGCACACGATGACACGAGCCGGACGCCTCAGCACATGCGCGTGACGAAGTTCGCGGCGACGCAACGACGCCGACGTGCAGGGTCAGGTTCGATCAGCGGGTGAGCAGTCGGAACGCGGCGAACGCGCGCTCGGGATCGTCGAGTAATCGCCAGGCTGCGTGAGCGCTGTCGGACAGTGCTGTGACGGCGCGCAGGCGCACCCGATCCTTCGCGGTCATCTGCTCGCTCATGGCAACCGGGGCCTCCACGAGCGAGCACAGGAACGCGAGGTCACCGAGATGGCGTTGTGGATGGCGGTCGACGGCCGCCGCGGCCGCCTTGATCACGATCGCACCCAGCAAACTGGGACGCGGCACGAGGCCACGGCGTGTGCCGTGCACCACGGCCAGCCGCTCGCCGCGCGACAGCGCTTGCGTACCACCGGCGATCTCGACGGTGACCGCCGTGCCGATCGTTCTGATCGGCGCTCGCCGGCCGACGCCCTCGGGGACGAGAACGTCGATATGGATGTCGCCACGCTCGTACCGGTGAGCGATGTCGTCGAGGCTCACGCCGGCCGAGACGAACCCGAGACCGCGCAACGTGTCGAGGAACCGTATGAGCACCGGCGGTCGCACTCTGGCGTCGATCACCGCGTCCAAGTCCTGACTGACGCGGTTCGGGGCCCGTCTTGCCTGCAGGGCGTGCAGCAACACCATCTGCCCGCCCACGAGCACCCAGTCGCCGAGATGGCGGTCGGCGAGGTCGCACAACACGTCCCACAGCTCTCGATGCGTCGGCGTGAGCACCGGCAGGGCCACGGGCTCGATGTCGAGCACCGGCATCCCGTTCACGGCCGGTGCCTCCCGAACAGGCGGCGGGCGGCACGGACCGACCGGTCATCTCCGGCGTCGAACAGGTCGACCGCGACCACCGGCCAGGGCGCGTCGCTGAGACCGTCGAGAGCGAACAACGACGGCGCTGGTACGTGCAGCACGACGTTCACTCGCCGCGACTCGACTAGGGCGTAGTCGGCCATGACCGCGTCGAGGTCGGCCGCACGGACGTAGCCCTCGACATGCTCGGCATCGATGAGATCCACGGGTAGCGAACGGACGCTCGCGCCGCTGCGCACCAGGCGCCGGTCGTCGGCGATGGCGCCGATCACCGACGGGTGGGCGTAGAACCCGTGGCGCTGCGCCCGTCGCTGGCACGCCCACACCCACTGCTCCAAGGGCCACGACGCAGCGCGAGCTTCCGCCCGGCGGCGTTCGTTGGGTGCGAGCCACGGAACAGGACGCTCGGCGGCCACCTCGAGTAGCCCCCACGCGGCGCGCGGCGACAAAGGCCTCCCGGCGGGGCGTTGCTCGGCGCGGCGGGCGGCGACGGCATCCTCGGCCACGAGCCAGCGCCCGCCGACCTTCTCCCCCGCCAGCCGGCCGGCGACGACCAGCTGCCGCACGCGTCCCGGGTGCAGGCCGAGCTCCTTGGCGGCCTCGGACACCGACAGCATGGCGAACACTCCTCTCGCGATCGCGCGAGATAAGTGTATCGTACTCGCCCACTCGCGTGATCGCGAGATACGTGTTCACGGCACGATCGCGCACCAGCAGTGACTCACGCCTCGCGTGGGAGCTCAGACGACCCTTCACACCTTGGCCGCGACAGCGAAGCCAGTGGCGTCATCACATGGGCCGGGGCCGAGCCGGCGCCGCACCAAGGCCCGACCCGGCGGGGACAAGAAGCGACGCGACCGCCTGGGCGAGCTCGCGGTCCGTCTCGGCCACTTTCCCGCTGTAGTAGCGAGCGGCGACGGCCGGGTTGTGGCCGGCCCGGAGCGCGACCGGCGTCATCGAGTAGCCCATCTCCTGGCCGTAGGTCTCCATGAACTTGCGCAGACTGTGCAGGTTGAGATGCCGGAGGTCGGCCCGGTCGCGCAGACGCTTGAAGTATTGCGACACGCTCGACGGCTTCCACGGGACCGACCCGTCGACGGCATCGGAGAACACGTAGGCGTCTTCGACCAGGTCCACCCGGACGAGCTCTGCGCGGCGCTCGAGCATGTCGAGCTGGGCGGTCAGGATCGCCACGGTGAGGCCGTCGAGCGCGATCGTGCGGACACGCCGGTTCTTCGTCGGGATCTCCCCGACCGGCATCTTCGGTAGCGCGACAACGCTCGACGACACCGTGAGTGTCCCGGCCGCCAGGTTCAGATCGCGCCGGCGTCGCAGACCACAGAGCTCGGCGCGCCGCAGACCGGTGGTGGCGGCGACCAGGATCGCCCTCGCGTACTCGGGGCGTCGGGACTGCTCCGCCGCGTCAATCAAGGCACGGATCTCCGCAGGCGAGGCCACCACCGGCGTCGTGTTCGGGCGTCACGGCGGCTCCGCCCACTGCGCCGGGTTCGAGTCGCGCCAGCCCCATCTGCAGGCCTGCGTGAACATCGACGAGAGGCAGGCATGGATCTGGTACACCGTGCGGGGCGCCAGGCCACGGGCCTGGTGAGCACCGTAGAGATCGGTGAGCGTCTTGGTCGACACGCTCGTCACGGCCATCCGGCCGAGCGTCGGGCGGATGTTGCGCCCGTAGCACTTCTCGTAGCCGTGGATCGTGTTCGGCGACCGGCCCTTGCGCTTCAGCTCGACGATCCAATCGTCGAAGAGGTCGTCGAGCGTCGCACGCGTGCCGGTGTGCTTGCCCTTGCTGACCTCCGTGAGCAGGACGGCGCGCGCCTTCTTCGCATCGCGCAGGCTGCCGTAGAACATGCGGCTCACCTGCCGCCGGCGCCCGGTGACGGGGTCGCGACCCGCCTCGACGATGAGCTCCCACGCGCCCGGCGAGCGCTCACGCATGCCTGGTGCGGTCCGCAGCTCACCCACGCCGGCACGGCACCAGTCGCGTGTTGGATGGATGTTGGATTTCGCCAAACCAGCGGCTGGGGCGCCTACGTTCCCCCAGCTGAGATGGCGCCCCCGGGAGGATTCGAACCTCCGACCTCGGGATTAGAAGTCCCTCGCTCTCATCCGCTGAGCTACGGGGGCGGGCGACGTGCGCAGGTTACGCCAGCGACCTGACGTGCAGGGTCTCGTACGTCGCGCCCGACGGATGCAGGTGGCTCTCGACCAGCGCCACTTCATCGACCGGCCATGCCGCCGTCACGTCGACGTCCAGCCGCGGCAACGCGCCGTTGCCCGCCCGGGCCAGCGTGAGGTGGCCGCGGTACGGATGCCGGGCCGGCCGCCCGTGGCCGGCCATCGCTCGCTCCACCGCCCTCGCCAGGTCGTCGAGGCCGGCCACGGGTACGACGAGCACGGTCGGGTTGATCGGCTGCGGCCGGGGGCCGAGCACGGCCGTGCACCGAAGGGCCTCCAGGCGGTCGAGTGCCTCCACCGCGGCCGGGACGTCAGCCCGGCCCAGGTAGTGCAGCGTCACGTGCCACTGCCGGCGCGTCGACCACCGCGCCCCCGCCAGCGGGTACCGGGGCAGCCGCTCGAGCTGTTCGATCACCGCTGCCGGCGGCCACGCCGCCACGAACAACCGGGTCATCGAAGCCGAACTGATGTATGCCGCGTGCCGCTATTGACCGATAAACGCGTCAGTACGCGGGAGGATCGGGAAGACCGGGAGGCACCGGCGCGACTGGGGCGGCGGGGTGGCACGCGGGGCTCAGGTTGCCGCGAGGAGGTGGCGGCGGACGATGTCGAGCGACGAGATCACGCAGAACTGGCGCATCTGGTCGCGCGTGCCGGGGAGCCGCAACGACGACGTGCTCACGCCGTCTCGCGTCGCCAGACCCACGTGCAGGGTGCCGACGGGCTGACCGTCCTGCTCGGTGGGCCCGGCCACGCCGGTCAGCGACAGCCCCACGTCCGCGCCCAGCACCCGCTGCGCTCCCAGCGCCATCTCGGCGGCCGCTTCGGGTGACACCACGGGTCCCTCGCTGACACCCAGCAGATCGAACTTCACCTGACTGGCGTAGCTCACGATCGATCCTCGGAACACGTCACTGGCGCCGGGCACGCTCGTGAGCCGGGCGGCAACGAGGCCGCCGCTGACCGACTCGGCCAGGCCGAGCGTCAACCCCCGCTGGCGCATGAGCTCGAGCACCACCGACTCCATCGTGTCGGCGTCGAACCCGAACACCAGCGACCCCAGCAGGTCCCGGATCTCGGTCTCCCAACCCGACACCACGGCGCTGGCGTCGGCGGCGGTGGCCGCCTTGGCCGTGAGCCGCACCTTGATGCCCTCCCACCCGCTGGCCAGGAACGCGAGGGTGGGGTTGCCCAGCTCGCCGAGGCGGACGATCACGTCGCGCAACCGTTCGTCCAGGCCGCTCTCGCTCTCGCCCCACGTCCGCAGCACGCGGCTGGCGATGACCGATGCCTCGCCCGAGCGCCGCAACAGATCCGGCAGCACGGCCCGCTCCAGCATGTCCTGCATCTCATGGGGCACGCCCGGAACGGCGTAGACGACCTTGTCCCCCACCGGGCAGATCAACCCCGGCGCCGTGCCCCGTGTCTGGGGGATGATCGTGGCCCCGACCGGCACCATCGCCTGGCGCAGGTTGTTCTCGGGCATGCGGCGACCACGCGACTCGAACATGCGCCGGATCACCTCGGCCACGCCATCGTCGACGACCAGCTCGCTGCCCATCACCTCGGTGATGGCCTCCCTCGTGATGTCGTCGTGGGTGGGCCCGAGGCCACCGCACACGAGCACGGCATCGGCCCGCGCCAGCGAGGCGCGCAAACCGTCGACGATGCGGGCGTGGTTGTCGCCGACCTTGGCCTGGAAGAGGCAGTCGATGCCGGTGGCGGCGAGCTGTTCACCGATCCAGGCGGAGTTGGTATCGACGATCTGACCGAGCAGAAGCTCGGTGCCGATGGCGAGGACGTCGCAGCGAAGGGTCACGGGGTCGCGATGATGCCCGGTGCCGGGCCCGGACCACCATTCCGCCGGGCGGCCACGAGGTACTGCGCCCCGGTGACGACGGTGAGCACGACGGCCAACCAGAGGAACGTGTTGTACAGCCACGGCATGTGGGCCGTGAGCGGCAGCAGCGCGGCGCCGACGGCCAGCTGCTGGAAGACCGTCTTGAACTTGGCCAGCTGCTTGGCCGGCACGCTCACGCCGTGGCGGCCGACCTTCGACCGGTAGACGCTGATGATGACCTCTCGTGCCGTGATGATGAGCACCGGCACGATCCAGAACACGTCGTAGCGCACCAGCGTGAACATGGCACCGAGCACGAGCACCTTGTCCGCCAGTGGGTCCAGGAACGCCCCCGACCGCGTGGCCCCCTGGCGGCGGGCCAGCCAGCCGTCGATGCCGTCACTGGCACACAGGGCGATCCACAGCAGCAGGGCCGGCCACGAGCCGTCGTCGCCGGTGATCATCACGAACAGGATCGGCGCGATGAGCACGCGTGCCACGGTGACGGCGTTGGCCCACGTCTTGAGGGCGTCCGGTGTGTACGACGACGTCATGGCCAGGTCGCGACCAGATCTGGCCCGAGCGCGTCCACCACGTGCACCTGAGCGAACGTTCCCACGGCCAGATCGTCGGGGACGTGCACGATGCCGTCGATCTCCGGCGCCTCCCGATGCGTGCGACCGACGCCAGGGGCATCGATCAGCACGTCGACATCGGCGCCGATGAGCTGGTCGCGACGAGCCGCGGTGATGGCGTCCTGCTGCTCGCGCAGCTCGGCCAGGCGGTCCGCCACCAGCTGGCCGTCGACGACGCCGTCGAGGTCGACGGCGTACGTGCCGTCCTCGGGGCTGTAGGCGAAGAAGCCACACCAGTCGAGCTGAGCGGCATCGATGAACGCCAGCAGCTGGTCGTGGTCGGCCTCGGTCTCACCCGGGTAGCCGACGATGAAGTTCGAACGGAAGGCGGCGGCGGGCTCGCGGCGCCGGATGTCGGCCATGCGGCGCAGGAAGCGGTCGCCGTCACCCCAGCGCCGCATGCGCCGCAGCAAGGGCTTCGACACGTGCTGCAACGACAGGTCGAAGTACGGCACGCCGGTCGCGCAGATCACGTCGATGAGAGCGTCGGTCAGGTCGGACGGGTACAGGTACAGCAGCCGGGTGCGCACCACCCGCTCGCTCACCGCCTGCACGAGGGGGACGATGGCGCCGGCGCCGAGCCCCGGTTCGTCCTTGCCGTAGGACGCCAGGTCCTGGGCGACGAGGACGATCTCGGCCACCTCGAGGGCGTCGACCTCCTGCAGGATCGCCTCGGGGGAACGGCTGCGCTGCGGTCCCCGGAACGAGGGGATGGCACAGAACCCGCACGAACGGTCGCAGCCCTCGGCGATCTTCACGTACGCCCACGGCACCGCCGACTTGGGGCGGGGCAGGTTGAGCAGGTCGAGGGTGGGCACCGCACGGCGGCCCGCCTTGAGCGTCAGCGAGACCGGAACGCCGAAGCCGGCCACGAGATCGGCTTCGGGCATGGCCTCGGCCAGTTCGTCGCCATAGCGCTCGGCCATGCAGCCGGTCACCACGAGACGGGCGCCGTGCTTGCGGGCGTCGGACAGGGCCAGCACCGTGTCGACGGACTCCTGGCGGGCGGCGTCGATGAAGGCGCACGTGTTCACCACCACGAGGTCGGCCGTGGCGGCATCGTCGGCCGCCACCATCCCCTCGGCGAGGAGAGTCCCCACGATCTTCTCGGAGTCGACCTGGTTCTTCGGGCAGCCGAGCGTCTCCACGTAGAAGCGCGTCGGCATAACCCAGTAAGGCTACTGCCAGGGCGGGACCGGACTCATCCGGGCCACGGAGCGAATGACCTAATAGGCGAGCGCCAACCCCGGGCAGGGCCACGGGGTCGACACCAGCCGCCCCGTCCCCGACAGCGTGATGTAGGCCGTGCGCCGGTCCGGGCCGCCGAAGCAGACGTTCGTCGTGTACGGGTCGTCGGTCGGGACGTGCTCCACGATCTCCCCCTCGGGCGAGATCACTGTGATGCCACCGTTGAAGATGGTGGCGACGCACACGTTGCCGTCGCCGTCGACGGCCAGCGAGTCCAGGAACTGCAAGCCGGGCAGCCCGGCCAGGAACGCCTTCGCGCTGTAGGTGCCGGTGCGCTCCACCTCACCGGGCCCTGTCACGGTGCGTCGCATGACCCGCCCGTTGTAGGTCTCGGCCCAGTAGACGGTGCCACCATCGGGTGAGAGCCCGATGCCGTTGGGCGCCTCGACGGGATGCACGACCTCACGCACCGAGGAGCCGTCGGGCAGCGCGTAGTAGATGCTGGTGAGATCGCTCTTGCGGTTCTCGCGGATGCCGTGGTCGGTGAACCAGAAGCCGCCGGCGGCATCGAACACCAGGTCGTTCGGCGCCCGCAGCGGCAGGCCGTTGCACTCCGTGTACAGGTCGGTGACGGTGCCGGTGGCGGCGTCGACGCGTTGTATCCGGCCGCCGATGTAGCGGTCAGGGTCGAACCCGCCGGGGATCAGCATGCCCCTGCGTTCGACGTGGGCGGCGCCACCGCCGTTGTTGCAGATGTAGAAGGCGCCGTCCGGGCCCACCGCGGCGCCGTTGGGCCCGCCGGGAACCTCGGCGATCGTGTCCTTGGTGCCGTCGGGCAGCACTCGGGTCAGGCGCGAGGCCTCGATCTCGCAGACGACCACGCTGCCGTCGTCCATGGCGATGGGACCTTCGGGGAAGCGCAGCCCGGACGTGATCTCGGTCAGCTCGGCCATGAACGGGAACGTAGCCCGAGCACTTGGCCGGCGTGTCAATCGTCGCGCTCGGCCGCCTGGATGAGGTCGAGCTCTTCGGGGGTCATGAGGACGGCGCGGGCCTTCGAGCCCTCCGACGGCCCCACCACCCCGCGCTGTTCGAGGAGGTCCATGATGCGGCCCGCCCGGGCGAAGCCGACCTTGAGCTTGCGCTGCAGCATCGACGTGGAGCCCAGCTGGCTCTGCACGACCAGCTCCATGGCCTGGCGCACGAGGGTCTCGTCGTCGGAGTCGTCGCCGTAGCCGGTCGAGCCACCGCCGGCGCCGTGACGACCCTCGTCGCCCTCGATGCCGGTGACGTACTCCACCTCCGGGGCCTGGCGCCGCCAGAACGCCACGACCCGGCGCACCTCCTCCTCGCCGACCCACGCCCCCTGCACCCGCTGGGCCACGTTCGAGGATGCACCGAGCAACAGCATGTCGCCCTGCCCGACCAGACGCTCGGCGCCGGGCTGGTCGAGGATGACGCGGCTGTCGGTGAGACTGGACACGGCGAAGGCGATGCGAGCCGGGATGTTGGCCTTGATGACGCCGGTGATGACGTTCACGCTGGGCCGCTGGGTGGCGACGATGAGGTGGATGCCGACGGCGCGGGCCTTCTGGGCGATGCGGGTGATCGACTCTTCCACGTCGCGGGCCGCCACCATCATGAGATCGTTCAGCTCGTCGACCACGACCACGATGAACGGGAGTCGCTCGTAGGTCTGGTCGCTGCCCGGCTCAGGCTTGAGGTCGCCACGGTCGAAGGCGCTGTTGTAGCCGGTGACGTCGCGGAAGCCGACCTCGGCCAGCAGGTCGTAGCGCCGCTCCATCTCCTTCACCGCCCACGACAGGGCGTTGGCCGCCTTCTTCGGGTTGGTGACGGGCTGGGTGAGGAGGTGGGGCAGCCGGTTGTACTGCCCCATCTCGACCTGCTTGGGGTCGATCAGGATCATGCGCACCTGATCCGGCGTGGACCGCATGAGGATGGAGGTGATGATGCAGTTCAGCCCGCTCGACTTGCCGGCACCGGTGGCCCCGGCGATGAGAAGGTGAGGCGTGGTGGCCAGGTTCATCATGACCGCCCGCCCGGCGATGTCCTTGCCGATGCCGACTTCGAGCGGGTGGGTGGCGGCCTTGGCCTCGGGTGACGACAGGAGGTCGCCGAGCGCCACCAGATGACGCTGGTTGTTGGGCACCTCGACCCCGATGGCCGAACGCCCCGGGATGGGGGCGAGGATGCGGACGTCCATGGCGGCGAGGGCGTAGGCGATGTCCTTGTGCAGCGACGTGACCCGTGCGACCTTCACGCCCGGTCCCAGCTCCAGCTCGTAGCGGGTGACGGTGGGACCGACCGTCATGCCGACCAGCCGGGTCTCCACGCCGTGGGAGGCCAGCGCCAGTTCCAGGTCCCGGCCACGCGCCTCGATGGCCGGGCGGTCGACGGACTGCGTCGCGGTGCGCTCCAGCAGGTTGGCCGGCGGGAGGCGCCAGGTGCCCTTGGCCGCCGGGCCGAGGTCGAGCTCCAGCGCTTCGGGGGCACCGTTGGCCCCCGGTGGCGGTGGCGGCGGCAGGGTCGCCTTCGGGCGCGCCGCCCGCGTCCTGGCCTCGGGCGTCTCCTGGGCCACGTCGTAGAGGCTGGGAGGCGGCAGCGGCTGGGGTCCGGGCCCACCGAAGCCGCCGGCGGCACGGTCCGCCTCGTCGCCGTGAGCGCCGGCGCCGTCAGCGTCGTCACCCTCACCGCTCAGCCGCTCGCTGGCCAGGGTGGACACCTCGTCGAACTTGCGGCGGGCGGCGCCCAGGGCCGGCTTGCCCATGGTGGCCACGCCCCGACCCGCGCTGCGGGCCCCATTGGCGAACCGCGTCGCCAGCGTGCGCAGCGACGACTGGCTGGCGAGGGCGATTCCGGCCACGCCGGCGGCGACCAGCAGGACCGTGGCGCCGGCCGTGGCCAGCAGACCCCGGATCGGCTCGCCGATGATGGCGCCTATCCACCCACCGGCGTCCTGCACGTCGTTGTAGGCGCCGGACACCTCGTGGGGGCCGCGCAGCACGTGGAGCAGCCCGACGACGGCGAACGAGGTGATGCCGAGCCCGATCGCCATGCGGTAGCGGTGCTCGGAGCGGCGGTTGCCGATGAGGGCCACGCCGATCACGGCGAGCGCCACGGGCAGGATGTATCGCCCCAGGCCCGTGAGGGTGCCGGCCAGCCAGTTCAAGCCCCGACCGAGGATGCCGGCGTAACTGCCGTAGATGCCGAGGGCGAGCACCACGGCGACGGCGATGAGCAGCAGGCCCACGAGGTCTTCCTCGTGACCGGCCACCGCCCCGCGCGCACCCGTGGGCGGCCGGCCGCGCCCCGACTTGGCGGGCGGTCGCGGCGAACGCGACGACGGTTTTGTCGCCATGGCCCTCACGGTACCCCGCTGACCAGCAGGTCATGCGGGACGGTCGTCACTACTGCGAGGCCACGACCGAGACCAGGGAACCCTGCGGCGTGTACAGCACATCCAGCTCCGAGCCCTTGGCGCCGATCACGCGCACGTCCCAGACCAGGCCCTCGGTCGGTCGTTGCACCAGCGCCGCGGTGACCGCCACCGCACCGGGCAGCCGGGTCATGACGTCGCTCGGCAGCCCGGCACCGACGTCGAGCGGCACGCCGGTGGTGGCGAACGGCGTGCCTTCGGCCGGCTGGGGGCCAGGCGGCGCCTCCAGACCGGTCCCCTCCCGGTACACGTAGGGGAGCTCCTGGCCGTCAGCGGTGGCCACGAACAGGTTGACGCCCTGCTCGAAGGCGTTGATCTCGGTGTACTGCTGGGGACCACCGAGGGCCGTCTCCACTGCTGCCACCGCCGCCGGCACCAAGTCGAGCCGCAGCGTGGGCGCCGCCACCGTGGTGGTCGTGGCGGCCGAACCAGACGATCCACCCGAGCAGGCCGTGGCGCCCATGACGAGGGCAACCAGCGCAACCGCAGCGACGAGGGCTCGCCTCATGCCTCCATCACGACGGGCACGATCATCGGCCGCCGCCTGGTGCGCTCGCTGACGAAGCGACCGACGACGCGCCGCACCTCCTTCTCGAGCAGCTCCACATCGCCGCGTCCCTGCCGCGAACGCGGCCTCCACCGCCTCGGCCACGCGGGCCTCGCCCTCGTCCAGCAGCTCGTCGGCCTCGGGGGCGTACACCCAGCCCCGCGTGATGATCTCCGGCCCGGTGATCACCTTGCCCGACGAGATGTCGACGGCCACCACGACCACGACCACGCCTTCGTCGGCCAGCACCCGGCGGTCGCGCAGCACGCCCTGACCGACGTCGCCCACGATGCCGTCGACGTACAGCAACCCGGCCGGTACCCGCCCGGTGACCTCCACGCCGTCGTCGCTCACGGTCACCACGTCGCCGTCGGCGCAGTCGAGCACGTGATCCCGACGCACACCCATGATGCGGGCCAGCTTGGCGTGGGCCTGGAGGTGGCGGTACTCGCCGTGGATGGGGATGAACCACTCGGGCTGGGCGATGGCCAGCAGGGTCTTGAGCTCGTCGGCCTGGGCGTGGCCGGTGGCGTGCACATCGGCCACGCCGGTGTGCACCACCTCCGCACCCAGGCGCAGCAGCCCGTCGATCACCCGGTTGACGTTGAACTCGTTGCCGGGGATGGCGTGGCTGGACAGCACGACGGTGTCGTGGTCGGTGATCTTGAGCCACCGGTTGTTGCCCGCCGCCAGCAGCGCCAGTGCCGACATCGGTTCGCCCTGACTGCCGGTCGAGATGATGCAGACCTTGTCGGGCGGGTGGTCGCCGATGTCCTCGATGTCGATGAGGCGGTTGTCGGGGATGCGCAGCAGCCCGAGGTCGCGCGCCAGGCGGACGTTCTTGCGCACCGACATGCCCAGCGTGGCCACGACCCGGCCGGACTCGATGGCGGCGTCGGCGATCTGCTGGATGCGGTGGATGTGGCTGGCGAAGCTGGCGGTGATGACGCGGCGGCCGTCGGCGGCGTGGAACGTGCTGCGCAGCACGGCTCCGACGTCGCGCTCACTGGGCGAGTGGCCCTTGCTCTCGGCATTCGTGGAGTCGCCCAGCAGCAACCGGATGCCTTCGGTGGTGGCGATGGCCCCCATACGGGCGAGGTCGGTGAGCCGGCCGTCGACCGGCGTCAGGTCCAGCTTGAAGTCGCCCGAGTGCAAGATGACGCCCTGGGGTGTGTGCACGGCAATGGCGTGGGCGTAGGGCACCGAGTGCGTGACCGGAATGAACTCGACGTCGAACGGCCCGATGCGGAGGCGGTCGCCGTCGGCGACCGGGATCAGCTTGGTGCGACCCAGCAGGTTGGCCTCGTCGATGCGACTGGCCGCCAGCCCCAACGCCAGCGGCGATCCGTAGATCGGGAACGAGCAGTCGCGCAGCAGGTACGACAAGCCCCCGACGTGGTCTTCGTGGCCATGGGTGGCGACGCACGCCTCGATGCGATCGGCGTTCTCGCGGAGGAACGTGAAGTCGGGCAGCACCAGGTCGATGCCGTGCATGTCGGCGTCGGGGAACATGAGCCCGCAGTCGATGATGAGCAGGCGGCCTTCCTGCTCCAGCACCATGCAGTTGCGCCCGATCTCGCCGAGACCGCCCAGGAAGGTGACGCCGACTGGTGACGGCACGAGCGCTACTCAGCCCCTACTGGCTTGGAGGTTGGACAGCACTTCACGAGCCCGGGCCGGCAACCAGCCGGGTGTGGGACCCATCGGCAGGCGACACTCGCCCACGGGCAGCCCCATCTCGCGCAGCATGGCCTTGGCCGGCACCGGATTGGGTGCTTCGTCGCCGGTCTCGAAGGTCCAGCTCTCCAGCAGGCGGGCATTGACCCGGCGGGCGCCGTCGGTGTCCCCCTTGGACCACAGTGTCAGCATCTCGGCCACGTCGACGCCGCACCAGTGCGTGGCCACGCCGACCACCCCCACCGCGCCCACCGCCAGCAGCGGCAACGTCATGTTGTCGTCGCCGCTGTAGACCTCGAAGTTGCCGGGCGCGCTGGCCACGACCCGCGCCGTCTCGGCGGGGTTGCCGGCGGCGTCCTTGAGGGCGACCACGTTCGGGACCTCACGCGCCAGGCCCAAGAGGGTGTCGGTGGTGATCTTGCGCCCGGTGCGGATCGGGATGTCGTAGACCATGACCGGCAGGTCGGTGACGGCGGCCACCGCCCGCACGTGGGCATCGATGCCGGCCTGCGACGGGCGGTTGTAGTACGGGCAGACGGCGAGGATGCCGGCCACACCGAGCCTGGTGGCTTCCGCCGTCACGTGCACGGAGTGGGCCGTGTCGTAGGTGGTGGTGCCGGCGACCACGGGCACGGTGACGGCCTCGGCCACCGCTGCCAGCAGGGACAGGCGCTCGTCGTCGGTGAGCACCGGGCTCTCACCGGTGGTGCCGGCGACCACGAGGCCCTCGTTGCCGTTGGCCACGAGGAAGCGGGCGAGGTCACGGGCGGCGTCCAGGTCCAGGGCGCCGTTGCCATCGAACGGCGTCACCATCGCGGTCAGCACACCGCCGAAGCGTCCAGTCATCGGTGCCAGCGTAACGAACCTGGCACCGACAGAGCGCTCCACTTCCTCCGCGGCCACGCCGGCGGGGGACGGTTCGGGGCTACTGCGCGGCGACCGCCGGGGCCTCCTGGTCGAGGGCGAAGGCGGCGTACTCCTCGCCGGTGTCGACCCAGTCCTCGAACTGGATGACGCCGATCTCGGTGAACCGGGCCCGCAGCCAGCCGTCGGCCGCGTCGAGCAGCCCGAGCTTCTTGCAGTTGGGCACGATCTTCGAGAAGAGCATCTGCTGGAACAGCCCGCGCGTCGGGTCGGCCAGGACGTACGGCAGGATCTTGCGCGGCTCGACGCCCATGCGGTCCCACACCTCCTGGGACAGGAACCGGTCGCGCATGCGCAGGGCGGCCTCGAAGGCGAACTCCTGGCGCTCGCGCAGCTCGCTCGCGTTCATGCCGTCATAGACCTCTTTGAGGCTGAGGACGCCGAAGGCGACGTGGCGGGCCTCGTCGCTCATCACGTAGCGCAGCAGCTGCTTCAGGAGCGGCTCCGTCGTCATCTGGTGCATGAAGCCGAAGGCGGCGAGGGCGAGGCCCTCGACCATGATCTGCATGCCCAGGTAGGTCATGTCCCAGCGGCTGTCGTTGACGATGTCGTCGAGCAGGAGCCTCAGGTGGGCGTTGATCGGGTAGTGACCCGACAGCTTCTCGTCGAGGTAGCGGGCGAACACCTCGACGTGGCGGGCCTCGTCCATCACCTGGGTGGACGCGTAGAGCTTGGCGTCGTACCACGGCACGGTCTCAACGATCTTGGCCGTGCACAGCAGCGCACCCTGCTCACCGTGCAGGAACTGGCTCAGGGTCCAGTTCTGCTGCTGGATGCCGAAGTCGAGCCACTCCTTCTCGCCCCACTTCTCCACCGGGGAGCCGATGAAGTACGAGTCGTCCATCGACAGGCCCCGGGCGATGGCCTGGTCGTTGTTGGCCACCACGATGGCCTCCTGGTCGACGGGCGTCTCCCACGGCAGGTCGGTCGTGGCGTTCCACTGACCGGTCTTGGCCTTCTCGTACAGCTTCCGCAGCGCCGGGCGGGCCAGCGTGTAGTCCCACGTGAAGATGGCCTCGGCGTTGTCGGCCACGGCATGGGTGACCTCGTCGACGTCGGTGTTGGTGATGGCGAGGATCGCGTCGACGTCGTTGACGTCGGCCCGGCCGATGAGCTCCTCGGTGGACGACATGACAGCTACCTCCGGATGGGGATGGTCGATGGTGGGAACGCGGGCAGTACGAACGTGCGGACGAAGTCGGTGGCGGCCGCCTCGTCGCTGAGGTCGACGAAGCGTGACGGCGCCAGGAAGTACGAGATCACGACCCGGGCCAGCCACTCGGCCAGCCGGGCCGACGGCTCGCGCCCGATGTAGGGGGCGAACACCGGGGTGAAGAACAGCGTGGCCGCGCGGAAGATGCGGGGCAGGCCGGCAATCGTGAGATCAGTGGCGACCTCGCCCGGCTCAGAGGCCAGCATGAGCTTGATGTGCTCGTCGGCCCGGAGCATGCGGGTGGCGTGCACCACGACGCGCACGACGAGGTCCTCGTAGCTGTCGGCGCCGCCGAGCTGCGCGGAGAGGGTGGCCATGAACTCTTCGGTCTCACGGACCCGCAGAGCGTCGTAGAGGACGTCACGGCCGCCGGGGAACAGGCGGTACAGCGTGGCCCGGGACACCCCGGCCGCCCCGGCGATGTCGTCGATGGTGACCTTGGCGACGCCCCAACGCTCACTGCAGGTCTTGGCGGCGTCGAGGACACGGTCGCGCAGATCGCGCGCGTTGCGCTCCGCGTCCTTTGCGACCCCCGTCGACATGCTGAGACAGTAAGACAAGAACCGTCTCACCGTCAATGTCAATCACGAGACGAACTGACGCGCTTTGTCCTTGTATGTGACGGACAACGCGCGTCAGTTCGCCTTCCGGTGCCGGTGCCGGTGCCGGCGCGGGCGGCGGGCCGTCCGCGGCCCGCTGGCGTCGCAGTGCGACGCCGTGCCGAGTGAGCACCGATTGTCCGAGCGAAGCGAGTGGGCGCCGGAGGCGCCCAGAGTTACGGCAGGATCATCTCGGCGAAGCGCTCGCGCAGGGTCTTCTTGGAGAACTTGCCGACCGACGTCTTGGGCACTTCTTCGATGAACACCACGTCGTCGGGCACCTGCCACTTGGCCATCTTGGGTCGCAGGTACTCGAGCACCTCGTCCTTCGTGAGGGTCTCGCCTGGCTTCACCACGACGCACGCCAGCGGCCGCTCGGACCACTTCTCCGAGGCCACGCCGATCACGGCCGCCTCCACCACCTTCGGGTGTCCCATGAGCTCGTTCTCGATCTCGACGGAGCTGATCCACTCCCCACCCGACTTGATGAGGTCCTTGGTGCGGTCGACCAGGCGGATGTACCCCTCGGCGTCGATGGTGGCCACGTCGCCCGTGCGCAACCAACCGTCGGGCGTGAAGCTCTCGGCGGCGCGGTCGTCGTTGTAGTACGTGGCGGCGATCCACGGACCTCGGCACTGGAGCTCGCCCGACGACTCGCCGTCCCACGGCAGCGGCTCCGTCGTGCCCGGCTCGACGACGCGGATCTCGACGCCGGGGTGGGCCAGGCCCTGAGCCGAACGCAGCTCGGCCAGCTCGTTCTCGGGCCTGTTCTTGAGCGTCGACTTGGTCCAGCCGATCGACGCCACCGGGCTGGTCTCGGTCATGCCCCACGCCTGCAGGATGGGCAGGCCGAGCTGCTCGCGGTAGGCCTCCGACAACGCCCGCGGCACCGCCGAGCCGCCGCACAGGATGGCCCGCAGGGCGGAGGTGTCGCGCCCCTTCAGCTCGGGCAGGGCGCCCATCCAGATCGTGGGGACGCCGGCGGCCACGCTGATGCGCTCGTCGACGACGAGGTTGGCGATGGAGGGTGGCGAAAGGTCGGGCCCGGGCATGATCAGGTCGGCCCCGGAGGCGACGGCGGCATGGGCGAGGCCCCAGGCGTTGGCGTGGAACATGGGCACGACCGGTAGGACGCGGTCCGCCTCGTGCACCCCGATGCCGTCGGCCAGCATCGCCCCGAACGTGTGCAGGAACGTGGAGCGGTGCGAGTACACGACGCCCTTCGGGTTCCCGGTGGTGCCGCTCGTGTAGCACATCGACGCCGCCAGCCACTCGTCGTCGACGCGGAACTCGATGGGCGCCGACTCACCGAGCAGCGCTTCGTAGTCGTGGATGGGGATGGCGCCGGCATCGGGGACGTCACCCTTGCCGTCGTCCATGAGCACGAGGTGCTTCACCGTGCGGAACGTGGGCAGCAACGGGAACAGCAGCGCCGCCAAGGACCGGTCGACGAAGATCACCTCGTCCTCGGCGTGGTTCACGATGTAGGTCAGCTGCTCCGGGAAGAGCCGGATGTTGAGCGTGTGCAGCACGCGACCGGTGCAGGGCGCGGCGAAGTACAGCTCGAGATGGCGCGCCGTGTTCCAGCCGAACGTGGCCACCCGGCCGTCGGCCGAGATGCCGAGGGCGTCCAGCACGCCACCGAGCCGGCGGGTGCGGTCGGCCCACGTGGCGTAGGTCTCGTGGTCGGTGCCACTCCCCGTAGCGGTAGTGATGCCCTTCGTGGGAAAGTACCGCTCGCAGCGCTCGAACAACGACACGAGCGTGAGCGGCGTGTCCTGCATCAGGCCTCTCATTGGTGCCACCTCATGTGCATCCCCCCAGGTCCGCGGACGTGTTCACGTTACGAGGTCTGCGGGTATGGCGTATATCGAGGGTGCATTCGTGGCAAGGTTGTCGCCGTAGGACCCAGCCATACCCGCGGGCGGGGGGACGGCATCAACCCAAACCCAGGAGGAAACCTGTGCCCCAGGACCCCTCAGCGTCACCGCGTCCCACGTTCGTACGGACCGCCGTCGTCGTGGCCGCCGCGGTCATCGCTGCTCTCGGCGGTGGCATCGCCATCGCTGCCAACGCACCCACACCGAGGCAGGTTCCGGCGCCCGCGCCGACCGCATCGGTCCTCGTACCCATCACGCCCGAGCGGGTGCTCGATACCCGCGCCGGCGCCGGTGGGCCCATCGGCATCCCCACCGCCGCCAAGATCGGCGCTGACCAGACCATCAACATCGATGTGGCCGGCGTCGGCGCCATTCCGGACAACGCCACCGCCGTTGCCGCCAACATCACCATCGACGAGGACGCCACGGTCAAGAGCTTCCTGACCGTGTGGCCCGCCGGCGAGGCACGGCCGAACACCTCGGCCAACAACGCCGAGCCCGGCATCGTCATGGCCAACTCGGCCATCTTGCTGCTCGGCACCGACGGTCAGCTGAGCGTGTACAACCAGCTCGGTTCCGTGAACGTCATCATCGACGTGACCGGGTACTTCGTGGGCTGCGGCCTCGACGTCGAGCGAGGCACCGACCACGACCACGACCGAGGTAGCCACAACGGCGACGACCGAGGGAACCACGACAACGGCCGAGGGAACCACGACAACCGCGACCACCGCAGCCGCGGGTGCGGGATTCAGCAGCTCGGCCGCGGCCGTCACCTGCGCCCCGACGGCGCCGGCGACGACGACCACCACCACCATCCTGAACACCTGATAGCAGCGCGCTGAACAGCGGCGGGTTCCGGACCTCTAGCCTTGGGGGGATGGAGCCCGCCGCTGACGCGCCCGTGCCGGCGGCGGCCGAACCGATCGAGCGGGGCAAGCTCGCCATCCTGGTCGGGATCATCGCCTGCCTGCTGGTGGCATCCAACGTCGGCACGATCCTGTCGGCCAGCCTGGTCAAGGACCACCCGGCCGCCCTGCTGGCGCTCTCGGCCCGCAACCGCCACCTGTTGCTGACGGTGGCCGCCGGCATCGGTGTGGTGCCGTACGCCCTCATCAGCTTCGGGCGCCTCGTCACCCCGGCGATCGCCTTCTACCTCCTCGGCTGGTGGTACGGCGACCGGGGCTTGCGCTGGCTGGAACGTCAGACCGGCGGCACCCCCGCCACCATCCGCTGGGTCGAGCGGTGGTTCGCCAAGGCGGCACTGCCGCTGGTCTTCTTCATGCCGGGCAGCAACCTGGTGTGCCTGCTGGCCGGTGCCCGCCACATCCCCTGGCGCACCTACGCCATCGTGCTGGCCGGCGGCATCCTGGCCCGCCTGGCCTTCTTCTGGTTCGTGGGCAAGGCGTTCCAGGACCCGCTCGAAGTCGTGCTCGACTGGCTCACCCGCTACCAGTGGTGGATCGCCGGCGGCTTCCTGGCCCTGACGATGGCCCAGTCGTTCCGACGGGCGTCGACGGCGGTCAAAGAGCTGCCCATCCCCCCGGCCGACCCCGACTGAGGACGCGATACCGTCGAGTCATGAACCGGGGTGTGGCGGTGGTGACCGGCGCGTCGAGCGGCATCGGCGCCGCCACGGCCCATCGCCTGGCCAAGGAAGGCTTCGACGTCGTGGTCGGGGCCCGCCGCCTCGACCGCCTGCAGGAGGTCGCCGCCGCCGCCGGCGGCCGGGCCTTGGAGTTGGATGTCACCGACCCGGACTCGGTCACCACCTTCGTCGCTCAGATCCCCGAGTGCCGCGTGCTGGTCAACAACGCCGGGGGCGCCATCGGGCTCGAACCCATCGAGACGTCGTCCGACGATGACTGGCACTGGATGCTCGAGACGAACGTGCTGGGCACCGTGCGCACCACCCGGGCCCTGTTGCCGGCGCTGGAGGCCAGCGGTGACGGCCACGTGGTGATGATGGGCTCGGTGGCCGGCATCGAGCCCTACGCCGGGGGCGCAGGCTACAACGCGGCCAAGTTCGGCGTGCGCGCCTTCACCCAGGTGCTCCGGCTGGAGCTGCTCGGCCGGCCCGTGCGCGTCACCGAGATCGACCCGGGCATGGTGGAGACCGAGTTCTCGGTCGTGCGGTTCCGGGGCGACACCGAGCGCGCCGCCAAGGTCTACGAGGGGGTGGACGCCCTGTCGGCCGACGACGTGGCCGACTGCGTGGCCTTTGCCGTCACCCGGCCGTCCCACGTCAACCTGGATCAGATCGTCGTCACCTCGCGGGACCAGGCCCTGGCCCGCACCATCCATCGCCGACCCTCATCGCCTGGAGGTAGCTCATGACCGCAGCCGGCACGCCACCCGTGTTCACGGGCGTGGCCGTGGCTCTCGTCACGTTCTTCGACGCGGGAGGCCATGTCGATCTGGCCGCCACCGCTCGCCACGCCGAACATCTCGCCGGCCGTGGCATGCGCGCCCTCGTGGTGGGGGGCACCACTGGTGAGGCGTCGCATCTCTCCATGAAGGAGCGTCTGCAACTGCTCGACGCCGTGCGGGCCGCCGTGGGTGACGACGTGCCGGTGGTGCTGGGCACCGGCAACCTCGCCGCCGGCGTCAGCGTGCCCGACCTCACCCGGCGCGCCGCTGAGCACGGCGCCAGTGCCGCCCTCACCCTCTCGCCCCACCACGGCGACGTCCGTGAGTTCTACGGCGAGGTGGTCGCCGCCGCGGGCGCCATGCCGGTGCTCGCCTACCACTACCCCGAGGTTTCCGCGCCCGGCATCTCGCTGGAGGAGCTGAAGGTGCTGAAGGTGGCCGGCATCAAGGACTCATCGGGCGATTGCGAGCGCCTGCTGGACACCCTGGCCCACTACCACAAGCCCTTCTACACGGGCAGCTCCTCGATCGTGGCGTGGGCCGGGATGCTGGGCGCGACGGGCGCCATCCTCGCCGCCGCCAACCTCGAGCCCGAGCTGTGCGTCGATGCGTTCGCCGGCAGCGTGCCCGCTCAGAAGGACCTGCTGGCGGCGCACAAGATCGTGAGCTGCTACGGCGTGAAGGGCGTCAAGGAAGAGCTGGCCCGCCGCCACAGCACCTCCACCGTCTGCCGTTAAGCCCCCGACCAGGGCGTCCCGATAGCGCCCCCGCGCCCGGGTCCAAGGCTCCATGGGCTCGTCGCGTCGGCGCGGCCGGTCCACCACCCCGGATCGGGCCGGCCATGGCTAACGACTTGCGAACGATCCCACCCGATCAGCTGACACGCCGCCGGGGTTCGGGCAGGGTCGGCGCATGGCGATCGATCCGAGGGCACCCGCCGCCGGCCCCAACGGCCTGCTGCTGCAGCCGGCCGTCCTGCGTGACCGCCTGGACCGGGACGGCGGCTTCACGATCGAGGTGCGAACGGGCGCGACGGTGCGGCGCGGCATCGCCGTGTGCCTCCAACCGTGGTGCACGTGGACGTTCCGCCGGGCCCAGTGGCGTGACGAAGCGGTCGCCGGCTGGCTGCGGCGCCTCGTTGCCAGCGAAGGACCCGGTGCCATCGGGGGCTGGATGGACGACGGGGTCGTGTGGCTCGATCGCGTCCACGTGGTACCGGAGGTGCTGCGCCCGGTGGCGTCGATGCTTGGCCGCCGGCGGGGCCAGCGCGGCGTGTTCGACCTGCGCCGCAAGCACCTGGTTCGGCTGCGGACGGCGCCGTGAGCACGGGCACCCTGCCGGGCCGCATCGAGGCGTGGCGGGCGCGGACCGAGGGTGACGCCCGCCATGGCTCCCGCATGGCCGCCTGGCTGGGCATCGCCGTCGGCGTGGGGTTCACCGTCTGCTTCCTGACCGGCCTGTACTCCCACCTCCTCCAGCACCCACCCGGCTGGTGGCCGTGGCCGGCCCGCCCGGCCGGGTGGTACCGAGTCACCCAGGGCGTTCACGTGGCGACGGGGATCGCCACCATCCCGCTGCTGTTCGGGAAGCTCTGGGCCGTCTACCCCCACCTGTTCCGCCGGCCGGTCGTGCGTGACGTCGCCCACGCCGTCGAGCGCGCCGCCCTCGTGCCGCTCGTGGGCGGTTCCATCTTCCTCGTGGTCACCGGGGTCGCCAACATCGACCTCTGGTACCCGTGGCCCTTCTTCTTCCCGGTCGGCCATCACGCCGTGGCTTGGGTGACGATCGGTGCCCTGGTGGTGCACATCGCCGCGAAGTGGGGCGCTACTCGCGCCGCGCTCGGCCACCAGCAGGGCCCAGAGGCCACGGCCGACGGCAGTACGACCCGACGCCGGTTCCTCGGGGTGCTGGCCGGTACGTCGGCGCTCCTCACGCTCGTCACCGTCGGCCAGACGGTGGCGCCGCTGCGCCGCCTCGCCCTTCTGGCGCCCCGCCGCCCCGACATCGGTGACGCTGGCTTCCCCGTGAACCGCACCGCCGCCGAGGCAGGCGTGGTGGCCGTCAGCGACGCCGACGCCCGGCTCGAGCTTCGCCGAGGGGTCCAGGTCGTGGCGATCTTCACCCTGGCCGACCTGACCGGCCTGCAGGCCCGTCAGGCCACCCTGCCCATCGCCTGTGTCGAAGGATGGAGCACATCTCGCCGCTGGGAGGGCGTCGCCGTCCGCGACGTCCTCGCCGCCGCCGGACTGGCCCCCACCCATGTCGAGGTGGTGTCTCGCGAGGCCGAGGGCCGCTACCGGCGCTCGACGCTGGATGGGCCACTGCTGAGCGATCCCGACACGCTCCTGGCGTGGCGCCGCCGACGGCGCTCCGCTCACCCTCGACCACGGCGCGCCACTACGCCTCATCGCTCCCAATCGACCGGGGGTGCTGCAAACGAAGTGGGTCGCCGCGCTGGTGGTCTCGTGAGCGCTCCGTCGCGCGCCTTCTGGCCTGCGGTCGCCGTTGGGTGCGGCTTCGGCGCCGTCGGAGCCGCCGTCGCCCTCGGCGCGCCGGCCGGCGACGGCCGGCCGATCGGCATCGCCGCCGTCGTGGCCGGCGCCGTCGTGGTCCACGATCTCGTGGTGGCGCCGGTCACCCATCGCGTCGGCGCCGCCATCTCCCGACGCTGCGGCCCGGGTGGGGCCGCGCTCCGGGCGGCGGTCGCCGTCAGCGCCGTGGTCGTCATCTTCGGCCTACCTCTCGTCACGCGCGTGGGCGCCCGACCGACCAACTCCTCGGCCCTGCCGCTGTCCTACGGTCGATCGGTCGTGGCCATCCTGGCTGCCGTCTGGCTGTTCACCGGGGGCGTGCTGGTCGTGCGGCGGTGGCGCCGGTGAGGGCACAGCACACCGGTGCGGCGGCCGGTCGGGCCTACCGGGTGGTCCCGTTGTCGCCGGAGCGGCGGGCCCTGTGGCTGGTGGCGGTGGCGGTGGCGGTGACAGCGGCGACCGGCGGGCTGCTGCGCCTCTACACCGACGTGCATCTGGGCCTGCCCCCGTTCCACGGGGGGATCGGCTTCGCCGTCGGCCTGGGGACCCCGGGCGCCGTCGCCATCGGCGCCGCGTTGGTCTACGCCCTGCCCGCCGTCGCCGCTCGGGCCCGCCTCGCCGTCCTCGTTCTCGTCGCGTGGGCGGCGACGGCGGCGTGGTCGGTGGCCGTGGCGGGCCAGCGCTCGTGGGCCGATCTCACCTACCCGCTGTCGACTCGCTGGGACTACTGGCAGGCCCTCCCGGCGGCACGCTCGCTCGGGCCTGTCGCGTTCCTGGCGACGTACGTCGATCGGCTCGGCACGTACCCCGTCCATGTGCAGGGCCACCCGCCCGGCATGATGGTCCTGCTGTGGGGTCTCGACGCCGCCGGCCTCCACGGGACCGGCTGGGCGGCCGCCGCCATCATCGCCATCGGGGCTTCCACCGCGCCGGCCGTCGTCCTCGCCGTGCACTGGTGGGGAGCGGCGCACGCCGCCCGCCAAGCGCTGCCGTTCCTGGTGCTGTCACCGGCCGTGCTGTTCGTCGCCACGGTGGCCGACGGGGTGTACGCCGCCGTCGTCGCGTGGGCCGTCGCCCTCCTCGTCTTCGCCACTCGCCGGAGAGGCGCAGTGGCGCAGGGAGCGGCTGTGGCCAGCGGCGCCCTCATGGCGGCCGCCGTCCACTTGACCTACGGGGTCGTGCCGCTGCTGGTGGCGCTGGCCGTCGTCGTTGTCAGTGACGGCCGCTCGACGCGTCTCCTCGTGCCCCTGGTCGCCGGTGCCGCCGCCGTCAGCGCGCCGTTCGCGGTGGCAGGCTTCTGGTGGTGGGAGGGCTTGGCAGCGACCCGCCACTGGTACGCCGTGGGCGCCGCCTCCGAACGTCCGTACACGTACTTCCTGGTGGCCAACCTGGTCGCCTTCGCGGTCATGCTCGGCCCGGCCGTGATTGCCGCGCTGGCCCGCCGCGTGCCCGGCGACATCGCCGCCCTGGTGGGGGCGGGCGTGGCCGCCGTCGCCGTGGCCGACTTGTCGGGCCTGTCCAAAGGCGAGGTCGAGCGGATCTGGCTGCCCATGATGCCTTGGGTGACGCTCGCGGTCGTCGGCCTCGTCCGCCGATCCTCAGCGGTCGAGGTGCGGCGGTGGCTCGCCGGGGGCGTCACCCTCACCCTCGGCTTACAGGTCCTGGTGGCGTGGCCGTGGTGACGCCGGGGCTGAGGACGACGGTTCCGACCTGCCCGAGGGCCGAGGATCCTCCTAGCATCGGGGGGGTGCCGGCCCACCCCCCACAGGCGCCTGGGGGGCGCGTCCTGGTGATCGACGACGATCCGCACCTGTCTGATGTCGTCGCTCGCTACCTGGGCCGGGACGGCTACGACGTGACCGTCTGCCACGACGGACGCGAGGGTCTCGCCCTCGCCCTCGACGGGGCCGATCTCGTCGTGCTGGACGTGATGCTCCCCGGTCTCGATGGCATGTCGGTGCTGCGCCAGATCCGGCTCGTGAACGACGTCCCGGTGATCATGCTGACGGCACGGGGCCGCGAGGACGACCGGGTGCGGGGCCTGCTCCTCGGGGCCGACGACTACATCCCCAAGCCGTTCTCGCCCCGCGAGCTGGCCGCCCGTGTCAGTGCCGTCCTGCGCCGCAGCGGTGAACGCAGGGGGCCGTCGGCACCGGTCCTGAGGGCCGGCAACATCCAGGTGGACGTGGCCGCCCGGACCGTGACCAGCGATGGCGAGGCGATCGACCTCACCGCTCGCGAGTTCGATCTGCTCGCCCACTTCATGGCCAATCCCGGGCGGGTGCACGACCGCCGCCAGCTGCTTGCCGCCGTCTGGGGCTGGACCTTCGGCGACACGGCCACCGTGACGGTCCACGTCGGGCGCCTGCGCGACAAGCTCGAGCCAGAACCGTCGTCGCCCCGGCACCTCCAGACCGTGCGCGGCGCCGGGTACCGGTGGGTCGAATGAGCACCCGCATTCCCTGGCCGGCGACGGCGTCGATCGCCGCCGGGCTGGCGGGCGCCGGTGTGCTGGCCATCGGCGCTTCGGCCACCCTGCACGACTCGCTCGTCATCGTGGGCCTCGGCCTGGCCAGCTCGGCGGTCACGGCGGCCGTCGCCCTGCTGGGATTGCGGGTCCTGCGGGCCCGCTCCCTCGGGCTCCACGTGGCCGTGATCGCCGTCGCCGCCGTTGCGACAACGGCCGCCGGCGTTGCCCTCGCGTCGTGGACCATGCTCCTGTCCGGCCACGACGCCGCCGTCGTCGAGATGGTCCTCGCCGTGAGCTCGGGCACCGCCGGCGCCGTCGGCATCGTCACCGGCGCGTGGTACGGCCGCCAGCTGTCCGATGTCGAGATGTTGGCCGCCGACCTGGCCCAGGGCACGGTGCCGACCCGCCCGCCGGCCGGCACCCAGGTTGCCGAGATCGCGGAGCTGCGCCGCCGCCTGGTCGACAGCGCCTCGGCGCGCGACGACGCCCGTGCCGGCCAGGCCGCCCTCGAGCAGTCCCGCCGCGAGTTCGTGACATGGGTCAGCCACGACCTGCGCAGCCCGATCGCCGCCATCAGAGCGATGGCGGAATCCCTCGAGGACGGTCTGGTCGATGAACCGGGGGGCCAGGCGCGCTACCACCGGGCCATCCGCGAGGAGACGATCAGGCTCGGCGGCCTCGTCGACGACCTGTTCGAGCTGGCTCGCCTGGAGAGCGGGACACCCCCGACCGACGACACCGTGGCGCCGGCCGCCGAGCTGATCGCCGAGACCGTCGACGTGATCCGGCCCACCGCCGCCGCCCGCGCCGTGAACCTCGTGACCCTGGCCGATGTCGGCCCCGTGCCCGTGCCCGCCGCCGACGTTCGGCGGGTGCTGCGCAACCTGCTCGACAACGCGGTGCGCCACACCCAGCCTGGCGGATCGGTCGTCATCGACGGCGACGTGGTGGGCGCCATCCTCCACCTGTCCGTCACCGACGAGTGCGGCGGGATCCCGCCCCACGAGCTGGGCCGGGTCTTCGAGCCCGCCTTCCGCGGCGACGCCGCCCGCCGGCGCGACACCGCCGGCGGCGGTCTCGGCCTCGCCATCGCCAAGGGTCTGGTGGAAGGACGAGGGGGTGCCATCGTCGTCGCCAACCGGGGGTTGGGGTGCCGGTTCGCACTGTCGTTGCCGGTGGCGCCGGTCCCGGCCGCCACCGCCGACGGAGGGCACCAGCACGCGTGAACCGGGGCGATGCGGGCGCCCTGTCGGGCTCAGCCGGCGGTGGCCGGGACATGAGGCTCGATGGCCTGCAGACTGTGGCGATGAGCGATCGCCGAATTCGTCGCCGTCTTCGCGCGTTGTCCTTCGCCCTTGCCGCCAGCATCGTGTTGCTGGCGGCCGGCTGCGGCGGCCACGCTGGCGGCGGCGGTTCGGCCGGGACGGTGCGGCGGTTCGCCGACGTGCAGGCTGACGACTTCGTGTTCGAGGCCGACCCGACGAACCTCGAGCGGGGCATCTTCCGGGTGACGACGACCGAGCCGATGATCTGCGCGATCGTGTGGGGGGAGACCCCGGAGCTCGGCCGGTTCAACAACAGCCTGGCGATGAACGGCTCCGGCATCGTCGACCACGACGTGTTTCTTCCTGGCGCGGCGCCGGGTCGCACCTACTACTTCCGGGTCCAGGGCTCGACCGCGGATGGGACGTTGTACCAGTCGGACACGGCGACGTTCACCATCCCCGAGTCGCAAGCGCCCCGGCCGACCGATGATGCCGATCGAGGTGAGAACCTCGCGCTCGCCGCCACGGTCGTCGCGGTGAGCTCAGAGTTCTCCGACGGGTTCGCGGCGGCCAACGCGTTCGACGACTCGGGGACCACGGAGTGGGCGACTGCAGGTGACGGCGACGATGCATTCATCGTCGTCGACCTGGGACGTGAGCGCGAGATCGCCGGTGTCGAGTTCATCACTCGTTCCATGCTCGACGGCACGGCAGTCGTCGAGACGTTTTCCGTAACCGTCGACGACGCTGAGCCCGCCGGACCGTTCCCGGCCGGTACCCCCGTCGAGCCGAACACCGCTGCGCTCGACACGTCGGGTCGGTTCGTGCGCGTCGACGTCGACACCTCGACTGGCGGCAACGTGGGCGCGGTCGAGATACGCGTGCTCGCCCCCTGACGGTGGGCGGCCACCCCGCTCGTCTCGAAGTGCCCCAACGCCCCGGCCGAGCCTGCGCGCCCGGCGCTACAGGCCGAGCAAGGCGTCGAGGCCGACCGTGAGACCGGGCCGTGACGCGATCTGCTTCACCGCCAGCAACACGCCGGGCATGAAGGAGGAGCGGTCGTAGGAGTCGTGGCGGAGCGTGAGCGACTGCCCGGCCGTGCCCAGGAGCACCTCCTGATGGGCCACCAGCCCCCGGAGACGCACCGAGTGCACCCGGATGCCCGCCGGCCCCTTCCCCCCTCGGGCCCCGGCCACCACCTCGTGGCGGGTCGGGTCGGGGGCCCAGGTCGGCGACGCCTCGGCCATGCGCTGCATCGTCATCATGGCGGTGCCGGACGGCGCGTCGACCTTGCCGTCGTGGTGCAACTCGATCACCTCGGCCGTCTCGAAGTACGGCGCCGCCAGCTCGGCGAAGCGCATCAGCAGCACGGCCCCGATGGCGAAGTTCGGCGCCAACAGGCAGTTGCTGGACGTGAACGACGTGGTCAACACGCCCACGTCGGCCACGGTGAAGCCCGTCGTGCCGATGACGGCGTGGACCCCATGCTCGGCGCACCAGCGGGCGTTGGCGCGGGCGGCGTCGAGGGCGGTGAAGTCGACGGCGACCTCGACCTGGGCAGCGGTCATGGCCTCGCCATCGCTGGCGACGGTGACGCCCGAGACCAGCGCGCCGGCCCACCCCGGATCGACGGCCGCCACCAGCTCCAGATCGGCGTCGGCGGCCACGGCGCTGCACACCGTCGATCCCATGCGCCCACCCGCTCCGAACACCCCCACGCGGATCGTCATGACGGCGACCCTACAGTCGGGCCCGTGCGCTACGGCCTGAGCCTGCCCAACGTCGGACCGGCCGCCGATCTCGTTCGGCTGGCCGCGTCGGCCGAAGCCAGCGGCTGGGACGGCGTGTTCCTCTGGGACCACCTGCACCTGCAGAAGGTCCTCCGACTCGACGTCCTCGACCCGTGGGTCATGCTGGGCGCCTGCGCCCAGGCGACCGAACGGGTCCGGCTGGGCGCGCTGGTGACGCCGCTGGCCCGGCGGCGCCCGTGGAAGGTGGCCAAGGAGGTCGTCACCCTCGATCACCTCAGCGGCGGCCGAGCGGTCGTGGGCGTGGGCCTCGGCACGCCCCCCGACGACGAGTTCGGGGCCTTCGGCGATCCCACCGACGCCCGCGAGCGGGCGGTGCTGCTCGACGACGGCCTCGATGTGCTGGCCGGCCTGCTGACGGGCGAGCCGTTCGTGCACGACGGTCCCCGCTTCCACATCGACGCCCACTTCCTGCCGGCGCCCGTACAGCGACCGCGCCCGCCGATCTGGGTGGCCGGGGTGCTGCCCAGCCGCCGGCCGTTCGAGCGGGCCCGCCGCTGGGAGGGCGTCATGCCGTTGTCGCCCGAGGAGCTGATGACCCCGCAGCAGGTGCAGGAGGTCCTGGCCATCACCGGGCAGCGCGACGGCTTCGACGTGGTGGTCACGCCGCACCACGACCACACCCCGGCCGAGTACGCCGACGCCGGCGCCACGTGGCTGGTGTCGTCAGCGCCGCCCTGGCTCGACGGGTGGCGGGCCATGCTCGAAGCACTGGCCGGCGACGGCCCCGCTACCGCTTGAGCGACGCCTTGGTGAGCGGGCCTACCGCGGCCAGCACGCGCGAGCCGCCCAGCACCCGCTCGATGACGCGCCGCACGGCGTCGTGGTCGACGGCGTGCCAGCGCGCCAGTTGCTCGGCCACCGGGCGGATCTGGCCGGTGGTCACGAGCAGCCCACCAAGGCGGGCCATGCGGCTCGACGGATCCTCGAGGCCCATGAGATACGAGCCGGCGAGGTAGCCCTTGGCCACGGCGAGGTCGTCGTCGGTGAGGCCGGCGGCCACCAGCTTCTTCAACTCGACCTCGACGAGATCGAGGACGGCGTCGACGTTGGCCGGCGTGGTGCCGGCGTAGATGGCCAAGGCCCCGGCGTCGGAGTACGCCGACGGCGACGAGTACACGGCGTAGGCCAGGCCGCGCTGCTCTCGGATCTCGTCGAACAACCGGCTCGACATGCCGCCACCCAGGCAGTGGTTCAGCACGTCCAGCGCTTCGCGGTCGGGGTCCTGGCGGGGCACCGAGCGGAAGCCGAGGGCGAGGTGGGCCTGCTCGGTCCGCCTCCGGCGCACGGCCAGCGCGGCGACATCAGGCGTAGGGGCCTCTCGTTGGGGCCGTTCGCCTCCGGCCGGCGCCCCGGCGAAGCGCTGTTCCACCTCGGCCACCACGGTGTCGTGGTCGATGCCGCCGGCCACTGCCACCACCATCGTGGCGGGGCGGTACCAGCGGTGGAAGAAGTCCCGGACGTCGGCCGGCGTGATCGCCATGACCGTCTCTCGTATGCCGGCCGTCTCGCGGCCAAGCGGATGATCGGGGAAGAGCGACTCGTACAGGAGCGTGTGGGCCCGGTCCTCGGGGCTGTCCTCGTCCATGAGGAGCTCTTCCAGGATGACCTGGCGTTCGCTCTCCACGTCGGCGTCGCGCAGGGCAGGCGCCGTCAGCACGTCACCGAGCAGATCGAGGCCCGACGACAGCGCCGACGCCGGCAGCCGGGTGTAGTACGCGGTGTACTCCTTCGTGGTGAAGGCGTTCATGTCGCCGCCGACCCGGTCGATCGTCCCGGCGATCTGCCGGGCCGACCGGTGCTCGGAGCCCTTGAACAGCAGGTGCTCCAGGAAGTGCGACACGCCGGCCAGCTCGGCCGGCTCATCACGCGCGCCGACGCCGACCCAGACGCCCGCCGCCACCGACCTCGCGCCGGGCATGCGCTCAGTGGCGACGCGCAGCCCGGACGGGAGGGTGGTGGTCTGGACGGGTGGTCGGCGGGTGGTCACCGCCTGCGGCGGGGACCCGTCCGGCCGCGATCGCCACCGCCGCGACGCTCGCCACCGCTGGTGTCGCGGCCCTGGCTCACGCCGGCAGTCTCGGTCGGGCCGAGGTCGCCGTAGACCTCCCGGGCCTCGGAGTCGAACGCCTCTTCGAACGACACGACGGGCGGGCCGTCGGCGCTCGTGACGGTGGTGCTGCTGACGGTGTTGGTCACCGCCGGTGCCGAGCTGGAACCGCCACCGTCGCCGTCGGCATCGAAGCCTTCGCCGATAGGGGTGAGGCTCACCTTGCCGCTCGGGTCGATGTCGTCGACGCGCACGGTCACCTCGTCGCCGAGGTCGAGGACGTCCTCCACCCGGTTGATCCGCTTGCCCCGGCCCAGCTTGGAGATGTGGACCAGGCCGTCGCGGCCCGGAAGGATGTTGACGAAGGCCCCGAACTTGGTGACGTTCACGACACGGCCGGTGTAGATCTCGCCGACCTTGGCCGTGGGCGGGTTGATGATGAGCTCGATCTGGCGGCGGGCCTCGGCGACCTTCAGGCCGTCGGAGGAGCCGATGGTGACCGTGCCCACGACACCGTCGTCGTCGACGGCGATGTCGGCGCCGGTCTCCTGCTGGATCGAGTTGATGACCTTGCCCTTCGGCCCGATGACCTCGCCGATCTTGTCCATGGGGATGGAGAAGCTGACGATCTTCGGGGCGGTCGGCCCGACCTCGGAGCGCGGTGCGGCGAGGGCGCCGTTCATCACCTCGAGGATGGCCAGGCGGGCTTCCTTGGCCTGCTGCAAGGCGGCGGCCAGGACGTCGGCGGGGATGCCGTCGATCTTGGTGTCGAGCTGCAACGCGGTCACGAAGTCGGCCGTGCCGGCCACCTTGAAGTCCATGTCGCCGTAGGCATCCTCGGCCCCGAGGATGTCGGTGAGGGTGGTGTACTTGCCCTCGGCGAACACAAGGCCCATGGCGATGCCGGCCACCGGCGCCTTCACGGGCACGCCGGCGTCCATCAGCGACAGCGACGACGCGCACACCGATGCCATCGAGGTGGACCCGTTCGAGGACAGCACCTCCGACACGAGCCGCAGCGTGTAGGCGAACTCTTCCTGGCTGGGCACGACGGGCAGCAGCGCCCGCTCGGCCAGCGCGCCGTGACCGATCTCGCGCCGCTTGGGCGACCCGACCCGGCCGACCTCACCGTTGGCCCACGGGGCCATGTTGTAGTGGTGCAGGTAGCGCTTGTTGGTGTCGGGCGTGAGGTCGTCCATCAGCTGGTTCATGCGGGGCATGGCCAGGGTGCACACGTTCAGCACCTGGGTCTCACCCCGCTGGAACAGGGCCGAACCGTGGGCCGTCGGCAGGATGCCGACCTCGGCCGACACGGGGCGCAGGTCGCGGGGGCCGCGGCCGTCGATGCGCAGACCCTCTTCGACGATGCGCTTGCGCACGAGTTGCTTCGTGAGCGACCGTACGGCTTCCTTGATCTCCCGCTCGCGACCGGAGAACGCACCGGGCGCCTCACGGGTGCCGGCCAGGGTCTCGAGGGCCGTGGCGACGACGGCGTCGACGGCCTCGTTGCGGTCGGCCTTGGCGGCGATGGTGACGGCCTTCGACAGCAGCGGGGTGGCGACCTCGGCCACCTTCCCGGCAACGTCGGAGCCGTAGTCGACGACGGGGGCGTACGGCGTGGGATCGTGGACGCCGGCCTCGGCCACCAGCTGGCGCTGCAGGCCGATCGACTCCTTGATCCACGTCTTGGCCGCCTCGAGGCCGTCGGCGATGACCTCTTCGGTCACCTTGGGGGCGCCGTCTTCGTAGTAGTGCCACGCCTTGGGCGTGCCACCGGCCTCCACCATCATGATGGCGACGTCGCCGTCGGCGAGCTCCCGCCCGGCCACCACGATCTCGAAGGTGCTCGCCTCGCCCTCGGCGTAGGTGGGATGGGGCACCCAGGCGCCCTCCTGGCTGTAGGCCAGGCGCACGGCCCCGACGGGACCCTCGAAGGGCATGCCCGAGAGCATGAGGGCGGCCGAGGCGGCGTTGATGGCCACCACGTCGTGGGGGTTGTCCTGGTCGGCACCGATGACGGTGATCACGACCTGGGTCTCGTTGCGGTACCCGTCGGCGAACGACGGCCGCAGCGGCCGGTCGATCAGCCGGCAGGTGAGCACGGCGTTCTCGGTGGGCCGGCCCTCCCGGCGGAAGAACGAGCCGGGGATCTTCCCGGCGGCGTAGGCCCGCTCCTCGACATCGACGGTGAGGGGGAAGAAGTCGATCCCCTCACGCACCGAGCCGGCGGCGTTCGCCGTGGCCAGCACGAGCGTCTCGCCGATCCCGGCGACGACGGCGCCCTGGGACTGCAGCGCGAGCCTGCCGGTCTCGAACGAAAGGGTCTTGTCGGTGCCCGAGACGGGTCCCTCTACATGGGACGGTCGGGCGGTAGTGATGGCATCCGGCACGGATGCTCCTTTCCAGGCCGGCACACGATGGGCGCCGGCGGCTTGGGAGCGGCGGGCCGGTTCCCAGTCGGCGGTTCCCACCCGGTTCTCCGGTTGGGTATCGGCGACTGACAACCGACGAGACCGCTCGGTGTCTGCGTTGCGGACGAGCGGCCCTCAGGGCCGCTCGTCGGGGATCACCGGCGCAAGCCCAGCTTGGCGATGATGTTTCGGTACCGCTCCACATCGGTGGACCGGACGTAGTCGAGCATTCGGCGCCGGCGGCCGACCAGCATGAGCAGGCCGCGGCGGCTGTGATGGTCTTTCTTGTGCACCTTGAGGTGCTCGGTCAGGTGGTTGATGCGCTCGGTCAGGAGCGCCACCTGCACTTCGGGCGACCCCGTGTCGGACTCGTGGAGCCGGTGGGCCGCGATGGTGGCCTGCGTATTGGGCACGATGTGAACATTCCTCCGATGGACGTCCCCACAGCCGGGGAGGTCGCACCTCGACGATGGCCGTGGTGCATCACGTTCCCGCCGAAGCCGAAACGGACCTGCTCAGGATAGCAGCGGCGATCCGGTTCGGTAGCGTCAAGCCGATGTCGGGGGCCTCGGAGACCAGCGAGCCGCCCCTCGTGCACCTGGCCGGCGTGGCCAAATCGTTCGCCCGCCGGGGCCCTGCGGTACGGGCCGTGGCCGGTGTCGACCTGGATGTCCGCCGAGGTGAGTTCGTCAGCCTCATCGGTCCGAGCGGCTGTGGCAAGTCGACGCTGCTGCGCTTGGTGGGCGGGCTGCTGGCCGCCGATGGCGGCGTGGTCAGCGTGGCCGGCCAGTCCCCCGCCGTCGCCCGCCGGGCCAAGCGCTTCGGCTTCGTGCCCCAGACCCCGGCCCTGCTCCCGTGGCGCACGGTCAGCCAGAACGCCCGCCTGCTCACCCGGCTGAACCGGTCCGCCGGCCCCAGCGCCGGCCTCAGCGAGACCGACACCCGGGCGCTGCTCGACGAGGTGGGCCTGGGCGACTTCCTGGACGCCTACCCGCGGGAGCTGTCGGGGGGCATGCAGCAGCGCGTTGCCCTCGTGCGGGCCTTCGCCCTCGGCGCCCCCATCCTGCTGATGGACGAGCCGTTTGCCGCCCTCGACGAGATGACGCGAGCCGAGATGCGCTACCTCCTGCTCGGCCTCTGGGAACGCCACGAGGCCACCGTGTTGTTCGTCACCCACTCCATCGCCGAGGCGGTCATGCTGTCGGACCGGGTCGTGGTGCTCACGCCCCGCCCGGCGCGGGTCGCCGCCATCGAGGAGGTCACCCTGACCCGGCCCCGGCGCGCCGACCAGGAGGACACCGTGGCCTTCCTGGAGCACGTCAGCCGTATCCGGCAATCGTTGCAGGACAGCGCCAGACGGTAGGTTGTGACCTGCTGCTCCGGCGGCCCCTGGCATCTTCCCGGCCCTTCCAGCGTGCTGGCAGGACCACTGCGCCCTCTGGCGCCCTGGCATTCGAGTCCATGGCACGCGCCCGCGCCCCAGGAGGTCGCTTCCTATGTCCACCCGTCCCGTCATGTCCAACCGTGGTGTCGCGGCGATCGTCATCGCCCTCACCGCGTCGCTCACCCTCGCCGCGTGCGGTGGCGACAACAGTGGCAGCAGCAGCGCGACGACCGGCGCGCCCGCGGCCACGACGGCCGGGTCCGGCGCCACCACGACGGCCGCCGAGTCCGGCGCCACGACCACGGCCGCTGCCGGCGTGATCGGCACCGTCACCACGTCCGGGATCTCGGCCGACCGGTGCGCGGCCAACAAGGCCGCCGGCAAGATCACGTACCTGTCGAGCTTCGACTTCGCCGCTTCGGCGTCCATCGTCGACGTCGTGGTGGCCAAGCAGCAGGGCTACTTCGACAAGATGTGCCTGGACGTCGAACTGACCTCCAGCTTCTCCACGGCCAACTACCCGCTGGTGGCAGCGGGACGGGCCCAGTTCTCCTCGGCCGGGTCCTACAGCGAGGTCCTCACCCAGTCGACCGGCGGCGCCAAGTTCGCCGTCGTGGTCAACGAGGGCAAGGAGGGCATCGACGCCCTCATGGTGAAGGCCGACGCCGGCGTGAACACCCTCGCCGACCTCAAGGGCAAGACCATCGGGGTGCTCGGCGCCATCACGCCGTCGGTGAAGGCGATGCTCTTCAAGGCCGGACTGGTCGAGAACAAGGACTACTCGACGGTGCTGCTCGACGGCTTCGACCCGGTGGCCCACTTCCGCCAGGACATCGTGGGGCGCCCGGGCTACAAGTCCAACGAGCCCGGCATCCTCGAACGCGCCGGCGTGCCGTTCAAGCTCTTCGACCCGGCCACCGACGACATCCCCGGCTCGTTCGGGATCATCTACACGTCGCAGGACTTCCTGGCCGGCCACCCGACGGCCGTGCAGGACTTCGTGCGGGCCACGATGAAGGGCCTGGCCGACGCCATCGCCGACCCCGCCGCCGCGGTGGCCGCGTGCGTCGCCCTCATCCAGACGGCCGGCAACCAGAACCACCTGACGACCGAGGGCGAGACGTTCCGCTGGACCACCGAGTCGAAGATGGTGGTCGACAGCACGCCCACCGGTGAGCCTCTCGGGCTGGTCGACCCCGCCCAGCTCAAGGCCGAGGTCGACGCCTACAGCGCCGCCGGCGTGTTCGCCACGCCCCCGTCGACGGACGGCACCTACAACACCGACCTCGTCAAGGGCGTCTACGACGCCACCGGCCAGGTGATCTGGCCCGCCTGATCACCAACTGATGTACGCGGAGGGTCACTATTGACCGAAAAACGCGTCAGTACGACGGGTGGTCAGGTGTCGAGGGCGTGGCGGGCGGCTTCGACGTCGTGCTTGAGCTGCGCGATCAAGGCGTCGATGCCGTCGAACTTGCGCTCGCTGCGCAGGAAGTGCACGAACCGCACCTCGGCCCGCTCACCGTAGAGATCGTCGGCGAAGTCGAGCAGGTGGGCCTCGAGCAGCGAATGGTCGGCGTGCTCGTAGAACGTGGGCCGCCGCCCGAGATTGATGGCGCACGGGTGCACGCGGCCGTCGGGCCGCTCGTACCAGCCGGCGTACACCCCGTCGGCGGGCATGCACACCAGGTTCGGGACCTCGACGTTGGCCGTCGGGAACCCCAGCAGCCGGCCCCGCTTGTCGCCCACGACCACCGTGCCCCGCACCTCGTACGGACGGCCCAGGAGGTGGGCGGCGATGTCGACCTCGCCGCCGGCGAGGGCGCGGCGCACCGCGGTGGAGCTCACCGGCTCCTCGACACCGTCGGCACGCGAGATGAGCGACACCGGCAGGACGTCGAAGCCGTCGCGGGCTCCCATCTCGCGCAGCAGCCCGACGTTGCCCCGCCGGTGGTGGCCGAAGTGGAAGTCCTCGCCGATCACCACGGCGGTCACGTTCAGCCCGTCGACGAGGATCTCCTTCACGAAGTCCTCGGGCTCCTCGTTGGCCCGCCGCTCGTCGAAGGTGACCACGAACGTGCCGTCGACGCCGGTCGTGGCCAGCAGCTCCAGCTTCTGGTCGAGATCAGTGAGGAGTCGGGGCGCCGATTCCGGTCGCACCACCGTCGCCGGATGCCGGTCGAAGGTGACGACGGCGGAACGGGCGTTGCGCTCCGCGGCGATGCGGCGCACCTCGGCGATGACCGCCTGGTGGCCGAGGTGGACGCCGTCGTAGGCACCGATCGTGACGACGGTGGGGTCAGTCCAAGGACGCCGGCCGGCGTCAGTGATCACCTGCACGGACGGTGACGCTACCCGGCAGAAAGCACGACGGCTGGTTTGACGGACCCTTCGCCGTGGGCTTCGTAGACGGCGAGCACCTCACCGTCGGCATCGAGCATGGCCCACGGGCCCGCCGAAGCGCCCGGGGGCCGATCGAGCAGCGCCCCGTGAGCGATCCGGGCGGCGGTGGCAGCGTCCACGGTGATCGCCTCCAGGTCTCGGATCGCCGCGCGCGGCGGCAGGAGCACCAGGGCGTCGAGGGGGTGGGCCTCGGCCTCGACGAAGCGGCCGACGGCCGTGCGCCGCAGGTGCCGCAGATGAGCGCCGCCGCCGAGGAGGTGCCCCAGATCGGCGGCCAGGGTGCGGATGTAGGTGCCGGAGCTGCAGTCCACCGAGATGCCGTACACCAAGGGATCGGCGGTGGGCGCCACGTCGAAGCGACGCACCGTCACCGGGCGCGACGCCCGCTCGACCTCTATGCCCTCACGGGCCAGCTCGTGGAGCCGGCGCCCGCCCACCTTCAGCGCCGACACCATCGGCGGCACCTGCTCGATGGCCCCGACGAGGTGGTCGGCGACGGCACGGCGGACATCGTCGATCGACACGGCCATGTCGTAGCGGGCCGTCACCTCGCCGGCGGCGTCGAGGGTGGACGTCTCCACACCCAGCACCACCTCGCCCTCGTAGGACTTGTCGGCGCCACTCAGGTAGCGCATGAGACGGGTCACCGACCCCACGCCCACGAGCAGGACGCCGGTGGCATCGGGATCGAGGGTGCCGGCGTGGCCGACCCGGCGCTCCCCCAGCTGCCGCCGGCACACGGCCACCACGTCGTGGCTGGTCATGCCGGCCGGCTTGTCCACCACGCAGAGCCCGTGGACGGTGGGTGGCCTACGTCGGGCGATCGTCGCCGTCCGGCACAGGAATGTCCGCCAGCGGGGCCTCGGCCTCCGGACCGTCAGCCACCGGGTCGTCGGTCCCGACGGGCGGGTTGTCCCGCAGGATCTGCTCGATGCGTTGCGCCGAGCGGATGACCTCGTCAGGCCGGAAGTCGAGGATAGGGGTCTTGCGGGCGTGGATCTGACGGCCGATGGCGCTCTGCAGCCGGCGGCGGTGCTGGCCCAGCGCCGCCAGCACCTCGGCGTCGCCAGGCTCCCCGGCCAGGGAGTCGAAGTACACGATGGCCCGGTTCAGGTCGTTGTCGACATCGATGGCGGTCACGCTGACCAGCTCCAGACGCTCGTCGGCGATGCGGGTCAGCTCCTCGCCCACCACCTCGCGCAGCAGCTCGTTCAGCCGGGCCGAGCGGGGCGCCTTGCGGTTGGAGGCCGGACGCGGCGAGCGACGGCGGCCCGTCATTCGGACCACCGCCGTTCCATGGACACGACCTCGATCTCGGGCCTCGACCAGATGAAGCGATCCACCCCGTCGATGACCTCGACGGCATGGCGCACCGAGCCGGCCACGGTGACGAAACCCAGCTCCGCCCGCTGCCACTCGTCTTGGCCGCCGACCTCGGCGGCGGCAACGCGGAAGCGATGCCGGGCGCCGTCGACGATCGATCTGACCACCATCCGCTTGTCCTTCAGCGATTGCGCCATCGGCAGGTGCAGATCGACCGCCAACGAGAGCACGAACATCTCAGCCAGCGCGGGATCTCCCGCTCCTCGAAGGTCTCGATCACATCGCCAGGCTTGAGGTCCTGGAAGTCCGAGAGGCCGATACCGCACTCGAAGCCCTCGCGGACCTCTCGCGCATCGTCCTTGAACCGCTTGAGCGACGTGATGGTGCCCTTCCAGATGATGACGCCCTCACGCAGGAAGCGGACCTTGGACCCGCGGGTGATGACGCCCGACTGGACGTAGCAGCCGGCGATGGCGCCGACGCGCGGGATGCGGAAGATCTCCCGGACCTCGGCGTCGCCGGTGACCACCTCTTCGAACTCGGGGGCGAGGAGGCCCACCATGGCCTTCTCGATGTCCTCGAGCACTTGGTAGATGATCTCGTAGGTACGTACCTCCACGTCCTCGGCGGCGGCCAGCTCCCTCGCCTTGCGGTCCGGGCGGACGTTGAAGCCGATGATCGTGGCGTTGGTGGTGGCGGCCAGCGTGATGTCGTTCTCGGTGATGCCACCGACGGCGCGATGCACGAAGGCCAGCTTCACGTCGTCACGTTCGAGGCGGCGCAGCGCTTCGGTGAGCGCCTCCAGGCTGCCCTGGACGTCGGCCTTCAACACGAGGTTCAGCGTGGCGATCTCGCCCCGCTGGATCTGATCGAAGATGTCCTCAAGCTTCACGCCGCGCTGCACGCGGGCGTCGGCGCGCTGGCCGGCGAGGCGCAGGCGTTGCTCGCGGGCCTCGGCCACCGTCTTGGCCGTCTTGAGGTCGGGGGCGACCCGGAACTCGTCGCCGGCACCAGGCACGACGGACAACCCGAGCACCTGCACGGGCATGGACGGCTTGGCTTCGCGCAGTTGCTGACCCTTGTCGTCGATGATGGCCCGCACGGTGCCCCACGCCGCTCCGGCCACGATGGGATCGCCGACCTTCAGCGTGCCCTTGTCGACCAGGATGGTGGCGACGGGGCCGCGGCCGACGTCGAGGTTGGCTTCGAGCACGATGCCCTTGGCCCGGCCCTCGGGGTTGGCCGTGAGCTCCTCCACCTCGGCCACCACGATCAGCTGCTCGAGGAGGTCGTCGACGCCCAAGTTCTGCAGCGCCGACATCTCCACCATGATCGTGTCGCCGCCCCACTGCTCGGGCACCAGGCCCTGCTCGGAGAGCTGCGTCATGACCCGCTGCGGGTCGGCGTTCTCGCGGTCGACCTTGTTGATGGCCACCACGATGGGCACCTCGGCCGCCTTGGCGTGGTTGAGCGCCTCGACGGTCTGCGGCATGACGCCGTCGTCGGCGGCGACCACGAGCACCACGATGTCGGTCACCTCGGCACCGCGCGCCCGCATCTTGGTGAAGGCTTCGTGGCCCGGGGTGTCGATGAAGGTGATGGGCTTGGAGTCGTGCACCGCCTGGTAGGCGCCGATGTGCTGGGTGATGCCACCGGCCTCGCCGGCGACCACGTTGGCCGAGCGGATCCGGTCGAGCAGCAGGGTCTTGCCGTGGTCGACGTGGCCCATGATGGTGATGACCGGCGGCCGGGGCTGCTGCAGCTCCGGGTCCTCGTCGTCGGTGTCGTCGAAGAGTGCCTGCAGCTCCATCTCCTGCTGCTGGCCCGGATCGACGAGCAAGACGTCGGCGCCCAGCTCGAGGGCGAACAGCTCCAGCTGCTCGTCGGTGAGCGGCATCGTCGCGGTGATCATCTCGCCGTGCTGGAGCAGGAAGCGCACCACGTCAGCGGCGGTGCGGTTCAGCTTGGGGCCGAACTCCTGGGGCGTGGCGCCTCGCTCCACCACGACGGTGCCCTCGGGCACCGGCGCGTCCGTGGGCGAGTACGACGTCATCTGCTGGGGCTGCAGCTCCTCGAGGTTGCGACGGCGCCGGCCGCGTGAGGGTCGGCGCGGGGCGCGGCGCTGAGCGTTGGGACGGCCACCGGGACCGCTGGGGCGACCACCACCGGGACCACCACCGGGACCGCCGCCACCGGGTCCACCGGGACGACCGCCACCCGGACCACCGGGACGACCGCCACCGGGACCGCCGGCACCCATGGGGCGACCGCCGGGACCACCGGGACGGGGGCCACCAGGGCCGCCGAACTGGCGCGGGCCACCGCTGGGGCGAGCCCCGGGAGGACCGCTGCTGGGTCGGGCCGACGGGCCGCGCCCGGGGGGCGGCGGGATCGGCTTGCCCGACGGCGACACCGGGCCGCGCCCGGGAGGCGGCGGGATGGGCTTGCCCGAGGGCGAGACCGGGCCGCGGGCGCCGGGGGGCGGCGGGACCGGCCGGCCGGCGGGCGAGGTACCGGGCGCCATGGGCCGAACGCCGGGCGGAGCCGGTGGACGGCCAGGCGGCGTGGGCCGGGCCGGTGCGGGCGCACCCGGGGCGGCACTGCGGGCCGCCGGCGCCTGAGGCCGCTCGACGCGAGGAGGCTCGGCGTACTCGGTGGGGGTGCGGGTGCTCTTGATCACGTTGTGCTCGACCGGTGCCGGGGCCGGCTCGGTCGGCGCGGGCGCCGGTGCCGCGGCGGCGACGGCAGGCTCCCGTAGGGGCGCCGCCGGCGGGGCCGGGGCGGGCGCCGGGCTGGGGGCCGGGGCGGGCGCCGGGGCCGGCTCGACCGTGGGTGACGGGGCCGGGCGGGCGGCGGCCGGGGTCGGGCTGGGGGCCGGGGCCGCTGGGGCGGCCGGTGCCGGAACGACGGGCGCGGCCGGGGTCTCGGCCACCGGTACCGGTGCAGGGGCCGCGACCGGGCTCGGCGCCGGCGTGGGCACGACCGCCGGGGCGGCCGGCGCGACGGGCTCGGTGGCCACCGGCGCGACCGGGGGGGCCACGGGCTCTACCACGGGCGGCGCACTGGCCACGGGGGCCGGCGCCGCGGCGGCGACCGGCTCGACGGGCTGGGCTGGCGCGGGAGCTTCCGCCGCCGGGGCGACGGGCTCGGGCGCGGCCTTCGAGGCTTTGGCCGAGGTCTTCTTGACCGGCTTGGGCTCCTCGGGCTGCTGATCGCGGATCAGACCGTCGCGCTCGGCGCGACGGCGTACGCGATCGCCCTGGGCCTCCTCGATGCTCGAGGAGTGGCTCTTCACGCCGATTCCCAGCGCGATGGCGAGGTCGAGGGCCTCTTTGTTCGTGAGGCCGAGCTCTTTGGCGAGCTCATGGACCCGGATCTTTCCTGCCACGTGCGCGTTCAGCCTTTCGTCGCGTTGTCTGCGTTGTCTGCCTTGGCGTGGGAGACGCGGTCGGCCCCAGGACGGCTCCCAGCGACGGACCAGTCTGTCACGTTCGGTTGCTCCGGCCCGAACAGGGTTCGGGCCAGCTCATCGGCATGGGACACGGGTGCCCGTAGCGCCCGGGCGAACGCCCGCCGCCGGACTGCCTCATGGAAGCAGTTCGGCGAGGCCGCACACAACCAAGCGCCCCGACCGGGCGCCGACCTACCAGCGACGAGCCGCCCGTCAGCCGCCCGGGTGACCCGGGTCAGCTCACGCTGGATGGCTCGGCGCCGGCACCCGACACACGTGCGGACCGGCTCTCGTCCCGACTCAGCCTTCGTTGCCGGGCCCTTCCAGGCTAGCGGCAGCGTCAGGAGCAGCCGCGTCGTCAGGCGAAGGGGCGGCCGCGGATCCCTCGACGGCCCCTGCCGGCGGTGCGTCGGGGGCGGCATCGGGCGCCGGCGGCCCGTCGCCGTCGGCATCGCTGGCCCATTCACCGGCCGTCACGACCTCACCCTCGGCCGAGTGCCACTCCATCTCGCCGGTGGCCTCGTTGCGGACCCACTCGCCCTCGGCGTACTCGACATCATCCTCCTGAGCAGGGAAGATGCCGGCGTCCTCGTCGGCCAGCTGGCTCTCGCTCTTGATGTCGACGCGCCAGCCGGTCAGGCGGGCGGCGAGCCGGGCGTTCTGGCCTTCCTTCCCGATGGCCAGGGACAGCTGGTAGTCGGGGACGATGACCTCGGCCACGCCGGTGTCCTCGTGGATGCGGACTTCCTTCACCTTCGCCGGCGACAGCGCCTTGGCCACGAAGTCGGCTGGGTCGTCGGAGAACGGGACGATGTCGATCTTCTCGCCCCGCAGCTCGGTCACCACCATGCGCACGCGGGCGCCCCGGGCGCCGACGCAGGCGCCGACCGGGTCGACGTTGTGGTCGTTGGACCAGACGGCGATCTTGGTGCGGTGACCCGGCTCACGGGCGCAGGCCTTGATCTCCACCACGCCGTCCGCGATCTCGGGCACTTCCAGCTCGAACAGTCGCTTGATGAGGCCCGGATGGGTGCGCGACACGACGATCTGGGGCCCCTTGGAGGTGCGGCGCACCTCGACGATGTAGGCCTTCAGGCGGGCGTTGGGCTCGGGCCGCTCGTAGGGCACCTGCTCCGCTTGGGGCAGCAGGGCCTCCACCTTGCCCAGGTCGAGCAGGGTGTAGCGGCTGTCGCTCTGCTGGATGATGCCGGTGACGATGTCGCCTTCGCGGTTGGCGTACTCCTCGAACTTGCGCTCGCGCTCGGCCTCACGGATGCGCTGGTTCATCACCTGGCGGAAGGTCTGGGCGGCGATGCGGCCCAGCGCGCCAGCGTCGGGGGTGTCGTCGCGCGGGTTGACCCAGTTGCCCTCGTCGTCGATGTCGTAGGCGATGAAGCGCATCTCCAGTGAGTCGGGGTCGATCTCGACCTCGACCTCGTCGGCCGCACCCGGGCGCCGCTTGTAGGCCGACACCAGCGCGTCGGCGAGGACCTGGAGCAGCGACTCCTCGGAGATCCCCTTCTCGGCGGCGAGAATGCGCACCGCCTCTTTCATGTCCAGGTTGGAGCTCATGACGAGTGTGCCTTCCTCTGCGGGCGGGGCTTGGCAGGGCCGGCGCCGGGGCCCCACTCGAAGACGGTGCGCGCCCGCTCGATGTCGTCGAATCTGATCGTGCGCTCGGAGCCGTCGTCGGCGCGCACGGTGATGCCGTCGGCGTCGACGGCCACCAGCTCGCCGCGCGCTCGGCGGTCGCCCTCGGCCTGGGGGTGGGTGCGGAGGTTCACGACCTGGCCCACGACCCGCTGGAAGTGGTCCGGTGTGCGCAGCGGCCGCTCCACCCCCGGGCTGGTGACCTCGAGGGTGTAGCGGCTGGGGATGGGATCGGCGTGGTCCAGCTCGCGGGACACGACCCGCGTGGCCAGGGCAATGGCGTCCAGGTCGACGCCGCCGGGCTTGTCGACACTGACGCGCAGGACACCACCCGCGTACTCCAGGTCGTAGATCTCGAGGCCGAGGTCGGTGAGCAGGGGTGCGACGAGAGCACGGACGCGGTCAGTCACGGTCATCTCCCTGCACCTCCTTGTCGAATCTCGATCTTCTCAGACGAAAGGCGTGGGCTCCGCCCACGCCTCCCACGAACTCCACGAACTCAGGCCCAACGAGTGTAGCGGTGGCCTGCCCGAAGTAGGCGCCGGCCGGCCCTCACCAGCCCCGGCCCCGGCGGTCAGAATTCGCGCAGCCTGAACGCTCGGACGCGCTGGGGCGCGGTCGAGCGCGCAGCCCGCGCGAAATTTGGCGTCGGGACCGTCGCGCCGAAACTCACGGTTCGTGAGCGTGGTCGTGGCATTTCTCGGTGCATGTGTGCTTCTCGGTGCGCCAGTGCCGCAAATTTGACGCCGAAGCGCGACGAGATCCGGCCACGTCACCCGCCACCGACCACGGATCGTGGGATCGGGTCCGACAACGGACGTACAACCTACGTATGGCGTCCTCATGGCCACGCTGGGCGCCCAACCCGGCCCCAGCTCCGGTTCCGCCCCCAGCTCGGGCGGGCTCAGTAGGCCTTGGCCACCACGGCGATCGTGTCGGGGTCGTCGTCGCCGGCCGGCAGCGAGCCGTCGGGCCGGCTCAGGCACCGCACGGTGATGCCGTGGCCGCGCAGCACGGTCTCGCCGTCGCCTTCCAGCAACACCCGCCACGGGAGGCGGGCGAAGCCGTCGGCGGCCACCGCCACGGCATCGTCGAGCGTGTCGACGTCCTGGGTGCGGGCGTCTCGCCGCTCCGTGGCGCTGGCCAGCAGGTCCGACTGGATCTGCTCGAGCAGCGCAGGCACGGCGGCGGCCACGCCGGTGAACGACTCGGACGACTTCGAGGCCGTGTCGCGCCGCACGAGGGTGACCTGCCCGGTGGCCAGGTCGCGGGGACCGACCTCGATGCGCAGCGGCACCCCCTTCAGCTCCCAGTCGACGGCGCGCCGCCCGAAGCTGACATCGGTGCGGGCGTCCAGCTCGACCCGGACGCCGGCGGCGCGCAGGGAGGCCGCCAGCTGCGCCGCCGCGTCGCCCGCACCGTCGTCGGGCTTCACCAGCAACACCACCACCTGCACGGGGGCGATGCGGGGCGGCAGCCGGAGCCCGTTCTCGTCGCCATGGGCCATGATCAACCCGCCCATCATGCGGGTCGACACGCCCCAGGACGTCTGCCAGACGTACTCCTGGCTGCCCGCCTCGGTGGCGAACTGGGTGCCGAAGGCCCGGGCGAAGTTCTGGCCGAGCTCGTGGCTGGTGCCCATCTGCAGCGCCTTGCCGTCGCCCATCATCGCCTCGCAGGCGAGGGTGTTGATGGCCCCGGGGAACCGCTCGCGCGGCGTCTTGCGCCCCGACAGGATGGGCATGGCCAGCACGTTCACCATGAAGTCGGTGTACACGTCGTACAGGATCTGGGCGGCGTAGGCGGCCGCATCCTCACGGGTGGCGTGGGCGGTGTGACCCTCCTGCCAGAGGAACTCGGTGGTGCGCAGGAACAGGCGCGGGCGCAGCTCCCAGCGCACCACGTTGGCCCACTGGTTCACCAGCAGGGGCAGGTCGCGGTAGCTCTGCACCCACTTGGCGAAGTAGGTGTTGATGATGGTCTCGCTGGTCGGCCGCACCACAACCGGCTCCTCCAGCTCCTTGCCGCCGGCGTGGGTGACGACCGCGACCTCGGGAGCGAAGCCCTCGACGTGCTCGGCCTCACGATGGAGGTAGCTCTCGGGGATGAACAGCGGGAAGTAGCAGTTGGCGGCGCCGGCGACCTTGATGCGGGCGTCGACCTCGGCCTGCATCCGCTCCCAGATCGAGTAGCCGTACGGCAGGATGACCATCGTCCCCCGCACCGGACCGTTGTCGGCCAGGTTGGCCTTGGCCACGACGTCTTGGTACCAGCGGGGGTAGTCCTCGGCCGGTGAGGTGAGGACACTCTGTCGAGCCATAAGGCAGTGCAGGGTACCTGGGTACTACTTCGCCACCTGGCGCTGGATCAGCTCGATGCGGGTGCCGGCGTCGTTGGCGTCGTCGCCCCGCTCGCCCAAGTTGCGGCGCCGGTCCCGCTCCGCTTCCCGCTCGGCCACCGTGGTATCGGCCCGGGCAATGGCGGCATCGACACCGTGGGCCACGATGAACTCGGCCCACTCGACCAGCGCCTCCACCATGTCGGCCTCGGGCACCACGGCCACGTTGCGGCCCTTCACGAACAGGTGGCCGCGCTTGTTGCCGGCGGCGATCCCGAGGTCGGCCTCGCGCGCTTCACCGGGCCCGTTCACCACGCAGCCCATGACGGCCACCTGCAACGGGAGCTGGCGCTCACCGAACGCGTCCATGGCCCGGCGGGCCACGTCGATCACGTCGATCTCGGCCCGGCCGCACGACGGGCAGGCGATGAGGTCGACGGACTTGCGCTCGCGGAGCCCGAGCGCCTCCAGCAGCTGGCGCCCGGCGCGGGCCTCCTCCACCGGATCGGCGGTGAGGGAGTAGCGGATCGTGTCGCCAATGCCCTCCAGCAACAGCGTGGAGATGCCGGCAGTGGCCTTCACCAGCCCCGCGGGTGGCGGACCGGCCTCGGTGACGCCCAGATGGAGCGGGTGGTCGGTGACGTCGGCCAGCTGCCGGTAGGCCTCCACCATCAGCGGCACGCTCGAGGCCTTCACCGAGATCTTGATGAGATCGAAGCCCACCTCGTCGAAGTAGGCCATCTCCGTCTGGGCCGACTCCACCATGGCCTCAGGCGTGATGCGGCCGCCGTACTTGTCGTACAGCTTGGGATCGAGCGAGCCGCCGTTCACGCCGATGCGAATGGACACGTTGCGGTCCTTGGCCTCGCGTGCCACCGCCTTGATGTGCTCGGGGTTGCGGATGTTGCCGGGGTTGAGTCGAAGGCCGTGCACCCCCGCCTCCAGCGCGGCGAGGGCCATGCGGTACTGGTGGTGGATGTCGGCGACGATCGGCACCGGCGACCGGGGCACGATCTGGGCCAGCCCTTCGGCCGCTTCGGCCTCGTTGCATGTGCAACGGACGATGTCGCAGCCGGCCCCGGCGAGGGCGTAGATCTGCTGGAGGGTGCCCTCCACGTCGGCCGTCTTGGTGATGGTCATCGACTGCACGCTGATCGGCGCGTCGCCGCCGACCGGCACCTTGCCGACCGTGATCTGGCGTGTCTTCCGCCGCTCGAAGCCGCTCACCTCAGCCCCCGACTGGCCGGAACACGTCGAGCCACAGGCTGCCGACGACGAAGAAGAGGAACACGCCCATCACCGCGTAGCTCACGGGGAACATCTTGCGGATGTCGGCGTAGTAGCGCTTGCCCTTCCGTGACCGGGCCGCCTCGTAGGTGGCGATCACCACATGGCCGCCGTCGAAGGGCAGCACCGGGAAGAGGTTGAACAGGCCGATCGAGATGTTGATGACAGCGAGCAGCAGCAGGAAGTCGGCGAAGCTGTTCGGGTGCAGCTGGGCCACGCCGATCGGCGTGACCAAGCGGGGGCTGGGGTCACCGGTGCCCGTCCCGGTCGTGGCCGCTGACGGCTTGTTGGTGAGGGCGTCGAGGTAGCCGCGGACGCCCTGGGGGCTGAACACCTTGGAGAGCCCCACGACCGACTCCCACGCGATGCGGCCGAACTCCTGGCCGGAACCGACGACGGCGGCCGGCAGCGACTCCCGCACGTAGTCGCGCGTCTCGCCGATCCCGAGGAACCCCACGGCCTCGTTCTCCGGGTTGCGGGAGGCGAGGGTGGTGCTCAGCTGGGCCGTGGTGCCGTCGGCCCGGCGCACCGTGAGGTCGACGCTCTGGTCGGGCCGGGCGCGGATCTGGGTGGTGAGCTCGTTGAAGGTGGACACGGGGATGCCGTCGATGGCGGTGACCCGGTCGCCCGCCTGCAGTCCGGCCACCAGCGCCGGGCTGTTGGGCGACACCTGGGCGATCTTCCAGGCGGTGTCGCGCTGGAGGCCGAAGAACCCGATGACCGTTACCAGCAGCACGACGGCGATGAGGAAGTGCATGGCCGACCCGGCGATGGCCACCGACAGCCGGTCCCAGTACCCCTGCTGGCGATAGGTGCGGGCCTCGTCGGTGGCTGGCACCTCCTCCAGGTTGTTCATCCCGATGATGCGCACGTAGGCGCCGGCGGGGATGGCCTTGAGCCCGTACTCCACCTCACCGCGCCGGAAGCTCCAGATGCGGGGGCCGAAGCCCAGGAAGAACTCGGTGACCTTCATGCCGGCGCGCCGCGCCGTGAGGAAGTGGCCCAGCTCGTGCAGGAAGACGCAGACGATGAGCGAGACGACGATCAGGAAGGCCCACCACGAACCGAAGATGCCGATGGCCAGCAGCAGGCCCACCACGATGGCGAGCGGCAGGTACGCCGGTGACTGCCCCGGTGCCGGCTGGGCCGGCGACGGCGGCGGGTAGGGATGGGCGTGATGGCGGTCCGGCTTCGGGTGCTCGAGGTCGGTCACGTCCGGCTCCTCGCCTGCTCGATCACGGTGGTGGCGGCCAGCCGCGCCTGTCCGTCAGCGGCGATCACGGCCTCGACATCGGCAGCCATGGCTCCATCATGGCCGGAAAGCACGGCTTCGAGAACGTCAGGGATGGCCGACCAGGCGATCCCTCCGGCGAGGAACGCGGCCACCGCCACCTCGTTGGCGGCGTTGAGCCACGCCGGGGCGGTACCCCCCACCCGCCCGGCGGCGTAGGCCAGGCCGAGGCAGCGGAAGGTGGCCAGGTCGGGCGGCTCGAAGTCGAGCCGGCGCAGCTCGGCCCAGTCGATGGCGCCGAAGGCAGTGGCGATCCGGTTCGGGTAGGCCAGGGCGTAGCCGATGGGCAGTCGCATGTCGGGCATGGACAGCTGGGCGATGGTGGCGCCGTCGGAGAACTCCACCATCGAGTGGATCACCGACTGCGGGTGCACCACGACCTCGATCTGGTCGTACGGCACGCCGAAGAGCTCGTGGGCCTCGATGACCTCCAGGCCCTTGTTCATGAGGGTGGAGGAATCGACCGTGATCTTCGGGCCCATGCGCCAGGTCGGGTGGGCGAGGGCGTCGTCGATGGTGACGTCGGCCAGCTCGGCCGCGCTGCGACCGCGGAAGGGGCCTCCGCTGGCGGTGAGCACCAGCCGCGACAGCTCCCGCTCGTGGCCGGTGCCGGCCCGCAGGCACTGGTGGATGGCGCAGTGCTCCGAGTCGACCGGGATCAGCTCGGCGCCGGGTACCTGCCGCAACGGCTGCACGACCGGAGCGGCGGCGATGAGGCTCTCCTTGTTGGCCAGGGCCAGGCGCTTGCCGCTGCGCAGGGTGGCCATCGTGACGGGCAGGCCGGCGAAGCCGACCACACCGTTCACCACGACGTCGGCCACCTCGACCAGCTCGGCCAGGTCGCCCACCACCTCGGCGAAGGGCAGGACGCCGGCCACCTCGGCCCGGCGGCTCGGGTCGGCCACCGCCACCAGCTTCGGCCGGAACTCGAGCGCCTGGCGGACGAGGGCCTCGACGGAGGAGCCCACGCCGAGAGCGACGATCTCGTAGTGGTCGCGCTCGGCTCGCACCACGTCCAGGGTCTGCGTGCCGATCGACCCCGACGAACCCGCTACCGCAACGCGCACCACCCCGTCAGTGTGTCACCCCTTGCCGGATTCGTGACGGCCGGACCGAAGGTCGCATCGATCGGCCGACCGACGTTGCCGACGCCGAGGCCGACGCTGACGGCGCGGCGTCACCGGGTCAGCCGACTTCGAGGACGATGCTGAGGTAGTACACGGCGGGCAGCACGAACAGGAAGGCGTCGAACCGGTCGAGCACGCCCCCGTGGCCGGGCAGGACGGTGCCGAAGTCCTTGATGTCCAGGTTGCGCTTGATCATCGACTCGGCCAGGTCCCCGAGCGGGGCGGCAATGGCGACCAACGCCCCCAGCTCCACGGCGTGGGCGAGGCTGCTGCCGTCGCCGCCCCAGGGCGCCAGGCCGAAGAAGTGGACGAGCACGACCACCAGGAAGGCGGCCAGCATGCCGCCGGCCAGACCCTCCACCGTCTTGTTCGGGCTGATCCAGGCGATCAGGGGCGTTCGCCCGGCCGAGGACCCGACGAACAAGCCGCCGACGTCGTAGGCGATGGTGCCGAAGGCCAGGATGAAGATGGTGCCGGTGCCGTTCGGGAACTGCAGGATGAGGGCGGCATACGAACCGAGCAGCCCGATGTACAGGACGCCGAGCAACGTGACCGCGGTGTTCGGGAGGGGTCCCGCTTCGATGCCGGGGGCGAGGATGAACCACACCAACGTCACCACCACGGCCAGGAAGCACACGAGCGGTAGCGCCGCCACCCCCTTCCAGTAGGCGGCCAGCGGCATGGCCACCACCGCCACCAGCCCGGCCAGCGTGGCCGGCTGGTAGCCCTTCTCTCGCAGCTTGTCGTAGAACTCGACCGCGGCCACCCCGACCACGGCGACCACGAGCACCATGGCGTAGCGGGCGCCGAGGGCCAGCAGCACCCAGGCCACGGCCGCGATGGCGACGCCGACGCCGACGGCCATCGGCAGGTCGCGGCCGGTCACGCCACCCTGGTTGAACGTGCGCTCGTCGCCGCCGGGCCTCGGCGCCGTTGGGGTCGGCGCCGGGCGGCGGGTACGGATGGGCGTCACGCGCGACTGAGGTTCCGGTTCGGGCGAGTACGCCGCTTCGTCGAAGAAGGGATCGACGGAGCCGGCCTGCTCGTCGAGGGCGCCGAGCGGGGTGCTGGTACCGAGACTGGCGAAATCCATCGTCTCGTCGGTGTCGAAGCTGGCGCGGTCCTCCCGCCAGATGGGGCCCTGGGTCGCCGCCGCCGCCCAATCGTCGAGATCGCTGGTGATGGCACCGTCTTCGGCGAAGATGCGCGGCACCTCGCCCGTCGGCGGCTCGGTCCAGTGGGGCAAGGACCCGGTGTCGTCGGGGCCGAAGCGCAACGGGGTCTCCTCGGCGGGGCCGATGATCTTCACCGAGTCCGACGGGTCATCGGGCCGGATGCGGTAGGTGTCGTCGTCTTCGTCGTCTTCGGGGCGGAAGCCGCCCGTGTCGTCGGTCATAGATGACCCCCTTTGCTCGCGCCGGCGGGCGCTTCACGGATCGAGTTAGACCTCGAGCAGCTCGTGCTCCTTGCGCGCCAGTGCCTTGTCGATGTGGTCGACGTGTTCGTGGGTGATCTTCTCGAGCTCTTTCTCGGCCCGGTCGACCTCGTCGGAGGAGATCTCGCCGGCCTTCTCGGACGCCTCGAGCTGCTTGCGCACGTCGCGGCGCACGTTGCGCACCGCGACACGGCCGTCTTCGGCCATGTGCTTGACGACCTTCACGTACTCCTTGCGCCGTTCCTCCGTGAGCGGCGGGAACGACAGGCGGATGACCACGCCGTCGTTCGACGGCGCCATGCCCAGGTCACTGTCACGGATCGCCTTCTCGATGGCGCCCATGGAGTTCCGGTCGTGTGGCCGCACCACCAGGAGGCGGGCCTCGGGCACGCTGAAGCCGGCCAGTTGCTGCAAAGGGACGTCGGCCCCGTAGTAGTGGACGAGCAGCTTCTCGACCAATGCCGGGGCCGCCCGACCGGTGCGCACCGTCGAGAATTGCGCCTGCACGTGCTCGACCGCCTTCTCCATCTTGTCGATGGCGTCGAGCAGGTTCTCTTCGATCACCCGACCAGCGTACCGACGCGCCGACCTTCGAGTACGGACCGCACGTTGCCCTTGGCCAGCACATCGAACACGACGATGGGAATCTCGTTGTCCATGCAGAACGTGATGGCCGTCGAATCCATCACTTTGAGGCCCCGGTTGATGACGTCGATGTAGCTGATCCGGTCGTAGCGCGTCGCCGTCGGGTCCTTCTTGGGATCGGCGCTGTAGACCCCGTCGACGCCCGAATGGGTGCCCTTCAGGATGGCTTGGGCGTCGATCTCGGCGGCGCGCAGGGCGGCGGTGGTGTCGGTGGTGAAGAACGGGTTGCCGGTGCCGCCGGCAAAGATGACCACCCGGCCCTTCTCCAGATGGCGGATGGCCCGGCGCCGGATGTACGGCTCGGCGATCTTCGGCATCTCCACCGCCGTCTGCACCCGGGTGGCCTGACCGGCGCGCTCGAGGGCGTCCTGGAGAGCGAGGGCGTTCATGACGGTGGCGATCATGCCGATGTAGTCGGCCTGGGCCCGATCCATGCCGGAGCTGGACGCCGCCGAGAGCCCGCGCCAGAAGTTGCCGCCCCCCACGACGACGGCGATGTCGACGCCCATCGTCTGGCGGACGTCGACGATCTCCGTGGCGAGCTGGGTGAGGACGTCGATGTCGAGGCCGGTGCCCGACGGCAGCGACAGCGCCTCCCCCGACAGCTTGAGCACGATCCGCGTCCAGGGCAGATCGGGCCTGCGCCCGTCGGGAGGGGCCTCGGTCATCAGCCGATCTCGACCTGCGCGTAGCGCACGATCGTGGCCCCGCCGAGGAGCTGGCTGATCGACAGCTTGTCGTCCTTGGCGTAGGGCTGCTCCAGGAGGGCGACCTCCTTGAAGAAGCCGCCGAGGCGACCCTCGACGATCTTGGGCAGCGCCTGCTCGGGCTTGCCCTCGTTGCGGCTGAGCGCGGTGAGCGTCTCTCGCTCCTTCTCCACGACGCCGGCCGGCACGTCGTCTTTGCTCAGGTACTTCGGGCGGGCAAAAGCGATGTGGACGGCGATGTCGTGCGCCAGCTGCGGCGTGCCGCCGGCCAGGTGCACCAGCACGGCGTTCACACCACGGCCGCCCTGCACGTGCAGGTACGACTCCAGCACATCGCCCTCCGGGGCCTCGATGCGCACGACGTCGCCGAGCTCGATCTTCTCCTTGAGGGTGATGCGGAGGTCTTCGAGCTCCTTGGCCCGCTGCTCCGTCGCCGACTCGCCGTTGAGGGCTACGAGCGCGGCCAGGTCGCCGGCCAGCGACTTGAAGTGCTCTGAGGCGGCCACGAAGTCGGTCTCGCTCTTGAGCTCCACGATGGCGCCGACGTTGCCGTTGATGAACAGGGCCACGGTGCCCTGGGTGTTCTCGCGCTCGTCGCGCTTGGCCGATGCGGCGAGGCCCTTCTCACGGAGCCACTGCTTGGCGGCCTCCATGTCCCCGTCGGTCGACTCGAGGGCGCGCTTGGCGTCCATCATGCCGGCACCGGTGGACTGGCGCAGTGCCTGGACGTCCTTGGCGGTGAAAGCCACGGCTCAGCCCTCCTGCGGCTCGGTCGCCGCCGCGGGCTCACCAGCGTCAACGAGGTGCGTGTCGGCGAGGGGCGTGTCGGCGAGGGGCGTCTCGTCCACGGCCGGCACGGTCTCCTCGATGACCTCGGCCTCGGCCTCGGCCGGGGTGGGGATCTCTTCGGCGGCCACGGCACGCGACGGCGATGCCGACTCTGACATCCCTGCGTCGAGCATGGACTCTTCGTCGGCGCCGGCGATCTGCGACGCCAGACGGGCTTCGCGCTGGGCCTGGGCGGCGGCCGCCTGGCGGCGGGCGTCGGCCTGCTGGGCGGCGATGGCCGCTTCCTGCTCGGCACTGCGCTGAGGACCGCCGGGCGAGCCCGCCGGTGCCGCCGGACCACCGGCGCCCGCGCCCGAGGGGTTGCGGCGGCTGGCGATGAACCGGCCTTCCTCGACGGCGTCGGCAATGATGCGGCACATGAGGGTGCCGGCGCGGATGGCGTCGTCGTTGCCGGGGATGACGTACTGCACGACGTCGGGATCGCAGTTCGTGTCGACCACGGCCACGACCGGGATGCCCAGCTTGTTGGCCTCGGTGACGGCGATGTGCTCCTTCTTGGTGTCGAGCACGAAGACGGCGTCAGGCCGGCGGGCCATGTTGCGGATGCCCCCGAGGTTGCGCTCCAGCTTCTCCAGCTCTCGCCCGAGGATGAGCGCCTCTTTCTTCGGCATCGCCTCGAACTCACCCGAGGTGCGCATGCGCTGGTACTCGGTCATCTTCCCGACCCGCTTGGCGATGGTCTCGAAGTTGGTGAGCATGCCGCCGAGCCAGCGCTCGTTGACGTACGGCATGCCGCAATGGGTGGCGTAGTCGTGGATGGGGTCTTGAGCCTGCTTCTTGGTCCCGATGAACAGGATGGTCCCGCCGTCGGCCACGAGGTCGCGTACGAAGCCGTACGCCGTCTCGATGCGCGTCAGGGTCTGCTGCAGATCGATGATGTAGATGCCGCTGCGCTCGCCGAAGATGAACCGCTTCATCTTGGGGTTCCAACGACGGGTCTGGTGCCCGAAGTGCACCCCCGCCTCGAGCAGCTGCCGCATGGTGACGACGGGCGCCATGGTGTTCACGTCTCCTTCCTGCGGTTGGCGTAGCGTTCCCGCCCGCACCCCGGGGGGCGACCGCAGGTGGCGGGACACTCGTGGATTGGTCGGCCGCCTGGAGCGGGCCGGCGATCCATCGTAGCGGACGCCGTTCGAATCGAGCCGCCTGGCACTGGCGGCGGCGCCGTCGGTCGGCACGAGTCGGGGCACCAATCGCCAGCCCACGAACAGCAGCTCGGGGTCGAGGTAGACGCTCCCGCGGCGCACCCCGAAGTGGAGGCTCGCACCGGTCGTGCCGACGACGGCGCCCTGGCCCACCGCCTGGCCGACATGCACGCTCACGCCGGCGAGGTAGGCGTAAGAGGTGCGCAGGCCGTCGGGATGCAAGACGGTGACGTACAGGTCGGCACCGATGCGCCCGGCGAACGTGACGATGCCGCCGGCGCTGGCCCGCACCGGGGTGCCCGGCGCAGTGGCGTAGTCGATGCCCCGGTTCCCCGGGCACCACGGACACGATGGCGGACGGAAGTGATCGGTGATCAGCCCGTCCACGGGCGGTTGGTAGGGCGCCCCAAGTGGGGGCGCGAGTGCGGCCGCCGGCGCCGCGGCAGCGACGGTGGTGGGTGTTGCCGCTCCGGCACCGAGGCCGAGCGCGAGCACAACGAGCACGAGATGCACGGACAGACGCCGAGCCATGACGGCTCCTGACTGCGACGACGAGGTCGCTCGACGGGTTCATCGGCCGCCGCAGCGGCAAGTCGTCGCCCGGTCAGGCGGGATCGCGGTAGGCGGCGGCCAACCGTGACCGCAGGTGGATCACCGCTTTGGTGTGCACCTGGCTGACGCGGCTCTCCGTGACACCGAGGACCGAGCCGATCTCGGCCAGCGTGAGACCCTCGTAGTAGTAGAGGGTGAGCACGACGCGCTCGCGCTCGGGCAGCGAGGCGATGCAGTTGGCCAGGATGCGGCGGGTCTCGGCCGTCTCCACCACCGCCACGGGACCGTCGGCCCGATCGGCGATGGTGTCGCCCAACGTGGGGCCGCCCCGGTCGCTGATGCCGAGCGTCTCGTCGAGCGCGGCCAGACCCACGAACGACACCTGGGCGAGGATCGACTGGAGCTGCTCCTCCCCCAGCCCCACCTCCGCCGCCAGCTCCGTGTCGGTCGGTACCCGCTTCAGTCGGGCTTCGAGGTCCTGGTAGGCGCGCTCCAGCGAGCGGGCCTTGGCCCGCACCGACCGGGGCACCCAGTCGAGCGAGCGGAGCTCGTCGACGATGGCGCCTTTGATCCGGCTGATGCCGTACGTCTCGAAGGAGGCGCCCCGATTGGGTTCGTAGCGATCGATGGCGTCGATCAGGCCGAAGATGCCGTACGACACGAGATCGGCCGGCTCGACCCGTTGCGGCAACCCGACCGCGACCCGTCCAGCCACGTACTTCACCAGGGGCGAGTAGTGCAGGATGAGCTGATCCCGCATCTCCTTGTCGCCACTGGCCTTGTAGTTGGCCCAGAGCGCGTCCAGTTCTGAGCTGGCTCGAGTGACCATGGCCTACGCCCGCGGATGGGTCTGGTCGTAGACGTGGCGCAGCCGGTCGCGGCTCACATGGGTGTAGATCTGGGTGGTGCCGAGGTCGGCGTGGCCCAGCAGCTCCTGAACGGCCCGGAGGTCGGCCCCACCGTCGAGGAGATGGGTGGCGAACGTGTGGCGGAGCGCATGCGGGTGTGTGGGTGCCGCGGCGCGGCGGTCCAGGATGCGACGCACGTCCCGGGGCGTGAGCCGGCCACCGCGACGGTTGAAGAACAGCGCATCGCCGGCGCCGGGCCGCGGGGCCGGCACCATTTGGGGCCGCCCCTGCTGGAGCCACGCGTCGACAGCACCGGCCGCCGGTACCGACAGCGGTACCCGCCGCTGTCGGCCACCCTTGCCCCACACGGTGACCGATCGGCTGGCGATGGCGACGTCGCCGGGACGCAACGAGCACAGCTCGGCGACGCGCAAACCACTGCCGTAGAGCAGTTCGAGCACAGCGTCGTCGCGCAGCCGGAATGCGACGGGGTCGAGATCGATGGTGGCCGGCGGCTCGTCGAGCAGGACGTGCAACTCGTCGGCCCTGAGCACCCGAGGCAGCCGGGCGTCGCCTTTGGGGGCCGACAGCGTCCGGGCCGGGTCCTCGGCGATCACGTCGGTACGCCGCAGCCAACCGAAGTACCGCCGCAGCGACGATGCCGCACGAGCGATGGATCGCCGGGCGTAACGCCTGGTCGTGAGGAAGGCGAGGTAGCGGCGTAGCAGCCGCCGGTCGACCGCCGCCGGCTCCACGACGCCGGCCCGCTCGGCCCAGGCGACGAAGGCCTCGAGGTCCCGTCGGTACGCCCCCAGGGTGGCTGGCGCCACCGAGGTGAGCGCCCGCTCGAACTCGTCGAGGCGCCAGATCACTGCGCCCACCGTATCGAACGCCGATCGTTGGGTGTCGACCACTCGCGGTGCCTCGGGTCTCGCAATGGACGGGATTCATCGGACCACCCCCGGTGCTCGCTCGAACCAGCCGCCGGTGCGCACGAGCCAACCGGCGGTCTCGAGCCGGGCCAGCGCCAGGGCGGCGTCGGCCAGCGGCCGGCCCGAGACGGCGATGACCCGTTCCAGGTCGAGGGGGTCGCCGGAGAACAGGTCGAGCACCTGCTGATCGGGCGCCGCCGGCGACGGCCGCTCGTCAGACGTGGGCCCGGCCCGGCGGCCCGTCGACAGTCCCAACGCCACCAGCACGTCGGTGAGGTCGATCACCGGGATGGCGCCGTCGACCAGCAGCCGGTTGGTGCCCTCGGCGGCCGGGCTGCGCAGTGACCCCGGCACCGCCATCACCGGCACGCCACGGCGTTCGGCGGCGTCGACGGTGACCAGCGAGCCGCCCGTGGCGCGGGACTCCACCACCACGACCAGCTCGGCCAGTGCCGCCAGCACCCGGTTGCGCAGGGGAAAGCGGAAGGCGTCGGGGCGCGTGCCGGGAGGGACCTCCCCGAGGAGCAGGCCGTGTCGGGCGACGTCTTCCCACAGGCGGCGGTGCTCGGCCGGGTAGACAACGTCCAGGCCGCACGCCACGACCCCGATCGGCGGGGCGCCGTGGGTCGACAGGGCGCCGCGATGGGCCCAGCCGTCGATGCCCCTGGCCAGACCGGAGACGACCCGCACCCCGGCTTCAGCCAGGCCGGCGCCGAGATCGTGGGCGATGGAACGGCCGGCGGCGGTGGCGTTGCGGGTGCCGACCACAGCGACGCGGCGACCGTCGAGGGCGTCGAGGCAACCCCTCGCGAACAAGACGGCAGGAGCCTCACGGTCCGCGGCCAAGACGCTGGGGTAGCTCGGCTGGCCGAGGACGTGCACGGCGATGCCGGCCTGCTGGCACCGCCCCCACACCACCTCGGGTGGCTGCCGGAGTGCCGCCGCTCGCCACTCGTCGACCAGTCCGGCGTGGCGCTTGGTGGCGTCGGCCAACACCTTGTCGAGCGGCGCCGCGCCCGTGACCGATGCCCAGGCGGCGGCCGGGCGACGGCGGCGCAACAGCGATCGGAGCCGCGACGGCCACATCCCCGGAAGACCGGCGAGGGCGGCGGCGAACGCCTCGGGCGGCGGCTGATCGTGGTCGGCGGAACGAGGGGTGCTCATGCCGCTGCCTCCCGGGCCCAAACCATGGGATCGATGCGCATGTTGAGCGCGATCGAGACGAGCCCCTCGTGGATGACGTGGCCCGAGCCCTCGATGTCGGCCAGGGTGCGGGCCACTCGCCGTACCCGGTGCAGCCCCCGACCGGTGAGCCGGTTGAGCTCCAGTTCCCGCCGCAGCAGCGCCTCGGCACCGGACGTGAGCGGGGCCAGCTCGTCGAGATGCGGCGCAGGGATGTCCGCGTTGCGAGCCACGCCGCGGGCCGCCGCCAAGGCGCGAGCGCGGCACACCCGCTCGTAGACCTCGGCCGTCGACTCGCCCGGTTCGCCCCCCAGCAGCTCGTCGACCTCGGGCCGCTTGACCTCGAGCCTGAGATCGAACCGGTCGAGCAACGGACCGGATACGCGACGCACATAGCGCGCTCCGCGCGACGCACCGCACTCACATGCCCCGGGCTTGGGACCCTTGCCGCACGGACAGGGGTTCATGGCCGCCACGAGCAGGAACCGCGCCGGAAATTCCACGGTGGCCCGGGCGCGGGTGACGCGCACGACGCCCTCCTCCAACGGCTCGCGCAGTCCGTCGAGCACAGGAGCCGAGAACTCCGCCAACTCGTCCAAGAACAGCACGCCACCGTGGGCACAGCTGACCTCGCCCGGGCGCATGACCGCGGTGCCCCCGCCGACCATGGCCACCGTGGACGCCGTGTGGTGCGGCGCGCGGAACGGCGGATCCTGCACCAGGCCGGCGGCCGGCAGGCGCACACCAGCGGCCGAGTGGATCATGGTGGTCTCCAGCGCCATCGCCGGCTCGAGAGGCGGCAGCAAGCCGGGCAAGCGCTGGGCGAGCATGGTCTTGCCCGAGCCGGGTGGCCCGATCAGCAGCAGGTGGTGGCCGCCGGCCGCCGCCAGCTCGAGGGCCCGCCGGGCCACGACCTGGCCGCGGACGTCGGTGAGGTCGGCGATGTACGGGCGATCGTCGTCGTGCACCGGGGGCGGCGCCTCGGGCCACGGCTGCTCGCCGCGCAACACCTCGATCAGCACCGCCAACGTGGGAGCGCCCAGCACCCGCCCGGCCGTCACCATGGCGACCTCACGGACGCAGTCGGGCGCCACGACGGCATCGACCGAACCGGTGGCGGCGCCCAGTGGCACGATGCCGGTGACCCGCCGGACCGAGCCGTCGAGGCCCAGCTCCCCGACGAAGCCGAGCGCCACCACGGCGGCCGCCGGCACGACCTCGGTCGCCACCAGGAGCCCGACGGCGATCGGCAGGTCCAGCCCGGCACCGCCCTTGCGCATGCCGGAGGGCGCCAAGTTGACCGTCACCCGCCGGTTGGGCCACGGCACACCGCTCGACAGCAGCGCCGCCCGCACTCGGTCGCGCGCCTCACGGCACACCTCGTCGGGCAAGCCGACGACACTGAACCCTGGCAAGCCCTGACTGACGTGGACCTCGACCGTGACCGGACGCCCGCGGGCGCCGAGCAGGGTGGCTGATCGGATCGTGGCGAGCACGACGCGCCTCCTCGATGGATGGATCGACGGAGGAGGGCGGAACCGGCCGCGCCCACGACGGCGTTGGCGGTCACCATAGCGAGGGGGTGCGCGACAGTTGACCGACCATGCGCGTCCGGCGGGGGTCGAGGCTGCTTGACTGACCGTCATGCGCCGGTCGGTCGTCGCCTTCTGCGTCGCCGGGCTGGCCCTCGCGGCGGCGACAGGCTGCTCAGGCAGCAGCCGGGGACCCGAGGCATTCTGCAGCCGCCTCCAGCGCGACCACGACACGTTGGTCACGGGCGTCGTCGACCCCAAGACGGCCAAGGCGGCCGTCGACGGCTACAAGGCCCTCGACGGCCTGGCCCCCGAAGCGATCCGTGCGGAGTGGCACCAACTGGCACTGCTGATGGAGGCGGCGGCCGACTTCGATGTCACCGCCACCACCGCGCAGGAGGCGCTCGTGCAGCAGGCGTACTCGGCGGCACCGGCCGCCGAGACGGTCTCGGCCTACGCCCGCCAGACCTGTGGTGTGGAGCTGAGCGCCCCCGCGGCCACCACCCCGGCGGTCACGACGGGACCCACCACCACGGTGCCGGCGGCGCCGCCCGGCACGTAGACCGTCGGAGTCACCGCCCCGAGCGCGTGCTTACCGTTGTCGGTGGCGCGGCTCGCGCTTCGGATGGTCGGTGAAGGCTTGCCCGCGGCCGATGCGCGCTCTTGTTAGCGGTGTTGTCGCCGGGCGAGACTTCATCGATCGGGACTCACGCTACGTGAGCCGGTTCTCGGTGCAAGTCTGCTGCTCGGTGCAGAACTGCCGCACCTTTGAGGCACTCACGCACCCAGAAGCCGACCCAGGGCCGTCGCCGACCACACACTGCGACGAGGACGGACTCGGCCGACCGGCCCAACGCTACGGCCACCGGCTGATCACGGACAACGCCCGAACGGCCCGGCGCGGGCCTACCCACGGGCCGACCAGGATCAGGCGATCTCGCCCCGCTTCAGGATCACGTGGTCGATGACGCCGTACTCCTTGGCTTCCTCGGCCGTGAACCAGCGGTCGCGATCGGAGTCGAGCGTGATCTGCTCCACCGTCTGGCCGGTGTGGAAGGCGATGCGCTCGGCCAGCGTGCGCTTGGTGTACACCATCTGCTCGGCCTGGATGGCGATGTCGGCCGCCTGGCCGCGGAGCCCGCCGGACGGCTGGTGCATCATGATGCGGGCATGGGGCAGGGCGTAGCGCTTGCCCTTGGCGCCCGCGCACAGCAGGAACTGGCCCATGGAGGCGCCGAGGCCCATGCAGACCGTCGCCACGTCGCAGCTGATGAACTGCATGATGTCGTAGATGGCCATGCCCGCGGTGACCGACCCGCCGGGCGAGTTGATGTACAGCCAGATGTCCTGGGCGGGGTCCTCGCCCTCCAGGTAGAGCAACTGGGCGCAGATGACGTTGGCGATCTCGTCGTTGACATCGGTGCCGAGGGTGACGATGCGGTTGCGCAGCAGTCGGTTGTAGATATCGGTGCGCTGATCGGTGGGAGCGTCGAACCCGAGGGGCGAGGGCGGCGGTGCCTGAGACATGAGCCCAGGCTACCGGGGTGTCGGTCGTCGGCCCCCGACACGGCGCGCGCTGGATGCCGCCGTCAGAGCTGGGTGTCGTCGCCGTTCAGGACGTCGTCGACCGCGGCGCCGTTGCGCGGGCCGACCAGTCGCTGGAAAACGAGCAACGCGCCGAGCATGCCGCCGAACACGACCAGGGCGATCATGGCGTTCGCCCGCGGCGTCAACGACATGCCGGCGAGGATCATGACGACGAGCGCCCCGATGACGAGCAGCGCTGTCGTGATGATCAAACGACCGTTGCGACGCCGCCGCGCCCGCCCGGTCTCCTCCGCCATGTTCACCGCCACTCGCTGTCGCCTTCTGTGACTCGTCCGCCTTTGGGCGCCGGCGAGCGACCCACCCGCCCTCGATCGACGCCGGCGCCCGTGTCAGGACGGTGCCAGAGTGCTACCGGCTCGGCAATGAGCCGTTCGGATCACCGCACCTCAAACTGCCGAAAACGACCCGTGAACAGGACGGCAACGCACTCAACGTCACCGACGGATGGACGCAACGCGCGCAGTCCGGCCAAGCCGGCCGAACCGGTGTGATCAACCGCGATCGACGTTGCGCGCGCTGCGAGGTCGTTCGCCTCCAACACGTCATCCTCGCTCGCCACCACGGCGGATCCACCGGAGCCGGCAACCGCGTCGACCACCCCCAGCCAGTCGTAGGTCTCGTCGTCGAGGATGCCCGAGGCGGCCGACATCGGCTCGGCCCGCCAGGGCTGCATGCAGTCGCGCCAGTGCTGTGACGCCTGACCCACCCCGACCCGTTCGGCGCAGGCCCATGCCCGAGCAAAGGGTGCGCAGCCGGCTGTCTGCACGGCATGGATCCGCGCCGGGACCCCCTCGTCGCGTAGCGCGTCCCCGACGGCCGTCGCGAGCGCCCCGCCACCGACCTGCACGAAAACCCGGTCGAGCCTGGTGCCGCCAAGGTGTGCCGCCAGCTCCCAGCCGATCGTGCGGCCGCCGTCGAGGCACAGTGCGTCGTCCGGTCCCTGCACGCTGAACGGCACCGCGCCCGCATCGACGGCCTCGCGGAATCGGTGGATGCACGGGTCGCCAGGCGGGTCGCCAGCCCTCCGCGGACACACGACGATGCGGGCACCGAGCTGTTCGAGGCGCTCGACGATCCAATCGGTGGGCGAGGGAGGCATGAACACGTCGAGGGGTCGGCGCGCCGCTGCGGCGAGGGTGGCGGCGGCCAGCGCGGCATTCCCACAGGAGGCGATGGCGAGACGAGCGCGGGCGCCGCCGCTCGAGAGCCTGATGCCCTCCGACAGGCCCAGGCGGTCCGCGGCCTCGAGGTGCAAGAGCACACCCATCAGGTGCCGGGCCTTGTGGGAGCCGGCCACGTTGCCCGTCTCGTCCTTCACCCACACGCCACCGCCGAGGTCGAAGCCCATCTCGTCGGAGAGCCGGTCGGCCCGACCGAAGGGCGTCGTGCGGAAACCGGCGCCGTCCACCGCGGCGATGGCGTCGTCCAGGTCGACGACCAGCGCGACCGCGTCGGCGTCGGTCATGCCGTTGGCGACGGCGAACGCGTGCCAGGCCATCCGGCGCCGGTAGGCGACGAACGGGTTCGGGTCGTCATCGCAAGGCGCAACGCCCGCGCCGTCGGTCTGGATGCGCAGCACGTGGTCGCGGTCGGTGGCGCTGGCGTTGGGGCACCGCCACGGACCGGCGGTGGTGATGGGCACCGCCGCGCCGCACACCGCGCAGCGGTAGCCGGTGATCACGTCGACGCCGCCACCCGCCCGTTGAACTCATCGATCAACGAATCCCAGACCCCGACGTAGCGCCGCAGCCCCTGCCAGAACGCGACGTGGCGGCGCGCCTCGAAGACCTCCAAGGGCGTCCCCTGCTGCTCCACCCAGGTGTAGTAGCCGAGGTTGAAGATCCGGTTCCGGTCGTGCTCGGTGCAGTCGATCATGTCGTCGGTGCCGATCGAGCCGAGGTGACGGCCGAAGACCTCGGCCGCGTCGACCTCCGCGAACCCGTCCGGCCAGCGCGCCGCGATGGTCTTGGCCCGCTCACTGCCGTAGAGCGCGCCGCCGTCGGTGGCGACGGTGACGATGGCGTCATCGGGTCCGAGACCGAGCAGCTTCGCGGTCTTGATCGCCGCCAGCACGTTGCAGATCGACGACAGGCCGAAGTGACCCAGGGCATCCAGCAACTCGTCGGGGACGCCGTGGCGCTTGATCAGGTAGGTGCGCCCGGCGTCGGTGTTGAAGAGCACATCGAGCTCATCAGTCGCTCGATCGCTGATGCCACAGACGACATCGGTGTTCATCACGTTCTGGATGAGCGGGATGTGCTTGTCGCCGATGCCCTGGATGTTGTGCTCGCCGAAGCCGTTCTCCAGCATGGTGGGGCACTCGAGCGCCTCCACCGCGACGATGCGGGTGCCATGGCGCTCCTTCAACGCGTCGCCGGCGGCGATGGTGCCGGCCGAACCGGTGGCCGAAACAAAGGCGGCCAGGCGCAGCCCCGGTGCTCGAGCGGCGACTCGCTCGAACAGCCGCTCGAGGGCCCGGCCGGTGACCTCGAGGTGAGCCAGGTGATTGCCGAACTCGCAGAACTGGTTGAGCACGAAGTTGCCCGGGTCGAGCGCGAGCTCGTTGCAGGCGTCGTAGATCTCCTTCACGTTGCTCTCGCTGCCGGGCGTTCGGATCACGTCGGCGGGATCGGCCACCCAGCGATCGAGCCAGTCGAAGCGTTCCTGCGACATGCCCGCGGGGAGCACGGCGACGCCGCGGCACCCCATGATCCGGCTGATGGCGACACCGCCGCGGGCGTAGTTGCCGGTGGACGGCCAGATGGCGCGATGGCGGGTGGGATCGAACTGACCGGTGACGATTCGGGGCGCCAGGCAGGCGTAGGCGGCGAGCACCTTGTGGGCGGCGATCATGGGGAAGCGGTCGCCGAAGGCGACGATGACCGGGCTCTCGATCCCGGTCAGTACGGTCGGCAGGACGACGTGGTCGGCGACGTCGACCCGGCCGCCGGCGAGGTCGTTGTGCCAGTGGACCCGGAAGAGGTTGGCAGCGTCGGGGGCGTTCGGGTCGACGCCGGCCGTGCGGGCGGGGTCGACGCCGGCGGGGTCGGTGAGCTGAGCGAAGGTGGGAAGCGTGATGCCGTTGGCGCGGAAGCGCTCGACGGAGCGCGCGAGGGCCGCCGCGTCGACGACGGTGCCGGCCAGCCCCAGTTGGCCCGTGAGCACGTCATCGTGGGTCGTCACGCTGTCCATTCTGTCAAGGACGAGCAGGCTGGGAGCATCCGCGACAGCGCCGATCGCTTGCGCCCGGACGCTCCGAGCGGTACTCATGATCCATCAACCGTCGATCGGAGGGTGCACTTCTCTTCGCTGCTGGCTCGTCCGCAGCTCATCGCACCCGCCGGCTGGTCGCCGCGGCCTCGATCGTGGCCCGCCACGTCTTTGGCTACTCGTTCGGGCTGCTACGCCTCGAACGGCTTGCGCCCTCCTGTCGCCGGCGCGCTCGAGCCGGCCGGCCAACGCACTCGACAGGTCCCGAGCACGTCCGCCTCGCCGTGGAGGAGCTCGGGGTCGCCGCGATCAAGATCGGCCAGATCCTTTCGACACGAACCGACCTGCTCGCTCCCGCCTATCAGGTCGAGCTGGCGAAGTTGCAGGACTCCGCATCCCCGGAACCCACAGCCATCATTCGCGACGTTCTCGTCAACGAACTGGGTTCACCGATCGAGACGGTCTTCGCGGCATTCGATTCGAAGCCGATGGCTGCCGCGTCGATCGGGCAAGTGCATGCCGCGACGCTCCCTGGCGGCTCCGAGGTCATCGTCAAGATCCGACGACCTGGTGTCGTCGACCAGATCGAACTGGACCTCCAGATACTCGAAGCCACGGTCCGCCCGATCAGCCGCTTCTCCCGCGTCGCGCGCCGCTACGACCTCGACGGTCTCGTCGACGAGTTCGCGACGACGCTTCGTTCCGAGCTCGACTACCAGCGCGAGGCCAGCAACGTCGAGCGGTTCGCCGCCAACTTCGCCGACGATGCATCGGTCCACATTCCCCACGTCTATCGGGAGCTCAGCACCCAGCGCGTGCTCACCCTGGAGCGACTCCGAGGCCTGAAGGTCGATGACATCGCCGGTCTCGACCGGGCGGCGATCGACCGGCCTGCACTCGCCCAGCGCGCTGCGACCGTGACGTTGCGGATGATCTTCGAACACGGGTTCTTCCACGCCGACCCGCATCCCGGCAACTTCTTCATCGAGACCGGCGGGCGCATCGGGCTGATCGACTTCGGCATGGTCGGCACCGTGGACCCGGCGACACGCGTCGCGTTGCGCGCCGTTCTCGTCGCGCTCGTCGAGCGGGACACCGCGCCGCTGGTCGACGCCTTCGTCGCGCTCGGCATGGCCACTACGCCGCTCGACCCCGACCAGCTCGGCCCGGACATCGACAACCTGATCTCGCGTCACCTGTCCCTACCGCTCGCCGAGATCAGGCTGGGGATCCTCCTTCGCGACCTCTTCGCCATCGTTCGCCGCCACCGCCTACGCCTTCCACCGAACCTCGCCGCACTGGCGAAGACGCTGGCCATGAGCGAGGGGATCGCCGCCCAGCTCGACCCGTCCTTCGAGATGACGACCGCGCTCGCCATCTACCTTCCCCGTCTCCTCCAGGCCGACCCCACGCCGAGCGCGCCGATGTCGGACGCCGCCGATGGTGCCGTTGGCCGTGCCGCCCCGGCTCCGGCCCCGGCGCTGAACGAGGGTCGTGCGCCCGGCATGCCGTCGTAACGGCCACGCCCGAACGAGTCCCGACGAGTCTGGCCCCCGCCGCTGCCGAGCCATCCGATCCTCGACTCAGGTCGTACACTGCCAGGCAGCAGGAAGGTATCGGCTTGGCCATCGCGTGGATCGTCGCCGGTGTGGTGTTGCTCGCCCTCGAGCTGCACCACCTCGCCTTGTATCTGCTCTTCGCGGCGGTGGGCTGCTTCTCGGCGGCGCTCATCGCGGCCGCCTTTCCCGGCGCGATCCCGGTCCAGATCCTGACGGCCGTACTGGTGGCAGTCGTCGGCATTCTCGTGGTACGGCCGAGGGTGAGCGCCACGTTGTTGTCGCGGAGCGGCGGGCATCGGGGACGGGGGGTGCACGGGGGGTTCGTGGGCCAGGAGGTGCTCACCGTCGATGCCGTCGGTGGCGTCGATCAGGTCGGCCACGTCGAGCTCGCCGGCGAGCGATGGCGTGCGATCAGCGGCGCCGACATCTTGCTCGAGCCAGGGACGAGAGTGCTGATCACTGGCGTCGAAGGGACGACGCTGATCGTGTGGCCGGCGGATGGGCACCTGCCCATCGCGGGGCACATCGACGCGGATGCCGGCCCGCCGGCCCAAGACGGAGAACAGGAGCAATCGTGATCATCGGAGTGAGCGTCGGCGGCATCGTCGGTCTCGTCATCGTCGTCTTGGTCATGGCCGTGTTGATCCTGGCGCTGCGCCAGATGGTCAACATCGTGCAGCAGGGTGAGGTGGGGGTCGTGAAGCACCTCGGTGAGTACCGCAGGACCGTCGAGCCGGGCCTCGCGATCATCGCTCCCTTCATTGATTCGCTCCAGCGGGTCGATATGCGCGAGATCCCCCGACCCGGTGACAGGCAGGACGTGATCACCAAGGACAACGTGGTGGTCACCGTGAACGCCACGATATTCACGCAGGTCGTGGTGGCCGAGCAGGCGCTGTTCAGCATCGCCAACTTCGATGTCGGCATCGACGCGCTGGCCCGCACTGCGTTGCGGTCGGTCATCGGCACGATGACCCTCGACGAAGCCCTGTCGGAACGGGAGCGCATCAACACCGACGTCCAGCAGCAGATGGAGGCCGTCACCGACAAGTGGGGGATCCGGATCAACCGCATCGAGATCATCGAGATCGCCCCGCCGCCGAAGATCCTCGAGGCCTTGGCCCTGCAGAAACAGGCCGACCAGGAGAAGCGGGCCACCATCCTCCAGTCCGAAGGCCACCAGCAATCGGCGATCAACGTCGCCGAGGGTGCCGCACAGGCCGCTGTGCGCTCGGCCCAGGGGGAACGGCAAGCGGCGATCCTGCGCGCCGAGGGCAACCGGCAGGCGGCCATCCTCGAGTCGGAGGGCCGCGCCCGGGCCATCGCGACCGTGTACGCGGCAATCAAGAAGGGCGATCCCGACCCGGCGCTGATCGCCATCCTCCAGCTCGACACCCTGGCCAAGTTCGCCCAAAGCGACAACGCCAAGATCGTCGTCCCGTATGAGTCCGCGGGCCTGCTCGGGGCGGCGCAGACGCTGCGTAGCGTGCTCGGGGCGGTTCCCACAGACGGTCAACACGGGTAGCGCGCCGCGGCTTCGAGGCGCTCCGCCGGACGCGGGATCATCTCGAAGCCTCGGGATCCGACCTGGCGTGGTGCAGTGCTCGTCGGCCCGGCGTCGAGTCAGGAGTCGCTGTACAGGGGCTCGCCGCGCCGGAGCCGCGCCGCGATGCGCACCACCGTCGGGAGCTCCCGGCGCGTCGGCGTGTGCGCGGCTAGGAACCGAGCGACAGCGGCCAGCACGAGCGCCGACTCCTCCGACCCCTCCGGCCACGCCAACGCCTGGCGGACGCCTGCTTCGTACACCTGGTACCAGTGGAACCCGGCGTCCTCGGCCAGCAGGGCGCGTCCCAGCGCGGCGATCACCTCGGGCCGTGACCCGCCACTGCGCACGAAGCCATAGACGATCGAACCGGCCCGATCCACCTCCCCCTGGGTGTCCCAGCACGCTGTGAGGTCCTCGAGCAATCCCGACGTGGCCGAAGGCAGCCGCGCCGCCGGCACGTTCAGGAAGCGGTCCAGGTACACCCGCAGCGCCCCGTGGATCGCGGCCCGCAGCAGCTCCGGGCTCGGGCACCTGATCAAGGCCTGGTGCAGCGCATTGGCCGCCGTGAAGGCGTGGTGCACCGAGTTCCAGTCGCCGAAGTCGTTCTGGGTGTGGAACCGCGCGATGCGCAGCGCAGCGGCGAAGGCCAGGGCCCGGCCGACCTGCTCCGGCGCCGCCCCGACGGCAATGGCGTCCAGCACCGCTCCCACCACCGCGTCGGGATCGTCGTCGAGCAGCGACCACGCCAGAGCAGTGACGTCGGTGAACGGCGTCGTCGCCGCCCAGCCCTTCTCCAGTGCCGTATCGAGACGATCCACCGCGCCGGCCGCCAGCGCCGCCAGGTCACGCGGATGGCGCCACTCCGAGCTCTCCTCGCTGCGATCGGCCGCACACGTCTGACTGACCAGCGCGGGCAGCACCGTCGCCGCGGCCTCCGGGCCGACCAAGGCCAGGGACTCGAACGCCTTGTTGGTGAAGTCGAGCGTGTGACCCTCGTCGATGAACACGTGGTCGGTCACGGCGGCGAACATCATGGCGTCCACATCGGCCACGCCCGCACTGGCGATGGCGGTGGCCAGGACCCGTTCGGAGGCGTCGGCCGAACGGGTGTCGACGAAGCGCCGGTACCACTCGGTGAGGCGCTCGGCGGCCAACTCGGTCGTGGCCAGCGGCGACTCGGCGAAGCGCGGGGCGCGACCGCGCGTGTCGCGGCTCACGAAGGCCAGGGCGTGCACCAGCGCCAGCGGCCGGTCGGGCGGATCGAGATGGGGCAGGACGTTGGCCATGGCGACGAGGACCGTCAGACCGCTCCCCCACCCCTCGGCCCGATAGCGCACCCCGTGGTCGAGGGCGGTGGCGACCACACTGGCCCCGCTGGGATCGGCATCGAGCAGGCCGAGGGTGGCCTTGGCCGTCACCAGGGTGAGGCCGTGTTCCAACCCGTCGGCCAGGCGGCGCCGCTGGTGCCCGACGGGATCGAGGGCAGGGCGCCTGGTGACCCACACGTCATCACCGTCGATGTCGACGTCGAACGCGGTGGCGTCGTCGGCCCACGGATCCAGGGTGCAACCCGATGCCAGGTCGAAACGGGCGTGGTGCCAGTGGCACGTGAGCAACCCGGCCTCCACCGAGCCCTGATGGAGCGGGAACCCCATGTGGGGGCAGCGGTCCTCGACGGCCCAGGCCCGACCTTCGTGCCACACCACCACGACGGGCACCGTCGCCAGCTTGGTGAGGAGGCGGCCATCACGTTCGAGGTCGGCGGCCGACCCGGCCCGGACCCGCTCTGCTTCCGATGTCACGCGTACGAGCTTCCGCCCCCGATCGGCATTTGGTCAAGCGCGTTCTTGCTTAAATCAGCTAGCGTGGTTGCATGGCGGAACAGCTCACCGACGCCAAGCGCCGCATCGTCGAACGGCTCAAGCGCGTCGAGTCCGCCACCGCCCCTGAGCTGGCCACCGGCTTCGGTCTCACCGACACCGCGGTACGCCAGCACCTCGAAGCACTGGAGGCCCTGGGGCTGGTGGAGCGCTCGGCGTCGGAGCCTGCGGGCCGCGGCCGGCCGCCCGTTGCGTGGCACCTCACCGCCCTCGCCACGTCGCTGTTCCCCGACCGCCACGCCGACCTGACGGTCGAGCTGATCGCCTCGATCCGCGAGGCGTTGGGGGAAGACGGGCTGACCAAGGTGATCGGCACCCGGGCAAAGGCCCAGGAAGCGGCCTACCGCAACGCGTTGCCGGCGCAAGCGTGCCCCCTCGCCGAGCGGGTGGCGCGCCTGGCCGACATCCGCTCGGCCGAGGGCTACCTCGCCGAGTCGGTGCCCAGCGCCGACGGCGAGATGCTGCTGATCGAGCACCACTGCCCCATCGCCGACGCGGCGCGGACCTGCGGTGGCCTGTGCCAGAGCGAGCTCGACCTCTTCCAGCGGGTGCTGGGTGACGACGTCGTGGTCGAGCGCACGCAGCACCTCATGGCCGGCGACATGCGCTGCGCCTACCGCATCCGGCCCGCGACCTAGCTCCCGCGCCAGCGCCGCTAGCGGACGTTGCGCTCGTCGGGCGCGAGCTCGCTGGGGCCCACGTGGGCGGCCAGCCACACGTTGAGGGCGCCGGCGTCACGCCACGCCGCCTCGACCCGAGCCTTGGCCTGGGCGGTGTTCAGCCATTTGGCGATGGGCCACGACCGGGCCGCGATCAGACCCTTGCGCCGCAGCAACCCGATGCGCGGGTGGTCCTTGCGATAGCCGCGCGGCGCCGTTTTCAGCTCGTCGTGGGCGGCCACGTCGTAGTGCGCCTTCTCCAGCCCGGCGACGATGGCCTCCAGCTCTCGCCCGGTCCGCTCGTCGTCGACGGCGGTCCGGAACCGCTCCAGTTGATCGGCCGCCATGTGGTACTGACCGGACCCGACGAACAAGCCGGTGGCCGACAGCTGCACGTAGTACACCGATCCTTCCTCCGATTCGCCCGACGCCGCGGCGGCGGTCTTGTAGGGCGTCTTGTCGGCGCTGAACCGGACGTCGCGGTACGGACGGAACAGCCGTAGCGGGCGGAAGTCCTCGTCGATCTCCTCACAGAGCGCCTCGAACGGCCCTTTCACCGCTCGCTCGTAGACGTCCTTGTGGGCCGTCCAGTAGCTCTTCGAATTGTCGGCCTCGAGCCCCTCGTAGAAGGAGATGGCCTCGGGCGGGAAGCCGCGGAACGCCATGGCTCGAACCGTACATGCGGGCGGCGACGGCTACGTTGCCCGCATGGCCGACCTGCGTCTCGGAGCGCTCGTCGATCCGGGCACCCACGAGCGGGGCGACTCGCCGCTGACCCTCGACACCGCCGACTTCACGACCCACGGCGTGATCGTGGGCATGACCGGATCGGGCAAGACCGGCCTCGGCATCGTGCTCATCGAGGAGACGCTCAGCGCCGGCGTGCCGTGCCTCGTCATCGACCCCAAGGGCGATCTCACCAACCTGAGCCTCGTCTTCCCCGCCCTGGCGCCCGCCGACTTCCGCCCGTGGATCGACGAGAGCCAGGCCCGCCGGGCCGGCCAGAGCCCCGACGACTTCGCCACCGCCCAGGCCCAGACGTGGAAGGACGGCCTCGCCGGCTGGGACATCGGGCCCGAGCGGCTGGCGGCGTGGCACGACGGCGTGGCCGTCACCATCTACACGCCGGGCTCCACCGCGGGCGTGCCGGTGAACATCGTCGGGTCGCTCCAGGCGCCCGCCGATACCGGCGACATCGAGACCATGCGCGACGAGATCGACGGGTACGTCTCGGGGCTGCTCGGCCTCGTGGGCATCGACGCCGATCCGCTCTCCTCGCGCGAGCACATCTTGCTCGCCAACCTGATCGAGACGAGCTGGGCCGCAGGCCGCAGCCTCGATCTGGCGACCCTCGTCGGGCAGGTGCAGACACCACCGATGCGCAAGCTGGGCGTGTTCGAGCTGGACGTGTTCTTCCCGCCGGCCGACCGCACCGCGCTGGCCCTCCGTCTGAACGGCCTGCTGGCGTCGCCCGCGTTCGCGGCGTGGGCGTCGGGCCCGCCCCTCGACATCGACGCCATGCTGCGCACGCCCGACGGCACGCCGTGCGCCGCCGTCGTGTCCATCGCCCATCTGTCCGACGAGGAGCGGCAGTTCGTGGTGGCCCTGCTCCTCGCCAAGGTGGTCACGTGGATGCGCCGCCAGAGCGGCACCACTGATCTACGAGCGCTCGTGTACATGGACGAAGTGGCCGGCTACGTGCCGCCCGCGGCCAACCCGCCGACGAAGAAGCCGATCATGCTGCTGATGAAGCAGGCCCGCGCCTTCGGGGTGGGCGTGGTGCTGGCGACGCAGAACCCCGTCGACGTCGACTACAAAGCCATCTCCAATGCCGGGACCTGGATGGTGGGCAGGCTGCAGACCGAACGGGACAAGGCCCGCCTGCTCGAGGGCATGAGCGCGGCGGCCGGGGGCGTGGATGTGAACGCCATCAGCGACACCATCAGCGGCCTGGCCAAACGGGAGTTCGTGCTGCGCCGGGCCAGCACGGACACGCCCGATTCGTTCACGACTCGGTGGGCCATGAGCTACCTGCGAGGGCCGCTGACGCGCGACCAGATCGCGTCGCTGACAGCGGTGTCGGTGGGGCCGGCGGCGGCGTCGGCGACGAGCCCGGCGATGGCGTCGGCGACGAGCCCGAGCCCGAGCCCGAGCCCGAGCGTGCCGGCGCGCAGCGTCGGCGAGCCCGGTGGCCGCACCGGCGCCGGTCCCGTTGGCCGCCGATGAGACGGCCGTGATGCCGACCGTCGCCGACGGCGTGCCCGTCCGCCATCTCGCGCCGGATGCGCCCTGGGCCCACGCCGCCGGGGCGGTCGCGGGGGCCACCCGACTCCAGGCGGCCGCCGTTGCTCGGGTCCGCCTTCGCTACGACGACGACCGCGCCGACCTGCTGCACGACGAGGAGTGGGAAGCGGTGCTCACGCCCCTCACGGCGACGACCGATCCGGCGGCGGCGCGGGCGGTGGACTACGACGACCGCGACCTCGTGTCCGAGGCACCGGCCGGCGCCCGCTACGTGCTCACCGACGCGCCCATCGCCAAGAAGACCTACTGGTCGCAGTTGCAACGAGACATCGTCGATCACCTCGTGCGCAACCGGCGCCTCGACGTGCAAGCCAACAAGGTGCTGAAGCTGTGGTCGCGGCCGGGCGAGTCGCCCGAGCAGTTCGCCGAGCGCTGCCGCGAGGCCGCTGAGGCGGGCGCCGATCAGGCCAGCGCCGCCCTCCGCTCGAAGTACGAGACCCGGGCCAAGCGGCTGCGCGACCAGCAGATGGCCGCCGAGGCAAAGGTCGCCGAGTACGGCGACGCCGCGCAGGGTGACCTGCTCTCGACGGCCGGCACCCTCCTCGGCTCGTTCCTGGGCGGTCGTCGCAGTACCAGCGCGCTGGCGCGCGACTCCAAGCAGCGCGCCGCCGCCGGCCACAAGCGCGACGCCGCCGAGGCGAAGCTGTCGACGCTGCAGGACGACATGGCCGAGTTGGAAGCGGCGCTGGCCGAGGAGGTCACCGCCATCGACGACGAGTGGGCCACCAAGGCCGCCGGCATCACGACGGTGCCCATCCCGCTCGAGAAGACCGATGTCGCCGTGAGCAACCTCGCCCTCGTCTGGATACCCGTCTCGTAGTCGGAGCGAAGCAGCGGCTGTGTGACGTCGAACCCGAATTCGTCTCGATCGGCGTCACACAGGCGGGCCGCGAGGCCCGAGCCCCGAGCCCCGAGCACCGCGAGCCCCGAGCCCCGAGCCCGCGATCCGGCGCCGCGGCATCACCCGGCCTGCGCCAACTCGCCTTCGGATTCCTCCCGCCGCACGAGCAGCAACGCCACGACCGGGAACACCAGCGCCGAGAGGACCCCGGCCACGAGCAGCGCCGCCGCCGTCGCCGCCGTGATGAACCCCGACTGCTGGCCAACCGCGGTCGCCGTCACCACGAACGGCAGTGACGAGGTCGCGCCCAGGAGCCCGACCACCAACGCCGCCCGCCCGTTCACGGTCCGCCGGTAGAGCGGGATGGCCACGATGTGCACCGCCAGCAGGGCCACGAAGAACACGACGATGAGCACGATGCGAGACGGCCGGTCGCGCAACGAGTCGATGTCGATCGACATGCCGCTCCAGATGAAGAACACCGGCGCCAGGAAGCCGTAGCCGAGAGCGTCCAGCTTCGAGCGGAACTCCTCCTGCGCGCGCAGCGCCGCCGCGATCGAGGGCGCCCAAGAGGGCGCCGGCCACCAGCGCGCCGAGGATGGCCTCCAGCCCGACCTCCTGCGCCAGCACCACGAACAGCGCCATCACCATGATGGCGCCGCGCACCCGGAGCTGCGAGGTTCCGCCGTGGCGCCGTTCGAACAGCCGCCGCACCCAGCCGGCGTGACTCACCCGCGTCGCCACCACCCCCACCAAGGCGATGAGGCCCATGAAGACGCCGGCCAGCACCACGCGTACCGCAGTGGTGTCCGCCTCCTTGGTGAACAGCAGCGAGAGCAGGGCCACGGCGGCGAACTCCGAGACCGAGGCGGCGGCCATCGCGAGCTGCCCGAGCCGGCTGGAAAGCTGCCGGCCGTCGCGTAGCACCGGGGTCACGAGCGCCAGCGACGTGGCCGACAGCAAGATCGCGGCCAGCAGCGGGCTGTCGACCAGACCGACGGCGTCCAGGCCAAAACCCACGACCAGCCCGGCGGCGAGCACAAAGACGAAGCCCAGCAACGCCGCCCGCAGCAACGGTCCTCGCAGCTGGTGCAGGTCCAGCTCGAAGCCGGCCAGGAACAGCACGAAGGCCAGTCCCAGGAGCGCCACTACCTGCACCGGCTCGTCGATCTCGGCCCATCCCAGGACGTCGGGCCCGATGAGCACACCGAGCAGGATCTCGATCACGGCCACCGGCACCCTCACCGAGTGGATCCGGTCGACCACGATGGGCGCAGCAAAGGCGGCGACCGTCACGACGACGAGGCTGTCAAAGGTGATGTCGGTCATGTGGGGGTGCCGTCGTCCCGTCGCCGACCTTCCTCGCCTGCCATGGAGCACCGTCCCCCGCGTGTCGTCGAGCGGTCCGACGTGCGAACCTAGGTGCGTCAGCATGCCGCACCGGCGGGCGTGGCGGAACAGGCAGACGCGCCGGGTTTAGGTCCCGGTGCCGAAAGGCATGGGGGTTCGAATCCCCCCGCCCGCACCAACCACATGACCAACACGATCAGCACCACCGAGCCGGCCGGCGAGCCGTCCGAGCCGGCACCGTCCACCACCTGGAGCGGCCGCCAGACGGCGGCGCGGGCGGCGTGGGTGGCGGCCTGGTGCGTGGTCGCCCTGCTCGTCTGGGTCACCTTCACCCGCGCCTTGGGCATCACGTCGCCGGCGCGCATCACCGTGATGCTCCAGGCGGTCGTCCCCGTCATCTTCCTGCCCGTCTACGCCATCGGCACCGTGGCCTTCGTGCACAAGAAGTGGATCCTCGGCGCCGTCTGCGTCGCCCTGGCCCTCGTGCACATCGCCGCGCTGTACCCGGCGCTCGGGCACCGTTCGCTGCCCGCCTGGGCCGCCACTGCGCCCCATGTCACCGTCTTCGAGGCCAACGTCTACGACCTCAACGCCGAGCCCGATGCCGCCGCCGGAAAGATCCTGGCCTCCGGGGCCGACGTGCTGGTCCTGGTCGAGCTGGACACGCGCACCATGCAGGCCCTGCGACGCCAGGCGATCGACCAGATGTACCCCTACTCCACGCTGAGAACGACCGGGTTCCGCGCCGATGTCATCTGGTCGAAGCGACCGCTCGAGGACGTGCACGCGGCGACGGGTCGCACGGGCATGCCGTGGGCGACCGTAGTGGTCGACGATCGGCGCCTGCTGGTCATCGCCGTCCACGTGGAGAACGCCATCCGCAGCCGCAACGGATGGAACAGCGAGCTGGCGGAACTGAAGGCGCAGGCGGCGGCCGCCGCGGGGCCGGTGGCGATGGTGGGCGACTTCAACTCGACCCGATGGAACCCGCCCTTCGGCGAGCTGCTCGACAGCGGGTTGCACGACGCCCACGAAGCGGCGGGCCAGGGGCTCTCGCGATCGTGGCCCGACCTCGGCTGGCCCGGCGTGCCCCTGATGCGCCTCGACCACGCCCTCGTGAACGACCAGGTCGCGGTGGTGTCCGTACGCGACGTGGCCATCCCCGGCAGCGACCACGTCGGGTTCGTGACCGAGCTGGCCGTCGGGGGGTCGTAGCCGCGAGCGTTCGGTCGTAGTCTCGGCTAGCGGTTGGACGGCCCCGGGTGGTGGCGAACCCACCACTCCACGACCCCGATGGCGATGAGGATGATGGCCACGCCCGCCAGGTCGAGGACGAGGGCGAGGGCCAGCCCGAACACGCCGCCGGCGGCGGCCGACGCCTGCCCGAGCCCCACCAGCGACAGGCCCCAGACCCCGGCCAGGAAGCGCAGCAACGGGTTCACCCGTCGCCGGGTCGGCTCGCCCGGCGGTTGGTTCCCGTTCATTCAGCGGCGGCGAGCCGGCGGACCAAGGCGTCGAGCACGCCGACCACGGACCCAGGATCGTCGACGCGGAAACCGGGCGACCGACGGCCCGCTGCCGACGCGGATGGCGATGTCGCCTGGGCTCAGCGTGGCCATCGCCTCCTCGTCGGCCACGTCGTCGCCGGCGAACACCACCGTGGCAGCACCAGTCTCGTGGCGAAGCCGGTGCAGCGCCGCGGCCTTGCTGGTGGCCCGGACGGTGACCTCCAGCACGCGGTGCCCGGCGATGAGGAACACCCCTGGGCGCTCGCCCAGCTTGACCTCGGCATGGGCGAGAGCGGCATCGCCTGCGGACGCCGTCGCCTCCCTCACGTGCAGCACGGCGGCGGCGGGCTTGTGCTCTACCCACGCCCCCGGCACGGCGCTGGCCACGGCGTCGAGCTCCTCGGTGACCTCGTGCAGGCGGCGCCGCTCGGCGGCGTCCAGCTCGCGGGGCAGCCCTTCGGAGTCCTCGAGACCATGGCTGCCGATCAGCCGCACTCCGTCGGCGAACCCGAACTGCTCGCGCAACTCGCGCAGCGGGCGCCCGGAGATGACCGCCGCCGTCACCCCGTCGCGCCGACCGAGCTGCTCCAGCGCCTGGCGGGCGCCGGGCACGAGCCGGGCGTCGGTGGCCCGAGCCACGATGGGCGACAGCGTGCCATCGACGTCGGAGACCACGAGCAGCGGCCGCGCCGCGGTGGCGGCGGCACTCGCGATCTCGTCGAGCCCGCCCGTCACACCACGCCGAGCTCGGCGAGGAACCCCGAGGCCCAGTGCCGAACGTCGCTGCCGGCCACCTGCTCCCGTATGGCGATCATGCGTTCGCGGGCGTCCTTGGGCCGCATGTCGACCGCCTCCAGGATGGAGCGGCGGACGGCCTCGTGGTCATGGGGGTTGACGAGCACGGCGTCGGTCAGTTCGTCGGCGGCACCGGCGAACTCCGACAGCACCAGCACACCCTGCTCGTCGATGCGCGACGCGGCGTACTCCTTGGCGACCAGGTTCATGCCGTCGCGCAGCGGCGTCACCAGCATCACGTCGCCCGCTTGGTACAGCGCGATCAGGTCCTCGAGCGGCAGGCTCTGGCGCAGGTAATGGACGGCGGGGAAGCCGAGCGAGCTGAACTCGCCGTTGATCTCGCCGACCAGTTCCTCGATCCGGCGACGCTCGTCGCGGTAGTGGTCGATGCGCTCACGCGTGGGCACCGCGATCTGCACCATCACGGTGCGACGCGGGTCGAGCTCGCCGTCGCGCAACAGCGTCTGGTACGCCTCCAGCCGGACGTCGATGCCCTTCGTGTAGTCCAGCCGGTCCACGCCCAGCAGCACCGTGAGCGGGTCGCCGAGCAGGCGGCGCACCTCTTGCGCCAGCGCCGCCGTCTCGGGGCGCCGGGCGATCTCGTCGAACTCGGCCACGTCGATCGAGATCGGGAACGCCCCCACCCGGATCGTGCGACCCTCGAAGCGCACCTCTGGGAGGGCGCCCTCGGCCTCGACCAGGCGCTCGGTAACGGCCACGAAGTTCTCGGCCGCCACCTTGCGCTGGAATCCAACGAGGTCGCAGGCCAGGAGGCCCCGCAGCACTTCCTCGCGCCACGGCAGCCGCATGTACAGCTCCTGGGGCGGGAAGGGGATGTGAAGGAAGAACCCGATCCGGACGTCAGGCCGCAGCTCCCGTAGGAACAGCGGCACGAGCTGCAGGTGGTAGTCGTGCACCCACACCACCGCGCCGTCGGCCGCTTCGGCGGCGGCCGCCTGGGCGAAGCGCTCGTTGACCCGGACGTAGGCCTCCCACCACGACGACTCGAACGTGGAGGTGCGGATGGCGTCGTGGTACAGGGGCCACAGGGCCTCGTTGGAGAAGCCGTCGTAGAACTCGGCGATGTCGTCGCCCGACAAGGGGACAGGCACGAGCCGCACGCCGTCGCGCTCGAAGGGCGCCGGTGCGTCGCCCGCGGAGCCGGTCCAGCCGATCCACGCGCCCCGCCGGTGATGGAGCACCGAGATGGTGGCGCGCACCAGCCCTCCCGGGCTCATCTCCCAGTCGTCGCTGCCATCCTGCGCCCGCTGCACGGGAAGCCGATTGGCCACGATGACCAGCTCGTGACCGCCCCGTTTGCTCATGCGGCTGAACCGACGAGCTCCTCGGGTGCTGGTTCGATGGGGAAGAGTCGGTCCAAACCCTCGGATCGAAGGAACCGCACCATGGACGGCATCGTCACCGCCAGGGCGACGTGGTCGGCCGAGCTGCGGACGCGTCGCAGCACCCCGATCAGGGCAGCGACGCCAGGGCGATCGAACCGGGCGACCCCGCGCAGATCCACGACCACCGTGCCGGTGTCGTTCAGCCAGGACGTGATCGCCCGAACGCCTGTGGCCTCGTCGGTCGTGAGATCTCCGTCGAGGCGACAAACAGCCGAAGCGCTCGCCGGCCGCCTGATCGTGATGTCGAGCACGTGTGTCCCTTCGTGGGGGTTCCCACTACCAATCCATAGGGTGGCCGGTCGCGGTTGCGGCCAAGCGTCCGCATTGTTGTGATTCCATGACGTTCTGACCACGACGAGTGGTCAGGCGCGGGATGCCGTCGGCGTGATAGCCAGGACACGATGCACCCGGATCTGGGCGACGCCAGGTGGTACCAGCAGGCGGTCTTCTACGAAGTCTTCGTGCGCGGGTTCCACGACGCCAACGGCGACGGGCAGGGTGACCTGCGGGGACTGACCGGCCGTCTCGACTACTTGGAGTGGCTAGGAGTCGATTGTTTGTGGTTGCTGCCCTTCTACCAGTCACCGCTGCGGGACGGTGGCTACGACATCTCCGACTTCTTCACCATCCTGGCGGCCTACGGCGTCCTGGCCGATGCCGTCGAGCTGGTCGAAGAAGCCCACGCCCGCGGCCTGCGGGTGGTGGCCGACCTGGTGCTGAACCACACCAGCGACCAGCACCCGTGGTTCCAGGAGAGCCGCCAGAGTCGGGACAACCCCAAGGCCGACTGGTACGTCTGGGGTGACGACGACCTGCGCTGGAACGAGGCGCGGATCATCTTCCACGACACGGAGACCTCGAACTGGAGCTGGGATCCCGTTCGCCAGCAGTACTTCTGGCACCGGTTCTTCAGCCACCAGCCCGATCTCAACTTCGACAACCCCGAGGTGCAGGCGGCCGTCATCGACGTGGTGCGGTTCTGGCTCGACATCGGCCTCGACGGCTTCCGGCTCGACGCCGTCCCCTACCTCTACGAGCGCGACGGCACGAACGGCGAGAACCTGCCGGAGACCCACGAGTTCCTCAAGCTGCTGCGCAAGGAAGTCGACACCAGCCACCCCGGCAAGGTGCTCCTGGCCGAGGCCAACCAGTGGCCCAGCGACGTGCTGGCCTACTACGGCGATGGTGACGAGTGCCACATGTGCTTCAACTTCCCGCTCATGCCCCGGATGTACCTGGCGGCCAAGCGGGGCGACCGCGAGCCCATCGAGAACATCCTGGAGGAGATGCCCGAGATCCCGCCGGGCTGCCAGTGGGGCCTGTTCCTGCGCAACCACGACGAGCTGACCCTGGAGATGGTCACCGACATCGAGCGCGACGAGATGTACGCCGAGTACGCCCGCGACCCCAAGATGCGGCGCAACACGGGCATCGGCAGGCGGCTGGCACCGCTCCTCGACAACAACCGGCCGCTGATGGAGCTGTTCCACGCCTTGTTGCTGTCGCTGCCCGGCAGCCCGGTGCTGTACTACGGCGACGAGATCGGCATGGGCGACAACATCTTCCTGGGCGATCGCGATGGCGTGCGGACGCCCATGCAGTGGACGCCCGATCGCAACGCCGGCTTCTCGACCGCCGACTTCGAGCAGCTGTACCTGCCGCCGATCATGGACCCGGTTTTCGGCTACCAGGCGGTCAACGTGGAAGCGCAGCGACGGAACCCGGGGTCGTTCCTGCACTGGGTGCGACGCATGCTCGACGCCCGCAGCCGCCACCCCCAGCTGGCGATGGGCGCCTACGAGCCGGTGGCCGTGTCCAACCCGGCGGTGTTCGTGTACGTGCGGGGGCCGGCGGACTACGGGCTGAACCCGATCCTGTGCGTGGCCAACCTGTCCCGTCAGGCGCAGCCGGTGGAGGTGCCGCTGCGGCAGTACGACGGGCGGACCCCCGTGGAGCTGCTGGGCAAAGTGCAGTTCCCGCGGATCGGGGAGCTGACGTACCTGCTCACGCTGCCCCCGCACGGTTTCTTCTGGTTCGAGCTCGTCTAGCCCCCCGGCCCAGGCGGGCCCGAGCCGCGGCCCCGGCGGCCCGCGGCCCCGGACGGCGCGTGCCGTAGCCCGGCCGCCGCCCACCCGTTCGACCCTCGCGCAGCCTGCGCGCTCGACGGCGCTGCAGCGCGGTCAAGCGCGCAGCCCGCGCGATATGAGGCCGAGGTAGACCCGGTGAAGTGTCGCGGCGGTGGACCGGAGGCGCTGGTAGACGTCCTCGGTCGTGACTCGCTGCACCGACCAGCCGTCGACGGCGAGAAGCAGATCGCGCACATGGTCGCGTTGGAGGGCCACGGGGTCGGCGTGCCACATCGGGTCGTCGATCTCTACGTTGAACCGATCAGCGGGCACGGCGAGATCGAGCCGAACAGACCCGTGGCCGCCAAGCGCCACCGGGAACTGGCGCGACAGCTCCGGCATGCCCGTCGCCGCGAGCGCCTCGGCTAGCAGAAGCTCCGCCTCGCTTCCGACCGGAGGGAGGGCAGCCTGGCGTCCGTCGACCACGCTTCGGAAGACGGTGGTACCTGGACGGCCAGGTCCCATGACCCGCTCGGCCACGTCGGCAAGCGACCATTCGGTGCAGAGACGTCGGTTGAGGGCGTCCTCAACGATCGACATCATCGTCGCCGGATCCAACTCTCCAGCGATGTCGAACAACGTCCGGGCCGGCGATGTCACCCGCAACCCATTGCCGTAGAGGACCACGTCGCGCTGATCGAGCCGATTGGTCCGATGCACTCCCACGCCGGGCAGGCGAACGAACCGCGGCGCTTCGACGACGACCTCGAGCACATCACGAGGTGTTCGCCGCATCTTCCAATGCGCCGCCGCCGTCATGTCGGAAGTGACAACGCTGGGTGAGGCAAGACACGCCGCGAGCGCTCGCTTGGCGAGCGGCCACGGCGCCGGGTCGAGGGAGTAGACAGCCTTGAAAACGCAGTGCAAGACCTTCCGCGGACGAGGCGCGTGATCTGGTCCTCGGAGAGGCCGTGCTTTCGAAGGTGGTCACGGGTGACCAATCCTTCGCGCAGCTCGGCGATGCGCATGATCTCAGCGGTGGTGATCATGCTCATGGGGCCGCACCCTACGCAGGGGGTGCGCGGCAGTTCCCGCGCAGCCTGAACACCCCGCCGCGCTCCAGCGCGGCCGAGCGCGCGGGCCGCGCGAAAGGCGACGGCGGCGCTCCAACCGGGGCGACCCGCGGCGCCGCGCACCGGCGACCGGCGTCTTTCGCGCGGGCTGAACGCTTGGCCGCGCTCCGGCGCCTCCGAGCGCGCGGGCTGCGCGCTTGGTGGTGGACGGACGGGGGCGGCCCTGGGTGGGGCGGCGCGCCTGGTGTCGCCGGGCGGCTCGGGCGGGCGGAACTTCCACAGCGGGCTCGGCGAGGGCGGGTGCTCCGGGCGGCGGGGTAGAACTCCGTGGTGCACGTCCGGGATCTCCCCACGCCGGCGCTCGTCATCGACGCCGACGCCCTCGACCACAACCTCGCCACCATGGCGGCCGCCCGCCCGGGCCGGTCGCTGCGCCCGCACGTGAAGGCCCACAAGTGCACGGCCCTCGCGTCGGTTCAGGCCGCCCAGGGCCACCTCACCTTCACCTGTGCCACGCCCCGCGAGGTGGTGGGCATGGCCGCCGCCGGCCTCGGTGCCGACCTGCTCCTCGCCAACGAGACCCTCGACCCGCACCGCCTGCGAGCCATGGCCGGCCTGGACGCCCGCGTGACGGTCGCCGTCGACAGCGAGGCCACAGTGACGGCGGCCGCCGCCAACGGCATCCGTGAGGTGCTCATCGACGTGAACGTGGGTCTCCCCCGTTGCGGCATCGCCCCCGAGCACGCCGGTGCGCTCGCCGACGCCGCCCGGCGCGCCGGCTTGGGCGTCCGCGGTGTCATGGGCTACGAGGGCCATCTGATGGTGGTGGCCGACCGCGACGACCAGCGCGCCGAGGTCGCCAAGGCCATGGACCTGCTGCTCCGAGCGCACGCCGAGGTGGGCGGCGACATCGTTTCGGCCGGGGGCACCGGCACCTACGACCTGCACGAACGCGTCACCGAGATCCAAGCCGGCAGCTACGCCCTCATGGACACGTACTACGCGACGCTCGGGCTCCCCTTCCGGCAGGCCCTGTACCTGGAGACCACGGTGATCTCGGCCAGCGCCAAGTGGGCCGTGTGCGACGCGGGGCTGAAGAGCCTCGGCATGGACCACGGCAACCCCTCGATCGACGGTGCCACGGTGTGGTTCTGCTCCGACGAGCACATCACCTTCGCCCCCGATCGTGAGGTGCCCGAGCCGCTCGAGATGCCGAAGCCTGGCGACCGCGTCCAGGTCATCCCCGCTCACGTCGACCCCACCATGGCGCTCCACGAACGGGCCTACCTCGTGCGCGACGACGTCGTCGCCGACACCTGGGCGGTCGATCTCAGGGGCTGGTGACCCCCAGGTCCTCGCGCAAGGCCCGGAAGGCCCGGCCGCGATGCGACAGCACGTGCTTCTCCTCCGGACTCATCTCGCCGAACGTGCGCCCGTCCCCCTCGACCGGCACGAAGATGGGGTCGTAACCGAACCCGCCGGTCCCCCGCGCCGTCGGGCGCGATGTGCCCCTCGACCACGCCGCGACGCACGATCTCACGCCCGTCGGGCCAGACCGCGGCGGCCGCACTCACGAACCGTGCCGTGCGCGCCGCCGGCGCGACGCCGTCGAGCTCGCGCAGCACTCTCGGGATCCAGTCGTGCTCCTGTGTCCAGCGCGCCGAGTGGATACCTGGCGCGCCCCCGATGGCGTCGACCTCGATTCCCGAGTCGTCAGCCAGAGCCAGCACACCCGCGCCCAACGCCGCCGCCGCGCGCCTTCAGCAGCGCGTTCTCCTCGAAGGTGGTGCCCGTCTCGTCGACGCCGGTGTCGACGGCCGACAGCTCCACCGCGGGGCCCAGGATCTCGCCGATCTCCTCCACCTTGTGGGCGTTCCCCGTGGCGAGGACGACCTTCATCGCAGCGCCGGTGGCCGCAGTGTCGGCGGCTCGGCCACGTACTCGCTCTGCAGCTCGAAGATCTCGTTGATGCCGCTCTCGGCCAACTCCAGCAGCGTGTCGAGCTCGCTACGGCTGAAGGCTTTCCCTTCGGCCGTTCCCTGCACCTCGACGTAGCGCCCCTCCGACGTCATGACGACGTTCATGTCGACCTCCGCCTTGGAATCCTCGATGTAGGGGAGATCCAGCAGCGGCACGGCGTTCACGATGCCGACGCTGATGGCGGCGCAGTGCGCGACGAGTGGTTGCGTTCGCAACGACCCGCTCTGCACCAGGCGCGACAGCGCGTCGTGCAGCGCAAGGTAGCCACCGCAGATGGAGGCCGTACGGGTGCCGCCATCGGCCTGCAGCACGTCGCAGTCGACGGTGATCTGCTTCTCGCCGAGGGCAACGAGATCGGTGACGGCGCGCAGCGAGCGGGCGATGAGGCGCTGGATCTCCATCGTGCGGCCGCTCTGCTTGCCGCGAGCCGCCTCTCGGTCGATGCGCTCCGGCGAGGAGCCCGGGAGCATGGAGTACTCGGCCGTCACCCAGCCGCGGCCCGTGCCCCGCATCCAGCGAGGCACGTCGTCGTCCACCGACGCCGTGCACACCACCCGGGTGCGACCGAACGACACGAGGACCGACCCGGCCGCCATGTCGGTGAAGTCGCGTTCGAAGGTGACCGTGCGCAACTCGTCAGGGGCGCGGCCGTCAGGGCGTGAGGTCATCGGTCTGCTCCGGTTCGTCGAAGGCACAGCGCTCGGCCGAGGCGAGCTCGGGCCCGAGGAGGCGCCGGCCGAGGTCTGCGAACCATGCCACATCGCCCGAGGAGTACCAGCGATGCACGCCGGGATGTGAGGTGTCGCGCCGCAGCCCGGTGGCGCGCAGCTGACCGGCGACCTCGAAGGCGGTCTCGTCGGCCGAGCTGACCAGCACGACATCTCGGCCCATCACATCGGCGATGACGCGGGCCAGGTACGGGTAGTGGGTGCAGCCGAGCAGCAGCGTGTCGACACCGGCGTCACGAACCGGCGCCAGCAAGCGCTCGGCCAGCACCGTCACCTCGTCGCCCGAGGTCTCGCCCCGCTCGACGAACTCCACGAAGCCCGGGCACGCGGCGCACGCCAGCTCCACCCCTGCGCCGAGGTCGGCGACGGCGCGCTGGTACGCACCCGACGAGATGGTCCCCACGGTGCCGATCACGCCCACCCGGCCGGAGCGGGTGGCGGCCACCAAGGACCGCACGCCTGGTGCGATGACGTCGATCACGGGCACCGGCAGCTCCTCGGCCAGGCTGCGCAGGCCGGCCGCCGCGGCCGTGTTGCAGGCCACGACGATGAGCTTCACGTCGTACTCCTTCACCAGCCGCCACGCGATCTGGCTGGCGAAGGCCTGCACCTCGTCGTGCGGCCGGGGCCCGTAGGGGTAACGCCCGGTGTCGCCGATGTAGACGAGATCCTCGCCGGGCACCAGGTCGATCACCGCGCGCGCCACGGTGAGCCCTCCGAAACCGGAGTCGAACATCCCGATCGGGCGATCCGCCATCGTCGCCTCAGGCTACTGACAGCCGCTCTTTGTACAGCGCGATGCGGCCAGGGACGACGTCCGGCGGTCCCAGGCGATAGCCGTTCGTGGCCAGCCAGTCGTTGAGGTTGCCGACCCAACCGTCGACGCCGGCGTAGACCTCGGCCAGCAACCCGCTCTGGCGGCCGTCGGCGGCCAGCTTCAGCCGGCCGTCCTGCACCGACGCCACCAGTTGGAGGCCGACCACCGCCCACTTCACGCCGACCCGCGCCGTGCCGGGGTGCGGAAGGGGCTCGATCGTGGCCGACGGCTTCAAGAAGCGCCCCACGGTGCCCTTGATCACGGGCGGCACCGGGATCCACGCCGCCTTGCCACCGCGCAGCTCGACGCGGTCGAGCGTGCAGTCGATGAAGGCCCGCAGATCGGCGGGCAGGTCCTCGGGCAGCGGCGGCGGGCCATCGGGCACGGCGGCACCTTAGAAGCCAGCGCGCTCACCAACCGTTCTGGTGCTGCTCCTGGTCCTCGATGTCCTGCATCTCGTCGTCAGTCAGCTCCTCGATGACCACCGGGCCGGCCGCGAGCCGGCGCCGGCGACGCTCGATCTTGCGCCGCCGGCGCGCCTTGCGCCGCTCTGCCCAAGCGCCCATCAGCCGCCCGCCCTCGCGCCCATCAGCCGCCCGCCCTCCCGCCCATCAGAAGTAGATGATCTTTTCGGCGGCCGCCTCGGCGACGTCGAGATCGTCGGTGTAGGCGCCCGTCGACAGGTACTTCCAGCCTCCGTCGCACACGATGAACACGATGACGCCCTCGTCGATGCGCTGGGCGACCTTCGCCGCACCGGCCAGCGCGGCACCCGACGAGATGCCCGCAAACACCCCGCATTCGCTCACGAGCCGGCGGGTCCACTCCAGCGACTCCCGCGGTCGCACGATGCGCTTGCCGTCGAGCAGTTCCATCCCGTGCCAGGCGTCGAACACGGGCGGCACGAACCCGTCGTCCAGATTGCGGAGGCCCTCGACCAGCTCCCCCGACGGCGGCTCGACGGCGAAGACCTTCACGTCCGCCTCCCGCTCCTTCAGGTAACGCCCCACCCCCATGAGCGTGCCGCTCGTGCCGAGTCCCGCCACGAAGTGGGTGATCTCGGGGCAGTCGCGCCAGATCTCCGGACCGGTGCCCTCGTAGTGGGCCCGGGGGTTGGCGTCGTTGGCGTACTGGTAGAGGAAGCACCACTCGGGATGCTCGGCCGACAGCGCCTGGGCGCGGCGGACGGCGCCGTTCGAGCCCTCGCCGCCGGGCGTGAGGAGCAACTCGGCCCCGAAGACCTGCAGCATCTGACGACGCTCGATCGACACGCTGTCGGGCATGAGGATCTTGATCGGGTAGCCCTTGATCTGGGCGATGGCGGCCAGCGCGATGCCGGTGTTGCCCGACGACGGTTCGAGGATGGTCTGGCCTGGCGCCAGCCGTCCTTCTTTCTCGGCCGCCTCGATCATGGACTTCGCGATCCGGTCCTTCACCGAACCGAACGGGTTCTGGCTCTCGAGCTTGGCCAGGATCCGTACCCGGGCGTTGGGGCTGAGGGCGCTCACATCCACGAGAGGGGTGTTGCCGATCATGTCCAGCACGTTCTCGAAGACGGGCACCTGGCCTCCTACAAAAGCCGACACGGCCAGTCGGGAATCCTACCGACGCAACCGGCCGACCGGCTCCTCGGCGATCTCGCCGCCCACGATGCGGTAGCTGCGCAACATCGGAGCCTCGTCGCGCATGCTCACGATGACGTAGTGCCAGCCAGGATCGGGCGCCTGGGCCACATCCGTAGGGCTGGGGTACGCCTCGGTGTGGGTGTGGCTGTGGACGACACCGACGATCTCCAGGCCACGCCCCTCGGCGTCGCGGTCGGCGCGGAGGTGGTCCTTGGGATCCACCGTGTAGACGCGGCTCGAACGGGCGACGTTCTCGCACGGGTAGAAGACGCTCACGGTGTCGTTCCGGGGGTCGCCCCCGAGCAGGCCACAGGCTTCGAGGGGCAGCCCGTCGTAGCTGTGGCCGATGACGGCGGCATAGACGTCGTCGGTGAGCTGCAGCACGGCGTGGGACCGTAGTGGCGTGGGAGGGCCGCAGACGAGCAAGACTGCGCGGCCATGCAGCTCTCGTGCGCCTTCGCACCGTCGCCCCGTACACCGGATCACATCGTCCTGGCCGAGCAACTCGGCTACCACCGGGCCTGGTGCTACGACTCGCCGGCCCTCTACACCGACGTCTGGGTGACGCTTTCACTCGCCGCCACGCGCACGTCCACGATCGGTCTCGGACCAGGGGTCCTCGTGCCCAACCTGCGTCACGTGATGGTGAATGCCGCCGCCGTGGCCACGCTGGTCGACCTCGCGCCGGGCCGGGTGACGGTCGCCGTCGGGTCCGGGTTCACGGGTGCCCGCTGCCTCGGCCAGAAGCCGATGCGCTGGCGCGACGTCACCGTCTACATCGAAGCGCTCCGCGCCCTGCTTCGCGGCGAAGAGGTGGCCTGGGACGGCAGCGTGGTGCGCATGATGCATCCCGACGGTTTCGCCCCGCCCCGGCCGATCGAGGTGCCGGTGCTGGTGGCCGCGTCGGGGCCGAAGGGGGTGGCCGCCGCCCGGGCGGTGGGCGACGGCGTGTTCTTCGGTGGCGCCCCCTCCCCCGCCGGCGCCGAGTTCGCCCACGTCGCCCTGCTCACGTTCGGCACGGTGCTCGACGACGGTGAGGACGTCGGGTCGGAGCGGGTGCTGGCCGCCGCCGGCCACAGCGTCGCCGTGACGTTGCACGCGCTCTACGAGTGGTCGCCCGACGCCCTGGCCGGTATCCCGGGCGGCGTGGAATGGAAGGCGATGATCGAGGGGGTGCCGGAAGCCACCCGCCATCTCGCCGTGCACGACGGGCACCTCGTGGAGGTGAACGACCACGACCGGCCGTTCATCGGACCTGAGCTGCTGGCCGGTTCCGCCTTCACGCCGGAGCAGTTGCGGGAGCGCCTCGACCTCATGGCCGACCAGGGCGTGACCGAGATCGTCTACCAGCCCGCGGGCCCTGACATCGAGCGAGAGCTGCGGGTGTACGCGGAGGCCGCCGCCGGCTGACGGCCGGTACCCTGGCTCGCCCTATGGCACTGATCGGCGACAAGGTGGTGGCGTCGAACCGCAAGGCGCGGCACGACTTCACCATCCTGGAGACGATGGAGGCCGGGCTGGTGCTGGTCGGCAGCGAGGTGAAGAGCCTCCGCGGCGGCCACGTGCAGCTGGCCGATGCCTACGCCCGCGCCGCCGATGGCGAGCTGTGGCTCGAGGGGGTCCACATCGCGCCCTACGCGAACGCGCGGGGCTTCGGCGCCCACGACCCTGATCGGCCCCGCAAGCTGCTCCTCCACGGCGACGAGATCGGCCGCCTCCGGGCCCGGGTGGCCCAGGAACGGCTCGCTCTCGTGCCCCTGGCCATCTACTTCAAGGACGGGCGGGCGAAGGTCGAGCTGGCCCTGGCTCGGGGCCGCAACAAGGGCGACCATCGCGCCGCCATCTCCGAGCGCGACGCCAAGCGGGAGGCAGCCCGTTCGCTCGGGCGCCAGCGAAAAGGCATGGAGTAGCCGGCGCCCGGCCGGGTACACTGCCTGCTCACAACGTCAACGGGGCTGATCGGGTTCGACATCAGTTTCGGAGGCCGAGCGTGCGACCCGAGTTGCTCAGACTCGTTAAACGGGGCAAAAAAACAACTGCCGAAAAGCAGGAATTCGCTCTCGCTGCCTGATCTTCAGGTGGCATGAGTGAAATCGTGAGCCGCAAGGCCGCACGGGGTCGCTCCACCGCAGCCCGGCAACAGAAGCGGAGGATGGCAGCCGGAAAGCACGGCTGACGGCGGGAAAGACCGCTGGCCCTGGGGAAAGACCCGGCGGTGACGCTCTAGCGTCAGTGGACCCGCCCATGGGCCGCCGTCAGGCCCAACGTCGGGAACGGTCGTAGCACGGGCGGCTTGCGCCTGATGGACGGGGGTTCGATTCCCCCCAGCTCCACTCCATTGGCCCAGGTCAGCGCCACTTCGGGCGCCTGCTGGTCACGAAATGGTCACGGTTCGCCAGCGAGAGCACGGCCGAGTGCGTCGGCGGCGGCTCGGTCGTCCTGGGCGGTGACGTGCTGGTACACGCGCATCGTGACCGCCACGTCGGCATGCCCGAGACGTTGGGACACGAGCTTCACGGGGACGCCAGCGCGCAGCATGACCGTCGTTGCGGTGTGCCGGGCGTCGTGCAGCCGGATCGCGGGGAGTCCGGCGCGGGCGACCGCCTCCGGCCACCAGCGGGTGATCGTCTCGGGTGCGGCGGCCCGCCGAGCACGTCCACGAGGACGAGACCGGAATCGATCCACCCGCCGCCAGCGGCCAACCGCTCCTCTGCCTGACCTCGCCGCCAGATCGACAGCGCGAGGACCGTCTCCCGGTCGAGCGAGACCACCCTGGCACCGGCTCTCGTCTTCGGCTCGCCGGTCACGACCGCGTCGGCGACGACACGAGTGCTCGCGACCGAGAGTGCGCCGGCAGCGAGATCGACGTCCTTCCAGCGGAGCCCGCACAGCTCTCCACGCCGGAGCCCGGTGGCGAGGGCGAGCCGCCACAGTGGGAAGAGCCGGTCCCCGGCCACCGACGCGAGGAACGCCGCCGCTTCGGACCCGGTCCACGCCGTCATCTCACGCCGCGGACGTCGTGGGAGCGGCGCGTCCACCGATGGATTTTGTGGGATGACCTTGAGCCGCACGGCGTCGGCGAGCGCGATCGACAGCAGACCGGCGGTGTTCGCCACCGTCTTGGCGGCGAGCGGGCCACCGTTCCGACCACCGCTCCTCAGGAGGTTGCCGTAGAAGGCCTCGAGTGATGCGGCGTCCAGACGGTGGAGCGGCACGTCGCCGAGCAAGGGAACGATTCGCGAGGCGATGAGCTTCTCGTAGCCCAGCGCGGAGGCAGCGTGGGACGCGGCTCGGGAGCGCACCGGTCACGCTGGCCACCTCCAGTCGCCGGCCACCGCCGTCCACGCCTTGGAGGCCCTCCACGAGCGCCGTCCCGCCGACGCCTTGGGCTGGCTCCGCCGCTACCTCGCGTCGACGGCGCTCAGCCCCGCGCTCCATGCCCGCTGGACGTATCTGGCCGTCGTCCGCCTCGCGGCCGAAGGCCTCGCCTCCGAGATCGACGAGCATCTCCGCCGGTTGGAAGACGACAGCCGCCGGCTGAGCGACGCGCCGCGTCCCGCGATCTACGCCCAACTCATCCGAGCCATCGCCGCGCGCGCCCGCGACGACACCGAGGAAGCGTGGGACGCCGGGCACAGCGCCCTCGACCTCGCTCACGCCACCCAGCATCGGCTGTTGGCCATCGACAGCCTGCATCTGCTCGCCGACCTCGCCGCTCGACGCGGCCACCCTCGGCCGGCCGCCCGCCTCTTCGCCGCAGCCGCCTCCGAGCGAACCCGGCTCGGGTACGTGGCCGTCGAGCTCCCCGACGCTGACCAGGTCGCGATCGTGACCGAGCACCTCCGCCAAAACGAGCCAGGCGCATGGGACGAGGGCGGAATCCTCGATTTCGACGAGGCGGTCGCCTACGCCCAACGCTCCCGAGGCGAACGCGCCCGGCCCGCACTCGGGTGGGCCAGCCTCACCCCGACCGAAGCGCGAGTCGCCGCCCTCGTCGCCCAGGGCCGCAGCAACCCGCAAGTGGCCGAGGAGCTCGTCATGAGCGTGGCCACCGTCAAGACACACCTCACGCACATCTTCGCGAAGACCGGCGTCACGAGCCGGGCCGAGCTCGCCGCCAAGTACCCGAGACCCTGACACCCCTACGGGCCGCCCCGCAGGAGATCCCGTCGTCGACTCGCGCATCCGATGTCGTGGTACTGCTGCTAGGCCGAACCTCCGACACTCGTCTGAAGCCTTGGTGCCGACTGCGGGCGGTGGCCGCCGCACGTCCATGCTCGCCCGGAAAGAGCCCGTGCGTCCGCAGCTCGGCCTCGACCTGACGACGGACCGCCAGCGAAACCGCCGGTTCGAGCGAGTGGAAGTCAGCCGCCGCTCGCTCGTCGACCGCTGAGCCTGGATCGCCGAACTCGTCTCACCTCCCCAATCCAAAGTGTTGCGATTCAGCGATTTTTCGTCGCCACTTGTGGCACCAAGTCCGCTGCCGGCTGGGCGGTCGCTACGTTGGTGATTGCCTGCTACGGAAGGGGGTCACCATGGCGCGTGACACGCTCCGCGTGTGGCTCGCTCTCGATCGCATCCACTGCAGCGACGAGGGCGACGGATGGGGAAGCGCAGAACCGTACCTGTGGACAGTGTTCTTCAAGATCGACGGCGAGACAGTTGCGCTCACGGAGTCGCTGAAACTGTCCGGAACAGCCACGGTGATCGGCACGCCGGGCAGTCACGGAAACCTCGGTGACTCGGATGTCGACGCGGGTGACGACGTCACCATTCCGGACGCGATCGGCGAATGGAGCCCATTCCTGAGCCCGATCCCGGTGCCGGAGTCGCTCCAGCCCCTCGTTGGTGATGATCTACCGGGCGTCGTCGGCGTCGTGTGCGTGCTGATGGAGGAAGACAACGTCACCGACGACGGGGCCGAGGCTGGGCACGCGGCGCTGAACTCCGCCGTGATGGGAGCGCTGACGGACATCATCGCCACCCGAGGTTTCTCCAACCCGGACATCAGCCAACAAGACATTGCGGCATACATGGACGCCGTGGCCTCTGCGGTCGCTGACGCTGTTGCCAGCCAACAGAACTTCTTCGAGAACATATGGAGCTGGTTGAACGAGGACGATACCGTCGGCACGCGCGTGTTCTTCTGGACCCATGACGATCTTGCCGGTGGAGACACCAACACGTTCTCCCAGCGATGGCAGAACGAAGGCGACTGGGAGATCTTCGGTCATGTCAACGCCACCGTCGTATGTCCCGCTGAGGCCGCCGCCGCCACCGCAGAGCTGCCCGACGGAATGATCACGCGCGTCGAGCGGCAGATGCGAGCGTTTCGGGATCGCGAGTTCGGCGGCACCGAGCTGCCTCAATGGTGGGCTCTTGCGGAACGGAACAGTCCCCAGCTCGTGTACGCCATGCACCAGGATGCCCGCGTGAAGAAGTCGTATGCAGCGCTCCTGAGAGGCGTTCCCACCGTGCTCGAAGATCGTGACGCCCCGTTGACCGAAGAGCTCCTTGATCATGCTCGTCATGTGGTGCAGGGCTTGAAGGAGAGCGGCAGTCGCCGGTCGCGAATCGACGCGAGCCGGATTCTCGACGTGCTGCAACATGTGCACGGCAAGACGGGTGCGCAGGCCATCGAGCTGATCGGCAGTATCCGTCCGGGACGCACACCCAGACCGGTACGGGACATTGGCCACTTGCTCAATCCGGGGCTGCGCGTACCACCGAGCGTCTTTCAGCCCGTCGACCCCTCCGAAGGTCGGCGATCGGGACCGACACGACGATGAGACATGTGACGTGAGCCATCGAAGACGTGAGCGAGGAAGGAGCTGCGATGCCCAACGCATCTCATGATGAAAGTCAGTTCGAGGAAGCTCCCTTCGTACGAAAAGTCGTTGATGATCCTCGGGCCATGCCTGAGACGCTCGTATTGGCGGGCTTCCTTGGCAAGGGCGCCGACCCCGGACGTTGGCGGCTCTACCTAACCAGGCAACTCGACGAGTTCGTAGAGTTCGACGAGCCCGACGTGCTCCACACCGAACGGATCGGCCAAGGTGACGAGGATGCCGACAAGACGTGGGTCTGGATCAAACCAGAAGCGCTGGGCCGCGCTGAACGAACGGGGGCCAGCAGGCAGGCGGCGTTCCTGCAGGGCGACATAGCTGCCTCGTTCGCCGATGCGACCGCACGAGTGCGTCGCCTGCACGCCGGCGGGCCCCTCCTCGTCGGCCGCGGCGGCGGGAGATATGCCGATCCCACTCTGTTTCGGGGTAACACCTGCGCGTTGTCGGCGTGCGTGTCGGACATCGCCATCTGCACGAATCCTGGACAGACGACCTGTGACCCGGCCGTGTGCTTCGCCGCGCCGAAGCTCTACGAGAACTAGTGGACAAACGTCCGTTCCGGACGTGACGCAAGGCGAGACGGTGACCGCGTGTATGTCGCCCCGCGAGCTCGTTGAGATCCTGGCTCACTGGCGACTCATCGACCGAGCCGACGTGGTCGATGGCGGCCTCGTCGCCGTCGACGCATCCCGGCGCCACACGAACACCGACATCATTGGCCGCAATGGGTCCGGCTACTTCGTGAAGCAAGCGATCACGGCGGAGCGCCAGGCGGGCCTCGATCGAGAGGCCACCGTCTACCGGCTGCTGTGGTCGCGCCCGACCACCGACCGCTTCCCGGCGTACGCCACGCGTCTGCTCGCATACGACAGCCGGATGCACCTGCTCGTGCTCGAGCGCGTGCCGGATGCCGCGAACGCTCGGGAACGGCAACTGACCCGACATCACTATCCGCTTTGGCCGGCCCGGCGGCTCGCGGAGGCCTTGGCCCTCCTGCACGACCCCGCACGGCTCGACGGGCACGACCCGGCGCTCGTCGATGAGTTGTCTGGCGACGCGCCGGGCGCCTTGACTCTGCATCATCCGCACCTGAGCCTCGTGCAACAGGCCAGCAGTGCGACGCTCGAGCTACTCGTCCTGATGCAGGGCTCGAGCGACCTTTGCGAGGAGCTGGACCGGCTCGCCGCGACCTGGCGTCCGACGGTATTGACCCATCGGGACATCAAGTGGGACAACGTCTTGCTGAGTTGTGTCGCCGGTCGCCGTCGACTCACGATCGTGGATTGGGAGCTGGCGGCGCTCGGGGATCCCGCCTGGGATGTCGGATCGGTCTTCGCCGACTACCTCGGCGTGTGGCTGTCCTCGATCCCGACCGGTGGAAGCCGAGGTCTTATCTCGTACATCGACGATGCAGCGATCCCCCTGCGGACGTTGCAGCCCGCTCTTGATGCCTTCTGGCGGGCGTATCGGCGGATGCGACGCATCGACGGCCACGCCGAAGAAGGGCTGCTGTGCTCCGCCGTGCGGCACGCAGCCGCGAGGTTGCTGCAAACTGCGTTCGAGCAGACGCAAAGCCAGCGGCAGCTTGACGATCGAGTCGTCGCCTGTGTCCAACTCAGCCACAACCTGCTGCGGGCGCCTCGTGCCGCAGCCCGCGACCTGCTCAACCTGGCGTGACGGTGGGAGCTGGACTCGCCACGATCCACCATCGACAGGTGGCCGCAACCCTCGAGGCGACGCGCGTCCGTTCGGCGACGACGTTTTCGTGGTTCGGGATCCCGAGCGCCCCGCTTCCCACCGAGCTCCGACGCCGATTGAGCGGGGACGCGGCGCGTGCCCACCTGGTCAGTCTCCTCGGTGACCACCTCTACCTCCATGTCTATTGCCAGGGCGGCCCGCGGGCGCATCTGCCTGGACCTTCGCCGCATCCGCCGTCGTACGGCGGACTCGCCTTCGTCGAGGCGCTGGCGGCGGCCAACGCCGGTATCGGCCACTGGGAGAGCCGATGGGCGGTGAACGAGGTGGCCGACGCGGAGGTCGTCGCGACCCGAGATGGGCTCCGCATACGAGCGAGCGCCGCGAGCTGCCGGCCGGCCGGCACCGGCCCACTCCAGACCGGCGTCGAGGCGAGCGTCTGGTTCCCGAACGCGGCGCCAGCGGCGTCACCCGGCTTCTACGCAGCGCTCAGCGATGCGCCCTTCGCGCCCACGTCTACCGACACCGTCGCACGCCTCTACTGGAACCTGCTCCCAGACGCCGCCATCGCGCTTATGCGCACGGTGACCCGGACACTGAACGCACGAGGTCTTGCCTTCGTTCTGAAGGTCCGGGCCGATCCGGCCGGTTTCAACCGGTGCGATGCCGGAGTCCTCTACGTCCGGCTGGCGGACCTCGAGCACGCACTCGACCTTCTCAGCCCGACCTACCTGGACCTGGCCCCGGGTCTCAGGGAACCAGTCCCGGCGTTCACGAGGCGGTTGGCGGCGGGAGTGGCGCTCGCCCTCGATCCCGGTCGGCGTACCAGCTTCGGCGAGCATCGGTCGGAGCTTCTCGCCGAAGGGATCGTCCGATGCCATGAACACCGGCACCGCTCACTCGCGCGACGAATCGCCGCGATCGAGGAATCGCTGCTAGCGGCGGGCATCGAACTGGCGCAACCGTTCAGGACGGTTGACCAGCCGACGGTGGACACCACGTTCCCGTCGCGGCACAGCTCGGTCCGAAGGACCGGCTCGTCCCTGTCTTCCGGTGGGCCGCTCCCCGACGAGTGGCACGAAATTGCGTCTGGCATCGCCGATCGCCTGTGCCGAGAAGCCATCTGGCACCGTCGGCGATGCAACTGGCTCGGCGTCACGGCCGGCGCTCATCCGCCTGGCCAGACGACAACCTCAGTACGAGTCACCGCCTTGGGTGCCGATCTCTATGCCGGGACGAGCGGCATCGCCCTCTTCTTGGCGGAGGTCGCCCATCGAACAGGATCGCGGCGCGTCCGCGCCACCGCCCATGCCGCGATGGCGCGATCACTCGAGCGGGCCATGTCTGACCAGGCCGAGATGACGCCAGGGCTGTACACCGGCTGCGTCGGGATCGCGTTGGCGGCAGCACGCGTCGGCATCCTGATCAGCGAGCCGTCGTTCCTGGACGACGCGTTCCAGCTGGCCAAGGTCGTCACCGACGAGCCTCGGCACGACGCCGGCTACGACCTCTTGGGCGGTCTCGCCGGCACCATCGTGGGCCTCCTCGTCCTGCACGAGCTTCTCGGCGGCGACCATTTTGTGGACAGGGCGGTCCGGTACGGCGACCTCCTGGTCCAGGCGTCCACGCCACGACCTCAGGGCACGTCGTGGCCCTCAGGACACGCCGCCACCGCACCGCACCTCACCGGCCTGTCGCATGGTGCATCCGGTATCGGCTACGCCCTCAACGAACTCCACGCCGCGGCGCCTGCCATGTCGTTCGCCGACGCCGCTGACGACGCCTTCGCCTACGAGTCGTCGTTGTACGACCCGTCGGCGCGGAACTGGCCTGACCTCCGCGAGGGACGCGGGGCCGGGGCGGAGGCGTCGGCGATTCGCCATGACCTGGTGCCACGGCGCCCCCGGAATCGCCGTTGCTCGCCTACGGGCGGTGGCCCGACGCAGCGACGGTCGATGTGAAATCGACGCTCGCCTCGCCCTGGACGCCACTCGCCACGCCCTTCTCGACGAGCTCTACCTCGGCCAATGCAACTTCTCGCTCTGCCACGGCATAGCCGGCAACGCCGCCGTCCTTCTCGCGGGCGCACGGCACCTGCGGGATCGTCGAGCCGATGCGGACGTCGCGGCTGAAGTCGGCGCCGCCGGGCTCCGGACCTGCGCCCGTGAGGGCCAGGAGTGGCCCGGTGGTGCGGGCGCGGGCGCCACGCCCAGCCTGATGCTCGGGTTGGCAGGGATCGGCTACTTCTACCTCGGGCTTTCGGACCCGTCCTTGGCGAGCGTCATCGAGATCTCACCGGAAGGGTGGAGACCGTCGGAGTAACCCGACAGATACGGCCCTCCGTCTTCCACATGCAGCCGTCCCCTCGCACCCACGCATCACAGCAGCCGTCCGGGTCGGTAGCTGCTGACAGCGCCGAACTCGGTCGTCGCCGGACTTCGCCGGACGTCGAGTGGCGCGAAGCGCAGAGCAATCCGCACCAGCCGTCGGGCGAGGCGTGGATCGGTCCGCAGGGCGTCATCGAGACCCTGTTTACGAAGCTCGCCGAGGACTGGGAGGACTTCACGATCACTCCCACGGCGTTCCATGATGCGGGTAACTCGGTTATCGTCGAAGGGCAGTACACCGGCAAGCACAAGGAGACGACGAACCAGCTCGACGGCCAGTTCTGCCCCGTCTGGCGGATGCGGGGCGAGCAAGCGGCCGGTTTCCAGCAGTACGTCGACACCGCCCAGCTGCGCGACGCCGTGAACGGCTGAACGTTCCGCCTTCGGATCCCGCATGCTGCGGCAGAAGAGGAGGAGACGTGGGTAGCGCCAACATGGTGAGCCGCATCACGCCCGACCGGCGTGTCGAGGGTGACGCCACGCCCGGAATGGTGCGCGAACAGGCCATCGCGGTCGACGGCATGTGGGCCGGGCTTGTTCGTACCGAGGAGCACGCTGCTTCGGGATGGCACCACCACGGCGACTACGACACGGCGGTGTTCGTGGTGGATGGGGCACTACGGATGGAGTTCGGACCGGCCGGCCAGGAGACGTTCGAGGCACATCCGGGTGATTTCGTTCACGTCCCCAAGCACGTGATCCACCGCGAAAGCAACCCAACCGACGGCGAGAGCCATGTCGTCGTCGTACGAGCGGGAAGCGGGCCGGCCACCATCAACGTCGACGGTCCCGAACAGGGTGGGCGGTAGCCGACGAGGTTGTGACGAACAGCGCGCCACCGGTGCCGAAATGTAACGGCGCTGGCGTTGCATTTCGTCACGATCGGCGTCGAGTGTCCTGGTGGGGCGCCAACGTGGGTTCGCCGCTACGAAATCTGCCCGTCGAGCGCCACTGCCGTCACTTCTCTCCTGACCGACTGGTCGACTCGCAGCCATTGTTCGTCGAGCCACGCGACGCGTTCGGCGTCCCCACTGGGAATCTGGTCTCGTGGGACTCGCCATGCGGTGACCCGGATGGAGTTGCGGAGGGGCACCGCTTTCGTGAGGTCGGAGAACGACGCATACTGGTCGAGCCCGTTGTGGGCGATGACGACGACGTCGGCGCCGATGGTGTCGATGAGCGCGAGGACTCCGCCGGGACGGGGTGGCAGGACGTGTTGTAATGGTGCGAGTCGGGCGGCGCGTTCGGGGTTCGTCGAGCGCGAGCCGCTCCTTTGCCGCGTTCGAGGCGATCGGGGCGAAAGAGGCGGCCTTCGGGGAAGATGACGATGGCGGTCGTCGTGTCGATGCTCTGGCCGATGTCGCGGACCATTGCCAACGCCTCGGGACCGTTGTCGCGTGGGATGAAGATCGAGCCCGTCCTGCTGTAGATGAGGTCGAAGCCGGGGTCGGCGAGAAGTTCGGCCATGATCACGCCGCGGGTGCCGTAGCCGAGGCGCTGGTAGAGCAGCGTCGGTAGTGAGGCGTCGACGATGTTGACGTGTCGGCAGAGCACGATGACCGGGCCCGGGGTGAGCGCGTCCGTCGAGGCTTGGTCGATGTCGAGCCGGATGCCGAGGAGGCGTTCGGCGCGTCGCGCGAGCACGTCGAGGGACCAGTGCTGCAGTCGTTGGTGGCGGGCGATGGATGTCGGTCGATCGAGTTGTGTGCCGAAGCCGGCGATGGTCCAGTAGATGGGTGCGAGCAGGATCTCGATGCTGTCGTTGATGCCGTACTGGAGCAGGAACAGGGCGACGCGGGCGGTGGGCAGGCGGAATCGCCGCTTGGCGATGTCGCGCAGTGGCGGCGCCGACGAGGATGACCGGGCTGGCGAGAACGCCGACGACCGTGACGCCGAGCATCAGCGGGATGGTGCGGGCGCGTCGTTTCCACCGTGACGCGAACGGCTCGGCAGCGGTCACGTCGGCAACGTGTCGCCGGAGGCGAGGTTGGCGGCGAGGGCGTGCAGCCGCTGGAGCGGTTCGGCGGGCATCGGCGTGGAGGTTTCGGCGAGTGCAGACTTGAGACGTCGGTAGTCGTCTGCGGTGAGTCCGCAGCGGCGGCAGGCGTGTAGGTGGTGGGACACTTTCCCTGCGGTTGCGGGGTCGAGTCCGTCGTCGAGGTAGGTCTGGATCTGGCGCCCGATCTCGATGAGGCGGGCGCCGCCTTTGCGTCGGAACATGTCGAGCATGGCGTGTGGTGTCATTGGTGTTCGCTCCGGAAGTCGGGGTGGTAGGCGAGGTCGGCGCGCATGCGATGGCGGGCTCGGTGGAGGCGGCTTACCACGGTGCCGGCGGGGATGCCGAGCGTGGCGGCGGCCTCGTCGCCGGTGAGGCCGTCGATGTCGACGAGCTGGACGACGTGGAGCAGTCGCGGGGAGAGCCATCCGAGCGCGTCGGCGATCCAGGGTGCCGGGCGCGTGAGGTCGCGATGTCTTCGGCGCTCGGCGACGGTGGGTTGCGCCGGTCGGTTTCCCCGGCGAGGTCGGTGTCGTCGTGGAGCAGACCGCGTCGTTGTCGGCGGTTCCGGTTGATGTGCGTTGGTCTGTGACTCGTCGGCCATCGCGTCCAAGTCTCCTCCTCGCGGACACAGACCCGGTCAACGCTCGGATCCTTCCATCTCCTTTTCCGATGCATGCCGATGGAAGAGCCGACGTGGCGGGCGGGTTCCGGTGCGGTTCGTCCGCCTTCGTTGGCCTCCCCGTAGCGGCCAAGATCACCGGCTCCGGGACCATCATCTCGGACATGGCCAGCATGGTCGGCTGGGCAACGTTCGCCGTCGAGCACACGATGTTCCGCCTCGTGCTCGGCGCCCTTGCCCTGCGGACGGTCCCGGCAGGCGACACGACCGCGACGCTCAGCGGTGCCCGATCGGCGATGCTGTCCAGATGAGTCCTCCCGACGCGGCGCCGACCCAGCGGATCGTGCGCCTCGTCGGCGTCTACGACGCCGACAGCACCCTGCGCGGTGAGCTCGCCTACTGGGTCGGTGCCCGCCTCGGCCGGCGTCACTGCTCGCTGTGCGCGATCACCCACGGCTCCGTCCATCAACGACCCGAGTGGAAGGCCTGCCAGGCCGGCCTCCCGGTCCCGTTCGACACATACCATCGCAACGACCAGCCCGACTCGATCCGCGCCGCGTCTGGAGGTGAGGCACCGGTGGTTGTCGCCGCAACCGACATCGGTCAGGTTGTGCTCCTCGACGCCGGGGATCTCGAGGCGTGCGATGGTGCCATCGATCGGATGGTCGCGGCGATCGAGCAGTCCGCCGCACGCCTCGGTCTGACATGGGCGACCGCGTGAACACTGCGCGGCTCGACGAGCTCGACCGCTTCGTCGACGGGCACGACAAGACGATGGTCGGATGGGTCCGCCGAGTCGTCGAGGATCGCCACAGCACCACACGCTGTGCAGACCCGGATTCGGCCTACGAGCCCGGAACCCCGGCCTCGGTGGACTCGAGCGCCCAGGACCCTGACGCCGCTGCATTCGTCCGCTCGGTCGCCAACGGCAACGAGACCGTGCCGACGGTCGCAGTCGGCGATGTGCACATGGTCAATCCGAGCGTGCGCCGGGTCCGAGCGGTCTCGACCCTGGCCAGTGGCGTGCCAGGACCCACGCGCCGGCGCTGTCTGCGCCGTGGCCGACGGGTTGGAGACAGGGCGTGACCCTCCAGGTCGGTGACCGGTTCCCTGACATCGAGCTCGTCGATCAAGAGGGTCGGCCGTGGCGCACTGCCGAGATGCTCGGCCGACCAATCGTGCTGATCCTGCACCGGCATCTCACTTGACTGCCGTGCCAAGAACACGTGATCGCCGTGCGCGACCACCTCGACCAGTTCGGTGACGCCAGGATCGCGATTGTCACGTTCGCGACCGTCGAACGTCTCGCCGCATACCGCCAGCAACTCCATCTCCCTTTCGACGTCGTCGCTGACACCGACCGGACCCTCTACCGACTGCTCGGCGCCGAGCGAGGCACCAACCGACAGGTGTGGTCGCCGGGCACCCTGCGCATGTACGGCCGCCTCCTCCGCGCGGGACGTCGGCTCAAGCGCCCGACCGAAGACATCCGCCAGCTCGGCGCCGACACCGTCATCGGCCGCAACGGGGAACTCCGCTACCTCTGTCTCCCACCGACACCAGACGCGCGGCCGCCGGTCGACGAACTGATCGCGGCGCTCGATTGACCACCCGTGGCCCCTGTCCGCGAAATTGACGGCTGATCCAGCGACTCGCATAGGGCCGAACCGTTCGCGCTGGTCGACGGTTCCTTGACAGCACTCGTACGTTCGCCATAACTTACGTAAGTGGTGACTCACGCTCCGCTCGAACCGGTGACCCTGATGGAGGCGCTTGCCGATCCGTCACGTCGGGCGATCATCGACATGCTGTGCGAGCGCCCGACCTCGGTCACCGTTCTCGCCGACGCACTTCCCATCAGCCGTCCCGCCGTGTCGCAACACCTCAGGGTGCTCAAGGACGTCGGACTGGTCATCGACCGCGCCGAGGGCACCCGGCGCGTCTACACGGTCCAGCCAGAGGCCCTCGCGGCAGTTCGTGCCTACTTCGATGACTTCTGGCAACGCTCGCTGATGGCGTTCCGGCTCGCCGCCGAAGCAACGACCGACCCTTCGATGCACCCGACCGATTCCCAGACCGAGGAGCGTCCATGACCACCAACACCTCGTCAACCTCGTCCACCTCGACCGGTGTCGAAGCGATCGTCGACGCGCCGATCGATCGCGCCTTCGAGGTGTTCACGATCGGCATCGGTAGCTGGTGGGACGCCAACAAGCACATCTTGCGCGCACCGCTGGCGCGGCATGGAGTTCCAGCCCTGGGTCGGCGGGCGGATCATCGATCACGGCACCGACGGGACCACGTGTGCGTGGTCCCGCATCCTCGCCTACCACGCTCCCCATCGAGTCGTGTTCTCCTGGGACATCAACACTCGCTGGGAGATCGAGACCGACCCCGACAAGACCAGCGAGGTCGAGATCACGTTCGAGGCCGTCAACCCAGAGCGCACCCGGGTGATGCTCACCCACTGGCACCTCGATCGCCACGGCGACGGCTGGGAAGGCATGCGCGACGCCGTGTCGTCGGGTTGGAGCCTCGACGGATTTGCTGCGTACCTCGCCGGCTCGCAACCGCTCCCCTGGATCGGCGACGAGGTGATGAGCGCCCGCCTGGCCGGCTCGGCTGCCTACACGATGGTCGTGCTGCTGCCCACCGACCAACTGGTCCGGCCAAGGGTCGACCCGATCATCTGGGCCCACGGACGACGCAACATGGCGCTCGTCAGCGCCGGCATCGCCCCCATCATCACTCCTGTCACCAGCGCCGAAGGGCCGTCGGGGTTCGGCATCTTCACGACAGATCCGGACGAGACTCGCAGCATCCTCGAAGGCGACCCCGGAGTGATCGCCGGCATCTTCACCTACGAAATCCACCCAATTCGCGGGTTTCCGGGCGCTGCACTCCCGGTCTCCTGACGGCGGGCGGTCACAACCGCGCGCGAGGGCCGCGCCGCTCCGTCACGACCACGCGCGACCGACGTCGAGGACGCGGGCGACGCAGCCCAACCTCGCTTCGCTCCGTGGCGCCGCGGCGAAGGTCAGCACCCCCGCCTTGACCCGGGGAGCGCCATGGGTCGCGCCGGCACGTGGCTGTTGGCCCGACCGGACGTCATCTTCGCTGATGAGCGAACCGGTTCGTTGGATTCGTTGTCGTGCGAGCAGGTGATGGAGCTGTTGATCGGCCCCGCCCGAGATGACAGCACAACGGTGGTGCTCATGACGCATGAGCACCAGATCGCCGCCGCATGTGCCGACCGCGAGAAGGTCGTCCGTGAGGACGGCGTCGAGCTCGAACGGTCACGCCCTCACCGGGCCGGGCAGGCTGAGGCACCCGGTGTCGTGGTCAGGCCTGTACGGCATGGCCATGGCCGTGCTCGCGCCGGTCGTGCCGCTGCGGTCGCGACGCGATCCGCGGCGTCGGACCCGACGAGGAGGGTGTCTGGGCGGTGACGGGATCGAGGATCCGATAGGCAAGCAGCTTCACCCGGTCGTTCAGGAGGAACCAGGCCAGGGCGTAGCCCCAGACGAACAGGGCCCAACCCCAGCCGAGTGGGGTCATGAACACGCCGTACACGGCGATGAGCGTCGCCAGCGTCTGGGTGCCGAACACCGCGATCAGCACGGCCCGAGCTGGGCGTGGTGTCGACCAGAACGGGCCGCGGGTGCGGGTCAGGAAGATCGTCAGGTGCCCGGCGACGGACAGCTTCAGGTACATCAGCGTCTGAATGTGGTCACGGTCGAGATCGAAGACACGCTCACCGAGGTAGAACAGACCGAAGGCGGAGACGACCCCGATGACGCCGAGCACCGTGGCAATCCCGAGGACCACGCGCATGTTCCACGCCTCGGGTTCTTGCTTGTAATGCACGTTGTCGTAGGCGATGGACAAGATCGCGCCGTCGTTGAGCAATGCCAAGATCACGATCATCACCGGGGTCAGCGGATAGAAGTCGAAGATCAGGATCGCCAAGGTGATGAACAGCAGCACGCGTAGCGTCTCGGCGATGCGGTAGATCGCGTAGCTGGTCATCCGCTGGAAGATCTTCCGGCTCTCTTTGATCGCGTCGATGATCACCGACAAGCCTGGCGTGGTCAGAACGATGGAGGCCGCGGCGCGCGCCGCGTCGGTCGCGCCCGACACGGCGATGCCGCAGTCAGCCTTCTTCAGCGCTGGGGCGTCGTTCACCCCATCGCCAGTCATGCCGACGATGTGGCCACGTTGTTGGAGGACGTCGACGATGTGAAACTTGTGTTCGGGGAACACCTGGGCGAACCCGTCGGCCTCGTCGATGGCCTCTGCCGCCGCCGCCGTCTCATCGTGTTTGACGTCGCCGAGGGTGGTGGCGTCCAGGATGTCGCAACCCATCCCGAGCTTCTTGGCGGTCTCCTGGGCGATCGCCAGGGCGTCGCCGGTCACCATCTTGACCGTGACGCCCATCTCGTGGGCGGTGGCAATGGTCGCTGCGGCGTCGTCGCGTGGTGGGTCGAACAGAGGCAGCACGCCAAGGAACTGCCAGTCGCCGTCGCCGTCGGATCGGGCCACTCCGAGCGAACGAAAGCCACGGGCCGCGAAGTCGTTGACCGCTGCGTCGACGCTCAGTTGCACCTCTGGCGCGTTGGCGGCCAGAGCCAATATGACCTGCGGCGCGCCCTTCGTCACCTTGAACACAACGCCGTGGGCCTGGTCGACAGCGGCCTCGGTCCGCTTGCGCACCGCGTCGAACGGGTCGAAGTGGCGGATCTGGCAGGCGCGCAGGGCCCGGTCGTCGGGCAGGCCTGCGAGAACGGCCAGGTCGACCGGGTCGTCGTTGTCGACCCGCGAGGCCAGCGCCCCGCACAGGATGACCTGCTCGACGGTCACGCCGTTCACGGGAAACGGGTCGCCGAGCGTCAAGGAGTTCTGGGTCAGGGTGCCGGTCTTGTCGGCGCACAGCACGTCCACGCCGGCCAGCTCCTCGATGGCCGCCAGCCGGCTAACGATCGCCTGCTTCCCGGCCAGCAGACGGGCACCGACGGCCATCGTTACCGACAGCACCGTCGGCATCGCCACCGGGATCGCAGCGACGGTCAGTACCAGCGCGAACTGCACTGTCGTGAGAATCGGATCGCCCCGCACGACCGCAACGGTGATGATCACCGCCACCAGCGCGGCCGCAAGGACGATCAGGTAGTTGCCGATCTTGAGCACAGCCCGCTGAAAGTGGCTGACGCTGCGCGCCTGTTGCACCAGCTCCGTCGTCTTGCCGAAGTAGGTGGCAGCGCCGGTGGCATAGACGAGGGCGTTGATCTCGCCCTGGCGGACGATCGACCCGGAGAACACCGCCTCGCCCGGTTGGCGGGTGGCCGGCAACGACTCGCCTGTCAGCGCGGACTGGTCCACCTCGAGCGGGTCGCCATCCAGCAGGCGGGCATCGGCCGGGACGATGTCGCCCAGCCGCACGCGGATGACGTCACCAGGTACCAGTTGGCGTGCCGCGGGGGTGATCCAGTTCCCGTCGCGTCTCACCCGGGCCTTGATCGCCAGGTTCGCCTTCAAGGCGTCGATAGCGTTGCCGGCCTGGCGCTCCTCCCAGAACCCGACGACTGCGTTGGCGACGAGCAACACCAAGATGATGAAGAAGTCCGCCCAGTGCCCTGCGGCACCCGACAGGATCACGGCAATCTCGATCATCCACGGGATCGGCCCCCACAGGTAGGTGAGGAACTTCAAGAACGGGTTCGCCTTCGTCTCGGCGATCTCGTTCGGCCCATAGCGGGCCAGTCGCTTTTCGGCCTCGGCCTGGCTCAGACCGTCCGCCGAACACTCCAGACGCTGTTCGACCTCTTCTAGAGGAAGAGACTGCAGGTCGGCGTCGGTGCTCACGGGGGACCCTGCCGCGCTGGGCCAGCAGCGACCATCGGCCCCCGCCGCCGCACGATGTCTGACAGGATGCGCGCCACCCTCACCACCTCGCTAGGTCTGCGGGCCGAGGTTCACCATCGCACTCTCACGCCGCGGCGGGGAAGGGACCTTCGGCACGTCCCTCGCGGATCCAACACGCCAGGCTGCACGCGGAACCAACGGCCTCGGGTGGCCCGAGTGACCTTCGGCCCTTCCGCCTCCCGTCCTCGACGGCGCACGCTGTGAGGAAGTCACCCAACTTGACGGGAGCCAGACCGTGAGACGTGTCCTTGTCGGTGTCGACGGCTCTTCAGCCGCCCATGACGCCCTTGCGTGGACGGCCGATCTCGTCCGGCGCGCCGGGCTCGAACTGGTCGTCGCCCGCGCCTTCGTCCCCACCCAGGCCGAGATCTCCCCCGACGTCGACGTCGAGCTCCACGACGCGCAGCGCCGCGAGCTCGACGAGTGGTCCGCGTTTCTTTCCGGAGAAGTGGCTCCGACCGCCACCGTCCTGCTCGACGGCGACCCCCCGGACGCGCTGCTGGCTGCCGCTCGCGACCAGCACGCCGAGCTGCTCGTCGTCGGAGGCCGCGGCGCTGGAGGCTTCTCGCACCTGCACCTCGGCAGCGTCGCGCATCACCTCGTCCACCACACCACGATCCCGTTGGCCATCGTGCCCACCAGCGGCGCCGCACCCGTACGTCATCTCGTCGTCGGTGTCGACGGGTCACCGGGGAGCCTGGCCGCCATCGAACTGTGTGCGGAGCTCGCTGCTCGCGTCAAGGTACCGGTGACTGCGGTGTACGCCGTCGAACCGCTCGCCGAGTGGGTGCCCGAAGCCGACCCCCGCAGCTGGCATCACCAGGCAGAAGCCGACGTTCGCCAGTGGGCAGCGCCGATCGAAAGGGCCGGCGTGGCCGTCGACGTCGACGTCGACCGCGACATCCACCCCGTCGCCGCGATCGCCCGCGCCCTCGACGCCCACCCCGGGTCGGTGGCGTGCGTCGGCACCCGCGGCCTGGGCGGATTCACAGGTCTCCGCCTCGGGCGCGTCCCCCTCCAGCTCGTCCATCACACCGGCGCGGCGGTGATCCTGGTGCCACCCGCGCCGAGCCGATGACGACACGGGGGCGAGGCTCGACGAGACCGACGACGCCCTCCAAACCGCTCGCCGCGGAGTCGCTGGAGCTCGCCGAGTTGATGGTGCGCCATCCCGATCGCCGGGTGTGGTGGTCGAGCCAGTTGCTCGCCGCGGGGTGCGGCGAACCTGACGGCCGGCAGTGGTGGCGTCGTTCCCCAAGAACATCGAAAGGCTTCGCAAGGCAGAGCGAACCCGTCCGCGATGACGACGCACGCCCGTGATGGCGGCGCAGGCTTCGACGTAAGGCTCACCGTGAGCCGAGGGGAAACACTGTGGACTAGCGTCGTGCCGTGAGCATTGCTGCGGGCGATGGCCCGAGCCGGGAGGCCGAGCAGGAGTCGAACGATGAGGACCCGATCTTCATCGAGCCTCGCTGGCCGATCGCTCTGGTGCTCGCTGCTTTCATCGTGGTCACGGTCGTGCTGCGCGTCGCCGAGCCAGAGCGTGAGTCGCTGGGACCGCACTGGTTGGCGCCAGCCATCGAGATCGCCCTGCTGATCGCGCTGCTTGCCGCGAACCCGGCGCACATCGAGGGCCGCGCTCGATGGCTGCGCCCACTGTCGATCTCACTGATCGGTCTGCTCGCCGTCGTGGCAATGGTGTCGACCGTCGTTCTCATCGGAGATCTCATCCGAGGCAGCAAGGTGACGGAGTCAGCGCCATCGCTGCTCGCCTCCGGTGCTCTGATCTGGCTCGGCAACGCCCTGGTCTTCGGACTGCTTTATTGGGAGCTCGACAGCGGAGGCCCGCTGGCGCGTTACCACCACGAGCGGCAGTACCCCGACTTCACGTTCACGCAGCAGATGAGCTCGGAGTTCGCCCCTCCCGACTGGCGGCCCCGCTACGTCGACTACTTCGTCTTGGGCCTCTCGACGAGCATGGCGTTCAGCCCGACCGACGTCATGCCGATGACGGCATGGGCCAAGCTGACGATGACGCTGCAATCGGTCATTTCGCTGACCGTGATCGGGCTCGTGGTTGCGCGGGCCGTGAACGCTTTCACCTAGGGCGTGATGGACGCACACGAGAGGAGGCGGCACCGCGTCGAGCTGGTCGCCACGATCATGCTGGCAACGGCGGCCGTGGCCATCGCCTGGTGCACCTATCAGTCGACTCAGTGGCGCGGTGAGCAGGCGTCCGACAACAGCAAGGCATCGGCAGCCCGCATCGAGTCGGCGTCGGCGTCGACACGCGCCGGACAGCTGACGCAGGTCGATATCGCCACGTTCACGCAATGGGTCGACGCCTACGTCGCCGGTAACAGCGAGCTCGCCGATTTCTACCGCCAACGCTTCCGAGACGAGTTCACGCCGGCCTTCGACGCCTGGATCGCGACCACCCCGCGGACCAATCCCGGCGCCCCGAAGACCCCGTTCGCGATGCCCGAGTACCGAGTCTCCGAGGCCGACGACGCGGCCCGACTCAACGCCGTCGCCGATGACCGATCGGAGGCCGCCAGCCGCGCGAACGAGCGCTCGGATGAGTACGTCCTGGCCGTCGTACTGTTCGCATCGTCGCTGTTCTTCGCCGGCATGTCCACCAAGCTGCGCTCCATCCGTCAACAAGAAGTCCTCGTCGGCCTGGGTGCCGCCATCTTCCTGGTGGCGGCCGTGCTGCTCGCCACCTTCCCCGCCATGTTTGTCGCATGAGTTTCCGAGGCAGCTGCACGGAGCTTCGCCGGTACCGAATCCGTCCCCGCTCCGGGGACATCGAGCCCGCCGAGAAGCCCAGCGCCCTTCGTCGCCCGACCATCGCGGTCGCACTTCACTCGGATGGGACGACCACGACCGGGCACGGGGGATTGTGAATGATGTGGGCCGCGGTGTCGTGCAAGACGGCGTCGAGGATCGCACCGTGCGGATGCTTGCCGACGACGATCAGATCGGCGCTCTCGACGACGGCAATGTCGAGCAACGCACGCTCCGCTGAGTCCACCACGATCCTCGCCTCACAGTTGATGCCGGCATCCTGGAGCGATCGGCAGTCGGCTTCGACGGCGGCTTGCAGCTGCTTCTCGTCGCCGACCCCGTTGACGGGTGGGACGGCCAAGAAGAACTCGCCGACAGGCGACGTGGCGAGCACGGCGATCAGGTCGTCGCCGGATCCGAGGTGGGTGCAACACCAATCGCGGGCGGCTTGTCCTCGCTCGGATAGCTCCAGATTGAGAATGACCCTCATGTCGTCCCTCCAGCACGTCTACCGCTTGACCTTCCCCGACCGTGTTGCGGTGGGACGTCAGTCCAGCGGTGACATCATGACGTTCGTTTGCCGAGCCTCGCTCGACGACGCCGACGTCCCCATGCGCTCGTGCATGCAGGTCACAGGTGAGACCCACGCCAGGCCTCAGGATCCTGCCGACAACCCTTCAGGTCGCGCCGACGGCCGGCTCGGTGCCAAACCGCGACCAGGGTGGGTGCTGGCCACGGTGCAGGTCGGCAACCCATTCGCCAGCGTGGTATCGGCGCTCGACACCGCGCAAGCGTCTGATGAGATCAAGTGACCCAACCCCCGGCGTAGGGGATGACCTGCCCAGCGAAGAAGTCGCTCGAGCGGGAGCCGAGGAAGACCACCAGCTCGGCCTGCTCCCAGCTCTCCGCGATGCGCCGAGCAGGAACATGCCGCAACTGGCGCTGCATCGACTCGCTGTCCCAGGTCGCACGCTGGAACGCGTCGACGCTCTCGACATATGCCTGCGCGATCGCGTTGATCTGGATGTTGTGGCGGGCGACATCGGCACCGACGGTCTGCACATAGGCGTTCTGGGCAGCTCGCGCCGCGCTGTAGGCGTCGCTCTGCGGCGTCGCCCGCAGCGGCGCAGCGCTCGTGACCACGACGATCTTCCCGCTCCGACGCTCGATCATCTGCGGCAGCACGGCCCGCACGAACCGCATCGTCGGGTGCACCAAGGCGTCGAACATCGCCAGCCACTGCGCGTCGGTGGTGTCCGTCGGGGGTGCCGGCCGCCATCGCGCAACCAGGTTCAGGACAAGCACGTCCACCCGGCCGGCGGCATCGATGGCCGCCTGGGGCCCGTCCGCCCGAAGATGGCTCTCGGTGTCAGCGATCACCGTCGCGCCCTCGGCACGGAGGCGCTCGATGACCGCCGGGCCGGTGTAACGGTCGGCCATCGTCACCAACGCTCGATTCCCTACGAGGCGGCCGGTCGGCGGCGGTGCTCCCACCTCGACAGTATGGATCGCCCTTGTCGGCACGTCGACATGACTCCGGGAGAAGAGGCCCCGGGCCGCCGCTGGTCGGCGACTGGGTCGCTCACGGGACCGGTTGGGTCGAAGCGCTCGCCGGTCGAGACGGCCCCGGCGACCTCGACGACGGTGGGCCGCTCCACGCAGCGCGGCGCGAGGCGAAAGGAAGGCCCCCACCGGCCGCCACGGGGCTGCCACACCCTCAACTCACGGCCGGCGTGCCGTCGGCCCTGTCACGAGCTCGACCATGGGGAGTTGAGGCCGGTGCTCGTCGATCGGGACGCCGAGGGTGCGCTCGAGCACAGGACGGAGGCGGGACCAAGCTCGGGGATGAGCGGACTTGTACGCGCCCAGCGCCTCGGCGGCACGCTCGCGAGGGAGCACGACGGCCACGGCGTCCACGGGCCGCCGGCTGCCCACGACCACGCGGGCGTGCGGGTCCGCCTCGATGTTGCGGAGCCACTGGGCGCGCTCGCCGAAGCCTGAGGTACCCCGTCAACGTCGACGGCGTACCTCGTTCAAGGCGATCGCAAAGACGATCACGACTGGGATCGAGATCGTCCAGGCAGCCGTGTTGATGGCGATGACCATGTTTTGACTCCCCTCGTGGGATCGACTGGGTGAACGCTTCGACGGCGTTGACGACGGTGTCGAAGCGGATCGAGTGGAAGACGTCGAAGCGGCGGACGCGCCCCGAGCGCGCGGCATAGCTCGGTCGCGCGTGGTACCCGGTGATCGTCGCTCGCAAACCGGCTCGTCCAACGGCGCTGGTGAGCACCGAAGCGCCCGCCTGCCCCGAAGACGATCGACGGCCCAGCGGCGAGTTGTTCGACCAGGTCACGAGGTCTTCGGTCGTCGAGCTGCTGGCCGCAACGAGGGGATGACAGCGTCGACGATCTCGGCTGCGAGCTCCGAACCGAGGGGACCACCAGAAACGAGGAGGCGGTAGTAAACGGGCCCGAAGAGCAGGTCGTGCAGGAGGTCGACGTCGACGGAACGCCGGAGTTCACGGCGCTGAATGCCGGCGCGCACAAGTTCGTCGAGATGGGCGCGGCGAAGCGCCACGACTCGAGTGTGGAACTCGTCGCGCAGCTGAGGGTTCGTGGCCAAGTCGGACGCGAGCCCCTGCATGACTCTGCCCATTACGGTGCTCCGCAAGCTCGCGATCGCTGCGTCGAGGTAAGCGATCAGCGAGGTCCGAACATCACCGTCGGCTGGGGTGGCGACCACCTCTCGGGTCATGTCGAGCACCACGGCGAGAGCGAGATCCTCCTTCGATCCCCAGCGCCGATACAGCGTCGTCTTGGCGACACCGGTCTCGGCGGACACCGCCTCCATCGTGAGTTGCCTGACGCCGCCACGTGCGAGCAGCCGGCGAGCCACGCCGAGAACCGCTTCCTCCATCGAGCGCGAACGGTCCGGTCGGATCGAAGCGTGCTGAGCGCCCTCGGTTGGTCGGTCGCTGATCACAGTCAGATGAATTTACCGGTTGCTCCCCGAACCGGTCCGTCGATACGCTACGTAGCGTTGCTCCTCATCGGAAGGGGGTGTCCAGTGACCAGTGATGTGCTCGCGTCATCGCAGGCGAACAAGATCGCAGGCGACCTCGGCGCCGCAAAGCGAGGCACGGGTCCGTCGACGAGGTTCTTCGCCATCGCGTTCGCGCTCGCCGGGATCGGCTTCGTGCTGTATCCGGCTCTACGTCCGTTCTCGGATGAGGTTTCGATGGACGGGGCGAGGGCGTTCGCGTCCGGTTCATGGGTCGTGGCCCACGGGTTGGCGATCGTCGCGTTCGTGCTCCTTGCGGTAGGCCTGTACGGCCTGTCGGTCTCCGCGGCCGACACGGTGATGGCCGGCCGAGCACGGTGGGCCGTCGTGGTGAGTTGGGTCGGGGTGGGGCTCACCTTGCCGTACTACGGAGCTGAGGTCTTCGGTCTGCATGCCGTCGGCCAGACCGCTGTGGACCGGGCCGACCCGGCGCTGCTCGAGACGATGACCGATTCGATCCGATGGGACGTCGGGATCTGGTTCATCATCACCGGCCTCGTCGCCCTCGCCATCGGTGTCGGCGTCGCCGCCTCGACCGCGTGGAGGCTGCACCGTGGAGCACGCCGCTGGGCGCTCGTTCCCCTCGCAGTCGCCGTCGCGTTGTACATCCCTCAATTCGGTGGCCCGCAGCCGGTACGGGTGGCCCATGGCGCGCTGATGGCCGTAGGTTGCTGGGTCGTGGCCTGGACCCTCACGTCATCGTCCCTGATCGGTTCTCCCGCGGATTGAACGGACACCTCTGACGCGTCCCCTACCGGGTCGCGTCGAGCCCCCCCCGACTCGCTCGGTCACAGGCGACGTGGAACCGAGAGCGCCGGACGAAGCTGTACCGGGCGGGAGCGTGCCGCGGCGTGGCGGTCTGATCAAGGTCGTGCCTCGATGACCAGGTTCATCGGGTCCTGGGCGACGCGGCGGACGTCCGTGTACCCGGCCTCTTCGAGCACGGCGCGCAGACGAGGCTCGCCGGCTTGCGCTCCGAGTGCGAGCGCGACGGGCTCGGCGAGCGAGTTCGGGGTGCACAGGAACGTCGACGCCGCGTAGTTGAGGGCCGCGCCCGGATTGTTCGTCAGGTTGGCGACCAGGTCGTCGGCCGCGTTCGGCTCGACGAGCATCAGCGCCCCAACCGGCGACAGCGCCCGGCGTGCATAGGCCGCTGCGGCGACAGGGTCGCCGAGGTCGTGGAGTGTGGCGAAGAAGCACACCAGGTCATAACCATCGTCGGGGTACGAGGTGGCGTCGGCGACCTCGAAGTGCACCCGGTCGGTGACGCCGGCGGCCCTCGCGCGCTGGCGGGCGGTGTCGATGGACGGCCCGTGAGGATCGAAGCCGAAAAACGACGCCGCCGGGAACGCCTGGGCGAGCAAGATCAAGGCGGCGCCGTAGCCGCAGCCGACATCGGCCACCCGGCCGCCGGCGTCGAGCCGTTCGGTGAGGCCGTCGAAGCGGGGGATCCACTCCTTGACCAGGTTGTTGCGGTAGCCGACGCGGAAGAACCGCTCGGTGGACTCGAAGATGGCCGGGTCCTGCTCGCCCCAGCCGACGCCGCGGCCGGTGCGGAACGCATCGATGACGCGGTCGGCGCCGCGGTACATGCCGAGCAGCAGTGGCGCGATACCAGCCATGGATGCCGGCGAGCCGTCATCGGCGAGCACGGCCGCGTGTTCGGGTGGCAGCGTGAACGTCGCGTCGTCGGCGCTGAACGCGACGATGCCGGCCGCGGCTTGCTGGGCGAGCCACTCTCGTACGTACCGTTCGTGCGTGCCCGTGGCGCGGGCCAGGTCGGCGGGCGCGACGGCGCCGGAGCGCGCCATCGCGGAGTAGAGGCCGAGGCGATCACCGACCAGGACCATCGCCGTGGTGGCCGCCCCGGTGAAGGTCCGCGCCACTTGCTCGGCGAACTCGGCGACGCGTTGGGTGTCGAGTTCGTCCCCGGCGTCATGAGGGACACGATCGTTGGTCGCACCGACGGTCATCACTGTCTCCTTCGAGTGGCGGTGTCCAGGCTTGCTGTCCAGTTGCAGTGTGTGCTTTCGCGCTTTCACGTCCGTTTCATCGCACTGTCGACAACTGCTGGCAACGGACATTGCAAGCGGACAGACTCGGTAGGTGAATGGCTGACTCGTCCCCGACCTACGGCGTGCTCGGAGCGCTGCAGCTGCGCCACGGCGATGTCGTGGTGCCGTTGCCCAGCCCGCGCCAGCGCGCCGTTCTGGCGGCCCTTGTCGCTCGACGGGGGCGTGTGGTCGAGCCCGACGCACTCATCGAGGCGGCGTGGCCCGAACGGCTGCCGGTCTACCCACTCGCGGCGCTGCACACCATCGTGTCCCGGCTCCGTCACGTGCTCGGCAGCGGATCGGTTCGTTCTGATCCTCGCGGCTACCTCCTCGACGCTGAGCCTGGGGCCGTGGATGCCGGGCGCTTCGAGGCGCTCCTGGCCGAGGCCGCGGTCGCCCAATCGGCGCTGTACCGCGCCGACTTGCTCGATGAGGCGCTGAGGATGTGGCGTGGCCGGGCATACGAGGAGTTCTCGGACCGATCGTTCGCCCAGGCCGAGGCAGTTCGCCTCGATGAGCTCCGCCTCGGCGCAGTCGAGGACCGAGCCGACCTGGCGCTGCAGCTCGGCGAACCAGTGCGGGCCGCCGCCGACCTCGAGGCGATGCTGGTCGCGCACCCGCTCCGCGAGCGAGCGCGCAGCCTGCTGATGACGGCGCTCTACGACCAAGGTCGACACGTCGCGGCGCTCGAGTCCTTCCGCAGCTACCAGCAGCAGCTGGCCGATGACCTCGGCCTCGACCCATCGCCAGCTCTGCGGGCTGTCGAGGCGGGCATCCTCAACCACGAGATGCCCCACCTCGTGCGAGCGACGCCCTCTCGAGGGCGGGCCGCTTCTTCCTGGGCGATGCCGGCCGATGCGTTCGTCGGCCGCGACGACGAGTCGACGCAGTTACTCGACGCGGTCGCCGAGCACCCCCTGGTGACGATCACCGGCGTCGGCGGCGTCGGAAAGACGCGACTGGCCGCTCAGGTACTGCCGTGGTTGAGTCGACGGCTCGGTCTGCAGGCGACGGTCGTCGAACTCGGAGCGGTCGAACCCGCCGACGTGGACACCGCTGTCGCCGCAGCGTTCGGGCTGGGTGCCACCGGGGAGAGGGCGCGTGGCGACATCGTCGAGTATCTCAGCATCGTCTCCGGCCTCCTGGTCTTGGACAACTGCGAGCACGCCCTCGACGAGGTGGGTCGGCTCGCAGCGGCGGTACTTCAGGCGGCACCGGCCATGCGGCTGCTGGCAACCAGCCGGCACCGGATCGGGCTCCCCGCCGAGCAGCTCCTGCCGCTCCAGCCACTCGCTGTCCCCGACCCCGACAGCCCCGCCGAGCGTGCCGAGCTGTCCGCCGCGATGCGGTTGTTCGCCGACCGTGTCCGGCGTCTCCGGCCGGCCTTCGCGATGGATGCCGATCAGGTCTTGATCGCCGCAGAGATCTGCCGGCGACTGGACGGCGTCCCTCTCCTCCTGGAGCTCGCCGCCAGTCGAGCGGCCACGTTGGGTCTGCGCCCCGTTCTCGACCACCTCGCTCGTCCCCTGGAGCTGCTCGCCGGCACGACGGCTCGTGGCTCACGGAACCTGCGGGAGGTCATCGCGTGGTCGTATCGCCTCCTCGACGAGAACGAGCGACGGCTGCTGGCCGCACTGTCGGTGTTCGTCGGTGACTTCGATCTCGCGGCGATCGAGCTGATGGCCGACGCGATCGGCGTCGGCTCCGCCCCGACCGTTGCCGCCAACCTCGTCGAGGCATCCCTGATCGTTGTCAACGACGACGCCGGTCCGCCGAGGCACCGGCTGCTGGCAATGGTCCGAGCCTTCGCCGCGGAACGGTTGGCCGCATCACCCGACGATCCAGCCGCGCACCTCGGGCACGCCCGGTGGGTGCACAGCATCGCCAGCCACGCCGCCCAACAGGCCCTTCACGCCGACGATCCGGGCGCCCTTTGGTCGTTGGAGTTCCATCGCGCCGACCTCGCCGCCGGTGTGCAGTGGTCACTCGCCAGCGACGATGGCGAGCTCGCAGCTCGCATCGCCTGCGCGGTGTGCCTGTGCTCGCACTGGCGCCCTGGTGCGTCGCTCCTTTCGAAGATCGGCGCCATCGCCACGGACCACCGTGTCCTGCGCGGTCCCGCCGCCGCCAGCGCACTCGCCGCGGGCGCAGCCGCGGCGTTGGATCAAGGGAACTTCGCCGGCGCGGAGGAATTCGCCTTGGCGGCACTCGAACGCCCGACGACGACCGAAGAGCGATCCCTTGCCCTGCTGACGCTGGCGGTGGCCGCGCTGTACCGTGGCCAACACGAGCAATGTTCTGGTTGGCTGAACGAGCTGCTCGCCGTTCCCGCGGTGCCGATCGGCCTGCGCATGGATGCTCGAGCCACTGCTGCGCTGATCGCGTGCTACAGCGGCGACCTGCCCACCGCGCGCGACTTCGTGGACCGAGCGTCCGTCACAGCCGAAGTCGCCGGACAGAGCGGGTACCGGGCGTTCGTCACCTACGCCGCCGGCGAGTTCGCCCTCGCCGCCGGCGACCCACGGGCGATCCACATGCTGCGCACGGCGGTCGAGCAGGCCGAGGAGTGCGCCGCCAGCCAGGTCGCGGAGGTCGCACGAATCGCGCTCGTATCGGCCCACGTCCGGCTGGGGCACCGACGCGACAGCATCGAGGTCCTTCCCGCGCTGATCGATGACCTTCGGCGAATGTCCAACTGGACACAGCTGTGGACCAGCCTCCGCATCCTCGCCGAACTCCTCGCCGAGAGCGGCGAGGAGCACACCGCGGCGCTGCTGCTCGGTGCCGCGAACAGCGCAGCAGGCGCTCCGGCGCTCACCGGTGCCGACGTGGCCCGCTACAACGACCTCCAGACCGAGCTTGCCGCGCGTCTCGGGCCAACGCCCGCCGCCCAGATCCGTGAGCTCGCCGCCGGGCTCCCGCGTGCGCAGATCGTAGACCACGCCCTCTCCGCACTCGCCCGACTCCGCCGCGATCGCGCGCACCCCGGCACGGACGCACGGAGCGCCGCTCGAGCCGGTGGCCGCGCTGGTCGACGGCCCGGCCGGCAGGTCCGTCCCGGGTCTCTCGGGCGCGAGGCGAGTTGGTAGCTGCGGTTGCGCGCGACCAGTGCGGTCATGCGCGCTTCCACCCCGACCGCCGGCACGAAGGTCTGGAACTCGAACGCCGGACCTGACGACTAGCCCCGCGTGAACTGCGACGACCACCGTATGGTCTTGTCGGCTGCCGTGGACGGGGAGGCCGGCACCAAAGAGTTGGAGTCGGCGGGCTGGCACTCGCGCGGTTGCGCACACGGTCAGGCGAGTCGGGCCGGATTGGCCGGCCACGGAGTCGGCGGCCTACGCCCGCCGGCGCCGACGACCTGATGTCGCTGCTCCGTCGGGCGTTGGTCGCGTTGGCGGTGGTGGCGGTGACGTTGGCGGCCCTGGCGGGGGTGGCGTCGGCCCACGCCGAGTTGATCTCGACCGAGCCGGGAGCCAATGCGATTCTCACCACGCCGCCGCGCGAGATCACGTTGAAGTTCGGTGAGCCGGTCGAGGTGTCGTTGGGTGCGATCCGTCTGTTCGACGGCAAGGGCAACGAGATCTCGGTCAGCCCGCCGGCGCATCCCGGCGGGACGGGTTCGGTCGTGGAGACCGACGTCCCGGCGCTGCCGACCGGCGCCTACGTGGTGGCGTGGCGGGTGGTGTCGGCCGATTCCCATCCGGTTCACGGCGCCTTCACGTTCCAAGTGGGTGCGGGCTCGGGTGTCACCGATCCCAACCTGGTGGCCAACATCTTGGCCTCCGAGGGAGGCCGCCGCGAGGTCGGCCTCGTGTTGGGCGTCGCCCGGTTCGCGGCCTACGCCGCCTTGGCCGTGCTGGTGGGGGGCGTGGTCCTGCTCGTCGTGGCTTGGCCGGCGGGCCGCCGGTCCCGGCGGGCGAGGGTCGTTTTGTGGTCGGCGTTGGCTGTCGGTGTGGTCGCTACCGCCGTGGGCATCGCGGTGCAGGCCCCGTATGCCGAGGGCAGCGATCTGAGCCGGATGTTCGAGCCGTCGGGTTGGCGGGCGGTGGTCGTCACCCGTTCCGGGCGGGCGTGGGAAGCGCGGCTGGTGCTATTGGCGGCGGCCGGTTCGGCGTTGTTGGCGTCGCTGCGGTGGTTGCGTACCACCGCGTGGCGCTTCGGTGCCATCCTGACCGGCTTCGCGTTGGTGGCGGCGTATGCCGAGAGCGGCCATGGGGGCGTCGGTCGGTCGGCACTGGCCGGCATCGTCGCCACGGTCTGCCACCTCAGCGCTATGAGCGTGTGGGTCGGCGGCCTCGTGCTGCTGGCCGCCGTGGTCCTACCGACGACCGGCCCGGCGGTCGCTGTCGGCGTGACCCGCCGCTTCTCGACCTTCGCGTTCGTCGCCGTCGCCGTCATCGTGGCCAGCGGGCTGGTGCAGTCATGGCGCCAGGTGGGCAGTCTCGACGCCCTCACAACCACGACCTACGGCCGGATCCTCCTGGTGAAGACCACCATCGTCGCCGTCTTGATCGGCGTGGGTGCGGTCAGCCGGCGAGCGTTGCAGCGACGGCTCCTCGACTGGCATCCAACGCCCGTTCCCCGTGCCGTCGGCGCCGCCGTCGATCTCGACGAACCGCCGGCAGCCGGCGCCGCCGACGACGACGACGCCGTGCGCCGCAAGCTCCGTCGCAGCATCGGCGCCGAGGTGCTCCTGGCAGGGGCGGTGCTGGCGGTGACGTCGCTGCTGGTGGCCACCACACCGGCGATCGCCACGACGTCGGGACCGTTCAACGCATCCGTGTTGCAGGGCAGCCGCATCGCCAACGTCGCCATCATCCCTGCCGCCGTGGGGCGGAACACCTTGCACGTGTACGTCCTCACGCCCGGCGGCTCGCTGGAGGCGGCATCGTCGATTGACGTGACCATTACCAACGTCGAGCGAAACATCGGTCCACTCGCCATTGCGGTAGAGGTCGCCGGACCGAACCACGTGACCACCGACGCCATGCAGGTCCCGTTCGCCGGCACCTGGCAGCTCCAGATCAAGGCCCTGTTCGGCGACTTCGACCAGACCACGTTCACCACCAACTTCCGAGTGACCTGACCCGGCGTCGGTCCGGCCTGGTCGGCTCCGTCGTGGTGGCGGTCGCCGCCCTTCGCAACGACCCGCTCGCCGACATCGCCAACAACTTCTCCAACCGGGCGGCCGAGCTGCCTCGCGCCACATCGGGCGATGGTGGCGGCGAGGGCCCTTACATGCGGTTGCACATATATATGTTTTGCCGTATGCTCATCGCCATGCCAGCAGAGATCGCGGTCCTCGAGGTCATCGCCGATCCGACACGGCGGCGGATCCTCGATGCCGTCCGCGATGGCGAGCGGTCGGTCGGTGAGCTGGTCAAGCGGGTCGGAATGCATCAGCCAGGTGTGTCTCGCCACCTCAAGGTGTTGCGTGACGCCGGGCTGGTGGAGGTCCGCCGGGATGCTCAGCGGCGGCTGTACCGGCTCCGTCCGCAGCCGCTGATGGAGCTCGACGCGTGGCTGGAGCCGTATCGAGCGGAGTGGACAGCGCGGCTCGACTCGCTCGAGCGGCACCTGCGACGCACCACCACACCGATCCCCCCGAGTTCAAAGGAAGGGCAGGCGCACGACGCCGGCACCGGCCTCGCGCCGCCGGTCGGCGCCCCGTGACGATGACCGACGGATACGAACGGACACCAAGGAAGGATCAACGAATGTCTCAGCTGCTCCGAGTGCACAACTTCTGCGTATCGATGGATGGGTTCGGCGCCGGTGAAGGCCAGAGCCTCGAACGGCCCTTCGGGCATGTCGACCCGGCCGACCTGGCCTCGTGGGCCTTTGCCACCGCGAGCTGGCCGAACCGCACCGATCCCGGTGGGTCCCGAGGGCTGGACGACTACTTCACTCGCGACTTCTCGCGGAACATCGGTGCCGAGATCATGGGTCGCAACAAGTTCGGGCCCCAGCGTGGCCCGTGGCAGAACCTCGACTGGGAAGGCTGGTGGGGTGACACGCCGCCCTTCCACACGCCCGTGTTCGTCCTCACCCACCATCACCGACCCAGCTTCACGCTGGCCGACACCACGTTCCACTTCGTCGATGCCACACCCGCGGAGGCGCTGCAGCAGGCCGCCGACGCCGCTGGCGGCAAGGACGTACGGCTCGGGGGCGGCGTCGCCACCATTCGGCAGTTCTTGGAGGCCGACCTCGTCGATACCGTGCACGTCGCCGTTGCGCCGGTCGAGCTCGGCCGCGGTGAACGACTCTGGACCTCCCCCGAGGACCTGCTCGACCGGTTCCACCTCGAGTCCGTGCCGAGCCCCAGCGGCGTGACCCACCTTCTGTTCTGGCGCCGATAACTCCGCCGGCCATCGGCCCAGGCGCGACGTTCTCCTTCGTCAGACGAGCCGGTAACGAAGGTGTACGACGCCGTTGCTGAATCGGTACTCATCCACGAGCTCGAGGTCGGCGCGCACGGCGGTCGGCAGTGCGGGCTTGCGCCCGCCGAGGACGACGGGCCAAACGAACAGTTGGAGCTCGTCGAGCAGGCCGGCCACGAGAGCCTGTGCCGCGAGGTTCGGGCCACCCACAAGGAGATCCTTACCGGCGGCTGCTTTCAGGTCGTCTACCGCACTTGGGTCGAAGTGGCGTTCGAGCCGGGTGTTCGCGGTGGACGGCGCGGCCAGGCTCGAGGAGTAGACGACCTTGTCCGCCGCCTGCCACACCTTCGCGTAGCGGGCCGTGAGATCCGATTGGGCGGACAGGGTCGAGTCGGTCTCCCAGACGGCCATCGTCTCGTAGAGGCGCCGCCCGTAGAGGTACGTGCCAGCGGACCGCATGAGCTCGGTGATGAACGCGAACACATCGTCGTCCGGCGGAGCCCAGTCGAAGGCGCCACGTTCGTCCTCGGTGCAGCCGTCGAGGGACATGTTCGACGCGTAGATCAGCTTGGCCACTACCGCTCCTGAATCGCCATTGCCGGTCTGGACGCGCTCGTCGTCCAACCATAGGGCACTGCGAGCCGGCGACGCCTGGGACCCCGTGGTCCGCCTCGCGACCAACCTCCGACATCATCCGGTCCCGATCTCAGGAGCGGCCTTGGCTCGCTGATGACGCCGTTCCAAGCCGAGGCGGGATCTGGAGTTCCACCGTGTGATGATGGGTGACGAGTCCTCGTGAGCATGGATCCGCGAGGTTGAGCGCCACGGCGGCAACCTCGAGCCGCGCCGTGTCCGCCATCGTGGAGCACAGGATCACGTCCGCGCCGAGCAGCTGCCCAATGACCTCGGGAGCGCTTACGGATTCGTGGATCCAGCGCACGGTGGGTACCGGTTCGAGAAGAGCGAGCAGGATCGTAAGATCCGGCCGGGCCGATCGAAGCAAACCGGGCGTGAGGTAAAGACCGTCGGCCAGGATGAGCACTGTTCCCTCCGGCGGCGAGATCCTCGCGGCGCGAGTGGCGAACCGTCGGTTGATCCGCTCGAATTCGCGCCAAGGTGATGTTCTGCCGGCATCGTCCGGGTCCAGTGCCAGTGCCTCGCCAAGAGTCCGCCGCCCGGCGGGCTGATCTTCTGGCGAGAACTGGATGGGCGAGACGGTGGGGTCGAGCCACCGGCGACGGGTCGGCGACCGGACGGTGAAGTCCGCGACCACGTCGAGATCATGTGAGCCTCGCCGGTCCACCTCCACCAGCTCCACGACGCTCGCCCGCGGCCGGTCTTCCTGGGGGTCGGCCAGTCCGGGGTGGCGGCGAGCGACGACGACGTCCGATCGCACACGCGCCAGCGCGTGCGCCGCCGAGGGTCGGGGGCCGGAGACCCGCGGCGGCGCGGACGTCGTCATGTCAGCTCCACAAGGCGGTCAAAGCCGGCGGCCGAGAGCTCGTTCTTGATGGCCGGGGATGTACGGACGCGGACGCTCGATCCGCGCTCACGACCCGTCCGCACCACACCCACCAAGGCGCCAAGTCCCGGCGCATCGAAACTCGTGACGCGACGGAGGTCGAGATCGACCTGCTCGGCGCCAAACGGAAGCCCGGCTGCAACATCGCGGATGCGGTTCGTGGCCGTCGCGACAACATCACCCTCGACAAGACACTTCACCCATCGCGTTCCCCGACACACCACAACCGGCATCGATACGCCCTTCCCTCCGTGGAACTCGTGCCTGTGACGGCGTCGCAAGGACGCCGTCCCCCTCATGGTGCCGGCCAGGTGTTGCGCCCCTCATGAGGTCATGTTGCCGTTCCGCGAACGTTGCGTCGGTCCTGACCCCCGACCAGCGGCCCGTGAGACCCTACGATCTTCGGCAATCGGCAACTGTTGATGTCAGCAGCCGGTGAGGTGATGGGGCGGCGACGACCACCGCGCTCTTGCTACGGTGCAGGCGTGGCTATCGACGCAGCGACTCGCACGGTTGACGCTCTCATCCTCGCGTCGCGTGCTCTGGTGGGTGTGGCCGCGCGGTCCCTTGCGGAGCTGCCCGCTGAGCTCACCCTGCCGCAGTTCCGCACGATGGTGCTGCTGTCGTCACGGGGGCCGCTGGCCACTGGAGCGCTCGCCGAGGCGCTGGGGATCCACGCGTCGACCGCGACCCGGCTCGTCGATCGTCTCGAGACGAAAGGCCTTGTCGGTCGGGGCGCCGCGGAAGGTAACCGGCGCACCGTCTTGGTGCACATCACCCGGCGCGGGCAACGCATCGTGGACCGATCGACCGCCGTGCGTCGCGAGGAGCTCGAGAGGATCGCCGCGCGTCTCACGCCAACGGATCGCACCAAGGTCGAGCAGGCGATGTTGCGGTTCGCCGCCGCGGCCGGCGAGATCGGTGATGCCTCGTGGACGCTCGGATGGAGTGGGACGTGACGACAGCTCGGTCTTGCGCCGGGAGGCGGACGGTCTGGTGGCGACTCGAATGGAGCGTTCGTCGAGTCTCAGCGGACCAGCTCCCGGTAGTCCTCTCTGCCCACGGGTAGGTCGCTGAGAGAGCCATCAGCGCGGGGGACGGCCGTTGGTCGTCCATCGAGCTGGAACGTGAGCTGCTTGACCTCCGGAATGCCGGTGAGGGTGTACACCAGCTGGGCAACCGCAAGAAGCTGGTCTCCACGGGGAAGCTCGCCAAACCGGTCGGAGAGGTCAACTCCGGCGACGGGCGCCGACACAACGACATTCCCCACGACGTCCTCATCGTTGATTGCGCTGCGCAGCCCGTTCGCCGACTCCGCCTCGGACGGACCGGCGGCCAACAACGCGACGAGCTCTTGACCGGTCGGCCCTGAGACCGACCGCTCGACCGGGACCAGCCCATCCGAGCGGATGAGGTACACCGTGGACCCGACGGCGCCGACGGCTGAGGACGTCGGGGACTCACCGGCCCGCGCGACCAGGCCGAACGGAACCCGATCGGCCGGGATCCTCTCGGCCTCTCCCTGGCTCGGCACGCCACAGGCAGCTAACGTGAGAGCGGCAGACAAGCCTGCACCGGCCCAACTCCAGAGCCGCGGCCTCATACGGCCTCCCTCTGATCGGAGAAGTCGACGACGACGCGTGTGCCGCCCCCGTCGTTCGGTCCCACCGTCACCGAGCCGTGGAGAAGCTTGACATGCTCGGCGACGAGCGACAGTCCCAGCCCGGTGCCGCGCACCGTCGAATCCCGCGTTGGTGCTCGCCAAAACCGGTCGAAGACGTACGGCAGGTCCTCGGTACGGATCCCTGGCCCCCTGTCGTCGACTGTCACTCGAATCTTTCCGTCGACCCGGGCCAGGGCGAGGCGGGTGACGCCGCCTGCGTGGCGGTTGGCGTTCTCGATCAGGTTGGCCACCACGCGAGCGACGCGTCGTTTGTCAGTACGGATCTCGAATGGGCCCTCCGTCTCCCGCTCAACGTCCGGTCCTCCGGAAGCCCGAGCGATCGCCGCGATGGCGTGGCTCATGTCGACCTCCTCGAGCCGCAGTGTTTCGACGCCGGCATCCATGCGGGAGACTTCCAAGAGGTCCAACACGAGCCGTTCGAAGTACTCCACCTGGCTGACCAGCACCTCGACAGCGGGCCGAAGTCGCTCCGGCATCTCATCGACCCCAGCAGCCACGACCGCCGTGGCCATCTCGAGCGCCGTCAGTGGTGTGCGGAGCTCATGGCTGACGTCGGAAGCGAAGCGCGCTTCCACGTCGATGCGACGCTGCAGCGCGTCGACCATGTTGTTGAACGACGCCGTCAACGGCGTGAGATCGCTGTCGCCGTCGTCGTCGAGTCGAAGGTCAAGCGAGCCGGAGGCAACGTGGACCGCCACGTCGGAGATACGCCTGAAGGGCGCGAGGAGGCGCCGGCTCGACCACCACCCGGCCGAGGCCCCTGCCAATGTGGTAACCACCGAAGCAATCGCCAACGACGCCGCCAACGTCTGCAGGGTCCGCTGGAGCTCCCGCAAAGGCACGACTTCGAAGTATTCGGCGCCGGCAGCACTCAACGGCGTTCCAATGGCAAGGTGCGGCACACCGCCCACCGAGAAGCGCTGGCGCGCGGCGGAGCCCGATGTGACTGCGCCGGTCAGCTCAGTCGGCAATGACGAAGGGTCCACGGCGACCGATGACGAGAACCACTGGCCTCCAAGATGGATCAGTACCTGCGTCCCGGGATCGCCACCCAGTGACGTCGCGATCTCCTTCGGCCCGGTCGAGCCGTCGATCAGTCCACTGTTAGCGACCCTGCCATCGAGGAACGCCTGCCTGGTGGCGAGTTGTTCACGATTGCGTAGCAGGTACGAGCGAGTGAGCCCGTAGGTGGCGATCGAAAGGGCGACGGTCACCAAGAGGGTGATCAGCGCGAACGTCAATGCGACGCGGAGGCGCAGCCGGAGCCGTCGATGGCGCGCGGGCGTCATGGGCGGACGAGGCGATAGCCCAACCCGCGCACCGTCTGTATGAGCTGGGGACTTGCGGGGTCGTCCTCGATCTTCATCCGGATACGACGGATGTGCGCGTCCACCAGTCGACCATCTCCCGCGTTCTCGTAGCCCCACACCCGCTCGAGGAGCTGGTCGCGCGACATCAGTTGATCGCCGTGCTCTGCTAGGTCGCTCAGGAGGCGGAATTCGGTTTTCGTCAACGGAAGGACCTGACCGTCTCGCTCCGCACGGCCCTCCCTCGGCATCACCACCAGCGAGCCGAACACCAGATGACCAGCCGTGTCGGCACTCCTTGTGCGGCGGAGCAACGACCGCAGACGCGCCGTCAACACCTTCGGGTTGAACGGCTTGGTGACGTAGTCGTCCGCCCCCGCCTCCAACCCGGCGATGACGTCGGCGTCGTGGACCTGGGCGGTGACGATGATGATCGGAACATCGCTGAACCGGCGAATCATCCGGCAGAGCTCGAAGCCATGCTGGCCGGGGAGCTTCAGGTCGACCAGCGCGGCGTCGATCTCGGAACGTCCGAAGCGATCCCACGCCTCCTCCGCCGTCGCCGCCTCCACCACGTCGTAGCCCTCGCCCTGCAGCAGGAGACGCAGCATGGCTCGGACGTCACCGTCGTCCTCGACGATCATCACCCTTGTCGCCACCCCACGATGATCGCCGCTCTGACGGCCCGTCGCCACGCGCCAATCGAGGACGCCGCCGCTCAGCGCGAAACGGCAACGATCTCGCTAGACGACCGCAATGTCCGTCGCTGCGGTCTCGATTTCCTGTTCGCCTGCCCGCCGGACCCTTCGACTCGCAGGCCGGGCGTTTTTGCGAAGCTGTCACAGAGCCGTGGCAGTTCCGCGACTCGGCGTGGGCATACGGAGGACATGCTCAGGAGTGACGTGCACGACGGCAATGGCAATCCCATCCGTGACGGCCGCGGCTCGGCGAGGCGAATCGCGTCCTACAAGTCGTTCGAGGGGGCAAGTCTTGCCGCGAAGCAACTGATCGAGGCAGGCCATGACCCCGAGGACATCATTGTCGTCGCGGGAAACCTCCACGATGTGCGTCGCCGGCGACGACTCCCGATGCGTGTAGCCCTCGCTGCCTTGCGCCTCGCCACGGTTGCTGCCTTCGTCGGTGTCGTGGCCGCTGCGCTGCTCGCGTCGACGGCTCCCTCGCCCGCTCGGTCGGTGGTGCTTTGGCTGTTGGCCGCTCTCGGTCTGGCAACGCTCGTGGCGCTCCTGCCGACGTGGGCCAAGCTGCGCGGGGAGCAGGACGGCGCCGACGTGGCTCCCCTCGCGCCCGATCGCTTCGAGGTGGCCTGCGCGGAGGACGTGGACGGAGCGAGGTTCCAACTGGCACGCTGGTGGGACCCGCAGGCCGAACCGGCGCCGGCGCCGCCTCGCGAAAGCGCGGCGTCGACGTCCGGCCTTGACTGACGGACGATCAGCGACCGTGGCCAGGTATCGAGCGCCGTAGGGAGCATCGACGACTCGCGTGGCTTGGCACCCACGGCTCCAATGCGCATTCGCTAACCTTCATCTTGGAGTGCCGGGAAGTCTGGTCGGCGAAAGGTACGTTGCCGTCCCGAATCAGGAGTCCCGTGGCTGATCCGTTCCCTGCACGCACGTCATTCCTGTACAGCGACCAACCGCTCGCACGGGTTGCTCGACCCCTTGCCCGCTTCCTGCATGTCGAGGCGGCGGGCGGCATCCTCCTTGTCGCGGCCACCGTGGTGGCGTTGGTGTGGGCGAACTCGCCGTGGCATGACAGCTACGAGTCGCTGTGGTCCGCCACCGTCGAACTGCGCATCGGCGGCTACCACTTCACGGAAGACCTCGCCCACTTCGTCAACGACGGGTTGATGGCAGTGTTCTTCTTCGTCGTCGGACTCGAGATCAAACGTGAGCTCGTGACCGGAGAGCTGCGAGACCGACGGGCGGCGGCGCTCCCGGCGTTCGCCGCGCTCGGAGGGATGGTCGTACCGGCGACGCTCTACCTCACGTTCAACTCGACCGGCGCAGGTCGGGCCGGTTGGGGTATCCCGATGGCCACCGACATCGCCTTCGCCCTCGGCGTGGTGGCCCTACTGGGCCGGCGCGTCCCTGCTCCGTTGAAGGTGTTCCTCCTCACCCTGGCCATCGTGGACGACATCGGCGCCATCGCCGTGATCGCCGTCTTCTACACCGATGATCTTCAGCCGCAGTACCTCGTCGTCGCCGCCGCCCTGACGCTGGCGATCGTCGTTCTGCGACGCCTTCGGGTCGTCTACACCCCGGTATACGTAACGATGGCGGTGTCGTTGTGGGTGTGTGTCTACGAGTCCGGCGTGCACGCCACCATCGCCGGAGTCGTGCTGGGACTCTTGACGCCCGCCGCGCCGATACGCCCCGCCATCGACACGAGCGCCGTCGCCGACTACCTGGACCACCATCGCGACTGGTGCGCGGAGGATGTCCGAACCGTGTCGCGGACCCTTGGTCAGTCGGTGTCGCCATGCGATCGATTCATCGATGTGCTGCACCCATGGACCAGCTTCGTCATCATCCCCATCTTTGCGTTGGCCAATGCCGGCATCGTCATCACCCGCGACTCGCTCGCTGACCCCTCCTCAGTGCTCGTCGGCGTCGCTGTAGGGCTCGTGGCCGGCAAGCTGATCGGTGTGGCCGGCTTCGCCTGGCTGGCCACCCGACTCGGGTTGGGCAAGCTTCCAGACGGCGTCTCGTGGCGCCAGATGATCGGTGCCGCTGCGCTAGCCGGCATCGGGTTCACCGTGTCGCTCTTCATCACCGACCTCGCCTTCGTGGACCCCATCCTCCAGGCCGACGCCAAGATCGGCATCCTCATCGCGTCGATCACCGCCGCCGCCCTGGGCGCTGCGATCATCCTCCTGACCGGCCGGCATCGGCCGATGAGCGACAGCTCCGTCGACGACGGTCATCGATCACAGTCGCCCACAGTGGCCGCCTCGACGCTCGGCGCTCGAGCCGTACCACCGCCCGCTGTGAGCGCCGACCCATGACCCACGGCAATCACGCAGCCAGCCCGAACCCGCCTTGCGAGGTGGCGAACAGTTGGGCGTGTCTCGACTCGAGGCTCGATAACGTCAACATCATCGACCGGTGGAGGTTCAATCGTGCTTGCCTTCCTTGAGGGACCGGAACTCATCATCGTCCTGATCATCGTCCTGCTGGTCTTCGGCAGCAGCAAGGTTCCGCAGCTCGCCCGCTCGCTCGGCGAGGCACAGCGGGAGTTCAAGAAAGCACTCAACGACAAGCCGACGGACGAGACACCGGCCTCGGAGCAACCGCCGACGCCCGAGTCACCGCCGACGCCCGAGTCACCGCCACCGACCGACGGGGCCCCGACCTCGGACCCGCCGACCTCGGACCCGCCGCCCCACCCAGAGCCACCGCCACCGACGGCCTGATCGACACCGACGGACTCCAGACGCCATCGCGGGCCCACGCCGGGCCGCACCGTAAGGTCGTGTGATGTGCCCTCCACCAGGTGACGAAAGTGATGTCGGCGCGCGAGGCGCCGAACGGCTCGAAGACCTCGAGGCGGCCGAGGCCAAGCGAGCCGAGAGCAAGCGGCTGGACCGCAAGTTCGAACTCTTCGAAGCGATCTTGCTATCGATAGCCGCGGTGCTCGCCGCATGGACGGGCTTCCAGGCGACGAAGTGGGGCGGCGTCCAGGCGAACAGCTACAGCCAGGCTGGCGCAAGCCGCGTCGAGTCGACCCGACAATCGACGCTCGCAGGTCAGCAGACCACGATCGATGTCATCTCGTTCACCCAGTGGCTCCAAGCCGCCCAAGCCGAGGGCGCGCTGTCGCAGCCGGCCGATCCGAACCGACCCTACGAACCCGACCCGAACACACTGTCCGGATTCCTCTACCAACGCTTCCGCCCTGAGTTCAAGGTCGCCGTTGATGCCTGGATCGCCACTCGCCCGAGGCTCAATGCCGACGCTCCGCCGACGCCATTCGTCATGCCCGAGTACCAGATCGCGGCATCGAAGGACGCTGCCCGGCTGGAACAGCAGGCCGAGGACCAGGCGGCTGCCGCCCGCGCTGCCAATCAGCGATCTGACAACTACGTCCTGATGACCATCATGTTCGCGACCGTGCTCTTCTTCGCAGGCATCAGCTCGAAGATGGACACGTTCCGGGCCCGCGTCTTCCTTCTCGGCACCGCGACCACGCTGTTGGTGATCGCCATCATCGTCGTGGCGTCGTTCCCGAAGAACGTCTGAAGCACCTGCCGCAGGCAGCAAACTGCCCGGAGTGACGCTCCGGGGTGAGCGCCACCCGAGGTGACTCTTGGTCGCTCCATTGCATGCTACAATGTTTTCTTAGTGCAAACATCGTCGTCGTTCGCGGACGCAACCGACGCGGTGCTGACCGTGTCTCGGGTACTCGTCGCAGTGGCCGCACGATCTCTTGCTGGTGCCGACGACCACGTGACCCTGCCCCAATACCGGGCTCTTGTTGTGATGAGTGCCCGCGGGCCACAGTCGATGGGCGCGCTCTCGGATGAGTTGGGGTGCTCGCCGTCGGCTGCCACCCGTCTCTGCGATCGGCTCGTGGGAAAGGAACTGATCGCTCGGCACCGGGAGGGCACGAACCGGCGTGAGGTCCTGGTCGAGGCGACGCAGGCCGGCCAAGACCTCGTGCGTGAGGTAACGCGAATCCGTCGCAGTGAGATCAGTCGAATTCTTCGGCGCCTGAGCCCGGAGGGCCGCGCCGCGATGGTTGAGTCGCTGACGGCGTTCGCGGCGGCGGCGGGCGAGACCCCCGAGCGATCCTGGTGGCTGGGGTGGGAATGAAGCGTTCGCTGTTTCGACACCCGGCGGTGCACAACCTGTCACGGCGCTACCGGGAGGTCGTGCTGGCCAGCGCGCTCGTCGGCGTGACGACCGGTCTGGTGGTGGCCGCCTTCGAAAAAGTTACGGCGCAGTGGCTGTTCGACAGCGTGCTCGGCCTCCCGTTGTGGGTGCAGGTCCTCGCGCCCGTCGTCGGCCTAGGACTGGCCTTCCTGGGCCTCAAGCTCATCGGCCCCAACGCATCCGCCTCCACCGCCGATGAGTACATTCACGCCTTTCACGACCCTCATCACGAACTGCGAGTGCGACCGGCGGTGGCGCGACTCCTCGCCGCTGTAGCCACCCTCGGCTTTGGCGGCGCCCTCGGCTACGAAGGCCCATCGGTCTACGCCGGTGCCACCATCGGCGAGCGGCTCGAGCGCCGCCTCCCACGGATCTTCGCCACACCCGGACGCCAGGCGCTCCTGGTCGCGGGTGCCGCCGCCGGCGTCGCTGCCATCTTCAAGGCCCCCGCCACCGGCGCCGTCTTCGCATTAGAGGTCCCCTACCAGGATGACCTCGCCCGCCGCAGCCTGCTTCCCGCCCTCATCGGCGCCGCATCCGGCTACCTCACCTACGTCGCCATCATCGGCACGACGCCCCTGTTCACGGTGGCCGGCCGCCCACCCTTCGACCTCCGCGATCTCGGCGGCGCGCTGGCCATCGGCGTCGTCTGCGGGATCGGCGCCCGGGCCTACGCCGCGCTGCTACGACGATCCAAGGCGCTCGTCGGCCAACTCGACGCCCGGCTGCGCCTGCCCCTCGCCGGCGCGATGCTGGCCGCCTGCGCCATCGCATCCTGGGCGGCGTTCGGCGGCGAGGCCCTCTCCCTCGGCGCCGGCTACGACGCGCTGCGATGGTCGTTGGACCCGTCGCGGGCGCTCTGGCTGATACTGCTGCTCATCCTCTTGCGGACCGCGGCCAGCGCCGCCACGCTCGCCGGTGGAGGGGTAGGAGGACTCTTCGTTCCCCTCGTCGTCGAAGGTGCTCTGGTCGGGCGCCTCATCAGCGGTCTCGTCGGCGATCCCAGCAGCACACTCTTCCCGGTGCTCGGCATCGCCGCGTTCCTCGGCGCCGGCTACCGCGTACCCCTCGCCGGCATCATGTTCGTCGCCGAGACCACCGGACAGCCCTTCTTCGTCGTCCCCGGCCTCATCGCCGCCGTCACGGCCGATGTGCTCGCCGGCCGGTCATCAGTCACGACCTACCAAGAAGTCAACCGAAGCTCGGATCCCGTGGTCCCGGCCTCCCGACCAATCTCCGACGTCGTCCGGCCCGCTGGGCCGACGATCTCAGGAGCGGCGTTGGTAGCCGAGATTCCCACGAGCCATCGAGACGATCACGACGTCGTGGTGACCGACCCACACGACAGCCGCCACGTGCTCGGCGTGCTGCGAAGGTCCGACATCGACGCTCTCGATCCAGCGGTGGCCATGACCACCGTCGCTGCGACGCTCGCCGATCGCTCAGTCCCCAGCGTCGAGTCTCATCGATCGATGGCTGATGCCGCCGAGACGATGACCGGCGCCAGGGTGGACATCCTCGCGGTGGTCGACGACCGCAACTACTGCGTCGGCTCCGTAGCACTGAACGATGTCCTCCACGCCGTCGGGCTGCTCCCCGAGGGAAGTCGCGACTCACGCGTCACACTCGAATCGAGCTCTGAGAAAGCCAGCGTCATCAAACGAGCGAGACGCACACGCATCACGCGCCCATCAACACCGGACTGACGATGTGATCCCGCTGGGCCAGTCATCTAGCTTTCACCTGACCGAGAGGACCCGACTGATGGCCGATCACGATGTGAAAGCGATGACGGCGGACATCGAGACGCCGATGTTTCCCAGCCCGGCATTCACCGCGCCGCCGCCGTTGGATCGCGCCACTGTCGCGGTCGTGACCACCGCGTCGCTCCACCATCCCGACCAGGAGGACTTCGGTGCCGCCGACACCGGCTACCGCGTGCTCGACGGCTCCCACCGCGATTACGTCACTGGTCATTGGAGTCCGAACTTCGATGTCATCGGTTTCGCCGCCGACATCAACGTCGTGTTCCCGCTCGATCGGCTCGACGAGCTGGCCAGCGCCGGCGTCATCGGCCGGGTTGCCAACGAGCACCTCTCGTATGCAGGGAACCAGTTCGACTTGAGTGCCGTCCGTCTCGACAGCGGCCCCGCTGGCGCGAAGTGGCTGGTAGAACAGGGTGTCGACGTGGTGTTGCTCACGCCCGTTTGACCGCTTTGCACGCGTACCGTGTGTACGCTCGCCCACGTCATGGAGGCCGAAGGTCTCGCCACCATCGCCCTCGGCTCCCAGCGCCGTCAGATCACGGAAACCGCACCGCCCCGAGGACTGTGGTGCGACTTCCCGTTGGGTCGGCCTCTCGGTCGGCCAGGTGACGCCGAGTTCCAGCATCGGGTCCTGGCGCAGGCGTTCGGGCTGCTGCGCTCACCAGCTCCCGTCCTCGAGCTGTTCCCTGACGCCATCCACGACGACGGCACGGAGATGCTCGCCTGCCCGCTTCCGCCGTTCGACGACGAGCACACCCACCCGGCCGTCAACGAAGCCCGCGGGTTGCGCCCCGCCTACGAACGGGCCGTGCAGCGCTTCGGCAACCGCGCCGGTGCAGGGCGCGTCGTGGACGCCGACCGCATTCCCGACGCCGTCCAATCGCTCGTCAGCGTGGCGGACGGTGTTCCTTGGAAGGAGGCAGGCATCCCCGGCATCCCGGCCCGCGTGGCACAAGACATCCGCGGCTACTACGAGACCGCCGCACTGGGGCTGTCTGACCACATCCCGTCGGCCTGGGCCGGCGCCCGCTGGTTCTTCGACCGCACGGAGACCGGCAAGGTCCTGCTGGCCGCACGGGCCGCCATGCGAGACGCCGGTGTGAAGCAACCCATCTGGTTCTACATGGCACCCGGAGACCGCTGAGGGCGACGCTGGCCATCAGCGCGGCGGGCGATCAGTGACGTCGTGGCAGCGCGACGAGTACCCGCCTCCTCGATCGTCCCCACGGTGGAGGCCTACGACGGGAGGATTCGATGAGCGTGTTGAGCAAGCAATTCACGGCGCAGCTCCAGAAGAGCACGAACAAAGGCGGCTGGACCTTTGTGGTGATGCCGAACTCCGCCCAGTACTTCGGCACCCGTGGACTCGTGAAGGTCAGCGGGACGGTCGACGGCTACCCGTTCCGCAGCTCCTTCATGGCGTTGGGCGACGGCACCCACATGCTGCCGATCAAGGCTGAGGTCCGCAAGGCCATCGCCAAGGAGGCCGGCGCCACCGTCACCGTTCATCTCGAGGAACGGCTCGAAGACTGACGCCGTTCCGGAGCGGGTTCCGGCCCGCGTGGTGACAGTCCTCCACGGGTCTCGCTACTACGCTTGATCGTTGGCCGACCAAACCACCGAAGATCGTCGCCGCGGTCGTGATCACGCCGCAGAGCAGAAGGCTCCCATGCCGTTCATCTTTGTCGATCGGGACAGGCGGACTGAGCGAGTGCGGGGACTGCGCCCGCTGCGACGCCCGACCACTTCTGCCCTGTGCAACCGCACTCCTCCCCGTTGCGCCGTCCACGGCCAGACGGTGCGATGAACCCGGCCATCTGGGTGGAGCGCCACGCCCGCCGGCGTCCCGACGACCCTGCGCTGGCCGACGGCGAGCGCGTCCACGCCACCTGGGGCCAGTTCGCCGCCCGGACCGCCGGCGGCGCCGCTCGGCTGCGCGACGACTTCGGCCTGTCGCCCGGTGACCGGGTCGCCATCGTGATGCGCAACCGACCCGAGTACCTCGAGGCGCTGTTCGCCATCTGGCACGCCGGTCTCGTCGCGGTGCCGGTCAACGCTCGCCTCCACCGCGACGAGATCGCCTACATCCTCGAGCACAGCGAGGCGGTGGTCGTCGTGACCGACGCCGACCACGCCGACCGGAGCCACCCGCGGTGGCGGGACCGCCTGCAGAGCGTCGGTGTCGCCCGCACCGACGTCGAGGTCCGCGTCGTCGACGACGACGACCGCGAGCTGCCCGCCGGTGACGTAGGCGAGGTGGTGGTGAGGGGCGACGTGGTCATGGCCGGCTACTGGAAGCAGCCCGATGCCACGCCGGAGGCGCTACGCGAAGGCTGGCTGCACACTGGCGACGTCGGTAGCTTCGACGCCGACGGCTACCTCACGCTGCGGGACCGGTCCAAGGACCTGATCATCAGCGGGGGGATGAACATCTATCCCCGGGAGGTCGAGGAGGCGCTGCTGCGCCACCCCGGCGTCCGGGCCGCCGCCGTCGTCGGCCGGCCCAACGCCGAGTGGGGCGAGGCGGTGGTCGCCTTCGTGGTGGCCGCCGACGGCGCCGCGCCACCATCGGTCGAGGGCCTCGACCGGACGTGCCTGGACCACATCGCCCGGTTCAAGCGGCCCAAGGACTACCGGTTCGTCGACGCCCTGCCGACCAACAATTACGGCAAGGTCGTCAAGCGGGAGCTGCGCGACCGGCTCCGAGCCGAGGCGGACGACGCGACGCCGGACCGCCGTCAGGAGACCTGTTAGCGTCGGCCCAGGCTGGCAGCTTGAGGGGGCTCGGAAGCGCGCCGCTCGCTCGCAGTGTTGGCCGTCGCCATCCACGAACCCACGGTGAGGAGGCCGCCGCTCATGAAGCTCGCCCTGTACCTGCCGAACTTCCGCGACCAGGTGACCGTCAAGGAGCTCGACGATCTCACCGGCCTGGCCGAGGATCTCGACTTCGACTCCGTCTGGACGCTCGACCGCATCGTCGTCCCGGAAGCCTCCGATCGAGTCGAGCTCCAGTACTCGTTCGGCATGATGAGCGAGTTCCCGAAGGCGCTGCCGGTGTCCTCCCGCGGCCAGTGGCTCCAAGGCTGGCCGCTGATCCCCTGGCTCGCGGCGAAGACGACGAAGCTGCGAATCGGCATGAGCATCACCGACACGCCCTACCGCGCGCCCGGCGTCCTTGCTACGGAGATCGCCACCGTGGACCAGCTCTCCAACGGCAGGATCAACGTGGGCGTCGGGTCCGGATGGATGCCCGAGGAATTCGCGGCCGCCAGCGCCTCGCACATCTTCCCCAAGCGGCACAAGCACGTGCGCGAGACCATCGAGATCATGCAGGGCATCTGGACGAACGACCTCTTCGAGTACCACGGCGAGTTCGCCGACTTCGACCGATGCGGGTTCGGGGCCAAGCCGGTGCAGAAGCCGCACCCGCCTATCTTCTTCAGCGGGCTGAAGGACCCGAAGCGTTCGGCAAGCCGCATCGCGAAGTACGGGCTGTCAGGCTGGATCGGGATCCAGGACTCGCCCGACGAGCTCAAGCAGTGGCGCAGCGCCATCCAGCGGGAACTCGAGGAGCTGGGCAGCGCGCGCTCGATCGACGATCTCGAGATCTGCAGCATGATCTGGTTCGTCATCACGGACGAGGAGACCGATCAGACGCCTCAGGGCAAGGGCAGCAATCTGTTGGCGGGAACCGCCGGTCAGATCACCGACAACCTCAAGCGCTACAAGGAGGCCGGGCTGACGATGCCGCTCCTCTGGCCGCCGTTCCAGGACGTCCCGGTGGCGAAGACGCTCGACGACCTCAAGCGTTTGAAAGAGGAGATCCTGCCCAAGGTCAACGCCACCTGACCCCTGCTGGTCACGCTGGCGAAACTCCCGCGCGTCACCGCTGTCCCGCGTCGTCGCAGCAGAGGTGACCCCGCAGGGCTACGGTCCATCCCGACAGCATCAAACGCGCCACTTGCCCAGTACTTGCATCCCCCGGCTGCCGCAATCATCCGACGCGGGTGATGACCCGACGGCCGCCCAGCCGGATCATGGCCTCGAGCCCAAACCCAGGGGGATCGTCAGATGGCAGGTCAAGACGTCCAAGCCGTCCATGCGAGAAAGATCATCGTCTGGGTGGCCCGGATCATCAGTTACCTCGTCTACTTCTACGTGATCGTCGTCGAGATCATTCTCATCCTCGGCTTCTTCCTCCTGCTGTTCGGAGCCAACCCATCCGCGGGTTTCACCGAGTGGGCGTACCGCAACCTCGACCGGGTCATGGAGCCGTTCCGGGGCATCTTCACCCCGATCCAGCTCGGCACGACGAGCGGCGATGTCGAAGCGGTCTTCGACACGTCCGTGCTGTTCGCGATGATCGTCTACGGCATCGTGGCGATGCTGTTCAGCGGGCTGATCGCGTGGCTGTCTCGGCGGTTGCGGTACCTGGAGGCCGCCGAAGACGAGGCCGAGCGTCGCGAGCAACAGGAGCGGCTGGCGGCGGAGATCCGAGCCTCGAACGCGATGCCGGTGACGCCGACGGCGCCAGTCAATCCGCAGGCGCCCGTCAACCCGCCGGCACCGCCGCTGCCACCGCCCCCTCCGACCTGATCCGACCCGCACCACCACCGTCTCGGGCGTCGCAGGGAACCCGTCCAGTGGCGGGCAGCTTCAAGACCCCCCAGCAGGGCGCGGCGACCACCATCTGGTGCGCCACCTCCCCATGAACAGACAGGAAACGACCTCATGACCCGACTCGGGTACCAGATCCCGAACTTCACCTATCCCGCAGCCGGCCCCGCCGAACTGTTCGAGGTGATCGCCCGCCAAGCGGTCGAAGCCGATGGTGGCGGCTTCGACACGGTGCTGGTGATGGACCACTTCTACCAATTGCCGATGCTGGGCGCCCCCTCCGACTTCATGCTCGAGTGCTACACGCTGCTGGCCGCCCTCGCCCGGGAGACGTCGACCGTGCGCCTCAGCTCCCTCGTCACCGGCAACACCTACCGCAACCCGGCGGTGCTGGCCAAGACCGTCACCACCCTCGACATCGTGTCGGGCGGGCGGGCGCAGCTGGGCATCGGGGCCGGTTGGTTCGAGTTGGAGCACCAAGCCTTCGGGATCGAGTTCGGCACCTTCACCGACCGCTTCGAGAAGCTGGAAGAGGCCCTGCAGATCATCATCCCCCTGCTGCGCGGCCAGCAGGCAACGCTGGCGGGCCGGCACTACCAGGTGGTCGACGCCCACAACTCGCCGCCGCCGGTCGGGCCCATCCCCGTGATGATCGGCGGCGGCGGCGAGCGCAAGACGTTGCGCATGGTGGCCCAGTACGCCGACGAGTCCAATCTGATCGCCGAGGCCGCGGACATCCCCCACAAGCTCGACGTGCTGGCCCAGCACTGCGCCGCCCTCGGCCGCGATCGCAGCGAGCTCACGGTGTCGTGGCAGCGCTCGACCTGCATCGCTCCCACCATGGAGGAGGCGCAGGCCGATCTGGCGGCGTACTTCGCGCTGCGGGGCATCGATCTGGGCGGCGTGAGCGATGATCGCCGGGCGGCCATGACGAGCCGTTTCATCCTCGGCGACCCCGACACGGTCGGCGAGCGATTGGCCGCCGATCTCGCGCTCGGGGTCGACGGCTTCACGCTGAACGCGCCGGCCAACGGGCACGTACCCGGCCGGGTCACGCTGCTCGGTGAGACGGCGGCCAAAGTCGTCGGCTAGTGGTCGGCGAGTAGCGGCACGGGAGGGCGGCACAGGGCCACCTTGTGGACGGAGTTCGGTTAGCCTTACGCTTTGTCCGAAGGACTCCTGCCGAGGTTCATGCCCGCCACCACCTCCCCTATCGCATCCATCCAGACACCCAGATCGGCGGTCGTGGCTGGACTGCGACGGGTCGACTACGTGCGGGTGATCGTCGGCCCGCAATCGACGGTGGCGGTCGTGCGTGGTGTGGCCCGGCGCACGAAGCCCCGGACAACGGGCATCGGGCCGTTCTCGGTGCGTGAGGGCTTCGATTCTGCGGCACTTCTGCACCAAGAAGCGCGGATGCACCGAGAAGGCGCTCACCCAGCGTGAGCTCCGGTCAGGACGACCCTGTCGCCGGTTCACGGCATGGCGATGGCGAACGTGCGCTCGAATCGGACGAGGTTGGCCATGAGGTGCTCCACCGCGCCCGGGTCGCCGTCGACGGTGAGAGCGCCTTCGCCGATCATGTGCGCGACCCCGCCGGGACCGGAGAAGCCCAGCCTCAGCAACGTCGCTTTGTCGACGGCGAGGGAGGCGTCGGCGGCGGTGTCCTGGCCCCCGGCCGCACACGACAGCACCCCCGCCCGTAGCCGCAGGACGACGTTGCCCTCACCGGTGACATGGAGGTTGATGGCGACGTCACGTTCCGCCGCCGCCGGGCCGGCGAGGCGCACGGCGTAGAAGTCGAGCAGGGCCTCGAAGGGCATCGCCAGCAGCGTCTGCAACCCGACGTTCGACGCGGGCAGCGTTCGCAGCTCGCCGCGCAACTCGGCCGCTGCGCTGAGGTAGAAGTTGCGCCACGTCCCGTTCTCGGCCTGGTAGCCGAGCTGCTCGTACGCGTCGGACTGCAGGGCGCGGGCACCATCGTGGTGGGGTTCGGCGAACACGACATGGTCGAGCAGCTCCGTCGTCCATCGGTAGTCGCCCCGATCGAAGTACTCCTGGGCCTTGGCCACGACGGCGTCGGCGCCGCCGAGCGTCTCGACGAACCGGCGGCCGGCCTCCGTCGGCGAGTAGCGATTGAGGTTGACGGCATTGCCGTCGAACCACCCGAGGTACTTGTCGTAGACCGCCTTGGAGTTGTGGCTGACGCTGCCGTAGTAGCCGCGGTTGAACCAGCGCTCGCCGATGGCGTCGGGGAACTCGATCCGCTCGGCGATCTCCGTCGGCACGAAGCCCTGGTTGGCGAGGTGCAGTGACTGGTCGTGCAGGTACTTGTACATGTCGTGCTGGCTCGTCAGGAAGTCGCGCACGTTCTCGTTGCCCCACACCGGCCAGGTGTGCATGAAGAACAGCACGTCGACGTCGTCGACGAAGAGTTCGACCGCCTCCCCGAGCGCCCGGGCCCAGTTGGCGGCATCACGGGGCTTGGCGCCGCGCAGGGTCTGCACGTTGTGCATGGTGTGATTGGCGTTCTCGGCGGCGGTCATGGCGCGCAGCTCGCGCACCAAGAAGTGCATCTCGGCCGGTGCCTCGGTGTTCGGCGCCAGCTGGAACACGAAAGTCAGCCCGTCGATCACGACCTCCTCGCCACCGGGGACGGTGATCTCGCGATTCGGCGCGATGTAGCTGCCGGTGCCGAGGGGGATGGTCTGACACAGGCCGACGCCTACCGCGCCGGTCGGCCCCGGCGGCAAGAGGTAGCCGAACATGTACGAGGCGCGGCGAGCCATCACGTTGCCGGCCAGTACGTTCTCGCTGAGGTACTCCTCGACGAAGTGCTCGGGCACGATGACCTGCACCGCGCCGGTGGCGACCATCTCGGGCGGGACGATGGCGCCGATCCCGCCGAAGTGGTCGACGTGGCTGTGGGTGCTGATCACGGCGTGGACCGGGCGGCGACCACGATGCTCGCAGTACAGGTCGAACGCGAACTTCGCCGTCTCGACACAGGTGAGCGGGTCGACGACGATCACGCCGGTGTCGCCCTCGATGATGGTCAGGTTGGCGGCGTCGGCTCCACGCACCTGGTAGATCCGCTCGGTGACCGCGAACAGTCCCGCCCGCTGGATCAGCTGCATCTGGCGCCACAAGCTCGGGTGCACCGTGTCGGGTGGAGCCTGACCGGGCCGGGCGAACGCCCAGTCACCCGAGCTGAACACCGGCCGGCCCTGGTCGTCGGTCACCACGCCGCCGTTCGGCAGCTCGGCCATCAGGCCCCGCGTCACATCGGCCAGATCCTGCTCCCACCGAAGGGTGAGATCCTCCAGGCGGGTCGCCTCCTCGTGCAGGCGGCGAGTGTGGCCAGTGGCCGGCTTCGACATCTCTGGTCCCCTCAGGTTGTCACGGCGTGGGCTTGTCTTCGAGCGCGTCCCTTGCATCGGTCGTGTCGGTGGCCTCCGTGTCCAGGCCGAAGAACCGGCGGGTGCGCGGCGAGCGGCGCCGGACGGCGCGCAGGCCAGGCAACGAGAACACGAACTCGGTGATGCTGCCGAACCGTTCGAAGATGACGGCATCGACGGTCAAGCCGAACATGATCGCCCGGCCGAGGATGAAGAACCAGCCGAGCACGACGATGGTGGTACCGATGGCGCCGTACAGCTGCGACGCCCGCGAGAACTTGCTGGGGAGGTAGAGCTGGCTGACCGCTTGCATGCCGACCAGCGTGAGTCCGACCAGCACCGCGCCGGGCAGCGCCGCTCCCTTGTCCTTCGTCGCCCGCGGCAACATCAGCCCGACGAGCAGCCAGGCCACCGTATAGCCGCACAGGGCCACCGCGAACGACATGCTGGCGAACGCTAGGCCGAGATCTTCACGGACCCGGTTGACGATGACAGACATGAGGGCCACGCCGGCGATCAGCCCGACGATGGCGCCCGTGATCTTGGCCGACGCCTTTCGATGCACCGGTAGGCGCCAGGCGAGACAGCTCGCTGCGACCAAGGTCTTCGTCAAGGTCCGCGCCGTGCTGATCATGCCGAACAGCCCCACCGCCACGGCGATCCATCGCGTCGACTGGGGCTGCGACAAGGCGTCGTTGATCTGGGTCGCCAGGCCGCCCGAGACACCGGCGTCGGAGGCATCGGGCGGCGTCACAGCACTGAAGATGAACCCGGCAACGCCGACCGCGAACAGCAGCAGGGGGACGAAGAACAGGAACAGGCGGAAGGCGATGGCGCTGCTGACCACCGTTCCTGCCGATTCCTTGTCTCGCTCGTACAAACGAATCCCGACATCGAGCAGCGGTCGATCCCGATGCTTCTCGAGGAGGCTCTCGGCGGTGGAACGGCCGGACTTCACGGCGCCGGTCCCGCGGTCGACCAGTCGCTTCCACGCCGTCGCCTCGGGACTGTCGGGATCGTCTGGGCTTGCGCCCGCGCCACTGCTCCCCTGGTCGGGTTCGTTCACTCGGACACTCCGGCTAGGACGCTCGCCAGGCAGCGAACGTCTCGCCCTCGTTGGCCAGGCGTTCCAGCAACGGCGCCGGCGTCCACTGCGGGCCGGCGCTCGCCTCCAGTTCCTTCAGTCGGGCGAGGACCTTGTCGAGGCCGATGCGGTCGGCGTAGTACATCGGTCCACCCCGATAGGCCGGCCAGTTGTAGCCGTTGATCCAGATGATGTCGATGTCCGACGACCGGATGGCCTTGCCCTCCTCCAGGATCTTGGCGCCCTCGTTGATCATCGGGTAGATGAGGCGCTCCACGATCTCGGCGTCGGTGAAGGAGCGCGGCGCTTGGCCGCTCCGGGCGGCGAACTCGCCCACGATGGCCTCGGTCACCGGTGATGGCGAGGGGTTCCGGTTGGCGTCGTAGTCGTAGTAGCCCGCGCCCGTCTTCTGGCCGCGGCGGTCCAGCTCGCAGAGCCGGTCGCGAATGGTGGCGCCCGCCGAACGCTCCTTCACCCACCCGATGTCGAGACCGGCGAGGTCGATCATCTGGAACGGGCCCATGGCGAAGCCGAAGTCGTAAAGGACTCGGTCCACGTCCCACGGCAGCACGCCCTCGTCGAGGAGCGCCTGCGCTTCGCGGCCGCGCTGGGCCAGCATGCGGTTCCCGACGAAGCCGGGGCAGACGCCCACCAGCGCCGCCATCTTCCCGATCTTCTTCGAGATCTGCATCGACGTGTTGATCACCTCGATCGAGGTGTGATCGGCGCGCACCACCTCGACCAGTCGCATCACGTTGGCCGGTGAGAAGAAGTGCATGCCGATGACCGCCTCGGGTCGCTCGGTCACCGACGCGATCTCGTCGATGTTCAACCCGCTGGTGTTGGTGGCCAGCACCGCGCCGGGCTTGCAGATGGCGTCGAGCTTGGCGAACACCTCCTTCTTGACGTCCATGCGCTCGAACACCGCCTCGATCACCAGGTCGGCGGCCGCCAGGTCGTCGAGCGACAGCGACCCCGTGATGAGGCCCATGCGACGGTCGACGTCCTCGAGGGGGAAGCGGCCGTTGCGGGCACTGCGCTCGTAGTTGGCCCTCACCACGGCGAGGCCCCGGTCGAGGGCTTCCTGCTGGGCCTCGACGATGACGACGGGGATGCCGGCGTTGGCGAAGTTCATGGCGATGCCGCCGCCCATCGTGCCGGCCCCGATGATGCCCACCGACGCCACCGGGATGGTCGGCGTGCTGGCCGGCACGTCGGGGATCTTCCACACCTCCCGCTCGGCGAAGAACACGTAGCGCTGGGCCGCCGATTCGGGGCTGGTGACGAGCCCTCTGAACAACGCCTGCTCGACCTTGATGCCTTCGGAGAAGCGGAGGCTCACCGCCGCCTCGACGGTCTGGATGATGGCCTCGGGCGCCTTGAACCCCCGGAACTTCTTGGCGTTGGCGGCCCGGAAGGCGGCGAACTCGTCGGCCCCCATGGGCTCGACCGGGCGGTCGCTGATCTTGGCCAGCGGCGCACCCGAGGCGGCGATGCGCCGGGCGTAGGCGACGGCGTCGGCCCGCAACGTGGCCTCACCGGCCAGTTCGTCCACCAGTCCCATGGCCAGGCACTCCTGCGCACCGACGTGGGCACCCGACGTCATCATCTCCAGCGCCCGGCGGGGTCCGGCGATGCGGGGCAGCCGCTGGGTGCCGCCGGCGCCGGGCAGCAGCCCGAGGTTGACCTCGGGCAGGCCACACCTGGCGCTGGGAACGGCGATGCGATAGTGGGCGCACAGGGCCACTTCGAGCCCGCCGCCCAAGGCGGTCCCGTGGATGGCGGCGACCACCGGCTTCGGCGAGCCCTCCATCATGGCCTGCACCTCGAACAGGCTCGCCCCCTTGGCCGCCCCACCGAACTCGGAGATGTCGGCCCCGGCGATGAATGTGCGACCGGCGCAGATGAGGACGATGGCCGTCGCCGCCGGGTCGGCGATGGCCGCCTTGAAGCCTTCGAACAGCCCATCGCGAACGTTGAAGCTGAGAGCGTTGACGGGCGGCGAGTCGAGGGTGATGACGGCGACGTCTCCGTCGAGGGTGAGGTCGGTGACCTCGTTGACAGCGGACATGGACCACTCCTACGGGCGGTTGGGGCGACGTTGGACATCCCAGGTCGCTCTGGCCCTACTCTTGCACCGCCCAGTGGCAAGAAGGGGAACTTCACATGCGCGAAGCAGTCATCGTGTCCTACGCCCGCACCGGCCTGGCCAAGTCCGCCCGGGGCGGCTTCAACATGACGCCTGCCATGTCCATGGCGGCCCACGCCATCAGCCATGCCGTCGCCAAATCCGGGCGTCGACCCCGAAGACGTCGAGGACGTCTACCTGGGCAACGGCGCCCACGGCGCCGGCAACCTGGCCCGCCTCTCCGGCCTGCTGGCCGGCCTGCCCACCACGACGGCCGGGGCCACCGTTCAGCGGCACTGCTCGTCGGGTCTGAACGCCATCGCCCTGGCGGCCAACTACATCAAGGAGGACGGCGCCGACGTGGTCGTGGCCGGCGGCGTCGAGTCCATCTCCATGCCCAACCCCGGCTTCGGCGGTCCCGCCAACATGGATCCCGAGCTCGAGGAGCGGTACCCGGCCATCTACATGGCCATGATCGAGACGGCCGACATCGTGGCCGAGCGCTACGGCGTCAGCCGCGAGTACCAGGACGAGTACTCGCTCCAGTCGCAGCAGCGCATGGCCACGGCGCAGGACAACGGCCTCTTCGCCGAAGAGATCGTGCCCATGGCCACGAAGATGAAGCTGGTCAACAACGAGACCAAGGAAGAGACCATCGTCGACAAGGTGGTCGACCGTGACGAGTGCAACCGGCCGGACACCACCATCGAGGGCCTGGCCAAGCTGCCGCCGGTGCGGGGCGAGGGCAACTACATCACCGCCGGCAACGCCAGCCAGCTCTCCGACGGCGCCGCCGCCGTCGTGCTGATGGAGGCGGCCGAAGCCGAGCGCCGGAACCTGAAGCCGATGGGCGCGTTCCGGGGCTGGGCCGTGGCCGGCTGCGAGCCCGACGAGATGGGCATCGGCCCGGTGTTCGCCGTGCCGCGCCTGCTCAAGCGCCACGGCCTCACCGTCGAGGACATCGACCTGTGGGAGCTCAACGAGGCGTTCGCCAGCCAGTGCCTGTACTCCCGTGACCGCCTGGGCATCGACCCGGAGAAGTACAACGTCAACGGCGGCTCCATCGCCGTCGGGCACCCCTTCGGCATGACCGGCGCCCGCTGCGCCGGCCACATCCTGCAGGAGGGCCAGCGGCGCGGCGCCAAGTGGGGCGTCGTCACCATGTGCATCGGCGGCGGGCAGGGCGCGGCCGGTCTGTTCGAGATCTTCTCCTGATCTAGGACTGGGCTCGGCGGAGCCGTCAGGCTCCGTCGAGCAGGTCGCGAGACCGGGCCCGCAGCCGTCGCATGCCCTTCAGCCACCGGTCCGGGTCGGCCGCCTTGCGCTCTACGTAGGTCTGCACCTCGGGGTGGGGCAGGATGAGGAACCGACCGTCGCGCACGGCTTCGGTGACCACCTCGGCCACGTACTCGGGCTCGACGATGCCGTCGGTGCCGCCGTCACCGAGCTGCCGGGGAGCCATGGCGGTGTTCACGCCCTGAGGGCACAGCACCGACACGCCGATGCCGTCGTCGCCGTGGGCGATGGCGATGGTCTCGGCCAGCTTGATGCACGCTGCCTTGGTCACGCTGTACGGCGCCGAGCCCACGGCCGCCAGCAGCCCGGCGGCGCTGGCCGTGTGCACGAGGTACCCCTCGCCCCGCGCCAGCATGGAGGGCAGCACGGCCCTGGCGGCGTACACGTGGGCCATGACGTGCAGCTCCCACTGCGCCTGCCACGCCGCGTTCGGCGCCTCTACGCCCCCACCGGCGCCGGCTCCTGCGTTGGAGAAGAAGATGTCGACCGGCCCGATCTCGCGCTCCACCCGCTCGACCAGGGCGTCCACCGCGGCCTCGTCGGTCACGTCCAGCTCCAGGCCGAGACCGCCGATCTCGTCGCCCACCGCCCTGGCGGCGTCACCGTTGCGATCGACCACCACGACGGCGCGGGCACCACCGGCCATCCAGCGGCGAGCCACCGCGGAGCCGATCCCGCCGCCGCCTCCGGTGACGATGGCTACCCGGTCGTTGACTTCCATGGCGTCCCCCGTGTCCAGTGCCCCTCGGGCGTCTCGGCACGCTAGCGGTCACTCGCTCTGGAGGACCACCGCCGGCGGCGTCCGCCTGACGCGGTGGGCGGCCAGCGTGCCGACGACGTTGGCGAGGATGACGACGGCGATGAGGACGCTGCTCACGAAGAGAGCGGGAACGGCGGCATCGCTGATGGCACCGATCCCATCGGCGTAGGCCGTGAAGATGGCACGCCCCACGATGAACCCGAGTGGCACGGCGATCAACGCGGGCACGATCGTGAACGCCGTCGCCTGCCAGTGCACCACCCGCGACACGAAGCCTTGATCGGCACCTAGCGAACGGAGCACGGCGAGGTCGCGTCGCCGTGCTCGCACCGACGTGAGCATCGCGTGGGCGACGGTCAGCACGGCCAGCAGCGCCAGCACCGCAGCCACCACGAACGGGATCGTCCTGACCCGTGCGATGTTCGAGATGGCGGCGGGCACGAACGGCTCCTCCGGTACAGGCGTTCCGGCGGCGGCGGCGTACTTCGAGTACTTCTGGATGCCGTTGCTCCCAGGCCGGAACTGCACCAGCGCCGTCACGACCTTGGCGCTGTCGTCCACGCCCGCCAGCCCCCGAAGGGTGACCACGCCGCCCTCGCCGATCCCCTCGTTGGCCCCGACTCCGGCGACGACCACGATCCCGGTGACCCGGAACGTCCGCGTGCCGGTGAGGCCGGTGAGGGTGAGCTCGTCGCCGACCCCGGCGCCGACGTCGTGAGCGGCGACCCGGCCGAGACCGATCTCGTCGTCGCCCGAGGGAAGCCGCCCAGCGAGCACGGCCGGGGTCCCCTCTCCTCTGACGGCATGCAATCCGCTCAGCGGCACCGTCGTCGTCCCCGCCCGTCCATAGCTGCCGGCGTAGAACATCAGGGACGTGACGTCGGGATCGGCCGTCAACTCGGCGGCGAGCTGCTGGTCGATCTCCTCGCCACCGTTGTCGCCCATGGCGACGTCGTAGTTGCCCCCGTACCGGAACGGCTCGTCGATCAGACGATTGACGCTCACCCCGAAGGTGATGGCGGCCACGAGACCGCCGACAGCCAGCACGACACCCGCAAGTGCGGCCCGGACCGAACCGCGCTCGCCCTTGGCGCGAGTGAAGGCGAACCGCAGTCCGACACTGGCGGCGGGGCTGGCCGAGTGGGACGTGATCGCCTCGATCGTGGGTGACGGGCGAACCGACCGGATGTCGGATCGTGCCAGCACCAGCGACGCTGCCGTCCACAACAACAGCGCGGCGATGAGCACGGCCACTGCCACCAGCGTGGTCGCCGACTCGACGCGCAGGCCAGGTTGCGGCTCGATCTGGCGGATGAAGCCGGTCGGGAAGATCCCGGAGAACGCCACCGACGAGATCGCGCCAAGGACGCAGCCGGCGACGATCGGCAGGCTGGCGCGTAGCACGGACTCGGCCAGCGCCTCGCCCTCGGTGTAGCCGATCGCCGCCAGTTGCTGGCGCTCGGCAATCGACAGCCGGACCTGGCGGGTGATGATCTGACCGAGCACGGCGATCGCGGCGATGCCGGACACGATCGCCAGGATCCAGAGGCCCCGGCCTTGAGTGTCGACCGCTCGCTCCATCTGGGCGCTGATGACCTGAGCGGGGCCGATCGACAGTCCGGTGCTGTCCGGCAACGTGTCGAGCGCGGCATGGAACTGCTCGACGCTGACACCGTCGTCCAGGCGCACGACGATCCTGGTCTGCGACACTCCGATATCGGGGCGTTCGAGCAGCGCCGGCGCGAACACCGCGAGCGGCGTCGGATCCTCGATGGTTCCGGGTCCATCGACGACACCCACCAGCGTGGCCGTCAAGCTCGGGCCGGCCGGCGGCGCGACCCCGTAGGCACCGGAGTCGCCCTGCTCTTGCGTGAACGTCACCAGCTCGAACTGGTCGCCCAGGTGGGCGCCGGCCTGCTTCACGAAGCTCGGCGTGGCCACGAACTCGCCCTCCACCGCCGGGTCCGCCGCTCGCCCACTCACGAGCTCGGCGCCGACCGCCAGCTGGGAGCCGGCAAACACCAACGTCTCCATCGACTCGGGTGCTCCGGGGACCACCAGCCCACCGAACACGAAGGTGTACGAGTCGGCACTGGCCACGCCTGGCAGCGCACGGATCTCGTCGGTTCGCGGCCGCCCGCCTTCCTCTTGCGTCACCTGGGCGTCGAAGGCGCCCCCGACCGACTGCGTGTAGCGGGCGGGGGCGCTGGTCGTGCGTTGGGCGCCGGCGGCGAAGGTGATCACGAGTCCGCACATGACGGCGACGATGGCGGTGAGCACCAGGGTCGTGGTCCAGCGGGTACGCAGGGTGCCACGCAACCGGTAGGCGACCGCCTTCATCGAAGGATCGTACGACGCCGTCGCGGGACGATCGACCGTGCTCGCCTGCGTCGGTCCTAGGTGGTAGCCACACCCTGATCGCGTCCACGTCCAGATCCGCGCAGCCTGCGCGCTTGGACGCGCTGCGGCGCGGTCAAGCGCGCAGGCCGCGGCGAATTCGGTGGGCGGCGGGGGCGGGGGCGGGGGCGGCGGGGGCGGCGGCGGCGACGTCGGCGAAGCGTGGCGCCCAGTCCTCCAGCGCCACGCGCGCCGCGGTCGCCGTGAAGCTGATGGCGTGGTACCAGCCGCACAACATCGTGAGGTCGAGCAGCTGCGCCTCGTCGAACACGGTCGTCAGATCGGACCAGAGGTCGTCGCCGATGTCGGCGCCGTCGTGGAGGGCGTCGACGGCTCGCACCAGCAGTCGATCGCGATCGGCGTCCCAGCACGCATCATCGGCCGAGCCGTGGGTGAGCGACCGGATCTGATCCGCCGTGAGTCCGGCCCGCTCGCCGAAGTAGGCGACGTGGACACCCCACTCGTACTCGCAACGGCAGCGGGCACAGGTGCGATCGATGACGATCTCGCGCTCGCGCAGGGTCAGCGAGAGCCGGCGATTGAGCTCGTAGCCGCCCCAACCGCCCATCGCCTCGGTCATGACAACGTTGCGGGCAAAGGTGCGGAACAGCCCGATCGGCGCCTGGCCGGGCGGCATGAGCCCTTCCAGCAGGGCACCGACGGCGGCTGCGTAGGGTGGCTGCACTGGAGCGATGCGGGTCATGGTGTCTCCTTCGCTTTCGTCCCCCGCCCCGGGTATGTTTCTGTTACCGAAACACCGTATCGTTTCGGAAGTCGAAACACAAGAGGTTTGACGATTGCCCGCTCGACCGCCGCCGCTGCCTGGCCGTCCCATCCGAGGATCGACCACCGGCCGGCCCCTGATGGCGGCGATGGACCTCCTCGGCCACCGGTGGGCGCTCCGCGTGCTGTGGGAGCTGCGCGACGGCCCGCTCGGGGCACGGGCGCTGCTCGGCCGCTGCGACGGGCTGTCGTCGAGCGTGCTCTACGAGCGGCTGCGGGAGCTGCATGTTGCCGGGCTGGTGACGAAGTCAGAAGACGGCGCCCACGAGCTCACCGCGCTGGGCGCATCCCTAGGCGCGGCGCTCGAGCCGCTGGACTCGTGGGCCAAGACGTGGGCTCGATCGCACCGTGGCGTCGAGGAACCGGGGCGAACTGACGCGCTTTGACCCTGTCGGTGACGGACAACGCGCGTCGGTTCGTCGGAACCCGGCCCGGCACGCGCCGGCACTTACCGGAGGGAACCGTCGGTCTCCCTCAGGCGGCGTTCGAGGAAGCGGCGTTCGGCTTCGTTGGTGACGAGCGCCAACGCGTCTCGGTACGACGCCGCCGCTTCGAGGGTGCGCCCCAGGCGCCGCAGCAGATCGGCCCGGGTCGCCGGTAGCAGGTGGTAGTCGGGCAGGGCGCCGCCGGCGATGAGGGCGTCGACGATCGCCAGCCCTTCGAGCGGTCCCTCCGCCATGGCTACGGCCACGGCTCGATTGAGCTCGACGATGGGGCTGGGCACGAACACCAGCAACTGGCCGTAGAGCCTGGCGATCCGCGTCCAGTCCGTGGATGCGGCGTCGAGCGCTGTGGCGTGACAGGCGGCGATCGCCGCCTGGAGCTGATACGGGCCCGGCCGGCACCGCACCAGCGCCGCCTCGAGCAGATCGACACCGTGGTCGATGCGTTCACGGTCCCAGAGCGTCCGGTCTTGCTCGTCGAGGGCGACGATGTCGCCGTTGGCGTCCGTGCGGGCGGGCCGGCGGGCGTCGTGGAGCTCCATGAGGGCGCCCAGCCCGGCGACGTCGGGCTCGTCGGGCATCCGCTCGAGCACCAGACGGGTGAGGCGGATCGCCTCCGTGCACAGGGCCCGGCGGGAGACCTCGGCGCCGCTCGACGCGTAGTAGCCCTCGTTGAACACGAGGTAGAGGACGGCCAGCACCGACTCGAGCCGTTCGCTCAGCTGGCCGGCGGCGGGCACCCGGAACGGGATGGCGGCGTCACGGATCTTGCGCTTGGCCCGGAAGAGGCGCTGCGTCATCGTCCGTTCCGTGACCAGGAAGGCGCGGGCGATCTCGGCCGTGGTCAGCCCGGCAACGGCGCGCAGCGTGAGGGCGACGCGTGCCTCGATGGACAGGGCCGGGTGGCAGCACGTGAAGATGAGGCACAGCTGGTCGTCGTCGAGCCCGTTCGACCACGGCTCGCACGGTCCGCCCTCACCCAGCGCCGCCGTGAGCTGCTCCAGCTTCGTCGATTCGAGGGCGCTGCGCCGGAGTCGGTCGAGGGCGCGGCGCCGCGCCGTCGTGGTGAGCCACGCGCCCGGCCGTTCGGGCACGCCATCGATCGGCCAGCGTTGCCACGCCGTCATGAACGCCTCCTGCGCGCACTCTTCGGCGAGATCCCAGTCGCCCGTGAGGCGGATCAGGCCGGCGACGATGACACCCCACTCACGGGCGTGGGTGTCTACGAGGGCGTGGGCGGCGTCCAGAACGGCCTCACCTCGATCATGCCGAAGCGCGCCATCGGGTGCTTCGCCGCCACCTCGATCGCTTCGTCGAGATCAGCGCACTCGATGAGATCGAATCCGCAGATCTGCTCCTTGGTCTCGGCGAAGGGTCCGTCGGTCAACATGGTCTTGCCGTCACGCACGCGCACCGTCGTCGCATCGTCGGCCGGCGCGAGCTGCTCGCCCAACGAACGTACGGACCGAACCGTCATCTCCTCGACCCAGGCGGAGGCGTCGAGCTCCGCCGGGTCGGCGTCGATCGGGCCGTCGACACAGACGAAGAGCAGGTAGTTCATCGGGTCACCTCGTATCGGATCATGTCCCTACGACGATCGAGATCAGTCTTTGTCTACCGCGGCGGGAAAGAAGTTCGGCCAACCTGCCTAGCGTTGAGCCATGACGACCCTCGCCGATGTTGCCGAGCTCGCCGGCCGCGAGCAGTTCCTCGCCGTTGTCTCGACGCTGCGCGCCGACCTGACGATCCAGGCCTCGCTGGTGAACGCCGGCCTCATGGCCCATCCAGTAACGGGCGAGCAGGTGGTCGCGTTCGTGACCTACGGCCCGGCCAAGCTGCGGAACCTCCGCGCCCGGCCCCAGATCACGGTGACGTTCCGCTCGAGCTGGCAGTGGGCCACGGTCGAGGGTGAGGCCGAGCTCATCGGCCCCGACGACCCGAACCCGTCGTTCGACGCCGAGCGCCTGCGCGTGCTGCTGCGAGACGTGTTCACGGCGGCCGGCGGCACCCACGACGACTGGGATGCCTACGACCGAGTGATGCTCGAGCAGCGGCGCACCGCCGTCTTCGTCGTCCCAGGGCGCGTCTACAGCAACTGAGGGTCAAACACTGAAGGACTGGGCCCGCTCGTCACACGAGGTGACGTTCGGCGACGACGGTCAGGAAGTCGGGCAACACGTCGGCCAGCGCCACCTCCCGCACCAGCGCGGCGGCCAGCGCGAGCCGCTCGGCATCGAGACCGGTGGCGCCGAGGCGCACCACCTCGGCGTCGAGCTCGGCCGCCACCAGCGCGGCGGTGACGACGGTACCGTCGTCGAGCGTGGCGCCGAGCCGCACCCACTGCCACAGCTGGCTGCGGGAGATCTCGGCGGTGGCGGCGTCCTCCATCAGATCGTTGATGGCCACGGCGCCCCGCCCGCCGAGCCACGCCTCGAGGTACTGGACCGCCACGCTCACGTCGTTCTTGAGCCCGGCCATCGTCATCGACGAGCCCGGGATGTCGGTGACGAGCAGGGCGGTGGCGTCAGGGTCGACCGGCGGCCGGACATCGAGCTGGTTCGGCCGGTCACCCAAGACGGCGTCGAACGCGGCGGTGGCCACCCGCACCAGATCGGGGTGGGCGACCCAGGTGCCGTCGTAGCCGAGGCCTGCTTCCCGTTCCTTGTCGGCGCGGACCTGGGCCAGCGCCCGCTCGGTCACGTCAGGCTTGCGCCGGTTGGGGATGAACGCCGACATCCCGCCGATGGCGTGCGCGCCCCGCCGGTGGCAGATGGCCACGAGGCGACGGGCGTAGGCCGCCATGAACGGGACCGTCATGGTGATCTGGGCGCGATCGGGCAGGACGTGGGCTTGGTCATGGCCGAACTTCTTGATGAACGAGAAGATGTAGTCCCATCGCCCGGCGTTCAGCCCGGTGATGCGATCGCGCAGGGCGTAGAGGATCTCCTCCATCTCGTAGGCCGCCAGCACGGTCTCGATGAGCACCGTCACCCGGATGCTGCCGTGCGGCTGGCCGAGCCGGCTCTCCAGATCGGCCAGCGCGGCATCCCACCACTCGGCTTCGTAATGACTCTCGAGCTTGGGCAGGTAGAGGTACAGCCCGCTGCCGCGGGCGAGCAGCCGCGGCGCCGCGTGCACGGCGGCGAGGGCGACGTCGAACAACGACGCCGACACCGCCACACCGTCGACCAGGACGCGCCGCTCCGATAGGTGGAGACCGCGCGGCCGCACCACCAGGGTGGCGATCGACTCGTCGAGACGGTCGACCGAGCCCTCCGGACGGGTGAACGTGAGGCTCAGATCGGCGGCGTCACGGATCGTGCGCTGCGCCGTCAGCACGTTCCCCCACGCCGGCGACAGCGCGTCCTCGATGTCGGCCATGAACACGCGGGCTCCCGAGTTGAGGGCGCCGATGGCCATCTTCGGCTCGGCCGGGCCGGTGATCTCACAGCGCCGGTCGACCAGGTCGGGCGGCGCCGGCCGCACCTGCCACTCGCCGGCGCGAATCTCGGCCGTCTCCTCCAGCAATGCCGGTCGCTCGCCGAGGCGGAACCGATCGGCGCGCTGGCGGCGCTGATCGAGCAGGGCGAGGCGCCGGGCCCCGTGCACGCGTTCCATCTCCGCCACCAACGCGAGGGCATCGGCCGTGAGGATGTCGTCCGAGCCAGAGGTGTCGCCGACGATGGTGCAGGCGGAGGTGGCCATGGATCACGCTCCCGCGAGAGGCTCCGTCATGTTGGAGGTGCGGCGTGCCTTGGCGTCGGCCCGCGCCGGCGCGTCAGACAGCAGGCCGAAGACCGCTGCGATCACCGCCCACAGCAGCGCCAGGCCGCCGATGGACAGGATGCGGAAGTGCCAGATCACGTTGGTGTAGGCGTTCGGCACGAGCTTGGTGGTGTTGACCGCCGCTGGCGCGCCGGCCAGCTGCTGCGGATCGGAGATCGAGGCGAGGTCGAGGGGGCGACCGGGGTCGGTTGGGTCGCGGATCCAGCCGTCGCCGGTGGCGCGGGCGTTGGCCAGCATCGCCGCCAGCACGTCGGGTGGGGCGCCCTCGCGCACCTGCAACGCCGGCGCCGCCTCGTTCTCGGGTGGATTGATGGCATCGGGACTGGCCGGCCACAGCACGACCAGCAGCGTCACGGCGAGCACCAACGTCCCGCCGCCCACGATGAAGCGGGGCGCGCCGTCCCACCCCCGCTCGGTCAACCACATCCAGAAGTGCCACGCCAGGAACACCACGATGATGGACGCCATCATCAGCAGGAGGTACTCGCTCGATCGCTGGCCGATCGTGTCGGGGTTGCCGACCGTCGGCGGGTTCGGCGGGTACTTGAGCGCGGGGATGAAGACCAGCGCGACGAACCCGGCGGCCGCTACCTTCAGCCCGCGCTGGAACTCGTTGCGGCCGGTGAGGCGATGGTGGAGGGCGGCCGTGGCGACACCGAGCACCAAACCGAGTGCGGCGCCGTAGATCAGCGCCGCCGCCATGCCACCCCAGTGCTGGGTACTGCGGCTGAACTCGGCCGCCTCACCCGGCGCCGCGCCGATGCCTTTGGCGTCCTCGAACCCGAGGGCATGTCCGATCTGGGTCTCGGTCACGAAGCGGATGAACAGCGCGGCGGCGGCACCACCGGCGGCGCCGGCCGCCAGCCCGCGCAGAACGAACCCCTTGATACCGGTGTTCTTCATGGGAGGCTGCCGCTGATCAGTGGCAGGGGAAGCCGAGTGCGTGGCGACCGTCGTGGAAGAACTCGTGGATGGTCATCCAGCTGTTCACGAGCCAGCCGTTCTCCTGCAGCACCATGTAGGAGAAGAACAGCCCGAAGGCCATGACCGCAAAGGCCCAGACCGGCACGTCGATGCGCGCTCCAGCGCCTGCGGGGGCGGTGATCGTGCTCATGTTGATGATCCCATCTCTCGTAGGGCCCGTAGCAGCAGGTCTCCTGGCTCCCAGATCGATGCTCGGCTGCGCCTTCCCGGCCGGATTGCCTTCCGGATCACCCAGTGGCTCATAGCAGCTTCACTCCCTGGTCACAGTGGCGAGGACCGCGCCGGCGTCGCACCGGACTTCCCTTGACTGCTGCCGGGAACGTAACACACGGGTGCCCCGACCGGGCCCGTCGAGCGATCAGCCCGGCACCTGGAGGCCGAAGATGCGGGCGGCGTTGAGCCCCAGGATCTGGGCCCGGCTGGCGTCGGTGAGATGGCCCATGGTCCGCTCGATCGAGGCCGCCGAGTGCGGCCAGACACCCTCGTGATGGGGGTAGTCGTTGGCCCACAGCATGTTGTCGACCAGGTCCAGCTGCTCCACGTTCATGAGCCCGACCTCGTCCTGCTGGAACGTGGCGAAGCAGTTGCGCCGGAAGTAGGCCGACGGCAGTTCGGGAATGACCGGGCGCACCCAGAAGTGATGGGCCCGGTAGGCGTGGTCCATCGTCTCCAGTAGCCACGGCACGAACCCGATGCCACTCTCGACCAGCCCGGCCTGGATGCCCGGGTGGCGCTCGAACACGCCGGCGGTGATGAGTTGCACGAGGGGCTCGATCGTGGTCTCCATCGAGTGGCACACGTAGTTGATGATCGCCCCGCCTCGGCCGCCGACGGCGCGTGGATCACGGCCGCTCGACACGTGCAGCGTGATCACCAAGCCGGTCTCCTCGATGAGCGACCACATGTCCTCGAACGAGGGATCGTTGTACTGGAGCTTGCCCGGCTCGGTGGGCCCGTAGGTCGGGGCGTTGCCGAGGCAGATGCCGCGGAACCCGTGCTCGGCGGCCCATTCGATCTCGCGCTGCGCGCCCTCCTGGTCGCCCGCCGCGATGAGCGCCATCGGCAGCATCTTGGGATGGTCGCCCAGCATGTGGGCGCCGATCTCGTCAGCCGCCCACCGGTTCCACGCCTGGCACATCTTCATGGCGAACTTGGGGTCCGGCGTGGCCCAGCAGAGCAGCCCGGTGGTGGGGAACATGATCTCGACATCGACGCCGTCGGCGGCTTGATCGGCCAGCCGCTGCTCGACGCTGCGGCCCGCCCCGACCCGCAGCAGGTCCTCGTCCTCCATGCGTGACTTCGGGTCGCGGTTGTGCTCCGGTCGCTCGAACGTCTGCTGCTCCTGCACCGTGCGGCCGCTCGGCGGCTTCACCATCTGCGGCCGGTTGCCCTCGGTGATGAGGAACTCGGCACCGTCGTCGCGCTTCTCCACGTGGGGGACGCGGTCGGCGTAGTCCCCGTCGATGCGTTCGAGGAACTGCAGCGACTCGGTGACGTGGCAGTCGGCCGACACCATGAAGTACTTGTCCGGATCGTTCGGCCGGGCCGTTCGTGTCCAGCCCTCGACACCGGGCGTCTCGAGCCTCCATGCGTTCTTGGCCATCTCTTGCGTGCTCACAGCAGCTCCTTCCGTCTCATTCGTTGCCGGTGCGCCGCCGCCACTGCGGCAGCAGCACCTTCGTCCCGTCATCGGCAATTCGCTCCAGCCAGACCGCCTCGACCGGCAGGCCGATCATCACGTCATCGGCGGCCCTGTCCAACAGGTTGCCCACCACGCGCAGGTCGGGCGCGGCGTCCAGGCTCACGAGCACCACCACGTACGGCACCACCGCGTCGAGCGCGGTGTGGACCGAGTGATGCACCACGGTGAAGCTGTGCACGGTGCCCTCGGGCGCCAGCGCCGTGGTGGAGAACGACATGCCCCCGCACACGTGACAGATCTCTTCGGGCGGGTGCTGCAACGTGGCGCAGCTCTCGCACTGCTGCACGGCGAGCTCGCCTGACGTGAACCAGTCGCGGTTGAACGCGTCGACGACCGGGAGGGCCCAGCTCTCGGGCATGGCGCCCGTCACCGGCGAGCCCTCGCCGATAGCGCTCATAGCGCACCGAAGAGCACGGCGCTGCCCGGAGCGAACCCCGGACCGGACACCGACAGGCTCAGCTCGACGTCAGCCACCTGGCACGTGGACTCTCCTCTGACCTGGCGCACGGCCTCGTTCACGTTCTCCATGCCGTGGATGTAGGCCTCCCCGAAGTTGCCGCCGCTCGTGTTGAGCGGCAGCGCGCCATCGGGCCACCGCAGCCGCCCGCCGGCCACGAAGTCGTTCACGCCGTCCGGGTCGCAGAAGCCCATCTCGGTGATGGCCATGAGCACGGGACCGCTGAAGTTCTCGTAGAACTGGGCGACGCCGACATCGGCCGGGCCCACCCCGGCCCGTTCCCACAGCAACCGGCCCACCTCGCGGTGGTGGGCCGTCGGGAAGTTCTTCTCGGCGAACGCGGGCACCCCGTCGCGGTGGCTCAGGCCGTGGGCGGCGGCGACGATGGCGACCGGGGGCTTGGCCAGGTCGCGGGCCCGCTCGGCCGTGGTGACCACGATGGCGGCGGCGCCGTCGTTCTCCGGGCAGCAGTCGTACAGATGGAACGGCGAGGTGATCCAGCGCGACGTGTGGTACTCCTCGGCGGTCAGTGGCGTGCCGCAGCGGATCGCCCGCGGGTTGCGCTGGGCGTGGTCGTAGCAGGTGAGCACGATCTCGGCCAGGCTGTCCTGGGTGACACCGTGGTCGTGCATGAACCGGGTCGTCTGCATGGCGCAGATCTGAGCGGGCGAGAGCATGCCGTAGGGCAGCGTGTAGGCGCTGGCTCCCGGCGCGCGGCGCCCGCCGCGAGGGCGGCCGTAGCGCTCGAACTGCCCTTGGGCCAGGGCCCGGTAGACGACCACCGTCTCGGCGTAGCCCGCGGTGATGGCGGCGTCGGCCAGCGACACGGCGGCCCCGACGCCGTTGCCGCCGCCGCCGAAGGTCTGGGCGGTGAAGTGGACGTCGCCGACACCGAGCGCCGCGCTCAGCCGCACCGGCTCGTTGCGGTCCATGTAGGACACGAACCCGTCGACGTCGGCCAGAGCGAGCCCGGCGTCGGCCACGGCGTTGCGGATGGCGATGCACGCCAGTTGGAACTCGGTGTGGGTGGACCCGCCGCGTCGGTAGTACTCGGATTCGCCCACACCGACCACCACTGCGCTGCCGTGCACCGACTCCAGACCCCCTACGCCAAACGGCGAACCTAATCCAGCTTAGGTGGGAGGCGGTCGGCCGCTTCCATCGCCAAGCGCAGGCTCCGGTCGATGCGAGCCGGGAAGGAATCGACATCGACCGAGGTGGTCTCCTTCTGACCGTGCAGGTAGCGGGCGTAGACCCCCTGCATGATGCCGACCGACTTCCAGTGGTTGAAGGCGCGGTAGTAGTCGATGCCCGACAGGTCGGTGCCGGTGCGCGCCTCGTAGCGGTCGAGCAGCTCCTGGCGGCTGGAGAAACCGGGCAGGGCGGTAGGTGTAGTGGCTACGCCCTCGGTCTCGTCGGGCGACTCGACCCAGGCGTTGATGCAATAGGCGAGATCGGCCATGGGATCGCCCAGGGTGGAGATCTCCCAGTCGACCACGGCGGCGATGTGACCGTCGGAGGCCACCCGGCAGTTGTGGAGGCCGTAGTCGCCGTGCACCACGCTCACCTTGCGCTGCTCGGGCAGCCGCTCCACCAGGAAGTCGTGCAGCCGATCCACGTCCGGCAGCTCGCGGGTCTTGGACGCGTTCCACGACGCGTACCAGCGGTGCAGCTGCCGGCCGACGTAGGAGTCGCGCTTGCCCAGGCCGCCGAGACCGATCTCGTCGGGATCGAGGACGTGCAGATCGGCCAGGGTGTCGATGAACGACGGACCGGTGCGACCCCGCGCCTCGACGCTGAGGTGCTCCTCGGCATCCTCCGCGGTGTAGAGCGGGCGACCCTCGACCCATCCCATGGCGTAGAACTTCGCTCCCGTGACATCGAGATCGTCGCAGAACGCCAGCGGTTCGGGCACGGGCACGGGCGTGGGCCACAGGCCCGACATCACCGTGAACTCGCGACCCATGTCGTGGGCCGTCGGCAGCAGCTCACCGAGCGGTGGCCGCCGCAGGACGAACGTCATCCCGGCGGCGTCGTCGACGCGGTAGGTGAAGTTGGAGTGGCCGCCGGCCAGCGCGGTCCACCGCAGCGGCGCCACGAGCCCCGGTAGCTGGTCGGCCAGCCACGCCGTCACACGGTCGGCCTCGAAGCCGGTCGGCTCGTCCATGGGTTCAGACCTCGTCGTGGGCGTAGCGATCGAGGATGTCGGCGTACTGGGCGCGGGCCTCGGCCTTGAGCGCCGGCAGGTGGTGGTTCGGGAACAGCCCTTCGGCCGGCTTGTACTCCGACAGCAGGAGCCGGGCCAGCGTCACCTTGTGGACCTCGGTGGGGCCGTCGGCCAGGCCCATGTGGAACGACTCGATGACGTAGTGGACGAACGGCATCTCGTTGGAGACGCCGAGGGAGCCGTGGATCTGCAAGGCCCGGGAGGCGACGTCGTGCAGGACCCTCGGCATCATGGCCTTCACCGCGCTGATGTCCTTGCGCACCCGCTTGTAGTCCTTGTACTTGTCGACTCGCCACGCCGTGCGCAACACCACGAGGCGCAGGCTCTCCATGTCGATCCACGAGTCGGCCACCATGCCCTGCACGAGCTGCTTCTTGCCGAGCATCTCATCCTGCGTAGACCGCGAGACGGCCCGCTCGCACATGAGGTCGAAGCAGCGCTGCACCAGGCCCACGGTGCGCATCGCGTGATGGATGCGGCCGCCGCCGAGACGGGTCTGGGCCACGACGAACGCCCCACCCCGGGGACCCAACAGGTTCTCCTTGGGCACGCGCACGTTGTCGTAGCGAACGTAGGCGTGCATGCCTTCGCCCATCGGCTCGTCGCCCAGGCCGACGTGGCGCATGATCTCGACGCCGGGCGTGGCGGTGGGCACCAAGATCATCGACATGCGCTGATATGGCGGGTTGTCGGGCTCGGTCACCGCCATCACGATCAGGAAGGTGGACAGCGCCGCGTTCGAGCTGAACCACTTCTCGCCGTTGATGACCCACTCGTCACCGTCCAGTTCGGCGCGGGTGGTGAACACCTTCGGGTCGGCGCCACCCTGCGGTTCCGTCATGGAGAAGCACGACACGATCTCGTTGCGCAGGAGCGGCTCGAGGAACTGCTTCTTCTGCTCGGGCGTGCCGTAGTGGGCCAGGATCTCGCTGTTGCCGGAGTCGGGCGCCTGGCAGCCGAAGATGATCGACGCGCAGCGGGCCCGGCCCAGTATCTCGTTCATCAACGCCAGCTTCACCTGGCCGTAGCCCTGGCCACCGAGCTCGGGCCCGAGGTGGCACGCCCAGAGGCCGCGCTCGCGCACGCGCTCCTGGAGCGGCGGGATGATGGCGGCCCGCACCGGATCCTTGATGTCGTACGGGTTGCGCACGACGAAGTCGAGCGGCTCGATCTCGTTGCGCACGAACTCCTCGATCCAGTCGAGGTCCTTCTGGAACGCTGGATCGGTCTCGAAATCCCAGGACATGTGCGTCTCCTTTGCCGGCGAGCCGGCGAGCGGTCAGGACTTGACGAAGCCCAAGATGCGCGCCGCGTTCAGCGTGTCGGCGTACTCCACCATCCGGGCGACCTTGCCGTCGCGGCAGGTGTAGACCCAGCAGTACTCGTTGACGTAGTCGGCGTCCTTCAGCGTGCGGGCACTGACCCGCAGCTGCACGGCGGCGGTGTCGCCGTCCGCGATCACCTTCCACACCTCACGCTTCATGGTCGAGAGGTCGAAGAGCTGCCCCGACACCCCACCGCCGAGGGCGGTGGTCACAGCCTCGCGACCGACGAAGGGACCGGAGCCGGCGCCGACCGGCAGGTGCCACTCGACATCGTCGGTGAGCAGCGTCTCGAGCGCGGCGGTGTCGTTGGCCGCCCTCGCGGCCACGAACCTCTCCATCAGGGCGCGAGTCTCTTCGGTATCCATGGTCCCCCCATGCGTGTCGGGAGCGCCCGCGAGGAGCGCTCGTCAGATGCGTTCGATGATGGTTGCGGTACCCATGCCGCCGCCGGTGCACATGGTGACCAGACCGGTCGACAGGTCGCGGCGCTCCAGCTCGTCGAGCACGGTGCCGATGAGCATGCCGCCCGTCGCCCCGATCGGGTGGCCCAAGGCCATGGCGCCACCGTTCACGTTGCACTTGTCCCAGTCGACTTTGGTGTCGCGCAGGAACTTGAGCACCACCGACGCGAACGCCTCGTTCACCTCGATGAGGTCGATGTCGTCGAAGGTCATGCCCGCCTTCTCCACGCACCGAGTGGCGGCCGGCCCGGGAGCGGTCAACATGATGACTGGCTCGGTGCCGGCAACCGCGCTCATGATGATCTTGGCCCGCGGGGTCATGCCGTGGGCGCGGGCGTACTCGGGCGAGACCACCAGCACCGCGGAGGCGCCGTCCACCACACCCGAGGAGTTGCCGGCGTGATGCACGTGGCGGATCTCGTTGAGGTGCGGGTAGGCCAGCAACGCCGTCTGGTCGACGGTGATCTCGGCGCCGGGCATGGTGGCGGAGCCCATCTTCTCGAAGCTGGGAGTGAGCTTGGCCAGATCTTCGAGCGTGGTGCCCGGACGGGGGAACTCGTCGTGGTCGAGCGCGAGGGTGCCGTCGTCCTTGAAGATCGGCACGATCGACTTCTCGAAACGGCCCTCGGCGATGGCCGCCTGCGCCCGGTTCTGGCTGTCGACGGCGAGCGAGTCGCACTCGGTGCGGGAGAATCCCTCGACGCTGGCGATCAGGTCGGCGGAGATGCCCTGGGCCACCATGTTGTACTGGTCGCGCAGGTGGGCGTTGTTGGCGGTGAAGCCGTCGACGTGGAGCGGCGCCGGCCTCGACATCGACTCGATGCCGCCGCCCACGACGAGGTCCTGGAAGCCGGCGAGCACGCCCATGGCGGCGAAGTTCACCGCTTGCTGACCCGAGCCGCAGAAACGGTTGAGCGTGACGCCCGGAGCGTCCAGCGACCAGCCGGCATCGAGGGCCGCCATGCGGGCGATGTCCATGGCGTGGTCACCGCTACCGGCGCCGCAACCCATGACGACGTCGTCCACATCGGCGGTGTCGAAACCGTTGCGGGCCTGCAGGGCGTTCAGCACTTGAGCGAGGATCCGCTGCGGATGAACGGGGTGCAGCGAGCCGTTCTCCTTGCCCTTGCCCCGTGGCGAGCGGACGGCGTCGATGATCCAGGCTTCACGTTCCATGCGGGTCCCTCTTCAGCTCGTGCTGGCGATTCATTTGGGAGGCCACTCTATGTTGACCCTGCTGGCGACGTCGGGGTGGCCCTCCAGCCAGCCCCGCGCGAACTCGCACTGAGGGATCAGCGTGAGCCCCTCGGCTTCGGCGACGTCCACGGACTTGCGCACCAGCTTCCCCCCGAGGCCGCGTCCGTTCAGCTCCTCAGGAACGCCGGTGTGCACCAGCGTGAGGTGATCGCCCTTGCGCCCGTAGACGAGCTCGGCCACGTGGCCGTCGATCTCCACGGCGAAGCGCGAGGCCGAACGCTCGTCGACGACGACGGGATCATCACTCATGGCGCCATCGTCGCAGAGCGACCCTTCTCACGCCGCATCGAGCGGCCGGGATCGCCGTACGCTGGCTGGCGGGAATCCACCCGTCAGGAGCGTCCGCATGCCTGTCACCCGCCTGAACCACGCCGTGCTCTACGTCCGCGACGTCGAGCGGACCCGCGAGTTCTACGAGAGCGTCCTCGGCTTCAAGACCCTCGTCTGGATGCCGGGCCGGGCCGCCTTCTTCCAGGCGCCCGGATCGACCAACGACCACGACCTCGGCGCCTTCCAGATCGGCTCGGGCGCCGGGCCGTCGGAGGCCGGACGGACCACGGTGGGCCTCTACCACTTGGCGTGGGAGGTCGACACGCTGGCCGAACTGCAACGCATCGCCGGGCTGCTCCAGGACCGAGGAGCGCTGGTGGGGGCGTCGGACCACGTCACCACGAAGGCGCTGTACGCCCACGACCCCGACGGCATCGAGTTCGAGGTGAGCTGGCTCCTGCCGGCCGACGTGATCACCGACGAGATTCGCGCCGCGGCCAAGGACCCGCGCCCGCGGCCACTCGACCTCGGGGCCGAGATCGCCCGCTACGGCGCCGAGACCCTGGGCGGCATCGGCGTGTCCATCCCCGTCGCCCACGGCTGAGCGGGGCTTCCGGGCCCGCGAGCGCGCAACCCTCCGCATCGGAGGCAGCCGGTCGGCGCCCGGTCGGCGCCCCCACCAGCGCTTTCCCGCGCCGTGCCGCGCCAGCCCCCCGCCCTATTTCGCGCGGCCTGCGCGCTCGGACGCTCTGGGGCGCGGCGAAGCGCGCAGGCTGCGCGTGGTTGGGCGGGTCGGTGGCGACCGGCGCCCACCCGTTTCGCGCACACCCTTTCGCGCAGCGCGAAAGGGCGCGCGCGGCGGCTGGCGCGGCTAGCGGCGTTGGAAGTCGGCCGGGCGCCGTTCGGCCATGGCCCGCACGCCTTCGGCGAAGTCGGCGGTGCTGTTGAGGCGGTCCTGCTCGGCCTTCTCCCGATCGGTGGCGGCGCGAATGCGCCCCGCCAGATCGCCCCGCATGGTCTCGCGGATGCTCTCCACCGCCAGCGGCGCCGACGCCGCGATCTCGCCCGCGAGCGCGGCGGCGGCGGCGTCGACCTCGTCGGCCGCCACCAACCGGTCGAGCAACCCGATGTGGTGGGCGTCCTCGCCGCCCAGGCGCACGCCCGTGTAGAGCATCTCCAGCGCCCGCTGCTGGCCGACGATGGCCGGCAGCGTGACGGTCAGCCCGAAGCCGTGATGGAAGCCGAGACGGGCGAAATTGGCGGTCATCCGGCTCTCCGGGGCGCCGACGCGGAAGTCGGCCGACAGCGCCAGGCCGAGCCCGCCGCCCACGGCCGCGCCCCGCACGGCCGCCACGACCGGCTTGCGGGCGGCGAAGACGCGCACGGCCTCGTCGTACAGGTGGCGACCACCGGTCGCCGGTGCCGGATCCGACGACTTCCGGGCCAGTGCCGCGCCGGCGCAGAAGTGCTTGCCCTCGGAGCCGAGGACGATGGCACGGCACGCCGGATCTTCGTCCAGGAGGTCGTAGGCATCGGCGATCGCCGCGATCAACGCCAGGTCGAAGTAGTTGTCGGGGGGCCGGCGGATGGTGACGGTGGCGACGTGGCTGCCGGCGGGCAGGGACACGTCGACATCGCCGAAGGTGGCTTGCACATCGGTCACCGGGACACCTCCAAACGGTCGAGGAACGCGAGCACGTGGGCATCGAACTCGGCGGCATGGGTGATGTTGGGCGCGTGCCCGGCGCCGTCGATCACGACCAGTGTGGCGTTGGGAATCTTGGCCGCCATGTAGCGGGCGCCGCCCAGGAACCGCGTGTCGTTGCCGCCCACGACCACGAGCACCGGCACCGCGATCGTGGGCAGCGACTCCAGCACCGCGGCGTCGCGCTGCGGCAGCACGTGGCGCGCCGCGTGCACCAGGCCGGCGGCGCTCTGGTGGACGTCCGCCGCCAGCTCACCGCTCGGCCCGAGTGCCGTCAGACCGCGCTGCTCCAGGTCCGAGGCGTAACCTTCAGCCATGCGGTTCCACTCGGCGCGGGCGTCGGGGTTCCGGAAGCCAGGTCCGGTGTCGATGAGGACCAGCGCCTCGACGCGCTCGGGGCGAGCCAGGTGGAAGGCGAGGGACAGGTAGCCGCCCAGCGAGTGGCCGCCGATCACGCCCCTGTCGGCATCGGCGGCGTCGAGCAGCGCGGCCATGTCCTCGACGGCCAGCTCGGCTGAGTACGCCGCCGCATCGTCGGGCGCGTCGCTGGCGCCGTGACCCCGCTGGTCCCAGGTGATGACGGTGTGCCCTCGCCCGAGTGCGCCACGGTTCGGGCTGAACATGTGCGACGACGCGCCGAACCCGTGCGACAGCAACAGGGCCGGCCCCTCACCGGAGATCTCGTAGTGGATGCGCACACCCTGACGATCGAGCTCCACCCCCGCTCAGCTCCTGGAGCCGGGCGAACGGACGACGTTCTTCGGGACCTCGGAGAACGGCATGTTGGCGTCGGTCTGAGGCTCCTTCGGGAGGCCCAGCACCCGTTCACCGATGATGTTGTGCTGGATCTCATCGGTGCCCCCGGCGATGGAGCCGCCCGGGACCGACACGAGGATCTCGGTGATGAGCCCGTCGAGCACGCTGTCCTTGCCGGTCAACGTGGCGCTGGCGCCGGCGAGGCGCCCGTGGAGATGAGCGGCGGCCCGGGCGATCCGGCTGCCGTTGAGCTTGCCCAGCGAGCCCTCCGCTCCCGGCGGACGGCCGAGGGCCCGGTTGGCGACGGCTCGTTGCGCCGTCCACTGTGCGGCGCGGGCCAGGCTCAGCAGCGCGGCGATCTCCTGGCGCACGACCGGATCGTCGTTCAGGCCGGCCGCCTTCGCCCGCTCGACGATGAGATCGACGCGTCCCGCCCGCTGCGGGTACCACTTGTAGGGCTCGAACGCCTCGGCTGCCTCGGCCGCGGCCTCACGGAGCACCCTGCCGCCGGCGCTGTCGGACCTCGGCTGGCGATGGGTGGCGAGGCCGCGCTCGTGGGCGAGGGTGGCCAGCGCCACCCGCCAGCCCTCCCCGACCTGGCCCACGACATCAGCGGCGGGCACGCGGGCGTCGTCCAGGAAGACCTCGTTGAACGACGCGTAGCCGTTCATCTGGCGCAGCGGTCGCACGTGCACGCCTGGTTGATCCATGCGCAAGACGAAGTAGGTGATGCCGCGGTGCTTCGGCACCGACCAGTCCGTGCGGGCCAGCAACATGGCGTACTTGGCGTGATGGGCGCTGGTGTTCCAGACCTTCTGCCCGTTGATCACCCACTCGTCGCCGTCCAGATCCGCCCGGGTGGTGAGTCCGGCGAGATCGGACCCACTGCCGGGCTCGGAGAAGAGCTGGCACCAGGTGTGCTCGCCGGTGACGATGGGCCGCAGGTGCCGGGACTTGAGGTCGTCGGAGCCGTGCTCCAGCAACGTGGGCGCCACCAGGCCCATCCCGGTACCCGTCGCCGGCCCGACCGCCCCCACCCTCCGGAACTCGGCGTCGACCACCTCCCGAACGGAATCGGCCAGGCCCCGGCCGTACCACTCCCGGGGCCACGTCGGGCAACCCCAGCCCGACTCGACCAGCACGTCGCGCCATTCGGCCAGCGACTGGTCCCCGTCCCAGTGCTCCTGCAGCCACTGCCGCACCTCGGCCGCCACGGACGTCGTCGTCGTCACTTGATCGCTCACGGGTCCTCCCCTCGCCCCCACCTTTGCCGATCCGGCGGCCGCACCGCGAACCCGACCGGCAATCGATCGAGGAGTGATATCGACGTCGGGGTCAGTATGGTGGATCGACGTTCCAGTCGCGTCGGACCGGCGTGCTGGGCGGTACGGCCGAGGGGGCAGGACGGTGGGTCGCGGTCAATCGGGCAACGGCAGCTCTCGGTCGGAGGCGGAGCCTGACGGACGCGTCCGCACCAAACGGTCCGAGCGCACCCGCGGCGTGCTCATCGGCGAGGCCCGCACGGTCTTCAACCGCAGCGGCTTCCACGACGCCAAGATCGCCGACATCGTCGAGGGCGCCCACCTGGCCCACGGCACCTTCTACACCCACTTCGACTCGAAGGAAGAGATCTTCCTGGCCGTGCTGGCCGAGGTCCTGGAGGAGTCCTTCGCTGTCACCGGAGGGGTCGAAGCGGGCAACGTGACGGCTCCCATCGACCGGATCGACATGGCCAACCGGCGGTACCTGGAGTTCTACGCCGCCAACGCCGCGTGCTGGCCAGCATCGACCAACTGGCCCTGGCCGACGACCGCTTCGCCTCGCTGCAGCGGGCGACGCGCCTCGCCTACATCAGCCGGATCGCCAACGCTGTCGGCCGCTGGCAACAGCGCGGCCTGGCCGACCAGGATGTCGACGCCGAGCGGTTGGCCGCCGCCCTGGGGGCGATGGCCGAACGGGTGGCCTACCTGGGGTTCGTCGCCCACGACGGTCCCACCGAGATCGGCGAGATGCTCGACGTGCTGAACCGGGTGTGGGCGGGCGCCCTCGGCCTCGCGCAGCGCACACCAAGCCAACGATGAGGAGACCGCCATGACCCAGGCCGAAGCACCGGCAGGCATCGATCCCGCGCCAGTGACGGCGTGGTTCGTGGAGCACATCGACGGTGTCGTGCCGCCCCTGCGGTTCGACCGGGTCGCCGGCGGCCACTCGTGCCTCACCTACATCGCCCACGACGACGCCGACCACCACTACGTGGTGCGCCGCCCGCCGATCGGCCATGTCCTGGCCACCGCCCACGACGTGGCGCGCGAGCACAAGATCATCTCGGCGCTGGCCGGCTCGGACGTGCCCGTGGCACCGGCGCTCGGGCTGTGCACCGACGTCACCGTGAACGACGCGCCCTTCTACGTCATGGCGTTCGTGGACGGTCCGGTGCTCCACAACGCCGAGGCCGCCGAGGCCCTGTCGCCCGAGGCCCGCCGGCGCGCCGCCGACCATCTCGTCGACATCCTCGTCGCGCTGCACAAGGTCGACATCGACGCCGTAGGCCTGGGCGACCTCTCGAAGCGCAGCGACTACCTCGGCCGCCAACTACGCCGCTGGTCGGCCCAGTGGGAGGGCTCCAAGACCAAGGAACTGCCGGGCATGGAGCGGCTGCAGCAATGGCTCATCGACAACCGCCCGCCCGACGACGAGACCCGCATCGTGCACGGCGACTTCCGGCTGGGCAACTGCATCCACGCCCCCGACGGCACCATCCTCGCCATGCTCGACTGGGAGCTGTGCACCCTGGGCGACCCCATGGCCGACGTGTCGTACCTCTTGCGGTCGTGGGCCGAGGAGGGCGACGCCCCGCGCGCCGCCACCGATCCGCCCAGCCGGGCCGAAGGCTTCCCGACGCGTGAGGAACTGGCCGCCCGCTATGCGGAAGGGTCGGGGCGCAACCTCGACGACCTCTCCTACTGGATGGCGTTCAACGCCTGGCGCTCGTCGTGCATCGTGCAGGGGGTCTACGCCCGCTACGTCGACGGCAAGATGGCGGCCAGTGGCGACGAGGACATCGACCGCTTCGAGCGCTCCGTCGAGGAGGGCATGGCCGTCGGTCTGCAGGCCGCTGGCATCGAGTGACCGGCCGGGCCCGCCGGTCACTCACGCCGCGTCCGGCGATCCTCAGCGGCCGACGAAGTTCGGCGCCCGCTTCTCCAGGAACGACTTCACGCCCTCGCGGTGGTCCTCGGTGCGGAACAGCTCCGACAGCGAGGTGCTGACCCACTCGCCCAGCTCCCGCCAGTCCGGATCGAGCGAGCGCCGCAGCCCGGCCTTGATCCGCTGCACGGCCAGCGGCGGGTTGGCGGCGATGCGGTCGGCGAGCACCATCGCCGTGTCCAGGAGCTCGTCGTGGGGCACGACGCGGCTCACGAGCCCGATCTCCTTGGCCCGCTGGGCGTCGATGACCTCGCCCGTGAACACCAGCTCGGCGGCGCGCTCCCGGCCCACCAGCTGGGCCAGCCGGCCGATGCCCGCGATGTCGGTGCACAGACCGCGCAGCACGAACAGCTCACCGAACTTCGCCTTCTCCGACGCCACCCGGATGTCGGCCATGAGCGCCAGCTCCATACCCCAGCCGACGGCAGCACCGTTCACTGCCGCCACGACGGGCACGTTCGAGTAGAGCAGTGCATCGGCCGCCGGCGTCAAGCGCGGCGACACGATCACCGGCCGATCGGCCCGCTCGCCGCCACCCATCACCGCCCGCACGTCGTCGCCCGAGCAGAACGCCGGGTCGGCACCGGTGATCACCAGGCACCGTGCCGTCGTGGTGCGAACGGCGTTCTCCAGCTTGTCGTAGGTCGAGAAGGCCAGGGCGTTGCGCACGTCCGGCCGGTTGATCGTGATGACGTCGACCTCGCCGCGGCGGGTGACGATGATCTCGTCGTTTTCCATGTGGCTCCTTGTCGTGAGACGCCGTGGCACGGCGAGCGCGTGAGCCCCGTCGCGGGGGGCTCGAGGCCGTCAGCTTGTCATGCCGCTGAACAGTACGGTCCGAAGCCAGGCTTTGACGCCGATGTCAACCTCATTTACGGTTCGAGCCGTTCGATGCCCGCGCGACGCGGGCTCACAGTGGGGAGATGCGAGATGGCAGAGCTTCGTCATGTTGCCAGCGGGCTGCGGTTCCCCGAGGGACCGATCGCCATGAACGACGGAAGCGTGGTGCTGGTCGAGATCGAGAGCGGGCACCTCACCCGGGTGTCGCCCGACGGCACGATCACCCGCATCGCCGACACCGGCGGCGGCCCCAACGGTGCCGCGGTGGGTCCTGACGGCAAGGTCTACGTCTGCAACAACGGCGGCTTCGCGTGGGCCGAGGTCGACGGCATGACGGTGCCCGGCCCCCAGCCCGAGGACTACATCGGCGGCCGCATCCAGCGCGTCGACCTCGACACCGGCAAGGTCGAGGACGTCTACACGGAGTGCGACGGCTTCGGGCTGCGCGGCCCGAACGACATCGTGTTCGATGCGCTCGGCGGGTTCTACTTCACCGACCTCGGCAAGTCACGGGCCCGTGACGTCGACAAGGGCGGCATCTACTACGCCCAGCCCGACGGCTCCTCCATCGTCAACGTCGTCTACGGGACCGACCACGCCAACGGCATCGGCCTGTCGCCTGACGGCCAGACGCTCTACGCCGCTGAGACCCTGACTGGGCGCCTGTGGTCGTGGGAGATCGAGTCGCCGGGCAAGGTCAAGCCGTCCACCACGCCCTACGCCATCGGCAACCTGCACTTCGACTTCCCGGGCTTCCAGCTGCTGGACTCACTGGCCGTCGACAGCGAGGGCAACGTCTGCGTGGCCACGCTCGTCACCGGCGCGATCAGCATCGTCAGCCCCAAGGGTGAGCTGCTCGACCAGATCAAGGTGCCCAAGTACGACGTGTTCGTCACCAACATCTGCTTCGGCGGTCCCGACCTGCGCACGGCCTACATCACGGCGTCGGGCTACGGCGACCTGTACGCGACGGAGTGGCACTGCCCGGGCCTCAAGCTCAACTTCAACGCCTGAGCTGTCTGACCCCCCAAGAACAAGGAACGAGGATCCGTCATGGCATGGGACTTCTCCACGGAACCCGAATTCGAAGCCAAGCTCGAGTGGACGCGCACCTTCGTGCGAGAGGAGATCATGCCGCTCGAGACGCTGGCCGAGCGCTGGCGCACGCCCGAGGGCCGGGTCGAGTTCGCGGCCATCACGGCGCCGCTGAAGGAGGAGGTCAAGCGGCAGGATCTGTGGGCCGCCCACCTGCCCCCCGACATGGGGGGCAAGGGCTTCGGGCAGGTGAAGCTGGGCCTGATGCACGAGATCCTCGGCCAGTGCCAGTACGCACCGTCGATCTTCGGCAACAACGCCCCCGACTCGGGCAACGCCGAGCTGATCGCTGTCGGCGGCACCGACGAGCAGCGCGAGAAGTGGATGCAACCGCTGCTCGACGGAAAGCTCCGGAGCTGCTTCTCGATGACCGAGCCGGGCGCCGGCGCCGATCCCACGCTGCTCACCACCAAGGCCGAGCTGGACGGCGACGAGTGGGTCATCAACGGGCACAAGTGGTTCAGCTCGAACGCGTCGATCAGTGACTTCCTGATCGTCATGTGCAAGACGAACCTCGACCCCGACGCCGTGCCCTACCGGTCGTTCTCCATGATCCTCGTACCGACCGACACGCCAGGTGTGAACATCCTGCGCGACGTGCCCACGATGGGCGAGCCCGACCACAAGACGGGCGAGCCCGGCGGTCATGCCGAGATCCTGTACGAGAACGCGCGGGTGCCGAAGGAGAACATGATCGGCAACCCGGGCGACGGGTTCGCGCTGGCCCAGAAGCGACTGGGACCGGGCCGCATCCATCACGCCATGCGGTGGCTGGGTCAGAGCTCGCGGGCCTTCGACATGCTGTGCGAGCGGGCCCTCACCCGCTACGTGCACGGCTCACTGCTGGCCGAGAAGCAGATGATCCAGGACTGGGTGGCCGAGAGCTACGCCGAGATGCAGGCGGCGCGGCTGCTCACCCTGCAGGCGGCGTGGAAGATGGACGAGCTGCACGCGCAAGGGCGCCACTACAGCGACGCCCGCGTGGAGATCGGGTTGATCAAGTTCTGGGGCGCCAAGGTGCTCTACAACGTGATCGACCGGGCCATCCAGATCCATGGTTCACTCGGCTACACCACCGACTTGCCGCTGGAGTCGATGTACCGGGCGGCACGCGCCGCTCGCATCTACGACGGCCCCGACGAAGTCCACAAGGTCACCGTGGCCCGCCAGGTGCTGAAGCGGTACAAGGCGTCCGAGGTGCCCACCGAGCACGTCCCGACCCGCCGCAAGGCGGCCGAGCTCAAGTTCGCCGACTACCTCGACCAGGCCGCCGTCAGCGCCTGAACAGGCACTCCGAACTGGGGAGTGTGCGCGCGCCGTGCGCGCGGACACTCCCCAGTTCGCATCTTCGACCGGATGTCGCGGCTCAGGCGCCCCAAACCACGCGGCCCGGGTAGCCGCCCGCGGCCACCACCTTGTCGCACCACGGGTCCAGCAACGCGAAGAGCGCGTCGGCGTCGTCGCCCAGCGCGTCCACGGTGCGGCGCTCCATCACGTCGGTGGCGCTCTCGATGTCCTCGCGCAGGTTGCGCCCGGCCACCGTGAGCTCGTCGCCGTCCAGGTAACCGCGGGCGCGCAGGCGCTCGACGCCCGCGTCCAGCTCCTCTTCGGACCAGGCCCGGCTGCGCACCCACGACTTGAGCGGCTGGCCCCGCCACGGGTCGGTGAGCAGGCCCACCTCGCAGGCATCGAGGTCGGCGTCGATCCACGCCGCTATGTGGGAGTCGCCCCGGTGCTCGCGCACGAGGTCGGCGGCCCGCCAGAAGTCACCCATGGGCGTGCCCGGGTAGCCCAACGACAGCAGGCCGGAGTGGAGGTAGCGCCCCTCGGCCGGACCGGCCTCGGCCATGCGCTTCAGCACCTCGGTGGCCCACGCCAAGCCCTCGGGCTCGTCACCGAGGATGCGGCGCAGGGAGGCGGTGGCGCCCTTCTGCCGGGCGGCGAGGACCGTCGGGGCATCGGTGCGCTGCCAGCCCTGCTCCACCGCCGCCACCACCATCGACCGCTTGAAGACACCGAACGCCGCCGCCACCAAGTGCCCCGACACCTGATCGCCGAGGCAGGCGCCGCGGCTCACGAAGTAGGCGAGCATGTCCGGGTACTCGATGCCGCGCATGACGCGGCTCGGGCCGTCGAAGCCGATCTCCTGGTACGCCTTGTGCACCTCCGGGGCGAAGTAGACGTTGGCGGCGATGGGCTCGATCACGTCCCAGACGCGGCGAGCGGGTGACAGGGTCATCAACGTCCTCTCAACGGAAGACGGGCGGGCGCTTCTCCAGGAAGGCCCGGACCGCTTCGTGGTGTTCGGGGGTCTTGTAGGCCACGGCCAGCGCTTCGCCCTCGCGCCGTTGCACGGCAGCGAGGTCGGTCTCCATGGCGTTGGCCGACAGCAACTGCTTGATCATGCGCAGCTGGGTGGGCGGGTTGGCAGCCAGCTCGGCGGCCACGCTCATGGCCTCGTCCACGACGTGTTCGAGGGGCACCACACGATCGACGAGGCGCAGCCGGGCCGCTTCCTCGGCCAAAACGGTGGTACCGCTGAGGGCCAGCCACGATGCCGCCCCGAAGCCGCAGCGGGCCACGACGAAGTGCGACGACGCCAGCTCCGGCACCAGTCCCATCTTGACGAAGCGCAACGACAACTTGGCGCCCTCGGCGGCGATCAACTGATCGAACGGCAGGACCATCGTGAGGCCCACCCCGATGGCGGGACCGTTGATGGCGGCCACGAGTGGCTTCGACGAGCGGCACAGCTGCACCCAGTCGACGGCGCTGCGGTCGGCCGGACGTTCTTCGGGTTCCTTGCCCTCGACGCCAGGCGCGAACTGGGCGCCGATGTCGGCGCCGGCGCAGAACCCCCGCCCGGCCCCGGTCACCACCACCGCCCCCACCGAGGTGTCGTCGTTGGCGGCCTGGATGACCTTGGTCATCTCGCCCAACATCTTCGGTGTCCAGGCGTTCAACCGCTCGGGGCGGTTGAGCGTGATGCGGACCACCTCGCCGATCTGATCCACGATGATCTGCTCGAACTCAGCCACGGGTCCCCCAATCGTCGGCTAGCGGCCGTTGGCGAACAGTAGCCACCGCGTTGACATCGACGTCAACTTCATGGAGGCCAACGGGCTGCCATAGCGTGCGCCGCGGTGAGAGCGCTTGTCATGGGTGGGAACCGGTACATCGGCTTGAACCTCGTGTTCGAGCTGGCCCGCCAAGGTCACGACGTGACGGTGATGAACAGCCACGAGGCCCCGATGCCCGAGGGCACCCGCCGCCTGCACGGCGACCGCCAGCAGCCCGGCGTGATCACCGAGGTGCTGGGGCCGCACCGCGACGACTTCGACGTGGTCTTCGACAACACGGCGTACCACGTCAAGGACCTCGAGCCGATGGTGGAGCTGTTCGCCGGGCGGGTGCAGCACTTCGCCTTCACCAGCTCGGTCGCCGTCTACCGCCGCACGTTCGTGCAGCCCGTGCTGGAGACCTTCCGCACCCACGACCCGCGCGACACCGCGCCGGTGAAGTCCTACGGCGTGGGCAAGGTGCAATGCGAGCAGTACCTCGACGGCCTGTTCCAGGAGCACGGGTTCCCCTACACGGTGTTCCGGGTCGCCCACAGCATCGGCCCCCGCAGTCCCCTACCGACCCGCGAGCCGATCTACTTCGAGCGCCTGACCCAGGGCCGCCCGATCCTCATCCCCGGCGAGGGCTTCCCGTTCGTCCACCTCATCCACGTGGCCGACGTGGCGTCGCTCATGGCGTCCATCATCGGCAACGAGCGAGCCATCGGGCAGATCTACAACGTGTCCGGCACCGAGCTCACGAGCATCCTCGGTTGCGTGCGGCTGATGGCATCGGCCGCGGGTGTCGAGCCGAACATCGTCCACGTCCCCATCGAGCTGGCCCGCACGCTGCGGGGCCCGCTGATGCACTGGCACGAGGGGCTGAACGGCGGCACCGTCTACGGCATCGACAAGGCGCTGCGCGACCTCGACTGGCGACCAAAGTTCGGCCTGGAGTCGGGCTACCAGGACTCCTTCGACTGGTGGAGCAGCGAAGGCCGCGACCGCTACCAGTACGACTTCAGCCTCGACGACGAGGTGCTGGCCCTCCTCGGCCGCTAGTCAGTACTCCACGACGTGCACGGCCTGGCTGGCGCCGTCGAGCGCGTCGGCCAGCAGGTCGCCGTTCGTGCCGTTCACCACCACGTGCGCGCCGGCCCCGCCAGGGCCTCGCGCGGGTCGATCAGATGTCGGTCTTCACCTGGTCGCGCAGCTCTCGCTTGAGGATCTTGCCGGCGGCGTTGCGTGGCAGCTCGTCCACGAACACCACGTGCTTCGGCTTCTTGTACGACGCCAGCTGCGAGCGGCACAGCTCGATCAGCTCGTTGGGCTCGACCGTCGTGCCCGGACGAACCTGGATGACAGCCACGATCTTCTCGCCCCACATGGGATCGGGAAGCCCGATCACGGCCGCCTCGGCCACGCTGGGGTGGGTGTACAAGATCTCCTCCACCTCGCGGCTGTAGACGTTCTCGCCACCGGTGATGATCATGTCCTTCTTGCGGTCGACGATGTACAGGTTGCCGGCGCCGTCCCACTTGGCCAGGTCGCCGCTGTGGAACCAGCCGCCGAAGAAGGCTTCCTCGTTGGCGTCGGGGCGTCGCCAGTAGCCGGTCAGCACCTGGTCACCCTTCACCACCAGCTCGCCCACCTGGCCGACGGCGACATCGTTCATGGCGTCGTCGACCACCCGCGCCATGGCCAGCGGCATCAGCTTGCCGACCGAGCTCAAGACCGACTGGTCGCCGTCGAGCGCCTCGAGGTGCAGCTCGGGACTCATGTAGAAGATGTTGCCGCTCAGTTCGGTCATGCCGAAGCCGGTGATGAAGCGGACACCGGGGAGCTTGTCCATGCCGGTGCGGATCACCTCCGCCGGCATGGCCGCCGCTCCGTAGCCGATGCGCTTGAGGCTGCTCAGGTCGAAGTCGCCGAACCGTGGATGCTGGAAGAGCATGTTGAGCATGGTGGGCGCACCGGTGGCCTGCGTGCAGCCGTGGCGTTCGATCAGCGCCAGGTACTGCTCCGCGTCGTAGGCCCGCATCAGCACGATGGTGTTGCCGAGCAGGTGCATCAGCGGGAACAGGTAGCCCGACACGTGGCACAACGGCCACGGGCTCAGCGCGATCTCGTGGGGCTCGCGCTCCCACGTCATGGCCGAGTTGTCCACCGCCGCCAAGAGGTTCCGGTGGCTCAACATGGCGCCCTTGGGCATGCCGGTGGTGCCACTCGTGTAGATCAGCCAGGCGAGGTCGTCGGGATCGGGCTCGTAGAGCGGCGGCTCGGGCGACGCCGACGCCACCATCTCCTCGTACACGACGTCGCTGGGACCGGCGCCGCCGCCCGCCACCACGACGTGCTTCACGGTTGTGAGCTCGGACCGGATGCCATTCACCAGGTCGAGATAGGGCGCCTCGGTGATGAGCACCGTGGGCTCGGCGTCGTTGATGATCCGCACGATCTCGCGTGGCGCGAGGCGGAAGTTGATGAAGCACAGGCCCATGCCCGCGCGCGGCACGCCGTAGTAGGCGTCGATGTACTCGGGCCGGTTCTCCGACAGGATGGCCACACGCTCACCCGGCGCGGCGAGCTCGGCCATGGCGTTGGCCAGGCGATGGAGGCGCTCGGCGAGGGCACGGTAGGTGATCTCGGTCTCCTGGAAGACGAGCGCGACGTCATCGGGCCGGCTCCGCGCACGGAAGGTGACGGTGTCACTCAGCAGCATGGCTACCCCCAGGTTTCTCGCGAGCACGACGCGCTCGCCGCCACGAGCCGACGCTAGGGCTGCCGCCCGCACGGTTCAAGGGTGGGCCATCCGCGCGCGACGGACGCCGATCGCGGATGATGTTGGCGCCAACAGGAGGTGCACACCCACATGATCAAAGCGCTCATCTTCGGCGCCATCTTTTTCCTCGTCGCGACCTTCCCGGCTACGTGGTTGCTGATGCTGTTCCTCGGCAACGTCGGCCTGGCCCAGTCGTACTGGGGCACCCTGCCGCTCGGCATCCTCGTGTCCGTGCTGCTGGCCGGGGCCAGTACGCCCGGCGTGAACATCATCGACCGATAGGGAGACGCCGCGGCACCGGCACCGGTGCCGTTGCTACCGTTCACGGCGATGGGGGTCATCCACGCCGACACGGCGACCGCTGACGAGGTCGTCGACATCATGGCGGTCGACGGCTACTGCGTCGTCGAAGGCCTGCTCTCGCCGGACGAGGTAGCTACGGCGCGGGCGTCGCTCGTGGAGGTGCTGGCGGCGACGCCGACCGGGCGCAACTCCTTCGAAGGCTTCGAGACCCAGCGTGTCTACGCGCTGTTCGCCAAGACGCGCGCCTTCGACGGCCCCGCGGTGCATCCGCTGCTGCTCGGCGTGCTCGACCTGGTGCTCCAGCATTACCAGCTGTCGGCGCCGACCGGCATCCAGATCGGCCCTGGTGAGCGGGCCCAGGTGCTGCACCTCGACCAGTCCGTCTACCCCCTGCCGGCCGATTTCCCGCCGGTCGTGGTCAACACGATGTGGGCCCTCGACGACTTCACCGAGGCCAACGGAGCCACCCGGCTCGTTCCCGGCAGCCATCGGTGGGTCGAGCGGGTCCCGGCGCCAGACGACGAGGTGGTGTCGGCGACCATGCCGGCCGGGTCGGTCAACTTCTACCTCGGCCGGCTGTGGCACGGCGGCGGCGCCAACCGCACCGACCGTCCCCGCCTGGGGGTGATCCTGGAGTACGTGGCGTCATGGCTGCGGGCCCAGGAGAACCACATCCTCGCCGTGCCCCCCGACGTGGTGGCATCGCTGCCCGAGCGCCTGCAGGAGTTGCTGGGCTACAACATCTATCCGCCGTTCCTGGGCTACGTCGACGGTCGTCATCCCCGGCGCACGATCGCTGCGCCCATCCAGGTCCCGCAGCGTCGCTGACGGTGTCCATGGATGACGGGCTGCGCGCCGCGCTGGAAGCCGTGCTCGGCGCGCGCCTGCGCGACGCGACCGTGGTGCACGGGGGCGACGTGGCGGCGGCCTATCGCATCGACCTGGACGACGAGCGCCGCCTGTTCGCCAAGACCCACCCGGCGCCGCCACCCGGCTTCTTCACCACCGAGGCTCGCGGCCTCACCTGGCTGCGCGAGGCCGATGCCGTCGCCGTGCCCGAGGTCGTCGCTGTCACCGACGACCATCCCGCGCTCCTGGTGCTCGACTGGATCGACGAGGGGCGCGCCGGCGCCACCACCGACGCCGACTTCGGCGCCGCCCTCGCCGCCCTGCATCGCCGCGGCGCGCCGTGCTTCGGTCGCGAGGATCGGCGCACGACCGGGAGCCGGGGGCTGCCCAACGAACCGGCGGCGACGTGGGCCGAGTTCTACGGCCAGAGCCGGCTCCTCCCCCTGGCCAAGCTGGCCCGCGACGCCGGCGTGCTCCCGGACGACACCATCGAGCGACTGGAGGCACTGGCCGGCCGCCTCGAGCTCTTCGGCGCCGCCGACGAGCCGCCGGCGCGGCTGCACGGCGACCTCTGGGCCGGCAACCGTCTCGTGGACGCCGGCGGCCGGACCTGGCTCGTCGACCCGGCCGCCCACGGCGGCCACCGCGAGTTCGACCTCGCCATGATGCGATTGTTCGGCGGCTTCGGGCCGGCGTGCTTCGAGGCCTACGCCGATCGACATCCGCTGGCCCCCGGCTGGGAGGGACGCGTCGCGCTGCACCAGATCGCCCCGCTCGTCGTGCACGCCATCAAGTTCGGCGGCAGTTACGTCCCGTCGGCGCGGGCCGCCATCGAGCGCTACGGCTAGGCGCGCCACGGCGATTCAGTGCTGCGCGAACGGCGTGCCACGGAAGCGCGGCCCGGCCACCCCGACGTGGCTCTCGACCGGCCGGCCGACGAGCTCGCAGGCGAGCTGGGCGGCGACGATGAGCGCGTCGAGGTCGATACCGGTGTCGATGCCCATGGCTTCGAGCGCGTGCACGAGGTCCTCGGTGGCCAGGTTGCCCGATGCGCCGGGCGCGAACGGACAGCCACCCAGACCACCCACGGCGGCATCGATGCGCACCGCCCCTGCGTCGAGCGCAGTGAGCGCATTGGCCAGGGCCAGACCGCGGGTGTCGTGGAGGTGCACTCCCACGGGCACGTCGCCGGCGATGGCCCGAACGGCGCCCACCTGCGTCGCCACCTCGGTGGGCACGGCGGTGCCGATGGTGTCGGCCAAGGCGATCCCGACGATGCCCGAGGCCAGCGCCATCTCGGCGCCGCGCCGCACGTCGTCGACGGGGACCGGTCCGGTGAACGGGCAGCCGAACGCGGTGGCCAGCACCGCCTCGGTGACCGCGCCGACCGGCGCGGCGATGGCGACGATCTCGGCCAGCTCGGCCAACGACGCCGCCACCGTGCGACCGGCGTTCTCAAGGTTGTGGGCCTCAGACACCGAGCACACGAACTGCAGGTGCCGCAGCCCGGCGGCCAGGGCCCGTTCCGCTCCCCGGCGGTTCAGCACCAAGCCCCAGCGCACCACGGCATCGTTGGCGTTCGCCCCGCCCGACCCGTTGGTCGAGCCGGCGGCGCCGCCCGTGGAAGCCGTGAGCGCCTCGGCGTCGGCCATCGCCGGCACCCGGTCGGGCCGGACGAACGACGTCAGCTCCATCTCCCGCACGCCGGCGGCCACCAGGGCATCGAACAACGCCACCTTGGCCTGGGTGGCGATGGGTGTCTCGTCCTGCAGGCCGTCGCGCAGGCTCACGTCTCGTACCAGCACCATCAGATCAACCCCGCTTTGGCCAGCTCGGCCAGCTCGTCGTCGGAGCACCCGGCCAGTTCCCGCAGCACTGCGTCAGTGTCGTTACCGAGGGGTTGGCCGGTGTGGCGCACCGCCCCGGGCGTGCGGGTGAAGCGGGGCACGATGCCGGTCATCGGCACCTCCCATCCCTGGTAGGAGAGGTGGCGCTGCACCATCTGGCGGGCCTGGTACTGCGGGTCGTTCAGCATCTCCTGGGCTGTGAAGATCTGGCCCGCCGGCACACCGTGACCCTCCAGGATCTCGAGCACGGCCGCCGCCGGCAGCGTCGCCGTCCACGCCCCGATGCGTTCGTCCAACTCCACCATGTTCGCCCGCGCGCCCCGTGCGTCGCGTAGCGGGCGTCCGTGCTCAGCTCGGGCTGGCCGATCGCGCGGCACAACCGGGTGAAGACGGTGTCGGCGTTGGCGGCGATCACCACATCGGAACCGTCGGCCGTCGGGTAGACGTTGGACGGGGCCACGCCGGGGAGCACGCTGCCCGTGCGGGTACGCAGCACACCGCCCAGCTCCAGGTCGGCCATCGACGACTCCATCAAGGCGGCCACCGCCTCGTAGATGGCCACGTCCACCTCCTGGCCCCGGCCGGTCTGGCGGGCTTCGGTCAGGGCGGCCAGCGCGCCGATCACGCCGAACATGGCCGCCAGCGCGTCGCCCAGGCTGATGCCGGCGCGCGCCGGCGCCCGGTCCGGGCTCCCGGTGGTGTGGCGGATGCCGCCGACGGCCTCGCCGATGCTGCCGAAGCCCGCCTCGCCGGCGCGGGGCCGGTCTGGCCGAAGCCGGAGATGTGCACCAGCACCACGGCCGGGTTCGCCTGCGACAGCACGTCGTAGCCCAGGCCCCACTCGTCGAGGCGACCCGGCCGGAAGTTCTCGATCACCACGTCGCAGGCCGCCGCCAGCCGGCGCACGACGTCCCGGGCCCGCTCGTCGCGGAGATCGAGCGTCACCGAGCGCTTGTTGCGGGCGATGGCCGGCCACCAGAGGCTGTCGCCGTCGCGGGTGACGCCCCACCGGCGCATCGGGTCACCGTCGCCGGGTGCCTCCACCTTGATGACCTCGGCGCCGTAGTCGCCCAGCAACTGGCCCGAGAACGGCCCGGCGATGAAGCTGCCCAGTTCCAGGACCCGCACGCCGGCCAGCGGCCCGGTCCTGTCGTCGTCGGTCTCTGCGCCCACTCCTGCCAGCATGGTCGACTCGTGGCGGTCGCCGCTACCGCATCCGCGTCACCCGCCCTACCGACAGGTAGGTAGGCTGGCATCATGCAGGCCGAGGCGTTGGTGTCCGAGCTGGAACCCGTAGCCGGTCAGTTGCTCGACCGTCACCTGCGGGCGGCGCGCGAGTGGTTCCCCCACGAGCTCATCCCCTACGAACGGGGCCGGCCCAACACGAGCGAGGCCTGGAGTGCGGCCGACTCGGATCTGGGCGGCGTCGAGATCCCCGACGGCGTGCGCAGCGCCCTCTACGTCAACCTCCTCACCGAGGACAACCTCCCGTACTACTCCCGCGACATCCAGCAGCTGTTCGGTGAGCACGACGCGTGGGGCACCTGGGCCCGCCGGTGGACGGCCGAAGAGGGACGCCATTCGATGGCGATCTACGGCTACCTCATGGTGACCCGCGCCATCGATCCGGTCGCCCTCGAACGAGGCCGCATGTGCCAGGTGTCCACCGCTCAGGTGCCGGCACCGGTCGGCCCCCACGACGGCCTCGTGTACCTCACGCTGCAGGAACTGGCGCACGCGCATCTCGCACCGCAACACCGGCAAGCTGCTGGGCGACCCGATCGGCTACGAGCTCATGGCGCGGGTGGCGTCGGACGAGAACCTCCACCACCTCTTCTACCGCGACCTCGCCGCCGCCGCCTTCCAGGCCGATCCGTCGGGCATGGTGCTGGCCACCGAGCGCGAGGTGAAGGGGTTCGCCATGCCCGGCGTGGGCATCCCGAACTTCGATCACCACTCCGCCCTCATCGCCCGCGCCGGCATCTACGACCTCGCCATCCACCACAGCCAGATCGTCGTGCCGGTCGTGGTGAAGCAGTGGCGCATCGCCGAGCTGGAGGGGCTCACGCCCGAGGCCGAGGCGTCGCGTGAGCGGTTGCTCGGCTACGTCGACAAGATGGGCGCGTCGCCCAGCGCCTGCAGGAGCGACGGGCCTCCTAGGCGCCGTCAGGCACATCGGAAAACGAAAGAGCCGCCGGCACGATGGCCGGCGGCTCCTCGAGGATCGACCCGAATCAGATCGGGCGGACGTTCAGCGCCTCGTCACCCTTTCGGCCTGGGCCGATGTCAAACTCGACCTGCTGACCTTCTTGTAGCGTCCGATACCCGGAGCCCTCGATCTTCGAGTAGTGGACGAACACGTCCGGCCCCGACTCGCGGGAGATGAATCCGAAGCCCTTCTCAGCGTTGAAGAACTTCACCGTGCCTGTAGCCAACGCAATCTCTTCTCTTTGCCTGGCCGATCCGGACGACCGACCCCGCGAATTATCTTACCGAGGTGCCGCGGGTCACGGCTCGACCGTTCAGCGGAGCTTCCGGCCGGTCCCGCTACCGTCGCTGACATGCGCCTCAGCGTCGATCCGCCCCGCCGGGTCGACGCCTATGCCTTCCACCACCGGGTGCGGGTGCGCTTCGCCGAAACCGACGCCATGGGGGTGGCCCACCACGGCGCCTACCTCCTGTACCTCGAAGAAGCGCGGGTCGAATACCTGCGGGCGATCGGCCATCCCTATCTGGATGTGCGTGCCGGCGGGATCGACTTCGCGGTGCTGGAGGTAGCCGTGCAGTACCTGACGCCACTGCACTTCGACGACCAGGTGGACGTCCACGTGGTGCTGGCGTCGGCCACGCGGGCCACGTTCCAGATCGCCTACCTGCTCACGGCGGCCGACCGCTCGTCGGCCACCGCCGTCACGGTGCACAGTGGCGTGACGCCCGAGGGCCGGCCGGCCCGCCTACCCCTGTGGCTGCGGGCGCTGGCCGCCGGGCCGGCGCCGCCGGACGGTTGACGGCCTGCGGCTAGACCCTTCGCCATGGCCTCCACCTCCCCGCCGTGGCTCGCGCCGAACATCGCCGCGTACGCCGACGAACACGCCACACCGCCCGATGACCTTCAGCGCCGGCTCATCGCCGAGACCGCCGCCCTGGGTCGAGCGTCGGTCATGCAGATCAGTCCGCTGCAAGGGGCGTTCATGGAGCTGTTCGTGCGGGCCATGGGCGCCCGGCACGCCCTCGAAGTCGGCACCTTCACCGGCTACTCGGCGTTGTGCGTGGCTCGTGGGCTGCCCGACGACGGGCGGCTGCTGTGCTGTGACGTGAACGAGGAGTGGACCTCGATCGGGCGTCGGTACTGGGATGAGGCCGGCGTCGGTGACCGCATCGAACTGCGCCTCGGGCCGGCCGTCGCCACGTTGCGGGCCCTCCCCCTCGACGCGCTGTTCGACGTGGCCTTCGTCGACGCCGACAAGTCCAGCTACCCGACCTACATCGACGAGATCGTGCCCCGGTTGCGCCAGGGAGGCGTCATCATGGTGGACAACACGCTGCGGTCGGGCACCGTGGCCGACCCGAGCGTCGACGACGCCGACACCGTGGCCATGCGCGCTTTCAACGACAAGGTCGCCGCCGACGGTCGCCTCCGCAGCGTGCTGCTCCCCATCTCCGACGGCCTCACCCTCCTCCAGAAGCGCTGACGGGCGCGGGCTCGAACCGATCCCTTCGGGCGCTTGTGTAACGCCGATCGAGACGAATTCGGGATCGACGTCACACAAGCCCGCGATCCGAGGGCGCCGAAGGCGCCAGCGTTACGAGAACTCGCGGTCCTTCCAACCCGGGAAGATGTCGGGCAGGCCGTCACTCACCTTGACCGGGAACACCGCCGGACGCTTCTCCAGGAACGACGTGACGCCTTCGCGAGCGTCGTCGCTGCGGCCGCGCGCGAAGATGGCGCGGGAGTCGACCCGGTGCGCTTCCATCGGATGATCGGCACCGAGCATGCGCCACATCATCAAACGCGACAACGCCACGCTCACGGGCGCCGTGTTGTCGGCGATCTCCGCCGCCAGCGCCTGCGCCGCCGCCAGCAGCTCGTCGGCCGGATGCACGCTGCGCACCAGCCGGCCGGCGAGGGCCTCCTGCGCGTTGAAGATGCGGCCGGTGTAGACCCACTCGGCCGCCTGCTGGACACCCACGGCGCGCGGCAGGAACCACGACGACGCCGCCTCCGGCACGATGCCGCGACGAGCGAACACGAACCCGAAGCGGGCGTTCTCGGATGCGAGACGGATGTCCATGGGCAGCGTCATCGTCACGCCCACGCCCACGGCAGCGCCGTTGACCGCAGCGATCACGGGCTTCTTCGATTCGAAGATCCGCAACGTCAGCATCCCGCCGCCATCGCGTGGCACGCCCTCGTCGCCGGTCGGCTCCCCGCCACCGCCACGGCTGAAGGTCTCCCCGCCGCCGGACAAGTCGGCGCCGGCACAGAACCCACGGCCTCGGCCGGTGACGATCACCGCCCGCACGTCGTCGTCGGCGTCGGTGCGGTCGAACGCATCGATCATCTCGTTCATCATCGTGCCCGTGAAGGCGTTCAGCTGCTCGGGCCGATCCATCGTGATGGTGGCGACCCGGTCGGTGACGTCGAAGGCGATCTGCGTGTAGTCCACGAGCGGAAGCTAACGCTTCAGCGCGGCGAGACGAAGTTGAGGGGGTTGTAGGCCGTCCCGTTCACGCGTACTTCGAAGTGCAGGTGGGGCCCGGCGGCCAGGCCGGTGTGGCCGACATAGCCGATCACGTCACCGACCCCGACGTGCTGGCCGACCGACACCGCCACCTTCGACTGGTGGGCGTACACCGACACCACCGCGTTGCCGTGATCGATGAACACGGCGTTGCCGTAGCCGTGGCGATCGCCGGCCCAGATCACCAGGCCGCCACCGGCGGCGTGGATCGGGGTGCCTTCGGGCGCCCAGATGTCGATGCCCTCGTGCATGAGGCTGACGTTGAGCACGGGGTCGGTGCGCATGCCGAAGGTGGACACGATCGGTGCACCCGGCAACGGATACGTGAGCGCGGCGCTCACCGGTGGCTTGCCCGTCGAGTAGTCCTGCGGGTAGCTCGTGACCGCCGGTTGACCGGTGGTCGGCGCCGGTGCGGGCGCTGGTGCCGGCACGGCGGTGGTGACCGGCTTGGCCGTCGTGGCGACGGGTTGGGCCGGGGTGGCCGGCGCCGGCTTCGCCGTCGTGGCGACCGGCACCCTCGGCGGTCCGGTCGGCTTGGTGCTGAGGGGCGTCTTGACCACCGCCGAGGTGGCGACCGCGGCCGCCGCCGCGGCCCGCTGGCGCAGCAGCGTGGCGATCTGCTGCGACTCGGCTTGGAGCTCGGTGATCTGGACGGAGTACGTCGCTTGCTGCTGTTGCAGATCGGCCAGCAGTTGCTCCTCCTGCGCAACCTGGTCGGTGGCGTGCTGCTGGGCGGCGGCCTGGGCGTCGCGCGCCTGTTGCACGGCTGTCTGCTTCTGCGCTAGTTCGGTCTGCGTGGATGCCGCTCTCGCCGCCGCCACCGCCGCCACGCTCTCGGCCGCGGTGGCCGCCTCGCGCGTCGCCTGTGCCGTCGCGAGGCGCGACGCCTGGGCACCGCCCGCCAGCTCGGCGTAGTAGGACGCGGTGAGGGCGTCCTCCTGGCTGGTCGGCTGGAGGGTCGCCGACAGTACCCCGAAGCGACCCTGACCGACGTAGGCGTCGATGGCCTGACGGCGCAGGCCCTCGTGGGCGGCGGCCGCCTCGGCGCGGGCGGCCTGGAGCTGCGAGCTGGCATCGGCGGCCGCGGTCTGTGCCGCATCCCGGGCCTGCTGGGCGGCGGCGACGGCGCTCACCGCCTCCTGGACGGAGGAGTCGAGGCGGGCCAGTTCGAGGTCGGCGGCGTCCTTGGCGTGGCGGGCCACGTCCAACTGGGCGAGCAGATCGACCTCGTTCGCCGAGACCTCGGCATAGTGACGGCGGTACTGGCTGAGCTGCTGGTCGATGGCCTGCGACTGCTGGACGGGATCAGCAATCCCGACCTGCCCCGCTGCGGGAGCAGCCGCGACCGCGAGGAACGCGAGCGCAGCCAGGCCCGCCCGGACCCCGCATGGCATGGCGGAGAGGGTAGGCCGCCTCGCCTACCGGCCGTCAAGGGCGCATTGTCGCCGCCCTGCTCAGAAGCGAGGCGAATCCGTGGCGGCGCCGCCAGGCGACGCTGGCGCCGCAGTGAGGCGCCGTGCCGAGCGAGCACCGATGCGTGAGCGAGCGAGGCGAAGCCGAGTCAGACATCAAGGAATCGGGTGACGGCGATGCCCGAGCCCAGGGTACCGACGGCCATGCCCCCGATGAGCAGCCAGATGCACGTCGTGCGCAGATCACCGCTGGACACCTGGAGCTGCTGCAGATCGACCACGTTGATCTTGTCGACCACGCTCGACGTCCAGAAGCTGTTGGCGCTCCACACGAAGGCGCACGCCAGGATGGCGCCGAGGAGGCCCTGGATGAGGCCCTCCACCATGAACGGGATGCGGATGAACCAGTTCGTGGCCCCGACGAGCTTCATGACCTCGATCTCTCGCCGGCGGGCGAACATGGCCGTGCGGATGGTGTTCCAGATGAGGATCACCGACCCGAGCCCGAGCGCGAGGGCCACCGCCACGAACACCCATCGCAGGAAGTTGGAGACGGTGTAGATCCACTCCACCGCCTGCTTGGCGTAGACCACGTCCTGCACGCCGGCCTTCTTCTGGAACTGCGTGCCGATGCCGTCGATCACGGTCGGCGTCGTCGGTGCGGGGCACCACGCGGTAGCTCGTCGGCATCATCTCGGGCGTGAGGGTGTTCACCAGCTCCGGCGTGTCCGGATACAGCCGCTTGAACTCCTCGTAGGCCATCTGCTTGTCGAAGAAGCGGAGCTTGTCCGCCTGCACCTGGGGGTTGTCGGCCAGATCCCGCCCGACGGCGTCGATCTGCTCCTGCGCGGCGTCGGCCTTCATGAAGACGATGAACTCGACGCCGCCCTTCCAGCGCTGCGTGGTGTTGGCCACGGCCCGCTGGGCCAGCAGCCAGATGCCGAGCAGCGTGAGCGACACGGCGATGGTGAGCAGTGCGGCGATCGTGAGCGTGAGGTTGCGGCGAAGGCTGGCCCATGTCTCGCGGCCGACGTAACTGACACGACTGAACATCTACTGGTACACCCCTCGGGCCTGGTCGCGCACGATCGTGCCGCGGTCCAGCTCGATGACGCGGCGGCGCATCATGTTCACGATCTTCTGGTCGTGGGTCGCCATCACGACGGTGGTGCCGGTCTTGTTGATGCGATCGAGCAGGCGCATGATGCCCTCGCTGGTGGCCGGGTCGAGGTTGCCGGTGGGCTCGTCGGCCAGGAGGATGAGGGGCCGGTTGACGAAGGCGCGGGCCACCGACACCCGGCCCTGCTCGCCGCCGGAGAGCTGGTGCGGGAAGCGGTCCTGCTTGCCGGCCAGTCCGACCAGCTCCAAGACGGCGGGCACCTGCTGGCGGATCACGTGCTTGGGCCGCCCGATGACCTCGAGGGCGAAGGCGACGTTCTCGAACACCGTCTTGTTGGACAGCAGCTTGAAGTCCTGGAACACGCGACCCGATGTTGCGTCGCAGGTACGGCACCTTGTAGCTCGGCAGCTCGTTGATCGATTTGCCGGCCACCCAGACGGTGCCGCGCTCGGGGTTCTCCTGCTTGTTGATCAGGCGCAGCAGCGTCGACTTGCCCGAGCCCGACGGCCCCACGAGGAAGACGAACTCACCCTTCGGAATGTCGAAGGATGCATCGCGGAGGGCCACGACGTCGTGGCTGTAGATCTTGGTGACGTTGTCGAGCTTGATCATGGCAACCTGGGGGTCTCGGGCCCGCCCGACCCGCGCTGGACGGTACCAGCCCAGGTCGCCTCCTCGCCGTCATGGCCTCGCCTACCGCCGGGGTCGCCACCGTCGCTCCGGCCACTCAACGAGACCAATCGACCACGCCACGGGCTGGGCGAGTGCTGCCCAGCGACGGCCGGATGACCATCGTTCGATCAAACGGCGCTGCCGGTGCGCTTCCAGCGGAGGTAGGCCTCCATGAAGCCGTCGAGGTCGCCGTCGAGCACGCCCATGACGTTGCCCGACTCGTGCTCGGTCCGCAGGTCCTTCACCATCTGGTACGGCTGCAGCACGTACGAGCGGATCTGGCTCCCCCAGCCGACCTGGGCCTGGCGCCCGCCGGCGATCCGCTGCAGCTCGGCCCCCCGCTCCTCCTCGGCGCGCACCGCGAGGATGGCCTTCAGCTTCTCCATCGCCTTGGCCCGGTTCTGGAGCTGGCTGCGCTCGTCCTGGCACGTCACCACGACGCCGGTCGGGAGGTGGGTGATGCGGATGGCCGACGATGTCTTGTTGACGTGCTGGCCACCGGCGCCCGACGAGCGGTAGGTGTCGACCCGCAGGTCCTTGTCGTCCAGCTCGACGTCGCTGGTGTTCTCGATCGACGGGTACACCTCCACCGCGGCGAAGCTGGTCTGGCGGCGAGCGTTGCCGTCGAACGGGCTGATGCGCACGAGGCGATGGGTGCCCCGCTCGCTCTGCATCAGGCCGTAGGCGTAGCGGCCGCGGATGGTGAACTCGGCCGACAGGATGCCGGCCTCGGTGCCCTGGGAGACGTCGTCGATCTCGACCTCGAAGCCACGGCGCTCGGCCCACCGGGTGTACATGCGCAGCAGCATCTCGGCCCAGTCCTGGGCGTCGACGCCGCCGTCCTTGGCGTTCACCGCGCAGATGGCGTCGGCTTCGTCGTGCTCGCCGGTGAAGAGGCTGCGTAGCTCCAGCTCGTCGAGCTGGGCATTGAGGCTGGCGGCCGCAGCGTCGATCTCGGGCTCTTGGCTCTCGTCGCCTTCCTCGCGCGCCATCTCGTGGAGCACCTCGGCGTCTTCCACCTGCTGAGCGAGGCTGTCGTAGACGGCGAGGTCGTCGCGGGCCCGGGCGTAGGCGGCGTTGACCTGCCGGGCTCGATCCTGGTCGTCCCACAGATCGGGCTCCTGCACCTCGGACTCCAGGCGGGCGAAGCTCGACCGGGTGTCGTCGATGTGCAGGTAGGTGTGGGCCTCGTCGAGGCGCACCCGCAGCGACTTCAGCTCGTCGGTGAAATCACGCATGGGCGCCTACTTGCCGTGGCACATCTTGAACTTCTTGCCACTCCCGCAGGGGCACGGTGCGTTGCGCGGCGTCTTGGCCCACTCGTCCTTGACGACGGGCTGCATCGGTGCCGGCTCGGCGATCGGTGCGGGGGCGACACCACCGGCTTCTTCCATGGCGGCCACGGCGGTCTGCTGCATCGCCGTAGCCCCCTGGGGCACGTCTTCGGCCGAGTGGGTCTGGACGTTCTGCACGACCTGCGGCGCGGCCTGGTCCTGCTGCACGACCTGAACGTGCATGACGTAGCGCACGAAGTCCTGGGCGATGCCGTGCATCATCTCGCCGAACATCTTGAAGCCGTCCTGCTGCCAGGCGACCAGCGGGTCCTGCTGGCCCATGGCCCGCAGGTTGATGCCCTCCATGAGGTAGTCCATCTCATAGAGGTGCTCACGCCAGCGCTGATCGATGATGCGCAACATCACCTGCCGCTCGACCTCGCGCATCAGCTCGGGACCCAACTCGTTCTCGCGCCGCTCGTAGTAGGCGGCGGCCTCGGCCATCACGAGGTCGTAGATCTCATCGGTGACGTGGCACTGCTCGACCCGCTCGGCCGTGAGCTCGGTCGGGTACAGGCCGCCCAGCTCGACGATGAGGCCGCCGATGTCCCACTCCTCGCTGAAGTCGGCCACGCAATGGCTCTCGATGGTGGAGTCGACGGCGTCGGCGAGGTACTCCAGCGCTTCCTCGCGCAGGTCGGCGCCTTCGAGGATCTGGTCGCGGCGCTTGTAGATGACCTTGCGCTGCTCGTTCATCACCTCGTCGTACTTGAGCACGTTCTTGCGGATCTCGGCGTTGCGCTGCTCGACGGTGTTCTGGGCCCGTTCGATGGCCTTGGTGACCATGCGCGCCTCGATCGGCATGTCGTCGGGGAGGGCCTTGCCCATCACCCACTGCATCGCTCCGGTGGCGAACAGCCGCATCAGCTCGTCGTCGAGGCTGAGATAGAAGCGGCTGTCGCCCGGATCGCCCTGACGGCCTGAGCGACCGCGCAGCTGGTTGTCGATGCGCCGGCTCTCGTGGCGCTCGGTGCCCAGCACATACAGGCCGCCGAGCTCACGTATCTTGTCGCCCTCGGCGCGGCACTCGTCGGTGAACTGCTCGATCAGCTCGGTGTAGCGGGCTTGGGCCTTGGCCCGCTGGTCGCCGTACTCCTCGCCCATGTCGGCCAGCGACGCCGGCAGGTTCCACTCCTCGATGAGGGTGTCGGGCCCGAACCCCTCGCGCAGGACCTCCTGGCGGGCCAGGCCCTCGGGGTTGCCGCCGAGGATGATGTCGACGCCGCGGCCGGCCATGTTGGTGGCGACGGTGACGCTGCCCAGGCGGCCGGCCTGGGCCACGATGCCGGCCTCACGCGTGTGCTGCTTGGCGTTGAGCACCTCGTGGGGAATGCCCCGCATCTGCAGCTGCTTGGACAGGTACTCGCTCTTCTCCACCGAGATGGTGCCGACCAGGACCGGCTGGCCCTTCTGGTAGCGCTCGGCCAGGTCCTCGACCACGGCGTCGAACTTGGCGACCTCGGTCTTGTAGATCAGGTCGGCTTCGTCGGCCCGCACGATGGGGCGGTTGGTGGGGATGGGCACGACCTGCAGGCCGTAGGTGTTCATGAGCTCGGCCGCCTCGGTCTGGGCGGTACCGGTCATGCCGGCGAGCTTGTCGTACATGCGGAAGTAGTTCTGGAGGGTGATGGTGGCGAGGGTCTGGTTCTCCTCTTTGATCTTCACCCCTTCCTTCGCCTCGACCGCCTGGTGGATGCCCTCGCTCCAGCGCCGGCCATCGAGCACACGGCCCGTGAACTCGTCGACGATCTTCACCTCGCCGTGCTGGATGATGTAGTCCTTGTCCCGCTTGTAGAGCTCTTTGGCCTTCAGCGCCGCCGTGAGCTGATGGACCAGGTTCTGCTGCACCTCGTCGTAGAGGTTGTCGAGGCCGAGCGCCTGCTCGACGCGCTCGATGCCCGACTCCAGCGGGGCGACCGTGCGCTTCTCCTCGTCGACCTCGTAGTCCTCGTCACGCCGCAAGGAACGGGCGACGCTGGCGAACTTGTAGTAGAGCTTGGCGGCGTCGGCCACCCGACCCGAGATGATGAGCGGGGTGCGGGCTTCGTCGATGAGGATGGAGTCGACCTCGTCGACGATGGCGTAGTTGTGACCCCGCTGGACCTTGTCGGTCAGCGAGGTGGCCATGTTGTCGCGGAGGTAGTCGAAGCCGAACTCGTTGTTGGTGCCGTAGGTGATGTCGCAGGCGTAGTCCTGGCGCTTCAGCTCCGGCGTCTCGCGGTAGCCCGGGATGACCAGGCCGACGGTGAGCCCGAGCCAGCGGTGGACGGCGCCCATCCACTCGGCGTCACGACGGGCCAGGTAGTCGTTCACGGTGATGAGGTGGGCACCCTTGCCGGTGAGCCCGTTGAGGTAGGCCGGCAGGGTGGAGACGAGCGTCTTGCCCTCGCCGGTCTTCATCTCCGCCACCCAGCCGAAGTGCAGCCCGGCGCCACCCATCAGCTGCACGTCGTAGTGGCGCTGGCCGATGGTGCGCCCGGCCGCCTCGCGCACCACGGCGAACGCCTCCACCAGCAAGTCGTCGAGCTCTTCTCCGTTGTCGAGGCGCTGGCGGAACTCGGCCGTCTTGGCCCGCAGTGCATCGTCGGAGAGGGCGCGCAGCTCGGACTCGAGGGCGTTGATGTCCGGCACCAGGCCGGCCAACGCCTTGAGCTTCTTTCCCTCGCCGAGCGCGCAGGATGCGATCGAGGATTCCCATAGGCGCAGATCATGCTATCGGCCGCCTCCGGGCAGGGGTCCGGCAGGGGTCCGCCAGCCCGCTACGGCTCCCGTTCGAGCATGCCGATGTCACCGTCGTCTCGCCGGTAGACGACGGCGGCGGCCCCCGTGTCGGCGTTTTCGAAGAAGAAGAACGAGTGGCCGAGCAGGTCCATCTGCAAGATGGCCTCGTCCACCGTCATGGGCTTGACGGTGAACCGCTTGGTCTTCACCAGGCGCGGCTCACCCCCCGCCTCGTCACCGTCTTCGCCGGTACGGGCCGTCGCCGGCGAAGACGTGTGGATCTTGCCCTGCTGTCGGGCCACGAGACGGGTCTTGAGCTTGTGGAGCTGGTGTTCCAGCTTGGCCACGGCGGCGTCGATGGCGGCGAACTGGTCGGCGGCGGCCACCTTGGCCCGCACCACGTGGCCTGGCCCGCTGATGGTGACCTCACAGATCTCGCGATGCTCGATGCGCGGGTTGTGCTCGGCGCTGAAGTGGACCTCGGCGCGATCCATGTCCTCGAGGTAGCGCTCCAGGCGGCCGATCTTGTCGATGGCAGCAGCCCGCAGCGACGGTGAGACCTCGACATGACGACTGCTCACCACGATGTCCACGCCCTCTCCTTCCGGTCGGGGACCCAGAAGTCTATGGCGGTGCTCAGGGCGTGGCCGCCGCTGCGACCGCCAGCACCGACGTGGCGCCGCCGGCCAGCAGCGCTTGCGTGGCGGCGTCGAGGGTGGCACCGGTGGTGACCACGTCGTCTACGACCAGCACCCGGCCGGTGACGGCGCGAGCGGCGGCGAAGGTGGGGGCGCGGGCCAGGCGCTCGGCCCGCGGCCGTCCGGTCTGCGGGCCGGTGCGGTCGGCCCGGCGCAGCAGCCGCCGGTGAGGCACACCGAGCTGGCGAGCCACGGCGCGCGCCAGCACCTCGGCCTGGTCGTAGCCGCGGGCCCGGCGACGGGCCGCGGCGGTGGGCGCCCACGTCACGACGTCCACCTCGCCGGGGCCGACCAGCGCCGCCATGGCCGAGCCGAGCGTCCCCGCCACGGCTCGCCCGTTGCGGTACTTGAGCGAGTGCAGGAGCCGCCGGCCATCGCCGACGTAGGCCAGCGCCGCCGGGTAGGGACCGGCGCGCGCCGGTTGCAGGCCGGCGACACAACGACGGCACGGTGCCGGGCCGGGTCGGGTGCACAGGGGGCAGCGGGTCGGCAGGAGCATGCCGATGGTCTACGCCAGGGGTCTCACGAAGTTGTTCGCCCGGAACTGGGGCGTCTCCGCCGCGCTGTCGCGCGGAGACGCCCCAGTTCGCCAGGAACACCGTCTGGCTACTCGCCGCCCGGCCGCCAGCCACGTTGCCGGAGGACGGCGCCGATGTGGGCCCGGACCACGTCCGGCTGGCGCAGATCCGGCCAGCGGACGTACGCCGTCTCCCAGCCCGCCGCGGCCAGCCGACCGTCGCGATCGACGTCGGCCCCGACTTTCGCCCAGCCGTCATGATGGCGCCGGCTGTGAGCCTCGACAGCGAGCTTCCACGGCGGGTAGGCGACGTCGACCCGTGCGACGAACAGCCCACTCGCGCTGCGGACCTCGTGCTGCACGACCGGCACAGGAAGCTCCTTCGTCGTAAGGACCCGCAGCAACCGGCGCTCGAACACGCTCTCGGGGGTGCGCGCCTCGGCATCGCGCTCGTTCAATGCGCGGCGGAGCACGCCAGTGCCGGTCGGTCCGGGCCGCCGCACTCGTTCCAGTGTCTCGGCCACCCACGCAAGGCTGAGATCGCGCCGCGAGGCGGTGTCCAGACCGTCCTGTACCGCACTGGCCGGTGCGACCAAGCCAAGATCGGCGAGTGTGCGCGCCACGGTGGTGACCCGGATGCCATCCACGACCAGCACATCGGCCGGCCCCAGCCGGACGGTTTGGTGCACGATGACGCCGGCCAGCCAAGGCAGCCGCACGCCACGCGGCACCGTGACCTCGACACCGCCGAAGCTGATGCCGTCGAGGCCGTGGAGCTGGGCTGCCGCCCGGTGCGACCCGACCGCGCTCCCTGGCCCCGCCGTCGTGGCGATCATCAGTTGCTGACGCCACGTCCGCGGGGCGCCAGCGACGACGAGCACGTTCGGCATGGGGCTCGTCAGCACGCCCGACACCAGGGCGCTGCGCAACATCGACGCGGTCACTCCGGCGCCCGTCGCTTGGCGCCGCGACAACACCCCGTGCTGGAGCTGCGCGACAGCCAGCAGCCGGACGAGCGGTTCGCGCACGACGATGGTGTGTGCCTGACCCACCCACGACCGGAACTGGGGAGTCACGGCGCGCTGTCGCGCGCGGACACTCCCCGGTTCGCCGCCAGAGACTCAGTAGCGGTAGTGAGCGGGCTTGAAGGGGCCGCCGGGCGCGATGCCCAGGTACTCGGCCTGCTCGTCGGTGAGCTTGGTGAGCTTCACGCCCAGCGCGTCGAGGTGGAGAGCGGCCACCTTCTCGTCGAGGCGCTTCGGCAGGATGTAGACGCCCACCGGGTACGCGTCGGCATCGGTGAACAGCTCCACCTGGGCCAGCACCTGGTTGGAGAACGAGCAGCTCATCACGAAGCTGGGATGGCCGGTGGCGCAACCGAGGTTGACCAGCCGGCCCTCGGCCAGCACCAGGATCCCGTGGCCGTCGGGGAAGGTCCACAGGTCGACCTGGGGCTTGATGGTCAACTTGTCGATGCCCGGGTAGCGGGCGAGGCCGGCCATGTCGATCTCGTTGTCGAAGTGACCGATGTTGCACACGATGGCGTTGTGCTTCATCTTGGCCATGTCGTCGACGGTGATGATGCCGGCGTTGCCCGTCGCCGTCACAAAGATGTCGATGCTGGCGACGACGTCGTCCAGGGTGGCGACCTGATAGCCCTCCATGGCCGCCTGCAGCGCGTTGATGGGATCGATCTCGGTGACGATGACCCGCGCCCCCTGACCCCGCAGGCTCTGGGCGCAGCCCTTGCCGACATCGCCGTAGCCGAGCACCAGGGCCGTCTTGCCACCGATCATCACGTCGGTGGCGCGGTTGATGCCGTCGATGAGCGAGTGCCGGCAGCCGTAGAAGTTGTCGAACTTCGACTTGGTCACCGAATCGTTGACGTTGATGGCCGGGAACAGGAGCTCGCCGCGCTCGAGCATCTGGTACAGCCGGTGCACACCGGTCGTGGTCTCCTCGGTGACGCCTCTGATGGACGCCGCCATGCGCGTCCACTTCTGCGGGTCCTCGCGCAGCGTCTTCTGCAGCAGGCCCAGCACGATGGCGAACTCGGGGTTCGAGGCCGAGCCCGGATCGGGCACGGCACCGTCGCGCTCGTACTCCGTGCCCTTGTGGACCAGGAGGGTGGCGTCGCCGCCGTCGTCGAGGATCATGTTCGGCCCGTCGTCACGACCGGGCCAGCTCAGCATCTGCTCGGTGCACCACCAGTACTCCTCCAGCGTCTCGCCCTTCCACGCGAACACGGGGACGCCCTTGGGGTCCTCGGGCGTGCCCTCGGGCCCGACCGCCACCGCGGCGGCGGCGTGATCCTGGGTGGAGAAGATGTTGCAACTGGCCCAGCGGACCTCGGCGCCCAGCTCCGTCAGCGTCTCGATCAGCACCGCGGTCTGGATGGTCATGTGCAGCGAGCCGGAGATGCGCGCCCCGGCGAGGGGCTTCAGCGGGCCCAGCTCGCGCCGCAGCGCCCGGAGTCCCGGCATCTCGTGCTCGGCGAGATGGATCTCGCGCCGGCCGAAAGGGGCGAGGGACAGATCGGCGACGCGGAAGTCGCGGCGCGCTTGGGGAGCGGCTTCGGTGGCAGTCACGGCCGTCCATTGTAGGAGGCCGCTAGTTGGCGAGGACGACGGCGGACACGTCACCCAGGTAGTGGGTGAAGCCGTTGAAGTTGTAGACGCCTATGCGACCGTCGGCCGACAGCGGCACGACGACCAGGTTCGGCATGTTCTCGTTGGGCCCGAAGTTGAGGCTGGACGCGTTGGGCACGCCCGGGGCGTCGTTCGGGAACACCGTCATGTAGTCGAGCTGGTTGGCCGTGTTGACGGGGAAGCTCAGCTCGGTGGCCGTGACGTTGAGCACGATGCCGGACACGGCGCCGACCGTGCTACCGGCCGTGTCGCGCAGCGAGCTCACGAAGGGCTGGAAGTCCCACGTGTCCTCCTGGCCGGGGCCGAGCTTCACGCCGTCACCGCCACCGGCGGCGCGGGTCTCGATGGCCCGGAACGGCGAGGCCAGCGGCACCACCCGCCCGGCGCGGGTCTCGTCGTCGCTGGCCGCCTTCTGGTAGTAGCCGACCACGTCGGCGACGAGCTGCATCGGCCCGAACAGGTTGAAGAAGTGGGCCCGGCCGTCGGCGCTGAGCGGCACCATGGCCAGGTTGGCCTTGTTCTGGCCGGGCAGGAGGTTGAGGCTGGACGTGGTGCCCACGGTGCCGGTCGGGGTCGCCTGCACGTAGGTGGTGCGAGCCGCTTCGGTGCCGGTGAGGTTGAGGATGACGGCGGTCACCGAGCCGTCGTCGGGGACGCCGCCGACGCCGCGCAGCTTGATGTCGAACTGGGCGCTGCTGGCGAGCGGTCCCGTCACGCCGCCGGTGCCGTTGCGGGTGTCGAGCACACGAGCGGGCGTGAGCGGCCGCAGCCGTGAGCCATGCGTGGTGACCGCCGAGGTGGCGTAGTACCCCACCACGTCCACGATGATGTGCGTCTGGGCGTTGGGCAACGGCGGCCCGGGTGTGATCGACACCTTCCCGCCGGTGCCCGTCCCCACGACGACGAAGTTGGCCACGGGATTGCCGGGGGTGAAGTTCACGTTCGACGCCACCGGTGCGGCCGTGCCCGTGGGATAGGCCGTGAGGTACCCGGCCTGGTTGGGCTGATCGACGGTGATGTTGAGGGCCACGGCCAGCACGCCGGTGGCCGGCACACCGGCCACGCCGGCGACGGTCACGTCGACCGCCTGGCCGAACGGGAGGGCGCCGGTGCGGCCGCCGGTGCCGTCTCGGGTGTCGAACACGCGAGCGGGCGTCACGGGGAAGAACTCGCCGCCGGCACACAGCGTGCACGCGTTCGGATCGAGCTGGGCGTCGGCCGCATGGGCCGCGGCCGTCGTGAGGATCAGCGCCGCCACCACGAGGACCTTGGCGACGCGTGCGAAGCCGACGCGTGCGAAGCCCGAACGCGCTCCCACCATGCTCTTCTCCCTGGTTGTGCCGGCGCCGCCCGTCACCCGCCTTTCCGCCGACGGTAGCACTTCGACTCTGGCGTGTGCCGCTCACGCACGGCGCGTGAGGCCGGACTTGATGTAGTCGAGGGCCGGAATAGGACCGGGATCGACCTCGGCGTCGAAGGCCAGGTGGAGGGTCGTGACGTCCCCCTGGATCACCAGGTCGAGCAGTTGGGCCAGCGGTCCGTCGCCCTCGGCCCGAACGTCGTGGATCGAGCCGACGACCTCGGCGACCAGGTCGTCGACCAGCTCGAAGCGGCGGCTCACCTGGGGATGCTCGAAGTCGTGGCGAAGCTGGATCAGGGTGAGGACCTGGCGGGTGACGTCGCCGTGCTGGCCCCAGCCGGCGGCCTCGTTGTGGCACAACTCAGGCACCCGGTTGGCGAAGGCGGGGGCCTTGGCGTTCTCGTTGACCTGGCCCTTCCAGCGCATCGCCGCCACCGTCCCGATCGGGCCGCCGCCGTAGATGAGCGGGATGGTGCGCCCGATCCGGCGGGCCAGCACCTCGGCGGTGTTCCCCGGCTGGACCAGCTCGTCGCGCCGGCGGCGCAGCTGGGCGATGGCCTCCGCGCACGTACTGGCGGGCCCCCGGCACCAGGCCGACCTCCTCCATCACCACCAGCAGCGGCACCGAGAGCGCACCGATGGCACTGCGAGGCATGAGGATGCCGGCCGGCACGGCGATGTGCGGCGCCCCCCACTCCCCGGCCCGCGCCGCCAGCTCGCCTCCCTGGCAGACGGCCACGACGTGGGCGCCGGCGTGGGCCGCCTCGGTGGCCGCCTCCAGCGTCTCTTCGGTGGCGCCCGAGCACGACACCGCCAGCACCAGCGTGCGTGACCCGACGAAGCCCGGCAACTCGTAGTCCTTCGACACCACGATGGGGACCGGGCTGAGCGGCGCGGCGACGGCGTGGAGCACATCACCGGCGATGCCACTGCCACCCATGCCCAGCACGACCACGTTGTCGACCTCGTGGGCCTCGGGCAGCCCGGCGATGCCGCCGTCGAGGTCGGCCAGCGCCGACGCCACCTGCTCGGGCAGACCGGCCACCATCTCGAACTGGTCGAGGGTGTCGACCGCGCCGGCGGGAGGGACGCTCATACCTCCAACGCTCATCCCTCGAATGTCGGCCGGATGCTGTCGGTCTCGGCCTTGGCCAGGAGCCGGTCGTGCTCGGCGTCGGTGACCGTCTCGGCCTCGCTGATCAACATCACGGGGATGCCCTCCCGGATGCGGTACCGGCGCCGCAGGCGCGGGTTGTAGAGCGACTCCTCGTCGTCGAAGTAGAGCAGCGGGCCCTTGTCCTGCGGGCAGGCGAGGATCTCGAGCAGCTGCGGGTCGAGTGACATGGACCGTCCTTTCGTCGTCAGCTGGTGACGATCCGGAGCACGCCGGCGACCCGCTCGTCGCACTCCTGGCGGGTCGGTGCCTCCAGGTTGAGGCGCAACAGCGGCTCGGTGTTCGACGGGCGGAGGTTGAACCACCAGGCGCCGCAGTCCACCGTGAGACCATCGAGATGGTCGATGGTCTGATCGGCGTAGGCCTCGGCGACGCGCACCATCACGGCGGCCGGGTCGGCGACCTCGGTGTTGATCTCGCCAGACGCCTCGTAGCGCTCGAACGGCTTGCGCAGCTCGGACAGCGGCATACCGGCCTGCGAGAGCTGCTCCAGCAGCACCATCGTGGCGATGATGCCCGAGTCGGCCCGGTAGTTGTCACGGAAGTAGTAGTGGGCCGAGTGCTCGCCGCCGAAGACGGCGCCGGTGTCGGCCATCACCTGCTTGATGTAGGAGTGCCCGACACGCGTGCGCACCGGCACGCCGCCGCGCTCGCGGATCACCTCGGGCACGGCGCGCGAGCAGATCAGGTTGTACAGGATGGTGCCGCCCGGCTCACGGGCCAGGATGCCCGCGGCGAGGATGGCGGTGGTGGTCGAGCCGGACAGGCCACGACCGGTCTCGTCGACGAAGAAGACCCGGTCGGCGTCGCCGTCGAACGCCAGGCCCACGTCGGCGCCCACCGTGACGACCCGCGCCTGGAGGTCGCGCTGGTTGGCCGGCTGGATGGGGTCGGCCGGATGGTTGGGGAAGGTGCCGTCGAGCTCGCCGTACATGACCTCGAGGTCGAAGGGCAGCCGCTCGAACACCTTGGGCACGATGAGGCCGCCCATGCCGTTGGCGGTGTCGGCCACGACCTTGAGCGGCTTCAGCAGCGACCGGTCCACGAAGGACACGACGTGGTCGGCGAACTCCTCGAGCAGGTCGATCGACTCCTCGCCCCCGCGGCGACCGCCCGCCGGTGCATCGATGCCGGCGTAGACGGCCTCGGCAATGGCCTGGATCTCGGCCAGACCGGTGTCGACGCCCACGGGCTTGGCCCCCGCGAGGCACAGCTTGATGCCGTTGTACTGCGCGGGGTTGTGCGACGCGGTGAACATGGCGCTCGGGGCGTCGAGGCGGCCGGCGGCGTAGTACACGAGGTCGGTCGACACGAGCCCGAGCAGGGTGACGTCGGCGCCCTCGGCCCGGGCGCCGTCGCAGAACGCGGCCACCAACGCGTGGCCCGACGGTCGCATGTCGTGGCCGACGAGGATGCGCTTGGCCGCGGCGAAGCGGGCGAAGCCGACACCGATGGCCCGGCACATGGCCTCGTCGAGTTGTTCGGGGACGGTCCCACGGATGTCGTAGGCCTTGAAGACGCTGTCGAAGGGGGTCGTGCCGGGAGGGGTCATAGAGCAGCCGGAACGCTACCCGGGCGGCGGAAGCGACGCTTGGTGTCCGTTGCCCGTCGGCGGCGGCAGCTCAGCGTCCGGGGGCGGGGCCGGTTCGGGAGCTGGCAGCCAGGCCCGCTCGTCCTCGTCCCAGTCGACCAGGAACGTGATCGGCTCGGCCGGCGGCGGCGGCGTCCAGTCCGAGACCTCGTCGAGCCCTGGCGGGGTGGGCATGGCCGGTCCCGGCTCGAAGCGGGGGCGGTAGTCGATCCGGCCCTTGCGCCACAGGTACACCAGCCCGGCGACGCCGACCAGCGAGAGCAGGTAGGAGAGGTACTCCACGGTGGTGTGGCCGTAGTGGAGGGTGACCTCGTTGGAGGTGGGGATGACCACCATCGAGTTCGGGGCGACGCGGTACGGGCCCTTGGCCCCGCTCACCTCCCAGTTCGGGAAGTAGCTGGCCTTCACCAGCACCGGCACGCCGATCTGGTCCACCTTGAACGTGATGGAGTTGTCGCTCGTCTGGACGTCGCTGACCGTGACCGGCGGGAGCGCCGCCGGCTGCACCGGCTCCGACGGTGCCACCGTGGCGAGGGTGTGGTCGTTGGTGACGCCGGTGCGGGTGAGGGCGACGCGCTGCCAGTCGGCCGGGCCGCTGGCCGCCGGCACACCGGGCCACGCGCTCTCGTTCTGGAAGTACGACGTGCCCAGCTCCAGCCACGTGTCACGGTTCTGGTCCGCGCCGGTCGCCACGACGGGCTCGGTGGTGAGGGGCACCACCATGTCGCTGTCGGCGACCTCGTAGACCTTCCACGGTCCGGACTGGGCGATGGGGGTGAGGGCCGGGTTGGCGTCGGCCTTGGCGATCACCGACTGGCTGAAGGCGAGGTAGTACCGCACCCCGAGCGTCTGCATGTACTTGACGCCCTTGTCCACGTCACCGTCGTCGTAGCTGAGCCGGCGCACCGGGTTGGAGCTGTGCTCGGACATGGCACTGGCGGTGAGGAAGTGGTACGGCGTCGTGCCCGAGGCCTCGAAGTAGAGCCCCTCCATCGAGCCGATGCAGCCGTCGGTCCAGAACGGCAGCAACATGAGGGCCATCGGCGTGCCGTAGCGGTCCTCGGTGTTGTTGTTCTCCCACAGGGCCCGGCCGCACCCCTTCTCCTCGCCGATCTGCTTCATGGTGTTCACGACGCCGGAGTACTCGCCGTAGGCGTCCTTGCCCTCGTAGCCCGAGTAGTTCCACTTGGCCCAGTCGTCGACGTAGGCCGGCTGGCTCTTCACCGCGATGGGCCCGGCCTCGTACACCCACTCGGTGCCGTTCCAGCGCTGCGTGAAGAACGGCAGGTTCTCCAGGTGGAGGCCGAGGGCGATCAGACCGGCGATCACGGCGAAGCCGAGCGTGCCGAAGCGGAACCACTCGCGCATCCGCGCGTCGCCGGGTCGTAGGAACCTGGCGATCAACAGCCCGAGCTCGGCCACGCCCATGGCCACGAGCAGGTCGCGGGTCAGGTAGAAGAACGGCAGCAGCCGGGCGTTCCAGAGGTGGCTCTGCGGCCAGAGGCAGGCCCACACCGCGTAGCCGATGCACATGATCCCGATGAAGGCCCCGGCGCGCACCCCCCGGACGACGGCGCCGACCAAGCCCACCACGGCCAGCACGAAGATCACGCGGGCCCACATGGTGGACTGCGGGAACAGCATGGCCCAGTAGTCGTCGAGCCGCTCGTAGAACATGTCGGTCATGTAGGGCGAGTTGTGCCAGAACGGGATGTACCAGAACGCGCACAGCAGGGCGCCGACGATGCCGACGCCGGCGGCGTACCTGAGCCGCCTCTTGTCCGCCCACAGCAGGAACAGCACCACGGCGCCGATGACGGCGAAGAACATGACGATGACGTGGCACAGGGCGGTGAGGGCGAAGAGGCCGGCGGCCAGGGCGCGGTGCTTGCCGGTGCGCATCCCGTAGGCGAAGACCCCGAGGAACAGCAGCGACAGCGACAGGGCGATCGAGAACGAGAACTCGCCCGCCATGGTGGAGGCGATGTTGCCGCCGTAGATCTGGAACGTCTCGTCGAAGAGGAAGAACGTGGCGGCGATGGCGAACAGCGGCGGCACGGGGAACTTGAGGCCGGCCAGCTTGCCGAAGGCGTACGCGCACACCGGCAGGGCCAGGATGCCGACGATGCTGACGAGCTTCAGCGCAATGCCGTAGGGCAGCACGACGTCCAGGAGCACCACGGCCAAGGCCGGGGGCACCATGTAGAAGAGGTACATCGGGAAGCCGGCGTACCAATCGGGGGCCCAGCCCGAGAGCCAGAAGTGGGGCAGGATGTGGTCGCGCAGGTAAGCCGGGCCCCAGACGTGGGCGCCCATGTCGCCGCCGGCCGGCGTGGTGTCCTTCAGGAGGAGGTCGGGATGGAGCTGGGCCAAGGTGTAGAGCACGCACCCGGCCACCACGACGATCGTGGCGATGCGCTCGGCCCACTCCCGGTTGGAGACGTTGCGGCGCCGGCGGGCGGTGGGCCAGCGCGACGACGTGGAGACGGCCGGGATCTCCGCCGGCGCGGGTGGCTCGACGTCGAGCGGATCGAGTGGGTGGTCGAGGACGTCGGTCACAGCCTCCCATCGTGCCATTTCGACGCCCGGCCGTTACGGCAGGCGCCGAGCTCTACCGACAGGGCTATCGCAACAGCAGAAAAGCGACGGTGGTGCCGTTGAAGCCGGCGTGGGCCCAGATCGACATGCCGAGGCGGCCGGTGCGCTGGGCGCAGTAACCGGCGACCAGTCCGAACATCACCAGCGCCGGCAGCTGCAGCAGCTCGAAGTGAGCCAGCCCGAACAAGATGGACGACCCCACCAGGGCCAGGGAGTCGCTCCAGCGGGCTTCGATCGAGCGCAGCAGCAGGCCTCGGAAGAACAGCTCTTCGATGATGGGCGCGCCGGCCACGACCAGCACCACCAGCAGCGCGATGCCGATGCCCTCGGCCCGGTCGGTGAGCTGCTCGGCGGGCTGGGACACCGACGACGTGTCGACCACGACGGACAGGACGCGGTAGAGCAGCGGCACGAAGACGAGCTGGATCACGATGCCGATCGGCAACCCCGCGATGTCGCTGCTGCGGAACCGGAACCCGTAGTCCTTGCGCAGCGAGCCGGTGCCGAACCTCCGGCTCACGATCACGACCACCCCCACGAGCCCGACCCAGAGAGGGATCTGGAGGACGGCGATCAGCCAGAGGGGAAGATCGATGTAGTCGGTGCCGCTGTAGCCGGCAGCAGCCAGGATGACGAGCGCGCCGAAGTTGGAGAAAACGATGGCGGCGAACCAGCCGGCCAGCGCGATCCCGATCGAGAAGCGAGGTTCGTCGGGAGCAGGGCGCACGTGAGGCGAGCGTACAGGCGCGAGGCGCGGCGCCCTGTTCGAGCCGCCCGGGCTCAACCGGCCAGGCGATCGGGCAGGGCCAGCACACCACGCCGGTCGTCGAGGTGCCACCCGTGCGGGACGCTGCACCGGGCGGCGTGGCGCTCGCACAGGTCGTAGCCGTGCGGCTCGCGCTCAGGGGTCAGGTCGTCGATCCAGACGGCGCTCAGGTCGTAGCGGTAGGTCAGCGTGGCGACCGCCGGCTCGGCACAGGCCGGCCGTGAGCACAGGCGGGTCCCGCGGTGGCTCGGCAGCGTCGGCGAGGGCGGGGCCATATCGGCGTCGCACGCTACAACTCGCACCGCTGCGACGCGGTGATGCCTGCCCCCCAAACATGCGCAGACGACCATGTCGACACCTCCACCCCGCCGTAGCATGGTTCCATGAGCAATCTCCCCCCGCCTCCACCTCCTCCGCCGCCCGGCGGGCGGGGTCCGGGAGGTCCGCCGACGCCGCCGGAGCGGCCCCGCCAGCCAGGGCGACCGGCCGCTCCGAAGGGTCTGCCCCGCTGGACGGTGTGGATCCTGATCGGCGTCGTCGCCGCGCTGCTGTTCGGTTCGCAGCTGCTCACCACCGACGACGGCAAGAGCATTCCGTACAACGAGTTCCTGAGCCAGGCCAAGGCCGGGCAGGTCGCCTCGGCCACCTACAACAACGATTCGGGCACCATCTCCGGCGAGCTCACCGATCAGACCAAGTTCGTCACCACCGGCCCCATCCCGCTACCCGACGCCGACCAGGCCGTGCTGCAGGAGAAGGTGCCGGGCTTCGAGTTCCACACCCCGACGTCGAGCTGGTTGAGCAGCCTCATCCCGCTGCTGCTGCCGTTCGTGCTGCTGCTCGGGTTCTTCATCTGGATGCAGCGGCGCGCCGCCGGCCAGATGGGCAACGTCATGTCGATCGGGCGCAGCCGGGCCAAGGCCTACTCGCAGGACAAGCCGTCCACCACGTTCGCCGACATCGCCGGCTACGAGGGCGTGAAGCTGGAGATCAAAGAGGTCGTCGACTTCCTGCGCATGCCCGAGCGGTTCAAGGAGATCGGCGCCCGGGTGCCCAAGGGCATCCTGCTCGTCGGCCCTCCCGGTACCGGCAAGACGCTGCTGGCCCGGGCCGTCGCCGGTGAGGCCGGCGTCGGGTTCCTGTCGGTGACGGGCTCCGACTTCATGGAGATGTTCGTGGGCGTGGGCGCCTCGCGCGTCCGTGACCTGTTCCAGCAGGCCCGCAAGATGGGCCGCGCCATCATCTTCGTCGACGAGATCGACTCCATCGGTCGCAAGCGCGGCGCCGGCCTGGGCGGCGGCCACGACGAGCGGGAGCAGACCCTCAACCAGATGCTGGCCGAGATGGACGGCTTCGAGACGTCCGAAGGCATCGTGATCATGGCCGCCACCAACCGGCCCGACATCCTCGACCCGGCCCTGCTGCGCCCCGGTCGCTTCGACCGCCAGATCGTGGTGCCGCTGCCCGAGAGCGACGAGCGCTTCGCCATCCTCAAGGTGCACAGCCGGGACAAGAAGATGGGCCCGGACGTCGACCTCGAGGTCATGGCCAAGGGCACGCCCGGCATGAGCGGTGCCGACCTCGCCAACCTCGTGAACGAGGCCGCCCTGTTCGCCGTGCGCCGCGGCGCCAAGCAGATCGGCCGGATCGACTTCGAGTCGGCCCGCGACCGCGTCATCATGGGTGCCCGGCGGGAGAGCCTCGTGCTCACCGGCGAGGAGAAGCGCACGACCGCCTACCACGAAGGGGGCCACGCCGTGCTGGCCGCCGTCCTGCCCAACGGCGACCCGGTCCACAAGGTCACCATCCTGCCGACCGGCATGGCGCTCGGTGTCACGCAGACCATGCCCGAGGAGCGTCACTCCTTGTCGAAGGAGTACATCGAGGACCGCCTGTGCATGGCCCTCGGTGGCCGCGTGGCCGAGGACGTGGTGTTCGGGCATCGCACCACCGGCGCCGCCGACGACCTCAACAAGGCCACGTCCTGGGCCCGCCGCATGGTGCGGGAGTGGGGCATGAGCGACCGCCTGGGACCCATGGCGTTCGAGAGCCACCAGCACGTGTTCCTGGGTGAGGACCTCATGAACTCGCAGCGCGACTACTCCGACGACACCGCACGGGTCATCGACGAGGAGATCGAGCTGCTCCTGCGCACGCAGGAGGAGCGGGCCACCAACCTGCTGCGCACCCATCGTCGTGGCCTCGACCTCGTGGCCCAGGCGCTCCTCGAGAAGGAGACGGTCGACGGTGCCGAAGTGGGCCGGCTGGTGCAGCAGGGCCTGGCCGAGACCCAGCAGCAGCAGGCCGCCGCCACCGCCGATTGACCGAACCGAATCAGGTTTCGCGGGCTCTGGCCACCGCCGCCCACAGATCGGTGGCGGTGGCCGGCCCGATGAACGAGGCCTGCACGACGCCGCTGCCGTCGGCGACCACCGTGATCGGCACGGCCTCGATGCCGTAGCGCGTGTGCAGATCGGCGCGGCTCGCCGCCTCGACCTCTTCCACGGCGACGGCGTCGCTGGCCAGGGCGCGCGCCTTGTCCACCATCGACGCGCAGCTGGTGCACGTGGCCGACGAGAACACGACCACCAGCCACGGCGCATCGGGACGGGCGAAGTCGGCCCGGTCCAGCTGGTCCGGGGCCGCCCACGACGCCCCCTGCGACGGTCCGTCCGGTTGCCGGTGGCGCCGCACCGCCGCCGCCACCGCCACCGCCAGCACGGCCAGGGCCGCCGCCACCAGCAGCTGGGCGATCACCGGACCGGCACGCCGAGGGTGGACCACGCGCCGGGGCTACCCCCCGGGGGCACCACGAACTGCTCCACCACCACCTGGCCGTCGGCCGTCACCACCACGGGCTGGCCGGCGATGCCGTGGTCCTGCAACGGGATCTGGACGGCGGCGCCGGCCGGCAGTTGCATGTTCTGGAGGGCGGCGACCGGCGTCTGACCGGCGGCGCTCAACGTGCTGACGCCGAGGGAGGTGTCGACACCGGTGACGTTCACGACGGTCACGACGTTGGTACCACCGGCCGGCGCCCCGATGGGGAGGTACCAGCGCGATGCGGTGATGCGGCTGCCGGCCTGCACCGTGGTGGCGGTGCGGTCCTTCGTCACGAGATCGAGCACCCGCTCGGCCACGACCGGGTGATCGGGATCGGTGGCCACGGTGATGCTGTGCGCCCCCGCCGGCACATCGTCGATGGCCGAGAGGTTGACCTCCACCCGCTGCTTGGCCGGCACCGTGTACTTGAGGGGCACCGGGTTGCCGGTGTTGGGGTCGGCCGGGAAGATGGTGACATCGGCGCTGGCATCGGAGTCGAGCGGGTTGAACAGGATGACCCGTTCGGCCACGCCGTCGCCCTTCTGACCGTTGGCGAACCACCACTGCGACCCGGCCGAGGGCTCGGCCAGCGTGGCCACCAGGCCCTTGCGCGGTGCGTAGGGCAGCGTCTGGAACCGCCCCACCACGACCCGGCCGTTGCGGGCGACCACCGAAGCCGACACCAACTGGTCGCGTTGCACCGCCGCGTCCACGTCGACGATCCGCAAGGAGCGGGCCTTCACCACCCAGCCCTGCAGGGCGGTGGGGCCGCGGAAGCCGTCGTCGGCGGCGAAGGACACGTCGACGATGGCGTCGTCGGGGAACGGGTTCAGCACGAGCAAGTGGTAGGTGCTGTCGATGGTGGTGGTGCCCTCGGCCACGAACCACGAGCCCGACGCGGTGGTGGAGCACGGCGAGCTGGACCACCCGGCCTGGCTGACGGTGGTCTGGGCCACCACGGCGTTGGTGCCGTAGACCTCGACCAGCACACCGGTGAAGGCCGCCGGCGCCAGGTCGCGCGGCACCACCACGGCCTGGCTGCGGGCACCCACGTTCAACGGCGTGGTGACCGACGCGCCCTCGCCCGGGAAGAACGTGAGGTTGCCGCTCATCGGCGTGTCGCTGGGGTTGAGCACGGTGATGCTGCCGTCACCGGTGGAGCGGTCCACGAGGGCCGGCACGCCAGGGCAGAACCACGACGTGGTGAGGGCATCGCCGGTGGGCGCGATGGGCATGGGCGGCTGGTTGTTGGTGCCGTAGGCCGCCGCCACACGGGTCGGGCGATCGCGCGAGACGGTCACGCCGATCACGGCGAACGCCACGACGACGATGACGATCACCAGCCGGCGGATGAACTGGCTCACAGCTGCGTCACCGGTTGTGTCGCCGGTTGGGCGACCGGCTCCTCGCCGGCCAGTGCGATGATCACCGGCACCTCGTCGGGCGTGCGGGCGGCGGGATGGCGGCGGCGCTCACCGCCGTCGCGCCGGCGCGTGCGCCGGATGGCCACCGCCAGGGTCACCAGCCAGAGCACGGCCTGCACGCCCACCAGCAGGAAACGGCTGAACGGCGTGTCGAACGACAGCGTGGCCGACCCGGCCTGATCGATCGTGAAGGCGTTGGCCCAGCCGAAGGCCGGGCGGCGGGCCACGGTGGTGCCGTCGACGCTGAGCCGCCAGCCGCCGTCGGCGGGCGCGGACAGGAACACGGTGCCCGCACTGACCGCGCCCTTCCACGCGTTGGTGCCGTCGGTGTCGGGCAGCACCGCGGTGGCGCCGGCGAGATCCGTGCGCACCAGCGACTCGAAGCCGGCTTCGTCGCTGGCGCCGGCCACGGTCTCGGGCAGCATCGCCCGCTCCGGGATCCACGCTTCGTTCTCGTAGACGACGTAGGCGTCGTCGATGTCCTTCTGGCGCAGGTCGAGCTGGCCGGCGAGGGTGTTCAGGAGCGCCGGCGGCGGTGGGTAGGCGGTCGCGCCGCTGGCGCGCGGCCCCGCCCGTTGCGGCACCACGATGTACCGGACGCTCATCGGCCCGAGCATGCGCCCGAGCCGGGTGCTCTGGCCGGTCGTGGCCAGGCCCAGGGCGTCGGCCACGAGTCGCTCCGAGCGCGACGGGTCACCGGCCCAGGCGTCGCGGACGTCGGGCGCGCCATTGGTCGACAGGGCGTAGGCGATCCCGTCGGCCAGCTCCCAACCGGGCTGCGGGAGGGCACGGGGATCACCGACCCACAAGACGCGGTAGTCGCCGGGCTGCTGATCGGTGGGCAGGAAGGCCAGCGCGTCGGCCACGTCGACCGAGCCGAGGCCCCAGGAGCCGTCGGCGGCGCTGGCCACCGCCGGCAGGAGGCCGAGGCCAACGGCCACGACGGCCAGGAAGCCGAGGGGCTGGCGCCACGAGAAGTGGGTGCCGCGCACATCGGTGTCGACGGCGGTGGCGCCACAGGCTCCGGCCAGCGCCAGGCCCACCGCCGCCGGCACCAACCACACCTCGACGGGCACGGCCGCCGCCGGTGCCCAACCGCGATCGGCGGCCCAGGCGACGATGAAGAACAGCAGCGCCAAAACGGCGGCCCGGCCAGCCCACGCCAGTCGCCAGCCCCGGCCCAGCAGGAGGGCGACCGCTGCCGGCACCAGCAGCAGGTAGGCCAGGATGCCACCGTCGTGCGGGCCGGTGGCGAAGCGCAGCAGGGCGTCGAGGCCCCGGTCGTCGGCCGCCGCCAGCGGGGCAGAGCCGGCCACGGCGCCCAGGTGGCCGATGACCGATGCGACCCACGGCAGGTGCAGCACGAGCGCCAGCACGGCGGCGGCCAGGCTGGCGGCGAGGGCCCGCAAGGCCCGCTGGATCCCGCCCATGACGGCCGAGGCCAGCGTCAACGCCAGCGCCACCAGCACGACCTCGACGGCGAACACCGGCACGAAGGCGGCGACGACGGCGATGAGCAGCCCGAGGGCGGCGATGCGCGAGACCAGCGAGTCGGGCGACCGGCCCGCCGGCCCGTACGGCGCCAGGCCGCTGATCGAGGCGATGCCGGCGATGGCCCACGGCATGGCGCCGTACACGAGCAGAGCCGACCATCGCCCGACGGCGACGGCGTTGTACGGCAGGGCGGCAGCGGCGTACACGAGCAGGCCCGTGAGGCGCGCCCGTTGCGTCCCGAGGGGCCGCACCAGCCACCACATCCCGATGAAGCCCGCCAGGATGGGGCCGAGGATGGCGACGGTGCGGAACAAGCTCATCGAACCCAGGAAGCCGAGGCCGCCGAGGCCAAGCAGGGCCACGCCCGACGGCACCGCCGTGGCGGCACCGAGACCGTGGGCCCACCAACCGGAGAAATAGTCGCCCAGCAGCGTCGTGGCGTGGCCGGGAAACTGCAGGAAGCCACCGAGGGCGGGGATGCGCTCGGTGATCAGCGTCCGGCTCCCGACCAGGAAGATGATCACGACCGCCACCCACACGAGGTAGGTGGCCCGGTTGCGGCCGGTGCGGAACATGTCGACGAAGTCGCGCACGGCACCGGTGATGCCCGAGCCCTCCTCGTGGTGGCTGTGGCCGCGGAAGAACGACACCAGGCGGGCGCTGCCCCGCGTCTGCAGCCGCCGCACCTCGTTGTCGTTCACCTGCCGGAAGACCGACAGCACGCGGCGCTTGCGGCGGATCTCACGGAGATCGGTCAGCGCGCCGGGCCACGCCGCCAGGAGCGCGCCGGCCCGCCGGACGTGCCCGGTGAGCAGGCTGGCCAGCACTTCGACGGCCGTGACCAGCGCGTACTGCGGCAGGACCCGCAGGAGGTGCCATCCGCTGTAGGAGGACAGGACGGTGCGCAGCCGGTTGCGCTCGCGGGCGCGCTCGTCGGGCAGCCCGTCGCCCCCCCGCCACCGGGCCCGCGCCGCCGGCACGACCAGGACGCGAGCGCCGCTGGCGTGCGCTCGCCAGCACAGGTCGAGCTCTTCGCCCTGGCCGGCGACCTCGGCGTCGAACCCACCGATGGCGCGGAACAGGTCGGTGCGCACCAGCAGGCACGCCGTCGACAGGCTGAACGTGTCGCGGACGGCGTCGTGCTGCTCCTGGTCGAGCTCGCCCGGGTCGACCGCCGGTGCCGGCTCACCGAACTTGTCGCTGCCGACTCCGGCGCTCAGCAGCCGGGCCGGGTCGTCCCACTGGGTGATCTTCGGCCCGACCACGCCGCCGTTGGAGCGATACGTCTCCTCCACGAGCAGCCGGATGGCCGCGGTGTCGAGGGCGACGTCGTCATGGAGAAAGCAGAAGAACCCGGCCCCTTCGACCAACTTGAGGGCCTCGTTGGCCGCACCGCCGTAGGTGGGATGGGCGGCGGCCCGGCGGATGAACGCGTCGGGCAACCGGGACCCGACCCGCTCCACGAAGCCCGGTGTCCCGCCGGTGTCGAGGACGAGCACGCGCAGGTTCGGGTAGTCCTGCGCCGCGAGGCCGTCCAGAACGTCGTCGAACCAGGCGCCGGGATCGCGCGCCACGACCACCGCGACGACGGGCGGAGCGGTGCGGCCGGCGTTGTCCACGAACCGACGAGGGTAGTCGTCGCCCTTCGCGCTGGTACGGTCACCGACATGGCCGACGCGGCGCACGACGATCTCTTGTCGCAGGTCAGCTCGGTGGCCACCGACGCGCTGTACGTGGCCGTCGGGTTCGGCGTGCTCGGCTTCCAGCGGCTCCAGGTCCGCCGTCGGGAGCTGGAAGCTCAACTGCCACCCGAGGTGTCCGGGGTGGTACGCGCCGTGGGCGAGCGGGCCCAGGCGGCCATCGGTGATCTGCTAGCGCGGAGTAGCCGTCGCTGACACCGGCGCCGAGGTGTAGTAGCCCGAGACGTCCACCACGAGATGGGTGGCGGCCCAGCTGAACAGGCACACCTGGCCGGCCGTAGCGGCGTCGCCGCCGATGGCGATGGTGGTGAGGTTGGCCACGACCTGCCCGGTGGCGTAGTTCAAGGTGGACGCCACCGGCGGCGCGTCCGAGCACGGATAGGCCGTCACGAAGCCGGGGCCGTCAGGCTGGTCGACGGTGACGTTGAGGGCGACGGCGGTCACGCCGGTGCCCGGGAGGCCACCCTGGCCGAGCACGGGGAGGGTGACCACGCCGCCGGCGGGAACCTTCCCGGCGAAGACGGGGTTCGGCGAGCGCGTGTCGAGGATGCGGCTGGGCGTCACCGCGACGTACTCCCCCGGACCGCTCGGCCCGAACCAGCCGAGCAGGTCGGCCACGACGTGGGTGGCGGCGAAGGACGTCACGCAGACCCGGCCGTCGCCGCCGATGGCGGCGACCGCCTGGTTGGCGACATCGCGCCTGGCGCGGTAGTTCAGGTTCGACGACGGGGGCACGGCCCCGCCGCATCCGTACGCCGTGAGGTAGCCGTCGGCGGCGGACTCGGTGGCGGTCAGGTTGAGCATCACGCCGGTGGCGTCGTCGGGCACCGACGGCGAACCGGCGGCGGGGAAGCCGGCCCCGCCTCCGGCGGCGACCTGCTGGCGCTGACCCCCGATGCCGATGCCGTAGCGAGTGTCGAGGCGGCGAGTGGGCGACAGCGGCTTGTACCCCGACGTGGCGCCGGCGCCGTACCAGCCGAGCACGTCCACCAGGACGTCCACCTTCGACATCGTGTACAGGCAGATCTGACCGCCGGCGCCTACCTGGACCTGGGCCATGTTGGCCACGTTCTGGCCGGGCTCGTAGTTCACCGTGGACGTGGCCGGCCGCGCCTCACCGCACGGATAGACGGTCAGGAACCCTGGCGCGCCGGCCTGCGTCGCGGTCACGTTCACCGCCACCGCCACGACGCCCGCCGCCGGGACGCCGCCGACGCCAACGACCGGCAGCGCCATCGAGCAGTCGGCGGCGAGCGGCAGCGCGCCGGTGCCGATGCCGTTGCGGGTGTCGAGCAAACGCGCCGGCGTGACCGGCGCGAAGCGAGCCGGCTCGACCGTCGGTAGCGCCGCCACGGGCGGCACCACCCGGCCGTCGCACGCGGTCGGCACCGAGAACCAGTCCGAGCGCAGGGCGAACTGGCCCTGGAACTGCACACCGGTGACCGTCACCGAGCCGGCTGTGCCCAGGATCTCCATCGAGCGGACACGGCCCCCGTCGGCCCCCAGCCCGTTGCGGGTGACGACCCGCAGGAGCTGCAGGGTGCCGATCTGCGGGTAGGCGGCCTCGATGGCGGCCACCGTGAGCGTCGCCGACCAATCGTGTCGGTTCCCGAGGGGCGAGTACTGGTCGCCGTCGTCGGGCACGGCCGGGAAGGCCCCGGCATCGTTGGTGTAGCCCCCCGACGACGCCGAGTACATGGCGCTCACGACGGCGCCGTTGGCCACCAGGACCACGCCGGCCGTGTCCGTTGTGGCCTGGTCGGTGAACGGCGCCTCGTTGCCCACGATCGGCGTCGGGCCACCGTCTTCGACGTTGACGGCGGCGCGGTAGCCGGCGCCGCCGTAGACCTGACACGACTGCGTGTCACAGGTCCTGGCGTAGGAGTAACGGGTCTGGGCCAGGCCGTAGGAGCGCGCCGCCACTGCCTGGGCCCGCAGGGCGTGGAGACCGGCGCCGCCACCGTCGGCACCCCACGCCGCCGGCATCTCCCGGGGCACCACGCCTTGCACGTATCGGTCGACCGGCACGATGTTCACCGTTCGGTTCTCGCCCAGCGTGCCGTTCACCGCACGGATCGAGCCCCGGTAGTAGCGGGCATGGATGCCGCTGTCGAACTGATCGGTGCCCGGCCGCTCGCACACCCCGAGGAGGCTCTCCACCGGTGCCGTCGCGGTGTCGATGCCGGCCACGGAGAAGTCGACGGATGCGACGCCCGACGCCTTCAGCACCCACGGCGTGCCCGGCGCCTCGAACTCGGCGGGGGTGCTGATCGAGGGGCAGTTCACCGCGTCGTTGCGGGTGTAGAGGTTGTAGGCCCCGGGCGCCACCTCGACGGCGGCGGCGGCACGGAAGAGCTCGCCACCGGACACCGACGTCGCCAGCGCCCCGGCGTCCTGGATCACCGTGGTGACCGGATCGTCGTCGACGGCGGTCAGTCGAACCGTGAAGCTCTGGTTCGGGTCCGACGCGCTCTGGGTGGTGCCCCCGTAGTAATGGGCGAGGATCTGATCCCACGTCCAACCGAGCTTCACGGCGTAGCCGTAGGCGCCGACCTGGCTCATGCCGATGCCGTGGCCGAACCCGTGGCCAGTGAGGGTGACGCTGGCGCCGTAGCCGCTCGCCCCAAGACCGTGCACCACGAGGGGCGCCGCCTCTGCTGTCGGCGATCCGATGCTGGTCAGACCGGCCGTGACCACGAGAAGGACGACCGCCAGGGCTCGGCGGCAGGTTCGCTGGTTCGGCATGGGCCATTGGACGGTAGTTGGCCGAGTGCCCGGCGTGCGGGCATGGCCCCGGATTATGGTTGGCCTGCTTGCAGACCCGACGGCTCCTGGATCGCGCCAACGAACGTAACCCGCTTCCCGAGGGGACGATGTCGGTCGGCCTCGGGCTCATCATCTCGGGCATCGCTACGTACGGCTACCTGTCGATCACGAAGCGCGCGCTCGGTGAGGATCAGTTCGCGCCGGTCAGCCTCCTGTGGTTCCTGACCTTCATCCTGGCGCCGGGGTTCTTCCTGCCCGTCGAGCAGGAGGTCGGGCGGGCCATCGCCCACCGGCGGGCCCTCGGCCAGGGCTCCCGCCCCGTCGTGCGCCGCGCCGCGGTCCTCGAAGGCATCCTCCTGGTCACCATCACCATCGTCATGGTGGCGATCAGCCCCTTGCTGGTCAGCCACCTGTTCGACGGCAACTGGTCGCTGTTCTTCGCCCTGGTCATCGCCTTCTGGGCCTACGCCCTGGCCCACCTCACCCGGGGGGTCTGGTCGGGTACCGGGCGTTTCGACGCCTACGCCACCCTCATGGGCAGCGAGGGCCTGACGCGATTGATCTTCGCCATCGTCCTGGCCGTGGCCGGGGTGAAGGCCGTCGGGCCGTACGGCATCCTCATCGGCCTGCCCGCCGCCGCCGGCGTGCTCATCTCGATGCCGCGGGCAGCACCACGTGCTGGAAGACGGGCCGGAGGCATCGTGGGGCGAGATCACCCCCAACCTGGGCTGGCTCCTGTGCGGCTCGGTGTTCGCGGCGGCACTGCTCAACGCCGGTCCGATCGCCGCCAGCCTGCTCAAGAGCTCCGACGCCGACAACGCCCTCGTCACCCAGATCTCGACGGGCGTCATCATCGCCCGGGTGCCGCTGTTCCTCTTCCAGGCGGTGCAGGCGGCGCTGCTGCCCAAGCTGGCCCGTCTGGCCGCTCGGGGCGCCCTCGACGACTTCGTCAAAGGGTTCCGCAAGCTGCTCATGCTGGTGCTCGCGGTCAGCGTGGCTGCCGTGGTCGGGGCGTTCCTGATCGGCACGATCATGGTGAAGATCTTCTTCGACTCCGAGCTGAGCCGGCGCACCCTCACCCTGCTGGCCCTGTCGAGCGCGCTCTACATGATCGCCCTGGCCCTCGCCCAGGCCATCATCGCCCTGCGGGGCCACGCCAAGGTGGCCGCCGGTTGGGCCATCGGCATGGGCACGTTCATCGCCGTGGCCCTCATCCCCGACGACGACCTGCTGCTGCGGGTCGAGTCGGCGCTGGTGGCGGGATCGCTGGCCGCCCTCGTCGTGTTCGCCGTCGTGTTGCGCTCGATGATCCGTTCAGGGGTCCGGCCGCCCGATGAGGATTCGCTGCTCGAGGCGTTCGACTCCATGCCGATGGAGCCGTAGAGGCGCGCTTTCAGCGGCGGGCGCGGTGGACCTTTTCGGTCTCGATCTTGAGGTCGTGGCTCACCATGCGCTCCACCAGTGAGTGGAAGTCGACCTTGGGCTGCCAGCCCAGCTTGGTGTGGGCCTTCGTGGCGTCGCCGACCAGCAGATCGACCTCGGCGGGGCGGAAGAACCGCTCGTCCTGGCGCACGTAACGCTCCCAGCGATCCAGCCCGGCGGCGGCGAACGCCAGCTCCAGGAACTCGCTCAGGGCGTGGGTCTTGCCGGTGGCCACGACGTAGTCGTCGGGCTCGGGCTGCTGCAGCATGGCCCACATGGCCTCGACGTAGTCGCCGGCGTAGCCCCAGTCCCGCTTGGTGTCGAGCACGCCCAGCACCAGTTCGTCCTGGAGGCCGAGCTTGATCCGGGCGACGGCGTTCGTCACCTTCCGGGTGGAGAACTCGAGGCCCCGCCGCTCGCTCTCGTGGTTGAACAGGATGCCGCTGCAGGCGTACAGGTCGTAGGACTCGCGGTAGTTGACGGTGATCTGGTGGCCGAACACCTTGGCCACGCCGTAGGGCGACCGGGGATGGAACGGCGTCTGCTCGGTCTGGGGCGTCTCGCGCACCTTGCCGAACATCTCCGACGACGACGCCTGGTAGAAGCGCATCGGGTTGTTGTGGGTGCCGCCCACCATGCGGATGGCCTCCAGCATGCGCAGCACGCCGAGGCCGGTCACGTTGGCCGTCAGCTCGGCCTGGCGGAACGACAGCGCCACGAACGAGATGCCGGCCAGGTTGTAGACCTCGTTGGGCTGGGTGTACTCCAGCGCCGCGACCAGCGACGGCAGATCCTGCAGGTCCCCCGGCACCAGCTCCACGAACGGCAGCTCGGCCTGGACCATGTCGCCCTTGGGGTTGTTCTGCCCCTTGATCATGCCGAACACCTGGTAGCCCTTGTCGTGCAGCAGCTCGGCCAGGAACTGCCCGTCCTGGCCGGTGATGCCGGTGATCAAGGCTCGGGGCATGAGTAGGTCATGCTACTGGCGTGATCTCCGTGGCCATCGACGTAGGGCCCACGATCGGGCCGGCCACCGGCATCGGCCAATTCGTGGTGCAGCTGATCGACGCCCTCGTGGCCCTGCCCGATCCGCCCGAGCTCCGCCGGTACGTCCTGAGCTTCCGGGCCCGCCTGCCCCCCGGCGTGCACCGGCTGCAGTACCCCGCGGGCGTCACCCTGCGGGCCTGGGGTCGGGGCGACCGGCCGCGGGCCAGGCGCGCCCTCGGCCACTGCGAGGTGGTGCACGGCACCAACTACGTGGTGCCGCCGTCGGGCCTGCCCAGCGTCGTCACCGTGCACGACTGCTCGTTCCTGACCCGGCCCGAGCTGGTGAGCGCCACCGTCCGGTCGTTCGAGCCGGTGCTGCGGCGCGCCATCGCCCGGGGCGCGTGGGTGCACACGCCGTCGGCCTACGTCGCCGCCCAGGCGGCGGAGCTGCTGGGCGCCGAGCGGGTGCGGGTCGTGCCCCACGGACCGCCCGAGCACCTGGCCACGACGCCGGCCAGCCTGGTCCCCCTGCCCGGCCTCGACGGCCGGCCCTACGTCCTCGCCCTGGGCACCCGCGAGCCCCGCAAGAACCTCCCCCGCCTGGTCGAGGCGTTCGGCCTCCTCCACGCCGAGCATCCTGACCTGGCGCTGGTCCTCGTCGGCCCCGACGGACCCGATCGCCCGAACATCGAGGCCGCCGTCAGCCGCCTGCCCCACTCGGCCGCCGAGCAGGTGTTGCTGACCGACTGGGTGACCGACGAGCACCGCACCGGCGTCCTGGCCCGCGCCACCGTCCTCGCCTACCCGTCCCTGGACGAGGGCTTCGGCTTCCCCCTGCTGGAGGCCATGCAACTCGGCGTGCCGGTGGTGGGGGCGGCCGCCGGTGCCATCCCCGAGATCGCCGCCGACGCCGCCCTGCTGGTCGACCCCGACGACGCTGCCGCGCTGGCCGCCGCGCTGGCCGCCGCCATCGTCGACAGCGCCGTACGCGACCGCCTGGTCGCCGCCGGCCGGGCCCGGCTCAGCGCCTTCTCGTGGTCTCGAAGTGCCGATGCGTTCGCCGCCCTCTACCGTGATGCCGCCATGGACGGTCCCTCGTGATCACAGTGCTGTGCGGCGGCGTGGGTGCCGCCCGCTTCCTCGCCGGGCTGGTGCAGGTCACGCCGCCCGCCGCCATCACCGCCATCGTGAACACCGGCGACGACACGGTGCTCCACGGCTTGGCCATCTCCCCCGACCTCGACACGGTCACCTACACGCTGGCCGGGGCCATCGATCCGGAGCGAGGCTGGGGTCTCGGCGGCGAGACCTGGGCGGCCATGGGCGCCCTCGAGCGCTACGGCGCCGTGAAGCCGGCGACGTCGTCGGCCGCCGGCACCTGGTTCTCCCTCGGCGACCGCGACCTGGCCACGCACCTGTACCGCACCCACCGCCTGGGCGAGGGGGCCTCGCTGTCCACGGTGACGGCCGAGATCACCCGGGCGTGGGACCTGGGCGTGCGCCTCCTGCCGATGAGCGACGACACCGTGCGCACCATGGTCGACGTCGCCGGCGAGGGTGAGATCGGCTTCCAGGAGTACTTCGTGGGCCGCCAGCACGCCGTGGCCATCTCCGGGGTGCGGTTCGCCGGCATCGACGCCGCCCGGCCCGCTCCGGGTGTGCTCCAGGCACTCGAGACCGCCGAGGTGATCGTGGTGGCGCCGTCGAACCCCGTCGTGTCGATCGGGCCGCTGCTCGCCGTCGCCGGCGTGCGCGAGCGGCTGGTGGCCCGGCGGGCCGAGGTGGTGGCGGTGTCGCCCATCATCGGTGGGCGCGCCTTGAAAGGACCCGCCGACCGCATGCTCGGTGAGCTCGGGGTACCCGTCAGCGCCGCCGGCGTGGCGAGGTGGTACCGCGACGTCGCCGGCACGCTCGTCATCGACACGGAGGACCAGGACTTGGCCGACCAGGTGGAGGAGCAGGGGCTGCGCTGCCTTGTGACCGACACGATCATGAGCACACCGGCGGTCGCGGCCGCGCTGGCCCGCACGGTGATCGGGCGATGAGCCGGCTGGAGATCTGGGGCGTCGAGGGCATCGGTGAGATCCGCCCGGGCGACCGCCTCGCCGACACCATCGCCGAGGCCTGTGCCGCACCGCCCAACGGCCCGCTGGCCGACGGCGACGTGCTCGTGGTCACCCAGAAGATCGTGTCCAAGGCCGAGGGGCGCCTGGTGCCGGTCGACGCCGACGATCCCCTGTCGCACAAGTCCGTCGTGGAGGGCGAGGCCGTGCGCATCCTGCGCCGGCGCGGCGACCTCGTCATCACCGAGACCAGCCACGGCTTCGTGTGCGCCAACTCCGGCGTCGACCTCTCCAACGTGCAGCGGGGCGAGGCGGCCCTGCTGCCGGTCGACTCGGACCGGTCCGCCCGCCTGATCCGCGACGGCCTGCGAGGGCGCTACGGCGTGAGCGTGGGCATCATCGTGTCCGACACCTTCGGGCGGGCCTGGCGCAAGGGCCTCACCGACGTCGCCATCGGTGTGGCCGGCATCGCCGGCGTGGTCGACCTGCGCGGCGAGCCCGACGCCTTGGGTCGGGTCATGCAGGTCACCGAGGTGGCCGTCGCCGACGAGCTGGCGTCGGCGGCCGAACTGGTCATGGGCAAGTCGAGCGGCATCCCCGTGGCCGTCGTGCGCGGCGTCGAGGCGGAGTGGTTGCGCGACGCCGGCATCGGCGAGCTCATCCGCCCACCCCAGGAAGACCTCTTCAGGTAGCGGCGCGCTGCGTGGCGGCGATGCCGTCGGCCAGCGCGGTCCACGACTCCCAGCCGAGGTGGATGCGCGCCCGCACCGGGGACACGGCGAACCGGCCGACCTCGGCACTGCGCCACGGGGCCCGCTTGGCCTCGGCCCCGCCGGCCACGAGGCGCTGCAGCTCCCGGATCGTGGTCTGGGTACCGGTGCCGACGTTCACGATGAGCCCGGTGCCACGCGACGCCGCTCGCACGAAGGCATCGACGGCGTCGTCGACGTAGAGGAAGTCGCGGGTCTGGCGCCCGTCGCCGTGGACGGTGCAGGCCTGCCCGGTGGCCTCGGCATCCACGAACGCCGCCACCACCCCACCGGTCGCCCGCTGGCGCGGGCCGTAGACGTTCGTGCAGGCCAAGCCGGTGAACTCGAGGGCGTGCTCGGCCCGGTAGATCGTGAAGAGCTCGGCGACGGCGCGCTGGGCCACGCCCGAGGCCGAGTTGGGTTCCCAGGGCCGGCCCTCCTTCACCGGTAGCTCGGTCGCCGGCACGGCGCCGTACAGCGCCAGCGCGTCGAAGGCCACGACGACCTTGGTGACCTGGGCGGCCCGTGACGCGTCCAGCACGTTCAGGCCGCCGACGAAGGCCGCCGCCGGTGTCGCCTGCACGAGATGGAACACGACCTCGGGGCGGCGCCGGGCCAGCAGCTCGGTCAGCTCGGGCGCCCGGACGTCGAGGTGGTGGAACTTCAGCTCACCGGCGGTCCGGGTGGCGCCCGCTCTCGCTTCGGCCAGGTTGCCCAGCGAGCCGGTCGAGAGGTCGTCGATCACCTCGACGGCGTGACCTTCGGCCAGCAGCCGGTCCACCAGATGGGAACCGATGAAGCCGGCGCCGCCGGTCACCAACGCCCTCACCGGGGCTCCGGCACCCGCACCCCATGGAGCACCGTCCCCGCCGTCACCCGCTCGCCGTCGCCGATCACCACGTCGCTCAGCCTGGCACCGGCCTCCACCACCACGCCACGGCCGACGATGGAACCGATCACCACGGCACCGGCGGCCACGCTGACGCCGGGCAACAGGACCGAGGCGGTGATGCTGGCGCCGTCGGCCACCCGGCAACCGGCGCCGACCACGCTGCGCTGCACCTCGGCGCCCGGGTCCACGACGGCACCGCGGCCGATCGGGTCGATCGGCCGCGCCAGCCGGGCCCCGTCGAGCAGGTCGAGGTTGGCCTGCAGGTACTGATCCGGGCGGCCGGTGTCGAGCCAGTAGTCCTCGGTGGCATAGGCGAACAGCGTGCCGTCGGCCGCCATCGCCGGGAACGTCTCCCGCTCGATCGAGACCCGCCGCCCGCTCGGGATCCGCGCCAGCACCGACGGTTCCAGGACGTAGGTGCCGGCGTTGATGAGGTTCGTCGGCGCCTCGTCGCGCGGTGGCTTCTCGATGAACGCCGTCACCCGGCCGTGGCCGTCGGTGGGCACCACGCCGAAGGCCGACGGGTCCTGGACGCTGATGAGGTGCAGGGTGCCCTCGGCCCCGCGGTCACGGTGGAAGGCCACGAGGGCGCCGATGTCGAGGTCGGTGAGGACGTCGCCGTTGAGGGCGACGATGGTCTCGTCCGTGTAGCCGGCCGTCACCGCCGCGAAGCGGATGGCACCGGCCGTGTCGAGCGGCTCGTCCTCCACCGCGTACCTCAGGTGCACCCCGGCGCAGGTGTCGTCGGGATAGGCGGCGCGGAAGCCGTCGGGCAGGAAACCGAGCGACAGCACCGCCTCCGTCACGCCACCGCGAGCCACGTTGGCGAGGACGTGCTCCAGGATGGCGTGGTGCCCGACCGGTAGCAGCGGCTTGGGTGTCGTGTAGGTCAGGGGTCGCAGGCGGGTGCCGAAGCCGCCGACCAGGACGACCGCTCTCATCCCGTGGTGGTCGGCGTCGGCTCGGTCACGGCGGCCGTCGTGGTGGCCTCAGGAACGGTGGTGGCCCCCGGCACGGTGGTGGCCACCGAGCTGCTGCTATCGGCCGCGCCCAGCGCCGCCAGGTTGGCCGCTGTCGGCGGCTTGAGGGTGGCGAGGTCGACATCGTTCGGCACGAAGGCGATGGTGATGCCCATGCCGTCCTGGTCGAAGTGGATGTTGTCGAAGTCGGTCACGAAGATCTTGGGGCTGTCGGTGGAGGTCTGCACGTTCTCCCAGACGCCGACCTTCAGCGTGCCCGTCTTGCCGTCGGGGCACTTCGTGTCGCCCGACTTGTAGGTGCCGCCGTCGTTGGGCAGCACCAGCTCGTCGTTGTTGAGCTTCACGCTCTCCCAGTCGAGGTACTTGCCCAGCGTGGCGTTCTTCCCCGACGTGGCGGAGCTGAACGGATGGATGTGGATCACGCCGTCGCCGTGGCTGTGGATGCCCAGCGGGTCAGCGGCGTTGGGATCGGCGCCGTGGGTGAACGCGGGGATGAACTTGTCGCAGATGTAGACGCCGTAGGCGGCGTGCCAGTGATCCTGGTTGGCGATCGGTGCGGTCGTGGCGCTCACCTGGTTCTCGTTGCGGGCGTAGAAGATCAGCACGAAGCCGACGACGATGACAAGCACCAGCGCGAGCGGGAACACCAGGCCGCGCTGGCCGCGAACCTTGCGGCGGCCTCCGGCCCGGGCCGCCCGCGCGACCTTCTTGTTCGATGATGCCTTTCCCACGGAGGAGTGACGCTACCTGGTGGATCGGCGCACACGCGTGCGCGCGCAGCTCCGTGAACAGGGCCTCGTACGCGCCCGCCACGGCGGCCGGCGAGGCCCATTGCTCCACGAAGGCCCGACCGGCGGCGCCCATGGTGGCGCGGCGCTCCGGGTCGTCGACGAGGGTGGCCACGGCGTCCAGGAAGGCGGCCGGATCCTCGGGCGCGACGGCGACACCGCTGCCGCGCCTCCTCCACGACGCGCGCCACCTCGGTGCCCAGGTCGACGCTGGCCACCAGCGGGCGGGCGGCGGCCAGGATGGAGTAGGTCTTCGACGGCACGCTGGAGCGGGCCAGGCCCCGCTTCAACGGCACCACGTGCACGTCACCGGTGGCCAGCACCTCGGAGAGCCGCTCCTTGGGCTGGTAGTCGGCGAAGCGGACGTTGGTCATGGCCGCCGCCTGGCGCTCCAGGTCGGCGCGGGCCGAACCCCCGCCGTTCACCACGAACACCACGTCCTCGCGGTGCGTCAGCTTCTCGGCCGCGCTCAGCACCAGCTCGAGCGACTGCGACAGGCCCACGTTGCCGGCGTACATCACCACGGTCTCGTCGCCGATGCCCAGCTGGCGGCGGTACGACGTCATGCGGTCGAGGGGCCGGATGGCGTCCGTGTCCACGAAGTTCGGGATGACCCGCACCTTGGCCCGCTCGGGCGCCGGCAGCTTGGCGGCGACGTTGGCGCGCAGGTCCTCGGACAGCACCGTGACGGCGTCGGCGGCCCGGTAGCTCACCCGTTCCAGCCGCCTCGCCGCCTCGATGACGCGCCCGTTGGTGATGGCGCCCAACTCGATGGCCACGTCGGGAAAGACGTCCTGGATGTTGAACACCAGCGGGGCCCGACGCAGCGTGGCCACCACCCGCCCGGTCAGCCCGAGGGTGAGCGGCGGCGACATGGCCAGCACGCCGTCGACCCGCCCGCCGCGCAGCGCCGACAGGCCGGCCAGCGCGCTCGAAGCCGCCGAAGGCCACCGCCCGGCGCGAGATGGAGCGCTTGTCGGTCGGGAAGGGGTGGACACGCGTGATCGAGCCCCACGGCGTGGCCTCGGTGCGCACCGGGCGACCCCCCCAGCCCGGTTCCACCCGGTGGTGCTCGTACCACGGCAGCGCCGTCACGACATCGAGTCGGTGGCCGCGCGCCGCCAGCTCCTCGACGATGCGCGTGATCACCACGCCCGTCGGCGCGATGTCGGGAGCGAAGTGGGGGCAGATGACGACGAGTCTCATGTGGGTTCAGGTAGCCGGTGTTCCGGTGGCGAGACGGTAGGCGCCGAGCAGGGACCGCGCCGACACGGCGGCCGTGAACCGGGCCGCCCGCTGCCGGCCGAGGGTGGTGAGGCGCCGGCGCTCGTCGGCATCGTCCAGTACGCGCGCCAGCGCGACCTGCCAGTCCTCGACCGACGTCGGCTCGACCAGCACGGCGGCGTCGCCCACCACCTCCGGCAAGGCGGTGGCGGCCGCCGCCAGCACGGGGCATCCCATCGCCATCGCCTCCAGCACCGGCGCGCCGAACCCCTCGTAGAGGCTGGGGAAGGCCATCAGCGTGGCGATTCGGTAGAGACCGTCCCGATCTCCATCGGGGACTCGGCCGGGCCGCACGACGCACCCCTCCAGCCCCAGCGCCTCGATGTCGGCACTGACCTCGCGGGCGGCCAGCCCGGCGCCACCCAAGAGCACCAGCCGGACATCGTCGTAGCCCGGGCCGAGGCCGGCGAAGGCTCGCAGGAGCGTGGCGTGGTTCTTGTGGGGATGGGTGATGGCCGGGTACACGACGATGCGCCCGGGGAGGCGGTACCGGCTCCGGAGCTCGCCCTCGTCGGGACCGGCGGCCTGACCGAACTGCGGGTCGAGGCCATGGGGCACCACCACGATGCGCTCGGCGGGGTACCCGAAGGCATCGACGACCGTCGCCTTCACGAACTCGCTCGGCACGGTGACGGCGGCGGCGCGCTGCACCGACGACGGCACCGCCGACGCCAGCCACATCAGCTTCAGCTGGCCGAAGAACTCGGGGTAGACGAGGTACTGCAGGTCGTGGAGCGTGAGCACGCCAGGCGCCGGCTGGGCGCGGGGCATGGTGCCGCCGGCGTGGTGGAGCAGGTGCAGGTGCCGTTCGCGGGCCCGCGCCACCAGCCAGGTGTGCTCGAACCCGACCCGCACGCTGCGGCGGCGTCCGTCGGTCGGCGCCGTCGCCACGGGGAAGCGGGCGGCCAGCTCCGGGTGGGCATCGGCGTAGTGGCGCAGCACGAACAGCGTGACCTCCAGACCGGGCTCGATGTCATCGAGGAGGTCGGCCAGCCCGCTCAGCTGGCGGGCCAGGTACTCCTCCGATCCCCCCACCGCGCCGGGTACGCACCACAGGAGGTTCACGCCGACGCGCATCGTCAGCGCGCCAGCTCGCGGTAGGCCGCCAGCGTGGCCTCGGCCGTGCGCTCCCACGTGAGCTCGGCCGCCCGCACCAGGCCCGCCGCGATCAGCGGGGCGGGGTCGGCCAGGGCCCGCTCGATGCCGGCGACGATGGCATCGACGTCGGTCGGCTCCACCAGCACCGCGGCGCCGGCGGCGACCTCCTCGGTGGAGGTGCCGAGCGACGTGACCACCGGCGTGCCGTGGGCCATGGCCTCGGCCACGGGCAGCCCGAATCCTTCACGCAGGCTCGGGTAGACGAAGGCGTCGGCGCCGGCGTACAGCGCGTCGCGTTCGGCGTCGGTGACGAAGCCCAGCAGCCGGACACGCTTGCTCGCGGCCGGGGCGGCGTCGCCCCAACCGTCGATGCCGGCGACGGCCAGGACATGGCCGGTGGGCAACCGGCCAACGGCCTCCACGAGACGGGCCAGGTTCTTACGCGGCTCCATCGTGCCGACGAAGAGCAGGTACGGCCGGTCGAGGCCGAAGCGCTCGAGCTGGGCCGGATCGGCCGGGCCCACAGCGACGCCGAGGGGCACGTGACGCAGGCGGTCGAGACCGATGCCGGCGGCCTCGACGTCGGCCAAGGTGGCCAGCGACGACGCCAGCACCAGATCGGCCCGCCGGCGCACGAGGTCCAGGCCCCGGCGGAACACCCGGCGGCCGCGCGCCGTGAAGTGATCGGGCTCGTGCAGGAAGGCCAGGTCGTGCACCGTGACCACCAGCGGCGCGGTGTGGGGTGGGACCACGATGGTGGTGGCGTGGATCACGTCGACGCGGCCGGTCACGAGCTGCACCGGCGGGGTGCGCAGCCGCAGCCAGGCGTCGTACAGCACCGCCCGGGGTAGCGGCAGCGCCCGCACCGGTATCGGGGGCGTCCAGGGCGGGCCCGGGGGGTGGCGGTGAGCGGCGCTCACCCCGACCAGGTGGGGGGCGAGCCGCTCGGCCACCTCCAGCGCCGCCACCGCGGTGCCGCCGGGCACGCGGTGCCACGACTGCTCCAAGGTGTAGGCGACGCGCACGGCGCCCCATGGTGGCAGGTGACGGCCTCCTACGATGGTCTCCATGAACGCCCCCTGGTCCGGTACCCGCGCGCTGGTCACCGGCGGCTCCGGGTTCCTCGGACGCGTCGTGGTGGACAAGCTCAGGCGCCGGGGCGCCGACGTCGTGGCTCCGCGCAGCGACGCCTACGACCTCACCGACGCCGATGCCGCCGAGGCCCTGTTCGCCGACGTGCGGCCCTCGGTCGTGATCCACCTGGCCGCTCGGGTGGGCGGCATCGGCTACAACCAGGTCGCCCCCGCCGACCTGTACCTGTCCAACCTGCTCATGGGGACCCACGTGATCGAGGCCGCCCGCCGCCACGACACCGCCAAGACGGTGCTGGTCGGCACGGTGTGCTCGTATCCCAAGCTCACGCCGGTGCCGTTTCGGGAGGAGACGCTCTGGGACGGCTACCCGGAGGAGACCAACGCGCCCTACGGCATCGCCAAGAAGGCGATGCTGGTGCACGCGCAGGTCAACCGGGCGCAGTACGGCCAGCGCTCCGCCTTCCTCATCCCCACCAACCTCTACGGGCCGGGCGACAAGTTCCACCCGTCGGTCTCCCACGTCATCCCTGCCCTGATCAAGAAGTGTGTGGAGGCGGTCGAGCAGGGTGAGGAGAAGGTGGAGGTGTGGGGCACCGGGCGGGCCACGCGGGAGTACCTCTACGTGGAGGACGCCGCCGAGGGCATCGTGCTGGCGGCCGAGACCCTGGACGATCCCGAGCCGGTGAACCTCGGCACCGACCACGAGGTCTCCATCCGCGAGACGGTGGAGCACATCGCCCGCATCACCGGCTTCGAGGGTCAGCTGCGCTGGGACCCCACGAAGCCCGACGGCCAGCCCCGCCGGCGAGTGGACGCGTCGCGGGCCGAGGCGCTGCTCGGCTGGCACGCCACCATGCCCTTCGACGAGGGTCTGGCCGTCACCATCGCCTGGTTCCTCGCCAACCGGGCCGAGGCCCTCAGCGCAACAAGCTGACGAGCCTGGCCAACGGCTCGTGGAAGTCGTCGAGCAGGGCCACGCCGGCGAGACGCAGCGCGGCGTTGTCGAGCACCGAGTTGGCCGGCCGGGGCGCGGGCCGCGGCGGCTGGAGATCGGCGGTGGCGATGGGCTGCACCCGCGACGGGTCCTCGCCGGCGGCGGCCAGGACCGCGGCGGCGAACTCGAACCAGCTGACTGCTCCCTGGTTGGTGGCGTGGTACAGCCCGGGCCGGCGGTCAAGCGCTAGGCGCCGCAACATCGGCGCCAGGTCGGCGGTGAAGGTGGGGTGACCGCGCTGGTCGTCCACGAACGACAGCACCGGGTGCTCGGCGGCCAGCCGTAGCACCGTCTTCACCATGTTGGCGCCGTGGAAGCCGCACACCCACGACGTGCGCACGACGGTGGCCCCGGGCGCCCCGGTCAGTGCCTCGCGCTCGCCGGCCAGCTTCGAGCGGCCGTAGACCGACCGCGGCGAGGTGTCGTCCCATTCCGCGTAGGCCTCGGGCTTGTTCCCGTCGAAGACGTAGTCGGTGGACAGGTGGACGAGATGGGCCCCCGCTCGCCGGCTGGCCTCGGCGACCCAGCGCACGGCAAGGGCGTTGTGGGCGAACGCCTTCGACGGGTCGGCCTCGCAGGCGTCGACGGCGGTCCAGGCGGCGCAGTGCACCACGGCATCGGGCTGTGTCGACAGCACGGCGCCCAGCACCGCGTCACGATCGGTGACATCGAGGGTGGCGTGGTCGGCCGCCGCCACCTCGTCGCCGGCGGCCCGACACGCGGTCACGACGTCGTGGCCGAGCTGGCCGCCGGCGCCGGTGACCAGCACCCTCACGCGCGGGCCTTGAGGGGCTCCCACCACCACCGGTTGTCGCGGTACCAGGCCACCGTGGCCTCGACCGCCTCGCCCAGCTCGCGCTCGGGACGCCAGCCGAGGGCCTCCACCTTGGTGGTGTCGATGGAGTAACGGCGGTCGTGGCCCAGGCGGTCGGTGACGTACTCGATGGCGTCGGTGCCGCGGCCCGTCGCCGCCAGCAGCTGCTCGGTCAGCACGATGTTGGGCACCTCGTTGCCGGCGCCGATGTTGTAGATCTCGCCGACGCCGCCGGTGCGCAGCACCAGATCCACGGCCCGGCAGTTGTCCAGGACGTAGCACCAGTCGCGCACGTTGCCGCCGTCGCCGTACAGCGGCACGGTCTTCCCGTCGAGCAGATTGGTCGTGAACAACGGGATCACCTTCTCCGGGAACTGGTAGGGCCCGAAGTTGTTCGACGAGCGGGTCACGACGACCGGGAGCCCGTAGGTGGTCCCGTAGGACAGCGCGATGAGGTCGCTGCCGGCCTTGCTGGCCGAGTACGGCGAGCGCGGCCCGAGGGCATCGGTCTCGTGGAAGGAGCCCACATCGATCGAGCCGTACACCTCGTCGGTCGAGATGTGGAGGAAGCGCCCGACGCCGACTCGCCGGGCGACGTCGCACACGACGTTGGTACCGTCGCAGTTGGTACGCACGAACTCGTCGGGACTGGCGATCGAGCGGTCCACATGGCTCTCGGCGGCGAAGTGCACGACGGCGTCGTGGCCGTCCATGGCATCGAGCACCGTGTCGCGGTCGCAGATGTCGCCCTTGACGAACCGGAACCGCGGGTTCTGCTCCATGTCGTGGAAGTTGGCGGTCGTGCCGGCGTAGGTGAGCGCGTCGTAGACGGTCACCTCGTCGTCGGTCGTGCCCAGCACGTGGCGGACGTAGTTGGAGCCGATGAATCCGGCGGCACCGGTGACGAAGAGCTTCATCAGGACCTCATGGGCCAGTAGGGGCGACGACCGGCAGGGATGCCGGCGCGGCCGGGGTTCGCCTGGTCGCGGGCGGACAGGATGGGATCGGTGAGACCCCAGTCGGCCACCACCGCGGGATCGTTCCACGCCAGGCCGAGCTCGTCGGCGGGGTTGTAGTACCCATCGACCAGGTAGGTGATGGTCATGTCGGTGACGGCGGCGAAGCCGTGGGCCACGCCCGGCGGGATGAATACGCCGATGTGGTTCTCGCCCGACAGCTCCAGGCTCAGGGTGGCGCCGTCGGTGGGGCCGCCCTCGCGCAGGTCGTGCAGCACCACACGGGCCGTACCGAACGGGACGTACCAGTAGTCGGCCTGGTGCAGGTGGTAGTGCAGGCCCACCACCGAGCCCCGCTGGCGGTTGGCCCGGTTGCCCTGCACCATCTCCCGGCCTTGCGGGAACCACGACCGCCGGTAGGTCTCGATGAAGAGCCCGCGCTGGTCGCCGTGGATCTCCGGTTCCACCACGTAGACGCCGGCCACGGCTTCGCTCTCGCTGATCTTGGGCATTGGGCTACTCCACGTCGATCTGGCAGTGATCGCCCACCATGAGGCGCAGGGCGCGCGGGCGTTGCTGGGTCCGCTCCACCACTGCCTCACGGCCGATGAGGCTGTCCTCCAGCCGGGGGATGTCGATGATGCGGCTCCGGTCCATCACGACCGAGTGCTCCACCTCGGAGTTCACAACCTCGCAGTCGGCCCCGATGGCGCTGAAGGGCCCGATGAAGCTGTTCTCCACACGGGTACCGGGGCCGATGGCGACCGGGCCTCGGATCGTGGAGCCCACGATCTGGGCGCCGGCGGCCACGACCACGCGTCCGTCGATCGCCGAGGCGTCGTCGACGCTGCCCTCGATGCACGGTTCGATCTTCTCCAGCAGGAGGCGGTTGGCCTCGAGCAGCGGCGTGAGCTTGCCCGTGTCGATCCACCACCCGGTCAGCAGCTCCATCCGCACCCGCAGGCCCTTGTCGATGAGCCACTGGATGGCATCGGTGATCTCCAGCTCGCCGCGCGGCGACGGCGCGATGGCCCGCACCGCGTCGTTGATGGTGCGGTCGAAGAGGTAGACGCCGACGAGCGCCAGGTCCGACGGCGGCAGTGCCGGCTTCTCCACGAGGTGCACGACATGGCCGTCGCCGTCCAGCTCGGCGATGCCGAAGCGCTGCGGGTCCGGCACCTGCTTCAGCAGGATCTGGGCGGCTGGCCGCACGGTGTCATTGGCCCGCGCCTTGAGGAACTCCTCCACGAACGAGGTCAGATCCTGTTCGAGGAGGTTGTCGCCGAGGTACATCACGAAGTCGTCGTCGCCGAGGAAATCGCCGGCGATGAGGACGCAATGGGCCAGGCCGAGCGGCGCATCCTGGGGGATGTAGGTGACCTCGAGTCCGAACTGGGCGCCGTCGCCGACGGCGGCCATCACCTCGGCGCGGGTGTCGCCCACGATGATGCCGATCTGCTCGATGCCGGCCGCCGCCATGGCCTCCAGCCCGTAGAACAGGATGGGCTTGTTGGCCACCGGGACGAGCTGCTTGGCGCTCGTGTGGGTGATCGGCCGCAGCCGCGTGCCGGCGCCACCGGCGAGGACGAGGCCCTTCATCCGCAGGAGTCTTGCTGATTGGCCTGCGGGCTGGGGGCGGGGGCGAGCGGCACGGCGTTGCCGGGCGTCGGCGCCGGCTCGGCCGGTTCGGCGCCGATCCCCTTGAAGTAGTCGACGATGGGCTGAGCCTGGGCGTCGTCGACGATGAGCACCGACTGATCCCCGGCCGTGCCGTTGTGCGCGGGCATCGTCCAGGTGCGCACGCCACCGCTGCCGAGCTTGCGCAGGCGGTTGGCCAGCCCGAGGAGGTCGAGGTGCTCGTCGATGGTGACGTTGTCGACGGCGGCGTTGATGAGCTGGCTGAGCGCGGTGGGACTGGAGGCGCCCGAGGCCAGTGCCTTCTGGAACGCGCTCTGGAGGAACTGCTGCTGGCGGGCGATCCGGCCGAGGTCGGCGCGGGGATCTTCACGCCACTTGCCGTCCGTGAACGTCTGGAAGTGACGGGAACGGGCGAAGGCCAGCGCCTGGGTGCCGTCGAGGGTCGAGCAGCCAGGCGTGAGGACCTCCAGACCCGTGGTGAGGTCGCGCGACGGCACGTCGAACCACATCGACACGCCACCCATGGCGTCGACGAGGCTCTTGAAGCCCTCGAAGTTCACCTCGACGTAGTGGTGGATCGGGATGCCGAAGTCGTCCTGGATCGTGGAGATCAGGACGTCCTTGCCCTTGGAGAAGGCGCCGTTGATCTTGCCCTTCCCGTCCTGGCCGGCGATCGGGACCCACAGGTCACGGGGGAGCGACAGCAGCGCCGACGAGTTGGTCGACGGGTCGAAGCGCAGGATCATGATCGTGTCGGATCGCTGCCCCGTCACCTCCTGGGCGTTGCCGATGGCACCGGCGTCCAGGTCGTCGGGGTTGGCGTTGGCCCGGCTGTCGGAGCCGACGATGAGGTAGTTCTCGATCGTGGTCGGGCCCAACCCGGCATCGTCGAGGGACTTGCCTTCGGGCGTGAGCACCCCCGACAGGTCGACGCTGGCCACCGAGTCGATGGTCCGCTTGGCGTAGAAGACACCGGCCGTGGACAGGGCGAACGCGGTGATGACGAACACGCCGAGCGTGCTCAACAAACGCTGAGGCCAGCGGCGTCGGTGGGGTCGGGCCACGGTCAGATCACGCTACCGCGGAGGTGCACGACGTCAGCGGCACTCACTTCGTGCCGTCGCCCGTCGCTCACCACCACGAGCTGCCCCCCGTCGGCGACGTCGACGGCAATGCCCTCGATCGTCCCCGTCGCCCGCTCCACCCGCACCGCCCGACCGATCGTGGCGAGGGCGGCCCGGTAGTCGGCCAGGAGCTCGGCGGGGGCGCCCTCCCATTGCCGCAACCGCACCGCGAGATGCTCGAGGTAGCGGGCCAGCAGCTCGTCACGGCCGATGGCCCGGCCGGCCACGCTGGACGCCGAGATGGCCGTCTCGGTGGGCTCGGGCGGCCACGCGACGTTCAGGCCCATGCCCATCACGACGGCGACGTCGGCACCGGTGACCGCTTCGGAGAGCACCCCGGCGAGTTTGCGCTGGCCGACCAGCAGGTCGTTGGGCCACTTCAGCTCGGGCCGGAACCCGGCCACATCGACGCACGCCGCTTGGGCGCTGAGGCCGACGGCCTGGGTGGCTCCGTGAAGTCGTTCGGCGGCGGCGGCCGACGGCCGCACGAGCACCGAGACCAGCAGTGACGCGCCCGGCGGGGCGTCCCAGCGGCGCCCCACCCGCCCCCGTCCAGCCGTCTGATGATCGGCCACCAGCACGGTCCCGGAGGGGGCGCCGCGGCGGGCGTCAGCGACCAGATCGTCGTTGGTCGAACCCGTCTCGGCGACGTGGCGGACGTGCCAACCGCGACCATCAGTGGCGAAACCCTGGTCCACGGCACCAACATAGGTTCCCAATGCTCAAGAAGATCCTGATCGCCAACCGCGCCGAGATCGCCGTACGGGTCATCCGCGCCTGCCGAGAGCTCGGCATTCCCACGGTGGCCGTGTACTCCGAGCTCGACCGCAACGCCCTCCACGTCCGCCTGGCGGACGAGGCCTATGCCCTCGGCGGGCAGACCGCCGCCGAGAGCTACTTGAACACCGAGGCGATCCTCGACGCCATCCGGCGAAGCGGGGCCGACGGCGTCCACCCGGGGTACGGCTTCTACTCCGAGAACACCGATTTCTGCCGCGCGGTGACGGCGATGGGGGTGGCCTTCATCGGTCCGCCGCCCGAGGCCATCGAGACCATGGGCGACAAGATCAGCTCCCGCATCGCCGCCGAGCGGGCCGGCGTCGAGGGCGTGCCCGGCACCACGACACCGATCACATCGCCCGATGAGGTGCTGGCGTTCGGCGCCGAGCACGGCTACCCAATCGCCATCAAAGCGGCATTTGGTGGCGGCGGACGGGGCATGAAGGTCGTGCGCGAGGCGGATGGTGTCGCCAGCGCCATCGAGTCGGCGCAGCGCGAGGCGAAGGCCTACTTCGGGCGCGACGAGATCTACATGGAGCGCTACCTCACCTGGCCCCGCCACGTGGAGATGCAGATCATCGGCGACCAGCACGGGAACCTGGTGTGGGTCGGCGAGCGCGACTGCTCGGCCCAGCGGCGGCATCAGAAGCTCGTCGAAGAGAGCCCCGCGCCCGACTTCGCCGATTCGGTGCGCCAGGCCATGGGCGAGGCCTCGGTGAAGGTGGCGGCCGCCGTCGGCTACTACAACGCCGGCACGGTCGAGTTCCTCTACCAGGACGGTGACTTCTTCTTCCTGGAGATGAACACCCGCCTGCAGGTCGAGCACCCCGTCACCGAGATGGTGACCGGCATCGATCTGGTGGCCGAGCAGATCCGGGTCGCATCGGGCGAGCCGCTCTCGTTCAGCCAGGCCGACATCGTGCGGCGGGGCCACGCCATCGAGATCCGCATCAACGCCGAGAACCCGGCCGAAGGCCGCTTCCTCCCATCGCCGGGCCCGATCACCAAACTGGTGCCGCCGGACGGGTTCGGCACCCGGTTCGACGGTGGCTACGAGTCCGGCGACGAGATCAGCCAGTACTACGACAACCTCGTCGGCAAGCTGGTCCTGTGGGGTACCGACCGGCCGACCGCCATCCGGCGGGCCATCCGGGCGCTGGAGGAGATGCAGGTCGAGGGCATCGCCACGACGATCCCCGCGGACCTCGCCATCCTGCGCCACCCCGACTTCGTCGCGGCCACGCACTCCACCAAGTGGGTGGAGGAGGTGCTCGATCTCTCCGGCATCGCCGCGCCGGCCAAGCCGGTCGCACCGGCGCCGGTCGACGGCGACGCGGAAGCACCCGCGGCGCTGGTCGAGCGCAGCACCACCGTCGAGGTGAACGGCAAGCGCTTCGCCGTCAAGCTGTGGGTGCCGGAAGCGCCCGCCGCCACGGTGGCGATGGCCGCCGGAGGACCGGCGGCGGCCCGCAAGCCGACCCGGGCGGCCGGTGCCTCCGCCGCCGGCAGCGGCAGCGGCGATGTCACGGTGCCCATGCAGGGCACCATCGTGAAGGTGCTGGTCGAGGTCGGTACCGAGGTGCAGGCCGGGCAGGCCGTCGTCATCCTCGAGGCGATGAAGATGGAGAACCAGATCACCGCCGAGCGATCCGGCACCGTCAAGGAGATCAAGGTCGCTCCCGGCGACACCGTGGGGTCGGGTGATGTTGTGGTGGTGATTGGCTGAGGTGGCGCTGTAGCTGGGATACCAGTCCGGCGGGGCTTCGTCGAGGAGCGGGTCGGTGGCCCGGCGCGGTGCCGTGTCGACGGCGGCGTAGAGGCCCCGAGCGAGGCGGCGGGCACGGCCCTGGATGACTTCCAGACGGAGGGCGTCGGACAGCACCTTGGGGACGTTGGGCCCGGCGATCGACAGCCCGTAGAGGACGACGAGGGCGCGGAGCTCTCGCAAATGGCAGGGGCCGTGGCGCCGCAGGATGGCCAGGCACCAGCGCCGCAGCACGGTCCCGTAGAGGGGGTAGGCGTCCTGGATTTCGGGCGGCAGCGGCCAGCCGTCGGGCGCTGGTGGTCGGCTGACCCGGCGGTTGGCGAACCGCGGCCAGAGCCGCTCGTGGAGGGCGCGGGCCTCGGTGACCAGGGCTCGGCGGTGCGTGAGCCAACGGCTGAGGTCGTCGTCGAGGGTGTCGAGGGCGTCGACGAGCTCCTGGCGACGGTCGTCCAGGCGGCGGCGGTCGAAGGGGTGGATGCGGGCGTGGATGCGGACCTGGCCGTAGGCGTCGTCGCGCAGCCAGCGCGGCGAGGGGGGCAACGATCCGTCGGGGCGGGCGTGGGCCACAACAGCCTCCGGTGTTCAGGGTGGCGGAGAACCGGGTGCCGTTGGCTGCGGAATGAGATGCGGGATGGGGGCCGGCGCCGAGCCCAGAGCGACATGATGCCGGAGAGGTCTCACAGAGTTGTCGCCGAGAAGAGCGCCAGCCCGGCCAGCCCGTGCCAGGCGCCACGGGGTGCGCTGGCCCAACCCCGAACAGCCGCCAGATCCCTCAGCGACCAGCAGCAGCCCCCACCCCACCCACGTTTTCGACTGCTTGCGGCACCGAATCGGTACCGAATCGGTGCCGCAAGGGAGCGAAAAGATGGGTGGGGTCGGGGTCGGACGGCCGGGGGGTCGGACGGCCGGGGCGCCGAGACGGGACCCGCCAGACTCAACGCCCCGGCCCGGCGCAACTCGGACTCGCCGCCGGGGCCGCCGGGGCAGCTGCGCCCCGCCCGGCGCGCAGCTGCACGGGCCCGGCCGGCGCGCGGTACTGGCGGCGCGGTTGGGCGGATTTGGTCAGTCGGCGGCGTCGGCGAGGGCTTCGGCCAGCGACGGGTGCACCAGCAGGCTCTCGACGATGTCGGTGACCCGGAGATTGGCGGTGACGGCCAGCGCGATGACCGAGATGAGCTCGGCGGCGTGGCGCCCGACGATGGAGCCGCCCAGCACCACCCCCGTCGCCGGGTCCGACAGGATCTTCACGAAGCCGCGGGGATCGTTGTTGATGAGCGCCTTCGGCGCCGCCGAGAACGGCACCTTCGTCACCCGGATCTTGCGGCCCATGGCAAACGCCTCGGCCTCGGCCAGACCCACGTCGGCGATCTCGGGCTCGGTGAAGATGGCCGACGCCGCCTTGTCGTAGTCGAGGTGGCGGTGCTCCAACGTGTGCAGCCCCATCACGTGCTCGGCCACCTTGCGGCCCTGCATCGACGCCACCGACGACAGCGGCAGCTTCCCCGACACGTCTCCGGCGGCGTACACGTGGGCCACGTTGGACTGGCAGTGGTGGTTGATCGGGATGTAACCGCCCCGATCGACCTCGACGCCAGCCGACTCCAGCCCGATGTCCTGCGTGTTCGGCACCGAGCCGATGGCCAGCAGCGCGTGCGACCCGGCGACGGCCCGCCCGTCCTCGCACCGCACCAGCACACCGTTGTCGGTGCGCTCGATGCCGACGGCCCGAGCACCCTTCAGCAGGGACACGCCCCGACGCAGGAAGTCCTCCTCCAGCGCGGCCGCCACTTCGGGGTCCTTGCCGGGCAACACCTGCTGGCGGCTCACCAGCAGCGACACCTTCGAGCCCAGCGTGGAGAACATGTGCACGAACTCCACCCCGGTCACGCCGGAGCCGATCACGACGAGGTGCTCGGGCAGCATCGGCGGCGGGTAGCACTGGCGGGTCGTGAGGATGCGGTCGCCGTCGGGGCTGCACCAGTCGGGGATGCGGGGCCGCGAGCCGGTGGACACCAGGACGGCGTCGGCCGCCAGCTCCTCGTCGCCAGTCGACGTCTCCACGAGCACCCGGTGCGGCCCATCCAGCCTGGCGGTGCCTCGCAGCATGCGCACCCGCTGGCTCCGCAGCAGTTGCTCGATGGAGGTGTTGAGCTTGCTGACGATCCCCTCGACCCGCTCCTTCAACGACGTCAGATCGACTTCGGTCTGGATCCGGTCGAGCCCCATCCCTTCGATGCGCCGCGTGAAGCTCATGGCCCCGCCCGTCGCGATCATGGTCTTCGACGGGATGCAGTCCCAGAGGTGAGCGGCGCCGCCGACGATGTCGCGCTCGATCATGGTGACGTCGGCACCGAGGCGGGCCGCCCACGACGCTGCAGTGTTGCCGGCCGGGCCGCCTCCGATGATGACGAAGCGGTGTGCCACAAAGGCCAGGCTAGTGGCCGTCTCCCAACGAAAAGAGCAGCAACCGGCCGCCCGGGGCGGCGACCGGATCGAAGCCGGTGCCCGATGCGGAGGCTGCCGTCACGATGTTCGGGCAGTAGCGCGACGGGTACGCCCACTGATCCCGCCGCTCGCCGACGTACTCGAAGTGCATGCCGTCGCCCTGCAGGAAGTTGCCGCCCCAGGCGAAGCCCCACTTGCGGAAGATGCGCACGACGTCGCAGTTCATCGTCGGCGGCCGGCCCTCCGGGTTCTGGACCGTGTTCATGTCGATGGCGACACCCCACGAGTGCTTCGACAGGAACCCGCCCGTGGTGCTGCCCAGGGCCGAGACCTCGCCGAGGCCGCCGTAGCAGCCGCCGTAGGTGTTGGTGTTGCCGACATCGATCGCGGCCGCCAGGCCCGTCGCCGCCACCTCGTTCAGTGCGCCCTGCAACGCCGGGATCACGACGTTGTTGCAGGTGGCCCGGATCCCGAGCGGCAGGGTCACTCGCGTGAGGTGAGCGGCCGCCCAGCCGGGCTCCTGTGCCGCCGAAGAGCCCGAACCGCCGTAGGCGAACTCCCCGAACTTGGACTTGATCTGCGGGTAGCCGAGGAGGCCGTCCGGGTCGGGCGGATCCCACGAGCGCCGGATCCGGATGTCGTTGGCCACCAACCCGGCCGCCGCCAACTGCTGATCGATCTCGCTTCGCGACCGGAAGCCCCACAACACCACGCTCGACGGCCGCGCCAGGGCCACGACCTGAGCGACGTCAGGCGAGATCATCAGTTCGGTGCCGCCGACGACCTCGTCGGGCGCCACCATGCCCACCGTCACGTCGTGGGCGGCGCCGTCCCAGCCGAGCAGCGTCAGGACGTCGCCCGTCTGCACGCTGTGCAGCGTCGCCGTCGTCTGCGTCAGCACGACCTGACCGCCGGCCACGATGCGCGCCACCTCTCGGCTCGTGGTCCGCCCGATCACCTCGGCCGGCATGACCACCGTGGCCAGCGGCCACCGGTAGCCGGCCGGTGCCTGCTGCACCGGCTGGCCGCCACGGCGTACGGCGAGCAGGCCGAGCACCCCGCCGTTGAGCTTCAGGCCGGCGCCACCGGCGAGTTGGGCAGCGGCGATGGCCCTCCCTGCGACGCCGTCGTCGAGCTGGCGGGCGGTGTACACCGACACGACGTCGGGCGCGATGGTCGCGTCGACCACCGCCGGCGCCGATGCCGCCACGGCGGCGATGGGCGCCGCCGCTGGTGCCGCGGGCGGATCGGTCGGGGCGGCACGAGCCGGCGCGGCCGACGGCGCCACCGCCGCCGTCACCGCCGCCACCAGCGCGACCAGCCCTGCCGCCAATGTGGGCAGCACGGAGCGTCGCACAAGGCCACCCTAGGCAGCGGCCGGTAGCGTGCGCTGGTCATGGATGCCGAACAGGAGCGCCGGCTGGCCAAGCTCGACGCCCTGCGGGCCGGCGGCATCGAGCCGTACCCCTACCGATTCGACCGCTCGGCCACGCTGGGCGAGTTGCGCCAGCAGCACGGCGACCTAGCGCCCGGCACCGAGACCGACGAGCACGTGAAGGTGGCCGGTCGGGTCCTGCTGATCCGCCGCCAGGGCCGCCTCACGTTTGCCACGATCCGCGACCGCGAGGCCAGCATCCAGCTCTTCGTCTCGCAGAAGGTGGCCGGCGACGACGTGATGGCGACGGTGAACGACCTCGATCTCGGTGACTGGGTGGGCGTCGAGGGCGTCGTGATGACGACCAACAAGGGCGAGCTGTCGGTGAAGGTCAACGGGCTGGAGCTGCTGGCCAAAGCCGTGCGACCCCTGCCCGACAAGTGGAAGGGCCTGTCCGACGTGGACACCCGCTACCGGCAGCGCTACGTCGACCTGATCGTCAACGAGGACGCCCGGCGGGCGTTCGAGGTGCGCCACGCCGTCATCGCCTCGATCCGGCGGGGACTGGCCGAACGAGGCTTCATCGAAGTGGAGACACCGGTCCTGCACGTCGAGGCCGGCGGTGCCCACGCCCGCCCGTTCATCACTCATCACAACGCCCTCGACATGGACCTCTACCTGCGCATCGCCCTCGAGCTGCACCTCAAGCGGCTGATCGTCGGAGGGATGGAACGAGTCTTCGAGATCGGCCGGGTCTTCCGCAACGAGGGCATCGCGCCGAAGTACAACCCCGAGTTCACGATGCTGGAGGTGTACCAGGCCTTCGCCGACTACACCGACATGCTCACCCTCACCGAGGAGCTCATCGTCCAGGCGGCGCGCGACGCCCTCGGCACGACCGTGATCCAGATCGGTGACGAGCAGGTCGACCTGGCCGTGCCCTGGCGCCGCGCCCGCCTGCTCGATCTGGTGACCGAGGCGGTCGGCCGCCCGGTGCACCCGTCCATGCCGGTCGACGAGCTCCGGGCGCTGTGCGACGCCCATGGCGTGGCCTACGCGCCGCACATGGGCGGCGGCAAGCTCTGCATGGAGCTCTACGACGCCCTCGTGGAGCCCATGCTGGTCGCCCCCACGTTCGTCACCAACCAACCCCGGGAGGTCTCCCCGCTGGCGAGAGTCGACCGCACCGATCCCGACCTCGTCGAGCGCTTCGAGCTGGTGGGCGCCCGGCGGGAGCTGGCCAACGCCTACAGCGAGCTGAACGACCCGATCGACCAGCGCCGGCGGTTCGAGGACGAGCAGAAGGCGAAGGAAGCCGGCGACCTGGAGGCCGGATCCGTCGACGAGGACTACCTCCGGGCCCTCGAATACGGCATGCCACCCACGGGCGGGTTGGGCATCGGGATCGACCGCTTGGTGATGCTGCTGACGGGTGTGCCCACCATCAAGGAGGTCATCCTGTTCCCGACCCTGCGGCCTGAGGCGCCTCAGTGAGGCCGGTACTCGCCGAACACTGAGCGCAACGCGTCGCTGACCTCGCCGAGGGTGGCACCAGCGGCCAGTGCCACCTTCATCGGTGGCAGCAGGTTCTGGGTGCCGCGCGCCGCCGCCTCGACATCGACCAGCGCCACCTGTGCCGCGGCCTGATCGCGCGCCGCCCGGAACCGCTTGACCCGCTCGATCTGGGTCTTCTGCAGGAGCGGGTCGATGGGGAACGCCTCGGGATCGGCCTCGCCCTCGACGGTGAAGCGGTTGACGCCCACGATGACGCGCTCGCCGTCGTCGATCGACTTGGTGTACTCGTAGGCGGCCTGCTCGATCTCGTCGGTCTGGTAGCCGATCTCGATGGCCGCCACCGAGCCGCCGATCTCGTCGATGCGGGCGATGTACTCCCACGCCTGCGCCTCGACCGCATCGGTGAGCGCCTCGACGTAGTACGAACCGGCCAGCGGGTCGGGGGTGTCGACCACCCCGGACTCGTAGCCCACGATCTGCTGCGTGCGCAGCGCGATGCGCGCCGCCCGCTCGGTGGGCAGGCCGATGGCCTCGTCGAAGCCGTTGGTGTGGAGGCTCTGGGTGCCACCGAGCACCGCCGCCATCGCCTGCAGGGTGGTGCGGGCGATGTTGTTCTCGGGCTGCTGGGCGGTGAGCGTGGACCCCCCGGTCTGGGTGTGGAAGCGCAGGAGCTTCGACGCCTCCTTCTGGGCGCCGAACCGCTCGGTCATGATGCGGTACCACATGCGCCGGGCGGCCCGGAACTTGGCGACCTCCTCGAACACGTTGTTGTGGGCGTTCCAGAAGAACGACAGCCGGGGCGCGAACTCGTCGACGTCGAGACCGGCGTCGATGGCGGCCTGCACGTAGGCGATGCCGTTGGCCATCGTGAAGGCGATCTCCTGCACCGCCGTGGAGCCGGCCTCACGGATGTGGTAGCCCGAGATCGAGATGGTGTTCCACTTCGGGACGCGCTCACGGCAGTAGGCGAAGATGTCGGTGATCAGCCGCATCGACGGCCGCGGCGGGTACACGTAGGTGCCGCGGGCGATGTACTCCTTGAGGATGTCGTTCTGGATGGTGCCGGCGATGGCCGTCGACGGCGACGCCCTGCTCCTCGGCCACCAACTCGTACAGCAGCAGCAGGATGGCGGCCGTGGAGTTGATGGTCATGGACGTCGTGACCTTGTCGAGGGGCAGATCGTGCAGCAGCAGCCGCATGTCCTCGAGCGAGTCGATGGCCACCCCGACCTTGCCCACCTCGCCCTCGGCGCGGGGATGGTCGGAGTCGTAGCCCATCTGCGTCGGCAGGTCGAAGGCGCACGACAGCCCGGTCTGGCCGGCGGCCAGCAGGAACTTGAAGCGCTCGTTCGTGGTCTCGGCGCTGCCGAACCCGGCGTACTGCCGCATCGTCCACAGCCGGCCCCGGTACATGGACGGGTAGATGCCGCGGGTGTACGGCGGCGAGCCCGGGGCGCCGAGCCGCTCGTGCCGGATCCCACCCCTCGAGATCAGCCGCCGTGTACAGCGGCTCGATGGCTATGCCGGAGTCGGTACGACGGACTCCACTGGCGTCGGTGTCGGCCATCGCCCCATCGTAGGAGCCGCGAGCCAAGCCTCCACTTTGGCCAGCGTGCGCCAGTAGATGTCCTCCATCAGGATGTGGTCGAACTCGCCGTTGCGACCCACGCTGAGGAGGCCCTGGACACCGGTGCCGTGCTCGAGGCGCTGGCGGTCGGCCTCGTAGGAGGTGTGGAAGACGGGGTACCCCAGAGGCTGGCGGAGCACCGTGGCGCCGATGTAGCGGGCGTGGGCGTCGGGGCAGACCCGGGCGAAGTCGTCGAGGCAGCGGGCGATCAGGTCGTCGTCGCTCATCGTCCAGATGGCATCGCCGACGGCCGCCCCGATGTCGGCGGTGATCATGGTGGACCCCTCCGGCGCCAGCCACGGCATCGAGAGGGGCCCCTCGCACAGCCGGAAGAACGAGTAGTCGCCCTGCGGGAACCACATCATCGTGTCGGGCAGCAGGCCGCGGCCCTTCAGCTTGAGGTTGACCAGCACGAGGCCGCGGAAGCGAAAGGCGCGGTAGGGCTCGAGGACGGCGGTGCCCTCGACCAGCTTGGGCAGCACGCTGATGGGGGCCGTGCTGATGACCGCCGACGCCTCCAGGTCCCGCCCACCGGCACGCAGCCCGACGGCCACGCCGTCTTCGACGTACACCTTCTCGACCGGCGTGGACAATTGCACGAGGTCGCCCAACTCGTCGGCGATGGCCTCGCACAGAGTGGACACACCCTTCTGCGGGTACACGTGGTACACGCTGGCCGACTGGGGCTTCGACCCGCAGTAGCCGATGGCCACGGCCCGGTTCAGCCGCTTCGCTGCGAACCGCAGCCGCAACGTCTCCGGGATGCTCTGGGGGATCTTGTCGGCGACGCTCGGCGCCAGTTCCTCGGCCGGCACGCCCGACCACGCCTCCACCAACGGGATGGCGATCTCCTCGGCCATGACCGTGCCGTACTCCCGCCGGAAGCGCTCGGCCACCGACGTCGCCGGCGACGCTGTGGCGCTGCACGCGGCCGCGCATGGCCGACGCCACGTAGCGGGGCACCGTGAGCAAGCCGGTCGGGTAGGCGCGGTCCTTGCCGTCGATGCGCACGACCTCGCCGTAGTGGTGCACCGTGCGGCACCGCCCGGCGACGCCAAGGGCGGCGGCCAAACGGTTGGTGATGAAGTGGGCACCGACGTCGTAGCTGAAGCCGTCGGGGTCGGTGACCGTGCGGGCCATGCCGGCGATGACCGGACCACCCTCGTAGACGTTGACGGCGACACCGTTGCGGGCCAGTTGGCGTGCCGCGACAAGCCCGGCGATGCCGGCGCCGAGCACCGCGAACGGGAGGCGTGCTTGTCACACCGGCTTCTTCAACACGACCCGCAGCAGGGCTCCCCGCCGCATCGCCGTGTGCACGGCGTCGAAGGCGGTGAACATGCCGAGGGTCACCGGGGTGTTGAGGCTGAACTGGTTGACCAACCAGCGCGGCGCACCCACGTCATCGAGGGCGTTGCGCACCGAGTAGGTCCAGTTGACCGGCGACACGATGGTCTCGAACGAGGAGACCTCGAAGCCGGTCTTGGCCGCCAGCAGACGGATCGAGCGCTCGTTGAACAGGTTCCAGTGACGCGGGAAGTGGTAGCCGCCCCAGTACCGGCGGCAGGCCAGCCGGAAGTCGAGCGAGCCTGTGTTGTCGGTGACGATCATGAGCCGGCCGCCCGGCTTCAGCAGCCGCTTGGTGGCCGCCAGCACGCCCGGCGGATGGCCGACGTGCTCGATGGTCTGGATCATCAGCGCGGCGTCGTAGGAACCGGCGGGCAGGTCGAGTCCCTCGACGGTGCCGTGATGGATCGTGAGGTCGCGCGCCGGAACCGGCGGCGACGGCCCGCTTGTCGAGATCGACACCTTCGAGCACCCAGTCGCTCGGACCGTGGGTCCGCAGCAGGTCGAGGTGGAAGCCGTCACCGCAGCCGACATCGACGATGCGGGCGCCGGCGGGCAGCTCGCCCAGGACCTTCAGGATGCGACGGGCCTCCAGCCGGCTGCGCACGGCGTGGACGAGCCCGTACTGCTCGGCCGAGAACTCGAAGGCGTGGTACTCGTCGGGATAGATGCGGCTCAACTCCGACGGCGTCGGGCGCGGGTCGAGGTACACGAGCGTGCAGTGCGGGCACTGCACCGCCAGGAACGTGTCGGTGCTGGAGCGGTACTCGAAGTCCTCGCCGACGCCAATGGGTTCGCCATCGGTCCCGCCGCAGATGCAGCACGCCGCTGACTCCATCTCGAGCGAGGTCATGAGCTCGTGGTCGTCGAGGATCGTCATCACTCGTGACCCTACGAACGCATGCCCAGCATGTAACTAGGGCGTTCGAACTAATATGTTCAATGGGCCAGGTGAGGGGCACACAAATCGTCGTATTCGGCGATCTGGATGGCGTCGCGATTGTCCCACGTGACCACGTTGGTGGGGTCGACGCGCAGCTTGTACGTCCGGAAGCTCAGCTCCAGCGCGTCGAAGCTCAGGATGCGCCCGATGAGCGGATCGCCGAGGTCGAGCAGCAGCTTGATGGCCTCGAGGGCCTGGAGGCTGCCGATGATGCCGGGCAGTACGCCGAGAACGCCGGCCTCGGCACAACTGGGGGCCAGATCGGCGGGCGGCGGCTCGGGCACCATGTCGCGATAGTTCGGCCCGCGCTTCGGATCGAAGACGGTCACCATGCCCTCGAACCGGAAGATGGAGCCGTGCACGACGGGAATGCCGAGCTTCACCGACGCGTCGTTGAGGAGGTAGCGGCTCGGGAAGTTGTCGGCGCCGTCGATCACCACGTCGTAGCCCGTCAGGAGGTCGATGACGTTCTCGGCCGCCAGCCGGGTGTCGTAGGTGACGACGTTGACGTCGGGGTTGAGGCCCACCAACGTCTTCTTGGCCGAGTCGACCTTGCGATCGCCGATGCGATCCAGGTTGTGCAGGATCTGGCGCTGGAGGTTGGACTCGTCGACCTCGTCCATGTCCACGATGCCCAACGTGCCCACGCCGGCGGCGGCCAGGTAGAGCGCCGCCGGTGAACCGAGGCCGCCCGCGCCCAGCAGCAGGACCTTGCTCTCGAGCAGCTTGGCCTGACCCTCGACCCCGACCTCGGGGAGCAGCAGGTGGCGCTGGTAGCGGTTGCGCTGGTCGGCGGTGAGGGTGACCGGCACCCGCCAGGCCCGCCCCTCGTCCTTCCACTTGCCGAAGCCGCCCGCCATCGACACGACGTCGGTGTAGCCGAGGTCCTGCAGGGTCTTGGCGGCGAAGGCGGAACGCACGCCGCCGGCGCAGTACACGACGACGGGGGCGTCGTGGTCGGGCAGGCGGCCCTCCACCTGGCTCTCGAGGTGCCCGCGGGGGATGTGGAGGGCGCCGGGCAGAGCGCCCTGGTCGTACTCGTCGGGCTCCCGGACGTCGAGCACCACGGTGCCGGGCTTGCCGATGGCACCCTCGGCGGTGGCGGTGTCGACCTCCTGGATCTCGGCCTTGGCGTGGGCGAGAAGATCGCGGAAACTGGCCATGGACAAAGCCTACCGGCCGGGTCAGGATTGCGGATCGACCGACGATCGCAACAGATCCGTCACAAAAACCCTCAAGGTGGGTGGCCTCCAGAGCCGATATCTCACGGCGTGCAGGACTGTCGGCGCTGGATCTCCGCGCTCCTCGTCGCCGCCGTGTTGGCCGCGATCGGCCTGCTGACCAGCCCTGCGAAGGCGCAGGCACTGACCGACCCCGGCACCGCCGAAGCCCAGTTCCTGATGCTGACCAACCAGACGAGGGCGTCGGCCGGCCTCCCGCCCCTGGTGCGTGACACCGGGCTCGACGCCGTGGCTGACCAGTGGTCGAACCACATGGCGGGGGTGTTCGCCGGCAACGGGGGACAGGTCCAGGATCCGGCGGCGCCGACCGACTGCGATCGCTCCGCGCTGTGCCACCGGCCCGATCTCGGTCCGGCCCTCACGTCGGTCGATCCGGGCTGGCGCAAGGGCGGCGAGAACATCGGCGTCGGGGGCGACGTCGACGCCCTCCAGGGCGCCTTCGTCGAGTCCTCAGGCCACTACGCCAACATCGTGGGGGAGTACGACCGGGTCGGTATCGGCGTGGTGACCTCCGCCGACCGGATCTGGGTGACCCTCGACTTCATGGAGGCGTCCTCCATCCCCGGCTACACCGGCATGGACACCGCCGTCCCGACCGGCACGGGCCCGCCGGTCGCCGATGTGACCTCCCTTTCCGGCCGGTCCCGCTTCACGCCCGCCCAACCGCAGCGCATCCTCGACACCCGCACCGGCGGTCCGCTCGGCGGAGGTGGCTCGCTGGCCGTCAAGGTCGGCGGCGTCGGCCAGGTGCCTGGTGACGCCGTCGGTGTTGTCGTCAACGTCACCGCCACCGGCGGCAACGGCGCCGGCTACCTCACCGTCTACCCGTGCGGTGCATCGCCGCCGACCGCCTCCAACGTCAACTTCTCGGCCGGCTCGAGCGTGCCCAACCTGGTCACTGCGGCCCTGGGCAGCGGCGGCGAGCTGTGCGTCTACGCCAACGTCACGACCCACGTCATCGTCGACCTGGCCGGGTGGTACCGGGCCAACTCGGGGGCCGCCTTCACGCCCCAGAGCCCCCAGCGGGTGCTCGACAGTCGCGGCGGCGCCATCGCCCAGAACTACTCGCTCTCGCTGGCCAGCCTGGTGCCGGGCGACGCCGTGGCCGTCGCCATCAACCTCACGGCGACGCAGCCAGGCGGGGCGGGCTACCTCACCGCCTACCCGTGCGGCGGGGCCGTGCCACTGGTGTCGAACGTGAACTTCGGCGCCGGCCAGACCGTGCCGAACTCGGCGGTCGTGCCGATCGGCGCCAACCGCAGCATCTGCTTCTTCGCCAACACGCCGACCCACATCATCGTCGACCTCGCCGGCGCCTTCAGCGGATCAGGTACCTCGCTCACGACCGTCGTGCCCAGCCGGCTGCTCGACACCCGCAACGGCACGGGCGGTTGGTTGGGCGCCCTCGGCCACACCCAGACGGTCGACCTCGTCGTGGGCGGCAAGGCCGGGGTGCCGGCCGGCGCCGCCGCCGTCGTGCTCAACGTCACCGTGACGAACACGAACGGGCCCGGCTACCTCACCGTGTACCCGTGTGGCGGCACCGTGCCCGTGGCCTCGAACCTGAACTTCACTGCCGGCGAGACCCGCGCCAACCTCGTCACCGTGCAGCTCGGCACCGGCGGCAAGGTGTGCTTCTACAGCTACGGGCGAGCGTCGGTGATCGCCGACATCACGGGGTACCTGACGTGATCACCGGCAGGATGTCGCTGATCGAGCCCCGCAGCACGGCATCCGCCACGTCGTCGTAGGCGGTCGGCTCGGCGTTGACGATGACGATGCGGGCCATGGCGAAGCGCGCCCGCGGCACCATGTTGGCCACCGGATAGACCTGCAGGCTGGTGCCCACGGCCAGCACCAGGTCGGCCTCCTCGGCCACCCGCAGCGCCCGGTCGATCACTTCAGGCACGAGGGCCTGACCGAAGGAGATGGTGGCCGACTTCAAGACGCCACCACAGATCAGGCACGGCGGATCGGCTTCCCCGGCGCGCACCCGCTCGAGCGTCTCGTCCATGGGGCGCTCGTCCTCACACGCCCAGCACTTCGTGCGGAACATGGTGCCGTGGACCTCGACCACCTTGGCCGGTGAGCTGCCGGCACGCTGGTGGAGCTCGTCGACGTTCTGAGTGACGATGGCCAGGAGCTTGTCGCGCCGCTCCAACTCGACGAGGGCCCGGTGCCCGGCGTTGGGTTGCGCCTGCCACGCCGGTGACGTGAGACGGGTCTGCCAGGCGCGGACGCGGACCTCGGGGTCGCCGAGGTAGTGCTGGATCGTCGCCGCCTTTTCCGCTTCGGGGTTCTTCGTCCACACACCATTGGGGCCACGGAAGTCCGGGATGCCGGAATCGGTGGAGATCCCCGCTCCCGTGAGCACCACGACTCGTTGGGCCTGGTCCACCCACGTCCGCACCCTGGAGGTGCCCATGTCCTCGCCGGCGTCGCCCGTGCTCCCGTTCGACACGCTGATCGTCCTCCCCTGGCCAGACCCCGTGGTCGACGCCGTCGGCCACGATCCCCGGTCACCCTACGTCGAGCAATTCTGGCTCGGCGTGCTCGGTCCGTCGGCGACGTGGCTGTTGCGCCGGCTGGCCGATTCCTTCGACAGCCACCCCGAGGGTTTCGAGCTCGACCTGCACGAGATGGCCGGCGCGCTCGGGCTGAGCACCACGTCGGGCCGCAACAGCTCCTTCGCCCGCACGTTGCAGCGATGCGTGCAGTTCGGGCTGGCGCAGCCCCACAGCCACGGCATGCGCGTGCGCCAGCGGCTGCCACCCCTGAGCCACCGGCAGTTGGGCCGCCTGCCCGCGACGCTGCAGGCGCAACACGAACAATGGGTCAACAGCGCCAACGATGGCTGAGCGAGGCGGTGTGGGCACGGTTGGTGATGGTTGCGTCGCCCGGCGGGCTCATCGGCGTTCGAACTCACGGTGCGTGAGCTGCAAGCAGGGCCCCGATTGCTTCGAGGTCGCGAAGACGTGCCGTGGACACGGTCCGCTCGGCGCCTCGAGCGAACCGACCATGGTCGCGTTGCCTGGTAACGCGAGCCAGTGAGGGGTGATGCGTTTGACTCCCTCGTAGAGGATGATGACGTCGCCCAGGCCGGCGCTCGGAAGAAGGGCCTGCCCGGTAAAGGCCGACGATGGCTTCGCGAAAGTGGACGAGTCCGCGAGCGTCGCCCATCTGTAGGTCGAGCTCGCCGAGATGGGCATGTGCGTAGGGAACGGGCAGCACGTAAGCGACGTCACCGGCTATGTCCATGGCGCGCTCAAGGACGGCCCGGACGTCCAGATCACCCGTCAGGAGTCGGGCGCGTGCCACGTGGAGCAGCGCGGCCGAGACCCATGTCGGTGAACCGGGCTGGGAGCGGAGGGCACCGTCAGCGCGGCGGCGTGAAGTGATCCAGGACTTCGATGATGGTGCGGACGCCGAATGCCGTCGCGCCCTTCGAGCGCCAGCCGTCGTCACGGTCGGCCTTCATCGGTCCGGCGATGTCGAGGTGGGCCCACGGCACGTCGCCCACGAACTCCTTCAGGAACAGCCCCGCCGCCAGGGCGCCGCCGTAGTCGCTGCCGATGTTCTTCAGATCGGCCACGTCGCTGTCGAGATGCACCCGGTAGCGCGCCGGCAACGGCAGCGGCCACACCGGCTCGTCGGCCCGTTCGGCGGCCGCCTGCACCTGCGCCACCCAGCCGTCGTCGTTGCCCATCACCCCGGCGATCTCCAGGCCGAGGGCGCTCATGCACGCACCCGTCAGCGTGGCGATGTCGATGATGGCATCGGCGCCGTCCTCCACGGCGAGGCCGAGCCCGTCGGCCAGCACGAGCCGGCCCTCGGCGTCGGTGTTGTGGATCTCGACGGTGGTGCCGTCGCGGAACGTGAGCACATCGCCGAGCTTCAATGCACTGCCCGACGGCATGTTGTCGGTGCAGCAGAGGTAACCCGTCACCTTCACCTTGGGCTTCGTGACCGGCAGCGCCGTCATGGCCGCCAACACGGCGGCGGCCCCGCTCATGTCCATCTTCATGGCGACGTGCATGGCGTTCGACGGCTTCAACGAGATGCCGCCGGAGTCGTAGGTGATGCCCTTGCCCACGAGCGCCACCGTGGCCGACGGCCGCCGCGGGGTGTACGTCAGCTTCACGAGCCGCGGCGGCTCGGTCGAGCCCTGGTTCACGCCCAGCAGCCCGCCGAGGCCCATCGTGGCGATGGCGTCCTCGTCGAGCACCTCCACGTCCAGACCGGCGGCGCCACCTTCGGCCTCGGCCCGGGCCGCCAGGTCGCGGGCCGTCAGGTGACCCGGCGGGGTGTTGGCCAGGTCGCGTCCCAGGCTGACAGCACCGGCGATGGCCGCGCCCCGGGTGGCGCCCGCCGTCCGGGCCGGCGCCGACGCCGCCGGCCCCAGCAACACCACGCGCTCGATCGACGACGGTGTGGGGTTGCGCTTCAGCGCCAGGTACCGGTACGAGCCCAGTACGAACCCTTCGGCCACCGCTTGCGCGGCGGCCCGAGGATCGACCCCGTCGACATCGGCCAGCGACGTGGCCACCACCGTGGCGGCCGACGACGACCGCGCCAATACGGCGGCGGCGGTGCGCAACACGGCCGGCGTGACCTTGCCGCGCGCCCCGAGACCCACGTACACGTACCCGGGCACGGCGGCGGCGTTGCCCAGGCTGCCGCGGAAGCCGAGCAGCTCCAGTTCCCGACGCGACAGCCCGCCGCGGGGCACGGGACCGTCGCTGTGGACGCCGATGCCGGTGACGTCGGCCGCCCGCGGACGGGTGACGGCGGTGTCGAAGGTGATGGCCATGGGCTGCTCCTACTGAGGCGGGCGAGATTGGCGGGAGGACAGCGAGTGGCCCTCTTGCCAACGGGCGAGGGTCCACAAGAGATCGGACAGGCGGTTCAGGTAGATCACGACCAGCGAGGGGGGCGGGGCGGCGACGAGGGCATGACGCTCCGCCCGGCGCACGACCGTGCGAGCCACGTCGAGCAGGGCCGCCACCTTGGTCTCGCCGGGAACGACGAACTCGGTCGGCGGATCGAACCGCTCCGACGTGACGTCGATCTGCTGCTCCAGCGCGTCGATCATGGCCTCCGTGACAGCGGAGACGCCCGGCTTCAGCTTGTGGCGGTTCTCGGGCAGCGTGGCCAGTTCGGCCATCAGCACGTAGAGGTCCCGCTCGATGACGACGATCGTGCCGGCCAGCCCGGTCTCCGAGCCCATCGCCTCGGGCTCGATCTCGGCGCGCGCCAAGCCCAGGAATGCCTGCGCCTCGTCCACCGCGCCATACGCCGTCGGGAGCTCGCTGTCCTTGCGGACCCGCCCGCCGTACAGCAACCCGGTCGTGCCGTCGTCGCCCGTGCGGGTGTACACCTTCTCCCGTGCCATGGCGGCCGCAGGTTACTGGAGGGGCTTCTCCAGCCGGCTGAGCGTGACGGCATCGGCGTCGGTCGGCGCTAGCTCGTCCAGCAGGCTCACGACGAAGACGGCCACCGCCACGCCGTAGAGGGCCCCGCCGAGGCCGTAGAGCTCGAAGGCCACCATGGCGACGACGAGCGGTAGCACGGGTCCGATGCGGATGCTGCGGCGGTCGAGGCGGGGCTGCACGATGAACGCCTCGACCAGTTGGAACGCGACGAACGACACCAGCAGCACGACGGCGCGGGGGCTGCTCGGCTCGAGGCCGAGGGCCAGCAGCACGATCGGCAAGCTGCCGACCAGCACGCCCAAGTACGGGATCACGGAGAACAAGGCAACGACCAGCGCCAGCACGAACGCGCCCGGGAGGCCGATGACCCGGCACATGAGATAGGCGACCAGTCCCACGATCGTCGCCCGGCCGAGGTTCAACACGACGTAGCGCCACCAGCGGTCGTAGCTCCGGGCGAGGACACGCGCGGCGTTGGCTCGGCGGGTGTCGTCGCTGATCTGGCGCAGCCCGCCGTCGACCAGGCGCGGGCCGTGCAGCAAGAGGAAGATGGTCAGCACCGACCCGGCGACGTAGGCGAAGCCCCGCGTGGCGGCGGCACTGATCGTCTCTTCGCCCGACGCGCCGCCGGTGACGCGCGACGGCAGCGCCTGGACCAGTTCGGTGACGCGCTCGGTCAGCCCGAACTCGCGCGCCGCCTGACCGAAGCGGGCGCTGTTCTCGATGCTGCGCGCCGCGTCGGGGGCCGCTTCCTGCAGCTTGGTGGCCTCGCGGCGAAGGTCGTCCAGCGTGCCGTAGGCCAGGCCCCCCACGGCGGCGGCCGTCACCAGCACCACGAAGATGAGCGCCAGGGCACGGGGGACGTAGCGCGCCAGTGCCGCCACCGCTGGGTGCAGCAGCGCCGCCAGCACCGCCGCCGCCGCCAGCCAACCGAGCACCCGCACGGAACGACCCACCACGTTGCGGGCGACGAGACCCAGACCGAGCAGGGCCACGAAGACGACGATCGAGCCGGCGGTCACCCGCAGCCGCGTGGTGTTGCCCGCATTGGCGTCCACCCGGCGCAACCTACTGTGGCGGCGATGGCGGACCAGAAGGACCGAGCGCTCGTCGTCGACCTCGACTGGCGCACGTCCGTCGTGGCCGTCGCCGCCGTCCTCGGCCTGTTCGCCGTCTTCGAGTTGGTGCAGGGCGCCCGCCAGACGATCACCTGGATCGTGATCGGTTCTCTGCTGGCCATGGCCCTGAACCCGCTCGTGGTGGCGGTCGCCCAACGGTTCCACCTGCGTCGGGGCATGGCCGTCGGCACGGTGCTCACCGCACTGGTGGCCCTCGGTGCCGCGGCCGTGCTGCTCCTCGGTCCGCCTGCGCTGCGAGAAGCCCAGAACGTCAGCGCCGACCTACCCAACGTCGCCAACGAGCTGGGGGGCGTGCCGCTCATCGGCAAGACCCTGCGCCAGAACGACGTCCCGGCCAAGATCGACCAGTTCCTGCGCGACCTCCCGTCCCGGCTGGGCAAGGACGACGAACCGGTCGTCACCGCCGTCCAGGCCGTGCTGGGCGGCGCCCTGGCCGCCACCGTGACGCTGCTCGTCACTGTGGCGCTGCTCCTCGATGGCCGCCGGGCGTTGCGGGCCGTGCGACGGCTCGTGCCGGTCGACCACCGGGAGCGCTTCGACCGGGCCACGAGCGTGCTGTATCGCACCGTCGGCCGCTACTTCGCCGGGTCGCTCCTGGTGGCCACCCTGGCCGGCCTCAACATCCTCGTGTTCGGCCTGGCGCTGGGCGTGGCCCTGGCGCCATTGGCGGCCCTGTGGGCCACCCTCACCAACCTGATCCCCCAGATCGGTGGGTTCCTGGGCGGCTCGTTCTTCGTGCTGCTGGCCTTCGCCCACAGCCCGACGGTCGGGGTGATCTGCCTGATCGAGTTCCTGCTCTACCAGCAGCTCGAGAACCACGTCATCCAGCCGACCATCGTGGGTGAGGCCGTCGACCTCTCCCCACCGATCACGATGATCGCCGCCCTCGTCGGCGCGTCGGCCGCCGGCGTGCCCGGCGCGCTGGTGGCGGTGCCCCTGCTCGGGGCGGCGAAAGTGCTGGCCCTGGAGCTGCGACCACCCCCGGCGGGCCGCGAACCGCGCCCCCACCGGCGCCTCAAGTTGCCCTTCAGGCGCAGATGAGAACCCGTAGCATGGAACGATCATGGCGCAGTCGTTCCTCGAAGCGGTCTCACAGCGGGTGGTCGTCTACGACGGTGCCTTCGGCACCTACATCCAGTCGCTCGACCTGAGCGCGGACGACTTCGGCGGGTCCGATCTCGAGGGCTGCAACGAGCACCTCGTGCTGACCCGGCCCGACGTGATCGCCGCCATGCACGACGACTTCCTCACGATCGGTGTGGATGTGGTGGAGACGGCCACGTTCGGGGCGTTCTCCACGGTGCTGGCCGAGTACGACATCGCCCACAAGGCTTACGAGATGAACCGGCGCGCCGCCGAGATCGCCAAGGACGTGGCGTCCGGCCACTCCGCTGCTGGCCGGCCGCGCTACGTGGCCGGTTCCATCGGGCCGGGCACCAAGCTCCCGTCCCTCGGTCACATCGCCTTCACCGACCTGCGCGACGCCTACGAGGAGCAGGTGCGCGGCCTGCTCGACGGCGGCGCCGACCTCCTGCTGATCGAGACCTGCTACGACTTGCTCCAGACGAAGGCGGCCATCGCCGCGGCGCGCCGGGCCATGGCCGCCGTCGGACGCCAGGTGCCCATCCAGGCCCAGGTCACCATCGAGACCACAGGGCGGATGTTGGTCGGGTCGGAGATCGGCGCCGCCCTCACGTCGCTGCAGGCGATGAAGCCCGACATCCTCGGCCTCAACTGCGCCACCGGCCCCCGGGAGATGACCGAGCACATCCGGTACCTGTCGCAGTCGTGCCCGGTGCCCATCTCGGTGCTGCCCAACGCGGGGCTGCCGTCGATCGTGGACGGCCACACCCACTACGACCTCACGCCCGCCGACCTCGCCGAGCACCAGGCCCGCTTCGTCACCGAGTACGGCGTGCAGGTGGTGGGGGGCTGCTGCGGCACGACGCCGGCCCACATCGCCGCCGTCATCGAGGCGGTCCGGGATCTCGAGCCCCTGCGCCGCCAGGCCGTCGTCGAGCCGTCGGTGTCGTCGATCTACTCGCCGGTGCCCATCCACCAGGACAGCTCGTTCCTCATCATCGGCGAGCGCACCAACGCCAACGGCTCGCGCGCCTTCCGCGACGCCATGCTGGCCGGCGACTGGGACCTGTGCGTGAAGATGGCCAGCGACCAGATCCGCGAGGGTGCGCACGTGCTCGACGTGTGCGTCGACTACGTCGGTCGTGACGGCACCGCCGACATGGACGAGATCGCCCGCCGCTTCGCTACCCAGGCCAGCGTGCCGCTCGTGCTCGACTCCACGGAGCACCAGGTGCTCGAGGCCGCGCTGCGCCACATCGGCGGCCGGGCCATCCTCAACTCGGCCAACCTGGAAGACGGCGAGCTGCCCGGCAGCCGGATGGATCAAGTGTTCTCGCTGGCGCGCGACTACGGCGCCGCCGTCATCTGCCTGCTGATCGACGAGCGGGGCCAGGCTCGCGACGTCGAGTGGAAGATGGAGGTGGCCCACCGCCTCCACCAGATCGCCACCGAGCGCTACGGGCTGTCGGCGTCCGATCTCATCTTCGACGCCTTGACCTTCCCGCTGTCGACCGGCGACGACGATCTGCGCCGTGACGCGCTCGAGACCATCGAGGCCATCCGGCGCATCAAGGCCGAGATCCCCGGGGCCAACACCGTCCTCGGTGTCTCCAACGTCTCCTTCGGGCTGTCGCCGCCGGCGCGCCACGTCCTCAACTCGGTGTTCTTGCACGAGTGCGTGGAGGCCGGCCTCGACGCCGCCATCGTGCACGCGGCGCGCATCATGCCGCTCAACCGCATCCCCGCCGAGCAGCTCGAGGTCGCCATGGATCTCGTCCATGATCGGCGCCGTCCCGACTACGACCCGCTCACCAAGCTCCTCGACGTGTTCGCCGGCGTGCAGAACGTCACGACCGAGAAGGAAGACCGCAGCGGCTGGCCGGTGGAGGAGCGCCTGAAGGCGCGCATCATCGACGGTGACCGCGACGGGCTCGTGGCCGACCTCAACGACGGCCTGGCCAACGGCTGGACCCCGCTCGACCTCGTGAACGACGTCCTCCTCGACGGCATGCGCACGGTGGGCGAGCTGTTCGGCTCGGGCCAGATGCAGCTGCCGTTCGTGCTGCAGTCGGCCGAGACCATGAAGGCCGCCGTCGCCCACCTCGAGCCGCTCATGGAGAAGGTGGAAGGCCAGACGTCGAAGGGCCGGCTGGTGCTGGCCACGGTGAAGGGCGACGTCCACGACATCGGCAAGAACCTCGTCGACATCATCCTCACCAACAACGGCTACGAGGTGTTCAACCTCGGCATCAAGGTGCCGATCGCTGACATGGTGGCCAAGGTGAAGGAGGTCGACGCCGACGCCATCGGCATGAGCGGCCTGCTCGTGAAGAGCACCCTCATCATGCGCGACAACCTCAAGGAGCTGAACGAGCTGGGTCTGGCCGAGACGCCCGTCCTGCTCGGCGGCGCGGCGTTGACCCGCACGTACGTGGAGAAGGACCTGCGCGAGATCTACGAGGGTCGTGTCTTCTACGGCCGCGACGCGTTCGAGGGCCTTCACACCATGGACCGGCTCATGACGATGAAGCGCAGCGGCACCGACGACCCCGACTTCGGTCGTGAGCTGTCGGGTCGGGTGCTGCCGAAGCGGGCGTCGGAACGCGCCGCCGAGGTCGATCCCGCCACCATCCCGTCGCGCTCGCCGTCCGTCGTCACCGACAACGAGGTCTTCGTGCCGCCCTTCATCGGCTCGCGGCTCGTCAAGGGCATCTCCCTCGACGAGATCGCCGTATACATCAACGAGACCGCATTGTTCCGCAACCAGTGGCAGTATCGCCCCGAGGCCGGCGAGAACGACGACGCCTTCAAGGACCGCATCCGGCCCCAGCTCCGAGCCATGCTCTCGGACGCCAAGGCATCGGGTGTGCTGGTGCCGCACGTCGTCTACGGCTACTGGCCGGTCAACAGCGACGGCACCGACCTGGTCGTGTGGACCGACGAGTCGCGCGCCACGGAGGCGACACGGTTCGCCTTCCCCCGCCAGCGCATCGAGCCGTGGCTGTGCATCGCCGACTTCTTCCGCTCCGTCGACAGCGGCGAGACCGACTACGCCGCCTTCCACATCGTCACGATGGGCAACCCGGTCTCCGAGGCGGCGGCCGAGCTCTTCGCCCAGAACCGCTACCAGGAGTACCTCATGCTCCACGGCCTGGGCGTGGAGATGGCCGAGGCCACCGCCGAGCTGTGGCACCGGCGCATCCGCGAGGAATGGGGCTTCGCCGCCGAAGACGGCGCCACCATCGGCGGGCTCTTCCGCCAGCAGTACCGCGGCGGCCGGTACTCGTGGGGCTACCCGGCCTGCCCCAACCTGGAGGACAACGCCACCGTGGCGCAGCTCCTGGGAGCCGAGCGCCTCGGCATCGAGGTCAGCGAAGAGACCGGCTGGCAGTACCAGCCCGAGCAGACCACCTCGGCCATCATCTGCCACCATCCCCAGGCGAAGTACTTCGTCGCCCGCTAGTTCGGGCCGTCAGCCCAGGCCGAGGTACCGGGCCATCGGGTCCAGCCAGACCAGGTCCTGGCCGAGCTGCACGCGGTAGGCCTCCTCGTAGCAGCTGTCACCGGGGTCGGACCGGCCGCCACCCTCCAGCGGGCAGGCGGCTTGCAACGAGGCGCCCAGGAAGCGCGCCACCGCCTGGAGGAAGGCCGGGTCGTCGTCGGCCGTGGTCACGAAGTAGACGGTGCCGTCGACCCCACCGATGGGCACGGCGTTGCTGCCTCGGGGCGGCGTGCTGCTGACCGTGACCGGTCCCTCGGACTGCACCGAGGCGGTGACGTCCCACAGCTGTCCCATGTTGCCGAACAGGTCCTGGACGAACGTTTGGATGCCCCGCTCGGCCACGCCGATCACCAGCGCCCCACGATCCTGGGCCTGGCGCAGGGTCGGTGAGTTCGACGGATCGAGCGACGGGTAGCGCACCCCCGGCTGCTGGCTGCTGGCCTCGTCACGCTGGGCCAGGGCCGCTTTTCGGGTCTGATCGTCCTGGATCGACTGCGGCTCCCATGGCCCAACCCCGATGCCGCTCGATCCGCTCTGCGCCTGCTGGTTGGCGCCCACGACCGCCGAGCCGCCATCGCCCTCGACCCGTACGAAGCCCTGGGCGACCTGGATCGTGGCGGTCTCGCCGTCCCAGCCCAGCAGGAACACGGGGTCGGCGGCGGTCACGACCACTCCGCCGGCCACGAACTGCTTGAGCTGGCCGTCCGTCGAGGTGCGGCACAGCGCCGTGCCCCGCTTGACGTCCACGAGGGAACCGTCGCCCGGCTCGACCTGGACCTCGCTGTCGGTCTCCACCTGGCAGAAGGGAAGGAGCTTGCCGAGAGCGAAGATGACCTTCCCGTTCGGCTCGGTGCTGATCAGGTCCTGGCGACCCACGCCTTGGCCCTCGAAGGCGTCGGCCCCACCGACCCGGCCACCGACCGGCACGATGCCCGTCACCTGCCCGATCGTCTCCTTGGCCGGCGTCGTGCCCGCCGGAGCATTCGTGTCGTTCGTGTCGACCGGCCCGGCGGTGTCGGCCGGCGCCGTGGTGATCCCGGTGGCCGGCGTGACCGTGCCGCCGCCACCACCGCAGGCAACGGCGGTGAGCACCAGCGCCAGCACGACGGCGAGACGCCTCACAGCTTCACCGAGCCCAGAACTTCGCGCAGGGTGGCGTTGTAGTTGGCCAGGCTCAGGAAGAACACCACGATGAGCAGCTTGGAGGTCACGTATTCGAAGAGTCGCAGGCCGGCGATCACGTACGGCGCCACGGTGGTTTCTCCAACGGGCGACGCGATGTTCGGCTTGGCCCGCAGGCAGGCGATGATGGCCCGCGAGAGCCGTTGCAGCAGGCCGGTCACCTCGTGCCCGACCCGCACCTGGCGCACCATGGCGCCCTTGTCGGCGGCCACCGTCACGAGTTGACCTTCGCGCTGGCGGTACCCGTCCACCAGGTAGCGGGCGGCGGTGCCCACGAGGATCAGGAGGAACAGGGTGCGCAGCGGGCGCAGCGGGCGGACCAGGTAGCCGGCCAGCTGCTCGTAGAAGATCCAGTCGAGCTGGCGGCGCGGGAACGAGCTGCGCTCGCCGTCGATCTGCAGCATGCGGAAGCGGGCGGCGTTGGCCAGGGGGATGTCGCCGCCGTCGCGTGCCGTCCGCTCGATCTTGGCCAGGATGGCGCGTCCGGCGCTCACGCTGGAGATGTTGCTGAGGGCGCCGATGTCGAGGACGATCTGGGCAGCGGTGAACTTTTCGACGTCCAGCGTTCCCTGCAGTTGGGTGTCGTCGAACGACGCCGCCCCCACCACTTCGGTGCCTTGGAGCGTGAGCCCTGAGAGCCGCGGTGGCCTGGTTCAGGTTGAGCGAAGCGGCCCGCACCAGTCGCAGCGACGCGCGTCCGGCGAACGTCGCGCCGGACGCATCCAGCTCGCTGAAGGTGGCACCGTCGACGTCCAGCCCGGTGCCGTTGGGGTCGGTACCGAAGGTCGCGTTGATCACGTTGGTGCGGGCCGTGAAGCTGGCGCCGCGGGCATCGAGGCCACCGTCGAACCGCCTGGCCGACAGGTCGACGGTGCCGTGGAAGAGCGCGTCGTTCATAGTGGTACGGCCGGCAACGCCGCCCGAGGGCACGTCCAACTCGGAGGGCGGCGGTCCCGCCATCACGAAGAAGCCCTCGACGTCGGCCCGCTCGAAGCGGACGTCGGCGCCGAAGTCGGTGCCCTCGAACGAGACGGACGACTCGAAGCGGGCGCCGTCGAAGTCGACCGACTGGTCGAAGCGAAGGGCGTCGAAGGTGGTGGCGTCCTCGAACGTGGCCAGCGAGAAGTCGACCGTGCCGGTGACGCGACTGTCGTCGCTGCGGTCGCCGCGAGCCAGGAGCGGGCCCTGGAAAGTGGCACCCCACGCGTCGACATCACCGTCGATCAGCACGACGTCGAAGTCGATGGCGCGCGTGAACGTGACGTCGGCGATGCGCAGCCCGCCGGCGAGGCGGCAGCGCTGGCAGCGGATGGGGTGCTCGACCACACCGAGGGGCGACAGGTCGAGGAGGTCGGAGACCACGACGTCCTGGCCGTCGATGCCGGTGGACGCCACGCACGCCTTCACCTGCTCGGCCGTCACCGTCACGCCGTGGGGAGCGCAGGTGGCGGGCGGTTCGGCCGGCGGTGCCGCTTGCGCCCCGACGGCCGCCGCCGGCACGAGCACCGCTACCACCGCCGCCAGGAGGATGGCGGCGTACGCGAGCCAGCGGAGGCATCGACCAGACCTCCTCGCACCGCCTTGTGACATGGGACCCCCGCGACCTGCTCGGCCGATGTGTACTGTCGCGCGCCGTGAGCATCCTCGGTTGGATTCTGGTCGGGCTCATCGCGGGGGCGCTGGCGACGAGGGTCACCAAGTACGACCGGCGCGGGTGCCTGTTCTCGATCGTGGTCGGCATCATCGGCGCCCTGATCGGCGGTGCGTTGTTCAGTGCGGCGGGATCGACGGGTGTCGACGAGTTCGACCTGTGGTCGATCCTCGTCGCCTTCGTGGGGGCGGTGCTGCTCCTGCTCATCCTCCAGGCCATCCAGCGCCGGTAGGGCGCCGAGTGATCCGGAGGCGCCCACCGATCGAAGAGCGGATGTGTCGATGGTGATGGCGCCGTGCCGGGGGCGGGCGCAGTACGGCGACGGCGGCTCCGGGGGCGCGATGTCGCCTGCGCTCGCGCGAGTGCCGCGCCAGGCCGACGCTGGAGGCGAAGCCGTGCTGCTCGCCCGCTTGGCGGCCGGCGACGAGCGAGCCCTCGCGATGGTGTACGACCAGCACGCCGACAAGCAGCCGCAGCGCGTCGACCTCGAGCGCGGTTCCCTGCGGGCCTTCCTGGGCGTGGTGACCCACCACCGCGCCGTCGACGAGATCCGCCGGGTCACGCGGCGCAGCGAGGCCGAGGCGAGGGCCCAGCGAGGCGATGTGGTCGACGACGGCCACGAAGGTGCCGTGCTCGAGGCTGCCGCCCAGGACTGGCGCCGCCAGCGGCTCGAGGCGATGCTCGACAAGCTCCCCGCCGACCAGCGCGCCGCGCTGGAGCTGGCGTACTTCGACGGGCGTACCTACCGGGAGGTGGCCAGCATCCTGGGCATCCCCGAGGGCACCGCCAAATCTCGCCTCAGGTTGGCGTTGGCGCGGCTGCGCACGATGATCGGCCCCGAAAATGCTCGAGCTTGGACCTGATGGACAGCTCACCTACACCTCCGACCCCAGACGACGTCGCTGCCCTGCTGGCCGTGGTCGATCTGGCCCTCGACGGCCGCAGGGCGCCGCCTGTCGGGCTGCGCGCCGAGGTGCTGGCACGCGCCATGCAACGACGGGCGGCGGGCGATGTGATCGGGCGGCCCACCCCCAGCTCGCCGAACGCCGCGTTCGAGCAGACCGTCGAGGACTTCCACGCGCTGCTCAGCACGCTCAGCACCGCCGAGTGGGCGGCGGCGGCCGGACCCCACACCACGGTGGCCTCGCTGGTGGCCCACGTCGCGGGCATGGAGCAGCTCTCATTGGCGTGGCTGGTCGGGCCGGTGCCCGACGCGGCGGCGGTGGCCGATCACGTCGAGGCGACCCGGCCCATGGTGGCCGAGCTGGCCGGCGCGCCCGGACCGGCCGTCGCAGCGCGATGGTACGACCTGGCCCGCCAGGTGGTGGCGGCGGCGGCGGTCGTGCCGAGCGACCATCCGGTGCTGGCCCACGACCTGCCCACGGACACCGAGGGGCTCATGGTGCTGCGCACCTTTGAACTCTGGGCCCACATGCACGACATCGACGCCGCCACCGGCCGCCCGGCCCCCGACCTCGACACACCCCGCATGGCCCTGATGTCGGAGCGGCTCATGGCGGTGCTGCCGTTCGCCGTGGCCGTGCGAGGCGTCGCCGCACCCGGTCGCACCGCGCGACTGGTGCTCACCGGTCCGGCTGGCGGCTGCTACAACGTCGCGCTGGACCCGTCGGAGGCACCGGGCGAGCCGGACACGACGATCGTGGTGGACGTGGTCGATCTCTGCCGGGTGGCGGCGCGGCGCCTCGATGCCGGCGCGCTGACGGTCACGATCGAGGGCGACCGGGCGCTGGCCGACCGGGTCCTGGCCAGCGCCGACGCCTTCGCCCGCGACTAGCACCGCCGCCGGCGCTCGACGCTGCGTTCGGCCTGGTCAGGAAACTCTGTGAGACCCTTGGTTCACACTGTCCCCATGACCACGAAGCCCGCAACCACCCACCAACTCGTCCTCATCGAAGCGGCTCGCGTCCCCGCCCAGCTCCGGCTGGACGAGCGCACCCGCCGTGTCGGCCTGGCCGGGGTCGCCCACGCCCGCGCCGCGCTGGAAGAGAGTCGGCGCCGCCGTCTGGCCAGGGAGGAGGCCGCCGCCGAAGCCCGCCGGCCGCGGCGGGCGGCGTGAGCCCGGTCGGCGCCCGGCCGCCACCCGCATGACGGCGCCGCCTCAGGTCAGCTGGCCGACGGGGCCAGGTCTCGGATGGCCTGGCCGTGGTCGATCGGTGCGAGCTGCATGATCGCCAGCGACGACGTGGTGACGCCGTTGTCGAAGTAGCGCTGGATCTGAGCCCGGCAGGCGGCGGGCGAGCCGTGGACCATCAGCTCGTCCACCAGTGAGTCGGGGATGGTGGCGAGGGCGGCCTTGCGGTCGCCGGACTGCCACGCCGCCCACATGGGCGCCAGCAGGTCCCCTCGCCCTAGCCAGCGATGGAACTCGGCGTAGACCGGCACGTTGAGGTAGGCGGCGATGGCGAACTTGCCGGCCTGGCGCACCGTGTCGGCGTCCTCCGACGGGCACACGAAGATCCGGCACACGATCTCGCGGTCCTCGCCGCCGGCGGCGTCGCGCACCACCGGCACCACCTTGGCCACGTCCTCGGCCGAGAGCCAGTTGATGATGGTGCCGTCGGCTTCACGGCCGGCGAGACGCAGCATGCCGGGGCGCAAGGCCGCCACCAGCACCGAGGGCTGGATCTCCGGCTTCACTCCCAACCGGAAGCCCTGCACCTCGAAGGTGTCGTACTTCTGCGACACCTTCTCGCCCGAGAACGCGTCCTTCAGGAAGCGCACCACATCACGGACGCGCTTGTACGGCTCCTCGAACGGCACGCCGTTCCAGCGCTCGACGATGACGTTCGACGACGAGCCCACCCCGAAGGCGAAGCGGCCGGGGGCGGCGTCGGCCATGGCCGCCACCGATTGGGCCATGCACGCAGGGGCCCGGGTGAACGCGGGCACGATGGCGGTGCCGAGGCGCAGGCGGGGTTCCCACGCGGCGGCGAGGGCGAGCGGCGTGAAGGCATCGGGCCCGTCGGACTCGGCCGACCACACGTCGGTGTAGCCCAGGTCGGCCAGCTCGATGAGCCGGTCACGCTGCGCATGCAAGTGGCCGGGGAGCGGGAGCGTCATGCCCGGGCGGATCGGGAGCGTCATCAGGGCCGTCCTCCATCATGGTCGGGAGAGAGTGCTTGGTCGAGGGGTCAGAACCGCGCCGGATGGTAGGCGCGGACGGTCCTCGCCCGGGAAGGCGCCTCCCGGCGCGACCGAGCCGGCGGCGGTCCTACCGTGAAGCCATGGCGACGTGGCAGCAGTTCCGAGACGAGGCCCCCGAGCTCGCCCGTAGGGCCGACGAGCGGTTGGACGAGACGGGCTTGGTCCTGGTGGCCACCCTGCGTCGAGACGGGTGGCCCCGCATCAGCCCGGTGGAGCCCATCGTGATGGACGGCCAGCTCTACCTGGGCATGATGCCCGGCTCGATGAAGTCGCGCGACCTCCGGCGCGACAACCGGGTGCTGGTGCACAGCGTCATCACCGACAAGGACGGCAAGGAGGGCGAGACCAAGATCTACGGCACCGCCGCCGAGATCACCGATCCGCACGAGCGGGAGCGGTACTGCCAGGCGCTGTTCGCCAAGATCGGCTGGCGGCCCGAAGACGACGCCCTCGATCTGTGGACCGTCGACATCGGCCACACCGTCTGGCAGATCTTCGACAGCGACACGAAGCAGCACACCGAGGTCTGGACACCAGGCGCGGGCCCCACGACGGTCAAGTGACCGCCCTCGCCACCGACACCACCCGCACCGGAAGCCGCGCCCTTGCCATCGGCATGGTGATGGCCATCACCATGAACGCCTTCGAGGCCATGGCGGTCGCCACGGCCATGCCGGCGGTGGCCGCCGATCTGCGCGGCGACGGCCTGTACGGCGCCGCCTTCTCGGCCTACATGCTGGCCAACCTGGTGGCCATCGTGGCCGCCGGCGAACAGGCCGACCGGCGGGGCCCGGCGGTGCCGTTCGTGGCCGGCATCGCGGTGTTCGCCGTCGGGCTGCTCGTGGCCGGGTTGGCACCCTCCATGACCGTCGTCGTGGCCGGCCGGGCGCTGCAGGGCGCCGGTGCCGGCACGCTGGCCAGCGTGGCCTACGTGGCCGTCACGCGGGCGTGGTCGCCCGACCGCCAGCCCCGCATGTTCGCCCTGCTGGCGGCGGCCTGGGTGGTGCCATCGCTCATCGCGCCGGCTGCCGCCGGCTTGCTCAGCGAGCAGCTGACGTGGCGGTGGGTGTTCCTGGGGCTCCTGCCCCTGCTGCCGATCCTGGCCATCCTGGCCCTCCCCTCGCTGCTGGCCCTGCCGGCGCCGGATCGACCCGACAGCCCGAGCCGCGTGCCGAGGGCGATGGTGCTGGCCGCCGGGGTGGGCCTGCTGGTCGCCGGACTGTCGGCCAGCCGGCTGTGGCTCGCCTTGCTGCTCGCCGTGCCCGGCGTGCTCATCGCCTGGCCCGCCCTCCTGCGGCTGTTGCCGGCGGGCACGGCCCGGGCCAAGCGGGGCGTGCCCGCCACCGTGGCCTGCCGGCTGTGCGTCGGCATCGGGTTCTTCGGCGCCGACACCTACATCCCGCTGGCCGCCACCCGCATCCACGGCAGCAGCACCCTCGTCGCCGGCCTGGTCATCACCGGCGCGTCCATCACCTGGACGGCCGGCGCGTCGTGGTCGGCGCGGGCCGCGGGCCGCACGCCCCCGTCGACCATGGTGCGGCTCGGGTTCGTCATCGTGGCCCTCGGCGTCGTGCTGGCCGTCCCGGTGGTGCTGTCGGGCGTGCCCCTCGTGTACACCTTCGTGGCCTGGACGGTGGCCGGCCTGGGCATCGGCCTCGTCTTCAACACGACGTCCATCACCACGATGGGCTCGGCCGCCGACGGCGCCGAGGGGCTGGTGGCCAGCCAGCTCCAGATCGCCGACACCCTGGGCTTCGCCCTCGTCGGCGGCGTCGGTGGGGCGCTGGTGGCGCTGGCCGACCGGACGTCGCTCACGCTGTCGGCGGCGCTGGCCATGGAGTTCGTGTTCGCCCTCGTGGCGGCGACGGTCGGCATCGCCATCTCCGGGCGCGTCGACCCGGCGCGCCAACCGTCAGCGACCGGTGCCGGGTAGCTCCTGTACCAGCGTCAGCACCGGCGCGAAGAGGTCACCGAGCTGGTCCACCCGGGCCACGACCTCGCCGGCCTCGAACCGCAGCTCGGCCCCGCCATCGGCCATCGCCTCCACCTCGTCCCACGCGATCGGGGTCGACACGGTCGGCTGCGGGCGGGCGCGCAGCGAGTACACCGCCACGGTGGTCTTGTGCCGGCTGTTCTGGCTCCAGTCGATGAAGATCTTCCGCTTCCGCTCCGCCTTGGTCATCACGGTGACGACGTCGTTCGGTCGGCGCTGCTCGACGATGCGGGCCACGGTGAGGGCGAACTCGCCGGCACCGTCGTGGGTGCAGCGCGCGTTGACCGGCACGTAGAGCTGGAGGCCCTTGGAGCCGGATGTCTTCGCGAACGCCTCCAGGTCGAGGCGAGCCAGCACGTCGCGGATCTCGAGGGCGACGACCGAGCACTCCCGCAGGGCCGCCGGCGGGCCGGGGTCGAGGTCGAACACGACGGCACGCGGCGACTCCAGATCGGCGGCCAGCGCCATGGGGGCGTGCAGCTCCAGCGCCGCCATGTTGGCCGCCCACACCAGTGCCGCCGGCTCGTCGAACTCGCAGTACTCGATGACGCCGTTGCGATCACCCGGCCCGGGCGCGGTGGGCATCCACGGGGGACGGTGAGACGGGCACCGCTTCTCGAAGAAGCCCTGCTTGTCCACCCCGTTCGGCCATCGCCGCAACGTGAGGGCGCGACCGGCGAGGTGGGGCACCATGGCCGGCGCGATGCGGTGGTAGTAGTCGATGACCTCGGCCTTGGTGAACCCCGTCTCCGGGTAGAGCACCTTGTCGAGGTTGGAGAGGGTGAGCTGGCGGCCGCCGACGTCGACCGCGGTCATGGGCGAGCGTTCACGCCGACTTGCGCTTGCGGGCCGCCGGCGCCACCTTGGCCGCCTTCGTCGCCTTCGTCGCCTTGGTGACGGTGGCCCCCGAGGCCGCGCCGGCCGGGCCGGCGGCGGCCGCCGGATGGCGGCTGCGGGCCTCCTTGGCTGCCTTCACGCTGGCCTCCAGGGCCGCCATGAGATCGACCACCTGCGGCGCCGACGCCTGCCGCTCGGGCACCTCGATCTCCTCGCCGGCGGCTCGCTTCTCCAGCAGGTCCAGCACCTGGAGCCGGTAGTTGTCGGGGTAGCGGTCCAGCTCGAACGGGCCGGCGAGGGACTCCACCAGCTGCTCGGCCATCTTCAGCTCCTTGGGCGAGATCTCCACCTCGTCCAGGCCCGCCAGCTCCTCGATGCTCTTCGGGTCGACCACCTCGTCGGCGTGCACGACGGTGGACAGCACCAGGCGCCCGTCCACCGGCCGCACCGCGGCCACGTACTCCTTGTTGCGCATGACGAAGCGGCCCACGCCGACCTTGCCCGCTTCTTCCATGGCCCGGGCCAGCAGGGCATACGGCTTCGGCACCTTGTCGGGGGCCAGGTAGTACGGGCTGTCGTAGAACAGCGGATCGATCTCGTTCAGGTCCACGAACTCGTCCAGGTCGATGGAACGGTTCACCGTCGGCATGAACTGCTCCAGCTCGTCGGGGTCGACCACCACGTAGCGCCCCTTGCTGAACTCGTAGCCCTTGACGATCAGATCGTCGGGCACCTCGTCGCCGGTCTCGGCGTTCACCTTGCGATAGCGGATGCGCTGGTTGTCTCGACTGTCGAGCTGGTTGAACGAGACGCTCTTGCGATTCACCGCGTTGTAGAGCTTGACCGGGATGCTGACCAGCCCAAAGCTGATCGCCCCGCTCCAAATCGGCCTGGGCATAGCGCCATTGTTCCCGGTTTTGCTCGTTCGTGAAACTCATACCGCCAGGTCGTGGAGTGGCGTGCCAGGTCGTGGAGTGGCGTGCCAGGTCGTAGGGTGCCGGGCCATGGTTCTGCCCCGACCGACCGCGCCACGCATCCCTCCCCTCGCTGCCGGTGAGGGTGATGCCCAGACCGCCGAACTGCTCGCCTCGATCGAGGGGGTGGGCGGCGCCAGCAACATCTTCACCACCCTCGTCCGCCATCCCGGCCTGTTCCGCAAGTGGTCGCCGTTCGGCGGCAAGCTCCTGTCCGGCAAGCTGCCGGCACGCGACCGGGAGCTGCTGATCCTGCGCACCGCATGGCACTGCCAGGCCGCCTACGAGTGGGGTCAGCACGTGCGCATCGCGCTGGCCTCAGGGATCACCGACGAGGAGGTCCAGCGGGTCAAGGCCGGCCTCGAGGCCGCCGGCTGGGACCCGTTCGACGCGGTGCTGATCCGGGCCGCTGACGAGCTGCACAAGGAGAGCTGCATCGCCGACGCCACCTGGGAGGCCCTCACCGACCGCTACGACACCCAGCAGCTCATCGAGGTGCCGATGGTGGTGGGGCACTACCACATGGTGGCGTACACGCTGAACTCGCTGGGCGTGCAACGGGAGCCTGGCGTGGTGGGCCTGGACGACTAGGCAGCCCTCAGGCCAGCACGGCGCGGGCCACCAGGTCGGTGCCGAAGGCGGTGAGGATGGCCAGGTAGAGCAGGCCCGTCGCCGCCATCACGGCCGAGTACTCGCGCTCTTTCAGCGCGGCGCGGGTGACGAAGGCCAACCCGATCGTGGTCACCGCGCAGGCCACCCAGAACCACCCGAGGGTGCCGTTCCAGCCGTCGTCGATGGAGCCCGTCAGCACGCTCACCATGCCGGTGGGCACGAGCAGCAGGATCACCTCGGCCGGCCACACCCACACGACCCAGTTGACGAGCTCGTTGAGCAATCGCCGGGGCAGGCCGGGCTGCACCAGGTACCAGTGACCGAGGAGCATGGCGTCGGTGACGACGCCCAGGAACGCCGCCCCGACCAGCGTGCGGGCCACGGCCAGGGCGCCGTTGCCACCCGAAGCCAGGCCTGCGGCCACCAGGCCGATGGCGCCGAGTACCGGCGCCAGCAGGTCCAGCCGGGGATCGAAGTCCTTCCCCGGGGCGGCCGCCGTGACGGCGACACCCCGGTCGATGCCGGTCATGGCCGCCACCCGCTCGCTGCGGCGGTCGTGCTCGGCCCGCTGGCCCGACACACCGGCGCCCTTGCGGGCGATCGAGACCCCGAGGGCGAACAGCGCCGACACCACGACGGCCAGCGACCCTGCCTCCCGCACGGGCACCGTGTCCAGCACGACTCCACAGGCGAACGCACCGGCGGCCATGACGGCGAACACGCCGCGCAGGAGCCACCCGTAGCCCAGACCCACTTCGCGATGGCGCGTCGTGACCCACAGGAAGGCCAAGCCACCGGTGGCCCACTGCAGCAGCACCGTGGCGGCGTCGAGGTGGATCACAGCTGACGAGGTTAGGGGCGCGGCGGGGCCGGCACCGGTTGCCCCCGCTACCCTCCGAGGCCGTGCTGACCCGCCGTCGTCGACTGCTGCTCGGCGGCATCGCCGTCGCCATGGGTCTGGCCGTCGCCGGGTGCGCCACCGGACCCCGTCCCACCCTCCAGAAGTCCGACGCCGGGGTCGGCGCCGACCTCGGCGGGGCGACCGGAACGCCCAGTGGTGACGCCGGCGCCGATGGTGTGCTCAGCCTGCTCGAAGGCGTGGCCGCCACCCACTTCACCGCCACGTACCACATCACCCGCAAGCTGGGGCCTGAGGAGACCGACGCCACCGTGGTGCAGGACGGCGCCAGCCGCTCCATCACCGTCGGCGACGTCCGGTTCCTGCACACCGACGCCGACGAGACCTGCTCGGTGTCGTCGGCGTCGTGCGAGCCAGGCACCCTCGACGCCCGCATCAGCGACTACAGCATCGGGTCGGCGTTCTGGTCGGCCAGTCCGGCCCGGGCCCTGCGGGTGGCCATGACCCGGCGCAGTGGCCCGCCGGTGGCCAGCACCCAGACCGTCGCCGGGCAGAGCGCCCAGTGCGTCGACGTCCCGGTGGGCGCCGGCGTGGAGCACTACTGCGCCACGACGCTCGGGCCGGTGGCGCGCTGGGACACGGCGGCGGTGGCGGTGGAGCTCACCGGCATCACCGAGTCGTCAGACGCCGCCGCCTTCCAGAGCTGAACCGCCTCAGTCCACGACGGCGAGCTCGTGGGCGACGCGATTCATGGCGTCGGGGCCGGCGGCGGTGGCCACCACGATGTCCTCGAGGCGCATCCCCCACCGGCCTGGCGTGTAGATCCCCGGCTCCACGCTGAAGGCGTGACCGGGCTCGAGCGCCAGGGCGTTGCCGGCCACGATGTACGGGTCCTCGTGGGCCTCCATGCCGATGCCGTGACCGGTGCGATGGATGAACCGGTCGCCGAAGCCGCCGGCGTCGATGATGCGCCGGGCGGCGGCGTCGACCTCCTCGCACGGCGTGCCCACGACCGCCGCGGCGACCGCTGCCTGCTGCGCCTCGAGCAGCACGGCGTAGGCCTCGGCCACCTCGACCGACGGCTCCCCCACCGCCACCGTCCGGGTGATGTCGCTGCAGTAGCCGTCGAGGCGACCCCCGAAGTCGCACACCACGATGTCGCCCCGCTCGATGACCCGACCGCCGGCGTCGTGGTGCGGGCTGGCACCGTTGGGGCCGGATGCGACGATGGCGAAATTGACCCGGTCGTGACCCTCGACCAGCAGCCGGCGCGACAGCTCGGCCGACACCGACGCCTCGGTGCGTCCGGCCAGGGAGATGGCTCCGCCCTGGAGCTGCGCGGCGACCCGATCGGCAGCGCCGCCGGCGGCGCGCAGCGCGGCGATCTCGGCCGCGTCCTTGCGCATCCGGATCGGGCTGACGACGCTGCTGGCGCGACGGAACGTGGTGGCCGGCATGGCGCTGAGCAGATCGACCAGGAAGCGGGCCCAGGTGTGGTCGCCGATGGCGGCCACCCCCGCGCCCTTGGCCAGACCGGCCACCAGCGCCACCGGATCATCGGTCTCGCTCCACGGCAGCACGGTGAACCCATCGGGCTGCTCCACGATGCGCGGCGCCTCCAGCCGGGGCACCACCAGCGTGGCGTCGCCGTCGCGCGGCAGCACCAGCATCGTCAGGCGCTCCAGCGGCATGGCCTCGTAGCCGGTGAAGTACGGGAGATCGGGCCCGACCGACAGCAGCACGACATCGACACCCTCGGCGACCATGGCGGCGCGGAGCCGTCCCATCCGATCGGTGTACACGTTCATTGCGCCCTCCTCAACGTCACCGGTGTGGCCGCCGCCGATGCCGCCTGGCGGGCGTGGTAGCTGGAGCGGGTGAGGGGCGAGGCCTCCACGTGGCCCAGCCCCAGGGCCTCACCCACCTGGGCCATGCGCTCGAACGTGGCCGGCTCCACCCAGCGGGCCACCGGCAGGTGGTGGGTCGTGGGCCGCAGGTACTGGCCGATCGTGACGATGTTCACACCGATGCCGGCCAGGTCGGCCAGCGCCCCTTCGACCTCGGCGTCGGTCTCCCCCATCCCGACGATGAGACCTGACTTCACCACCAGGCCGGCCTCCTTGGCCCGCGCCAGCACGCCGAGGCTGCGGGCGTAGCCCGCCGACGGCCGCACCGCCCGCTGCAGGCGGGCCACCGTCTCGAGGTTGTGGTTGAACACGTCGGGGCGGGCCTCGATCACCGTGTCGATGGCCGCCCGGTCGCCCTTCATGTCCGACACCAGCACCTCGACGGCACAGCCCGGAGCGTGCCGGCGGATGGCCCGCACCACCTCGGCCACGTGAGCGGCGCCGCCGTCGTCCAGGTCGTCGCGCGCCACCATCGTGACCACCACGTGGGCCAGGCCCATCCGGGCGGCCGCCTCGGCGACGCGTTCGGGCTCGCCGGCATCGGCGGACTCGGGGTGACGGGTGTCGACCAGGCAGAAACCGCACGCCCGGGTGCACCGCTCCCCCAGCACCATGAACGTGGCCGTGCCGTCGGCCCAGCACTCCGACAGGTTGGGGCAGCCCGCTTCCTCGCACACGGTGACGAGCTGGAGGTCGCGCATCGTCTTCTTGAGGCGCAGGACATCGGGGCCGTGACGGACGTGGGCCCGCAGCCAGTCGGGTTTGCGCTCGGCGATGGCCAGACCCTCGGCGACGCCCGCGTCGCGCAGGCGGGAGGTCAGCCTGACCGGCGCCCCCGGCCCCTGGCCCCGGCTGAACGCCGACAGATCGTCGGGCCGGTGCCGCCAGGCGACGTCTTGGCGCTCGACCGCGGCCTCGCTGGCATCGCCGGCGCCCCACGCGACGGCGGCGCGGGCGGCCACGGCGTCGACGACCTCGCGCATCGAGACGTCGACGCCCTCGGCCGCCAGTGAGGTCACGGCCTTGCCGGCGATGCCGCAGGGCACGATGTGGCCGAACATGGCGAGGTCGGTCGACACGTTCAGGGCGAACCCGTGCATGGTGCGGCCGCGGCTCAGCTTCACCCCGATGGCGGCGATCTTGCGGGGGCGGGCGCCGTCGGGGTCCACCCACACGCCCGGGTACTGGCGGAGGCGCCCCGCGCCGGGCAGCCCCAGGTCGGCCAGCGTGTCGATGAGCACCTGCTCGACCGAGCGGACGTAGGCCACCGTGTCGGCCATGCCACTGGCCCCGGCGGGGCCTTTGCCGGGCCGGGTCAGGACCGGGTAGCCGACGAGCTGGCCCGGGCCGTGGAACGTGACGTCACCGCCCCGGTCGGTGGGCACGAGGTCGGCCCCGACGGAGGCCGGCGGCACGAGCACGTTGCGGGGATCGGCCCGCACCCCCAGGGTGTAGACGGCCGGGTGCTCCAGCAGGAGGAGGTGCTGGCCGGTGCCGTGCCGGAACAGCGCCCGCTGCAGGTCGTAGGCCTCGCTGTAGGGGACCCGCCCCAACCACCGCACCCGTAGAGGAGTCACGTTCCTACAGCTCGGCGTCCCAGTCGCGCGTCTCCAGGATCTGCTTGACCCGCACCAGGAAGTTGGCGGCGTAGGCGCCGTCGAAGGCCCGGTGGTCCCAGCTCATGGCCAGGTTGCCGACGGAGTGGATGGCGATGCCCTCCTGGCCGTCGGGCAGCTCGACCACCACCGGCCGGCGCTTGATGGCATCGGTCGACAAGATGGCGACCTGGGGCTGGTTGATGATGGCGGCGGTCAGCACCGAGCCGGCCGAGCCGTTGTTGGAGATGGTGAACGTGCCGCCCTGGATCTCGTCGGGCGACAGGCGCCGGCTCTTGGCCCGTCCGGCGAGGTCGAAGATCTCGCGGGCGATGGCGCGGAGCCGCTTGGTGTCGGCATCGCGCACCACCGGTACGAGCAGCCCCTGATAGGCGAGATCGACGGCGATGCCCAGGTCGACGAACTTGTGCAGGACGAGCTCGCCGTCGCCCACCGTGGCGTTGAGATGGGGGAACTCGCCCAGCGCGTCGATGACGGCCCGGCTGATGAACGGCAGGAACGTCAGGCTGAAGCCCTCCGTGGCCTTCCACTCCTCAGTCACTGCATTGCGGACCCGGTCGACGTTGGCGTAGTCGACCTCCACCACGCTGAACGCGTGGGCGCTGGTGGCCAGCGACATGAGCATGTGATCGCCCGTGAGGGTCCGGATCTTGGACAGCTTCACGCTCTCGTCGCGCTGGCCCGGCCGGGTGGCGGGCGCCGCCGGCGCACGGGTCGCCGCGGCGGGCGCCGGGGCCGCCGGAGCCGGGGCCGGGGCGGCGGGGGCGGCCGGCGCTGCTGGCCGGGCGGGAGCGGCTGCGGGCGCGTGCTCGATGTGGTTCACGACGTCGTCGCGGGTGATGCGACCGCCGGGACCGGTGCCCTGGATGTCCTCGGGCCGCAACCCGTGCTCGTTCACCAGCCGTCGCACCACCGGCGACAACAACCGGCTGGTGCCGTCGGCGGCGGGGCCGGCGGGTGCCGGGGCGGCCGGAGCCTCGGTGGCGGCGGGCGGTGGGGCGGCGGGCGGCGGGGGCGGGGCCGCGTCAGCCACTGGGGCGACGGCCGGCTCGGCCTCTGGCTCCGGCGCGGCCTCGGCCGGTGGCGCCGCGGGCGGGGCGGGCGGCGCGTCCGCCGGCGCGGCAGCAGCAGCGGGCGCGCCCGCGTCGCCGACGACGGCGATCACCTCGCCCACCTGCACCGTGTCACCCTCGTTGACCTTGATCTCGGTCAGGGTGCCGGCAATGGGCGACGGCACCTCGGTGTCGACCTTGTCGGTCGACACCTCGAACAGGGGCTCGTCGGCCTTGACCTCATCGCCGATCTGCTTGAACCACTTGGTGATGGTTCCCTCGGTGACGGTCTCACCGAGTTGGGGCATCGTGACGTCGGCCATCAGCCGTGGAGGCTCCTTCCCGTAAGGGCAATGATCGCCTCGCCGAACGCCTCGGACAGCGTCGGGTGGGGCTGGACGAACTCGGCCACCTCGTCCACGGTGGCTTCCCAGTTGACGGCGAGGTAGCCCTGGCCGAGCTGTTCGGTGACCCACGGGCCCACCATGTGCACGCCGAGCACGCGCCCGGCCTTGCCATCGGGGCCCTTCTCGGCGATGACCTTCACCAGACCTTCGGTCTCCCCGATGATCTGGGCCCGGCTGTTGCCGCGGTAGGCGTCCTTGTGCGCCACCACGTCGAAGCCGGCGTCCTTGGCGGCCTCTTCCGAGTAGCCGGCGAAGGCGACTTCCGGGTGGCAGTAGATGGCCCACGGCACCTTGTCGTAGGCGACGGGGAAGGTCTCCTCGCCCAGCATGTCCTTCACCACCATGATCGCCTCGGCGAAGCCCACGTGGGCCAGCTGAGGCCCGTCACGGATGTCGCCGATGGCGTACACCCCCGGCTCGCCCGTGCGGCAGCGGTCGTCGACCTCGACGAAGCCGCGGTCGGTGAGCTTCACCGCCGTGCCGGTGAGGCCGAGCAGGTCGGAGTACGGGCGTCGCCCGACCGACACGATGACGGCGTCGGCCTCGACCGGCTCGCCCCCCTCGACCAGCACCCTGGTGCCCGTGGCGGTGCGCTCGTGACCGACCACCTTGGTACCGGTGCGGATGGTGATGCCCCGCTTCTGGAAGGACCGCACGACGACGTTGGCCACGTCGACATCGCAGCCCGGCAGGATCTTGGGCAGGAACTCCAAGATGGTGACCTTGGCGCCGAGGTCGGAGAAGGTGGAGGCGAACTCGCACCCGATGGCCCCACCGCCGATCACGACCACGCTCTTGGGGACGTGATCGAGCATGAGCACCTCGTCGGAGGTGAGGATGACGGTGCCGTCGACGTCGAAGCCCGGGATGCTGCGCGCCGCCGACCCGGCCGCCAGTACGACGTGGGCGCCCTGGAGCGTGGCGGTCGAGCCGTCCGAGCCCTGCACCGTGACGGTGCGGTCGGCGCCCAGGGAACCGGAGCCGGTGTACACGTCGATCTTGCGCGCCTTCATCAACCCGGCGAGGCCCTTGTAGAGCCCGTCGACGATGCGTTGCTTGCGCGCCTGGCTCACCGAGAAGTCGATGGTCGGTTGGCCGGCCTCGATCCCGAACTCCTTGGCCCCGGCGACGTGGCGGTACACCGACGCCGTCTCCAGGAACTCCTTGGCAGGGATGCAGCCACGGTGGAGGCAGGTGCCGCCGACCTTGTCCTTCTCCACGCACGCCACCTTCAACCCGGCGCTGGCACCGTAGAGGGCGGCGGCGTAACCGCCCGGGCCACCGCCGATCACTACCAGGTCGTACTGCTCGGCCATGGCGGTCAGGGTAGCGGCCGTTCCAGCTTCCACTGCCGTTGCACGCCGCCCGTGGCGAAGGCCACGTAGCGGTCGCCGTCACCCGACGGGAACGCGACCGCGCAGTCGACGGCCTGGCCCGCCTCGACGGCCATGCCGGCGCACGCCTGACCGCCCCCCGACGGCACGGCGACCGGGGCCCGGGGTGCGACGTCGCCGGTCACCACCATCGACCACCCTGCTCCGGCATCGGCGAGGCGGTCGTCGCTGTCGAGGTGGACCTGCACCACGACGACATCGCCCACCTCGGCGCTGCCGGCGACGGTCGCGGTGACCGGGCCGACCTGCTGGCTCTGCCCGGGCGCCAGGATGTCGGGCACGGTGAGCTCGTCCTTGTTCACCGCCAGCCTGACGAAGAACGCCCCGCCCGCGACCAGGATGGCCAAGCCGCAGGCGACGGCCAGCAGGATCAAGGTGCGGGTCTTCACGGGCGTTCGATGCTATGGGGGCCGGCGGTAGAATCCCGGGCGTGGGACTGCGGGACCTGAAGAAGCGTTGGACAGCCGACACCGAAGACCTCCACAAGGAGAGCCTCCAGAAGAAGTTCGGCCAGCCCGACGTGACGCGGATGTGCGACGTCGAGCTGCGTCAGAAGGTGAAGGTGTCGGGCGAGATCAAGCGCATCCGCACCGTCCCCCGCTCGGGCGTCCCGGCATTGGAGATCGTGGTGAGCGACGGCACCGCGGACGCCACCATCGTGTTCACCGGCCGGCGTTCGGTCGGCGGGCTGGAGCATGGTCGGGGTGTGGTGGTGGAAGGCGTGGCCCACAACGAGCGGGGCAAGTGCGTCATCCTCAACCCCGCCTACACGCTCCTGCCGCGGTCCTAGCTTCCCGTCAGGATCTGGCGAACGTCGTCTTCGGAGTCGGTGGTCACCAGCACCAGCACCTCGTCGCCGACGCGGATCATGCTGTCGCCGCGGGGCACCACGACGCGGTCGTTGCGGATGATGGCCACCACCGTGGAGTCGCGCGGCAGGCCCAGCTCCTGGATCTCCTTGTCGGCGGCCGGTGATCCGGCGGCGAGGGTGACCTCGGCCAGCTTCGCCTTGCCGCCTTCGAACGACAGCAGCCGGACGAACGACCCGACGCTCACGGCTTCCTCGACCAGCGCGGTGATGAGGTGGGGCGTGGACACAGCCACGTCCACGCCCCACATCTGCGTGAACATCCACTCGTTCTTCGGGTTGTTCACGCGGGCCACGACACGGGGCACGCCGAACTCCTGCTTGGCCAGCAGCGAGATGACGAGGTTGTCCTCGTCGTCGCCGGTGACGGCCGCCATCACGTCGGCCTTGTCCACCGCCGCCTCGCCCAGCTTCGACACCTCGCAGGCATCGGCCTGGAACCACGGCACGCCCTCGGGCTCGTGGTCGGCCAGGGCCCGGCGCACCACGTTGGGGTCGTTGTCGATGATGAGCACCTCGTGGCCGCCCTTGTGGAGCTGCTCGGCGATGAACTTCCCGACGCTCCCGCCACCCGCGATCACGACTCGCACGTCAGTGCCCCCCTGCCTTGACCGGCCCGGCCAGTCGATCGTCGACGGAGGCCATGGCGTCGCCCGCCACCGCCAGGTACACGACGTCGCCTTCTTGCACGACGAGGTTGGCCGTGGGGATCTGGGAGGTGCCGAGGCGACTGACCGCCATGACCCTCACCTTGCCGGCGACTTCGAGCTCCTGGAGCGGATGACCCGCCCACGGACCCGGCACGACCCGCTCGATCAACATCACGTTGGCGCTGGGATCGACCCACTCGACCGCTGGTTCGTCGGGCAGGATGCGCCGCAGCACCCGCTCCGAGGTCCACGCCACCGTGGCCACCGTCGGGATCCCGAGGCGCTGATAGATGGCCGCCCGGCGGGGGTCGTAGATGCGGGCCACGACGCGCTCCACGCCGAAGGTCTCCCTCGCCACGCGGGCGATCATGATGTTCGAGTTGTCGCCGCTGGTCACCGCGGCGAGGGCGCCGGCGCGTTCGATGCCCGCCTCGATCAGCCGGTCGCGGTCGAAGCCGATGCCGGCGATGGCCTGTCCCGTGAATCCCGAGCCGAGACGGGCGAAGGACTCGGAGCGCTTGTCGATGATGGCGACGGAGTGGCCGGCGCTCGTCAGGTTGAGGGCCACGGCCGAACCCACTCGGCCGCAGCCGACGATGACCACATGCACGCCTGGAGGGTCCTCTCGCGTTGGTGGAAAGCCAGTCATCCTAACCAGCTGACTACGGTACGCCGATGTACTCGACGCTGAAGCGGGTCTTCATCGGGCCCCCGATCTCTTCGGCTGACGAGCACCAGCACCGCTTGATCAAACTGATCGCGCTGGCCGTGTTTGCCTCCGATGCGATCTCGTCGACCGCGTACGCCACCGAAGAGATCCTGGTCGTGCTGGTGCCGGCCGGTGGCACGGAGGCGCTCGAGGCGCTCATCCCCATCGCCCTGGTCGTCGTGGTCCTGCTGGCGATCGTGGTGACGAGCTACCGCCAGACGATCTACGCCTACCCGCAGGGGGGCGGCTCGTACGTGGTGTCCCGGGAGAACCTCGGGACACTGCCCTCGCTCGTGGCCGGGTCGTCGTTGCTGGTCGACTACGTGCTCACCGTGGCGGTCTCGGTCTCGGCCGGCGTCGCCGCCATCACCTCCGCGTTCGAGGGATTGATCCCGTACCGCGTCGAGCTGTGCGTGCTGGCCATCGTCGTCATGACCCTGGGCAACCTCCGCGGCCTGAAAGAGTCGGGCCGCATCTTCGCCGGGCCCACCTACATCTACATCCTGTCGATGGTCGCCCTCATCGGCTACGGCCTGTTCCGCTCCTACACCGGCGACCTCGACCCGCTACCGCCCGACACCGAGTACCTCAACCGCGTGTTCGCGGGCGACGCCGGCCAGACGCTCGGGTTGTTCGTCCTGTTGCGGGCGTTCTCCTCCGGCGCCGTGGCCCTCTCCGGCGTGGAGGCGATCTCCGACGGCGTGCCCGCCTTCGAGAAGCCCGAGTCGCGCAACGCCGCCAGGACGCTCATCGCCATGGCGGCGATCCTCGGCTCGCTCTTCTTCGGGCTGTCGTTGCTGACGCACCGTCTTGGGCCGATCGTGAACCCCGAGCACCAGACGCTGCTGTCCGCCCTCGGTTCCGCGGTCTGGGGCGAGGGCACGGTCCTCTACTACATCCTGCAGTTCTCCACCTTCGCCATCCTGATCCTCGCCGCCAACACTGCCTACGCCGACTTCCCTCGCCTGTGCTCCTTCGTCGCCAGGGACAACTTCCTGCCCCGCCAGCTGGCCAACCGGGGCGACCGCCTCGTGTTCTCCAACGGGGTCCTGGTGCTGTCGGGCATGGCCGCGGCGCTCGTCATCATCTTCGGGGGCGAGACGAAGGCGCTCATCCCGTTGTACGCGGTCGGGGTGTTCACCGGCTTCACCCTCTCCCAGACCGGCATGGTCATGTACCAGTGGCGTCAGCGGGGGCGGCGCTGGAAGACGGCCATGACGATCAGCGCCATCGGGGCAACGGTGACCGGCATCGTGCTCGTCGTCGTAGTGGTCTCCAAGTTCACCATCGGCGCCTGGTTGCCGGCGGTCGTGATACCGGCCCTCGTCACGCTGCTGCTGTCCATCCGCCGCCACTACGACCGGGTGAAGGCGGCCACCTCGGCACCATCGGACTGGCGACCCCGCCGCTACACCCACACGGTCGTGGTCCTCGTGGGCGCGCTCCACAAGGGCACGCTCAACGGCTTGCAGTACGCGAGGTCGTTGGCGCCCGACCGCCTCGTCGCCATCAGCATCGTGGGCGACGCCGACGAGCAGCGCGCCATCGAGCGCCAGTGGGACGAGCGTGACATGCAGGTCGAGCTGCACACCATCTACTCGCCTTACCGAGATCTGACGGGGCCGGTACTGACCTTCCTGGACGAGCTCGACGCCGAAGATCCCGACGATCTCATCACCGTCGTCATCCCGGAGTTCGTCGTGACCACCTGGTACACGCAAGTGCTGCACAACCAGACCGCTTTGGCGCTGAAGGCTCGCCTCCTATTCCGGCCGAACACCGTGGTGACGTCGGTTCCCATGCTCGTGGACTAGCAAGTGGCGCGGATAGGTAACGTCCGCTCTCAACATGTACTCGACCCTGAAGCGGATCTTCATCGGTCCGCCCATCCCCTCCTCGGAAGAGCACCATCAGCGGCTGACGAAGAAGATCGCGCTGGCCGTCTTCGCGTCCGACGCCATCTCGTCCACGGCGTACGCGACGGAGGAGATCCTCCTCGTCCTCGTGGCCGCTGGCGGGTACGCCGCCTTCGCCGACCTCGTGCCCATCTCGCTGGTCGTCGTCCTGCTGCTGGCCATCGTGGTGATCAGCTACCGCCAGACGCTGTACGCCTATCCGAGCGGCGGCGGCTCCTACATCGTGTCCCGGGAGAACCTCGGGCGCACGCCCGCGCTCGTGGCCGGTTCGTCGCTGTTGGTCGACTACGTCCTCACCGTAGCCGTCAGCGTCTCGGCCGGCACCGCCGCCATCACGTCGGCCTTCCCGGCGCTGCGCGACTACCGCGTCGAGATATGCGTGTTCTTCGTCGTCCTCATGACGGTGGCCAACCTCCGGGGCGTGAAGGAGTCGGGCCGCATCTTCGCCGGGCCGACCTACATCTACGTCAGCGCGCTGCTGGCGCTCATCGGCTCCGGGCTGTATCAGGTGTACTTCAACGGCCTCGGCCCCATCCCCGGACAGGAAGAGGCGTACGCCGAGCTGACGAAGAACAGCGCGGCGGCCGGGGGCATCACGCTGTTCATCCTCATGCGCGCCTTCTCGTCCGGCGCCGTGGCCCTGTCGGGCGTCGAGGCGGTGTCCAACGGGGTGCCCGCGTTCAAACGGCCCGAGTCGCGCAACGCGTCCATGACGCTCGTGGCCATGGGCACGATCCTCGGCGGCTGCTTCTTCGGCCTGAGCGTGCTGGCTCATCATCTGGAGCCCATCCCGCAGGAGAACGGTCAGACGGTGCTGTCGATCATGGGCGCCGCCGTGTTCGGTGACGGGACGTTCATGTACTACCTCCTGCAGTTCTCCACGTTCGCCATCCTGATACTGGCGGCCAACACCGCCTACGCCGACTTCCCCCGGCTGTCGTCGATCATCGCCCGCGACGGCTACCTGCCCCGCCAGCTGGCCAACCGGGGCGACCGCCTCGTGTTCTCCAACGGGGTGCTGGTGCTGGCCGGCTTGGCCACGGTGCTCATCGTGGTCTTCAAGGGCGACGTGAGCGCCCTCATCCCCCTCTACGCCGTCGGGGTGTTCACCGGCTTCACCCTGTCGCAGGCCGGGATGGTGGTCCACCACTGGCGGCTCCGCGAGCGGCACTGGCGCGGCGGTGCGGTGATCAACGCCATCGGTGCCGTCGCCACCGGCATCGTGCTGTCGGTCGTGGTGATCTCCAAGTTCGCCATCGGCGCGTGGATCCCCGCCGCGTTGATCCCCGTCATCGTCGTCGCCCTGCGGTCGATCGGCCGCCACTACGACCGAGTCCGCGACGCCGTGAAGGTGACGACCGACTACCACGTGCAGCGCCACACCCACGTGGTCGTGGTGTTGGTGGGCAGCGTGAACAAGGGGGTGCTGAATGCGCTCAGCTACGCCCGGTCGCTGGCGCCGGACCGCTTGCTGGCGGTTTCGGTGGTGGGTGACCCGGCCGAGCAGGAAGAGCTCATCGAGCAGTGGGATGCCCACAACGTCCCCGTCGAACTGCACACGATCTACTCGCCGTATCGAGAGCTGACCCGGCCCGTGATCCAGTACCTGGACGAGCTCGACCAGGAATCGCCCGACGAGATGATCACCGTGATCATCCCGGAGTTCGTCACGTCGTGGTCGACGCAGTTCCTCCACAACCAGAGCGCGCTCGCCCTCAAAGCCCGACTGCTGTACCGGCCCAACACGGTCGTGACATCGGTACCCGTCCTCGTGGAATGAGACCGACATGGATGTCGCCGTCACCGGCTCGACCGGACTCATAGGGACCGCGCTGGTCGCCGCACTGGCGCAAGCCGGCCATCGTGCCATTCGCGTCATACGCGGTGACGGTCACGGCATCAAGTGGGACCCGAAGGCCGGGACCATCGACGCCGCCGCCCTCGAAGGCATCGACGCGGTGGTGCATCTGGCCGGGGCCGGCATCGGCGACCGGCGCTGGAACGACGCCTACAAGCGCGAACTGCTCGACAGCCGCGTCCAAGGCACCGGGCTGCTGGCCCGCACGCTCGCCGGCCTGCAACGGCCCCCGGCGGTGCTGGTGTCGGCGTCGGCCATCGGCTGGTACGGCGACCGGGGCGACGACGTGCTCGACGAGACGGCGGGACCAGGCAGTGGCTTCCTCGCTGACTTGTGCCGGCAGTGGGAGGCGGCCGCTGATCCCGCGCGTGACGCGGGCATCCGCGTGGCCCATCCACGCTCGGGCATCGTGCTGTCGCCGAAGGGCGGGGCGCTGAAGAAGCAGCTGCCCCTGTTCAAGCTGGGACTCGGTGGGCGGCTCGGCCCAGGGACGCAGTGGCAGAGCTGGATCGCCCTCGACGACGAGGTGGCGGCGCTCCTGCACCTCCTCGGCGCCGAGGTGGCCGGCCCGGTGAACCTCACCGCGCCCAACCCCGTCACCAACCTCGAGTTCACCAAGACCCTCGGCACCGTCCTGCACCGCCCCACCCTCATCCCGGTGCCCTCCTTCGCGCCCAAGCTGCTGCTCGGATCGGAGCTGGCCGACGTCTTGTTGTTCGAAGGCCAGCGGGTCGTGCCGCGGGTCCTGGAGGCGAGCGGCTATGCCTTCCACCATCCGGATCTGGAGGGCGCGTTGCGGTCCATGCTGCACCCGTAGGCTGCGTGCATGACGAGCCGTGCCTACCGCGATGATCGCGCCCACGTGTTCCACTCCTGGTCGGCGCAGAAGGCGCTGCAGCCACTGGTCGTGGCCGGTGCCGAGGGCAGCTGGTTCTGGGACGAGGAGGGCCATCGGTACCTCGACTTCTCGTCGCAGCTGATCAACGTCAACATCGGCCACCAGCATCCGAAGGTGGTCGCCGCCATCCGGGAGCAGGCCGAGCGGCTGTGCACCATCGCCCCGTTCCACGCCAACGACCAACGCAGTGAGGCGGCCCGGCTCATCGCCGACCTGGCCCCGGGCGACCTCGACATGGTGTTCTTCACCAACGGCGGCGCCGAGGCCACCGAGAACGCCACGCGCATGGCCCGGCTCGTCACCGGCCGCCAGAAGGTGCTGACGACGTACCGCTCCTACCACGGGGCCACGGGCGCCGCCATGACCATGACCGGCGACCCGCGCCGGTGGCCCAGCGAGCCCGGCTTCCCGGGCGTGGTGCACTTCTTCGGGCCCTACCCCTACCGCTCGGCGTTCCACGCCACCACCGAAGCCGAGGAGTCCGAGCGCGCCCTCCAGCACCTCGCCGATGTGGTGACGCTCGAAGGGCCCGGCACCGTCGCCGCCATCATGCTGGAGACGGTGGTCGGCACCAACGGCATCCTCGTGCCGCCCGACGGCTACCTGGCCGGCGTGCGCGCCCTGTGCGACCGCCACGGCATCGTGATGATCTGCGACGAGGTGATGGCGGCGTTCGGCCGCTGCGGCGAGTGGTTCGCCGTCGACCGCTGGGGCGTGACGCCCGACCTCATCTGCTTCGCCAAGGGCGTGAACTCCGGCTACGTGCCCCTCGGCGGCGTCGTGATCAGCCAGCGCATCGCCGACGCCTTCGCCGAGCGCCCGTACCCCGGCGGCCTCACCTACTCGGGTCACGTGCTCGCGTGCGCCGCCGCCGTCGCCTCCATCAACGCCATGAAGTCCGAGGGCATCATCGACCACGCCCGCTCGCTCGGCACCGACGTCATCGGGCCCGAGTTGCGCCGGCTCCAAGAGCGCCACCCGTCGATCGGCGACGTGCGCGGCCTCGGGGTGTTCTGGGCCATCGAGCTGGTGCGCAACCGCGAGACCCGCGAGATGCTGGTGCCGTTCAACGCCGCCGGCGAGGCCGCCGCGCCCATGAACGAGGTCGTGGCGGCGTGCAAGGCCCGGGGCCTGTGGCCCTTCGCCCACTTCAACCGCATCCACGTGGTGCCGCCGTGCACGACATCGGCCGACGACGTGCGCCACGGCATCGCCATCCTCGACGAGGTCCTGGAGCTGGCCGACAAGCACTACGTCGGCGCCTGACCCGGACAGCGCATGGCCTGAACTGCCTCTGATCCCGAACTGGGGAGCCTCCGCGCGCTATGCGCGCGCCGGCTCCCCAGTTCGGGCGGTGAGATGGCTAGGCGCCGTCGGGCTCGAGGGTGACCGTGATCGGCTTGAAGCTGGTGCCGTTCACGTCGACACCGCCGGCCTTGACCAGGGCGATGGCCTCGGTGACGTAGTCGTTGGTGTAGGCCAGCCCTTCGGGGGCCTTGGTGAGCACGGTCTTGCCGTCCTGGTTCTTCGTGTCCTGGGCGATCTTGACCGTCTGGTCCCACGCCGCCTGGTTGATGACCCCGACGCCGTCGGGCGCCGGCCAGATGAGCTTGTTGATCTCGTTCATCTGCCACAGCTGGTGGCTGTTGCCGAGCTTGGAGCCCTTGGCCACGACGATGTCACGGCACTTCTCGGCGTTGTCGCGGCAGTACGCCCAACCCTCGATCGAGGCCGCGATCAGCTTGGTGGCGGTGTCCTGGTAGGCCGGGTCGCTCTGGAGCTTGCCGGTGTCGGCCCAGATGGCGTCCTGCAGCATGCCGACACCATCGGTCTCCCAGTTGATGGTGTTGAAGTCCGACGGCTGGTACAGCTGTCCGGTCGCCGGGTTCTTGGCCTCCAGCACCTGGGCGTACTCGTTGTAGGCCATGGCCTGGGCGGCGTCGATGTCACCGTTCAGCAGCGACAGCATGTTGAAGTCCTGCTGGACCAGCGTGACGTCCTTGCCCGGATCGAGGCCGGCCTTGGTCATGCCGGCGAACAACTCGAACTCGTTGCCGAAGCCCCAGTTGCCGACCTTCTTACCCTTCAGGGCGGCCGCGTCGGTGATGTTCTTGTCCTTGAAGCTCACCTGCAGCGTGCCCGAGCGCTGGAAGATCTGGGCGATGTCGGTGATGGCGGCGCCCTGTTCGCGCGACTGCAGTGCCTTCGGCACCCAGGCGATGGCGAAGTCGGCGTTGCCCTGGGCCAGCACGGTCTGCGGCACGATGTCGACGCCGCCTTCGATGATGTCCACGTCGAGGCCGTACTTCTTGAAGAAGCCTTGATCGACGGCGGCGAAGTAACCCCCGAACTGCGCCTGGGTGAACCACTGCAGTTGCAGCTTCACCTTCTTCAACTCGCCGCTGGCGGCGGTGGTGGCGGCCCCGCCCGACGCCGCGGTGGTGGCCGCCGACGCCGCGGTGGTGGCCGATGACGAGCTGCTGTTGTCGCTGCCGCAGGCGGCCGCCGTCAGGGCCAGCGCCGCTACGAGCACGACACCTCGGGTGATGGTTCTTCTCATGTGGGTCTCCCCGTTGTCATGGGTTGGGTGGGTGGTGGCTAAAACGCGTTGCGCCGCGCCGCTTGCCACGGCATGACGAGGCGTTCGAGGGCGAGCGAGAAGCAGTAGAAGGCCAAGCCAAGGGCGCAGGCGGCGGCCACGTAGGCCCACGCCAGCGGATAGTTGGTGGCACCGGCGTAGGACGAGATGCGACTGCCGACGCCGTTCTGGATGCCGCCGAAGTACTCGGCCACGACGGCGGCGATGACACCCAGGGAAGCTGCCAGCTTCAGGCCGGTGAAGAAGAACGGGAGCGCGTTGGGCACGCGCACCTTGCGCATCGTGACCCAGTCGCTGGCCCCGTAGGACCGCATCAGCTCGGCCTTGGTGGCATCGACTTGGACCAGGCCGCGCAGCGTGTTCACGAAGATGGGGAAGAACACGATGATGGTCACGATCAGGCGGCGCGGGATGGCGCTCGTGGTCGAGAACATGTTGTTGAACATGGGCGCCAGGATGATGATCGGCACTGCATTCACCGCCGCCGCCAGCGGCGTCAGCAGTTCGCTGGCGAAGCGGAACCGGCTCGCCACCATGGCCACGGCCACGCCCAGCACCGTGCCGGCGACGATGCCCACGAGGGCGTTGGTGCCCGTGACCCTCGCCGCCTTCCAGATCTCGTTGTGACTGTCGACGATCTGGTCCCAGATGGCCGACGGCTTGGGCAGCAGGAAGGGCTGGATGTGGCGCCACTCCACGAACAGCTCCCACGCCAGCAATAACAGCACGCCGACGAGGAGCGGCGTGAGGACCGCTTTGAGCCGCCTCGCGCTCACTCGATCCCCCGCAGCGCTTCGCGCACCTCGGTGATCTTCTTGAAGAACTCCGGCGCCTCGCGGGTGTCCTCGGTGCGGTCACCCAGGTCGACGCCGATGGCCGCCACGACGCGGCCCGGTCGGGGCGACATCACCACCACGCGGTTCGACAGGTACACCGCCTCGGGGATGGAGTGGGTGACGAAGATCGCCGTCGTACCGGTCTCGGCGCAGATCCGGATGAGCTCGTCCTGCATGTGCTCACGCGTCATCTCGTCGAGTGCGCCGAAGGGCTCGTCCATGAGCAGCAGGCCGGGTCGGCACGCCAGCGCACGGGCGATGGCCACGCGTTGCTGCATGCCGCCCGACAGCTCCCAGGGATGGTGATCGGCGAACTCGGGCAGCTTCACCAGATCGAGGAGCTCGAGGGCCCGGGCCTTGCGCTGCTTGCGATCGACACCGCGCAGCTCGAGTGGCAGCTCGATGTTCTTGGCCACGCTGCGCCACTCGAACAGACCCGATTGCTGGAACGCCATGCCGTAGTCCTGGTCCAGGCGGGCCTGGCGCGCCGACTTCCCGTTCAACGTCAGCTGACCCGTCGTCGGCTCGGTGAGGTTGGCGATGAGGCGCAGCAAGGTGCTCTTGCCGCAACCCGACGGACCGATCAGCGAGACGAACTCGCCCGTCGCGACGTCCAGGTCGATGTCGGTGAGGGCGTCGACCTGGTTGGCCCGGCCGCGGTTGAAGATCTTGCCGACGCCTTCGACATGGACCGCCGGCGCCGTCACGCGACGCTCTCTTCCTTCGGCCGGTTGCGCATGAACGCGAGGTCGATCAGCCCGACCAACCCGGCCACGGCCAGCCCCAGCAGACCGGCGCCGAGCATGGCCGTGTACACCTTGGCCGGATCGGAGGTCGCCTCGCGGGAGTACTCGATGATCAGCCGGCCGATGCCGCCCTTGGTCCCCGTCGAGATCTCGGCCACGACGGCGCCGACGATGGCCGAGGCCGCCGCCAGCTTGAGCGCCGGCACGAGGTAAGGGACCGACGACGGCAGCCGCAGCTTCACCAGGGTGCGCCACCAGCCAGCGGCGTAGGAGTCCATGAGCTCGACCGATTCGGGCTTCGGCGAGTGCAGGCCGCGCAGCGCCCCGATGGCGACCGGGAAGAACGCCAGGTAGGCGGCGATCACCGCCACCGACATCCACGGACGCCAGTCCAGCCCGAACAGCGACAGGCGGCCGCCCCATCCGACCACGAGCGGCGCCAGCGCCACCAGCGGCACGGTCTGGCTGAGGATCACGAAGGGCAGCAGGCCTCGCTCGGCCGTGACGAACCGCTGCATCACGATGGCCAGCACGAGGCCCACCGCCACGCCGATCACCATGCCCACCATGGCCACGCGGAACGTGAACCAGGCGCTCTCGAGCACCACGACCCAGATGGCCTTGTCGGAGCCGCGTCGCTCGGGGTCGCCGAAGCGGCTGAGCACGTCCCACACATGCGGCATGGAGGAGTCGTCGGTGCGCGCCGGCAGCTTCCAGCCGAGGACCTTGCCGTCGACCGCCGTCCCGAACCACTTGTAGCCCTCCCAGAGGAGGCAGAGCAGCGCGACGGCGACGAAGAACATCGCCACCTTGCGAACGCGTCCCTTCACGATTTGGCGATGACCTGGTCGGCTACGGCCCCCATGACGTGCTCGGCGTAGGCGTGCAGCGTCGACTCCTTGGCGTCGTGCTGCAGGTAGATGGCGAACTGGTCGACGCCGAGCGACTTCAGTTCGAGCAGCCGCTCGACATGAGCAGCGGGCTCGCCCAGCAGGCAGAACCGATCGACGATCTCGTCGGGCACGAAGGCGGCGTGGGTGTTGCCGGCCCGGCCGTGCTCGTTGTAGTCGTAGCCCTCGCGGCCCTCGATGTAGTCGGTGAGGGCTTTGGGCACACCGCTGTCGGCGCCGTAGCGGGCCACGATGTCGGCGACGTGGTTGCCCACCATGCCGCCGAACCACCGGCACTGGTCGCGCGCGCGTAGGCGAGGTCGTCGCCGACGTAGGCCGGCGCCGCCACGCAGATCTTCACGCTGGCCGGGTCGCGCCCGGCACCGGCGGCCGCCTCCTTCACTGCCTTGATGGTCCACGCCGTGATGTCGGGGTCGGCCAGCTGCAGGATGAAGCCGTCGGCCACCTCACCGGTGAGCTGCAGCGCCTTGGGGCCGTAGGCGGCGACCCACACCTCGAGGCGGCTGTCGAGCCCCCACGGGAAGCGCAGGTGGCTGCCGCGGTAGGAGACCTCACGGCCGTTGGCCAGCTCGCGGATCACGTGGATCGACTCGCGCAGCGTGGCCAGCGTGGTGGGCTTGCCGTTGGTGACCCGCACGGCGGAGTCACCGCGCCCGATCCCGCAGACGGTGCGGTTGCCGAACATCTCGTTCAGCGTGGCGAACAGCGACGCCGTCACCGTCCAGTCCCGTGTGGCCGGGTTGGTCACCATCGGCCCGACCGTGACCTTGCGGGTGGCCGCCAGGATCTGGCTGTAGATGACGAACGGCTCCTGCCACAGGAGATGGGAGTCGAAGGTCCAGACGTGACTGAAACCCAGCAGCTCGGCCTGGCGCGCCAGGTCGACGACGCGCCAAGCCGGAGGGTTGGTCTGCAGGACCACGCCGAAGTCCACGCCAGGCTCCTAGCGAGTCCTCGGGAAGCCGAGGTCGACGGTGCTGGTGGCCGGGTCGGGCCAGCGCGACGTGACGACCTTGGTCCGTGTGCAGAAGTGGACGCCGTCGGGGCCGTACATGTGGGTGTCGCCGAACAGCGACGCCTTCCAGCCGCCGAAGCTGTAGTACGCCACCGGCACGGGGATGGGTACGTTCACGCCCACCATGCCGCAGTTGGCCTCGAACTGGAACTGGCGGGCGGCGCCGCCGTCACGGGTGAAGATGGCGGTGCCGTTGCCGTACGGGTTGTCGTTCACCAGGGCGACGGCCTCGTCGTAGGTGTCGACGCGCACGACCCCCAGCACCGGGCCGAAGATCTCGTCGGTGTAGACGTCCATGCCCGGCTTCACGTCGTCGAGCAGGGACACGCCGAGGAAGAATCCCTCACCGCTGGCCGCCGGCGCGTCGCGACCGTCGACCACCACCGTGGCGCCTGCGTCGCGGCCCTTGTCGATGTAGGACGCCACCCTGTCGCGGTGCTCACGCGTCACCAGCGGACCCATCTCGCTGTCGGGTTCGGTGCCGGGCCCGATGCGGAGCTTGGGCAGGCGGGCCCGGATGGCCTCGACCAACGGGTCGGCGGCGTGACCGACGGCGACCACCAACGACACCGCCATGCACCGCTCACCGGCCGAGCCGTAGGCGGCCGACACGGCGGCGTCGGCGGCCATGTCGATGTCCGCGTCCGGCAGCACCACCATGTGGTTCTTGGCCCCACCGAGGGCCTGGACCCGCTTGCCGTGACGGGTGCCGTTCTCGTAGATGGAGCGGGCCACGGGCGTGGACCCGACGAAGCTGACGGCGGCGACGTCGGGGTGCTCGAGCAGCCGGTCGACGGCGACCTTGTCGCCCTGCACCACGTTGAACACGCCGTCGGGGAGGCCGGCCGCCTTGAGCAGCTCGGCCAGGAACAGCGCCGCCGACGGATCCTTCTCGGAGGGCTTCAGCACGAAGGCGTTGCCGCAGGCGATGCGCGGTGGAGAACATCCACATGGGCACCATGGCCGGGAAGTTGAACGGGGTGATGCCGGCCACCACGCCGAGCGGTTGGCGGATGGAGTAGACGTCGACGCCGTTGGAGGCCTGCTCGCTGAAGCCGCCCTTCAGCAGATGCGGGATGCCGCAGGCGAACTCCACGTTCTCGAGGCCGCGCGCCACCTCACCGAGGGCGTCGGAGAGCACCTTGCCGTGCTCGGAGGTGAGGTGGGACGCGATCTCCTTGCGGTTGGCGTCGACCAGCTCGCGGAAGTGGAACATCACCTCGGACCGGCGCGACAGCGACGTGGCCCGCCACGCCGGGAAGGCGGCGACGGCCACGGCCACGGCGGCGTCGACCTCCTCGGCCGACGCCAGCTCGACCTCGGCCTGCTGCTCGCCGGTGGCCGGGTTCCAGACCGGCCCGGTGCGCCCTGACGTGCCGGCGACCGTGCCGCCGTTGATCCAATGCGAGATCCGCTTCATCGGGGACTCCTGCTCCTACTCGCTTCGCTCGACAATCGGTGCTTCCTCGGCCCGGCGCACTGCGGCGCCATCAGACGAGATACTGCGTCAGGCCACGGCGCAGGTAGTTGCCGTGACCCTTGGTGCCCACGTAGCCGCGGCCGTCGACGACGACGGTGCCGCGCGACAAGACGGTGTCGACCCGGCCGGCGATCTCCACGCCTTCCCAGGCCGAGTGGTCCATGTTCATGTGGGCGGTCTCGTGGGAGATGGTCTGGCGGGCGTTGGGGTCGTAGACGACGATGTCGGCGTCGCTGCCGGGGGCGATCACGCCCTTCCGGGGGTAGAGGCCGAACATGCGCGCCGGCGTGGTGCAGCACGTCTCGACCCAGCGGGCGAGGCTGATGTTGCCCGTGACGACGCCTTGGTAGATGAGGTCCATGCGGTGCTCGACGCTGCCGATGCCGTTCGGGATCTTGGAGAAGTCACCGACGCCCAGCTCCTTCTGGTCCTTCATGCAGAACGGGCAGTGGTCGGTGGACACACAGGCCAGCTCGTTCATGCGCAGGCCCTTCCACAGGTCGGCCTGGTGATGGGCGTGACCCGTGCGGATGGGCGGCGAGCACACCCACTTGGCACCCTCGAACCCAGGCTTGGCCAGCGTCTCCTCGAGGGTCATGTAGAGGTACTGCGGGCACGTCTCGGCGAAGACGTTGCGCCCGTGGTGACGGGCTTCGGCGACCGCTTCCAACGCCTCCGACGCCGACATGTGCACGATGTACAGCGGGCAGTCGGCCACGCCCGCCAGCACGATGGCCCGGTTGGTCGCTTCGCCTTCCAGCACCGAGGGGCGGGTGAGGCCGTGGTACTTGGGATCGGTCTCGCCCCGGCTGAGGGCCTGCTGCACCAGCACGTCGATGGCGATGCCGTTCTCGGCGTGCATCATGATGACGGCACCGCTGTCCGAGGCCCGCTGCATGGCCCGCAGGATCTGGCCGTCGTCGGAGTAGAAGACGCCCGGGTAGGCCATGAACAGCTTGAAGCTGGTGATGCCCTCGTGGTCCACCAACTCGTCCATGGCTTTCAAGGACTCTTCATTGATGTCGCCCATGATCATGTGGAAGCCGTAGTCGATGGCGCAGTTGCCGTCGGCTTTGGCGTGCCACGCCGCCAGGCCGTCTTGCACCACCTCGCCCGAGCGTTGCACGGCGAAGTCGACGATGGTGGTGGTGCCGCCGTAGGCGGCCGCCACGGTGCCCGTCTCGAACGTGTCCGAGGCGAACGTGCCCCCGAAGGGGAGCTCCATGTGGGTGTGCACGTCGATGCCACCGGGGATGACGTACTTCCCGGCGGCGTCGATGGTGCGGTCGGCGGTGACCCCGGCGGTCTGGCCCGGCGCGTAGACGGCGGCGATGGTCTCGCCGTCGACCAGCACATCGCCGGGCATGGTGCCGCTCGTGCCGATGACCGTGCCGTTGGTGATGAGCGTGCGGGTCATGAGCGGGTGAGGTCGCCGTAGGACTCGGGCCGGCGGTCCCGGTAGAACGCCCAGCGGTTGCGGACCTCGGCGAGGAGGTCCATGTCGAGATCGCGCACGAGCAACTCGGCGTCGTGGTCGTGGCCGACCTCGTCGACGAACTTGCCCTCGGGATCGACGAAGTACGAGGTGCCGTAGAAGTCGTTGTCGCCCAGCGACTCGATGCCCACGCGGTTGATGGCGCCGATGAAGTACTCGTTGGCGACGGCCGACGCCGGCTGCTCCAGCTTCCACAGGTAGGCCGACAGGCCGCGACTGGTGGCCGACGGGTTGAAGACGATCTGGGCGCCGTTCAGCCCGAGCGCCCGCCAGCCCTCGGGGAAGTGACGGTCGTAGCAGATGTACACGCCGACCTTGCCGACGGCGGTGTCGAACACCGGGTACCCCAGGTTGCCGGGCCGGAAGTAGAACTTCTCCCAGAACCCCTTGACCTGTGGGATGTGGTTCTTGCGGTACTTGCCGAGGTAGCTGCCGTCGGCGTCGACCACGGCGGCGGTGTTGTACAGCACGCCCGGCTGCTCCTGCTCGTACATCGGGAGCACCATCACCATCTCCAGCTCGCGGGCGAGGGCCTGGAAGCGTTCGGTGGTGGGACCGGGGATCGACTCGGCGTACTCGTAGTACTCGGGATCTTGGACTTGGCAGAAGTACGGCCCGTAGAACAGCTCCTGGAAGCAGATGACCTTGGCGCCCTGGGCGGCCGCCTCGCGGGCGTACTCCTCGTGGGCCTTGATCATCGTCTCCTTGTCACCCGTCCACGTGGTCTGCACCAGCGCGGCGCGGATCGTGTTCGGCATCGAGAACTCCCCTCTTGCACGTCAAGGTGGATTCGCGGACAGTACTGACACGCTGCTGCGGGCACAATGGCGAGTTTGTAACCGAACATTACGGCTGGAGGTCGGGTGCCTGACGAGATCGTGGAGCACATCGAGGACCGCAGCGCCCGCGGGATCGCCGCCGCCGTCAGCCGGCTCATCACCAGTGGCACCCTGGCGCCCGGTGCCCGATTGCCCACGGTGCGAGACCTGGCCCGCCGGCTCGGCATCAGCCCCACGACCGTGAGCGAAGCGTGGCGCCTGCTGGCGGCGGTCGGCGCCATCGACGCCCACGGCCGGCGGGGCACGTTCGTCGTCGATGCGCCGCGCCCACGGGGACCGCGGCGGTACCGGCGCGTCACCGAGGGCCCCGGCCACTTCCCGCTCGACCTCTCGACCGGCACCCCCGACCCCGGCCTGCTGCCCGACCTCGGCCCCATCCTGGCCCGCGTGGCCCGCCAGACGCTCACCACGAGCTACCTCGACGACCCCGTGATCCCCGCGCTGGACGAGGCCCTACGGGCGCGGTGGCCGTTCCCTCCGGAGGCGCTCACCGTGGTGGACGGCGCCATGGATGCTCTCGATCGCATCACGTCGATCGTGGTGCGTCTCGGCGACCGCGTGATGGTGGAACATCCGTGCTTCCCTCCCCTGCTCGACCTGCTGGAGCAGGTGGGGGCGGAGACGATCGGCCTACCGATGGACGACCAGGGCATCGTGGCCGAGGCCATGGAGGCCGCCCTGGAGCAACGCCCCGTGGCGCTCTACCTCCAACCCAGGGCACAGAACCCCACGGGCGTGAGCATGACGCCCGTGCGGGCCCGCCGGCTGGCGGCGCTCCTGCGCCCGACCGGCGTCGTGGTGATCGAGGACGACCACGCCGGGGCCATCGCCGCGTCGGAGCTGGTGAGCCTGGGCCACCACCTCCCCGAGCGCACGGTCCACGTCGAGAGCTACTCCAAGAGCCACGGACCCGATCTGCGGCTGGCGGCCGTGGGCGGGGCCGGCGAGGTGATCGCCGGCGTGGCCAACCGCCGCCTGCTCGGGCCGGGCTGGTCGAGCCGGTTGCTGCAGTGCGTGCTGGTCGAGATGCTGGACGACCCGACCACCATCGAGGTGGTGGAGCAGGCCCGCACGACCTACGCCGAGCGCCGCAAGCACCTCGTCGCCGCCCTCGACGGGCGCGACGTGGCGTCGGCCGGCACCGACGGCATCAACCTCTGGGTCGATGTCCGCGACGAGCAGTCGGCGCTGCTCACGCTGGCGTCGCGCGGCGTCGGGGCGGCGCCCGGGGCGCCGTTCATGGTGAGCGGCTCCCCCGCCAAGAGCGACCACCTCCGCCTCACGTGCGGGCTGGTGCCCGGCCACTACGACGAGCTGGCCGACCTGGTGGCGGCGGCGGCCAGCGGCCCGGCCGTGTGGAGCCGCGGGCTGTAGTGACAGCTACTTCGGCTGCATGCGGATGGCGCCGTCGAGGCGGATGACCTCGCCGTTCATGTAGTCGTTGTCGATGATGGCCAGCACCATCTTGGCGAACTCGTCCGGCTCGCCCAGCCGCTTCGGGTACACCACCGATGCGCCGAGGGCCGCTTTGGTCTCGGCCGGCATCATGCCGAGCAGCGGCGTGTCCATGAGCCCGGGGGCGATGGTGCAGACGCGGATGCCGGACACGCTCAGGTCCCGGGCCGCCGGCAGCGTCATGGCCACGACGCCGCCCTTGGACGCGGCGTAGGCGAGCTGACCGATCTGACCGTCGAACGCAGCGACGGACGCGGTGTTCACGATCACGCCCCGCAGGCCGTCGGCCAGCGGCTCGGACTTCGAGATCTGGCTGGCCTCATGGGTCATGCACAGGAACGTACCGACCAGGTTGATGCCCACGACCCGATCCCACTCGCGGCGGATGTGGGGGGTGCCGTCCTTCGAGATGGTGCGCACGGCGGTGCCGGTCCCGGCGCAGTTCACGCCGACGCGCAGCGGGCCGTCCTCGGCCGCCACGACCACCGCTTCGGCCACCTGGTCGGCGTCGGTCACGTCGGCTTTGACGAACTTCACGCCCAGCTCTTTGGCCAGGGCGTCGCCCTTGTCGGCGTTGAAGTCGATGATGGTGACGTGGGCACCGGCCGCCTTGAGACGACGAGCGGTCGCCTCACCGAGGCCCGAGGCCCCACCGGTCACTACCGCAGCTGCGTCCTTCAGGTCCATGGATTGGCAGGATAGGGACCATGGGCCAGGCAAACCAGGTGCGGCGGCGGAACTGGTGGCTGGCCGTGCCCCTTCTGGCCCTGGTGGCGGCCGCCGGCGCCCTGCTCACCGCGCGCCTGGAGGGTGGGGACAATCAGCCGGTCGAGCGCATCCGGCAGTGGGTGGCCGTCCTGCAGGTCGGCCCCGATGCCCCCAGCCTGTACGCCTCCGCCGGCGATGTGGGCAAGGTGGCCGGGGTGTACGTCTTCGTGGACCGTTGGGCCTGCTACGAGGGGTTCCCGGCCGGTGTCCGTGGGTCTGGCGACGAGTGGCTCCTGGGTATCGCGGCGCGCGACCGGGACATCGTCGACGGCATCGTGGCCGAGCTCGGCCGGACGCCCCTCGTGGAGGCGGAGGTGGTGCAGGGCTGCGCCCCGCCCGTCGACACGACGCCGACCGCCAATCAGACCTGACTGCCGTAGCCGCCGCCTCCGGGGGTGCGCAGGCGCAGGACGTCGCCGGCGGCCAGCGGCCGGGTGATCTTGTCGGGCAGTGGCTCGGCGGCGGCCTCGTCGCCCCCGGGCAGCAGCCAGTTCTCGCCCACCGCGCCGGGTCCGCCACCGGCCAGACCCCACGGCGCGCTGACCCGGCGCTCGGTGATGAGCGACAACGTCACGTCCTCCAGCACCTCGAGGTCGCGTTCGATGCCGTCGCCGCCCCGCCACCGTCCCTCGCCGCCACTGCCCTCGCGCAGCCGAAGCCGTCGCACCCGGAGGGGGAACGCCCGCTCCAGGGCCTCGATGGGGGTGTTGAGCGTGTTGGTCATGGCGGTGTGGACGCCGCTCATGCCGTCGCGCCCGGGCCGGGCGCCCTGCCCGCCGGCGACGGTCTCGTAGTAGACGAACGACCGGCCCCCGACGATGACGTTGTTCATGGTGCCCTGGCCGGCGGCGCCCACCTTGCCGGGGAGCGCCTGGGCCAGCACCGCCAAGCAGACGTCGGCCACCCGCTGGCTGACCTCGACGTTGCCGGCGGCCACCGCCGCCGGCGCCACCGCCGCGACGACGGAGCCGGCGGGCGCGATCACCCGCACCGGACGGAGCGAGCCGGCGTTGGCCGGGATGGTGGGATCGACGGCGCTGCGCACGGCGAAGGTGGCCGCGCTCACCGTCACCGCCTCGACGGCGTTGACGTTGCCGAGCTGCTGCGGGTCACTGCCGGTGAAGTCGAACGTCAAGGTGCCGTTCTGCTTCGTGAGCCTGACGGCGATGCGCACAGGGTGCTGCTGGGCCGGCGCCGGGCCGGCCGAGTCGAGCACGTCGGTGGTGGACCAGGCGCCGTCGGGCACGGCCTCCAGGGCGGCGGCCATGCGGCGCTCGCCGTAGTCGATGACCTCGACGACGGGCGCTCCCTCGGCGATCAGTTCCGCCAGCCGGCTGACACCCACGATGTTGGCGCCGACCTGGGCGTCAAGGTCGCCGGCGCGCTCGACCGGCGTGCGGCTGTTGGCCAGGAGCACGGCCCGGATCCCGTCACTGAGCAGCACCGGGGGGATGCGGAGACCCTCCTGCTGGATCTCGACGGCGTCGGCCGGCATCGAGCCAGGCGCGGCGCCGCCGAGGTCGGCGTGGTGGGCCCGGTTGGCGGCCCACCCGACCAGCTGGCCGTCCAGGTGGCACGGCGTGACCAGGGTGATGTCGTTGAGGTGGGTCCCGCCGGCGAACGGGTCGTTGACGATGACGTGGCCCCCCGGGCCGGGGTCGCCGACGTGATCGATGGCGGCCCGCACCGACGCCGGCATGGAGCCCAGGTGGACGGGGATGTGCTCGGCTTGCACGAGCAGGTCGCCGCCGGCGGTGAAGAGGGCGGCGGAGCAGTCGGCGCGCTCCTTGATGTTGGGGCTGAAGGCGGCCCGGCGCAGGGCGGCGCCCATCTCTTCGGCGATGCCGGTGAGGCGGGCGAGCAGGACGGCCAGACCGGCCGGGCCGAGGCTCACGGCTGGTGCCCGCTGGGGTTGGCGCGGCCGCTTCCGGCGGCGCCGCGGCGGCCAGCGCCGGTGGCGCCGGTGGCGCCGGTGCGGTGCAGGACGAGGGCGCCGGCGGCGCCGGGCTCGGCCCGCCAGCCGGGCGGCACCCAGGTGGTGCAGTCGGCTTCGGCGATGACGGCGGGACCGATGACGGGACGGCGGTCGGGGTCGGGAAGGTCGGTGACGGCGACCGGGCTGGGCGTGGTGGCGCGGGCACGCAGCGCGATGACTTCGACGGGATCGTCGGGGCGGGCGTAGCCGTTGCGACGGGCGTGGAGGGCGTGGAAGGCGGCCACCGAATCGACGGTGAGCTCGTGGCTCTGCCCGGCGTACCGGCAGTCCACACTGGTCGTGACATGCGGCGCCGAATCGGTACCGATTCGGTGCCGCAAGAGACCGAAAGTGGATTCGGCGGCGAGGTCGGCCCGGGCGGCGGCCAGCCCGTCGTGGTCGAGCGGCCTCGGCCATGACCGCACCAGGTCGACCTGCTCCGGCGCCGCCAACAACCCCACCGCCGAAAAGACCCCTGCCCGTGCCGGCACGATCACCGCCGCCATCCCCAGCGCCTCGGCCAGCGCGCAGGCGTGCAATGGCCCCGCCCCCCCGAACGCCACCAACGCCAACCCCGCCGGGTCCACCCCCCGCGCCACCGACACCGCCCGCAGCGCCTCGGCCATGGTGGCGTCGACCGCCGTCACCACATCGGCCGCTCGCACGTCCGCCGTCGCCAACGCCCGCCGGGCAGCGGACAGGTCGAGCGCACCGATCCCGGGGAAGGCGGCACCGGCAGTGATCCGCCCGAGGGCAAGGTCGGCGTCGGTCACCGTGGGCAACGTCCCGCCCCGCCCGTAGCACGCCGGCCCGGGCACCGCGCCGGCCGAGCGCGGCCCGACCGCCAGCGCACCACCCGCGTCCAACCCCGCGATCGACCCGCCACCGGCCCCGATGGTGTGGATGGCCAGTGCCGGCAACCGCACCGGGTAGCCGCCGACGACCAGCGACGGGGCCGGTTCGGGCAGGCCGCCGTCGATCAGGCAGACATCGGTCGACGTTCCGCCCATGTCGAAGCTGATGGCGCCGGCGAACCCGTTGGCGGCGGCCACCGCGGCAGCCGCCCGGACGCCCGCCGCCGGGCCCGAAAGCAGCAAGGCCGCCGGTCGCGCCGAGCCGAAGGCCAGGTCGACCAGCCCGCCCGCCGACGTCATCACCCGCACCTGCGGCGCCAGCGCCCCGAGACGCTCGAGGTAGGCGCGGCACACCGGCTGGAGGTAGGCGTTCACCACCGTGGTGACCGTGCGCTCGTACTCGCGGAACTCGGGCGACACCTCGTGAGAGCACGAGACGTCGAGCCCGGCCGCTCGCAACACCGTCGCCACCCGCACCTCGTGGTCCGGCTCCAAGTCGGCGTGCAGCAGGCACACGGCGACGGCGGCGACGCCAGCGGGCACCGGGGGTACCGGACCGAGCGCCTCCAGTTCGGTGCCGTCGGCGGCCAGCCGGCCGGTCACGCCAAGGCGCCATTCCCGAGGCACCAGTGGCGCCGGCCGGTCGGCCCACTGGTCGTAGAGCGACGGCCGGTTCTGGCGGGCGATCTCGATCACGTCTTCGAGACCGGCATTGGTGACGAGGGCGACCGGCGCACCCTGGCGCTCGAGCAACGCGTTGGTGGCCACCGTCGTGCCGTGGGCGAGGAAGCTGGGCGTGAGCCCCGCCAAGCCGGCCCGCACCGCGGCAGACGGGTCGGCGGCGTTCGACGGCACCTTCACCAGTTCGCCGCCGGCCGTCACGACGTCGGTGAACGTCCCACCGGTATCGACGCCGACGCGCACCCGTCGACAGTAGGGCGCCCGAGCGTTCTCCGCCCCCATGAGGCGAGGCGTACGGTGGCGGCGTGAGCGTTCCCCACCTCGCCGCCACCGCCACTCCCGACGACGTTGCCGAGCAGCTCGATGCGCACGGCTGCGTCGTGGTCGACGAGCGGGTCGCTCCCGGTGTCATGGACGCCGTGAGTGACGAGCTCGCCCCGTTCCTGGAGGCCACCGCCTTCGGCACCGACGAGTTCAGCGGTCGTCGCACCCGCCGCACCGGCGGCCTCATCAGCCGCTCCCCCACGGCCCGCCGGCTCGTGACCGACCCGCTCGTGATCGGCGCCACCCGCGCCCACCTCACCAAGGCAACGGCCATCCAGCTCCACCTGACGCAGCTCATCGCCATCGGGCCCGACGAGCCGGCGCAGCTCGTCCACCGCGACCAGTGGGCCTTCGACTTCTTCCCGTTCCCCGCCGGCTACCCCGTGCAGTGCAACACCATCTGGGCCATGACGGACTTCACCGAGGCCAACGGGGCCACCCGCGTGATGCCCGGCAGCCATCTCTACGAGGACAAGCAGCGCTTCGCCGAAGCCGACACCGAGCCGGCGGAGATGACGAAGGGATCGGTCCTCTTCTACACGGGTGCGCTGTACCACGGCGGCGGCGCCAACCACTCCAATGCCACCCGGGTCGGCGTGAACATCACCTACGCGCGGGGCTGGTTGCGCCAGGAGGAGAACCAGTACCTGTCGGTGCCGCCGGACGTGGTGCGCGAGCTCGACGACGACTTGCTCAAACTGATGGGCTACGCCCGTGGCGCCTACGCCCTCGGCTACGTGGACGATCTGCGGGACCCGTTGGCAGTGGTGCGCGGCGACACTGCCGCCACCACTGCCGGGTTCAGCGCCGGCTAACGGCGGGTGACGCTGAGCAGAATGGTGCCGGTGCCCTGATCCTCTCGCTCTGATGCGCTTGATTTCGGCTTGATGCGTGACCCCTGCCACCGCGCGTTCGGTTGGGTGATGCAAGCAACGACGGGCGTACAGTCACGCGGGTGACCACTGTCACCGCCTCTGGAGGAGAGGCCATCAGCCCGGCGACCGAGAGCTCGCGGGCGTGGCCGACCCTGTTCATCACGTCTGTCTCGATGTTCCTCGTCTCGATGGACGTGACCATCGTCAGCGTGGCGCTGCCCGGCATCAGCAAGAACTTCTCCAGCACGTCGGCGGCGACGCTCTCGTGGGTCTTCACCGCCTACAACGTGACCTTTGCCGCATTGCTGCTTCTGGCGGGCAAGCTCGGCGACCGGTGGGGCCGAAAGAAGGCCTTCCAGATCGGCCTGGTGCTGTTCCTGCTGGCGTCGCTGCTGGCCGCCGCCGCGCCCACCGCGGGGGTGCTCATCGGCGCCCGCACCATCCAGGCCGCCGGCAGCGCGCTGATCTACCCGGCGTCGCTGGCCCTGCTGCTGCTCGAGTTCCCCAGCAGCCGCCGCTCCATGGCCATCGGGGTGTGGGGTGGCATCGCCGGGCTGGGCGCCGCCATCGGGCCCACCCTCGGCGCCGTCTTGGTGGAGTGGGCCGGTTGGCGGTCGGTCTTCTTCATCAACATCCCCTTCGTCACGACCGCATTCATCGCCGGCGCCATGGTGCTGCGGGAGTCGAAGGGCGACAAGGGCGACGAGCGCTTCGATCCCATCGCCGTGCCGCTGGCCGCCATCGCCGTCGGCCTGCTCGTGCTGGCCGTCGTGGAGGGCGATTCGTGGGGTTGGACGAGCCCTCGGGTGATCGGCTGCTTCGTGGGCGCCGCCGTGCTGTTCCCCATCTTCATCCTGCGCTCGGCCCGGCATCCGCACCCCTTGCTCGACCTCGACCTGTTCCGGTACCGCAGCTTCAGCGCCGGCTGCGGCGCGCAGGCCCTCTTCGTCGGGTCGTTCTTCGGTTGGCTGGTGTTGATGCCCTCGTTCTTCCAGGGCATCTGGGGATGGTCGCCGTTGGCGGCGGGCTTCGCGTTGGCGCCGTCGCCCACGATCGCTGGACTGGTGTCACCGCTCGCCGGGCGGGCCGCCGATCGCATCGGCCACCGTGGTCTCGTGATCGCCGGCGCGATGGCGTCCGCGGTCGGGATGTTGTGGTGGGTGCTGGCCATCGGGCCGGAGCCGAACTACGTCCGCGACGTCCTGCCCGGCATGATCCTGCTCGGCCTCGGCGGCGGCGCCGGGTTCGCCACGCTGACGGGCGCCATCATGCGCGACGTGCCGGCGCGCTTCTACTCCATGGCCGGCGCGGCGCGCAGCACGATCTTCCAGCTCGGCACCGCCATCGGCATCGCCATGGCCATCGCCCTGCTCGGCCCGCCGGCCGACGCCGAGGTGTCGGACTACGCCCGCACCTGGGTCATGGGCATCGTGGGGGCCGTCGCCTGCTCGCTCATCGTGTTCGTCGCCTACCCGTCTCGACGCGTCGACGCGTCGACGGAGCGGGCGTCGACGGAAGGGGTGTCGTCGCGGTCGATTCCTCTACCGTCGGACGCATGAGTGACCTCGCGGGCCATGTCGGGCTCATCACCGGAGGCAACAGCGGCATCGGCCTCGGCTTCGCCACCGGCCTGGCCCGGGCGGGCGCCGACGTCGCCATCTGGGGCACCAACCCCGACAAGAACGCTGCCGCCGGCGAGCGGCTCGCCGCCCTGGGCGGCCGCGTGCACGTCGAGCGCTGCGACGTCCGCGACGAGGACCAGATCATCGCCTCCTTCGCCCGCACGGTGGAGGCGCTCGGCCGCGTCGACAGCGTCTTCGCCAACGCCGGCGTGTCGGGGAACGGCTCCAGCATCATGGACATGACCCTCGACGAGTGGCACCGCGTGATGGCGGTGAACCTCGACGGAGCGTTCCTCACGATGCGCGAGGGCGCGCGGCACATGGTGGCGCGCGGAGGCGGCGGGGCCATCGCTGCGGTGTCGTCGGTGTCGGCCATCCACGGCGCCCCCAACGGCGCCAACTACGCGGCCTCGAAGACGGCGCTGCTCGGTCTGGTCCGAGCGATGGCCGTCGGGTTGGCGCGCTACGGCATCCGGGTCAACTCGGTACTGCCCGGATGGACCGAGACCGATCTCACCGCCGGCGGCAAGCAGAACCCCAAGTTCCTCAACGCCACCGTGAGCCGCACGCCCGTGCGGCGCTGGGCCACGCCATCGGAGTTCGAGAAGATCGCCGTGTTCCTGGCCGACCCCGAGCTGTCGTTCCACACCGGCGAGACCATGGTGGTCGACGGCGGCTACTCGATCTTCTAGAGCCACCAGCCGGCGAGGTCGATGACGGCGTGGGCACGGGGTTGGGCGACGATGCACGCCGGCGCCCCGACGGCGACGGCGTTGGCGGTGGCCGCCGACCATGCGGTGGCGTTCAGGTTCGACGCCAGCGGGCGCTCGGCGCCACACGGGTACACCGTCGTGAAACCGTCGCTGTCGGGCGCCACGGTGGCCACCGTGAGCGACAGCGCGGCGGCGCCGGCCACGGCGGGCAGGTCGAGCACCTGGAACGACCCCGGCCGGCCCTGCCAACCGCCGGTGCCGTCGCGCGTGTCGAGCAGCCGCACGGGCGTGGCCGCTTGGTAGCGCAGCCCCGTCGGGCCGAACGTGCCCAGCAGATCGACGATCAGGTCCGTGGCCGACGAGGCGAACACGCAGATCCGCCCGTCGGCCGATGCCGGCACCACGGCGAGGTTGGCCACCGTCTGCCCGGCGCCGTAGTTGACGTTCGACGCCAGCGGGCGAGGCTGATCGCAGCGGTACGCCGTCAGGAAGCCGGGGCCCTTCGGGCCGGTGGCCGTGACGTTGACCGTCGCGGCGGCGGCGCTTGCGGGCACGGTCACTGCGGTCACGGCTCCGGCGGCGAGCGGCGCCGCGCCACGCGTGTCGAGCAGGCGCGCCGGGACGGCCGGCGTGAAGCGCGAGCCGGCGTCTCCCGGCACGTAGGCGCCCGAGACGTCGACGATGACGTCAGCGGCGGCATACGAGCGCACGCACAGGCGCGCACCCGTGCCGAGGGTGACGGTGGCCGCCGCGCCACGGGGGCGGCCGGCGGTGTAGTTGAGGTTGGACGCCACCGGCGCGGCGGTCCCGCACGGGTAGGCGCTCAGGTACCCATCGGACGCAGGACCGTCGACGGTGAGGTTCACCGTGGCGGCAGTGGCGCCGGGCGGCAGCGCCGAGGCCAGGTCGACCACCAGCTCCTGGCCGGCGGCGAGGCGACTCCCGGCAGTGCGGGTGTCGAGCACCCGGGTCGTGGCCAGCGGCACGAACGTGGCCGGCGCGCCGACGGCGGTCACGGCCGGGGACGCCACCGCCACCCGGGCCGCCGCCTGCAACGGGAGCGAGGCGGCGACGAGGATCTGGCTGCGGGCCTTGTAACCGGTCGGCGACAGGTGCACGCCATCGCCGCCCCACCACGACGGGTGCTGGTCGGCCTCGGCCTGCCACTCCACGACGTGGAGGGCGGGGCGCCTCGCCGCCACGTTGCGCAGAGCCTGGTTCCAGTTGGCCTCCCACACCGCGTTCTGGTGCTGGATCGTGGGCATCACGACGTCACGGGCGGGGCCGATCTCGCTGAGCATCAGCTCGATCTCGGCTTCCGACGCCCCCACCGACGACCCGACGAAGCCGACGTCGTCGGCCCCGACCCCGATGATCCACACCGCCGGGTCGAACCCGGCCGCCCGCCACTGGCGCAGCACGGTCGAGGCGCCGAGCGGGTTGTCGGCCGGCACGCGGGTGCCCGTGCCGGCCCAGTAGTGGAACGGGCCCCAGCCGGCGGCGGCGAGGTCGGTGGCGATCCACGGGTCGACGCCCATCAGCACGGAATCGCCGATCAGCCCGATGGCGCCGGCGGGGCGCACGGTGGGATCGGCGATCTCGGCCACGCAGGCGCCGAAGCACCGCACCGCCGCCCCTGCGGGCGACGCCAGCGGCACGGTCGACAGCGCCGCCAGCACCATCGCCACCAGCACGATCGGCCCCCGGCGTCGCACATGGCGACCCGCAGCAGTAAACTTGACCAAGCGACTCAACTTTTCTGTCAGGGAGGTGCGAGTATGCCCGTTGAGTTCCTGGGCATGGGCGGCACGAACGACGGCTCCGAGACCCGGCCGCGCTCGGGTCCCAGCTTCGACCGCGAGTACACCGTGCGCCTGGCACGGGCCCACGAGGACAACGGCTGGGACCGCGTGCTGACGGCGTACGGCTCGGGCAGCCCCGACCCGGCCCAGGCCGCTGCGTTCATCGCCAGCCGCGTCGACAACCTGCAGCTCCTGCTGGCCCACCGGCCCAACCTGTCGATCCCCACGTTCGCGGCCAAGACCTTCGCCACCCTCGACCAGCTCAGCGAGGGCCGCCTCACCGTGCACTTCATCACCGGCGGCAACGACCACGAGCAGCAGCGCGAAGGCGACTTCCTCACCAAGGACCAGCGCTACTCCCGCACCCGCGAGTACATGCACATCGTGAAGCAGGCGTGGACGTCGAAGGAGCCCTTCGACCACGAGGGTGAGCACTACCGCTTCTACGACTTCGTGAGCGACGTGTTCCCGGTGCAGCAGCCCCGCCCGAACCTGTCGTTCGGTGGCTCCTCGGCGGCCGCCTACGCCGCCGGTGGCGCCGAGGCCGACATCTACTGCCTCTGGGGCGAGCCGCTGGCCGAGACGGCCGAGCAGATCGCCTCGGTGAAGGCCGCCGCCCTCGCCGCCGGCCGGGCGCAGCCGCCGAAGTTCCAGGTGGCGTTCCGCCCCATCCTCGGCGCCACCGAAGCGCAGGCGTGGGAGAAGGCCTATGGCATCGTCGACACGATCGCCCGGCGCAAGCACGCGGCGCAGCCACTGCTCGGCCGCCGCTACACCGGTACGCCCGAGAACACCGGCTCACAGCGGCTGATCGCGCTGGCCGAGCGGGGCGAGCGCTTCGACCGGGCCATGTGGACGGGCACCGCCGGTGCCACGGGCGGCGCCGGCAACTCGAACGCCCTCGTGGGCACACCCGAGACCGTGGCCGCCGCCCTGCTCGACTACTACGACCTCGGCATCGAGATCTTGTCGGCCCGCGGCTACGACATCTTGGAAGACGCCGTCGAGTTCGGGCGCGAGGTCATCCCCATCGTCCGCGAGGAGGTCGCCAAGCGCGACCGCGAGCGCGCCTCGGCGTCGGCGGCCGTGCTCGCCAACGCCTCCTGACGGCATGGCCGTCGTCGCCATCGTCGGGGCCGGTCCGGGCGGCACGTCGTTCCTGGAACGGCTGCTGGCCAGCGTCCCTGAGCTGCTGGCCGACGAACCGCTCGAGATCCACGTGATCGACCCCTTCCCCCCGGGCGCCGGGCGGGTGTGGCGCTTCGAGCAGTCGCCGCTGCTGCGGATGAACTCGATGGCCGAGGACGTCACGATGTTCACCGACGACTCGGTGCGCTGCGAGGGCCCGATCCGCCCGGGCCCCTCGCTCAGCGAATGGGCCGGCGTCGTGCGGGGCCAGCCTCAGGCCACGCCCGAGCTGACGGCCGAGGTCGCCGCCCTCACGCCCACCATGTTCCCGTCGCGCCAGCTCCAGAGCGCCTATCTGGCGTGGGTCTTCGGGCGCGTCGCCGCCGAGCGGCCCGCCAACGTCACCGTGCACGTCCACCAGGCCCTGGCCACGGCCATCGACGACGGACCCGGCGGGAGCCAGATCGTCACCCTGGCCGGTGAGCCCGCGCTCGTGGTCGACGTGGTGGTGCTGGCCCTCGGGCATCTCGATGTGGACCCGACCGGCCCCGAGGCCGAGCTGGCCCGCTTCGCCGCCGACCACGACCTGTTCTACCTGCCGCCCGAGTACTCGGCCGACGTCGACCTGAGCGCCGTGCCGGCCGGCGCCGACATCGTGGTACGGGGCATGGGCCTGGCCTTCATCGACCTCCTCATCCTGCTGACCGAGGGCCGCGGCGGGACGTTCCGCACCGGTACCGACGGCCGCCTGACCTACCACCCGAGCGGCCTCGAGCCTCGCCTGCACGTCGGCTCCCGGCGCGGCGTGCCGTACCACGCCAAGACGTCGTACCGCCTGCAGGGCAACCCGCTCGAGCTGCCGAAATTCCTGACCGGCGAGGCGGTGGACGCGCTGCTGGCCGACCACCCGCGGGTCGACTTCCGGCGCCACGTCTGGCCGCTGCTGGCCAAGGAGATCTGCTGGGGTTACTACCAGGAGCTGTTCACCGGCCACCCCGAGCGCACCACCATGGACTGGGACACCTTCGCCGGGCGCTACACCGGCGTCGAGTGGGGTAGCGACGGGTTCGCCGCGCTCGTCGCCGCCGCGGTGCCGGCCACCGAGGACCGCCTCGACCTGGACCACGTCGACCGGCCCTTGCGCGGTCTGCACTTCGGCGGCGACGGCGAGCTGCAAGACCACGTCCTCGACCTCATCGAGGCCGACGTGGCGCGGCGCTCGAACCCGGCCTACAGCGCCGACCTCGGGGCCTTCATGGCGCTGCTGTCCAGCTTCCGCCAGCTCCCCCGCATCGTCGCGTCGGGCCAGCTGGGCGCCCGCTCGCGCGGTCGAGCAGATGGACGGTTGGTGGTTCGGGTTCTTCAGCTTCATCGCCAGCGGCCCACCGCCCGACCGCCTCGAGCAACTCGTCGCCCTGGCCCGCGCCGGGGTCGTGCACTTCCTGGGCGGCGACCTGGTCGTGGAGGCCGACGCCAAACGACGCTGCTTCGTCGCCCGTGCGGCCAGCGGTCCCGCCGTCGTGGAGGCCCCCGGTCTCATCGAGGCGAGGTTGCCGAAGGCCAACGTGCGCTCGCGCCGCGATGAACTGGTACGCACCCTCGTGTCACGGGGCGAAGGCGTGGAGGAGACGCTGCTCGACGACGACGACGACGACGACGCCATCAGCACCGGGCGGTTGATGGTCTCGGCCGAGCAGCTCCGCCTCCTCGATCGCGACGGGCGCCCGCATCCGTGCCGCCTCGCGCTGGGCGCCCACACCAACCGCTCACCCGCCGGCGCGTTCTCCCGGCCCCGTACCAACGCCCCATCCTTCCGCCAGCACGACGGCGCCGCCCGCGCCCTGCTGGTTCAACTGGCAGCGCCGGCGCGCCGCGGTGCCCGGATGAGCGCCGTCGCTGCGCGTCGCTCGTGGTTCGGCTTCCCGAACCCCGTGAACGAAGTGGCCGCACGGGTCGTGGCCGCCGGCGTGGTGATCGAGTGCGTGGTCTTCCTGCTCGACGCGCCAACCGGTGGTCGTAGCGGCGATCGCCTACGGCTTCGTGGCTCGTGTCCTGGCCGGCCCCCGCTACAGCCCCCTCGGCCTGCTGGCGACGCGTGTCGTCGTGCCCCGCCTGCGGCTGCGGCCGAAGCTGGTGCCCGGGCCGCCGAAGCGCTTCGCCCAAGCCATCGGCGCCACGCTCTCGGTCGGCGCGCTGGTGGCGGTGCTGCTGGGCGCGACCGGTCTGGCCATGCTGCTCGTGGCCGCCATCGTGGTGGCGGCCACGCTGGAGTCGGCCCTGGCGTTCTGCCTGGGCTGTCGCGTCTTCGCCCTCCTGATGCGCGCCGGCGTCATCCCGGAGTCGGTGTGCGAGTCCTGCAACCGCCTGCCGGCGTGATCACGGCCGCCGGTCGGGCCACAGGCTGGGCAGGTTGACCACGATGCCCTCCTGGGTGGAGCGGGCGATCACCACCACCGCCGGGTCCTCGGCCGAGGGGTTCTCCTCCCGGTGGGGCACGTAGGGCGGCACGAACACGTAGTCGCCCGGCTTGGTCTCGATGCGCACCTCCTGCTCGCCCTCGGGGAAGACGAACACGGGGTGGCCCGACACGATGTAGATGGCCGTTTCGGCCTCGCCGTGGTGATGGTCGCCCGACGCGGTGGCCGGCGCCACGTGGGTCTCGCCCATCCAGATCTTCTGCGAGCCGACCGTCTTGCCCGAGATGGCCTCGAGCCGGTTCATGCCCGATGTCTGCGTCGTGTCGCCGGAGAGCGCCTCACCGATGATGTGGTGGAGGACCGTGTGCCAGTGGTCGGGTGCGTCGGTCATGGACGACACGCTGCCACGTCCGACGAACGTTCTGACTGCGGTTGCCACTCATTGCGACACACACATCGCGCATCAGAACGCCCGGTGGGCCCGCAGGATGCGGTACTCCCAGACTCTCGTGTTCATCTGCTCGTACACGGCCGAGCCGGGCACGGCCAGGAAGTTGTCGATGGCGGCGTCGTGGCCGCCGAACGCCTCGGCGCGGGTGGCGGCCACCTCGTCGCACGACGCCAGCACGTTGTCGGTGATGTCGCGGTCGTCGGCGATGGCGAAGCCGAGCGGCTCCAGGAGCACCCGCACCTCCATCCACCGCGCCACCGGCAGCAGGTCCGTGTACAGGAACCATCCGCCAGGCCTCACGACCCGGCTCACCTCGGTGAGGAAGGCACGGAGGTCGGGGTAGGTGTGCGACGACTCGACGTTGGTGACGGCGTCGAACGTCGCGTCGTCGAACGGCAGCCGCTCGGCGTCGCCGACCTGGAAGCGCACGGCGGGGTGGCGGTGGGCACGGGCGCAGAAGGCCACCGCCTCGGGCGACAGGTCCACGCCCACCGCCTCGGCCACCCCGTAGCGATCGGCCAGCAGCGCCACGGTGCCACCCCGGCCACAGCCGACGTCCAGCACCCGGGCGCCGCTGAGGTCGGTGGCCCCGATCAGCTCGAAGGCGAGGCGGATCGAGCTGGGGTTGAACACGCCGTCGGGCACCTCGAAGCGGCGCTCGTCGGCACCGCCCAAGCTCAGGTAGCCGTAGTTCAGGAAGAACGACGCCTCTCCGACGCCGGTGCCGTCGAGGCGGCGGGTGACATCGTCGTAGAAGGCGCGGTAGCTGGCCTTGGCCGCCGAGCCGGGGCCCTCGACCGCGGCACCAGCCGGCCGCTCGATCACGTTGGGAGCGGCCGGGACCGCGGCCGGCACCATCGCCGCCACCGCGGGGGGCCCGCCCTCCTGCGCCCGCTCCACCAGCGGGGCCAGTTCGGACACCGTGGGCGCCTGGAACAGCTGCTGCACGGGCAGCTCGATCTGGAAGCGGTCGCGGATCTGCGCCGCGACCTGCACCGCCAGCAGCGAGTGGCCGCCCAGGTCGAAGAACCGATCGTGCACCCCCACCGGGGCCACGCCCAGCTGGTCGGCCCAGATCTCGGCCAGCGCCTGCTCGATCGTGGTGCGGGGCTCCAGGAACGGTGTGGCCAGATTGGGGCGGCCGTGGCGATCGCCGGCGGGGCGGGCGGCCGCCGCGCTGTCGGCCGGGCGGATCCACGCCTGGAGCCGGGCCTCGAGATCGCCCACGGCCACCACCAGCCGGGTGCCCACGTCGGCGCCGAGCAGCCGGACGAAGACCTCTTTGCCCTCCTCGGGTTGGATGGCGTCGGGCATGGCGCCGCTGCGGGCCTCGCCGGCATTGTCCCAGGCGTCCCAGTCGACGCTCAGCCAGCGCGCCCCGCCGGCTTCGGCCAGTGCGTCGAGCACGGCGTTGGCGCCCGAGTACGCCGCCAGCCCCAGGCCGCCCAGCATCGACGCGATGGAGGAGTGGATGAGCCACCGCTGCGGCTCGCGCCCGTCGAAGGCGCGCGACAGGTGGAACAGGCCACGCACCTTCGGCGACAGCTGCAGCTCCACCGTGGCGGCGGTCGTGTCAGCAGCGGTGGCGAAGGCCGCCGGATCGAGGTTGGCGGCGCCGTGCACCACCAGGTCGACCTGGCCGAAGTGGGCGATGGCGTCGTCGACGGCCGTGCGCACCTGGTCGCCGTCGTCCAGGTCGGCCACCAGCACCAGCAGGTCGTCGCCCCGCTCGCGCAGGCCGGCCAAGCGCCGCAGCCGCTCGCGCTGGTCGGCCGGGGTCGACATGCTCTCGCCCATCGCCGCCCACTGGTCGGGCTCGGGCATGGCGGAGCGGCCGACCAGCACCAGGCGGGCATCGAGGCGGTCGGCGAGGGCCTCGGCCAGGATGAGGCCCATGTGGCCGAGGCCGCCGGTCACCAGGCACACCGGGCGCTCGGGCAGCTGCACCGGCGGCGCCACCGAGGCGATGGGGGTCGACTCGAAGATCTCGACGAAGCGCCGGCCGGAGCGCAGCGCGACGGTGGGCTCGGGCGCGCCGGCGGCCAGCTCGGCCACCAGGAGATCGGCCACGTCGGGAGCGCCGTCCACGTCGAGATAGGACACGCGGATGCCGGGATGCTCCTGCGGCAACACCCGCGCCGCGCCCACCCGCAGGGCACGGGCCGGGTCGAGCGGGTCGCCGTCGTGGACACGGTAGGTGCCGCGGGCGACGAGCAGCACGGGCAGCGGCCTCACCGTGGGGTGGGTGCTGAGGGCCTTGGCCAAGCGCAAGGGGGCGAGCAGGCCGGCCGGGGCGGCGGCCTCGAGCGTCGTCGACGCCGGGGGTTCGGCGCTCCAGCAGTCGATGACACCGGCGAGGCGGCTGTCGGCGCCGCACACACCGGCGGCCAGCTGACCGAAGCTGTCGGCGTCGTGCGGGTCGAGCAGGAACTCGTCGTCGCCCATCTGCTCGAACCGCTCCCCCTGGCGCACCACGATCGGGCGGGCGCCGGCGACGAGCAGCCGTCCGACGACGGCGGCGCCGAGACCGCTCAACTCGTCGAACACGAGGATGCGCCGGCCCGCCAGACGCCCGGTCGCGCTGCTGTCGGTGGCCAGCGGCGGCGCGTCCCGCCACGCCGACCGGTAGAACCACGTTGCCGGGTCGCGGTCCTCGCGCGCCGGGGCGGCGCCGGCGGCGACGTCGGGCGCCCCGACCCAGTAGCGCTGGCGGTCGAAGGGGTACGTGGGCAGGCTCACCCGCCGGCGTCGCTCGGTGCGGTGGAAGGCGTCCCAGTCGACGGCGACGCCGGCCGACCAGAGGCGGGCCAGCGAGGCCATGGTGACTTCCGTGTCGGGCCTGACCTCGCCACCGCCCGGCAACGACGCCAGGGCCACCGGTGCCGACCCGTTCCCGGTCTGCAGGGCGAACGTCACCAGGGTCTGCCCCGGTCCCACCTCCAGCAGGACGGCCTCGTTGCTGGCCGGGCCACCGGGCGCGGCGAGGGTGCGAAGCCCGTCGGCGAACCGCACCGTGGAGCGCAGCTGGGCGCTCCACGACTCGGGCCGCACCACCTCGCCGTCGGCCCAGGCACCGGTGAGGTTGGCCACGTACGGGATCGCCGGCGGCGACAGATCGACGCCCGCCACCAACGACTCGAACTCGTCGAGGATGGGCTCCATCATCGAGGAGTGGAAGGCGTGCGACGTGTGCAGCTTGCGCGCCGCGATGGACTCGGTGGCCAGCGCCGCCTGCACCCGCTCGATGGCCGGCGTCGGCCCCGACAGCACGGCGAAGCCCGGCGCGTTCACCGCCGCCAGCGAGACCTCCTCGCCGGTGAAGTCGTGCAGGGCCTCGGCCGGCGCCATCACGCCCAGCATCGATCCGGTGGGCAGGCCGGACATCAACCGGCCTCGCCGCGCCACCAGCCGTAGCGCGTCCTCCAGTCCCATCACGCCCGAGATGGCGGCGGCCACGTACTCGCCGATGCTGTGGCCGATCATGGCCGCCGGCTCGACGCCCCACGAGCGCCACAGCTGGGCCAGCGCGTACTCCACCGTGAACAGCGCCGGCTGGGTGAAGGCAGTGTCCTGCAGCACGTCGGCCGCCGCCGCCCGCCGCCTGGCGGTGGGGAACAGGAGGCGGCGCAGGTCGGTGTCCAGCTCGGGCTTCAGCAGCCGCGCGCACCGATCGATCGCCTGCTTGACCACGGGCTCGCTCCGGTACAGCCCCTCGGCCATGCCGGGGTACTGCGTGCCCTGCCCGGAGAACATGAACACGACGGGACGGCCGGCGCCGGCCACCGTGGTCGCCAGCGCCTCGGGCTGGCGCAGTGAGGCGATCACACCGGCGCGATCGTCGGCCGCGGCGACGAGGACCCGGCGGTGGCGGAACTGCCGCCGCCCGACGTGCAGCGTGAAGGCGACGTCGGCCAGGTCCAGCTCGAGATGGTGGTCGAGGTGGTCGGCCAGCAGCGCGGTGGCGGCGTCGAGCGCGTCGTCGGAGCGGGCCGAGACCGTGAGCACCTGATGCGGTCGCCGTGCTGCTGGTGCCGGCAACGCCGGTGCCTCCTCCAGCACGAGGTGGGCGTTGGTGCCGCCGACTCCGAAGGAGCTGACCCCGGCCCGCCGCGGGGTGCCGTTCTCCGGCCACGGCTGCAGCGTGGTGGTGACGTAGAACGGGCTGGCGGCGAAGTCGATGGCCGGGTTGGGGGCGCAGTAGTGGACCGTCGGAGGGATGGCGGCGTGCTCCAGGGCGAGCACGGTCTTGATGAGGCCCGTCACGCCCGATGCACACGACAGGTGGCCGACGTTCGACTTCACCGACCCGATGCCGCAGAAGCCGCGCCGGTCGGTGCTGGCGCGGAACACCTCCGTCAACGCCGACAGCTCGATGGGATCACCCAGGATGGTGCCCGTGCCGTGGGCCTCGACGTAACCGATCGTGTCCGGCGTGATCCCCGCCATCGCCTGGGCGGCGCGGATGGCCGCCGCCTGCCCGCGTGGGCTCGGCGCGGTGTAGCCGGCCTTGGCGCTGCCGTCGTTGTTGATGCCGACGCCCAGGATGACGGCGCGGATGTTGTCGCCGTCGGCCACCGCGTCGCTCAGGCGCTTCAGCACGACCAGACCCACGCCGCTGCCGACCACCGTGCCCTGCGCGCTGGCGTCGAACGGCCGGCAGTGACCGTCGGGCGACAGGATGGAGCCGGCGGTGTAGAAGTAGCCGCCCCGTTGCGGCACGCGCACCGTGACGCCGCCGGCGAGCGCCATGTCCGACGTGCCGGAGCGCAGGCTCTCGCACGCCATCGAGACGGCGACGAGCGAGGTGGAGCAGGTGGTCTGCACCACCACCGCCGGCCCGCGGAGGTCGAGCCGGTACGACACCTGCGTGCAGAGGTGGTCCTTGTCGTTGGTGACCATCAGCTGCATGCCGTCGAGGTAGCCCAGCGTGTCGATGTTGAGGTACAGCCGGTACAGGTAGCTGCTCAGCTCGCACCCGCCGAACACCCCGATCGAGCCGGGGTAGGTGCCGGGCTCGTAGCCGGCGTCCTCCAGCGCCTCCCACGCCGTCTCCAGGAAGAGCCGGTGCTGCGGGTCGGTGAGCGACGCGTCACGGGCCGAGAAGCCGAAGAACGAGGCGTCGAACAGGTCGGCGTTCTCGAGGATGGGCGCGGCGTTGACGTAGCCCGGCAGGCGGGTGATGGAGTCGGGCACACCGGCGGCGCGCATGTCGTCCTGGCTGAGGAGCGTGATCGACTCGACGCCGCCGGCCACGTTCTCCCAGAACTGGTCGAGGGTGCCGGCGCCGGGGAACCGCCCCCGCATGCCGACGATGGCGATGGGCTCGGCTGTCATGCAGGTGCCGTGGCTCGTATCCGCAACGGCACCTCGAGGCGTTCGGCACCGTGGCCGGTGACGCGCAGCTCGCCCACGTACAGGGGGCCGGGGTCGTACCGGGTGTCGAGCAGCAGCGACATCACGAGGTTCGCCTCCTCACCCGGGCCGAGCTCGATCTGCTCCGGCGCGATGGTGAACCGCGGCGCGAACGCCGGGCCCACGCCGTCCGAGCGGCGCACGTCGGTCACCTCGCAGCGGATCACCGACGGATCGGACCGCGTGTTCGTGAGCGACAGCGAGGCCGTCGTGGTGCCACCCACCGGCGCCACCAGCTCCAGGGCGAACAGGGCCGGGTCCTCGGGCGGCCGGCCGGAGCCGAGCACGCCCTCCAGGTACTCCTCGCCGTAGCGGGTACGCACGTCGTTGAGCCCGTTCATGAGCTCGAAGCACATGGCCATGAGCCGGCGCAGATGCTCGGGCAGCCGGCGCTCCAGGTACTGGTTGGACACCTGCTGGACGTGGGCGGGCGGCAGGTCGCCGGCCGCTACCCGCTCGAGCAGCGCCTGGTAGGCCTCGACGGTGGCGGCGCCCCGCTGGGTGGCGTAGTCGGTCAGTTGCTGGAACCACGCGCCCCAGTCGGCGGCGTTGAGCGGCGGCGGCTCCGCGGGACCGGGCACCGCCACGCCCGGCGCCACGGCGTCGAGCAGCTCGGCCGAGTAGGTGGTGCCCAGCTGCACGAGCCCGCTGAAGAACCGCATGCTCAGCTCAGTCATGTCGGTGCTGTAGGCCGCGCCCCGAGCCTGCACGAAGCCCGACAGCATGTCCTGCACCACGGTCGCCGGTAGCTCGCCACGCGACACCGCCGCCATGACGTCCTGGTACAGCTCCAGCGACCGGGTCGACTGGCCGGCGGCGCGCGTGAGGTAGTCCTCGTACCAGGCCGACCACTCCGCCGGCCCGGGGCCCTGCTCGGACATCAGCAGCAGGAACAGCCGCACTCGACCCGGTAGGGATCGCAGGTGCGCGGCAGGATGGCAATGGCGATGCGCAGGGGTCGGTGATCGCACCCCTCGAGACGCAGGTCGGCGACGGCGACGACGCAGTCGTCGACGTCGGTCACACGCGACCGGTCCGGGTTGTCATTGCCGGGCTGGCCGGCGTCGCCGCCGACCTTCACGACGAGGACGACCTCCTTCTCCTCGCACGGGGCCAGCGTGAACGTCGTGGGGGTGAGACCCACGGTGGACACCGGCGACTCCTTGCCGCCCTTCGATGTCCAGTTGCTCAGCTCGAGCGTGATCTGCTTCTCCCGCCGGCGCTCGTTCTCGATCACGAGGGCGATGACCCGCTGCTCGCCGGCGCGGGCGTAGACCGCGAGGTCCACGTCACCGATGCAGCAGAAGCACTCGCAGGGGTCCGGCCCACAGCGGGGACAGCGCTCCTCGCCGTGATGCTGGTCATGGTGATGGTGATGGTGATGGCCGTGATCGTGGCGCTCGTCGTCGCAGCCGCAATGGCGGCCCCGCCCGCGACCCGGACGCGCGTATGCGCCGCCGCGGCGCGTCCTGGGGCTTGGCGGCGGGTACATGGCCTGCACCATCTCCTGAGGCGTCTTGTCCATCCAGTCGCCGTAGGCCATGCGCATCCAGTCGCCGGCCGTGTAGTCCATCCACTGGGATGGCGACATGTCCATCCAGTCCGCTCGGGACGCGCTCCAGGTATCGGTCACGGCCGGCCTCCTCGTGGTCGCTTCGCCGCCTTCGTTGCTTTCGTTGCCTTGGTTGCCTTCTTGGCCGCCGTCGCCGGGGCCAGGGAGACCACCTTCGTGTCCTGGCCGGTCGTGGCGCCACGCGCCGGCACCACCAGGAAGATGAGATCTTCGGTGAACAGCGGGGTGACGCCCTTGTAGCGGCTGTTGCGGTGGAGCCGCTCGGGCACGGTGACATCGAGGTCGACCGTGGCCGTCGCGCCGGCGGGCAGGTCCACCTCGCCGCCGACGGTGCGCACGAGGAGGTTCTCCGAACGGTAGGCCTCGTCGCGCGCCGCCTTCAGGATGGCGACCAGCAGCTCCTCGAGCCGGGCGTCGTCCTTCTCGCTCCACGGCTCGACCGCCGCCCGCCCGGCGCGGCACCAGATGAGATCGTCCTCCAGCACCACCTCGCCGACGTCACCCACGGTCACCCCGACGTTGCCGTCGTTGGTGACCACGAGCTGCTTGCGCTGCACCTCGCCGGGGCGGTTCTCGACCACGATCACCGACGGCGCCACGCTGATGCTGAACGTCTCCACGACATGGAGCACCGCCGGGCGGGTGCGCCCCGCCACCTCGAGCTCGCAGTGGTACTCCCCCGCCGGAGTAGACGGGTCGATGGCCAGCCGCAGCGCCATGTTGCGGCCCTGGGCCGGCTGCAACACGACCGGATGGAACGAGTGCTGGAGGGGACGTTCACCGAGCGCGCCGCTCACATCGCGCAGCGCCGCCTGGCGCAGCACCACGCGGGTCTCGCCGGCGTTGTGGAGGGCGAGGCGCCCCGTCAGCCGATCGGGCGGGCCGGACAGCACGATGGGCGCATCGGCCGGCAAGGCCACGATGTCGTAGTCGGGGAGCCGCTCGCGCATCAGGCTGCCGTTACGGCCCGAGCCGGACCCGTAGTCCGCCGGCGTCGCGGCTGGGCCGCTCGGGGGGCGCCGTTCGCGGGCCCGCCGGCGGCCAGACCGCGGTCGCTGCGCCCCAGGCCACCTGCGGCCGTCGGTCGAGCTCCTCGATCACGGTCTGCTGCTCGCCGGAGACGCTGATCCCCCACACCTCGTAGCCGAACAGCGTGATGCCGACGTGATGGCTGTACGGCTGACGCACGCAGACGTTGGGCAGCTTGCCCACGTTCACGGTGAGGCACAGGTCGACGACGGCCGGCTTGAGGTCCACCGACACGCTGCTGTCGGTCTTCAACGGATCGACCGTGAGCCGCGTCGTCGTGTCCAGGTCGAGGTCAGCCTCGACCGGCTTCAGCTCGACGACGTTGCTGCCCTCGGTGCGCAGCGGTTGCGGCAGGTTCAGCGTGATCGTCGAGGTGACATCGGCATTGATGTCGTCGAGCCCGACGATGTCGACCGTGGCACTGGACTCGGAGTCGACGTTGACATCCGTGCTGGAGCCGCCGCCACCACCCTTGCCACCCATGTTCGTACCCCCTGGCGCGCTCAGTGGGACCAGACCAAACCATAACTCACCATGAGCGGAGCGCGCCGGCGATCGTCATTGGCCCGCCGGCTGAGGCGCGCCGTAGTTTGCGGGCGCCGTCGATCACCCGGGGGAACCACATGGACCTGGTCAGCCGTCTCGATGCCGAACACCTCGCCGTCTACCGGGCCATGCCCACCGACCTCCTCGCCGGCCTGGCCGACGACATCCCCGGTACCCGCACGGCGATGGCCACACTGGCGGCGTCGGTGGCGCATCCGCCGGTGCCGGAGGGCCTGACGATCGAGGATCGCTACGCCCCCGGGCCCGACGGCGCTCCCGATGTCCTCGTGCGCCTGTACCGGCCGGCGCAGCCGCCAAGCCCTGCGCCCGGGCTCTACTGGATCCACGGCGGGGGGCTGGTGATGGGCGACATCGCCATGAACGACGACTCGTGCGCCGCCATCGCCGAGAAGCTGCAGATCGTGGTGGCCTCGGTCGAGTACCGCCTGGCGCCGGAGTACCCCTACCCCGCCCCGCTGGAGGACTGCTACGCCGGGCTGCGATGGCTGGCGTCCAGCGCCGACGAACTGGACCTCGACCAGGAGCGCATCGCCATCGGCGGCGCCAGCGCCGGCGGGTGCCTGGCCGCCGGTCTGGCGCTACTGGCGCGCGATCGCGGTGAGGTGCCGGTGTCGTTCCAGCTCCTCGTGTACCCGATGCTCGACGACCGCAACATCACACCGAGCAGCCACACGGTCGTCGATCCGAAGGTGTGGAACCGCGACGCCAACCTCGTCGGCTGGAACGCCTACCTCGCCGGACGGGCCGGCGCCGAGGACATCTCGCCCTACGCCGCCCCGGCGCGTGCCACCGACCTCGCCGGCCTGCCGCCGGCGTACATCAACGTGGGCGACCTCGACCTGTTCCTGGACGAGGACATCGCCTACGCCCAGGCCCTCATGCGCGCCGACGTGCCGGTCGAGCTGCACGTGTACCCGGGCGCCTTCCACGGCTCCAGCAACTTCGTCTCGCGCTCGGCGTTGTCGCGACGCTGGCTGGCCGACGAGCGCGCCGCCCTCGCCCGCGCCCTCGGGGTCTAGCCACTTCCGACACCCGCGGAGGACCTTGGGGGCACCGCGCCACTGACGAGAATTGGTCATATCGGCCTAGAGTAACTAGTAATCTATTTCTGGTACATTGCCGCTAGAGTGCTTCTCTTAGTGGCCATCCGGTTACTAACAGCGGCGGGAGGGTGGCAACCATGGGAACGAAGTATCTCCTGCGTAGCGGCGTGATGGCGGCCAGCGGTAGCGCGTTGGCAGCGTGCGTGGTCATGGGGGTCGCCAGCCCGGCGTTCGCCCACAGCGCGGCGGCGTCGGTGACGCAGACCTGCATCAATGGCCAGTCCCGATCCACCGTCGTGTTCACCAACGAGTTCCCCCTGGGGGCGAAGCTGACCTACAGCGGTCCGGCCGCCGGCAGCCTGGTGATGCCGGCGAACGGAAAGGCGTCCGTCAACGTGATCGTCGCCGCCCCCGGCAAGCTGAACTACACCGTGCGCTGGGACGACGGCGAGAGCCAGGGCACCCGCTCGGTGCCCCTGCAGCCCATCAACAATTGCCTGCCGCCGGTGGCGTCCACCACGGCGGAGACGCTCGGGGTCACCCTGGTGCCGTTCCCCACGACGACCGTTCCCCCGGCCGCCGCCCTCGTCACGCCGACCCCGTCGACGCCGAGCTGGTCGGCCCCGGTCGCCAGTGCGGGCATCCCGGCGGAGACACCCTCGTCAGAGGTCTTGCCGACCGCCATCGCCCCCACCGCGGCACTGCCGGCCACCGGTTCGGGCCCGGCCGTCCCCATCGCCATTGCCGCCGGCCTCCTGATCGTGGGCGCCGTGCTCATCGCCGGACGGCGCTGGCCCGAACAGGCGTGACGCCAGGCGAGTTTCAGGCCTGACCGCCCTGCCCGCTGCTGCTGCGCTGGTCGCCGGCGGGCGGCGGGCTGTAGTCGGGCACGCTGTGGAGACGCTCGGGGGCGTCGGCATCCGTGCTGACGCCATCGCCATCGCCGTCATTGCGTCGGCGGGCGCGGTTGGTGTCGACGAGGATCTCCAGCACCTCGCCGATCGTCTGCTCTCGGGCGATGCTCTCGCGCAACGGCAGGTGGACCTGGATCTGGTAGCGGTTGCGCCGGCCGTCCTTCTCCTTCAGCACGTAGCCGGCCTCCGTCAGATCGGTGACGATGCCGTAGGCGGTGCGCTCCGTGATGTGCAGCGAATGGGCGATGTCGCGCAGGCGGATGCCGGGGTCATGGGCGATGCACAGCAGCACCCGCGCGTGGTTGGTGAGGAAGCTCCATTCCGGCACGGCCGGCGAGCGTATCAAACCCGACGCGTTTTCTAGAGATGCGTTGCCACTGTCGGTACCGAACCGTTCACCTCACGAAGGCGAGCGGACCTCCGTCCCCGGAAGCGCCTCAGACGGAGGGCGCGTCGAGCACCTCGCGGACCTTGGCCAGGAGTCCCTGCTCGGTGAACGGCTTCTCGATGAGCACGACGCCGGCGTCGAGCGTGCGCTCCGACGCCAGCACCGGCTGGGCGTAGCCCGACATGAACAGCACCCGAATGCCCGGGCGCAGCACCTTGATGCGCTCGGCCACTTCCTTGCCGAGCATCTTGGGCATGACGACGTCGGTGACGAGCAGGTGGATCTGGCCCGGATGGCCGCTGACGATCTCGATGGCGTTCGGGCCTGAGCGGGCCACCAGCACCTCGTGGCCCTTGCGGGCGAGGATCCGCCGGGTGACTTCGCGCATCGCGTCTTCGTCCTCGACGACGAGCACCGTCTCGCCACCATGGGTCCGCACCGGCTGGGCCGGCTGGGGACCCGTCGCCGGCCCGGCGTCGGTGACCGGGAACAGCACCCGCACCGTGGTGCCCATGCCCGGCTCGGAGTAGATGCGCACGTCGCCCCCGGCCTGGGCGACGATGCCGTACACGGTGGCGAGGCCCAGCCCCGAGCCCTCCCCCTTCGGCTTGGTGGTGAAGAACGGCTCGAAGGCGCGCTCGAGGGTCTCCTTGTCGATCCCGGTGCCCGTGTCGGTCACCCGCAGCTCCACGTACGAGCTGGCGCCGACCCCGCGGCGCGAGGCGGCGAGCTTGGAGTCGGCGTCGGCTTCCACGTTCTGGGTGTCGATGGTGAGGGTGCCGCCCTGGTCCATCGCGTCACGGGCGTTGACCGCCAGGTTCACCAGCACCTGCTCGACCTGACCCCGATCGGCGAAGATCGGCAGCAGGTCCTCGGCCAGTGACGTCACCAGTTCGAGGTGCTCACCGATCGAGCGCCGCAGCAGCTGCTCGACGTCGGTCACCACGTCGTTGAGGTTGAGGATCTGCGGCCGCACCACATCGCGCCGGGCGAAGGCCAGCAGCTGGTGGGTCAGCTGCGCGGCGCGTTCGGCGGCGCGGATCACCTGTTCCACGTCCCGCTTCACGCCGAGCCACCGCTCACCGTCCGGCGCGCTGACCGCCGTGGCGACTTCCTCGTCGATGAACGAGGCGTAGTTCAAGATGACGGCGAGGAGGTTGTTGAAGTCGTGGGCGATGCCGCCGGCGAGTTGGCCCAGGCTCTCCAACCGTTGCGACTGGTGCTCGGGTTGCTCCTCGAGCCGGTCGGTGATGTCGCGGATCACGGTCCAGACGATGATCCCGTCGTCGGTGTCGAAGGCGCTCAGGCTGATCTCGGCGGGGAACTCGGAACCGTCCTTGCGCCGGCCGGACATCTCGATGCCGGCACCCATCGGCCGGGGCTTCGGATCAGCGAGGTAGTTCCGCTCGTGCTCGAGGTGGGCCGCACGCGCCCGCTCGGGTATGAGGATCTCGACCGGGTTGCCGAGCAGCTCGTCGCGCGGGTAGCCGAACAATCGCTCGGCCTGGGCGTTGACGAGGGCGATGCGGCCGCGTGCGTCCACGCCGACGATGGCGTCGGGCGCCGCTTCCAGCAGGCCCAGGAATTTGTCCTCGGCGTTCTTACGGAAGCCGATGCGACCCTCGACGTCCACGCCGAGGGCGCCACCACGCGCCTCCTCGAACGATGCTTGGAACCCCGGCCCGGCCCGCGCCGTCACATCGGACCACCGTGTTCCACCGGGCCGATCAGTCCCTGCCTCGTGGCGATGGCCACGGCCTCGAGCCGCGACTGCGCGTTCAGCTTGGTGAGGAGGTTCCGGATGTGGTTGCGCACCGTGTGGATGCTGAGGACCAGGTCCTCCATGATGGCGGTGGTCGACATGCCGTCGGCCAGCATCCGCAGGATCTCGAGCTCGCGGCGCGTGAGGTCCGAACCCGTGGCCGCCGGTCGGGGCCGGAGGTAGGCGGCCAGTTCGGCGATGAGCTTCTGGGGCACGCGGACCTCCCCGGCCAGCACCCCCCGGATGACACTGGCCAGGTCGCGCAGGCTGCCGTCCTTGGTGACGAAGCCCGAGCAGCCCGACTGGAGGGCGGCGGCCAGGACGCCGCTGTCGGCCTGACCGGTCAACATCACGATCTCGGTCCTGGGCAGCTCCCGTTTGATGATCGCCGCCGCCTCGGTGCCGTGGCCGTCGGGCAGGGCGAAGTCCATCAGGATCACGTCGGGTTGCCCGGCCCGGGCCGCCTCGATGGCGGCGGCCACCGTGAGCACGTGGCCGATGACCTCGAGGTCGGGTTCGGCCGACAGCGTCCGCTGCAGCGCTTCGGCCACCAACTCGTGGTCGTCGACGATGAGCACGGTCGCCGGTCCTGCATCGGATTGCCGTGGGCTGGTCAGCCGTGGGCTGGTCAGCCGTGGGCTGGTCATGGTGGCCCCCAAGCACCATCAAACTAGCAGTTCATTTCCGGTTTGGGCGCGAAAAGTAGCGAATCTGCCGCTCGGCGTGGTCAACCGGCTGGTCAACGGCAGGCCGAGCGGCAGGATTCGCGGCTCATGGGTGGCGCCGGTGGCGCCCGGGGGGACGAGGCGGGTCGGTTAGGCGGTGCCCACCTCGACCGCCCGCACGACGTAGCGCTGGGTCTCGGACCCCGGCGGGTGGCAGGCGAACAGCGTGAGCTCGTGGGCGTCGGTCTGGCGCACGACCGGCTCGGCCTGGTCGAAGTTCACGATGAAGTTGCTGGTGGCCACGTAGTGGAACTGGGCCCCGCCGGCGTAGACCCAGATGTCGGCGCCGTTGGCGATCAGGTCGATGTGCTCGAAGGGGCCGCCGTGGGAGGTGCGATGGGCGCCGATGACGACGTTGCCCGGCTGGCCCAGCTTCCCGAAGTCCGGCCAGTAGCCCGGCCCGCTGGCGAGGGTGGCCGGGTCGACGCCGTAGCCGACGGCGACATCGATCCCCGCTGACGGGATGGCGATGCGATCGGGCACCCGGACGGGGTTGACCTGGGGGGCGAGGGTGGCGCCGAAGCCGGCACCGGTGTAGTAGCCGCTCACGTCGACGAGCAGGTTGGCGCCGCCCTGGGTGTACAGGGCCAGACCCCGGGTGCTGAGGGCCACGGTGACGTGGTTGGCAACGGTGTGCCCGACGCGGCTGGCGTTGAGGCTGGAGGCCTCGGGCCGGACGGTGCCGGCGGGGAAGACGGTGACGTAGCCGGGCTGCAGGGCGCCGACGATCGTGATGTTGGCGGCGACGGCGGCGTAGGCCGCGGTCGGCACCTCGACGGTGAAGGCCGCAGGGAGCGGGCCGGCGGTGGCGGGGTCGGTGGACGAGCGGGTGTCGAGCAGGCGCTGCGGGGCCATCGGGATGAAGAGTCCGGTGGCCGACGCCGGCGAGGAATCGCTGGTGAAGTAACCGGTCACGTCCACCATCAGCTGGCCACCGGCCTGGGAGAAGATCGAGATGGCGTCGCTGGTGACGGGGACGATGATCTGGTTGGCCACGGTCTGGCCGGCGGCGGTGACGTTCAGGTTGGACGTGGAGGGCTGCGCCGTGTCGGCGGGCCAGGCTGTCCAGTAGCCGGCAGCGGTGGCCTCGGTGACGGTCACCGTGGCGGTGATGGCGCTCATGCCGGGTGGGATGGCCGCACCGAAGTCGACCCGGACGGTGGCGCCCGGTGCGACGGCGTGGGCGCTGCGGGTGTCGATGACCCGCTGCGGCTGCACGGGCACGAACCGCCCGGCGGTGGCGCTCGTCGCGCTCGAGTAATAGCCGAAGGCGTCGACCACGACGTCCATGCCGATCGAGCCGTAGAGGGCGACGCCCCCGTCGGCGCCCAGCTGCACGGTGGCGACGTTGGCGAGGGTGTCGGCGGCCCGCTCGACGTTCAGCACGGACGTCTCGGGACGAGGGGTGCCCGACGGGTAGGCCGTCAGGAAGCCGGCGCCGGCCGCTTCGGTGGCCGTCAGGTTCAGCACCACGGCGGCGGCATCAGCAGGGATCCCGTTGTGACCGGCGACGGCCACGGTGATCGCTTGGCCGGCGGCCAGGGCCTGGACGGGGCGGGTGTCGAGGAGGCGCGTCGGCGGCAGCGGATGGAAGGCGGTTGTGGCGCCGGCGGCGGCCGATGCGGTCGTGGGACCGGCGGCAATGGCCACCGAGGTGGCCAGGAGGCCACCGATCACCAGCGCGGCACGCCCGTGGCGGTGCGCGCTCGAAAAGAAGGTACCTACGTGCATGGCTCGATCTCCCGCCTGGCCAACGGCCGATACGTGCTCTGTCTCTAGCAATCAGCTTCCGCTAATTGGCCGCCGACCGGAAGCACCACGTGCGCCATTTCGCCTGGTCAAGCTGGGTGGACCGCGCACTGGCACAGATGGACCAGTGGTGTCCTCGCCGCTGTCAGGTGGCGACGGAGTCGCCGATGACGCCGGCGGCGCGCAGGCCGGCGATCTCACGAGGCGACAGGCCGAGGAGCTCGCCGAGCAGCTCGTCGTTGTGCTGGCCGAGGGTGGGAGCCGGGCGGCGATGCACGGCCCCGTCGTGGCCCGGGAGGCGGAACGGGTAGGTGACGTGCACCTCGTCACCGCTGATCGGGTGGCGCACCGTCTCGAAGAACCGGCGCGCGTCCAGTTGGTCGAACCCGAGCTGCTCCGACGGGTGGACGACCGGGGCCACCGGTACACCGGCGGACCACAGGCACCCGACGATCTCGGCCGAGGTGCGCTCGGCGCACCAGCCGGCGAGGGCTTCGTCGATCTGGTCGTGGCATCGCTGCCGCCCGGCCGCGGTCGACAGCTCCGCCTGGGTCGCCCAGGCCGGCCGGCCGAGGACGTCGACCAGCGCCGCCCATTGATCGTCACGGGCGACGGCAATGGCCACCCAACGACTCTGGCCGTCGGCCTCGTCGTGCTCGTTGGAGCGGTAGCAGTTCTGCGGGGCGGCGGCCGGACCCCGATTGCCGGCTCGGCCGGAGCAGCGCCCCGTAGGCCGAGTGCTCGATGACCTGCTCGGCGGCGACGTTCAGCGCGCCGGCCACCATCGGCGCCTCGACCAACGTTCCTCGGCCCGTGTGCGGCGGCGCGCCTCGAGTGCGAAGACGAGACCCAACAGCGCGTGCAGCCCGGCGCCCGGGTCGCAGGGCCCGAAGAGCGCACCGGGCGCGTGCTCGGGGAAGCCGGTCAGCCATGCCATCCCGGAGACCTGTTCCATCGTCATGGCGAAGCCGGTGCGGTCGCGCCACGGACCCGACAGGCCGAAGGCGGGCATGCGCACCATGATGGCGTCGGGCCGCAAGGCCCGGACGTCGTCCCAGCCGAGCCCCCAGGACTCGAGGACCCGGGGGCTGTAGTTCTCGACGACGACGTCGCATTCGGCGACGACCCTTCGGGCCAAGGCCCGTCCCGCCAGCTGACCCATGTCGAGGGTGAGGCCGCGCTTGTTGGTGTTGGTGGCGTGGAAGTACGACGACCACTCCCACCACTGCGGATCGGTCGCCGGACGATGACCCATCAGGCGGGCACCGTCGGGGCGGGCCGTCGACTCGATGTGGATGACGTCGGCGCCGAACATCGCCAGCGAATGGGTGAGGAACGGTCCGGCCCAGAACGACGTGAAGTCGGCGACGCGCAGCCCCTCGAACGGCCGCCTCGATGGATCAACCGTCGCGGCGGCGGCGGCGGCGCGCGCCGTCGGGCGCGTCGTGGTGCGGATCGGTGCCGCCGGGCCGGGCGCCGGCGCCCGCTCCACGCCGGGCAGCGGCGGGTGGAGCCGGAACGGCGGCGCCGGCTGCAGGAACCCGCCACTCGGGTTGACGTCGTAGAAGCCGGCGGCGGCGAAGTGGTCCATGTACGGGATGGTGGCGCCGTTGCCGACCTCGATCGCCGGGATGCGCATGAGCGACGCCAGCTCCACGATCTCGGCGGTGGTGCGCTCGGTGGTCCATGCCCGGATGAGCGGGTTCAGCTCGTCGGAGCGCTCGGACCGGTTCCACGGAACGTTCAGACTCGCGTCGGCGGCCCACTCGTCGTGGCCGATCAGCGCGCAGAAGTCGTGCCAGTGCTGGAGCCGGTTCACCACCGCGAAACCGACGTAGCCGTCCTTCGAGGCCACCACGTCGGCCACGGTGGCCTTGGCCCGCCGCGGTCGAGGGCCGGTCGCCATCGTCTGCATCGTGATCGGGTTGAAGAGCTGCGTCATGATGACGGCCTCCAGCGCCGAAACGTCGATGACGCCGCCGAGACCGGTGTCGATGCGCCGGCGCAACCCGATCATGGTCGCCACGGCGGAGAACACCCCGGCCATGTACTCGCCGTGCTGACCGCCGGCGGTCATCGGTGGCCACGCTCGCGACCCTCGCATCGCCGGACCGCCCGACAGCGCCTGCAGCGTGAGCTCCGTGGCGGGCCGACCCGACCACGGCCCGGCGAGCCCGAACGACGTGATCGCGGTGATCACCGCATCGGGCGCCGCCGCCTGCACCTGATCGAGGGTGAGCACCGGCGCCGCGGTCGGCGCCATGCCCGGTGTCCAGAGCACGGCGTCCGTCGACGACACCCACTCGAGGAGCTCGGCGATGTCGGCGGGATCGGCCGGGTCGACGACGACGCTTCGCTGCCCGCCCGACAGCCACTGGAACAGCGCGCCCGACTCACCATCGGGAATCGGGGCGCCGCTGGCGCTCCAGCGCCGCAGCCAATGGCCACCGGGCGGCTCCGCCCGCACCACGTCGATGCCTCCTGCGGACAGCAACCGCCCGGCGTACGCGCCTCCCAGCGTGGAGGTCAGGTCGAGCACCTGGAGCCGTCCGGCGGAGGAAGCCATCGCCCCAGCCTCGATCACGACCGAACGACGTGTCGAGCCCGACGCCGCGCGCACCGCAATTCGGTGGCGCCGGTCGACCTATGCGAACCTCGACCGCTTGCAGACACTTCTGGTGGCCAACCGCGGCGAGATCGCCATTCGCATCATGCGCGCGGCGTCGGAGCTGGGCATCGGCTGCATCGGCGTCTACTCCGACGACGACGCCGAATCGCTCCACACCAGGAAGGCCGACGAGGCCCGGTCGCTCGGCAAGGTCGGCCCCGCCGCCTATCTCGACTCCGACCGGATCCTGGAGATCGCCGCCGAGACCGGCTGCGACGCCATCCACCCCGGCTACGGGTTCCTGAGCGAGCAGGCCCACTTCGCTCGAGGCTGCGCCGAGGAGGGCATCGCCTTCGTGGGACCGTCGCCCGAGGTGCTCGCCCTCTTCGGCGACAAGGCCGCCGCCCGCGCACTGGCCGAGCAACTGGGCGTGCCCGTGCTGGCGGGAACGCCTGGCGGGATCTCCGTCGACGACGCCGCCGAGTTCTTCACCACGCTCGAGCCGGGCACGGCGATGATCCTGAAGGCGACGGCCGGCGGGGGCGGCCGCGGCGCTCGCATCGTGACGCAGCTCGATCACCTCGCCGAGGCCTACGAGCGGTGCCGGTCCGAGGCGACCGTCGGCGTTCGGCAACGGCTCGTTGTTCGCCGAAGCGCTCCTGGGCCGCGCTCGCCACGTCGAGGTCCAAGTGATCGGTGACGGCCACGACGTCAGCCACCTGTGGGAGCGCGAGTGCAGCATCCAGCGCCGCCACCAGAAGCTGATCGAGATGGCGCCCAGCCCGACGCTGCCGGCCGGGCTGCGCCAACGCCTCACCGACGATGCCGTCCGGCTGGCTCGAGAGGTGCGGTACGAGAGCGTCGGCACCATCGAGTTCCTGGTCGACGCCGACCGCACCGGCGACGACGGCTACGTGTTCATCGAGGCCAACCCTCGCCTTCAGGTGGAGCACACGGTTACGGAGGAGGTGCTCGGTCTCGACATCGTGCGGGCGCAGCTCGAGTTGACGGCCGGCGCCACGCTGGCCGAGCTCGGCCTGGACCAGGCGTCCGTGCCCGCGCCGCGGGGATCGCCATCCAGGCGCGCGTGAACATGGAGACGATGACGGCCGAGGGCGGCGCCCACCCGGCCGGCGGCGTGCTCACCGCCTTCGAGGTGCCGTCGGGCGCCGGCTACCGCACCGACTCGTTCGGCTACGCCGGCTACCGCACCAGCCCGAACTTCGACTCGCTGCTGGCCAAGGTCATCGTGCACACACCTTCGGCCCGGCTCGCCGACGCGTTGGCCAAGGCCGCCCGGGCGTTGTCGGAGCTGCGCGTCGAGGGCGTCGCCACCAACGCGTCGTTCCTCCAGGCGATCCTGGCGCACCCCGCCGTCGGGGCGGGCGAAGCCACGACGCGCTTCGTCGACGAGCACCTGCCCGAGCTCGTCGCCGGAGCCGGCCAACAGCCGCAGCGCTACTTCGCCGCCAGTCCTGCCGGGGCACCGGCAGCGCAACTGGCCGGCGTGAAGGTGGACAGCGCCGATCCGCTGGCCGTGCTCGACTACGGCCGCACCACCGCCCGCGCCCCCGTCGCCACCACAACGGCGAGCGACGGCATGCTCGACGACTCGGCCGTCCGCTCGCCGTTGCAGGGCACCGTGGTGCAGATCAACGTGGCCGCCGGAGACGCCGTGCGCGCCGGCCAGCAGCTGCTCGTCATGGAAGCCATGAAGATGGAGCACGTCGTGGCGGCCACCACCGCGGGCTACGTGAGGCTCATCGGTGTCAGCGTGGGGGACGCCGTGTTCGAGGGCCACCCGCTGGTGTTCGTCGAGGCCGCCGATGTGGGCGGGCTGACCACTGCGGCCGACGAGGAGATCGATCTCGACGAGATCCGGCCCGATCTGGCCGAGGTGCTGGAACGCCATGCGGTGACGCTCGACGACGCCCGGCCCGACGCGGTGGCCCGGCGGCGCAAGACGCACCAACGCACGGCGCCGCGAGAACATCGCCCACCTGTGCGACGAGGGCAGCTTCGTCGAGCACGGCCAGCTGGTGCTGACGCCGGCCACCGGGCTGCCCATGGACGAGGTCATCCGCAAGTTCCCCACCGATGGCATGGTGTGTGGCGTCGGCAGCGTGAACGGCGACCGGTTCGACCCGGCGGCGGCGCGCGCCGTGGTGTGTGCCTACGACTACACGGTGCTCGCCGGCACGCAGGGACCGATCAACCATCCGAAGACCGATCGCATGCTGGAGATCGCCAAGGCGTGGAAGCTGCCGGTCGTCTTCTTCACCGAAGGCGGCGGCGGCCGGGCCGGCACCGGCGGCAACCGCACCGGTGCGGCGAAGAACCGCGACAGCTCGGGCGGCTGGCTGACGCGCCCGCTCGTGACGCCCACCTTCTCCACCATGGCCCGCCTCAACGGCGTGGTGCCGACGATCGGCATCAACTCGGGTCGGTGCTTCGCCGGGAACGCCGCCATCCTCGGTGCCTGCGACGTGATCATCGCCACGGAGGACTCCAACATCGGCATGGGCGGTCCGGCCATGATCGAGGGCGGCGGCCTCGGCGTGTTCACCCCCGACGAGGTCGGGCCGCTCGACGTCCAGTTGGCCAGCGGTGTCGTCGACGTGGGCGTCAGCGACGAAGCCGAAGCGGTCGAGGTGGCCAAGAAGTACCTCGGCTACTTCCAGGGACCGCTGGCCGGCTGGGAGTGTGCCGACCAGCGGACGCTGCGTTCGGTCATCCCGGCCAACCGCCTGCGCACCTACGACACCCGTGCCGTCATCGAAGGACTGGCCGACACCGGCTCGGTGCTCGAGCTGCGCCGGCACTTCGGGCTGGGCATGGTGACAGCGCTGGCCAGGATCGAGGGGCAGCCGATCGGCATCGTGGCCAACAACCCCAACCACCTCGCCGGAGCCATCGACAGCGACGGTTCCGACAAGGCGGCCCGCTTCATGCAGTTGCTCGACGCCTTCGACATCCCGCTCGTGGTGCTGTGCGACACGCCCGGCATCATGGTGGGGCCCGAGGTCGAGAAGACGGGTCTCGTGCGCCACTGCAACCGCCTGTTCATCACCGGGGCCAACCTGACGACGCCGATGTTCATGGTGGTGCTGCGCAAGGCGTACGGGCTGGGCGCACTGGCCATGGCGGGCGGCAGCGTGCTGGAGCCGTTCTTCTGCGTGTCGTGGCCGACCGGCGAGTTCGCGGGCATGGGGTTGGAGGGCCAGATCAAGCTGGGCTACCGCAACGAGCTGGCCCTGATCGAGGACCCGAAAGCCCGACTGGCCCGCTTCGAGGAACTGGTCGCCAAGGCCTACGAGCAGAGCAAGGCGTTGCACCAGGGCGTGGCCTTCGGCGTCGATGACGTCATCGACCCCATGGACACCCGGCACTGGTTGGTGAACGGCCTCCGTTCCGTCGCCGGCCGGCGGCGCCCGGCCGGCGCGGCGCCCAAGCGCATCGACGTGTGGTGAGGCGGCTCAGGCGCCCCACAGATCGCCGAGCAGCCGGTCGACGGCCGCCGTCGCCACGCCCGCCATGGGCGCGCCGACCGGCGCCTGTTCGTCGGCTTCGGCGGTGGCGGTGGTCTCCGCTCGCATCAGCTCCCGCACCTGCGGGGTGAGGAAGCGAGAGCGCTGCGACCAGCTGTGGGTGTCGGTCGGGTGCCGTCGGTTGTGGTGGTAGCGCAGCGGCCACGACACCTCCAGCGCGCTGCGGGCACGAGTGACGGCCACGTACAAGAGGCGACGCTCCTCCTCCAGTTCCTCCACCGAGCCGCAGGCCATGTCGGAGGGGAAGCAACCGTCGGACGCGTGGAGGACGTGCACGACGTCCCACTCGCCGCCCTTGGCCGAGTGCACCGTGGACAGGGTGAGCCAGTCGTCGTCGAGCGACGGCGGGCCGGCCAGCTCGGACGTGGACGACGGCGGGTCGAGCACGAGGTCGGTGAGCAGGGCGGTGCGCGAGGGGTAGCCGGCGGCGGCCGCCTCCACCTGCTCCAGGTCGGCAAGGCGGGCCTCGGCGTTGTCGTAGCGACGGCGCACGACGGGGTCGAGGAACCGGCGCAGGCGCTCGACCTGCGGGCCGGGCGCAGGCGGCGCCGCCGCACACTCGGCCAGGGCCTCGCGCAGCTCGCCCATGGCGCCCGCCGCGCCCGGGGGCACCGTTGGTGGCGCCGCCAGGAGCTGGGCCAGCGGCGTTGGCGCACCGGCGTCGGCGCCGGCCCGCAGGCCGAGCTGGTCGGCCAGACGGGCGGCCGTGGCCGGGCCGACGCCGTCGAGGAGACGCCATGTCCGGCCCCAGGCCAGCTCGTCCCAAGGGTTGTCCAGCACGCGCAGCAGGGCGAGCAGATCCTTCACGTGGGCCGCCTCCAGGAAGCGCAGCCCGCCGTACTTCACGTACGGGATGTCCCGGCGAGCCAGCTCCAGCTCGAGCAGGTCGGCATGCCACGCGGCGCGGAACAGCACGACCTGGCGCCGCAGCTCGATCCCCTCGTCACGGTGCTGCAGGACACGGTCGGCCACCTGCGCCGCTTCGTCGGCTTCGTCGCCGCACGTCCGCAAGACGGGGACACGGCCGGACGGCCGGGTCGACACCAGCACGTTGCCCGACGAATGCCCTCGGGCGGCCGCCGCCATGACGGCGTTGGCGACGGCGACGATCTCGGGCGTGGACCGGTGGTTGGCCTGGAGGCGAACGAGCGCGGCGGCCGGATAGCGCGCGCCGAAGTCCAGGATGTTGCGCGGCGTGGCCGCCCGGAAGCCGTAGATGGCTTGGGCGTCATCGCCGACGACGGTCAGACCCCGCCCCTCCGGGCACAGCGCATCGACGATGTCGGCTTGGAGCACGCACGTGTCCTGGTACTCGTCGACCAGCACGGCGTCGAACGCGGTGGCCGCGCGTGATGACGGCCCGTCGCGCAGCAGCGCCCGCCAGAACAGCAGCAGATCGTCGAGGTCGAGCAGGTGACGGTCGCGCTTGCGCTGCGTGTAGCCGACCAGGCAGCCGCGCACGGCGTCGATGTGGTCCTGGCACCACGGGAACCGCTGCCCCACCGTGTCGGCGAGGCGTTCCTGGGCGTTGACGCTGCGGCTGGCGATGGCGACGAGGGTGTCCGCCGAGGGGAACCGCCGGCCACCGCTGCGGGCGTCTGCGGCAAAGCCGCCCTCGGTGCGCACCAGACCCATCAGCTCCACCGCGTCGGCGGCGTCGAGCACGGTGAAGCCAGGGTCCAGGCCCACCGACCGGCCGTGGAGACGAAGCAAGCGCGTGCCGACGGCATGGAAGGTGCCGCCCCACACCCGCTCCCCGGCCGGTCCCAGGCGCCCCAGCATCTCCGCCGCCGCCCGACGGGAGAACGTGAGCAGGCACAGGCGCTCCGGCGCGACGCCCCGCTCCAGCAGCGCGCCGACGCGCGCCACCACCGTTCGGGTCTTGCCCGACCCGGCCCCGGCGATCACCACCAGCGGCGCGTCGCCGTGGGCGACGGCGGCGCGTTGGGCGTCCGTGAGCGTTTCGTCGATGGCGAACACTCGTTCGATCCTAGACCCACCGGTCGTCCGGCATCCGCCATGATGAACCGGTGGGCGGCCCGCACCTCACCGCCGCGGGTTGGCTGCGGAGCTACGACCGTTCGTGGCTGTCCAAGGACGTCGTCGGCGGCCTCAGCGCCGGTGCCGTAGTGATCGCCTAGGCGATGGCCTACGCCACCATCGCCGCACCGCCGGTGCAGGTCGGTCTCTACACGTGCATGGTGCCCATGGTGGTCTACGCCCTGCTCGGCGGATCACGGACGTTGTCGGTGAGCACGACGTCGACGGTGGCGGTGCTCACCGCCTCCACGCTGACCGGCATCAAGGTCGGCGTCGGCCTCACCGTGGCCGCCGGCCAGCTACCCAAGGTGCTCGGCATTCCCGGTGATCCCTCCGCCGACAGCTTCCTCGCCGAGATGCGAGGCGTCTTCGACCAGCTGTCCGACATCAGCGTCACGACGTTGGTCTTCTCGGCCATCACCGTCGCCGTACTGCTGGGCCTCAGCCGGCTGGCGCCGCGGGTCCCCGGACCGCTGGGTCGCCGTGGTCGGCGGCATCGCCCTCGTCAGCCTGGGATCACTCGACGAGCACGGCGTCGCCCTGATCGCCAAGGTGCCTTCGGGCCTGCCCACACCGGTGGCCCCCTCGTTCGATCAACTCGGCGCGCTGGCCCCCGGGGGCGTTCGCCATCGCCATCATGGTGTTCCTGGAGACCGTGTCGGTGGGCCGCAGCGTGCGGCGCCCGTCAGGGCCGCCCATCGACAACGACGCCGAGCTCGTCGCCATCGGGCTGTCCAGCGTGGCCGGCACGTTCTTCCGCTCGATGCCGCCCGCTGGCGGCTTCTCCCAGACCGCCATCAACCAGCGCGCCGGCGCTCGCACCCGACTCAGCTCAGTGCCCTCGTCACCGTCGCGCTGGCCAGCGCGATGACCCCGGTGGTGATGGCCAGCATGGCCGTGAAGGCGGCGAACTCGTTCGGACCGCCGGTCGTCAGATCGGCCACCGCCGCCGCCGACAAGGCCGCCGTGGCCGACATGGGCCCGACGACCAGGTGCTTCGAGCTGCCGAACACCGCATAGAGGACGAGCGCCGGCGGCGCCGCATAGAGGCCCACGACCGGCGATACGCCGGCGATGGTGGCGTAGGCGAGCGCTTCGGGCACCAGGACGGCCCACACGGTCAGCCCGGCGATGAGGTCGCCGCGCATCCAGCGCCGCTCGTAGCCGGCCAGGGAGGTGAAAACGGCTACCCCCACGTCACGGCGCCACGAGGCGGGGGTCACGCTGGTCGGTCACGGGTGTGGCTCCTCGCTCGGTCTGGGCCGCCCGGGCGTCATACTTTCACCCGAACGCCGAGACCCCGGCGTGACCGGCCGGTCACCGTGCGGCGCACGCCAACGGCTCATCGGTGGCTGTGTGACGTCGATCTCGAATTCGTCTCGATCGACGTGACACAAAGCGCCCGGGCCGAGCGTCCGAGGCGGCCGCCACACCCGCGGGGAGCGCGCCCGCGGCCGGCGCTACACCGGCGCGGGAGTGGGAGCGGCGGCGTAGCGCCGCAGGATGCGGCGGCCGAGGGTCGTCTTGTGCACCTCGTCGGCGCCGTCGTAGATGCGGGCGGCGCGCTCGTGGCGGTACCAGTGCGACAGGATCGTGTCGTCGGTGACGCCCAGCGCGCCGTGGACCTGGATGGCCTTGTCCACCGTGTGCAACATCGTGTTGGCCACCGAGAACTTGATGGCCGAGATCTCGTCTCGGGCCGCCTTGGTGCCGTAGCAGTCGATCATCCACGCCGCGTGCAGCGTCTGGAGCCGGGCGCCCCGGATCTCGGCGTCCAGCTCGGCCACCCAGTGCTGGATCACCTGGCGATCGGCCAGCGTCTCGCCGTCGGGTGTGATCTGGCGCTCGTTGGCCCTTGCGCACAGCATGTCGAAGGCGCGGCTGGCGATGCCGAGCCACCGCATGCAGTGATGGATGCGCCCGGGCCCCAGCCGCTCCTGGGCCAGCAGGAACCCGTCGCCCTCGGCCCCCAGCAGGTTCGACTGCGGCACGCGACACGACTGGTAGATGATCTCGGCGTGACTGGCGTGACCCGATCCGGCATGACCCATCACGCTGACGTTGCGGACGAGGTTGAAGCCAGGGGTGTCGGTCGGGACCAGGATCATGCTGGCGCGCTGGTGGGGAGGAGCACCCGGGTTGGTCACGGCCATGACGATGGCGAAGTCGGCGCCATCGGCCGACGACGTGAACCACTTCTGGCCGTTGATGACGTAGTCGCGCCCGTCCTTCACGGCAGTCGTGCCCATCATCACGGGGTTGGAGCCGGGCATCTCCGGCTCGGTCATCGAGAAGCAGCTGCGGATCTTGCCCTCGACGAGCGGCCGGAGGTAGCGCTCGCGCTGTTCGTCGGTGGCGTGAGCGTGGAGGATCTCGACGTTGCCGGCGTCGGGCGCCTGGACACCGAACACCAGATGACCGAGCGGGCTCCGGCCGAGCGCCTCGCTGAACAGGCCGTGCTCCACCATGTTGAGGCCGAGACCACCCAGGTCCACCGGATGGTTCGATGCCCACAGTCCCATCTGACGGACCTTGTCCTGCGCCCGGGCGACGGCGGCATCGAGCACGGTCGTCTCGTCGTGGAGCATGACGCGCTCGAGCGGGATCACCTCGGCATCCATGAACGAGCCGACCATCTCCAGGATCGTCTGCATCTTCGGGGAGATGTCGAATTCCATGAAGCGAACCTACGAGTTCGGTCGCGGCGCCGGTAGGGACCTTGGACCCTGCTCCTCCAGAAACAAACGACGCATCCTGATGCCATGGCATCAGACCAGCGCGGACGGGTGACCCGGGCCTCGCAACGGTGGCGGGCCACCCGGCAGGACCAGCTCATCGCCAGCGGTATTTACCCGCCGCTCACCTGACGCGACTAGACGTGCGTGACGATGCGCACTCGGGTGCTGCTGGCTGAGGACGATCGCGCCGTTCGAGAGGCCCTCACGCGCGCCCTGGAACTGGAAGGCCACGACGTGCACACGGTGGCCGACGGCGTGGCCGCCCTCACCGCGATCGGAGCCGACCGGCCCGATGTGGTGCTGCTCGACTGGATGATGCCGCTGCTCGACGGCCTGAGCGTGTGCCGCCAGCTGCGCAGCGCCGGCGACCGGATCCCGGTGCTCATCCTCACGGCTCGGGCCGAGATCGGCGACCGGGTCGCCGGTCTCGACGCGGGCGCCGACGACTACCTGCCCAAGCCGTTCGCCCTCGACGAGCTCTTGGCCCGGGTGCGGGCGCTGCTGCGCAGGACGACGGCCGACGACCACGAGAGTGCGCTGCGGGCCGGCGACCTCACCATGGAACCGGCGGCGCGGCAGGCCTGGCGGGGCCAGCGCGAGCTGGACTTGACCAAGACCGAGTACGACCTCCTGGAGGTGCTCACCCGCAACGCGGGCATCGTGTGCACCCATTCGATGATCTACGACCGCGTGTGGGGCTATGACTTCGGTCCTGACTCCAAGACGCTGGCGGTCTACGTCGGCTACCTCCGGCGGAAGTTGGAGGAAGGCGGCGAACCGAGGATCATCCACACGGTGCGAGGCCTTGGCTACACCATCAGGTCTGCATGACGGCCCGGTCAGCGTGACGGCGCGGGCAGCGTGACGCTGCGGGCGCGCCTGGCGCTGGCGCTCGGCCTGCTGGCCGCCCTGGCGGCGGCGGTCGTGGCCATCGCCGGCTACCGCGCCACCGCCGATCGCCTCTATGCCGAGGTCGACAGCTCGCTGGCCAACCAGGCCCAGCGCGTCGCCGACCCGGACGGCCGCTACGCCCGGCTCGTGTGCGAGCAGATCAGCCGCGCGCCGGACGAAGTGGACGGTGATCAGGGCCGGCTGGCCGACCTCACCGGCACCAACATCCAGTGCCTCGATGCCGACGGATCGCCCTACGCCTCGACCGAGTCGGCCCCCCTGCCCGTCGGGCCGGCCGATCGGCAATTGGCGAGCGGTGGCCGCTCGGCCGTCGGGTACTCGACCGACGGCGGCCGCCGCATCGTGACGATCGCCGTCCCCGGTGGTGGTGCCGTGCAGCTGGCCCGGGACCTCGACGAGGTGGAGGAGGTGCTGGGGCCGCTACGCATGCGGTTCGCGCTGCTCGGGCTGGCCGTCACCGCCACCGCCGTGGCAGCGGGATGGTTCATCGCCCGGCGCGTGACCCGCCCGATCGTGACGCTCACGACAGCGACCGAGCAGATCGCCGCGAGTGGCGCGCTCGATGTCGACGTACCCGGCGGCAGCGGCACCAGCGAGACCGACCGCTTGTCGCGGAGCTTCGAGACGATGCTGGATGCGCTGCGGCGCTCCCGAGCCAAGCAGCAGGCGCTGGTCCAGGACGCCGGCCACGAGTTGCGCACGCCCCTGACGGCCCTGCGCACGAACGTGGACGTGCTCCGGCGCCACCCGGAGCTGTCCGCGCAGGAGCGAGCGGTCGTGCTGGACGACGTCGGCACCGAATTGCGCGAGCTCAGCGTCCTCACCGACGAGCTGGTGACGCTGGCCATGGCCGACAACGACGACGAGCCACCGACTCGGGTGGACCTCGCCGAGCTGGCCCGGCGCGCTGCCGCACGAGCGCAGCGACGCACGGGCCGCGAGGTGCACCTGAACGCCCAGACCGCCATCGTGGTGGGCCGGCCCCGTGCGCTCCTGCGGGCGCTCGACAACCTGCTCGACAACGCCGCCAAGTTCGACCCGTCCGGCCTCCCGATCGAGATGACCGTGCGGTCGGGTCTCGTCGCCGTTCGAGACCACGGCCCTGGTGTCGCACCGGCCGACCAGCAGCGGGTCTTCGACCGCTTCTACCGGGCGCCGATGGCCCGATCCGAGCCCGGATCTGGTCTCGGCCTGGCGATCGTGCGCGACGTCGTCGCCACTCATGACGGGGCGGTCACGGTGGCCAACGACCCGCGAGGAGGCGCCGTGTTCACGATCTCGCTGCCGCCGCCGGATGTGAGCGCCCCCGCCGAGTTCCCAGGAAGCTCTCAGGAAGGTCTTACCTAGCCGCGGCATTTCTCTTACCTCGTCGGGCAAACCTATGGGCGCTCGCCACCGTAAGGAACTCGAATGCCTCAGCAACCCCAGGAACCGCCCGCCCGCCGCCGAGGACCGGTGCACGAGCGGCGCCACCCCGAGCTGGAGCGCGACCGGGGCATGGCCACGACCACGATTGCTACCCGCTGGATCGCCGCCGGCAGCCTCGCCGGTGTGGCGGTGTTCGCCGGCCTGGCGGCGGTATCCACCGACCATGCGTCGAGCGAACCCACGTCGCCGGCGGTGACCGAGGCGCCGGCGGCCGATGACGCGCCCCTCGCGGCCACGACGCCCGCCACGGCACCGGCCACAGTCCCAGCGACGGCACCGGCGACGAATAGCGCCGGCACCACGCCAGCGACCACGCCGGCCCCCAGCGCGGCAGCGACCGATCCGCCCTCCACGGTGGCGCCGGCGCAGCAAGCGCCGGCCTCGGTACCCCGCAATCGCCGGCGGTCGCCGGTCGTCACATCGGGGAGCTCGTGATCGCCACCGGGCCGACCGTGGCCTTGGCCGCGCTGGGCACGACCGCCGCGTTGAGCGTGGCCGACGACGAGCCTCCGCTCGAGCTCGCCCTCCCGGGGTCGATGATGAGCGCGCCATGATCCTCGCCGACACCAAACTGGCGTGGTACCTGACGCGGTCGAGCGGCTTCGTCGCCCTCATCCTGCTGACCGCCAGCGTCGCCCTCGGGGTCCTGGCGATGGCCAGACTCCGCACGACGCCGTGGCCGCGCTTCGTCACCCAGGCGCTCCACCGCAACGTGTCGCTCCTCGCCGTGTGCTTCCTAGGCGCCCACATCGCCACGACCGTGCTCGACGGCTTCGCGCCGATCGGCTGGCTCGATGCCGTCGTGCCCTTCCTGTCGCCGTACCGGCCGATCTGGCTGGGCCTCGGCGCACTGGCGGTGGACCTGTTGATCGCCGTCGTGGCGACCAGCCTCCTGCGCCGCCACATCGGCTACCGCGCCTGGCAGGCCGTTCACCTCACCTCCTGGCTGGCGTGGCCGGTAGCGATGCTGCACGGGCTGGGCACGGGCAGCGACAGCCAGACCGGATGGGCCCAGGCCGTCTACGTCGCCTGCGCTGTCACGGTGTTGGTGGCGTGCTGGTGCCGGCTCGCCATCGGCTGGCCCGCTCACGCCGGCACCCGCGTCGCGGGGGCGATCGCCACGGTCGTGGTCCCGGTGCTCGTCGTCGCCTGGGCGCTGTCGGGGCCGCTGCAACCGGGCTGGGCGAAACGGGCAGGGACACCGGCGACGAACACCGGCTCGGCCGCCGCGGTTGGCTCGCCCGCTGTCGCCACCGGCGCCGTCGAGGGCCACCGATGAGCGCGTCGGCCACCCGCTCCACCTGGACACCGTCGGCCACCGTGCTGCCTCGGCTGGTGTCATCACCGCCGGCAACGACGCTCGCCGCCCACGCCCGCCGCTTCGGCCCGCGTCCTGACGCCTCGGACATGGCCCTCGTCGAGGAAGTGGGGCGTGCTGGCTTGCGGGGCCGTGGTGGAGCCGGCTTCCCGGCCGCGGTCAAGCTCGAGGCCGTGCGCTCGCGCCGCAGCCAACGATCGTTGCTGGCGCGCCGTCGCGGGGCGGTCGTGGTGGCCAACGGCACCGAGGGCGAACCAGCCAGCAACAAAGACGCCGTGCTGCTGGCCTTTGCGCCGCACCTGGTGATCGATGGCGCCATCGCCGCGGCGCAGGCCGTGGGTGCCGATCGCGTGCTGCTCTGCGTCGACCGTCTGAGCGTGGCGGTCATCGACGCCGTGCAGCGCGCCATCGCGGAGCTCGACGCGTCGGCAACGGGTGATGTCTCCGTCGAGTTGGTGGCAACTCCTTCGCGCTACGTCGCCGGCGAGGAATCGGCGCTGGTGCACTTCCTCAACGGGGGTGACGCCAAGCCGACGCTGGTGCCGCCCCGGCCCTTCGAGCGCGGCGTCGGCGGCAACCCGACGCTCGTGAGCAACGTGGAGACGCTCGGCCAGATCGCGCTGATCGCCAGGTTCGGCGCGGAGTGGTGGCGCAGTGTAGGCACGGACGCCGATCCGGGCAGCGCGCTGTTCTCACTGAGTGGCGCCGTCGATCTGCCGGGCGTCTACGAGCTGCCCCTCGGTGTGGAGCTCGGGGCGGTGCTCCGTCACGCCGCCGCCCGACCGGCATCCGGCGTGCTCATCGGCGGCTACTTCGGGACGTGGTTGACACCCGAGACCGCGGCCACGATCCGGCTCGGTGCCGCCGACCTGGCTGGTGTCGGGGCCTCGATGGGCTGCGGGGCCATCGCCGTGCTGCCGGCCACCGCCTGCCCGCTGGCCGAGGTGGCTCGGGTGACGCGGTGGCTCGCCGATCAGTCGGCGGGGCAATGCGGCCCGTGCGTGTTCGGGCTGCCATCCATCGCCGACGCCCTCGACGCCGTTGTGGCCGGTGATCGTGGCGGGCGCGCCGAAGCCGCACTCCGGCGGTGGCTCGCCATGGTGCACGGCCGCGGCGCCTGCAAGCTCCCCGATGGCGTCAACCGGTTCGTGTCGAGCGCGCTCGAGGTCTTCGGCACTCACCTCGTGGACCATCGAGCCGGTGGTCCGTGCCACCGCGAGGCAACGGCGCTCCTGCCGGTGCCACAACGCCAGGGAGGATGGCGATGAGCCTGCACATGACCGTCAACCCGATCACGTGCGTGGGCCACGGCATCTGCGCCGATCTGTTCCCCGAGTGGATCACCCTCGACGACTGGGGCTACCCCATCATCAAGCGAGGCGCCATACCGCCCGCGCTCATGGACCACGCCCGCCGTGCCGCGGACGCCTGCCCAACCGTCGCGCTCATGCTGCGACGCGCCAGCCCGCCGTCGTAGCCCCGTCGTCAGACCGGCGGGGCGATCACCACGACCGGGCACGACGCGTGCGTCGTGACGTGGCGGCTGACCGACCCCAGGAACAACCTCGTCAGCGCGCTGTGGCCCCGACGGCCGACCACCAGCATGTCGGCGCCCTTCGACTCGGTCACCAGCACCGGGCCGGGAGGGCCTTCGAACAGCCGGGAATCGATGGTGCAGCCAGCGGCGCGGGTCGCGTCGACCTCGGACGTCAACTGGTTCAGCGTCGTTTCCTGATTCATGCCCGCCTCGGCCATCAGCTCCTCCGGGGCCAGGTAGATCAGGCCGTAGCCACTCGCCTCGGCCATGTACGGCGCATGCCACGAGGTCACCAGCTCGAGGTCGACACCCCGGAGGCGAGCCTCCCCCAAGGCCCAGCGCAGCGCCGCCGTCGCGCACGGCGACCCGTCCACTCCCACCACGATCCGACCACGTTCTCCTGTCATGCTCCCATCGTGCGTCGGCGCCACTGCGGCGATCAGGGCCGAAGGTCCCGACTCAGCGGGTCCCCGCTCAGAGGTAGCCGAGACGCTTCGCCTCGAGGCCGAGGTGATCGCGGTGATCCGGATGGGCGACGCCGATGAGGGCCGCCGCCCGCTCGCGGATCGAATGGCCGCGCAGCTCGGCCACGCCCCACTCGGTCACCACCTTGTCGACGGTGTTCTTCAGCGTGGTCACGACGTCGCCGGCGGGTAGCTGCGCCACGAGCTTGGACACCGTGCCGCCCTTGGCGGTGGAGTGGAGCACCACGAAGGCTTGCCCACCCTTGGAGTACATCGCGCCCCGGGCGAAGTCGGCCTGCCCGCCGCTCGAGGAGTAGTAGGCGCCGCCCACGGTCTCCGAGGCGCATTGGCCAAGGAGGTCGACAGAGATCGTCGCGTTGATCGAGACGAAGCCGGACTCCTGTGAGATCACCCGGGGATCATTGACGTAGCGCGCCGGCCAGAGCTCGCACGCGGTGTTCTCGTCCAAGAACTCGTAGAGGCGGCTGGTTCCCAGCGCGAAGGTGCCGACCGTCTTCGTGCGGTTGATCTCCTTGGCCACGCCCGTGACGACGCCCCGCTCGACAAGGTCCATCACCCCATCGGAGATCAGTTCGGTGTGCACGCCGAGGTCGCGGTGGTCGACCAACGCCGACAGGATGGCGTTGGGGATGGAGCCGATGCCGACCTGCAGCGTGGATCCATTGGCGATCCGATCGGCCACGAAGCCGGCGATCCTCTGGTCCAGCTCGTTGACGGCGGCCGGCGGCACCTCGACAAGGGGGTAGTCCGCCTGGGCCCAGCCTTCGATCTGGCTGACGTGGATCTGGTTGCGACCGAACGTGCGCGGCATCCGCTGGTTGGCCTCCAGGAAGAAGCGCGCCCGGCCGATGAAGGACGCCACGTAGTCCGCGTTCAGCCCCAAGCTGAAGTAGCCGTGACGGTCCGGGGGCGATGCCGCCGCCAGCACGACCGGATCGTGGGTGCGATCCTTCAGGATGGCGCGCATCTCGCTGAAGTGATTCGGCACCAGATCGACCGTGCCGTCGCGAAAGCACGGCCGGGTGACCTCCGACAGGAAGTACGACACGTGATGGAGCCGCTCGCCGAACGCACCATGGAGGTAGGGCCGGTCGTGGAGGGCGTGCATCTGGTGCACGCGCACGCCGTCGAGGCGATCGGCCGCTTGTTCGATGGCGTCGAACAGCGTGACCGGCTCGCCGTTGGCGAGCGGCACGATGAGGTCGGCACCCCGGCCGATGTGGTCGAGCACGGCTTCCGCCGGCACCGGCGCCAGCCGGGATCTCACTGTCACGAGACGACGCCAGGGAACCATCCGAAGTCGGCGGGATGCGCGAGCGGGATGCGCCGGCCGGTGATCTTGTCGGGCGTGACGGTGAACCAGCGGTCTCGGCGGCCTGGGGCCCAGGTGACGACGGCCAGCTCCAGCAGCCGGTGGGCCAGCGGGTCGTCGGCGCCGGTGATCTCCCGGCCCAGACCGCTGACGCACACGCTCCAGCCGGTCCGGCTCCGCTCGTCGAACCCGTCGACCTCGAACACGGCCGGTTGCATCGCCACGCGCACCAGCACGGAGGCTACGCCGGTGCGGAAGGCCATCGCGCCGTCGGTGTCAGCGGCGTAGTTGACGGGCAGCACCTGGGGCTCCCCGTCGACCACGAATCCCACCCGACCGATGCAACCGCCCCCCAGCAGGCGCAGGCAATCGTCCAGCGTCAGCACCTCCAGTCCGCACAACTCGTCCTTGCCCATAGCGTCCTCCTCGGCGTCGTCAGCACGCGTCCTCACTGTCGTCGCCTGGCGCCGGCGGAACCAGTGACAGAAGTCCCGACCGGTCGGGCCTCAACGCCCGCCGTCGGGCAACAACCGAGCGGCGCCGAGCCGCCGGAGGGCGGCGGCCAACGCGAGCTCGGCCGTGACCGACGTGTCGACGACATGGGCCGCCGGCCAGTCGTCGAAGGACGCCCGTATCCGCTGTGCAACGATCTCGTCGGCATCAGAGGCGTCCGCCCCTTCGGCCCACCGAGCGGTCAGCCTGGCCGCCGCGAGGGCCGGCGGGCACTGGCACGAGAGTTCGGTCAACTCGGCATGACCGTGGCGGGCCACCTCGTGCGCCCAGCCCCGGTGCACGGACGACGCCCACGTGGCGTCCACGACGACGCTCTCGCCCCGGGCCACCGCGACCTCGGCACGGTGCAGCAGCTCTCTGTAGGTGGCCGCCGTGGCGACCTCGCTGTAGAGGCCTTCGCCGAAGGCGGCGGCGGCCCGCTCCGTCGACGCCAGCCCGGCCCGTTCCTTGCGCACCTCGTCGCTGCGCAACACCATGCAGTCGAGTCGCTCACCGAGACCGTCGGCCAGTGTGGACTTCCCAGTACCTGGCGGTCCGCCCACCAGGACGAGGTGCACCCGGCCTTGATAGAGGTGCCGAGCGCATTGGTCCAGCAAGGACGATGCGTCGGTGACGGCGCCAGGCTGTCCGCTCGTCGCCAGCAGGCAGGCGATCTTGGCCCGCACGAGCGCCCGGTAGGCCACGTAGTGGTGTTCGAGCGACCGCGGATGCGTCTCCGCGCTGAACTCCCGATACGCGTCGAGAAAGGCGCGGGCCAGACCTGGCTGGCCGAGGCGTTCGAGATCCATGGCCAGAAAGGCGACATCGAGCAGGACGTCGCCGAAGCGGAGCCGGTCGTCGAACTCGAGGCAATCCAGGATCCGGGGACCGTCGTCGAGGCAGTAGATGTCGGCCGCCATGAGATCGCCTTGGCCGTCGAGGATGCGGCGCCGAGCGATCCGCTCCTCGAACAGTGCGTTGCGACCGTCGAGGTAGGTGAGGGCCAACGCCTCCACCATGCCCATGACATCCGGCTCGATGAGTCCGCCGACGAATTCCGTCATCTCGCCGAAGTTGTCGACCCACAGCCGCCGAATGGCGCTCGGCGCCGCGGCCGCGTCGATGTCCGGGCCCCGGCGCGCCCCTTCGTGGAAGGCGGCCATGGTCCGCGCCACCGCCGTCATCATCTCCGACGTCGCCCGTCCCTCCAGCACGAGCGTGGCGAGCCGGCGCTCGACAGGCATGCGCCGCATCGCCACCAAGTGGTCGCACACCTCGCCGTCGGGAGCGACGACATCGACCACACCGAGGTACACGTCGGGTGCCAGCCGGCGGTTCAGCTCCACCTCCCGATGGCAGATCGCTTCTCGCGCCGCGCGGGTCGAGTAGTCCAGGAAGGCCGTCTTCACCGGCTTCTTCAACTTGTAGGCGCGATCGCCCACGAACACGACGACAGAAACGTGGGTTTCGGCAATCCCTGCCGCTCGCAGCAGCCCGCCGTCGGCCGCACCGAACGCGCTGGCCTGGTCCGGCCCTCCCATCAGCCCGGCCGGACGATCGACCGCCCCGTCACCGCCCACGGCCGGATGCGCAGCCAGTGATCTCGACGGCCCGACGCCCAAGGGTGCAGCGGAAGCCTGGCCGCGCCGGCCAGCTCATCGGGATCCAGGATCTCGGTGATGTAGCCCCTGACCACGACGCTCCACCCGGTCGCCGACGCCCGGTCGAGCTCGTCGACCTCGAAGGCGACCGTCGCGCCGGCCGAGAGCCGTTCGAGGCTGCCGGACCGCCCGGTGCGGATCACGATGCTGTGGTCGTCCACGACGTGATTGACCGGCAGCACGCTCGGCTCCCCACCGCTGACGAAGCACAACCGCCCCACGACCGAGCCCTCGAGCAGACGCCAGCACTCGTCGCCGGCGAGCTCATCGATCCGTACGACGGCATCGTCGCTGGTCCTGGTGTCCATGGGTCATCCTCCCGGCAGTCGCGTCACTCAGCCCGTCCAACGACAGGTTGCGCCCGAACCGCTCACGGCGGAGGGGCCGAAAGTCCCGACTCGGTCGGTCCGCCGTCCCTTCATTCCGGTGCGGCAAACGGAGACGATGGTGAAGTCGCCCACGCCGGCACGAAAGGAGGCGCGGATGACCACGCCTCCGTTCGTCGACGCCGCGGTCGGGATGCGAACCGGCCTCAGCACCGTGGAAGCGACCCGCCGGCTGCAGCGCGACGGGCCCAACCGCTTGCCCTCGCCGGCAGCCGTTCCGGCGTGGCGGCGGTTCGCCGCGCAGCTCGTGAACTTCTTCGCCGTCATGCTCTGGGTGGCGGGCGTCCTCGCCTTCGTCGCCGGCATGCCGACGCTGGGCACCGCCATCTTCGTGGTCGTGGTGGTGAACGCCACCTTTGCCTTCGTGCAGGAGCATCGCGCCGAGCGCGCCGCCGCGCTGCTACGCGACCTGCTCCCCCGCCGCGCCATCGTGGTTCGCGACGGCATCCGCGGCGAGATCAACGCCGACGACCTGGTCGAGGGCGATGCCGTCCTGCTCACCGCCGGGGACCGCGTCTCGGCCGACATGAGCCTGCGCACGGCACGGGCCATGCGCGTCGACGTGTCGACCCTGACGGGTGAGAGCGAGCCGGTGGACGCGGACGCCGGCGACCGCCTCTACGCAGGGAGCTTCGTCGTCGAGGGCGAGGGTGCCGCGGACGTCGATGCCACCGGCCCCCGCACCCGTCTCGCCGGCATTGCCCGCCTCACGAGCGCCGTCGACCGTCCTCATACACCGCTTGCCGGCGAGTTGCACCGCGTCGTTCGTACGATCGCGGTGATCGCCCTCGGCGTGGGCGCCGCCTTCTTCACGATCGCCCTCCTGGTCGGTACACCAACGTCGGACGGGTTCCTCTTCGCCGTTGGCGTCACGGTGGCGCTCGTGCCCGAGGGGTTGCTACCGACCGTCACCCTCTCGCTGGCCATCGGCGCCCAGCGCATGGCCGGCCACCACGCACTGGTCCGCCGCCTGGAGGCGGTGGAGACCCTCGGATCGACCACGTACATCTGCACCGACAAGACCGGCACGCTGACCCGCAACGAGATGGCCGTGGTGGCCGCGTGGACGCCGGCCGGTACCGCCGCCATCACGGGGATCGGCTACGAGCCGGCCGGCGCCGCGGCAGTGTCGGCCGAGGCACGGCCGGCGCTCGTGCGACTGGCGTCGAGCGCACGGGCGTGCTCGAGCGGCCGTGTCGTGGTGAAAGAGGGCCGTTGGACGGCCCAGGGCGACCCGATGGAGGCGGCGATCGACGCGCTGGCCCGACGCGTGGGCGCCCGGGTGGACGACACGGAGGTGCCGATCCGCTTTCCGTTCGACGCCCGGCGCCGCCGCATGTCGGTGATCGCCGGCGACGAGCTGATCGTGAAGGGGGCACCGGAGAGCGTGCTCCCCCGCTGCCGGCGGGGCGAGGACGCAGCGGCCGCGGTCGCCGAGTTGGCCGGCAAGGGGCTGCGGGTGCTGGCGGTCGCAGTCCGTGACGCGGCCGGCGTGCTGGCGACCGCCGAACCCGACGACGTCGAGACCGACCTCGTCCTGATCGGGCTGCTCGGCCTGGAGGATCCTCCCCGCGTCGAGGTGGCGGCGGCCATCGCCGCGTGCCGCCGGGCGGGGATCAGGGTCTCGATGATCACGGGCGATCATCCGGGCACTGCGTCGGCGATCGCCGACGAAGTGGGCCTCACCCTGGCGAACAGCCCTGTCGTCGACGGCGCCGATCTGCCGGCCGACGAAGCCGTCCTCGGTGCGCTGCTGGACCGCGATGGCGTGGTGGTCAGCCGGGTGACGCCCGAGGACAAGCTGCGAATCGCACGGGCGTTGCGCGCCCGAGGCCACGTCGTGGCCATGACGGGCGACGGCGTCAACGACGGTCCTGCGCTCCAGGAGGCTGACATCGGCATTGCGATGGGTCGCTCCGGCACCGACGTCGCCCGGGAAGCGGCCGACCTCGTGCTCCTGGACGACGACTTCAGCACCATCGTGGCCGCCGTGGAGCACGGGCGGGCCACGTTCGCCAACATCCGGCGGTTCCTCACGTACCACCTCACGGACAACGTCGCCGAGCTGACCCCGTTCGTCGTGTGGGCGCTGTCGGGCGGACGGTTCCCGCTCGCCCTCGGCGTCCTGCAGATCCTCGCCCTCGACATCGGGACCGATCTCCTCCCGGCCCTGGCGCTCGGCGCCGAGGCACCCCGGGCCGGCGTCCTCGACCAGCCGCCGCAGACCGGTCACCTGCTCGACCGGCGACTGCTGCGCCGGGTCTTCGGCGTCCTGGGCCCCACCGAGGCGGTCATGGAGATGGCAGCGTTCCTGGCCACCATGGTGGCCGTGGGCTGGCGCCCGGGTGACGCCTTCCCGACTGGAAGCGCCCTGTTGATGGCCTCCGGCGCGGCGTTCACCGCGGTCGTCATCGGCCAGTTCGCCAACGCCTTCGCCTGCCGGAGCGAGCATCGTCCACCGGGCGCGTTGGGCTGGGGATCGAACCCGTTGCTCGTCGGGGCCGTGGCCGTCGAGCTCGTCGCGTTGGTCGTGTTCGTGGGGTACCCACCCATCGCCAACCTGCTCGGCCAGCAACCACCGAACGCCGCCGGCTTGTCCGTCGCCCTCCTGGCCGGCCCCGCCGTCCTCGCCGCCGACGCCATCGACAAGGCATGGCGCTCGCGGCGCGCACTGGGGCGGGACCTTTGACCCTTCCCGCGGTCGTGGGCCGGGGCGCACGGTGAACGAGTAGGGACGAAGGAGGCGACCATGCCCGAGGAACTGCGACCAGCCGAACTCCATGACGTCGACCGAGCAACGTGCTTCGCCTTCTTGTGCGCGCAGCACGTCGGGCGTTTGGTGCTGCCCGGCGACGAGCCCTTCGTGGCTCCGTTCAACTACGTCGTCGTCGGCGAGGCACTCGTGCTTCGCACGGACGCGGACACCCACGCCGCCCTCGGGGCCGGTCAGCCGATCCTGTTCGAGGTCGACTTCATCGATGACGAGTACCAGGCCGGCTGGAGCGTGGTGATCCGCGGCGGTCTCGAGGACATCACCGACTCGCCAACCGTCGACGCCGACCTGCGGGAGCGGCTCGAGTCGTGGGCTCCGGGGCCGAGGGATCGGTGGCTGCGGGTCACGATCGACGAGATGACCGGGCGCTGGCTACGGGGGGCCGACCACACGCCGCCCCTCGACGGGCGCGCCTACCTGTAGCGCTCAGTGGGACAGGGGAACGCGCCACTCCGCGATGGTGCCGCCGGCGATGCGCGGCATCAGCGCGAACGATCCGCCGAGCCGCCCGGCGCGCTTGTGGAGGTTGGGCAGTCCGTGACCGGCCGACGACGTCTCCGGGGGCGGCGGTCCGACACCATCGTCGCTCACCCGCAGCCGCAGCTCACCGTGCTCGACGGCGACGCAGATCTCCACGGCCGTGGCGTGGGCGTGGCGAGCCACGTTGGACAGGACCTCGCGTAGCGACACGAGCAGCTCCTCGGCCAAGGGCGGCGTGATCGAGCTCTCCACCGCACCCACGAACTGCACCCGCGGCTCGAAGCCGAGCGCGTCCCGCACGTCCGCTACGACGTCCAGGATCTGGGCGCGAACGTCGGAGGTCGGGGACCTCGTGCTGACGCTGAGGGCGAAGATGGAGGAGCGGATCTGGCGGATCGTGACGTCGAGGTCGTCGACGGCTTGCTGGATGCGCCGGCTGACGTCGGCGTCGCCCGAGATGCGCGCCGTCGCCTGGAGCGACATGCCCGTGGCGAAGAGCTGCTGGATCACGGTGTCGTGGAGGTCCATCGCGATCCGCTCCCGGTCCTCCAGGAGGGCGAGCTCACCGACGCGGGCGTGGAGCCGGGCGTTCTCGATGGCGACACCGGCGGCCGCCGCCAGGGCCACCGTGAGCTCCTCGTCGATGTCGGTGAACGCCTCGGCCGACTGCTTGTCCGTGAGGTAGAGGTTCCCGAACACTTCGCCGCGCACCGTCACCGGCACGCCCAGGAACGACGTCATCGGCGGGTGGTTGGGCGGGAACCCGTAGCTGTCCGGGTGCTCGTTCAGATCCGGCAGTCGCAGGGGGCGAGGGTCGGCGATGAGCAGTCCGAGGATGCCGTGGCCCTTCGGGAGATCGCCGATGGCGCGGCGGCCGGCACCGTCGATGCCGACGGTGATGAATTCCACCAGCTCGGTGCGCTCGGCGTTCAACACGCCCAGCGCGCCGTACTGCGCGTTGACCAGAAACCGGGCCGCTTCGACGATGCGCCGGAGGGTCGCACTGAGATCGAGGTCCGAGCCGATCGCCATGACGCCATCGAGGAGCTGGCGAAGTCTGGTGGGCCCGGCGTACTGACTCGACGCCACGGGCCCGGATGTTACGTCAGCGACAACCGGCCATGGCCAGCTGAGTCGCCCTGGCAGGACTTCCGTCCCTACCGGTGACAGACCGCTGCGGCGACCATGATCGACATGAGCGACGACGCCTCCGAGATCGTTGCGCTGCCCGGGGGGCAATCGCTCACCGTGCGCGCCGCCACGAACGAGGACCTCGACGGGCTCGTCACCATGTACCGGGGGTTGTCGTCGGAGGACCGGTACCGGCGGTTCTTCTCTGCCTCCACACCGGCGACGCGGGTGATCGAGCGATTGCTCGAGGCGCCGGCGACCGGAGGGCTCTGGCTCGTCGCCGTCACCGATGACGGCACGATCGTCGGTGACGTCGGCTACACCGCGCTCCCGAACGGCGACGCCGAGTTCGCCATCACCGTGACCAAGTCGTGGCGCGGTTGGCTCGGGCCGTACCTGCTCGACGTGCTGGCACGGCGGGCGGCCGCCAACGGCATCCGCAACCTACGAGCCGACATACTCATGGAGAACCGCAAGATGCTGCGACTCGCCGAGCGGCGAGGGTGCGCCACGGTCGACTACCCCGACGCCACCATCGTGGAGCTGACCATGTCAACCGGCGCGGGCATGCCGGGCTGGCCAGCGACGCACACGCGTCCCCGCCTTCTGGTCGAAGGCTGCGGCGGGCGTTGGCGCGGCGCCCGTGAGGCGCGTGCCGCCGGCTGGGATGTCATCACGTGTGCCGGACCCGGATCGAGCCGCGTGCCCGTCTGCCCGATGCTGAACGGCGGCACCTGCCCGCTCGTGGACGGGGCCGACGCGGTCGTCATGGTCCTCCCGCCGGGCGATCCGCGGCGCGAAGCTCTGCTCGACGCCCACAGCCGACTGGTGCCGGACATCCGGATCGTGCCGGACGAGGACTGGGCGCCGTCAGACCTGGCGATCGAGCGAAAGGACCCCTGATGAGCGCGACCGTCCCCGGGCCCCCACCGGCTCCGTATCCCCTCCAACTCACGATCGACGAACCCGAGCAGGCCCGTAACCGGCTGAGCGTCGGTCTGCGCGTCTTCTGGATCATCCCCATCGCCATCGTGCTAGGAGCCGTGAGCGGCAGCGTGTGGACCTCGCGCCCGACCGAGAATTCCAACGTGATCGTCATCGCCGCCGCTGGCGGCTTCCTGTTCTGGGCACCGATGCTCATGATCCTGTTCCGCCAGAAGTACCCCCGCTGGTGGTTCGACTGGAACGTGGCGCTGCTGCGGTTCACCAACCGTGTGTCCGCCTACGCGCTCCTGCTCCACGACGACTACCCGTCGACCGACGAGGAGCAGTACGTCCACCTCGAAATCCCCTACCCGGACGTCAAGCGACACTTGAACCGCTGGCTGCCGCTCGTGAAGTGGTTCCTGGCGATACCGCATGTCATCGTCCTGGCCTTCCTCTGGCTCGCCGCCCTGATCGCCGTGATCGTGGCGTGGTTCGCCATCCTCTTCACCGGGCGCTGTCCCAAGGGCGTGTTCCGCTTCGTGGTCGACGTGCTCCGTTGGACCGACCGCGTCCTCGCCTACGCCATCATCCTGACCACGGACGCCTACCCGCCCTTCCGGTTCGGTCCCTGAGCGACGACGGAACGCCTGGTCAACCTTCGACGCGCTGACGACCCGACAGATGAACCGTGGAGATGGCGACGAAGCGATGCAACAAGCCGTCGTCGGACCAGTGGGGCAGCCGTAGGGCCTCGGCGCCGTCGGACTCCGGTCCTTTCGGAAGGTGGCGGGCGATACCGGTGAAGGTGACGCTCCACTCGCCGGAGGCGTCCGCTGCCGGACCGTCGGCCTCGAACGCCACCACCGCGTCGCTCGTCGCTCGATCGAGGGTGCTGCCCTCGAGGACGCGCAGGATCACCCGGTCGCCCTGTAGCCCGAACCGGACCGGCAGGATGGCCGGGAGGGCGCCCACGTTGATGGCGATCCTGCCCAGGCCGCCGGCGGCGAGCAGGCCGAGACATTCAGCTCGACCAAGGATGAGGCACCCGGCCCCGTCGACGTGCCGGACGGGCGAATCCACGGCTCCCAGGCGCGGCGTCGTCAGGGTCATCACGTTGTCGAACGTGACCGGGTTGGTAGATCGTGGTTGCGCCGGCACCTCCGCCTCCTCTCCGTCTCGGCTGCGATTCGCCCATTGTCGGCGCGCCGGCCCGCCTTTGACTCCGGCCAAAGGTCCCTTTCTGTGGTCTTGCGGCCCGCGCCCGTTCGGCGGCGACGACGGGACCAACGGCTCTACCTGGAGTGCGAAGGCGAGGGCGACCATGACGGCATCGCAGGAGGTAGCTCGATGACTGAATCTGTCGCGGCCGACACCATCGCCTGGTTCACCGAGCTGGGCCGGGCCGATACGGCGACGGCCGGGGGCAAGGGCGCCAACCTGGGGGAGCTGGTCGCGACCGCCGAGGACGCCGCCGACACCTCGTTCGCGGGCATGAACCGGACCTTCACCAACATCCACGGCGCGTCCGAGGTCGCCGATGCCGTCATCGAGGCGTGGGTGTCGCTCTTCGCCGAGCGGGTGCTCGTCTATCGCGCCGCACACGACATCACCGACGAGCCCGCCATTGCGGTGATCGTGCAGGCCATGGTGGCGGCGGTCGCTTCCGGCGTGGCGTTCACCGCCAACCCGGTCACGGGCGACCGGACACGCGTCGTCATCGAGGCGGCGTTCGGGCAGGGTGAGGTGGTCGTCGGCGGCCGGGTCCAGCCCGACACCTACACCGTGGCCAAGGTTCCGATGCAGGTGCTCGACGAGCGCATCGGCACGAAGTCCCACAAGATCGTGGCCGGCAACCAGGGCGATGTCGAGGTCGAGCTGAGTGAGGAGGAGGCCCATCGCCGCGTCCTGCTGCCGGTCGCCGTGCTCGACGTGGCGCGCCTGGCGTTGGCGGTCGAGTCCCACTACGGCGCCCCCACCGACATCGAGTGGTGCTTCGACGCCGGCGGCGAGCTCCACTTGCTGCAGGCGAGGCCCATCACCGCCCTCGTCGACCACGCCGCCGGCGCCGTCGAGGCACCCGGCCCGATCCTCGTGCGCGGCCTCGGCGCCGCCCCGGGCACGGCCGGCGGCGCCGTCAGGGTGCTCGCCGGCGCCGAGCAACAGGTCCTGCTGGAGGCGGCGCGGGCCGGATCGTCTTACCGACCGACAAGATGATGATGCGATGACCATCCTGACGGTGACCCTGAACCCCGCGCTCGACGTGTGTGCCTCCGTGCCGGTGGTCGAACCCGACCACAAGCTCCACTGCACCGACGCCGAACTCACACCCGGGGGTGGAGGCATCAACGTCGCCCGCGCCGTCCACCGGCTCGGCGGAAGCGCCACCGCCTTGTTCCCCTACGGCGGCAGCACCGGCGACCTCCTCTGCGATCTCCTGCTCGGTGAAGGCGTACCCATCGTCGCCGTACCCATCGCGGGCGTGACTCGCGAGGACTTCGCCGTGAGGGAGACGGCGACCGGGCACGAGTACCGCTTCGTGCTGCCGGGTCCCATGCTCACGCCGGCGGAGCTGGCCGGCTGCGTGGACCTGGTCCTCCGCCACGCCGGCGCCGGATCGTTCATTGTCATCAGTGGCTCCCTGCCCCCCGGAGCCGACCCGTCCGTGCTGGCCGAGATCGCGACTGCGGCGCGCGACCGTGCGTGCTCGGTCATCGCCGACACGTCCGGACCCGCTCTCGCGTCGGTGGCCCGCGCCGGCGCCTACCTGATCAAGCCGAGCCTCAACGAGCTCAGCGGCTACGCCCGCCGGACGTTGACATCGACCGAGGCGATCGTCGAGGCGGCCGACGATCTGCTGCGCTCCGGGCCCAACCATGCCGTGCTCGTGTCGCTCGGTCCCGACGGGGCGCTCCTGCTCGTCGCTGGCGAGCCGGCGATCACGGTCAGCGCGCCGGCGACGCGCACCGTGAGTGCCGTCGGGGCGGGCGACAGCCTTGTCGCTGGTCTGGTGCTGGCCCTGGCCGCGGGCCACAGTCTCCCGGAGGCGGCCCGCCGGGGCGTGGCCGCCGGCACCGCGGCAACGGTGGCGGCGGGCCACACGCTGTGCCACGCCACTGACGTCGACTCGATCCTGCCGCAGGTTCGAACCACCCGGCGCGAGGGACGTTCGTCCCGGGCCGCGGCGGACCTTCACACCTAGGGAGGACAGCGCCCGCGGCGGATCCTGATGGTGTGGTCCTGCCCTGTCGGGATCAAGGAGGAACATCATGACCTTCAAACTGAAGGCGGTCGCGACCATTGGGGCGTCCCTGTTCCTCGCCCTCGGCCCGCTCGCGGCGACCAGCGCGGCCGGGCCGTCGTGCCCGAGCCGCACCATCGTCCCCGCATGCCCCGCGACGACGACCACGCCGACCACCACCGCCACCACCGTGGCGACGACGGTCGCGCCTCCCACGTCGACGCCGGTGACCGAGGTCGTGACGTCAGTCGCTCCCCCGACCACCAACTCCACCGAGACCACCGCGACCACCGCTCCGGCGCCGCCGTCGACGACGGGGACCGTGGCCGGCGCCACCATCGTCGCCCTACCGACGCCCGCGGCGCAGTCGCTGCCCCCGACCGGGACCGCGCCGACTGCGGTGGTGATCGTCTCCGTCGTGGTGCTCGCCCTGGGCGCCGCGCTGATGATCATCGTCGCCCGCCGTCCAACCAGAAGGAGCACGCCGTCATGAAGAGCCTCGTCGTCTACGAGTCGTTCTACGGGAACACCGAGTTGATCGCCCAGGCCATCGCCGCCGGCCTCGCCCGCCATGGCGAGGCCCGCTCGGTCGGGATGGGTGCGGTCGAGGCGTCGTCGCTGAGCGACGTGGACGTGCTGGTGGTGGGGGCCCCGACCCATGCGTGGGGCCTGCCGCGAGCCAAGACCCGAGCCGGGATCGAGTCGGCCGTTGCGCTCGACGGACAGCCGCTGGTGCGGCAGTGGTTGGAGACCGTGCCGGACGGCGGTGGCCGCGCTGCGGCGGCGTTCGCGACCCGCCTCGACAAGCCGCGGGTCCTCACCGGGTCGGCGGCCGGCGGCATTGCCAGGCGTCTCCGCCATCGCGGCTGGTCCCGGCCGACCTCCAAGTCGTTCGTGGTCACCGGGACGCAGGGTCCGCTGGCCGCCGGCGAGATCGAGAAGGCCGCGACGTGGGGCGACGAACTTGGTGCCCGCGCCGCTGCCGCCCTCCCGGCCAAGGGCGGCCGTCAGCCGTGAGCGTCTCGAAGACGACGATCGAGGAGGTCAACACATGTCCGGTCCACTGCAGTTGATTGCCGTGAGTTTCGGTCCCGGCGCCGATTTCCAGGGTCGGGTACTTGCTGAGGTTGATCGACTGCAGGGTCGCGGGGTGTTACGCCTGCTCGACATGATCTTCGTGGCGAAGAGCGAGGACGGCATCGTCGAGCGGGTGGTCGTTGGCGACGACGAGGATTTTGGCGCACTCCTGGCCGGCGTCCTGCCGTTCGACGGCGCCGGCCTCGTGCCACCCTCCGTTGGCAGCGGCTCCTCGGGCTTCGATCCAGCCAACGCATGGGCCCTGGCCGCGTCCTTGTCGCCTGGAAGCGCTCTCGCGTTCCTGCTCATCGAGCACCGCTGGGCACAGCCACTGTTCGAGGCGATCGCCGAGACCGGCGGCGCGCTGGTGGGCGAGGGCTTCCTCACGGCAGAGGCCGGGCTGGTGGTCGGGGCCGAGGTCGCGGCCACGGAGGAGGCGGCCGGGGTGATTGCCGCGGCACAAGCCGCCGAGACCAGGGCAACGCTGCTGGCCATGGCGGCCGAAGCCCGGGCGGCGGAGGCGATCGCCGCCTCGGAGGCGATACGCACCTCCGCGGCAGCCGCCGCGCTTCGGGCGCTGATCGCCGCCGGCGTGGTGGAGGAAACCGCCGCCGCCGAAGCGGTCGAGGCCTTGCGTGCAGCCGACCTCATCGTCGCCACGGCCGGCGAAGAGGCCAACGAGGCCGTCGCCGAAGGCGCCGCCACCATGAGAGCAGCGTCGATCACGATGGCGGAAGCTCGGGTCCTCCGCTACTTGCCGACGAATCTGACCTTCGCTGCCATCGCCGACCAGCTGGGGATCTCGCGGTCGGCGGCGAAGGAACGAGCCGAGCGCGCCTACAAGAAGCTGGGGGTGCACAGCCGGGCCGAGGCCGTCAGCCGGAGCCGTGCACTCGGGCTCGTCGACGAAATCGTCAAGAGCGACGCGTCGGTCGAGCAGGCCGACATCGAGGGAGATCGCGTGAGCCGTTGGAGGCATCGATGAAGAGCACAGACCGACTTCGCAGCGACGTCGAGCAAGAGCTTGCGTGGGAACCCGACCTCGACGAACGCCACATCATCGTCGGCGTCAACGGTGGCGCCGTCACGATCAGCGGTCACGTGCCGACCCACGGACAGAAGGTGCGGGCCGTGCGCGCCGTCGAGCGCGTCGCCGGGGTGCGGGCCGTGGCCAACGAACTGGAGGTCCGGCTGGAACGAGCCCACATCCGCGATGACACGGACATCGCCGAGTCGATCGCCCACCGATTGGCGTGGAATGCCAGCATTCCGCCCGACACCATCAAGGCGGAGGTCGAGCGCGGCACCGTCGTCCTGCGGGGGTCGGCCGACTGGGAATACCAGCGGCGGGAGGCGGCCAGGTTGGTCCGCGACGTTCTCGGTGTGCGTGACGTTCACAACCTCATCGAGTTGCACCCCGGTCCTGCGGTCGAGGAGGTCGAGCGCCAGATCACCAGTGCGTTCGACCGCCAGGCGGCCCTCGACGCGCGCGGCGTTCAGGTGACGGTCCATGGTTCCACTGCGGTACTCGCCGGGCACGTGCACTCACTTGCGGAGCAGCGGATTGCGCGAAGCGCGGCGTTCGCCGCTCCGGGAATCACGAATGTCGAGAGTCACCTCACCGTCGGCCCGTGACGAGGAGCGCGCCGTCTCAGGCGTCACCGGGGGGCGGGCGCCTCTGACGTCCGGTCAGCCCCTCGGATACGAGACGCACGAAGTGCGACGGCTTCAGAGGCACGAACCAGTCGGCGGCGAGTCTGAGCTCCATCGGGATGAGGACGTCGCGCTGAAGGGCGTGGAGACGATCAGGGTCGTTGTCGGCCCGTTGCTGGATCTCGCCGGCCAGGAAGGCGACGGCCTGCGTCCATTCCGACGGAAGCGAGCGGTCGGCTGCTTCTGCGCGCAAGGCGGCAAGATCCTCCAGTGATCCGTGCGCGAGTCGGTTGAACCACGCCCACGCCGGCACCGGTCGTCGCATCGCCAGGAGCCGCTCGAGGTACCGCCCGGCCAGGAACAGCTCGCACTCACGAGCGAGGTCGTCGCGCTCGGCCTCCAGTCTGGTCAGCTGCCGCGACTTGCGTCTTCGAGGCCACATCGTTGCCACCTCTCCAAGGATTGGCGCATCGTGCCTCGATCCAGCGCACGGGCCTAGTGCCATTGGTCCCGCCTGCTTTCGAGCCCGGCGGGCCATGGACGCGCCGGAGGCCAGGCCAGCCCCCTCATCGTCGATGTCATGGGCTACTTCGTCTGAGGAGTAGAACGGCAGAAAGGAGGCGTTGATGAAAGCGCTGCAGCTCACGGCCTGGAAGCACGAGCCGGAGGTTCGGGAGGTGCCGGAACCCGACCCCGGGCCTGATCAGGTGGTCATCCGCATCGGCGGGGCCGGAGCCTGCCATTCGGACCTGCATCTGATGCACGACTTCGAACCGGGCACGGTGCCGTGGGACCTACCCTTCACCCTCGGCCACGAGAACGCCGGATGGGTGGAAGCGGTCGGCCCCGGTGTCCAGGGCCTCGCACCCGGAGATCCGGTCGCCGTATATGGCCCCTGGGGCTGCGGTCGGTGCCGGCGATGCCGGTCCGGCATGGAGAACTACTGCGAGAACCCGGCCGAGCAAGGCGCCGCCGGCGGCGGACTCGGTCGGGACGGAGGCATGGCGCCGCTCATGCTCGTACCCCACTCCCGCTGGCTCGTGCCGCTGGGCGATCTCGACCCCGCCGAGGCCGCCCCACTGACCGACGCCGGCCTCACTCCCTACCACGCGGTGCAGCGTTCGCTGCACCTGCTCCGGCCCGGCTCCAACGCGGTGGTGATCGGTGCCGGCGGCCTCGGTCACATGGCGGTGCAGATCCTGCGAGCGCTGTCGCCGGCGACGATCATCGCCGTAGACCAACGCCCGGAAGCACTCGCGCTGGCGACCGAGATCGGTGCCGACCACGGGGTGCTGGCCGGCGACGACGCCGCCGCGCAGATCGGCGACCTGTGCCAGGGCAAGGGTGCCGACGTCGTGATCGACGTCGTGGGTGCAGACGCCACGCTGGCCCTCGCGGCGTCGGTGGTCAGGTCACTCGGCCACCTCACCATCGTGGGCATCGCCGGAGGAACGCTGCCGATCGGCTTCTTCTCTATCGCCTACGAGGCCTCGGTGGCCACCACCTATTGGGGCAGCCTGCCCGAGCTCATCGACGTGATCGCGCTGGCAAGAGCGGGCAAGATCCGCCCCCGGATACAGCGCTTCGGCCTCAACCAGGCGGCCAGGGCCTATGCCGCCATGATGGCCGGTGAGCTGGAGGGCCGAGCGGTGATCGTGCCGGGCAAGCCGAGGCGTCAGCGATCAGCCGCCCCAGCGAAAGCAAGGACCAAGAAGCAAGCCAGCTGACACGTTCGGGCTGCCTCGTCACGCCTCCGGACCCGCGGCGCCCGTCGGCACCGGACGATCGTCGACCCGCAACCGGTCGACGACGTCGACCGCACCGGTCAATTCGCGCAGCACGGCGTCGACGACGCGGGCGTGAGTCGTTCGGCTGACGGTGCCGTGGAGCGTGACGACACCGGCCTTGACGCTGGCCGCGATGGCGCGTCCTTCGGGCACGACCAGCGGGTCGTCGAGGAGCCGCCGCGCATCCAGGAGCAGCTCGTCATCGGTCCGGTGGAACAGGCGCAGGATGTCGGTCCGGCTGACGATGCCGACCAGGCGGCCGTCGTCGTCCACGACCGGCAGCCGGTTGATGCCCGTCGCCACCATGCGGGCCGCCGCCATGCGCAGGAGGTCATCGGGGCGCACGGCGCGCACCGGGGTGGACATGACCTCCCTGGCGCACGCACCGCGCGCCTTCGCCGCCCAGGTGTTCTCCTGACGGAAGGCGACAGGGTCGACCATGGGCGCCGGGTGGCGGTGCAGCCGGTAGGCCTCCTTGGTCACCAAGTCGGCCTCGGTGACGATCCCGATCGGGTGGCCCACGGCGTCGACGACAGGAAGGCCGCTGATGCCGTGTCGGAGCATGAGCCCGACCAGTTCCTGGAACGGCGTCTCGGGCTGCGCCGTGACGACCGTCGTGGTCATCACGTCTCGAACTCTCATCACGAACCCCCTTCGGTTGGTGCCCCTCAGTCCAGGACCTCCCGCGTCGTGCCCATGCGGGTGACGATGCGGCGTCCGGAGATGCGCTGGATCTCGATGGTGAGCCAGTGCTCCTTCTCACCTGGCGGCCAGATCGAGAGCCCCCGCCGCCGCAGGTCCTCGTAGCGCACCCCGACGGCGTCGGTTACGTCCTGGCCGAAACCCTGCACGAGCACGCTCCATCCGCTGTGGCTCCAGCGTTCGATGCCATCGACCTCGAAGGCGACGCGGTGAAGAGGGACGCGGTCCGACTTCGCGCCCAGGTCGGTGCGGATGGCGATCAGGTCGCCGTCGATGACGAAGTTCACGGGCAGCACGACAGGAAAGTCGCCGTCGACGAACGCCACCCGCCCGACTTCCTGCTCCGCGAGCAGCCGGCGGCACTCCGCCTCGGACAAGACCTCGAATTCGGTGGTCACGGCCATTGAGAACCTCCTTGCCGGTCCTGTTGTCTCATCCACGCACCGGCGCGTGCAGGGCCGAAGGTCCCGCGTCTGCCTCACGAGGAGGCGGGACCACCTCGACCGGGCAACGGGCGTGATGGAGGACATAGGTGCTCACCGAGCCCAGCACGGCGGCCGAGACACGGCCCCGACCCCGGGTCCCCACGACGATCAGATCGGCATCGGCCGACTCGTTCACCAATGCCTGGCGGGCATCGCCACCGACGAGCTTCTCGACGACGGGGACGACAGGATCGGCATTGAGCCGGAAGCGCTCCACGCTGGCGGCGAGCTCCTCCTCGGCACGGCGGCGATCATCACCACCGGGACCGAACGGCGGGTACTGCCACGCGTGGACGACGACCAGCTCGCCATGGCGGATGCGAGCCTCGTCGTAGCCGATCTTGAGGGCCTCGTCCGACTCCGGCGAACCGTCGACGCCGACCACGATTCTCGGTGGTCTCTGTGTCTTTTCCATGTGACACCTCCGGTCTGTCAACGTCGATTGTCCTCCCCACGACACCGCGGGGGCAGGGCACGACGGCGCCCGACCGCAGGACCTTCGACCCTGCACCTCGGGGCATCGGTGCAGCACGCTGACGGCGTGGCAACCCAGCAGCGCGTTGTGGTCGGCATCGACGACTCCTCCACTGCCAGGCGAGCCCTGTCCTGGGCCGTGGACGAGGCCGCCGCGCTCGGCGTGGAACTCGACGTGGTGCACGTGTACGACCTTCCCGTCGTGCTGACGCCGGCGCCGCTGGCACCGCCGAGGACCGAGATGGCGAACTACGAGCAGCAAGCCCACAAGCTCCTGCACCGCCTGGTCTCCGAGGCGCTCGCGGCGGCGCAAAGACGACCGCCTGCCGTCCAGCAGATCGCCGTCGAGGCAGCGCACGCAGGGCGCGCGCTCGTGGGGTGCGCCAAGGCCGCCGACGTCCTCGTGGTCGGTTCTCGCGGCTGCGGCGCGATGGCATCGGTCGTACTCGGTTCGGTCGGCCACTACTGCGTGCACCACGCGCCGTGCCGGGTCGTGGTGGTACCGAGCCGCGTCCGAGTATGAGCAGGGACATAGGTCCCTGGCTGGGACGTTCCGGCGGGAGGACACTCTCGTCATGACCACCGATCTCCGTACGGGTACGACGATCCTCGAGTCCAACGAGTGCTGGGTGCTGCTGAGGTCGGCCGAGGTCGGCCGCCTCGCCGTGACCATCGCGGAGCGGCCCGATATCTTCCCCGTCAACTTCGTCGTCGATCACGGCACCGTCGTGTTCCGCACCGCCGAGGGCACCAAGCTGGCGGCGGCCGTGCTGGGAAGGGCGGTGGCGTTCGAGGTCGACGGCTTCGACGCCGACGCCGGCGAGGCGTGGAGCGTCGTCATCAAGGGCCGTGCCATCGAGATCGAGCACATGTTCGAGGTCTTCGAGGCCTCGGAGCTACCGCTGTTCCCGTGGCTCGCCTCGCCCAAGCCCCGCTTCGTCCGCATCGAGCCTGAATCCGTGACCGGACGGCGCTTCCACGTCGTCGAGCGAGCGACACCGCGCACCACTGGCGCCAGCCATCGGACGGCGCCGGATTAGGAGACGGCAACATGTCTGAAGGCACACGCCGACGCGTCATCGTCGGCGTCGACGGCTCATCCACGAGCCGTCTGGCCCTGCGCCGCGCCGCGGAGGAGGCGATTGCCCATGACGCCGACCTGGAGGTCATCATGGCCTGGAGCTTCCTGGACCACTTGACGGGCGCCCCATTCGATCCGCACTACGGCGAACCGCAAGCACGCGCTGAGCTCGAGTGCATCGTGGATGACGAGCTCGGTGACCATCGCCCGGCCTCCACGGTGCTGCGTGTCGACAACGACCTCGCCGTGCGCACCCTTCTGGCCGCGGCCGAGGGGGCGTGGCTCGTGGTGGTCGGGAGCCGAGGGGTCGGCGGCTTCAAGGGCCTGCTCCTCGGATCGGTCAGCAGCCAGGTCGCCCATCACGCACCCTGCCCCGTGCTCATCGTGCCCGAGGAGCGCTGAGGGGAGCCGGGAGCGTTCCCAGCGGGGTGCTCAGGAAAGGCGGGGCTGCTGGTGGCGAGCGGCGTAGACCGCGGCTTCAGTGCGCCGGTTCATGCCCATCTTCGACAGCACGCTCGTCACGTAGTTCTTCACCGTCTTCTCCGCGAGGTGAAGTCGTTCGCCGATCGCCCGGTTGGTGAGACCCTCCGCCATCAGCTCCAGGACGCGCTGCTCCTGGTCCGTGAGATCGGCCAGACGGGCGTCGACCTCCGGTCCGCGCCGTAGCCGCTCCAGCACGCGGGCGGTGACCGCCGAGTCGAGCAGGCTCTGGCCGGCGGCGACCTTCCGGACGGCGTCGACCAGGTCACTGCCTCGGATCTGCTTCAAGACGTAGCCGGCCGCCCCCGCCATGATGGCGTTGAAGAGCGCTTCGTCGTCGGCGAACGAGGTCAGGATGAGGCACGCCGTTCGGGGATGGCGGCTGCGAACCTCACGACACACGCTCACGCCGTCGCCGTCGGGCAGCCGCACGTCGAGGACGGCCACGTCGGGATCGAGGGCGTGGATCCGCCCGAACGCCTCCTCCGCGGTGCCGGCCTCGCCGACGACCTCGATGCCATCGGCCTCGAGCAGGTCGCGCAGCCCCCGGCGCACCACTTCGTGGTCGTCGAGCAGAAAAACGGTGACAGGTTCGCTCACGACGCCACGCTAACGCCAACCCCGATCGTTCATCTTCCGGGGACCTTTGGCCCTGTTGGCGCCCCAGCGATGGCCAGATGCTCGGGGTCGAAACCTGTGTGCGATCTCCCGGGGGGTAGCGATGCGTCTTGTCGAATCAGGCACGAGGGATGGTGCCGCCCGCAAACGAGGCGCCCCTCTCACGTGCGTGGGCTTCCACCTGTCCGACGACTTCGGTGCCGACGTCGCCGAGGTGGCGGGCGACTTCTCCGCCTGGGCGCCCATTGCCATGGCCAATGACCCCGATGGCGGCTTCGTGCTGGACCTCCAGCTGGAGACGGGTCGATGCTGGCGCTACCGCTTCCTCCTCGACGGCGAGCGCTGGATGAACGACCCAGAGGCATCGCAGTTCGTGGACGGACCGAATGGCAGCGCCGCGTCCGTGCTCGAGACGTAGGACGCCGTGAGAGCGCCGCGCGAGGGGGACTTTGGCCCCTGATGCCATCCGGGCGGGCGACGGATCGTTGAAGCAACGGAAGGAGCAGCGCCATGACGATCCAGGACAAAGACCTACCGGCTGGAGCCCACTCGTCACCGACGACGAGCTATGACGATGCAAGGTAGGCGTGCCGCGCGCGCCGTCGGCGCCGTGGGCGTCGCCGCCGGCGTGATCCTGTTCCGACCCGGCACCACGGCCAATCGCGTCGCGCGCGAGCAGATCGATCGTGCCGCGCGGCGCCTCCGTGACGTCAGCGGTCAATTGCGGGGCGTGGGCTACCGCCTCGGTGGGCGGCGCCCCGATCCTGACGTGTCCGATCTGGTGCTGGCCGATCGGATCCGGTCGTCGCTCGGGCCGCTCGAGAAGCGCCTCGACATACCTCGCGTCCACGTCATGGTGGAGAACCACATCGCGTTGCTCCACGGCGTCGTCAGCACAGACGCGGATGTCGACGCGCTCGAGCGGGAGGTTGCCGGGGTCTCAGGAGTGGTCGGGGTCGAGTCCTATCTGCACGTCGGGTTGAACGATGGCGACAGCCGCCCCTCATCGGGTCGTGCCGTCACGCCCCCGTCGGAAGCACGGCGCAGGCTCATCAATGCCGCCATCGAGGTGGGGATCGATCCCGGCCACGCCACAGCGGCCGTCCGGGCGGTCCTGGCGACGTTCGCCGACCGGCTTCCGGTTGCCGAGCGTGGCCGACTCGCCGCCCATCTCCCCGTGGACGTGCGTGTCTTGTTCACCCCGCCTCATCGCACGCCGCCTCACCCCCAGCCGCGGACCGCACAACAGCTGGTTGCCGGCATCGTCGCCGCCGACGTCCGCGCCGTCCTACCGCCGGAGCTCCGCCAGCTGTGGAACGGTTCGGTGGCGCCCGTCCAACGGGTGGTGCATCATCCGGCGTCCGACTGATCCTGCGAGCGGGACCAGACGCTCAATCAGCTCTTCGCCGAAATGGACGGGTTCGAGACGACCGAAGGGATCGTCGTCATGGCCGCCACGAACCGGCCGGACATCCTGGACCCGGCGCTGTTGCGGGCGGGCCGGTTCGACCGCCAGGTCCTCGTCCCGCTGCCGTCGCTGCCGGAGCGGATTGCGATCTTGCAGGTCCACGCCCGCGACAAGCAGCTCGATCCCGACGTCGACTTGACGCTCATCGCCCGTGGCACGCCGGGCATGAGCGGTGCCGATCTCGCCAACCTCGTCAACGAGGCCGCTCTTGGCGCGGTGCGGTCGGGCGACGCGGCAGATCCATGCCGAGCACTTCGACATGGCGCGCGACCGGGCCGATGTGAGCATGGGCCACGACTACGCCGGCAACATCGGCAACATCATCGACGCCGAAGTGGAGCGCCTCCTCGTGGAGCAGCAGGAACGGACCCGACGCATCCTCGGCGAGCACCGTGACGCCGTCGAAGCGGTAGCCCACGCGCTCATCGAGCACGAGACGCTCAGTGGCGACGCGGTCGCCGCCATCGTCAGCCAACTCGACCCGGACCCCCTGGTGCGGGACGTAGGTCCCTGGCCGCCGAGGCACCGAGATGCCACAACCAACGTGTGACATCGGATCGCACCGTTGTGTCAGCTGTCGGTGAGTGCCGTGAGCGCCCCCGGCTCATCGAGGTCATCGCCCCCGATCGGGCCCGGTGGCGCGTGCGGCCCAACCTCCTCGACGAATCGGAGCGAGCGGCGTTCACGTGGACGGCGGCGGCACAGGCGCTCGACGGCCTTCCCGGCGATCGCGGGCTCAACATCGCTCACGAATGCGTCGATCGACACGCTGCCGGCCCCCTTGCCGATCGTGTGGCGTTGCGCTGCCTAGGACGCCGCGGTGAACGGCGGGACATCACCTACCGCGACCTGCGCGCCGAGACAAACCGGTTCGCCAACGTCCTTGCCCGCATCGGCGTCGTCGCCGGCGACCGCGTGTTCGTCCTGCTCGGGCGGACGCCCGAGCTCCACATCAGCGTGCTCGGCGCGCTGAAGCACCGTGCCGTCGTCTGCACGCTCTTCTCGGCGTTCGGCCCCGATCCGATCCGCCAGCGCATGGCCATCGGGCAGGCCAGCGTCCTGGTGACGACGAAGACGCTGTACCAGCGCAAGGTCGCCGCGATCCGCGATCAGCTCCCCGATCTGCACCATGTCCTGCTGGTCGGTGACGACGCCGGCCCACCGGCCACGATGCCACTGGGTCCCCTCCTGCGCGCCGCCCCGACCGACTACGAGATCGAGCCGACCGATCCCGACGCGATGGCCCTACTGCACTTCACCAGTGGCACGACGGGTGCACCGAAGGGGGCCGTGCACGTCCATCGGGCGATCGTGGCCCATCACGCCACCGCGGCCTTCGCTCTCGACCTCCACCCCGACGACGTGTTCTGGTGCACCGCCGACCCCGGCTGGGTGACCGGTACCTCCTACGGCATCATCGCTCCCCTTGCCCACGGTGTGACCAGCATCATCGACGAGGGCGACTTCGAGGCCGAGCGTTGGTACGGGGTGCTTCACGACGAACAGGTCACGGTGTGGTACACCGCCCCGACCGCCGTGCGGATGATGATGCGAGCCGGCGTGGCGGCCGCCCGTGAGCACCCCTTGCCCGATCTGCGGTTCATCGCCAGCGTCGGTGAGCCCCTGAACCCCGAAGCCGTCCGGTGGGGGCTCGATGCCTTCGCCTTGCCGATCCACGACAACTGGTGGCAGACCGAGACCGGGGCCATCATGATCGCCAACGTCATCGCCGACGACATCCGCCCGGGCTCCATGGGCCGGCCGCTGCCGGGCGTCGAAGCGACCGTTCTGAGGCGCGGCGAGGACGGCAAGATCATCCGTCACGGCGACGAGGTCGAGGAGATCACCGACCCCGACGAGGAAGGCGAACTCGCCCTGCGCCCCGGCTGGCCATCGATGTTCCGGCGCTACCTCGGCGAGGCCGCCCGGTACCGTGCCTGCTTCGCCGGCGGTTGGTACCTCACCGGTGACCTGGCCCGCCGCGACGCCGACGGTTTCATCTGGTTCGTCGGGCGCGGCGACGACATCATCAAGTCGGCCGGCCACCTCATCGGTCCGTTCGAGGTGGAGAGCGCGCTGATGGAGCACGCCGCCGTGGCAGAAGCAGGGGTGATCGGCAAGCCCGACCCCGTGGCCGGTCAGCTCGTGAAGGCCTTCGTGTTGCTCCGGCGGGGGTACGAGCCGAGCGACGCGCTCCACGATGAGCTGATCGGGTTCGCCCGCTCGCGCCTCGGCGCGGCGGTGGCGCCGAAGGAGCTGGCCTTCGTCGATGCCCTCCCCAAGACCCGCAGCGGCAAGATCGTGCGGCGGCTCTTGCGAGCGAGGGAGCTCGGCTTGACCGAGGGAGACCTCTCGGCGCTGGAGGAGGGAGCATGAGCGCGGCCTCACTGGACCTCGACCATGCCCGTCTGCTCTATCGCGAGATGCTGCGCATCCGGCGGTTCGAGGAGCGCTGCGTCGAGCTGTACAGCGCGTCGAAGATCCGCGGCTTCCTGCACCTCTACCTCGGCGAAGAGGCGGTGGCCGTCGGGTCGGCGCTGGCCGATCACATCGCTGCCTCTCACGATCGACCATCTCCTCCAGGAGCCAAGCACGCTATGAACAACGCCGACATACGCCACGTCGTCGAGACCGCCATCCACCGGATCGCTCCGGAAGTCGACATCGGCCACGTCCCTGCCGAGACCGATCTCCGTCAGGACCTCGAGATCGACTCGATGGACTTCCTGAACTACGTCGATGAGCTCCACGCCCTGCTCGGCCTCGACATTCCCGAGCACGACTACCCAGCGCTGGCCACGATCGAAGGCTGCGTCCAGTACCTCGCGCACCACCTGGCGCAACACGACGACGGCGTGGTGGGGTGACGCTCGATCTCAGACCCTGCCGGACACCTCGGTCAAGTGGCGCACGAACCACGCCGTCGCCAGGTCCGACGCCGTGTCGAGCGAATCCGGCTCGACGAAGAGGTGCGTCGCGCCCGGCACGGTCGCGAGCTGTGACTCGCAGCGAAGTCGCGCCAGCGCCCGCCGGTTGAAGGCGGCGATGGCGTCGTCGCGGCTGCCCACGATGAGCAGCGTCGGCGCCCGGACCCAACCCAATCGCGGGGCCGCCAGATCAGGGCGCTCTCCGCGACAGACCACGGCGGCGATGTCCACCCTGGGGTCAGCCGCGGCCCACAGCACCGTCGGCGCGCCGCGACCGAAACCGAAATAGCCGAGCGACCTACCCAGTGCTTCGGGTCGGTCACGAACCCAGTCCGTGACGTCCACCAGTCGATACGCCAGCAGCTCGGCATCGAAGAGTCGGGTGCGGTCGCGCTCCTCGGTGTCGGTCAGCAGGTCCACGACCAAGGTGCTCAGCCCCACACCGTTCAACGCCGATGCCGCCCGCTGGTTCTTCGGGCTCATGCGACCGCAGCCGCTGCCGTCGACCATCACGACGACGCCACCGGACTCCGGGGGCACCATCAGGCGGCCTCGAAGTCGCAGCCGCCCGCTCGGCATCTCGACGTCGGCGAAGGCGGCGGCCGGCCTCGCGTCGATCACCTGGTGGGCGCTGGCGGCGGTGGCGCACCGTGCGGCGGCGTCCCGGAGCCAGCCCGACACGTCCTCGTCGCTGACCCGGCTCAGATCCCGATACGAGGCCTCGACGGTGACGAACGACTGGAGCGTCTCGAGGCAGACGTGCTCGTCGGCGTCGCCGGCGAGCACCTCGGTGCAGCCCGCCGGCGCCACCGGCAGCGCAACGACCACCTTGGCGGCGCCGGCGGCGCGGACGGCCTTGCACGCGGCGCGGACGGCCGCACTGGTAGCGGTGCCGTCGTCGACCACGACGACCGTGCGGCCGGTGAGCGAGAGCGGGCGGCCCACGAACACATCAAGGGGCGCGTCGAGTGTCCGAGCGACCTCGCGTGCCACCGCCACACCACCTCGGGGAAGGCCGACCACCACGACATCGGACCCTCGTAGATGCTCGAGGCGCCGGGCCAGACAGCGGCCGGCGTCGGCACGGTCTACGAACGGCATCGCCACCTCCTCCCTCCCTCCCGCCGCGGCTCCGCCACGGCGGGCTCAGGCTCAGCCCGACGCCTTCATGGGCATCGCCGGTTCCTGCTCGGCATGGCCGAAGAGCACTTGGGCGGTCACACCGCGAATGACCTGGTTGAGGTCGTTCGACAGATCGACCAGCAGGTCGTCGACCGCGAGCATGCCCACGAGATCGCCCCCGGACACGACAGGGAGACGCCGGATCGGGTGCGAGGCGAAGAGGTGCACTGCGTCGTGGATGTCGGCATCGGCGTCGATCGAGATCACCCCAATGCTCATCACGGCGTCGACTCGTGCGTCCGGCGGCAGGTCGCGTCCCAGGGCCCGCACGACCAGATCGCGGTCGGTCACGATGCCGATCGGCGGACCGCCGGCGTCGTCGGTCACCACGACGGCACCGACGGCCTCACCATTCATCAGCCGAGCGGCATCGCCGACCGTCGCGCTGGCCGCCAGCTGCACGGGCACATGCCTGGTCGCATCACGAACCTTCATGGGAGTGCCTCCTGGGTTGACTACCCGTTGTTGTCGCGCCGGGCGTCGCCCCTGCACCAGGGACCAAGGTCCGTCAGCAGCCGAGAGCGGGCGCGGGACAGCGCCCGCACCGTGGGCCCCGAGCGGCGGCTCTGTCACGCCGATCGAGACGAATTCGGGATACGTCACACATCCACAGCGGGACGGGCATGAGCCCGTCCCGCTCGTGATCCAGCGTCAGGCGAGCACCTTGGCCTTGAGCTTGGCGTACTCGGCATCGTCGATGGCGCCACTCGCCCGTAGATCGGCGAGTTTGGTGAGCTGATCGGCGGCCGATGTGCCCGACCCCGCGGTCTCCTGGACGTATTGCCGGAACGCCGCATCCTGTTGCTGGGCCGCCTGGGCGGCGTGCTCGCTCATCTTGTGGCCCCGGGCGATGAGGTAGACGAACACCCCGAGGTAGGGCACCACGATCACGAAGATCGTCCACAGCGCCTTGGCCCAGCCCGACAGGTCGTGGCTGCGGAAGATGTCGCTGAACACGATGATCAGCAGCCAGATCCAGATGAACCAGAGGAAGAACCACATCATCGACCAGAAGACCTGACCGGCTCCCCACTCTGACGCAATGAGCATCATGCATCCTCCCACTGATCGGCGTGTCGTCATGGTGGGCCGACCGGCCGGGACCGTCATCACCCTCACTGGGTGATTCGCCCGCCTGTTGCCGGCGTCAGTTCCAGCGGTTGGCCTGGTCGATGCTGGCCGGCTGCCCGTCGTCGAAGCCGGCCTCGGTGCAGTCGGAGACGATGGTCGTCGTGGCGTTCGTCAGCAGACCGCTGATGTGGTCGCCGTTGTTGTCGATGGCGACGACGACCAGCGCCGCCTGTCCGGCCTCGAGCAGATCGCTCATCTGACGGAGGTCCTGCTTGGGCACGTTGTGCCACAGATGGCCGACGATCGACGCCACCGTGGTCCACGCCGCCCAGGTCGTCACGAGGGGAGCCAGGAAGACGATGCCGACCGGAGCGGCGATGACGGTGAGCGCGCCCCCGAGGAGGGCGGCACCTCGGGTGAGCTGCTCCCGGGGGCTGGCCTGGCGCACCATCGTCAGCCGGCCGTCGGCGCCCTTGCGCAGGAGCGCGGCAGCGATGTCGAGCCCGCGTGGCACGCCCTCGACGGTATGGAAGTCGAGGTCAGCGGCAGCCTTGGACGGATACGCGGCGACTGCCATGACGACGGGATGGTCGCTCACGGTCATCTCCTGAAAACGGATAGGACACCCCTCGTGCGATTGTCCACCCGGTACCCGCAGCACCCGTCATCCACACCGGATGATCCTGGGGCGGTCGCCGGGTGTCCACCCGGGGTTCCGATCAGGTTGCGGGGCGGTCTCAGCGCGGTGCGGTACCTTCCTGGGCGTGAGCACCCAGGCATCTGGGCGTCCGCTTCCGCGCGCGTCGCGCCACGATCGGCCCTCCCCCCAGCCTCCATTCGCGCTCGATGACTCGAAGCTGCACGCGCCGCCGCCCCGGCCGGGCATCGTCGTTCGCACGGTCCTCGTCGACGGCCTCCTGGCCGCGGGCCCGGGCTCGGTGCTCGCCGTCGTGGCGCCGGCCGGCTACGGCAAGACGACGCTGCTGGCCCAGTGGGCCGAGCGCAAGCAGCCTCGAGTGGCGTGGCTGTCGCTCGACGAACGCGACAACGACCCAGCGGTGCTGCTGACCTATCTCGCCATGGCGCTGAACCGCGTCGAGCCCATCGGGGCGACGACGTTCCGGTCGCTGGCCGCTCCTGGCGCCGGCATTGCCGACATCACCCGCCTGGCGGCCTCGATCGGCCAGATGGATCTACCTATCGTGGTAGTGCTCGACCACGCCGACGCTCTGACCAATCGCGAGTGCCTCGACATGATCGGCGAGCTGGCCTTGCGGTTGCCGGCCGGCTCGCAACTGGCTATCGGGTCCCGGCAGGAGGTGCCCGTACCCGTCCCCCGCCTGCGCACCCAGGGCGGCATCGTCGAGGTCGGCGTCAACGACCTCGCCATGGACCGACCGGAGGCGGGATCGCTGCTCGCCGGGGCCGGGCTCCAGCTCGCCGAGGAGCAGGTCGACGAGCTGGTCGAGCGCACGGAGGGATGGCCCGCCGGGCTGTACCTCGCGGCGCTGGCCATCAATGCCGGCAGTCCCCACCTGGACGTCGGTTCCACCTTCACCGGCGACGACCGCTTCATGGGCGACTACCTCCGCGCAGAGTTCCTCAACCGCGTGTCCCGCGCCGACGTCGCGTTCCTGACGCGCACCTCGATCCTGGATCGCCTGTCCGGTCCGCTCTGCGACGTGACCGTGGGCGCCAAGGGATCCAGCTCCGTGCTCGACCGGCTGGAGCGGCGAAACCTCCTGGTGATCCCGCTGGACCGCCGGGGCGAGTGGTACCGCTACCACCACCTCTTCCGTGCGCTGCTGCGAGCGGAGCTGCTGCGCCGGGAGCCGGAGACGGTGCCCGAGCTCCACATCCGCGCCGCGGGCTGGTACGAGGCCAACGGCCAGCCGGAAGCGGCCATCGAGCATGCTCAGCAGGCCGGCGACGCCGACCGGGTGGCCCGCCTCGTGCTCAACGTGGCCAACCCGGTGTGGGCCAGTGGACGGCTGGACACCGTGTTGCGCTGGATGGAGTGGTTCTCGACCAACGGCCTGGTCGAGCAGCACCCCGCCGTCGCGGTGCATGGAGCGTTGCTGTTCGCCCTGGTCGGGATGACCGGCGACGCCCAGCGGTGGGCCGCCGCCGCCGAACGCACCACGCTGAGCGGCACGCTGCCCGACGGCAACACGATGGAGGGCACGCTGGCGTACCTCCACACCTTGCTGTGCCGCCACGGTCTCGATGCCATGCGAGCCGACGCCGAGGCGGCCCTACGCGGGCTCGGCCCCACCAGCCCGTATCGCCCGGCGATGCTGCACGCCCAGGGCGTCGCTCGACTGCTCCAGGGGGAGCTGGACCGGGCCGACGTGCTCTTCGTCGAGGCCATCGACGAGGCCACGAGCGCTGGTGTCGTCCCGTTCGTGCCGCTGGCCATCGTCGAGCGGGGCATCATCGCCATCGAGCGCGACGACTGGTCCGCCGCCGGCGAGTACGCCACCCGGGCATTGGCGCTCATGGCGCACGGGCAGTGGGACGACTACTGGACCAGCGGCCTCGTCTATGCCTGGGCCGCCCGAGAGGCGTCCCATCGGGGCGACGTGACCCAGACCCGCGACCTCCTCGCCCGAGCCGCTCGCCTGCGGCCACTGCTCACCCACGCCCTCCCCGTCGTGTCGGTCCAGGCGTTGCTCGAGCTGGCGCGGGCCTACGTCGCCCTCGCCGAACCCGGTGGCGCCCGTGCGGCGCTGCGCCAGATCAACGAGATCCATCAGCACCGACCCGAGCTCGGGAACATCCCGGCCCAGGCCAACGCGCTCAGCGACAAGCTGGACCTGCTCAGGATCGAGATGCTGGGCGCGTCGTCGCTCACGACGGCCGAGCTGCGACTGCTGCCCCTCCTGCCGACCCACCTGTCCTTCGAGGAGATCAGCCGCCGCTTGTACGTGTCGCGGAACACGGTCAAATCCCAGGCGCACTCGATCTATCGCAAGCTGGGCGTCTCGACCCGCAGCGAGACGATCAGCCGCCTGAACCAACTCGGCCTCATCGGCCAGCACTAGCGCACTCGCTCAACCGGCGAGGATCTTCGCCTTCTGAGCGTCGAACTCGGCGTCGGTCAGGATGCCCTGGTCCCGTAGCGCGCCCAGCTGGCGCAGCTGCTCCAGCATGTCGGGGCCGCCGGCCGGCGCCGCGGGTTGGGGTGGCGCGTACTGGGGCGCCGCGTACTGCTGCGGCGGGGGCGCGTACTGAGGCTGCGCGTACTGCGGCTGCGCGTACTGCGGCTGCGCGTATTGCGGCTCGGCATAGGCGGACTGGTCGTTCCGTGCCCAACGGTTGGCTTGACGGCGCGACACCCGGTTGCTGACCGCGGTAGCCGTGCCGGCGACGACAGCGGTGCGGGCCATACCACCAATGAGTCCCATGACATGCTCCTTTTCGTCAGGCCTCGAGGGCGTCGAGGGCGGCCACGATGGCCTGGGTCGGGATGTTGCCGCGGGCGACCAGCTGCCCGCCCGCTTGACGGGCGGCGATGGCGAACGGCAGCGACCACAGGTTCTCGTACACGATCAGCAGGCCCATGCTGTCGTTGTCGAGGACGGCTGCCACGGTCAGGGCGTCGTCGTGGGACAGCAGGCCGGACGACGCGCCCGCCAACTCGCCCAGCGGGCCGACCTGAGCCGGGTCCAGATCGGACGTGGTGAGGATGTCGACATCGTCGCCGTGGCGTTTGACGAAGATCAAGGCGTCCAGTATCCGGATCAGCCGGCGGTCGACAAGATCGAGCAGCGGACCCACCAAAGCTCCGTTCATCTCCCTCTGGGGAGACTGGATCAGCAGCCAGTCGATCGCGCCGGTCTGCTCCATGTCACTCACTGCACGGACCTCGATTCGTATCTCAGGTGAGCTCTTGGATGCGTTCGGCCAGGATAATTCGGCCGGCGGCTTCGATGAGCGCCAGGTGGGAGAACGCTTGGGGGAAGTTGCCGAGGTGGTAGCCGGTCTCCACGTCGAACTCCTCGGCGTAGAGCCCGAGCGGCGAGGCGATGCGAAGGAGGCGTTCCAGCTGGTCGCGGGCTCGCTGTTGCTCGCCGATGATGCACATGGCCGACACCAGCCAGTACGAGCAGATCATGAAGGTGCCCTCTTTGCCCGACATGCCGTCGTCGGTCTCGTCGGTGCGGTAGCGCAGCACGAAGCCGTCCTCGGTCAACTCGTCGGCGATGGCCAGGACGCTGTTGCGCATGCGTTCGTCGTCGCCCGGCAGGAAGCCGAACAGCGGGGCGAGGAGGGTGGACGCATCAAGGGCTTCGGTGTCGTAATGCTGGCGCAGCACACCGCGGTCACTGACGCCGCGCTCGAGGATGTCGGCGCGTATGTCCTCGGCGGTGGCCCGCCACCGGTCGTGGAGGTCGTGGTCGCCGCGTAGCTCGGCCAGCTTCGCCGCCCGGTCCATCGCCACCCAGCACATGAGCTTGGACGACACGTAGTGCTGCGGCTTGCCCCGCGCCTCCCAGATGCCCTGATCGGGTTGCTCCCACACCCGGGTGGCCCCCGCCGCCTGGGCCTGCACGATCGGCCACAACCGGCGGGGCAGCCGCTGACTTCGCGTCGAGTGCAGCAAGATGCCGTCGAGGACGGCACCGAACACGTCGTTCTGGCGCTGATCGAACGCGCCGTTGCCCACTCGCACCGGGTGCGCACCGGCGTAACCGCTCAGGTGATCCAACGTCGACTCGGACAGGTCCCGGCGCCCGTCGATGCCGTACATGATCTGCAGTCCGCCGTCGTCGTTGGGTTCCAGATCGGCGACGTACTGCATGAACTCGTCGGCCTCCCAGTCCAGGTTCATCCAATGCAGCGCCTGCAGCGTGAACGTCGAGTCGCGCATCCAGCTGTAGCGGTAGTCCCAGTTCCGCTCACCGCCCGGCGTCTCCGGCAACGACGTCGTCAGGGCGGCCATGGTGGCCCCCGTCGGCATGTAGGTGAGGCCCTTGACGGCCAGGGCGGAGCGTTGGATCGGCTCGCGGTAGCGGTGATCGGGGATGCGGGCCCGGTTCAGCCACGTCCGCCAGAACTGCACCGTGGCGGCGATGCGGGCCTCGGCGTCGTCGACGTCGGCGGGGGCGGCGAAGTCCTCGGCCCAGGAGAGCGAGCAGTACATCCGCTCGCCCGGCTTCAGCACATGACGGGCCCGGACCCGGTTGCCCTCGATGCCGAGCGACAAGTCCGTGTGCAGCCGCACCGTCACGTCCGCTCCTCGCGCGTCGGCGGCGTGACCGTTGCCGTCGACCAGTGTCCACGCGGCCGGCAACCGCCCGTAGTCGAACACCGGTTCGCAGACCAGCTCCATCTCCACCTGGCCGTCCAGGCATTCGGCCGTGCGGACCAGGGTGTGCTCCGCGTCGTCGTCGGCCGGCGGCCTGGTGTGCGGTGTGACCACATCAGGCCCCGACGACGGGCCCATCGTGAGGGCGTCGCGCACGACGACCCAGCCCGACGGCGTCTTCCACGTCGTCACCAACACGTTCGTCCCGGGCTCGTAGGCCCGCGACGTCGGGACGTTGATGCCGAACGGCCCGAAGCGGAAGGTGCCCGCCTCCCGATCGAGCAGGCTGGCGAAGATGCTGGCGGCATCGAACCGGGGCACACACAACCAATCGACGGAACCGTCCGGCGCCACCAGCGCCCCGGTGTGGCAGTCCGACAGGAACGCGTAGTCGGCGATCGGGGGGAACGGCGACGGCATCGCCGCGCTCCGCCCCTTCGAGGGCGTGGCTCGCCGCGTGGTCGGCGCCGCCGCCGGTGCCGTGTCGGTGGTACGGGGTTTGCGCTGGCGTGTCGCCATGGTGACCTCCCGGTGGCGAATCGAGATCAGTCGACCCCACCCCTAGCCGTCGGGCATCACCCGCATGGGATGAAAGCACCCACGATCACCCGATCAGGGTGAGGTGAGCGGGCGTTCGCGTCCATACTGTCCAGTGGCACACAAGCACGGAGGACGAACATGTTGCGACGTCGACCACTCATGAGAGCAGCGGCCACGACGGCGGTCGTTGCGGGCACGGCGACCGCGGTGTCGGGCCGGGTCTCGCGCCGCCAGCAGGGGAAGGCCGACCAGGCCGCCGCCGCCCAGGCGCAAGCGGCGCCGCCGCCGCCGCCCCAAGAGGTCGATGTCGCCGAGGCCCCGCCGGAGGCCGCTCCCGTCGCCGGCGGCCTCACACCCGAAGCGATGGCCCAGCTGCAGCAGCTGGCCGACCTCAACAAGTCAGGCGTGCTCACCGACGATGAGTTCGCCGCCCAGAAGGCCAGGATCCTCGGCGCCTGAGCAGCCCGGCGCTCAGGCGCCGCGCAGCTCTCTGGAGAAGAAATCGAGCGCCGTCGCCGTCTTGGTCTGCTGCTCGCCGGTGATGTCGACACCCTTGTCGGTGAGATAGGCCCTCGCCTCGGCGGCGACTTGGAAGGCTTCGGCCGGCAAGCACTTCGTCGACAGCTCCACGATGCGCGAGCCGTCCGGGTAGAGCCACATCTCGGCCACCATCCGGCGACCCAGGCCTGGCGGGTTGAACTTCAGCTTGAGCACGTTCATGGGCCCCAGGATGCTGAGCCCGTCGAGGTCGATGCCCTCAGGAGCGTTCTGAGCGAAGAAGGCCCGCTGGCCCTTGGTGAACAGCTTGCGCAGCGGGAGCTGGCCGAGGACCGCCGGCCGTACATCGGGGCTCTTCAGCTTGGCCTTGAACGAGGCCGAGCAGACGTAGCCGCCAGGCAGGGCATCCACCTCGACGCCGAACTCAGGGAGCTTGCGCAGTTCGGGCGGTAGCTCGTTCGGCACGACCGGGCGCAGCTTGACCACCGAGTCGTCGGGCGCCCCCTGGCTCCGCCTCGCCCGGACCACCACCCCGTGCTGGTTGAGCAGCAGGTCCGGGGTGTCGAAGAAGAAGACCTGGCGGATCTGGGCGTCCAGGACGTCGACCTGCAGCGCTGCCGCCGTCGAGCGGTAGCCCGAGCCGGAATCGGGGACGGTCAGCTTCAGCTCGACCGAGTCGGCCTGCTTCGTGAGCTTCAGCAGCTTGGAGAGCTCCTCGGCCGACAAGGGGGCCGGGCCGGTGGTGGTGGTCATCCCGGTCATCATGCGCCAAGTTCTCCTTGAGACATCATCCTGTTCGGGTGATGTGCGCCGATCGCGCTCAGCGGCCCAGGAGTCCGATCTCGCTCATGCGCTCGTTGGCGGCCGCCCACGACGAGACGCCGAGCTTGCGGTAGATCGAGATCACCTGCGTCTTCACGGTGTTCCGCGAGAGGTGCACCCGCGCCGCGATCTCGGCCAGCGAGAGGTAGGAACCCAGGAACGGCACGAGCCGTAGCTCGGCGCTGGTGAGCGACGACGCGCCGAGGGTCTCGTCGCGGATGGTGTTGAGCATGGCCTGCAGTTCCTCGGCCCGCTGCGGGATGATGCCCAGCTGCGGGCGCTGGCGAAGGATGTCGCGCACCTCGCGCAGCACTGCCCTGGCGCCGGCGGGGTCGGCCAGCTCGAGGTAGGCGTGCCCGAGGTGCAGCAGCATCTGGGCGGAGTAAGGCACGGCGTAGGTGAGCAAGGGCCGAAGGCGCGCCGCCTGGGCGACGTGCTTCCTGGCGAGCCCGTTGTCGCCCCGATGGACGTCGACGCGGGCCGCCACCGCATAGGCGAGGGCGGCCATGATGTAGTCGTCGAGCTGTCCCTCCTCGACGACCGCCAGGGAGCGCGTCGACAGGACCTCGGCCTCGGCCCAGTCCTGGCGCTCGATGGCCACGATGGCCCGCTCGGCGAGGCCCGTGACGGCCGCGGGCAGCGCCGCGGCGTACGTCGCCACCTCGACAGCATGGGCCAGGATCGGGTCGGCGGCGTCGTTGTCGCCGTCGAGCAGGTAGCTCATGCCTTCCAGGACCAGCGCACCGGCCCGCAGTGGGCTCCCCGGCGAGAGCCGCGCCCGGGCGTGCTCGGCGTCGGCTCGCATCTGACCCACGCCGTGTCGGCACAGGATCACGTCCATGTAGGCGATCCAGGCATCGAGCGGGCTCCCGTCGGGAAGTGGGCCCTCGACGTGCCCGCGTCGCGCCGCTTCGGCCCAGTGCTCGGCCGCCGCCGGATTGCCGGACAGCGCCTCCACCTGGGCTCCCAGCACGGCGACCTGGGGGTACTGCTCGATCAACCCCCGCTCGGAGAACCACCCGAACCAGCGCCGGGCGGTGTCGACCCGTCCGCCGGCGTACGCCGGCTGGGCCATGGCGGCGACCAGGCCGGCGACCCGATCGGCATCGCCCGCCGCCTGGGCATGGTCGATGGCGGTCTCCCGCATGCCGTTGGCCTCGAACCACGCCGCCGCCCGGGCGTGCAACTCGGCGACGAGGGCAGGCTCGTCGCGCGCCAGCTCGGCGCGGAGCAGCTCGCGGAACAAATGGTGGTATCGATACCACTGCCGGTGGTTGTCGAGCGGGATGAGCAGGAGGTTCGACGCTTCCAGTTCCTCCAGGACGTGGGCCGACCCGCTCGCACCGAGCACCGCGTCGCACAGCGGCCCTGACAGCTGATCGAGCACCGCCGTTCGGGTGAGGAACGACACCAGGCTGGGCTTGAGCCGCGAGAGGAACTCCGAGCGCAGGTAGTCGGCCATGAGGCGGTGGTCGCCGGTGAAGGGAATGCCGGCGTGGCGCTTCCCGCCGGCGCTGAGGGCCAGGGCGGCGAGGTACAGCCCGACCGGCCAACCCTCCGTCCGCCGCACCAGCTCGGCCAGCTCGGTGCTCTCGAGCTGCACCCCGGCCCCTTGGAGCAGGGCGCCGGCCTCCGGCTCGCTCATGGCGAGGTCGGCGCTGCCGATCTCCACGATCTGGCGGCGGGAACGCAACAACGCCGTCGGCAGCGGCGGCGTCCCTCTGGTGGCGATGGCCAGCTGAGACCCCTCGGGGATGCGCGCCGCCAGCTCGGCCAGCGCATCCAGGCACTCCGGGTTGTCGAGCAGCTCGGCGTGGTCGAAGACCAGCGTGACCGGTCGCGCCCTCGAGAAGAAGGCAGGGGCGAACCGCGCCATGGCCGCGGCGGCGGTGGACGCGCCAGGCGACGCGAGGGCGCGGAACACCTTCGGATCGATCCGTTCGACGCGGTCGAGGGCGATGGCCGTGTTGGTCAGCAGGCCGGAGGTGTCGTTGTCGCTGGCGTCGACCGAGACCCAGGCCAGCGGCCGCGTCTGCTGCGAAGCCCATTGGGCGAGCAAGGTGGACTTGCCGTAGCCCGGCGGAGCCGCCAGACAGACGACCGGCGTGAACGGCGCCGCCAGCAGCCGATCGACCAGCTCGGTGCGGGGCACGATCCCCGGCCGCGCCGACGGCGGGTGGAACTTCGCGTCCAGCACGTCGGACGACGGCCGCGACGGCCGGCGCGCTCCGGCCCCGCGGCTCCGAGGCGGCTGCTCACCAATGCTCGCCGTCACGGAGCCGGAAGCTACTGGTGTGGCGACCGCCCACCGAACACCGCGGTCGATCCGGCCGGCGGGGACGCCGGGTCGAGTCGCGTCAGGTCGCGCCCGCCGCCGGGTCGGGTGCCGGCGCGTTGGGGAACGGATTCGGCTGGACGATGGCCCCGACGGTGGCCGGAAGGCTGAGATCGCCTCCGGTGTGGGCGATGCTGAACGTGCGTTCGGCGCGGCCCCGCCCGATCATCGATCGGAGCCAGCGCAACATCGTGGTCATGCGGTCGCCGAAGCCGGTCAGGAAGGCGAGATGGACGAAGAACCAGATCACCCAGCCCGGGAACCCGCTGACCCGCAGCTTGCGGACGCTGGCGATGGCCTGGAACCGCCCGATGGTGGCCACGCTGCCCATGTCGCGGTACTTGAACGGCACCGCCTCCTTGCCGTTGAGCCGGCGAGCGATGGTGTTGGCGGCATGGAGGCCACCCTGCATGGCGACTTCGGCCACCCCGGGCAGGTCGTCAAGCGTGGCCATGTCGCCGATGGCGAACACCTCGGGATGACCCGGCAGCGTGAGGTCGGGCAACACCGCGATGCGCCCAGCGCGGTCGACGGCGGCACCGCTCGCCGTGGCCAGCTGGGCGGCCAGCGGAGACGCCTGGACTCCGGCCGCCCACAACGTGGTGAAGGCGTCGATGCGCGACGTCGCTCCGCTCGAGTCCTGCACGTCGACTCCGAGGGCGTCGACGCCGACGACGCGAGCGCCCATGCGCAGCTCGACGCCGAGCTTCTGCAGCTGCTCGGAGGCCTTGTCGGAGAGCCGATCACCAAAGGTCGCCAGCGGCTGCTTGCCACCGTCGAGCAACAGCACCCGGACCGACGCGGGGTCGAAGCTGCGGAACTCGCCCTTGAGGCAGCGAACGGCAAGCTCGCGGACCTGCCCGGCCAGCTCCACACCGGTCGGACCGGCCCCGACGATGACGATGGTGAGCCACCGCTCCCGTTCGGCGGCATCGACGGCCACTTCAGCCATCTCGAAGGCACCGAAGATCCGCCGGCGGAGCTCCATCGCGTCGTCGATGGTCTTCATGCCCGGCGCGTACCGGGCCAGCTCGTCGTGGCCGAAGTAGGACTGGGTCACGCCGCCGGCAACGATGAGGCTGTCGTACGGGAGCTCGATGGGGTGCAGGTGACCGGCGCTGGTGGCGTGCACGATCCGGCGTTCGAGATCGAAGCCGGTCACCTCGGCCACCTCGACCCGGACGTTGCGGCTCTTGCGCACGATGTGGCGCAGCGGCGGCGCGATCTGGCCGGGCGAAAGCATGCCGGTGGCAACCTGGTACAGCAGGGGCTGGAACAGATGGTGGTTGCGGCGGTCGACCAGGGTGACGTCGACGGGCTTGCGTCCGAGCAGCCGAGTGGCGGGAAGCCCACCGAAGCCGCCTCCCACCACGACCACCCGGTGACGGGTCGTTTCCTCCTGGCGATTGTTCATCGACGGCAACCGGCGCCTAGAGACCGGGGCTGGAGTGCATGATGCCACCGTCGGCGAAGACGGTCGTGGCCGTCAGGTACCGAGCCCCTTCTCCGGCCAGGAAGGCCACGACGGCGCCGATCTCTTCCGGCTCGGCCATGCGCCCGAGGGGAATGGCGTGGTCGAGGGTGGCCATCTTCTCCGGGTCCGTCATGGTGGACGTGTTGATCGGCGTTGCCACAGCGCCCGGACCGACGCCGACGACGGTGATGCCGTAGGACCCCAGCTCCACGCCGGCGGTCCGGGTCAACATGCGCATGCCGCCCTTGGACAGGCAGTAGGGCGTGTTGCCGGGCATGGGCCAGTCCTCGTGCACCGACGTGATGTTGATGATGCGACCACCGCCGCCCTGGGCGATCATCTGCTTGGCGGCGAGCTGCGTACCGAAGAACGCGCTCTTCAGGTTGATGGCCATCACCTTCTCGTACTGCGCCTCGGTGGTGTCCAAGATGGAGGTCCGGGTCTCGATGCCGGCGTTGTTCACCATGATGTCGAGCCGGCCGAAGGCCTTCACGGTGGCGGCGATGAGACGCTCGAGATCCTCGATCTTGCTGACGTCGGCGTCGACGCCAATGGCCTGATCGCCCAGCGCGATGACCTGCTTCTCGAGGTCCTCGGTGGCCTGCTCGTTGGCCACGTAGTCGATCACGATGTTGGCGCCGGCCTCGGCCAGGCCCAGCACAACGGCCTTGCCGATGCCGCTGTTGCCGCCGGTCACGATGGCCACCTTGCCCTTGAGCGTCATGTCACTGCTCCTTGTCTGCTGGTCATGGCGTGCTGGTCATGCCAGGCGATCGTTGAGGTGTTCGCCCACCCGGATGGCGTTGGCCATGGCCGTGAGGGCTGGGTTCACAGCGCCGATGCTGGGAAAGAAGCTGGTGTCGACGACGTAGAGGTTGTCGAGCTCGTGCGCCTTGCAGTTCACGTCGAGCACCGATGACGCCGGGTCCGATCCGAACCGGACCGTCCCGGCCTGGTGGGCGCAACCGGCGATCGGAATGTTCATCTTCATGTAGAAGTTCTTGTCGAGCACGTGGTGCTGGGCCATGCCGATGTGGTTGAGCATGGTGCGTAGCTCTTTGTAGAGCCCGGCGGCCTCTTTGTCGTTGTTCGAGGTGTACGCCAGGTGGACGTTGCCGTCGGCATCGACGGTCACCCGGTTGTCGGGATCGGGCAGATCCTCGGTGGTCAGCCAGAAGTCCACGGCATGGGCGGCCACGTCGTCCAGGCTCCAATGCGGCGCCAGCAGAGTGAGCTTGGGCTCCTCGCCCTTCATGGCGTAACCGTTCGACTTGCCCACCATCTGGATGTTCCCCAACGGCCACGGGTCGTCGTTGTTGTCGAAGTAGAAGTCGTTCAGCGCCAGGGTCTTCTGGAACACGGTGTCGTTGCGCTCCTTGGCCAGCGCCACGACCGCCTTGGAGTTGTGGAACATGTAGTTCCGGCCCACCTGGTCGGAGCCGTTGGCCAAGCCGTTCGGATGGCGGTCGTTGGCCGAATTCAACAGGAGCTTGGCGCTGTTGGCGGCGCCCGCCGACACCACCACGATGTCGGCCTCGTACACCTCCTGCTGCCCTTGCCGCGACACCACTACCCCGGTCACCGTCCGACCGGACGGGTCAGTCTCGAGCTTCACCACTTCCGCCTGGACCAGCAGGGTCACGTTCGGCGCCATCAAGAGCGGCCGTACCGCAATGGTCTCGGCGTCGGACTTGGCGTGCACCAGACACGGATACCCGTCGCACCACGAGCACCGGATGCAATGGCTCCGGGCCCGATCCGCTTCGTCCAGCAGGATGCCGCACGGCGCCGAGAACGGGTGATACCCGGCCGCCGTCAACCCGTCGACGATCTCCTGGATCCGCGGCTCGTGCGACACCGCCGGCCACGGGTATTGCTTCGACCAAGGACCCTCGGTCGGATCCTCTCCATGGTTGCCATGCACCTGATACAGCCATTCGGCCTTGGTGTACCACGGCTCGAATTCGTCGTAGCCGACCGGCCACGCCGGCGACACACCGTCGATGTGCTTGATCTCGCCGAAGTCCTGCGGGCGCAGGCGGTACAGCGCCGCCCCATACAGCTTCGTGGCGCCCCCCACGAAGTAGTGGACCTGCGGTTGAAACGCAGTGCCGTCGGCATCGAACCACGTGTCCGGCGAGATGTAACGCCCGTCCACGAAGACCGGCTCTGGCTGCCAGTTCTCGTTCTCGCGAGGCAGGAAGTCACCCCGCTCCAACAGCAACACCCGCCGACCCGACGCCGCCACCGTGTGGGCCAGGGTTCCGCCGCCGGCACCCGTACCCACCACTATTACGTCATATTGCCCGTCTGCACTCATAGCTGCTCCTCAGCGGGATCCATATCGCTCAGATCGAGATTTGCGTCGAGGGCCCGGCAACCCGCACGACGCTCCCGCGGCGGCCGAGACCTCGCTCGCCGCCGCGGGGTGTGCCTGCTATCGGCGCCGCTCCTGGCGGCGCTCGACGCGCCCGCTCACGCGGGTCGCCGTGCCGGCAACAACGGCGGTCGTGACCGCGACTCGGGCAATGGGTCGTCGTCTCAGCATGTGTCGTCTCCCTTTGTTCCGTGGCCTCAGCTGTCCGAGGTGGGCAGTTCGGCAAAGGCGGCCTCGATGAGATCGGCGGGGATACGGGACCCCTCGATCAGCACGCCGCCCGAATCTCGCAACGCCGTCACGAAGGGGATGGCCCAGGTGTCCTCCCAGAGCAGGAGTGCAGCCGACGAGTTGGGCTCCAGCCCTTCGGCGGCATGCTCGAGGTCCTCAGGCCCGAGCAGGCCCCCGACGTCTCCGTCGAGATCGCCGAACGGTGCCAGCTCGGCCAGGTCATCGAACTCGATCGCGGCGGTGTTGCCGTCGGCGTCCTTCGTGATGAACACCAGGTCGAGCACCCTGACGGTGCCGCTGGAGATCAGGTCAGCGAGTGCCGGAGCGATCTCGCCGTTGAACTGGTTGCCGGGGAATCCGATGATGATGTATTCGACTGGTCCGATGGCCACGATCAACCTCCATTGGGCGAGGACCTGAACGTAGGACGGTGTCGCCCGGCCCACATCATCCACAACGGGTGAACCGGTCCGGCGCGCCTTTCACCCAGGCTGGACGATGTCAGGACACGCGGGCTGTGGCTTGATAGACGGGCACCACCGCGTCGTAGGAGGAGTTCCCCATGAACCACCGTCTGCCCGTCCGCCTGCTCGAAGTGATCGTCGCCTGCGGGCTGATCGCCGCCTGCGGTGGCGACAACTCGGGGTCCTCGTCATCGTCGGCGACGTCGTCAACGTCCGCTGCGTCCACGACGACGGCCGGCTCGACGAGTGCGGCCAGCACCGGGTCGTCGACGTCGGCGGGCACGAGCAACGCGCAGCTGTGTGCCGATCGGGCCGCCCTCACCACCTCGATCCAGGCGTTGACGAGCGTGGACATCGTGAAGACGGGCACTGCCGGCATCCAGACCGCGCTCACACAGGTGAAAGACAACCTGGCGGCCGTGAAGCAGAGCGCCACGGCCGAGCTGCAGCCGCAGGTCAAGGCGCTCGAGGACGCGATCACCAACCTCGAGACGGCGATCAAGAACAGCACATCGGGCGGCGGAATGGCGCCGGTGCTGACCGCGGGCGGGGCCGTGGCCGCCGCCGGGACCACGCTGCTCGGCAGCCTGCAGTCGCTCAAGTGCTGAACCGTGCCGCCGCCGTGCCGCCGTCGAGCGCGAAACGTCGCAGCGGTCAGGCGGGGTCCTCCGGAGCCTCGTTCGGAACTGTTCCCTCCTGGCGACGACGGCCGCGTTCGGCCGCGTCAGCCGATGGCCTTGGCCTTCTCGAACTCGGCTCGCGGCGCTACTTCCTCTCCTTGCCAGGATCGTCGAGCACGCTCTTGGGCGTCTGGCCCGCCGAACGCAGGTTGCTCACCTTGCCCAGGAAGTCGAACCAGAACGCCGCGCCGAAGGTGACGGCGACGCCGGTGATGAGCCAGCCGGCGACGGCGGCGAGGATCTCCCAGCCCTCGGGGTTCTTGCTTCCACCCCAACCGATGGGGAAGCCGAGGTCGTCGAGCTTGTCGAGCACCTTGTCGGCCGCGGGGTTGGGCGCTTGCGTGCCGAGCTGGGTGACCAGCGCCGACCGCACGCCGTCGTCCTTCCACAACTGATCGGCGGTACGGATGGCGTCGGCGTTGACGACGACAGCAACGGCGAGACCGATGAAGAAGAGGAGCAGCTGCGCCCGTCGCTTGTACCAGCCCGACACGCGCTCCATGGCCCGGTCGAACCAACGCTCGACTCCCGCTCGGAAGGCGTTCACGTCCTTGTCGACGGACTGCCAGATCATCATGAGGGAATCACGCAGATGCTTGCTCGGGATGTTGGCGATGATCGCCTCGACCTCCTGCGCCGTCACCTGCGTCGCCTCGCCCGTGCCGGCGCCGGCCATGGCCGTCGGCCGCCTTGGCGTCAGCGCCGGTCGCCGACAGGAGACCGGTCATGTCGAACACGACGTTGCGGAACGATCGAGAGGCGAGGTAGGACGGCAGCTTGGGCTTGCGGTCGTTGAGATCGATCGATGAGCCGTCGCGGTAGCCGGCGATGAGCGAGTGTTCGAAGAACGACGTCAGCATGGCCCCGACGTTCTCGGCGTCGCCGGCGCCGGCGTCCGTACCAATGGCGTCCGCACCGGCGGCGGTCTCCATCGACACGTTCGGATCGTTCAACGCGTGGTGGAGGGTGACGGACTTGCCGGTGAGGAGGTTGACGACGCCCATCTCGAGCTTGCGAGCGCGCAGCTTGAAGATGCTGGCGATGGCCTCCTGAACGGCGGAGGAGACGATGCTGATGACGAAGAACAGGAACGAGAGCCCGATCACGACTTCGATGATCACCAGGTTCATGGCGACTCCTCCCGTTGCCGTTGCGTGGCCAGCCCTCGCCCTTTGGAAGAGGCGGCGGCGCCGAGCCTAGATACGCGTCAGTGCTCGTGGTCGGACCCTCGTGGGGGCGCGAGACCGCGCCGCTGGCCCGCACGCGCATCCGCGCCGGACCGGCGGCGGCACGGCGACCGGGTGGCGCCGGCAGGTAACCTCACCGGATGCGACGGTCGAGGCGGGCCGAGCCCAGCCAGCTGGCGTCGGAGTCGCTGGCGTACGACCCGACCTGGGTGCCTGAGATCGAGATCATCGACTTCGGCTACGGGCTCGGTCACGTGCACCGGAGCGGCGACCGGCTCTCACTCGCCGATGTCAGCGTCCGCTACGGCAATCGCGAGGTCGTGCACGACGTGACGATGCGCGTCGCACCCGGCGAGGTGGTCCTGCTCATCGGCCACAACGGCTGCGGCAAATCGTCGACGTTGCGAGCCGTGTTCGGACTCATCCCGCCGTGCGCCGGTGAGGTCGTCGTCGACGGGATCAAGGTCACCGGCGCCACGCAGTCGCTCCGGGAGCTCGGCGTCGCCTTCGTCCCCGCCAGCGGCGAGGTCTTCGCCGATCTCACCGTCCACGAGAACTTCAGCCTGGCCGCCGAGGCAAAGGCGCCGCGTGAGCTCGTCGCGACGCGAATCAACGATGTCCTCACGCTCTTCGGGGGGCTGCGCCAGAGCCTCGACATCCACGCCGGCAAGCTCTCCGGTGGTGAGCAGCGCATGGTCGGTCTCGGGGTGGCGATGATGACCGAGCCGCGCCTGCTCCTGCTCGACGAGCCGACCAAGCATCTGGCACCGGCAGCGGCGACGCGCTTGCTGACCATCATCTGCGAGCAGGCCCGGACCCGGTCGATGGCCGTGCTCATCGCCGAGGTCAACGTGTCGGCCGCGCTCCAGATCGCCGACCGTGTGTACGTCATGCGCTCCGGTGAGATCGTCGCCGAGCACGCCGCCGGCGATCTCCTCGCCGCCGGGCCGACAACCTGGTGGAAGATGTTCTGATCTCCGGTCAGCGCGCGCGAGCTGGGACCTGCCCGTCCGGTGGCGCGGGCCCGTCTGAACGCTCAGTCGGGCGACCACTGGTCGGGCCGGATGCCGAAGGCCTCGATGAACCGCTGCCAGCCGGTGGTCAGCGACAACGCGACGGCAAGCTCCAAGATGTCGTCGTCGTCGAAGTGGCGGCGCAGCTCGGCGTACTGCTCGTCATCGACGGCAGGGTGCTCCGATGCCAGGGTGTCGGCCAGGCGCAGGGCGGCGATCGTGGCGTCGTCGAGACCCGACGCCTCCAACGGACCAGTCGCCCGTTGCACCTCGGCCTCCGTCAATCCACGGCGCGTCAACGACGCGCTCCGGGCGAGGCTTCAATGCACGCACTGGTTCTGGACGGCCGAGCGCACGCGACAGAGCTCGACGAGCTTCGGTGAGAGCCGGGACGCGTCGGTGTAGACGAACCGGACCCACTCCAGGAACAATTCCAGCACGGCGGGCCGCCGCGCCAGTGTGAGGAAGAGGTTGTCGTCCTCGTACGCTTTGTCGTACCAGACGGCGAGGCGATGCTTCAGCGCGTCTTCGAGGGCGGCGCGGTCGGCCTTCGGCAAGTGGCCGTGTTCGTTCATCGCCAGAGCTTCGCGCACCCCGGCCGTCGGCAACTCCGTCACATCGACCGACCCGACCGCTGTCACGGCGTCGTGAACGTGAAACTCGATCGAGGAGGTGGTCAAGGCGACGTGCAGCAGTCATAGTTCGGACAGTGGCCCACCTCGGGGCCCGCAAGCGGAAGGGGACGGCTCGTGAACTCCGGTACTTCGTCAAGATCACGTCGGCGCTCACTGATCGTGGCCGCATCGGTCGTGCTGATCGCTGGTGCGCTCGCAGGCGCATATGGGCTGGCGTCCGCGTCGACGCCGTCGGACACGGCGACGATGTTCGTACCCCTCCCGCCGGTCCGGATCCTGGACACACGATCCGGGCTCGGAGCCGGTGGCGCCACACTCCCCTTGGCGGGTGGGACCGTGATCTCGCTACAAGTCACCGGTGCCGGCGGTGTACCAGCCGACGCCGTGGCCGTGCAGCTCAATGTCACCGCGACCCAGGGAACCGCTTCGGCCTTCTTGACCATCTGGCCGACCGGGTCGACTCGTCCCGACGCCTCCGTCCTGAACGTCATTCCCGGCCTCGACACGCCGAACATGATCACCGCGCAACTCGGAACGAGTGGGCAGTTGTCGATCTTCACCAACACCGGAACGGTGCACGTGCTGGCCGACGTCGCCGGGTACTTCGTGCCCGCCACCACCATCACCGGTGCGGTCGGGCAACCTACGCCGCCCAACCAGGTTCCGGCCGAGGCTCGCTGGACGGTGATGTGGCCCCTCGGCGCCGGCGGCGTCGGCCACATGGCGGTTCGCGAAGACGGCTCCATCCGCGATCAGAGCAACTTGACGGATACCTTGGCCAAGGTCGGGACTGGGCAATACTGCATCAGCGCCGCAGGAGCAACTGAGGGAGCCGTCGGTTCCATCCAAGTCGGTGGCCCCTTTGCCTCAATCAAGGTCTCGATGGGTGTCGGCTCGTTCTGCAACGCGGTCTCGGGTTCGAACATCACCGTCGAGATCACTCAGCTCGGCTGACCGCCGAGTCGAGGAGTCACCACTCATCCCGGCCGACCTCGAAGACACCTGCCGCCAGGGAGGGCACCACGGTCAGCGCGTGGCTAGCCGAGATGCCCACCCAGGCAGGCCGATGTACGGTGAACCGAGTGGACGACCTCAACGCACGGTTTCGCAAGTTGGAGGCTGAAGCCGCCATCGTTCGCCTGAAGGCGCAGTACGCCCGCTTCGCCGACGACGGCTACGACGCCGACGGCATCGCTGGGCTCTTCACCCCGGACGGCGTTTGGGACGGCGGGGACCTATTCGGCCGAGCCGAAGGCGTGGAGGCCATTCGCGCACACTTTGCTCACGCGTCCGACCGGATTCCATGGGCGCTTCACTTCACGCTGAACCCCATCATCGACGTGAGCGAAGACGGACGTTCCGCAACTGGAAGCTGGTATCTCTGGCAACCGTGCTTGCGCAAGCGTTCGTCTGCTCCTATGCCGATCCTGTCCTGGCTGACCGGCACGTACGCGGATAGCTACCAGCTGACAGCTGACGGATGGCGGTTCCATCAGGTCGAGGTCCGAGCTCGTTGGCTAGAAGCACCACCGCCGATGCCTTCCTCGTAACCGCCGTGGGGCATCGGGCGGCGGCGGTTTGGCATTTCCCCTGGCGCCACTCGGCTGGTCGACGTCCGTCGGCTGGATGCGCTGGCTGGTGCGTCGGGTAGGGTCCTGGAGCCATGCAGAGGTGTTGAAGTACGGGGTTGCGAGGGGGCAGGACGCGATCAAAACGGGTCCTGCGCGCCTCCAGCCTTCCCGGCGCGAGCTGAACGGCGCGCGGATGACGTCGAGCAGAGGAGCCTGGAGCGAATGCTCACCGCAGAGGACTACCGGCAATCGATTCGCGACGGGCGGGCGTCGTACCTCGAGGGCCGGCGCATCGAGGACCCGGTCACGCACCCGCTCCTGCGGGTATCCGTCGACTGGGTGGCGAGCACCTACGAGCAGACGTGTACGGCTGACCCCGGGGCCCGCAACCCGATCTTCGACCAGCCGGCCACTCCGGCTGAGCTCGACGAGCAGATGAGCTTCCTCATCGAGGCGGACGTCACTGCCGCCAGCACGGCGGGCTGCATGGCGTTGGTCAACGTGGCCCCGCGCCTGGCCGAGGCGGATCCCGCCTACCGGGACCGGCTCGAGCGGTTCCTGCGGCGGTGTCGAGAAGACGACCTCCGGGTTGCCGCCGCGGTCGAGGACGGCGGCGCGCTACGAGTCGTGCGCCGCACCAAGGACGGCATCGTGCTGCAGGGTGCGAAGCGGCACGTCCTCGGAGCGGCGGTGGTGCACGAGCTGTGCGTCGTTCCGTCAGGCGCGGTATCGCAGGCGGACGCCGACCGGGCGGTCGCGTGCGCGGTGGCGGTCGAGACCCCGGGACTCAAGATCATCAGCATCACCACCGCGCCCCGCGCCGAGGACCCACGGCACTTCCCGATCAGCCGCGAAAAGAGCATCCCCGACTGCACCGTGCTCTTCGACGAGGTGTTCGTGCCCTGGGATCGGGTGTTCCTCGACGGCGAGGTGGCGTACTCGGCCGCGCTCGCGGACGCGCTGGGCACGTGGGAGCGCGCCCGCGCCGCCGCGACCCTTGCGGACGAGGCGGAGCTGATCTTCGGACTGGCCCAGACGATCGTCGAGATGAACGGCGTACCTGACGCCACCCACATCCTCGACAAGCTGAGCAAGATGGCCGTGTGGGCGTCGATGTGCCGCGCCGGCTGGACGGCGGCACTCGCGTATGCCGAGACAACGGAGGCGGGGATGGTCGTTCCCGCGGACGCCCACGTGTACGCCACGATGGCCTACGGCCGAAGCCTCTTCAACGAGATGGTTTCCTATCTGCACGACGTCTCCGGTGGACTGCTGTTGACCTGCCCGACCGTCGCGGACTACGAGAACCCGGACACGCACGCGTACATGGAGAAGTACCTCCGGACGATGGACGGGGTCACGGGCGAGGATCGGATGAAGATCTTCCACGTCATCCGCGACCTCACGGCCGACCACTACGGTGGCTGGGCCAAAGTCTCCAACCAGATGGTCGGCGGCGGCCTCCACGCGCAGCGGATGGCGACGCTGCGAACGTTCCCGTCGGAAGCGGCCAAGGCGAGAGCGCGGCGGGTGGCCCGAATCCCGGAGCGGTAACTACCGCTCCATCTCTGATCTGGACAACGCAAGGGTGACGACCCGCAGGAGGGTAGGCAAGCTCATGATGATGACCGGCGAGCAGTACAAGGAATCCCTGAAAGATGGGCGGTACACGTACCTCGATGGCAAGCGCGTCACCGATCCGGCCAACGAACCGAGGCTGAAGGCCGCCGTCGACGCCGCCGCGGACGTGTACGACAGCTTCTATTCGGATGATTCCGACGCGTTCAACCCGATCTATGTCATGCCGAAGTCGATCGAGGAGTTCCGCGAGCGCGAGCGGCTCCTCGCCAGAGGCAAAGGTGACATGACCCTGGGGACTACGGGTGTCATCCTGCTCACACTCGTCACCGCGGCACCGGAACTGGCGAAGCTGAAGCCGGTCTACCGCGAGGCCATCTACGAGTACATCGCCTACGCCCGCAAGAACGACCTTCGCTGCGCGGAGAGCATCACGGACGCCAAGGGCCACCGCAAGCTCCGTCCCAGCAAGCAATCGGATCCGGACTTCTACGTCCACGTCGTCGACCGGACCTCCGATGGCGTGTACATCAACGGCTGCAAGATGCACATCAGCGGTTCCTCGGTCGGCCACGAGCAGGTCGTGCTCCCCACCAAGGCGATGCGGCCGGGCGAGGAAGAGTACGCGATCGCCTGCGCCGTGCCGGTCAACGCGCCGGGCGTCAGCGTCATCGACACCACCTACGCCCCCTACGGCGAGCAGGATCCGCGGAACTTCCCGGTCAGTGGGCATCGAAGCTCCCCCGAAGGCTTCGTCGTCTTCGACAACGTGTTCGTGCCCAACGAGCGGATCTTCCTCGACGGCGAGGTGCAGCAGGCGGCGGTCCTGGCCCACTCCCTCGGACTGTGGGAGCGAGCGGCAGGCGTCACCCACGGCGGCGCCGGGCTCGAGCGGGAGGTTGGCCTCGCCGCGTTGCTGGCCGAGGCGAACGGCGTCGAGAACGAGCCCCACATCAAAGACGCCCTCGCCACGCTCGTCATCCACTCCACCATGTGCAAGGCAGCCGGCGAAGCGGCGATGGCGAACGGTCAGCAGAACGAAGACGGCATCCTGACGCCGTCACCGCTCTACATCAGCGCGCTCAAGTACTACAAGAACGAGTTCCACGCCAAGCTGCTCGACATCCTGCACGACATCGCCGGGACACTCACCGTCAACGCACCGACGTTCGCCGACTTCGAGCACCCCGAACTCCACGACGGCCTCGAAGCCATGCTCGCGACGTCGACGCTGTCGGCCGAGCAGCGGCTGCGCCTCTTCCACTACCTCCGGGACACCACGGCGGACGCGTATGGCGGTTGGGCGTTCGCCACCGGCCAGCTCTCAGGTGGCGGCCAGCACGCCCAACGCCTCGTCACCATGCGGCACTTCGACATGCAGCACGCCAAGAGCCTGGCGCGCCGAATCCTGGAACCCGCCAGCAACGACGCACAGGAGCAGGTCGCGGTGGGCCCGACCTGAGGGCGGCACGGCCGCAGCGACGACGATAACGCTCAGACGTCGGGGAGAGCCTGGGCCAGTGCCTTCTGCACCGCGGGCGCGGGTTCGGGTCCCTTCTCACCTGGAAGCGGGATGTCGCTGTTGACGAGAACGATGATCGTGGTGTCGCGGTCGTAGTTGTGCATGACCGCGGTGGTGTAGCCAGGGATCTGTCCGTCGTGGCCCCACCAACCGCCCAGGTCGCCGATCCCGAAGCCGTAACCAGCGGTGGCCGTGTTCGGGGCGATCGTGCGGTTGATCGAGTCCCGTCTCATCTGCTGGGTCTCGGGATTGAGGATGCCCTCGCCGGTGAAGAGCGCGTGGGCCCAGATCTCGAGATCCTCGAGGGTGGAGATGACCTCGCCCGCCGTGTAGGCCTCGGACGGGTTCCAGCCGGTCGCGTCGGCGGTGGCTCCGTCGTCCTGGCCCTGCTCGGTCACGCCGCGGAGGTAGGGGTCGCCGATGGCGTTCGACTCGCCGGGGAAGGTGGTGTCGGTCATGCCAAGCGGACCGAAGAGCCGCTGCTGGAAGACGTCGGCGATCGGCTGACCGGTGACCTGCTCGATCACCATGCCGAGGAGCACGTAGTTCGTGTTCGAGTACTGCCACCCCTCGCCCGGGGCGAACTCAGCCGGCTGGCCCTGCTCGAACGCGATCAGCTCTTTAGGGGTCCACGCCTTCAGCGGGTCGGCGAACAGCTGCTGCTGGAAGGCATCCGACGCGGTGTACGGCGCGATCCCCGAGGTCATCTCCGCCAGCTGCTCGATAGTCGCCGTGTCGCCGTTGGGCATCCCGGGGACGTAGTCACCAATCGGGTCGGTCAGGTCGAGTGCGCCCTCCTCGGCGAGCTGGAGGATGACGGTCGCCGTCATGGTCTTGGTCAGGCTCCCCACCCGGGTGTGGTCGGTCGGGGTGGGCGCGCGGTCGAGGTCCTCACCGGCGGTGCCGGAGGTGCCGATCCAGGTTCCCTGCGGCGAACGCACGAGCGCGATGACGCCGGGGAAGCCGCCGGTGGCGCGCGTCTCGTCGAGAACCTTTTGGAAGGACGTGCGAGTGGCGTCGTCGAAACCCGCCGCCCCGCTGGTGGATGTAGTGGTCGCAGGGGTCGTCCCGGCGGTGGTCCCCGGTGGCCGCGACGACGTCGTACCCGCCGCGTTCGGGGTGGTCGACCCGCAGGCGGCGGCGAGGGCCAGGACGGGCACGACGGCGGCGCCCGCTAGCGCGCGACGTCTCCGTCGCGGTCGGGGGGCGGGGCGGGGCTGCTTTCGCTGATCCATGGTGATTCGCTTCCTTTGCATCGGGAACGGGCGCTGGTTCGCGTCCGTGGTCGGTGCCGGGATCGCCCGGCGGTCAGGTCGGGATCGCTCGGCGCCGGTCACGACGCGAAGTGCTCAGCGACGAAGCCGAAGACGCTGGCGTAGTAGCGGGCCTGGCCCATGCCCTCGCAGTGGCCGCCTGAGCCGTCGGCGTCCTTGAACATCTCGAATTGCTTGGGTACGTTCAGGCGGTCGTAGAAGTCCTTGGCGGTGGCCTCGGCGTAGTCGCCTTCGCCGTAGGACACATAGGTCGGACAGGCGATCGCCTCGACGTCGACGACCCATCGCTTCATCTCCCGGACGTAGTCGAGCGGCTGGTCCAGGTTGTGGGCCTTGAAGCGGCTGAGCCAGTACTCCAGCTTGGCGAGGCCCTGGTTCACCTTCCAGAACGCGTCGTTGAACGCCGGATCGTCGTCCTCGATCATCTTCAGCCACGGCGCCGGCAGTTGGGCCCGGATGACCGCGAACATGTCGGTCTGGGCGGGATCGGCGGCGAGGGCTCCGATGCGGTGGTCGGCACCGGCGGCCCGAGGGGCGAGGTAGCCGCCGAAGCTGCGCCCGATCATCGCCACACGATCCGACGCCAAGACGTCGTAACCGGCCACGAAGTCGAGCACCGGGCCGACGACGGCCTCGAAGTCGTGACGGAAGCCGAGCCCGCTCTCGTACAGCATCTCGCCCTGACCAGGACCGCCGAACATCACGACGTTCATGCCGCGGAGCGCCCCCTCGAGGCCGCCCAGGTTGTACGACTCCTCGATCGGCGAGTCGTAGCCTGCCGGGATCAGGGCGGTGGGCCCGGACCGGTCACCGACGCCCCACAGGACGTAGGCGGGGATTGCCACGCCATCCTCGTAGGGGATCTCGACTACCTCGGCCGCGACCGGGAGGCGGGGCAGGGCCTTGCGGAACATGTCCTGGCTCAGGCGGAAGGACTCGAGCAGCTGCGCGCCGTGCGGGTCGCGGCGGCAGAAGAAGTAGGCAGAGCGGTAGCACTCGCTCGCCCGCAGATAGGCATCGCCCGCATCTCGGGAAGCACCGGCCAGCTCGGACGCCTCGGCCAGCTGCCGGTTGGACTCGCCGGCCGCGAACCACTCGCCGTGCCAGCTCTCGAGGTTGCCAGGCTCGATGCGGTGGGCGATCGCGAAGACCTCCCCCACGTCGCACATGCGGCTCGACGCCTTGGCGAACGTGCGCTGCAACTGCCGGTCGAACTCGGCGTCGTCGAAGTACAGCTTCATGGTCGTGCGCTTTCTGGTTCGTGGTAGGGGGCGGGGTGCTCGGGGCGCCGCGGGTGAAGTCCGATCGGCCCTGGCGGGTGCGCCGGGACTCCCCGGGCGTCGGGACCGTCGACCTAGAGGGGGAGGGTGTGGCGCAGCACTCCGGTGCCCTCGGCCCGTTCGGCCAGGATGGTGATGAAATCGAGGGTGTCGATGCGGATCACCTCGCCGCCGTCGCCTGCGATGTAGGTACCGCCGGCAGGCCCCGTGAGCTCGAGGACGAACGGTTCACCGTGAAGGGCCGCCCACTCGGCGACGATGTCGGCAACGATGCGACCGTCGTGCTCGTCGTCGAGGTCCATCGCGTGACCGGTGGCGGCGGCGATGTCCATGCGGTGCGCCCAGACGTCGCGGGTGAAGCCGATGTCGAACAAGTAGGCGAGGGGCTGGCGGCCGACCGGCGCCGGCAGGTTGAGCAGGGGCAGACGGGCGATCAGCCGCGGCATCTTGGCGCGGGCGGTCCGGGCCTTCTCCGCACTGGTTTCCCACTCGGCGATGAGCTCGCCGGTGGTGAGGTCCGCCCGCTCGCGGACCTGGATCTCGTTCATGCCGTCCCACCAGTACCGCGCGCCGATCTCCGCCACCACGGGCTTGCCGGCGCGGACCTGCCGCAGGAACTCGCGAAGCGACATCTGCCCGGCGGCAGAGCCAACGACGTGGGCCGCCATCGCCCGCACGTCCCAGAGGTCACAGGCGGTCGGCTTGGTCCAGTCGTCAGCGTCGAGGCTGCGGAGTTGATCGGCGAACTTGCGGTTCTCGACAGCGGTGATCGCCATCGCCTCGTCGTGGGTGATCCGGTCGATCGTGGTCACATCGATCGAGGCGTTCGTCATCATGGGGTGGCCTTTCCGGGACGGGTCTGGTCGCTGTCGGGGTGCCGATCGATGTCGGCGAGGTACATCTCGACTGCTCGCCGGGCGAGGCGCACCCAGCGATCGCCGCCGGGGTCGTTCGCAACCTGCTGATGGCTGAGACCGGCCACGATGGCGGTGAACAGGTCGATGTCATCGGGGTTGCGGGCCCCTGCGGCGATGATGCGATCGCTGGCCAGCTCGTAGAACACCTGAGCGGTCGCGTAGGACTCGGGCGTCGGCTCAAAGCCAGGCACCGGTCGGGTGAACAGGAGCTGGTGGCGCACGGGGTCCTCCGTCGAGAAGCGGATGATGGCCTCGACCAGCTCGATGAGTGCCTCGCTCGGGTCATCGCGATCGGGGAGCGCCGCAGCCACGGCGATGAGCTGGCGATTCCCGTCGGCGAACATCGCGTCGTAGAGCGCCAGCTTCGAGTCGAAGTACGCGTACAGCGACGGTTGGCGCAGGTCGACCTGCTCGGCCAAGTCCCGCAGGGAGATCGCCGCCAGGCCGTCACGACGGGCCAGCTTCCACGCCTCGTCGACGATCGTCGATCGCTTGGCCTCGTGGCGCTCACGGCGCCGGTCGGTGGTGGGGCTGGGGTTCACAGGTCCTCGGTCTTCGATCGGTGATCGATTACATATCGAAGATAGATAATCTATCACCGATCGTCAACCCCCTGTTCGGCAGGGGCTGGCCGCCCGGTGCAGTAGCCGGCGAGGCGTTCGAGGATCTGTTCGGCGGTCTTGTGCCAGACGAACGGGGTGGGGTTCCCGAATCGGCGCTGGTATGCCGGGGACGGATGTCGGTGATCACCTTGCCGGTGGTGGCGATCTCCAGGGCGGCGAACAGGTCCACGGTGCCGTTGCGTTGGTAGTCGTGCGTGGCCCGCGCCGGGATGGTGAGCAGCATCGGCAGCGTCGGCGCCGTCCGGTTGAGCGCCTGCATCTGGGGTTTCTCATCGACGGCGAACACGGTTGCGGCCACCGGCGGGTTCAGGTAGAGACCGACGAGGTCACGGATCTTTTCGACCAGGTCGGGATCGGGAGACACCTTGAAGGAGTCCTCACGCCACGGTTTGAACCCGAACGCCCGCCAGATCTCCCGCACCGTCGTATAGGAGATCCCGTGTCGGGCCGCCAGCCCTCGGGTCGACCAGTGCGTCGCATCCGGCGGCGCCGTTTCCAACGTTTCAACGATGACCGCTTCGATCACGTCATCGCCGATGGTGCGAGCGGCGCCCGGACGGGGCGCGTCGACCAGGCCGTCGAGGCGGTCGGCGGCGAACCGGTGCCGCCATTTGCCCACCGTCACCGGGTTGCATCCCAAATCGGTAGCGATCTGAGTGTGGGTCCGCGTCCCCTCAGCGCAGGCCAACACGATCTTGGCCCGCAACGCCAACGGCTGCGACGACGAATGACGCTGGGCCCAGCGCTGCAGGCTCGAGCGCTCCTCGGCGCTCAAGGACACTAGGAGGTTGTTGAAGTACGGCCCATCGGTGGCGAGCCCGACGCCACGACCTGAACCTGTCGCGCCGCCGCGAGCGCCGATCCCTGGTATTTCAGCAGTCGCCTAGGTGAACCATCCGGCGATGTCGATGACGAGGTCGGTGTCGCTGCTGGCGTAGTACTTGAGGCTACGCGTGGCGCCGACCGAGGAGCCTGTGAGGGCGGCGCGGTGCTGATCGGAGCCGGACCAGTTGACAGACGACGCCAGCGGTTTGGCTCGCTCGCTTCTGTAGGCGGTGACGTAGCCCGCACCGAGGGTCTGGGTGGCGGTCAGGTTGTAGAGCACCACGGCGGCGTTGGGCGGCAGGATTGGATTGAGCGACATCACCGCAGTGGAACCGGCGGCAACTCGCCCGAACGGCTGGTCGGCGAGGCGGGAGTCTTCTACCCGTCGCGGGGAGGCCGCGGTGTAGAGGCCGGCCGTGCCCGGCTCGTCGGAGAAGTAGGCGACGAGATCGATGACCACATGCTCAGGCTTGTCGGAGTAGATGCTGACCTTGCCGCCGGCGCCGATCTTGACGACGGCGAGGTTTGAGCGGATGTCGCCGAGTCCGTTCGGGTTGGCGATCGACACGGTCGGGCGGGTGGTGCCGGCCGGCCAAAGTGTCAGGAAGCCAGGCTCGGTCGCGCCGGTGTAGGTCACGGTCAATACGACGGCGGAGGCGTCGGCCGGGACATCCGGTCCGGTGATCTGGAGGTCGTACTGGCTGTTGGGAGCGAACAGCCCGGTTTTGCCGCCGGTGCCGTCGCGGGTGTCCATCAACCGGGTCGGAGTGGGCGCCGGATGCAGCCGGCCATCGGTGGTGGCGCCGGCGGCGATCCAGTAGCCGGTCAGATCGGCCACGAGGTGAGCCGGTTCGTAGGTGAAGAGGTTGATTCTGCCGCCGGCGCCGACCGCCAGCACGGCTCCGTTGGTCGCGGTTTCACCGCCGACCGACACGTTCAGGTTCGAGGTGGGCGGCATCGCTTCCCCGGCCGGCCAGGCGGTGACGTAGCCGGGACCGTCGACGAGGGTGGTGGTGAGGTTGAGCGCCACGGCTCGAGCGCCGCCGGGTACCTCACCGCCAATGACGGACACGCTCACCGATCCAGCGGCCGGGACCTTGCCGGCGGTGACGCCGCCCGTGCCGTCGCGGGTGTCGAGAATCCGGGTCGGGGTGACGGGCACGAACTTCAATCCGCTCACGTCCACGGTGGCGCCGGTGGTGAGGGTTGGTGGCGCTGTCGGTGCCGGCGGCGGCGTCGGATCTGGCACCACGGCCGGGGTCGACGACCTGACCGAGGCCGAGTTGCCCAGATCCGACCCGTCGCCGGTGTAGGCCGGATCGAGTCTGACGGTGAAGGTGAACGACGGTGACGCTCCCGTGGCCAAGGTGGCGATGGTCGGGCATGTCACCAGTCCGCCGGTCGCCGTGCATCCCGACACGGACGACACGAACGACAGCGGTCCGGGTAGCGGATCGGTCACGGCAACGTCGGCGGCGGTCGACGGCCCATGGTTGGCAACGGCGATCGTGTAGTCGTAGCTGTCGCCTGGCGCAACGAGACCGTCCGCGGGTGGAACTGCGGTCTTCGTCCACGACAGGTCAGCCGCCGGTTGCACCGTCACTGTGGCGGCGGCCGAGTTGTTGGTCGGGTCGAAGTCAGGAGGTGCCGGCGCGGTTGCGCTGGCCATGTTCGGGAACGTGCCGTCGATCGAGGGTAGGGCGGTGAGCATGAGGGTGCCGGTGCCGCCGGGGAGGAGGTCGCCCACCGACCACAACCCCGAAGCAGAGTCATAGGTGCCCACGGTCGCCGACGCCGATTCGAGGGTTAGGCCGCTCGGGAGCGGGTCGGACACGGTCGCGCCGACCGCGGCGTCGGGCCCGTTGTTGGTGATGTCGATGGTGAACGTCACCGGCGTGCCGATCGCCGGCGTGGCGTGGTCGACGGTCTGGGTGAGGGCGAGGTCGGCGCCGGGCACGTCGAGGACACCGGTCGCCTCGTTGTTGAGGAGGTTGGGGTCGGGCAGATCGGCGGAGAACACGACGGTGCGGTTCAGCACGTGCGCTGGCGTCGTTACGAACACGGTGACGGTGATCGTGGCCGACTCGCTCACGGCGAGATCGCCGATCGTCCAGACAAGGCTCGGCGCGTCGAACGTTCCCTTGGTGGCGACGATCGATGTGAAGACGGCAGGGGTGCGGTTGGTCTCGACGAGCTGCACGCCGGTGTCGGGCTCGGGGCCGTTGTTGGTGACGGTCACCGTGTAGGTCACGAGGTCGCTGGGGCCGGCGGTGTTGGGTGACACCGTCTTGGTGACGGCCAGATCGGCTTCGGCGGCTACATGCCAGGACACGGTGGCGCTGTCGGTCTCGTTGTCGGTGTCGACCTGGTCGACAGCGGTGAGCGAGACGGTGTTGGTGTTGTCGCCGGGCCCGCCGGTGACGGTCACCGAGATGGACAGCGTCGGCTGGGCGCCTACCGCAATGGTGCCGACAGCCCAGAGACCCGTCACCTCGTCGTAGGTGCCTTGCGATGGTTCGGCGGCGTCGAACTGCACACCGGGCGGCAGGACGTCAAGGAACTGCACACCGGTGGCGGTGTTCGGCCCGCTGTTCGACGCCGTGATCGTAAACGTGAGCGCAGCCCCGCGCGTCACGTCCCCGGTCGGCGCTCGCTGCACGGTGACAGCGATGTCGACGGGTGGGACGGGGGGTGGGTTGATCTGGAGCCCAGCGTTGGCGGCGTTGTTGGAGCCGTCAGGATCGATGATGGCGGCATCGGTAATGGCGGCGCGGTTGCTCTGGTGGCCGGCGGTGGTGGCGGTGGTGAACAGCTCGAGGCTCACTGTGACGCCGGGGGCCAAGGCGCCGACGCTCCATTGGCCCGTCGTTGAGTCGAACGTGCCCTGCTCGGGAGCAGCGCTCACGAACGTCAGGCCGGCTGGCAAGCTGTCGGCGACCACGACACTCGGGGCGGTGCCGGGCCCGTTGTTGGTGGCCGACACCACGAACGACACAGCGTCACCCACCAGCGCCGAGTCGGCGGGGCGAACGTTGGTGGCCACGGCCAGATCGGCGAGGGCCTTGTCGACGGTGAGGGGCGCGGTGGCCACGTCGTTGGCGGGGTTGATGTCGACGGGTGACACGGTTGCCAGCGCCGCCGTGTTCAAGACGAAACCGGTGGCTGTCGCCCGGCCGGTGAGCCGGATCGAGGCGGTGCCAGGGAAGGGCAGGTCGCCGACGGTCCAGATGCCCGTCGCCGGGTCGTAGGAGCCGGCACCGACCGCGCTGACGAAGGTGGCACCGAGGGAAGGCAACGGGTCGCGTACGGTCACATCGGTGGCCGGGAACGGGCCGGTGTTGGTGACCGTGATGGTGGCGGTGCCGGTCTCGCCGACGCGGATGGCGTCGTTGTCGAAGGTCTTGACGACGGCGAGGTCGGTGGTGGGGACGATGGGGTTCACGATGACCGAAGCGCTTCCATTGCCCGGCGTGAGGTCGGGCTGCTCGGCACCGGCCACGGTGGCGTTGTTGACGACTGCGTTCGGCGTGTCCACCCGGTCGGTCCTGGTGAGGGTGGCGGACTGGTTCACGGCGAGCGTCGGGATGCTCCACGAGCCAGTCGCCGGGACATACGTGCCCATCGACGGCACAACGGAGACGCCGGTGGTGCCAGTCGGGAGCGGATCGCTCACCACGACCGTGCGGGCGATGCTGGGACCAAGGTTGGTGACCGTGACGGTGAACACGACGTTGCTGCCCACGATCGGCTTGGCATTGTCGACCACCTTCGACAACGTGAGGTCGGCGGCGACCGGGATGACACTCGTCGCAGCCGCCGAAGATGCCGTCTGTCCAATGGCCGTGGTCGCCGACGCCGTGGCGGTGTTGGTCAGCGTGCCCGCTGCCGCGATGTCCGCCAGCAGAACGGTGTACCCACCGGTGCAGGTGACCGTGGCCGCCGGCGCCAGGCTGGTGACGGGACACGAGACCTTCGCCACCCTGTTGTCTGCGACAGCCACGTTGGTCAGTGGGGCGTTGCCCGTGTTCGTCACCGTGTAGGCGTAGCCGATCGATTGACCGACCCGGTACGGGCCGGCGGTCGTGGCCACAGTGCTGAGCCCCAGCGTCGCCCTCGACGGCACGGTGACGGAGTACTGGTTCGACGTGACCGTGGTGTCGGCGGGTGAGAGCGCAGTGGCGGTCGCCGTGTTCACGACCTGACCCGCCAACACGTCAGCCGCCGTCACGACGTGGGTGCCGGTACACACAACCGTGCTGGCCGGATCCGGCGCCGGCGGGACGTCAGCGGTGAAGCACGTCACCGTCCCTACCGTGGCGTCGTTCACCGCCACCCCGTGCACCGTCTCCAAACCGGCATTGGTGACCACGAACTGGTACGGGATGGACGACCCGGCCACCAACACCGGCGCCAACGGCGTCTGCCGGTCAACCTGCTTCACGAGGTTCAACGACTCCAGCGGCACGACCGTCCCCACCACGACATTACGGAGCAGATGGACGTCGGTGACGCCGCCGGTCGACCCGGAGAACCCGAACTTGTACGTCGACGGCGTCCCGGCCGGCGCCGCCAAGTTGTTGATCACCGTCTGGAACCCATCGCCGCCGCCGAAGTCGATCTGCACCGTGATCAACGGCGACGGATCCGGCGTGACCACTACATGGATGATGCGCTTGGCGGTCGCCAACGTCGTCGCCGACAGCTTGCCGGGCAGCGTCGAGGAGCGAGTGCCGTTCGGGTTCGGCACCGGGTTGGTCGTGCTCGCCAGGTAGCAGTAGCCGACCGGACCGGCACCAGGCCCACGTACAACCACAGCATTGGCGGCGATGGCCCCAGAAGCAGCGGTCGGTGAGTGTTGCCCGTCCGGGCAGCCCTTGCCTCGGTTCTCGCCATCGCCGAAGAAGTTGCCGAACACGTCGAAGCCGATGCCGAGATAGCCCCCGACGATGCCCACCTCGTTGTAGCGCTGGGCGTAGCCGAGGCTGCCACCGAGTCCGCCCGTGGCCGTCAGCTGGGTGGCGCCGTCGACGAGAAAGAACGTGATGCCATCGGCACCCGTGCCGCCGTACTGGTACAGCTCGAACGTCGCGTCGACACCGGCCCTCGCCGGGATCGGCCGGTTGTAGAAAACCGCCCCCGCCTTGCTGGCGGAGGCGTCCGTGAGTTGCAGGTAGCCGGGTGTCGCGCCGCGAGCGGGGACCGGCCCCGACTGCGGCACCGGACACGCATTCAACTGGCTCGTGTTCGCGGTGGCGCCGGTGAGGCAGGCGGCGCCGGTGCCCCGGATCAAGGTGTCGCCGACCGTCGCGCCGCTGAACGTCTCGTTCACGAGCACGGTTGCCGGTGCCGCTGCCACGGCCGCAACATCAACGACGACAGCGAGGCCGGCGCCGACGACCGTAATTGTCACCACGATCGACGCCAGCCGCAACAGGTGGGTCGGGGCCGCCCTGCCCTTCGGACCACGACGACTCAACACGATTCTCCGCAACTTCGGACGAGTATGACCTCGCGCGCGCCGGTGTCAGCAGCTCGGGAGAAGACGTCGCTGGCAGCCTCGATCTCGCCGCGCGCAAAGTGATGACTAACGAACCGGCTTGCCTCGAGCTGATTCCTGCGGAGCGGGCGCAACAGCCTCGGCGTCGAGTAGTCGTCGACCGGGCCAGTCGTGATCGTCATGTCCCGGGACCACAGATCCTCGAGGCGGAGTGGGACGGCTTCGTGGCCGACGATCCTGCCGTTGGTGACCGCGCGAAGGTCACCCTTGAAGATGTGGAGATCCGTGCCGGAGATGGTCAAGCAATCGACCCGGACAATGGCATCGGTGTCATGATCTCCCTGGCGAGGCAACGTGGTGGTCACGTGGTGGGTCTGTCCTTGGATCTACCTGCGGTGGTCTGAGGCGGTCCGCCGAAGCACCGATCATCGAGGGCGCCGCGGTGCTCTGAAGCCGACGATGTTCAGGTCAGCCAGGGGTGTTGGCGGACGAGACTGGTCTTGGTCCACTGGTGACCGAAACCGAGCGTGTTACCGGCGCCCACGACGGCCAGGCCGAGGAGAACGAGGGCGTAGATCAGGTGATCGTCCATGAAGATGTTGTTGGCGGGTGGGAGCGAAGCGCTCCACATCAGGACCAACAGGATCGCCCCGGCGACACACGCGATGCGCATCCCGACGCCGAGCAGCAAGGCGACGCCGATGCCGAGCAAGCCGAGCATGAACCCCCAGTCGGCCCATCCTGCTCCGGCGAAGCTGTGGTAGATGCCGGCGAATGGACCGACGGCGCCGGTGAGGAACCCCGTGGTAGGTGAACCGCCGTGGATCCACGCCTTGGCCGAGTCGGTCTCGTGACCGAGTCCGAACAGCTTGTCGAGGAAGGGCCAAAGGAACGTCCAGCCCAGACATAGTCGGGTAACGGCCCAGATGTAACGGGCGGCCCCGGACGGTACAAGCGTCGCGGTCGATGATTCGTAGGGGTCCTGGGGCGCGCGAGGTGCCGGCGAGCTCTCGAGGAATGTGGCCATTGGGATCTCCTGGTCATAGGAGGCGTCGAGCCCGCACGGGGCGACTACCGCGTTGCGGTCGTCCTGCCCGAACCAGGCGTCTCACGGATCTGCGATCTCGGCGCTACCAAGGTCCGGAGCAACGCTCCCGGAGGCTGCCCAAGCATGAAGCAGGATCCAACACGGCCACGGGATTCCCGTCGTGCCAGCGGTCACCATACACCGCCGCGGTCAGCGGGCAAGCGAATGGTCGAAGCTGCACGCGCGTCGACCGATCGAGCGCTACCGAGACTGCCCTCCAACCACGCGGCCCAGACAGCACGAACCAGCACATCGTGCAGTCGATCGTCCACCTTGCGCGAGGGTTCGGCGACGACACCATCGCTGAGGGAGTCGAAGATGACGAAACACTCGCGCTCCTTCGAAGGTACGGCGTCGACTATGGCCAGGGCTACCTCCTCGGCCGGCCTGCACCACTCGCCACCACTTGACGCGCGGCTCCGATCGAGGGAGCGCGCAGTCGCTCTCGCATGTTCGCGCAGCTCCTGACCGAGGAGATCCGTCGTAGCCTCCTCGGGCCTCAAGGCCGTTGGCGTTCGTGGCCGATCAACCGGCCATCGCCCGCATCATGTGGTCCATCACCTCGGCATGTTCGACTTGGGGGCTGAAGAGGATCACTTCGGCGTCGTTCACCACTCGCAACTGTGTCCCGGCGGCCAGTAGAAAGGGTCGTCGCCGACGCAGATCTCCTCCTTCCGTCCGTTTGTGTAGGTCATCACCACTTCGCCCGACACCATGAAACCCCAGTGAGTGCTTGGCAGGCGTCACCGTCGAGACCCTTCAGCAGAGGCGCGATGTCGGTGCCCGCGCCGAGAGTGAAGTACTCGGCAGCCAGCGACCCATAGCCCGATGCATCGTCGAAGTTGGGTGCCTGGCGAGCGACCGCGCCAGGCGCATCGATCTTGGTGGGGATGTCGTTCTTCGTGATGCGCAGTGGTCCTCAGTTCGGTTGTGGAGCGGGCTCCGGTCTGTTGCACGAGCCAACGACTCGGAGCGGGCACCGTCCAGTGCAAATCTGGGCCGCTACACCATGAAGGAGCCCGCCATCGTCAGGAGTACGCGTCGCGCTCGGCGCGGAAGTCCCTGCACACGCCGACTTGATGCGCTGCCTCGGCCGCTTCAAGTCGGCGTCGCCGTCCGGCGGGTCGATGACCGAGGCCCGCTCGGTCGGTCACGCAGGGCCGTCGGGAGGGACCAAACCAGTAGCAGGACCACGCCCAGCCTCGCGTACCTACAACTGAACTTGACAGTTTCCGGCGCTTAGTGTTAGAAGAATTATACCCAAGCCGCACGAGGGAGGTTCCTGATGTTGATGCGTACCGATCCGTTCCGCGATCTCGACCGACTCACTCAACAGGCGTTCGGGACACCTGCTCGGCCCGCCGCGATGCCCATTGACGCCTACCGCAAGGGCGAGGAGTTCATCGTCGAGTTCGACCTACCCGGCGTTGAGGCCGGCTCGATCGATCTGGTGGTCGAGAAGAACGTGTTGACGGTCCACGCTCAGCGACAGCGGTCAGCCGACGATGGCACGGAGATGATGGTGGCCGAACGGCCCCAAGGATCGTTCAGCCGGCAGCTCTTCCTCGGTGAGTCGCTCGACGCAGACCGCCTTGAGGCCAACTACAGCAATGGCGTGCTCACGCTGCGGGTGCCCATCGCGGAGAAGGCCAAACCGCGCAGGGTCACGATCACGTCTGGGACGAGCGCCCCGAGCTCGATCGAGACGCGTTCCGAAGAGCGCGTGCACTCGAGCGTCTGACGAGCGCCAGTGCACCTGCCGATCGACGACCAGCACGCCGCCATCTACGCCGTCGGCCAGGTGGCGGACATGCTCGGGGTGCAACCAGCGTTCCTACGACGCCTCGATGTCGAACACGTCGTGCAGCCGGCCCGCTCTGAAGGCGGCCAACGCCGCTACAGCCGGGCTGAGATCACGCTCGTGCAACGCGTATCAGCCATGGCCGGCGAGGGCATGACCCTCGCGGGTATCCGCCGGATCCTCGAGCTGGAGCTCGAGGTGAGCGCACTGAAGGAACAGCTCGAAGAGCTACGAGCGAACCCGTAGGCCGCACGCGCAGTCAGAGCGCCGGTCTCCGCTCTACGGCGGTCCGTTGGAGGAGCAGCATCGTGCATCTGCCGAGGCCCATCTTGAGGCGGCCCGCAGACATGAGCGCGCCGCCGCCGAGATCGAACGAATGAGCAGCCATGCCGCCGGTGGCGCTGCTGACCGAACCAGATGACACGGTCGTTGGCGCCGATGTCGAGCACGACTCTGTCACGACTTGCAGCGATCCTGAGCGAAAGCGTCTAAGCCGCGGCCAACTCCCCAGGGTGCCGGGATGGCGGCGCTTGCAGCGCGCGGACTACCAGCTCAATGGTCGGCGACCGCAATGCAGTGCGCACGTCCAAGCCGCGCAGGTGACAATCTCGTTAGAGCGTGCCTAACGCATCGCGCAGTTCGCGGTGCCAGAAATCGAAGAAGGCGTTCTGGTCCTCGCCGATCTGGACGAACGCAAGCCGGTCGAAGCCGGCGTCGCTCATGTCGCGCACGGCTTCGACATAGGTGTCGACGTCGGGGCCGTGGGGGATCGTGGCCGCGAGGTCTTGCCGGCGGACGTACTTCGATGCGGCGTCGAAGTTGATCGGATTCGGCAGCTCTGCCTGCACCTTCCAACCGAGCGCCGACCACCGGAACTGACGGTGCGCGACCTGCAGCGCGTCGTCCACGTTGGGTCCGTACAGTACCGGCAGTTGGGTGGTGGCGTGACTGCTGTCGCCGTGGCTGGCGCGAAACTTCTCGATGAGCTCTGGAACCGGAGACGTGGCGATCAACCCGTCGCCATGCTTGATGGCGAGCTCCAGGGACTCCTCGCCGCTGACTGCAACATCGATCTTCGTGGGCTGTGCCGGGAGGTCGAACAATCGGGCGTCTTCGAGGTCGAAGTGCTTGCCGTGGAAGGATTGATATCCGCCGGACCACAGCTGGCGGATGACGATAAGAGCTTCGTCGAGCATCTCGTGGCGGAGATCCACAGGCGGCCATCCCATGCCGACGACGTGTTCGTTCAGTCGTTCACCGGCGCCGACCCCCAGGGTGAATCGGCCATTGGACATGCACGCGAGCGTGGCTGCTTGCTGGGCCACGATCGCCGGGTGGTAGCGGATGATGGGGCAGGTCACGAAGGTCTGCAGTTCGATGGTTGACGTCCGCGCGGCGACACCGCCGAGCACGGTCCACGCATTGGGTGAGTGCTTTTGCTCCGGGACCCACGGGTGGAAGTGGTCCGACTGGACCAAGAACGCGAACCCGGCGGCCTCGGCGCGCTCAGCGATCTCGAGCAGCTCAAGGGGCCCGTGCTCTTCGCTCATGAGCGTGTAGCCAAATTCCATGTGCGCCTCCTCAGGTCGTACTCCTATGCGCGCCGCCTGTCGCTCTGCTCTCTTCGCACATCCGTGCTCGCCAAGCGCTCGCGGGAATCGCAGTTGGACTGGCCGCTCCCCGACCTCGGACGGCGTCGTTCTTCTTCACCACCCGCTCTCGTTACCCGGCTGGGGTCCGGTCATACGCGCCATGGGCGACGAGTCCGTAAGCGGCCGACCGAGCGGTTCAGGTCGCACCGGTGATTAGCGGCGGCGCTCGTGGGTACCCGTCCACTGCTCGTGGGTACCCGTCCGCTGTGAGTACGAGAGAACCAGACGAAGCTGATCCGATCGAGCCGGCTGAAGAGCCGCACCCAACCGGGGAGCCGCAGGCCGAACGGAACAAGCAGAATGACCCGCCGGCATGAGAAGTTCGGGAAGGCGAACCCAGGGCCCGTTCGGTTGAGAACGTCGTAACGTAGAAGCAGCGGAGCCCGCCTACGACTGCAACGCATGCGGGGGCAGGCGTTGCAGTCGGCCGTCCGCATCCGAGGATTACAGCGCGCCCATCGCGGGTGCAAGAGGTCACGATGTGCTCACGGTCGCTTCGCCGCGGCTCTACCGCCCTTTGGCCTGCGGCCTTGTGCTGCGCCATGGTGCCGCCCTGCTTGGCGCTACCACCTTTGCCGGAGGCCTTGTCGCCGCGCTCGGACGCATCGGGCGAGTTGGCGATCTTGGCGGCGCGCTCCTTGGACATCCCCTTGTCGCGGAGCCCGTCGTACCGCTTGGTGTTCTTCACGTCGGCTGATTTCGAGACCATGGCATCTCCTTGCTGCGACATCGCGGCTCGCTGACGAGCCGTCCCTCGCGCCGTTTGGAACGGTCCGCCACTGGGTAACCGTCTCCCGGCCAAGCGATGCTCGGGACCCTGGCAGCGCATCGTTCACGTTGACGTCCAGGAGCCCGCCATGGCGCCACAGCCTTTGCCCGCGGTCGTCGCATGGTCTGCACGATACGAGCCGACGTCTGACACGATCGCCAGAGTGCGCCACGCCTTGGCGAGACACTTGGAGTTGGTATCGCCGACATGCCGGGAAGGTGTTCTCCTGGTGGCCTCCGAGCTCACGACGAACGCGGTTCGTCACGCTCGTACTCCCTACGACGTCCGCTTGCGTATCGGCGCGTACTTGGCGATTGAGGTCACCGACACCGGACCCGGCACCGCCGCCCTTCGCCCATCTGCGGATGAGGACGGCGGGCGGGGCCTTCATCTGGTCGCGGCCCTCGCCACGGCGTGGGGTGTCGAGCATCATCGAGAAACCAAGACCGTCTGGGCGGAGATGACGATCAACGGCTAGTCCATACGCCGTCGTCGTGTTTCTGAGCGGTGTTCAACCGTGGTGGACGTTGGGACCAGCTGGGCGAGGCTCGACACGTCGAGGACCCGGCGTAGCCACCGGCAGGAACGACGAGGCGGACCGGACAGGTCCGAATTGAGCACGACCAGCTCGCGTACACCGGTGGAGTCGATGAACGTGATGTCGCTGAGATCGACCACGATCATGTGGGACCCGCTCCTGATTCCCGCCAGGGCGCACCGATGCCGGTAGGCGCGGTCGGCGCCCAGTACGCGCAGGCGCTCAAGGCACAGCGCATGGCAGACGAGGGCGTGTCGCCCGTGCTCCGCAACGGCGAAGCGACCCAGGTCGCGGCGCTCTCGATCAGTTACGTCTGGGGCTTTCTCATCCATTCGGGTGAATTGAGGCCTTGTTATACCCACTTGCGACCGCCTCGATGCGGCGCAACCCATCTGAATTAGGAACGTTGAAGACCGCGGTTTCTGGGCATGCAACGCGCCGACCATCGAACATCTGGAGGCGCCGTGACCAACCAACAGCCCGACATCACTCACACGAACACAACCGGCAGTCGCGCGAGCGACTCGCCGGCGACGAAGGCGAAGGAGGTGACCGGCGAGGCGGGTGAACAGGCCAAGCAGGTCGCAACAGAGGTGAAGGAACAGGCCCGGCAGGTGGCCGGCGACATGAAGGAACAGGCGAGGGATCTCGTCGGGCAGACGCGGGCCGAAGTTCGCTCGCAGGCCGATGAAGGCACCAAGCGGGTGGCCGGTGGCATTCGGACCATCGGGCAGCAGTTGCAAGCGTTGAGCGAGGGACGGCCTCAGGCCGCCGGACCGCTGGCGGACTACGCCGACCAGGCCCGGCGAAAGGCTGACGAGGTGGCATCGCGCCTCGACCGTGACGGCATCGACGGCATCATCGCCGACCTATCCGGATTCGCCCGGCGCCGCCCTGGCGTGTTCCTGCTGGCGTGTGCCGGTGCCGGTTTCGCGCTGGCCCGCTTGGTGCGTAGCCAGGCGGGCGCCGGTGACTCGTCGGAGACGAACGGCAATGGTGCTGCGACGCCGACGATTACCGGTAGCTCGACTCGGTCGTTGTCGCCTGGCGGTGGCACGCCTGTCACCGTTGGCTTCGACTCGTCGAGCCTGCCGTGAGCTCGGCGTCATCACAGCCCGGGCTTCAGCCGGTCACGGAGCCGAAACAACCTGACCGGTCGCTCGGCGAGCTGGTCGCCGACCTGGGCGGCGAACTGGGCACGCTGGTGCGCAAGGAACTCGAACTAGCCAAGACGGAGACGCGTCAGGAGGTCCGCCGGGTCACCCAGGCGGGGAGCGCGTTCGCGGTTGCGGCGGTGGCGGCGCTGTTGGCGCTCATGTTCGTCTCCTCGGCGTTGGCATGGCTCCTCGACCAGTGGATCAACCGGGCGGTTGCATTCCTGATCGTGGCTGTCATCTGGGCCATCGTCGCCTTTGTCGGGATCCGCACCGGCCAGCGTCGCGTCAAGCAGATCCAGGCCATCCCGGTAACCGTGGAAACTCTCAAGGAGGACGTCGAATGGACGAGACAACAGAAGGTCTGAAGCAGGACATCGAGAACACCCGCTCGGCCATGGGCGACACGCTCGAGGCGATCGGCGACCGGGTGAGTCCGGGCCGGATCCTGGAACGGCGACGCAACCGGGTGGTGGGTTGGGCGCGCGAGACGAAGGACAGGGTGATGGGTACTGCTGATGCCGTGAAGTCGCACGTGGGTGATGGCGTTCATCAAATGGGAAGCACGCCGTCATCGACGGTCGACAGCCTCGCGTCGCGGACGAAGGGCACGCCGCTGGTTGCCGGCAGTATTGCCTTCGGCGTCGGCGTCCTCTTCGGCTCGATCCTGCCTCCCAGCCGGGCGGAGCAGCACCTCGGTGAGCACGCCCGCAGCGCGACTGAGCCGTTGAAGGCCGAATTGCAAGATGCCGGGCACGAGATGGTCGACCACCTCAAGGAACCAGTGCAGGACGCGGTCGAGACGGTGAAGGCAACCGCGCAAGACGGCGCCCAGCGCCTGCGCGAGACCGCCAGCGATGGGGTCGACGAGGTGCAACAGAGCGCATCGAGCTGACCGAAGGTGCCTCTCGCGGCGCCTCTGATGGCGGAGAATCACGAGCCTGCCCGATCGACACGATCGGGCAGGCTCGTGATAGGTGTCCGTGGCGCACGGGGTGACGACGTGACCGTCCCAGGCGCAGCAACGAGTGGGGGGACTCGTGGATTTCGACGCGTTCCAATTCCTTACGGCCCGACTCGACGCGCCGCTGGTCGTCGTGACGGCAATCTCCGAAGGCCAGCAGGCCGGTTGCGTGGCGGGCTTCCACACCCAGTGCGGCATCGAGCCGCTTCGGTACGCGATCTGGTTGTCGAAGGCAAACATGACCTATCGCGTTGCGCTGTTCGGGTCGCATCTGGCGGTACACGTGCTTGATGCGTCCGATCGCGACCTAGCTGAGCTGTTCGGTGGCGAGAGCGGTGACGACATCGACAAGTTCTCGCGGTGCGCTTGGACGCCTGGATCCGGAGGCGTGCCGCTGTTGGATCGTTGCCCCAATCGCTTCGTGGTGCGCCGTGTCTCAGCGTGGGATGGTGGCACCGATCACGTCTGCTTCGTAGGTGAGCCCGTCGACATTTCATGGCAAGCGAGACGTGCGCGTCGACACGGTGCCGGACCCGACGATCCAGGAGCCAACGGACGCGATCATCCGGGTTACATCCAGCGGGCTGTGCGGTTCCGACCTTCATCTCTACGAGCTGTTCGGCCCGTTCATCGACGAGGGCGACATCCTTGGCCACGAGCCAATGGGCGTCGTCGAAGCAGTCGGCGCCGACGTGACGAACATCCAAGTCGGCGATCGGGTGGTCATTCCGTTCAACATCTCGTGCGGCTACTGCTGGATGTGCACCAACGGGCTGCAGTCACAGTGCGAGACAACACAGGTCCACCAGCATGGCACCGGCGCCTCGCTGTTCGGCTACACCAAGCTCTACGGTCAGGTAGCGGGAGGCCAGGCCGAGTACCTGCGAGTTCCGCAAGCCCAATACGGGCCGATCAAGGTGCCCGATAGCCGACCCGACGAGCGGTTCCTCTTCCTCTCCGACGTGCTGCCGACGGCGTGGCAGGCCGTCGAGGACGCCAACGTCGCGGCGGGGGGCACCGTCGCGGTCATAGGTCTCGGACCGATCGGCCAGATGAGCGCCCGCATCGCCAAGCATCGAGGCGCATCCCAGGTCTTCGGCGTGGACCTCGTCCCGGAGCGGTTGGAGATGGCCCGGCGCCACGGCATCGAGGTCGTCAACCTCGAGGCGTGCGACGATCTGGTCGGCGAACTGCGGGAGCGCACCAGTGGCCGGGGCCCTGATGCGGTGATCGATGCCGTGGGCATGGAGGCGCACGGCTCCGGCGGGGCCAAGTTCGCCCAAGGTCTCGTCGGTCTCCTACCCGATGGGATGGCCGGCAAGCTGATGCGGAACGTCGGTGTCGACCGGTTGTCGGCCTTGCTGTCAGGCATCGACATCGTGCGTCGGGGCGGCACCCTATCGGTCGCCGGGGTCTACGGCGGCATGACCGACCCACTGCCCATGCTGCAGCTCTTCGACAAGCAGATCACCATCCGAATGGGACAAGCCAACGTCAAGCGCTGGATCGATGACCTCATGCCGCTCGTGACCGACGATGCCGACCCGCTCGGCGTCGACGATCTCACCACCCATCGGCTACCACTCGCCCAAGCACCCGAGGCCTACGCCATGTTCCAGAAGAAGCAGGACGGCGCCATCAAAGTCGTCTTCACGCCATAGCCGCCGGGCAGCGCCGACCTCGGCGGGTTCGTCCGACATCGCAGGAACGGCTCGGTTGCCGCGCCGACGTGGGGTCGACCCGCGGGCGCTGCCCCATCCGCACTGCCTGGCTTGGGCGGCTCGACGGCTGACCTCACGTCGGCGGCGGTCTGTCCGATTGACACGGTGGGAGGCGCCGACGCCTCCCAGAACCTGGACGTGGACAAGTGCGGTTACGGCTGAGTGCGTCGTCGGCGGCACGTCAAGCGTCGCTGCTGTTCCTCGCCTCGGGTGTGCTGACGCTGATCAACAACCATCTCCCGAACGCGGACTACCAGACGATCAACGACTGGATCGGCGTGACGGCAGTGGTCGGCTCGGCCGTAGGACTCTTCCTTCCGTGGGACCGGTGGCCGCCACGCGCCACCCTCATGTACTTCCCGTTCTGCTTGGCGCTGCTCGTGATGGCCAGCCTGTACGGGTCAAACCCGAGAGAGATCTACGCCTTCTGGTACGTCGTCGCGTTCGTGTGGGTTGGCATGCACCATCCCAGCCGAACCTCAGTCTTCCTCGCCGCTCCCGCCGCCGTCGCCTATCTGATCCCCTTGTTGGCCGAAGTGCCCCCCTCCAGTCCGGCCATCCGCTCCGTTGGCTTCGCCATCCCCGGTGCGGTCCTCATCGGGGAGATCCTCTCCGCAACCAACTCCGGTCTCCGCCGAGCACGAGCCGCTCGTGAGGAGGCATTCGCCCTCCTTGCCGTGGCTGCCGTCACCGATGACCTCACCGGTCTCGGCAACCGGCGGTACGTCAACACCCTTCTCGACACCCTGCAGACGGGTGACGCCTTGCTTTTGCTCGACCTCGACCACTTCAAGGACGTCAATGACCGTTTGGGCCATCTGGCCGGCGACGAGGTGCTCGTCGATCTCGGCCAGTACCTGCAAGGCAGCATCCGCGACAGCGCGGACACCGTCGCTCGCTACGGCGGGGAGGAGTTTCTCGTCGTGCTTCGTCAACCCGGCGACCAAGCGACCGGAACCGCCGAGCGACTCATTCAGGGATGGCGAGCAACCGATCCACTCGTCACGTTCTCGATCGGGATGGCGCTCCACCGGGCCGGCGTCCCGGCCCGGGCGACCCTGCATGACGCCGACGAGGCGCTCTATGAGGCCAAAGCCTCCGGCCGGGACCGTTGTCACACCGCTCCGCAGTCGGCATAGCCACCACCGAGCCGGCGGTCCTCGCCAGCCCACGTTGGTCGGCCGGGACGACGCCCACAAGTGAGTGGTCGGGCCGGGCCAGTGAGATCTGTTCGATAGCAAGTCCCCGCCGCGATGACCCACACCCTTCGATCGGCTCCGCGACGACCTGCTGTTCGCCTACCGACACTTCCCGATCTCGACGATCCACCCTCACGCCGCCCTCGCCGCGGAAGCCGCCGAGGCGGCAGGCAGCCAGGGACGGTTCTGGGAGATGCACAGCCTGCTGTACCTGAACCAGCAGCGTTTGGACCCCCCGACCTCGCGCCGACCTCCGGTCCCTGATGGAGTCGCTCCAGAATGCGCTGGAGCGGAGCTGATCTACCGCAATCGCCGCACCGAAGGGTGGTGCGCCCTTCAGGGCCCAGCCAGGGAAGGAAGTCGGCAGGCGGGCAGGCGAGTGCACCTTTCTGTCTGTGCACCCCGACCCACGCTCCCACTAGACCAGACAAGGCCGACGAGACAGCATCGATCCAGCGGCTGCTGGACCGCGGCGATGCCGGCGCAGGCCGAAGCTTGCCACGGCTATGGAACCCCTCCGCCGCCTTGCCCAGCTCACTGGCGTGCCCGGGACGGGATTTGAACCCGTACGACCTTGCGGTCCGAGGGGTTTAAGCCCTCTGCGTCTGCCGGTTCCGCCACCCGGGCCTGGCGGCGACGCTAACGCGCCCGGTCACGCCACGCGGGCCTCCGGTGGGGCGCGGCGAGCCGCCAGCTCGTCACCCGTCGCGCTCGCCAACGCGGCCCTCGCCTCGTCGGCCTGCTCACCGGTCAGCCCGTTGGCCACGATGACGCCCTCGATCATGTCGACCAGCACATCCGGCCACGGTCGTCCCCGCACCCGCACGGCGATGGACGCGCTCGGCACCTCGGCGCCGCAACGTGCGATCGACGCCGTTCACGCGGGGCGGGCTGCGAAAGCCGGGCACCGCCAGCCCGCGGGCGCGAGCCTCCTGAGCGAGGACGCGGGCGGTGGCGGCGAAGCGAAGCGTGGTAGCCGGTTCCATGGGGATGATGATGGCGAAGGGGTGTATTGGAGTTCCCCGGACGGCACCCGTGGCGCATCACCGATCTCTGTGACACCCACTTCGTAGGGTCTCCTCCATGACGACGTCGCTCAATCCGGCGCAGCGCCGAGCGCTCGAGTTGCTCGGTCGTCCGGCAGTGCCCCCGCCGCCGGCGCCCGAGGGTCTCATCGCGCGCCTCGTCACCGAGCTGGAGACGGGGGTGGCCGACCTCACTCCTCATCTCGCCGGCGAGCGCATGCACGTCAACAAGCACGCCCTCGCCCGCATCCACGCCTGCGAGCGTCACTACCTGGGCACCCACACCGAGTTCGAGTGGTCGCCTCGCACGGCGCGCGGCAGCGTCGTGCACAAGGCGGTGCAGCTCACCATCAACTGGCGGGGCGAGCCCCACCCTCCCGACCTCGTGGACGAGGCGCTGGCCATCCTGGTCGACGGCGACGACGGTCTGGCCCGCTGGCTCGGCGGCGCCGGCGAGGCGGCCCGGGCCGAGCTGCGCAGCGAGGCGGTCGACCTCGTGAGCGCGTTCCAAGAGTGCTTCCCGGCGCTCAAGTCTTCGTGGCGGCCGGTCACGGAAACGCCCGTGCGGGTCGACCTGTTCGACGGACTGATCCGGCTCACCGGTCGCGTCGACCTCACCCTCGGGACACCGAACGGCGACCGGCCCGGCAAGGTGATCGTCGACCTCAAGACGGGCACGCCGGCCGTCCACCACCGCGACGACCTCCGCTTCTACGCGTTGCTGGAGACGGCGCGCATCGGCGTGCCCCCACGCGGGCTCGCCACCTACTACCTGGACGCGGCGAGGGTCGAGGTGGAAGACGTCACGCCCGCCGTGCTGGACTCCGCATTGGCCCGCACCATCGACGGCGCCCGCAAGCTCATCGAGGTGCTCCGGGCGCAGCGCGCCGCCATGGTCAGCCCCGGCGCGCTGTGCGGCTGGTGTCCCATCCGGTCCGACTGCTCGGAGGGCACTGCCTACTGGGCCGAGCGCATGGAGTGGCGATGACGGCCCAGGCTCGACACCACGCCGGTCACGATGCCGCAGTGGCCGCCGACCTCAGTGAACCGGCTCGTCGCTCATCAACGCCAGCGGCACCGACAGGCCCGCCGACGACCGGACCGTGGCGATCCACCGGCCGGGCTGCACGGCTGCCTTCGGCTCGCTCACCAGATCGGCACCCAGGAAGTCGACGGCGTCCTGAATGGAGGCCACCGTGAGCGCCAGGCCCCAGAACTGCGCCGGCCCTCCAGCAGCACCGGGCGCGGCGCCGCCCACCACCTCCAGCACCACCTCACCCATGCGGAAGAACGCTTGGCGGATCGGCTGCCCGGAGCTCTCGGCGTCGCGAGTACGTCGCAGGGACAACCCGATGGTCCGTTGGATGGCACCGATCGTGCGGTCCAGGTCGGGCGTCATCACCACCAGATGGTCGATGACCTCGGCTCCCAGGAGGTGCGACGGCGCCAGGCCCGCCAGTGTGGGCGGCTCGCCGTGGTCGGTAGCGAGCCCGTCGACGTCGGTGACGTCCTCGTCGGGCGTGCCGGCCAGCGTCCACCGGAAGATCCCTCTGGTCGGGGCGTCCGGGTGGAAGCGGAGCCGGACGTGGCCGACGTGGGCCGTGTGACCGGCGTCCACATCGAGCCCGATCGACTGCCAGGCCACCGGGTCGTCTCCGATGTGCAGCTCGGCGATGGTGGTCATCGGCGCGGGACCCTATGGCGACAGCGGCCCGAGCTGCCAGGTGAAGAAGGCCATGACGTCGGCCAGCTCGTCGGCCTGCTTCAGCAGCGGCTTCCCCACGCCGTGTCCGGCTCGATCCTCCTGACGCAAGAAGACGGGGCGCGACTCGCCACATGACGTGGCTTCCTGGAGCGCAGCCGCCATCTTGCGGGCGTGCAAGGCGTCGACGCGCGAGTCGCCTTCCGCCGCCGTGAAAAGCACCGCCGGGTAGCAGGTGCCGGGCACGACGTGGTGATACGGCGAGTAGGCCCAGAGCCAGGCGAACTCCTCGGCCACGTCGGGGTCGCCGTACTCGTCGGTCCACAGCCGGGCGATGAGGAACTGCGGGTACCGCACCATGTCGAGCAACGGCACGGCGCAGTGGACCGCCCGTGCCAGTTCGGGTCGCTGCGTGAGGGCGGCGCCGACCAGGAGCCCGCCGTTGGACCCGCCCCGCAGCGCGAGGCGCGAGCGCGACGTGAGACCGCGGTCGACGAGGTGATCGGCGGCGGCGGCGAAGTCGTCGAACACGTGCTGCTTCTGGTCACGCCGACCGGCCCGGTGCCACTCCTCCCCCTCTTCGTAGCCGCCGCGCAGCCCGGCTACCGCGTAGAGACCGCCTCGCTCGCACCAGGCGGCGATGGCCGGCGACCACGCCGGCGCCGAGGCAATGGCGAACCCGCCGTAGCCGTTGAGGATGGCGGCGGTGTCCGCACCGGGGTGGACGTCGGCCCGGTGCACGAGGAACAGCCCGATCTCGGTGCCATCGAGCGACGGGTAGCGCACCTGCTGCACGACGAATGCCGCCGGGTCCAGCGGCGCGGTCTCGCCATCGGACGTCGCCCAGGGCAGCAAGCCGTCGTCAGGCGTCCAGCGGAACAGCGCACCGGGTCGGGTGAACGACTCCAGCTGGCAGAAGGCCATGGCCCGCTCGGCAGCGGCATCGAAGCCGGCGAACGAGCCCAGCTCCGGCAGTGCGATCTCCCCGAGCGGCGTCCCGTCACGGTCGTAGCGATGCAGGTGACCGACGGCGTTGCGACTCGACGTGACCAGGAGCGTGCCCCCGGCCGGGCGGCAGCCGTCGAGCACGGCGTCGCCCTCGGGGACCAGCGTGGTCCAGGCTGCGTCCTCATCGAGCGAGCCGGCTGGGCCACCCGAACCGCCCGGGCTACCCGCGCCGCCCAGGCCGGCCACGAGCGGCACGGCCACCACGCGCCCGCGCGGCGCGGCCCAGGTGGTGGTGCCCACCAGCCGGTCGCCGTCGAAGCCGAGATAGGTGAGCGCGTCCCGCCCCTCGACGAGCGTGCGCCAGGTACCACTGGCGCGGTCCAGCAGGTGGACGTCGGTGCGGCCCCACCCGACCAGGACGTGCACGAGGGCCCATCGACCATCGGGCGAGACGGTGACGTCGGGCCACGACTCCGGTGTCGGCAGCTCGCCCCACACCAGCGGATCGTCACGCCAATCGGTGCCCAACGCGTGGGCGTACACCATGCGGTGGTACTCGTCGCCCTCCGGGTAGCGCGTGTAGAGGAAGCCGCACCCGTCAGGCAGCCAACCGACCGACGCGGCGCGGGTGTCGGGGATCTCGTCGGCCAGCAGCAGGCCCGTGCCCACGTCGATGACCCGCAGCGTCGAGCGCTCGTCGCCGCCTTCGGACGTGCCGTAGGCAACGAGCGCGCCGTCGCGCGACGGGTGGTACCAGTCGATGGCGACCGCCGCATCGGCGGCCAGCGTCGACGGGTCCAGCAGTAGCTGCGGCGCAACGGCCGGATCGAGCGCCGAGCGGACCACAAGGGCGAACTGGGCCTGACCGCCGGCGCGCTCGAGGGCGAACACCCGGTCACCGCTCAGGCGGCAGCCGGCCGAGACCCGCGCGCCCAACAGCGCGACAAGGCGCTCGTGCCAGCCCGGTCGGTCGGGTAGGGCATCGAGCGCCTCACGGGTACGTTCGTTCTGGGCGGCCACCCAGGCCGCGGTGTCCGGCGAGTCGGCTGCCTCGAGCCACCGGAACGGGTCCGGTACGGCCACGCCATGGATGACGTCGACGACGTCGTCACGGCGAGAGGGCGGCGCCGGGGAGACCACGATGGGTGCCGGTCAGCCCCTGCCCATGTTCGGGCGCTTGCCGTGGTTCGCCTTGTTGCGACGCATGCGCGCCTTCTTCTTCTTGGTCTTCTTCGACATGGGGGACCACCCTACGCTGTGCGAACACCCAGCTACCAGGCGCTGCGGCCGGCCGCGAGGGGGCGAAGACCGGCCCTGATCAGGTCGGCCAGGCCCGTAGGACCGCCCCGACGGCGTCGACAAATGCCGTCGTGGCGAGATCGTCGGGCACCGCGGTGATGTCCGTCACGGCGCCCAAGGAGGTCGGGTAGGCCGCCAGCGCCGCTCGCTCGTCGCCGAGCACCAGGTAGAGGTCCACCAGTCGCTCGGCCGCACCGTCGATGACGGCGTAGGGATCGTCCCGGTCCAGCCCCATGCCGGCGACAACGGCGGGTCGAAGCCCCATCTCCGTCTCGGTGCGGTAGCCGCCGGTCACGGAGGCGATGGCCGCGAGCAACTCCGGCGCTACCTCGTACCGCGCTCCTGCGGCGTTGAAGGGATCGCCGAAGGGGATGTCGTCGCCGACGATGCGCGACCGCGCCGTGCGTCCGAACGACGACGGAGGCGGCGGCGCTTCGGGATCCGGCGGCACGGGCGCAGCGAGGGGCGAGCCCAGTGCGTCGATGCTCCCCCACGGCGTCACGACCACGCCCGTGGCGGCACCGCCGGCCTGCACGACCAGATCGTCGAGGCCGAGGTAGAGCATCACGTGGCCGCCGGGGCGCCGGAACCGGAAGGCGAGGTCGCCCGGCTGCAACCCGTCGGGTGTGACGTCCAGGCTCTGCTGGCGCTGGGTGACGGCGTAGTGGACGAGATCGACGCCGACGGTGCGCCACGCCGACCGGGTCAGTCCGGAGCAGTCGAACTGGTCGGGACCGGACATGCCGAACACGTACGGATCGCCGACGTGCATGAGTGCGGCGAACACGACCGCCAGTCGCCTCGGATCGGTGCGCTCCCAAATGGCCGAGAGCCGCACTCCGTCACTGAGCACCCGGCCGGCGCGGGCAACGACGGCGTCAGCCAAGGCGTCGCGGGCCTCCCGGTACACGGGTGCCGCCGACGACAGTGCCAGCTGCGCGGCGACAAGGGAGTCGGCGGCGGCCGCCTGCTGCTCCGGAGGGACGTCGGGGTTGTCGGCCGCGGCTCGCACGTCGTCGGAGGCGTCGGTGCGCTCCTGGCCGGCGGCGCGCCACGGGACGAAGGCGTCGTAGGCGAGCTGCGCCGCCGCCGCCACGGGGTCGATGGCGGGAGGACCGGGCGCGGGAGCGAGCTCCTCACCGACCGGCGGCGGCGTGAGGGCCCCGACCGGCACCTCGGAGGCCGACGGCCCCGTCGTCGACACGTCCGTAGACAACGAGTCGGTCGGCGGCTCGGTCGGCGGCACCGTGGACGCCTCGGTGGACGGGGTGATCGCCGGAGCCGGCGACGCCGCGGTGGGCGGCGGGCTTGGTTGGACCGAGCCCGCCGGCAGAGCGGTGTCGGTCGGCGCCGGCGGCGTGACCGACGTGGTCGGGGCCGAAACGATCGGCGGCGGCCGGGTCACCGCGGTCGTAGACCACGGTGACGTCACGGTCGACGTGGTGGCCGCCAGGGTGGTGGTGCCGCCCGCCAGCGTCGTTGTGGTGCTGGCAACGATGGTTGTCGCCGTAGTTGAGTTTGCAACGACTGTGGTGCTCGGAGAACCGGCCCTGGTCGTCGCGGTCGTGAGACTCGACGGCCGTCCCTCGCTCAGTGCCGGCGCCACCGCCATGCCCACGGTGACCGTGACCACGAGCGATGCCGCCGCGATGCGCCGGGCGCCGGCCGACGGGAATCTCGCCCCCGATGGGCCAGTCGGTGGGTGCGGCGGGACTTGCTCTACCAACAGACCTCCGGAAGCCGACCGCGGCCCGGGGTCTGAGGGAGCAGAGCGTGAGCATATGCCGCGCTCACCGCGGTCGTCAACGGGTGGCTATGAGCTCCCGACCCACGCCAGCAGGTCATCCACGGCCCAGGAGTTGATGACCCGCTCGATGGGGACGCCGCGGTCGGCGGCCCGGTCACAACCGTGCGGCTGCCATTCCAGCTGACCGGTGGCGTGGGCGTCGGTATCGATCGAGAAGTAGCACCCGTGCTCGATCGCCGCATCGAGCAGATCGAGCGGCGGGTCCAATCGTTCCGGTCGACAGTTGATCTCGACCGCCGTACCGAACTGGGCGCAGGCGGCGAACACGTAGTCGGCGTCGAACACCGACGGGGGCCGCTTGTCGATGAGCCGCCCGGTGCAGTGGCCCAGGATGTCGACGTGGGGGCTGGCCACCGCCAGGACCATCCGCTCCGTCATCTTCTGGCGCTCGGAACGAAGCTTGGAGTGGACGCTGGCCACCACCACGTCGAGTTGCTCCAGCAAGTCGTCGTCGAGGTCGAGCGAGCCGTCCTCGAGGATGTCGACCTCCATCCCCGTCAGGATGCGAAACGGCGCCAGGGTCTCGTTGAGGGCGGCGATCTCACCGAGTTGGGTGAGCAGACGCTCGCGGTTGAGACCGTGGGCGATGGTCAGGCGGGGCGAGTGGTCGGTGAGCACGAGGTACTCGTGGCCGAGGTCACGGGCGGTCGTGGCCATGGCTTCGATGGAGGCGCCACCGTCGCTCCAGGTGGTGTGGCTGTGGCAGTCGCCGCGCAGGGCGGCGCGGATCGCTGCTCCTCCCGGCGTGATCGGCAGGACGGTCTCCGCCTCGAGCTTCACCAGGTAGGAAGGCACCTCCCCGGCCAGCGCTTCGGTGATCACCTTGGCCGACGCGTCGCCGATGCCGGGCAGTTGCTTCAGGTCGCCGCTGGCCGCCAGCCGGGCCAGCTCGGCGGGGTCGGTCTCTCGCACCCGGGCCAGCGCGCCGGTCCACGCCTTCGTCTTGAACCCACCGACGAAGGCCCGGTCGAGGCAGTGCACGATGCGGGCCAGCGCCTGCTCGGGATCCATACGACCTCAGGCTAGGTAGCGTGGCGAGACGACATGGAACGCTTCGGTCTCGTCGGCCTCCCGAACGCCGGGAAGTCATCCCTCTTCAATGCACTGACCAACGCCGGCGCGCTCGCCGCGCCGTACGCCTTCGCCACGAAGGAGCCGAACGTCGGCATGTCGAGGGTGCTGGACCATCGTCTCGACGCGCTCAGTGCCATGTCGAAGAGCAAGAACGTCGTCCATGCGACGGTGCAGGTCGTCGACATCGGTGGTCTGGTCGAGGGGGCGAGCAAGGGCGAGGGGTTGGGCAACCGGTTCCTGGGCGGCATCCGTGAGGTCGACGCCCTCGTGTTCGTGCTGCGGGCCTTCGCCGACGACGACGTGCCCGGCCCCGACGACCCGCTCGAGCACCTGCGCATCGTGGAGATCGAGCTGGCCCTGGCCGACCTCGAGACGGTGGAGGGGCGGCTGAACCGCACCCAGAAGGCGGCCCGGGCGGATCGCTCCCTGGCCGACGAGGCCGCCGCGCTCGATGCCGCCTACAGGGCGCTGAGCGACGGCACGCCGATCTACCGGGCCGGGTTCGACGCCCACACGCGAGAGCTGCTCCAGTCCCACTACCTCCTCACCAACAAGCCGGTCCTCGCCGTCGTGAACGTGGGCGAGGATCAGCTCGATGAGATCGCCGCCCTCGAGGCGAAGGTGGCGGCCGAGTTGCCGGGCGCCGACGTGCTGGGCATGTGCGTGCAACTGGAGGCCGAGGCGATCCAACTCGACGCCGAAGACCGCGCCGAGATGCTCGAGGCGCTCGGCATCGGTGAAGGCGCCCTCCCCCGGATGGTGCGCGCCGCGTACCACCTCCTCGGATTGCGCACGTTCTTCACGACCGGGGAGAAGGAGAGCCGGGCGTGGACGTTCCGCGCCGGGGCCAAGGCCCCCGAGTGCGCCGGCCGCATCCACACCGACATGCAGCGCGGCTTCATCCGGGCCGAGGTCATCCACTGGGACGAGCTGCTCGAGCTGGGGTCGTGGAACAAGGCCAAAGACGTCGGGAAGCTGCGGGTCGAGGGCAAGGACTACGAGGTCATCGACGGCGACGTGATGGAGATCCGCTTCAACGTGTAGTGGGCGTTCGCTGACCAGCGCCATAACGGCAAATCGTTCTGGACCTGGTCTTTTGCGTGTGTGCCTGTCCGTCGAGTTGGCCCGAGTCCGTGGAAACAGCGGACTTTTCGCGGACTCGAGGAACGGCTGACACCCGCGCCTGCCTAGGACGGTCGGGTCCCATCGATCGTCTGCCAGTCGCCCGGCGGCGGAAAGGAACAGATTTGGTGACGGCCCAGCCGGTTCGGCTCGCAAGGCCGGCCGGTAGCGGGGTGGAGCCTCTCCGGGCACCGTTTGGCCCGCTCAGGTTCGACCGCCAGCGTGTTGAGGCGCGCCGAGTCACGGCTCTTGGGCGCGGCCGCGGCATGAGCTCGTCCTCGCAGCCATTCGACAACGGCACAAGGATTCTTACCTGTGATGGTTGCAGCGGCGGCCACACGCAACTCGGGCTGGGACCGCCGGCTGCGTTCAGGTGCACCGAATCGAAGCCGATCGCTCGGGCAACGGTGTGGTACTGGTCGGTATGGTCGGTGATGCCAACGACGTTGGCGGCTTGGGGGCCTTGGGCGGCGAGGCGGACCTCGGCACCAGTGTGGCTCTGGGAACGGCCAGGCCGCTTGGCGGCACAATTCACGACCAACGGCTGCGGTCGACGGTGACGGGCGGGGCGATCGAGCCCGAGCTGTGATCGGTGGCCGACTGGCTTCCACGATCTGACGTCAACGAAGGACCTTCGACTGTGTCGCCCAGGGTGAAATTGAGCACATGCTGAGGAAGTGCCGGATTCGAGCGTGGCTAGGCCAACGGCGTCAGGAGCCGCGACGATGAGCGGGGTCGAGCCGTTGCCGGCGCTCGATTGGACGAGTTGGGACACCCGCTTCCTGCTGTTCACCGGGAAGGGGGGTGTGGGCAAGACGACCATCGCCAGTGCGACCGCCGTTGCCCTCGCCGATGGCGGCCGAAGGGTGCTGCTCGTCAGCACTGACCCGGCGTCGAACCTGGCTGATGTGTACCAGACGACCACGAGCGACGAGCCACTCCCCGCCGCCGGCGTCGCCCGGCTCGACCTGATGGATCTCGACCCGCAAGCGGCGGCCGACACCTACCGGAAACGCGTGCTCGCCCCCTACCGGGGCGTGCTCGCCGCGGCCGACGTCGCCGAACTCGAGGAGCAGCTGGCCGGAGCCTGCACTGTCGAGGTCGCGGCGTTCGATGCGTTCAGTCGCCTGCTCGCCGACCCAGCCGCGACCGCCCGCTACGACCACGTGATATTCGACACCGCACCGACCGGCCACACCCTCCGGCTGCTCGCACTGCCCGCCGCGTGGTCGCGGTACTTGGCGGCCACGCCAGAAGAGAACACTTGTCTGGGACCTCTTGCGGGCCTGCAAGGTCAGCGACCCGTCTACGAGCAGGCCGTCGCTGTGCTCACGGACCCGAGTGCCACCACGCTCGTGCTTGTCGCCCGCCCGGAACCGGCCGCGCTCGCCGAGGCCGGCCGCGCCGCGTCCGGGCTCCGCCATGCCGGCCTCAGCAACCAACGCCTCATCGTGAACGGCGTCCTGGCCGATCCCTTCAAGGGCGATGCCATCGCCGACTCCTACAGTCGTCGCCAACGGTCCGCCCTCGAGCACCTCCCCGATGCGCTGAGTCCTCTCCCTGCCGCCGCCGTCGCGTTGGCACCCTGCGACCTCGTCGGCGTCGACGCGCTGCGCCGACTCGCCCAGGGCGACATCGCGTTGCCGGTTGAGTCGATCGACGACATCAAGGTGATGGCACCCGTCGACGACATCGACGACCTCGTCGACCAGCTTGCCGCCGCCGGGCCCGGCGTCACCCTCGTCACCGGCAAAGGAGGCGTCGGCAAGACCAGCATCGCGGTGCGGATAGCCGCCGGTCTCGCACGACGAGCGCTCCCCGTCCGTCTTGCCACCACCGATCCCGCCGGGCGCCTTCCGACCCCCGGCGCCAGCGACCTCCCGGAGTCGGTCACCGTGAGCTACATCGACCCGGACTCCGAAACCGAGCGCTATGCCGCGCAACGGAGGCGCGGCGGCGAGGGCGACCAGAACGTGCTCGCCACCGGAGAGCTCCCGTCCCCGTGCACAACTGAGGTCGCCGTGTTCCAGGCGTTCCGGCGGCTCTTGAGCCTCGGCCGGACGCAGCATGTTGTCATCGACACCGCCGCAACCGGTCACACCCTGCTCCTCCTCGACGTCACGAACGCCTTTCATCGCCAGGTCATGCGGGACGCTCCGAACATTCCCGGCCATCTCACCACACCGCTGATGCGCCTCCAGGATCCCCGCTACTGCCGTGTGGTGCTCGTCGCCTTGCCTGAGACCACCCCCGTCGCCGAAGCCGCCGACTTCCAAGCCGACCTTCGCCGCGCCGGCATCGAGCCGTTCGGCTGGGTCCTCAATGCCAGCCTCGCCGCCTCACGTACCGCCGACCCAGTGCTCCGGGCCCGGGCCCGGCTCGAACTGCCGCACATCGCGCTGGTCACCCACGACCTTGCCAGGCGCGTCTGGCTCGCCCCGTGGGATCCCGCCCTCGCCGAACATGACAGGGCCGTCTGGTCGACCTAGCGGCTAGGCGATCTGCGCGGTGCCGATCGCAGGGTCGAGGGCCTGTTCGGCTCGAGGCAGGCGGAGTTGGCGCAACACTCACGACGCTTCAGCGCGCCGCTCACGCACTTGGCCTCACGCTCATTGCCAAGTTCTCAGCGGGCGACTGACGGGATCAGGTTTCGAGTCGAGCCTCAGCCGCCGAGACGAGCTGGCGAGCCCATCGGACGCAACTCGCAGCGTAGGCCGTGCTGACGTCGACGCTCTCGTAGCCCGCCTGGGTCTTGCGATCGAGCGCCCGCTTGAGCGCCGTTGCCGAGCTGGCGTCGACCTGGCGCAGCAGATCAACGGCTGACACGTGGTTGTTGTCGCTCGACCGCTCGGCGAGCGCGTGACACGTGATCGCGTCCGCTGCCGCGATGGCTGCGTGGATCGCGCACGTCGCGACGACGTCAGGCGCGTCAAGCAGTTCCGCCGCTTCGAGGAACTGGCGCGCGTCGACGAGACGCTGCCGCGCCTGCTGCACGTCGCACGGCTTGCGGGCGCCCTTGCCCCGACTCATCGTTGACGCCCCAGCAATGAAGCAGTGCCACCGGCCAGAGCGATCCCGTCCAGCCGGATCTGCTCGACAAGTGGGTTCTTGGCTCGAACGAGCTTGCGCCACGACGATGGCGAGTGCTCGACAAGCTGCAAGTCGTTGCCGGTCCAGGCGCGAACGTCGGCTTCGAGACGCGACAGACGCTCGTGTAGGTCCTGTGACTGGAGGTCGTCGGCGACGATCAGCAAGTCCACGTCCGAGTCATTGTCGGCGTCACCGCGAGCCACGGACCCGAAGAGCCAGGCACCATGAAGGTCGGGCCACACCGACAGCCGCTCGCGCAGTCGCCGGATCAGCTCACCGCGCAGACCCGCTAGAGCGAGCACCGGCCCAGCCGCTAGGTGGTTCCGGTTCAGCAGAACCATCGACGATCGGCCGGCGACCGTCTCGCTTACAAGTCCACTGTGGATGAGCTCCTCGATGACGGCGCTGGCGTTACCGGGAGCTACACCGGCAGCAGCAGCGAGCTGCCGTCGAGTGACGGGCTGTTCGAGCCTGGCCAGTGCCTGAAGCAGCGCTCCGCGGACGGCGGGTGCAACGTCGAGAACGGGTGAGCCCAGATCCATTCCGCCATGCTACTCCGTCGATGATCGGAAATAAGATCATATGATCTGAAAGTAGATCATAACTGGGTGGCGCCGAGCTCCTCGGCGTCGAGCCGGCCTTCTGCCTCTGGATGGGAAGCCTTCCACTCCTCCCACATCTCGAACCAGCCGAACAGGTCTCTCGTCGCCTGGCGCATCGCGCCAATCAACTCCTCGAAAACGAAACCGGGATCTCCTCAATGGGCAGCGGGATGCCACCGAGGATGGAGCTTCCACCATCTCGCTCCTTCAAGCGGCTCGCGTTGAACACATGCCGACTCGAGAGATGCACCCACTCATTGGATGCCTCGTAGACGTCGGGGAGCCACGGAACAGCCTTCCTGCGCGCTTCACCAGCTCGGCATCCGTGAGGCGCTGTCTGGGATCATCGCAAGCCTGCATGCGATTGAGTTGGCCTCCATCGATGAGCTTCAGGACGAGCTCTTGTCCACCCTCGGCCTCCAGGATGTAGGACGTTCGTACGAGGTTCTCGATCTGTAACCTCACAATCGGCGCGGCGACCGTGACATTCCAACTGTCGAACGCCTGAAGGAAGCCTTCGACGAGGTGATACGAGCGCTGCGCGACACCCAGCACCCAGCGGTCCATCGTGAAGAGACACCCGCCCGATCCGACGAAGCGCGTCGCAAGTGGCACGTGATGGTCGAGCAGTTGCGCGAGACCGATTCGTGGTCGCGCCAACTCGTTCGGATAGCGCTCAAAGGGCGCGATCGATCGAGGGATGAATGCCATACACACCAAGTCTCACACGCGCCTACCAGACAGCTGCTTTTTTCTGCGAACTCGGCCACGCGACCGAACTGCAGCGTCGCAGGTCAGAGGCCACAAATCGGACGTGCTCCTACGTTCCGCTTCAACGTGTCGCAGGGCTTTCGCGATCTGCGGCGTTTCGGCCGGAGTGCCTCTCGTCAACGATGTGCACGTCCATGATCTCGCCGGTCTCGATCTCCAGCTCCACCTCGATGCGCACTCGATACGTCACGTACACAACCATCACGGCCTCCTTGTCTGTCGACGTCAAGCCTCGCTCGAGGGTGCCACAGCGACCTGGGGGCGGGACGATCGTGAAATCAGACATGGGACGATCATGTAAAGAGTGTTGGGACGATCATGCAGGTTGAAGCGGGACGATTCGTCGGTTTGAGCTAGGGTCAAAGCGGGATCCCGACGATCGAGCACGTGGAACGGTGGGCCGATCCGTTCATCGATCGCCTGCTCGACGAAGAGCCGGCGATCCTGCTCGAAGGCCCCCGAGGATCCGGCAAGTCCACGCTGCTCCGCTCGATCGCCCATCGACGGAACGCGCTCGTGCTCGACTTCGACGATGACAGCGTGCTCCAGCTCGTTCGTGAGGACGTCGGTTTCGCGCTCGGCATCGCCTGGGCTCGTGGCGATCGACGAGTTCCATCGCGCCCCGGAGGTGCTCTCCTACGTCAAGCGCGTTGTCGACCGCCAAGGCGGGGCGGCCCGGTTCCTGCTCGCAGGGTCGGTGAGCTCGTTCCTGTTGCCGCCTGGGACCGAGACGCTCACCGGTCGAGCACATCGGCTCTCGCTCATGCCGCTCGCCGCGGCCGAGATCTTCGGTGCGAAGCATCGGTGGTTGGCCGAACTGCTTGCCGCAGGCGAGCCGCGCAACTTCCGCACGACGCTCGAACGGAGCGACGTCTTCGAGGTGGTGGTGGCAGGTGGCTACCCGGCGGCCCTCCGGCGTGCGACCCCGGCGCAACGAACCCGCTGGTTCGCGAGCTACCTGGTGACCGTGGCCGATCGAGACCTGCCCGACCTCATCGACGTTCGCCACTCGGGGGCGCTGTCACGGCTCTACCGGCTCATCGCCCAACGAACCTCGTCGACGGTGGTCAACACCGAGCTGTCACAGGCGCTCGACGTCGCCCAGCCGACAGCGTCCTCGTACCGAAGACTGTTGGAGCGCCTGTACCTGACGACCGAGCTGCCGGGATGGACCGTCGGCGTCTCGGCCAAGACAGGGCACCGAGCGAAGGTCCACGTCACCGACACCGGGCTCGCCGCCGGCGTCCTGTCGCTCTCGGCGCAACGCCTGGCCACCGCTGCGATGGGCGGTGCGTTCCTTGAATCGTTCGTGGTCGCCGAACTGACGCGGCAGGCGACCACCATCGACGAAGCGCTCACGTTCGCCCACTTCCGCGATCGCTCGGGAGTCGAGGTCGACGTCATCGTCGAACGGCCCGACGGCAGTGTGGTGGCCGTCGAGGTGAAGTCCGCCCGAACTGTGAACCAGCGCGACGCCAGTGGCCTGACGTTCCTCCGGGATCGGCTCGCCGATCGGTTCCAGTGCGGCATCCTGTTCCACACAGGTCCGCTCTCCGCACGCCTGGGCGAGCGGGTGTGGGCGGTCCCGGTCGGCGCGCTGTGGGACGGGGTCTCCAGGCCCAAGGATTCGTTGGAGGATGGCAGGTTGTGAGGATCTCCGAAGGGGCTGCTGGAGCTCACGTGGATGGGCAAGGACATGGCGCTCATTCCGACCGCGGCAAATACGACTACGAGTGCGTCGACCCCGCCGACCCCCGGGCCTGCGAGGTCAAGAGCATTGAGATGGTGACGACCGTCGGCGTGATAGCCGGTACAACGAGCGCCAGCGAGAACCTCCTCATCGTCGGGGACTGCGGCGACGCCGTGCGCTCGCTCGGCTAGTGGGTCCTCCCGCCGAAGCCCCTGCGTGCCCGTACCGGAAGGTCGTCGGACACCTCCTCGTCGAGATCGTCGGCGGTGGTGACCACGTAGCTCATTGAGGCGAATACGCTCTCGGGCGAGAGCATGGCGACGGGAAGGCTGTAGCGGTACCACATGGTGGCGCTGCTGGCGTCGAGGGCCGCCGCGCCTATTGGAACGTTCCAGTTCATCGCCGCCAGGTTCGTGGCCGCCACGGCCGGGATGGCCTCCACGTCGACCTCCTGGGCGAGCCCGGCACGGAGTCGACCATCAGGCCGAGCCGGTCATGGGTGAACACCTCGATGACGAGCACCGTGGTGCCGTACGCCACCTCGAACCAGCCCGAGCGCTCGTCGTAGGGTGTATTCGATCTCGTTCTGGGTCAGCACGTCGGCGACCATCTGCTTTGCGTCGTCGATCGACTCCGGTCCCGAGAGCAGGGCGGTGGCAGCGTCGAGCGTGAGCCTGTGCTGGCCTTTCTCCCACCGGTTCAGTGAGCTGAGCACCTGGCGCGAGAGGTGGTCGGGATTGGTGAACGTCGTGCGCACGAGCTCGGCGTCGATGCGGGCCTTGAAGGCATTGAGCTGCTCGGCCCCCTGCCCCTCCTCCTTGTACTCGGTCGGCCACTCGAACGTTTCGTCGACCACGAAGCAGAAACACGGCTTGCCCAACCTGCGGGCTTCTTCGAACTCCTGCCCGGTGATCGAGATCGGCGACTCCTCGGGCATGAAGCCGTAGCGCCACGCAGACTCCCACGGGCTGAGGACCACCCCGTCGAAGGCACACGTCGACCACCGAGCCGGGACGACCAGGCATTGGCCCGCCGGACGGGTTGAACCCGTACCGTCAGCCCACCGGCCGCGCGCTGTACTCGCATCACCGCCAAGGGCACCGTCAGCGACCTCGTCGCCGGACAGCGGCGGTGATCGCCTACTTCGACACCTCCGCAGTGATCCCGCTGGTCATCGGCGAGCCCTCGTCGGCGACCTGCGCCCGAATGTGGAATGAAGCCGTCCGCAGCATCAGCGTCCGCCTGCTCTGCCCGGAGGCGCGTGCCGCGCTCACCCGAGCTGAGCGGATGGGGCGAGTCACCAGGCGCCAGCATGCGGCAGCCCTCGTAGAGCTCGACGCGATCGTCACTGAGATCGACCACGTCGAGATCACCGCCGAGCCGGCCCGCAACGCAGGTGACCTTGCCCGAGAGCTGCCGAGGAAATCTATTCGCAGTGACCACAAAGGTCAGGACTGTGGGGCTACCGGCACACCAGAGAAGAGATCCTCGACGGCGCCCTCGCGGTTGCCTTCGATGACGGCCTGAGCCAGCTGACATACGGTCGAGTCGCGAAGCGACTCGAGGTCAGCGATCGCATCGTCGTCTACTACTTCCCGTCCAAGGACGAGCTCGTCGCCGAGGTCTTGGTCGCCGTCGGAACCCAGCTCCAGCGGACTCTCGCGCCTGCGTTCGCGTCCCCGGCGCGGGACTATCTCGAGTTGGTGCGGGCCGCCTGGCCAGTCGTCGCCAGGGCTGAGGCCGACCCCGTGTTCGCGCTCTTCTTCGAGGCGAACGGGCTTGCCGCTGCGGGACGAGAGCCCTTCCGTACGATCGTGCCGCAACTCGTCGATGCGTGGATCGCGTGGGTGGCCGAGTTCTTCCAGGGCACACCGGCGCGGCGTCGCACCGAGGCCGAGACCGCCATCACGCTCCTCGATGGCCTGCTTCTGCTTCGACAATTGGCCGGCCCAGCAGCCGCCGGCCGCGCCGCAAGACGGTTCGGCGTCGCGGGCCGCCGGTGATGATGAGGCTCCCGGGTTGCTCCAGGCATTTCAGCCCGTCGATGGCTCGTCGCCCCAGGCGCCGGCGCGGAGGAAGCGGCTGACGGCGAAGAACCAGACGAGCGAGAGGATGGCGACGAGCAGGAGCGCCCGCAACCACGGGGCCGGCCGGGCCCAGCCGACGACCACGCTGGCGCCGGCCCCGACGGCAATGGCCAGCTTCACCGGTCGATAGACGGCCGCCAGACGCGTCGCATCGTCGAGCGTACGGGTGGTGAACGTCAGGTGGCGTACGCGAGCGCAAAGCCCCGTCCGCTGCTCCCGGCGGCCTCCGCGGTGTACGCCGCCAGCAGGACGAGCACGCCCATCTGCACGAACACGACGGTGCGCGTCCGTCCGTCCTCGCGGTCCAACCGATCCAAATCAAGGCGAACACGACGGCGAACTCGCCGGCGCCGCGTCGTCCGTCACCGCATCAACGTAACCATCGGACGTTTCTGAGCCGACCGCCACATCGATCGGGCGGCGGGTGGGCCTGCCTCAGCGTGGGCTGGCGATGAGCACCGGGATCTGGCGCTCGGTCTTCGCCTGGTACTCGGCGTAGTTGGGGAACACGGCGACCGCTCGCTCCCACCAGGCGGCGCGCTCGTCGCCTTCGGCCTCGTGGACCGTGACGTCAAATGGCTCAGGGCCGTCCTGCACCTGGACGGCGCCGGGATCGGCCATCAGGTTGTGATACCAGACCGGATGCTTCGGCGCGCCGCCGTACGACGCGACGAGCGCGTACTCGCCCGCGTGCTCGACCCGCATCAAAGCGATCTTGCGGACCTTGCCGCTCTTGACCCCCTTCATCGTCACGATGATCACGGGAATGCCCGTGCCCCGGAGCGTGTTGGCTTGCGTCCCTCCGGACGCCTCGTACTCCTCGACCTGATCTCGCACCCACTGCAGTGCGCTCGGCTCGTAGTCACCTTCGATCGCCATAGGTCCACTCATAGGTGAAGCGGCCCCCGGTTCGCAAGTCGCTTGCCAGCGCGACCGTCTGTACTCTGCGGTCGCCACGCCTCATGTCGAGAAGGGGTCCCTGCCCCGTGCTCTCGTCGTACCGAGTCCTCGACCTGACCGACGAGCGAGGGCAGCTCGCCGGCTTGCTGCTGGCCCAACTCGGTGCCGACGTCATCGCCGTCGAGCCCGTCCGCGGTGCGGGCAGCCGCTTCGTCGGGCCGTTCGTCGACGACGTGCACTGGCCGGAACGTTCGCTCCTGCACGCCGCCTACAACCGGGGCAAGCGCTCCGTGCGCGCCGATCATGTCGACCTCGCGGCGCTGGCGGCCACGGCCGACGTCGTGCTCGACAGCCAGGCCATGGACGTCGACCTGGGCGCTCTCCGAGCGGCCAACCCCGGTCTCGTCACCGTCACCATCAGCGCCTTCGGCGAGACCGGCCCGAAGGCGGCGTGGTTGGCCAGTGATCTGACCGTCGCCGCAGCGACCGGCCAACTGGTGCTGACGGGTGATGATGACCGTCCTCCGGTGCGGATCAGCGAACCGCACGTCTTCCACCATGCTGCGCTCGAGGCCGCCATCGCCGCGGTGGTCGCCCTGTCCGCTCGCCAACGCACCGGGGAGGGGCAGCACGTCGACGTGTCGGCCCAGCAGGCGTTCATGCAGGCCACGGACGGGGCGGTGCTCACGGCGGCCGTCGGCGCCGACGACATCGAACGGCGCCAGGTGGCGTGCGCCTCGGCTCCTACAACCTGCGCTTCGTGTACCCGGCCAAGGATGGACACGTGTCGGTCACGTTCCTGTTCGGCGACATGATCGGCCGGTTCACCCAGCGCTTGATGCACTGGGTCTGGGCGGAAGGTCATTGCTCGCAGGAGATCGGCGACCTCGACTACGTCTCGTTCTTCGAGCTGTTCCGCACCGGCCAGCTGCCCCCTTCGGCCCTCACCGAGGCGACCGACGCGGTCGCGGCACTCACGGCGACCCGAACGAAGGAAGAGCTCTTCGCCGCTGCGCGCGAACGACGACTGCTCATCGCGCCCGTGGCGACGGCGGCCGATCTGCTGGCCAACGACCATCTCGCGGTGCGCAGCTATTGGGACGACCTCACCGTCGGCGCCGCATGAGTGCTCGCACGGTCCGTGTGCCGGGACCGTGGGCGGCGGCACCGGCGGCGCCGCTACGCCGACTCGGGCCACCGCCCCGGCTGGGCGAGCACGACGGCGACGCCGACCGCATGCTGTCTCGGCCGCGCCCGACGCTGCGACCCGGCCAACAGATCGGTCGAGCCCTCGAAGGCCTCCGTGTGCTCGATTTCAGCTGGGTGGTCGCCGGGCCGATGGGGACGCGGCTCCTCGCCGACCATGGTGCGACAGTCGTGCACGTCGAGAGTGAGCGCCGTGTCGATGTCATCCGCGCGTCCGACCCGTTCCTGCCCGACAAGGGCGGCATCGAGGACACCGCGCTGTGGCACCTGATCGGGGCCGGCAAGTACTCCGTCCAGCTCGACCTGGGCACCGAACGCGGATGCGCGATCGCTCGCGACTTCGCCCGGTGGGCCGATGTTGTCGTGGAGTCGTTCACGCCCGGCACCCTGGCTGCCTCCATCGCCGGTTTCAAGGAGATAACCGGCTGGCCCGATCGTGACCCCGCCGGTCCGTTCATGGCCTACACCGACTACGTGTCGCCCCGCTTCCTCGCGCTGGTCACGCTGGCGGGGCTCGACCACGCCCGCCGCACGGGTCGCGGACAGCACATCGACCTGTCGCAGGCCGAGGCGGCCGTGCAACTGCTCGCGCCGTCCCTCCTCGACCACGAGGTCAACCGGCGCGATGTGAGCCGCGCCGGTAACGACGATCGCCGCTTCGCCCCGCACGGCGTGTACGCCGCCGGCGATCCAGGCTCAGATGAGTGGATCGCCATCGCGTGCACCGACGACGCCCAGTGGACCCGCTTGGGCGAGCTGATCGGTCGCGCCGACCTGGCCCGCCTGACCATCGAGGAACGCCTGGCTCGGCGGCGCGAACTGGACGTGCTCGTCGACACATGGACGACCGGACGCGACCCTGACGAGCTGCAGCACGTCCTGCAGCGCCATCTGGTGTGCGCGCACAAGGTGCAGCGGTCCGCCGATTGCCTCAACGATCCGCAGCTCCGGCACCGAGAGCACTTTCGCCGAGTGCCCCACGCCATTCACGGCGAGGTCGTCGTCGAAGGCCCACCCACCCGCTTCTCGAGGAACGCGCCGGGTCCGGCGTGGGGAGGGCCAACGCTCGGGCAGCACACGGCTTTGGGCCCTCGAGCAGCTGCTCGGCTACGACGACGATGTCATCACCGAGCTGACCGTGACCGACGTCCTGCGCTGAGGGACCTTCGGATCTATCGCCCGCGCTGCTCTCGCGGTTCGATGAGGACAGTTCGGGCAACGCACGGAGAAGCGACAATGACGGCAACAGCGGCGGCGGCACCATGACCGGCGCCTCGCCCAAGACGCGAGACGAACTGCCGGGTGACGAGCTGCTGCCGCGCGCCGACCGCACCACCACCCGCGCCATCACGATCGCCGCGCCGCCCCATGAGGTCTGGCCGTGGCTGGCCCAGATGGGCCAGGGCCGCGGTGGCCTCTACAGCTACGACTTCCTCGAGAACCTCATCGGCTGCGACATCCACAGCGCGGACCACATCGTGGAGGAATGGCAACACGTCACGGTCGGCGACCCGTTTCGGCTCCACCCCGATGTCGCCCTGCGCGTCGCGGTCGTCGAGCCGAACCGCGCCCTTGTCGTGCGTGGTGGGGTGCCCATGGGCGACGCGGCGCCTCCGTACGACTTCACGTGGGCCTTCGTCCTCGACGAGCGGCCCGACGGCAACACCCGGCTCGTCATCCGCGAGCGCTACGCCTTCACGAAGCGATGGGCCGCACTCGTCGTCGAGCCTGTCGTCGCGGCCAGCTCGGTGATGACGAGGAAGATGCTCCACGGCATCCGCGCCCGCGCCGAGCACGGACGAACCCCGTCGGACGTCGCACCGGCGGATCGGCGGGCAGGCGATTGCCTCCGTCCGGGCGTGTACCTCTACTGGCTGCCGCTCGGCGCCGGTGCTCACGTGGTGCGTCTCAGCGGCCGAGCGTTCGAGGCGGTCGAGGCGCGCCGGCAACACCGCGAGCGGCGCGACCTCTACCACTCCGCCTTGGAGGTCGTGACCGCTGAAGATCAGTTCATCGTCGAGATGACCCCGATCCCCGCCCACGGCGACCACGATCGAGGCGTCGTCGCCGAAGGCGCCGTCGGTACCACGTGGGCCCGATCGCTGCGCGTCTTCCGCTACGAGATCCACCGGTGGCGCGATGGCGTCATCCCCGACGTCGCGCTTGCGGTCGACAGCCCGGTGCGGGTGTCCGACGATCCAGATGTCGCCCACCAGGTGCTCGAGCAGGCACTGCTGATACCCACGCCGGTCTGGGGCCGAGACGAACTGCACGCCGGCGAGATGTGGAACTCCAACTCGGTCACCTCCTGGCTGTTGACCTGCAGCGGCATCGACATCGACCACCTCCGGCCCCCACGGAGTGGACGGGCGCCAGGTTGGGACGCCGGCCGAATCGCCGCTGCCCGCCTCGAACGCGACGGGCGGTCTACGTCGTGGCGGCAGGGGTGATCACGAGGCGCGCCGGCGGCGGCGAGTGATGACTCCGACCCGCGTGCTGCCGAGCATGGCTGATGGCGGCGTCGAGCGTCTCGAACACGTGTCGCTCATGGGCGAGTTGGTCGATGGCGCCGATCGCCTCGAGCAGCTGCCGGTGGCGGGGCCGAATGCCCTTGAGCAACACCGTGATGCCCCGGCCCTCAAGCTCTGACACGATCTCGCCGAGGGCCTGGGCGCCCGTGGCGTCGAGCACTTGCAGTTGCGAGAGCCGCAGGATGACGACGCGCACGTCGCTGATCGCCGTGAGCTCGGTCAGGAAGCGCTGCGCCGCGCCGAAGAACAGCGCGCCGTCGAGCCGGTACACGACGATGTGCTCGTCGAGGAGCATCGCCTCCTCGTCGGAGGTGATGGTGTCGTCGCCGGGAAGGTCTTCGAGCTGGGCCTCGGCGCTTCGCGCGATGTGGCGGAGGGCGAGGACGGCAGCCACCGCCACCCCGACCTCGACGGCGACGATCAGATCGAACGCGACCGTGGCCACCGCCGTGACCGTCATGACGACGGCGTCGGAGCGCGTCGATCGCAAGACCGCACGGACGCTGTGGATCTCCACCATCCGCACCGCGGTCACCATCAGGACGCCGGCCAGCGCGGCGAGGGGGATCTTCGCCACCAGACTCCCACCGAAGAGCACGACCAGGATGAGCAGCAGTGAGTGCAGCGCGGCAGCGACCCGGGTACGGGCTCCGGCACGGACGTTCACCGCCGTTCTCGCGATGGCACCGGTGGCCGGCATGCCACCGAACAGTGGTGAGACGATGTTGGCGAGGCCCTGCCCGAACAGCTCCCGGTCAGGATCGTGACGGCCGTTGTCGGCCATGCCATCGGCCACCTTGGCCGACAGCAGACTCTCGATGGACGCCAGCAGAGCCACGGCGAAGGCCGCCGAGAGCAGGTCGCGCAGCTGGCCGAACGACGTACCTGGCAGCGACGGCATCGGCAGGGAGCTCGGCAACGATCCGATCCGGGCGACATCCAACGAGAACGCCTGGGCCACACCGGTAGCAGCGACCACTGCCAGCAGCGACGCCGGGATGGAGCGGCGCACTCGCGGCGCCACGACCATGATGACCGCGACCAGACCGACCAGACCGATAGCTGCGAATTGCGCCGACCCGAACACATCGCCGAGGGCCTTCACCGCCACGACCGCGGTGTTGTCGCCGTCGGGCTTCGTCACCCCCAACGCCGCGGGAACCTGCTGGAGGAAGATGGTGAGAGCGATGCCCACGGTGAAGCCCTCGATGACCGGCCACGGCATGTAGGCCAGGTACCGGCCGGCCCGAACCAGCCCGGCGATGACCACGAGAACGCCCGCCATCATGGCCACGACCAACACCGCATCACGGCCGTAGTGCTCGACGATGGGCACGAGCACCACCGTCATGGCGCCGGTCGGACCGGACACCTGCACGTTCGAGCCACCGAACACGGCGGCCACGAGGCCCGCCACGATCGCTGTGATCAGTCCGGCCGTGGCGCCGAGACCGGTGGTGATGCCGAAGGCGAGGGCCAACGGCAAGGCGACGATGGCCACCGTCGCGCCGGCCAGCAGGTCGCCCTTCCAAGATCGGCGCAGCCCGGTGTAGTCGCTCGCCTGAGGCAGGAAGCGCAGCAACGTCATCGGTCGCTACGCAGGCCGGCGAGCAGATCCTCGCTCACGCTGAGCGAGCCGATCAGGAAGCGCCGCGCCGCCGCCAGCAGCTCCACGACCTCATCGTTGGCGATGGCGTACGTGACGGAGGAGCCCGAGCGGGTGCTCGTCACGACACCGGCCCGGCGGAGCACACCGAGCTGCTGGGAAAGGTGCGACGCCTCCAGGCCGACCAGCGGCACGAGCTCGGCGACGGTCCGATCACCATCGCGGAGCACCTCCAGGATGCGGACCCGCCCAGGATGACCAAGGGCCTTGAACAGCTCCGCCTTGATCTCCGAGAGGGGGCGGCTGGCCACCACTTCACAGACGGCCGCCGTCGCCGTCGCTCGCCGGGATCGCGTCACATGACGACTCTATCAGATGACAAAATCGTCAGACGGTCGATCCGAGGGTGAACGGGATCGGACCGATCCCCCGCCGTCGACCCGTTTCGACCACATCGAGCAGCGCGACCGACACTGTCTGTGGTACATTTGGGCCATGCGGCGATGACCCATTCGTGGCAGCAGTCTCGAGAGACGCCTGGTTCGGGCGCCCGCCAGCCCAGGCGGCCGTCGCCGCACCCAAGGCTCGACGCCTCCCGACATGAGAGGACGGCGGCATGAGCGCCACGACAGAGGCCCACCTGGGCCTGATACCGGTGGGGCGCGTGTTGACCAGCCCGATCCGGGAGCTACCGAAGACGGCGACCGGCATCAGCGGTCTCGACGAGGTGACCGGCGGCGGTCTCCCCCGTGGTCGCCCGACGCTGGTGTGCGGTCCCGCCGGTTGCGGCAAGACGCTGCTGGCGATGGAGTTCCTCGTCCGCGGGATCGTGCAGTTCGACGAGCCCGGCGTCTTCGTGGCGTTCGAGGAATCGGTCGATGACCTGATCGCCAACGTGGCATCGATGGGATTCGACCTCGCCCAGTTCGAGGCCGAGGGCCGGCTCGTCATCGACCACGTCGATGCCATCGGCGGCGGCGAGATCGAAGAGACCGGCGACTGGGACCTGGACGGTCTGTTCGTGCGCCTGGGCGCGGCCATCGACGCCGTCGGCGCCAAGCGGGTCGTGATCGACACCATCGAGACGCTGTTCGGGGCGTTCGCCAACTCGGCGATCCTTCGCTCCGAGTTGCGCCGGCTCTTCAGCTGGCTCAAGGAGCAAGGCGTCACTGCGGTCATCACCGGCGAGCGCGGCGACGGCACTCTCACTCGCCACGGCATCGAGGAGTACGTCTCGGACTGCGTGATCGTGCTCGACCATCGCGTCACCGAGCAGACGTCGACACGACGGCTGCGCATCCTCAAGTACCGGGGGTCGCTGCACGGCACGAACGAGTATCCGTTCCTCATCGGCGAGTCGGGCGTGTCGGTGTTGCCGATCACGTCACTGGGCCTGCGGCGCAGCGTGTCGATGGAGCGGGTGTCCACCGGCGTGGCCCGCCTCGATGCCATGTTGGGCGACGGCGGCTTCTTCAAGGGGAGCACCGTGCTCGTCAGCGGCTCGGCCGGCACGGGCAAGTCGACGCTGGCGGCGCAGTTCTGCGAGGCCGCGTGCGGCCGGGGCGACCGAGCCATGTACTTCGCCTTCGAGGAATCCGAGGCGGAGATCATCCGCAACATGTCCTCGGTGGGCATCGACCTGCAGCCAGTGGGTCGACTCCGGCCGGTTGCAGTTCCGGTGCTCCGCCCCAGCCTCCTCGGCCTGGAGGCCCACCTGTTCGCCATGCAGAAGTCCGTCGGGGAGTTCAGTCCGTCGGTCGTCGTGATGGATCCGGTGTCGGACCTCTTGCGCATCGGGACCGGCGCCGACGTGTCGGCCATGCTCACCCGGCAACTCGACTTCCTCAAGGCCAAGGGCGTGACCGCCCTGTTCACCAGCTTGAACTCCGACACCGACGCCGGCCAGTCCAACCAGCAGATCGCCTCCCTCGTCGACACCTGGCTGCTGGTCAAGACCATGGAGGGCAACGGCGAGCACAACCGGTTGCTGTACGTGCTCAAGTCCCGCGGGATGGCCCACTCCAACCAGATCCGCGAGTTCCTGATCACCGGTCAGGGCATCGAGCTGGCCGACGTCTACGTCGGACCCGAGGGCGTGCTCACCGGCTCCGCCCGCCAGGCCCAGGAGGCCAAGGAGACGCTCGACGGCCTGGCCCGGCTCGAGGACCTCGAACAGCGACGGGTCAACCTGGAACGACGGCGAGAGGCGGTCGAGGCCCAGACGGCGAGCTTGTGGCGCGAGTTCGAGGACGAGGCCGACGTCGTGAGCCGCCTCTTGAGCCATGGCTCCACCGGCGTCGAGGACCGGGCCGGACAGCGCGCTGCGCAGGGCCGCCTGCGTCGTGCCGACCGGGCCGAGCCCGAGTCGGAGTTCAGCTCCAACGGCGACCATCCCGCCAGCGGCCCTCAGTGACGGCGAGCGAGCGTCCCGACAGCGTTGCGCCGAGCGACGACGAGGTGTGGCACCTGCGGTTGTACGTCGCCGGCCAGTCCCCGAAGTGCATGCGAGCCTTCGCCAACCTCAAGCGGGTCTGCGAGGAGCACCTCGCGGGCCGGTACGAGATCGAGATCGTCGACCTCCTCGAACATCCCGCGCTGGCTCGCACCGACGGCATCCTCGCCGTCCCCACGCTGGTGCGCCGCCTACCGGCCCCCTTGCGCACGATCATCGGCGACCTCTCCGATACCGAACGCGTCCTCGTCGGCCTTCGGCTTGTACCGGCATCGTCGCGATGACGTCGCCGCACGACGCGACGCTGAAGCGGTTCGAGGAGGCCCTCGGCGCCACGGACACGACCGTGTACGAGCTGACGCTCTTCGTGAACGGCGCGTCGGACCTCTCGGCTCGCGCCATCGCCAACGCCAAGCGGCTCTGCGACCTCCATCTGCACGGTCGGTACCAGCTCGCGGTCGTGGACGTGCACGCCGACCCCGACGCCGTGCTTGGTGGCCAGGTGCTGGCGGCCCCCACGCTGCTCAAGAGCAGCCCGCTCCCCGTGCGAAAGGTGGTCGGTGACTTGTCCCAGATCGCCAAGGTCCTTCTGGCCCTCGATCTTCCGGTGAGGCCGGCCACTCCGAGCGCATCGGCCTGACACCCGTGAGCCCTCTCCGCCGAGTGACCGACGTCCCCCGTGAACCCGCGTTCATCTCGCGACTGGATGCGCTGGCGCGCATGACCGACGCCGAGGACACGCTGCGCGCCATCGGCGCCGGAGAAGTGGACGCCTTCGTCGTGTCCGACGGCGGGTTCGGCCGCCGCGTGTTCACGCTGTCGACAGCCGATCGGCCCTACCGGATCTTCGTCGAGAACATGCGTGACGGGGCGGCCACGCTGTCGTCGAGCGGGCTCATCCTCTATGCCAATCAGCGCCTCGCCGACCTCTTGTCCTGCTCCAGAGAAGCGATCGTCGGTTCGCCCCTCGCCATCTTCGTGGTCGGCGGACTTCCTGCCCTCGACGAGATCGCCGGACCCGAGACCCTCGGTGCGGCCGAACTGGAGCTCGTGAACAGCAACGGCGCCAACGTCCCCGTACTCGTCGGCGTCTCCAGCCTGGACATGGACGGCGATCGCGTCACGTGCCTCACCTTCACCGACCTGAGCGCGCAGAAGGCGTTGGACCGCGAGATCGCACGCCTCATCGACGCGCAAGGTCAGCGCATGGCGGACCTGCAGGAGGCCCAGGCGGCGCTGATGAAGCAGGCGACCCACGACGCGTTGACCGGCCTGCCGAATCGGGCGCTGCTGGTCGACCGCATCGACCAGGCACTGGCGTACTCCGAGCAGTCCGGCGGCTGCACCGCAGTGGTCTTCATCGACCTCGACCGGTTCAAGCAGATCAACGACCGCCAAGGCCACGCCGCCGGCGACAGTGTGCTACGCCGCGTCGCCGAGCAGCTCGTCGGCGTCCTGCGCCCTACCGACACCGTGGCCCGCATCGGAGGCGACGAGTTCGTCGTGCTGGCACCTGACGTCGACAACGTCGTGCACGCCGTCGACCTGAGCACACGACTCCTCGAGGAGCTGTGCCGCTACTGGCCCGGGCGCAGGCACGAGCGCGAGGGCATCGCCGCCAGCGTCGGCATCACCGTTTCGGTCGGCGGCCGCGGCACGGCCGAAGCCCTCCTCAGCGAAGCCGACACGGCCATGTACCGAGCCAAGTCGCTCGGTGGCGGACGGGTCGAGGTGTTCGACGCCGCCCTCGGACGTGAGGTCCAGCAGCGGGCGATCGCCCAACGGATGCTGCAGTCGGCGCTGGACGATCGCCGGATCGTGGCCCACTACCAACCCGTCATCGACTTGTCCTCCGGCGGGGTCGTGTCGTTCGAGGCCCTCGCCCGGATCGCCGCCCTCGATGGTTCACTGATGCAGCCGGCGTCGTTCATCTCGATCGCCGAGGACAGCGGCCTCGTCGTCCCGCTCGGCGAGCAGGTGCTGGAGATGGCGTGCCGGGAGGCGTGCCGGTGGGCGTCGGTGGAGCCCAGAGGCGGCGCGTTCGCCGTCGCCGTCAACCTGGCGGCGCGCCAGTTCCTCGCCGGCGATCTCCCGATGGTCGTGCTCCGCCATCTGGAGCAGACCGGTCTGGACCCGCGGCGCCTGCATCTGGAGCTGACCGAGACCGCCATCATCGATCTCCACCCCGACATCCTCCGCCAACTCGGGCGGATCCGGGATCTTGGTGTCCAGGTGGGACTCGACGACTTCGGCACCGGCTACGCGTCGCTGACCCACCTCCGCCGTCTTCCATTGACGTTCGTGAAGATCGACCAGACGTTCGTGCAAGGACTAGGGACCAATCTGGAAGACGAACGCATCGTGGCGGCCGTCGTGGATCTCGCCGCCAATCTCGGCCTGCGCTCCATCGCCGAAGGGGTGGAGACGGCGGAGCAGCTCCGCCGTCTGCGCGAGGCCGGCTGCGACCAGGCCCAGGGCTACCTCATCGCCCGGCCCATGCCCGCGGCGAACATCACGCCGGCCATCCTGCGGTCGAGCTCATGAGGCGCAGCCCGCCTTCCGCCTCTACATGAGCCCGGGCTCGGTCACCGAGCAACTGACCTTCTTCGCCGGCGCCTACAGCCCTCATACCAGTGCCGGCGGGGGCGGCGGGCAGCACGCCGACGGCGAGTTCCTGGATCTCGTCGAGGTCGCCCTCGACGAGGCTACGGTGATGGTCGACGACGGCCGCAACTGCGACGCCAAGACCGTGATCCTCCTGGACTGGGCCCGTCGCCACCCCGTCGCCGGTTGAGATCCCCGCTCACTGACGGGCCATGGCAACGCGCAATCGCTCCTCCGCGGTGATGAGGTGGTCAACGTCCTCGGCGGCGGCGTCGATGTCGATCTGGATCCACCGCACCCGGCCGCTGAAGGCGTTGCCCGTTGTTCCGTAGTCGTCGCTGACGGGCGTGGCGCTGTCGCTGCCGATGTCGGTCGTCTCGTCACCCGAGAAGATCATCGGTACCGAAACCTCGACCCGTCCCGTGCCGACCGGCGTGCCGTCCAGGAAGAGGGTGACGTCACCGCCCTTGGCCAGACCGCCGCCGTCGTAGGCGAACTCCATGCGCACTTGGTGCTGGCCCGGAGGGATCACCGTGTCGCCGTAGATCTTGAACGACTGGATGCCCATGAAGTTGTAGCAGTAGGCCGGCTTGCCGTCCTTGGCGTACAGGCTCCATCCGGCGAACCGGCCGCCCTGGGCGATGATGACACCCGCGGCGCCCGCCGCGGGAACCACGATCTCGGCCGTCACCGAGTGCGACTTGTTCTTGATCAGGATCATGGAGTTCTCGCTCAAGCGCGTCATGCCGCCGAAGAGCAGTTGCGTGTTGCCATGGATCAACTGGGGCCGGCCCGCGATGGCGGAATTGAACCGCTCCACCCGCCGGTCGTCGAGAGGGAGCACGTTGTATCGCACCGCCTCGATGAGGAAGAGGCGTTGCAGCTCGGCCAGCTTCTCGGGCATCGTCGTCGCCAGGTCATTCGACTGTGTCCAGTCGTCAGGGGCGTAGAGCTCCCAGACGTCGTCGTCGATGGGCGGGCTGGGCTCGATGACCCAGGGCGTGCTGTGACGGGTCACCGCGGTCCAGCCCTTGTGGTAGATGCCGCGGTTCACGAACATCTCGAAGTACTGGGTCTCGTGACGTTCTGCGGCGCCCGCATCGTCGAACGAGTACGACATGCCCACGCCTTCGAGTGGGATCTGGGCGACCCCGTTCACGGTATGTGGCTCAGGCAGCCCAGCGGCCTCGAGCACGGTCGGAGCGATGTCGATCACGTGGTGGAACTGGCTACGGATCTCACCCTTGGCGCTCATTCCATTGGGCCAATGCACGATGGTGCCGTTGCGGGTGCCACCCCAATGTGACGCGACCTGCTTCGTCCACTGGTATGGCGTGTCCATGGCGTGAGCCCATCCGACGGCGTAGTGGTTGTTGGCTTCGGGCGTGCCGAACTTTTCGATGTTGGCGGCGAGGTACTCAGACGTCTCGATGCCGGTCATGCCATTGAAGATGAAGGCCTCGTTGAGGGTGCCGTTGATCGTGCCCTCGGCCGACGCGCCGTTGTCACCGATGATCGTGATGACGAGCGTGTCGTCCAGGATCTCGAGGTCGGCCAGCGCGTCGACCAGCCGGCCGATGTGGTGGTCGGTGTGCTCGAGGAACCCGGCGTACACCTCCATCTGGCGCGCCAGCACGGGCTTGAGCGCGTCAGGCATGTCCTCCCACGCCGGGATGTCGGCCGGGCGCGGCGTGAGCACGGCATCGGCCGGGATGGCGCCGTTGGTCCCTTGCCGGGCGAAGGTCTCCTCGCGCAGCCGGTCCCAGCCGGCGTCGAAGCGTCCCTTGTACTTGTCGGCCCACTCCACGGGTACGTGATGCGGGGCATGGGTCGCGCCCGGCGCGTAGTACGCGAAGAAGGGCTTGTCGGGCATGAGCGCCTTCTGCTGGCGGATCCAGTCGATGGCGTGATCGGTCATGTCCTCGGTGAAGTGGTAGCCCTCCTCCGGCGTGCGGTCGGGCTCGACCGGGACGGTGTCGCGATAGAGCGCCGGCGCCCACTGGTTGGTCTCGCCGCCGATGAAGCCGTAGAAGTGCTCGAACCCCGAGCCCGTCGGCCACTGGTTGAATGGACCCATCGGGCTCGTCTCCCATACCGGCACCTCGTGGCACTTGCCGAACTGCGCCGTCGAGTAGCCGTTCAGCTTCAGCACCTCGGCCAGAGGCGCCGCCGTGTTGGGCCGGATCGAGCTGTAGCCCGGCGCCGAGGTGGCGATCTCGGTGATGCCACCCATGCCGACCGAGTGGTGGTTGCGACCGGTGAGCAACGCCTGGCGGGTGGGTGAGCACAGCGCTGTCGTGTGGAAGCGGTTGTAGCGCAGACCGCCCGCCGCCAGCCGGTCGAACGTAGGCGTTTGGGCCGGTCCGCCGAACGTGCTCGACGCGCCGAACCCGGCGTCGTCGATGAGCACGATCAACACGTTCGGCGCGCCTGTAGGCGGCCGCAACGGCTCGATCTTGGGAAAGGCGGTGTCCGGATCCTTGGCGTCGTAGGTGACCAAGCCCGCATGCGGTCGATCGGCGATCGGCAGGCTTTCACGCCCTACGGTGTCGCGGTTGGACGGCAACGTCGTTCCTCCATGATCTCGGTCGGTGCTCTCGGTCGGCGGCCTAGAGTTTGCCACGCGTGCCGATCGCGCCGGCTCGATCCAACCGTTCACCCCGTTGGTCGAAGACATGAGTGCTTCGAAACCCCCAGAAGGCAACTGACGGCTCACGCTCTCCAACTTGGGCCAGGCGTTGTCGGGTGAGAACCGGCGCGCCTTCATCACCACCGCGGAGCCGTCGGCGGTGCTCGGTGGTGCGTTCAGCACGCTCATCGCCTACGCCCTTCTCGTATGGAGCGGCCGCTGAGCCCGTCCCCATTTCGCGCAGGCTGAACGCTTCACCCTGCTCCAGCGCGTCCGAGCGCGCAGGCCGCGCGCAACTGGACATCGGCGCCGGGATGGTGGGGGCGCGGCGGGACGGCTGGGTTCCGGGTCCCAGCGCGCCGAAGCGCGCGGACTGACGGCTAGCTGACGACGTTCGGACCGGCGGCAGCCGGGTCCGAGGCCGACCGGCGCTCCTTCAGCCGCTGCAGCGCGTCGAAGTCCAGGGGTTCGCCCGGCAGCGCGCTGGCGCCCTTGGGGCGCAGCCCGTCGAGGATGATGCGCAGGTAGCGATCGCTCAGCACGGGCTGGAGGTCGCCGGCCACGGCCGTGGCGTGCGCCACGCCCGACAACATCATGGCCACGTCAGCCGGGCCGATGTCGGAACGCACGGCGCCCGCTGCCTGCGCCCGCGCCACCAGCTCGGAGATCGCCGCCCACAGCTGCATGCGCACTTCGGACGGCGCCGGCGGCGGCTGCATGTCCGTGGCCATCTGCTCAGCCAGGACGCGGTGGCGGGCCTGGAACGCCGACAGCGCCACCACGAACGTCTCGAACGCAGCGCCGGCATGGGGGTTGGCCAGGCCGTCGTGGGCGTCGTGCAGCAGCGACTCGTACAGTTTGGCGAGCACGGCGTCCACCATGGACTGCTTGGTTGGGAAGTTCCGGCACACCGTGCCCACGCCGACGCCGGCCCGGCGGGCGACCTCCTCCACCGGCGCCTTCGATCCGGACGCCGACAGCACGTCCGCCGCCGCCACCAGCACGCGCTCCCGGTTGCGGCGGGCGTCGGATCTCAGTTGGCGATCGGCGATCTCGTTGTGCATCGTTCCCCCACCGGTGGCGCGACGGCGCGCCGCCTTGAACGGAACCATCATTCCAGTTAGCGTGTCCAGGCGGAAGCGCGATTCGACTTTCGTCCGCGATCCGCCGTCGAGACCGAGCCGGAGGGCCTGTGGGCGTGACCGTCGAATCCGACATCGAACGCCTGCACGACAAGCGCTGGTGGACCCTCGCCGTTCTGTGCCTGAGCCTTCTGATCGTCTTCGTCGGCAACTCCAGCCTGAACGTCACCCTCCCCACGCTGTCGCGGGAGCTGGGCGCCACCGAGTCGCAGCTCCAGTGGGTCGTCGCCGCCTACTCGCTCGTGTTCGCCGGACTGCTGTTCTCGACGGGGGCGCTGGGCGATCGCTACGGGCGCAAGGGGACCCTGCAGATCGGGCTGATCCTCTTCCTCGTCGGCGCCGGGTTCGCGTCGCTCTCGACGGTCATGTGGCAGCTCATCGCCTGCCGCGCCGTGATGGGGGCCGCCGCCGCCATGATCATGCCGTCCACGTTGTCGATCCTCATCAACGTCTTCCCGCCCCACGAACGCACCAAGGCCATCGCCATCTGGGCCAGCATCACCGGTGCCGCCGGAGGGTTCGGCCCGCTGATCAGCGGCTGGTTGCTCGGGCACTTCTGGTACGGGTCGGTCTTCCTGGTGAACGTCCCAATCATCATCGTGGCCCTCGTGGCCGGACACTTCCTCGTACCGAAGTCGCGCGACCCGCAAGAGGCCCGCCTCGACCCCCTCGGTGCGGTCCTGTCCATCATCGGCATCGTGGCGCTCGTCTACGGGCTCATCGAGGCACCGGACAAGGGCTGGCTCAGCGCGCCGACCCTCATCGCCTTCTTCATCGCCGTCACCGTGCTCACCGCGTTCGTCTTCTGGGAACTGCACACCAGCGAGCCGATGCTGGAGATCCGCTTCTTCCGGAACCCGGCCTTCAGCACAGGCACCACCGGCATGATCCTGCTCTTCGTCGCGCTGTACGGCGTCATGTTCCTCATCACGCAGTACTTCCAGCTGGTCCTGGGCAACAGCCCCCTCGTCGCCGCCGCCCGCCTGCTCCCGATGGCGATGATCCTGCTGGCGGTGTCACTGACCACGCCGCGGCTCACGTCTCAGTTCGGTGCCCACCGCGTCGTTGCCGCGGGCATGCTCAGCCTCGCCACCGGCATGATCCTGCTCTCGCAGCTCACGACCACCACGCCCTACTGGTACATCGTCGTCTGCTTCGTGCCGTTCTCGAGCGGCATGGCCCTCGCCATGTCACCCATGACGGCCTCGATCATGTCGGCCGTCCCCGCACGACGGGCGGGCATGGGCTCGGCCATGAACGACGCCACGCGCGAGCTGGGGGCGGCGTTGGGCGTGGCCGTCCTGGGCAGCATCGCCGCCTCGCGCTACGGCGCCCAGATCGCGCCGGCGCTGAGCGGCCTCTCCCCCACCGATCAGTCGACGGCCACGAGCTCCATCGCCGGCGCCCTCAACGTGGCGTCGACGCTCGGCGCGTCGGCCGGCGACGCGCTGACCAGCGCCGCGCAAAGCGCGTTCCTGTCCGGCGTTCACTTCGCCGTGCTGATCGGGGCCAGCCTCGCAGTGATCAGCGCCGGCATCGTGTTCCGCTACCTGCCACACTCGCTGGCGCCCGAAGGAGCGCTCCACGGACCGCTGGAGTCGATCGAGGACGCCGCCGAGCTCGGGCTGGGCGGGGTGCCACCCGCCTTCGCCGACGGCGCGTAGGTCCTCCTCGCGGGCCACGGCGAGCGTCCGAGGAGCGGCGCGCCCCGTCAGGCGGCGCTCACCCGGGCCACGCCCAGCGTGGCCACGTCGAGCGGCGCGGGATCGGTGGCCTCGGACCCGGCCGGTGCCTGGAACTGGAACGTGACGATGGCCGCCCGGAGTCGCACGATCATGGCGACACCTTGGGTGTCGGCGCCGGACAGCTGCCAGCCGGTGGCCTCGTCGCCGCCGACCTCCCCGGCCACATCGATCGGGTCCGAGATGGTCACGGGCTGCGTCGTGCCGTCGTCCAGCTTGATCGAGCCGGTCGTGCAGTTGATCGCCGCCAGTGCGGCGTTGTAGGCCGCCATGGCCTCCTCTTCGTCGGTGTAGACGCGCACCTCTTCCAGCAGTGCCTGCTGGGTCGTCGCGTTCATGACGACCGTCCCGACGTGAACCCCCGGCGGGACCGAGGCGTCGATGCTGGGCTCACCGCACACGCCGGGAACGTTCGGATCGTTGGGCGAGAACGTGTCGGTGGCGAAGCCGGCACCTACGTCGCCGGCGGCCAGCAGCGCCGCGGTGGCCTTCTCTGTCACGGACTCGACGGAGTTCGGGTTGGTCGTCGCCGCGATGGTGCCGGCGGCCGCCGCCGTCGTGGCGACCGCCGCCGCCGTTGCTGCCGCCGCCGTCGTGGTCGCGGTTCCGCTGTTGTCGCCGCCGCATGCCGTCAAGACGAGTGCGCCGGCGGCGAAGAGCGTGACGAAGGGTGTGCGGCGCATGGTTCGATCCTTCTCGCGGCGGGGGGGCAACCGTAGCCAGAAAGGCGGGCTGCCTCGACGGACCGCGCGCCATACTCGGCGCCGTGGAACCGAGGCAATGGTCGCTCGAGCAGTTGACCGCGGACCTGCTCCGGCTGGGAGTAGCGAGCGGCGATCTGATCATGGTGCACGCCTCGCTGCGCGCCATCGGTCCGGCGGTCGGTGGCGCCGATGGCGTCATCGATGCGCTCCAGGCGGCCATCGGGCGCGACGGCACCATCATGATGAACGTCGGAGCGCGCGACGACTGGAGCTGGATCAACGAGCGTCCTGAGGCCGACCGGGCCGAGCTGCTGCGCGACGCCGAACCGTTCGACTGCCTCACGGCGCCGGCCGATCCCGACAACGGCGTGCTGGCCGAGGTGTTCCGGATGCGACCGGAGACGAGGGTGAGCGATCATCCCGAGGGCCGCTTCGGGGCGGCCGGACCGTTGGCCGGGGACCTGCTCGACGGCGTTCCCTGGGACGACTACTACGGACCGGACTCGCCGCTCGAGCGGTTCGTGCGCGCCGGCGGGCGGTTGCTGCGCCTCGGCGCCGACCCCGACACCGTCACCCTGTTGCACTACGCCGAGTACCTGGCGCCGGTGCCCTCGAAGCGACGCGTGCGCCGGCATCGTCTCGTCGCCGGACCCGGCGGCCCGGAGCTTCGGGTCGTGGAGTGCCTCGACGACAGCGACGGGATCGCCGAGCATCCGGGCGAGGACTACTTCGCCGTCATCCTGCAGGAGTACCTCGCCACCGGACGAGCGGCGATCGGCGCCGTCGGGGCGGCAGCCAGTGAGCTCATCGACGGCGCCGACATCATCGGCTTCGGCGTCGGCTGGATGGCCGCGCACCTCGCCCCCACCGCGAGCTCATGAACCAACTGCGACCCCGCCGGCGCGCGCGACGGGGTCGAGCCAAGTCGAGCGCCCCCGGTGGCTTGTACGGTGGGCGCCCGTGACCATCCGAGTTGTCGTCGCCGATGACAGCTACCTCCTGCGCGAAGCGGTGGCCGGCCTCGTCAACGCGACCGACGATCTCACCGTCGTGGGCCAGTGCGGCACGCTCGACGAGCTGCTGGCGTTGGTGGAACAGGAGGTGCCCGACGTGGTGGTCACCGACATCCGCATGCCCCCGACCGGCACGGACGAGGGGATCCAGGCCGCCGCCCGCATCCGGGCCAGCCACCCGGAGATCGGGGTCGTGGTGCTCAGCCAGTACGCCACCCCGTCGTACGCCATCGCCCTGCTGGAGGGCGGTTCCCAGGGTCGGGCCTACCTCCTGAAGGATCGGGTGGCCCACGCCGACGAGCTGGCCGCCGCGGTGCGGGCGGTCGCCGCCGGTGGGTCGGTCATCGACCCGAAGGTGGTGGAGGAAGTCGTGAGCGCCCGCTCCCCGGCGGCCTCACCGCTCGATCGCCTCACCCCGCGCGAGCGCGAGATCCTGGGCGAGATCGCGCAGGGCAAGAGCAACGCCGCCATCGCCGGCTCACTGGTGCTGAGCGAGCGGGCCGTCGAGAAGCACATCAACTCGATCCTGTCGAAGCTGCAGCTCAGCGACGAGCCAGACGTGAACCGCCGGGTCAAGGCGGTCCTGGTGTACCTCGCCCAGCCCGGCTGAGCCCGCCCCACCGTGAACTGACGCGGTTTTCGGTCAATTACGACACTCGGCGTACATCAGTTCGCCGGTGCCACCGGGCTGGCGGCAGATGTCAGGGTTGGTCGAGCGAGGGTTGGTCGAGGGGCAGGGTGCCGGAGATGGTCGTGCCGGCGCCCACCTCGGACCGCACCTCGAGACGGCCCCCGAAGGCGCCCAACCGATCGGTCATGTTCACGAAGCCGTGGCCCCCTTGCGCTACCGGGTTCACGACAAAGCCCGCCCCGTCGTCGGTCACCTCGAACCGCAGCGACCCGCCTTCCTCCCACACCCGCACGTCGATCACCGCACCGTCGCCGGCGTGCTTGCCGGCGTTCTGCAGCGCCTCCAGCACACAGAAGTACACCGCCGCTTCCATCTCGGCGCTGTAGCGACCGACGGACACGGCGTCGACCGTGGTCGGCAGCGCCGCCCTCGACGCGGCCGAGTGGAGCGCATCGCCCAGACCGCTCGACACCAGCAGCGGGGGGAAGATCCCGTGGGCCAGCGAGCGGAGCTCTTGGATGGCCTCCTGCACGTTGCCCTTGATCTCGTCGATCATCGCCTTGGCGTCGTCGGGATGATCGTCGACCTCGTCGCCGGCGAGCCGCAGCTTGATGGCCAGCGCCACCAGGTGCTGCTGGGCGCCGTCGTGCAGGTTCCGCTCGAGCTTGCGCCGCTCGGCATCGCCGGCGGCCACGATGCGGGCACGCGACTGCTGCAACTCCTCGTTGCGCACCCGCAGCTCGTCCAGGCTGGCCTGCAACGCCGTGTCGAGCTGCATGTTGTGGATGGCGAGGGCGAACTGGCGGGCCAGATCCGACAGGGCCTGGTCCTCGGCTTCGGTGAACGGATCGCTTTCGGGTCGCCGGCGCAGGACGATGAGACCGAGCAGCTCGCCGGCGTGGGCCACCGGGGCGACCCGCATCACGGCCGATCCGTCCGGCCCCACGATGGCCGGGAGCCAGATGTCGAGCCACGTGCCGCCGCTCACCCCGGCGCGCGCCACGACCGGCAGCTCCTTGGGGCCGATGAGGAGGGGCGGCGGTTGGCGATGGGGCACCCCGGCGGCCAGCTCGTAGTGGCCGTCTTGGCCGGTCCACACCTCCGACGACACGAGCGCCATGCTCTTGCGCAGGCTCTCGGCCAGTTGCAGCAGCAGCTCGTCCATCGGCAGGGCGCGGGTGAGGTGGTGGCCGAAGGTGCGCAGGGTGGCATCCGGTGCCTCCCGCTCGCCGTAGACCAGCCGGTTGGCCCGCTCCGTGAGCCAGCGCCGCGCCGGGAGGTACAGCACCGCGGCCAGGCCGGCGGCCGCCATCGACAGCAGGAGGAGGGCGCGCTCGTCGTCGGTGGGCGAGCGTCCGAGGCCCAGCACCACGACCACATAGATGGCCACGACCAGCGCGGTGAGCCCGGCGATGGCCACCGTGTGGGTCAGCAGGATGTCGACGCGAGCCACCATCTTCGGGTAGGTCCCCACGATGAGGGCGATGGGCAGCAGCCCGGTGAGCGCCAACGCGATGGCGGGCACCTGATCGGGCCACCCCGTCAGGACGCGCAGGGCGGCGACCACGAGTCCCGCCTCGGCGGCCACCGCGAGGCCCCAGCCGAACCACTGCATCCGGCGACGGTCCACGGCGCCGGCCGTGAGGTAGCGCTCGTGCGACGCGTACAGGCCGGCGGCCAGCGCCAGTACCCACAAGATGACCAGCGGCCAGGCGACGAGGGTGGAGCGGTCGGCCAGCAGGGCCAGGCCGGTGACGACGGCCACGACGTAGCCGGCGACGACCGCGTTGCGCCGTCCGGTCGTGGTCAGCCGGCCGTCGGCCAGGCCGAAGAGCAGGTGCATGGCGATGGCGGGCAGCAGGGCGGCGCTCAGCCGCAGCACGAGATCGACGGCGAGGTCGGCGCCGCCGGTGAGCTCGTCGCGCCGAGCGAGAGCGGCGGCGAGGGTGCCGGCACCCCCGGCGATGGCACCCGCCAGCACGATGGGAGCGAGACGGTCGTTACGGCGCCGGACGCCCAGGAACGCTCCGGCGGCGGCCCACAACCCCACCACGAACGGGCGGACGACCTCGATGGCGAGGGGCCCGTCGCCCACGGCCACGACGAGAGCGGCGAGCGCCAGGACGCCGGCGAGCGGGGCGGCCAGCAAGCAGACGGCGGGGGCCAGCGCCGCCGGCGCCGAATCCGTTGATGCCGGCGCGCTCAGGAGCACGGACCGGTCGGCAGGGGCATCGCGGTCGGCGAGCATGCTCAACCGTCGTCGACCACGCGGCCGTCCTTCATGCGCACGATCCGCTGGGCGGCGTCGGCCACCGGCTGGTCGTGGGTGACGAGCACGATCGTCTGGCCTCCCTGGTGGAGGCGGCGGAACAGCTCCAGCACCTCGTCGCCGCCCTCGCTGTCGAGGGCGCCTGTGGGCTCATCGGCCAGCACCAGCGTCGGTTCGTTGGCGAGGGCTCGGGCGATGGCCAGCCGCTGGCGCTGCCCGCCGGACAGCACGCCCGGCGGCTGCTTGGCCTTCTCGCCGATGCCGAGCAGGTCCAGGAGATCGCGGGCACGGGACTCGGCCGGCCGCCGCTTGCGCCCGGCGATGACCGCCGGCATCACCACGTTCTCGAGCACGGTCATGCCCTCGAGGAGGTTGAAGAACTGGAACACGATCCCCACGTGCCTGCGGCGCATGATGGCGAGCGCGTTCTCGTCCATGCCGGCCAGGGACTCACCCGCCACCACGATCTCGCCCTCGTCGGGCACGTCCAGCCCGGCGATCATGTTCAACAGGGTCGACTTGCCGCAGCCCGACGGGCCCATGACGGCGACGAACTCACCGTGGCGCACCGTCAGGTCGGCACCCCGCAACGCCCGCACCGGTGCGGTGTCCTGTTCGAAGGTGCGGTAGACGGCGTGCACCTCGACGGCATCGCCGACCGCCGGCTCGAGCGGTCGCGTGTCAGGGGTGGTGGTCTGGGGAGCGCTCATTGGTCCGTCCTCGCAGGAGATCCGATGCGATAGGCGACGACCGGCGTGTCGCGCCCCTTCACCAGTTGCGGTTCCAGCTTGTCGACATCGCACGGCGGCGTGGTGATCGCCGCCCACGTAGGTTCGCTCAAGACGGTCTGGCCCGGTTCGGCGAACTGCTGCAGGCGCTGGCAGAGGTTCACGGCGTCACCGACGAGCGTGTACTCGACCCGCTCTTCACTGCCGAGCAACGCCGCCGCCACGGACCCGGTGCTGAGCCCGATGCCCAGGCCGAACGGTGCCCGTTGCTCCGCCACCCACTCGTCGTTCACGATCTGCTGGGCGGCGTGCATGGCCAGTGCCGCCGCCAGTGCACGGTCGGCATGGTCGGCGCACGATTCGGGTGCTCCGAACACGGCCATCACAGCGTCGCCGACGTACTGCATCACGGTGCCACCGCACGCAAGGATGGCACGGTTCATCTCGGCCCGGTGCCGGTTGAGCTGGCCGGCCAGCACCGCAGGATCGGCGTGCTCGGCGATCGTGGTGTAACCACGGATGTCACTCATCAGCACGGTCACATCGAGTCGTTCGGTCTCACCGAAGCCGCGGCCACCCGCGACCAGTCGCTCGGCCACGCCTGTCGGCAGCAGGCGGCTCAGGGTCTCGCCTTGCTCTTCGCGCTCGACGATGGCCTGGTGCAGTCGCCGCAGCCGCTCCAGCGCGCCGGCCTGCCCCGACGAGACGCCGTCGGCCAGGTTGCGGAACAGGGCCTCGATGCGGTTCTCCACCACGGTGGGGGTCGATCTCGAGGCGGCCGCGATGGCCTTGATGGTGCGACCCGCGGCCACCTGCCCGAGCAGGTCGTCATCTTCGGCGCTCAGGCCACCGGTACGGCGCACCGGGTTCAGGAGCGCCGCGACGATGATGGGGTCGAGCATGGAACCGCCACTGGCCACCTCGCGGATGGCCCGGGCCAGCTGGTCGCCCTCGGCGATGCGGTCCTTCAAGAGGTAGGCGTAACCCGCCGACCCCTCCGACAAGAGGCTCACGGCGTAGTCGGGGTCGTCGAACTGGCTCAGGATCACGATCCCCGTGCCCGGATGACGCTTGCGGATCTCCTTGGCGGCGTCGATGCCCTCGCGCTGGAAGTTCGGGGGCATGCGGATGTCGCTCACCACCACGTCGGGGTGCAACAGCTCGGCCCCGGAGACGAGCCCGTCATAGTCCTCGGCCACCCCGACGACTTCGACATCGACGTCGCGCTCGAGCATGGCCCGGACCCCTTCGCGAATGATGACGCTGTCATCGGCCAAGAACACAGAGATCGCAACCACGAGCTCAATGAACCAGAACGGCGACTCGAACCCAAGGGTGCCATCAGGCATCCAGTAGTGGTGACAGCCACACCGCCCGGAGGCCTGCCCGTCACCTGGTCCTCGGGTCGTTTGCGGTGCACGATGATCGGACCTGAGCACCGTGAGGTTGGCCATGGAAGTCCGAAGCTCCATCACCACGATCTCGTGGATCCCGTCAGAAGCGGTCGAAGGCCTCGCCGACGCCGCCTTCAAGGCCGGTTTCACGCACTACGACCTGGCCCCGCCCGACATGATCGGGCCCGATGTGGCCAGCGCGCTGGAGGAGCTGCGCCAGGCCGACCGGTTCCGATTCGCCAACCACCTCGCCGCCGCGGCCGACTTCGACGACGACGGGCGCTGCGTGCGCGCCAACTACCTCGGCGGTGGTGCCATCGGGTCCACGACCGTGCGGTTCGGCAAACGCTTCACGGTCGCCGCCGTGAGCCTGCCCGACCGCCAGGCCGAGCCGGAGATCGGCGACGGCTGGGTGCGGTTCGTGCAGACCGCGGGTGGACGCACCGGTGTGCCGGCGCCTCGACCCGTACGCCGGGCGCCGTTCGTACAGTTCCTGGCCCCGATCGCGTGGTCCACCGTCGAGCTCGTGCTCTTCGCCGACGGTCGGGCCGAGGGCCGGCTGGTGGGCGCCTCGCCGTTCCCGCGGCACTGGATCTACGACGAGACGGGCACGCTGGAAGCCAAGACCGGCATGACCGACTTCAAGAACTGGGCGTCCAACGCCTTCGGCTCCCACACCCCCTGGGGTGATGAGGACTCACCCGCCGTCGTCACTGCGGTCGAGACCGCGCTCGAGCGGCAGCTCTCCAACGTGATCATGCGGGGCGGCGCCAAGCCGGAGGTGCGCCACATCGACGCCGGTGCGTGCCTCACGACCCAAGGCGACCACAGCGACGAGCTCTACCTGCTGCTCGACGGTGTCCTGGCCGTCGAGGTCGACGATCGCAGCTGGGCCGAGGTCGGCCCCGGCGCCGTGCTCGGCGAGCGGGCCATCCTCGAAGGCCACACCCGGACGTCGACCCTGCGGGCGGTCACGCCGTGCCGTGTCGCGGTGGCGACGCCGGCCCAGATCGACCGAGCCGAGCTGGCGGCCCTGTCGGCCGGCCATCGTCGTGAGGAGCAGGCGGCCTCCGACTGATGCGCGTCCACCTCTGCGGGGTGCGGGGGTCCATGCCCGCCGCCGGCGCGGACTTCCAGCGCGTCGGCGGCAACACCTCGTGCGTGGCCGTGGCTCATGACGGCGAGGCCCGTCCGCAGCTGCTGCTCGACGGGGGTACCGGCCTGCGCAACGTGGCCGGCCTGCTGGACGGCGCGCCCTTCCGGGGCAGCCTCTTGCTCAGCCACCTCCACTGGGATCACGCCCAGGGTCTCCCGTTCTTCACTGCCGGCGACCGGACCGACGCCGTCGTGGACGTGCGCCTGCCGGCGGTCGACGGCGATGCCGTGCCCATGGTCGATGCGGTCGATGCGGCGCACATCCTTGACCCGATGATGGGCCCGCCGTTCTTCCCGATCACCACCGCCTCACTGCGCGGGTGCTGGCACTTCTCCACCCTGGACGAGGGTCGCCTCGAGGCGGCGGGCTTCCAGGTGCTGGCGCGCCGGCTGCCCCACCCGGGAGGCACGACGTTCGGCCTGCGTGTCAGTGACGGGCGGTCGTCGATGGCTTACGTGCCTGATCACGGACCGCTCGCCCTCGGCCCCGGACCTGACGGATGGGGTCCGTACCACGAGGCCGTGATCGAGCTGGTCGACGGCGTCGACCTGTTGCTCCACGACGGCCAGTACCGAGCCGTCGAGCTGGCGGCCAAGGCCGGCTTCGGCCACTCGGCGGCCGAGTACGCCGTCGCCCTCGCGCGGCGCGCCGCCGTCGGGCGGCTGCTGCTGTTCCACCACGACCCCTGGCGCACCGACGACGAGGTCGATGCCATCGTGGAGAGCTTCGCCCGCTGCACGCCGAGCGTGGCCGCCGCGGTCGAGGGCGACACGATCCAGCTCTGACGGCGCGGGCGAGGCACGTGCGGGTCGGGCGCACGCGCCGCCCGTCACTCGCTGCGCAGGATCTCGGCGGTGTGCAAGCGCGCGGCGGCACGGGCAGGCCACAACGCCAGCGCCACCAGAAGGAACAGCGCGGCGGGCACGAGCACCAGCAGCACGAGTCCGCTCAGCGGTCCGACGTAGACGAACGACAGTGAGTCGGCCAGTGCCCGCCACACCTGGCGCCCGACGATCATCCCGAGCGGGATGCCGATGGCCAGTGCCACGAACCCGATGACGGTGGCTTGCCAGGTGACGCAGGCCGCCGCCTGGCGTGGCGTGAGGCCGAGGGCGCGCAGCACCGCGAGGTCGTGCGAGCGGGAACGGGCGCCCGTCATGAGCGCGTGGGCCACCGCGCCGATCGCCAGCAGTACGAGGAAGGCGGCGAGGTACAGCGGGAGGCTGCGCACGTTGCCCAGGTTGGCGACGTCGGGCGGCACGGTGGGCACTTCGGTGTAGAGCCCTTGGGCACCGAGGGCGCCTTGGACCTGAGTGGCCGCCGCGCCTGGGCGCAGCTGCACGAGCACCGCGTACGTCGTGTCGTCGGAGCCGGCGGTGGGGTCCTCCACGGTGGTCAGGGCGTCGGGTTGCAGCCAAGCGCCCTCGTCGAAGGAGCTGTGCGGGGTCTGGACCAGCAGGCTGATGCCGACGACCTTCATGGGACGCGCCGACGGTCCCACGGCAACCGTGGCGCCGACACCGGCGTGCACCAACGACGCCGTGCGCGGCCCGAGGGCGAGCTCGTCGTCGGCTTCCGGAGCGCGACCGCGCAGCATCACGAACCTCATAGAGCCCTGCACGCTCTGCAGCGCGTAGAGCGGCGTGTCCTTGCCGTCGACGACGGTCGGGAACCTGTCCGCCATGGCAAAGACTTGGACGTCCGGGTTGGCGGCCAGGACGCCGTAGGCAGTGGCGTCGTCCATGTTGGATTCACCTGGATGAGCCTCCAGCTCCCACACCTCCCCCACCCGCTCGGGGCGGTGCAGCGCGTCGTCGATGCCGCCCACCAGGGTGACCGCGCCCACCACACCGAACACGCCGACGATGGCGGCGAACAGCGCTGGGCGGGCCGTCGCGCCGACGCGCGACGCAGGCGCCTCGAGCGCAAGGCTGACGCCGACGGCGGCGGGCACGGGCACACCGGCGCGGGTGGCGGTACCGACGAGCTGTGTCCGCGCCGGGCGCCCGCGGGAGGTCGAGCGGCGCACGGTCATCGCCGCGATCAGCCAGCAGGCCAGCACCGTCACCGCGAGTGCCACCGTCAGGCCGGCGGCCAGCAGCCCCCAGTCGAGATGGGTGCCGACCGCAGGATCGAGCGTGCGGGCCAGCCCGATCGGGAAACGCGACGACAGGACCACGGCGGTGACGGCCGTCGTGGCGACGGCGACGGCGACCGTCAGCAGATGGGGTGCCACCAGACCGGCCACCAGCCCGCCGCGGCCCAGGCCCATCGCCCGTAGCGCCGGGACCGGCGCCGCCCCGGCGCGGATGGACCGGGCGAACGCCTGACCGACGAGCACGGCGGCGGCGAGGGCCACGGCGGCGGCGAACAGGAGCAGCGCCGTGCGCTCCACGTCGAGCGAGCTCTGCACCCGCTTGATGTCGTCGCTCAGGTCCTTGACGGGGATGTCGTCGCGGCCGTAGATCCGCGCCACGCCGGCTTGGAACGACGCCACGTCGGCGGCGCCGTGGCGGAGCCGCACCACGGCGTTGGTGAAGTCGGTGGCAACGTCGGCGAGATGGGCCGCCGCCCAACCCGGCCCGGGAAACAGCTGGGGGCCACTGGCGAACGAGAGCACCGACTCCATGGGCAGCCGCACGACACCCACGATGTGCAGATTCGTCACGGGACCCGTGGCCTTGGTCCAGTCGTAGTCCGCGGGTGGATACCCGCCCAGTGCCTTGAAGTCGGCGGGCGACAGGCTCCGCCACGTCAGCACATCGCCGAGGTGGGCGCCGTAGTGGAGGGCCTCAGGGTTGATCACCGCCTCGTCGTCGCGGGCCGGATCAGGGAGCCGGCCCTCCAGGACCTTGCCCCGCTCGATGTCCGTGAACCACGCCGCCCCGACCGGCACGATCGGGCTGGCCCCGTTTCCCAGTTCCTCGAGCACGCTGGCGGTCGTGGCGAACCCACCCCACGCCGCCACCTCCGGCAACTCGCTCAGCTTGGTGACATCGGCATTCCATATGCCCACCTGACTGGGGAAGAAGACCGCATCAGCCGCCCGCAGTTGGGAGCGCATCCGCTGATACGCGCTCTGGGTCCGGCTGGCGCCCTCGACGGCGGCGAGCGTCAGCCCAGCGGCCAGTCCGGTCAGGATCCCGAGCAGCGCGAGTGCGGCCCAGCGCCGCCGCAGTTCGGACATCGCCCACAACCGAATCGGTACCGACGTGGTGCGCGCCACTCACTCACCGTAGGCCCGGCCCGGCGGGCAGGAAACGTGGTCAGCAGGCATCTCGGGGTGGTGCCAACCCCCGCGGCGGGCACCGGCTAGCGCCCTTGTCGGGAGGCTTCTTGCGGCGCTCCACTGAGGTGGCGTCGCGACGAGGGGAGACCGGAGTGCGAGTGTCCGGACTGCACTCGGCGGTGCGCCGGCTGCTGACCAGCTACTTCCTCGTCGGCTCGGTGGAGTGGCTCATGGCGGTGGCGTTGTCGACCGCCGTGTACGACCGCACCGGATCGACGGCATGGGTCGCGGCGGGCGTGGCGGTGCGGTTCGTGCCATCGGTGCTGATCGCCCCGATCGCCGGCGTGCTGGCCGACCGGGTGGACCGGCGCCGGGTGATGATCTGGTCGTGCGCGGCGCGTGCCGCCGGCGTCTTGACCCTCGCTCTCGCGGCCGCCGCCAGCGCACCTCCCGCCGTGCTGGTGGGCCTGGCCGTTGTGGACACCATCCTGCTGACGCCCTACCGGCCGGCAGCCTTCGCGTTACTGCCCAGTCTGGCCGGGGCCGAGGATCTGCCTCGCGCCAACGGCGCCATGGGCGTGATCCTGCAGGCGACCTGGATCGCCGGGCCGGCGCTCGGCGCGCTCGCCGCCATCGTGGTGAGCCCGGCGTTCGCCTTTCTCCTCGCCTCCTTCGGGCTCGTCGGTGCCGCGCTGTGCGCCGGCGGCATCCGCGGTGACACCGCGCCCGGCGCGGTGAACGTAGAGATGCCCCGCTCGCCGTCGGAGATGCTGCGCGACGGCGTCACGGCGTTGCGCAGCGCGCCGGGCGCGCTCGGCCTCGTCGTCGCGATGGTGGGTGTCGAGTTCCTGTTCGGCTTCGAGCTGGTCGCCCAGGTTTCGGTGGCGGCGGAACGTCTCGGCATCGGCGCGGGCGGTGCCGGTTGGATGACGGCGTTCGCCGGCATCGGCGGTCTGCTGGGGGCGCCGCTCGCGGCGCGGGCGGCGGCCGGCCACCGAGCCGGGCTCGGCCTGGCCGTCGCCGCCGGTGGCTTCGGCGCCGCCCTGGCCGTGCTGGCGGCTCTCACATCACCGGCGCTGGCCTTCGCCGTCCTCGTGCTGGAGGGCGTCGCCAACGTGCTCTACGACGTGCTCACGCTGACGTTGCTGCAGCGGCTGCTGTCGGGCGGCCTGCTGGCTCGGGGCCAGGCGCTCACTGATTCGCTCAACGCCGTCGCCCTCACGTGCGGATCGCTGGCGGCGCCCTTCCTCATCAACGGGCTCGGGCTCCAGGGTGCGCTCGTCGCCGTCGGGCTGCTGCTGGTCGTGGTGGCCGCCGCACTCGTCGCACCGCTTGTCTCGGTCGACCGCGAGACGGCCGCCCGGGTCGGCTCGCTCGCACCCGTCGTGGAGCGGTTCCGCGCCACCGCGCTGCTGGCACTGGCGCCGTACGCCACGGTGGAGCGACTGGCGGCGGCGGCGATCACGCTGGTCGCGCCGCCGGGGACCGTCATCGTCCGCGAGGGCGATGTGGCCGACTGCCTCTACATCATCGACCGTGGCCGGCTCACCGTGTCGATGGCCGTCGGGAGCAGCAACCGACTGGTCACCGAACTGGGCGCCAACGACTGGTTCGGCGAGATCGGCGTCGTGCGGAACGTGCGGCGCACGGCGACGGTGACGGCCGTCGACGAGGCCCGCGTGTGGCGCATCCCCGCCGGCGAGCTTCTCGCCGCCGTCGATCACACCGTCGGGGTTGCCGATCCGCTGCGCCGAGGTGTGTCCGGCCGCCTCGCCCGCACGCATCCGTACCTTCTGGCCGAGGCCTCACTCACTGCTCGACCTCCATCGAGAGATCGTCCACATCAGGTCGCAATGCAATCTGACCGAAGATCGCTGCCGCCTCCGCGCCCCGATCAAGGATGACGGTTGACCGCAGCGTGAACGCACCGGCTTCCTTGCCGATCTCCACCCCCTCGAACGACACGCCCGGCAACTGGCGCAACCACAACAGCAACCCCTCGGGGTCGCCCCCTGCAGTGAGCCGGACACGCATGTCGCGACGGGTGCGGGCGACGCGCCGGGCGACCAGCGCTCGTACCGGCCGCAGCAGGGCGAGCATCGCCACCAGGACGATGGTGGTGGCGAAGGCGGCACCGACGATGCCGACGCCGCAGGCCAGACCGATGGCCGCGGTGACCCACAAGCTGGCCGCGGTCGTGAGATTTCGGACCTGACCCCGTTGGCGGAAGATCAGGCCGGCGCCCAGGAACCCGATGCCCACCACTACCTGCGACGCGACCCGGGTCACGTCGATCTGCACGTTGGTGTCGGCGCGGACCCGCACGTACTGGTCGAAGCCCAACGTCGACACCACGCCGAAGAGGGCGGCGCCGAGGGCCACCGTGGCGTTCGTGCGCAGACCGGCGGGCTGGCCGGCCACCTCGCGCTCCAACCCGACGGCCGCCCCCATGGCGACGGCGGCCAGGATCCGCCAGATGATCTCGGCCGTCATCGCCTCTCCCAGCGCACCAGCACCAGTGTCGCGTCAACCGGACCGTCACGGAACACGCCCCGATAGACGGCGCGCCGACGAACTGATGCCGCGTTGTCCGTCACATACGAGGTTTCAGCGCGTCAGTTCGTTGGCGGCGGGCCGAGATGGCCGCGGCCGTCTCGACGAGCGCCAGGAACAGCTCACTGGCGTCGTCGATGAGCTGCTGGCGTCCGATGGCGACGCGCCCGTCGAGCCACGCCACCAACAGCTCGCTGAAGCCGCCGACGAGCACGGCGGCGGCGATCCGCCCGATCTGCTCGCCGCTCGGAGGGGCGCCCCGGCGATCGGCGGCGTCGCGCTCGATGAGGGTCACGACGTCGTAGCCCGTCTCGATGCGGCGCCGGTTGAGGGCCTCGCTGCCGAGCGCCTCCACGTACAGCACCCGTGCCCGGCGACGATCGTCGTCCACGAAGCGCACCGTGGTCTCGACCGCCGCCCGCATCTGCGCCGACGGGTCGTCGCCGGCTGCGTCGACCGCGGCGGCGACGTGGTCGCGCAACTCGGCGATCAGGCGGTCGTAGACCGCCACCACCAACGCGTCGAGGTCGGCGAAGCTCTCGTAGAAGTACCTCGGGTTCAGCCGTGCGCCCTGACACACCGCCCGCACCGTGGTGCCCGACCAGCCCTCGGTGCCGAGCAGCTCGAAGGTGGCGTCGAGCAGAAGCTGCCGGCGCTCGGCCTTGCGGTCAGCGGCGGGGAGGCCGGCCCAACGCGTCGGCGCCCGGTGGTCGTCGTGGTTTGGCAACAGGCGTTACCGTATCTTAGGGTCCTTGGCAACGGTCGTTTCCAAGGCGGCCGGCCCGAAGGACCAAGGGGGAGCAGCAGGGTGGGCGGAGACGAGCACGTCGAGCAGATCGTCATCATCGGTGCCGGCGTCGCCGGTCTGGGCGCGGCACTGGCCTTCGGGCGTGCGGGCCACCGCGTGACCATCCTGGAGCGCGATCGCCTGCCCATCACCGGCGACGCCGAGGCCGCCTTCGCCGCCGAGCGGCGCGGCGCCCAGCAGGTGCACCAGACCCATGGCTTCCTGGCCCGCATCGTGGTCCTGCTGCGCGAGCGCTTCCCCGACGTGCTGGACTCCCTGCTGGCGGTCGGGTGCGTCACCATGCCGGCCAACGCCAACCTGGGCGAGCCACGGCTGGGCGACGAGGATCTGTCGGTGCTGATCGTGCGGCGCACCACCTTCGAGTGGGTGCTGCGGGAGGCCGTGGTGGCCCAAGCCAACGTCACGATCCGTGCGGGCGAGTCGGTCGCCGCACTGGTGCCGGTGGGCGATGCCCACGGCGTCCCGATCGTCGGCGGGGTGCGCCTGGCCGATGGCCGCACGCTGCTGGCCGACATCGTCGTGGACGCCAGTGGACGCCGCAGCGCCATGCCGGCTTGGCTCGGCGAGCTTGGGGTCGAGGTGCCAGAGACGGTTCGCGAGAGCGGCCTGATGTACCTGTCGCGGTGGTACCGCCTGCCTCCCGATCTCGACGTCGCCATCGATCCGAAGCTCGGCGGCGACCTGGGCTTCGTGAAGTTCCTCGCGGTGCCCGGTGATGCGCAGTCCATGTCGATCACCATCGCCATCCCCACCACCGACACCGAGCTCCGGGCTGCGCTCTCCGAGCCAGCCGGGTTCGAGCGCGCCTGCCGGCTCCTGCCCGGTCCCGACCGCTTCTTCGCCCACGGCGACCTCGAGCCCCTCGGTGGCGTGCGGCCCATGGCCGGGCTGCTCAACCGCATCCGGCGCTTCGTCGACACCGACGGCCGCCCCACCGTGATCGGCTTCCACGCCGTCGGCGACTCCCACACGTGCACCAATCCGCTCTATGGCCGGGGATGCTCCCTGGCGATGGTGCAGGCCCTCCTGCTGGCCGATGTCACCGACGCCCATCCCGGCGATCCCGACGGGCGCGCCCGCGCCTACGAAGCGGCCAGCGACCGCGAGATCGAGCCGTGGTACCACTCGTCGGTCGAGATGGACGCCAACGGGGCCGATCCGGCCAGCTCCCCCGACTACGACGGACCGCCCAACCCGATGGCGCGGGTCTTCGCCGCCGGCGCCACCGATCCCGTCATCGGCCGGGCTCTCACCCGATTGATGAACTTGCTGACGTTGCCGGCCGACCTCGCCGCCGACCCCGAGTTCGGCGCACGCGTGGCCGAGATCTTCGCCAACCCCGAGGCCTATCCTCTGCCGCCGCGCATCGGGCCGTCTCGGGCCGACCTGCTCGACGCGGTCACCGCCGACGCCTGAGAGGACTCCATGACCGAGCGCACCATCACCACCAACGGCGTCGACCTGCACGTCCTCGACGAGGGCGAGGGGTTCCCGGTCGTCTTCGCCCACGGCTTCCCGGAGCTCGCCTACTCGTGGCGCCACCAGCTGCCCGCGGTGGCCGCCGCCGGCTACCGGGCCATCGCCGCCGACCAGCGCGGCTACGGCCGCTCCAGCCGGCCGGCGGCAATCGACCAGTACGACATCATCCACCTCACCGACGATCTCCTCGGCGTCCTCGATGCTCTCGGACTGGAGCGGGCGGTGTTCGTCGGCCACGACTGGGGCTCCATGGTGGTGTGGTCGCTGGCGCTGCGCGCTCCCGAGCGCGTCGCCGGCGTGGTGGGCATGAGCGTGCCCTTCCTGCCGCGTTCGCCGGTGCCGCCGCTCCAGCTGATGCGCCAGATCTTCGGCGACTCGTTCTTCTACATCCTGTACTTCCAGGAGCCCGGCGTGGCCGATGCCGAGCTCAGTGCCGACGCCGCCACCACGATGCGGCGGCTGCTGGCCGGCACCACGTCGTCCGAACCCGGCGCCATCGATCCGTCCGCCTTCGCCAACGACGGCCGCGGCTTCGTCGAGCGCTTCCCCGAGCCGGCGGCCCTGCCCGACTGGCTGGCGCCCGACGAGCTCGACCACTACGTCGCCGAGTTCACCCGCACGGGCTTCACCGGCGGCCTCAACTGGTACCGCAACTTCGACCGCAACTGGGAGCTGACGCCCCAGTTCGAAGGAGCCAAGGTGACGGTGCCGTCGCTGTTCATCGGCGGCCGTCTGGACCCGGTGCTCACGATGAGCCCGCCTGACGCGATGGACGGCTGGCTCACCGACCACCGCGGCACCGTGCTCATCGACGGCGCCGGCCACTGGGTCCAGCAGGAGAAGCCGGCCGAGGTCAACGCCGCCCTCACCGACTTTCTCGCCGGCCTCCACCTCTGACACCGTTGCGACCGCGCCTGCCTGTCACCGCTCCTTAGGGGGACCCATGCCTGCACCTTGGCCACTGCGCTTCGGCGCCTTCTACGCGCCGTTCCATCCGGTCGGCCAGAACCCGACCCTCGCCCTCGAGTACGACTTGGAGCGCGTCGTCGCCCTCGACGCCCTCGGCTTCGACGAGGCCTGGTTCGGCGAGCACCACTCGGGCGGCTACGAGCTGATCGCCTGCCCCGAGATCTTCATCGCCGCCGCCGCCGAGCGCACCCGCCACATCAAGCTGGGCACCGGTGTCGTGTCGCTCCCCTATCACCACCCCTGGATGGTGGCCGACCGCCTCGTGCTCCTCGACCACCTCACGCGCGGCCGCATGATCTTCGGCGCCGGGCCGGGCGCGCTGCCGAGCGACGCGTACGTCATGGGCATCGACCCGGTGAACCAGCGGCGCATGATGGAGGAGTCGCTGGAGGCCATCCTCACCTTGCTGCGCAGCGACGAGCCCGTGACGCGCGAGACCGACTGGTTCACGATGCGCGAAGCGCGCCTGCAGACGCGCCCCTACACCCAGCCGCACTTCGACGTGGCCGTCGCCGCCATGGTCTCCCCGTCGGGACCGCGCCTCGCCGGCAAGTACGGCGTCTCACTGCTGTCGCTGTCGATGTCGCTCATCGAAGGCTTCGCCGCGGTGGGCCAGGCGTGGCAGGTCGTCGAGGACATGGCGGCGCGCGAGGGTCGACCCCAACCCGATCGTCAGAGCTGGCGGGTGCTCGGCATCATGCACCTGGCCGAGACGCGCGACCAGGCGATCGAGGAGTGCACGCACGGGCTGGAGGACTTCGCCAACTACTTCGGGGGCGGTGCCGGCTTCGTGCCGCTTGCCAACGAGGTCTCCGACGCCCCCAAGACGTCGCGCCAGTTCGTCGAGGAGTACGCCGCGACGGGCAACGTCGTGATCGGCACCCCCGACGACGCCATCGCCTACATCGAGAACCTCATCGAGCAGTCCGGCGGCTTCGGCACGTTCCTGCTGCTCGGCCACGACTGGGCCGACCACGACGCCACCATGCGCTCGTACCGGCTCTTCGCCCGCGAGGTCATCCCCCATTTCACGGGGCAGCTGAAGGCGGCACGAGCCTCCCACGAGTGGGCCATCAGCAAGCGCGACCACTTGTTCGGGCGGGCCGGCCAGGCGATCCTGGATGCCATCACCACGCATGTCGAAGATCACGCCAACGGCAACGGCGCCGCGCCAGGGGCTGCGGCGGCGACCGATGTCACCGTGACCGGGGAGGAATCATGAGAGCAGCCGTGCTGCGTGCCGGCGAGATCGTGGTGCGCGACGACGTGGCCGGTCCGGTGCCCGGGTTCGGGCAGGTGCTCGTGCAGGTGCGGGCGTGCGGCATCTGCGGGTCCGACCTCCACTTCGCCAAGCACGGCGCGTCCATGCTCGAGCTGACCGCCGAGATGCGCGGCGTGCCCAACCTCGGCGCCGGCGAGCCGCTCGATCTCAGCCGTGACGTGTTCATGGGCCACGAGTTCACCGGCGAGGTGCTGGAGATCGGGCCGGAAACCGTGGGCCCGGACCCGGGCACGGTGGTGACCTCGATCCCGATCATGCTCACGACGACCGGCGTCCAGAACCTCGTGTACACCAACGAGCTGCCCTGCGGTTACGGCGAGCGCATGCTGCTGTCGGCGCCCATGCTGCTGGAGGTGCCGAACGGGCTCGACGCCCGTCACGCCGCCCTCACCGAGCCGATGGCCGTCGGGCTGCATGCCGTCAACCGCTCGGGCATCGCCGCCGGTGAGGGCGCGCTGGTGCTGGGCTGCGGCCCGGTGGGATTGGCCGTGATCGCCGCGCTGCGGCTGCGCGGCATCGAGCCCATCGTGGCCAGCGACTACTCGGTCGCCCGGCGCGGCCTGGCCACGGTGATGGGGGCGCACGAGGTCGTCGATCCGTCGGCGGAGCCGGCCTTCGACGCGTGGGAGCGGGCTGGTGGCGGCCGCCCCGTGGTCGTGTTCGAGGCGATCGGTGTGCCCGGCATCCTGGACGAGGCCCTGCGGCTGGCACCGGCGGGCGCCCGCATCGTGGTGGTGGGCGTGTGCATGGGGCACGACACGATCACGCCGATGTACGGCATCAGCAAGGAGCTGAGCCTCCAGTTCGTGCTGGGCTACGACCCGATGGAGTTCGAGGCCAGCCTGCGCTCCATCGCCGAGGGCGAGCTGGACGTGACCCCGCTCATCACGGGCGAGGTCGGTCTGGACGGCGTGCCGGACGCGTTCGCGCAGCTGGCCCACCCCGACCGCCACTGCAAGATCCTCGTGGTGCCGTAACTCTTTGCCGGCCTCCGACCGGCCTCGCTGACGCTCGGACAATCGGTGCTCACTCGACACGATGCCGCACTGCGGCATCAGCGGGCCGCGGACGGCCCGCACAACCTCCGACCGGCCTCGCTGACGCTCGGACAATCGGTGCTCACTCGACACGATGCCGCACTGCGGCATCAGCGGGCCGCGGACGGCCCGCACACCTCCGACCGGCCTCGCTACCGCTCGGACAATCGGTGCTCACTCGACACGATGCCGCACTGCGGCATCAGCGGGCCGCGGACGGCCCGCACAACCTCCGACCGGCCTCGCTGACGCTCGGACAATCGGTGCTCACTCGACACGATGCCGCACTGCGGCATCAGCGGGCCGCGGACGGCCCGCACAACCTCCGACCGGCCTCGCTGACGCTCGCCGAACGCGTAGGACCCCTCGCCCGGCCCGCTCGTTGGTGGCGGGCGATGCCCCGTGGCGGGCGACGCGGGCAGTTTGGTCCTCCTTGCGCGACCGTTCGTGGCGCCGTGCTCGCTCAGTGAGCGCTCGTTGCCCGGAACCCACGCTGGGCGAGCATTCCTGCCCCGGTTCTCGGTGCATCTGTGCTTCTCGGTGCGTAACTGCCTCACATGTGCTACTGAAGCGCGACAGGAACGAGCCACGGCCGTCTCCGCCGACCACGCGCCGTGACGACAATCGTCCGAGGCGACCCGATCGACGGCTGGCGCTCGACACGGGCGGGCCGCGAAACCCGCGTTGGCCGGCGTCGACGCCCTGACATGCTCGGCGTGATGGACGCGCTGAACCGGCCGAGCGACGGTGAGCTCTGCGGCTACGTCGACGAGCGCGACGGGCGGTGGTACGCCCTGACCCTGTTCGGCGCCGTACTCGGCCGTCATGACCGACGAGCGAGCGCAGTCGATCACGTGCTCAACGAGGGGCTGTCGTCGCTCGCCGAGCGCTGGACCCTGCGCCACGGCGAGAGCGGCGCCGAAGAAGTGGTGTGCATCCAGGAAGTGAACCGCGGCGCCGTCACCGTGGCGCGGGGCTACTACTCCTTGCCCGGTGTGCCGACCCTGACGATCACGAGCGACCAGATCACCTCGGGTGAGTGGGAGCTGCATCTCTAGCGACGGTTGGGGGGCTGGGCGACGGGGCTGCGTAGTGTGCCGGCGATGGGCAGCCAACTCGTTGATCGGGTCGCCGTCATCACTGGTGGAGCGAGCGGCATCGGCCGGGCGACCGTGCTGCGCTTCCTCGCCGAAGGCGCCAGCGTGGTCGTGGGTGATCTCAACGCGGAGGTGGGCCAGCAGCTGGTGGCCGACGCCGCCGAGCCCGACCGGCTCACCTTCATCCGCACCGACGTGGCCGAAGAGCACGACGTCGAGGCCTTGATCGGCGCGGCCACGGAGCGCTACGGGCGCCTCGATGTCGTGTTCAACAACGCCGGCAGCGGCGGCGCCTTCGGGCCCCTCACCGAGATCGACGTGGAGCACTGGGACCGCACCTTCGCCGTGCTCACCCGCAGCGTGTTCCTGGGCATCAAGCACGCCGCCCGGGCCATGATCGCCCAGGGCGACGGCGGCAGCATCGTCAACACCGCGTCGATCGCCGGCCTGGTGGGCGGCAGCGGCCCGCAGGCCTACTCGGCGGCCAAGGCGGCCGTCATCAACCTCACGCTGAACGCCGCCACCGAACTGGCGCCGCACCGCATCCGGGTCAACGCCATCTGCCCGGGCGTGATCTTCACCCCGCTGGCCGCCGGCGCCAACCGCGAGCAGCTGGCCGAGCTGGTCGAGGTCCTGCAGCCGTGGCCGGACCAGGGCGTGGGCGACGACATCGCCGGTGCCGTGCTGTGGCTGGCCGGCCCCGACTCCGGCTTCGTCACGGGCGAGGCGATCCGCGTCGACGGTGGGCTGCTGGCCGCCGGCACCCGGATGAACTCCGGCGTGGACCCCCACCGCTCGTGGGAGCGCTACACCGGCTTCGCGCCGGGCACCACCGGCGAGGCGCCCCAGAAGCGCCGCCTCGGCTGACGACTACGACTGCTTCGTGGCGATGGCCATGAGCTTGCCGGCGTCGGCCACGCTGGCCGGGACGCTGTAGCCCGTCTCGTCCATGATGGTCTCGACGTTGGCCACGATGTCCTCGATCGTCAGCGCGCTGTTCACGTAGCCCGTCGTCTCGGCCACGAACACCCGCGCCACCCGCCCGGAACCGACCTGGAACACCTCGCCGGTCACCGGACAGTCCTCGTGGCACAGCCAGGCCACCACCGGCGAGACCAGGTCCGGCCGCAGGCGACCGGCGGCCTCGCCGGCGATGAGGTTCTCGGTCATGCGGGTGAAGGCGTTCGGCGCCACGGCGTTGGCCTTGATGTTGAACCGGGCGCCCTCGGTGGCGATCGTGCGGGCCATGCCCACCAGACCCATCTTGGCCGTCGAGTAGTTCACCTGCCCGAAGTTGCCGTACAGACCGGCCGACGACGACGTGGTGACGACGCGGCCATAGCCCTGCTCGCGCATCCGCACGAAGGCGGGCTGCGTCACGAAGAACGCGCCGCGGATGTGCACGTCCATGACGTGGTCGAACATCTCCGGGGTCATGTTGTGGAAGGCCTTGTCGCGCAGGATGCCGGCGTTGTTCACCACGATGTCGACCCGGCCGAACTCGTCCACGGCGTGAGCGACGATGGCCTGGCCACCCTCGGGTGAGGCCACCGACGTGCCGTCGGCCACGGCGATGCCACCGGCGGCGCGGATCTCCGCGGCCACGTCCTCGGCCACGTCGCTGCTGGCACCCTCGCCGTTCACCGACGCCCCGTCGTCGTTCACCACGACCTGCGCCCCGCGCGCCCCAGCAACAGGGCGTGCGCCCGCCCGAGCCCGCGGCCTGCGCCGGTCACGATGGCCACCCGTTCGTCGAACCGCAGCTCGTCCACACCCAACCCCCTTGTCGTGCGTCGACCCCACTCGCCAGCGCGTGGGATTCCTTAGCACGAAGTAGGGGGTTACATTCCAGCCCATGCGGGTCGTCGTGCTGGGAGCTGGGTCGTGGGGCACCACCGTGGCGTCACTCGTGGCGGGTCGTGACCCGACCGTGTTGTGGGCCCGCCACGCGGAGGTGGCCGACGAGATCAACCAGAACAGCACCAACTCCCGGTACCTGCCCGGCTGCGCGCTGCCGTCGGGGCTGGAGGCCACGGCCGATCTGGAGAAGGCGGTCGCCCAGGCCGAGCTGCTCATCGTCGGGGTGCCGTCGCACGGCTTCCGGGCCACGCTCGAGGCGGCCAAGCCCCACATCCACCCGTGGATACCCGTGGTGAGCCTGAGCAAGGGCCTGGAGCAAGGCTCGCTGCTACGCATGACCGAGGTGATCAAGGACGTGCTCCCGGGGCATCCCGCGGCCACGCTGACCGGCCCGAACATCGCCAAGGAGATCATGAACGGTCAGGCCGCGGCCAGCGTCATCGCCACCGAGGACATGGCCGTGGCCGAGGCGTTGCAGCGGGTGCTTCGGCGCGGCCTGCTGCGCATCTACACCAACGACGACGTGATCGGTTGCGAGCTGGGTGGCGCGTTGAAGAACGTCGTGGCCATCGCCTGTGGACTGGCCCAGGGCCTGTCGGTGGGGGACAACACCCGAGCGGCAGTGATGACCCGGGGCCTGGCCGAGCTGACCCGCCTCGGGGTGGCGCTGGGCGGTCAGCCCGCCACCTTTGCCGGCCTCGCCGGCATGGGGGACCTCGTCGCTACGTGCATCAGCCCGTACAGCCGCAACCGTCGCGTCGGTGAGGAACTAGGCGCCGGACGCCCGCTGGGGGAGATCCTGGCCGGCATGACGATGGTGGCCGAGGGTGTGAAGACGGCGGCCACCGTCGAGGAGCTGTCCTCCCGGCACGGCGTGGAGATGCCGGTCTGCCACACGATCTACCGGGTGGTGCACGGCGACATGTCGGCGGCCGACGCCTACCGGGGCCTGCGCACGCCCGCCCGCCGGGAGTCCGACCCCGGCTGACTCGCAACGACGGTCAGGCGTCGTGCTCCTTGGCTATGGTGCCCAGCTCCTCCTGGAGCGTTCGGCGTAGCAGCTTGCCCGTCGGGGTGTACGGCAACTCGACGCGGATGTCGATGATGACCGGGGTACGCGACGAGCGCAGCCGCTCCCGCACCCATCCCTGCAGCTCGGCCACGCTGACGACTTTGCCCTCGTGCAGCACCACGGCGGCGGCCACGACCTCTCCCCACTCGTCGTCGGGCACGCCGGTCACCCCGGCGTCGGCCACCGCCGGATGGTCGAGCAGGACATCTTCGATCTCGCCCGGCGACATGTTCTCGCCGCCGCGCACGATCACGTCGTCGATGCGCCCTTCCACGAACAGGAAGCCGCCCTCGTCGAGGTGACCGCCGTCGCGCGTCGGGAACCAGCCGTCGGTGGTGAGGGCGCTGCGGCCCAGGTACTCGCCCGCGACCTGCTCGCCGCGCACGTGGATCTCGCCCGACTCGCCCACCGGGACCGGGTTGCCCTCCGGGTCGCGGATCTCGAGCTCCAGCGTGGGCAAGGGCTGGCCGACCGACCCCAAGCGGGCCCGCACGGCCGGATCGTCGCTGGCGTAGGCATCGCGGTGGTCGTCGGGGCCGAGGACCGCCACCGTGGAACTGGTCTCGGTGAGGCCGTAGGCGTTGACGAAGTTGACGTTGGGCAGCAGGGTCATGGCCCGCTCGATGACCGGCGCCGGCATGCGCCCCCCGCCGTAGGAGATGTGGGCGAGGGCGGCCGGGGCCGAGCCGTGCGCCTCGATGGCGTCGAGGATGCGCCCGAGCATGGTGGGCACCACCATGGCGTGGGTGATGCCTTCGTCGGCCACGACGCGGACCCATTCGGCGGCGTCGAACTGCGGCAGGTACACGATGCGGCGGCCGGTGAAGATGCCGGACAGGATGGCCGCCACGCCGGCGATGTGGTACGGCGGCACGCTGACCAGCGCGGCGTCGTCCTCGTCGGCCCCCATGAACTCGACGGTGCTGAGCACGTACGACGTGAGGTGGCGGTGCCGCAGGAGGGCCGCCTTGGGCTCACCCGTGGTGCCGCTGGTGAAGAGCCAGATGGCGACGTCGTCGGGGTCGGTCACCGCGGCGTCGGGGTCGGGCTCGGCGGCGGCCACCTGCGCGTCGAAGTCGGTGCGCCCTACCACCGTCACGCCGTCGATGCCGGTGATGCGGCTGACCTCGACGTCGTCGGCCACCACCAGCGCCGGCGCCAGGCGGGCCAGCACGGCCCGGAGACGATCGTCGGCCAGGCGGTAGTTGACCGGCGCGAACGGCATCCCGGCGATCCCGCTGCCGAACAGCACCTCCGGGAGCGTCACCGAGTTGACGTCGACGAAGCCGACGCGCTCGGCGCCCGACGCCGTCAGCACGGCGGCCGTGCGCCGGGCCCGGTCGAGCAGCTCCTCGTAGGAGACCCCCTCGGCACGGCTGCCGACCGCGAGGCGGTCACCCATGGCCTCCGACGCCATCTCCAACAACATCGCGATGTTCACGCGCCCACGTCTAGCACCTGGCACCGGGGGTCGAAAACGCCGGGGCGGCGCCCGTGCGCGAGGCTGTGCGACCGTGCTCGCCCGCCGTCGCATCGCCGCCCGATCATCCACGCCCCGATGACGTCGGTGTGGCTCGTGAGCGACGGGCGCGTGCTGGCGTCGGCCGAGGTCGCGGCGACGAGGGCCGAGCGCCGGCGAGGGCTGCTCGGGCGCGACGGCCTCGATGGCGCCCTCCTGCTCCAGCGGACCCGGTGGGTGCACACGATCGGGATGCGCTTCCCGATCGACATCGCCTACCTCGATGCCGACGGCAACGTCCTCAAGACGGTGCGGATGGGCCGCCACCGCGTCGGCATGCCCGTGCCGAAGGCCAAGTCGGTGGTGGAGGCCGAGGCCGGCGCCTTCGGCCGGTGGGGCCTGCACGTGGGCGACACCGTCGAAGTCCGGGCGTGACCGTGACGCCGACCACCGTGACGCCACCACCGTGACGCCCGCTGGGCGCTTGGTGCTGGTGTCCACCCCGATCGGGAACCTGGCCGACCTGTCACCCCGCGCCACCGAGGCGCTGGCCGGAGCCGACGCCATCGCCTGTGAGGACACCCGCCGCACCGGCCGGTTGCTGCAACACGCCGGCGTGACCAAGCGGCGCCTGATCGTGGCCAACGAGCACACCGAGGTGGCGGCCGCCGAGGAGATCGTGCGCCTGCTCGACGGCGGCGCCACGGTCGCGGTGGTGACCGACGCCGGCACCCCGGGGGTGTCGGACCCGGGCGAGCGGATCGTCGCTGCGGCGCTCGGTGCCGGGCACGTCGTGGAGGCGGTGCCGGGTCCGTCGGCCGCCCTTGCCGCCCTGGTCGTGAGCGGGCTGCCCACGGCCCGCTTCGTGGTGGAGGGCTTCTTGCCCCGCAGCGGCCGCGCCCGCCGCCAGCGCCTGGCCGAACTGAACGGCGAGCGCCGCACCACCGTGCTCTACGAGGCGCCCCACCGCCTGCTACGCACCCTCACCGACCTCGCGTCGGTGCTGGGTTCGGAGCGACCGGTCGCCATCGGCCGGGAGCTGACGAAGCGCCACGAGGAAACCTGGCGGGGCACGTTGGGCCAGGCCCTCGAGCGGGCCGAACGCGCCGAGCCCCGAGGCGAGCACGTCATCGTCATCGCCGGCGCGCCGGCGCCTGCGCCGGCGACGGCCACCGACGTCACCAGCGCCCTCGAACAGGCCCTGGCCGAGGGCCTCGACCGCAAGTCGGCCGTCGCCGCCGTGGCCGCCGCCCTCGGGGTGCCCAAACGCGTCGTCTACGACGAATCGCTCCGGCTCAGCCGCCATCGTGATGCCGGCGGGCCGGGATCGTGATGCAATAGCGCGATGGCCGTCCCCCGGTTCCTGCACCCCTACGCCCGCCCCGCACGCGAGAACTTCGTCACCATCGTGCGCGGCGATGGCGCCCTGGTCTACGACGCCGACGGCAAGGAGTACGTCGACGCCATGGCCAGCCTCTGGTACATGAACGTCGGCTACGGCCGCGAGGAGATCGTCGCCGCCGTGTCCGATCAGATGCGGCGCCTCGTCGCCTACAACGCCTTCGACCCCTTCACCAACGAGCCGGCCGAAGCGCTGGCAGGCCGCCTGGCCGATCTGGCGCCCGTCGACGACGCCCGGGTCTTCCTCACCTGTGACGGCTCGGAGGCGGTCGACTCGGCCATCAAGCTGGCCCGCATCGCCCAGGTGCAGGCCGGTCACCCCGAGCGCACGCTCATCGTGAGCCGCAGCTACGCCTACCACGGCGTCACCTACGGCGGCCTCACGGCGCAGGGTCTGCCCGCCAACCAGGCCGGGTTCGGGCCCCTGCTGCCCGACTTCGTGAACCTCCCCAGCGACGACCTCGAGGCGATGGCCCGGCTGTTCGCCGAGCAGGGCGACCGGGTGGCCGCTGTGATCACCGAGCCGGTCCAGGGCGCGGGCGGCGTTCGCCCACCCGTCATGGGCTACCTGGAGGGACTGCGGCGCCTCTGCGACCAGCACGGCGCCTTCCTCATCATGGACGAGGTGATCTGCGGCTTCGGGCGGCTCGGGCACTGGTTCGGCAGCGAGCACTACGGCATCCGGCCCGACATGGTCACCTTCGCCAAGGGCGTGTCGTCGGGCTACGTCCCGATCGGGGGCGTCGTGGTCGGATCGGCCGTGCGCCGCCCGCTCGAGGCCGACGAGACGTTCATGCTGCGCCACGGCCACACCTACTCCGGCCACGCCACCGCCTGTGCGGCAGCGATGGCGGCGCTCGACATCACCGAAGCGGACGGGCTGCTCGAACGGGCCGGCCATGTGGGTGACCGCCTGGCCGAAGGTCTCGTCAGCCTGGCCGCGGACGGCGCGCTGGCCGAGGTGCGCGGCGACGTCGCCGTGTGGGCCGCCGGCCTGCCCCCCGACCGCGATGCCATGGCGGTGCGTGACCACATGCTCGATCTCGGTGTCATCACCCGGGCCATCGGCACCGACACGCTGTCGTTCTGCCCACCCCTGGTGATCGCCGACGGCGAGATCGACCGCATCGTCGACGCCCTTGCGGCGGCGCTGAAGTAGGCATGGCGATCCGGGCGGCCACGCCCGACGACGTCGGGGCCCTCGCGTCCATCCAGTTCGAGGCGGCCACGCTGGCCTACGCCGGAATCTTCGACGCCGCCGATGCCGCGCCGACGCCGCAGCGCATCGCCCTGCGCTGGGCCACGCTGCTCGCCCGGCCTCGATCCTGGGTCGGGCTGCTCGAGGTGGACGGCGGCCCGGCCGGCGCCATCGCGCTGCAGCCGTCGCCCGACTTCGACCTCGACGGCGCGGAGGTGGCCGAGGTGTGCAGCTTCTACGTGCTTCCCCGCCACTGGGGCCGGCGCCTCGGGCGACCACTGTTCGAGCGGGCGCTGGCGGAGGCCGACGCCTTCGGCTACCGGGACGTGCGGCTGTGGGTCCTGGAGGCCAACGTGCGGGCCCGGCGGATCTACGAAGCAGGCGGCTGGCTCGCCGACGGCGCCGAGCGGCCGGTGCCGGGCGTGGCGGCGAGCACCGCCACCGCGACCAGCGCTGCGGGCGTGTTCGAACGGCGCTACCGCCGGACCGATGGCGCCCTCGCGGTGGCCGCCGTCGCCTCTAGCGTGCGTGCCATCGAGATCGACGACGTGTACGACCCCGAGACCCTCGCCCGCATCGAGGCGGCAGGGCCGGCCGAGCCGGCCGAGCGGCCGCGGCCCGTTCGTCGCGTGCGCCAGCGGGGCGCCGCCGGCGTGCTGGCGGCGGCCATGATGATGGGCCTGCGCGAGGTCTTCGACCCGCCCCAGCACTCCGAGATCGAGCAGGTCGACCCCTGGGAGGGGGGCGGCACCAATCCCCGGGTGCGCGTGCACCTCGACCCCGACCCGCGCCAGACCATCGCCGAGGTGCGCGACCTTTGACGTCGGGGGCGGCGTTCTTCGACCTCGACCGCACACTCATCAGTGGCTCGTCGGCCTTCGCCTTCGGCGTGGCGGCGTGGCGCAACGACCTCGTGCCGTCCCGGGCGTTCGCCAGAGACGTCGCCGGAGCGATCGCCTTCCGCCACCGCGGCTCCAGCGACGACCAGGTCGAGCGGGTGCGCGCCCGCATCCTGGGCGCGGTGATCGGCGTGCGCCAGGCCGACCTCGTGGCCCTCAACGCCGACCTCATCCCCAAGCTCCTGTCGCGGGTTCGGCCCGAGGCCCAGCGGTTGATCGAGATGCACCGGCGGGCCGGGCGCGACACCTACATCGTGTCGGCCTCCCCGCAGGAGCTGGTCGAGCCCCTGGCCGCCGCCATCGGGATGACCGGCGGCATCGGCACCATGTCGGCGGTCGATGCCGACGGCGTCTACACCGGCGAGCTGGCCGGTCCGTTCGTGTACGGCCCCGGGAAGGTGGCCGCCATCCGGGAGATCGCCACGCGGGAGAGCTACGACCTCAACACCTCCTACGCCTACAGCGACTCGGCCAGCGACCTGCCCATGCTGGAAGCCGTCGGCCACCCGGTCGCCGTCAACCCCGATGCCCACCTGGCCGGCGTGGCCCACGACCATGGCTGGCCGATCGTGATCTTCAGCCGCCGCACCCGACGGGTCGTGCGCCGCACGACCGCCTTGGTGGGTGCGGCCGGCATGGCGGGTGCGGCCTTCGCCGGCGGCATCGCCGTAGGGAAAAGAGCCCCGGGTCATCGCCGGTGGCACCGATAGCCTCGGCCCCGTGGGCCAGTTCTACGTCACGACGCCGATCTACTACGTCAACGACGCGCCCCACATCGGCCACGCCTACACCACGGTCACGGCCGACGCCCTCGCCCGCTGGCACCGCCTCCTCGGCGACGACGTCTTCTTCCTGACCGGCACCGACGAGCACGGGCTCAAGGTCCAGCGGGCGGCCGAAGCCCATGGCGTGTCGCCGAAGGAGTGGGCCGACCAGACCGTCGTGCGCTTCCAGGACGCGTGGAAGCTGCTCGACATCTCCAATGACGACTTCGTCCGCACCACCGAGCCCCGCCACTACCGCGCCGTCGAGCAGCTCCTGCAAGCCTGCTACGACAGCGGCGACATCGAGCTGAGTGCGTACAAGGGCTACTACTCCGTCGCCGACGAGGAGTACATCAGCGCCGACGACGTCGCCGCCTACAACGCCCGGGGCCGCACCGTCATCGAGCTGGAGGAGCAGAACTACTTCTTCAAGCTCTCCCGCTACACGGACCGCCTGCTCGAGTGGTACGAGCACCACCCCGACTTCGTGCAGCCCGAGACGAAGCGCAACGAGGCCCTGGGGTTCATCCGCTCGGGCCTCCAGGACTTCTCCATCTCCCGCACGTCGCTCACGTGGGGCATCCCGCTGCCGTGGGACCCGAGCCACGTCAACTACGTCTGGTTCGACGCCCTCACCAACTACATCACCGCCGTGGGCTACGGCTCCGACCCCGAGCGGTTCGAGCGCTGGTGGCCGGGCACCCACCTCATCGGCAAGGACATCTTGCGGTTCCACACCGTGTACTGGCCGGCCATGCTGCTGTCGGCCGGCCTGGCGCCGCCCGAGCACGTCTACGTCCACGGGTTCCTGCTGGTCGGCGGCGAGAAGATGAGCAAGACCGCCCTCAACCAGATCGCCCCCGCCGACCTCGTTGCCGACTTCGGCGTCGACGGCACGCGCTACCACTTCCTGGCCGACCTCACCTTCGGCGCCGACGGCGACTTCTCCTACGAGGCCATGGTGGCCCGGTACAACGCCGACCTGGCCAACAACCTCGGCAACCTCCTGGCCCGCGTCGCCACCGTCGTCGGCCGCAAGTGCGGCGGCACCGGTCCCGCCCCCCGGCCCGACAGCCCCCTGGCCGCCGCCGCCGCCGACGCCGTCCAGGGCGCCACCGAGGGCTGGGCCGCGGTGCAGCCATCGGACGCGCTGGCCGCCACCTGGCGGCTGGTGCGGGCCACCAACGCCTACCTCGAGACCAACGAGCCGTGGAAGGCCGAGCCCGGACCCGAGGTCGACGCCGTGATGGGCGACGCCCTCGAAGCCCTGCGCATCGTCGCCCTGCTGGCCTCGCCGGCGGTACCGGGGGCGGCCCAGGCCATCTGGGACCGCATCGGCCTGCCCGGGCGGGTGGAGGACCAGCGCCTGCCCGACGCCGGTCGATGGGGTGGGTACCCGGGGGGCCGCCCGGTGGTGAAGGGCGACTCGCTGTTCCCCCGTAAGACGGGCGACTGAGCGCATGTGAAATGCATGCATGCCGAACATCCAGGTTCGTGATGTGCCCGCCGAGGTCCACGAGGCGTTGGTGCGGCGCGCCGAACAAGCTGGCCAGTCGCTGCAGCAGTTCCTCGCCGCGCAACTGGCCGTGATCGCCTTCGCACCGACAATCAACGAGATCCTTGAGCGCATCGAGCAGCGCCCAAAGGGTCACCTGTCGGGGGCGAGCGCGATCGAGGCGATCGACGAGGAACGTGCTCGTCGTTGACGCGTCGATCCTGGCCCCCGTCGTTGCCGACGGTGGCACGGACGGCCGGCGATTCAGGGAACGGCTCTCCGGTGAGATTGTCGTCGGACCGGACCTCCTGCGGATCGAGGTCACATCCGTTCTCCGGCGACGTGCCATCGGCGGGCTATTGACACGAGAGCAGGTCGAGATGGCCATGACCGACTTGCTGGCCTTCCCGATCAGGGTCTTTCCCACCGCCCCTCTTCTCCGGCGAGTCTGGGAGCTTCGACACAACCTGACGGCCTACGACGGTTGCTACGCGGCGCTGGCCGAGGCGATCGGGTGCCCGTTGCTGACCGCCGATCAACGCATCGCCGGCGCGCCTGGTGTGCGCTGCGAGGTCGAGGCGCTCTGAACCAACAAACCGCCCTACGATCCCGTTCTCGCCCACGACCGCTGACCGCTTGGAACTGAGCATCTGGTGCTCGACTGGACCGACAGCCACTGCCACCTGGACGACGAGGGGTTGCCCGGCGGCACCGACGGGGCGCTGGCCGCGGCTCGGGCCGCAGGGGTCACCCGCTTCGTCTGCGTCGGCACGGACGCGGCCCGCAGCGCGGCCGCCATCGCCATCGCCGCCGCCCACGACGACGTCTGGGCCACCGTCGGCCTCCACCCCCATGACGCCAGCCAGGGCGTCGACACCATCGTCGGGTTGCTCGACCGGCCACGGGTCGTGGCCGTCGGTGAGTGCGGCCTCGACTACCACTATGACCACTCACCGCGCGAAGTCCAACGCGCCGCCTTCGCCGCCCAGATCGCGCTGGCCCACGAGCGCCGGCTGCCCCTCGTCATCCACACCCGGGAGGCGTGGGACGACACCTTCGCCATCCTGGCCGCCGAGGGCGTGCCCGAGACCACCGTGTTCCACTGCTTCACCGGTGGCACCGAGGAGGCTCGTCGGGGGCTGGATCTGGGCGCCTACCTGTCGTTTTCCGGCATCGTGAGCTTCAAGACGGCGGGCGCCGTGCGCGGCGCCGCGGTCGCCTGCCCCGAGGACCGGCTGCTGGTCGAAACCGACTCGCCCTACCTGGCGCCGGTGCCGCACCGGGGGCGCAAGAACGAGCCGGCCCTGCTGCCCACGGTCGGTGCTGCCCTGGCCAGGGCCACGGGGCGTGACATCGAGCGGGTGGCCGCGGCCACTCACCGGAACGCCCGTATTGCGTTTCGGCTACCTGGCACCTAGCGTTCACCTTGGCTGCGGGCGGCACGCCTCGTGGCTATTGCGTTCGCGCAATTACGTTGGCCGTGCCCGTCTGCCAGGGGAGGGTCTGAAGCTGAGGTTCGAACACGGCGATCGGGCCCGCCTGGTCGTGGCGTCTTGCCTCACCGTTGCGGCACTGCCGTTCCTCTTGAACGAGGGGAAGGCGCAGCGCGCTGAACGGCCACCCACCGTCGCCGCCGTGGCGCCGGGCGGCGAAGCGTTGGCGTCCCCCTCGGCGACGAGGACCAGGCCGCCGCCCCGACCGACGCCGTCGCCGCCGTCACGCCCACCACCGAAGTCGGTCCCAGCTTCCTGTTCAGCGGACCCACCAACCCCACCACGGCGCCGGCCATCGTGGTCGCCGTGCCGACGTCCAGCTCGCCCACCTCGGAGATCGGCCGGGCGTCGTTCCGGCGCTGGCCGGAGGGCTCGACGTCGGTGAGCGCACCATGCGCGGCGTGGTTCCTCGCCCTCGGCACCAAGGTCACCGTGACCAACCTCGACAACGGTCACACCGTGACCTGCGTGATCGCCGACCGCACGGGCGTGCCCGACGATCAGGTCATCGTGCTCGACACGGTCGTGTTCGAGCAGCTGGCCGACCTGGTCGAGGCGCCGATCCCCGTCACCATCAGCTGGCAGTGACGACCTCGCCGCGCGAGGCGGCGGAGCTGCTGGCCCGCCACGGGCTGGCGCCGAGGCGGTCGCTGGGCCAGAACTTCGTGGTCGATGCCAACACCGTGCGCCGCATCGCCCGCCTGGCCGAGGTCGGCCCCGGCGACCGGGTGGTGGAGATCGGCGCCGGCCTGGGTGCCCTGACGGCGGCACTGGCCGAGACAGGGGCGTCGGTGACGGCGGTGGAGGTGGACCGGGGCCTTGTGCCCGTGCTCGTCGAGCAGGTCGCCGGCCTGGGCGTGCGCGTCGTCGAAGACGACGCCCGCACCCTCGACTGGCCCGCTCTGCTGGGTGCCGGTGACGGCTGGGTTCTGGTCGCCAACCTGCCGTACAACCTGGCCACGCCGCTGGTGGCCGACATCCTCGACGGCGTGCCGGCCATCGAGCGCATGCTCGTGATGGTGCAGCGCGAAGTCGGCGAACGCCTGGCCGCCCACCCGGGCGACGATGCCTACGGGGCGGTCTCGGTGAAGGTGGCGTACTGGGCCACCGCGGCGGTGGTGGGACGGGTGCCGCCCACGGTGTTCCTGCCCCGGCCCAAGGTGGAGTCGGCGTTGGTGGCCATCACCCGGCGGCCGGTGCCGGCGGTCGGCACCGACCTCGACCGCGCCGGCCTGTTCGCCCTGGTGCGGGCCGGTTTCGGGCAACGCCGCAAGATGCTGCGCCGGTCCCTGGCCGGGCTGGTGACGGCGGCCGACTTCGACGCCGCCGCCATCCGGCCCGACGCCCGGGCCGAGGAGCTGTCGGTGCTGGACTGGGGCCGGCTGGCGGCGGTGGTCCAGCGCACGTGACGGGCATGCCCACGACCACCGTGCGGGCCCCGGCCAAGCTGACCGTCTCGCTGCGCGTCACCGGTGTGCGCCCCGACGGCTACCACCTCCTCGACGCCGAGATGGTCTCGCTCGAGCTGGCCGACGTGCTCACCTTCGCGCCCGGCGACGGCCTCGCCATCAGCGGGCCGGCCGCCGGGGGCGTGCCCGCGGACGACACCAACCTCGTGCGCAAGGCGCTGCGGGCGGTGGGCCGCACGGCCGCCGTGCACGTCGACAAGCGCATCCCCGCGGGCGGCGGTCTGGGCGGCGGCTCGGCCGACGCCGCCGCGGTGCTGCGCTGGGCCGGCTGCGAGGACCTGAACCTGGCCGTGGGCCTGGGCGCCGATGTCCCGTTCTGCCTCGTGGGAGGCCGGGCCCGGGTGACCGGCGTGGGCGAGGTGCTGGCGCCGCAGGCCGCCTTCGACGCCACCTACACCCTGTGCACGCCGCCCTTCGGGGTGTCGACGGCGGCGGTGTTCCGGGCCTGGGACGACCTCGGCGGGCCGACGGCACTGGGTCCCAACGACCTCGAACCGGCGGCGCTACGGGTGGAGCCGCGCCTGGCCGGGTGGCGCGACCGGCTGCGAACCGTCACCGGGCGGACGCCGATCCTGGCCGGCAGCGGCGCGACCTGGTTCGTGGAGGGCGACTTCGCCGCCGCCGCCGCCGACCTCGCCCCTGCCACTGTGGTCGTGACGCGCACCGACCGCCCTGAGGAACTGCGCTCGGGGCGGTCGGGCTGAGGTACGACGAACGCTGACGTCCGGCGGCGAGTTACTTGTTGCGGCGCTGGAATCGCGTGCGCTTCAGCATCTTCTTGTGCTTCTTCTTGCGCATGCGCTTGCGGCGCTTCTTGATCAGAGAACCCATAGGAAGCGACGAGGCTACCCGGCCGCCCGACCGGGGCGGAAGGCGTCCGTTCCGCGAAGATGACAGGAATGCCCCGAATCGCCGCCGCCCGCGTCACCGCCACCCTCTTAGCGTCCGCCCTCGCCGTGACGGGCCTGGTGGCCATCGCCGCGCCGGCTTCGGCCGACCTCCCGATCCGGGTCGACTCCGGCGCCGCCGGGCCCAACGGCGCCCTCGGGCTGGTCGGCGAGTCCTCCACCCAGGGCACGTTGCCGTGGATCGGTGACGACCTGGCGGCGCAGGGCTGGGGGCCGTTGCGGCTCTACGCCTTCCCGGGGGTGCGCATCCCGCCGGACCGGTCCGGCTTCGCCATCCCCACCGTGCAGACGTGGCGGGCCGAGGGCTTCGACCCGAGGGTGTGGATCGTGGGCCTGGGCGCCAACGACGTCGGGTTCACCGAGAGCAGCGTGCCCAAGGCGGTCGCCCTGATCGACGCCATGCTCGACACCATCGGTCCCGGCCGGGAGGTGCTGTGGCTCAACATCACCCATCCCGAGCCCTCGTGGCAGGCGGCGTGGAACCAGGCGCTGAGCGACGTGGCGGCGCGCCGGCTCAACCTCCACATCTTCGACTGGGCGTCGATCGCCGCGCAGCACCCCGACTGGCTGGTCGGTGACGGCGTGCACCTCACCCCGACCGGCTACCGCGAGCGGTCGCGACTCATCGCCGAGTCGACCAAGCCGCTCATGCAGGCCAACCGGGTGACGGCCACCTTCGCCGGCACCGCCGCCGCCGGGCCGGCATCGGGCCTGGACCCGATCGACCCGGTGCGGGTGCTCGACACCCGATCGGCCGGCGGGCGGCTCGCCGCCGGGGCCACCCGCCAGGTCGATGTGTCGGCGGCGGTGCCCGAGGGTGCCGGCGCCGCCGCCGTGAACCTCACCGTCGACGGGCCGGCGGCCGACGGCTATCTCACCGCCTGGGACTGCAACGGGGCGGGGGGTTGGAGACAGCCACGGCGCCGCCGAACGTGTCGTCGCTCAACTACGCCGCCGGCTCGCCGCGCGGGGCGGCCACCGTGGTGAGCCTCTCGGCGGCGAGGACCTTCTGCGTCTACTCCTATGCCGCCACCGACCTCATCGTCGATGTCAGCGGCTCCTACGCGGACGGCGCCGGCCAACGCTTCACCGCGCAGGACCCCCAGCGCATCCTCGACACCCGCGCGAGCGGTGCCCCGGGCGCCGGCGCGGTCGTGCGGGTGCCGGTGCCATCGGCCGGCGGGGACACCCCCTCGGCCGTCACCGTGAACCTCACGGCCACGGGCGGGGCCAAGCCCGGCTTCCTCACCGCCTTCCCGTGCGGGGGAACGCCGCCGGTGGTCTCGAACGTCAACCACGGCGTGGGCGCCGCCGCCGCCAACCTGGCCACGGTGAAGCTGGCCGCCGACGGCTCGTTCTGCGTGTTCTCCCTGGAGAAGGTGGACGTGATCGTGGACCTGCTGGGCACGTGGGGCGCGAGTGGGCTCTGGTACCAGCCGGCCACCCCGACCCGACTCCTGGACACCCGGTCGGGCGCCGGCGGCTGGCTGGGCGCGGCGGCGTCGTTGCAACCGCTCAACCTGGCGCTGGACAACGTGCAGGGCCTGCCGGCGTCGGCACGCGCCATCACCGGCACGGTGACGGCGGCGTCGACGTGGGGTGACGGCTTCGTCACCACCTGGCCGTGCTCGTCGCCGCGCCCGAACGCGTCCACGCTCAACTACGGCCGCCAGCAGACGGTGCCCAACGCCGCCGTGATCGCCCTCGGTGCCGACCGCACCGCCTGCGCCGCCACCTACGCGCCGGCGTACCTCCTCTTCGATCTCACGGGGTGGTTCACGACGTGATGGCGGCGACGCCGTCGCCTCCCCAGGCCGCCAGGCGGCTGCGCTACGACCCTGCGCTCGACGGCATCCGCGCCCTGGGCGTCGGGTTGGTGCTGCTCTTCCACGGGGGCGTGTCGTGGGCCACGGGCGGCTTCCTGGGCGTGTCGGTGTTCTTCACCCTCTCCGGGTTCCTGATCACGTCGCTGCTCCTGGCCGAGCACGGTTCCACCGGCGGGGTCCGTCTCGGCCACTTCTGGCTGCGCCGGCTGCGGCGCCTCATGCCGGCCGCCCTGGCCTGCCTGGTGCTCATCCTGGTGCTGACGGCCACGGTGCTGCACACGGCCAAGGGCACGCTGCGAGGCGACGTGCTGTCGGCGCTGGCCGACGTGGCCAACTGGCGGTTCTACTTCTCGGGCCAGTCCTACGCCAACCTCTTCGCCGTTCCGTCGCCGGTCCAGCACTACTGGTCGCTGGCCATCGAGGAGCAGTTCTACCTGGTGTTCCCGCTGCTGGTCTGGCTGGTGCTGGTCAAGCTGCGGTGGTCGCGTGGGGCGCTGGCGGCCGTGCTCGGCGCCTTGCTGGCCGGCGCGGTGGCGTCAACCGTCGCCATCGGCACGTCGGACCCCGACCTCGTCTACTACGCCACCTTCACCCGGGCCGGCGAGATCCTGACCGGCTGCCTGCTGGCCATGGCGCTGACCCGCTGGGGACGGCCCGACGCCGCCGAGCGGCCGGTCTGGTGGGCCACCGTCGGTGGGCCGCTGGCGCTGGCCGGCATCGTCGTCATCATGGTGCGCACGACGCAGTCCGACGAGTGGCTGTACCGGGGCGGGCTGGCCGCCTTCAGCGTGCTGTCGGCGCTGCTGATCGCCACCGCCCGGCGGCCAGGTCCGCTGCGCGTGGTGCTGAGCTTCAAGCCGTTCGTGGCCCTCGGGCTCATCTCCTACGGCGTGTACCTCTACCACTGGCCCTTGTTCCTGTGGCTCACGCCCGATCGCACCAGCCTCGACGGGGCACCGCTGCTGGCGCTGCGCTTCGGGGCGACGCTGGCGGTGTCGTGGGTCTCGTACCGGTTCCTCGAGGAGCCCATCCGCCGGGGGCGGGCGCTCACGGGCTGGCGGGGCGCCCTCGTACCGCCGATCGCCATCGCCTGCATCCTGGGCGCGGCGGTGCCTCTGGCCGCCAGCGGGGCGTCGGCGACGTCGGTGTTCGCCGACAACGGCACCGTCTCGACACTGCCGCCGCTGCCGTCGAGCACCAGCGCCGGCGCCAGCACCAGCGCCGCGCCGACGACGACGGTGCCGGCGACGACCAGCGCGGTGCCGACCTCCGTCGCCACATCGGTCGCGGCCACGGTGGCCCCGTCGACCACCGTCGCCGCCCCGACCACCACGACCGAGCCGCCGCCTCCGGCGCGGGTGGTGGTCTTCGGCGACTCGACGGCCAAGGCCGATGCCGCCGGGCTCCTGGCCTGGGGGGCCGACAGCGGCCAAGCCGTCGTGTCCGACGCCGGCAGCATTGCCGGCTGCGGCCTGCTGCGCACGGCCAAGCGCACCTTCGGCACCGAACGCCAGACGGTTCCCGATGGTTGCAAGTGGTGGGCGACGGTGTGGCCCGACATCCTGGCCGCCAATCCGGCCGACGTGGCGGTGGTGATCGACGGGCCGTGGGAGCTCACCGAGCAGCAGATCGCCGGCGACCAGTTCCGCAGCATCGGTGATCCCATCTTCGATCAGTTCGTGCACGACGAGCTGCTGGCGGCCACCGACGTGTTGCTGGCCCACGCCCCGAACGTGGTGTGGTTCACCAACCCGCACACCCATCCGGGCTGGGGCCTCGGCGGGGCCGACCAGGACGTGAGCGACGGCGCCAAGATGGATCGCCTGAACGAGATCATCCGCCAGGTCGTGGCCGAGCGGCCGCAGGTCGTGCTCGTGGATCTGGCCGGGCACGTGGCGTCGATCCCGGGGGCCGACACCGATCAGGCCCTGCGCCCCGACGGCGTGCACTTCTCCCCCGACGCGGCGGCCGAGATGGCGGCGTGGTTCGGGCCGCAAGTCGTCGCCGCCGCCCGCCGCTGACGCACGTCTCGGCACGTGGACGCGGACATTTGCTACGGGACGCGCCGCAGTACCAGTCAGCGAGGAGGCGTCTCGTTGTCCGATCTGCGCACGGCGATCATGGGGTCGGCGGCCGAGATCGTCACGGTGGTGACGGCGTTGTCGATCTCGGTCGCCAGCGGCCCGACGGTGCCATCGAAGCGGGCCGTCGCCTGCCGGGTCGATCTCGAGTGTCTCGGTCGGGAGGCCCATCTGGTCGAGGTGGCCGAGGAAGGGCACCGGGTCGAGCTCCTCGACGTTCACCATCCGCCGGGCATCCCACTCGCCCGACGGCGATCAGCCGCGCCGCGGCGATCGGTGGGACGCCTGCGGTGTAGCTGATGCCCTGCGATCCCACCTCCTCGTAGGCCGGCGGCGTGGTCGGAGATCTGGTAGATGAACACCTCGCGCCGGCGGCCATCCTTCTGTCCGGTGACGATGTTGCCGATGCAGGTCTTGCCGGTGTAGCCAGCAGCGAGCGTCTGCGGATCCGGGAGCACGGCCTTGACGACCTGCAAGCGGGACCACCTCGTCGTCACCCACCCTCACGGGCAGGTGCGACAGCAGGCCGAGCGTCCGCAGCACCGTGAAGACGTTGATGTAGTGATCGCCGAAGCCCATCCAGAACCGGATGCTGTTGGCGTCGATGTGCTTGGACAGCGAGTGCAACTCGTCATGGCCGTTGAGGTACACCGGCTGCTTGCCGACGACGGGGAAGTCGTACACGCGTCGCACCGTGTGCGTCGGGAACTCCACCCACTGACGATCGATCCAGGTCCACACCTTGACGAACTCACGGAAGTTGATCTCCGGATCGAAGTTCGTGGCGAAGTACCGGCCGTGACTGCCGGCGTTGACGTCGAGGATGTCGATGGTGTCGATCTCGTCGAAGTACTCGTTGGCCGCGAGCGCGCAGTAGGCGTTGACGACACCGGGGTCGAACCCGGCCCCGAGGATGGCCGTGACACCGCGGTCGGCGCAGCGCTGCGGCACGCTTCCACTCATGGTTGGCGTACCACGGCGGGTCCTCGCAGACGACGTCGGGATCTTCGTGGATCGCCGTGTCGATGTAGGCCGCGCCGGTCTCGAGGCAGGCTTCGAGGACGGCCATGTTGACGAAGGCCGTGCCGAGATTGACGACGATCTGCGAGCCCGTCTCCTTGATGGCCGCGACCGTGGCGCCGACGTCAAGCGCATCGAGCTGCCGGGCGTGCAGCCGAGCCGACGGGTCGCGAGGTGGCCCCTGGCGACGACGCTGTCGACGATGGCGTCGCACTTCGACAGCGTCCGCGAGGCGATGCAGATGTCGCCGAGCTCGTCGTTGTGCATCGCCGCCTTGTGCGCCGCGACGTGGCCCACGCCGCCCGGCTCCGATGATCAACACGTTCCGCTTCGCTCATGTCACTCCTTGTCGTGCTCGTCCGAGAGCTGGACTTGAAGTCCTCGTAGTTGAACTCGCGGACCACCTCGACGGACCCGTCCAGACGGCGGACCGCGATCGACGGCATCGTCAGCCCGTTGAACCACGAGTTCTTGACCATCGTGTACCCGGCCGCGTCGCCGAACCGGACCTCGTCGCCGACGCAAGGTGTGCGGCCAACCGGTACTCGCCGAAGACGTCACCGGCCAGGCACGTCCGGCCGGCGACCATCGTGCGGCAGCCCCCGGCAGGGGGTGACACGACCTGCGGTGTCGTGGCGTAGATCAGGTGGTCGGGCATGTGCGCCTCGACCGAGGCATCCACGATCGCGATGTCGACCTCGTTGCGCACGACGTCCAGCACCGTCGTCACGAGCTCGGCGCTCGACGTGACGCACGCCTCTCCCGGCTCCAGGTACACCTGGACGCCGAACCGCTCCGCCCAACGCCCGCAGCAGCTCGCAGAGCCGGTCCACCGGGTACCCCGGCGCCGTGAACGCGATGCCCCCACCCAGGCTCACCCACGCCATCGCCTCGAGCACCTCGCAGTAACGGTCACTGATGTAGCCGACGGCACCGGCGAAGCCGTCGAAGTCCTCGTTCTCACAGTTGAAGTGGAACATCAGGCCGCGCAACCTGGGCGCGGCCGCCCGCAGGTCGTCGACATCAACGACGCCCAGTCGCGAGTAGCGCCGTGCCGGGTCGGCAAGGTCGAACGCCGAATGGCTGACTCCCGGGTTGACCCGCAGCCCGAGCTCCGGACCATCGACGTGGTCGGCGAGGCGGTCGAGCTGGGACAACGAGTTGAAGATCACCTTGTCGGCGAACGCGCCGACCGCCGTGACCTCCTCGGGGGTGAACGCCACGCTGTAGGCGTGCACCTCCCCGCCGAACTCCTCGCGGCCGAGGCGAGCCTCGTACAGCGAACTACTGGTCGTCCCGTCGAGGTACGCCCGCATCAGACCGAAGACGCCCCAGGTCGAGAAGCACTTGAGCGCCAACACCGACTTCGCCCCCGACTCGTCGCGAACTCGCCGGACGACCTCGAGGTTGCGCACCAGTCGACGCTCGTCGACCAGGTAGTACGGGGTTCGGAGCAAGCTGATCGGCCTCAAGACGGAGCGCTCGGATCGACGCGGCGTGGTGGACCCGCTCGGTAGGCGGGCGTCGCGGGAGCGACGGGAGAGGGTACCGCTCACCCCCGCGCCACGACGGACCACGAGCCAGGCCGGCGGGACGTCCTCGGCGGGTCATGACAGGCGCACATCGGAAGCAACGGTCTTTTGAGTGTGACTATCATTCAGGGTATGGTTCAGGATCGAGCTGGTGAGCAGGGCACGGACGCCCCGGTGCCGCTGATCGAACGGAAACGGCTCGCGGCAAAGCGTCGTGCGCAGGCGCTGGCGTTCGAGCTGTTGCGGGATGGGTCGTTCGATGGCATCGCGGTCGAACAGATCGCGGAGGGATCGGACCTGTCGCCGAGCACGGTCTACCGGTACTTCGGGACGAAGGAAGGGATCTTCTTGTGGGACGAGCGTGACGACGCGGTCATCGAGTCGTTCCGAGACCGCCTCCGAACGCGGCCACCGGGGGCGGCGATGTTCGACGCCGTGTCGGGCGTCCTCGTCGATCGGGAGCTCGGGGTCGATGACGACGGCCTCGATCGTCTCCGCCTGATCGCCGCAACACCCGCGTTGCGGGTGGCACGTGCCGCGCAGCACGCACAGCTGCGCCGGACGCTCGCCGAGGTGATCGTCGAGTCGGGGTGGCGCGAGCCCGACGCCTCGACGTTCGCCGGGGCGGTCGTCGGCGCCTTTGCCGGCGCCATGGAGGCATGGGAACGCGCCGGCGGCATCGACGACCTCACCACGCTCCTCGCCCGAACGGCCGAGCTGGTCGGCAACCTCGACCGATCGTTCCTCGCGTACCAGCATCGATGATCTGACGGCAAACGAAAGGAAGACAAACGATGCGCATCCTCGTCTCCGGGGCCGGCCTCGCCGGGCTCACGACGGCCTACTGGTCGCAGCGACAGGGCCACGAACCGGTCGTCGTCGAGAAGGCTCCGACCTTGCGCAACGACGGGTACGGTCTCGACTTCTTCGGCGCCGGTTACGACGTCGCCGAGCGGATGGGGCTCATCGACGCGCTCGCCGCCCGACAGCTCTTCGTGGACAGCGATGGTGGGGTCGCGTACTGTGAACGCCGACGGCAAGATCCTCGCTGAGCTGAAGTACGACGCGATCCGCGAGGTGCTGGGCGGCCGCTACCTGCCGCTGATGCACGGCAACCTCGTCGAGGTCGTGAACGACGCCGTCCCCGACGACGTCGAGATCCGCTACGGCACCTCGATCGCCGGGATCGAGCAGTCCGACGAGGCCGCCACGGTCACGTTCGACGATGGGTCGTGCGAGACGTTCGACCTGGTGGTCGGCGCGGACGGCATCCACTCCAACGTCCGGCGGCTCGCGTTCGGCCCCGAGGAGGACTACGCCGTCTATCTCGGCTACCGCTTCGCGACCTTCTTCCTCTACGGCGACTACGAGCGGTCCGCGCTGTGGGACAACTACGTCGAACCACACCGAGAGATCGGCATCTACTCGAGCGACCGCCCCGACCGGTTGGTCGCGTTCCTGCTGTGGGCCGACCCCGACGACGGTTGGATCGAGCCCGCCGCCCGCGCCGACCGGATCCGATCGCTCTACGACGGGGCCGGTTGGCACACCGAACAGGTCCTTGGCGAGTTGCCCGACGGTGACGACATCTTGATGGACACGGTCACCCAGATCCGGATGGACACCTGGCGCAACGGACGAGTCGTCCTGGTGGGCGATGCCGCCGGATGCATGACCCTCATCTCCGGCCAAGGCGCATCGATGGCGCTCGCCGGCGGCTACGTGCTCGCGGAGGAGCTCGGTGCGACCGAAGACTGGCGTCAGGCGCTCGCCACCTTCGAAGCGCGGGTCAAGCCGCAGATGGACATCCGCCAAACCAAGGCCCGCGATTTCGCCAAGCGCTTCGTCCCCGGCACCAAGGTGGCGGTAAAGGCCCAAACGGCGCTGATGAAGCTGATCACCTATCACGCCTTCTCCGGGCTGCTCAGGACCCAGTTCGTCGGCGACAGCTTCCTAGAGACCGCCGCCCTCGAACGGCTCCCCGACAGCCATGACGACGTCGTCGGATTCAAGCTCACCGGCAAGCTCGCGCCGACCGACTACGCGACGTTGAGCCGCACGCTCGAGCAGGTCCTCGCCGAGCACCACACCGTCGGACTTCTCATCGACACCACCGGCTTCGCCGGCATCAAAGCCAAGGCACTCCTCGACGACTGGAAGGTCGGACGCAACTATCACGACCGGATCCGCAAGGTCGCCGTCGTCGGCGACGGCGTACTTGCCACGGGCATCGCCAAGCTCGCCTCCCCGCTCTACGCCCGGGCCGCCGAACACTTCGCCGCCCATGACGTCGACGAGGCCTGGGACTGGCTCGCCTGCACCGAGGGCGTTTCGGAATGACCGCGGTGCTGATCGCCGGGGAGGCCGCAGGCTCCGGCCAGGGCTCGGCGCCGAGCGCGACCTGCGCGGCGAGCGCGGCGACGACCGCATCAGCGGCACGGGCGAAGCAGCGACTGCGCCGCAGCGCTCACCGCCGCATCGCAGGTAGGTGCCGCGCGCTCATCTGCGGGGAAGCGTCGCCGCTAGTGCGGTTCGGCTGCTCACACCGGTCTTGGCGTAGATGTGAGTGAGATGGGTCTTGACGGTGGCGACGCTCATGAAGAGCCGGCGCGCCACCTCGTCGTTGCTGTGTCCCTCGGCGACGATCGCCGCCACGCGCTGCTCGGTCGGGGTGAGGCTGGCCCAGCCGGCGGTCGGGCGGGAGCGCTCGCCTCGTGACCGCCGGGCGTACTCGATGGCATCGGCGAAGGCGAGCGCCTCGCCCTCGGCCCAGGCCGCCGGTTCGGACAGGCGCAGGTCGGCTTCGATGGCGTCCACGGTCTCGCGGTCGGGGAACTCGCGGGCGACGTAGCCGATGCGGGTCCGCTCGGCGGTGACGGCGCCGAGCAGCCGAGCGGCGGTCACCGAATGGCCGCGCTGGTGGGCGAGTACACCCAGCAGGTGGAGATCGTCGATGGCGCGTAGGTGGAGGTGGGCGGGCTCGGCGACGTCGAGGGCGTGGTGGGCATGGTTGCAGGCGCCGTCGAGGTCGCCGTCGGCTCGTGCGACGAGGGCGCGCAGGTAGCGGAGGTCCGTGACCGGCAACGGCGCATCCTCGATCCGGGCGAGGTCGGCGGCAAAGGTGTCGATGAGGCCGTCGAGTTCGTCGCGTTCGCCGGCGGCGAGGAGTCGCGTGGCGAGGGGGATGAGGATGTAGCTGCGCCCGGCCGGTCCGGTCGGGCAGCGTTCGTGGGCGACGCGCAGGAGTGGGATGGCGTCGGCGAATCGGCCTTCGACCACCGCTCTGGCCCAGTGGACGTGGAGTGCCGGGCCCTCCAAGCTGGCCGGGATGCTCGTCGCCCTGACTTCGGCGGCGAGCGCCTCCTCGGCGGCGGCCTGCCAGGCGGCGAGCCGTTCGAGCAGCTCGAGGTCGCCGGTGGTGTAGCCGGCCAGGGCGGCGTAGGCGTTGGTAACGAGGATGGTGGACGAGGCGTTGGGCTGGCCCGGCGTGTCGGCGACCGTTCGGGCGCGTTGAAGGTCGCCCCGATACGTCGCTGTGCAGGCGGCCAGGCCGACCATGCCCAGCGCGGTGTGGTGGGCGAATGGCAGCCCTCGGCGGGCCAGCAGCCGCCGGACGACGGCGATGGCGGCGTCGGCGGCGTCGAGGCGGCCGGTATTGGCGTGGCCGCAGGCCAGGACGAGGGCGTGCAGTACCGCGGCGTGGTCATCGCCGTCGCGGTCGGCGGCGGCGGTCAGCTCGGCCGTTTCGGCGGGTTCGAAATCCCAGAGACTCGACAGGATGGACCCATACATCCTCAGGTATCGCCGAGACCCAGCGTCGTCGGGATCGAGTCGCGGCTCGGCGCGGGCCAACAGCTCCTCGAACCCGGCCCATCCGAACGTGGTCCCCATGATGGACAACCCGGAGATGGCGGCGGCCCAGCGGGGTGGGTCGTCGTTGCCGTCGCGTGCGGCCAGCCAGGCGTACTGGCGGTCGAGGTCGGGGTAGTGGCCGATCAGCATCCAGATGCCGGCGAGGGCGCGGCTGATGCGGTAGGCCTGCGTGGGGGCCGTGTCGTAGGCCCAGTCGAGGGCGGCGAAGACATCGGGGAGCATCGGGTGGGTCGGGCCGATGTCGAAGTCGTGGTCGCCCCGCCCGAGCGATTCGCACCAGTCGACGAACCAGATGGTGTGACGGTCCCGGGTCGAGGCCACCTCACCCGCTTCGCGCAGGCGGTCGAGGGAGAACTGGCGGATGGTCTCCAAGAGCCGGTAGTCGCCGGTGGTGTCGTCGAGCAGGACGAGGCTCTTGTCGACCAGGCGGCTGATGACGTCGAGCACGTCGTAAGCCGTGACCCCCACGCCGTCGGCGGCCACGGTCTCGGCCGCCTCCAACGGGAACGGGCCGCGGAACACGGCCAGGCGGCGCAACACCGCCCGCTCGGCGTCATCGAGCAGGTCAACGCTCCACGCGATGGAAGCGAGCAGGGTCTGCTGGCGGGGCAGCGCGGTGCGGGCCCCACCGGTGAGGAGCCGGAACGCGTCATCGAGCCCATGAGCGAGCCGGTCGAGGGGGACGGTGCGGGTGCGGGCGGCGGCCAGCTCCAAGGCGAGCGGGATCCCATCCAGACGGACACAGACGGCCACGACATGGGCGGCGGTGTCGTCGTCGACCAAAAGGTTGGGCCGCACCCGACGAGCCCGGTCCAAGAACAGGCGGGCCGCCTCGTAGGCGTCCAGGCGCTCAGGAGCGACCACGACGCCTGCCGCCGGTGCCCGCAGCGAGGGAACGCGCCACACCAGTTCACCGGCAACGCCGAGCGGCTCGCGGCTGGTCACCAGGACGTGCACGTCGGGGCAGGCTGACAGCACGGCGTCGACCAGCGCCGCCATCGCCGCCAAGACGTGCTCGGCGTTGTCGATCACCACCAGGGTGCGGCCGGCGTCGCGCAGATGCCGCACCACCAGCGCCGTCGTGTCAGCACCGGCAGCGGCGCTCGCCCCGACCGCCCCCGCCACCCGCTCGGCCGCTGCCTCGGCAGAGGTCACCGGGGCGAGATCGACCCACCACGTCCCCCCGGGATGGTGCTCCACCAGGTCGGCGGCGGCGTGCAGGGCGAGGCGGGTCTTGCCGCACCCACCCGAACCGGTCAACGTCACCAACCGCTCCTGCCGAATCAGGCCGGTGACCGTGGCCAGTTCCTGCTCACGCCCGACGAACGACGTCAACACCGCCGGCAGGTTGTGGGGGACGGCATCGAGCGACCGCAACGGCGGGAACCCCGATGGCAGGCCCGGCGCCGTCACCTGCCACACCCGCTCGGGGCGAGACAGGTCCCGGAGGCGAACCGTTCCCAGGTCCACCAGCTGGGCGTCACCCGGATCGTCGGCCACCAGCGCCGCCGCCGAGGCGGACAGCACGATCTGACCTCCGTGGGCGCAGCCCCGCAGCCGGGCACACCGGATGATGGCCCGGCCCACGTAGTTCCCCTCGTCGCGCAGTTGCGCCTCGCCCGTGTGTACCGCCATGCGCACCCGCAGCCACGGCAGCTCCGCCGTCAGCGCCTGTTGGGCCTGCACCGCCGCTCGCACCGCGTCACCGGCGCGGGCGAAGGCGGCCACGACACTGTCGCCTTCGCCCTGCTCCACCGGCCGGACGCCGCCGTGATCGGCGATGGCCTCGTCGAGCAGGTCGTAGTGCCGGGCGATGGCCGCACCCATGTCGGCCGGCCGCTCCTCCCACAGGCGGCTCGACCCCTCCACATCGGTCAGCAGGAACGTCACCGTCCCCGCCGGCAGCAAGAACTGCTCCCCCACCAGATCAGTCTGCATCACGAAAGGGCGGCTCAACACCGGCAGCGCATCCATGGCCGCCACCATCACCGATCAGCGGAGCCACAACATCGATCGATCGTCCGATCCGGCCGACCCGAGGTCGTAGAACCCAGCCGGACGCCACCTACGACTCCACGCGTGCTCGGGAGCGTCCGCGGCCGAAGCGACCTTTACGACGAACCGTCGTGATCGTGGCCGGCGACAGCGGCGAGTTCGCCGTCGAGGAACTCGGTCAACTCGGCGTGCGTCATCGTCGCGCCGTGGGCTCGTTGGGGGAGACAGCTGGCGCGGTCGACCAGTACGTCGAGCTGGTCGAGGGTCGGTTGGTAGTAACTCGGGTAGGGAGCGTTGACGTGGGCGTGGACCCAGGCGTCGACGGCGCTGGCGGCATCCAGGCGGCCGACACGCGCCAGCCAGACGGCGGCCCGCATCGCCAGCATGACCAGCGCGAAGTCGTAACGCACCTCGTGGATCCGTGCGAGCGTGGCGCGGAGGGCGACGGCATCGCGGCGATCACCGCGGTCGGTCAGCGGCATGATGGCGAGGCTCATGCAGATCGCTTCGGCGAACACGTTGCCCGCCGCTCTGCTGCACCCGATGGCGTGTTGGAGGCCGTCGACGGCGTCGCCCAGGTCGAGCCCCTCGCCCAGCTTCGGGTTCAGGTACCGGTAGCCGTGCAAGGCCGAGCCGGCGATCGCCTGGACGCTCGGACTGCCGCTCGTCTGGGCGAGCCGGTACATCCGGGCGACGAGCGCCGGAGCGGGTGCCGCCATGGTCGCCGCCACGATGTTGGTGAGGAGCCAAGCTTCGGTGATGGGGTTGCCACATCGGGGCTCGCTCTCATCGACCCATCGGGCAGCCCGTTCGATCCCATCAGGGTCGTTGGTCGTGAACGCGGCCACCGCTCTGGCCTGCCAGATCTGTTCGACGTCACGGGTGACGAGGTGCGGCGCCTCAGGATCAAGAGCGGCAAGGGCGTCGGTAAGGGAGTCGGTGTCCTCGGCAAAACCACTCCACAGCACGACGGCGGCACTGGCGATCTGTCCGGTGTCGGCGCCGGCGGCGCGGGTGGCGACGGCCCAGTCGGCCCCAAGATCGTCGCCGAGATCGTCGCCGCCGCCGCCGTTGACGCGCACCGCCCCGCCCACCACGGTGTCGGCGGCCATCAAGTCGCGGCGCGTCGTCAATCGGCGTCGAACTCACTCTGAGTGCGCCAGTTCTCGGTGCATCTACGCTTCTCGGTGCGCCAGTGCGTCAGATTTGCAGCAGAAACGCACCCAGAACCATCACCACGACCCACGTCCGACACGGACCGTGACGATGACCAACGTGTGTCCCGATGTGCGCTCGTTCGGGCGCTTGTGGGCGTCGAATCGAGACGTCAGCTCGAGATCGCGCCCACAGGCCCGTAAATGGCGTCACCAGATCGGCCAGGAGCGCAGGCCACCAGTAGCTGGCGGGGCAGGACTCGAACCTGCAACCCCCGGATCCAAAGTCCGGTGTTCTGCCAGTTGAACTACCCGCCAAGGGCACGTCACACGGTACTGCCGACAGAGCGACGCTCCGCTTTGGTACAACCTTTCCATGCGCACCCGTGCCGTCTCCGCCATCGTGTTGGCCGCTGGAGAGGGTGCCCGGATGCAGTCGGAGCGCCCCAAGCCGCTCCACCTGCTCTGCGGCCGGCCGATGATCATGCACGTCCTCGAGGGTCTGGCCGATCTGCAGGTGACCCGCACCGTGGTGGTCACCGGTCACGGCGCCGAGCGCGTCACCAAGAAGGTGCAGGACCAGAGCCCCGATGTCCTCAACGTCGTCTTCGTCGAGCAGCCTGTCCAGCGGGGCACCGGCGATGCCGTCAGCGTGGGCCTCACCGCCTTCCCCGACGACGACGTCGACGACACCTCGGCGGTCGTCGTCCTCCCGGGCGACCACCCATTGCTCCAGCCGGCCACGGTGGCTGACCTGGTACGGGCGCATGAGAGCGCCGGCAACGCGGCCACCGTGCTGTCGGCCATCGTCGACGACCCCACCGGGTACGGCCGCGTCCTGCGGGGCAAGGACGGGCGCGTCACGGGCATCGTGGAGCAACGCGACGCCACGGCCGACGAGCGCGCCATCACCGAGGTCAACACCAGCATCTACTGCTTCCGGCGCGACCTGTTGGGGCCGGCCCTGCGCCGCCTCTCCCCCGACAACGCCCAGGGCGAGTACTACCTCACCGACGTGATCGCAGTCCTGTCGTCGGCCGGCTACTCGGTCGGGGCCATGGTGCTGACCGACCACCTCGAGGCCCAGGGCGTCAACGACCGGGCCCAGCTGGCCCTGGCCGAAACCGAGCTGCGGGCCCGCACCAACCGGCGGTGGTTGCTGGCGGGCGTCACCATGCTCGATCCGGATCAGACCTACATCGATGTCACGGTCGAACTGAGCCGCGACGTCACGCTGTTCCCGGGCACCATGCTCCAGGGCACCACGGTCGTGGCCGCCGGCTGCGAGATCGGCCCCGACACCCGTCTCGTCGACTGCGTGGTCGGTGCCGGCGCCCTCGTGGAGCACAGCGTGGCCCGCGATGCCGAGATCGGCGAGGGTGCCCGCGTGGGACCGTACGCGGTGCTGTCACCCGGCACCGTGGTCCCCGCATGGACGGTGACTGGAGCCTTCTACACTGGGACGTCGTGACGATGGAGCGGGTGACGAAGAAGCGGATGGCGCTCTACACCGGAGCGTGCCACCCCTCACTCGCTGACGACATCGCCGAGTACCTCGACGTGGAGCTGGGCGACCCTGGACTGGTCACCTTCGCCAACGGCGAGATGCGGGCCCGCTACGCCGAGAGCATCCGCGGCACCGACGTCTTCATCATCCAGAGCCATTACGCCTGCGACGGTCGGTCCATCAACGACTCCATCATGGAGCAGCTCATCATGATCGACGCCGCCCATCGGGCGTCGGCCAAGCGCATCACGGCGGTGTGCCCCTTCTACGGCTACGCCCGCCAGGACCGCAAGGCCACGGGGCGCGAGCCCATCACCGCCCGCATGGTGGCCAACATGTTCCGCGCCGCCGGTGCGAAGCGCATGGTGTCTGTCGACCTCCACTCGGGCCAGATCCAGGGCTTCTTCGACGGGCCGGTCGACCACCTCACGGCCATGCCGGTGCTGGAGAGCTACATCCGCGAGCACAGCGACGACCCGGTGATGGTGTCGCCGGACGCCGGCCGGGTGAAGGTGGCCGAGCGCTACGCCCAGCACCTCGACGCCGACGTGGCCTTCATCAACAAGCGCCGGCCCAAGGGCGTCGACAACGTGGCCGTGGCCAAGGAGGTCATCGGCGATGTCGAGGGCCGCCAGTGCGTCATCGTCGACGACATGATCGACACCGCCGGCACGGTCGTGTCGGCGGCCGAGATCCTGCTCGACCGTGGCGCCACCGAGGTGTGGGCCATGGCCACCCACGGCGTGCTGTCAGGACCGGCCGTCGACCGGCTCAAGAACTCCCCGATCAGCCGGGTCGTGATCACCAACACCCTGCCGCTGCCGCCCGAGAAGCAGTTCGACAAGGTCGAGGTGCTGTCGGTGGCCAAGATCATCGCCGACGCCCTGGACGCCGTGTTCGAGGACACCAGCGTCAGCGAGATCTTCGGCGGCGAGAACCAGACCTGATCCTGGGGCGCCTTCGGCGCCCGCTCGCTCCGCTCGAACAATCGGTACTCGCTCGGCACGCCGCCGCACTGCGGCGCCAGCGTCGCCGAACGGCGCCGCACATACCCGGGCGGACGGGCTGCACGACACGGCGACGGGTGACCTCGCTACGTTGGACCGGGTGGCGGCGACGGGTGAGGTTCTCGACGGCCGGTACCGGCTCGGCGCCGTCCTCGGCCGCGGCGGGATGGCCGACGTCTTCCGGGCCCACGATCGGGTCACCGACCAGGACGTGGCGGTCAAGGTGCTCCGCACCGCCGATCCGTCGACCGTCCGCTGGCTCGGCCGGGAGCAGGCGGCGCTGCAGCGCCTCGATCACCCGACCCTGGTGCGGCTGCGGGCGACGGGCCTGGACGACGGTCGCCCGTATCTTGTGCTCGACCTCGTAGAAGGCCAGTCCCTGGCCGCCGTTCTGGACGACGGTCGCTTGTCGGTCGGGAGGGCCGCCGAGTTGGGCGCCCACGTGGCCGACGCCCTGGCCCACGCCCATGCCATGGGCGTGACCCACCGCGACGTCAAGCCCGCCAACATCCTGATCGACGGCGCCGGGCGTCCCCATCTCACCGACTTCGGCGTCGCCCGTCTCAGCGAGGTGACAACGGCCACGGCCGCCGGGGTGGTGATCGGCACTGCCGCCTACCTCGCCCCTGAGCAGGTTCGCGCCGAGCAGGTCGGACCCCCCGCCGACGTCTATGCCCTCGGTCTCGTCGTCCTGGAGTGCATCACCGGCGAGCGGGCGTTTCCCGGCTCCTTCCCCGAGGCGGCGATGGCCCACCTGGCCCGGTCGCCGGACCTGCCGGCGGCGCTTCCGGCCGACCTGCGCGCCACGCTGGCGGCCGCCACGGCGATGAGGCCCGAGGACCGGCCGGGCGCATCCGAGCTGGCCGCGGCACTGAGGCACCCGGCCGAACCACTCGCGACGCGGCCAATGGCTCGTCCCGCCGACGACGGCGCGACCGTCGTGGCGGCGTCCACGCAGGTCCTGCCCCCGATCGTCTACCCGGAACCGCCTCGCCCCGCCCACCGACGAAGGGGCGTGCTCGTGGCCGCCGGCATCGGCGGCATCATCGGCATCACCGGTGGCCTCGTGGCGGTACGGGCGGCGAATTCCGGCACACCCTCGGGCCCCCCACCGACGACCGCCCCCGCGGCGGTAACGGTGTCCGTGGCCGTCACCACCACGGTGCCCACGACAGTGGCGACCACGGCGGCCAACCCGCCGGCGACTCGGCCCGCTGCGGTGCCACCCACGCCGAAGCCGAAGGGCAAGAAGAAGGCGAACGGCTAGGCGCCGCCACGGCCAGGACCTACACTCTCTCGGTTTGCTAGGTCGCCAGCTTCAGAGGAGCGCGCCATGTCAGAGTCCATCCTCGTCGCCGAGACCGGTCGACCCACCGGTTCCCGCGCCACCGGGCGGTTGCGCGCCGCCGGCAAGATCCCCGGCGTCCTGTACGGCCACGGCCTCGCACCCGTACCGCTCGCCGTCGACCGGCGCGAGCTGCGCCATGCCCTCTCCGGGCCCGCCGGCGTCAACGCCGTCGTCCGGCTCCAGATCGGCAGCGACACCCATCCCACGGTCGTGAAGGACCTGCAGCGCCATCCTGTGCGCCGCAACGTCACCCACATCGACTTCATCGTGGTGCGGATGGACGAGGAGATCACCGTCGACGTCCCCATCGTGCTCGAGGGCGAGGCCAAGCGGCTGCAGCAGGACGGTGGCGTGATCGAGCAAGCGCTCACCTCCCTGGCCGTCGTCACCACCCCGGCCACCATCCCGCCGCAGATCACCATCGACATCAGCGACCTCGCCGTCGGTGACATCGTGCGCGTCGGTGACCTCGTGCTGCCGGCGGGCGTGACGTCGGACCTCGATCCCGAAACCGCCGTGCTCATCGCCGCCGGCTCGGCCGCGCTCGAGGCTGAAGTGGCCGCCGCTGAAGGTGAGGCCGAAGGCGAAGGCGAAGAGGCCGGTGCCGCCGAGGGCGGGGCCGACGCCAGCGAGTAGTCCGGCGAGCCGATGGCGGACGTCCTCGTCGTCGGGCTGGGCAATCCGGGCGAGGAGTACGCCCGCTCCCGTCACAACCTGGGTGCCGAAGTCGTGGCCGAGCTGGCGGCGCGCCATGGCGACCGCCTGAAGCTGGCCAAGCGAGAACGCGCCCTGACCGCCGAGGTCACCATCGGCGGCCGGCGCGTCGCGCTGGCCTTCCCGCAGACGTACATGAACGACTCGGGGCTGTCGGTGCAGCTCCTGCGCCGCCGCTACGACATCGAGGACCCGGCCCGCATCGTCATCGTCCACGACGAGCTGGATCTGCCGGTCGGGCGCATGAAGGTCAAGGAGGGCGGCGGCCTGGCCGGCCACAACGGCCTGCGGTCCCTCAAGCAGCACCTGCACACGGATGCCTTCGTCCGGGTCCGCATCGGGGTGGGCAAGCCGCCGTCCAAGGAGCGCGGCGCCGACCACGTGCTGCGCCGCGTGACCAAGGCCGAGCGCACCGAACTGGACATCAAGGTGCAGGAGGCGGCCGACGCCGTCGAGGCCATCGTCATCGACGGCGTGGCCGCGGCTATGACGAAGTACAACGCGCTGTAGCCGGCGCTCGCTGAGGCAGGCCCCGCACCGGCCGATACCCTGACCAACCGCCCGTGTCGCCACATCTCGCCGCCCTCCCTGCGCTCCTGCGCGACGAACCCGCGCTCCGCCACGTCGCCGGCCGTCAGGCCGCCGTCCTAGCCGTGCCGGAGGCGGCGCGCGCCCTCACCGTGGCCGCCCTGGCCCACCTGTCGGAGCGCCGCCCCATCGTGGTCGCCCTGCCTACGGGCACCGCCGCACTTCGGCTCACGGAGGACCTGGGCCAGTACCTCGGCGCCGGCGAGGTGGAGCTGTTCCCGTCCTGGGAGACGCTGCCGTTCGAACGGGTGAGCCCGGCGGTCGAGACCATGGGCCGGCGCCTCCAGGTCCTGTGGCGGCTGCGCCACCCCGAGCACGCCCCCCGGGTGGTGGTGGCGTCGGTGCGGGCGCTGCTGCAGCGCCTCGGCCCCCACATCGAAGACGTCGAGCCCATCGTCGCCACCAAGGGCGGCGTGCTCGACCCCGATGTCCTCGTCGCCCGGCTCGTGGGCATGGGCTACCGCCGCGAGGAACTGGTCGAGCACCGCGGGGAGGTGGCGCGGCGGGGCTCCATCGTGGACGTGTTCCCGTCGACGGCCGACTCGCCGGTGCGCATCGACCTGTGGGGCGACGAGGTCGACCGCCTCAGCGAGTTCTCGGTGAACGACCAGCGCTCCACCGTCGACCTCGACGAGGTGGCCATCTTCCCGGCCCGCGAGCTGCTGGCCACGCCCGAGGTCCGGGCCCGCGCCGCCGGGCTGGTCGGCGACGAGCCGTGGGGCCGCGAGCAGTGGGAACGGCTCAGCGAGGGCCTGGTGTTCGACGGCATGGAGTCGTGGCTGCCGTGGCTCACGCCCGACGAGCGCCTGCTCACCGACCTGCTGCCGACCAACGCCCAGGTGCTGCTCATGGAGCCGCGGCGGATGCGCGACCGGGCCGCCGACGTGCTGGCCGAGGAGGACGACCTGGCCCGCACGCTGGCCAAGACCTGGGGGGCGCGCAGTGATGCCGACTCCGACGACCGCCCCTTCCCCCGCCTCCACCTGGACGCCGACCGCCTGCTCACCGGCGCGTCGGCGGCCTGGTCCATCACCAGCGTGCCGGAGTCGCCGGACACGCCCACGATCGAAGCCTCGACGTGGACGCCGGTGTCGGGCGCCGGCGAGGCCCTCATCGCCCGCCTGGCCGAGCATCTGGCCGAGGGCTACCGCGTCATCGTGGCCGCCGACGGCACCGGCTCAGGAGCGCGCCTGGCCGACCTGCTGCGCGACGCCGGCATCGAGCTGCCCTTCGTGCCCGATGGCACCGTCGATCTGACCAAGCCGGGTGGCCGCATCGTGGTGGCCCCGCTGCATGCCGGCGTGGTGCTACCGAACCTGAAGCTGGCCATCCTGTCCGAGGCCGACATCACCGGGCGCCGCCGCGCCCACCGGGCCCCGCGGCCGCGGCGGCGGGAGGCGGCCAGCGTCTTCGAGGACCTGCGCCCCGGCGACTACATCGTCCACTACCACCACGGCGTCGGGCGCTACGGCGGCATGGTGCAGCGCGCCATCGGTGGGGTCGAGCGCGACTACCTCCTGCTCGAGTACAAGGGCGGCGACAAGCTCTACGTGCCGTCGGACCAGATCGACGCCGTTCGCCACTACGTCGGTGGCGAGTCCCCCACACTGCACCGGCTGGGCGGCGCCGACTTCGAGCGGGCCAAGGGCCGGGTGCGCTCGGCCGTGCGGGAGATCGCCCAGGAGCTGGTGGTGCTCTACCAGAAGCGGGTGAACGCCGGCGGCTTCGCCTTCTCCCCCGACACGCCGTGGCAGAAGGAGATGGAGGACGCCTTCCCCTACGTGGAGACACCCGACCAGCTCAAGGCCATCGTCGATGTGAAGGAGGACATGGAGTCCGAGCACCCGATGGACCGGCTGGTGTGCGGCGACGTCGGGTTCGGCAAGACCGAGGTGGCGGTGCGGGCGGCGTTCAAGGCGGTGCAGGACGGCAAGCAGGTGGTCGTGCTGGTGCCCACCACACTGCTGGCCCAGCAGCACTTCCAGACGTTCAGCGACCGCTTCGCCAACTACCCCGTGCGGGTCGAGGTGCTCTCGCGCTTCCTCACCGCCAGCCAGGCCAAGCGGGTGGTGGACGGCCTCGGCCGTGGCGAGGTCGATGTCGTGATCGGCACCCATCGGTTGCTCGGCGAGGGCGTCAAGTTCAAGGATCTGGGGCTGCTGGTGATCGACGAGGAGCAGCGCTTCGGGGTGCTCCACAAGGAGCAGATGAAGAAGCTCAAGACCAACGTGGACGTGCTCACCATGACGGCCACGCCCATCCCCCGCACCCTGGAGATGAGCCTCACCGGCATCCGCGACCTCACGCTGCTCAACACGCCGCCGGCCGACCGCCAGCCGATCCTCACCTACGTCGGCGAGGACGACGAGCGGGCCGTGGCCGAGGCCCTGCGCCGCGAGCTGCTGCGGGAGGGCCAGGTCTTCTACGTGCACAACCGCGTCGCCGACATCGACGACGTGGCCGCCGAGCTGCGCGAGCTGGTGCCCGAGGCCCGCATCGCCATCGCCCACGGCCAGATGGACGAGGGCAGCCTCGAGCAGATCGTGGTCGATTTCTGGCAGGGCCAGTACGACGTGCTCGTGTGCACCACCATCATCGAGTCGGGCATCGACATGCCCACGGTGAACACGTTGGTGGTCGACGGCGCCCACCGGCTCGGCCTCGGGCAGCTCCACCAGTTGCGGGGCCGGGTGGGGCGCAGCGGCCAGCGCGCCTACGCCTACCTGTTCCACCCGCGTGACCAGAGCCTCACGGAAGAGGCCTACGAGCGCCTCCGCACGATCGGCGAGGCCACCGAGCTGGGCAGCGGGTTCAAGATCGCCATGCGCGACCTCGAGATCCGCGGGGCGGGCAACCTGCTGGGCGAGGGCCAGAGTGGCCACATCGCGGCGGTGGGCTACGACCTCTACTGCCAGATGGTGACCGAGGCCGTGGCCGAGCTGAAGGGCGAGGAGGTGCGCGAGCCGGCCGAAGTGAAGCTGGACGTGCCCGTCGACGCCCACCTACCGAAGGAGTACGTCGCCAAGGAGGAGCTGCGGCTCGAGGCGTACCGGCGGCTGGCCAACGTCACCACCACCAGCGAGGTCGATGACATCCGCGCCGAATGGGAGGACCGCTACGGGCCGGTCCCGGAGCCGGCGCAGCGGCTGCTCACGATCGGGCTGCTACGGGCGCAGTGCCACCGCGTCGGCATCCGCGACGTGTCCATCACTGGCAACCAGGCCCGTCTGGGGCCGCTGCGCCTGCGGGCCAGCGAGACGATGCGGCTGCGGCGCCTGGCGCGCGACGCCATCTACAAGGAAGAGGCCGGCCAGCTGGTCGTGCCGCTGCGTCGAGGCGAGGATCCGGCGGGGCGTCTGGTCGCGCTGCTCACCGAACTGGTATCGGAACCGCAACTAGCGTCGACGGGGTGAACCGCGTCGTCGTCGTAGGGCTGGGCCCCGCCGGACCGGACCTGGTGACGGCGGCCACGGTGGGCGCCATCGAGCGCACCCCGCACCGGTTCCTCCGCACCGGCCGCCACCCCGCAGCCAGCTTGGTTGCTGATGCAACCACGTTCGACTCGCTGTACGACGCCGCGTCGTCGTTCGACGAGGTGTACGGCGGCATCGTGGACGCGCTCGTGGCCGCGGCCGCCGAACACGGCGAGATCCTCTATGCCGTACCCGGCTCGCCGCTCGTGGCGGAGCGCACGGTCGAGCTGCTGCAGGCCGACGCTCGGGTCGAGGTGGACGTGCTGGCGGCGCTCTCCTACCTGGATCTGGCGTGGGCCGCCCTGGGCGTCGACCCGCTGGCGGCGGGCGTGCGCCTGGTCGACGGCCGCCGTTTCCCGGTGGAGGCGGCCGGCGAGCGAGGGCCGCTCCTCGTGGCGCAGTGCGATCGCCGTGACGTCCTGTCCGACATCAAGCTGGCCGTCGACATCGAGCCCGACGAGCCCGTCGTGGTGCTGCAACGCCTCGGGCTGCCCGACGCCGCGGTGTTCACGGTGGCCTGGGCCGACCTGGACCGCGACATCGACCCCGACCACCTCACGACGCTGTGGATACCGACGCTGGCGGCGCCGGTCGCCCAGGAGATGGCCCGGTTCCACGAGCTGGTGCGCACCCTGCGGGAGCAATGCCCGTGGGACCAGGCCCAGACCCACGCCAGCCTCACCCGGCACCTCATCGAGGAGACCTACGAGCTGGTCGAGGCCATCGACGGCCTGGACGCCGCCGGTGACGACGAGCACCTCGTCGAGGAGCTGGGCGACGTGCTCTTCCAGGTCGAGTTCCACGCCGTCATCGCCGAGCAAGAAGGCCGCTTCACGATGGCCGACGTGGCCCGCGGCGTGCACGACAAGCTGGTGCATCGCCATCCCCACGTGTTCGGCACCGTCGCCGTCGACAGCGCCGCCGAGGTGCTCGTCAACTGGGAGGCCATCAAGCGGGCCGAGAAGGGCCGCACGTCGCTGTTCGAGGGCATTCCGGCCGGCTTGCCCTCGCTGAGCTACGCCGCCAAGGTGCAGCGCAAGGCGGCATCGGTGGGCTTCGACTGGCCCGACGTCGGCGGCGCCCTGCCCAAGATCGCCGAGGAGGCGGGCGAGCTGGCCGCCGTCACCGACGACCCTCGCGCTGCCTACGACGAGCTCGGGGACCTGCTGTTCGCTGTGGTGAACGTGGCCCGGCACCTCGATGTCGACCCCGAAGTGGCGCTGCGGGCGGCCACCGCCAAGTTCCGCACCCGGTTCGAGGCGGTGGAGGCACTGGCGGCGGCGCGCGGCGTGACGATCGACGCCCTCGATCTGGCCGGCCTGGACGCCCTGTGGGACGAGGTGAAAGCGGCCGAGAACTAGCCGCCTCGGCGCGCCCCGACGGAGGCGTGCCCGCGGCGCCGCACGGTCGGGTCGCCGCAAGGTCGGATCGCCGCACGGTCGGATCGCGGCACGTCGGATCGCGGCACGTCAGGCCCGGCCACGGCGCGTGGTCGACGGCGGCCGCCCTGAGTCGTTCTCGTCGCGCTTCAATAGCAAATGTGGGTGCCTCACGCACCGAGAAGCAGATCTGCACCGAGAACCGTTCACCCACCGTGGGGTTCGAGCGAGGACGCCTTGCCGAGCAAGCGCGGTACCACGAAGGGTGCGCACCGGCCCATGCGCTACCCAGCGAGCTTGACCACGCCGAAGGCGGCGCCGTGGGGATCGACCAGGGTGGCGAACCGGCCGACGGAGCTGTCGACCGCCGCCACGGCCACCGTGCCGCCCAGCTCGACGGCCTTGGCGACAGCGGCATCGCAGTCGGCCACGGCGAAGCTGATCTCCCACCGGCTCGGGCCGTCGGGGTCGGCCATCATGCCGCCGACCGGGCGCTCGCCCAGGTTCCAGAGCGTGTAGGTCATGCCGTCCATCTCAGTGGGGTTGGCCACCCAGTTGAAGACCCGCTCGTAGAAGCCAGTGGCGTGCGCGACGTCGGTGGTGCGCAGCTCGTCCCACGTGAAGGCCCCGGGCTCGTTGACGACCTGGGCGCCGATGTGCTCGAGCGGGTGCCACGCGGAGATGGGAGCACCGACCGAGTCGAGGAAGACGGCCATCTTTCCGGCCGTCATCACGTCCATCGGCGGCACCACGATGGTGCCACCGTGGGCCTCGACGCGCGCCGCCGTCGCCTCGAGGTCGGCCACCGAGATGTACATGCTCCAGTACGGCGGCTGGTCGAGGTTCATCTGCGGCCCCAGCCCGGCCACGGTCTTGCCGTCCAGCAGGAACATGCCGTAGCCGCCAGTCTCCTCGACCGGCCCGGCCGACTCGAAGGTCCACCCGAACACCCCGGCGTAGAAGGCGACCGACGCGTCGATGTCGGGACTCCCGAGGTCGACCCACGACGGTGTCCCCGGCTCGTACTCCTTGACCTCGGGCATGACGGCCTCCCGGCAGATGCTCGCGACTGTTCCGCTCCGGAACGCTACCCCTCGACTCCGCCGGTCAATCCACGACCCAACGAGGGCCCCCGAAGCGAACCGACGCGCGATGTCCGTCACATGCGAGGACAAAGCGCATCAGTTCGCCCAGATGCCGGTCCTGAGGAACGTCGCGATCTGGGCTTCGATGGGGGCGATGTCGCAGCCCTGCCCGGCCAGCCACGCGTCGTCGTAGTACGTGGTGGCGTAGCGGTCGCCGGCGTCGCAGATCAAGCCCACGACCGACCCGTAGCAGCCGTCGTCGAGCATCTCGGCCACCAGCCCGAGCGCGCCGTAGAACCCGGTCCCCGTCGACCCGCCCACGCGGCGGTGCAACGACCGAGACATGACCCGCATCGCCGCGAACGAGGCGGCGTCGGGCACGCGCACGACACGGTCGATAACACTCGGCACGAAGCTCGGCTCGACGCGGGGGCGCCCGATGCCCTCGACGCGTGAGCCGGGTCCGCGCAACGAGTGATCGCCGGTGTCGAAGAAGTCGGCGAAGACGCTGCCCTCCGGATCGACCACGCACAAGCGCGTCGGGTGCTGGCGGTACCGGACGTACCGTCCGATCGTGGCCGACGTACCACCGGTGCCAGCGCCCATCACGATCCACTCGGGCACCGGGTGGCGCTCCAGCGCCAGCTGGTCGAACATGGACTCGGCGATGTTGTTGTTGCCGCGCCAGTCGGTCGCCCGTTCGGCATAGGTGAACTGATCCATGAAGTGGCCGCCGCACCCGGCAGCGACGCGGCGGGAGACCTCGCCCACGGTGGTGGCGTCGTCGACGAGGTGGCACTGACCGCCGTAGTGCTCGATCATCGCCACCTTCTCCGACGACGTCGTCCGCGGCATCACGGCCACGAACGGCAGACCGAGCATGCGGGCGAAGTACGCCTCGCTCACCGCCGTCGAGCCCGACGACGCCTCCACGACCGTGGTGCCCTCGCCGATCCAGCCGTTGCACAGCCCGTACAGGAACAGCGACCGGGCCAGTCGATGCTTGAGCGAACCGGTGGGGTGGGTGGACTCGTCCTTCAGATACAGGTCGATGCCCCAGTCGGGCGGCAGCGGGAAGGCGATGAGGTGGGTGTCGGCCGATCGTTGGACGTCGGCCTCGAGGCGGGCGATGGCATCGCTCACCCAGCCTCGGGAAGGCGCGCCGTCGTGCACAGGCGCAGCGTAAGCCCGAACGGAATGACCCGACTTCGTGACCGGTCGCCGGTACCTTGTCGATCGCATGAGCGAGATCGAGCAGATCGTGGCGCGCGAGGTCCTGGACTCACGCGGCAACCCCACCGTCGAGGTCGAGGTGGTGCTGGACAGCGGCGCGCGCGGCCAGGCCATCGTGCCCTCGGGCGCCTCGACCGGTGAGCACGAGGCGGTCGAGCTGCGCGACGGCGGCGACCGGTACCTGGGCAAGGGCGTGCTGGACGCCGTCGGCAACGTGAATGGTGAGATCGCCGACTCCATCGAGGGACTGGACGCGCTCGACCAACGCATCGTCGATGCCGAGCTGATCGCGCTCGACGGCACCGACAACAAGGCCCGCCTCGGTGCCAACGCCATCCTCGGCGTCTCCCTGGCGGTGGCCCGGGCGGCGGCCGCCGAACTGGAGCTGCCGCTCTACCGCTACGTCGGCGGGCCCAACGCCCACGTGCTGCCGGTGCCGATGATGAACGTCCTCAACGGCGGCGTCCACGCCGACAACAACATCGATCTGCAGGAGTTCATGATCATGCCGGTCGGCGCGCCCAGCTACCGCGAGGCGCTGCGGTGGGGCGTGGAGACGTACCACACGCTCAAGAAGGTGCTGCACGACCGCCACCTGTCGACGGCGGTCGGTGACGAGGGCGGGTTCGCGCCCGACCTCGCCTCCAACGAGGACGCCATCCGGGTGCTCGTGGAGGCCATCCAGCGTGCCGGCTACGTACCGGGAGAGCAGCTCGCCATCGCCCTCGACCCGGCAACGTCCGAGCTCTACCGCGACGGCGCCTATCACCTCACCGGCGAGGGCAAGGTCCTGTCCAGCGACGACTTCGTGGCCTACTGGGCCCGCCTCGTGGAGACGTACCCCATCGTGTCCATCGAGGACGGCATGGCCGAGGACGACTGGGACGGATGGGCCGCCCTCACTGCGGCCATCGGCCAGCGAGTGCAGCTCGTCGGCGACGACCTGTTCGTCACCAACGCCGAGCGGCTGGCGACCGGCATCGAGCGAGGCGTGGCCAACAGCGTGCTGGTGAAGGTGAACCAGATCGGCACGCTCACCGAGACGCTCGAGACGGTGGAACTGGCCACCCGCAACGCCTACACCAGCGTGATGTCGCACCGCTCGGGCGAGACCGAAGACACCACCATCGCCGATCTCGCCGTCGCCACCAACTGCGGGCAGATCAAGACCGGCGCGCCGGCGCGCTCGGATCGCGTCGCCAAGTACAACCGGCTGCTACGCATCGAGGACGACCTCGACGAGGGGGCCGCCTTCCGGGGCCGGGCGGCACTGGCGAGGGGCACCGGGTGAGATTCACGCTGCGGCGGCGCCACACCGACGAACCTCAAGCGCTCAAGCGGCTCTACGCCCTCGACGGCGGCAAGGCTCGCGCCGGCGCCGACCCGGAGCCCACGGAGCCGGTCACGCAGCGGGCACCGCGGCTACCGAGGGACAGTCCGCGCCTACCGAAGGACCATCCCCATCGGAGGCGGCGGATCCTGACGGCGGTCTGGACGTCGGCGGTGATCGTGGCCGCCGGGCTGCTGCTGTTGCTGGTGCTGCCGACCCGGGCGTGGCTGGCACAGCGCAACGACATCGCCAGCGCCGAGCAGAAGCTGTCGGTCATCGAGACCGAGAACGTCAAGCTCCAGGCCCGCCTGAAGGCGTTGCAGACACCGGAGGAGATCGAGCGGGTCGCGCGGGAGCAGTACAACCTGTCCAGCGACGGCGAGCAGGTGTTCTCCATCCTGCCGGCGCCGGCGCTCACCAACCTGCCCACGGGTTGGCCCTACACCCTCGTCAACGAGATCGTGGCGGTGAAGGTGGCGACGACGGCCGCGGCGACGGATGCTGCGGCCACGACAGCGGCGCCGACCACTGCGGCGCCGTCACCGCCAGCGTCAGGTGGTTAGGCCACCCCTGGCGCGAGTGCTGTACTAAGGGCATGAGGCTCGCTGATCTCGTCCGTCGGGTCCTCGGACCGGACGTCCCCATTGCTGTCCGCGCCTATGACGGGAGCGAGAGCAGTCCACCGGACGCCATCGCCACGTTGATCCTGCGCCGCCCGGAAGCGCTGCAGCGCTTCGTGACGGCGCCCGGTGAGCTCGGCCTCGGACGGGCCTACGTCGCCGGCGACATCGACGTGGAGGGCGACCTCTTCGGCGCGCTGACGGCCATCGCGGACCACCTGCCGAAGCCCGACGCCCGCCTGGTGGCCGACATCGTGCGCATGCTCGGGCCCAGCCGCCTCAAGCCGCTGCCCCGGCCGGCCGAGGAGGTCCGCCTCCACGGCCTGCGACACTCCAAGGCCCGCGACGCCCGGGCCATCGCTCACCACTACGACGTCTCGAACGACTTCTACCGGCTGGTGCTGGGTCCGACCATGACGTACTCCTGCGCTGTCTGGGAGTCGCCCGCCGTCGGTCTCGACGCCGCCCAGACCGCCAAGCTGGAGCTGGTCTCCCAGAAGCTCGCCCTCAAGCCCGGCATGCGGCTCCTCGACGTCGGCTGCGGGTGGGGCGGCATGGTGCTGCACGCCGCCGCCGAGCACGGCGTCCAGGCGGTCGGTGTCACCATCTCCGAACGCCAGGCCGACCTGGCCCGCAAGCGGGCCGCCGAGGCCGGGCTGGGCGACCTCATCGAGATCCGGGTGCAGGACTATCGCGACATCGACGACGGGCCGTACGACGCCATCAGCTCGATCGGCATGTTCGAGCACGTCGGGCTGGAGCGACTGCACAGCTACTTCGAGAAGCTTCATGCACTGCTGCGCCCGCAAGGTCGCCTGCTGAACCACGCCATCGGCCGGCCGGCCAAGGCGGCGGACCGCCGGCCGGTCTCCGTCCCGGTGCCCCGCATCGCCAAGCGCAAGCGCTCCTTCATCGACCGGTTCGTGTTCCCCGACGGCGAACTGCACGAAGTCGGCACCATCGTGTCGGCCATGCAGCAGGACGGCTTCGAGGTGCGCCATCTGGAGAGCCTGCGCGAGCACTACGCCCTCACCCTGCGGGCCTGGGTCGCCAACCTCGAAGGCTCCTGGGACGAGGCCGTCGCCCTCACCACCGAGGGCCGGGCCCGGGTGTGGCGGCTGTACATGGCCGCCTCGGCCGTGGGGTTCGAGGCCGGGCGCATCCAGGTGCATCAGGTGCTCGGCGTGAAGGCCGACCACGGGCGCAGCGGACTCCCGCTGCGCCCTGCGTACTGACGGGCCACATCGTCGCCGGCCGGACCGTGCGGATTCCGAGTGAGCAACGATTGACCATTCGGAGTTCCACGCTGGTTCAGAATTCCGATCTTGACGGGTATTGTCCCGCCGCATGACGGGCTCCATCCTCGGTAACCGAGTCGTCCGCAAGGAAGACCCGCAATTTCTGACCGTCGGCGGCACGTACCTCGCTGACCTCGACGACCCGCGCCTCGACGGCGCGGTCTACGCCACCTACGTCCGCTCGGCGATGGCCCACGCCCGCATCACCTCGATCGACACGAGCGACGCCGCCTCCGCGCCCGGTGTCGTGGCCGTCTTCACGGGCACCGACCTGGGGCTGGAGCCCGTGCCGTCGCCGTTCAACCCCGGCGTGAGCCGCCGGCTCCTCGTCACCGACATCGTTCGCTACGTGGGCGAGCCCGTGGCGGTGGTGCTGAGCGAGACGCCCGAGGCCGGGGCCGACGCCGCTGAGCGGGTCGTCGTCGACTACGAGCCGCTGAAGGCGCTCATCGACATCGAGGCCGCCCGCGACGGCGAGGCCATCTACCCCGACGCCGGCAGCAACGTCGTGTTCGGCACGGCCATGCTGGGCATGCCCGCCGTGACCGGCGAGGACTTCTTCGACGGCTGCGAGGTCATCGTGCGCGGCCGCGCCCTCAACCAGCGCGTCGCCCCGTGCCCGCTCGAGGTCCGCAACTCGGCGGTGGCCTGGAGCGACGACGGCAAGCTCGTGCAGTGGCTGTCCACCCAGCACGCCCAAGGGGCGCGGGACAACGTCAAGGCGGCCAACGGGCTGGAGGCCGACGCCGTTCGGATCATCGCCCCCGACGTCGGCGGCGGCTTCGGCGCCAAGATCGGCACGTACCCGGAAGAGCTGCTCCTCGGGCGGCTGGCCAAGGAGGTCGGGCGGCCCGTGCGCTGGCACGAGACCCGCTCCGAGAGCATGGTGGCGCTGGGTCATGGCCGGGCGCAGATCCAGGACTTCGTCATCGGTGGCACCCGTGACGGCAAGATCCTCGCCTACCGGCTGGAGGTGCTGCAGGACTGCGGCGCGTTCGCCGAGATCGGCACCGTGCTGGCACCGTTCATGACGCGGCCGATGTCGTCGGGCGTCTACGACATCCCGAAGATCGAGTGCACGGCGTCGTCGATCATCACCAACACCACCCCCACGGTTGCCTACCGCGGCGCCGGCCGGCCCGAGGCCACCGCCGCCATCGAGCGGGCCATCGACATGTACGCGCTGGAGATCGGCCTCGACGCGGTGGAGGTGCGGCGCCGCAACCTGATCGGCAAGTTCCTGGAGCCCCACACCACCGTCATCGGGCAGACCTACGACGTGGGCGACTACGGCACCGCGCTCGACAAGGTGCTGGCCGCCGCCGGCTACGACACGCTGCGGGCCGAGCAGAAGCGCCGGCGCGACAGCGGTGATGCGGTCCAGCTCGGCATCGGTGTGAGCTGCTACGTGGAGATCACGGGGGGCGTGCCGCCGTTCGGCGACGAGGCCCGCATCGACGTGCGCCCCGATGGGCGCGCCGTCGTGTTCACGGGCACCTCCCCCCACGGGCAGGGCCACGTGACGGCCTGGTCCATGATCGCCTCCGACAAGACCGGCATCCCCATGGACAAGATCGACGTCGTGTGGGGCGATACCGACCTCGTGCCCAAGGGCGGCGGCACCATGGGCTCCCGTTCGCTGCAGCAGGGCGGCGCCGCCGTCCAGCACGCCGCCATCGAGCTGGTGGCCCAAGCCAAGGACCTGGCGGCCAAGCTGCTCGAGGCCGACGCCGCCGACGTGGTGCTCGACACGGACCGGGGCGCCTTCCACGTGGCCGGGACGCCGGCGGTGGCCAAGGAGTGGGCGGAGGTGGCGGCGGCCAACGGGCCCGAGGGTCTCACCGTCTCCACCACGTTCAAGGTTTCGGGGCCGACGTTCCCGTTCGGCGCCCACGTCTCGGTGGCCGAAGTCGACACGGAGACCGGCCGGGTGAAGCTCATCCGCCACATCGCCTGCGACGACGCCGGCACCGTCATCAACCCGCTGCTGCTCGAGGGCCAGATCCACGGCGGCATCGGCCAGGGCGCCGCCCAGGCGCTCCTGGAAGAGGTGCGCTACGACCCCGACGGCAACCCGATCACCGGAAACCTCGCCGACTACGCCTTCATCTCGGCGGCCGAGCTGCCCAGCTTCGAGGTCGTGGCGATGGAGACGCCCACGCCGATCAACCCGCTGGGCGCCAAGGGCATCGGGGAATCCGGCACCATCGGCTCCACGCCGGCCGTGCAGTCGGCGGTAATCGACGCACTCACGCACCTCGGCGTGCGGCACATCGACATGCCCACCACCGCCGAGCGGGTCTGGCGGGCCATCCAGGCCGTGACGGCCTGAACATCCAGCAGTAGTACGACATGACCATGCAGTCAGTTCGACAGGAGGGGGTGGTCCCATGCGGATCTCAATGACGGTGAACGGTGTCGAGCACACCGACGACGTGGAGCCGCGCACGTTGCTCGTGCACTACATCAGGGACACGGTGGGGCTGACGGGGACCAACGTCGGCTGCGACACGTCCTCGTGCGGGGCCTGCACGCTGCACCTCGACGGTGAGTCGGTGAAGAGCTGCACCGTGCTGGCCGTCCAGGCCGACGGCGCCGACATCAAGACCATCGAGGGCCTGGCCCACGACGGCGAGCTGCATCCCATGCAGGAGGCCTTCCGCCAGAACCACGGGCTGCAGTGCGGTTACTGCACCCCCGGCATGGTGATGGCGGCCGTCGGCCTGCTCAACGAGAACCCCCATCCCACCGAGGCCGAGGTGCGGGAGGGCCTGGAAGGCAACCTGTGCCGCTGCACCGGCTACCACAACATCGTGAAGTCGATCCTGGCCGCCGCCGAGGGGGCCCCGGCGTGATCGCCCTCGCCGTGGCACCAGCAGTCCTCGCCCGATCCGACAACCGACCCGACAAAGGGAGCAACCCGTGATCCCGGCCAAGTTCGACTACGTCCGGGCGGGGTCGGCCGAAGAGGCCATCTCGCTCATCGCTCAGCACGGCGACGAGGCCAAGTTCCTCGCCGGCGGCCACAGCCTGCTGCCGCTCATGAAGCTGCGCCTGGCCCAGCCGTCGGTGCTCGTCGACATCGGCCGCGTCAGCGACCTGTCGTACATCCGCGACGCCGGCGACCACATCGCCATCGGCGCCCTCACCCGTCACCGTGACGTGGAGACCTCGGATCTGCTCAAGCAGCAGGTGCCGATCCTGCCCGTCGCCGCCGGCTACGTCGGTGACCCGCAGGTGCGCCACCGCGGCACGATCGGTGGCTCGGTGGCCCACGCCGACCCGGCGTCGGACCTGCCGGCCACGCTGCTGGCCCTGGGGGCCTCGTTCGTGGCTGCCGGCCCCGGCGGCTCGGAGCGCGTGATCGGCCCGAAGGACTTCTTCACGGGGTTCCTGGAGTCCTCGCTGGCCGCTGACGAGCTGCTGACCGAGATCCGGGTGCCCAAGACGGCAGGGACAGCGTGGGGCTTCCAGAAGTTCAACCGCCGGGCCCAGGACTGGGCCATCGTCGGTGTGGCCGCCGCCCGCGCCAACGGCCACGGCGGCATCGCCCTCGTGAACATGGGCTCGACGCCCATCTTCGCCGAGAGCGCCACCAACGCCTGGCTGCAAGGCGCATCGCCGGCCGAGGCCGCCGAGCTGGCGGCCGCCGAGGCCGAGCCGTCGGCCGACCTGAACGCATCGGCCGACTACCGCGTCCACCTCGCCAAGGTGCTCACCCGCCGCGCCCTGGAGTCCGCCGCCGGTTAGCCCGTCGACTCGAACTGATGCGCGTTGTCCCCGTCGGTGACGGACAACACGCGTCGGTTCGCTCAGATCAGCGCCGCGTCCTGGCCGCCGTCGACCGTGAGCGCCACCCCGGTGACGAAGCGCGCCGGCTCCGAGCACAGGAACGCCACCACCTGCCCGAAGTCGACCGGGTCACCGATCACCCCGGCGGGGATCCCCAGCTTGCCGGCGTCGGGCTGCGAGCCGTACAGCGCGGTGATGCGGCCCGTGGCGTGGATGCCCGGCAGCACGGAGTTCACCGTCACGCCGTCACGTGCCACCTCCCGGGCCAGCGTCTTCAGGAACCCGGTGGCCCCGGCGCGCGCCGTGTTCGACAGGATGAGGCCGGCGATCGGCTGGCGCACCGAAACGGACGTGATGGCCACGACCCGTCCCCACTGTCGCTCCTGCATCGCCGGCACCGCCGCCTTGCACATGCCCACGACGGACAGCAGGTTGAGGTCGATCGCCGGCTCGTAGGCATCGACGGGCGTGCTGGTGAAGTTGCCCGGCGGCGGCCCGCCCGCGTTCGTCACCAGGATGTCGATGCCGCCGAGCGCTTCGGTGGCGGCGGCCACGAAGGCGGCACCGCCGGCGGCGCTGCCCACGTCGGCCACCAACCCGATGACACCGTGGCCTATCGAGGCGGCTGCATCTTCGACGCGGGCCAGGTCGCGGCCGCAGATCGCCACCTTGGCGCCGTCGGCGGCCAGCGCCGCCGCCGACGCGTAGCCGAGTCCCGCCGATGCCGCCGCCACCGCCGCCCGTCGCCCGTTCAACCCCAGGTCCATGCGGTGACCGTAGTGGGGCGACCGTAGGCTGCCACTCACGATGTCCGACGCCCCCACCACTGTCTCCGACGTCAGCGCCGCGCTCACCCAGCACGGCTACCTCGCCGACGAGGGCCTGGCCACTGCCATCTTCCTCGCGTTGCGACTCCATCGCCCGCTGCTGCTCGAAGGTGAGGCGGGCGTGGGCAAGACCGAGGTCGCCAAGGTGCTGGCCCGGTGGACGGGAGGCGAGCTCATCCGCCTCCAGTGCTACGAGGGCATCGACGCCAGCCAGGCTGTCTACGAGTGGGACTACTCCCGCCAGCTCCTCCACCTGCGCGCCGCCGAGGCCACTGGAGCCACCGCCGGCGCTGCCACCGACACCCTCGAGGACGAGCTGTACTCCGAGCGCTTCCTCGTGAAGCGGCCGTTGCTGCGCGCCATCGATCATCGCGAGGGGCCGCCACCGATCCTGCTGATCGACGAGGTGGACCGGGCCGACGACGAGTTCGAGGCGTTCCTCCTGGAAGTGCTCTCGGACTACCAGGTGACGGTGCCCGAGCTGTGGACGTTCACCGCGGCCACGCCGCCCATCGTGGTGATCACGTCGAACCGGACGCGCGACGTGCACGACGCCCTCAAGCGCCGCTGCCTCTACCACTGGGTCGAGCATCCGGGCTTCGAGCGCGAGGTCGCCATCGTGCGCCTGCGAGCTCCCGAGGTGACGGACCGCCTCGCCCGTGAGGTCGCCGCCGCCGTGCAGTCCCTGCGGGCCATGGGCCTCTACAAGCCGCCGGGGGTGGCCGAGACGATCGACTGGGCGACGTCGCTGGCCGTGCTCGGTCGCCAGGACCTCAGCGAGGCCACGGTGTCCAACACGTTGGGCACCGTGCTGAAGTACCGCGAGGATCAGGAACGCGTACGCCAAGGGGGCCTCGGCGAGCTCGTGCGACAGGCCTTCGAACGGAGCGACGCGGTTGGCTGACGCCGCCGCACTGGCCACCGCGTTCGGCCGGGTGCTGCGGGGCGCCGGGCTCAACGTGCCGGTCGACAGCGTGCTCACGTTCACGGAGGCGGTCGGCGCCATCGGGCTGGACCGGCGCGACAGCGTCTACTGGGCGGGACGAGCGACGCTGGTGCACCGGCCGGAGGACATCGGCGTCTACGACCGGGCCTTCACCGCCTTCTGGGACCGCCAAGCGCCGGCCACCGCCGGCGAGCCCGAGCCGGAGCTCGTCCACCTCACCATCGCGGTCGACGACGGCGATGAGGGCGACGAAGCCGACGACGACGACGCCGAGGCGGCCGACGAGCCCGACATCACGCTGCGCTTCTCGCGCACCGAGGTGCTCCGGCACCGTGATTTCGCCGCCTACAACGCCGCCGAGCTGGACGAGGCCCAGCGGCTCATGGCCGACCTGCGCCTGGCGGGATCGCTGCGCCGCTCGCGCCGCCTGGTGCGATCACGGCGTTCCCGGGGCCGCATCGACCTCCGCCGCACCGTCCGGGCAGCGCTGCGGGCCGAAGGCGAAGCGGTGCGCACCGTTCATCTCGAACAGGGCACGCGGCCCCGCCGGCTGATCCTGCTCATCGACATCTCCGGCTCGATGGAGTCCTACGCACGGGCGTTGCTGCGGTTCGTGCACGCCGCTGTCGCCGGCCGCCAGAAGGTCGAGGCCTTCGCCATCGGGACCCGGCTGACCCGCATGACGCGGCGAGCTGGGGTCGCGCGACCCCGACGTCGCGCTGCGGCAGGCGGCCGGGCGGGTCATGGACTGGTCCGGGGGCACCCGTCTGGGCGACGGCCTCCGCCAGTTCAACGACCAGTGGGGCGTGCGGGGCCTAGCCCGCGGGGCCATCGTGGTGGTGCTGTCCGACGGCTGGGATCGGGGCGATCCGGCCGTGCTGGGTGAGCAGATGGCCCGGCTGTCGCGTGTGGCCCACCGCATCGTGTGGGTCAACCCGTTGAAGGTCACACCCGGCTACGCCCCGCTGGCCCGCGGGATGGCGGCCGCCCTCCCCTACATCGACTCCTTCGTCGAAGGGCACTCGTTGGCGGCCCTCCAGGAGCTGGCGGAGGAGATCTCCCGGTAGCGTGCCATCGTGCGTGAGATCTTGGACGACATCGAGCGGTGGCGGTCGGCCGGACGCCGGGTAGCCGTGGCCCGGGTCGTCGACATCGAGGGCTCGGGACCCAGGGATCCTGGCGCCGCCATGGCCGTGAGCGAGGACGGCGAGGTCGCCGGGTCCGTCTCGGGCGGGTGCGTGGAGGGTGCGGTGGTCACCGAGGCGCTCGGGGTGTTGTCGGGCCAGAGCGAGCCGCGGATCGTCACGTTCGGCTACAGCGACGACGAGGCCTTCTCGGTGGGGCTGACGTGTGGCGGCACGATCCATCTGTTCATCGAACCGCTCGACTGGTAGCCCGGTGACCATCTACGAGACGCTGCGCGACGCCTTGCGCGCCGAGCAACCGGTTTCACTTGCAACCGTCATCGCCGGACCTGGCGTCGGGCGCAAGCTGCTGGTGCGTCCCGGGGAGGTTCCGCTCGGGTCGCTCGGCAACGCCGATCTGGATCGCGTCGCCGGGCGTGACGCCCTCGCCGAGCTGGAGGCGGGACGTACCAGCGTGCGCCACTACGGCTCGGCCGGCGAGGCCAACCCGGACGCCGCGGGGGTGACCCCGGTCGACGTCTTCATCGAGAGCTACGCCCCGCCGCCGCAGATGATCATCTTCGGCGCCGTCGACTTCACCGCCGCGCTGGCGCGCGTGGCCAAGGTGCTCGGCTACCGGGTCACCGTGTGCGACGCGCGCGAGGTGTTCGCCACCAAGCGCCGCTTTCCCATGGCCGACGAGGTGGTCGTGGAATGGCCCAACCGCTTGCTCGAGCGCGTCGGCCCCACGCTCGGTCCGCGTGACGCGGTGTGCGTGCTCACCCACGACCCGAAGTTCGACGTGCCGGCTATCGAAGGGGCGCTGCGCAGCCGGGTCGGGTACATCGGCGTGATGGGCAGCCGCAAGACCCACGCCAAGCGCATGGAGCGACTGGCCGAGGTGGGTGTCAGCGCCCCGGAGGAGCTCGACCGCATCATGGCGCCGATCGGGCTGGACCTCGGCGCCCGGTCGCCCGAGGAGACCGCCGTGTCGATCTGCGCCGAGATCATCGCCCTGCGCACCGGGCGCGCCGCCCCCTCCCTGCGCGAGGGCTCCGGCGCCATCCACTAGCCGGCGCCCGCCGCTCGGCGCCACCGCCGCCGGTGCCACCGCTGTGCCGCCGCTGTGCCCGACGCCGCACCGTCATGCGCGCAGGCCGCACGCTCGACCGCGCACCAGAGCGTCCGAGCGCGCAGGCCGCGCGCTCGACCGCGCACCAGAGCGTCCCGGCAGCACCCGGGCCGGCCGGGACGGGCGCGCACGCCGCACCGCGCCGCCGCACCGGCATACGCGCGGGCCGCGCGCTCGACCGCGCACCAGAGCGTCCGAGCGCGCAGGCCGCGCGCTCGACCGCGCACCAGAGCGTCCCGGCAGCACCCGGGCCGGCCGGGTCGCGTCAGTCGATCGGGCTGGCCAGGCGGACGCTGCGGCCCGTGATCTCCTGGACCCGTACGACGGTCCCCGTGTTGGGGGCGTGCACGATGGCCTGGCCGGCACCGAGGTACAGCATCACGTGGCCCGGGTACTGCACGAGGTCGGCCGGCTTGGCCGTCTCCCATGTCCGGGAGGCTGACATCCCCATCTGCGAGCGGTCCTGGTGCGGCAGGGCAACTGCCGCCTGAGCCCAGGCGTACATCGTGAACCCGGAGCAGTCGAAGCCGCTCTCGGGGCTGGAGCCGAGGCGGCGGTAGGGCACGCCCACCTCGGCCAGCGCCGACAGCAGCACCGTCATGCGCGTCGGGTCGGTCACGGTCCATGCCTGCACGAACGCTTCGGGCGCGATGCTGGTACGCGACGCCACCAGACCGGCGACGACGCCGAGATCGGCGGCGTAGGCCGCGTCGGCGCTGACGCTGGCGCCGGCGGCCGAACCGCCGGACAAGGCGTCGGCGACGTGGGCGATGCGAACCGTGCGCAAGTCGGCCAGCGACTGCGCCGCGGCGCTGGCCAAGGCGTCCGGCTCACGGACCGCAGGGACACGCTCAGCGGCGCCGGCAGGACCGGCGGTGACGAGGGCACAGATGGCCGCGATGGCAGCCAGGAACACGGTGACGATGGTGATGGCGCGCTTGAGCACGCCACCGGTGGTGCGCGGCAACTCGACCTCCAGAGGGGCGCCTGCCCTGGAAAGGTGACGGACAGGCGTACGGCGACTACTTGGTGAGGGGGTTTCCGCCGCAACCCCGCCGCGCCACACGAGAGCGCAGCAGCCGGTTCAACCTCCTCCCGCCCGCGGTCCGCCGCCATGGGGGACCAGCGCAGCAGGCTGAACGCCAGGTTGCGATTGGGTGACGGGTTTAGTTGACGGTCTGATGACAGCGCCAGGGCTAACGATGTGGCATCGGTCACAGCGCCGTTCGCCGGGCCGACTCCCACCGTGGTAGATCGGGGTCCGTGGACTTCACACCGAACCCCGATCACGAGCTCATCCGCGAAGGTGTTCGGGCGGTCTGCGCTGGCTTCGACGACGCCTACTGGCGCCATCACGACAGCCACCACGAGTTCCCCTGGGACTTCTACCGGGCCATGGCCGACGGCGGCTGGGTGGGCATCGCCATACCCGAGCGCTACGGCGGCGGCGGCATGGGCATCACCGAGGCGTCGATCGTGCTGCAGGAGGTGGCGGCCTCGGGCGCCGCCATGAACGGCTGCTCGGCCATCCACCTGTCGATCTTCGGCATGGAGCCCGTCAACCGCCACGGCTCCGAGCAGATGCGCCAGACGTACCTGCCCCGGGTGGCCAGCGGCGATCTGCACGTGGCCTTCGGCGTCACCGAGCCCGATGCCGGCACCGACACCACGGCCCTCACCACCCGTGCCACTCGCGACGGCGATGTGTACATCGTGCGCGGCCGCAAGGTGTGGACCACGAAGGCGCTCTACTGCGAGAAGGTGCTCCTGCTCGTGCGCACCACCCCGCTCGAGCAGTGCGAGCGCCGCACCGACGGGCTCACCCTGTTGCTGGCCGATCTGCAGCGCCCCGAGGTCGACATCGTCCCCATCTCGAAGGTCGGACGCAACGCGGTGGTGTCGTGCGAGGTGCGCTACGACGACCTTCCGGTGGCGGTCACCGATCGGGTGGGCGAGGAAGGCGAAGGGTTCCGCTACCTCCTGAACGGCTTGAACCCCGAGCGCATCCTGGTGGCCTCGGAGGCGCTGGGCATCGGCCAGGTCGCCATCCGTCGTGCCGTGCGCTACGCCAACGAGCGCGTCGTGTTCGGTCGGCCGATCGGCAAGAACCAGGGCCTCGCCTTCCCACTGGCGCAGGCCTACGCCGACCTGCGCGCTGCCGAGTTGGTCATCCGCGAGGCATCGTGGCGCTACGACAACGGACTGCCGTGCGGCGAGCAGGCCAACATGGCCAAGCTACTGGCCGCCGATGCCGGCTACGAGGCCGCCGACCGGGCCATGCAGACCCACGGCGGTTTCGGCTACGCCTCCGAATACGACGTCGAGCGCTACTGGCGCGAGGCCCGCCTCATGCGCATCGCGCCCATCAGCCAGGAGCTGGTGCTGGCGTACCTCGGCGAGCACGTCCTCGGGCTGCCGCGGTCCTACTGATGACGGCGGGGCTGACGGCGGCGGCCGCATGACCGTGGCCGCCGTGCTGCTGGCCGCCGGCGGCGGCACGCGCTTCCGCGGCGATGCCCACAAGCTCCTCGCTCCCCTACGGGGCCAGCCGGTGTACCAGCACGCCCTGGCGGCGGCGAGAGCAGCCGACCTCGACGAGGTCGTCGTGGTGACCGGCGCCGTGCCCCTCGACCTGCCCCCCGATATCACCGTGGTGGCCAACGACCGGTGGGCCGAAGGCCAGGCCACCTCGGTCCAGGCCGCCGTCACCCACGCCACCGCCGCCGGTCACGACGCCGTCGTGGTGGGACTGGCCGATCAGCCGTTCATCGAGGCCGAGGCGTGGCGCCGCGTCGCCGCGTCCGACGGTGCCATCGTCGTGGCCACGTACGCCGGCCGCCGGGGTAATCCCGTCCGGCTGCGCCGCGACGTCTGGCCCTTGCTCGCCACCGACGGCGACGAGGGTGCTCGTACGTTGATGAGAAATCGTCCCGACCTCGTGCGGGAAGTAGCGTGCCCAGGCGATCCAGCCGACATCGACACTGTGGAGGACCTGCAGCGATGGAACTCGTGAACGACTTCACCGTGAACGTGGCGGTGAACGATGCTTGGGTCATCCTCACCGACGTGGAGCGGATCGCCCCCTGCCTGCCGGGCGCCCAGCTCCAAGAGGTGGAGGGCGACGTCTACCGCGGCGTGGTGAAGATCAAGGTCGGACCCATCCTCGCCCAGTTCAAGGGGCAGGCCACCTTCATCGAGAAGGACGACGTCAACCACAAGGCCGTGCTCAAGGCCGAGGGTCGTGACACCACCGGCAAGGGCAACGCGTCGGCGCTCATCACCGCGAAGCTGGAGCCCCAGGGCGACGCGGTCACCAAGGTCACCGTCTCGACCGACCTCACCATCACCGGCAAGGTGGCCCAGTTCGGCCGGGGCGCCCTGGCCGATGTGAGCACCAAGCTGCTCGGCCAGTTCGTCGACTGCCTGGAGACCACCGTGCTCGGCCCGTCGACGCAGGCCGAGGCCGAACCCACCCCGAGCGCCGGCAGCGCCGCGCCGGCCTCGGCACCGACAGCCGCCACCGCCCCTGAGGCCGCCGCCGGCGCCACCACGACCGACACCGGCGTGCGCAAGGTGGCCCAGCCCGAAGCGGCGCCCATCGACCTGCTGGACGCCGCCGGCGCGCCGCTGGCCAAGCGTCTCATTCCCGTCGGACTGGTGATCATCGTGTTGCTGTTGCTGCTTCGCCGGCACCGCCGGAGTGACTGAGGACGACGACCAGATCGCCGTTGCCCGCTTGCTCGGGCGGCCTCCCGAGGGTGCCTTCGAGGTCGTCGTGCGCGATGCCTCGGGCGGACCCGTCGTGATCCTCAACTCACCGCTGCTCGACGACGGCCGGCCCATGCCGACGCGCTACTGGTTGGTGGGTCGCGCTGCCGTCCTAGCCGTGAGCCGGCTCGAAGCGGCCGGCGGGGTGCGCCGAGCCGAGGCCGAGGTCGACCCCGTGGCCGTGGCCGACGCCCATGCCCGCTACGCCGCCGATCGCGACCTCGCCCTGCCGCCGGGAACCACCGGACCCCGGCCGAGAGGCGGCGTCGGGGGCACCGCCACCGGGGTGAAGTGCCTGCACGCGCACTACGCCTGGCATCTCGCGGGCGGCGACGACCCGATCGGGCGCTGGGTCGCCGCACACCTCGAATGACGCCGCGCCGCCATCGACATCGGCACCAACTCGGTGCGGCTGCTCGTGCGCGACGGTGACCGCGACCTCGAGCGCCTTTCGGTGATCACGCGGCTCGGGGCCGGTGTCGACCGGACCGGGCGGCTCGATCCCGAGGGCATCGAGCGCACCCTCGACACGCTGCGGGCCTTCGCCGGCGTGCTCGACGGGCACGGCCGCCCGCCGTTACGGGTGGTGGCCACGTCAGCGGCGCGTGACGCCGCCAACCGCGCCGAGCTGTTCGGCGCCGTCGAGCCGATCCTCGCGGTGGCGCCCGAACTGCTGTCGGGTGAGGAGGAGGCCCGGCTGTCGTTCGCCGGTGCCGTGGCCGGCCTGGACCCTGCCGACGGACCCTTCCTGGTGATCGACATCGGTGGCGGCTCCACCGAGCTGGCGGTCGGAACCACGACCGCCCAGGAGGCGTGCTCGCTGGACGTCGGGGCGGTACGCCTGACCGAGTCGGAGCTGCGTCACGACCCACCCCAGCCCGAGGAGCTGATCAACGCCATCGGGCTGGTCCACGACATGGTGGAGGACGCGCTGCGCGAGTTCGTCCCGAGCGCCCAGGACGCACCGGTGCTGGTCGGTGTGGGCGGCACCGTCACCACCGTGGCCGCCGTCGAGATCGGCCTCGCCGTCTACGACCGCGACCAGGTGCACCACTTCCGGTTGAGCCGGGCCGCCGCCGAGGACGTGTTCCGGACCCTGGCCACCGAGCCGCTGGCCGATCGCATCCACAACCCCGGTCTGCAGTCCGAGCGGGCCGACATCATCGTCGGCGGCTGCTGCGTGCTGGTGGCCGTCATGCGCCTGCTCCACGCCGACGAGCTGGTCGTGTGCGACGCGGATCTCCTCGACGCCCTCGTGGTGGAGCCGGCACCGGCATGACGGGTGCAACCGGCCCCAGCGTCCGCCCCGCCCAGGCCGCTGACGTGGCCGCCATCGTTGGTCTCATCAGGGACCTGGCCGAGTACGAACGGGCCCCGGATGAGGTGCACATCACCGAGGCGATGCTGCACGAGGCCCTCTTCGGTGCATCGCCGGCGGTGTTCGCCCATGTGGCCACGGCCGGCGACGCCGTCGTGGGATTCGCCCTGTGGTTCCTGACGTTCTCCACGTGGGTCGGCCGCCACGGCATCTACCTCGAGGACCTCTACGTGCGGCCCGAGCACCGCGGCACCGGCCACGGGAGGGCGCTGCTGGCGACCCTGGCCGCCATCGCCACCGAGCGGGGCTACGGGCGCGTCGAGTGGGCCGTGCTCGACTGGAACGAGCCGGCCCTCGGCTTCTACCGGGCGCTCGGGGCCGTCACCCTGGACGAGTGGCGCACCCACCGCCTCACCGGCGACGACCTCAGCAGGCTCGCCACCGGTGTTGATGGGTACCATCCCGCCCCGTGATCAGGCTGTCCGGCCGGCGGGTGACGCTGCGCCCCCTCGTCCCGACCGACTTCCCCGCGTGGAGCGAGGTGCGGGTGCGCAACGAGGCGTGGTTGCTGAAGTGGGAGCAGGCCCGCATCCCGGGCATGCCCGACCCGACTCGGGAGCGCGAGGCGTTCGCGGTGCGCTGCAGCGCCCGCGAGCGCGAGCGCCAGCTCGGCGCCGGCTACGGGTTCGGCATCTTCGTGGACAACGCGTTCGCGGGCGAGATCAACTTGAACTCGGTGCAGCGGGGCTCGTTCCAGAACGCCTACGTGGGGTACTGGATCGACGAGGCGAGGGCGGGCAACAGCTACATGCCCGAGAGCGTCATCGTGCTGGCCCGCTTCGGCTTCGAGGAGCTGCGGCTCCACCGGTTGCAGGTGGCCATCATCCCCCGCAACGCCAACAGTCGCCGGGTGATGGAGAAGCTGCGGTTCCGGGAGGAAGGGGTGGCGCGGCGCTACCTCGAGATCAACGGGGCGTGGGAGGACCACGTCCGGTACGCCATCACGTCCGAGGAGTGGGACGAGCGCCGCGCCGAGCTGGCGCGCGACTGGTTGTAGCGGAGAGCTCGTGGGCGGCGCCGTCCCTGCGGAGTGCCTCGGTCAGTTGTCGTCACGGCGCGTGGTCGGCGACGGCCGCCGTCGTCCGTTCTCATCGCGGTTCAGTCGCAGATTCGACACTTTCACGCGCCGAGAAGCTCATCTGCACCCAGAATCAAGGCAGGCATGCTCACCCACCGTGGCGTTCGACCAACGGAGGCTCACTGGGCGAGGACGGGGCCACGAACAGTGTGCACGAGTCGACCAAACCGCCCGCATCGGCGCCACGGTGACAGGTGGCGCTATCGAGTGGTCCGAATTGTGTCCCCGGCATCCTTTCGCCCTCCGAGCCACGCCAGGAGGCGAAGCCGCCGCTAGAGGCGCGGCAGCTCGGCGGCGAGATCGTCGAGGCCGACAGGACCCAGCCGCAGTGCGCCGGTGTGCCACGCCTTGAGGTCGAAGGCGTCGCCCCGGGCGGCGTGGGCGGCGCGGGCGGCGTCCCGTCCGGCCAGCCACACCCGCTCCCCCAGCTTGTAGCAGATGGCCTGACCCGGCATGCCCAGGTAGCGGATCCACTCGCTGTGCAGGAAGTTGGGATCGGGGCCGCCGTGCTCCATCAGGAACTCGCGGCCGAGCTCTGGCGTCCAGCGCTCACCCGGGTGGAACGGCTGCCCCTCGGGAATGGGCATCTCGCAGTGCATGCCGATGTCGACGACGACCCGCGTGGCCCGCAACCGCTGACCGGTGAGGTAGCCGATGCGACGGTCCGCTGCGGTGAAGAACCCGAGCTCGTCCATGAGCCGCTCGGCGTACAGCGCCCACCCCTCGGCGTCGCCGGAGATGAACTCGATCCGTTGGTAGCGCGAGAGGCGATCGGCGGCCGACAGCCATCCGCCCATCTGGAGGTGATGACCGGGCACGCCCTCGTGGTACCAGGTGCTCACGTCCTCCCAGATGGGGAAGCGGGTACGCCCGAGCGTGGGATACCAGGTCTGCCCCGGCCGGCTGTAGTCCTGCGAGGGCGGCGTGTAGTAGGCCGCCGCCGCAGTGCCGGGCGGTGCCAGCATGGCCTGCACCTTGCGGATGTCACCCGAGAGATCGAAGTGCGTCCCGTCGAGAGCGTCCATGGTCTCGGTCATGAGCGCCTGCAGCCAGACCAGCAACGCCTGCTCGCCCTCGATGGCCTCGCCCTCGGCGTTCAGGTGGGCGTAGATCTCGCCCAGCGACGCCCCGGGCAGGATGCGGGCGGCGACCCCGCGCATGTCGTCTTCGATGCGCTGCAGCTCCGTCCAGCCGTAGGCGTAGGCGTCCTCGACGTCCAGGGTGGCCCCCAGGAACTGCCGCGCCGCCACCACGTAGCGGTCGGCGCCCACCGCGTCGGGCACGCCCTCGGCGCGGGGGGCGTACTCCTCGCGCAGGAACCGGGTGATCGACACGAGCGCCTCGGTGGCCGCCACCGCGGCTGCGTCCAGCTCGGGACGGAGCTGCTCTGGACCCCCGGCGGCCAGCTCCACGAACCACGGTCCGGCGCCGGCCTCCAACCCCGCCCAGGTGGCCGTCTGCTCGGCACAGGCCAGCGCCTGGCGAGGAGCGGCCAGGAGGTTCTCGGCCATCCCCTCGCGCAGCGCCGCCTCGACCCGCTCGTAGGCCTGGGGCACGGCGGCGATCCGTTTGGCGACGTTGGCCCAGTCGTCGAGCGTCTCCCGCGGTGCGAGGTCGAAGACCTCCCGGACGGCCGAGATGGGCGAGCCGAAGATTCGCAACGCCCGCAGGTGCTCGTCGGCCTCGAAGGCCACCAACTCGGCCTGCAGCCGGTCCCGTAGCAGCGCCCCGCAGAGCCGCTCGGCGTCGTCGGCGGCGTCCAGGCGGTCGAGGGCGGCGAGCGTCGAGCGGCCCAGTTCGGCGCGCGCCGCCACCCCCTCGGGCGAGTAGTCGGCGATCTGATCGTCGTAGGTCGGGTCGCCGACGGCCGTGGCCAGGTAGGGGTCGAGCGGGAGCATTGCGTCCAGGTACGCGTCGGCCAGCTCGCGGATAGGAGCCACTGGCCGCTCAGGACTTCTTGGAGATGCGGGCCTGCAAGGCGGCCAGGCGCTCCCGGAACCACGGCTGGCGGGTGCTCCAGAGCTGCGGCTCGATCTCGCGGTCGACGGCGTCGTCGTGGGCGACGATGCCGGCCATGTCGGCCAGGGTCTGCTTGGTCGTGACGACCAGCTCTCGCGGTGCCGAGGCCGCCTTGGCCGCCATGGCGTGGGCGGCGTCGAGGAGGTCACCGTCGTCGAAGCAGCGATGCACCAGGCCGATGCGGGCCGCTTCGGTGCCGTCCACCACGTCGCCGAACAGCACCAGGGCGGCCGCCGCCTGCGGTCCGACACCCCGGCGCAGCATCCACGTGTGGCCGCCGCCGGGGTGGATGCCGAGCTGCAGGAAGCGGGTGTCGAAGCGGGCCGAACGCCCCGCGACGCGCACGTCGCAGCCGAGCGCCATGTTCATGCCGGCACCGACGGCGGCACCGTTCACCGCCGCCAGGGTGGGCAGCGGGCTGCGGGCCACCCGCAGGAAGCCCTCGTAGATGTTGCGCAGGCTGGCGCCCTCGGCCTCGGCCAGGTTGCCCAGGTTGGCCCCCGCGCAGAACGCCGGCGGCGCACCGGTGACCACCACCGCGCCGACGCTCTCATCGGCCTCGATGCGGTCCATGGCGGCGACGATCTCCTGCACCATCGGGGCGGTCAGGGTGTTGCGTTCGTCGGGGTTGTTGAGCGTGAGGGTGGCGACGCCGTCGGCCACGTCGACCACGACGAGGCTCACGACGGCCTACCCGGAGACAGCAGAGATGCGTTCACGGCGGGGCAGTCTGCCACGGTCCTACAGTCGAGCCGATGGCCACCACGTCGGTGCAGCACCAGATCGAGCGCTTGCTCGACGAAACCACCGCCCGCACGGTGTCGGTCATCCTCCAGGCCAGGGAGAACGACCGGGCGACCAAGACCCTCGCCAGCGCCGCCGCATCAGCGGTCGCCCAGCGCCGGCTCGTGGCCCGGCCTGGCGAGCTGGTGCGCGACCTGGCCCCGGCCACCCGGCCCAGTCGCGGCCGCCGAGGGCGCAACCCGAGCCTGGCCGCGTCGGTGACCGGCGCACCGGCACCCGAACCCGCCAAGGCGGCCGCTACCGCCACCGTGCAGCAGGTCCTGGCCACCGACGCCGTCCACGCCGCCCTGGCCCGCACCGGCGAGGATGCCGCCGCCAGCCCGGTGACCCCGCTGCTGGCCGCCCGTAGCGTGGCCGCCACGCTCACCCGCGACGAGCTGGCCTCGCTGCGCGACGAGCCCGGCGCCGTCGTGGCCGTCTACCCCAACCGCGATCTGCAGGTGCCGCGCGTGATCGAGCTCGACACGCTGCCGGCGGCCGCCGCCGCGTGCCGCGCCAGCTCGTGGGGCATCGAGCGCATCGGTGCGCTGGCGGCTTGGGGTGCCTACAACGCCAGGGGCAAGGGCGTGAAGGTCGCCGTCCTCGACACCGGCGTCGATGCCGAGCACCCCGACCTCAAGGGCAAGGTCGTGAACTGGGCCGAGTTCGAGGCCCACGGCAGGCGGGTCACGGGCTCGACCCCGCATGACACCGATCGCCACGGCACCCACGTGTGCGGCATCATCGCCGGCGGCAACGCCAGCGGGAAGTGGATCGGGGCGGCGCCCGAGGCCAAGTTGGCGGTCGGGCTCGTGCTCGACGGCGAGAAGGGCGGCACCGACGCGCAGGCACTGGCCGGCATCGACTGGGCCCTCGATCGCAACGTGGACGTGATCAGCATGTCGCTCGGTGCCGTCGTGATCGGTCCCGAGACACCGGGCACCTACACGCGGGCCATCCTCGACTGCTTCCTGCGCGGCGTCGCCGTCGTGACGGCCATGGGCAACGAGGGCGACGGCACCGGAGGCTCACCGGGCAGCGATCTGTTCGCCCTGTCGGTCGGCGCCACCGACGTCACCGACCTCGTGGCCGGCTTCAGCGGCGGCCGCACCCAGATCCTCACCGAGTCCGACGTCGTCCGGCCCGGCCTGCTACCCCTCCCGTACCCCAAGCCCGAGGTGTCGGCGCCCGGCGTAGCGGTCGAGTCCAGCGTGCCCGGCGGTCAGTGGGCCGTGCTGAGTGGCACGTCGATGGCCACGCCCCACACGACGGGTGCGGTGGCGGTGCTCCTGTCGGCCACCAACCAGCTCGCCGCCGTCGATGAACGCAGTCGCGTGAGCGTGCTGCTCGACCTCCTCATCGGAAGCGTGAAAGAGCTCGGCGAGGCGGGCCAGGACCACCGCTACGGCTTCGGCCGCATCGACGTGCTGCGCGCCATCGGCCTGGCGAAAGAGCACGGCCTCTAGGGCTCGGCCCTGGCGAAGGCACCGCCGGTGCGCCGCAGTACGCTGGAGGGATGGCAGACCGCATCGACACCGTCATCACCGACGGCTCGTTGCGCCGGTTGGCTCATGAGCGTTCGGATGCGTCGGTGTCCGTGCTCATCGAGGTGAGCGGTCCCACCGAAGGCGTCGAGGTGCCGATCGGGCGTGGTGCCGGCATCGGGGGGCGGCCGGGCACCGTGGCCGTGGCCGCGTCGAGGGCGAGTTCTGCGGCACCGGCCAACGCGGCGTCAGCGGTGACCGGCATCCTCGGGCGCACCCCGCACTACCTGCGCGCGGCACGGTCGTTCGCGGCCGAGGCCACGGGCGCGCAGCTCGCCGCCCTCGCCGCCAGCCCGGTCGTGGCCGCCATCCGGCCGGACCGCCCGCTCACCCAGCTGCCCCGGCACTGATCGGGTCGACCGGCGCGCTAGCCGGCGGACTTGGCCCGGCGGCTGCGGCGGCGGCGCTCCACGCCCCAGTAGACGACGGCGCCGATGCCGGCGAACAGCACCAGCAACAGCCACAGCGGCATCGTGAAGTCGAGCCACAGGAACTCGACGTCCACCGAGTCGAGGTTCTGCAGGATGAACAGCAGCGCCAGCAGCGCGATGACGGCGGGCGGCCCGAACTTCTTCAGCTGCTGGCTGGTGCGGTCGCTGCCCTCTTCTTCCCAGCCGCTCGGTCCTTGCAGGCTCATGGCGTGAACTCCCTGGTCGGGGCGAGCGTAACCCGTGCCGGCCGGTAGCCTGCGGCCGCCGATGCTCGACCATGTGTTCACCGATGCCATCACCGCCCTGCGCGAGGCCTTCGAGGGTGCGTTCCTGGAGCGCCAGGCGTTCGAGGAGCACTTCCAGGTGGACGTCCTGCTCGGTGACGTGACGTGGGAGACCAGCTACGGCCTGCCCGGCGAAGGCCTACCGCCGCGGGTCGTGGCCCACATCACCTTCGACTGGCCCACGTGGAGCCAGACCTCGTACCGGCGCTGGTACGTGGACGAGGTGTTCGACGAGGCCCCCGCCATCGAGATGGAGATCGTGTTCCGGGTGCAGCGCCTGGAGGACCAGCCCGAGCCCGCCGCCTTCCTGGCCGTGCTGCCGAGCTCCAGTCCCGTCATCGGCAACGAGGTGCTGGAGCGGGCCGGCCCGACGGTGGAGGTGGCCTACGACGAGGACGTCACCCGCGCCGCTCAGTTCGCCATCGAGATCACCTATGAGGGCCTCTACGAGCTGGCCGAGGAGACCCTGGCCGACGGTTCGAGCGGGCTGCTCGACGACCACTTCGGCGCCCTCGGCGGCTGGATCTCCTCCATGCTCGTGCGCCTGGGCGACCTCCCGCTCAGCTACCTCCCGCCCGACGAGGAGCCGTAGGAGACTGCTGAAATACCAGGGATCGGCGCTCGCGGCGGCGCGACATGCCCGGTCGTGGCGTCGGGCTCGCCACCGATGGGCCGTACTTCAGCAATCTCCTAGGGTCGGTTCATGACCGACCCCGTCCTCCTCGACGTGAGCGAGCAGATCGCCACCGTCACGCTCAACCGGCCCGAGGCCCGCAACGCCCTGTCGAGCGAGGTGCTGCGGCTGCTCCCGCAGCTGTTGCGGGAGGCCGACGGCCGCGACGACGTCGACATCATCATCCTCACGGGCGCCGACCCCGCGTTCAGCGCCGGGCTCGACCTCAAAGAGCTCGGGTCGACGGCCAGCAACCTCGGCGCCGGCGGCGGGGGCGACGTCACCCGCGGGCCGTTCCCGCCGATGAGCAAGCCGGTCATCGGCGCCATCAACGGCTTCGCCATCACCGGCGGCTTCGAGCTGGCACTGGCCTGCGACTTCCTCATCGCGTCGGAGCGTGCCCGTTTCGGCGACACCCACGCACGCGTCGGCGTCATGCCCGGGTGGGGCCTGACGGTGATGCTGCCCCAGGCGATCGGCGTGCGCCGGGCGCGCGAGATGAGCTTCACGGGCAACTTCCTGGACGCTGCCGAGGCGCTCCAGTTCGGACTCGTGAACCACGTCGTTCCGCATGAGGAGCTCATCCCGTTCACCCGCAAGATCGCGCTGGACATCATCTCCAACGATCAGTCCGGCGTCCGCCAGATCCGGGCGACCTACGCCGACGTGGTGGCCACGACCGTCGACGAGGGCTGGCAGGTGGAAGCGCGCGATGCGCGCGCCTGGCAGATCGCCAGCTTCGACAAGGACGAGGTGGCGCGCCGCCGCGCCGCCATCGTGGAGCGGGGCCGCACCCAGTAACGCTCAGAGCTTGCCGCCGCGGGCGACGATCTCCTTCTCGACTTCGGCCTCGATGGCCCGAGCCAGCTTGTTGGCGCCGTCCAGGTTGAGGTGGAACCCGTCGTCCTGGCGCATCAGCTTGGCCTCGCCGTCGTCGTCGACGATGAAGTCGGCGTACCCACCACTGGGGCTCTGGAACAGGGTCCACGTGTCGACGAACGTCACGTCGGGCCGCTTGGCCGCCTCCTGCTGGAAGGCGGTGCGCAGCACGGCGAGCCGCTGCGTGAACGCGTCGTCGCGAGCGTTCGGTGTGCCGACCCAGATCACCTTGCGGCCATCGGCCGACAGGAAGTCCATCGTGGCACCGACCCGTTTGGAGTACTCCACGAGCCACTGCGGATCGGTGACGTCGTACTGCTTGCCGTCGTCGGTCTTGATCGGCTGGGCGTCGTTGCCCCCGAAGTCGACCACCACGACATCGGGCCGGAGCTTGCGCACTTGATCCTGCAACCGTGCCGGCCAGTTGAAGAAGTCGGGGCGGCGTGAGACCCGACGACACCTTGAAGTCGAGCGACGGTGTCACGAGGCCGGTCTTGCCGGCCAATTGCTCCAGCGATTCGCCGAAGCCCTGCGCCTGCGAGTCACCGGCGATGTACAGCCGAAGCTTGTCGTCCTTGGTGGGCACCCGCGCCGCCGTCGACGCCGGCACCGAATCGGATGGGGTGGTGGCCCCGGGCGTGGCGGCGCCTGTCGCCTCGCCTCCGCCGCCATCGGTGGCCCCGGCCTGCCCGGCCACCGTCGTGGTGGTGGTGTTGAACGCGAACGTGTCGCTGCTGTCGTCACGCGCGCCGCGCACGTCGGCGATGGCCTCGCCGGGACGGGTGAACTGGAAGACGCCGGCGATCGAGTGCAACGGCTTGGTGATGGCCAGCGCGATGTCGCGCGTGGCCGAGTTGAACGGCTGACGGTTCGCCATGTCGAGCAGCGTCTGGGAGTTCAGCAGCGCCGCCAGGCCGAAGGCGATCATGCCCACGATGAGCACCTGCCCGGCTGACAGGGGGCGGTCGCGGCGCGGCCGGTCGGGTGCCGCCCCTGTCCTCGGATCGCGCACGTTGCGGGCCATCAGAATTGGAAGTAGATGAACGGGGCCACGCCAGTGGGGCCGAGGGCGTCGATCAGGAAGAAGCAGCCGGCCAGCGTCACACCCTGGGCGGCGATCGGGAACGTGGAGAAGGCGGCTTGGACCCGCAGCATCGTGCGCTCAGGCACGAACTGGCAGGCGAGCATGGCCACGCAGGTGAACACGAGCAGCCCGGTGACGAGCGGCGACGGTTCGCCCCAGCGGGTGAACAGACCCTCCAGCATGTCGAACGCCCGCGCCAGGCTGGGCGAGCGGAAGAACACCCACGCCAGGCACACCACGTTGAAGGTGACGGCCCACCGCACGAAGTTGCGCACCGGTGTGGAGGCCGGTTCGGGCAGACCGAAGGCGGCGCGCCGGTCCGCCCACAGCCGCTCCATCACCAGGCCGACGCCGTGGATGCCGCCCCACACCACGAACGTCCACGACGCGCCGTGCCACAGGCCGCCGATCAGCATGGTGAGCATGAGGTTGCGGTAGGTCTGCCACCGCCCGCCCCGATTGCCGCCGAGGGAGATGTAGAGGTAGTCGCGCAGCCACCGGGACAGGGTCATGTGCCAGCGGCGCCAGAAGTCCTGCAGGCTCAGCGCGATGTAGGGCGAGTCGAAGTTCGGCGGGAACTTGATGCCGAGGAGCAGCGCGATGCCGATGGCGATGTCCGTGTACCCGCTGAAGTCGGCGTAGATCTGGAAGGCGTAGCCATAGATGGCGAACAGGATCTCCAGCGAACTGTGGTTGTTCGGCGCGGCGAAGACCTTGTCGACGATGGTGCTGGCGAGAAAGCTCGACACCACCACCTTCTTGAACATGCCGGCCACGATCAACCGGAAGGCTCGAGAGGCTTCGATGTGGCGCGGATCGGCCCGCCGGCGTAGCTGCGGCAGGAACTCCGTGGCCCGCACGATCGGTCCGGCCACGAGGTGGGGGAAGAACGAGAGGTAGACGGCGAAGTCGAGCAGGCCGACCGGCTTGAGGTTGTCGCGGTAGGCGTCGATCACGTAGCTCATGGCCTGGAACGTGAAGAACGAGATCCCGATCGGCAGGATCACGTGCACGAGCGGTGGAGACAGGCCGACGCCCAGCTTGTCGAAGCCGTTCATCACCGAATCGACGAAGAAGTTGTAGTACTTGAAGTAGCCGAGCACACCCACGTTGGCGGCCACCGCCACCAGGCACCACGCCCGCTTGGCACCGTGGGATCGGGCCTCGTTGATACCGACGACGAAGATCTGGTTGCCCACGGTGACCAGGGCCAACAGCAGGCAGTAGTGCCAGTCCCACCAACCGTAGAAGACGTAGCTGGCGACCAGCATGAACAGCTTCCACCGGCGAGGATGCGGCCTCAGCAGCCACGATCCCACGAAGACGATCGGGAAGAAGATGCCGAACTGGATCGTCGGGAACAGCACAGTGCGACCAACTCTAGGGTGGGCGGTCCGCCGGATCGGGGACGACCCGAGCGCCCACGGTGGGCGTCTTTCCGGGCGCGTATGACGTTTCTGTTACGCGCTCGGCCGACCCTTGCCGAGGGTGCGGCGGCGCCTTAGCGTCGTCAGATCCAGGCTGATCACTGATCCGAACCCCAATTTTCACGCAAGCACGGAGGAACTCAATGCGTCAAAGACGCCGCATGGCGATGGCGCTGTCGCTGGTGACCGCACTCGGTCTCACAGCAGCAGCGTGCGGAAGCGACAACAGCTCATCCTCATCGGGCGGTGCGACCACCACGGCCGCCTCGGGAGGCGCCACGACGAACGCCGCGGCCACCACCACCGCCGCCGGCGGGGCCACTACCACCGCCGCAGGCAGCAGCGGAGCGTGCACGTCGGGCACCGCGACGGTGCCGGGCCTTCCCGACGAGACGGCCGACGGCAAGGGCAAGAGCATCGGGCTCCTCTATGACGTCACCGGTCGCGGTGACAAGTCGTTCAACGACGCTGCGGCGGCCGCCCTCGACGCCGCCAAGACCAACTTCGGCGTCACCGGCCAAGAGTCGACGCCGACCGCCGCGGACGGCAGCGACCGGCCCGAGCGCATCAAGGCGTTCGTCGGCAACAACGCCCTCATCGTGGCCAACGGCTTCCTCTGGGGCGACGCGGTGACGGCCTCGGCCACGCAGAACCCGACGCAGCAGTACGCCATCATCGACTCCACCGTCGTCGACAGCGCCGGCAACCCGCTGCCGAACGTGCGCTCCATGGTGTTCGGTGCCAACCAGGGCTCGTTCCTGGTCGGGGCGGCGGCCGCTTGCGCGTCGCAGTCCGGCAAGATCGGCTTCATCGGCGGCGTCAACATTCCGTTGATCAACGAGTTCGAGGCCGGCTTCACCGCTGGCGTCAAGCAGGTCAACCCCGACGCCACCGTCGAGGTGAAGTACCTCACCGAGTTGCCCGACACGACCGGCTTCAACGACCCGGCCAAGGGGAAGGCCGTCGCCAAGGCCATGTACGACAGTGGCATCGACGTCGTGTACGCCGCCGCTGGTGGCTCCGGCAAGGGCATGTTCGAGGCCGTCGTGGAGACGGGGAAGAAGCCGGGCGAGGTCTATGCCATCGGCGTCGACTCGGACCAGTACCTGTCGGCGTCGCCCGAGCAGCAGCCGTTCATCCTCACCTCGGCCCTGAAGCGGGTCGACGTGGCCACCTACGAGGCAATCGCCGACCAGCTCAACGGCAAGCTCACCGGCGAGATCAAGACCTACGACCTGTCGAACAACGGCGTCGGGTACTCAGTCAGCAACAAGGACATCAACAAGTACGCGGGCACGCTCGAGGATCTGAAGCAACAGATCATCGACAAGAAGATCACGGTGCCCACCAAGCCGTGACGGACGGCGAGGTGCCGGGCTCTGTGCCCGGCACCTCGTGTTTCGCAGTAGAACTACCAACCATGACCGACGCCGGCGCGCCGCCTCTGGCCATCGAGCTGCGCGGCATCGTCAAGCGCTTTCCCGGCGTGGTGGCCAACGACGGCGTCGACCTCACCGTCCGAGCCGGCACGGTCCACGCCATCGTGGGTGAGAACGGCGCCGGCAAGTCGACGCTGATGAAGACGCTGTACGGCGCCCACCGGCCCGACGACGGGACCATCGTGGTCGACGGCGTCGCCCGTCAGTTCCACTCCCCCCGCGACGCCATCGAGGCCGGCATCGGGATGGTGTTCCAGCACTTCATGCTGGCCGACAACTTCACCGTGTGGGAGAACGTCGTACTCGGTGACGAGCCAGGGACGCCGTTGAAGCTCGACATCAGGCGGGCCCGCAAGGAGATCGGCGACCTCGCCCAACTGTTCGGCCTCGATGTCCCGGTCGACTCCCTGACCGCCGAGCTCGGTGTGGGCGATCGCCAGCGGGTCGAGATCCTCAAGGTGCTCTACCGGGGCGCCCGCATCATCATCCTCGACGAGCCGACCGCCGTACTGGTGCCGCAAGAAGTGGACGAGCTCTTCGCCGCCCTGCGAGAGCTCACCGCACAAGGCTCCACCGTCATCTTCATCTCCCACAAGCTCGACGAGGTCCTGGGCGTGGCCGACGCCATCACGGTCATCCGCGCCGGCAAGACCGTGAAGGAGATCGACGACGTCGGCTCCGTCACCGCCCGCCAGTTGGCCGAGCTCATGGTGGGCAGTGAGCTCCCCACGCCCGAGAGCCGCGAATCCACGGTCACCGATCAGGTCGCGCTCGCCGTCGAGGGCCTCACCGTCGCCGGTGCCGAGGGCAGCCGGCCCTTGGTCGACGACGTGTCGTTCACGGTGCATCGGGGCGAGATCCTGGGCATCGCCGGCGTGGAGGGCAACGGTCAGAGCGAGCTCATCCGCGCCCTGCTGGGCACCGAGCCTTTGGCCGCCGGTCGCATCGACATCGCCGGCAGCGACGCCACCCACGTGGGCACGAAAGCCCGACGGGCCGGTGGTCTCGGGTACATCCCCGAGGATCGCCAACGTGACGGTCTCGTGCTGGAGGCGCCGCTCTGGGAGAACGTCGTACTCGGGCATCAGGCGCAGGCCCCGGTGGCCCGCGGCATCTGGATCAGCCGCAAGGGTGCCCGCCACCGCACCGACGAGATCATCGAGGGCTTCGACGTGCGCACGCCCGGCGCCGAGGTCGCCGCCTACGCACTGTCGGGTGGCAACCAGCAGAAGCTCATCGTCGGTCGCGAGATGATGGCGGACCCGACCGTGCTGCTGGCCTCGCACCCGACCCGCGGGATCGACGTCGGCGCGCAGGCGGCTGTCTGGGACGTCATGGAACAGGCCCGCAGCAAGGGCCTGGCGGTCGTGCTGGTCTCGGCCGATCTCGACGAGCTGATCGGACTGTCGGACACGTTGCTGGTGATGTACGGCGGCCGCATCGTGGCCACCCTCGACCCGTCGAGGGTGACACCCGCCGAGCTCGGCTCGTACATGACCGGCGCCCACGCGACCGGCAGCGTTCTGACCGGCGGCGACGCGGCGTGAAGTCGCGCATCATCTACGCGCTGGCCGCTCCGGCCATCGCGGCCGCGCTCGCTCTCGCTGTCGCCTCGATCGCACTGCTGCTGGCCGGCCACAGTCCCGTCGAGACCTTCCAGACCATGTGGCAGTACCTCGACTCGGCCGACTCGGTCGTGGCCATCATCAACCGGGCCGTGCCGTACTACGTCGCCGGCGTCGCCGTCGCCATCGGCTTCAAGATGGCGCTGTTCAACATCGGCGCTGACGGCCAGTACCGGCTGGCGGCGCTGCTGGCGGCGGCAGCCGGCGCCGCCGTCACGTTGCCGGCGCCCCTCCACGTGGCATTCATCTTCCTGGTGGCCGTCAGCGTCGGCGCCGCCTACGCCGCCATCGCCGGCATCCTCAAGGTGACGCGCGGCGTCAACGAGGTCGTGTCGACGATCATGCTCAACTTCATCGCCACCGGCATCGGCGCGTTCCTGCTGGTCGAGTACTTCCGCAACCCCAAGGCCAATCTGGCCGCCGAGACGAAGCCCATTCCGCCATCGGGCACCTTGCCGCCGCTGAATCGGTTGCTCGAGGGATTCGGCTACCACCTGCCGACCAACACCCTCCTGCAGGGGTTCCTGCCCTTTGCCATCGTGCTCGGCATCTTGTACTACGTCGTCGTGTGGCGGACCCGCTTCGGATTCGAGCTGCGCACGACCGGCGTCAACCCGGCCGCATCGGTCGCGTCGGGCGTCAACCCGAAGGCGATGGTGCTGAAGACCATCATGCTGTCGGGCGCGGTCGCCGGGCTCATCGGTCTGGGCCCGCTGCTGAGCGATCCGCAGCTCCACAAGTACGGCGACACCTTCCCCACGGCGATCGGGCTCACCGGCATCGCCGTCGCCCTGCTCGGGCGTAACAGCCCCGCCGGCGTCGCCGTGGGCGCCGTCGTGTGGGCGTCGCTCGAGCGCGCCGGGCAGTCGCTGCCCCCGATCGGCGTGCCGCAGGAGATCGTGCAGATCCTGCAGGGCACCCTCCTGCTGTCGGCGGTGATCGCCTTCGAGGTCGTCCGGCGCTACGCCGCTGCTGCAGCGGTACGCGACGCTGCGAATGCCGTACGACGGCAGGCGGCCATACGCGAACCGGCGGGGGCGCTCTCGTGAACGCCCAAACCGCCACCATCGCCGAGGAACGGACCGGTCTCGACCGCTGGCTCGGTTCGTCGCCGTGGGCCCGGCCACTCTTGCTCGCCACGGTCGCCATGCTGGTGCTGTCGGCCTCGCGCGTCATCGCCGACGCGCCCGACATGACGAGCGGCCCGACCTTCGCCGCCGCCATCGGCGCCTCGGCACCCATCCTGCTGGCCGGCCTCGGCGGCATGTGGGCCGAACGCGCCGGCATCGTGAACATCGGCCTCGAAGGCATGATGGTGCTCGGCACCTGGTTCGCGGGATGGGCGGGCTACCAGTGGGGTCCATGGTCGGCGTTCGTGTGGGGCGGCATCGGCGGGGCGCTGGGAGGGCTGCTGCACGGCCTCGCCACGATCACCTTCGGTGTCGACCACATCGTCTCGGGTTTCGCCATCAACATCATCGCGCCCGGCCTCTGCCGCTACCTGTCCAGCGTGCTGTTCGTCGGCCGGGGTGACGGGACGATCACGCAGTCGCCCACGATGACGGGGCACATGGGCAAGCTCACCGTGCCCTTCATCTCGGGGGGTGAGTTCCTCGGTCACTCGACCCCCGACCCGTTGGGTTGGATCTCGGAGAAACGGTGGTTCTTCATCAGCGACGTGGCCGGGCTGTTGAAGGGGTTCACCACCGACCTCAGCTACACGACGCTGATCGCCCTGCTCCTCATCCCGGTGTCGGCCTACGTGCTCTGGCGCACGATCGTCGGCCTGCGGCTGCGATCGTCGGGGGAACGACCCGGCGCCGCCGACTCACTGGGGGTGCCCGTCTACCGCATCCGCTACCTCGCCGTCACCCTGTCGGGCTTCTTCGCCGGCCTGGGCGGAGCGTGGCTGGCCATCGACGTGCGGGCCTACAACCAGGGGCAGACGGCCGGTCGCGGCTTCCAGGGCCTGGCCGCCATGATCTTCGGCAACTGGCGGCCGCTCGGCATCTTCGGCGGGGCGGGTCTCTTCGCCTACGCCCAGGCATTGACGCAGCGGGTCGGTACCGCACCGGTGCTGGCGCTGTTCATCGTGGCCGCCATCGTGTTCACCGGGCTGGGCATCCGGCTCATCACCCAACGGCAGCTCGTAGGCGGCCTCATCGCTCTCGCCGTCGTGCCGTTCGTGTTGTACTACTACTCCATCACCACGAAGGTCAGCAATCAGCTCGTCTTCATCACGCCGTACGTCGTGACGCTCGCGGTGCTGGCGTTCTCGTCGCAACGCCTCCGGCCACCGGCGTGGGACGGACGACCATGGCGCAAGGGCATGGAATAGTGCCCACCATCGATTGGGACGCGTTGCGGACGGCGGCCGTGGACGCGGCCACCCACGCGTATGCGCCCTACTCGCACTTCCACGTGGGCGCGGCGGGCCTCGTCGACGACGGGCGCATCGTCAGTGGCTGCAACGTGGAGAACGCGTCCTACGGGCTGGGGCTGTGCGCCGAGTGCGGCCTGGTGTCGGCGCTGGCGTCGAGCGGTGGCGGTCGACTGGTCGCGGTGGTGACCGTGGCCGGCGACGGCCAGCCGGTGATGCCGTGCGGGCGGTGCCGCCAGCTCCTGTGGGAGCACGGGGGGCCGGCCTGCGTCGTCGACGGTGACGGCACGCCTACGCCGATGACGCAGATCCTGCCCGGCGCCTTCGACGAGACCAAGATGGAAGGGCGTACGGAAAGCTGATGCCGTCGGCCATGCACGTCATCCGAGCCAAGCGCGACGGCGCCCGGCTGACCGACGAGGAGATCCGGTGGTTCCTCGCCGCCTACACCGCCGGCGACATCCCCGACGAGCAGGCGTCGGCACTGCTGATGGCGATCTACTTCCAGGGCATGGCCACCGACGAGCTGGCGACGTGGACGGCCGCCATGATCGACAGCGGTGACCGCCTCGATCTGTCGGGCGTCGGGCGGCCCACCGTCGACAAGCACTCGACGGGCGGCGTAGGCGACAAGGTGTCGCTCGTGCTGTGCCCGCTCGTGGCGGCGTGTGGGGCGGCCGTGCCGCAGCTGTCCGGGCGCGGCCTCGGCCACACCGGCGGCACCCTCGACAAGATGGAGACCATCGCCGGGTGGCGGGCCACGCTGTCGCCGCTGGAGATGGTGACGCAGTTGCGCACGGTCGGCGCCGTGATCAGCGCTGCCGGCCCTGGCCTGGCGCCGGCCGACCGGAAACTGTACGCCCTGCGCGACGTCACCGCGACGGTCGAGAGCATCCCGCTCATCGCCAGCTCCATCATGTCGAAGAAGATCGCCGAGGGCACGGAGGCACTCGTGCTCGACGTGAAGGTCGGGTCTGGCGCGTTCATGAAGGACGTCGGCGACGCTCGGCGGCTGGCCGAGACCATGGTGGCCCTCGGCACCGCCCACGGCGTGCGCACCACGGCGCTGCTCACCGACATGAGCGTGCCCCTCGGCCGGGCCTGCGGCAACGCCCTCGAGGTGACCGAGTCGATCGAGACCCTCCAGGGACGGGGCCCGGCCGACCTTGTCACCATCACCCTTGCGCTGGCCCGGGAGATGGTGGCCCTGGCCGGCGTGCACGACGACACCCCCGACGACGCGCTCACCTCCGGGGCCGCCGAACGCGTCTGGCAGCAGATGGTGCGGGCTCAGGGCGGCGACCTGGCGGCGGCGTTGCCGGTGGCGCGGACCACGCACGTCCTGGCCGCCGCCGCCACGGGCTACCTCACCCACCTCGATGCCCTACGCGTCGGCGAGTGCGCATGGCGTCTGGGCGCCGGCCGGGCCCGCAAGGAGCACCCGGTGAGCGCCATCGCCGGGGTGATGTGCCTGGCCAAGCCGGGTGACGCCGTGCAGGAGGGGCAGCCGCTGCTGGAACTGCACATCGACGACCCCGCCAAATTGCCCGACGCCCTCGAGGCTGTGCGCGGCGCCGTCCAGATCCGCCCGGACCCGCCCCCGCACCGCCCGCTCATCATCGACGTCATCCGACCCTGACCGGGCGACGATAGCGTCGCTCACGATGAGTGAGCGGCCCACCGACGACGCCATCCTGGCCGCGCCGAAAGTACTGCTGCACGACCACCTCGACGGCGGGGTGCGGCCGTCCACCGTGGTGGATCTCGCTCGCCAGCAGGGCTACTCGAACCTGCCCACCATGGACGTGGACGATCTCGCCACCTGGTTCCACCGCGGCGCCAAGCGCAACGACTTGGTGCTCTACCTCGAGACGTTCGCCCACACCGTCGGGGTGATGCAGGACCGCGACGCCCTCGACGCGGGTGGCGGCCGAGTGCGCCGAGGATCTGGCGCGCGACGGCGTTGTCTACGCCGAGGTGCGCTTCGCGCCGGAGCTCCACGTCGACCGCGGCTTGAGCCTGGACGAGGTGGTGGAGGCCGTGCTCGACGGCTTCCAGCTCGGCTCGGCCGGCTCCAAGCTCGTCATCTACGGGCTGCTGTCGGCCATGCGCACCGCGGCGCGCAGCCTGGAGATCGCCGAGCTGGCGGTGCGGTGGCGCGATGCCGGCGTCATCGGTTTCGACATCGCCGGGGCCGAAGCCGGCTACCCGCCTACCCGGCACCTCGACGCGTTCCAGTACGTGGCGCGTGAGAACTTCCACACCACCATCCACGCCGGCGAGGCGTTCGGCCTGCCGTCGATCTGGGAGGCGATCCAGTGGTGCGGCGCCGAGCGGCTCGGCCACGGCGTGCGCATCGTCGACGACATCTCCGTCGAGGGCGGGCGCTACGAGCTCGGGCGGCTGGCGGCGTTCGTGCGTGACCGGCGCATCCCGCTGGAGATGTGCCCCACGTCCAACGTGAACACGGGCGCAGCCCCGTCCATCGCCGAGCACCCGATCGGGCTGCTGCGGCGGCTGCGGTTCCGCGTCACGGTGAACACCGACAACCGCTTGATGAGCGCCACGTCCATGTCGAACGAGTTCCGGCAGCTGCGCGACGCGTTCGGCTACACGTGGGACGACTTCGAGTGGCTCACGGTGAACGCCATGAAGTCGGCGTTCGCCCCGTTCGACGAGCGGCTGCGCATCATCAACGAGCGCATCAAGCCGCAGTACGCCATGTTGAAGGCATCCGGCCTCGGCATCTCCGCCATCGTCTAACCCCGGGTTTTGGCGAACTGATTCGCTTTATGTCTGTCTAGGAGGCAGAAACCCGCATCAGTTCGGCTAAAGATGACCCGGAGGTCCTCGATGATCGACGGCAGGCGGTGGCGCACGTCCTCGTCGGTCACCCGCGTCGAGTTGATGCCGATGCGCCGCAGCATGCGGTCGCGCCGCTTGTCCGCCGTGAGGTCGAGCTTGCCGCCATGCCACGTCACGTGGTCGATCTCCAACGCCTCGCGGTAGTCGGGCCAGTAGAAGTCGATCCGGATCAGCTCACCGTTTGGTAGCCGGATCGACGTACTGGCGCAGAGGCCTCGGGAGGCCGGCGGCGATGATGGCGCGCTCGACGATGAGCTCGAGGTCGGAGTCGACCGGCTTGAGCCACGCCGGCCGGCTCTGGAGCACCCGCCCGAACCGAGCCGAGCCCTTCCGCCCACGTTCCCGCAGCCGCGCGCCAGTAGCGACCAGCGTGGGAATGGTGGCGAGGCCGTCGTGCACGACCTGCTCGACGACCGACTCCAGCCGTTCGTCGTCGAACGTCGCGGCGAGATCGAAGACGGTGCGCGGCGGGCTCGTGACCCGGATGCCATCGGGCCTTTCGACCACGTCCACCGGATCGATGCGGTGACACCGATGGACGACGGCGCCCGGTATGAAGTGATGACTGGCTCCATCGAACAGCACGTGGAGGTGCTGAGAGGGGCCGAGCCGGCGGAAGCCCCACACCCGACCGGCGGACTGATGGGACACGAGCACGTCGGCGCCGGTGGCACAGGCGAGAGCGGCGGCCTGGTCCGAGGTCTGCGGCGCGCCACCCAACCGGAACACGCCGGGCACGTACGCGGATGAGCGCGCCGTCCCTGAGCAGTCGCGCAAGGTGTGCGTGCGTGACGCCGAACTGCTCGAGGTCCGCGAGGCGGACGACCGCGTGATGCGAAGCCATCCAGGTGAGGAGTGTCGGGCTGAGCGAATGCACGGGCTTCTCCCGTCGTCGAAGACGAAGGGGGAAGCGGCGTGACCATAGCAACGCCACGAACTGATTCGCTTTTCGTCGGCGGGTCCGCCAAAAAGCGGATCAGTTCGGGCTAGAAGAGCTTGGACTCCCCGGTGATCGTGTACTTGGTGGCAGTGGAGCCCTTGAGCCCGGCGCCGACGAGGGCCTTGCCGAAGACCCGGCCGTGGGGTGCCTTGCTGTGGGCGGCGAGGGCGTCGTCGTCCTCCCACTGCTCCGTGACGTAGAACCGGCCGGGGTCGGCGACGTCACCGGAGATGTCGTAGCGGTGGCAGCCCGCTTCGGCCCGGCACAGCTCCTGATGGGCGGCACAGGCGGCGAGCACGGCGTCTCGGTTGGCGGGATCGACTTCGATGGTGCAGTGAACGATGAGCACGGCCGGCGACGCTACGGCACCCGCCGTCCGGACGCACGTTCGGCGGTGCCGTAGAGGAACGCCCACGTCGTGTTGGCACACCGCGCCGACCAACCGAGCGCGCCCAGATCGGCCTCCAGCGCGGAGGGCGTCCAGTACCGCTTCACGATGGTGAACTGGCGACCGTCGCGCAGGACCCGCTCGGAATCCTCCACGCCATCGGGCCGCTGGGCATCGCCCCGATCGGCGAGGAGGACCGGCCCATGGGCCGCGGCGTGATCGGCGCGGGCGTTGTCGCAGAACCAGACGCGGCCTCCCGGCACCAGCGCCCGTTCCACGATGGACCAGAAGCCGGCCCAACGCGGCGCCGGCACGTGGGAGATCCAGAAGCTGAAGCAGACGTGGTCGAACCGGCCGGGCGGGTCCCAGCCGAACAGGTCGGCCACGACAGGCGTGACGCGCGCGGTCCCGTTGCGCGCCACGTTCAACGCCAACGCTTCGGGGGAGGCATCGACCGCCGTCACGTGGCCGGCGTGGCGCAGCAGTTGGGCGGTGAAGATGCCGGTGCCGGCGGCCAGCTCGAGCACGTTGCCGGTTGGGCCGAAGCCATCCAGCGCGGCGCCCACAGCCGCCACCTCGGCCTGCCACGACGCCTCGAACTCGGGCCCGAAGTCGTACTGGTGACGACGCTCCCACCAGTCGTCGTACTCCGGCGCCCGGGCCCGGTAGTAGGCGACCTGCTCGGCCAATCGCGAGTCGACGGCGTCAGATGCCAACCGGGTGCCAGACGGTCTTCGTCTCGCAGAAAGCAAGGATCCGCCGGCCATCCTGTGAGGCAGCCCAGTCGGGTTCGGCCGGCGGCGCCTGGCGCACCCGCTTCACGTTCTCGGCCGCCTCGATCTCCAGCGCGGTGGCCAGCGCCCCGTCGCCGGCGGCTCCGGTCGCGTCGATGGCGTTCACGTCGAGATGGGCGGCCAGCACCGGTGCCACCTCGGCGATGCGGCCCGTGAGGATGTTCACCACGCCGCCGGGGAGGTCTGAGGTCGCCAGGACCTCGCCGAGGGTGACGGCGGGCAGCGGCCGGGCCCCCGAGGCCACCACCACGCACGTGTTGCCACTCACGATGACCGGCGCCACGACCGACACCAACCCGAGCAGCGACGACGACTGCGGCGCCAGGACGGCGACCACGCCCGTGGGCTCGGGCGTCGAGAAGTTGAAGTACGGCCCGGCCACCGGGTTCGACGAGCCGTCGATCTGGGCGATCTTGTCAGCCCAGCCGGCGTACCAGACCCAACGGTCGATGGCCGCGGTGACCAGCGAATCGGCGGCACGCGCGGTGACCCCTTCGGCCGCCCCCACTTCGGCCCCGAACTGGGCCCGCCGGCCCTCCAGCACCTCCGCCACCCGGTACAGCACCTGGCCGCGGTTGTAGGCGGTGGCACCGCTCCAACCGCCGAACGCGCTGCGGGCAGCCACCACCGCGTCGCGGGCGTCCTTGCGCGACGCCTGCGCAGCGTTGGCCAGGAAGCGGCCTTTGGCGTCGACGACCTCGTACGTGCGGCCGCTCTCCGAACGAGGGAACGCACCACCGACGTAGAGCTTGTAGGTCTTGCGCACGTCCAGCCGATCGGCGGCCATCACGCATCGACCTCGAGGTACGGCCCCAGCCCGTGGCGGCCACCTTCGCGCCCGAAGCCCGACTCCTTGTAGCCGCCGAACGGCGATGTCGGGTCGAAGCGGTTGAACGTGTTGGCCCACACGACACCGGCGCGCAGCTTCTTGGCCATCCACAAGATGCGCGAGCCCTTGTCGGTCCACACGCCGGCCGACAGTCCGTAGGGCGTGTTGTTGGCTTTGGCGACGGCTTCATCCGGCGTGCGGAACGTGAGCACCGACAGGACCGGCCCGAAGATCTCTTCGCGCGCGATACGACTGCTCTGGCCCACGTCCGTGAACACCGTCGGGGCGAACCAGTAGCCACTGGCCGGCAGCTCGCACGGCGCCTGCCACTTGGTGGCGCCCTCCTGCTCTCCCACGGCCACCAGCTCCGTGATGCGAGCCAGTTGTTCGGCGGAGTTGATGGCGCCGATGTCGGTGTTCTTGTCGAGCGGGTCGCCGAGGCGCAATGTGCGCAGCCGTCGCTTCAGCTTGGCCAGCACGACATCATGGACGCTCTCCTGCACCAGCAGCCGCGAGCCGGCACAGCACACGTGACCCTGGTTGAAGAAGATGCCGTTGACGATGCCCTCGACGGCCTGATCGACCGGCGCGTCGTCGAACACGATGTTGGCCGCCTTGCCGCCCAGCTCGAGCGAGAGCTTCTTGCTCGTGCCCGCCAGGGTGCGCTGGATCTGCTTGCCGACATCGGTCGAGCCGGTGAAGGCCACCTTGTCCACGCCCGGGTGCTGCACGAGCAGCGCGCCGGTCTCACCGGCACCGGTCACGATGTTCACGACACCCGGCGGTAGGTCGACCTGCCGGCAGATGTCGGCGAAGGCCAGTGCCGTCAGCGGCGTGGTCTCGGCCGGCTTCAGGACCACGGTGTTGCCGCACGCCAGCGCCGGCGCGATCTTCCACGCCAGCATCAGCAGCGGGAAGTTCCACGGGATGATCTGGGCGCAGACGCCGACGGGTTGCGGGTCCGGGCCGTAGCCGGCGTAGCCCAACTTGTCGGCCCACCCGGCGTAGTAGAAGAAGTGCGCCGCCACGAGCGGCAGGTCGACATCTCGGGTTTCCTTGATGGGCTTGCCGTTGTCGATGGTCTCCAGCACCGCCAGCTCGCGCGCCCGCTCCTGGATGGTGCGGGCGATGCGATACAGGTACTTGGCCCGCTCGCCTGCCGGGAGCCGGGCCCACGCTCGCTGCGCCTTGCGGGCGGCGGCGACGGCGGCGTCGACATCGACCGGTCCCGCGGCGGCCACCTCGGCCAGCACCTCCTCGGTGGCGGGGTTCACGGTCTTGAAGGTGGTGCCGTCGCGAGGCTCCACGAACTGGCCACCGATGAACAACCCGTAGGAGGCCTCGATGGTGACGACGTCACGTGCCTCCGGCGCCGGTGCGTACTCCCACGTAGGGGTGACGAGGTCGGGCACGGTGACCATCAGTCGAGCGTCACGTAGTCCGGACCGTCGTAGCGGCCGGTGATCTGCTTGTGGCGTTGCATGAGGACGTCGTTCAGGAGTGACGAGGCGCCGAAGCGGAAGAGGTCGGGCGTGAGCCATTCGGGCCCGGCGACTTCGTGCACGACCACGAGATACTTGATGGCGTCCTTGGCGGTGCGGATGCCACCCGCCGGCTTCACGCCGATGCGCGCCCCGGTGAGCTCGTGGTAGTCGCGGACGGCCTCCAGCATCACGAGCGTGACCGGCAGCGTGGCCGGCGGCTGCACCTTGCCCGTCGAGGTCTTGATGAAGTCGCCGCCACCGATCATGCCCAGCCACGACGCCCGCCGCACGTTGTCGAGGGTGGCCAGCTCGCCCGTCTCCAAGATGACCTTCAGGTGGGCCGAGCCGCACGCCGCCTTCACCCGCTGGATCTGCTCCAGCACCTCGCCGTAGCGGCCGGCGAGGAAGGCGCCGCGGTCGATCACCATGTCGATCTCGTCGGCACCGGCGTCGACGGCCGAGCGCACGTCGGCCAGCTTGACGTCGATGGCGGCCCGCCCGGACGGGAACGCCGTGGCCACGCTGGCCACCTTCACACCGGAACCGCGCAACGCCTGGCGAGCAACGGGCACCATGTCCGGGTAGATGCAGATGGCGGCCACCGACGGTACGTCCGGGTCGCCTGGGTCCGGTCGCAGACCCTTGGCGCACAGTGATCGCACCTTGCCGGGCGTGTCGGCGCCCTCGAGGGTGGTGAGGTCGGTCATGCGCACCGCGAAGTCGAGCGCCTGGAGCTTGGCCGCCTTCTTGATCGAGCGGGTCCCGAGGTCGGCCACCCGGGCTTCGGCCCCGACCTGGTCCACCCCGGGGAGGCCGTGCAAGAAGCGCCGCAACGCCGACTCGGAAGCGGTGGCCTCCACCAGCATGGTGGGGGCGACAGCCTGCATCGTCACGGCGTCAGCCTAAGCCTGCGAGCGGCGTTCGGTCGCCGCCCGACCTGCGAGACTCTCGCGCCGATGGATGTCAACCTGGTCGACCACCCCCTGGCGGCGGAACGCCTCACGATCCTTCGGGATGCCACCACCGCCAACGCCGAGTTCCGCGACGCCCTCGACGGCCTGGCCGGGATGCTCATCTACGAGGCCACCCGCCACCTCCCGGCGACCGCCATCGAGGTCACCACGCCGCTCGGTCCCGCCGCCGGCAAGCGGCTGGCCGACGTGCCCATGCTCGTGCCCATCCTGCGCGCCGGCGTGGGTCTGGTGGCCGCCGCGCTGCGCCTCGTCCCCCAAGCCGAGGTCGGCTTCGTGGGCCTGGCCCGCAACGAGGAGACCTTCGAGCCCCACCCCTACCTGGCCAAGCTGCCCGAGCGGCTCGACGGCCGCCCCACCTTCGTCCTCGATCCCATGCTGGCCACCGGCGGCTCCCTCGAGTTCACCTGCCGCCTGCTGGTGGAGCGAGGCGCGCCGCAACCGATCCACGTCGTCTGCGTGCTGGCCGCGCCCGAGGGCCTCGAGCGCATCGCCAACTCCGGGATCGACGTGATCATCACCACCGCCGCCGTCGACAGCCACCTCAACGAACTGGCCTACATCGTCCCCGGCCTGGGCGACGCCGGCGACCGGCAGTTCGGCCTCTGGTAGCTACCGGGTCAGCAGCTTCTCGGCGCTGTCGAGGAAGGCGCCGGGGTCGGCGCCGACCGTCTCGACGTAGATCTTCACCTTGGGCTCGGTGCCGCTGGGGCGGATCTGCACCCGGGCCTCGTGGCCGCACTCGAAGCGGATGAGGTCGGCCTGCGGGAACTCCTTGACAGCGGTCACCGCGACGCCGGCCAGGGTCGCCGGCGGGTCCGCCCGCACCTTGGCCATCAGGCCGGCCATCGCCGGCGGCTCGACGCGCACCGACCGCTCGGCCGTCAGGTGGCGCCCGAAGCGCTCGGCGATGTCGTCGAGACGGTCCTGCAGTGTCACGCCGTCGTGCTTGGCCAGCGCCGCCAGCTCGGCGAAGGCAATAGCGGCGGTGATGCCGTCCTTGTCGAGCGGTCGATCGGTGACGAGGTAGCCGAGGGCCTGCTCGTAGCCGAACACGAAGCGTTCGTCCGGGTGATCGAGGGCGGCCTGGGCGATCCACTTGAAGCCGGTGAACGTCTCGGCGTAGTGGACGCCGGCGGCGGCCGCCATCTTGCTCAGCAACGACGACGAGACCAGCGTGGTGACCACCAGGCGCTCGGCGCCGCTGGTGTGGCCCAGGATGTGGTCGGCCAGCAGCCAGCCGATCTCGTCTCCGCTGAGGCGCCGCCAGCCGCCCTCGGGCGTGGGGATGGCGGCCCCCAAGCGGTCGGCGTCGGGATCGTTGGCCAGGGCCACGTCGGCACCCACGCTGGCCGCCTCCTGCAACAGCAGGTCGAGCGTGCCCGGCTCTTCGGGGTTGGGGAACGGCAGCCCGGGGAAGTCGGGGTCGGGCGCGGCCTGGGCCCGCACGACGGCCGGCGGGGGGAAGCCGGCGCGAGCGAACGCGGCGAGGGCCACATCGGCGCCGACACCATGGAGGGCGGTGTAGGCCACGCGGACGTCGCTGGCGGCGGGTACGAGGCGTACCGAACCGACGTGGTCGAGGTAGGCCTCCACCGGAGCGTCGCCGAGGTGGTCGACGAGCGGATCGTCCAGCGGTGCCAGCGCGATGGTCGAGGTGGGACCGACGGCGTCGATGTGGGCCGAGATCTGGGCGTCGATCGGCGACACGATCTGGCGGCCTTCCTGGAGGTACACCTTGTAGCCGTTGTCGCGCCGGGGGTTGTGGCTGGCCGTCACCATCACGCCGGCGGCGGCGCCCAACTCCGTCACTGCGAAGGCCAGCACCGGCGTCGGTACCGGATAGGGCATGAGGTGGACCCGGATGCCGGCGCCGCCCATCACGCGAGCGGAGTCGGCGGCGAAGACATCGCTGTTGTGACGAGCGTCGTAGCCGATCACCACGCCGCGGTCCGGCGCCGTGGCATCAGTGGCCAGCAGCCAGCCGGCCAGGCCGGCGGCCGCCCGCCGAACCACCACCCGATTCATCCGCATGGGCCCGGCACCGAGCTCGGCCCGCAGGCCGGCCGTGCCGAACTGCAGGCGGCCGCTGAACCGCTCGGCCAGCGCGTCGCGGTGCCCCGCATCGATCAGCGCCCGCAGCTCGGCTCGGGTCACCGGGTCGGGGTCGTCGGCCAGCCACGCCTCGGCCGCTGCCGTCAGCTCGTCGGTCACGGCCGTGACGCTACGGCGCCCCGAACACGCGCCCCGGTCAGACCAGGCGGCTCAGCGCGACGTTGGGGCGAGCGCCCACGTGGGCGATCACCTCGGCGGCAGCGACCGAGCCCAACCGGCCGCAGTCGGCCAGCGAGCGGCCGTGGGTGAGCCCGTAGAGGAACCCGGCGGCATACAGATCGCCGGCGCCCGTCGTGTCGACGACTTCGGCCACCGGATGAGCGCTCACCGACACGGCGCCGTCGGGCGTGACGACCACCGACCCCTCCTTGCCCAGCGTGACGGCGGCGATCTCGCAGTCGTAGCGCACCGCGTTCAAGGCGTCGTCGAGGCTGGTGGCCTCGTACAGCGCCATCAGTTCGTCCTCGTTGCAGAAGAGCAGGTCGACCTGGCGGGCCACGAGGTCGCGGAAGTCGTCGCGATGGCGGTCCACGCAGAACGAGTCCGACAGCGTGAGCGACACCTTGCCGCCGGCGGCGTGGGCGGCGGCCGACGCCTTGCGGTACGCCTCCTTGGCGCCGTCGCGGTCGAAGAGGTAGCCCTCCAGGTAGACGACCTCGGCGCGGGCCACGAGGGCCTCGTCCACGTCCTGGGGCACCAGCAGCGACGAGACGCCCAGGAACGTGTTCATGGTGCGCTGGGCGTCGGGCGTCACCACGATGAGGCACCGCCCCGTGGGCACGTCGGTGGTGCCCGGCTCGTTCTCGTAGGTGACACCGACGGCGCGGAGATCGTGGCGGAAGACCTCGCCGAGGGGGTCGCCGGCCACCTTGCCGATGTACGCCGCCTTGCCGCCGAAGCTGGCCACGCCCGTCATCGTGTTGGCGGCCGAGCCCCCCGAAAGGTGGATGCCCGCACCCATCGAGTCGTACAGCGTCATGGCCCGGTCCGCCTCGATGAGGGTCATGGAACCCTTCACCAACGCCTCGCGATGAAGGAAGGTGTCGTCGTGATGGGCGATCACGTCGACGAGGGCGTTCCCGATGCCGACGACGTCCAGGTCGTGCACTGAGGGAACGCTACCGGACGCCGAGAAGCCGCCGCAGGGCCGAGAAGCCCGCCGCAGCGCCTAGGAGGCCGCCGGTACGCTGGGCGATCGTGAGCGACAACCCCTACCGGCTCCCCCGCACCGCCACGCCGTCGCGCTACGACCTGGTTCTGGCCCCCGACCTCGACGCCGCCACGTTCACCGGCACGGTCGACGTCTCGCTCCAGGTGCTCAGCGCCACCGACGAGCTCATCTGCAACGCCGTCGATCTCGAGGTCGACGCGGCGTGGGTCAGCGTCGGCGGCCAGCGCCTGGACGTGGTGACCAAGCTGGACGCCGCCACCGAGCGACTCCACCTCGGCCTCCCGCGGGCGCTGGGGCCTGGTGACATCACCCTCCACATCGATTTTCGGGGCACGCTCAACGATCTGTTGCGGGGCTTCTACCGCTCCACGTTCACCGACGACGCCGGCGCCACCCATGTCATCGCCACCACGCAGATGGAGGCCACCGACTGCCGCCGGGCCTTCCCGTGCTGGGACGAGCCCGACTTCAAGGCGGTGCTGGGCGTCACCCTCGAGGTCGCCGACGGCCTGCTGGCCATCTCCAACGCCCCCGAGGTGAGCCGTGCGCCCGGAGCCGACGGCCGGGTCCGGGTTCGGTTCGACGACACCATGCTCATGTCGACCTACCTGGCCGCCTTCGTGGTGGGCCCGCTCGAGGCGACGGCGCCCGTCGATGTCGACGGCGTGCCGTTGCGCGTCGTCCACGTGCCCGGGAAGGCCCCGCTGGCGGCGTTTGCCTTGGAGATCGGCGCCTTCGCACTGCGGTGGTTCCAGGAGTACTACGGCGTTCCCTACCCCGAGCAGAAGGTCGACCTGGTCGCCCTACCCGACTTCGCCTTCGGGGCGATGGAGAACCCCGGGTGCATCACGTTCCGCGAGGCCGCTCTCCTCGTCGACGAGTCCAGCACGCAGCAGGACCGCCAGCGCGTGGCCGACGTGGTGTCGCACGAACTGGCCCACATGTGGTTCGGCGACCTCGTCACCATGAAGTGGTGGAACGGCATCTGGCTCAACGAGGCCTTCGCCACGTTCATGGAGGTGGCGGCGTGCGACGCCTTCCGGCCCGACTGGAAGCGGTGGACCAGCTTCAGCCTCGAACGCACCGCCGCCTTCGAGGTCGACGCCCTCATCGCCACCCGTTCCATCGAATACGAGGTCGTGTCACCGGCCGACGCCGAGGGCATGTTCGACGTCCTCACCTACGAAAAGGGCGGCTCCATCCTGCGAATGCTGGAGCAGTACCTCGGCGCCGAGCGCTTCCGCGACGGCGTCCGCCACTACCTCACCACCAACGCCTACGGCAACACCGAGACCAGCGACCTGTGGGACGCCATCGAGGCGGCCACCGGTGAGCCGGTCCGGCGGGTCATGGACTCGTGGATCTGGCAGGGCGGCTACCCGCTGGTGAGCGCGTCGCTGTCCGCCGACGGGACCTCGGTGGTGCTGTCGCAACGCCGTTTCCTGTTCTCCGGCGACGACGACGGCACCCGCTGGGTGGTACCGGTCCACGTGCGCCAGCGCACCGGCGAGCTGGACGAGGAGACCAAGTTCCTCATCGACGGCGACGAGATCACGCTGCCCCTGCTGGCGCCCGACGCGCTGGTGGTCGTGAACTCCGGCGCCAACGGGTTCTTCCGAGTGGAGTACGACGCCGACCTGCTGTCCCGGCTGTCGGGCCCGGCGCTGGCCACGCTGTCGACCGCCGAGCGCTACAGCCTGGTCGACGACGCCTGGGCCAGTGTCGTCGCCGGCCGCCTGACGGCCGAGGCCTACACCCGCTTCGTGCGCGGCTTCTCCGACGAGCCCGACCTCGCCGTGTGGGAGATCCTGCTCAACGGCCTCGGCTGGATCGACCGCTTCGTCGAAGGCGACGCGCGCGAGCGCTATCGCGGCTACGTGCGGGCGCTGGTGGCACCGGCGCTCGAGCGTCTGGGCTGGCACCCCCACGACGGCGAGGGCGACCTGACGGGCGAGCTACGGGGCACGCTCATACGGGCGCTGGCCGTGCTGGGCAACGACCCGGCCGCCATCGAGCAGGCCCGCGTCCTCCACGCCAACTCCCTGGCCGATGCGTCCGCGGTGCATCCGGCCGTCGCCGCTGCCGCCCTCACCGTCGTCGCAGCCACGGGCGACGAGTCCGACTACGAGGCCGGCCTGGCGCGCTACCGGGCCTCACGCAACCCGCAGGACCAGCGGCGCGAGCTGTTCGCCTTGGCGGAGTTCCGGCCCGAGGCGCTGGTGCGGCGCACGCAAGCACTGGCCCTGTCCGACGACGTGCGCACGCAGGACGCGCCGCTGCTGCTCGGGCGCTGCATCGCCCACCGCGATCACGGCGCTGGGGCCTGGCGCTTCGTGCGGGAGCACTGGGACGAAGCCAATGCCCGCTTCCCGTCCAACCTCGTGGTGCGCATCATCGAGCCCGTGCCGCGCCTGAGCCGGCCCGAGGAGCAGGCCGACGTGGCCGGCTTCCTCGCCGAGCATCCCCTCCCGCAGGCGGGCAAGCGGGTCGAGCAGATCCTGGAGCGCCAAGGCGTCAACGTGGCGCTGCGCCAGCGCGAGGAATCCGCACTCGCCGACGCGTTCGAGTAGCGCATGGTCAAGGTGTTCGCCGTCGAGCCGACGGCCGTCCAGCTGGACTGGTCGTCGCTGCCGCCCGGCGCCCACGAGCTCGCCGCCGCCGGGCGGGGGGTCAACGTCAGGGTCGCGGTCACCGGCGACGGCGGGCCGGGCGCGGTCGTGATCGACGGGCTGCCGCCGGGCACCGACGTGGACATCGCCCTCGACGGCCGGCCCGTCGCCCGGGCCACCACGCTGACGCCGCCGCCTGGACGCCTCCTGGCGCGCATCGCCACCATCGGCGACCTCCATCTGGGCGAGACCCGCTTCGGGTTCCTCCCCACGCTCTCCTCGAACCCCGATCCCGCCGTTGCCCACCCGGTGGTCTGCACGGCGGCGGCCATCGACGAGCTGCTGGCGTGGGGCGCCGAGCTGCTGGTGGTGAAGGGCGACCTGGCCCACACCAACCGGGCGTCGCAGTACGAGCTGGCCGGCGAGCTGCTGGGCGGCCTGCCGGTGCCCACCATCGTGCTGCCCGGCAACCACGACGGCGGCAACCATCGCCACCACGACGCCACCACGACGCTGGCGGGCTACGGCCTGAGCCTCGTGGAGGACGTCACGGTGGTGGACGTGGCCGGCCTGCGCATCGTGGCCGTCGACACCCGAACCCACAGGCAGGCAGGCACCGTGGCCGCCACGACGGACGCCGTCGCCGCCGCGGTGGCCGGTTCGTCGGGCGGCGCCCTGGTGACCCTGCACCACCAGCTCATGACCACCTCGGCGCCGACGTATCCCCCGCCCGGCATCCCGGCGTCGGAATCCCGGCGCTTCCTGGACGCCGTGGCCGAGGCCCAGCCCGCATCGGTCGTGACGAGCGGCCACACCCATCGCCATCGGGCCCGCCGCCACGGGTCGGTGCTCGTCACCGAGGTCGGGTCGGTCAAGGACTTTCCGGGGACGTGGGCCGGCTACCTCGTGTACGAAGGGGGCATCGTGCAGACGGTGCGGCGGATCATGGCGCCCGACGCCATCGGCTGGAGTCAGCGCACAGCGCGCATGTTCGGCGGCGCGTGGGGCCGCTGGTCGCCCGGCCGCCTGAGCGACCGGTCCATCAGCCACCCTTGGCCGCACGGCCAGCTCCGGAAGCAGAGCTGACGCCCATCTGCCCCTAGGTTGGGCGCCATGGTGGACGTGATCACGAACCACGACACGCCGCGGCCGCTCGACCCGCATCGGGTGGAGCGATGCGTCCGTGACCTGCTCGAGGCGCTCGGCGAGGACCCCGGGCGCGAGGGTCTCCTGCGCACGCCGGCCCGGGTGGCCGCGTTCTACCAGGAGGTGCTGGCCGGTGCCAATGACGACCCGGCGGCCCATCTGGAGGTCACCTTCGAGGCCGGGCACCGCGAGATGGTGATGGTCCGCGACATCTCGTTCTCCTCGCTGTGCGAGCACCACCTCGTGCCGTTCATCGGCCGCGCCCACGTCGCCTACATCCCGGGCGTCGACGGCCGCATCACCGGCCTCTCCAAGCTGGCCCGTCTGGTCGACGGTTTCGCCCATCGGCTCCAGGTGCAGGAACGGCTGACCACCCAGGTGGCCGAGACCCTCGTGACCAGCTTGGCGCCGGCGGGTGTCGTCGTGGTGATCGAGGCCGAGCACCTCTGCATGACCATGCGCGGCGTCAAGAAGCCGGGCGCCCTCACGGTCACCTCCGCGGTACGTGGGATCTTCGAGCACGATGCCGCGTCGCGGGCCGAGGCCATGGCCTTCATCCGCCACGGAGCCTGACCATGGCGGCCCCGATCCCCTTCGTCCGCGACCTGGACATCGCCTACGGCCGCGTCGACCAGGTCTCCCCGCTGATCCGCCGGGTCGTGGCCGAGAACCCCAGCAAGTTCACCTACCTCGGCACCGGCACCTACCTCGTGGGCCGGGGCGACGTCGCCGTCATCGACCCCGGCCCGCTGCTCGACGCCCACGTCGATGCCATCCTCGCGGCGCTGGAGCCTGGTGAGCGCGTCACCCACCTGGTCGTCACGCACACCCACAGCGACCACTCGCCGGCGACAGCGCCGCTGAAGGAGCGCACCGGCGCCCCCAGCTACGGCTACGGACCCCACGGCGCTGTGCCCGACGACGACCCCGACGACCGCATCGTGTTCGGCGACCCGGAGGCCGACGGCGACCCGAAGTCCGACGACAAGAAGGCGGACAGCGAGACGCCGGCGGCCGCGACGCTGCGCGAGGGAGCCGACACCGACTTCGCACCTGACGTCGTGGTGCGCGCCGGCGATGTGGTGGCCGGCCCCGGCTGGACGCTGGAAGCGGTGCACACACCGGGCCACACGTCCAACCACCTCTGCTACGCGCTGCGCGAGGAGCAGGCACTGTTCAGCGGCGATCACGTGATGGGCTGGTCGACCAGCGTGATCACCCCGCCCGACGGCGACATGGTGGCCTTCCTCGCCAGCCTTCGCCTGCTGCTCGAACGCGACGACGCGTCCTACTGGCCGACCCATGGCCCGCAGATCACCGCGCCCAAGGCTCTCGTGCGGGCGTACCTCGCCCACCGCCAGGAGCGCACCGACCAGGTGGTCGCGGCACTGGCCGGCGGACCGGCCACGGTCATCGAGATCGTGCCCACCATCTACGCCGATGTGGCCAAGACGCTGTGGGTGCCGGCAGCCATGTCGACCTACGCCCACCTCGTGCAGCTCGTGAACGAGGGCCGCGTGCGCGTCGTCGGCAGCGGCCCCCCGAAGCGCATGTCGCGCTACGAACTGGCCCGCTGATGCGCATCGACGCCATCGAGCTGGTGCGGTTCCAACTGCCGCTGGTCACGCCGTTCCGTACGTCGTTCGGCGTGCAGACCGCCCGGGACGTGATCCTGGTGCACGTCGTGGCCGATGGCGTCGACGGCTGGGGCGAGAACGTTGCCGGTGTGGAGCCGCTCTACTCGTCCGAGTTCACCGACGCGTCGCTGCTGGCCCTGCGCCATCACCTCGTGCCGCGGGTCCTGTCGGCCGGCGACGTCACGGCCGCCCACGTGGCCGAGCTGCTGGCGCCGGTGAAGGGTTGGGCGATGGCCAAGTGCGCGGTGGAAGTGGCCGTCCTCGACGCCGAACTGCGCGCCGCCGGGCTCTCGCTGCAGGCGTATCTGGGCGGCACGCAACGGCGCGTGGCGGCGGGCGTGTCGGTCGGGTTGTTCGACACGATCGCCGAGACGCTGGCGGCGGTGGAGGGCTACCTCGGCGACGGCTACCGGCGGGTCAAGCTCAAGATCGAGCCCGGGCACGACATCGAGCTGGTGGCCGCGGTACGGAACCACGTCGGGCCGGCTGTCCTGCTCCAGGTCGACGCCAACTGCGCGTACACGCTCGGCGACGCGCGCCATCTCGCCCGCCTCGACGAGTTCGACTTGTTGTTGATAGAGCAACCACTCGCCGAGGACGACTTGCGCCAGCACGCCGCGCTGGCCCAGCGGCTACGCACACCGATCTGCCTCGACGAGAGCATCACGTCGGCGCGCGCCGCGGCCGATGCCATCGCCCTCGGCGCCTGCGCCATCGTCAACATCAAGCCGGGCCGCGTCGGCGGGTATCTGGAGGCGCGCCGCATCCACGACGTCTGCGTGGCCAACGGCGTGCCCGTGTGGTGCGGCGGCATGCTGGAGACGGGCATCGGCCGGGCCGCCAACGTCGCCCTGGCGTCGCTGCCGGGCTTCACGCTGCCGGCCGACCTGTCAGCCTCGGACCGCTACTTCCGCCAGGACGTCACCACGCCGTTCGTCCTGGCCGACGGGCACCTCGCCGTGCCGGCCGGGCCGGGCATCGGCGTCACCCCCGATCCAGCGGTGCTCCGCTCGCTCGGCGTGACGACCGAGCGGCTGACCGCGTGACCGGCGCCGGCGCCGCGCCTTCGCCGGCGCTCAGCTCCCGTTCGAGGGGAGTGCGGAACCGCGCCACGACCCGGATGCCACCCAGGAACGCGGTAAGCCGGGCCGCCTCCACGCCCACCGCGGCGGCGCCGTCGGCACCGATGTCTTCGAGCAGCCGCACCACCACCTCGCCGTCGGGTCGCTGGCCCCATCCACCCACGATGCGCCCGCACCACCACACCGTGGGACCGACGTTGCCGGAACGGTCGAAGAGTGACGCGGCGTGCGGCCCGAGGTACCACGCCCGTGCCGTCCAGCCCATCGCCGTCGGGTCGAGGGCGGGCAGCAAGGCCGCCCAGGGCGGCGGGACCCGAACGGGAGCGGCGTCGCCCGCCAGCACCACACCGGCTCCGGCGCCGTCGAGGTCGACCTCCACCGGCTCGATCGTGGCCAGCGCCCGCTTCACGTCGCCGGCCGTCCAGCCCGTCCACCACTTGATGTCGGCCACGGTGGCGGGACCGAAGGCCGCCAGCCACCGACGGACCAGCTCGACCTGGGCGGCCGCCACATCCATGCTCGGGAGCTCAGCGCCCAACCACGCCGCCATCGGCGTCCACTGGTGCTGCGTCGACAGCCACCCCCCACGGGGCCGGCCCCGCACGATGTGACCGTCGGCCCCCAGTTGCGTGAGCACGCGCGTCGTCACGCCCTGCAGGCCCTCCCACGCCTTGCCGCCATCAGCGCGGACCTGCGTCCGCAGGAGTGGCACGTCCATCGACAGCTCGCTGCCGGTCGCCTCACCGCGCGCCACCAATGCGGCCATCGTCTGGTCCTCGACGGCGCGCACCCACGCTGCGCCGTCGTCGGTGACCCTGTAGCGCACGACGTCTTTTTCGAGGGCGGCACGGTTGCGCGCCGCCACGGCACCAGTCGACGAGGCGTACACGACCGGTAGCAGCTCCACTGGCTCGACGAACAGCGTGCGCCTCATGCCCAGCACCCGCACGAGCGATCGCTCGACGTAGAGCGCCTCTTCGACGGCGGCGATGGACGGCTTCCTGGTGCGGGCGGCGGCGGCCAGGAAGACCGACGCGGGGTCGGTGGCGTGCAACCCGACGAGGTCGCGGGCCACGTCCACCACGTCATGCGCCTTGGCCTCCGCGGCGAGGTGATGGCGCCGGCCGAGGCGGGCCCGGCGCTGCTCTTCTCCGATCCGCACGAACGGCACAGACTACGCACCGGCGGCGCGAGCGGCGGCCGGTCCAGTTCGCGGCTAGGAAGGAACCATGTGCCGCAACATCACGATCCTGCGGGGGCTCCAGCCCCCGGCGACGGCCGAGGAGATCGAGGCCGCCGCCCGGCAGTACGTGCGCAAGGTGAGCGGAGCCACGAAGCCGCCGGTCGGGGCCGAGGCCATCTTCGAGGAGGCGGTCGCGGCGGTGGCCGCCGCCACCACCACGCTCCTGCACGAGCTTCCGGCGCGCCGCCAGCCGCCGCCCAAGCAGCCCCCGCTCCGACTCCATCCGCGCCGGTCGGCCTGAGCACGCCCGCGTTTACTCGGGCCCGTGGCTGACGGCCTCCACGTTGTTGCCGTCGGGGTCGCGAACGAACCCGCCGAAGTACGTCGGGTGGTACTCGGGCCACACCCGTGGATGGTGCAGGACCTCGGCGCCCGCGCCGACGGCGGCGTCGAAGAACGCCTGCACCGCGGCGCGATCGGGCGCCGCGAGGGCGATGTGGACCTCGCGGAACTCCTGCGTCGTGGTCAGCGGCCCGATCCAGAAGTCCGGGCGGTCGACCCCGTAGCCCACGATGTCACCGAATTCGAGGAGCCGCCGGCCGCCGACGGCGGCGACCACAGCGTCGTAGAAGGCCTTGGCCGCCTCGATGTCGCGGCATTGGATGGAGAGATGATCGAGCATGCCGCGATCATGGCGCGCTCAGAAGTAGCGACTCATCCAGATCGAGTCGTCGGCGGCGAAGCCGTGACGGCGGTAGAAGCGCCGGGCCTGCTCGTTCGGCGCTTCCGTCTCGAGGAACATGCGCTCCAGCCCGCGGCGGCGGCACTCGGCCAGGACCTCTTCCAGCACCGCGCTGCCGACGCCGCGCCCACGATCCCGGACGTACACCTCGTCGAGGAGCACGTCGCGCCCGCCTGACTCGAGGGAGTAGCCCCAGGTGACGATGGCGTACCCCGCCTCGTCGGCCTCGCGCTCGCGCTCGCTCTCGCGCTCGCCGACGAGCCACACCACGCCGTGGGTGTCATCGACGAGCAGCGGCCCCAGGGCGGCGCGCAACCTGGCCTCGTCGTAGGCGTGGCCGTCGACGGCGTAGAACTCGGCGATCAGCCCGAGGACGGTGTCGAGATCTTCCGGGTCCGCCCGCCGCAGCATCGCCGGCGCACGCTAGCGGCGCCCCACGCTCACGCCGGAGGTTCGGGCGGGACCAAGGTGAAGGTGCCGAGCGCCGATTCGCCGACCGGGTCGTACGGCCAGGTATCACGGTCCCAGCGGCGCAGCGGGAACAGCGTCGCATTGGGCCCCTGCAGCATGGCCAGGCCGCCGGCGCGCTCCACGATCTGGATCGGGCCGAAGTAGTCGTTGTCGAACGTGCCGATCAGCTCGGCGTCGTGGTGCTCACTTGACGTTCCAGCCGAGGCCGTAGAGCCCCGACGACGTCGATGGGGACGTCCGACGTCGATGGGGACGGGCCTCCGACCGTGCCGGAGAGGCGGTCGAAGCCGTGCTCTTGGCGATGGGCGCGCCGATGGCCCGCCCAGCCGACCGCCGCCAAGGACGAGCGCCGCCACGGACAAGGTCGGGACCCATCGCATCGTTTCCCCAAAGATCGTCGCCCAATGGCGATCACGGCCCGCCGTCGCCCCACGTGACGCCGCCATCGTGGCGGTTGACGAGCGCAGGCGCCAGAGGCATCAAACTGTCGGGCATGGGGGCCGATGCGATCTTCGACGACCTCGAGGCCGAGCTCGACCGGCTGGAGGCCATCCTGGCCGAACTGGACGACGCCGCCTGGCGCTCACCGTCGGCGGCGCCAGGATGGACGGTCACCGATGTGATGATCCACCTCGCCCAGACCGAGGAGAGCGTGGTGGCCACCACCACCGGGACCGCGTCCGGCATGGGCGAGCGCATCGGCCAGGAGACCCTCGACGAGCGCATGGATCGCCTGGTCAGCGCCGATCGGGCCGAGCCCGCGGCCGTGTTCGAGCGGTGGCGCACGGCCCGGCGCGCCGCCATGGCCGCCCTGCGGGCCGCCGACCCCCAGCGACGGGTGGCATGGGCCGCCACTCCGCTCAAGCCGGCCACGCTGGCCACGACCCGCATCGCCGAGCACTGGGCTCACGCCCTCGACATCACCGATCCCCTCGCCATCGCGTTCCCCGACACCGACCGCCTCCGGCACATCGCCTGGCTGGGCCACGGCACCCTGCCGTACGCCTTCGCGCTTGCCGGACAGGAACCGCGCGTCGTGCGGTGCGAGCTGACGGCACCCGACGGCGTGACCATCTGGCGCTTCGGGCCACCCGACGCCGACTCGGCCGTCACCGGCGCCGCCGGCGCCTTCTGCCGCGTCGGCGCCCAGCGGCTGGCGCCCGCCGACTCGGGCCTGGTGACCACCGGCCCCCACGCGGCCGCCGCGCTGGCCGTGCTGCGCAACTACGCCGGCTGACCGCGCGCTCGAATTCGAGCGCGCCGGTGACCAACTTCGTGACGTGGGGTTGCGGCGTGGGCCCGCGACGCGTCGCTGTCCGCGTGCCACATGTCGGCGGGCAGGTCGTACCCGCCGGAACCGCTGGTTCGGGCCGGCCCAAACGCGCGGGCCGCGCGCTTCGTGTCCCGCCAGCGCGTCCGAGCGCGCAGGCTGCACGGGATTCGGGCGGCGGGAGGCTGGGTCAGGGCCCGAGCGCAGCGAGGGCGCGGCGCAGCCGAGGCATCAAAGGGCTCAGCGCGCTGCGGTGAGGTCGTACATCGTGATCCCACCGACGTTGACCGACTGGAAGTGCTGCTCCACCCACGACGAGATCTGGCTGCCGCCGCCACCCAAGCCTCCGAAGCCTCCGAAACCTCCGAAGCCGCCGCCGGCGATGAACCAGTGGATCTCACCGGCATCCACGTGGGCCTGGAACTCGGCCAACGTCGGGGACGGGTCGGTGCCGTTGAAGCCGCCGATGGCCATCACGGCGTCGCCGGTGGCCAGCTCGTAGCCGGCCGCCTCGTTGGCGCCGACCGTGGCGGCGATCCAGGTGAACTGATCGGCGCTGTCCTCGAGCGCAGCAACGAGCTCGGCCGACGGCGTGCTGGCGTTGAGGAGGCCGCCCGCCCCACCGCCACCACGACCGGGGAATCCACCGCCACCCGCGCCCGCCGGCGGGGTGAAGGTGCCGCGGCCCGGGCGACCACCAATGGCGCCGCCGGGGGGTGCGGCGCCGAAGCCACCCCTACCGATGCCACCACCGCCACCGCCGAAGCGCCCGCCGCTGACGGCCGGGGGGCCTGCCGTCGGGAGAGCGCCTTCGTGCACGGTGGCGGCGGTGGCAACGCTGAAGGCGGTCGGGCCGGCGAGCCCGGCGACGAGTGCCGCCACGACGGCCGCGCGCACCGCCCAGAGGGACAGCAATGGCAGCAGGAGCAGCAGGATGGCGCTCACGACCGCGCTGATGAAGATGAGCGGGCGCAGCCACGTGTTCCAGTCCGGGCTGCGATCGAGTAGCTGCCCGGCCCACCAGCCGGTCACCAGCACCGTGGCGGCCATCAGCACGCGGCTCCAGATCACGCTCCGGTGCTTCCACAACAACGCGGCGCCGATGCCGATGAGCGCGCCGATCGCCGGTGCCAGGGCCACGGAGTAGTACTCGTGGATGATGCCCTGACCGAGGCTGAACACGATGCCGGTGATGACCAGCCAGCCGCCCCACAGCACCAGGGCGGCGCGGGTGCGGTCGGTGCGGGGCCGCCGTGCGGTCCACACCAGGCCGGCCACCAGCAGCAGCAGGGCCGCGGGTATGAGCCACGAGATCTGACCGCCGAAGGCGTCGTTGAACATCCGGAGCCAGCCGGTCGGGCCCCACCGGCCGCCGGCGCCGGCCGGTCCACCGCCGACCGAGCCCGATTCGTTCCCGGTGAGTCGGCCGAAGCCGTTGTACCCGAAGATCAGTTCCAGCACGCTGTTGTGCTGCGAGCCCCCGATGTACGGGCGGCTGCTGGCCGGCCACAGCTCGACGACGGCCACCCACCACGCGCAGGCGGCGATGGTCGTGAGGCCGAGGACGATGATGTGCCAGACGCGCCGCCAGAACGACGCCGGCGCCGCCAGCAGGTAGACGAGGCCGAAGGCCGGCAGCACGATGAACGCCTGCAACATCTTGGTGAGGAACCCGAAGCCGACGAGCACGCCGGCCAGCACCATCCACCGCAGGCTGGCCTGCTCGACGGCGCGCAGCACGGCGTAGGCGGCCACCGTCAGCAGCAGCACGAGCAGGGCGTCGGGGTTGTTGAAGCGGAACATGAGGGCGGCGACCGGGGTCACCGCCACGACGGCGCCCGCCAGCAGGCCGGCACCGGCGGAGAACCAGCGGCGCACGCCGGCGAACACCACGCCCACGGTGGCCACGCCCATGAGCGCCTGCGGCAGCAGGATGCTCCAGGCGTTGACACCGAACACGCGCGCCGACAGCGACATGACCCACAGCGACGCCGGCGGCTTGTCAACCGTGATGGCGCTGGCAGCGTCGAAGGAGCCGAAGAAGAACGCCTTCCAGCTCGACGACCCGGCGTCGACCGCGGCGGAGTAGTAGGCGTTGGCCCAACCGGACGCGCCCAGGCCCCACGCGTAGAGCACGCCGGTCGCCAGCAGCAGGCCGAGCAGCGACGGGCGCACCCAGGCCGGCTCGTCGAGGCGGCCGCGCACCAGCCGGTCGAGCAGGCTGCGGGGGTTGGAGGCGGCGGCCCCGGCGGCGCCCTCCCCGGCCGTCGGGGGGTGCTCGGGGACCAGGATGGTCGTGCTCATCGCGGCGCCCGGGCCGGATGGAAGACCCACGCCCGCATGCCCACGAAGCGCACGATCGTGGCGAGGGCACCGGCGCTCAGCAGCGCGAAGGTCTGGAGCAGACCCGACGGCGACGTCACCAGCAGCTCGACCAGGCCGAGGGCGGCGAAGGAGACGGCGAGCCCGACGACGTAGACGGCACCTGCCTCGAGGTAGTGGCGGGTGCGGTTCCGTGGCCCCCGCCAGCCGAACGTGTAGCGGCGGTTGGCGGCAGTGTTCAGCACCATGGTGGCGGTGAGGGCGACGAAGTTGGCCTGCCAGATGCCCAGGGGCTGGCGCAGCAGGTTGAAGCCAATCACGTAGAGCAGCGTGCACACGACGCCGATGGTGGCGAACGGCAACAGCTGCCGGGCCATGCCGTCGGGAAGGTCGGGGCGGCGCTCGCCGATCTCCGGCACCCGGCGGTGGCGCAGCACCCGCCACACGCCCTTCAGGTCCTCGACGGCGGTGCGCCAGACGTCCACGCGGGAGTCCGGGTCATCGATCCAGTCGACCGGCACCTCGTGGATCCGTAGACCGGCGCGCTGGGCGGCCACCAGCAGTTCGGTGTCGAAGAACCAACCGTCGTCCTGCACCGCCGGCAGCAGCGCCTGGATCGTGTGGCGGCGGCCCGCCTTGAAGCCGCATTGAGCGTCGTGGAACTGCGTGCGCAGGACGAGGTGGAGCAGGGCGTTGTAGCAACGCGAGATCACCTCACGCTTCGGTCCCCGCACCACTCGCGAACGACCGTCGAGCCGCGAGCCGATGGCGAGGTCGCTGTGCCCGGATACCAGCGGCGCCACCAACGGCAGCACGGCGCCGAGGTCGGTGGACAGGTCGACGTCCATGTAGGCGACGACGTCGGCGTCGCTCTGCGACCACACCGTGCGCAGCGCCCAGCCCCGGCCCTTGCGGTCGATGTGGACCGCCCGCACACGCGACAACTGGTCGCCCAACCGCTGGGCGATGGCCCACGTGGCGTCGGTGCTGGCGTTGTCGGCGATGGTGATGCGCCAGGGCCACGGCAGGTGCCCGGCCAGGTAGTCGTGCAGGGTGCGGATGCTCGCTTCGAGGACGTGGGCCTCGTTGTAGACCGGCACCACGATCTCGACGACGGGGTGCGGCCACTCGTCGACGGCAGCCAGAGGCTGCCGGCCGGCACCCGGGTCGGGGCCGGGATCGTCGCCGACGAGCGGCAGCGCAGACACGTTCATGGAGCACGAGCGTGGAGCACGAACCTCCCGGGTACCTCGGCGCCAGCTCAGAGTTTGCTGTGAGTCGCGCCCTCTGCCGGCTTGGTCACGCCCGTCAGGGCTCGACGGTCAGAACACGTGGATGTGGTCGCGCACCAGCGTGAGCACATCGGCCTCGCCGGCGGCGCCCACGCCGAGCTCGTCCCAGCCGGCCCGGCCTGTCACCCAGAGCACGAGGTCGTGGATGGAGCACGCCACGGTCGCGATCGTCGGCTGCTCGCCGGGCCCGTCGGCGCTCAGCCCCTGGGCGCTGAGCCAGTACCGGCCGCCGGCCGGTCCCGTCAGGGAGAGCTCGACGGCGCCCGTCATCGCCGCCAGCGCGGCCGGGTTCTGCTGGGGCAGGGCGGCCACGACCCATTGGAGGGTGGGTCCGAGCCGCAGCTCGTCCGACGGCGGCGCCGGGCGCTGGATCGGGCCCCGGGGCGCCAGCAGATCGGCGCGGATGTGGGTGTAGTGGTCGAAGGCGAACGACGTCGGGACGACATCGAGGGGGTACGTCCCGAGGTCGCCGAGGGGCACCGTGAGCTCGGACTGCGTCGACATCCAGTCGAGGCGCCCGAAGGCGTCACGCGCCGTGACGACGTAGTCGGCCAGGACGTCGGCCGGCGACCAGTCGGCGCGATTGGCGACGTAGATCTCCATGTTCTGCTCGGTCGGTGATCCGTCGGGAAGCGACGGCAGCGAGTCCGGATCGACGACGAGGTGGAACAGCGTGGCGAGGTGGGCGACGAGGTCCTTGACGCTCCACCCCGGACAGCCGGTCTCCGCCGCCCACTCCTGCGCCGACAGGTCGTCCAGGATGGCCACGAGGAAGGCGTGATCGGCCCGGAGGGCGTCGACGGCGCTCAGGGCGCCCGGACCGTTCTGCATAGTGAGACTATGTGACATATCCTTACTATCTCAACTGACGGTGCAGCGGTCAAGCCCGCCCGCCGACTACAACGAGGACCGATGACAGAGCCGGCTCGACGGTCCCTGCGGGCCGAGCACAGGGAGGCCACTCGCGACGCCCTCGTGGCGTCGGGTCGCCTGCTGTTCGGGCGCGACGGCTTCACCAACACCTCGGTCGAGGAGATCGCCCGCCAGGCCGGGGTCACCACCGGTGCGCTGTACCACCACTTCGCCACCAAGACCGAGCTGTTCGAGACGGTCTTCGAGGCGCTGGAGCACGAGCTCCAGGTCCGCTCGGGGGCGGCTGCGGCAGGCGGCCGCACACCGCTGGAACAGCTGGCGCTCGGCTTCGAGGCGTTCCTGGACGCCACCCTCGAACGTGACGTACAGCGGATCAGCCTGATCGACGCGCCGGCGGTGCTGGGTCTCGAGCGCTCGGCGGAGATCTACGACCGCTACAGCTACCAGGCCGTCACCGCCGCGCTGCAGCGAGCGGCGCGCGACGGCGCCATCACCGCCCACGATCCTGCGGCCCTGGCCCACCTGCTGCTCGGCGCGCTGATGAGCGGCGGCTCGGTGATCGCGCGCGCCGACGATCCGGCGGCGGCGCGCGCCGCCATCGGCCGCTCGGTGAACGATCTGCTCGACGGTCTGGCCCGCCGCTGACGCCGCGTGGCCGGCGGATCAGCCCGGCGTGAGGAGCACGCCGGGACGGTTGACCAGCGCGTCGGGCACCAGGGCGCCGTCGTGCATGACCGAGCGCCCGTTGACGAACAGGTGGCGCATGCCGGTGGGCTGATCGGCGGTGAGGCGCTCGCCCCCGGCCGGGAAGTCGGCGACGCGACGCACGGGGCCCGGCGCCACGGTGGCCGGGTCGAACACCACGAGGTCGGCCAGCGCGTCGGGGCGGATGACACCACGATCCTTGAACCCGAACAGGTCGGCCTGCACCTGGGTGAGCTTGTGGATCGCCTCTTCCATCGTGAGCGTGCCCCGTTCCCGCACCCACGTGCCGAGCAGGTCGGTGGACAGCACCGCGTCACACAACTGGCCCACGTGGGCGCCGGCGTCGGAGAGCCCGAGGGTGCAGTGGTCCTCGTGCAGCAGCATGTCGACGCCGTCGACGTCGTCGTTGGCGAGGAGGGCCTTCACCCGAAGCTGAAGATCGGGCTCGTCGAGGGTGACGTCGAGCAGCACGTCGAGCGGGTCGGTGCCGCGCTTGTCGGCCAGGATGGCGATGCGCTCGCCGATCAGCTCGGGATGACCGGCCGACTCCATGATCTCGTAGGAGTCCCAGCGGGGCTTCAGGCCGGTCGTGTCCCGCTCCCACTGCTCACGCACCCGCTGGCGCCACGCCGGATCGGCGTAGGCGGCCCGGCGCTCGTCGAGCGACCGCGACAGCAGCTCGGCGAAGACGGCGTTCGTGTTGAGCGTGAACGGTTCCACCATGGACATGGAGAACGTGAGCGGGCGGCACGACACCTGCGGCCACACGTTGGAGCCGCGGGCCCGGCCGGCACGGTGGATCTCCATGGCCTTGAGGTGGGCCCCGTTGGGGGCGGTGAGCACGGCGGTGTAGGTGACCGGCACGTCGATGCCGAGGGCGAGGTCGTAGGTGTCACGGAAGCTCAGGCCGTCACCGCCATTGACGGCCACGACGCCACGGCCGGCGGCACCGGCGGCGAAGCACAGCGCGTTCAGCTCTTCCTTGCCGGCCCAGCGGCTGGGGATGGGACGGCCGTCGGCGCCGAGATGGGTGACGGCGAAGCTGGTGGAGAAGCCGGCGGCGCCGGCGTCCATGGCCTCGGTCACCAGGGCCGCCATCTTCTCGATCTCGGCCGTCGTGGCTTCCCGCCCGACAGCCTCGTCGCCCATGACGTAGAGCCGCAGCGGCGTGTGGCCGATGTAGGCGGCGAAGTTCAGCATGGTGCCGCGCCGGGCCACGGACCCGAGGTACTCCGGGAAGGACTCGAAGTCCCACGGGATGCCGGCGATGAGCGACGCCGGGTTCATGTCCTCCACGTTCTCCAGGGTGTGGGCGATGAGCTCACGGTCCTCGGGTCGGGTGGGGGCGATGGAGAAGCCGCAGTTGCCGGCCACCACCGTGGTAACGCCGTGGAAGCACGATGGGGTGAGGGCCGGGTCCCAGAAGACCTGGGCGTCGTAGTGGGTGTGGATGTCGATGAAGCCGGGCGCCACCACGCAGCCGTCGGCCTCGACGGTGACATCGCCGCGCAGGTTGGTGCCCACCTCGGTGATGTGGCCTTCGCTCACGGCCACATCGGCGCGGTGACCGGGTGCTCCGGTCCCGTCCACCACTGTGCCCCCACGGATCACGGTCGTCTGGCTCATCCCGAACCTCCTCAACGTGCTGCTCGACGGTACCAGCGCAAGGCCCCGCAGACCCCAGTCGCACGCGGCCCGCGCTTTCGACGGCTATGTCACGTCAATCGAGACGAATTCGAGATCGACGTCACACGAGCTCGACGCCGGAGGCGTCGTGGCGCCGCAGCGCGGCGGCGTGCCGACGAAGAACCGATTGTCGAGCGGAGCGAGCAGGCGGCGAAGCCGCCGCATCAGAAGAGAAGCCTCAATCCAAGGGCGCGTCGAGTCCCACGGTCGCCATCGTGGCCCACGTGTCGGCGGCCCGGTTCGACAGCACGATGAGATCGGTCAGGCGCCCGGTGGCGTCGCGCACGTGGTCCTCCAGCAACGCCTCGGCCACGAACCCGAGCTGCTGGAACAGCGCGATCGTGGACACCTGCTCGGAGACGACCTCGACCACCACCTTGCTCAAGCCGGCGTCGACCGCCGCCTCCAGCCCGGCCGTCGCCAGCCGGCGCCCCAGGCCCTGACCGCGGCGTCCGGGGTCGACCACCAGGCGCAGCTCGGCGACGTGACCCGACCAACCCACGCCCGGGATGACGGCCACGTAGCCGATGACGGTGCCGTCGCCGTCGAGACCGATCAGCCGCTGGCTGCGGTCGTCGGCCAGCCATGCCTTCACCGTGGCGGCCCCCTCGACCGGCTCCTTGAAGAACGTCCGGTCGCCGGCGGGGATGCGATCGAAGAAGGCGACGACGGCGTCGGTGTCGGCCTCGGCGATCGGGCGGATCTCGGACAGGCTCACGACGGGCTCCGGTCGCTGTGGTCGGCCAGCCAGTCGGCGATCACCGGGATGCTGCGGCGCTGCGCCGAGCCCCCGACGATGAGGCCGACGTGACCGGCGGTGAAGTGGACGTCGTCGACGTTGGGCAGCACGTCCACGATGGGCGCCGTCGACGGCGGTGGCACGATGTGGTCGGCGTCGCCCACCACGTTGAGCGTGGGGCAGCGGATGTCGCGCAGGTCGATGTCGCGCCCGCCCAGGTGCAGCCGGCCCTTCACCAGTTGGTCGTCGCGGATGAACCACTCGACCATCTGGCGGAAGCAGGCACCAGGAAACGGGATGTGGTCCTGCGCCCAGCCGGTGAGGGCCTGGTGGGCGGCGAGGAACTCGCTGTTGTCGAGGTTGTGCAGCAGGCTGGCGTAGCTCGCCAGGTCGCCGGTGAGGCGCATGGTGCGGATGCCGTCGAGGATGACGCCGGGCGGCACGTTGCCCGTCTCGTCGACCAGATCCTCGGGATCGATGCCCCCCTCCTTCATCAGGCGGTTCATCCCGCCCATCGCGTCGAAGTCGACCGGCGTGGCCATGATGCCGAACGAGCGCACCGGGATCTCGGGATGGCCGGCGACGAACAGCAGAGACAGCACCGCGCCGAAGCAGTAGCCGTAGACCGTGAGCTCCGGCGCTCCGCTCGTGGACATGACCGCCTGGGCCGCCAAGGGCAGGTACTCGTCGCAGTAGGTCTCGAACGAGTTGTGCGACTCCACCGCGTCGGGCACCCCCCAGTCCAGGGAGTACACGTCGAAACCGCGGGCCAGCAGTGCTTCCACGAAGCTGTTGCCGGGCCGGAGGTCGAACACGTAGGCCTTCGTCACCAGGCTCATGACCAGCAGCACCGGTGGCGAGATGGTGCGGTGATCGCTGTGGTAGCGCAGCAGTTGCACCTTGTCGCGCTGCCACACGACGTCTCGGGGCGTGCACCCGACCTCGGGCCGGCCCACGCCGGCGAGGTGGCGCAGCCCGTTGCGGGTGCGTAGCGCCGCCCGGTCCAGATCGCGCCGGATGCGACCGAGCACCGCCGATGGATCGGCGAAGGTCGGGGGCATGTCAGGCTTCCTTCAGACTGTCCGGCTGCGCTTTGGGTGTGGGTGTCGGCGCCGGTTTCGGCGCCGGTTTCGACGTCGCCCTCGGCGCGGGCTGCTCCATCTCTTTGCGCAGGTCACGCACCTCGCGTTCGAGGAGGGCGATCTGCCCGAGCAGACGGTTCACGTCGCTACCCGCGGGCAGGTTGAGCGAGTGCAGCACCCGGCGCGACATCTGCTCGGACAGCTGCCCGAGCTTCGTCTGGGCGCGCTTGGACAGCGCCGCCATCGTGGCGAAGTCCTCGCTGCGGGCGAAGTCGTTGACGCGGGTGCCGACCGTGCGATCGAGGCTGTCGAACACTCGCTTCCACGCCGCTTGATTCGGTGTCGCCATGGCGCATCAGCCCCCTTCAGCTGCGTAGGCGGCAGCGTAGTCGGGCTTGCGCCGTGGCGAATCGAGCGGCAAGGTGATTCTGGTGACCTCGTTGACCCGACGCCTGGCCGCCGCCTCGGTGCTGGCCCGTTCGAACTTCGTTGCCTTCGAACGACCCGACCGTCTCGTGCGCGCGGTGCTGGCGTCGCTGCCGTGGGGCCTCGGCACCGCAGGCGCGATCGCCGCCGCTTGCGCTCGCTACCCGGAGGTGGCCGCCGTCGTCGATGACGAAGGCGCCATCACCTACGCCGAGCTGTGGCACCGCTCCGACGGCATCGCCGCCCGCCTGGTCGAGCTGGGCGCGCGCCAGGGCACCGCCGTCGGGGTGCTGTGTCGCAACCATCGCGGCTTCGTCGAGGCGGCGGTCGCCGTCACCAAGACCGAGGCCGACCTCGTACTGCTGAACACCGGGTTCGCCGGACCGCAGCTGGCCGACGTGGTCGCCAGCGAGGGCGTCTCCATCTTGCTGCACGACGACGAGTTCGCCGACATCGTCGCCGATGCCGGGGCCACCGCCGTGGACGAGACCGCCTTGACCGCGGCAGCGACCAGCGGCCGGTCGCCCCGACCGACACGGCACCAGGGCCGCACCGTGATCCTCACGTCGGGTACGACCGGCCGCCCGAAAGGCGCGGCGCGGCGGCCCGCCGCCAGCGCCATCGAGGGCGTCACCGCGGTCCTCGAGCGCGTACCGCTGCGGGTGCGCGACACCGTCGTGGTGGCGGCGCCGCTGTTCCACGCCTGGGGCTTGACCCATCTGCTGATGGGCCTCGGCCGTGACGCCACCGTCGTGGTGTCGCGACGCTTCGACCCGGCCGCCACGCTGGCGGCGGTCGAGCGAAACCGAGCGCGCGTGTCCTCGTCGTGGTGCCGGTCATGCTGCAACGCATGCTGGCCCTCGGCCCCGACGAGCTCGTCCGCGTCGACACCTCCACGCTCGAGGTGATCGCCGTCAGTGGGTCGGCCCTCGGCGGCCGCTTGGCGACGGAGATCCTCAATCGCTTCGGGCCGGTGCTCTACAACACCTACGGCTCCACCGAGGTGGCCGCCGCGTCCATCGCCACGCCCAGCGACCTGCGCGCCTCGCCCACCACCGTCGGCCGGCGCGCCCCGGGTGTGCGAGTCGAGATCCTCGACGATGCCGGCAACGAGCTTCCCGTCGGGCAGACCGGCAGGGTGTTCGTCGGCAGCGCCGCCCGGTTCGACGGCTACACCTCGGGCGGCGGCAAGGAGAACCAGCACGGGCTGCTGTCGTCTGGCGATGTCGGTCACTTCGACGCCGACGGCCGCTTGTACATCGACGGTCGCGACGACGACATGATCGTGTCAGGGGGCGAGAACGTCTATCCCGCCGAGGTGGAGGAGCTGCTGAGCCACCACCCGGCGGTGGCCGAGGTCGCCGTCGTGGGTGTGACCGACGAGGAGTTCGGTCAGGGTCTCGCCGCGTTCGTCGTGCTGCGACCGGGCCAGGAGCTCACCGTCGACGACGTGCGCCAGCACGTCCGCAGCCACCTCGCCCGCTACAAGGTCCCTCGCCGGGTGACGTTCCTCGACGAACTGCCCCGCAACCCCACCGGCAAGGTGCTCAAGCGCACACTGGCCGGCATGTGAGCTCCATGGCCGATGCACTGACCGAGTCGCTCAACCGCAGCGCCCTGGAGTACGCCGAGCCGCTGGCCCGCCAGGAGCAGTTCGCCGCGACGGTCGGTGCCGTCATCGACGCCCAGGCGGCAGTGGCCCTGTCCCGAAGCGCGTCGGATGCGTTCGTGCGGCAACTCACGGGCGTCACCACCGAGGCCCAACGCCGAGCCGACCGTGAACGCACGGCTCGGCGAGCGCTCATCGGCGACGGTGACCGCACCCGGTTGAAGGCCGCCGCCTTCTGGCACGAGGGCGGCGAAGGCCCACCGCTGCTCCTCCTGAACGGTTGGACGGCGTCGGGCCTCATGTGGCCGTCGGCGTTGATGGAGCGGCTCGAAGCGCGCTTCCACGTCGTGCGGGTGGACAACCGGGGCAGCGGCTACTCGCGCTGCGCACGGCCGCCCTGGACCATCGCCGCCATGGCCGACGACGCCGCCGTCGCGCTGCGGGCCACGACGTCGGCGCCCGCCCTCGTGGTGGGCCTGTCGATGGGCGGGATGATCGCGCAGGAGCTGGCACTGCGACATCCGGGCCTCGTGCGGGGCCTCGTGCTCGCCGGGACCCGGCCTCCCGCGCCGGCCCACATCCAAGTGCCGGGCACGGTCGTGGAGCGGGTGCTGACGCGGCCCGCGCCAGGCCAGCCCCTCCCCGACTTCTTCGCCACGGTGTGGGCCGACCTCTGCGCGCCCGGTTTCGCCACCACCCACCCGGCGCTGGTGGCGGAGCTGGCCGGCCAGATCGTCGCCCGGCCCACACCCAAGGCGGCGACGTTCCGCCAGATGCGCGCCATCGCCGCCTGGCACGGCCCGCGCCGGTTGGCCGCCATCTCCTGTCCGGTCACCATCGCGCACGGCGACGTCGATCCGCTCATGCCGGTGGGCAACGGCATGCGTCTGGCCCGCCTCGTCTCGCAGGCGCGCTACGTCGAGCTGGCCGGCGTGGGCCACCTCGTCCCACTCGAGGCGCTCGACGCCCTGGCCGAGATCATCGAGGCCCATTGACCGGTAGCCAGGACGCCGCCTCGACCCCATTGTCGGGCCATCGGCGCGGCTACGTTCGCCCGGATGAGCTGGAAGCCCGAGATCGACGAGCTGCGACGCCGCACCGAGCTCGCCCACGAGATGGGCGGAGCCGACAAGGTGGCTCGCCAGCACGAGTTCGGCAAGCTCACCGTTCGTGAGCGCGTCGAGCGCATCGTGGACGGCGGCACGTTCGAGGAGATCGGTGCCATCGCCGGCGTCGCCACCTACGACGACGACGGCGAACTGCAAGCCTTCCTCGCGTCGAACTTCGTCTGCGGCGTCGCCGAGATCGACGGGCGGCCGGTCGTGGTGTCCGGCGACGACTTCACCGTGCGGGGCGGCTCGGCCGACGCGTCCATCGGCGCCAAACGCAACCATGCCGAAGGCCTGGCTCTCGAGCTGCGGCTGCCCCACATCCGGCTGGTCGACGGCATGGGCGGCGGCGGGTCGGTCAAGACGATCGAGATGGTGGGGCGCAGCTACATCTCCCAGATGCTCGGCTGGGAGACCATCCTGGCCCAGCTCGCGGTGGCGCCTTCGGTCTCGCTTGCGCTCGGTTCCGTCGCCGGCATCGGCGCCGCCCGCGTCACGACGAGCCACTACTCGGTGATCGTGAAGGACACCGCCCAGATGATGATTGCCGGGCCCGCGCTGGTCGACTACGCCATGCCCGGCCCGCACTACGACAAGAACGAGCTCGGTGGCAGCCACGTCCATGTCACCAACGGCGCCATCGACGACGAGGCCACCTCCGAGGACCAGGCCTTCGCCATGGCCCGCCGCTTCCTGTCCTACCTCCCCAGCTCGGTGGACGAGCTGCCGCCGCGAGGACCGCGCACCGACGACCCGGCCCGGCGGGAGGACGCGCTGGTGTCGATCGTTCCCCGCAACCCCCGCCACGTCTACAAGATGCGCTCGATCATCGAGGCCGTGGTCGACCGCGAGGCCGGCGGCTCGTCGTCGTTCTTCGAGATCGGCCGGCAGTGGGGCAAGTCGATCATCTGCGGCCTCGCCCGTCTGGACGGCTGGCCGGTGGCGCTGATGGCCGAGGACCCCTACGTCTATGGCGGTGCATGGACGGCCGCATCGTCGCAGAAGGTCACCCGCCTCATCGACCTCGCCTCCACGTTCCACCTCCCACTCGTGCACCTGGTCGACTGCCCGGGGTTCCTCATCGGCCTGCAGTCCGAGCAGGACGCCACCATCCGCCACGGGTCGCGTGCCCTCGCCGCCCTCGGTGAGAGCACCTCGCCGTACTGCTCGGTCGTCATTCGCAAGGCATTCGGCGTGGCCGGCGCGGCCAACAAGAAGTCGGGCGCGTTCCACTACCGGTACGCGTGGCCCTCGGGCGACTGGGGTTCGCTGCCGATCGAGGGCGGCATCGAAGTGGCGTACAAGGCGGAACTGGCCGACGCGGCCGACCGCGACGCCCATCTGGCCGCCATCACGGAACGCCTCAACAAGGTGCGCTCGCCGTTCCGCAGCGCGGAGGCGTTCGACATCGAAGACATCATCGACCCGCGCGACACCCGCCCGCTGCTGTGCCGCTGGGCCGACCTCGTGGCGCGGGTCCGCCGCGGCGGTGCGCCGGCCGCGCCGTACCGCCCGTAGGAGTCGAAAGGACCCTCATGATCGGTCTCCGAGTTGTCGATGTCAGCACCGACATCGCCGGCGCGTACTGCGCCCGGCTGCTGGCCACGAGCGGTGCGACGGTGATCAAGGTCGAGCCACCGGAGGGCGACCCCATGCGCCACCAGCCACCGGCGCCCCACCTGCCCGACGGCTCGGCGCGCGTCGCCGCGCGGCACGAGTACTTCCACTCCTACAAGCGCGGCATCGCGGTGGACGCCTCGACGGCCACCGGCCGCGCCGTCCTCGACGCGCTGCTGGGCGGTGCCGACATCGTGGTGAGCTCGTGCAACGGCAACCCCGGCGACGCGCTGGCCCTCGAGGACGAGATCCGGTCGCGGTGGCCCCGGTGCGTGCACGTGGTCACGTCGCCCTTCGGGCTCACCGGTCCCTATGCGTCCTACCGCGGGAGCGAGCTGATCAGCTGGGCGTGCGGCGGGTTCCTCCAGATCACCGGCGAGGAAGACAAGCCGCCGGTGCAGGGCGGCGGGCCATGGGCCGACTACGCCACGGGCGCTACGGCCGCCCTCGGCGCGCTGGCCGCGGTGCGCAGCGGCGAGGGTCAGCTCGTCGACGTGGCCACGATGGAGGTGATGGCGGCGTTCCATCAGTGGAGCCTCGTCCTCTACACCCACCAGGGCGTCATCAAGCGCCGCGCCGGCAACCGTCACGCCGAGTCGTTCCACCCCCTCGGCCCCATGCCGTGCAAGGACGGTTGGATCGCCATCGGCGTGGCCCTGCTGGCGCAGTGGGAAGGGTTCTGCATCGCCATCGACCGGCCCGAGCTCCTGATCGACGAGCGCTTCGACACGGGCGCCAAGCGCTTCGACGCCCACGAGGCCTTCGACGCCGCCCTGCTGCCCCGGCTGGCGGAGCTCGAGGTCGACGCGTTGGTGGAACTGTTGCAAGAGCACCGCGTGCCGGCCAGCAAGCTGCTCGACGTCGTCGCGGTGCTGGACGACCGGCAGTTGGACGCGCGCCACTTCTGGGCGTCGCTCGACGTCGGTTCGGCCACCGGCCGCATGCCGTCCAAGGCCTTCCACCTCCCGACCGCCGATCCACCGTTCAGCCCGGCGCCCAGCCTCGGCGGCGACAGCGAAGCGATCCTTGCCGAACTGGGATACGACGCCGGAGAGATCGAGGCCCTCGTGGCCTCGGGGGCCGTCATCTGCGCCACGGTGGGAGCGCGGTCATGATCCTCGACGGTGTGCGCGTGCTAGAGCTCTCGATCGCCTGGGCGGGGCCGCTGGCCGGGCGGTTCCTGGGTGATCTGGGCGCCGAGGTCATCAAGGTCGAGCACCCGACGTCGCGGGGCGCCGGCACGACGGGCGCGGGCGGCTTCTCGGTCACCGAGGACATCAGCGACTGGGAGTGGGGTTCGCTTCCGGGTCCGGTGTTCCGTTCGGGCATCTATCCGGATGCCGATCCGGGTGACGACCCGTGGAACCGCCAAGGCGTGTTCAACAAGATGAACCGCAACAAGCGCAGCTTGTGCATCGACTTGAAGCTCCCCGCCGGGCGTGACGTGTTCGACCGGTTGGTGGCCAAGAGCGACATCGTGCTGAACAACTACAGCCCCCGGGGCGTACGCAGCCTCGGCATCGACTACGCCGACCTCGTCGCCATCAACCCGACGATCATCGCGGTGTCGCTCTCCGGCTACGGGGCGACCGGACCCGACCAGGCCCGGGTGTCGTGGGGTCCCATGCTGGAGGCCCATTCGGGCCTGAACGCGCTGACCGGCCATCCCCACGGCGGTCCCGTCAAGATGGGCGCCGCCCTGCCTGACCCGATGGGCGGCACCCACTGCGCCTTCGCCATCCTGGCCGCCCTGTCCGAGCGGGATCGCACCGGCCAGGGCATGTACCTGGACATCTCCCAACTGGAGACCTACGCCTCGGTCGGGGGCGAGATCTACCTCGCCGCATCCCTCACCGGCGAGGCACCGCCCAGGCGGGGCAACCGGTCGCTGCGCCACGCCCCCCAAGGCGTCTACCCGTGTGCCGGCGACGACGCCTGGATCGCCATCACGGTGGCGTCCGACGAGGAGTGGGCGGCGCTCGTATCGGTCGTCGGCACCGACGCGCTGAGGGACCCTGCGCTGGCGTCAGTGGCAGCGCGGTTCGAACGCCATGACGAGATCGACGGCGTGATCGCGGCGTGGACGCAGGGCCAGGACAAGCTGGCGCTCACAGCACAGCTCCAGGGCGCCGGTGTCACCGCGTTTGCCTCCATGACCAACGGCGACATCGTCGAGGATCCACATCTGGAGGCGCGCAATTTCATGGTGGAGTGGGATCAGCCAGGGGTAGGGCCGCGGCGCTACGCGGGCTTCCCCATCCACTTCTCCAAGATGGCGCCGCCGCCCATGCGGCCCACGCCACCCCTCGGCCAGGACAACCACTACGTGCTGGCCGAGGTGCTCGGTGAGCCGGACGACGTCATCAAGACGCTCGAGCGTGACGGCGTGATCGCCGACCGACCACCCGCCTGAGACAGATCAGGAACTGGTGGTCTGCGCCGCCAGCCCGGCGGCCAACTCGCGCCAGGCGCCGTCGGGCACGGCGGCGGCGTCGGGCGTGAACAGCTGGGCGCACACGTGGTCGGCGCCGGCGTCGAAGTGGGCCTGGATGCGGGCCAGCGCGGCATCGACGTCACCGATGACGACGATGGCGTCGACGAGGCGCTCACTGCCTCCATCGGCGGCGTCCTCGGCGGTGAAGCCGAACTGCTTCAGGTTGTTGATGTAGTTCGGCAGGCGCATGTAGACCTTCATGCCGGCGCGAGCGGTGGCGAGGCCGCGCTCGCGATCGGTGTCCAGGACCACCATCTGCTCCGGCGCCAGGATGGGATCGGGGCCGAGGATCTCGCGGGCGATGGCGGTGTGCTCCGGCGGCACGAAGTAGGGGTGAGCGCCGTCGGCCTTCTCCGCCGCCAGCTTCAACATCTTCGGTCCGAGGGCGGCCAGCACCGTGGGCGGCCGGTCAGCTGGACCGACGGCGCGGAACAGGGCGCTGTCCATGTCGTCGAGGAAGTTCACCATCTTGGAGTAGGGCCGGGAGTAGTCGTGATGGCGGACGCGATCGACGAGGTGCTCGTGGCTCACGCCGAGGCCCAGCAGGAACCGGCCGGGGAAGGCCTCCTCCAGACTGCGCTGGGTGTTGGCCATGGTGACGGCATCACGGGCGTAGATGTTGGCGATGCCAGTGGCGACCTTCAGCTTCGTCGTGGCCGATAGCAGCAGCGTGGCGGTGACGAACGGATCACGGCCGATCGTCTCCGGGATCCAGAGCGTCGAGAACCCCATTGCCTCCAGCTCGAGGGCGTGCTGCTGCGCGGCGCTGGAGGAAACGCCGTCGAGGGCGCCGGTCCAGATGCCGACGCGGCCGAGATCGAAGGTGTTGTTCGCCATAGGAGGCGCAAGCTAGTAGCTATCTACAGCGCTTGGGGTGGTCCGAAGCGGTAGCCCTGCGCCAGGGTGCAGCCTCGCTGCACCAGTTCGTGGTGCTGCCGCTCGGTCTCGACGCCCTCGGCGATCGTGATGAGGTTCAGCGACTGCGCCAGGCGGATCACGGCCGTCACGATGGCGTCGGAGTCGGGGTCCTTGCCCAACCCCTCGATGAAGGACTGATCGATCTTCACCAGCTCCACCGGGTAGCGCTTCAGGCTGAGCAAGGACGAGTAGCCCGTGCCGAAGTCGTCGATGCCCAGATGTACGCCGAGGCGGCGCAGTTCGCCCAGCACGCGGCTGGCGCTCACGGGGTCGGTGACGAGCGCCGAGCCGGTGATCTCCAGCCACAGCAGATCAGGCTGGAGGCCGGCCTCGTCGAGCACCGTGCGGACGAGGTCGACGGTGTAGGAGCTCAGCTGGCGGTTGGAGACGTTGACCGACAGGTACAGGTCGGTGCCGTCGGGCTGACCCGCTCGCCAGGCCACGAACTCCGACACCGCTCGCTGCAGGATGAGATCGCCCAGCGGGAGGATGAGCCCGCTGCGCTCGGCCACCGCGATGAAGTCCTCGGGCGCCACCCAGCCCTGGGTGGCGTGGGGCCAGCGGGCCAACGCTTCCAGACCCACGTGACTCCCGCTCACCAAGTCGATGATGGGCTGGTAGTGCACGATGATGTCGCCGCGGTCGAGCGCGACGCGCAGCTCGTTCTGCAGATCGAGGCGCCGGCGGATCCGCGCGCCGAGCACCTCGTCGTAGGCCTCGACCCGGCTCCGGCCGAGCTGCTTGGCCCGGTACATGGCGGCGTCCGCGCTGCGCAGCATGTCCTCGGCGTCGAAGGACGTGCCGTCGCCGACGGCGACACCGATGCTGGCGGTGATGGCGGCGGTCTGGCCGGACCGCAGGAGCGTCGGTTCGCTGATGACCTGTCCGATGTCGCGGGCGACGGCCATGGCGTCGTCGATGTCGCGGACTGAGTCGAGGATCACCACGAACTCGTCGCCGGCAAGGCGCCCGACCACATCGGGCGCGGGGGAGGAGGCCGTCAACCGCCGGGCGATGACCGTGAGGAACTCGTCGCCACTGATGTGGCCGAGGGTGTCGTTCACCGCCTTGAACCGATCGAGATCGATGAACAACAACCCGGTCGCTTTGGCCTCGGGTCCGGTGGCACGGTCGAGCCGCTGCTGCAGCTCGTCGAGCAACGGGCCGCGGTTGGTCAGCCCGGTGAGGGCGTCGTGGGTCGCCTGGAACAGGAGCTGCAACTCGTTGGCGCGCCGTTCGGTCACGTCGCGCAAGATGACCTGGAAGGCGGGCTCGCCGTCCCAGGTCGTGGGGACGCTGATCGACTCCACGATCAGCTCGGAGCCGTCGGGGCGCACGATGCGGGCCTCCGCCGGCTCCGGCAAGGCTCCCGGCTCGTTCAGCCCGCCGATGCGGCCGAGCATCTCGGCGGTGGCGTCGGGTTGAGCGGCGTCAGGGTGGGCGGGCTCGGCGGGCGGGGCCGCGTGACCGCTGCCGGCCTCTTCGGTGGCAACGAGCCGGGCGAACTCCATCCCGGCGGGGTTGACGAAGCGCACGACGCCCATCTGGTGCACCACGATGGCGTCCGGACTGTGATCCACCAGGAACCGGTAGCGGTCGAGGAGGTCGCGCAGCGTCATCTCGGCGGCCCGGTGCTCGGTGACGTCGGCCACCACCCCGGCCAGCTCGCCCGTGGACGGCACCGGCCGGGCCCGGATGAGCAAGACGACGGGCTGACCGTCGCGGTCGACGACCCGATGGTCGAGCTCCAGCTCGGCGTAGCGCCACGGGTTCGACTCGAGGCGCGTCAGCACCGGCTCCAGCAACCAGCGGCCGCCGTCGTCGTGGCCGGTGAGGTCGAGGGCAAAGGCGTCGCCGACCGGATCGGACCACGAGACTCGATCGCACGCTGGGTCGTAGCTCCAGGTCACGAGCCGTCCCGTGACGAGGGCAAGCTCGTGGGCCACGACCAGCGCGCTGGCGCTGGGCCGCTGGCGCCGATTGGACGGACCCAACGGCCTTGCGTTACTCATCGAGGCCAGCGCGTTACGGACTGCGTTCGGCCACGCTACCTCGGCTTCCGCCTTCGGGACCGGCAGCGTGATCGACGGGGGTGCCCGGCTGCTCACCGGTCGAGGTGAGGCTCGTACGGGTGGGCCGCCCTCCGCCCGATGACCTTGCCAGCGTTGGATCGCTGAATCAGCGTGGTTGACTGGCCGCCACGGCGCCGACGCAGGGGAGCAGCATGACCGACTGGAACGATTTCAACCGCACGGTGATCGACGAGTTCCGCGAAACAGGCGGCAAGGTCGGGGGCGCATTCGAAGGCGCGCCCATGATCCTCGTCACCCACAAAGGGGCCAAGAGCGGCAAGGAGTACACCACGCCCCTCGTGCACACGCGCGACGGCGACAGCTACGTGATCATCGCGTCCAAGGGCGGCGCTCCCGAGGATCCGCAGTGGTTTCGCAACCTGGTGGCCAACCCCGACGTAACCGTCGAGGTCGGGACAGAGAAGTTCCCGGCGCGGGCGCGAGTGGCCGACGGCGACGAGCGGGCCCGGCTCTACCAGGCGCAAGCCGAGCTCATGCCCAACTTCGCCGAGTACGCCGCCGCCACGACGCGGGAGATCCCCGTCGTGGTGCTCGAGCGCAGCTGACGCCGCTGCTCGCCGTCAGCTGATGGGCTCGACGGCGAGGTAGCGCTCGGCCAACCCGGACACCACCGCTTCGAACTCGGCCACCGTGCGGCGGATGATCTCGGCCGCCGGCAGCACCTCATCGATGCGCCCGGCCACCTGGCCGCACTGCGGCAGCGTGCCCTCCATCGTTCCGTCGCGGTAGAGGTTGATCGTCGAGCCCAGGAGGGCCAGCGGGTCGCCTTCGGACTTGTGCTCGAAGGCCTCGGTCGTCGGCGTGCGCAGCACCCGCACCGGCCGACGGTTGTGATGGTTGATGGTGAGGGTGTCCGTCTCCGTCGCGGCGACGACGGCCAGCTTCATGTTCTCGTGCACGGGTGATTCGGCAGAGGCCATCATGCGGGTGCCCATCTGCACGCCCTCGGCTCCGAGGGCGAAGGCGGCGGCCATCGAGGCGCCGTCGGCCATCCCCCCGGCGGCGATGATGGGCACGTCGACCCGGCTGGCGACCAGCGGCAGCAGCACCATGCTGGCGACCTCGCGCATGTTCTTCATGCCGGCGCCTTCGTGGCCATCGACCACGAGGCCGTCGACACCGGCATCGACCGCCTTCTGGGCGGCGTACAGCGTGGGGACGACGTGGAAGACGATGAGGCCGGCATCCTTCAGGATGGACGTGTACTTGTCGGGGGACCCGGCCGAGGTGGTGATGAACTCGATGCCCTCCTCCACGATCATGTCGACGATGGCGGGGTCCTTCACGAATGCCAATGGCAGGTTGACGCCGAATGGCTTATCGGTGAGCTGACGGGTCAGACGGATGTCGGCCCGTACCTCATCGATGCCGAGGGAGCCGGGCACGAGGCCCATCGCGCCGGCATTGGACACGGCCGACACGAGGGCGGGCTTGGCGATGTACCCCATGGGCGCCTGCACGATCGGGATGTCGACACCGAGCAGTGCGGTAACGCGGTTCGGGAAGCGCATCCAGGGCAAGCTAACCGGGCCGCTCTGATCATGCGATCTGGAGCGGCCTCTCAGGTACGCAGCCGTCGTCGCTCGTTCTCGGTGCGTTTGCGTAGCCTCGGCGGGACGATCGGAGATCATGACCATGTCGGGGATCCGGCCCCGCCGCTCGATCCTGGAGCGGTTCTTGCGCACCGCCCGTCCGGTGCGCAAGCAGGCCGCCAGTTCCTTGCGGAGCGCCCCTCGGCCCTGCACATACAACGACTGGTAGATCGTCTCGGGTGACACCCGCATCATCGGATCGTCGGGGAACTCGATCCGCAACTGCGCCGAGATCTGCGCCGGCGACCACGACTCCTCCTCGAGCCAGGTCTCGACCTGGGCTCGGAGCCGGACGCAACCGGCGAGCTTGGCCAGTTTGGGACGACGGGCCCGGTCGGCCGCCAGGCGATGCGCCCGCCACCCCCGATAACGCTCACGACCGCCGTTCGCGTCACCTCCCGAGACACCGTCGAAGTCGCCCGCCCGAACCCACGGGCGATCACCCGAAACGACGCACCCTCGTCGAGGCCCGAGCGGATCTCCTCACGCTCGGCCGCCGACAACCGCGCCGGTGACGGATCCCAATCGAGCCGCCGGGCCACCCCACCAGCATCGCGGACCACCCGCTGCACGAACCCCGCCGACCGAGCCACCTCTCGAGCCACATCGACCGATCGCATCCCATCCGCGACGAACCCAATGATCCGCTTGCGTTCCTCCGGCGTCAGCCTCGGATACCTGCCACTGTTCGCGTTTCCCACTACAACCTCCAGACCAGTCGCAGCGTGCCCGACCCGCCGACCCGTTGCAGTGATCCTCAGAATCCGCCTAGCGAATGTGACGCACAGACGCGACGAGAAGCCCAAATGCACCGAGAACCACCGCCCCAACGACCACCCCACATGGGTTCCGGCCCGGGTGGCCTCGCCACGCGCCATCAACGCCACGAACCGTGTGCTGGCATCCCTTCGGCCATCGGGCGAGGCAGCCGCCTACCGTGGTGGCGTGTCGCAGCTTCTTCGCAAGCGCAGGACCGTTCCGTTCGCAACCATCGCGCTCGTAGCGCCACTGCTCCTGGCGAACGCCATCGCCGCCGCCGCGCCTCGGCCCTCGACACCGGTCAGTCGAGGAACAACCGCGGAACCTCCTGCCGGCGCGTCACGCTACGTCCCCGTCGTACCGGCGCGCCTGCTCGACACGCGAGCGCTCGGCGACGCGCCCGCTGACGGCGCCATCACGCGGGTCATCGTGGCGGGACGGCTCGGCGTGCCGGGCGACGCCACCGCCGTCGCGCTCAACGTCACGGCCACCGAAACGACCGCAGCTGGCTTCATCACGCTGTGGCCAGCCGGCCGTCCGAGACCTGAGACGTCGAACCTCAACGTCGAGCGCGCCGGGCAGACCTTCCCCAACTTGGTGATCGTGGCGGTCGGCGACGCCGGCGCGGTCGACGTCTTCACGCAGGCCTCGACCCATCTCGCCATCGACGTCGTCGGCGCATGGCAGCCTGCAACCACCGTGGTGGCGGCGGGCCGGCTCGTACCGGTCCCCCCGACCCGAGTGCTGGACACTCGTAGCGGCGCGCCGATTCCGTCGAACGGCACCCGCACCGTCGATCTCGGCCCCGTCGCCGCCGGCGCCACCGGCGCGGTACTGAACGTCACTGCGACGGAGGCGACCGGGCCCGGCTTCGTCAGCGTGTGGCCGGCCGATACGCCGCGACCGGAGGCGTCCAACCTGAACGTGGAGCGCGCTGGTCAGACCGTGGCCAACCTCGTCGTGACGCCGGTGGCCGGCGGCCGAGCCGCGGTCTTCGTGCAGACGGAGACCCATCTCGTGATCGACGTCGTGGCCGTCTTCACCGGGGACACTGCGGCGACCTCGGCCGATGGGTTGTTCGTACCACTGACGCCGACGCGGGTGCTCGACACGCGACAGCGCGAGCCGCTGAGCCGGCTGGCGGGCGGGTTCCGGGCCGATCTGCCGCTCGCGGGGCACGCTGGCATCCCCGGCGGCGGCGTGGCGGCGGTGGTCGTGAACCTGACGGCGACCGAGTCGTCGGACGCCGGCTTCATCACGGCCTATCCGGCCCGTACCGCGCTACCCGCCACGTCGAACTTGAACGTCGAGCGGACGTGGCAGACCATCGCCAACCTGTCGATCGTGGGTCTGGGTGCGGACGGCGCCGTGTCGCTCTACGCCCAGCACACCACGCAGCTCGTCGCCGACGCGTCCGGTTGGTTCACCGGCGCGCCGGCGCCGGCCGATCCGAACGTCCCTGCCGTCGCCCCCGCGCCCAGCCTGCCCTCATCGGACGGCACCCTCGTCGGCGCCGGCTCGATCGGCGGCACCATCTCACCGAAGTCGGTCGTTGCCACCGGCGCCGGCCTGGTCTTCGCCCAGAACATGATCTACAGCCACACCATCACCGTGTACGGGCGGGACCGGCGATTGGTGAAGACCATTCCCGACAACTTGGGTGCCTTGCAGGGCGGGCCGGTCGAGGCGGCCATCACGCCCGACGGCCGGTCGGTGTACGTGAGCAACTACTCGATGTACGGGCCCGGCGCCGGTCCTGCCGGTTTCGACGCCTGCACCAGTGCCGACGCGGTGGCCGACAGCACCGTGTATCGCATCAGCGTCGCCTCGCTCGCCGTCGATCAGGTCATCCCGGTAGGGAAGGTGCCGAAGTTCCTCGCCGTCACGCCTGACGGCACCAAGCTCGTCGTGAGCAACTGGTGCGGTGACGACGTGAGCATCGTCGACACGGCGACCGGGCAGGAGATGCGACGCGTCCACGTCGGGCGCAATCCGCGCGGCCTGGCCATCACGCCCGATTCTCGCAGCGCCTACGTGGCGCTGATGGGCGGCAACCGGTTGGCCGTGGTCGACCTGGCCTCCGGCGACGTCCGGCTGACCGGCTTCGTCGGTGGTGGCCCTCGGCATCTCAACCTCTCGGCCGACGGACGTTGGCTCTACATCACCTTGAACCAGGACGGCACCGTGGCCAAGCTGGACACGGCCACCGAGCAGATCGTGGCGCGCGTCGCGACGGGCAACGAGCCGCGCAGCGCCTCACTGGCGGCCGACGGCGCGAACCTGTTCGTCGTGAACTACGAGTCGGCGTCGGTGAGCAAGATCCGGACGTCCGACATGACCGTCGTGCAGAGCGTTGCCACGCCGACGCACCCGATCGGGATCACCTACGACGACGAGACCAAAGAGCTGTGGGTGGCCTGCTACGTCGGCCGTGTCCTCATCTTCCAGGACTAGTAGCGATTCCACAGCAGTGACAGGCCGATGGCGGTGATCGCCAGGAGAGCGCCGAGGCTGGCGAAGACCACACTGATCTCGCGGTCCTGGGTCTGCAGTTCGATCTGGCTCGGCAGGCGGGCAAAGACGCCGCGGAGCTGATCGGCATCCTCGGCGCGGTAGAACGCGCCACCGGTCATGTCCGCGACCGTCGTGAGGGTGGGCTCGTCGATCAGCAGGTACTGCGATCCGCCGCCGCCCGGCACGAACCCGCCGCCGGATCCGCCCTCGCCGAAGACGTCAGCACCGAGTTGCTCACGCGTGCAGACCATGGACGTCGGGTGGGTGGTGCCGAAACCGATCGTGTAGATGCGCACCCGCCGGTCGACCGCGGCCTGGGCCGCGTCGATGGGGCCGATCCCGCGCGTGTTGGCGCCATCGGTCAACAACACGATGATGTCCGGGACGTAGTCGCCATTCGGGGGCGCCACCGGCGGCGGCTCCGGCGCCGTGCCGGGCTGGGCTCGACTGAAATCGTTCGGGCCGATGGGTGCCACGTCGGGGTTCACCGCCGCGATGGCGTCGATGGCCTTCAGCGTGGCGGAGCCGATCACGGTGCCACGCGCCGTCGTCAGGTTGTCGATGACTTCTCTCAGCTTCGCCTTGTCCGTCGTCGGGGGAACGAGCAGCTCGGCGAACCCGGCGAAGGCCACGATGCCGATGCGGGTACCAGCGACCTGATCGGCGACGAACGCCCGGGCGGCGTCCTGGGCCACGGCCAGGCGGTTGGGCTCGACATCGGTGGCACACATCGAGCGCGACACGTCGAGGGCCAAGATGATGGACGTGCGCCCCAGCGGCACCGAGACCGAGACCTGCGGCCGGGCGCTGGCGACCGTGAGACCGGCGATGCTGGCCAGGAACAACGCCACCGGCACGTGCCGCCGCCAGCGCGAGCGCTTCGGGAGCGCGGCGCGGACGAGGGCCACGTGGGAGAAGCGGACGGCCTGCTTGCGCTTGCGCCGCAGCTGCCACAGGTACGCGCCGAGCAGGATCGGCACGACCACGAGCATCAGCAAGGCGAGGGGGGCTGAGAACGTCACGGCTACACCAACCTCCCGAACCACAGCAGCGAAAGGGCGGCGCCGACGACGAGGAAGAGCACGCTGATGCCCGTCACCACACCGGTCACCTCGGTCGTCTCGGTCTCCGAGGTGAACTGGAGGTCGATGCGGTTGTAGATGTCGGAGAGGGATTCGGCGTCGTCGGCGTGGAAGTACGTGCCGTCACTCACGGACGCGATCTTGGTCAACAGGTCCTCGTCGAGCGCCGTCGCCACGCTGAAGCCGTCGACTTCCACGACGGTGCCCGCAGGGCTGCCGATGCCGATCGGATAGATGTGCACGCCCGCCACCGAGGCGAGCTTGGCGACGTCGAGGGGATCGGGCTCGCCGTTGTTCTCGCCGTCGGACAGCAAGACGACCGCCGCCGAACCGAGGTAGCCGATGTCGATGTCGTCAACACTGGCCCCGGTCACATCGCCGGTTGGCGTGATCGGCTTGCCGGCGATGGCGTTGAGCGAGGTGAAGATGCCTTGGCCGAGCGACGTGCCACCTTGAGGCGCCAGACGGTCGACGGCCGCCAGGACATCGGCGGTCACGGCTGTCGGTGTCTGCGTGATCAGGCCGCCGTCGCTGAAGGCAACGACGCCGATCTTGATGGACTTCGGCTGCTTGGCCACGAAGGAGCGCGCCGCCGCCTTCGCCGCGTCCATTCGGGTCGGTTGGAAGTCCGTGGCCCTCATGCTGTTCGAGACGTCGAACGCGAGGATCACGGTGCCCTCGCGGTGAGGGAGGCTCAGACTGGTCTCCGGACGAGCGAGGGCGAGCAGCAGCAAGACGACAGCGACCAGGAAGAAGGCGAACGGCAGGTGCCGGAGCCGGCGCAGCCGGCGGGCCGACGCGCTCGGGGCGAAGCCTTGCGCCGCCAGCTCGGCGGCGCGCCGCTCCCTGCGCCGCGCCAGCGCCATGTAGGCCACGACCAGGAGCGGCGCCACAAGAAGGAGCACCAGCATGCCCGGCCAGATGAACGACATCAGCGTCGACGCCTCCGCCGCAGCTCGATGATCCGTACGAGCGCCCGGACGAGATCGTCCTCGGTCGACACCTCGTGGAGATCGACGCCCGCTCGAAGCGCGGCTGCCTGCAGCTCAGCCTGGCGGGCCTCGGCGGCGAGGTGGAACCGGCGGCGGAACTCGGGATCACTCGTGTCGACGGAGAGCAGCTCGCCGGTCTCGGTGTCCTCGATCACGATGAGCCCGGCATCGGGCAGCTCGAGCTCGTGCGGATCGAACAACCGTATGGCCACCAGCTCGTGGCGCTGACTCAGCAACGACAGGGGCCGCTCCCAACCAGGCTCGCTGATGAAGTCGGAGATGATCACGATGACCGAGCGGCGCTTGATGGTGGCGGCACCGGCGCGAACGAGGCCGGTCAGATCCGTGGCCGTCCCGGTGGAGACGGCCGGCCGGAGCAGCTGGTGGACGAGGCCCAGCACCTGGTTGCGCCCGCTCCGGGGCGGGATGGTGCGCTCGACGGCGTTGTTGTAGAGGATGGCCCCTACCCGGTTGCCGCCCCGCGTGAGCAGCCGGGCCAGCGTGGCGGCCAGGTCGGTGAGCACCATGTCCTTCGATCGCTCCGTCGGGCCGAAACCCATCGACGGCGAACGGTCGAGGAGAAGCCACGCTGTGAGCTCACGGTCCTCCAGATAGGTGCGCACGAACGGCGTGTCCATGCGCGCCGTCACGTTCCAGTCGATGTGGCGCACGTCGTCACCGGGCTCGTAGTCGCGCAGGTCCGCGAAGTCGATGCCGATGCCGCGGAACAACGTCCGGTAATCGCCCTGGAGGCGACCGTCGAGACGACGGATCACCTGCCACTCGAGGCGGCGCAGGACGCTCTCAGGCGTCGTTACGGAGGCGGTTGACCGCGTTCTCGGACCGGATTCGGCGCTCATGGAGAGGAACCTCGGGCAGCGGGATGGTGGACAAGATGGCGCCGACGATGATGTCGGACGTGACGTTGTCGGCCAGGGCTTCGTAGGACAGCACGAGGCGGTGACGAAGGACATCGACCGCCAGCGTGCTGACATCTTGCGGGAGGGCGTAGTCGCGACCGCGGACGAAGGCCAACGCCTTGGCGGCGAGGATCATGTTGATCGCCGCCCGAGGGCTGGCGCCGTAGGTGACGTAGCCCGCGAGCTCGGGCCGGCCGGCCGACGCGGGATCGCGCGTGGCACCGACGACCCGCACCGCGTACTCGATCAACGCCGGGTCGACGTACACGGCGTCGGCCGCTCGCTGGAGCGCCACCAGTTGGGTCGTGTCGATCACCTTCTGACTGGGCTGGGTGGTCCCGGTCATCCGCTCGACGATGACGAACTCCTCGGTCGGGCTCGGGTAGCCGACGAGCACCTTCATCATGAAGCGGTCGAGTTGCGCCTCGGGCAGCGGATAGGTGCCCTCCGACTCGATCGGGTTCTGCGTGGCCAGCACGAGGAACGGCTCAGGCACCGCGAAGGTCTCCCGGCCGATCGTCACCTGACGCTCCTGCATCACCTCCAGCAACGCGCTCTGCACCTTGGCCGGCGCCCGATTGATCTCGTCGGCCAGGAGCAGGTTGGTGTGGACCGGTCCGAGCGAGGTCTGGAACTCGCCGAGGCGCTGGTTGTAGATCCTGGTGCCGATGAGGTCGGCGGGCACCAGGTCGGGGGTGAACTGGATCCGCTGGAACTGACCGCCGATGGTCTGAGCCAGCGTCTTGATGGCCATCGTCTTGGCCAGGCCAGGCACGCCTTCGACCAGGATGTGGCCGCGAGCGAGCAGGGCGACGATCATTCGCTCCAGGAGGCCGTCCTGACCGACGATGAATTTCTTCACCTCGTAGACGACGTGCTCCATCGGCCGCGGAGTCGGGGGGGCGAAGTCCATGGTCGCGTTCAGTCTCCTGTCCTCGCTGGGGCGGTCATAGCTCGGGTCCGCCGGCCGCACCACTCGCCGTCCCGATCGGCACCGCGAACCCGATGCCGATGAAGACGCCCTGATCAGACGGATTGGCGAGTGCGGTGACGATGCCGATCACCTGACCGTCTCGGTTGAGCAGCGGCCCGCCCGAGTTCCCCGGGTTCACCGCCGCGTCGAACTGGATCAACCCTTTCAACGTAGACCCGTCAGCGGCCGGCATGGTCCGGTCGAGCCCCGAGATCACACCCGCGCTCAACGAATCGACCAGGCCGAAGGGATGGCCCACGGCGAAGGCCTCGTCGCCGACGTGCAGGCCCCCGGCGCTGCCGAGCACAGCCGGGACGATGACGTCGGGTGGCCGATCAGTGACGAGGACGGCGATGTCGTTGTCAGGCTGGGCCGACACGATCTGCGCGGCGGCTCGGGTGCCATCGGCGAAGGTGACGTAGATGGCACCGGCCCCGGCGACGACATGGCGCGCCGTCAGGATGGCGCCGGCCTCGTTCACGATGATGCCCGTGCCCACGCGTTGATCGGTGTTGGCGGTGCCCTCACGATCGGCGGTGATGTACACGAGTGACGGGTAGATGGCCTGGTAGACGACCGCCGAGTGCGGCGGGGCGGTAGCGGCGGTGGCGACGCCCTTGTCGACGGCGGCCTTCACGACGCTGTCGACCTCGGCCGGCGACAGCGAGTGCTGACCCGACGACCGCTCCACGATCACGACGGCCACCGCGGCGACTGCCACCACGACGAGTGCGACCAACCACCACGGCGACCGCCGCCCCCGGTGTCGCTCCTCGGCCGTGGTCGAGCGGCGAGGTTCGTCGTGGTCCATCGACTCCCCTTACGACGTGATGTGCCGACCGTATCTGGCGCGAGGCTGCAGCGTGCCTCGTCGCAACCGTGTCGACCCGTCGGGTGATCTTCATGCCGTGGCCGAGCGGGGCATGTTCACGGGCAACCGCGGCTGCGTCGTCGACGATGCCGAGAACGTCGTGCGCCATCACAGCAGCTCGTTGTGGATCATCTGCCTGACCGAGTTCCGGGGGTGGCGGGTGGCACTGGCCCGACCCCGGCGGTGGACACCGTTGTTCTTCCTGGACGAGGCGGTCGGGCTGGCGGCCGGTCACCGGCCGTGCGCGACCTGCCGGCGGGTCGACTACCACGCCTACCGGGACGCCGTGAGCAGGTCCCTCGGCCGAGCGGAACCGATGCGGGCGGTCGAACTGGACGACCGGCTGAAGACCGAGCGCCATCGCCGCGGCCGCGGCCTGGTGCGAGCGCCGGATCGCATCGTGTGGACGTCACCACTGGACGAGCTGCCCGACGGAACCGTGATCGTCGGCGCGGGCGGGACCCCACGGTTGGTCCTCCAGGACGTCCTGCTCCGGTTCACCTTCGCTGGCTGGACGGACCCCGCCATCCGGCCGAAGCACGCGACGGCATCGGTGCTGACCCCGCCCACGTCGGTGGCGGCCCTGACCCAGGGCTACCGGCCGGGACTGCACGACAGCGCCGCCGCGTCGCCATCGCGCCATGCTGTGGCCCATGTTGATCGACCACCTCGTCTATGGCGCTCCTGATCTGCGCGCTGCGGCCGACGACCTTTTCGAGAGGTTCGGGGTGCGGGCGGCCGACGGCGGCCAGCACGTCGGGCGCGGCACGCACAACGCGCTGCTGGCGCTCGGCCCGAACACGTACCTCGAGATCATCGCTCCCGATCCCGACCAACCGACACCGCAGGGACCGCGCCCGTTCGGGGTCGACCAGCTCAAGGAGCCCCGCCTCATCGGGTGGGCCGTCTCATGCGACGACATCGAGGCCGCCATCGCCGACTGGCGCGCCCACGGCTACGACGCCGGTGAGCCGATCGACATGCAGCGCAACAGCCCGAGCGGGGTGGTGCTGCGGTGGCGGCTGACCCTGAACGCGCTCGCGGGCGGCGCGGTGCCCTTCCTCATCGAGTGGGGCGATACCGAGCATCCGAGCGCGTCCGCCCCGAAGGGCCTCACGCTCGAGACGTTCGTTGTCGAGCATCCCGATCCGGCGAGCTTGACGCCCATCCTCGCGCCGCTCGCCGTCGAGGTGACCGTGAACGCGGCAAGCGATGTCCGCTTGGTCGCCCACATCCGCGGACCGAACGGCCCGGCCGAGCTGCGCTGACCGCCTTGCCCCGTCCCGGGGCCGACCTCCGTGCCGGGGCGGCTCACCGGATCAAGAACCGGTTGAGCGCGGGCGCCACCTGAAGGTGGTCGCGCACCATCGCCACCTCGCCGTGGCCCAGGCGAGCGAGGTCGGCCGCCAACTCGGCGTCGTGCTCGCCGTCGGTCTCGAGGAGGACGTCGAGTCGCGGGAACCGACTCGCGACGAGGCGAGGGTCGGGTCCGGCGTTGTGGACCGCGTCGGACAGCAGGATGCCATGGCGCCGCCGGGCGCGCGACCGGCTCAGCTCGGCCAATCCCGTCGTCAGCGCGAACTCGATATTGGTGAGACCCTTCGCCGGGATGCGCAAGACCGCGTCGAGGATCCGCAGCGCTCCGTCGGTAGGGGCCAGTGGCTTCACCAGCACGGCGTCCTTCCAGAACGCGACGACGGCCAGCTCATCCCCGGCGAGGTCGCGCGCGAGGGCAGCGACGGTGGCCGCCGCGATGCGCGCCTTCTCGCCCCGCATCGATCCCGACACGTCGAGCATCAGCACGACCGCGCGCCGGCTGCGCATCCGCTCCCGCACGATGATGTCGGTGTCCTCCGGGGCGGGCCGTTCCGCGAGCACGTCGAGGGTGCGATCGAGATCGATGTCGTCGGATCGGTACCTGTACGGCGCGCTCGACGAGCGAGCCTGATCCCCACATCGTGAGGCGATCGCGGTGCTTGGGCCGAACGCTGAGGCGCCGTGCAATGGCCACCGCCATGGCCCGCACCGCGGCCCCCTCCGCAAGGGTCTCCGTCACCTCCTCGAGCACGCGCTGCTCACCTGTCTCCGTCGTGGTCACCCATCGCTGGGCGCCGGCCATGGTCTGCGCGCCGGCTCGGCCGGGCCGGCGACCGTCGCCACCTCCCTCGACGACGCGTGCCCCACTGCCATGGGCCTCGTAGAGCTGGGGCCGGTCGTCGAGTTGCTTCGGTCGCCGGCGCAATGGCCGCAGGCGGGTACCTGGCGACTCCTGCCCCAGGCCCGGCAGTCATATGGGGTTGGGCAGATCCAGTCGCTCGCTGCCGCTCGGAGCCCGTCGCCCCCGCAGCACGAAGTGGTCCTCCCACAGCTCTTGGATCACCTGTTCGGGAGTCCGCTCACTGGTCTCGTGGAGCGTCAGTCGAGCCGAGAGCGCGACGAGCGCAGCATCGAGCAGGAGCACGCCGCGATCGCCGTCGCCGTCGCTGTCGGACCGGATGCTGGCGAGAGAGCCGGCAACGGCCACGATGTCGATGGCGCCCCGGACGCTGCTGCCCTGGCGCACGTCCGGGTGGTCGCGCGTGGCCCGTGTGATGGCGACCGCGTCAGCGACGAGCCCGGCGTCGGCGCAGCCGGTCCGTAGCGTGACGATCTGCTCGTCCTCGGCCGCCGACTGGTAATCGACGGCAAGGCGGCACAGGCGGTCGTAGAAGCTGGCGCTGATCCGACTCGTGCCGACGTTGTCGAAGGGGTTCATCGACGCCACCACACGGAAGCTCGCCTCGGCCTGGATCCGCCCCACGCGGGGCACTTCGATCTCGCGCTCGGCCATCGCCGTGAGGAGCCCGTTGAGCGTGTCCTCGGGAGCCCGGTTCAGTTCCTCGATGTAGAGGAAGCCGCCTCGTTGCATCGCCGCCACGAGCGGACCCGGCACGAAGTTCTCGGCGCTGTAGTCCTCGCGCAGCACCCGTGCCGGGTTGTGGTGGCCGATGAGCCTGGCCGGCGTGAGCTCGGCGTTTCCTTCGACGAAGAGCAGGGGAATCCCCCAGCTCTCGGTGATGGCCCTCAAGATCGTGCTTTTCGACGTGCCGGGCGGGCCCTCCAGCAAGAGGTCACGGCCCGCCGACACGGTCGCCAGGACGAGATCGAGCTCCCGGTCCCGGCCCACCACCCGCGTCGCCAGCGCCGCCCGCCTCGAGGCGAGCGTGGGGTCCACCGCGCCTACTCGGGCAGGACCAGTGGCGCTCCACCAACCTTCTGGCAGAACCCGGCATCGACGGGCAGGGCCACACCGGTGATGTATCGGGCCTCGTCGGAGGCCAGCCAGAGCACGGCGTTGCTCACGTCGACAGCCTCGATCAACGGGATCGGCAGCGCGTTCAGTCCGATGAGCGCCTCATTCATGTCGTCCACGGTGGGGCTCTCGAGATCGGGCCGGAAGAGCTGTGGTGACACGTCGTTCATCACCATCGGCGTGTTCACCGTCGTCGGGTTCACGGTGTTCACTCGAATCATGTAAGGCGCCAGCTCCTGCGCCAACACTCGCATGATGCCGACCACACCCGCCTTCGCCGCCGAGTAGTGCACCAGGTTGGGGAAGCCGAACAAGCCGGCGACCGAACTGGTGATTATCACCGCACCGCCCTGTCGGCGCTCGACCATTGGCGCCACCGCGGCCCTGATCGTCTTCCACACGCCGGTGAGGTTGATGTCGATCATGTCCTGCCACATCTGCTCGGTCATCTCGAGCGCCGGCGCGAAGCTGGCGATGCCGGCGTTGGCACACACCACGTCGATGTGGCCGAACTCCGACACCCCTTCCTGCACCACCGACTCGAGCTGTCCGAGGTCGCGGACATCGGCTTCCCGCGCCACAATGCGCCGATCGAGCTCCTCGACCAGCTTCACGGTCTCGGCCAGATCGTCGGGCGTCGACATTGGGTACGGCACCGACTCGACCGGCTGGCAGACATCGAGGGCGATGATGTCGGCTCCCTCCTGGGCCAGTCGCAGTGCGTGCGAGCGTCCCTGGCCCCGAGCGGCGCCCGTGATGAACGCGACCTTGCCATCCATTCGGCCCATAGCAGCCCCCGATACTCGGTCCCATTTGGCGCGCCCCGAGCGCGCCCGTGCGTGACGATACGAGTGCGCCGACCGGACGTCAATGAGCAAGTTTTGATGCCGAGCACGCCCGGATCTCTTCAGACCAGTCGTCGACTAGTCTGAGTCTGTGACGACGATCGGTGCCTACGAAGCCAAGACCCAACTGGCTCGTCTGCTCGACGAGGTAGAGCAAGGCAAGACTGTCACGATCACCCGTCACGGCCGTGAGGTCGCCCGGTTGGTGCCGGCGTCGACCCGGAGCGCTCAACCCGACGAGGTCATCGCGGCCCTGCTGGCGGCGCGACCAGGGGTGCGTCGCGGCCGGACCCCGGTCCGCAGGATGATCGATGAGGGTCGCCGCGGATGACCATCGTCATCGACACGTCGCTGACGATGGCATGGTGTTTCGAGGACGAAGCCGATCCGGCCGCAGACGCGGTGCTCGACCGGTTGCGTGACGATGAAGCGGTGGTGCCCTCGCTCTGGCGGCTCGAGGTGGTCAACGTGTTGTTGGTCGCAGAGCGGCGCGGTCGCATCAGCGAGGCACAGGCCACTCGCTTCGTCGGTCTGCTCGAGCAGCTGCCAATTCGCATCGACGCCGAACATGCCGATCTGACGGCCGTCCTCGCGGCGGGACGGCGCCACGGCCTGACCGCCTACGACGCCTGCTACCTGTTGCTCGCAGAACGGCTCGGGGCTCCCCTCGCCACCCTCGATGGCAACCTCGCCGCCGCCGGTCTCGCCGCCGGTGTCACCATTCTCACTCGCTGACGTCGTCGGTGGCGCCGACGGCCGGTGGAATGTACTTGTCGGGTGGCTCACTCATGGCGTCTCGGTCATGGCGCGTACGCTCCCCCGACATGGAACCCGCTGACCGCATCGAACTGCACGAGCTTCCCGGGCGCTACGGCGACGCCATCGACGACCGGGACTGGGCCCGCCTGGGCACGATCTTCACCGAGGATGCCGTCTTCGACCTGACCGATCTGGGCGAGCCCCGGCTGGAGGGCCTCGCCGAGATCAGGCGGTACATGGACGAGGACGCCAGGCACCCGCGGACCCACCTCATGACCAACATCTACGTCGACGAGACGCCGGAGGGCGCCAAGCTCAGCTTCCGGATCGTGGCGCTGCTGCCCGAACGCGTGGTCGGCACCGCCTCGTACTACGACGACGTCGTCAAGACCCCAGCCGGATGGCGGGTGCAGCACCGCGTCATCACGCTACGGCGACGACCGACGGCCGGTTGACCGTCGGTCGCTGCCCCCACCCTCCGCACCGCTGATCGCCGCCAGTAGCGCAGTGGATCAGACGGTGACCAGCTCGCGCTCCGGCTCGATCTCGAGCCCAGTTGGGTCCTTCGGTGCGCCCTCGAGGTCGAGATGCGGGAGCAGCCGGTCCAGCCAGGTCGGCAGCCACCAGTTGGCCCGACCGACCAGGCTCATGGTCGCCGGCACCAGGACCATGCGCACGAGGGTGGCATCGAGGAGCACGGCGACGGAGAGCCCGACACCGAACATCTTGCCGACGGGATCGTCACCGAGCACGAAGGCGCCGAACACACTGATCATGATGAGGGCGGCCGACGTGATGACCCTCGCGGTGCTCGACAGGCCGTCGACCACCGACCGGTGACTGTCGCCGGTCGCCAGGTACTCCTCACGCACCCGGGAAAGGAGGAAGACTTCGTAGTCCATCGAGAGACCGAAGAGGATGGCGAACATCATCAGCGGTGCGAACGGGTTGATGGGCATCGTGTGCTCCACGCCGATCAGCTCGTTGCCCCAACCCCACTGGAACACCGCGACGATCACGCCGTAGGCGGCGGCGATGGACAGCAGGTTCATGAGTGCAGCTTTCAGCGGGACGAGGATCGAGCGGAACACGATCATGAGCAGGATGAACGACATCGCCACGATGGCGGCGATGAAGATCGGGAGGCGGCTGGTGATGCGCTCCGTCAGGTCGGTCACCATCGCCTGACCCGTGAGCATCACCTTGGCGTTGGTCCCCTGCACAGCATCCGGGAGCACGTCGCCCCGAAGGTGACTGACCAGCGCATCGGTGCGCTCGTCTTGCGGGGCGGTGGTCGGGTTGGCGGTCAGCAACGCCGTGTCACCGGCGGCGTTGAACACCGGCGCCGTGACGGCGGCCACGCCGGGCTCGGCCTGCAGTACGTCGTGGACGCTGGCCACGGCCACCCGATCCGAAGGCGTCGGGATCTGCACCACGACCTGGATGGGACCGTTGAAGCCGGCCCCGAAGCCTTCAGCCAGCATGTCGTACGCCTTGCGCTGCGTCGTGTGGGTGGCGGCGTTGCCGTCGTCGGGCACGCCGATCCGCATGCTGAGCGCCGGCACCGCAATGGCGCACAGCACCAGGAAGCTCACGGCGGCGTAGCGCGCCGGATGACCACCCACGTGGTGGGCCCAACGTCCGGAGAAGGTGGCGTGCGCCGGCTTGGCCACGTGCGTCTTGCGATGGATGGACAGCTTGTCGATGCGCGTGCCGGCCAGACCGAGCAGACCCGGCAGCAGCGTGATGGCCGCCACCATCGCGACGACCACGACCAGCGCCACGGAGACGCCCATCGCGGTGATCGCCGGCAGACCGGCCAGGAACAGGCCCAGGATGGCGATGACCACCGTGGTCCCGGCGAACAGCACGGCTTGCCCGGCGGTGGCGTTGGCCGTCCCCGCCGAGTCAGCCACGCTCATGCCCTCGTGCAGATGCTGGCGGTGCCGGGTGACGATGAACAGCGCGTAGTCGATGCCGACTCCGAGGCCCACCATCATGCACAGGATCAGCGAGAACTCGGGCACGTCCATGAAGGCCGACAGCACGCCGACACCAGCGGCGCCGACGAAGATGCCGAGGAGCGCCGTGACGATGGGAAGCCCCATGGCCACCACCGATCCGAACGCGATCAACAAGACGACGATCGCGGCGGCAATGCCGATCAGCTCGCTGCTCGAGTCGGCCTTCGCCACCTGAGCGAGGGCACCGGTGAACTCGGTCTGCACGCCGGCGGCAACCGCGCCGTCCCTCGCCGCCACGGCGTCGTTCAGCTGTGTCGTGGTGAGCTTGTCGACGTTGTAGGCCACGTCGACGTAGGCCGTCTGGCCATCAGCGCTGACCGCCGCTGACTGTGCGACGAAAGGATCGGTGACACCGGCGACCGCGTGTCCGGTCGACAGCTGCTGACGGATCCGAGCGACGGCCGGCTGATGGGCGGGGTCGTCGAGCCGGCCGTCGTCGGTGTGGAGAACGATGCGGGCCACCTGGCCCGCCTGGCTGGGGAACCGGTCCTTGAGGACGTCGGCGGCGTGCTGTGACTCGACGCCAGGGACACGGAAGCTGTCGTCGAACTGGCCTCCGGCGCCACCCTGCAGCGCGACGACGGCGATCGCGGCGACAAGCCAGAGGCCGATCACCCGGAACGGGTGACGGGCGCTGCTTCGGCCGAGGCGGAACAGAAGTGTGCTCACAGCTTCCTCCTGGATTGGGGCCCGCCCACTGCGGGACACCTTCACCATCCAGGAACGCGCTGACGCGGCACCGCGCTGGCGCTGAACCGAGCCGGGCGTCAGCCGACGAGAGCCAGGTCACCGCCAAGATCGCCCAGCCGACCTCGCTCGATCGCGGCGCCGAACGCCTCGTCGCCGAGCACCGCCTGCGCCAGGGCCATGGCGTCATCGACGTCGTCGTGCTGGAACGGCGGCACCGGGGCGCCGGCCTCGTTGCGGAGGTGCTCCGCATAGCCGAGCAGACGGGCCGCTCGCTCCCCGTCGCCCGCCTCGGCGGCGAGCACACTGAGCACCGAGCAGCACGCCGCCGCCCCCACCAGCATGTCGCTCTGGGGGTCGATGCGGTTCCTGAACCGGCGAGGACCCCCGGCCAGGTAGAGCTCGAGCGCTTCGGTGGCGGCCACCGCGGCCGCGCCATTGCGGCCGTGGAGCCGGTCGAGGATGGCCGTCCCGGTGAGGGCAAGGAACATCACGGGCGCGTTCCTCAGCCGCCGAGATCCCTCCAGCGCCCGCGCGTACATGGCCTCGGCGCGCCCGATGTCGCCATCGTGGAGCAGCACCCATCCGAGACGGACGACCAGCGATCCCGTAAAGCCTCTGAGTCCGATCGCGTCATTGGTGGCGATCGCCTCCTCCAGCGTCCTGGTCGCGGCGGCATAGTCACCGGAGCGCTCGTCGAAATCGGCCACCATGCCAAGGGACATGGAGAGCATGACCGGTCGGTCGAGACGGGAGAAGCCCTCGGCGGCGACCCGGTAGTGGTGCTCGGCCTGGATCAGATCACCGTCCAGCATCGCCAGCTTCGCCCGCGAGTAGGCCAACGCGGCCATCTCGAACAGGCCCTCGGGCGCATCACCGTAGAACGCGAGCACCTGCAGCCGGCGGCGACGAGCTTCGTCCACGTCGCCCCGCACGGCGGCGATCTCGGCGTAGAACGAGTGGGCCAACGCGGTCGACGCAACGTCGCCGCGGTCTCGGAAGGTCGCCAGTGCCGACTCGAGGTCGTCGTCGGCACGATCTGGTGAGCCCGTGATGAACTCGATCAGCCCGCGACCCGTCAGCGCGAGAGCACGGGTGCTCTCGCTCGCTTCGCCCCGGCAGTCGAAAGCCTTGTCGAGCCAGCGCCTCCCCTCCAGAACGGTGCCCGCCAGCCAGTGCTGCCAGCTGGCACCGCCAGCGATCATGAGCGCGGTCTCGGCGTCGTCGTTGCCGACAGCCCACTCGAGCGCGGCCCTCAGGTTGTCCTGCTCGTCGTCGATCGCCGTGAGCCAGGCACGCTGACGATCGCCGATGAAGGCGGCGGCGCTCTCCGAGCAGAGCCGGGCGTAGTGCGCCGCCATGATGTTGCGGACGGTTTCGGCATCGCCTCGTTCGGCCAGCTTCTCGCGGCCGTACTGGGCCAGCGTCTGGAGCTGCGTGAAGCGCAGCCCGTCGGCCCTTGGTAGGGCGATGACGAGTGACTTGTCGACGAGCGCATGGATGACGTCGTGGAGATCGAGGGCCGCCAGCGTCTCATCCGCGCAGACGGCCTCGGCCGTCGCCAGATCACAACCGCCGGGGAACACCGCCAGCCGCTCGAAGACGCGCTGCTCGTCGTCGAACAGCAGCTCGTAGCTCCAGTCGACCACGGCCCGCAGTGTCTGCTGGCGGGGCAAGGCCGTGCGGGACCCACCGGTGAGCAGGCGGAAGCGATCGTTGAGACGCGACGAGATCTGCTGGATCGGGAACGCTCGGGTGCGAGCCGCCGCCAGCTCGATGGCGAGCGGCAGCCCGTCGAGGCGGGCGCAGATGTCGGCGATCACCGCGACATGGTCGTCGGTGAGCTCGAGATGGGCGCCGGCGGCCTGAGCGCGCGCGACGAAGAGACGGACGGCGTCGCCGGCGGCCAGCGGCGGCACGGCCCAGATGGTCTCGCCTCCTACGCGCAGCCCCTCACGGCTCGTGGCGAGGAGGCGCAGGCCCGGGCAATGACGCAACAGGTCCTCGGCGACCTCGGCGGCGGTGGCGATCACGTGCTCGCAGTTGTCGAGCACGATCAGCAGCTCTCGGTCACCGATCACCTCGACCAGCCGGCTCGGGTCCGGTAGGTCGAGTGCGGTCGCGATCGCGGCGCGGACGCCGGCCGGGTCGCCCACCGGGGCCAGCTCCACGAGGCAACCGCCGAACGTCAGACCGGCGGACTGCGTGCGCGCCACCTCAAGGGCGAGCCGGGTCTTGCCGACGCCTCCCGGCCCCACCAGCGTGAGGAAGCGATGCTCGGCCAGCAGTCGCGTGAGCTCGTGCAGCTCGGCGTCGCGGCCAACCAATGGCGTCAGTGACTCGGGGATGGTCGAGCGAGACTGGATGCGCGTGGTGGTGCCGGGACTGGCGACAGCGGGCGGATCCAGCGACGCGTCCTGGGCCAGGATCGCCGCCTCCAACCGGCGGAGCTCGGGTCCGGGTTCGAGACCGAGCTCCTCGCCCAGGATGTGACGACCCTCTTGGAAGATCCTCAGGGCGTCGGCCTGCCGGCCGGCGCGGTACAGCGCGATCATGAGCAGCCCTCGCAGCCGCTCGCGCCAGGGATAGGTGGTGACGAGCCCCTCGAGCTGCACAATGGCACCCTGGTGACGACCGAGCCGGAGCTCGATGTCGAGGCGTTCCTCGATCGCGGCGAGACGCAGTTCGGACAACCGGGCGATGGTCGCCACCGCGAAGTCGTCGTAGGCGAAGTCGGCAAGGGCATCGCCCCGCCACAGCGAATCCGCCTCGGCCAGCAGCGCGACCGCGCCGCTCAGGTCACCACCCGCCGCCGCCCCCTGTCCCGCGGTGACCATCTGTTCGTACCGATGTACATCGATCGCTTCGGCCGGAAGCTCCAGTGCATAGCCCCCGCCGCGCATGGTGACGAGGTCGGCCGCGCCAAGCGTGCGTCGCAGCTTCGACGCCAGCCCCTGCAGACCGTTTCGCACCGCCGCCGGCGGATCTTCACCCCACAGCGCGTCGACGAGCTGTTCCGTGGGGACCACTCGACCCACGTGCAGAGCCAGGATGGCGAGGAGCGTCCGCAGCTTCGCCCCGGCGACCACGACGTCACGCTCGTAGTCATCGAGCACCTCGAGCTCACCTAGCAACCCGACGCGCATGGGTGGCACGATACTCCTGCGCTACCGAACGGGCTTCTGCCCGCCGGCAGCCTCGTGCGCGTGCGGCCGGATTCGCTCCCGCGAGGCGTCGACCATCGCGGCCGACCTCACGGGCTATCTTCGACGCGATGGCGGGCTACGACGTCAAGCCGCTGAGCGAGGAGACCTGGGCCGACTTCGCCCGGCTGGTGGAGCGGCACAACGGTGTCTGGGGCGGGTGCTGGTGCATGGGGTTCCATGCCGAGGGCGCCCAGCGCGGATCTGTCGACCGTCGAGCGCAGAAGGAACGTCGTGTCCGTGACGGCGAGGCGCACGCGGCGCTGGTCTTCGATGGCGACCGGTGCGTCGGCTGGTGCCAGTTCGGCGCCCCTGAAGAGCTGCCCCGGATCAAGTTCGGACGCGCCTACCGCGAGACCGCCCCGGTCCCGCCGGATTGGCGGATCACGTGCTTCTTCGTGGACAAGTCCTACCGCCACAAGGGTGTGGCCGCGGCCGCGTTGCAGGGTGCGCTGGCCGAGATCGCTCGGCTCGGCGGTGGGAGGGTGGAGAGCTCTCCTGAGGATGCCGAAGGGCGGAAGGTCTCCAACGCGTTTCTGTACAACGCCACCGTGTCGATGTTCGAGCGGCAGGGTTTCGTTCGGACCCGGCAACTGGGCAAGAACAACTGGCTGGTGACGAAGAAGGTGCGCAGCCGCGGGACCGGCCCGAAAGTCGAGTCGTGACACAACCGAGGAGGCCGCAGTGAGCACCAACCAGGACGTCGGCACCGCCAACATGAACCTCGAGGTGGTCGTGATCCCGGTGTCGGACGTCGACCGTGCCAAGCAGTTCTACGGGAATCTCGGGTGGCGGCTCGACGCCGACGTCTCCATCGGTGCCACCTTCCGCATCGTCCAGTTCACGCCCCCTGGCTCCGGGTGCTCGGTCCAGTTCGGCACCAGCGTCACCTCAGCGGCGCCGGGTTCGACCCAGGCCCTCTACCTGGTCGTGTCCGACATCGAGGCCGCCCGCGCCGGGTTCCTCGCCCGCGGTGTCGACATCGGCGAGGTGTTCCACGAGCAGGCCCTCGGTGCTCGGTTCGAGCCCGGCGCCAGCGGCCGCCTCAGTGGCCCCGCGCCCGAGCGCGGCACCTACGGATCGTTTGCCTCGTTCCGCGATCCGGACGGCAACAGCTGGCTGCTCCAGGAGATCACCACACGGCTGCCTGGACGGGTCGACGCCGCCGCGACGACGTTCGCTTCCGCCAACGATCTGGCCAGCGCGCTGCGCCGTGCGGCGGCGGCCCACGGCGAGCACGAGAAGCGCATCGGCACGGCCGACGCCAACTGGCCCGACTGGTACGCCGACTACATGGTGCGGGAGCAATCCGGCGACGAACTGCCGTCATGACGGGCCTCGGCCGTCAGCTCGTGGTCGGTGCGGTGGCCGGCGCCGCCGGCACGGCGGCGATGGACCTGTTGCTGTACGGGCGTTACCGCCGAGACGGCGGCGAGGATTCCCTCTGGCGGTGGGAGTCCGCGGCAGGAGTCAGCACCTGGGACGAAGCGTCCGCGCCCGGGCAAGTCGGCCGGAAGCTGGAGCGCCTCGCCACGCGGCGACCGCCACCGGACCGCTGGGCGAGGACGACGACGAACCTCATGCACTGGGCCACGGGCATCGGTTGGGGCATCCAGTACGGCGCGCTGGCCAGCCGAACGTCTCGGCTCCCGTGGACTCGTGCGCTCGCGCTGGGACCGGCGGCGTGGCTCACCAGCTACGCCGTCCTCCCGTTGGCCAAGGTGTACAAGCCGATCTGGGAGTACGACGCACGCACGCTCAGCGAGGACCTGTCCGCCCACGTCGTCTTCGGCATGGCCACGAGCACAGCGTTCGCCGTGCTCGTAGGGGGGAAACGATGACCGGTACCGTCCCGCATGCTCCCGTCGGCTACCAGCAGGACGTGCAAGGCCAGACCGTCGTCGTCATCGGCGGGAGCCCGGGCATGGGGCTGGCGACGGCATCCACCCGGGCAACCTCATCGCGGAGAGCCGCCGCTCGCCGGCGAGGCATGCTTCCCCGATGGCCAACTGGAACGACGTCGAGCAGGAGGAGCCCGCCTTCGCAGCGAGGGTGCGTGCTCTCTTCGACGCCCGCAAGCACAAGACGCTCGCCACGTTGCGCGCCGACGGGTCGCCGCGCATCTCCGGCATCGAGGTGGAGTTCACTGCCGGCGAGCTCACCTTCGGTTCGATGCCGGACGCCCGTAAGGGCACCGATCTGATCCGCGACCCCAGGTTCGCCTTGCACGGGCCGACCGTCGACCCGCCCGAGGGAGATCCGGCTGGTTGGCTGGGAGAAGCCAAGGTGGCCGGTCGGGCCGTCCTCGTCGGCGACCTCGAGGGCGAGACGACTGGTCAGCTGTTCCGAGCCGAGCTCGACGAGGTGGTGCTGACCCGACTCACCGACGCCGGTGATCGTTTGCTCATCGAGGTGTGGCGGCCCGGTGTGCCCCTGCGCCGTATCGAACGAGACTGACGCACGGCACGCTCGCCGGCGCCGCCGGTTCGGCGCGGCACGAGTAGCGTCGGGCCGGTGCTGGTCGTCGGGCTCACGGGTGGTATCGGCGCGGGCAAATCGACCGTGGCGCGCATGCTCTCGGCCAACGGCGCCACCGTGATCGACGTGGACGGGCTCGGCCACGTGGTGTTGCAGCCCGGAGGCAAGGCCCACGACGCGGTGCTCGACGCGTTCGGGACGGTCGATCGGCGCGAGCTCGGTGCCATCGTGTTCGCCGACGCCGCCGCACTCGCCCGGCTCACCGCCATCAGCCACCCGGCCATCAACGCCGAGCTGATCGAGGTGCTCGCCGGCATCGACGCCGAGGTGGTCGTGCTCGACATGGCGATCCTCGCGGAGAGCAACCTCGGCCGCGGCGTGTACGACGTGGTGGTGACGGTCGAAGCCCCGATCGAGCTGCGGGTGGAGCGGGCCGTCGCACGTGGCATGGCCGAGACCGACGTGCGTCGTCGCCTCGCCGCACAAGCGTCGGAATCGCAGCGCCGGCAACTGGCCCAGCACGTGCTTGTCAACGACGGGACCGAGGCCCACCTCGCCGCCCAGGTCGCGCAGTGCTGGGCGGCGCTCACGAGCGGCGGCTGATCACCCATCTGGCCGGCCGGGCAACAGGTGCGACGCGGCCATCCGCCCGACGGCGCGACAGCCCGAAGGGTTGCCGTGGTCGTACCACGGTCGTACCACGGAAGCATCGAACGGCTCGCCTCGGCGGCCGGTCGCCGAATCCAATCGATCGACATCTGACCGGCGGCGGCCACAGCAAGGTGGGCGCGTCGCTCGATCTAGGGCGCGTCGGCCGAGGTGGTGGCTGAGGTGCTTGCGACCGCGGGCGCCCGAACATCGGTCGGTACAACCGTCACGCTGGCCGGCCGCGTGAGTACCGCGGCGACAGCCAGCAGCACGACGAGCCCGCCGGCGGCCTGGATCAGCCCGACCGGTTCGTCATGGATGGGCCACGCGGCGGCGATGGCCACGACGTTCATCCCGAGCAGCAGCAGCGAGGACCGTGCCGCGGGGATGAACCGATGGGCCCAGCTCATCATGGTGTGGCCGACGATGCCGACCACGACGGCGACGAACACGAGGTAGAGCCAGTCGGCGCCGTCCAACTGGCGGTAGTCGTCGAGCGAGCAGGTCGCCAGCGCGATGGGCGTGATGAGAAGTCCGGCGAAGAGCGTCACGCCCGACATCCACTCCAGCGGGCTGATCGGCGTCGTCGAGCGGGCGCGCCGGTTGATGAGGTAGTAGCCGGTGAACGTCAGCATGGATGCGACGCAGAAGACGATGCCGACGCCGGAGCCTCGGACTTCGGGGTCGCCGCCGAAGATGGCGATGGTGACGCCGATCACGCCGACCGCGGTCCAGCCCACATGCCAGCCGGTGGCTCGCTCCCCGAGCCACCGGCCGGCGACGAGCAGAACGACGGCAGGCTGCAGCGTCTGGATGACGGCCAGCACGGCGACCGACGAATGCTGCAGGGCCGCGAACACGAACGCCAGGTTGATGCCGAAGAGTGCGCCAGGCAGCGCGGTGCGCTGCAGCACCGCCCTCGTGACCCGCCCACCGGTCGCATAGGTGAGGATCCAAACCAGCGGCACGGACAACCAGAAGCGCATCGACACCGCAACGAGCGCGGGCGCCGAGATGAGCTTGGTGACCGGCGGCCCGAGCCCCCAGATCACGACGACCGTGATCATGACGGCACCGGCGACCGTCGACGACGGCTCGACGGCAACGTGGCCGATCGCGGGCCGCTCGCTCACGAGGGCGACCTCGGAGTCGCACAGCTGGGGTTCGCCATAGCAACCCCAGCTTCGCTCGCATCGATGCTGAACACACAGTCGCAACGGGCGACCAGGTCACCGTCGCGCCGCGACCCGTCAGCCGGCGATGAACACCACGGCCGCATCGTTGAAAGCGTCAGGTGCTTCGGCGTTCGGCGAATGGCCCGCGTCGACGCGCACGACGGTGAGATTGGGCATGGTCGTCTGTGCGTAGTGGCACGGCTCGACAAACACCTGTTCCTTTCGGCCGGCCACCAGCAGGGTGGGACAGGTGTTGGCGCCGATGCGCTCCCGGACCGAGCTCGCCGGCGTGGTATGGCGAAGCGTGCCCGACACGCCGCGGGGCTGGAGGAGCGCCACGTCGGCCGCCAACGCCTCCCGGACGGCGGGAACGACGCGGTGCGAGCGTGCCGGGTTGGCGCTGCTCCGCTCGAGGTCGGCCAGGCCATGCTCGAGAATGCGATCCGCCTCAGCGTCGACGTTCGTCAGCATCGCCTCCCGCCAGCCAGGCCCAGCGAGGGCCGACGCCGAGTTGGTGAAGACGTGGCCGACGACCCGGTCCGGGTGGTCAAGTGCGTAGCGGAGCGTCAACGCCCCGCCAAGAGAATGACCGAGCACGAACCAACGCTCGACACCCAGCTCACGCCGGATCTCTTCGAACGCGGCGACGTACGCATCCGGGTGGTACGCGAGCGGGTCCGAGGGCGACGGCGACCGTCCATGGCCGTACAGCTCGACGACCACCGGCGTCGCCACGGCACGGATGGCCGCCAGATTGGCCCGCCACAGTGCCCGCCCGGCCAGGAAGCCGTGCACCATCAGAACCTCGGGACCGCCGCCTGGGTGGACGTCCACGTGGAGGCCCGACGCCGTCGCCAGGATCACTGGATGGAACCGATGCGCGCCACAGCCACGAGTCTCGCGTGCCACGGCTGCGTCGCCCCACCCTGGCTGTCAGTTGACGATGAGGAACGTGGTGCCGAGCACGAGGAGCCCGGCGCCGTAGACGCGCTCGAGCCGGGCGGAGTTCATGCGCAGCGCGGTCCTGGCGCCGACACTCGACAGTGGGACCGATGCGAAGGCGAAGACGGCGGTGACGGTCCAGTCGATGTGGCCGAGGGCGGCGTGCACGAAGGTGCCGGGCACGGCGAGGACGGCGGCGACGGCCAGCGAGCAGGCCAGTGCGGTCTTGATGGGCAGCTTCAGCAGGGCGAGGTACAGGGGCACGAGGAGGAACCCGCCGGCGTTGGCCAGCAGCCCGGACAGGAACCCCACGGTAACGGCGACGACGGCGAGGCGAACGCGGCGCCGTGGCACGTCGACAGGCACGACCTCGGGATCGTCGGGACGCAGCAGGACGCGCAGCCCGATCGCCGCCACCGCCACGTCGGTGACCCGCACCAGCGCGTCACCGCCGATCCAATACGTCGCCAGGGCGCCCACGATGGTGGCCGGGATGCCGAGGGCGACGCTCCACCTCACCACTTGTGGATCGGAGATCCCGGCGTGGCGGTACCGGCGCGAAGCGACCAGCGTTCCCGGGATCGTGGCCGGCAACGGCGACGCCACCGCGGCGATCGCAGGGATCCCGATCGCCGCCAGCAGTGGCGTCGCCAACGCCGAGCCGCCTTTCCCGAACAACCCGCCCAGGAATCCGACGGCGGCGCCGATGAGCACGATCTCGATCCACTGCACGCCTCCAGCAGAACACCGCGTCGAACTGCTGTCCAAGACCAATGTTCTCCTGATCCCATAGCCTTTGTCTATGGAACTGCAACAACTGCGGTACGCCGTCGCTGTCGTCGATCACCACACGTTCACCGCCGCCGCCGCCGCCTGCTTCGTGGCCCAGCCATCGCTCTCCCACGCCGTGCGCACCCTGGAAGCCGAGCTGGGCGTCGAGCTGTTCCACCGCATCGGCCGCCACACCACGCTGACCGCCGCCGGCGAAGCCTTCCTGCCCGCCGCCCGAGAAGCATTGCGAGCCGTCGACACCCTCCGCGCCGATGTCGGTGCCGTCGCCGGTGTCATGGCCGGTCACCTCGACCTCGTCGCCCTGCCCAGCCTCGCCGTCGACCCCGTCACCCCTCTCGTCGGCCGCTTCCGCGCCGCCCACCCCGCCGTCACCGTCCGCCTCGCGCACCCCGACAATCCCGGTGACCTCCTGCAACAGGTCCAATCCGGTGACAGCGAGATCGGCATCACCGAACTGCCCGTCACCACCGACCGCCTCCGTCAGCGCCCACTGGGCCGCCAGGAGCTCGTCGCCATCCTGCCTCCCGGCACCACCGCCCCCCGCCGACTCGGCCTCGCCGACCTCGCCCGCCGGCCACTCGTCACCCAGCCGGTCGGCGCGTCCACCCGCGACGCCCTCACCGCCGCCTTCGCATCAATCGGTGCGACGCCCACCATCGCCGTCGAGACGGACCAACGCGAAGCCCTCATCCCCCTCGTCATCGCCGGCGCCGGCACCGCCGTCGTGCCCAGGCCCATGGCCGACATCGCCCGACACCAAGGCGCCACCGTGGCCCCCCTCCGACCCGCGCTCTGGCGAGAGCTCGGGCTCGTGCACCGCAACCCCCTCTCACCCGCCGCCCGCGCCTTCATCAACCTCACCCAGATGGCAGCACCGCCAGAGTGAGGCCGGCCGATCGCGAGATAGATCACCAGCGCGCTGAATTCGAGCGCGCTGGTGAACAACTTCCGGGCCGCCGCCGATGCCGCCGCGAACGTCTAGCCGGGCTGGACCACGAGGGCGATGTCGTTCTGGACGAGGTCGGCGTTGATGGCGATGGCCGCGGCCGAGCCCTGGCCGGCGGCGGTGATGACCTGGGCGCGGGGGTCGACGACGTTGCCGGCCGCCCAGACGCCGGGGGTGGTGGTGCGCCCAGTGCCGTCGACGACGGCGAACCCGGCCTCGTCGAGATCGCAACCGAGCGCGGCGAGAAGGTTGTCGGGATGCGGGGTGATGATCGGACGGACGAACACCGCGGCCCGGCCGACGACCTGGCCGTCGGCCAGCTCCACGCCGCTCAGGTGGTCGTCGGTGACGACGAGCCTGGTCACCTCGCCGTGCACGACTCGGATGCCGCGGGCGTCGAGTTCGGCGGCCTCGGCCGGCGTGGGCTCCTGGGTATGGGCGAAGTAGATGACGTCGTCGGACCACTGGCGCACGAGCTGGGCATGGAGGACCGATCCGGCGTTGGAGCCGAGCACGCCGAGGGGCTGGTCGCGGACCTCCCAACCGTGGCAGTACGGGCAGTGGAGGAGGTCCCGTCCCCACCGCTCCTGGACACCGGGAATGTCGGGAACCTCGTCGCCGACGCCGGTCGCCACCAGGATGCGGCGAGCCGTGAGCACGTGGCCGCTGCCGAGTCGGGCGGTGAAGCCGGGGTCGATGCCGACGACCGCGTCGTCGACGATCTCCACGCCGTAGCCGGCGACTTCGGCTCGTCCCGCGGTGAGCAGGTCGGCCGGTGGCATGCCGTCGCGGGAGAGGAACCCCTGCATGTGGGCGGCGGGTGCATTCCGTGGCGATCCTGCATCGATCACGGCGACTCGGCGCCGGGCTCGTCCGAGGACGAGAGCGGCGGACAGGCCGGCGGCTCCACCACCGACGATCACGACGTCATAGGGCTGTGCTTCCATGTTCGATCACCTCGACACGCACTCTGCGCCTATCTCTCGCTCTTGACAACTTTCGTTGCTGTTTCCGGGAATTCGTGGTTGGCTCGGGTCGATGGATCACTCGCCGGCGATCAGTGACGTGCTGGCCGAGATCGGGCCCCGCCTCAAGCGGGTCCGGGCGCAGCGCGACGTCACGCTCACGGAGCTGGCGGCGGCGACCGGCATCTCCAAGAGCACGCTGTCGCGTCTCGAATCAGGGCAGCGCAAGCCGAGCCTCGAACTGCTCCTGCCCATCGCCCAGGCCCACCGGATCCCGCTGGACGAGCTCGTGGCGGCGCCCGAGATCGGTGACCCGCGGATACGACTCAAACCCGAGAGGCGCAGCGGCGGCCGGATCGTCGTGCCCCTGACCCGCCAACCCCGCGGTGCCCACGCGTGGAAGGTCATCATCCCGCCCGAACGAGGCAAACCGCAGCTACGGACCCATGAGGGCTACGAGTGGCTCTACGTGCTCGCCGGGGAGCTCCGGCTCATCATCGCCGACCACGACATCACGATGCGGCCCGGTGAGGTCGCCGAGTTCGATACCCAGGTGCCGCACTGGTTCGGCCCTTCGGGCGACCGGCCCGTCGAGATCCTCAGCATCCTCAGCCGCGAAGGTGAACGCATCCACGTCCGCGCTGCTCCGCGGCGCAAAAGGCAGCCGGGTAGGCGGCCCGCGGCAAGCCAACCCTCGTTCCGTCAACCGCTGCGCCGCTTCTGCCCGAGGAGGGCGTAACCGAAGCCGCAGATGCGCAGCACCTCCCGCGTCGCCTCGGTCACGAACCCACCGCCGCCCACGAACGAACGAGCACCAGGCGTCAGCTCACCGACGGAGGCTGCCGCGACGAGTCACTGCCCGGTAGATGAGCAGGACGATCACTGCTCCGACGATGGAACCAAGAATGCCCGAGGCCTGAACCGCACCATCCTCGATGTCGTGGCCGAAGAGCAGGTAGCCGAGCAGGCCGCCCACGAACGACCCGATGATGCCCAGGAGGATGGTGCCACCGATGCTCATGGGGTCGGGTCCAGGTACGAGCGCCCGGGCGAGGAAGCCGGCGATGAGGCCGATGATGAGCAGGCCAATCAGGAAGAGAATCATCGTGGAGCCTTTCGCTGTCGAGAGCCGGGTATTCCCATGAAATGCCGCCGTCAGCCATCGACGGGGAACCTCCGCCGCTGGCCGCGGGCGGCCCTGACAAAGCGCCGGCCGGTTGCCCGGCGGGGACGTGCCATGAGGCACGTTTCCGGCGGTAGCGCCCAGGGAAACTGGTCTCGACTCGCAAACGAAAGCACCTCATGGAACACCTACGAAGAAGCATCCGGCGGCTCGCCCGGACCGTCTGGGCAACCAGTCCCGGGCGCGAACCGTGGTCGTATCTCGGCTCCTTTGGAGACGACTTCCTCGACGAGGACGATGGAACGGACGGGGCGTACGACCACCCTGAGCCAGCATCGCCACGGCGGTCGACCAATACCAGAACTCAGATGACAACGATTGGTTTCGCGCAAAGGATGACAGAGTTACGGTGACCCTTGGCGCGTGATGTTCGTGCCGACCGCCGGTCTTGTCCGGTTCCCGGCATAAGACCTTTCGGTCGCGCATCGACACGACCAGCAGTCGACCGTCCCGCGGATTGGGCTCGTCAAGGGGGCGGTCATCTGCCCATGTGCACTGGCGCGGCGGGTAGTTGCACCGTGACGCGAAGCCCGCCGGCGGCCCGGGGGGCGAGGGTGAGGGTTCCGTCGTGTGCTTGGGTGATGCTCTTGACGATTGCGAGGCCGAGGCCGACACCTGCATGGTCACTGCGTATGCGGTTCGTGCCGCGCTGGAACGGTTCGGTGAGTGTCGAGACCAGCTGTGAAGTGAGCTTGTCGCCGGTGTTCTCGACGGTCAGCACGACGCACCCGGGGCCGGTGGCGGTGTTCACCTGCACGGTGCCGTGTTCGGGAAGGTTGTGGAGGATGGCGTTGTGCACGAGGTTCGTTGTCATCTGCAGCAGGAGCGCGTGCGAGCCGATGGTGGGTGTCATGTCGCCGGCGGTCTGGATGGCGACGCCATGGCTCTCTGCGAGGGGGAGAAGTGTCTCGGTGGCTTCTTCCGCGGTGAGGGACAGGTCGACGTTTTCCCGGGCGAAGGATCGCTGGTTGGCCCGGGTGAGCAGGAGCAACGCCTCGGTGAGCTCGATGGCTCGGGCGTTGACGAAGTGGAGGCGGTCGACAAGTTCGCCGGTGTCGCGGCTCGGATCCTTGCGGGCGACGTCCAGAAGCGTCTGCGTGATCGCCAGCGGGGTGCGCAGTTCGTGGGAAGCGTTGGCTGCGAATCTCTGCTGTTCGGCGACATGTGCTTCGAGCCGCGCGAGCATGGTGTCGAAGGCGTCGGCGAGTTCGCGGAACTCGTCTTTGCGGCCTTCCAACTGGATCCGGTGAGAGAGCGATCCGTTCCCGGCCAGGCGTGTGGCATTGGTGATGCGAGTCAGGGGCGCGAGCATGCTGCCAGCGAGGATCCATCCTCCCAGGAGGCCGAACGTCAGCAGGAAGGCCAGCGCTGCCGCGGCCTTCGGGGCGAACGCGCGCAGCAGGTCGGAGCGGTTGGGTACGAACATCCCGAAACCAGGAGGCACTGACGCGGGTGCTGGCACGTGGATCACTTCGGGTACGTAACGCAGCAGGAACACCCACACCGCTGCGAGTAGCAGGGCGCTGGCGAGCATCAGGAACCCGGCGTAGCTGAGGGTGAGCTTGAGGCGAACGCTCAGACCAGGCTGCCTATCCACGGTCTGCTCCCCCGCCGCCGGTATCGAGCGCGGTGTCGATGCGGTAGCCCACACCGGCCACGGTGGCGATGATCCAAGGTTCGCCGAGGCGTTTGCGCAGCGCGGAGACGGTGATGCGCACGGCGTTGGTGAACGGGTCGGCGTGCTCGTCCCACGCCCGTTCCAGTAGCTCCTCGGCGCTGACGACACCGCCCTCGGCGGCGACGAGAACGTCGAGCACGGCGAACTGCTTCCGGGTCGAGCGCGACATAGCGCCCGTCCCGGTAGACCTCACGGCGGAACGGATCCAGACGCAGACCCGCGATCTCCCGCACGGGTGGCCTGCTGTGGGCGCGCCTGCGGTCGAGCGCTCTGAGCCTGAGCACGAGCTCTTGCAGTTCGAACGGCTTGGTGAGGTAGTCGTCGGCCCCGAGCCCGAACCCCGAGGCCTTGTCGTCGAGCCGGTCGGCCGCCGTGAGCATGAGGATCGGCATGCCACTACCGGATGCGACGATTCCCTCAGCGATCTCGTCGCCGGAGGGCCCGGGAATGTCGCGGTCGAGGACGGCGATGTCGTAGGCGTTGACCCTCAGCAGCTCCAGGGCGGTGTCGCCGTCGCCGGCGATGTCGGCCGCGATCGCTTCCAGGCGCAGCCCATCGCGGATGGCCTCCGCCATGTAGGGCTCGTCCTCGACGACCAACACACGCACGCGTTCCTCCTAGGTCAAGCCGCCTCGGCGAGGCCGAAGCATGAAGGTCACAAACGGTGCCGACGCTGCGAGCGGCGCCTTCGAACCAAGACCAGCCTGACACGGGTCTCGATGCTACGAGCCGGCGCATATCGTCGGCATACCGAGAACCGCGTACGTGCTGGCAACACCGCGCTGCCTTGACTGCCAGCATGGATCACTCGGCGTCACCACGAACGACGTCCCGCAGGACGCTCAGGTCCTTCGCCGCCGGCCTAGTCGTGGTCACCGCGGCGATCATCGGAAGCCTCGTCCATCAGCCAGCATCGTCATCGGCGCCCTGGTTCGGCGAGATCCTTCGCGGTGACCACGGTGGTTCCGCTATCGAGGCTGACGGTGCCGTTACCGAGGCTGACGGCGTCCTACCCGACGGCGCCACGGTGTTCGACAACAGATATCCCGGCGTGGCCAACCTCGACGCCGATCTGCTCCATGCCCTGCGCGACGCTGCCACCGAGGCTGCCCACGACGGCATCACGTTCTACGTCAAGACCGGTTGGCGCTCCCCGGACTACCAGGATCAGCTGCTTCGCGAGGCGATTTCGGAGTACGGGTCTGTGGAGGAAGCTGCCCGATGGGTCGCCACCGCGGCCACGTCCGCCCACGTGTCCGGGAACGCGGTCGACATCTCGTCCTTCGATGCCCAGGCGTGGCTGTCGAAGCATGGCGCCCGGTACGGATTGTGCCAGACCTATGGCAACGAGTCCTGGCACTACGAACTGCGCCCCGAGGCGATCGATCGTGGTTGCCCTCCCATGTATGCCGACCCCACGCGCGATCCGAGGATGCGGCAGTGACCGGCGCCCGCCGATGCTGCCGGCCTGATCTCCCGACGCCCCCGCCGACGCTCCCTAGGCCAGAAACGGCTGGACGAGCGCCCGGAGCGCGTCACTGCGCTGCATGACCTCGGTGTGGCGGGTGGCGGGCAGGACGGCGAGCCGGCAGTCGGGGAAGAGGTCGAGCATCTCGGCGGCGTGGTCGAGACGGACGAAGTCGCGATCGCCGATCACGAGGAACGTGGGCGCGGCGATGCTACGGATCTCGTCACCGCTCCAGCCCGCGAAATCGTGCACGACCGGCTGCATCCGCTCGAGGAACGGGACGAAGTCGCCCGGGTCCGGCGCCACCGCCTCGTAGTCGGCCTGCCAGCGAGCGAACTCCTGCTCTGTCGGCAGCCGCGGGTCGTCCTGCTCGGGCGCGGTGATCTCGGGGTGGTAGGCGTCGGGCCGGATGTTCGAGGCGGCGAGCACGAGTCGGCGGACCTTGGCCGGATGGCGTAAGGCCAGGCTCGTGGCCGTGAGGGCGCCGAGGCTGAAGCCCCACACGTCGACGGGTCCGCCGCCCGCGATGCGGTCGACCAACTCGGCCACGTCGTCGGCGAAGCGCTCGATCGACATCGCCCGGCCCGTGTCGGGCGTGTGGCCGTGTCCCTGGAGCTCGACACCGATGACCCGGCGGCCCTGCGTCAGCCACGGGAGGACATCGCCGAAGCTGCCCTCGAACGTGATGATGCCGCCGTGGAGGGCGACGAGCGGCGGGCCGTCGGGGTCGCCGCGCTCGTCGTACCAGATGGGGACGCCGTCGATCATCTCGTGGGGCATGTCCGTACGACGTCAGGGGCGGGCGCAACTCATCGGTAGGTTTCTGTCGCGATGACACCGAACACTGCTGCCCGCGATTGGATGATCGCACCTCACTCCAGCACCGTCTAGGTTCACCAACGACTCGTCCCGTCGAGGAACCGTGAAGCGTCGCCGAAGCACCCGTTGCCCAAGGCGCCCTCCATCCTCGCGGCAACCATTGAGCAGGAGGCACGGTGAGGCATGCCTGAGGGCGTCGAGGTGGGTCGGCCGTCTCGTTCTTTGCGGAGCGTGCTCATTCCTCTCGCGCTCGCCCAGTTCATCTGCAGCTTCGCCGGCTCGAACATGAACGTGATGATCACCGACATCAGCACGGACCTCGACACGACCGTCGAGGGGGTGCAGACGGTCATCACCGTGTTCCTGTTGGTCATGGCTGCGTTGATGATCCCCGGAGGCAAGCTCACCGACAAGTGGGGCCGGAAACGATGCTTCATGCTCGGTCTGATCGTGTACGGGATCGGTGCCGTGGTGAGCGCCCTGGCGCCGGGAATCGGGGTGTTGCTCATCGGCAACTCGATCTTCGAAGGGGTCGGCACGGCGCTGCTGATCCCTCCCGTCTACATCCTCACGACGATGCTGTTCCGCGACGTCACGTCGCGTGCCCGGGCGTTCGGTCTGATCAGCGGCATGGGGGGCGTCGGCGCGGCGGCCGGGCCGTTGATCGGAGGCTTCATCACCACGGCGATCAGCTGGCGGGCGGCCTTCCTGTTCCAAGCCGTGATCATCGTGGTGATCCTCGTGCTCAGCCGCCCCATCGTAGATCCGGTGCCACCGGATCCTTCCCGCCCGTTCGACATCGTCGGAGCGATCCTGTCGGCCGTCGGCCTTGTTCTCATCGTGATGGGGGTCCTCGCCGCCGACAACAACATCTGGCTGACTCTGGTCCTGGTGATCCTCGGGTCCCTCGTGCTGGCGCTGTTCTTTCGTCACGTCCGCGCCTTGGAGCGAGCAGGCAAGGAGCCATTGTTGTCGACCGCGCTCTTCCACAACCGCGTTTCCAATCTCGGTCTGGTCACCCAGAACATCCAGTGGCTGCTGCTCCTAGGGACCGCGTTCGTGGTCTCGGCATTCCTGCAGGTCGTTCGGGGATACAACGCCGTCGAGACCGGCGTGATCTTCACGGCGGCCACGGGTGGCATCCTGATTTCGTCACTCGCGGCAGAACGACTGGCCAAGAAGTACCCGCAGCGCACACTGATCATCGCCGGCTTCGTCGTCACCCTCGCCGGGATCATCGTGTTGCTCGCCCTCGTGAAGGGCTCGCCCAGCGCGTGGGCCTTCGCGCCCGGACTTCTGCTCACCGGCCTTGGCGTCGGCGCGATGTTGACCCCGTCGGTCAACATGGTTCAGTCGAGCTTCCCCGAGGAGCGCCAAGGTGAGATCTCGGGTCTGTCGCGCAGTGTGTCCAACCTCGGATCGTGCCTCGGCACGGCGGTCGCCGGCACCATCCTGGTCGCCGGGCTCAGCGACCACGCCTACGGCGCCGCCATGATCGCCCTGGCCGGCATCGGCGCGATCGGACTCGTCGCCGCGCTGTTCCTGCCCAGCCATCCAGCGGATGCGGCCGGCTCAGGCGCGGCTATGGAAGGCTGACAGCTGCGGTGAGCGGTCTGGCCGGCGTACGTGACGCCGGGGACGGTGCTGAGCAAGGGGGCCTACGTGTCGGTTCACTTCGACGAGTCGGGGGCGTTGAGATGGCGATGACGGAACCGGCCACGGCCGAGGCGAGTTGGCATTCGTTGTCGGTCGACGAGGTCGTAGCCCGTACGGGCGTCGATGTCGACCGCGGCCTCGATGCCGACGAGGTGCAGCGGCGGCTGGCGGAGTTCGGCCGGAACGAGATCGCCACCGAGCCGCCGCCCACGCTGTGGGCGGTGGCCAAGGGTCAGCTGGCGAACCCGATGAACATCATGTTGCTGATCGTCAGCATCGCCAGCTTCGCCATCGGGCAGGTCGCGACCGGGGTGATCGTGTTGGCGTTGGTGTCGTTCAACGTGATCATGGGGACGAATCAGGAGCGCAAGGCGATGGCCAGCGTCGAGGCGCTGGCCCAGCTGCAGGTGCCGAAGGCCCGGGTTCGCCGGTCGGGCCGCGTCGAGGAGGTCGACTCGACCGGTCTCGTGCCGGGCGACGTCGTGCTGATCGAAGCGGGTGACCTCGTGCCGGCGGATGCGCGCATCGTCACCGCGGCGTCGTTGGAGGTGCAGGAGGCGTCGCTCACCGGGGAGAGCGCGCCGATCGCCAAGGACGCCACGACGCTTCCCGAGGGCGAGACGGCGCTGGGCGACCGGACGAACCTCGTCTTCCAGAACACCCAGGTGACGCGGGGCTCGGCGACGGTCGTCGTGGTCGCCACGGGCGGGTCGACTCAGATGGGCCACATCGCCGACATGGTCACGGCGACGAAGCGTACGAAGTCGCCGCTGCAGCGGGAGCTCGACGGCCTGACCAAGATCTTCGGCGTCCTCGCCTGGGCGGCCGTGGCGGTCATCGCCATCTTCGGGATCGCCCGCGGTCAGGACGCCGAGACGCTCGTGCTGCTGTGCGTGTCGACGGCGATCTCGGCCATCCCGACGGGCCTGCCGACGTTCGTGCAGCTGATGCTGTCGTCGGGGGCGCAGCGGCTGGCCGAGTCGAAGGCGGTGGTCAAGTCGCTCACCGATGTCGAGACGCTCGGCGGCACGACGGTGATCAACAGCGACAAGACCGGCACGCTGACGATGAACGCCATGACGGCGTCGACGATGTTGACCGGTGGCGATTGGTACAAGATCGAAGGTGGCGGCTACGGGAAGTCGGGCGCCATCCTCGGGCACGGCGGGTGTCCCGACGCCGGACTTCACGCGGCTGGGGCTCGGGCTCGTGCTGTGCAGCGACGCCACCGTCGCCGACGACGAGTCGATCATCGGCGACCCGACCGAGGCCGCCCTCGTGGTGCTGGCCGCGAAGGTCGGCGTCGACGCCGAGGAGACCCGCCGCGACCCTGCCCCGGCGGACGACGGTGCCATTCGACTCCGAGTACAAGTTCATGGCGACGTTCCACGACCGCCCCGACTGGGTCTGCCGGGGGCATCCTGCGCGAACCGCACTTCATCAGCGTGAAGGGGGCCCCGGACATCGTCATCGACCGGTGCGCGCAGGCGCTGTGGCACGGCGAGCAGGTCCCGATCGAGCAGGTTCGCGACGAGCTGCTCGACGCCAACCGGCAGCTGTCGGAGCGAGGGCCTGCGCGTGCTGGCGTTCGCCGTCCGCGATCTCCCCGCCGACGCCATGACCGCGGCGCTCGACGATCCGATGGGCGAGGTGCACGACCTCGTGCTGGTCTCGCTGGTCGGCATCATCGACCCGTTGCGCGCCGAGGCCGTCGAGGCCGTCCGCCTCGCCCACGCCGCCGGGATCGACGTGCGGATGATCACCGGCGACCACACCGTGACCGCCCGGGCGATCGCCGACGAGCTCGGCCTCGGACCGGGCGTGATCACCGGCACCGAGCTCTCCCACCTCAGCGACGACGAGGTGATCGACCAGCTCCCGCAGCTGCACGTCTTCGGCCGTGTCGCTCCCGAGGACAAGGTCCGCCTCGCCCGGCTGATGCAGGAGGCCGGCGAGGTCGTCGCGATGACCGGCGACGCCGTCAACGACGCCGCCGCGCTGAAGCAGGCCGACGTCGGCGTCGCCATGGGCAGCGGCTCCGAGGTCACCAAGCAGGCCGGCAAGCTCGATCCTCACCGACGACAACTTCGCCACCCTGGTGCACGCCGTCGACCTCGGTCGCGACATCTACCGCCGGATCTCGTCCTACGTGAAGCTGCAGCTGACGATCCTGTCGTCGGTGCTGCAGCTGATGCTGTACGCCACCATCCTCAACATCAACGGCGGCGTGGCTCTGTTCCCGATGCAGCTGCTGTTCGCCAAGTTCTTCGTCGTCGTCACGGTGGTCATCGGGTTCATCGTCGACGTGCCCGACCCCGGCGTCATGCAGCGACCGCCGCGCACGCCCGGATCGAGGATCGCCACCCGCGCCCAGACCGTGCGCTGGGTCGATCACCGGCTTCATCATCGCCAGCCTTGGCGCTGATGGTGCTGGCGTGGGGCCCCGACGAGCCGAGCACCACCGAACCGTCGGCGTCGATGACGATGGCCTTCGCCGTCGTCGCGCTCAGCGCCGTCAACAACGGCCTCGTCATGCGCCGCGAACGCGAGCCGTGGTGGTCGGCGCCGCATCTTCCCCTACCTCGGATGGATCATGCTCGGATGGGCGCTCACCTGGGCCGCCGTCGAGCTGAACATGCTGCAGCGCCTCCTCGACACCGTCTCGCTGACCGGTGCCCAGTGGGTCCTCGTCATCGCACTGTCGCTCGTCGCGCCGGCGTTCACCGCGATCGACAAGGCACTCCAGCTCCGCCGCCTCAACCGTGCGCCACACGGCGCGTGATCGCAGCCCTTTGGGAGTCTCGTTGATCATTCCGCGATGGGAGTGGCGCACGTTCACAGGTCCGTTCGGTGCGGTGGACGCATTCCTGGCCGGATTGACGCCGACGAACGTCGACGAGACCGACGAGCTCTACCTCCTGTCCGAGAACGCCGACAACGTCAAGATTCGCAACGATCTCATCGACATCAAGGTTCTTCGCGAGGTCGACCGCCGCCATGGCCTCGAACGTTGGGAGCCCGTCCTCAAGGCCAGCTTCCCGCTCGACGCCACCGTCGTCACCGCCGTATTCGAGGCGCTTCGCCAGCCTCTGCCAAACCTCTCTCGCAAGAGCTATTCGTTGCGAGAGCTCCTCGACGAGCTCGTCGAGCCCAGCGGAACGATCCGTGCGCTGGCCGTCCAAAAGCGGCGGTTGCGCTACACGATCAACGATTGCATGGGCGAGCTCTCCGACATCGCGGTGGAGGGCCGCAACATCCGCACGCTCGCCCTCGAGGCCGAGGATCCGGCCGCAGTTCGTGCTGCCGTCATCGCCCTCGGGTTGGGGGATCGCGTCAACACCAGCGTGCCTCGGAGCTTGACCAGCCTCCTCGACGATGAGCTGCCCCGATACGCGGTGATCGATGTGGGCACGAACTCGGTCAAGTTCCATGTCGGCGAGCAGTCCAGCGACGGGGCGAGCCGGACGGTCGTCGATCGCGCCGAGATCACCAGGCTCGGTGACGGGCTGGCCACGTCGGGGGCGATCTCGACCACCGCGCTGACGCGAACCACGAAGGCGATCGCCGGCATGGTCGACGAGGCCCGGAAGCACCACGCCCGGGCGATCGTCGCGGTCGGCACGGCCGGGCTGCGCACCGCCAGCAATCGGGACGACGTCGTGGCCGCGATCGAGGAGGCGACCGGCGTAACCGTCCATCCGATCTCGGGCGTGGAGGAGAGCCGACTGGCCTATCTCGCCGTCCGATCCGAACTCGGGCCGACCAATGGCCCCGTCGTGGTCTTCGACACCGGCGGGGGAAGCACCCAGTTCACCTTCGGTGACGGCGCCGAAGTCGGCGAGCGCTTCAGCGTCGATGTCGGGGCGGTGCGCTACACCGAGCGCTTCGGGCTCCACGATGCCGTGTCGACACCGGCGCTCCAAGCCGCCCTCGCGGCAATCGCATCCGATCTCCACCGCCTGGACGCGAGACCCGCGCCAGACGCTCTGGTGGGTATGGGTGGTGCGGTCACGAACATAACCGCCGTCCAGCTCGGCCTCGACCCCTACGACCCAAACGCAGTCCAAGGCGCGATCCTCCAGCGTGCCGACATCGATCGCCAGATCGAGCGCTACCGGACCCTCGATGCCGACGGCCGTCGCTCGATTGTCGGACTCCAGGCCAAGCGGGCCGATGTGATCCTGGCCGGTGCGTGCATCGTCCGCACCGTGATGGAGAAGCTGCGCCAGGACACTGTGACAGTCAGCGACCGCGGCCTGCGACACGGGCTGTTCGTCGATCGGTTCGGTCCGTCTCTGCACCCATGATCTCGGAGCAGACCCGCCGTTGGCCGTCAGCCACTGGCCGACGAACTGACGTCTGCGCACTTCAGACCCAGGCGATGAGTCTGGACGCAGCATTGATGCGATCAGGCTGCTCTTCGCCGCCGCCACGCCGACAGCCCGAGCAACGCACCGCCGCTGAGGAGGGTGAGCAGACCGGTCGCGACGAGAGTGCCAGTGTTCTTCCCGGTGTGGGCCAGATGTTGCTGGGCGAGTTCCTGGAAGAGCTGCGATCGGGCTCATCGGCCTCGTGGCCGCCCTCTTCCTCCCCACCAGCCCGACCGACGCGGTCCGTACCCCTGAGCGCCTACTACGGCAGGATTGGACACGATGAGGCGACTCGCCGAGGCCGCTAAGGGTCTGCCCCGGGAACGGCTTGCGGAGCTGGTGAGTGCGGCCTCCTACGGCTGCGTGCTCGTGCTCGGCGGGTTGACGGTACTCGGCGTGTCCGACGTTGCGCTCGGACAGGGCGCCGAGCTCATTGCCGGGGTGGGGGTGGCGACGTGGGTCGCGCATCTGTTCGCCGAGCTCGTCGGGGGCCACGTTCACTCCCCCCAACCGCTCCATCGCAGGGAGATCGAGCGAGCGGCAATCGATGGAAGCCCCATCCTCGCGTCGGCGGTGGTGCCGGCGATCGCGCTCCTGCTGGGACGGTTGGACGTCATGAGCGACTCGACTGCTCGGATCGTCGCCATCCTGGTCGCCATCGCCCAGCTGCTCGGGATCGGCGCATTCGTGACCACAGTGGCGCCGGCGCCGCCCAAGGCGCGCTCGGGTTTTCGCTGCCCTGGTGGGCGGCGTCGGGATTGCCGTCGTGATCCTCACGGTGCTGCTGGGCCACTGACCCGCCGCGGTGTCACGACGCCAGGATCTTGGCTTTCTGCGCCTCGAACTCGGCGTCCGTGAGGATGCCTTGGGCTTTCAGGTCGCCGAGCTGCTGGAGCTGGGTGAGCATGTCCGGCAGCGGGCGCGGCGACAGGCGGGGGTGCCGGCGGCTCGTAGTACTGAGGTTGTGGTTGGGCTTGCGCATACTGCACGTCCTCTTGTTGTGACCAGCGGTTGGCCTGCCGGCGAGACACGCGGTTGGAGACGGCGGTGGCCGTGCCGGCGATGACGGCGGTGCGGGCAACCCCTCGCATGAGTCCGGGCATGATGTTCGTCCTCTCGTGGGTGCTTCAGCGCTCGGTCGCGTCGAGCGACGCGATGATGGTTTCCTGCGGGATGTAGCCAGCGGCGACGAGTTCGGCCTCACCGCGACGCAGAGCCTGGACGAACGGGGTCGCCCAGCGATTTTCGAAGAGCAGGATCCCTGCCGACGAGCCCGGGGCGATCACGGCGCCGGCGTCGGCGGCGTCGCTCGCGTCGAGGAGCCCCGATGACGCACCGTCGAAGATTGCGAGATCGAATCGGCCGTCGCGGTCAACGTCGCTCAGGTCGACGACTCGGGTAACGCCCTCGGCGTTGCGCGTGATGAACATGAGGTCGAGGATCCGGATGACGCCGCGGTCGACGAGGTCGAGCAGGAGCGGAAATCCTTCGCCAGTCATCTTGCTGCCCGGGAACTCGACGATCAGGTAGCTGATCGGCCCGAGTGCCTCTGGTTCATCTGCCATCTGTGACCACCCTTCTCCGATGGGGAACGTTCATTGGTCGAACATCTCAATCCGGAGACCGCGTCCGATCCCCACGTGGCCACCACGACGGCGGCCTCCTGGCTGTAGGCGGGCGCCCTAGGCGCGGGTGACGGCGACGTCAGAACGTCGCCCTCGGTCGTGCCGGTCATCTGAGCCTCCTCGATCCCGGTCACTATCCCCCGTCGCGGGGTGGGCGGGCACTACCCGTCGGCGGGTGGAAGGCCCACCGCGCCGATCCACCCGCTTGCGGGTGGGTCTGAGCCACCCCCCGCCTCCGTACGGTCGCCGGTGCAGGGGAAGGGGACGACCGCGATGTACAACCTCCGCAACCGCAATTTCCTGAAGGAGATCGACTTCGAGCCGAAGGAGCTGCGCCATCTCTTGCAGCTCTCCGAAGCCTTGAAGATCGCCAAGTACTCGGGCACCGAGGTGAAACGTCTCGACGGCAAAGAGATCGCGCTGATCTTCGAGAAGACCTCGACTCGCACGCGCTCGGCCTTCGAGGTGGCCGCGTTCGACCAGGGCGCCCACGTCACGTATCTCGACCCGTCCGGCTCGCAGCTCGGTCACAAGGAATCCGTCGCCGACACCGCCCGGGTGCTCGGCCGGATGTACGACGCCATCGAGTTCCGCGGCAACCGCCAGACCGATGTGGAGGAGCTCGGCCGTTACGCGGGCGTGCCTGTCTACAACGGGCTCACCGATGAATGGCATCCGACGCAGATGCTGGCCGACTTCCTCACGATGCACGAGGCGAGCGGCAAGCCGTACGACGCCCTCAGCTATGCCTTCGTCGGTGACTGCCGGTTCAACATGGGCCGCTCGCTCCTGGTGATGGGAGCCTTGATGGGTGCCGACGTCCGCCTGGCCGGGCCTCGGTCGCTGCGGCCGCCGGACGACGTGGTGGCGACCGCCGAGCAGACGGCGGCGGCGACCGGCGCGAGCATCACGATCACCGACGACGTCGCCCTGGCCGTCACCGGCGTCGATTTCGTCCATACCGATGTCTGGGTGTCCATGGGCGAGGCCAAAGACGTGTGGGACGAACGGGTCCGGCTCCTCGCCCCGTATCAGGTGAACAGGGCGCTGCTGGAGAAGGCCGGCAACGCGAAGGTCAAGTTCATGCACTGCCTGCCAGCGTTCCACGACCCCAACACGGTCCTGGGCCGCGAGATCATGGAGCACACGGGCATGAACAGCGGCCTCGAGGTGACCGGCGAGGTGTTCGAGTCCCCCGCCAGCATCGTCTTCGACCAGGCCGAGAACCGCCTGCACACCATCAAGGCCCTCCTCGTGGCCACGCTCGGATAGGCCGGGTCCGAACCGTGCGCATCCTCGTCGCCCTCGGCGGCAACGCCTTGCTCAAGCGGGGCGAGCCGATGACCGCCGATGTCCAGCGAGCCAACGTGCGGACCGCCGCCGCGGCACTCGCTCCCCTAGCCGCACGGCACCAGCTCGTCTTGTCGCACGGGAACGGGCCACAGGTCGGCCTGCTCGCTCTCCAATCGTCGGCCTACAAGGACGTCGACCCCTATCCCCTCGACGTGTTGGGCGCCCAGACAGAGGGGATGATCGGCTATCTCATCGAGCAGGAGCTCGGCAACCTGCTCCCGCCGGAGGTTCCACTGGCGACGATCCTCACGATGGTCGAGGTCGACGCCCTCGACCCCGCCTTCGCTGATCCCACCAAGTTCGTCGGTCCGATCTACGACGATCGGCAAGCGAACGCGCTCGCCACCGAGAAGGGCTGGGCGTTCAAGCGCGACGGCGATCACCTCCGTCGGGTTGTCGCGTCCCCTGAGCCCAAGCGCATCTTCGAGATCCGGCCCATCCGGTGGCTCCTCGAGCACGGGACCGTCGTCACGTGCGCAGGGGGCGGCGGCATACCGACCACCTGGGTTCCGGATCAGGAGCGGACGCTCACAGGGGTGGAGGCAGTGATCGACAAGGACCTCGCCAGCGAACTGCTCGCTCGCGAGATCGAGGCCGACCTCTTCATCATGGCGACCGACGTCGACGGCGTCTACGACGGCTGGGGCACCCCGAACAGCAAGCGGCTCGGGCAGGTGACCGTGGAGGAGCTTCGAGCCAGGGACTTCGCCGCTGGATCGATGGGTCCGAAGGTCGCCGCCGCGGTTCGCTTCGTCGAGCGCACGGGCCGGCGGGCAGCCATCGGCGCGCTGGCCGACATCGAGCAGATCGTCGTCGGGGCGGCGGGCACGACCGTGGTCGCCAGCCGTGGCGATGCGTCAACAAGGGAGATGGGATGACTGAGTTCGGCGTCCATTCCGAGGTGGGGCGGCTTCGTAAGGTCATGGTGCACCGCCCGGACCTGAGCCTGCAGCGACTCACCCCGTCCAACCACGACGAGCTCCTGTTCGACGACGTGCTGTGGGTGGAACGAGCCCAGTACGAGCACGACCAATTCGTCGCCCGCATGCGGGAACGGGGCGTGGAGGTCTTCCTGCTGTCCGACCTCCTGGCCGAGACACTGGCCGCCGATCAGGACGCCCGTGAGCGGCTCATCGAGCTGGTCGCCTCCGAGTACACGGTGGGCTGGTCGCTGGTCGACGAAATCCAAGCCTTGCTGGCCGACCTCGCGCCCGAGCAGCTCGCCGCCCATCTCATAGGCGGCCTGACCGTGGCCGAGGCCGGCCTGGATCTCGCCGCCGCCGCCCGGGTGTCGCTCATCGGTGCCGCCCTCCAGGACACGAGCGCGTTCGTCATCCCCCCGCTGCCGAACACGCTCTTCACGCGGGACTCATCGTGTTGGATCTTCGGCGGCGTTTCGATCAACCCGATGTACTGGCCCGCCCGCCGGCGCGAGGCGTACAACGTCGGCGCGATCTACCGAGCCCACCCGATGTTCGCCGCCGCTGACTTCGAGTTCTGGTACCCGCACGCCACGTCGTTCCCGCCCGAATCAACGGCGGGCCGGTTCGAGACCGCGGACTTCGGCCGATCGTCCCTCGAGGGCGGCGACGTGATGCCGATCGGCAACGGCACGGTGCTCATCGGCATGAGCGAGCGGTCGCAGGGCCGCATGATCGAGCAGATCGCCAAGGTCCTGTTCGCCGCCGGCGAAGCCGAGCGGGTCATCGCCGCCGTCATGTCGAAGGACCGGGCCCACATGCACCTCGACACCGTGTTCACGCTGCTCGATCGGGACAAGGCCACCGCCTATCCGCGGGTCATCAACGACATTCGAGCCATCAGCCTGCGCCCCGGCACCACCTCCCGCGACTTCCACATCACCGTCGAGGACAGCTTCCTCGGCGCCGTCGCCGACGCGCTCGGAGGTGCCCAAGCTTCACGTAGTCGAGACGGGAGGCGACGCCTACCAGCAAGAGCGGGAGCAATGGGACGACGGCAACAACGTCGTCGCCCTCGAGCCAGGGGTCGTTGTCGCCTACGAGCGGAACACGTACACGATCGCCAAGATGCGAGAGGCGGGCGTCGAGGTGATCGAGATCGAGGGTTTCGAGCTCGGCAAGGGCCGGGGAGGCGGGCATTGCATGACCTGTCCGCTCCTTCGCGACCCTGTGTGATCGGCGCAGTGATCGGGGGGACGGACCGAACATGACCGACACGACCGCACCGAGACCACCGACGCCGACCCAAGGGGGGCCGCCCGCTGAGGATCGGCCCCGCGACGAAGGCGCGCGTTTCGGTCCCACCCAGGCGATCGCCCTCATCATGGGCAGCATCATCGGCGTCGGCATCTTCAACCTGCCGACCTCGCTGGCCGGATACGGGCCGATCACGCTGGTCTCGATGGGTCTCACCACCATCGGCGCCATCGCCCTCGCGCTGCTCTTCGCCGCGCTCTCCCGACGGCTGCCCGCCGACGGCGGTCCTTATGCGTACGCGCGAGTGGCTTTCGGGAACCGGGTGGGCTTCATGAACGCTTGGTCGTACTGGATCACGGCGTGGTCAGGGAATGCGGCGATCGCCGTCGGCTGGGTTCTGTACGTGGAGCAGTTCATCAACAAGGGACACAACCGACTGGGGTCGATCCTTCTCGTCCTGGTCGGGTTGTGGCTGCCGGCGGCCATCAACCTATCTGGTGTGAAGAACATGGGATCGGTCCAGGTTGCGACGACGATCCTCAAGTTCGCCGCCCTCGCCTTCATGTCGACGGTCGGTCTGTTCTTCATCGAGCGCGCCAACTACTCCCCGTGGAACGTGAGCGGTGAGAGCGCCATCGCCGCCATCGGTGGTGGTATGGCGATCGCCCTCTTCAGCTACCTCGGTGTGGAGACGGCGTCCGTGGCGGCGGCCAAGGTCCGCGATCCTGACCGCAACATCCCCCGGGCCACGATCCTCGGCACGCTGGCGACCGCCGTCGTCTACATGCTTTCGCTGACGGCCGTGTTCGGGATCCTGCCCACGACGCAGCTGGCATCAGCGACGGCGCCGTTCTCCGACGCCGCCAACGCCATCTTCGGTGGCACCTGGGCCGGAAACGTCATGGCGATCGCCGTCATCATCTCCGGCTTCGGCGCCCTCAACGGATGGACGATGATCTGTGCCGAGATGCCCCTTGCGGCGGCCAAGGACGGCCTCTTTCCGGCCCAGTTCAAGCGGATCTCCCGCACGGGGGTACCGGCCTTCGGCATCGTCGCGTCGACCATCCTGGCCTCGATCGCCATGGTGCTCAACTACCTGGGTTCGAGCGGCGCAACGGCGTTCACCACCCTCGTCCTCATGAGCGGGATCACCGCGGCCATCCCCTACGGCTTCTCGGCGCTGGCCCAGTTGAAGTGGCGCATGATCGACCATCGCACGCTGGAGACCCCGAGGTTCGTTCGCGACACGATCGTCGCCGTCATCTCGCTGATCTTCTCGATCCTGTTCATCGTCTACTCCCGCAACACCGGCAACAGCTTCTGGATCTACTGGGCGCCGTTCTTCCTTGCCGGTGGAGCGCTCTTGCTCGGGATCCCCGTGTACAAGCGCCAACGTCGGGCGATGACCCGGCCCGAACCGGTCCCCGCCTACCGGTGACACCGACACCGGTGCCGATGGGCGGCCCCGACGGTCGCGACCCGCCGCCCGGCGGAGGCGCCGACGGGCAGGGGTCAGGCCCTACCAGCGTCGCTCCAGGGGGGAAGTTCACCATCCGCCAGGCGGCGTTCATCGGCGTCGGGGCGATGGTGGGGGCCGGGATCTTCTCGTTGCTCGGGGCGGCGGGCGAAGTTGCCGGTGCGGCCGTCTGGCTCTCGTTTGTCCTCGCGGGTGGAATCGCCATCCTCAACGGCTACTCGTTCGCCAAGTTCGGCGCTCGCTTTCCGTCCGCCGGCGGACTGCTCGAGTACATCTCCCGGGGGTTCGGTGACGGCCACACCACCGGCGTCGTCGCCTGGATAGTTCTCGCCACCAACGCCATCGTCACCGGCATGGTCGCCGTGTCGTTCGGGAGCTACGCCAGCGACGCCGTCCCGTGGGGAAGCTCGGCGTGGGTCAAGATCTTCGCCGCCCTCATCGTGGTCGTCATGACCATGTTGAACATCGTCGGCTCGCACGCCGTCGCCCAGGTCCAGACCGTGATCGTCACCGTCGTCATCGGCATCCTGGCCATCTTCGCTGTCGTCACCCTCGTGAACATGGACCCCCACTTGCTGGCCTTCTCCGGCTATCCGTCCGTGCGCGACATCGTGTCCAGCATCGCCCTCACATTCTTCGCGTTCCTGGGGTTCGGCATCGTCAGCTTCACGGCCATGGATCTCGCTCGGCCGTCGTATGAACTTCCCCGCGCCATGTACCTGGCGCTCGGCATCGCGAGCGTGATCTATGTGGCCGTCGCCGTCGGCGTGTTCGGCACGCTCACGGTGGAAGACGTCATCGAGTCCGGAGGCACGGCCATCGCCAAGGCGGCCGAGCCGACGCTCGGGACGGCCGGCTACTGGTTGATGAGCGTGACCGCCTTGTTCGCCACTTCCGGCGCCACGAACGGCGGCCTCTACCCCGCCTCCGGGCTGTGCGAGCAACTCGCCTCCGTCCGCCAGTTCCCACCGATCATGGGTCGCCGGCTCAGCGGCCGAGTCCCGACCGGCCTACTGCTGACGGCGGTGCTGGCGATCGTGCTGGCAGTCGGCTTCGACCTCAACGCCATCGCCTCGATCGGCAGCGCCATCGCGTTGCTCGTCTTCGCCCTCGTGAGCATCGGCCACGTGCGCGTCCGCGATCAGACCGGCGCCCGCCTCTCGATCCTGGTGCTCTGCATCACGACGACCGTGATCGTGCTGGCTACCTTCACCCTCACGACCCTCGTCGAAGAGCCGAGCACACTGATGGCAATCGCGGTCGTACTGCTCGTCAGCATCGGGATCGACATCGGATGGAAACGCACCAGCGGCGCTCGCGTGGCCGTCCAATGACAGGGATGGAGATGGCTGTGACGGCTGACGATTCAGCTTCGATGGACAAGGCGCCTTCGGCGGTGCGGCGCGCTGTCGTGGGGTGCCTCTTGTTGTTGGTCACGGGCGTCCTCGCGTCATGCACGCCCCACGGGGTATCCCAGGTGCATCCCTGCGCCGCCCCGTCGAGCCGGGGGGCGCCGCAACTAGCGAAGATCGGCTTGACAGCGGCTGAGCTGAAAGCACAAGCGAAGTGCCGGTGAGGGGTCACGATGAGGAGGGTCTGGGGAAGTTGAGGTGAGCGATCCACACGAGCACCCGCGATCTATCGACGGCGTCCTCACGGATCTCGTCGCGTACCTCATCGTGGTGATGCCGAACGTCGACTCGCTCGCTGCCCTTGTTCCGGCGTTGGCCGAGATGGCGACGAGCGGTCGGGCTCGCATCATCGACCTCGTGGCCCTGGTGAAACACGACGACGGGACGGTCGAGGTGCTCGAATTCGAGGCCGTCAGCAGCTTGGCCGCCCTAGCGGACGTGGAAGGGCAAGTTGGCCGCCTGCTCAGCGACAACGACCTGGCCATGGCCTCGCGGGCACTCCGCCCGGGCACGGCTGGGGTGATCCTGGTCTCCGAGGACCGCTGGGCCGAACCCCTCTCGCTGGCGGCCCGGCACGCCGGCGGCCAGATCGCGGGTGGTGAGCGCGTCCCGCCGTCTCGGGTGGAGGCAGTCCTTGCTGACTCGGCCGACAACGACCACAGAGGAGCATGAGCATGCGCCGTCTCAGTCATTCTCGTAGCCGCCGGACCGATCTGCTGGCAAGACCTCCGTGCACCCTTCGGGACCTCGAGCGGGGGTGGGCCGCCATGTTCGTCGACCCGGTCGACCAGCTCGACGAACTTGCTGAGCTCTACGCCCGGGGCCTCCTGTCACGTGAGGAGTTCGAGGGCCAGAAGGCGAAGATCATCGGCCCGTAGCCGAACGAGTCGACCTAGTCGGCGGCGCCGGGATCGGGCGACCAACCACTGTCAAGCGGCGCGCCACCTCCGCCGCCTCAGCTCGCGAGGTCACGCCCAGCTTCTTGTAGATGATCTTCAAGTGGAACTTCAACGTGTTCACGGAGACGTAGAGCTCGTTGGCGATCTCGCGCAGGGTGAGTCGACTGGGCAGGAAGCGCAGGACGTCGCGCTCCCGGTCGGTGAGCGCAACGTCGGGATCGCGCCGGCCGGGCCGCCGGGTCCCACGACTGGTCACCCCGAGCCGCCGCAGACGATCCATCCACGGTGGTGGCGCTCGCCACGCCGCCTGTTCCACCAAGTCGAGGAGCTCGGCGCCCTCCGACGCCACGGTCTGCAACATCCCGTGGGCGGCGGCCAGCTCGACGGCAACCGCCGCGTGCTTCGTGGCCTCATCGCGGAGGACTACCGCACGGCACCGGAGGAGCTCCAGGACGACGTCGTGACGCACACACCGCGGCACCGCGGTAGCGAGGGCCTCGAGCGCCGCCTCGCGATCACCTTCGGCGAGGTGGACACGAGCGACACTGATACCGCCCCAGAAGCCGTCATTGATCTGCGCCGACCACCGACGGGCGTCGCCGGCGTCGCCGGCGGCGATCGCGACCAGCGTGCCCACCCGAGCGAGCCAGCTGCAGGCGTCCGCGCCGAACAACGCGGCCTCGACGAACGACTGTGCATCCTCGAACCCGCGCTGAGCACCGTCGACGTCACCGCCGTCGAGGCAGGCTTGCACGAGCTCCAGCGAAGCCAGCAACCGGCAGAAAGCCATCGTCTCGGCGGGCGCCGTGGCCAACGCCTCGAGCTCTTCTCGGGCGCGGTCATGATCGCCGAGCTCACGGTGCGCCACCGCCTCGGCGATGGCCAGCTCGGTGCGAAGGATCGTCATGCTGGACAGGGAGGCGGCGTGGCGTACGCCCGCCGCCACCCGTAGCGCCTCCAGGGGACGCCCGGCCAGTGCCTGGCCGAGCGCCCGGGTGCCCTCGAACGTCAAACGACGCTCAGGATCCCGGCTCAGCGCGAGCTCGGCTTCGCGCACGTCGTCGTGGGCGTCGTCCCAGCGTTCCGTCAGCGCCACACCACGGGTGATCATGTTCCAGCCGAAGCGGCCGAGCGGATCCCTCCACCATTCCTGGCCCAGGTCACGCATCGCCAGGCGGGCCAGCGCCCCAGTCTCGGACCACCGTCCGTGGATCGTCGCGGCGATCGACTGGAGCATCGTCAGACGCGCCCGGAGAACGCCATCCGGCTCGCACTGAGCTGCCCACCAGGTGGCCTGTTCGATGATCTCCAAGAAGCGGCGACGGCTGACCAGCAGGTGGCACCAGGCGAACTCGATCATGGACTGGAGATCCGCAGCGGCGGTGCTGGTGGGGATGCCGGCGATCGTCCGCCGGGTGGTCGCCTCCCGGCCCGTGTCATAGAGCATCGCGTGCTCGGCGGCGAGCAGTCGGAGTGCGGCGCGTGGCTCACCGGCGGCGAGAAGGTAGTCGAGGGCCAACGGGACCTCGCCGGAGTCCTCGAACCAGCGCGCCGCGCGGAGCTGCTGCTGCGCCAGCCGCTCCGGTGATCGCTGGGCCATTTCGTCCATCAGCACGGTGCGAACCAGCGAGTGCATGGCGAACCAGCCCTCAGGGCCGATGCGGGTCACGAACAGGCCACGAGCCTCGGCCCGCAGGAGCAGGTCGCCGGCGTCGGACCGTCCGGTCAAGGCAACGGCCAAGCTCGAGTTGGCCCGCTCCACGACCGAGAGCTCGAACAGTGCCTCCACCATCTCCGGAGCCTCGGCCGCCAGCACTTCACGGAGCACGTAGTCGTGGACGAGGGCGCTGTCATCGATGCGCAGGGCGTCGACAGCCGGCTGGGCGCGGAGGGACCGGGCCGCGAGGGCAGCCAGTTGGAGGCTTGCGGCCCACCCATCGGCCCGGTCGGCGGCGGCGGCGATGACATCGTCGGACAGTGTCGGGGCCAGCCCGGTCAGCAGTTCTTTCGCTTCAGCCGGCGAGAACCGCAACTCGGTGAAGTTCACCTCGCCCAACCGGCCGCGGGCGCGGAGCCGGTCTAGGGGCAGCTTCGGCACCCGTCGCGAACGCGAGGACGACATGAAGCCAGGACGGCACGTGTTGCACGAACAGTGCCAGCGACTCGGCGACACCGTCATCGTCGTCGACTAGGTGGACATCGTCGATCACGAGCACGGCGGGTGACTGGTCGCGGCTGTCGAGGTCGACGAGCAGTTCCCGAATGGCCTCGTCCAGCGAGCCGCGGCCCCGGAGCAACGCCAGAGCCCGCTCCCCGCAGTCTGGTGTCAGTGTCTCGAGTGCGGCGACGATGCCCGACCACAGCTGGACGGCGTCGCGGTCGGACTCGTCGACGGACAACCAGGAAATGGGTAGGGTCGGCTCGACCCACCAACCCGCCAGCAGTGAGGTCTTCCCAGCCCCGGCGGGTGCGACCACGAGGGTGAGCGGTTCGTGAGCGAGCTCGTCCAACAACTCGACCAATCGACGCCGGTGGACGTAGTGCGATCCCGGCGCCGGGGGCCGCAACTTGGCTCGCAGCAGCGAGGTCGCCGGAAACCGGCGTGGCGTTGCTGCCGCTCGCTTATCCCCCATCCCGGTCCCTCTGCCTCTCTGCGATGTGCGCGCAGCGTAGACGCTGCCGCGCGGACCGCAATGGGACCAAGCTCCCACCCCAAATGGGGTGGTGCCTATCATTCCCGACATGCGCTGTCACGGAATTGCCAGCCATCGATCGCCGTGGCGATCAGGAGGAGGTTCGTTGATCTCGCCAGACGGAGCGGACGCGCCGTGATCCACCCGCCTGCGGGTAGTGCGGAGCCACCCCTGCCGGCACGACCCTTCGAATGCGACCAACCCATCTGCCAGTCCGGCTGCGGCTTGATGGCCGTGGCACGCCCCGCTTACAACCTGGGAGGAACACGTGTTACTCGCTGAATTCGGAACCGGACAGGTCTTCTGGTCGATGCTCTGGTGGTTCCTGTTCATCATCTGGATCTGGCTGCTGATCGTCGTCTTCGGCGACATCTTCCGCAGCCCGGACCTGTCCGGATGGGCCAAGGCGATCTGGACGATCTTCGTCATCATCGTGCCGTACCTCGGCGTGTTCGTCTACCTGATCGCTCGAGGTGCGAAGATGCAGGAACACAGCATGCAGGCCGCCGCGCAACAGGACGCGGCGATGCGCCAGTACGTCCAGAGCGTCACCGCCACCGGCGGCGGTGGGGCCGCCGAGGAGATCGCCCGGCTCGCACAGCTCCGCGACCAGGGCGTGCTCAGCGAGGCCGAATTCCAGCAGGCCAAGGCCAAGGCGCTTGGCTGATGGTGGTGCGGTGATGGCGACGAAGAAGCACAAACAAGACGACGCCCCGGCGCAGGCAGGGCCGCGCGACAAGATGAAGCGTAAGGAGTACGAGGCGGAGCTCTCCAGGCTGCAAGCCGAACTCGTCGCCATGCAGGAGTGGGTCAAGGCGTCCGCGCCAAGATCTGTGTTGTCTTCGAGGGACGCGACAGCGCCGGCAAGGGCGGCACGATCAAAGCGATCACCGATCGAGTGAGCCCACGCGTGTTTCGTGTCGTGGCCCTACCCACACCCACCGAGCGCGAAAAATCCCAGATGTACGTCCAGCGTTACATTCCGCACCTACCGGCCGCGGGCGAGATCGTCATCTTCGACCGCAGCTGGTACAACCGTGCCGGGGTCGAGCGCGTCATGGGTTTCTGCACCGACGAACAGGCCCGGAGGTTCCTCCAGATGGCCCCCGCCGTCGAGCAGGCGATGGTCGACTCCGGCATCCTGCTCTTCAAGTACTGGCTCGAGGTCGGCGAGGAGGAGCAGACCAAGCGGCTGCAGAGCCGCATCGACAACCCCCGCAAGATCTGGAAGCTGTCCGACATGGACCTCAAGTCGTACAGCCGGTGGTACGACTACGCGCGTGCACGCGACGAGATGTTCGCCACCACGGCCACGGCGTGGGCCCCCTGGTACGTAGTCCGAACCGACGACAAGCGGCGGGGCCGGCTGAACCTCATCACCCATCTGCTCAGTCAGGTGCCGTACGAGCCGTTGAAACCGAAGAACATCACGCTGCCGAAGCGAGAGAAGGCCGGCGACTACCAGGAGGCCGACCTGTCACCTCGTCTGATTCCCGCAGCGTTCTGACCGGCCCTCTCTGGCTGCTCGAGCGGCCCTAGCGATCCCCCTGCCCGCCGTCGGAGCCTGGTGACCGCCGCCTCGCCAGTCGCGTGACGGTGCGCGGCAGCCACGAGCGCTCATCCGCGTCCGTCGCGCCCGAAGCCTCCTGGACGAACCGGCCGGTCGCGGTCGCCCCGGTGAGCACGAGCGTGCCAACGAGCACCCCGATGGCCACCGCAAAGATCGAGATGACAGTGGCGGCGAGATCCTCCGCGCCAGCGGCGCCGGCGTCACCGGCGAGCTCGGTGAGGCCCACGAGTCCGAGAGCGCCGGGGACGAGCAGCCAGAATCCGGGGAGGAACGACGCATAGGGCGGCGTGGCCGAAGGACTCTTGCCACCCAGTACGCGACCGGGGTCATCACCAGTGCGCCCACGAAGGGGCTCACATAGACGGCCTGGTGGTGGGCCTTGGGGCGTCGATTCTCGACGTTCCTCTCGTCGGAACCATCGCACTCGTCTCCTTCGTGACCAGTTACGTCCCCTACCTCGGCGCATTCGTTGCCGGCGCCTTCGCCGTCTTGATCGCCTACGGAGCCGGTGGCTTCGGCACGGCGATCGCGATGCTGGCGATCGTGGTGCTCGCGAACAACACCATTCAGAACCCTGCTCGAACCGTTCGCGTTCGGACGGCGCCTTCGGCTGCACCCGCTCGCCGTCCTGATAACGGTCACGTCCGCGACGGTGCTCTTCGGCGTCCTCGGCGCCGTGCTCGCTGCCCCTCTTGCGTCGGCGAGCGTCAACGCCTACCACCAGCTGCGCGACGTTCGGTCGCCAGGCCCGATGCCGGCTGGCTCAGGCGACGAAGCCGAGCTCGACGATGTCGACTAGGCGGATCGAAACGCGGCCATCGATGGAAGCGACCGCAAGCTGGCTACCCATGCAGTTTCCCGCCTGGGTCCGCCGGTCCGCGAGCGACACGGGCGCGGCCGGGCAGGGACCGTGCCGCCAGCTCGGGCGCAGGCACGTGCTCGGGACGTCGGGGATGGAACCTGGCGACGGCGGCTCCGTACCGCGCCGCCAACGGCGATGCGGTGCTACCGTGCGCGACCACACTCAGGACAACCGTGATGGTGACGGCGGCCAGCATCCGATTGCCGTCCGCGGCGCGAAGCGTGTCGAAGGCCAGCAGCGCGAAGATCACCGAGGCGAGTCCGCGCGGGCCGAACCACCCGATGAACGCCACCGTGCGGCGATCGAGACCGAGTCGAGCGCAGGCGATCGCCACCGGCACCATACGCACGACCGTGAGGGCCAGCACGGCGAACACGACGTCCTGCCATTCGGCGTGCTGGACGGCAGGTACCAGCATGGCGGCGCCGACCAAGAACCACATCAGGAGGGACAGGACCTCACCGACCACGTTCGTGAACTCGATCGTGGTGCCGAGGTCGGCGGGAAGGAAGCTGCCGAAGGCCATGCCGGCGACGAAGGCGGCGATGAACCCGTTGGCTCCCACCTGGACAGTGCCCGCGTAGGCCACGAGCGCTACGGCCAACGGCGTCAGGGGGCGAAAGGCAGGTGCGCTGTAGCCGCGCGGCAGTGAGTCGCATGAGTACCGCGGCGGCGAGGCCGATGCCGACGCCGATGCCGGCGCCACCCAGCAGATCGACCGCCGCCGCGCCGACGCCTCCGGCTCCGTGGACGTCTTCGGACGCGGCCGCGCCAGCCAAGAAGATGCCGACGAACGGCGTCGCGATGCCGTCGTTCAACCCGCTCTCGACGTTCAGCACTCGACGGATGCGCCCCGGTACCCGGGGGTCCTGCATGATGGCGGCGCCAAGGGCGGCGTCGGTGGGAGCAACTGCGGCCGCGATCGCTGCGACGACCCACAGCCCGGTGCCGTGGTAGAGGGCAGCCCCGGCGAGGAAGCCAGCACCAATCGTCAGGGGCAGACCCACGCCAAGTAGACGAGCCGGCAGGACGGCGTCGTGCCGGAGCGCTCGAACGTTGACGCGGGAAGCATCGACGAAGAGCACAAGTGCGAGCGTGATCTCGGCGACACTGCGGGCGGTGGAGGAGCCGACATCGAGCTCGATCACAGAGAGCGGGCCGTGCGTGGACACGAGGCCAAACACGACGAAGGCCATCGGCGCGCTGATGTATACGCGTTCGAGGCGGGCGGCTACGAGACTCCACACGAGGGCGCTCGCGGCCACCACGACGACCACCCCGGCGTCGAGCTCATGTTCCACAGGACACGGCGGGTGCGAGGCGACGGTCGCCTCGCACCCCAGTCGCTAGGCCTCGTCCGGCGCCGCCGCCTCCGCCGCCTCGACCGCTGGCGCCACCTCGTCCACCTCGGCTACGGCTTCCTCGGTGACCGTGAGGACCTCGACCGATCCGCCCAGCTCGACCAGCTTCGCCGACACCGTCGCGGCGGCGATATCTGCCGCCAGCACACCGACGGCGGCCTTGCCGTCGCTCAGCTCCGCCGCGATTCGATCGCGCTCCTCGGCCTTGATGCCGAGTCCCTTGTGATGGAGTGCGCCGAGCACGCCACCACCGATGACACCTGCGAGGAGGCTGGGCGGGGCGATGACCGCCAGCACGAGGCCGATGCCCGCACCCTTCGCCGTGCTGCGCCGACCGAGCTTGTGGGTCTTGATCTTGCCTTTCTCGTCGAGGACGAGGACGCCGATGGCGTTCAACTTGATGTCATCGTCCGCCTTGTCCCACAGCTTCAACCCCTCGACGGCCGCGTCAGCGGCCGCCTCGTCGGCGAACACTGCTAGTACAACCTGCTTGTCGCTCATGTGATGTGCTCCCTTGTGGTGGTCCCGACTGGACCAGCGAGTCGCTCGCTGTCGCACGGGGTGGGTCCTTGATACGGTTGTGGCCCCTACGCGGCGCGACCAGCTGCCCTTAGCCCGGTCGAACGTATCGATGGGCCAGGTGGTGTACACCACCCCACAAGGGGTGGTTGGCAATGACGGCACGGGCAGCCGGTTCCACGTTGTCGGACCGCCCACTTCCGGGTGGTGCGGCCCCTACCCAGAGCATCGTCATCGTCGCATTCGACATAGTCTCGTCGCGCCTCGCTCAGCCGCGATTCACCGAGCCAGTCCCACCATGAGGGATCAGCCGCGGCTGACATCGTCGGCACCGAAGCGCGGCACCACCTACGAATGGAGAGCTCGATGAAGAAGATCAGGCCATACCTCATCGTGTGGGTGACGGGTGTGGTCGCCGGTGTCGTGATGACCGAACGGTGGCGGCGCACCGGCGCCTACGACCCCGCCGCCCAGAACGATGGGCACGCCGCCGGCCAGGGGACGCAGGTGGCGGCCGACGAGCCGACCGTGGCGGCCGCGATCATCGTCGGCGCGAAGTCGGACGTCCAACATGTCTGGCGCGTTCTTTACGCAACTTGGCAAGGAACGCCCCACGGCCGCGCCCCTCACCAAGTTGCGACGATCGGTGCGCCCGGTCATGCCGGAGAGCACGCCCTTCCCAGCTGCTCCGGAGAACACGCCCTCCCCGCCTGCTTAGGGCGGGCGTCGTTGGTCAGACGTTCGGCGGGCTCGACGCCGGCGGCGTAGTCGTTGCATCCGTCGTCGTGCGCGCCGCCTGCATCTCAGCGGCCATCTGCTCCTGCCGTTCCCGCCGTTCGGCGGTAGCTTCCACCGCTTCGAGATACCGCAGCCGGTGGGACAGCCACCGTGTCGCGGCGCTCAGGAGCATCGCGAGGATTCCGTAGATGATCATCGCGAACACCACTGATGTGTCGAACACCGCGTCGACGTTGCCGCTGGTGGTACCCAGCTGAATCGGCGTGAAGATGCCTCGGAACGGCTCCATCACACGGTCGAGGTTGCGGTACGCCCATTGCGTGAACCCCGCCGACGGGTTGGCCCCGAACAAGAGCAGGAAGAACCCGATGATCAGAATGATCTCCACCACGATGAGATAGAAGTAGATGACGTAGCTGACGACGCGGGCCACCCATACGAAACCCTTCCTCGCCCGCACCACATCGAGATGTTGGCTGGCCATCCGGCTCCGTCCGTTGGTTCAAGGGACCTGTGACGCCGCCGGAGCAGCAGGCTCCAAACGGCACCCCCATTCTTGCCCAGATCAAAGGGCGGCGCTCGACGAGGACCTCTTCTGACGCGCCCCGACCGACCGTCCTACGCCCGGGCGCCTGACGGCCCCGGCACCAGCCGGTCGAGCTCAGGCTCGCGGCACCGTTGACGATGGCTGGATCGTCGCGCGTGCGACGGCAGTGGCGCTGTGTAGGCGCGCCGCTGTCGCCTGGACGTCATGCGTGTCCGGATCAGACGGCGGCGTGGCGGCCAGACCGATGAGATCAAGTGCACCCTGCAGCGAGCGCAGCGGTTCCTCGACGCGAACGAGCGCCTGGCGCGATGCCTCGTCGGGAGCCGAACCTGAGAGTTCCTGGACGGTGGCCAGCAGCGTGGCCACGCGACTCGCATCCGCGGCGGCGACTGACACCAAGCCACTCGGTCCTAGTCCCACGAGATGGGTCGTGACCTGGTCCGACTCGTCCAGCACTGCCGTTGCCCGATTCGGCCACTGTCCAGTCCCTCGCGGTCGCCGAACCAGCAACACGATTCCGGTCACGGCCGCCGCGAGCACCACCACCCCAATGATCCAGGGCCACCACGAGGACTCGCTGCCGGTGCCGGCTTCGACAGTGGTGGTCGTCGGCTGCGACTGCTCTGCTGCGCTCGTGGCCGGCGCCCTCGTCGGTACCACACTGATCGATGGACGTGTGGTCTGGGCCGCGCTCGTGACGGCCTCGCTGGTGGGCGGCGCCTCGGTCGTCGCCGCTTGGGCCGGCAGCCGCAGGGCGGCGGACGAGGCCGCACTCGGTGGCACGAGCAGACCACCAGCGATGATCGACAGGGATGCAATCAGCACCGCAAGTCTGATGGCGCGGCATAACTCCATCTTGGTCGATCGGGAGACGCAACTTGACCCCTTGACTCGGCCCGATCCACTGAGCATCCTCCCGAGCACGTCGACCGCACCCGTCGACGGGTAACGCCGGATCGGCCTCACGTACGGACGCGCTCCGAAAGCGTCTACAAGTCGATGGTCACTCGCGGGCAGCCGCATGCGTGGGAGGCTGGGTCCCGCCAGTGCATCGATCCGACTTTGAGGAAGGACGAGCAGATGGATCAGGCAATGGGGCGCCGGTGCGGCGCCGAGTTCCTCGGCACCTTCATTCTTGTCCTGGGCGGCTGCGGCAGTGCCGTGCTCGCCGCGAAGCTGTTCGCGCCGGCGGTCGCCAACGCCGGCGCAACGCCAACCGTGTTCGCTACCGGCGTTGGACTCGTAGGCATCGCGTTGGCGTTCGGTCTCACCGTGCTCGGCGGCGTCTACGCCTTCGGGCACATCTCGGGGGGTCATTTCAACCCAGCGGTGACGATCGGACTCGCGACCGCAAAGCGTTTCCCGTGGAAGGACGCCATCCCGTACATCGTCACCCAGGTCATCGCCGCCATCGCCGCCGCCGGAGCCTTGTGGCTCATCGCCATCAACCAGAAAGGCCAGACCAAAGATGCCCTCTCGGCCGGGGGCCTCGGCTCGAACGGCTACGGCGATCACTCTCCCGCCCTGTTCAAGCTCACCGCTGGTCTCGTGGCCGAGGTCGTCTTCACGGCGATCTTCGTGCTCGTGATCCTCGGCATCACCGACCGGCGGGCGCCGAAGGGCTTTGCTGCCCTGGCGATCGGGCTGACCCTGACGATGATTCACCTCGCCACCATCCCCGTCACCGGGACCTCGGTGAACCCGGCCCGCTCGACGGGGCCGGCCCTCATCGCGCTGCTGGGTGGCGAGACGTGGCCCGTAGAGCAGCTCTGGCTGTTCTGGGTCGCTCCACTCGTCGGAGCGCTCCTGGGAGGGGTCATCTACGGCTTCGTGGGCCAACCGCTCACCGGTGCGGCCATCGTGGACGCACCCGTTGACGCCACGTAATCCTCGCCCACGAGCCAAGGGGGACGTCCAAAGCCGCTGATGGCGCTCGGTCACTTGCGCTGCGGTGCGGTACTGGACCGGCGCGAGGTGAGCTGCCGGCGACCGGAAGACGACGGAGGTGACGCATAGGCGACGCTGACATCGTCGCCGACCAGCGACACCACCTACGAATGGAGAGCTCGATGAAGAAGATCAGCCGGTCAGAGGTTCGGCGGACTCGATGCCGGCGGCGTACCGGCACATCCCACGCGTGCGCATGCCCGCCGTCGTAGTCGCGTGGGCGGAGCGCCAGCGGTGGCCGCGGTGCGTGCGCCTGGTGCGCGCCGCGTACTTCCTCGAGCTCGCTACGGCTGGAGTCGTCAGCATCAGTGTCGCCGACGCCACGATCGTCGAGGTGCAGATCGGCGATCGGGTGACGAGCGTGGTGCTCCGGACCGCGACCCACTTCCACCTCCACCTCCACCTCGAGAGCGCCTCACCGAGTGACCTTGCGCCCGTTGGGTATTGGCAGGCTGAAGCCTTACCAGTGCTCCTGGGTCGAGAACGGATGCACGCACGTGGAGGTCTGGGGGCCCTCCGGAGTGGTCAGGGCGAAGCCGATGCCGCCGGGGCTGGGTGCGCCAACCATCTGATCGTTCACTCGTTGGTCATCAGTCATGCATCACATCGCCGGTCGAGGTTTTCCGGGCCTGCGTATCGGTCGCGGCCGGACGCTACCCCTCACCCGCCTCACCCCCGCCCGCCGGCGTACCCCGTCGCGACATGCTCGAGTGGGGCCGGGTCACACGATGACGGCGACATCCGGCACAACCGCTCGGTCGCGCGGGCGGGCGCGGGCTCGCACCATCGTGATCGAGGTCAGCAGGCTCGGCTGGCGGCGAGAAACGCCGATTCGTCCTCGTCGAGCCGGACTCCGCGTGCGGTCGCCGCTTGGTACAGCTCCTCGCCGAGATGTTCGCAGGCCCGTGCCTGCGCATCGGCCAGCCGCAGCGCGTCGTCGCCGAAAGCAGGTCCCGCATGCTGACTCACGTCGTACGCGGCGCTCAGCGTCGCGACCGCTTGATGATCACCGATCTCATCGAGCGCCTCGATGAGCAGCCTGATCGCCAGCCACTGTTGCGTACGGACCCCAGCGCGTTGCCAGTGGCCGATGCACCGGCCGAGCCGGCGGCGGGCGCCGATGATGCGACCGTGGCGCAGTTCGTGCGCAGCAAGCGAAGTGTTGGCCACGCCGCTGACGAAGTCGGCGCCGATCCCCTCGGCCAGCTTGATGCTCTCGCGGTAGGCGCGGGACGCCTCGGTCGGGTCCTCGACGCTTTCAGCAAGCACGTAACGCGCCATCGCCTGCACTGACGGCGTGGCGAGCCGGTCGGCGTGGGCTACCAACGGGCGGGCCAGGTGAGCGGCCTCCTCGCGACGGCCCGCGTAGGCCAACGCGACCACTTCCACCGTTGCCGCGTTGACCGCCCACACCTCGTCGCCGGCGTCGGCGTGCTGTGCCGATGCCAGGCGCGAGCATGCGGCGGCCTCGTCGAGCTGACCTGCAAACAGATGCACATGGGCGAGGATCTCGGCGCAGAAGCGTTGGTCGCCGTCGGGCAGGTCGGCCATCGAGGAGATCGCTCGGGCAGTGACGAAGTCACCGCGTTTGGCTGCGCCGATCGCGGCGCTGGCCCGGGCCCGCCCCGCATCGGGATGGCCAGCACAGCGGCGCACGATCTCATCGGCCCAACCCGTCAGCTCGGAGCGGTCGCGCAGCATCGCGAAGTAGTGCAGCGACGCGCTCGAGCGCGGTGAGCCGCTCGATGTCGTCAACGTCACGCAGCCGGGTGCGGACTGCCCGCAGGTCGGCGGTCGCAGCGTCCACAGCATGGGCGGCACGAGGCTCGGCCAGCGTGCGCAATTCCACGTCGAGGCGAGCGATGCGGGCGAGCACGACCGCGCTGTGGCGGGCCGTCCAGCGCTCGAGGTCATCACGCTGGGTGAGATGTCCACGTCCGACCGCGCGTACGGGCGGCAGCAACTCGTACCGGCCGGAATGAGGATGGAACCGCACCATCGACTTGTCCACCAGTCCGCCCAACGCGCGTCCCAGGCCGACGATCGGTGCCGACGCATCGAGCGCCTCGACATCGTCGATGGCAAACGACCCGGCGAACACCGACAGCCGGTTGAGCAGCGTCTGCTCATCCCGTTCGAGCAGCCGGTACGAGGACTCCAGCACGCCCTCCACGCTGCTGTGCCGGTCGGAGGGCCGAACGGTCGCGTCGATGAGATCGAGGCGCGTCGAGAGTTGAACGGCGAGGGCGTCGAGCGGGTAGCGACCGCTCGACGCCGCGGCCAGCTCGACCCCCAGCGGCAGTCCGCCAACGGCTCGGCACACGGCACGGGCCCGCTCCAGTCCGGCGCCATCGAGAGCCAGTCCCGGCGTCGCCGCCTGCGCTCGGTCCACGAACAGTTCGAGCGCCGCCGACGGGTGGCTCTCGGCGGTGTCGATCGGCAATGGATGCAACCGCAGCCTGTGCTCGCCGTTGCATCCGAGCGGTTGGCGGCTGGTGACGATCACGTCCAGTTGGGGACAGGCCGGCACGAGTGCATCGATGAGCCTGCCGACCTCGGTGGAGATCTCCTCGCAGTTGTCGAGGACGAGCAGCGACCGGCGACTCGCCAGGTAGCCGGCGAGGCGCTCGATCGCGGACGCGTCAAGCCGGTCCTGGAGGCCGATAGCGGCGCAGACGACGTCGGCCACATCTTGACCCGAGGCTGAAACGAGATCGCACCACCAGACACCTCCCGAATAGCGATGAGCGATGTGGTGTGCGGCGTGGAGCGCCAAGCGTGTCTTGCCGACCCCGCCCGGTCCGATGATCGTCGCGATCCGGCCGTTGAGCAGCTCGACGAGTGCCTGTAACTCAGAGGTGCGCCCGACGAACGTCGTCACGGGCAATGCGGGAAGCGATTCGCCCGCCGGTGCGCTCGGCGCCGCCGACGGCAGCGGCAGACGGTGATCGAGGATGTCGAGCTCGATCTGCTGAAGCAGCGGTGACGGGTCGACTCCCAGCTCTTCGACCAGCCGCCGGCGGTGGGCGTGGCAGCGCGCCAGCGCCTCGGTCGCCCGACCAGACGAGTACAGCGCGCGGACCTCCAACACACGCGCCCGCTCGCGGTACGGATCGTCGGCGAGAAGGGGTGCGACGACCGTGAGCGCAGCCGCCGGATCGCCGGCGCTGAGGTGGGCCGCGGCCAGCTCCTCGACGGCGTTGCGGCGCAGCTCGTCGAGGTGGGCGGCGACCGGTTGGACGAGAGGATGGTCCTCGGCATCGGCGAACGCTCGCCCATACCACATCGCAAGGCCTGCAGACAGCGAGCCCACGTCGCCAACGGCTGCAGACACGAGGTCCTCGAAGACCCAGGCGTCAACCTCGTCGCGTCCGAGGCCGAGGGCGTAGCCACCGGGTTCCCGGCGCAGCGGGGCCGGCCGGCCGAGACTCCCACGGAGTCGGCTGATCTGACTGTGCAAGGCGTCCGTCGGGTGAGCCGGAAGGTTGGTCCCCCACACCGCGTCGACGAGGGCGTCGGCTTCGACGGCGCGCCCCGCAGACGCCGCCAGCACGGCGAGGATCCGTCGCTGTCGTACCGATGCCACCGGTTCCGTCACGCCGTCATACCGCAACGCCACCGGTCCGAGCACACACAGACGCACTGCGCTGCCGACTGCCACCGCCGTCAAGCGTACCGAGCCGTGACAGCGCCCCGAAGGTGCGGTGACAGCGGCGTCGCGCACGCTGCTGTTACCGATGAGCACAGGAGAAACGATGTCCACCAGTCACACTCACGACGTCATCGTCGTCGGCGCCCGCTGCGCGGGCGCCCCCCTCGCCATGCTGCTCGCACGGCAGGGCCATGACGTCATGCTGATCGACCGGATGCACTTCCCGTCCGACACCGTCTCGACCCACCTCGTCCACCCTCCCGGGGTTGACGCGTTGGCGCGATGGGGGTTGCTCGAACAGCTGCGGGCGACCGGCTGCCCGCCGATCGCCACCTACTCGTTCGACTTCGGCCCGTTCACGATCGCCGGACAGCCGCATTCGGCCGACGGAGCGTCCGTCGCCTACTGTCCGCGCCGATTCGTGCTCGACGCGCTGCTCGTCGACGCCGCCGTCGCGGCTGGTGCCACGTTGCGAGACGGAGTCACCTTCGACGACGTGATCGTCGAAGACGGCCGCGTCGTCGGCATCCGTGCCCACAGCACTGCCGGACCCGGGTTCACCGAGCGCGCCCGCGTGGTCGTCGGCGCCGACGGTGCCCACTCCCGCGTCGCCGCCGCCGTGAGCGCGCAGAGTTACCGCGAGCAGCCTCCACAGGCCGTCGCCTACTACTCCTACTGGAGCGGCATTCCCGTCAGTGCTGCCTCATGGGCGCTGCGACCCGGCCATGGCTACGGGGCTCTGCCGACCAACGACGGACTGACCCTGCTCCTCGCCGCCTGGCCTCATGCAGCTCTCGGCGCCGTCAAACAGGACATCGAAGGCCACTACATGCACGCCATCCAAGACATGTACGGCGAGCGCCTCGACCGAGCGACACGACACGAACGCATCGTCGGGGGCGCCGTAGCCAACCACTTCCGCCACCCGTTCGGCCCCGGCTGGGCGCTCGTCGGCGACGCCGGTTACCTCAAGGATCCCGTCACCGCCCAGGGGATCACCGATGCCTTTCACGACGCCGAACGATGCGCCACCGCGATCCACGAGGCACTCTCTGAGCAGCGCACGTTCGACGAAGCGATGTCCGCCTACCGGGAGGACCGCGACGAACGAGCGCTGCCGATGTACGAGTTCACGATGCAACTGGCGACGCTCGAACCACCACCACCCCCGTTGGCCCAGTTGCTGACGACGGTCGCCAGCGACCAAGCGGCGATGAATGACTTCGTCAGCGTCTTCGCCGGCACTACCTCACCATCAGCGTTCTTCGAGGCCCACGACGCGCCGCCCGCACCCGCCACCAGCGTCTGACCGCCCGTGAACCTCGTCGCCGTGGCATCGATCTCCGCGGCCAAGTCCCCGATCCGGCCGCCGACCAGCGCTCCGGCGGACGCCAGTGACAGCGCATCCGCGGTCCCGGTGCAGCCCCCCCGCCGCCGGCTTGACCGTGGCACTGAGATCGCGGATGTCATGCGGCTCCCGGCCGACTCGAATCCTGGCGACGGCCCAAAGGCCGGCCCACGCCGAGACGTCACCGAACTGCAACGTCGTCATGTGCATCGCCACCGGTCGATCTCGGGAAAGGCGTCTTGTGATGAAGCGGCTGACCGAGACCCCAAAGATCCTGCCGTCGCACAGGCGGAGCCTGCTGACGTTCGCCGTCGCCGTGTTGGTCCTCGTGAGCGCGGTCGCCTGCGGATCGGGAGGCGGGCGCGACCAGCCCGGTCTGGGGCAGCAGGTGAGCGGCGACTTCGCCGGCATCCCGTTGCCCGAGGGAGCCAAGGCCTTCGGCGCGGCCGTGCGGGCAAGTGGCGTCGTCACACAGAGCTACGACGTAACCGGGCTCGATCCCGAAAAGACGTTCGAATTTTACCAGCAGGCGCTGCCCGAAGCCGGGTGGGAACCGGTCAGTGCCGGGCCGTCAGGGGCAACGGACTATCGCAGCGTGTGGGTCAAAGACCAGCAACAGCTCACCGTATCGACGGCACCGCTTGCATCGAAGCCTGGCGGCACCAACGCCCAGCTCAGCCTGCAGCTGCAAACGACCTAGGGGATGGTCCTGCGGCAAGGCCCTGCGACCGATGCGCTCGCGACGCCCGGGCGGAGGTCAGCGCTTTCGTGGACGATGGGCGACGGATCAGGCGCATCCACGCGACTTCGGCATCACCGGCGTGATCTCGACCTGCCCAATGGTGGGAAGCTCGAGGAGCCGACGCCGAAGCCGTTCGATGTTGTCAACCAGGCCGGCGCCGGTCATCGGCACCACCCGGACCAGAACGAGGACCTGATCGGGTCCGGTCCACACCGCGGTGAGATCGGCCACCTGGGCCACCCACGGCTCGGATGCCACCAACCCGGCCAGGCGCTGGCGCAAAGCGGCCGGCGTGGACTCGCCGATCAGAAGGGCGGCGTTGCGGCGCGCCAGCAGATAGGCCGCCACGATGAGCAGCATGCCGATGAGGAGACTGGCGATCCCGTCGGAAAGGGCCGAGCCGGTGGCGGCGTGGAGCAGCAGCGCGGCGAGGGCCAGGCCGATGCCGATGAGAGCGGCCGAGTCCTCGATGAAGACCGTCGAGGGCGTGGGATTGGACGATGTCTGGACATGATCGACCAGGTCGAGGTGGCGAGCGTCGGCCTCCCGCTCCAGTTGCCGGTGGGCCGTCCGCCACGACGCAGCTTCGAAGATGGCTGACACGACCAGCACGATCACACCGATCGGGACCGACAACAGCGGCTCGGGACGCCGGATGCTCTGCACTCCTTCGTAGATGGCCGCCAGGCCGCCGACGACGAAGATGCCGACCGCGGCGAGCAGTGCCCAGAAGTACGTTGCCCGCCCGTAACCAAATGGATGCTGATCGTCGCGAGGACGGCGGGCGTGGCGGACCCCCGCATAGAGCATCAGCTCGTTGGCCGAGTCGGCCACCGAGTGTGCGGTCTCGGCCGCTAGCGCCGCCGAGCCAGTAAGTGCGGCGGCCACACCCTTGGCCAGGGCGACGAGCAGGTTGGCGGCCAGCGCAACGATGACCGTACGGCCGCTGGCGGGGTCTGGTGACGACGACCGGACGCGACGAGGGACCATGCCGGCACGCCCTTCCTAGGCTCGTCGACAATCAAGCACCCGCCATGTACCCGATGGTCCCGCTCGTAGCCACGCCGTTTCGGCGCCGCCGGTGAGCGCCTGCATGGCACCATCGGCGGCCGGGTATGGCGGTCACGTGGACTGGATCTTGGGTTCGTGGAGGTCCGCCGGCTACGTCGCGCTGTCGGCGGTCCTCATCTACCTCTCAGCCGTCGTAGCGCTGCGCACGGGCGAACGGCGCACGCTGGCTGAGCTGACGATCTTCGACTTCACCGTGGCTGTCGCGCTCGGCACCATCATCGGGCGCACCGCCACCACCGAGTCGCCGTCGTACGTGCAGGGTGTCGTCGCCGTCGTCGCCCTGCTGGCGACCCACCGCTTCGTGGCTTGGGGCCGGCTGCACAGCCAACTCGTGCACCGCATCGTCGATCGGCGCCCGAGGGTGCTGGTACGCGACGGCATCGTGGACGTCGAGACGACCCGCAGGGCACTCGTGAGCGACGATGACCTGCAGACCGTCCTACGCCAACACGGGCTCGTCGATCTGTCCGCGGTCCGCCTGGTGGTCTTGGAACCGCGGGGGGCCTTCTCGGTGATCGTGGAGCCGGTTCGGACTGGCCTGACCGAGGCGCCGCCGGACTGAAGCGGCTGTTCTTGGCAGTTGTGTCAGGTGCCCGGCGCGATTCTTCCATCAGTGACCCGGACATGATCGTTGACGACCAACGTCGGCTAACCCAACGGCTAACCCACCTCCCGAAGCCGCGCCTGGAGTTGAGCATTGATGCGGCGGAGCCGCCTCGAGACCTGCACCTGGTTGCTCCCGATCCGCTCGGCGATCTCATGTTGTGTCAGGCCCTCGTAGTACCGCAGGTGGACGATGCGGCGGTCACACCGTGACAGATCCCCGATCGCCTTTCGCACAACGAGCCGGCGGACGAAGTCGTCGCTGCCGACGGCCGCCGTCGCAGTCGCCGGCACGTCACCCTCGCCCGGCTCCAGTGGTTCGAGGCGGTTGGCGTGGAGCGCGTCCAGTGCGAGCAGCACGTCGCTGTCTTCGACGTGTAGATGCGTTGCCAGCTCGGTGATCGTTGGGGATCGCCCGAGTTGCTGGCTCAACAGGTCCGCCTCGCGGCGAAGGGCGACCGACAGGTCCTTGGCGCGCCGACCGACGTGCATCGTCCAGGCAGCGTCGCGGAAGTGGCGGCGGAGCTCGCCGAGAACCGTCGGGATGGCGTAGGTGGCGAAAGCGACGCCATGGTCGGGATCGAAGCGTTCGACAGCCTTGACCACACCAAGATTGGCCACCTGCAAGAGATCGTCAAAGCTTTCGCCTCGGCCGACGAACCGCTTGGCGCAATAGTGGGCGATCCAACGATGACAGAGCACGAGCTCATTGCGGACGTCCCTGCCATGCCCGATCCGGTACTGCCGGAACAGAGCATCGACGTCACCGTCGATACCCGTCGCCGACGCTTCGGCCGCGCTCATAACCTGTCGAACTCGACGATGGCGTGGCTGACTTCCTGCCAGTTGAGAATGTCCAGGACCTCGCGGGCAGCAGGGCTCATGGCCACGAACTCCAGTCTCCCGTGGCCACTTGCGAGGATCTGGTGCATCCGCAGGAGCAGAGCGAAGCCGGCGGCACTCAGCCGGCTGACTTCGGACAGATCAACGATGACCCGACGTGACGCGGCCGCCAGCTCCAGGAGATCCGCACCCAGCGCCTCACACGTGTGCTCGCCGAGTGCCCCGACGACGAACAGCTCCACGGCGAGCGACGTGGGTACGCCACCCGCAAGCTCGGTCAGTCCCGCCGTCGTATCACTGCCGTCGCCCGCGGTCGCCAGCAGCATCATCCGATGTTCGTTCCTTGCCCCTGCCGTCATGGCGCGATGTCCCCCTCGGGAGGTCGCCGGGGGTCACGGGCGACGGACGGGTGCCAAGGGTCAAGGGCAGCAGGAACAGTATGGCGTGTTCTCCGTCAAGCACAACGCGCGGCGAGCGCGCCGAGGACACTGGCGCAGCCCTGAACGGGTATGCTCAAGTCCCGTCGTTGACGAATCGGCCGTGCGTCTCCATCAGGAGCCGGTACGGCCCTAAGCACGTGAGCTTTGCCACCTGCGCCGCTGCAGGCAGCTCCCCGGGCGTTCGCCGCATTGCCCGTTCGGACGCCTCACGGATGCTTGGTATCGCTTGATCAATCCAGAATCGCTCCTCGATGTCCTGACCCGGTTCTCGCGAACCCTTGCCAGCAGCTACGACGTCTCCGATGTGCTCTTCGAGCTCAGCGACAGCGTCGTCGCCGTCCTGGGCGCGGCCGCGGCCGGCGTGTCGCTCGCTGATGAGACCGGTACCTTGCGATTCGCGACCGCAAGCAACGAGGTCGTCGGTTTCGTCGAGCAGGTCCAGCAGGACAGCCGGCAGGGCCCCTGCCACCGAGCCTACGCGACGAATGAGCCGGTCTTCATCTCTGATCTGCGAGCCTGCGACGACTGGCCCGCCATGCGTGATGCCGCGCTCCGAGTCGGGTTCATCGCCGTCGCCGGCATTCCGATGGCGCTCAACGGCATCACGCTGGGCTCGCTCGACATCTACGACGACGATGTTCGCGCGTGGGCTGACGACGACGCTGCTGCCGCCCGCGTGCTCGCCGACATAGCCACGAGCTACATCGTGCACGCCTCGGAACTTGAACAGGCCCGCCGAATCAATGAACAACTCCAAGCCGCGCTCGACAGCCGAGTGCTGATCGAACAAGCCAAGGGGTTGCTGGCCGGCGAGCGCCACATCAGCCTCGATGAAGCCTTCAAGGTCCTACGCCGCCACGCCCGAAGCCACAACGCCACCGTCCGTTCCGTCGCAGTTGCCGTTGTAGAACTTGGAATGCGACCCTGACAGGAACCGGCCGTTCACTCTCCGGGCTCTGTCCGGAGAAGCCGCGGCCGGCCGGGGTCAGGCCCGCCGCTCGACGTAGTGGTCCGGGTCCTTGTCCTGGCTGTCGACGCCGGACGCGTGACCGGCCTCGAACGAGACGAAGGCCTGGCCCAGCTCGTGGCGCACCGCGACGGGAGCGCTCTGGCGGAAGTCCGCGAGTGACTCCCGCTCCTCTTCGGCCATGTGGTCACCGTTCGCCTTTCTGGTAGCGGCGACACCAGCCCACCAACGCTCGGAGCCGGCTTCATGTCGCGTCGTCTCGGCGATGGCATCTCGGATGTCGTTGTGGTCCTTCACCGCGTCCCTGGTCTCGGCGGCGGCGCTGTCCTTGTCGCCGGCCCCCGTGCCGATCTTGAGGAGTTCCGGGTAGAAGAGCCGCTCCTCGGCCTCGGCGTGCACCTCCAAAAGGATGCGAAGCCGGGTCCACACCGCCGCCGCCGCCCCCGGGTCGCCGCGGTGCATGTCATCGAGCAGGGCGAACATCCGGCGCTGCTCGTGGTGGTCCGACGTGATCAGTTCGGTGATGTCCATCTTGTTCGGCCTCCTTCGACGAGAACAACAGCATCTGCGCCTGGCGACGGCGGCGCCTTGGCGCAGCCCAGAACGCTTGCTCCCGGTCGGCGCGAGCGCGTCGAGGCGGAAGTCAAGAAGCTTCTCGGCGGCGGGCCCCCAGCACGCGCCGTCGTTCCTTCAGCGTCTCGACGCTCGCCCGGCAGAACGTGGCCGCCGTGGCCGGCAACGACTTCAGAAAGCTCGGGTCCCAGAAGCCGCCCGCCTGATCGTCGAACGACCCGTGCGCGCCATGGTCGAGGTCGACGTCGGCCGGATCCCAGAGATTGACAGGCCTATGAGCGGACACGCGCTCGGACGTGAGCTGGGTGTCCCAGGCCCCGAGGGCGGCGTAATGGTTCCCGAGATCCGGCGCGATCTTCGCCGCCGCGACCAGGAGCTTGTTCCACGACCCGATCACCTTGTTCCGCCGTCCGTCGAGGGCGACATCGACGATGAAGCGGGCGGGTATCTCGGGTTGGTAGATCGGGGGTACCGGCATCGGGTGCCGATCCATGGTGGTGGCGCACCAGTCGAACTGGGGCGTGTTCACCGCCGGAAGATGGACCATGCTCATGCGCACGTGGCTGCCGTCGTGGAGCAGCTCGGCCCGGGTCGATTCGAAGAACCCGCGGCACGCGAACTTGGACGAGCAGTACGCCGACTGCAACGGGATCCCGAGGAACGCCAGCGCCGAGCCGACGTTCACGATGGCACCCCGGTCGCGCGGCCTCATGCGCGACAGCGCCGCTTTGGTTCCCCAGACCTGCCCGAGGAACGTGACTTCGACGGCTCGACGAAACTGGTCGGCGTCGATCTCCCAGACCGGGGCAAATGCCGTGGTCATGGCGTCGTTCACCCACACGTCGATCTCGCCGAGCTGTTCCTCGAACTCGGTCGCGGCGGCGTCGACCTGCTCGAAGTCGGCGACGTCGGCCTGCACCGTCCAGGCCCGCTGCCCCGACGATTCCACGCCCTCCTTGGCGACCCGCAGGCCCTCGGCGCCACGGGCCAACAGCCCGACATCGAAGCCGCGTTCGGCAAAGGCCTGGGCCGTAGCCCGTCCCACACCCGCGGACGCTCCCGTGATAACGACGACCTTCGACATCGACTGTCCTTTCCGACCGTGCCGGCCACGACGCGGCAACCTCGGCTACTCCTTTCCCATCTTCTGGGCGCCGTTAGACGGCACACTCAAATGACCGCTCGACTTCCGGGTGCTCCTCGCCGCGAACGCCAGCCGACGAAGGCCCAACCGCCGGCGAGGACGCCGTCGAGGGCGGCCCGGCGACGGTCCCGACCACTCGCCCCGTAGGTCAGCATGGATGCGGCATGGAGCACATCGACGATGACTCCAGCCTCCAGTACTCGGCGCCGCGGGGCGATGGCGCTTACGATGCCTTGGGCTACCTGGCGTGCCCCTAGGGCTCGGCACACCATCGTGTTCATCCCCGATGGCTGCGCACCGGCGCTGAGACCGAGGGCATGAGCCATCCGGGCCGGGAACACCACCAAGCCGACGCCCCACCCGATCCGAGCCGCTGCCACCGCCCGCGCCGCGGTCACCCTTGGAGCCGATGCTGTGCGGCGGCCGCCAGGATCAGCTCCCCGTGCACGACACCACGATGCTGCATCACACCTCCATCTCGCCACGCCTCGGATCACGCGCCGACGCCAACACCTGTACGCGCCAGCAGCGGTGCGCCGTCAGCCCAGCTGGCCGAGCGTCACGTCATAGGTAGTCGTCGTTCCGTCCGGGTGGGTTACTGCCACCTTCACCTTGTCGTTCGGGTGTCGAGCGGCGAGAAGGTCGCCGAGGGTGCCGACGTCGGGCGTGGGCGTGCCATCGATCTGCGTGATCACGTCACCCGCACTGATCCCGGCCTGTGCCGCCGCCGACGCGGCGTCCACGCTGTGGACGAGCACGCCCGCCGGTTGGCCGGTTGACCCGTTGACGTCGGCGGCCGAGATCCCGAGCGCAGCGCGGCCTGAGTCTGTGACCTGTCCCGTCCGCACGAGCTGGTCGGCGATGCGCTTGATGGTGTTGCTCGGGATGGCGAAGCCGATGCCCCCGGCAGCCCCGCCACCGAGCTGCGGATCGGTGGCGGCCAGCGTCGGGATCCCGATCACCTCGCCACGGAGGTCGACAAGAGCGCCACCGCTATTGCCCGGATTGATCGGTGCGCTGGTCTGGATCGTGGACGGAAGGACGATGCCGTTGCCTTCGTCGACGGTGCGGCCGTTGAAGCTCACGATGCCCGCCGTCACCGAGCTGGCCAGCCCTAGGGGGTTGCCGATGGCGAGACAGATCTCCCCCACCTTCACCTGCGTGGAATCGGCGAGGACGGCGCCGCCGGGCAGGTTGTCGCCCGCGACCTTGATGACGGCGAGATCGTCGGCCGGGAAGGTACCCACCAGGCTGGCATCGAGGGTCCGTCCATCGGCGAAGGTGACCTTGAACTGAGATGCGGATCCGACGACGTGATCGTTGGTCACGATGTCCCCCGACGAGTCGTACACGATGCCGGACCCGAGTCCGCTCGCGGTCGAGATCTCGACGACCTTCGGGCCGACTTGGGCCACGACGGTCTCGTAGGCCTGCTCCAGGGAGTTGGCGGCCACGCTCGTCGGCGTCGCGCTGGTGGAGGGGGTCACCGTGGTCGCGCTCGAGTCGGTCGCGGTGGTCGCCGAGACGGCGGTGGCGGCGGACGCAGGGACGACCCCTGGTCCTGCCTGAGGGGAGGAGCAGCCGGTCAGCGCAGCGGCCGCCGCCACAACCGATGCGCTGACGGTCCACGCTGCCGAACGGAGTCGTGTCATGTCCTCTCCCGATACGTCAGTCGGCGGATTCATACCCGGAAGTTGGCCCGCCGAATCAGGAACGTTCTCGCCGCTGCCGCCGTCGGCTACCGGTGCTCGTCGCCCGCTGGTCGATCGCGCATCACCCTGGCCGGCGACGCTCCCCTTCGTTCGCACGGCCCACGCCGGGCGGTACCCGCATGCATAGACCGGACCGTCGGGGGAAAGAAAGCTGTGGAGGAAGGAGCACGCCCATGAACCGCGTCGGCCACACTCGATGGGTGATACCGGAGGGCTGGATCCCCGCCTGGAGCCACGGTCCAGCACCACAGATGGCCGGCCATGAGGCGGCCTGCATCCTCAATCCTGGTGCCGCGCCCGCCACGATTCAGATCACCATCTTCTTCGAGGACCGTGATCCGGCCGGCCCGTTCCAGGTCGTGGTGCCCGCCGCTCGCACCCGCCATGTGCGTTTCAACGAGCTGTCGGACCCCGAAGTGATACCGCGGGCCACCGCCTATTCGTCGGTGCTTGAGAGCGACGAGCCGGTCATCGTCCAGCACACTCGGCTTGATTCTCGCTCGAGCCGGGTCGCGCTCCTATCGACGCTGGCGTATCCGGCATGACCGCCGTCGACCGACTCGACATATCGGTGTACACGGTGCCCACCCCCGAGCCAGAGTCCGACGGCACACTGACCTGGTCGGCGACCACCGTGGTGGTGGCCGAGCCGGGCGCCGCCGGCGAGACCGGGCTCGGCTTCACCTACCACACCGCGGCCTGTGCCGACATCATCGGCGATGAGCTGCGCGACGCGGTCATCGGCGCTGACGTGATGGACATCGGTGGAACGTGGAGCGAAATGGTGCGGGGTATCCGGAACTTCGGCAGGCCCGGTGTCGTCTCGGCCGCCATCGCCGCCGTCGACATCGGCCTGTGGGACCTCAAGGCCAAGCTGCTGGGGGTGCCGCTCGTGTCGCTCCTGGGCGCTGTTCGCGACGAGGTCGCCGTGTACGGCAGTGGCGGGTTCACGAGCTACCCGGATGCGAGGTTGTGCGCTCAACTCGGCGGCTGGGTGCACGGCGACGGCATCGATCGGGTGAAGATGAAGGTCGGGACGGACTGGGGCGGGCAGCCGGCCCGGGATCTGGCGCGCGTCGCCCAGGTTCGCACGGTGTTGGGCGACGGCCCCGAGCTCTTCGTCGACGCCAACGGGGCCTACGGGCGTAAGCAAGCGGCACGATTGGCCCGAGAGTTTGATGACTGCGGCGTGAGCTGGTTCGAGGAGCCCGTGTCGTCGGACGATCTCGAGGGTTTGCGGGTCGTTCGGGAGCAGGCGGCGATGGACGTCGCGGCCGGGGAGTACGGGTCCGATCTCGCCTACTTCCAGCGGATGTGCGGTGCCGTCGCCGTCGACGTCGTTCAAGCAGACGTGAGTCGCTGCGCCGGAATCACCGAATGGCTCCGGATCGCGGCACTCGCAGCTGCCCACGGGCTCGAGATCTCCGGCCACTGCGCGCAGTCCCTGCATGCGCATCCTGCTTGCGCCGTGCCGAACCTGCGCCACCTCGAGTACTTCGTCGACCACGAACGCGTCGACCGTCTCCTGTTCGACGGTGTGCTGGATCCCACAGGCGGTCATGTGCGCCCCGACCCGACGCGGCCAGGTCTGGGACTCTCCAAGCGCGGTGCTGACGCCGAGCGCTTCCGCGTCCGCTGACCGCCGCCAGCGCTCGCCGTTCGCACCTGCGTCCTCAGAGCCGCCCCGATTCCGTCCGCTCCGGGCGGGCGGGTGGGGGCGGAGGCACGGTGGTCAAGGGAGTGCCGATGACCGCCTCGGTGGGCCTGACCGTCTCGACCCGACGAGCACGGCGCGGTATGGCTCCGCCGAGCAGACCCCCAGCCGCAGCCGCGCCCAAGCCGACGAGCAGCGTCCAGAATGCCGACCAGTAGCTTGCCGAAGTGACGGAGTAGCTCGTGGTCCCGATGTCGACGGTGAAGGTCGAGCCGTAGATCGTCAGGATCGGGACCGCCGCCGCCACCAGACCGGCGAGCAGAACACCCCACAGCGTGAGGCCGTGCGCGAGGCCGGCGCCTGTCCCCCGAGGTCCAGCGAGCACGCCCGCCGCGAAGGCACCGAGGAACGTCGCCGCGATGGCGGTGCCGGCCAACCACCAGGAGAGGTGGTCGCGAAATGCCGCTGTTCCATTGTCGAGAGCCAAGGCCAGGAAGAGCATTGCGCCGAGCAGACCTAGACCGAGGCCGATGACGGCGCCCGAGAACACCGCTGCCCATTGGACCGCGGTCGTGGTGGCCCGCGGCGCGTCCGTTGCGTCCATGTAAGCAAGGTCCATCTCTGCCTCCGATACGAGGGTCGGCGCTGCAAGCCGATCAGCTGAGTTGTCCATGCCCGATCGGCTCGGTGGCTAGTCACCGCCAACGCGATCCGCATACTCCCGTTCTCGGGGCGTCGACATTCGGGGCGTCGATCTGCGCGTCGTAGAAGTCAAACGGTGTCACCGACGTTTCGGCCAGTACGTGCCGCTCGGGCCGAGAGGCCGAGCCCTGCGGCCGTCACGCGATGTTCACGTGGTCGACGCGCGGTTGCTCATCCGGTCGTCGGCGCGAGGGCCTGTATCTGCTGTCGGACGAACTCGATGATCTCGCCGTCGCGCAGCGTGGCGCCGCGCCGGACCGCGGATGCGAATGGTGCCGCGCCGAGCCGCTCGCGCACGGTGGCGGCGAGCGCGGTGATGTGTTCGGCGTCGGAGGCCTCGAACGGCAATGCGTACGCTGCGCCCGCCGCGGTCAACGCGCCGTGCAGGGTCGCTGCGCCCAGATACGCCCGGAGCTGGACGAGGATGCCGAAGACGTGGCGTAGCGAAAGCCATTGGTTGGCCCAGTCGCCGCCGCGGTACCAGAGGTCGATCACTTCGGCGTAGCGGGCGAGCGCTGCTTGCGGTCTGCCTTGGCGAGCCTCCAACCAGAGCACTTCGGTGAGTGCGAAGGCTTCGATCCAGCGGTTTCCTGCGTCGCGGGCCAGCTCGACGGCGAGTTGAAGGTCGAATGCGGCGACGACGGGATTGGTCGCCTCGCGCGCCAGACCGATCGCGTAGTGCGCCTGGGCGCGGGCCGTGGGCGACTTGCTGGTCTCAGCTACGGCGAGCGCCTCATGGGCGAGCTGGGTGCCCATGACGTTGTCACCGACGCTGGTCGCGGCAACCGATCGCATGTAGAACGCGTGCGCGAGCCGGGCCGGTGAACCCGATCGCGCGGACTCCAGCATCCGGTCGATCCATGCGCAGGCTTCGACGGCATCCCCGCGGTAGAACCACGCGTTCCCGAGCGCGCGCTCGGCGAGCCCCGAACAGCTGTGACCGAAGCGCTCCGTGGCCCCGAGCGCGCGTTCGCCGAGTTCGATCGCGCCTTCGAGGTCGCCGCGCGAGAACCGGCCGTACGCGGCGACGGCCAGCACCACCGGGTACCGCTCGTGCGGCTCGGCACCGGGGAGCTGCGCGGCGGCGTCCGCCCAGCTCGTGAGCTCGGCGCGCATGCGCCGGAACGCGTACTCGCGCAGCGCCGCGACAAGACGCAGTGCCACATCGGCGTCATCTTGTTCGATCGACCAGACGTGCGTCGCTCGCAGATTGTCGAGGTCGTAGTCGAGCGTCGCGACCGCCTCCGGTTCTTCTGGTCCTGACAGCGCGTGGGCCGCGCGCTCCGCGACCCCGAGGTACCAACGCGCGTGGCGCTCTCGCACGGCGTCGCGTTCGTCTCGGCCGAGTCGGTCACGTCCGAACTCGCGAAGCGTCTCGAGCAGACGGTAGCGAGGCTGACCTTCATCGACGAGCTGCACCATCGACTTGTCGACGAGATTCGCGAGCAGGATGGAGATCCTCGATGTCTCCAGGGTGCTGACGATGCACACCGCTTCCACCGCGTCGAGTCCGAAGCTTCCGGCGAAGACACATAGGCGCCCGAAGAGGTGCTGTTCGTCTTCGTCGAGCAGGTCATGCGACCACGTAACGAGATCGTGCAGGGTTCGGTGCCGCTCGATCATCGACGTGTGCGCACCGTCGAGGAGATCGAAGCGACGATCCAAGCGCCGAGCGAGCGCCGCAGGGCTCATCGCGCGCAAACGGGCCGCCGCGAGCTCGATGGCCAGTGGGAGTCCATCGACGCGGCGAACGATCTCTGCGACGGCAGCGGCATTGTCGGGCCCGAGCTCGAAGCCCGCGTTCGCCGATCGGGCCCGTTCGACGAACAGGCGTACCGCCGGCGACTCCGAGAGCGCCGCGAGGCCGGCACCGAGGGGCAGGATCGCCAGCGGACCGACACGCCAGACCTGCTCGCCGGGAAGCCCCAGAACCTCGCGGCTTGTCGCGAGAATCGTCACGTCCGGGCACCAGCTGAGCAACCGATCGACGAGTGGCGCGATCGTCGCCCGGAGGTGCTCACAGTTATCGAGAACGAGCAGGGAGCGTCGGCCGCGCAGGTATTCCATCAGCGTCTCTTCGATCGAGAGATGCTGGCGCTGCTGGATGTCGACGGCGGTTGCGATCGCCGCGACGGTCGACTGAGGGTCGCGCAGGGACGCGAGCTCGACCATGAACACCTCACCGCCGAAGTCGTCCCAGAGGTCGGTCGCGACACGCAGCGCGAGCCGCGTCTTGCCGACGCCACCCGGACCGGTCAGCGTGAGCAGTCGATCACGGCGCACGCGGCCGAGGACCCGAGCGACCACGTCCTCGCGCCCGACCAGGGGCGTCGTCGCGACCGGCAGCCCGTGCAGCATTGGCCGGCGCTCAGGCGCCGTGCCGGCCTGGAGCAGGGTCGGATCGTCGGTGAGGATCCGCGATTCGAGCTCACCGAACGCGGAAGAAGGCGTCAGCCCGACCTCCTCTCGGAGCAGATGCCGAAGCGCGCTCGCGCGCCGCAACGCTTCGGCGGTGCGGCCGCCGCGATAGAGCGCAACGATCAGGAGCTGCCACGCCCGTTCACGCAGCGGATGCTCGGCCACCAGCGACTCAAGCTCACCAACGAGCGCTGCGTGCTCGCCACTCGCGAGGCGCGCCTCGAGGAGATCCTCGTTGGCGTTGGCGCGAAGCTCATCCAGACGCACCGCCTCGCCCCTCGCCCAATCAAGGTCGGCGAACTCCTCGAACGCGTCGCCCCGCCAGCACCCGAGCGCCTCCCTCAGGCTGACGATCGCCACTCGAGGATCGCCCGCACGCGCCGCGTGCGCGCACAGACTTTCGAAGCGGCTCGCGTCGAGGCAATCCTCGGCAAGCTCGAGCACGTATCCGGGCCGGCGCCCGACGATCTCGGCCTCCGGCCGCAGGGTGCGCCGCAGCCGCGACACGATGCTCTGCAGCACCCCGGGGGGATCGACAGGACCATCATCGGGCCACAACTCCTCGCAGAGGCGCTCGGTCGACACGACCGATCCCCGCCGTGCGGCGAGCATCGCGAGCACGAGTCGCGGCTTGGGTCCCCCGATCGCGATCGTCTGCTCGGCCCGCACCACCTCGATCGAACCGAGGACCCGGAGCTCGAGACACCCGTCCACCGCGCCATTCTTGCAAGCGCGCCTGCAAGATGCTTGCAGAGCCTTCCTCGCGCGCTGCCAGATCGACGCCAGCGCCGTGCAACCCCGATCGCGGACACTGCAACCGGCACCACAACCAATCCAACCAAAAGGAGCACAACATGCCGCTCGTACAAGTCAAAGTCATCAAGGGCGTCTTCGACAGCAGCCAGAAGCAGGAGATGATCACCCAGCTCACCGAGACCATGGTGGGCATCGAGGGCGAGGCCCTGCGGGGCGTCACCTGGGTCACCGTCGACGAGGTCGAAAGCGGAGACTGGGGAATCGGCGGGAACGCAATCACCGCCGAATACGTCAAGAGCCTCCAGAAGCAGACCGCAACAACGGGCTGAACCCAGGGTGGGAGGACTCGCCGAGTCCTCCCACCCACCACCCGCACCCGAGACGACCATCGATGAGAGATGACGACAGGACTCCCGACGGGGACCGTGCCCGGTGTCTGCACCAGGGTCCAGACACCGAGGGTTCTGTGGTGATGGCGACTGAGGGCCGTGTAGATGTCGAGGTCGCGTTCGGGCCCGGGCTGTGACCAGCGGCGGCTCCCTACGACCATGCGAGATGCGAGCCGTGGGTCGGATTCGCATCGCACCCGTTACGCAGAGCGCCACTTCCCCCGCCCTCGCCGTCGACGGCCGCCGACGCCCTTGGCACCGCAGCGCGGGCCACTGTCTCATGCCAGCCAGCCGCCAGGCCCCCTCAGCGGGACGGCATTCGAACCAGGCGCTGACCAGCACGGAATGCCAGACCGCGCATGGTGCGAGCAGCCCCAACGGGATTCGAACCCGTGCCGCCACCTTGAGAGGGCGATCAGGGTTGTCCATCCCGTGTTGTCAGATGACGGATTGTGGTGTCTGAGCAGGAACGATGGTAGCACCGTGTGATGTCTGGTGTTGCCCGGTGTTGGTCGATATCGACGCGTTTCTCGCCATCCATTGGCAGATCCATTGGCAAGACGAACGCGAGGTGGCGGCTTCGGTGACGCCACATTGGAGGATGTGAACCCCCACGCTCACGTACCCGCGTCCGTCCACGGGGACCTCCGCGTCTGCCCGGGAGCCGGCGATCTAATCACCTTTGGACCCGGCTTGGAAGCGCTCACGAGCGGGTCTCCGGGACGCTGGTAGGCCGAACGGGGGTGACCAGTTGAGTTCAGTTCCGCGCGGGACCGCGCAACGTCGATGGCCCTCGGGCTGATAGATCGCGATGGTCCCGTCAGAGTTCATCGCGTACGCTTGATCAGTGAACCGGATCACGATCGACCCCAGGCAGATGGGAGGCGTGCCATGTTTGCGCGGCCTGCGTATCCCCGTGGCAACTGTCGTCGGCATGATCGCCAGCGGGATGACGCCGGCCGAAGTCGTCGATGAGCTTCCACCCCTCGAACTCGCCGATGTCAGCGCTGCACTGCGCTTCGCTGCCGACGCCGTGGCTGATCGAGAAATTCCACTTCGACCATCAGCGTGAGGTTCCTTGTCGACCAGAATCGCTCACCGCGACTGGCCGAGCTTCTTCGGGCCGCCGGTCACGACGCGACGCACACCATCGACCTCGGCCTGGAGCGAGCTACTGACGATGAGTTGCTCGCTCTGGCCGCAGAACAGCGTCGCGTCGTCATCACCGGCGACACCGACTTCGGCGCCCTGCTGGCGTTGACTCAGCGGCGGTCGCCATCGGTGATCTTGTTCCGAGGGCGGAACACACCTCGCGCTGCCGTTCAGGCGCGACTGATCCTCGAGTATCTAGACGAGCTGACGACCGATCTCAACGAGGGAGCCGTGATCGTCATCACCGACGATCGGATCCGGATTCGCAGACTACCTCTGATTCACGACACCTGAGCAACAGCTCGTCCGTGAGAGACCAAGACGGCCAGCGTTGGTAGAAGCTGGTAGCCCGTTGATGGGCACCAGGAACCGCCCACCGATGGCCAGTTCGGTCGCCGCTTCGTCGAACGCGGAGCGTGAGCGAGGGTCAGAGTGTTGGACGGCGCGCCTGCGTCGCGTACCCGGCGTTATACGGGTGATCCGTTCCGGTCGGACCGTTGTTATGGAACCACGCTGCCTGCTTGTGTGTCGATCCCTTCCAGGAGTTGGCCGAAGATGTCGGCGCGGGCTTGCTCGTGTTGGTCGAGGGCGTCGTTGCGCTGACGCGTGAGGATCGTGACGAACTGCGGTCCGGTCTCGAAGAAGCCGCACCGCTCGCACGTCGTCTCGTAGATGCAGTCCAGCGCGACGGGACGGGCGCAGTAGCCGTTGCCGAGGAGGCGACGGTGGGCCTCTGCGGCGAGGCGGCGCATGTTCGGCCCCGCGGTGCCGGCGGGCAGCGGGTGGGCGGTGTCGTAGGTCGCTTCGACAGCCTGGGTGACGCGGAAGTATTCGTCGGCGACGGTGCGATCCGAGAGGCGTGCATACGTCATGGTCATGTCCATGGATCGGTGGCCCAAGAGCGCGGCGATGGCCTCGACGCTCATGCCCCGGTTGATGGCTTGAGTGGCGAGGGTGTGGCGTAGCTGGTGGGGGTGGACGTGGCCGACCCCGGCGCGCCGGGCCACCGTGTCGACGTAACGGTGGATGGTGCGCCGGTCGAAAGGCTGGCCGTCGTCGCGTTCGACGAGTCGACCGGTGCGGCTCGGTCCTCGCTGGGCGCGGTAGCCGCTGATGAGCTCGACCAACACTGGATGAAGCGGCACGTAGCGGTCGTTGTGGAGTTTGCCGACGGGGATGCGCAGCCAGTGGGTGTCGCCGATGTGCACCATGGCGTCGTCCTCCAGCCCCGACAGTTCGCCCGAGCGCATGCCGGTGCGGGCCAGAAGTTCGACCATCAGCCGCCGGCGGGGGTTGGGATCGGCGGCGAGCACGGCCATGAACTTGGCCGCGGTGGGGTCGTCCAAGAACTTGGGCAACGGCTCGTCGAGGATCGGCAGGTCGTCGTTGAAGATCGGCACCCGGGCTGGGGCGTCGTCGTAGTCGAACTCGATGACGCGCTCGAAGAAGGTTCGCAACAGTCCGAGGCGGTTGCGGACGGTGCTCGCCGACAGCCGCGTGCCTGGCTTGCGGCCGGGGCGGCGCGCCATCGCCTTCTTGAACGTTTCGATGTGACGACGCTCGATCGAGGCGACGCACTGGCACTGGTCGTCGCTGTCGATCAGATGGCCGGCGAGAAGACGCAGGGCTAGGTCGGTGGCCACCACCGTGGCGGGCCGGGCCGAGACGGCGAGCTGGGCGAGATAGCGGCTCATGGTGGCGGCCATCTGTGGCGCCGCCGCGCTGACCTGCTCCCAGGACACCTCCTTCACCGGGACACGGGACGGTTCCTTCGGCGGGCGGGGCTTGGGCGCCGGCGCCGGCTTGGGGATCGCGCCCTGCCGCCCACCGACCGCCCTCGGCGCCTTCGGGAAGTCGGCGGCGACGATGAGCCCAGCACGTGGCACGTCGGGGTCGCCGTGGGCGGCGAGATGCGAGAAACACTTGCTGATCAAGGCCAAACGCCGGCACGCGGTGCTCGTCGCCACCGTCCGCCCTCGGCTCGATCTCAGCGAGTCGAGGTAGTCCTCGATGTGGCGCCGTTCGATGCCGGCGACCGAGCGACAACGCGGGTCGCGCCGGACGATGCCGCCGGCGAGCTGGCGCAGGGCCTGCTCGGTGACATCGACCACGGCGGGAGCGGCGCTCCGCTCCAGCTCGATGAGAAACCGGCGCAGGGTCGCCGCCATCTGCGGGGCACGCCGAGCGATCTCGTCCCAGTCGGGATCGGTGAAGGACACAACCTCGGCGGCGGCCACGACCGCGAGCGCGTTCATCGGGCGGTCCCCATCGCCGCCTGGGCCTCGATGGCCTCGGCCGCTCGCCGGTACTCCTCGGCCAGCCAGTCCGGACTCAAGTGCAGATAGACGCGCGTGGAAGCGATCGAACGGTGCCCGGCCTGAGCCTGCAACGCTTCGAGGGCCATCCCCCCTTCGCGCAGTCGGGTGAGGCAGGTGTGACGCAGCTCGTGGCACGTGCCATGCACCAGACCGGCGCGCATCCACGCTCGCGACAGGATCTCGTCGAGGCCCTCCGCCGACAGAGGCTGACCGCGGCGTCGTCCCTTTAGCGCGACGAAGACGCGATCGGTCGCCGACTCGCGCGGCCGCTCGTTGTTCAGGTAGCCAGCGACAGTGGCGAAGAACGTCGGCGACATCGGCACGAGCCGCTCGTGACCGCCTTTGCCTTCGGCCACGAACACCCGGCACTCGCCCAAACGCAGGTCCTCGAGCCGCAAGCCCAGCACCTCGCAACGGCGCAGCCCGCCCAGCACCATGGCCCGAATCATCGCCCGGTCACGCTCGGTGCGTAGCGCTGCCGTGAGCGCTTCGACCTCGGCCCGCTCGAGGATGCGAGGCAACCGACGCACGCCCCGCACGAGCGGAACTCCCCGCTGGCCACGCCGGCGGGCTCGTCGACTGGGCAAGCCCCGCGGCACCGGGTTGGCCACCACGCCCACATCGCCGCGGGTAACGAGATAGCCATACAGGCTCGACACCGCGGCCAACCGGCGCTTGATCGTCGCCGCCGACAACCCCGACGCCCCGTCAGAAAGCCGCACCAGGTTCTCGGCACCAACACGAGGACGCTGCTGGGACGAAACGAAGGCCAGCACGTCGGCCGGCGTGACCTCACCGACGTCCTTGCCGACAACGTCGAAGAACACCTTCAGGTCATGGGCATAGGACCGCAGCGTGTTCGGACGAGCCCACGCCGACGCGAACTCCAAGAAGTCATCGATCAGGTCGTGGCCAACCCGATAGACCCGCTCGCCGTCAGCGAGCACCACGCACTGGAATGACGGAGACCAACCCACCAGAGATCCTCCTTCGGGACGCTCCGCCGGGAAGATCTTCCCCGGACGGCCGCTCCGACAGGTGGATCACCCGTATAACCGGCGTTCCGGGATGCTCTCACGGAGACATCAACGCGCACGTTTGGGGGCACTCGGCCCAGCGCCTCGGCACCCCCCAGCGCCCCCTACGTCGTCTGGTCGACGAGCCACCCGGCCTGCGGCGCTTGCAAATCCGAGCGACCAGCGGGTCTGCATCGTATGCGGCTCCACGTAGTACCGGCGGTATCCCCGCCAGGCGCTCGGTCAGATGCGACGCGTTGTCCGGACGCCTCCGACGAGACCGAATCTCACACGGAACATTGGGATCGGCGATCCCACGCCCACCGCGGACCGGTGGTCAATACGCCACGAGTTGGCCCCGGAGGTCTCCACCGATCTTGCGGTTCAGACGTTGACGTGTCGAGCGCGATGCCTCGCTCGTCGGGAGGCGAGCTCGACAGCCACCGCAGACGCAGCTCGCTGCGTCCGCCGGCGCCGAGGAGGTCGAACTCGATCGTGTCGTCCGCGCTGACCGGCCAGAACGATGACCAGACGACTCGTCGGTCTTGGATCGAGTCGACAACGACGGGCCGGATCTCACCGGGGTGGAGTTCGATCCACGACGTATCCATCAGCACGGTGAACAGCAGCGACGGAGACGTGCCCGCGAACTGGTGCGTTCGATCAGCCAGCACCGGTCCCGACTGGGCCTACGTCGTGGCCGCCGGAGCCCACGATCGTGTCGTTGCTCCAGCCGTCGCCGGGATCCTCCTGCTACGGGCTCGTGACCGCAGTCGTCGTCGCGGGCGTCGGAAGCTCTCGTGACCACCGTGCCGTACGCCCTGACCGCGATGACCGGCGCCGGCGCCGCTGTCTCACTCATCTCGCGGTTCGGGGCTCAGAAGCGTTGACAAAACACCGCCGCCGTCTCGACCACGCACGCAGCGACAGCGGAGCCAGTCGAAGAGCGACGCAGCTTTCGATGCGGCGTCGGCGTAGCGCCCTCGACCCGGAGGGTCCTGCTCATCTTGCATCCGTCCTTCCCCGGTTCACCCGGCGGGGTGGCTGGGCCACTCGCTGGTCTCGGCGCCATCTACATCGCGATGTGCGCCGCCGTCTGCCTGCTCGTAGCGATCGCCGCTCGCCGGGTGCTCGCTGTCGTGGCTTCAGCTCGACCACCCGCGTCGCGGTGCCGCGATGGTTGTTGGCGTCGATTGTCCGTGCTCGTCGAGCAGCTCGCCACGGCGGCACACCCGTGAGTCGCCTCGGCCGCCGCCGTCCAGAGCCGACGGACGTGCGCGACGTCGCCGGCCCTACCCGAGAGGGCTTGACACACGACCGAACGTGAATCATGATTCAGTAATGAATCGTGCTTCATTCGCCGGCGGGTGGACGTGACTGAGGTTGCCACCGCCGCTCGTCGGAGCGCACGGGTCGCGGCGCGTCAGGCTGAAGCGCGCCAGCGCATCCTGCGCGCCGCCCGGCTGGTGCTCAGCGAGCAGGGCTTCGTCGCGGCGCAGGTCGCCGTGGTGGCGTCGATCGCCGACGTGGCGACGGGGTCGATCTACCGGCACTTCCCGTCCAAGGTGTCGCTGTTCACGGAGCTGCTGCGCGAGGTGTGCCAACGTGAGCTCGACGTCGTCAACGCGGTGCTCGCCGAACAGGACCGCAGTGTCGTGGACCGCATCGGCAGCGCCGTCGCGACGTTTGTCGACCGAGCGCTGCGCGGCGGTGGGCTGTCGTACTCCGTGATCGTCGAGCCGATGGACCCCGACATCGACCGGGTCCGCCTCGACGCTCGCGCCGGCCTTGCCGCCGCATTCGCCGACGCGATCGACACCGGGATCGCCACCGGCGAGCTCGGTCCGCAAAACGCACGAGTCCGCGGCGCGGCGATCGTCGGCGCGTTCCTCGAAGGCGTCGTCGCGCCGCTCGAGCAGCTACCCGTGCCCGTCGAAGATCGCGCAGGGATCGCCGCTGAGATCGCTGCGTTCTGCCAAGCCGCAGTCACCGGGCCGAACAGCACCGCTCACGTCGACGTGGCCGGTCCCTTCGCCAACTGACTCATCCGCACCTATGCCAGGAGAAGCCCGATGACCCTCACGCATCCCACCGCCACCGACCGCGCAGTCGACGACTTCACCCGTCAGCGACCGATTCCCGACAACCTGGTCCCTGACCTCAACGACGTCAACGCGTTCGACACCGACAAGATCGCCTCCGACGTCATCGCTCGGAACGCCCCGTGGGCCCGGGCGCGGGTTAGCGCCCTCGGCGACAGGGTTTGGGACCCGCTGATCCTCAAAGCGGCCCGCGACGCCCAACGGCACCTCCCCGAGCTGCGCACCCTCGACCGGGTCGGCAACGAGCTCTACTCCGTCGACTTCCACCCCGCCTACCACCAGCTGATGGAACTCGGCTTCGGCTCCGCGGTCCATTCGCTGGCCTGGACCGCCGACGAACCCGGCGGCCACTCGGCCCGCGCCGTGCTGTCCTACTTGTGGAACCAGATCGACGGGTCAACGGCGTGCCCGCTCGGCATGGCCTACGCCTCGATCCCGATCCTGCGCAGCCAACCCGAGCTCGCACCGTGGGCGCACGCCGTCATGGCCGAGGGCTATGACTCCGCCGACGTCCCCATCGACCGCAAGCGAGCCGCCACGATCGGCTACTTCATGACCGAGAAGCAGGGGGGATCCGACCTGCGCGCCAATGTCACCGTCGCCCGGCCCGTCAGCCGACGCGGACCCGGCGAGACCTACCTCCTCAACGGTCACAAGTGGTTCGCGTCAGCGCCGATGTCGGACGCCTACCTCACCGTCGCCCAGACCGCTGGCGGCGTGTCCTGCCTTCTCGTCCCCCGCCGCCGGCCGGACGGGAGCCTCAACGGCATCAAGATCAATCGGCTCAAGGACAAGCTCGGCAACAAGGCCAACGCCTCGTCCGAGATCGAGTACCACGACGCCCACGCCTACCTCGTCGGCGAAGAGGGCCGCGGCGTTCGCACGATCCTGTCGTCAGCGGAGTACACGCGCTTGGACTTCGCCATCGGCTCGGCTGGCCTGATGCGCGCCGCCCTGTCGCAAGCCCTGCAGTACAACGACTGCCGACATGCCTTCGGTGCGCCGCTGTCGCAGTTGCCGATCCAAGCGCCGGTGCTCGCCGACCTCGCCCTCGAGTGGGCCGGAGCCGCCCATCTCGCGTTCCGGGTCGCTCGCGCAGAAGACAACCACGGCGACGTCGTCGAGACGCTCGTTAGCCGGCTCCTCACCCCCGTCGCCAAGTTCTGGAACTGCCGCCGAGTCGCCGGCGTCGTCGAAGAGGTCATCCAGTCGATCGGGGGCAACGCCTACATCGAAGAGCACCCCTGCCCCCGCTACTACCGGGAAGCACCCCTCAACGCGATCTGGGAAGGCACGTCCAACATGATGGTGATCGACGTCGGCCGAGTCCTGTCCCGCGAGCCCAAAGCGATCGAGCCGATTCTGGACGAAGTCCGCGCCGTCGCCGCCGACTACGACCTCGTCGCAACGGCGCTCGCGGAGATCGAACAGCTCATCAACACACCCGAGCACACCACCCGCTACCTCGTCACCCGCATCGCCCTGACCGTGCAAGCCGCCCTGCTCGCCGAGCACGCCCCCAACGCCGTCGCCGACGCCTTCATCGCTACGCGACTCGGCGCCGGCTGGGGTCCCGGCTACGGCACCTTGCGCAACGTCGAGGTCGAACCCATCATCGACTACGCCCGCCTCGGCTGAGCCCGCCACACGAACGAGACTTCAGCCCAATTCTCGCTTGTCAGAGCCATCACCTCGAGATTGAAGGGGACTGTCGGAATTTCGGTGTAACTGATCCCGGATATTCGGCTTGGTCGAGTTTAGCAGTTATTGCTGGTTGGGGAATATGCGGCCTTCGAACATGAGGGCGAAGGCGTTGAGTGCTGGCTTCCAGCGCACCGCCCAGCGTTGTCTGCCGCGCCCAGTGGGGTCCAGGGATCGGATCACGCGGTAGAGGCATTTGAGCGCGGCTTGCTCGTTGGGGAAGTGCCCGCGGGCCCTGACGGCCCGTCGGAAGCGGGCGTTGAGCGAGACGCAGCGTTCTTCCGCACCGATCACCGCGAACAGATCGACTACAACACCGCGCACCACACGTTCAGTTATACGAAGCAACTACCTGCTGGAAAATCGCCAATTGCTGATCGTGGAGCTCGCGCCTTCGATCACGATCGGCCAGACTCTCCCTCTGAGTGTCGGCGCGGTCCTGTTCGAGGTACCGCCACGCTGAGGCGACGGCCCCACCTACAACAACAACCGCTAGGACTTGGACCCCGGCCTTCGCTACCTCGAACCAGAGTTCATCGCGACGGCCGGTGAAAGTGGCCCCTATCGCAACTGCAGCGAGACCGAGTACGCCAGCGACCACAACTGCGGCGAGGAGCACTCGCCGTGGGGACCACTGTCGGAGGTGCCTCGGGCTCAACATGATCCCGATAGTTCAGCAGGCCGCGCTGGTCTACGTGATCGCGGCACGCTCGCGCTGCCCTGGCGACGCCACGCATCCGCTCCGCGACAGCGCCGTCGGCCGGACGACCTCCGGCGACGACATATTGCCGATGGCGCCAGCTCGAGGTATGAAGTCCGGAACGCGGAGCGTCTCTCTGCACGCCGCCGGCGGGACGTCCAGTAGCCGGCGTTGGTGGTGATCCTGCGAGCCGCTGCGGAGTGCACGATTGGGGACTTCTCCCGCTGTGCGGAAGAACGCATCATCGAAGCTGGGGCGATCAGGTGTGGGCATGGGCCACGGTGCGGTCGCGGTGCTTGCGATCGCGCTGCCGGCGTGTGGCGCCCGACGTGGGCCCCCCGCTCGCGGCTGCAAGCACTCACCGAGTCGCCTGCTCGTAGCCGTCGGCTCGGTACTGCGCCCCGGCGCCACGATCCGCTCTGGTCGCCGGCGGCCCGGCCTGTCCCGTACCATTCAGCGAGTCGCCGATTTGGCGCGTCCCCAAGGTGCCGTTCCGTGGCGCTCCCACGAAATTGGTGGCCCCGCCGAGACAACACTCTACGTGGCCTACTGGGCGGTCATCGGCAGCCTCGACGACCCCGGGGGTGATGTCCTCGGATCGCTGAACGGTCGTTCACGGATGGTTGGTGTGTTTCGCGTTCGTGGCTACCTGTCGGTCAGGCACACGCTTGCCGCTGACGGCCCGGCCGGCCACCTGTGAAGGTCTTCCTCGGCGTCAGCGGCCGAAGCCGATGTCGGGGCCGGCGGTTCGCGTCGGGTAGTGGTCGTTGTGGGTCGGGGCTCGCATCGCGGGTTGGATGGGCACGTCGCCGATGTCGTCGCGGAGGGCACGGGCGAGTTGTTGCTCCCGGCCTCGCCGGTGGGTGAGCAGCGAGGCGATGGTGTGGAGGGTGTTGGTGGGGAGGTCGTGGCCGTCTGCCCAGTGTTTCCAGATGGTGAGGGCCTTGAGGTGACGTTGGTGCTCACCGATGGATGGCTGCAGGCTGTCGAGGCGGTCGAGGGTGTGGCAGATGTCGAGCTGTTGGTCCGCGGCTCGATGGTCTGCGACGGCTTGGGTGTATCGCTCGACGGCTGGTTGGCTGTGCTGGCGGGTGTGTTCGAGGTGGGCGTCCGCCAGATCGAGCCGACCCTGACAGCGCTGCAGCTCGAGACGCAGCGAGCGTCGTTGCCGCCAGGGTGCAGTCTCGAGTTGTCGGCTCAGGTCGTTGCGGCGACGCGGGCGTTGTCGACAGTTGCTTCGGCGTGGTGGAGCGCTGCCCGCTGGTGGTACGTGTCGGCTGCCACGGCGGCGAGGATGACGTCGGCGTGTGCGGCGTTGCCGGTTGCTCGTTCGGACCGTGCCAGGCGCTGGGTGTCGCGTGCCCGGGTCTCGTCGAGGCTGCGTTTCGCGTCGGCGAGCGCGGATGGGAACCAGTCGGGGATCGCGCACCGGGCCGCAGGGCTGCCGTGGCTCGCGTGTTGGATCGTTTGGGCGAGGGTGCGTCGTTGGGTGGTGGCGGGGATGTCGGCGCGGTCGCTGTGGAGGATGGTCTCGAGAACATCGCGTGCTTCGGCGATGTCGTTGCTGTCGGTGATGACGCACAGCAGTGTTCTCGTCGCGGCCGCGGGTCGCGGCGACGTACAGACCGCGACGTGTCGTCGCCGCCGAGGCGAGGGCGATGGCGGTGTCGACGGTGTCGGATTGCCAGCCGTGCTCGGTGGCCGCGTAGCCGAGGCGGACGTGGTCGCGAACGTAGTCGGCGGGCAGGATGACGTTGCCGTGTCCGCCGTGGTGGGCCACGGTCAGCCGCTCCGTCGATGTTGATGGCGGTGACGGTCCAGGTGTCGCGGTTGCGGACCGGTTCACCTGTGTTGGTGACGAGCCGGCGGTCGTTGCGGCGGGTTGCGATGACGTCACCGACGTAGGCGGACTCGCCGCCGGCGACAAGTGTCGTCGACGGCCGTATCGAGGTGTCCGGCGTCGCGGCGGGCGGCCTGGATGGCGTGGTTGATCGGGTTGACGTGGTCGTTGGTCGAGGCGACCACGGCGATGCTGCGACCGCTGTCGTTGTGGATCGATCCAGGTGGTGGCGAGCCGGTGCGAGGTGGTCGTCGAGGGTGCCGGCGATGATCCTGTCGTGCGCCTGGTAGGCGTCGAGGGCGCGTGGGTCGCCCGCGTCGTAGTTGCAGGGACGCGGCGGCTTCCCAGGAGTGGGTGAAGCGGTGGAGGTGTTCGAGCTGCTCGACGCGACCGTTGGCGCACAGCTCGCCGAGCAGGCCGCCCCGGCCGACGCCCTGCAGTTGGCGCGGGTCACCGACCAGCGCCAGCCGCCACTGCTGGCGGTCGGCGAGCGACACGAGTTGGTGCAACGCCGGGGTGGAGAGCATCCCGGCCTCGTCGATCACCAGCGTCGCCCCAACCGGCAGTCGGTAACGCGGCAGGGTGGTCGGTCGGTGCGCTGCCACTCGTGGAGCAACTTGGCGACCGTGTCCGCCACGATGCCGGTGTCGCGTTCGACGGTACGTGCTGCCTTCGCGGTCGGCGCAACTGCGAACACGACCCGACCTTGGTCGTGGAGATCGTTGGCGGCGGCGGCGAGCATGCGGGTCTTGCCGGCCCCGGCCGGACCGACGATCAACACCAGCCCGTCGTGGCCGGCGACGGCCGCGGCGGCGTCGGCCTGCAACGGGTCGAGACCAGTCGCGATCGATCGTCGTTGACGGTGCGGGCGGGTCGGCTTGTGCGGCCATCGCCCAGATCAGGATCGCCTCCTCTCGGGCCAGGACTGGTTCGGACGTGAACCGTGGTGCGGTCGGTTCGATCCACACCGATCGGCCGTCCGACCCGCGCCGCGTCGTTGCGCTGGGCGGGTCGAGATCGACGAGTCGCCCGACCACCTGGTCGGTGGCCTGTTCGAGAGTGGCCGCCCACCGGCGTCCCGGGTGTTGGGACACGGGCCGTTGCTGATCGCAGATCGCCTGCAACACATCGGCGCGGGTCCACGACGAACGCTGCGACGACAACGTCTCGATCACATCCGACGACCCGCACCACGACCGACGGAACCGTGTGGGTGGCGGCCTCGGTCGATGCCGTCTCGAGCAGGTCGGCGGTCCAACCGACGCTGGCAGCCTCCGAGTCGCCAGCGGGTCGACGAGATCGGTGGCGCCGTGTCCGGACTTTCGGGACCGGGTGTCCGCTGACGCCTCCCGGGTCATCGCCGCCCGTTCCCACCGCGACGGCTCGCGACCCTCGCGGGTGCGGAAGTCGTCGATCTTGTCGGCGAGGGCGTGGTCGATGGTGGCGGTTCGTTTCGAGAACACCGCCAACAGCTCGTCGGGGACACCGGCGATCTCGGCCTGTCCGTTGACGATCGGTCGCCAGCCGACCCCGAACCGATGCGACAGCTCAGCACGCAGTACGGACTGATAGAGGCCGCCGATCAGCGCGTTGGTGGCGTTTGAGGTAGCGGGCATCGAACGCCAACCACCGCCCATCCGCTGTTTGGACCTTGGCGGAGATGACCGCGTGGGTGTGGATCTGCGGATCGTCGGCACGCGACGTCGTCTGGCGGAACGTGGCCATCGTCAACCCCTGACTATCGGGATGCAGCCGGCGGCCGTTGGAGCGGATCCGGGTCGTCGAGCCGAACCGCTCCAGATGTTGCAACGCGGCGGTGACGGCGACGTCGTGGGCCTCCAACAGCCCCTCGTCGCCGGTGAGCGCCCACCACGTCGACAACGACTTCGGTGCCGAGAACGTCGCGTCGAACCCCGACACCGCCTTCACCACCCGACCGTCGACGGTCACCCGATCAAGCAGCTCGCGGCCGAGCAGCGACCCAGAAACCGGGTCACGGCCCGACAACAACGCCTCCAAGCTGTCGACATCGACCGGCCCGTGGAGCCCGAGGCCGATTGCCTGGCATCCCGACCACAGGCCCGGCACCTCGCCGGGCGCCTTCGTCAGATAGGCCGCGTAGTAGTCCGCGGTCGCTCCAGCCGACGATGCGTGCAGGGTCGTCACACGCAACACGGCCGCGCCCCACGCTCTGCCCATTCGCGGGCACTTGTCTGACTCTCATCAATACGCACGATCCCGGACTTCAACGACATGCCGGCTTCAGCCTTCGATCTCGAGAACGAGCTGAACGAGATCGACAGCGGACGGGCGCACGACGAACGAAGGCTCCACGATGACCGACTGCACAACCTCGACGCAGACCGCGACGGGCTCATCGACGCTGATTCCGCAAGGGAGGAGCAGCCGGTAGCTGCCGGCAGCGAAGACACCCGCGGTGCGTGACTGCCGCGCGGTGATCAGACCGGCACGACGAAGCCGCGACAACGCACGCGCCACGGTGTCCTTCGCCAACCCGGTCCGCGCAGCCAACGCGCGGACCGACGTGGTCGCCTCGCACCAGCCAGCGTCGTCGTTCGACGCGAGGAGCAGTTCCTCGAGCACCACCCAGGCGGTCGCACCCAACCGGCGGCGAATCTCCGATGAGGCCGCGTCGAGTAGGAGACGCCGGCCGTCACTCGGCATCTGGCACCGCCGTCGTCGAGGTATCCGAGGTCGGCACGTCGGCGTCGCACAGACGTACCACGCGTCCCGTCGCGATCAGCTCGAGCAGCGCCCACCGAGGCACACGCAAACACGCCCCGATGCGGATCACGGGCATCCCCGCCGTGCCGCCAGTAGCAAGATATTCCCTGGCGAGCTGATAGCCGAGCGAACGTCCGACCCGCATCAGATCCGCTGATTCCTCAACGGTCAACACCAGCGATGCAAGCTTGGCAACCGGTTCAGTCGTGTCCACTCGCCCGACTTACACCGCTGTCATTCCGGTGACAACCCCTCCTATCGTCGCCCGCCCGGACCGTTTGATACGCAGGGATACACAGGGATACGCAGGCGTACGCAGAGAGACTCAGGGAGCATTTTCGTGGTGACCAACGTCACAGCATTGATTCCGTACCGAAGACTGGGACACGGCTCGACTCTGCATTGGGCAGTGGACGTCCGCTTGAGGGAGCGCGCGTCTCCGCGTAGTCGGGGTGTATAGCAGCGGCGTCGCCAGCCGGGGTCTACCGCCCGGAACGGCTACGCGGTCGTCGGTCAGCGAGGAGCGAGACGGTTGCCCGTGGACTTGGGCTCCGAGGTGGTCGGCCGCGGCGCGGTCGGCGGAGCGGCGGCGGCTGGAGTAGTGGTGCAACATGGTTTGGACGGTGTGTCCCTGGCGGTCGCTGACGGCGGATGGGTTGAAGCCGGCGTCCATCAGTTTCCGTGCTCGTCCACTTCCGCACCGCCAGGATCGTCGCGTCGAAGTCGCCGGCATCGATGCCGAGCTTGGCTCTCAGCACCCGCATCCGGCGGGTCATGAACTCCGGTCGCATCGGAAGCAGGCAGGCAGGGTCGAGGCTGAACACGAACGCGTTCGCGGCCACCGTCGTGCCGCACAGTCGGGCGCGATGGTCCATGTCGGCGAGGTGTGCGTGTCCCGTGTCACGGTTTCCGAGACAGGCCAAAGTTGGGCCTGACTTCAAGGAGTACCGATGGCACGACCCCTCCGTCGAGAGCGGCCGAGGACAAGGTCCGCATTGTGCTCGCCGTGTTGTGCGGTGAGGTGACGATCGCCGAGGCAGCCCGACGCGAGGGCGTCTCGCAGACCTCGATCGCGAATTGGCGTGATCCGTTCCTCGACGGTGGCGGCCAGGCCGTCGCCGCCGGCGGGCCGACCAAGCCGACGAGTCGAGAACATCAGCTGGCCGCCGAGCGCGAGCAGCTCGCCGCCGCCTTGGGTGAAGCACACACATGGAGCTTCGTCTGTGGCGAAGAGAGGCGGCGCTGTCGGGCGGTCACCAGATTCTGCCATCGGCGGCCATCTCGAGCTGCCGACAGGTGGACAATCGGTCACGCACGGTGGTGACCCGCTGAAGCGAACGAGCCCCTGGAGTGCCATCTGCCGGTACCTCTGCCACCGTCGGCCGCCGGACGTGACTGTCCGCAGCTGTGTGTAACCCGCCGTGATCTGAGGATCTGCGACTGAGGGTCGTGGGCTGGCGAGGATCACATCCGATCACTACTGCAACTTCCATTTCGAGAACGTCGATCGAGCGGGAGCTCGACATCCGCGCAAGCGTCGAGCGTCGGCGGCACGACCGACTCCTTCACGAGCAACGGACGGCGCGGTCGTGTCGCGTGTCCATCCGTCCTTTCCTGCGCGTCCGGCCATACGCGGCGCATTCGTCGAGCACGACGGTTCAGGCCTCGGTCGGGGTTGTCGAGATCATCTTGCCGATGATGTCGGCAGCCACTTGGTCTGACTGCTCCAAGAAGTGGGCGTAGACGTTCAGTGTCGTAGCCGCGTTCCGGTGACCGAGCCGTCCGGCGACGGTTCTGACGTCGACGCCGGCGCTCAGCAGCTGGGTCGCCACGAAGTGCCGTAGGTCGTGGAGCCGCACCCCGTCGATTCCCTCGAGATCGCACAGCCGCTTGAAGCCTCTCGAGACGGAGTCGGGATACCACGGCGTAGAACCGTCGATCTCATTGCTGAACACGAAGGAACCTCCCGGGAGCTCGACCCGGCAGGCACGGGCGCGGCCTTCGACAAGGTTGCGATGATCGGCGAGGAGCACGACGCTCTGTTCATCGATCGTGACCCGGCGCGCGGCGTGCGTCTTGGTGTCCTTCTCGACGAGGCCGTTGGGCCCGGCGACGACTCCACGGCCGATCGTCAGCGTCCGGTTGGCGAGATCGACGTCGGTCCAACGCAGCGCCACGAGTTCCGACCGGCGAGCGCCGGTAGCAGCCGCGAGCACGAGGAAGCAGGCCAACTCCGGCGCCAACGTCGTGGCCCGCCGCAGGAGGCGAACCAAATCCGATTCCGACGGCGGCTTGATGTTCGGCTGTGGCACGCGTGGTGGAGTTGTCGAGACAGCGGGGTTGACGCCAAGCCAACTCCACTTCACCCCTTGGCCCAGCGCGCGGCGAAGGACGCCGTGGATCCGGCGCACGGTCCCCGGCGCCAGGCCGGCGCCACGCGCTCCTCCGCTGGCTGTGAGCTGGCGGTAGAAACGATCGAGGTCGCTCGGCTTGAGCCTTGACAGCGGCACCGCGCCAAGCGTCGGGAGCAGGTTGCGGTCGATGATCCCTCTCGTCTCCTTCACGGTCTTCGGGGAGAAGTCATGGCGGGCCAAATCGAACCACGCCTCGAGCAGGTCGCCCACCGTGGCGCTGCGGCGGACCGATACTCCTCGTTGAGCGTCGAGGACCATCTCGGCGAGCAGGCGCTGCGCCTCGCGCTTGCCGCCGCGGAAGCTGCGCGACGCGTAGCGCTGCTTGCCGGTGACGGGATCCGTGCCTATGTAGGCACGCAGCTCCCAAGACTCACCCCGGCGTCGTAGGTAGCCCTGCATCGTTCCCTCCAAGAATACATTGGCACGCCATTGGCAACGAGGGCCGAAAACCAGAAGAGGCACTCCGGAGAGTGCCTCTGACCTGGGGTTTCTTGGCAGCCCCAACGGGATTCGAACCCGTGCCGCCACCTTGAGAGGGTGGTGTCCTAGGCCACTAGACGATGGGGCCGTGCCGTAGGCGGCTGCCGATGGTAGCAGCGGCCGCTCACGTGCTCCCGGGCAAGGACTCGAACCTCGAATAACAGGGCCAGAACCTGCCGTGTTGCCAATTACACCACCCGGGAATGGGCGTCGGTCGATGCTAGCGGCGACCGCTCAGCCGTCGCTACGCAACTACTCGGTCCAGTTGGTCAGCCGGTCCCAGCCCACGACTCGCGCCGCGGCCACGCCGGCGGCCTCCTTCAGCATGCGGCGGAAGGCGGTGAGGCCCGTCACCGGGCTGGTCCGCGTCGACGACACGTACGCCTCGAGCCCCAGCTCTTCGGCCATGCCCTTGATGCGGGCGGCGTGATACGGATCGGACACGAGCAGCACCGAGTGCAGGCCCTGGGCCGTCATGGTGCCGGCCACCGCGGAGAGCGACTCCCACGATGTCCGACCCTTGTCCTCCTGCATGATGGCCGACGCCGGGACGCCCCGATCCTCCAGGTAGCGGGCTTCGGACTGAGCCTCGGTGAAGCGGTCGAGCGGCTGCTTGCCGCCGGTCAGGAACAGGCGCGGCGAGTAGCCCCGCTGGTACAGATCGAGGGCGTGGTCGAGGCGAGCGGCCAGCTGCGGCGACGGCCGGCCGTCGTACTGGGCGGCGCCGAGGACGACGATGGCATCGACTGGGCGGGCCTGGTCGGCCCGCCCAGTCGACCACACGGTGTACAGCGCGGCCAGGTAGAAGGCGACGAGCAGCCCCAGGACGGCCAGCAGCCCGATCGCCACCCGCTTCGGCCACCGGCGCCGGGGATGACGCAGCTCGGCAGCCGGCGGCAGCAACGGCGTGGCCGGCCGGCGCTGCGCTGGCGCCGCCGGCTCGCCCGGCGCCGCCTCGGAACCAGCCGGCGCCGCCGTAGAACCACCGACGAGCTCGGGCCGCTCGTCGATGAGGCGGTCAGAGCCGTCCACGAGCCGTCTGCAGGCGGGTGAGTGTGCGGTCACGCCCGAGGACCTCGAGCGACTCGAACAGCGGCAGCCCGACCGTGCGGCCCATGGTGGCGACCCGCACGGGTGCCTGGGCCTTGGCCAGCTTCAAGCCGCGTGCCGTGCCAATGGCCTCCAGCGCGTCCTTCAGCGCCGGCCCCGACCAGTCGTCGAGGGCGGCGTAGGCGGCGATGACCTCGTCGAGCAGGCCGGCGGCGTCGCCCGTCATCGCTTTGGCCCATGACGCCGGATCGTCGGGCGGATCCTCCAGGAAGACGAAGTCGACGTAGGACGGCACCGAGGACAGCACCTTGGCCCGCTCTTGCACGAGTGGAGCGAGTCGATCGAAGACGGCCGCGTCGAAGCGGTCGGCCGGCCATGGCGCGACCGGCGGGGCCAGCCACGGCTGGCTCGCTTCGACGAAGCCGGGGACGGGCAGTGCCCGCACGTACTCGTCATTGAACGACAGCAGCTTCTTCTCGTCGAAGAACGCCGGTGCCGAGTTGACGTCCTCCAGCCGGAACGTGTCGAGGATGACCTCCCACGGCACGATCTCGCGGTCACCTGGCGGCGCCCACCCGAGCGTGAGGAGGTAGTTGCGCATCGCGTCCGCGAGGTAGCCCTCGTCGCGGTAGCTCTCCAGGGCGACCTTGTCGCGACGCTTCGACAGCTTCTGGCGCTTCTCGTTCACCAGCACCGGCACGTGAGCCCACACGGGCACGTCGCCCCCGCCGAGGGCCTCCCAGATCAGCTGCGCCTTGGGCGCGTTCGTGAGGTGCTCCTCGCCCCGGACGACGTGGCTCACCTTCATGTCCATGTCGTCGACGGTGTTGGCGAGGATGAACGTGGCGCTGCCGTCGCTGCGACGGATGACGAAGTCCTCGATGAGGCGGTTCTCGAACGTGGGCGTTCCGCGGATGAGGTCCACGACGGTGGTGGTGCCCTCGCGCGGTGTCCGGAACCGCAAGGCCCGCCCGGGACCGGGCCCGAGGCCACGATCGCGGCAGAAACCGTCGTAGCCGGGAGTGGCGCTCCCCTTGGTGCGGGCGTCGATCGCGTCACGGGTGCAGTCGCAGTAGTACGCGACGCCATCGGCATAGAGGCGCTCGGCGGCGTCGCGGTGGAGCGTCGCCCGCTCGCTCTGGAAGTAGGGCCCCTCGTCCCAGTCCGCCCCGATCCAGCGCAGCGCGTCGAGGATGCCCTGCGTCCACTCGGGCCGGTTCCGCTCGGCATCGGTGTCCTCGATGCGCAGGATGAGCGTGCCATCGTGCTGCGTCGCCAGGATGCGGTTGTAGAGCGCCGTGCGAGCGCCACCTACATGGAAGTAGCCGGTCGGCGACGGCGCGAACCGCAGGCGGAAGGGCCGGTCCGTCATCAAGACGAGGCTACCGGCGCGATCGCGCCGCTACGGGTCACTGCTCGGCGCCGATGTTCCACATGGCGTCCAGGTCGCGCCGGCTGTAGGCGCGGAAGGCGACCAGCGTGTGGGTGCGGTTGATGCCGTCGAGCGAGGCGATGTGCTTCGTGACGACGTCCGCGAGGTCGTCGTGGTGGCGGACCCGCACCACCGCCACGAGGTCGAAGTCGCCGGCCACCGAGTACACCTCGGCCACGTCGTCGAGGTCGGCCAGGGCTTCGGCCAGCGCCGCGGTGCGATTGGGCTGGGCGTTGATCAGCACGAACGAGGTGACCATGGCCATGCCGCCCACCGTAGGCCGCGCCCGGGGACCACGTTTCGCGCAGCCTGCGCGCTCGGACGCGCCGGGGCGCGGCCGAGCGCGCGGGCCGCGCGATTTGGGGGGCGGCGATCTCGCTACCCGGGTAGGCGGCCCGAGCGACCGAGCGCCCAGGTCGCCCCGAGCGCCCGGGACGGCGCGGCAGCGTCAGGTTGCGGCGGGGCTGCCGGCGTTGCTGGCCAGCACCAGGTTGCGCAGCTGGCGCAGCGCCACCGACAGCGTCGTCAGGTCGAACACACCCCCGGCGCGGATCTCGCCCAGCACCGCCGCCACCCGCGCCGTCGCCCGCTCGTTCACCGCGCTCCAGCGATCGAGCACCTCGTCCACCGGCGTGAACACGTCGCCGGCGCGCAGGGCGTCGTCGGCCAGCTCGCGCATCTCGTTCAGCAGGTCGTCGCGCAGCCCGGCGCGGGCGTGACTCTGCCACCGGTCGCCGCGGCGCAGCAGGCCGATGCGCTCCCACAACCAGCCCAGGTCCAGCCGGTCGAACAGACCCCAGTAGACGCGCGCGGTGTCCTCGGGAGTCCGGCCTCTGGCGCCGGCCACCTCGATGATGTCGAAGGCGGTGTGCAGGTAGGGCCAGGACGCGGCGCGCGACGCCAGCGCGGCCGGTACGCCGGCGTCGACAGCTCTGGCCGTGGCGGTGACGATGGTGGCGGCGAAACCGGTGCTGATGAGATCGGGCAGGGTGTCGACGATGGCGGCCACACCGGGCTGGAAGGCGGCGACGGTGGCCTCGATGGCCAGCGGTGGCCGGCGGTGCCGCAGCAGCCAGAGCACGCTGCGCTCCACCATCTTGCGGAGATCGGTCAAGAGCTCCAGCTGCACGTCGGCGGGGACGGTGGCATCGAGATCGGCCAGCGCATCCCACTGGCCGGCGAGGTCAAAGATGTCCCGTGCCGCCAGATGAGCGCGCATGGTGTCGGCGGCAGCGGCGCCCGTTTCCTCGGCCATGCGGAACTCGAAGGTGATGCCCGTGCGGTTCACCATCTCGTTGACCAGCACGGTGGCGACGATCTGGCGGCGCAGCCGATGTTCGGCCAGTCGACCGACGTAGCTGGCACCGAGCCGTTCACCGAAGCGGGCGGGGAAGTAGCCGGCCAGGGCGGGCTGGACGTACGGGTCCTCGGTGAGCCCCGACGCCAGGATCTCCTCGACCTGGTCCATCTTCGTGTACGACAACAGGACGGCCAGCTCGGGCGTCGTCAGCCCGACACCGGCGGCCTGGCGCTCGGCCAGCTGCTTGCCGTTCGGGAGAGCTTCGAGCTGTCGCGACAACCGGCCGTCGTGCTCGAGGGCCCGCAAGTAACGGGTGTGCACGTCGAGCATGCCGGCCGCCTGCACGCGGGCGATCGCCAGAGCGACGTTCTGCGCCCGGTTGTCCTCCAGCACCAGTTCCGCCACGTCGTCGGTGACGGCCCGCAACAGATCGTTGCGATCGTGCTCCGTGAGGTCGCCCGACGTGACGGCGGCGTCGAGGAGGATCTTGCTGTTCACCTCGTGGTCGGACGTGTCGACACCGGCCGAGTTGTCGATGGCGTCGGTGTTCACGAACCCGCCCAGCAGCGCGAACTCCACGCGCGCCCGCTGGGTGAGGCCCAGGTTGCCGCCCTCGCCCACGACCTTGGCCCGCAGTTCGGCGGCGTCGATCCGCAACGAGTCGTTGGCCCGGTCGCCGACATCGGGGTTGGTCTCCGTGGAGGCCTTGACGTAGGTCCCGATGCCACCGTTCCAAAGGAGGTCGACCGGTGCCGCCAGGATGATGCTCACGAGCTCGTTCGGCGTGGCCGTGACGGCGCTGGTACCCAGCCGGGCTCGCACCTCGTCGGACAGGGGCACCGACTTGGCAGAGCGCGGCCACACGCCGCCGCCGGCCGAGATCTTGGCGTGGTCGTAGTCGGCCCACGACGATCGGGGCAGGTCGAAGAGCCGCTTGCGCTCCTGCCAGCTGACCAGCGGATCAGGATCGGGATCCAGGAAGACGTGGCGGTGATCGAACGCCGCCACCAACTTCAGATGTCGGGACAGGAGCATCCCGTTGCCGAACACGTCCCCAGACATGTCACCGATGCCGGCGACGGTGACGGTGGCGGTATCGGCATCGACACCGATGTTGCGGAAGTGGCGCCGCACGCTCTCCCACGCGCCGCGGGCGGTGATGCCCATGCGCTTGTGGTCGTAGCCCTCACTGCCACCGGACGCGAACGCGTCACCCAACCAGAAGCCGTAGCGCTTGGCGATCTCGTTGGCGATGTCGGAGAACGTGGCGGTGCCCTTGTCGGCGGCGACGACGAGGTACGGATCGTCGCCGTCGTGGCGCACCACACCCGGCGGCGCCACCACCTCGCCGGCGCGGATGTTGTCGGTGACGTCGAGCAGCCCGCCGATGAAGTCGCGGTAGCAGCGGATCACCTCGGCGCGGAGGCTCTCCGGATCGGCGCCTGCCGACGGTCGCTTCACCACGAACCCGCCCTTCGCACCGGTGGGCACGATCACGGCGTTCTTCACCATCTGGGCCTTCATGAGCCCTAGCACCTCGGTACGGAAGTCCTCGCGGCGGTCGCTCCAACGGATGCCGCCGCGCGCCACCGGACCACCCCGCAGGTGCACGCCCTCGACGTGCGGCGCGTAGACCCAGATCTCGAAGCGGGGGCGCGGCAGCGGGAGGTCGGGCACCTTGGCCGGGTCCAGCTTGAAGACGAGGACGGGAGCGGGGCCACCACCGGTCTCGGGCCGGTAGAAGTTGGTGCGCACCGTGGCCTGGACGAGGCCGACGAAGGCCCGCAGGATGCGGTCCTGGTCCAGGCTGGCCACGCCGTCGAGGGCTTCGGTGATCTCGGCGGCGATGCCGTCGGATTCGAGCGCCCGGTTGCCGTCCAGGCGGGGATCGAATCGGGTGGCGAACAGCTCGACCAACTGGTTGGCGATGGCGGGGTGGGCCGCCAGCGTCTCCTCCACGTAGCTCTGGCTGAAGGTGAGGCCGATCTGGCGGAGGTACTTGGCGTAGGCCCGCAGCACCGTGACGCGCTGGGTGGTGAGGCCGCCGACGAGGACGAGGCGGTTGAAGCCGTCGTTGTCGATCTCGCCGCGCCACACCGCGCCGAAGGTGGCGAGGAACTCGTCTCGGACGCGCTGGCCGGGCTGGACGCCGTCGGGCTCGCGCAGCCCGAAGTCGTAGATCCACGCGTTCGGGCCATCGACCGGCCGCAGCTCGTACGGTCGCTCGTCGAGGACCTGCACCCCCAACTGCTCCAGCACCGGGAGCACCGACGACAGCAGGATCGACTGGCGTGAGTACAGCTTGAGGCGCATCTCTCCTGCCGGCCCGCACGCCTCGCCGTAGCGCTGGTACAGCGAGGTGACGAGGCCGTCGCCGGCCTGATCGAGCGCGGCAATCCGTTCGAGATCGTTGACCGCGGCGGACGCGTCGAACGCCTCGCGGTAGGCCGCTGGGAAGGCCTCCACGTGCCGCGCGTACGCCGCGAGACCGGCCTCTTCCCCCTGTGTCGCCACGAGCGCGTCGCGCAAATCGTCCATCCACCAGCGCGTCACCGACGCCAGCCGCCGCTCGACGTCGCGCGTATCGACATCGGTGGGCGCTCCCTCCCCGACGAAGACCAGCACGTGGAGCCGGGCCAGCACGCTGCCGGTGATGCTGGAGTCGTACTCGGCCGAGACCCCGCTGTAGCTGGCCAGCAGGATCTCCTCCATGCGCTCCACGATCGTGGTGGAGTAGCGCTCCCGTGGCACGTAGATGAGGCAGGACACGAAGCGCCCGTAGTCGTCACGGCGGGCGAAGAGCCGCACCTGGCGGCGTTCTTGCAGGTTGAGGATGCTGAGCGCGGTGGCCAGCAGCTCGTCCTCGCTGATCTGGAACAGGTCGTCGCGTGGATACGTCTCGAGGATGTTCCACAGCTCCCGGCCGCCGTGGCTGTCGGGCGCCAGCCCGGCGCGGAGGCGGACCGACGCGACCTTGCGCCCGAGCACCGGGATCTCGGCCGTCGTGGACCGGTACGTGGCGGCCCCCCACAGGCCTAGGAACCGGCGCTCCCCCAGCACCTGGCCCTCGGGTCCGAAGCGCTTCACACCCACGTAGGCGAAGTAGTCGGGACGGTGCACCGTGGAGCGCGAATTGGCCTTGGTCACGACCAGGAGGTGCGGCTCGTGCACCTTGTCGCGGACCTCGGGCGGCAGCTGGTCGAGGCGCTGGGCGCTCGGGGCCCGGTGCTCGTCGCACAGCAGACCGAGACCAGTGCCGGGTCGCCCCCGCAGCACGTCGTGGCCGTCCTCGACGGCGAGGTCGTACTCCCGGTAGCCCAGGAAGGTGAACTGGTCGTCGGCCATCCAGCGCAGCAGCTCGGCCGTGTCGTGGGCCTCGCGGGCGGGCACCGGCACGCCCGCGTCCACCTCGTCGACCAGCGCCATGGCCCGCTCGCGCATGGCCATCCAGTCGTCGACCACGACGCGAACGTCGCCGAGCGACTGCCGGATGGCTGCATCCAGCGCGGCGCGGGCGTCGGGCGAGCCCTGCCGGTCGACTTCCAAGTGGATCCACGCCTCGCCGGGATGACCTTCGCCCAGCGCAACGAAGCGCCCGGCGGCGCGCGCCACGTCGAGCATGGGGTGCACCACGACGTGGATGCCGAGGTGGAGCTCGGCCAGCACCATGGTCACCGAGTCGACGAGGAAGGGCATGTCGTCGGTGACGATGTCGACGGCGGTGTGGTGCGACTGCCACCCGTCGGCGTCGGCGTCCGGGTTGTAGACCCGCACGACCGACTCGCCCGGTGCCCGCATCGCCCCGGCCCGCCGGTGGGCCATGGCCGCGCCGTACAGGTCGCCGGGGTGGTCGCCGTCCAGATCCTCGGCGGCCACCCGTTCGTAGTAGCGCTGGACGAAGCCAACGGCGGCGCCGGCCTCCCCGTCGGGCGAGCGCTCCGAGGCGAGGGCCACTACCGCGTCGACCACGCTGTGGCCGTCGACCCTGCTCATCGTCATCGTTTCCTGTCTCCTCCGCAGCGTTGCGAAGTCGAGGTCATGGTATCGGCCCGCCCCCGATGCTCGCCGTCGAGGTGGCGAAATCGGCCGCGCTACGGTGCGAAATCGGCACATCGACACCTCGCGGTCGCCGTGCCGCACCATCGCCACGAGACAGGGGTACGAGATGCAGCTCGGCATGATCGGCTTGGGCCGAATGGGCGCCAACATGGTGTTGCGGCTCATGAAGCAGGGCCACGACTGTGTGGTCTTCGACGTGAGCGCCCAAGCGGTTTCGGCGGTCGCGGGCGAGGGTGCGGCCGGGGCTGCCTCGCTGGAGGAGTTCGTGGCCAAGCTGTCGGCGCCCCGAGCGGTCTGGCTCATGGTGCCTGCTGCCTTCGTGGACGAGGAGCTCGACGCCCTCACCAAACTGCTCCAGCCTGGCGACATCGTGATCGACGGCGGGAACTCCTACTACCACGACGACATCCGCCGGGCGGCCACCCTCAAGGCGTCCAACCTCCACTACGTGGACGTCGGCACGAGCGGCGGCGTGTGGGGGCTGGAGCGCGGCTACTGCCTGATGATCGGCGGCGAGGACGATGTGGTCGCCCGCCTCGACCCCATCTTCAAGACACTGGCGCCAGGAGTCGGGACGATCGAGCGCACCCCGGGCCGCACGGGCGAGCCGTCGGCGGCCGAGCAGGGCTACCTCCACTGCGGCCCGAACGGCGCCGGCCACTTCGTGAAGATGGTGCACAACGGCATCGAGTACGGGCTGATGGCGGCGTACGCCGAGGGCCTCAACATCCTCCGGCACGCCGACGTCGGGTTGCACCAACGCGAGCAGGACGCCGAGACCACACCGCTACGCAACCCCGAGCTGTACCAGTACCAGCTCAACCTCACGGACGTGGCCGAGGTGTGGCGACGGGGCAGCGTCATCAGCTCCTGGCTGCTCGATCTGACGGCGCAGGCCTTCGTGCACGACGGCCGGTTGGACCAGTTCGAAGGGCGGGTGTCGGACTCGGGCGAGGGTCGCTGGACCAGCATCGCCGCCATCGACGAGGGCGTGCCCGCGAACATCCTCACCCTGGCGCTGTACGAACGGTTCAGCTCCCGCGGCGAAGCCGACTTCGCCGACAAGGTGATGTCGGCCATGCGCTTCGGCTTCGGGGGACATCTGGAGAAGAAGGATGGCTGATCAGTCCGACGCACTGGTCTTCTTCGGCGCTACCGGCGACCTCGCCTACAAGCAGATCTTCCCGGCACTGGCGTCGCTCGTGGCCAAAGGCAAGCTCGACATCCCCATCATCGGCGTGGCCAAGCAGGGCTGGGACCTCGGGCAGCTCGAGCAGCGGGCCCACGACAGCCTCGCCGAGCAAGGACCGGTCGACGAGGCGCTCTTTGCCAAGCTCACCGGCCTCCTGCGCTACGTCGACGGCGACTACAACGACCCAGCCACGTTCAAGCAGCTCCGCCACGAGCTCGGTACGGCCATGCGGCCGTGCCACTACCTCGCGATCCCGCCGGTGCTGTTCGAGACGGTGGCCCGGGGCTCTCTCTGGCCGAATGCGACAGGGACGCCCGCATCGTCGTCGAGAAGCCCTTCGGCCACGACTTGGCCAGCGCCGAGGAGCTGAACGCCACCATCCACCGGTACTTCCCGGAGGAGCGCGTGTTCCGCATCGACCACTTCTTGGGCAAGGAGCCGGTGCAGAACCTGCTCTACACCCGCTTCGCCAACACCTTCCTCGAGCCGCTGTGGAACCGCACCTACGTCGACAACGTGCAGATCACGATGGCCGAGACGCTCGACGTGAAGGACCGCGGCAAGTTCTACGACGCCACCGGCTGCATTCGTGATGTGATCCAGAACCACCTCCTCCAGGTGACGTCGCTGCTCACCATGGAGCCGCCCACGCCGAACGACTCCGACGGTGTGCGCAACGAGCAGGTCGACGTGCTGAAGGCGATGCGGCCCATCTCGCCGAGCGACGTCGTGCGCGGCCAGTTCGTCGGCTACAAGGACGAACCCGGCGTGGCGCCCGATTCCACCGTCGAGACCTTCGCCGCCATGCGACTCTACATCGACAACTGGCGATGGGCGGGCGTGCCCATCTTCATCCGGGCCGGCAAGTGCATGCCCATGACCACCACCGAGGTCGTGGTGACCTTGCGGAAGCCGCCGCTCGACATCTTCGACACCTACGACCGCAGCCACGCCGACACCATCCGGTTCCGCCTCAGCCCCGACGTTTACATCGCGCTCCAGTCGCGGGCCAAGGTGCCCGGCGAGGCGATGGTGGGCGAGGACATCGAGCTGGTCGCCCGGCACCAGGCGGGCGCCGACGCCAAGCCCTACGAGCGTCTTCTGCACGACGCCATCAACGGCGAGATGACCCTCTTCGCCCGCCAGGACGAGGTGGAGCAGGCGTGGCGGGTGGTCGACCCCATTCTCGACGACGCCACGCCGGCGCACCCCTACGAGCGCGACACCTACGGGCCGGCCGACGCCGACGATCTGGTCACCGACGTGGGCGGGTGGCGCTCGATGTCACTGGCCGTGCCCAAGGACGGGGCGAAGGCATGAGCGCGCTGCGCGACCGGTCGTCGTGGAAGGCGCTCGAAACCCACTACGCCGCCGTGAAGGACACCCACCTCCGCCAGCTCTTCGCCGACGACTCGACGCGAGGCGAGCGCCTCGTCCTGGAAGCCGCCGGCATCCGGCTCGACTACTCGAAGAACCGTGTTACCGACGAGACGCTTCGGCTGCTGCTGGCGCTGGCCGAGGACTGCGGGCTGCGCGCCCGGATCGACGCCATGTTCCGCGGCGACCACATCAACGTCACCGAGGACCGCGCCGTTCTGCACGTAGCCCTGCGCGCCCCGCGCGACGAGCAGATCTTCGTCGACGGCCATGATGTCGTGCCCGACGTCCACGCCGTGCTCGACCGCATGGCGGCGTTCTCCGAGCGCATCCGCTCGCGCTCGTGGCTGGGTCACACGGGCAAGCCGATCCGCAACATCGTCAACATCGGCATCGGCGGCTCCGACCTCGGCCCCGAGATGGCGTATCAGGCCCTCGTGTACTACAGCGACCGTTCGCTCACGTGCCGCTTCGTGTCGAACGTGGACGGCACCGACTTCGTGGAGAAGACGCGCGACCTTCAACCTGACGAGACGTTGTTCATCATCTCGTCGAAGACGTTCACCACGCTGGAGACCATGACCAACGCCCGCACGGCGCGGGCATGGGCGCTGGCCGGCCTGGGCGGCGACGAGTCGGCGGTGGCCAAGCACTTCGTGGCGGTGTCCACCAACGCGAAGGAGGTCGAGGCGTTCGGCATCGACACCGACAACATGTTCGGCTTCTGGGACTGGGTCGGTGGCCGGTACTCGTTCGACTCGGCCATCGGCCTGTCGCTCATGATCGCCATCGGCCCGGACCACTTCGGCGAGATGCTGGCCGGCTTCCACGCCGTCGACGTCCACTTCCGCACGGCGCCGTTCGCGCAGAACCTGCCCGTGCTGCTCGGGCTGATCGGCCTCTGGTACGACGACTTCTTCGGGGCCGAGACGGTGGCTGTGCTCCCCTACGACCAGTACCTCGCCCGGTTCTCCGCCTACCTCCAGCAGCTCGACATGGAGAGCGACGGCAAGCACGTCACGCTGGCGGGCGACCCCGTCGACTACCAGACCGGCCCGATCGTGTGGGGCCAACCAGGCACCAACGGCCAGCACGCCTTCTACCAACTGATCCATCAGGGCACGAAGCTCATCCCTTGCGACTTCATCGCCTTCGGCCGCTCGTTGAACCCCCTCGGCGATCACCAGGACCTGCTGCTGGCCAACGTGTTCGCCCAGACGGAGGCGCTCGCGTTCGGCAAGACGGCGGCCGAGGTGCGGGCCGACGGCGTCCCCGAGGCACAGGTGCCGCACCGCACCTTCGAGGGCAACCGGCCCACGAACACGATGCTGCTCGACGTGCTGACGCCCTACGCGCTGGGCACGCTGGTGGCGATCTACGAGCACAAGGTGTTCACCCAGGGCACCATCTGGCACATCAACAGCTTCGATCAGTGGGGCGTGGAGCTGGGCAAGGTGCTGGCGCAGCGGATCATCCCGGAGCTGCAATCGCCCGACGAGCCCGAGCTGCACCACGACAGCTCCACCAACGCCCTCATCCGGTGGTACCGCTCGAAGCGGCGGCGCCCGTGAGCGACGCCGCCGAGGCGGCCGCGACCCGAGCCAAGCGGGTCGCCGGCGAGCACGCCGCCACGTGGGTGCAGTCCGGCATGGTGGTCGGCCTCGGTACCGGCTCCACCGCCGTGTGGGCCGTGCGCTCCGTCGGCCGGCGGCTGGCCGCCGGCGAGCTGCGCGACATCGTGGCCGTGCCCACGTCGTTGCGCACCGCCGAGGACGCCCGCGCCCTCGGCATCCCGGTGCTCCACGACGACGTGCCGTGGGAGATCGACCTCACCATCGACGGCGCCGACGAGGTCGACCCGGAGCTGGACCTGGTGAAGGGCGGCGGCGGGGCGCTGCTGCGGGAGAAGTTGGTGGCCCAGGCCACGCGGCGCGAGGTCATCGTGGTCGACGACTCGAAACCGTCGCCCGTCCTGGGCACCCGCTTCGCCCTCCCCCTCGAGGTCGTCGCCTTCGGCCTGGCCACGACGCGGCAATGGCTCAACGGCCTCAGCGCGTCGGCGACCCTGCGCATGAGCGATGAGGGCAAGCCCTTCCGCACCGACTCCGGCAACCTCATCGTGGATGCCGGCTTCGGACCCATCGCCGATCCGTCGACCATCGCCAGCCTGCTGGCCGACCACGCCGGCATCGTGGAGCACGGGCTGTTCATCGGGCTGGTGTCGACGCTGGTCGTGGGGCACGCCGACGGCACCGTCGATGTCGGCAGCGGCAAGACTGGCCGGACCCAGCGCGGCGCAGCACGCGCCGAGCGGCCGAGTCGTCGAGCTCGCGTCGTAGGGTGCAGCGGCGTGCGCAGCGTGGCGGGTCGGGTGGCGTTGCTCGCCGTGGTGTGGACGGCGGTGCTGCTGGTGACCCGAGTAGCGGGGGCGCCGGCCGAGCACTGCCCGCCGGCGGATGTGGCCACGCTCCGCCACGGCATCGACGAGGACCTCGACTGGTTCACCCGCAACCAGCGACCTGATGGCTCGTGGTTGTTCCGGTACGACGCCGCCGCCGGTCGCGACCTCGGCGGCTACGACGTCGTGCACCACGCCGGGGCCATCAGCGCGCTCTGGCAGGCGGCCGGCGCCGGCTTCGACGCTGCCCGCGGTCCCGCGGCCGCCGGCACGATCTTCGGCAACCAGCACCTCCACGATGAAGACGACTGGTCCGCCATCTACAACGGCACCGGGCCACTGGAGACCGGCGCGTCGGCGCTGTACCTCGCCGGGCTCGGCCTGCGCCGCGGGGTCACCGGCGACCACGATCTCGACGACGAGATGCACCGGCTGGCCCGCTTCCTGCTGGCCCAGACCGAGGCGCCGGGCTCGGTGCTGGCCTACCGCGAGCCCGGCGGCGCGCCGTTCGCGGGCGTCTACTCGCCGTTCGCCACCGGCCAGGTCTTCTGGGCGCTGGCGTTGATGCACCAGCAGTTCCCGGGCGAGGCCTGGGACGAGCCGGCGCTGCGGATCGGCACCTACCTGGCGTCGCAACGCGACGATCGGGAAGACCACATGCCCGACGTCTCCGACCATTGGGCCGCCTACGGGTTGTCGACCGTGGTGGCGTGGCCCGGCGCCGATCCGTCCCACCCGCTGCCCGACGCGCTGGTGCCGCTCATGGAGCGCCAGGCGGGCGTGCTCGGGCTCCAGATCCGCTGGGAGAGCCAGCGCTCCGACGGCTGGCTCAACACGGTGCTGCGCGGCGGTCACGCCATCCCGGCGGGCCTGGGCAGCCTGGGCGAGGGCATCGCCGGGCTGTGGCGCGTGGCCGAGGCCGATCCCCGCCTCACGTCCATGGCCGGCGCCCTCGGTGACCGGGCGACGTGCGCCGCCGGCATGGTGGCGTCACGCCAGGTGACGGCGTCACAGGCCGCCGCCTACCCCGAGCCGGGCCGGGTGCAGGGCGCCTGGTTCCACGGCGGGCTCACCCGCATGGACGACGAGCAGCACACGCTGTCGGCCATGGTGCGGTCGCTGCCGATAGCGGAGGAGACCCGCCCCGGCCGCGCCGGCGCCACCAGTGACCTGCCCGCGCTGGTGGGGGTCTTGGCCCTCCTGGCCCTGGCCAACCCGGCGCGCACGGCGCTGGGCTTCCCCGCGGCGGGCCGAAGCCGCCGCCAGCGCCTGGCGGTGGCCGCGATCGGCAGCGGCATCGCCGCCGGGGCGCTGATCGTGCTGGCCGCCGTCGCCCAGCCGCTGCTCGACGCGCTGCACATCAGCGCGCCGACGGTGCGCATCGCGGTGGCGCTCGTGATCGTGGTCACGGCCATCATCGACCTGTTCGGGCGGGTCCCGTCGCCGGAGCCGGGGCTGCCGGGTCTCGGCGCCGCGCTCGTGCCGGTGCTCGTCCCCCTGGTGCTGCGGCCGGGGCTGGCCTTGCTGGCGCTCAGCGTCGCTGCCGATCACGGGGTGGCGCCGGTCGGGGTCGGGGCGGTGCTGGTGGTGGCGGGCACGCTCGGCGCCGGCGCGGTGGCGCCCGTTGGTGACGGGCCCCGCCGGGTCGTGGTCCGGTGGGTGATGGCGGTGCTGGCGGTAGCGGCCATCGCCGCCGCCATCGCCCTCGCCGTCGACGGCGTCTTCGACGTCTGACCGCGGTCGCTTCTGGCCGAACTGATTCGCTTTTTGCACCGCCGACGTGCAAAAAGCGAATCAGTTGGCTGGGGTCAGGGGCGGCGGTCACTGAGGGTGGCGATGAGGTCGGCGGCAGCGGCGCCGTCGGGCGCCCAACCGTCAGCCCCCAGCGCGGCGGCCGCCGCCTCGTCCGTCGCCGGGCCACCGACGAGCACCGGCATCCCCAACTCCTGCACCGCCGCCACCACCGCGCCCGCCATCTCCAACAAGCCCACGTCGCTCACGCTCACGCCCACCGCCACCACCCGGTCGGCGCCGGCCACCGCGCCGACGAACGACGCCACGGGCACGTTGCCACCCAGGTCGACCACCCGGTACCCCTGCGTCCGGACGAGGTCGCCCAGCAGCGACACCGGCAGCGAATGCGGGTCCCCCGGAGCGGCGCCCACTACGACGGTGCCGTGCTGTCGACCGCGCCGAACGAAATACGGCCCGAGCCGCCCGACGAGGCGCACCGCCACCGCCGACACGCGGTGCTCGTCGGCAATCGACAGCGACCCCTGCTGCCAGCCCTGACCCACCGTGCGCAGCGCCGGTGCCAGCAGTTCCAGGTAGAGCTCGGTCGGGGAGTAGCCGGTGCTGAGGGCCCGCTCGACCACCGACCAGGCCGCGGCCTCGTCGCCCGCCATCAGGCAGCCGAGCAGGCGCTCGCGCACCGCACTCGTGCGCCGGCGGCCCGTGGGGGCGACGTCGGGGGCCGTCGCCGCGGCGCGAAAGGCCTCCAGGTCGGCCCGCTCGATGGTCCACACGCCGCCCCGCTGGGTCGACGGCAGCTGACCGAGGCGCACGTACCGGTACGCGGTCATGTAGTGGACGCCGAGCGCCTCGGCGGCCTGGCGTACACTCATCCAGTCAGGGGATTCGTTGCTCGTGATTAGCACTAATACCACGGAAACGGCGTGAGTGCGTATCTCGTTGCCCTGGTCGCCGGTGGTTGGCTGGCCGGCTGGTGGCTGCTGTGGCGCCTCCCGGGGCTGGACACGCCGATCGGCACCACCCGCACCGACGACCTCGCCGTCATCATCCCGGCTCGGAACGAAGCGGTCTCGCTGCCGGTCCTGCTGGCCGATCTGGCCGTGCAGCGCCCGCGACCGGCGGAGATCGTGGTGGTTGACGACGCTTCCGACGACGGCACCGGGGCCGTCGCCCAGGCCGCCGGCGCGGTGGTCGTGCGCACCGACGGCCCCCCACCTGGCTGGGCCGGCAAGCCGTGGGCGTGCTGGACCGGCGTGGAGGCCACCACCGCGCCCGTGCTGGTCTTCCTGGATGCCGACGTCCGTCTCCCCGCCGCTGATGCCCTGGCCCGGCTGGCCGAGAGCCACCAGCACCTGGGCGGGCTGCTGTCCGTGCAGCCGCTGCATGTGACGGGCCGCGCCGTCGAGGGGTTCTCGATGGTGGCCAACGTGGTGGCCCTGGCCGGCAGCGGGGCCTTCACGCCCCGGCGCAACAACCCCACCGTGGCCTTCGGCGCGTGCCTGGTGTGCCAGCGCCGCCAGTACCTCGCCGTGGGCGGGCATGCCGCCGTGCGCGGCGCCGTGGCCGAGGACGCCGCCCTGGCCGGCCGCTTCCGCCAGGCCCGGCTGCTCGTCACGCTGCGGGCCGGGCGAGACGTGATCAGCTTTCGCATGTACCCGCGAGGCGTGCGACCGCTCATCGAGGGCTGGACCAAGAACCTGGCCGTAGGTGCCGGCACGGCGCCCCGCATCGCCGCCTTGCTCACGACGGCCTGGGTGGCCGCCGCGCTGGGCTCGGTCGGGCTGATCGGGGCCGTCGCCGGCTCGGGTGGTCTCGGGCCGCTGGCCGGCGCCGGCGCCGTCTACGCGGCGATGGCGGCGCAGGTGGCGTGGATGGCCCGCCGTGTGGGTCGCTTCGGGTGGTGGCCGATCGTGGCCTACCCCGTTGCGGTCGCCGCCTTCGTGGCCATGTTCGCGTGGTCGGTCGTGCGTACACGGGTGATCGGCACCGTCACGTGGCGGGGGCGGCGCATCGCCGTGGGCCGGGAACGCGGATGAGCCTGTCGATCGGTGCCGTCGTAGCCATCGACGTGGTGGCGTGGCTCACCATCCAGGTCGGTGCCGGCTACTTCGTGACGCGACTGTCAGATGACTGGCTGGCGCAGGATCGCTGGCTGTTCCGCGAACGAGGATGGGAACACGGCGGCCGCTTCTACCGCCAACGTCTGCGGGTGTCGCGCTGGAAGCGCTGGCTCCCCGAGGGCGGCACGATCTTCGGCGGCTTCGACAAGCGCGCTTTGACCTCGACCACGACCGAACACCTCGAGCGCTACCGAGGCGAGACCCGCCGCGCCGAGCTGTACCACTGGCTCGCCGTCGTACCAGCACCGCTGTTCGTGCTGTGGAACCCGTTGGTGCTGTGGTTGGTCATGCTGGCCTACGCCGCCATCGTGAACGGGCCGTGCATCATCTCGCAGCGCTACAACCGGCTGCGCATCTCCCGGGTGCTGGCGGCGCGGGCGAACGGTTGGCGGCCGTCGACGGCGGCGCGCTCGCGCAAGCGCCGGGGCACGACCGGTAACAACATGCCGTAGGGCTCGCCGCCGTAAAGGTGGTGGATGCGGTGCTGGCGCTCCAGCCAGTCCGGGTAGGCCCACCGCCACCGCGGCAGCGGCAGCCGGCCGTGCACATAGACCTCGTGCACGTAGAAGTACGCCAGGCCGTAGAGGGTCATGCCGACGCCAGCCGCCACCAGCAGATGCAGGCCTGGCACCGAGGTCCCGAGCGCGAAGAGGGCGATAGCCAGGATCGAGAATGACGCCGGATACAGATCGTTGCGTTCGAAACCACCTGTGGGTGGGGCGTGATGGTCGGCGTGGATGCGCCAGCCGGCGCCGTGCATCACGAACCGGTGCATGAGATAGCTCACGGCCTCCATGCCGGCGAACGCCGCCAGGACCACGGCCACGACGGTCATCGCGGCGACGCCTCGGCCCGCGCGTCGACCGCAGACGAGCGCGCCGGCCGGCCGGTGCGCTCGCGGCGCCCCGCCCGCTCCCAGAGCAGCATCGTGAGCGTGATGAGGGCGAAGGCGTACACGAACTCCTCGATGGGGATGTCCCACGGGAAGCGGATGCCGGAGAGCACGTCGGGGTCGTAGATCACGATGGGATCAGACGTCTTGCTCATCCAGCCGTCGACCGGGATCATGAACACGACGACGACGAGCATGGCGATCCAGTACGTGCGGTCGCGGAACAGACCGGTACGGAGCCAGAGCCTTTCGGCCAGCACCACCCCCACGGCCGCCACGATCGAGAGGATCGGGTAATAGGGCATCACTCGCTCCGCCTCGACAGCGACCGCACCGCTTCCAAGGTGAGCAGTCCGCAGATCGGCACGACGACGAAGAACAGCACTTCGTCGATCGGTACACCGTAGGGCAGCCGCAGGTCCGTGGTGAGAGAGTGGTTGAAACGCCAGTGACCCTGCGCCGCGGCCCAGAAGTCCCACGCCAGGAAGATCACGAGCGGTGGCAGCAGCGCCTTGGCCAGCCGCTTGGGCCGGCGCCAGACCCGGGCGCCAACTACGAGCTCGAGCGGCAGCGTGACGACGAGACAGAGCCCCAGCACGGTCAGGTATTGGAAGCTGCGCATGCCCTGGCACGGTAGATGGCGACCAGCCCGAGCAGCTGCTCGGCCGGCGTGGCGCGGTCGTTCAGGAACGCGTCGGTGAGGTCAGCCGGAAGGCGACCCCTGGCCACGAGCGACGCCACCGCCCGCCGCACGGGGGGCGCCAGCGGGAAGTGCTCGTGCTCGTCGACGACGGTCACGGTCTCGATCGTGGCACCGTCGAGACGAGCCACCACACCGGCGATGGCGGCGCGCGGCGTGGACGCGCCCGCGGCGACGCCGACGACGCCGCTCAGGTCGGCAGGGAGGTCGGCCGGTCCGGCCGCCAGGACCACCCTCACGCGGCCCATGGACCGCGCCGTCTCCACCAGCGCCGCCGTGTTGGCCGATGATGCCGAGCCCACCACGACGACAGCGTCGCAACGCTGCGCCAAGACGCGCACGGCGGCCTGGCGGTTGCTCGTGGCGAAGCAGATGTCGTCACGGGGCGGCACCCACACGGGACCGAACCGCTGGCGCGCCGCCTCGACGACCGCGTTCCACCGGTCGACGGCGAGAGTGGTCTGGGCCAGCACGGCCACGGGTCGTCCCGACGGCACGTTCAGCGTCGCGATGGTGGCGGCATCAGGCACCGCCATCACGGCATCGGGCGCCTGGGCGATGGCGCCGATGGCCTCGTCGTGGCCCGGACGCCCGACGTAGACGATGGTGTACCCCTCGGCCGCCCGCGCCCGCAGTTCGTGGTGGACCTTGGTGACCAGAGGGCAGACGGCATCGACCACGACGCTGCTGCGCGACCGGGCCGCGTCGACGGCGCCAGGGGCGCTGCCATGGGCGCTGAGCAGGGTCGGCGCGCCGACTGGCACGTGGTCGGGCTGATCCACGAACACCACACCCAGCTCCTCGAACCGGGCCACCACGTCCTCGTTGTGGACGATGGCGTGCACGCAGTACACGGGCGGGGGGTGGAGCACGAGCATCCACGCCAGCGATTTCAGGGCCGCCTCCACACCGGCACAGAACCCGCTCGGCTCGGCGACGAGGACCCTGGTGACTGGCACGCCGCCACTTTAGTGTTAAATGTTGATCATGCGAATGCCCACCGAGTTCGCCCCCTCGATCTCCGCCGGAGGCGGATCCTTGCCCGCCAGCGCATGGGACGAGCCGGCCCGGCGGGCCGAGGCGCGCATCCTCGCCTTGCTCGACGACGAAGGCCCCCGCTGGGCACGGCAGCAGCCCGATCTGGCCGCGCTGTTCAGCGAGCTGCGCCGGTTCGTGATGCAGGGCGGCAAGCGGCTCCGCCCGGCCTTCTGCTTCTGGGGTGCCGTCGGCGCCGGCGCCGATCCCCTCGATCCGCGCGTCGTCGACGCCGGGGCGGCTCTCGAACTGCTCCACGCCTTCGCCCTCATCCATGACGACGTCATGGATGGCAGTGACACCCGCCGCGGTGGTCCGTCGATGCACCGGGTCTTCGAGGACGACCATCGCGCCAGCGGCCTCGGTGGCGAACCGCGCCGTTACGGCGAGGGCCTCGCCGTGCTGGCCGGCGATCTCGCCTTCGTCTACGCCGACACGCTGCTCGATACGGCCCCGTCGCCCGCCCGCGACGTCTGGCACCAGCTTCGCATCGAGCTCACGATGGGCCAGTGGATCGACGTCGTCGGCGCCGCCCGTCTCGATCGCTCGCCCGAGCGGGCCCGCTGGGTCGCCACCTACAAATCGGGCCGGTACACCGTCGAGCGCCCGTTGCACCTCGGCGCCGCGCTGGCGGGACGCCCGGACCTGCTGGACCACTACTCCGCGTTCGGCCAGCCGCTCGGTGAGGCCTTCCAGCTGCGCGACGACCTGCTCGGCGTCTTCGGCGACCCGGCCCGAACAGGCAAACCGGTCGGCGACGACCTGCGCGAAGGCAAGCCCACGTTGCTGATGGCCCTGGCCGTGGCGCACGTGGACGCCAGCGGCCGGCGGCTGCTCGGGCGCGCCGGCGCCGACGACCTCACCGACGACGAGGTGTGCTCGATGCGCTCGGTGCTCGAACGTTGCGGCGCGGCGGAGGCCGTCGAACGGGAGATCGAGGCATTGGTGGCCAGGGCCGTCGATGCCCTCGATCGCTGCCCGCTCCAGCCGCCGGCATCGGACGCGTTGCGACGGCTCTGCACCCAGGTGGCGTGGCGGCAGCGATGACGCGCCGTGTGGTGGTGGTCGGGGCCGGTCTGGGCGGGCTGGCCGCGGCGTGCCATCTCGCCGGGCGAGGCTGGGACGTCGAGATCGTCGAGCGCGGCGATCGTCCCGGCGGTCGGGCCGGCCGCGAGGAACGTCACGGGTATCGCTTCGACACCGGCCCTACGGTGATGACGATGCCGGATCTGCTGGCGGCCACCTTCGCTGCCGCCGGCGCCGACATGGCCGACTTCGTCAGCCTGCGTCAGCTCGATCCGGCCTACCGGGCGTGCTTCGCCGACGGCAGCGAGCTGTTGGTGCGCGCCGGCGCCGAGGCCATGCGCGAGGAAGTACGCGCCGTCTGCGGGGCTGGCGAAGCAGCCGCCTTCGACCGCTACTGCGACTGGCTCGGCCGGCTCTACCGGCTGGAGATGCCGTCGTTCCTGGCCCGCAACTACGACCGCGCCACCGACCTCGCCTTCCCCGTGCGCTCGGCGCTGGAGCTGCTGCGGATGGGTGGCCTGCGGCGCCTGGACGCGGTCGTGTCTCGCACGTTCGCCGACGAGCGGCTGCGCCGGTTGTTCAGCTTCCAGGCCCTCTACGCCGGTGTCGCCCCGCAGCAGGCGCTGGCCGTGCTGGCGGTGATCAGCTACATGGATGTCGTTGCCGGCGTCTGGTACCCGAAGGGCGGCATCCACTCGATCGCCACGGGGTTGGCCGCCGCCGCCGAGAAGGCGGGCGTGCGCATTCGCTACGGCGTTCCGGTCGAGCGCATCCTGCTGGCCGGGGGCGACTCGGGTCGGGTGCAGGGGGTGGCCACCGCCGACGGGGCACTGGCCGCCGACGCCGTCGTGTGCAACGCCGATCTGCCCGGGGCCTACGGCCTCGTGCCCGGCCTCACCACGCCGCGCCGGCTGCGGCACCCGCACTGCTCGCCCTCGGCGCTGGTGTGGCACGCCGGCGTGCGCGGCCTACCACCGGAAGGCATCGCCCATCACAACATCCACTTCGGCCGCGAGTGGGCCGGCAGCTTCCGTGCCCTCATCGACGAGGGCGTGCGCATGCCTGATCCGTCGCTGCTCGTGAGCATGCCCTCGATCAGCGAGCCGGCACTGGCCCCCGATGGTGGATCCGTCCTGTACGCCCTCGAGCCGGTGCCCAACCTCACCGGGCGCGTCGATTGGGCCGGCGAGCGCGGACGGGCCGAGGACAGCCTGCGCGCCGCCCTTGACGGTTTCGGCTACCCGGTGGCCGATGTGGTCACGTCGCAGCTCGTCGACCCGGTCGACTGGGCCCGCGACGGCCTCGTGGCCGGCACGCCGTTCTCCATCTCCCACCGCTTCTTCCAATCCGGGCCATTCCGGCCGTCGAACGTGGAACGGCGGGCTCCGGGACTGGTGTTCGCCGGCTGCGGTACGGTGCCGGGCATCGGGATACCGATGGTTCTCGTGTCGGGGAAACTGGCCGCCGACCGGGTCGTGGAAGGGGCCGCTCGGTGATCGACGCCGAGGTGCCCACCGATCTGGAGGCCGCCTACGCGCGGTGCCGTGCGCTCACGCGCCGCCACGGCACGACCTACTACTGGGCGACGCAGTTGCTGCCGCGCCGCCGCCGTCCGCACGTCTACGCGCTCTACGGCTTCTGCCGCTACGCCGACGACATCGTCGACGATCTGGACGATCAGCCCACCGCAACACGGGCCGAGGCGCTGGCCGGCCTCGGCGATCGTCTACGGGTGGCCCTCGCCGGGAGCGCGGTCGATCCGGTGACCGATCCGGTCGTGGCCGCCGTCGCCCGCACGGCCAGTGTGTACGACATCGGGCCCGACTGCTTCGAACGGTTCCTGCGGTCCATGACGATGGACCTCACCGTCGCCGGCTACAACACGTGGGACGACCTGTGCGGCTACATGGACGGCTCGGCGGCGGTCATCGGCGAGATGATGCTGCCGATCCTCGAGCCACGCGATGCGGCGGCGACCGAACCGGCACGACTGCTCGGGCTGGCGTTCCAACTCACGAACTTCCTGCGCGACGTCGGCGAGGATCTCGACCGCGGTCGCGTCTACCTGCCGTCGGTCGAGCTGGAGCGTTTCGGTGCCGATCCATGGGTCCGGCGGGTCACGCCGGCGTGGCGGGATCTGATGCGGTTCCAGATCGATCGCAACCGAAGGCTCTACCGGCGGGCCGACGCCGGTGTGGCCATGCTGCCGGCGTGGTCGGCGCGCGCCATCGCCACGGCGCGGGCGCTGTACTCCCGCATCCTCGAGGAGATCGAGGCCAACGACTACGACGTCTTCTCCACCCGGGCTCGCGTACCCACGAGCCGCAAGCTGCTGACGGTCGCCCGGTCCGCGGCGCGCCCTCGGCGAGCCCCACCGACGAACTGACGCGCGTTGAGCGTCACATACGGAGGACAAAGCGCGTCAGTTCGCCCGTGGGGCCGATTGCGTCAGCCGATGGAGGTGCACGCCGCCGACGCGTGGACGCCGGGCGCCGTGGCGCCGCCGCACAACCACAGGCGGCCCTGGAACGGCGCGTAGGCGGTGCCGTGGCGCGGTACGAGCATCGGCTCGGTGCTCCACTGCCCGTCACGGCGCTCCTGGACAGTGGTGACGAGGCTGGTCTCGTCGGTCGGCTCGCCGCCGGCCACGACGACGACGGCGCCGATGACTCCGGCGGCGGCGCCCGAAGTCGGCTCCGGCAATGGCGCGCCCAACTGCCAGGCGCCGCTTCCCGTGTCGAAGCAGTCGACCGCGGTGCTCGTGGCCGGCTCGCGGCCTCCAGCGACGCAGGCGCGTGATCCGTCGGCGTAGCCGGCGAGGTGGTTGCGGGGCCGCGGCACGTCCGCGAGATCGGTCCACGTGTCGGTGGCAGGGTCGTACACCTCCGGTGGGACCACCTGCACGGATCCGGACCGTCCGCCGAGGGCATAGAGCTTGCCGTCGACGGCGACCAGCGCCAATGCGCCACGGGCATGGTGCATAGGGGCGATCTCCTGCCAGCTGCCACCGGGCGCGCCGAGGGCAAACGCCCGCGCCGTGGCCCCTGACCCGCTGAAGCCGCCGGCCTCGTAGACGGTGTCGCCGATCGCCGCCGCCCCCGGATGGTTCACGGCGATGGGAAGGTCCGGTCCGGACGTCCACGACGCGCCGTCGAACACGAACACCGTCGCCGTGCTGGTGCCGTTGGCGTCGTAGCCGCCGATCACGTAGAGCTGCGTCGCCGTCGATGCCGCCGCCGTCTCCTGCACGGCCGCAGGCAGCGCCGGTTCGTCCCGCTGGACCAGCTCGGCAACCGCCACCGTGGTGGCGACCGGTGCGGCGGTCGGGGTCGGCCCGGTGGCGGGCGGCTCGGTGGCAGCGGGCGCGGCCGACCCGGTCGTCGGCCCGGCCTGAGTGGTCGGCGCGGCCTGACTGGTCGGCGTCCCGACGGCCGGCGGCAGGGTGGCCGGCGCGCCGCTGGTGGCCGCCGATGCCGTCGCCGGGCCGGCGGTGCCGCCGGGGTCCGAGCCAGAACACGCCGCCAGCCCGACCACCAGGACCAATGCCGCCACGCTGGACCGACGCCGCCACGCCCCGGACCAAGCCATGCCCGCCCGACGCTACTGCCAGGACGGCACTCCGGGCGGGCGGTTAGCGTGCCCCGCCGTGACCCGTTTCCGACCTCGTCGCGTCGCGCTCGCCGCCACGATGGCCGGCCTGAGCGTGCTGGCGGCCTGCTCCGGCTCGGGCGACAACCGCGCCACGACGTCGGCCGCCGGCACCAGCCCGTCGGCCGCCCCCACGACGACCGCGGTCACCACCGCACCGGCGGCCACGACGCTCCCCGTGGGCACGACCCTCCCCCTGGCCACGACAGCTGCACCCGGCCCGACCACGAGCCCGCCGAGCACGGTGGCGACGACCACCATCCCGCCCACGACGACGACGCCCCTCGATGCCGGCAACGTCTACGGCTACGCCGGCGCCAACATGTTCTCGCCGAACGTCGCCGGCGCCCGGTCGCTCGTCTACGTGCCATCGGCCCTGCAGGGTGGCGCCGGCTACGTCGACGTGATCGACCCCGCCACGCTGACGGTCATCGACCGCTACGAGACGGGTTCCATCTCGCAGCACGTGGTGCCCTCGTGGGACCTCAAGACGCTGTACGTCACGGCGTCGGCGGCCAACCAACTCGTGCCCATCGATCCCACGACCGGCAAGCCGGGTACGCCCATCAAGGCCACCCGTCCCTACAACCTGTACTTCACCCCCGACGGCACCAAGGCCATCGTGCAGAACGAGCAGAACAACAAGCTCGACTACTACGACACGGCCACGTGGACGTTGCAGAAGTCGGTGCCGTCGACGTGCCTCGGCAACAACCACGCCGACTGGTCGGCCGACGGCAGCTACTTCCTGGTGACGTGCGAGTTCTCAGGCGACCTGATCAAGGTGGACACCCAGACCGGTGAGGTGCTGGCCATCATCAACCTCGCACCGGCGGCGATGCCCCAGGACGTGCGGCTGACGCCCGACGGCAAGAAGTTCTACGTGGCCGACATGATGTCCGACGGCGTGTGGATCGTCGATGGCGCCACGATGACGGTCACCGGCCAGATCAAAACGGGCATCGGCGCCCACGGCATCTACCCCAGCCGCGACGGCACCCGCATGTACGTGTCCAACCGTGGCCGCCACATGGGCGACGAGCGCCGCCGGTCACGACCTGGTGAAGGATCAGTGTCGGTGGTCGATCCGAGCACGGACCAGGTGGTGGCCACCTGGGAGGTGCCTGACGGCGGCTCGCCGGACATGGGCGGCGTGTCGGCCGACGGCACCCGCCTGTGGCTGTCGGGTCGCTACGACAGCGAGGTCTACGTGTTCGATACGGCTACCGGCGCGCTGGTGGCCCGCATACCTACGGACCCCAGCCCGCACGGGCTGGCGGTGTGGCCGCAGCCTGGTCGCTACAGCCTGGGCCACACCGGCAACACCCGCTGACGACGTGTCACGCCGCGGCGAGCTCGCCGAAGAACCCGATCACCTTGACGAGGCGACCATCGGGATCGACGGTGGCGATGTCGGTGCCTGTCACCGCCACGGTGCCGTCCGGCGCCACCAACGCCCAGCCGTAGCGGGCATAGCCGTGGTGCTCGTCGACGTTGGTCGTGCGCTTGAACGTGTGCCCCGGGTAGTGCGTCACCACGACATCGCCGAGGGCGGTGATGGCATCGAGGCCGGCGCCCTCCATGGGCGGGTCGACCAGCTGGCCGTCGGGGCTCCACACCTGGGCCACGAGGGCGGCGCGGCGTTCGCCGTCAGGCTCGCAGTAGGCGGTGAGGTGGGTGTCGATGGTGGTGGTGAGATCGGCCATGGCAGGCGCTCCTTCAGTAGGGACTGCGTGTCTCCCATCCAAGACGTCGCGCCGCGCTGCGGCGACTACGTGTGAGGTAGGCAAACGCGCTGCCCGTGCTGTCGGAGTCGCCGAAACGGGCGGTGCCTGGCTGCTCACCAAGCTGCACGCCCGCGACCGGGCGCAGCTCCCCTCGTTGCAATCCGCAGCAGGCAGCAGCAGTATGCATGCATGGGGTCCATCACCATCCGTGACGTCCCGGACGACACTCGGGTCGAGCTGGCCGCTCGCGCCGCTAGGACGGGCCGGTCCCTCCAGGAGTACCTCCGGCTGGAGCTGATCGAGCTGGCCCGCCGGCCCGACGTCCACGCGCTCATCGCCGGCGTCCGTGACCGGAAGCGTCAGACCGGCGTCACCCTGTCGTCCCAACAGATCCTGGCCCATCGGGATGCGGGCCGTCGGTGACCCTGGTCGTCGACGCCTCCACGGTCGTCGCCGGTCTTGTCGACAGCGGCCGGTCCGGAGCGTGGGCGGAGTCCGTGCTCACCGCGACGGACCTCGCCGCTCCTCACCTGATGCCGGTCGAGGCGGCCGACATCCTGCGCCGCGCCGCGCTGGCCGGCGACATCTCCCACGACGCTGCTGCGCTGGCCCACGGCGCCCTCGTGGATCTCCGCGTTGCCCTCTACCCGTACGAGCCGTTCGCCGAGCGGGTGTGGGAGCTTCGAGCAAGCGTGACGGCGTACGACGCTTGGTATGTGGCGATGGCGGAGTCGCTGGACGCGCCCTTGGCCACCCTCGATGGCAGGCTGGCCCGCGCCCCGGCCCGCGGTGCCGTTTCTCGACGCACCGCGCCTGACGGCCCGGGACGCGTCCGGACCCGACCGCAACCCTCGGGCAGGCGTGCCCTTTTCGTCCGCCGAGCTACGTGATCAGCTGGGCGGGCGTCTGACGCCCTCCCCCTCATGACAGGAGCCCTCCGATGAGTCTGGCCGTCGCCCATCCCCTCGCCAACGACGCCGCCCTTCGCCAGCGCGCCCGGGCGGTTATCCCCGGTGGCATGTACGGCCACCAGAACGCGGCGTCGCTGCCGCCCGGCTTTCCCCAGTTCCTGGAGCGCGGTGACGGCTGCCACATCTGGGACGCCGACGGCAACGAGTACATCGACTTCATGTGCAGCTACGGCCCCATCGTGTTGGGGCACCGCCATCCGGTCGTGGATGCCGCCGCCGCCCGGCAGCAGGCGCTGGCCGACTGCCAGAACGGACCGTCGCAGCGCATCGTCGAGCTGGCCGAGCTGCTCGTCGACACCGTCGATCACGCCGACTGGGCCATCTTCGCCAAGAACGGCACCGACGCCACCACGATGTGCGTCACCATCGCCCGCGCCGGCACCCGCCGCAGCAAGGTGTTGGTGGCCAAGGGCGCCTACCACGGCGCCGCGCCGTGGTGCACGCCCAACCCGGTCGGTACCACCGATGCCGACCGGGCCAACCTGATCACCTACCGGTTCAACGATCTCGAATCGGTGGAGAAGGCCGTGGCCGAGGCCGGCGATGATCTGGCCGCCATCCTGGTGTCGCCGTTCCGGCACGACGCCCGCTACGACCAGGAGCTGGTCGACCCGGCGTTCGCTCGGGGTCTCCGCCGCCTCTGCGACGACACGGACGCCGCCCTCATCCTGGACGACGTCCGCTGCGGGTTCCGGCTCTCTCTCGCCGGTAGTTGGGCGCCCATCGGGGTCCGGCCCGACCTGTCGGCCTGGAGCAAGGCCATCGCCAACGGCTACGCGCTTGGTGCCGTGCTGGGCAACGACCGCTTCCGTGGCGGCGCCAAGCGCATCTACACGACGGGTTCGTTCTGGTTCTCGGCCGTGTCGATGGCGGCGTCCATCGCCACGATCGAGACGATGCGCGACATCGACGCCATCGCGCTCGATGACCCGAGCCGGCCAACGGCTACGCGACGGCCTGGCCGCCCAGGCGGTGGCGCACGGCCTGGCCATCAACCAGACCGGTCCGGTCCAGATGCCGTTCCTCACGTTCGCCGGCGACGAGAAGTTCGCCATGGCCAACGTGTTCACCGGAGAGGCCGCCAGCCACGGCGTCTATCTCCACCCCTGGCACAACTGGTTCCTGTCGGCGGCCCACACCGACGACGACGTGGACCACGCGCTGCTGGTCACCGACGACGCCTTCGCCGCGGTGCGACAGGCGTTCGGCCCCTCTTAGATCGGTTCTGAATCCGGCCGCAGAGGCGGCAAGAAACCCTCGACCTCCTCGATCCAGTGCGCCAGGTCGATGGCACTCGGTCCGAGATCGTACGGCTGGTAATGGCCGGCCTCCGACAACACCGTCCAGACGTAGTAGGCCTGCTCGGCACAAGCCGGTCCGGGTGAAACCACGGCGGGCAGAGGAGCTGTGTAGTGCGGGTGGCCTCGTCCATGCCCGGCGCCTCGGCGGCCCAGAACGCATCCGCCGCGCCCTCCAACGCCTGGCAGGTGAGGAGCGCCGAGGTTCGCGGCCAACCAGAGCCGGCGGTAGCTCCCGGCCGCGCCAGGACGACACGAGCGGCGGCAAGCAGTTCCTCAGGAGACGCAGTCGCGTCGCTCATGCCGCAGCACCGCGCAACGCGTCGATCAGGTCCCGCGTGGCGTAGGCGGTGTCGCGGGGATCGCCGGTGACCAACACACCATGGGCGCCGCGGTTGCGCGCCCGGACGGTGTCGGCATGACGGGGCGAGATTCGGTTGAGCCGACCCAGCACCTCTGCGCCACGCTCGGCGTCTCCGAAGAGCGCCAGAGCGGCTTTCTGCGTCAGTCGCCGAGTGCCGCGAAACAGGTCCTCGGCCTCCCCGTTGCTCCTCCCGGCCTGGAGCTCACGGCGCTGCGTGATCTCGGCCAGCGCCGCCTCGTCGGCGATACGGCAGATGCCGGGCACGGACCGAGCCACGACCAGGGCGGAGTGGAGCACGGACGGTGACCGCTCACTTGAGCCCGCGGCTCATCTCATCCTGACGAGCGATCAAGAAGGTGGCGGTTCTTACTCACCGGGCCGGGTAGGACGTCGAGGTGAACCTGACCGTCGTTGTCTACCGCAACCACGACGGCGACGGCCTGGGGGTTCCCGGCGAGAAGCATCGAGCCCGGATTGACGCTCTCAGGGTGGCGAGCGCAAGGCAGGGTCGACCACCCGTAGCCGTCATCGTCCTGCGCGTTGAGATCGGCCACAAGGTCGACCTCGATCTCGCTCATCGCCGCCAGCCGACCTCCATCACGCAGGTCGGGAAATCTCGCCGGCGCGCTCGTCCACTAGCTCGCCTAGCACTCGCAAGACCAGCGACCCCGTCTGGCGGTCGTACTCCACGACCTCGGCGCGCCCGATGCCCCAATCGTCATCGCCCACAACGATGATGGAACCAACGTCGAGCACGGTCCCGGGCACGGCGCGGCGGGCGTTGGCGCGGATGAGGGAGCCATCGACGACGCGATTGAAGTCCACCGTCAGTTGCCGAACCATCACCACCCTCCTCACCTGCGCTTGGCTGGGTTCTCGCGGGCTTCGAAGCATGCCCGCACGGCGTCAACGGTATCCCGATCAAGCGACGGCAGCACCACGTCGAAATGAGGGGAAGCGTCGGTTGCTGCGAGGGAGAAACCCGCTCGACGAAGCTCCCCGCAGTTCCCTACCCAGATCGTCCCCGGACTGCGGAAGCGCTCGAGACGCAGACACAGCCCCTCGACGTCACCGTCGAGGGCGGCAAAGACCGAAAGCCCATAGAAGCCGTAGTCGGCGAAGGAATCCGAACACACTTCGATCACCTTCTCGACGTCGAGGCTGTGGAGACCGCCACGGATCACCACAACCGCGTCGTCCGGCGGATCCTCGTCGCGCAGCTCAGGAGTTGGCATCGTCACCGTCGAGTGACTCCGCCAACGTGGCGGCCACGCCGGCGTCGGCGCCGTCGAGGGCGTGGGCGTAGGTGCGCAAGGTCATCGCCGGGTTGGCGTGTCCCAAACGGCCGGCCACGGTGCGGATGTCGTGGCCCCGCCCGATAGCTTCGGTGGCCGACCAGTGCCGCAGATCGTGCAGCCGCCACCGTGTCTCGATCCCTGCCCCACGGCGGGCGAGTCGCCACCATCCCGTGAGCCGTTCAGGGTTGAGCGGCCGCTCCCCCGGCTGCAACACCCACGGACCCCACCGTTCACGCTCCGCCCGCAACGCCTCGAAGGCGGCCACAGTGCGATCGTCGAGGCGCACCACTCGCTGGTTGGCCGTCTTCGTGGCGGCGTCGACGAGCGTCGGGGACCGCTTGTCCGTGACCGAGCCGCGACGGACGATCTCGATGCTCGAGTCGATCGTGAGCCGGTCGCCGGCCAGATCGCTCCACCGCAGCGCGCACAGTTCGGCCCGGCGCGCCCCGGTCATCGCGGCGAGGCGAAGGGCGAGGCCGGCGGCCGGATCGAAGTCCTCGGCCGCCGCGATCACGGCGCGGACGTCGCCGGCCGACAGCGCCGATCGTGGCTGGCTCTTGCGGCGACCGAGGGTGGCCAGTGCGGCGACGTTCGTGTTGACCCATCCCCAGCGTGCTGCTTGTGACAACCCGGCGCGCAGCACGAGGTGCTGGTTGCGCAACGACGACTCGCCCACGCCGTTCGCCCGCAAGCGCGCGTGCCAACCATCGACCTCGGCCACGGTGAGACGTCCCACCGCTCGGCGGCCGATGGCGTCGTTCTTCACCAGGGTCACGCGGCTCGTCTGGTCGCGCACCGTCGACGCCGCCCACGTCGGGATGTTCGCCTCGAGCCAGGCATCGAGCACGTCGGCCACCGTCAGCGCGGCGCTCCGCGACGGCGGTACGACAGTGAGCTCGGCCGCCACGCGCTGCGCGGCGCGCTTGCTGCCGTGCACCGTGCGGCTCACCTGACGAGGCGTTCCTCGCTCGTCCCTACCGACGAAGACGCGCACCTCCCACACGCCCGGGCTGCGTTGACGAATCGTCGCCATGCGGCGAGGCGTACACGAGTAGGGATGCGGTAGGGATTAGCTCTGGACTGACCAACGCCCGTCAGCACCAGATGGACTCAAAATGCTATCCTAGCAGGCGTTTCGCGATGACGACGCGTTGGATCTGGTTGGTGCCTTCGTAGATCTGGGTGATCTTGGCGTCACGCATCATCCGCTCGACGGGGAACTCCGTCGTGTAGCCGTAGCCACCGAGCAACTGCACGGCGTCGGTCGTCACCGACATGGCCACATCGGCCGCGAAGCACTTCGCCATCGCGCCGATCTTCGACAGCTCGCCATTCGGGTCGCCCTCGTCCACCAACGAGCACGCCCGATACACCAACCCTCGGGCGGCCTCGATCTTCATGCCCATGTCGGCCACCATGAACTGCAACCCTTGCAACTCGGCGATCGGCTTGCCGAACGCGGTGCGCTCCTTCATGTACCCCAACGCGTAGTCCAGCGCCCCCTGGGCGATGCCGACCGCCTGCGCGCCGATCGTCGGCCTCGAGCGGTCCAACGTGTGCATGGCGATGTAGAAACCCCGATTCTCCTCACCGATCCGGTTGGCCGCCGGCACCCGGATCTCGTCGAAGGTCAACTGGCCCGTCGGCGACGCCCGCACCCCCATCTTGTGCTCCAACTTCGTGACCTGGATGCCCCAGTCCTTCTCCACCAGGAACGCCGAGATCCCGCGATGGCCCGCCGATGGATCGGTCTTGGCGAACACCAGGTAGAGATCCGAGATCCCGGCGTTGGTGATCCACACCTTCGTGCCCGTCAGGACGTAGTCGTCGCCGTCCCGTACCGCCCGACTGGTCATGGACGCCACATCCGAGCCGGCGTCGGCTTCCGAAAGGCAATACGACGCTTGACTCTCCCCCGACGCCACGCGCGGGACGTACTTCTTCTTCAGCTCGTCGGAACCGAAGTTCAGCACCGGCAGCATTCCCAGCTTCGAGATCAGGAACATCAGACTGGCCGATGCATCGGCCCGGGCCAGTTCCTCCACGGCGATGGCCTGCGTCACCAGGTCAGCCCCCGACCCGCCATATTCGGCGGGCAATTGCAAGCCCGTCAGCTCCATCGACTGGAGCGCCCTGAACGTCTCCCACGAGAACTCGGCCCGCTCGTCGTTCACGCCGGCCAGCGGCGCGATCTTGTCCTCGCAGAACTGCCTGAGCACCCGCCGGAACTCCTGCTGCTCTTCAGTGAGCGTCATCGTCTGCATGGCCCAAGTCTGCCCCGCTCTCCACGGCTACCGTGACCGCCCATGCGACAGCTTCTCGCCCGCCGGGCGCGCCCCCTGCTGCTGGCCGCGGCCACGGTGTTGCTCCTAACAGGCTGCGTGAAGCTGGACGTCGACCTCACCGTCAGTGACAACGACACCGTCAGCGGCACCTACATCATCGCCCTCGACCGGTCGGTCCTCCAGCTCACCGGGCAGGACGCCGACCAGCTCTACGATCAGATCGCCGCCGATTTCGACCCCTCCGGCCTGCCCGAAGGTGCCTCCGCCGAGATCGCCAAGTACGACCAGGACAACTTCGTGGGGGCCACGCTCACGGTCAAGAACGTGCCCATCGCCGACATCAACGATCTGGGCGGAACGGCCGACCCGACCTCGACGAACACGTTCAGCCTCAGCCACGACGGCGACGAGTACCACTTCCGCGCCGTCATCGACACCAGCTCGTCGGCCGTCGGCGAGAGTCCCATCTCGGTGCCCGCCCAGGTCACGGACAGCGCCGAGATCCGGGTCAAGATGACGTTCCCCGGCGAGGTGACGGAGACGAACGGCTCCAAGGACGGCACCTCGGTGACCTGGCAGCCCAAGCTGGGCGAGACGGCCGAGCTCACCGCCACGGCCAAGGACAGCGGTGGCGGCTCGAGCGGCGGAGGGGGCAGCAACGCGCTGCTCGTCATTGCCGCGGTGATCGCCGCGCTGGTGCTGATCGGCGTCATCGTGGTGGTGGTGCTGACCCACCGCCAGCGGCCGGCTTCGGTACCGCCGCCGCCGGAACCGCCCAGCGGTCCCCCGCCGGGTCTTGGCTCGCTGGCTCCTCCACCCTCCGCGGCGCCGTCACCGTTCGCGCCGGCGCCCGGCACGACCCCGCCGCCGCCACCACCCCCCGCCGCGGCAGCGCCGGCGCCCGGCGCGGCCCCGCCGCCACCACCACCCGCGCCCGCGCCTGCTCCGGCAGCACCCGCGCCGCCACCCCCAGCGCCCGGGCCATCACCGTTCGCCCCGCTCTCGCCACCGTCAGCCCCCACGCCGAACGCTCCGGCGGGCGGCCAACCGTTGCCGCCACCGTCGGCCTGAGCACCGCCGTCTCGGTCCTGGCCCAACTGATCCTCTTTGTCCTCGTCCGTGACGGACAACGCGCGTCGCTTCGCCGAGCGGACAGGCCCCACCACCCTCCGTGCCACTCCCGGTGGACGTGAGCTCGCCGTCGAGACTGCTCGGCCTCGAAGTCACGGAGGGTGAGCTCTTTCTCGGTGCATCTGAGCTTCTCGGTGCATGTCTGCCGCAAATTTGCGGCCGAAGCGCAACGAGAATGGGCGAATGCGGCCGGCGACGACCACGCACCGCGGCAGCCGATCGGCGTCAGCCCGAACGGCGTCGGCCCGGCCACCATTCGCGCGGCACACGCCCGGCGAGCGATTGCCCAGCCGCTGACGGTGCGCCCAACGCCCCCAACGCCCAACGCCCAACGCCCTGACCGCCCGACAACGCGAGCGCCCGACGGCGCGAACGGCGTCGGCGCCGCCACTGCTGGCGAGCCGGCCCCCCGAGCCGGCCGGCCAACCGCCGCCAACCCTCCGCGCTACGTGCCGGTGAGCTCGCGCCAGCGCGACGGGTAGCCCGCCTTGGCGTCGGCCAGCGTGAGCCGCAGGGTCGACTCGGGCACGCGGTCGACCACCCCGCGGGCGATGTCGTAGTCGTGCCCCGCCGCCTCGAACACCGAGCGTCGCGTCGAGCGCAGGTCCTCCGACGGCGCCGAGTCGAACCAGCCCCAGATCGTGAACGCCAACCGCAGGTCCTGCATGACCGGCGCCCGCCCGTACAGCGAGGCGCGCCGCATGGCGATGGCGGTGCACCCGGCGACGGCGTCGTCGAGCTGGTCGCCCGGACTCACCCGCACCTCCGGCCGCACGAGGGCGGCCAACGTCAGCGCGTAGCCGATGTCGGGGCCCGGGTTGCCGAAACGAGGCCCCGACGGCTGAGCCCCCTGGCCGACCTCGGCCGGCCGGTCGAGCGTCCACACCGTGGGCACGTGGTCAGGCGACTCCCACGGCACGCGCGGCTTTTCGTTGATGGGAACCGGGACGTACTCAGGCGCGGCCATGCAGCAAGGCATACACGATCGAGTCGGACAGGGCCTGCCACGACGCCTGGATGATGTTCTCGCTGACGCCGATCGTGCTCCACGTGCGCTCGCCGTTGGTGGCGTCGAGCAGCACCCGGGTGACGGCACCGGTGCCGGCGGCGCCGTCGAGGATGCGCACCTTGAAGTCGACCAGGCGCACCCGGTCGAGCTGGGGGTACTTCGAGCTGATGGCCGACCGCAGCGCGGCGTCGATGGCGTTGACCGGACCGTTGCCCTCGGCCGTGGTGACCACCCGCTGGCCGTCGAGGTGCACCTTCACGGTGGCCTCCGTGACGAAGGCACCGCTGGGCAGCTCGTCGGCGATGACCCGCATGGACTCGACCGTGAAGAACTCTTGCTCCCACCCGGCGGCGCGGCGCATCAAGCAGCTCGAGCGACGCATCGGCCGCCTCGAAGTGGTAACCCTCGTGTTCCAGCCGCTTCAACTCGTCGATCACGTTGGAGATGGCGGCGCCGTCCATCGGCAACCCGAGCTCCTTCGCCTTGATCGTGATGGTGGACCGCCCGGCCAGCTCCGACACGACGAAGCGGGTGCCGTTGCCCACCGCCTCGGGATCGATGTGCTCGTAGGCGTCCTTGGCCTTGGCGATGGCCGACACGTGCAGACCGGCCTTGTGGGCGAAGGCTGACGATCCGACGTACGGCGCCTGGTTGTTGAGCGGCCGGTTGACCAGTTCTGCGATGTGATGGCTCACCGAGGTGAGGCGCTCGATGCGCCCTTCCGGCAGCGTGGCCACACCCATCTTCAACGAGAGGTTGGGGATGATGGTGGACAGGTTGCAGTTGCCGGTGCGCTCGCCGAGCCCGTTGATCGTGCCCTGCACGTGGCGGGCCCCGCCGCGGACTCCGGCCAGCGCGTTGGCTACGCCGCAACCGGTGTCGTCGTGCAGATGCACACCGACGATGACGTCGTGACCGAGGTAGTCGACCACCTCACCGACGATGTCTTCCACGTCGAAGGGCAACGAGCCACCATTGGTGTCGCACAGCACGACGTGGGTGGCCCCCTGGAGCGCGGCCGACTCGAGCACCCGCAGGGTGAACTCGGGGTTCTGCTTGTAGCCGTCGAAGAAGTGCTCGGCGTCGAGCATGACCCGCAGACCTTCGCCGCTCAGGAAGCGCACCGAGTCGGCCACCATGGCCACACCCTCGTCGAGGTCGGTCTGCAGGGCCTGGGTGACGTGGTACTCAGACGACTTGCCCACGATGCACACCGTCGACGTGCCCGCCTCCACCAGGTTGCGGAGCGTGGCGTCGTCGTCCACCTTGCCCTTCACCCGCCGTGTAGACCCGAAGGCGACGAGCGTGGCCGTGTCGAGCCGCAGCTCGGTGCGCGCCCGCCGGAAGAACTCCTCGTCCTTGGGATTGGCGCCGGGCCATCCGCCCTCGATGAAGTCGACGCCGAGGTAGTCGAGCTGCTCGGCGATACGAAGCTTGTCGTCGACGCTGAGCGAGACCCCTTCTACCTGGGCGCCGTCGCGCAGCGTCGTGTCGAAGACCTCTACGGCCGTTGGCATCCGGTCAGACATGTTCCACCCAATCCTTGTAACGATCGACCTGACCACGGACGGCCCTGCCGTACTCCTCCATCACTGCCTTCGTCATCGGCCCCGGGCACGGGACGGAGCGGTCGTCGACCGAGTTGACCGGCGTGACCTCCGCCGCCGTGCCGCACAGGAAGATCTCCTCGGCGATGTAGAGGTCGCTGCGGGCCAGCAGGTCGACGCGGACCTCGAAGCCGAGATCGTCGGCGATCGTCATCACCGAGCTCTGGGTGATGCCTTCGAGGGCACCGGCCGTGAGTGGCGGTGTGATCAGCTTGCCCTGGCGGGCGACGAACAGGTTCTCGCCGGTGCACTCCGACACAAAGCCCTGCGGGTTGAGCATGATGGCCTCGTCGTAGCCCGCCTTGACTGCCTCAACCTTGGCCAGCGACGAGTTCACGTAGTTGCCCGTCGTCTTGGCCGCTGGCGGCATGGTGTTGTGGTCGTGGCGCGTCCACGACGACACCTTCATGCGGGCGCCCTTCAGCAGCGCCTCGTCGCCCAGGTAGGCGCCCCACGGCCAGCAGGCGATGGCGACGTCGACCGTGCAGTTCAGCGTGGACACACCCATCTCGCCGAAGCCGTAGTAGGCGATCGGGCGCACGTAGCACGACGGCAGACCGGTCGCTCGCACCGTGTCCTTGGCCGCCTGCACGAGTTCCTCCACCGAATACGGCATCGGCATCATGAGGATCTTGGCCGACTGGTGCAGCCGGGTCATGTGGTCGGTGAGGCGGAAGATGGCCGGGCCGTCTTTGGTCTCGTAACAACGAAGACCCTCGAAGACGCCGGTGCCGTAGTGGAGGGTGTGGGTGAGGATGTGGATCTTGGCGTCGGCCCAATCGACCAGATGGCCGTTCATCCAGACCTTCTCGGTGGGCGTGATGGGCATGGATCAGAGCCTTTCTGCGATTTGGTCACCGATGACCGACGTCGTGGCGGTCGGAACGTCCTCACACGCCTTGCGGATGCGGGCAGCCGCGTCGGCCTCACCGAGGAAGTCGAGCATGAGCGCCGCCGAGAGGATGGCGGCGGTGGGGTTGGCCTTGCCGGTGCCAACGATGTCGGGCGCCGAGCCGTGCACCGGCTCGAACAGCGATGGACCGGTGCGGGCCGGGTTGAGGTTGGCCGATGAGGCCAGGCCGATGCCCCCGGCGACGGCGCCGCCGAGGTCCGTGAGGATGTCGCCGAAGAGGTTGTCGGTGACGATCACGTCGTAGCGTCCGGGGTCCTGCACGAAGTAGATGCACGCCGCGTCGACGTGGTTGTAGGCGGTGGCGACGTCGGGGTGCTCGGCCGCCACGATGTTGAAGGTGCGCTCCCAGAGATCGCCGGCGAAGGTGAGCACGTTCGTCTTGTGCACCAGGGTGAGGTGCTTGCGGGACCGGGTCTGAGCCAGTTCGAAGGCGTAGCGCACGCAGCGCTCGACCCCCATGCGGGTGTTCACCGAGCCCTGGGTGGCGACTTCGTGCGGTGTGCCTTTGCGCAAGAAGCCGCCTTCACCGGCGTAGGTGCCTTCGGTGTTCTCGCGGATGACGACGAAGTCGAGCCCGTCGCCGTGGAACGGGCGCAGGTTGACGTAGAGGTCCAACTCGAAGCGCAGGCGCAGCAGCAGGCCTCGCTCGAGCACCCCCGGCGGCACCTCCGGCGTTCCCACGGCACCGAGCAGGATGGCGTCGAAGTCCCTCAGCTCCTGCAGCGTGCTGTCCGGCAGCACCTCCCCGGTGGCGAGGTAGCGGCGACCGCCCAGGTCGAAGTCGACCGTGTCGATGCCTACGCCGGCGGCGCGTACCACCTTCACGGCCTCCGCCGTGACTTCGGGCCCGATGCCGTCGCCGCCGATGATCGCGATGCGGTGGTTGGTCATGTTCGTCTTTCGTCCGGAGAAGTGAAAAGCCGCCCCCGAAGGGACGGCTCGTTGGCGCACACCGATCGTCGGCGTGCGCTACGTGATGATGATTACCTGCGAGTGGAACTCGGCCATCAGCTACATCTTCGTCAATCGGCGGTTGGACAGTCAACCCCGGGGGTACCGTGGGTTCTCATGTCAGATGTCCACCAGCTCTCCCGGGCCGCCTACGAGCGACTCCAGGCCGAGTACGAGGACCTCACCACGCGCGGCCGCATCGAGATCGCGCAAGCCATCGAGCGGGCCCGCGAGCTGGGCGACCTGTCCGAGAACGGCGACTACCAGGCGGCCAAGGACCAGCAGGGCCACATGGAGGGCCGCATCCGCCAGCTCGACTCCATCCTGAACAACTGCGAGATCGTCGAAGGTGGTGCCGCCGGGGTGGTCGGCCCCGGGATGGTGGTCACCATCGTCTACGCCGGCGACTCCGACGACGACGCCGAGACGTACCTCATCGGCCACATCGAAGAGCGCAACGACAACTTCGACGTGATCTCCCCCGGCTCCCCGCTCGGGGAGGCGCTGTCGGGCCATCGCGCCGGTGACGTGGTGCAGTACCAGGCGCCGACGGGCACGCTCGGAGTCAAGATCATCAAGGTCGCCGCGCCGTAAGGTGCGGGTGCGTGAGCAACGACGAGGCGCCGCCACCGCCCGACGTGGACGCGCCGCCGCCGCTACCACCCGGTCGTGAGGTCGAGCTTCCCGGTCGGGGCACCACACTCGTACGCGAGCTGCCCGGACCCTCCGGCGCATCCACCCTCGTGCTCCTGCACGGCTGGACGGTGACCGCCGACGTGACCTGGTTCCGCACCTATGCCTCCTTGGCCGAGCGGTATCACGTGGTCGCCCTCGACCTTCGGGGCCACGGCAAGGGCATCCGGGCCCCGCGCCCGTTCCGGCTGGAGGACTGCGCCGACGATGTCGCTGCCCTCGCGTCGCTGCTCGGCATCGCTCAGCTCGTGCCGGTCGGGTACTCCATGGGCGGCCCCATCGCGATGCTGCTCTGGCGGCGCCATCGCCCGCTGGTCGGCGGCATGGTGCTGTGCGCCACCGCCCGCAGCTTCACCAGCACCCGCCAGGACCGGCTGAGCTTCCTTGCCTTGGCGGGGCTGGCCAGGGCCTACCGCGTCACGCCGGCACAGGCCCGCACGTGGCTGGGCGATCAGTTCCTGGCCCGCCGCAGCCGCAAGTACGAGGGCTGGGCGCTGCACGAGGTCATGCAGAACGACTGGCAGGCCGTGCTCGAGGCCGGCACCGCCATCGGCCGGTTCTCCTCCCATGACTGGATCGGCGCCGTCGACTGCCCGTCGGCGGTGATCATCCCCACGCGCGACCACGTGGTGCCGCCGGCCAACCAGCAGCGGCTGTTGGAGTCGATTCCGGACGCCGTCGGGTTCCACCTCGATGCGGACCACGACGCCTGCGTGGCCGCGTCCGAGCTGTTCGTGCCGGCGCTCCTCGCCGCGTGCGATGCAGTGACGGGCTCGGGCGGCGGCGCCCAAGCGGTGTCCTGACCCGGCGGCCGGTGCTTCAGCGCACGCCGGCCCGCGGCAGATCACCGCCCAACGCGTCGGGCCGCAGCTGCTCCAGGAACCCACGTTCGAAGTGGCCCCGGTGCCGGCGGGCCCACAACCACAGCCACGGCTGCAATGCCTGCGCGGTGGCGGCGATCATCGACATCGGGTAGCCCGGCGGCGCCAGGTCGAAGGCCTTGCGGAGCTCGCCGTCGATCCGGCTGCTCCAGCTCTTGACCGTCTGGGGCCGGAAGTTGAGCAGCTTCGCCACCATCTGCGGCCCCAGGAAGCCGGCCGCCGCCGCGACCAGCAGGTGGCGCATCCAGTAGCCGGTCTTCGTGCGCCCCTCGTCTTCCATGACATCCAGGAAGCCCCGCACGGCGCGGATCCGCCGGCGCGGGATGCCGGCCCAGTAGCTGCCGTCGCTGGCCAGCCCGGCGAAGGCCCGCTCGATGTCGTCCAGGCTGGACACGACACCGGCGAACGTCGGCATGTCGGCCATCGCCTCGGCCAGTGCCGCCTGCGAGGAGAGGTCGAACCGGTCACGGATCAACGCCAGCAGCGGTCGGTCCGGGATGCGCTTGAGCCGCAGCAGTTGGTCCACCACGTCCAGCCGCCAGAACGGCCCGCTCAGATCCGGACGGCTGGAGTGGTCCTGGAACAGCCCGAAGTCCACGATGGCCGCCGCCCACTGATCGGTCTGCAGGTGGCGGTGGAAGTCGCTGACATCGCGATAGAAGAACGGGCGCACCAGACCCGAGCCGCCGGCGCTGAACGGCTGGCGCACCGACATCACCGGGCCGAGGGACCGGTCGGTCAGCACGGGCAGCCCCAGCGTGCCGCGGGCGGATTCGTCGCCTGGAGGATGGACGGCGCCCGATGTGAGCCGTCTCGGTGGCCCGTCGACCGGCGCCACCCTCCACTCGGCATGGTCTGGTCGGTCGTGCTCGTTGCCACTGGTCATGGCTGATCAGCCTCCTTCGCCCGTGGACGGAAGTGGGTTCCCGAGGCGTCGTTGGCTCATTTAGGACACTGACATCGATCGTCGGCATGGCCAGTGCAATCGGGGTGCGGCTTCGTAACGAATCGGCGCGCGCCAGATGACGCGCCACCGGCTGTCGCGACGAACTACCCCGCTACAGGGGACCGCACGCCAGGCGCCTCGTAGGCGCAAAGGCGCAGCTCGGAGGGCAGGACACCGCCGGCGAGAGCCCGCAGCATCCGCAGCGCGTGCGGCTCCACCACCGTGAGCACGTAGGACGGGTCATAGGCCACGGCGAACGAACGCTCGACCGCCACGGCGGTGTCGGCGGCGGCGATCACCGTCATGGCCACATCCTGGAGCCGGGCCACGGCGCGGTCGTACTGCCGGATGGCGAACTGGAGCTGGCTCAGGGTGGTGGCCACACGCCGGCGGATCTGCCAGTGGGCGACCCAGCCGTCGTGGGGCGCGAGGTTCGGTCCCGACGCCAGCAGGTCGCGTGAGCGCTGGTCCTGCACCATGACGGCGGCGATCGCGTCGACGACGTCACCGGTCGCGGCGTCGATCATCGCCTGGTAGTGCGCGGCGAGCGCGCTGAGCTGTTCGTTCAGGTGCTGCTCCGTCAACACGGCCAGGTTTCGCATGCACCTCCTCCCTGCCGACCTCAGGATGCGCACGAAGCGCGGTGCGGGAGGCGCGACGAGTACCGGGGTACTCGTCGCGACGAGATGCTGGTCATCCTGCCGACGGAGGGCCCGTGAGCTCGTCGGTGGTCCATGCGGCCAGCAGGGCGCGCATCATCGGCCCCTCGGTACGGTCGTCGATGACGATGCCGTCGTGATCGTGACGGCGATCGAGGGACGCACATTGGCGCCGGTCGGGGGTCACCACCACGACCGTGCGCATCCGCGTCCGCCGCCCCGTCACCGTCGATGTGGCCCAACCGCACGCCACGAGGGCGAGGGCCGACGCCTCCCGCTCCGTGATCCGCACCGTGTCGAGAAACGAGTACGGATCACCTTCGGCCAGTCCCAGCCAGCGCCGGCCACCGGCGGCGAGCACGCCTGTGCGGCCAGGCGGCGCGCTGCGGGGCAGCAACCCGTACAGGCGCGGTGGCTCGTGCCAACGGTTGGTGGCATGCAACACCGTCGCCAGCGCAGAGGTCAGGCGGTAGAGATCGTCGTCGGTCAGGTGGTCCATGCACTGGTGTGTGCGGGCCGCCGGCGCGATCGGAAAGTGCTGAGCGCTCCTTGTCGGATGGCGGCTATCGGAGAACGGCCTCGATGGCGGCGGCGGCGACCGTGACCTCGTTGCCGTAGCGCCGCGCCGGCGCCCGGGTGAGCCGCTCGACCGGCCCCGACACGCTGACGGCGGCCACGACGGCGCCGGTGCGGTCGTGGACGGCGGCCGACACCGAGGCCACCCCCACCTCCCGTTCCTCCACCGACTCCACGACCGGTTCCGGCGCCCCGCTGAGGACCCGGCCGGCCGAGCCCCGGTCCAGCGGCAGCACCTCGCCGACGGGCACGATCCAGCGCAGCCCGTGGGCCGACTCGAACGACTCCACGCACAGCCGCCCGCCACCCGAGCGCACGAACAGCTGCACGCTCTCGCCGGTCTCGTCCCGCAGGCGCTCCAGCACCGGCCGGGCCGCCTCGGCCAGCGGGAACGCCGAGGCCGCGGCGCGCCCGAGCCCGACCAGCCGCAGGCCCGGCGCGAACCGCCCCTCGGCGTCGCGTCGCACCAGGCCATGGGCCTCGAGGGCGACGGCGATGCGATAGGCGGTGGCCCGGGGCAGCGACGATGCCGCCACCAGGTCGGCCAGGCCCATCGGGCGCTGCGCCCGGGCCAGGGCGTCGATGACGGCCACGGCCTTGTCGAGCACGCCGATGCTGGGTACAGTCGTGTCCACGAGGCGAGAATAGCGTCTCAGAGAGTGAGACCACATGATGGCAGAGATCCCGAGCCCGACCACGATGGGGACACGACCGTGACATCGTCAGCTACGACACCCCCCACCACGCTGGCGCAGAAGGTCTGGGACCGCCACGTCGTCCATGAGGGCTCGGGCCATCCCGACCTGCTCTACGTGGACCTCCACCTGGTGCACGAGGTCACCAGCCCGCAGGCCTTCGACGGCCTCCGCCTGACCGGTCGCACGGTGCGGCGGCCCGACCTCACGGTGGCCACCGAGGACCACAACGTCCCCACCACCGACATCCACCTGCCCATCAAGGACCCCATCTCGGCCAAGCAGGTGCAGGTGATGCGGCGCAACGCCGCCGAGTTCGGCATCCGGCTCTACGCCATGGGCGACCCCAGCCAGGGCATCGTCCACGTGATCGGCCCGGAGCAGGGCCTCACGCAACCGGGCATGACCATCGTCTGCGGCGACTCCCACACCGCCACCCACGGCGCGTTCGGGGCGCTCGCCTTTGGCATCGGCACCAGCGAGGTCGAGCACGTGCTGGCCACCCAGACGCTGCCCCAGTCGCGGCCCCGCTGGATGGCCGTCACGGTCGACGGCGACCTGCCCGCCGGCGTCACCGCCAAGGACGTGATCCTCGCCATCATCGGCCAGATCGGCACCGGTGGTGGCATCGGCCACGTGATCGAGTACCGCGGCTCGGCCATCCGGTCCCTCTCGATGGAGGGCCGCATGACCGTGTGCAACATGAGCATCGAAGCGGGCGCCCGCGCCGGCATGATCGCCCCCGACGACACGACGCTCGCCTACCTCGAGGGCCGGCGCCACGCCCCGAAGGGGCCCGAGTGGGAGCGGGCCGTCGACGACTGGCGAGCGCTGCGCACCGACGAGGGTGCGGCGTTCGACACCGACGTCGTGATCGATGCGGCCTCCTTGCGACCCCACGTCTCGTGGGGCACGAACCCGGGCCAGGTCGCCTCGATCGACGCGGCGGTGCCGGACCCCGACGCCTTCGGCGATGCCGCCGGACGCGAGGCCGCCGCCCGCGCCCTCACCTACATGGGCCTCACCGCCGGCACCGCGCTGCGCGACATCGCCGTCGACACGGTGTTCATCGGGTCCTGCACCAACAGCCGCATCGAGGACCTGCGCGCCGCCGCGGCGGTGCTCGACGGTCGCCACGTGTCGGTGGCCCGGGCCCTCGTGGTCCCTGGCTCCCACGCCGTCAAGGCGCAGGCCGAAGCCGAGGGTCTGCACACGGTCTTCGAGGCCGCGGGCTTCGAGTGGCGCGAGCCGGGCTGCTCGATGTGCCTCGCCATGAACCCCGACACGCTGTCGCCGGGTGAGCGTTGCGCCAGCACCTCGAACCGCAACTTCGAGGGGCGCCAGGGCCGTGGCGGCCGCACCCATCTCGTGTCCCCCGCCGTCGCCGCCGCCACTGCAGTGGCCGGCCACTTCGCTGCCCCGGAGGATCTGACATGAAAGAAGTGCGCATCCACACCGGCCGGGGGGTACCGCTGACCCGCAGCGACGTCGATACCGACCAGATCATCCCGTCGGATTGGCTCAAGCGCGTCGAGCGCACCGGCTTCGGCCGAGGGCTCTTTTCGGAGTGGCGCGACGAGCCCAGCTTCGTCCTCAACGACGAGCGCTTCGCCGGCGCCACCATTCTCGTGGCCGGCTCCAATTTCGGCGTCGGCTCGTCGCGGGAGCACGCGGTCTGGGCGCTCATGGACTACGGCTTCGGCGTCGTGATCTCGCCGCGCTTCGGCGACATCTTCCGCAACAACTCCACTAAGAACGGGCTCGTGCCGGTGGTTCTCTCGGCCGCGACCGTCGATCAGCTCCACGCTGCGCTGGAGCTCGATCCCGAGATGGAGATCGTGATCGACGTGGAGCGCAGAGTCGTCGAGGTCCCGAGCCTCGGCATCGTGGAGTCGTTCCCGCTCGACGATCCCACGCGACACCGTTTCCTGCACGGCCTCGACGACATCGGGATCTCCCTCACCCACGAGGCCGACATCACGGCCTACGAGCAAGGGCGGCCGTCGTGGATGCCGTCGGTGGCGTGATGGAGGCCGTGCTGCCGGCGTGGGATGCGGCCGTCTACGCCGCCAACCGCGGTCATCACCAGGCCCACGACGAGGCCTTCCTGGCCACCTTGCCGTTGCGGCCGTCGGACCGCATCCTCGACATCGCCTGCGGCAGTGGCGAGCTCACCCGCACGGTGGCGGCCATGGTGCCCGACGGTCACGTCGTCGGCCTCGACGGCTCGGCCAGCATGGTCGACGCCGCGTCCGCAGCGGGCGCCGCCAACCAGTCGTTCGTGCTGGGCCCGGCGCAGCAGCTGGGGTCCCTCGTCGGCGGCGACCGCTTCGACGGCATCTACTCGCGTGCCGCGCTGCACTGGGTGCCGCGGCCCGACTGGCCCGGCGTGCTGAGCGCGGCGCGCGGTGTGCTGAGCGACGGTGGCTGGCTGCGCATCGAGTGCGGTGGCGGCGACAACGTGGCGGGACCGCAGCAGCTCCTCGACGACATCTCGCGCTCCCTGGACGGTCCGGTGGCGCCGTGGAACTTCCTCCCCGCCGGCGCCGCCCTCGACCTGTTGGAGGCCGCCGGCTTCGCCGTCGGCGACGGTGACTGGGTCCGCACGATCGCCCAGCGGCGCCCGTTCGATCGCGACAGCGTGCTGGGCTGGGTGCGCAGCCAATGCGAGCAGGCGTACCTGATCGACTTGCCGGTCGACCGTCACGACGCCTTCCGCGCCGCCATGACCGAGCGGGTCGACGAGCTGCGCCGGGCCGACGGCACCTACGACGTCACCTTCGTGCGACTCGACGCACTCGTGCACACGATGCCGTGATTGACAAAGCAGTGCGAATGCTGGCACCCTGGAAGGCAATGACCGTTCAGCACGGACTGCTCCTTCTCACCTAGGCGGGTGCCACATAGGCACTCGCCCGACCTCCTGCGCCAAATCGGCTCAGGAGGTTCTTGCTTTTTCCGGCCCGACTTCCACCCCGCTCACGTTCACGAGGAGAACCCCGATGGCCCCGCCGCCCACCACGCCGAAGCGCATGCCGTTCGAACGGTACGAGCCCATCCAGCCGCTGCCGCTCGTCATCGCCGATCGGCAGTGGCCGAACCGTCGCATCGAGCAGGCACCGCTGTGGTGCTCGGTCGACCTGCGCGACGGCAACCAGGCCCTCATCGACCCCATGGACCCGACCCGCAAGCGGCGCATGTTCGACGCGCTGGTGAAGATGGGCTTCAAGGAGATCGAGGTCGGCTTCCCGTCGGCCAGCCAGCCCGACTTCGACTTCGTACGCCAGCTCATCGAGGAAGACCTCATCCCGGACGACGTCGTCATCCAGGTCCTCACGCAGTGCCGGCCCGAGCTGATCGAGCGCACGTACGAGTCGATCAAGGGATCGGCCCGCGCCATCGTCCACTTCTACAACTCCACGTCGGTGCTGCAGCGGCGCGTCGTCTTCGGTCTGGACAAGGACGGCATCACCGACATCGCCACCAGCGCCGCCCGCCTGGCCCGCAAGCTCGAGGAGACGGTGCCGGGCACCGACGTGTTCTACGAGTACAGCCCCGAGAGCTTCACCGGCACCGAAGTCGACTACGCCGTCGAGATCTGCGAGGCGGTGGCCGACATCATCGAGCCCACCTCCGACCGCAAGATCATCTTCAACCTGCCGGCCACGGTGGAGATGTACACGCCGAACATCTACGCCGACGTCATCGAGTACTTCCACCGCAACATCCGCAACCGCGACCGCATCGTGCTCTCGCTGCATCCCCACAACGACCGCGGGCTGCGCGGTGGCCGCCGCTGAACTGGGCGTGATGGCCGGCGCCGATCGTGTCGAGGGCACGCTGTTCGGCAACGGTGAGCGCACCGGCAACGTCGACGTGGTCACGCTGGCCATGAACCTGTTCAGCCAGGGGGTCGACCCCATGCTGGACATGTCCGACATCGACGCGCTGCGCCGCACCGCCGAGTACTGCAATCGCCTGCCGGTGCACCCCCGTCACCCCTACGTCGGCGACCTCGTCTACACGGCGTTCTCGGGCTCGCACCAGGACGCCATCAAGAAGGGCATGGAGGCCCTGCCCGCCGACTACAAGGCATGGGCGGTGCCCTACCTGCCCATCGACCCCAAGCACGTCGGGCGCTCCTACGAGGCGGTCATCCGGGTCAACAGCCAGTCGGGCAAGGGCGGCGTGGCCTTCGTGATGAAGGCCGAGCACGGCTTCGACCTGCCGCGGCGGCTCCAGATCGAGTTCTCCAAGACCATCCAGGCCATCACGGAGGACTCCGGCACCGAGATCAGCCCCGGCTCCATGTGGGACGCCTTCCAGACGGCGTACCTCCCGCCGGCGCCCACGATCGAGCTCCGCTCGCACGAGCTGGCGACCAAGGCCGGGGGCAACGTCACCAGCATCACTGCCCAACTGGTCGTGGACGGCCAGCACCGCACGGTGAGCGGCGAGGGCAACGGCCCGATCGACGCCTTCGTCCATGCCCTGCGAGACGACTTCGGCACCGCCCTTGACGTGGTCGACTACGCCGAGCATGCCATCGGCAGCGGCGCCGACGCCTCGGCCGTGGCCTACGTGGAGACCGTCGACGGCGACGGGGCCCTGCGGTGGGGCGTGGGCATCGACCCCAACATCATCACCGCGTCGCTCCGCGCCGTCCTCTGTGCGCACCGCCGGCAACACGCCGACCGCTAGCGTCGGCGCTGATGCGCCGCTGGCTCCTCCGACTCGTCCTCATCGGTGGCCTCGCGTGGGGCGTCGTGTTCATCATCCGACGCCGCAGCGTGGCCGCCGAGCCGACCCTGCGCCCGGTGTGGCCGGCTTTCGACGACGCCGAGGCGGCGTTGGCGTCGACCGCGCCGCCGGCGCCGGTCATCGCCGAGGACGTCCCGCCCTCGCAGCGATGGCACGACCCGGTCGATCGGGCCTGCCCCAAGGGCTACGACGTGAAGGTCAAGCTGGCGTCGGGGATCTACCACCTGCCAGGGATGTTCGCCTACGACCGCACCATCCCGGACCGCTGCTACACCAGCCCCGAGGCCGCCGAGGCCGACGGCTTCCGCGCCGCCAAGCGCTGACCGCACTAGTGTCCCGCGCCATGCGAGTGGTGGTCGACTACGACGTGTGCGCCAGCACCGGCGCGTGCATGCAGACGTGCCCCGAGGTGTTCGAGGTCCGCAGCGACGGTTTCCTGTACGTGCTGCAGGAGGAACCGCCGGAGGAGCTCTGGACGAAGGTGCGCGACGCCGCTGAGGTGTGCCCCACGGGCGCCATCACCATCGAGGAGTAGACCTCACTCGCCGGTGAGGACGTGCACCGACAAGATGCCGGGCGCGGCGCGCAGCTGCTCGATCAGCGACGGCGGCGCCGACTCGCTCGTGGCGAGGACCATGATGGCCGACCCCGGCTGCTGGCCCCGTCCCACGTCCATGTCGGCAATGTTGACACCGGCCTGGCCCAGCACGGTGCCGACCAGTCCGATCATCCCGGGGCGGTCGTCGTTGCGCACCACCAGCATGTGCGCCGCCGGCGGCAGATCCGTGGTGTGATCGTCCACGTTGACGATGCGGGGCTCGCCGCGCTGGCCGGTCAAGGTGCCCGACAGCACGTGGCCGCCGCCGCGCACCGTCACCAGGTTCACGTAGTCGACGGAGGTCGCTGACGACGTCTCACGGACCTCGACGCCATGCTCTCTGGCCAGGTTGGGGGCGTTCACGAAGGTCACCGGCTCGTCACTGACGCCGCCGAACAGGCCCTTCAGGACCGACAGCGTGAGGATGCGGGTGTCGTAGTCGGCCAATTGCCCCTCGTAGGCCACCTCGACGGTGGACGGCGCGCCCTCGGCCAGCGACGCGAACAGCCGACCGAGGCGCTCGGCCAGTGGGAGGTAGGGACGCACGGTCTCGGCCGCCTCCGCGGCGCTCACGTTGACGGCGAAGGGCACGAACTCGCCGGCCAGCGCCAGCTGCACCATCTCGGCGATGGTGTCACCGGCCTTGTCCTGGGCCTCGCGCGTGCTGGCACCGAGGTGGGGCGTCACCACGACGGTGGGCAGCCCGAACAGCGGCGACTCGGTCATCGGCTCGCTGGTGAACACGTCAAGGGCGGCCCCGGCGATGCGGCCCTCGGCTACGGCGTCGGCCAGCGCCGTCTCGTCGACGATGCCGCCGCGAGCCACGTTGATCACCCTCAGCTCGGGCTTGGCCCGCTTCAGCAGGTCGGCGCCGATCAGCCCGACCGTCTCGGGGGTCTTGGGCAGGTGCACCGTGAGGAAGTCCGACACCTCCACGAGGCGCTCGATCGTGAGCAGTTCGACCGACATCTGGCGGGCCCGCTCCGGCGAGACGTAGGGGTCGTAGGCCACGAGCCGCATGCCGAACGCCAGGGCGCGCTGGGCCACCAGCTTGCCGATGCGACCCAGACCGACCACACCAAGGGTCTTGTTGGCCAGCTCCACGCCCTCCCACCGCGACCGCTCCCAGCGACCGGCCGTCAGGGCGGCGTGGGCCTGGGGCACGTTGCGGGCCTGGGCCAGGAGCAGGGCCATGGTGTGCTCGGCGGCCGAGATGATGTTCGACTGCGGCGCGTTGACCACCATGACCCCGCGACGCGTCGCCGCCTCCACGTCCACGTTGTCGAGGCCGATGCCGGCCCGGCCCACGACGACGAGGTTGGTGCCCGCGCTCAGTACCTCGGCGGTCACGTCCGTGGCGGAGCGGATGATGAGGGCGTCAGCACCCTTCACCGCGACGAGGAGCTCGTCGGGCGACAGGTCGAGGCGGACGTCCACGTCGCAGCCGGCGGCACGGAGGCCGTCCAGCCCGCGTTCGGCGATCTCTTCGGTGACAAGGACACGGGGCACGGTGGCCAATTCAAGCCGGACGGCCGGAGCGGCGCCTAGCGATTGCGCCAATATGGCGTCCGTGCGGTGGATCTCGCTACCCGCCGGTACGCCCGTGGTTGCCGGCGGTCGTCAACGGCACCCGTTCGCAGGCTGGGTTGTTCGACGAGCGCTCGCCCATCGTCAATGGCGCGGTTGGTAGCGGCAATGTCGCCCGGCGCGGCCTGCTGGACCAGTACCTACGCTCAGTGAACATTTCTCGGTGCAAACCAGCTTCTCGGTGCAGTACTGCCGCGGATTTGCTGCTCAAGCGTGACGAGAAACGATCAGTGCCGCCGTCGCCGACCGCGCACCGCGACCATGACCAACCCGGCCCCGATCGATCTTCGGCCTATCTACCCTGAGGGCGCGGCGGTGGTGGCCGGGGCGGTGGTGGCGTCGGGCTGGGTGGTGGTGGGCGACGGCGGTGCCGCCAGTGCCGCCTCGGTCCCGCGCAGCACGCCCCAGATCCCGCCATTGGTGGTGCGGTAGTCGTAGAGCGAGCCGCCGATGGAGTCGGTGTCGGCGAGGGCGCGGAGGAAGTCGCGGGTCTCGGCCTCGGTGATGACATCGGCGATGCCCCCGACAGGATGCACCTTCAGGTTGGGGTCACCGACCAGTGCCCGCATGCGCCGCACGCTCTCCACGGTGTAGGTGTATCCGCTCTTGTAGGGGCTCTCGCGGTCACGGAAGCTCCAGTACGCCATCGGCATCCACACGTCGTAGTAGGGCTTCAGCGCAGCCCACGGGAAGCCGGCCCAATACGTCCGGTTGAGCACCTCGGTCAGCACCGCCGGCATGACGGTGGCGGAGATGGCGGCGTCGGGCCCGAGGGCCTCACGGAGACGCCTTGACAGCTCGACCAGGCGCTGGCTGCGCTCGGCGGGATCGGCCACGACCTGGTTGTCCTCGATGTCGACCGACACCCCGTCGAAGCGCTGGCCCCCTACGTCGAAGTGGGCGATCTGCAGCAGCCGCTCGAGGTCGACGTCGACACTGGCGAAGTCGGGGTAGTACCAGCCCACGACCCGCATGCCCAGGTGATGGGCCCGCTCCAGGAACGGCACCATGAGGTCGGGGGCGACGAGGCCGTTGGTGCGCTCGTCGTTGCGGGCCGCCTGGAGGTACAGCGTCTTCACGCCCAGGCTGGCCATGGTGTCGACGTCACTGGCGACGACGGTGGGTGGCACCCCGCCGTTCTGGTAGACGGGCACGTAGTCGAACACGTCGACCCACACGCCGAGGCCCTCGTAGGCGGCGACGGTGAAGTCACCGCCCTGTGACGGGGTGCCAGGCACCCGCTCGACCGCGGGAGCGCTGCCGCCGCCACCGATCAGCCTCACCAGCCCCGCCGCCAGCACGAGCGTGGCCAGGACTCCTGCCAGCAGGCCGAGCCGGGCCCGCGGGCTCTCGGGAAGCTTCAAGACAGCAACGTGGCCAGTCGGGTGATCCCCTCGATCAGGTCGTCGTCGCCGAGGGCGAAGGAGAAGCGCCCGTAGCCCGGCGCGCCGAAGGCCTCGCCCGGCACGAAGGCCACCTTGGCCTCTGACAGCACCACGTCGGCCAAGGCCAGGCTGGTCTCCGGGGTGCGGCCACCGATCGAGCGGCCGAGCACGCCCTCGAACGACGGGAAGCAGTAGAACGCGCCCTGCGGCTCGAGGTTGGTGACACCCGGGATGGCCGACAGCAGTTCGTGCATCTTGCGGCCGCGGCGGTCGAAGGCGGTGCGCATCTCGGCCACCGCGCCCAGGTCACCGCTGACCGCCGCCAGGGCGGCGCGTTGCGACACGTTGGCCACGTTCGACGTGGCGTGCGACTGCAGGTTGGTCGCCGCCGCGATGACGTCGTTGGGACCGATCATCCACCCGACGCGCCAGCCGGTCATGGCGTAGGTCTTGGCCACGCCGTTCAGCACGACGCAGCGCTCGGCGATGTCGGGCACCACGACCGGCATGGAGGTGAACTCGTGGTCGCCGTAGGTGAGGTGCTCGTAGATCTCGTCGGTGACGATCCAGATGCCCCGCTCGGCCGCCCACCACCCGATGGCCTCCACGTCGGCGACCGGGTACACGGCGCCCGTGGGGTTGCTGGGCGACACGAACAGCAACGCCTTGGTGCGTTCGGTGACGGCCCGGTCGAGCTGGTCGAGGCTGATGCGGAAGCCGGACGCCACGTCGGTCATGACCTCGACGGCCACGCCCCCGGCAAGGGCGATGGCCTCCGGGTAGGTGGTCCAGTACGGGGCCGGCACGATGACCTCGTCGCCCGGGTCCAGCAGGGCGGCGAAGGTGTTGTAGACGGCCTGCTTGCCGCCGTTGGTGACCAGCACCTGGCTGGCCGTGCAGTCGTAGCCCGAGTCGCGCTTGGTCTTGACGGCGATGGCCTCGCGCAGCTCAGGCAGGCCGGCGACCGGTGTGTAGTGGTGGTTCTTGGGGTCGCGGCACGCGGCGATGGCCGCTTCGACGACAGCCGCCGGCGTCGGGAAGTCGGGCTCGCCCGCTCCGAAGCCGATCACGTCTTCGCCCGCGGCCTTCAGCGCCTTGGCCTTGGCGTCAACGGCGAGCGTCGCCGATTCGGCGATCGCGCCAATCCTTCGGGAGATCCGGTTCACGCCTGCCAGGATGGCACAGTGAGTGCGTCCGACCCCCCGCGCATAACCATTCCCGACGACCTGCGGCCCAGCGACGGGCGCTTCGGCTGCGGCCCGTCCAAGGTGCCCCTCGAAGCGGTGCACGCCCTGGCCCAGGCGGGCGGCTCGCTGCTCGGCACGTCCCATCGCCAGGCGCCGGTGAAGAACCTGGTCGGGCGCGTCCGTGCCGGCGTCACCGAGCTCTTCAGCCTGCCTGACGGCTGGGAGGTCATCGTCGGCAACGGCGGCAGCACCGTGTTCTGGGACGTGGCCACCTTCGGCCTCATCGAGTGGAAGAGCCAGCACTGCAGCTTCGGTGAGTTCTCCTCCAAGTTCGCCGCCGCCGCCGATGCCGCGCCCCACCTGGCCCCGCCCGACGTCATCTCCTCGCCCGTCGGCACCCACCCAATGCCGGCGGCCGATCCGTCGGTCGACGTCTACGCCCTCACCCACAACGAGACGTCCACGGGCGTGATGATGCCGCTGGTGCGCCCGGTCGGCGCCGACGGGCTCATCGTCGTCGACGCCACCTCGGGGGCCGGTGGGCTGCCGTGGTCGACGGCCGAGGTCGACGTGTACTACTTCGCGCCGCAGAAGTGCTTCGCGTCCGATGGTGGCCTCTGGATCGCGTTGTGCTCGCCCGCGGCCATCACCCGCATCGAGAAGATCGGCTCGTCGGCGCGCTGGATCCCGGCGTCGCTCGACCTCAAGATCGCCCTCGAGAACAGCCGGCTCGACCAGACGTACAACACCCCGGCGCTGGCCACGCTGTTCCTGCTGGAGCAGCAACTGCAGTGGATGAACGGCTTCGGGGGGCTCGATGCGTGCGTGGCGCGGTCCCGGCAGTCGGCCGACGCACTCTACGGCTGGGCGGCGAAGTCGCCGTTTGCCACGCCCTTCGTGGCCGACGAGGCGATGCGCTCGGCCGTCGTCGGCACCATCGACCTGGCCGGCGTCGACGCAGCCACGGTGTCGACCGTGCTACGCCACAACGGCATCGTGGACACCGAGTCCTACCGGCGGCTCGGGCGCAACCAGCTGCGCATCGCCATGTTCCCGGCCATCGACCCGTCCGACGTGGAGGCGCTCACGAACTGCATCGACTACGTCGTGGAACGCCTCAGCTGACGCTCACCACGCGTGGTTCCGGTCGACCCATCTGTTGATCGCACCGTCACGTGGTCAGTTCGACCCACACCGTCTTCGCCCCCGCCTGCTGCTCGACACCCCACGCCGAGGCGAGCGTCGACACGAGCTGGAGTCCCCAGCCGCCGCTTCCCACTGGCGCGCCGTGAAGCAGATGCGGCGTGCCCGGCCCGGTGTCGGTCACCTCGATCGACACCGTCTCTCCGATGTCCAGCCGTACGGCGTAGGGGGTCCGGGCGTGGCGGACCACGTTGGTAGCGAGCTCGGAAACGACGAGCACCGCCGCCTGCCGGACCGTCGGCGACACCTGCTCGAGCCGAGCATCGACGATGTGACGGACCACGGCGACACTGTCAGGTGTCGGCTCGAAATGCCCCGTCCAGGCGGCATCGACGGGTGTCACCAGCACCCCTTACCCGGGGATCGCGGGGCTCCATCCCTCGGCCCCAGCGGGACGGCGGTGCCGCTCAGTGGATTCGCTTCACAACGAGGGCGACATCATCGCGCGGGGTCTCGTCGATCAGTTGAGCCATCAGGCGATCGGCGATGATCTGCACCGACTCTGCGCTGCAACTGGTCGCACACTCGGCGAGGCGGAGCAGTCCTTCGTCGATGAGCTCGCCGGGGCGTTCGACGAGCCCGTCCGTGTACATGACCAGCAGGTCACCCGGGCGAACGGCGACGTTGGCTTCCGTCCGCGACGGCTTCCCGACGGCAAGGGGGGCGGCCAAGGCGTCATCGAGCCACAGGGGGACGCCGTCGCGGACGAGCAAGGGTGGCGGATGCCCGGCGTTCGAGTAGGTGATCGTCTGAGCGGCGAGATCGACGATGGCGCAAACCACCGTCGCGCACAACGCCGCAGGCATCGTCGTGGCGAACCCGTGAAGCGAATTGATGACCTCAGCCGGCCCTCGACCCTCGCCGAGGAGGGCGCGGCTGACATTGCGGAGCGCACCCATCGCGGTCGCCGCCTCGAGGCCGTGGCCGACGCAATCACCAACGATCAAGCCACGACGCCCTTCGCCGAGATCGAGCACCTCGTACCAGTCGCCGCCGACGGTGAGGCCGCTCGTCTTCGGCACGTAGCGGGCGGCCACCGTCGGCAGGTCCGATGCCAGGTCCAACATGGCGTGCTGCAGCGTGTCGCTGATGTGCTTGACCGCGCCGAGCTCGGCTGAACGCAGAAGTGCAGCCATCAACGACGCGGCGACCGTCTGACTGACCACCCGGATGAACCGCTGGTAGTCGTCGTCGTAGGCAACGTTCGGGTTGAGCTCGACGACGACCACCATTTGCAGCTTCGGGTCGTCGATGCCGAACACGACTCGCCGGGCGGGAAGGCCCGGCTGCCAGCAGCGGTCCAGCACGAGTGGCGCCTCGGCGGTGACCGCTTGGCGCAGGAGCTCTCGGTCGTCGGCATCAGTCACCGGCTCTCGAGGACCGGCGATCCGCACGACGCTGTCGGCCACGATGAGGTTGACCTCGACCGCGGGTAGATCACCACAGTCGCGTAGCGAGTGAACGGTCGCCTTGGCGACGGAGTCGATCGTGGCGGCACCGACGAGGGCGCCGGCGAGCGAGCCGACGCTGGCGAGCCGGCGACGGTCGATCACTTGGGCGGTGGTCTCGGTGGCGATGACCAGCAACCCCACGACGATGTCGGTGTTGTCGTAGATCGGGCTGTAGGAGTACGTGAAGAAGGTCTCTTCGGTGTAGCCGTTGCGGTCGATCAACAGGCGGTGATCGGCACTCCAGACCGCCTCGCCATCGTCGAACACCCGCGAGAAGAGCGGACCGATCTCGTCCCAGATCTCGGCCCACGTCTCCCGGGCGCTGCCGCCCAGCGCGAACGGAAGCTTCTGGCTGCCGAGGATCGGCCTGTACGCGTCGTTGTACAGCTGGGTGAGCTCGCGGCCCCAGACGAGCATCATCGGGAACTCCGACATCAGCATCGTCTGGACCAGCAGCTGCAACTGCTCGGGCCAGGCCTCGATCCCGCCGAGCGGTGTCGTCTCCCATGGATGCGACAGCAGGGCGCGCGACGCCGGTCCCCGGCCCGCTCGATCGAGCAGTCGTTTGGCCCGCTGCGCCGCCTCCACTGCGTTCGCCTCCAAGACCGTCAGATTAGAGTCACGGCGCTCAGCGCCCGATACGCACGACTGGTGACCGTGTCGTCGCCCGGCGAGGGCTCCTCGACCGGGACGTACGCTGAGTGATCGTTTCGGCGGCGATGCTCGGTGCAGATCTGCTTCTGGGTGCAGTAGTGCCGCAGAATTGACGCACTTCCGCACCGAGAAGCGGCCACAGCCGCCATCGCCGACCACGCACCGCGACGATGACCGATCCGGCCGATCAACCACCGCCGACCGGCTGTTTGTCGAGATCATGTGGACGCGAACGTGGACCCGCGAAGCGACGACCGCGATCAGGGAAAGGCCCAGCGGTCACCTCGCCTCCGGCGACCCTCGGCTCTCGGTCGAGGAGCGCTACCGCACGCACATCGGCTACGTCGCCAAAGTGACGCTGGCGGCGAATCGGTTGAGAAATGAGCGGATGCTGCTCACGGAAGATGTGCTGCGCTACATCGCGGAGGCGACCATCGGCCCCATCGGCAGGTAGATCGACTCGACCCGAGGGCCCGCCCACATCTCCGTCTCGCTCGGCGTGACCGCCAGGTGGCGGCAACGGCTTCCTCACTGTTCGTAACACTGTGCTCACACGGCTGTGATCATGCCGCCGTACCGTCGCCTCCGATGGCGGAACTTGTACCCACGATCGACCTGTCACCGTGGTGGCAGGGCGACGACGACGCCCGCGCCGACCTCGCCGCGGCGGTCGACGACGCCTGCCGCTGCGTCGGCTTTCTGAAGGTCTCCGGACACGGCCTGCGACCGTCGCTCGTCGAGCGGATGCTGGCCGTGACCAGCGCGTTCTTCGACCTGCCGGAGGAGGAGAAGCGGCGGTACGTCCCGCCGACGCCGTCGATCAATCGCGGCTACGCCCGCGCAGGCAGCGAGTCGCTCTCCTACAGCCTCGGCATGGCCGGTGCCGCCGACCTGTTCGAGGCGTTCAACATGGGCGTCGATCGCTGGCCCCGCGGCGACGCCTACTTCGAGGCCGAGCGGGAGCGGCTGTTCGCCCCCAACATCTGGCCCGATCATCCGCCGGTGATGCGCGACGTCTGGACCGAGTACTTCGATGCCATGCAGGAGCTGGCCGACTGGCTGATGGAGATCTTCGCCCTCGCCCTGGCCCTGCCCGAAGGGTTCTTCTCGGTTCGCTGCGGCCGCGCCCCGGATGTCATGCGGGCCAACAACTACGAGCGCCGGCCGGGCCAGGGCGACCCCCAGCCCGGGCAGATGCGCATGGGCGCCCACTCCGACTACGGCGCCTGCACCATCCTGCTGGCCGACCCTGTGCCGGGGCTGCAGATCATCGGCGCCGACGGCGGCTGGCACGACGTGCTGCCCGAGCCGGGCACGCTGCTGGTGAACCTCGGCGACCTGCTGGCCGAGTGGACCAACGACCGCTGGCTATCCACGGTGCATCGGGTGGTGCCGCCGCCGCCCGATGCCGAAGGACCGGCGCGGCGTCGGTCCATCGCCTTCTTCCACGAGGTCGATCACGATGTGGTGGTGGCGTGCCTCCCGACGTGCACGTCGGCCGAGCACCCCCCGAAGTACGAGCCGGTCACCGCCGGCCAGCACCTCATGGCCAAGCTGATGGGGCCGCGGACGCTGAAGCCCTCGACGGCCATGTCCACCCTGGCCGGGCGCGGCCTCTAGCGCCGACCTGGGTGCGGCGCCGGCGCCCTAGCCCTTGGCGGCGCGGAAGCCGGCGTCGAGGTCGGCGAGGATGTCCTCGATGGACTCCAGGCCCACCGAGAGCCGCACCAGCTCGGGCCGCACGCCCGTCGTGAGCTGTTCTTCCGGGTTGAGCTGGCTATGCGTCGTGGACGCCGGGTGGATGGCCAGGCTGCGCACATCGCCGATGTTCGCCAGGTGGCTGTGCAGCTCCAGGCCCTCGATGAACTTCTTGCCGGCGAGCATGCCGCCCTGGATGCCGAAGGCGATGATGGAGCCCGGCCCTCGCGGCGTGTACCGCTTGGCCCGCTCGTACCAGGGGCTGCTGGCGAGGCCGGCGTAGTCGACCCACTCCACCTCGTCGCGCGCCACGAGGAAGTCGGCCACCGCCTGGGCGTTGGCCACGTGGCGCTCCATGCGCAGCGACAGCGTCTCGAGGCCCTGGATGAACAGGAAGGCGTTGAACGGCGACATGGCGGGGCCCATGTCGCGCAGTCCCTGGATGCGGGCCTTGGCGATGTAGGCGCCCGGTCCGAGGGCCTCCCAGATCTTGAGCCCGTGGTAGCTGGGGTCGGGCTCGGTGAAGCTCTTGTGGCGGCCGCTGGCGCCGAAATCGAACCCGCCGCTGTCGACGATGATGCCGCCGATCGAGGTGCCGTGGCCCCCGATGAACTTGGTGGCGGAGTGCACGATGATGTCGACGCCGTGCTTGAACGGCTGGCACAAGTACGGCGTGGGGACCGTGTTGTCGATCATCACCGGGATGCCGTGCTCGTGGGCGATCGTGGTGACGCCCTCGAAGTCGAAGATGTCGTTCTTCGGGTTACCGATCGACTCGCCGAAGAACGCCCGGGTGTTCGGCCGGATGGCGGCCCGCCAGCCGTCGAGGTCGTCGGGGTCCACGAACGACACCTCGATGCCGAGCTTGGGCAGCGTGTAGTGGAACAGGTTGTAGGTGCCACCGTAGAGCGAGGTGGACGACACGAGGTGATCGCCGACCTCGGCCAGGTTGAGGATGGCCAACGTCTCGGCTGCCTGCCCGCTGGCGGTGGCCATGGCCCCAACCCCGCCTTCGAGGTCGGCGATGCGCGTCTCGAAGACCGTCTGGGTGGGGTTCATGATGCGGGTGTAGATGTTCCCCGGCTCCGCCAGCGCGAACAGGTTGGCGGCGTGCTCGGTGTCGCGGAAGACGTAGGAGGTCGTCTGGTAGATCGGGGTGGCCCGGGCCCCGGTGGTCGGGTCCGGCGATGCGCCGGCATGGATCTGACGGGTCTCGAAACCCCAGCCCTGTTCGCTCATAGGCCCGAGCCTAACCCGACCGCCTCGGTCGGGTTTCACGCGCCCGACGGATTCGCTCAGGCGGCGTCGCCGCCACCCGACGAGTCGGCCACCTTGGCCTTGCCGGCCGAGATCCACGGCATCATCGAGCGCAGCCGCGCCCCCACCACCTCGACGGGGTGCTGGCGGCCCTCCTCGCGGAGCGCGTTGAACCGGACCCGACCGGCCTCGGACTCGGCCACCCACTCGTCGGCGAACTTGCCGCTCGTGATCTCCTCCAGGATGCGCTTCATCTCCTCGCGGGTGGCCGAGGTGATGATGCGGGGGCCGCGGGTCACGTCGCCGTACTCGGCGGTGTCGGAGATGGAGTACCGCATGCCGGCGATGCCTTCCTCGTACATGAGGTCGACGATGAGCTTCACCTCGTGGAGGCACTCGAAGTAGGCCATCTCCGGCTGGTACCCGGCATCGACGAGCGTCTCGAAGCCGGCCTGCACCAGCGAGGTCAGCCCACCGCACAGCACGACCTGCTCACCGAAGAGGTCGGTCTCGGTCTCCTCGGCGAACGAGGTCTCGATCACGCCGGCGCGGGTGCCGCCGATGGCGTCGGCATACGACAGCGCCAGGTCGCGCGCCTTCCCGGTGGCGTCCTGGGCCACGGCGATGAGCGCCGGCACGCCGCCACCCTCCACGTACGTGCGCCGGACGAGATGGCCCGGGCCCTTGGGCGCCACCATGAACACGTCGACGCCCTCGGGGGGTGTGATGCGCCCGAAGCGGATGTTGAACCCGTGGGCGAAGGCGATGGCGTCGCCGGCCGAGAGGTTCGGGGCGATCTCGGCGTCGTAGACCCGCTTCTGCTCGGTGTCGGGCAGCAGGATCATGATGACGTCGGCCTCGGCCGATGCGTCGGCCACCGACAGGACCCGCAGGCCCTCGGCTTCGGCCTTGTCCTTCGACGAGGAGCCCTCACGCAGGCCGACCCGCACGTCCACGCCGGAGTCGCGGAGGTTGAGCGCGTGGGCGTGGCCCTGGGAGCCGTAGCCGATGACGGCGACCTTGCGGCCCTGGATGAGCGACCGATCGGCGTCGGTCTCGTAGTACACGATGGCGGCCATTCAGCTTGCCTTTCCCTTCAGGGCCCGCGGGCGCCCGCTGTCACGTTCGAGCTTCGGCAGGGCGATGCGGCCCGTGCGCTGGAGCTCCACGATGCCATAGCCACGCAGCATCTCTTCGAAGTCGTCGAGCTTGCTCGGCGCGCCTTCCAGCGAGACGGTGATGGCGCCCTGGCCGACGGCGAGGATCTTGCCCTCGAAGATCTGCACCAGCTCCACCACCTGGCCCCGTGTTTCGGCGTCGGCGCGGACGGTGGCAAGGAACAGCTCGCGCTCGACGGAGTTGTTCGGGTCGAGCTCGGAGATCTTCACCACGTCGATGAGCTTGAACAGCTGCTTGACGATCTGCTCGAGCGTGGTGGGCTCCACGTCGGCGACGATGGTGATGCGGCTGAACCGCTCGTCCTCGCTGGGGGCGACGGCCAGCGAGAAGATGTTGTAGCCGCGGCGGGCGAACAGCGACGCCACCCGGGCCAGCACCCCGGCGCGGTTCTCGACCAGGACGGACAGGATGTGGTGTTGCGTCGTCATCGCAGCAGCTCCTTGGCCTGGCTGTCGGGCAGGACGAGGTCGTCGTTGCCCATCCCGGCCGGCACCATCGGGAAGACCTTCTCGCGGGCGTCGACCCGGAACTCCAGCACCACCGGCCGGTCGTCGATCTCGTTGGCCTTGTCGATGGCCGGCTGCACCTCTTCGGGCGACTCGACCCGCATGGCGATGCAGCCCATGGCCTCGGCCCAGCGCACGTAGTCGGGCATGTCCGGCGACAGGTACACCTCGCTGTAGCGCTCGTCGTAGAACATCTCCTGCCACTGGCGCACCATGCCGAGGTAGGAGTTGTTCAAGATGGCGACCTTGATGGGGATGCGTTCGGTCGACGCCGTGACCAGCTCTTGGGCGGTCATCTGGAAGCAGCCGTCGCCGTCGACGGCCCACACGGTGCGGTCCGGGCGGCCCACCTTGGCGCCGATGGCGGCGGGCACCGAGAACCCCATCGTGCCGAGGCCACCCGAGTTCACCCAGGTGTAGGGCTCTTCGAAGCGCCAGTACTGTGACGACCACATCTGGTGCTGGCCCACGCCCGAAACCAAGATGGTGCCTTCGGGGGCCGAGTCGCGCAGCACCTCAAGGCAGTACTGCGGCTTGAGCGCCTCGCCCGGCTCGGACTGCTCGTAGGTGTACGGGAACAGCTCCCGCCAGCCCGAGATGCGTGACCGCCACGCGCTCGGTGTCGGCCGGGGCGACGCCGCCCGCTTGGAGGTGGCGGATCTCGTGGACGAGCGCCTCGATCACCAGGCGGCAGTCACCGACGATGGGCACGTCGGGGCGGCGGACCTTGCCCTGCTCGGCCGGGTCGATGTCGACGTGGATGACCTTGGCGTCAGGGGCGAACGCGCTCACCTTGCCGGTGACCCGGTCGTCGAACCGCGAGCCGAGGGCGATCAGCAAGTCGGCCTTCTGCAGCGCCGTGACGGCCGTGGCGTTGCCGTGCATGCCCGGCATGCCGAGGCACAACGGATGCGAGTCGGGGAAGGCACCACGGGCCATGAGGGTGGTGACCACGTGGATGTTGGTCAGCTCGGCCAGCTCCCGCAGTGCGGTGGCGGCGCGGGCCTTGAGGATGCCGCCGCCGGCGTAGATGACCGGCCGCTCGCTGGCCAGGATGAGCTTGGCCGCCTCCCGGATCATGCGGGGATGGCCTTTTGTGGTGGGCCTGTACCCCGGCAGATCCACGCTCTCGGGCCAGTACCAGTCCATCGTGGCTTGGAGCACGTCCTTGGGCACGTCGACCAGGACCGGACCAGGACGGCCGGTGGTGGCGATGTGGAACGCCTCGCGGATGATGCGGGGCAGATCCTCGGCGCTCATCACCAGCTCGTTGTGCTTGGTGACCGAGCGGGTGATGCCGACGGTGTCGCACTCTTGGAACGCGTCGGTGCCGATGGCCGTGGTGGGCACCTGGCCGGTGATGGCCACCATGGGCACGGAGTCCATGTAGGCGTCGCACAGGGGGGTCACCAGATTGGTGGCCGCCGGCCCCGAGGTCACCATGGCCACGCCGGGACGGCCGGTGACATGGGCGTAGCCCTCGGCCATGTGCCCGGCGCCCTGCTCGTGGCGCACCAGGATGTGGCGGATCGACGAGTCGAGCAGCGGGTCGTAAGCCGGCAGGATGCAGCCGCCTGGCAGGCCGAACATGACCTCGACGCCTTCCATCTCCAGGCTCTTGATGAGGGCTTGCGCCCCGGTGAGCTTCATTCGGTTCTCCTGATGGGGACGGGTGAAAAACGAAACGACCTGCCGTTACCGGCAGGTCGAGGGGCACACGCGGCGGAGCCGGTGCGCCTAGGTGATGAGTACGAGGAGGTTCCGGGGAGCCATCGAGCGTGCATGGTACGCCGATGATGGCCGCAGATCCAACCGGTTCTGGGCTACGGCCCTAGAGTTCCGGCTTCGTGGCGGGCTCCATCAATACGCGCATCAACACGCGCGAGGTCATCGTCGAGCGATCCCAGCCGTTCCTGGAGCCGGGCGAACTGGTGGCCCACGTGGTGAAGGCGCTGGAGGGACCACCACGCTGGGTCGCGATGGTGGCGGCCCTCGTGATCGGCGTCGGCATCAGCATCGTGATCCTGGTCCCGTTCCTGGGGTTCCCCATCTTCGTGCTGGTGTACACGGCCGCCTACCAGCGCCGCGTCATCCTGGCCACCGACCAGGCGCTGGTGCTCGTCGGCTGCGGCCGGTTCCGGTTCACGCCGAAGAAGGTGCTGGCCCGTATGGACATCGAGACGCCGATCGGCCCGCTGCAGGGGATCTTCCTGCGCACCGAGGTGGACGGCCGGCGGCTCTACATCACCCCGCGAACCGTGGCCGAGGCGAAGGCCGCCGACGACGACATAGAGAGCTGAGCGCCCTCAGTTCCACAGGGTGGTGGCATAGCCCTGCTCCAGCGCGGCGGCGGTGCGGGTGCCGTCGGGATCGCCCTCGATGCCGACGTGGGCCACCAACATGCACGCCACCGTGGGCATGCCGCTGAGGTCCGGCCACGCCGCCACATCCCAGAGCTGCGACCGCCGCACGGCTTTGGCGCAGTGGATGAACGCCTCGCGTACCTCGACGCCGAGCACCAGCTTGGGGCGCTTGCCGTCGATGGCGCACTGGTCGAGGAGCGGGCTGTCGGTCACCAGGTAGCCGCGGCCGTTGACCCGCAACGTCTCCCCCAGCCCGGGAATGAGGAAGATGAGGCCGATGGCCGGGTTGGCCAGCAGGTTGCGGAAGCTGTCGACGCGGCCGTTGCCCGGCAGCTCGCCGAGGGCCAGGCGATGCCGGTCGAGCACCCGCACGAAGCCGGGCGGGCCACCCTTGGGCGAGACGTCGCCGGTGCCGTCGGCGTTGGTGGTGCCCACGAGCACGAAGGGGGCATGGGCGATGAACTGGCGGCAGTTGTCGTCGAGGTGGTCGATCTGCTTGTCCCTGGCCCGATGGTGGGGGACCGGGATGATCTCCCGCAAGGCGGCGTCGTCGCGGATGATGCCTTCGAACGGTTCGGACATGGTCACCCCGGGTTGGTGATGGCGCCGAGGTCGGCGCCGCCGACGAGACGGGCGTACTTGGCCAGGACGCCGGTGGTGTAGCGCGGCGGGTTGGGCGCCCAGCCCTGCCGGCGGGCCGCCAGCTCGGCGTCGTCGACCAGCAGCTCGAGGGCCTTGGCGTGGACGTCGATGCGAATGCGGTCGCCGTCGCGCGACGAAGGCGATGGGGCCGCCGTCGACGGCCTCGGGCGCCACGTGGCCGATGCAGAAGCCCCAGGTGCCGCCGGAGAAGCGGCCGTCGGTGATGAGGGCGCAGTCGCCGCCCCGGCCGGCGCCCTTGAGCGCCCCGGTGACGGCCAGCATCTCCCTCATGCCCGGGCCCCCCTTCGGACCTTCGTAGCGGATCACGATCACGGTGCCGGGCTGCATCTCGCCGGCGAGGATGGCCTGGAGGCAGTCTTCCTCGTCGTCGAACACGCGGGCAGGGCCTTCGAACTCCAGCTGGTCCTTGGACAGCCCGGCCACCTTCACCACGGACCCCTTCGGGGCCAGCGTGCCCCGCAACACGAGGATGCTCCCCTCGGTGTGGATGGGCGCGTCGAGCGGGTGCACGACCACGCCGTCGGGCCCGGGGGGATCGATGGCGGCGAGGTTCTCGGCCACCGTGCGCCCGGTCACCGTGAGGCAGTCGCCGTGGAGCAGGCCGCCGTCGAGGAGGTGCTTCATCACGACGGGCACGCCGCCGACGCGGTCGAGGTCGGTCATGTGGAACTTGCCGCCGGGCTTCATGTCGGCGATGTGGGGCACACGGGCCGCGACCCGGTTGAAGTCGTCGAGGTCCAGTGCCACCCGGGCCTCGTTGGCGATGGCCATGAGGTGCAGCACGGCGTTGGTGGAGCCGCCGAGGGCGTTGGTGATGGCGATGGCGTTCTCGAACGCCTCCTTGGTCATGATCTGGCGCGGGCGTGATGCCCAGCTCCAGCTGGTGCACGACCGCCCGGCCCGCCTCCCGGGCGTCGTCTTCCCGGCGCCGGTCGACCGCCGGCGGCGACGCCGAGCCTGGCAGGCTCATGCCGAGGGCCTCGGCGATGGACGACATGGTGTTGGCGGTGAACATGCCGCCACAGGCGCCCTCGCCCGGGCAGGCCCGCCGCTCGATCTCGTACAGCTCCTCCTCGCTGATGGCCCCGGTGGCGCACGCCCCGATGGCCTCGAAGACGCTGGTGATGTCGAGCGACTTGCCGTTGTAGTTGCCCGGCAGGATGGAGCCGTTGTAGACGAACACCGACGGCAGGTCGAGGCGGGCCGCCGCCATGAGCATGGCGGGGATGCTCTTGTCGCAGCCGGCCAGGCCGACGAAGCCGTCGAACCGCTCGGCGTGCATGACGCATTCCACCGAGTCGGTGATGACCTCTCGGGAGACCAGCGAGGCCCGCATGCCCTCGTGGCCCATGGAGATGCCGTCGGACACGGTGATGGTGCCGAACTCCATCGGGAACCCACCGGCCTCGCGCACGCCCTCCTTGCTGCGCTCGGCCAGCTTGCGCAGCGTGAGGTTGCAGGGCGTCACCTCGTTCCAGGCCGAGGCCACACCGATCTGGGGCTTGTCCCAGTCGTTGTCGGTCATGCCAACGGCGCGCAACATGGCCCGGGAGGCCGACTTCTCGATGCCGGTGGTGACGTCGTGGGACCGCAGCTTCAACGAGCGTTCGGGCATGTCGGGGACGCTACCGCGAAGGTGTGACAGGGTTGTCGGCCTATACGGTGGAGCCGTAGTGGCCGCCATCCTCTCTGCCGACGGTCTGGTGAAGCGCTTCGGCGCCATCACCGCGCTGGGCGGCGTCACGGTGGATGTGAGCGAGGGCATCACCGGCTTGCTGGGGGCCAACGGCGCCGGCAAGACCACGCTGCTCGGGCTGGCCCTCGGCCTCACCCATCCCGACGGCGGCCGCCTGGAGGTGCTGGGCCTCGACCCGGTGACGGCCGGGCCGGACGTGCGGGCCATCGTCGGCTACTCGCCCGAGCACCAGTCGCTCCCGCCCGACGTGCAGGCCTACGACCTGGTGGCCCACCTGGCCGAGATCCACGGCCTCCCCCACCGGGCCGCCACCACGCGGGCCAGCGACGCCCTCTACCAAGTGGGCCTGGGCGAGGAGCGCTTCCGCCCGGTGGGCACGATGTCGACCGGCCAGAAGCAGCGAGTGAAGTTGGCGGCGGCACTGGCCCACGATCCGGCGCTGGTGCTCCTCGACGAGCCGACCGACGGCCTGGACCCGGTGCAGCGTGAGGACATGCTCGCGCTCATCCGTCGGGTCGGGACCGAGTTCGGCATCAACGTCTTGCTGTCGTCGCACCTCCTCGACGAAGTCGAGCGGGTCTGCGACAACGCCGTGATCCTCGCGGACGGCCGGGTCGCCGCCGCCGGCCCCCTCGACGAGCTGCGCACGGGCGTCGGCGGCTGGTACGTGGAGGTCGAGGCGGGCACCGACCAGCTGGCGGCGGCATTGCGTCGAGCGGGGGCCACGGTGGCGCCGGACGGTCGCCGCCTCCTCGTCGAGGACATCGAGTCAGCCGCCGCCGTTCGCGATGCCGTGGCCGCACTAGGCCTCGGCCTCGTGCGCCTGGAGCGGCGCCGGCTCACCCTGGAAGACGTCTTCCTCGAAGCGGGCGTGTACGGATGAACCGGGACCCTGCATGAGCGCGCCGCCGAGCGACGCCCGCATCATCGACCGGGGCTACCGCCCCTACGACGGCCCGCGCCTCGGCGCCGCCGGCGCGGTACGCAGCCTCATGAAGCACACAGCGCAACGCGTCATGGGCCTGCGCCGGCCACTGCCCAACAAGATCCTGCCGATGCTCTCGGCCGCCATTGCCTACGTGCCCGCCATCGTGTTCGTGGGTCTGGCCGCGCTCATCACCGACGACCGGGTCCGCAACAACTTCCTGCCCTCCTACGGCGAGTACTACGGCTTCATCGTGTCGGCGCTCATCGTGTTCGCCTCGTTCGTGGCCCCCGAAGCACTGTGCCCCGATCGGCGCACGGGCCTGCTCGGCATGTACCTGGCGTCGCCCCTCACCCGCACGACCTACGTGCTGGCCAAGGTGAGCTCGGTGCTGGCGCTGCTGGCGGTGGCCACCCTCGGGCCGCCGCTGCTGATCCTGGTGGCCAACGTGTTGCAGAGCCAGGGGCCCGACGGCCCGATCGGCGTGGTCACGTTGCTGATCCGCGTCGTGGTGGCGGGCACCCTCGTGGCCACCGTCTACACCGCTGTCTCGCTCGGCATCTCCAGCCTCACGGATCGCCGGGCCATCGCCTCGGCCGGCATCCTGCTCACGATCGTGGGCACCAGCGCCGTGACCGGCGTGCTCGTCAACGGCGTGGGTCTGGGCGAGTGGCTGTTCATGTTCGACCTCAGCACGGCGCCGTTCGAGTTGGTCAGCCGCATCTACGGGGAGCGGGGCACGGTCGACATCGGCACCCTCCCGTTGATCGTCGGCAACCTCGGCTGGGTCGTGCTCGGCGGCGCCACGATCTGGTGGCGCTACCACCGCATCGAGGTCACCCGATGAACTGGCCCCCACCTCCCGCCCCCGCCACCCCGGCACCGGACCCGGCGGCCACGCCGCTCGCCCTCCCGACCACGCCGATGATCGAGGTCGACCACGTCTCGAAGTGGTTCGGTGATGTGGTGGCGGTGTCGGACGTCGCCTTCTCGGTCGGCCCGGGCATCACCGCGCTGCTCGGACCGAACGGCGCCGGCAAATCCACCGTGCTGCGCCTCATGTGCGGCCTCGCCCGGCCGTCGCAGGGTCGGGTGCGGGTGCTCGGTGCCGATCCCCGCCAGGACCTCTCCATCCTGGGTCGCATCGGGCTCGTACCGCAGCAGGAGGCCATGTTCGAGACCCTCACGGCGCGCCAGTTCGTGGAGACCGCAGCGCGCCTCTTGCGGGTGCCCGATCCGGTGGCGGCTACCGAGCGGGCCCTCGGCGAGGTCGAGGTGTCAGCCACCGACAAGCGTCCCGTGCGGGCCTTGTCGAAGGGCAACCGCCAGCGCGTGAAGGTGGCCAGCGCCCTCGTGCACGACCCCGAGATCCTCGTGCTCGACGAGCCGCTCAACGGCCTCGATCCACGCCAGCGGCTGCACCTCATCGACCTCGTACGGCACATGGCGGCGCGGCCCGGACGCTGCGTCGTGATCTCCAGCCACGTGCTGGAAGAGGTGGAGCGCTTCGGCTCGCGCATCCTCGTGATCGCCCAGGGACGGCTGGCCGCCGAGGGCGACTTCCGCGCCATCCGCGATCTCATGGACGACCGTCCCCACCGGCTGCGCATCACCACCGATGCCGCCGGGCGCTTTGCCGCCGGTCTGCTCGAGGCGGGCGTCGCATCGGGCGTGCGGGTCCTCAGCCCGGAATCACTGGAGGTGGAGACCACCGACGTGCACGGCTTCCGTCAGTCGGTGGCCAGGATCGCCCGTGATCGGGACGTGGTGCTGGACGAGCTGGTGCCCCTCGACGACGACCTCGACAGCGTCTTCCGATACCTGGTGGGCCGATGATCGCCACCATCTACCGGGTCACGCTCAAGACCCAGGCCCGCAAGGGCCGCCTGGCGGCGCTGGCGCTGCTCGGCATCGTGGGCGTCGTGGTGGGGCTCTCGATCGGGCTGAGCGATGTGCGCAACCCGGTCGAGGCGTCGACCAACATGATCAATGCGTTCGGCCTGTCGCTCTACGCGCCGGTGGTGACGCTGGTGTTCGCCTCGGCCTCGCTGGGCGATCCGGCCGAGGACGGCACCCTCGTGTACCTGTGGCTGCGGCCGGTGCCGCGCTGGCAGATCGTGGCCGGCACCTACCTCGCCACCCTCACGGTCACCCTGCCGCTCGTCCTCGTCTCCTTAGGGCTGGCCGCCGTGCTGTCGGGCGCCGGCCATGGGCTCGTGCGCGGCACCCTCCTGTCGGCCACGCTTGCGGTCGTCGCCTATGGCGGCATCTTCACGTGGCTGGGGCTGCGCGTCCGGCGGGCGTTGGTGTGGGGCCTGGCCTACATCCTGCTGTGGGAGGGCTTCGTGGCGTCCGCCGGGAAGTCGGCGTCGCGCCTCGCGGTGCGGGCGTACACCCGCTCGGTGCTGTCGCAGGCCACGGGGATCGATCTGAAGCTGGGCAACGTGTCGGCGTTCTTCGCCGTGGCCGTGCCGATCGCGGTGGCGGTGGTCTGGGCGTCGCTCACGGTGCGACGGCTGCGCCGGGCCGAGGTCGCGTAGCGGGCGTTCCGGCCAGGAAGTTGGTCACCGGCGCGCTCGAATTCAGCGCGCTCGGTGAACAACTTCGCGCGCCAGGCGACCCGGCGCGCGGCTCAGGCGGGCCCTCGCGGTGGTGGGTCAGAAGGGCGACTGGTTGTGCGGCGGCGGGTCCGACGCGAACAGGAGGTCCGCTCGGCGCGCCGCGCCGCCGAGCGCGCTCCTCGATCCGCCGGGCCCGCAGCAGCGCCGTCGGCCGGACCCCGCCGAGGTAGATCGACCCGAGCGAGCCGGCGTCCATCACCAGGTCCGGCTCAGCCGTCGTGCGCTTGCAGATGGCGCCGTCGGGGCCGCCGTCCAGCTCGAACCGGCCGCCCGTAGCCGGACGGAACCCATCCACCACCTCCAGCACCAGCCGCCCCTCCGCGAGGTACCGGCGCGCCTCGAGGGCGCGGGGCACGTGGACCACGCGTACCCACTCGTCGTCCCAGATCGCCTCGGTTCGGGCCTCGCGCCGATCGGCCAGGAGCCACGGCAGCGGGTCGTCGGGCGAGTACCGGCTGGTGACGACCGTCTCGACGAGATCAAGCTCGAACAGGAACCGCCACAGTGCGGCGTGGGCCTGGGGTGTCACCGCGACCAGCTCGGCCACGATGGCCTCACCGTTGGGAAAGCCGTTGGCCGGAGCATGCCGGCGGCGGTAGACGGCAAAGCCGTCCGGATGGATCAGGAAGAACTGGGCGCTGGCGCCACCGCGCTCCGACGGCGGATCCGCCAGCAAGTGGTCCCAGAACGCGTCGTGACGCGACACGGTGCCGGGCTGGACGGCGCGGAACCGCTCGTAGATCCCCGGAAGGGTCTTGCGGGCCGTGGCGGCGTCGGCGAAACGCACGAGGCCGTCATGGCCCTGCTCGGCATCGCGGAACCGCACCCGCTTCGCCGACACCGCCAGGCGAGCGCGTTGCGTCGCGGCCCCGTAACCGAACCGGGCGTAGATACCGCCCTCGGACGCGCTGAGGGCGGCGAGGGGCTCGCCCCGCTCGGCGATGTCGTCGAGCTGGCGGGCCATGAGCCGGCGCAGGATGCCGCGACGGCGATGCGACGGCATCACCCCCACCCACGTCACACCGGCGGTGGGGACGAAGGCGCCGCCGGGAACCGTCAGCTCCAGGCTGAACGCGCTGGCCGACCCCACCACGTCGGGATCGTCGATCGCGACCAAGGTGCGGTCCAGCTCCAGCACCATGCGCACGTGCTCGATCGCCTCGTCGGTGTAGGTGATGCCGAAGGCACGGCTGTCGATGGTGATGAGCGACCCGAACTCGTCGTTGCGGATGAGGCGCACATCGAAAGCCATCGCACCAGCGTGGCATCGCGCCACGATGCGGTCGAGTGGTTTCGCGCCGCTACCGTTGCCGCGGATGGCGCACCGGGCCGACAACCGTGAGCACCCGATCCTGGAACTGGTGCGCGCCCAGGGCGGCCGGGTCACGCCGGCCAAGCGGGCCGTGGTGGACGTGCTCGCCCGCAGCGACGAGCACCTCACCGCCGACGACCTCATCGCGCAGGTCACCGCGGCCTCGCCTGCGACGGCGGCATCCACCATCTACCGCGTGCTGCAGCAGCTCGAGGAGATCGGCGCGGTCGAGCACGTCCACCCCGGGCGCGGCCCGGCGTTCTACCACCTGCGCGAGATCGGCCACGCCCACCTCGTGTGCCAGGACTGCGGCTCCATCACCGACGTGCCCGATCGGCTGCTCGACGGGCTGACCCATCAGGCTCTCGATCGCTACGGCTTCGTGGTCGACACCCACCACGCCGCGGTGCTGGGCCGGTGCGGCAACTGCGTCAGCGGCGTCCGCGTGACGTAGGGCCGTGCGACGTAGCGGCGCCACGATCGTCGCGTTCCGACACCTGAACGACGCCGGCCACCACGATGTCGACGACGGCGGCGATCAGCTCGTCCGACGACGGTTCCCCCGACATCAGCGCGCGATAGAAGACCGGACCGGTCAGCAGGTCCTGCACCAGTTCGAGGTCGACGCCTGAGGTGAGCTCGCCCCGCTCGACGGCGCGCACGAGGGCGACACGAGTGCGCGCTCGGCGCTGAGCCACGAAGTCGCGGTAGACCTCGGCCAGCTCTTCGTTGACGCGGGCCGCCGCCACCATCTGGGGCAGCACCCGGCTGAAGGTGCCCGTGCTCACGGCGTCGCGCAGGACCCGGGCGTTGGCGATGAGATCGCCTTTCAGGCTGCCGGTGTCAGGGACCTCCTCCACCGGGAAGCACCCGATCCACGCATCGAGGACGAGCGCCTCCTTCGAGCACCACCGCCGGTAGATGGTGGCCTTGCTCACACCGGCTCGGGCGGCGACGGCATCCATCGTCAGCGCGCCGAGGCCGACCGACCCGGCCAGCTCCAGGGTCGCCTCCAGGATGGCCCGGTCGGCGCGCACGTCGCGCGGCCGGCCGGGGCCGCGAGGGGCGACCGCCTCGACCGACCGCACTGACGACTCCGACGGCACCGCCGGTTCAGTCGGCGATAGCGGGCGCATAGCCGTCTTCCGGAGGTAGGTCGGCGGCCGGGAGCGGCTCGGGCTGGGCGGCGCGTGCGTGGGCCGGCAGGAACAGGTAGGCGATGACGGCGGCGGCAAGTATCACCACGGCGCCGATGCGCAACCCGCTCGACAGCGCCGCCACGAACGCGTCCTTGGCTTCGGCCACGAACGGTCCGGCCTTGTCGCCGAGATCGGACGCGGTTTGGAGGGCACCGCCCAGCGAGCCCTTGGCGGTGTCCAGCGCCGCGCCGGTGAGGCCGGCGGCGGGGGCGGCGTCGGTGATCTGGGCGCTGTAGACGCTGGCCACCACGCTGCCGATCACGGCGACGCCGAGCGCACCCCCGACCTGACGGGTCGTGTCGTTCACGGCCGAGCCCACGCCCGCCTTCTCGCGCGGCAGGGAGCCCATCACCGACTCGGTGGCGGGTGCCATCACCAGGCCCATGCCCATCGCCATGAAGCAGTAGATGACGATGACCGTGAGGTAGGCCGTGTCGGCCTTGATGAACGACATCCCGAGCAGGGCGCAGGCGACGATGAGCAGACCGGCGGTGACGATGGCCTTGGTGCCGAGGCGCTCCACGAAGCGGGCCGACAGCGGGGCCGTGATCATCATGGTGGCGGCGAACGGCAGCATGCGGACGCCCGCCTGCAGCGGCGTGTAGCCGTGCACGAACTGCCAGTACTGGGTGAGCAGGAACATCGACCCGAACAGTGCGAAGAACGTAAGGGTGATGGCGCTGTTGGCGGCCGAGAAGCGCGGGTTCTTGAAGAACGACAAGTCGAGCATGGGTGTGGGCGTGGTGCGCTCCCACACGATGAACCCGGTGAGCAGGACGCTGCCGATCACGAAGCCGGCCACCACTTCGGGCGCGCTCCACCCGGCGCTGGGGCCTTCGATGATGCCGAACAGCAACGCACCGAGGCCGAAGATCGACAGCAGCGCACCGGGGATGTCGATCCTGGCCGCGTTCGGGTCTTTCGACTCGGGCACGAAGAAGTGTCCGAGCACGATGGCGGCGATGCCGATCGGTATGTTCACCCAGAACACCGACGACCAGCTGAAGTGGGCGAGGAGCAGGCCGCCGGTGATAGGCCCGATGGCGATGGCCAGACCGGAGAAGCCGGCCCACACCGCGATGGCCCGGGCCCGTTCGCGCGGATCGCGGAACACGTCCGTCAGGATCGACAGCGTGGATGGCATGATGAGGGCACCACCGACGCCCATCAGCCCGCGGGTCGCGATGAGCTGGGTGGGCGACGTGGCGAGGGCCGACAGCACCGACCCGAAGCCGAACACCAGGATGCCGATGCGCAGCGCCTGCTTGCGCCCGAAGCGATCGCCCAGGCTGCCGGTGGTGAGCAGCAGGCCGGCGAACACGAGCGTGTAGGCGTCGATGATCCACTGCAACTGCGTGTTGGTGGCGCCCAGCTCGTCGACCAGCGACGGGATGGCCACGTTCAGGATGGTGTTGTCCATCACGATGATGAGCAGCGACAGGCACAGCACGCCCAGGGTGATCCAGCGCCGGTCGTAGACCGCGTCGCGACCATGGTCGGGCAGGGATCCGCTGGGGGCGGTGATCGACTCGGGGGCACGCTCGCTCAAGGCCATGGACGACGTCTTTCGATACGGCACGGTTTCGATTTCCCGGAGAAGGTAGTGCGCCGAAACGCGCGGCGCCATCAAGCGATGCGTCGGGCCAAGGCGATGGCGCCCAGGATGCCGGCGCGCCCCCCGAGGGCCGGGGCCACCAGGTACTCCTCGAGCGGCGGCAGGGCCACGTAGCCGCCCAGTTGGGCGACCAGCTCGGCCCGGACATGGCCCAGCAGCCCGGGGTGCTGGGCCACCCCGCCGCCCACGACGAGACGCTCGGGCGACAGGATCAGGACGAGGTTGGCCAGCCCCGACGCGAGCTGGCGGGCTTCCAGTTCCCAGCCCGGGTGGTGGTCGGGGAGCTCGGTGGCGGGGCGGCCCCATCGCGCCGCCATCGCCGGACCACTGGCGAGTCCCTCCCAGCAGTCGCCGTGGAACGGGCAGCTGCCCGGGAAAGGATCGGTATGGAGATCGTGGGGGATGCGCTGGTGGCCCATCTCGGCGTGCAGCAGCCCGTGCTGCACCACCCCGTCGACGATCGCCGCGCCGCCGAGCCCGGTGCCCACGGTGATGTAGCACGACGTCCGCACGTCGGTGGTGGCGCCCCAGCGCTGCTCGCCGATGGCCGCCGCCCCGACATCGGTGTCGAAGGCCACCGGCACGCCCAGCGCGGCGGCGATCGGACCGGCCACGTCGGCGTTGGCCCAACCCGGCTTCGGGGTCGAGGTGATGTACCCCCACGTCGGCGAGCCCGGCCGCAGATCGACCGGGCCGAACGAACCGATCCCGATGGCATCGAGTGGTCCGTTGGCGGCGAAGAACGCTACCACCGCGGCGATGGTCTGCGCCGGGTGGGTGGTGGGGATGGTGACGACCGGTGCGAGGTCGTCGGGGCCGGAACCCACGGCGCACACCCACTTGGTGCCGCCGGCCTCGACGGCGCCGAAACGGCTCAGTGCGCTGCGTCCCGACGGGCCCACAGCAGGGCCGTCACCGCCTTGCCGTCGGCCTTGCCCCTGGTGGCCTTCATGACCGGTCCCACGAAGGCGCCCGCCACCTTGTCGTCGCCACCCACGAACTTGTCCCACGCCACCGGATCGGCGGCGATGGCGGCGTCGACGGCCGCCTCCAGCGCGCCGGTGTCCATCGCCTCGAAGCCCTTCGCCGCGGCGATGCCTTCGGGGTCGGCGTCACCGCCCGCCGCCACCACCTCGGCGAGGACGGCCTTGGCTTGCGTGGCCGTGAGCTTGCCGTCGACTTCCAGACGGGTGAGGGCGGCGAGACGCGCCGGACGAAGCGCGGCCCCGGCCTCGGTCGAGAGGTTGTGCTCGACGTGCACGAGCACACGCGCCGGATCGCCGCCCGCTTCGATCGTCTCCACGGCGAGGACATCGAAGCCGCGCTCGACCGCGGTGACCACCGCAGGGTCGTCGGCCGGGCGGCCGGCGACGGCCGCCAGCCGCGACCGCCGCTCCGAGGGCAACGCCGGCAGCGCGGCGCGCGCCGACCGCAGCCACTCCTCGTCGGGAGCCAGCGGCACGAGGTCGGGCTCCGGGAAGTAGCGGTAGTCGTCGGCGTCCTCCTTCACCCGCAACGTGTGGGTGCGGCCGTCGCCCTCGTCCCAGTGGCGCGTCTCCTGGCGGACGCGCTCCCCCGCTTCCAGCAGGTCGATCTGCCGCCGGGCCTCGTACTCGATGGCGCGCCCGAGCGACCGGACCGAGTTGAGGTTCTTGATCTCGCAACGAGTTCCGAAGGCGGTGTCGCCGGTGCGCCGCACGGACACGTTGGCGTCGACGCGCATGGAGCCCTCCTCCATCTTGGCGTCGGACACACCGGTGGCAACGAGGATGGCCCGCAGCTCGCCGACGTAGTCGCGGGCCTGGTCGACCGTGCGGATGTCGGGCTCGGACACGATCTCCAGCAGCGGCACGCCGGCACGGTTGTAGTCGACCAGGCTGTACTCGCTGCCGTGGATGCGCCCGCCGGCGTCGCCGCCGAGGTGGGTGGACTTGCCGGTGTCCTCTTCGAGATGGGCACGCGTGATGCCGACGCGATGACCCGACGCCAGGTCCAGGTAGCCGCCGACGTTGATCGGCCGGTCGTACTGGCTCACCTGATAGTCCTTGGGCATGTCGGGGTAGAAGTAGTTCTTCCGGTGGAAGATGGACGGCCGCACGTCGCAGTGCACCGCCTCGCCCAGCCGGATGGCCAGCTCGACCACCTGGCGGTTCAGCACCGGCAGGCTGCCGGGGAGACCGAGACACACCGGGCACACGTTGGTGTTCGGCTCGTCGCCGAAGTGGTTGGGGCAGGAACAGAAGATCTTGGTCTCGGTGGCCAGTTCGGTGTGGACCTCGAGCCCCACCACCAGCTCCCAGCCCTCCACGATCGTGTCGGTCATCGGACGGCCTCCTCGAGCACCAGCGCCCCGCGGAACATTCGTGCTTCCTCGAGGGGCGGGGCGAGGAGCTGCACGCCGACCGGCAGGCCTTCGGCACCCGTGCCGAAGGGAACGCTGATGGCGGGATGGCCGGCGAGCGGCGACGGGATGGTGCACACGTCGTTCATGTACATGGCGAACGGATCGTCAACCTTGGCGCCCAGCTTGAACGCCACCGAAGGGGTGGTGGGCGACAGCAGCAGGTCGAACTGCTCGTAGGCACGCTCGAAGTCGGCGGCGATCAGACGCCGCACCTTCAACGCCTTGCCGTAATAGGCGTCGTAGTAACCGGCTGACAGCGCGTAGGTGCCGAGCATGATGCGTCGCTTCACTTCGTCGCCGAAGCCGGCGGCCCGTGTGGCGGCGTTCATGCGGGCGGTGTCCGGCGCGTCGACGCGCAACCCGTAGCGAACGCCGTCGTAGCGGGCGAGGTTGCTGGACGCCTCGGCTGGTGCGATGAGGTAGTAGGCGGTGAGGCCGTAGACGACCGCCGGCACCGAGACCTCGTCCACTTTGGCACCGGCGGCGGTGAGGGCATCGGCGGCGGCGTCCAGCCGGGCCAGCACGTCGGGGTCGATGCCCGGACGCATCTCGCTGATGATGCCGATGCGGAGGCCCTCGACCCCCTCGGAAAGCGTGGGCATCACGATGCGGGCCGGCCCCGGGATGGACGTGGAGTCCAGCGGGTCGTGGCCGGCGATGACGTCGTAGAGCGTGGCCGCGTCGGTGACGGAACCGGCGAGGGGACCGATCTGGTCGAGGCTGGAGGCGAAGGCGACCAGCCCGTAGCGGCTCACGGCGCCGTAGGTCGGCTTCATGCCGACCACGCCGCACAGCGCGGCCGGCTGGCGGATGGAGCCGCCCGTGTCGGAGCCGAGGGCCAGCGGGCTGAAGCCGGCCGCCACCGCCGCCGCGCTGCCGCCCGACGACCCGCCGGGCACCCGCGTCGGGTCGTGCGGGTTGCGCGTCGGCCCGAAGGCCGAGTTCTCGGTGGACGAGCCCATGGCGAACTCGTCGAGGTTCGTCTTGCCGACCACGACGGCGCCGGCGGCTACGACGCGGTCGACGACGGTCGCGGTGTAAGGCGGGCGCCAGCCCTCCAGGATGCGCGACGAGCACGTCGTGGGGATCCCGCGGGTGCACAGGTTGTCCTTCAGCGCGATGGGTACGCCGGCCAACGGTCCGGGGTCTTCGCCGGCGGCGACCTGATCGTCGACGACGATGGCGGCGGCGCGGGCGTCATCGGCCAGCACGAGGTTGAAGGCGTGCAGCTCACCCTCGCGCTCGGCGATGCGGGCGAGGTGCTCCTCGACGACGTCGACGGCAGAGCGCCGGCCCGAGCGCACCGCCGCCGCGATCTCGGTCGCGCTCACGGCGCCTCGCCCAGGATCACCGGGACCCGGAAGCGACCATCTTCGGCGGCGGGCGCCTGCGAGAGCACCTCGTCACGGTCGAGGCAGTCACCGACGATGTCCTCGCGCAGCACGTTGGTGAGCGGGTAGGGCTGCGTCATGGGCTCGACGCCGTCGAGGGCGAGCGCGTCGATGTCGGCGAAGTGGTCGAGCACGCCGGCCAGCTGGCCGGTGTAGCGCGCCAGCTCGTCGGGGGTGAGGGCGAGGCGAGCGAGCACGGCCACGTGGGCAGCGTCGTCGGCCGAGATCCGGTCGGGCACGCATTCATGCTAGGGACTGCCGCCCGCCGGCCACGACCGACTTCCCGCGCGGGCGCCCGCCGCGCCGGTGTCCAAATTTCGCGCGGCCTGCGCGCTCGGACGCACCAGGGCGCGGCGAAGCGTTCAGGCCGCGCGAAATTTGGTGGCTGGGCACGGGGCCGCGGCGCCGTGTCGGGCCCGGGCTAGGACTGGGGCGTGACCTGGACGCCGGCGTGCACGCGCACGGCCGGCTGGAGGTTCCCGCCGAGGGCACCGGTGATGGTGCTCATCTGGCCGGGCGGCAGCGGCGGCGGGGCGTCGCCCGGGTTGCCACGGAACAGCGCCAGCCGGCCGTACGCCGCGCCCAGGATGCCGTCGGCGTCGGCCCGCAGCCACGAGTCGAGCATGGTGGCGTACACGCTGCGGTAGTCGACCGTGGGCACCATGTTGCCGTCGCGGTCGAGTGAGGTGAGCGACGGCAGCGCGCCATGGAGGCCGCCGTTCACCTGCGCGCCGAGCACCAGCATCGTCTGGGCCGAGCCGTGATCGGTGCCCGCCGACGCGTTGGCCTTGGGCCGGCGACCGAACTCGGAGAACGTCATGATCGTCACGCGCGGGTCCATGGACGGGCTGAGCGCTTGGTAGAACGCGCTCACGGCGGCGTCCAGGCTGGACAGGTTGGCGCCTTGGTCGGCGAGCAGGTCGGCGTGCTGGTCGAAGTCGCCGAAGCCGAGGCCGATGACCCGGATCCCGAGATCGGCGTTGATGAGCCGCGCCGCCACCACCATCTTGCGGCTGAGCGAGGCAGTCGGCAGGGCCGCCTGGTAGCTCGGCCACACTTCTCCGGCCAGCCGCATCGAGTCGGTGGCGGCGTGGGCCAGCGCGTCGCCCCAGACGCCGAGCCCGGTCGGCGCCCCCCCGAACTGCTCGACCGCTCCCCACCGCCGGGCGTCGACCGCTTCGGCGCGATCGGCGCCCGGGAGGCTGTCGGCCTTGTCGGGTAGACCGGTGGCAGCCGTGCGCGCGCCCTTCAGATGCAGCGGCACCGACGACCCGACACCCACACCGAGCAGCGGGTTGGCGTCGCCGGTGGACAGGTCGTCGAGGTAGCGACCGAGCCAGCCGCTGGAGGGCGGACCCGACAGCGGGAGGGGCAGGCCGCTCATGACGTAGGCCATCGAGGTGAAGTGGCTGAGGTCGGGCGGCGTGTAGCCGGCGCCCTGCACGACGGCGAGCCGGCCGACGTCGTAGTGCGCCTTGATCGTTCCCAGTGACGGATGCAGCCCGACGCTGGGCGAGATGCCGAGCGCCTGGCCGGGCTGGATGGCCGTCGGGCCGCGCAGGCTGTAGTACGTGCCGTTGTCGATGGGGACGGCGGTGTTCAGCCCGTCATTGCCCCCGCCCAGCAGGATCACCACGAGCACGCCTTCGGTGGCACCGAGGGGTCGGGCGTTCGACAGCGCTCCCACGCGCAGGAACTCCGGCAGCGCCGCCAGCCCCAAGCCGCCCATGGCGATCTTGACGAACGTGCGCCGGGACAGGCCCCGTGGCAGACGGGTGATGGGGGTGGACAGCCGCCGGTAGGCGTCGATCGTTTCGTCGTCCATGGCGTCTCCCGTCAGGCGAGCTGGAAGTCGGGGGTGAGCATCGTCAGGAAGTAGAGGAAGACGTCCTGCGCCCAGCTGTTGGCGGCGCGTTCCGAGGTGAGCCAGCCCTCGAGGACGCTGCGAATCGGGGCCGAGGGCGCCGCCACGCCGAAGAAGTCGAACGATCCCTGCACCGCCTCCGCCACCGAGACGCTGCGGCGGTTGGGCACGAGTGACTTGCTGTTGGCCGTCCACATGACGTTCTCGGCGAAGCGCGTGCGGGCCCACGATGCGCTGGTCGAGACCCAGTAGCCGTTCTGGCGCCAGCCCGACACGTCCGGGGGGAAGAACAGCTCCTGACCCATGTCCTCACCCCACCACTCCGGATGCACATCGGCGGCGGTGAGACCGCTCGAACGCATCACGGCGACGATGTACTCGGTGGGGCTGGTGACCAAGCCGCGCTTGGCTTGATCGGAGTAGAACTCGGGCCGCAGGAACATCGCCCGCAGCAGCGAGCGGATGTCGAGGCCGGCGCCGAGGTAGGCCGTCGCCAGGTCCTGAACGAGCGTGGGGTCGGGATCGGGGTAGGCGAAGAAGCTCCAGAGCTTCGTCACGATGAAGCGGGCGGCGATGTCGCGGCCCGCGCCGGTGAGGATCTCGGTGATGATCTCCGGGCCGTTCCAGTTCCGGGTGACCCCGAAGAACGTCTTGTCGCCGTTGTCGTGCTTGTCGGGCTTGAACACGTAGACCGGGTCGTCCCAGCGGTTGATGACGTGGCCGGTCCACGCCCTCGCCGAGGCGACCACGTCGTCCTGGGTGTACTGGTTCACACCCATCGTGAACAGCTCCATCAGCTCCCGGGCGAAGTTCTCGTTCGGGTTGGCGGCGATGTTGTAGCCGTTGTCCAGCCAGATGAGCATCGCCGGCTGGATCGCCACGGCCTGGACGAGGTCATGGAAGCTGCTCCCACCGGCGGTGCGGAACAGGGCGTTCTGGTCGTACATGAGGTTCCACTCGCCGACCTTCGACTGGGAGGTGGCGAGATGGCCGTGCCAGAACAGCGCCAGCTTCTCCTGCAGCGGTGACGGCATCGTGGCCATGCGGTCGAACCACAAGTGAGTCAGGGCGACCTGGACGTCGTACCACTCGGCGTTGGGGTCGTCGATGATGGCCGGACGGGCCTGGGGCGGGTTGAGACTGAAGTCGAGCACGTGGTCGATCACGACCGCCAGGTCGTTGGCGGCCAGCGCCGGCGCCTCGGGGTGCGGTCCCCCGAACCCGCTGCGGCGCAAAAGATGGGCGACCTGAATCGGATCGCTCGCCATGCCTCCCCTCCCGTCGGCACAAGAAGTTGCGTGTTGCCGACGACGGTAGCCCTCTGTTGCGGGCCGTGCTCGGGGGACCGCCTGACGTGGTTCTTTACGGTCCGATGACGGTATCGGCGTCGTCCGGCTCTGCCTCGTCGCCCGTGCCAGCGTCGTCGGCTCCCTCCACGGCAACCGCCTCGCCCGCGGCCTCGGGCGGATCGTTGCGGTGGCGCCAGGCATCGACGGCCAGGAAGCCCACCGCGCCCAGGAACATCAACGCCGACACCCACTCGTTCACCCGCAGCCCGAGGATCTTGTTGGCTTTGTCGATGCGCACGCGCTCGATGAAGAAGCGAGCGAGCGTGTAACCCGCTACGTAGACCACGAACAGCCGGCCCGGGCGCAACCGGTGGCGGCGATCGATCAGCAGCAGGACGCCGCACAGGGCCAGGTTCCACAGCGACTCGTACAGGAACGTCGGGTGGAAGGTGCTGAACTGCGCGTAGCCGGGGGGCCGGTTGGCGGGGTCGATCTCCAGGCCCCACGGCAGCGTCGTCGGGCGCCCGAACAGCTCCTGGTTCCAGTAGTTGCCCCACCGGCCGATGCCCTGCGCCAGCGCGAGCGCGGGCGCGGCGCAGTCGAGCAAGGGCAGCAGCGGAAGGCCCCGGCGCCGGGCCACCCACAGCCCCACGACCACGCCCAGGCCGACGCCGCCCCAGATGCCGAGGCCGCCCTCCCAGATGTAGAAGACGCGGTACCAGTGGCCCTTGAACAGCTGCGGGTCGGTGATGACGTGGTAGATGCGGGCGCCGATGATGCCCGCGGGTACCGCCCACAGCGCGAGGGCCGACGCGTCCTCGGCCTTGCCGATGCCGCGCTCCACCAGGCGACGACCCATCAGCCACACCGCGGCGATGACGCCCAGGGCGATCATCAGCCCGTAGGCGCGCAGCTGCAGCGGTCCGAGGTGGATCGCCCCTGAGTCGGGGCTGGGGATGGAGGCCAGGAGGGCCGGGATCACCCCGCGGACGCTACCGGGCGGGGGCCGTCACCTTGAGGGCAAAGGCCACCGCCTGCTCGCCCACGAAGGCGCCGTCGTAGTCGAGCGTGGCCACGTGGTAGCTGCGCTCGAGCGACAGGCGCTCCACCGGACCGGCCACCGCCGCCGCCAGATGGTCGGAGCTGGCCGGCTCCACGACGTGGTCGTTGGGCGACGTCATGATGAGCACCGGGCACGTGATGGATGCGAGGTCGCCCTGCAGCGCGGCGAGACCGTCCATCAACGAAAGCAGCGGCACGAGCGGCGTGTCGGCGTAGGCGCTCTCCACGGCGTCGGGGTCGGCGATGTCGGAGCCGATGCCGGCGATGCGGTCGTCGCCTTCGTCCACCATGCCCCGCACCATGTCGAGGATCTCGTCGGGCTGAGGCTGCGTCGCCGGATTTACGCACACGATCCCGGCGATCTCCGGGTGTCGGGTGGCCAGCCAGATCGTGAGCGAACCGCCCATCGAGAGCCCCGCCACGACGACGCTTTCGCAACGGGCGGCCAGGCGTAGGTAGGCCTGCTCGGCGGCCGCCGTCCAGTCGGCCCAACCGGTCGTGATCATGTCGTCGACCGTGGTGCCATGGCCGGGAAGGAGCGGCAGCTCCACAGCGAAGCCGGCGGCGGCGAAGGCCTGGGCGACCGGTCGCATCGAGGTGGGGTTGCCGGTGAAGCCGTGCAGGCACAGGGCCCCCGCCGGTCCGCCATCGACCGACCACGGCGTGGCGCCCTCCATCAGTTCGGCCATGGTGCTCGCTCCTGCGGTCGATCGGTCATTGGTACGGGTCGTTGCCGGACAGGGGCTCGACCCACCACTCCTCGGGTGACCCTGCCGTCTCCCAGTCCGGGAACGGGTAGATGCAGTTCACCGGACACGCCGGCAGGCACTTGTCGCAGCCCGAGCACAGCTCCGGGATGATCACCACGTCCGGGCCGTGGTTGAAGATGGCACCGAACTGGGGCGGGCAGTGGCGCAGGCACGCGTCGCAGTTGATGCACTCGGCCATCTCGATGCGCAGCGGCACGTTCTTCCACTTCGGGTTGCGCTGGCGCTGGCTCACCCGCTCCAGGCGGGCGGCGCTGGCGGCGGAAGCCATCGGTGCAGCATCGCCGTGCATTGACCCTCGGGTCAAGGGCTGGTGGACTGGGGCCGAGATGACAGACACCACACCCGGTCGCCGGCTCACCGACCAGGGCCGAGAACGCAAGCAGCAGCTCGTGGACCAGGCGGCGATCCTGTTCGCCGAGCGGGGCTACGACGACACCCGGGTGGTCGACATCTGCGCCGGCGCCGGTGTGGCCAAGGGCCTCTTCTACTGGTACTTCGAGAACAAGGAAGCGCTGTTCGCCGAGTTGGTGCGGTCCATGCGGCTCCGGTTGCGCATCGCCCAGGCCGAAGCCATCGACCTCGAGGCCGACCCGCTCGTGCGCATCCGCCAGGGCACCGAGGCGTCGGTGCGGTTCATGGCCCAGCACCGTGCCTTCTTCGCACTACTGGAGGTGGAGCAGCGCTCGAACAACCTCGCCGGCCTGCTCCGCGAAGGCACCGACATCCACGCCTCCGACACCGCCCGCCTGGTCAAGGAGGCGCAAGCCGAAGGCGTCATCCCCGAAGACCGCGATCCGCAGCTGCTGGCGCTCGGCGTCGTCGGTGCGGTCGCTCACTTCAGCCACTTCCATCGCAGCGGCCGGGTGGAGATGAACGTCGACGACCTCGCTCACTTCGTGGGCCACTGGGTGACGGCGGCACTGCGCGGATGACGCCGCCGTCAGGCGGCCAGCGGCGGTAGCGCCGCCGACGTGTACTGCGTGTTCGGGTTCCAAAGCAGCCAGCTCTCGACGCCCAGTTCCCTGGCCGCCGTGATCTGCGCCTGCACCTCGGCCGGGCCGTAATTCGCGCCGTCGTCGAAGTCCTGCAGCCACGGTGCCAGCGTCCGCCCGGTCGGGCCCACCTCGGCCACGAAGTCGGTCAGCGACGCTTTCACGATGTCGTAGGGCTGTTGGTTGGGATCGGCCACGCCGTACTCGCCGGCGTTCCAATGCGACGGATACAGCATGGGGGCGATGTAGTCGGTGTGCCTGGATATCGACGCCACATCCTGACCGACTTGATCGGGACGGGTCGCGGCGATGCCGAAGACCGACGCTCCCTGGAGCACCCTCAGCGGGCGCAGCATCGCCTGGCCCTTGCCCAGGAACCCGGCGATGGCGTCGGCCACACTCCCGTCAAGGCCCGGAAAGATCATCGACGACAATGCGCCCTCAGGCCGCCGCACGTAGTCCCACAAGATCTCGTCGACGCCGGCACGCGCTGCTTCTTCGGCGACGGCGAGGTTATATGCCTGCACGTTGGCGTTGGCGAAATTGCTGAAGCCTCCGTACGCACCGAGGGGCGCACCGGCGGCGTCCTGCACGACCCAATCCTTGTCGCCGCGCGCCCACGCCGCTTTGGCGAGGACCGGATCGCGGAACGCCACGACGCGACCGATCACGCGCACGCCCTTGCCGTGAAGCTCGGCAACCGCGTCCTTCAGCGTGTAGCTCTGCTGCACGGCACCGATCTCCTTCGCCAACGGCACCGCCGAGTCGTAGCCGACGATGCCGCTCTCGTCTTTGAGATCGAGCTCCACCGCGTTGATCTGATGGTTGTCGATGAGGCTCAACACGTCGGCGTGCAACTGCGGGTCGCCCCACGCCAGCGCGGTCACGTGCACGCCGTTGCTGACCGGACGAGCGACCGGCACGATCACCGACGCCGTCGCCACGTTGCCGGCAGCATCGGTGGCGGTCACCAAGACGGGAGCGGCCGGCGGGTACGGGAACCGGAGATGGAACGTGGTGCCGCTCGAGTCGACGGATGCGCCGTCGGCGGTGACGGTGGCGGCTTCGTCGGTGGTGCCGTCGATCGACACCGGCTGATCGATGGGCACCGTCGCCGCCACGGCCGGCAACTGCAAGTCGGGGGCCCTGCTGTCGACAGTGAAGGCGCGCCCGCTGCTCGTCGTGCCGAACAGCAGCCGGTCGGCGGAGACCTCGAGGCGGTAGCTGCCGTCGGCGAGGTTCGGCAGCCGCCAGACATACGCCGAACCGTCACGCACCGGCTCGCCGAAGGCGGCTCCGTTGAGGGTGGCCCGCGGCGAGCCGCCGCCGGACACGGTGACCCGAACCTCTCTGGTGGCGAGGTCATCGCGGGCGAGGGCGGCTCCGTTGTCCAGACCGTCGATCGTGACCGACCCCGACAGCCGTTGCCAGAGGAAGAACGCGCCGGCGCCCACCATCAGCACCGCCCCCGCTACTACGAGACGCCGCCGTCCGAAAGAGGGCCGCCGCCGGCCCCAGCCGCGGTCCGAGGTCCGCGGCGGTCGGAGCGCGCCCATGGGCCGGGCCCCGGTCCGGTAAACCGGGTGCCCGGACGAACGCCGAAAGGCCGCGAGTGGATCGTCCTCGTATGTCACGAAGGGGGGCGCTCCCGACCGGGGTGCGCCACGCCGGGGCACTGTACCCGGGCACCGTGAGTGGTGAAAACCGATGGCGAGAATTTTCGCCGACGCCCCGTCCGACCGCTCGACCGCCCACTCTCCGCTCTCCCTCACCCCCACCCGCCTCTCCCCCCGACCCCCCGACCCGCCTCTCCGCGACCCCCCGACCCGCCTCTCCCCGACCCCCCAACCCCACCTCTCCCCGACCCCCCACCCCGCCTCTCCCCGACCCCCCACCCCGCCTCTCCCCGACCCCCCACCCCTCGGCCGGCGCCGCGGACCCTCGGGTCGGTCACCGGCACCGGCGATCGGCGTCGCACCCCATGCCCGCTCGACTCGGCGCGGCGAGCCGTGTGTCGCGATCGCCGCCGTCCGACGCGCGCTGCCACCCACGCTTGGCACTCCAACGGGTGACGATGGAGCGGACACACTCGTTCCACCGCGGCCGGCGCGATCGTTGCAGATGCAATCATATGCAGGCCGGACGTGACGCCAATTCACCCCGCCGGTTTCGGCTTCAGCACGATCTGGGTCTGCGTCGTCTTCGCGATCAAGCGACCGCTGTCGTCGCGTACCTCGGTCTCCACCACGATGGTGGTCGAACCGACGTGCAGTGGCCGCGAGACCGAACGCACGACACCGGCACGCGCCGCGCCGAGGAAGTTGGTCTTGGACTCGATGGTGGACGTGCCGACGGCACCGTCGGGCAAGTTGGCAAACGCGCACGCGCCGCCACCCGAGTCGGCCAACGCCATGATCGCTCCACCATGGAGGAGGCCGTTGGAGGTGCAGCGATCCTCGGTCCACTCCATCTCCAACTCGACCGCTTCGGGTGCGAGTTGCACGGCGCGCATCCCTAGCGTGGCGCACAGCGGCATCAGGGTCTGGATCTGCTCTGTGAGGTCCATGGTGGTCAGCTTGCCTGGCTCACCGCAGCGCGGCAATCAGAGCTTCCAGCGCCGCCGGAAAGGCGTGCGCCGGCGGCGTGCCGAATCCCACGACGAGACCCTTCGGCCCGTGACGCCGGTGGTGCCAGTAGCGACCGAGCGGATGGACGGCCACGCCCGCCGCCGCGAGGCGCTCGACGACATCGCGCTCGACGGCACCGGCGTCGGTCAGCTCCAGCACGGCGTGCAGCCCGGCGGCGATCCCCCCGGCACGGACGCCGCCGAGCGAGCGCACCGCCCCGACGAGCGCGTCCCGGCGGTGCCGGTACACCAGCCGTGACCTGCGAACATGGCGGTCGAAGGCTCCGGAACGGATCATCTCCGCCAGCGCCATCTGCTCGAGCACGCCGGTCTGGCGGTCGGACCGTTCCTTGGCTTCGATCACTGGCGCCATCAACGCCGGCGGCAGGACCATCCACCCGAGTCTCAGTGCCGGCGCCAGGCTCTTGCTTGCCGTGCCCACGTAGACGACGCGTTCGGGATCCATGGCCTGGAGGCACCCGACCGGCTGGCGGTCGTACCGGAACTCACCGTCGTAGTCGTCCTCGATGACGTAAGCGCCGGCACCGACGCGCCCACTCGGTGAAGGCGGTGCGACGAGCCGGTGCCAACGTGGCGCCCATCGGGTACTGGTGGGCCGGCGTGAGCAACGCCGCACCGACGTCCGCGTCGCGACGCGGTAGTGCTGCCGGATCGGCGCCGTCGCGGTCGACGGCCAGCGGGTGGACGCGTCAGCGCGACGCGGGTGACGACATCGCGGTAGCCCGGGATGCACGGGTCTTCCATCGCCACACCGCCGGCGCCGCGGTCGATCAGCGCGTCCGCCAAGAGCGACAACGCCTGGGTGAAACCCGTCGTGACGACGATGCAGCTGGGGTCGGCTCGCACCCCACACGTCCGCGCGACGTATCCGGCCAAGGCCACGCGGGCCACGTCCAACCCGCGCGGGTCGCCGTAGCGGAACGCGGCGTCGGGCAGTTCGCGCAACGCGCGGCGCACGGCCGCGGCCCATTCCTGACGCGGGAACATCGAGACGTCCGGACTACCAGGACGGAAGTCGAACGGGGGCGCCGGCTCCTCGACATTGGCAATGGTCGCACTGGAAGCGCCGACGGCGGCGTGGCCTCGTCGACTGCCGGCGGCGCGCGGCGGCGTCCATGCGACGGCGGTGCCGGAGCCCTGGCGCGCCGCCAGCCACCCTTCGGCCACCATCTGGTCGTAGGCCTCGGCGACGGTGCCGCGGGCGACGCCGATGTCGGCGGCCAGCACCCGCGACGACGGCAGGCGGGCACCGGGCGCCAACCGCCCGTCACGGATGGCGCGCTGCAGCGAGCCGATGATGGCGGTTCGCCGGCCGCCGGTCTGGTCCAACTCGAGGAGCAGATCGAGACCGTGTGAAGTGGCCCACCCTGATGCCATGGAATTGGACCATACCGCTGATCCACCGGTCCGGTACCGTCCTGCCATGACCACCGTGACACAGGCGTTGCACCAGCGGATGTCCGCCGGCGCGCTGGCGCCGGCCGTGTACAGGGCGATGGCCGCCTTCGACCGCTCGATCGAGCTGGATCCGCCGCTGCGCGAGCTCGTGAAGATCCGGGCCTCGCAGATCAACGGCTGCGCCTACTGCCTCGACATGCACACCCGCGACGCGCGCGCCGCCGGAGAAGACGAGCGCCGGTTGGCCACCCTGGCAGGGTGGCGCGAGGCACCCTTCTTCACCGACCGCGAGCGCGCCGCGCTGGCGCTCACCGACGCCGTCACCCGGCTCGGCGAGCACGGCGTCAGCGACAGCGTCTGGAACGAGGCTGCCGCCCATTTCGACGACGCCGAGCTGGCGCAGCTGGTGTGGGCCATCGCCGCCATCAACACGTGGAACCGCATCGGCGTCGCCACCCACCTGTTGCCCTCGCCATGAGCACCACTGAACGCAGCCGGGTGAAGCGACTCCCCGACCGCGCCGCCTACGACGCCGAGACCATCCACGCCATTGTGGATGCCGCTCCGGTGGGACACCTGGGCTTCGTGGCCGGCGGCCGCCCGGTCGTGATCCCCATGTTGTTCGGGCGCGACGGCGACGACATCTACCTCCACGGTTCGGTGGCCAGCAGGCTGCAGCGAACGCTGGCCGGCGGCATGGACGTCTGCCTCACCGTGACGCACGTCGACGGACTGGTGCTGGCCCGCTCGGCCTTCCACCACTCCATGAACTACCGCTCCGCCGTCCTCTTCGGCCAGGCGACACTGGTGACGGGCGACGAGAAGGAGCGGGCGCTGCGCGCCATCAGCGAACATCTCGTGCCCGGGCGCTGGGACGAGGTGCGGCCGCCGAACGACCTCGAGCTACGCCAGACATCGGTGCTGCGACTGATCGTCGAAGAGGCCTCGGCGAAGTCCCGTACGGGCGGACCGGTCGACGATGAGGAGGACCTGTCCCTGGCGGTGTGGGCCGGGGTGGTGCCGTGCGCACCGGTGTGGGGCGAGCCTGAGCCCGACGCCCTGCTTCCTGCCGGAACGGCGGTATCGCCCGCCGCCCGGGCGCTGCTGAGCTGACCGTTCACGCGATCGGTGCGGGGTCGGCGTCGAGCGCCTCCAGCTCCACGATCTCCTCGGCGGCGAGCGGACCCACGCGCGGGATGAGGAACGACACCGCAGTACCGATCCCCACCACCGCCGTGGCGAAGAACAGCGCCGGGCGCGTCCCTGCCGTTACCGCCGAGTCCAGCGCGTGGCGAATCGACGCCGCCGTGCCGGGCGACGCGATGCCCGTCGCGTCGAAGCTCACGCCGCCTGAGCGCACACCGGCGATGACCTGATCCTTCACCTCCGGGGTGACGCCGGGCGTGCCTTGGATGGCGTCGATGGCGTGGCGCAGGGTGAGGGTGGTGAGCAACGTGCCCACCACGGCGATGCCGAGGGCGGAGCCGATCTGGCGGACCGTGGAGTTGGCCCCGCTGGCCGAACCGGACCGCTCCGCCGCCACGTCCGAGAGGATGACGTTCGTGAGCTGAGGTACGGCGAAGCCGACGCCCGTGCCGAAGAGCACGAACCCGGCCAGCAACGACGTGAAGGCGACATCGGGCGACACGACCAGCGCCACCACCAACATGCCCAACGTCTCGCACGACAGCCCGATCCGCACCACCGTGGTGGCGCCGTACAGGCGCACCAGGTGGCCACCGATCTGGGAGCCCACCACGATCGAGATGCCGACGGGCAGCAGCCACAGCCCGTTGTCGATGGCCGACAGCCCCCGGCCGTCCTGCAGGAACACCGACATGACGAAGATCAGGCCGAGCTGTCCCATCGACAGGATGGTCGTGGTGAGGAGGCCGTACCGGAAGCCGAGGTGCTCGAGCTGGCTGAACTCGAACAAGGGGTCGCGGTTCCGGCGCTCTTTGGACCGCTCGACGAAGTAGAAGGCCGTGAGCAACACAATTGACATCGCGAAGGCCACGAGCGCGATCGACACCGTCGCGTCGGCCGGCCACACCGTCCACGGCCCCACCGTGAACGGGAGCAGCGGCGTGATCCAGCCGTAGGTGCCGCCCTCGCTGAGGCCGAACACCAGCAGGAACATGCCTGACGCCACCAGGATCGCGCCGGGGACGTCGATGCGCTGGCGCCGCTCGCTGCGGGGGCTGGCGGACATGAACACCATCGCGCCGATGACCGCGATCGGCGCCACGATGAGATTGATGCGGAACGACCATCGCCACGAGTAGTAGGTCGTGAAGTACCCGCCGATGATGGGCCCGAACGCGCTCGCCGCGCCGAAGCTCGACGCCCACGCGGCGAACGCCGTGGCCCGCTCCCGTCCCTGGAAGGTGTTGGAGATGATGGAGATGGTGGACGGCAGCATCAACGACGCGCCCAGTCCCTCGATCACGGCCTCGCCGAACACCAGCGCCGGCACCGAGGTGGCGATCGAGGCCAGGAACGAACCGGCGCCGAACAAGATCGTGCCGATGATGAAGATGCGCCGCGCGCCGAAGATGTCGGCGAGGCGGCCGCCGATCACCAGGAACGTGGCGAAGGTGAGCGCGTAGCCGGTCAGCACCCACTGGAGACTCAGGAGGTCGGTGTCCAGCTCCCGCAGGATCGTGGGGATGGCCACGTTCAAGACGCTGTTGTCGAGCGACACGATGAAGGCGGCCATGACCATGATGGCCAGCGTGATCCAGCGGCGGGCACCGTCGTCGTGACCGGTTGCGTCGCCTCCACTGGTTATCATCCGTCTGGATGATAGCGCCCGGTCGCCAGCGAAACCCCGAGCGCAGCCGCGAGCGCATCCTGGCCGCCGCCCTCGAAGAGTTCAGCGAGCGGGGCTTCGCCGGCGCCCGCGTCGATGCCATCGCCAGCCGCGCCGGCCTCAACAAGCAGCTCATCTCCCACTACTTCGGCGGCAAACAGGCGCTCTACGACGCCGCCATGAGCGCCCGGCGCACCCGCGCCGGCGGGGAGCTGACCGAACAGCCCGGTGCGCTCCCGGCGGCGTTCGGCTGGCTGTTCGACCGGGCCCGCTCCGATCCCTCGTGGCTGCGCGTCCTGCTGTGGGAGGTGCTCGACGGCGCCGATGAAGTGCCGGGCAGCGACGAGATCGACCAGCGCCGCAGGCGCTACGCCGACCGCACGGCATGGGTGGCGGCCGAGCAGGCGGCGGGACGATTGCCTCCCGACCTGGAGCCGGACCTGCTGCTGCTATCGCTGTTCGGGGCGGCGATGTACCCCTTGCTGCTCCCCCAGGTCTGCAAGCTGGTGACCGGCGAGGCGCCCGACTCCGACGCGTTCGCCGAGCGCTACCGGCACCACCTGGACCGGTTGGCGGCGGCGCTGGCCGCAGCGTCGGATCCGTGAGGCGGGGCGCGATGGCCATCGTCGCGGCGATGGCGTGCGGGCTCGGCGCGTGCAGCAGCGGTGGCGGCGACGCCGCACCGACCGCCACGGCGGCGGCGCTGACGACGGTGGCGGCGACGGCGGCCGCCCGCACCGTTCCCACCTCCACCTTCCCGCCGGCGACGGTAGTGACCACGACCATCCCCGCCACCACCGTCGCGCCCACCACGACGGCCCCCGGCGCCGTCCAGCAGCTGGAGATCGGTCGATCCGTCGAGGGCCGCCCGATCATCGCCATCGAGCGGGGCACCCCCGGAGGCACCGCCGTGCTCGTCATCGGTTGCATCCACGGCGACGAGGACGCCGGCACCGCGGTGGTGGACCAACTCATGACGGCGCCGGTGCCCGACGGCGTCGACCTCTGGCTGGTGCCCTCCATGAATCCCGACGGCCAGGCCCACCGGACGCGCACCAACGTCGACCAGGTGGACCTGAACCGCAACTTCCCGAAGAACTGGGCACCGCTCGGCCAACCCGGCGACTCCCAGTACGCCGGTACCGGGCCGGCCAGCGAGCCGGAGACGGCGGCCGTCGTGGGCCTCATCGAGCAGGTCCGGCCCTCCCTGGCGATGTGGTATCACCAGGACCTGAACCGCATCGACGTCGGCTCGGGGCGCGCCGGGCAGATCCAGCGTCGCTACGCCGACCTCACCGGACTACCCGTCGAGCCCGTCACGGGCGGTACCTACACCGGCACGGCGACCCAATGGGAGGCGGCCGAGGTGCCGAAAGGTGTGGCCTTCATCGTCGAGCTGGGACCCGCCATCGACGACCAGACGGCGGCCACCCACGCCGCCGCGGTGCTCGCCCTCGCCGCATCGCAGTGAGGAAAGCTCAGCCGGCCTTGGCGTAGAGCCACCCCCAGGTGACGGGCCCGCACTCGCCGTCGACCACCATCGACGGATCGTTCTGGTCGTGCACCTGCTGCTGGAACAGCTTCACGGCCTCGAGCGTCACGTCGAGGAAGTTGCCGGTCGCGCCGAACTGCGCCAGTCGCCCGACGCCCAGCTTGATGAGCAGCTGCTGCATCTCGGCTACCGCCGGACCCGTCGCACCCTTCTTCAGGTACGGCTTGTCGGGGCGCACCGCCGGCTTGCCCGCCACGGCCGGCGTCGGGGTCGGGGTGGGCGCCGGGGCGGCGCCGTAGACGCACCCGGGGATGAGACCCCCCGCGGTGAAGCGGCTGGTGTTGGCCTGGCCGATCTTCACGCCGTAGGCCGTGCCCATCGCTTCGATGGTGGTGCCGTCGCCGAGCGAGATGGCGACGTGGGCCTTCGGCGGGCACGTCGCGCCCGGATCGACCGGGTTGCCGGCGGCGTCGCGGTGGTTGAAGAGCAGCGCGCCGCGAGTGGCCATGGCCTGCTCCACCGTCAGCAGCCCGCCGTTGCTCTTGCACCAGCGCTGCTGGATCCAGGAACCGTCGGGCATGGTCGGCTGCACGCCGGCGCGGGCGCACGCCCACCGGACCAGTTCCGAGCAGTCCCACTGGGTGGGGTCGGGGTTGGCCGGGTCGTTCTGGGCGTTGGGTACGTACTGGTCGCCCTTCTGCGCCAGGGCCAGCTGCACGACGGTCTCCACGTTCACCATGGCATCGCTCCTTGCTCGCGCTGCTCGCGCTCCTCGACGAAAAGTAGTCGTCGCTTTGATCCGCGTGCTGGACCGTCTGATACACCTCGCCGGCTGGCTGACGGGATGTCAGTTGTGGCTAGCGTGCGTCGCATGCCGACCCCGGATGAGAACAGCTACGCCAACGGGCGGGTGCTGCGCGACCGCATCGAGCCGCTGATCGGTCAGGTGTACTTCTCTCGCGAATGCCACGAGGCCTACACCGCCCTCGGGTTCGCACCCAGCCCGGCCGTGTCGAACGGGGTGCACCTGCCGGACGGGCCGGCGTACTTCACCAGCCGAGGGTCCCTCATGGGTCAGGTACCGGGTCAGGTCGTGGCGGCCGCCTTCGGTGTGTTCAATCCAGCCGCGGTGGTGCCCTCGGTCGCCTTCGGCTGGTCGATCACCGACGCCAGCACCATCTGCGCCGCCCGCCACGGCGGCGCCGTCGCCCAGCTCGTGCGCATCCTGGGCGAGCGGCCCGAGGGCCTCGACCGGGCGGTGGAGCTCATGCGCCGGGCCTGCGCGCCCCTCGAGCCCAACGGCAAGCCGCTGTTCGCCGGCGCCCAGTCGCAACCGTGGCCCGGCGACGGGCTCGGTGACTTCTTCAACGCCGGCGACCAGCTGCGCGAGTTCCGCGGCGATGCCCACACCGCGGCATGGACGGCGGCCGGCCTCGACGGCCCCGAGATCGGGATCGTGTCCGAGCGCTTCAGTGGCATTCCGCCGCGCACCTACGTCCGCACTCGCGCGTGGGGCACCGACCGCCTGGACGAAGCCGAAGCCAAGCTGAGCGAGATGGGCTGGCTCGAAGGCGACGGCCTGAGCGCCAAGGGACGGGCCCAGCGCGAGGCCATTGAGGTCGCCACCGACCAGCAGATGGCGCCGGCGTTGGGCGCCATCGGCGACGACTTCGACGAGTTGATCGCCATCATCACCCCGTGGGGCCGCGCCGTCGTGGCCGCCCACGGCTACCTCGGTGGTGTCAGCGATCTCACCGGCGCATGACCGTCGGGCGCCGATGCGGGGTTGGCCGTTGCGGCCCGTTGAGCGACAATGGGTCGACGCGCTCGACCGACCGATCCTTGGGAGACCAGATGCACGAGACCCACCGCCTTTCGTGGGATGGTGCCGTCGATGCCGACGGCCACATCCTCGAGCCGTCGGACCTGTGGGAGACCTACCTCGAACCGCAGTACCGCGATCGTGCACTGCGGGTCGTGAAGGACGAGAACGGCCTCGACGCGTTGGAGATCGGGGGCAAGCCGTCGATGATGTCGCGCCGCGGCTTCCCGTCCACGCTGGCGGCGATGGGGCGGCCCGACCTCATCGAGATGGCCAAGGATCCGTCGATCACCTACGACAACCACGCGCCCATGGGCGCCACCGACGCCAAGGAGCGCCTGAAGCTGCTCGACGCCGAGCACATCGACGCCGCCGTCATCTACACCACGACCGGGCTCCTGTGGGAGGCCGAGCTGGAGGACGCCGAGCTCTCGCAGGCCTACACGCGGGCGTACAACCGGTGGATCTGCGACTGGTGCTCCGACAGCGGCGGCCGGCTCGTTCCGGCGGCCCACCTGTCGTTGATGGACCCTGCTGCCGCCGCCGAGGAGATGGTGCGGGCCGTCGGTGACGGCGCGCGTGGTTGCTTCGTGGCCCCCTGGGTGCACACGGCCAAGCCGCTCGGCCACCCCGACCACGACGCCGTGTTCGCCGCCGCCCAAGACCTCGACATCCCCTTCGCCATCCACCCCATGTTCGAACCGCAGTGGACCAAGGGCACCCGCATGGGCGCATGGGAGAACGTGCGCCAGCTCCGCCTCACGGCATCGGTGTCGGGCGCCGACGGTGTGCGCCACCAGTTCTCCACCTTGTTCGACTACGGCGTGTTCGACCGGTTCCCGCGCTTGAAGGTGCTCGTGCTGGAGTCGGGAGGCGGCTGGATCGGCTACTGGCTCGACCGCATGGACGCCGTGTTCAGCCACACCGCCATCGGCCAGCGCGTCCCGCTCCAGCACCCACCCTCGTACTACTTCAAGGAGCGGGTCTGGATCAGCTGCGACCCCGACGAGAAGACCATCCCGTCGCTGGCCGAGCGCTACGGCGCCGACCGGTTCATGTGGGCATCGGACTTCCCGCACGCCGACCACACCCCCGAGTACATCTTCGATCTCGATGCGCTCGTGGGCAGCTTCCCCGAAGCCGACCGCCGCAAGTTCGTGGGCGACAACTGCCGGCAGCTCTTCAAGATCGACGCGTGAGCCGGATGGCCGCGGCGACGCCGGCAGCTCCTAGGCTTCGCCCCATGGGGAGTAGCCGGCCGTACGTGTTCCCGGAACCGGGCGACACCGTGGCGACGCTGGCCGAACGGTTGCTGCCCGACGACCCCGACGGCGCCAACACCCTGCTGTCGTGGAACCTGCACCTGGTGCTGCGGGCCTTTCCGGTGGGCGCGCCCGGCGAAGTGCTCTGCACCGACATCGTGTACGTGGGCCCGCCGCCCGCATGACGATTGCCAGCGGCCCGATCATCGTGAGCGCGGTGCTGGGCGCCGGCCATGACGGTCAGGCCGAGGTCGTGGTGGAGCTGGTCTACCCGAACGGCGGCCGGACGCACCTCAGCGTGGCCCAGGCGGCGCTCGACGGTGCGCTGGAGGCGGCCGGCGTGCATCATCTCGACGACCTGCAAGGACAACCGTGGACCGTGCTCATCGCGGGACGCGCGTGATCGAACGCCGACCAACCAGACAGGAGACGCCATGCTGGACCTGATCCTCCGTGGGGGAACGATCATCGACGGTTCCGGCTTGCCGGGCTACCGAGGCGATGTGGGCGTGGCCGCGGGCCGCATCGTGTCGGTCGGCCGCTCGCTGGCCGATGTCGGCGGCGCAGCGGTGATCGACGCCGCCGGCAAGGCGGTGGCGCCAGGCTTCATCGACCCGCACACCCACTACGACGCCCAAGTCCTCTTCGACCCTTACGCCTTTCCGGCCATCGAGCACGGCATCACGACCGTCGTCACCGGCAACTGCTCGCTCAGCATGGCGCCCGTGCGGGCCGCTCATCGCGACCGGTTCGGACGCATGTTCCGACTCATCGAGGAGATGCCGGCCGCGGCGTTCGAGCAGGGCGTGGACTGGCGTTGGGGCGAGTCGTTCGCCGGCATGGTGGACGCCGTCGCCGCCGACATCGCCCTCAACGTGGCCCCGCTCGTAGGGCACTCGGTGCTGCGGATGTACCTGCTGGGCGACGACGCCCGCCGCCCCGCCACCGCCGAGGAGATCGCGGCGATGTGCGACCTGCTGCGCGCCTGCCTCGACGCCGGTGCCGTCGGCATGTCGACGAGCTACATCGACATCGAGGAGGACATGCGCCCGGTGCCGTCGCGTTGGGCCCGGCACGCCGAGCTGCAAGCGCTGTGCGCCGTCCTCGGCGAGCGCGGCCGCATGCTCCAGGTGGTGCACGAGTTCTACGACCCGGGCCTCACGGTGTCGCGCATCGAGATGATGGGCGAGCTGTCGCGGACCTATGGCATCCCGACGACGCTGTCGCCGCTGTTCCACAGCGCCGCCATGCCCGACGCCACGGCGCAGGTCATGGAAGCGGTCGAGCGGGAGTGGCAGACCGGCGCCCGCGTCTGGCCGCAGGTGCAGACCCGTCCCATCGACATCAGCTGGACCCTGGATCAGCGCAGCATCATGTTCCTCGTCATCCCCGGTTGGTGGCAGGTGCTGTCGCTCACCACCCGCGAGGAGAAGCTGGCCGCCTTCGCCGACCCGGCGGTGCGGGACACGCTGATCGGCGGGCTCAACATGCTCGCCAGCATGCCCCGGTCCACGCTCGACGCCGGCAGCTTCGTCGTGCGCGAGGCGGCCCTCGATCGCAACCAGGACCTGGTCGGGCGGACGCTGGCCGACATCGCCGCCGAGCGCCACACCACGCCGGCCGAGTTGCTCGTCGACCTCGCCGTCGAGGAGGAGCTGGGCACGTGGTTCATCCGGGCCGACATCGGCCACTCCGATCCTGAGGCCGTCGGCTCCCTGCTGGCCCACCCGTACGTCCATGTGGGCGCCAGCGACGGCGGCGCCCACGTCGGCTCCTTCGCCACCTACGGCGACACGGGCTTCCTCATCTCGCGCTACGTCCGAGAGACCGGTTCGTTGCGGCTCGAGGAGGCGATCAAGAAGATCACCTCCGACCCGGCCACGATCTGGGGCCTGCCGGACCGAGGTGTCGTGCGCGAGGGCGCCGTCGCCGATCTGGTCGTGTTCGACCCCGACACGCTCGGCCGAGGCCCGGAGGTCGCCTCCGACGACTTCCCCGGCGACGGCATCCGATGGGTCCGGCGCTCAGTCGGCGTGGATGCGGTGGTCGTGGGCGGCGAGCCCACCTGGAACACCACCGATGGCTACATCAAGGGCGCTCGCGCCGGCGTGATTGCGAGCCGGTCATGAGCGGCGAGGTCACCGTCTACTCCGACGGCTACACCTTCCTCGAGTGCCCCCGCTGGCACGACGGCCTCCTCTACATCTCCGACTTCTACACCCACCGCGTCCTCACGATCGACAGTGACGGTCGGGCCTCCACCGTGGTCGAGGTGCCGAACCAACCGTCCGGGCTCGGTTGGCTGCCCGACGGGCGGTTGCTCATCGTGTCGATGAAGGACCACCGCATCCTGCGACTCGAGCCCGACGGCCAGTTGGTCGAGCACGCCAACCTGACCGGCCTGGCCCCGGGTCACCTCAACGACATGGTGGTGGACGCCGCCGGTCACGCCTACATCGGCAACTTCGGCTTCGACCTCATGGCCGGCGAGCCGGCGACGGCCACCGTGCTGGTGAAGGTCGACCCCGACGGCAGCGCGTCCGTGGTGGCCGACGGGTTGATGTTCCCGAACGGTTCGGTCGTGCTCGGCGGCACCACGTTGGTGGTAGCGGAGTCGTTCGGGCATCGCCTCAGCGCCTTTGACATCGCCGCCGACGGCAGCCTGTCCGAGCGGCGCGACTTCGTGAAGTTCGGTGAGCCGCCCACGAGCCGCGACACCGCCGAGATGTTCGGCGAGATCACCATCGCCCCCGATGGCATCGGGGCCGACGCCGAGGGCGCCATCTGGGTGGCCGACGCCATGGGCAGTCGCGTCGTGCGAGTCCGTGAGGGCGAGGGGATCGTGGAGGAGATCTCCACCGGCGCCCAGGGCGCGTTCGCCTGCATGCTGGGCGGTGACGACGGCCGGACGCTGTTCATCTGCGCCGCGCCGGGCTTCGCCGAGGCCGACCGCATCGGCGCCACCGACGCCCAGCTCCTCGCGGTGCGCGTCGACGTGCCCCACGGCGGCCTGCCGTAACGCTGCCGCCCTCCGGGCGGTCTCGCTCCGCTCGGTCAATCGCTGCTCGTTGGCGACAGGCGGCCTGGCCCGTCCGTGCACACCGTTCGTGCCCTTATCGTCGCTCCGCGAGCTCTCATTGCTCGCATCCCACGGTCGGTGAGGGGTTCTCGGTGCAGATCTGCTTCTCGGTGCGTGAGAGCACCGTTTTTGCTACTGAAGCGCGGCGAGAACGAGCCAGGGCGGCGGCCGTGGACCACATGCCGTGATGCCGGGCGACCGAGCCGCCCAGATCAGCCACCGCCGCTGCTGAGCGGTGCAAAAAGCGCATCAGTTCGTCAGGGGACTCACGCACCGTGGGGCCTAGCCTGGGGACCCGTGACCGACACCGTCTCGGCGCCGGCGAGCGCCTTCACGTCGATCCCCGTGGTGGACCTGAGCCGGTGGCGCGGCCCGGCAGCCGAGCGCGACGCCCTGGCCGCCGACGTGCGCGCCGTCTGCCATGACGTGGGGTTCTTCCACCTCGTCGGCCACGGCGTGCCAGCGACGTTCGTCGACGCCTACTTCGAGGCGCTCCAAGGCTTCTTCGCGCTGGCGGAGTCGGAGAAGGCTCGCGTCGACAAGCGCCTCTCGCGGCACTTCCGCGGCTGGGAGCGCGTCGGCGCCGAGCTCACCAACAACCGGCCCGATTACCGCGAGCAGCTCGACGTCTCGACCGAGAACCCGCCGTACCCGGCCGACATCGAGCCGCCCTACCTCCGCCTCGACGGCCCCAACCAGTGGCTGCCCGAAGCCGTGCTCCCTGGCTTCCGTGCCCTCGTGGACGAGTTCTTCGAGCGACTCGGTGCCGTAGCCGACGAGCTGATGGACGTGCTGTCGGCCGGGCTGGGCCTGGCGCCGGGCCACCTGCGGGCCGCGTTCGGCGAGCGACCCCTGTCGTTCGCCAAGTTGATCAGCTATCCGGCCACGCCTGCCGGCGAGGCCGGCGTCAACGCCCACCACGACGCCGGCTTCCTCACGATCCTGTTGCAGCACGGCGTCGGCGGCCTCCAGGCGCTCAACCCCGACGGGGCGTGGATCGACGTCGAGCCGCGACCCGACGCCTTCGTGGTCAACCTCGGCGAGATGCTCCAGGAGATGACCGGCAACTACTTCGTGGCCACCACCCACCGGGTGATCACCGACCGGCCGCGGTTCTCCTCCGGCTACTTCCACGGACCCGATCTGCGCACCCGTCTCGACCCGCTGCCGCTCGGGCCCGAGTTCGCCGCCGCCGTGGCCGCCAGCGAACGCCACGCCACCGCCGGGTTCATGCCCCGGCGCGAGGAGCTGGAGGCCGGTCACCACGGCATCGCCAGCACCGGCGCTGGCATCTACGGCCAGCAGCTCTGGAACTACTACCGGCGCAGCTACCCCGACAACGTTCGCGCCCACTACCCGGACGCCGGCTAGCCGGAGGGTGGCGGGTGGCGGGTGGCGGCTAACTGGCGGCTAACTGAGCTCGTCGGCCAGCTCGAGCCAGCGGTGCTCGGCCGCCGCCAGCTCCGCCTCGACCGCTGCCAGCGCGGTGCCGGCGCGGACCAGCGCCTCGTGATCGCCACCGGCCTCGTTCAGTTCCGCGGTGAGCCCGGCCCGGCGTTGCTCCAGCGCGGCGACCTCGCGCTCGGCCTCCCGGAGCAGCCGCCGCAGCGTCGATGGCGAGCGACCCGGCGGCGCCGGCGAGCCACCCCGCGGCACGGGCGCGCGGGCGGCCGGCGGCAACGGTGACGACGAGGCTCCCGGAACCACGGCCGGCGCCGCCCGTCCGGTGGAGCGCCGGCGGCGCCGGTCGGCCTCCCACGCCGCATACCCGCCGGCCACCCGCCGGCCCGGATGGTGCTCGTCGATGACGATCACGTCGGTGACCGTGCGCTCCAGGAAGGCCCGGTCGTGGCTCACGACGACGACGGCGCCGGGCCATTCCTCGAGCACGTCCTCGAGGACCCGCAACGTGTCGAGATCGAGGTCGTTGGTCGGCTCGTCGAGGAGCAGCACGTTGGGCTTGGCCCGCAAGGTCAACACGAGCTGCAGGCGCCGGCGCTCCCCACCCGACAGCAACCCGATGGGGGCGCGCTGGGCGTCGGCATCGAACCAGAAGCGTTCCATGAACCGGGCGTCCTCCCAGTCGGGCGGCCGGGCCGGGCCGGCGACGGCCCGCTCGACGCGCATCGTCGGGTCGAGGTCGAGCCCGCGCTGACCATAGGAGCCGAGTTGCACCGTCGTGCCGGTGACGACCTCGCCCTCGACCGGCTCGATGCGCCCCGCCAGCACCTCCAGCAACGTCGACTTCCCGGCGCCATTCGGCCCCACGATGCCGAGACGCTCCCGCGGGTCGAGCGCCAGCTCCACGTCGCGGAACAGCCAGGGCCCGTCGCCGAAGCGATGACCGACGCCGTGCAGCTCCACCACGGTGTCGCCGAGGCGGGCAGCGCCGAAGGCCAAGTCGAGATCGCCACGACGCGCCGGCGCCTCCGCACGGCCCTCTACCAACGCGGTGGCACCGGCGATGCGCGCCGCCGGCTTGCGGGTACGAGCGGGCGCGCCACGGCGCAGCCACGCCAGCTCGGCCCGGGCGAGGTTGCGGCGCACCTCCTCCTTGCGGACGGCGCGCTCCTCCCGGTCGGCGCGGGCCTCGAGGTAGGCGGCATAGCCACCCTCGTGGACGTAGCTGCGGCCGCGGTCGATCTCCAGGATGCGGGTGGTCACCCGGTCGAGGACGTGGCGGTCGTGGGAGACCAGGATCAACCCGCCGCGATGGGCCGCCAGGCGCTCCTCCAGCCAGGCAATGGCATCGATGTCGAGGTGGTTGGTGGGCTCGTCCAGCACGAGCAGGACGTTGTCGTCGGCGTCGCCCGGCGGGCCCACCTCCAGCAGGGCCCGGGCGAGGGCGACCCGCTTGGCCTCTCCCCCCGACATGGTGGCCACCGGGGCGTCGAGCCGGCCGCCCATGCCGAGGCGGTCCAGCACCGACGCCGCCTCCCAACCGGTGCCCACGACGTCGGCGACGGTGGCCCCCGTGAGGCTGGCGTCCTGGTCGAGCACCACCACCCGGGCGCCCCGGCCGCGCCGCACCACACCGGTCTCGGGCGGATCAACGCCCGCGAGCTGGCGTAACAAGGTGGACTTGCCCGAACCGTTCAATCCCACGACGGCCAGGCGGTCACCGGAGCTGATGGTGACGGCAACATCGTCGAACAATGGCCGGCCCGGGCGGCTGGCCGCGAGGCCGGCGGCATCGAGCAGGATCACCCCGGCAGGGTACGGCGGCCGCGGTGCCCGCGAGGCGGCCGACCTACAGTCGGGTCATGCCTGGATCGCTCTTGGGAACCGCCGTCGTACGCGTGGAAGACCCCGAACTGCTCGAAGGCCGGGGCACCTACGTCGCCAACCTCGACGTCGAGGGCCTTTTGCACCTCCGCTTCGTGCGCTCGACCGTCGCTCACGCCCGCATCGTCTCCATCGACACGTCCGAGGCCGCCGCCCTGCCAGGGGTCGTTGCCGTCCTCACTGCCGCCGACCTCGGTCTGCCATCGCACCACGGGCTCTTCGTGCTGAACCCGAACCTGCCGAGACCGCCGCTCGCCACCGGCACCGTGTACTTCGTGGGTGACCCCGTGGCCGTGGTGGTGGCCGAGACGTCGGCCGTCGCGGAGGACGCCGCCGAAGCGGTGATCGTCGACTACGAGCCGCTCGAGGTGCTCGTCGACATGGAGGGCGCCCTGGCCGCCGATGCCGCCCAGCTCTACGAGGGCGTGCCCGGCAACCTCGTGGCGGGGCAACGATCGCCGTCGGACGACACGCTGTTGGCCGGTGCCGACGTGGTGGTGCGGGCCCGCATCGAGAACCAGCGCATCGCCGTCGTCCCCATGGAAGGCAACTCCATCGCCGTTGTGCCTGGCCCCGACGGCGACGGCCACGACCTCACGATCCACGTCTCCACCCAGATGCCTCATGGCCTCGCCGCGCAGGTCGCCAAGGTGTTCGAGCTGCCGATCGAGTCGCTGCGCGTCGTCGCCCCCCATGTCGGCGGCGGCTTCGGCGGCAAGGCCGGCCTCATCGCCGAGTACTCCACAGCCATCGGCGTCGCCCGCTTCCTCGGCCGTCCCGTGACATGGACCGAGAACCGCTCGGAGAACATGGTGGCCATGCCCCACGGGCGGGGCCAGGTGCAGTACGTCGAGATGGGCTTCACCAACGACGGTGTCATCGTCGGGATGCGGGTTCGGGCCGTGGGCGACGCCGGCGCCTACGCCGGCTTCGGCGGCGCCCTGCTCCTGGGGCCGTCGCGGATGATGGCCCAGGGCGTCTACCGCATCCCTCGTCTCGGCTTCGAAGGCGCCATCGCGGCCACCACCACGACGCCGATGGGAGCGTTCCGCGGCGCCGGCCGGCCCGAGGCCGCCGCCATGCTCGAGCGCATCATGGACATCGCCGCGGACGAGCTGGGCATCGATCCGGTCGAGCTGCGACTGAAGAACCTGCTCGGCAACGACGTGTTCCCCTACACCACGCTCACCGGGGTCACCTACGACAGCGGCGACTACGCCGCTGCCCTGCGGGAGGCGGTGCGGGCGTCGGGTTACCACGAGCTGCGGGCCGAGCAAGCGGCGCGCCGCGAGCGAGGCGACAAGCAGCTCCTCGGCATCGGGGTGGCGTCGTACGTGGAGGTCACCGCCGGCGGCGGGGGCAGCGAGTACGGCGCCGTCGAGGTCCACGAGGACGGCACCGCCACCATCAAGGTGGGCACGTCGGGCCACGGCCAGGGTCACGCCACCGCGTTCGCCATGATCGTGACCGACCGCCTGGGCATCCCCATGGAGTCGGTGAAGTTCATCCAGTCCGACACCGCCCTCGTGCCGCGCGGCGGTGGCACGGGCGGCTCACGCTCGTTGCAGCTCGGCGGCAGCGCGGTGGCCAAGGCGGCCGAAGCGGTGCTGGAGCGGGCCAAGGACATCACCGCCCGGTTGCTGGAAGCCGATGCCGCCGACGTCGTGGTCACCGACGACGGCCGCCTCGGCGTGGTCGGTGTCCCGGCACGGTCCTACACCTGGGCCGAGATCGCCACCGCGGCGGTGGCCGACGGCGGCGAGCCGCTCGTCGTCGGCCTCGACTCCCGCCAGGCCGGCGCCACGTTCCCCTTCGGGTCCCACGTCGCGGTGGTGGAGGTCGACAGCGAGACGGGTCACGTCAAGGTGATGCGCCACGTCGCCGTCGACGACTGCGGCCGCATCCTCAACCCGTTGCTGGTGACCGGCCAGCAGCACGGCGGCATCGCCCAGGGCATCGCCCAGGCGCTGTGGGAACAGGTCCTCTACGACGCCGACGGCAACCCGCAGACGGGCAACCTGGCCGACTACGCCATGCCCTCGGCGGCCGAGTTCCCCACGTTCGAGGCGTCCAACACCGAGACCCCCACGCCGCTCAACCCGCTGGGAGCGAAGGGCATCGGCGAGTCGGGCACCATCGGCTCCACGCCCTCGGTGCAGAACGCCGTCATCGACGCGCTGAGCCATCTGGGGGTGCGTCACATCGATCTGCCGTGCACGCCCCAGCGCGTCTGGAAGGCGATCCAGGACGCCGAGCGCGGTACGTTGCCCCCGCTGTGGCGTGAGCCGCCCGCGGTGTTCGCCAGCCTGCCGGTCACCGGCGCGCAGGAGGCCACCGAAGGCGAGGACGCGATCTGAACTGGGGGACCTATGGCTGTCGAGACACTGGCGTTCGGATACGGGCTGATCGAAGGGCCGCGGGTCGGCCCCGACGGCAGCCTCTACTTCAGCGATGTGCACAACGGCGGTGTCCGCCGTCTCGATCCGGACGGCTCGATCGAGGTGGTGGTGCCGAAGCGCCGCGGCGTCGGCGGCATCAGCCTCCACGCCGACGGCGGGCTGGTGATCTCGGGGCGAAACATCTGCCACGTCCGCGATGGCGAGACCCGGATCCTCTACGAGCGTGACGACGTGGGCGGCTTCAACGACCTGTTCGCCGATGCCCGAGGTCGCGTCTACGTCGGCTCGCTGCGCGACGACCCGTTCGCCGTCACCAAGGACCGCAAGAAGGGCGACGCCTACCGCATCGACGCGCCCGGCGAGGCGGTGACGCTGTACAGCGGGGTGGGGCTGTCGAACGGCATCGGCTTCTCACCCGACGGCCGCCGTCTCTACCACGTCGACAGTGCCATCAACGGCGTCCTGGTCCACGCCGTCGACGAGACCGGCGAGGTCGACGGCGACAGCGGCCAGACCTTCGTGCGGCTCGACCGGGGCACCCCCGACGGTCTCACGGTCGACACCGACGGCGGCGTCTGGGTGGCCGTCGTGGGCGAGGGCGTGGTGGCGCGCTTCACGCCCGACGGGGTGCTCGACCGCCAAGTCCCGGTGCCGGCCACCACCGTGACCAGTCTGTGCTTCACCGGGCCAGATCGCGACGCGCTCATCGTGGTGACGGCCGACAACACCGACGACGCCAGCCGCGGCGGCACGGTGTTCCGGCTGCCCGCCGGCGATGTGGGCGCGACCGGCCTGCCGCCACCCCTCGTCCGCATCTGAGCAGGGGCCCGGCGGCCGGGCCGGGCGGCCGGGCCGGCGCCAGTCACCCACGCACCTTTCGCGCGGCCTGCGCGCTCGACCGCGCCCCGAGCGCGTCCGAGCGCGCGGGCCGCGCGCTTGTGGACATGGGCGACGCTGGCGGCGGCGCTGCCCTCCTAGCCTGCACGGCGCATGCCCGAGGGCCACACGATCCATCAACTGGCGCGCGACCATCGGCGGCTCCTCGTCGGCCGCCACCTCGCGGTCAGCTCCCCGCAGGGTCGCTTCGCCGCCGGCGCCGCCGCTCTCGACGGCGACTGCCTCGATCGGGTTGACGCCTACGGCAAGCACCTCTTCTACGAATTCGCGGCGGGCGACCTGCTGCACGTGCACCTCGGGCTGTTCGGCCGCTTCCTCCTGCATCGCGGTGCGCCACCACCGGCCGCCGGCGCGATACGGCTACGGCTCGCCGCCGGCGACGACGGGCGGCCGCCGGTCACCGTCGACCTGCGGGGACCGACGGCGTGCTCGGTCGGGACGCCCGGGGACCGTGACGCCATCGTGGCGAGGTTGGGGCCGGACCCGCTGCGGCGCGACGCCGATCCCGAGCGCTTCATCGCCGCCGCCGGGCGTACCAACCGAGCCATTGGGGCGGTGCTGCTTGACCAATCGGTCATCGCCGGCCTCGGCAACGTGTACCGGGCCGAGGTGCTGTTCGTGTGCGCCATCGATCCCCGTCGTGCCGGCCGAGATCTGACGGAGGCCGAACTGCGCTGCGTGTGGGAGACAGCCGGCTCGATGTTGCGCAAGGGCGTGCGCGACCGGCGCATCGTCACCGTCGACCCGAGCGAGTTGGACGTCGCCATCACGCGGGAGACGGCCCGGGGTGAGGCCACCTACGCCTACCACCGGGCGGTGTGCCTGCGCTGCGGCTCGCCCATCGAGCGGTTCGAGCTGGGCAACCGCAACTGCTACGCCTGCCCGGTCTGCCAGCAGTAGCGCCGCCGGCCCTTCAGTACCGGCGGGCGCCGAGGGCGAAGTCGCCTCGGCCGAGCGCGTCGGTGATGCGCCGTGCCCCCGCCGTCATCGTGGCCACGTGACCCACCTCGTGCTCGCCCACGACCCGCGCCGTGGGCCCCACCATCGAGATGGCCGCCACCACTGCGCCACCGGGGCGGGCCCACACCGGCACGGCCAGCGACGACATCCCCAGCTCGGTCTCGTCCACGCTGCGGGCGTAGCCGCGCTGGCGGACCCGCTGGAGCTCGGCCACGAACAGCTCCGGCACCACGATCGTGTAGCCCGTGCTGGCGGGGAGGCCGGCGCGCAAACGGGCCTCCAGCAGCTCCGGGTTGAACGCCGCCAGCACCTTGCCCGCACTCGAACGGTGCAGCGGGGATCGGCGTGAGTTCTCGGTCGAGTACCGCAGCGCCCGCATTCCTTCGACGCGCTCGACGTACACCACATCGGCCCCCGACGGCACGCCGATCTGCACCGTCTCCCCGAGGGCGTTGCGCAGCTCGACCAGCTGCGCCAAGCCTCGGTCGCGCACGACCGAGCGAGCCGATGCCAGGTGCCCGTACTCCACGAAACGCAGCCCGAGCCGGTAGCCACCGCTGGCCGTACGATCGAGCAGCCCCCTCGCCACGAGCACCGAGCACGTGCGGTGGGCCGTGCTCTTGGCCACCCCGACGCGCCGGGCCAGCTCGCTCAGGTTCAGCTCGGGCGTGACGGCTAGCGCGTCCAGAAGGTCGAGCGCGATCGTGACCGACTGGAGGGTCGGACGCTCGATGGTGTCGGTCACTGCCGCCCGGCGGCCAGCATCGCGTCGACGAGCGCGAAGGGCCGCGTGCGATCGGCGTAGACGAGGTGACCCAGCGTTCGGTTGGTCTTGGCCGACGCGAGGTAGTTGCGCTCGTAGAGGTCGTTGCGGGCACCGAGGTTGGACCCGATGAAGTCCCACGCCAGCCGGTAGATCGCCGCCCGATCCTCGGCACTGACGCCGTCGGTGCCGTGCAGGAACTCGTCGATCAGTGGCCGCAGCCGGGCGTCGTCGAGCATGGCCCGGCTGGGCGCCGCCAGCAGGTTGTGACTGCCGATCGTGATGAGGATGTCGCGCACGCGCGGGAACCACGTCGCCAGCATCGCCCGCATGGGGTGCATCGCCCTCGCGTCCGGGAACCACACGCCCTCGCCCCAGTCGTGGGCGTGCTCCTCGGCGATGAGCAGCGAGCTGCGGGTGACCTCGACGTAGCCGAGCAGCTCGCCGAGCATCTCCAGGGTGCCGGGCGACGAGTCGTTCACGGCCTCGGCCATGCGCGTGGCCAGGCCGTAGGCGAACTCCAACTTCGTGAGCGCCCGAATGGTGGTCTGCTGCATGATGTTCGGCCACCACGCCGTCGGGCCCATGACCGAGTTGTAGACGTCGAGGTCCTCGTCGATGAAGATCCGCTGGCGCGGCACCTCGACGTCGTCGAAGATCACGAAGGCGTCCTGCTCGTCGAAGCGGCTCGACAGCGGCCGGTCGAACGGATCGGCACCGGGTGTGGATGCGCTGTCGCGACACAAGAAGATCAGGCCGGGCGTGTCCATGGGGATGGAGAAGCTGACGGCGTAGGGCGGCGTGGCGTCGGCCGCCAGCGGATGGCCCGGGTAGACGGCGATCTCGTCGGCGAACGGGGCCAGTGTGGCCAAGATGCGCGCGCCCCGCACCACGATGCCGTGCTCGGTGGTGGCCACCTTGTGGAGCGGCACCGGATTGCCGGCGAACGACTGGTCGCGCACACGGTCCACCGTGGGGTGCACGATCGTATGAGTGAGGCAGATGTCGTCCCGAGCGAGCTGGTGCTGGAAGGCCACGAGGTTGGCCTGGCCCTCCTCGTTGCGCCCCTCCGGCCCGAGCCACGCAAGGCGCTCACCGGCGAACCCGGCGAACGTCACGTTCATGTAGTCGGGCGTGCGGCCCATCAGCCCCACCGACGACTCGGCGACGCGCTGCCAGGCCCCGGTGACGCCGTTGCAGGTCCTCCTTGGAGCGAGGGATCATGTGGCTGACGTTGATCGGCTCGCCGGTCTCCGGATCGGGCATGAGGCAGTCTTCGGGGTGTTCGTGCTGCAGGTCGAACACCGCCGCCAGCGCAGTGGCGGCCCCGGCCAACGCCGGGTGCTCGGTCACATCGTTGACGCGTTCGTCGCCCAGCCACAGCTCGCGCCGGCGCGACTGCAAGCCCTTCAGGAATGCCTCACCGGTACGGGCTCCCATCGCCGCGGCCCAGTCAGCTCGTGGTCTGCTGGCGGGCCTTGACCCGGCCAGGGACCTGGGACGGTGCGTCGGCCCCGTCGCCGAACTGCTGGTAGTCGGTGCGGTCCTCCAGCTCCTGGTCGGGCGGCAGGTACTCGAAGTAGTTGAGGGCGGCATCGACGTCGCCGCTCCACATCTCCTCGGGCACCTCGTAGAGCACCTCGAGGCCGTAGCCGTCCGGATCGGCGATGTACGCAGAATGGGTCATGCCGTGGTTCCCGCGCACGATGAACTCCACGCCGTGGGCCTTCATGTGGCGAAGCTGCGCCAGGAAGGACTCACGATCCGGGTAGGCGATGGCGATGTGGTTCACCCCCACCCGCTTCGGCTCCATCGACCACCGGTCCGGCTCCGGCGTCGCCTGCGGGTCGGTCACTTGCACGAGGGCGAGGTCGTGGTGGTGCGACGGATCGCCCCGGTAGAAGCGCATCGTCATGGTGTGCGTCAGCTCACCGCACTGCTCGAAGCCCAGGACCTCGGTATAGAAGCGGTGGGACACCTCGATGTCCCGGACGTTCAGCACCAGGTGGTTCACACTGGCACCGACCGATGCCTTGGTGGACGTCGGCATTGGCTACCCCCCGTGTTCCTCGACCGCGTCACGGCGGCCCCAGATCCCAGCGGAATCGTAGCCCACCCCAACATCGAGAAGTATCAGGCAACCGGACATCTATGTCGATGCCGACCTGATGGCCTGCCAGATGCGCTCCGGCGTGGTCGGTGTCTCGAGGTGACGGATCCCGAGGTGGCCGAGGGCGTCCACGACCGCGTTGTAGACCGCCGGGATGGCGCCGATCGTGCCCGACTCGCCCACCCCCTTTGCGCCGAGGGCGTTCACGAAGGTGGGCGTCTCCATGTGCACCAGCTCGAACGACGGCAGGTCGGCGGCCGACACGATGGCGTAGTCGGCGAAGTTGGTCGTGCGGGGCTGGCCGTCGCTGTCGTAGTAGATCTCCTCCTGGAGCACCTGGGCCACCCCCTGGGCGATTCCCCCGTGGACCTGGCCCTCGGCCAGCAACGGGTTGAGGATGGTGCCGGCGTCGTCGACGGCCACCAGGCGGCACAGGCGGACGCGCCCGGTCTCGGTGTCGACCTCCACCACGGCCACGTGGGCGCCGAACGGGAACGTGGGCATGACTGGTGCGTAGTCGGTCTCGGCGGCGAGCTGCTCGCCGTGGCCGCCGGCGTCGCCATTGGCGGCCAGGTCGCTCCAGCCGACCGACCGGGCTGGGGTGCCGGCCACGTGGAAGCGGCCGTTGCTGGCGTCCAGCACCACATCGGCCACGGCCGCCTCCAGCAGGTCGGCGGCGCGTTCCCGGGCCAGCTCGACCAGCTTGGCCGAGGCGTTGTCGATGGCGGCCCCTCCGAGCTGCACCGACCGCGAACCCACGGTGAGCCCGCCAGAGCGCACGGCGTCCGTGTCGCCGTGCACCACCTCGACGTCGTCGATGGCGACGCCCGTGCGATCGGCCACGATCATGGCCCACGTCGTGTCGTGTCCCTGGCCGAACGGGGTGGTCCCGGTGCGCACCCGCAGTCGGCCGCCCGCGAGCAGCTCGACGGCGCCGAACTCGGTGCCCGGGGCGCCGGCGGTGATCTCCACGTAGACGCCGATCCCGATGCCCAAGGCGATCGGGTCGCCCGCCGTGCGCCGGGCCGCCTGCTGGGCCCGGAGGTCGTCGTAGCCGGCCGCCCGCAGCACCCGGTCGAGCGCCTCCGGGTAGTCGCCCACGTCGTAGGTGGTGCCGACGCCCGTGGTGTACGGCGCCATGAACCGGGGCACGAGGTTGCGGCGGCGCACCTCGGCCGGATCCATGCCGATCTCGGCGGCGAAGCGGTCCACCATCCGCTCGATGGCCACTGCCGCCTCGGGCCGGCCGGCACCTCGGAAGGCGGTCGTGGAGATGGCGTTGGTCACCACCGAGACGCCGGTGAAGCCCACGTTGGGCAGGTCGTACACGCCCGTCGTCATGCGCAGCGTCATGTTGGGCAGGACGGCGCCGATCAGCGGGTAGGCCCCGGCGTCCTGCACCACGTCGAGCTGGTAGGCGGTGATGTGACCGTCGCGCGTCCCGCCGATGCGGGCGTGCTGCACCTGGCCCCGGCCCTGCGGCATCGCCACCATGTTCTCCGAGCGGGTCTCGGTCCACTTCACCGGCCGCCCCACCTGCCTGGCGTAGAACCCCAGCGCCAGCTCCTCGGGGTAGGTGCGGGACTTGGCGCCGAACCCGCCCCCCATGTCGGGCACGATCACCCGCACGTTCGCCGGGTCGAGCCCGTAGATCGTCGCCAGCAGATCCCGGGTCGGGTGGGCGCCCTGGCAGGCCGAGTAGTGCACCAGGCGGCCGCCGTCGCTCCAGTAGGCGGCACCCGATCGGGTCTCGATGGGCGCCGCCGTCATGCGCTGGTTCACGATGCGCTCGGCCACGACGACCTCGCAGCCGCCGAAGTCGGCCGTGGACTTCGAGGCGAACCGTTGCACGACGTTGGTGCCGGCATCGGGAAAGAGCAGGATCTCGTCCTCGCACGATGCTTCCGGATCGACGACGGCTGGCAGCGACTCGTAGTCGACCACGACGAGATCGGCGGCATCGGCACCGATGGCGCGGTCCTCGGCGATCACCGCCACGACCGGTTGGCCGACGTAGCGCACGACATCGATCGCCACGAACGGCCGGCGCATGGCCTCCGGGAACATGGGCAGCACGTTCGGCGCCAAGCCCATCTCGGCCAGGTCGGCCCCGGTGATCACGGCCAGGACGCCTGGCAGGGCGGCGGCGTCGCCGATGTCGATGGCACCGATGCGGGCATGGGCGACCGGCGAGCGCACGTAGGTGAGCCAGGCCGCGCCCGGCAGCACGACGTCCTCGACATACGTGCCGCCAACGGTGAGCATCCGCGGGTCTTCCACCCGGACCACGCGGTTGCCGAGGATGCTTCCCACCACGCCTCCTTCACATGCCGCGTCGCCTGGTGGCGACAACGACGACGGCGCCGTGCTTGACTACCGGAGCCGACATGCCAGTCAACCTGACACTCGTGGGGGCTCTATGGCAACCGAAGCGTCGCCTCCGGTGATCCTGACCGATGACCTGCGGGCCCAATTCGGGCGGGTGTCCACCGCGACACTGACCTTCCAGCTGCAGCGGCGGGGCATTCGCAGTACGTTCCTGAGCGGGCTGAAGCCCGTGAAAGATGGCCAGCGCATGCTGGGCTACGCCCACACGCTGCGCTACGTACCGCTGCGCGAGGACCTGCAGGCACAGCTCAGCGCCGGTCAGAACGCGCAGCGCCGCGCCATCGAGAGCCTTGCCCCCGACGAGGTCCTCGTGATCGAGGCGCGGGGCGAGCCCGATGCGGGCACGATCGGCGACATCTTCGTGTTGCGCGCCCTGCGCCGGGGCGCGACGGGCGTGGTGACCGATGGTGCGTTGCGCGACACGCCCGCCATCCGCGGCCTCGGCCTGCCCGTCTACCACCGCTCCTCTCACGCCGCCACCTTCGGGCGAATCCACATGCCGCTCGAGCACCAGATCCCCATTGCCTGCGCCGGCGTCACCGTGCTGCCCGGCGACATCGTGGTGGGCGATGGCGAGGGCGTGGTGATCGTGCCCGCAGCCCTGGCCGCCGAGGTCGCCGCCGACGCGCTGCAACAGGAGCTGGAGGAGGAGTGGGCCGCCGAGCGCGTGGACGCCGGTGAGAGCACCGACGGCGTGTTCCCCATCGCCAAGGCCCGCCGGGGCGAATTCGACTCCTGGCTGGCCGCCCGCAAGAGTTAGCCGCAGGAGGCCACACCCATGCCACGACGCTCCATCGAGATCGCCAGCTTCCAGCACGTCAACCCCATACCGGCGGCCAGCCGGGTGGGACCGCTGCTGGCGTCCAGCATCATCGCCCCGCGCGATCCCGGCGGCGAAGGCGTGCCCAAGGACGTCGACGCCCAGCTGGCCAACTTGTTCCACCACGTCGGCGAGATGCTCGACGCCGCCGGTGCGGACTGGCGCCACGTGGCCAAGATGACCTTTTACGTGGCCGACATCGCGGTGCGCGACGCCATCAACGGGCCGTGGACGGAGCACTTCCCCGACCCCGCATCCCGGCCGGCCCGCCACACCCAGGTGTCGGCGACCGCCGGTCGGGCCGTGACCTGCGACTTCCTGGCCTACGTCGATGACTGAGATCCAAACGCTCAAGACGTTGTGGCGCGGTGGCGGCACCGCCCTGGGAGCCTGGATCTCGCTGCGGGAGTCGATCCTGGCCGAAGCGGCCGCCAACTCCGGCTTCGACTACGTGTGCATAGACATGCAGCACGGCCTGGCCGACTACGCGGATGTCGTCACGATGCTGCACTCCATGGCCCGCCTGCCGACGGTGCCGATCGTGCGGGTGCCGTGGAACGAGCAGGGCATCATCGGTCGAGTGCTCGACGCCGGGGCCCTGGGCGTCATCATCCCCATGGTGAACAGCCCCGAGGAGGCGCGGCGGGCGGTGGCGGCGTGCCGCTACGCGCCGAAGGGCGCGCGCAGCTTCGGGCCGCTCACCGCCGCGATTCGTCACGGCGGCGGCTACTTCGGCGGCGCCGACGATGCGGTGGCGTGCATCCCCATGATCGAGACGCGCCAAGCGGTGGAGGCCATCGACGACATCCTCGCCGTCGAGGGCATCGACGCGGTCTACATCGGCCCCGCCGACCTGTCGATCACCTACGGGCTCCCGCCCGGCGTCGACAACCCGGGTGAGCCGTTCGACGGCGCCCTCGCCAGGGTGCTCGACTCCTGCCAGCGCCATGGCGTGGTGCCGGGCATCCACTCCATCGCCGCCCTGGCGGCCAAGCGCCAGCAGAGCGGGTTCCGCATGATCACCGTCGGCAACGACGCCGGTGCCGCCATGGCCGGCCTGCGTGCCGACGCCACGTCGGCGCGCAAGGCCATCACCACCTAGCCGGCCTTCACTGCCTCGATCCACCGCAGGGCACCGGCCAGGTGCTCCTGCGGGGTCGAGAAGCCGGCGCCGGCCGTCATCACCCGCAGGTGGGTGGCCCCCAGATCCCGGTACTCCTGGGCGCGCTGGGTCCAGCGCGACGGGTCGTCGCCGGCCTTGATGGCGATGGCGCACTCGATCCCGATCGTCGACGGGTCGCGGCCGGCCTCCATTGCGTAGCCCCGCAACCGCTCCAGCACCGGCGCCAGCTCCGGCGGCGACATCTGGGGGAACCAACCGTCGGCCAGGCGGCCGATGCGCCGGATCACCTTCTCGACGACCTGACCGACGAAGGAGCCCATCCAGATCGGGATGGGCCGCTGCACCGGCATGGGGTTCAACCCGATGCGGTCGAGGTGGTGCCACCTCCCGTCGAAGGTGACCAGCTCATCGGTCCACAGCCGGCGCAGCACGTCCACCTGCTCCTCGATGCGCGCCCCGCGGTTGGTGAAGTCCTCGTTGAGCGCCTCGTACTCCATCCAGTTGCGCCCGACCCCGACGCCGAGGCGCAATCGCCCGCCGGTCAGCAGGTCCAACTCGGCCGCCTGCTTGGCCACCAGCACCGTCTGGCGTTGGGGGAGGATCAGGATGCTGGTCACCAGCTCCAGGCGGTGCGTGACGGCGCCGAGGAAGCCGAACAGCACGAACGGCTCGTGGTAGGGCACGTCGGCGGTGTGCACCTTCTGGCCGGCAGCCGGAACCTCCTGAGCCCGGTCGGGGTGGCCGCCGACGACGTGCTCGGCGGCGAGCACGTGGTCGAAGCCGGCGCCCTCGACCGCCTGGGCGAAGTCCTTGAGGAACGCCGCGTCGTTGCCCAGGTCGGGATGGCTCAACGAGACGCCGTAGCGCACGATCTCACTCCGCTCTGTGCTCACGAATCACTCGGCGTAGAACGTGACCTCGCCGAGTGCGTCGAACAACGCCACGACGGTGTCGCCCGACTGGAACGGGATGGCCTTGATGAACGAGCCGGACAAGATGACGTGGCCGGCCTCGGCGGTCACGCCGTACTCGTGGAGCTTGTTGGCGAGCCACGCCACCGAGTTGATGGGATTTCCCATCACGGCCGAGGCCACGCCGCTCTCCTCCACGCTGCCGTTGATCGACAGGCTGGCGCCGACGCGCCGGATATCGATGTCGGTGAGTCGAGCAGGGCGTCCACCCAGCACCACGAGCCCGCAGGCGGCGGCGTCGGCGATGCTGTCCACCAGCGGCGTCGGCCCGCGGCCCTTCTGACGGGTGTCGACGATCTCCATGCAGGGCAGCACGAAGTCGGTGGCCCGGATGACGTCGGCGGCGTTCACACTGGGTCCCACCAGCGGCTCGCGCAGCACGAAGGCCAGCTCCACCTCGACCAGAGGTCGGTTCATGCGACCACGGTTGATGCGGCTGCCTTCGAGGATGAACCAGTCGTCGAACATCGTCCCGTAGTCGGGCTCCGTGGCGCCCGTCAACGAACGCATGGCCTTCGACGTGAGCCCGATCTTGTGGCCCTTCACGATGCGCCCGGCCTTGAGCTTCAGCTCGGTGACCGCCGTGGAGATCCGGTAGGCGTCCTCGATGTCGGCGTCGGGGTACGTCTCGGAAATGGGCGTGATCGGGGCGTAGTCCCGTTCCGCGTTGAACAGCGCGATCGCCGCGTCGGCGACCTGCTCGTTGGTCAGCATCGTCGCACCTCCCCGACGCGCACGGTATCAGGCGTGTTGACACTCGACTTCCTGCCGACGAGGTTCTAACCCAGGCCGATCTCGTCGAGGTCGACCCCGCACAGGATCTCCCCGTCGAAGGTGGTGCGGGCTCTCGCCTCCCACTCGTCCTCGGGCACCTCGCCATCGCCTGGCACCAGGTGGGACAGCACCAGCGTGCCCACGCCGGCACGCGCCGCAATGGCGCCGACCTCCTCGGGCGGCGAGTGGGAGCTGGCGAGATGGTTGCGCACGGCCTCGTAGGCCGGCAGGTTCCGCAGCCGCGACACGATCGCCTCGACGTCGATCGCCTCGTGCACCAGCACGTCGGCACCCTGGGCCAGGCGCACCACGTTGGCGCACGGGCCGGTGTCACCGGAGAACGCGACCGAGCCACGCGGGGTGTCGAACCGGTAGCCCAGCGCCGGGAACACCGGCGCGTGCTGGACCAGGATGGTCGACACCTGCACGCCGTGGTCGTCTTCCGGATGGATCACCACCGGCTCCATCGCCGGCGCCGCCGAGGCCGGCGTGCTGCCGTCGGCCACCATCTCGAGATCGATGTCGGGCACGTAGCCCGGGCGCCGCACCCCGATCTCGCGCACCCGAGCCGCCTCGTTCACGGCGCTACGGCCCTCGTCGGCGATGCGGACGTTGATGTTGTAGGCGAACGCCGCCATGAGGTGCTCGATGGTCGCCTTGAGCCCCGGCGTCGGCGCGTCGGGGAACACGAGCGGGCGGCCGGCGTCAGGTGGGAACGACGCGATGGGCAGGCCCGCCGGTCCGGGACCTAGGACGTCGACCTCGTGGGGAGGCCAGCTCCCGACGAACAGGTTGATCAGATCCATGATGTGGTCGGCGTGCAGGTGGGTGACGAACACCGTGCCCACGACCGGGCGGCTGGCGTCGTAGCCGGGGTTCAGCGTCAGCCCGGCCCGCCAGAGCTGGCTGTGCGCGCCCTCACCGCAGTCGACCAGGTAGGCCGCGTCGCCGACGACCACCGCGTTGGCGTAGCCGCCGCGCGTCGACTTCGGGTTCCCGCCACCGGCGGTGCCCAGCAGCACGACGCGATGATCGGCATCGGTCTGACGCGGCGATCGGCGCCGCTGCAGCACGTCGCGCCAGCCGACGCCGTCGACCGTTCCTAGCGGCGGGGCGGCACGGAGGGCGTCGGATGCTTGGCACACGGCTCGGCCACGCTAACGCAGCGCTCGGACGACGCTCGCTCCCGCGTTCCGCGGTGGCGAACGACGGCTGCCCTCCCCGCGGCGGCGAATTGCTATCGTGCGCGCGGGGCGCCCTCCGCGGGCGAAGTGTGACGTCACCAATTGGGGGGTTCGACGTGACCACGACCACGAACGATCCGATCGTTTTCCCGGGTCCCGACGAGATCGAGGGCTTCTGGGCGCTCGACAAGATGCACGCGCCCCGACCGGTCACGCCCTTGTCCTTCGACCTCGTGATCCACACGCTGGCGGAGGGGTTCACCAAGGCACAGGCCGAGTACGACTGCCCCATCATGGTGACCAACAAAGAGGTCAACCACTTCATGTACGCCGCGTTCCACCCCGTCCCCGACGGGGCGGAGATCGCCGACCGCATGACGCGCTACCACGAGAAGCTGGCCGCCATGGTGCCCGGCATCGGCCGGAAGTGGGACGAGGAGTGGAAGCCGTCGGTGATCGCCAAGAACGAGCCGGCCAAGACGGCCGACTACTCGGGCCTCACCGACGCCGAGCTGGTGGCCAAGCTGGACGAGTTCACCGACCACATGCGCTACCAGTGGTGGATCCACGGCCACATCAACTTCGTGCTGCTGTCGAGCAGCGCCTTCTGCGACCTCTACGACAAGGTGATCAAGCCGGCCGAGTCGACCGAGTCGTACCAGACGCTCCAGGGCTTCCACACCCGCTCCGTCGACGCCAGCAAGGGCCTGTGGGCCCTCAGCCGCGTGGCCAAGAACGACCCGGTCCTCGCCGAGCTGTTCCGTACCAAGGACCCCAAGGACGCACTGGCGGCCCTCGACGAGACCGAGCAGGGCCGCGCCTTCCGCCGGCAGCTCGACGACTACCTCTTCGAGTTCGGCTGGCGCAGCGACGCCGTCTACGACCTGGCCGACATCCCATGGCGTGAGGACCCGTCGATCCCGCTGTCCAGCGTCGCCGCCTTCATGGAGCTGGACGAAAGCGAAGATCCCGAGGCCCTGTACCGCCGCAGTGCCGCCCAGCGCGAGCGCCTGCTGGCCGAGCTGCGCGTCAAGCTGGCCGACGATCCCGAGACGCTGGCCAAGCTGGACGAGCTCTACGAAGCTGCCCGCTACAGCTTCCCGCTCACCGAGGACCACGCCTTCTACATCGACCAGCTCGGCGTGGGCGTCTTCCGCCGCTTCGCCCTGGAGCTGGGGAAGCGTCTGGCCGCCAAAGGCGTCACCGACCAGACCGACGACGTCTTCTTCCTGTACCGCGACGAGGTGGTCGACGCCCTCACCAACGGCGGCGACCAGCGGGCGTTGGTGGCGTCGCGGCGGGCCAGCTTCGCCCGGGCCAGCGAGGTGGTCCCGCCCACCGCGCTGGGCACGCCGCCGGCGCCGCCCGAGACACCCGATCCGTTCATGGACGCGCTCGTCTACCGCCTGCTGGGCATGGTGCCGCCGGAGGAGAACAAGGACCCGAACGTGCTCCGGGGCGTGTCCGGCGCGCCTGGCACGTACACGGGCACGGCTCGGGTCGTGCGGTCGTTGTCGGAGGCCCACGATCTGGAGGACGGCGAGATCATGGTGTGCGAGATGACCCTGCCGCCGTGGGTGCCACTGTTCTCCATCGCCGGCGCGGTGGTGACCGACGTGGGCGGGGTGCTGTCGCACTCGGCCATCGTGGCGCGGGAATTCGACCTGCCGGCGGTCGTGGGTTCGCAGGTGGGCACGGTGGTCATCAAGAGCGGCCAGACCATCACCGTCGACGGCACCAGGGGCGTCGTCTACCTCGACGGCCGCCCCGCCTGACATCCAGCCCGCCGCTCACCGACCGCGACCACCGCGGCCTGTGTCACGTCGATCGAGACGAATTCGAGATCGACGTGACACAAACCTCAAGATCCGAGTGGCCCCGCTACTTGTAGAGCTCTTTTGAAGCCAGGGCGGCGCCTTCGGCGAGAGCCCGGAACTTGGGCCACACCACCGTCGGGTGCACCTCGGGCGCGTAGCTGGCACGCGAGGAGAACCCGCAGTCGGCCCCGGCGATCACGTTCTCCCGCCCCACCAGCCCGGCGTACTTGAGGATGTAGTCGGCGATCAGCTCGGGATGCTCGACGTAGTTGTTGGCGTGGCCCAGCAACCCGGGGATGAGGATCTTGCCGTCCGGCAGCTTCACGTTCTCCCAGATGCGCCACTCGTGGTAGTGCCGCGGATTGGCGACCTCGAAGCTGTGGGCGCCGGCGTTGATCGACAGCATGTACGGCACCACCTCGAGCAACGGGATGTCGTTCATGCGCGGCCCGTGGTTGAGGCCGTAGCAGGTGTGGTGGCGGATGCTCTCGCTGGGGATGCCCCGCAGCGCGTGGTTGAGCGCCTCGACGTGGACCCACGCCTGGCGCTGGCGCTCCTCGGGCTCGAGCGTGGGATCGCTGAGGAGGTCGATCAGGAAGGGGTCGTCGACCTGCAGGATGAAGCCGGCGGCCACGATGCCCAGGTACTCCTCGCGCATGGCCTCGGCCACCGCGTGCGAGGTACTCCTCGTGGGTGGCGTAGTGCTCGTTGCGCCCGAACCCGCTCGGGCCCGTCGAGGGCATGAACACGTCGGCCACGTCGAACGCCGCCGTGGCCGCCTTCAGGTTGGCGATGTCGGTCTGCAGCAGCTCCTGGCCGACGTAGCTGATGGGGCCCTTGCAGATGATGCGGCGCAACGGGCTGACGGTGGACGAGTACTTCTTGAAGTACTCGGTGTAGTACTCGGGGAAGTCGTCGAACTCCTTCTGCCACGACGGCGCCATGCGCGACTCGCCCATGTCGACCTCGAACCCGCCCAGGCGGTCCTTGACGTAGCCCAGGAAGCTCACCTTGCTCATCTCGCCGTCGGTGACGATGTCGATGCCGGCCTCGACCTGCTGGCGGACGCGCTCGGCCACGGCCTCGGTGACCTGACGGTCGAACAGGTCGTGGTCGTAGGGCCGCCCGTTCTCCCGTTCCTTCATGGTGTCCAGCAGCGCCGGCGGGCGAGCCAGGCTGCCCACGTGCGTCGTAAGGATCCGATCGGTACTGCGCCTCATGACCACTCCCCCAGTGTTCGTTCGACGGCGCCGACCGTAGCGCCGGCGCCGGCGGTCAGCGACCGTTGACGCATGTGATGTAGGTCCAGCACGCCTGGAACGTCGGGCGGCCGTGGAACAGCACATCCATGGCGTGGCGCATCAGCTCCATCCGGTCGGTGACGGCGTCGGGCGACGGCGCCGCGCCGTCGATCTTCTCGGTACCCCCGACCCAGCCCAGCACGGCGTCGTGATACGTGGCCAGCAGCTCGAACCAGTCCTGCACGCCGGCTTCGATGCTGGCCTCTCGCACGGACTCCACCTTCAGCCCGGCCAGCTCGAAGGCCTCCAGGTAGAAGTCGAGCGGGCGAGGCAGCAGGAACACCCGGTCGCGGTAGGCGGCGTGGGCCCGCATGCGGTCCTCGTCGTCGAGGTCGCCGCGGTAGGCGGCATACCGCGGGTCGGTGCGCACCAGGCCCTCGGCCAGGTCGCCCACCACCCAGACGGTCTCGTCCAGGATCCATTCACTGCGCCGGGCGCGCGGGTTGCGGATGTTGCCGGAGTTGACCAGCACGTGGCCGCCGGAGCGCAGCGTCCGCACCCACGAGCCGAGGGTGTCGGCCAGCTCGGGATACAGGTGGATGGCGTTGGTGGAGGTGATCACGTCGACGCCATGGCGCAGCAGCTCCGGCCCGAGCACCTCGTCGAGACGCTGGAGGCGCTTCTCCTCGCGCAGGAAGCGCAGGAGCCGGAGACCCACCTTCGGGTCGTCGCGGAACTTCTCCAGTGCCACCCGCAGGAACTTCGGCGAGCTGTCCACGATGACGGCCCCCACCTGCGTGTCGAACATGCGCAGCTTCAGCCGGTCGAGCAGGATGCCCGTTCCGCCCGAGTAGTCGACCAGCACGTCGCCGTCGGTCAGCAGGTGGGCCAGTTCCTCCACCGTGGGATCGAGGTTGCGGTACCAGCCGTGGCGGTCGACGCTGTCGTAGGCGGTGCCGAAGGCGTCCACGGGCTCCCGCGTCCAGTCGTCGTCGGGCAGGCGCGACCAGCCAGACGGCCAGCTGAACGGCCGGGGCCGCGGCAGCGCCGACACCGTGGGCACCGTGACGGCACGGTGCAGCTCGACGAGTGCGGTCACCTCCTGAGCCCGGTGACGGCCCCAGCCGCAGTCCGTGGCCACCCCGAAGTCGTGCACGAAGCGCTGTGCCGCCACGATGCGGGCTTCGGCCCCCGGGATGCCGTCGGAGGGGTGCAGCAACCCCAGGTAGAGCTGGGTCTCGGGCCGCAACGACAGCAGCCCGAGCGTCTCGAAGAACCGCAGGTCGACGCGGCCCTCCTGCACCGGCAGATGGATCCAGTCCAGCGGCCGCCCGAGGCTCAGCGACAGCGCGTTGGCGATGTCGACGAGGGGCTGGGCGTCGTAGGGTCGCTCCCGGTGGTGGCGCTCGTGGCCATGGCAGAAGTGGTAGCCGAGCTGCACGCCGGCCGGGATGTTCCGGCCGAGCCGCACCAGCCGCTCCACGATGCTGGAGCGGGGATCCGGGAACCAGGTCCCCATGACGCCGTCGAGCATGGCGAACTCGAAGTTCGTGTCCCACTGCACCGCGAGCTGGTCGTGCGGGATGGCCTCGAAGATGGCGGCCAGCTCGTTCATCATGCACGCCTCGTAGAGCGGCTCGACCCGGCTCTGGTCCTCCGGCGCCACGAAGGCGGCGATCGGGGCCAGCGGCGTCGGCAACGACACCTGGAACCGGCAGTGCACCGGGATGAGGCCATCGCGCTTGCGGCGGGCGAAGGCCCGGTAGGACGACACCGCCGCCTGGGCGTAGCCCAGGTCGTCGAAGCGCAGCGTGTCGAAGGACTCACCGTCGCGGACGCGCAGCCGCGGCAGCGACCGGTGCGGGTCGTCACCTGGCGGGCAGACCTCGAACTCCGGCCGGGAGCTGAGCACCGGGTACTGCCACACGATCCAGTCCGAGCGCGGCCCCGTCTCACCGTCGGGAATCCGGTCGATGCGATCACCGAGCTCGACCGCAGCCAGCTGGAAGACTTCGTCCGCGCTGCCAAGGGGCACGCTGCCCACGAGCAGCACGCCGCCGGTTGCGGCGCCGTTGCCGACTTCGGCCATTGGCCTCCCCTTCGTTGCCCTGGAACGCCAGTGTCGGGCCGCCCGCACCGCCGGCCAAGCATTGCGTTCTCCAGGAGCGAACGCTCCGATCGCGTGTCAGCCTCCCTGACACCCTTGCCCTCCGCCAGAAGGCGGTGTTACCGTGCCGCCGCTGCACCTGCATGGGGGAGGTGCCGCGTCGGGCTGATCGGAACGGCGAGCGCCTGTACCAACGGGCACGCGCCTCTCCGCCGGTCGATGGGGGGAAGACCACATGAGACGTTCCTTGCTGGCCATCGGTACTGCTGGCGTGCTGCTGATAACGGCATGCGGCGGCGACAACTCATCGTCGTCGGGGACGACGGCCGCGGCCGGCGCCGCCACCACGGCGGCGCCGGCGGCAACCACGGCGGCGGGGGCCGCCACCACGGCGGCGGGGGCCGCCACCACCGCGGCCGGCGCGGCCACGACCACCGCGTCGGCTGCTACCGGCAGCAACTTGCAGGCCTCGGGTAAGTGTGGCGCCGGCACCGGCCAGAAGGCCACCGGTGACCCGATCAAGCTCGGTGGCATCGCCACCAACGTGCCGGGCATCGACTTCACCTGGATCACCGGCATGACGAAGGCGTACTTCGACTGCGTCAACGACAACGGCGGCATCAACGGCCGGCCGATCCAGTACCTCGCCGAGACGGAGCAGGTCGACCCGCAGCAGATCTCGGCGCTGGCCACGAAGCTCGTCGAGCAGGACAAGGTGCTCGGGCTCGTGGGCAACACCAGCATCATCGACTGCAGCGTCAACAAGGACTACTACGCCAAGCAGGGCATGTACCTGATCGTGGCGGGCGTCGACCAGGCCTGCTTCACCAGCCCGAACTACTCGGCCGTGAACATGGGCCCGTACTACTCCAGCCTGGGCGGGGCCCAGGCCGCCGTCCGCGCCGGCGCCAAGGGCAAGCTCGTCATCGTCGGCCCCAACCAGCCCGGGTTCGAGCTGATCAACAGCGGCGTGATCGACTTCGCCAAGCAGAACGGGATGGAGGGGATCAGCCTCAGCGAGGACACCCCCATCAACGATCCCGCCGGGCTGGCCCAGAAGCTGGTGCAAGACGCCGGTGACGGCGGCGGTGTGGTGCTCGACTTCACCGGTCCCGCCGTCGTGCCCCTCCTGCAGGCCATCGAGCAGCAGGGCCTGGTCGACCGGGTGGTGTGGGCCAGCAGCACGCCGCCCAACGACCCGTCGGTGGCCAAGGAGCTCAGCTCGGCCTGGAACGGGAAGTTCCTCATCAACGCCGAGTTCAACGTGCTCGACTCGGGCAAGCCCGACCAGAACCACATGAACGAGATCCGGGAGAAGTACCGCTCCGACATCCCGAGCTCCAGCTTTGCCCAGATGGGATACCTCGCCGGCCGGGTCGCCACCGACGCCCTCATGAGCATCAAGGGTGACATCACCAAAGAGTCGGTGAACGCCGCCTTCAAGGCCGTCAAGAACTTCACCAGCGACCTCTGGTGCAAGCCCTGGTACTTCGACAGCACCGTGGGCCAGAACGTGTCCAACAACAATGACATCACCGTCGTGCCGAAGGACGGCAACATGGTGCAGACCGAGGACTGCTTCGCCATCGCCGAACTGCCGGCCAACCCGTTGGCCCAGATCCGAGCGAAGGAGACGGCACTTGGGCTCAATGTGGGCTAGCGGTGCCTGACTTCGACACGCTGAAGCCGTTCCTCGTGCTCGGCTTGGCCCTCGGCGGGGTGTTCGCCATGTCCGGGGTGGGCCTCGTGGTCCTCTACCGGGCCACCGGCGTGCTCAACCTCGCCTACGGGGCCATCGGGGCCATGGGCGCGCTGATCTCGTGGTCGTTGCTCGACGTCGGCGTGAATGAATGGGTGGCGTACCTCGCCTGCATCGCGTTCGGCGGGGCCGCCACCCTCATCTACGGCCTCGTGTTCGGGCCGCCGTTCGCGCCGCGCGATCCCTTGGTGAAGGCCATGGCAACGCTGGGCTTCCTGCTCATCCTGGTCGGCCTCATGCAGTACGTGTACGGCCAGAACGCGCACTCGATCACGTTGCCGACCTCGAAGTGGAACTACGACCTCGGTGGCGTGCGGGTGAGCTGGACCCAGATCATCGGCGTGGCCTTCCCGATCCTCGTGACGGCAGGGACGGCGGTGTACCTTCGCCTCACGAAGACCGGCACCGCCATGCGGGCCCTCGCCAACGACCGGGAGATCACCGCCATGCTCGGCGTGCCCGTGCGCCGGGTGGAGGCGGCGGCGTGGTTCGGGTCCGGTCTCGTGTGCGGGATGGCCGGCCTCCTCTTGTCGAACCTCGTCGGGCTCGACATCGTGAGCCTCACCTTCCTCGTGATCCCGGCCCTGGCGGCAGCGCTGATCGCCCAGCTGCGCTCGCTCTGGGTGACGCTGGCGGCGGGCTTCGTCATCGGGCTCGTGCAGTCGTGTCTCACGGCCTTCAGCGAGCTGGCCGAGTACCGCACGATGACGCCGTTCGTGCTCGCCATCGTGGCGCTGCTGTGGTTCGCCCGCGCTCGAGAGCCGGTCAGGACGTAGCGGTGGCGACGCCGACTCTGGTCCCCGACGAGGCCTTCGCCACCACCACCGTGCGGGCGCGCCGCGTCGAGCGCCGCCACGGCGCCAGTCTCGTGGCGGCCGCGGCAGTGCTCGTCTTCGCGCTGTTCGCGCTCCCCGCCATGCTCAACAGCTACTGGCTGCAGATCATGACCGCGGTGGCCATCTACAGCATCGTGACCCTCGGCCTCGGCCTCCTCGTCGGCCGGGTCGGCATGGTGTCGCTCTGCCAGTTCGTGCTGATGGCCGTGGGCGCCTGGGTGGCGCTTCGACTCAGCTACGCCACCTCGCTGCCGTTCCCGGTGCTGGTGCTGGTAGCCGGCGTGATCACGGGTGCGGTCGGCATCCTGATCGGCCTGCCCGCGCTCCGGTTGTCGGGCTTGTACCTGGCGCTCATCACGCTGATGGCAGCAGGCGCCATCACCGTCCTGCTGCGCATCGCCCAGTTCCCGAACGGGGGCGACGGTTTCTTCGGCAACTCGCGGGCGGGCGGTTCGACATCCACCCTGTCGCGTCCGGCGCTGGCCCAGACCGACACCGGCTTCTACCGCTACTGCGTGATCGTCGCCGCCCTCGCCTTCCTGCTCGGGCTCTGGCACATCCGCACCAAGGCGGGCCGGGCGTGGGCCGCCATCCGCCAAAGCCAAGCCACCGCCGTCGCCGCCGGTGTGAACACCACGCTGTACAAGCTCTGGGCGTTCGCGCTGGCGTCGTTCATGGCCGGCATCGCGGGAGCCCTCCTGGCTGGCGCCAGCGGCGGTGTCAACATCAACCAGTTCCCGGTGCAGAACTCGATCCAGTTGTTGGCGGTGGTGCTGATGGGTGGCGTCTACAACCTGTGGGGCGCCGTCGTGGCCGCATTGTTCCTGCGGTTCCTGCCCGCCCTCCTGGACAATTGGGGACTGTCGACGGAGTTGCTCACCATCTTGTTCGGCATCGGCGTGTTGCAGGTGCTGCTGACGGCGCCGGGCGGCATCGTCGAGCAGATGCCGCGGGACCTGGCCAAGCTGGGCCGCAAGATCGGGGGTCTGGTGGCCCGGCGCCAACCCGACAACCGGGCGCCGCCATGATCGAAGTCGAGAACCTCACGGTGCGCTACGGCGGTGTGATCCCGCTCGACGAGCTGACGCTCACCTTCCCGGGTGGTACCTGCGGCCTCATCGGCCCGAACGGGGCCGGCAAGACGACGTTCTTCAACGTGCTGAGCGGGTTCGTGAAGCCTGTGCGCGGGACGGTGCGCGCCTTCGACGAGGACCTGCTGGCGATGCCCGACTTCCGTCGCGCCCGATGGGGTGTGCGCCGCACGTTCCAGACCGAGCAGGCCATCGCCAGCCTGTCGGTCTTCGACAACGTCCTGCTCGTGCACGAGCACACCGGTGGCGCACGAGGGGCGCGGCGCCAGGACGTCATGGCCGCCATCACCTTCGCGGGGCTCGACGACGAGGCGCAGCGCTCGGTCGGCGGGCTCGGGGCCGGGCAACGGCGCCGGGTCGAGATCGCCCGAGCGGTCGTCGGCCGGCCGCGCCTGGTCCTGCTCGACGAGCCGGCCGCGGGCCTGCCCGAGGAGGAGACCGAGCACCTCGCCGGCATCATCCGGCGCATCCCGAACGAGACCGGCGCGGTGGCCATCCTGGTCGACCACGACATGAGCCTCGTGTCGGCTTGTTGCGAGACCACTGCCGTGTTGGACTTCGGGCGGCTCATCGCCGCCGGCTCCACCCAAGACGTGCTGCGCGACGAGCAGGTCATCCGGGCCTACCTCGGCACCGAGGAGGTGGCATGACCGATCTGCGCATCGAGGGGTTAAGCGTGCCCCGCGCCGATCGGTTGGTGCTGCGTGACGTCACGCTCGAGATCACCGCCGGGGAGGTCACCACGCTGCTCGGACCGAACGGCACCGGGAAGTCCACCCTCGTGCTGGCGGTGGCCGGCGTGCTGCGCCCGACGGCCGGGCGCATCCTGCTCGGCGACCAGGACATCACCAAGCGCCGTCCCGAGAAGATCCGTCGCGCCGGCGTGGCCGTGGTGCCCGAGGGTCGAAGGTTGCTACCCGAGCTCTCGGTGGCCGACAACCTGCGCGTCGCCACCTACACCCTCACCAACAGCGAGGCCGAGAGCGGCATCGAGTACGCGCTCGAGCTCTTCCCCGAGCTGAAGCCCCGCATGGAGACGACGGCGCGCGATCTCTCCGGCGGCCAGCAGCAGATGGTGGTGCTGGCCCAGGCGCTGGCGTCGCGCCCGGCGGTGCTGCTCGTGGACGAGTTGTCGCTGGGGTTGGCGCCGCTCGTCGTCAAGCGCCTCGTGCCCACACTGGCGGCGGTGGCGGCGACGGGCGTGGGAGTCCTGCTGATCGAGCAGTTCGCCCACGTGGCGCTCGGCCTCGCCAACCGCGCCTACGTCCTGGGCGGCGGCCGGATCCGTTACAGCGGCACCGCCCAGGAACTGAAGGAGAAGCCGGAACTGCTGCACTCCGCCTACCTTTTGCGGGTGTAGCGCGTGCCGCAGTTGTACGGCGAGAACGGGGGCAGACCATGACCGAGAAGGCCCACGTCGAGTTGCTGGCCGAGGTGCTCTCGCGCTACGAGGACTCGCCGAATCCTCGCCTGCGAGAGGTCACCGAAGCGGCCATCCGCCACCTCCATGCCTTCGTCGAGGAGGTCGGGCTCCAACGCGACGAGTGGATGGCCGGCATCCAGTTCCTGACCGCCACGGGTCAGATGTGCGACGGCGCCCGCCAAGAGTTCATCCTGTTGTCAGACACGCTCGGCGTGTCGTCGCTCGTGGAGATGGTGACCCACGACGGCGTCGAGGGCAGCACCGAGAACACCGTCCTGGGGCCGTTCTTCGTGCCGGGCTCGCCCCACCGGGCGCTGGGTGAGTCGATGCTGGTCGACCCCGACGACGGCGACCGCGTCGTGATCCGCGGCACCGTGACCGACGTCGACGGCAAGCCGATCGCCGGAGCCACGCTCGACTGCTGGCAGAACGCCACGGCCGGCTTCTACGCCGTACAGCAGCCAGGCGTGCAGTCAGCCGAGAACCTCCGCGGCATCTACACCACCGCCGACGACGGCACCTACGAGATCCGTACCGTGCGGCCCGTGCCGTACCCCATTCCCTCCGATGGCCCGGTCGGCGACCTCTTGAAAGCGAACCGGCGGGGCTGGATGCGCCCCGGCCACACGCACATGTGGGTGCGGGCCGGCGGCTTCAAAGAGCTCATCACCCACGTGTTCGACGAAGAGACGGCGTACCTGCGCGAAGACGCCGTGTTCGGCGTGCGCGACAGCCTCGTGCGGCGGTTCGTGCCCGATGCCAGCGGTGAGCTGGCCACCACCTTCGACATCGTGCTGGATCGCGTCGATACCGAGAATTGGTGATGTCGGGATGACCCCGTACCGTTGCGCCGTGGCGAGGCGGCCGACGAAATCGATCGACACTCCGGCCGACAGCAGTGGTCCCACACTCCTGTATCTCGTCGGTCGAGTCGACCGGGTCGTGCGCCGCGCCATCGACGACGTCGTGAAGTCCCACGGGCTCTCGGTCAACCAGTACACGACGTTGAGCGTGCTCGATCACCGCAGCGGGCTGTCCAACGCACAGCTGGCGCGCCGCTCGCTCGTGTCGCCGCAGTCGGCCAACGAGGTGCTGCTCGCTCTCGAGCAACGCGGCCTCGTGCGCCGGCGGGCCCATCCCGAGCACGGCCGCATCTTGCAGACCCGCCTCACGGCCAAGGGTCGGCGCACGCTGGCGGCGTGCGATGCCCATGTCCGCGAGGTCGAGGCCAGCATGGTGAAAAGTCTCACCAATCAGCAACAGGCGACACTGCGTCACGCACTGTTGAGTTGCGTGCACGCACTGCACGGAGGCTTGGACGAGTGACGTCATGACCCACCAGAGCGATCCCGATCTCCTCGTCCTGCACGCCCTGCGGCTGAAGGGCTTCGCCGAGCCGCCGGCGGTGTCCGAGGCCGTCGCCATCGACGAGACGACGGTGGCCGAGCGGCTGGCATCGTTCCAGGAACGCGAGCTGGTGAAGCGTCGCGACGGGCGGGTGTCAGGGTTCACGCTGCTGCCGCCGGGCAAGGACCTCCACGCCGCGCTGCTGGACGCCGACCGGGCCGCCGCGGCCTGCGACGCCGAGATCGAGGCGGCCTACGCGGCGTTCCTCGCTCACAACGAGACGTTCAAGCGCCTGTGTGCCGACTGGCAGCTCCGCACCGTCGGCGGCCAGCAGGTCCCCAACGACCACGCCGACGCCGCCTACGACGCCGCCATCGCCGAGCGTCTGGCGGTCATGCAGCCCGAGGTGGTCATCGTCATCGGCGACCTGTCCGGGCGGATCGACCGCTTCGGTCCGTACGCCGACCGCCTGGACGACGCCGCCGGCCGTTTCATGGGCGGCGACCCGGCGGCGCTGGCCCGGCCGCTGGCCCGCTCGTATCACGACGTGTGGATGGAGTTGCACGAGGACTTCCTGGTCACCCTCGGCCGCGACCGCAGCGCCGCCGACGGCTACTGATCCCGCCACCCACCCCGCATCTTCGGCGTTCTGACTGCGGTTGGCGCTGATTACGACACATATCGCGCAGCAGAACGCCGTGATCGCCGGTCGGGCCGAGCGCGGGGGTCATCGGCGCTACCGTGCCGGTCGGCGGCGGCTGGACCGGCGGGCTCGCAGTGGGAGGGTCAATGCAGCACGGGGCCGACATGATGGTGGCCAACATCCTCGCTCCTGTGGGTCACGGTGGCCGAGGCGCCGGCATGAGCGTCGGCGAGATCGGCGGCCCGACGTTCGTGCCGACGATGAGCCAGACCCTGTTCGACCCGCTCGTCGGGATGTACGGCTGATGGCCGCCCGACGCAGCACTGCCCCCTCGACATCGGCCCGCACGCGGCTGGCGGCGGTACTGGCCATTGCAGTGCTCGGGGTCGCGGGCGTGCCGGCGACGACGGCCGCGGCATCGCCGAGCGGCGCCGGCGCATCGACCGGGCCAAGCGGCGACCGAGCGCTGGTGCGGCCGGCTCCGCCCGACGGCGGCGCCGCGACCACCGTGGCCGTGGACCAGCCCGGGTTGCAGCCCGACATCGTCGGCGGCACGCCCGCGGCCGGCGGCGCCTACCCGTGGATGACCGCCCTCACGACCGACCCCGAGCACGTGTTCAACGGCCTGAGCTGTGGCGGCTCGGTCGTGGCCCGGCGCTGGGTGATCACCGCCGCCCACTGCGTCGTCATAAACGGCTTTGACCCACTCGACTACCACCTCATCGTCGGGCTCACCACGCTGCCGGCCGGCGCCGCCAGCCCGGCCAACGCCTACACACCCACGACCGTCCTCAACGACCCTCGCTACAACCGCAACACCCACGACCACGATCTCGCCGTCATCCAGACGACGACCGATCTGAACGCGGCGCCGGTGGCTGTGCCGCGCCCCTCCGACGCCGCCGCGTGGGCCGCCGGGGCGACCGCCACGGTCGTCGGTTGGGGCGACACCTCGGAGGGGGGTGCCACCTCGCCGAACCTCTTCGAAGCCACGATGCCGATGGTCTCCGACACCGACTGCGGCGCGGCCAACGGCGCGAATTTCAATGCTGCGCTCATGTTGTGCGCCGGACTTCTCGGCGTGGGCGGCGTCGACACCTGCCAGGGCGATTCCGGCGGACCGCTGCTGGTAACCGGCCCGGCCGGACCGCTGCTGGCGGGCGCCACCAGTTGGGGCGTCGGCTGCGCCCGCCCCGCCTTCCCTGGCGTCTACGCGAAGGTCGCCGCCGAACGCGACTTCCTCGACGCCACCATCTTCCCTGACGCGCCCGTGCTCGTGTCGGCCACGACCAGCGCAGCGGATTCGGTGACGGCCACGTTCACCCCTGGCCCCACGGACCACGGCGTGGACGTCACCGAGTACGTCGTCACCGCGCTACCGGGCGGCGCCACGAAGACGGTCCCGGCGGGTGCGACCTCGGCCACGCTGACGGGCCTGGCCGCCGGCACCACCTACTCGTTGAGCGTGGTGGCGCGGTCGGCCTTCGGCGCCAGCGCCGCCTCGAACAGCAAGTCGGTCACCACCACGACCGCACTGGGCACGTACACCGGCGTGTTGCCCCAGCGATTGGTCGACACCCGCCAGGCCGCTCCGGTGGGCGCCGGCAGCTCCCTCATCGTCCCCGTCACCCGACGTGCCGGCGTGCCGTTCGCGGGGGTTGCGGCGGTGACGCTCAACCTCACGGCCACCGACCCGACCGGGCCGGGCTACCTCACCGCCTATCCGTGCGGCGGGAGCCCACCGTTGGCGTCGAACCTCAACTACGTCGCCGGCCAGACGGTGGCCAACGCCGTCACCGTTGCCGTCGGGGCGGGTGGCGCGGTGTGCGTGTTCAGCCTCGCCGTGAGCCACGTCGTGGTCGACGTCACCGGCTGGTACTCCGACAGCACCGGACCGATCGCGGCACGGTTCGCAGCAGTCGTGCCGGCGCGCCTGCTCGACACCCGCACTGCCGTCAAGGTCTTCGCCGGTGGCACGGTGGCCGTGCCGGTCCTCGGTCGGGGCGGTCTCCCGCCAACGGACGTCACCGCCGTCACCCTCAGCGTGACCGCTACTGACGCGGAAGCACCGGGCTTCCTCACCGTCTTCCCGTGCGGCGGCAGCCCGCCATTGGCCTCGAGCGTGAACTACCTCGGCGTCACCGCCGTCCCGAACGCGGTCACTGTGGCGGTGGGGTCGGCCGGCTCGGTGTGCGTGTTCTCCCTCTCCACCGTGCACGTCATCATCGACGTCACCGGCTACTTCACGTCGTCCGCCCTCCTACCCGGTGCCCGCCTGGCGCCGATCGCGCCGCTTCGGCTCATGGACACGAGATCGGGGCTGAAGGGGATGCGGCTGGCGGCCGGTGCGGTGCTGCCGCTCGACATCGGCTCGGTGCTCGACCAGACGATGGGTGGTCACCCGGATCTGTCGGCCGTGGTGCTCAACGTGACGGCGGTGAACCCGTCAGCAGCCGGCTTCGTCACCGTGTTCCCGTGCGGTGGCAGCCCGCCGCTGGCGTCGAACCTCAACTACGTGGCCGGCGCCGTCGTCGCCAACCAGGTGACCGTGGGTGTGGGGCGCGTCGCGTGACGTGTGCTTCACGTCCTTCGCCGACGTCGACCTGGTCGTGGACCTGACCGGCTACTACGGCCCGGTGAGCCTCACGTAGCCCGGCCGGTTCCGGTCCGGTGCGCTCTCGCGGGGTCGAGCTTTGGGTGCGAATCCGGCCTTGGGTGCCAGAAGCGTCGCCTGGCGACGCTTTTCGCACCCAGACGTCGCCGGCTCCACCGCAGCGGCGGTCACGCCACCGCGTCCTGCAGCTCCACGGCGCGGCGGAGCTTGGCGAGGATGCGGGCCCGGCTCGGACCGATGCTGCCGACCGGTCGGTGCACCCGCGTCGCGATGTCGCGGTAGTCGGGTCGACGCTCGGCCGTCAGCATCACGATGAGGTTGCGCTCCTCGGACCGCACGGACCGTAGGAGGGCGTCCACCAATGCCTTGTCGGCGGTGCGCAGTACGGCGACATCCGGCTCGCTGTCGCGTGGCGCCCGTTCCTCGGGCACCTGATCGGAGGCGTACTCCCGGCGGCCCGAGCGCAGCCGGCGGCGGCACTCGTTGGCCGCCGTCACCCAGAGCCACGGCCCCACCCGGTCGGGCTGCTCCAGCCGGCCGGCGGACTGCCAGAAAGCCAGCCACACCTGCTGCACGACGTCCTCGATGTCGGACGCCGACAGGCGGAACCGGTGGCCGCAGGCGCGGACGAGGGGGCTGAACGCGTGGTAGAGCACGTCAAAGGCGTCGGTGTCGCCGCGCTGGCAGCGCACGACCAACTCGGCGACCGTGGCTGGCTGATCCATCCCTGAACCCCCTCCCCTGACGCCCGGAACGGCGCCCTTGGGGCCAACCCTCATTCCACGCCGATCTGGAGGCGTCGACCACGGTGCGTGACCCGGTACGAATACGTCGCCGTGCGTGTTCGCCGCCGCACGTGACGTACCATGTGAGCACCGAAGCAGGGCGAAGGAGACACCAGCGTGCTGTTGGACGGCCTCAGCCCGCAGGAGCGAACCGAGATGCGCGGCCAGTGCCGCCGCCGTCGGTTCGCCGCCGGCGAGCATCTCTTCCACGAGGGCGACCCCGGCGACGCGCTGCACTACATCGACCGCGGCCGCGTGCTCATCCTGAACCAGACCGCGGCCGGTGACGCGGTGGGACTCACCGTGCTGGGACGGGGCCAGAGCTTCGGCGAGCAGGCCCTGCTCGATCCGCGCGCCCGTCGCACCGCTACCGCACGCGCCCTCGAGCCGACCGAAACGCTGGCCTTGTCGAGGGCCGACTTCGAGACGCTCCGTTCGCTGCGCCCTCAGTTCGAGCGGGTGCTCACCAACGCGCTGGCCGACCAGGTGCAGCGGTTGTCGGCCCGGCTGGTGGAGGCGTTGACCGAGCCGATCGAAGTGCGCGTGTTCCGCCGGCTCTACGAGCTGGGAGCCACCTACGAGGTGACGGACACCGAGGAACCCATCCCCTTCACGCAGGACCAGGTGGCGACCATGGCGGGCGCCCGGCTGCGCATCACGAACCGGTTGCTGAACGAGGCGAGGCGCGACGGGGTGTTGTCGACGCGAAGGCGGCGGATCGTGGTGCACGACTGGGATGCGCTGCGCCGCCGGGCCCGGCTCACGCAGTGACGGAGCCGTCGGATCTCGGCGCCGCGCCGGCGTCCCTGGGAGTCTGGTAAGAGTCAGTGATGCGCTGGGTGCTGATCTATGACCTCGTCGACGACTATCTGGAACGCCGCCCCGCGCTGCGCGAGGACCACCTCGCCTTGGCACGCGCCGCTCACCACCATGGCGATCTCCTCCTGGCCGGCGCACTGGCCGACCCCTACGACCGGGCCCTGCTCGTGTTCGCCGGTGACAGTCCCGAGGTGGCGGAGGCCTTCGCCCGCGCCGATCCGTACGTTGCCGGCGGTCTGGTGACGTCGTGGACGGTGCGCCAGTGGAACGAGGTGCTCGACACGACGGCGCTCACTTGTGTGACGCCGATCGAGGCCAATGCTGGATCGACGTGACATCGCCGCCGAAACGGGCCGGCGCCGGGACGGGCCGGCCCCGGCCGGGGCTCAGCCGGCGAACTTCGAGTAGGTCTCCGCCACCGGCAGGATCACGTGCCGATCCAGACCGGCCACTCGGTGGTGGTTGATCACCTGATAGTCCTCCGACGTGACGGTGTCGACGAAGGCCTGCCGGTCCGGGTACTTCACGAGCACGGCGTAGTCCCACTGGTCGGCCTGCTCGTCGCCGATGGCCACGCCCGTGACATCCCCGGCCCACAGCACCGTGCCCCCGCACCGCTTGAGCAAGGGGATGAAGCCCTGGGAGTACCGCAGGTAGGCGTCACGCCCGCTGCCGTCACCGTCGGCCGCCCGCTCCCGGAAGTGCACCAGGTTCAACATGACCACGGGACCTTCGCCGCCGGCCCCGAGGTTCGCCAGCTGCTCGCTCGTCGGCTCCACCGGTCAGGGCGTGCGACCGAGGAACGCCGCCAGCCGGTCGGCGTTGCTGGCACCCTCCGGCGCCTGTTGCTCGGGCCCGAACAGGGCCACGCCGTCCGCTCCCCGCATGGCGGCGTTGCTCGACAGGAACGGTTGGACACCGCCCAGGAGCGCGGCGGCGAGGTCGGGAGCGAGGTCGGTGGGTTGGCCCGTGGCCTTGGCGATGTCCCATGCGTGGGTCAACGTGTCCGTCGCCGCGATGCCCGCGAACATGGCCCCCGGCATGTCGCCGAAGGGCAGATGCACGGTGCGCTCCATCGCGCCCTCGGCCTCGAAGGCGTCGACGCTGGCCGCCGAGGCCTGATCGAACGCCGCCATGAAGTCGCCGGAGGCGAAGTCGACCTGATCGCGACTCGGCGCCTCGCCGTTCACCATGGCGGCGAAGAACCACTGGCCGCCCACCACGTGGTTCACGACGTCAGCAACGGTCCAGGACGCGCACGGCGTGCCGAGAGCCAGATCACCCCGATCCACGCCACCCAGCACGCCTCGGGTGGTTCGGATCGCTTCCTGCAATGGCTCGACGCTCATCGTGGACCCCCGTTCGAGATGCCGTCGCGCCCCATCATGCCTCGCTCCAGACCAGGCATGGGACAGGGCCGTTTAATGTGCCGCCATGGACGGATGGCAGGTCGGTCGAGCGAAGATCACACCCATCATCGAGGTCGAGACGATCACGTCGCCTCGCTTCCTCTTCAAGGGCCTCGACAAGGCGGGGGTGAAGGCCGTGGCGGAGCGATCGCCTTGGCTCACGGGGAGCTTCGTGGACGACGACGGCTACCTCCTGCAGCGCATCCAGTGCCTGGTGATCGAGATCGATGGCACCCGGATCGCCGTCGACACCTGCGTCGGCAACGACAAGACGCGCGCCAACCCCGGGTGGCACAACCTCCAACTGCCGTTTCTCACGGACCTGGCCGCCGCCGGGTTCCCCGCCGAATCCATCGACGCCGTCGTCTGCACCCACCTGCACGTTGATCACGTCGGCTGGAACACCATGCTGGTCGACGGCCGGTGGCTGCCCACCTTCCCAAACGCCCGCTACATCTTCACCGCACCCGAGTTCGAGTACTGGCAGGCGACGTCCTATCCCGATGGTGATGACATCTTCGGCGACTCCGTGGCGCCCGTCGTCGACGCCGGACGCGCCGATCTCGTCCCTGTCGATCACCAGGTGGACACGAGCATCCGCCTCGACTCGACGCCGGGCCACACCCCCGGTCACGTGTCGGTGGTCATCGAGTCCGAGGGCGAGCAAGCGGTCATCACCGGCGACATGATCCACACGCCGATCCAGATCGCCAGCATCGATCTGTCGTCGTCCTTCGACTACGACCAGGTAGCGGCGGCCGACACCCGCCGCCACTTCCTGGACCGCTACGCCGATGGTGCGCTCGTCATCGGCACCCACTGGGGTGGACCGGGCGCAGGGCGCATCCGGGCCGAGGGAGCGGGGCACTGGGGCATCGAGCCCGCCCCCGCAGGCTGACGCGACCCGACCGTCGCCGCCGTCAGAGGAAGCCCATGGCCCGCCCGGCCACGATGGTGTCGGCGTACTCCTCCAAGACGGTGATGCGCCCGTCGCGGACCTCGTACACCCAGCAGTACTGGTTGTCGTAGTCGCTGCCGGTCGCCTTGGCCGTAGCGGTGAGGCGCTGCTGCACCACGGCGACGTCGCCGTCGGCGATGATGCGCCGAATCTCGAGCCCGAACGGCTTGGACAGGTCGAACATCTGGCGCACGATGTTGCCGCCGAGAGCGTCGGCGATGGCTTCGGCCCCTTCGGTGCGGTCGATCGGTGCGGCGGCCGGAGGGATCCACACGGCGTCGGGCGCCAGCAATTCGAGGATCCGCGGGCGGTCGCCCTTCTGCAGCGCCGCGTAGAACTCTTCGATCAGCGTGCGGGTCGTCTCGGTGCTCATAGGCGCATGTTGCCACGGGCGTGCCACGCTGGTGGCATGGCCAGCCACGATCTCTACGAAGTCATGAGCACGCTGCGCGCCGTGCGACGGCTCCGCCCCGACCCCATCCCGGCCGATGTGCTCGACCGGGTCCTACAAGCCGCCTGCTGGGCACCAACCGGGGGGAACATGCAGCCCTGGCGGATCATCGTGGTCCGCAGCCCGGAGCACAAGCAGGCGCTGGCCGAGATCTACGGACCCGAATGGAAGACCTACACCGAGTTCGGCCGGCGCCGGGCCGAACGTCAGAACCTGCCCGAAGCCGAGCGGGCCAAGCTGGAGCGGACCCTCGCGGCGGGCGACTACCTCGCCGAGCACCTGGCCGAAGCTCCGGCCATCCTGCTGTTCATCGCCGATCCGGCGATGATGGCCATCACCGACAAGAACCTCGACCGGATCTCGATGGTGGGCGGCGGGTCGGTCTACACCGCCGTGCAGAACGCCATGCTGGCCTGCGTCGCCGAGGGCCTCGGTTGCACCCTGACGACGCTGCACTGCATACGCGAGCCGGAGGTGAAGGCCGTACTCGACATCCCCGACGGCTGGGCGACCTTGGCCATGGTGCCGATCGGCTACCCCATCGGGCGCGGCCACGGGCCCATCACCCGCAAGCCGCCGGATCAGCTCGTCTTCGACGACACGTTCGGCGCGGCCTGGAGCGGCTGACCTTCCTGCCGGCGTCAGGTCGGGCCGCCGGCTCGAGGCGGCCAGGTTGGCGCACCCGGCGGAGGAACCACGAAGCTGATCGCCAGCGACACGAATTTGAGCGCGCTGACGAAAGAGTTCGCGACCAAGGGGTCAGTTGCCGTCGCCCTCGGCGCTGGCGACGGGCAGATCGATGAGGACGGTGAGGCCGCCGCCGGGCGTGTCGTCCAGCTCCACCCGGCCACCGCTGGCCTCGATGAACCCGCGCGCCACGGCCAGACCGAGGCCCACGCCGCCCAGCGCGCTGTGGTCGCCGAGGCGTTGGAACGGCTGGAACACGCGCTCGCGATCGGCCACGTCGACGCCGGGGCCCCGGTCGATGACGCGCAGGTGGATGCGCCCGGTCACTTCGGCGGCCTCGATGCGCACGTAGTCAGGAGCCGATGACCAGGCGAGGGCATTGGCGACGATGTTGGCCAGCGCCCGCTCCAGCAGCGCCGGATCGACGAGCACCGGGGGAAGGGTCTCGGGGACGTGTACGACGATGTGGGTGGGGTCGTGATCCAACGAACCGAGCGCCGCCGCCACGACATCCTCGAGGTACACCGCATGAGCGGCGAGGTTCAGGGCGCCGGCATTGAGGCGACTCATGTCGAGCAGGTTGCCGACGAGACGGTTGAGGCGATCGGCTTCGGCATCGATGGTCTCGGCGAACTCGCGCCGCTCGCTGGCATCCCAGGCGACGTCGGACTGGAGCAGGCTGGTGGCCGATGCTTTGATCGACGCCAGTGGCGTGCGCAGGTCATGGCTGACGGCCTGGAGCAGCGCCGTGCGGAGCTGGTCGGACTCGGTGAGGTGCGCCGCCACCGCCACCTCGGCCTGGAGCCGCCGCGACTGGACGGCGAGGGCGAGACTCGACAGGAACGTACGGAGCACCCGCTGGTCGTCGGCGGAGAGCCGGGCCCCTCGGAGCACGAGCACGGAGGAGCCATCGTCGGTGAGGTCCCAGCGCTCGCCGTCGAACGGTTCGCTGGGAGGGTTCGGGCCGGAGCTGGCGTCGACGATCCACCCGTCGTCACGGTTCGACAGGAGCGACACCGCCTCCAGCGAGAAGCTGCTGCGGAGCTGGTCGAGGAGACCCGGCAACGGGTTCGGCTCGCCGATGAGGATGCCGCTCGTGCGCGCCAGCGTGCCGGCCTCGGCGCGGGCCTGAAGCGCCTCGCGGCTGCGGCTGGCGACCCGGTCGACCAGGACGGCCGCCGCCGCCGCCGAAACGACGAAGAACAGCAGCGCCGTGATGTTCTCGGGATCGCTGATCGTGAAGGTGTGGATCGGCGGCACGAAGTACCAGTTGACGAGCAGGGAGGCACCGATGGCGGCGCCGACCCCGACCAGCACGCCGCCCACGAGGGCAATGGCGACCGTGGCGGCCAGGAACAGCAGCAGGTCGGTCGGCAGTGTGACCTGGCCACGGGTGGCGGCGAGCGCCGCCGTCAGCAAGGGCAGCCCGAGCACCGCCATCGCCGCGCCGATCAGCTGCCGCCGGACCGACTGACCCCGCCGGATCTGACGGGGCCGCCGCGGTGCCGCACCGTCGCGCCGCGGACGCCCGTTGCCGTCGTCGCCGCCCTGAGCGATCACGTGGATGTCGAAGCCGTCGGCCTGGCGGACGATGCTGTTCACGACGGCGCCGTGCAGCACCTCGTGGATCCGGCTGCGGCGGCTGGCGCCGATCACCATCTGGGTCGCCATCTCCGACTGGGCGAAGTCGACCAGCGCCGCCGGCACACGGTCGGCGACGATCTCCCGGTACGTCCCGCCCAGCTCTTCCAGGAGGCGGCGCTGCCCGGCGAGGGCGGGCCCGGCACGGCTCTGCAGGCCGTCGGACGGCACGACGTGCACGCCGATCAGGCCACCCTTGAGACGCCCCGCGATGCGGGCGGCGCGCCGCACGAGTTGCTCGCCGCCAGGAGCACCGGTGATGGCCACCACGACGCGCTCGCGCGTCTCCCACGCGTCGGCGATCCCGTGGGTCTCCATGTAGCCCTGGAGGCCCTCTTCGACCCGGTCGGCGAGCCACAGGAGCGTGAGCTCCCGGAGCGCGGCGAGGTTGCCCTGGCGGAAGTAGTTGGCCAGTGCGGCGTCGACCCGCTCGGCCGGGTAGATGTTGCCGTGAGCCATCCGCCGGCGCAGCGCTTCGGGGGTCATGTCGACCATCTCGATCTGGTCGGCCTTGCGCACCACCTCGTCGGGCACCGTCTCGCGTTGCTGGATGCCGGTGATGCGCTCGACGACGTCGTTCAGGCTCTCGAGGTGCTGGATGTTGACCGTGGTGATGACGTCGATGCCGGCGTCGAGCAGTTCGTCGACGTCCTGCCAGCGCTTCTCGTGGCGGCTGCCCGGCACGTTGGTGTGGGCCAGCTCGTCGACCAGTGCGACCGCCGGACGCCCGCGAGCGTGGCGGCGACGTCCATTTCCTCGAACGTGGTGTCGCGATAGTCGAGTCGACGCCGAGGGACGATCTCGAGATCGCGCAGCTGTGCCTGGGTCTTGGGCCGGCGGTGGGTTTCCACGAAGCCGACGACGACATCAGTGCCTCGTTCGTGGCGGCGCCAGCCTTCGTCCAGCATGGCGAACGTCTTGCCGACGCCGGGTGCCGCCCCGAGGTACACCCGGAGCTGCCCACGGCGCCGCGAGGATGCGCGCGTCGGCCACGGCTCAGTGACCGTCGAGGGCGAGGTTGAGCTCGAGGACGTTCACACCGGGCTCACCGAGGATGGCCCACTGCCGGCCGGTGGTGTGGGCTTGCACGGCGGCCAGCACCTCGTCCACGCTCACGCCGCGGGCCGACGCCACGCGGGCGGCCTGCAACTTGGCATTGGCCACCGAGATGTCGGGGTCGAGGCCGGACCCCGACGCTGTGACGGCGTCCACCGGCACCAGCTGGCTGGCCGGCAGTGAGTTCTCCTCGCGGTAGGTCGCCACCCGCTCGTCGATCGACGACAGGAAAGCAGGGTTGGTCGGCCCGAGGTTGGACGCCGAGCTGGCCAGGCCGTCGTAACCGGCGCCGGCGGCCGACGGGCGGGGATGGAAGTACTTGGCATCGGCGAACTGCTGACCGAGCAGGCGACTCCCGACCACCTGACCGTCGACCTTGACGAGCGAGCCGTTGGCCTTGTCGTGGAAGGCCACCTGGGCTATGCCGGTGACGACGAGCGGGTAGACGAGGCCGCACAACACGGTGAACACGAGCACGCCGAGCACGGCGGGTCCGAGTTGGCGAACGAAGGCACGCATCACTTCACTCCCAGTGCGCTGATGATGACGTCGATGAGCTTGATGCCGATGAACGGCACGATGATCCCGCCGACGCCGTAGATGAGGATGTTGCGCCGCAGGATGGCGGCGGCGCTCTCGGCGATGAACTTCACGCCCCGTAGGGCGAGCGGGATGAGGGCGACGATGATGAGGGCGTTGAAGATGACCGCGGAAAGGATCGCCGAGCGGGGCGATGCCAGATGCATGACGTTGAGGCTGTCGAGCGCCGGGAGCACACCGGCGAACATGGCCGGGATGATGGCGAAGTACTTGGCCACGTCGTTGGCGATCGAGAACGTGGTGAGCGAGCCACGCGTGATGAGGAGCTGCTTGCCGATCTCCACGATCTCGATGAGCTTCGTGGGGTTCGAGTCGAGGTCCACCATGTTCCCGGCTTCCTTGGCCGCCTGCGTTCCGGAGTTCATGGCCACGCCCACGTCGGCCTGAGCCAACGCCGGGGCGTCGTTGGTGCCGTCACCGGTCATGGCGATCAACCGGCCGCCCTCCTGTTCCCGCTTGATCAACGCCATCTTGTCCTCGGGCGTGGCCTCGGCCAGGAAGTCGTCGACCCCCGCCTCGGCGGCGATGGCCGCCGCCGTGAGCGGGTTGTCACCGGTCACCATGATGGTGCGGATGCCCATCGCCCGGAGCTCGTCGAACCGCTCCACCATGCCAGGCTTCACGGTGTCCTTCAGCCGGATCACGCCGAGGATGCGGGGCGGAGCCGTCCCCATCCGATCGAGCACCACCAAGGGCGTGGCGCCGTCGCGAGAGACGCCGTCGACGATCGGGGCCAGCTCGATGGGAACCTGGCCACCCTCGGTCAGCACCAGTTGGCGCACCTGCTCGCCGGCGCCCTTGCGCACCGAGCGGCCGTCGACGAAGTCCATGCCACTCATCCGGGTCTGTGCGGTGAACGGAACGAGCACCGCCTCGGCTGACCTCGGCGGCACCAGGCCGTACTCCCGCGCCGCGAACTCCACGATGGAGCGACCTTCGGGCGTCTCGTCGGCCAGGCTCGAGAGCATGGCGACCTCAGCGACCTCCCGGACGTCGACGCCGATCACCGGCACGAACTCGGCCGCCTGGCGGGAGCCAAAGGTGATGGTGCCCGTCTTGTCGAGCAGCAGCGTGTTGACGTCGCCGGCGGCCTCGACGGCACGGCCGCTCATGGCCAGCACGTTGCGCTGCACGAGCCGGTCCATGCCGGCGATGCCGATGGCCGACAGCAGTGCGCCGATCGTGGTGGGGATGAGGCACACCAGCAGCGCCACCAAGACGATGATCGACTGCTCGGCGCCGGAGTAGATGGCGAACGGCTGCAGTGTCACGACGGCGAGCAGGAAGATGATGGTGAGACCGGCGAGCAGGATGGTGAGGGCGATCTCGTTCGGCGTCTTCTGCCGCTCCGCCCCTTCCACGAGGGCGATCATGCGGTCCAGGAAGGTCTCCCCCGGCTTCGACGTGATCCGCACGATGATCTCGTCGGACAGCACCCTTGTCCCGCCGGTGACGGCCGAGCGATCACCGCCGCTCTCGCGGATGACCGGCGCGGACTCGCCGGTGATGGCCGACTCGTCCACGGTGGCGATCCCCTCGACGATGTCGCCGTCGCCGGGGATGAGCTCACCCGCCGCGACGACGCAGAGGTCGCCCAGCTCGAGCAGCGGAGAGGCCTTCTCGATGATGGAACCGTCAGGTAGCCGCACCTTGGCCACGGTCTCGGCGCGGGTCTTGCGCAACGTGGCCGCCTGCGCCTTGCCTCGGCCCTCGGCCATCGCCTCGGCGAAGTTGGCAAACAGCACCGTGAACCACAACCACAGCGCCACGAGGCCGGCGAACACGTTCTCGTCGGCCGTCGATGAGCCGAGGTCGCGGAAGAACAAGATGGTGCTGAGGACGGAACCGACCTCCACCACGAACATGACCGGGTTGCGCACCATCGTGCGGGGGTTGAGCTTGACGAAGCTGTCCTTGATCGCCTGGCGCGTGATGGCCGGGTCGAACAGCTTGCGGGTCGCCGACGGCCGGCGCCGCGACTTCGGCGGCCGGGGGACGGACGTGGGATCTGCTTCGATCGTGGTCGACATCCGGGGTCCTAGAGGCTGAGGTGCTCGACGATGGGGCCGAGCGCGAGGACGGGCAAGAAGGTCAGGCCGGCGACGATGACGATGACGCCGAGCACGAGGCCACCGAACAACGGCGTGTCAGTGGGGAACGTCCCGACGGTCACGGGCACCTTCTGCTTGCGCACCAGCGAGCCGGCGATGGCCAGCGTGGGGATGATGAGGAAGAAGCGGCCGATGAGCATGGCGATGCCGAGGGTCGTTTCGTACCACTGGCTGGTCACGGTCAAGCCGGCGAACGCCGAGCCGTTGTTGTTGCCAGCCGATGCGTAGGCGTAGATCATCTCCGTGAGGCCGTGGGGACCCGGGTTCAGCCGGCCGGCCAGCGCCGTGCTCAACAGCACCGCGGCGCCGGCGAACGAGAGCACCGCCAGCGGCATGGCCAGGATGTACAGCACCACCAGCTTCATCTCGGCGGCTTGGATCTTCTTGCCGAGGAACTCCGGTGTTCGACCGACCATCAAGCCGGCGATGAACACCGCCAGCAACGCGTTGATCAGCAGCCCGACGATGCCCACACCCACGCCACCGGGCGACACCTCACCGAGCTTCATGTTGACGAGCGGGATCATGCCGCCGAGCGGCGTGAAGCTGTCATGGCCCGAGTCGACGGCGCCCGTCGACGTGCTGGTCGTGGAGGCGGCGAAGATGCCCGACGAGGCGGCGCCGAAGCGCACCTCCTTGCTCTCCAGGTTGCCGCCTCCTTGGTCGGCCGCGATGGACTGATCGACCCCGCGGCGGGCCAACTCGACGTTGCCGTTCTGCTCGAAGAAGCCCGCCATGAACGATGTGGCCAGCCACAGCGTCATCATCACGGCCAGCACCACCCGACCCTGGCGCTTGCTGCCGACCATCTGCCCGTAGGCGATCGGGAACGAAAAGCCGATCAGCAGCAGGATGAAGATCTCGAGGATGTTGGTCAGCCGGGTCGGGTTCTCGAACGGATGGGCCGAGTTGGCGTTGAACGGGCCGCCGCCGTTGGTGCCGAGCTCTTTGATCGCTTCCTGGCTGGCGAACGGGCCGCCCGGGATCTGTTGCGCTGCTACCTGCGTCGTCTGGTCGAGAGGCTTGGCCGTCGTGGTGTGGGTGAGGTTCTGGATAGCGCCCTGGCTCACCAGCACCAGCGCGATCACGAACGCGAACGGCAGCAGGATGCGGGTGGTGGAGCGGGTCACGTCGACCCAGAAGTTGCCGAGGGTGCGGCCGTGGCGCCGGGCCAAGGCCCGGATCAGCGCGACGGCGACGGCCATGCCGACGGCGGCCGACACGAAGTTCTGCACGGCGAGGCCGGCCATCTGCACGAGGTGGCCCATCGTCGACTCGCCCGAATACGACTGCCAATTCGTGTTGGTGACGAAGCTGACGGAGCTGTTCCACGCGACCTTCGGATCGACGTTGGCCATGCCGTTGTTGAGCGGCAGCCACGTCTGCACCCGCTGGAAGAGGTACAGCGCGAGCACGGAGACGACGCTGAACGACAGCAGCGAGATGGCGTAGATGTTCCAGCGCTGCTCCCGCTTCGGGTTCACCCGCAGGATGCGGTAGATGAAGTTCTCGACGGGCAGGAACACCCGGTCGCCAGGAGCCTTGTCGCCGCCGTAGACCTTGGCCATGTACCTGCCAAGGGGTTTCGTGCACACGAGCAAGGCAACGATCAGCACGGCCAGCGACAGGAACGAGGCGGCTGACATCAGAACTTCTCCGGGAACACGAGGACGAGCACCAGCAGCACCGCAACGGCGACAGCCAGCACGAGGCCGATGTAGTTGTCAACCGTTTGATCACCGAGGACGAACATCACGAGCCCACGACCTCGCGCCCAAGGTCACGCTCTTCGCCCGACGCATCCTCGAGCGCCGTCTCTCCGCTCCCGCGGGGATCGGGGCCGATGATCCGGTCACACACGTGCACGTAGCCGACGCACACGACGAAGAAGGCGATCGTGATCACCACGAACAGGAGATCCGCCATGACGGGTCCTTTCAGTTCAACGGATGGAGGGGTTGGGTACGGGAAGCGGCCACGGCCAGCTGATCCGCCAATGCGACGGCGACGCGCCGCTGCGCCCGGCTGGTGCCGTGGTGCGGTAAAGGCACGAGCACGAGCCGGCCCAGCTGGCGACCGGAGGCAACGACCGGCACGACGGCACCTTCGGCGGGCAGGGCGAAGCCACCCTGCTCGTAGTGCAAGGTCGTCGCCGTGATCTCGCCGTCGCGGCCGAGGGACGTGAACTGATCGTGATACGGGACCGGCTCGAAGCGGGCACCCGCCAGGTCCAGCTGGTCGACGAGCGCTCCGCGCACCACCGGCCACACCTCGTCGAGATCGGCCCCGGCGGCCACGGCCGCGGCCACATCCTCGAGGTGCGCCGCGCCCTTGGCGTAGACCTTGACCTCGTCACGACTCCCGGAGCGCATCATCGCCACCTGGCCGACCGCCACTCCCATCACCAGCAACAACAGGGCGGCGATGATGTCCTCGTGGTTCGCGATCCGGAGGGTGTAGTACGGCTCGGTGTGGAAGAAGTCGAACGACAACGCCGCCGCGATCGACGTGACGCCGCCGGCGACCCGGCCGCCGAAGATGGCCGCGCCCACTACCACGATCGCCAGAACGAGAGCGACGTTCGTCGTCCCAAGCCCATCACGAAGGGGGGTGAGCAGACCGCCGACGAGCACCGCCACGATGGCGCCGGCAGCGGCAAAGATGCGAGGCGACTCTTCTGGCACGGCTGCGAGCGTGACGTCGCCGCCTCACGATGAGAAGGGTCTTGACGCCATCTTGGCGCCGTCGGCGCGTTTCCTAACGGGTTCTTGCGCCCCTCCGCGCCACGTCGCCGCGGCGTCAGGTGGTGGACGGCTTGCGGCGAGACACCACGAGCGCCCCGACGCCGAAGGCCACCCCGGCGATGCCGACCACGATGCCGACCACGGCCAGTACCCGGGCGGTGGTGTCGTCGCTGCTGGACGCTCCCACCGACTGCTGCGACGCGTCCCCGGTCGCCGGTGTCAACGTCAACGTGGGTGCCGGATGCTCAGGTTCAGGACCACCGGCGGGCGTGTCATCGATCCAGCGCACGACGGTGCCGTCGGAGTACGTCTGCAGCGTCTTGAACTGCAGGCTGGTGGCGTCGGCGGGCAGTGGGCCGGCCGATACCGAGAACTCGTCGAACTCACCGGGTTTGATCGTGCCGCCCGTCCACTCGATGTCGGTGACGGCTTCGGTGACCTGGCCGTCGTCGGTCTGGATGGGTTCGGGCAGCGGCGCGGTCGTCACCTTGTAGGTCCAGCCGTCCTTGGGCTCGACCGAGACGGACGCGATGGGATGATCGGTGGGGAACTGGACCTCCACCTGCGTCGTGTCGGCCGAGTCGGTCTCGTTCGGCACCCGGAACGACAGCTTCACGAAGCCGCCTTGCGGCGCCGTCGGGGGCTGGACGGTGACGTGGGCGGAGGCGGCGGTCGCGGCCACGCCGATCGTGGCGACGGCAACGGCGAGGGCTGCCGCGAGCGGGACGAGGCGACGGCGCATTCGGTGCTCCTCGGTGCGGGGACGGGTCTCGTAGTGCCATCCTCAGTCGTCGCGGCCGCCCGAGGGGTTCCCGACGCAGGGCGTTCGTGGGTCAGCCGAGACCGTCGGCTTCGCCGCTGCTGCCGTTCGAGGAGCGCCTCGCTTCCCGCCACCGGCAGTAGCGGGTGGGGCTCGTCGGCCATGTCCCACTGGCAGCCGCCGCCCAGAGGTCGGCATCGAGGCCGAGACGCTGCTTGGCCCACCCATGGGCGCGGCCGAGGCATCACGGTTGGACGGCTCCGCGCGCCACGTGGCGCCGTCGGAGTGGCGCCGGTACGTTCGCCTCCATGGATCAGCAGGTGGTGCTCATAACCGGTGCCTCACGCGGCTTCGGCGCCGCTGCCGCCCGCAAGATCGCGGAGCGGGGGCACATCGTCGTCGCCACGATGCGGAGCCCCGATCGTGATGGTCCCGCCGTGAGCGCTGGCTTCGAAGATCGCATCCAGATCGCCCGCCTCGACGTGACCGACGCCGCCGAGGTCGAGCGCGTCGTGGCCGCCGCGCTTCGAGCAGCACGGCCGCATCGACGTGGTGGTGAACAACGCCGGCTACGGGCTGTACGGCCCGGTCGAGTGTGGCCGCGAGGACCAGCTCTGGCGCCAGCTCGACACCAATACGTTCGGCCCGTTGCGGGTGGCCCGGGCCGTCCTGCCGTCCATGCCGCGCCCGACACAAAGGCAAGATCGTCAACGTCACCTCGCTGTCCGGCCGCATCGTCGCGCCGATGCTGGCTCACTACGCAGCCACCAAGCACGCGCTCGAGGCATTGACCGAAGGACTGCGGTTCGAGGTCGGCGAGTTGGGCGTGCAGGTGTGCATGGTGGAGCCCGGCATGTTCGCCAGCGACTGGCAGACCGCCAACCTCGACGTGGCCGACGGCGCTGAGGGTGCCGTGTACGGGGAGCTCGTGGCCGCCCGGTTGCAGGCGTTCCGGGCGCTGGCGTCCACCCGCCCCGGTCCGGCGAGTGTCGCCGCCGCGCTGGCCGACATCGTCGATCTCCAGCAGCCGCTCCCCCTTCGCTGGCCGGTCGGCAACGACGCCGTGCACCAGGTTCCCATTCGCTCGTTCGTCTCCGACGAGGAGTGGGGTCAGCTCTGCCGCAGTGGAGCGCTGGGGCCGTGGCGGGTGCCGTTGCACGTCGCCCCGCCACCGCCGGCCCCGCACTCGTGGGCGACCGGCAACGTGGTCATGGTGACGGGTGCTTCCCGCGGGTTCGGCGCGGCGGCCAGTCGCGAGCTGGCCTCCAGAGGGAACATCGTCGTGGCCACCATGCGAAATCCCGAGCGCGACGCCAAAGCGGTGGTCGACGGCTTCGAAGACCTGATCCACCCGCTCACGCTCGACGTCAACGACGCGGCCGCAACGGCCGCGTCCGTCGACGCCGTGGTGAGCCGGTTCGGTCGGGTCGACGCCCTCGTCAACAACGCCGGCTACGGGCTGTTCGGCGCGCAGGAGGACCTGTCCGACGACGAGACGCGCCGGCAGTTCGACACGAACGTGCTCGGCCAATGGCGCATGCTCCGTGCCGTCGCGCCCCACATGCGAGGCCAGGGCTACGGAAAGATCGTCAACGTCTCGTCGCTGTCGGGCCGGGTTCCCAGCCCCTGGCTCTCGTGCTACGCCGCCACCAAGCACGCTGTCGAAGCATTGAGCGAGGGACTGGCCGGCGAGCTCGTGGCGTGGGGCGTGCAGGTGACCATCCTCGAGCCGGGCATGTACGCCAGCGATTGGCAGACCCTCAACCTCGACGTCTGCGAGCGAGCGAGGTCAGGCACCAGCGCGTATCAGCGGGGGACCGACCGCGCCGTCGCCGGGTTCCGGGCGCTGGCCGCGACCCGCCCGGGCTCAGATGCGGTGGCCGCCGCCATCGCTGACATCGTGCAGCTGCAACAGCCGCTGCCGTTGCGGTGGCCGATCGGCGAGGACTGCCACCGCATGATCGTCGACCGGGTGCGAACGAGTGACGCCGACTGGGAGGCCCGGATGCGCGCCGCCGGCTGGGGCTTCCGGCCCGCCGACGTCGACTGAGAGCCGGCGAGGAGTGGTTGGCGCCCGTTCCGTGCCAGAATGCACCTCCCGCGGGCGGGGTCTTCGGTGTCGACCCTCACCACAGGAGCGTCATGACGAGATCTCGTGCGCGCCATCGCCTCACCATCGTCTCGTTGGCGGCGACGTTGCTCGTTGTCGCCGCCTCACCGGCTGGGGCCGTGGCACCGAGCCCGAGCGGCAAAACGTGCTGGCAGAAGCGCGCCTACTACCAGGCGCGCAATCCCGGGCTCCAGCAAACGCTCGGATCGGGCACGCGCTACAGCCAACCGTGCGTGCTCGATTCCTACCTCGCCATCGAACGCGCCGCCGCCGAGTTCGGCGTGACCAAGTACACCGACGACATGGTCCGGATCGCCGCGTGCGAAAGCCGCCTCCTGCCGTACACGGTGGGGACAGATCCGGCCGACATCGGCCTGTTCCAGTGGAACGAGAAGCCGCCTCGGTTCTGGTGGACCACCGCTCGCACCCTGTTCAACGCCTGGCAGGACCGCAGGGCGGCGGCGAGCCACGGCAAGTACGCACCGCGCTACGCCTCCGACGATCGGTACGACCCGTACAACTCGGCGCGCGTTGCGGCCTGGATGATCATGGCCTTCCCCCGCTCGTGGCGGGTGACGTGGGTCTGCAAGGGCGTGTACGACCGAGCTCGCGGCCAGCTCCGGTAGTGCCCTCGGGACCCGAGCGTCACATTCCACGCGGTGCGGGCGTCCTTGTCGATGTACCCGCTCAGGACACCGGTCCGGGCGATCATCGGAGGAACGATTGATGAGGCTCACAGTGTTCGGGGCCAATGGGCCCACCGGAAGGCTCCTCACCAAGCTGGCGCTCGACGACGACCACCATGTTGTCGCATTCACCCGGCAGCCCGACGCCTTCCCCATCGATGATCGGCGCGTGAAGGTCGTCGGCGGCGATGTTCACGACGCCGGCGCCGTCTGCTCGGCCATCGAGGGGACCGACGTCGTGCTCTCGACCCTCGGCGTGCCGTTCGCCAAGACACCGATCACCGTCTACTCGAGCGGTGTCGCCAACATCATCGCCGGCATGCACGCGGCCGGTGTGAAACGGCTGGCGTGTGTCAGCTCCAGCGCGGTCGACCCGCACCCCGAACCGCTCGGCGGTTTCGTGTTCGAGAAGATCATGCAGCCGTACGTCGTCAACAAGCTCGGCAAGACCCTCTACGACGACATGCGCCGAATGGAAGCGATGGTGGCCGGCAGCGACCTCGCGTGGACGATCGTGCGCCCGTCGGGATTGTTCGAAGCGCCGGCGGTCTCGGCCTACGGCGTCGCCATCGACCACATCGGCTTCCGGTACACCGCCCGCATCGACTTGGCCGACTGCCTGTTGCGCCAAGCGCTCGACGACACCTACGTGCGGTCCACGATCGCCGTGGCCACCGTCGGCGCCAAGCCCTCGATGCTCAAGCTGATCTGGCGGGAAGGCATCCGGAAGCGCCCGCTTTCCGTCGACCGCTGACACGATGGGACCTGCGATGCAACGACGGCAGCCCACCAGCCGCCAGCGCCAACGCCAACGGGTTCGACGCCTTGTGGTCGGCGCACCGGCGACGAATGCTCGATCTCGCCTTTCGCATGTTGCTGGACCTCGGCGACGCCGAAGACGTGGTGCAGGAGGCGTTCACCCGCTTGGCCCGCATCGATGCCGCGACGTCGAGGACCCCGAGGGCTGGCTCGTCGTCGTCACCAGCAGGCTGTGTCTCGATCGACTGCGGACCCGACGGCGGCGCCCACACGATGCGCTCGACGACACCCACGATCCCCTCGACCCCCGTGCCATCGATCCGTCGAGTCACGTCACCCTCGTCGACAACGTCACGCTGGCGATGCACGCCGTCTTGGAACGCCTGAGCCCGGCGGAGCGGACGTCGTTCGTGCTCCACGACGTGTTCCAGTATCCGTTCGGGGACGTGGCGATGATCGTGGGACGCACCCCGGCATCGTGCCGTCAACTGGCCAGCCGGGCCCGCCGAACGCTTCGGGCCGAGCAGGCGATGGGGCGGTTCCCTGTGGATTCGGCGCGGCAGCGAGAGGTCAGCGAGCGATTCATCGACGCCTGCACTGGCGGCGATCTGGAGGCCCTCCTCACGCTGCTCGACCCGGCCGTCGATGGTGCCGGCGACATCGTGCCCGGTGTGCTCGTGGGGGCCACCGAGGTGGCGCCGGGCATCCTGCGCTACCTCGGCCCGCCCGCGTCGCCCACGCTGCTGCACCTGCCGCGTCGGCGAGCACATCGGCATCGTCGCCCTGCGCGAGCACCGAGTGCTGGCGATCGTCCTGCTCACGCTCGGCGGTGGCGGACGGGTCGTCCACGTCGACGCGCTGGCGGGACCAGGTCCGCGCGCCGCCGTCAGCGCCGCACTCGGACTCTCCTGACGTGCGGTCGCTCGCGCGACGGCTCGCCCGCCGTGCGGCGGCACGGTTCGTGGCGTGGCCGCGCGGGTGAGGCCGTCCGGGGGAACCCACGCTGGGTGACAGTGGGGCGGTGGTTCTCGGTGCATTTCGGCCTCACGGCAAACACCCGACCACGCAGCGTCATAGCGGACCTGGACAGCACGGACGAGCGTGGCGATCCCGCCCACCAAGGCGGGCCTGCACCCGCGTGGAAGACGGGTGCAGGCTCGTGAGGGTCAGCCGGCGCCGGTGTAGGCCAGGTCCGTGGTCTGGAACGTGTCGGGCACGGGGTAGGTCCCGAGCACGAAGTTCAAGACAGCGGTGTGCTCTTGGTCGACGCACTGGAGCGCACCGGCCAACGTGATGGCGTCCTTGTCCTGGATGCCGGGCAGCACGGCCAGGTAGGTGTCGGCCGCTGTCTGCTCGAGCATCCGGGCCAACGTGGCGGCGCCGGTCACGTCCTTGACGCCGGCGAACGCCTGGTCGACCGTGGCCTTCAGGTCGGCGGGCGGCGCGGTGACGGCCTGACCGCCGGCCTTGGTGATGGCGCCGTTCCAAGCGTCGAGGGCGGCTTGGTGGTGGGCCATCGCCGTCTGCACGAACGTGGCGACCGCCGGCGGGACCTCGCCGAGCTTGCCGGCGGCGGCGGCGTCGAGCGCCGCCTTGTACGTGCCGACGGCGAGCACCTCCAACCCGGCGGCGATGCCGGCGATCTTGGCGTCACCGCCTGCAGCGGCCATGGTGGTCGGCGTCGATGCCGGCGCCGTCGTGGCCGCCGCGCCGGTGCCGGCGCCGGTCGTGGCCGAGCTCGAGGAGCTGGTGTTGTCGCTACCGCAGGCCACGGCGACGACGCCGAGACCGAGGACACCGGCAGCGGTGAGGAACCCGCGCCGCGACCACGACGTGGGCGACGCCGAAGCGATGAGTCCGTTGGTGGGGTCCGTCATGCCACTGCTCCTTCTTGGGGGGGACTGGCCAGCTTCGGCATCGGGATGGCATCGGGGAACCCGACGCTGCCCGCCGCCGCCGGGAGCATGGCCACGTTGGTCGGGATGGCGATGAGATCGGGCGCTGCGAGCAGCGCGCCGACGGCGCGCAACGTGGCGAGATGCTGTGTCTCGACACCCATGATCGTGGCCATCAACGTCATGGCGGTCTTGTCGGTGAACATCGACAGGTCCGACAGGTACGTGTCGCGGGCCACGTTCTCGAGCGTCATGGCCAGCGTCACGACATCGGACGCCTGCATGAGCTTCGGCTTGGCCGCTTCGACCACCGCCGCGTACTTGGGGTTCGCCATGTCCTGGACCTTGCCGCCGAGCTTGCCGGTCTGCGCCTGGAAGGCGGCGCGGTGCTCGTCGTGTTGCTTCATCGTCGTCTGCGCGAACTTCACCACGACAGGATTGCCTTCGACGATGAACGGCAACGTGAGGGCCGCCCCGTAGGTCGCCACCGCCAGCAACTCCAGCGACGATGCCGTCTGCAGGATCTGCACGTCCAGGGCCTGATCCGCGGCCGCGGGCCGCGACAAGATGCCGATCAGGGCGGCGCCGAGGCCGGTGCCGACGAGCCCGGCCAGACCGAAGCGTTCGAGCAGACCGGCGCGGCTGGCGTCGAACGCCGCCCGCTGCTCCGGCTCGACCGTGGTCGCCATCGCGTCGTGGGCGTAGTCCGCCAGCAACGGCAACGACGCCTTGGCGTCACGCATCGCATCTGACTGGAGGTCCTCCGACTCGACCACGAGCTCTTCGAGACGTTGTTCATCAATAGCCATGTGCAATCCCTTCTTAGAGCGCGACGCAGGACTCTGGGGCTGATCCGCCGATCACGCTCTCGACAGGGTGACTACGGTGCTGTCGCCGTCATGAGATGAATGCTGGTTCCGATGTTGTCCACCGGCGGCGGGCTGCCGCCGCCAGCGCTCAGTAGCGCCGCCGGACGATGGCGTCGGCGCCGTTCACGACGTTGAGCACCGGGCGGCCGGAGGTGGCCCGCGCCAGGTTGTCGCGGATCAACGCCACCAGCCGCTCGGACGCCTCGAGGGTGGAGCCGGCCGTGTGCGAGGTGAGCAGGACGCGATCGTTGCGCCGCAGCGGGCTGTCGATCGGCAGCGGTTCCGTCTCGTACACGTCGAAGGCAGCGCCGGCCATGCGCCCGGACTCCACCCCCTGGAGCACAGCCGTCTCGTCGACGATCCCACCGCGGCTGGCGCTGATGACGATGGCGCCGGGCGGCAGCTGGGCCAGCCGTTCAGCCGACAGCAGTCCTCGGGTGGTGGGGCCGAGGGCGATGACGTTGATGAGCACGTCACTCGTGGCCACCAACGCGTCGAGGTCCCGGTAGGTCGCGCCGCTGTCGTCGCCGGCGGCGCGCTGGGACCGAGACCAGTACGACACCGCACAGCCCAGCGCCGCCAGCCGGGGCACCAGTGCCCGACCGACCGGCCCGAAGCCGACCAACCCGACCCGCCGTCCATTGATCTCCAGCGGGCCACGGCCGATCACATCGACCTGCGGCCAGCGTCCGGCCCGCAGTTCGTCCTCGACCCAACGAAAGTGGCGGGCCACGCCGAACAGGGCGCCGAGCACCCATTCCGTGACGGCGAGCGCGTTGAAGCCGGCCGCGTTGCTCAGCGGCACGCCGGCCGCAGCCAGTGCATCGAGATCGTGGCCCGGCACGCCGACACTGGGCTGCTGCACGAACGCCAGCCTGGGTGCGTCGGCCACGGCGCGGGCATCCAGACCGCCGGCGGCGAAGCGCCAGTCGTAGAGCACGAGGTCCGCCCCCCGCAACACCGCCGACACCCCGGCGGCGTCGTCGACCGCGGGGATGACGACGTCGACGGGCAACCCATCGGTCAGGTCCGCCAGCATCGTGTCAGGCAGCGGCGGCAGGACGGCAAGGTTCCACGACGAGTTGGGCATGCAGCAGCGATGATGCCACGGGTCCTCGGGTGGGGTGACCGGCGGCGCCGGCGCGTAAGGTCCGGACGTCGTGACGGAGAAGTGCGATCGTGAGGAGCTGTGGTGACGGACGCTGATGTCGAGTTCTTCTGGGATCCGGTCTGCCCGTGGGCGTGGCTGACGTCGCGCTGGGTCAGGGAGGTGGCTCGCCAGCGCCAGCTCACCGTCGACTGGCGCTTCATCTGCCTGCGCCTGGTCAACGCGGACAAGTCGTACGACACCGACTTCCCTGCTGGGTACACCGCGGTGCACGGGACGGGGCAGAAGTTGCTCCGCGTCGCCGCCGCCGTTCGGGAGTCGGCCGGGCGAGAGCCGATCGGCGACCTCTACACCACCTTCGGCGGCGACATCCACGTGCGGGGCCGCCGCCACGAGCTGGTCGACCACTACGAGGAAGGGTTTCCCGACTACCTCCGCTCGATCGGGCTGGCCGACGACATCGCCGCCGCCGCCAACGACGAGCGCTGGGACACCGTGCTGCAGGCCGAGACCGACGAAGCACTGTCGCGGACCGGCAAGGACCTCGGCACGCCGATCATCAGCTTCGCGCGCGATGGCGTGACGAGCTCCTTCTTCGGTCCCGTGATCAGCCGGGTCCCGCGGGGAGACGAGGCGCTCCGCCTCTGGGACGCCGTCTGGGAGGTCGCCACCTTCCCCGGCCTGTCCGAGCTGAAGCGGTCGCTGCGCGAGCGACCCCAACTGGCCGACAGCCTCGACGGCACGCCGTGAGCGGTACCACTTGAGCTAGAGCGCCCGACGGCTGGCACCGGCGGTCGGCGGCGCGGCGATCCGACCGCAGCGTCCGATGGTACGTTCGGCGCGCATGCCGGTTCCGCCCGCCGACCTCCTCGATCGCGTGGCCGCCACCTTGCGCACGCAGATCGGCCCCGTGGTCGAGGAACCGTTCGCCAAGACACAGGCGTTCATGGCCGCCGTCATCCTCGGCAAGCTGGCCGGCCAGCTGCGGGGCGCGGAGGCGGACGCGAGAATCGCTGACCAGGAGCAGCGGACCCTCGTGGCCGAGTCACGCGATGACCTCGCCGGCACAACGACGACGCATGTCGGCGCCGCGTTGGCGGCGCTGGAGCACGACGTCAGGGATGCGGCGTGGAGCGCGCTGGTCGAGGCCATCTACACCGATCACGACGAGCTCGGGGCGGACCGGTTCGACCGCATGCTCGGACGGGTGCGCGCCGCGATGCGCGCCCGCCTCGACCGGATGCTGGTGTACTCGGCGTGACGGCCGCGCTGGACGACTCGGCCGAGCAGTCCATGGAGGTCCGCATCAGCGGTTACCTCGCGAGGCAACTCGGCGCCGAGAAGCTGGAGCTGCATGACGTACAGCGGATCGCCGTCGGCTGGTCGCACGAGACGTGGCTGTTCGACGCCGTCTGGACGGCCGGCGGCACCAGCGATCACCATGAGCGGGGCTTCTGCCTGCGCCGCGATCCCGGCAACGCCCTGTTGCGGGAGATGTCCGACCTCGCCACCCAGTTCGAGGTGCTGCGCTGCCTCGATGACACCGCGGTGCCCGTGCCCCACCCCTACTACTTCGAGGCCGACGCGACGGTGCTCGGCGCGCCGTTCCTCGTGATGGAGAAGGTGCCCGGTGTGTGCCCGAGCCCGTGGGGGCGCGACGGCCGGCGCTTCTACGGCGACGCCGCCAAGCGCGGGGTGCTGCCCGACAGCTTCACCGACACGCTGGTCGCTCTGCACACACTCGACTGGCGGGCCGCCGGGCTGGAGTTCCTCGGGGTACCCGACGCCGGCACTGAATTCGCTCGGCGTGAGATAGCGAAGTGGCGGACGTTGATCGACTCGACGGGCATCGAGCCGGATCCGGTGCTCACCGACCTGATCTGCTGGCTGGAGCGCAACATGCCCTCCACCGAACGTCTCGTCCTCGTCCACGGCGCCTACCGCACCGGCAACCTGCTGATCGACGAGGACCGCGTGGCCGCGGTGCTCGACTGGGAGACCGAAGTGATCGGCGACCCGATGTACGACGTCGCCTACGTGCTCTCACCGCTCAACCGTGAGGGCACCGAGCTGCTGTCGAACCTCGTCGAGCGCGACGCGTTCTACCGGCGCTACGAGGCGGGCACCGGCATCGAGATCGATGAGGAGGCGTGCCGGTACTACCAGTTGCTGTACGGCATGCGCTCGGCCGCGTTCTGGATGAGTGCCAGCGGGCTGTTCGCCGACGGCCGCAACAACGACCTTCGCCTGGCCCGCACGGCGTGGTCCATTCCGGTCGTGCTGGACCAGGCGGCGAGAGCGCTGGGGTACTGACGTATGGCCGACGACCAACCGCCCACAGCCGTGGTGTTCGCACCCGACGACGACATGTTGCACACCGCGGTGATGACCGACCGATGGTGGGAGACCGAGACCTCGTGGTTCTCCTTCCACCACCCCGAGCGACGCCTCGGCGGATGGCTGTACACGATGGTGCGCCCGAACATCGGTACGGTCGCCGGTGGCGCGTGGGTGTGGGACGACACCGCATGGTTGCCGTGGGACGTCCTCTACAGCGCCAACTACACGGCGCTGCAACTACCCGCCGACGCCGACCTGCGCGACGTCACGCTGCCGACGGGCGTATCGATACGCGTCATCGAACCGGCGCAGACCTACGACGCTCGCCTACGAAGACGGCGACCGGTTGCAGTTGCACCTACGGTTCGACGGGGTGATGCCGCCCGAGCCGCTCGCCGCCGTCGGGTCGACGTTCGGGTCGGCACACCACTTCGATCAGCTCGGGCGGGTGACCGGGCAGGTCGTGATCGGCGGCGAGTGCATCGAGATCGACTGCCTGGCGATGCGCGACCGCACGTGGGGTCCACGTCCGGAGAACCGCCCCCGCCAGGCCGCCTACGTCACGGGTGCGGCGACCGCCGACCACGGGTTCCTCGCCGTCACCAACACCAAGCCTGGTCATGACCCGATCGCCTACGGGTTCTTGCGGCGTGACGGACGGACCGTTGGCCTCGCCGCGGGTGAGCGGACCGTCGTTCGCCACGACCGCCATGGTTGGGTGGAGCAGGTGACGATCGCCGCCATCGACACCGCCGGGCGCGACCTGCATGCCGTCGGCACGCCCGTCAGCCGCATGATCATCGACCGGCACACGTTCATCGACATCAACAGCCTGGTCTCCTGGAAGCTCGACGGTGAGGCGGGATGGGGCGAGGACCAGGACATGTGGCCGGTGCACACGTTCTCGTCGACGCGACGCGCCGGGACGTTCAACGAGCGGCGCGCCGCCGATGGGATGAGTTGATGAACACCCTGCCTGACTACGACGACCTCCCCGAGATCCCCGGCCTCGGCCTGCGCCACGCCTGGGACGTCTTCGGCCGCGACGACACGCTCGGCTCGATCAACCTCGTCACCGCGGCGGGCGTCGCCCGCGCCGCGTCGTCGGTCACCACGGGCGAGATGATCACGCTGAGCCTCCCCCTCGACCTCCCCGATCCACCGCTGTTCGGGCGCCGGCCGTACCAGCACCACATCGTCGCCCTCAACCGTCACGAGATGGACGACCACCTCGACGGGTTCTATCCGCAGGGCTCCACCCAGTGGGACGCGCTCAATCACGTCCGCTGCCGGGAGCACGGCTTCTGGGGCGGCCGGACGCAGGACCCGACCGAGGGCTACAACGGCCTCGGTATCGAGCACTGGGCCGAGCACGGCATCGCCGGGCGCGGGGTGCTGATCGATGTCGCCGGCTGGCTGGCCGACCGTGAGCCTGGATACGACCCACTCCAACCGCGGGCCATCACCGCCGACGACGTGCGCGCCACCCTGGCGGCGCAAGGGGTGGAGCCCGAGCCCGGCGACATCTGGTGTCTGCGCACCGGCTGGGTGACGTCGTATCGCCAGCTGGACCGCGACGCACGGGAGGCGTACGCGGTGGCGCCCACCTTCGCCGGGCTGTACGCCGACGAGGAGATGGCCCGGTCGATCTGGAACGCCCATCCGGCCGCGCTGTGCTGCGACAACCCGGCGGTCGAGGTCGTGCCCGGCGACCCGGCCGTCGGGTCACTCCATCGCCGGCTGCTACCGACCCTCGGGCTGGCCCTCGGCGAGATGTTCGATCTTGACGGCCTGGCCCGGGCCTGCCGGGCGGATGGCCGCTGGACGTTCTTCTTCGTCGCCGTGCCCCTCAACCTGCCCGGTGGCATCGGCTCGCCCGGCAACGCCGTCGCCATCCGCTGAGGAAGCCATGAACGCCAGGTCTGCATTGGTCGTCGGCGGGACCGGCCCTACCGGTCCCCACGTCGTTCGGGGCCTGCTCGATCGTGGTTACCGCGTCACGATCATGCACACCGGCCGCCATGAACAGCACGACATCACCGATCTCGTCGAGCACCTCCACACGGACCCCTTCGACGCGGGCGCCGTCGTTGACGTCCTCGGCCGCCGGACCTTCGACGCCGGCATCGTGATGTACGGACGGCTCCGCGATCTCGCTGCGGTCGTTGGCGGGCGCGTCGCCAAACTGATCACCGTTGGCGGCATGCCCGCGCTGCTCGGCTACGGCGACCCCGAGGCATTGACGCCTCCGGGACTACCGGTCCCCACGTTCGAGACCGACGCTGCCGTCGGAGCGGGCGACGGGCCGACCAACGAGAAGGCGCTGCGGATCGCTCAGTCCGAGGGGGCGACGTTTCAGGCCCAGCCAACGGCGACCCACTTCCGCTATCCCCTCGTCTACGGTCCCCACCAGCTCCTACCGCGGGAGTGGATGGTGGTGCGGCGGGTGCTCGACGGACGATCGCGAATCATCCTGCCCGACGGCGGGTTGCAGCTGCGGTCGGCCGTGCACGTAGCCAACGCCGCCCACGCGCTGCTGCTCGCCCTCGACCAACCGGACTCGTCCGCCGGGCGCATCTACCACGTCAGCGACGAGCGCACCCCGACCCTGCGTCAGGTCGTCGAGATCGTCGCCGCGGCACTCGGTCACCGGTTCGAGCTGGTCGACCTGCCGTACCCGCTGGCTACGCCCGCCCATCCGCTGACGGGGCTGGCGGGGACGTATCACCGGTACACGCCATCATCGGCGCTCGTTCGCGAGCTCGGGTACCGCGACGTCGTTGCGTGCGAGGAGGGCTTGGCCCAGACGGCGCGATGGTTGGCCCGCAACCCACCCGAACCGGGCGGATCGATCGAGCGAGCGCTGCAGGATCCGTTCGACTACGCCAGTGAGGACGCCTTGCTCGACGCATGGGAGGCGGCCCGAGCCATGCTGCAGTCAGCCGCCGACGACGCCGATCCGATCTACGCCGACCGCTACTCGCCGCGATACGAGGCCACCCGCGCTCGCCGTCGTGCCCGCCGCGCCCCGCGACCGGCGGAGACCCGGACGGGGAGTAGCAGCCGATCAGCCGTCGGCGAGCAGCCGGTAGAGCTGCTTGCGGGCCTCGGTGACGATCTCCACTGCCCGGTCCACCTGCTCCTTGCTGCCGGCAGCGCCCACCTGGCGGGCGGCCACGAGCAACTGCATGACGGCGCCCCGCAGGCCGCCGCCGGCGTCGGCCTGGGCCCACAACTGGCCACCGGCCTCCTCGATGCGCTGGCGCGCTTCGGCCTGGCCGGCCTCGGTCAACTCGTAGACCCGCTTGCCGTCGCGCTCCGACGAGCGGGCCAGGCCCTCGTCCTCCAGCAGCTGCAGCGTGGGGTAGATCGACCCGGCACTGGGCCGCCACGCCCCGCCGGTCTTGTCCTCGAGGGCTCGGATGACCTCGTAGCCGTGTCGGGGCTGCTCGGCCAGTACCGCGAGGACCGCAGTGCGGATGTCGCCGCGGCGCATCCGCCGGCGTCCTTCCCGCCCGAAGCCTTCGCCGTGCATCCGGTGGTGGCCACCTGGTTCGTGTCGCATGAGGTTTCTCCTTTGAGTTCGCATACGGTCACGATATATCGCGATGGCTCTCGTTGCAACACGACGACGCGACCGGTCCACCGGGCTGGCCCCGCTCCCCTGGCAGGCCGGCGTCGTCGTCGTGGCGGTCGCGGCGTTGCGACGGGAGTGACGAGCTCAACCCCTTGCCGGTGTCCGGACGCGAGAATCCCCGCCAGTCGCAGGACTGGCGGGGACTCCGGAGAGGATTGGGTCTTTTACTTGCCCATCGCGGCGTTGTACTTCTCTTCGACGTTGCCCGGGATGCGCCCGCGTGACGGCACGAAGATGCCATTCTCCTCGGCCCAGACTCGAATGGCCTTGGGATCACGGCCCGAAGTGGCGCGAGCGGCAGTACGCGTCCGGCGGGGCGATCCGTTGGTCGACCGAACCGGCCGAGCGGCTTCCCAGAACCGGTCGAAGCCCCTCGAGAGGGCGCCCAGGTTCTTCTCACCGAGATCGATCTCTCGCCATTCGCCCTGCCAGCCGATGCGCACGGTCTGGGCGCCTTCACTGCCGTCGAGATCATCTGTGATGCGTTCAAACACTTCCCGGGCCACGAGGCCGCTCCTTCACGAGGTAGGTACTTCGATCATATTAGTCTATGTAGGCGCCGAAACCGAGTCATCGATTTCGCAGCCGCTTTCGCTCTTCGCGGTTACCCATTCGCTTATCGCGATATGCATGCACAAGCACGCGCCCGCACGATGGCCGTCGAGAACGACGCGGGGCGCTGGTACAGATTCGTGGCGCCAAACAGCGCGCCTTTCTGACGCTCCTCGCGAGAACGTGCTTGTCGAGCATCGTCATGGTGTCCATTCGTCATCGGTAGACTGACCGCCCCGCTCGGTGGCGAGTGGCTTCTTCGGCTACGTCCGCTTCGCGGCAATGAGGCGATCGAGGAAGCGCAGCGTGGCGCGTGACGATTCGTAGCGCCACACTGCCACCGCGTCGGTCATCCGTCGCCGCGGGCCACCGGCCGTGGCCAGCGCCTCCACGACCGGTTCGAAGAGCGCCCGCTGGGCGGCGAGCAAAGGCTTCGAGTCGACGCCGGCGAGATCGCACAGGACCAGCTTCAAGAGCAGGTCGCTGCGGACGTCGCGCAGATGCGGCACCGGCTGGACCAGCCAGTCCCGAACGTGCGCCTCGCCCTGGCGCGTCGGGGCGAGGATCGTGCGATTGCCGCCGGCCCGACCCCGCTCCTCGCCGATCGCCACGATCAGGTCCCGGATCGCCAGTTGCTCCAGGGCCCGGTACGTGAGTGGGCGGCTCAGTGACCACACGCGGCCGACATCTCCGGTGGGGGCGAGACGCCCGGCGATGTCGTAGCCATGGGCAGGCGACTGGACGAGCAGGCCGAGGCACGCCCACTCTCCCAGCAACAGCTCGTCGGTGCGCGTCCGGACCATCCCAGCATCGTCGCATCAGATCGTCGGCATTCGTGGGAGGTCCGTGCTCAATGATCAACTACTAGGGCGCCGGTGAGGCCATCCGCACCATGACCGGTGCGCCACTCCCCGACGGCGCCGACCCGGTCGTCATGGTGGAGGACACCGTCACCGACGCGGGCCACGTGGTGGCCAACACGACGACGGAGCACAATCCAGTCCGATCGGCCACCGGCGCCTGCACCGCGCCAAGTGGGCCCCCGCCCGGTAGCTCGCCCTCGCGCCACGAACTGATGTCGAGCTGATCCCTGGCCGCGTGAGCGGTCACGTCCTACCCTCCTCGGCGCGGAAGGCTCGTCCGGGCCTACGAACAAGGAGCACGGGGCATGGCCAACACCGAGCCGAGGCACAAAGAGCTCAAGAACACCGGCTACGAGATCTTCGTCGGCATCCTCTCGGTCCTGTCCATCGTCAACATCCTCCTGCTCTACACCGTGCGCGACCCGAACCTGGACACCGTGCTCTACGTCATGAACGCACTGTTCAGCTTCATCTTCCTGGCCGACTTCACCTACCGCCTGCTCACGGCTGAGTCGAAGTCCCGATACTTCTTCCGCCGCTACGGCTGGGCCGACCTGCTCGCCAGCCTGCCGCTCGAGCAGTTGAAGATCCTGCGCGTCTTCCGCATCGTGCGGGTGTTCCGTCTCCTGCGCGAGTACGGGCTGAAGAACATCACCCGTAGCCTCGTCAAGGATCGCGCCGGAAGCGCATTGTTCACGCTGCTCCTGATGGGCATCCTCGTACTGGAGTTCGGGAGCCTCGAGATGCTGAACCTCGAGCAGTACGCACCCGGTGCCAACATCACGACGGGCTCCGATGCGCTCTGGTACGTCATCGTCACCATCTCGACCGTGGGCTACGGCGACAAGTATCCCGTCACGAACGAAGGGCGGTTCTGCGGCTCCCTGATCATCGTCATCGGTGTCGGCATCTTCGGCACTTTTACCGGGTACCTGGCCAACCTCTTCCTCTCCCCGTCGAAGAAGCCAGCCGTCACGCACGAAGCGTCGGCCGAAGAGGAGGCACGAACCAAGGTCGTTCAGCTCAAAGAGCTCATGGCCCAGCAGCAGACGGCGATGGACGAGATCGACCTCCTGCTCCAGGGCGGTAGGTCATGAGCCGCTGTCAGCAGATGTAACGTCTGTCGCGTCGTACGGCAAGGGGGATCCGATGTCGATGACCACCAAGGACATGAGGTCGTTGGTCCTACGTCTCCAAGACGCCATGAATCAACGAGATCTCGACCAGCTGGACGACATCGTCGCCGCTGACTTCGTTCGCCATTGTGAGGCGACGCCTCAACTCGACGTCCGGAGCCTCGATGACTTCAAAGCGTTTCTCCGCGCCGACGCCGCGTCGTTTCCTGACAACGTGCAGACGATCACCCACATCGCCGCCGAGGGCGACCTGATCGGCGTGTTCGCCACCTACGAGGGCACCCATCTCGGTCCGTTGGGTCCGTTCGAGCCGACCGGGAAGCGGGCGACGTTCGATTTCGCGGGCGTGTTCAAGGTGGCCGACCAGAAGCTCTCGGAATTCTGGATCACGTGGGACAACATGACCATCCTCGCTCAGCTGGGGTTGCTTCCCGACAGCGAGTAGTCGCGCACCCGTACGAGCTGGGTGCCATGGCTCACTCCTCCCCGCCCTGACCAGAAGTTCGCTGGGTGTCAGGCGGGGCAGCCCGACGCTTCGAACAGGGTCTCGCAGTCGGTCTCGGCCAGCGCCCAGCCCCGTGCGTCCGACAGCTGCTGCACACGAGCTTGCGCGTGGCGGCGGCCACCAGGTACGCCCCGACTGAGTCCACGCCGGCGCTGACCGCCACCACGGGCTGGGTCACCGGCAGCGGGACCGCACAGCGGATCTCCGACCCGAACCCGCTGGCCCCGTCGGCGCTGCCCAACTGGAAGGCGAGGACGTTGCCCTGCGTGTCGCCCGCAGCCACCAGCGGCGCGGGCCCGGAAGTGAGCGCGACCGCCGTGACGGCGCCCGTCATCGGCTCGGTGGCCGCCAGTCGGTTGCCATCGGTGGGATAGACGTCGACCGTCCCGCCGCCGTTCAGTTCGCTGCCGACGACCAGCCACTGCCCGCCGGCGCGGGAACATCACTCTGATGTCGATCTCGCCGCTCACGGACTCGACCGTGCCCATCCGGAAGGTGGCCTTACCGGTCGAGGGATCGTAGGTGACGTCATCCGGGGCGTTGGGTCCGCCGAATTCGACATCGGCGGCTGCCCTCGACACCGTCGACGGCAGCACGTCGGTGATCTCCAGGGCCATGCACGGCTCCGTGACACTGGCACTTGCAGGAGTAGTACAGCGCGTAGGTGAAGGGCTGGCCAGGGACGAACTCGTTCCCTCCAAGAACCGTCTTTGTGATCGTGACGATGGAGGGGGACGCGGCCTGCTCGGCGACGGCCCCGAACGCCTGCGACGGCTCGCCGTTTCCGCCGGGACGAAGGCCAGCGACAACGACAGGGTGAGCGTTCCGGCGATGACTGCCGACCCTGAACGCAGCGTCGTCTCCCTTCCCCACCGTGCTCGCCTGACCACAGCGTCACCGGATCGGCGCAGTTTGGCACACCGTCGACCGCGCTCCGCGCGCCGCTGTCCACCGCACTGGAGCGTGCGGTGTTCCGCTGCCGGCCGACATGCGACGGCTACGGTGCGGGCGTGGTCGAGCCTGGGAGGACAGAGCTCACGGTTGCCTCCGACGGCGTCGCTCCGCCGCGAGGCCAGATGGGGGTGTTGGTCCCGACGCCGGTGCTGGCGGTGAGCGGTACCACGGCGACGCTCGAGCCCGACGTGGTGAAGCGCTTGCTACCGGTGCTGAAGGCCGTCGTGGACGTTGCCGCCAGCCGGGGGGCGGTGATCGTCACGGGTGGTACCGATGCCGGGGTCTTTCACGTGTTCGGGTTGGCCACGGAGTCGTCGCAGCAGCGGCTGCACGAGATCGGGGTGGCGCCCGACGGGCTGCTGGCCAGCGGGGACACCTCGACAGGAGCGGCCGACGGCGAGCCGATCGACCCGCGGCTCAGCGTGCTGGTCCGCGTCGCGGGTGATCAGTGGGGCGACGAGACCGTGGTGCTGTCTCGGGTCGTCGCGGAGGTCGCCGGCGGGGAGCCGGCGGCGATGCTTCTCGTCGGCGGGGGAGACGTCTCCAGGGCGGAACTGGTCGAGCACCTACGACGGGGGCGCACGGTCGTCGTCGTCTCTGGCACCGGACGTCTGGCCGATGACGTCGCCGCCGGTCTCCGCGACGAGCCCGATGCCGATCTGCGGGCGCTGGTGAAGGCAGGCGAGGTTCGTGTCGTGCCGCTGCGTTCGCGTCGGCGCGCCGCCCGCGCGGTCAAGCGCTCCCTCAAAAAGCCGCGGCAACCACGACGGACCCGATGGGCCGCCCTATCGGTCTTCCCTCGTTGGCCGTACCGACCCGGACCGGTCAGCCCGCTGGTCGAGCACGACGCCCGCAAGCGCTTCCCGGCGCTGGCGACGCGCATCACCGAAGCGGACGAGGTGATCTACCCCGTGTTCGCCGAGTGCGACACGCAAGCACTCATCGAGCAGAACCGCTATCGCTGGTTCGCGGTGCTGGCGATCTTCGGTGGCCTGCTCACCACGGGGTTCGGTGCGCTCCAGGCCTGGCTTCAGTCGGCCCGCTGGCCGGGCGTCGTGGTGGCGACCTTGGGGGCGGCCACCACCGCGCTGAGCACGGTGGCCCGGCGTCAAGGATCGCTCCACCAGTACCTCACGGCTCGTCAGCGGGCCGAGCGCTTGCGCTCCCTGTACTTCCAGCACATCGCCACCGCGCCGGCCGGCGACGCCCCTGAGGAGTCCGACCGCCGTGAGGTGGAGAAGAAGGTGGCGAACATCCGCTACGGCAAGGTGTCGGTATGAGCACTCGAGCCGATCAGGTGATGGCGGCCTACCGCCGGTACCGGGTCGACGGGCAGGTCGAGTACTACCGCCGCCAGGCCGACAAGCTCGAGCGAGCGCTGCGCCGGACCACTCGGTACTCCGCCATCTTGCTCGTGCTGGCGGCCATGTGGGGGGCGCTCGGCGCCGTCGACACGGACCGCCGCGGGATGTGGGCCTTCCTCGCCGCCACCTTCGCCGCCCTCTCCACGGCGATCGCTGCCTACGAGGCCGCCTTCGGCTTCGAGCGCTTGTCACGCCAGTACACCGAGACGCTCTCGGCGCTGAAAATCGCCGACGCCGAGCGCGAGTACGAAGCCGACGACGACAACGTCAAAGCTCAGGTCACCCTGGTCGAACAGGTCCTGCGCAGCGAAGTGGACAGGTGGTCGCATCTGACGTCCGAGACGGTCCTCGGCAACCTGCGAAACGAAGACCAGGCGGGGCCAACAACGTCGAGTTGACACCGCCACCGCCAAGGCTGCCGGTCGCGGTGTCTCCCGAGGTCGATGCCTGCGACACTGGTCGTATGACTGCGACCGACGCTGCCGTCCCTGCAAGCAGATTGGACCCCGAAGCCCAGCGGGTCAACGACGCCATCGACGCATTGCTCGCCGAGCACGACCCGAAGACGATGGACGACATCGAGTTCCGGGGTGCGCAGTTCGATGCCGGGCTGGCGTGGGTGCACTTCCCGGAGGGCGCCGGCGGGATGAGCGTCCGACCCGATCTGAACCGGCTGGTCGAGCGGCGTCTGCGCGAGGCAGGGGCGCGACCGACGGACCCCCGGACGTTCTTCATGGCGCTGGCCGGACCGACGATCGCCACGCACGGCAGCGAGGACGTCAAGCGGCGCTTCCTCCGCCCGATGTTCACGGGCGAGGAGCGGTGGTGCCAGCTGTTCTCCGAGCCGGGTGCAGGGTCGGACTTCGCCGGCCTCGGGACGCGGGCGGTGCGCGACGGCGACGAGTGGATCGTCAACGGCCAGAAGGTCTGGAACACCTTGGCCCACCTCGCCGACTTCGGGATGCTCGTCACCCGCACCGATCCCGAAGCGCCGAAGCACAAGGGGATGACCTACTTCGCCCTCGACATGCATGCCCCGGGCGTCGAGGTCCGCCCGCTGCGGCAGATCACCGGTGAGGCCGAGTTCAACGAGGTGTACCTGACCGATGTGCGGGTGCCGGACTCGCACCGCGTCGGCGATGTCGGTGAGGGCTGGCGGGCCAGCCTCACCACGCTCATGAACGAGCGCAACGCCATTGGCGGTGGCGGTGGCGGCACCTCGAAGCGCGGTGGGGTGGCGAACGACGCCGTCGAGCTGTGGCAGTCGATCGACGAGGCGGATCGCCAGCCGGCGGACAAGGACCGGCTGATGCGGCTGTGGGTGCAGGCCGAAGTCGCACGGCTCACCAACATGCGCGCCGCGCAGAACGCCCGCACCGGCAACCCCGGGCCTGAGATGTCGATCGCCAAGCTGGCGTACTCCGAGCTGAACAAAGCGCTGTACGACTTCACGATGAACCTTCTCGGCGCCGACGCCCTCGTCGGCTTCGACTACACGTTCCGCCGTCCCGACGATCTCGACGTCCAGGGCACGGCCCACGGGCTGCGGTACGCGTTCCTCCGGGTGCGGGCGAACTCGATCGAGGGCGGCACGTCAGAGATCATGCGCAACATCCTCGGCGAGCAGGTGCTCGGCCTCCCCGGCGAGCCCCGGGTCGACAAGAACGTGGCGTGGAGCCAGGTGCCCCGCAGCTGAGAGCACTCCGGGCTCACGCCTACACGGCGCCGACCGAGACGGCGGCGTGGAAGACCATCCCCAGCTGGGCCGTCGTCGGCACCGAAGATCGCGTCATCCCCGCCGCGACGCAACGCCGCATGGCGGAGCGAGCCGGGGCGACGATCACCGAGGTGGCGGGGTCCCATGTGTCGATGGTGTCGCATCCCTCAGTCACGATCGATGCCATCCTGGCCGCCGTAGCTGCCGTCGGGGACTGAGGCGCGGCTCGTTTCCTGGCTTGTGTGACGCAGATCAAGCGCACCGCTTGATTGGCGTCACACAAGCGCCGGATGAAGGCCGAGCTCCACATGATCTCGTCAACGATCGGTGGGCTGGGCCGGTCGTTGATTGGTGTGGTCCGTCATCGCCGCGTTGCGTCGTTGGCGATGAGTGCTCTGGCCGTTTCTCGGTGCGCAGGTGTGTCACATCTGCGGCACTTGCGCGACGAGAAGCGCAGATGCACCGAGAACTGCCGCCGAAACATTCACCCAGCGTGACTTCCGGTCGAGGAAGTCTCGCCGGGCGACAACACCACCAGCAGCCGCGCCGCCCAGTGCCCCTCCCACCGACCCGGAGGCAGCGCTCAATCGCGACCGGGACTGGCCGGTTGGGGGACGCCGGCCGAGTCGCCGTCGGCGGCCGGTTGCGACGGCGGCCGCGTGGCGGTGCGTAGATCCTCGAGGGCGGCGACGATGCAGCCGGTGTAGAAGTCGGGGTCGGGGATCAGCTCCCGGCACGCGGTGAACGAGATCGTCATGTTGCGCTCGTAGCTGCTCACGACGTGGAACAGGCCGGAACCGTTCAGGATCGGGCCCAGGCCGTAGGCGCGCTCCATGCGGGCACCGCAGAAGTACAGCGGCACGGGCGACCCGGGCACGTTGGTGATGGTCGTGTTGAACGGCATGCGGCCGGTCATCCTGGCCGAGGCGCGCGACCCGATGCCGACGAGCAGACCGGGTGCCAGCTCCGACAGCTCTGACAGGGTGCGAGCGCCGATGGCCTCCGTGAGCGCCTTCGACGCCGTCGTGGACGTGTGGACGGCGCGGAGACGGTCGAGCGGATCGTCGATGTCGGTGGCCAGCGAGGCGGCCATCATCGAGACCTGGTTGCCTGCGGTTCCCTGCTGCTCCTTGGTGCGGATCGAGATCGGCACCATCGTCACCAAGCTCTCGACAGGGAGCTCGTGCTTGTCGAGGAGGTAGCTCCGCATGGCCCCGCCGATGACCGACAGCAGCACATCGTTGATGGTGGCGCCGGGCACGGCCGCCTTCATCTGCTTGAGGTCGGCGACCGGAAGGATGGTGCCGTCGAAGACGCGGTGGGCGGTGACCGGCACGTTGAACCGGGTCGCGGGGGCCTGCATGCGAATGACACCGCGCCGGACGCCCCGAATCATGGGCGCCACGGCCGGCACCGCCCGGCTCATGGCGCGCTGCGCCCGCATCGGGTTCTGCACGGCGCGCACCGCCGCCCGGGCCGTGAGCTCGAGCGCGCTCGGGATCGGTTCCGGCCGCCACGTGTCGTCGGCATCAGGCGGCCCGGGATCGGCGGAGAGGTCGTGGACGGCGTTGAGGATCTCGATGCCCGATGCGCCGTCGATGGCGGCGTGGTGGGTCTTCCACATCAGGGCGAACGACCCTTTCGCCAGTCCTTCGACGTTGTCGAGGCCCCTGATCACCGTGATCTCCCACGGGGCGCGGGTGAGGTCGAGGGCGCGGGCGTGGAGGCGGGCGGTCTGCACGCAGAGCTGCCGCCAGTCACCCGGCTCGGGCAGCGCGATCTCGCGTACGTGGAACTCGAGGTCGAACGATCCGTCCTGGACCCAGTACGGATGGTCGAGGTCGAAAGGAACGCGCACGAGACGCTGGCGGAAGCTGGCGGCCCGTCCGAGGCGGTTGGCGATCGTGTCCAGGATGGTGGCGAACGCCACGTCAGCGTCCGGTGCCGACGACGGGTCGTAGAGGTACAACCCGGAGATGTGGTTCGGTGTGCTCGGCGTCTCGCTGTAGAGGAACGAGGCGTCCATTCCGCTGAGCTGTTGCACAGATCAAGCCCTTTCGACGCGGCCAGGCCGCCTGTCAGCGCCGGCGATTTCCCTTGCGTCCCCGTCCTATCACCTGCGCGACAGTGCCCTGACCGGCCGTGATCTCGGCGCCCGCACGCCGGCCAGGCGTCCACCGATCAACTGATGTACGCCGAGTGTCATAGATGACCGATAGTCGCGTCAGTACGGGCCGGGGCCCCGCAACACCACGAACTCCTCGTCCGGGCGGTGGTCGAGCGACGGGGCCCCATCGACGACCAGCGCGGCGCGATCCAGCACGCCGTCGTCGACGAAGTGCCGCTCCTCTGCCGCCATCCACGATCGCCACTGGTCGAGCATGTGGTCACCGTCTCGGTCCAGACCGCGGCGCAACCGGACCTGCTCGGGCGTAGCGACGAAGACGGTGACGGCGAGATGGGCGCTCCATTCGCGCCGGCCGGAGGAGACGCCCTCGATGATCACCATCGGGCGGCGCGGGACCGTCACCCAATCGGACAGCCGGCGCTCGGCCCAGTCGTAGCGCTGGAAGCGCCCCTCGTCGCCGGTCACGAGCGGCTCGATGACCTGCGCGAGCAGTCTCGGCCACCACGCCAGCGGTTCCTCCCACGAGGCGAAGTCGTCGGTGTGCACGACCGGTGCGTCGCCAGCGTGTCGTGACAGCCGCGCCGCGAACGTGCTCTTTCCCGCGCCTCCTGGACCGTCGACGGCGACCAGCCGCACCGGAGCGGGAGACGACAGCACGTCGGCGACGACAGCGTCGAAGGTCATCGTCCGCGGCGGTCCGGCAAGCGGCCACTCATCGTCGCTCGACACCTGACCAGACTGCCCCATCGAGGTCCCCGAGTGGACGGACCAGGGCCGGCCCCGTGAGAATCGCCTCATGAGTGCGCTGGAACCCCATCCGATCACCGTCGCGGAAGCCGAGCTCGATGACCTCCGGGACCGCTTGCGTCGCACCAGGTGGCCCGAGCGGGAGACGGTCGACGACTGGACGCAGGGCATCCCCCTCGCCTACGTGCGGGAGCTCTGCGCCCGATGGCTCGATGGCTACGACTGGCGGCGCGTCGAGGCCGAGCTCAACCGCTTCGATCAACTGCGGTTCACACCCGAGGTCGGCGCGCCCGACCGGCTCGGGATCCAGGTGCTGCACGCACCGTCGCCCCATCCCGGTGCATTGCCTCTGGTGCTGACCCACGGCTGGCCGGGATCGGTCGTCGAGTTCCTGGACGTCATCGAACCATTGCGTGATCCCACCTCGACCGGCGGCGATCCGGCCGACGCGTTCCACGTCGTGTGTCCCACCATGCCGGGCTACGGGTTCAGTGACAAGCCGACGCGCGTCGGCTGGAACGTCGAGCGGATCGCCGACGCATGGGCCGAGCTGATGACCGCACTCGGCTACGAGCACTTCGGCGCCCAGGGCGGCGACTGGGGTTCGGCCGTCACCACCGCACTCGGGGTCCAGCACCCGGACCGTTGTGTCGGGATCCACCTCAACATGGTGTCGGCCGGACCGGGCAAGGACGGCGCCGAGCCGACCGCGGCCGAGCAAGCGGCCCTGGCCGCCCTCGAGGACCATCGCAAGTGGGGCATGGGCTATTCGACGCAGCAGTCGACCCGGCCGCAGACGCTGGGCTACGGCCTTGTCGACTCGCCGGCGGCCCAAGCGGCCTGGGTGGTCGAGAAGTTCTGGGCGTGGGCCGACCACGGCGGCCATCCCGAAGACACCTTCTCCCGCGACCGCCTCCTCGACAACGTCATGCACTACTGGCTGCCTGGAGCCGGCGCCTCGTCGGGCCGGCTGTACTGGGAGAGCTTCGCCACGTTCCGGGGTCGGGACACGATCGACGTCCCGTCGGGCATGTCGCTGTTCCCCAAAGAGATCTTCCGGCCGTCGCGCCGCTGGGCCGAGCGCCGCTACACCGACATCCGCTACTGGAACGAGCTGGACGTCGGCGGCCACTTCGCCGCGTTCGAGCAGCCGGCGACGTTCGTCGACGAGGTGAGGAGCTTCTTCCGCCTGGTGCGGTAGCAAGGCGTGCTTGGGCGTTACGGTCATTCCCGTCAACCACCCCGCCGAGATTCGAGTGCCGATCCTGTGGGGTGTCGTGTTCGGACTGATCAACGCGGCGGTGCCGGTGCTCATCTGGTGGTTGCCGCCCTCTACCGTCCACGCGCTCGCGATCGTCCTCATCGCCGCGGTGTACATCGGATTTGCCGTCGGCGACGGGCGGGCGCGAGTCATCGTCGTCGAAACCCTCGTCACCAGCGTGTTCGTGGTGCTGGCCGCGACCGCGGTCACCGAGACGGCGTGGTTGCTGGTCGTCGCCTACACGGCCCACGGTCTCAAGGACTTCTGGCAGCATCGCACGCACTTCGTTGCCAACACCCGCTGGTGGCCGCCGTTCTGCGCCGCCGTGGACTTCGTGGTCGCGGCGATCCTGACGATCGAGATCGTCGCCGGCGTCAGCTTCCACTGACGGCGAGGCCCGAGCGCAGGCGACGCCTAGGCGTTGGGCGATGGCGGCGGCGCCCATTCGGTCCCAGGCCGAGCCGGATCTGAGGGGGCGCTCCCAATGTGCAAGGCCCCCCTTACGACCACGCTGGCAGCAACGGCGGGTCGCCCGGCGATGCGTTCGTACGTACGGGCTTGCATATACCCCCACTAGGTATATAGAGTACCCCCCTAGGGTACATGGAGAGAAGGACGGACAATGGCAACCGAGACCTACACCGTGACCGGCATGACTTGCTCTCACTGCGTGAACGCGGTGCGCGAGGAGATCGCCCGGATCGAAGGGGTGGCGTCCGTGGTCGTGGATCTCGTCAGCGCGACGGCCACTGTCGTCAGCGCCGACCCCCTGGATCGGGCGGAGATCGTCGCCGCCGTCGACGCTGCTGGCTACGAGGTGGCGCCGTGAGCACCCTCACCAAGCTCGGCGCCTTCGCCGTCGCACTGGTCCTCGTGCTGGGCATCGGGGCAACCGTCGGCGCGACCGTCGGCTCCGCACCCGTCGCTCACCCCGAGGCCCCAGTCCCCCACGGACAAGGCGTCGTCTCCGCCGAGTCCGGCTATCGACTCGTGCCGCTGACGAGGCTCACCGACGACGGTGGCGTGTTCCAGTTCGCCATCGAGGCACCCGACGGCCAACGTGTCCGCCGGTTCAACCAGACCCACGAGCGCGACCTGCACTTCATCCTCGTGAATCGTGAGCTCACGAGCTATCACCACCTCCATCCCACACTCGACGCGGACGGTGTCTGGTCGATCGAGCTGCCGGCGCTCCCCGCGGGTTCCTACCGCGCCGTGGCCGACTTCTGGGTGAGCGACGGTCCGGCGCTGGCCCTCGGCGTGGACCTGAGCGTCCCTGGTTCCTACCAGCCAGGCGATCCTGCCGGTCCGTCGAACCATGCCACCGTCGACGGCTACGACGTCGAGCTGCGCAGCGAGCAGGGCAAGGGCGGGGTCGACACGATGTCGCTGACGGTCCGCACGGACGGCCACGTCGTGACCGACCTCCAGCCCTACCTCGGCGCCTCCGGCCACCTCATCGCCTTCCGCGTCGGTGATCTCGCCTACGCCCACGTGCACCCCCTCGGCTTCGAGGACGGCGCCGTCCGCTTCGAGGCGACCTTGCCGTCGGCGGGCCGCTACCGGCTCTTCTTCGACTTCAAGCACGGCGACACCGTGCGCACCGCCGAGTTCACCTTCGACCAAGGCCTCGTCACGGGCGACGCCCCGACGATGGACCACTGAGGAGCCTCCGATGAGCACCAGCACCACAGTCGAGCTCGCGATCGGCGGCATGACCTGCGCGTCGTGTGCGGCCCGCATCGCCAAGCGTCTCAACCGCCTCGACGGCGTCGAGGCCAGCGTGAACTACGCCACCGAGCGCGCCGCCGTCAACGTCGACGACCCCGGCGTCTCTGTCGACGACCTGATCGCGCAGGTGGAGGCCATCGGCTACACCGCCGAGCTGCCTTCCACCCGTGCGACGTCACCGGCCGATGCCGGCGCCGATGACGATAACGGCGCCGATCCTGAGCTTCGCGCGCTGCGCAACCGTCTGATCGGTTCTGCGGTCCTGGGCGTCCCGGTGCTGTTGCTCTCGATGGTCACCGCGCTGCAGTTCACGAACTGGCAGTGGCTGTCGTTCGCGCTGGCTGGTCCGGTGGTGCTGTGGGGCGCGTGGCCGTTCCATCGGGCGGCGTGGATGAACCTCCGTCATGGCGCCGCCACCATGGACACGCTGATCTCGCTGGGCACGCTCTCGGCGTTCGGCTGGAGCGTCTACGCCTTGTTCTGGGGCGACGCCGGCGTGCCGGGCATGACGATGTCACTGAGCTTCAGCATCGAGCGCGGCGCCGGACAGCAGGAGATCTACCTCGAGATCGCCGCCGTCGTCACCGTGTTCATCCTTGCGGGGCGGTACTTCGAAGCTCGGGCCAAGCGGTCATCGAGCAGTGCGCTGCGCGCCCTGCTCAACCTCGGCGCGAAGGACGCCGCAGTGATGCGCGACGGCATCGAGGTGCTGGTCCCGATCGATCAGCTCGTCGTGGGGGACCTCTTCGTGGTGCGGCCCGGCGAGAAGGTGGCGACCGACGGCGTCGTGGAAGAAGGGGCCTCGGCCATCGACGCGTCGCTGCTCACCGGCGAATCGATGCCGGTAGAGGTCGGCCCGGGCGACGCCGTCACCGGCGCCACCGTGAACGCCGGCGGTCGCTTACTCGTGCGGGCCACGCGGGTCGGGGCCGACACCGCACTGGCTCAGATCGCCCGGCTCGTCACCGACGCGCAGAACGGCAAGGCACCGATCCAGCGCCTCGCCGATCAGATCTCCGCCGTGTTCGTACCGATCGTCATCGCGCTGGCGGTGGGCACCTTCGGCTTCTGGCTCGGCACAGGCCAAGGGGCGGCGACGGCGTTCACCGCCGCCGTGGCCGTCTTGATCATCGCCTGCCCGTGCGCCCTCGGTCTGGCGACGCCGACCGCGCTGCTTGTCGGCACAGGACGCGGCGCCCAGCTCGGGATCCTCATCAAGGGTCCGGAAGTGCTGGAGTCCACCCGCCGGGTCGACACGATCGTGCTCGACAAGACGGGGACGGTCACCACCGGCCACATGGCGCTGATCGACGTGATCGCCGGCGACGGTGTCGATGAAGACGAGGTGCTGCGGCTGGCGGGCGCCCTCGAAGATGCGTCCGAGCATCCGATCGCCCGCGCCATCGCCACCGCCGCACGTAGCCGGCTCGGGTCTCTCGATCCGGTCGAGGGATTCGCCAACCTCGAGGGTCTCGGTGTCCGTGGCGTGGTCGACGGCCACGCCGTTCTGGTCGGGCGTGAACACGTGCTCGACGACTACGCCATGCACCTCACGCCCGCGCTGCGCACCGCCAAGCACGAGGCCGAGTCGTTGGGCCGTACCGCCGTCGTCGTCGGCTGGGATGGCGCCGCACGCGCCGTGCTCGTCGTCGCCGACACCGTGAAGGCCACCAGCGCCGAGGCCATCAGCCGGCTGCGGGCCCTCGGGCTCTCACCCGTCCTGCTCACGGGCGACAACGAACGCGCCGCTCGGGCCGTCGGCGACCAGGTCGGCATCGCCGACGTCATCGCCGAGGTGCTGCCCGCCGACAAGGTCGAGGTCATCCGCCGCCTGCAAGCGCAAGGCAAGGTCGTCGCCATGGTGGGCGACGGCGTGAACGACGCCGCCGCGCTGGCCCAGGCCGACCTCGGCATCGCCATGGGCACCGGCACCGATGTCGCCATCGAGGCCAGCGACCTCACTCTCGTGCGCGGCGATCTCCAGGTGGCGGCCGATGCCATCCGCCTGTCCCGCCGCACCCTCGCCACGATCAAGGGCAACCTGTTCTGGGCCTTCGGCTACAACATCGCCGCCATCCCGCTCGCCGCGGCCGGACTGCTGAACCCACTCATCGCCGCCGCCTCCATGGCGTTGTCCAGCGTGTTCGTCGTCTCCAACAGCCTGCGGCTCCGCCGCTTCCGGGCACTCTGACCAACGACGGCGCGGCGCCAACGGGCCTGCCGCGCCGTCGACGGGACCTAGTGCCCTACCGCCTCACCGTGCTGGTTCGTACCGTCGATAGCAGAACTCGATCTCCGAAGGAGCACATGCCATGCGCGCTGTCGTCTATCACGGTCCCGGCCAGAAGGCCTGGGAGGAAGTACCCATGCCGGTCATCATCGACGACACCGACGCCATCGTGCGCGTCGACGCCGTGACCATTTGCGGCACCGACCTGCACATCCTCAAGGGCGATGTGCCGGCCGTGACCGACGGGCGCATTCTGGGTCACGAGGCCGTCGGCACCGTCGAGTCCGTCGGCTCAGGCGTGAAGAACGTCAAGGCCGGCGACCGGGTGCTGGTGTCGTGCATCACCGCCTGCGGCGCGTGCCGCTACTGCCGTGAGGGCAGCTACGGCCAGTGCCTCGGTGGCGGCGGCTGGATCCTCGGCCACAAGATCGACGGCACGCAAGCCGAGTACGTCCGGGTCCCGTTCGCCGACACATCGACGTACCAGGTACCAGCAGGCGTGTCCGATGAGCAGATCCTCATGCTGGCCGACATCCTCCCCACGGGCTACGAGGTCGGGGTGCTCAACGGCCAGGTCCAACCGGGTGACGTGGTGGCGGTCGTCGGCGCCGGTCCCATCGGCCTGTCGGCCATGATGGGCGCCCGCTTGTACAGCCCGTCCCACATCGTGGCCATCGACCTCGCTGACAGCCGGCTCGAAGCGGCCAAGCAGTTCGGTGCCGACATCACCATCAACAACAGCCGCGAAGACGCGGTTGCCATCGTCCGTGAGCTCACCGGTGGGCTCGGAGCCGACGTCGCCATCGAGGCCGTCGGCGTGCCCGACAGCTTCGAGCTGGCTACGCAGCTGGCCCGACCCGGCGGTCACATCGCCAACATCGGGGTCCACGGAAAGCCGGCGACGCTGCACCTCGAAGAACTGTGGATCCGCAACGTCACCATCACGACCGGCCTGGTCGACACCTCCTCCACCCCCACCCTGCTGCGCCTCACCACAGGCAGCCAGCTCGACGCTGGTCGCTTCGTCACCCACCACTTCACGCTCGACCAGTTCGACGAGGCGTACGACGTCTTCGCCCGCGCCGCCGACACCGGAGCGCTCAAGGTCGTACTCACCCGCTGATCCTGGCATCGGTCGCCGGCCCCCCTACGAGCATCCGCTCCGTCGGGAGCGCAATCTCGTAGGGCCGGCGCTCGATGTCGGCCACCGCCGCCGCCACGTCCACGCCGGCGACGAGTTGAGGTGCCGGTTGACGTGACGAGGCCGGTGTTCAGACTGACGGTGGCGCCAGCCAGCGATCGAGGGCGGCCGCCACCGCCTCGGGCGGCACCTGATGGCCGCCGTCGAACTCGTAGTACGCCACGTCGTACTGGGCCATCTGCAGTGCGGCCGCCACTCGCCGGCCGCACTGATCGATGGGCAGGACCGGATCGCTGCGGCCGTGGGAGACGAAGATCGTGGGCCACCCCTGACGCCGAGCGGGCACGAAGAAGCCCGCCGAGAAGGCCAGGATGGACGGGAACAGTGACCCGTTGGCCAAGCCGAGCGTGAGGGCGTAGGACGCGCCGTCGGAGAAGCCGGCGATGGCCAGCCGCCCGGGATCGGCCGGCACGTGGTCGAAGACGGCGGCGAGCACGAGGTCGAGGGCGGCGACGTCAGGCCCGAAGCCACCGTGGATGACGTCCCACGTCGTGCCCACGCTCTTGGGCGCAACGACGACGAACTGCCGGCGCTCGGCCTCGTCCTGCACGACGCGCAACGCGTGCATGGGGTTCGAGGTGGCGCCGTGCAGCAGGACCATGACGGGCACCGGGCCATCAGGCAGCGTCGACGGCACGAACACCGCCGGTGCCGGCACATCATCGAGGTCGAGCGAGTCCATGCCCGCCGCATACGGCGGTTGCGTCGGGGCCGCCGGACGAGTCGACAGCTCACCCTCGAGCCAGCCGCGCCGCTCGGTCTCGGAGAAGGAGGGCGACTCAGGCATCACCGCTTCATCCCGGCCGAGCCCCGCGGCGTCGGCTGTCGCTGTGGCCCCTCTGCGCCCCCGGCATCGGGCCACCGTAGCCAACGCCGTGGGCACCCTGGTCGTGGACGCGCCGAGCGCGGTGGACGGGCGGCGGTGGTGGTGGAATGACCTCGCCGGGGACGCCATTGACGCGTGCGGTGGGCGCGGTGGCGCGGTGCGCGCCGTTCGCACGTCGGCTGGTCATCTTGCGCCTCGCCTGCGGCCGATGAGCACGGGCGGCGACGGTGTCGCCGCCCGACGGGACCTTCTCGACCGGACCTTACGCTTGGTGACCGTTTCGGTAGCGGTTCTCGGTGCAAATCAGCTTCTCGGTGCAGAAGTGCCGCGAATGTGACACTCAAGCGCGACGAGAATCGTCCGAAGCAACCGTCGCCGACTACGCACAGCGACGACGACCGACGCAGCGGCCCGCTCGGCGACCAGCCCGCCGACTGGTGTCGAGATCATATGGAACGCGAACAGGGCTCCCGTTGCCGCGCCCACGTCTCTACCGCACGTTGACACAGGCGAGGAACCCCAGCAGTCAGCCGATTCGCTCGCCGTCCGAGGACCCAGCGCTCAATACCCACCTGGCGTCACAGCGGCCCAGTATCAGTAGGCACGTCGGGTATGCCGTTGCCTCGACGAGTTCGTCAACTGCCGCCACAACGGATTCGGGCTCAGGCGCATCCGGCGGTGACGGCTCGCGATCCGGGCTGAGTTCCTCGATGTCCTGCGGCGAGACGCTGGTATCGATCCCCGCATCTTCCGTCGCGGTGCGGCCGCCCTTTGGCAGCTGCGGCGCCTTCGAGGACCAAGGCCGGAGGCCTTCGACCACGAGTTCGTAGAAGCCGTCGATGGCCGAGAGCACACGGTCGATGAAGGCGCCGCGGCCCGTCCCCCGCTTCGATCCGAGCGGGGCCGTAGCGGCGACCCGAAAGCTTCGCAACTCGCGCTTCGGATCGCTGACGAGGAGGAGCGGGTCCGCTCGCACGTCCTTCAGGAGTGCGCTCGTACTTCCCCGACTGAGCCTCGATCGACGAACGGGCCTCGTTCTGGAACAGTGGTGCGATGGCTGGCCCGTTCGAGCGTCTCGGGTTCTACACGTTGGCCGGGGCGCCACGCTCGCCCCGCGAGCTCCTAGATGAGGTGGCCGATGGCGAACGGCTCGGTTTCGGCTGGGTCTTCATCTCCGAGCGCCTGAACATCAAGGAAGCCGCCACTGTATCCGGTGCCGTCGGCGCGGTCTCCCGGCGCCTCCAGATCGCCACCGCCGCCACGAACCACAACACTCGCCACCCGCTGGTGACGGCGGCCTACGCCACGACCATGCACCGCCTCACCGAAGGTCGCTTCACCCTGGGGATCGGTCGCGGCGTCGACGTCTTCTGGCGGGCCATCGGCGTGCCGCCGATCACCACGGCCCAGATGGAGGACTTCGCCGGTCTGATGCGCCGCCTCTGGCGCGGTGAGACGATCCTCGACCACGCGGGACCCGCCGGTCGTTATCCGTTTCTTCGTCTTGATCCCACGTTCGACGAGCACATCCCGCTCGGCATCGTTGCATTCGGGCCGAACACGCTCCGCCTCGGCGGGCGGGCGTTCGATCAGGTCGTGCTGCACACGTTCTTCTCGGACGAGACGACGCTCCGGTGCGTCAAGACCGTCAAGGGCGCCGCCGCCCAGGCCGGTCGGGACCCCGCGACCGTGAAGGTGTGGTCGTGCTTCGCCACGATCGGCGACCACCTGCCGGAGCCGGTGCGACTGAAGAAGACGGTCGGGCGCATGGCCACCTATCTGCAGGCCTATGGCGACCTCTTGGTGCGCACCAACGACTGGGACCCGGCGGTGCTGGCGCGCTTCCGGGCGGACCCGCTGGTGGCCGGCTTCCCGGGCGCGATCGATGACAAGGCCACGACCGAGGAACTGGAGCACGTGGCCACGCTGATCCCCCCGGAGTGGCTGGCGGCGGCGGCGACCGGGACGCCCGAGGCATGCGTGGCGGCGATCCGCCACCAGTTCGATCTCGGTGTCGACGGCGTCATCCTGCACGGCGCTGCGCCGCAGGATCTCGCACCGATCGTGGCGGCGTACGGCTAGGAGACCGTCGCCCCGTCGAAGAGTCCCGTGAACCCGGCCGGCTCGTACGGGCCGAACACGATCTGCTCGAGCACACCAATGCCCGTCCGCACGCCGTCACGGGCTCGGACCACCTGCTGCACGTGAAGGTTCTCGGGGGCGAGCAAGTCGATCGCGCTCGGGATCGAACGACTCCCCTCCCACGGACAGCTCCCCCTTCCACATGCCCTGGCCCCACTGCGGGTGCCCGTACCCCAGTCCCTTCATCTGGAACCGCAGCAGCGGTGTCAGCTCGATCGTGCGGGTGTCGCCGCGGATGTCGACGAGGTCGATCTCGGCCGACGACGCGAGGCGGCTGCCGGGCTGGTACCGGACGCGATGGGCGAGCGACGTCATCCGTTCGTCCGTTCCCTCCAGCGCGTCGGGGATCGCCGACTCCGAAGCAAAGAGGGGCGCCACGATCCCCTCACGGACCAAGGCCTCGCCCTGGCGGCCGTCGAAGAAGATGGCGTGGGTGATGTGGTCGTCCCAGATGAGCGGGGCCCAGAGGAAGAAGAAGCTCTGCGGGGCCACGGGTGCGCCGCCGGACTCCGGCTCGCCCACCCGCCGGACCCCCCACGACCGGTCCTTGGTGCCGAGCCACGTTGCATCGTCGACATGGAAGCGACCGTCGGGGTGCTCGACGACGCCCGACCACCGGCCGAACTGGTCGAACCGGGTGGCGTCCATGACGCGGCGCCCGCCTTGCCACAGAGTCTGGCGGCGCTCTTGGATGGGAGACGTGCGGGCGGAGAAGACGAGATCGCAGGCAACGCCCGTGTCGTTGCCGTCCAGCACGACGCGCGTCCGGCGCAGCGGCTCGACGACCTCGATCCGGAAGGGACCGACCTGCATCTCGGTGCGTTCGAGCGGAGCACGGCGCGACCCGAAGAACGCGTGCTGGCGGCCACCTCGCTCGACCACGCTGAACGCGCAGTCGAGGATGCCCCGGTTCGGGTAGATGGCCATGCCGACACCGAAGTACCGGGAACCGTCGTCGGAGTACCCGTTGTACCACGTGCGGTCGTACGCGTTCCGGTCCGTCGTGGCCAGGTGGGCGACCGGTTCAGGGGTCTGATGGATCGGGTAGTCGTCCAGCTTGTTGAGCACCTGAGCCTCCGGGGGTTGCGTCCGCCGGCCACGACATCAGGCGGGCGCCACAGGGGATGGTACGTTGCGCGACACGACGAGCAGGCTTGATCGAGCGGGCGCGGTGACTGCTACGACGGCCGTGGTTGGCTAGGTCCGATGAGCTACCGGGCCCTCGCCCTCGACCTCGACGGCACGCTGCTGGGGCCAGATGACACCGTCAGTCCTCGCAATCGGGCGGCGGTCGAGGCGGCCGTCGCCGCCGGCTGGCATGTCGTCCTCGCCACCGCCCGCTGGTACCAACTGGCGGAGCGGACGGCGCACGACCTCGGGCTGGTCGACCCCGTGATCGCCTGCTCCGGTGCCGAGGTCAGACGCCTGCGCGACGGTGCCGACCTGTTCGACGTTCGACTCCCCGCGGCGTTCGCAACGGCCCTTTACGAGCTGTGCGACGGCGGAGGTGGCCTGGCCTTCGTGTACCAGGATCGGGATGTGGTGCTGAGATCCGCGGTGCCGCGGTCGCTGCAAGACCTACCCGAGGTGCGCAGCGTTCCTGCGTTGTTCGGCGGCGCCGACCCGAACCCGAGATGCGTGCTCCTGTTCGGCGACGAGCTGAACGCCACCGTTCTGGAGACGCTGTCTCCGCTGTGGGCGGATGAGGTCCGGTTCCTGACGTCGATGACGGGGCAAGGGAACCCCATCCTCACCCTCACGAGCGCGGAAGCCGACAAGGGACTGGCCCTCGCCGTCGCCTGCGCCGATCTCGAGATCCCCCTGAGCGACGTCGTCGCCATGGGCGACTCGGAGACCGACATCGAGATGTTCAACGTGGCCGGCGCGAGTGTCGCGATGGGCCAGGCGTCGGCCGCCGTCCGGGAGGTGGCAACCTGGGTGACCGCATCGCACGGCGACGATGGTGTCGGCCGTGCCATCGAAGACCTGCTCCGCGGGCGCGCTGTCGGCGCGTGATGCCGCACCGGGCCGATGTTCGCTCGGTCCGGGACTGAGCCACTGGTCGCTCCTGGCCGGTACCATCTCGCCAAATGACCGAGCAGCGCTCGCCCGCGTGGTTCAGCGAAGCCATCGCCATGGCGCCCGAGGAGCGCACCACCCGTGTGAAGGGTTGCGACATCCACTATCTGTGCTGGGGCGACAGGGCGCGTCCCGGCTTGGTGCTCGTTCACGGGGGCGCCGCGCACGCGCAGTGGTGGAGCTTCATTGCGCCGCTGCTCGCGGCGCAGCACTACGTCGTCGCCGTCGATCTGTCGGGCCACGGCGACAGCGGTCGCCGCGCCGTGTACGCCATCGAGACCTGGGTCGACGAGGTCATGGCGTGCGCCCAGGACAGCGGGATGCGGGGTCTACCGGTCGTCGTCGGACACTCGATGGGCGGACTCGTGACCATCGCCGCCGGCAACCTGTACGGCGAGAAGCTCTCCGGTGCGATCGTCGTCGACTCGCCGGTGCACCGTCCCGACCCCGAATCCGAAGAAGGCGTCCGGGGACGGATGTTCAGCAACCCCAAGACCTACCCCAGCCTCGAGGCGGCGGTCCCGCACTTCCATCTCCAACCGCCGCAGCCGTACGAGAACCCGTTCATCATCGACTTCATCGCCCGGCGATCGCTGCGCGAGGCGAGCGACGGCTGGACGTGGAAGTTCGATCCGAAGGTGTTCCTTCGCCATCGTCAAGGGATCGCCGACTACCTCGCCGAGGTGCATTGCCGGATCGCCGTCTTCAAGGGTCAGCACAGTGATCTCGTCACCGCGGACGTGCAGGACTACATCGACGAGCTGCTCGGCCGGAGCTCTCCGATCGTCGAGATCCCGGCCGCCTACCACCACGTCCCCCTCGACCAACCGTTGGCGCTGGTGGCGGCGATCAGGACCATCCTGGCCGACTGGGAGCATTCCATCCCTCGACGCCGGGTCGAGCAACCAGATCCCGGCTGACGAACCGCCCGATGTGAGGTTGCCAGCGGCGCGACCGGCCGGGCTACGGTCCGGCGGATCACACGAGGAGGACACAACGTGGGGAAGCTCGACGGCAAGGTAGCCATCGTCACGGGCGGCGCGCGGGGTCAGGGCGGCGCCGAGGCGACGCTCTTTCGGGCCGAGGGGGCGGAGGTCGTCATCACCGACGTGTTGCGGGAGGAGGGCGAGAGCCTCGCCAAGGAGATCGGGGCCACGTTCATCGGCCATGACGTTCGGTCCGAGGAGGAGTGGGCCGAGGTGGTGCGCCAGACCGTCGAGCGCCACGGCCGCATCGACGTGCTCGTCAACAACGCAGGCATCTTCCAGCGGGCCAAGCTCGTCGACACCGACCTGGCCACCTACCGGCGCATCATCGACGTCAACCAGGTGGGCGTGTTCCTGGGCATGCGGGCCGTCGCACCGACGATGATCGAGCAGGGGGCAGGCTCGATCGTCAACATCTCCTCAGTGGCGGGCCTGCGCGGGTCGCCCGGCGGCTTCGCCTACGGCGCGTCCAAGTTCGCCGTGACCGGCATGACCAAGTCGGGCGCGATCGAGCTGATCCGTTACGGCGTGCGCGTGAACTCCATCCATCCCGGCATGATCGAAACCGACATGATCACCGAGGTGACCGGTGGCAGCGCCGAACGCCACGACAAGTTTGCCCGCTCGTTACCGATCCGACGTGCCGCGGAGCCGATCGAGGTCGCCAACCTGGCGCTGTTCTTGGCCAGCGACGACAGCAGCTACTGCACCGGGTCCGAGTTCATCGTCGACGGCGGCATGACCGCGACCTGACGCTCACACGGTCAGGACGCGCGACCCACCCGTGATCGACGGGTAGAGCAGGTCGCCGCCGGCGGCGGCGGACGCCCGGCCGAGCCTGGCGCTCCACCACGTGTCGTCGCCGTACTCCTGGCGCCACGACCACAGCCGCCGGGTGAGGTGCTGCAGCGGATACTCCTGCGTCATGCCCATGGCGCCGTGGGCCTGATGGGCGGCACGGGTGGCGGACGCGGCGGCCTGGCCGGCGAGCACCTTGGCGGCGGCGATCTCGAAGGCGGCCGGCCCGCGCTCGGCGGCGGCGGCGGCGACCTCGGCCGCCATGGTGACGAGGGCGGCGTGCTGGGCGGTGTGCACCAGATGCTGCTGGACGGCTTGGAACTGCGCCACCGGCCGGCCGAACTGGCGTCGCTGGCGTGTGTAGTCGACCGTGAGCTGGCTCATGCGGTCGAGGGCGCCCGCCATCATCAATGCCCGCGTCAGCGCGCCCCGCTGGCGTAATGCGTCGGGGTCGACGCCGGCCGGCGCCGGCGCCAGCTCGGCCGCGGCCCGATCGAACACGAGGGTGTCCCGTGGCTCGCCGGCCAGGTTGGTGCCGGCCTCGACGGACGCCGCACCGGCGGCTATCGACGCCACCACCCACCCGTCCCCGCCGGCGAGCAGTGCGACGACACGTTCGGCCTTCCGGCCCCACGCGACACGCGAGGCGCGGCCCGAGACGGTGCCGCCCGACAGCGCGAGCGTGTCGCCCGGCTGACCCGGCACGACGGTGACAGGGCCATCAGGCAACGCGAGCCCGGCGGCCGACGCCAGCCAGCCACCGAGCAGCCCGGTCTCGGCGAGCGGCACCGGTGCCGCATAGCCGCCGGCGATGCGCACGATGGCGGCGGCGTCGCTCAACGTCCCGCCGGAGCCACCAGCGGCCTCGGCGATCGATACCCATGGGAAACCGGCGTCGGCCACCGACTGCCACACCTCCGGAGCCCAGCCCACGGCCTCGGCGGCCTGTACCACCTCGTGCGTGCACGTGGCGGCGAAGAGTCGGTTGGCCGTGTCGATGAGCAGCTGGTCCGTCACGACTCCAACCCCTTCGCCGCCACGGAGCGCAGGATCTCGATGGTGCCGCCGCGAATCGTGAACGACGGCCCGGTCAGGATGGCGCCGGCGAGCAGACGCTCGAACAGCGACGCTGACGCCGTCGACGGTTCGAGGTCGACGAGTTGCAGCACGCGCTCCAGCACGTCTTGCTCGAACCGGGTGCCCATCTCCTTCACGAGCGCCGACTCCAGCGCGGGCGCCTCGCCCCGATCGATCTTGCGGGCGACGGAGAGCGAGAGCAGCCGCAGCCCCCACCACCGGGCGACCACATCGCCTAGCAGCAGCGAGCCCCGCTCACCAGCGGCGCTGCCCGCGTGCTCGCGCAACCAATGCTCGACGACGAGGAAGGTGGACAGCCAGCGGTCAGGTCCACCGCGCTCGTAGGCCAGCTCGGAGGTGTTCTGGGCCCACCCCATGCCCACCTCGCCGAGGACGAGCTCGTCAGGAACGTACACGTCGTTCAGGACGACCTCGTTGAAGTGGGAACTACCGTCGAGATAGGGGATGGGGTGGACCTCCAGCCCGTCGCTGTGGAGGTCGACGAGGAGCTGGCTGAGCCCGCGGTGGCGGTCCTCGTCCTCACTGGTGCGGCACAGCACGACGAACCAGTCGTTCTCGTAGGCGCCGCTGGTCCAGATCTTGGTGCCGTTCACGAGCCAACCGTCCTGGGCCCGCGTGGCGCGGGTGGCCACCGAGGCCAGATCACTGCCCGAATCCGGCTCGCTCATGCCGATCGAGAAGGACAGCTCGCCGCGGCAGATGGCGGGCAGGAACCGTTCCTTCTGCGCCTCGGTCCCGAAGCGGTTGATGACCGGTCCGCTCTGGCGATCGGCGACCCAGTGATGGCCGACCGGCGCACCCCAGCGCAGGAGCTCCTCGACGACAACGAACCGGTCAACGGCGCTTCGATCCTTGCCCCCGTAGCGTGCTGGCAAGGCCATCCCGACCCAGCCCCGGTCGGCGAGGGCCTTGGAGAAGGCGGGATCGCGGTGGGCACCCATCCCGAGGCCGGGCTCGAAGCTGCCTGGCGGCAGCTCCGACTCCAGGAAGGCGCGAACATCCGTCTGGAGCGCCAGCTCGTCGGCGGTCAACTCCGTCGGCTCGAACCGCATAGGACCTCCTTATCGCTTCGCGCGACGCGCCGACAAGTCCGGCGCATCACTCGGTCGTGGGTTCACGAGGCCAGCGTGGTGAGCCGGTAGGCCCGTGCCGCGGTGTCATGGAAGAGGTCGAGCTTCTCCGCGGCGCTGAAGGGAGCGGCCATCCGCTTGAACGCGTTCCACACCTCGACGTAGCCGAAGCAGGCCTTGTCGACCGGGAAGTTCGATTCGAACATGCAGCGCGACGGCCCGAAGGTGTCGATGGCGAAGGCGATCTCGTCTCCCCACGCGGCGGCGATCTCCTCCGATGACGCCTTGACCTCGCGCTTGTCCCACCGCTCGCCGGACAGCGGCCGGATGAGCGCCCCGATCTTCAGCACCACGTTCTCGCACCGGGCCAGCTCGGGCAGATCTCGACGCCACACCGCTCGCACCTCGTCGGCCTTGCCCCGGTAGGGACCGCCGGCGATCGGCACGCAGAGATGGTTGGCGACGATCGTGACCTCCGGACAGGCCTGCGCCAGCTCGGTGAGCTCGGCGATCTGCGTGTGGTACACCATGGCGTCGAACGAGCAGCCGAGTGCTCCGAGCGTGTGCACGCCGGCGCGGAAGCCGCTCTCGCCCAGCAGGCCGCCGCGGATTGCGTTGTTCCCCATGGGAGCCGGATCCCATGCCGTCGTGTGGCGCACCCCGCGGAACCGTCCACGTCCCGCGACATCGAGCGCCGCCAACACTTCGTCGACTGCATCGCCCAGCGTCAGATCGGCATGTCCGACGATGCCCTCGATCTCGGGCCCGGGTGTTCGGGCGCCTGTCTCGGCCGACTCGGCCACGAACTCGACCTCGCCCACCGGGCGCAGCTCGACCGGGCCGTCCTGGCGGTACTGGGAATGGCACTCGACGAACACGGTGCGCAGCACGTGGTGGCCAGACGACGTGTCGGCCCGTAGGTCGTCAACGGTGTAGGGAAAGCCCGTGTGGCCCGTGTCGAGCCAGAGGTGGTGGTGCGCATCACAGATGGGCAGCTCCGGCTCCAGGATCGCCTCGCTCGTCATGCACCGGACCGTAGCCCCGAGCCGTCCTCGTAGCCGATGCCGCCCGGTCGAGCAGGCCTTGGAGCACGGTGTCGAAGTCGAGCGCGCGGCCGGCGGCAAGCCCGGCTTCGATCTCGTCAGGGCTCAGTGCGATCCGAGACAGCAGCCGCTCGCTCTCCGATCGATCGATCGAGCCGAACGACGGGTGTGCCTCGACCATCCCGAGGAGGGCCAAACCCGAGTCGGTGTCGCCGCGGCAGATTCGGAGATCGGCCTCGACCTGGACGCACAGTAGGACCTGCTGGATGGCACCGACCTCGATCGCCTCGGCGAGAACCTCACGGATGCTGGCATGAGCCGTGGCGTAGTCGCCGAGGCGGAGGCTCGCCTGCGCCAGGTTCGCGGTCGCTACGGCCTGGCTCACGCGATGGCCGAGCCGGCGGTAGAGGTGCAACGCCCGGGAGTAGTGATCGGCGGCGGCGCGGTAGTGGTCGGTGTGACCGCCGGCGTCACCGCGCAGATGGATCACGACGCCGAGGGTCGCGTGGGCGTGGGCCTGGTCTTCGAGGTTCCCGCTCGTCTCCGCCCACGCCAATTGACTCTCCGCATAGAACTGGGCCTGATCGAGATCGTCTCGCTCGCCGGCGACGACGGTGAGCGCGTCGAGGGCCCGGCAGATCAGACCAGGGTCATCGAGCACCTGGGCGAGCTGGAGGGCGCGGGTGGCATGGCGGGCGGCGCCGTCGAGGTCGCCCCGCTGCGCCTCTGAGCGGGCCAGACCAGTCAGCGTGCGGCTGAGGGTCGCCCCTCCTGCGCGCTCCGCGAGGGGCACCGCCTGAGCAAGGAGCTCCTCCTCGTGGGCCAGGTCCCCCCGATACGACGCGACCAGGCTGGAGAAGTACAGGGCGTCGGCGCGACAGGAGATGGTCGTCGCGACGCGGATGGCCGCCCCCAGGGCGGTCTCGGCGGCGTCGAGGTCGCCGAGGCGCCGGCACGCATCGCCGAGAGCCACGAGGGCGTCCGCTGGTGGCTCGACACCGACCGTCGTCCAGAGCCCCACGGCGCGCTCCAGCGATCGCCTGGCGGCCAGCGGGCTGCCGCTGCGGAGCTGCGCATGACCCGCGTGCGCTAGGTGTTCGGCCGCCGCCCTGTGGTCGCCCGCACGGATGTGATGTGCGGCGATCACCTCCCGGTACTCGCCCACGCGAACTCCCGCGTGAGCCTCGATCCATGCCGCGGCGCGGGCGTGCAGCATCTGCCGCTCGCGCAGCAGCACGGTCTCGTACACGACATCGCGCAGGAGGGCGTGTTTGAAGATGTACTCCGTCGTGTTCTCGAACGACGAGCCGTCCCGTCGATACATGAGCTCGCGGCGGCGCGTCTCCTCCAGCGCGTCCCCTACTGCTTCGGCGCTCGGGCCAGATCCCGACCGCGCCAGCGCAGAGACGGCGGCGTCCCAGAACACCCGCCCGATGACCGAAGCGCACTGCAGCGCCTGCCGTCCCCCCGTCGCCAAGCTGTCCAGACGGGCCTGCAGAACACCCGTCAGCGTCAGCGGGACACGAGCCGGATCGAGCCTCGTCAGGTCGACCGCCCAGGCTTCGCCGTGGGTCGCCGGCTCAATGACACCGTCGTCGATGAGCATCTTGATCAGCTCCTCGACGTAGAAGGGATTACCGTCGGCGCGCGCCACGATCAGCTCGACGAGATCGTTCGGCACGGCACCCGTCCGCTTGAGCACCTCGCCGATGAGCACGCGGGTCTCGTCGCGCGACAGGGGCGCCACGTCCACACTCGCCGCCGCCGCCGAAGGAGCGACCCAATCAGGATGTTGCTCGAACAGCGACGGCCGGGTGAGGCCGAGCACGAGCAGCTGGCTACCGGCGAGGCGGGTGACGAGCTGGGCGGCCAGAGCCAGTGATTCGTCGTCGGCCCAGTGGAGGTCCTCGAGGACGATGACGGTCGGTCGCCGAGCGATGAGCGAATCGAAGAACGCGACGAGATGAGCTTGCGCCGTCGTCGAGAGCTGCGCCCCCAGCAGCCGCTGGACCGCCGGGCTGGAAGAGCGGTCGAAGCCGAGCCAATGGCCGACGAGGTCGGCCTCATCCGGTGTAAGCGAGTCCGAGAGCCCTTGTCGCAGCTTGTCCGCGACCATGTCCGGGGCATCGCTGTCCAAGATGCCGAATCGTGTGCCGACGACGTCGCGGAAGAGGCCCAACGCCGTCGTCTGGCGGGTCGGGAGCGCCCGGCCCGTGAAGAAGTAGACCTCGGTGGGTTCCAGCTCCAGCCAGTTCAGGAAGTCGTAGAGCAACCGTGACTTCCCCACGCCGGCCTCGCCGACGACGGTCACGAGACGAGCGGCGCGGTCGCGCACCACCTCCGCGAAGGCGTCGCGCAGGACCGCCAGCTCCCGGTCGCGTCCGATGGTTCGCGTCTCGACGCCCTCGACGCCTCGGGCGGCCATCCGAAAGGCGCGGGGCTTGGCCCGCTCGACGAGGTAGACGGCGACCGGTTCGGCCTTGCCCTTCGCTTCGAACGGTTCGAGGGCTCGGACCTCGAACACTCCCCGCACGGTCCGGTAGGTGTCGTGGGTGACCAGCACGCCCCCGATCGGAGCATGATGCTCGACGCGGCTGGCCACGTTCACCGTGTCACCCATGACGGTGGACTCGGAGCTGGTGCCAACCGGCCCCAGCAGGACCGGCCCGGTGCTGATCCCGACGCGCATCGCCACCCGGCTGCCGGTTTCGGAGCAGAAGGCCGCCAGTGCGTCCTGTAGCGCGAGTCCGGCCCGAACGGCGCGCTCGGGGTCGTCCTCCCTCGCCGCCTCGCCGCCCCACACCGCCATCACGGCGTCGCCGATGTGCTTGTCGATGCGACCGCCGTGGTCGGCTATGACGCGGTCGAGTCGAGCCCAGATGTCATTCATGATGTCGGCGACGAGCTCGGCGTCGAGCCGCTCCGACATGGCGGTGAAGCCGCTCACATCGGCGAACAGCACCGTGGCCTGGCGGCGGCGCGGTGTCTCGGCCTCGAGCGCCGCGAGGTGACGGCGCAGGGAATCGAGCGCGACGTCGATGACCTCGTCAGGCACAGCGCCGCGCAGGCTCTCCTGAGCGGCGATGGCCAACTCGAGCTCACGTCGATCGGCCATAGGACTTGGTCGAGTCTGGCACGCGCGCGTCGAGATGTACGGCAAAATCTCCCAGCGCGGCACCAAAGGCCGCTACGCCGCGGAGGTGTGATGATCCAGCCGTACAACGCCGTCGGTCTCGTCCCGACCGTCTGGGGCATTTCCCAGCGCAGCGAGATCATGCGCAACATCGAGCATCACCGGCACATGGTCAAGGCCGCGAGCTGGCTGGCGTCCCTCGATCTCCCCGTTCGACTGGTGGCCCTGCCCGAGGGAGCTTTGCAGGGCTTCAACGACGAGGTCCTCGACCTCGACCATGCCGCGTTCGCCGAGACCTGTGCCATCGACGTCCCGGGAACGGAGACCGAGGCGCTCGGCGAGATCTGCCGGGAGTACGGCGTGTTCCTGATGGCCCAGGCCAAGGCGCGCCACCCGGAATGGCCCGACCGCTACTTCAACATCGGGTTCATCCTGGACGACCAGGGCGAGCTGATCCTCACCCACTACAAGACGTCGCCCCTTTTCCCGGTCGAGCACTCGGTGTGCCCTCACGACGTGTACGACTGGTGGATCGAGCGCTACGGCCGGACCCTCGACGCGTTCTGGCCGGTCGTGGACACCGCCATCGGCCGCCTCGGCATCATGATGGCCAACGAGGGCTCGTACCCGGAGAATGCCCGCGCGCTGGCGATGAACGGCGCCGAGATCGTCTACCGGGCGTCGATCCCCCATCCGGCTGCCTCGAACGACTACTTCGAGATCCAGAACCGAGCCCGCGCCCTGGACAACAACTTCTACGTGCTCGCGCCCAACATGGGCACGTACTACCTCACCGCCGCCTCCGAGGCGCCCATCGACACCTTCGGCGGCAACTCGATGATCGTCGACTATCGCGGTCAGATCGTTGGGTCGCAGCGGTACGGGGGTGTGTCGACGTCGGTGTGCGGACCGGTCAACATCGAAGCCCTTCGCCATCACCGCGCCACCAGTCCGTGGACCAACTGGATGAAGGATCTCCGCACCGAGATGTACCAGATCGTCTACGAAGAGCCGATCTACCCGAAGAACCTCTATCTCGAGCGAGCGCCGTACACGCACGCCGAGTACAAGGCTGAGGTCACCGAGCCGCAGATCCGCCTGCTGCACGAACGCGACATCTGGGTGCCGCCTTCCACGTGAGACCCAGTGGCCTACGCGAGAAGGAAGCGGGTGCACATCGAGGCCTCGCTCGGAAAGCAGGTCCGCCTCGACATCGGGGTGGGGTGCCTATGGGGCATGGCAGTGATCAGCGACGAACTGATGCGCGTTGTCCGTCACATACAGGGTCCAAGCGAATCAGTTGCCGTGGGCGGCTACGAGGGGCGGGGGCCGACGTGCTTGCGGAACACCACTACCAGCTCGGCCAGCCGGTCGGCCAGCGCGATGGCCGATGCGGGCATCGGCATGAACAGGCGGACGTCGGTGACCCCGATCGCCACGAGGTCCGGAACGGCAGCCATCGCCGCCGCCGCATCGACCGACCCGTGTTCGTCGGGCACCACCACGATGGACCCGATGACGCCGATCTCCGCTGGGTCGCGACCAAGCGCCGCCACACCTTCGCGCATGCGAGGGATGGACGTCGCGAGATCGGAGCGCGGAGTCACCCCAAGGGATCCACCCCGCGCCGAAGCGGGCCAGGCGAGCGATGACGCGATCGTTCAGCGTCCCGCTCACCCAGATCGGCACCCCACTCGGGGTTGACGGGCTTCGGCATCATGTGGATGCCGTCGAACTGCAGCTCGTCGGACTGGTAGTCGACCCGCGACCCACGCCACAGGCTCTGGCACACCTCGAGCGTGTGGTCGAGCAGCCGGCCCCGTTCGAGCGAAGTCGAGGCCGGCGGCCTCGTACTCCTCGCGCTGCCAGCCGATGCCGACGCCGAGGTCGAGGCGACCGCCGGACAGCACGTCGAGCGTGGCCGCCGACTTCGCCAGCACGGCCGGGCCGGCGCAGGGCGGCGAGCAGGATGCTGGTGGAGAGGCGCACCCGCTCGGTGGCGCCGGCGATGACGGCGAGCGAGGTCATCGGCTCCAGCCAGGAGCCGTCCGGCCCGGTCGGCTGGCGGCCGCCGACCATGCCCCCGAGCTCGGGCTTGCCGTACGCCTCGAGATCCTCGCCGAAGACCACGTGATCCGATACAGCGACCCCGTCGACGCCGGCCTCCTCCGCCGCCTGGGCCCGATCGACCAGGTAGCGCCAGTCCTCCGGTACGCCGGCGGTCCAATTGATCAACGCGACGGACAGCTGCGGGTGCACCGCGACCGGCCCCCCCAACGCTTGATCGGGCATGGCAAACAGTTTACTCTGTCCATTCAGTCGACTTATTGGCCGGAGTTGTTCGAGCGGCGCGGCGCCGGTCCGGGGGGATCGAGATGGACGAGCAGCAGATCATTGCCGACGCCCGAGCCTGGTACCAGGAGTCCTGGGATCCGGACCTGACGGTCGGCGAATGGTTCCGATTGATGTACGAGAGCGGTTGGGGCTACCCGACCTGGCCCGAGCAGTGGGGCGGCAAGGGCCTGCCGACCTGGGGCGCCAAGCTGGTTCGGGCCGAGCGGCGCGCCGTCGGGGCGCTGGGACCGCCGTCGGGCATCGGCCCCACGCTGCTGGCGCCGATGCTGTTTCGCCACGGCAACGACGAGCAGTGCGATCGCTTCCTCCGCGGCATGGCCTACGGCGGCGACACGACCTGCCAGATGCTCTCCGAGCCCGACGCCGGCTCCGACCTCGCCGCCGCGAGGACGTCGGCGGAGCGCGACGGCGACGAGTGGCGCATCACGGGCACGAAGGTCTGGACCAGCAACGCGAAGATCGTCTCGTACGGGATGCTGCTGGCCCGCACGAACTGGGAGGTGCCCAAGCACCGCGGGCTGTCGTTCTTCCTGTGCCCGGCCCAGCAGCCCGGCGTCGAGGCCCGCCCCATCAAGCAGATGAACGGCCGCTCCGAGTTCAACCTCGTCCACTTCGATGCGGCCGTGGTCTCCGACGCCGACCTGCTGGGCGGCGAGGGCGAGGGCTGGCCCGTGACGCGGACCTTCCTGGCCTACGAGAAGAACTCCTTCAACCCCGCCGCCCACGAGGGGGGACCGTTCGGACCCGTCGATCTCACGATGCCCGCCGGCCGGCTGGCCAAGGAGCTGATGGGCGGCTCCGCCGCACCCGCCCGCGGCAACCGCGGCGTCGGTCGCATCCTCACCGGTCTCGTCGAGCAGTTCGGCCGGGGCGACGACCCGCACGTCCGCCAGGACCTCGCCGTGCTGCACACCCGGCGCGCCATCCTCGGCTACACGAACCTGCGGATGCGCAGCTCGTCGATGCCCGGGCTCGAAGGACCCATCTCGAAGGTCACCGTCTCCGACATCACCCGCGGCCAACGCGAGCTCGGCCTCGGGGTCCAGGGTGCGTACGCCACACTGGTCGACGACGACGCACCATCGGCGGCGTTCCAGGACTTCGCGCTGTCCAGCCCCGCGACCTCGATCGCCGGCGGCACCGACGAGATCCAGCGCAACCATCTCGCCGAGAAGGTCCTGGGCCTGCCGCGCGAGCCGGGTACGGAGCAGGACCAGCCGTTCAGCGAGACGGCCTACGGGGCCTCGACGTGGCGATGAGCCCCGACGCGAGCGCGCCCGACCGCCCGCTCGACGGCATCCGGGTGCTCGATCTGAGCCGCGTGGTGGCCGGGCCCCACTGCACGCGCCTGCTGGCCGAGCTCGGCGCCGAGGTGATCAAGCTCGAGCCGCCCGACGGCGACCAGACCCGAGGTAGCCGCGGCGCCGGCCATCCCAGCCCGCCCGGGTTCGTGCAGCTCAACAAGGGCAAGCGACTGATCGCCGTCGACCTCGCGCAGGAGGAGGGGCGGACGCTGGTGCGCCGCCTTGCCGGCGCCGTCGACGTGCTCATCGAGAACTTCCGCCCGGGTGTCATGCAGTCATGGGGCCTCGACTACGAGTCGCTCGCGCCCGACCACCCCACGCTCGTCTACGTGTCGATCTCCGGCTACGGGCAGACCGGTACCTGGCGAGAGCGACGCGCCTACGCACCCTTCGTCCACGGTGAGGCCGGCTACCTCGATACCGCCGCGCTGCTGCGATCCGAGCCCGTCGAGCACGACCCGATGTCCATCGCCGACCTCGCCGCCGCCAAAGACGCCACCATCGCGCTGCTCGCCGCCCTGACGCAGCGCGGGCGCACCGGCCGGGGCCAGCACATCGACATCTCCCTCGCCCATTCCATCCTCTACTTCAACGAGTTCGCCGCCGGCCTCCTGAACGACGCCAAGGCGCCGCGCTCGGGCTCCACCGCGCAGGCCCTGTTCACGACCTCCGACGATCAGACCTTCAGCGCGGGCAACCCCGTGAGCAGCGAGGTGTTCGCCACCTTCTGCCGCTCGTTCGGTTGCCCGGAGCTGATCGACGACGAGCGCTTCGTGGACTCGGGCGCCCGCCGCCAGCGCCGGGCCGAGCTCATCGAGACGCTCCAGGCGGCGCTGCTGGAGCTCGACGGCATCGACCACGTCGAGGCCGTCCTGGCCGATGCCGGCCTGGCCGTCGGGCGCATCCGGCGCGTCGTCGACGTGCCGGACACGGCGTGGGCGATCGAGCGCGGGGCGGTCATCACTGCCCTCGTGGACGGTGCCGACGACGTCACCCTGCCCAGCGCGCCCTGGAAGTTCTCCGGTGCCGTCGATCAGTCCACCCACGCCCTCGGCACCTTCGGTGCCGACAACGAGGCCGTGCTCGCTGAGCTCCTCGGTCTCGACGCCCCGGCGATCGACGGCCTCTACGACCGCGGTGTGCTTCGCCGCGACAAGCACTAACTGACCTCTCATCTCGAATGGAGCCACCGTGACCGGCGAACGGCCCACACCGATCAGCATCGACCCCGACACCGGACTGAAGGTCTTTGCCACTCGCGCCGCTCCCACGGCGGCGACGCGGGTCAGCGCGGGCTACTCGGTCGTGGCCGACGAGCGCCTGACCTCTCTGCCGCCCCAGCCCCCGGGCGCCGTGTTCGACGCGGAGGAGCAGGCGAAGTACCGGGCCTTCAAGGAGGCCCGGCGCGGCGCCGCCGACTACATGACGATGGAGGGCGAGTTCAGCCGCTACCTGAACGACCTCTACTCGGCCGAGCCGGTACCCCGTGAAGCGCTGACCGACGAGTGCGAGATCATCGTCGTCGGCGCCGGCTTCGCCGGGCTGCTGCTCTGGTACAAGCTGCGCAACGCCGGGTTCAACGACGTCCGATTCTGCGAGAAGGGTGGCGACGTCGGGGGCACGTGGTACTGGAACCGCTACCCGGGCGTCGCCTGCGACGTGGAGTCCTACAGCTACCTCCCGCTCCTGGAGGAGATGGGCTACGTCCCGTCCATGAAGTTCGCGTCGGGCTTCGAGATCCTCGAGTACTGCCAGACCATGGCCGAGCGGTTCGGTTTCTACGATCACTGCTTGTTCCACACCACTGTCGAGGAGACGGAGTGGGACGAGGACACCGCCCGCTGGACGGTGCGCACGAATCGCGGAGACGCCATGCGGGCCCGCTTCGTCATCCTGGCCAATGGCATCCTGACCAGTCCCAAGCTGGCCCGCATCGAGGGCATGGACAAATTCAAAGGCGTCTCGTTCCACACGTCGCGCTGGAACTACAACGTCGACCTCGAGGGCAAGCGGATCGGCATCATCGGCACCGGCGCCACCGCCGTGCAGGCCATCCCGGAACTGGCCAAGGTGGCCGGTGAGCTGTACGTGTTCCAGCGCACGCCGTCCACCATCGACGTGCGCGACCAGCGGGCCACCACCCCCGAAGAGATCGAGGAGTGGTCCAGGGAGCCGGGATGGGCGCGGCAGCGTCGAGCGCGGTTCGCCAAGATCTCGCAGGGCCGCACGGCGATGAAGGCCAACGACGACTATCTCGCCGGGAAGGTCACCGACTTCAAGGAGCGCAAGCAGCACGCCCGCGAGCTCACGCCCGAGGAGCTGATCGCCAAGCAGCTCGACTCCAATTTCCGCATCATGGAGCAGATCAGGGCCCGGGTCGACGCCATCGTCGAAGACCCGGTGACCGCCGCTGCGTTGAAGCCGTACTACCCGTACGGATGCAAGCGGCCCACGTTCCACGACGAGTACCTGCCGACCTTCAACCGCCCCAACGTGACCCTCGTCGACACGGCGCCGATGGGCGTGCGCGAGATCAATGAGCGCGGTGTCGTGCACGACGGCGTCGAGTATCCGCTCGACGTCTTGATCTACGCCACCGGCTTCCAATGGATGGCGACATCCACGTTCAACATGATCCGCGGGCGCGGCGGCTGCACGATGAGCGAGAAGTGGCAGTCGGGAGGTACCCGGACGTTCCTCGGGCTGCACAGCCATGGGTTCCCGAACCTCTTCATCATGACTGGTCCCCAAGGTGGCGGTGGCAGCTTCAACTTCACCGATGCCATCGACACCCACTCCGACTACGTCACGTGGATGCTGCAGACGATGCGCGACCGTGACGTCGATGTCGTCGACGTCACGAAGCAGGCCGAGGACGAGTACGCCCAGCACTGCCGCCAGGCCGACATCGCCACGGCACCACTGCGCGACTGCCTGTCGTACTACAACGGCCACGGCGACGCCGCGCCCGGCAGCCTGGCCTACTACGGCGGCGCCACGTGGCAGCAGTACCGCCAGCGCGCTCAGGAGACGCTGGCGCCATACCTGTTCGACACCGTCCGGTCGCCGTCGGCCTGACGCCTCAGGCTCGGGCGCTGCGCTCCTCGGTCCACTCGACGAACGTCTCGCGCTCGGCAAAGTGCCATCCCTCGCCGTCGCGTCGGTAGCGATCGACGTAACGGATGAACATCACGAGGTCGGTGGCGTTGCCGTCGTCGACGCTCAAGTGGTGAGCGATGCAGTACACCTCGCCGGAACCCTCGTCGCCGGCGACGGTGACGATGTGGTTGGCGACGAGGTGGAACGTGCTGGCGAACTGACCCAGGCGCCCGACGGCCGACGCGATGTGGCGCCGGCCACGACTGACGGCGGTGGGAACCTCCCCGCTGCGCCAGACCATCCGCAGCGTGGCGTCGGGCTCGAACAGCTCGGCGAGCAGGTCCGGCTCACGGCGATCGGCATGGTGGGCATAGGCCAGCGCCAGCGCCCGCAGTGCCCGTTCATCTTCGGCCGCGACCGTCGGCGGCGTCATCGACGTCGCGACGCCGGCTCGCCGGCGCCCCCACAAAAGGTGACGACGTTCTGCTGAATGGTATGCAGCAGTCGGTCGAGCACGTCGAGGTCATCATCGGTCAGGCCCTGGTGGAGCTTGGCGCGCACAGCCCGGTTCACGTTCGCCGATTGCTGGCACAGCGATCGACCGCGTCGTGTCAGCGACACCTTCCACACGCGTCGATCCAACGGGTCGGCCTCGCGCTGCACGACTTCCTTGGCCAGCAAGGCGTCGATGTGGACACCGACACGGGCTCGGCTCAGCCCGACCCGTCTCGCCAGTTCGACTTGGGTGAGGGCGCGGCGACCGGTGAGGTGAGCCAGCAGGGTCGCCTCGTTCAGCGTGATGTCCAGCTGCTCCTCCAGCGCCGTCCCGTACGCCGCGTCGTAGCGCCTTGGCCGTCCGCATCAACGCGCTGTCCACCTCGACCCGGTTCACGGCACCGGCGACGCGGTCCTCTCCGGCATCGTCAGGAGGAACGGCCGTGACACGACGCGATCGAGCGTTCGGCGCCATCGGATCACGGCGTCGATGGCGAGCGCGCATGGCCGTTGCGACCAGCGACGTCCTCATCGACGGTCGGGGCGGCCGGGACGTCCGGCAGTTCCGGCACGGACGCGTCGAGCTCGTAGGCCTCCTCGATCTCCGCCAAGGTCACGTCGGCGGCGCGACGGGCCATGGCGACCTCGCCGTAGGACAGCACGACGACCTGATCGGCCAGCTCGGCGGCCCGCTTCACGTACTGCTCGATCAAGACCAGCGTCATCTCGCCGCGGAAGCTGGCCAGCACCGAGAAGAGCTGGTCGAGGATGGCCGGCGCCAGGCCGTGGGAGAGCTCGTCGATGATCACCACGCTCGAGGTGCGCACGAGGACCCGGCTGAGCGAGACCATCTGCTGCTCGCCGCCGGAGAGCATCCCGGCCCGCTCGTTCCATCGCTTGGCGAGGAACGGGAACAGCGCGGCAGCCTGTTCGAGCGTGGCCTTTCGCTCGTGGCGGGAGGTGTCGCGGTCGCCCACCACGAGGTTCTCGGCGACAGTGAGGCCCGGGAAGAGGGCGCCTCCCTCGGGCACGAACGCCACGCCGCGGCGGGCCCGGCCATACCGGGGAACCGTGGTGAGGTCATCGCCGTCGAGCAGCACCGATCCTGAGCTGGCCCTCACGACGCCGGCGATGGTCGCCGCCAGCGTCGATTTGCCGGCGCCGTTCGGACCGAGGACGGCGCACACCGTGCCCGCCGGTACGTCGAGCGTCACGTTGTTCAGGGCGCGCAGCGCGCCGTACGAGTGGCTCACGTCTTCGAGGTGCAGCCCGGCGGCGGTGAAGCCGCCCGTGCGGCCGGTGTGGGTCGGTGTCACACCAGCTCCCCGCTGCCGAAGTAGGCCTCTCGAACCCGGGTGTTCGTGAGGATCTCCGACGTGGAACCGTCGGCCAGCTTGACACCGAAGTCCAACACCACGACCCGGTCGGCGAGGCGCATGACGGATTCGACGTCGTGCTCGACGAGGACGACGGTGACGCCGAGGCGCTCTCGGATCTCTCGCAGGGTGGAGGTGAAGGCGTCGCGCTCGACCGGGTCGAGCCCCGAAAGCGGCTCGTCGAGCAGTAGGACCCGAGGGGGCACGACCAGCGCCATCGCCAGCTCGACCGCCCGAGTCCCGCCCAGTGAGAGGTTCCCGACGAACGCCCTCGGGTCGAGGTTCCACGGTTCCGAGCGCAGCATCCGCTCCAGCTCGAGCGAGTCCTTCCCGACGCCGTCGGGGCTCCGGCTCGCCCGCCGCCACACGTGCTTGGCCTCGCCGGCCAGCGTGAGGTGATCCTGGATGCTCAGCTCGGCGAAGAGCGAGGCTCGCTGGAAGGTGCGGGCCAAGCCGAGGCGCATGCGCCGGTGAACGCTCATCCTCCGACACGACGTCCCAGCGATACGCACCTGGCCGGCGACGGGGCGCACGAGGCCGGTGACGACGTTGAGCATCGTCGTCTTCCCCGACCCGTTCGGGCCCGATCAGACCGACGATCTCGCCGGGCTCGGCGTTGAACGAGACGTCTTTCAGCGCGGTCAGGCCGCCGAACTTCACCGTCACGTCGACGAGATCGAGCGTTCTCCCGGCGGAGGCGGCGCTCATCGACTCATCCCTTCCGCCGGCACCGGCGCCGCCGCGGTCGCCGACGACGGCGTGATCGCCCGTCCGGCACTCGCGTCGCCCTTGCCCGATCGGAGGCCGCGGATGCGCGTCTCCATCTCGTAGAGGAAACCTCGCGGTTCACGGGCCAGGCCGATGGCACCGAGCCCGAACAGCACCGTCGGCAGCTGGCCGATGCCTGACACGTCGATGTACTGGAACAGCGCCGGGAAGATGGTGAACATGAGGCCGGCGACGAGCGCACCGCGGTAGCCCCGCACACCGACCGTCACCACCACGGCCAGCCACAGCAGGCCGGTCAGCAATGCGAAGTCGGAGATGCCAACCGCGCCCTGCTGGATCCCGACGAGCGCACCACCCAGACCACCGATGGCGGAACCGACGGCGAAGACGCCGACACGCGTTCCTTTGACGTTGATCCCGATGGTCTCGCCCTCGATCGGGTTGCCGCGCACGGCGGCGCAGAGGCGTCCGAACCGGCCGCGCTTCGCCCACGCCACCAGCGCGGCCACGATGGCGAAAACCACGACCCCGAGAAGGACCGAGCTCTGCGTGCCGCGCAGACCGAAGACCTTGAACTGGGGGTAGATGACGCCGGAGAGCGGCACGATCGACTGCACGTTGAAGATGAACTTCTCGCAGAACAGCGCGAAGGCCAGGGTGACCAGTGCGAACCCGACCTGGTCGAGCCGGGTGCCCATGAGGCCGATGATGACACCGCAGACCATCGCCACGGCCACGCCGATGAGAACGGCGGGCAGCAGCGGCACGCTGGCCTCGGTCGCCAGTCGACCGGCGGTGAATGCACCGGCGGCGGCGAAGCCGGCCTGACCGAGGCACAGGATGCCGCCCTCGCCGGTCGAAACGGTGATGCCGAGGAAGATCACCGCGAACGACATGCCCGCGGCGAACACCCCGGTCCAGTAGTCGTCGAACAGGAACATCGCCGCGGTGGTCAGCCCGATGGCCACGGCGATCCACACCAGACGGCGGGCCAAGCGCCACCCGGGCGACCGTTGGGACTGGTCGAGCCGGCTGGTCGAGAGGCTCACGGCATCGCCGACGGCATCCTGGCGGGCGCCCGCCAGCGATCGACCGACGAGCAGGAGCACGACGAGGAGGAAGAACGGCAGGGCGGGAACGAGCCCGCTGCCGATGACGCTGCCGACGGGCACGTAGCCGGTGATCAACGACGCGGCCACACCCAGGCCGACGCCGGCCAGCGCGGTGACGGCAAGCGACCGAAACCGTCCGACGAGGGCCACGCTCAGCGCCGCCACCGACAGCGTCGTGTACTGCGCCGCGTCCAACTGGATCAGCGGACTGAGCAGGATCCCGGCGAGACCCGTCATCCCCGTGGCGATGATCCACGCCACGGCGCTGAGTCGTGTGGTGTTGATGCCGACGCCTTCAGCCAGCGGCGGGCGATCGACGACAGCCCGCGCCGACAAGCCGAAGCGCGACTTCTCGACCAGGATGATGAGGGCGATGATGCAGACCGCGGCACCGACTACCGCCGCCAGTTGGTCTCGCGACGTGTTGAAGAAACCCCAGGAGAGAGTGCTGAAGCCGCTCGGCAGGATGCCGGGCGTCTGGTAGACGCTGTCGATCGGCAGCACGAATTGCATGAGCGCGGGAATGGCCACGGCGAGACCGATCGTCGCCGTCAGCTGAACTATCAGATTCTTCTTCTCGAGGTTCCGGAAGATCAAGAACCACAAGATGAAACCGAACAACGGCGAGGCGACGATGCACGTGGCGCCGGCCTGCCACCGCGACCACCCATCGATCGTGACGAGGTGGTAGAAGAGGTACGCGCTGGCGTAGGCCGTCGCCCCGACGGCCAGGTTGATCACGCCGGTCAGGCTGTACGTCAGTGTGAGGCTGCCGCCCAACAGGGCGTAGAGGGCGCCGATCACGATGCCTGGATAGAGGTACGACAAGCTGCCTTTCCCCTTCGTTCAATCCTCGGTTCCCGAACTGGGATCGCCCCCGGACGCGGCTCTGCTCCGGGGGCGACCCCAACCCAGTGTTCAGCTGGCGGCCACCGGCGTGCCGCAGAGGAACGGGTTGGTGGGCGTGCCGGCGGTGAGCGCCCATGCTTCGCTCTTCACCTGACCGAAGCCCATGCACGGCGCCATCGACTCGTGCATCTGCGGGAACGACACCGGCTGCATCAGCCCGTCACCATCGAAGTTCTGCAACGTGTTGGCCGCCGCCGCGATGCTCTCGATCGTGGGCTTCTGCGCCCCCAACGCCTCCAACGCCCCACCGAACAACAACATCGTCGCCCAACCCGTCAACGCCGAGTTGTTCTCCAACATGTCCGGCTGATACTGCTTCATCGCCTCCATGTACGTCTGCACCCCCGGGATGTCCGGGCTCAACCACGTCGCCGTGAACACCTCCGACGTCAACCCCTCCACCGACGACCCGAACTGCTTCGGGATGTCCGGCGAGAACCCCAACGACCCGTTCAACACCACCGCATTCGCGTCGATCTGGTTCAAGTTGGCCTGCAACTGCGCCGGCGCCGTCCCATAGAAGTTCGTGTACACCGCCTGCGCCCCCGCATCCTTGGTCGCCTGCGCCACCGCCAACAACGCCGCCGAGTTCGTGTCATCCACCCCGTAGTTCTCGTAGATGAGCGTCCCACCGACCGTCGGCACCGCATTGGCGATCGCGTGCGCTGCGTTGGCGTTCCCCGGGTTCGGGTCGGACAACACCGCGATCTTCGCGTGCCCCTGATCCACCAGGTACTTCATCCCCACGTTGCTCTGATACGCGATCCAGTTCCCCATCGGCGAGAAGAACGTCTGCTTGTCCGGACCGTAGAACCCCAACGAGATCCCGAAGCCGAACACCGGCATCTTCTGCTCGGCCAGATACGGCGCCGCCGTGTCGAAGTACACGTCGTTCGAGATGATCGCCTGCATCCCGTCCCCCACGGCCTTACGAGCCCCCGCCAAGACCGCACTCGAGTTGCTCTGCGTGTCGTACACCGACAGGTCCAGCTTGTGACCGTTGGCCCCCCCACGGTCGTTCCAATACTTCACATACGTCTGGATCCCCGCCAGCGCCGGCGCGAACGTCGGCGCCAAGGGACCCGACTGCGGCCCCAGATAGCCGATCTTGATCGTCGACCCATCGCTACCCGTCGACGCCGCCGTCGTCGCCGCCCCACCAGCCGCCGTCGTCGCCGCACCAGCCGCGGTGGTCGCCGCACCGGCCGCCGTCGTCGCCGCGGCCGCCGCTGTCGTCGCACTGCTCGAGCTACCACTGTTGTCGCTACCGCACGCGGCGACACCGACCAGCAACGTCGCGGCGCAGAGCACACCGGCGAATTGGCGGCTACGCCTGCGCCGGCTCACACCCGCTCGGCCGTGTGCGCCCGTGGCGCGGATCCCTCGCGGAACATTCATCCCCGAACCCCCCTTGTGGCTGTACTCACGCGTTCACGCCTCATCGACGGCACGTGCAGTACGGACAATATTGTAAGTATCGAAACAGTATTTGGCAATGCAACTGACAACGCTGACATTCGTTTGTGACACTTGGTTGACCTCATGACTCAGGCAGCCAGATCGCACCCCGCTCAGCCAGTGCGTCGGCTTCCTGTTCCTCGATGCCGGCCCACTCGACCAGTACGTCACGAGTGTGCTCACCGAGGCGGGGCACGGCGCCCTTCACGCCGCCTGACGGGCGGACCGTCCGCTCGATCGCTCCGGGGTATTCGATGCGACCGAGGTCGCGATGGTCGATCTCGACGATGAAGCCACGCGTGCGGAGTTGCGGGTCACGGGCGAGGTCGGAAGCGTCTTGCACCGGCGCGGCAGGCACCCCCGCCCGCTGCAGCACGTGCGCCGCCTGGTACGGCGTGCGAGTGGACGCCCAGCTCGACAGCGCGGTCCGCGCCGCGTCCAGCTCGCCAACGGACGGCCCGTGGGATTGCGGACGCAGCTCGATGACGGCGCACAGCCGCTGCCAGTCGGCGCCGTCAACGGCCTCCACCGCCAGCCACCGGTCGGCGCCGGCGCAGGCGACGACGGCGCTGAAGACGGAGTCGGGCACGATGTTGTCGCGACGCTCGTAGGCCGAGTCGAAGGCGAGCTTGTCGATCAGGACCGGCATCATCACGCTGGCACCGGTCTCGACCTGCGCGAGGTCGAGGTGGACGCCGGTCCCTGTTGTGGCGGCCAGTCGCAGCGCGGCCAGCACACCGAGGGCGCCGTGGTAGCCGGCGACGTAGTCGAAGTGGTAGCCGTGGGTGTGACCCCAGGCCGACGTCAGCCCGACGTGGTTGCAGATGTTCGACGCGTAGGCGGCGTACGTGGAGCGCCGGCCGGTGCGGCCGTAGCCCGAGATCGACAGCATCGACAACCTCGGGTTGATCGACCGGAGGTCGTCGAACCCACAACCGAAGCGGTCGAGCACACGGGGGCGGAAGTTCTCGACCACGACGTCGGCGGTGGCCGCCAGCCGGCGGATGACATCGGGGCCGCCGGGTGCCGCCAGCTCGATGGCGGCACTGCGCACGCTCCGGGCGAGGCCGCCGTAGAGCGCCGTGGTCGGCACGCCCGACGGCTCGCGGGTGTCAGGGTGATCGAGGAAGTAGGTGTTCCGGAGCGCCTCCGGCCGCACGGCGCGACTCGATCTTGACGACATCCATGCCCAGCTCGGCGAGGAGAAGGCCAGCGGTGTTCCCGGCGACGAAGGCGCCGAACGTCAGCACGCGTACGTCAGACAGCGGCCGATCAGACAAGGCCGTCCTCCCGCCAGCGGTTCAGCTCGTCGACGCTGTGGCCAAGCTCCTCGACGAACACCGCCGTCGTATGGGTGCCCGCCTCCACCGCCACCAGGTCGGAGGAGTGGAACGTCTCGGCGACGTGGATCGGGGACCCTGGTACCTCGCAGGTGCCGAGCCCGGCCCGCGTCAGCGTCCCGAGCGGATGGCGCTCGTCGCGCCGCTGGTCCTCGACGAATTGCTCGGGCGTGTTCAGCGCCGAGCACGGCATGCCGTTCGCTTGGCCGTCGGCGACGAACTCGTCACGATGACGCTGCATCAGCATCCCAGCGACGATCTCGGTGAGCACGTCGTGGAGCTGGGCCCGCACGGTCCGGTCCTGCCACATCTCGTCGGTCAGCTCGGGCGGCGATCCCATCGTCTTCACGAACGACTCCCAGTGACCAGGCGTGTTGACGGCGATGTCGATCAGCCCGTCGGCGACGGGCCACGTCCCGCTGGGCGGCACCCCGAAGTTGGCCCGCCGCTGCATGACCAGGCCGGCGACGGAGAACCGGTGGATGGTGTCGTCCTGGCTGGCCATCACCTCGTGAGCGGCGATGTCCAGGACCTGCCCCCCGACCTGCGGGCGCTCGAACAGCGCCGCCACGATGCAGATTGCGGCCCTGATCCCCGCCTCGTCCCAGAGCTGGCGCCCGGGCATCGACAGCGGCGGGCCTTCCTCCGGCCCGATGGCGAACATGAGCCCGCTCATGGCGTGGGAGATCAACGGCGTCGCTCGCCAGTCGCGCAACGGTCCCGTCGCGCCGAACGGGGTGAGGAGGCACGTCACCACGGAGGGATCGCACCAACTGAGTCCGAGGGGATCGTCGACGAAACCCGTGACCGGGGTCGCCGCCGTCGGGGAGGCGATGACCACGTCGACACTCGCCGCCAGCTCGCCCAGCAGCGGCCCGGCCCGATCGTGGGCGTAGTCGAGGGTGGCCCGGCGACATCCGGCGCCATACCACGCGTCGAGCCATGCCTGTCTTGGCTCGACAGCGCCGTCGACGCCGGCACCGGGACGCTCCAACCGCAGCACATCGGCTCCGTAGCCGGCGAGGAGCCGGGCGCAGTACGCGCTCACCGGCGCGGCGAGGTCCAGGACCCTCACACCGGCGAACGGGAGCACTCCGGACCGCTGACGATCAGGCATCCGCCTCCACCCGTTCGGGCGGCGGAGCGGTCGCGCGGCTGGCGACCCGGGACACGATGAAGGCGTCGATGCGCCGTCGGGCTACGGCGGCCATTGCCGTCGGGAACGAGTCGAAGCCGTGCAGCGAGTCGGGGTAGACCTCGAGCTGGGCCTCGTTGCCGGCTGCACTCCAGCGCTCGTACATGAACAAGGTGTCGTCGATGAGCGCGTCAGCGGTCCCGACGGAGAACAGCGCCGGCGGCAGCGATCCGAGGTCGGCGTACAGCGGTGAGATCGCCGGGACGCGCCGCTCCTCGACCGTCAACCCGGGGTACACGAGCCGCTGGGCGTCGCTGAAGACGGCGAGGGCGCCGGTGTCGAGGCGCTGGCTCGGGCCGCCGGACACGTCGTAGAGGCCGTAGGCCAAGGCGGTGCCGACGATGTCGTCGCCGAGCCGACCCTGCTCGCGCAGCGCCAGCAGGCTCAGCACGGCCAGCGTGCAGCCAGCCGATTCACCGATCAGGATGATGGGCCCGTCACCAAGCCGCTGCCGGCCGTCGGTGCGGACCCAGTCGATCACGTTGAGGGCGTCTTCGAGCTGGGCCGGCGGCAGCGCTTCGGGCACCATCCGGTACTCCACGCTGACCACGGCGACCGAGCAGCGCTCGGCGATCTCGGCGCTGCGGTCATCGCACGCCTTGGCCGACCCGATCACCCACGCGCCCATGTGGAACTGGATGCACACGCCGTCGACGCGCTCGGGAACGAACACGCGCACCGTCACGGCCGGATCGGCCGCCCCGACCTGCAGCACGTCCGGCTGCAGGCGATCGGCTGGCAACGGCGGTACCGCGGCGTCCAGGAACTCGCGGGTCCGCAGCGCGTCCGCGGCGGTGGCGAAGCCGAGGGGCGAGGACGCCATCGCCGCCATGTACTGCTCGTTGAACTGGCGCGTGTCATCGACATACGCGAACAGCGACTCGTCAATGTGCATGATGTCCCCTCGTCCTCAACTCACGGCCGCCGCATCGCGCCGGCACAGGGCGCTGACATCGGCCAGCACCGCCAACGCGTCTTCGAGATGCCCGACGCTGTCGACGGGCACGCCGATGACGAGCCGGTCGATGCCGCCATCGGCGTAGCGCTGCGCGCCGTCGATGAGCTGTCGCTTCGCGGCGGCGTCGTCGCAATACCACGGTCCGCCTGCCTGGCCCGCCATCTCGCACGCGCTCACCTCGGTGGGCACGCCCCGCTCGGCCGCCAATCGCCGCAACTCGGCGGTGTCGTCGATCAGCGTGGGGCCGGTCAGCGGGTACCACCCGTCACCGAGCTCGAGCACGTCGGCAAAGGTCCGCGGACCGGCGCTGGCGCCAATGAGGACGGGCGGCCCCGGCCGGTGCCAGCCGGTCTGGACCGGCTTCGGCAACGACCACGAGGGGGTGAACGAGCTGTGGGCGCCGTTGTGCTCGACCACATCGTCGGCCCACAGCGCGCTGATCACGGCCATGTTCTCGCGGAACACCGTGCGCCGGCGCTTCGGGTCGACACCGTTGTTGGCCATTTCCGGTGCGTTCCAGCCGTAGCCGACCCCGAAGTCGACGCGCCCGCCCGAGAGCGCATCCAAGGACGCCACCGCCTTGGCCAGCCGCAACGGCTGGTGCTCGGCCACCAGCACCACGCCGGTGCCCAGACGCAGACGGGTCGTGACGGCCGCGGCGGCGGCCATCAGGACGAAGAGGTCGGGGAAGCGCTTGTAGAAATCGGGTACGGCACCGTCGCCCACGGGGAAGACGGTCTCGACCGGGATGTGGGAGTGCTCGCCCTGGAAGATCGAATCGAGGCCAGCCGCCTCGACCAGGGGAGCGACGTCAAGGATGGAGATCGTGGTGTCGTTGGTGATCAGGTTGGCGCCGATGCGCACAGTTGGGCTCCTCCGTGGTCGATGACGGCCAGCGGCGCGTCCGTGGGTCGGGGGTCCGGCGTGCTCACCGCTGCGCGCTCCCGCCGGCCGAGACCTCGATCGTCTCGCCCGAGATGAAGGCACTGCGGTCGGACGCGAGGAAGAGCACGGCGTTGGAGATCTCCTGCGCGTCGAGCCAGGCGACACCCATCGGGTTCATGGTCTCATAGCGGGGACGCACCGCATCCTTGGTCCGCACCTCGATGTCGGGGGCGAACAGGGAGTAGAGGGCCTCGTTGTGCACCATCGGCGTATCGACGGTGGCGGGACACACCACGTTGGCGGTGATGCCGTGGGCCGCCACTTCGAGGGCGACCGACTTCACGAAGCCGATCACGCCCCACTTGGTGGCGGCGTAGTGGGAGAGGTTCGGCGTGCCCATGCGTCCGGCACCCGAGGAGATGGCCACGAGGCGGCCGTACCTGCGCTCGATCATGGGCGGGACCGCGGCCCGGAAGGTGTTGAACACGCCGGTGAGGTTGACGGCGACCATGTCGTCCCACTGCTGCTGGCTGAGCTCAGGCATCAGGCCGAAGCCGCAGATGCCGGCGTTGGCGACGACGATGTCCACCTGGCCGAGCTGGTCCATCGCCTGGGCCACGACGGCCGCCATCGCGTCGCGGTCGCGCACGTCCGCCTCGACCGCCAGCACCCGACGGCCCGCCTTCTCCACGAGCTGAGCGGTCTCGTCCAGATCGTGGGCGGCACCCAACTCATAAGGCACGGACGTGATGTCGGCGCACAGATCGGTGACCACCACGTCGGCGCCGGCCTCGGCCATCGCCACCGCGTGGGAGCGGCCCTGGCCTCGCGCTGCGCCGGTGATCAGCGCCACGCGTCCCTCGAGCTCACCCACGCCTGGACTCCTCTCGACCGCTCGTCCCGAGGCCGTCTACCACGGCGGACGCGTCGTCGATCACGGCACTCCCCCTTTCCGGCGCGGCCCCCCGGCGCCTGGCATTTGCAGATTAGATCGACTGAATCAACGTGTCAATGCTGCGCCATGGCGCGACGCCCGCCCTGGCGTCGGGCCGTCAGTGCCAGCGCACGGGCTGGTCGATCATCGTGCCGAACCGTTGCTCGCAGTACTCCAGGCTCAGCTGGAGGTGCTTGCGCATCAGGGACTCCGCTCGTCGCGGGCTCCCGTCGGTGATGGCCTTGACGATGTGCTTGTGGGCGTCCAGGACCTCCTCCTGGACCTCGGCGACCAGTACCACCTCAGCGAAGAAGACCGACGTGATCCAGTGGTTCCCGCGCAGATAGAGGTAGATGGCCCGGTTGTCGACCAGGCGGGCGATGGCATCGTGGAACGCGGCGTTGGCCGCCATGTACCCGTGGCCATCCTCCGGAGCGATCGACGCCTCGAGGTCGATCGCCGCCTGCAGCGCGGCGAGGTGTTCAGGGTTGCGCCTCTTGGCACCGATCGCCGCGATCTGGGGCACGGTGAGCATGTGCGCTTCCATCAGCTCGCGATACGTGCAGTTGCTCATCCGCAGGAAGAGCGACCACATCCCACCGAAGTGGCTGATGTCGGGATCGCGCACGATCGGTCCGCCGGTCGGTCCCGTGCGTACCTCGAGGATGCCGCTGAGCTCCAGGATTCGGAATGCCTCGCGCAGAGAACCCCGTCCCGTGTTCAGCTCCTCCATCATGACGATCTCGGACTCGAGCGAATCCCCGTCCTTGAGATGGGACGACGTGATCCGGTCGACAAGCGTTCGAGCAATCGACTCGGAGCGCTTGAGTTGGCGCACCGTACGCTTCATCCGTACCGGTTCATGCAGCTGCTCACGGCCCCTTCCAGCCTGGCCCGACGCCGTCCGGCGGACATCCGGAACCTTAACATCGACGATCGTGCGCCTTCCGGCTGCCGGTTGGCTCACCCAACCGTGACCGGGACGCCCATCTCATGGACCGCCGGCACCACTTCGCGTCCGAACAGCTGGATGCTCTTCTCGGCGACGTCGGGCGGCATGCCGCCGTAGATCACCTGCATGATGAGCTCCTCGCAGCCGTACTTGTCCTTGACGTGCTGGATCCGCCGGATGCACTCGTCGGGCGTCCCGACGATCTGGTCGACGTAGAACAGGTCTTCCGGCTTCATGGGTTGCAGCTTCGTACCGGCGGGCAGCGCGTACTGCTGGTACGTCTTCAGCTTGGCGAGGTGCTCGCCACCGATCTCGTAGTGCGTCATGGCGCTCTGGTGGTACTCACCGGAGTACCGGGTCGCATCGGCGATGGCCTGCTCCTGCGTCTCGGCGCAGTAGCCGAAGAGCACGATCGTGGGCGGCACCGGCGGTAGCCCCATCTGCTCCTCGCGGATCTGACGGAACTCGGTGAGGTCCTTGGCGTAGTCGCCCAGAGGCTTCTGCGGGTTGAGGAACGGCTTGATGCCGGCCTCGGCCACCACCCGGATCGACGGCTGGCTGCCCCAGGCCCCGTAGAGCCGGTCGACCAGGCCTTGGCCGTCTTTGGGATAGGGGCGCAGTGACGTCGGGGGGATGTGGAAGTGCTTGCCGTCGAAGGAGAAACGCTCGTTCGTCAGTGCCAGCTTGAGGACCTGGAGGACCTCGTCGAACCGCTCGCGGGAATCGTCCATGTCGATGCCGAGCGAGTTGTACTCGCGGCGGGCCAAGCCACGACCGACGCCGATGTGGAGCTTGCGCTCGTCACCGAGCACCGTCTGCAGCATCGTCACCTCTTCGGCCAGCTTGAGCGGTTCCCACCAGGGCAGCACGCACACCATCGATCCGACGTCGAGGTGCTTGGTGGCGCCGGCGATGTACGTCAGCAGCTGCAGCGGGTCGGGGATGAGGCAGTAAGGAGTGAAGTGGTGCTCGACGGACCACAACGCATCGAAGCCGAGCTCGTCGGCCTGGAGGAACACCTCGAGATGATCCCGCCACGCCTTCCAGTCCGGGACCTCGGGCTCGCCGACGTCGGGCTCTCCCCGTTCGAGGGCCAAGTAGCGGTCCCAATCCGAGAAGTTCTGGAACATCATTCCGAGCGACAGACGCATGCTTCCCCCAGAAGTTCGGCGCACTCGTGCCCTCGCGGGTTTCAGCGCGCTAGATCGCCCCTGTCAACGAAAACCGCCGTCAGAGGATGAGCTCGGGGCTGGTGGTGCCCAGGAGGGTGCCCCCGACCGCCCTGGCGACCGGGTCGGGGAGCAGGAAGGCATGACCGAGACCGGCCTGGATGTCCTGGTAGCGACGCTGCAGCGGGTGGTCCAGGAAGATCGAGCGGCCGGAGGCGGCGCGCATCAGCTCGGCGGTCACCACGCCGACGTGTTCACAGCTGCGATTGAGGTGCCAGCGGTACCGGCCACGATCCGCCATCGTCGGCGTCTCGCGGGCTTCGGCCCGACGAGTGAGCTCGGTGGCGTCGGCGCGCGAAAAGCGTCGTCGCTGCGTCCAGGGTCCACGCCGCCTCCGCGACCCGGCGCTGGGTGAGCGGGTCGTCGGCGAGGCGGACCCTCCGGGGGAGCACGCGGTCGCGCGCCTCGGCGATCCAGGTGTCGACGAAGCCTTGGGCGGCGCCGTACACCGAGGCGGCGACGGCCATGTTGAACACGACCGACCAGGGCAGGCGGTACAGCGGCCCGTCGTTGAGCGCCTGACCCGGCAGGGCCCGGCCCATGGCGTAGTCGGTGTGCGACTGCGTCCGGTAGGCAGGCACGAAGACGCCGTCGACCACGATGTCCTTGCTGCCCGTGCCCCGCAGCCCGGCCACGTGCCAGGTGTCGTCGATGCGGTAGTCGCCGGCAAGGAGGAGGAAGGACCGGAAGTCGGGGATGCCGTCGGGGCCTCGTTCGTTGCGCACCACGGCGCCAAGGTTCACGCCCCGGCAGTGGTCGCACCCCGACGAGAACGACCATCGCCCCGACACGTGGTAGCCGCCGTCGACCGCCACCGCCGTGCCCGTCGGGTTGTACGACGACGAGTGCATGGTCGTCGGGTCGTCACCCCACATGTCTCGCTGCGCCTCGTCCTCGAACAGCGCCAGCTGCCACGGGTGCACGCCGATGACGCCCGCGACCCAGCCGACGGACGGGTTGGCCCGGGACAGCTCGCCGACGGCGTCGAGGAACTCGAGCAGCTCGACCTCGCCGCCGCCCCACCGCGCCGGCTGCAGCGCCCGCACGAACCCCCCGTCGAGCAGCAGCTTCCAGGCGGCGTCGGGGACGCGCCGCAGTTGATCGCCGTCACCGTCGAGCGTGATCAGCTCGGGCGCCAGCTCCCGAGCACGGTCGGCGAGGCGCACCGGACGCTCGGTCACAGCGGCACGGCGGCGGGCCGGCAGGCGGGGTTCCACAGACCGGCCCACCACCCTCGCTCGATGGCGAGCGGATCGCCGACCACGCGCCACGTCTCGTCCAGCAGCATCGTCTGGCGCCCGGCCTCCTCGTACCTCGGCCATGTCCCGACCACTCCGCCCGACGGGTCCCCGGTGGCGGCGAAGGCGGCCCAGGCCGAGCGCATCGCGTGCCCGAGCGCTCGTCCCTTCTCGTCCACCCCGACGAAAGCGTCCCAACTGTCGACGTCGAAGGCGTCGAAGATGAAAGGCAGCTCGATGGCGTGGAACGCCCCGAGGTCTGAGCCGGGCCGACGAGCCTGCCAGGCGAACTGGTAGACGAACGTCGATGCCGCGGGACCCCGCGAGTCGGCCACACGAAGCACCGGTTGGCGGATGATGCCGTCGGTCTGGATCGCCGCCCAGTGGTCCGAACCGTTCGCCCGCGGCGTGCCGCTCATCGCCTTCACGTACGACTGCAAGAGCTCGCGGGCGGTGTCGTCGCCGGGGTCGCGGCCCATCCGGTACGTCAGGTACGACCGCACCCAGGCCGTCAAGCCGTCTTCCCCCAGCTCGTCGGCACGTGGATCGGGGAAGAGTCGCATCTCGTCGGCGGTATAGCCGAGCATCAGCGCAACCGCACGAGCGGCACCGTTCGAGATGGCGGCCGACGGTGACGCCGTCACGAAGGTCCCGTCGACCACGGGATGGAACACCATGGTCCCGACCTCGAAGAGCAGATCGGTGGCCACCGCCTCTTGGATCTCGACCAGTCGATGAGCAGGGATGCGGCGCAGCTCATCGACCGTCGACGCACCAGACCGGGCCATGAAGGCCGCCGTCACGACGGCACTCAGCTCGGCGGTCTGTGTGAAGTCGATGCCGGGGCTCTGCGCGATCGCACCGCGTACGACTGACTCGACTCCGGGCACGGTCAAGAGGTGCATGATCGAACCGGCCCCGGCCGATTCCCCGAAGACGGTGACGCGTGACGGGTCGCCCCCGAAGTCACCGATGTGCCGCTGGACCCACTGCAGCGCGAGGAGCAGGTCGTGAAGGCCGCAGTTGGTGTCGGCGGTGTCGCCGTCCGGGACCGAGCGCAGGTCGAGGAAGCCGAGCGCGCCGACCCGGTAGTTGACGGACACGACGATGACGTCCTGCTCGGCGCACAAGCGCGCCCCGTCGTAGGTGGGCAGCGCGCTTCCACCGATCACGAAGGCACCGCCGTAGACCCACACCAGGACGGGTCGCGGTTGGTCGGATGGTGTGGCCGGGCGCCAGATGTTGAGCGTCAAGCAGTCCTCGTCGACGGCCGACACCGCCATCCCCGGGACCGTGCCGGTGAACGCGCCTGTCGTCGCCTGAACCGGACTGGGCCCGAACGCGTCGGCCGGCCGAACGCCGGTCCACGGCGCCGGAGGCTGCGCCGCCCGGAAGCGGCCTTGCCCGATCGGTGCCGTTCCGAAGGGCACGCCGGCAAACCGGTCGACGGCGCCGTGGTCGGTATCGACCGTGATCCCTGCGAGCGCACCGAACGAGCCCTGGACGATGACCGGTTCTGCCATGTTCGCTGCTCCCTGTCTCCTCGTCACGAGCTCGCCGTCTCGGACTCCCCCACTGCCGCCATCGTCGCAGAGGCGAAGGATCCTGGCGAGCCGGGGGTGGGGGTGGGGCGCGGGGGCGGGGGTGGGGGGCGGGAGACGGCAGGTGCCGCGTTACTGTCGCAGAGGCTCCATCGACGTGTCTGCCAGGGGGGAAGTCGTGCGCTGTGTCGTGCTGGACGACTATCAGAACGTGGCGCGTGCCTACGCCGATTGGAGCGCCGCCGATGTCGAGGTCGTGTCCCTGATGGAGCACGTCGCTGACGAGGCGGTCCTGGCCGGCCTGCTCGCAGGGGCGGAGATCGTCGTCGCGATGCGCGAGCGAACCCGGTTCACGCCGTCGCTCTTTGCTCGGCTGCCCGACCTGCGCCTGCTCGTGACCACCGGCATGGGGAACGCCGCCATCGACCTGCCGGCGGCGGCCGCCCACGGTGTGACCGTCAGCGGAACGTCGGGCATCCTGACGCCCACGTCTGAGCTGACGTGGGCGCTCATCCATGCGCTGGCTCGCAACGTCGTCGCCGATGACAACACGATGCGAGCGGGCGGGTGGCAGACACGGATGGGTGTCGGTCTGAGCGGGCGCAGACTCGGCCTCGTCGGCCTCGGCAACCTCGGCGCGCTCGTCGCCCGCGTCGGCCTCGCCTTCGGGATGGACGTCGTGGCGTGGAGTCAGAACCTCACCGCCGAGCGCGCCGCCAGTGTGGGCGTGCAGTCGGTCAGCAAGAGCGAGTTGCTGAGCAGTTCCGACGTCGTGTCCATCCACCTCGTCCTCGGTGACCGCACCCGGGGCCTGATCGGTGCCGGTGAGCTGGCCGCCATGAAGCCGACGGCGTTCCTGATCAACACGTCCCGAGGCCCGATCGTCGATCACGACGCGCTCGTGAGCGCCCTCCGGGACGGCACCATCGCCGGCGCAGGGCTCGACGTCTTCGACGTGGAGCCCCTGCCGGTCGACGACCCCCTTCGCACGCTTGCGAACACGGTGCTGACACCGCACACCGGCTATGTGGTCGAGCAGTGCTACGAGGTCTTCTATCGCCAGATCGTCGAGGACATCGCGGCGTGGCTGGCGGGCCGCCCCATCCGCGTCATCTCGATGAGCTGAACCCCACCGCCCTATTCGGCCCAGGCCTTGACCTGTTCGAAGATCTTGAGCGGCTCTTCGCCCACGACCGTGATGTTGAGGTAGGTGACCCCGACGTCCTTGTACACGCCGATCCGTTCCTTCACGTAACCCGCGTCGCCGCAAAGGGTGGCGAGGTCGACGTACTCGTCGGGCACCTTGGCGATGGCTTCGTCGCGTCGGCCCGACAGGAACAGGTCCTGGATCTCGCGGGCCTCGTCGACCCAGCCGTAGCGCTGGAACAAGTCGTTGTAGAAGTTCTTCTCGCGGGCGCCCATCCCGCCGACGTAGAACCCGACCGTGGCCCTCGTGGCCTCGCGGGCCTCCCGCACCTCCGGACCTGAACCCAGGGCCACCGTGCCGCCCGCCATGATCTGCAACGGCCCCAGTGCCGCGTCGCGCTTGGCCTCGCCCGCCTTCAGCGAGTCCCCCCACACCTGCTGGAAGCGGTCCGGGACGAAGTGGATCGGCTGCCATCCCTGCGCCACCTCGGCGGCCAGCTCCACGTTCCGCGGGCCGATGGCGGCGATCCACACCGGGATGTCGGCCCGCACCGGCGTGGCCATGAGCTTCAGCGGCTTGCCGAGGCCCGTTCCCTGCCCGGCAGGCAGCGGCAGCTTGATGGTGGCGCCGTCGTAGGTCAACGGCTGGCGCGTCCACACCTTGCGGCAGACGTCGATCACCTCACGGGTGCGCTGCAGCGGGCGGTCGAACGGCACCCCGTGCCACCCTTCGATGACCTGCGGGCCCGAGCTGCCGAGGCCGAGATGGAAGCGTCCGCCCGACAGCGCGTCGATGGTGGCCGCCGTCTGGGCGATGAGCGCCGGGGAGCGGGAGTAGACGGGGATGATCCCGGTCATGAGCTCCAGCGTGGTGGTCTGGCCGGCCAGGTAGGCCAGGGACGACACGAGGTCGAACCCGTAGATCTCGCCCGACCACACGAGGTCGACCCCCGCGGATTCGAGGTCCTTGGCCTTTCGGGCGTAGCGGGCCGGGTCGCCGTCGAAGCCGAGCGTGGTGGAAATCTTCATGGCCGAGACATTCCCGCGCTTCGACGCCGTTTGCAACCCTGGGCGTCCTCGCTCGGGCGCGGCCTCAGCCGATGGCGTGGTCGGTGTGGCTCACGATGGCGTCGACCAGCAGCGGCCACAACGGTCGGGGCAGGTCGTGGCCCATGTCGTGCAGCAACAGCAAGTTGGCGCCCGGAATCACCTCGGCCGTGCGCTGCCCGCCGATCGGCAGGATGAGCGGGTCGGCCATACCGTGTATGACCAGCGTCGGGACGGCCAGCTGACGAAGCGCCGCCTCGCGTGAGCCGGACGCCCGGATGGCGGCGGTCTGACGGGCGATGCCCTCAGGGAAGAACGACCGGTCGTAGGCCGCGGCCCTGGCGGCGGCGGCCTCGGCGGCGTCGAAGTAGCGAGGGCCGCCGATGAGCCGCGCGACCTCGACCCCTGCGGCGATCGCACCCTCGCGGTCGGTCGGTGGTGGTGTCAGGAGCTGAGCCCGAACCTCCGGAACCCACTGGTAGTACGCACGCTCGCCGGTGGTGGACATGATCGACGTGAGGGTGTGGAGCCGTTCCGGATGCTCGATCGCCATCGTCTGCACGATCATGCCGCCGAGCGACGCGCCCACGATGTGAGCCCGATCGATGTGGAGGTCGTCGAGCACGGCAATGGCGTCGCCGGCCATGTCGGAGAGCAGGTACGGCACCCGCGGCATCTCGCCGTCGCCCTCCCATGCAGCGAGGACCGCGGCGAGATCGACCCGGACGCCCTCGAGCTTGGTCGACAGTCCGCAGTCGCGGTTGTCGAGACGGATGACGAAACGCCCGGCCCCGGCAAGGGCACGACACCAGTCGTCGGCCCACGCGATCATCTGGGCGCCGAGGCCCATCACCAACAGCAGCGGCGGGTGCTGCTCGTCGCCGAAGGTCTCGTAGCAGATCTCGATCTCCCCGTTCCGAGCCGTGGTCATCCTGCAGTCATAGCCTCGGTGGCGACGAACGGGTGCATCACTGGCGCGAGGCGAGCGAGCTCCTCGAGGTGGGCGGCGGTGAGTCGGTCGAGGACCCGGCGGCCCTTCGCCGTGAGCTGTAACCGCACGAGGCGTCGGTCGCCGCCGTCGCCGTGACGGCGCACGAGGCCGGCCCGCTCCGCCCGGTCGACGAGCTCGACCGCGCTGTGATGACGGAGCAGCAGGTGCTCGGCGACATCGCCGATCGTCGGAGCCTCCGGCCCAGCGTGCCCCCGCACGGCCAAGAGGAGCTGGTGCTGTTGGCCCGTCAGTCCAGCAGCGGCGGCTTGGTCCTCGCTCCAGCGCAAGAAGCGCCGCAGGCCCGTCCGGAACTCCAACAGCTCGCGGTACTGACCGTCGTCCAAGGCGGTCTTTGGCTGACTGCTGTCGATCGGCGCTCGCCGGGCTCCCATCGCCCCACGATACACTTCCTCATCTATGTCGTGGCACGATAGATATTTCGGTTGACCGGCCATCCGCCTCGCCGGTTGGTGCTGCTGTGCGCACTCGCGGCGCTGGTCGGGATCGTCGCCGGGGGCGTGGCGTGGGTGCTGGTGCGTCTCATCGCCGTCATGACCAACGTGGTGCTGTTCCACCAGTGGGGTACGACGCTGCCCGACTTCAGCGATCTGCCCTTGGGCCCCGGGGTCGTCCTGGTGGCCATGGCGGGCGCCACCTTCGTGACGGTCCTGGCGCGCTGGACGCCCATCATCCGCGGCCATGGCATCCCGGAGGCCATGGACGCGATCCTGACGAAGCGCAGTCGGGTGGCGCCAAGCACCGCCGTCGCCAAGCCGCTGTCGGCCGCGGTGGCGATCGGCACCGGCGGCCCGTTCGGCGCCGAGGGCCCGATCATCGTCACCGGCGGCGCCATCGGCTCACTGATCGGTCAGGCCTTGCACGTCTCGGCCAACGAGCGCAAGATCCTGCTCGCCTGCGGCGCCGCCGCCGGCATGGCCGCCACGTTCGGCACACCCCTCGCCGCGGTGGTGCTCGCCATCGAACTGCTGCTGTTCGAATTCTCGGCACGAGCGTTCATTCCGCTCGTCGTGGCCACCAGCACCGCCGGTGGCGTCCACGCCGTGCTGTTCAGTGATCAACCCCTGTTCGCGGTGACGACGACGGGGTTCTCGGGCCTCGGCCAGCTGCCGTTGTTTGCTGGCCTCGGGCTGGCGTGCGGCCTCCTCGCAGTGCTGATCTCGCGAGGCCTGTTCGCGGTCGAGGCGATCTTCCGCCGGCTGCCGCTGCACGAGGCGTGGCATCCGATCATCGGTGCCGCGGTCTGGGCGTCGCTCGGTCTCCTCGTGCCTCGCGCCCTCGGCGTCGGGTACGACGTCATCGACGATGCCCTGGCCGGGCGGCTGGCCATCGCCACCCTTCTCAGCTTGGCGGTCGGGAAGCTCGTGATCTGGTGGATCGCCCTGGCCTCGGGCACCTCCGGCGGCACCCTGGCCCCCATCCTCATCATCAGCTCGTGCTTCGGTGGCCTCGTAGGAGAGATCCTCGCACGAGCATTCCCAGGTCTCGGGCTCTCGCCGACGACGTTCGCGCTGGTGGCCATGGCCGCAACGTTCGGCGCCGCGGCGCGGGCGCCGTTCGCCTCGATCGTGTTCGTCTTCGAGCTGACCCGGGACTACGACGCCATCCTGCCGCTCATGCTGGCCACGGTCCTCGCCGACCTCATGGCTCGAGCGCTGCTACCGAACAGCATCATGACGGAGAAGCTCGCCCGCCGCGGCCTGGTCGTGCCGTCGGCCTACCACGCCGATCCCCTCGACACGACCGCCGTGCGATCGGTGATGACGGCCGATGTGGTCGCCACACCCGTCACCGCCGACGTGGTGTCGATCGGACCGGACGACAGCCTTCAGACGGCACTTGGCCTCATGGTGAAAACGGGTGTGTCCCAGCTTCCCGTCGTCGACGGTGGCCACCGCATCGGGATGTGCACGCGGTGGGACATCCTCCAGGACCGCCTCCGTCAACTCGACCACGAGCGGCCCGAGCATGGCTGGTTGACCCGCCATCGGCCCGGCCGGGCGGTCACTCGGGCGTAGGCGCGACGAGAGCCTCCAGCTCCGCGATGCGCTGGCGGGTGCGTCGCCGTTCCTGCCACCGCTCGGTGTCGTCGCGGATCACCGCCGCGATGCCGTCGGGCCGCAGCTGGCCCGGCCGCGTGAGGAGCGTGACGGTGAACGCCACCGACATCGCGCGACCGTCCTGATGGACGGCCGGGACTTCCAGCAGTCGATCGCCGTAGTCGGTGTGGCCGGTGTCCATCACGCGCCGGTATCCGGAACCGTGCCGCCCGCGGAGGCGCTCGGGGATGATCAGGTCCAGTGGCGACCCGATGGCCTCGTCGGCGGCCCAGCCGAAGAGCTTGGTGGCGGCGCGGTTCCAGTACACGATGATCCCATCGGGGTCGGCGATGACGACGGCGTCGGCGAGATCGGCCATGAGCTGTTCCAGGCGGGCCGGGCCGACCGACTCGAGGCTCTGCTCGAACAGGTGGGCGTAGCACGGCACCTCCCCGCCTTCGTCACACGCTCCCGAGGTGGGCCCGGTCATGCGCCACCGACCAACGGTTGGAGCTCAGGCTCGATGTGGCCGCGCAGCCGGCAGTGGGCGCGACGCGGATCCTTGGCGACGAGCTCGTCGATGACGAGACCTCCCACCGACTCGGCGATGCCGTGAGCGACGCCGAGGTGAAGGTTGCACACGATGTCGGGATCGGCCAATGCCGTCGTCACGAAGGGGCACGCCCGGAGGCTGATGTCGACGTCGGCGCCTCGCCGTCTCACCGTAGGATCGAATCCCTGTCGCGCCATCTGCTCGACGAGCTCGGCGACCGGCTCCTGTCCCTCCGACCCGAGCCGCAGCCGGCGACCGGCGCGGCGCCCTACGTCGACGGCCGAGTCACCTGAGCTGATCATCTCGCTCAACAGCAGCGACAGCCGCTCGTAGGATCCTGTGACTCCCCAGCGGCCGTCGACCGCGGCGGCCACGAGGTAGCGCAGCCGGGGGCGACCCCGGCCGGCCGACGGTGCTGTCGCCTCCATCACCAGGTCGGCGCCGACCAGCTTGGCGAGGTGCTGGCGGATGGCGTTGTGGTTCAGACCGAAGTGATCGGTGAGCTCGGCGACGTCGACGGGGCGTCCGGCATCGACCAAGTAGCGGAAGATGCCGTGACGGGTTGGGTCGCCCAGTGCCCGGGCCTGTTGCTGCAGTGTCGTCATCCCCCGTCCTCGGTGTCGTCCTCGCTCGGCGACTCATTATGTTACTTCTAGGCGACACTAGAACTTTCGCCCTCCGAAGGAGGACCCCCGTCGTGATCACCACCCCGCTCACGAGTCTGGCCGGCATCAGGCACCCGGTCCTGTTGGCGCCCATGGGAGGCGTCGCCGGAGGTCGCCTCGCCGCCGCCGTCGCCGGCGCCGGAGGCCTCGGCCTCATCGGGGCCGGCTACGGCGACCCGGTCTGGCTGGCCCGCGAGCTCGCCGCCGCCGGTGACGCTCGGGTAGGGGTCGGGTTCATCACGTTTGCACTGGACTCCCGGCCCGACAGTCTCGCCCTTGCCCTGGCGCACGCCCCGGTCGCCGTCCAGCTCTCCTTCGGGGACCCGACGCCCTACGTCGAGCCGATCCACGACGCCGGAGCGCTGCTCATCAGCCAGGTCCAGACCGTTGCCGAAGCCGTCCGCGCCGCGGCGTCGGGAGCGGACGTGATCGTCGCGCAGGGCCAGGACTCCGGCGGTCACGGCCGCCCGGGACGCGGGACCTTCGGGCTCGTGCCCGCGGTTGTCGACGCCGTCGGGCCGGTGCCGGTCGTCGCCGCTGGTGGCATCGCCGACGGTCGCGGCTTGGTCGCCGCGCTGGCGCTCGGTGCGGCGGGCATCGCCCTCGGCACGCGCTTCTACGCCGCCACCGAAGCGATCTCCGACGGCGCTGCTCGCCAGCTCCTGGCCACGGCCACTGCCGATGACACCGTGCGCACATCGGCCTTCGACGTCCTGCGCGGACCGGCCTGGCCGCAGGGCTATGACGGACGGGCGCTGCGCAACACCATTGTCGATCGGTGGGATGACGACGCGACGAGCGACGAGGTGAGAGCGGCGCTGGCCGGCGTGTATCGCGAGGCGGCCGACGACGACTACACCATCAGGGCCCTGTGGGCCGGCGAGGGCCTCGACCTCATCCACGGCGTCGAACCGGCGTCAACCATTCTGGACCGACTCATCGCCCAGGCCAGCGAGCTGATCGACAGCGCATCCCGGTGCCTGATGTCGAGCACTCCGTAGCCGAGTGCCCGGCGTTCGGCCTCGGAGATGGCCCAGGCGGCCTTCACCGGCCGGCCCGTCGCGTACCATCGTGGCCATGACGCCGGAGGAGATGGCCGACCTCGTGCACGTGCGTCGAGCTCGCGACCTCATCGACCGCGACTACGCACTCCCCCTCGATGTTCCGGCTATGGCGAGCGCCGCCCTCATGTCGCCTGCGCACTTCTCGCGGAAGTTCCGCGCCGCGTACGGGGAGACGCCCTACACCTATCTGATGACGCGACGCATCGAGCGGGCCAAGGCGCTCCTGCGTCAGGGAATGTCGGTCACCGACACCTGCGTCGCCGTCGGTTGCACGTCACTCGGCTCGTTCAGCTCGCGCTTCACCGAGATCGTCGGCCACACGCCATCGCAGTACCGCGCTCGCGACCACCGCCACCATGAGGTCGTTCCGTCATGCGTGAGCATGGTCATGACGCGACCGCGGCGTACCCCAGCCACGGTCTGAGTCCGGCATCGAGCAGGATCGAAGAAGCACCCAACGGGCAGGTGCTCTTATGGTCGTCTCATGACAGTCACCATCTCCGCCATGTTCATCCCCGTCCACGATCCTGACGAGGCGCTGGTCTTCTATCGCGACGCGCTGGGCCTCGAAGTCCGCAACGACGTCGCATCCGACGGCTTCCGCTGGGTCACGGTGGGCGCCTCAGGCCAAGACGTCGACATCGTTCTGTTCCAACCGCACGGCGGCCGTTCGCAGACCGAGGGCGACGCTCTGCTGTCGCTCGTGACGCAGGGGTCGCTGCAGGCCGCGATCTTCCGCTCCGACGACCTCGACACCACCTTCGAGAAGGTTCGGGCGTCGGGCGCCGAGGTGCTCCAGGAGCCCGTGTCCCAGCCGTGGGGCGCACGCGACTGCGCCTTCCGCGATCCGTCGGGCAACCTCGTTCGCATCGCGCAGGCCTGACGGGCGTGACAGCCACGAGGACGGACAGACCATGGGCGGCACCACCTTGCTCGGCTGGTCGACTCCGGCAAGCCGGTCATCATGATCCCGCACCACCCGGCGACCTACATTGGCGCCTGACCCGAGGCCCGCCGACGGCGCCGATCGAAGGGACACCCGATGTGAGCACGCAAGGCGACAGCCCGGACAGCACCGCCGTGCGGGTCGCGCTGTGGCGGGCGATGCACGTCGAGATGGACGCGGCGCCCCACGTGCTCGAAGACGTCGTGGGCCTGCAGCTGGCCGCGCCCGACGACAACTGGCGCGACCGGCCCGACATGCACCCCACCGGCACCCGAGGGTTCCGGGCGGCGATCGTGGCCCGTGCCCGCTTCATCGAGGATCTCGTAGCCGAGGAGGTCGCGGCCGGCGTCACCCAGTACGTCATCCTCGGCGCTGGCCTCGACACGTTCGCCCAGCGCCGGGCCGAACTGGGCGCCGAGCTGCGGATCTTCGAGGTCGACCAGCCCGGCACGCAAGCGTGGAAACGTCGCCGGCTGACGGAGGTCGGCTTCGGTGTCCCTGACCGGCTTCGGTTGGTGCCGATCGATTTCGAGACCGGCCAGAGCTGGTGGGACGGGCTGTCAGCCGCCGGCTTCCAGCCCGACCGCGCCGCGGTGGTCGCGTCGACCGGCGTCAGCATGTACCTCACCAAGGACGCCACCGCGGCGACGCTGCGGCAGCTCGCCGCGCTCGCCCCTGGCTCCGCCGTCGCGATGACGTTCCTGCTTCCGGCCGAGCTCGTCGACGAGGCCGACCGACCCGGACTCGAGGCCAGCACCCGCGGCGCCCGCGGTTCCGGCACGCCGTTCGTCAGCTTCTACTCGCCTGATGAGATGAAGGCGCTGGCACTCGACGCGGGCTTCCGCGAGGTCGAGAACATCTCGTCCGGGACGCTCGCCGACCGCTACTTCGCGGGCCGCGCCGACGGCCTGCGCCCGTCCTCCGGCGAAGAGCTGATCGTGGCCCGCACCTAGCAACGCAGCCGATCACCGATCGGCGTCGTGCATCACGTGGCGCGCCTGATCAGCGAGGGCACGCCGACGCGCCCCGCATTCGACGGTCAGGTCACGTGCGTGCTCGTGTGGCGCGGCGACAGCATGAAGAGCACGCCCGCGGCCGCTGCCGTCAACGTCATCGCCAACACGATGGCCGCCGCGTAGGACACGCGGTCGATCACCTCGCCTGCCACCGGCGGTCCGATCAGTCCCCCGATGGCGGCCGCCGTGTACAGCGCGCCCAGGATCGCGCCGAGGTTGCGGGTCCCGTACAACGACGCGATCACGGCAGGAGCGAGCGCGATGAAGCCCCCGTAGCCAACGCCCATCACGATCGCGAACAGCACGAGCACGACGAAGCTGCTCCCGGCCACGAGCCACAGCACGAAGCTGCCGGCCATGATGACGAAGCTGGCTTGCATCACGCGCAGCGCACCGAGCGGGCTGGCCAGCGCGCCGAGACCGAGGCGTCCGGCGACGCTGGCTCCCCCGATGATGCCGACGAGCGTCGCCGCCGCGCCGGAGCTGATGCCCTGATCGGTGGCGTAGCTCTTGATGAACACGAAGGGGACGAACAGTGCGAGGGACACGAGCACGCTGGCCACGTAGACGATGATGAAGCCGCGGTCGTGGACGACGGGCCGGATCGAGGACGGCTCCTGGTGCGTCGCCAATGGCGGCCTCCGCGCCCCCACGCTCGCAACCAGCAACAGGGCGCTGCCGCCGATGGCGAGCACGACATACGCCGTGCGCCAGCCGTATCGATCGATCAGCGACTCCGAGAGCGGTGCCATCACGAGCGTGCCCATGCCGATGCCCGCAACCGACACCCCCAACGCCGCGGTTCGCCGCCGGGCGAACCACCCGCCCACCGTGGCCACCATCGGCACGTACGCACAGGCCACCGCCGTGCCCACCCCGACGCCGTAGGTCACGTAGCCCAACCAGATCGAGCTGACACGGGAGGTGGCGAGGAGCCCGACGCCCAAGGCGACGGCGCCGGCCAGCAGCACGGGGCGCGGGCCGAGGCGATCGGCGATCCGTCCCGAGAACAGCCCGAGCGTGAAGTACCAGGCCGTGGTGATCGAGAACATGAACGCCGTCGCGCCCTTGCCGGTGCCGAAGTCGTCGGCCATCGAGGTGAAGAACGCGCCGAAGCTGTAGACCACCCCGAACACCGTGAAGGTGGCGAGGAAGGTCGCCGCCACCACGATCCAGGCCCGTGGCGAATCCACCGCCGCGCCCGACTCCGACACCACGTCGGCACTGCCCGTCCTTGTCAGCGTCATCGCATCACGACGGACGTGCAGATCACGAACGGTGCACGCGGGGTCATGAAGTGGCGCTGATCTTCGAGTGTGGCCGCCAGCTGCTCCGTGTCAGCGGCGGCGCGCATCGTGTCGAGGTCGTCGAACCAGGTCTGGGCCACGCCGTCGTAGACCGGCTCGCGCCCGCCGGTGTAGAGGTTCGATACGGCGTGATGCTGGACGTAGCGGCGTACACCTGGAACGAGGGCGCCGAGAGGACCGTGGACGTCACGCCAGTACGCGTGGAACGCCTCGGGCGAGAGATCCGAGCGGCGCTTCAGGAACACCAGCATGGTGAGCGCGTCGCCGGCAGGCACACCGTCCACGACGACTTCGGCGGCGGTGACGATCTCGTCTCGTCGGGTCATGTCCATCAGGTTCGGCTCGTCGGCCAGTACGTTGCCGATCTCCACGCTGCCTCTCAGCCGGCGCAGGTCGTCGAGGTCGCTCCAGGTCGTCTCGGCCACGCCGTCGTAGACGGGTTCGTGACGGCGATAGGCGGCGTCGCCGGTGCGATGCTGCACGTAGTGACGCAACCCCGGAAGCTGGAGGGCGAGGTCGCGATGCGTGGTCTGCCAGTAGGTGCGGAACGCGTCGACGCTCAGGCCGGGCCGGCGCTTGAAGAAGGTCAGGTTGGTGATCACACCGCGGCCGGTACCTGGAAGTCGAACCCGGGGTAGCCATCCTCGGCGACGGCCTCGAGGCGTTTGCGGAAGGTGACGAGGCTGCCCGCGTACGGGAGGTAGCGCTTCGGCTTGCCCGGGATGTTCGCTCCCTGGAACCAGGAGCTGTCGGCGATGAGCACCACTGCGGCCGCCTGGGCGACTTCTTCTGTCCATTCCTCGGACGCCGCGGGCTCGGCCGTGACGTAGTGCTGGCCATGGTCGCGGAGGTAGGTCAGCAACCCAGTCACGAAATCGACCTGTGTCTCGGTGGCGCGCGGGAAGTTGCCGGCGGCTATGTGCGGGCCGCCGACGATGAAGAAGTTGGGGAAACCGGCGACCTGTACGCCGAGGTAGGTGTGCGGCCCGTCAGCCCAGGCGTCCCGCAAGGTGCAGCCACCCTCGCCGACGATGTCCATGCGCATGAGCGCGCCGGTGAAGCCGTCGAACCCGGTCGCCCAGACGATCATGTCGAAGGTGGTTTCACCGTCTGACGTTTCGATGCCGTGCTCGGTCACGGCCACGATCGGCGTCTTACGCAGGTCGACGAGGGTGACGTTCGACCGGTTGTACGCCTCGTAGTACCGGGTCTCCATCGGCATCCGCTTCATGCCGGCGCCGTGGTCCGTCGGGACGAGCAGGTCGGCGGTGGCGGGATCGTCCACCCGGCTGCGGATCTTCTCGGCGAGAAACTCGGAGAACTCGTCGTTCGCTTCCCTGTTGGTCATCAGATCGCGGTAGTTGCTGAGCAGCTTGGCGAAGCCCTTGTCGTTCCAGAGCTTCTCGTACAGTGCCCAGCGTTCTTCCTTCGTGTCGTCGAAGGTGTTGCGCTTCGACGCCCGGTGCACGAACCCGGCAAAGCTCCGACGGCAGCTCTCGTAGATCTGGTCGTGGGTTCGTTTGATCTCCTCCTGCTCCACGGGCGTGATCGGCCCGTTGTTGAGCGGCGCGCACCAGTTCGCTGTGCGCTGGTAGATGGTGAGCGACTCGACCTCCCCGGCGATGACGGGGATGAGTTGCACCGCGCTCGGCCCCGGTCCCGATCACCGCGACCCGCTTGTTGCGAAACTCGACCGGCTCGTGCGGCCACTCGCCGGTGTGGTACTCCTCACCGACGAAGTCGTGACTGCCGGGGATCTCCGGTCGGTACGGGACCGACAGGACACCCATCGCCGAGATCACGTACCGGGCCCGCAGTGTGACACCGCGGTCGGTCGTGAGCGTCCACGTGCAGCCGGCCTCGTCGAAGGTGGCCGAGACGATTCGGGTGTCGAACTGGATGTCGTCACGGAGGCCGAACTTGTCCACCGCGTAGTTCAGGTACGCCTCGGTCTCCGCCTGGCCGGCGAAGTGCTCGGACCAGTTCCACTCCTGCAGCAGCTCCTCGGAGAAGAAGTACTGGTACGAGTAGCTCTCGGAGTCGAACCGGGCGCCCGGATACCGGTTCCAGTACCAGGTGCCGCCCACGCCTCGGCCCGCCTCGACCAGCCGGACCGCGAAGCCCGCTTCGCGGAGCTGATGAAGCTGATGGATGCCGGTGATCCCGGCGCCGATGATCACCACATCGAGATCGGTGTCGGGACCGATCGGCTCTGCCGCGGTGGGACCAGTCTCCATGGGTCTCGCCTCGCTCTCCCCAGAACGGGCCGGCGCTGCCGCCGGCCAGCGGCCACGATAGGTGTCGCGGCGGTGGGTGACCGCTTCCGGACCGCCCTCCGGACACGCTGTCCTCATTCGATGGCTACGCTGCCGCGCGCCGGCCGTGCACGTAGGGGGTCCCCATGCAGCAGCTGAGCGGGATGGACGCGTCGTTCCTGTACTTCGAGACACCGAAGTCACCGGGCCACATCTTCAGCGTCTACATCTACGACCCGACCACGGCGCCAGGAGGCGCCGTGACCTTCAAAGGCATCCTCGAGCACTACCGCAGGCGGCTACCGGTGTCGCCGGTGTTCCGCCGCCGGCTCGTCGAGGTGCCGTTCGGGCTCGACCATCCGTACTGGATCGAGGACGAGGATTTCGACCTCGAGTACCACGTCCGCCACATCGCCTTGCCGAAGCCCGGCGACTGGCGTCAGTTGTGCATCCAGCTGGCCCGGCTCCACTCGCGACCGCTCGACATGAGCAAGCCGCTGTGGGAGGTCACCGTCATCGAAGGCCTCGACAACGTGGAGGGTGTGCCGCCTGGCGGCTTCGCCATCATCCAGAAGATCCATCACGCCGCCGTCGACGGCGTCACCGTGCTCGAGATAACGAGCGCCGTCCACGACCTGGAGCCCGACGCCCCGACCCTCCCACTCGAGGACGAATGGCAGCCGGAGCGACCGCCGTCGCCCGTCGCACTGCTCACCCGCGCGACGGTCACCAACGTCATGCGTCCCGGGCACTTCGCCCGGGTGATGGGTCGCACGCTGCCGGCCGCACGGGCGCTGCAGCAGCGGGTCCGCCAGGGCGAGCTGGAGGCGCCACCGATGGCCGCGCCCCGCACTCGGTTCAACGCTGCGGTGACCGGCCACCGGGTGATCGAAGCCCGCCGGCTCGACCTCGCCACGGTCAAGCGGATCAAGGCGGCCGTGCCCGGTGCCACGGTCAACGACGTCGCCATCACGATCGTGGGCGGAGCCCTGCGCACGTACCTGTCGGACAAGGGGGAGCTGCCGACGGAGTCGCTACGGGTGATGGTGCCCATCTCCGTGCGTTCCCAGGACCAGATGGGCACCGCCGGGAACCAGGTTGCCGCCATGACGGCCGCGCTCGGCACCGACATCGACGATCCCCTCAAGCGACTGGAAGCGGTCCGCCAGTCCACGCATGCGTCGAAGGCGTTCGCCGAGGCGTCCGACGCCCGCTCCATGGTGGAGTTCTCGCAGATGATGCCCGGTGGCCTGGCGACGTTGGCGGCCCGGGCCGCCAGCCGCTTCGAGATGGCGAGCCGGGGCACCCCACCGGTCAACTGCGTGGTCAGCAACGTGCCCGGCCCGCAGGAACCCATCTACTTCGCCGGCGCCCGCCTCGTCACGTTCTTCGGGGGCGCCGCGGTCGTCGACGGGATGGGGCTGCTGCACGGCGTCAGCAGCTACTGCGGGGAGTTGATCGTGTCGGTGGTCTCCGACCGGGCGCTCATGCCCGATCCGGCGGTGTACGCCGCATGCATCCAGCAGTCCTACGACGATCTCGCCGCCGCCGCCAACGCCCAGTAGGGCTCACCCGAATGAGTGATCTATCACCGGCTTCGAGGGCGCGGTGTATGGGTCGGCGACCGATGAGGGAACCTCCGAGGCATCACGAGCGCGGAGGTGCGAGATGGCTGAGGACAGTGGGACCAAGCATGGTGTCGACGGCATCATCGAGGACGTGAAGGGCAAAGCCAAGGAAGTCATCGGCAAGGTCACGGACAAGGAGCATCTCGAAGACGAGGGCCGCGCCCAGCAGGAGAAGGCTTCCGCCCAGCGCGATGTGGCCGAGCACGAAGCACGCGCCGAGGCGGCACGCGCCGAGGCGGCCGCCCACGACGCCGAGCAGCGGGTCGAGCAGCGAAAGCAGTGACCGCCCGGTCACCGTTTCGGGCGGGCGCGATGAGTTCCGGGTGTTCGCCCCGTCTGAAACGTCATGAGCAAGAACAAACCAGCACAGACGACGCTTTCCAACATCGGCGTGGCCATGTTCAGCGTGGCGGACCAGGACGCCGCCCTCGCCTTCTACACCGAGAAGCTCGGATTCGAGGTGCGCTCCGACACTCGGTTCGGTGAGCATGACGAGATGCGCTGGCTCGAGGTCGCGCCGCCAGGGTCGCACACGCGGCTCGCGCTCAACCCGCCCATGGGAGGCCAGCCTGGAGGTGGCTCGATCGGTGTCGAAACGGTGGACGTCCTTGGCGAGCATCATCGATTGAGCGCCATCGGGGGCGTCGACCTCGATCCCGAACCGATGCGTGTCCCCGGCGCCCCGCTCCTCTTCATGTTGCGCGACCCCGATGGCAACCACATTGCTGTCGTGGAGGCGCCGCCCGGCGTAGCCGAACGGCGTAGCCGAACGGCGTAGCCGACCTCGCAGGGCGGCGTGACGGACGGGCGGGGCCTCGGTAGTGTCTCGGCCACGTGGCTCTACCCGGCAGGGGGGTGCGGCATCGTGAGCAAACTCGGAGTGGCCGCTGTGTCGGCCGTACTCGTCGGGACGATCGCGGTCACGGTGCCATCCGGCGTCGCTCAGGCCGCGTCGACGGTCCTGCCTGACCCAATCGCCGGCCGATGTGCGGCCAACGATTCCAAAGACTGCTGGCGGTACATCACGTTCAGCGACGACGACGTGCCCAATCCACCGACGGACCCGCCCGACGTCCAAGGCAACCGGCTCATCCTGAACCACGCTGGTCTCACCAACCTGGCCAACGGGGCCTGGTGGAACACACCGATCACGATGACGGGCAACGCGCTCGAGCGTCTCGTTCAACGCGTACCTGGAGGGCGGGGACCCCGCCTACCACGGCAGTGGGATGGCCTTCGGCCTGGTGGATTCCTACATGCAGCCTGCGCCGATTCCGTACTTCCCGAGCCCGCTCAACTTCGGTGCCAGCGGCCCGGGTCTGGGCTTCAACGGTTTCCACGGCGACGATCAGACCGCAGGCGCGCCAAATCCGACGGGAGCCAACAACCTGGCCGTCACCCTCACCACCGACGATGACGACGACTGGGACAATGGCAATGACCAGGTCAGCAATTTCAACCTCAGCCGGGTCGGGTTGCTCCACGGCCGCTCGTGGGCACAATCGGAAGTGGTTCACCAGCGGCTCGGGAGCTGGTATCCCGACTCGCCGAAGGACGTCTCGCCGTCGATCTACGGCGGGCGGGCGGTACCCGTCTCGATCACGTTGGTGCCGAACGCCACGCCCGGGAAGTGGAACGCAACGGTGTTGATCGACGGCAACACGTACTACGACAACGTGCTCGTCGACCTCCCTCCTTCCGTGTACATCGGTTTCACATCCGGGGTGCATGAGCGTCCGAGCCAGCACGCCATCTCTGACGTCTCGATCAGGTACGGACCGATCGAGGCACCCACGATCAGCGCGACCCCCGATCCTGCCGACCTCGGCCTCGTGCACGTGGGGTCAACCAGCGCGCCCGCGCCCATCACGATCCGAAATGACGGTTTCGTCGATGCCACCCTGTCGCTCGGCAACGCCCCCGGGGGATTCGCCGTCGCCGGGTTGCCCGTGACGTTGCCGCCGGGCGCAGCCACGGTGCTCAACACCACGTTCACGCCGTCAACGACGGGAACGAGCAGCGGCAACGTGACGCTCAACATCGCCAGCCTGGCCGGCTCGGGCACGAGCGCGTTCACCGTGAAGGGCACGGGTGTCCCTCCCGGGACGTCCATCGGTGCGCCGTTCTCGGCCCTGGCGCCGACCCGGATCCTGGACACACGTGAGTCTGGTGGACCTATCGGGCCGGGTTCTGTCCGGACCGTACGCGTCGCCGGCGTGGCCAACGTGCCTTCGAACGCTGGCGCCGTGGTCATGAACGTCACCGTCGATCAGCCGACCGCCAATGGTTTCGTGACCGTGTACCCGACCGGCCAACCGACGCCGCTGGCGTCGAACCTGAACTTCGTCGGCGGCCAGACCATCGCCAATCTCGTGACGGCGAAGATCGGTGACGGCGGTTCGGTGAACGTCTTCAACCTCGCCGGCCAGACACAGGTGGTGTTCGACGTCGTCGGCTGGTTCCCCGACACGGGTGACTCGTCAGCAAGTGGGTTGGGCATCAATGCGGCGCAGGGCGGCGAGTTCGTGCCGTTGGCCCCTGCTCGTGTTCTCGACACCCGCATCGGCGTCGGTGCCAGCCAATCGCCGCTAGGCCCGGGCGGTCAGCTCGACCTCCGGGTCGCGGGCGCCGGACCGGTGCCGGGCACGGGCGTCGCCGCGGTCGTGATGAACCTCACCGGTACCAACACGACCGCCGCTGGCTATCTGACGGCGTGGCCGACGGGTCAGCCGATGCAAACAACATCGAACCTGAACTTCGTCGGTGGCCAGTCGGTGCCGAACCTCGCCGTCATCCCGGTCGGCGACGGCGGCAGGGTGTCGATCTTCAACTTTGCCGGCAACACCGACGTCATCGGTGACATCGTCGGGTACTACACCGCGCCCGGGGTCACGGTGCCCGGTGGAGGCCTGTTCCATGCCATGGCGCCGCAGCGCTTCCTCGACACCCGGCCCAACGCCGACAGCGCCACGATGGCGGACGGCCAGACGGTCTTCACCTCGATCACCGGCCGAGCCGGCATCCCTGGCGACGCCGTCGGGGTCGTGGCCAACGTCACGGCCACCAACACGACGGTGCCCGGGTTCCTCACCGTGTTTCCTGACGCCCTGCCCCAGCCGCTGACGTCAAGTCTCAACTTCGTGGGGGGAGAGCCGGGTGTACCGAACCTGGTGATGTCCAAGCTCGGCGGCCCAGGCAACATCGGCATCTTCAACTTCAGCCCCGGCGGCACGACCGACGCCATCGTCGATGTCGTCGGCTGGTACGCGACGACTTGAGCCCAGCTCCAGTCGCGACGGACATCGCTGCTGCGCGACCAGGAGGCGCGGCGCCCGCTCAGCACGCTCGGCTAGCCGCAATACCGTTCAGTTAACGCTGATGAGGGTGGCGCTGGGTGCGTGGTCGGGTTGGGGCCAAGTTCGGTGTCGGGCCCGTTTGACGTGCCATTTGACGTACTTGCGTTTGACCAGCCGCGGGTTGGAGCGGTGACGGCGGGCCGGGTTGAGGCGTCTGCAGAGCAGGATGATGGCGTGGCGCCAGCCGTGATCAGTGGGCTGAGGGGGAAAATCGCGCGCCGCTGAGATCGAGCGGCGCGCGATGCGCAAGGCGGCGACAAAGCTGACCCGGTCGGGGTCGACTTTGGCGTGGTCGGCGGCTTCCCACATCAGGGTGCGGATGGCGTAGTGGCAGCACAGGTGACCCCAGATCTCCTGCAACACCAGATCGGGAGATTTCGACCGCAGCACCGTGCGAGCACCGCGCTGGTGGGTCTTGAGCTCGTCGAAGATGCTCTCGATCTCCCAGCGCTGCGCGTAGGCGATCGCGAGATCGACCGCGGGGGCCTCGACCGGGTCGAGCAATGTGGTGAACAACCGATACGCCGTGTCGTTGGTTCGACCGTCGTCGAGTTCGTAGTCGATCACCCGGATCGTCAACGGCTCCGTGGTCCGGGCGGCATTGCCGCCAGGTCGCAGCTCTGCCAGCCATGTCCCATCAGCGAGGGTCTCGAGATGACGGGGTTTCATGTTCGACATCGCCCGCCACAACAAGTCCGCTCCCGTCGCTGCGGCTCTTGCCCACAACGGAAACCCGCAGAACCCGCGATCGGCGAGCAGCAACATCCCCGGCCGCAACCGGTCGACCAACTCTCCGGCAAGGGTGTTTTCCGGCGTCGAGTACGGCCCGACGACCGCGTCGAACACGACGTGAGTGCCGCACTCCGCGAGCGCCACCACCCGTGCTTGCGGGAACGCGGCCCGCTCGCCCTTGTTCACTCCCGCCCGCCCGAACCAGCTGTCGTTGTCAACGGTGTCGGCGACGTCCAAGCACATCCCGTCGATGGCCACCAACCGACGCCCCGCCAACCAACAGCCCGGCGTCGCCGGCTCAGCAAGCGGCTTGGCGACACGAGCGAACAACGCCGCCAACGGCTCGAACCCCAACCGGGCGCGAGCCTGAAAGATCCCAGACTTGGACGGCAACTTGACCGGCTCGACATCAGCCGCCCACGCCAACCCGTCGGTCAACAACCCAAGCACGTCTTCATACGATCCCTCCGCGTGCAACGCCATCCCGATCGAGAAGTAGGCCATCACCCGCGCCGGCAACGACCGATGCCGCTGCTCAGTTCGCCCCTGCTCGGCGATCACCTCATCCACCAACGCCGCAGGGAACGTCCGCGTCAGCACCCCCACCGACACCAGATCCGACAACCGACGCTCCGAACCTGACTTCCTCCAACCCGCCCGCGGCATCCCATCAAACTACACCCTTGTAACTCTAACTGAACGGTATTGCGGCTAGCCGGGTCCAGGCCCTCACGATCTGACGGCCGTCACGGCGGCATCGAACTGGATCGCGAACGGATCACGCTCCCCGCGATCCGGCGAAGGGTCGAGAAGGCGGCGGACATCATCCCGGTGAGCCACTGCTGCCGCCGCCGACCGCGACGCACCCTGGTCCGAACTGATGCGTTCCTGACCCTGTGCCGAACCGGGCCTAGGGCGCAGCCGGCGGTCGGGCCGGCTCGTGCCGGGCGACCTCGGTGGCCGAGCGCGGCCCGGCCCCGGATGCCGAGCTTGGCGTAGATCCGCTCCAGATGCGTCTTGACGGTGCTCGGCGCGATGAACAATCGCTGACCCGCCTCCACGTTGGTGTGGCCGGCGGCAACTTCTTTGGCGACGGAGAGCTCCGTCGGCGTCAGCGACTGCCCACCCGTGCGATGAACGTCCTCGCCGGCCGCGGCGGCGGCGCGCCAGCTCGATCGCATCTGCGAGTCTGGTCTGAGCCCCCTCGGCCAGCGCCATCTCGATGCCCTCGACACCGAGTGCCTCGGCGAGTCGCTCCCGGAGCTTGTCGACAGCGGCCTGGTGGTACGGGTATCGCCACATCAGACCGATCTGTTGGCGGGTGGCGTCAGCGGCACCGACGAGTCGGGCTGACAGCTCTTGATGGCCAAGGCCGGCCAGATGCACCGCGAGCAGTTCAAGCGCCTCCGTCTCGAAGGGAAGGAGGTCGCGCTCGTCGGCGTCGCTCAATGCGTCGTGGATACGATCGGCGGCATCATGATCGCCGCGTTGTACAGCGATCCACGCCCGTGCGAGACGGGCTGAGCAATGAGCCGCCGGCCACGACGGCGGCACCCGGTCGGCCCAGGCGCTGGCGTCGGCCAAGCGCCCGTCGGTGAGCAGGAGCCGCATCACCAGATCGGCGGCCAACAGCATCAGCATCAGCGGCGGTGGCACGGCGAGCGTGGAGGGCCGCCGGTCGGGGTCGGGGAGCACCGCCGCATCGTCGAGGAGTTGGATCCGACCACTCCGAGCCGGGCACGTCGCGGAGCTCCGTCGGGACGCTCCTGGCCGCCACCGCCAGCAGATCGGCGTCACCGCCCTGCAGTGCGACACCCATGACGCAGGCGACGACGGTCAGCTGGGCGGCGATCGCTCGGCTCTCGTGCTGTAGCGCGTCGCGCGCCAGCGTCGTCGCGGTGGCCTGATCGCCGCGCAGTCCAGCGTGCAACGCCGCCCAGCCCGGAAGCGCGAGTTCATACGTCTCGTCGTCGAAGCCGACGCCGAGGCGGGCCGCTCGTTCCAAATACGGCTCGGCCTCGCGGCGTGCCAAGCAACGAACCGGTGGCCAACAGCGCTCCGTACACTGCATAGCGGCGGTTCCCGGCCTGCGAAGCCAGCTCGTGCACCGGCTCGAACCGCGGGCTGTCGCCCTCACTGGCGAGTCCCACTGAGTAGAGACAACGGGCTTGCGAGGCCAGATCTCCTTCGGTACGTGCGATCTCGAGGGCGGGAAGCACGTGCGTTCGGACGAAGTCGACGTCTCCAGCGCTCACGTAGACCCAGCCAACGAGACTGGTGACGGTCGCCCACAGAACCGGGTCGGTCTCACGGATCGCGGCAAGAAGCGGAGCCGACAGGCCGAGCGCGTCTCGGTGACGTCCCGCAAGACCCCAGTAGCCGCCGAGCGCGCCAGTGATGCGCACGGCGACATCGAGGTCTCGCTCGGACGCCCACTCCAGCGCGGCGCGAATGTTGGCGTAATCGGCGTCGAAGGCGGCGATCGTCGCCCGATCAACGAGATCGTGGTCCACGCCGTCCACGAAGTCGACGACCCACCGCATGTGGCAGTCGCGGCATGTCCTCGAGCTCGCCGGCGGCGCGGCACCGGTCCAGCGCGTACTGACGGATCGTCTCGAGCAACTGGTAGCGCCCCGCGATGTCGTCGAGCTGGACGAGGCTCTTGTCGACGAGCCGGCCGAGCAGCTCCAGCACCTGGTAGCTGTCAACGCCGTCGCCAGCCGCCACCTGCGAGGCCGCTTCGGCCGTGAAACTGGCCACGAACACCGACAGGCGGCGCAGCAGCTTCTGCTCGTCAGAATCGAGGAGGTCGTGACTCCAGTCGACCGACGCCAGCAACGTCTGGTGTCTGGGCAACGATGTACGCGACCCGCCGGTGAGGACGCGGAATCGCTCGGCGATCTCGACCGCCACGCGCTCGACGGGGGCGACACGGGCGCGCGCCGCGGCCAGCTCGAGAGCGAGAGGGATGCCGTCGAGCCGTCGACAGATTTCGGCGACGGCTCCCCCGTTCCCATCAGTCAGCCGGAACCCGGCGCGGGCTCTGTTGCGCACGCGTGCGACGAACAGGCGAACCGCGTCCGACGAGGCGAGCGCCGAGATCGACACGTCGGCGTCGCCAGGGGTGTTCAAGGACGGCACCCGCCATACGGTTTCGGCGCTCATGCCGAGCGGCTCTCGACTCGTGGTCAACACCTTCACTGCTGGACACCGGTGCACGAGGCGATCGACGATCAACGCGCAAGGCTCGACGAGGTGCTCGCAGTTGTCCAGTACGACCATGACTCGCTTCTCGCCAAGCGACATCAGAAGCTGGTCTTCGGCCGAAACGGCGGTCGCCTCGGGGATGCCAAGGGCGAGCCCGATCGTCTCGGCGACCCGGTCACCCCGATCGACGGAGGCAAGCTCGATCCACCACACGCCGTCCGGAAAGGAGTCCACAACATCGGCGGCGGCCTGTAGGGCCAGACGTGTCTTCCCCACCCCACCCGGACCCGCGAGCGTGACCACTCGTCGACTGTCATCGCGCAAGAGCGGTGCGATGCTGGCCAGCTCCTCGACTCGTCCGATGAGGGCGGTCAGGGCGACTGGCAGGTTGGTAGAGAAACGGTCGAGCGACAAGAGCGGCGGGAATTTCGAACGCAGATCCGCGGCGCCGAGCTGCCACACCTCCTCAGGGCGGTTCAGATCACGAAGCCGGTGCCGCCCCAACGGCACCAGCGAGGTGTCAGCGGGAAGCCGGTCAGCCACGATGTCCGCTGTCGCCCTCGACACCAGGATCTGGCCGCCATGACCGCAAGCGCGGAGCCGTGCCGTGCGAATGATCGTCTGACCGAAATAGCTTCCGTCGTGCTCATGCGTTTCGCCCGTGTGCAAGGCCATCCGCACCGCAAAGACATCGGACAGCTCCTGCACGAGTGCCCGCTGCGCGGTCAGCGCCGCCGCGATCGCCGCTGACGGACGGGCGAACGCCGCCACGATCGAATCACCCTCGCCTTGGTCGACCGGCCGATAGCCGCCGTGAGCGGCGATCGCCGCATCGAGAATCTCGTAGTGGCGAAGGATCGCCGTCGCCGTGCCGTCGGAGTCATTGCTCCACGCCCTTGTCGACCCTTCAACGTCGGTCAGGAGGAACGTCACAGTGCCCGTTGGCATCGGTGGCCCAGTCATCCCACTTGCCTCCAGGGTCCCCAGACTGGGCGACAGCTTGTCAGACTCCACGACAGCCAGCCTCCGCCCGCTCCTCTCCGGCAACATCCGCCGAACGGCGGATGTTGTACGTCGCGGCGTCGTCGATGCTGCAGGAAACAGGCGTGCGAGCAGCGCAGGCGACGAGGAGGACGACGACGTGCGACTCTCAGGCCAGACCGCAATGGTGACCGGAGCGGGAAGAGGCATCGGATTGGCGATCGCCTACGAGCTGTCGCGCCACGGTTGCCAGGTCGCAATGGTCGCACGGAGCCGCACCGAACTGGAGAAGGCGGCGGCGGCGGTCAACGAGACTGGCGCCGGCCGAGCGATGGCGTTCTCCGGTGACGTGCGCGACTACGACGCGATGACGGCGGTCGTGGGGGCCGCCGAGAACGAGCTAGGCCCGATCACCGCGCTCGTCAACAACGCCGGAACGCCGGGACCCGCAGGAGTCGACTGGGAGGTCGATCCAGACATCTGGTGGGAATGCATCGAGTCGATCGTGCGGGGAGCGTTCAACTGCACCCGAGCGGCTGTGCCCGGCATGGTGGCGCGAGGCGGCGGTCGTGTGGTCGATGTCGCCAGCGTGACTGGGACGACGGCTTGGCCACTGGTGACCGCGACGTCGGCGGCGAAGACGGCGTTGATCCGCCACGCAGAGAACCTCGCCGCGGCGGGAGCGCCTGCCGGGATCCGGGCGTTCGCTCTACATCCGGGCATGGTCCGCACGGAGCTCCTGCTGAGCTACCGAGCCCAGCCAGATCTTCGGGCGTTCCTCGACAACGCGCCGCAAGAGGCGTTCTCCCCGCCTGAGCTGGCCGCCGCCGTCGTGGCGAGGATCGTGGCCGGCGATCTCGATGCCTACTCCGGGCGCTACGTCGACGCCACCATCGACCTTGACGAGGTCACCGCGGGCGGCGACTTCGACGACGACGCCCTGATGCTCCGCATTCAGACGCCCTGACCGGTCGAGTGCCCTCGGTCCGCGCCACCAGCGATCGAGCGCAATTCGTCAGTCGAACACGGCTGCAACAAACCTCTCGAAGCCGGCGCGATCGAAGGACACCTCATAGCCGTTGTGCCCATGGGCTATGTCCAAGGACGGACAGAAGAAGTCCCCCTTCGCCGTGAAGAAGTGCGGTGATCCCACGACGCCGCGCCGCCTTCCTTCCGACAAGTCCTCCCACACCGCCGACCGGTCACCATCCGTGGGCTCGGAACTGCCAGTCGATTGATACAGCATCTTCAAGACCTCGTCATCGGACACATCGAGGCCATCTTCGAAGAGTGCGTGGCGGACCGCGAGGCTGAACCGCTCCCCGACTTCTACGCCCTGTCGGTATGCCGCCGCTTCGGCCGCCATGGCCGGCAAGGTCGTCGCTGGGAACCGGGACTCGTCGAACCCCGCAAAGAGATCAGGTGCAACATGAGCGCGGAGTGCTTCGATCTTCGGCTTCAAGGACGGACCATCAAGAGCCGTTCCGTTCACAAGCTCGAGGGGCCATCCTCGAACTCGAAGGAGCGGTTCAGTCTTGCCTTGCCGACGCCGGTAGGCCTGGAATCGGTGCAGCCCCACATAGGCAAACGGGCAAGCAACATCAGCAAAGACGTCAACGACGTTCCGCCCCCGTCGGGGCCGGCTCGCGTGATCGATGACCGGGTGGGTGCTCATCACGCACGAATCGTCTCATGGGCACCGTCGGGCGCCCAGGGTCCAAGGTCCCTGCGGGGCCGACCCTGGCATGCCGCTCAATCGGGGCGTGTGATCAGTCCCTCCAGGAGATGAGCCCACTGCAAGAGCTGCGTATCAGGCAGAAACCGCTCGACCACCCGCTCGTGGGCGCGCGTGCCCATGGCCTTGCGTCGTACCGGATCGGCCAGCAACGCGGCGATCGCCGAACCGAAGGCATCGAGGTCGCTCGGGTCAGGAAGGAGCACGCCGGACTCTCCGTTCACGATCTGGTCGGCGATGCCTCCGACGGCGCTGGCGATGACAGGCCGCCGCTTGTACATGCCCTCGCTCACCGTCAGCCCGAACCCCTCGGCCAGGCTCTTCTGCGTCACGATGGCCGCATGGCGCTGCAGTGAGTTGACGATGATCGCGTTCTCCACCGGATCGGTCATGGGCAGGCACGCCAGCGCAATTCGGCTACGCGCGTGATGGGGTAGACGGCGCCACGCATCCCTGCATTCGTCGAGAACTTCGGCGCCTTCGGGGTCATCGGCGACCGCGGTCACGACCGGCCCGGCGAGGACCAGCTGAGCTCTGCCATCGGTGGCCACGAGGTCGGCGAACCCGTTCAGCACCCCGACCATGTCCTTCAGGCGATCCCACCTCGAGATCTGGACCACCATCGGGACATCTGGGTCGGGCGGCGGTCCTGTGCGCAGGACATCGGCGCCGTGCTCTATGTGCCGGCGAGCACCGTCCGGTCGCCGGTACTCAGACCGGCGGGCGCTGCCCGCCAGCAAGCCGGCCGACGTGAGGATCGAGCGCGCGTCGTCGATCGTGATCTCCTGGTTCTTGGCCGAGAACGGATCGATCGACGGCGGGATCTCGTGGACCAACGCCGCCGGCATCCACGACGGCGCAAACGCTCGCCGGCTGAAGACGTACGCGTCCACAGCGGGGGGCTCGAGATATCGGCGCAGGAACTGCCAGCCCATCTCGGTGTGCGCGCTCGACGTGTCGGTGCCGATGTGGCAGCGCCAGATCACCTGGGCGCCTCTACGCCGCATCGCTTCAGCTAGCCCGGCGGTCTGTGGATCGTGGAGGACCACGATGTCACCTGATCGCACGACGGTTGCCAGCTGGGCCGCGTTCTCGTGCAGCACCGCCTCGTAGTGACGTCGCTCGTACTCGCCGAGAGCCCCCGCGTCCCCCGCGCTGCCGTAGAGGTGGTTGTGCAGTCGCTTCGTCAGCGCGAAGAACAGCGCGTCGCCTCGGATCACCGCCCAACGTGCGTCGACGCCGACACCGCGCGGATACGGAAGCAGGACATGGAGCATTTCGGCCACTCCGCCCCCTTCCGCAGTGGAGTTGATGTTGACGACCGACCGGTCATCGAGAGCTGGCTCGAGCAACGCACTCCTCTCCAGCAGTGCGTCGACCCGCTCATCGGACACGACGGTGCCCAAGAGCCTCAGATCGGCCATTTCCACGATCACCTCACGCATGCCGTCCCCTTCCCGACGTGGCGCGTCCTGATGCAGAACGATAAGGGCCGCCGAGCTTGTCGGTGCGCCGAGCGGCGGGCCGAGATCGCCGCGCTTGGCTTCCGAATGGACCTTCCAACGCGGTGCCCGCTTCGCGGACGCCAACCGAGTCGGGACGTTGGTCTCTGGTCGACAGAAGCAGGCGGGCGCACCGTCGAGACATGCGAGCACTGATCGTGCACGAGACCATGTACGGCAGCACCCGCACGATCGCCGAGCACATCGCGCACGGCTTGGCGGACCGGTTCGCCGGAGAGTGACCAATGGCCCTTCTGCCGGCGCCGTGTCCGCCGCATGGTGGAGGCATGTTTCCACAGACGATGGTGGTGCCGTTGGACGGTTCGGAGTTCGCAGCCAGAGCCGTGCCGGTCGCGTGCGCCATCATGAGACAGCGTCAAGGCCGAGTGCTCTTGATGACGACCCACTGGGACGGCGACGTCACGGTGCCTCGGGACTACCTCGCCGAGATTGCATCCGCGGTCCAGGATGTCGAGGTGGACACTGTCGTGGTCCACGACCGGGCGGCAGCAGCGGCGATCGAGGTGGTGGCGAGGGCGGAGCCCGGCCGCATCGTCTGCATGACGAGCCACGGGCGGGGTCGCCTGCGGTGGGGGTTGCTCGGCAGCGTCGCTGAGCAGGTCGTATCCGATTCCCGGGACCCTGTGGTCCTGCTCGGCCGGCATTGCAGGACCGAATGGCCGAATGGGCCACAGCGCTTGCTCATGTGTGTTGACGGATCGAGCATCGCCCCGACGGTGCTGCCGACGGCGATCGAGTGGGCCAAGGCACTCGCACTCGACGTCGATGTGGCCATCGCGATCCATCCTTTGGACACCCTGACGAACGACGACATCCTGGACGCAATCGCCGGCAAGGTGGAAGCCGAAGGACTTCGCGTCCAGAAGAACGTCATCCGCAGTTCGTACCCGGCTGGGGCGCTCGCCGATATGGCCGACTCGTTCGACGTCGGCCTCATCGCGATGAGCAGCCATGCGCGCACCGGGGCGGCCCGCCTCGCCCTCGGAAGCGTGACGATGGGGGTCGTGGGCATGGCCCGATGCCCGGTCTTGGTCGCGACGACGCCCTGACCCACTGGGATGGGATCGACCATCATGTGAGCACGTAGGGCGTGAGCCGGTGGACCCTTCCATAGCGCATGTGCCACGCGACCGCGCCCGCCGACAACGCCGCATAGGCGCACCACAGCGAGGTGAACCCGTCGAGCGTGAGCCAGGCCAGCCCGGCAACGCACAGGAAGTTCGCGAGCCCGTAGACGGCGATGTGGCGATAGCCGGAGAACAGCAACGCTCCGCACACGGCGACGACGTAGAGGACGACAACAATGCCACCGTGACTGAGTTCGACGGTGTAGGCAAGGTGGTACGGCTGCCCTTCCACGGAGATCGGCGCGGCGAGCATCGCGGCAGCCAGCACTGTGGAGACGCCGACGCCGAGCGCGACGAACGGGACCATCTGCCACCGACGCCTACCGGTCGGCTCGAGGACGAGGACGGCGAACGGCACGAACACCGGAAGGACGACGAAGGCGATGAGCAGGTATGTCCAGAGTGCAACCCGTCCGAGGGAACGCGGCACGTGTCCTTCCACTCCCCACCACACGAACGCCTCGATCAACTGGTGGACACCCAGCAACACCGGCAACGTGGCCAGTAGGAGGTGGCTCCTTCGTCCCCGGAGATGGCGGTAGGCGTCGATGCCGATCGCCGTCACCAGTGCTCCGCCGACGACGTCAGCCTGCGCGGAGAAGCACACACCACCGCCCCCCGCAGCTGGTCGTCGGGTGCACGTCCGTGACCTCTCTCAGCTCGTCGTGACGACGCTCCTCGTCGCGCTCCCTCTGACGGGCGTGCTTCGGGTCACACTTGAGCGCGACCTCGACCTCGACGTTGTCGCCATCAACGAGCTCGGGCCACCGCAGACCATGGTCGGTCTGCTCACCCGGGATTCGATCCATGGTCGGTTCCCGGAACCCGTGACCGCCGGCGAAGGCCACTTGCAGATCGGCGACCGACTGGTTCGATTGCTGGCCGAGCGCGACCCGGCCGCCCTCCCCTGGCGGGATCTCGGCGTGACCGTCGTGATCGAATCGACCGGGCACTTCAACTCCCGCGCTGCCTGCGCTGGACACCTCGCGGCCGGTGCCGAGCGAGTGGTGGTGTCGGCGCCGTGCAAGGACGCCGATGGGACGTTCGTGATCGGTGTGAACGACGCCACGTTCGACCCGGGCCGTCACCACGTCGTGTCGAACGCGTCGTGCACCACCAATTGCCTCGCGCCCATGATCAAGGTCCTCCAGGACCGCTTCGGCATCGAACGGGGGTTCATGACGACGGTCCACGCCTACACGGGCGACCAGATGCTCGTCGATGGCCCGCACAAGGACGCGTGGCGGGCCCGGGCCGCAGCATTGAACATCGTGCCGACGTCGACGGGTGCGGCCCGAGCGACGAGCGCGGTGATCGAGGAGATGGCGGGCCGTCTGGACGGCACGGCGCTGCGGGTCCCCGTCGCCGACGGCTCGATCACCGATCTCACCGTCGTGCTCGACGAGGAAACGACCGTCGACGACGTCAACGCCGCCTTCGCTGCCGCCGCATCGACGGGGATGGCCGGCGTGCTGGAGTACAGCACCGAGCCGCTGGTATCGACCGACATCGTCGGCGCGGCGGCATCATGCGTCTTCGACGCCGGGCTCACGATGGTGTCCGGCCGCCTGGTCAAGGTGTTCGGCTGGTACGACAACGAATGGGGCTACGCCAACCGGCTCGCGGAGCTCACCGCCCTCGTGGCAGGCGACGCGCGCTGACGCCATGGTCGCGCTGCGCCCGGGCGCTCGATCGGTTCATCAACCCAGGAGACACCGTATGGACTTCGAGATCCCGCAGGACCACCGCCGCTACCGCATCACCGAAGGCGCCGAAGAGATCCAGATGCGCCGCGCATCGCGGCCGACACCGCCGAGCGGCCGCGTCCGGATGCGCAGGATCGAAGCCGGTGTCAGTCGCCGATCGTGCCGTCGATCGCCTCACGAATCAGGTCGGCGTGGCCGAGGTGACGGGCGTACTCCTCGATCATGTGGACGAGGATCCAGCGCACGTTCTTCCGGTCGCGCCCCGTGTGTTGGACCTGCTCGAGTTCGTCGAGCGACCTGACGCCGGTCATCACCGCCCGCGCCGCGGTGATCTCGGCGGACAGCGCAGCGAGCGCTCCGTCGATGGTCGCATCGGCCGGTGGATGAAAGTCGCCGTCACGGTCGCCGAGCGGATGGGCGTCGCCGTAGAAGATCGGTGGCGCATCCTGGCCGGCGAGGCCCCGTCGGAACCAGCTGCGCTCGACCTCGGCGAGGTGGCGGACGATGCCGAGGATCGTCATGTCACTTGGCGGGCACGCGGCGCGGCGGGACTGCTCGTCGTTGAGGCCCTCGGCTTTGCGCGCAAGCACGGCGCGCTGGTACTCGAGGAACGTCTCGAGGGTCGTCCGCTCGTCAGAAACCGGCGGGTCGGCGGGGAGCTCGGTGTGAAGTTCGGCCACGGCGCGCCACCGTAGATGTGGCCGGTTCCTGCACCGAACTCGCTGCAGAGCGATGACGTCGGTCCGGGCGCCGGGTCGATGACGAGGGAGCGACACCCGGTGACGGTCGCGCCGGCTGCTACGTTGCTGTTGGTCGACGGGCGCCACTGGCGTGCGGGTCGTCGGCGACCCGGGGAAACAGTGGCGCACTGCAAGGTGCTCGGTCCGATACGCGCATTCGATGCCAGTGGACCTGAGCTCAACCTGGCGAGCGAGCGGCAACGGCGGTTGCTGGCGATCCTGTGCCTGCACGCCGGCGGCGCCGTACGTTGCGCGGTCCTCGAGGAGCACCCTGGGGCTCTCGGCCGGAGCACTGCGCACGTCGATCAGCCGGCTCCGCCGCGCCATCGGCCCCGACGTCCTCGTCACAGCCCCGGCCGGATACCGGCTGACGGCCGACACCGATGTCGCCGAATTCGAACGGCTGGTCGGTGCGGCCGACGACGCGGACGCCGGGCCAGCTCGCGCTCGAGCGCGCCGCTCGTTGTGGCAGGGAACGCCGTATGACGAGTCGCCCACGAGCCGTGGGCCGAGGTCGAGGTCCACCGGCTCAGGGACCTGCACGCCGCCGCGATGGAGGAGTTGGTCGTCCTCCTCCTCGACGCCGATGACGACGTCGAGGTCATGGCGACCATCGTGTCGCTGATCGCCGATCATCCGTATCGACGCCACCGCCACCGTCATCGTCGAACTGCTCACCAGGTGCCCGGACGCCCGCGCCCTCGTCACCAGCCGGAAGGCCCTCGGCGTTACCGGCGAGGTGGTGTGGCAGGTGCCCGCCCTCGGAATGCCCGATGGGCGGGCCGCGGCGTTGACGCTCGACGACCTGGATCGCCACGATGCGATCCGTCTCTTCCTCACCCGGGCCCGTGAGGCTCGCCCGGGGATGGCCGTCGACCGCCACGCCATCGGGCACGTCGTGTCGATCTGCCTGCAGCTCGATGGCATGCCATTGGCGCTGGAGCTCGCCGCGGCAAGGTTGCGGACCCTTCCGCTGGCGACGGTCGCCGAGAGCATCGGCGAGATCTTCCGCTGGAAGGGCAAAGGCGCTCCGATCGCCCGGCACACGACGCTGCGCGCCTCGATCGAGTGGAGCTTCCAGCTCATCAGCCCGGACGAGCAACAGCTGCTCATCGCCCTCGCCACGTTCCGATCACCGTTCGATGCCAATGCCGCGGTCGCCGTCACGAGGTTGATGGATGGCTCTGACGATGCGTCCGAGCAGATCAGCCGGCTGGCCGACGTCGGGCTGCTCCAGCTCGACGACGACAACGGGCAGTACCGCATGCTCAACACCGTCCGCCAGTTCTGCCTCGAGCGCGGGGCCGAACGGGGCGGCCTCGCCCAGGCCGAGAGAGCGCACGCACACTTCTTCGCCGATTGGTGCGATGACGTCGGTGCTGGGCGGATGGGGCTCGAGCGTCGACGGTTCTTGCGCCGCATGCCCGATGTGGTGGCGGCGATGGCATGGGCCCGCGACCATGACCACCGTGCCGCGTTCCGCATGTGCCGGGGTCTCGCGCCGGTGCGCAGCACCCTCGGGCAGCACGCCGACTTCGACACCACGTGGCAATGGTTGACGGGGCTCCATCCCGACCAGCGCGACGCCCTGTGGGCGGACGCCGTTGCCGGTCTACTGGCCACGGCGACCGGGACCTCACTCGTGCACGACACCGCGCCGGCCGAGGAGGCCGTGCTCGGACAGATCGCTGACGGGCCGGGTCGGGCCCGCTCGTGGCTGGAGCGCGGGCGGGCGATGGTGCCCGCTCGCATCGCGGTGACCGTCTGTCCGAGCACGCCACTCTTCCCCGGGTTGGCGATCAGCTCTGAGGCCTGTATCAGCATCGTGGTTCCCCTCTCGTCGGGGGCACCCCACGCGCCCTCGATGAGCATGGCGAACGGTGTGTTACAGGAGCGCATCACCTGGGCAGCCAAGACGTGGACGGCGATCCGGTGCACCCGCGTCGAGAACGCGGAGTCGCCGCGGAACATCGCCAGGCGGGTGACGGGGCTCGCTCACGAGTCCAGCGTCGCACTGCGAGGCTGGTCGATCAACACGAGCCAGCTGCCGTCCGGCTGGCGTAGAGCGCGAGCAGTCCGGCGGCGTCCCCGGCTCCGGCGCGTTCGGCGAAGATGTGCATCAGGTGTTCCGGGCTCGACGCGGTCTCGATGATGTCATGGTCGTCTCCTTCTGTGATGAGTGGCTCACGAGGCTTGGACGACCGCCCGGGCCGACTGTGACCAACTTCGACGCCAAACCTCACTCTGGTCGAGACTCGAGGATCGTCTTCAGCTTGGTGAGGTCCTTGCGATTCGCGCGGCGCATCGCCGGCTTCATCAGCGGCGCCATCAGCTTCGAGAACCCGGCCGGTTCGCCGCAGTTGCGGAGCGTCATCCGAGTCGCGTCGCCAGATGCGGCTTCCCACGTGTACGTGGTCTCCATCGGGAACGGGCCCTGTTGCGTGCACATCACGAGCCGCTGGCCCGGAACGAACTCGGCAACCTCATAGGTGTACCGCAGCGTTCGCCCGAGGAAGCGGGCCACGAACTCGACCTGTGACCCGACCTGCAGCGGCGGCGCCGTCTTCCACTCGACCGAGTCGATGTTGTCGTACCACTCGGGCGCGTTGGAGGGGTCTGCCGCGTAGGCGCTGACGACGGCCCGCGACCTATCGACGACGATGTCGGTGACGATGTCGACGTTCATGCGGTCCTCTCGTCGGTGGCGGCAGCGACGAGGATCGGTAGGAAGTGCGACCATCCGGTCGCGTGCATCCCGGCGAACGCCGTCGGGATGCCGGTGTGGCGCAGGGTGAGGATCGTGTCCCCGGCGTCGTCGAGCAGGGTGACCTCGACCTGGCTCGTTCCCGGCGCGATCTCCGGCGCGCCGTTGGTCTGTTCCCAACCGAAGCTGAACACGAGCCGCTCGAACGGAACGAGCTCGACGTACTCACCGATCATTACCGGGCCGCCGTCCATCTCGATCCGGCAGACGCCACCGGGGCGGGCGTCGAGTTCGGCGAAAGCTCCCCACCAGTCGCAGATGCGTTGCGGGTCGGTCCAGTACTTCCACACCGTCTCCGGTCTCGCGTTGATTCGCACCGTCTGCTCCACGATCGCTGCTTCTGTCTCGGTCATTGCCGGGTTCCTCCTCGCGCCGCTGGAGTGTCGGCTCGGGCGGATCGAGTGCGTTCCGGCCATTCCTCGCGCTCGGCCGCGATCTTCAGCCGAGCCAGTCGGTCGGACCACATCTCGTCGACGAACGCCGCGGCGTCGCGGAGGCCTTCGCGACGCCACCGGTACAGACGCCGATTTCCGTCGGGACGGACGGCGACCAGCCCGCACTCTGCGAGCACCCCCAGATGCTGCGACACCGCAGGGCGGCTGATCGACGGGAAGTGGGCAGCGATCTCACCCGCCGGCAGCTCCGCGTCGCGGACCAGGCGGAGGATCGCGCGGCGGGTCGGGTCGGCCAGCGCCCGAAGTGCCTCATCCATCGCCTCACCTCCCGACGTGCCTTGCATCGTCACGCGAATTCCTCTGTGTAACCAGTAACTTACACAGATTGGAGCACCAGTGAAACCCGTCGACGCACTCGACCGGACTTTCAACACGCCGAGGGCGTGATCGGCACTGCTCCGCCTGGGTCTGCGCGAGGGCCAGGGACCTGAACGTCTCGCCCGCCCACATGCTGTTCCGCACGAACGCCACCGTCCGCTCGACGCGCAGCTTGTCGGTCGGGGCGCGGACCCGGGCCGAGTCGATCACGAACCCTCGTGTCTGGGCGTACTCGACGAACGCCTGGTTGAGTCAAGGCTCGATCCCGGCGGCATGTTCGACGATCGTCTTCATGTTGTCGGGAATCACCACCGCGAGCCCACCGAAGAACATCCACGCCGCCTCGAACCCGGCGATCACCTCCTCCAGGCTCTGACGGAAGCTCAGCCACGCGAACACGTGACGCGAGTAGCACGCCGTGAAGATCAACGCCCACACCACCCGACGCCGGCCGGTCGCCTCGTCGGCCAGGACGCCCATCCTCCCGAAATCGACCTGCAGCTCAAGGCCAGGCTCGCCGTCGGCGACCCGCACCGTCGTCTTGCGGGCCGAGCGGCCCACGCCGAACACCTCCAGCGCGTAGCGGTGCCACGTCCGCTCCGGCACGACCGCAACCCCTCGCCCCGCAACCACAACTGCAGAACCTCACGGATCTCGAACACCGGCACCTCCCGGAACATCGCCACCTGCCTGGGGCCGACCAACGGAACAGGTAGCGAGTGCACCGTAAGTGGTCCCATAACTGGCGGAAAGGTGGTCCCATGCCACTGGCGGGCGACACCGATCGTGAGCGGCGCGGCCGCGGCGACGCCGTCGAGCTCGGTCCGACAAGGCCTGAGGCACGGTTCCGGACACCGATGCGCTCCATCTCGTCTCGTTGCAAGGAGCCTCGCTGAAGCACGCCGACTCTCCAGCGAACGCCAGGAGCCCACGCCGTGTCCACGCCGCTGCCCATCCACATCGACGCTATTTCAGTGGCCTAATCTGTCACCGGGCGGCCCAGCCGTGTCTTCTACCAGCCCTTCTTCGCGCCCTCGGCAGGATTCGAACGTGCGACACACGGTCTAGGAAGGGGTTGACAAGAACGGTGTCAAGGCCCTCCTGGCATCGGTTGGCGTGCTCCGCTTCGACCACCGTTCCTCATGAATCTCGGCGTGACGCACCGAGTCACGCCGCTTGGATGGGCAAGTGGATGGGCAAGTCGCGCTGCGCCAGACGAGACGAACCGTGCTTCGGTGGGCTCCCGCCGACCCTCGTTCTCGCTCGAAAGGGTGCAGCCCGCAGCCATGGCGCTGCCCCGCCATGAATCCGCGACCGGCACGGTGGGCGATCAAGCCGGTGTCACATCGACTCTGGTGTCGCTGAAGGTCGGGGCGTTGCCGAGGTCGGCAAAGGCCGTTCTCGTGATCGCGTTGGCCGTGGCCCCACCTTCGACCTTGCGCCAGTGGCCGACGGGGACGATGACAACGCCTCGCGCCACCAGATCGCCGGCGCCGATCCTCGCCACCCCGGTGATTTCGCCGTTCGCGTTGTGGACACGAACGGGCTGGCCCTCGTCGATCCCGCGTGTCTCCGCGTCGTCGGCGTGCATCACCACCGATTGCTCGCCCTGCACCCGTCGCTGGTAGGCCATGTTGCCGTACTGGGAGTTGAGGAAGGCGTGCGATTTGGGGCTCAACATGAACAGCGGATAGGACGAGCCCGCGTTCTGCTCGTCAGGGGGCGGGACGTAATGCGGGAGCGGGTCAACGGTACCGCCTGGCTGGAACTCGTTGTAGCCCTCACGGAACACGGGGACGACGAGGTTGCCGGCCAACTCGGCCAGTGAGGACTTGAACTCGCACTTGCCCGACGCCGTCGGGAAGCCACCCTCGGCGTAGGGGGCGTAGTCGTGGGGGCCGGGGAGGTTGAGGCGAGCCCAGCCCTCTGCTTTCAGCCGGTCCATCGTGATGCCCTCCAACGCGGGAGCAGACCAGTCGTACGACGCCTCGGCCATCGCTTCGGCCGGAAGGCCGTACCAATCGCTGGTGTCGTGACCCATACGCTCGGCCAGACGGCGAAACATCTCCACATTGGACACGGCTTCACCGATTGGCTCGATAGCCGGATTGTTCAACGACACATAGAAATGGCCCCAGGAGAACATGATGTCGAACTGCTCGAGCTGGGTGGTCGCGGGTAGGACGATGTCGGCGTAGTCGGCTGTGTCGGTGAGGAACTGCTCGGAGACCACGGTGAACAGGTCCTCGCGCCGCAGGCCCGCCAGCGTCTTGTCTTGGTGAGGAGCGACGACGACCGGGTTCGAGTTGTAGACAAACAGGGCCTTGATGGGTGGGTCGAGACCGAGCTCACCGGTGAGCGCCGGCCCCAGCAGCCACTGGTTGAGGACTCGGGTGCCGGGCTGGATCAGGTCGGGCCGCTGGAGCACATCCCACTTGAGAGGAAAGGCCCACAGGGGCAGCTGCAGGATCCCGCCGCCGACGCGACGCCAGGCGCCGACAAGGCCGGGCAGGCAGGCGATCGAGCGGACGGCCTGGCCGCCGCCCGCGTTTCGTTCGATGGCCACGCCGATGCGGATGGCCGACGGCTGACTGGCGGCGTACTCCCGGGCGAGGGTGACGATGTCGCCGGCCGGGATGCCCGTGATCTGCGAGACCTTCTCGACGGGATAGTCGGCCAATCGTTCGACCAGTTCCTCGTAGCCGACCGTGTAATTGGCGACATAGTGCTCGTCGACGAGGCCCTCGTTGACAATGACGTTCATCATCCCGAGGGCCAGCGCACCGTCGGTACCTGGCTTGATGGGGATGTACCAGTCGGCGCTCTGAGCCGTGCGGTGGCGCAGGGGGTCGATGACCACGACCTTGGCCCCCCGGGCCTGCGCTTCCTTGATGAATGGCCACATGTGCAGATTGGTCGACCGGATGTTGCAGGCCCAGAGAATGATGAACTTCGAATGGACGAAGCTCTCCGGGTCCATGCCCGCCGCCGGGCCCAACGTCATGAGGTAGGCGGTGGTGGCGCCTGAGTCGCAGAACGTCCGCTCCGACACGGTGGCCCCAAGGCGGTGAAAGAACGGGTCGCCAACCGTCAGACCATTGAGCACCCCCTGGGTTCCGAGATAGCTGTACGGCAAGATCGCCTGACTGCCGAACTCGGCAGAGATCGACTGGAACCTCGTCGCGATCTCATCCAAGGCATCGTCCCACGAGATCCGTTCGAAATGACCTTCCCCCTTGGTACCGACCCGCCGCAACGGATACAGCACACGGTCGGGGCTGTAGGTGTGATGCGTGTAGTCGTTCACCTTCACACACAAGCCGCCGGCGGTGAACGGGTGATCGGGATCGCCCCGGACCTTCGTCGCGACGCCATTCTCGACCGTCACGAGCATGGCGCAGGTGTCAGGACAATCGTGGGCGCAGGCACCCCGGACCGTCGAGGCTTCTTCACTGAGGATCATCTACGTTCCCCCCGACTGTGGCGTGACTCGTCATCCAGTCTTCCACAGCACAACAGATCAGGTGGAGGTGAACCGTTCGATCTCGTTGATGAACTGAGGGAAGGCGGCGTCTCGTTGGAGGAGAATGTGATTTCTGCTGTGCAGGGTGACGAATCGGGCACCGGGGATGAGTCTCGCTAGGTGGCGTCCCTCTTCGAACGGGACCGCTCTGTCGCCGACGGCATGCTGAACCATTGTCGGGGTTACGACGCGCCGGGCCAGGCCGCTGACATCGAGCTCGTGGAACGCTCCCTCGAGCAGGGGCGCGTTGGTGCTGTTGGTAGTTAGGTGTAGCTGGTTGTTGAACCAGGCGATCTCGTCGGATTGCGCATCCGGCACGAACTGACGAGCAAAGATCTCGCGGAAGCTGTCGTTCGTCGTCCCCCAGCCAACCCGCGCGAAGATCGACTTGGAGACCGGCCTCGTCGAATTGGATGGGGTCGCCCCGTCGCTTCATGCCGCGGGCATACGTGCCGTACAGGATCAGGTGAGACACACGTTCGGGGTACCGAGCGGCGAAGCCGACGGCGACGGGTCCTCCCTGTGAGACGCCGAGGAGCGCGACTCGCTCTTGGTCGAGGTCGTCGATGACCCGGCGCAGATCGTCGATCCACAGGTCCAGGTTCGTCAGATCCTGACCGGCAAGATCACGGTCGGACAGGCCGCAACCTCTTGGGTCGTAGCGCACGTAGTGGTAGCGACGACTCAGTGCCCGGACCCAATGCCCCCAGACAGGGCTGTTGTCGGTGTCCTTGTCGACTTGGGTGAGCCAGGTGGCTGTCTTCACCAAACATGGGCCTTCGCCGGTCTCGGCAACTGCGAGCGACACGCCGCCGGCGGCCTCGACGAAGCGAATCCTCAGTTCCGGACCGGACGGACCGTCTGCGGTCCCCAGCCGTCGCTCGACATCAGGAGGCACGGTGGGTCCTTTGTCGGTGACGACGTCGACGCTGGCCACGAATCGATAGCCGACTCCGCGGATGGTCCTGATGAGCTGCTGGCTGTCACCACTGTCGCCGACCGCTTGTCGAGCGCTCTTGATTCGGCTGGTGAGCGCTGACTCGGAGACGAATCGATCACCCCAGACCTCATCGAGTAGCTCCGTCTTGGGCACCACACGATCGCGATGCTCGACGAGGTGCCGAAGGACGTCGAAGACCTGCTGCTCGACGTGCACGGGTCCCGAGTTGTTGCGAAGCTCCCGTGCCGCCGGTTCGAGCTCGAATCCCTCGAAGCGGAACACTGCCGTCACTCCCTCATCTTCTCATTCCCTCGGGAGTCATACCGCGACCGCCGCCTCGCGCGCCAGGGCCGTGGCGGCGGCCTCTTCGTCGCGCATCGCCCGTGAGAGCTGCACGTGGAGGTCAGGGAGCGTGTCGAGATCCCAGTCGTAGCTGGCGATCTGCTCGAGCACCGCGAACAGCGGCAGCGACAACTCGTCACGAACATGTTCGTAGCGAGGGAAGTCTCCGTCGAGGGTCGCTTCGGTCAACAGCTCGGCGTCCCTGAACGCGTCCGAGATGCCATGAGCCGCGAACGGGTCCTTGAAGTAGCCGGCGTCTCCCACGAGGGCCCATCCCGGTCCATACGGCCTGCGGAACTGCCCGTAAACCCCAGGCCAGCTGCGAAGCGGACCTGCTCCCGTGCCATTGCTCAGGGTGTGCCAGAGGTCCGGGTCGACTGCGCCCACGACGTCAGCCATCGTGGCGGCCGGGTGGCGGCGGGCCTCCGAGTGGAAACGATCGGGCGGCATCGCGGCGAAGACACAGAAGGAGTGGGCGTTGGTGGGGATCACTCCGGCACCGAGCTTGGGTCGGTAGAGCCACGAGTATCTATCCGCGGGAAGGTCGACGTCAGCGAAGTACTGCATCACGTAGGCGGATGCGTGGACGCCTTGACGAGTGACCGGGACGTCGAGGTGCCGCGCGACGGCGGATCGCAGACCGTCGGCTCCGATGAGCAGATCTGTGGTGATCGCCTCGGTGGAACCATCGGCGAACCTGAGCTCCACCCCGCGCACGCGGCCCGTCGCGTCGGTGTCGATTCTCAGAAGCCGCGTCTCGTGGTGCACGGCAGCGCCAGCGTCTACTGCAGCGTCGACCAGGATCGGATCGAGGACGGTCCGGCGAGGTGCAGCCAAACCAGGGATCTCCTCAGTAGCGGGAACGTCGAGGTCGAGCACCTCGGCGCCATAGCGGAACGACGACTTCGAGATGACGGGAGTGCCGGCCTCCCAGATCTTGTCGAGCAGCCCCCAGCGGTTCAGCCGGGTGACGGCGCCTCGCATGAGGGCGTGAGACGACAGCGTGTCGCTGCCGTAGGCCGCCTTGTCGACAGCGAGAACACGAAGTCCATGGCGGGCGAGCAGCATGGCCGTGGCGGCACCAGCAGCACGCGCTCCCACGATGACGGCGTCGTAGTGCCCTCTCGGGTGGGGAAGATCTTCATCGGATCTCGGTTCGGTGGCCATGTCTCCAACCCTGAACGCCGCCACCGTTCGATGCTTGGGCCCTGTGAGGAGAATGCCTGAAGTCTTTTCTCCACGTGTTCTCCGGCATCTCTCCAAGCTCGACCGGGCAGGTGGGAGCAGAGTGCGAGCCACACGAACGACCCCACACGGGGCAACAAGAGGAGAACTGCAATGACCGTCACCGATACCGTCGACAACGGCGTGAACGTCGAGGCGCTCTTGGGAGCTCGCGAAGCCATGACCGGCGCGCCGGCGGCCGCCAAGTTCACATGGAAGGCCACCAACAAGTGGATGTACGGAACCCACAGCTGCACGACGATGCGGGACTTTTTCGGCGCCGGTGGGCCGCAGGCGCACAAGACGACCTTCACGCTGGAAACCGATCATCCGGAGATTTTCGCTTCCGAAGACCACGGCGTGACACCAGTGGAAATGGTGCTCGCGGGCCTCGCCGGCTGCCTCACCGCCGGCGTGGCGGCCGTGGCCCAACACCGGGGCGTCCAGCTCCGGAGTGTGACCGCCACCCTCACCGGCGACATGGACCTGGCCGGGATCCTGGGCATCGACCCTGATGTTCGCAACGGGTTCGGTGGTATCACGGTGCGCTACGAGATTGATGCCGACGCCACCAAGGAAGAGATCGAGGGCATCGTCGCCCAGTCTCAGAAGCGGTCGGCGGTGTTCGACGTCGTGACCAACCCGACCAATGTCCGGGTCGAAGTCGCCTGAATCCGTGGATGCGAGGCGGAGCGATCCCCATGCACACCACCGTCACCATCATTGGCGCTGGGCAGGCCGGCCTGGCCATGAGCCACTGCCTCAGCGAGCGCTCGATTGATCACCTGGTACTCGAGCGCTCCGAGGTCGCCAACTCATGGCGGACCGAACGGTGGAACTCGCTTCGTCTCCTCACGCCCAACTGGCTCAGCCGGCTACCCGGATGGACCTACCGAGGTGATGATCCTCACGGTTACATGACGGCCTCAGAACTCGTCGGGTTCCTCGAGGGATACCGCCTCGCCATCGGCGCACCCGTTGAGACCAACTCGACGGTTCTGTCCGTCACCGCAACCAACCTCGGCTACCGGGTGGCAACCGAACATGGTCCGGTCTCCTGTCGGGCGGTGGTCGTCGCCGCCGGTGCGTGCAGCACACCGAAGATCCCGTCCATCGCCAGCGAGTTGTCATCACAGATCAGGCAACTCGCTCCCATTCACTACCGTCATCCCGGCGACGTCGAGGACGGGAGGGTGCTCGTCGTCGGAGCGTCGGCATCCGGTGTGCAACTCGCCGAGGAGTTGGCCCGGAGCGGGCGCGACGTCGCCCTGGCGGTGGGACAACACACCCGATTGCCCAGGACGTACCGGGGCATGGACATCCACTGGTGGATGGACGCCATGGGTCTTCTCGACACCCGGTTCGACGAGGTCGACGACATCGCAAAGGCTCGGCGGCTTCCGTCACTCCAACTCGTCGGCTCACCTGAACACCGGACGCTCGATCTCAACGCCCTCACCGACATCGGGGTCGAGCTGGTCGGACGGCTCGTCGGCGTGAACGGCGGACACGCACAATTCTCGGGCTCACTCGCCAATACGTGCGCGGATGCGGATCTCAAGATGGGCCGATCTGTTGGACCAGATCGACGAGTTCGCTCGCCATCATGGCCTCGAAGCGGACCTGGCCGACGTCGACCGACCCCGACCGACACTGGTTCGCACCCCGCGAACCAGCGCCACGCTTTCGGACTACTCAACCGTCGTCTGGGCCACAGGGTTCAAGCCCAACTATCCGTGGCTCGAGGACAAACTCCTCGATCGCAAAGGGGGGATCATTCACGATGGCGGCGTCATGACCCAGCCGGGACTGTACGTGCTCGGCCTTCCGTTCACTCGCCGCCGCAAGTCGAGCTTCCTCGACGGCGCCGGCCCGGATGCTCGAGTTCTCACCAACCACCTCGTTGCCTATCTAGCCGGCAATGCGACGCACGCCACTGGTCGGAGGCCGCCGAACACGAGCCGTCGGGAGTCGCTCCTGGTCTGAGCTCGTGAGCTGCGTCAAGTCCGCCTGTCGGGCCCCTGCTTCGGGCGGGGCTTCTGCGGCGCGAGAATCGTGTTCGGGCGCAGTGGGAGAAGGGACCAGGGCCATGACCGTTCGCGATTACGACGCCGAGATGGCCGAGATCAACGCCGCGGTAGCCGGGGACACCGTGCCCCGAGCGTTCTTACGGACCGCCGCTGCGAATCCGGGAGTGGTCGCCCTGCGTCGGATGGGGGGCGAAACGGCCGGTGGGTGGGAGGAGATGACGTATGGGCAGCTGCGTACTCAGGTCGCTCGAGTAGCGGCGGGGCTGCAAGCGGCGGGGCTTCGGCAGGGCCAGCGGATGGTGCTGATGATGCGCAACCGGCCCGAGTTCCATGTCGTTGATCTCGCGGCGACGTTGTTGCGGGCGACGCCGGTCTCGATCTACAACTCGTCGTCGCCGGAGGAGCTGCAGTACCTCGTCGATCATGCCGAGGCCGAGATCGCGGTGGTGGAGGACGTCGGGTTTCTCGAGCGGTTCTTGAAGGTGCGTACCGAGCTCCCCCGGCTGCGCAGCATCTTCGTCATCGATCCGCCCGCTGGCGACGTGGCCACCGACGTGGCGTCCTTCGAGGCGCTGCTGTCGGCCGACGCAGCCGATGTAGAGGCGCTGGCCGAGGACACCGACCCCGACGACGTGGCCACGCTCATCTACACCTCGGGTACGACGGGACCGCCGAAGGGAGTGATGATCAGCCAGCACAACGTGGTGTACACCTCCGAGCAGCTGAGCCGCTGCTACGGGTTCGCGCTGGGTGACGACCTGGGCGTGGGGTTGCGGGTCATCTCCTATCTGCCGATGGCGCACATCGCGGAGCGGATCACGTCGCACTACAACGGGATGCGTCTCGGTTTCACGATCTCGAGCTGCCCGGATCCGGCGCAGATCGCCACTTACGCCCGCGAGGTCCATCCGGAGATCATGTTCGGCGTCCCACGTGTGTGGGAGAAGGTGTACCTGGGCGTGAACGCCGCGCTCGCCGCCGACCCGGCCAAGAAAGAGAAGTTCGACGAGGCCGTCGCTGCCGCGTTGCCGATCATTCAGGCCCGCCGTGAGGGCACCATCACCCAGGATCAGCAGGACACGTGGGACTTCCTCGATGCCGTGGCCTTTTCCACGGTGCGGGGCCTCGTGGGGCTCGACTCGCTACGTCTCGGCATCACCGGCGCCGCGCCAATCCCGCGGCACATCCTCGAATGGTTCAACGCGCTCGGCATGCCGTTGAGCGAGATCTACGGCATGAGCGAGACCACGGGACCGATGACCTGGGAAGCACACCCCGACAAGATCAAGCCCGGCACGGTGGGCCCGGCGATCCCCGGCTGCGAGGTGAGCATCGCCGACGACGGCGAGGTCGTCTGCCGCGGTGACAACGTCTTCCAGGGCTACTTCAAGGCGCCCGACAAGACGGCCGAGACGCTCATCGACGGGTGGCTCCATTCCGGCGATGTGGGTGTGATGGACGAGGACGGGTTCGTGAAGATCGTCGATCGCAAGAAGGAGTTGATCATCACGTCCGGCGGGAAGAACATCTCGCCCGCCAATCTCGAGGCGGCACTGAAGACGATCCCCCTCGTCGGCCAGGCGTGCGCAATCGGCGACAACCGTAAGTTCGTGTCAGCGCTCCTCGTGCTCGATCCCGAGACCACCGTCGTGTGGGCCAAGACGAACGCCAAGGCGGATATGACGCTGACCGAACTGGCCCGCGATCCCGACGTGGTCGCCGCCGTGCAAGCCGGCGTCGATCACGTCAACCAGCAGTTCGCCCAAGTCGAACAGATCAAGAAGTTCACCCTCATCGGCGAGGAGTGGCTGCCGAGCTCCGACATGCTCACCCCGACCTCCAAGCTCAAGCGCCGCGGCGTGCACGCCCACTACGCAGCGGAGATCGACGAAATGTACGCGGACAGTTGACGCCCGGGTTGGCGAGAATCCTCGACCGCTAGACGGGTCGGGCCGCTTCGAGTCGACGCCGGCCAGCGCCTCTGAGCCGGGCAACAGGTGGAGCAAGCCGCTCTCCGGTGAAGGCCGCCGGAGCTGGGAGTTGTACTCCACCTGTTCCACTTCTCAGCCAATCCGACGCTCCAGCAGATGGCGGTCATGCCTCGGGGGCGCCGTTGACGATGTACTTACGTAGTGCGAGCGTTGTCGTGACGATCTCGGGCGGCGCCGTTTGGACGGAGCCGCAGTTGAATGGTGGCTGCGGGTCGTACTCCAACAGGAGCTGGATCGCCTTGGCGGTCTGGTCGTCGGCGATGGCGGCGGCGAGCGTGAGGCTCATGTCGATGCCGGCGGACACGCCAGCGCCAGTGACGTATTTGCCGTCGCGCACGACGCGCTCGCTGGATGGCATGGCGCCGAGCGCGGCGAGCCAGTCGACGGCCAGCCAGTGGGTAGTCGCCCGGCGGCCGGTGAGGAGGCCGGCGGCGGCCAGGAGGATGGCGCCGGTGCCGGTGGAGGTGGTCCAGGTCGTGTGCTGGTCGAGGGCGCGCAGCCAGTCCTGGATGTGGCCGGGGCGGAGAAGATTCTGCTGTTCGGCGCCGGACCAGCCGGGGACGACGAGGACGTCGGGTGCGGTGACCTCATCGAGGGTGGCGTCGGCGACGATGGCGAGGCTTTGGTTGTCGCAGCGCACCGGGCCGTGTCGTTCGCCGACGACGATCGTGTCGGCGCCGGGCAGCCGGCTGAGGATCTCGTACGGCCCGACGGCATCGAGGGCCGTCATGTGGTCGTACGCGAAGATGGCAATCTGCATGTCGCCACCATCGGTCTAAGGGGCCGGGTGCCGCATCGGGATCGGCCCCTCAGATGTGGCTCAGGCGACTCCGATTCGTTGGGCGATGGCCGCCGCGTCGATGCGTGTGCTGACGCCCAGCTTGCGCAGGATGTTGGAGACGTGGACACTGGCGGTCTTCTCCGACACGTACAGTTCGGAGCCGATCTCCCGGTTCGTCTTGCCTGCGGCGACCAGAGCGAGGACCTCGGCTTCCCGGGACGTGAGGCCGAGCCGGACGACATCGGACTGTGCGACGATGTGAACGGTTGGCGCGTCGAGGCTGATGCGGGCCCGTCGGGCAAGGGCCTCGATGTCGTCGACGAGGGCCTTGGCGCCGAGGGTGTTCGCGGTGTCGTGGGCGGTGCGCAGGGCGTCGACCGCCTGGGCGCTCGCCCCTGCGCTGGCCGCGGCATCGGCCTCCCGCAGGCGGGCGAGTGCGCTGCCCCAGGCGTCGCCGATTTGTTCGGCGGCCTCGGCGGCTCGGGCGAAGGCGGTGGGGTCGCTGCGCCGGAGCCGGGTGATCGTGGCCTCGGCGAGCGCGACGTCCGCCGCCGCGGCCGGGCTGGCCGAGCCAGGGTCTGCCCGGGCCTCGTCGATCCGGTGGCCGAGATCGAGGAGGGTGGCGTCGAGGTCGACGGTTTCCTTGCGAGCGAGGTTGTCGAGGGTCTGTTCGACGGTGGCGGTTACCAAGCCGGAGGTGAAGCGCGCCACGAGTCGCGCACCGGCGTTGGGTTTCGGGTTCAGCGCGCTCGACGCGATGTGGATGGCCCTGTCCCACTGCTTCGCCGCGAGGTGCACGTCGAGGAGCGCGGCATTGATGATGGCGTCGCTGAATGGATCATGGGGATGGCGACGGAGCCGTTCGGCGAGGTCGGCGGCAGCCTCGACCTGTCCGCGACGAGCGGCCAGCGGCGCAGCGGCGGCGTCGAGTTGGATGGCGCCGATCGGGGTGGGGTCCAGTGATGCCACGCCGGCGAGGACGTTGTCGGCCTCGTCCCACCGGCCGAGGCGCACCAGGCACCGGGCGGCGACACCGGCGTGAAACGTGCCGAAGCTCGTCTCGAAGCCGGCGCGTTGTGATCGGGCGGCGCCGTCTTCGGCGACGGTCAGCGCCTCCTCGGTTCGACCGACCTCAAGGAGGATCATGGCGAGCATGGCGTTGGCGAGCGCCCAACGGTGGGGCGACAGGCTTTCGTCGACCGCAGCGCGACTGTGCTCGAGCCCAACGGCGATGTCGCCGGCGAGAGTCTCCACGACACCGAGCACCCGCAGGGCAGCCGATCGGGACGCTGCGTCGTGTGAGGGCGCGGCCGTCAGCGCTCGTCGGGCCCAGTGCTCGGCGCGGTCGAAACGGCAGAACATGAGGTCGGCTTGGGCGAGACCCCCGTACGTCAACGCGGCCCCGGTCGCGTCCCGCTCGGGCGCTGTCTCGAGGATGGCGGCGGCATGCGTGTACGTCTCGGCGCTTTCCTCGATCGAGCCTGATGACCACTGGAATCGCCCCAGTCGTTCATAGGCCCATGCGCGTCCCTCCGGCGGGTCGCCGAGCTCGAGAGCGCGTCGGGCCAGCGTGACGGCCCGTTCGTTGTGACCGGTGGCGCTGGCGAGATCAGCGGCCTGCCACAGACGCGGCACAAGCTGCGGCTGGTGCTCGGGAGTCGCGTGGCGTTCCCACAGCTCGAAGATCCGTTCCAGGTGGGCGAGGCACGTCGCTGGAGCGATCCGCTCGGCCGAGTCCGCCGCCGCGAACAGGGCCTCGAACGCGGCCGCTTCGTTGCCGCCACGGTCGAGGTGGAGCGCCAGCTCACCGGCCGCGTCGGAGGCAGTGAGGGCGAAACCGGGGTGCGCCTGCAACGCGGTCGCGACCGCTCGGTGGAGACGTCGCCGCTCGGTCGGCAACGCAGCGTGGTAGGCGACCTCACCGATGAGCGGATGCCGAACCCGATAGGCGTCGGTCGCCGGGTCCACGACAAGCAGCCGAGCGTCGACGGCGGCGCGAACCGCGGCCTCAGCGGCCGCCTCGTCGAGCTCGACCACCGCTGCCAGGAGCTCAGGATCCGTGTCGCGGCCGACGGTCGCCAGGGCAGCGAGCACGTGGCGACCGGCGGAGTCGAGAGCGGCGATGTCAGCTTCGAGGAGATCCCAGAGCAGGGGGGGAATGGCATCGCCGGCGAGGTGGGCAGCGACGAGCTGCTCGGTGAAGAACGGGTTGCCCTCGCCGCGCCGTAGAAGCTCGTCCACGAACGCCGGCGGTGGCGGGATGCCCAACACGGCGGCGGCATGCACGGCTACGGCGTTGCGTGCCAGACCGGCGAGCGTGACACGCTCCACACCACCCAGGCGGCTGAGCTCGGCCGCTCGGCGGCGCATCCCTGGGTCACGGACGACCTCGTCGGCGCGGTAGGCGCCGACGACCACGACCTGCTCGTCCACAAGGTTCCGAGCGATGTGCTCGAAGAGGTCCCACGTCGCGGGATCACCCCAATGGAGGTCGTCCCAACCGACGATGACGGGGCCGTCGGCGCCGAGCTCGTGGACGAGTTCAAGGGCCAAGGTGAACACGTCGCCGACCCGTCCTGCGCCGGATGTCGCCAGCTCGCTGAGCGACTCGAGCGAGGGCAGCTGGTCGACATCACTGCCTCGCTGGATCTGGCGGATCAGATCGACCAGCGGAGCGAGCGGGATGGCGTCCCCGCCGACGTGGACGCAGCGACCGAGATACAGCGGCGTGCCAGTACGTCGGGCCGCCTCGGCAATGAGCGTGGACTTGCCGATTCCCGGGTCGCCGCTGACCAGCAGCACCCCTGGCTGACCTTCGGCCGCTCGCGCCACGGCGCGCTGAACCACCGCGAGCTCGTCGTCGCGTCCGACGACTGGGTACCCACCGTTTCGGCCTTTCATCGCTCTGCCAGTATCGCCGCCGAGTTGAACGGTGCGGCGCGTCGGCGGATCTGAGGGGCGCTGCCCGATGCGTGCTGCGCTCCCTTAGGTCGACGCTGCGTGTGAGACCGACCAAAGGAGCAGTCATGCACATCGTCACGTCGCCAAACCGGTCGCGCTGGGCTCGGGTCATGCGGGGCCCCGTCCTCGACGAAGCCACGATCAACCGCCGCCGCCGGTGGACCCTGGCTGTCCTCAACTTGAGCCTGTTCGCCATCCTGTTGGACAACACGATCTTGAACGTCGCCCTGCCGACGCTGGCGAAGGATCTCCAGGCCAGCGGCAGCGAGCTGCAGTGGATCGTCGACGCCTATGTCCTGGTCTTCGCCGGGCTGTTGCTCACCGCCGGTGCGCTCGGTGACCGCTTCGGACGGCGGGGGGCCCTGAGCTCGGGACTCGTCGTGTTCGCTGCGGGGTCGGTGTTCGCCATGCACGCCCAGTCGGCCCCGATGCTGATCAGCGCCCGGGCGGTCATGGGTGTCGGCGGGGCGCTGATCATGCCGGCGACCCTGTCGATCCTGACCAACGTCTTCACCGACCCCAAAGAGCGCGCCAAGGCCATCGCGCTGTGGGCCAGCGTCGGCGGCCTCGCCGTCGCCCTCGGCCCGGTCATCGGCGGATTCCTCCTCGAGCACTTCCACTGGAGCGCGGTCTTCGCGCTCAACGTCCCGATCGCGGTGATCGCCCTTGTCGCCGGCCGCCACGCGGTGCCGACGTCTCGCGATCCCCAGGCGGCCCCGCCCGACGTGATCGGCGCCGGCCTGTCCATCGTCGGCCTCGGCAGCTTCGTGTGGGCGATCATCTCCGCCGGCGAGCACGGCTGGACCGGCCGGGGACCGCTCGCCGGCTTCGCGATCGCCGCCCTCGCGTTGGCCGCGTTCACGGTATGGGAACGCCATACGGCCCACCCGATGCTCGACATCACCTTCTTCAAGAACCCGCGGTTCACGGCGGCCAGCCTCGGCGTCATGTTCGGCTACTTCGCCTTGTTCGGCTCGTTGTTCCTGATCAGCCAGTTGCTGCAGTTTGTCCTCGGGTACTCGGCGCTCGACGCCGGCATCCGCCTCCTCCCGTTTGCGCTCACCATGGCCGTGTTCTCGACGGTCAGCCCCAAGCTCGTCGAGCGTTTCGGCACCAAGCTCGTCGTGGTGGGGGGCATGGGGATCGTCGCCGCTGGTTTGCTGTGGGAGGCGAGACTCGGTGCGGGAAGCACCTACCTCGACTACCTGCCCGGGATGCTGCTCATGGGCACTGGCGTCGCCCTGACCTGGGCACCCACGACGGAGTCGATCATGGGCTCGCTGCCGGCAGCCAAGGCGGGTGTCGGATCGGCGGTGAACGACACCGTCCGCGAGATCGGAGGCGCCTTGGGGGTTGCCGTGCTCGGAAGCGTGCTCGCCTCGCAATACACCGGCGCAGTGACCTCGGCGACGGCCGGGCTACCGGCTCACGCCGCCCACACGGCGGGTGACTCTCTGGGCGGGGCCGTCGTGGTCGCCCAGCAGGTCGGTGGATCCTCCGGCGCAGCGATCCTGCACGCCGCACAAGCGGCGTACCTCGGGGGATTCGGCCTGGCCCTCACGATCGCCGCCGCCGTCGCCGCCGCTGGTGCCACGGTCGCCGCCATCTGGTTGCCCGCCCGGGGCGAGTCGCCCGTCGCCGTCGAGCCCGAGACCGTCGAGCGGGAGATCGACGAGCCGATCGGCGCTGCCGCGTAGCCCTCACCCAGACGCGAACTCGGCCCGGGCTACGGCCCGGGCCGACTCGCGCCCAGCGATCTGCGGTGCCCCGCCCGATGTGCGTGGCGGGCCTTAGTCCAACGCTGAGGCAGTCGACCACGCCTCGAAGGGGAAACGAGTCATGCCCAGCCCGATGATCACCAGCCGCAAGAGCCTCGCCGCCACCCTCGTCGTTGTCATTTGTCTCGTCCTCATTGGCGTCGCAGGCGTCGCCCAGACTGCGCACTCCAACGGCGCGACCACCAATCGACTTCCGCCGCACCGAGACGCTCGCATGGTCACTCGAGCTGGGCTCAGATTCGCCCGACGCTCTTCACCATGTGACCTGCACCGCGTGACCGGTGACCGCTACGACTGCACCGGATACGACGCCGCCGACAAGACGCGGACTCTGCACATCCGGGTCTCCGACTCCGGCGCCGCCTGGCGCTCGATCGACGACACCGACCACTGATCGCTAGCCACGTAGCGGCCGGCCGCAGGCTCAACGACGACTTGGTCGACGCCGCCGCGACCGGTCCCCGTCTCCCGAGACGGCCCCCGGGGTCGGCCGTCTCGCCGTCCTGACCGCCCGATTGCTGCCAACGCCGCATGTCGGAGAAGGACCGGGTCCGTACACGCGACGACGTCTCCGAGACTCGCGGCGACGAGCCGGGTCCGAGCTCGTGGGCCGTCACGCAACGGCTCGGGGACGGCCAGGGTCAATCTGAGGGGGCGTGCCGGATGCGCATGCCGCCCCCTTAGGCCCAAGGTGAGGGCATGGCAGGTACTGCAGTCAACGCCCGAGGCGGCCCCATGCAGATCGCACTCGCGCTCTACCCGTACTTCACCCTGCTGGACATCATCGGCCCATTCCAGGTCGGTCGAGGGACCCTCATCGCCACCAAGTCGTTCACCGACGTCGCCGAGCCCGACATCGTCGTCGTGCCCGGCGGCCTCGGCGAGACCGAGCTCCAACCCGAGCTCATCGAGTGGCTCCGCGCCGTGCACGCCACGACGACATGGACGACGAGCGTCTGCACCGGTGCCATCTACCTGGCTGCCGCGGGGATCCTCGACGGACTCGACGCCACGACGCACTGGGCCCGTAAGAATGCGCTCGAGCAGCTGGGCGCCCACTACACGGCCGAGCGGGTCGTCGAGCGGGGCAAGGTCGTGACCGCCGCCGGTGTCTCGAGCGGCATCGACATGGCCCTCGTGCTGCTCGACCGCATGTACGGACCCGAGGCGCCGCAGATGGTCCAGCTCGCCATCGAGTACGACCCGCAACCGCCGTTCGACGCCGGCTCGCCCGCCAAGGCGCCCGCCGCACTCGTCCAACAGACCATCGGCGAGGGGCCCGCGCTGCCCGCCACGACCACTGGAGATGCCCGATGAACACGCTCGCTCTCACGCCCGACGCCCGCACCCGCCTGCGCAACGCGTGGGCCGCCGAACTCGCCGCCGCTCGGGCCGCCCGTTCGACAGGCGATCCCAGCGCCGAGTGGACGCACCTCGAGCGCGCTCACATTCTCAGCCAGCCGCTCGCCTCCGCCCACGTGCGCACGCACGCTGCCATGTTCGCCGCCGCGCTCCGCCGCCGCGACCGCCGCGAGCTCGTCGGTCAGCTGTTCCGCATGATCGTGGCCGCGCCTGGATCGATGACCGGCAAGTACCCGGTCGGCAACACCGGCGGCGCCGACGTCAGCCCGTTCGCGCCCATGCCCATCCCCGACGACCTGCGGCCACTGCTGCCCAACGCCTCGGAGGCATCGTGAACCACTCCATGCACCACACCACGACCGACACGACGGCCACCTTCTCGACCGACGTCACCGGCCTCGCCGACGCCACCCGTCCCGAAGTCGTGACACTCGACGACGGCGACACCTTCGAGCTGCGCATCGCGTCGGTCGCCAAGAACCTCGACGGCGACCGAGTCCGCATGCTGTCCTACAACGCGTCGATCCCGGGGCCGATTCGGCAACGTGATGCTCACTGGCGGCGAGACGAACCTCGCGCTCGCCGCCCGGGTCGGTGAGACCGTGCGTTTCTTCTTCACCAACACCGCGAACACGCGACTGTTCAACGTCGCCGTCCCCGGCGCACGCATGAAGCTCGTGGGCGGCGACAGCGGCCGCTACGAACACGAGACGTTCGTCGACGAGGTTCTCCTCGCCCCCTCCGAGCGCGCCATCGTCGACGTCCGCTTCGAACGACCGGGCACGGTCCGACTCGAGCACCGCACCCCCGACCGCACCTACATCCTGGGCACCATCGACGTCACCGATCCCGGTGGAACAGTCTCGATCGCGGACGGGTTCGAGACCCTGCGTACGAGCGACGAGCTCACGCGCTGGCGGAACCAACTCGATGCGCACGTGGGGCGCCAACCTGACAAGACGCTCGCGTTCAAGTCACTCATGCCGCTCCTCTACGGCGACACGGCGACCACTCCCCCTGTCTACACCTGCCCCATGCATCCCGACGTTCTCGCGAGCGAGCCGGGGACCTGCCCCCAGTGCGGGATGAAGCTCGTCCCGGTGCCGAGCACCTACGTCTGCCCGATGCATCCCGACGTCAGTTCCCACACCGCCGGCACGTGCCCGAAGTGTGGCATGCGGCTCGTTCCCCACAGCCCGAGTGCCGAGCACCCCCACGGCGACACACACCATCACAGACATGAGCACGCTCCCGCGGGCGACATGGCCGACGGGCTCGAGTGGGAAGATCTCATGCCAGAGATCAACGCCGAAGCGAACGCGCACAACGTGATCTGGAAGCTCGTCGACGCCGCAACCGGCAAGGAGAACTGGGAGATCGACTGGGCGTTCCGAGTCGGCGACCTCGTCAAGATACGGCTCGTCAATGACATGGACCAGGACCACCCCATGCACCACCCATTCCACATCCATGGAGCGGGCCGGTTCCTGATCCTCACCCGCGATGACGTCGTCGAGCCGAACCTCGCGTGGAAGGACACCGTCCTCGTCCGCTCCGGCGAGACGGTCGACATCCTGCTGGACGTGACGAACCCGGGATTGTGGATGGCGCACTGTCACATCGCCGAGCACAACCAGAGCGGGATGATGTTCTCGCTCCCTGTGCGCGAGGCCTGACCCGGAGCCCGCGATGCGCGACCAAACACGAGCGAAGCAACGTCCACGAATCGTTGCCGCCGACTAGGACGCCGCGACGCGGTCGTTGCTCGCCGCCGAACTCGATTCCCGCTACGGCCGTCATTACGACGTCGTCGTGGCGGGGTCGCGCCTCGACGCGATCGCGTCGCTCAGGGACAACACCGCGGCCGTCGATATCGCGCTCGTCCTCGCGGAGCGTCACGAGGACGACGCACAGCTCCTGGCAGCGACGCGCTCACGGCATCCGCACGCCAAACGGGCGCTGCTGATCGGATGGAACGAGCACCGGTCGGCGCGGGAGGAGATCATTCAGCTCCTAAGGTCCGGCGGGGCCGACTACTACGTCGGCGAAGCCGGTCGCGTCACCTGACGAGCAGTTCCATCGCGCGGTGACCGAGTTTCTCGATGACTGGTGGCGCCTGCGTGGCCGACCGAACGACGCCATCCGTGTCATTGGCTTCGTACCAGCTCACGTGCGCGAACCACGACGCCGTGCCGCCGGGTTTGACCCGGCGATAGACGGAACCACTCGTCTCGATGAGAGCGTACCAACGCCTGCTACCTCACTGCCCGTCACCGAAGACCATCATGAGCTGGTCGTTCTTAGCGCCCCCGGCAGGATTCGAACCTGCGACACACGGTTTAGGAAGGGGTTGACCAGATCAGTGCGGAACCCCTCGGGGCACCGTCTGGCCTGCTCAGCTCCGGCCGCCGTCGTCTCGAGCATCGGCTGGACGCAGCGAGCGACGCCACTTCGATGGGCAAGTCCCCAGGCCTGAGAGCGTTGCGCCCGCGAGACCACGCGGAGATTCTGCCGCAGCGGTCAGACCGTCGACGGACCACCGGCTGCGGGCGCTTTTGGGATCGGAGATCGTCCCCCGTCCGGTTCGGGGTAGATGCTCCTCGTCTCGGACCGTCGATTGCGCTGGTCGACCCAGTCACTGAGGTAGGCCTTGGGGAAGATCTTGATGATCGCCAAGGTCAGGTAGAGCACGGTATTGACCGCAACAAAGGTTGTCAGGACAGCGAACCATTGGCTATGCACGATCGCCTCGGGCAAGAGAAGGCCGGCGAGGAGGTGGCCCCCGATCACGACGTCACCTCCGCTGGGAGATCCCGCTGATTGGCGCCATGGATGACATGACCCCATGTCGCCTTCCGAGCGAATGTAACGTCGAAGATGCCTTTCACGTAGACCACGTCGAGGTACATGTCGTAGACGAGCTCGGGGAACATCATCGCCGCAAGCAGTCGTGCCCGCCACCCACCACGCCAGGCACTGATCACCCGGTCAACGATGAACACGCTGCCCACAGCCAGCCAGAAGGGGAACCAAACCCATCCATTGGTGGCCAACGCGGTCGCGATCATAAGCAGCCAGAACGAACTCAGTGCGATGACTGAGTAGCCGATGCCGACCTGCTGGGCCCAGTAGCGGAGCATCGTCGGCGCTGGTCCATAGGCGCCGAGGTTCTCGAGAGCGCCGCGCTGCCAGCGGAGGCGCTGCGTCCACAGGTTGCGCCACGTCGGCATGAGCTCGGTGACGACCCGGCAGCCGTCCGGCGACGCCATCAGGCCGCCGAGCGACTTCATGGCCAGCGTCAACTCGTTGTCCTCGGTGAGCGCGGCGGTGTCGTAGACGTCGCCGTGGATCCCTGGCAGGAGGCCGCCCCGGCTCTCAGCGACTGTTCGCAGCGCACGGGAGCGGAACAGCGACGCTGTGCCGGTCAACACAAACACCCGACCGCGCCGGCGGTTGATCTCCCGTGAGTAGCGCACGTACTCGTTGCGCTGGAGCTGCCCCAGGAGGCCATGCCCCTCCTCGCCGTAGAACAGACCGCCGATCGCCATGAGGGCCCGATCGCTGGTGAAGCGCTGGATGCCGGCGGCGAGGAAGCCGTCGTCGAGGACGGTGTCCGCGTCCATGCACATGACGACGTCGTTATCGCCCAGGCCGTCGAGGAGGCTGCGCAACGCCTGGTTCAGCGCACCCGCCTTCCTCTGAGTGTTGTCGACGGTGACGAACACCTCGGCACCGTGCCAGAGTGCGATCGCTTCGGTGGCGTCGTTGCAGTTGTCGGCGATGACGATGACGCGGTTTGGCTCGGGATTCTGGGCACGGAGGGAGTCCAACGTCGCCCCGATCGAGGCCGCCTCGTTGTGAGCAGGGACAAGGACAGTGACGGTGACCGGTCCCCCGAAGACGCCGCGCGTCTCCGCCATGACGAGCTTGGGCGCAAGCAGCTTCGATTGGGTATCCGTCGAGCGGCGGGACCTATCCAGCACCAGGCGCTCGACGACCGCAACACCGGCGGCCAAGAGCAATCCGAGGCCAACGGCGCCCAAGGCGACGACGAGAGCAGGTGCCTGAGGGTCGTAGGCAACGTGCCACACGCCGAACAGCGCCATCGACTCGGGAGCCTGGTCGACGGAGGGCGCATAAGTCGAGGCCACCGCCCACAACAGCAGGGCACCGCCGACGGTGACGAAGGCGATGACCAATCCGACATACCGGCCCAGCCACCGACTCGCATGTCGGCGGTCACCAAATCGTACGCGCTGGTCAATCGATCGAGTTGTGGTGTCGAGTTCGGATGCTGGCGGCATCGCGGAGATCCCACTCACGCCCATCCCATCGGACGCGCGCCAGCCGACCTGAGGTCGCCACGTCAAGAACCCGGAGCGGAGGGCCAGCCAGGCGGGCACCAACACCTCGAAGCCAAGGACCAGCCACGCCACCCGCGTCTTGGCCCTACATCGCGAGCGTCGCCATCTCCGGCAGGAGAAAGTCTCCCTCGAAGACCAGGCGCGTTCCCGTCTCCAGGTAGTCGGCAATCACCGTACTGCGTGATGAGCGCCGCCGGTCAGCCATGCGTCCTGCGCGCCACCGCGCCGTTCGTCTACGTCCGCCTCCCTGGCCCTGACAACGACCGATGTATGCCGGCTTCTACAGCAACGCCGATCTGAACTGGTGGGCCGACCGGATCCTCGAATGGGATCGCGACGGACTTGACGTCTACGTCTATTTCAACAACGACGACGACGGTAACGCCGTCCAGAACGCCCGCACGCTCCGAAACGTGCTCGCACCGTACGTTGAAGATGAGTGCGGGTCCGCTCAAGGCCGGCAATCGCTGGTCGTTCTTGGCGCCCCCGGCAGGATTCGAACCTGCGACACACGGTTTAGGAAACCGATGCTCTATCCCCTGAGCTACGAGGGCGGGGCGCCCTGACGCTACTGCCGCCGCCGGCACCTCCCGCTGATGGCAACCCGACCAGAGTGTATTAGGGTCACCTAACGATGATCCTCGTCACCGGTGCCGCCGGCTTCATCGGCCATCGCCTGTGCGCCCGCCTCCTCGACGACGGCCACCACGTGACCGGCGTCGACTGCTTCCTCGCCCTCTCCTACGACGCCGGCGTGAAGCGGGCCGCCGTCGCCCCGCTGCGCGCCCGGTCCGGCTTCACCTTCGTCGAGGCCGACCTGCGCCGTGACGACCTCGACCTCGCTGCCGTCGACACCGTCGTCCACCTGGCGGCGATGCCCGGCCTGCAACCGGGCCGCGCCGCCGACGAGGCCTACGAGTCCTGCAACCTCACGGCCACCCGCCGCCTCGTTGCCGCGGTCGGGCGCGCCAGTGTGGGCACGGTCGTGCACGCCTCCACATCCAGCGTCTACGGCGCGGTGGCCGACGGCGACGAGACCCAACCGACGAAGCCCATCTCCGCCTACGGGCGCTCCAAGCTGGCGGCGGAACTGATCATGCGCGACGCGGGCGCGGTCGTGCTGCGCTACTTCTCCGTGTACGGCCCGGGTCAGCGTCCCGACATGGCGTACCACCGCTTCTGTGAGGCGATGCTCCGAGGGCAACCCATCACCATCCACGGCGACGGCCGCCAGGAACGAGCCAACACCTACGTCGACGATGTGGTCGATGCCACCGTCGCGGCCGTGCGCCTCGGCCGCGCCGGCGAGATCTACAACGTGGGTGGCGCAGCGCCGATCCGCTTGCTCGACGCCGTGAGCGTGCTCGCCGACGCCATCGGCACCACGCCCGACGTTCGCCGCGCTCCCGTGCGTCCCGGCGACCAGTGCATCACCCGGGCCGACACCACGAAGGCCCTCGGTCAATTGGGCTGGGCACCGACCACCCACCCCGCTGCCGGACTCCAGCGACAAGTGGCGTGGCATGTCGACCGCCGCCGCCACGCGTCCGCCGCCTGAGCCGACGTCGGCACGCGGGCGTCGCCGGTAGCTCGGACCGCAAGAGCCACGTCGGTTTGGGTGCGGATTCGGTCTTGGGTGCGAAATGCGTCGCTGGGCGACGTATCTCGCACCCAGACATCGCAGGCGGGATGCCCCTGACCGCGTCGAGCAAGGCGGCGTCGGCGCACCGAGAAGCAGACGCCCACCGACACCCGCCGCCGAGACACTCACCGAGCGTGGCGGTCCGGCCGGCACGGTCTCGGCGGGCGACGGCGCCGCCGCGGACCGTGCCCATCGACACCGAACGCCCACGGCAAGCCCAGCCCTAAAGTTCCGCGGGGGGCGTGCCGATAGAAACAGGCGTGCTCAGCACCGCGAGCCTGGACGCCGACCTCCACGACCTGTCGTGCGTCCTCGAACGAGAGGCCCGGCTGCTCGTCGTCACGGAGGCGGCGCCCGGTCCGGCCGCCGCCGAGGCGCTCCGTCGCCTGCGCCGCGAAGAGCTGCACCGCGCGCTGATCGTGGCCGACCTGGGCGTAGCGCTGGCCATCGGCCCCGATCCCCTGTGGCACGACCTCATCGCGGCGGTCCCGGACGGGTGGGCGGCGGCACTCGTCGCCCACTCGGCCCGGCTTCAAGAATCCCGTGCCCTCCCACCCTCCCTGCGTGACTTCCTGGAATCTTGACACAAAGGGTCGGATTTCCGGCAGACTGTCCTGGCAACCAACCACGTTCCAGGAGACGCACATGGCCATCCGACTCGGTGACGAGGCCCCCGATTTCACCGCTGACACCACCGACGGCAGCATCAGCTTCCACGAGTGGCTCGGCGACAGCTGGGGCATCCTGTTCTCCCATCCCAAGGACTTCACACCGGTCTGCACGACCGAGCTGGGCTACGTGGCCAAGCTGAAGCCCGAGTGGGACAAGCGCGACGTCAAGGTGATCGGCCTGTCGGTCGACTCCTCGGAGAACCACGACAAGTGGTCCGACGACATCGAAGAGACCCAGGGCACGAAGGTCAACTTCCCGCTCATCAGCGACCCTGACAAGAAGGTCTCCGACCTCTACGACATGATCCACCCGAACGCCAGCGACACGGTGACCGTGCGCACGGTGTTCGTGGTCGGGCCGGACAAGAAGGTCAAGGCCACCCTCACCTACCCGCAGTCGGCCGGCCGCAACTTCGACGAGATCCTGCGCCTGGTGGATTCGCTCCAGCTCTCCGCCGGCTACAGCGTGTCGACGCCGGTGAACTGGAAGGAAGGCGACGACGTCATCATCGTGCCGTCGGTGTCCGACGACGACGCCAAGGCCAAGTTCCCGAAGGGCTGGAAGACGGTGAAGCCCTACCTGCGCCTCACCCCGCAGCCCAACAGGTAGCTCCCAATCTCCTAGGTCACCCCGACGCGGCCCCTCGGGCCTGCGCCTCCACCCACGCCCGCACGGGCGGGGCCAGGAAGTGCAGATGCTCGAGGGGTCGTTCGCGTATCAGGGTGGCTGACACTGGCACCGCCGTGCGCGACGGGTCCACCCCGACGGCGCGCGCCCCGAAGCGACGGGCGATCTCGTCGCCGTAGGGCTCCGACGAGAACACCACCGTGGGACCGTCGCCGTCGAGCGGCCAGCGCGAGCGGAACAGGGCCATCCAGCGCTCCCACAGCTCCTGATCGTCGAAGTCGGTCGGGAGATCGTGGCGCACCTCCACCACGGTCACGTCGGGATGCAAGTCAGCCAGCCACTGGGCCCGCAGTTCGCCGGGCACGGGCTCGCCGTCGCGCGTGTTCACCATCACGACCAGATCGTCCACCTGGCTGGCAGCGGCGTCGATCATGAAGCTGTGCCCGAGGTGGGGCGGGCAGAACCGCCCGACGATCAGGCCCCTACGCCAACCCGGCTGCCGCGGACCGGGAGCATCGTCGTCGTCGGCGCTGGCCTCGCCCGCGGTCACCGACCGGATTGTATGTACTCGACCAGGGCCAGGTTCTCGTCGACCAGCTCGTGGACCCGGTGCTTCACCACGTCACCGATGCTCACGATGCCGGTCAGCCGGCCGTCCACCACGACCGGCACATGGCGCACACGGCGCTCGGTCATGACCGCCATGAGCGAGTCGACCTCGGCGTCGGGCGCGCAGGTGACGACCTCGGCCGTCATGAGCTCGCTGACCAGCACGTCCAGCACGTCCGGACCCTGGCGGTGCAGCGCCCGCACCACGTCGCGCTCGGACACGATGCCGGCGATGTGCTCGCCGTCGTCTGTCACGACGAGGGCACCCACCCCATGTTCGGCCAGCGCCGCCAGCACCTCGCTGACCGTGGCGCCGGGTTCCACCGTGGCGACGAAATCGCCCTTCTCGCGAAGCAGACCGCTGATGCGCACACCCACACCCCCTGATCGTGGTGGGCTACCGCCGCCACTATCGCGCGCGACGTCGACGGGTCGGTCACGGAGCCAGTTCGACGGCGCCGGCGACCAGTCGCATGGCGCGGACCCACCCGGTCGGATCGACACCCAGGGCGGCGAACGACGTGAGGGCGGACGCCCGCCAGGCGGTGGCGTCGGGGTCGGCGCGCAGGCAGGCCGCCTCCGCCGAGGCCGCCGCCACGATGGCCTGGGCCACGAGATCACCGGCGGCGGCGGCGACGGCGGCGGCGGCGGCCAGGGGATCGAGCGTGCCGTCGCCGTTGCCGTTGCCGTCGCGAGCCCGCACCAGGCCGGCCGCCACGAGGGCGAGCACCCGGTCCAGGTACGACGCTCCTTCCGCTCCCGACACGATGGCGGCCGCCGCCAGTGCCTCGTCGATCCGGCCGTCAGCGGCATGCACCAGCGCCGCCACCGCGGAGCCGTACGGGCGCCCGAGCTCCTCGTCGGGTAGCTCGGCCAGGACCTCAGCGGCGGCGGCCACATCGCCTTGCTGCAGCAGGGCCAGTGCCAGGGTGACCTGGGCGTCGTAGCCGGCCTCGCGGCTGTCGTCCAGCTCCTCTGCCGCCACCCGGGCCTCGCGGGCGGCCCGGTCGCCGTCGCCCAGGTGGACGGCCACCCCGGCGGCGATGGTGGAACTGAAGCCCTGCAGGCCGAACGGGGTGGCGAGGGTGCGGCACTCCTCCACCACCCGGTTGGCATCGGCGATGCGACCGACGGCGACCAACGCCCTGGTCATGGGCCCCAGCACCTGCGTCTCGCCGAAGCGGTCCGAGAGCGCCCGGAAGATGGTCCGCGCCTCCTCGGACAACGCGATGCACTCCTGCACCGACCCGGTCCACAGTCGCAGCGTGGCCTGGAGGGCCAGCATCATGGCCCGGCCCCAATGCTCCTCCCGGCGGGCGGCGTCTTCGGAGACTTCGAGGGCCAGGTCCTCGGCCTCGGCGAAGCGACCCTGGTGGAACCGGACGTAGGCGAGCAGACCCTGCACCCACGACAGCCCGCCACGGTCGTCGAGCTGGCGGAACGCTTCCTCGGCATGGCCCAGCCGGTCCTCGGCCACCGCCATGTCGCCCCGCATGAAGGCGATCCACGCCCGGTGCTGGTCGACCCAGGCCTGGCCCCGGCGGTCGCCCTCCTCGGCGAAGACCTCCTGGGCCTCGACGAGGTGGCGTTCGGCATCGACCAGCGCACCGCTGACCAGGCAGGCAAATCCCCACGCCCGCTGGGTCTCGGCCAGGCCCCGGCGGTCGCCGACCGACCGCCACGCCTCGAGCGAGGCGGTGAAGGACGCGATGGCGGCGTCGAGCCGCCCGGCCTGCACGTCCACCTCGGCCAGGAGCGCGTATGCGCTGGCCAACCCCACCTCGTCCTCGGCCAACCGGGCGGCGGCCAGGGCGGCGAGGGCGTCGGCGCGGGCCGGCTCGGCATTGTGCATCTCCACCATGGCCCGGCCCCGCAGGAGCAGCAACCGGCGGCGCTGGCGATCATCACCGGGCTGGCTGCCGGCCAGCACGTCCAGACCCTCCGACGCCAGGCGAACCGTGGCCGTCGGGACCATCTGGTCGAGGGCGCGCGTGGCGGCCAGGTCGAAGGCGGCGGCCGCCCGCGGCCCGACGTCGGACGGCACGCCGTGCACCGGACCGATCTCGTGGACGAGCAGCGCCGCCGCCGCGTAGTGGTAGGCGATCCACTCGGCGGCCTGCTCGCCCTTCGCCTCTTCCTCGATGGAGCGCGCCACGCCGGCGTGGCGCTGCGCCCGCGCCGCCTTGGTCAGCGTCTGATAGGTGACGTTGCGCACCGACTCCGACCGGAACGTCCAGCGATCGCCGCTGACGTCGAGCAGCTCGCCGTCGGCCAGCGCCGCCAGCGTCTCCAGCTTCGGCGACTGCCGCAGCTCCTCGCCGAACTTGACCAGGCCCGACCAGTCGCCCGACGGGCCGAGCACGGCCGCATTCTCGAGCATCTCCCGTTCGGCGGGATCGAGACGGTCGAGTCGGGCGGCCACGAGGCCCCGCAGCGTGTCCGGGAGCGCGCCCACGCTGCCGCCTTCGGTCACCATGGCCGCCAGTTCCTCCAGGAACAGCGGGTTGCCGCCGCTGCGCTCGAGGAGGTTGCTGCGAACCTCGTCGCTGACCTGGTCGCCCAGCATGGCCCGGGCCAGCTCGTCGGCGGCGACGGCGTCGAGGGCGTCGACCCGCAGCACCAGCGTGTTGTGGCGACCCGGCGGCGGCGGCCAGTGCTCGACCCCCGGCCGGGCGGTGGTCATCACCGCGAACGGCAAGCCCGCGAGATGGGCGAGCGCCCGCTCCAGTAGATCGACGAGCAGCGGATCGGCCCAGTCGAGGTCGGCGATGACGACCAGCACCGGGCCCTCGCGGGCGCGGCCGAGCAGGTAGGCCAGTACCGCCTGCACGACCTCGTCGCGCGCCCGGGTGCGGTCGATCCCATCGAGGGGTGTCGGGTGGCCCAGCAGGTGCAGCAGCCCCATGGCGATGCGCTCTGGCTCGCCGGTCGGCCCGACCGTCGAGGTCACGGCGGCGTCCAGCTTGGCCCGGACCTCGGCGGGGCCGGCGGCGCTCTCGATGCCCACGTCCACGGCGATGGCCGTGCCGATCGGGTGCCACGGGTTGGACTCGCCGTAGGGCATGCACCGGCCCAGGAGCACCTTGAGGCGCAACACCTCCTGCGCCCGGGCCAGGGCCTCACGCACCAGCCGGCTCTTGCCGACACCGCCCTCGCCCTCGATGGCGGCCAGGAACGGCCGGCAGTGGTTCACGGCCAGCCGGATGCCGTCGACCAGCAGCGCCACTTCGGTGTCGCGGCCCACGAACGGCGCCTTGACCTTGCGGGTCCGGCGGCCCGGCGGCGCCATGGCCTCGAGGGCCAGCCAACCGTCGATCGGCTCGTCCCGGCCCCGCGCCACCACGGGACCGACGCTCTCGTAGCGGATGACACCGGTCGTGGCCCCACGGGTGGCCGGACCGACCAGGATGCCGCCCGGGGGCGCCGCCGTCTGGAGGCGCTCGGCGGCGTTCACGACGTCACCCATGGCGGTGTAGTCGCCTCCGGCGCGAAGGGCGCCCACCAGCACCTCGCCGGTGTTCACGCCGACGCGCATCTGCACGCTCAGCCCCAGCGAGTCGGCGTAGGCCCGCAACGTGCCCTGCATGCGCAAGGCCGCCCGCACGGCCCGCTCGGCGTCGTCCTCGTGGGCCACGGGCGCACCGAACAGTGCCACGATGGCGTCACCGATGATCTTGTCGACCCTCCCTCCGAAGGCCACCACGTCGGCCACGAGCCGCTCGAAGCACCCGTCGACCAGGTTCTTCACCTGCTCGGGGTCCAGCCCCTCGGCCATGGCCGTGTACCCGACGAGGTCGGCGAACAAGACGCTGACGACGCGCCGCTCCTCCGTGCGCTGGCTGCCCAGGGCGTGCCCACAGGAGGGGCAGAACTTGGCCCCTTGGGGCACCGGCTGGGTGCACGACGGGCAAACCACCCCACCAGCGTACGACGAGACGGCCGTCACTCCCCGTTTGTTTGGAATGGACCGCCACCCCCTCGGCTAGTCCGTAGTCTCGCGAACCGACGTGGCGGTGCCGACGAAAGGACCGAGATGACCACGACCCCCCTCGCCCCTCCCAGCGTGGCGGCAGCAGCAGCGATCAACGCGGTGAAGGTCTACGGCCGCGGCGAAAGCGAGGTGCGCGCCCTCGACGGCGTGACGGTGCAGTTCGCCAAGGGGGTGTTCACCGCCATCATGGGTCCGTCGGGCTCCGGGAAGTCGACGCTGATGCACTGCGTCGCCGGCCTCGACACGTTGACGTCGGGCCAGGTGCTCATCGGCGACACCGACCTCTCCACACTCAGCGAGCGGCAGCTCACGCAGTTGCGCCGCGACAAGGTGGGCTTCATCTTCCAGGCGTACAACCTGATCCCCACGCTCAACGCCATGGAGAACATCACGCTGCCGATGGACCTGGCCGGACGCAAGCCCGACAAGCAGTGGCTGGACAGCGTGGTGACCACGGTGGGCCTGGCCAACCGGTTGTCGCACCGGCCGTCGGAGCTGTCAGGCGGCCAGCAGCAACGGGTGGCGGTGGCACGAGCCCTGGCCAGCCGGCCCGAGATCATCTTCGCCGACGAGCCGACCGGCAACCTCGACAGCCGCGCCGGTGCCGAGATCCTGGCGTTCATGCGCCACGCCGTCGCCGACCTCGGCCAGACCATCGTGATGGTCACCCACGATCCCGTCGCCGCGGGCTACGCCGACCACGCGCTCTTCCTCGCCGACGGCCGCATCGTCGACGAGATGCCCGAACCCACGGCCGAGCGCGTGCTCGACCGCATGAAGCGCTTCGGGGAGTGATCACACCGTGCTGAAGCTCGCCCGCAAGTCCGTGCTGGCGAACAAGCGCCGGCTGATCGGCACGGGCCTGTCGGTCATCATCGGCATCGCCTTCCTCGCCGGCACCTTCGTCTTCACCGACACCATCAAACGGACCTTTGACAACCTCTTCGCCGACGTCTACGCCAACACCGACGTCTACGTGCGCTCCAACCAGTCGATCGAGGGTGACTTCGGACAGACCCAGCGGCCGCGCATCCCCGACACGGTGGTCGCGACGGTGCAGGGCGTGCCCGGCGTGGCCGAAGCATCGGGCACCGTGCAGGGCTTCGCCCGCATCATCGGTAAGGACGGCAAGCCCCTCGGCATGGACCAGGGCCCGCCTACCTTCGGCGGCGAGTTCACACCGGGCTCGCTGTCGCCGTGGACGCTGGTCGACGGCCAGGCCCCGAGCGGCGACAACGAAGTCGTGCTCGATCGGGCGAGCTTCAGGGACGGGGACTTCGCTCTCGGCGACCCGGTGACGATCGTGAGCCAGGGCGGCAGCCGCCAGTTCACCGTGGTGGGCGATGTCCGCTTCGGCGACACCGACTCGCCGGGTGGCACCACCTACGCCCTCTTCGACCTGCCGACGGCACAGGCGTTCATCGGCCAACCGGGCATGATCGACGCCGTACTCGGCAAGGGCGACGGCTCGGTCAGCCAGACCGAGCTCGCTCAGCGTGTGGAGACCGCCCTCGCCAATCCCGACCTCGAGACGCTGACCGGCAAGGAGATCACGAAGGAGACGCAGTCCGACATCGAGACCGCGCTGTCGTTCTTCAACATCTTGCTGCTGGTCTTCGCCGGGATCGCCCTGTTCGTGTCGATCTTCATCATCTACAACACGTTCTCGATCATCGTCGCCCAGCGTCAGCGTGACACGGCCCTGCTGCGCGCCATCGGCGCCAGCCGGCGCCAGGTGCTCGGCAGCATGCTCGCCGAGGCCATCGTGATCGGCATCGTGGCGTCGCTCGTCGGGTTCGTCGCCGGCATCGGGGTGTCGGCGGTGCTGAAGAGCGGGCTGTCGGCGCTCGGCATCGACATCCCGGCCGGTGGCGTCGTGGTGCTACCCCGCACGCTCATCGTGTCGCTCATCGTGGGCGTGCTGATCACGATCATCTCGGCCGTCATGCCGGCCGTGAAGGCATCCCGCACACCGCCGATCGCCGCGCTGCGCGACGTCGCCCTCGACACCTCAGGCACGTCGAAGGCGAGGCTGATCTGGGGCGTGGTGCTCGTGGTGCTCGGCATCGCCTTCACCGCCATCGGTCTGGCCGGCGAGATCGCGCTGCTCGGCGTCGGCATCGCCACCATCTTCATCGGCGTCTTCGTGCTCGGTCCGCTGATCGCTCGACCTTTCGCTCGCGTCATCGGCGCGCCGCTGCCCAGACTGCGCGGCATCTCGGGCCGCCTGGCCCAGGAGAACGCCATGCGCAACCCCAAGCGCACGGCCCGTACCGCGGCCGCGCTGATGATGGGTGTCGCGCTGGTGGCGGGCATCTCGGTGCTGGCGGCGTCGGTGAAGGCGTCGGTGCACGACATCTTCGACAAGCAGTTCACCGGCGACTTCGTGGTGAACACCAACACGCAGGGCTTCGGCGGCCTGCCTCTCACCGTGGCCCAGCAGCTCAACCAGCTACCCGAGGTGGAGGCCGCCGCCGGCGTGCAGTTGGGCGCGGCGAAGATCAGCGGTAGCGCCGAGACCCTGTCGGTGATCGACCCCAGCGTGGCCGGACAGCTCTTCGAGTTCGAGTTCATCGAAGGCTCCGTGACCGCCCTGAACGACCAGAGCGTGCTGATCAGCAAGAGCCGGGCCGACCGCGACAACCTGAAGGTCGGCGATCCGGTCACCATGACCTTGCTCAACGGCAACGAGGTCACGCTCACGGTCGCCGGCATCTACAAGAAGTCCGAGCTGGCCGGGCCCTACACGGTGTCGCAGGGCATGTACGCCCAGAGCGGTGCCGACCAGTTCGACTTCTCCGTCTTCATCAAGAAGAAGGCGGACGTCTCTGACGAGCAGGCGGCGGCCGCCATCAAGACGGTGGTGGCCGCCTATCCCAACGCCAAGGTGCAGAGCCGTACCGAGTACATCGACGAGCAGGCGAAGCAGATCGATACCTTCGTGAACCTGATCTACGGCTTGCTCTTCCTCGCCGTGGTGATCGCTGCCTTCGGTATCACCAACACGCTGAGCCTGTCGGTCTACGAGCGGACCCGGGAGGTCGGCCTCCTACGGGCGGTGGGGGCGACGCGGCGCCAGGTGCGGGCGTCGGTGCGATGGGAGTCGGTCATCACCGCGCTCCTGGGCGCCGCGCAGGGCATCGTGATCGGGATCTTGCTCGGCTACGCCGTCACCCTGGCGCTCAGCGACCAGGGCCTCAACTCCTTCACGCTGCCCATCGGCGCCCTCATCGTCATCCTCGTCATCGCCTTCCTCATCGGCGTGCTGGCAGCCATCCTCCCGGCTCGCCGGGCGGCCCGGCTGGACGTGCTGCGCGCCGTCACGGTCGAGTAGCGGGTGGCCCTCGATCTGGCGGCACTTCCACCGGAGGTGCTCGGGTTCCTGCGGGAGCGCCACATCGGCACCCTCACCACGTTGCGCGCCGACGGCTCCCCCCACGTGAGCGCCGTGGGGTTCATGTACGACGCGCCGGCGCAGCTGGTGCGCGTCATCACGTGGGCGGCGTCGGTGAAGGCACGCAACGCGGGGCGCGGCGGCCGGGCGGTGGCGGCCCAGGTCGACGGCGGCCGGTGGTTGGCCCTCGAGGGCACGGTGCGGTTGGTGACGGAGCCGGCGGCGGTGGCGGCGGCGGTCGCCGCCTACGCGGTGCGCTACCGGCAGCCGGGTGAGCGGCCCGACCGCGTCGCCATCGAGATCGCCGTCGACCGCATCATGGGACGGGCCTGAGGCTCAGGTTGTCGCCCTAACGTCGCCGATATGGCTGGGTACTCTGGGACGCCGCTGGCCAAGAAGCTCGGGATCAAGGAGGCGATGGTGCTCGCCGCGCCTGGGGCGCCCGACGGCTTCCCGGCGTTGCTGGAGCCGCTGCCGCCGGCCGTGACCTGGAAGCGTCAGCTGCGGCCGCCGGTCGACCTGGCGGTGGCGTTCTTCACGGCCCGCGCCGAGGTGATCAAGCGGTGGCCGGCGCTCATCGCCGCGGCAGGGCCGCAGGGCGTGGTGTGGGTGGCATGGCCGAAGAAGGCGTCGGGCGTGGCCACCGATCTCACCGAGGACGTCTTGCGCGAGTTGTTGCTGCCGACAGGGTGGGTCGACGTCAAAGTGTGCGCCGTCGACGACACCTGGTCGGGCCTCAAGTTCGTGCTCCGCAAGGAGCTGCGGTAGGGCGGTCGGGTTCGCGTCGCGATCGGATGGGCCGGGTCGGTCAAGGTCGCGGTGCGTGGCCGGCGACGGCGGCCTTGATGGCTTTCTGGTCGCGTTTCGGCGTGGCGGATTCACGCGGTGGGCGCAATGAGAAGCTCAAATGCACCGAGAACCGCCGCGGCAGCGCTCACGCAGCGTGGGTTCCGGTCCCACGGTCTCGCCGGGCGACCATGCCGTCACGGATGGTGCTCGTCGGCCGCGAGTGGGCGCTCAGCGGCCGACCGACCGACCCGACCGACCGACCCGACCGACCGACCGACCCGACCCGACCGACCCGACCCGAAGTGCGTTCCATCACTCGATGACCCACTGGCGCTTGCCGCCACCCAGCAGCAGCTTGCCGAACTGCAACCCGGGGAAGTGGGCGGCGGCCACGGGCACGTCGGTGCCCTCCAGCTCACGTGACAGCGCGTTGCGGGTGCGCTTTGCCAGCTCGGGATCGACGTCGCCCATTCCCGCCCACTCGTCGTCGAGCAACTCGACCGGGCAGTGCACCACGTCGCCGAGCAGCAGCGCCCGCTGCGTCCCGGACGACAAGACGATGATGGTGCTCCCCGGTGTGTGCCCCGGCGCCACCATGGCATCGAACCCTGGCAAGACCGGGCCGGAGCGATCCCAGAACTCCATGCGATCGGTGAGGGGCGTGAGCTTGCGCGTGGCACCCGGGTCGGGTCCCACGAAGTGACCCCAATCGCGCTCGTCGCAGCGGTAAGTGGCGTTGGTGAACACCACCGAGCCCTGCTGGGTGGCCCAGCCGACGTGGTCGAAGTGGAGATGGGTGAACACCACGTCGGTGACGTCGTCGGGCGTGATGCCGTGGGCGGCGAGGTTGGTGAGGAAGGCGCCGCCGTGGAACGGGCCGCTGTCGACGCGACCCACACCACAGTCGATCAGCACCACGCGGTCGCCGGAGCGCACGACGAAGCCACCGAGGGCCAGTTCCAGTTCGTCGTCGCTGGTGAGGAACTGGCGGTGCGGCAGCCACGCGTCGGGCGACATGCCCAGGAAGGGATCGCTGATCGGGTAGCGCGCCACACCGTCGAGGACCGGCAGGATCTCAAGTTCCCCCACTCGCATGCGCGCACCCTAGATCGCGCCGCCACCCCGCCTCACTCCGGCGCCAGCAGCGGGTCGAGGAAGCTCGGCCGGAGGCGGGCCAGGTAGGCGTCGGCGGGCTCGGATTCGGCCGAGCGAGCGTCGGATCGTTCGCCGGGCAGCGTGGGCGGGGCATCGCCCCGGCGGGGCTTGCGCCGCCACGGGAACCGGCGCCCGTGGGCCTCGGCTTCGCCCGAGGTGTCGTCGGGGTCGGGCTCGGGCAGCGGCAGAAAGAGCTGGCAGTTCGGGCACCAATAGGTGACGCGGGCCTGCTCGCCGTGCTTCAGCACCTCGATGGGCGTGCTGCAGCGCAGGCACGGCTTGCCGAAGCGGCCGTAGACGGCCAGCCCCTCCGGGCTGCCGGTGCTGGTGACCCGGGTGGGTGTGTCGAGATTGGCCCGCAACAGGCCGGCGGCCATCTCGATGAGCCGGGTCCGCTGGCCGACGTCGAGCGAACCGACCGGCGTGAACGGGTCCAGCTCGCACGCCCACAAGACCTCGGACTTGTACACGTTGCCGACCCCGCAGGCCACCCGCTGGTCGAGCAGGGCTTCGGCGGTGGTGAGCTCACGGTCGCAGTAGCGGGCCATGCGAGCCACGCACTCGGCGATGTCGGCGTCGGCCTTGCAGAGATCAGGGCCGAGGCCGCCCTCGACCGGATGGCGGGAGAAGGCGCCGGCCCGGTAGGTCTCCACCACCGGCGCCGAGAAGCACACCGCCTGCCAGCCGGGGACCTCGATCACCACCCGCATCTGCCGGGAGCTCTTGCGCCAGTGCTCGCCGGGCCGGTACAGGTGCCAGGAGCCCGACATGCGCATGTGGGTGTGCAGGACGCAACCGTCGTCCCAGCCGATCTCCAGGTGCTTGCCCCGACTCTCGACGCGCTCGATCACGGACCCCGGCGACGGCACGATGCCGTCGAGGCGCGGGGCTTGGAACGCTGTCGTGGCCTTGCCGATCAGCGCCGAGCGCAGCGCCGCGGCAGTGCGGTGGATCGTGTCGCCCTCCGGCACGGGCCTGAGGTTAGGACGATGACGCGGGCACCCGGTGGCATGGCGTCAGTTCCGCAGCACCAATCCGCGGTAGCCGTCGACAAAACCCCCAGCTCGTAGCACCGCCGCCAGCGGAGACTCCCCCGCTGGCGCGCCGTCGATCTTGCGCACCTCCAGGCTGCGAAGGCGCCCGTCCTTGACGAGGTGCACGATGGCCTCCACCCAGGAAGGAGCGCCGTCGCCGCTGGCTGGGTCGCCCTCGCCGGCGATGCCGCCCGTGCCGCCACCGGCGAACGTGACCAGATGATGGCCGCGCCGGTCGAGCCACGCCGCCAGGCGGCCCTGCACCAGCACCACGAATCCCCCGGCGACCCGGGCTGGGCGTCCCCCGCCCACCGGTTCGGGCCACGCCAGCGCCGCCCCGTACGGCTGGGCCGGATCGATGGCGGCCAGCACCAGCGCCTCGGCCTCGTCGTCGGGCTCGCGGGCCGAGCGCAACCGGTCCACGGCGCCCGGCAGGGCGAACTGTGCCGCCCCCAGCCCGGCCACGAAGTAGCCGCGGCGAACCTGGCCGCGTTCCTCCAGCACCTTGAGCACGCCGTACACCCCGGCGAAGCCACCCTCGATCCCCTCGGCCAGCACGGCCTCACGAGCCAAGACGCCGTGGCGCTCCAGGAGCTGCAGGACGGTGGCGTGCGCCGCCTCGGTCACCGTGGGCGTCGGCTGCAGCAGCGGCGCCACCAGTGACCAGCGTCCGGCGCCGGAGGGCGGCCCGAGCCGGCTGAGCCGTCCGGGGCGGGGACGAGCCGTCGCCGGCCGGGCGGAGCCACCGGCCCGCTTGGCGGCACCGCCGGCGACGTAGGACCGCACGGGGGCGAGGGAGTCGTTGGTGACCTCGCCCGCCCACACCAGGTCCCACAACGCCGCCAGGAGCTCGCCGTCGGAGGCGCCGGGCGCGCCGGCGCGCAGGTCCGCCCAGAAGCACGCGCCCCGCAGCGCCAGGTGCTGGCGCAGGGCGTCGTGGACGGCACCGGTCGGGGGGTCGTCGTTGGACGGCCGCGACGCCAGCATGGCCACCTGGTCACGGAAGTACAGCCGGACCCGGCCATCGCGCGAGCCGAGGGGACCGGCGCCGATCCAGACCAGCTCGCCCGAGGTGCACAGCCCATCGAGGTCGGCCGGGCGATACCCGCTCACCCGTTGGGCCAGGACCTCGTTGTCGAGGACCGACGCCGGCACGGCCGCACCCTGCAGCACGGTGAGCGCTTCGACCAGCGCGTCGAGGCCGCGCCGGGCCGACCCCACGCCCTGCCACGTCGGCAGGAAGCGGGCCAGGGCGTCGGGCTCGACCGGCTCGACCTCTTTGCGCAGCGCCGCGATCGACCGGCGGCGCAACTGGCGCAGCACCTCGTTGTCACACCACTCACGCTCGATGCCGTCGGGCCGGAACTCGCCCCGCACCACCCGGCCCTCGGTGTCGAGCGCTTGCAGTGCACCCGTGGCCCGCTCCGCTGGGATGCCGAACCGGCGGGCGACGGCCACGGCGAGGAACGGCCCGTGGGTGCGGGCGTAGCGAGCGACGAGGGACTCCAGCGGGTGCTCGACCGGCTCCGTGAACGCACGCGGCAACCCGAGGGGCAACGCCGCGCCGAGCGCGTCGCGGTACCGGGCGGCGTCCTCGGCGGCGACGTAGCGCTCCTCGCCCGCCACCCGCACGGCGAAGGCTCGCCGTTCGGACACGAGCTGGGCGATCCAGTCGGCGGCGACACCGGGCGTGCCGTCGGCGCGGACGTCCAGTTCGGGTAGCGAGAGGTCGCCGAGCCGGCGCAGCAGATCGTGCTGCTCGTCAGCCGAGCGGGCCCGCCGGTGATCGACCAGGCACTGGAGCTCCAGCTCGAGGTCGGCGAGGACTTCGGGGTCGATGAGCTCGCGCAGCTCCTCGGCGCCCAACAGCTCACGCAGCAGATCACGGTCGAGCGCCAGCGCCGCCGCCCGGCGCTCGGCCAGTGGGGCGTCGCCCTCGTACATGTAGGCGGCGATCCAGTTGAACAGCAGGCTCTGCGCGAACGGCGATGCCTTCTGCGTGTCGACGCTGACGAGACGGATCTTGCGACTGCGCAAGTCGGTCAGCACCGTGCGCAACGCGGGTACGTCGAACACGTCCTGCAGGCACTCCCGGCTGGCTTCCAACAGGATGGGAAAGGTGGGGTACTTGGCCGCCACCGCCAGCAGGTCGGCCGCCCGCTGGCGTTGCTGCCACAGGGGGGTGCGAGAGTCGGGCCGGCGGCGCGGGAGCAGCAACGCCCGGGCCGCACACTCCCGGAACCGCGACGAGAACAGCGGCGTGGACGGCAGCATCGACAGCACCAGCTCGTCGATCTCGGCCGGGTCGAGCATGAGCTCGTCGGTCGGGATGTCGTCGGCCGCTTCGGGCAGCCGGATCACGATGCCGTCGTCGCTCCACATGGTCTCGACGGCCATGTCGTAGCGGTCCGTCAGGCGGCGCTCGATGGCCATGGCCCACGGCGCGTGCACCGGTGTGCCGAACGGCGACAGCAGGCACACCCGCCAATCGCCGATCTCGTCACGGAAGCGCTCCACCACGACGGTGCGGTCGTCTGGCACCACACCGGCCGCCTCGACCTGGTCGAGGATGTACTGCACCACATTGTCGGCGGCGAGCTGGTCGAGACCGTCTTGCGTGCGCAGTCGCTCGACGGCGACCGCCGGCTCCATCTGGCGGACCTCACGCACGAAAGCGCCGAGGGCCCGACCGAGTTCGAGCGGGCGGCCCGGGCGGTCGCCGTGCCAGAACGGCATCTTCCCCGGCTGGCCCGGTGCCGGCGTGACCACCACCCGCTCGAAGGTGATGTCCTCGATGCGCCACGTGGACGCGCCGAGGAGGAAGGTCTCGCCCGGCCGGGACTCGTAGACCATCTCTTCGTCCAGCTCGCCGACGCGGGTGCCGTCGGGCAGGAAGACGCCGAACAGACCACGATCGGGGATGGTGCCGCCGCTGGTCACCGCCAGCCGCTTGGCGCCGTCTCGGGCCCGCACCCGGTCGGCCACGCGATCCCACACGATGCGCGGCCGCAGCTCGCTGAACTCCTCGGACGGATAGCGGCCGGCCAGCAGGTCCAGCACCGCGGCGAACACGTCGTCGGTGATGTCGGCGAAACCGGCAGCGCGCCGCACCAGCGCGGCCAGCTCTGGCACCGACCACTCCTCCACGGCGGTTGCCGCCACGATCTGCTGGGCCAGCACGTCGAGTGGGTTGCGCAGGTAGCGCGTCTCCTCGATGAGCCCCTCACGCATTCGCCGCACGACGACGGTGGCTTCCAGCAGGTCGCCGCGGTGCTTGGGGAAGATGGTGCCCTTCGACGGCTCACCGACGGAGTGACCGGCGCGGCCGATGCGCTGGAGGCCGCGGCTGACGGCGCCCGGCGACTCGACCTGGATCACGAGGTCGACCGCGCCCATGTCGATGCCCAGCTCCAGGCTGCTGGTGGCCACGAGGCCTCGCAGCTCGCCCCGCTTGAGCTGGTCTTCGATGACCACGCGCTGCTCGCGCGCCAGTGAGCCGTGGTGGGCGCGCACCAGGTCACCCCCGTCGTCGGGCAGCAGCCCCTGGGCCTCGGCCTGCTCGTTGAGGCGCGCCGCCAGGCGCTCGGCCAGGCGCCGGGCGTTGCAGAAGATGATGGTGGAGCGGTGCTCCATCACCAGCTGCAGGATGCGCGGGTAGATGCTGGGCCAGATGCTCTTGCGGGCCGGGCCGGCGGCCGCCGGCCCGCTGCTCGGCTCTTGCACGACCTGACCGAGGTCGCCCATGTCCTCGACGGGCACCACGACCTCGATCTGGAGCGGCTTGCGGATGCCGGCGTCGACGATGGTGACCGGACGAGGTCGCCCGGGGGCCTCGAGACCGCCGAGGAAGCGGGCCACTTCCTCCAAAGGTCGCTGCGTGGCCGACAGCCCGATGCGCTGCGGCGGCCGCTCGCACAGCGCGTCGAGGCGCTCGAGACTGAGGCCGAGGTGGGCACCCCGCTTGGTGGGAGCGAGGGCGTGGATCTCGTCGATGATGACGGCCTGCACCCCTCGCAACGTCTCCCGCGCGTTCGACGTGAGCATGAGGTAGAGGCTCTCGGGCGTGGTGATGAGCAGGTCAGGCGGATGGCGAAGGAGGGCCTGGCGTTCCCGTGAGGCGGTGTCGCCGGTACGCAGGCCGACCGTGGGCTCGGTGTAGGGCAGGGCGAGGCGCTCGGCCGCCAGCCTGATGCCGGCCAGCGGTGAGCGGAGGTTCTTCTCGACGTCGAAGGCCAGCGCCCGCAGCGGCGACAGGTAGAGGAGCCGGGTGCGGCGCTCCGTGTCGTCGGGCACCGGCATGGACACGAGCTGGTCGATGCCCCACAGGAACGCGGCGAGGGTCTTGCCCGAGCCGGTGGGCGCGCAGATGAGGGTGTGCTGGCCGGCGGCGATGGCGGGCCAGCCCTGGGCCTGGGCCGCGGTGGGCTCCGGGAAGGCCGCCGCGAACCACTCGCGCACCGCCGGCGAGAACCGGTCCAGATCCATGGGCAGCAGCCTACGAACGAGGTGTCACAGAGTTGTCGGGGCGGCCGTTCACCGCCGACGGCGCCGCTTCGGACCGGCCCGGCGAGACCGCCGCGCGGCGTGACGAGTGGCACGAACAAAATGGTTGCGTTTCGAAATGCTGCCGCCGTACGGTCGTTGAAACGAAACGTAGTCGTTTCTAAAACCACGATCACGCCGAGCGAGACAGTGAAGGGAAGCCCTGACCGAATGGACGCAGCCACGATCTACCGCCGCCGATGGGGGACGCTCGCCGTACTGTGCGTCAGCCTCCTCGTCATCGGCCTCGACACGACCATCTTGAACGTGGCGCTGCCCACCCTGGTCGAGGACCTGCACGCCACTGCCAGCCAGCAGCAGTGGATCGTGGACGCCTACGTGTTGGTGTTCGCCAGCCTGCTGCTCACGGGGGGCGCCGTCGGCGACAAGTTCGGCCGCCGCGGCGCCCTGACCGCCGGCCTGGCGCTGTTCGGCGTGGGCTCGGTGGCGGCCGCGTTCAGCGGTTCCGCCGGCGCCCTCATCGGGGCCCGCGGTTTCATGGGCATCGGCGGGGCGCTGATCATGCCCGCCACGCTGTCCATCCTCACCAACGTCTTCACCGATCCTGGCGAGCGGGCCAAGGCCATCGGCATCTGGGCCGGCGTGTCGGGCTTGGGCGTGGCCATCGGCCCGGTGACCGGCGGGTGGTTGCTGGAGCACTTCTGGTGGGGTTCGGTCTTCCTCATCAACGTCCCGGTGGTCATCGGCGGCCTGGTCCTCGGCCGGTTCCTCGTCCCCACGAGTCGTGACCCCGAGTCCCCCCGCCTCGATCTGGCCGGCACGGTCATGTCGGCGGTCGGGCTGTTCGCCGTGCTCTACGGGATCATCGAAGGCCCGGCCAAGGGCTGGTCCGACAGCACCGTCATCGGCGCCTTCGCCATCGGCATCGTGGTACTGGTGTCGTTCGTGATCTGGGAGCTGCGCAGCACCCACCCCATCCTCGACGTCCGGTTCTTCGCCAATCCGCGCTTCTCCGGCGCTTCGGTGGCCATCACCCTGGTGTTCTTCTCCCTCTTCGGGTCCATCTTCTTCCTGACCCAGTACCTCCAGTTCGTGATGGGCTACGCCACGTTGCAAGCCGGCCTCGCCATCGCGCCCGTGGCGCTGGCGCTGATGGTCGCCGCCCCGATCGCACCCATGCTCGCCAAGCGCTTCGGGACGAAGGCGATCGTGGCCGCAGGCCTGCTCGTCGTCGCTTCGGCGCTGGTCATGTTGTCGACGGCCACCGTGACGTCGGGCTACGGCATCGTCCTGGCGGTCATCGTCACCATGGGCATCGGGATGGGTCTGGCCATGGCGCCGGCCACCGAGTCCATCATGGGCTCGCTGCCGAAGGCCAAGGCCGGCGTCGGCTCGGCGGTGAACGACACCACCCGTGAGGTCGGCGGCGCCCTGGGCGTAGCCATCCTCGGCAGCCTGCTGGCCGCCGGCTACCACTCCTCCATGGACGCCTCGGCGGCCGTGCGGGCCCTGCCCGCGGCGGACGCGGCGGCGGCCCACGACTCCCTTGGTGGCGCCATGCACGTCGCCGGTCAACTCGGTGCCGCCGGTCAGCCGCTGCTGGCCGACGCCACTCGGGCCTTCGTCGATGCCATGAGCAGCACCGTGCTCATCGGTGCCGCCGTCGCCGCCGTCGGCGCGCTGGTGGCGCTGATCTGGCTGCCGTCGCGAGCGCCGGAGGTGGTCGAGGACCTCGATGTCGAGCCCATTTTCAACGACGAGCTCACGCTGGTGACCGACTGAAGTGCCAGACACCACCCCGACGAGGCAGCATGGGGATGTGGCCGACCTCGTCGCCTCTTTGACAGCACCGTCCGGGCGAGGTCGACCGCGCAGCACTGCGGCCGACCTCGCCATCGTGCATGCCACCATCGACATCCTCCTGAAGGACGGCTACGACGGCCTCACCATGGCCGGCGTGGCCCAGCGGGCCGGCGTCTCCACGGCGACCCTGTACCGTCGCTACGAGAGCAAGATCGACTTGGTGGTGGGTTGCATCACCACCTTGAAGGAAGAGTCGCACCAGACGATCGACACCGGTTCGCTGGCCGGCGACATCCGTGCCCTCGTGCTCGACGGCTGCGTCGCCTTCTCCAGCGAAGGGGTGGGCCTCATGAAGGCCCTCATCGGCGAGGTGCAGCGCAACCCCGAGTTGGGCGAAGCGGTGCGGGAACGGATCGTCGCCCAACGAACCGATCCCGGCCATCACCTCATCGAGCGGGCCGTCGAGCGGGGCGAGATCCCCCCGCCGGCCGACGCCGAACTGGCCCTCCAGATGATCATGGGCCCGTTCGTGTTCCGCACTCTCGTGTCGGGGGAGCCCATCGACGACGAGTTCGCCGACCACTTGTGCACCATGGCGCTCCGTTTGCTCGGCGCCGAGGAGGACCTGGGCGAGACGGACTCCGCTTCCGGTGCACCCCGGTAGCATCAGCTTCGTGCCCGGCGAGTATCACCCTGCCTTCGAGGAGTACTGCGAAGCCATCTACGAGCTCCACGAGGACGATGTGGATGTCATCCAGGCACGCATCGCGGACCGGTTGGTGATCTCCCGTCCCGCGGTGTCGGAGATGATCAAGCGGATGGAGGGCGAAGGCCTCGTCTCCACCGCCAAGAACAAGATCCAACTCAGCGCCAAGGGCCGCCAGCTCGCGGAGCGCATCGTGCGCCGCCACCGCCTGGCCGAGCGCTTCCTCACCGACATCCTGGGGCTCTCGTGGGCCGAGGCCCACAAGGAAGCGGGCAAGTGGGAGCACGTCATGTCGGACAAGGTGGAGGCGGCGATGGATCGCATCCTGTCGTCGCCTACGACCTGCCCGCACGGCAACCCGATCCCGGGCTCCGACTACGTGGCCCCCGACGCCAGGCGCCTGGTCGATATGGGCGTGGGCGCCCCGTTCACCGTGAGCCGCATCCCGGAGGAGCTGGAGTTCGAGCCGGGTCTGCTCGAGTTCCTGGAGAGGTCGTCCATCCAGCCCGGCCACAGCGGCACCGTGACGGCGTCGTCGCCTGACGGCACCATCACGGTCGAGATCGACGGGCGTCACGTGGGCGTAGGCGCCTTCGCCAGCGCCCGCATCCTCGTCACCGCCTGATCCCCGTCTGATCCGCTTCCCGTGACGGCCGACGTCGTCGTCCTCGGCGCCGGACCGGCCGGTCTGGCGGCGGCGTGGCGCGCTGCGCTCGCCGGCCACCGCGTCGTCGTGCTGGACCGGGCCTCGTCCGTGGGTGGCATGGCGGCGTCGTTCGAGGTCGCCGGCCAGCGCGTCGATCACGGCAGCCACCGTCTGCACCACGCCACCGATCCCGAGGTGCTCGCCGCGCTGCAAGGTCTGCTCGGCGACGATCTGCAACTCCGGGCTCGCCATGGGCGCTTGCGCCTCGATGGTCGCTGGCTCGAGTTTCCGCTGCGCGCCAGCGACCTCGTCCGCCGGCTCCCGCTGCGGGTTGCGGCCGCGATGACGGCTGACACCCTCACCGCGCCGTTGCGCCGTGCCGGTCCCGACGCCACGTTCCCGGAGGTCGTCACGGCTGGCCTGGGCCCGACCGTCGCCGGTCACTTCTACCTCCCGTACGCCCGCAAGCTGTTCGGCGTCGACCCGGCCGAGCTGGACGGCGAACTGGCCCGGCGCCGCGTCTCGGGTACGTCGCCGGCCACCATCTTGCGCCGCGTCGTCGCCCGCCGCGGCAGCAGTGCTCGCACCTTCCACTACCCCCGACGCGGTTTCGGCCAGATCACCGACGCCTTGGCCGACGCCGCCGCCGATGCGGGGGTGACGTTCCAGCTGTCCGTCGAGGTACGAGGGGTCGACCTACGGCCCGACGGCATCACGGTCCGGCTCGCTGACGCGGCGGCCGTGAGCGGGGCTCGGTTGTGGTCCACGATCCCGGCCGGCGCGCTGGCGGCGCTGGCCACACCGGCCCCTCCGCCCGACGTGCTCACCGCCGCAGGAGCCCTCGATTACCGGGCCATGGCCCTCGTGTACCTCGTGGTCGACCGGCCCCGTTACACCGGGTTCGACGCTCACTACCTGCCCGACCCGGCGCACCCGGTGTCGCGGCTGTCCGAGCCGAAGAACTATCGCGACGGGCCGGACCCAGCCGATCACACGGTGCTGTGCGCCGAGGTGCCGTGCGCCGCGGGCGACGGGGTGTGGACGGCGTCCGACACCTCACTCGCCACGATGGTGGCCGACGCCCTGGTGGCCGGGGGGCTACCGGCTGTCGCCCCCGTCGATGTGGCCGTGCGGCGGCTGCCCCACGTCTACCCCGCCTATCGGCGCGGTTGGGCGGCGCAGCAGGATCGTCTGGAGGCGTGGGCGGCCGGCCACGAGCGACTGTTGCTGCTCGGCCGCCAGGCGCTGTTCGCCCACGACAACACCCACCACGCCCTGGCCATGGCGTGGGCCGCGGCGGCGTGCCTTGGGCGAGACGGGGCGTTCGACCACGAGCGCTGGCGGGCCGCCCGCGAGGACTTCCGCTCCCACGTGGTCGTCGACTGACGTCGTCGAGCCAGCGTTCGGCCCCGCCGTGGCGTCGTTCTGGGAGAGGTTGGTCGGTGGCGGCGCGAATTCGGCGCGCTGGTGAACAACTTCCACACGAACCGTTCGCCGTCGGTGGACTGTCCCACCCCATCTCGCTCGGCCCGCGGGCCGTGCCTCAGAGCGGGCCGCCCGCAGGCGGCGCGTTGAGCTCGCGGTACACCGCCGGCCCGACGCGGCGCAGGTAACGCCCGAGCCGCACGAAGCTGCGGCCCGACTCCCGGAAGCCGTAGGAGATCGGCACCTCGGTGTAGCGCGCCCCCTTGGCCAGCAGGTCGAGGGTGAGCACCTGGGCGTAGTTGTAGTCGTGGATGATCTCCGCCCCGGCAGCGGCCCACGGTGCGAACGCCCGGTACCCGGACTGACCGTCGGTGATGGGGCATCGTGCCACCCACGCCAGCACCAACGTGAGGGCACGGTTGCCGGCCCGGCGGTGCGGGAGCATGTGGCGGATGTCGCCGGCGAAGCGCGAGCCCACCACGTAGTCGGCTCGGCCCTCCAGGATGGGTGCCACCATCTGGCCCAGCTCGTCGGGCGCGTACTCACCATCGGCATCGCAGAAGGCCACCGCCACCGGATCGTGCTCGCCGGCGGCGGCCAGGCCCGTGCGCACGGCGGCGCCCAGACCGAGGTTGCGGGGATGAGCGACCAACTCGGCGCCGGCGTCGCACGCCGCTTTGGCCGTGTCATCACCGGAGCCGTCGTCCACCACGATCACCAACACCGGATGGCCGCCGACCTCGCTGGGCACGCGCGCCAGCACGGCGCCGATCCGCGGCCCCTCGTTGTGGGCCGGCAGCACGAGCACGACCGGACCCGCCGCCGGACCTGGCGCCGGGCGCACGACCGGCTCCGGACGCACGACCGCCCCCGGTCCAGCCGGGATCGACCGGGGCAAGCGCAGGCGCGGCCGCCACCCCAGCGGGAACCGACCCCTCACGAGCGCGCTCGACGCCACGTCCACACCCCCACCGCCACGAGCCCCACCGACCACACCGCCAGCAGCCCGCCCGACGCCACGTTCTGGTCCAGCCCGTTGGGCAGCACCCACCGGGTCAACCGCACGAACGGGTCGAGGGTGCGGTCGAAGTCGACGATGAGCGTGTGGTGGTGGCTCAGGACCCCGACCAACAAGAAGCCGTACGCCGCCACACCGAGCAGACCCAAGACGAGCAGCACCCGCCGGCCCAGCGGGCCGAGCCGTTGCGCCCACCAGGCGATGGCCAGCACGGCCAGCGGGATCACCACCACCGTCTGGCGACCGGGCCACCACCAGCCCTGCATCGTGAGCGCCACGTACGTGGCCGTGAGCCAGCCGGCGCCCAGCGTGGCGAGGAGCGCGATGGCCCCGGGCGGCCGGCGCCGGGCCATGACCGCCATCGCCGGCACGATGGCCAGGAACGCCGGCTGCCAGATGGCGAGACCGAAGTAGCGGTCGACGAGGAGGCCGGTGAGCCGCTGCGACCGGCCGACGTAGTCGGGCTGGTTGCCCACGACGCTGAAGTCGCCGGCGGTGAAGTGTGAGCCCGACGCGTAGGCCGTCCACCCGCCGTAGAGCCACCAGTGTCCGGCCAGGTAGGCGCCGCCGGCCACCACCAGACCGGCCAGCACACCAGCGGCCCGGCGGGCGTGGCCGGCGCGCCACTGCTGCACCAGCAGGCCGGCGGCCAGCACCGCCGCCACCGGCACGTACTTCACCGACAACCACGGCAGCGCGACCACGGCGAGGGCGGCGCCGATCGCCGCCCGTCGGGTCGGTGGACCGGTCAGCCACCAGAAGCACGCCAGCGTCACCAGCGCGGCGGGCAACTCGGGGTAGATCTGGGTGCCGTAGATGGCCAGTGGCGGGCTGAGGCCCGCGACCAGTGCCGCCGCCAGCGCGATCGGCGCCCCCACACCGATCCGGCGCCGGGCCACGACGGCCAGCAGCCAGGCCAGCACGCCGGCCATGGCCGCCATCGCCAGCTTGGCCCCGAGCCAGCCGCCGAGGCCGACCGGCGCCGCCAGGATGAGGGGCAGCAGGGGGTCGTGGGGCTCGATCTGGGAGCCGTCGTGCTGGATCTCGGCCTGCACCGGCAGCAGCACCTCGTGGAAGTCGAGGTAGCGCGCCGCCGCCCGCTCGTCGCTCACGTCGACGTCGTGGTCCTCCCACAGCGAGATGGCGGTGAGGAGGTAATGGGGCTCGTCGGCGGTGGTGCGGGCCTCGTAGGTGGCCCACATCGGCGCGCCGATCGCCACGAACAGGGCCACGATCACACCGACGGCCACCGGCGCCCATCGGTGCTCGTACCAGCGCAGCGGCCGCGGCCCGAGCGACGGGTCGGCGACCGTCAGGCGAACAGCGGTTGCCCGAGCCACGTACCCTCGGGAGCGCCCGGCAGGGCGTAGAAGAACCCGCCGCCCTGCGGCTGGATGTACTCCTCGAGCGGCTCGCCCGCCAGCCGCGCCTGTGTCCGCAGGAACTGGCCCATGGTGCGCTGGTAGGAGACGAAGGCCAGGCCCTGGTCGAGGCGGCCGCCGCCGTCGAAGCCGCGCGAGAAGCTGATGCCCTTGCGGAAGATGAGGTCGTCGTCGGTCAGGGGGGTGCGGGGGTTGGCCAGACGGATGTGGGCGTCCAGGGGCGTGACGGCACCCTCGGGATCGGCGGCGTAGTCGGGGATGTCGGTCTCGCGCCGGCCGTCCAGGGGGGCTCCGTTCGCCTTGCGCCGCCCGATCAGCGCCTCCTGCTCGGCCAGGCGCGTGCGATCCCAGAACTCGACGAACATCCGGATGACGCGCACCACGTGGTAGGAACCGCCGACCGCCCACGCCGGTTCGCCGTCGGCGGGCTGCACCCACACGAAGCGGTCCATGACACCACCGTCGTCGGGCCGTAGGTTGGCGGTGCCGTCGACGAAGCCCATGAGGTTGCGCACGCCGGCCTCACCGGGACCGGCCTCGGTGCGCCGGTTGTAGCCGTCGAGCATCCAGTGCAATGCCATCGTGGCGCGGGTGGCCCGCATGAGCTGACGCAGGGCGAAGAGGTTCACGTCCTCGTGGGCGCTCGAGATGCTGAGGAGGACATCGCCGTGCGAGCGGGCCGGATCGAGCTTGTCGTTGGCCAGGAACGGCATGGTGGCGAGGTCGCGCGGCGTCTGGGCGGCGAGGCCGTAGCGCTCGTCGAACAACGACGCCCCCACCGACGTCACGATGGACAGGTCCGCGGGCGGCGCGGGGTTCCCGACCGAGCCGGTGTACAGGGGCGGGAACCCCGGATCGCGGTCCTCGTAGCGCTGCCCTTCCATGATGCGCTGTGATTCGGTGGTGATCGCCTTGAACGTGTCGATCAGCTCGTCGCGCCCGTCCGCGGTGACGGTGAACGACGCCATGAGGCCGTACTCGTTGCCGGGGTAGGTGATGCCCGTCTGGTGGGCGCCGGCGAACGGGACGTAGCCCGGCGCGCCGCGGCCGCCGGCGGCGACCGAGTCATCTGAACCGGATCCGGACGCCGAGCTCGACGATCCGCCCGCGCTGCAGCCTGCGCCCACGGCGGCGGCGGCTCCTCCGGCCAGGGCCGTGGTCAGGAAGGTGCGCCTACTGAGCGCCATGAGGACAGCCTATGACGTCGGCCGGTGGGACATCACGGCAACCCGAGCACGCCGGCCACCGTGGCCAGGTTCTCCGAGAGCGCCGCCAGCGAGGTCTTCATCTTCGTGGTGTCGGCCGCCGTCAACGCGCTGAAGGGCTTGTAGCCGGCGCCGTCCGCGTAGGCCTGGATCTCGGCCTGGACCTCGCTGAATCCGGCCTCGATCTTGTCGTCGAGGGCGGCGTCCTTGGCCTTGACCGCCGGGGCGAGGGCGTCGTAGGCGGCCCTCGAGCCGGCGACGTTGGCGGCGACGTCCCACAGGTCGGTGCCCGAGTACCGGTCTTCCTCACCGGTGATCTTCCCTTCCGACACCTCCTCGATGAGGTCGGCGGCACCGGCCGGGATGGCATCGGGCGGGATGTCGGTGGTGTCGATGGTGGACTTCAGCTTGGCGATGTTGGCGTCGAGGCCGTCGGCCAGCGCCGCTGCCCCGGACGAGGGGCCGATGTCGTTCTTCACCCAGAGCAGGTACTCCAGCTTGTGCCAGCCGGTCCACGCCGGGTCGTCCTCGTTGGCGAAGTCGTCGACGCGGGAGTCGACGGCCCCATCGATGTCCTCCACCAGGGCGGCGATGGGCTCGATGCCCTCCCACGCCTGACGCGACGGGGCGTAGGCGTCCTTGGCCGCCTGCACGTCTCCGGCCCGCACGGCGTCGGTGAAGACCTTCACATCGGCCACCAGCTTGTCCACCTGCTGGCGGACGTACTGCGTGTACTGGGCGGCGCCCTCGTTCACCAGGGGGTCGTCGGACGACGCGTTCGGGTCGACGGTGATGCCGGTCGCGGTGCCGGCACCACTGCCCGAGCCCGACCCGGGGCCGGACCCGGAAGCCGACGCCGATCCCCGGGTGCTGGCACCGTCGTCGCTACACGCGGCGACGCCGAGGGCCACGGTGAGGAGCAGGGCGGCTGACACGAGCCTGGAGCGACGCACGGCGTGGTGTTTAGCAACCCTAACATCGAGAAGCAAGAAGCCGGACGGCCAGAAGCAGGCGGGCCGACGAGCTCAGGCCGGGTAGCCGACCAACGCGACCTCCGAGATGGGGGTGTAGTCGAGGTCACCCGGCGGCGTCGTGCCCAGGATCTCCAGCGTCACCGTGGTGGTCACCACGTCGACCGGGATGCTCTGCATGGTGCGGTCGGGGGTGAAGGTCTGATCGACGGTCGTGGCGTTGGCGAAGGTCCAGCGCACGCCGGTCAACTTGCGCATCTGGGTGAAGCGGTCGGCGGCGGTGCAGTTGTCGATCTTGTCGTAGCCGGGGATGAGACCCACCGACGTCAGATGGGTCGGTGCCGCCAGCGTGAGCTGCAGGGTCTGGCCGGTGCCGTCACCCAAGGACCGCCAGGCCGTGGCCGGGTCGCCGTCTTGCACGTTGGCCGGGTCGTAGCTGGTGACCTCGCCACAGCCGTTCTGGGCCGGACCGGTCTGACCCGACGCCGCCACGGTGGCCTTCACGGGTGCCGGTGCCGGTGCCACGGTGGTGGCACCGGGGGCGGCGGTGGTGGCGACGGTGGGCACGGGCGCGGCGGTGGTGGCCACCACCGTCGTCGGGGCGTTCTTGCGGGCCTCGATCTCCTGGCCCCGCTCGTCGGCGGCGGCCCACAGCCGGTTGGCCCCGACGATCAGGACGGCGGCAAGGGCGGCTACCACGATGGTGTACGCAGCGGGGCGGGTGAAGGACGGCCCCAAGCGGCGCCCGCAGGCCCAGCAGCGGCGGTCGTCACGCTCCAGCTCGGCGTGGCACCTGGGGCAGTACACGCGCTCGACGCTACTCACCAGGGAGGCGACGAGGGCTGACGCCCTGCGCTACTCGACCAGGGCTTCGGGCAGGGGCTCGACGTGCACGACCGCCAGCGACTTCGTGGCGCGCGTGAGGGCCACGTACAGCGCCCGCATGCCCTGTGCCTCCTCGGCCACGATGCGCGCCGGCTCGACGACGACCACGGTGTCCAGCTCGAGGCCCTTCACCAGGCCGACCGGCACCAGGGTGACGTGCGCGTCCAGACCGTCCTGCGGGGCCACGCCGAAGGAGAGCCCGCTGCCGTCGAGGGCGGCCATCACCTCGGCCATCATCGAGTCGGCGACGATGACCGCCGTGCTGCCACCAACCGTGGCGCTGAACCGGTCGATCTCGGCCACGATGGCCGGCCCGAGACCGCCGTGGTCGACCCGGACGATCGACGGCGGCAGCTCGCCCTGGCGGATCGAGGAGGGCGGCGCCAGCGCCGGGGCCGCCACCCGCAGGACGCGGGCCGCCAGCGCCATGGTCTGGGCGGGGATGCGGTAGCCGACGGTGAGCTCGGTGACCCGGGCCGGCCGGCGATCGGGCAGGTGCCGCAGCACGTCCGACCAGTCGCGCGGGGCGTGGGGCCCCGTGGCCTGGGCGATGTCGCCCACCACCGTCATGGAGCCGTTCAGCGACCGGCGCGCCGCCATGCGGAGCTGCATCGGGGTGAGGTCCTGGGCCTCGTCGATGACGATGTGGCCGTAGGTGCGGATCTCCTCGCTGTGCTCGGACTGATCCGACGAGCGGACCTTGCCGTTGCGCAGCGCCCGCGGGCCGAGCAGCTCCCTGGCCTCGTCGAGCAGGCCGGCGTCGTGCTCGGACCAGCGCGCCGAGTCCAGGTCGACCGAGCGCGGCCGGTACAGCGACGCCACCTCGTCGTCGGACAGCCAGCGGGAGCCGGCGAGGCGCAGCAGCGCCTTCGAGCCGAACAGGTCGTGCAGGAGCTGCGCCGGCGTGAGCACCGGCCACAGCCGCTCCAAGGCGACCTTCACCTCCTCGGAACCCCGTGTGCGGTCGCGCACGACCTCGGCACTGACGCCGTCGCGGCTGCTGGCCGCAAGCGCGGCGTACACCTCGCCCTCGACGAAGCGCCGCGCCGCGTTGTGGCGCCGGAAGCGGCGGCGGGCGGCCTGCACGATGCGATTGGTCTCGGCGGCGCGCAGGCGCAGGTTCGACAGGCCGAAGGGCACGACCACGTCTTCCTTGAGCGGCCGTTCCCGGTCGGCCACCGCCTTGGCGATCACGTCGGCCATGCGGACGTCGCCCTTGACCCGGGCCGAGAACGCGCTCTCGGGTGCCCCGAAACGGGCGTCGGGCACGAGGTCGGTGAGCACGACCTCCTCCACGCCGGCCTCGCCCAGCGACGGCAGCACCCGCTCGATGTAGCGCAGGAACAGGCGGTTGGGCCCGATCACCAGCACGCCCTGGTCCTCGAGCGGGAACCGGTAGGTGTAGAGGAGGTAGGCGGCGCGGTGCAGGGCGACGACGGTCTTGCCGGTGCCGGGACCGCCCTGGACCACCAGCACCCCGGCCTGCGGCGACCGGATGATCTCGTCCTGCTCGGCCTGGATGGTGGCGACGATGTCGCCCAGGCGACCGGTGCGGCCCTGTTCCAGGGCGGCGATGAGGGTGGAGTACCCGGTGAGGGCTCGCCCTTCGCCGTTGGACTCGTCGATGTCGGTCCCGATGCCCAGATGGCCGTCACCGAACAGCTCGTCTTCGATGTCGAGGAGCTGGCGACCCTTCATGGCGAAGTGGCGGCGCCGCGCCAGTCCCATGGGATTGCGGCCCGTGGCCCGGTAGAAGGGCTCGGCCACCGGCGCCCGCCAGTCGATCACGACCGGCTCCCGCGCCTCGTCGGCCACGGCCAGGCGCCCGAGGTGGAACGACTCCACGCCCTCGGCGCTGCTGGGGTCGCCGACGGTGGTGCCGGTCTCCGCGAGCCGGTCGATGCGCCCGAACACCAGCACCGAGTCGTGCAGATCGAGCTGCGTGAGGCGGCTGTAGAGCGCCTCCTCGAACACGTCACGCTCGTAGCGGTTCTGGTGGGTGCCACCCCGACCGGCCTCGGTGAGGTCACGGAGTCGCCACGCATCCTCTCGGCTGCGCTCGAGGCAGGTGTACGCGAAATCGATGTACGCCTGCTCTTCCACGAGATCGGGGTGCTCTGACATGCGGTTGGGCTCGACTCCTCCCCGGCATGGGGAAGAAACACTTTAACGGGTCGGCTCGCGAGGCAGTCGGCGGAGCGCAGCCAGCCCGATGGCGCAAACACGGAGGGCTACGCTGCGGCGACGCAAACCGGCCCGAGGGCGCCGGGCACGGAGGGTCCATACATGTCAGATGCACTCGCCGCTGCCCGGGGCGAGCGACACGGTCTGGTCGAACAGCGGGCCGAGCGGCTGGCCCGCCTGGACGCACTGCGCGCCGCCGGGATCGACGTCCAGCCCTACCGGTTCGAGCGCACGGGTACCGCCAGCGCGCTCCACTCGGCTCACGCCGACCTGGCCCCCGACACCCGCACAGGCCAGCAGGAGCGCGTCGCCGGCCGCATCGCCGGCCTGCGCGGCCACGGCCGGCTCACCTTCGCCACGATCCACGACGAGTCAGGTGACCTGCAGCTCCTGTTCCAGCACGACAACCTCCCGGCGGCCGTGCTCACGCTGCTGGACAACCTCGACCTCGGCGACTGGATCGGCGCCGGGGGCGAGCTCATCACCAGTCGCCGGGGCGAACTGAGCATCGACGTCACCCACGCCCAGCTGCTCTCGAAGGCGTTGCGACCGCCGCCCGACACCCGTCACGGCGTCAACGACCCCGAGCTGCGGGCCCGGCACCGCGAGGTCGACCTCATCGCCAACCCCGCCTCCAAGCAGGTGTTCGACACCCGCATCACGATCGTCGCCGCCCTGCGCCGGCAGCTCCAGGACGAGCACTTCGTCGAGGTGGAGACACCCATCCTGCAGGTGCAGGCCGGCGGGGCCATCGCCCGGCCCTTCCTCACCCACTCCAACGCGCTCGACCTCGACCTCAGCCTGCGGATCGCGCCCGAGCTGTTCCTGAAGCGTCTCGTGGTGGGTGGCTACGAACGGGTCTTCGAGCTGGGTCGCGACTTCCGCAACGAGGGCATCGACACCCGCCACAGCCCCGAGTTCACCGCCCTCGAGGCCTACATGGCGCTGGCCGACTGCCGCGACGGCATGGACCTCACCGAGCGGCTCATCGTGCACGCCGCTCAGACGGCCGCCGGGCGCCTCAGCTTCACCCAGGGTGGCCACACGATCGACCTCAGCCCGCCCTGGCCCCGGCAGTCGTTGCTCGACCTCGTGGCCGGGGTCGCCGGGCAACGGCTGCACCCGTCGATGCCGGTCGACGACGTGCGCGCCGTGCTCGACGCCCACCAGGTGCCGTGGGACGACGGTTGGGGCTCGGGCAAGCTCATCTTCGAGCTCTACGACAAGGTGCAAGAGGCCCAGACCGTGGGCCCCACGTTCGTGTGGGGCTACCCCGTCGAGGTGTCGCCGCTGGCCCGCCGTTCGGCCGAGGACCCCACGCTGGCCGACCGCTTCGAGCTGGTGATCGGCGGCCGGGAGCTGGCCAACGGCTACAGCGAGCTGAACGACGCCATCGACCAACGCCAGCGGTTCGAGCACGAGGCGGCGTTGGCGGCGGGCGGCGACGTCGAGGCCCACCCGGCCGACGCCGACTTCCTGTACGCCCTCGAGGTCGGGCTCCCGCCGACTGGCGGGATCGGCATCGGCGTCGACCGGCTGGTCATGCTGGTCGCGGAGGTCGCCGCCATCCGCGACGTGATCCTCTTCCCGCTGCTGCGGCCTGAGGACGGTTCGTGAGCCCTGGTCCGACCGACGCCGAGGTCGCCGGCGAGCCGCTGGTTCCCGACCTCGTCGAGATCGCCGTGCCTCGCGGCGGGCGGGCGGTGGTGGTGAGCGACCTGCACCTGTCCGATCCCGTCACCGACGCCGCCCGCAACTGCACGTCCGAGCTGATGGGTGTACTCGACCGGTGGGACGGTCCGGGCGTGGTGGTGATCGCCGGCGACGGCTTCGAGCTGCTCGCCGGACCCGACCCCAACATCCACCGCGTCCTCGACGCCCACGCCGAGCTCGCCGCCAAGCTGCAGGCGTTCGGGGCGGGCGGGAAGGATCGTCACGTGGTGGTCCTCTCGGGCAACCACGACGGTCCCATCGCCTGGGATCCCGATGTCGTGGCGGCGCTACGCGACCGCGTCGGGGCGACGGAGATCGCCATCGCCGTCGACCTCGTGCTGGACACCGGCGAGGGTCCGCAGCGGGTGCACGTCGTGCACGGCAATCAGGACGACCACTACAACGCGTTCATCGACGTGCGCTCCCCCATCGACACCCCGATGGGCCACCACGTTGTCCGCGACGTGCTGCCGCAGCTCGAGAAGGCCGACAAGCCGGGCGGTCTCCTGCAGGGCATCGAGTGGCTGAACGACAGCACGCAGGTGACCGAGATGCTGGCGTCGAGGATGCTCTACCGCAAGGTCGGCAACCGGCTCTGGTGGTTGGCGGCGCCGTTCATCGCCGCCGTCTTCCTGCGGCTCGTGACGTTCCTGCCCGGTGTCGACGACTTGTTGCGCAACCACGCCGAGCGCTGGCTCATCGGGATGGGGCTGGCACTCGTGATCGTGCTGGTCGTCGCCGCCATCGCCACCGCTCTCACCATGCTGAAGGTGCACCACGAGCTGTCGCACGAACTGGGCACCCACACCGGTGTCGCCAGCCACAACGCGATGGCCCGCGAGCGAGCGGCCCGGATGATCACGGCCGGCTACGCCGGGATGGTCTCCGGCCACACCCACGACCCCGAGCTGTCGGTCGTGGGCACCGGCTTCTACGCCAACTCCGGCTGCGGCGTCGTGACGGTCGGTGCCCACCCGGCCCGGTTCGGCCTGCCCCGCCCGTTCCTCGCCTTCCGGCGCTGTTCGCGCGTCGAGATCGCCGCCTTCGACCTGCTGGAGGTGCGCCTCGTCGTGGGCGACACGCCGGTGCGCTCGACGTCGTTCCTCGAGCGGCTGGTGGCGACGCCGGTCACCGACACGCCCTCGACGCCGAAGGTCGTGGCGTCCCTGCCCGGCGGCGCCACCTGGCCCACCGATCCTGGTCGTCTCGTGTCGTGGGTGCGGCGCCGGCGAGTTCGGCGCGTCGCCGCCTTCCTGCTCGTGGTGGGCGGAGCGATCAACGTCATCACGGTCCTGCTCCCGACGCTGGGCCACCGCCTCCACAACGTGGACGAAGTCGTGCCGGTGCACGTCCCCCGCGCTGCGGGCGTGCTCGCCATCCTCGGCGGCATGGCCATGATCGGGCTGGCCCGACCGCTGCGGCGCGGCTACCGCCCGGCCTACGTGGCCACGCTCATCGTTCTCACCGTCGCCACGATCGCGCTGCTGCTGCGCAGCCTGCACGTGGAGCAAGCGCTGCTCACGGCCGCGCTCGGGGTGTGGCTGGGGATGGAGCATCATCAGTTCCGGGTGGTGCCCGCCGGCCGCCGCCGCTGGGTGGCATGGGGCGTGTCATTCGGCGTCGGCGCGCTTGTGGTGGCCACCGCGTTGGCCGTCGCCTTCGACCGCTCGGATCGGCTCACCCGAGACGTGGTCGCCGTCGGCATCGGGGCGATGGTGCTGCTCGCCTTCGTGGCCGCCCGCGCCAGCCGGCGCGGCACAACGAGCCCGGCCGACCACGCCGCCAACCTGGAACAGGCGCGCACCATCGTGAAGGAGTACGGCGGCGACACGCTCGACTACTTCGCGCTGCGCGACGACAAGGAGATCCTCTTCACCGGACACGGCCTCGTCGCCTACACCGTCCTCGATCGCATCATGCTCGTGTCGCCCGACCCGATCTGCCCGCCGGAGGAGCGGGCCGATGCGTGGGCCGACGCCATGGATCACGCCGACACCAACGGCTGGGGCATCAGCGTGCTGGCCGCCAATGCCTCCTGGCTCCCCACCTACCACGACGCCGGCCTCCACGATCTGTACATCGGCGACGAAGCCATCGTCGACTGTCAGGTGTTCACGTTGCAGGGCAAGTCGATGAAGTCGTTGCGCGGCGCCCACAACCGCATGGTGAAGGGCGGCTACCGCGTCGAGGTGGTCGACCCACTGACCGTGGAGCCGGCCCTCAGGGAGCAACTGCTCGCACTCATGACCGAGACGCGCCGAGGCGATGTGGAGCGGGGCTTCTCCATGACGCTCAGCCGCATGTTCGATCCCCGCGACACCGGGCTGTTGCTCGCCATCTGCTTCGACGCCGACGGCACCCCGAAAGCCTTCAACCAGTACGTGCCGGCGTGGGCCGTCGGTGGCTACTCGCTCGACGTGATGCGTCGCACTGCGGACAAGGACGCGCCGAACGGGCTCACCGATTTCGTCATCATCGAGACCATCGCGTGGATGCGTGACCGGCACATGCGAGGGCTCGGCCTCAACTTCGCCACCATGCGGGCGGTCCTGGCCGGCGAGGAGGGCTCCGGCCCCTGGCGCAAGGTGGAACGCAAGACGCTGCACCACTTCAGCGACACCATGCAGATCGAGTCGCTTTGGAAGTTCAACCAGAAGTACGACCCGACGTGGCGGCCGAGGTACGTCGTGACCGACTCGCTCGTGAGCCAGCCGCGCGCCGGCCTGGCCATCGCCCGGGCCGAATCGGTGTTCGAGATCCCGGTGGCGGGTTCGCTGCTCAAGGCCCCCAGACCGGATCCGGCCGCCGAGCTCCAATCCACGCAGCCATGAGCTTCCTGCGTCTTGCCGCACCGTCCCTCGGTGCCGGCACCACCTGCCGACCGGGTTGCGGCTCCGGCGGCGGATTCCCAGCGCGCCGCAGGTCGGTCGGGGCGTACCGGGCGTAACGTCATCGGCGATGACCGCCCCGGCCGACGCTCCGTTCCTCGCCGCGTGCCGCGGCGAGCCCACGCCGTACCCGCCGGTGTGGTTCATGCGCCAGGCCGGCCGGTCGTTGCCCGAGTACCGGGCCATCCGCGGCGAGGGCACCATCCTCGACGCCATCGCCAAGCCGGAACTGGCCGCCGAGATCACGATGCAACCGGTCCGGCGCCACGGCGTCGACGCCGCCATCCTCTACAGCGACATCGTCGTACCCGTGGCCGCCATCGGCTTCGGTGTCGACGTGGCCCCCGGCACCGGGCCGGTCATCGAGCAGCCGTTCCGGTCGCGCGCCGACCTCGACCGCCTCCGGCCCCTCGAGCCCGAGCTGGACACGCCCTACGTGCTCGAAACCGTGCGCATCCTGGCCGGCGAGCTCACCGTGCCGCTCATCGGCTTCGCCGGCGCACCGTTCACGGTGGCCAGCTACCTCGTCGAGGGCGGACCGTCGCGCAAGTACGCCGTCACCAAAGCGCTCATGTACGGCGACGAAGCGCTGTGGCACGCGCTGCTCGACCGCCTCGCCGACCTCGCCGCCGCCTCGTTGCGGTCGCAGGTCCAGGCCGGCGCGCAGGCGGTGCAGCTCTTCGACTCGTGGGTGGGAACGCTGAGCCCGCCCGACTACCGCCGCTACGTCATGCCGCACTCGGCCAAGGTGCTGGCGGCGGTGGCGGAGCTGGGCGTCCCCCGCATCCACTTCGGTCTCGACACGGGCGAGCTGCTGGGTCTGCTGGCCGAGGCCGGCGCCGACGTCGTGGGCGTGGATTGGCGCTCCACCCTCGACGACGCCCGCACCCGCCTGCCCGCGGGCACCGGCGTGCAGGGCAACCTCGATCCGGTCATCTGCCTCTGCCCGTGGGACGTGGTGCGGGCCAAGGCGGCCGACGTCGTGGCGTCCAACGCCGGGCGCCCGGGCCACGTATTCAACCTTGGTCACGGCGTGCTGCCGGAGACCGACCCGACCGTGCTCACGCCGCCTCGTCGAGGCCGTCCATGGAGGTTCCTTGTGACCGAGCCGACGGCGGTGCTGCTGATGGCCTACGGCACCCCGGCGCGCACGGCCGACATCGAGCCCTACTACACCGACATCCGCCGCGGCCGCCCGCCCACGTCCGAGCAGCTCGCCGATCTGGTAGCCCGCTACGAGGCCATCGGGGGCGTCTCGCCGCTGACGCAGCGCACGGAGGCACAGCGCGCCGCGCTCCAGCGGGCGCTGGACGAGCAGGGCCCGGGCCGGTTCGAGGTGGTGCTGGGATACAAGCACGTGACGCCGCGCATCGAGGACACGGTCACCGCGCTGGGCGCTGGTGGCGGGCGAGCGGCCGTCGGCCTGGTGCTGGCCCCGCACTGGTCGGCGGCGTCGGTCGGCGAGTACCACGAGCGCGCCGCCAAAGCTGCGGCCGCCGCCGGCGTTGCCTACGCAGCGGTCGAACGCTGGCACCTCGAGCCCGCCTACCTCGACTTCCAGGCGGCGGCCGTGAACGCGGGGCTGGCGGCGTTGCCGCCCAACACCAAGGTGCTGTTCACCGCCCATTCACTCCCGTCGCGCGTGACCGCTGGTGGCGACCCCTATGCCTCGCTGCTGCGGGAAACGGCGGAGGCCGTCGCCGGGCGGGCCGGGCTGGCACCCTGGGGTGGCTGGAGCGTCGGCTTCCAGTCGGCGGGTCGGACGCCGGAGCCGTGGTTGGGGCCGGACGTGCGCACGGTGATCGAGGAGCTGGCGGCGGCGCCCGGTGCGACGGGCCTGCTCGTGTGCCCATTGGGTTTCGTGTCCGATCACCTCGAGGTGCTGTACGACCTCGACATCGAGGCCCGCCGCCACGCCCAGGAGCGCGGTCTGGCCTTCGCCCGCACGGCCGTCGTCAACGCCGACCCCGCGGTGATGGCCGCCCTCGCCGACCTCCTCATCCAACGAACTGATCCGCTTTGACCTCGTATGTGACGCACAACGCGCGTCGGTTCGATAGGGATCGGTGACGGGATGGCCCGGCACGTCGTGGTCGTGGGCGGGGGCATCACGGGCTTGACCGCCGCTTTCGAACTGCGGCGGGCCGCCGATCCGCCACGGGTGACGGTGCTCGAGGCATCCGGTCGCCTCGGCGGCATGATCCTCACGACGCCGTTCGCCGGGCTGCCGGCGGTGGACGCCGGGCCCGACTCGGTGCTGGCCCGCGTGCCCTGGGCGGTGGAGCTGCTGCGCCAGCTCGGGCTCAGTGACGAACTGGTGGCCCCGGCCACCGGCAAGGCCTCGCTGTGGTGGCGCGGCGCGCTGCATCCCATCCCGCCTGGGCTGGTGCTCGGACTGCCGACCGGCCTGCCGGCGCTGGCCCACAGCCGCCTGCTGTCGTGGCCGGGCAAGGCCCGAGCGGCCATCGAGCCGCTGCTGCCGCGCACCGACGGCGACGACGACCTCGGTCTCACCGTGCGCCGGCGGTTCGGCCCCCAGGTCTACGACCGCCTCGTCGGTCCGCTGGTCGGGTCGATCAACGCCGCCGACCCCGGCCGCATCAGCCTCGCCGCCACCGCGCCGCAGGTCGCCGAGGCCGCCGCCCGCCACCGGAGCCTGCTGCTGGGGTTGCGCTCGGGCCGTTCGGTGGCGTCCCCCGACGCGCCGATCTTCCTCACCCATCCGGGCGGCCTCGGCCACGTCGTGCACCGCCTCGCCGCGGCCCTGCGCGACGACGGCGTGGACCTGCGCGTCGGCCACACCGTCTCCGCCCTCGAACCCGCAGCCGAGGGCGGGTTCGTCGTAGGCGGCGTGCGGGCCGATGCGGTGGTGCTGGCAGTGCCGGCGGCAGCTGCGGCTACCGCTCTCGCCGCACTGGCGCCCGGCGCCGCCACCGGCCTGCGCGCCATCCGGTACGCCTCGGTGGCCATGGTGACGCTGGCGTGGCCAGAGGCCGCCGCGCGGGGCTTCGACGGCAGCGGCTATCTCGTGCCCGCGGCCGAGCAGCGGCACGTCACAGCCTGCTCCTGGGCATCGTCGAAGTGGCCGTACCTGAAGCCCGACGGCCAGGTGCTGCTGCGGGCATCACTGGGGCGCGACGGTGACGAGCACGCCCTCGCCTTCGACGACGAGGCGATGGTGTCGGCGACCGTCGACGACCTCCGCCGCCACCTCGGCCTGCGCGGCGAACCGAGCGCAGCGCGGGTCGTGCGCTGGCCACAATCGTTCCCGCAGTACGAGCCCGGCCATCTCGAGCGGGTGGCGGCGATCGAGGCGCAGGCACCGGCCGGCGTGGTGCTGGCTGGCGCGGCCTACCGCGGCATCGGGATCGCGTCGTGCATCCGCCAGGGGCGCGATGCGGCCAGAGCGACCGTCGCGCGACTCACTGAACCTGCGAAGCTGTAAGCATGACGCGGCGGTCTGCTCTTCTTCTCGCAGTCACGCTCGTCGTGGCCGCCTGCGGTGGCGGGGGTGGCGGCGGCAGTGCCGCCACCACGGCGGTCATCGACGACCCCATCCCCCGCACCACGCTGCCGGCGCCCACCACAGCGGCGCCGACCACGCTGGCGACGGTGGCCACCACCACCATTCCGCTCGCGCCCGTCGCCACCGAGGCGCCGACCACGCTGCCCGTCCCCATCGCCCCGCCAGCCGAAGGGGTCAAGGAAGCGCTGCAGCAGATCGGCCACATCGACATCCCGAAGCTGGGCGTGTCCGCGGACATGTACGAGGGCATCGCGCTGTCGACGCTTGACTCCGGCCCTGGTCACTGGCCTGGCACGGCCCTGCCGGGACAGACCGGCAACGTCGTGGTCGCTGGTCACCGCACCAGCCACAGCAAGCCGTTCCGCAACATCGACAAGTTGACCGAGGGCGACATCGTCACCTTCACGATGGGCGACGCCGTCTACAACTACGTGGTGACGGGCTCCGAGATCGTGGACCCGACGGCCATCCGCATCGTCGATCAGACCGCAGCGCCGACGGCCACGCTCTTCGCGTGCCATCCACCGGGCTCGGTGGCCGAGCGCTACGTCGTGCACCTCGCCCTCCAGCAGTAGCCCCGAGGCTTCGCGCCGCACCGGGTCCGAGCGCGCGAACCTCTCGCCCGCGGGTCGCCCCGTCACCCTGCTCTATCGGCGCCCGACCAGCCCGTTCCCCGCGCAGCCTGCGCGCTCGGCGGCGTCCCGGCGCCGTCCGAGCGCGCAGCCCGCGCGAAATCGGGCGGCGCGGGGCGGGCGGGGTGGGCGGGGCGGGCGGGGCGGCGGGGCTCACACAGCGGTGGCGCGCGGGGCGTTGGCGCCGCGGCCTGCGAAGATGGTGGACCGGTATGCCCACCCGCCGTGACCCCGTCGCCGGTGCCCTCGCCGTCGGCGCCGGGCTCATGGTGGCCCTCAGCCTGCCGCCGTGGGGATGGTGGCCGCTCGCCCCCATCGGCATCGCCTTGCTCGACCGCCTCCTGGCCGGCCAGAGCCGCCGCCGCCGATTCGCCCGCGGCTGGCTGTTCGGGATGGGCTGGCTGCCCCTCGGCATGGGCTGGATGGTGTTCCTGACCGTGGGCGGCTGGATCTGCGCCTTCCTCGCCTACTCGGCCTACGTCGGCGCCGCCTGCGCCATCGCTCCGGGCGGCCGCTGGCGCCGCCTGGGCTTGCCCGCCGCCCTCACCATCGCCGAAGCGATCCGCTGGTCGTTCCCCTTCGGCGGCGTGCCCCTGGCCAGCCTGGCCATCGGCCAGGCGTCGGGCCCACTCGCACCCGTCGTGCGCGTCGGCGGCGCCCTCCTGCTGACCTGGGTGGTGCTGATGGTCGGCATGGCGCTGTCGGCGCTGTCCGAGCGCGGCGTGGCGACCGGCCTTGGCGGCTCTCGGCGCCGTGGCCATCGTGCTGCTCGTCGCTGTGACCGTGGCGCCCACCGGTCACGCCATAGCCACCACTCGCATCACCTTCGTGCAGGGCGGTGGCCCGCAGGGCACCCACGCCATCGACACCGATCCGCACCTCGTCTTCGAACGGCACCTCGACGCCACCCGCACCATCGCCGCGGGCTCGACCGACCTCGTCGTGTGGCCCGAGAACGTGATCGACGTGGACGAGTTCTCCACCAGCGTCGAACGCACCGAAGTTGCTGCCGAGGCCGCCCGCCTCGACGTCGCCCTCGTGGTGGGCATCACCGAGGACGACGGGCCCGAGCACTTCAAGAACGCGCAAGTCGTGGTGCTGCCCGACGGTTCGCTCGGCGGCCGCTACGACAAGGTGCGCATCGTGCCCTTCGGCGAGTGGCTGCCGTTCCGGTCGCTGATCGAGCTGATCCCGGGTCAGCGCACCGACGAGGTCGGCCGCGATGCCACCGCCGGTGAAGGCCCGGCCGTGCTCGACACGCCGGCCGGCCCGGTAGGCGTGGCCATCTCGTGGGAGATCTTCTTCGGCGGCCGGGTGCGCGACGGCGTGAGCCACGGCGGCCAGGTGGTGCTGAACCCGACGAACGGCTCGAGCTACACCGGCACCATCCTGCAGACCCAGCAGCTCGCGTCGTCGCGTCTCCGCGCCATCGAGACCGGCCGCTGGGTCGTGCAGGTCGCCCCCACCGGCTTCAGCGCCTTCGTCAGCCCTACGGGTGACGTGGCCGATCGCACCGGCGTGAGCGAGGCCGCGGTACGGACCCGAACGGTGCAGCGGCGCGACGGCGACACCTGGTACCTGCGCATCGGCGAGAAGCCAATCGTCGCCGCCGCCCTCGTGGTGCTGGCGGTGGCGATGATCCTGGCCCGCCGCCAGGAGAGGGTGAGCCCACCGTCAGACCTCCAGCCAGACGGTGACGGGCCCGTCGTTGACGAGCTCGACGGCCATCTCGGTACGGAACCGGCCGGTGGCCACCTCGGCCCCGAGCGCGCGTAGCTCCTCCACGACCGCCTGCACCAGCGGCTCGGCCAGCTCGGGCGGGGCGGCCGCCAGCCAACTCGGCCGCCGGCCCCGGCGGGTGTCGCCGTAGAGCGTGAACTGGCTGACCACCAGCACCTGGCTGGTGGTGTCGGCCACGGAACGGTTCATGACGCCGGCGTCGTCGTCCATCACCCGCAGGTGCCAGACGCGTTCCGCCAGCTTCCGGGCCTCGGCGGCGGTGTCGGTGTGGGTGACGCCGACGAAGACGCACAGCCCGCCACCGATCCGGCCCACGATCTCGCCGTCCACCGTGACCGCGGCCCGCGCCACCCGTTGGACCAGACCTCGCATCAGCGCACGACCGTACGGCACGGCGGCACGGCGCCACGGTTCCGTGCGCCGGCGACATCTCCTTCGCTACGCTAATGATTCGCTACTCGAACGATTCGGAAGGCGTACGAATGCCCACCGATGCCCCGACGTTGACCGTCGCCCGGTTGAGCCGGCTGCTCGAGAGCCACGCGCCGGCCGACCTCTCGCTGCCGCAGTACCGCGTGCTCGGTCTGCTGTCGGCCGGCGACGAGCGGGCCAGCCAGCTGGCCGACCGGTTGGCGGTGGCCAAGCCCACGCTCACCGCCGTCGTCGACAGCCTGGTCGACCGCGGCTACGTGACCCGCGAGACGACCCATGGCGACCGGCGGGTCGTGCGCCTGTCGATCACCGCAGCCGGCCACCTGGCCGTAGGCGCCGCCGGTGCACAGCTGCGCGAGGTGTTCGACGACGTGGTCGGCCGCTGTCCTCATCCGCAGGAGGTGCTGGCGGCGCTGGACGAGCTGCGCCAGGCCCTGGACGCCCGCTGGACGGAGCGACTGGCCGCGCTGGCCGCGGCACGCCACGCCGGATGACGGCCACGACCGCCGTCGACGGAGGGCGATCGACCCCGCCCGGGGAGAACGGCCACCGCCGAGACACGAGCGACACCCCAGTCACCCCAGTCACCCGAGACACCCGAGACACCCGAGACAGCGGCGGCGGCGCGCCGGCCCGGGCGAGTGCGGCCTACACCCGCCCCGCACCGGCGGGACCGGGTGTCGGGTGGCTGCGCCGCCTCCGTCCGTTCATCCGTCGCTACCGCAAGACGGTCATCGCCACGCTCATCTTCTCCGTCGTGGCCCAGACGCTGATCGGTCTGCTGCCGCTCATCCAGCAGATCATCCTCGACAAGAGCATCCTCACCGACGAGCGCCCGATCGGGCCGCTGATCCTCCTGCTCGTCACCACCGGCGTGCTCGGGTTCAGCGCCAACTACACCCGGCGCTACCTCGGCGCCAAGGTCAGCGTCGACCTCCAGCGTGACCTCCGGCTGGCCATCCACCGCCACCTCTACGAGCTGGACTTCTCCCGTCACGACGAGCTGTCGGTCGGCGACGTGATGTCACGCTCGGCGGGCGATCTCACCCTCATCCAGCAGTTCTTCTTCTCGGTGCCCATGCTGGTCGCCAACATGACGTTGCTGGTCGTGGCGATCGTCGTGATGTTCTTCCTGTCGCCGCTGCTCAGTGTCGTCGTCGTGGTGTTCGTCCCGATCTTCGCCTACGTGTCGGTGCGCTTCCGCGACCGGGTCTTCCCGGCCAGCTGGAACGACCAGCGCCTGTCGGGAGCGGTCGCCGGCGTGGTCGACGAAGCCGTGACCGGCGTTCGGGTCGTGAAGGCCTTCGCCCAGGAGGAGCGCGAGTTCGACCGCCTCATGGACCGCGCCCACGAGCTGTACCAGTCGCGCATGCGTACCGCTCGGTTCAACGCCCGCTACTCGTCGACCCTGCAGGCGCTGCCCATGCTCGGCCAGCTCGGGGTGCTGGCCGTCGGCGGCTTCTTGGCGTTCGAGGGCCGCATCACCCTCGGCGTGTTCCTGGCCTTCGCCAGCTACCTCGTGCAGATCATCACCCCGGTGCGGCTCGTGTCGAGCATGCTGGCCACGACCCAGCAGGCCCGCGCCGGCGCCCAGCGCGTGTTCGAGCTGCTCGACCTCGAACCCCGGGTCACCGACGCCCCCGATGCCCGCCCCGTGCAGGACCCCCAGGGCGGGATCGAGCTGCACCACGTCAGCTTCGGCCACGGCCGCGCACCGGCGACCTTGCACGACATCTCCCTCACCATCGACCCGGGCGAGCGGATCGGTCTCGTCGGGGCCTCGGGGTCGGGCAAGACCACCCTGGCGTTCCTGATCGCCCGCTTCTACGACCCGACCGCCGGCACCGTCCGCCTCGACGGCGTCGACGTGCGCCAGCTCACGCTCACGTCGCTGCGTTCCACCGTGAACGTGGTGTTCGAGGAGAGCTTCCTCTTCTCGGCCACGATCCGCGAGAACATCGCCTTCGCCCGCCCGGACGCCGATGACGACGACATCGAGGCCGCCGCCCGCGTGGCCCAGGCTCACGAGTTCATCCTCGGCCTGTCGCACGGCTACGACACGATGGTCGGCGAGCACGGTTACACGTTGTCGGGCGGCCAGCGCCAGCGCATCGCGCTGGCCCGCGCCGCCCTCGCCAACCCGCATGTGCTCGTGCTCGACGACGCCACCTCCGCCATCGACGCCCGCACCGAGGAAGCCATCCACGCCTCCCTGGCCGACGAGCTGGGCACCCGCACCACCGTGCTGATCGCCCACCGCTCCTCCACGCTGCGTCTGGCCGACCGGGTCCTCGTGATCGACGGCGGCCGCATCGTGGCCGAGGGCACCAACGCGGAGCTCTGGCATTCGTCGCCGTTGTATCGGGAGCTGCTCACCGGTCCCGACCTGGAGGCGGAAGCCGCCGACCATGCATTGACCCAGGCGGTCGACCCGGCGGCGTGGCCGCACTCCGACGACGGCGACGACGACCTCGGTGCGCCTCGGGTCGAGATGACGGCGATGCTGGCCACCATCGGGAGCGCCGGGGGCGGGCCGATCGGCGCGCGGGCCGGGCTCGTCGCCGCCACGCCCGAGCTGCTGGCCCGGGTGGCCGAGCTGCCGCCCCTGGAGGGCGACCCCGACATCGACCTCGTGGAGGCCACCGCCGAGAGCGAGCAGTCGAGCCTGCGCCGGCTCCTGAAGCGGTTCCGGTGGGCACTGCTGGGCGTCGGCGCGCTCGTGCTCGTCGATGCCTCCACCACCCTTGTCGGCCCGCTGCTGATCCGTCACGGGATCGACGACGGCGTGGCCCTCCACGACGCCCGCACGCTCGTGGCGATGTGCCTCGCCTTCCTGGCCGTGCAGATGTTGAGCTGGGGCAACCAGATCGTCGAGCTGATGCACACGGCGCACACCTCCGAGCGCATGCTGTACACGCTGCGGGCCCGCACCTTCGCCCATCTCCAACGGCTCTCGCTCGACTACTACGACAAGGAGATGGGCGGGCGGATCATGACCCGCATGACCACCGACGTGGAGTCGCTGGCCCAGCTCCTGCAGCAGGGTCTGCTCCTCGCTCTCACCAGCATCGTCAGCTGCGTCGGTGTGGTGGTGATCCTGCTCGTGCTCGACGTGCGCATGGCCCTCGTCGCCTTCATCGTGCTGCCCTTCCTCGCCGGTGTGACCGTCTGGTTCCAGCGCGGCTCGCGGCGCTCGTACCTGCGCGCTCGCGAAGCCATCTCGACCGTGAACGCACAGTTGCAAGAGAGCGTGGCCGGGGTGCGCGTCACCCAGGCCTTCGGCCGCGACGACAACGACGAGGTCCGGTTCACGGCCTCGTGCCAGGAGTACCGCGACGCTCGCTTGCGCTCGATGCAGCTGATGTCGATCTACTTCGCCTTCAGCCAGTTCCTCAGCACCGTGGCCAAGGCGCTCACGCTGTGGTTCGGCGCCCGGCTCATCGGTCAGGGCACGCTGTCGACGGGCCTCCTCATCGCCTTCCTGCTGTACCTCGACCAGTTCTTCTCGCCGCTCCAGCAGCTGTCGGCGGTGTTCGACCAGTGGATCCAGGCGAGGGTGTCGCTCGGCCGCCTGGACGAGCTGCTGGCCACCCCGTCGGCGACACCCGAGCCCCGCCAGCCCGTCGACCCCGGCGTGTGGGCCGGCAGCGTCCGCCTCGAGCACGTGCGGTTCGCGTACTCGCCGGAAGCGCCGGAAGCGTTGCGGGGCGTCGACCTCCAGATCACCCCCGGCGAGAGCGTCGCCCTGGTGGGCACGACCGGTGCCGGCAAGTCGACGTTCGTCAAGCTGGTCGCCCGCTTCTACGACCCCACCGCGGGGCGGGTCCTGGTCGACGGCATCGACCTCCGGCACGTGGATCTGCACGTCTACCGCCGCCACATCGGCTACGTGCCCCAGGAGCCGTTCCTGTTCTCGGGCACGATCCGCAGCAACATCGCCTACGGCCGGCCCGAGCGCCAGTGACCTGGAGGTCGAGCGGGCGGCCCGAGCCGTGGGCGCCCACGATCTCGTGGTGTCGATGCCCGATGGCTACCTCACGCCCGTGGCCGAGGCCGGCCGCTCGCTGTCGGCGGGCCAACGCCAGCTCCTGTGCCTGGCCCGGGCCCAGCTGATCGACCCCAGCATCCTCATCCTCGACGAGGCCACCTCGAACCTCGACCTGGCCACGGAGGCGCTCGTGCAGCGGGCCATGACCCTGGCCGCCCAGGGCCGCACCACCCTGCTGATCGCTCACCGCCTGCAGACGGCCCGGCATGCCTCACGCATCGTGGTCGTCGAGGACGGGCTGGTCGTCGAGGACGGCAGCCACGACGACCTGGTCGCGACCGGTGGTCGGTACGCCTCGCTGTGGGACGCCTTCGATCACGCGACCACGCCCACGACGGCGCAGCCTGCGGCGCCCGCCCCCTCCCCCGCCGCCTGAGCGCCACCGGGGGGCGGGGGGGCGGGGGGGCGGGGGCGGGGGGGCGGCGCGGAGGGCCGGGGGGGCGCAGCGGAGGGGCGGGGGGGCGGAGCGGAGGGGCGGAGCGGAGGGGCGGGGGGGCGGAGCGGAGGGTCGGTAGTGTGGCCGGTCATGCAAACCGACGAGAGGGACCCACTGCGGATCGCCTACCTCTCGTACCGAGGCAAGCCCCACGTCGGTGGCCAGGGCGTCTACACCCGTCACCTGACCAAGGCGCTGGTGGAGCTGGGCCACACGGTGGAGGTCCTGGGCGGCCAGCCCTACCCGGTGCTCGACGAGCGGGTGAAGCTGACGAAGCTGCCCAGCCTCGACATCTTCAACGACCAGTACCCCGGCCGCTTCCCCGCCTACTGGGAGCTGCGGCACTGGGAAGACTGGGTCGAGGTGCTGCAGTTCTCCGCCGGCACCTTCCCGGAGCCGCTGGCCTTCAGCATGCGGGCCTGGTCGGAGCTGCGCCAGCGCGTCGACGAGTTCGACCTGGTCCACGACAACCAGTGCCTCGGCTACGGGGTGCTCGCCATCGACCGGCTGCTGCCGACGGTGGTCACCTTGCACCACCCGATCTCCAAGGACCGCGCCCTGGAGAAGGCCCACGCGCCCAACTGGCGCAAGCGGATCAGCGTCGACCGGTGGTACTCGTTCGTGAAGATGCAGGCTCGGGTGGCCCGGCGCATGCCGCGGATCGTGGTGGTGAGCGAGAACTCCATCAAGGACATCCACGACGACTTCGGCGTCGCCCTCGACCGGATGCGACTCGTGCCCGTCGGTGTCGATCCCGAGCTCTTCCAGCCGCGGCCCGATGTCGGCCGCGTGCCCGGCCGGCTGATCACGACGGCCAGCGCCGACGTCGCCCTCAAGGGTCTCGCCTACCTGCTGGAGGCGGTGGCCAAGCTGCGCACCGAGCGCGATGTGACCCTCACCATCATCGGGCGGCCGAAGGAGGGGAAGTCGGCCGACCTGATCGACAAGCTGGGCCTGCGCGAGGTCGTGTCGTTCGTCTCCGGTGTGACCGACGAGCGCATCGTCGAGCTCTACGCCGAGGCCGAGCTGGCCGTCGTACCCAGCCTCTACGAGGGCTTCTCGCTTCCTGCCATCGAGGCCATGGCGACGGGCACCTGTCTCGTGGCGACCGACGGCGGCGCCCTTCCCGAGGTGACCGGGCGCGACGGCGACACCGTGCTGTCGTGTCGCGCCGGCGACGTGGAGGCCCTGGCCGCCACCCTGCGCCGAGGCCTGGACAACCCCGCCCTGCGCGAGCGGGTCGGCGCCGCCGGGCGCGTCCGGGTGGTGGAGCGATGGAGCTGGCGCCGCTGTGCCGAGCTCACCGTCGAGCAGTACCGCGAAGTCGTCGCCCTGCGGGCGGCGGCCGCGGCGGCCAACGGTGCGACCCGTCCTCCCCGCCCGATCCGTCCGGCCCGGACGCCGGCGTAGGTGGGCTGATGCTGACGGTCCGCTACGACCGCCTCGGCCTCCAGCCGGGCGATCGGCTGCTCGATCTCGGCTGCGGCTTCGGCCGCCACGCCTTCGAAGCGGCCAAGCGCGGGGCGCGCGTCGTGGCCTTCGACTACGCCGAGGCCGAGCTCAAAGAGGTGCGCAACACCTTCGGCGCCATGGCCGGGGCCGGCGAGGTCGACCACGACAGCTGCGTGGGGACGGTGCAGGGTGACGCCACCCAGCTCCCGTTCGCCGACGGTGCCTTCGATCGCATCATCGCGTCCGAGGTCCTCGAGCACATCGACGACGACGGCGCCGCCATGGCCGAGCTGGCGCGCGTCCTGCGCCCCGGCGGCACCATGGCCGTCACCGTGCCGTCGTACGGGCCCGAGCGCGTCTGCTGGGCCCTGTCGGAGGAGTACCACGCGCCGTTCGTGGAAGGTGGGCACGTGCGCATCTACCGCGAGTGGGAGCTGCGGGCCAAGCTCCGCGACGCGGGCATGGCCCCGGGTTTCGCCCACCACGCCCACGCGCTGCACTCGCCGTACTGGTGGCTGCGCTGCGCGGTAGGCCCCACCAACGACGGCAACGCACTGGTACACGCCTACCGGCGCTTCCTCGAGTGGGACATCACCGCCGCCCCGCCGGTCACCCGCTGGGCCGACCGGCTGTTGAACCCGCTGCTGGGCAAGAGCCTCGTCGTCTACGCGGTCAAGACGTGATCCCGTCGGTCGAGGGGGTCATCACCGGAGACGAGGTGCGGGCCACGGCCCGGGCCATCGCCGCGCTGCAACTCCCGAACGGCATGATCCCGTGGTACTCGGGCGGCCACTGCGACCCGTGGAACCACGTCGAGACAGCCATGGCCCTCGACGTCGCCGGCCGCCACCACGAGGCGGCCGCCGCCTACCGGTGGCTGGCCGACATCCAGCGCCCCGATGGTTCCTGGCACAACTACTACGTGGCCGGCGGCGTGGAGGACGCCAAGCTCGACACCAACGTGTGCGCCTACGTCGCCACCGGGGTCTGGCACCACTGGCTCATCACGGGCGATGAGAGCTTCGCGACGGCCCTGTGGCCGGTGGTGGCGAGGGCCATCGACTGGGTGCTGCACCTCCAGACGCCGCGCGGCGAGGTGATCTGGGCCCGCGAAGTCGACCGGCGCCCCTGGTCGTACGCCCTGCTGACCGGCTCCTCCTCGATCGCCCACTCGTTGGAGTGCGCCGTGGCCTTGGCCGATCTGATCGGCGAGCACCGCCCCGACTGGGAGCTGTCGCTGGTGAACCTCACCGATGTGCTGCGCACCGAACCGAGCGCTTTTGCCGACAAGAGCCGCTGGGCCATGGACTGGTACTACCCCGTGCTGGCCGGCGTGCTCACCGGTGACGCCGCCCACCAGCGGCTGGCCGACGGGTGGGACACCTTCGTCATGGCCGGTCGGGGGGTGCGGTGCGTGTCCGACGAGCCGTGGGTGACCGCAGCCGAGACGGCCGAGTGCGCGCTGGCCCACCTGGCCGTGGGCGAGGCCGAGGCCGCCGCCGACCTGTTGCGCTGGACTCGCGCCCACCGCTGCCCCGACGGGTCCTACCTCACCGGCGTCGTGTACCCCCAGCAGGTGGCGTTCCCGGGCGACGAGCGCACGGCCTATACCGGCGCCGCGGTGATCCTCGCCGCCGATGCCCTGAGCGGGGCCACGCCGGCCAGCGCGCTGTTCGCTCCGGACTCGGCGCTGGCCGACGATCCGGAGCCGTGATCCGCTTCAGCGCAGGCCCGCCACCCCGGGCCGTGACCTGACCGGCGACTGCGCGCTGGCCCAGATCGGGTAAGCCTGGTCATCGGCTGGTTCGACGCTCCTCAGTACTGGTTGGCCCGCTACTGCTTCGAGCGGGCCCTGGCGGCCGTCTACCTCCTCGCCTTCGCGGTGGCGCTCAACCAGTTCCGGCCGCTGCTCGGCGAGCACGGCCTGCTCCCCGCGCCCGCCTACCTGGCCCGCCACCGCTTCCGCGACACCCCGAGCCTGTTCCACGCCGGCTACTCCGACCGCCTCGCCGCGGTGGCGTCGTGGACCGGCATGCTGATGGCCGTCGCGCTGCTGGCCGGCCTCCCGCAGCGCGGCCCCATCTGGCTGCCGATGCTGGCCTGGTTCGCGCTGTGGGCGTTGTACCTGTCGTTCGTCAACGTGGGCCAGCAGTTCTACGGCTTCGGGTGGGAGTCGTTGCTGCTGGAGGCGGGCGCCATCGCCGTCCTGCTGGGGCCGGCGGATACCGCGCCGCCCGTCCTGGTGATCGTCCTCGTGCGATGGCTGCTGTTCCGGGTGGAGTTCGGGGCCGGGCTGATCAAGATGCGCGGCGACGCCTGCTGGCGCAAGCTGACGTGCCTGGAACATCACCACGAGACCCAGCCCCTGCCCGGGCCGTTGAGCTGGTACTTCCACCGGCTACCCCGCCCGCTGCACAAGGTGGAGGTAGCGGCCAACCACGTCGCCCAGCTCGCGGTGCCCTGGCTGCTCTTCGCGCCACAGCCAGTGGCGGGCGGGGCCGGCGCCATCGTGATCCTGACGCAGCTCTGGTTGGTGGCGTCGGGCAACTTCGCGTGGCTGAACGCGCTCACGATCACCCTCGCCCTCACCGCCTTCGACAACGCCTGGCTGGCGCCCCTGCTGCCCGTGGATCCGCCGGCGCTGAGCCCGGCCCCAGGCTGGTACGCGGCCATCGTCATCATCGCCGCCGGTGGTGTCGCCTTGCTCAGCTACTGGCCCGTGCGCAACCTTCTGTCGTCGCGCCAGGCGATGAACGCCAGCTTCAACCGCTGGCATCTGGTGAACGCCTACGGCGCGTTCGGCAGCGTGACGCGCCAGCGGCACGAGGTGATCGTGGAAGGCACACGTGACGCCGCCATCGGGCCGGAGACGGCGTGGCTGGCCTACGAGTTCAAGGGAAAGCCCGGCGATGTCCGGCGCCGCCCCCGGCAGTTCGCGCCGTATCACCTTCGCCTCGATTGGCTGATGTGGTTCGCGGCGCTGTCGCCTGCCTACGCCGACCGTTGGTTCGTGGTGTTCCTGGGCAAGCTGCTCGACGGCGATGCCGCCACGCTGCGGCTCCTTCGCCACAACCCCTTCCCCGCAACGCCGCCCATGTTCGTGCGGGCGCAGCTCTACCGGTACCGCTTCACGACCGGAGCCGAGCGGCGAGCCTCCGGCGAGTGGTGGTCACGGGAGCTGCTCGGCGAGTACGCCCGGCCCTTCGCCTCACCCATGCACGCTTCCTGACGGCCCAACTACGGTCGGCGGCCATGCGCATCGCCATGGTCAGCTGGGAGCTGCCGCCGCTCGTCGTCGGCGGCCTCGCCGCCCATGTGCACGGGCTGTCGCGAGCCTTGGCCCGGGCCGGCCACGAGGTCGTGGTGTTCACCCTGCATCACGCCGATGTGCCCGACGACTACGTCGCCGACGGGGTGCGGGTCCTGCGTGCTCGCATCGACCTGCCGTGGCTGCCCGACAGCGACTTCCTGGCCCGGATGAGCTCGGCCAACCACAAACTGGTACAGCTCATGGCCGCCCTCGACGGATGGCGCCCCGACGTGGTGCACGCCCACGACTGGCTGGCCGCCTGGGCCGGCGACGATCTCCACGTCCTCTGGCACGCTCCGCTCCTGGCCACCGTGCACGCCACCGAGCGCGGTCGCCACGGGGGTGACCTGCCGGCGGGCCAGCCCGCTGCCATCAACAGCGTCGAGTGGTGGCTCACCTTCCAGGCCGCCGCCGTGATCACGTGCTCCCGCTACATGCGCGACGCAGTGGTGGCGGCCTTCCAGCTGCCGCTGGACAAGGTGCACGTCGTCCCCAACGGCGTGGACGCGGCGGCGTGGGAGCCGCCCGTGCCGGTGCCTCGAAGCGAAGGCGGACCGCTCGTCGTGTCGTGGGGACGGGTCCAGTACGAAAAGGGCTTCCAGACCCTGGTGGCGGCGCTGCCGATGCTGCGCCACAGCCATCCTGACCTGCGAGTTGTCATCGCCGGGAGGGGCTCGTTCCTCGGTGAGCTGGAGGCCATCGCGCAGGGGTTGGGCGTCGACCACATGGTGCGCTTTCCGGGCTTCGTGTCCGATGACGACCTGCGGGACCTGCTGCACACCTGCTCCTGTGCCGTCATCCCGTCGCTGTACGAGCCGTTCGGCATCGTCGCGCTCGAAGCGCTCGCCGCCGGGGCGCCACTCGTCGCCGCCGCCACGGGCGGGCTGGTGGAGGTGCTGGAGGGCACCGGCGCCGGCCTGCTCTACCCACCGGGCGACGCCGGCGCGCTGTCGGTGGCCCTCCAGCGCATGCTGGACGAGCCCGCCCTGGCCAAGACCAGCCAGGACGCCGGCGCCCACCTCGTTCATGAGGTGTACAGCTGGGACGCCGTGGCCGCCGCAACGGTGCCTCGATACGAGGCGTTGCTGGCCGAAGCGAAATCCTGACGCAACGCCCCGGTCATCCGGGCTTGGCTACGGTGCGGGGTCATGAAGGCTCTGCGCAGCTTCAGCGTCCGACCACGCCTCCCGGAGTCCCTGATGGCTCTCGAGCGCCTGGCCATGAACCTGCGCTGGTCGTGGGACGACCGCACCCGGGACCTGTTCCGATGGGTCGACCCCGACGGCTGGGACGCGTCGGTCCATGACCCGGTGCGCCTGCTCGGCCTGGTGCGGCGCGATCGGATCGAGTCCCTGGCGGGCGACCCCGGTTTCCTGCGCTACCTCTCCGAAATCGACGATGAGCTGGACCGATACCTCACCCGGCCGCGCTGGTTCCAGAGCCGGGCGGCCAGGAGCGCGCTCCGCCAAGTCGCCTACTTCTCCCCCGAGTTCGGCATCGCCGAGGCCGTGCCGCAGTACTCCGGCGGTCTGGGGGTGCTGGCCGGCGATCATCTGAAGGCCACCTCCGACCTCGGCGTGCCCCTCGTGGGCGTCGGCCTCTTCTACCGCAACGGCTACTTCCGGCAGCGGCTCAGCCTCGACGGGTGGCAGCAAGAGCAGTTCCCGACGCTCGATCCCTACGCCATGGCCCTCACGCTCTGTGAAGGCGTACGGGTCCGGGTCGACCTGGCCGGCGAGCCCCTCACCGCCCAGATCTGGCGGGCCGACGTGGGCCGCACCCCGCTGTACCTCCTCGACGCCGACATCGAGGAGAACTCGCCCGAGATCCGAGAGGTCACCGACCGCCTCTACGGTGGCGACGCCGAGCACCGCATCCGCCAGGAGATCCTGCTCGGGATCGGCGGCGTGCGGGCGCTGCGGGCCCTCGGCATCGACGCCCAGGTGTTCCACACGAACGAGGGCCACGCCGGCTTCCTGGGACTGGAGCGCATGCGGGAGCTGGTCATCGACGGCATGAGTGCGGTCGAAGCGCTGGAGGCGGTGCGCGCCGGCTGCGTGTTCACCACCCACACACCGGTCCCTGCCGGGATCGACCGCTTTCCCCGGGCACTGATGGAGCGCTACTTCAAGCCCTTCGTCGAGGAGTACGGCTACACCGTCGAGCAGCTCATGCAGCTCGGCCTGCGCCCCGACGAGCCCGAGGAGAACCGCTTCAACATGGCCGTCATGGGGCTGCGCCTCGCCGGTCGCTCGAACGCGGTGGCCCAGCTGCACGCCGACGTCAGCCGTGAGATGTTCGCCGGCCTCTGGCCCGACGTGCCTGTCGAGGAGGTACCGATCGCCGGTGTCACCAATGGTGTGCACGCCCAGACGTGGATCTCGCCGGAGATGGACGACATCCTGTCGCGCTACGTGCTGCCGGACTGGAACTCCGCCACCGCGCTCGACTGGGAACGCGTCCGGGAGGTTCGCGACGACGAGCTATGGCGGGCCCGTGAGCAGGGGCGCGAGCGCATGGTCGGCGTGGTCCGGGACCGGCTGAGGTCGTCGAAGCTGGCCCAGGGGCTCTCGGTGAGCGATGTCGCCTGGACCGATGAGGTGCTCGATCCCAAGATCCTCACGATCGGCTTCGCCCGACGCTTCGCCACCTACAAGCGCGCCACCCTGCTGCTGTCGCAGCCGGCGAGGCTCAAGGCGCTCCTGCTGGCGCCTGACCGGCCGGTGCAGTTCGTCTTCGCCGGCAAGGCGCACCCCGCCGACGACGCCGGCAAGGCCCTGATCCAGCAGGTGTACCGCTTCGCCAACCAGCCCGACGTGCGCCACCGGTTCGTGTTCATCGACGACTACGACATCGCCGTGGCCCGCGGCTTGCTGCACGGCTCGGACGTGTGGCTCAACACACCCCGGCGCCCCCACGAGGCGTGCGGCACCAGCGGCATGAAAGCGGCCCTCAACGGCGGGCTCAACTGCTCCATCCTGGACGGCTGGTGGGACGAGTGGTTCGACGGGACCAACGGCTGGGCCATCTCGTCGGCCGAGGGTGAAGAGGACCTCGTGCGCCGCGACGAGATGGAGGCCAACAGCCTGTTCGACCTGCTGGAACGCCAGATCGTGCCGCTCTACTACCAGCGCACCGAGGGACCCGTGCCGCGACGCTGGATCGATCGGGTGAAGCACGATCTCATCTCGCTGGGCCCGAAGGTGACCGCCAGCCGGATGGTGCGCGACTACGTCACGCTGCTGTACGAGCCGGCCGCCGCCGGCGCCAACCGCATGGCCGCCGCCGATCACGCCGCCGCCAAAGCCCTCGCCGCCTGGAAGCACCGCGTGCTCGCAGGCTGGAGCTTGGTGCAGATCACGGGCGTGTCGGCCGACACCGGCTCCGCCGAGCTGTCCAGCCTCCGCACGGTCACGGTGACCGTGGCGCTCGGGCCGTTGGAGCCGTCCGACGTCGCCGTGCAGCTGCTCCACGGCCCCGTCGGCCAGGGCGACGAGCTGGTCGACGCCCAACTGGTGACCTTGACGCACGAGGGCACCGACCCCGACGGCACCGCCCGCTACGAGGGCGGCTTCGCCTGCGACACCGTGGGGCGCTACGGGTTCACGGTCCGCGTGCTACCGCATCACCCGGACCTGGCCAGCCCGGTCGAGCTGGGCCGCATCATCTGGGCCGCCCCGTAACCCCGCGGCCGGCTCGCCCACCGCGTTTCCGTCCCGGGCAGGTCGGCGCGCCGCGGAATTTCGCGTGGGCTGAACGCTTGACCGCGCCACAGGGGGTCCAAGCGCGGGCTGCGCGATGTGGGCCGGGGTCGGCGGCCAGCCGTCGGCGGTCGGGCGGCGGGCAGGATCGGCCGTCGGCGGTCGGCGGGGCGCCCGTACGACCGGCGGCGGAGGTCTCCCTGGTGCTGGTCGCGGAGGGTGGCCGGCACGGGTGGTGCTGGCTGCTTCTTGTCGCGCTTGAGTGTCGATTCTGGGGCACACCTGCACCGAGAAGCGCCGATGCACCGAGAAGCGTCAGCGGACTACTCACGCAGCGTGGTCTCGGTCGAGAAGGTCTCGCCCGGCGACGACGCCGGCACCCACCGGGGCGCCAACCCCGGCAATTCGCGCGGGCTGAACGCTTGACCGCGCTCCAGCGCGTCCGAGCGCGCAGGCCGCGCGCATTTGGACCGGGGGCCGGGGCCGGGGGTCGGGGCCGGGGCCGGGGCCGGGGCCGGGCCGGGCCGCGGGGCGGCGGTCGGGGGGCTCGGGTCGCGTCGGTAGCCTCTGGCGGTGCTCGACGAGGGGGTGGCGGAGCGGTTCCGTGACGGCGACGCCGACGCCGTGCGCGCCATCTACCGCGAGTACGGCCGCCTCGTGTACGCCGTCGCCCACAAGGTCCTCGGCGACAAGACCCTGGCCGAGGATGCCACCCAGCAGGCCTTCGTCCAGGCCTGGAAGGCGGCGGCCACCTTCGACCCGACGCGGGAGCTCGGACCGTGGCTGGCCACCATCGCCCGCCGCGCCGCCATCGACGTCCACCGGCGGGAGTCGCGCCGCGCCAGCCAGGCCCTCGACGACGTGGCCCCCGGGCACCCGGCCGTGGTGACGCTGCCACCGTCGGCCGAGCAGGCCTACGACGTGTGGGAGGTCCGCCGGGCGGTGGACGAGCTCCCCGCCGACGAGCGCGCCGTCGTGCAGCTCCAGCACCTCGAGGGCCTCACCCACGCCGAGGTCGCCGTTCGCCTGGATGTGCCCGTCGGTACCGTGAAATCGCGATCGTTCCGAGCCCACAAGCGCCTGGCAGGCCGGCTCGGCTACCTACGGGAGGACGGACCGTGAACCGAGTCCCGACGGCCGCCGTAGATATGTGGCGGAAGGTGAACCATGGCTAGAGACGACGACCGGGTCGCAGAGCTTGCAGGCGACGGCGGGCTGTCACTCGACCCGGCGGAACAGGCTGAGCTGGAGGAGCTGCGCGCGCTCCTGGCTGATCCTGCCGTCTGGGCCGAGCCCGATCCCTCGCTGGAAGACCGGGTGGTCTCGGCCATCACAACCGAAGCGAGCCAGCGGCCGGGGCGGCCGGTGGCGACCCGGCCGTACGCCCGTTCCCGGCGACCCTGGATGTTCGCCGTCGCAGGTGTGGCCGCCGCCGCGTTGATCGCCCTGGCCGTCTCGTTCTCGTTGCGCAGCGGCACGTCGTCGCCAGAGTTCTCGATGGCGCTGACGGCAACCGAGCTGATCCCCGGCGCCCAGGGCAACGCCACCCTCACCAAGACGGACTCGGGCTGGCGCATCGAGCTGGATGCCACCGGCCTGCCCCGCCTCGACAGCGGCCGCTTCTACCAGGCCTGGCTCCGCAACGCCGATGGCGTGCTGGTACCCATCGGCACGTTCAACGAGGGCCAGAAGGTGACGCTCTGGGCGGGCGTGTCACCGGTGGACTTCCCCACCCTCACGGTCACCCAGGAGGCCGCCGACGGCGAGCAGGCGTCGTCGGGTCAGCGGGTCCTCGTCGGCCAGATCACGCGATGACTGGCCCCACCAACGGCGCCGCGCGCTAGCGCCCGGTGAACTGGGCCTTGCCCGGCCCGTGCTCGAGAAAGCTCTTCACGCCGATCTGGCTGTCCTCCGTGTGGAACACCTCCACGAACAGGTCGCGCTCGATCGCCAGCCCGTCGCCCACGGTGTGGTCCATCCCGGCGTCGACGGCCCGCTTGACCAGCGCCTGCGCCGTCAGCGCTCCCGCCGCCACCGCGGCCGCCAAGGCCAGCGCCCGGGCGTTCACCTCTTCGTGGGGCACGACCTCGTCGACGAGACCGATGCGCAGCGCCTCCTCGGCCTTCACCTGACGCCCGGTGATCATGATCTCCTTGGCCCGCGCCGGCCCGACCAGCCGCGGCAGCCGTTGCGTCCCACCGCCGCCGGGAATGATGCCCAGGAGGATCTCGGGCTGACCGAACACGGCCCGCTCCGAGGCCACCCGGTAGTCGCAGGCCAGGGCCAGCTCGGAGCCGCCGCCGAGGGCGTACCCGGCGACGGCGGCGATCACGAAGCGGGGGATGTCCGCCAGCGCCTGGAGGGCGTCGTGGATGGTGGTGGTGATGATGCGGCCCTCTTCCGGGCCGCCGAACTCGCTGATGTCGGCGCCGGCGGCGAAGATTCGCTCACCGCCGGTCACGACCACCGCGCCGGGCGGGTCGGCGGCCAGTGCCTCGGCGTGGGCCCGCAGCCGCCGCATGAGGGCGCCCGACAGGGCGTTGACCTTCGGGTTGTCAAGGGTGAGGACGGCCACGCCGTCGTCGCGTCGTTCCAGTCGGACCAGCTCGGGTTCGTCGGCCATGGCGACAGTTTGACCGCTCAGGCCCCGACACCCCGCAACAGCTCGTCGGCCGCCGACCATGGATCGAGACGGCGGTCGAGGACGTCGGACTCCAGCTCGTCGTAACGGTCACCGCCGCACAGCTCACGGGCCCGCAGATCGAGGCGCGACATGATGATGCCACGCAGCTCGTCGCGCAGGCGGCGCTGGCGGCGCTCCTCCAGCACACCCGACTTCTCGGCGTACTGGCGATGGTCCTGCACCGCCTGCCACAGCTCGGGCACGCCGGCGGCCGTGGAGCCCACCGTGGCCACGATGGGGGGTCGCCAGTCGCCCAAGTCGGACAGGTCCAGCATGAGCTCGAGGTCACGCCGCGTCTGGTCCACGCCCGGGCGGTCGGCCTTGTTGATGACGAAGATGTCGGCCACCTCCATGAGGCCCGCCTTGTTGGCCTGCACGGCATCGCCCCACCCCGGGTTCACGACCACGACGGTGGTGTCGGCCTTCGCCGCGATCTCGACCTCGACCTGGCCCACCCCGACCGTCTCGACGATCACGGTCTCCCTGCCGGCGGCGTCGAGCAGCCGGATGGCCTCGGGGGCGGCCAGGGCCAGGCCGCCGAGGTGGCCGCGGGTCGCCATCGACCGGATGAAGACGCCGGGATCGGTGGCGTGCTCCTGCATGCGCACGCGGTCACCGAGGATGGCGCCCCCGGTGAAGGGCGACGACGGGTCGATGGCCAGCACGGTCACCTCCTCGTCGCGCGACCGGAGGTGGCCGATGATGGCGCTCGTCAGCGTGGACTTGCCCGCCCCCGGCGAGCCGGTGATGCCGATTGTGTAGGCCCGGCCACCGAGGGGATAGGCGAGGCGGCCGACGGCGCGTGCACCGTCCCCCCCGCGCTCGACGAGCGACAGGAGGCGGGCCAGCGCGCCACGATCGCCGGCCCGGGCGGCGTGGAGGAGGCGTTCAGGATCGACGTTGCGCAACCGCACGCGTCAGACCGCCACCACTTCGGTGACGCCGTCGACTCGGTCACGCATGATGCGCTCGATGCCCGCCTTGAGCGTGTCGGTCGACACCGGACACGTCCCGCACGCCCCGACGAGGGTGACCGTGACCACACCGCTGTTCTCGTCGACGTCGCGCAGCACGATGTCGCCACCGTCGGCCTGTAGGGCCGGCCGGATGGCCTCGATCGTCTGTTCTACCTGTTCGCGCACGTCGCTCCTCGTTGTTGCCGGTACCGGCGACCGTCCAGTCTCGCAGCTCTGGACCTAGCATCGCCACGTATGGCAACGCCCTGGCGCACGCTCGTTGTTCCCACGCTGCTCGCAGTGGCGCTGACGGCGGCGTGCGGTTCCGACAACGGTTCATCAGCATCGACCACCGCGGCGGCTTCGGGCGGCACCAGCGCACCGGGCCAGGTCGTCACCTCCGCCCCCAACAGCTCGGTGCCCACGCCGGCCAGCACCGGTGACACCGCCGCCCCGGCCACCGAGCAGATCCCGGGCTCCTCGAACGAGATCATCGTGCACGTCGGCGTCGACGACGCCGCCACCGTCGGCTCACGCGTCGAGAACGTGGCGCTCGGCTCCGACGTGGTGCTGCGCCTCACCTCCGACACCGACGAGACCTACCACGTCCACGGTTACGACCTGGAGCAGAAGGTGGCGGCCGGCGTGGAGGCCCAGTTCGAGTTCACCGCCGACAAGGCCGGCGACTTCGAGGTCGAGAGCCACAACACCGAAAAGGTGTACGTGGTGCTCCACGTGAGCTGACGACGATGGTCTTCGCGCACCAGGGTGGTTGGGACGAGATGCTCCTGGTGCTCGGGCCGATCCTGGTGATCGTGCTGCTCCTGCGGCTGGCCCGCAACCGAGCCATCAGCACCAGCGAGGAGAACGCGACCGACACCGATCCCGACCCCGACTGAGCCGTCGAGTTAGTCGAGCCGCTCGATGTCGGCTCCCACCGAGGCCAGCTTGCCGACGATGTTCTCGTAGCCGCGGTCGATGTGGTGGGCGGCGGAGATGACGGTGTCCCCGTCGGCGGCCAGGCCGGCGACCACGAGCGAGGCGCCGGCGCGGATGTCGTGGGCCCGCACCGGCGCCCCGGAGAGCCGGGGCACGCCCCGCACGACGGCGTGGTGGCTGTCGGTGCGAATCTCGGCGCCCATGCGCACCAGCTCCTCGACATACCGGAAACGGCCGGCGAAGAGGTTCTCGGTGACGATGCCCGCACCGTCGGCCACTGCCAGCATGGCCGTCACGAGCGGCTTGTAGTCGGTGGCCACGCCCGGGTACGGCAGCGTGGCCACGTCGACCGAGCGCAGACGATCGGGGGCCTTGGCCCACAGACCCGTGCCCGTGTCGGTGATGGTCATGCCCATCTCCACCATCTTGGTGAGGATCATGCCCATGTGCTCGGCGTGGGCGTCGACGAGGGTGAGGTCGCCGCCGGCGACGGCCAGCGCCGCAAGGTACGTGGCTGCCTCCACGCGATCGGACACGACGCGGTGATCGGCCGGCCGCAGGAGACCCGGTTCCACGCCGTGCACCACGATCGTCGACGATCCCACGCCGTCGATCTGGGCGCCCATGGCGTTCAGGAACCGGCACAGATCGCCGATCTCCGGCTCGCGCGCGGCGTTGTCCAGCACGGTGGTGCCCTTGGCGTGGACCGCGGCCATCACGATGTTCTCGGTGGCGCCGACGCTGGGGAACTCGAGCGTGATGCTGGCGCCCCGCAGGCCGTCGGTGTGGCCCTCCAGGTAGCCGTGGCGCAGCTCGAACGACGCGCCCAACGCTTCCAGGCCCTTCAGGTGCATGTCGATCGGGCGGGCCCCGAAGTCGTCGCCGCCCGGCATGGAAACGCGCGCCTCGCCGCAGCGGGCCAGCAGCGGCCCGAGCACCACGATCGACGCCCGGATCAGCTCCACCAGCTCGTAGGGCGCCTCGGTGCCGATCACCGCGGGGCGCACGATGTGCAGCGCCGCCGGCCCGGGCACGCCGGCGGGATCGACACCGGCGGCGGGCACCAGCGAGATCTGCAGGCCCATCGCTTCCAGGAGATCGCTCATGATCCGGACATCGGCGATGTCCGGCACGTTGGTCAGTTCGAAGGTGCCTTCCGCCAGGATGGCCGCCGCCATCAGCTTCAACACCGAGTTCTTGGCTCCTCCGACCCGGATGGCGCCCGAAAGCGGCCCGCCGGCCCGCACGACGATGCGATCCACGGGCTGCCAGTATGGCCGCACCATGGCGACGATCCGGGCCACCTGGCCTGTAGGCCCCGACCCGGCCGATCCACAGCGCGTCGCGATCTGCGCCCCTCGCGACGACATCCTGCTCGAACGCCTTGGCTCCGACGGCTCCTTCTCGTGCGTCGAGGGACCCTTCCGCACCTACCGGCGAACGCTCGTCGACCATGGCGATCGCATCGAGGAGACGACCCAGTACCACCTGGCCATCCCGTGGTTCGGCTGGCTGTTCGCGTGGCCGGTGCGCACGACGCTGAAGCGGCCCGCGGACGCCCGCCAGGGCGGCCTGCGGGCGTGGTGGGCGCCGCCCGACCGCCTGGATGCCCGGGCCGCCTCCGTGCTGGGCCTGCTGGCGGCGGCGTCGATCATCTTCGGCTACGTGAACACGTTGTTCACCCAGACGATCACCTTCGCCGCCGACGAGTTCGGTTCTTCCGACACGGCCCAGGGGGCGGCCGGCGCCATCGTGCGCTGCGGCATCATCTTCGCCATCGGCCTGGTGTTCCTGGCCGATCGCAAGGGCCGGCGAAAGATGTTGCTGGTGTCGGCGGTGCTGGCTCCGGTGCTGTGCGGCTTGGGCGCGGTGGCGCCGTCGCTGGCCTGGCTCACGGCAACGCAGACGCTCGGTCGCCCGGTCGGCATCGCTCTCGCCCTGCTCGTCGGCATCGTGGCCGCCGAGGAGATGCCGCGGAACTCCCGGGCCTACGCCATCAGCGTCGTGGCGATGGCCGGTGGATTGGGCGCCGGGCTGTGCGTGGTGGCGCTCCCGATGGCCGACCTCGGTGAGCGCGGTTGGCGCCTCCTGTACATGGTGCCGATCGCCTTCCTGGTGATCGCCTGGGACCTGTGGCGGCGCTTGCCGGAGACCCGTCGCTTCGAGGCACCCCACCTCATCTCGCCCCCGCTGCAACGCCGGCGCTTCATCCTCCTCGCCGCGTCCGGTCTCCTCGTGAACCTGCTCGTGGCGCCGCAGTCGTTCTTCAACAACCGCTACCTCAAGGAGGTGCGGAACTTCAGCGCCACCAAGATCTCCGTCTTCACGTTGTGCACCAACACGCCCGGCGCCGTGGGCATCGTGGCCGGTGGCAAGTTGGCCGATGTCCACGGCCGCCGGCTGGTGGGCGGCGTGGCGCTGGCCACCGGCGCCGTCTTCACGGTGATCCAGTTCACCGTGGGCGGATGGCCGATGTGGGTCTCGTCGACGATTGCCGCGCTGGTCGGTGGCGCCGCCGTGCCGGCCCTCGGCGTCTACGGCGCCGAACTGTTCCCGACCGGCAACCGCGGCCGGGCCAGCGGCCTCATCTCGATGCTGTCGTTGATCGGGTCCAGCATCGGCTTGCTGTTCGCCGGCTGGGCGCTCGACCGGGCCCTCGGCTACGGCGCCGTGATGGCCATCCTCGCCATCGGCCCGCTGGTGGTGGCCGGGTTGGTCGTGGTGCTCTATCCGGAGACGGCGCACCACGAGCTGGAGGACCTCAACCCCGAGGACCGCATGGACGGCATCGCCGGTTCAGAGCGAGCGGAGCCAGCCAGCCACGGTTGACGCCAGCTCGGCGTCGGCGCCTTTCAGGTCGTGGCCCTTGCCCTCGATCCAGTGGTGGGTCACCGGTGCGGGGATCGTCGCCGTGGCCTGCCGGAGCTCGTCGGGGGTGCCGAAGGCGTCGCGGGTGCCGGAGATGAACAGGCACGGCACCGTCAGGCGGCGAAGGTGCTCGGTGCGCAGCGTGTCGGGCTTCCCGGGCGGATGCAGGGGATAGCAGATCAGCACGAGCGCCTTGGCCGCCAAGCCGTCGGCCACCGCCATCGAGCACATGCGACCACCCATCGACCGGCCACCAAGGACAAGGCGGTTGGCCCTGATGTGGGCCGCCTTGACCAGCGCGGCGGCCTCCTCGCGCACCGCCGCCAGCAGCACGGGCGGGCGATCGGGGGCACGGCGGCCGGCCTTGCGATAGGGAAAGTCCATGCGCGTGACGGGCAGCGGCGCCACCGCCGCCTCGATGGCCCGCAGCGACGGGTTGTCGCGGTTCGATCCGGCGCCCGGCGCCAGCAGCAAAGCTCCGGGCTTGGTCATCCGAGCATGATGCGGCGCGCCTCGGAGAGGTCGCCGATGAGCTTGCTGGCCGACGATTCGTCGCCGCCGTGGTCGGGATGGATGGTCATGAGCCGGCCGCGGAAGCGGGCCATCACGTCCTTGCGCGGTGGGTTGACGGTGCCCGGTTCGAACCCGAGCACGTCGAGGGCCCAGGCGATGGGGTCGGCGAAGGCCATCAGCGACTCGGCCCGCGCCCCGCTCACGCCGGCGAGGTAGCTCACGAGCGACGGGCCGATGGGTCCGCGCCAGCGCATGGCCTTGTGGAGCACGCCGGCGACGGCGTGGCGCGACATCGGGCCGAGACGTTCGGCGGCGTACACCGCGCCCAGCACTTGGGCCAGGGCGGTGCCGTTGTTCTCCAGCTCGAAGCTGATGTCCTCGCCGCGCCCGACGAGGCGGTGGGTGGAGCGGGCCAGGCCGTGGCGGTCGACCTGGAACCGGTGACGCATGCGCGGTTGCACGACGCGCTGGCCCCGCTCGACCTCGTTGATCAGGCGATGGAGGTCAGGCAGGAGATCGAGGTCGACGCCCGCGAGATGACCGGCGACGACGGCCCCGAGGAGCAGTCCGCCGAAGCCCGGCGGCGGCTCGACCGGGAGCACGAGATGGCCGAGGGCGACGCGGCGCGTCGGCGTGAAGGGGCGCGAATGCCACACCTCCAACTCGGCCAACAGCACACAGCGACGCTACTTGTCAGGCGCCGATTCGGTACCGAATCGGTGCCTGCGTTTCGGGCGGCTTCAGGGGTGCTTGTGTGACGCGGATCTCGAATTCGTCTCGATCGACGTGACACAGACATCCCGCAACGCACGAGCCGCCGGAGTTGTGCCGAGCCAGCACCGATTGTCCGAGCGCAGCGAGACGGCGCCGAAGGCGCCGCAATCGAAGGGCCGAGTCAGACGAAGGGGCGGAGGATGGCCTGCAGCTCGGCGGCTTGGGCGGCCACTTCCGGACTGCGGTCGTCGGTGTCGGCCAGCGCATCGGCCAACCGGTTCGCCCGCTCGACTGCGTCACGCCACAAGCCGGGCACGATGCCGAACGGCGGCACGTCCGGATCGGCCTCGTCGACGGCATCGCTCAGATCGGCGATGCCCTCGGGGTCGAGCGGGTTGCCCTTCAGCCGGTCGGCCGCCAGGAACAGCGACGACAACACCTCGAACGATGCCGCTTCGGCAGCCACGACGGCGGCATCGTCCTCCGCGACCACCGCCGTCACCTCGAGCGCGTTGGGGAACTCGACCCCATCGAGCACCTTCTCGACGACGTCCTCATCGCCGGGCGCCACCACGAGGGTCGACTCCCCCTCCCAACGGTGCGTCACACCGGCTTCGGCCAGCCTGGCCGTGAGCGATTCGCGGTCCTCGGGCGGCCATTCGTCCAACTCGTAGACCAACTCGTCGTCGCTGAGGTCGACGCCGCCTGTGGCGCCGCGCTCCACCGCGTCGAGGAGCTCGTCCACCATGTGCTCCCAGTCGAGGTGCACCACGAGATCGGTCCCGTCCCATGCGTGCGGGATCTGGGACTCGGCCAGCACCTCGGCCGCCTCGGCCTGCAGATCGAGCGACCATTGGCCCAGCTCGTACACCACCTGCTCGTCCTCGGGAAGCTCGAGAGGGTTGGCGTGATCACCCTGATCGCTCATGCGAGAGAAAATAGGTGGCGGCGAACGTATTCCTTGCGTTAGAACGAGCTCCATCTAGTAGGACCCGGACGAACGACCGGACCGACGACCGAAAGGAGGCACCCATGGGCATCACGCGAAACTGTCGAAGCGGCCTGTTCGGCGTTGCCTCGGTCGACACCGGCACCTCGGTGACGCCGGCGCTCTAAGCGCCACCACCGCTTCCGTCCCACCCCTCGCCGCTGTGGCCTCCTCGCGCCGCGGCGCGCTCCCCGTGCGCTCTCACCTGCACGAATCCGAAGGGAATCACCATGTACCAGCACTTGTACCTCCAGGACCGTCTCGTCGCCGACCGTCGCCACGACCGGCAACGCGCCGCCGATGAGACCCGACTACGACGCGGCAAGCCGCACTGGCATCGCCGACGAACGTAGAACTGACCGGGCCCCGGGATCGCCGCTCTGGCGTCTCGGGGCCCGGCCGCGTCCCGGGCGGCAGCCCAACTACCGTGTGCGCATGACGGAGCGCCAGCGGCCCGAACGGAACCTCGCTCTCGAACTCGTACGCGTCACCGAGTCGGCCGCCCTCGCGGCGGCCCGGTGGATGGGCCGAGGTGACAAGAAGGGTGCCGACGGCGCCGCGGTCGCCGCCATGCGTGAAGTGCTCCACACGGTGTCCATGGACGGCGTCGTGGTGATCGGCGAGGGCGAGAAGGACGACGCCCCCATGCTCTACAACGGTGAGCAGATCGGCGACGGCACCCCGCCGGCCGTCGACATCGCCGTCGATCCCATCGACGGCACCACCCTCACCGCGCTCGGCCGAGGCAATGCTCTGGCCGTCATCGCCATGAGCGAGCGCGGCACCATGTTCGATCCGGGGCCGTGCTTCTACATGGAGAAGATCGCCGTCGGCCCCGACGCCGCCGGCAGCATCGACATCACGGCGTCCATCACCGACAACCTGCACGCCGTGGCCAAGGCCAAGAGCGAGAGCGTCCGCGATCTCACGGTCGTCATCCTCGACCGAGACCGTCACATCGACCTCATCAACGAGGTGCGGGCGGCCGGCGCGCGCGTCCGGCTCATCTCCGACGGAGACGTGTACGGCGCCATCGCCACCGCCTGGCCCGACGCCGGCACTGATGTGCTGATCGGCATCGGAGGAACACCGGAAGGCGTGATCGCGGCGGCCGCCCTCAAGTGCATGGGAGGCGAGTTGCAGGGCCGCCTGTGGCCCCGCAACGACGAGGAACGCGGCGCCGCCGAGGCCGCCGGCTACGACATCCAGCGGGTGCTCACCACCGACGATCTCGTGCAGGGTGACAACTGCTTCTTCGCCGCGACCGGCATCACCGACGGTGAGCTGCTGCGCGGTGTGCACTTCGACAACCGCGGCGCGACCACGCAGTCGCTGGTGATGCGGTCCAAGTCGGGCACGGTGCGCCTCATCAACGCCCGGCACCGGCTGGACAAGCTGCAGGCCTACGCCTCGGTTGACTACGCCTGATCGACCGGGACGCCTCAGGGCGGCGAAAGCCGTCCTCCAGGAGGTCCAAGCCCGGAACAAGGTGCAGGGCCTGAACGACGTCGCCGCCGGCCTGTCGTTCTGGGCCATCTTGAGCGTGTTCCCGGCCGTGCTGGCGTTCGCGTCGCTGCTGGGATCATTGGAACTGTTCATCGGGTCGTCGGCCGCGAACCAGCTGCGCCAGGAGATCACCGACTTCCTCAACCGGACGCTGCCACCAGACAGCGAGATCACCACCACCATCACCAACATCATCAACCAGTCCCGCGCCGGGCTGGCCGTCGTGGGTTTCGCCACTGCGGCATGGGGCATGTCGAAGGGCTTCGCCGGGCTGTTCCGCGGCCTCGCGCTGGTGGAGGGCAGAGCCGGTGCGCGCTACGGCATCAAGGGCCGCATCGTCGGGCTCGTGCTCGGGCTGGCGACCCTCCTGCTGATGACCGTCGTGCTGCTGCAGATCGTGGTGGGTCCGCTCCTGGGCTTCGAGAAGAGCCTCCCGGGCGACACCGTGCTCACGGTCTGGGACGTGGTGCGCTGGCCGGTGCTGCTCGTGGTCGTGGTGCTGTGGCTGGCGACGCTGTTCCACATCGGGCCCGGCCAGAACCCGCGCATCGACTGGAAGCAGCGCCTGCCCGGTGCCATCTTCACGACGGTGGCGTGGTTGGCGGTGACGTTCGGGTTCAAGCTCTACGTCGACATCGTGGGCGGCGCCAACCCCGTCCTCGGCGTCCTGGGCGGCGTCATCGTGAGTCTCACGTGGCTGTACCTGCTGGCCATGACCACGCTCATCGGCGCCGAGGTGAACGCCGTACTGGCCGACCGCCGCCACCGCGTCACCGGTTCGCCCGCAGCCGGGGTGGCAGCGGTATCGACCAACGGCGGCGAGCCCGCACCGGTGCTCGACGCCGTCGGCGCCGGCGTCCTGTTCGCCGCCCTGATCCTCGGCCGTCGCCGCCGTTAGACCGGTCCGCCGCCCCGAACTGATTCGCTTTTTGTCGGCCGGTGCGCCAGAAAGCGAATCAGTTCGCCCCGAGGCACGGGCGGCCGCCGGCGTGAGCGCGTTAGTTGCGGCCGGCGGCCGAGAGCCGGGCTTGGGCCCGGTTGAGTGCCGCCTCGATCTCGACGTTGTGCTCGCGCCGCAACGCTTCCTCGGCCCGCTCCCGGGCCGCCAGCGCCCGGTTGACGTCGATCTGGTCGCCCAGCTCGGCCACGTCCGACAGGATGGAGACCTTGTTGTGGCTGACCTCGACGAAGCCGCCGTGGACGGCGACGTCCAGCACGGTGCCGCTGTCGAGGGTGATGCGGGTGTGGTTCTCGGTGAGCGCCGCCAGGAACGGGGCGTGCCCGGGCAGGAAGGCGATCTCGCCCCCGCCGAGGGTGCGCGTGATCACCATGGTCGCCTGGCCGGAGAACAGGACGCGCTCGGGCGACACGATGTCCACCTGCATCACCGAGTCGGCCATGTCAGCTGGCCGACTCGCGCAGCTGCTGGGCCTTGGCCAGCACCTGCTCGGCGTTGCCGACGTTCAGGAAGGCCTGCTCGGGCACGTCGTCCAGCTCGCCGTTGACGAGCGCCTCGAAGCTGTCGACCGTCTCGGCAATGGGCACGTACACACCCGACAGACCGGTGAACACCTCGGCCACGAAGAACGGCTGGGACAGGAACCGCTGCACCTTGCGGGCCCGGTTCACCGTGAGGCGGTCCTCCTCGGAGAGCTCGTCGAGACCGAGGATGGCGATGATGTCCTGCAGCTCCTTGTACCGCTGCAGCACCTCCTGGACGCGACGGGCGACGGCGTAGTGCCGGTCGCCGACGACCTCGGGCTGCAGCAGCGTGGAGGTGGACGCCAGCGGGTCCACCGCCGGGTAGATGCCGAGGGCGGCGATCTGGCGGGAGAGCTCGGTGGTGGCGTCGAGGTGGGTGAAGGTGGTGAACGGCGCCGGGTCGGTGTAGTCGTCGGCCGGCACGTACACGGCCTGCAGCGACGTGATGGAGCGGCCTCGCGTCGAGGTGATGCGCTCTTGCAGCTGACCCATCTCGTCGGCCAGGGTGGGCTGGTAACCCACCGCCGAGGGCATGCGGCCGAGCAGCGTGGACACCTCGGAGCCGGCCTGCACGAAGCGGAAGATGTTGTCGATGAAGAGCAGCACGTCCTGGCCCTTCACGTCGCGGAAGTACTCGGCGACGGTGAGAGCCGACAGGGCGACGCGCAGGCGCACGCCCGGCGGCTCGTCCATCTGGCCGAAGATCAGCGCCGTCTTGTCGATGACGCCGGACTCCGCCATCTCGATGCGAAGGTCCGTGCCCTCACGGGTGCGCTCACCGACGCCGGCGAACACCGACACACCACCGTGGTTCTGGGCGACACGACGGATCATCTCGGTGATGAGCACCGTCTTGCCCACGCCGGCGCCACCGAAGAGGCCGATCTTGCCGCCGGCCAGGTACGGGGTCAGCAGGTCGATGACCTTGATGCCGGTCTCGAACATCTGCTTGCGCGGCTCGAGCTGATCGAACGCCGGCGCCTCGCGGTGGATGTCCCAGTGCTCGAGCGTGTCGAACTGGGCGGGATCGGTGTCGAGCGCCTCGCCCCACACGTTGAAGATGTGGCCGAGCACCTCGTCACCGACGGGCATCTGCAGGCCGTGACCGGTGTTGCGCACCGGCGCACCTCGGGTGAGGCCGTCGGTGGGTCGCATGCAGATGGCCCGCACCCGGCTCCCGCCGGTCTGCTGCGCCACCTCGGCCAGCACCGTGGTGCGTACACCCTCCACCTCCACCGACATCTCGATGGCGGTGTTCAGTTCGGGAATGGCGTCGGGCGGGAACTCGACGTCCACCACCGGTCCGGCGATGGCGACGATGCGACCATCCTTGAGCTTCGGGTTGGATTCGGTGACGGTCATGGTGCAAACACTCCGTGGGCCTCGAGGTAGTCGGGCGAGGGGAAATCGTCCTGGTCGTCGCTCTTGCCGGAGGACAGGGCCTCGGCGCCACCGACGATCTCCATGATCTCGGTGGTGATGGTGTCCTGACGAGCGCGGTTCATGATGCGCGTGTAGCTCTTGATGAGCTCTTCGGCGTTGTCGGTGGCCGCCTTCATGGCCCGCTGGCGGGCGGCCTGCTGCGAGGCGGCGGCGTTGAGGAGGGCGGCGTAGATGCGGGCCTCGACGTAGCGGGGAAGCAGCGCTTCCAGGATGTCGCCGGGCGAGGGCTCGAACTCGTAGTCGGCGCTGGCGCCGCCGTCCGTCGGCGGCTTGGCGTCGCCTCCGGCCAGGATCTCGCCTTCGAGCGGCACGAGCGGCCGCAGCACGACCTCTTGGAAGCCGGCGGAGACGAACCGGGTGTACACCAGCTCCACCCGGTCGACCTCGCCGAGGAGGTACATGTCGACGACGCGCTGGCCGATGGCCCGAGCGTCTTCGTAGGTGGGCGTCTCGGTGAAGCCGGTGAACACGGCGTCGATGTCGTAGCCCCGGAAGCGGTAGTAGCTCTCGGCCTTGCGACCGACCAGCACGAGCGAGTAGCCGATGCCCCGCACGGCGTCTTCTTTGATCTCGCCCTCGGCGGCGCGGATGACGGAGGAGTTGTAGGCCCCCGACAGGCCGCGGTCGGCGGCGATGACGATGTGGCAGGCCCTGCGGATCTCGGGCCGGGCCACGAGGAGCGGGCTCTGGACCTCACCACCGGCCGCGGCGAGGTCCTTCACCACCTCGGTGATCTGGTCGCTGTAGGGCTGGGCGGCATGCACCCGCTGCTGGGCCCGCACGATGCGCGAGGCGGCGATCAGCTCGAAGGCGCGCGTGATCTTCTTCGTGGCGTTGATGCTCCGGATCCGTTGCCGGAGGATGCGCTCCTGACCGCCAGCCATCTGCTTATTCCGTCGCCAGCGTCTTGTTCGACGTGGCGTCGTCGACGCCTTCGGCGTCGCTCAGGCGGGGGTCGGCGGCACGTGCGGCCGCACCGCCGGCGGCGACGAAGCGCTCCTTCACGTGCTGCACCGCTTCGAGCAGCCCATCAGGCAGCGTCTTCTCCGTGCGGATGTGGTCCAGGAGGTGGCGGTACTCGGAACGGAACGACTCCAGCAGCTGGGCCTCGAAGCGACGGACGTCGGCCACCGGGAGGTCGTCGAGGAGGCCGTTGGTGCCGGCGAAGATCGACACGACCTGCTCCTCGACCGGCATGGGGCTGTTGAGCGGTTGCTTCAGCAATTCCACCAGGCGGTAGCCGCGCTCGAGCTGAGCCTTGGACACGGCGTCCAGCTCGGAGCCGAAGGTGGCGAAGGCCTCGAGGTCGCGGAACTGGGCGAGGTCGGTCTTGAGCGTGCCCACCACCGAGCGCATGGCCCGGATCTGGGCCGCACCACCGACTCGGGACACCGAGATGCCGACGTCGACCGCGGGCCGCACGCCCGACTTGAACAGGTCGTCGATGAGGTAGATCTGGCCGTCGGTGATGGAGATCACGTTGGTGGGGATGTAGGCGGTGACGTCGCCGGCCTTGGTCTCGATGATGGGCAGGGCCGTCAGCGAACCACCGCCGTTCTCGTCGGACAGCTTGGCGGCGCGCTCGAGCAGGCGGGAGTGGAGGTAGAAGACGTCGCCCGGATACGCCTCACGCCCGGGCGGCCGGCGTAGCAGCAGCGACATCTGGCGGTAGGCCTCGGCCTGCTTCGAGAGGTCGTCGTAGACGATGAGGGCGTGCTCGCCGCCTTCCATCCACTGCTGACCCATGGCGCAGCCGGTGTACGGGGCGAGGTACTTGAACGGCGCCGGGTCGGAGGCGGCGGCCGTGACGACCACCGTGTACTCCATGGCGCCGAACTCGCGCAGCGTCTCCACCGTCTGGGCGACGGTCGACTGCTTCTGGCCGATGGCGACGTAGATGCACTTCACCGACTGACCGCGCTGGTTCAGGATGGTGTCGATGGCGACGGTGGTCTTGCCGGTCTTGCGGTCGCCGATGATGAGCTCACGCTGGCCGCGGCCGATCGGGGTCATGGCGTCGATGGCCTTGATGCCGGTCTGCATCGGCTCGCCGACGGGCTTGCGCCCCATGATGGACGGGGCCTGGATCTCGACCCGGCGGATGATGGCGCCGTTGATGGGCCCCTTGCCGTCGACCGGTTCGCCGAGGGCGTTCACGACCCGCCCCAGCATGGCGTCGCCCACGGGCACCGACAGGATGCGACCGGTGGACTTCACCGTCTGGCCCTCTTCGATGCCTTCGGCCTCACCGAGCACCACGGCACCGATCGAGTCGTCGTCGAGGTTCAAGGCCAACCCGGCGGTGCCGTCCTCGAACTCGAGCAGCTCGTTGACGCCGCATTCGGGAAGCCCGGACACGCGGGCGATGCCGTCGCCGACCTGCAGGACGCGTCCCACCGTGCGGGCCTCGAGCGAGGGCTCGAACCCTTCGAGGTGCTTCTTGAGTGCCGCCTCGATGTCGGCGGTGGAGATGGTGAGCTCGGCCATGGGGGTGTTGTTCTCCCTACAGAAGCGATCGAATTTGGTCGAGGCGGGTGCGGACGGAGCCGTCGATGACGGCGTCGCCGACGGTGGCGACGATGCCGCCAAGGATCGACGGATCGACGATCACCTTCACCACGACCTGCTTGCCGGTGGCATTGGCCAGCGCGGCGGCGAGGCGGTGGCGCTGGTCGTCGGTGAGGGGGATGGCCGAGCGGACCTCGGCCACGGCCCGGTCCTTCTCGGCGGCGGCCCGCTCGACGAGCTTGGAGATGATGGCCGGCAGGTCCCGGCCCCGACCGGCGCCGACCACGAAGCTGACCAGGGCGACCGTGGTGGACGAGGCCTTGTGACCCAGGAGGTCCTCCACGATGGCCTGGCGGCGCTCGGCCGGGACCAGCTCGTCGGTGAGGACGTTGCGCAGCTCGTCGGAACCCTCGAGGGAGCGGGCGAAGCGGAAGAGCTCGTCTTCGACCTCGTCGAGGTTGCCCTCGGCCTTGGCGATCTCGAACAGCGCCGATGCATAGCCGTCGATGCGGCTGATGTCCGTCATGTCGATGCCCCCACCTTCGCGATGTAGTCCTCGACGAGGCGCTGGAGGGTGGCCTCGTCGAGCTTGGCCACGATGATGCGCTCGGTGGCCTCGCCCGCCCAGGAGGCGACCTGGGCCTGCAGCTCGCTGCCGGCGCGGCCGCGCAGCGACTGGATGTCGGCCTCGGCCCGCGCTTCCAGCTCGGCCACCTCGGCGTCGTTGCGGGCCATGCCCTCGACGCGCAGGCGCTCGGCCGTCTCGGCCGCCTCGGCCAGGATGCGGGCCCGCTCGGTCTCGACGTCGGCCAGGCTCTGGCGGATCTGGGCGACCTCGGCCTCGGCGCTCGCCCGGGCGTCCGCCGCATCCGTGATCTCCTTGCCGATGCGCTCGGTGCGCCCGTGCATCGCGTTCATGACCGGTTTGGCCGCCACCTTCCACAGCAGCGCAAAGACGATGATGAACGCGAGGGTGCCCCAGATGATCTCGGCGGACTCCGGGAACCACTTGTTCTCGGCGTGGAACTCGGTCGTGGTCTCCTGGGCGAACAAGGCGATGGTGGCGAACACGTGCATCAGGCCACCGTCCCGGCGTTGACGATCTCGGTCACGACCGGCCGAACGGTGTCGCGGTCGACCGGCACGCCGAGGACACGGCTGGCGGCGCTCACCGAGACCTCGAGCACGATCGGCTCGGTGCTGGCCAGCGCCGAACGACGGGCCGCCTCGATCTCCGCTGCCGCCGCCGCCCGCAACTCGGCGATGCGAGCGTTGGCGGCCGTGACCTTGGCGCCGCGATCGGCGTCGATCTCCTGGCGGGCGATCTCGAGCAGACGGGCCGCCTCGGCGTTGGACTCGGCGATGGCCGCCTGGTAGCGGGCGACGTCGATGGCGGCTTCCTCCCGGATGCGCTCGGCCTCGTCCAGATCGCCGCGCGTCTTGGCGTAGCGGGCGTCCGTGCCCTTCTTCAGTTTCGGGAACAGCCACACCCTCATCAACACGACGAGCAAGAGGAACGACCCGAGTCCCCACGCCATCTCCTTGGGGACAGGCAGGATCGGGTTGGGCGCCTCCTTGGTGGCGGTCGTCGTGCCGGTTTCCTGGCGCGGCACGACCACCGAGTACCCAGTGGCAGCCGAGTGGATCACGACGACGGACACGTCAACTCCTTCTCTGACCGAAGGGAAGCGATGATCAGGCGAACTTCAAGAGGATGAAGACGACGAAGCCGATGAGGGCCAAGGCTTCGGTGAAGGCGATGCCGAGGAACATGGTGGTGCGCACCATGCCGGCTGCTTCGGGTTGGCGAGCCATCGCCTCGATGGCCTTGCCGACCACGTAACCGATGCCGATGCCTGGGCCGATGGCGGCGAGGCCGTAGGCGAAACCGGCACCGATGGCGGCTTGGTTGTTCTTCTCGTCCGGGTTGAACTGCTGGGCGAGGATGCTGACTGCTTCCATGGGCTCTGGAGTCTCCTGTTATCGGTAGCAGGACTTAGTGGTCGGGATGGGTGGCCCCGCCGATGTAGACGGCGGTGAGGATGGTGAAGATGTACGCCTGCAGCACCGAGACGAGGATCTCGAAGGCGGTCAGGAAGACCAACATGAAGAAGGGCAGCACGAAGATCGCTTTGAGCGCCGGTGTGTTCGCCGTGATGAGCGCGTCCGTGAGGATGGCGAACGTCACCAGCAGCAGGTGGCCTGCGAGCATGTTGGCAAAGAGTCGGATGGCCAGGGAGAAGGGCCGCACGAGGAAGGTCGACACGAACTCGATGGGGGCGACCAGGAAGTACAGCGGCCACGGCACACCGGGCGGGAAGCACGAGTTCTTCAGGTAGCCGAAGAAGCCCTGGTGCTTGATGCCCACGGTGTTGTAGATGATCCACACCACGAGCGCCATGGTGGCCGGGATGGCCATGCGGGCCGTGGCCGGCATCTGCACCGTCGGGAGGATCTCGGTGATGTTGCAGAAGAAGACGAAGAAGAAGATCGATATCAGGAAGGGCGTCCATCCGAGGCCGTCACGCCCGATCGTCTGCATGACGATGTCGCCCTCGATGAACTCGACCGAGGTCTCGGCGATGTTGCGGACCCCGCGGGGCGCCTCCATGGCGTTGCGGCGGCCGGCCAGCGCGAAGATGATCACGGTCACGATCAGCGCAGCGACGCTGATCAACGCAACCTTGTTGAACGACGGGAAGATGTCCGGCCACACCAAGATGTGGCTGATCTCCGGGAAGTCCAGGGCGAGCACGCTCACGTGGGGTCCTTACTTCGACGAGCCGGGAATGGGCGAGGGCTTGAGGCCGGGAAAGGCGAGGGAGGCGGAAACGTAGCGCAGCTCCCAGAGCAGCAGGCCCAGGTGGGTGACGATGATCGTGACGCCGAGCGGCACGAGCGAGACCCAGGAGGCGTTCCTCACCAACATGACGGCCAGGAAGATGAGCGCGAGGCGGCCGATGTAGCCGAACAGCACCGCGCCCATCATCAGCCCGAGCGAGATGCGAGCGGTCCAGGTGATGAGCGCCGCCGCCAGCAGGAAGTTGACGCACACGATGGCGACGCCGTACACGGCCGAGGCGGCGCCACTGGCGCCCCAGATGGCCCAGCAGATGGCGACGAGGAAGGGCGTGGCGATGATGCCCTTCTTGACCAGATCTCGGGCGACGTCTCGTTCGGGTGCCGGCCCCTCGAGGCGGGTCACGTAGGAGGCCATCACGACGTCCTTTCGCCACCGATCGCCTGACGACGCTCTGCCTCGTGCTTGCGCATCTGGGCGTCGTAGGCGTACCAGAGCCGAACCGTCTGACCGATCAGCACGATGACGAACAGCGTGACCATGAAGAAGGGAGCGGTGTCGAACCAGCGGTCGAGCCCGAAGCCGATCAGGCAGAAGATGGCAATCGTGGCCGAGAACTCGAACGCGCGCGGCGAGCGCTTCGCCGAAGGCCTGGTTGGATTGTCGTTGCTGCGGGACGAGCTGCACCGGACCTCTTTTAACAGGTGGCCGACGGGTGACCGTTCGCCCAGGCCATGGCACTGGCGCCCGGGCTTGTGAATCGACTCACAATGTAGTGAAGCGATGCTTTCGCCCGCAACTCTGTCAGAGGTAAGCACACCCCCCGAAACGCACGGCCCGGCCGGGCGGTGCGATCAACGCCAGCGAAGGTTCACGACGGGCGCCACCTGGGGCACCAGTTCGGTGCGGTACCAGTCGGCGGTGCGCTCGAGGCCCTCGCGCAGCGAGACCTTCGGGACCCAACCCAGTACCTCGCGGGCCAGCGTGATGTCAGGCCGCCGTACCTTCGGATCGTCGCCCGGCAGCGGCTCGAACACGAGCTCGGAATCCGAGCCGGTGACGTCCAGCACGGCCTGGGCCAGCTCCAGGATCGTGTGCTCCTCGGGGTTCCCGATGTTCATCGGCCCGACCCAGTCCGAGTCGAGCAGCCCCAGGATGCCGTCCACCTCGTCGTCGACGTAGGTGAACGAACGGGTCTGGGACCCGTCGCCGTAGATCGTCAGCGGCGAGCCCTCCAGGGCCTGCGACAAGAAGTTGGGGATGGCACGGCCGTCGCCCGGTCGCAGGTAGGGCCCGTAGGTGTTGAAGATGCGCACGATCCGCACGTCGACACCGTGCTCGCGGTGGTACGCCATGGTGATGGCCTCGGCGAAGCGCTTGGCCTCGTCGTAGACGCTGCGGGGACCGACGGGGTTGACGTTGCCCCAATAGGATTCAGGTTGCGGATGGGCCGCAGGGTCGCCGTAGACCTCGCTGGTGGACGCCAGGAAGAACCGGGCGCCCTTGTCCTTGGCCAAGCCGAGAAGGTGGTGGGTGCCGAGGCTGCCGACCTTCAGCGTGGCGATCGGGTTGTCCAGGTAGTCCCGCGGGCTGGCCGGGCTGGCGAAGTGAAGGACGGCATCGACCGGACCGGGAACGTGGACGTACTTGGAGACGTCGTGGTGCTGGAAGCTGAACGCGGGATTGGCGAACAGCTCCTCGATGTTGGACATGCGCCCCGTGATGAGGTTGTCGATGGCGATCACCGACCAGCCCCGATCGAGCAGGCGCCGGCACAGGTGCGAGCCGACGAAGCCCGCCCCGCCGGTGACGATGGCCCGGCGGCTCATCGGCCGATGCCGACGTGCTCGAAGCCGAGCCGCCGGACCTCGTTGCGGTCGAGCAGGTTCCGGGCGTCCACGATGGACGGGGTGGCCATGACGTCGGCCACCTTGGTCAGGTCGAGCCAGCGGAACTCCTCCCAGTCCGTGAGCACCGCCAGGACAGCGGCGCCGTCGCACGCCCCGTAGGGGTCCGACGCGAAGCCGATGCCGTCGAGCGGCTCGTGCACGGTGGGGTCGAAGCCGACGACCTCGGCCCCCTCTTCGTTGAGGCGCCGGATGATGGCCAGGGAGGGGGAGTCCCGGAGATCGTCGGTGCGGCCCTTGAAGGTGAGGCCCCAGACGGCGACCCGGACGCCGGCGAGGCTGCCGCCGGCGGCTGTCCTGATCTTGGTCACGACCCGCTCGTGTTGTTCCACGTTCACGTCGATGACGCCGCGGAAGAGGCTGAAGTCGTAGCCGGCGTCTTCGGCGATGCGCACGAGCGCTTTGGTGTCCTTCGGGAAGCAGCTCCCGCCCCAACCGGGACCCGGTTTCAGGAATTCCTGGCCGATGCGCTTGTCCGAACCGATGCCGACCACGACATCGGCCACGTCGGCGCCGACGTGCTCGGAGAGCGCGGCGATGGCGTTGATGAAGGAGAGCTTGGTGGCCAGGAATGCGTTGGCGGCGTACTTGATGAGCTCGGCGGTCGCCGGGTCGGTGACGATGTACGGCGCCGGCACGCCCAAGTAGAGGGCCGCGACGCGGATGGCCGCGCTCTGATCGTCGCTGCCGACCACGATGCGGTCGGGGTGGAGGAAGTCGTGGACGGCGGTGCCTTCGCGGAGGAACTCTGGATTCGACACCACGCTGACGTCGGCCCGGCGCAGGACCCGCTCGACCACCTTCGTCGAGCCGACCGGCACGGTCGACTTGTTCACGACCACCGCACCTTCCTTCAAATGGTCGCGGATCTCCGTGGCCGCCGCCTGGAGGTAGCTGAGATCGGCTGAGCCGTCGGGGCCTTGAGGCGTGGGTACGCAGAGGTAGACGAAGTCGGCGTCGGGCACCGCCGCCACCGCACCGAGCACGAAGCGCAGGCGGCCGGAGCGCAACCCGTCGGCGACGAGGTTCTCCAAGCCGGCCTCGACGATCGGGATCTCGCCGCGATTCAAGCGGTCGATCTTGTCTGGTACCACGTCGGCACAGATCACTTCGTGGCCGAGATGGGCAAAACACGCGCCCGTGGTCAACCCGACATAGCCCGCACCGATGATCGCAATCCGGCTCATGCCCGAGTTCTACCGCGGCGGACGAAATCTCTCCTTAGGTTCTTCGGCTCATTGATCGATTTTGTTACCACCACTGCGCTCGCGAGATCCAGCGGTCACGGCACGGCTCACTCTCGCTCCGTGACGACCCGACAGCGAGACGTGAGTGGACGACCAGCGCCGCCCTACTCATGGCGATCTGGACACCACACACGGCGCCGCCTGGGCAAATTGATGATCCGTTCGGCCCTTGCCCGCTGGGCACGCGCTTCGTACGTTCGTCATCGAGGTGGATCTCGGCAGTACTGGCGGTACGGTGGCTTTGGCGGCGTACCGCAATAAAGGTGGGTTGCGGGAGGGAAAAGTGCAGAGACAGCGTTCGCTGTCTCTGCTGCATTCGGTCAACGAGACCGGCAGGAGCGCATGTTCGCTCCTGCTGCTCGTTCGTCGTGGCGGCGGTTTCCTCCAGATGTCAGCGGGACAACTAGAGGAGCGAGCACGATATGGCGGCGACCGCGACGGTGTTGAAGGACGGGCCTGGAGCTGGCGCGCCAACGCCGTCGGCACCGGACCTGCGCTCGGTGCCCCGCCCGCTCTTCGGCTTCGACTTCATCGGCGACCAGGACATGGCGTCGATCGTGGAGCAGGTGCTCGGCCCGCAGCCGACCGACGATCGCCTGCCCTTCGTCGTGACACCCAACGTCGACTACATCGTGCGCCTCCGTGAGCCCGGCCTGGCCGACTTGGCCGAGGCCCTGCCCCATGCCCGCTACATCCTGCCCGACGGTCAGCCGATCGTGTGGACCAGCCGCATCCTGAAGCCATCGCTGAAGAAGCGGCTCCCGGGCAGCAGCATGTTCCCGGTGATCTGGAAGCGGATCGTCGCCGAGAAGCGCCCCACCATGATCGTGGCCGCCAACAAGGCCACGGCCGACCGCCTGCGCCACGAGCTCCCGGACGTCGGGGTCGTGGTTCCCCCCCACTTCGACGCCGAGAACCCCGCCGAGCTGGCCCCGGTCGTGCAGGCGTGCCTCGACTCGATCCGGGCGACGGGCGCCGAGTTCGTGTTCCTGGGCATCAGCTTCCCCAAGCAGCAGCGGATCGCCCTCGCCCTCGTCGACGAGCTGCGGCGCAGCGGCGAGCCCATGCCGATCTTCCTGTTGCTCGGCGGCTCCTTCGAGATGTACCTCGGCACGACCAAGCGGGCGCCGACCTGGATGCAGCGCTTCGGCCTCGAATGGTTCTTCCGCTTCCTCATGGAGCCGAGGCGGCTATTCCGCCGCTACTTCGTCACCGACACCCGGTTCGTGTGGCTGCTCGCCCGAGAGCTCATCGCCGCCAAGTTCCCCCGCCAGCCAAGCCCTGAGGGCGGCTCCCGTCGACCCTCGGACCGCCGTCGCACGCCAGCGGCGCTGCGAACTGTCGCCCATCGTGGCGACCTTGCGTCGCATCGTGATGATCGGAGGGGGCCGATGGGCTGCGCCTGGCTCGGCGGCCAATTTGGTCCGGACGGCCCGTTCACCCGCTCAGAAGTGACCGGTACTGTGACCGCTGCAGGACGGCAGCGTCATGAGCGCCCCCGATTCCACGGTCTGTACATACCGCAACGGCGCGGTCGACCGATCCAACCACCACACACTCTCTGGAGTTCCGAGGTACAACGTGTCCCGCTCTCTGTTGCTGCGACTGCTTGAGAACTTCTTCCGGCGTTGGTACCTGTACCTCCTGCCGGTCGTGCTGCTCGGCGGCTCCTCGGCATCATGAGTGTGGCCGGCACGAAGAAGCAAGTTCCAATCGATCGGCACGTTCAAAGTGGAGAGCTCCACCGTCCTGTCGACGCCTGAGCGGCGCCAACGACCCGGGCTACGGCTACGACACGCCGGCGGCGGCGACGAGCAAGCGGATCGGTTCGGTGCTGCAGACCGACCAGTTCGTCAAGGACATCGCCACCCGGGCCGGCCTCGACACCGCCACGTCCACGGTCAGCGCGCAACCGTGGCGAGATCCGGTCGGCCATCGGCGGCGGCGGCCAACGGGCCCAACCTCGTGACGGTGCGCGCCACACGCAGACCCGGCACGTGGCCCAGAAGCTCGCCGCCGCCACGATCGGCGCCTTCATCCAGAGCATCATCGATTCGCAGGCCAGCCAGAGCACGGCGGCGGTCGCCTTCTTCACGGATCTGCTGAAGACGTACCAGACCAACCGCGACCAGGCCGCCCGTGACGCGCTGAACGACTACGTGGCCGCCCACCCGTCGCCCGTGTCGGCGTCCGGCCCGCCGACGAGCAGGCCGAGATCGCCCGACTCAAGGCCGCGGTCACGCCGGCCCAGACCAGTACAACGCGACGCTGACCAAGCGCCAGGACGCCGAGCTGTCCACCGAGCAGACCAAGGCCGACGTCGGCGAGCGCCTGCGGCGTCGTCGACGCTCCGCAACTGCCGCTCGCACCGGTGGGCGGGCTCAAGACCAAGATCATGGCTTCGCGACGTTCCTCGTGCTGGGCCTGATGCTCATCGCTCGGCGCCCTCGTGGCCGGCACCTTCCTCGACCACAGCCTGCTCACCGCCGACGACGTGCGTGAGAAGCTGAACACACCGGTGCTCGGCGGTCATCCCCGACGGCGTTCGGCGCCGTGGCCAAGCCAAGGCCAAGCCAGCGCAAGAGTCGCCGAAGGGAACGCGGCGAAGGCACCCGCGAGCCGAAGGAGCCGCGCCCGCCCGCGGCCGTCCGGCTTCCGTTCAGCCTCTGGCCAGCAGGACCACACGACCGCCCCGGCCGGTCGAGTGCGCCGGCCGCACGCAGTCGGCCGACCCGTCGGGCAAGGCGTCAGGCGCATCCGGATGGCCAGGATGAACTCGACCCTTGCAATGAGCCGGAGAACCTCACCATGAGCCCAGCTGCTGAGCCCCGTCCACGCACCGCGTCGCCCGGCGGGAACGGCCCGTACGGATCCGGCCCGGAAGCGCTCCAAGGCCGAGATCGTCCCGAGCGAGAACGCCGGACCGGACGGTCGGCTCACGATGCTCGACGAATCGGGCGACGTCGTCCACATCAGCCCGCCGAGCCGTCACCGAGAGCGTCCGCTACATGCTCGGCCGCCTCCGCCTCGGCGAAGGCGCGGCCTTCCCGAACGGCTGGGCCTCACCTCCGCCCTGAGCGGCGAAGGCACGACCTTCCTCTGCCGCACGATCGGCATGGTCCTGGCCAACGACGCCGCTCGCCGCGTGTGCATCGTCGACCTCAACTGGTCGTCGCCCTCGTATTGGCCCGACGACGACGGGCTGCAGTCGGGCATCGCCGACGTCCTCCGCGGCACGACCGACATCGACCACGCTGTCAATGGCACCGGCAACCCGGGCTCTGCGGTGCTACGAGCCGGCGAGGCCGGGCCGATCGAGCGCCCGGCGCTCGCCCACAGCCCCGAGCTGGAGAAGACGCTCGTCGAGCTGTCCGAGTCGTTCGATCAGTACTGCTCGACATGCCGGCCGTCTTGGCCGCCAGCGAGGCGCTCACCCTGGCGGAGAACATCGGCGGCATCGCAGTCGTCGTCAACCAGGGCGTCACCACCGAGGAGCAGATCAAGTCGGCGCTCGAGGAGCTGAGCGGTCTTCCCGTACTCGGCGTCATCCTCAATCGCAGCTCGTCCAAGGTCCCCGGCATGCATCCGCCGCCGAATCCCCGGGTCCTGAAGGCAGCGAGTGAGGAGCGCATGAAGATCTGGATCGGGTTCCTCGTGGTGTCCTTCCTCCTCGGTGGTCGGGAGGTCAGACGCGGGCGTACCCACGCGATTGATCGTCATGTTCGGGCTCTGCGTCGCCGTTGCGCTCGCCCTCCGCAGCAACCATTTCGTGTGACCATGCTCGGCCTGTTTCTCGCCTCCGCCGCGCCCGTCCAAACCGTGCCGGAGACTCGTCGCCGCAACTTCATGTCATGGTGCATCGGTACGCCGTCTGCATCGTGGTGACCTTGACTGTTCGCCGCCATCGCCGTCTCGACCGCCACTCGACCGTTCTCGCTGGCGCTGCTGATCCTGCTCGTGGGGCGGCGTCTGCGTCGTTCGGCCGGTGCTCGGCCTGTACTTCACGGTCTTCTTCACGATCCTCGGTGACCCGATCACGTCGACCTGGTACCCGTTCTTCAAGAACTTCTCGAGCAAGGAGTCCATTCTCTACTTCAACGAACAGATCATCTTCAGCCCTCTCGAGCTGTGCCTGTCGGCGCTCATGCTCGGCATGGTGCTTCGGTCGGTGAGTTCGCCCGAGTCCGCTCCGCCGAGACGTCCTCTCACGCCGATGATGGTCTTCACGGGCTTCCTGCTGTTCGGCTTGTTCAACGGCGTGTCCCACGGCGCTGACATCCAGAACGCGGTCACCGGAGATTCGGCCCATCCTGTACATCCCGTCCTCTACATCGTGGCCACCAACCTATTCAACCGTCGCCAGCAGTACCTGCGTCTCTACGGGCTGGTCATGGTGGCGGTCTTCGTCAACAGCATCGTGGCCATCAACGGAACCGGGTGCCGGCGGCGTCGAAAGACACCTCGAAAGCCTGGTCGCCCACGGTGTGACCCTGCCGATGAACCCCATGTTCGTGTTCATCGTCGCATCGTGGATCTTCGGGTGCCAGTCGCAGACCGCCGTGTTGTCCTGCCGATCGCCGCGCCGGTCGTGATCGTCTACCTGATCTCCGAGCGTCGTGCCGCGTTCGTGGCCTGCTCGGCGCCACATCGTGATCTTCATCGTCCTGTTCTGGACGAACCCCCGTACATTCTGGCGGGTCGCACCGGTGGTGCTCCTCGTGGGTGCGCCTACACCGGCGCGTTCTGGAACTCAGCGGGATCGCTCGGGTTCCCGGCCCAAGCGGTCAAGACCGTCATCGCTCCCGATCAACTCAACCAGAAGGACGAAAGCTCGGATGCCTATCGGGAGGCCGAGAAGACCGACATCATCGCCACCATCCGCTCCAGTCAGTTCCTCGGCATCGGCTTCGGCCAGAAGTTCCTACCGACCCATCCCGCTCCCGGCCATCACCACGTTCGAACTGGCCGAATACACGCCGCACAACTCGGTGCTCTGGGTATGGATAAAGACGGGCATCGGCGGGTTCGTGGCACATGCTCTTCCTCTTCGGCACCACGATGCGGGTTGGCGCGCGATCGCTGCTGCGTTCCACGAGACCCGATGACACCGTCGTCATGTTCACCTCGGTGGCCTTCGTCGTGATGTACGCGGTGTTCGCCTACGTCGACATCGCGTGGGATGCGCAGAAACTGCGTTCCTCGCCGTCGCGATGGCGTCGATCGCCAGCTGGAACCGGCTCAAGGACGTCGACCACGTCGTCATGAAGGAACCCAGCGCAGCGCTCACGGTATGACCACGATGTTGTTGCCTCCTCGCCGGTCGCCCTGGGGTCCGCCGGCAGGCCCAAGGGTCGCCCGCCCGCTCCCTCCGCCGCGCGTCGATCCCCACAGGTGGGGGCCGCCGAGCGGACCGCCCGTCCGATTGAAGGCAGTCAACCCACCGAGCGGCTACCCGGGTGAGGCGCCGGTCCCCCAGCGGCACTCCCTTCGGCGGAACGCATCGGCACTGATGGCCTCGCAGTTGACGACCTGGGTGCTCGCCCTCGTACTCGGATCGCTGCTCGCTCGGCGCCTCGGTCCGGACGGCTCAGGCGTCGTGCGGCTGGCAACATCCCTGTGGGGCATCGTGTTGGTGCTCTCCACCTTCGGCGCCGGCACGTTGATCACGGTCGAAACGGCGCGCTGCGGCGGCCGGACACCAGTGTTGAGTCGGGCCCTCGGCCTTCAGCTGATCGTGTGCGCCGTCGGTTACGTCGGCATGTTCGGTTTCGTCGTCCTCGCCGGCTATCCGGCTGAGACCACCCTGGTCGTGGCGGTGTACGGCCTTTCAATGGTGCCGCAGCTGGTGACCGTTGACGCCCGGGCGGCCTTCTTCGGCATGGAGCAGATGTCGAGGCCCGCCCTCGCGGACGTCACGGGGCGTGTGCTCCTCACCGTCACCACCGTGGTGGTCTTGTTCCTGAACATGGGTGTCGTGGCGGTCACGATCGTCGGCGTCGCCAACGGCTTCTTTGCTGCCGGTCTCATCGTGGTGCTCCTTCGCCGGTCGACGAAGTTCCGGCTGCGACCCGAGTTCACCGGTCTCGTCGCCATCGGTCGGGCAGCGGCGCCGTTCCTGCTGCTCGAGGCGACGCTGATCATCTATCAGCAGGTGGACACCGTGGTGATGTCGTTCCTGGAGCCGGCGACCGAGCTGGGTTGGGATGCGGCGGCCACCGTGCTGTTCGGGACGCTGCTGTTCATCCCCACCGTGCTGTTGACGTCGCTGTTCCCCGCGATCGCCCGGCTGAGTCAGGCCGATCCCGCCGCCTTCTTGCTGCTCATTCGACGCGCCCTGCGCTTTCTCGTGCTCGTCGGGGTGCCCATCGGCCTGGGCACCGTGGCGCTGGCCCGTCCCGTGTGCGTGCTGCTGTATGGCAGCGAATTCGCCTCCTCGGGACCCGTTCTCGCCGTCTACGGGATCCTCATCGTCTTGATGTTCCCGATCATCGTGCTGGCCCAGCACGCCATCGTCACAGGCCAGCAGCGCACTTGGGCGCTGTTCGTCCTCGTCGGGATCGTGCTCACGATCCCGCTCGACATCATCCTGGTCCCCTGGTGCGAGCGGGTCTTCGGCAACGGCGCCATTGGTGGGGCGCTGTCGTTTCTCGTCACCGAGGCTCTCAGCCTCGTGTTCGTGCTGCGCATCACGGCCAGAGGCAACGTCGACCGCACCGTCGTGCGCCGCACCGTCTCGTGCATCGCCGTGGGTGCCGTGATGCTGGCGGTGGTCTGGCCGCTTCGGGAGCGGTTTATCCTGATGCCGGTCGTCGTCGGCGCCGCCGTCTACGTGATCGGCATCCTGTTGCTCCGAGCGCTCGATGATGAGGAGAAGGACATGATCTCGAAGCTTGTTCGCCGCGGTAGTCGCCGCGGCGGGAGCTGCTTGCCGCTGGAGTCGTCATGAGCCATCTCGAGCTGTTCCGGATGGATGTGGCGGAACTGCCTGGATCCGTCCTGAACAGGTGGCAGATGTCTCGGAGGTATCGCTGAGGACGGCGCTCAAGCTGCTCTTCCGGCACCCCTCGCTTCGTGCCAACGCCTGGCTGCGGTTCGGCGGTTGGGCCTCGGCCCGTGGCATCCCTGGGATCGCCGGCCATGTCCAACGGCGTCTCCTCTACTCCTGTACCGGCTTAAGATTAAGCCCGGGGGTCACATGGTGGTGGCGGGCTCTACATCGCTCA
>CAWCTH010000004.1:0-14004 GCA_963798445.1 uncultured Acidimicrobiales bacterium
CCGGCGGGCGACTCACTCGGGCGCGGCGAGCCCCGCGACCGGGAGTGCGGTGTGCAACGTGGTGCCACCGCCAGCGGTGCTGGTGATGGTCAGGCGTCCTTCAGCCGCTTCGACGCGATCCGACAGGCCGGTCAGCCCGGTGCCCTGGGCCGGATCGGCGCCTCCGCATCCATCGTCGCGGACCTCGACCGACAGCCTGCCGGCGTCGAGTACGACCGTCACATTCGCGCCGGTTGCGCCCGCGTGCTTGACGACGTTGGTGAGTGCTTCAGCGACGATGAAGTACGCGGTCGTCTCGGTCTCCGCTGGCAGGCGCGGTGCCGCGAATGCCATGTGCACGGGGATTGCGATGTCGTCGATCAACGACTCGAGGCCGGCGCGCAGCCCACCCTGGATGAGCGACGCCGGGAGGATGCCGTGCACGAGATCGCGTCGTTCGGTGTTGGCCCGTTCGGCGTGATAGAGCGCCTCGTCGATCAGGTCGGCGGCCGAGTGGCCCTTGGCGGCGCCGTCGTGGGCGACCTTCAGTGTGATGATCGTCTGGACCAGCCGCTGCTGGGCGCCGTCGTGGACGTCGCGCTGCAGGCGACGGCGGGCCTCGTCCGCACTTGCCACGATCCTCGCTCGAGAGGCCGTGAGCTGCGCCTTGTTCTCGGCGTTGGCGATCGCCGCGGCGGCCAACTCGGCGAACTGCTCCAGGCGCCCCTCCGTGCCGGCCGGAAGTGGGGTTCCGGCGGTGCTCGTGGTGAGGGCGCCCCAGACGCGACCTTCGACGGTGACGGGAACGGCGACCCCCGCTCCCACTCCCAACGCTTCGGCGATGCCGGCCAGCGGCGTGCCGGCGAAGCGGTCCACGCGCGCGGGGCGTCCGGTCCGCAGGACGTCGCCGGTAGCGGTTCCCTCGCCGGACGGCACCCGCAACCCCAGCGGCGCGGGGCTGTTGCACGCGGCCACATTCGTTGCCGAACCGTCAGCGTCGAAGCGCAGCAAGGCGGCGGCAAGGTCGCCCAGGAGCTTCGAGGCCTCGACCGCCACGGCGGAAAACACCTCCCCGAGTGCAGCGCCGCGGGCGACGAGCTCGGCCACGCGGCGAAGGGCGGCCTGCTCGTCGGCCAACCCGCGTAGCTCGTCCTTCGCCTCGGTCCCAGCGACCGCGAGGGCGGCGATCTCGGCGAAGATGGCCAAGTGGTGCTCGAGACCCGTCGCGACCGTGCCCGACAGCGTCATCGCCGCGATCACTCCCCACATGCGGCCATCGACGAGGATCGGCGCGGCGGCGCCCGCGGTCACGCCGAGCCCGTGCATGCGCACGACGCCAGGACCCGATACGTCGGCGTAGGCGTCGACTCGTACGGGGCGACCCGACCCGAAGACCCGCAGCACCAGACCGTCGGGAACGTGGGGTGCACGGTCCCCGATGTCCAAGCCGGGCGGACCGTTGCAGCGCGACGATCGAGCGCCCTGCTGTCGTTCCTCGCCGGGCTCTGACGCGACCATCCCACCACGACCTCAGGAGCTCCGACCATGTCGACCGACCCCAACCCGATCTCGCCGCCGATCGACGCGCTGGCGGGCAAGCTCAAGCGCACCGAGCTACAGCACGAGCCGTCGTCAATTCCGGGCCGGGAGATCGTGCAGGTGCTCACCGAGATCCCCTGCGGCGTGGAATCCGGCTGGCACATCCATCCCGGTGAGGAGGTCGGGTACATCGTCGCCGGGACCGTCGAGATGATGATCCAGGGGCAGCCCACGCTCACGCTGCATGCCGGCGACGGCTTCCTCATGACGCCCCGGCTGCCGCACAACGCGGTTGACGTCGGTCCCGATACGGGCCGGATGCTCTCCACGTACATCGTGGAGATCGGGCAGCCGCTGGCCACGTTCGTCGATGGCGCGGAGGTGGAGTGACCCGGACCCTGATCGGTGATGCCGTTGCGTCAAGCCCGAGACGAGGTGTTCGCCGAGATGGGCGTGCTGCGGCCCGCGTTCTGCATGTTCTCGGCAACGCCCGCCGGCAATCCTGGAGGTCGTTGCTTGTGTGACGCAGATCGAGACCAATTCGGGATCGACGTGACATAGGGGCGTGGGGGGCCAGACTGGCCTGACCGGCCTGACCGGCCTGGCGGCCCCACCCGGGCGTCGCACGGCGCGCTCAGGAGATTCACAGACGCCCGTCAGGTGGTTCTCGGGCGGGCGCGCTTGACTGGAGTGGCACGCCCAGTCGGGAGCACATCGCATGCAAGAGCCTCTTTCGCCCCCCTACGCCGCCGCGCCGGGTCCGCCCTGGGCGCCGCCCGACCCGACGACCCGCTACGACCGTGGGCCGGCTCCGTCGGAGCCGCCGCATCGTGACGGTGGTTCCCGCCGCAGCCGGGTCACCGCCCTGGTCGTGGTGCTGGCCCTGCTGCTGGGGATCGCCGGCTACGCGGTCGTGGGCAACCGGTCCTCCTCCTCGTCGTCGTCATCGTCGGCCCCGCCGGCGAGCACCCCGGCCACCAGCTCGCCCGGTGCAAACGCACCGGCGACCACCGCCCCCTCGCCGCGCCGGCCGCCGGCCTCGAGACCGGCTCCCGCGTCGCCCCCCGACACGGCGCCGGCCTCCGGCTCGTCGGGCGGCGTCGGGGCGGCCTCGGCCTCCACGACCGGGCTCGACGTCGGGGTGGTCGACGTGAACACCGAGCTCGCCTACCAGGGTGGCGCCGCCGCCGGTACGGGCATGGTGCTCACCGCATCGGGCGAGGTCCTCACCAACAACCACGTGATCGACGGAGCGACCAGCGTGACGGTCACCGTGGTCACCACCGGGAAGTCGTACGCCGCCACCGTGGTGGGCACCAACCCCTCGTCCGACGTGGCCATCCTTCAACTCAAGGATGCATCGGGCCTGGACGTCGCCAAGCTCGGGGACTCGTCCAAGGTGCAAGTCGGCGACACGGTCACGGCTGTAGGTAACGCCGGAGGCGTCGGCGGTGCGCCGTCGGTGAAGAGCGGCACGGTGACCGATCTTGATCAGGCGATCACAGCGTCGGCCGGTCCCAACAGCGAGTCCGAGGACCTGACCGGGCTCATCCAGATGGACACGGCCTTGCAGCCGGGTGACTCGGGCGGCCCGCTCTACAACGCGGCCGGCGAGGTCGTCGGCATGAACACCGCCGGCTCGGCCCGCCGCCGGTTCCCGAGGGGTGCCCAGAGCGGCACCGAGAGCTTCGCCATCCCGATCAACGCCGCCACCGACACCGCCAAGCAGATCGACAGCGGCGTCGCCTCGGACACGATCACCATCGGAACGCCCGGCTTCCTGGGCGTCGAGCTGGCGGTCGAGAGCTCGAATGCCGGTGCCATGATCGCCACGGTCGTGAGCGACACGCCCGCCGAGAAGGCCGGCCTGCAACCGGGGGACACCATCACAGAAGTCGACGGTCGTACCATTGACAGCGGCGACACCCTCGGTGCCGTCCTGAAGAACCACCACGGCGGCGACAAGGTCTCTGTCGCCTGGACCGCCGCCGACGGCACGCAGCACACCGCGTCGGTGACGTTGGCGGTCGGGCCGGCGAACTGAGCCGGCGCGTCAGCCCTTCTCGTCGCGAACGGGCGCGGGCTCGCCGTTTGCCTTCGTGCATGGCGGCGACGCGAGCGATCGGGATCTCGTGTCCTTCGGCGACCAGGTCGGCGGGCAGCGGCTGCGGCGCCGGCAGCGAGTCGGCCCACGGGTCCCGATCACCCAAGAGGCCGGGCGCGGTGAGCACGGTGAAGTCGCCGGGTGCGATGTTGTCGAGCTGGTCCCACGCAACCGGGAACGAGACGGGCACCCCCGGACGAACACGGGGGCTGTAGGTCGCGACGACGGTGGCTCCGCCCGTGCGGGTGGAGTCCACGAACACCTTGCCCTCGCGATCGGCCTTGACGAACGCGGTCGTGGCCGTGCTGGGGTCGAGCAGCTCGGCGCGCCTGGCGATGGCGCGGGTGGCGGCGGCGGCGTCCTCGATCGACACCGTGTGATCGATCGGCACGAAGACGTGCACCCCCTTCGCGCCGCTGGTCTTCACCGCGCCGGCGAGGCCCGCGTCCGTGAGCGCCGTGCGCACGAGGTGAGCGGCGGCGACGGCCTGGGCGAAGGCGTCGCCGCTCGGCGGGTCGAGGTCGAGCACGAGGTGGGTGATGTGGTCGAGGTGGTCGGCGAGGGCCAGCGTGGGGTGGTACTCGACGGCGCGCTGGTTGGCGAACCACATCAGGGTCCGGCGGTCGTTGCACAGCGCGTAGGACACCGTGCGTTTCGACGCCTCCGCCCAGAGCGCCACGGTGGCCACCCAGTCCGGCGTGTACTTCGGCACGTTCTTCTGCATGAACGGTGCCTGGCCTCGGGTCACCCGCATCACCGTCAACGGCCGGTCGCGCAGCTCGGGCAAGATCCGGTCGCTCACAGCGTCGAGGTAGTCGACAAGATCGCGTTTGGTGACGCCGGCATCGTCGAACAGCGGCTCGTCGAGGTTGGTGAGCTTGACCCCGTCGCGAGACTCGTCCTGTTTGGAGCTGGCCATCAGCGTCCGAAGCCTACGGGAGTGTTGAGGTGCTCATCGTCAGCGCTCAATCGATGAGCAGCACGGCCTTACCTGTCATCTCGCGGCGCCAGAACGCGTCGACCACCGACGCGGCGTCGTTCCAGGACGCCGCCCGCTCGATCCCCACGTCGAGGCGACCTTCGCCGACCATCACCGCCAGCCGGGCGAGGTCGAGCGTGCCCGAACGGCTCTGGCCCAGCTCGTGGGGCAGCACGAACGCATACAGCCTGGCGCCGCCGTGGCGGTAGAAGTCGGACACGTCGAACGTGGTCGGCACGCCGGAAGAGTTGCCGTAGCTGACGATCAGGCCGCCGTCGGCGACGTCGTGCAGGGCCTGCGCCAGCACCTCCCCACCGACCGATTCCAGGATCACGTCGAAGGGTCCGCCGGTGGCCTTGCCCACGGCGATGGTGCCGGCGCCGAGGTCGACCAGCGGGCGGCCTCGTTCCTCCGACGACACCAGCGCCGTGACGTCGCCACCGAGCTGCGCGGCCAGCTGGATCGCAAAGCGGCCCACCCCGCCGCTGGCGCCGGTGACGAGGACCGAGCGGTTGTCGAGGGTGTCGGCCATGTCCACCGCCAGCAGCGCGGTCAGCCCGGCGACGGGGAGGGTCGATGCGGCCGGGAAGTCCACGGTGCCGGGCAGCGTGGCGAGCCGTTCGGTCGCCACCGCCACCTGCTCGGCCCACGCTCCTGCGTTGGCCAGCCCGACGACGCGGGCACCCATCGGCGGCCCGGTGCCGTCGGCCGCCTCGCGCACCACGACGCCGGCCAGGTCCCATCCGGGCCGCCAGCCGGCGGCGGCCGTCTGCACGGCGCTGACCTCGCCACGGTTGAGCGACACGGCGCGCACGGCGACCAGCGCCTCGTGACCTTTCGGCACGGGGGCGGGGACCTCCTGCATCGAGAGGTGGCCGGGCGCCGGCGGATCAGCGACGAGGGCGCGCATCATGTCCATGGACGGTGCAACGCGGCGCTCCGGCCTTCTCATCCCGCCTCGGCCGTTCTCGCCAGTGCGTCACATCGTGTCGGGGCGCAACGGTCCGCCGGCGCCGCCGTCCTCGTCCAGCACGAAGACCGTCTGCGTCGAGCGGACCTCCGGCATGGCCTGCAACCGGTCCAGCACGACGTCGCGTAGCGTCTCGACGTCGGCCACCCGCACCAACAGCGCGAAGTCGAACCCACCCGTGGTCAGCACCAGGTGGTGCAGGCCGGGCAGGTGCCGCAGCTTGGTGCGGGCGTCACGCCAGGCGTGCTGCTCCACGTTGACCAGGATGAGGGCGGCGATGCCGAGGCCGGCGCGGGCGTGGTCCACCACGACGGTGAACCCGGTGATCACGCCGTCGTCGCGCAACCGGTCGAGCCGCTGATAGGCGTTGGCCCGCGAGACGTTGACGCGAGCCGCCAGCTCGGTTGCCGAGAGCCGGCCGTCGGCTTGCAGCTCCTCGATGATGCGACGGTCGACGGCATCCAGCGGCGCGTCCGATCGTCTCCCGTGGTCTCGGTTCTGGGCCACGGGGTTGGACGATACGGCACACAGTGACGGTCTAGAGCGCGGTACATCTCGGATAGGACGGGCCGGCTAGACGATCGGGCAGCGGCGAGCGACGATGATGACGTGGAAACGGCTGTCGTGCTCGATCGTGACCACCCCGGATTCGCCGATCCGGGCTACCGAGCCCGGCGCGACGCCATCGCCGCCATCAGCGCTGGCCACCAACCGGGTCAGCCGATCCCGTCGGTGGCCTACACCGACGTGGAGCACGGGGTCTGGCGCACCGTCTCGCGCCAGCTGGCGCCCAAGCACGAGCGCTACGCCTGCGCCGAGTACCGGCGGGCGGCGGCCCGGCTGGACCTGCCCACCGAGCACGTGCCGCAGCTGGCCGACGTGACCGAGCGGCTCGGGCGGCTCACGGGCTTCGAGATCGCGCCTGTCCCCGGCCTCGTGCCCGTGCGGACGTTCTACGGCGCGCTGGCCGAGCGCCGCTTCCTGTCGACGCAGTACGTCCGCCACCCGTCGGTGCCGCTCTACACGCCCGAGCCGGACATCGTCCACGAGATCATCGGCCACGCCAATTTCCTGGCCAGTGGGCGCATGGCCGACCTGTACGAGGCGGCCGGGAAGGCGTCTCGGCGCGTCGAGACCGACGCCGCCCTCGACTTCTTCTCCCGGGTGTTCTGGTTCTCCATGGAGTTCGGCGTGGTGTGGGAGGGCGGCGAGCTGCGCACCTACGGCTCGGGCATCCTGTCGTCGTCCGGCGAGCTGGAGCGCTTCCGCGACGCCGACATCCGGCCGTTCGACGTGCGCGCCATGGGGACGCAGCGCTACGACATCGCCGCCTACCAGCCGGTGCTGTTCGCCGCCCGCAGCTTCGACCAGGCCGTCGACGAGCTGCAGGCCTTCTTCACGACCTACGACGACGACGCCTGCGCCCGGCTGCGCTGAACTTGTTCACCAGCGCGCTCGAATTGAGGCCGCCACCGACAGACTTCGAGGGCTCGGCCCGCCCGTCAGATGCGGCGCACGTTGCGGAGGCCGGCCCAGGCCAGATCGGCGACCTGCATGGCGACCTGCTCGGGGTCGAAGTCGCCACCGGCGCGCACGAGGCGGCGGCTGGTGGCCTCGGCCAGTCCCACCAGCCCGTAGGCCAGGTTGCGCTGGTGCTCGGGCTCGATGTCGGCCTGGATGAGCGGCGCGATGGCGTCGGCGATGGTGGTCTCGTTGCGCCGCACGGCCTCGGCGAACTCCTCGTCGCGCCGGGCTCCGCTGCCGAACAGCAGCAGGAAGGCGTCACGGTCCTGGGCCACCCAGCGGAAATAAGCGAGGAAGCCGCGTTCCACCTGGGCGCGGGGCGTGCCCGCCTCCACCATGGCCTTGCCGATGGCGTCGCGCAGACCCGCGCCGACCTCCTCCAGCAGGGCCAGATACAGCTCACGCTTGGAGCGGAAGTGCTGGTACAGGACCGGCTTGGTGACGCCGGCGGCGTCGGCCACGTCGTTCATGGCCGTGCCGTGGAAGCCCTGGCGGGCGAAGACCTCCAGCGCGACAGCCAAGAGCTGCTCTCGGCGGGCGGCGGCAGGCAGGCGGGTCGACATGGTTACCGCAGAGTAATGGTCAGAGGCCGCGCTCTCGGTCTTCTCGCTCGGCCGCCTTCACCGCGTAGCCCAAGATGATGGACGGCAGCAGCAGCACCGACCCGATCACGAGGGTGGCCACGACCAGGCTCACGACCGGCGGCGTGAAGCCCAGCGCGAACCCGATGATGAACACGGCGATGGCCACCGCCAGGAACAAGTACCCGATGCGATTGGCCAGCAGGGACCAGCGAGCCACCTGCTGGCGGCGAGCGCGGATGGGGTCGTTCACGAGGGGCATCCCATCTCGGTGAGGAGGGCGCCGAGGCTTTCGCGCATGGCGTCGTGGCCGAAGTGCTTGCCGGCCAGCGCCCGGTTGTGCTCGAGGTCGCCGGCCACGCTCGACGGGTCGGCCAGCGCCGCCTCCAGCGGACCGCCGTCGTCGCCCGGCAGCCAGCGGAACCCCATCTCGATCAGCTCGACGCCGACCGGGTAGGCGCCCACGGCGGCCGGTCGCCGGTGCAGGGCGGCCTCGATCGGCGGGTTGCCGAAGCCCTCCCAGTGCGAGGGGAACAGCACCGCGTCACAGGCGGCGTAGGCGTCGGCCATGGCCGACGGCTCGGGGGGCACGGGCGTCCGGATGACTCGCACCGTGGTGGCCTGGAGCAATGCCTCCAGGGTGGGGCCGTAACCGTCCTCGGCCGGTCCGGGCAACCAGTACGTGCCGCCCACGGCCTCGGCGAGGGCCAGCGCGCCGGGGATGTTCTTGCGGGGGATGGCTCGCACCGGGTGCAGCAGCAGCCGCTCGTCGTCGGCCACGTCGAGGCGCGCGCGGGTGGCGCGGCGATCGCCCGTCGGGGTGGCCAGTTCGAACCCGTTGTAGATCACGGTGCTCGTGAACCCCCGCTCGGCCATCTCCCGCTGCGTGCGGTGGTTGATCACGACGTGGCGCCAGGCGTCGTCGTGGATGGGCAACTCGGTGACATCGCGGTGAGCGGCGACCTGCCAGGGCGGGTCGTGGTGATGGACGATGGCCGCGCGGCCCTTGAGGGTATGGGCCACGACCCGCGAGGCCGCCAGGTTGAGCGGGATGGACAGGATGTTCTCGGCGATGACGACATCAGCCCCGTTGATGGCCGCCTCGAGCTCTCGGGCCGACGGCGGATCGGTGCTGTCGAAGGCGAGTCCGGTGACGAGGCGATCGGCGGCGCCCGCGCCGGCGACGGTGGTGACGTCGAAACCCAGCTCGATCAGCGCCCGGCGCCACGACTCGGCCACCACCGACACGCCGTCGGGCCGGCCGAGGCGGAACGAGACGAGCGCGGCCGTGGGCACGATTGCCCAGGCTACGGGCGGCGCGCCGTGGAGTTCGACTCGTTGCTCAGGCGTCGACGATCTTGGCGGCGATGTCGTCGGGGACGCAGGACTTCACGGCGTTGCTGAACTTGTCGTGCTCAGCTACGGGCCACTCGGCGGTGGCGCCGTTGCCGGCCGCTTCTGTGAGCACGGCGTCGTCGGCCGCGAACAGCTTGTCGACCGCATGGACCACGCACGTCGCCTGATCTTCGGTGGCGCCCGATTGCTGCACGAGTGAAGCGATCGTTTGCGTCACGTACTCCTGCGGCTCGCACGAGGCGAAGGCCTTCAGGAGCATCTTGCCGGTATCGGGGTTGACGTCGCCCCCGCTGAGCGCAGCGTTCAGCGAGTCGACGATGCTCGGGCCCGTCGAGGTGGCGATGCAGGTGGCCTCGGTGTCGGAGAGGCTGCCGCCGCCGGTGGCGTAGAAGGCTTTGATGGCGGCGGCCGGATCGGCCGGAAGGCTCGACGGTGTGACTTCGGCCGCCGGGTCGGTCGTGGCGCCGGCGTCGGCCGGGTCCGTGGTGGCGCTCGGGTCGGAGGTGCCGGCCGCCACGGTGGTGTCGGAGGGCAAGGCGCTGATGGCGCCGCCCTTGGTGACGTTGTCCGACGAGGAGCAGCTCGCCACCAGCAGGAGGGCGCCGGCGAAGGCCAGCCAGGGTGCGGTGCGCATGAGGGGTTCGACCCTACCGATGGACTCGCCGCCTGTGTCGGCGGGGCGGCGCCGCCGACAGCGACCGAGCCGACGGCGTGCTTCCGGTTCAGGCCTCGGCGCGCACACACCAGTGCGTGCCGAAACCGGATCAACTGCTCATGCCCGCCTCCGTCGTGGCTGTCGTGGTGGGCCTCGCCCTGGTGATCGGCGCGGCCACGGCGACCACCGCCGCCCCGGCGGCCTTGGCCGTCGTGGCGCCGGCGCGACAACCGGTGTCGTACCGGTCGATGACGGCCACGAGCACGACCGCCACGACCGTCGCGACGACCGAACCATCGACCACGACGACCGTCGTCGCGGCCCCGGTCGAACCGCCGCCCGAGCCGCCACCTGAATCGCCGGCGGCACCGCCACCTGAACGGCCGCCCGAGCCGCCTCCCGAACCGTCGCCGGAACGGGACGACGCGGTCCCGTCGCCCGTCGATCGGGTCGTCGCCTATGCCCTCGCCCAGCGAGGGCACCCCTACCGCCGCGGCGCTGCCGGGCCGGGCGCCTTCGACTGCTCGGGCCTCACTCGGGCCGCGTACGCCACGGTCGGCGTCGACCTCCCCCACTACTCCGTCACCCAGGCCGACCGGGGCCGCGCCATCGACTGGAGGACCGAGCCGATCCGGGCCGGCGACCTGGTCTTCGTCCGCGGCGATACACCGGTCATCGACCTTGGTCATGTGGGCTTGGCGGTGTCGGCCACCGAATGGGTGGTGGCATCGCGGCCGGGTGTGCCGGTGCGGGTGACCCGCATCCCGACCGCCATCCAACGGGTGCGGCGTGTCTTCGAGAACTGACTTAACGTCGCGTCGATGCCGCGCCGCCCACCGCTCAGCCGCAAGCTCGAGGGCTTCGGCACCACGATCTTCGCCGAGATGTCGGCCCTGGCCCTGTCGACCGGCGCGGTCAACCTGGGCCAGGGCTTCCCCGACACGGACGGGCCGCGCGAGGTGCTCGACGCCGCAGTGGCCGCCATGCGCAGCGGCCAGAACCAGTACCCGCCGGGGCCGGGCATCGCCGAACTGCGCCACGCCATCGCCGAGCACCAGCTCCGGTGGTATGGCATGCAGGTCGATCCCGACGCCGAGGTGTTCGTCACCACCGGCGCCACCGAAGCCATTGCTGCATCGCTCCTGGGCACCCTCGATCCGGGCGACGAGGTGGTGGCCTTCGAGCCCTACTACGACTCCTACGCGGCGTGCATCGCCATGGCCGGCGCGGTGCGCCGCCCCGTCACGTTGCGAGCGCCAGACTTCGTGCTCGATCACGACGAGCTGCGCCGAGCGGTTACGCCGCGCACCCGGCTGCTGCTGCTCAACACGCCGCACAACCCCATCGGGAAGGTGTTCTCGCGCGCCGACCTCGAGGCCATCGCCGCGGTCGCCATCGAGCACGATCTGATCGTGGTGGCCGACGAGGTCTACGAGCATCTCGTCTTCGACGGCGACCACATCCCCATCGCCACGCTGCCGGGCATGCGCGAGCGCACCATCACCATCTCCTCGGCGGGCAAGACGTTCTCGGTGACCGGTTGGAAGGTGGGCTGGGTGTGCGCGCCGCCTGACCTCGTGGCCGCCGTGCGCACGGCCAAGCAGTTCCTCACCTACGTGAGTGGAGCGCCGTTCCAGCCGGCGGTAGCGGTCGGGCTGCGACTGCCCGACGCCTACTTCCAAGAGTTCACCAACGACCTTCGCATCAAGCGCGACCGGCTGTGCGCCGGGTTGGAGGAGGCCGGTTTCACGGTGTTCCGGCCGGCCGGGACGTACTTCATCACCACTGACATTCGGCCGCTCGGTGAGCGCGACGGCTTGGCGTTCTGCCGGTCGCTGGCCGACCGGTGTGGCGTCGTGGGCGTGCCCAACGTCGTCTTCTACGACGACAAGGCCGAAGGCGCGCCGCTGGTGCGGTTCGCGTTCTGCAAGCGCCACGAGGTCATCGACGAAGCGGTCGCCCGCCTGAAGAGCCTGGCGTCGTGAAGGTCGCTGCCGTCCAGCACGACATCTGCTGGGAGGCGCCTCGGGAGACCGTTGCTCACGTCGCTCCGCTGATCGCCGCGGCCGCGGCCGCCGGTGCCCGGCTCGTCGTGCTGACCGAGATGTTCTCGACCGGTTTCACGATGGCGTCCGAGCGGGTGGCCGAGGCCCCCGACGGCCAGTCCACGTCCTTCTTGGCCGAGCAGGCGGCCAGCCACGGGGTGTGGATCGCCGCCTCGGTGCCGACGGCCGACCCGTCGCTGCCCCGGCCGGTGAACCGGCTCGTGGTGGCCGGACCGAACGGTGAGCATCACCGCTACGACAAGATCCACCCGTTCTCCTTCGCCGGCGAGCACGAGCACTACGCCGCCGGTACGTCGTTCCTCACCTTCGATATCGAGGGCCTGCGGGTGAGCGGCTTCGTCTGCTACGACCTGCGCTTTGCCGACGAGTGGTGGGCCGTCGCGCCGGTGACCGACTGCTACCTCGTCGTGGCCAACTGGCCCGCGGTCAGGCGCCATCACTGGCAGTCGCTGCTGGTGGCCAGGGCCATCGAGAACCAGGCGTACGTGGTGGGCGTGAACCGGGTCGGCACCGACGGCAGCGGCCTGGAGTATGCCGGCGACTCGATGATCATCGACCCGATGGGCGAGGTGCTGGCGTCAGCGGCGGGCGTCGAGACGATCCTGACGGCCGATGTCGACCCAGGCGTGGTCGCCGCTGTGCGGGAGCGCTTCCCCTTCCTCGCCGATCGCCGCTCGTAGTACCAGGCGGCCCGGTCGGTAGTCTCCGCCGCCATGACCGAGGTCCGAGCCGAGATCACCGCGAGCGTGTGGCAGGTCCGCACCGAGGTCGGTGCCAAGGTGGCCGAGGGTGACGAGCTGGTCATCCTCGAGTCCATGAAGATGGAGATCCCCGTCACGGCCCCGTCCGGCGGCATCGTCACCGAGGTGCGGGTCGCCGCCGAGGACAAGGTCCAAGAGGGCGACGTGGTGGCCGTGCTCGAGCCGTGATCCGCACCGACCTCCGCTGGGGCTACGGCGTCGTCACGATCGACCGGCCCGAGCGCCGCAACGCCGTCGATCTGGAGACGCTGGTGGCGCTACGCGAGGCCATCGACGCGGCGCGCGAGCGCGAGGTCCGAGCATTGGTGCTCACGGGAGCGGGCGGCACCTTCTGTGCCGGCGCCGATCTCAACGGCGTCGATGTCGACGGCTTCACCGACAGCCTGCGCCGGGTGCTCGTGAGCCTCACCGAGCTGCCGGCGGTCACGATCGCCGCCGTCGACGGTGCCGCGCTGGGCGCCGGTACCCAACTGGCGGCGGCGTGCGACCTGCGGATGGCCACGTCGGCAGCGCGGTTCGGCATCCCCGCCGCCCGGCTCGGGCTCATGGTCGATCGGTGGACGGTCCAGCGCCTGGTCGCCCTGGTCGGCGGGGGTACGGCCCGCGCCATGCTCCTGGCCGCCGTGACCTATACCGGCGACGACGCCCATCGGCTGGGCTTCGTCCAGCGCATCGGCGTGCTCGACGACGCCGTCGCCTGGGCCACCGCCATTGCCGAGCTGGCGCCGCTGTCGCTCGCGGGCCACAAGCTGGTGCTCGAGCACCCCGACGACCAGGAGCGCATCGCCGAGGCGATCGCCCGCGCTTGGGCCAGCGCCGACGCCATCGAGGGCCCGAAGGCGTTCCTGGAGAAGCGCAAGCCGTGGTTCACGGGCAGCTGACCGCCGGGTAGCACCTGCCGCGCCAGTCGGTCCAAGTTCGCGCGCGGCCTGCGCGCTCGGACGCGCTCGGGCGCGGTCAAGCGCGCGGGCTGCGCGAACTGCGGCCGGGGTCCGCGCCCGCCGGCCCGTCTCATCCGGGCGGCCCCTCCCGCTTAGATGTTCGGGGGGAGGAGCCGGTTCACGTTCTCGTAGAAGAAGTACAGCATCACCAGGAGCGGAGCCACCACGGCGACCCAGCCGATCCAGCGCCGGGTGCGCCGCCCCAGCCACCATGCCGCGAAGGCGACGGCAATGCCGGCCAGCCCCCACGCCAGCACCTGCGGCCAGGCGGAGGCGTCGTCGAACCAGCCCCGCTGGAAGGAGTCGTCGACGCTGAGCCCGGGGGACGGGGCCACGCTGGTCGGCGGAGCCGCAGGGGCCGTTGTGCCGACCACCGCGGCGCCGACCGCGGTCGTGGCCGTGACGGCCCCGCCGCCGACCGCGGTCGTGGCCGTGCCGGCCGCGCCGCCGACGGCCGTCGTCACCACGGCGCTGCTGACCACGGGGCCGTCGGGCGATAGGTCGGCCGGGGTCGTGTCGGGTGTGGCCGTGGCCTCGCCCGTTGTCACC
>CAWCTH010000005.1:0-83976 GCA_963798445.1 uncultured Acidimicrobiales bacterium
CCAAGCTCTATCACATGGATTGAAGCTTTCTCACTGAGTCAAAGGGAGTTCAAAGGCATGGCTGACGAGTACGCGTCTGTGGATGTGGACCTGAGCATGGTGGCGCCGGCAACGGAGCACTGGAAGCAGATCGACGCCTTGCGGGAAGCGCACCGGTACTTCCGCAACACGAATGGCAACTATTGGGTGTTGACCAGGTACGACGACATCCGGGAGGCGTTCCAGAACCCGACCGTGTTCTGCAACCGTTCCATCGTGCCCACCGACCCAGATCCCGTCTACCGGTTCCTTCCGTCCTACAGCGACCCGCCCCAGCACATGAAGTACCGCCAGACGATGAACCGCTGGTTCGCCCCGGCGGCGGTCACGAGATTCTCTCCCGGGCTGCACGGCTGGCACGCGAGACCGTGGCCGAGGTGCACGCCGACGGCGCCACGGACTACCTGAAGACCTTCGGCGACCACTTCCCCGTGCGCGGCTTCCTCCTGTCCATGGGCCTGCCCCAGGACAACGCCGACTTCTTCGTCGACTGCGTCCGGCTCATGTCCGGCGGCACCGACAGCCCGACCGACGAGAGCCCGTTCATGGTCGGATGGAACCGCGTCTCCGAGTACTGGAGGAACACGCTCGAGAGCCGCCGGGAGGAGCCCCTCGACCCCGACGTCGACTTCGTCACCCACATCTCGAGGGCGACGATGGACGGCGAACCCCTGCCCGGACGTCGACATCCTCGACATCATGAACACACTCACGCTCGGCAGCCTCGACACGCTGAAGAGCCAACTGGGCTGGTGCATGTACCACCTCGCCACGCATCCCGAGGACCGGCGCCGGATCGTGGCCGACCCGTCGCTGATCCCCGGCGCCGTCGAGGAATTCTGCGGGCCTACCCCATCGTCAGCATGGCCCGGAAGCTCACACAGGACCACGACTTCCACGGGTGCCCGATGAAGAAGGACGACATGGTGCTGCTCAGCATCCAGTCGGCGACGCGCGACCCCGCGCTTCCGGAGCCCGAGGAGATCATCATCGACCGCTCGCCCAACCGGCACATCGCCTTCGGAGCCAGCGAGCACCGTTGCCTCGGCTCCCACTTCGCTCGTGCCGAACTGCTGTACGCCCTCGAGGAGTGGCACGCCGCCATCCCGGAGTACGAGATCGCGTCCGATGAGCCGCTCATGGCCCACGGAGGCCAGGTCTCCCTCCTCAAGCTGCCGTTGGTCTGGAACGTGTGAAACCGGCGCCCTTCGAGTACCACGTGCCCGCGACCGCCACTGAGGCGGTCGCGCTGCTGGAGGACCTCGGTGATGGAGCCAAGGTCATCGCCGGGGGTCAGAGCCTGGTGCCGATGCTGGCGATGCGGCTCGCCCGGTTCGAGCACCTCGTGGACATCGGGCGCATCCCGGAACTGCAGGGCGTCGAGCGTCACAACGGATCGCTGCTCGTCCGAGCAACGACCCTTGACGCCGCTATCGAGCACGACGCCATGGTGGCCCAGGCGGTGCCCTTGCTCGCGCTCGTCACTCCCATGATCGGTCACTTCCAGATCCGAAATCGCGGCACCGTCGGAGGTTCGCTCGCCCACGCCGATCCGGCGGCCGAGTATCCGGCGGTGGCCACCGCCCTCGACGCCTCATTCGCGGTTCTCTCGTCGCAAGGCGAGCGTTGGATCGCCGCCGCCGAGTTCTTCGATGGCATCTGGTCGACGGCGATGGCACCCGATGAGCTGCTCACCGCCGTGCGGTTCCCCGTGTGGGAGGGCCGATGCGGGTTCGGCGCCGCCGAGTTCGCCCGCCGACACGGTGACTTCGCCATCGCCGGTGCGGTTGCGGGTGTCGGCCTGGCTCCCAACGGCACTGTCGAGCGATGCGCCATCGCCCTGTTCGGCCTGGGCTCTGTGCCGGTGCGGGCGAGCGCGGCTGAAGCGGCCATCACTGGACAGTCGATTGACACGATCTCGCCCGACGAGGTTGGGCGGCTCGCCGTTCGCGATATCAGCGACCCGGGCGAAGATCTCCACGCGCCGCCGGGCTACCGCTCCCGGGTCGGTGCCGCAATGGCAGCGAAGGCCTGGAGCCAGGCAGTCGAGGAGGCAGGGCGTGCCTGACGCCGCTATCACCGTCACGGTCAACGGCAGCAGCCGCACCGTCGCCGTCGAACCACGAAAGACGCTGGCCGACTTCCTTCGGGAGGACTGCCGGCTGACCGGTACACACCTCGGGTGCGAACATGGCGTGTGCGGTGCCTGCACCGTGCTGTTCGACGGTGCCGCCGTGCGGGCCTGCCTGATGTTCGCGGTCCAGGCCGACGGGGCCGAGATCACCACGATCGAGGGCTTGACCCCGCCCGACGGTGAGCTGAGCACCGTGCAGCGCGCCATGCACGAAGCCCACGGCTTGCAGTGCGGCTTCTGCACGCCGGGGTTCGTCGTATCGATCACGGCCTTCCTGCGCGAGCACCCCGATCCGACCGACGACGAGGTGCGCGACGGGTTGTCCGGCAACCTGTGCCGCTGCACCGGCTACCAGGGCATCATCGCGGCGGTCCGACTGGCGGCGGCGGCGGGACAGCCATGACGGCGACGGTCCCTACCACGTCGATGGCGGGCAACCGGTTCGTCGGCCAGCGCATCCAGCGCCGCGAAGACGCCCGCCTCGTCACCGGCCACGGGAGCTACGTGGACGACATCGTGGTGCCCGGCATGCTGCATGCCGCCTTCCTGCGCAGCGACATCGCCCGAGGTGCCGTACGCTCGATCGATGTGAGCGCCGCCCGGGACCTGCCGGGTGTCGTCGCCGTGTACACCGGTGAGGATCTGAACGGTGCTGTCGGCGAGAGCTGGGTGGACTTCGAGGGGCCCGCTGGTGCAACCCGTCCCTTCCGACTCCTGGCCGACGGCGACGTGCGCTTCGCCGGCGAGCCGATCGTCTTGGTGATCGCCGAGTCCCGGTACATCGCCGAAGACGCCTGCGAGCTCATCGACATCGACATCGAAGCGGTCGAGCCGGTCATTGGCGCCGACGCCGCAATGGCGCCCGACGCCCCCGTCGTCCACCCCGGACTGGCCGACAACGTGGCCGGGGCCATTCCCGCGACCGAGGATCCCGCCCTCGACGAGATCTTCGCCGCGGCCACCCACGTCGTCACCGAGACCTTCACGCAGCACCGCTACCTGTGCGTTCCGATGGAGACCCGCGGCATCGTGTCCGACTGGGACCCGGTGCGCCAGAACCTCACCGTGTGGATCTCGACGCAGGGTCCGCACGGCGTGCGCTCCTTTCTCGGTCGGGCGCTCGGCCTGGCCGAGCATCGCATCCGCGTCATCATGGGCGACGTGGGCGGTGGCTTCGGCCAGAAGATGTTCATGTTGCCCGACGAGGTGGCCGTCGTCGCGGCCGGCAAGCGCCTGGCGCGACCGGTCAAGTGGATCGAGGACCGACGGGAGAACCTCATGTCGGGCCAACACGCGCGCGATGACCGCATGACGGTCAGCTTCGCCGTCGACGGCGAGGGCCGGATCCTGGGCGTGAAGGCCCACCTCGTCGAAGACGTCGGCTCGTTTGCCGCCGCCGGCAGCAGCGCCATCGGCTTCGTCGGGTTGCTCTTCGCGGGGCCGTACAAGATCCCCAAGGTCGGCTTCTCGGCCACCGCCGTGTACACGAACACGTGCGGGCGGTGCTCGTACCGAGGCCCGTGGATGATGGAGACGTTGGCGCGCGAGCAGATGATGGACGTCACCGCCCGCCGCCTCGGCCTCGACCCGCTCGAGTTCCGCCGCATCAACGTGGTCAACGAAGCCGACCTGCCGTTCACCACTGCCGCCGGCCTCGTGTACGACGGTGTATCGATCGGAGCATCGCTGGAGCAGGCCGTCGCCATGATCGACTACGAGGCGTTCCGCATCGAGCAGGCCGCCGCCCGCGGCGAGGGGCGCCTGCTCGGCGTCGGGTTCGGGCTGTACGTCGAGCCGTCCGGCATCGCCATGGGCAGCCTGGCCAGCGAAGCGGCCATCGTCAGCATCGGGGTCAACGGTGAAGTGCAAGCGCTCATGAGCAGCGCCAGCCACGGCCAGAGCGTCGAGACCACCGTTGCCCAGGTGGTGGCAGACGAGCTCGGCGTGGACATCGATGCCGTCACGGTCATCCAGGGCGACACGCTGGGAACGCCGTCAGGCCCCGGCACGGGAGGCAGCCGCAGCGCCGTGCTCGTCAGCGGAGCGGCGACCGAGGCGGCCGCCGCGGTCCGGGCGAAGATGCTGGCGATCGCCGCTCATGCGCTCGAGGCGGCGCCCGCGGACCTGGAGGTCAGCGCCGGGCGCATCTCGGTCGTGGGCACGCCCTCCAAGGGCATGTCGATCACCGAGGTCGCTCATCTTGCCTACATCTCGCCCACCAGCCTCCCGCCGGGCATGCCGATGGGCTTGGAGGCGCAGGCCCGCTACACGCCCTCGTCGCCCATCACGTGGTCGAACTCGTGCCACGCCTGCGTCTGCGAGGTGGACGCGGTGACCGGTGCCGTCGCCGTCCTGCGATTCGTCGTGAGCGAGGATTGCGGGGTGATGATCAACCCCGACGTGGTCGAGGGGCAGATCGCCGGCGGCGTGGTCCAGGGCATCGGTGGCGTCCTGTACGAGCACATGCCGTACGACGCCGACGGCAACCCGTTGAGCACGACCTTCGTCGACTACCTGCTGCCCACCGCCGCCGAGGTCCCGATCGTCGAGTACGGCCACATCGAGACGCCGGCGCCGACGAACCCGGGCGGGTTCAAAGGCATGGGCGAGGGCGGCGCCATCGGATCGCCACCGGCCGTCATCAACGCGGTCGCGGACGCTATCGCCCATCTCGGCGCGCGCGTCAACCGCCAGCCGCTGTCGCCGGGCGCCATCATCGCCGCCATCGAGGAGGCCACCAGCTCGTGACCGGCGTGCTCGACGGCATCACGGTGCTGCAGCTGCCGTCAGGTATCGCCGGTGCGATGACCGGCATGCTCCTGGCCGACAACGGCGCCGACGTCATCACCGTCGAGGGAGGCGACCACGGACCGATCTGGTGTCGAACGGTCTGGGATCGGGGCAAGCGCAGCATCGTCGCCGGCGACGACCAGGTCCGTGCGTTGGCCGAGGGCGTCGACGTCGTGATCGAGAGTCAGGGTCTCGACCACGCCACGTTGGCCGCGACCAACCCGCGCCTCATCCTGTGCTCGATCACCGGCTACGGACGGAGCCATCGCCACGCTGGTCGTCCCAACGTGGACGCCCTTGTGGCCGCCCGCATGGGGATGCAGTGGGACCAGCGCGGCGTCGTCGACGGCCAGCCCGTGCGCATCGCCCGGCTGCCGCTCCCTGACCCCGGGCCCGTCCCGCCCGGTGCCGAGCAGACGGGCAACCGCGACGGGCCGATCTTCCAGGCGTTGCCCTGGAACAGCATCGGCGCCTGCCTGCTCGCCGTCACCGGGATCAGCGCGGCGCTGCGCGCTCGAGAGGTCACGGGTGCCGGGCAGTGGGTCGAGACCTCGCTCCTGCAGGGCGGTCTGCTCAACGCCGCCCCGACGTGGCAGCGCGTCCCGGACCCCCGCCAGGACGGCTACCGCCTTCCGTACTTCGATCGGCGCTGTCCCAAGGGCTTCTTCAGATGCGCCGACGGCCGCTGGCTCCACCAGTGGGCGCCCATCCACCACGCCTTCGCCCAGGCGGCCGCAGCCGGGCCCGAGCTGCGCCTCCCCGACCCGGCCGCGCTCCCGCCACCGGCGCGCCCGTCCGGGTATGACGCGCAGCTCGCCGCCGAGCTGGCCGAGCACCCCCGCACGGCCGCCGCCTTCGCCAAGTTCGGGCGTGACGAATGGGTGCGCCTGTTCGCCGCCGCCGGCTTGCCTGCCCAACCGGTGCTATCGCCCGAGGAGGGTCTGCTCGACCCGTACTCGCTCGCCGACGGCTGCGTGGCCGAGCTGCTCGATCCCGACGAGGGGCCGACTCGCCAGGTCGGGCTGGTCTACCGGATGTCGCGCACGCCGGGGCGGGTGGCCGGGCCGGCGCCCCGCCCGGGGCAGCACACCGCCGAGGTCCTGGCCCAACCGCCGGTCATCCGGCCCTACCGGTCCGATGGGCGCCGCTTGACCCGCGCCCTGGAGGGCATCACGGTGCTCGACCTCGGCCTGGCAATGGCCGGACCCTACGGTGCGCAGACGCTTGCTGATCTCGGTGCCGACGTGATCAAGGTGAACAACGTGGCCGAGCGCGATGCTCCGGTGTCGAGCCCGACGCTCGGGTGCAACCGGGGCAAGCGCAGCATCGCCATCGACCTCAAGGACCAGCGCGGCCAAGCGGTCCTGCACCATCTCATCGCTCGGGCCGACGTGATCCATCACAACATGCGCACTGGTGTCGACGTCAGGCTTGGCGCGGACTACGACACCGCCCGCGCCATCAACCCGGCCATCGTGTACTGCCACACCCGCGGCTTCGAGGCGACCGGACCGCGAGTGGCGCTGCCCGGCAACGACCAGATGGGCCAGGCCCTGGCCGGGACGTGGTGGGAGATGGGCGCGTGCGCGACCGGTCAGCCGCCGACGTGGCATCCCGCCGCGCTGGGCGACTTCGGCAACGGCGTGATGTCGGCCATCGCCGTCATCCAAGCGCTGTACCACCGGGAGCGAACGGGGGAGGGCCAGCTCGTCGACACCTCGATCATCAACATGGGTCTCCTTTACAACTCGTCGACCTTCGCTCGTCTCGATGGCACCGGCCCCGAACGTCACCACCTCGACGCCGCCCAGACAGGGATGTCTGCGCTCTACCGCCTCTATGAGACGGCCGATGGGTGGTTGTGCGTTGCCGTCATGAGCGACGCTCACTGGAACGCTCTCACCGCGTGTATGGGCACGAGCGAGTTGGGCGACCGCCGCTTCACCGATGCGGCATCCCGCTCCAAGCACGACGAGGAGCTGGGCGCGCTCCTCGAAACCGCATTTGCCTCTCGCCCGGCGGCGGAGTGGTTCGCCGTCCTCGACGGCGCGGGGGTGCCCTGTGAGATCGCCGATGCCGAGTTCCCGGTGGACCTGTTCGACGACCCGGACTTGGCGGCGCGGCGCTGGATCGTGTCGTATCCTCACCCGGCCGTCGGCCGCCTGGAACAGGCCGGTCATCTGGTGGAGCTGTCGGCGACCCCCGGCGTCATCGAGCGGCCGGCGCCGATCGTCGGGCAGCACACACGGGAACTCCTCGTCGAGCACGGCTACCACTCAGACGAGATCGATGCGCTCCTCGACGCCGGCGTGGTGGCTCAAGCATGAGCCGCCGCTCAGCGCGGGACCTCGCTGAACGGCACGTCCTTGTCGACCCTCGGCTCGGGCGGCAGCCCGAGGACGCGCTCGCCGATGATGTTGCGTTGGATCTCGTCGGAACCACCGGCGATCCGGTAACCGGGCGCGCCCAGCACGTGCTCCCCCCACGCGAACGTTCCCCACTCGCCGGCGTCGGCCACCAGCCTCGGGCCCAGGACGGCGCTGATGGCGGCGCTGACCCGTGTCATGTTGGCCGTCCACATCAGCTTGCCGAGCGAGCCCTCCGGCCCCGGCATCTGCCCTGCCTTCAAGGCGGCCGCCGCCCGCCGGTTGGTGAACTGGGTGACGCGGTGCTCGATCGTGAGGTCGCTCAGCACCTGGCGGATGACGGGGTCGCCGGTGAGACCCAGGTGGTCGGCGGTGCGCACGACGCGCTTGACGCCACCGCCCACCTGACCGCCGCCGGAGGAGTGGTCGCGCTCGAAGCCGAGGCACGTGAGGGCCACCCGCCAGCCCTCGCCGATGCCGCCCAGGCGGAGGTCGTCGGGCAACCGCGCATCGGTGAGGAAGACCTCGTTGAAGTTGGCTCCGCCGGACATCTGCCGGATGGGCCGAACCTCCACGCCCGGCGCGTCGAAGGGAACGAGGAAGGCGGTGAGACCGCGGTGCTTGGGCACCTCGGGGTCGGTGCGCGTGATGGCCAGGCCCCAGTTGGCGAAGCGGGCGCCCGATGTCCACACCTTCTGCCCGTTCAGCACCCACTCGTCACCGTCCAGTACCGCACGTGTGGCGAGCGACGCGAGGTCGGACCCCGCCGACGGTTCGCTGAAGAGCTGGCAACCGAGCTCGTCCATCCGCATGAGCGGCGCGATGAAGCGCTTCTTCTGCCCGGGCGTTCCGTGGGTGGCGATCGTGGGCGCGATCAGTCCCATCGAGGTCGGCGGCAGCTCTCCTGCGCTCGGGATCGCGAATCGCGACTCCTCGGTGTTGTAGGTCCTGGCGTAGCTGCCGGGAAGGCCGCGCCCGCCATCATCTTCCGGCCAGTTGAGCATGGCGTAGCCGGCATCGAACTTGCGCCGCTGCCAGTCGCGAACGGCCTCGAGGCGTTGACGCTCCTCGGCCTCGGTGAGGTCGAAGAAGACGGCCACGTTGTCCGATCCGACGCCCCAATCGACGCCGTCGTCACCGTCGCCCGGGGTTGCCGACTTGAGCGTGGCGTTCGCCTCCAGCCAGCGGCGGGCATCGCGTCGGAACTCCTCGATGTCGGGGGGTGGGCGCACCTTGCCTCCGAACGTCCTCGATGGCGGGTAAGGACAGCAGGACCCATATCATGATAATCATCTCTCAGCACCCCGAGCGCATCGTCGCCGACGCGGACGGGGCCATCCGCACGAAGGAGCACTCGTGACCAACGCGGCCGAGCAGATCCCTGTGGCCGAGGGCCTCTTCACCTGGCCGAGCGAGGCCCCGCAGCTGATCGGCGGGCGCTGCACGACGTGTGGCACCGTCACCTTCCCCCGCCAGCTCGGCTGCCCCCGTTGCACCGCCAGTGACATCGTCGACGAGCTGCTGCCTCGCCGCGGCCGGCTCTGGACGTGGACGATCCAGGGCTTCCTCCCGAAGAATCCGCCTTACGCCGGGCCGGAGACGGCGAAGACGTTCGTGCCGTACGGCGTCGGGTACGTCGAGCTCGGTGACGCGGTGAAGGTGGAGACCCGGCTCACGAGCGCCGACCCGGACGAGTTGAGGATCGGTATGGAGATGGAGCTGGTCGTCATACCCTTCACACGAGACGCTGACGGCCGGGACGTGATGACGTTCGCGTTCGCCCCGGCCCGAGAGGAGCAGGCATGAGCAACACCGATGTAGCCATCGTCGGGATCGGGATGCACCCGTTCGGGCGCCACCCCGCCAGCGGCCTCGAGCAGGGCGCCTTCGCCGCGCGCGCCGTGCTGGCCGACGCCGGCGTCGCGTGGTCAGACGTCGAGTTCGCTTTCGGCGGCTCGGCGGCGTCGGGTGGGGCCGACACGATGGTCAGCCAGCTCGGCCTCACCGGCCTGCCGTTTGTCAACGTGGCCAACGGCTGCGCCACGGGCGGTTCGGCGCTCATATCCGCCTACAACACCATCCGCGCCGGAGCTGCCGATGTCGTGATGGCCGTCGGCTTCGACAAGCACCCTCGTGGCGCCTTCGACCCGGATCCCGCCGAGTACGGCATCGGCAAGTGGTACGGCGACACCGGACTGATGCTCACGACGCAGTTCTTCGGCATGAAGATCCAGCGCTACATGCATGAGCACGGCATCACCGCGAACACCCTCGCCAAGGTTGCGGCCAAGGCCTTCGCCAACGGGTCGCTCAACGACAACGCCTGGCGCCGCCAACCGCTCACCGAGGAGGAGATCGAGGGCGCGCCGATGCTGTCGTACCCGCTCACCCAGTACATGTTCTGCTCGCCCGGTGAGGGCGGTGTGGCACTCGTGCTCACCACCCCCGAGAAAGCAGCGGCCCTCACCGAGCGCCCCGTTTTCCTGAAGTCGGCGGTGCTCCGGTCACGCCCGTTCGGCTCGTTCGAGGTGTTCAGCCCGTGGCTGGCGGCCGAGCGGGGCGACTCGCCGTCGGTGGGTGCCGCCAGAGGCGCCTTCGAGATGGCGGGTATGGGGCCCGACGAGATGGATGTGGTGCAGGTTCAGGACACCGAGTCCGGCGCCGAGATCATGCACCTTGCGGAGTGCGGGTTCGTCGACCACGGCGAGCAGGAGGAGCTGATCCAGCGGGGCGACACCCTGATCGGTGGCCGGCTCCCGGTCAACACCGACGGCGGCTGCCTCGCCAACGGTGAACCCATCGGCGCGTCGGGTCTACGGCAGGTCTACGAATGCGTTCTCCAGCTCCGCGGCGATGCCGGTGCCCGCCAGGTACCCGACGACCCGCAGACCGCGTTCACCCACGTCTACGGCGCGCCCGGCATCTCGGCGTGCACCGTGCTCGCCCGCTGAGGGCGGGGTCGCGCTTCGGCTCGGGTCGCCGTCACCACACCGGTGGCTGGCGCTCCGCGACCAGGCACGCGGTGCCACGGTCGAGGTTGAGGAACGTCCCGTTGAGGTCACTCGACTCGTCCGACGCCAGGAAGAGCACGGCACTGGCGACGGCGAACGGCGATCCCATCTGCACCGACCCGGGCGGGTTGTTGGCCACCGCCATGGGCGACTCGGCGTTGTGCGGGTAGACGCCGTTGCACCGGATCAGGTCGCCGCGCGTGATGCAGTACACCGCCACCGATCGCGTCAAGGCCTGCACCGCCCCCTTCGACGCCGTGTAGCCGGGCGCGGCGGGAAACCCGAGGATGGCCGTGGTGGACGACATGTTGATGATCGACCCGCGGCCGCCACTGGCGCGCATAGCGGGAATGGCGTGCTTGCAACCCAGGAAGGTCCCCTCCACGTTGACCGAGTTCACGAAACGCCAGTCCTTCAGCGTGGCGGTCTCGATGTCGTCGAGCCGGATGACGCCGGCGTTGTTGACAAGCACATCGAGGCGGCCGAACCGGTCGACGGTCGTGGCGATGGTGGCCCGCCACTGGTCCTCGTCCCGCACGTCGTGACGGAGGAACAGGGAGTCAGCTCCCATCTCCCCAACCGTCGCCTCGCCATCGTCCGAGTTCACATCGGTGACCACGACCCGGCCCCCCTCGCGGGCGAGCACGATGGCCGCGGCCTTCCCGAGCCCCACCGCGCCGCCGGTGACGATGCACACCTTGCCCTCGACGCGGCCCCGTCCGGCGCTCGTTGGATGCTGTTCGGTCATGCTGTACCCCCGGAGAAGGGTCGGGTCGACTCAAAGAGCGTCGTGATCGAGGAGGTCGATGATCGTGCCAGGGCCGAGTCGTTCGAGGGTGAGGGCGGCGGCTTCCCGGAGGTGACGCTCCCAATGGTCGACGGCGGTGGTGACGTCGCCCGCTTCGATCATGTCGATCACAGGGGCGTGCCAGCATTCGGCGGCGGTGCGGGCGATCTTCGCCCCTTCCCCGTTCAAGACGCTGAACATGGTGCGGTTATGTGTCTCGACGATCTCCAGTAGCAAGCGTCCGAGCAACGCCATGGTCTTGTTCCCGGCCAGTTCGATCAGCGCTTCGTGGAACTGCGTCGCCGCGACCGGATAGGCGTGAAGATCGTCGACGAGGGCCATCTCGTCGTCGTGGCAGCGCCGCAGGCGGGCGATGGCGTCAGGGGGGCGCAGTGTGGCCAGCCGGCGTACCGCGGCGGGCTCGATCAAGGTCCGGGCCTCGAAGAGGTCCTCGAGGGTGGTGTGCTCCAGTTGCAGGAGGAGGGCGGTGTGTCTCGCCGCCACGGCGACGTCGGGCCGGCGGACCCGCGCGCCCCACCGGCGCCGCGCTTCACCTTGATGAGCGATTCGCTCTCCAGGATGCGCAGCGCCTCCCGCACGACGGGACGGGAGACCTCGTACAGGGCCATGAGCTCGGTCTCGTTGGGCAGCGCGTGGTCGGGCGGGAAGTCGCCGTGGACGATGCCCCGCCGGATGCGGCCCGCCACTACCACCGCCGCTTTGGGGATGCGGATCGGGTCGCGAGCGAGCGACCCCCTGGTTGAGGCACGCGGCTCCACGCCGCGAGACTACAGCAAACGAGCTTTCCGATAGCCCTGACACTTCCGAGAAATTCATTGATGAAATAGGCGGAACAACGTAACCTCGTCACATCGTCGGGGACGCGAAGCGCGGCCCGACACGATTCACGATTGGGGTCTCCGTGGCGCGATGCAGCGACGTCAGGGCTGAGACGGACCACCTCCGGTGTCGGGAGGACTGAACCATGGCTGGTCCCCTCGAGGGTCTCCTGGTCATCGACACGACCTGGGGCATGCCTGGTTCGGTGGCCGGCATGTTGCTGGCCGACTACGGCGCCCGGGTCGTCAAACTGGAGCGCCCCCACGAGGTTCCCGGGTCGTCGGCCGTCTTGCGCAGTGTCGTTGAGCGCGGCAAGTGGAGCCTCATCCTCGACCCGACGGACGACACCAACCAGGAGATCGTCGACGCACTGCTCGATCGAGCCGACGTCCTGCTCGGCGCCGGACCCGGTACGCCGCGAGGTCGGATGGCGCCGGATGCCGTGCGCCAACGATTTCCCCACCTCATCCATTGTCACGTCAGCGGTTACGGCCTCGATGGTCCCTTCTGTGACCGTCCGGGCTTTGACGCGCTCGTCGCCGCCCGCTTCGGGCTGATGGTCGAGCAAGCCGGTCACCGCGAGGGCCCCGTCTTCTTGGGTCACCCCGCGGTCGGCTACATCACGGGGTTCCTGGCGCTGATCGGTGTGCTCGCGGCGCTCCGGGCCCGACACGAGACGGGGCGGGGCCAGTTCGTAGATACCTCGCTCCTGGACGGTGCGCTGTCGGTGAGCTCGATGAACTGGTGGTTCAACGAGCACGGCAAGTCCTACCTGGCGCAGACGGCCGACGAGGAAGGCTTCGGACGAAACCGGTTGATCACCGACCTCTTCGACTGTGGCGACGGCGAGTACCTGATGGTCCACACGGGCGGCGACGGCGGCTTCAAGCGAACGATGGACCTGCTCGGCTTCGGTGAGATCGTTCGAGACGTCGGCGGCGTCGAGATGTCGGTCCCGCTCAACGACGAGGAATACCACGCCGCCCGCCATCTCGCTCCCGCCACGTTCCGCGCTCGACCCCGTGACGAGTGGATCAAACTGTTCCATGCCGCCGATCTCGCGGCGCTGCCCGTGCTGCGGCCAGAGGAGGTGTTCGCCGACGACCAGGTCGTGCACGCCAAGGTCGTCATCGACGTCGACGACCCGGTGGTCGGTCCGATGCGCCAAGTCGGCCCGGTGGTGCGCTTTCGGGCCAGCCCACCGGCACCGACGACGCCGGCCCCCGTCGTGGGAGCTGACACCGGCCGGTTGGACGAGCTGCTGGCTCGTTCGCGGCAGACCTCGCCGGCGGCGACGCGGTCGCTCGGCTCACCGCTCGAGGGTATCCGAGTCGTCGACCTCAGCGCCTTCTTCGCCACCGCCTTCGGTGCCCGTCTGCTGTCGGATCTCGGCGCCGACGTCATCAAGGTCGAACCGCTGGTTGGTGACCAGATGCGGCCGTTAGCCGACCTGTTCGAATGCGCCCAGCGGGGCAAGAGGAACCTCGCCGTCGACCTGCGCGCCGCTGACGGCATCGAGTTGGTGCTCCGGTTGATCAGCACGGCCGATGTCATCATGCACAACCTCCGGCCCGGCAAGGCGGAGCGGCTGGGCATCGGCTACGAGCAATGCACCGCGGTCAACCAGTCGTTGGTCTATTGCTACCTGCCGGGGTTCGGCTCGACCGGTCCGAAGGCGAACCTGAAGAGCTTCGCGCCGCTGGTGTCCGGCTTCACCGGCATGCTGTATGTCGGGGCCGGCGACGGCAATCCGCCGGTGCGTCGAGTCGTCGGCAACGAGGACCTGTACAACGGCTATCTCGGTGCGATGTCGGTGCTGATGGCGATCGCCCACCGCGACCGGACTGGCCAAGGCCAGTACGTCGAGAGCCCCCATCTGCACTCGAGCCTGCTGTTGCGCACGGAGCAGTGCACCGATCGCGCCGGGCGGCTCCTGCCGGCGTTGCACCTCGACGCCGAGCAGATGGGTTGGGGACCGCTGTACCGGCTCTACCGCACGGCCGACGGCTGGGTCGTGATCACGTGCGTCGGGCAGCGCGCCTTCGAGCGTCTCGGCGCCGCCTTGGGACGCCCTGACCTCGCGGCCGACTCCCGATTCGCCAGCGAGCCCGACCGCGCCGTGCACGCCGAGGCACTCGCCAGCGAGCTCACGGATCGCTTCGCCGCGCTGAGCAGTGAACAGGCGTTCGCGGCCCTCGATCGAGCGGGCGTGCCGTGTGAGATCCCACTGGACGAGCCCTTCATGGCCGACTTCCTGTGGGACGAGTGGGCCGAGGAGACCGGCCGCGTGTTCGCCCACGATCACCCCGAGCACGGGTACGTCCGGGAAGTCGGCCACTGCGTCCGTCTGTCGGCCACCCCTGCCGTCTACAAGGGCACGAGCGCCCGCTTGGGCGAGCACACCCGTGAGCTGCTCGACGAGCTGGGCTACGCGCCCGCACAGGTCGACCGGTTGATGGGCGGCGTGTGCGGAGAGCCGACATGACCACCACGGTTCGAATTAGGGAGGCGCAATGCTGAAGCTCTTCAGCGCCGACGATCACATCATCGAACCGCCCGGCGTGTGGCAGGACCGGGTCCCGGCGCGCCATCGCGAGCGCCGCGCCCCATGTCGTCGTCGACGGCGGGCGCGAGTATTGGGAGTACGAGGACGCCCGGGGCGAGACGATGGGCCTCAACGCGGTCGTCGGCAAGTCTCGCGACGAGTACAACCCGGACCCGATCCGGTTCGCCGATATGCGGCCCGGCTGCTTTGACCCGGTCGAGCGAGCCAGGGACATGCTGGCGGACGGGATCTACGCCAGCATCCTGTTCCCGACGCTGCCGCGTTTTGCCGGAACCTTGTTCCCCACGTTCAAGGACAAGGACCTGGCCGACGTGTGCGTGCGCGCCTACAACGACTTCGTCATCGAGGAGTGGTGCCCGGCTGGGCCGCCCGGCATGTTCGTTCCCACCGTCATCTCCCAGCTCTGGGACCCGGCGCTGGGGGCGGCGGAGATCCGTCGCTGCGCCGAACTGGGCGCGCGCGCCCTGTCGTTCCCCGAGAACCCGGTGCCGTTGGGCTTGCCGTCGTACTGGACCGACCATTGGGACCCGGTCTGGCGGGCCTGCGAGGACCACGACGTGGTGCTGTGCTTGCACATCGGTACGAGTGGCGAGGTACCGGTCCCCAGCCCCGAGGCGCCCGCCATGCTGACCTTCTCGATGCTGCAGGTCGGCTCCATCATGTCGTCGGTCAACTTGATGATGAGCCCGGTGTGCCGCAAGTTCCCGCGACTCAAGTTCGTGTTCTCCGAAGGAGGCATCGGCTGGTTGCCCAACGCCCTGGAGCGGGCCGACCGGATGTGGCTGCGCCACAAGGTCTACAGCGGGCTCGACGACATCCTGCCCTCGGAGATTTACCGCCAGAACATGTACCTGTGCATGATCGAGGAGCCGGTATGCCTGAAATACCGCGACGACATCGGCGTCGATCACATTATGTGGGAGTGCGACTATCCGCACACCGACACGACGTGGCCTGACTCGCAGTCGACCACGGCCGAGGTGCTGAAGGCGGCTGGCGTCAACGCCGAGGAAGCCGATCTCATCACCCACGGCAACGCCGAGCGTGTCTTCCGGTGGAAGACGGCTGACCCGGCGGCACTCGCGGTCGCGTCGAGCACTCCATGAGCGAGCCGCACAACGTTCTGACGGGTGAACGCCGATCCGGCTGCCCGGTGATCCACCTCGACACCGTGCGCGATCGACCGGTCGGTGAGTGGATGGCCGACCTGAACTGGCTTCGGCAGGCCAGCCCGATCTACTGGAACAGCCACGGTGGCTATTGGGTGCTGACTCGTGCCTCGCTGGCGCTCGAGGTGTTCCAGAACCCCATCGTCTTCACCAACGACTCGATCACCCCCGGCGATCCCGACCCCGAGTACAAGTGGATCCCCTCGAACATCAACCCGCCGACGCACGTGCAGTACCGCCAGATCCTGAACCATGCCTTCAGCCCGGCCGCCGTGGCGCGCGTCGAGCCGAACGCCCGGCGGTACTGCTCCATGGCCATCGACGAGGTCGTGGACAAGGGTCGATGCGACTACGTCGCCGCTATCGGCGGCGTCTTCCCGACACGCGTGTTCCTCGACCGGGCCAAGAACAACCACCTGTCGTTCGGGGGTGGACCACACCGCTGCCTTGGATCCCACCTCGCGCGCATGGAGATGGCCGTCGGTCTCGAGGAGTGGCATCGAAGGATCCCCGCCTACCGGCTGGCCTGTCCCGTCGCTGACGTGATCGAACGAGGCGGCCAGCTGAGCCTGCGCTCGCTCCCGCTCGTCTGGGACACCTGACCGTGCACGAACTCGAGGAGCGCCTTGCGCGCCAAGAGGCCGCCGAGGACGTGAGGACGTTGGTGGCGGCCTATGCCGATGCCTGTGACGCGCAGGACCTGAACCGGCTCGAGGCCATCTTCGCCCCCGACGTCGTCGTGTCGGTGCCCGGCATGTCGTGGGAGGGCCTCGACGCAGTGCGGGGGTTCTTCCGTGACGCCTGGTCGGCGAGCCCCTACCCGTCACGACACTTCATCAGCAACGTTGCTATGCGCCGGCTCGAACCCGGCCGGGTCGAAGCCACCGCCTACTTCCTGTACGTCACGAGCTCCGGCGACGATGGCTCCAAGATCGGCTGGGGTTCCTACCGGGACACGTACGTCCGTCACGACGGCCGGCTCGTGGTGCAAGCCAAACACATCACCATGGACCTGCTCGTCGACGCACGCGAGGGGTGGGGCGCGGCCATGCGCAGCGCCGGCCAGCGGTGAGTGAGACTCGGGTCACCAGTCAGAGGTCGTCATCAACCAAGGAGTCATGGTATGACCGTTGCCATCGTCGGCGTCGGCGAAGTCGAGCCGGCATGGAAGCACGATCGGCCCGTTCTCGGACTCGTCGTCGACGCCACCCGCCGGGCGCTCGCTGATGCCGGCCTCACCGGAAGCGACGTCGACGGCATCGCCACCGAGGCCGAGACCATGCACGGCGCCCGCGCCGACGAGGTCGGGGTCGCCATCGGCGCCCACGGGCGGCGGTTCAGCGCCCAGTCCTCCATCGCCGGCGCCGGCGTCATCGCCGCGCTGCAGCTGGCCGAGCTCGCCATCGACGCCGGTCTGGCCGACGTCGTCGTCAGCTACTACGGGATCAGCCTCAGCCGCCAGGTTGGGGGGCCGTACAACGTGCACGCCGAGGACCCCGCCAAGGCCGCCCTCGAAATGCCGTTCGGCTTCTTCGGCCAACCCGTCTATTTCGCCGCGCTGGCGCAACGCTACGCCTACGAGTACGGACTCACAGCCGAGCAACTCGGTTCGGTGCCGATCGCCGCGAGGGCATTCGCGCAGCGAACTCCCGGTGCGCTCAAACAAGCGCCGCTCGACCTCGACGGCTACCTCGCCGACCACGTCGTCGCCGACCCGCTGCGCCGCCTCGACTGCTGCCTCATCAACGATGCCGCGGCGGCCTTCGTCGTCACCAGCGCGGAACGCGCACGCGACCTTCGCCGGCCCCCCGTCCTCGTCGCCGGCACGGGATTCGGCACCAAGCCCGTCACCGAAGCGGGCTACTTCACCCAGAGCCCGCAGTATCTCGAGATGGCATCCGTGGAGTCAGGGCGCCGGGCGTTCGCGGCCGCCAAGCTCACGCCCGCGGACGTCGACATCGCCGAGATCTACGACTGCTTCACGATGTCGGTCATCCTCCAGCTCGAGGACCTGGGGTTCGCCAAGAAGGGCCAAGGGGCGGAGTTCGCGGCCAGCGGCGCCATCGGTCCGAACGGGTCGCTGCCTACGAACACGCACGGCGGGTTGCTGTCCCAGTCGTACACCGTCGGTGCGGGACACGTCGTCGAGGCGGTCCGTCAGCTGCGGGGCGAACGCGGTGACGGGCAGATCCCCGGCGCCGAGGTCGCCGTCGTAACCGGGCTCGGGGCGATGGATCACGCCACCGCCATCCTCACGAAGGACACCTGAACGGATGCCCGCACCGCTGTTTGTCCCGCCCCGTCACGGGTTCACCCAGCCGTTTTGGGATGGCGTCGCCGCGGGCGAGCTCCGGCTGCCACGCTGCTCCGCGTGCCAGGCCTGGCAGTGGTACCCGATGCCAGGCGTCGACCACTGCGCCGGAGCCGCGATCGAGTGGACACGGGTTCGGCCAGACGGACGCATCTTCACGTTCACGACGGTGCGACGACCGTTCCTTCCCAGCGCCAGCACGGCCGACGTCCCATTCACCACCGTTCTCGTCGAGCTTGACGACGCTCCCGGTCTTCGCCTCGTCGGGCGCCTCGTCGACGGCGTCGAGCCGACCATCGGCATGCGGGTGATCGCCGAGTTCGCCAACGACACCGACGGCGCCGACGTACGGGTCAAGCCGTCGGGCGGATGACCGAACGTCGATCTGAACACGAGGGTCAGGATCGAATCAGCGCCACTCGATGAGCTCGTGCAGCCTCGATGGCCAATAGGCGCCGTAGTAGTCGTACTGCGCTTGGAAGTGCGCCGCCATGAGCCGTGCCGCCCTGTCGGCGTGCCCTCGGGCGATGGCACGGGCGAGGGCGGCGTGCTCGTCGAGGATGGCCTCGCGAAGCTCGACCGGGTCCATGGTGGCCACGACGTGGTCGGCCACGATGCTGGTGATGGCGCTCGTCACGAGAGCGAGGACGGGATTGGCGCTGAGGCGGTACACCTCGTTGTGAAACGCCGACGTGTGGGTGCGATAGCTCACCTCGGACTCGATGTCGGGCACGTCGAAGAACGGCGTCATCGCGTCGTGGCTCTCGGGGTTGCGGGCCGCCAACTGGGCACACAGCGGCTCGAGCAGGACCTGGGTGGCCATCAGCTGGCCATACGTCGAGGAATCGAGGTGGAAGTAGAGGGTCGCCGTGCGGGCCAGATGGGACGCCTTGACGCTGCCCACGACCGGGCCGCCTCCGGGACCAGGCTTGAGCCGGATCAACCCCTGCACCTCCAGCAGGCGCAACGCCTCCCGCAAGGACGCTCGGCTCACGTCGTACTGCTCGACCATGGCCGCCTCGAGGGGCAGACGATCTCCCGCCTGCAGGCCCTGGGCGACGATGTCGTGCACGATGTCGAGCGCGACCCGCTCGGACGTCTTGCGGGTCCGCCGCCCGTCGGTCCCATGGTGGGCGCCGGTCGCCAATGTGACCCGCTCGCCGTCGGTCTGGTGGTCGTTGACTCGAGCCATCGCTACCACGGTCCGTCGGCGGGCCAGGGCGGGCGGCGGCAGGGCTCGAAAGCCCAGCGTCCAGCATTGAGAGAGCGGCAAAGGAACGACATGATGATGATGATGATGACCATACTGCCCGGCCATCCCGACAATGTGATTGCAGGAACACGACGGGCGTGCAGAGCGCACGGTACAGTCCCCAGCATGAGCGGTGACGCCGAGGGGCCACTCGCCGGCAAAGTCGCACTCGTCACTGGTGGCAGCCGTGGCCTGGGACGGGAGATGGTGCTCGCCTTCGCCAAGGCGGGCGCGGACGTCGTCATCTCTAGTCGGAAGCAGGACTCCTGTGACGAACTGGCCAAGGAAGTTGTCGCCGGCACGGGGCGGCGGGCGCTGGCCCAGGCGTGTCACGTGGGGCGCTGGGCCGAGCTGGAGATGCTGGCCGACGCCGCTTACGACGCGTTTGGCCGTGTGGACGTGCTGGTCAACAACGCCGGCATGTCGCCGCTGTACCCCTCGCTCGTCGACGTCACCGAGGACCTGTTCGACAAGGTCATCGGCGTGAACCTCAAAGGCCCGTTCCGCCTGACGGCGCTCATCGGGGGGCGCATGGCAGCGGGTGAGGGCGGCTCGGTCATCAACGTGAGCAGCGTGGCCGCTGAGCGCCCGACGCCCACCGACCTGCCGTACGCCGCCGCCAAAGCCGGACTCGACGCGTTCACCGCCGGCTTCGCTCAGGCCTACGGACCCAAAGTACGCGTCAACACCATCATGGCCGGCCCGTTCCTGACCGACATCTCGAAGGCCTGGGACCTAGCGGCCTTCGAGCAGCACGCCGCCAAGTACCCACTGGGTAGGGGTGGCCAACCCAACGAGGTGGTGGGTGCGGCCCTCTACTTTGCTACGGCCGCCTCAAGCTTCACGACCGGTTCGATCCTTCGTGTCGACGGGGGTATGGGCGTCTCGTCCTGAGCCAGTCGACGACCCACTCGTGTTCGTACCGGTGGCGACGTTCGGGCGTCATGACGTCGCGCTGCCGCCATCGACGCTCCAGGCGACACCGGTGATGTTCGCCCCGGTTTCGCTCGCCATGAGAACGGCGACAGCGGCGACCTGCTCGACGCTAGACAGCCGCTTCGTGGCCGAGTGCTTCACGAAGTCCTGGACGACGTCGTGGTACGTCCCGCCTGTCGTGATCGCCAACTTCTCGCCGTTCCGAACAAAGGTGTCGGTCTCCACGGCACCCGGGCAGATCGCGTTGCACGTGATGCCGAGCTCGCCGTACTCGATGGCGACCGACTTCGTGAACCCGTGGAGCGCGTGCTTCGAGGTGACGTAGGGCGAAATAGCCGGCAGCGACGCCAGCTTGCCTTCTACGGAGGAAATGTTGATGATCCGCCCCCACCGGCGAGCAACCATGGTGGCGAGCGCCTGGCGCGTCGCCCAGAACGCCGAGTACAGGTTGAGCACGACCCCGCTCTCCCAGCCCTCGTCGGACAGCTCGTGAACCAAGTTGAACTCACTGGCGGCGCCGCCCACGTTGTTCACGAGCACATCGACCGTGCCGTAACTCTCGACGCACGCACGTATCGCCGCCGCCGCCTGAACCCGATCGGTCGCGTCGGCCGGCACGAACTGCGCCCGCTCCCCGACCCCGAGGTCGGCGAGCACCCTTGCGCCCCGCTCGGAGGATCGCCCGCTGAGCGACACCGTCGCCCCAGCGTCGAGGAAGGCCCGTGCGATCCCCTTGCCGATCCCGTCCGTGCCGCCGGTGATCGCCGCGACCCGGCCTGCCATGGCTCCAACCACGTGGCCCCCCTTCCGTGATTTCCGGCGACGATAACGCAGCAGGACCGGGCCGTCAATAGTTCATCATGATGATCTCCATGGATGTCGCCGGCCTGGCTCAGCGCCCCGTCGCCCGGAGGTTGACTCGATTCATAATGAGGAATAGGGTGAGCAGGGACGCGGTGGCTGGCCCTTGTGCCGAGGCCGCGACTGGAGGGTCAGCGCTGTGCGTAGGTGGATCAACGACCTGACTGGGGAGCAACTCGACGAGGACCAGCTCAGTCAGCTTCGCGAGCGTGCCCACCGCCTGTACGAAGCCAACGTCCACATCTTCGAGGATGAGGATGAGGCGGTGCTGGCCTTGGGTTTCGTGCTCGCCCACGAGCGCCGTACATAGCTGGCCGAGGATCGTGTGGACCACCGTGGCCCACGCCGACTCGGCGGGGGGACGGCCGGCGCTCCACCGCAGGTATCAGGGTTGACATTGCTCATGATGTTCTTTTCGACGGACTTCCCGCATCCCACCAGCATGTCGCCACTTCGACCGAGGCAGCCGGCGCGGTCAGGAGTGGTCAATACCTAGTGCTTCGGCGGTGGACTTGAGTGATCGCCGCTTGTGCTCCAGATCGCCTTCACGGGGCCACAGCTGATCGGCCCACACCAGGACGTGCTCGAAACCCGCGGTCTCGTAGCGGCGCAGTTCGGCGGAGTCGGCTCGGGCGACGCGCACGAATATCGGGAAGGGGGTGTCCTGGCCGCCGGCGGCCCGGTGCTCGAGCACGCGATCGCGGAGCCGTACCGCTTCCTCGAACGACGGCGTACCGGAACTGAACCATCCGTCACCCAGGGCGGCCGCTCGACGTAGAGCGCGGCTCGGTGTTCCCGCCCAAGATCAGCGGAACGTCTACCGGCTGGGCCGTGACTTGGACCCGGTCGAAGGAGAACAGGGGGCCATCGTGGGAGAACTGCCTGGCGCTCCACGCGTCCCGCAGGATCGCGATCGTTTCGTCCATGCGGCCCGCTCGGTCGTCGAAAGGCACGTCGAGCGCGTCGAACTCTTCACGCAACCAGCCGGATCCGACCCCGAGCAGGAACCGTCCGTCGGCCGCGTTCTGGAGGGTGATGGTCATGCGTGCGGTGATCAGCGGGTGGCGGAGGGGAAGGATGAAGATCCCGGTGGCCAGCCGTAGCCGGCTGGTCGCCGCCGCGCAGGCGGCCAACGCGACGAGCGGATCGATCAGTGTCGTGGATGGGTCGACGATGGGCCCGGTGTGATGCTGGTGTGCGGTGTCACCGGTGGTGGGATGATCGCTCTCGTAGTCGAGCGGCAGGACGATGTGCTCGCCGAGCCAGAGGGAGTCGAAACCGAACTCATCAGCGGCGACCGCCAACCGCACCAGTTCCGCGGCCGAGATGTCGTAGGCCGACAAGCCGATGCGCAGACTCATCGCCCGACCTTGTCCAGCGGCTCGCCGCGAGTCGTCGCGCCGGCAACGCCGTTGACAACGGCGGCCTTGGTGTCGTCGGAGCGGCGACGCGGCGTCACTGCCACTCGATGAGGTCGTCAAACCGCGGCCCGAGGTGCTCTCCGGCGGAGCGGGCGACGGCGCTGATGTGCTCCTCCATGATCGACGATGCCTGGTCGGCGAGACCGGCCACGATGGCAACGGCGATGCGCCGATGGTCGTCGCCGAGGTCGCGTCCCAAACTGCGCGGGTCGTCGGTGACGACGACGTGGTGGCTCACGATCTGCCCCATCGTCTGGAGCGTGATCTCGAGGACCCGGTTCTGGACGAGTGAGGCCACCCGAGCGTGGAAGGACATGTGCGTCTGCATGTACGCCGTGACATCGGCGTCGGCGTCGCTGGAGCCATTTCGATCCTGAAGGTAGGGCAGCATTGCCGCCAAGCGGGTTTCGGCGTGCGGGTTGCGGGCGGCCCGACCGGCCAGCAGGGACTCGGCGAGGACCCAGGCCTCTGACAGCTCCCGGTAGGTCGCGCCAGCCATGTGGTAGTACAACGTCGAGATCCGCCCGAGGTTGGCGGGGTCGACCGTGCAAACGCTTGGTCCACCGCCGGGTCCGCGGCGGATGGCGATGAGGCCCTGGACTTCGAGGAGCCGGAGGGCTTCGCGGAGCGATTCGCGACTGACAGCGTATTCCTCGACCATCGCCGCCTCCGAGGACAGGGCATCACCCGGCTGGCGTCCTTGCCGAACGATGTCCCGAACAAGATCCCGGGCGACCGTCTCGGCCCGCTTGGGCGGCCGGGTGAGCCCGGTGCCAGGCGCGATGGGAATCGCAACGTGAGCGGGAGGGTCGGCCCTGCCGGAGGACGACTGGTCACCAGCCGACACCCAATCGACAAGATCAACGATTCCCTGCGTCCGTCGCTTCGCCATGAATCAAATACTACCGATCGACTCTGTCCCGATTGAGACAATCGTACCCACGAATCTTGCCACCTCACAGGCTGCTCAGCGCCTTGCTGCCGCCGATGATGACGGCGACGATGACGCCGATGGCCGTCACGAAGGACATGATGAGGGCGATGGCGGCGACGAGGGGATAGCTGCCGTTCGTCCAGTAGTCGAACAAAACGGTGCCCATCACCTGCGTTGTCGACGATCGTACGAGCACGGAGGCCGCGAATTCGTGGGTGAGCAGCACGAACATGAGCGCGGCGGCGCCACCGAGCGCCGAGCGCAGCAGCGGCACGACGACCTTGACGTTGGCTCCGACCACCCCCGACCCGCTGACGCGCGCCGCCTCCACGTAGCCGTCGCCGAGCGACACCAGGGCGGCGAGCTGCATGCGAGTCGCGAACGGAAGCATCAGCGTCACATAGACGAGCACGATCACCCAGCGGGTGCCGTACAGCACGAGCGGGCCCTCCGTGTACGTGAGGAGGAATCCGGCGCCGAACAGGACGGCGGGAACACCGAGGGGGATGGAGACCAGGAAGTCGGCGGCGGTGCGCAGCAGCCGGTAACGCGTCCCGCGCAGGACAATCGAGGCGGCGACGAAGCCGATGGGCAGGCAGATCAGCACGGCGAGCAGCGAGATCGTGACGCTGTTGTAGACGGCCTGGGTGACGTTGGACTGATCGAAGATCTCGCGATAGTTATCGAGGGTGAAGCTGCCGACGTCGATCTTGGCGCTCCAGAACCGGGTGAGCGACACGATGACCAACGCCCCGACCGGCAGGATGGTCGCCACGGTCGTGTAGGCCACGAGCGCGACGGCCGCCCACCGTGACGGGCGTCCCGGGGCGCGAAAGGATTTGCCGCCGTGGGTGACGAACCGGCGCTGGTCGCCCAGCAGCATCTTCTGCAACATGACCACCACCACGCCGAACACGAGCAGGGTGGAACCGAGGGCGGCGGCGGTGCCGTAGGCCACCGGCGTCTGCGACATCTCGCGGTAGATCTCGGTGGTGACGACGTTGATGCCGGCGGTGCTGCCCAGGAGGAGCGGGGCGGTGAACTGGCCCAGACCGAGCAGGAGAGCGATACCGCCGCCGTAGATGAGCGTGGGCCGCAGTAGCGGCAGCGTCACCCGGAAGAACACACCCCACGGTGAGGACCCGGCCACCTGCGCCGCCTCGAGGTGTTCCGCGCTCGATGCTCTCGAAGCCGGCGCTGACGAAGAGATAGACGAACGCAGTCAGGCCCAGACCAGTGATGATCACGATCCACGGCACGGTGTAGATGTCGATCGGGCCTTCTTCGAGTCCTGACCACCACGGCAGGGTGCGCAGGGCGGCGTTCAGGTAGCCCGGGCGCGGCGACAGCAGGAACGCCCATCCGACGACGCTGGCTATCGCGGGCACCACGATTGGGAGGACGGGGATGATGCGCAGGATTCGCAAGCGCGGCGGGAGCCGGCTGGCGCACCATGCCAGGAAGGTGCCGAGCACGAGGGCGATCGCCAGCGAACCAAGGGCCAACTCGACAGTGGTGAGGATGGTGTCCCCGATGCCAGGCTTCGTGAACGCGGCGCGGTAGCCCTCGGCGCCATCGGCAAACGCCTTCGATTGGAGCCGGACGAGCGGTTCCAACACGAAGTAGCCGAGGGCACCGATGAAGACGATCAAGCCGACCGGTTTCGCGATGGACCGGGCGACGGATCGGGCGTCGATGCCGCCCGTGCGCGCCGGCGACGGTGCCGGTGACCACGCTCAGACCTCGACTTTCTCGGCGACGACGACGCTGCTCAGATCCGGGACGGCTTCCCCGACCGCTTCGGCGTCGGCGGTGCGGTCCGCGCCGGCGGGGTAGATCATGGCGTCAGTGGGCCGGAACGACATGACGACCGGATCGCCCGGGCCGAGGCGACGGGCCCAGCTCCCGGAGTCGCCGCTCGAGATGCGCGCCTGCAGTCGCTTGTCCCCGAGCAGGACGACGACGTCCATGTGCCGACCGGCGTACTCCGAGTCGACGACCGTCGCGTTCGCTGTGGCGTGCCCGCCCGGCGGCTCCGCTTCTGTGGGGTGCAGGCAGACGTCCTCGCTGCGGAGCCGAACAGCCATCGCCGTTGCGGTGGGAACCGACTGGACGGGCGCACCGGCGAGCAGCCGGCCGTCGGCCACCCATGCACCATCGACGTACTCGCACACGAGCCGGTTCGACATCCCGAGGAATGCGGCGACGTACTCGGTCGCCGGACGCTCGTAGACGCGCTCGGGGGTGTCGTACTGCTCGATGCGGCCCTGACGCATCACCGCCAGACGGTCGCCCAGGGCGAGCGCCTCGGACTGGTCATGGGTGACGAACACCGCCGTGAACCCGAGCCGAGTGTGCAACTCGTGGATCTCGGCCCGGACCTGGTCACGCAGGCGGGCATCGAGATTGCTCAACGGCTCGTCGAACAGCACCAGCTCCGGCCGGGCGACGAGACCCCGAGCGAGCGCCACGCGCTGCTGCTGTCCACCGCTGAGCTGTGCTGGATACCGGTCGAGCAGGGGGCCGCAATCGACGAGATCGGCTGTCTCCTCGACCCATCCGGCCTTCAGACCCTGCTTGAGCTTGCGCGCCCGCAGCGGGTAGGCGATGTTCTTGCGCACCGTCATGTGCGGCCACAAGGCATACGACTGGAACACCATCCCGACGTTGCGCTTGTCCGGGGAGAGATTCACCCTTCCCGCCGCGTCGAACACCGTGGTATCCCCAAAGGCGATCCGTCCAGCGCTCGGTGTCTCGAGCCCGGCGAGGCAACGCAGCGCCGTCGTCTTCCCGCAGCCGCTGGGACCGAGGAGGATGAGGAACTCACCCTCCTCGATCCTCAGGCCGAGGTCATCGACCGCCTTCGTCGGCGGGTTGCCGTGAAAATGCTTCACCAAACCCTCGATGGTCACACGGGACACAGCGTTACCTCGGTTTCGTGGAAAGGGATCACCCAGCCGCTGCCGCCGACTACTTGAACATCGCGTCCCACTTCGCCTGGTAGGCGGCCACCACATCGGGCGTCAGCTTCGTCAGATCCTGCTTGGCCACCTTGTCCACCGTGGTGACCGCCCCAGTGATGTCCGGCAGCACCGACGCCGACTTGCGGGCCAACGCCTCCTGACCCTCCTTGGTGATCATGAAGTCGGCCAGGACCTGGGCGGCATTGGGATGAGGTGCCGCCTTCAGGATGACCGTGTTGAAGCGCGCTCCCCACACCTTGTCGGGCAGTCCGTAGTCAACCGGCGCGCCTTTCGCTTTCTCGTCCACCAGCGGCCCCGCGTAGACCGTCGCCGCTATCTCACCTGATGTCAGCGCTTGCGCCATCGGGAGCCCACTCGGATAGATCTTCGGCTTCTGGGCGGCCAGCTTGGTCAGGTAATCGGGACCCATCTGCGCCTCGAGGAATTGATAGAAGTCGACGAGGACGGTCGACGTGTGGACATCGATCACCCCGACCTTGCCCCCTGCCAGCTCGGGATCGAGCGCGTCGGCGTAGCCCTTCATGCCCGTTCGAGTACCGGTCGGTGTTCCAGGCGTACCCGAAGACAGCGGCGGTCGAGACGAACTGCGTACCATCAGCCGACACGTTGGACGCCTTGTCGTATGCCGGGTCATCGAACGCCGGGCCCGTCGGTGCCACGAACATCCCCTTGGCCGCGTTATCCACGCCCCACTGGGAACTGGCGAAGGCAAAGACGTCCGCCACGTTCTTGCCCGTCTGATTCTCCGCGTCAACCTTGGGAATGAGCTCGGAGTCGATGCCGCGCACGACCTCCAAGGTGATCCCGTACTTGTCCTTGAACTTGGCGGCGAGATCGTTCAGTACGTCCAAACCCTGGCTGGAGTAGATCGTGACCGCGCCCTCTTGCTTGGCCTTGGCCACGATGGCGTCCCACGCCGCGGTATCGGCCGCTGCTCCGGTTGTCGCCGCGGACCCACCAGCCGACGACGCTGCCGTGGTTGCCGAAGCGGCGGTCGTCGCCGGAGCCGCGGCCGTCGTCGCTGCTCCGCTCGTGGTCTTGTTGTCGCCGCCGCAGGCGGCGGCGATGAACGCCAGTACGGCCAATACTGCCAACCAGCCGATGGGACGTGGAGATTTCATACGTCGATGCATCGTTCCCCCGGTCCGAGCGGCGATCTGGCGCCGCGCTATTTGTCATGACAATAAGATCGACGGGACGCCGTATGTCAAGGGTCACAGCGACGCGATTCCTCATCATGTACTCGTTCAGACCGGGAAGGGCGGGCGCGACCGTCGATGGACCGGCATGCCGGTGGTGGCCGCGGTGTGGCGCCGCCGGCGAGGACGCACCACGCCAAGCCCGGCGCGATGCACGGTTCGAAGACGATGTGGCCGAGTAGGCCCTGGAGCCGGGCGACGGCGCTTGGGCGATTCTCGGCCTTCGCCATGCTGGCGTCGAGAAGACTCGGCCCGAACACGCGTGAGACACCGGCGGGCACGCGGCCGAGGCCTGGAACCAGTGGCCGTGGGTGGCCGCTTGTGGGGCGTCGATGGTGCTCCTGCTGCGGCGGGCTAGGTCTGCAAGCAGCCTCCTCTCCCACACCTCTCCCACAGTGTCCCGGCAAATGCCGGTCAAAGATGTCAAACGGTCAACGACCGTAAGAAGCCATGATGCCTCGACCAGGACATTCACCCAGCTCAGTGGCTGGATCCAGCAGCGCCCTCGGCAGGATTCGAACCTGCGCACACGGCTCCGGAGGCCGATGCTCTATCCCCTGAGCTACGAGGGCGGGGCCGGAAGATGGTAGCCGCCGTTCGCCGCCCGGCATGGTCTGGTCGGCGTCGTTACGTCCAGAAGGGGCTGGCGGCGATGTCCGGGCAGTCGCTGCGACCGTGGGCGTAGTAGTCGTCGTGGCCGGGGTCGAGCGTGATGTGGTCCCAGTCACGCGGGTCGGGGCCGGCGTAGACCACGTCGCGGGTGTCGTCGTTCACGTGGCCGGTGCCGTCGGCGTGCGGGGCGCACGCCGGCACCGCCCCGAAGGCGTGGGTCATCTCATGGGCGGTCAGGTACGTGGCGCCGTAGGGCCACGACTCGGTGTCCACGCTGGGGTAGATGTCGCACGATGGCATCCAGATCCCTACCGTCGTAGGCGCCCCGTGCAGCGTGAGGGTGCTGCCGCAGGCGTCGCCGACGGCGGGGACGAAGGCGACGACCGTCTCACCGGATGTGCCGTAGCCGAGCCCGTGCAACGTGGCGGCGAGGATGTCGAGTGGCGCCCCGGCCTCGAGCTGGGCCGTCGTGATCCCGAGGTTCACCGTGTCGACGGCCAGCACGCCGTCAGGGGCGTAGAGCCGAGGGCGGTGCCCGCCCGTCTGGGACGCGAACCAGCCCGTCACGAGGTCCATCTCGTGGCGGATGCCGGGCACGATCGTCGGGTCGGCCACGACGTCGCTCGGCAGGGCGTAGACCGCACGGAAGGAGTTGGCGAGTGACGGGTTCACCGGGAGGGCCGGACCGGGCCCCGGCGGGGCCGCGACGACCGGCGGACCACTGAACCAGCCGGCGATGTCGGCCACGAGGTCGGCGCCGGACTGGCTGTAGAGGCCGATGTTCCCCGTCGTGCCCAGTTGGCCCAGCGCCAGGTTGGCGATGGTCTGGCCCGGCGCCGAGACGTTCAGGTTCGACGCCAGCGGGAGGGCGCCGGTGTCCGGGAACACCGTCACGAAGCCGGGAGCATCCGCGTTGGTGGCGGCCACGTTCATGAGCACGGCGGCGACGCCGGTGGCCGGCAGGCCGGCGGGGCCCGCCAGTGGCAGCGACGCCGCCCGGCCGGCGCCGAGATGGGGCAGGGGAGTGGCCGTGCGGGTGTCCAGGGCCCGGGTAGGCACCAGTGAGGTGAAGAGCCCGTCACCGGACATTGGCGCCGCGCTGCCGGTGACGTAACCCTCCGCGTCGGCCACCAGATCGAGCGTCGACTGGCTGTAGAGGTTGACGTGACCGTCGGCGCCGACCGGCACGATCACCAGGTTGGCAATCGTCTGGCCGGCGCGCTCGATGTTGAGGTTCGACGCCAGTGGCAGCGGGAGGCCCGACGGCCATGCCGTGACGAATCCTGGGGCGGTCGTGTTGGTGGCGGTGACGTTCAGGACGGCGGCTTCGGTGCCGGCCGGCGCGCTGGCGCTGAGATCGAGCGACAGGGTGCTGCCCCCGGTGACCGCCGCGACGGGCGCACCGACGCCGGCGCGCGTGTCGAGCACACGCGCCGGCGCGACCGGTTGCAGCCGGCCGGGGCCGGTCGGTCCCGACGGGGTGAAGTAGCCGGATACGTCGGCCACGAGGTCGGTCGCGGCGATGGCGAACAGGTTCACGGCGCCGTCGGTGCCGAGTTGCACGGTGACGAGGTTGGAGATGGTCTGGCCCGCCCGTTCGACGTTGACGTTCGACGCCGTCGGGCGGCTCTCGGTCGACGGCCAGACCGTGACGAAGCCAGGCCCGGATGCGTCGGTGGCGGTGACGTTCATCACCACGGCGACCACGTCGTCGGCGGGGACGCCGCCGCGGCCGGCGACCTGGAGGCGGATGGTGGCGCCGGAGCCAACCGCGCCCGCACCGGCCTGACCGGTGCCGTCGCGCGTGTCGAGGAGGCGGGTGGGGGTGAGCGGCACGAACCGAGCCGGTGCGCCGACAGCACCGGCGGCGGTCGATGACACGGGGATCGAGGCGAGCCCGACGGCGACGAGCGCCACCGCCAGAGTCCAGTTCGTCCACCGACGGGCGCGCATGCTCGATGTCCTCCGAAAGGGTGCAGGCCGGTCCCGCCCGACGCAGACGTCGAACCTACGACGACGCCTCAGGAGCCGGAATGATCCGTTCGGATCAGCGTCCGCACGCTCATCGTTGGTGCGCCCCGTGGCCCGCGCCGCTGCCGCGATGATGACGTCGTGGGGGCCGCGGGGGCGACCGTTGCGCACGGGGCGATGCGACCGCGGCCCGGTAGCCTGGCCGGATGGCCGCTCCCCTCGCGCTGCGCGACGCGATCGTCGCCCGCTTGGGCCGGCTCGGCCTGCACGCGCCGGGCGACCTCAAGCTGGAGCAGCCCCGCAACCCCGACCACGGCGACTGGGCCGTCAACTGCTTCCCGCTGGCCAAGGGATCTTCGTACGCCGGCCCGGCGCTTGCCGCGGCCTTGGCCGACACGCTGAACGCCGACCCGCCCCACCACCTCGCCAAGGCCGAGGCGGTCGGCGGCTTCCTCAACCTGCGGCTCCACGACACGTGGCTCCACGACGTCCTGCACACGGTGGTGGCCGAGGGCACCGACGGGTTCGGGCGGGACGACAGCGGGGCCGGCCGCAGCGTGAACATCGAGTTCGTCTCGGCCAACCCCACCGGTCCCCTGCACGCCGCCCATGGCCGCTGGGCCGCCTACGGCGACTCGCTCGGGCGCATCATGAGCCGGACCGGCTGGGTCGTGCAGCGTGAGTTCTACGTGAACGACCGGGGCGCTCAGCTCCAGCGCTTCGCCGACTCGCTGGTGGCGGCGAAGCGGGGCGAGCCCATTCCCGAAGACGGCTACCGGGGCGCGTACGTCGAGGAGTGGGCGGCCGAGATGCCCGCCGACGCCGACCCGCTGGCGTGGGGTCTCGACCGGGCACTGGCCGACCAGCGCGAGACGCTCGCCGGCATGGGGGTCTTCTTCGACCGGTGGTCCAGCGAGCGCGCCCTCGTCGACGCCGGCGCCATGGACGCCACGCTCACCGAGCTGCGCCAGCTCGGTCACGTGTACGACGCCGACGGCGCGGTCTGGCTGCGCACCACCGAGTTCGGCGACGACCGCGACCGCGTGCTCGTGCGCGCCAACGGGGAGCCCACCTACTTCCTCCCCGACATCGCCTACCACCGCGACAAGCTGAGCCGCGCCGACCATCTCATCGACGTGTGGGGCTCCGACCACCACGGTTACGTGGCGCGGGTGAAGATCGCCGTCCAGGCGCTCAACCACCGGCCCGACGACCTCGAGATCATCGTCGGGCAGAACGTCGTGCTGCTGCGTGACGGCAACGAGGTCAAGCTCTCGAAGCGCCAGGGCGAGATCATCCTGCTGCGCGAGGACGTGATCGACGAGGTCGGAGCGGACGCCACGCGCTTCACCTTCCTCTTGCAATCCATCGACACGAAGCTGGTGTTCGACCTCGACGTCGTCGTGCAACGGTCGATGGACAACCCGGTCTTCTACGTGCAGATGGCCCACGCCCGGCTGGCCGGCATCGTGCGGAACGCCGCCGCCAAGGGCATCACCCGCGACCCGCTCGACACCGTCGACCTCGGGATGCTCACTCATCAGCGCGAGCGCGAGCTCCTCACCATCCTCAACGATCTGCCCGGTGTCGTGCTCGACGCCGCGGCACGCCGGGCCCCCAACAAGATCACGACGTGGACGCGCGAGATGGCCTCGGCGGTGCACGGCTTCCACCACGACTGCTGGGTCGTGGCCGACGACGTCTCGCCCGAGCTCAGCCAAGCGCGCCTCTGGCTCGTCGAGGCGGCTCGGATCGGTCTGGTGGTCGCCCTCGATCTGGTGGGTGTGGCTGCTCCCGAGCAGATGTAGCGACGGCCCTCGTGAGCCCCGTCCCGCCCAGCCTGCTACCCGACGGCGCCGGCATCTCGCCCGACGGCCGCCTGTCGATCGGCGGGTGCGACGTGGTCGAGCTGGCGGAGACGTTCGGCACGCCGCTGTTCGTCTACGACGAGGCCCACATCCGCACCCGATGCCGCGACGCGGTGGCCGCCTTCGGCCCCGGCAACGTCATCTATGCCACCAAGGCCTTCCTGTGCCTGGCCATGGCGCGCCTCGTGTACGAGGAGGAGCTGCTCCTCGACGTGGCCACCGGCGGCGAGATGCACGTGGCCCTGGCCGCCGGGGTGCCCGGCGACCGGCTCGTGCTCCACGGCAACAACAAGTCGATGGCCGAGTTGGCGACGGCGCTGCAGGTAGGGGTGCACCACGTCGTCGTGGACAGCTTCGACGAGCTCGACCGGCTGGAGCAGCTCCACGCCGATGGGCTCCCGGCGCCGCGGGTGCAGCTGCGCATCACGCCCGGCATCGAGGCCCACACCCACGAGTACGTACGTACCGGTCAGGCCGATTCCAAGTTCGGCTTCGGCCTCCTGGGAGGCGTGGCTGAGCGCGCCATCGAGCGGGCGCGGCGATCTGTTGCCGTCGAGCTGGTCGGCTTGCACACCCACATCGGCAGCCAGATCTTCGCCGCGGAGTCCTTCGCCCTGGCGGCCGAGGTCATGGCCCAACTGGTCGCCGCCCACGAACTGCCCACGCTCACGATGGGCGGGGGGCTGGGCGTGGCCTACGTGGAAGGCGAGTCGGCGCCCGACATCGCCGAGTGGGGGAAGGTGGTGCGCGAGGCGCTCGACGCCACCGGTGTACCGGTGCAGCTCATGGTGGAGCCCGGTCGGGCGCTCGTCGCCAGTGCCGCCGTCACGCTTTACACGGTGGGAACGGTGAAGGACATCCCGGGCATCCGGACCTACGTCGCCGTCGACGGCGGCATGAGCGACAACCCGCGCCCGGTCCTCTACGGCAGCGGCTACGAGGCCTTCCTGCCTCGTGAGACGGGGGCCGACCGGCCCCGGCCGGTGCGCGTCGTCGGCAAGCACTGCGAGTCCGGCGACGTGCTCGTGCACGCCGCCTTCGTTCCCGACGATCTGGCCGTCGGCGATGTCCTGTGCACCCCGGTGACCGGCGCCTACGGCCACACCATGGCGTCGAACTACAACAAGGTGCCGCGGCCGGCGGTGCTGTTCGTCGCGAACGGGGAGCCGCGGTTGGTGGTGCGCCGGGAGACGTACGACGATCTCACTCGTCTCGACGTCGGCTGAACGCCTACATTCCGCTCATGGGGACCGATGTCAACGAGCTCGATCTTCCCTTCCTGGACCTGCCGAGTGTGCCGACCCGGGCCGAGGGACGCATGCTCATCGACGCCGCCCGCCGCGGTGACCACTGGTTGGTGCGAACTCCCGGCGGCTACCTCATCACCACCTACGAGGACTCGGTCGCGCTGCTGCGCGACCGGCGCTTCCACCAGTTCGCGGCCAAGCTGCCCGAGCTGGCCGGGCCCGACTACGCCGACTACTTCGCCAACAGCCAGCCGTCGATCCTCACCACCGAAGGCGACGCCCACGGCCGGCTGCGGCGCATCGTGGCGCCGGCGTTCACCCCGAAGGCGGCCGACCGTTACCGCCCGTTCATGCGCGAGGTGATGGACCGGCTGCTCGACCCCTTCGTGCCCACCGGACGCATCGAGCTGGTGCGCGACGTGTGCGAGCCCTATCCCATCCCCATCATCTGCCGGCTCCTGGGCGCGCCCGAGGACGACTGGAAGCTGTTCTCGCGGTGGGCGGCCGACCTCCTGCGCATCTTCAACTTCAACTTCGCCGAGGACCTGCCGTTCATCAGGGCGGCCCGCGATGAGGTGAGCGCGTACGTCCGCGAGCTCATCGAGCGCCGGCGCCGCTCGCCCGGCGACGACCTTCTCACCGATCTCATCGCCGCCGAGGAAGCGGGCGACCGGCTGTCGACCGATGAGTTGCTGAGCATGGCGGTGGCGGTGCTGATCGCCGGCACCGACACCACGCGCAACCAGTTGGGGTGCACCGTGGCGCTGTTCACCGATCACCCGGACCAGTGGGCCTTGCTGGCCGACCATCCCGAGCTGGCACCCCGGGCGGTGGAGGAGGCGATGCGCTACCTCGGCGCCATCGGCGGCACCGCCCGGTTCGCCAGCGAGGACGTCGAGTTCAAGGGCGTCCTGTTCCCCAAGGACACGACCATCTCCACCAGCTTCGCCGCCGCCAACAGGGACGAGCACGTTTTCGCCGCACCGGAGACCTTCGACATCACGCGCGAGTCGTCGTCGCCCCACCTGACCTTCGGCAGTGGCATCCACTACTGCCTGGGCGCGTGGCTGGCGCCGCGCCGAGCTGCAGGAGGCGCTGCCCATCCTGGCCCGGCGCCTGCCCGACCTGGCCGCCGGCGGCGCCATCGAATGGAAGCCCAACTCCGTCGGCATCTGGGGCCCGGCCCGTTTGCCGCTCACGTTCGGCGGAGGGCGCGCCTAGCCTCAACCGGCGTGACGGACGTCGTGCGGGTCGGGGTGCTGGGTTGCGGCAACGTCGGCGGCGCGCTCGTGGCGCTGGTAGCGGAGCAGGCCGACGCCATCGAAGCCCGCACCGGCCTCCGCCTGGAGATCGCCGCCGTGGCCGTCCGGAACCTGTCCCGCGAGCGTGACGTCGAGCTCTCCGAGGGCGTGCTCACCCGCGACAGCGCGGCGGTGGTGGCCGACCCCGACATCGACATCGTGGTGGAGGTCATCGGCGGCATCGAGCCCGCCCGAGAGCTCATCCTGGCGGCGCTGGCGGCGGGCAAGCCGGTCGTCACGGCCAACAAGGAGCTGCTCGCCAACGTGGGCACCGAGGTGTTCGCCGCCGCCGCCACCGCCAACCGCGACCTCTTGTTCGAAGCCGCCGTCGCCGGCGGCATCCCCATCGTTCGGGTGCTGCGCGAGAGCCTGCGGGGCGAGCCCATCCGCCGGGTGATGGGCATCGTCAACGGCACCACCAACTACATCCTCACCAAGATGTCGCGAGGAGGGCGCCGACTACGGCGCCGCCCTCGGCGAGGCGCAGCGCCTCGGCTACGCCGAGCGCGACCCGACTGCAGACGTCGAGGGCTTCGACGCCGCCGCCAAGGCCGCCATCATCGCCGCCATCGCCTTCGGGGCGAGGGTGGTGGCCGGCGACGTCTACCACGAGGGCATCAGCCGCATCACCCCCGACGACATCGCCGTCGCCCGCCGCCTCGGCTACGTCGTGAAGCTGCTCGCCATCTGCGAGCGCATCGACGGCCCGGCCGGCAGCACCGAGTTCTCGGTGGCCGTGCGGGTCCATCCCACGATGGTGCCCAACGACCATCCGCTGGCCAACGTGCGCGACAGCTACAACGCCGTGTTCGTCGAGGGCGGTGCGGTGGGCAACCTCATGTTCTACGGCCGGGGCGCCGGCGGCCGGCCCACCGCCAGCGCCGTGCTTGGTGATCTCATCGACGCTGCCGTGAACCTGCGCCAGGGCACTCACGGCCCGATGGGCTCGTTCACGCGGGTGCGCATGCGACCCATCGACGAGACGACGGCCGAGTACTACCTGCCGCTCGAGGTCGTCGATCGGCCCGGTGTCCTGCACGCCGTCACCGGTGCTTTCGCCAAGCACGACGTGAGCATCCGCAGCATGGAGCAGGAGGGCCACGCCGACGACGCCCAACTGGTGTTCATCACCCACGAAGCGCGGGAGGCCGACGTGCAGGCGACGCTGCGCGACCTGCGTGACCTCGAAGTGGTGAAGCGAGTCGGGGGGCTGCTGCGAGTCGTCGGGACGTGAGGTACGTCTCCACCCGGGGGTCGGCGCCGGAGCTGGGATTCGCCGATGTGCTGCTGGCCGGGCTGGCCGTCGACGGCGGCCTGTACGTCCCGACGTCGTGGCCGGCAATGCCGCCGCTGCGCCGTGACGTCAGCTATGCCACGACCGCGGCGGCGGTGGTGGCGCCGTTCATCGACGGCGAGATCGACATCGGCACGTTGCGGCGCATGTGCGACGAGGCCTATGCCACGTTCCGGCATCCGGCGGTGTGCCCGCTCGTGCAGATCGGTCCCGACGACTGGCTGCTCGAGTTGTTCCACGGCCCCACGCTCGCCTTCAAGGACGTCGCCCTCCAACTGGTGGGCCGCCTCTTCGATCACGTGCTCGACCAGCGCGGCGAGCGCGTCACCATCATCGGCGCCACGTCGGGCGACACCGGTTCGGCCGCCATCAACGCCGTCGCCGGCCGCCGCAACATCGAGATCGTGGTGCTCTATCCGGACGGTCGGGTCAGCGAGGTCCAGCGCCGGCAGATGACCACCGTCGACGCCCCGAACGTGCGCACCGTCGCCGTGGAGGGGACCTTCGACGATTGCCAGGACCTCGTGAAGGCCATGTTCGCCGACGAGGCGTTCCGCTCGCAGCACCAACTGGCTGCCGTGAACTCCATCAACTGGGTGCGGATCATGGCCCAGGTCGTCTACTACGCCACCGCGGTCAGCCACCTCGGCGGCGGGCCGGCGTCGTTCGCGGTGCCGACGGGCAACTTCGGCAACGTGCTGTCGGGCTGGGTGGCCCGCCGGATGGGCCTGCCGATCGACCGGTTGGTGATCGGCTCGAACCGCAACGACATCCTGTCGCGCTTCCTCCACTCGGGCATCATGGCGACCAGCGTCGTCGTCCCGACGCTCAGCCCCAGCATGGACATCCAGGTCAGCTCGAACTTCGAGCGCCTCCTGTTCGAGCTGAACCATCGCGACGGCGGCATGACGGCCGAGCAGCTGAACCGGTTCCGGGCCACGGGCTCGCTGACCGTGGAGCCCGATCAGCTCGAGATGGTGACGTCGGTGTTCGACGCCGCCCGCTTCGACGACGAGGCCACGCTGGAGATCATCGCCACCACGTACGACGAAACCGGCATCCTGATCGACCCCCACACCGCCGTCGGCCTCGGCGCGGCGCGCGGTCCGGCCGGGCCCGGCGGCGGTGCCGATGGTCACACTGGCCACCGCCCATCCGGCCAAGTTCCCCGACGCGGTGGAGCGGGCTACGGGCATCCGACCCGCCGCTACCAGCGCACCTTGCCGACCTGCTCGACCGGCCCGAGCGCACCGTCACCCTGCCGAACGACCTGGCCAAGATCGAGGCGTTCGTCGCGCAGGCCGTAGTTCGGCGTTGCACGGCGGCATCCGCGGTCGATATCGTTGTGCCCGCTCGGCCCGGCCGAGCGCACCACTGGCGGATGGCGAACCCGGAGGGAGGGGTTCGTGCCGTCAGTTCCACCCGTTCCGCTTCGGTCACGTTCGCCATGGGCTCTGCCTGGTGGCGCGGTGACGAGGCAACGGGTACTCCCCGAAATCCCGGACCCACCGGAAAGAAGGTGCTCATGAGCGTGGAGTCCACCGAGGCTCTGGAACGCTCGGTTCTCGAGGGCAAAGACCGCGAGCAGCTGCTGGCCATTGCCGCCGCGCTCGGCGTGAAGGCGACCTCGCGAGCCAAGAAGGCCGACATCATCGGCAAGATCCTGGAGCAGACCGGAAGCACCGTCACCGCTGACACCCCGGCGGCCACGACGCCCGCGCCCCGAGCGCCGCGTGCCCGCAACGGCAGCAACGGCAATGGCCGGGCCAGGGCCGGTGCGACCGAAGCTCTGCCCGACACGGACACCAGCGACGCGCTGGTCGCCGACGCGCAGGAAGCGGGCGCGCCCGCCGGCTACGGAGTCGACCCTCACCCGTCCCCTGGCCGACGCGACGGCCGACCCCGTGGCCGACGTGACGCCGGCGGCGGCGCCGCCCGTCGACACCGATGGCGTCTCGGCGACCGAGCCCATGGCCGAGTGGGAGTTGGCCGTCGGGGCCGAGATCGAGCCGGCGAACCCCGGCAGTCACGGCGACGCCCACCACGATGGCGGCGGGGACAGCCGCGCCGCGACCCGCACCGACGAGCAGCCGCCGTCGTACCGACCCGGTCCGGGTCCTGGGTCGCCCGCCGGCGCGCCCGGTGACGGCGACGGCACCGGCCAGAGCAACCGCCGGCGCCGGCGCCGCAACCGCGACCGCAACCGGGCCGACGGTCCCCAGGGCTCCGACCGCATCAACGACGCGGCCGTCGGGTCAGGGTCAGCCGTATCAAAGCCAGCAAGGTCAGGGTCAGCCGGCGCAACAGGGTCAGGGCCAACCCGCCCAGGAGACGTTCCAGGGCGAGCCGGTGGCCGTCGCGGGCTTCCTGGACCTTCGCGACGAGGGCTACGGCTTCCTCCGCGTGAACGGGTACCTGCCCAGCCGCGACGACGTGTACGTGTCGGTGAAGCAGACCCGCCAGTACGGCCTGCGCAAGGGCGATCACGTGACCGGCATGGCCCGTCCGGCCGGCCGGAACGAGAAGAACCCGGCGCTGCTGCGGATCGACACCGTCAACGATCAAGATCCCGAACTGGCCCGCACCCGGCCGAAGTTCGAGGACCTGACGCCGCTGTTCCCTGACGAGAAGTTGAAGCTCGAGGGGGGTGACCCCAACAACATGACGGCCCGCATCGTCGATCTCATCTCGCCGATCGGCAAGGGTCAGCGCGGCCTCATCGTGTCGCCGCCCAAGGCGGGCAAGACCACGATCATGAAGACGATCGCCATGGCCATCGAGCGCAACAACCCCGAGGTCAAGCTCATGGTGCTGCTCGTCGACGAGCGGCCCGAAGAGGTCACCGACATGCGCCGCACGGTGAAGGGCGAGGTCGTGGCGTCCACGTTCGACCGGCCGTCGGACGAGCACACCCACGTGGCCGAGATGGCCATCGAGCGGGCCAAGCGCCTCGTGGAGATGGGCGAGGACGTCGTCGTGATCCTCGACGGCATCACCCGCCTGTCCCGCGCCTACAACCTCGCCGCGCCGGCCACGGGCCGCATCATGTCCGGCGGCATCGACGCCGGCGCCCTGTACCCGCCCAAGAAGTTCTTCGGCGCCGCCCGCAACATCGAAGAGGGCGGATCGCTGACGGTGCTGGCGACGGCCTTGGTGGAGACCAACTCCCGCATGGACGACGCCATCTTCGAGGAGTTCAAGGGCACGGGGAACATGGAGCTGCGTCTCGACCGCAAGCTGGCCGAGCGCCGGGTCTATCCGGCCATCGACGTGGATGCGTCGTCGACGCGCCACGAGGAGCTGCTGTTCGATCGCAAGCAGCTGCAGATGGTGTGGAAGCTGCGCCGGGTGCTGTCGGGCCTGGCCGAAGGTGGGTCCGCCGAAGCCGGGTTGAACCTCCTCGTCGACCGGTTGAAGACGTTCCGCAACAACGACGAGTTCCTGGCCGAGATCGCCAAGCAACCGTCGATGTAGCCGGCGGCCGGCCGTCGAGCGAATTGCGGCGGCCGCCGGTAAACTCCCGCGTCCCTTTCGATCTGGAGAACTGCCATGCAGGCTGACATCCACCCCGCCTACGACCTCACCACGGTGGTGTGCTCGTGTGGCAACACCTTCACGACCCGGTCCACCAAGACCGGCGACATCCGCGTCGAGCTGTGCAACGAGTGTCATCCCGTTCTTCACCGGCAAGCAGAAGCTGGTCGACAGCGGCGGGCGTGTCGAGCGCTTCCAGCGTCGGTACGGCCAGCGCAAGGGCGCCGAGCGCGAAGTCGTGACCCCCGACCCGCAGCGCCGCGCCGCGCTGCTCGGCCTCAAGCTCGGAGCCCTCGTCCGCGATCATGCGGATGGGGGTCCCGCCGTTTTGGGCCCGTTCGGCGCCGGCGCCGCGTTCGACTCGCGATGGTGAGGCGTGGGTGCTGGCCGACGAACGGCCCGAGCGGATCCTGGGGCCGGCACTGGCCTGGGCCCGCCAGCAAGGCGTCGACGACGTCGTGAACGTGGTCGTCGATGACCCGGCGGCGGCCGGCCTGGTAGCCCGGCGCGCCGCCTACTTCACCAGTCCGCCGGCGGTGTGGCGGGTCGACGGTCGTGCCCTCGTGGCGGCCGAGCCCACCCCGGTGGAACCGCCGGTGGCGGTCGTCGATGACCGTCTCTCGTTGGTGACCCTGATCGAGGAAGCCGGCGCCGAGCCGGTCGTGGAGCACGGGGTCGTCGCCGGCGAGGTCGCCGGCCTGGAGGTGTGCCGGGCGGTGCTCGATCCGTACCTCGACGTCACCCGGCTCGAGGTCGGCGTCGGCGCCCATGACCGGGAGGCCTTCCAGCTGGTGCACGGCGACGTGCCCCCGGCCGAGGCCCTGGCCGATGTCGTCGCCACGGTCGCGGAGCACCGCCGGCCCGGCGCCGACCCGCATCCTCTGAACCGGCTGAACGCCGAGCGGCTGCTGCGGTGGCGCCTGATCGAGGAGCCGCATCTCGTGGGCGCCCTCGTGCTGGAGGCGGCCCCGCCGCCGGTGCCCCGAGCCAACCTGAAGGACCCGGTGCCGTGCGTCGCCGTCGGGGTCGATGCCGGCGGCGAGCCCGTGGTCGTGGTGGCGTCGGTGGGCATCGACCTCGACCTCGTCCCCTTCGCCGCCGACGCCCGCCATGCCATCGGGCTGGACGGGGCCAGACTGCTGCTGGCGGTGCCCGAACGCGACGATCACCCGGTCACCCGGGCCCTCGCCGCCAAGCTCCGGAATCCGGCCGAGGTCGTGACGGTCTGAGGGACGCGGTGATCGCTCGCGCTACAAGCGATAGGGCAGGCGCTGCACGCCGTCGGGCAGCCAGCCGTCGCTGCTGGCGATGGGGGCCGGCGGCACCGTTCGAGCGGCGACGCCGGCCACCACCGATGGATGCCACGGCGAAGGTAACGATGCCGTCGGGGGCGGCAGGGTGACGACGCGGGCCACGGCGCGGCGGGGCCGGCCATGGTTGCGCACCACGATGCGGGGCCAGACGTAGGCCGCCTCGGCCGCGGCCAGTTCGGCGTCCTCCAACTCGGCGGCGGCGAGCTCCGCCGCCTCCAAGGCAACGTCGATTCGTCGCTGCCGGTACGTGGCGATCAGTCCGCCGATGAGGAGCACCGCGCCACCGGCGATGGCACCGAGGGCGACCGGCTGGAGCGGGATGCCGGCGAGCGGGACGTCGGTCACGACGTCTCGATTCACCATCCCGCACCCGACGGCGCCGGCCCCGGCGATGGCGGTGCCGACGACGGCAACGACGGCGCTGCGCCTCATGACCGTGCCTCCGGGCGCGCTCGAGGCGCAGTCGTGTAGATGAACATGGGTATCCGCCTTTCCCAGGGGTCGCCACGGACAGGTCGTGCCCCTGTCCGTGTCGCCCGCCGCCGCCTTGGTCAGCAACACCGCCGCTGACCAAGGCCCATGTCAGCAGGTCGGTCACGCTCCGTACATGGGCCTAGCGGATCAGTCACTTAGCGCGGTTGGACGGTAGCCGGCGGCGCGGGCCGCTCGGGCCTCTAACCTGGTGTGATGTGATCGATCGGTTGGCCGGCCTGGACGACGAGTACCGCGCCCTCGAAGCGCGCCTGTCCGACCCCGACGTCATCTCCGACCCGGGCCAGCTCCGCGACCTCAACCGTCGCTACAAGGAGCTGGCCGCCGTGGTCGACACCTACCGCCGCTACCGCCGCCGTCAGGACGACCTCGTCGCCGCCAAGGAGCTCCTGGTCGACGCCAGCGGTGACGAGCGCGAACTGGCGCGCACCGAGGTCGCCGAGGCCGAGCGCGACCTCACCGTGCTGGAGGACGGGCTCAAGACGCTGCTCCTGCCCACCGATCCGAACGACGGCAAGGACGTCATCGTCGAGATCCGCGGGGCGGAGGGTGGCGAGGAGGCCAACCTCTTCGCTCGCGACCTGTTCGAGATGTATCAGGCCTACGCCATCCGGGCGGGCTGGAAGCTGGAGGTGCTGTCGGCCGATCCCTCCGACATGGGTGGCTACAACCAGATCACGTTCGTGCTGAAGGGCGACGGCGTCTGGAGCCACATGAAGTTCGAGGGCGGACCGCACCGCGTCCAGCGAGTGCCGGCGACCGAGAGTCAGGGACGGGTGCACACCTCGGCGGCCACGGTCACCGTGCTGGCCGAGGCCGACGAGGTCGACGTCGCCATCGACCCGAACGATCTGCAGATCGACGTCTATCGCTCGTCCGGCCCCGGTGGCCAGAGCGTGAACACCACCGATTCCGCCGTGCGCATCACCCACAAGCCGTCAGGCATCGTGGTGGCCATGCAGGACGAGCGCAGCCAGCTCCAGAACCGGGCCCGGGCCATGCAGGTCCTGCGGGCCAGGTTGCTGAAGGCGGAGCAAGATCGCATGGCGGCCGAGCTGTCGGCCGAGCGCAAGGCGCAGGTCGGTGGGGGCGGTCGCGGTGAGAAGATCCGCACCTACAACTACAAGCAGAACCGCGTCACCGATCATCGCATCGGGCTCACGCTGAATCGCCTGCAAGACGTGCTGGGCGGTGATCTCGACGAGGTGCTCGACGCGTTGGCGGCCGACGAGCGTGCCCGCCAGCTTGCTGGCACCGACACGTGACGGTGACCTGGCGCCAGCTCTGGATCGAGACGGCTGAGGCCCTGCGCGACGCGGTCGGAGGCCGGCCCGATGCCGCCAACGAAGCGCGGTGGCTGTGCGAGGAGGTGTCCGGGGCCGGCGGGGCAGAGTGGATGGCCCAGCTCGACACGGCGGCCACCGCCGGATCCGTTGCCCGCCTCGACGCCATGGTGGCGCGACGCCTCGCGGGCGAGCCGCTGCAGTACGTCATCGGGTCGTGGGCGTTCCGCCACCTGGACCTGATGGTGGACCGCCGGGTGCTCATCCCCCGGCCCGAGACCGAGCTCGTGGTCGACGTCGCCCTGGCCCGCGCCGCCGCCATGCCCCGCCCCATCGTGGTGGCCGACTTGGGAACAGGCTCGGGCGCCATCGCCCTGGCGTTGGCCTACGAGCTGCCGTTGAGCGGCGTCGAGGTGTGGGCGACCGACAAGTCCGGCGGGGCCCTCGACGTGGCCCGGGCCAACCTCGCCGGTCTCGGCCGCTCGGCCGCCAACGTCAGGATGGCCCAAGGAGATTGGTTCGGGGCGCTGCCCGCCGACCTGGAGGGGCGCCTCGACCTGGTGGTCTCCAACCCCCCGTACGTGGGCACCGGCGAGCCGTTGGACGACGCCGTACGCCGCTTCGAGCCGGTCGAGGCCCTCTTCGCCGGCCGGGACGGACTCGACGCCATTCGCATCCTGGTAGCTGGGGCGGCGCGGTGGCTGCGGCCCGGCGGCGCCCTGGTCGTGGAGATCGGTGCAGGTCAGGGGCGGCCCGCCTCCGATCTGGCGCGGGCGGCCGGGCTGGTCGAGGTCGAGGTGGCGGCCGACCTCGCGGGACGTGACCGGGTCCTCACCGCCGTCCGGGCCGGCGCATCGGTTTGCTGAGCAGTCGCTGTTTGGCTAGCTTTACACCCGATGGCGCTCATCTGTCACTGCCGCCTCATCTCGGACCGCCAGGTCATCGCCGAGATCAGCAGTGGCGCGTGCACGGTCGAGGACGTCCAGGCCCGGTGTGGGGCGGCCACCCGCTGCGGCGGCTGCTTGCCGGCCATCGAGATGCTCGTAGCTGCCGTGGGCGAGCCCGTAGCGGCGATGGCCTAGTCCGCACCACGGTTACCATCGCTGGTCATGCAGGGTGACCCGGCCGTTCTCGAGCTGCTCAATGATGTGCTGACGGCGGAGCTCACGGCGGTGAACCAGTACTTCCTCCACGCCAAGCTGTGCCACCACTGGGGCTACGAGCGGCTGGCGGAGACGATCCGCTCCGAGTCGATCGACGAGATGCGTCACGTGGAGCGCCTCACCGACCGGATCCTGTACCTCGACGGCATGCCGAACTACCAGCGACTCTTTTCGGTCGCGCGTCGGTGAATCGGTGCGGGAGCAGTTTGAGCTGGACCTGCAGACCGAGCGGGAGGCCATCAAGCGGCTGAACGACGGCATCGCCGCCTGCGTGGCGGTGGGCGACAACGGCAGCCGGGAGCTGCTGGCGCACATCCTGGTCGACGAGGAGGAGCACGCCGACTGGCTGGAGACGCAGCTCGAGGCCATCGGCCAGATCGGTATCGAGAACTACCTCGGCGAACAGCTCCACTGACGCTACGGGCCGACCGGCGCTCGCAGTCGGTCCGCCGCCGCCCTGGGGCGCGCAGCCCGCGCGCTCGGACGCGCTGGGGCGCAGTCAAGCGCGCAGCCCGCGCGCTCGGAGGCGCGGGGCGCAGAGTGGCGGGGGCGCAGTCGAGCGCGCAGCCCGCGCGCTCGGACGCGCTCGGGGCGCGGTCCAGCGCGCAGCCCGCGCGCTCGGAGGCGCAGGGGCGCAGGGGCGCAGGGTCACGGGGGCGCAGTCAAGCGCGCAGCCCGCGCGCTCGGAGGCGCTGGGGCGCGGTCGAGCGCGCAGCCCGCGCGCTCGGGCGCCCTGGAGGGGGACGAAGTGTTCAGGCTGCGCGAAAACTGGGTGGTCAGGCGCGGCGGCCCGGGCTCGTCGGCGGCTAGCGCTCGTGGGCGGCTAGGGCTCGTCGAGGTCGAGGGCGGCGCGGAGGAACGCGAGCTGGAGCAGCAGCACGTTCTCGGCCACGACCTCTTGCGGGGTCATGTGGGTGACGCCCGACAGCGGTAGCACCTGGTGCGGCCGCCCCGCCGCCAGCAGCGCTGACGACAGCTGCAACGTGTGGGCCGCCACCACGTTGTCGTCGGCCAGCCCGTGCACCAGCAGCAGCGGTCGCTCCAGCCGGTGGGCGTCGGTGAGCAGCGACGAGCGGTCGTAAGGACCCGGGTCGTCGTAGGGGTCGCCCAGGTAGCGCTCGGTGTAGTGGGTGTCGTAGAGGCGCCACTCGCTGACGGGCGCGCCGGCGACGGCGGCGCGGAAGACGTCGGGGCGCCGCAGGACGGCGAGGGCGGCGAGGTAGCCCCCGAAGCTCCAGCCCCGGATGGCCACCCTCGACAGATCGAGGCGGGGATCGGCGGCGGCGGCGGCCAGCAACCCGTCGACCTGATCCTCCAGCACCGGCGTTGCCAGGTCGAGGTGCACCGCCCGCTCCCAGTCCGAGCCCCGGCCCGGCGTGCCTCGCCCGTCGATCACCACGACGGCGAAACCCTGGTCGGCGAACCACTGCGACGTCAGGTACTGCGCCCGCGCCGACTGCACCCGTTGCGCGTGCGGGCCGCCGTAGGGGTCGAGCAAGACCGGCAGCCGGGCGTCGTCGGCGACGTCGTGGGGGACCACGACGGCGGCGGCCAGGCGGCGCTCACCCAAGCGGTGCAGCGTCACGTTCGGTCGCACCAGAGGCGTCTCCGCGAACGAGGCGATCTCGGCCCCGTTCAGGATGGCGGTGCGGTTGCCGTCGTGGTCGAGGGTGGCCCAGCGGATCACGACCGTGTCGCCGCCGACGGCCGCGCCGTGCACGCCGGAGCCGAAGGTGAGCGACTCGGTGCCGCGCCCCTCGGTCCAGCGCCACACGTGCACGTCGGCCGGCTCGTCGCGCCAGTTCGCCGTGAAGGTCACCTGGTCGCCACCGGCCGAAGCCACGCCGCGGACCTGGAGCTCGGGGTCGGTCACGGGACTGCCGTCGACGAGCAGGCGCCGCGCGCCGTCGCGCTCGGCCGCCATCACCAGGCGCCCGTCGGCGAGGCAGCCGGGGGTGCCGGGGACCAGCTCCACCCACACTTCGTCGGCGTCCAGGTAGACGCCGTCGGTCGCCCCGCTCGACGGGTCGACGGCGAGCACCTCCACCCGGCGCTGGTCCCGCGACTGGACGGTGATGTAGAGCGTGTCGGGCCGAACCCAGAGCACGTCGACGAGGTACGGGAACGCCCGCCGATCCCACGCGACGTTGACGCGCGAGCCGTCCAGCCCGAGGAGGTGCAACGTGACGATGGCGTTGTCCGTGCCGGCGGCGGGATAGGCGATCTCCGTGGGCGGCGTGGCCGGGACCGCCGGATCGCCGATCCACCACCGCTGGATCGGCGACGTGTCCACCCGCGCCACCGCCAACCGCTCCCCGTCGGGCGACCACCAGTAGCCCCGGGACCGGTCCATCTCCTCGGCGGCGACGAACTCGGCCGAGCCCCACGACACGTCGGCATCGTCGGGCTCGCCGGCGAGCTGGCGCGAGGAGCCGTTCAGTTCGGCGATCCGAAGCGACGAGCCGCTGACATAGGCGACCCGGCGGGCGGTGGGGTCAGGACGGGGGTCGAACACCGGGCCGGTCACCGGCAGCTCCCGGGCCGCCGCCGAGATCAGGCCGGCCACGAACAGGCGGCCGTCGAGGGCGAAGGCGGCCACGACCGCGTCGGCATCGGTGGCGTAGGCCACGACGCCCCCCGCGCTCTCGCGCGCCCTTTCCCGGCGCGCCCGCTCGGCCGGCGGGAGGTGGGCCTCGTCGGCGCCGGCCAGCAACGTCTTCGGGTCGGCGACGAGGCGCTCGGTCTCCGTGCCCACGTCGTGCACCCAGAGGCAGTTGACCGGATCGCTGCCGCCACTCGACCTGGCAAAGATGACGCGCCGGCCGTCCGGCGACACCGTGACATCGCGCGGCTCGCCGAGGGTGAAGCGGCGCGTGCGCGCGTACTGGCGGGGGAACGAATCAGTCAACGCTGCGGGAGATTACTCAGCGTGCACCAGACCCTCGACGTCCAAGGTGACCGCCCGCCCCACCCACTCGCCCTCGCGCATGGCCGCCAGGAGATCGGCGTCGGTGGACGTGCCCCAGGCGCGCCGGCCGTCGGGCGTGAGGCAGGTGGTGATGGCCTGCTCGGGGGTGCCCTCGCGGTCGTGCATGACGGTGTAGGCCTCGACGGTGGCGGCGCCGGCAGCGTCGGCCGCCTCGGCCAGCTCCACCGTCGGCAGCGCGTCGATCTCGGCCTGGATGGCGCCGGCGTCGAGACGGGTCCCACTCGCCGGCGGGGTCGTCGAGTACACGCCGAAGGAGTGCTTCGTGACGTAGCCACCGTTGGCCCACACGAGGCCGTAGGAGCCTGGTCGATGGCGAAGGTCGGACACGACCGTGGCGATGGCGTGCATCACGTAGTTGTTCCAGGGGCCGCCGGCGAAGGCGAGGCCGCCCGTGCGGGTCAGCTGGCTCGCCGGGTCCAGGCCCAGCGCGGCGGCCCCGATCTGCACCGCCGACGGGAAGCAGGAGTAGAGGTCGACCACCTCGACGTCGTCGATGCCGATGCCGGCCAGCTCCAGCGCCCGCCCCCCGCCGAGTCGAACCGCAGGCGAGGAGTGGAGATCAGCCCGGTTGGAGACGTACTTGGTGTCGTTGCAGTCGGCGCCGGCCTGGAGGAAGACCCAGCGGTCCTCGCTCACGCCGAGCTGGCGGGCCCGCTCCACCGAGCACATGATGACGGCGGCGGCCATGTCGACGTCGTTGTTCGAGTTCATGTACTTCGGATACGGCAACCCGATCATGCGGTTGTTCGCGCCCGGCGTTCGGATCTCCTCGGCCGACAGCGCTCGCCGCACCCAGGCGTAAGGGTTCTCAGCCGCCACCGACGAGAAGCGCGCCCACAGCTCGGAGACGCGGCGCTGGTGCTCGTCGGGAGCTTCGTCCGCCGCCGCCCGCACGGCCGTCTCGAGCATGGGGTACACCTGTACGGGCATGTAGATCTTGCGGGCGATCTCCGCCGGATGGCTCATGACGAACTCGGCACCGATGACACGTGACGGCGCTGCGTCCTCGGGCTCGGTGCGCCACGGCAGCGAGAACCCCGCCTTGCGGGCCTTCGTCCGCGTGCGCCAGCACTCCGATCCCGACAGGACGGCGATGTCCAGCTCGCCGCGCTGGATCTCGCCGGCGGTGGTGTTCACCAGCATCTGCGGGGTGTTGCCGCCCGGCGTCGTGTAGACGGTCTCCTTCGGCGAGAGCCCGAGGGCGTCGGCCACCAGTCGTGCCGGGTCGCGGTAGCGCCACGACAGGAGCTGCACCACGCGCACCGAATCGACGGCCGGCACCGCGCCCACGCCGGCATCGGTGGCGGCGGCGCGGACGGCCTCGGCCATGAGGTCCACCGGCTCGAGGGCGTCGTCGAATCCGGCGGCATGCTGCACCGTCTGGCCCACACCGATGATGACCGGGAGTCGGGGATCGATCGCCATCGCGCCAACCTAAGGGGCCGCTGGGGCTCGACGCACGTTCCCCGGACCGAGCGGCGAACGCCTCGTAGACTGGCCCGATGCCTTGGCCGTCCGACGTCGACCCCGATCGCCAGCTGTTCGCCCTCCTCGACGACGAGCTGCGGCGCCAGAACACCACGATCCAGCTCATCGCGTCGGAGAACTTCACGTCGCCGGCGGTGCTGCGGGCCACGGGCTCGGTGCTCACCAACAAGTACTCCGAGGGCTACCCGTCGAAGCGCTACTACGGCGGCAACCAGGTGATCGACGAGGTCGAGGACCTGGCTCGGGAGCGGGCCAAGTCGCTGTTCGGGGCCGAGCACGTCAACGTGCAGCCGCACTCCGGTGCCAACGCCAACATGGCCGCCTACATGGCCATGCTGGAGCCGGGCGACACGGTGATGGGCCTCAGCCTCGACCACGGCGGCCACCTCACCCATGGGTCGCCCGTCAACGCCAGCGGCAAGCTCTACAACTTCGTGTCCTACAAGCTGTCACCCAGCGACGAGCGCATCGACATGGATGCCGTTCGCGACGTTGCCCTGCAGCACCGCCCGCGCATGATCGTGGCCGGAGCCACGGCGTATCCCCGCCGCATCGACGCCGAGCCGTTCCGGGCGATCTGTGACGAGGTCGGCGCCTACTTCCTGTTCGACGCCGCCCACATCGCCGGGCTCATCGCCGGTGGCGCCCACCCGTCGCCCGTACCGCTGGCCGACATCGTGACGCTCACCACCCACAAGACGCTGCGCGGGCCGCGGGGCGGGGCCATCCTGTGCAAGGCCGAGCACGCCCAGGCCATCGACAAGGCGGTTTTCCCGGGCAGCCAGGGCGGTCCGCTCGAGCACGTCATCGCAGCCAAGGCGGTGGCGTTCCGCGAGGCCTTGGATCCAAGCTTCCGGGACTACGCCGCCCAGGTCGTCACCAACGCCGCCGCGCTGGCCGCGGGGCTCGGGGCCGAAGGCTTCCGCCTGGTGTCGGGCGGCACCGACAACCACCTCGCACTGGTCGACCTGCGCACGTTCGACGCCGAGCTCACCGGCAAGCAGGCCCAGGAAGTGCTCGACCGGGCCGGCATCACCCTCAACCGCAACACCATCCCCGACGATCCCCGGAGCCCCTTCGTGACCAGCGGCGTGCGGATCGGCAGCGCCAGCACCACCACCCAGGGGATGCGCGAGCCGGAGATGGCGTTGATCGCCCAGCTCATCGCCCGGGCCCTGCGGCACCGGACCGACGACGCCGAGCTGGCAGCCGTGCGCGACGACGTCGCCACGCTGTGCTCCAAGTTCACGCCGTATCAATAGCGACGGCTTCGCCGTCGGAGTCGAACTGATGTACGCAGGCGGTCATAGATGCCCGATATTCGCGTCAGTACGCGGGAGCGTGGCGTCGCCGTGCTGAGCCGTCGGCGCACCTAGCCTGGGCCGAATGCCGGATTTCGCCGCCTACGTGATCGTGGGGGGCGTCGCCGCCGGTGTCACGTTGATCGCGACGCCGCTGGTCCGGCTGCTCGCCATTCGCGCCGGCTGGGTCGTGCAGCCCGACGAGCGCAGGGTCCACACCCAGCCCACGGCCGCCGTCGGTGGCGTCGCCATGTTCCTGGGGTTCCTGGCGGCCATGGTCCTGGCCTGGAACATGGACCGGTTCAACCCCATCTTCGTCAACAACTCCGAGCCCCTCGGGGTGGTGCTCGGCGCCATCGTGATGTTCGCCGTCGGGCTGGCCGACGACCTCAAGAAATCGACGACCCACGACGGCTTGGCCGAGGGCATCTCGGCGCCGGCCAAGGTGACGGGGATGGTGGTGGCCGGCGCCGTGCTCGCCTACTTCGGCGTCACGATGTTCTACTTCCGCATCCCGTTCTTCGACGTGGTGACCATCGGCCAGGACCTGGCTCCGCTGGTGACCGTGCTCTGGCTCATCGGGCTGGCCAACGCCATCAACCTGATCGACGGGCTCGACGGTCTGGCCGCCGGCATCGTCGCCATCGCGTCGGGCACGTTCTTCCTCTACGGCCAGCGACTGGACAAGCTGGGGCTGCTCGCGCAGCCCAACATCGGCCCCCTCGTCGCCATCATCGTGCTCGGCATCTGCCTGGGGTTCCTGCCCCACAACTTCAATCCGGCGCGGATCTTCATGGGCGACTCGGGCGCGCTGCTGCTGGGGCTGTTGATGGCGGCGTCGACGACGGTGGTGGGCGGCCGGGCCGATCCCAACCAGCCGTTCTCCGGTCAGACGTACTTCTTCTTCGCCCCGCTGTTCATCCCACTGGTCATCCTCGGCGTGCCCATCGTGGACACGGTGTTCGCCATCATCCGCCGGGCGACCCGGCGCTCGGGTGTCACCACCGCCGATAAGGGCCACCTCCACCACCGTCTGATGGCGCTCGGTCATGGCCAGCGGCGCAGCGTGCTCATCCTGTGGTCGTGGACGGCGATCCTGTCCGGTTTCGTGCTGTATCCCGCTTACACCGGCGAAGGCAATGGTGTGGTGCCGCTCGGCATCGCCGCGCTGGGTCTGGCGCTGTTCACCGTGCTGCACCCGCAGCTACGGAGGGCGCGACGCTGACGTCGTGATCATCGCCGCTGCGATGTTCCCGAACGGTGGCGGCGGTGATGCCCAGTAACAGCCAGAAGTACGCGTCCATCGGGAACAGCTCGAGGTAGGTGGCGAAGAACATCGAGAAGATGGTGGCCGCGAGGTACGCGGTGATGCCGATGCCGAGCGCCGAGTCCCGCTTGTCCTTGACCCGCTCGAGTCGCCGGCTCTCTCGCACGGCACCGAACAGGATGCGGATCAGGAACCACAGCCCGATAACACCGAGCTCGACCACCGTCTTGAAGTAGTAGTTGTCGGGCTGGTACACGCCGTTGGCGCCGAGGATGGGCGTGTACACGTCCGAGTCGGGTTGGCTCAGGTCGATGCCGAACGCCGCGGCCTGCTCTTGCACGCTCTGGCCGTACGAGCGCGCCTTGGCGGCGCCCGTCTCGCCCACGCCGATGCCGAGCGGGTGATCGAGCACGCCGTCGATGTTCTCGGTCCAGTTGGCCGAGCGGGCTTTCGTGGAGTCCGACGACAGTGCCGACGTCGCGCTGGAACCCGGGATGAAGAAGATGGCCACCAGGCCCAGCGGCACCAATACGGCGATGACGGAGTGGAACCGGCGGATGCCGATGTACAGCAGACCGACGATCAGACCGAGCATGGCGGTGCGCACGATGCTGGTGACGAGTCCGGCTACGAGCAGCGGTGTCGCCAGGAGGAACAGACGATTGCGGAGGCGAGTCAGATCGGCCAATGCGACCGGCACACATATGACGATCACCATCATCAGGAAGAAGCCGAACGAGAAGGGCAGAGCGAACGTGCTGATCGAGCGAAGGAAGCCGCCATTGAAGCGCAGGACGGAGTTGTAGGCGTAGCCGAGCTGGTTGAGGCGCTCGTGGCCGATGAGCTGTTGAGCGACGCCGTAGGCCGCCGTCAGCACGCCGAGCCCCATGAGGATGCTCACGAACCGGTCGCGGTCGCGCTTGTCGAGGGGACAGCGCCAGGCGGCGTAGGCGAGCGCGAGGTACACGAAGTTGAGCTTCAGCCCCCAGAACGCCGCCTTCGACTGATGGATGCCGAACCAGGTCACGGACAGCACGACGAAGGCGACGAGCCACCAGAACCAGTCGGGCTTGGCCCGCCGGGCCACGCGCTGGATGCTGAAGAACGCGCAGATCGCCGTGAAGACGGCCAGCCCTTCCTTCCACGACGCCACCTGGCCGTCGATGCCGAGCGGCAGCCGCAAGCCGTCGAGCGGCAGGAGGGCGACCGCTAGGAGCACGCCTCGTTGCGGCCGTCTGGCGATCCACACCGCGGCGGCGATGCCGACCAACGCGACCAGCATCAGGGGCAACCGTCCGGCCAGCGTGGCGCCAATGACGGCCAGCGTGATGAGGGCACATAGGCCGAATGGCCCATGCTTCGCAAACAGGCCGCGCGACCCTGGGAGGGTCCCATGATGTGCAGTAGTCTTTTCCCACACGGGCGGCTCCACCACCGCAGTGTACTAGCCCCTCATTTCGGCGGCATTCTCACGAACAAGGAGCGGCGTGACGTTCAACGAACATGTCCGCAGCATCAAAGACCACGGTTACGCACTCGTTGGGTTGAGTCTGCTGGCGGCGATCCTCGTGTTCCTCGCCGCGTCGCTGCGCGATAGCACCTACACCACCTCCGCCGTCATCGGCGTGACCCCCGGACCGGTCATCGCCGGCGATGCCGTTGCCGTCGACACCGTGTCGTTCACGGCGAGCCGCTATCAGCGCCTCGTGAACAGCGATGCGGTGCTCACCAGCGGCGCCGCCGTTGCTGACCAAGGCACCACCCTGCAGGACATGCGAGAGCGAGTGAGCGCGTCAACGACGCCGGGATCGGGCACGTTGACCGTCACCGTGAAGGGCTCCAGCGCCGACGAGACCGCTCGTGTCGCAGCGGCCGTGGCCAACGCCACCATCGCGCAGGGAAAGACCGACCAGGAGGCACAGCGCACCGACAGCCTCGCCGCACTTCGCGCCGACCGCGACGCGTTGCGGGCGCAGCTCGACCAGACCGCCGTCGATGCCCCCGAACGGGCGCAGATCGACGCGCAGTACCAGGCCGCACTCTCCGACATCGCCACCCAGCAGGCGGCTCCCTACGACGCCGCGCAGCTGCTCCAGACACCGGAGATACCGAAGGGGCCAGTAGGCCCGGGCTCGAAGAGCCTCGCCATCTTCGCCTTCCTCGCCGCCCTCGTCCTGGGTGGCGAGGGCCTGGTGATCTGGGACCGCAACTACGCCAAGAAGACCAGGAAGCGCGAAGGGCGGGTGATCTGGGACCGCAACTCCGGCAAGAAGGCCGACCAGGCGACGGTCCAGGTGCCGTTCGAGGAGATCACGCTGGTGTCCGACGAGGAAGCCGAACGCAAAGCTCGGCGCCGTGCCGTCACCATCGTGGCGGCCAAGCCACCGTCGGTACGGGGTGACCCGCTGCTGGCGGCGGCGTACGACGACGACGAGGCTGACGACGATGACGTACCGATCACGTCGGCGGTCGACGGGGGCACGGATGGCAGCGACCGCGACCGAGACGGTGACTTCGTCGAAGTGCCGCTGGTGCCCCTGGTTGATCTGGCTGACACCATCTTGGCCGAGGCGCTGGATGGTCATCGGCTGATCGGCATCGTCGGTTCAGGCGATCTGGCCGCCACGAACGACGTTGCTCTGGCGCTCGGGCAGAAGCTCGCCGCCGAGGGTTTGAGCACGCTGGTGGTCGAAGGCGACATGTCGCATCCGGCCATCGCGTCCAGGTTGTCCACCCGCGCCCAGTCCGGCCTCAGCAACGTGTTGGCCGGTGGGGCACCGCTCGAGCGCACCCGCCGCCAGACAACGGTGGAGGGTCTCTACGTCCTGCCGGCTGGCCGTTCCGTCGAGCGCCCCCGGGTCCTGATCGGGTCCGACGAGTTGCAGCGGGCGTTGTCGAACAGCTCCAGCGACGTCGTGCTGGTCACCATGCCGCCGTCGATGCCACCGGCCGATCGCGATGCCATCGCCAGCCAACTCGACCGGGTGGTGCTCTTGGTTCGCGACGGCCGCCGCCGTGACGAGCAGGTGCGCACTGCGACCGACGAGGTCGGTGCGCTGAACAACATCCTGCTGGCCGTGGGGTTGGTCGATGTCGTGCCCGCCATCGAGCTGGAGATCATCGGCCGCAAGAGCGAGCGTCCCCCGGAGCCTCGCGGCCCGAGCCCGGTGATGACGTCGGGCGCCGCTCGGACATCTGCGGTGCACGACGAGGCACGGGTCGCCGAGCCGGTGGTGGAGGAGCCGATGGTCGAGTCGGCACCGGTGGACGAGCCGTCGTCGGAACCGACGTGGTTGCACCGGTCGTCGGATCTGCACTCGCCCTGGTCGGACGGGTCCTGGTCGAACGGGTCGTCCCACGACGAGCCGCTGGACGAGGCGCTCGCCGAAGCGGCGTGGTCCAAAGAGGCAGCGGCTGACGAGACGCCGGCCGACGAGACCGCGGTTGACGAGACCGCGGTCGACGAGACGCTGGCCGATGAGGCCGCGGCTGACGAGACGATCGCCGAAGAGACGCCGGTCGAGGAAGCCTCCGTGGAGGACGACTTCATCGAGGACGCGACGCCTGTCGAGGAGCCATGGTCGCCGAACGGATCGGCGCACGAGGAGACGGCACGGGATCACGAGTCGCCCTCCGAGGACGAGACGGCTCGTGAGGACGAGACGCCGACCGACTACGAGACGCCTCGCGATGACGAGACGCCGACCGACTACGAGACGCCGAGCGACGACCAGACGTCTAGCGACGACCAGACGTCCTGGGACGCCGAGTCGGCACCGGACGACTCGCACTCGACGAACGGCCATCACCACCCGGCCGAGCAGTCGCCGTACGACGAATCCATGCCGCAGTCGTAGCAGGACCGTTCATCGTGCGCGTCCTCATGCTGTCGAGCCTGTGGCCGCCCGCGGTGCTCGGCGGCGCCGAGGTCTACGCCGAGGAGCTCAGCCGCCACTTGCAGGCCCGCGGCCATGAGGTCGGCGTTGTCACCCTCGGCGTCGAAGGCGACGACGTCGTTGCGTCGGTACCGGCGTGGCCGTACCGGCTTGACCAGTTCGCCGCCCAACCCCCGTGGAAGCGCGCCGCGTTCCATGCCATCGACATCGCCAACGTGCGGGCGCTGCGAACCGTGCTCGACGCCGTCGATCGCTTCCGGCCCGACGTCGTGCACTCGCACTCCATCCAGGGGATGTCGGCACTGCCGTTGGGCATCTCGGCTCGTCGTGATGTCGCCCACGTGCACACCATCCACGACTACTGGCTTGTGTGCCAGCGGGCCTCGATGACGAACCGCGAGGGGCAGTCGTGCGAGCAGCAGTGCACGCCGTGTCACGCGGTCACCGCGATCCACCGGCGTGAACTCCACGGTCGCGGCCCGCAGGTCGTGCTGTGCGTGTCCGAGGCCACCGCGCGAGAGCACGTCAGGGTGCCGGAGATCCACGAGCGCATACGTGTCCTGCGGCTGCCCGACGGCGGTCGAGCCAGGCAGCAGCGGCGCGCCGTCGGGGCGACGCCGGTGTTCGGCTACCTCGGTCAGCTGGCGCCGCACAAGGGCGTGTTGACGCTCATCGACGCCTTCCAGCAGTTGCCTCCCGGCAGGGCGCGCCTGCGCATCGCCGGTCGAGGCTCGGTGGAGGCGGCGGTGGCCGCCCGGGCCGGCGGCGACATCGACTACGTCGGCTTCGTCGACGCGGCGGCCAAGGCGGACTTCCTGGAGTCGTTGGACTGCCTCGTGGTGCCGTCGGAGTGGCGCGAGCCGGGAGCCTTGGTGGTCAGCGAGGCGAAGGCCGAGCTGCTACCCGTCATCGGCGCTCGCATCGGCGGCATTCCTGAAGTCGTCCCAGCGTCGTGCGCCGACCTGCTGTTCACCCCGGGCGATGCCGGCGACCTGGTCCGGTCGCTCGCCCTGTTCGGCGCCGACCCGACCCGCTTTGCCGTGACGCCCGGTATCGGCGGCGGATGGGACGGGCACGTCGACGGCGTGGAGCACGCCTACAGGGACGCTCTGGACCTCGCCGGCGCCTCCGCGTGGGCCACGGCACCCATGCCGGTCTCGTCGACCGGCTCCAAGCCGTAGAGCTGCCGTAGGGCCGAGTCCTGCGACGTGGCCGCCGTCCGGGACACGAACTCGGCCGATTCCTTCATGGCGCTGCGCCAGCGCTCGAGGTCGTCGAGCGCCAGCACCTGTTGCGCCATGTCGATCGGGGTGGCGGCGAGGCGTTCCACGCCGGCGTGGCGTACGGGCGCGATGTCGCGCGCCACGATCGGCAGACCCACGGTGGCCGCTTCGAGCACGGTCACCGGGTTGCCCTCCCATGCCGCGGTGTGGACGTACGCGTGGGCGCCGGCCAGCTCCCTGAGCACCGTCTCCCGAGGCTGCCATCCGGTCACCGTCACGCCGCTGTCGCGCAGTAGCTGCTCGAGGGGCTCGTCGCCGCCACCGACCCACCGCCACTCGCGGTTGCCGCCGAGCAGCCGCGCATCGCGCGCCGCGGCAGCGAAGAACGCCGGATCCTTCTGCGGCCGGATGCGACCCACGGCAACGACCGGTCCACCGTCGGCTTCGGCACTCGTGATGAGGTCGAGCGGCAGCTGGACGTGGTGAGGAACGAGGACCACGGTGGCCGGACGAGGCAGCTTGTGGGCCAGCACCTGCTCCCAGGCACCGACGGCGGCTACGGCGTCGGTGCGGAAGGAGAGTCCGGCTTCCATGAGCCAGTAGCCGGCGCGCACGATGCCAGGGACGTCGCGACGCTGGAAGGCGTAGCAGTGCGGTGAGTACACGATGCGCGCGCCATAGGTGCGGCACGCGGCGCGGACGTAGCCGCCGGCATAGGACGAGTGGGCGTGAATGACGTCGGGCCGGAGTCGCTTGACCGTGCGCTGCACGGCGAGGAGCTGGGCCAACTTGCCCGACGGGAGGTCGATCAGCTCGGCCCGGCCGTGGAGCCCGTTGCCGATCTGCGAACCCGGGCGGCGGTACGCCAGCACCACGTGCTCGACGTCAGGGAGGCTGGCGACGTAGTCGGTGAGCACCGCCGCGACACCGCCGCCGTACGCCTCCACGACGTGAAGAACGAGGGGCTTGGTGCGACCGATCTTGGGGGGACGAGATGTGCTCATGAGTTAGGCCTGCTCCAAGAGACACGCCACGTGCCGCCCGCACTCGTGGTTGTTGCGTGAGGACAATACCGGACTGATTCCTTGGGTGAGGAGTTGTGCGCGAAGGTCACATGCGGGTGTCGGGGGAACCCGTTCCCGCCGACATGCGCCGACGAGGCTCCGCTACGGTACGGGTTGCGGGCGCACCAGCGAGTGTCATGCCAGGTGGAGGAAATCATGTCAAAGCCGACCTCTCGACGCGCCCAGCGGCCGCTCAGGCTGGGACTGGGTGCGTTCGGCCTGGTCGCCATCATCTTGGCCGTGGTGTTCGCCGGCGGACCAGCGCTGCACCGCTTGGTGACAGGCGCCAAGGCGGTGTCCTCGATCGATGCGTCCGACGCGAAACGAGCAGTGCGCTTCGGGCCGCGGCGGGCGGGCGGTGGCGCCACGGTGGGCCAGACCATCGGCGGTATCGCCAACGCCGCTCAGTTCGTGTTCTACGACGATGCCACCTTGAACCGTGAGCTCGACGGCATTCAGAACACCGGTGCCGGTTGGGTGCGCTTCGACTTCCTGTGGACGGCCATCGAGCCCGACAACAACCAGTGGAGCTTCGAGCAGTACGACAAGGTCGTGGCGGCGGTCCGCAGCCGTGGTCTGCAGATCCTGGGCGAGCTGGACTTCACGCCGCCGTGGGCCCGGGCGGCGAGTTGCACCTCGAGCGACAAGTGCCCGCCCGGCAACATGGCCGAGTGGCAGGAGTTCCTCCGCACCACGGTGACGCGCTACAAGGCCAGCGTCTCGCACTGGGAGATCTGGAACGAGCCCAACCTCCGCGGCTTCTGGGCGTCGGGACCCGACCCGGCCGCGTATACCGAACTGCTCAAGGCGTCGTACCCGGCCGTGAAAGAGGCCGACCCGAACGCCGTGGTGATCACCGGGGGTCTCGCACCAGCAGGTGTTCGGGACGCCGATCGTTACCCGCCGCTCGACTTCTTGAAGGGCATGTACGCCGCTGGTGCGCAGGGATCCTTCGATGCCTTCGGCATGCATCCGTACACCTACCCCTTCACGCCCGATGAGCCGGCGGTCTACAACAACTTCGCCAACCTCGGCCTGTACTACGACGTCATGGTGGCCAACGGTGATCAGGCCAAGCAGGTCTGGTCCACCGAAGCCGGCGCGCCGACCGGTACGTACGTGAGCAGCGACCGGCGGGCCGTCTCCGAGGCCCAGCAGGCGCTCACGGCCAAGCGCATCTACGAGATCGCCGCACAGCGGCCGTGGATGGGTCCGGTGTTCTGGTTCTGCTTCCGCGACTACGGCCCGAACCTGGGCGACATCGAGCAGAACTTCGGCATCCTGCGCAACGACTGGTCGCCGAAGCCGGCCTACGACGCTTTCGTGACGTCCATGGAGCTTCCGATCTGAGCGTGGGCTCACGGGGTGTCCTTGCGGCTGGTCATCTGGTCGAACAATTTGACGAACTGGTCGGCGACGTCCACCCACGACATCTCTAGTGCCCACGTTCGGGCCTGCTGAACCACGGCGTCGTCGATGGTGTCGACGGCGGCAAGGGCGTCGCGCCACGAGCCTGGCTCGAGCGGATGGTGGACAAGGCGGGCGTGGCCACCGGCTACTTCGCGGAAGGCCGGGATATCGCTGGCCACGACCGGCACGCCGAGCTGCATGGACTCGATGACGGGTAGGCCGAAGCCTTCGTGCAGGCTGGGAATGACCACGACGGCAGCGCCGCCATAGCGCCGGCCCAGCTCGTCGTCGTCGATCCAGCCGAGGTGGCGGACGCGATCGCGGCAGCCCGATTGGTCGATCAATTGGTCGAGGTGCTGCTGTTCGGCGGCGCTGATCGGACCGGCGAGCACGAGGTCGAGATCGAGGCCCCCCAGCGCGAACGCCCGAACGAGGGTGTCCACGTTCTTGTGCGGCATGAGCGACCCGACGTACAGCGCGTAGGGGCGCTCGCCGGCAGCCGGCGTCGTGCGTTCCACGGTGGTGATGTGCGCCGATGCCGCTTCACCGATCACCGAGACCCGAGATGGATCGATCGCCACGAACGCGTCCAGGCTCATGTGGGTGAATTCACTGACGCACACGACGTGGGTCGCGGTCCGGCAGGCGCGGGGGAGCGCCGCAACGAAGCGGAGATGGCGGCCCAAGGTGTCGTAGCGGGGCGCCACGACGGCGCGCACGTCGTGCACCACCATCACCGATGGCACCGCGAGGTGGCGCAGCGTCATCTCGGGGTAGGGGATGAGTACGACATCGGCGCCGGATCGGCTGGCGATGCGCCCGAGGTTGGCCTCCCGCCACGCCGTACGGGCGGCGAACCCCTGCGTCGCCGCGGGAGCGGCGATGATGGTGGCCGCCGGTGTGTGCGCGAACTCGGCCGGCCGGCTGGTGATGATGTCCAGGGCCACGTCGTCGCGGTCGTAGAGGGCGCCGGCCAGGCTGCGGATGTAGGTGCGGAGGCCGCCGAGGTTCGGCTTCACAACGGCGGCGTCGACGAGGATGCGCCGGCGATTCACGTGGCTGCCTTCGTGCGGCCTTCGCGGCGGCTCATGTCGCGCAGCGCGGACGTGAGCAGCGTCCGGTCCAGGATCAGCACGCCGGCGAGGTAGACGGCGACGCCGGTCACCACGCCGGCCAGGAGGACGGCACTACGGGGGGCGACCGGGTCGAGGGCCTGCTGGACGCCGATCACCGCCGCGACCATGACGCCGCTGGCGATCAGGATGCCGCGGAGAGCCACGACTTGGCGCATGAAGCCGAGGCCGGTGATCCGACGGACGAAGAAGAAGCTCAACGGCACCACGATCCACCCGGTCACGGTGAATGCGATCGCCACCCACACGATGCTGAAGCGCGCCGCGATGATGGACGCCGGGGCGCCGAGCGCCACCTGGGCGCCGATGACGATGAGCCCGGCGCGGGGATGCCCGCGCGACTCGCAGGCATACGCATGCAGGCGCACGAGTGCCAGGCGCAGACCGTTCAGCGAGAGGATCTGGAGGGCGGGCACCGCGGGCAGCCATTGGGGCCCGAACACGACCAAGACGAGATCGTGGGCGACGACGGCGGTGCCCAAGGTGAGGGGCACGTAGAGCGCGCACACGTAGCGCTCGACGCGCATCAGCGTGTCCTGGAACCGGGCGCGCTCGTCTTGCAGCGTGGCCAGCACGGGTTCGAGCACGCCGCCGATGGCGTCGAGCAGCCGATCGAGCGGGAGGAACAGGAACCGGTAGCCCAGGCTGTACTGGCCGAGGGCGTCGGCGCCGAGCTGGCGGCCCACGACGATGCTGTCGATGCTGCCCTGGGCCACGATCAGCAGCCGAGTGCCGCTGGCGGCGATGCTGAAGCCGAGCAGATCCTTCAACGTGGCGAGGTGCATCGACAGCTGTGGTCGCCACACGCCCGCACGGGTGGCGAACATCCAGGCCAGACTGGTCGCCACGAAGGACTCGGTGACGGCCATGCCGGCCAGGGACCACAGGCCGGCGTTGGCGATGGCCATCACCACACCGACGGCGGCACCGGCGGCCGTGGCGATCGTGGACGAGAGCACGAAGTCGCGAATGAAGAGGCGGCGCACCAGCATGGAGTTGGGCACGCCCTCGAAGCCCCGCAGCAGGAACATGACGCTGAGCACGCGCAGCAGCGGCCCCAGCTCGGGTTCGCTGAACCACGTGGCGATCGTGCCGGCCGTGGCGAACACGACGACCATGAGCACGAGCCCGCAGAGTCCGCTGGTCGTGAAGGCCACGGCCACGTGGCGGCGCGTGATCTGCTGGCGCTGGACGAGGGCCTGGGCGAAGCCGAGGGCGCCGAGCAGCGTGCCGACGTTGATGACCACGAGGGCCAGCGCCATGGCGCCGAAGTCGCTCGGCGCCAGCAGCTTCGTGAGCACGATCTGCACGGCGAGGCGCACGACTTGCTGGGTGCCCTGGTTGAAGGCGCCCCAGCGCAGCCCTACCGACGCCCGCACGGCGAGCTGATCGGAGGCCGGGCGAGCGCTGAGCTCGCTGTCAGAGTCGGCGAAGGTGTGCATCAGCGCCTCAGCGCCCGGCGAGCGGCGGACACGACGCCAACCCGTCTGCGGAGCTTCCGTAGAGGTAGGCCGTGGTGGTGCGCAAACCGAACAAGCGGTGATGCTGGACGCGGTCGAGCAGCACGTAGCCCGGCGGCGCCGTGGATTCGCCCGAAACGATGGCGCAGCGGACGAAGTCGGGGAAGTACGCGTCGTAGGTGGCGGGCGGGTACACGGTCAGCTCGTCCACGATGATGTCCGGACGAGCTACCCCGCGGTAGTGGTAGCCGACCCAGTCGAAGCCGGCATCCACGTTGGCCGGCGCGTAGCCCAGCTCCACCAGCCGGTCCCCGCCGTGCCAGCGCAGCTCCAGCAGGTCCTGGCTGTCGACGGCGGAGATGACCCCTAGCAGGGCGATGGGCACGAACACGATGGCGGTCAACGTCAACCGGCGGCGGTTCGGCGCCCGCTCGACGCGGTTGTCGAGGGCGAGGATCGTGAGGCCGATCACCACAGGGATCAAGTAACGATCGTAGATCGCGCGGTAAGCGAGATTGACCGCAAGAACGCCGAGGGTGCCGACGATGGTCCAGATGAGGGTGATGCGGGTGAGCGCGGTGGTCCTGGAGACCAGGTCAACAAGCTCGTGGCGGTCACGCCGGCGAGCCGCGGCCCACAGCCGCTGGAGGGCGTCGACGACACCCACCGTGGCGACGAACAGGGTGACGGCGGCCAGCACCTGCACCACGCCCCACGAAAAGTGGTCGAACAGGTGAGGGAAGGCGACGTCGGTGCCCTGGTATCCGCCGGCCTCCTGGAGCGAGTTGCCGACGAGGAGGGAGCCGTCTCGCCGGTCGAGCAGCATCCCGCCGGCGGTCACGGTGAGCGCGATCAACGCGAGACCGACGCGGCCGCGGCCCGACCGGCTCCAGCGGCGCATGACACCGATGGTGCGCCCGAACCAACCCGTCAGGATGCCGACCGGCGTGAGGAACACGGCGAGGGTGGTGGCCGCTTGGTAGAGGCGCGCCACCTGGCCGGTGATGGAGCCGCGGACGATGGCCATCGTGGGTCCCTCGAGCGGCGTCGTCAGCATGAGCACGGCCACCGCCAGCAGCACGGCAAGGCCGACGGCGACGATGACCCGGCGCTCGCGCGCTTTGGCGTTCGGGTGGGTGAACAGCGCCGCCAGCACGGCCAGCGGCGCAGCGATGGCGGCCTGTCGGATGGAGCCGCCCCACGTCCCGATCAGCGCGACCGCGACGAGGGTGGCGAGCGGCAGGCGGCCGTTGGTGGCCCACCGCTGCCAGGCCACGACGCCGAGCACCACGCACGCCAGCTGTGCCAGCAAGGCCGGCTGCTCGGTCATGTAGGTGGAGACGGTGGAGCCGAAGCCCAGCATGACCACGAGCGTCAACGGCGCGATCGGCCAGAGGGCACGGGCACGGCTGCGCCTGGCGAGGACGGCCGTGAGTACGAGCGAGCCGGCCGCCGCCAGGATGCTCAGCACCCGGAGGCCGGCCACCGAGCTGCCGGTGATCGGCGAGAGCAGCTTCGATGCCAGCAGCTGCCCGAGAAGACTGGTGTCGTTCCAACCGACGCCTTCGAGGTGGCCGTCGTCCAGGAAGCGCTGAGCGATGCGCAGGTAACCCCAATCGTCGCTGTAGGCGCGATGGATGGCACCACTGAGCACGGACCACAGGACGGCGCCGACGAAGAAGACGACGGTGGCGGCTACGGCGGCGATGCCCCAGGTGGCGTGCGCCGTCTCGTGGCGTGCGGGCCGGGTGGCGGTTGTCACCACGCCGGCATCGTCTTCGTCCGGGTCGAGCCGCGACGGGTCAGCTCGCTGCGCACGGGCGCCTGAACCTCCTCCGGTCGCCGCGGTCGGGAGCGTCGCGCGCGAGGTCACGCGTGGGGCTCTCTCTGAGACATGCTACCGACAGGAAACCGCACGGTACGGGCTCTGTCAGAGTCGCTGCCCGGGCCGACGTGTCGTCGACGGGCGGGACAGCAGGATGGAGATGGCCGCCGCCGAGCGCGGTGCCGAGGTGCCGTCGCCGTACGGCGAGGGCATCATGGCCAACCGAGCGTGCAGCCCGGGGACGTCAGCCAGCAGCTGATCGATCCACGCGGTGATGAGCGGGCCGGGCGGGACGAGCTGTGCGAACGTGCCGAGGATCTCGGGCCGCTCGGTGGAGTTGCGCACCACCAGCACCGGCCGCTTGATGATGCTGGCCTCTTCTTGCACACCACCCGAGTCCGACACCAACAGCGCGGACTCGGCGGACAGGGCGAGGAACTCGCGGTAGCCCATCGGCTCGGCCACACGAAGGGGCTTCAGCAGACCCTCGAGGCCGAACGAGGCGATCTTGGCGCGGGTGCGGGGATGGAGCGGCAGGACCACCGGCATGGGCACCGCACCGAGCTCGGTGAGGATGACCGCCAGTGTGTCGGGATCGTCGACGTTCTCGGGACGATGGAAGGTGGTGAGCACGAAGTTGGCCGCCTCGAGCTCGTGACGAGCCAGCACGGCCAGGCGCTCGTCGGGACCGGGCAGCAGGGACGCCACCGCGTCGACGACGGTGTTGCCGGTGAGGATCACCTTGTCGCCCCCGATGCCCTCCGCCGCCAGGTTGGCGCGGTTGGTCTCGGTCGGCGCGAGGCAGAGGTCGGCGAGGTGGTCGGCCACGACCCGGTTGTGCTCTTCGGGCATGGCTCGGTCGAAGCTGCGCAACCCGGCTTCAAGGTGCACCAGGGGGATGTTGGTGGCATTGGCGGCGAGGGCACCGGCGACGGTGGCGTTCGTGTCGCCGTGGACCACCACGACCGCCGGCGGGGCGGCGTGGAACGCGGCCTCGAGGCGGGACGTGGCGTCACCGATCTGCGTGCCGCGTGAGCGACCGCCGATCTCGAGCAGGAGATCGGGCCGGCCGATGCCCAGCTCGGCCAGGAACTGGCCCGACAGCTGCTCGTCGTAGTGCTGGCCGGTGTGGACCACGCGGGCCTGCTCACCGAACAACTTCACGAGCGGCGCGACCTTGATCAGCTCCGGTCGGGTGCCCAAAACGAAAGCGATACTCTTTGGGCCCAAGCCGACAGTCACCATGCCTCTTCTCTTGACGCTTTCGAACGAGCCGCCACGAGGCCAACGTACGGCAGGAGCTGGGCGCCCGGAATGGGCCAGACGGCCCGTAGACCCCCTGGTACGTGCTCGGTACCGTCCTGTTGCGGGCCGATCCCGTCGAGCTCGGCGAAACGGCTCCCCGATCGGCCCGTCTAAGCGCGTGAAACCCTTCCCGCCCCTTCGAGAGGAGATCCAGTGTCGGCCATTCGGCTGCCTTCTGACCAGGATGCCAGCGGTCGTTCATTCGGCCCCGAGGAGCTCGATGCTCTTCGCGAGGTGCTCGACAGCGGCACCCTCACCGCTACGAAGGGTGAGTTCACCAAGCGATTCGAAGCCGCCATCTCCGACCAGCTCGGCATCGAGCACGTCATCTCCTGCGCGTCCGGTAGCGCGGCGGTGCACGTCGCCATTGCCGGTCTCGACCTGGAGCCCGGCGACGAGGTGATCACCACCTCCATCACCGACATGGGTGCACTCACCCCCATCCTCTATCAGGGCGCCATTCCGGTCTTCACCGACGTCGACCCCGACACCATGAACGTGACGGCGGCCACCATCGAGGCCAGCCTGTCGGACCGCACCCGGGCCATCATCGTCACCCATCTCTTCGGCAACCCCTGCCAGATGGACGAGATCCTCGCCCTGGCCGCCACCCGTGGGATTCCCGTGATCGAGGACGCCGCCCAGGCGTACCACGCCCAGAGCAAGGGCCGGCCGGTCGGCACCATGGGCGCCGTCGGGTGCTTCAGCTCCCAGCAGGGCAAGCACATCACCTCCGGCGAAGGAGGCTTCGTCGTGACCGGCGACGCCGCGCTGGCCCGCCGCATGCGGGTCTTCGTGAACAAGGCCTGGCCCTACGGCGAGGCCAACCCCGACCACGAGTTCCTGGCCCTCAACTACCGCATCACCGAATTGCAGAGCGCGGTGCTGTTCGCGGCGCTGGCCAAGCTCGACGCCAACGTCAAGGTGCGCGTCGCCAACGCCCAGCGGCTGAGCGAGCAGCTCGAAGGCCAGCCCGGCCTCGGAGCGCCCGTCGTGGCCCCCGACGACCTCCACTCCTACTGGCGCTACTGCCTGCGGGTGGACCCGGCCGTCGTCGCGGGCGGACCGTCGGCGCTGGCGCAAGCGCTGCGCTTCTACGACATCGCGGCGGCGCCGCGCTACATCCAGAAGCCGGCGTTCCACTGCAAGGTCATCGCCGACCAGGTGACGTTCGGGACCAGCCGCTGGCCGTTCACCCTGGCCCGCCCCGAGGCGGTCGACTACGCCGCCGAGAAGTTCCCGGGCACCTACGCCGGCCTCGAGCAGGCGCTGGTACTCCCGTGGAACGAGCGGATGACCGACGAGCACATCGACTTCCTGGGCACCAGCATCATCGAGGCGTTGGCGTCGCTGGAGGCCAAGTGAGCACGGCCGCCCCGACCAAGAAGGTCAAGATCGGCATCGTCGGCGCCGGCGGCATCGCCAAGGCGTACGCCGATCTGCTGCCCACCTCCGCCACGGCGACGTGTGTCGGGGTGGCCGACGTGAACGTCGAGGCGGCGGCGGCCATGGCCCGCGGCCTCGACTGCCCATCGTTCGCTTCGGCGCACGAGCTGGCCGCCGTGGACGGTCTGGAAGCGGTCGTGCTGTGCACGCCGCCCGCCACCCACGTCGCGCTGGCCGAGCAGTTCGCCGACATCGGCGTGCACGTGCTGTCCGAGAAGCCCCTCGCCGTCAACCGGCACGCGGCCGCCGAGATGGCCTCCATTGCCGAGCGCCGCGGCATCTTGCTCACGATGGCCACCAAGTTCCGTTTCTGCAACGACGTGAACCGGGCGGCTCTCATCCTGTCGTCGGGTCGCATCGGCGAGGCCCGCCTGGTCGAGAACGCGTTCACGTCGCGCGTCGACATGGGCGGGCGGTGGAACTCCGATCCCGCCGTCTCCGGTGGCGGTGTCCTGGTTGACAACGGCACCCACTCGGTCGATCTGGTCCGCTACCTCCTCGGCCCCATCTCCGAGGTCTTGGCCGTCGAGACCAGCCGGCCGAACGGCTTCGTCGTCGATGACACGTGCCGTCTCCACCTCCGCACCGAAGCCGGCCACGATGCCCACGTCGACCTGTCGTGGAGCATCGACAAGTCGCTGAGCGACTTCCTGCGCATCTACGGCACGCTCGGCGAGATCCGGGTGGGTTGGCGCGAGTCGGCGTGGCGGCTGCACGGCGGCGACTGGGAAGTGATCGGTTCGGGCTATGCGAAGGTCCCGGCCATGGGTGGCGCCCTCGATGCCTTCTGTCTGGCCGTGCGGCGTGAGGCCCCCCTGGCGGTCAGCGTCGACGACGGCGTTGCGGCGGCGACGTGCATCGACGGCGCCTACGAGTCGTTGCGACGCGGTGGCTGGGTGAAGCTGGCCGAACTGGCGTTGGACGATCTGGAGGTCAGCGCTCGATGATCGCCGCCGGCGTGCGCATCCACGAGACAGCGATGATCGAGGGAGGCGTCGCCATCGGCGAAGGCACGTCGGTGTGGGACTCGGTGCACATTCGTGGCCCGGGCACGACGATCGGCGAGGACTGCATCATCGGGGAGAAGTCCTACGTTGCCTACGGTGTGGCCATCGGCGACCGCGTCAAGATCAATGCCTTCGTGTACATCTGCACCGGTGTCACCATCGAAGACGGCGTCATGATCTCGGCCGGTACCACCTTCACCAACGACCGCTACCCCCGCGCCACCACCAACGACCTGTCCAAGCTTCGTCCATCCGATCCGGACGAGCACACGCTGCCCACCATCGTGCGGGCCGGCACCACCATCGGCGCCCGGGCCACCATCGGACCCGGTGTCGAGCTCGGACGCTTCTCCATGGTGGGCATGGCCGCCGCCGTCACGCGATCGGTCGACGCGTTCCATCTCGTCGTGGGCCAGCCCGCTCGCGTCGTCGCCGCGGTGTGCCGCTGCGGCGAGCCGTTCCTGCGCGCCGTCGACGGCCTTCTTCCCGACACCAACGACGTCGAGTGCACCCTGTGCGGGCTGCGGTACGGCGTCTCCGACAACATCGTCCAGGAGTTGTGATGGCGCGCTGGGGGGTGATCGGGGGCGGTGTGCTGGGGCTGATGCTGGCCCACCGCCTGTCGCAGGAGGGCCACGACGTCACGCTGATCGAGGGCACACCCGAGCTCGGCGGCCTCGCCTCCGCATGGCAGATCACCATCCCCGGCGACGGCGAACGCCCGGACGAGACCATCACCTGGGACCGCCACTACCACGTCACCCTGCTGTCGGATCAGCGCACCCAGGAGATGGTCCGGGTGGCGGGTCTGGCCGACCAGCTCCAGTGGGTCGAGACCAAGACCGGCTACTACGGCACCGACAGCACGTTGCGATCGGTCTCGAACACGCTCGAGTTCCTGCAGTTGCCTGGCCTCAACCCGATCGACAAGCTGCGCCTGGGCGGCACCATCGTGTACGGCTCGAAGGTCCGCGACGGCAAGCGCATGGAACGGATCCCGGTCGACGCGTGGCTGCGGCGCTGGTCGGGCCCGCGCACGTTCGAGCGCTTCTGGAAGCCCTTGCTGCGGGCCAAGCTGGGCGACGCCTACCAGGCCGCCTCGGCGGCGTTCATCTGGGCCACGATCCAGCGGCTCTACGCCGCTCGCCGCAGCGGCCTCAAGAAGGAGATGTTCGGCTACGTCACCGGCGGCTACGCCCGGGTGTTCGAGCGTCTCGGCGCCGCGTTGACCGCCGAAGGCGTGAAGCTCATGCTCGGCGCGCCCGTTCGGCGCATCCGCCGCGACGGCGCCTTCCTCGCGGTCGACACCGACATCGGCACCGAGCGCTTCGACAGTGTCGTCATGACCACGAACTCCCACCTGGCCGCCGACCTCTGCCCCGAGCTGAGAGCGGAGGAGGCGGAGCGGATGCGGTCCGTGCGCTACATGGGGATCGTGTGCGCGTCGCTGGTGCTCCGGCGGCGTCTGGCGCCGTACTACCTCACCTACATCACCGACCCCGATACGCCCTTCACCGCCGTGGTGGAGATGACCTCGTTCGTCGATCCGGCCGAAGTGGGTGGTCACCATCTCGTCTACCTGCCGAAGTACGTCGCCCCCGACGACCCGCTGTTCGAGGCCGGCGACGACGTCATCAGGGCCAGCTTCCTGCCCTACCTCCAGCGGATGTACCCGTCGTTGCGCGACGACGACGTTCTCGCGTTCCGGGTCTCGCGGGTGCGGCGGGTGTTCGCCGTGCCGACATTGGGCTACTCGGGGCTGATGCCGTCGATGGCCACGTCGGTGCCCGGGTTGCACCTGGCCGGTTCGGCGCAGCTTCCCTTCGCCACCCTCAACGTGAACGATACGCTCGGATTGGTGGAGGAGTTCCTCCGATGAAGCCTTGGGCCTCACTCTCCCTCGACCTGGACAACCTCTGGGCGTACCAGATGACCCACGGTGACGAGGGCTGGGACGACTACGGCTCGTACCTGAGCACGCTGGTGCCGATCGTGCTGGACCAGCTGGCCGCCGAGCGCCTGCGGATCACGTTCTTCGTGGTGGGCCGAGACGCTGCTCTGGCCCGCAACGAGAAGCCGATCCGGGCGCTGGCCGAGGCCGGGCACGAGATCGGCAACCACTCCTTCCGTCATCAACCCTGGCTCCATCGCTACACCCCCGACGAGATCCACGACGAGTTGCGCCGCGCCGAGGACGCCATCGAAGCCGTCACCGGCCGGCGCACCGTCGGGTTCCGCGGGCCGGGCTACAGCCTCTCGGCGGACGTGCTGCGGGTGCTCGTCGACCGCGGCTACCGGTACGACTGCTCCACGTTGCCCACGGTGATCGGCCCGCTGGCGCGCAAGTACTACTTCCGGTCGGCCAAGCTCTCGGCCGAGCAGCGAGCCGAGCGGGCGTACCTGTTCGGCGGCTTCCGCGAGGGCCTCCGGCCGGTGAAGCCCTACGAGTGGCAAGTCGGCCCCGACCGGCTGCTGGAGATCCCCGTCACCACCATGCCGTGGGTCCGCATCCCGGTGCACGTGAGCTACGTCCTGTACCTGGCCGGTCCGTCGCCGGCGCTGGCGCGGCAGTACTTCGCCAACGCCATGCGCCTCTGCCGGCTGGCCGGTGTCGAGCCGTCCATCCTGCTGCACCCGCTCGACTTCCTCGGCGCCGACGACGTCGATGCCCTCGGGTTCTTCCCGGGCATGGGCATGACCGGCGAGCGGAAGCGGGCCGTCGTGACGGACTGCCTGCGCGAGCTGAACCGGCAATTCCGCGTGGTGCCCATGAGCGAGCACGCCGAAGCCATCGTGGCGCGGGGAGACCTCGCCGTGAAGCCGTCGGCCGACGCCACGCCCGTCCTGGAGCGCACATGATGGACGAGCTGGCCATCGATCCGCGCCCGCTGGTGTCGGTCGTCGTGCCGGCCTACAACGAGGCGCTGAAGCTGATGGGGTCGCTCACCGCCATCTACAACTACCTCGGCACCCTCCACGACCGCTACCGGTTCGAGCTGCTCGTCGTCGACGACGGCTCCACCGACGAGACCGGCGACATCGCCGACGCCTTCGCCAAGACGCACACCGGCGTCATCGTGCTGCATCACCGGGTCAACTTCCGGCTGGGACAGGCACTCCAGTACGCCATCGGGCGGTCGAAGGGCGCATACGTCGTCACGTTCGACTCCGACCTCAGCTACTCGGTCGACCACATCGGCCGCCTGCTCGACGCCCTTTCGGAGCAGCACGCCCGCGTTGCGGTCGCGTCGCCCTACATGAAGGGTGGCCGCACCAGTGCCATCCCGTGGCGCCGCGGCGCCATGAGCAAGGGCGCCAACAAGCTGCTGTCGAAGGTGACGCACTCTCGTATCGCCACCGTCACCGGCATGGTGCGGGCCTACGACGGGCCGTTCATCCGCAGCCTCGACCTCAAGGCGATGGGCCCGGAGATCAACACCGAGATCCTCTACAAGGCGCAGATCATGCGCGCCCGCGTGGTGGAGATCCCCGCCCACCTCGACTGGAGCGAGCAGACCGAGCGCATGCAGGCCCGCAAGGTGAGCCTGCGCGTCAGCAACACGTCGAAGCTGATCGTGTTCGCCAGCTTCCTGTTCCGCCCGCTCGTCTTCTTCGTCTTCCCCGGGCTGGTCCTGCTGGTCATCTCGGCGTGGACCCTTGGCGCCGTTGCCTTCGACGTCGTTCGCCAGTTCTTCGACTCGAACGGCAGCATCGACAACCGCCTCTACGACGCCTTCGCCATCACCTGGGAGCAGCGACCGCAGTCGTTCATCGTGGGCGGCTTCAGCTTCGTCGTGGCCGTGCAGCTCATCAGCCTCGGCTTGCTGGCGACGCAGACGAAGCGTTACTTCGAGGAGCTCTACCACCTCGGCACGTCGGTGCGGCGACGGGTCGATCGCATCGAGACCAGCCTCACGGTGGCCGGTGTGGAGCCGGTCGAGCGGGAGATGGTGGCCGCACCTGGCATGGACGAGCCGGTCACTCTCGAGGCCTCCGAGCCACCGACACCGGTCACCTCGAGCTGACGCGGAGGTCCGATGCAAACGGAACCCTCTCAACGCGCCAGATGGGCGCCTCCACCTCACGTCGCGCCGCCAGCAGCGCTGGCGGTGGCAGACGAACGCGGCGGCGCGCCCTCGGTGTGGGTACGGGTGCTGGAGGTCCTCTTCCTCGCCGGCCTGGCCGGCGTGTTCCTGGTCAACGCCCTGATCGCCGTCCTGCAACCAGCGGACTTCACCGAACTGGTGGACAAGAGCGTGCTGGCGCAGTCGTCGGGCGTGGCGGGCGGCGATTGGATCGCCCCGCTGATCTGCGTCAACGACGTTCTCCTCGGTGTTGGCATCCTGTGTGCCATCTGGGCCCGGCATGCTGTACGGGTCGTGATCCTGGCTTGGGCCGGGTTGTGGTTCTTCGCCATCACCGCGGTCAAGGTGACGGCACTCAACAGTTTTCCCTAGAGGAGGTCGACCGATGGCGGTGCTCGTCACGGGTGGAGCGGGCTACATCGGGTGTCACACGGTCCGGGCCCTGCGCGAGCTGGGTCGCGAGGTCGTGGTCCTGGACACGCTGGAGACGGGCTACGAGGCGGCGGTCCTCGGCGCGCCCCTGGTCGTCGGCGACATCGCCGACACCGACCTGGTGCGCCAGATCGTGAAGGACCACCACGTCGACAGCGTCATCCACTTCGCCGGCTACAAGAACGCCGGCGAGTCGATGGAGCGCCCCGGTAAGTACTTCGCCAACAACGTGGAGGGCACCGCGCGCCTGCTGCGCGCCATCGAGGGAACCGACGTGGCGTCGTTCGTGTTCTCCGGGTCGTGCTCGGTCTACGGCACGCCCGAGCAGCTACCCGTGAGCGAGGCGGCGCCGTTGCAGCCCGAGAGTCCCTACGGGCAGAGCAAGCTCATGGCCGAGCAGATGCTGCGCTGGTACGGCGAGCGCCTGGGCCTGCGCTGGGCCAGCCTCCGTTACTTCAACGCCTCGGGTGCGTCCGCCGACGCCGCCATCGGCGAGGACATCAACATCACGTTGAACCTCGTGCCGTTGGTCATGAAGGCCACGCTCGGCCTGCGTCCCCCGGTGCAGGTCTTCGGCACCGACTTCCCGACCCACGACGGCACCGCCATCCGCGACTACATCCACGTCGAGGATCTGGCTTCCGGTCACCTCCTCGCACTGCAGCACCTCGAGGGTGGTGGACCCTCGCTGGCCGTCAACCTCGGCACCGGCACCGGCTCATCGGTGCGAGAGGTGATCGACACGACCGAGCGCATCAGCGGACGGCCCGTGCCGCACGAGTACGTGGGGCGCCGTCCCGGCGACCCGAGTGCGGTGTGGGCCGACAACCGCCTTGCCGCCGAGGTGCTGGGTTGGACGCCGTCGTTCGGGCTCGACGAGATCATCGAGTCAGCGTGGCGCTGGCACTCCACTCATCCGGAGGGCTACATGTCGGTGGGGGTGTAGAAGCCGGGCTGTTGTCAGGGTCGCGGCCCCGACCAACGCCCGTAGCCGCGCTGCTATACTGATGCTATGAGCGGCGGCGGCCACGAGCTCGACCCGGTAGCACTGGGCTTGGTACCTCCTTCGGTGAACCGGAGCATGCCCGTTCGCTTGGCGCGCAAGGTGGGAAACAGCGCGATACAAGCGGCGTGGACACCAGTCGTGCGCCTTGGTGCGCATTCCGGACCCAAGTCCGTTTCGGCAATGGTGCGGGTGAAGAACGAAGAGGAGTACTTGCTCGCCGCGGTGCTGTCGATCATCGACGTGGTCGATGAGGTCGTCATCGTGGACAATGACAGCAGCGACTCGACGCCCGAGATCATCGCCGGCTTGGTTCGCTCGCACCCGGGCAAGGTTCGCCCGCTCCAGTACCGCCATGACGTGGCCCGGTATGGGGAGGAGAACCGTCAGCTCGGCTCCACGTTCCGGGGCCGCCGCTCGCCGCGCTTGCTGGCCAACTTCTACAACTGGTCGATGGCGCAGTGCTCACACGATTTCGTCTTGAAGTGGGACGGCGACACCATCGCCACCGATGTGTTCCGGGCGGAAATGCCCGAGTTCAAGCAGTCGTCGAAACAAGCGCTCTGGGTTACAGGCATCAATCTGCACCCGAACGGTACACACCTCGTTCGAGGGATCCCGCGTGAACCCATCGAGCCGCGGTTGGTGTACCGGCGCTTTGCCAAGTACACCAACTACATGGGTTACTGCGAGGGTCTCGAGTCCCCCTACATCCAGCGTTTCACCGAGTACTCAGAATTTGTCGAGGCGCCGTCGTACATCCACATGAAATACTGCAAGCGCAATCGCTACCAGCACATGTCGCCCGACCTCCAGCAGATGGTGGTCGACTATCAGGCTGATGAGGTCGGCGAGCCACTCGATCCGGCGCTCCTGCGAGAGGTGCGCGCCTTGAACCTGGTCGAGCTGGGTTCCGACCCGGGACGCTGAAGGGAAGCGACTCGGCGTCGGGCGCCGGCGCCGTCAGGGACGAGGAGGTGATGATGCCGGCTCGAGCGGCCGAGCCGGCTCGGCATCGGCGATCGCCGCGCTCTTGAAGCGGAGGCTTCTCCGGTCGATGGGCAGCCTCAAACCGACCCGCGCCCCTTTGATCAGATATTGAACCCGGCCGAGGATGGGGGACACGCTCCTCTCGCGGATGCTCTTGACGATCGGCGGAATGAGCGAGCCGTACACGCCCCGCGCCAACGACGCGAGAACCACAGGATGGCCGGCGCGCGCGAGTTTGGTGTGCGCCGCCGCCGTGCCGAGCATGTAACCGCGGATCAACCCCCGCCCCTCGGCGTGCGTTCGGAACCCGAAGTGGATGACCGTCACCGCCTTGCAGTGCCGGACGTGATGCCTCATCAAGAGCATGCGAAGAGCGAGGTCGTGCTCCTCTGCGCTCTTCAACGGCGCTCCCGCGCCGAGCTCTTCATCGAAGCCACCGAGGTCCAGGGCGACGGAGCGCCGCACCCCGATCGACGCGCCGATCCCGTACCGCGGGTCGTAGGCAAAGCACCGGGTGACCGTTCGCTCCCTCGGCAGGACGCTCTCGGGGATGAAGCCCCCGCAGGGTTCACGGTCGGCGGCGGCGACGTCACCGAACACGTAGCCGATGTCGTTGCTGGCCGCCAGCTCCTCCGACATGGCGGTGACCCACTTGGCGGGGACCTGGCAGTCATCGTCGGTCATCAGAACGAACTCGCCGTGAGCCAGCTGCAGCCCGATGTTCCGAGCCCGACTGAGGCCTTTCGTCCTACTACGCACGTAGCGGATGCGAGTGTCGTCGATCGACGCAACAAAATCCTTGGACGCGTCCTCGGCGCTCTGGTCGATCACGATCAGCTCGAAGTCGGCATCGTTTTGCAGGATCGAGGTGAGTGCGACCGGTAGATCCTCAGGTCGGTCCCGCGTGCACACCACCACGCTGACCTCAGATGTGTGCGCACCCGCCGCCGCTCCCGACTGCATTTGCAGCATTATAGGAGAAAAATGGCCCATGAAGCCGTGCCGATGACGGCGATACACTTTTTTGGTGCGGTTGCTGGACGGAATGAGGCGGGTGGCTCGGCGAGCGGGTGTGAGACGGGCCCAGGTGGTCACCGCCCGCACCTACGCCGAGCGGAGCGTTCTGTCCTGGTCAGGCCGTCGGCACGGGGCGCGAGCCAGCGGGATGCGAGGACGCATCCTTTGCTACCACTCGATCGGCCAGTCGGGCTACGGCATAAATGACGTCCGGCCCCATCGCTTCCGACATCACCTGGAGGTCGCCCTGACGGCGGGCTACCGCTTCGTACCAGCGGTGGTGATCGCACGAGGCGAGGGCTTCTCCATGGACCTCGCCGTGACGTTCGACGACGGGTTGACCAGCGTCCTGGACACCGCGGTCCCCATCCTGCAGGACCTGAAGATTCCAGCCGAATGCTTCGTCGTGACGTCGTGGGCCGATCACGACTCCGACTGGTCCCGCAGCAACGCGCTGGACTGGGGTGGTGTGGTAGCGCTCCGCGATGCCGGCGTCGAAATAGGGAGCCATTCGCTCACCCATCCCGACTTCGGAGTCCTGGCGATGGCCGACGCTCGCGAGCAGCTCGCCACGTCGAAGGACATCCTCGAGCAACGGCTCGGCGCTCCGATCACGGACTTTGCGATCCCGTTCGGCCAGTCAGGCAACTGGGGCACGACGCTGACCGCCCTCGCACGAGAGGTGGGCTACGACGCCGTCTACGCGCAGTCCGAGCACCGGCGGCCCCCCGAGACCACCGCTCGGACGTTCATCACGTCCGTGGACAACGAGCGGCGTTTCCTCGCCGCTGTCCGGGGCGCGTTCGACGGCTGGGAGGAATGGGTTTGACCCGCGGGGGCGAAGTGCGCCGAGTGGCCTTCCTCTGTGCGTCCGGCGGCATCGGGGGCGTCGAGCGTGTCGTGTGCAACCTGGCTCGGACGCTCGCCGAGCACGGCGATCAGGTGACCGTCACCTTCGCGGCCGCTGAGGCCGACCAGCGGCTGCTCGCATGGTGCCGGGACCACGGTGTGGAGGCCCACCTCGACGATGCCGTGCTGCCCGGTCATGCCGCGCACTCATGGGAGGCGGTCGCAGCGCTGGCGCGGTACGTACGCCGGCTCGATCCCGACGTGGTGAACATCCACTACGGCGACAACTACATCTCGGTGAAGGACGTGATCGGTCTGCGTCTGTCTGGGCGCCGCCGGATCGTCGCCTCGGTGCACCATCCAACACCATGGACGCCTGCGGCGCGCCGGCGGCGTCAGATGACACGAGCGTCCGCCATGCTGGTTGACGACGTCACGACGTTCTCGAATGCAACCAAACGGGTCATGCTTGACGCGGGGATCTCGGCCGACCACGTGACGGCGTTGCCCTGCGGCGTGCGGCCACCGGCCGGTGTCGACCGCGATACGGCGCGGAAGCGGCTCGAGATCGAAGCCGACACCTTCGTCATCGCCACCCTTGGTCGGCTCGCCCCCCACAAGGGCACCATGGAGCTGATCCGGGCCGTTTCCCAGGTTCCCTTGCCGTGCGTGCTGCTGGTCGGGGGAGACGGCCCCGGCCGGGCGCCGCTGGAGCAACTCGCCGCAGAGCTGGCGCCATCGAAGATCCGCTTCCTCGGACACGTCGACGACGCCGATGAGCTTCTTGCCGCCTGTGACGTGTTCGCGTTGCCGAGCCATCTGGAAGGCTTCGGTCTCGTCTTCATCGAGGCGGCGATGCACGGCGTGCCGAGCATCGGCGCTGACGTCGGCGGGGTGAGTGAGGCCATCCATCACGGCGAGACCGGGCTCCTGGTTCCGGCGCGCGATGTACACGCACTCGTCGAGGCGCTCACCACGATGAGCGACCCCTCGACGCGGCGCATGATGGGCGACGCCGCTCGGGCGCGGGCTTTGGAACACTTCACCGACCAGGTGATGGGTGAGAAGTTCATCGACCTGATCGAGGAGACGTCATGACGGAGGCGGCCCCGCAGGAGGCGGCGGCGCCGATCTTGTCGGTCACGATCCTCAACTACAACTACGCGCGCTTCATCGAGACGGCGCTTGACTCCGTGTTGAAGCAGACGCTCCGAGACATGGAGGTCATCGTCGTCAACGACGGCTCGACGGACAACTCGCTGGACGTCATCAAGCCCTATCTCGAGGACGCTCGCGTTCGACTCATCGATCACGATCCGAACCGGGGTGCGATCGAGTCTCTCATCCACGGGGCCGAGAAGTCGAGGGGGAAGTATCTCACCGTCGTCTCCGCTGACGACTGGGTGGTGGCCGACGATGCCTTCGAGCGGCAGGTCTCCATGCTGGAAGCGCGGCCGGACGCCGCCTTCGCCTTCGGGTCCTTCGGGATCTACTTCGACGAGGAGCACCTCGACGGCATCGTGCGCCCGACGCCGTCGACGGGCTATATGGACGGCCTCCACGCGCTGGAGCGCATCTTGCTCGGCGACGCCCTTCATCACAGTGGGACGGTCATCCGCAGCACCTCCTACCGCGCCGTGGGCGGGTATCGACGCGACATCCGGTTCGCGTTCGACACGCGCATGTGGATCGACCTGTGCTCGGTGGGAGGCGCCATCTCCATCGACGACGAATTGAACGCCTACCGGCAGCACGGATCGAACATGACGGCCAGTGCCGTCACCGCGCAACAGAGCATCTTGGAGAAGTTCCGGATGGTGGATGACGCCGTCGTCACGCTTCACCGTGGCGGTCATCCCGACGCCGACCGCATTGCGGCTCGTGCCCTCCGCAAAACGGGCTCGGAATGGATGATCCAATACCTGTTCCAGCGCGACGACCTCCGGACGGCATGGCGCTACTTCATCGCCGCCGTACGTGTCCGGCCGTTGGTGACGATCGTGCAGGTGCCCACGGCCAAGCTGCTGGCTCGGACGTTGCTCGGCCGCTTGCTGTACGAATGCATGCGAACGCTGCCACGACCTCGTTCCCTCCTGACCCGACGATGATCCCGAGAGTCGGGCTGTGATCGCGCTGGTACGGTTCCGTTGACGGCGGTGGATGAAGCTCCGGGTCCGCCGCGCCGGTCGGTGGGCAAGAACGTTGTCGCCCTCTTCTTCTCGCAGACGGTCACATGGATCCTGTCGACGATCCTGGTCTCCACCCTCCCCCGCTTTCTCGGTCCGACGAGCATCGGTCAACTGAGAATCGGAGGATCGGTCTGGACGATGGTGACGGTGCTCGCCGGCTTCGGTACCGCCAGCCTCGTACCCATCGAGGTCGCCCGTCGCCCGCGGACGGCCGCCGCGCTGAAGCGACAGGTCATTCGCCTTCGGCTCGTCGTCGTGGCGCTCCTCATTCCGTTCGTCGTCGCCTACGTGGTGGCGATCGGGTTCGACCGGCAACTGGCGGAGCTGAGTGCACTCCTCGGTGTCTCGGCGATCATCGGGATCGTGGCCGGAGCATCGGGCGTGGTCCTGCACGGCCTGCAGGAGATGGGGGTGATCTCGCGGACGGACATCATCTGCGAGTTGGTGCTTGTCTCACTGACGATCATCGTCGTGGTCCTCGGCGGCGGCGCCTATGGCGTGGTGTACGTCTCGATCGTCGTCTCCCTGCTCGGTCTGTTGATGCTCCGCAGAGCTCTCGGTAATCGTCTCACCGGTGAGCAGGCACCAGCGCACTACACCGGTCGCGGCCTCCTCCGCGCCAGCGTCGTCTTCCTGTGGGCCGAAGCGTCGCTCGTGATCTATCAGCAGATCGACACCGTCGTGATGTCGGCCCTCGTGGACTCCGAGACCATTGGTTGGTACGGAACCGCCGACGTCCTGTTCGGCTCTCTGCTGTTTGTACCGGTGATCGTGACGACGTCGCTCTTCCCGGCGATCGCCCACCTCCACCATCGCGCCCCGGAAGAAGTTGCCGGGCTCTTGCAGCGGACGTTCCGGCTCTTGCTCCTCATTTCCGTGCCGGTCGGTCTCGGCACGATCATCGTCAGCAAGGACTTCGTGCTTTTGCTCTATGGACAGGACTTCGCCGGAGCGATCCCAGTGTTGCGCGTGTTCGGTGTCGTGACGATCCTGTCCTCCATCACCATTCTGCTCGGACGATTTGCCCTCGCCACGGAACGGGCGCGCTACTGGTCTCTGCTCGTGGTCGTTGCGATCCTTGCGTCCATCGCCCTCGACCTCGTGCTGGTTCCGTGGACGGACCAGCAGTACGGCAATGGTGCCATCGGTGGCGGTCTGTCGTACGTCGTCACGGAGAGCATGATGGTGATCGCAGGTGTCATCGGCATAGCGCCGAGACTGCTCGACCGGGTCACGAGGACGCGGATCGTAAAGTGTGTGCTTGCCGGCGCCGCGATGCTCGCCGTCGGGTGGCCGCTGCGGAACATGTTCTTCGTGGTCTCGGGTGCCGCTTCGGTCATGGCGTACGTCGTTGTCCTCGTCGTGCTCTCGACTCTGGATCCATGGGAGCGCGAGCAGGTCGGCTCCGTGGTGCGGCGGGTGACCGCACGCATCCGTCGATCCTGAGAGCGTGAGGTCGGTGACCACGCGACCCTCGGTCGTCGCCATCGGGGTATGGTGCGGCTACATGGCGGCGTGGATGCATCCGAGTGCTCTTCTCATGACTCAGTTGCTCGCCCACCTCGCAGCGGCGGCGCTGGCACTGTACGTGGGCTGGCACGAGCACCTCCGGAAGCGGCGGCACGCTGATCTCTGGCCTGCGCTCTGGTTCGCGACCGGGGGCTTCCTCCTCTTGCTCGTCGTCGGTGAGATCGTGGGCTTGGGTGATTTCCTTGCCAATGTCGGCCGTGACGAGGCGCACGCCACCAACTGGTACGGCGACCGGCGCTGGATCCAAGGCATCGTGGCCGGCCTGATCGGTGCGACGTGGATCGCTCTCGTCGTCGTCGCCGCGTGGCGGTTCCCGAGGCGCCGCCGGCGTTACCTGCCTCTGCTCTTCGCCGTCGTCACCCTCGTCTGCTTCACCGGGGCCCGACTCCTGTCGCTCCATCAGCTCGACAACGCGTTCTTCACCCACCACGTTGGTGGCCTCGAAGTGGGTGACACCACGGAGGCCACCCTGCTCGCCATCATTTTCCTACTCACGCTGTGGTCACTACGCATGACGAACCCGGAACCGTCGCCGAATACCGCACACGGAGATCCTCGGCCGGTCCCGCCCGGCTGACGGACCTTGCAGTAGCGATCGGCTGATCGTGAGGTCGCGTCCGCGAAGAGGACACCCTGCACCGGCGAACACCCTGCCTTCGCGCTACCCAACACGACCACACCGACGCTGACACGGCCCACCGCTCACCGCCCACCCACTCGACCCCTACGGCAAGGTCCGGGCTAAGCTTTTCGGAATGCCGAGTATTGAAGATGTCGCCGCGGAAGACATCGGGCCAATCGACCGGGCGCGAAAACTGGTCGAAAGAGGTCGTACGGCCATACGGCGATTTCGCCGGCCGTCGCGCGGGGTGCTGGAGTCGTCGCCGGCGCTGCGCCAGCAGAACCAGACCCGCCTGCAGGCCATGCTGGCGCGCTCGCCCTGGCATGTCGCGCGCCAGCGTCGCTCCGATGCGTTCACGACGCGCCGACTCGTCATCCGCCCGTCTCGTCCGGGCGACGCGGTCGAGCTGGTCGCACTGGTCGACCAGCTCGTTCTGCAGCAGCACGATTGGGGCCCGGCCGACGTCGAGCATCTGCGAGCAACGGTCGCGACCAGTCGTGACTACAACCAATCGATCATCTGCACGCAGAAGACTGGCAAGGTCGCCGGTGCGGTTGGTGTGAAAACGGAGGGCCTAGAACCCGGAGAGTGCGAGATCGGGGTCTGGTTCGGACCTGGGTACCGCTGGGGTGGCTATGCCTTCGAAGCATGCGAAGAGACCATCAGCCGCCTTCACGCCAGTGGCTTCACGGTGGTGCATGCCGCCACGCGCGAGACCAACCGAGCTGTCATCCGACTCTATGAGAAGCTCGGTTTCGAGATCGTCAGTGTCGAGAAGAGAACTGTTTCGGACGGCAGCGAGGTCCCGTTCGTCGTGGCCCGCCACATCGCCCTACCCCGCCAATACCGGCTGCACCCTGACCCGGCGAGCTCGAAGGCCCGACGTGAAGTCGCAACCGACGCCAAGGTCCCTCTCGATGCATCGCGGAGTGCGGCGGCCGAGGCCTATCGGGCCTCGTTGGCGCTGAACGATCTGCCGATTCGTGAGTCCGTCCTCGACGATCTGTCGACGTTCTACGAACTCTCCCCCGACGAAGCGCTGCAGCGGTGCATCCACTGGGAGGAGTGGTCGCACGAGGAGTGGTCACGACGCGAGCGCGACAGCCTCGAGGGCAGTCGCGATTTCTACCGAACCGTCCAATCGTGGAGCTTCGACCTGCTTTGGTACGCGTACCTCCAGGCCGAAGGATGGTTCCCGCCCGTCAGCGTGGCGATCGCGGAGTCGTTCGACGGCCTCGTGAAAGCAGGCTCGAACCATCTTGATTTCGGGTCGGGTGTCGGGGTCACCGCCCAGATGATGAGCAGGCTCGGCTTCCAGAGCGAGATGGCCGACCTGTCGACGTCGTTGCTCGACTTCGCACACTTTCGCCTTTCACGACGCGGCATGTCGATCCCGTCCACCGATCTCAGCCAGGCGTCGCTCGGCTCCGACCGTTACGACGTCATCACCGCGATTGACACGCTCGTTCACATTCCCGACCTGCCGGATGTGCTGCGGTCGCTGCACAGGGCCCTGAAACCGAATGGGTTGCTCTTCACGAACTTCGACCTACGCGAACCGACGCCCGAGAACCACTCGTTCCTCTATGCCGACGACCTACCGCTCAAACGGTTGCTCACGCGGGTCGGCTTCGAGGCCGAAGAGAGTCTCGAGTCCGGAGGGATCGTGCGCTACCGGCGGGCCGAGACGACCGGCTCCGCCCACTGCGCCCGCGTCGCTCGCGACTGGGTCGTGCTGGGTCCGCCCCGAACCCTCTACCGGCGGGGCCGCAACCTGATCAAGTACTGACGGGGGCGGAGCTCGGACGGGCGATCCGTCTCCACATCGCCTTCGAACGAAGCTTCACCGAGCGGGGCGCCCGCAGCAGGAACGGTTCGAAGAACACGGTGCTGCGCGTTGTCTCGGCCGGGGCCCATCGTTTCTTGTATTCCACGAGCCCGCCGATGTCGTATTTCTCGAATCCCCTGTCCCGGGCGACCTCCATCGACACGTCGAGAATTCGGTTGCCCGTGTGGTCCGTGGGCCGATCCACGGCTCTGGCGTCCACCATTGCGTGGAGGACGGGGCCCATGGCGATGTTGTACATGCCCGCCACGCGCTCGCCGTTCTCTCGCAGCGTGATTGGTATGGCCAATCCCTGTTCGTTCAACCACCGTGCCGCGACCTTCATGTCACTCGCCGTCGTCCAGAGTTCCTCGGGGTCTGTCTTCCAAATCTCGGCCCAGCGGTCGATGGTCCAGTCGATGTCGGCGGCGTTATCGACGCACAGCTCCATGTGCGCGGTGCGATTGCGCGAGTGGGCCACGTTGCGCCAGAGCTTGGACCGCTTCCAGAACTCCGTGTAGTCCTCCTGCAACGAAATCAGGTGAACGTCCCAGACGTGGACCGTCGTGGGGTGCAACGGGTACGGATCGACGTAGAGCTCCTCGATGCTGACGCGCAGACCGCAGGCGCGGAACGCGTCGCCAAGCGCGCCGGGTGCCGCCGGCAGGTCCGCGCCCGGAATGCACATCGAGGTAACCGGCTCCCAGAAGTTCTTCCTGCGCCGCAGCGACAAGACGGCGAGCGGCTCTCCCGACTTCAGGACGAGGCCCAATCGCTTGGGGACTTCGGCGGGGTGGCAGGCGAGCTCTTTGAAGATGTCCGGGGGGCATCCGGGCATCGGCGGCAGAGCCTGGAGGGCGTCGTCGAGAGCGCGGTTCCAACCCTTGAACCAGTGGCACCGCAGACCGTGCGGACGGGCTGCCATCGAGGTCAGCGCGGCGGTCGCTTTCATCCCTGCTTCTTCACATCGCCGCTTCATGAGCGGGATCGCGCCCCTGCTCACTGAATCCGTGCCCGTCATGCGCGAACAATCATACTCTGGCCACAGGACGTGACTCAGGCCGACTCGGCGCTCACGGTCGACCTAATCCGCGGAGCAGCGCGATCGTCGTTCGGGCCCGGTCACCGAGGTCGAAGCGTTGCGCGGCGAGGTCCCGCGACCGTTGGCCCATACGGCCCCGCATCGCCGACGACGCGCAGAGACGGGCCATCGCCTCGTCCAGGCTGCGTTGGTCTCCGGCAGGGACGAGGAACCCATTCTCACCGTCGACCACGATGTCGGCCGATCCGCCGGCGTCTGACGCCACAACGGGCAAACCCGACGCCATGGCCTCGACGGTGGCGATGCCGAAGCACTCGCCGAGGCTTGGCAGCACGAATACATCGGCGTCGGCATAGAGGGCGCGAAGCTCGGCGCTGTTGGGGGTCAGGCCGCGGTGCACGTGCAGGCCGGGCTCGGCGGTCAACGGATCTCGCGTCACGACGTCGAGCGCGGCGGTGCCGAGCGGCTGGCGGCGCCACCAGTCGAGCAGCAGGGGACCGCCTTTGCGCTCGAAGTCGGCGCCCACGAAAAGCACACGGACGGGACCGTCCGGACGGCGTTCACGAGTGCCGGCGCGGGGTTGCCAAATGTCGAGATCGACACCGGGCGGGTTGACCGTCACCCGCTCCGGCGCCACGCCGTAGTCGGCGATGAACGAGTCGCGGGCCCAGTTCGACCACGCCTGGATGGCGGCCACGGACGTGAAGAGCCGCTGGCTCAAGTGCTGCTTCACCGCCGCGATAGGAGCAGGGTCGGAAGGACCGGGATACGTCGGCATCTCATCGAGCTGATGTGGAGTCGAGTCGAGGTGGAGCATGGTCGGCGTCCGGGTCAGGGGGCGGGTGAACATCGAGGCGACGGAGCTGTTGCAATAGATCACGTCGAAGGGCCCGTGATGGAGCGCCTTTCGCACTTCCACCAGGCCACGTGCCACGCCGGTGACGTAAGGCGGAACTCGCAACGATCGAGCCGTCCGCTCCAGCCGGGCCGACGGCTTCTCGAACTCGATCTCGAGCCAGGTGGGCTCGATCGTTGCGTCCTCCTCGACGATTCGGCGCAGGTTGCGATAGCTCGTGACATGGCCGGCGATCTGGTCGACGACGAAGCCGACCGCAAGTGGTCTTTCCCGTCCTGGTCCCTGATTGCTGGTCGCCGGACTCGTCACTGCCGCCGTCTCCTCGGTCATGATCCGCCCCGCGCCTCGCCCCTGCTGACCGTCAGGCTATCGCTGTACTCTCCGAGGATGGATCGGAAAGGGTCGATGACGACCTCGGTGATCGTCGATGTCGTGGTGGCGACGCGCAACCGTCCTGAGGATCTCCAGCGAATGCTCCCGACGCTGGCGGCGCAGAGCCTCCCGTCCTTCCGCGTGCTCATCATGGACCAAAGCGACGATGTGGCCCTTGCCGGCGAACTGGTGGCCGCCCTCGACGACGATCGCTTCCTCCATGTGCCCCATACCCGTCGGGGCAAGAGCAAGGCGTTGAACGACGGTCTACGCCAGAGCAGCGCACCGTTCGTGGCCTTCACGGACGACGACTGCGAGCTTCCGAGCGACTGGCTCGCGACCGGCATCGGCCTGCTGCATGCCGTCGATGCGGCAGCAATACGTCGTCGCGGCGCGGCAGTTCGACGTATTGCTGCTGCCTCATGAGCAATATTGCAAATCTGTTTCGGATCGATGCCGAAAACCACGAGCTGATGGATGCGCAGCTCGCGGCATTTTCGCGTCAGGTTCCGCTGCTCTATTTTATTCTGAGCGTGAACTCGATCGCGCTGGCGTTTACCCATGTTGGCCATGCGCCGATGAAGTCGACCGTGGTGTTTCCCGGCATTCTGGTCGGCGCTTGCGCGATCCGTTGCCTGATCTGGCTAAGGCGCCATGGCCGCGAGCAGTCCT
>CAWCTH010000006.1:0-19811 GCA_963798445.1 uncultured Acidimicrobiales bacterium
TTGAGCCTGCCGTCCGGGCCGGCCATCCACACGAGATGGGGCATCGAGTCGGCAATGCGGCGGAAGTCGGGGGCGTCGGTCTCCGACGCCCCCAAAGGGGCTCACCGCCATGGGCTCTCCTCGAATGGCCACGCCGCTGACGGTCGCCGCCTCGGGTCTAGAGCAACGTCATCGGGAACCGTCCACCATCATGAGCAAACGCCATGAACGCGATCCCATACGGCGGCGCTATTCGCCGTATGAAAGAGAACAGTACACCGTTCTCAATCATGAACCCAGGGTTGCTGGTCGCTGGTCACTCCCAGCAGCGCCACACGAGACATCTACCGCCGTCGCCGGCCAGCCGGCGGTCGCATTGGACTCGACGGCCGGCTTGAGCGGTACGGTCGTCGGCCATGGGGAACTTCAGCCAGGCAGAACGCGACGGGCACCTCTTCATCGTCACCATCGACCGACCCGAGGTCATGAACGCCTTGCATCCGGCGGGCAACGCCGAGCTGGCCGGTGTGTTCGACGAATTCGCCGCCGATCCCGAGCTCTGGGTGGCGATCATCACGGGGGCCGGGCCCAGGGCCTTCAGTGCCGGCAACGACCTGAAGTACCAGGCCGGCGGAGGCGATCGCAGCGGCCAGCCCGCCGCCGGGTTCGGGGGCCTCACGTCGCGCTACGACCTCAACAAGCCGGTCATCGCGGCGGTGAACGGCGTCGCCATGGGCGGCGGCTTCGAGATCGCACTGGCCTGCGACATCATCGTTGCCGCCGAGAACGCCGTGTTCGCCCTGCCGGAGGTGCGCGTCGGGCTGGCCGCCCTCGCCGGCGGTGTGCATCGGCTGCCGCGCACGATCGGTACCAAGCAGGCGTTGGGGATGATCCTCACGGGCCGGCGGGTGAGCGCGGCGGAAGGTCAGCAGCTCGGTTTCGTCAACGAGGTCGTGCCCGAAGGTGAGGCGCTCGCCGGTGCCCGGCGCTGGGCCGAACTGATCCTGGAGGCTTCGCCGATGTCGGTCCGGGCGTCCAAGCAAGCCGTGTACCAAGGCCTCGAGCAAGCTGGTGTCGAGGCGGCCAGCGCCGGCAAGTACAGCGCCGTTGCCGACATGGTGGGTTCGGCCGACTTCATCGAGGGGCCCAAGGCGTTCGCCGAGAAGCGGACGCCCAACTGGCGAGGCGAGTAGCGCGCCGAGGCCGACCACCGCGATCCGGAGCACCTCAGGCCCTCAGCCGCTGTTGCGCAACCCGGTGGCGATGGCGTTGATGGTCAGCTCCAGCGCCCTGGCCACGAGCTCGTCGGTGTCGCCGCTCCGGCACCGCCGCAGCATCTCGATCTGCAGCACGTGGAGGGGGTCGAGGTAGGGGAACCGGTTGGCCACGCTGCGCGCCAGTGCGGGGTTGCCGGCCAGCAGATCAGTGGAGCCGGTGATGGTGGCGTGCCACCGCACGGTGCGCTCGTGCTCGGCGGCGATGGCTCCCATCACGCGGTGGCGCTGCTCGACGTCCTCCACCAGCTCGGCGTAATGCCGGCCGATCTCGAGGTCGGTCTTGGCCAGCACCATGCCCATGTTGCCCATGATGGCCCGGAAGAACGGCCACCGTTCGTGCATCTCGACGAGCAGCGCCGGGGCCTGGGTGTCGCCGCCGGCCAGCTCGTCGCAGGCGGAGCCCACGCCGTACCACGCCGGGATCGACAGCCGGCACTGCGACCAGCCGAACACCCACGGAATGGCGCGCAGGTCCTCGATGCGGCTCGATGCGGTGCGGGACGCCGGTCGCGACCCGATGTTCAGCCGGGAGATCTCACCGATGGGCGTGATGGCGCGAAAGAAGTCGACGAAGCCCGGGTCGTCGTAGACGAGGGCCCGGTAGGCGCGCATGGCCCGCTCGGACAGCTCGCTCATGGTCGTGCCGTAGCGGTCCTCGAGTCCCACGACCGCGTCGCGGTTCAGCGACGCCGCGAGGGTCGCGGCGGCCAGCGTCTCGAGGTTGCGTCTCGCCGAGGCCGGGTGCGAGTACTTGGCGGCGACGATCTCACCTTGTTCGGTTATCCGCAGCGCGCCGTCCACGCTGCCCGGCGGTTGGGCGAGGATCGCCTCGTAGGCGGGCCCGCCACCGCGTCCGACCGTGCCGCCCCGGCCATGGAAAAGACGCAGCTTGGTACCGGCGCCGTGGGCGACTCGGACCAGCTCGACCTGGGCGCGGTACAGGGACCAGCTGGAGGTGAGGTAACCACCGTCCTTGTTGGAGTCGGAGTAGCCGATCATCACCTCCTGCCAGTCGCCGCGACCGGCAACGAGCGAGCGGTAGACCGGCAGCGCCAGCAGCGCCGCCAACGTCTGCGGAGCCTCCTGCAGGTCGTCGATCGTTTCGAACAGCGGAACGATGTCGATGGTGGTCGACGGCGTCTCGCCCGGTGCCAGGAGACCGGCCTCCTTGAGTAGCACGGCGACCTCGAGCACGTCGCTCACCGACTTGGCCATGGAGATCACGTAGTGCGTCACGATCCTCGGACCGTGGCGGCGCACGGCCTCGGCGATGGCATCGAACTCATCGAGCTCGGAGCGGGTGGTCTCGCTGTACTTCGCCCAGGGGCTGCGCAGCACGCGCGCCGAATGCAGTTCCGCCGTCAGCAGGTCGATGCGCTGTCGCTCGTCGAGGGCCAGGTAGTCGATCCCGGCGGCCTCGCGGAACAAGGCGGTGATGACGGCCTCGTGCACGGCCGAGTTCTGGCGCGAGTCGAGCGCGCAGAGATGGGACCCGAACGTGGCCACGGCCTGGCGCACGGGCATGACGTGCGCGTCCGCCAGCGCCCCCGCCCCGTGCGAGGCCAGCGATTCGACCACCGTGTCGAGGTTGGCCTGCAGCTCGTCGATGGAGCGGTAGGGCTCGAGCTGGGCGTGGGGGAGGGGACCTGGGACGTCGTCGAGGACCAGCGCGGCGAAGGCATGGAGCCGGGCGTGCATGCCACGCAAGGCCCGCCGGTACGGCTCGTCGACGCGGAAGGGCGACTCGTCGGCGGACCGAGCGGCCAGGTCGTCGAGGGCCGCTGTCGGTGTCACCAGGCGCGACGACATGGACAGCTCGACCGAGAGGCGCTGCACGGCGGCGAGGTGATGGCCGAGAGCCAGCGTCGCCTGGGCGGTGGTGGCCAGGCGCATGACCTCGGCGGTGACGAACGGGTTGCCGTCACGATCGCCGCCGATCCACGAGCCCATGGAGATGACCGGTCCGAGCCGGACACCCTCACCCCATCGGGCGCGGAACTCTCGCTCGATGTCGCGTTGCAGCGCGGGCACGACCTCGAACAGGCTCGTGTCGTAGTAGCGCAGCGATTCGTTGATCTCGTCACGCACCCGCAGCTTGGACAGCCGCAGGATCGCCGTCTGCCACAGCATCAGCACCTGGAGGCGCAGCGCGTCGTCGAGGTCGGTGCCCTCGGGGGCGTCCGCGTCCAGCCGTCCGCGCTCACCGAGCAGGGCGGCGATGCGCCCGAGGGCGTCGAGCACGGTCTTGCGCCTGACCTCGGTCGGGTGGGCCGTGAGCACGGGGCTGACGCTGAGCTCGCTCAATACCGCGGCCACCTCGGCGGCGCTGAGGCCAGCGGCGACGAGGTGATCGAAGACGGCGGCGACGCTGCCGTCCCGGTGGCCGGTACCGGCGGCCAGATGGAACCGGCGGCGCCGCTCGTGATGCACGTCCTCGGCAGTGTTGGCCAGCAGCGAGATCCAGGCGAAGGCGCGGATCACGTGCAGTTGGTCCTCGATCGACGCGGGCAGCAACTCGCGGGCCAGCTCCGCGATCGGTGCAGTGCCGTCGCGTCGCTCCGTGACGGCGACCTGTCGCGCGTGTTCGATCAGGTCGAAGACACCGGTGCCCGTCTCCGCCCGGATCACGTCGCCCAGCAGACGTCCGAGCAGCCGGATGTCGTCGCCTACGGCGGTGTCGGCGTCCGTGCGGGCCATGGGCCAAGGGTACGAGAGGTTCCGTTACGGCCGGATCTCGTGCGAGTCACCGAACCGAGTGGGTTTCGCTCGGTTCGGTACCTCGCCGGCGTGCCGCGATTGGCAAGGGTGCGGATGGCAGGCTGGAGGCATCGCCACACCCGTCGCCCCGCCGCCGCTCGAGAGGTGGGTCCCGGCGCGTCGCCGCCTGGCCATGAGCGTCGTGGCCAGCGTCGTCGCCGGCGGCGTGGCGAGCCGGATCGCGCCATGGGAGGCCATCTCGCTCATCGCGTGGTGCGCCGCCGCCACGACGTTCGAGGTCCTCACCTTGGCGATGATGCTCGTCGCCGACAGCGACCGGACCCGAGCAATGGCGAACCGCGAAGACGAGTCGCGCTTCGCCCTCGACCTCATCGTGCTGGCCGCCTCCCTCGCCAGCCTCGTCGGCGTCGGTTTCATCCTGCTGAAGGCGTCGCGCGGCAGAGGGCGCCGGCGTCGCCGGCCTGACTGCTCTCGGCGTGATCAGCGTCCTGCTGGCGTGGGCCGTCGTCCACACCGTCTATGCCCTGCGCTACGCCGACCTGTACTACTCGCTCGAAGGCGGCATCCAGTTCAACGAGGTCGAGGCGCCGGACTATCGCGACTTCGCCTACCTCGCCTTCACGATCGGGATGACGTACCAGGTGTCGGACACGAACCTGCAAGCGAAGGCGATCCGCCACACCGCGTTGCGGCACGCGCTGCTGTCCTACCTCTTCGGCACGGCCATCATCGCCATGACGATCAACATCGTCGCCGGCCTCGCCCACTAAAACGTCATACGACATATGGTGCTCGTATGACAATGATGAGCTTCCGCGTCGAGGACGCCGAGGCCGAAGAAGTGCAGCGGTGGGCCGAGCGGCTCGGCATCGACAAGTCTCAACTGCTCCGCGACGCGTTGCATCGGCACCTGGTTCGGCTCGCGTCGGAGGTTGACGCGAAACGATGGACGAAGAATCCGCTGACAGCTGAGGAAGCATCTCTGGCATCGATCGCTGACTGGGGCCCCGCTGAGGATTGGTCGGATTGGGCTGATGCAGCACGGTGAGGTTTGGTTCGCGGCAACGCCCGGCGGCGACCGCCCGGTGCTCGTGCTGACCCGAGATCCGGTCGCCGATCGAATCGGCTCGGTCGTCGTCGTCGCACTCACGCGGAACGCGGCGAGGGCTCGTCTCCGAGCTCGAGCTCACCACGGAGGTCGATGGTGTGCCGAGCGACTGCCTCGTGAACTTCGACAACATCCACACGATCCGTCGCGACGTCTTCCGCCGACCCGTAGTGAAGCTCGCGCCCCGGCGGCTCGCCGACGTGTGTCAGCGTCTGTGCGACGCAATGGGGTGTTGACGCGCCGGATGCGCTGACGGGAATGGCACGGTCGCCGTGGGTCGGTATGGTGCGCTCATGCTCAAGCCCGGCGACAAGGCCCCCGCCATCTCGCTCCCGGACCAGGACGGCGCCACGCAGAAGCTCTCGTCGTACAAGGGGCGCAAGGTGCTCGTCTACTTCTACCCGAAGGCCGACACACCTGGCTGCACGACGCAAGCATGCGGCCTGCGCGACATCGCCACGGACGTGGGTGACACCGCCATCATCGGCATCAGCCCCGACAAGCCGGCGGCGCAGAAGAAGTTCGACACCAAGTACGGCCTCGGCTTCCCGCTGCTGTCCGACCCTGACCACGCGGTGGCCGAGGCCTACGACGTGTGGAAGGAGAAGTCGATGTACGGCAAGAAGTACATGGGCATCCTGCGCTCGGCCTTCCTCATCGACGAGAAGGGGCAGATCGAGCAGGCGTGGTACAAGGTCAGCCCGAAGGACACGCCGACCAACCTGGTGAAGGCGCTCGGCTCGTGATCCTGCCCCGGCCGGCGGACATCCTGCCGCACCGGCCACCGTTCCTCTTCGTCGACGAGGTGACCGCGCTGGTGCCGGGCCAGTCAGCCGAGGGCAGCTGGCACCTCACCGGTGAAGAGTGGTTCTGGCCCGGGCACTTCCCGGGGCGGCCCACGCTTCCGGGCGTGCTCATGTGCGAAGCCGTGGCCCAGCTCGGGGCGGTCGCCGTCCTCACCGACGAGCGCTACGCCGGGCGGCTACCCCTGTTCGGCGGGCTCGACGGTGCCCGCTTCCGCCGCCAGGTCGGTCCGGGCGACACGCTGGAGCTGTCCGTTCAGCTCGAGCGCATGTCCGGACGGGGCGGCAAGGGCAAGGGCCGGGCCAGCCTCGCCGGCAAGACGGCGTGCGAGTGCGAGCTGATGTTCGTGATCGTCGACCCGTGATCCTCACGAAACGGTGGTCACCGGCGTTCTTCTGGTCGTGACGCTGCCGCCGTTCCAACGGCTCGTGGACGCGCACGCCGCCGGCGTGCATCGCTACCTGGTGGCCGCCGTGGGTCGCCAGGACGCGGCTGATTGCTTCCAGGAGACGTTCCTGGCGGCGTTGCGCGCCTATCCGGCGCTGCGCTCGGACGAGAACCTCCGGGGCTGGCTGTTCACGGTGGCCCGGAACAAGGCGCTCGACCACCACCGGGCCCGCTCCCGGCGGCCGTTGCCGGTGGCGGCGGTGCCCGAGGACGTGCGCCTCGACGACGTGGACGAGAGCAGCCCGGTGTGGGACGCCGTGCGCCAACTACCGGAACGCCAGCGCCACGCCGTGCTGCTGCGCTACGCCGGCGATCTCCCGTACCGGGAGGTGGCGCTGGCGATGGGTGTCAGCGAAGTGGCGGCCCGCCAGCACGCCAGTACCGGCGTGCGGGCACTGAGGACAGGGGAGTGGGACGATGACGGTGACTGAGCTGTGGGACGCCGTGGTGCGGCGGGCCGATGCCGAGGGTCTGGTGGACGTGGCGTGGACGGCGCACGACTCGCCGATCGGCACCCTGGTGCTGGCCGCCACCGACGAGGGCCTGGTGATGGTGAGCTATCGCGACGCCGACGCCGCAGTGGACGAGCTCGCCGCCAAGGTGTCGCCTCGGGTGCTCACGATGCCGAGCCGCCTCGACGCCGCCCGGCGCCAGCTCGACGACTACTTCGCCGGCACCCGGCACGCCTTCGACCTGGCGCTCGACATGCGGTTGATGACCGCCTTCCAGGTGCTCGTGCTGGGGGCCGTGCGCGACGTCCCCTTCGGCGCGGTGGCCACCTACCAAGAGGTGGCCCGGGCCATCGGGCGGCCCACCGCCAGCCGGGCCGCCGGGGGAGCGAACGCCCGCAACCCCCTGCCGATCGTCGTTCCCTGCCATCGGGTCGTGGGCTCGGACGGCTCGCTGACCGGCTACGCCGGCGGCGTGGAGCGCAAGGCGTTCCTGCTGGCGTTGGAGGGGGCGAGGTGAGGGTCGACACGCCGCTCGGTCCGCTGTTGATCCACGGCACCGCCGATGCCGTCACCGCGGTGGCGTGGGGCGAGGGCGAGGGCGATGGGCCGGGCTCGGTCGTGGTGCAGCGCGCCGGCGCGCAGCTGGTCGAGTACTTCGCCGGTGAGCGGCGCCGCTTCGACGTCCCACTGGATCTCGGTGGCGTGGGCGGCTTCCAGCGCAGCGTGCTCGAGCTCACGCTCGCGATCGACTACGGCCAGACCCGGGCCTACGGCGAGCTGGCGGCCGAGCTGGGCGAGCCGGGCCTGGTGCGGGCCGTCGGTGGTGCGCTCAAGCACAACCCGATCGCTGTCATCGTGCCGTGTCACCGTGTGGTGGCCGCCGACGGTGCCCTCACCGGTTACGGCGGCGGCCCGGCGACGGGCGGCCGGCTGGACGTGAAGCGGGCGTTGCTCGAGATCGAGCGGGGCGCCTTCCAGCAGCTGCTGTTCTGACGACGCCGCGGCCGGCGCGCCGCGCTCGAATTCAGCGCGCTGGTGAACAAGTTCGCGACGAGCCGGGCGCCTGCGCGGCGCCGCCAGGCGCCGCAGGCGCCGCAATTAGACCGGCGCGAGGGCCAGGCTGCCGTTGTGGCCGCCGAAGCCGAAGCTGTTCGACAGCGCGGGCCCGGGTTCCCACGGCCGGGGCTCGCCGATGACGAGGTCGATGCTCATGTCCGGGTCCAGCTCGGTGGTGCCCATCGTGGGCGGGATGAGCCGGTGCTCGATCGACAGCAGCAGCGCCGCCGCCTCCAGTGCGCCGGCGGCCCCCAACGCGTGGCCGGTGACGCCCTTGGTGGAGGTCACGGGCGGCCCGGGCGAGCCGAACAGCTTGGCGATGGCGCCGGCCTCGGCGGCATCGTTGAGCCCCGTCGACGTGCCGTGGGCGTTGATCTGACGGATGTCGCCGGGGGTCAGCCCCGCGTCAGCGAGGCACAGCTCCATGCAGGCCATCGCGCCGGTGCCGCCTGGCGACGGCGCCGTGATGTGATGGGCGTCGGCGTTGCTGGCCGACCCGAGCACCTCGCCCAGGATGCGAGCGCCGCGCGCAACCGCCGACTCGAGGTCCTCGAGCAGCAGCACGGACGCCGCCTCCGACATCACGAAGCCGTCGCGCTTGGTGTCGAACGGCCGCGAGATCCCTGACGTGGTCAGTGCCGTCATGTTGCGGAAGCCGGCTTCGGCGGTGGGTGTCAGCGTGGACTCCGAACCACCGGCGAGCATGGCGTCGCATCGACCCCAGGCGATGAGACGGGCGGCGTAGCCGATGCCGTGGGTGGACGCGGCGCACGCAGTGACGATGGTCTCGCACGGGCCTTGCCAGCCGTAGCGCATCGAGACAGCGGCACCAGCGGCGTTGGCCATCATCATCGGTACCAGGAACGGCGACACCCGCCGCTCGCCCTTGTTCAGCCGGGTCCAGATCTGGTCTTCGAGGGTGTTGAGGCCACCGATGCCCGTGGCTATCACGACGCCCTTGCGCGCCGGGTCGGCCAATGGCTCACCGCCGGCGTCGTCGAGGGCCATCGCCGCAGCGGCCAGTGCGAACTGCTGGAAACGGTCGGCTCGCCGCGACTCCTTCGGGTTGGCGAACCACGGCGAGGGATCCCAGTCAGGGACGGCCCTCGTCGGTCCGTTTTCTGTCCAGGGCCGCAGCAACCCCTCCCAATAGGCCTCTTTGCCGAGACCACATGGCGCTACGACCCCGATGCCGGTGACGACCACGCGGCGGCCCTTGCCATCCATGCGCGCCGTCCTCAGAGTTTGTTCACGACGAGTTCGTAGGCCCCACCGACCGTGGTGATGCCGTCGAGGTCTTCCTCGGGCACCGTGATGCCGAACTCTTCCTCGAGGGCCATCACGAGTTCAACGAGGTCGAGGCTGTCGGCTTCGAGATCCTCGGCGAACCGGGCGTCCAAAACGACCTTGTCCTCGGGCACCGACAGCACGTCGACCGCGCACTTCCGGAACCGACCAAACAGCTCTTCGTCCACGTGATGCTCCTTGCTCGTGGTTGGTTCGTGCAGGCTAATGGCCCATGCCGAGGCCGCCGTCGACAGGGATGACGGCCCCCGTGATGTAGGCGGCATCGGGTGACGCCAGGAAGGCCACAGCCCCGGCGACCTCGGCCGCGGTACCGAATCGACCGAGCGGGACGCGTTCGGTCATCTGTCGCTTCAGGTCGTCGGACAGCACGGCGGTCATGTCGGTGTCGATGGGGCCAGGGGCGACGACGTTGACGGTGATGCTGCGGCTCCCCAGCTCGCGAGCGAGGGAACGGGCGAAGCCGACCAGGCCGGCCTTGGACGCGGCGTAGTTCGCCTGCCCGGCCTGGCCGGTGAGCCCCACGACCGACGAGATCAGGATGATGCGGCCACTGCGCGCCCGCAGCATGCCCTGAGCCGCCCGCTTGGCCACCCGGTAGGCGGCGGTGAGGTTGGCGTCGAGCACGGACGCGAAATCGGTCTCGCTCATGCGCAGCAGGAGGCCGTCCTTGGTGATGCCGGCATTCGACACCAACACCTGCACCGGGCCGTGGGCGTCCTCGGCCGCCTTGAAGGCCGCATCGACCTCGGCCGACGAGGTGACGTCACACTTCACCGCCAGGAGGCCGTTCGGGGGCGGTGAGCTCCGATAGGTGACCGTCACCTGCTCGCCATCGGCGGCGAAGCGCTGGGCGACGGCGAAACCGATGCCCCTCGCCCCTCCCGTGACGAGGACCGAGCGGCTCACTCGGTCGCGCCTCCCCAACGCAACACGGCGCTGGCGGCGGTCATGCCGGCGCCGAAGCCGACCAGCAGCACGAGGTCGCCGTCGTCGATCTGGCCCTTGTCGAGGGCTTCGGCGAGGGCCAGAGGGAATTGACGCCGATGAGGTGTTCCCGGTCCGATCGATGGTAGTGGCGGCCCGCTCCATAGGCACGCCCAGGCGCTTGCAGGCGGCTTCGATGATGCGGATGTTGGCTTGGTGGGGTACGACCAGCTTGAGCTCATCAGCGGTGACGCCGGCGTGCTTCATTGACTTCTCGGCCGAGTCCACCATGATGCGCACGGCCCGCCGGAACACTTCCTTGCCGTCCATCTTGATGTAGCCGGCGATGTCGCAATAGAGCAGTGACACCAGTGAGCCGTCGGCGTCGATGTCCCAACCGAGCAGCTGTCCGGGGCCGTCGACGGCTTCGAGCACCACCGCGCCGGAGCCGTCGGCGAAGAGGATGCCCGTGCCCCGGTCGGTGAAGTCGGTGATTCGCGACAGCGTGTCGGTGCCGATGACGAGGGCGCGCCGCGAGCCGATGGCCAGCATGCCGTGCGCCACCACGAGGGCGTAGGTGAAGCCGGAGCACGCCGCATTCAGGTCGAAGGCGCCACACCTCAAGCCGAGCGCGTGCTGCACGGTCGCCGAGGTCGCCGGCACCGTCTGGTCCGGCGTCGTGGTGGCCAGCACGAGCACGTCGATCGAGCCGGGTTCCACGCCGGCCTTCTCGAGCGCCTTGCGTCCGGCCTCGACCGACAGCGACATGGTGCTGCCGCCGAGATGTCGTTGCGCTATCCCGGTGCGCTCGCGAATCCACGTGTCGTTGGTGTCCATCGTGAGCGTCAGCTCGTCGTTGGTGACGACCTTCTCAGGCAGGGCGCTGCCCCATCCGGTGATGATCCCGCCCTGCGTGCCTCCGGGGTTGGGGGGCACGTCAGTGCGTCCTCAGCCAGGCGATGGGTTGGCGGATCGTGACCCGCTCTCCCTCCATCGCCAGATACGACTGGAGCACGCCCGAAAATGGTGAACGCACGTCATGGCTTCCCACTCGCCCCAGGACCTCCCCTGTCTCGATGTGCGCGCCCTCCTGCAGGGTGCCTGGATAGCTGAACACGCCGGCGGCCGGACTCACGACCAATCGCTCTGTGGCGAACAGGTGCTCGCCCTGCAGGGCCGGCGCAACGCTGGGCCGGCTGCCGGCGACGAGCTCCAACAGACGGTCGAGATCGTCGGGCACGGCGAGGGACACGGCACGCGATCCGCTGACCGTCCGCTTGGCCATGCCGGTGAGCACACCGCCCGGGCCCAGCTCGGCGAAGTCGGTCACGCCCTTGTCGCCCAGCGTCAGGAGGCAGTGCTTCCAGCGCACCGGGCTCGACAACTGGGCGGACAGGAGGCTCGACCATTCTCCGCCGTGGTGGTGGGGGAGGGCGTCGACGTTGGAAACCACCGGCACGTCGGTGTCGCGTGGTGCCGCCTCGGCAATGGCCTTGCGCAGGCGGTCGCGCGCCGGTGCCATGTAGGGCGTGTGGAAGGCGCCGGACACCGGCAGCGGCATCACCCGCTTGGCGCCGAGCTGCTTGGCGTGCTCAGACGCTTGGCGGACGCCGTCTTCCGAGCCGGCGATGACCACCTGGCCGGGGGCGTTGAAGTTGGCGACCCAGACCTCGTCGTCTGCGAGGCGGCAGGCGACCTCGACCTTGTCGTCGTCCAGGCCGAGCACGGCGCTCATCGTCCCGTGATGTTCGAGGCCGGCGTCGTGCATCGCGTCAGCCCGTTCCGCGACCAGACGGACACCTTCTTCGAAGCTCAGGGCGCCGGTGGCGACGAGGGCGGTGTATTCGCCGAGGCTGTGACCGGCGCAGTACGCGGCCTCGATGCCCAGGCGCTCCACTGCGTCGACGACCATCAGGCTGGAGACGAACGTGGTCATCTGCGCGTTGCGGGTGTCCTTGAGCTCGTCCGCTTCAGCGTCGAGCAGCAGCCGGCCGAGGTCGCGTTCGGCGATGTCGGACGCCTCGCCCACCAGTTCCCAGCTCTCGTGATCGACCCATGGGCGGCCCATCCCGGGGCGTTGTGAACCCTGGCCTGGGAACGTGAAGGCAAGCATGTGGCTGGCGGCCTCCTCTCGTCTGTGTCCGGTTCCGACCGGTACCGTTGCGACGAGGTTACGTTCCTTGATCAGCGAACGACGCACTACCGGCGGGTAGCATCGTTCGGCTGGCCCGAGTGGCGGAATGGCAGACGCGGCGGACTCAAAATCCGCTGTCCGAAAGGGCATGTGGGTTCGAATCCCACCTCGGGCACCGCTGTTCGAAGGGCAGGCGCCGGACCGTCCCCTCAGCCCGGCGGCGGCGACAGCCGCTCAAACATCACCTCAGCCGAGCCCTGCGGGGTGCCAGTGCCGTTGCTCGTGAGGGCAAGGATCACTGTCTGGCCGGCCGTAAGTAGAAGAAGCATCTCGTCGGACTGACTGCCGACCGTGGCCACCTGCAGGGAGGAGGCCGCGGGCGTTCCATTCACACGCACGTCAACCCTCCCTCCCGAAATGGAGCTCGTCGTGGTTACTCGATAGCTGGCCCGGTAGTAGCCAGCCTGGACAACGGTGAATCCGGCGTTGTCACCGTCTCTCACGATCCCACCGCCGAACTCCAGTTCTTCGGCGAAAACGATCGGAGCCGCTCCGTTCACCAACGTCGTTGCTGCAAGATCCGCGTGACCGTTGTAGGCGGCAACGATTCCGGCCGGACCCTGGGCGCCACCCGATCCTGAGGGTCCCGCCTGACCCACTGGGCCTGGAGGTCCGGCGTCGCCGATCGGGCCGACGGGGCCGACGGGTCCCTGGCTGCCGGCGAGGCTGCTGGGCTGCCCCCATCCTGAGACGCCCTTCGGTCCGTACAGGACCTTGGCCACGGTGTTGAAGTACGTATCGCCGATCTGGCCGAGGGTCGCCGCCGGCTCCGTCGTGCCGACGAGGAACTGCGCTCCCGTGACGGCGACCTTCTGCAGCGGCACGAGATAGCCGACCACGTCGATCACGACGTGGGTGCTGCCAGCGGCATTGAAGATGCTGATGCTGCCATTGGTGCCCAGCTTGGCGATCATCGAGTTCGGCGTGATCAAACCGGGCTCGGCGTTGTTCGTCGACGCCAGCGGACGGGGCTCACCAGCCGGCCAGACCGTCAGGAAGCTCTTGGCCGTCGCGCCGTCGAGGGTCACGTTGATCACGGCGGCAACGCCATCGACGGGAACGGGCCCCGGTGCCGTGAGCTTGAGGTCGAGCGTCTCATCCGGGCCGAGAGGACCGGCGATGGTCACGCCGATCGGACCACCCGACGATGCACGAGTATCGAGCGCCCGCGTCGGCGAGATCGAGATCAGCGCGGATGCTTCGGCAGCCGTCGCCGATGGTGTGGTCAGCGGGCCGGGCGCGGCCCCGGCCAGCGCCAGCCCGCCGCTCACGGCAACCACCGCGGCGACGGCGATGCCCACGCCGGCGCGCCGCGCCCGAGTGGTCTGGCCCGCCGGTGCTGCCATCTGTGACCTCGTCTCTGAGTGCCGCCACGTGACTCAATGCGGTCGGGGCACTGCTGACAGTGCATTGTCGCGGCTATACATCGGTTAGTCAATGCTGGAAACCGGTTGCGGTCGACGCAGTCGGCCGGGAGGCGGGTTGAGCAGCCCGCATCCGGTGGCAAGCCGGCCACGCTGGCCGAGGTTTTGATAGCGGGCCAAGGGCCATCGGCGCCGATGTCGCGCAGCGTGCTCGAACACCGCCCAGACACTCGCTTCTCGTCGCGCTTGAACCGCACATCTGCATGCGAGCTGCACCGAGAAGCTCAGATGCACCGAGAATGGGCTGAACGGCGCCCACTCAGCGTGAGATCGGGACGCAAGCCGGCCTCGCCGTCACCCACCGTGGATCAGCACGCCAGGCGTCGGCGTCGGTGGCCGCGAGCCCCTGGCCCGCGAGCCCCTGGCCGCGAGCCCCTGGCCCGGGCCGCGGGGCCCGCGGCGAGCCAGCTGTCAGCCTCAGCGTTGCCAGGTGCCCCCGCGCTGCTGGAGCTCCAGCAGGAACGGGTTCGTCTTCCGCTCCCGCCCGACCGTCGTGACCTCACCGTGGCCCGGCAGCACCTGCACCTCGTCGGCCATCGGCAGGATCTTCTCCGCCATCGACGCCATCAGCGTCTCGAACGAACCACCGGGCAGGTCCGTCCGCCCGATCGACCCGGCAAACAGATGATCGCCCGAGAACAGGATCGGCGCCGCGCCCTCGACCTCGAGGCGAAAGCACACCGATCCCGCGGTGTGGCCGGGCGTGTGGATGGCGGTGAACGTCATCCCCGCGCCACTGACCCGCTCGCCGTCGTCCAACCCGTAGATCAATTCCGGCGGTCGCAGGTCCAGGCCTTCGAGGTAGCGCCCCAGCATCCCGCTGGAGCCGACCGGATCCAGGAGCATGTGGCGATCGGCGTCGTGGATGCGCACGGGCACCTCGTCGCCGTGCTCCAGCTCGTGCAGCAGTGGCGCCACGCCACCGACGTGATCGACGTGGCCGTGGGTGTTGAGGATGGCCACCAGCCGCAGCTCGTGGTGAACGAGACGGTTGAGGATGTTCGTGGGATCGGGCGGGGCGTCGATGATGACGCACTCGCCGCCGGGCCCAGCCGGCGCCACGATCCAGCAATTCGTCTGGGCCAGCCACAGCGGCAGGCCTTCGATCATCACGTCGCTGACGGTAGATCGGGCGCCGTCACGTCGGTGACGGTAGGTCAACGGCCACGTCCCGCCGGACCCCCGCGTCGAGGGCCTGGGCGACCGCCAGCACCAGCGGATCCGACTCGATCTCCTCGAGCGTGCGGTGCAGCGGGATGCGCCAGTTCGGCCACTCGTCGATCGTGCCCGGCAGGTTGGGCCGCTCCACCATGGCGACGGCGTCGTCGAGCGTGGCCACCACGATGAGCGACGGGGCGCCCGCCAGGGCCTCATGGGTGGCTACGACGACCTCCTCGGTGGAGGCGTCGTCGCCCAGACCGGTGGCGAGGTGGATGCGCGACCGGAACCACAGGTCGTCGCTGCCGTCCCCGGCGTGGCCGAGACGCTGGCGGTCGGCCAGATCGGCGCCGCTCCACACCCCTGCCATCGTCGGGAGGTCGTGGGTGGTGACGCCGGCCAGTGCCTGGCGGGGAAAGGTGGACGGAGCGCCCTCTTCGAACCAGAGGAGCCGGTACGACAGGATCTGGCGGTCGGCGAGCGTGTCGCGCACCTCCTCCTCCACGGTGCCCAGGTCCTCGCCCACGACGAAGGCGCCGGCTCGCTGGGCCTCGAGGGCCAGCAGGTCGAGCAGGTCGTTGTGGGGGTAACGAACGTAGGCGCCGTCGCTGGGCCCGACCCCCGGCGGGATCCAGTACAGCCGGAAGAGGCCCATGACGTGGTCGATGCGGATGCCGCCGCAGTGGGCGAACGACGCCCGGATCGTGTCGATGAACGGCTGGTAACGGGCCGCTCGGAGCTTCCACGGCACGAACGGCGGCAAGCCCCAGTCCTGGCCGAGCGGGTTGAAGGTGTCGGGCGGCGCACCCACGCGGCAGCCTTCGCCCAGCAGGTCCTGGAACGACCACGCATCGGCGCCGTGGGGGTCGAACCCGACGGCGAGGTCGGCCACGATGTTGACGCCGGCACCGCCCGCCATGCCCAGCTGGCCGTACAGCTGCCACTGGCACCACTGGTGAAACCGGACCCGGCTCCGTTCGGAAACGGCCAGCTCGGCGACGGCCGGCGATGCCGGGTGGCGGTACGGCGCCGGCCACCCCGGCCACGACGGCCCGTAGCGCTCGGCCAGCACGCTCCACACGGCGAAGTGCACGAGCGGTTCGCCCTGGCGCCGCACCCATTCGTTGAAGGCATCGTGGCCGGTGCCGCCCGCTTCGAACACGGCGTGCAACCGGGTGAGGGCGTCGATCTTGAGGCGATGCACGGCGTCGCGATCGATGCGTTCGGAACCGTTGAGCGCGCGCCCGGCTTCGTCGAGCGGCGCGAGGTCGGCGCCCAGCGTGCCCACGCCCGGCAGCTCCGCGATGCTGATGTAGGCGACGTTGCGCCACAGCCTCGACGTCGGCGAGTACGGGCTCGGCTGCTGCGGCTGCGTCGGGGCGGCGGCGTGCAGCGGGTTGATCATCAGCACCCGTGCGCCGAGACGAGCCGACCACTCCGCCAGATGGCGGAGGTCGACGAGATCGCCGATGCCCCAACTCATGGACGACCGCAGCGCGTAGAGCTGTGCCGCCCATCCCCACGACCGTTCCGGCAGCGGGCACCGTCTGGGGGTGACGACCAAGCGGGTCGCGGGTCCACCCCGGCGGTGCTGGAGGTCGTGGTAGCCGAGCGGCAGATCCGGCGGGAGCGCATGTAGGTCGGGAAGCGCCGTGCCGTCCTCCAGGACGACGTCGCATGGATCGCCCAGCGTCGCGGCCGAGCCGGCTTCCAGGAACCACATCGGCGGGGGCGGCGGCGGCGCGTCGCGGTCGTCGGCGCCCATGGCCGCCAGCAGGGTTCGCCGGGTCGCGTCGGCCGTGGGGTGCCAGTGGCCGCCCGTGTCCCAGTAGCCGTCGCTGATCGACCACGCGTCGCTCATCGAGACGATGTGTACCCGATGGCGAGTGGCGCCGCGTGCCGGCCTTCGACGCCGGCCTTCGATGCCGCCGAGTTGCCGGGCAGTCGGGTCCGCCCGTCCGTATGATCCCGAACGTGCACCGCTCCTTGGTCGAACGCCGCCTTGCGGAGGTCAGCGCCCGTCTGCCGCGCCCTTCGGGAGGAACTGCGGGTCATCGACGAGCAACTGGTGCACCTGGGTGACGACGCCGACGACGCCCATCTGCGGGCGCTCGTCTCCGAGACGCCCGTGGCCGACCGGGAGCATCGCGACGCCCGCCGGCACGCCGATGCGATGGGCCGGCGCCGGGCCGAAGTGGTCGAATCGATCGCCGGCCTGGAAGCCCGTAGCGACGAGCTGCTCGACCGCCTTCTCGCCGGCTGACGGCCGTCGAGACGGTTGGGTGGTTGAATGGAGCGCTCTGAAGGGAGGAACCGTTGCCGACTCGCGTACTGATCGCCGAGGACGAGGCGATCATCCGCCTCGATCTGCGCGAGACCCTCGAGGAAGAGGGCTACGAGATCGTGGGCGAGACCGGCCGCGGGGACGAGGCAGTGGCGCTGGCGCGTGCGCTGCGCCCTGACCTGGCCATCCTCGACATCAAGATGCCTGGCATGGACGGCCTCGACGCCGCCCGGGCCATGAGCGAGGAACGCCTGTGCGGCGTGCTCGTGCTGACCGCCTTCAGCCAGCGCGACTTCATCGAGCAGGCCCGCGACGCTGGAGCGTTGGCCTACCTCGTGAAGCCCTTCCAGAAGAGCGACCTGGTGCCGGCCATCGAGCTGGCCATCGGGCGCTTCAAGGAGATGAGTGCGCTGGCCGAGGAGGTGCGCGGCCTGGAGGAGCAGCTCGAGACCCGCAAGCTCCTCGACCGGGCCAAGGGCATCCTCATGGATCGCCACGGCCTCTCCGAGCAGGACGCGTTCTCGTTCATCCAGAAGCGGGCCATGGCGGAGCGCACGAAGATGAAGGCGGTGGCTGAGCAGGTCGTGAGTGGCGACCTCACCCCGTGAGCAAGCTCCTCCTTCTCGACGGCAACTCGCTCACGTACCGGGCGTTCTTCGCCCTCCCGCCCGACATGGCCACGGCGTCAGGTCAGGTCACCAACGCCGTCTTCGGCTTCACGTCCATGCTCATCAACCTGCTGCGCGACAACCGCCCCGACGGCGTCATCGCCGCCTTCGACCGGCCCGAGCCGACCTTTCGCCACGAGGCCATCGCCGACTACAAGGCCAATCGGACGGCCGCCCCTGACATCCTGCGCCAGCAGATGGGTCTCGTTCGTCAGGTCGTGGAGACGCTGGGCATCGTGACGCTCGACGTTGCCGGCTTCGAGGCCGACGACATCATCGCCACGGTGGTGGAGGAGGCCAAGGCCAAGGACGTCGAGGTCATCATCGTCACCGGCGATCGCGACGAGTACCAGCTCGTCGAGGACCCGCTCGTGAAGGTCCTCTACAACCGCCGGGGCGTGTCCGATTACGCCCTGTACGACGAGGCCGGCATCTTCGAACGCACCGGCGTGACCCCGAAGCAGTATCCGGAGTACGCGGCGATGCGCGGCGATCCGTCCGACAACCTGCCGGGCGTGCCCGGCGTGGGCGAGAAGACGGCGGCCAAGCTGATCGCCACCTACGGCGGGCTCGACGGCATCTTCGCCAACCTCCAAGCCCTCACTCCCAAGCTCCGGGCCTCGCTGGCCGAGCACGAGGAACGGGTGCGCCAGAACGCCGCCGTGATGGTGTTGCGGCGTGACGCCCCGGTCACCGTCGAGCTGGAGTCGTTGACGTGGGGACCGTCGGATATGGCCGAGCTGAAGCGCCTGTTCGACTTCCTCGAGTTCCGCACGTTGTTCGAGCGGCTCGAGGAAGTGCTGAATGCCCCCATCACGGCGGGGCCGGTCGACGGCGGGCAGGTCATCGAGGCCGAGGTGGTGCGGTTCCCGTCGGCCGCCGACGCCGTGGTGGCGCTCGGCCAGCCCGTCACGCTCGACGTCGCCGCGGCGTGGGTCGGCGCGCCCGGGCGCTCCGCCGTCGCCGGGCTGGCCGTCGTGCTCGACCCCGAGTCGGCCGAGGTCGGCTGGTTGCCGGCCTCGTACCTGGCCGATCCCACGGTGCGGGCGGCGCTCGCCGACGGGCGAGCGGTCCACGCTCACCAGGCCAAGGCGCTCGTGCGGGGACTCGCCGCCTTGGGCCTCGAGCTCCACTCGCTCCAGCTCGACACGGCCATCGCCGCCTACCTCATCGACCCGGCCGAGAACCGCTACGACGTGGCCGACCTCCTCGGCCGCTACACCGGGGACACGCTGCCCGCAGACGGCGTGCCCGACGGCCAGCTCGACCTCGACGGCGAGGCCACCGACGATGCGCTCGGTGCGGCCCGCGAGGCGCTCGCCATCGGCCGCCTGGCGCCGGCGCTGGTCGCCGCACTCGACAAGCAGGGCATGCGCCGGCTCTACGACGAGATCGAGAACCCGCTCGTCGCCGTCCTGGCCCGCATGGAAGAGGCCGGGATCGGCGTCGACGCGGTGGAGCTTCGGCGCCTCAACGACCGTCTCACGTCGGAGTGCGTGCGCCTGGCGGGCGAGGTGTACGCCGCTGCCGGGCGGGAGTTCAACCTCAACTCGCCGACGCAGCTGCGCCAGGTGCTCTTCGACGAGCGTGGTCTGTCGCCCCAGAAGCGCACCAAGACCGGCTTCTCCACCGATGCGTCGTCGCTGGAGCGGCTGCGGGACCAGTGGCCCGAGCTGATCGATCCGCTGCTGTCGTACCGCGAGGTCGAGAAGCTGCGATCCACGTATGGCGAGGGTCTGCTGTCGGAGGTGGCGCCCGATGGCCGCATCCACGCCACCTTCAACCAGACCGTCGCCCGCACGGGGCGGCTGTCGTCGGATCAGCCCAACCTCCACAACATCCCGGTCCGATCCGAGGAAGGACGCCAGTTCCGCCGTTCGTTCGTGCCGGCGCCGGGTCACCTGCTGCTGGTCGCCGACTACAACCAGATCGAGCTGCGCTGCATCGCCCACTTGGCCGAAGACCCCGGCCTGGTGCAGGCGTTCCAGGAGCGTCAGGACATCCACACGG
>CAWCTH010000007.1:0-10577 GCA_963798445.1 uncultured Acidimicrobiales bacterium
GACTCGTAGAGGGCCAGGCACATGGCGGTGAGGGGCCCGATGCCGGGCCCTTTTCGGCGAGACCCATCTCGATCTCGACGGCGGCCCGTTCATGGACGATCGCGGCGAACGCCCGACAACGAGCGCCACGATCGGTGCGCGGTTCGAGGTGCTCGTCGGCCCAAGCGGCTGAACGCCACGCCGCCAAGGCAGGAACCGACAGCCACGGTCGCGCTCACGGCGCGACGTCGGTGCCCGCTCGTGCGATTGTGCCGTGCTGTGGTGGATCAGCTGCTCGATGCGGCTAATTACGCAACTTCTTGTGGTCAGACTATGACTGATTGTGACGACACCTGCGGAGCATCTGAGCATTGCGATGCCTCTCCTCCACGTTGATTGTGGTGATTGTGTGCATGTGAATCACGAGATGCTGTCGACCAACAGCGGTCTGTAGTGGTCAAATGCGGGTCACCGCCGCACTTCCGGGCCACCAGGATCAGGCAGATGTGTTCGTTGTTGTATCTATGACCCGTCAGCGTGGTGTAAAAGAAGTGATATGCAGCGCGTCTTCCTCCGTGCCGTCCGTGTGAGTGCGGCCATCGCCGTGGCGAGCGCCGGCGCGCTTGCCTATGGGGCCCTCACCGAAATGGCCGGCGCCGCGCCGCCGCCGGTGGTGAATAGCGACTACGCCGCCTATCCGCCCACCGCCGCCGTCCCGGCGGGCTGCACCGGCGGCCTGGGAGGCGCCGGTGTACTGGTCGGCTACCGGTCGTTCATCGACCCTGCCGGCGTGGCACCGGCCCGCATCGCCGCCAACCCCACGTTCTTCGCCGATCCCGGCCCGGGCGCCGCTGCCGGTTCGATGCGACGCTTCCAGGTCAGCATCCTTCCCGGTGACCGCATCGTGACCCGGTGGACGGCATGGGCCGCCGGGTGCGACAGCCTCGCCATCTCCTTCCCCCTGAAAGCAACCGACGGCGCGATGTTCGACATCACCGACGACCAAGCCCTGGTGCGCGAGCCGAACGGCCCCGCTGTCTTCCCGTTCTGCTACAGCTCGGGCCCCGAGTCGTGCCCGGCGACCGGCGGGGGCTTCGAGCTCGCCCACGTCATCCCGCAGTTGAACGTGGTGTGCGGGTTCCAGCTGGACCTCGTAATCGGCGCCCCACTGGAGACGGTCGGGCCGAGCGGTTCCTACTACCAGAACACGATCCGCTCTCAGGCGACCGCCATGGGTCTCGGCACGTTCAACACCAACCCGCCCAACATGCTCATCGACGCCGCCAACGGCGCGATGCCGTGCCAGGCGACGAGCCGCATCGTGATCGACAAGCAGTGGGTCGGCACCGGCGCGACGCCACCATCCAACGTGCCTCCCGGCTTCGTGCTCACTGTCACCAGCTCGGCCAGTCAAACCGACCCGACGACCATCGGCACCGCCACCTGCACCGTCACCGGCGGCGTCTTCGCCTGTGACTACCGCGACGCCGCCGATCCATCCGTGCCGCAGGGCGGTCTCCTGGTCAACGCCAACAGTCTGCTGATCGTCACAGAAACCGGCTTCCCCGACAACGTCGTCGACATCACCGCCCCGCAGGACATAGCGAGCAAGTACATCTCCTGCCCGGCCGCCGGCGGCCCATGCCTCTTCACCATCACCAACACCCCCCCACCGCCCCCGCCGCCGACGACCGAACCAACCACGACCCCACCACCCACGCCAGCGCCGCCCACCGACACGCCACCGTCGCTCAACTCGACCGCCCTTACGATGCCGCCCACCCTGCCACCGACCGGAGCCTCGGGCGTGCTGCCATTCTCCGCGGTCGCGCTCGTGCTGCTCCCACTCGGTGCCGTCATCGTCATGGCCACGCGCCGCCGGGCCACCGACTGATCGCCACCCGGGGCCAACCAGCCGGCGGGTACCACGTGGACCCGTCCCGAAGCGACGCCCGTCGCCCACGGTCCCGGCGAAAGACTGCTCAGGTGCGCGGCGCGGTTGATCCCGGTGCCAGACGGTGAGCGGGCGCCCACTCCCACCTTCCGGTCGCCGGGTCGTGGCGACCGGCGGCGCGTGCCTCCCGTCGAGGCGAGCTGGCGTGAGTTCACCCATTCAGGTGAAATTCATCCGGTAATGGGTTGCGTGTCTGGCGCGACTGGTGCATTCTGAGCGCACATAGCCTCCCCGCGACGGAAGGCGTCCAGCAACGGCCCCCACGGTCCTGCACTCGACCGGGGGCCGTTGCGCGTCGGGCTACAGGGCGGGACGGTCGCGCCGGCGCCGGAGGTGACGCGAGACGTCGCCACGGAGACTTCCGTCGGTCACCCGTTCAGCGAACGTCCACGCACCGTCGCGCTTGCGCAACACGTCACGGTAGAACGCGGTGGCGATCGTCTGAAGCGGGAAGTCGGGCAACCCTTGGAGCACCTGCACGTAGGTGGAGGCGCGCGCGGTGTCCCCGTCGCCATCGATGTCGACGACAAGGTTGTGCATGAGGTGATTGGTGGCCGGCACGCCGCCGTAGAGGATCACGCAGCGATCGACCAGGCGACGCACCGCTGCCGACCCAGTCGCCGGGTCGTCGACGCCGCGCAGATGCAGCGTGCCGTGCTCGAACAAGGCGGCGAACCCGTCGAAGTCACCACTGTCGAACGTGTAGGCGTAGGCATGGTGCAGCCGCCGGATCTCCTCGATGTCGCTCACCCCGTGCCCTCCGTTGAGTGGAATCGAGCCAAGAGCCCGGTCGCTGAACGTAGCCGTGCGGCGGTCGCTCGTCGGCCAGGCTCGAGACCCGACCACCGCTGGCATAAGCACGTGATCGCGCTGGTTGCTCTCCTCGCGCGTCTGCGTCTCGCGCAGGAGGAGGCCCCATGAAGGCGGTCCGGTTCGACGAGTACGGCGACGTCGACGTCTTGCAGGTGGTCGACGTGGCGCCGCCGGTTCCGGGCACCGGCGAGGTGCTCGTGCGGGTGAAGGCCGCCGGCATCAACCCTGGCGAAGCCAAGATCCGCCAAGGCCTGCTGCACGACCGGTGGCCGGCGACGTTCCCGTCGGGCGAGGGCAGCGACCTCGCCGGTGTCGTCGCCGAGCTAGGCCCCGACGTCGGCGGCATCGCCATCGGCGACGAGGTGATCGGCTTCACCAACAACCGTGCCAGCCACGCCGAGCTCGTCGTCGTAGAAGCCGGTGATCTCACCCCGCGTCCACCCGGCGTGGCGTGGGAGGTGGCCGGCTCGTTGTTCGTCGTCGGCGCCACGGCATGGGCGGCGGTGCGCGCCGTGGCGCCGCAGCCGGGCGACGTCGTGGTGGTCTCCGCCGCCGCCGGCGGGGTCGGGTCGGTCGTCGTGCAGCTACTGGGGCTGGCCGGCGCCACCGTGATCGGGCTGACCGGCCCGGCCAACCACGACTGGCTCTCGGCCCACGGCGTGATCCCGGTCAGCCACGGCGACGGCGCCGCCGACCGCATCCGCGAGGCTGCCGACGGCCAGGTCGATGCGTTCGTCGACACGTGGGGATCGGGCTACGTCGACCTCGCCGTCGAGCTGGGCGTGGCCGCCGACCGCATCGACACCATCGTCGACTGGGATCGCGCCCGCGCCATCGGCGCCAAGACCGACGGCAACATGGCCGGCGCCCGCGCCGAGGTGCTGGCCGAACTGGCCGCTCTCATCGACGCCGGCTCGCTCGAGATCCCGATCGCCGCGGTGTACCCCTTGGACGAGGTTCGTGACGCCTACCGCGAGCTGGAGAAGCAGCACACCCGCGGCAAGATCGTGCTCGTGCCCTGAGGCGGCCGGCTCAGGAGCCACCCCGTCTGGTGGACAGGAAACCAGGCGTCTGTCACCCTTCTTTCCGTGTTGTCTCGTCGAGAGCTCGGCGCCGCCGCCGGAGGCGTCGCTGCGGCAGCGCTGCTCCCGCTCCACCCGGCGGCGGCTCAGACACCGCCGGACCAGACACCAGTGACCGGCCCCCTGGTCACCTTGCTCACCCCGGTTCGGGTGTACGACTCACGCGTCGACCCGCCACTTCCGGGACATCGCAAGCTGCAGTCCGGCGAGACGGTCGGCGTCACCCTCTCACCGGCGTTCGGGCTGCAGGACGTCATCGCCGCGTCGGCGTTCCTCAACGTCACGATCACCGAGACGGAGGGGGCGGGCTACCTCGTGGTGTTCGCCCCGGACCTCAGCGGCGAACGACCGCTGCCGGCCACGTCGAACATCAACTGGTGGATGAGCGGTCTCACGCTGGCCAACCTCGCGCTGACCGCGGTCGGCGGTGAGAACACGGTGGCGGTGCGCTGCGACGGCGGTGGCCGCACCCACGTCGTGGTGGACGTGTACGGCTACGTCCCGTTCGTGGTCTGACGAATCCACCGGCCGATCGGTCCATTTCGACGAGGTCTCCGAGCGCCGCTAGCGGGCATTCTTCCGCAAGAACCATCACGTAGGCTCCCGCATCGTGCCCGAGTGGAGTTTTCTCACCAACCACGTGCGGGTGCTGATGTGCATCGCCAACGACCCTGGGATCCGGCTGCGCGACATCGCCGCCGCCATGGGCATCACCGAGCGGACCGCCTACGGCATCGTGACCGATCTGGTCGAGGACGGCTACGTCATCAAGACGAAAGACGGGCGCCGCAACGTGTATCAGATCCGCGCCCACATCACGCTGCGAGAGCCCTCGCTACAGGAACGCACGATCGGCGAGCTCCTCGACCTCCTCGTCGGTCCGGGCACCCGGCGGCGCCCAGGGATGCCCGACTGACGCGACCATGGAGCGCTACGGCGTGAACTCGAAGTGCTGCTCGATCTGGGATCGAACGCGGCCGAGGTGGTCGTAGTACTTCGGGAACCCGCCGTTGTAGTTCCCGTCCTGGCGGCGGTTGAACTCGCCCTCGAAGTTGTAGTAACCGGGCGTGCACTCGGCATTGCGGCTGGTCTTGCCCCGATGGGCGATGACCTCCTGCACCCACTCCTCCTCGGCCTCACGCGTGACGTCCATCGTGCGATGACCGTTGCGCCGGACGTGGTCGATGCAGGCGGCGATGTGATCGCCCTGGGCCTGCAGGACATCGGTCAGGTTGAAGTTGAACGACGCCTGGTACCCGCCCATGATGAACAGGTTGGGGAAGCCCTCGGTGTGGATGCCGAGCAACGTCCGGATGCCGTCGCGATACTTGTCCTCGAGGTCGACGCCGTGCTCGCCGACGATGCGGTTCCACGTCCCCGTCTTCTGCACCTCGAAGCCGGTCGCATAGATCAGGAGGTCGAGCGGATACACCTGGCCGTCGAAGACGGGCCCCTGCTCGGTGATCTGGGTGATGCCCTGGCCCCGCGTGTCGACCAGGTGCACGTTCGGCCGGTTGAACGTGGGGAGGTAGTCGTTGTGGAAGCAGGGCCGCTTGCACATGAACATGTACCAAGGCTTGAGCGCCTCGGCCGTCTGCGGGTCTTCGACGATCTCCTCGATACGCCGGTGGATGCGCATCATGTAGTCGATGTTGGCGTTCTCCTGGGCCTGGATCTTCTCTTCGCGCGTCATCGAGGCCCGCTTCTCGATCTGCAGCGCCGACAGGGGCGGCTCGGTGAACGCCTTGGCCCGCCGGCTGGCCTGCCAGCCCGGCGTGAGCGTGGCCGCCCACTCGGGGTCGGTCTCCCAGTCGTCACGGACGTCGATGGACGACGGTGTCCGCTGGAAGATGTACAGCTCCTTCGACATCTCACCCAGGTGGGGCACCGCCTGCACCGCAGTGGCGCCCGTGCCGATGATGCCGACGACCTTGTCGCCCAGCTTCTCCAGGTTCGAGCCCGTGTAGTCGAAGTCCCACCTCGACGTGTGGAAGGAGTGGCCCTGGAAGGTGTCCATCCCCTGGATCCGGGCCAGCTTCGGCTTGGTGAGCGTGCCGTTGGCGCAGACCACGAACTGGGCTCGCATGTGGTCACCGCGGTCGGTTCTCACGTGCCACAGCTGCTCGTCTTCGTCCCAGGTGGTTGACGTCACCGTGGTCTGGAAGGTCGCCAGCTCGTAGAGGTCGTAGCGGTTGGCGATGGACCGGCAGTAGTCCAGGATCTCCTCGCCCCGCGCGTAGTGGCGCGTCGGCACGTAGCCCGTCTCGTCGAGCAGCGGCAGGTAGTCGTAGGCGACGACGTCGCAGGCCACACCTGGGTACCGGTTCCAGTACCAGGTGCCACCGACGTCGGCGCCCTTCTCTACGATGCGGATCGACTCGACGCCGACCTCACGCAATCGCGCCGAGGTCAACAGGGCCGAGAAGCCGCCGCCGACGAAGAGCACCTCGACGGTGTCGTCGATGGGGTCACGCGGCTCGACCTCGCCGCCATAAGGGTCGGTCTCGTAGTGGGACAGGCCGCCCGAGAGGTCGGTGATGAACTGGGCCGTTCCTTCGGGACGGTACGAGAGGCGCAGATCGCGCTCCTCGGCGAACCGTTGCTTGATGGCGCTGTAGTACTCGGGCGGCCGCTGGGTGCGCTGTCGCCGCCCCGAACCGGTCTGCCCTTCGCGAGTGTCGGACACGACAAAGGAGTATCGCGCGCCCGGCCCGAATTCTCCTTGTCCATCCGGCTGCGGTGGCGCCGACCGGCACTACGGTCCGTCGCGTCGCGACGGAGGACGCATGAAGAACCCTGTCGGCGGGTTCCTCGTGGCCTACCTGTTCTTCCGCCGGATGAGGAAGCTGCGCTAACGCATGATCTCGATCAGCAGCACCCACCCGTTCACCAGGCCCACGAGCAGGCAGAGCACCACGCCGGCCTGCATCCAGTAGAGACCGCCGCCGAACGAGGCCAGCACGGACACACCGGCGATGAGGTAGGGCACCGTCGCCAGTTGGCCGAGGAGGACGGTCGACCGGCGATGGAGGCGAACGTCGTGGGCCTCCACGGCCCGCGCCTGGACGCGGGTGACAACGAACCACCCGCCGCCACCGATCAGCAGGACCAGGAGACCGGCGGCGACCCGCGATTCGGCCGGCCCGAGGAGCGCCAGCGAGACGGCGAGCGCGGTCCCCAGCACGACGATGGTCTGCAGGGCGCGGTCGGGCAGGCCGGCCAGTTCCAGGATGGCCTTGAGGTTGATGGAGATGCCGATGAAGACGAGGCCGGCGAGGCCCGCGCTGGCCCCCGCCGACGCCACCAGGAAGTCGCTCCAGCCCTCGGTCGAGTACACGCTCATGAAACGAGCATCCTCTCAGAGCCGCGCCACGTTGGGGACCCATCAGGGCGCACCGGCGGCGGAGCCTCTACCGTTCGCACCGGTGGATCTCGGCGAGCTGCAACTCCTGATGGCCAGCACCTACGGCGAGCGCGATGCCGAGCGCGGCCTGCCGGCCACGGTGGCCTGGCTGGCCGAGGAAGTCGGCGAACTGGCCCAGGCGGTACGCAAGGGCACCCGCGACCAGCAGACCGCCGAACTGGCCGACGTGCTGGCGTGGGTGGCGTCGCTGGCCAACCAGCTCGGGATCGATCTCGACGACGCCGTCGCCCGCTACGAGCGGGGCTGCCCGAAGTGTGGCGGTAACCCCTGTGTCTGCTGACGGTCGAAGGGCCGCATGAACGGCGCCACCTTCGCCTTCGCCGCATTGGCGGTGGTGACCGCGCTCTGGCTGTGGATCGCCGCCGCGCTGCGCGTCGTCTACGGCGCCCGCCGACCGCGCGAGGGCGCCGCCACGAGCGAGTTGCATGACGAGCCGCCGGCGATCGTGAACCTCTTGACGCACGGCTGGACCGTGACGGGTTCGGCGCCTGCGGCCACGGTCCTCGACCTGGCCCGGCGGGGCGTGATCGAGATCATCCAGGTCTCGCCCGAGGAGGACATCGTCCAACTCCGGCGCACGGCCCGGGAGGTGCCCGATCTCGTCGCCTACGAGCGCCAGGTCCTCGATCACCTGCGGCGCCGGGCCGTGGGCGGCATCGTGCCCGCCACCGCGCTCACGACCGGTCCGGCCACGGCGTCCGATGCGTGGTGGGCCCGCTTCCGGCGCTCGGTGGAAAAGGATGCACGCCGGCGGGGCTTGTCGCAGCGCCGCTTTCCGCCGGCCGTCCTCACCGGGCTGGGCGTGAGCCTCGCCCTCTTGGTGCTGTGGCTCTTCGTAGCGTTCTCGACCACCAAGGACGCCGCACCCGGCAACGGCCCGAAGCTGTGGTCGGTCCTGGTCGCCGTCGGGCTCGTCGGTGCCGGCGTGCTGGCCTGCACCCGCTTCGACCGAAACCGCCAGCGCGACACCGAGGCCGGTCTAGCCGAGGCCAGCCACTGGCTCGGCGTGCGTCGGGGCTATGTGGAGGTGGGGCGCTACGACGAGCTGCCTCCGGCCGCCGTCGTGCTCTACGAGCGACACCTCGCCTACGCCGCGGCGATGGACGTCGCCCAGCGCGCCATCGCCCGGCTCCCGTTGAGCGCCGAGGACGACCGGCGCGGCTGGAGCCACCACGGCGGCCGGTGGCGCCAGGTCGTGGTGCGCTACCCCACGCGCCGTATCGGGTGGGGCGAAGGCCCTGGTCGGGCGATGGTGTCGGGGCTGCTGTGGACGGCGACGCTGCTGATCCCGCTCTACGTCCTGCTGCGCTTCGGCAGCACGATACGAGTCGACCTGGAGGACTTCGCCCGCTCGGCCGGCCAGGTGTCGGATCCGGCCAGCAGCCTGTACGACGAAGCGACGGCCGACCGGCTCGCGCTCGCCGTCACGGTGCTCATCGGCGTGGTTCTGCTGGCCATCGTCGTCAACGCCATCGCCCGTGGCCTGGTACGGCTGGTGCGGGGGCTGCTCGACGCCGGCCGCGAGCAGTTCGTCAGAGGCACCGTCGTACGCCGGCGCACGTGGCCGCATCAGCGCGGGACCGAACAGGTCGAGGTCCATTGGGTCGCGGTCGACGCCGGCACGACCGATCACCTCCGCGCCTTCGTCGTGCGCCCGACCCTCGCCGCCACCGTGCATCAAGACGACGAGGTCGAGCTGGGGGTGACACCCTTCCTCGGCTTCGTGCGCTCGGCCCGCGTCATCGCGCCGGCTCGGCCCCTGCCCCCGCCCCAGGCGCTCGATCAACTGCCGCCGCCCAGGCTCGTGGCGCCGCTGCACTGGACCGAGCGTCCGGAGATGGCCGGCGCCCCGGGGGCCGAGGACGAGGGGCCCCGCAGCCGGACCGACGTCCCCCTCGTCACCGCCGTGCTGGCCCGCCAGATCCAGCGTCTGTTCGCCGCGGTCGGTACTCGGCGGTAGGGGCCGGAGCGGTGCGGCGCTGGGTGGAGCCGGGTGCTCGGAGCTGACCCTTGGGGGCGGGCCCGCTTACTCGGCGGCGACCAGCTCGGCGATCTGGATGGCGTTGAGGGCGGCACCCTTGCGGAGGTTGTCATTGGTGACGAACAGCACCAGCCCGTGCTCCACCGTGGTGTCGCGCCGGATGCGCCCGACGAAGCTGGGGTCCTTCCCGGCCGCCAGCAACGGCGTGGGGATGTCGACCACGGACACGCCGGGCGCGCCGCCCAGCAGTTCGGCCGCCCGCTCCGGCGAGATCGGCCGCTCGAAGGCCACGTTGATCGACAGCGAGTGCCCGGTGAACACCGGCACCCGGACGCACGTGCCCGACACCGGCAGGCCCGGGAGCTCCAGGATCTTGCGACTCTCGTTGCGGAGCTTCTGCTCCTCGTCGGTCTCGCCCGAGCCGTCGTCGACCAGCTTGCCGGCCAGTGGCAGCACGTTGAACGCAATGGGGCGGGCGAACTTCACGGGCGCCGGGAAGTCGACGGCACCGCCGTCGTGGGTGAGGGCGGTGGCGCCGTCGATCACCTTGCGGACCTGCTCGTCCAGTTCCTCCACCCCCGACAACCCGGCCCCGGACACCGCCTGGTAGCTGCTCACCACGAGGCGGATGAGGCCGGCCTCGAGATGCAACGGCTTGAGGACCGGCATGAAGGCCATCGTGGTGCAGTTGGGGTTGGCGATGATGCCCTTGGGACGCTGCCGGATGGCGTGGGGGTTGACCTCGGACACCACTAGGGGCACGTCGGGGTCCATGCGCCACGCCGACGAGTTGTCGATGACGACGGCGCCGGCGGCGGCGAAGCGGGGCGCGAGGGCACGGGAGCCCGTGGCGCCGGCCGAGAACAGGGCGATGTCGAGGCCGGACGGGTCGGCCGTCTCGGCGTCCTCCACCACGACGTCGGCGCCCTTCCACGGCAGCGTGCGGCCGGCGGAGCGGGCCGACGCGAAGTAGCGGAGCTCGTCGACGGGGAACGCCCGCTCCTCGAGGATGCGGCGCATCACGCCGCCGACCTGGCCAGTTGCCCCTACGACACCCACGCGCATGGCCCGCCACGCTACCGGCCCCACCGACGCGCTCCCGGCGCATTTCCCGCCGTGTGCTCCCGCCCGCTCCGCCGCCTCCATTTCGCGCGGCCTGCGCGCTCGACCGCGCTGGGGCGCCGCCGAGCGTTCAGCCCGCGCGCTTGGCCGCGCCGGGACCGGCCCTGCGCTCCCGCCCGCTCCGCCTCCATTTCGCGCGGCCTGCGCGCTCGACCGCGCTGGGGCGCCGCCAAGCGTTCAGCCCACGCGCATCGGGACGGGCGCGATGGGGTGTGCGCCGAC
>CAWCTH010000008.1:0-598236 GCA_963798445.1 uncultured Acidimicrobiales bacterium
TGCCGGCGGCCGACTGGGCGGCGGCGACCGAGCATGCCCGTGCGGTCACCGGCAGCGGGCCCTCCCCACCCGCTGGGCCTCTCGCTCCGGGGTCCTCGACACCATCGGCCTCATTTCGTTCACGAACGGTGGTTCTTCCCATCGTCTCAGCGTTCGGTGCGACGGATGCGGATGCTCGGCCAGCGTTGTCCCAGGCAGTGGACGAGTTTCCAGAAGCCAGTCCCAGGCGCCCCCTGGACTCGTGCTCGGCTCACGTAGCGAAGCGAGTCGAGTGCTCTGGGTGCTAGACAAACCGCCGAGGAGGGCATTCGGGTGATCATGAGGCCGACCGAGGCCGGCGCGTGGGCCTATGGCGAAAGGCAAAGCCTCGGGACGGGTGCTCACCACGATCGTGAAGGACCACGACGGCAACCCGGTGCAGCTGGATCAGCGCCTCTGACGGCCGCGGCCGGCCGCCTGCCTCGTCCTGTCTCCATTGTCGTGGTCACGTACCGGGCGCCTCCCGTCGTGCGTGAGTTGGTTTGCGCGAGGTCGCCGTCGCATAGGGGCCGGCGCGGTGGACACAACACCGGGCGGAAGCGTGGGAGGGCGCGGTAGAGCAGCGCCACGGTGACGGTTTGCCGACCAGGGCGCAACGATGCACGCGGTGCTCATCGGCTCCTCGGTGTCGTAGACGGCCCACGGTGGTGCATGGGCCTTCCTCTCGGCCACGTACTCAGCGAGGGCCTCCTCGGTTGCCTGGATCACCTCAGCGAAGAATCCGCCGTCATCGTCATTGGGGAACAGTTGGATCACGAGCCGGACCGATCTCCTGGGTTCCATACTTGATCAACAAAAGATCGAATCAGGGCGACAGGTGTAGCCGGACTGATGCGGTGGCGGTGCACGATGCGTCGGTCGGGTGACGTTCTTCACTCGTCGGCGCCCTACCGAAGCAACAGGTGCATCAGGGCGACGATAAGGGCGCCGATCCGGACCGCCAGTGTGGTCCACTTCAGTAGGCGATCAACGTAATTGCTCCATCGATGCTGCTGCGGATCTATTCTTGACATGCCGAACCTTTCGTATGGGGTGGACCGGCGACTTGCGTGTCCTCGGGGTTGCAGCCCCGAGGACCGTGGCGTTTTTTGTTTGCTGCGATCGGCGATGATCCAGTTGGACACCAGCACCGCGGGCCACACGAGGAACAGCGCCAACGGGACGGACAGGATGACACCGCCCTGCCCGGCCCATCGCCTCCTTGTTCCCGGAGATGGCGGCGAAGACCATGCCGATCACGCCGCCGATGAGGCCCAGCGGCAGCAGGAGATGCAGCACGATCCACCAGGCACCGCTCAGCAGCGGCGTGACCGGTCCGAAGATCGAGTCCCACAGGCTGCCCTGCGCTGGTTGCTGATCGTCCGGCAGTCCGACCTGAGCAGCGGCGGATTGTGTGGATGCCCACCCGACGACACCGATGGTGAGCACGACAAGCAAGTAGACGACGAACGCTCTGTCGCTCGGCAAGGACGGATTTCATCGAGGCCTCCTTACGGCTTCGAGGTTGCTGTATTTGGTGTAGAGCTGGCTTGCGGGGCCGCTGGGTGTGGTTGTCGGCGGCTGCCTCCATTGGGTCCCCGTCGAGGTCCTTCACTTCAGTCGGCACCGTGGTCAACGGGGACCAGCCATCCGGTCGACAACCAACGTCGACCGAGAAGTAGCGGAACAGCGGCAGGGGGTTGCCGCTGACCCGTAGCCGGATGACGACGGTCGCCGTCATACCGTCAGCGGTCCGTCGGGTGACGGCCGTGAGTGGTTCGGCCGCCCTGCTGCGTTCCGTGCCCGTCCCAGACCTTCGGGAGCAGGTCGGGGGTCAGCGCATAGCAGTGGGCGAGCCGGTCGGCATACGGATCTGTTCCCGCGGCGATGTCGGCCGCGTGCTGCTGCTCGTTGTAGTTGTTGGCGTCGCGGACACAGCTTGTGGCGAGATCCAGCATCCGGGCTTCTGTCGAGACGCCTTGGACGCTGTAGTTCGGTGCGACGCCTTTCGGGCTGCTGGAGTGAAGAAGAGCGCCTTCACCCCCGGTGTGGCAGGGAGCGAGTCGGGTACGCGACTTCTAAGCGGAGCTCGAGCTCGGTCGGACGGCAAGAGTGACTGGAGCGCGAAATCTCAAAAAAAATCCGAGACTCGACGGCTGCGCCGCCATCCGCCGACGGCCGACTGGGCCGCGGCTGATCCGGGAGCATGCCCTTGCGGTATCGAGGGAGCTGGAAGCCCTCGCGAAAACAGTGGCTGGGGCCTGATGCCCCCGGATTAAACTCGACACATCGCCTGTCATAACTTTCTGTTCTCAGCGAACGAGGTGGGGTTTATCTCTCCTTCTATTGTTCTCAGGCCGTTCTCGGCTTGCTAGGGCGTATGGATGCTCGGCCCGCGTTGCAAAACGCAGGCACGGGGGGCGGGATGCGTCAATTTCCAAAAGAGAGCCAGTCCCAGGCCAATTGCCGGGGAGCCTGAGGCCTCGGTCACGTCGGGGGAAGCGAGCTCGAGGCAGCTGGATGCACGGGAGGCCCCCGCGCGCGCCTGCGTGGGCGGACGGCCGTGCGCTCGTCGCCAGGGGAGGTAGCTCGCGCGGCCGCCGCCGCGGGCGTCGCCGGGGCCGGGGGCGTCTTGGCGGGCGTCGACGGCGTGGGGGCCGCGGACGTGGCCGGCGTGGGCGTGGTCGGCGCCGGAGCGACGTCGGCGCGGGCGTGGGCGTTGTCGTCGTGGCCGCGGCGGTCGTGGCCGACGAGGTGGTTGCCGCCGCCGTGGTCGATGTCGTGGTGGGATTCTACCGGAACTCATCGGTGGGCTGGCCGAGGTGGGGCTCGCCATCGAGCCGGCTCCTGGGGTGATGGTTACGACCGGCGTGGTCGTCGGGGCCGAGTACCTGATCAGACCGGTCTCGGGCGGCCGCGCCGGTCGGCATTCTTCCGCTGCCGGCGACTAACAGCACGGCCGAGCCGCCGGAACCGCCGAAGCCGCCGCACGAGCGCAGGCGCCTGCAGCGCGGTCACGATCGCAGCCGACAGCAGAACGACGACGATGCCCGAGCATCTTCGGCGCCCCCCTGGAGCCATTGGAACCTCCCGTTCTGGCAGGGACGAGTCGGCACAGATTCCTGCAGAGACGTATTCTCGTCTGGGCATGACGTGATCTCGGCGCGAAATCTGGAGACTGACGCGCGCGATCCGCCGGCGGCCGACTGGGCGGCGGCGACCGAGCATGCCCGTGCGGTACCGGCGGCGGGGCCCTCCCACCCGCTGGGCCTCTCGCTCCGGGTCCTCGACACCATCGCCTCATTTCGTTCACGAACGGTGGTTCTTCCCATCGTCTCAGCGTTCGGTGCGACGGATGCGGATGCTCGGCCAGCGTTGTCCCAGGCAGCGGACGAGTTTCCAGAAGCCAGTCCCGGCGCCGCGGAGTTCGTGACTCTGCTCACGCAGCGAGGCGATCTGAGTGCTCTGGGTGCTGGGCCACCTGACGGCGCCGGGCCGGTGCTCAGTCGATCGCTGTCCCGTCGGCGTCAGCGGGCGGCGAGGTCGCGCCGGAGGGCGTCGCGGTGGGTGGGGTCGGCGATGGCGATCAGCCGTTCGGCCCGCTGGCGCAGGGTGGCGCCGCGCAGGTCGGCCACCCCGTGCTCGGTGACGAAGACGTCCGCGTCGGCGTGTGGCGTCGTCGTCACCGCGTCGCCGAGGCGGGCCACGATGCGCGAGATCGTCCCATCGGCCGCGGTTGAAGGAAGGGCGATGATCGAGCGCCCGTGTGGCGCCGCGGCGCCGGCCCGGGCGAATGCACCTTGGCCACCGACGGCGCCGATGTAGGTGCCGTTCACCATTTCCGCGTTGATCTGGCCGCCGAGGTCGACCTCGATGGCCGCGTTGATGGCGAAGAAGGTGTCGAACGTGCTGAGCACCTGCGGGCTGTGCGTGTAGGACACCGGCTGCATCAACAGGCTCGGGTTGCGATGGGCCCAGCGGTAGAGGCGTTCGGTACCGATGATGGAACCGGTGACGGTGAGCCCGGTGTCGATGGGTTTGCGGGCGTTGGTAACGACGCCGGCCTCGACCAGGTCGACCACGGCGTCGCTGATGAGTCCCGAGTGGACGCCGAGGTCGCGTTTGTCGCCGAGGGCGTCGAGTACTGCGTCCGGCGTACCGCCCACGCCGAACTGCATGGTGGCGCCGTCGGGCACGAGGGCGGCCACATGCGCGGCGATGGCCCGGTCCTGGTCCGATGGAACCCGGCGCTTCACCGAGGCCAGCGGCCGATCGTCGTCGACAGCAACGAGGCGTTCGTCGCTCGCGTCGATCGTCTGGCCGAACGTGAACGGCACGTGCGGATTGACTTCGGCGATCGTCGTACGGGCCATGCGGACGGCTGCCGGCACGTAGTCGGTGACGAGCCCGAGGGAGTGGCGCCCGTCGTGAGCGGTGCTCAGCTGGCACAGAACGACGTCGATCGGAATTGTGCGCGACTCGAACAGGTAGGGGATGGAACCGAGGTGTACCGGCAGCACGTCGAGCACGCCGGCCCGACTCAGCACGGCGGTGCGGCCGATGGCGCCGAAGCCGACGAAGCGCAACACGTCGGCGTGCTCGGGCTGCCAGAGCCCGCTGTTGGTGCCGCCCACGAAGACCGTCACCGGCCCGATGTCGTGGCGTTGCTCGATGAGCGCCTCCACGAGAGCTCGGGGCTCGCCGGCGCCCTGACCGACAAGCACCGTGTCGCCGGCCCGGATGTATCTGGTGAGATCGATGGCCACCGACAAGGTCTAGATCGGCCGGAGCGCACGACGGGCATCTCCAGCGGAGCCACGGACCGAAGGCATAACGTCCAACTGTGACTGAGCTGGGGCCGGGTATCTACGAGCGGCTCGTCACCGAGGGACTGAGGGCTCAGCTTGACGAGTTGGTCGTGCGCCTGCCCGTCGACGAGCGGCCGCTCAACAGCGCCGACGCCTCGGATCGGATCGCATGGCACGTGAGCCGGCAGGTTGAGCGGGCGCTCCTCGACGTCAGCGACGAACAGCGCGTGCGGTCGGCCTTCAAGTCGCCGGGCGCCTGCTCGATCGCCTCGGCGAGCTGGTGCGACGTCGATCGACGAGTCGATGCTCGCCGACCCAGCGTCTGTTCTCCATGCTGTTCTTCGTCGCAACCCGGACGGGATCCGCCGGCGGCGATTGGCTCGCCCGCTCATCCCGCTGCTCGACACGACGTTGCTCACCAATGCTCCCGGCGAGCCGACGTTGTGGAGCCAGCTGCGCTCAGAGATCGAGTCGGCCGACGCGATCGACGTCGTCATGGCGTTCATCCGCGCAGCGGCATCGGCCCGCTTCTCGACTCGCTCCGCCGTCACTGCGAGGCCGGCACGCCAGCTGCGCGTTCTGACGACCACCTACACCGACTCGACCGAGCGCCGGGCGCTCGATCAGCTCGTCGACCTCGGTGCCGAGGTGCGCATCTCCTACGACCTCGAGCACGACTCGGCTGCACGCCAAGGCGTGGGTGTTCCATCGGCGACTCGGGCTTCTCGACCGCCTACGTCGGCTCGTCGAACCTCACCCACTCCGCGCAGGTCACCGGACTCGAGTGGAACGTGCGGGCGTCCGCTGCTCGCAACCCCGATGTGATCGCCAAGTTCGCCGCCGTGTTCGAGAGCTACTGGGCGGCCGGCGACTTCGTGCCCTACGACCCGGACGCAGTTCGACGACGGAGCAGCAGCGCGCCGGGCGGCACCGACCGCGGCCCGCACGTGATCCTGAGCCCGATCGAGCTGCGGCCGCACCCGTTCCAGGAACGGCTGCTCGAACTCATCGAACTGTCACGCCAGCGCGGTCATCATCGCAACCTGCTCGTCGCCGCCACCGGCACGGGCAAGACCGTGATGGCGGCGCTCGACTACGCGACGCTTCGCAGCCGGCTCGCTCGGTCCCGCCTGCTGTTCATCGCCCACCGCGAGGAGATCCTCGACCAGAGCCTCGCCACGTTCCGCTATGCGCTGCGCGACGCCGTCATTCGGCGAGAAGTGGGTCGGTGGCGCGCGACCGACGCGGTTCGAGCACGTCTTCGCCTCGATCCAGAGCCTGCACGCCAGCGATCTCGACGCCTTGCCGCCGGATCACTTCGACGTGGTGATCGTCGACGAGTTCCACCACGCCGCCGCGCCTCGTACCAACGCGTCCTCGATCACCTCGCCCCGGTCGAGCTGCTCGGCCTGACCGCGACGCCGGAGCGAAGCGACGGCCTGCCGATCCTGCACTGGTTCGACGATCGCATCGCCGCCGAGCTGCGGCTCTGGGAGGCGATCGACCAGCAGCACCTGTCGCCCTTCCTCTACTTCGGGATCCACGACGGCCTCGACCTGCGCGAGATCCCGTGGCGCCGCGGCCGCGGCTACGACGTCGACGCACTCAGCAACGCCTACACCAGCTCCGACGCCTGGGCACGGCTGGTGGTGCAGCAGGTCGCCGAGCACACCGAGCCATCGACGATGCGTGCCTCGGCTTCTGCGTGAGCGTCGAGCACGCCCGCTTCATGGCCCACCACTTCAACCGCCACGGCATTCCCGCCGTCGCGGTCTGGGGCGACAGCCCTCGCGCCGAGCGCGAGGCGCGCTGCGGGACCTCGCGCACGGGCGAGTCCGGGTGGTGTTCTCGGTCGACCTGTTCAACGAGGGCGTCGACGTCCCCGCGGTCGACACGGTGCTGATGCTCCGCCCGACCGAGAGCCCGACGCTGTTCCTGCAGCAGCTCGGTCGTGGCCTGCGCAAGATCAGCCGGCAAGGCGTTCTGCACGGTGCTCGACTTCGTCGGCACTCATCGCAAGGAGTTCCGCTTCGACCGCCGCTACCGGGCGCTGCTCGGTGGATCCCGCCGAGACGTCGAACGAGCGGTCGCAGCAGCAGTTCCCGTTCCTTCCCGCCGGCTGCCATATGGAGCTCGACGCGAAGGCCGTCCGAGATCGTGCTGCGGAGCCTGCGCGAGGCCATCCCCACCGGTGGCCGGCGAAGGTCGACGAGCTCCGATCGCTGCGCCGCGAGCGACCCGACCTCGGCCTCGCCGAGTTCCTGCACGAGTCCGGCCTCGACCTCGACGACGTCTACGACGGCAGCAAGAGCTGGTCCGATCTCCAGGAGGCCGCCGGCGCGCCCGTGCTCGCACGCGGCCCGCACGAGACGGTGCTCCGCCGAGCGATCGGACGGCTGCTGCACATCGACGACCGGCGAGCGCATCGACACCTACCGCCGCCACCTCGCGCCGCCGATCGCCCCCGGCTGTCGGCGCTTCCCGAACGCGAGCGACGCCTGCTGCACATGCTCGTCGCCGCCGTCGCCGACCGTGTCCTCACGCCGCGACACCAGCGCTCCAGGAGGCGGTCGAACTGCTCTGGGCGCATCCGCAGGTTCGCAGCCGAACTGCTCGAGCTGTTCGGCGTGCTCGACGGCCGCATCGACCACCTGCACACGCCGCTCCGCACACACCCCGACTGCCCGCTGCAGATCCATGCTCGGTACAGCCGGATCGAGATCCTCGCCGCGTTCGGCCTCGGTCCGGCGGCCAAGATCGCCGCCTGGCAGAGCGGCGTCTACGAGGCCAAGGCGGCCAACGCCGAGCTGCTCGCGTTCACGCTCGACAAGAGCAGCGGCGGCTTCTCGCCGACGACCCGCTACCGCGACTACGCCGATCAGCCGGACACCTCATCCACTGGGAGAGCCAGTCCGTCACCCGAGCCGACAGCCGACCGGCCTGCGCTACCGCAACCACGAGCGCGACGGCGCGCACGATCTTGTTGTTCACCCGACTGCGCGCCGACGACCGCGCATTCTGGTTCCTCGGCCCGGCCACCTATCGCGGCCACGTCGGCGAGCGGCCGATGGCGATCACCTGGGAACTCGAGCATCCGCTCTCGGGCGATCTCTACCAGTCGTTCGCCGCGGCGGTGGCGTGACCTGCCGCCCGTTCAATATCTCACAATTTGAGAGGAATCATCCGGTTCGTGGATAGATCAGCGACGCCTCCACTCCTGCCGATCTTCCGATCGCAACAGCAGGCCGAGTTGCTGGCCCTCCTCCTTAGCGATTCGTCGGCGGAGTACAGCCTGGCTGAAAAGCCAGGCGAACGGGAACCCCGTACGCCTCCGTACACTGCGAAGTTGAACGAGCCGAGACGGCTGGGCTGGTAACGAGCCGCTCGTCGGGCCGAACCCGACTTGTTCGAGCCGATGCATCGAGCCCGTATTTCGACGGATTGTCGGAGGTACTCGTCAGGTCGGGGCGCCGTGGGTGCTCGGCAAGGTGCTGACTGGGATTGTTGGTATTGAAGCGGCGTACGTATTCGGCTCGTGGGCGCCACGGTTCTCCGGCGACGAAGGGGACAGGCCAGTTGGTGATATCGAGCTGCTCGTGCTCGGCGCTCCGGACCGTGACGAGGTTGTACGCCGCGGCGAGCTCCGCCGATGGACGGCTCGGGCGAGCCGTCCAAGTCATGATCCGAGCAGCCGATTGGATTACGGCTGGCACTGGGACCTTCCACGACACGGTCGTAGCACGACCGCTGGTGCCCGTGCCGGCTACGGGAACAGGTCGGGAGGATCAATCGCCAACAGCTGCTCGACCGCGTCCACGACGGCCGGTGACGTCGACAGTGCCCACGCCGAGTCGTCGACGCTGATCTCGGCACTCGACGGGTGAAGTACTGAGCGGTGTGCCGGTGTGCGCCGGAGCGATGAAGGTGGTTGGCGAAGGGGAGAGCGTGTATGCGTGATGGGTTGAGATAGGGAGGCGAATACCGGTCGCCTGCCGTCAGAGGAGTCGGCGGTCGGTGGCCCAGCGGGAGAGCTCGTGGCGGTTCGACAGCTGCAACTTCCGCAGCACGGCCGACACGTGGGTCTCGATGGTCTTCACGCTGAGCACGAGTTCGCGCGCGATCTCTTTGTACGTGTAGCCGCGGGCGATCAGGCGCAAGACGTCGCGCTCGCGGGGCGTCAGTGCGTCGAGGTCGGAGTCGAGCGGAGGCGCGCTCGTTCCGGCGAAGGCGTCGAGTACGAAGCCGGCGAGCCGCGGCGAGAACACAGCGTCGCCCGCGGCGATCCGGCTGACGGCGTCGGCCAACTCGTCGCCCGTGATCGACTTGGTCACGTAGCCGCGGGCACCGCCGCGGATGACGGCGATGACGTCCTCGGGTGCGTCCGAAACCGATAGCGCCAGGAATCGGACCTCCGGCACGGTTGCCAGCAGGCGGCGCAGGACCTCGACGGCGCCGCCGCCTGGGAGGTGCACGTCGAGCAAGACCACGTCGGGTCGAGCCGCTGGAATGCGGGCGACGGCGGTGTCGACATCGGCCGCCTCGCCCACGATGTCGTGGCGCGGACATCAGCTCGGCCCGAACACCACTTCGGAACAGCGCGTGATCGTCGACGAGGAACACCCGCACGGTCACGTGCGTACCCGCGGCATGGTGATCGACACCTCGGTACCTTCGCCAAGCTGGCTTCGCACCGTCGCGGTCCCGCCGGCCCGTCGCGTCCGGCCGACGATGCTGTCAGCGAGGCCGCGCCGATCAGAGGCCACTGCAGCCACGTCGAAGCCCCTGCCCCGGTCGCGCACGTAGCCGGTGAGGGTTTCGGCCTCGACTTCGACGTACGCATCGACGCGGTCGACATGGGCATGACGGGCGGCATTGGTGGCTGCTTCGCGCAAGGCCGAGACGAACACGCGCCCGCCCTCGTCCAGCGCGGCATCGCCCACCACGACCAGCTCGATCGGCACCTGGTGGTCGTCTTCTACGGCGGCGAGCTCGCTCGCCAGCGCGCCGCTCAACGTGTTCACGGCATCGGAAGGCGGGGCGTAGAGCCAGTCGCGCAGTTCGCGCTCCTGGCGGCGGCGCCAAGGCGGCGACCTCCTTGTTGTCTCCGGCCCGCCGCTGGATCAGCGCCAGCGTCTGCAGCACGCCGTCATGGAGGTGGGCGGCAATCTCGGCCTTCTCCTCGCCACGGATGCGGGCGCGGCGCTCGGCGTTGAGCTCGGTGGCGAGGCGCCGCAGCCAGGGTCCGAACAGTAGGGCGATACCGGCCGCCGTGATGGCCGCCCCCAGGGCGCTGCGTCCCAACGCCCGGACGTCGCCGGTCAGGACGTTGAAGGCGATGAAGCCGGTCAGCACGAGCGCCACGCCGAGGGCGACCCGCGCCGCCGCACTTCGATCACGCAGCATGGCGTCGGCGCTCTCGGCCCGACCCCAGATGAGCACGACGCCGACGGCGGCGACCGCGCCAATGAGCGCCGCACTGTCGGAGAACCACACGCCGCCAGCGCGCAGGACGAGCATGACGCCCACCACCACGACCAGCGCAGCAAGATCGTCGGTCCGGTGGCCGCCGGCGCCGGTCGGTGGTCCGGCACCAGCGGGGAGAACCAGCCACAGCCCGCCGTACACGACGACGCCGAACCCGCCGGCAAGGCACAACAACAGCAGCGCCAGCCGCACGATGCTGACGTCGAGACGAAGCCCCTGGGCGACGCCTGCGCTCACGCCAGCGACCAGTCGGCCCTCGCTGGGTCGGGCGAACCGGGCGAGCGACCGACGATGCACGTAACCGATGATCGCACGCCCACCTGGCGCGCCACATCAGGGTCGGGCCAGGGTGATCCCTGATGCGCGACGGTGCCCAGCGGTCGACCATGGCCCAATGAACACAACCGGCTCACCCCCGCCGAGCAGCCCGCCGGGGCCGGCCGCCGGCATCCCACTGCCACCACCACTCCCGCCGCGCGCCGAGTGGCGGCTCGTCCGGGCGCAACGCAAGCTGCTGGCCGGGGTCTGCAACGGCCTGGCCGCAGCGACAGGGGTGGACGTCACCCTGGTGCGCATCGCCTTCGTCGTCGCCGGGCTCTCGGGCGTCGGCCTCGTCGCCTATCTGGTGCTGGCCCTCGTGTTGCCTCGCGAGAACGCCGCCGCCGGTGTGCGGGTCGGGCCTGCCCCGCCCGAAACTGCTCGCTGGATCCGCATCGCGCTTCTCGTCGTGCCGATTCTCGGCCTCACCGGTCTCTTGGGCGGGGGCTGGAACGGCCCGTTGCTCTTCGGCTGGTTGGGCGGTGGCGGTGGATTCGGCCTCCTCCTGGTGGCGGTCGGCCTGTTCGTCATCTGGGTCCGGCGGCGGGACGAGGACCGGCCCCCAGCCGTCGCGCCGGCGCCGACTGCTCCAGCGGAACCGGTGACGCGTTGGGCATCGCCATCGCCCTCAAATGCTGTGGCCGCGCCCGTCCGTGGGTCGCGGTCGTGGGTTCTCGTCGCGGCGCGGGTTGTTGCATGGCTGGCGGTCATGGCCGCGATCGTCGTCACCGCCGTCGCGTTGGGCCTCGAGCGCATCGATGCGTTGTCGATCCCCAAGCCGGTGCTGGTGTTCGGCTCGGCCACCCTCGCCATCGGCGTGATCGTCGTCACGGCGATCATGGTCAAGAGCGCGCTGCCGATCGTCGCATCCATCGCCCTCCTGCTCGTGCCGATCGTGCTCGGCGTCTCGATCTCATCGTGGAACGGCGGGGTCGGCAACCGGCGCATCGCCCCAGTCGTACTGAACGCCGGACCGTACGAGTACCGCCTGGCGATCGGGCAGCTCACTGTCGATCTTTCGAAGTCGCCCCTCGATGGCGCCGCCGTCGATGTCAGCGCAACGACCAAGATCGGTGAGCTCGCGGTGATCGTGCCAGCGGATGCCGCAGTCACCATCGAGAGTCATGTCGGCGCCGGTCAGTCGACCCTCTTCGGACGTGACCGTAACGGCTTGAACGTGACCGATCACGTGGTCGACACGCCCGTCAACGCCAGCGCCAGCCTCCATCTCGATCTCGATGTGGCCATCGGCCACCTCACCGTCTGCCGGGTGCCGACTGCCACCGAGGTTGTGGCGGCAGGATGCGGGGGCGTGCTGGCTCGGCGATGAGGGCGCGCCGGCTGAGCACGATCGATCAGCGGGCAGGCTCAGCGTCGCCGGGACGGATGCAGCGGAACCCGATGTGGCTCATGCCGGTGTCGATCATCTGGGGCCGGCGAGCGGCGGGTCGGTAGCGGCGGCAGTAGCTGTCGGCGCAGAGGAACGAACCGCCCTTGATGACCTTGCGCGGGATGGCGAACTGCGGTTGTGCCGGATCCAGGCTCTGCTCCGGGGTGCCACCCTTTGGGTCACGAGGCATGCAGCACGCCTCGCCGATCTCGTGACGGGCCGTGTACCAGTCGGTCGTCCACTCCCAGACGTTGCCGGCCATGTCGAACAACCCGTAGGCGTTCGGCGGGAAGGAACCGACCGCTACGGTGGCGCCGTAACCCGCCTTCGCCCTCCAGGGAAAGTCGCCGTGCCAGTAATTGGCCAGGCGCCCATCGAGGCCCTCGGCGTCGTCGCCCCATGTGTACGCCGCCCCATGGAGCCCGCCGCGGGCGGCCCGTTCCCACTGCGCTTCGGTCGGAAGCTGGAGACCGGCCCATGTCGCATAGGCGTGGGCGTCCTCATAGGCGACGTGGACGACGGGGTGGTCGACGCGACCATCGATCGAGGATCGAGGCCCCTCCGGTCGACGCCAGCACGCCCCTGGGGTCCACGTCCACCACTGGCTGAGGTGGCGGAGGTCGACCGGTCCAGGCGTTCGGGTGAACACCATCGAGCCTGGCACGAGGTTCTCGGCCGGGGCTCCCGGGAAGTCGGCGGGGTCGAGGGGACGCTCGGCCACGCTGACGTAGCCGGTGGCAGCGACGAACTCGGCGAACCGATCGTTCGTCACGGGGCCTCGATCGGCCCAGAACCCGTCGACCGAGACTTCGTGCGCGGGTGCTTCCTCCGGGTAGTGACGGTCGGAGCCCATCGTGTAGGTCCCGCCCGGGATCCACACCATGGGTGCGTCGCCGGGTGCGCCGGGTGCTCCGGACGGCACTAGCGGCCGCTGGCGGCTTCGAGCGGCCCCACCGCGTCGATCATCGCACACCGAGTCCCGCCCGAAATTCGCGCGGCCTGCGCGCTCGACCGCGCCCCAGCGCGTCCAAGCGCGCAGACTGCGCGATCTTGGACGGCGCGGGCGGGGCGGGCGGGGCGAGCCGGAGGGCTGGAGTGGATCCGCGATACTCGGGGTCGTGGTGCCGCCCGCTCGTCACCTGCTGCGGGCCAAAGACCTGGCCGATGCCCGCTACATGGAGCCGCTCACGGTGGCCGACCTGGCTCGCGCCAGCGGCCTCTCGCCAGCTCACTTCAGCCGGGAGTTCCGGCGCACGTTCGGCGAATCACCCCACCAGTACCTCCTCACGCGCCGCCTCGAGCGTGCCGCCGCACTCCTGCGCAACACCGATCGCACAGCCACCGAGATCTGCTTCGACGTCGGGCTGACCAGCGTCGGCTCGTTCGTGACGAGCTTCCGGCGCATCTACGGCATGGCTCCTGTCGCCTACCGCTTGACGTTCCCTCCGGCGCAGCGCCACATCCGCATCCCCGACTGCGTCGTGCGGGCCTATGGCCGGCCGCAGAACCGCACGTTTCGAGAAGCCGCGCCGACCGTCCACCCGTAGCGTCGTCGGCATGCGACACGAGGAGGACCAATGATCAAGATTGCCAACGTGCAGTTCTGGGTGCACGACCAAGAGGAGGCGCTGGCGTTCTACACCAGGACGTTGGGCTGGGAGGTGCGGTCGGACGTGACCATGGAGGCGTGGAACTTTCGCTGGCTGGTCGTCGGGCCGGTCGGCAACGACGACATCGGGCTGGTGCTCATGCCCATCCCCCAGCCGCCCATGCTCGACGCCGCCAGTAGCGTCCAGCTCGCCGAGCTGGTCGCCAAGGGCGTCGGCGGCACGCTGTTTCTCGAGACTGACGATTGCCAGGCGTCCTACGACGAGCTGTCCGCTCGCGGTGTCGTGTTCAACGATCCGCCGACGCCGCAGCCCTATGGCATCGACACGTCGTTTCGCGATCCGTCGGGCAACAACATCCGCCTGACGCAAGTACTCGAGTTCTCGATGGACCGCCAGTGATCGCCGCTGATCGCCGCTGACGTGCCCGTCAGGCCCTCATACGATGGCGGCGATGGCGACGATCGAGGAGATCACGCGACACGACGACGGCGACCCCGACGCGGACGTCGAGTGGGTGAAGGGCCGCCCGCAGCCTCGACAGATCGCGGTGGTCGATGCCGACCCGTCGTGGCCTGAGCAGTTCGAGGTGCTGGCCGAGCGGGTCCGGCGCGCCCTCGGCGATCGCGTACTCGCGCTGGAGCACGTCGGATCGACGAGCGTTGCGGACCTGGCGGCCAAGCCCATCATCGACATGGACCTGACGGTGGCCGACTCCAGCGACGAAACGGCGTACGTGCCCGCACTCGAGCGAGCCGGGTTCGAGCTGACGATCCGGGAGCCACGCTGGCACCAGCACCGATGCCTGGTGGCCACCTCGCCGAAGGCCAACTTGCACGTGTGGAGCCCCGACTGCCCGGAGGCCATTCGGCATCTGATGTTCCGGGAGTGGCTGCGTGAGCACCCGGACGATCGCGCCCGCTACGCCGATGCGAAGCGGGCGTCGGCCGACGCGTCGAACGCGGCGAGCGAGACCGTCATGGTCTACAACCTCCGCAAGCAGCCGGTCATCCGCGAGATCCTCGATCGCATGTTCCGCGCCCACGGCATGCTGTAGCCCCGGCACGCCGCCGCCAACTGGAGTGGGGTCCGGGTGTTCTCTAACGTGGCTCGATGAAGTTCGGCGTGTTCTACGAGATCCAGCTACCCACTTTCCACCGCGACGGTGACGAGGGCCGCATGTTCCGGGAGACGCTCGAACACGTCGAGCTGGCGGATGGTCTCGGGATCCAGCACATGTGGGCCGTCGAGCACGTCGCCACGCGGGACCAGGTGTCAGGCGGGCGGGTCGAGTTCGGCACCGGCGACAGCTCGTCGCGCATGGAGACCTACGGGCGCTTCAGCCACCTCCCCACGGCCGACGACTACGCCATCGAGGCGACGTCGGCTGACACGGCCGGCGCGCTCGGGCTCGCGGAGGCGTCGATGTCTGGACGGTCCCGCCCGGCGGGAAGCAACCCGGTATGACTGCTGCAGCCGGCATGCCGAGCCACGTTGTCCGCGACAACGCCGAGCTGAACCGCTACGAGTTGCTCGTCGGCGAGCGCGTCATCGGCGTCGCCGACTATCGCCGGGTGGACGGCACGCTGGTGCTCCCGCACACGGAGATCGAGGCCAACCAGCGCGGGCGAGGCTGGGGCGACGTGCTCGTCGGTGCCGCGCTCGACGACATCAGGCGTCAGGGTCTGCCGATCGTTCCGACCTGCTGGTTCGTCGCGGAGTTCGTCAGGCTGCACCCCGAGTACGGCGATCTCCTCGCCTGACTGCCGGAGGCAGCGACGTCGCCGGGCCGGTGGCGGTCAGGAGACGGGTACCAACTGGGCGTCAGCAGCACGGAGACGGCGAGCGAGCCCGACGAGCAAGCTACGGGCCACGTGCGGCGAGTCGAGCAGCAGGGCTTCGAGCTCGCGATGGCCGATCACCTCGGCCACGACATCGGTCTCGGCGGTCACGGTGGCCGACCGCGGGCCTCCGTCGATCAGCGCGATCTCACCGAAGCACTCGCCTTCCGACAGCGTGGCGACGTCGTGGCCGTCAATCGACACCCGTGCCGTCCCGGAGACGATGACGACGAGCTCGTGGCCTGCCTTGCCCTGTGCCGCCATCACCCTGCCGGCGTCGAACCGGACCTCGGTCGTTGCCCGCGACACGAGTTCGAGCTCCTTGTTGGTGCAGGCGGAGAAGAAGCTGATCGTCTTGAAGTGGTCGATCAGAGCGCTGCTGTGCTTCACGAGGTCCTCCAGTGGTCGTACCCCTCGCCGTCATCGTGGGCCGGCCGGTGCCAACCTGCAGCGCCGCCGTGCTCACCGGCGCTGCGTATTCCTACTCAGGCTCGTCCGCCGGCATCGATGCTCGCGCCGTGACGGCGTCGACGTCGATGACTCGGATCGTTCCGGGGCCTGTCGTCACCCAGCCGAGGGCGCGGAGGGCGTGGAGCGCCTTGACCGTCGCTTCGCGGGACAATCCGGCCCACGCGGCGATGTCCTGTTGCGAAAGGGGGTTGGCGATGACCACGGCGCCGTCGCTGTCGGGCTGTCCGTAGCGCTGCATCATCTCGACGAGTCGCCGGCAGGTCCGCCCGACGGCATCGAGGGCGCCGTACTCGACCTGACGGCGCGAGGCGTCACGCAGGCGGCCCGAGATCGACCGCATGAGGGTGAGGCCAATGGCCGGAACGTCGGTCAACAGCTTGGCGAACGACGGTATGGAGATGGCGATGACCTCGCACTCGCTGATGGCCACGGCCGTCGCCGACCGCACGCCGCCGTCGATGGCGGAGAGCTCGCCCAGGATGTCGCCCGCGCCCAGCACGTCGAGTACGACCTCATGGCCTTCGACGGTGACCGACACCTTGATGTCGCCGCGGCGGACGATGAGCACGTCGTGGGCAGTGTCGCCGGCGAAAAACAGGATCGATCGTGCTGGGTAGCGGCGTACCCGCCCAGCGGCGACGACGGCGGCCCGGGCGTCGCCGTCGAGGCAAGCGAGAAACCCCCCCGGTGCCTCGGCCATCGCCGAGACCGTAGCGGCCGCCAAGACGCCACGCTCGATCTCCTCCGCGAACACCGCCAGCCCGCGATGAGCCCACGTGCTAGCCGCCGGCGGACCCGGCTCGAGCATGCCCGAGAAGTGGGGGATGACGTAGCGGGGCGATCAGCTCGTAGCTGTCGAGCGTCGCCCGCTGGTTGGCCCAGTCGTTGGCGAGGACCAGGAACCCGCCGAACCCGCCGGTCGCCGCCAGCAGCCGTTCGAGGGCGGCGATCATGTCGTCGGGCGTATCGACGAGCGACGTGTCCTCCTCGATCTGCTGCTTCAGCGTCGTGTTGTTCTTCATGCCGGCGACGCGGCGGTAGTAGTTCTGACGCTCGTACTCCCGGCCCTCGCGCACGTCGCCGTTCACCGGTAGCAGTTGCAACTGGGCTTCGTTCAGCGTCATCCAGTCAGACCGATGCATCACCACCTCACCGTTGAGGAGGCGGACGATGACGCCCAGGGCCTCGTCCATGCGGGGCCGCTGGGTGACGGGATCGATGCCCATCATGGTGGCGTCGGAGACGAGCGCACCAGGCCCGACCCCGAGCATGGCCCGACCGTTGCTCGTGTAGTCGAGCGGCACGAAGCGGTCGGCCACCATCATCGGTGGTGGTACGGCAGGCTGACGACGCCTGAGCCGAGCCGTAGGTACTTGGTGCGCTCGCTGGCGGCGGCGAGGGTGAGGACCGGGTCGGCGGTGTTCTGCCACGCCGCCGAGTGGTGCTCGCCCGCCCACGCCTCATGGAAGCCGAGCTCGTCGCACCGCTGGATCAGGTCGAGATCCCGCCGCATCGCCAGCAGCGGGTTGTCCCCGAGTCGGTGATACGGAGCGATGACCGGACGCAGATCCGGGCCGGCGTTCGGGTGGCGGGGACCGGTGCCGCGGCTACGTTGCCGGCATGCGCTTCGTAACGGAACTCACGGTGACCGGCCCGCTGCGGGCGCCGGTGCAGATGCTGGCCGAGCAAGACGTCGACGGTCACGCCAGCGTGCACGACGGCGAGACGGCGGCGTCACTCGGTCTGCTCGGCGCGCCCATCGAGGGCCCGACGCACTTCAGCCAGTTCGACCCCATGGGGGTCGCCCTCTGGGGCCAGGCGTGGTTCGAGCGCGGCTGCATCAGCAGCCACTTCCGCACGATGGTGGTGGAGGGCGAAGAGGTCCAGGCCTCGATGACCACGACCGGGCCGACATCGGCGCGGATCGAGGCCCACAAGGCCGACGGCACGCCGGTGCTGACCGGAACCGCGTCCATTGGGCCGGACCATCCCCCGTCCGAGCTGGACGTGCGCCGCGCCGCCCAAGGCGAGCCCGGCGAGCTGTTCGTGATCGATCAGCTCGAGGTGGGCATGCGCCGCGACGACGGCGAAGTCGTCTCGATGGATCACGCCGGGCGCAACGGATCGGGCTATCCGTTCTCACTGGACGAGAAGCTCGCCCGCATCACCGAGCCGCACCCGTGGTACACGGTCGACGGCGGCGCCTCGTCGCCGTGGGGCCGCGCCGTGGTACCGATGGAGATGATCAGCGTGCTGGCCAACAAGGCGGGCCGGGGATGGCCGGTACGGTCCCCGGCGCTGGGGCTCTTCCTCGACCTCGAGATCCGTCTCGATCGACGGCCCGGTGTTCGTGGACCAGAAGTACACCGTGGCGCGGGAGATCGTGGGTTTGAGCCAGAGCCGTCGCACCGAGTCCTACTGGACCAAGACGACGCTCGGCGATGTCGACACCGGCCGGCCGGTGGCGGTCGTGCTCTTGCACTCGGGCGTGTTCAAGGAGTCGTACCCGGGCTATCCCAAAGACCGCCTCTGAGCCACGGGCTCAGACGAGCTCGGCCGCCGGCGCCGTGAACTGCGCGTTGTAGAGGTTGTAGTAGAACCCGCCACGGGCCAGCAGTTCGGTGTGACTGCCCTGCTCCACGATTCGCCCAGCGTCCATGACCAGGATGATGTCGGCGTCGCGGATGGTGGAGAGCCGGTGGGCGATCACGAAGCTGGTGCGCTGTGAGCGCAGCGCGGCCATGGCTTCCTGGATCAACACCTCCGTCCGCGTGTCGACCGAGCTGGTGGCTTCGTCCAGGATGAGGATGGTGGGGTTGGCCAGGAACGCCCGGGCGATAGTCAGCAGCTGCTTCTCGCCCACGCTGACATGGGTGTCGTCGTCGTTGAGGATCGTGTCGTACCCGTCGGGCAGCGAGTGCACGAACCGGTCCACGTACGTGGCCCGGGCCGCCTCCATGATCTGTTCGTCGGTGGCGTCGAGGTTGCCGAAGGCGATGTTGTCTCGGATGGAGCCGGTGAACAGCCAGGTGTCCTGCAGCACCATCCCGATGTTCGACCGCAGCTCGCGCCGGGCCATCTTGGAGATGTCGAGACCGTCGAGACGGATCTCACCCGAGTTGAGCTCGTAGAAGCGCATGATGAGGTTGACGAGGGTGGTCTTGCCCGCGCCTGTCGGTCCCACGATGGCGACGGTCTGGCCCGGTTCGGCCACGAGCGACAGGTCCTGGATAAGCGGGATGTTGGGGTCGTAGGAGAACGAGACGTGGTCGAACTCGACGCGACCGCGCGGAGCCGGATCGGTGAGGGCGTCGACCTCGTCGGGCTCTTGCTCGTCGGCGTCCAGCAGTTCGAACACCCGCTCGACGGACGCGATGCCGGACTGGAGCACGTTGGCCATGGAGGCGAGTTGCGTGAGCGGCTGGGTGAACTGGCGCGAGTATTGGATGAAGGCCTGCACGTCACCGAGCGACAGGGCGCCCGATGACACCCGCAGACCGCCGATCACGGCGATGGCGACGAAGTTGAGGTTGCTCAGGAACGTCATCGCCGGCTGGATGGTGCCTGAGATGAACTGGGCGCTGAAGCTGGCCTCGTAGAGCTCTTCGTTCTTCTGCCGGAAGCGCTCCTCGACCTCGCGCTGGCGACCGAACGCCTTCACGATGGTGTGGCCGGTGAAGGCCTCCTCTACCTGTGCGTTGAGCATGCCCGTGTGGCGCCACTGGGCCATGAACCGGCCACGGGAGCGGGCGGTGATGAGCTTCACCGCCAGCAACGACACCGGGATCGTGATGATGGCGACCAGGGCCAGCAGCGGCGAGATGATGATCATCATCACGAGCACGCCGACCAGTGTCAGCATGGACGTGAGCAACTGACTCAGCGTCTGCTGCAGGCTCTGGGCGACGTTGTCGATGTCGTTCGTGACCCGGCTCAACAGATCGCCACGAGGCTGGCGGTCGATGTAGCTGAGCGGCAGCCGGTTGATCTTCTCCTCGACATCGGAGCGCAGGCGGTACATGGTGCGCTGCACCACCCCCGCCAGCGTGTACGACTGCAGGTAGGCAAGGACGCCGGAGCACACGTAGAGCGCGACGACCGTCAGCAGGATGCGCTCGAGCTCGCTGAAGTCGATGCCCGATGCGCCGTTCGCCCCGCTGACACCGGCGACGATGACGTTGGTGGCGTTGCCCAAGATCTTCGGGCCGAGCACCGACAGGGTGACGCTGGTGACCGCCAGCACGACGACGCCGATGATGCGCAGGCGCTCCTCGCGCATGCGGTTGGCCAGCCGCCGGGTGGTGCCACCGAAGTCCATCGACTTCTCGGCGGGCATGCCGGCGGCGCTGAACCGGCCACCGGCCGGTCCGGTGCGTAGCTCGCCCGCGGGAGGCCGTACGACGCCGCCGTCGCCCTCGTCGATCGTGGGATCGGTGTCGGTGCTCACGCCGCGTCCTGCTGGGCGACCTGCGACTCGACGATCTCGATGTACGTGGGGCAGGTCTCCAGGAGCTCGTCGTGGGTGCCCAAACCCACGCACTGACCGTCTTCGAGGACCAGGATCTGGTCGGCGCCGGAGATGGTGGACACGCGCTGGGCCACCACGACGACGGTGCTCTCACGCGTATGTGGCACGAGCGCGGCACGCAGCATCGCGTCCGTGCGCAGGTCGAGCGCGGAGAACGAGTCGTCGAACAGATAGATCTCCGGCCGCTTCACGAGCGCTCTCGCGATGGCGAGGCGCTGGCGCTGACCGCCCGACACGTTGCTGCCCCCCTGGGCGATGCGGGCGTCGAGGCCACCGGGCATGGCGGCGACGAACGCCCTCGCCTGGGCCACCTCCAACGCCTCCCACAGGTCCTCGTCGGTGGCGTCGGGCTTGCCGTAGCGCAGGTTGCTGGCCACCGTGCCCGAGAAGAGGTAGGGCTTCTGGGGCACGAGGCCGATCCGGTTGAGCAACACGTCGGGATCCAGCTCGCGCACGTCGACTCCGTCGACGAGCACCGATCCCGAAGTCACGTCGAAGAGACGCGGCACAAGATTGACGAGCGTCGTCTTGCCGGCGCCGGTGCTCCCGATGATCGCCGTGGTCTTTCCGGCCAGTGAGGTGAACGAGATGTTCGACAGCACCGGCGCCTCGGCTCCGGGGTAGAGGAACCCGACGTCGCGCAGCTCGAGGGAGCCGCGGGTGGCGACGCCGGTGACCGGCACGGGTGCGACCACGACCGACGAGGGCGTGTTCAGGACCTCCTGGATGCGCTCGGCGCAGACGGCCGCTCGAGGGACCAGGATCGCCATGAATGTCGCCATCATCACGGCGATCAGGATCTGCGTGAGGTAGCTCAGGAAGGCGATGAGCTGGCCGACGGTGAGTGACCCGCTGTCGATCCGGCTGGCGCCGAGCCACAGTGCGGCGGCGTTCGACAGGTTGAGGATGACGATGACCGTGGGGAACATGAATGCCATCAGCCGGCCGGCGCGCATCGACGTGTCGGTGAGGTCCTGGTTGCTGGCGCCGAAGCGCTTCGACTCCTCGGGCTCACGGATGAAGGCCCGCACCACGCGGATACCGGTGATCTGCTCTCGCAGTACCCGGTTCACGACGTCGATGCGCTCCTGCATGAGGCGGAATTGCGGGACCATGCGCGACACGACGATGCCCACGCTGATGATGAGGGCGGGGATGCTGAGGAGCAGGAGGGCCGAGAGCCCGGCGTCCTCCCGTAGGGCCAGGACGACGCCGCCGATGGCGGTGATCGGCGCGGCGACCAGCAGCGTGCACGTCATCAACACGAGCATCTGCACCTGCTGGACGTCGTTGGTGATGCGGGTGATCAGTGACGGCGCGCCGAAGAGGTCGACCTCTTGCGTCGAGTAGTCGGTGACGCGGTGGAAGAGGCCGCTGCGCACGTCGCGGCCGAAGCCCATGGCGGCGCGGGAGCCGAAGTAGACGGCGCCGATGTTGAACCCGATCTGGAGGAAGGTGATCAGCAGCATGAGCGCGCCGATCGACCAGATGTAGGCGGTGTCACCGGTGGCGATGCCGTTGTCGATGAGCTTGGCGTTCAGGCTGGGCAGGTAGAGCGTGGCGACGGCCTGGACCAGTTGCAGCAGGACGACGGCGACGAGGACGCGCCGGTAGCGGCGAAGGTAGGTGCGCAGGAGGCGGATCAGCACGGTGCACCACCGGAGCACGGGTGCAGGCGTACGCCGTCCAGGAAGATGGACACGATCTCGGCCGGCGCCATGGGATCGCCAGTGATCAGCGCCGGGTGGCTGAGGGCCAGCGTGATGCTGCGCAGCATGCGGCCGGCCTCGACCGGGTCCTGGCGGAGGCGGTGACGCTCGGGCTCCAGGAGGTCGGCCAGTCCGGTCAGCTCGGTCGTCCGGCGGCGCTGCTGCACGTCGGCCGTGTCGCGGACACCCACGGCCGAGACCAGCCGCCAGATGTCGCTCAGGCGGCGCTGCACGATGGCGACGGCGGCGGCCAGACGGTCCTCGAACGGCAGCGTCGGGTCGATGGCGGCGAGCGCCGCCTCGGTGGGCGCGGTGTCGAAGGCGGCCTCCACGGCGGCGTCGATCAGCGACTCCTTGTCCGGGAAGACACGGAAGATGGTCCCCTCGGCGATACCGGCGGCCTCGGCGATCTGGCGGGTGGTGATGTCGACGCCGTGGGCGTGCAGGAGAGGCACAACCGCGGCCACGATGGCGGCCCGTCGCTCACTCGGGGGCATGGGGGCAGCGCGGGGCGTGCGGGCGCCGGCGGCGGGCGGCGCGTGGGCGGCAGGGGTCGTGGGGGACATCGGAGCCCCAGGCTATCTGAGTGAGAACTCACTCACTCGACCGGCGTCCGATTTTGCGCGGCGACGGGGCCTGGTCGAAACGCGCAGCCCGCGCGTCGGCCGCGCGAAGGAGCGCGCGAGCGGTGGGCTGCGCGCTCGGACGCGGCGTGGCGGGGGCGGGAGCGAGCCGCGGCCTGCTCGTGCCGGGACTCGCTGGGAAGGCGGTGGGAGGGCGTCGGGACCCGCTGGCAGGGCGGCCCGGCGAAACGCGCAGCCCGCGCGTTCGGCCGCGCCAGGAGCGCGCGAGCGCGCGGGCTGCGCGTTTGGGGGCCGCCCGCGTCCGGCGTCAGCTGAGCGTCGGCAGCTCGGCCACGAGGGAGCGCCAGTGGAGCTGGTCGTTGAAGGCGCTCCCGAGATCGGGCAGCTCCGCCTGGTCGCGCTCCGACACGTCGGGCGCCGTGACGCCCAGCGCCGCCAGCCGCACGGTGATGGCACACAGTTCGTTGAGATCCACGGCGGTCACGACGGCCTGCTCCACCGAGGCGCCGGCGACGGTGATGCCGTGGCCCCGCAAGATGCACACCCGGCGCTCGCCCATGGCGGCCAGCATCTCGTCGGCCAGCTCGGCCCGGCTGATGAGCACGGATCGCTCGTAGACGGGCACGCCGGCGGCGGCGAGGCGCATCGCCGGAATGTTGTAGGCGCCGAAGATGGGCCGCAGGGGCAAGCCGGCCAGGCCCGCCACCAGCACCTCGGGCGGGTGAGCGTGCACGACCGCCCCCACGTCCGGCCGGGTCTCCAGCACCCGGGTGTGGATGGGCAGCTCCTTGGGGACCTGCCAGCCGTCGTTGGCTTCCAGGTGGTTGCCGGCCAGGTCGACCAGGCGGATGTCCTCGGGCCGGGTGCGGGCTACCCCTTCCTCACTCGCACCCCGGCACCGCACCAGCAGCGAGCCGGGCCCGACGCGGGCCGAGACGTGCCCGAGCACGCCGTCGACGAGATGACGGGCGCCGAGGATGCGACAGCCGAGCGCCACCTTCTCCCGCAGGTCCCACAGCGGGTCAGCGGACACCGAGGCCGCCATCGGAGCGCAGGATCTCTCCGGTCATGCCACGCGACTGCTCAGACGCCAGGAACACGTAGCTGCCGGCGTGGTCGACGCCGGTCAGGGCGACGTGCAGGGGCGTGCGCTCCTCCAGCTGGGCTGCCCGTCCAGGCCGGTCGTCGAGGCGCTGGCCGTCGAGGCCGAGGCTGCGCAGGCCGCGCAAGTCGGTGCCCACGGTGCCGCCTGGCGCCACCCCGTTCACCCGGATCTCCGGCGCCAGCTCCCGGGCCAGCTGGGTCACGGCGCCCCGGAGGGCGAACTTGGAGCTGACGTACAGGGCGCCGCCCCGCCCGGCGTAGAAGCTGGAGCTGGACAGGGTGAAGATCACCGAGCCGCGTGTGCGCCGCAAGGCCGGCACTGCGGCGCGGGCGGTCAGGAGCGGGCTGCGGACGTTGAGGTCGAAGATCTCGCGGAAGGCGGCGTCGAAGCGGTCGTCGGCGATGTCGACCAGCGGGGTGTAGTGGTCGAACACCCCGACGAAGGTGACGGCGGCGTCGACGCGGTCCCACTGCGACAGTGCCGCCGCCACCAGCTGCTCGTTGCCGGCGCTGGTCGTGGCGTCACCCGCCACGGCGATCACGTCGTCGCCGAGGCCGTCGAGCTCGGCGCACTTGGCGGGATCGAGCTCCAGCACGGCAACGCGGGCGCCGGCGGCGAGGAAGGCGTCGACGGCGGCCCGACCGATGCCCGACCCGCCCCCCGTGCAGACGACGACCCGATCGGCGAGGGCCCCAGTGCTGGCCACGGTCAGAGGAACAGGGCCAGGTTCTGCGCGCGCAGCACCGCCTCGTCGATGACGATGTCGCGCGTCACCAGGTTCCAACCGCCCGGCACCGGCCGGAGGCGGTCGGTGCGCTCGGCCGACAGCAGGTCGGCGGTTCGGTCGTCACCACGGCTGCGGTAGAGCAAGAGGTAGCTCCGGGCCTCGAGCTCGTGGCTGCCGGAAATGGCCGCGACCCGCACGTTGCTGACGAATCGTCGGGCCCTCGACGGCGGGTCTTCGGTCCAGGCGTGGTCGCCGCCGAGCCGCTCGACGCGCTTCTCCAACGAGTAGCGGTCCTCGTCGAAGTGGGCCATCGCCCCAAGGGGGACGGCGCCGTTGGCGCGGGCGGTGGTCACGGTGACGGGCATCCGGTAGCGGACATCGTCGGCCAGCAGCGCCAGCCAGTCCTCGAACCGTCGCTGATCGAGCAGCTCCGCCTCCCACACGAGCCACGTGGCGACGTCGTGGTGGGTCAGCAGGTCGACGCCAGGCGGCCGCACCGGTCCCGCCGCCACGCCGTCGTCGGTCAGAGGGCTGCTACCGTCGGTCACGGCGCAACCTCCAGTGCCTCGGCCCAGAGCTGCAGCAGCTTGCGCTGGTTGTACTCGCCGTAGCCCACGTAGGCCTGCCCCGGCGCCGGCCACGATGCCGGCTTCGTGGCGGTGCCATCGCGCTCGGCCGCCATGCCCATCGTGGCGTCGAGGGTGACCGTCGACGCCAAGCGACCCCGGCTCATGTTGGTGATGGACGTCCAGTTCTCCACGTCGTCCTGCTCGAACATGCCCGACGTGCCGAAGCACATGACGTAGGCCTTGAACGAGTCCTCCTTGAACCAGTCGGGGGCGTGGCGATCGACGGCGAACCACGAGTAGCACTCGGTCTCGGTGGCGCTCACCGGTTGCCACAACCGGATCGAGATGAACGGCACGACATCGTCGCCGGCGCGGATCTTGGGCCAGTTGTGCACGAAGCTGAGGTTCGGGAAGATCGTCGCGGCCGACACCATGAAGCCCGCTTCGCCGACCAGCGACTGCTGCGCCGGCGTCCACGTGCGGCCCATGCGCTGCACCATCTCGGGCGGGTACCCGACGTGGGCCAGCCCGCGCTCGAAGTCGCTGGGTGGGATCTTGTACGTCGTGCCACCCCCGCCACCGGCGAAGTAGAGCGCGCCTTCCTTGCGCTTGTTGGCCGACGGCTCCCGGAACAAGCCGATGTCGACGACGCTGGCGTGGGTGTGGGGCGTGTGGTACGAATCGCCGGCGAAGTTCTCGGCGCCGATCTTCCAGTTGCACCCGACCCGCCATCGTTGCGGGCCGCGGAATTCCACGCCGCCGTCGCTCTGGTTGACGTAGAGGTCGAGGAAGAACCGGAAGTCGCCCAGGGCGTCCTCCAGCGGTACCGCCGCCGGGTCGAGGTTGGCGAACACGAGCCCGCGGTAGGAGCTGACGTGCGGCGGGCTCAGCAGCGGATGCGCGGCCTTGTCGAAGCCGGCGTCGCCGCCATAGGCCTCCTGGTGGAACGGGACACCGACCAGCTTGCCGTCGTTGCGATAGGTCCACGCGTGGTACGGGCAGCGGAAGTTGGAGGCGTTACCGGCCTCGGCCCGGCACACCTGCATGCCCTTGTGGCGACACATGTTCAGCAGGACCCGCACGGCCCCGCTGTGGTCGCGCGACACGATGAACGAGTCGTCGACGATGCGGCGCACGACGAAGTCGCCCGGACTCGGGATCTCCGACTCGTGTGCCAGAAATTGCCAGGTGCGCGAGAAGAGGCGCTCGCGTTCCAGTGCGAAGACCTGCGCGTCGCTGTAGATCGCCGCCGGGATCCGCCCGGCCCTCACGCTGGCCGTGATCTCCCCGATGTCCACCATCCTCGTCCCCCAGAGTCGAGCTGCCCTCCAGGCTAGGGTGCCGCCCGTGTCCGACCCGGCGTGGTGGCAGCGGGGCGCCATTTATCAGATCTACCCCCGCTCTTTTGCCGACAGCAACGGGGACGGCGTCGGCGACCTGCCCGGCATCGCCGCCCACCTCGACCACCTCAGCGACCTGCGTGTCGAGGCGGTGTGGCTGTCGCCCATCTATCCCTCCCCGATGGCCGATTTCGGCTACGACGTGGCCGACTACTGCGACGTCGATCCGGTCTTCGGCACCCTCGCCGATCTCGATCGGCTCATCGCGCAGTGCCATGGGCGCGGCATCAAGGTCGTGCTCGACTGGGTGCCCAACCACACGTCGGATCAGCACCCGTGGTTCGTGGCGTCGCGCTCCAGCCGCGACGACCCCAAGCGCGACTGGTACGTGTGGCGCGACGGCGCCCCCGGCGGCGGCCCGCCCAACAACTGGCGTTCCTCGTTCGTGGCCGTCGGGCCGGCGTGGACCTACGACGACGCCACCGGGCAGTGGTACCTGCACTCCTTCGAGGCCGAACAGCCCGATCTGAACTGGGACAACCCAGAGGTCGAGGCGGCCATGCACGACGTGCTGCGGTTCTGGCTCGAACGCGGCGTGGACGGCTTCCGCATCGACGTGGTGCACAAGCTGTCCAAGGACCCGACGCTGGCTGACAACGTCCCCGGTGGGCGCGCCCATCACGAGGACTGGGACCACATCCACGACCGGATCCGCGGCATCCGCCGGGTCGTCGACGAGTACCCGGACCGCATGCTGGTGGGCGAGGTGTACCTGCTCGACCTGCGCAGGGTCGTGAGCTACGTGCAGGGCGGCGACCAGCTGGACCTGGCGCACAACTTCGTGTTCGTGAAGCTGCCCTGGAGTGCCAACGCCTTTCGCGCTGCCATCGACGACTTCGATGCTCTGGCCGACGCCGCCAGCTGGCCGGCATGGTTCCTGGCCAACCACGACAACTCGCGGGTCGCCAGCCGCTTCGACACCGACGGTCAGGGACCGGCGCGCGCCAGAGCCGTTGCCCTCATGCTCTACGCCTTGCGCGGCACGCCGTTCGTGTTCCAGGGCGAGGAGCTGGGCCTGCCCGATGCCGAGATCCCTGCGGATCGCATCGTCGATGTCGACGGCCGCGACCCGGAGCGGGCGCCGATCCCGTGGCGGCCACCGTCGCTGGCCGGCCCGGGCGCCGGCTTCACCACGGGCGAACCGTGGCTGCCGCTGGTGGCCGACGCCGAGCATCTCGCCGTCGAGCGCCAGGCGGCCGACCCTCGTTCCACGCTGATGTTCGTCCGGGAGCTGGCGGCGTTGCGGGCGGCCATGCCGGTGCTGCAGACCGGCGTCCAGACCACGCTGGACGCCGGCCCGGCCGTGCTGGCGTGGCGCCGCGACGACGACCACGACCGGGTGGTGGCGGCGGTGAACTTCGCGCCGGAGGCAGTGCCACTGGGGCTCGAGCCCGACGAAGGCGTCGAGGCGACAGTGCTGCTGTCCACCGATCCCGATCGGAACCGCGGCCTGGTCGTGCTGTCCGAGCTGGTGCTCGGTCCAAGCGAAGCCATCCTGCTCCGCCGGTGACTTGACGTTCCCCTAGCGGGAGGGTGTCACGATGCAGCGGTGACGGCGTATCTCACGATCGGCGAGTTCTCGCGCATGACGTACCTCAGCGTGAAGGCGCTGCGCCACTACCACGACGTCGGGCTGCTCGAGCCGGCCGACGTCGATCCGGCTACGGGCTACCGCTTCTACGCGGTTGCCCAGGTGCCGGTCGCTCAGGCCATCCGCCGCTTCCGCGACCTCGACATGCCGATCGACGACGTGAAGGCCGTACTGGACGCCGGGGACACGACCTCGCGCAACGACGCCATCGTCGCCCATCTGCAGCGCATGGAGCAGCGGCTGGAGGAGACCCAGACCACCGTCGCCTCGTTGCGGGCGCTGCTCGAGGGCGGACCGTCGCTGGCCCCCATCGAGTACCAGACGGTGCCCGCCACGATGTCGCTCGCCGTCGCCGGCGACGTGAGCTTCGTCGAGGCCGGAGCGTGGCTGCACGACGCTTTCGACGAGCTGACCGCCGCCATCGCCAGCAGTGGTGCCGAACCGGTCGGGCCGAGCGGCGGGCTGTACTGGCCCGAGTTCTTCGAGGAGGGCGTCGGCCCCGTCGTGGTGTTCGTGCCGATCGCCGGCGAGGTGTGGCTTCCGGTCGGGCGAGTGGAGCTCTTCACCGTGGCGGCCGCCGACCTGGCCGTCGTGATGCACCATGGTCCGCTCACCGATCTCGACCAGAGCTACGGCCGGCTCGGCGCCCACCTCGCCGAGCGTGGCATCGGTGCCCCTGGTCCTATCCGGGAGCGGTACCTGGTGGCCGAGGCCGACGACCCGGCCGACCTGCGCACCGAGGTGGGCTGGCCGATCGACAGAGGTCACACGTCGACGGCTTGACCCTCCCGCGGCAGGAGGCCCCACGGTGGAGCCATGAGCAATCCGATGAGCATCGACCAGATCACGTTGCCCCTCGATCAGTTGATTGATCGCTACCTCGCCGTGTGGCATGAGCCCGATCCGGCGGCGCGCCGCCTCGCCGTGGAGGAGCTGTGGGCGCCCGACGGCCTGAACGCGACGTCCACGCTGATGGCTCGGGGCTACGACGAGATCGCCGCCAGGGTGACGAGTGCCTACGAGCGCTTCGTCGCCATCGGCGAGTACCGGTTCCGGCCCCGTGGCGCGGCCGCCGCTCACCACGACTCGGTGTGCTTCGAGTGGGAGATGGTGGGCGTCGCCGACGGCGCCGTGGCCGGCGGCGGCCTCGACTTCTTCCTGCTCGCCGCCGACGGGCGCATTCTCGGCCTTTACCAGTACGGGGCACCGGCCCGGTAGGCCCGCAGCCGGTTCCCGCCACCCATTCCGCCCCTGTCGCGGGGTGCGGGCTCAGATCATGAAGGCAACGAGAACCTCAGCCGATGTCTCGCAGCCGGCGCGTCAACAGCGCCCGCTCGGCGGCGGTGCGGGCCAGTGCCCGAGCCTGTCCGAGGGCAGCGCGCGCCTCGGCGGTGCGGCCGACGCGTCGCAACATCTCGGCGCGCGTGGCATGGAACAGATGCAGCCCGTCGAGGGGCCGGTCATCGGACCCGGCGATGGCGTCCACGATCGCCAGTGCAGCTTCGGGCCCGCTGGCCTCGGCCACGGCGACGGCGCGGTTGAGCTCGACGACGGGTGACGGCGCCACTTGGGCCAGCACGCCGTACAGCGCGGCGATCTGCGGCCAGTCGGTCGCCTCGAGCGAGGGAGCCTCCGCGTGCAGCGCAGCGATGGCGGCCTGGACCGCGTACGGCCCGACCTGACCCATCGACCGCCGCAGCGCATCCTCCACCATGGTGGTGCCTTCGGCGATCTGGGCCCCGTCCCAACGGGTGCGGTCCTGGTCGGCCAGCAGGAGGAGCCGCCCGTCGCGGTCGACTCGCGTGTCGCGGCGCGAGTCTTGCAACAGCATGAGCGCGAGCAAGCCCGACACTTCGGGCTCGTCGGGCATCAGCTCCACGAGCAGCCGGCCGAGGCGGATCGCCTCGACGCACAGCTCCCGCCGCACCAGGGTGTCGCCGGCGGTGGCGGCGTAGCCCTCGTTGAAGACGAGGTACACGACGGCCAGGACGCCGTCCAGGCGATCCGGCAGCTCGTGATCGGGCGGCACCCGGTAGGGGATGCCGGCGCCGCGGATCTTGCGCTTGGCCCGCACGATCCGTTGCGCCATGGTGGGCTCGGGCACGAGGAAGGCGCGGGCGATCTCCTCGGTGGTGAGCCCCCCGAGGGTGCGAAGGGTGAGGGCGATGCGGGCGTCGGGCGCCAGCGCGGGATGGCAACAGGTGAAGATGAGGCGGAGGCGATCGTCGGCGAGTGTGGTCATGTCGGCCTCCGCCGTGTGGTCGGTGTCCGGGGCGGCTCGGGCGGTCTGCTCCGTCCACGCCGCCACCTGTTTGCCTTCGCGCCGCGCTTCGCGCCGGACGCGGTCGATGGCTCGGTGACGGGCCGTCGTGAGCAGCCAGGCGCCTGGCCGGTCGGGTAGGCCATCGCGTTCCCAGCGCTCCAGGGCGATGACGAAGGCCTCTTGCAGCACCTCCTCGGCCAGATCGAAATCGCCGGTGAACCGGATGAGGGAAGCCAGCACCTGCCCCGACTCCTCCCGGAAGAGGCGGTCGAAGTGGGCTGACTCCATCAGCTCACCATGAAGTCCAGGAGCGGTCGGACCTCGATGACGTCGACCTCATGACGCACACCGGGTAGCTGCGCCGCCAGCTCGAGCGCCCGGTCCAGGTCCTTCACGTCGACGAGGTAGTAGCCGCCCAGCACCTCTTTGGTCTCGGCGTAGGGGCCGTCGGTGAGCGTGCGCTGGCCGCCGCGGCTACGCACGGTGGTCGCCGTCTCGACGCCCTGGAGCGGGTCGCCGGCGATGAACTCGCCGCTGTCGATGATCTGCCGGGTGTATTCGATGTACTCGCCGTTGATGCCCTCGGCGATCTCCGGCGACAGCTCGGCGTAGGCGTTGGGCGGCGAGTAGATGAGCAGCATGTACTTCACGGAGGTCCTCCTCGGGCAGACGGCCCGGTTTGCCGTCCTACGTTGCCGACGAACAGCCGGCCGTCACATCGACAGTCAAGCCAGATTTTCCACCAGCAGATCGAGGGCGGCGACGGTGAAGGCGATCATGTTGGCGCCGCGGTCGTCGACCCCGGTCAGCACGTGGCGGGTGGCCTCCGACGGACCAGCCACGGCCAGCCAGGCGTGACCGGCGGGGTCGCCGTAGCGGTTGGCCGGGCCGGCGGCGCCGCCTTCGCCGATGCCCCACGTGGTGCCCAGCCGGGCCTTGATCGCTCGGGCCAGGTACTGGGCGAACTGCTCGGTGGCGCCGCGGAGGCCCGGCGGCGTCTCGATCACGTCGCCCAGCAGACTCTCCTTGGCGGCGAAGGTGTAGACCACCGCCCCGCCCACGTAGTACGCCGACGCGCCCGGCACGGCCAGCAGCGCGGCAGAGACGAGGCCGCCACAGGAACCCTCGGCCACACCGATGGTGTCGCCTCTGGACTTGAGCAGCGCAGCGGCCCGCTCGGCGCGGGCCATGACGTCAGGATCGAGCATGGGCGGGAGCGTAGGGCCCCGAGCCCATACTGAGCAGATGGCGACGGTGTCCCGCGCGGTGTCCGGTTCGGTGTTCGGTTCGGTGCTCGGCTCCGTGCTGGAGGCGATCGGGGCCACCCCTGTGGTGGAGCTGAGCCGGTTCCACCGCGGCGCGGGACGCATCCTGGCCAAGCTCGACTACCTCAATCCGGGTGGGTCGAAGAAGGACCGCATCGCCCTGCGCATGATCGAGGACGCGGTCGCGCGCGGCGCGCTTCGTCCCGGGCAGGCGGTGGTGGAGCTCACGAGCGGCAACACCGGTACCGGCCTGGCCATCGTGTGTGCCGTCATGGGCTACCCGTTCGTGGCCGTGATGTCGCGCGGGAACTCCGAGGAACGGGCCACCATGATGCGGGCGTTCGGCGCCGAGGTCGTCCTGGTCGACCAGATGCCCGGCTCGGCCCACGGCCACGTGTCCGGTGACGATCTGGCGTTGGTGGAGGAGGCGGCGCAGGCCCTGACGGCCGAGCGCGGTGCTTTCCGCGCCGATCAATTCCACCTGGTGGGCAACGCCCGCGCCCACGAGGACGGCACGGGTGAGGAGCTGTGGGAGCAGTCGGGCGGCGCCATCGACGTCTTCTGTGAGTTCGTGGGCACGGGCGGAACACTGGCCGGGGTGGCGCGAGCGCTGAAGGGCCACGATCCGGCCATCGCCTGCTACGCCGTGGAGCCGTCGGGGCCGGACCACCGCATCCAGGGCGGTGGGTACTCGATGCCGTCGCTACCGCTGCTGGACCCGGCCCTGGTCGACGGCCAGATCAAGGTCACCGACGACGAGGCCATCGACGCCACCCGCCGCCTGGCCCGCACCGAGGGGATCTTCGCCGGGTTCTCGGCCGGCGCCAACCTGGTGGCGGCCGAGCGCCTGCTTGCTGGGGCGCACCGGGGCCAGACCATCGCGGTGGTGCTGGCCGACTCGGGCATGAAGTACCTCAGCACCGACCTCTGGGCCTGACGGGTCCACGGGGCCGCGTTCCGGCGCCGGCGCCCGCGCCCGCCATTTCGCGCGAACTTCCGCGCAGGCTGAACGCTTGGCCCCGCTCCAGCGCCACCAAGCGCGCAGGCCGCGCGAAATGTGGCGGTTGGCGATGGAGGCGGCGGGGTGGGGGGCGGGGGGGTGGCGGGGTAGCGGGGCGGCGGGGCGGCGGGGCTGCGGTCACTCGTGGCGTTGGGCCAGGAAGCGCAACTGGGCGGCGCGGGCGTCCCACTCGTAGACCTCTTTGGTGCGAGCGATGAGGTCGTGCAGGGTGCGCCGGTCCCGCCGGAACAGGCCGAGGAACAGCCCGAAGCAGAACAGGAGGAAGCTGAGTGGCAAGACCAGCGTGCGCCACGCGGCGCGGCGGCCGCTGACGTCGGTGCCGTCGAGGCACAGCACCTTCAGGCCGAGCAGGCCCTTGCCGGGCGTGCGGCCGAGCAGGCCTATGGGTACGGCGAAGTAGAGGAACAGCCACACCACGAACGCCAGCCCGGCGAGAGCCTGGTGGTCGCTGGGCTCCCAGGTCTCCCCGAGCACCACCTCCACGCCGAGCGACAGGAGCCGCTGGCCCACGACGAACAGGACGCTCAGCAGGAGCCAGTCGAAGCCGAACGCCAGGACGCGGCTGACGGCGCCCGCCGGCTGGCCCTGCAGGTCGACGTCATGGCCCGGCAGCAGGGCCCGCCGGAGCCGGGAACCGGATGGCGAGGCGCCGTCGGAGGCGATGGTGCCGTCGGGTGGGACGGGCGCGGTGGCGCCGTCGGTGTCGGAGACGGACGAACGGTGGAAGACCCGGTCGATCACGCCGTAGGTCACCAGGTCGGCGGTCACCACCTGCCGGCGCAGCGCGTCCAGCACGGTGGTGAAGACGCTGCTGGTGGACTTGGCGATGAGCGCACCGATCTCGGTGCGTTCGACCAGCGCGACGGTGTCGACCCGCGCCAGCACCTCGTTCACGTCGACCCGGGCAATCACCGCGTCCAGGTCGAGGCGAGCGACCACGGCGTCGAGGTCGAGGCGAGCGACCACGGCGTCGAGGTCGAGGCGAGCGACCACGGCGTCGATGTCGACCCGAGCGACCACGGCGTCGATGTCGACTCGAGCCACCACCGCGTCCAGGTCGACCCGGTCGATGATCTGGTTGATGTCGACCCGGTCGATGATCTGGTTGATGTCGAGGCGAGCGACCACGGCGTCGAGGTCGATGCGCTCGATGACACCGTCGATGTCGACCCGGGCCAGCACGTGGTCCACGTCGATGCGGTCGAGCACACTGTCCACGTCGACCTGGTCAACCACAGGCGACACCAGTGGGCCGACGACGGCGCCGATCATCCGGCCGGCGATGATCTGACTCCGCCGAGCATGCTCTGGACGGTGACCGTTCTGTGACACGCGGTCATTCTCGTCTATTTCGCGCCACTTCCCATCAGACGGGCGCGGTCCAGCCCTCCAGGGCGGCCGCGAACCGCGTTTGGTGCTCCCGCGCCGCCGTTGCGGCACGGGCGGCGGCGGCGCGGGCGCCCTGGCGCCGAGCCAGATCGGCGCGCCGGTTCCAGGCGTACACGCTCGACTCCCGGGTGCCCAGCCGCTCGCTCACCAGCGCCGACGCCAGCTCGAGGCGGCCGGAGCGCAGCGCCGAGGCCAACATCGTCCGCTGCAGCGCGTCGCGTTGGGCGTGCGAGCCACCGAACCGCTGCAGCGTGCGGCGGATGGGGAGCAGCTCGGCCAGCACGTCGTCGTCGCGCCTCTCGGCGAACGCCAGAACCGCCCGGCTGCTGGGCAGGCCGATCTCGGCGGTCATGACGATGTTGCTAGCGGGTCCGGGCCGAGCGTCGGCGACGTAGCGGTCGAGACGGTCGATGACGGCGCGGGCATCGGCCAGGCGGCCGGCGCCGGCGAGGGCCATCGTGGCGTGCACGTCGTTGAAGACGTACCAGGGCGTTCCAGTCGTACGCGTGGCCCAGGCGTCGGCCAGTGCGGCGAAGCGGTCGCCAGTCGGCTGATCGTCGAGCAGCAGCCGCCACAGCAGCGCGGTCGGCGTCGAGCATCTCCAGGGGCACGCCGGCTGATGCGCCATTGTGGATGCGGGCGTCGTAGACGGCGAGGGCGTCGTCCACCCTGCCCGCCTCCAGCAGGTAGAGCGCGAGGTGCCACCAGTTGTGGACGGTGAACATGTTGTTCGCCGTCCAGTCGGACTCGTGCTGGCGAAGGAAGCCGATGCCGGTCTCGACCTGACCCCGCATCTCATAGACGTGGACGACGGCGTGGGTGGCCCACACGTCATCGGGATTGGCGCCGACCGCGGCGAGGCCGTGCGCCTCGGCCAGGTCGTAGTGCCCGGCCTCTTCCAGGCCGAAGGCGTACATGCCGCGCACGAAGCCGTACTCGGGATGTTGCGGATCGATGCGGCCCAGTGATCGACCTACCCGGTCTCGGAGGTTCTGGGCGTCGCCCTGGAAGAAGTCGAGCTGGTGGCCGACGAGCAAGGCGAGCACGTCGTCGGGCTGCTCGATGAGGTGGTCGTCGAGGCGTTGGGCGGCGCCGTGCCAGTCGCCGGCCAACCAAGCGTTGACGGCGTCGCAGTGGGCCCGTTCCTGGTCGGTGCGGGCCAGCCGCTCGAGCTGGCCACCGGACGCCCGCGCCCCATCGAGATCGGGCACGTCGGTCGACGTCAGCGACAGGTAGGCCGCCAGCGCGTGGCCCATGGCGAAGTCGGGCTCGTCGTCCACCAACGACATGGTGGCGTCGACGACGTCGGGTCGGTAGCGCACGAGATGGCCGAGCGCCTCGTCGTAACGCTCGGACGCAGGAGCGCTCACGACGGCAGGAAGTCCAGCAGGAGGCGGTTCACTTCCTCGGGTGCTTCGAGTTGCATCCAGTGGCCGACATCAGCGATGCGCTCGTAGCGCCACGGGCCTTCGACGAATGGTGCCGATCCGGTCATCTGCACTTCGGTGAGGGCGATGTCGCCGCTGCTCCACACGCCCATGGTTGGCGCCTGGACGGGAGGGAGCACGAGCGCGGGACTGATGAGGGTCTCGGGCGGGATGTTGGCGCGGTACCAGTTGAGCCCGGCGGTGAGGCGCCCGGGGCGGCTCTGCTGGGCCACCACCGCGTCGAGTTGGGGATGGTGCGCCCACGCGATGAAGTTGGCCCAGTCGTCGTTCGAGAGCCACTGCTCGGCAATGCCAGCGAATTGGAACAGGAGCATGTACCACGACTTCTCCCGCTGGATCAGGCCCGCCGCTCCGAACGACGACGGGTGACCGACCGACAGGGCAACGAGGTGGTCGACCCGGTCGGGTGCCAGGGACGCGAGACCCCAGGCCAGCGCCGCACCCCAGTCGTGACCCACGACATGCGCTCGCTCGACGCCGAGGTGATCGAGCACGGCCAGCACGTCGGACGCGAGGAAGGGCAGCGAGTACTGCTCCACTGCGTCGGGCGCGTCGGATGCGCCGAAGCCACGGAGGTCCGGCACGATGGTGCGAAAGCCGGCGCCGGTCAGCGCCACCACCTGATCGCGCCAGAGCTCACCCGAGTCCGGCCAGCCGTGCAGCAGCACGACAGGCCGGCCGCTGCCCTCGTCGCCGAACTGGATGCCTACGCCGTCGTTGTCGATCCGCATCGGCTGCTCCTCACGATCCCAAGATGGCGAGCAGTTCGCTGCGGGTAGGACCGGGCGCCGGAACGTCTCGCAGTGGGCCGCCGACGGCGATGGCCTTCTCGAGCAGGCCCGGCTCGGAGAAGACCTCGTCGCCCGTGGCCAGCACGGAGCCGATGCGTAGTGCCGCCCGCAGGAGGTCCGGATCGGCCCCGGCCCCGGCTTGGAGGCATTCGGTGATGTCCCAGATGGGGTCGTCGGGCTGGTAGGGCTCATCGGCGATCTGGGCCTCGATCTGGGCGAGGCGGTGGCGGTCGAAGTGCAGGGTGCCTCGGAAGTAGGGCTCGGCCGACTCCAACGTCGCCTGCTCCCACTGCGTCGCCACCGCCATCGGGTCATCGATGGCCTGGCGGCGCAAGAGGTCGCGGAGCGCGACGGCATGGATGAGGCCGATCGAGATGCCGCGACCCACCGACGGGTTCGTACAGGCCCACGAGTCGCCGACAGCGAGCACGCCTGTCGCCACTGGTTGCCCGTCGATCCAGAAGCTCCGGTGCCGGTCCTCCAGCTTCGCTATCACGGCTACCTGGTCGTCGATGGGCTCGCCGTCGAGCCAGTGAGCCACGAGCGGGTAGCTCTTCACTGCCGCGGTCCACACGTCCTCGTTCTTGAGCGCCCGCAGCGCGCTGTCCTTGGCGCTGGTGATCAGCCCGAGGCCCCAGGTGCCGTTGTCGGCCGGCAGCGTCAGCGCCGACAGCGACTCGTAGTGCTGCAGGAGCGGACCGAACGCCGGAGGATGAGAGCCGTCGGGCGAGCGGAAGTGGCGGGCGTAGTAGATGAAGCCGCTGTCGTCGATCTCCTCGACGGGCGGCCGGGCGCCGGCGTCGCGCAGCCAGCCCGGCAGCGGCGAGCGGCGCCCGGTGGCGTCGATGACGAGATCGGCCCGGATCTCTTCACCGTCCTCGGTCACCACGCCGACGACGTGGGGCACGCCACTCGCCGGGGTGCCGGTCAACAAGCCCCGCACGGCGACGCCCCGCCGGATGGTGACGCCCGGCGTGGCGGCGGCGGCGGTGGCGAACACCATCTCGCCGACCGGCCGCCGGGCGGTCAGCGCCTCGATGTCCTCGTCGCCGGCCCGCCACCCACCCGTCATCTCGACGGGCGCGTCCTTCATCGGGTTGATCCGAAGTGCGCCGGCGGCGTCGAAGCCGGCGGCGACCGCCGGCAGTTCGGCCTCGGTGATCTTGCGGACCCGGGGCAGGAACATGTGGATCATGCGGAACTGGTTGACCCCCCGACGCTCCCATGCCGTCCACGCTTCGTCCGGGGTGGACGGCGGCGGGCTGGGATCACGCTCCAGCACCGTCACGTCGTGGCCGTCGCCGGCGAGCAGCATCGCCGTCGACAGACCGATCAGACCGCCACCCGTCACCACCACTGTTGCCATCCCAGTCCCCTTTGGCTCGAGCGTCCGATTTTTCGTCGCTTCGCCTTCTTCGCCCCGAGCGGCCGCCTGGCTCACTCGACGGCGATCGAGCGCACATTACGCGGCGTCCGGACGCAACTGATCCGCTTGTCCTCTCATGTGACGGATAACGCGGCGTCGGTCCGCCCCGGGAACCGCCCGGGTCAGGCCAGCGCGTGCAGGAACTGCTGGACCTCGGGGCTGTGGCTCGTGGCCCAGAGGCCCAGCCCGATCTGGAGGGCACCGGCGGCGGCGAGGATGCGTACCGCGTTCCGGCTCGGGCGGGCCGGCACCGTCAGGATGGCGATCGCGGCGAGCAGCATGAACGCGGTGGTGTTCGCGTAGGTGAGGCCGATCCACTGGGCAAAGACCAGCCCGGCGAGGGGCAGCGCGTAGCCAGCCACGGCGATTCGCTTGCGGGCGAACAGCAGCGCGCCGACGGCCACGTAGACAGGGACGTGGAGCGTGGTCGTGGCGGTGTCGCGCAGTGCGACGCCGAGGCCCCGGACCACGCCGTCGGGGAAGTGGACGAACGTAGCGTTGTGGCGCACCGTGGCGAAGACGGCGCCCGTGAAGCGCCACTCCAGGAAGGCCCATGCCGCCGCCGCCGCGCCGACCGGGAACAGCAGCACCGATGCCGTCGCCACGGCGGCGCCTGGATCCTCCCGATAGCGGCTGCGGGCCAGGAGCGGGGCGGCGCCGGCCAGCGCGGTGGCGTAGACGAGGGCGATGGGATCACAGCCGAACGAAAGGGCGAGCATCAGGCCCGCTTGGAAGCCACCACGGGTCTCGCGGTCGACGATGAAGCGGACGAAGCCGTCGAGGGCGAGAATCAGGAAGGCCAAGCCGGCGAACGCGGCGATGTCCTGGGTGGCGCCGTAGACCGCGGCGGGTACGGCGGCCAGCGAGGCCAGCAGCACGATGCTGAGCGCCAGTGGCACTCGGCGTTGGACCAGCCGGTGCCAGAGACTGGCCATGGCCACGCCGGCCAAGATCGACGACACCAACGCCAGACCGAGCGGACCGCCGGGCACGACCGAGGCAAGGAAGGTGGGCACCGGCGGGTAGGCCCAGTGCAGACCGGCCAACCCCGCCGAGCGGGCCAGCGCCGCGTTCGCCTCCAACGCCGTGTTCGGTGCGCTGACGAAGCCTCGGCGATCGATCAGGACCGACACGACGAGCAGCGGCGCGGCGAAGGCCAGCCGCGGCGCCCACCGAAGGGCGGACTCACGTAGCCATGACCCGAGCCTCCACTCGGTGCTCGTCTGCGGCAGCGTGATGGCTGCTGATGCCATGGTCGGTCTTCTCCCAGTAGTGAGGCTTGGTCACGAGTTGCCAGGCGGCCTTGTAGGCGGCGATCGAATGCAGGATCCAATAGAGGGGGTTGAGCATCGCCCAGGGCACGAGGTGATAGCGGCGACGCTTGAAGGCACCCATCATCGACAGGTACACCATCAGCCCGTTCCCAACGAGCAGGTTGAACAAGCTGACGGTCAGCACCCAGCCCGGGAAGAAGTTCGACAGCGCCGCCGTGGGCACGATCAGCGAGACGATGAACAGCGCGTACAGCGGCGGGACGAGCAGGAACGTCAACGGCGTGCCGCCGACCAGTAGGGCGAAGGCCAGCGCCTGGCGGATGCCGACCTCGCGCACGAGCGTCACCGGGTGACGCACGTGCACCAGCAGCGTCTGCATGTACCCCTTGATCCACCGCGAGCGCTGACGGATCCAGTTGCCCGTCTCGCAGTTCGCTTCCTCGAACGTGGTGGAGTTGACGACCCCTACTCGGTAGCCGAGCGCGCTGGCGCGGATGCCGAGGTCGGCGTCCTCGGTGACGTTGTAGGGATCCCATCCACCGAGCCGGCGCAGCGTCTCGGTGCGAAAGTGGTTGGAGGTGCCGCCGAGCGGGATCGGGAGCCCCAGCGCGTCAAGCCCGGGAAGCATGTAGTCGAACCAGTAGGAGTACTCGAGGGTGAACATGCGAGTCAGCACGTTCTCGTCGTCGTTCCAGTAGTTCAACGCCGCCTGCACGCACACCAGCTCGTCGCCACCGCGCTGGAAGGAGAGGAACGCCTTCTTCAACTGATCCGGCTCCGGGCGGTCTTCGGCGTCGTAGATCACGAGGTAGTCGCCCCGAGCGAAGAACATGCCGACGTTGCACGCCTTGGGCTTGGTCTTCGGGCCGCCTTCGGGGACGATGAGCATCGTCACGGTCTCAGGCGGATGGGCGGCGCGGACGGCAGCGATCGTTTCGGTGTCGTTCGGTTCGAGGAGCAGGAGGATCTCGAGCTTCTCCGACGGGTAGTCGAGCTCCGCCAGGTTGGCGATCAGGTCGGCCACCACGTTGGCTTCCTTGTAGAGCGGCACCAGGATCGTGTACGTCGGCAGCTCGTCGTCGCGCAGTGCGGCCACGTCCTGGTCGCTCACGCCATAGTCGTTCTCGTGGCGGGCGCCGGACATGGACACGACGAACTTGAACAGCACGCACGCCAGGAAGGTGAGGCTGGCGACGGCGGAGGCGACCACGACGGTCTGACGGAACGCCAGCACGAGAGCGACGGCGACGGCGCCGAGCAGGACGCCGCCGATGGCCTGCTGCTGGCGGGTGAGCACCTTCCGGGCCGACTGGTGCTCGGCCCGGCGCCACAGCCCGAGGGCGGCTTCGTCCTGCACCACGGGGTAGTAGCCCCGGTTGACGCCCTGGACGATGTCCCAGTCGGTGGTGGCCGCCAGGTCGACTGACGCACCAAGGGTGGTCTCCATGATCCAGCGCCGCTCGGGGGTCGGCCGTTCCGACGACGCCACGAGGATGGTGCCGTCGTCGTTGCGGCGCAGCGGGATCCAGCCCTCACGGGCGAGGCGCTGGCCGTCGACGAGCGCCAGGAGCCCCGGATCCAGGACCTGCGCGGTCACGTCCACGAACGGGACGTCCCAGTTCTCGGCCAGCGTCTCGTACAGCGCCAGGCGCTTCACCATCCCGGCGGCGACCAGGATGGAGCCCAGCCGGGAGCCCGTTCGGCCCTGGGCGGCGATGGCCCACGCGAGCTGATCGGGCGTGAGCAGCCCCCGGTCCATGAGTGCCTGGCCCACGGTCCGTTCCGTTCGTGCGTCCGGCACTGGCGCCTCCTCTCGTCCCATCGTGAGGTCAGGACGCCACCGGGAGTGATCTATGACGCCGATCGCTCCGATCGGTTCGGCGACGCGGTTCGGTAGCGTGCCGAGCGACCACAGTGGAGTGAGGGGAGAGACGATGGCAGTCCAGGTTGGTGACAGGATTCCTGACGTAGAGGTGCGCACGATGGGGGCCGAGGGCCCGGTCCCGATCAAGACGGGCGAGGTGCTCGGTTCGGGCAAGGTCGTGTTGTTCGCCGTGCCCGGGGCGTTCACGCCCGGCTGCTCGAAGCTCCACATGCCCGGGTTCGTGGCCGACGCCGATGCGGTGAAGGCCAAGGGCGTGGACAAGATCGTGTGCGTGTCGATCAACGACGCGTGGGTGATGGACGCCTGGGGCAAGGACCAGGGCGTGGGCGACAAGGTCACGCTGCTGGCCGACGGCAACGGCGACTTCACCGAGGCCATGGGCCTCGCCTTCGACGGCGGCGGCTTCGGCCTCGGCAAGCGGTCCCAGCGTTACGCCGCCATCATCGAAGACGGGGTGATCACCAGCCTCGACGTGGAGCCCAAGGGTGGCGTCGACGTCAGCTCGTGCCAGGCGGTGCTCACCCGGCTCTGATCTCGATCGGTTCGGTGCGCGCGGGTCGCGCCTGGCGCGACCCGCGGCACCGGGGTGGTGCGGCATCGCTCCGACGCCTACGCCGACGCCTTTTGCACCCAGTACGGCGACACGGTCGTTTCGCCAAGATCGCCGCCTAGGGTGCCGGGCGGACCAAGGAGGCGACATGCCGGACGACATCATTGGGCCCGTCGAGCTCGCGGTCATCGAGTTCCCCGGGAGCAGGTTCAAGGGCGAGATCGTCCCCGCGCTGGCCGATCTGGTGAACGAAGGGATCGTGTCCATCCTGGATGTGGTCTTCGTGACGAAGGCCGATGACGGCACCGTCTTGGGCCTGGAGCTGGCCGATCTGGATGAGGAGGACGCCGCTGCGTTCGACGACCTCGACGGCGACATCAATGGCTTGCTCAGCGACGAGGACCTGCAGATCGCTGGGGAGGCGCTCAGTCCTGGCAGCTCGGCCGCACTGATCGTGTGGGAGAACACCTGGGCCCGACGCGTCGTTGGCGCCATCAAAGACGCCGGCGGGAGACTCGTCGCGCACGATCGCCTCGATGCCGAGACGGTGCAGGCGGCGCTGGCGTCCAGCCAAGACAGCCAAGACAGCTGAAAGACCCGAAGGGAGCAGGGCAATGTTGGGACGTCCGATGATGCGGAGAGGGCGGCCCGGTCTGTTGGGCGTCGCGGCGCGCACGGCCGTCGTTGCCGGCACCGCCACCGCGGTTGTGGGCGGGTTGAGTCGGCACCAGCAGAACAAGGCGCAGCAGGCGGCGGAAGCCCAGGCGTACGAGTAACAGCAGAACGTGGCGGCCTCCTCACCGAGGCGGAGTTCGTCGCCGAAAAGGCGAGATCCAGGCCATGTAGCACCGTTCCCCGGGACGGTCGTTCGCGGTGGCGGGCTGTGTACCATCGCTGTCCACTTGGAGAGGTGCCGGAGTCCGGTTGATCGGGACGCCCTGCTAAGGCGTTGACGAGCGCGAGCTTGTCCGTGGGTTCGAATCCCACCCTCTCCGCCGTCAGTCTCGTGTGACCGTCGTCACGCGTCGTGTTGCGTTCTCCTTACGGACCAGCTAGAACTTCCCCACTTCCACCACAACGGACCACGCCATGTGGGGGGCGGAGATCGCTGGCACTGCTGGCGCGCCACCCCGCAGACCGGACATGGCCAGGGCGACGATGCCCGGGCCCGCCGGTTGGAAGGGGACTTCGGAACCAATGAACCATCACGAGCCCGGTATCTCGTACCCGAGAGGCCGGGACGACTGGATGCGGGATCACCCGCTGGCCAGTCGGCTGCTCATCATGATCGTCGGCTTCGCCGTCCTTGTCCCCATCGCGGTCGTCATCCGCAGCAGCCAGGGCAACGTCGTGCGCTCCGGCGGGCTACCGGGGGCGTCACTAGGCGCAGACCCGCTCATCGTGGCCACGTCCACATCCACCATGGCGCCTGCTGTTTCGACGACGGTCGCGCCTGCGGCTGCAGCGGCGGCACCGGCGGACACGGCGGCCGCTGCCGCGCTCCCCACGGAGCCGGCCACCACGTCGGCCCCGGCGCCGGCTGACGCGGTGCGGGATGCCGCCCCTGCCACCACCGCCAAGAAGGTGACGACGACGGCGGCGCCTCCGGCCACCACGGCCAAGAAGAAGACCACCACGGTCGCGACCACGACCAAGCCGACCAACCCGCCCACGACCAAGGCGGCCCCGAGCACTACGGCGGCGCCGCCCGCCACCACGTCGGCCCCGACCACCGAGCCGGAGCCTGCTCCGGTCGCGGCGCCGCCGGAGAACAATCACAGCCGGGACGAGGTCGAGGCCATCATCCGCTCGGTCTTCCCGGTCGAGGAAGCCGACGAGGCCGTTCGCATCGCCAAGCGTGAGTCGAACCTGGTCCCGACGGTGCGGAACTGGTGCTGCTTCGGTCTGTTCCAGATCTACTTCGAGGCCAACAAGAAGACACTGGCGCCGCTCGGCATCACATCGGCGGAGCAGCTCTTCGACCCGTGGGTCAACACCCAGGCGGCGTACGTACTGTTCCAACGGTCGGGCTGGGCGCCCTGGCGGTGAAGCGGCTTCACGATCGCCGGGGGGCGCCGTAGACTCTCCCAGCCCAAGCGCTCGTAGCTCAACGGATAGAGCATCTGACTACGGATCAGAAGGTTGGGGGTTCGAGTCCCTCCGAGCGCGCTCGCTCTACACCGCCTCTGACCTGGTGTGATATGGTCAGTCGGTCGCCGATGTCGGCGTCGAATCGCTGCCTCGGCGGCCCATGTATCACCGATGTATCAGTCGTCAGGCCTCGGTGCGAGCTGGCACGGGCTGACACACGGGACGACGGTGGGGGTCGCTCGATGGGTTGGAAGGCCACGGGACAGGCGTCGGTGCGCCAGCAGCGGAACAAGTGGGTGGTGCGCCTCGACGGGATCGACACCGAGACCGGCAAGCACCGGCCGCGCCAGCTCGGGACGTATCCGTCTCAGCGGTCGGCGACGGCGGCAGCGAAGGAAGCGATCGCCGACGGGCAGCGGGGCTCGGCTCGGTCGACGGTCGGTTCGGTCGTCACGCGTTGGGTGGAGTCACGCTCCGACGTCGAGTCGCGAAGGCTCGGCTCCAGTACGAGTGGGCCGCCGGGCCACATCGCCGAAGGACTCGGCGTCGATCCGGCTCGACCGGCTGGACCGCGAGGACGTGTCGCGCTGGTTCGAAGGCCTCGCTACCGACGGGAGGTTCGCTCGGCGATCCATTGTGATCTTCCGCACGGTCCTGCGGGCGGCGCTGGTGGACGCCGTGGAGGAAGGGCTGCTCCGCCGGTCGCCAGCGGCTCGAGTACCGATGCCGAAGCTCGTGGCCAAGCCGCCGCGTGAGGTGTCCGCCTGGGATGAAGACCAGGTGGACGTCTTCCTTGCGACCGTCGAAGGACACCGGTGGGCGGCGCCGCTCCGTGTGGCGGTGCTCTACGGCCTGCGCCGCTCCGAGTTGTTGGCGCTCAAGTGGGACGACATAGACCTCGACCGTCGAACGATCACGATCGACGAGGGACTGGTGGAGGTCCACGGCAGGCCGGTGTGGACGGAGGGCAAGAACGCCCGCTCGCGGCGCACCTTCGGCATCGACCGCCGACACCGCAAGTCATCTCGCATCGCACCGCACGTTCCAGCGACGCGAGCGGCTCGCTGCGGGAGCCGAGTGGCGCGACCTCGACATGGTGGTGGCGCACGACTCAAGGCAACGTCGGTGTCGCCGGGCAACTTCGACCAGACACTGGACCGGCTGGTGAAGCGCTCCGGCCTGCCGCGGCTGACTTCACACGGCCTCCGGCACACAGCGGCGACGCACATGGTTCGTCAAGCCGCCGACGTCGGAGAGCTGCCGCGCCGTGGCGGACGTGCTCGGCCACAGTCCCGACATGCTCCTCAAGACGTACGCGCATGTGCTTCCGGACTCGATGGTGGCGGTGGCGGAGCGCATCGGTAACCGGCGCAGCCGCCCGGCAGGCTCGTGATCCCTCGTTGTGGCGCCCACACCAGTGATGCACGTCCTTGCCTGGTGCGCCCGTGGTCGCCCAGCTGCGAGTCCGTCAGCTCGATGCCGGGGGGACTCCGCCTGCCAGGCCTCGGCGTGACACGGCCTAGGTTCGGAGCCGCCGAGCGCCATCATTGGCTGCCGATCTGGGCCGTCGCGCGAGTGACGCGGAGCCACCGACAAGGACACGAACCGGCGCGAAATCTGACGCTCTCCGATACCTGCACCTACCGGCGGCTATCTCTCCGCGTGTCCTGCGGCGCCCTGGGGCCTGTTTGCAGCCAGTGTCGTCGGGCAGCGCGCCTCGATCGCCAAGAGGCTCGCCCGGTGTTACAAGCGACTCGCGGGCAAGAACTTCCCCTCCGTCGCCGCAACCCCGAGCGTTACCATGAGGGCCCGGGAACGAGGTGGTGAAGCCGATGTCCGAGATCGTGAAGCGCACTACGGGGGCCTCGGTCGTACCGATCGAGGAGGGTCTCCAGCAGTTCGAGGACGTGCTGACCTTCGTGATGAAGAAGCTCGGCCTGCCTTCGGAAGACGTCCTGGTCTCCTTTGCGCAGCGTGGCCGGGTCCTGCGCAACTTCGAGGATGCAATCGACGCGCTCGACCTCGCTCATCGGGCCCGGTCCCTCTACTTATCAAAGTTCATGGTCGCCGTAGGAGCTGGACTGTTTGACGCGGCGCTGAACTACCTCTGGGACGAGACCATTTCGGAACTCCGCCGACGGGTCGCAGGCTACGACGTCGCCTACTTCTTCGACATCGCCGTCAAGGACCCGGAGCGGCGAAAGAAGCTCCAGACCGAAGATGATCTGCTCAAGATCGACGACTTCGATCTGATCCGGGCTGCTAACGACATCGAACTGATCTCCGACGTTGGGTACAAGCAGTTGGACCTAATTCGGTACATGCGCAACTACGCTAGTGCCGCTCACCCTAACCAGAACGATATTACGGCGATGCAGCTTCTTGGGTGGCTCGAGACCTGCATCACGCAGGTCATCACGCTGCCGGAGACCCCAGTCGTTGCAGAAACTAAGCGTCTGCTTATAAACGTAAAGACCCGCAAGCTCTCGGTACAGCGCGCGGGAGAGATTTCCGAGTTCTTCGACGACCTGCGCCAGGACCAGGCGGACAATCTCGCTGCCGGACTATTCGGCATCTACTGTCAACTCGAGACCGCTGAGGAGAGCCGCGACAACGTCCGGCTCCTCTTCCCCCGACTGTGGCAGGGGGTTTCCGAGACCCATCGCCAACAGTTTGGGGTCAAGTATGGCCGATATGTGGCAAATGGGGACGATGATGAGGCCGAGTGGGCTCGCGGAACTACTGGACGCTGTGGATGGTTCGGCCTACCTTCCCGAGCCAATCCGAGTCGCCGAGCTGTCTTCGGTCATCGAGGACTTGCTCCAAGCGCACCGAGGGTGGGATAACTTTCATGCCGAGCCGTCCAGGGCACGCCTGCTAGAGCGCGCCGTAGGCGACCGCGGCGTGCCCGTGGGCGTGCGCGAGGACTACGTGCTCGCTCTGGTAGAGGTGTTCCTCACCAACGGAAACGGGGTCGCCTGGAATGCCGAGCCCGTCTATCGCCGGCTGATGGAGCGGTTCACCCGCCGGGAGGCCGACGTCGCTCTGCTCGCCTTCACGAACACGCGGATCGCCAGCCGGCTACAGATGGCTCTGAGCCGCCAGAAGTTCTCGGAGCTACTGGACATCGTCGAGCCCAAGCTGGGCCGCCGCTACCAGGAGATCGCCGCCGCCGTTCGGGAATCAACGGCCCCTGCCGACAAGCTGGCGGGCGACACCAAGCTGAGGCGGCTTATCGTGGCGCTGTCCGCGTAGTCGGACAACGGCAGGTGCCCAGGGGCCACCTCGGCGACGTCATCTGTCTGTCTTCCCTGAGCCGCCCGCAGCTCGTACGTTGTCTCTCCCGTCGGCCGGTCGCCTCCTCGCCGAAGGAGTGCGCTTCCGCCAGCGAGCCGACCTCGCCGCAAATGTGCTGGTAGCAGCCTCGCGGTGGGCTGACGTGGGAGTTACCGTGGGAGTAACGGCGAGCTGCCTGCGCCCATTCGCGATCGCGGCGTCGCGAACGTTTGTGCGGCCGTCGTGGTTCACGCTCGCTATGGCGGGTCGTTCGACTCATGTGCGGGACGCCGGGCCGATGGTGTACTCCCAGGAGGGAGGGCCATGAGGAACGTTCGGGTGGATACGACGGGCGAGCTGAGGTGCTGGCACTGTGGCTGCGCGTCGATGAAGGAAAAACGCACCTTCCGATCGAAGGCACTCTTTGGCGTTAGCTCATTGCTCACCAAGCAGAAGCTGAAGTGTCGGATCTGTGGCGAGTACAACGACGTCGGCAACGCGGAGCCATACAAGGGACCGAGCTCAAAGCGGCTGGGGAAGAAGTACGGGACGCTGGTCAACATGTTCGGTGCCCGTGAGCCGGACCGGATCATCGCGTCGGCCTATGACACGCCTGGGCTGGTCGACGTGCTGCCCATCGAGACATTCGAAATGGCGATCTCTCGTCCACCTCACGTTGTCCCGGTCTCGACTCCCGCTGGCTGGCACCGTGACCCGCACGGCCGTCATCAGCTGCGCTACTGGGACGGAGCCCGCTGGACGGACCATGTGAGCGATGCCGGTGTGACCGCGAGCGACCTGGTCTGACCGGGACTTCGGCTTCCGGCCCGACCCCGGGCGCCGGGACGAAGGCGCGACGACCATTTCGTGGTACGCCCGACGTGTGGTCCGGCACGCACCGATCCGCGCCCGTTGTGCAGCGACTCGCTGACCGGCCTCCCAACACTCTTCGTGGACGTGGGCGTTCCTGTGGGACGCCGAGGCTCTGAAGAGTCTGAGGGCGCAGCAAGGGTCCGAATGCCTATTGCATGTGCTCACCGTGGTCGCCCATTCTCGGGACTTGAGGGGTCGAGATGTCGGCATTGGTCCGGCTTCGCCGTGAGCGCGGCTGGGGGTCCCGTGGAAGAGGATGCGTTGAGCAAGGGACAACAAGGCTGGCACGCTGACCCCACGGGAAGGGCGCAGTTGCGCTGGCACGATGGCAACCGTTGGACCGAGCACGTCGTCGTGAGCGGCCGGCAGGCAACCGACGAGGGACTGGCGCCTGGCGCGCCCCTGCCGCCGGCGTCGCAGACGCCGAACGTGGTCCATGGCCGGCACCGCAGACCCTCCCCGGTTATGTCGCTCGTCAAGCACCAGCTCGGCGCTACTGGCGCCGCTTTCGTTCATGGCCGACTTGGAAGCAAGTGGCCTGCTGGGTCGCAGCCGCCTTCGTTCTGCTCGTCGCCATCGGCACTGCCGTGGGCTCACCTGAGAAGAAGAAGACGTCGGTTCCGGCCGCCACGGCGCCGCCGAGTTCCGACACGTCGACCACGTCACCCGTGGCGAGTACCGAACCGTCGACCACAGCAGCGCCGCCGGCCACCGAGGCGCCCACAACCGCGGCGCCAGCCACCACCGTGTCACCGAGCACCGCTTCGCCCGCAACCACCGGGCTCCGCCGACCACACCGCCGACCACGGTGGCCCCAAGTCCCAGACCCGCCGACGTAGCCGCCTGCAAAGACGGAACGTTCTCTGACAACACCGACTTTGACAAGACCTGCAGCAGTCACGACGGAGTCGCCTCCTGGCTTGCGATCTACGGGCAGTGCCACGACGGCACCGTGATCACCATGGGAAAGAGCGCCTCGTGCGGCGACCACGACGGCTTCGACGCCCTACTTCCCGCTCGACTTCGTTCCGCCCACCACGACGGTGCCTACCAGCGCCGCTCCGACGACCACGACTGCACCGACGGCTGACACTCCGTGCTCCGACCCCCAGGCCCGCTAGGGCGGACTCGTGCTGCGCACTCGTCGCAACCGGGCCTCTGTGGATCGAGGCCCCGTTCGCGCAACCCGACGACCAGGTGGCAGCACTTCCCGATGAGTCAGCCGGAAACACCGCAGTCCGAGTCAACGAGATGGCCATCGGGATGGCCCACTTCCAGCAGGTGACGAGCTATGGCCAGCGTTACTGGTGCGTCACGGTCGGGGTGAAGAACCTGAGCGATGACGAAGACTCGCACAACACGTTCGAGTTTTCGCTCTTGCACTCCCTCCGGGAACTGCAATCGGCCACCTTTCCGATCTTCAATGATTCGAGTTCACTACTCGGATCCGGCGGCCTAGCCCCCGACGGCACCGCAGCGGGAGTGATCTGCTTCGATCAGCCGCGCAAGCAAGCGGCCGGTTCGCAGTGGTCTATGACCCGATCGACTTCACGAGTGACGAGCGGGCTGTCTACTACTTCGATCAATAGGACCGCGCGTGGTAAGCCACTCACCCGGGGATCGAGGATCGGTGAGTCAGACCAGCGTCACTGTCGCCTTGGGCTTCGCCGTCCCTCTCGCCGTCTTCGCTTCGTCGGGATCCTGACGTTGACCGCCTGCATGCTCGGAGCTTTCCCCGTGCCGACCCTTGGCTTGCGCACGGGCCAAGGACCATCACCCCGCCAACGAACCGAGGCGAGTGTCGAGCCGTTCACCGGGCCTCACAGGTCGATGCCGAGACTGTCGCTGCTATCGAGGTTGCGGCTCGCAACGCTCATGCCGTAGTCGGGCCCTTCGTCGCCGAGCCAATCGCCGAGCGGCTCGGTGAGCTGCTGGAGATGTGCACCGGTGACGTTGCCGTCCTGGATGAGGTATGCACCGTGCCGTCTTGTCTCCGTGGTGAGTGTGTCGAAGCTCTCAAGGAGCGCCGCGTAGGTGACGGTTTGACCGGTGTTCCAGTCCTTCCAGGTGTCGATGGCGTCGATGAGTCGGTCGAGGTGGTGAAGGGCCTGGGAGGACTGGCATGCCGCGGAGGGTTCGGTCTCGTGTAGGAGCTGGTCAGCGGACCGTTGGCATTGGTCGAGGTGAGCATTTCAGCGTGGCGCCCGTCTGTCGTAGACCGCCTGAATGTCGACTCTCAGTCTGGTGCACCGCCTCGGTGGCACGTTGCGCGGTGCGGTTCCCGTGGTGGCGATGTCCGAATCGGGCGCGGGCGGCGTGGTTGTTGCGCCTGCCACATGGCGGGGCTGGAGCTCGTCGCTTAGGCGCTGCTCGAGGCTCGTCGATGCGGGTTTGATAGGGCTGCCACGCCTGCCCGTGCGGCGAGGAGCGCCGGCTGAAGAGCTGGCGAGGTCCGCGCCGGCTTGCTCGCGGCGGGTCTCGTACTGGTCCAGCCGATCGAGGGTCTCGGCACGTTGGATGCCGAGGGCGAGATGCCGCGACCAAAGCCAGTCAGGCTCTTGAACCCAGGTGGGGATCGGGTTCGGGCTGAGGTGGTGGTGGGTGGCGGTCGTGGAGGTGTGCGGCGTTGGGTGGTGGCGGGGATGTCGGCTCGGTCGATGGTGACGACTCGGTCGAGGACGTCGCGGGCGTCGCCGGGGTCGTTGGTGTCAGTGAGGACGAGGAACTGGTTGCGGTCGCGACCGCGGGTGGCGCCGACGTACAGGCCGCGGCCGGTCGTCGCTGTGGAGACGAGTTGGTAGGCGACGTCGACGGTGACACCTTGGTTGCCGTGTTCGGTGGCGGCGTAGCCGAGCCGCACGTGCTCGGTGACGTAGTCGGCGGGGAGCCGGGCGGTGCCGTGTCCGGATGGGGGTCACGGTGAGGGAGCCGTCGGGGTGGGTGGAGGTGACGGTCCACAGGTCGCGGTTGCGGATCGTGTCGCCGGTGCTGGTGGTGATGGCTGCGGTCGTTGCGGCGGGTCACGACCACGTCACCGACATAGGCGATCTCGCCGCCGCCGATCGGGATGCCACCGACCGGGTGTCGAGCTCACCGACGGCGAGGCGGGCGGCCTGGATGGCGTGCGTTGATCCGGTCGACGTGGGCGTTGGTGGTGGCGGTGATGGCGATCGTCTGGCCGTGGTGGTGGGCGGTGAGCCAGTCGTAGGCGATGCGGTCGAGGTGGGTGTCGAGGCTGCCGGGGGTGATCCGGTCGTGGGTGTCGTAGGTGTCGAACACGGCGGGGTCGCCGTGTCGCAGTCGAGGGACGCGGTGGCTTCCCACGGGTTGGTGAAACGGTGGATCGTCGCCAGCTCGTGCACGCGGCCGGTGGCACAGAGCTCGGCGAACAGGCCGCCGCGGCCGACGGCTTGCAGCTGGCGGGGGTCACCGACGAGCGACCATCCGCCAGTCGTGGCGGTCGGCCAAGCCGGCGAGTTGGTGAAGGGTGGGGGTGCCGATCATGCCGGCTTCGTCCACGATCACCGTCGTCCCCGGCAGGCAGCCGGTAGTGGTCGAGCGGGTGCCCGGTCGCTGCGTTGGTGTTCGTGGAGCAGCTTGGCGATCGTGTCGCTCGCCATCTCCGTCTCGGTTTCCAGGACACGGGCCGCTTTCGCGGTGGGGGCGACGCCCGAACACGGGCCGACCGGCGGCGTCGAGGTCGTCGACGGCACGCTCGAGCATCGTGGTCTTCCCGGCCCCGGCCGGGCCTTGCACCAACACCAGACGATCCCAGCCGGCCACCGCCGCCGCCGCGTCGGCCTGCATCACATCGAGCCCGTCGACCACGACGCTGGTCGACGGGGCGGGATCGTCGCCTTGGCGGTCCATGGCCCAGCAGATCACGTCGGTTTCCTGGGCGACGATGGCGGTGCTGGTGAACTGGGTGGCGGTCGGTTCGATCCACACCGATCGCCCATCCCCCGCCCGGCGCCGCGCCCGGTCATCGACCGGGTCCAAGTCCACGCACCCCTCGAGCACCCGATCGGCGGCCCGTTCCACGATCGCCGCCCACCGCGACGCGCTCATCGCTGGGGCGGGGGCGAGGTCGCAGATCGTGCGGATCACATCAGCGCGCCCCACGTCGACCCACCGGCCGACAACCGGTCGACGACATCATCGACGGTCACCGCCGGCACCGGGCGACTGGTCCCGGGCGGCGGCCTGAACCGCGTGGCGGAGCCGGTCGCCGGTCCAGCCGAGCTCGGCGGCCTCGTCACGCCACCGTGTCTGCAGATCGGTGACAGCGACGCCGGACTTGTGGGCCCGGGTGTCGACGGCCGCTTCCCGGGTGAGGGCGGCACGTTCCCACCGGGTCGGATCCCGACCCTCCCGCCGCCGGAACTCGGCCAGCTTGTCGGCGAGGGCGGCGTCGACTTGGGCGGTGCGTTTCGACAACGCTGTCGAGCAGCTCCTCGGGGACGCCGGCGATGTCGGCTTGGCCGTTGGTGACCTCACCCCAGGACACACCGAACCGCTCACTCATCCCCGCCCGCAACGCCGACTGGTACAAACCGCCCAGCATCCGCTGATGCCGTTTCAGATAGCGGGCATCCAACGCCCACCACCGCCCATCACCGGTCTGGACCTTGGCCGAGATCACCGCATGGGTGTGCAACTGCGGATCATCGGCTCGCGAGGTCGACTGCCGGAACGTCGCCATCGTCAACCCCAGCGTCTCGGGGTGCTGACGGGCGCCGTTCACCCGCACCCGGGTCGTCGACCCGAACCGCTCCAGATGTGCCAGAGCGCGGCGGCGACGGCCTGGTCGTGCACCTCCAAGAATCCTCGGCGTCGCCGGTGAGCGCCCACAGCACACTCACCGACTTCGGTGCCGAGAACGTCGCATCAAACCCCGCCACCGCCCGCACCAACCCACCATCGGTGCGGAACCGATCGACCAACGGTTGACCGAGCGGTGTCCCTAATACGGGGTCACGGCCTTCCAACACCGCCTCCAAGTCGTCGCCACCCACGACACCGTGCAGGCCGAGCTGATCGGCCTGGGCGCCCGACCACCGACCCGGCGCTTCGCCGGGCTCGCGCAGATAGCTGGTGTAGTACGCGGCCGTCGTCGAAGCCGACGACGCGTACAACGTCGTCACCCGCAACATCAGCACCACCGCCGCCGGCGGGCACTTGTCTGTGCATCTGTTGGGAACCTGGGGAGGGAGGGGTTGGTGCTCATTGCCGGCTCAGCTCGGGAACGACAGCACTCGCTGGTCCGACAGATCCGTGCGACGTCGTTGGCCGTGTCGAGGCGCTGTCGAAGCCGCCTGCGCGGCGCGGTGCCTGACTCAGGGGCGCCGACGGGCGTGCCGGGCGGTGGCCAAGTGATCGTTCCGCCGAGCATCTGCTCGAGGCGGTGGCGGGGGACACGCAGCTGCTTGCCCAGGCGCACCACGGGCAGACCCGACGCGCCATTGGTAGCGAGGAACTCGCTCGCCAGGGCGTATGCCGTGGTGCGCCCGATGCGCAGCACCTTGGCCGCCTCCTCGACCCGCAAGAAGTCGGGCGGCGAGGATCGATTGTCGTGACCGGTCACCCTGCCTCACCTCCTCCTCGTCACCTGCTCCGGACGTGGGCAGATCGCGTCCGTCCGCCTCCCAACGGACAGCGAGGAACGCGTATGGGTGAAAACGCGACCAAATCGTCATGTGCCGCGCCGCGGCGATTGCTCCATCGCGTCGAAGGCGTCGCCTGGCACACTGTCGGTCATGACCCGCCGCCCGGTGACCATCGAGGTCGACGAGAAGCTGCTGGCAGCGGCCCGCGCCGTCGCCGAGCGCACCGGCGTGCCCACCGAGGTGCTCTATGAGCGCGCCCTGCGCGAGGTGCTCGTCCAGGACCTCGACGAGCTGACGAGCGAGATCGCCGCTGACCAAGGACGGCGCGGCGTCACCGTCAGCGACGACGAGGGCTTGACAATGGCCTACGAGGAGCTTCGAGCCGCCAGAGCTCAGCGGCGCAACGCGTCGTAGTGCTCGTCGTCCTCGACGTGGGCGTGTTCGTGTCCACGCTCGTCACGCCTGGCGGGACGGCGAGCCGTGTCGTGGCCGCCGGTGTCGCCGGAAGTTTCGAGTACCTGCTGTGCCCGCGGCTGGTCGGCGAGCTCGTTGACGTGGTGGGACGTCCGAAGATCGCTCGTGTGGTCGCCGAGGAACACCGTGAGCGGTTCATCGCCGCGATCGTCGCGGCCGGTCTTGACGTCGACGATCCGGCGCATATCCCAGCCGTGTGTCGCGACCCCGACGACGACTACCTCTTTGCGCTCACCGAGGAGCACGCCGCCGAACGAATCGTGACGGGTGACGCCGACCTGCTCGACGTGACCGGGCCGCCCGTGCCGGTCATCACCGTGCGGGCCTTCCTCGACCTCGTGAACGAGGCGGGGCGGAGCTGAACGGATCCTCGAAGGGAGCGTCGATGTATCAGCGATGTATCAGTTCGAGCCGCACCGGAGGGTCTCAGCGGGTGCCAGCTTGTCCGGCAATGGCCACGAACGACCAGTTAGACCGCCATAAACCGTCACAGGCCGGTACCAGCCGAACCGCCAGGAGTCGCCCTACGGATCAGAAGGTTGGGGGTTCGAGTCCCTCCGAGCGCGCTAGTCCTGAGCAGGGAGAATAACCTCCGAGGCGGTCTCCGGCACGAGGGTCATCCCAACAAAATCCCAACAGCAGCGCACCCCGACCGAAGGACTCGTCTACGCCCGTACCCGGCATGCGACGTCTCGCGCAGGTGACCCGGAGCCGCATGATCATGTGCTCATCGCCAACCTGGTCGAGATGCTCGATGAGCGGGGCGGCTACAAGGCGCTGGACACCGCCCTGGTGCGCGACGTGCTGCACGCGGCGACGATGGTCGGCCGCCTCGCCGGGGCCCGCCGGGCCGTCGAGCTGGGGTTCGCGATCGCCCCGGATCCGGGGCCGTCCGGGCGGCTGGGGCATTGGCGGATCGCCGGGATCCCTCATATGGCATGCGAGGTGTTGTCGAAACGGTCCGCCGAGATCGACGCCGCGGTGGCCGAGGCCGGCCACGACACGTATCAGGCCCGCCAGGTGGCGGCCCGCACCACTCGCCGGGCCAAGCGACACACACCGGTCGCGGACCTGATGCCGGGCTGGCGACGCGAGCTCGAGGCCGCCGGTCTGGGCGTCGATCGGCTCCGAGGCATGGTGATCGAGGACGCCTGGCATATCGGCCCGCCCGAGCGTCTGGCTGCGAGAGCGATGGAGGCGATCGCCGCCGATGCGTTGGCGGCGTCGGGACCCTTGGCGGAGCGCAAGGTGTTCACCCGCGGCGATGTCATCGTCGCCGTCACGCCCGCGCTCTACGGTCAGGACCCGGCCGTGCTCGGCCCCGTGGTTTCCCGGGTGGTGCGTCACCCGGAAACCATCCCGCTGGTGGGGGTGGCGGCGGCGCGCGACCAGGCGTACGCGCCGGCGTGTGTGGTGGCGGTGGAGGCGGCGATCACCGACGTGATGGAAGCAGCCGCCGCTCGCACGATGGCTCCGGCGGTCGGCTACCGCACGGTGGAGCAGGCGATCTGGGCCAAAGAGGCGGCCCTCGGCGGTCGTCCACTGACCGTCGGTCAGACGAACGCCGCCATCGGCGTGGCTACGTCTGGGCGCGGCGGGGAGCTGGTGTTGGGGGTGGCCGGCGCCGGCAAGACGACGATGCTGGATGTGGTGCGGGCGGCGTTCGAGGCCGACGGCTATCGGGTTCTGGGCACGTCCACGTCGGGCCAGGCGGCCCGCACGCTCGGCGACGAGGTTCATGTCGAGGCGCGCACGGTGGCGTCGCTGTTGTGGAGGCTTGCGCATGATCGGCTTCGCCTCGACGCCCGGACGGTGTTGATCGTCGATGAAGCGGCCATGACCGACGACCCAGCCCTGCTACGCGTGTTGACGGAGGCGGGACTGGCCGGGGCCAAGACGATCCTGGTTGGCGACCATCGCCAGTTGGGGGCGGTCGGGCCGTCGGGCGCCTTCGAAGGACTGGTGCGCCGCCAACCCGAAGCGGTGCACCTGCTGCGTGAAAACGTGCGCCAACAGGATCATGAGGAGCGCCGGATCCTCGCTCACCTGCGCGCCGGTGACGTCGGGACCGCCGTCGATTGGTACGCCGATCACGACCGCATCCGTGTCGCTCCCACTCGGACAGAGATCCTCACCAACCTCGTGGATGCTTGGCACGCGGATGTTGCCGCCGGGGTGGATGCGGCGATGTTCGCCTGGCGTCGGTCCAATGTCGCCGAACTGAACCGGCGGGCGCGTCAACGCTGGGCCGCCGGCGGCCATCTGAGTGGCCCCGAGCTCACCGTGGGCGGCCGCGCCTATGCGGCGGGGGACCGGATCGTCACGCTCGCGCCAGCGGCCGACGGCCGGCTGGTCACCAGCCAATCGGGGATGGTCGCCGCTGTCGACCCGGCTGCGGCAACGTTGGATCTGCGCATGGACGACGGTCAACTGGTTCGGCTTCCCGCTGTCGAGGCCGGTGCGGATCGGCTCGACCACGGCTACGCCCGCACGGTGCACCGCAGCCAAGGCGACACCGTCGACGCCGGTCACCGCTACTTCGACGGCGGCGGCCGTGAACTCGCCTATGTGTCCATGTCCCGAGCCCGCGACCGTTCCCGCGTCTACCTGGTGGCCGACGACATCGATCAAGCCAAAGGCGATCTGACCCAGGACTGGTCGAAGGACCGCCGGCAGCGCTGGGCACTCGACACCGGCACCCCCACTACCGCGGTCTCCGAGATCGATCACACTCCCGAGACGCCGAGCCGATTGCGCGGCGTTATCCGGGAAGCCCGTCTCCGCTCCGAACGAGACGCCGTCGCCGCGGCCATCCCGCCCGACGTCAGCAACGACCTACGCGACGCCCGCCGCCACCTCGCTGCTCTTGAGACACGCCGCCACGACCTCGAAACCGGTGGCCGCGCCTACTCGCAGACCCCGGAAGGTCGCGCCGGCACTCTCGTCCGTCGGCTGACCGCCCAACTCGAGACAGCCCAACGGCGAGCCGACGATCCGGGACTGTCCCGATCCCAACGGCGCACGGCGCGCTACGAGACCCGCGAGCTCGTACCGCAACTCGACGACGCCGTGGAACATTGGAAGGCGATCGCCGGCCCCGAACACGCGCGTCTCACCGGCCAGATCGACGGGCTCGGGCAGACCGTCAACACGTTGCTCGAAGACGAGAAGTATCGCGGCGACTGGCTCGCACGCCACCCTGAAGCCCTCACCCGACTCCACCGCCTCGAACGAGACCTCGAAGCCCTCCACCCGGCAGCGCCGGTGCACCGAGCGGTCGGCTACGACCCGCTGTCTCGCGACGTCGGGCTTGCGGTCGGAGGACCCGATCTCGGCCTGGGCTTGTGATGGTGACACCGCCCAGCCCACGCCGTCGCAAGGTTCGGCATGTGCGGTCCGCCGACACGGCCGACGACCTCGTGGTCGTCGTCCGGGCCCCACCGGCGAACCGGGCCGACGCGATCGCTGCCCTCGTCGAGACGGCGTCGGAGTCGGCAGCGACCTATCTGGTGATCACGGCGACCGGGGACGGCGAACTGCTCTTCGGGGTGTCGGTCTTTGTACTCCGCCCTGGCCTCGATCCGGCGGAGGTGCTCGAGCGATTCCCGTACGCTCCCACGTTCGTGAGCGCAACCGTCGGGGCGTTGCGTGCTGCCGGGTTCGTGGTGCTGCCGACGGGCACCAACCCTGAGCACTTCGACGTGCAACTTCTGCCGGGCTGCTCCGAAATCCCGGCGTCGGCGGAGGCAGCGTTGCGCGATGCCGCCGCTCGCCTGCTCGATGTTGCGGGCGACTTCCGGCCCAATCCTGCCTACGCTGGTGGGACAGAGGCGCCGTCTGAGGAGGAGCGATGACCGGCCAGCGCATGAACCCGTGGCATGTCGAGCGAGTCGACGCCGATGTGGTCGAGCGCCTCGCCGCCGTTCATACGCCCAATGCAGACGCTGTGAAGTCGGGGGTCGACATTGTCGGCGATCCGCACCGAGAGGATGACGACGGCTACAACTGGTCCCGGTTGCACGCGGCGCGCAACGTCGCCGACGTCACGCCGGGTTCAGCGGTCGTGATGGGCAGCCCGATCGGTAACTACCTCGCCAAGGTCGTCGCCTGGGACTTCGAAGTGTCAGACGAGGATCCGATCGTCGTCCTCGAGCTGGTCCCGCTAACACCCCAGGCCGTCGAACGGGCGCTCGCCCGGCGAGGCTCCTCGGCCGCTTGACTCCGGCCGCAAGAGCACCGCCATCAGCCGCGACATCGAGTGCTCGCCGGAGCGCAACTGGTGACGGCCGGAGCCCGCCGACCTTCGCGGTGGGCATCGACGGAACGTCGAAGACGAGAGCTGACAAGTGAGCTGCAGAGCCGCAGACGGGCATTAGTTAGTTAGGGCACGCACTTGCAGGAGCGAACTCGTTGTCGAGGTCGGCGCTCGGAGGGGGCTTCGTGTCAACGGATCCGGCGTTGCGGTGCCGGGCGGATCGCTCGGCCTGCGTACGATCGGTCTTGTGGGGGTGCAGCCGCCGTCGGGGACGGCGACGTTCTTGTTCACCGATATCGAGGGTTCGACGCGTCGCTGGGAGACCGAACCCGAGGCAATGCGCGCCGCCCTGGTCCTCCATGACGAGGTGATGGGGTCGGTGATCGAGGCTCGTGGGGGTTGGTGGTTCAAGCACACCGGTGACGGCTGTACGAGAACCCAGTTATCCAGAGTGCTGTGAGCTGCGATGATGCGTGAGCGATGAGCGATCGTGTCAATTCATGATCGTTGAGACGGTCGCCGCCGCTGCCGAAGTCAAGACGTCGCTCACGACCAGCGGACTCGATGACGCCATCGAGAAGGGGCGCCGGTTCAAGTCGCTGACGGCGATCCCTGGGAAGTCGCACATGCTGGTATCCCCCGAGGTTCGGGGGCATCGCAACGAGGACTTGGATCGGTTTTACTACCGGCGACCCAGCTTTCTCTTCGCCTACGAGAACATGGTGGCGCCCGACACGATCGCTTCGACGCTGGCGAAGGCCACCAACGAAACGGAAGCACCTCCGCTCGACGCCGTATTCCTCCTCGATGTTGGGCTTGGGATCAACTTCTGGAACTCTCGCGGGACGTTTTGGATGGAGCGCCCCTTGGGCACGCCGGTCGTGGGCTGGGATTGGCGATGGGACGGTGTAGGGGTTCTCGCGACGCTCATCTGGTGGCTTCTCGCCACCATGCCACGCTTTGGTCTGCGCTCATCGCCCATCCTGCATTACATGTTTCCAGGCACTACCTGGGACGACACGTTGCCCCACTCGACGGCTAGGGCGGGCAGCGGATTCACCAGCACTCATCGTGCCCCACCGATAGCGGCCTTGCGTTGCCATGTCGGTCGTGTGGCAAGTGCCACAGCCCAGACCATGCATCACGCCAACTCCACGGGGCCGGGGGAGCGGGTGGTCGAGATGGGCTCCCCGCCCTCGGTGCGGCTCAGACGGCGCGGCAGACGTGCTCGGTGAGCGCAAGCTCGCCGCCGTGCACGATGCGCTCACCGTTGAGGTAGCCGCGCACGAGCGGAACCCACCGGCCGACTCCGTCCGCTTGCGACTCAGCCAGGCACATCAGTGCCGGATCTGTCTACGTGGACGTGGTGAGGTTCACCGCCGCCGCGCCCACGGCTCGTCGCGATCGCACACGAACACCACGGTGTGGCGCGGGATGTGCTCGACGCCGCTGCGCTCGTGCACGATCCCGTCGCTCACGTGCTCTTCGTCGACGTCGAGCGCGTCCCGCCCGGCGCCGGGACCGTCAGGTTGCGGATGCTCTTCGTCGGCACCGGCACGGCGACACCGAACGAACCGGGGCTGATGGCTGGCATGACGGCGGGCCGCTCTGGCTCGGACTCACGAACGCCGTGGACGGGCACGCAGATCGGCAGTTCTGAGCGGCCTTCCCGCAGCAAGCTGACTCTCGAATCACTGGTTAGATTCTCGATATGAACGGCATACAGCCCCAGCTCTGGATCGATCGGGCCGGCGAGGCCGTGAGGTTCTACGGTCAAGCATTCGGCGCCAGAGTGCTGCACCTCGTCGGTGAAGGCGACGACATCGTCGCCCAGCTGGTCATCGGCAGCGACAGCTGCTTTTGGATAGCCAGCGCCGACAGTGCGACAGGCCGGATCAGCCCAACTGTTCTCAAAGGCGCAACCGGGCGAATATTGCTGGTGGTAGATGATCCAGAGGTTGTGGTGCATAGCGCGGTTGCCGCTGGCGCGGACGCGCTCTCCTCGGTGCAGGACGAGCACGGCTGGCGCGTCGGTCGCGTCGTCGACCCCTTCGGGCACGAGTGGGAGATCGGGCGGCCGCTAGGCCCCTGGCCGCCTTCCTGAGTGCAAGCCGATCGGCAGATCGGGCGCGACCAGCGACGGTCACGTTCCGACCCGCACCGTGCGAGGCCGGGTGCCGAACGCCGATCCGGGCGCGGCTTCGTGGACGTCCTGGCACCGCGAGTGGACGGTGAATCGACGGTTCTAGCGTGGCGGATTGCTTGGCGGTGGCTTCCGTCGACAGCGGGGTGCGACGATGTGGCCGTGGAAAGCGAGGCCGAGGTCCACTACGCGATCAGCGGAGATGCCCGGCTGGCGTCCACGGCGTTCGCGGGTGGACCCCACTCGATCGTGTGGGTCCCAGCGTGGATATCGAATCAGGATTTCGCCGATCGCGACCCCTTAAGCGCTTCGTCGATTGAGCGGCTGACCTCGTTCGCGAAGGTGGTGACGTACGACCAGCGAGGTAGGGGGCTGTCGGATCCGCTTCCGATGGCCGAGTTGCCGACTTTGGAGGCTTGGACCGACGACTTGCACGCCGTAGTGACCGCCGCGGGACTCGCGATGTCGTGGTCTTCGCGTCCGTGGCGGCGGCGCCGGTGGCGGTGCTGTATGCGGCGACTCGTCCTGAACGGACCTGTGCCCTGATCCTGCTGAACTCGTTCACGGGATCCCACGACGTCGACCCCAACGTGTCGCCCGAGGAGTTCGAGCGATATATCGGTTGGGTCGAGCGTGTCTGGGGCAGTGGACAATTCCTGCGGACAACTATTGCGGATGTCCCGGTAGATGATGCGCTGCTTCGGGATCTCGCTCGCGGTGAACGTCAATCGATGGCTCCTGGGGTCGTCGGCGCGTGGCTCCGTTGGCTGTACGCGATCGATGTACGAGCGGTCCTGCCCGCCATCAGTGCGCCAACCCTGGTGATGCATACGGTCCAGAACCGCGTCAGTTCCATCGAGCCTGGCCGGTATCTCGCGCATCACATCCCTAATGCCCGGCTGGTGGAACTTCCCGGCGCCGATGTTTCGGTGTTCCTCGGTTCAGCGGTCGCAACCCTCGCTATTGATGAGATTGAAGAGTTCCTAACCGGCACCCGCGTGACCGCCGATCATGCGCGGATGCTCACCACCTTGATGTTCACCGACGTCGTCGGATCCACGGACCGGGTCGCCGCCATCGGCGATCGGGCCTGGCGTGCCGTGCTCGACCGGCACGACGACGCCGTGCGCCATCAACTGGCGCGGTTCTCAGGCCACCAACAGAACTTCACCGGTGACGGCGTCCTCGCCACCTTCGACGGTCCCGCCCGCGCCATCCGATGTGGAACCGCGATCCGCGACGCTGCCCGCCAGATCGGTATCGACGTGCGCGCGGTATCCACACCGGTGAGGTGGAACGGCGCGGCACCCAGCTCGCCGGTATCGCCGTCCACCTGGCGCATCGCGTATGCGAAGCCGCCCAGCCCGGCGAGGTCCTCGTGTCACGCACGGTCGTCGATCTCGTCGCAGGATCAAGTATCACCTTCCAGGACCGTGGTGAACAGCAACTCAAAGGCATACCCGCCGCATGGCGCCTCTTCGCCGTCGACGCCTGAACTTACCGGCCCCAGTCCGACCGGCAGCGGGACATGCGTGGAACGTTCAGGGTCTTCATGGTGATCCTCCAGTCATGCGATTGGCCGAGTGGCGATCGAGACGGCGCTCCATGAGCAAGTCGAGCCCGCTCATCCCTGCGGTGCGCGCCAGCTCGGCGTCGTAGATGCGCTGGCGGTTCGCTCGCATGCGACAGCGATCGCTGCACCACTTCGTCTTCGGCGGCGCCAGCTCGACGCCACAGGCGGCGCACGTGCTCACGCTCCCATGATGGCGCGCCGCTGTTACCGCTGTCGCGCAAGTCCCGAGTAGTAGCCAGCCAGGAAGAGGAAGATCGCGCCCGCAATGAGCGGGATGACGATGAAGCCGCGGCGGATCGAGGAATCTGCGACGACCGGCGCTGACACAGCGAAGGCCACGCCCGCCAGGGCTGCGAACAGCCCGACTCGCTGGCGATCTGTCACGCCAAGGCTTTTACCCGGCCGAACACGGCCGTATTCACACGGGTCGATGTGCGCGAACAACGACTCCGGCCAACCTGGCAGTGCGCGCATGCGCTGTGCTGACCCGTCTGGCCGGGGTCGTCGAGCGGGGGGGTACGGGCAGAGGGTCACGCTGTCCCACGTCGCCCCACCCGCTCCCGCTCGTCGACGAGCGACGCCAGGAGGCGCTGTGCGCCCCGTAGCGCTTCGTGAGCTGTCCCGTCCAGCTTCTCGACGCCCTGCGCCCGGTAGGGGCGATCCTGGCGTCTGTGGCGGGCTGCTGACACGTGCGCGAGGCGGGGCTGCTGCTCGCCGTCGTCACCATCGTCGTCGTCGCTGACGTCCCCAGCACTCCAGGACGGCGAGCCCTTTGAAGCCGTCGATCCCCTGGCGGCGGGCACGGGCGTGGCCCCGTTCAGCAATGGCGGCCTAGAAGCCACGCCGGTTGAGCGGCGACCCGCGGCGGTTCTCCTGGCACCAGCGGTCGTAGGCGCGGTACAGCGGGATGCGCGGGGTCCATGACCCGGTCGCGGTGCACTCGTTCAGGAACATGGCGATGCGATCGGTTTCGCGTCGGAACCATCCGGCCTCGCGCTCGGTGGCGTCGTCGACGATGTAGCCGCCGTGGGCCTCGACGCGCTGGAGTGCGTGCACCAACAGCACGAGCACGCCGGGGAGTTCTCGCTCCCGGATGCGTTCCTCGATCGCGGGGTCCTCGCGATCGAGGAACGACACGTTGAACCGGTATGGGCGGATGCGCGCCAAGTACGACGGCACGGAGCCCTCGTCGACGGTCATCACCTGGTTCATGGTCCAGACGAAGAGCCCGTCGAAGCGGAACGTGAACGGGTGGCCGAACTTGTGCGCCAAGGCTGACCTCACACGGTCTGCGGCACACGGCCGCGACCCAGATGGTCTGTCACGCCAGCGACATCGGAGAGATCCGAGCCGCTGCCGATCTGCTCGGCCACAGCCCCGACATGCTGATGAGGACGTACGCCCACGCGCTGCCCGAATCGGTCCGCACCGTCACCGACAAGATCGGCGAACGAGCGGCTCGCGCCGGCGGGCCGACCACCCGATAGCCCGCGGCACGCACGGTCGTACCATGGGAGGCGAGATGAGCGAGCAGGCAACGACTCGATTTGGCCGCCTCGCGGAGGAGGAGCTCGTCCGTGCCCACGCGCACCGGTTGAAGGAGCTCGCCGCCGCCTGCGGCATCACGAAGCTGCGCTATGCCAGTCCCGGTCGCCTCGTGGGTCATGTGGCCGACGATCGGGACTTCTTCGATGTCGCCGACTTCCAGACAGCTGCGTCGGAGGAGTTGCGGGCGGAGGTCGACCTTCTCTCGGATGAGGCTCTGAAGAACCCTCACTCCAGCTCTGATCTGCACGCCGCCACGCCTTTGTGACGTCGCTCCGACGGCCCGAGCGGATCGCACTGCTGGAGATGCGCGCCTTGCTCCTGCAAATCGCTGAGCTGCGCGACGACGGCGGCCGGGAGCGCTACTTCGCCGACGACCATCATCGCTGGATCCTGCATCGAGTCTGGATTGCGGTTGGCAACGAGGCGGCCGCCTACGCGCAGGCCGTCGGGCCGACCCGTACACGGTCGAACCGTGGAACCGTTTGCGCCAGCTTCGGAACCACATCGCCCATCAGCGGCTCTCCGATATTGACGACGAACGGATCTGGCGAATGACGAGCCTGCGTCCCGTCGAGCTCCTCGAGAGGTCGACGCGCTCATCCAGCGCGACCTTCCGACCGTGTGATTAGTCGGCGACGCCGCCCGGCGTTGTCGTGACTCTCCATTCAACGATGGCGGCCGCGGCGTTGACCGCGTCCGACCAAGTAGTCGCGACCGAGTCGCTCCACACACCGGGATGTGAACCTCGTCACACGCTTTGGGTCCGGACAGAACCGCCCTGAACCCGCTACGAACCGTGACGTACCGCCGTGCACCGATGTGGCCACCTACCTGGGATGACACGCCCTTGCGAGGCAGATAACAACGGTGTAGTCCTGGTCGGGCTATGACCACGACGGATGCCTTCGACGGGCTGCCGGAAATGCTCACCGTCCCAGAGGCGGCCGGCCGACTTCGGATCGGGCGAACGTTGGCGTATCAGCTCGCGGCGAGATTCCTTGACGGTGAACCCGGCGGCATCCCGACGACCCGACTCGGGGGAACGCTGCGGGTTCCCCGCACCGCGCTGGACGACCTGATGCGATTTGAGCGAGTCGCCACCCCCGACGACTTGATGGCGAGCGTCGCCGACGCGATCGACGAGTACCTCCGCGATTGCGACGTCATCGCACCGAACGAAGCGAAGCCCGGTCGCCGTCATCGAGCCGCCACCAACGGCACCGCGCAACTGTCGCTCCTCGAAAGCGACTGAGGCATGCCGCTTCTCCTCGCTCGTCGCGCAACGCCACCAACGTTCAGCAGACAGGTGCTGGCGGCGGCGGTGAGCGCTGATGTTGCGGGTGACGACGCTGTACGCGTCCTCGGCGACGGGGACCGCGGCCTACTACACCCGCTACCTCGCCCAGGCGCCGGGCGAGGAGCCGGGGGTGTGGCGCGGCCGCTAGGCGCCCGGTCTCGGGCTCGCCGGACAGGTCGACGCCGACGAGCTCCAGGTGCTACTCGAGGGCCGTGACCCGACAGTGGGGACTCCGTTGGGCGACGAGTTGCGCGACCGGACGTTGGCGAGCGGCAAGGTGGCGCGGGCGGTGGCCGGGTTCGATGCCACGTTCTCGCCGCCGAAATCGCTCAGTGTGTGGTGGGCGCTGACCGGTGATCCTGGCTTGCTCGACGCCCACGACGTTGCAGTGACGGCCGCACTCGACCACTTGGAGTGCTTCGGGGCGACGACCCGGGTGCGGGTCGACGGCCGGCGTCTGCATCCGGACACATTGGGGTTGACGATGGCGGCGTTTCGGCAGACGACGTCGCGGGCCGACGACCCGCAGATCCACACCCACGCCGTAATCTCGGCCAAGGTCCAGACGTCCGATGGCCGGTGGTTGGCGCTCGACGCCCGCTACCTCAAGCGGAACCAGCGCATGCTGGGCGGGCTCTACCAGTCCGTGCTGCGGGCCGAGCTGACGCGCCGATATGGGATCGCATGGGAGCCGATCGTCAACGGACAGGCCGAGATCGCCGGCATGCCGCGGGAACTGCTCGAGGTCTTCTCAAACGCGCCGGCCAGGTCGACGCCCTGGCCGCCAAGGTCGAGGAGTTCCGCCATCGACAAGGACGGGACCCGACGGCATGGGAGCGGGCCGCGCTGCGCCGGGAAGCATCAGCCGACACCCGCGGCCACAAGACGGGCAACGGTGGCCCGGATCTTCGGACACGGTGGGCAACTGAGGCCGCCGAACTCGACTGGACGCCGCGCCGGCTCGTCGCCGCCATCGACGCCGCCGGAATGCAGAGGGACCAGCGCCAGGAGGCGGTCACCGTCGAGGCGATCATCGATCGACTCTCGATGTGCGGGTCGACGTGGACCGGCGCCGAGGTGCTACGAGCGATCTGTTATCTCCAGCCGCCCGTGTCCTCGATGGCGGGACACCGATGGGCCGCCGCCCTAGAACGCGCCCGTGACAGGGTGATCGACGGCTGCGTCGATCTCGACCCGTCCGGTCTCGTCACCCGGCGTGCAGCGACGGCCGGTCGGTGTGGCTGGACCCGGTGGCCCCGCAGTTCACGAGCGACGCGATCCTCGCCGAGGAAGAGCACGTGCTGGCGTGGGCCATGGACGCCCAAGCCGAGGATCCGGCGCCGTCGCCGACGGTCGATGCGGGCTGGCCTGGATGTCTTGCAGGCCGATGCCGCTGCGGCGGTCGCTGGCGCCGAGCGGCTCGTCTCGTCGTGGGACCGGCCGGCGCCGGCAAGACCACCATGTTGGAACGGGCCGTCGACGATCTGGTCGCGCGGGACCGGCCCGTATTCGGGTCGCGCCGACGGCCAAGGCCGCCCACGTCCTGCAGCGAGAGACGGGCGTGGCGACGGACACGGTCGCCAAACTGCTCCATGAGTGGGACCGTACCGACCGTCCCCCGCTCGACCGGTATCGGCTCCCGCTGCGGGCACGACGATCCTCGTCGACGAGGCCGGCATCATCGGCACCGCCTCCCTGCACCGCCTCGTGGACCTCGCCGATCGACAGGGATGGCGTCTCGCGCTCGTCGGTGACCCCCGCCAACTCCAAGCCGTCGACCGGGGCGGCCTGTTCAACGAGGTGTGCACCACCGGTCGAGTGCACGAGCTGTCGCGTTTACACCGCTTCCGCTGGCCGGCGTCGATGGCCCCCTCGATCTCGGCTTGGGTTAGCCCGAACTGCTTGCGTGCTGTCTTGTCGCTGAGCGTTGCGCCCTTCTGGCGCCACTCTTCCTCCACGGCTTCCCTCGGTCTCGGCACACGGGACTACTCGGGGCAGCAACAGTAACCCTTGGCCGGCGCCGACTTGAGTGTCGTGCTCGCCACCTCGATGACTCGCAGACGACCGACGCCCCAGCATCGGCGTCGCGAGGCGACCGACGCGACCGCCGGGACGTTGTTCGGGCGCGACAGCACGCCGACCATCGCCGTCGATCCGTCGCGCTTCGCCGGAGCGTGGGCATGCCGAGGCGCGCCCGTCAGCTGGTGTTCCGGGGCAGCCGTCGGGCCGCCCGTCGAGACTTCTACTCTGCGGCCGTGATCCTCCCGAAGGAGCGCGACCCTCGCCTCATCACGCTCCGCAGAGGGGGCACGCTCACCGACTCCGACCATCACCTCCACGCGCTGTGGGCAGCGGCATGCGCCGAACACGTCTTGCACTTCTTCGAGGCCGAGTGCCCTTCGGACACGAGACCTCGCGAAGCGATTCGAGCGATCCGCGCCTGGACTCAAGGGCGCGTGACGATGATGGCGTCCCGCGCGGCGGGCGGTCATGCCATGGGAGCGGCACGAGAGGTGACGGGAGCGGCTCGACACGCCGCCTATGCCGCGGGCCAGGCCGCATGCGTCGCTCATGTGGCTGAGCACAACCTCGGAGCCGCTGCCTACGCCATCAAGGCGGCTCGTGCTGGCACCCCAAGGGATGAGCGTCTTGCCGGCTGCCTCGAATGTGCTTGGCAACGCGAGCAACTCCCGGATGCGATCCATCAGCTGGTCGTCGAGGACCAACGTCGAAGGAACGACATCTGTTGGCGGGTGTTCGAGTTCGAGCCGGGGTGACGCTCGTGGTGTCCCCGGTGTGCCGGCCGCGGACAGGTATTTCGCGCGACGGAACACCGGGAAGCGCCGTCGATATGCAGCGCTCGCGGAGGCAGCCGTGGGGCTGCGTTCGCCGCTCAGCCGGTGTCACGCGGGCAATGGTGCGCCTAGACACCGCGCCGTGTGCGTTGAGCGACGAGACTCCACGCAGCGGGGGGGCCACCGAGCCCCAGCATCAAGTTGAAGAGCGCAACCTATCCACGTTCTGTCGCCCGAATCCGGCGCGGGCCCGGTGTGCCCAACCGAGCGCCCGGGATCGCCGACTCGGTGCTCGCTGCCGGAAGCGCGCCCGGTCGCGGTGGGCACGGGTCGTCAGAGCTCCCGACTAGCCGCTGGCGGATGGTCGGCGCGGCATCGAGCGCCCGCGAGACATCACCGATGCGCGGGGTCACGAAAGCTCCACAGGGGCGCAGATCAGGTCTCGGAGCGAGCGACGAGGCGCCGAGGTGTCGCGCACTCCATTGCCCCGGACAGGTCGATCAGGCGCGTGCCTCGATGATCATGTTGAGCGGCGTTTCTGTCGCTCGCCGGAAATGAGAATAGCCTGCCTCTTCAAATACCTGACGCAGCCGCGCCTCGCCAGCTTGCGCGCCCAATCCCAGCCCGACTTCTTGCGACAGCGAGTTCGGCGTGCAGATCGTCGAGGACGCCGCGTAGAACAACGCTGCGAGGGGATTCTGAGTGATGTTCGTGTTCCGACCATCGAGCGCCATCGGCTCGACGAGGAGCACCGTCCCGTCCGGTTCGAGATGGTCGCGTGCGTAGCGGGCGATTCCTACCGGATCACCCATGTCGTGCAAGCAGTCGAAGAAGCAGATGAGGTCATACGTTCCCGTGTATGACTTCGCGTTCGCGACAGCGAAGTCGGTGCGGTCCGACACCCCCGCCTCGTCAGCTCGCGACCGAGCGGTCTCGATCGATGCCGGGTGGAAATCGAACCCGTGAACCGTTGATTTCGGGTAGGCGCTGGCCATCACCACGACCGACGCCCCATGACCGCAGCCAACGTCAGCGACCCGTGCTCCGTCGCGCAGCTTCTGCTCCACCCCCTCGAGCGCCGGAATCCATGACGTTGTGAGGAACGCTCGATACCCGGGACGGAAGAACCACTCCGTTCCCCGGAACAGGCAATGATGATGGTCACCCCAGCTCAATCCACCATCGCCCCGATACGCGGCGCTCAGCTTGTCGGCGTCGATCGCCATGGACACCAACACGTTCATGCCTCGCGCCAGGAACGTGGGAGCCGACTCGTCGGCAAGGATGACGGCTGACTCGTCGGGCAACGTGTACGCGTCCGTCGTCGTGTCGTAGTTCACCAGCCCCGCCGCGGCCTGACTGTCTAGCCACTCCCGAGTGAGCCTCGCATTGCAGACCACCTTCTCGGCGAGGTCATCTGCGCCCAGCGCCCCGGCCCCCGCCATCGCCCGGTAGTACCCGAGTTCATCGCCGAGCCAGATGCCCACACACAACGCCGCCCCCGTCATGTGTCCCGCTAACTGACCCATCATCGCCTCAACACGCGCCTCATCCACAGCCATCCCCAACCCCCCTTTGCGCCGAGGACCGGCGAGCATCCACTCGACGGCACAAAGTCGGCGACAGCCGAAACCGTACCCCCGCGAAGCACTCGCGCCGGCATGACGAGACCCACAGCACGCGGCGACCGGCGCGGATGCCCACCGGTGCGGCCTCCCATCCGACGCAGCCCACAAGCAAACCTGCGACCAGAGCACGCATGCCTCCCAGCGCTCCTGAGGGGTGGCCGTCGCGATCCGGCGGGCAGCAACCGCACCCAACTGAACGAGCGGGCGTCTCGTAACCGGACAGCCGTGCTGCCAACCGTGTCTGCGCCCTATTGCCGCTCGGGAGCGACGTCGACTGACCTCGCTCCGCCGGACCAGCCCATATCGACGGATTCGGGCGCGCAACGTCGAGGGGCTCGGGGCGAGCTGCACTCGGGGGCGTCGCCACACCACGTCAGCTCTCGTTGTGATGTGCTCGCCGGAATCGGGATGAGGAACGGCCGGTGGCGGGCCTACGGTGCGTAGATGAGCACGTCCCTGGGGCCGATCTCGCGCGGATCGGTGCTGGTGACGTTCGGGCTCGTGCTGGCGCTGATGGCGATGGGCTACGGCGCGCTGTTCGCCATGCTCGACGATCTACGCGACGCCTACGGCGTCAACGAGAGCGCCCTCGGCGCGGTCATCGGCATCGGGTTCTTCTCCGGCTTCCTGGCCCAGGTGCTGATCGCCCCGCTGGCCGACCGCGGCCACGCTCGGGCCCTCGTGCTGGGCGGCATGGCCGTCAACGTTGCCGGCCTGCTGCTGCTCGCCGGGGCCCGCTCGTTCGTGCCGCTGCTCGTTGGGCGTTTCGTGATGGGCATCGGTGTGGGAATGGCCGTGCCGGCGGTGCGTCGCATCGTCATCGTCGCCGACCCCACCCGCCTCGGGAACAACCTCGGGCGCCTGCTCGCCGCCGAGGTCGGCGGCTTCGCCGCTGGGCCTGCCGTCGCTGCCATCCTCCTCGGGCCGTTTGGCATCCCCGTGCCGTTCATCGTCATCGCCGGGGCCACCGCGGTGGCCTTGCCGTTCGTCGTGGCCAGCTCGCGGCGCATCGTCGACGACGAGCACACGCCGGTCGTGTCCCAGCGCATGGCGTTCGACCTGCTGCGCATCCGGCCCTACCTCGGCGCCGTGCTGATGGGCTGCGCCGTGTGGGTGATGATCGGTTCGTTCGACGCCCTGTGGTCCGTCGCCCTCGACGACCTCGACACCGCAGACTGGATCGCCACGCTCGGCATCACGCTGTTCGCCCTGCCGCTGATCGTGTTCGGCGCCGCTGGCGGACGCCTCGCCCAGCGCGTCGGACCCTTCCGCGTCGGCGCCGTCGGGCTGCTGTTCGGGTCGGCGTTCATGATTGCCTACGGCCTCGTGCCGTCGGGCCTGGCGATGTTCGTGGTGTCGATGGTCCACTCGGTCAACGACGGCCTCACGGTGTCGAGCACCGGCGTGGCCGCCGGGATGGTCGTGCCGCCGGAGCGCCAGGCCGGAGCCCAGGGCCTGCTCGGTGGGGCGCAGACGCTGTTCGCCGGGATCACCGCGCTCGTCGCCGGCACGGTCTACGAGACGCTCGGACGGACCACCGCCTACCTCGTGGCCGCCGCGCTGATGCTCGCGCTCGTCGGCTCGGGCTGGCTCATCGCCGGTCCGGCCCGGCGACTGCGCGGCGCGCCGGCAGAGCCGGCTGCTACGGGGTCTGCGCATGCGCCTGCGGCAGCGCCGTGAACAGCTGCGCGCCGAGATCTGATAATCTGATGCTATGCCTGACGTGACAGCGACCGAAGCGTCGAGGCGTTTCGCCGACCTGCTTGACGGCGTCGAGCATCGCGGCGAGCGCTACACCATCGTCCGCCGAGGTCACGTCGTCGCCGAGCTTGCGCCTGTTCACACCGGGAGAGGCTCTGATGCCAAGGCGTTGCTGCGCCGACACGAGCTCGATGGCGAGTGGGTCGAGGAACTGGCGATGCTGCGGCACGGGCTGGCGGCGCAGGAACGCTATTGACTCTCCTGCTCCTCGACACCACCGTGCTCGTCCACCGAGAACGAGAGTCGCTGGACCTGGACGCTCTGATCCACGACGATGACGAGCTGGCCATCGCCGCGATCACGGTCGCCGAACTCGGCGTCGGTGTCGAGCTCGCCTCGGGAAAGAGACGCAAAGCACGCCGCGCGTTCCTCGAGGATCTCGTCATGTCGCTCCGGATCCTGTCCTATGACCTCGAGGTAGCCAGGAGCCACACGCAGCTCCTCGTCGCCGCCCGCGCCAGCGGCCGGCCGCGGGGCGCCCACGACTTGATCATCGCCGCCACGGCCCGGGCCACCGGCCGCACGGTCGTGACGACCGACGGCACTGGCTTCGACGATCTCCCTGGCGTGTCCGTGCGCAAGCCTGAATCGTGATGGCGGACGCCGACGCTTTGAACGTTTGACAGACGGTCATCGACGTATCAGAGATGTGTCAGTTCAACGTGGGTCGTCCGCCTCGGGTCACCGGCACGGCCGCTCACGTGTGGTGTGCTCCTGCTCGTCCGCCAGACAGACTGGCTCCATGCCGGTCGCCTTCAATCACACCATCGTTGCCGCCCGCGATGCGCAGGCGTCTGCGGCCTTCTTCAGCGAGATCATGGGACTCCCGGCGCCCCGCCGCTGGGGGCCGTTCCTGGCCGTGCCCGTCGAGCACGGCGCCACGTTCGACTTCGCCCAGGTTCCCGAGGGCCAGGAGGTCCATCCGCAGCACTACGCCTTCCTCGTCACCGAAGCGGACTTCGACGGCATCTACGGCCGCATCCTCGAGCGCGGTATTGAGCACTACCCCGAGCCGCGTCTCAGCCGGAAGAACGAGATCAACCACAACAACGGCGGCCGTGGCGTCTACTGGTGCGACCCGAGCGGGCATTTCCTCGAGATCCTCACCGTCCCCTACGGCGGCTGGCCCGAGGGCTCGGACCGGCGTCCCTGACCCATTGGGAGCAGAAGGGCGCCCGACCTAGGGTCGCCATCGTGACGATCCCCACCGCTCCCGTGGTCGCCGTTGGCCTCATCGGCGGCTACCTCGTCGCACGCGAGACGAAGATCCGCCCGCTCGGTGGCGCCGTGCTCGCCGCCGCCGGCATCGTCGCCGGCCGTCAATGGCTGCGCGCCGCCGGACCGGCGGCCACGGCCGCGCTGTCGGTCGTGTACCTCGGGGGCTTCGGCGCGTCGCACCCGCTGGCGAAGAAGATCGGCCCCTGGCCGGCGGTGCTGACGGTCACGGCCGCGAGCGCGACTTCCTCGTGGCTGGTCGCCGACCGCCGCGCCTGCCGCTGAGGCGCCCTCGCGAGCACGGCGCCGAACGGGAAGGATCGCGCTGGACCGCCGGGCCCGGCGGCGAGCCGCTCCGCAGCGTCGAGGTCGAGGCTGCCGACGAAGGTCGCCCGGCGCGTGCCGAGCCGGCTTTACTGGCCGACCCGCGGCTGACGGCTGGGGATGTCAGCGTCGAGATCGTGCCGGAGCCGGAAGTGGTTGTCGCCGTAGACCCAGGGCGTCTCGAACGCGATCACCGCCCACAGCAAAACGTTCACGATGGCGAGCGCCCAGACGGCATCGATCGAGATCGCGACCGGCAGGAGCGCGAGCAGCAGGATCGCCAGCACGAGCCGCTCGATGTTGACGGTGCCGGCGATGCGGAGTCGTAGCCACATGGGCGAGCATGTACAACGACGTGCCGCCCAGCAGCGCGAACGCCGGCACGGCCTCGAAGGGCTCGACCCCGTGCGGGACAGCCTCTTCGAACGCGAGCCACGCTCAGGATGATGCCGGCCGTCATCGGGAAGTGAAGGTACGAGTACGAGTCACGGGCCAGGCGGTTGCGTTCCTGGCCCGGAGTCGCCCGCTCCAGCCGCCGGGCGGTCACGAGGGCGACGACGTCGAAGTAGATCCACCACAGCGCGGCAGCGAGCCCGATCCCGAGCGCTCCGACGAGCGCGACCGTCGGGTCCAGCTCGACGGTGGCGCCGACGCTGAGTGCGATCACCGACTCGCCTAGGGCCAGGATGATGATCAGGTTGTGGCGCTCGGCGAAGTGCCCGGGGACGAGACGCCACCGGTCGACGCCGTACTTCGCCGGGAGCCCCCAGTCGGCGGCGATGGCGACGAGCCAGAGCAGGACCTTGAGCCATTCGGGCTGAACGAGCGATGCGACCACCAGCGACGCCACGACGACGCCGGTGGTGATCGACAACCCGATCACCACCCAGCGGCGCAGCGCCGGGTCGTCGCGCGAGCCTATGAGGAACAGGGCGACGTGGCCGAGGCGCACGACCCCGTAGGCCGAGGCGAACCAGAGGCCCCGGTCGCCGAAGGCCTCCGGGATGGCGAAGCACATCATCAGCAGCGGGACCATCACCAGCAGCATGATGATCCGGACAGACCCCTCCTCCGGATCGACCTGGCTGGTCAACCACGCGAAGCACACCCACGCCCACCACACGACGGCGAGGACCACCACACCGCGCAACAGCCCACCCCAAGATGGGTCATGGGCCATGAGTGCGGTGCATTGGGTGAAGGCGATGACGAAGACGAGGTCGAAGAAGAGCTCGAGCGGCTTCACGCCGCCGCGTTCACGGAGCTCGGCTCGCAGATGCGTCCGACGCTCGGTCGAACGATCAGTACTCCGCCACGGGAAGACCTCGACCCGCAGCTGCCTCCGCACCCGCTTCCGGACCATCACGCCAGTATGGGGAGGCTGGCAACCCCTGCGCGGTGAACGCCCTAGTTGCGGGTGAGCACGACGGACGCGTTCTGGCCACCGAAGCCGAAGGCGTTCACCTGGAGCACGTCGATGTCGACAGTTCGCGGCTCGTGCAGCACCACGTCGAAGCGCACGGCGGGATCGAGGTTCGTGGTGCCGGCGACGTGCGGAAGGCGACCGTCGCCCATGGCCCGCACGCCGGCGACGACGGCCATGGCACCGGCGGCAGAGCCGGTGTGGCCGGTGTTGCCCTTGATGCCGCCGACGACGAGGTCCGACTGGCGGCGGTCGTCGACGAACAGGTCATTGATGGCCTTGATCTCGGCGTCGTCACCCTTGGGTGTGCCGGTGGCATGGGCGACGAGGGCGTCCACATCGCCGGGGGCGACACCCGCTTCTGCCTGCGCCAGTTCCATCGCTCGGCGCTCCCACTGACCTGAAGGGTCAGGGGAGGACGGGTGGTAGGCGTCGGCCAGCGACCCGTAGCCGCGGACCCAGGCCAGCACGTGGGCGCCGCGCCCTCGAGCGTGCTCCTCGGACTCCAGCACGAAACACGCCGCGCCCTCAGCGCCGACGATGCCCGCTCGGTCGACGTCGAACGGCAACATGGCGCGTCGGGGATCGGTAGCCGTCGTGTCCATTCCGTACCGAATGCCGATCATCGCCGTCGCCGGCACGTACTTGGTGTCCCTTGGGTACATCCCGTCGAACCCGCCGGTGATCGCCACGTCGACGGTGCCGCTGGCAACCATGCGGGTCGCCAGGCCGAGCGCGTCGAGCGACGTGGCACACGTCGTCGCCACCGTCAGCGAAGGCCCGTGCAGGCCGTAGCGCATGCAGATCTGCGAGGCAGCCATGTTGGGGTACATCTTGATGACCACCTTCGGGTCGACGGCGTCGACTCCTTGGGTCTCGTACACCGACTGCGCCAGCGCCAGTGAGTGTGAGCCGCCCATCTGGCTACCGCCGACGACACCGGTGCGCAGGGGATCGAGGGCGTCTTCGAGGCCTGCCTGGGCGAGGGCTTCGGCGCACGCCCCGAGCGCCATCTGAGCGAAGCCGTCGGTGCCGGCGATCACCTTGTCGGTCATCCATTGACTCGGATCGAACCGGTCGTGCACCGTCCCGTACAGCTGCTGGGAGGGGTCGTCGTCGGCGAGCCAGGGGGCACGCCGGATGCCGACCCCACCGGCGAGCAGCCCCGCCGAGAACTCGTCAACGGTGACGCCCAACGGCGAGATGCACCCCATGCCGGTGATGGCAACCCTCATGTGTTCGACTCCCACGCGGTTTCAAGCACGAGCCCGCTCCTCACTCTATGCACCACGGCCGTGATGGACTCTCTTGCGGTGTGAGGGTCAGTTCGTCGCTCCGTCCCCCTGCTGGGTGACGTGGAACTCCACGCGGTACAGGAGGGTGTCGTCGTCGATCGGGCCGGCATGCGCGGCCCGTCGACGCAGGGTCTCACGGTCGGGTTCTCCCGTTCGGGCGAGATCCTCGCCGGTGATCGACGAGAACGGCAGCAGGTCGATGTCGTCGATCTCGATCATCACGGATCCGCTCCGGTAGACGCCGCCGACCTTGACCTTGGGTCTCGACCAGAGCCGGTACGAGACGGTGATCGTCCCATCGGCCACTCGATCGCGGAGCTCAACGCTGAACTGCACGGCCCTATTGTGACCGCCCCGCTTCAGCCGACGCGTTGGCCTACGCGCAGGACGCCCAGGTACTGGCGTGATGCCCGGGCGAGCCGCACGTAATGCGATGCGTCCTGCGCCCCTACGGATTCGCCGCGAGAGGCTCCGAGAGCTGGTTGACGTTGCCCTCCAGGTCGACGAAGTCACAATGCCGGAAGCCACGGAACTCCCACACCACCTCGTCGACATGGCCCCCCAGACCGGTGATCGTCGCTCGAGCCGCCGCGATGTTCGGCACACGGAACGACAACTTGATGGGGGTCGTCTCCCGTCGAGCGGGAGGATCTGATAGCTCGATCCTCGCCCCCACCGCCTCCGGGACCTGGACGATCGACAGCGTCCAGAACTCAGACTCGAGGACTCCGTAGTCATCGGGAACGTGAGCGACGTGCTCGAAGCCGAAGGCCTCCGCATAGAACGACGCCATCGGCTCCAGAGTTCTGACGAAGATGGTGGCACCGCACCTCATGCCTGGAAGCTAGCAACGGGTTGTTCGGGACGGGGTTAGAGCCTGAGGGCAGCCAGCCTGTCAGGGTCGCCCACCGCGTCGAGCTCGACGATGCGGCCGTTCTCGACGGCCACCTCCAGCACCAGGATCGGGTGGCCGCCGGGAGCCACCACGACGCCCAGCACGCCGTCGAGCACGGCCGATGCAGCGGCCTGGGCCCGGCCCTTGAACGCTTCGGCCACCGGGCCGGCGCCGACCAGGAGCGGTACGCCGCCCCTGGCCACTGCAGCCTCGTCGCAGCGGAACACGGCGTCGGGGTCGAGCACGTCGACGAGGGCGGCGAAGTCGCCGGTGCGTGCGGCGGCGAGGAAGGCGTCGACCACCGGTCGTTCACGCTCGGGGTCGGCGTCGACATCGGCGCCCTGCACACGGCGGCGGGCCCGGCTGGCCAACTGGCGGGCCGCGGCCGGGGAGCGTTGAAGGACGCCGGCCACCTCGTCGAAGGACACGGCGAACAGGTCGTGGAGCACGAAGGCCAGGCGCTCGGCCGGCGTGAGCGTGTCGAGCACGACGAGCAGAGCAGGGCCGATGGCGTCGGCGAGCATGGCATCGTCCTCGGGGCTCGGTACGGTCATCGCTGGCGCGTCGGCTGAAGTGGCTCGCGCCGCGGCGCGGGTGCGTGAGCGCAGCACGTCGAGGCAGACGCGTGACGTGATGGTCGTCAGCCAGCCCTCGACGTTGTCGACGTCGAGGGTGCCGGCGCGGCTGGCGCGCAGCCACGTCTCCTGCACGGCGTCGTCGGCCTCCGCACTCGAGCCGAGCATTCGGGTGGCGATGGCGTGCAGGCGGCGCCGGCTCGCCTCGAACCACTCGGTCAGGGTCTCGTCGGTCACGGTCACATCCTTCCTCTTGGCGTCGTCATGGGGGTGACGTCCGAGCGTCGGGCGGTGTGACAGAAGGAAAGGTGGACGCGATGAAGCCGCGCATGAACCAACCCGCATTTGCCGTGCCGGGAGCGATGGACGCGCTGCAGGCGCTGGGTGCCGCAGTCGGGGGACGGGCCTGGACCCCATCCTGGTGGAGCTGGTGTGCCTGCGGGCCAGCCAGATCAACGGGTGCAGCGTATGCGTCGATGGGCATCCGCGCGTCGCCCGCAGGCTCGGTGAGACCGACGAGCGTCTGTTCGCGGTGTCGGCGTGGCGGGAGGCGCCATACTTCACCGACGCCGAGCGCGCCGCGCTGGCGCTCACCGAAGCGGTGACCCGGCTGGCCGACCGAGAGGACCCGGTGCCCGATCACGTCTGGTCGGCGGCCACCGAGCACTACGACGACAAGCAACTGGCCGGGCTCGTGCTGGCCATCGCCAACATCAACGTCTGGAACCGGCTCAACGCCGCCACTCGCCAGGTGGCCGGCGTGTGGGAGCCCGAACCATCGGGCCATTGAGGACGCGTCGAGGTGGAGACCGCCCTGCATCGTGCCGGACGCCCGCAGGGCAGCCCGTGCGCGTCATCCAGGTGGGGTGATGACGGCAACTCCGGGGTGTGTTTGGCTGGTCCGGAAGACCAGCCGGGAGACGAGAGTGCCTGTCCGTCGCACGTCGAAAGAGGGCTAGATGAGCGTCGCTGCTTTGGCAGGGGCCGTGCAGCCGGTGCTGGCTGTCAACCCGGTGCCTTGGGCCCGGTCGCAGATGGCCTTCACGCTGGCCTTCCACATCATCCTGGTGCCGTTGGGGGTGTCGTGGGCGTTCATGGCGCTGATCGCGAACTACCGGGGCGTCAAGCACAATGATGCCGATGCGCTGCTGATCGCGCAGCGGTGGTCGAAGTACATGGCCGTGACGTTCGCCGTGGGGGCGGTCACGGGCACGGTGTTGACGTTCGAGTTCGGCCTGCTCTGGCCGAAGTTCATGGGGCAGTGGGGAGAGGCGTTCGGTGTCCCGTTCGCGTTCGAGGGGATCTTCTTCTTCACCGAGGCGATCTTCGTGGCGATCTACATCTTCGGCTGGCAGCGGCTGAAGCCGTGGACGCACTTCTGGACCGGGGTGCCGGTGGTCGATCACCGGGGTGCTGGGCAGCATCTCGGTGGTCGCCGCCAACGCGTGGATGAACTCGCCTGAGGGGTTCACGCTCGACTCGGCCGGCAAGATCACCAGCGTCGATCCGTGGTCGGTCATCTTCAACGACGCCATGCCGTTGATGGCCGCTCACATGGTTGTCGCGGCGTACGTGGTCGGGGGCTTCTTGGTGGCGTCGGTGTACGCGTTCGCGATGTTGCGAGGCCGCCGGGACCGCTACCACCGCGTCGCGTTCATCATCGCCTTCAGCGTGGGGGCGGCGGCCATCCCGGTGCAGATGGGGGTGGGCGACTCGCTGGCTCGTTGGGTGTACAACAACCAGCCGGAGAAGTTCGCTGCCATCGAGCTGGTGCCGACGACGTCGAGCGATGTCCCCGAGACGCTGTTCGGTCATTTGAACTCCGACGGCACCGTGAGCGGTGGTATCCCGATCCCTGGCCTGGCGTCGATCCTGTCGGATCCGGCTGATGGGACCGCCACCGTGGTGCAGGGCCTCGACACCGTCCCGCCCGATGATCAGCCGACCACGGCCGAGGTCAACGTCGTGCACCTGTCGTGGGACATCATGATCGGGTTCGGGACCCTGCTGTTCCTGCTGGCGCTGTGGTACTGGTTGTCTTGGATCTTCCGGCGGAACATGCCCAAGAGCCGATGGTTCCTGCGTATCGCCTCGGTTGCGGGTGTGGCGGCCATCGTCTCGATGGAGGCGGGCTGGGTGGTGAGCGAGGTCGGCCGCCAGCCGTGGATCGTCTACAACCTGATGAAGGTCGAAGACGCCGCCACCGGCAACACCGGGGTGTGGGTCACGTTCATACTCGTCGTGTTGCTCTATGTCGGCCTGGGCGTCACCACGGTGCTCATCCTGCGCAACATGGCCCGGCGGTTCCGTGACCGCACGGTGGCCGACTACGAGGTGCCCTACGGTCCGGCCGGTCCTGCGCCTGACGCGGGGGAGCGGGAGGAGGTGCCGGTCCCGTGACCAACGTCGTCGCCGTGGTGCTCATGATCGCCATCACCGCCTACGCCGTGTTCGGGGGTGCCGACTTCGGCGCCGGGTTCTGGGACCTGGTCGCCGGTGGGGCCGAGCGGGGCGAACGTCCCCGTGAGGTGATCGACCACTCGATCGGACCGGTGTGGGAAGCCAACCACGTGTGGCTGATCTTCATCTTCGTCATCTTGTGGACCGGGTTCCCCGAGGCCTACGCCTCGATCACCCTCACCGTGTTCGTGCCGTTGACCTTGGCCGCGCTCGGGATCGTGCTGCGAGGCTCGAGCTTCGCGTTCCGCAAGACCGTGTTCCGGACCCGCGACCGCCGCAACTTCGGCGCCGCCTTCGCGTCGTCGTCGGTGCTGGTTCCGTTCTGCCTGGGCGCCGTGGCCGGCGCTGTCGCCTCCGGGCGGATCCCGTCCGGCGGGGTGGCCGGCGACCCGTGGACCAGCTGGCTCAACCCCACCTCGATCCTCGGCGGCGTGCTGGCCGTCGTCGTCGTCGCCTACCTCGCCGCCGTGTATCTGGTGTGGGATGCCCGCCGCCTCGGTGACGGCGAGATGGTGGAGTACTTCCGGCGTCGTGCGGTGGTGGCGGCGGTCGTGGCCGGCGTCGTGGCCTTCATCGGCATCTTCGTGCTGCGGCGCCGACGCCCGCTACGTGTTCGACGGTCTCACCGCACGGGCCTTGCCGCTCGTCATCATCTCCGGTGCCTGCGGTGTCGCGTCGCTCGTGCTCCTCGTCCGCGGCGCCGGCCGCGGCGCCCGCATCCTCGCCATGGGCGCCGTGGCCAGCGTCGTCGTCGGCTGGGGCGTCGCCCAGTGGCCCTACATCCTGCCGACATCGCTCAAGGTGGCCGACGCCGCCGCTCCCTCAGGCACGCTGACCGCCCTGCTGGTCGCCACCATCGGGGCCGTGCTCATCGTGCTCCCCGGCTTCATCATCCTCTACGTCCTCGACCAGAAGAGCCTCCTACCCGCCGAAGGCGTCGACTGACACCCGACGGCACGTCACCGGGGCGGCGCGCCATCCGGTGGTGTCTCCACTGCCGAGGTAGTGAGGCCCAAGAGCCGAGCTGCGGGAGCGGCGGCGAAGCCGTACACCGTCACCGTGCCCACGATCACCAGGAACGTGGCGGGCAGGAGGTCGGCAGCCCCGTCGATGCCCAGTGCCGCGAGCGGGAACGGTGAACGTCGCCGCCGTCGACGCCGCGACGATGCCGCGGGGGTCCATAAGCCCGATGTAGACCCGCTCGCGCCACGTCAGGTCGGTGCGTACCGTGGCCACTGCCGCCACGAGCGGCCGGACCACGATGACCAGGCCCGCGACTAGCGCAAGCGACGGCCACAAGACGTCACTCACGGCCGACGGCGTGACGGTGGCGGAGATCGAGATGAACAACAGGCCGATGATCAACTGCACCACGGTCCGGAAGAACGGCCGGTCCTCGGGGGACCTGATGCCGGACATGTTCGCTACCGCCACGCCCATGGTGATGGCGGCGATCAGACCGGTGTCGTCGCGCCGCGCATTGCAGGCCGCGGCAACGGCGACGACGACAGCGATGGTGGCCTCTGTCGCGAGCACGCCGCGCAGCTTCATCTTGTCGAGCAGCAACCAGAGCACCAGCGTTCCCACGGCGCCACCGAGCACGCCCAGCCCGATGCTCCCGGCGAACTTGAACAGTTCTCGGCTCGGTCGGAAGCCGACTTCGGCGCTGAGCGCTTGGAACACCAGCGCGCCGATGACGGCACCGATGGGATCGATGGTGGTGCCCTCCCACCCGAGGATCGCCGTCAATCGACGTCCCGGGCGGGCCCGTTCGAGCAGCGGCGCGACGACCGTGGGGCCCGACACGATGAGGATCGCGCCGAGCATCAGCGCTGCGTGCGAAGAGAGTCCGAGCAGCCACCAAGCCAGCAGTGTGGCGCCGGCCCATGTGATGGGCGCTCCCAACGCGATCAACCGCCGGACGATGCGCTGGCTGTGGCCTTCGAGTTCTTTCACGTTGAGATCGAGGCCGCCTTCGAACAAGATGACGGCAACGGCGAGGCTGACCATCGGTGGAAACGAGGCCCCGAAGAGCCGATTCGGGTCGATGGTGTCCGTCAGCGCGCCGGCGACGAACCCGACCGGCAGCAGGACGACGATCGCCGGCGCGCCGCAGGGTTGTCGCCGCGATCTGACAGCCGACGGCCAGGACGAGCAGGAGGCCGAGACCAATGAAGATCTCCGAGGTCGTCATCTGCGCCATCCCCACAAGCTTCCAGCAACTGGTGGGATGCGGTGAACCAGCCGCGGCGGGTCCGCCGCCCTGGTACGCGCTCGCAGACCCGCAATCAGGGCAGACACCGATGCAGGCCGACGGGCTTTGGCGCGACGACTGAAGCCCGACGTCGTGCTGCTCGACGTGGTGCTTCCAGACCGCGACGGTTTCTCCGTGCGTACCTCGTTGTCGTCGAGGCAGCCAGGCTCGGGGCGACGACGGCGAGCATCATCCACCATCGCGACACGCTCCTCATCGACGTCGATGCTGTGGCCGTTCCGGAACCAATTGCCGATCTGACTGATCGCGTCAGCGCGGCTCGACGGCACCCTGGAGATCGTGTTCGCGACCCGGCGGCGGCGTCCACATCCGAGCGGCGATCCCATGCGGGTAGTTATCGCCGACGATTCGATGATCATGCGGGAGGGCCTCGCCCGCTTGCTCGCCGACGCCGGCTGCGAGATCGTCGGGACTGGGGCGAACAGCGAGGAACTGCTCCGTCTCGTGGAGCGGGTCGAGCCAGACGTCGCCATTGTGGACATCAAGATGCCACCGACGCAGACGGACGAGGGAATCGCTGCTGCCCAGCAGATCCGTAGGACGCAGCCGAACGTCGGTGTCCTTGTGCTGTCGCAGTACCTCGAATCCGACTACGCGATGCGGCTCCTGACCGAACTGCCTGGGCGAGCCGGTTATCTGCTGAAGGAGCGTCTCGCCGACATCGCCGTGCTCATGGACGCGCTCCGGCGCATAGTAGAAGGCGAGTGTGTCGTCGATCCCACGATCGTGTCGAGGCTGGTCCGCCTTCCTCGCGATCCGGGTCCGCTCGACCAGCTCACTGACCGGGAGCGTGAGGTGCTCGGGCTTATGGCCGAAGGACGCTCGAACGGCGCCATCTCCCGGCTGCTGTCGGTAAGCCCGAAGACGGTCGAGGCCCATGTTCGCCAGATCCTGCTGAAGCTCGGCCTATGTGAATCTCCCGACGATCACCGTCGGGTCCTGGCCGTGCTGGCGTACCTACCGCGCCGCGCCCTGAGCTTTATGCACATCTCCTAACCGAATTCGAATTCGGCTGCCGTCGTTTCTTGTCATCGCCGCCACAGAGCGGTTGGAGACTATAGGTCGCACTATTTCTTGGTGACAGCAATCATCGCCTCGCGACCGTGCGCATCGTCGTCGACATGATGAGGCCATCGACGAGACCGAGGAGGTGCGATAGGGTCGCCTTGCATCTGGCTAACCAGGTGCTCAGGAGGTGTACCCATGCGGTTCCTCATCACTTGGAAAATACATGACGGATCAGAATCCGACCAGGCCAGGATTCTGAACTTGTTTGCCAAATGGCAGCCACCCGTCGAGCTTCAGGAATGGTCCGGATTCGCCGACGGCACGGGTGGCATGGCCATCGCAGATACCGACAATGTTGATTTGCTCACTCGAGTTTCGGCGCCGTGGACGCCGTGGCTCGAGTTCTCGATACGACCACTGTTGCCCATCCAGCAAACAGCGGAGGCAATGTCCGACGCCGCCGAGTTCTGGTCGTCTGTGTCCTAATTGCCGCCGGCGGCGAGTCACGAGACCTGTCGCGAAGCGCTCTTCCGCCGTCTGCGCACGGATAGCGCAGACGGCGGTTGGGTCCTTCCCAATGCCATCCATTGGCCGCAGATGAGCGGGGAGATCGCAGGCGGCGTTCGTGCTCGTTGCGGGCGGGTCGCGGGGTAGCGGCGGTCGTGACATAACCACCCGAACCCCCTTGACAGGCAGCCGTACGGCTGCACATCATGGAAGGGCAGCCAACCGGCTGCATGATGTCTCTCACGAAAGGGAGCTGTCTCATGGTCGACATCCGTCATCGCATCGGCATCACCGCCCCCCAGCAGCAGGTGCACGAGGCCCTGGCCACCACCGAAGGCGTGGCCTCGTGGTGGACCCGCGACGCCCAGGGCGACGCCACCGAGGGCGGCAAGCTGGAGCTGTACTTCGGCCGTCCCGAGCGGGGCCTGGTGCTCGAAGTGGTTGAGGTCTCCGCCGACCGGGTCCGGTGGCGCTGCCTGGAAGGACCTGACGAGTGGCTCGGCACCACCTTCACGTTCGAGCTGTCCCACGCCGACGGCGAGACCGTGGTGCTGTTCACCCACGCCGGCTGGCGCGAGGCGGTCCCCTTCCTGGCCGCCTGCTCGACCAAGTGGGCGTACTTCCTGCTCGGCCTGAAGTCCGGCCTGGAGGGTGGCGAGGCCACGCCGTACCCGGGCGACCTCCACATCAGTCGCTGGGGTTGACCACCCCCGAGATCCCGACCGTGGACGAGGTGTTCAGGGCGCTGGCCGACCCCAGCCGCCGTGCGCTGCTGGACCGCCTGCGGGACCGCAACGGGCAGAACCTGCGCGAGCTGTGCGCCGAGCTCGACATGGCCCGCCAGTCGGTCAGCAAGCACCTGGCGATCCTCGAAGCCGCCGGCCTCGTAACCACCGTTCGCCACGGTCGGGAGAAGTTGCACTACCTCAACGCGGCGCCGATCAACGACATCGCCGAACGCTGGATCAGTCATTACGACCGGCACCGGGCCGAGGCCCTGGCCGATCTCAAACGAGCCCTGGAGGAGCCCCCCATGTCCACGCCGACCTTCGCCTACACGACCTACATCCGCACCACCCCGGAGCAGCTCTGGAAGGGCTTGACGGACCCCGCCTTCACCAAGCGCTACTGGAACACCACCTTCGAGACCGACTGGCAGGCCGGCTCGACGATGGTCTGGGACAACCAGGGCGTCCGGATCGACGATCCCGAGCAGGTCGTGCTCGAAGCCGACCCGTACACCCGCCTGTCGTACACGTGGCACTCGTTCACGCAACCGCTGGCCGACGCGCTGGGCTTCGGCGCCGAGCAGCAGACGACCCTCGCCGCCGAGCCTCGGTCGAAGGTGACCTTCGACATCGAGGACCAGCAACCCATGGTGAAGTTGACCGTGCTACACGAGACGGCCCAGCCCGGCAGCCTCGTGCTGTCGATGGTCAGCGGCGGTTGGCCCCAAGTGCTCGCTGCCCTGAAGACGCTCTTGGAGACCGGCCAGGCGCCGTCGGAGTCGGCCGCCTGATCGGCCTGCCGAGGGCGGCACGGTTGGCGCCCGCCTCGTACCGCCGGTGAAGCTGCGCGAAGGTACGAGGTGGGCCAGATGATCGACACCTAGCGAGCTGAGCATGCCGCCGCCGAAGTTGGATCTCCGAATGCGGGTGGCGTCGGCCGGGCTGCTGGCGCTGCCGTGGCTCGAGCCGCTCATCGAATGGGACGCCACCTCGGTTTCGATTCGCGACGTGCCGGTGGGTCCGAGCCGCCACCTCGTCCGATTCGTCGAAGCCGACGGCCGGCTGTGGGCGCTCAAGGAGTTGCCTCACCGCATCGCGCTCAAGGAGTACGCCATCCTGCGCGAGCTGGAGCGCCGTTCGCTGTCAGCGGTTCGAGCCGCTGGCGTCGTCGTCCAACCGGTCGAGGACACGGCCATCCTGGTCACGGAGTACCTCGAGGGATCCTGGCAGTACCGGCGCCTCTTCATGCGCGTTCCCACGACCATGCGGCGCCACCGCGAGCGTCTCTTCGACGCCGTCGCGGCGCTGCTCGTCGACCTCCATCGCAACGGGATGTATTGGGGCGACTGCTCGCTGGCCAACACCCTCTTCATGCGCGACGGTCAGCTCCTCCAGGCGTGGATGGTGGACGGAGAGACGGCGCAGTTCCATCCGACCCTCACCGATGGACAACGCCAACTCGATCTCGACATCCTGCTGGAGAACGTCTTCGGGGGTCTGCTCGATGTAGCGGCCAGGCTCGAAGAGCCGCCCGAAGTGTTCGACCAGTTGCTGGCCGAAGCCGAGGGAGTGGTGTCCCGCTACAAGGTGCTGTGGGACGTGCTGCACGAGGAGCCGATCGTCGGCTTGCAGGACCGCTTCCAGGTCGAAGCCCGGCTGCGGCGGCTGAACGAGCTGGGGTTCGCCGTCGACGAGGTCAGGCTGGAGGCAGCCGAGGACGGCACCGAGCGACTGCGGTTGAAGGTCGCGGTCGCGGGGCGCACCTTTCACGCTGAACAGTTGCGCGCACTCACCGGGCTCACGGTCGGCGAGGGCCAGGCAACCATCCTCCTGAACGACATCAAAGCCCATCAGACCCAGTTGCAGCACGCGGCCGGTGGCAGCGTTCCGGACGACATCGCCGCGACGCGGTGGCAGCAGGACAGCTTCTTGCCTGGCGTCGAACGCGCCCATCGAGCTGTGTCGGGTGTCGGTGACCCGATCCAGGCCTACTGCGACCTTCTCGAGGTGCGGTGGCTTCTCAGCGAAGAGGCGGGCTACGACGTCGGCGACGAGCAGGCTCTCGACGCGCTGGCCCGACGGACGGCCCCGGGCGACTCCGCCGCCAACCTCGGGATCGTCGACGTCGCCACGCAGGAGCTGCCCATCGTGCTCCGTGCCGCCAACGACGCCCGCCGCGGCGGCACGCGGTCACCGAAACGGCCCCGAGGCTGACGCGACACTGCCGCGGCTTGCGATGCCACGATGTCTGAGGGCGTCCCACCCGCCGCCGGCCCTGCCGTGGCGAACATCCTCACCATCGGCCATCACTACGGTTGCTGGCGGTAGAACGACACGATCGACAGGAGGCCCTGGTGGCTGACGAACTGTTGGAGCTCACGCAAGAGCAGACGATGAGCCGGGAGGCAGCCGCCGCCCGGCTGCGGGATCTGGCCGACCAGCTGGCTCGCCACAACCAGATCGAGTTCCTGCGCGAGGGGATCAGGTACTCGGTGATGGTGCCCGACGAGGTCCGGCTCAAGATCGAGATCGAGATCGGCGACGAGTCGGAGATCGAGTTCGAGCTGACCTGGTAGGGCATGGATCACGTTCGTCTCCGTGCGAACGCTCACCGCTCGCCCACCGACGGGCGGGCGCCTGAACCACACGATCACTCGACCGGCGTGAGCGAGCGTCGGGGAGTGACCAGGAACGCGAGGGCGTAGAGCCCGCCCACGACGATCAGCAGGAACCGGTAGCCCGTGATGAGCGAGACGTACTCGATCATCCCGCCGATGATCGCCCCCAGCAGGTTGGCGGCGAAGGCGGTGGTGGCCGACGCCGCGTCGCGGAAGCGCTGGGCGAAGACGAGGTTGGCCATGAAGATCGGCCCGAACGCCAGCGACACCGCGGCGATGAATCGAGGCACGGGTGCGAGCGACAGCAACGACTCTTGCGGTACCAGCCATGCCACGAGAAGCAGGATGAACAGGAACGGGTAGAGCCGTCGAGGCTCGGGTAGTCGGACATGGCGCGCCACCTCTATGGCGAGATAGACGCTCAGCAGCACCCCGGCAAAGACGAGCGAGTTGACGAACCACGTCGTGCCGAAGAGGAGCGCGAACTGCACGACGTTCTTCGTTTCCAGCAACAGGAAGGCCGCCCCCATGAAGGCCAGGTCGGTATAGCGGACCATGCTGCGGAACTGGCCGCCGGCTAGGCGGATCAGCAACAACGACGCCGCCAGCATCAGCAGCAGCGTCTCGCGATAGAAGGGTGGGATCGTCCGCTCCTGGAGGTACGGGAACGGGTAGTCGTCGGTCGGGGCGTCGACCCGGGTGCCGTCCCACGGTGTGGTGCAGTCGCGTGTGGCGCCCGCTCCGGCGGTCAGCACGGCCTGGTTCCGAGCGGCGAGCGAGTCGCCCACCTCGACGCACGGGGCCGTGCCGTAGACCGACTCCAGGGTGCTGGCGTAGCGATCGAGGAGGAACGGCTCGTAGTAGTTGTACATGGCGAAGGTTCCGCCCGGCTTCAGCAGCCGTTGGACGGTCTCCATCGACTCCTTGGTGAAGAGGTAGTTCTCCAGGCGCAGGCTCCCTTGCCCGGCGAACAAGGTGAGGGAGTCGGGCAGGGCGAAGAGGATGAGGTCGTACCGACCGTCGTCGCCCTCGACGAAGGCCCGGCCGTCGTCGATGTGGACGGTCACCCTCGGGTCCTGATACGGATGGCTCGGGTGGTACTTCGAGCCGAGCGACTGGATGACCGGGTCGATCTCGACGGCGTCGACGTGCTTGGCTCCCTGCGCCAGTGCAACGGCGACGTCGTTGCCGTTGCCGGCGCCGACGATGAGGACACGATCGAGCGATGCAGGATCGACGTGGCGGTAGGGGAACGCGTAGAACGGCTGGATGTGGAGCAGCGTCGCCACGTCGTAGGCGGTCTGGTGGGGGATGTTGTTGGCCGAGATGGTCAAGGTGTCGCGTGCCTCGACACCGCCCACCATCTCCGAGGCCGCCCGCTTGGCCGTGATCTTGTAGTAGGGCGACCAGTAGTCGTTGGGCGAGGTCGACTGGATCCCGAGCGCCACGACCACCACGACGAGAGCGAGGACCTGTGGCCGCCAGCCGAGCAGCACGACGAGCAGCACGGTGACGATCGCTCCCCACGCGATCGGCGGCAGCTCCAGGAACGCCAGGATCGAGAACACGACGATGCCACCGAGGCTGCCGAGGATGTCGAAGCGGTAGGCCTCCAACGCGTCGAACTGCACGAAGACGCGAGCGACCCCCTGCCCGATGCACGCCATCACGGCGACGGTGAGCAGGAAGATGGTCGTGAGCCCGACCCACCTCGGCAGTGGCGCCATGCCGAAGGCGCCTTCCAACTCGCCCGACAGCGACGTGAGGTTGACCGGGAAGAGCAGCACGAAGCCGATCAGCAGCGCCAGTGCGATCGGCGTGAACGGGAAGAGGTCCGGCGCGCTGCGAACGCGTAGGAAACCGATGCCGATGCCGAGGAAGCTGGCCAGCAGTACGAAGTTCGTCAGGTAGGCGAGGTGGATGTTGTTCGCGGCGGTCCACCGAATGAGCGCGAGCTCGACGAACAGCATGAGGAAGCTGAGCCCGACGAGGCGGAGGCGCAGCCATCGGGCCCTCGCCTCGTCCGCCGGTGGCTCCTCCGCGATGTCCGTCGCATTGTCAACCACGCCGGCGGTCCATCGGGCTCAGTCGGTTTTTCGCCACGCTGATTTCTTAGTGGATGAACCGCTCGTACATGGCGTCGCAGGAAGCTTCCCGTCAGGAAGGGGTGGTACCACCACTGCTCTCCATGAGCACGCACCCTTCCAAGCAATCGAGCCGTCCGCGTGGTTGCCAACGCCTGGTTGATACGGCGACACCTGCGGCGGTCCTGGTCGGACCTCGTGCCGCTGGTGCTGATCCTGGCCATGCGACCAGCGATTCGCGCGGCCTGCCGCGCTCGGCGGCGCCCCAGCGCGTCCGAGCGCGCAGGCCGCGCGAAATGTGGCCCGTGGGCGGGTGCATCTGGGCATCTGGGACGTGGACCGAGCGCGCCGATCGGGCCACCAGCCGCCGCCCGATCGGGCCACCAGCCGCCCGCCCGATCGGGCCACCAGCCGCCCGCCCGATCGCGTGCGGGCTGAACGCTCGCCGGCTCCCCAGCGCGTCCGAGCGCGCAGGCCGCGCGCATTGTGGATCGGGCGATCGTCACCGGGCGCGAGCGCGACCACCCTCGGCGCGGCCTAGTTCAATTGCGTTAGTTGGCGACTGATCGATTTTCGTTATGGCGACTCCCTGCATCGACCCGCATGCTCGCGAGATGACCTCGGTGATGCCCCTGACCGATCCGAAGACCCAAGGCGAGTCGGTCCGGAACGCCAGAAAGCAGGCGGGCATGTCGCGTCGCCGCGCCGCCAAACTGGTCGGGATCTCCCTCCGTGAGCTGCTCAGCCACGAGCGTGGCCAGCAAGCCCCGGCGCCCGCGCTCCTCGCCCGCCTCGCGGCCGCCTACGGCTCCCGACTCTCCACCGATGGGCTGTTGCGCCGGCCGACACCGTTGATCGTCGACGACGGGCAGCTGCAGATCGGCGACACCCTCCGCACCGTCACGGTGAACGCCAGCTCGGACATCTTGCTGCGGGAGTACCTGGACGCGCTCTATCACGTCCGTCGCAAGCGTCGCGGAGCATCGCTGATGCTGCGAGGCGAGGACGTGACGGTGCTCAGCGGGGTCGTCGACCTCGATCCCGCCGAGGTGGAGCGGCGCCTCATCGAGATGATGCAGGTGTCGGGCGACGAAGCGGCGGCGGTCCGGAGGCTGCTCGTACAACGGCGCGTGCTCGTGCCGGTAGCCAGCGTGGCCATCGGTGCGTCGGCGTTGTTCCTCGCCAGCCCGGCGTTGGGCGCGACCGGTAGCGGAGCCGTAGCCAATGAGGTCATCGTGTCGGCGGCTGCACCGTCGCGGCAGGCGCCCGTGCTCTCGTACGCGCCGGTCGTTGCCGTCGCAACGACGCCGGCCATGACGACGGCGACCGTCGAGACGCCGGTTGCGGCCATCGTCAACGAGGCCCCTCCAGCCGAGGCGGCACCGGCTCCCGATGTCCCGACCCCCGATGTCTCCGCCCCCGATGTCCCTGCACCGCACGCTCCTGCACCGGCCCCCGTCCCCGACGTACCGGCCGCGCCAGTGCCGGTCGAGATCGCCGACCCGCTCGTGTTGACCAACCCGGCCGCCGTGCCGGTCGAGATCGCCGACCCGCTCGTGTTGACCAACCCGGCCGCCGTGCCGGTCGAGATCGCCGACGCGCTGACGATCACCAACCCCTAGACACAACCCGCACGCCTAGGGCACTGGCGGCAATCCCATCGGGTTCGGGTACCGGATCACGCCCGAACGCGAGATGGCGACGGCCACCGGTTCCAGCGTGGTCAGGAGGAACCGGCGGAGCCGCTCGTCGGCCTCGCTGAAGGGCACGGTCGCCAGCCGGTCGGTCGTGGCCTCCACGTCGGCACGCAGCGCGCGACCCTCAGGCGTGAGGCCACCGTTGCTGTCGATGAGCCCCTTTCCGGCGCAACGCTCGACCGCCGCCGCCCAATCGGCGCCGGTCCAGCCACGGGTCTTCTGCAGGTCCTCGGGCGAATTGCCCTGTTCGAGCGCGATCAGGACGTGGGCCTCGCAGCCGTCGAGGCCACCGGCCGTCAGCGCCGCCACATGACCGTCGCCGCGGTGCTCGCGCAGGCATGTGCACAGCTGCCAAAGTGCCCGGACCGGGTCGTCGGCCAGCGGCACCTCGCGATTGGCGGCGAACAGCGGCCGTCCGGCCGGCGAGCAGCGCGCCACGGCGAGGGCCAGTTCGGTGTTGGCCGCATCGGCCGTCGCCACCAGGTCCGGCACGAGCGCCCGCAAGGCGGTGGCCGCGGCCTCGCACCGAATGGCCACCAACGTCTCGGGCGACGTGTGGTCCCACACGTCGGGTACCCAACGGCGCACGAAGGTGGGCGCGAAGTTGAAGAAGGTCGCTTCCACGACGCCCGCCCCGACGGCGCCCATCGGTGCCGCCCGGCACCCGAAGTAGCCCATCCAGAAACCGCTGAGACCGGCGGCGGTCGTCGCTTCGGCACACGCGGGGTCGAAGTACGTCACCGCGTGGATCGTCTCCACTCGCAGCCACAGCGACCTCGCGAAGCCCATGGGCTCATGCTGCCAGTTGTCGCCGGCCCCGGTCGCTTGTTAGACCGGGCACCTACCGCGGGAGAATGGACACATGGCGATCGATCATCTGGATCACGATGCGGAGCTGACCGAGCGACGCGTCACCGCCTGTCGTATCTGCGCCGTCGGCTGCGGCACCTTGGTCGACCTCGCGGGGAGCCGTGTCGTGAAGATCTTGGGCGATCCCGATGATCCTTGGTCGCACGGTTTCACCTGCGCCAAGGGCCGGGCCGGTGCCGACTTCCACCACGATCCCGACCGGTTCGATGTGCCGCTGGTTCGGCGTGACGGCGAGCTGACGGCGGCGGGATGGGACGAGACCCTCGACGACATCGCCGCCCTCACCGCCGGCATCGTCGCCGAGCACGGTCCCAACGCCGTCGCCCACTACGTGGGCACCGGCGGCCCCCTCGACCCGTCGGGCTACGGCGTGGCCCATGGCTTCTTCCGTGCCCTCGGGACCGACCAGCACTACAGCGCCCTCAGCATCGACTGCTCCGGGAAGGCACTCGTGCCGCAGCTCGTGGCCGGGGTGCAGATGATGTTCCAACCCGACCTCGAGCGCGCCTCGCTGCTCCTCGCCATCGGCGTGAACACGGTTGTGTCCCACGGCCACGGCCGCATGCTGGCCGAACCACTCGTCGAACTGCGCGAGCTGCGCAACCGCGGCGGCAAGGTCGTCGTCTTCGATCCGCGCCGCACCGAGACCGCCCGCCACGCCGATCTGCACGTGGCGCCCCGACCGGGCACCGACCCGGCGTTGCTGGCCTTCCTGATCGCGAGGGTGCTGGCCGAGAACCCCGACGCCGCGTATCTCGAAAGCTGTGCTCAGCCGGACAGCGTGGAGCGGTTGCGCCGTGTCGTGGCGCCGTTCGATCGAGAGCACACGGCGGCCGTGTGCGGGGTCCCTGTGGCCGTGCTCGACGAGCTGGCCGCGCTGGTGCTGGCCGCCGGGCGGGTGGCCGTCGAGACCGGCACCGGCACCACGATGAACCGCTCGGCCAACCTGACCGAGTGGTTGGTATGGGCCTTGAGCGCGGTGACCGGCAGCCTCGATCGTCCTGGCGGAGCCACCTTCAACCCCGGCTTCCTCCGGCCGCTCGAGGACGCGCTGCCCAGCGGTCGTGGCGACCTGGGTGCCCGCCCGGTGAGCCGCCCGGACCTGCCGCGCATCGTCAACGGCGAGATCCCGTGCGCGGCGCTGGCCGATGAGATCGAGGCCGGTCACGTCCGTGCCCTCTTCGTGCGCCTCGGCAACCCGGCGCTGGCCATTCCCGACAACGCACGGCTGCGGCGAGCGCTCGAATCGCTGGATCTGCTGGTGGCCATCGATGTCCATCCCACCGAGACGACCGCCGTCGCCACCCACGTGCTCCCCATGACCGATCACTTCGAGCGCTCCGACTTGGTGACCGGCTACCTCCAGGCCACGCCGTTCCTTCGCTTCGCGCCGGCCGTCGTGGCGCCCGTCGGCCAGCGGCGCAGCCAGTGGTGGGTGTTTGCCGAGCTGAGCCGGCGGCTCGGTCTCCCGCTGTTCGCCAGCACCCGCCGCCATGCCGAGCTGGCCGGGCGGGAGCTCGACGACGAGGTCATCGCCGAAGCCATGGCCCGGCACGCCCGCCATCCGTGGGACGAGGTCCGAGCGGCACCCTTCGGCGTGGCCGACGACACGCTCGCGCCGGGCTGGATGGTGCCGGGCCGGTTGCCGCATCTGCTCGATGTGGCGCCGGCCGAGCTGTCGGCGCGCCTCGAAGGGTCGTGGTCGGTGCCGGCGCCCCCGTCGGGTCAGCTCGTGATGATCAACCGGCGGACATCGGCCCGGTACAACTCGTTCGCGGTGCGGCCGTCGGTCGCCACGCTGTTCGTCCACCCCGACGACGCCGCCGAGCGGGGGCTGTCGAGCGGTGACGTGGCCGTCGTGTCGACCGCGTGCGGATCGTGCACCGCGCCGGTGGAGATCACCGACACGATGGCTCGGGGCGTGGTGTCGTTGCCGCACGGCCACGGTGCTTCCGATGTGAACAAGTTGCTCACCACGTCCGACGTCGATGCGTTGAACGGCATGCCGATCATGTCCGGCTTCGCCGTCTCGGTGAGCGGCGCCGTTACCGGAGAGCGCGCCAGGCCCGCTCGAACGGCAGCCGCCAGGCGTGCGGCGCAATGAGCTGGTGGATGGCGTTGGGTCCCCAGGAGCCGGGCGCGTACGAGCGCACGGGCGGCGGTGACTGGAGCAGCGGGATCGACAGCTCCCACAGCCGCTCTATGCCCTCGGCCGTGGTGAACAAGGTGTGGTCGCCGCTCATGGCGTCGTGCAGGAGGCGCTCGTAGGCCTCCAGCACGTCGGCCTGACGACCGGTCTCGTGCAGTGCGAACTGAAGGCTGAGCTTGTCGAGCTTCATGCCCGGTCCCGGTCGCTTGCCGTAGAACGAGAGTGAGAGCTTGGACGCGTCGGCCAGGTCGAAGGTGAGATGGTCGGGACCGTGGGCGCCCACTCCCGAGCCCGTCGGGAACATGCTCTTCGGCGGTTCGCTGAAGGCGATCGAGATGATGCGAGCACCCTCTGCCATGCGCTTGCCGGTGCGGAGGTAGAACGGCACGCCGGCCCACCGCCAGTTGTCGATCTCGCACCGGAGCGCGACGAAGGTCTCGGTGTCGGAGTGGCCGGAGACCCCTGGCTCGTCGCGATAGCCGCCGTACTGGCCGCGCACCACGTTGGCCGGCTCGATCGGCTTCATGGACCGGAACACCTTGTTCTTCTCTTCGCTGATGGCCTGGCTCGAGCGCCGTCGGCGGTTCCATCGCCATGAAGGCGAGCACCTGGAACAGGTGGGTCACGACCATGTCGCGGTAGGCACCTGTCGTCTCGTAGAACGCCAGGCGGGAGTCGAGGCCGAGCGTCTCAGGCACGTCGATCTGGACGTGGTCGATGTGCGACCGGTCCCAGATGGGCTCGAAGAGCCCGTTGGCGAAGCGGAAGGCGAGGATGTTCTGGGCCGCCTCCTTGCCGAGAAAGTGGTCGATCCGGAAGATCTGATCCTCGGTGAAGGTCTCGTGCAGCGACGCGTTCAGTGCTTTGGCACTGGCCAGGTTCATGCCGAACGGCTTCTCCATGATGATGCGGGCCCGGTTCACCAACCCGGCCTCGCCCAACGTGCGCACGACCACCCGCGCCGCATTCGGCGGCACGCTCAAGTAGTGCAGACGCCGGGGCTCACCGCCCAGTTCGGCTTCCGCGTGACTCACCGCTGCGGCCAGCCCGGCGGCACCCTCGGCCTGGCTGACGTAGGAGAGCTTGCGTTCGAAGCTGGTCCAGTCGTCTTCGGTGATCGGGTGGGTGGCGAACTCTTCGCACGCCGCCCTGGTGAACTTCCGGAACGCTCGTCGTCGAACTCCTCGAGTGACGTGCCGACGACGCGGCACTCGGGCATGAGGCCGGCCTGCGACAAGCGCAGGAGGCCGGGCAACAACTTGCGCCGGGAGAGGTCGCCGCCGGCGCCGAACAGGACGATCACATGTGGGTTGATGGGCGACATCAGCGACGGCACGATGTCGCCGGGTTCGGTGGTCATGCTCATGGCCGCGACCTCCCGTGCGTGGAGTGGAACCAGGCTACGCCTCGCTCATTGCCGCAGCGTGTCCGTCTCCCCTCGCGCTGGTGAACGAGCGGTACCGGTCCAACTACGCTCCCGCCCCACTGTGCGTCGTCTCCGCCCGATCCTCAGCATGGCGCTCATCGTCATTGCGGGCGTGCTCCTTCCCGTCGCCGTGATCGCCGGGTGGGCCAACTCGACCATCTACGACAGTGACGAGTTCAGCGACCGGGTGGTCGCCTTGCTCGACTCATCGGCGGTGCGCCACGAGATGGCGACGCGGCTCACCGAGCAGTTGGCGAGGGGCGGCAACCAGCAGGCGGTGAACTTCCGCCCGGCGTTCGAACTGGCCGTCGAGGCGGGCATCGACACGGACACCTTCCGGTCGATCTTCCGCACCGCTGTCGAGCGGACCCATCGCGCGCTGCTCGAGGGCCAGAGCGGGAGCGCGGGCCTGAACCTGTCGGACTCGATCGCCATCATCACCAGCACGATGCAACTTCCGGGCAGTGCCGAACCCGGCGCGCAGGCGAGTGGCGGGTTGGCCGACAGCCTCACCGATGTCACCCAGCGGCTCGACGACTATCGCTTCTGGCAGTGGCAGGACATCACGGCGGGTGTCCTGCTCGGTGCGTTCTTCGGCTCGGTGCTGGCCGCCGCGGGCGGGATCGCCCTCGCCGCCGACCGGCGCCGGGCGGTGAACCGGCTCGGGTGGGCCGTCGTCGTCGGCGCCACTGTGATCGTGTTGCTGGTGCAGCTTGTTCGATGGCTGGCCGGTCGCCTCGTGTCGGACCCGGGGCTGTCGTCGGCGGTCAAGAGCGCGGTGGGGACGGGCATGGCCGACCTTCGGCTCATCGCCCTCTGGCTCGTGGGGTACGGCGTGATCGTGGTGGCGGCATCGACGGCGTCGGAACGCCGGTACACGCCCCGATACGTCAGGGAGGCGGGTCGGCGATGGATCGATCGTCGCCGCGCCTCGACGCGCGGCAGGGTCGCCCTCGGTGTGGTCGGCCTGTTCGCCAGCATCCTTGTCAGCTCGTCGCCGATGACATGGGTGGAAACGGCGGTGTTCGTCGGGGCGCTGTGGCTGGGTTACCTGTCGGTCTTGGAGCTGTTGACCATCGTGCAGGCGCGCGTCGGCGCCGTCGCTGGTGCCGGCGCGCGGTATCGGTGGCGTCACGCCGTCGGCGCGGCCGTCGTCGTGGTGCTGGCGGTAGCAGTGGTGAGCGCCGGTCTGGTCGTCACGACGACGAGGGCGGCGCGCCAAGCGGCTGCCGAAGGGCAACGGAAGTGCAACGGCGACGCCGCCAACTGCGACGTGACGCTGGCCGAGATGACCCTGCCGGGTTCGCACAACGCCATGTCATCCACTCTTTATCCGGGGTGGTTGTTCGCCGAGCAGGTCGAGACGATCAAGGGTCAGCTCGACGCCGGTGTGCGGGCGCTGCTCATCGACACGCACTACGGGGTGCCGTCGTCGTCGAGGATGCCCGGCTCGAACACGCCTGTCGTGCTGACCGATCGAGCGGCCGAACTGACGCAACCGACGGGCGAGGACTTCGACCCGGCCATCGCCCAGCGCGCCAGCCAGCTCGCCGCACGCGCACCGGCCAAGGCCGGCGCCACCCGGCAGATCTACCTCTGCCACAACTACTGCGAGATGGGAGCGGTGTCCTTCGCCAGTGTGCTGGGCGACGTGAAGAACTTCATGGACACCCATCCTGACGAAGTCGTCATGCTCATCATCCAGGACGCGACGACACCAGCGGACACGGCGGCGGCGATCACGAAGTCCGGTCTGGCCGAGCGGGCCTTCACTCTCGTGCCGGGTCAACCCTTACCCACACTGGGCGAGATGATCGACCAGGGCAAACCGCTGCTGGTGTTCGCCGAGCAGGGTGGGGCCGGCGCGCCGCCGTGGTACCAGAAGGCCTACTCGTGGTTCCAGGAGACGCGCTACGACTTCAAGTCGACGGACGCCTTCACGTGTGAACCGAACCGCGGTCCACCGGATGCGCCGCTGTTCCTGGTCAACCATTGGGTGAGCGAGTCGCCGCCCGATCCGTCGGTGGCGGCGAAGGCGAACGACAAGTCGCTCTTGGATGCGCGGCTGACCCAGTGCGCCGAGCAGCGCAGCCGGGTCCCGAACGTGGTGGCGGTCGACTTCGCCGTGCGGGGCAAGATCGCCGCCCTGGTGCGGGGTGTGGCGCACGGGCTGCGCCAGCGGGCCGGTCGCGGCAGCGGCTCGTCGCCGAGCAGCGTGGCGCCCACCACCTCCACGACAGAGGCGCCAACGACGACGACCTCCACCACCGCGCCGACGGTGGACGAGCTACCGACAGCCACCGAGTTCACCTCGCTCACCGGTGGTGATCCAGCGCTGTTCTGTCCCGCCCTCGCCGGGCTCGCACCCGTCCTCACCGCCTGGGCCTACGCCGCGTTCAGCGCCACGGGCGCCGATGAGGGCGTGGCCGAGCTGGTGTACGGGCCGGCGATCACCGCGCTGATGACCCCCTACGTCGCGTCGGCGCCAGTGGAGGTGGCCAACCAGGCGGCGCCCTTCTTGGCCCGGGCCGCCGCCGCCGTGGCCGCCCTCCGTCAGCTCGGCCTGGACGACACCGCCATCGCCGGCTACGCGGACCAGGTCACCCAGGCACTCGCCGTGTCGGACGCACCCGACGGGGTCACGCTGGAGACGTCGGTGGCCGCCGACATGGGGGAGCGGGTCGGCCCAGACCGCCTCCGCGCCGCCGCCAGCGCCTTCGTCGCCGCCCAGGGCGATCCGTCGACGGTGAGCGATCTGGGTTACGCATCCGACGACCTGGCCGCGGCTGCCGGCTTCGACTGTCCCGACGTCAAGATCGGCTGACCGTCGTCCAGGTCTTCCGCCGGGTGAGGCCTGGGATCGGACCGAAGCGGACAGGCCCGCCCCTCGCGACGCGCGGCGGCGGCGTGGCCGTACCAGGTACTACCGTGTGCGCCCACGGCTGGGGGGCGGAGCCCGCAGCTGTCTGGCGGAAGGCGAGGGACCATGGCGATCCTGCGACCCCTAGCTCGTCACCGAGTCGGTGCCGGGCTGCTCGTGCTCGGCGCCGCGCTCGGTGCGACCAGCTTGGCCGTGGCGGCGCCCGGCACCGGCGCGTCGGCCGGCGCTCAGTCGGCGGCGACGGCGAACCCGGAGGGCTTCGTCGGCCTGGATCCCGTGCGCGTGCTCGACACCCGAGCCGGTGGCGACGGTCCCGTCGGCGTGGCGGCGGCCGGCCCGATCGGTGCCGGCGCCCAGATCGACCTGCCGTTGACCACGCCGGCCCCGAACCGGGCGTTCACCATTCCCGCCAACGCGCTGTCAGTGCTCGTCAACATCACCATCGACAAGGACGCCACGGCGGCGTCGTTCGTCACCGCATGGCCGACGGGTGAGCCGCGACCGCTGGCTTCGGCCAACAACGCCACGCCGGGGCTCGTGATGCCGAACAGCGTGCTGGTGAAGTTGGGTGGCGGCTCGATCTCGCTCTTCAATTTCGCCGGCTCGGTGAACCTCGCCGTCGACCTCGTGGGCTACACGGTGCCCATCTCGAGCAGTGGCGCGCAGGGCCTTCCTGGTCCGGCCGGCGCCACCGGACCGGCCGGTGCGCCGGGTGCCCAAGGGGCGCAAGGACCGCAAGGGCTACCTGGCCCGCAAGGACCTCAAGGTCAGCAGGGCTCAGGTGCCGCGCCCAGCTATGACGGCACCGCCAACTCGGCCTCGCTGGCGGTGACATCCACCGCGGTGGACGCCCCCACGTTCGTCACCGATCTGGTGGACGTGCCGGTGGGTGCCTACTTCGTTTCGGCCGAGGTGGACGTGTCGATCGCCGGCGGGGGCGGCGCCGTGACGTGCGTGGTCACCGACGGCACCGGGGAAGGGATCATCGGGCTGGACGACGAGCAGCTCGTGGCGCAGCTGACGCCGATCGGCGGGGTCGCCACGTCGGGCCACCTCAGCCTGAGCGGCGTGGTGACCGCCGGCGGTGACGTGGCCCTCGCCTGCAGCAAGACCGGCGCCCCGCTGGTCGACGTCACCGATCGCTACCTCACGCTGGTCGCCGTCAGCAGCCAGCTCTGAGGGCGCTCACGACGGTGGGTTACGGTACGGCTCCACCACCGCGAACGGGAGCCCGTCCATGGTCCTCGCCGACATCGGCTTCTGGAGCGCCTTCTTCCTGCTCCTCATCTTCATCCCGCTGGTACTGATCTGGGGCTTCGCTCTGGTCGACATCTTCCGGCGCGACGACATCGGGGGCGCTAGCAAGGCCATCTGGCTCATCGTGGTGATCTTCCTCCCGTTCATCGGCACGGTGATCTACCTCGTGGCGCGTAAGCCGGGCGGCACCAAGGAGGAGCGCGTCGCCATGGAGGAGATCAGTCGTGGCTTCGACCAGCACTTCGCCACGCCGGCGACGGGTGATCAGCTCAAGGTGCTCTCGGACCTGCACGATGCCGGGAAGCTGTCCGACGACGAGTTCGCGTCGGCCAAGGCTCGCCTCATCGCCGGCTGAAGCGACTCGAGGCGGCTAGAGGTTGAGCTCGACCTGCCGGCCGGCAGCGAAGCGGCCGGCGACGTCGTCCCAGTTGACGATGTCCCACAGCGCCTTCACGTAGTCGGCCTTCACGTTGAGGTACTGCAGGTAGAACGCGTGCTCCCACGCATCGAACACCAGCAGGTTCACGCTCGACTGCCCCACGTTGCCCTGGTGGTCGTAGACCTGCTCCACGTAGAGGCGCTTGCCCAGGGGCTCCCACGCCAGCACGCCCCAGCCCGAGCCCTGCACCGTCGTGGTGACGCTCGTCAGCTGGGCCTTGAAGGCATCGAAGCTGCCGAAGTTCTCGTCGATGGCGGCCGCCAGCTCCCCTTCGGGCTTCCCGCCGCCGTCGGGCGACAGGTTCGTCCAGAACAGCGAGTGCAGCACGTGGCCCGAGAGGTTGAACGCGTGGCTCTTCTCCAGGCCCACGATGGAGCTGTAGTCGCCCTTCGCCCGGGCGTCGGCCAGCTGCTCCATCGTGTCGTTCAGGCCCTTCACGTACGCCGCGTGGTGCTTGTCGTGATGAAGCTCGAGGATCTTGGCCGAGTAGTGCGGCTCGAGTGCGGCGTAGTCGTAGGGCAGGTCAGGCAGGGTGTAGGTCGTCATGGGCCAGCTCCTTTGCGAGGTCCCGGGGGGGCACGTCCCCCTACTTTCCCAATCTTTGCCTTTCGTAATCTAGTCAGGCCAACGTCAACGTGGTCACCGCGCGGGTGGATTGCCGGCCTCGGCGCGGATCTCGTCGCCGTTGGCATCGAGGGCGCGACCGGCCCACCGCAGGCGTCCGGGCGTGGCCGAGAGCCGGGCGATCAAGCCTTGCATCGGTGTGCCGTCCACCTCGGCGATGAGGCCCCGCGCCGCTACGTGAGGGTCGGTGGCGATGTCGGCCATCGTCATCACCGGGGCGATGGCGGCCTCGGCGGCGTTGAAGGCGGACAGCACCTCCTCGATCGACCGGGACCCGATCCAGTCGGCCACCAGCTGCTCCACCTCGTCGCGGTGCTCGACGCGACCGGCCGAGGTGGCGAAGCGGGCATCGTCACCTACGCCCAGCAACGCCATGACCCTCGTCGCCACCGTGTCGGCGGTCGCCGAGATGGCGACCCACGTGCCGTCGGCGCAGCGGTAGGTGCCTCTGGGCACCGAGTAGGGAATGGCCGAGCCGGCACGAGGCTGGAGGTAGCCCGAGAGGCGGTAGGCCGAGATGAGCGGGCCCATGAGCTGGAACAGCGACTCGAGCAGGTTGACGTCCACGACCTGGCCCACGCCGGAGTGCAGCGCCACCATGGTGGCGAAGGCGGCCGACAGCCCGGTCACCTCGTCGGTGAGGGCGATCGGGGGCAGCAGGGGATTGCCGTCGGACTCACCGTTGATGGCGGCGAATCCGCTCATCGCCTCGGCGATGGTGGCGAAGCCGGGGCGGCTGGCGTAGGGACCGTCCTGGCCGAAGCCGGTGACGCGCGTGATGACGAGCGAGGGGTTGCGGGCCAGGAGCACGTCGGGACCCAGCCCGAGCCGTTCCAACGTGCCGGGACGGAAGTTCTCCACCAGTACGTGGGCCTGGTCGCACAGGCGCAGGAACACGTCGAGGTCGGCCGGGTCCTTGAGATCGATGGCGACGCAGCGCTTGTTGCGGGCGGCCAACTTCCACCACAGCGTCACGCCGTCTCGCGGATCGCGCCAACCCGTGCCCCGCACGGTGTCGCCGGTGCCGGGACGCTCGACCTTGATGACGTCGGCCCCGAAGTCGGCCAGGTAGCGGGCGCACGCCGGGCCGGCGAACACCGTGGAGACGTCGATGACCCGAAGGTCATCGAGCGGTCCGGGCGAGGAGGTGGTCACCTCCCGATCGTGCCCGCCCCGGCGTCAGCGCTGCCAGCCCTGCTTGCCCACGAGGGGCACGAAGCGCACGGCGCCGAGGCGCTCCTTGCGCGTCCGGCCGGCGCCGACCAGCCGCACACGGATGAGCTCCTGCTTGTCCGACGAGCCGACCGGTACGACCAGGCGGCCGCCGACGGCGAGCTGCTGCACGAGCGCGGCCGGCACTTTGGGGGCGCCGGCGGAGACGCAGATGGCATCGAACGGCGCCTCGTCGTCCACGCCGGTCGAGCCGTCGGCGGCCACGACCCGGACGTTGTCGTAACCCAGGTCTCGCAGCAGTTCGGCGGCGGCGGCGGCCAGCCCGGGCATGCGCTCGACCGCCACCACGTCGCGCGCCAGGCGCGAGATGATGGCGGCGGCGTAGCCGGAGCCGGCGCCCACCTCGAGCACGTGATCGGTGGCCTGCAGCTCGAGCGCGGTCACCATCAACGCCACCATGTACGGCTGCGAGATGGTCTGGCCCGCCTGGATGGGAAGCGGGTGATCCTCGTAGGCGGCGCGGCGATGGGCGGCGGCGACAAAGCGCTCGCGGGGTACTTGCCGGAAGGCCGCCAGGATGGCCGGATCGACGATGCCGCGCGCCGCCAGCTGCTCGCGCACCATGGCCTCGCGCCGATCGCTGTCGATCGTCACACTCCCGTTCTACCCGCGCTGCGCCGCTGTGCGGACCGGAGGTCCGCTGCCGTCACAGTGCGGCGGCGTGCCGAGCGAGCACCGGTTGTCGCAGCGGAGCGAGCGCGAGGCGAAGCCGAGCCCGAGTTGTGGCAGAGTGCGCGGATGCCCGACGACGCCGTTCTCCAAGGCCTCGATCCCTACGACGTGATGGATGTCGAAGCGGCCCGGATCGACCGATACGTCAGCGGCCTCGGGCCGGCCGAGCTCGAGCGGCCCTCGGCGTGCGCGGGATGGTCGGTGCAGGACGTCGTGGCCCACCTGGCCGCCGGCGAGGAGTACAACGAGGCCTGCCTCGACGACGCCATCGGTGCCCTCTTCGACCGCCTGGGCCCCCTCGGGGTCAACGACCTCGACTCGTTCAACAACTACGGCGTGCAGGAGTGGCGCGGCCACCCCATCAGTGAGGTGCTCGACGTGTGGCGCCGCCGTTGCCAGCGCACGCGCACCGAGCTGCGCCGACGCGACGGCGGCGATCTCCCCACGATGGTCGGCCCCTACCCGGTGCGCTGGCAGGCGTTCCATCTGGCGTCGGAGCTGGCCACCCACGGCGACGACATCGACGCGCCGCCGGCCCAGCAGCCAGCCGGGTGGCGGCCGCGCTTCGCCGTGTTCGCGCTGGCCGAGACCAAGCCCGATGTCACCGTCGAGCTCACGTCCGGCGGTGCCCTCGTCGTGTTCGACGGCCAGGAGACCACGCTGTCGACCGACGACTTCGTAGCGGCCGCCAACGGCCGGCTGCCGGTCGACCACCCGCTTGCCCCGGGCTTGCGGTCGGCCCTCAACGTGGTGGGAAGCTGACTCCGTGCCCGACGTGACCATCTACCACAACCCCAACTGCAGCACGTCGAAGAACGTGCTGGCCCTGGCGCAGGACGCCGGCGTGGATGTCGAGGTCGTCCAGTACCTCAAGTCGCCGCCGTCCCGGGAGCAGTTGACATGGTTGGTCGAGCACCTCGACGGACCGGTGGCCGACCTCGTGCGCAAGGACCCGTTCTTCAAGGAGCTGGGGCTTGACCCAGCTGGCTACACCGAGCCCGCCGCCGTGATCGAGCTGCTGCTGGAGCACCCGCGGCTGATGCAGCGTCCGCTGCTGGTGAAAGGCGACCAGGTGGTGATCGGCCGCCCCAAGGAACGCGCCACCGCCCTCTTCTAGACCGTGCTGACGCGATTATCGGGCATCTATGACACCCGCGGTACATCAGATGGCCGCGGCCGAGGCGCCGCCCGATGGGCAGCGGCTCGATACATCAGTAGTACGGGCGGTCGCGGCGCGCCGGGACGGGCTTCGACCACCAGCGGCCGCTGAAGCGCCACGGCGACGGCCGGCGGGTCATTTCGGCCAGCAGGATGGTGGGCCGGGGCCAGAACGCCTCCACTGCGGCCACGATGGCGGCGGCTTCCTCGTCCGTCGGGACCGGCGTGACCGAGTTGACCGAGGCCATCAGAGCGGCACGTTTCCGTGCTTGCGCTTGGGCAGCTCCTCGCGCTTGGTGCGCAGCATGGCGAAGCCGGCGATCAGCTTGGCTCGGGTCTCGGCCGGGTCGATCACGTCGTCGATGTAGCCCCGCTCGGCGGCGGCGTACGGGTTGGCGTACTTCTCCGTGTACTCGGTGACCAGTTCCTGCCGGCGGGCGATGGGGTCGGCGGCCTGCAGCAACTCCCGCCGGTACACGATCTCGACCGCACCTTGCGGCCCCATCACCGCCAGCTCGGCCGTCGGCCAGGCGTACGACAGGTCCGACCCGATGGACTTGGAATCCATGACGACGTAGGCGCCGCCGTAGGCCTTGCGCGTGATCACCTGGATGCGCGGCACCGTGGCCTCGCAGTAGGCGTACAGCAGCTTGGCCCCGTGGCGGATGATGCCGCCGTACTCCTGGTCCACGCCGGGCAGGAACCCGGGCACGTCGACGAAGGTGACGAGCGGGATGTTGAAGGCGTCGCAGGTGCGCACGAAGCGCGCCGCCTTCTCCGAGCTCTCGATGTCGAGCACGCCGGCCAGCACCATCGGCTGGTTGCCCACGATGCCGATGGGCGCACCGTTCAGGCGGCCGAAGCCACACACGATCGAGCGGCCCCAGTGGGCGAAGTACTCGAGGAACTCGCCGTCGTCGGTGACGGCCGTGATGACCTTCTTCATGTCGTAGGGCTGGTTGGAGCTGGCCGGCAGCAGGTCGCGCAGCGACTCGCACAGCCGGTCGGGATCGTCGGACGGCTCGACCGCAGGCGGCTCCTCCAAGTTGTTCGACGGCAGGAACGACATGAGGTAGCGCACGTCTTCCAGGCACGCCTTCTCGTCGGGCGATACGAACGTGGCCACGCCCGACTTGGTGGCGTGGCTCATGGCGCCACCCAGCTCCTCCAGCGTGACCTCCTCGCCGGTCACCGTCTTCACCACGTCGGGCCCGGTGATGAACATGTGCGACGTCTCGCGCACCATGAAGATGAAGTCGGTCATGGCGGGCGAGTACACCGCGCCACCGGCACACGGCCCCAGGATCACGCTGATCTGCGGCACGACGCCCGACGACAGCACGTTGCGGTAGAAGATGCCGCCGTAGGACGCCAGTGACACGACGCCTTCCTGGATGCGGGCGCCGGCGCCGTCGTTCAGGCCGATGACTGGTGCACCCACCTTCAGGGCGAGGTCCATGAGCTTGTGGATCTTCTCGGCGAAGACCTCGCCGAGGGCACCGCCGAAGACGGTGAAGTCCTGGCTGAAGACGAAGACCTTGCGGCCGTCGATGGCACCCCACCCGGTGATGACACCGTCGGTGTACGGATGCTCTTCCAGGCCGGCCGCTTGGGCCCGGTGGCGGGCGAGCAGATCGAGCTCCTGGAACGTGCCGGGGTCGAGCAGGTACTCCACCCGTTCCCGAGCCAGCATCTTGCCCCGGGCGTGCTGGCGCTCGACGGCCCGCTCCGAGCCGGCGTGGTACGCCTCCTCCTTGCGCTGGCGGAGATCGTCGAGCTTGCCTTGCATCGGGTTGTCCGTCACGTCCGCCCAAGCTACTGCCCTGACCAGCAGGGTTCGCCTGCCGCGCCGGTCAGGGTGCTCGCCGCCTAGGACGCCAACTCGAAGACGACCTGCACGTTCAGCTGCAGATCCTGGCGTCCCGGCTCGATCGGCGGGGCGGCACTGTCGGCGGCGCCCGATGCCGAGGCGGCGGTGCGGTACGCCACCGGTGAGGGGATCTCCTGGGCCGACTCGTTCATCGAGATCACACTGCCGACCGAGGCGCCGGCGGCCTGGGCCAACTGGTCAGCGCGGCGCTTGGCCTCTTGGACGGCCATCTGGCGGGCCTGGGCGTAGAGGCCGCTGGTGTCGTCGATGGAGAACGACACGCCGCCGAGGGTGATCCCGTCGCCGACGGCCTTGGTGGCGGCGTCGATGATCGACCCGGCGTTGTCCATCTCGTGGATGACGGCGGTGACCGAGTTGGAGGCCCAGTAGCCGTCGAGCGTCTCACTCGAGTCGCGGTAGCGCGGCCACAGGGAGACGTAGCCGGTCTGGATGTCGGCCTTGGCCACCCCCGCGGCGGTGAGCGTGTCGATCAGTGCTTGGGCCTTCGCGCTCGACGACTGCAGCGCCGCCGACGCAGTCGGCTCCTGCACCGCGACACCCAGGCTGACGGTCACCGTGTCGGGCGTGCCCGACACCAGGCCCACACCGTCGACGGTGACCGTGCGGGTGGCGCCTCGGCGCAGCGGTGACACCCGGCGCCACCGTGGTGGGCGACTGCGCCGTGGCTTGCTTGGGGCCGTCGTTCACCGCCGCCAGCACCCCCACAGCCAACAGCGCGACCACCACCCCGCCACCGGCGGCGGGAAGGATCCAACGATTCATGACGTACCTCCGTGTCGATTCGCCGTCTTTGACGAGCGCCGCGTGCGGCCGGTTCCCGGTACGGCAGGCTGGTGGGGTGGATCTTCCTGTGATGCCGCCCCTGTCGCCCATGCTGGCCAAGGCCGCCGATTGCTTGCCCGTCGGCGACGGCTGGCTCTACGAACCGAAATGGGACGGCTTTCGCTGTGTGGTGTTCCGCGACGGCGACGAAGTCGTGCTCGACAGCCGCAACGAGCGCCCACTGACCCGTTACTTCCCCGAGCTGATCGCGCCGCTGCAGGCGTGCCTGCCCGAACGTTGCGTGGTGGACGCCGAGCTAGCCGTGCCCGGTGCGGCCGGGCTCGACTTCGACGCGCTGCAGCAACGCATCCACCCGGCGGCCTCGCGCGTCAACCGCCTCGCCGCCGAGACGCCGGCTCACGCGCTGATCTTCGATCTGCTGGCACTGGGTGAGCGTGACTTGCGCGACCTCCCGCTGCGAGAGCGGCGCGAGCTGCTCACCGCCAACATCGTCACCCGCTCGCCAGTGCACCTGTCGCCGGCCACGACCGACCCCGAGCAAGCCCGCACCTGGTTCGAGCGGTTCGAGGGCGCCGGACTCGACGGCATCGTGGCCAAGCGGCTCGACGAGGCGTACCGACCGGGCGAGCGCACGATGGTGAAGGTGAAGCACCACCGTACGTGCGACTGCGTGGTGGCCGGGTTCCGGTGGCACAAGGACGGCAAGGGCATCGGCTCGCTCCTGCTCGGGCTCTACGACGACGAGGCGACGCTGAACCACGTCGGGGTGTGCGGCAGCTTCACCGCCAAGAAGCGCCGTGAGCTCGTCGACGAACTGGCCCCGCTGCGCGAAGGCGCCCTCGACAATCATCCGTGGAAGGAGTGGGCCGACATGATGGCCCACGCCACGGCCGCCGGCCGTATGCCCGGTTCCCCATCGCGCTGGAATGCCCAGAAGGACCTGTCGTGGGAACCCGTGCGACCGGAACTGGTCTGCGAGGTCGAGTTCTCGCAACTGACCAACGGTCGGTTCCGCCACAACGCCCACTTCCTGCGCTGGCGGCTGGACCGAGACGTCGCTAGTTGCCGCTACGACCAGTTGGAAGTGGCGGCGCCGGCCGAGCTGGGCGACGTGCTGGGGTGACTGCGGAGGTGGCGACGACGCCGCGTCAGGTCTTCGACGCGGCCTACTACCGGCGCTTCTACAGCGATCGCCCGGTGCACGACGCCCGCCGCATCGGGCAACTGGCCGGCGGGGTGACCGGGATGTCCGCGTGGTGGGAAGTGCCCATCCGTCGCGTGCTCGACGTCGGGGCCGGCACCGGGCTCTGGCGGGACTGGTTCGCTCGCGAGAAGCCGAACGTCACCTACCACTCGGTCGACGTGAGCCCCTACGCCTGCCGCCGGTACGGCCACGAGCAGGCCGACATCACGACGTGGCAACCGAGGGAGCCCGCCGACCTGGTCGTGTGCCAAGGCGTGCTGCAGTACATCGACGACGCCGGCTGCACCCGAGCGATCGCCAACCTGGCGGCGGCCTGCGCGGCCGTGCTCTACCTCGAGGTCCCGACGCTCGGCGACCGCGACGAGGTCATCGATCCCGACGCCACCGATCTCGACATCCACTGGCGCACCGGTGCGTGGTACCGCCAGCGGCTACGACGGCACTTCAATGCTGTGGGCGGCGGCCTCTTCGTGGCGCGCGCCGCGGGCCTGCACTTCTACGAGCTGGAGATGGAGCCCCGACGCTCGGCGCGTACAGGGGCTCGGACTCAGGCGACGGCGGCGAGCCGGTCGTCGGAGAACACGCGGTAGGGGCGCAGGTCCACCCGGTCGAGCACGACGGGCGTGGAGCCGTCGCACAGGTCGAGGATGACCATCTTGGCGTTGGCGAGCAGTACGAGCGCGGTCACCGGACCGTCGGGCGCATCGATCTCGATCACGTCACCGTCTTGCATGGACGGGCTGCTGGTCTGTGTGTGCTCGTGCATCTCTTCCACCTTGGTACGGAATCGTCGCACATACAGACGTTGTATGCGCTTCAGATGTTCCCAGTGTGACGAAACTCATACGAAGCGCAAGGGCCTAACGGTTCACTGAAAGTCCGCGGGCTCGAGAAACGAGGTTCGGGGCGTCGATGCGCCGGCACAGGTCAGCGAAGCCGTCGGTGGGCCCCGCTCCAACGCCAGTCGTCGACCGCGCCGACCGGCACGTCGAGCTCGACCGTGGCGATGCGACGGAACAGCAGGGCCAGGTCCATCTGGTCGGCGAGGGTCTTGGCCAGGTTGGCGGCGCTGCGCACCCCGGGCACGTCCCACTGCCCGGCGTGTCGCGGGATGTCCTCGATGTGGCCGTAGCGCGCCAGCACGGCGGAGGCGCTCTTGGCGCCCCAACCCGACAGGCCGGGGAAGCCGTCGGCCGAATCACCGACCAGGGCGAGGTAGTCCGGGATGGACGCCGGTCGCCACGCCGAACTTGGCGGTCACGCCGGCCTCGTCGTAGATCGTGCCCTTGCGCCGGTCGAGCTGCACCACCCGGGTGCCGCGCACGCACTGCCCCAGGTCCTTGTCGGGGGTGCAGATCACCACGCCGTCGACCCGGGGATCGGCGTCGGCGACGGCGGCAGCAGCAGCCAGCGCGTCGTCGGCTTCCCACTCCACCATCCGCCAGACGGTGACCCCCATGGCCTCGATGGCGTCTTCCAGCACGGGGATCTGGGTGAGCAGATCGGGGGGCATGCCGGCACTGGTCTTGTAGCCGGGCCAGAGGTCGTTGCGGAAGCTCTCGATCACGTGATCAGACGCCACGCCGAGGTGGGTGACACCTTCGCCCAACATCATCAACATGCTGGACAGCACGCCCTTGGTCGCGCCGAACTCCCCCGGATCAGGCCGTCCGAAGTGCTGGCGGAAGAGCTCGTAGGTGCCGTCGAGCAGGTGGACGATCACGGTCAACCTTCGCGCAGCCACGGCTGCGGGCGGACGTTCTTGGTGACGACGAAGGCGAACTGGTTGCCCTGACGGGGCGCCAGTCGTTCGGCGACGGGCGCCAGCGCTTGGGCCAACCGCACGACGCGGGTGCGGCCGAGGCGCTCGGCCGGCACCTCTAGCCCGTAGGCGAAGCGGATGTCATGCTGGTACCCCGGCAACAGCGATCGCACCGTCTTGCGCACCTCGCGCTCCGTCCAGCGGTACACGTGGTTCGGGACCGGCCCATTGCTCACGCCACCCCACCTGCCGTCGTTGGCGGCCACCGCCGTGACCTCGTACTCCTCCACCAGCCCGAGACGGACGCCGGCGCGCACCACGAGCGAGTCGCGGGCCTCGAACACGATGGCGCCCTTGCGCCCGACCCGCAACAGCTCGCCCAGGGCGCGGTGCGGGGACGCGCAGTGGTGCAACCCGTGATGCACGAGGCCCCAGTCGACGCTGTCGTCCTCCGCGCTCAGCGCCTCGGCGTCGTCGCGGTGCCATTCGTACGGCGCGTACTCGTCGCCGGTCATCCGTTCGTCGAGGTTCGTGATCACGACGTCGGTGAACCCCGTCGCCACCAGCGTGTCGCGGTCGACCCCGCCACCGCAGCTGACGAGCAGGCGATCCGTCGGGCTCACCACGCCGGCGGCCACGAGGCCGGTGAGGGTGTCTCCGTAGAAGGTGCCCGTCACTCCTGTACGAGTTCGATCAGCGTGCCGTAGCTGCCCTTCGGATGGACGAAGGCCACGGTCGTGCCACGCGAGCCCGGGCGCGGCTCCTTGTCGATGGGGGTGCCACCAGCGGCGACGACGGCGGCAAGCGCGACGGCGCAGTCGTCGACTCGGTAGCCGACGTGGTGCAGGCCCTCGCCCCGCTTCTCCAGTGCCTTGGCCACGGGCGAATCGGGGCGGGTCGGGGTGAGCAGCTGCACGTAGCTGTCGGCCACGCGCAGCAACGCCTCCTCGACGCCGTCGCGCTCGACGATCTCGCGGTGTTCCACCTCGGCGCCGAAGGCCCGGTGGTAGTAGTCGATGGCCGCCTCGAGGTCGTTGACGGCGATGGCGACGTGGTCGATCTCGGTCAGCACGTCAAGAACCGTAGCGACGGAACAAGGTGATCTTGTCTTCGCCGATCTCGGCCCGCCGCTGCGGGTCGTCGACGCCCAGCCCCTCCTCCGGGGCGAGGCACAGCACGCCGATCTTGCCCTCATGCTCGTTGCGGTGGATGCGCCGGGCCGCCTCGCCCGTCTCCTCCAACGGGTACACGGCCGACAGCAGCGGCTGGATGCGCCCCTGACTGATGAGCTTGTTAGCGGCCCACGCCTCGGCGTAGTTGGCGAAGTGCGAGGCGATCAGCCGCTTCAGCTTCATCCAGAAGTGGCGGTTGTCGAACTCCACCATGTAGCCGGAGGTGGCGGCGCACGTCACCACGGTGCCTCCCCGCTTGCAGACGAAGATCGACGCCCCCATGGTCTGGCGACCGGGATGCTCGAACACGATGTCGGGGTCTTCCCCGACGAGACCGCGGATGTCCTTGCCCAGACGGCGCCACTCGGTCTCGTCCTGGGTGTCGGCGTCCTTCCAGAAGCGGTAGCCGGCCGCCCTGCGGTCGATGACGGCTTCCACGCCGAGCTCGTTCAGCAGGGCCGCCTTCTCCGGCGACGACACCACGCCGATCGGGGTGCCGCCACCGTTCAGCACGTACTGCACGGCGTAGCCGCCGATGCCGCCGGACGCGCCCCACACCAGCACCGTGTCGCCCTGCTTCATGCGGGCGCCGTGCTCACCCACGAGCATGCGGTAGCTGGTGGAGTTGCACAGCGCGTTCACCGCCGACTCCTCCCACGTGAGGTGGGCGGGCTTGGGCATGAGCTGGTTGGCCTTCACGACGGTGAGATCGGCCAGGCCGCCGAAGTTGGTCTCGAAGCCCCAGATGCGCTGGTTGGCCGCCATCATCGAGTCGTTGTGACCGGTGGGGTCCTGGTCGTCGACGTAGTTGCAGTGGATCGTGACGCGGTCGCCGGGCTTCCAGGAGCGCACGCCCGACCCGACCCGCAACACGACGCCCGCGCCGTCGGAGCCGACCACCTGGTAGTCGAGGGCATGGCGGGCCGCCCACTCGCTCTCCTTGCCGAGGCGGTCGAGGAAGGCGAAGGTCGGGAGCGGCTCGAAGATGCTCGTCCACACCGTGTTGAAGTTGATGGAACTGGCCATCACGGCGACGTAGACCTCGTCGGGAGCCAGCGGCGGCGTGGGTACCTCGCCGATGTGGAGGCTCTTGCGGGGGTCCTTGTCGGGCGAGTCGATGCCCTCGAACATCCCCGTGTCTTCGCGCCGCACGAAGGCGGCGCGGTAGTGGTCGGGGATGGGAAGGGCGGCCAGTTCCTCGCCCGAGGCACCCTGCACGATCGCATCACGCACCTGCTGCATCACGCGAAACTACCGACGGGTAGGTACGGGGTGCCAACGCAGGGCGCGCCGAGGAGGCGTTGACGTGACCCACCGTCGTACACTCCAGAGCCAGACCATTCCTACCAGGGGGTAACCATGCCGGGTTCGTACCTCGTCGCCGGGGCTCGCACGCCGATCGGGAAGATGTCGGGCGCCTTGGCCGGATTCAGCGCCGCCGAGCTGGGCGGCTTCGCCATCAAGGCCGCCCTGGAGCGCGCCGGGGTCGCCCCTGACCAGGTCGACTACGTGTTCATGGGCCAGGTCCTGCTGGCCAACCAGGGTCAGATCCCGGCCCGGCAGGCAGCGGTCAACGGCGGCGTACCGCTGTCGGTGCCGGCCACCACCGTGAACAAGGTCTGCCTCTCGGGTCTCAACGCCATCTACCTGGCCGACCAGATGATCGCCGCCGGCGAGGCCGACATCGTGGTGGCGGGGGGCATGGAGAGCATGACCAACGCCCCCTACCTGCTCCCCGGCGCCCGCAGCGGGTTCCGCTACGGGAACACCGAGCTGGTCGACGCCATCGTCCGCGACGGTCTGTGGTGCGCCTTCGAGGCGTGCCTCATGGGCACCGGCACCGACCGCTACGCCACCGCCGAGCTGATCTCGCGTGACAGCCAGGACGAGGCCGCCGCCAAGAGCCACGAGCGGGCCGCCTCGGCCATCAAGGACGGGCGCTTCAACGACGAGATCGTCTCGGTGGCGGTGCCCCAGCGCAAGGGTGACCCGCTGCTCGTCGAGACCGATGAAGGGGTCCGGCCCGGGACCACCGCCGAGACGCTGGGCGGCCTGAAGCCGGCCTTCTCAGGCAACGGCACCGTCACCGCCGGCAACGCCTCGCAGATCTCCGACGGCGCCTCGGCCATCGTGCTGATGTCGAAGGCGGCCGCGTCGCGCGCCGGCGTCGAGCCGCTGGGTGAGTTCGTGTCCTACGGCCAGGTCGCCGGCCCCGACGACGTGTCGTTGCTGCACCAGCCCAGCCGGGCCATCAAGGCGGCCCTGGCACGGGCGAACCTGCAGGTCAGCGATATCGATCTGTTCGAGCTGAACGAGGCCTTCGCCGCCGTGGGGCTGGCGTCGACGATCGACCTGGGGGTGACCGACGAGGTCGTGAACGTGAACGGCGGCGCCATCGCCCTCGGGCACCCGATCGGCATGTCAGGCAACCGCCTGGCCCTGACGATCCTGCACGAGCTGCGCCGCCGTGGCGGTGGCGTGGGTGCCGCCGCACTGTGCGGCGGCGGCGGTCAGGGCGACGCCCTGATCGTGCGCACGGTCTGACGGCTCCGCCCCTGGTGTACGGGCTCCGCCCCTGGTGTACGGGCTCCGCCCCCTGGTCCGCGGGCTCCGCCCCCGGGCCTTTGTGTCACGCCGATCCCGACGAATTCGGCATCGGCGTCACATAGCCCGGATCCCGAGCCATGCCCCGCACCTATCGGGCCGGTGGCGATGTCAGCTGGTGGCGGCGACGAGACCCACGGCGACGGCGGCCAGGGCGAAGCCCCCGATCTGCCATCGCTGCACCCGTTCACCCAGCACGACCCGGGCCAGGACCACGGTGCTGGCCGGGTAGAGCGCGGCGATCACTGCGACCAGGCTGAGCAGACCCCGGCTGGCGGCGGCGAGGTACAGGGCGTTGGCGCTGGTGTCGAACACGCCCGCGACCAGCGTCATGGGCCGCACCTCAGGTGGGAGCCGCGGTGCCCTGCGGGCCACCAGCAGGGCGAGGGTGAGCAGGCTGATGGACGCCACGCGGGCGCCGACCAAGGGCCAGAGCCCGCTGTCGCCGGAGGTGCGCGCCAGGGCCACGAAGAAGAAGCCGAAGCCGACGCCGGCCACCAGGGCCGCCGCCAGCACCAGGCGCGGGGCCCGAGGCGTGCCCTCGCCGCGCTCGTGGGCGATCAGTGCGATGGCCGGCAGCGCCAAGGCAACCCCCACCAACGACCAGACCGACGGACGCTCGCCCAGCGCCAAGCCGGTGGCCACCGGCACGATGGCTGACACGACCGCGGTCAGCGGCGCCACCACGCTCATGGTGCCGGCGGCGAGCGCCCAGTAGAAGCAGACCAGCGCGGCGGCCCCGCCCATGCCTCCGGCGGCGCCCCAGGCCGCGTCGGCGCCGTCGAAGCCGGTGCCGTGGGCGAAGGGAATGACGACCAGCAGTGAGGTCAGGCCCGCGCACTGGGAGACGAACGTCACCGCCAGCGCCGCCGCACGCCGGCTGGCCAGGCCGCCGAGAAAGTCAGCGGTGCCGTAAACGAGGGCGGAGGCGAGTGCGAGGAAAATCGTCACTTGTCATCCGTTCGCAAACGTCGTAATGTGAATGAAACAACGCCGGGTGTGTGTTCCCCCTCACGCTCGGCTGCGCTCTGGGGTGCCGTTCATCGAGTTGGCCTGTCCGCCCGCTACCAACTCGAGGGACGGCGCCCCGGTTACGTTTTCGCTGCTCAGGCGTCCACCACCCGGCGACCTTCGAGCGCCCGCCCCAAGGTGAGCTCATCGGCGTACTCCAGGTCGCCGCCCACGGGAAGGCCGCTGGCGATGCGCGTCACCCGCAGGCCGAGCGGCCGCAGCAACCGGGCCAGGTACATGGCGGTCGCTTCGCCCTCGATGTTGGGGTTGGTGCACAGGATGACCTCCTGCACCTCCTCCCCGCCGAGGCGCACGAGCAGCTCCCGCACCTTCAACTGGTCCGGCCCGATGCCGTCGATGGGCGAGATGGCGCCCAGCAGCACGTGGTAGCGGCCGTGGAACTCCCCGGTCTTCTCGACGGCCACGATGTCGCGTGCGTCCTCCACGACGCACAGCACCGAGGCGTCGCGCCGGTCGTCGGTGCACAGCGAGCACAGCGGCCCCTCGGCGACGTTGAAGCAGCGCTCGCAGAAGCTGACCCGGTCCTTGGCCTCGGTGATGGCCCGAGCGAGCCGGTTGGCGTCCTCGGCGGGCACCTTCAGCAGGTGGAAGGCGATGCGCTGGGCTGATTTCGGCCCGATGCCGGGTAACCGTCCAAGCTCGTCGATGAGCGCCTGGACGGGTGCGGCGTAGGTAGCCATCAGGTCGGGCCGGGGAGCCCGAGCCCACCAGCGCCACCGATCCCGCCGGGGCCGCCAAGACCGCCCAGGGCACCGAGGTCGAGGCCACCCATGGCCGAGGCCTGGAGTTCTTGCACCCGGTGGAGGGCGTCGCGCAGAGCGGCCAGCACCAGGTCTTCGAGCAGCTCGGGATCGTCGGGATCGATGGCCTCTGGCGACAGGTGGACGGCTGTTGGCTCGCCCGCGCCGGTCATCTCGATGCGCACCAAGCCGCCGCCGGCCGAGCCCTCGACGGTGCGCTCGGCCGCTTCCTCCTGCGCGGCCATGAGCTGCTCTTGCATGGCCATGGCCTGGCGCAGCAGGTCGCCCATGCCGCCCATGTCGGAGAGGTCGGGCAGGTCGGGAAGGTCGGGGATGTCGGGTAGGTCGGTCATGGCGGGGTCCTCACGGCTCGTCGATCAGCTGGGCGCCCGGAAAGGCCTGCGTGAGGCGATCCAGGCTGGTCGGGACGCTGCTCGGCGGAGCGTCGACAAGGTCGGCCAGGTCGATGTCGTCGTCGGCCGGCGGGAGGGCCGCCGCCTCGGTGGCCTCGGCCCGGCTGCCGTCGTCGACCACGAGCCGCAGCGGCACCGGTCGATGGAACTGCGCCGCCAGCGCCGCTTCCACCTCGGCGCGGTACTCCTGGCACTTGGCGACCTGCTGGGGGCTGGGGAGGGCGAACGTAGCGACGGCGCCGTCGGTGGCGACGAAGCGCCCGGGCAGGAAGATGGCGCGCGCCAGACCCTTCAATTGGGGCACCACCTGGTCGGCCCACACCAAGGTGAGGTCGTCACGCGACGGGAAGGCGACGTCGCTAGGTGGAGTGGCGGCCGGGTCGGGCGCGGCGGACGCGGCCGGCTCGGGCGCGGCCGCGCCGGTCGGCGTGGCGGAGCGTGGGGCCGCCGCAGCGGTCTCGGTGCGGCGGGCGCGGGCGCCGAGCGCGGCTCGGCCCGACGACGTACCCGCCGCGGCAGGGGCGGCGGCCGACTGGCTCGATGCGCGGTCCCGCGTCGGTGCGGCCGGCGTCGGGTCGTTGGCTGCGGTGGGCGGCGCGGCCGCATGGGCGGGTGCCGTCGCCGCCCGAGCCGGGGGAGAGGGCGCACCGGCCGACACGTCCGGCGCCGCGCTCGACTCGATGGGCGCGGCCCGAGCAGACGGCTCACGCGACGGCCCGACGCCCGTTCGCTCCAGGCGCTCGATGCGGGCGAGCAGCGCCGACGGCGAAACATCGGCGTCGCGGTTGGTGAGCCGCACGAGGGCCACGTCGAGCAACAGGCGGGGGTCGGGCGCTCGGCGAAGGTCGACCAGGGTCTCGCCCAGCACCTCCATGGCCCGCACCGAGGCGGCGGCACCGAGGCGGCGAGCCTGGTCGGTGACGACGGCGGCCGCTCGATCGGGCAGCCGCACGAGGTCGGGGTTCATGAGCGACAGGAAGCCGTCGCGCAGGTGGGCCACGAGATGCTCGCCGAGCGTGCGCGGGTCGCGGCCGGCTTGCACGGCCAGCGCCACCGCCGCCAGCGCTCGTGCCGTGTCGGCGTCGATCAGCGCCTCGACGATCTCGTCCAGTGGCTCCGGCTCCTCGACGATGCCGCCCGCCGCCACCACTTGGTCCAGCGCCGACAGGACGTCACGCGCCGACCCGGCGCCCTGGCGGACAACGGCTTCCACCGCCTCGGGACTGACCTCGAGCCCGTCCGACGCAGCGATGTCGCGTACGAGGCCGTCGAGCGTCTCGGTGGGGAGCAGGTGGAACTCGAGGTGCTGGGTGCGGCTGCGGATGGTGGGACTGACCTTCTGCGGGTCGGTGGTGGCCAGCACGAACACGACGTGCTCGGGCGGCTCCTCCAGCGTCTTCAGCAGCGCCGCCTCGGCCGCCTTCGACAGCATGTGGACCTCGTCGAGGATGTACACGCGGCGTCGCCCCGGCGTGCCGAGCATGGTGCGCTCGATGAGGTCGCGCATGGCGTCGACCCCGTTGTTCGAGGCCGCGTCCAGCTCGTGCACGTCGAAGCTGGTACCGGCCTCGACGGCCACGCACGATGCGCACTCGCAGCACGGCTCCCCGTCGACCGGCCGCTCGCAGTTCAGGACCTTGGCGAGGATGCGCGCCGACGTGGTCTTGCCGGTGCCCCGAGGTCCGCTGAAGAGGTAGGCGTGACCGACGCGGTCTTCTCGCACGGCGTTGTGCAGGGCGCGCACGACGTGGTCCTGGCCCCGAACCTCGCCGAAACGGCGGGGCCGGTGACGGCGGTAGAGGGACTGGTAGACCACCGCGGGGAGCCTATCGGCGGGGTGTGACGGGGTAGCCGGGGCCGCCGCGCCGGCGCGAGTGGGGCCATCGTGCGGTGGCCGTGTCGGCGTGTGCCACGATGTCGCCGATTGCCAACACCTGGTTGGATCGTCATCACTGACCCGGGGGGATGTCATGGTTCAGCAAGCCCCAGAGAGTTCAGACGGCCGCAAGCTCGGTATTGGGGCGATCGCGACCCTCTCCGGCGTCGCCGTACTGATCATCTTCATCATCCAGAACCGGGAGGACGTCGACTTCGACTTCCTCTTCCTGAGCTTCACCTGGCCGCTGTGGCTCTACACCATCGTGGTGGCAGTGTTCGGCGCGTTGGTGTGGCTCGGCCTCGGCGTGATGCGGCGCCACCGCCGGCGCAAGCAACGGCGTCAAGACCGACGCGACTGATGCCCTTCGCGTGGCCGCCGGCTGAGGTGGCGGCCAGGCTCCCTGCGGCACACGACAGGTTCCGCTGAAGGCTGCTGCCTCCCGGCCCTGACCTGGTTCACGGGCTGTCGTTGCACAGGACCCGACCGCCACCTCACCCGGCGGACGAAAGGGCAGGCTAGCCGTCGGCTACCCTCGTCGCGCCGCGCCGGCCGCTCGGAGTTTCGCCGTGGGGCCGCGTCCACGGAGGGATGCGAGAGCGGACGAATCGGCACGCCTGGAGAGCGTGTGTGGGGCAACTCACCGTGGGTTCGAATCCCACTCCCTCCGCCATGGATACCAGTACTGCCACTGCCGACGATCTCGCCGCCATGGAGGTCGCCCTTGTGGAGGCCGAGACCGCTCTCGTCCACGGCGACGTGCCCGTCGGGGCCGTCGTCGTGCACCGTGGGGTGGTGATCGCCCAGCGCCACAACGAGCGTGAGCAACGCCAGGACCCCACCGCCCACGCCGAGATCCTGGCCCTCCAGGACGCAGCGCGGGAGCGGGGGACGTGGCGCCTCGACGACTGCACGCTGGTGGTGACGCTCGAGCCCTGCGTCATGTGTGCCGGGGCACTGCTGGCGGCGCGCATCGGGCGGCTCGTGTACGGCGCCGCCGACCTCAAGGGGGGCGCTACGGCGTCGCTGTACAACGTCTGTGCCGATCCCCGGCTCAACCACAACCCGCCGGTCACCCACGGCGTGCTGGCCGAGCAGGCGGCGGCGCTGCTCAACTCCTTCTTCGAGGAGCGGCGCTCCGGATAGCGTGTCCGCCCGGAAGGATGCCAGAGCGGACGAATGGGACGGCCTCGAAAGCCGTTGAGGTCTTCGGGTCTCCGTGGGTTCGAATCCCACTCCTTCCGCTTGCAGGTACTTTGCCGTAGCGGGGAGTAACGGCGAGGCCGTCCGGTGGTGCTCTGACCAGCACAAACGTCCGGCTGGTCCAACTGCGTTCCAACCCGTGTCAGGAAGCGTTACTCCCGCGGTTACTCCCGGTTACTCCCGGCCGGGCGTACGATCGGGCTGTGGCGAAACGGCCGAGGGGCAAGAGGATTCCGGGTGTCGACGGGTCGTTCACGGTGTCCAGCAAGGCGGCGAACGGAGAGGGCTCGCTGTACCGCGAAGCCGACGGCGTGTGGCGGGCGACCTACCGCGTGCTGGGCGAGAGCCGGCCCCGCCGGGTGCGCGGGCGCACGAGAGACGAGGCGCTCCGGCGGCGGGCCGAGGCCATGGCTGCAGCCGTTGCCGCGGGTCCGAAGTCACCAGCCACGGTGGTGCTGAGCGGATCGAGCACCATCGCCGAAGTCACCTCCTGGTGGCTGCACAACGTGGCCGCCGCCCGGGTGCGACCGTCGTCGCTCGGCAAGTACGTGGACCGGGTCGAGCGAATCACCGCCTGGCTCGGCGATGTGCGCATCGGCAGTCTGCGACCCGAACAGGTGGCGACGTGGCAGTCGGAGCTGCTCGGATCGCTCGCTCCCAAGACCGTGGCCGACACCAGGGCCACGTTCCGGTCCGTCCTCGATGAGGCGGTGAACCTCGGACTGGTCGCCACCAACGCGGTCGACCGCGTGCGACCACCGAAGAGTCGCGCTACCGCCAGGCGAGCGTTGACCGCATCCGAGGCACGGTCCGTGGTGGCGGCCAGCGCCGAGGATCGCCTCGGTGCGGCGGTCGCGCTGCTGTTCGTGCAGGGCTGGCGGGTGTCCGAGGTCCTGGGTCTCGCCTGGTCGGATCTCGACCTCGAGGCCGGTACCGCGACGGTGTCTCGGGCGAGCGTGTACGCCGATGGAGTCGGGATGATGCTCGGGCCGCCCAAGACCGAGGGCGCCAAGGGCCGGCATCTCCTCACGCCGGTGGTCGTCGAGCTGCTGCGCCGGCGCCGGCGCGCCCAGGCCGAGGAGCGTCTGCGCGCCGGTGAGCGATGGGAGCCGGTTCTCTACGAAGGCCGGCCGATCGAGCTCGTCTTCACGACGATCAATGGAGGCTTGCTCCTGCGCCAAGCCGTGACGAAGGCGGTAGCCGCGGCGGCCGTGGCCGCCGGACTGGATCCCGCCGGGTTGGGGACGCGCGCCGGCCGGTCGACGGCCATCACCGTGCTCTACGCCGAGGAGGGTCTCGACCTGGCGGACGTCGCTCGCCACGTCGGGCATGCCAGTCCGTCGACGACGGCCGGCTACGTCCGCCATCTTGGTCGCCGGCCCCAGGCAACGACGGACGCGGCACGCCGGCTCCTTGACCCGACGACGGTCAGACCGGATGACAGCGCCGCTGTTGCGACGACGAAGGTCGTGCCGACCGGCTGATGTCGTTGGGAGGGCCTACGGAACCTGACCGGCTTCGACGATCCACTCGACCGGCTGCCCCGTGACGTTGGCGATGAGGTCGAAGTCGCGGTCGTAGTGGAGGACGACGAGCGCGGCCGCTTCGGCGGCGGCGGCGATGATGAGGTCGGCGATCTTGGCGCCGCGGTGCTGGCTCTGGGAGGCCAGTGCGTCCTGCACCTCGACGGCCCGGTCCAGGACGTGCTGATCGATCGGAGCGAACGGCCAGGCTCCTCGCGCGGTGCGCATGGCGAGATGGCCCGCAGGGCTCGATGACGAGAAGCCGGCCTCCAAGTCGGTGATCGAGCAGCGGGCGACCAGCCCGGCCTCCAGGAGCGGTAGAAGCTTCTCGGCGACGACGGGACGGTCCGAGCGCGCCAACGCAGACGTGTCGGCCAGGTAGTAGGGCGTCAGCGCCACGCGGCCCGGCGGGCGTCGGGATCGGCGAGCTCGGTCGGACTGACACCTCGCTCGGCCAACAGGGCCCGTCGTCGGCGGTCGAGCGCCAGCACCTCGTCGAGGGCGGCGTTGACCGTGGCCTTGAGCGTGTGGGTGCCGAGCAGCGCTCGCACCTCGTTCAGCTTGGCGTCGTCGACTTCGATCAACCGCTTCGTCACGGCGCTAGGATATCCAAGGCGCGGCGATCGGATAGCCATCGAGCGTCCGGCCCCGTCCGAGATGTTTTCTCCCGATCGGCCGCGTGGCCGTCCGTTGGTGGGTGGGTCCAGTGACGTCGAGGAGGTGGCCCATGTCCACGATCGGTGAGCTCGGGGCGTTCTTGCGGGTGGAGGAAGCGGCTCGGGCGCTGCGGATCAGCCGCACCTCCGCCTACGCGCTGACGCGCCGATTCCTGGACACGGGCGGTCGGGAGGGCTTGCCGGCCGTGCGGATCGGTCGCTCGGTGCGCGTCCCGGTGGCCGCGCTCGAAACGATGGCGAATACGACCTCGCGTGACCGGTGAGATCGCCGTCGGCGTCGTCGCGGTGGACGTCATCCGCCGCGTCGGCCCGACGAGCTGGGCCGTGCTGACGGCATTGGCGCTCGTGGCTGAGCCTGCGGCCGGGCACGTCGTGGTGCGGGCGTCGGTTCGGCCACTGGCAGCCGCTCTTCGCCTCGACAAGGACACCGTCGCTCGTGCGCTGACCCGCCTGCGAGACGAGGGGCTCGTCGTCCACGCGTCGGGCCGGTTCACGCCTGGCACCTACTGGCTGACGATCCCCGCCGAGCTCATCAGGTTCACGGTTGGTGCGTCTCTGCGATGGGACGTTCTCGGCGCCGAAGTCGGTGAGCGTGTGGTGGGCGCTGACCGGCGACGCGGGTGTGCTGGCTGCTCATGACGTGGCCGTCACGGCGGTGTTGGCGCATCTGGAGCGGTTCGGGGCAACGACCCGCGTCCGGGTCGACGGGCGACGCCTACACCCGGACACCATCGGTTTGACGATGGCGACGTTCCGTCAGACGACGTCGCGGGCCGATGACCCGCAGCTGCACACCCACGCCGTCATCTCGGCCAAGGTGCAGACCAACGGCGGCCGGTGGTTGGCGTTGGATGCCCGCTACTTGAAGCGCTACCAGCGCATGCTGGGCGGGCTGTACCAGTCGGTGCTGCGGGCCGAGCTGACGCATCGCTACGGGGTGGCGTGGGAGCCGATCGTGAGCGGCCAGGCCGAGATGGCCGGCATCCCCCGGGAGCTGCTGGAGGTGTTCTCCAAGCGCGCCGCCCAAGTCGACACCGCCCTCGCGGTGAAGGTGGCCGAGTTCCGCCGGCGGGAGGGACGCGACCCGACCGGGTGGGAACGGGCCGCGCTCACCCGGGAGGCGTCGGCTGACACCCGCGCCCACAAGACCGGCCGCGATGTCGCCGATCTGCGCACACGATGGCGAGACGAAGCCGGCGCCATCGGCTGGGCAATCTCCAACCGCCCCTGTCCCAGCTCGGGAGACACCAGTGGATGGCTGCTCTGGAACGGGCCGCCGACCAGGTGCTCGACGGCTGCGTCGACTTGGACCCGCCCAGCGCTTCCCGGCGGCGAGCGTCCGATGGGCGGTCGGTGTGGTTGGAACCGGTCGCCACCCGCTAGACCAGCGACGCCATCCTGACCGAAGAAGAGTCGATCCTTACCTGGGCGTTCGCCGCCCAAGCCGACGAACCGTGCCCGTCGACCACCGTGGCCCGGGCCGGTCTGGACGTGGTCCAATCAGACGCCGCCGCGGTGGCCGGCCGATGCCGGTGTCCTGAGGCACGATGCCGCGGGTGGGAGTAACGACGGAAGCGGCGCATTCTGGACGGGAGTGCGATTCCCTGAACCGATCCCTACACGCAGGGGTTCGAAGCTGCCTCCCAGCCCTTGTTGCGCTGCACGTCGTGGCACGTTCTTGTGGTCGGACGGACGTCTGCGCCTGCTGCTCGAGATGCTCGACGACAACACCGACGAGACCATCGGTACCTCCATTGGGCTCCTCCACCAATCTGGGTGACGCCGCCGCGGTGGCGAGCGACAAGAAGGCTGACCTCCGAGCCGATCAGGCGACACGGGTTAGCGCCGCGTTGGCCGTGTCGGTCGCCGACGCTCACGTTGGCGGCGTCCGGCACGTCCAGATCGTCATATCAGGGTCGTCCACGTGGCACACTGTGGAGCACGTGACACGAGGAGAGCAAGGCGATGTCGAAGCGCAATCTGACCATACAACTCGACGACGCCGTCATCCACCGCGCCAAGGTGACCGCCGCCAAGCGCGGGACCTCTGTCAGCGGGCTGGTAGCCCAGGAGCTCGAACGGCTCGCCGATGCCGACGAACGCTACGAGGACGCCCAGCGACGCGCCGAGAGAGCGCTCAGCCGCACCACGCCGCGTGGCGGGCGACACTGGAACCGCGATCACCTCCACGAGCGGTGAACGACCCATCGAGGGACGTGGTGTTCGTCGACACCAACGTCTTCGTCTACGCCCACGATGCCTCCGAGACCGTTCGTCAGCCAGTCGCGCAAGCGGTGCTCGCCCCGCTTTGGCGTGCCGGCACGGGCGCCCTCAGCACGCAAGTGCTCCAGGAGTTCTACGTCGTAGCCACCCGCAGGTTCGACCCGCCCATGCCCCGCCGCGAAGCGCGTGACCTCGTCGACGCTTACAGCCACTGGCGACTCGTCCATATTGATGTCGCGCTCATCCTCGCCGCATCGAACCTCGAGGAACGCCACACCCTCTCGTTCTGGGACGCCCTCATAGTCGAAGCCGCCCGGCGCGCCGGCGCCACCCGACTGATCTCCGAAGACCTCCAAACCGGACGGCGGCTCGCTGGCGTACGCATCGACAATCCCTTCGCGTCAACCTCTTGACAGCGCGCCGCGCATTGGACACCAGGCGGACTTCCCAAATTTCTGGCGTCGAGCCGGCGGTGGCCGCATGCAGACGCTGGCGATATCGAGGTGATCTGCCGCACGAGCGCCATCAACTCTGGGCCTGTCTCGGTTGGCGACGGGGTTCGGGCGGCTACCAGCCCATCGCCGTGACGAGCGCGTTCGGGAAGCGGGTCTCGAAGTCCTGGAGGTTGGCCCACGTCGGCGTTGACGGCCTCGCGCTTGGAGGCCCTCGCCACAAGCACCGGCGCCACCTCGGCGGCGCGCTTCGCAGACGCGGCGGTATCGCCGTGCTCCCCACCGCCACCGGCACACGGGCGTGGCTCGGAAGGCGCCTCGCCATCATCGCCGAACGAGGGCACATGCCTGGGGGGAGCGGGGGCGGACCGCGATCCGACTCGAGGGGAGCTTCCGTCGGGCGAAGTGTTGTCGTTGCTGCCTCTACGCGCTCGACCACTGAGACCCAGCAGCACCGACTTGGCTAGCCAGCCGTGGTGAAGAACGGGTCGCTGCGCCCACTGGTCGCGATCGGTTGCGCCTCGATGAAGAACGCCAGGAACTTGTTCGTGGCGGCGAGTCCTTGGTAGTCGCCGATGAACAGGCCGCCGGCGTTCGGCGCCGTCGTGTAGTCGAACGAACCGGTCGTGGAGAGACGCGACTCGCCGCCCGTCCAGCTGGCGGCGAGGGCACAGTTGGAGGTGACGGCGCAGCTCGCGATGAACACGTCAGTCAATCCCGGATGGCTCGCGGTGGCGTTCTCGAGGTCGTAGTACGTGACGCCGACCGTGCCGTTCGAGGTCACGCGGATCTGGGGCAGGAACGCCGGCACGTTGCCAGGCGATTGGTCCACGCGGATGGGCGCGGTCCACATCACGCCGCCGTCGGTCGATACCGACATGGCGATCTTCGATGTCCCGGTGAAGCGGGGAGTCCTGCCAGACGGCATAGAGGTTGCCGTTCGTGGGGATCACTGCGAACTCCGGCAGCTCGTCGCTGCTCCGCACCGGCTGTCCTGCGATGCTCACCGTACCCACCTGCTGCGTGGCCACGATCGTGGGCGCGCTCCAGGTGGCGCCGCGATCGGTGGAGCGGATGACGGCGACCTGGTATGTCGCACGCTGGTTGTTGCCCAAGCCGCCCTTCGTCGTGATCAGCGAAAGCCGTCGATCAACACACCCGCGGCCGGCCCGGCGGTCGGGATGACGATCTGGTTGCCGATGGTCTGGTTCTTCTGTCCCGGGTCGAACACCGGCTGTCCGGTGCTCCACGTCACGCCGCCGTCGGTCGTCTTGGAGAACATGACGGGTCCGCGGAAGGCCGGCGAATGGTTGAACGCGCCCGGGTTGGCGTTGGTGCTGGGGGACACGAGGCGATCCCACGTGGCGTGGGCGGTCTTGGCCGTCACCGGATCGGCGGTGATCGTTTCCTTGTCGTTCAGCACCGTGAACGAGGTGTCGACCCGAGCGGTGACCGGGGTCTGCCACGTGACGCCGCCGTCCGTGGAACGGCTCCCAGGAGGCGCTGGCGCCGAACGGCGTGCGGATCGGCCGTCCGCCGAGAAGGTCACCCAGGGATCGGTCGACCGCTGGAAGTAGCCCGGCGACCCTGGCGTGGCGCCGGTGCAGATGCTGAACGCCAGCTGCGTCGTAGCCAAGCTCCAGAGGTGCCGCCGTTGAACGACACGACGTTGATCAGGCCGTTCGACCCGCCGTCGTGTCCTGCGGCGCGGCTCCGTCGTCAAGCGCCCAATCGAGGCGCCACCGTAGGGCACGTGCGTCAGGACACGACACGGTACGCCGGAACACCGTCGGGGGCGGCGGATTGCCGATGCCAACCGAGTGGGCCGGGCTGTCTGCGGGACGGGAGAAATGGAACTCGGTCGAAGTCGGCGATGCCGCTCGCCTGCATGCGTTCGATACGGACCGTTGCGTGAAGATCGTGAAGCTGCAAGTGTCGGCGATGAAACGGAACCGTCGTGTGATCGGAGAACCTCATGCTCAAGCAGATCATGGACCTTCCTCCTAGCGTGATCGGATTCGAGGTGACCGGCAAACTCACGGCCGAGGACTACAGCGAGGTCCTCCTTCCAGCACTCCAGAAAGCAGCCGGGACTGGCGAGGTCCGAGTCGTGATGGTCATTCCCGATTTCGAAGGGTTCACCACGGGGGCCCTCTGGCAAGACCTCAAGATGGGCGTGGAGAACTGGCGAGCCTGGAAGCGCATCGCGCTCGTCACCGATGTGGGATGGATGAGGCACGCAACCGAGTGGTTCGGCTGGATGACGCCCGGAGAAGTGAAGCAGTTCCCGCTTGATCAACAACCCGATGCCATCGCCTGGGCATCAGGCTGATCGCGTCACCCACAGATCGATCGGCCCGAGTCACTCGCGGTCGACATCCGGCGGCCGGCCCGTCGTCACCCGGATGGTGTCGCCTGCCGCTGCCACGGACGGTCGGGATCGAACAGGTGGAGAGCGAACCGGGCCGACAGTTCCTCGAACACCTTGACCCCGCGGACGCTGTTGCCGTACTTGTCGAGGCGCGGCGAGAACGTCGCCAGTCCGCCGACGCCGGGGAGGACACCGAGGATGCCCCCACCGACGCCGCTCTTGGCAGGGATGCCGACGGTGTACACCCACTCACCCGCGTAGTCGTACATGCCCGACGTCAAAGCGACGGCCAGCATGTCGCGCACCACGTGGGGTGCGACCACTTGGCTGCCGGTCAAGGGGTGTACCCCGTGGTTGGCCAACGTGGCGCCGATCAGGGCGAGGTCGTCACAGGTGACGAGCACCGAACACTGGGCGAAGTACAGATCGAGCGTTTCCTCTACCCGGTCGTCGATGATGCCTTTGCTGAGCATCAGGTAGGCGATCGCCCGGTTGCGGTTGCCCGTCTTCCGCTCCGACGCCCAGACGTCGTGGTCGATCTCGGGCCGTCGGCCGAGGTATCGCTCGTAGAGGGCGCGCACGACCTCGACCCGCTCGCCGATGTCGTCGCCGGCGACCAGGTCGGTCACCGCGATCGCTCCGGCGTTCACCATGGGGTTGGGTGCCCGATTGTAGGTCTCGTCGAGGACGATGGCGTTGAAGCTGTCGCCGGTCGGCGCCACGCCTACGCGGCGCATGACCGGCTCTCGTCCGTGTGTCTCGAGCGCCAGCCCGTACATCAGGAGCTTTGAGATCGACTGGATCGTGAACGGCCGCCCGCAGTCACCGACACCTATCTGTCTACCGTCGGTGGTGGCCACCGATATAGCGAAGGCGTCGGGATCGACGTTGGCGAGCTCGGGGATGTAGTCGGCCGGCTGCCCGTCGGTGAGCGGCCTGTACTCGTCGTGCAGCTGCTCGACGACTTGGCGGACCCACTGCTCCCGCACCTCCTGATCGGTGAGCCCGTCACGATCCGACATGGCCGCAGCGTAGGTCGAGCGTTCCGCCGCCCTGGGGCCCCGGCTAGCTTCACGATGACTCGACGTCGGAGAAGCGATGACCTACTGCCTGGCGATGCGCCTCGATGAAGGGTTGCTGTTCATGTCGGACACCCGCACCAACGCGGGGGTCGACAACATCAGCACGTACCGCAAACTGCATGTGATCCGTCCTGACGACGAGCGGCTCTTTGTACTCCAGTCCGCCGGCAGCCTGGCGACCACCCACGAGGTCCTCGACCAGATAGCCCGCGATCTGAGCGGGCAAGGACAGTCACTCGGCACGGTCGAGCACCTCTTCGAGGCAGCCCTCTACCTTGGAGCACTGAACACCCGAGCGGCGAAGCGACATGAGGAAACCTTGGGCACGAGCGCGACGGCCACGTTCATCCTCGGTGGTCAGGTACGAGGGGAAGCAGCCGACATCCTGCTCGTCTACCCGGAGGGCAACTACATCCGGGTCTCAGACGACCGGCCGTTTCTCCAGATCGGCGAGGCAAAGTACGGCAAAGCGTGGCTCGACCTCGCCGTCCGGGCACAGGCCGACCTGCGCACCGCCGCCAAAATCGCGTTGTCGTCGATGATCAGCACCGCGCTGGCGAACCTGGCAGTCGGCCCTCCCTACGACCTCGGGATCTACGAAAAAGACTCGTACCAACTGCTGCACGCCAGGATTGAAGGTGATTCGCCGTTCCTGAGTCGTCTGTCGGAAACATGGCGCGAGCACATGCTGGCCGCAGTTGACGTGCTCCCCGATCTCGAGCCGGGTGACATGACCTTGTTGGCACCAGATCGGACACGATGAGGATCGGTCCCTAGGGAACTCCGACGGTCAAAGCGCGTCGACGGCGGCGAATCCGCTGTTGCGCTCCACCACCCGGAAGGCGTGAGGCGCGGAGAAATGAGCGGGCAGGAGCACGGCGTTGCGCTCGACGCACTCCTCGAGATGCAGTGAATCATCGATCGTGCAGTCGTTGCCCCCCCACAGCCCGACCAGACCGCGGTCGAACACAGGTTTCACGCTGTCGTCGAAGACGTTTCCGTTGAATTCCAACCCAGCCTGGTCGTGCACGTCCGGATTCCAGAACTCGAACTCGTCCTTGTTGACGAAGTAGCGCGCATTGGGGAACGTGGGCACCCACTCGTCGCCGTCGAGTGTGGTGTTCCAGCCGACGTGGTCGAGGTGGAGATGGGTGCACACGACCGCGTCCACGTCGTCCGGCTTCACGCCACTGGCGACCAGTCGCTCGAGCCAGTCGGTGTCGAGCATCGACATCGACTCGATCGCCCGCTGCTTGCGGTTACCGTTGCACGTGTCGACCAGCACCGTCTTCTGCGGGGTACGAACCACCCACGTGTGAACGCTCGCCCAAGCCAGATCGGTGTCCGGATCGATGAACTGCGCCACCGTGTCAGGGCCGTAGTCGTCACGGACTGACGGGTCCCATGCGGGCAGGAGCATGTCGGCCGGGAACGACGGTCCGTACGCCTCCTCGACTCGCGTGATCGTGACATCCCCGATGTGCACTGCGCCGCTGCCCATGATGACCCCCGATGTCACCTTGTCCCCTCGACCCAGAGCTTACGCAGCCGTCGCACTCGCCCCCGGACCGCGCTGCGAGTCGCTCGACGAAATCGCCGGGAAGTCACGACTCGTCGACCGATCGATGTCGAGGAACGGGCGGCGGCTTCGTCCCCTGCTGTGAACACCTCCTGGACGAAAGGACCACCATCGTGACTACGGAAGAGATCGCCGAGATCCTGGCCAAGCCGTACGCGCAGCAGCTGCTCAACGGCCCCGAGCCCGCCCGGATGGCATACGACGGCCTCGACGGGGCCCCTCGGGTCATTCCGATCGGTTTCTGGACCGAAGGGGAGCGGCTCGTGATGGCCACCCTGCCGAAGTCGGCCAAGGTCGCCGCGCTGCGGAAGAACCCGAAGGTCGCGCTCACCATCGATCAGGGCGCCTTCCCGCCGAAGGTGCTGCTGATCCGCGGCACCGCCGAGGTCGAGCTGGTCGAGGGGATCCCGGACGGCTACCTGACCGCCGGTCGGAAGGTGATGACCGGCGACCAGTACGAGGAATGGGTGGCCGGCGTGCGAGGCCTCTACGACGAGATGGTCGTCATCACGATCACCCCGACCTGGGCCAAGCTCCTCGACTTCGAAACCACCATCCCACAGGCAGTCGAGGACCTCATCAAGGAGAAGTCGGCCGGCTGACGGCGTACCCTCCGAAGCGGTGACGAACGGACCCACTGACCGTGCGGGCTCGACCTCCGGGACGACCGGTGAGATTCGGGTCGTCTCGCTCAATGTTTCCCGGCCCAAGTACCTCGGCGAGCTCCGTGGCCAGCGGGTGGTCAGCGCCATCGCCAAGCTGCCCGTGGCGGCCGACTACCTCTGGCTCGACCGGCTCAACCTCGAGGGCGACGGCCAGGCCGACTTGAGCGTCCACGGCGGGCCCGACAAGGCCGTCTACGCCTATCCCTCGGAGCACTTGGCCGCCTGGGCCATCGAGCTTGACCAGGAGCTCGGCCCTGCCGCCTTCGGCGAGAACGTGAGCACCGCAGGCGCCACCGAAAACGAGGTGTGCATCGGCGATCGATGGCTCTGGGGCGACGCGGTGCTGGAGGTGTCCCAACCCCGCGCCCCCTGCTTCAAGCTGGCGATGCATCGCGGCCGCGGCGACATCGGTCGTCTCCTCCATCGAAGTGGTCGCTGCGGTTGGTACCTGCGAGTGCTGGAACCGGGCCGCGTGCCGGTGGGCGGCCCGATTGCCACCGAACGGCACGCTCAGCAGACGACCGTGACGGCCGCCCACGACGGACTGTGGTCCCGGCAGGCGCCGGCCGACGACTTGGAGGGGCTCTTGGCCCTCGAGCCGTTGGCCCTCGCATGGAAGCAGGCCCTGGCATCGCGGCTACAGGACGTCGATCCCGAGACGTAGTGGCCTGATAGCCGAACCGTCCGGATTCGCACCGTCGGTGCCTCTACCGGCACCGGTCCAGTGAAGCGCCTAGTCCGTTCGCAGCGCGGCAGCTGGCTCGGCGCGGGCGGCGGCGCGGGCCGGCAGGATCGCGACGAGGTTGACCAGCGCGACGACTGCTGGGACGATCAGGAGCACCGTCGCGATGGGGAACGGCGAGTCGGTCGACACGCCGAGACCACTGGCGACGCGGCGCCACAGGAGCTCTCCGGCGACGATCCCGATGGGGATCCCGATGACGAGACCGACGGTCGCGATCGTCGTCGCCTGCCATGCCACCGTCGCCCGCACCTGGCCGCGGGTGAATCCGAGGGTCTTGAGGATCGCGAGCTCACGCCGGCGGCGGCGCACCCCGGTGACGAGGGCATGACCCACGGCGAGAAGGGCGAGCGACACGACGAGGAGCGCCAACGTCACGGGCAGCCATCCGATCTCGTCCAGCCGACCGACCTCGGAAGGGACCGCCGGGCCGAGTGGCGGCGCCAACTGGGGTGTACCGCTGATCCGGCGTTCGACGGTGGAACGGTCGGCGCCTGGGGCGAACCGCCCCACGAACGAGCCGCGTGAAGAGGTTCTGGTCGAACAGCGGCGCGTAGCCCGCGCCAGTGAAGGCCGCGCCGTCGGCCAACGGTTGGGCCTGGCCGAGGCTGGGGAACACCGCGGTGCCCACGATGCGGTACTCGAGCGTCGCGCTGCGACTGGCGACGCGGACCGTGTCACCGACCTGTTTGTCGAGTGCGCGCAGGGTGGTGGCCCCGAGCGTCACCTCGTCGGGTCCCTCGGGTGCTCGACCGTTCACGACGTCCGGTTCAATGGGCCCGCCGCGAACCTGTGTGTACGCGATCGCCGTCGCGGGACGTCCATCGAGCTGCACGTTCTGCGAGCACAGCTCGGCCAGGTCAGCGATGCCGGGCTCGGCCGCCAGCCCGTAGTCGCTCCCGCCGCAGGGCGTGTTGGCCGTGACGTCGGCCGCGCTGAAGTCCCAGTTCGCTCCGTAGAGGCGGGGTGTGGCGACGAGGTGGCGGACGCCCGCGCCGAACAGGAGCGCCGCGGTCAGCCCGAGCGTCCCGACCACCGCACCGACCAGCGCCGGGCGCGTGGGTGCCCCGCGTCGGTCCGGCTCGACGGCCATCCGGACCCCGTTGGTCAGCGGCGGCGGCATGCCAGCAGCGGCGACCCGCTGGGCCAGCGTCGACGGCCGGGACAGACCGGCGCCGCGAGCCGTCCAACGACCGTCGCGACGTCGAACGGCACGCGGCGATGAACCCCACCGCGATGACGACCCCCGCCAACGCGACCGCGCCGACGGCGAGCACGGTCCAGTCGGCGTGCAGGCCGACATCGGGATCGGCGCGCCGGGCCACACCGAGCGGCAAGAGCGGTGAGACGGCGATCGCCGCGACCACAGCGAGCACGCCGCCGCCAACGGCCGCCAGCACGGTCGGGATCATCCCGATCATCACCAGCTGCCGGCGGGTGCATCCGAGCTCGCGCAGGCCCTCGTGCTCGTCGCGCATCACCTCGAGCTCTCGTGCCGTCACGATGGCGATGGCGATCGCACCGGCCGCCGCACCAACAGCAGCGCAGATCCACAGCGCCGACGCGAGAAGGTCGATGGCGGCCCGAGCCCCCTGCGTCCCGACCGCGAGGCTCTGAGCGGTGAACAGGGAGTCCCCGAGGATCGCCCACGAAGAAGTCAGCACCTCCGGGACGTCGGCCGCACCGTGATCCGTACGGATCCGGATCCTGGTGCCGAAGACACCGATCTGATCCGTGTAGGCCCGCCCGAACGCCGGCGTGAGCACCAACAGACCGCCTGAGGCGCCGGGGTCGCCGAGATCCAGGGGCCGTCGCACGATGGCCACCACACGCAGGTCGACGCGCGGGCCTGACGGCTCGCCGACGTCGCCCGCACCACCCAGGACGGCGGTGATCTGAGCTGGCGTGAACGACGCCACGGTGAGGTGATCGCCGACGCCCAGCCCGAGCTCCTTCGCCAAGCCTTCGCCGAGGGTGATCTCCTCGACCGAGCTCGGATCCGCCGGCCGCCCGGCGACGATCCGGTCTCGATCCACGGTGGTGCCGAACACGGCGTCCAACGGGACACCGATCGACTGGAACTGAGCGTGGTCCGGGATGATCAGCCCGAACGCACTCAGAGCAGCGACCGCGGCGACGCCTGGCACCCGGGCCAGCGCGTCGAGCTGCTCGGGCCTCGTCTCGGCCGCCAGCTCGATGTCGGCTGACCGGCTCGAGGACTTGAAACGCTCCAATGCCGAGCTCGCGCGGCGGGCCCCGGCGGCGGTCGCGAGCGCAGCGGCACCGACCACTCCGACGAGGAGCATGAGGAAGACCACACGGCGCCAGCGACGACGAAGGCCGCCCCACGCCGCGATGCCGACCGCGCCCACCCGACCCATTCGACCCGGACCGCCCTCGTCCCGCAAGGTGGTCAGTGTCACTGGTAGAGGGGTGCTGGCACCCGTGCCCCGAGCGAGTTCTGGGCACGGCGCCAGCTCGCCGCGGCTTTCCGCCCTGTAGGACAGCGTGCCAATGTGACGTTCTCCGCGATCTTTGCCAGGTGGCGGGTCGCCCGAATGCCGTCCTCCCTACGGAAAGCGTGGCTATCCGCGGCTTCGCCGGTCAGAATGACTTCAGCGAAGCACCGTGGAGGTCAGTCATGAACCCGGAACTGCAAGAGGAATATGGACTTGGCAGCTACGCGGAGCCGCCCAGCGGCTGGTTGTTCTTTGCCGGCACCATCCTCGGGATTGCCGGCATCATGCGCATCTTCGACGGGATCTGGGCATTCCGCTACGACGGAGCGCTCCCAGACCAACTCGAGGGTGCCATCCTCGGCACCAGTTTGTCGACCTACGGGTGGCTCTGGATCCTGGTCGGGATCATCTTGCTGCTCTCCTCGTTCGCCGTCATGCGCCGCTCGCAATTCGCTCGTTGGATCGGGATCATCGCCGGCGCCGTGCTCGTCATCTCGGCGTTCTGGTGGATGCCGTACTACCCCGTGTGGGCGCTCACCTACGTCCTCATCGGTGTGCTGGTCGTCTATGCCCTCGCCGCCCACGGCGGCCGCACGCGCGTCGGCGCATGACGCGCTGCCCACCCGGGCCGCGCTAGGCGACCGCTCCGAACGTACGCTTACGTGGCGGTCAGGGCCAGTGGGCCGAGGCCGCGGGCGGGAGGTGGTGGCGCTGGCTCCTTGCTCAGTAGCTCGGCGATCATCAGGCCCACCGTGGTGGCGCCGCAGAGGACGTCGGCCGCCGCGAGCCCGGCACGGGCGACGACGTTGACCTCCGGCCGACTAGGCACGTTGATCTGCGACACCCATTTGAAGCAGCCCGGGATCGAGTCGAAGAGGCCCTCGGCGAGGCTGACGCCGTTGGCCACCACCTCGCCCGGGTCGTCGGCTTTGCGGAGACTGCCGATCCAGACGGTCAACCCGAGGTTGGCCAGACCGAGCGCGAAGGTGGCCAGGACGCCGGAGATGCCGTCGTTGCGGGCGATCTGTGGGTTCTGGTTGGCTCGCAGGTCGCGTACGTAGAAGTACGAGTCGACTCCGTTCGGCACGACTTGGAAGATCCAGGCGACACGCTCGAGGCCGTCCGCGTCAGCGAAGCCTGGCGGACCGGCCTCGTCGAACCACGGGCACGATGCGACCATGCCCAGCCAGCCCTGAGCGAGCGCCAGTGTGTTCAGCCACGCCTTGTCCTCGGCTTCCGGGTCGGCGTCGAGCCAGGTGTCCGTGAAGATGAAGACGGCTCGGTTGAACAGACCGATCATGCCGAACGTGATCGCCACCGCCGACGGCCCAGCGGGCGGGTCGGTCGGCTCGGTCTCGGCGACACGCGGGAGCGCGTCGGTCGTCGCCGGGGTCCCAGGGAGGTGCCGGGTGAGCGACGCCACCGAGAACGTGCCCTTGAAACGCGTCAACGCCGCATCGTCGGGAAACGGGGATCGCTGGTACACCAGCCTGGAGAGCGCGTTCGCCGGGATGGCGACGGCCAGGGAAACGAGGTCGACGGTGGTGAGCGGTGCCTGAGCGACCTTGGCGTAGAGCGGGCTGATGAGCGGGATCTTCCACTCCGCCGTCAGAGCGCTCGCGAGCGCGCCGAGGATGGACGTGACGGCGCCCACGATCGCCGTGGTCAGGTCCTTCAAGCCCTTGAGCGCGAGCTGGACGAGGTCGTCGAGCACGCCGAGGAGCTCTTCGCGCCGACGGCGGCGAACGCGAGGCCTCGATCCATCATCGTTTCCAGGAAGGCGAGCACACGGACGAAGGCCGGATCTGACCGGTCGGCGGCTTCCAGCGCTTCGAGCTTGGCGATGAGGTCGTCGGTGCCGGCCGCCATCGTGTCTCGTGCATCCTGCCCCGGTGCCTGTGGGATGAGTGCGACGCGATCGCTGTGGTTCACGAGGGCGTGCTGCACGATATTCACGGCGTTGGCGTCGTTGACGACCGCCAGGTGGGGCTGCACTTGCGGGTCGAAGCTCTGCTGGTACCCGCCGAGGGTCACCGGCACCGCCGCCTCGGCCGGCGACGGGTCGAGCAGTGCTTGCACCGCGGTGAAGCGGTCGTGCAAGCCCACCCGGAAGGCGTCGAGCTCGCCCGCGACCGTGGTCCCGACGTAGGTGAGGGCCGCGCCGGCGAAGTCGAGCAACGTGGTGAGCGCGTGCTTCACCGCCTCCTTGGTGCGGAGGATGTCGGACCAGTCGAACAGGAACCCGATCCAACTGAACAGGCGGTCGAACACGACGCCGGCGGTGCGGAAGAACTCCTGCACGAGATCCAGCACCCGGCCCGGTACGGAGGCGATGGCCTCGAAGACGTACTGCACACCCTTCACGACGAGCGTCAGCACCGCGTTCGCTCCGGTCTTCACGACATCGACGAGCGTGGCGGCGCCTGACGCGATGGCGCCGAACACATCTCCCCAACCGAGACCGCGGCCGAGGACCGTCTCCGCCGGCGGAAGGGCGGAGCGCTCGTCCGCCAGGGCCGCCGCCTCGTCCTCCGTGAGCGCTCGGAAGCCAAGGACACCGTCGACCAGATCCATCGTCCACGACGTGTCGTCACCGGGTGGTGCCGCGGCGCCGTCGGTGGTTCCAGCCATCGCGTCTGATGTCACGACGCGGGCGACGAGCGGGTCGTTGAGCCGATGGAGGGCCGCGTGGGCCGTGGCGCGGGCCGCCATCGCGTTCGTGCCGATCATCGCGGCGTGTTGCAAACCCTGGGCCAGCGCGGCCGCCTGCGTGGAACGATCGGCTCCCTGCAGGAGGTCGACGGAGCTCCCCGCGGCATCGAGCGTCTTTGCCGCCAGCAGCTGCTCCGCGGTACGGCTCGTCACGAACTGGAGCACCGATCCGTAGGGCTCCACCTCCAGTGTGGTGCCGCCCACCACGTCCTCGATCGTGAACGTCGCGCATCTCAGGTACTCGGTGGGGATGGTGAGGTTGACCTCGCCGATGGCGTTCGTGGTCACGCTGACCGGGCTCGTGGGCCCCATGGCCTGCCAGACACCGTTGATCTCGAACTCGGTGACGTCACTCGCCTCTATCACGACGGCGAGGCCCGGCCGCGGGACATCACCGTCGAAGGCGGCGACCTGCACGCTGTAGACGGGGAAGACCTGCTCGACATCCGGTGATGACTGGTCGATCCGCTCGTACTGCCAATCCTCGGACACGGGATCGCGCGACACGACGTAGAGCGCCCCCTCATCACCAAGGACGAACAGCGCCAGCCGCTCGGCGAACGGCGAGCCACCGATCAAGCGCTGGGGGGTGAACGGCACCTCGATCTCGTGGAAGTCGCCCCAACCGCCGTGGCCGTCGCCGTGCTTGACCAGCAGGCCGTCGCCGATCGCGAAGAGGTGCACGACGTCGAGGCCCGATGGTTCGTACGGACCGAGCCAGAGTGCGGCCATGTTGCCGGTCAGCGCATGCGGATCACTCACCGGGGAAAGGGTGGTGGACGGGCCGAAACCTCCCACCTCGGCGATGTCGCCCGTGCGGCCGGGGACCTGCTCGCTGACGAAGAGCCGGTCGTGCGTGAGGCCGCTCTGACCGGCGGCCATCGCCACGAGGCGGCCGGCCGACGCCGCGTGCTGCTGCATGACGATGCCGTCGATGGCTCCGACGAAGGTGTCGGGTAGTGCCGGCGTGCGGGGGCCGGCGGCCGACATCGTGCCGTCGGTGAGAAAAGCGACGCCGCGACGCTCGGTCGGCTGGCCCGACGGAAGTGGGAACACGGCCGGGCACCAGTCGACGATGGCGCCTTGGGCATACGCGACGGGTTGCCATCCGCCCTGGTCCGTGAGGCGCAGAAACGCGACGTCGTCACCGTTGCCGAACGTGCCGGTGCAACGCACCACGACGAACGGCTCCACTTCCATGCCGGGGCCGTTGCCCATCTTGATGCCGGTGATCGCCGTGATTGCACCGCGATTCGAACCCGGAGTGAGGATCTGTCGCCAGGTCGCGTCGTTTTCGGTACGGGTGAAGATCTGGTTCCGGTCGTCGACGGCGTAGTAGTGGACGAGGAGGTCGACGGCGGAGCTGCCGGCCGCCATCGGGGGCGACGCCGCCGACAGTGTCCCGGGGAAGGCCAGGTCCTCGGCCACCCACACCCCGTCGCCCTCGGGATCGCGCCGCCAGTGGAAGAGCTTGCCGCCGATCGAGCTCACGAGCTCGGACGGGCGCCCCCCGTCCCGGAACGGCACGATGGCCCACTGGTCCCCCGGAGCCGGGGCCGCGAACCGGAAGCCCTGCATCAGCCGGGACGTCACCGCAAACCGCGTCGCCACGCTCGTGCCTCCTCAACCGGCTCCGCGAGTCACCGCCGAGGTGACGCCGAGCGCCCGGGACTCTAACGCTCAGGGCCACGACGGCCGGTCCCTGCCCGACCCTGAACGGCGGCGTCACTGCTCCGCTTCGACGAGCGCGGCCAGCTTGGCCAAGGACATGTTCCAACCGATTTCGTTGTCGGCCGGGGCCACACCCGGAGGCAGGCCCTCGTGCAGCCCGACGAGGTCGGTGCCGCCATCACGGTCGGCCAGCGTGTAGGTGATGGTCATCTCGTCCTGTTGCGTCGGGTGGAGCAGTGCGCGGTAGACGCGCTCACGCGGAGCTCTGATGTGCCGGGAAGCTCGCGTCGTGCCCATAGGTCCGGCTCGGCAACGTAGTCGGCGGTGCCGGACCTCCTGCGGCGCGATGCTCGGGCGGTGCTCCTCATCGACGCCGCCAACGTCATCGGGTCCAGGCCGACGGGATGGTGGCGCGACCGGCCCGGCGCCGCTCGAGAGTTCACCAATCGGGTCAGGCGGGCCGCCGCCGAAGGCAAGCTGCCCGGCCCGGTCGTGCTGGTGCTGGAGGGGCAAGCGAAGCGGGGCGTCGACGAGGGTGTGGCCGACGGCGTCGAGGTCGTCCACGCGCCAGGTGAGGGTGATGACACCATCGCCGCCCTCGCCGCCGAGAGCGACGAGCAGGTCGTGCTGGTGTCCGCCGACCGCGGTCTGGCCGAGCGGGCCCGTCGCACGGGCGCCGAGGTCGTCGGGCCGACGTGGTTGCTCGACCGCCTGGCTTCGTGAGCCGATGGTAAGACGGATCGCCGTCAGTTCAAGTCGACGTGGTCAGTTCCTCCGCCGGCCTCCCCCTAGACGGGAGCAGGTCGGGCCACCGCAAGGTCGCACCAAGGGGTGATCTTCGTGGGCTATGTGACGTCGATCGAGACAGGATCGAGCTTGACGTCACATGACCGCCGGAGCGACCTCAACCTCGGGCCGGCCGGTACACCACCACCTGCTCGAACCGGCCGATCGACCCCGCGACCGACGCGTCCGCGTCATTGGCGCCGGTGACGACGAGTTGTACCGTCGGATCAACACGACAAGAGCCCTGACGTGTTGGGCCGGCTCCGGCCGGCTCGGGAGCGATGCTCCGGTCCCTGGTAGCGCTTTGTTCGAGCGATCCTGGAGTGACCGATGAAACGCAGAACCCTCGATGTCCTGTTCAGCGTCGGCGGGCTCGCCCTTGCCGGCTTGCTGCTCGTGCTCGGGCTCGTGATGACGAGCAACGCCAACTTCGCCAAGTCGTACGTGAAAGATCAGCTGAGCCAGCAGAACATCACGTTCAAGACGAGCGACACGCTCACCGACGAAGAGAAGCAGTCGGCCTGCCTCGTAAAGTACAGCGGGCTGCCGCTGACGACGGGCAAGCAGGCGGAGTGCTACGCCAACGACTTCATCGGCCTTCACGTCAGGTCCATCGCCAATGGCGCTACCTACGCCGATCTCGGCACGCCCCAGAGCGCGCTCACCGCGCAGGTGGCCGAGGCCAAGACCGCCAACGACCCCACCCTGGCCGATCTGCAGGCCCAGCTGGCCAAGATCACCGGACAACGTGAGAGCCTCTTCAAGGGTGAGACCCTTCGCGGCCTGTTGCTGACGTCGTTCGGGTTCAGCGTGTTCGGGGTGAAGGGTGGCGAAGTGGCCACCGTGGCCTACGTCGTCGCCGCGCTGCTCGCCCTCATGTCGATGGCCGGCTTCGTCCATGCGTTCAGGACGCCCAAGGACGAGACCGTCGCGGCGCTCGATCACGTCAGCCCCAAGACCGACGACAAACCGTTGCTAGGTGTCTGAACCCACACGTCTGCGCTGAAAGTGTCGGTGAAGTCGAGCCGGCGACGGCAAAATCGAGGGTGTGACGTCTTCCTGGCCGTTCACCGGTCGCACGGGCCTGCTCGAACGACTCGGCGCGTGGTACCTCGACCGAGACGTCGGCGGGGTGGTTCTCACCGGACCGGCCGGAGTCGGCAAGACCCGCTTGGCCGAGGAGGTCCTGCGTCTGGCCACGGCGGCGGGGCGCCCGACGGCGCGGGCCATCGGGCATCCGGCCACCCGCCCTATTCCCCTCGGCGCCCTCGCCCACCTGCTGCCGGCCGAGCTGGGGACCGACCTGGGTGCCGGCCACGACGAGCGGGCCGCACTGTTCCACGCCGCCCGGTCCGGCCTGGTGACGCTGGCGGCCCACGACCGTCTCCTGTTCGTTGTCGACGATGCCGACCAGCTCGACGACACGTCCCTGGCCCTGCTGCTGCCCCTCACTGTCGACCGGCTCCTCTTCCTGGTGGCGACGGTGCGCACCGGTCAGCCGATGCCGGCGGCGCTGGGCTCGCTGTTGAAGGACGGCCACGTGGAGCGGACCGAGCTGGCCCCGCTCGATCGAGAGGCCGTCAGCTCGCTGCTGCACCTCGTGCTCGACGGCCCGTTGGACGCCGGCGGTCTCGAGCGCCTGTCGACGGTGTCGGGCGGCAATCTCCAGGTTCTCTCCGAGCTGGTTCGCGGCGCCCGTGACCGCGGCTCGCTGGTGCGCACGGGGAACGTGTGGCGGCTGACCGACCTCCCCACCACCAGCGGGCTGGACGAGCTGGTGGCCTCGCACCTCGACGGCGTGGCCGACGGCGCCCGCCGCATCCTGGAGCTCCTCGCCGTAGCCGGGCAGCTGGGGCTGGGCGACGTCGACAGTGCCGGCGGCGACCCGGCCATGCTGGAGACGCTCGAGGCCGACGGTCTCATCTCGGTCACGACCCGCGGGCGACGCACCGAGCTGGCCCTCGCCCACCCGCTCTACGGCGAAGTGCTCCGCTCGAGGCTGCCGGTGCTGCGCCAGCGGGCGCTGCAGCGCCAACTGGCCGATCGGCTTGAAGCGCACGGTGCCCGACGGCGCGAGGACCTGACCCGTCTTGCCCTCTGGCGCCTCGAGGGCGGTGGCGAGGTCGACGCCGAGGTGCTCCTGCGGGCGGCGCGGTTGGCCATGGTGGGGCGCGACGGCGCGCTGGCCATTCGCTTCGCGCGGGCCGCCGCCGACCGCGGCGCCGCCGGCGACGCGGCCAGGGTGCTGGTCGAGGTGTACGCGATGGGCGGCCGGACCGATGACCTCGAAGCCGCCGTCGCGGCCGTGTGGGACCGCGACGACCTGACCGACCCGCAGCGGGCGCACCTCGCCCGGCGAATTGCCGAGACCAGGCTCGTGGCCCGGCGCGACGTCGTCGGGGCGCTCTCGGCCAACGAGGACGCCCTCCTGCGGGTCGCGAGCCCGGTCGACCAGGCGTCGCTCGTTGCCCACCGAGCCTCGCTGCTCGCCACCGCCGGCCTCCCACGCGATGCCATCGAGATCGCGCGGCGCCTGCCGCCCGTGCAGGATCCTCGCGTTCGGGTCGAGCTCGGTGTCGCCATGGCCAACTCGTTGCTGGCGCTCGGCCGGTGCAACGAAGCCGTCACGGCCGCCCGCCGCGCGCAGGCGGCGCAATCCGAGCTGCCGGCGTGGCTGGCGCGGCGGGGCATGGCTCAGCACGTGGTGACCGAGGCTCATGCCCTCGCCTACTGCGGCCACTACCGCCAGGCCCGCGCGCTGGTGGAACCGGCTGCCGAACGGGCCCTCTTGGCGGGGGCGGCGGCGGCGTCGGTCTGGTTCGAGGTCGTCCTGGGGGAGATCGAGCGGGACTGCGGCCGTGGCAAACAAGCAGTGCAACACTTCGCGGCCGCCGCCCAAGCGGCCGAACGAGTGGGGCAAGGCGCGGCGATGGTGTGGGCCACCGTCGGCATCGCGCAGGGGTACCTGCTCCTGGGCGACGGCGACGCCGGTGAGGCCGCCCTGCGCGACGCCGATGCGGTCGGTGACAGCCCGGTCGGCACCTCGCCCTCGACGAGGGAGCGGTGCCGGGCGTGGTTGGAGGCCTGCCGCGGCGACCTCGCGGCGGCGCGCCAGCGGCTCGCCGGCCTCGCCGATGAGATGGCCACCACCGGCATCCACATCTTCGAGATCGCCCTTCGTCACGATGTCGTTCGCTTCGGCGACGCCGCCGCCGCGCTCGACCGGCTGGAGGAACTGGAGAGCATGGTGGACGGTCCTTTGGTCGTGGCCATGGCCCAGCACGCGCGCGGGATCGTCCGTCACGACGCCGACCAGCTGGCGGCCTCGGCCGAGGCGTTCGAGACGATGGGCTCCTTGGCCCTGGCCGCCGAGACCAACGCCGACCTCGCCGATGAGCTCAAGCGCCGCGGCGACCAGCGGGCCGCCGCCGCCGCCGGCCAGCGCGTGGCTCGGCTGGTCGAGCTGACCGGGGTCCACACACCGCCGCTCCAGCGCGGCGCGGGCGTGGCCCCTCTCACCGGGCGCGAACGCGAGGTGGCCCTGCTGGCGGCCCGGGGCGTGGCCAGCAAGGAGATCGCCGCCCGCCTCTACCTGTCGACCCGCACGGTCGACACCCACTTGGCCCGCGTCTATCGCAAGCTCGGCGTGGCCGGCCGGGAGGAGCTGGGAGCGGCGCTGGCCGACGGAGGAAGCTCTACGTAGTCCTCGCCCGGGGGGAGCAGGCGATACGCAGTCGGTACCGATGTGGTCATGGCGGCTTCGTCGCAGACTGGGATCATGAGCCCGGACCAGATCGACGCGGTGGTCACGTCGTGGTCGGCGCTGCAGGGGTTCCCGATCGAACGCCTGCGCCGTTCGATCGCCGTCCACCTCCCCCCGAACGAGTGCTGGCCGGCCGATGAGCACGCCGCGTGGATCGTGCGCACCGTCGATCGGCTCCTCGGCGTCCTCGACCGTCCCGGCCTGCTGGCCATCGAGGCGGCCGAGGTCATCGCCGAGCGAAAGCCGTGCGGCCCGGGGTCGCTCGCGCTCGAACAGGAGGCGCTTCTCGCCAGCCTGGACGAGTCGCTCGGCGGCATGGACGAGGACGTCGCCCGGTCATGGCGCCACGCATGTCATCTCTTCGCCGAGCTGATCGCCGCACAGACACTCGCTCCCTTCGGGCCGCGTCCCGAACGAAGGGTCGTCCCCTGAGCGGGCTCAAAGCCTGATGTCCGTCTCCCCGCTCTCCGCGTCGAAGCGCAGCCTCCGGGCGACGACGTCGCGGGCCACGTCGGTGAGGGGGCGGTCGTTGCCGAAGGCGTAGGCGCGTAGCCGGATGAGCGCTTGGCCGACGCTGATCTCGAGCTGGGCCGCCACCATGCCGGAGGCCTGATGCACGACGTACTGGAACTCGGCGCCGGCCTCCAGCTCGACCGCGAGCTGCCCGGGCGCGGCGTTGGCCTGGAGGACGAGGACGGCTTGGGCGGCGATGTCGGCCATCACCAGCGCGTCCGCGTGCTGGTCGTTGGTGAGACCGCCCGGTCGGTCTCGGTAGAGGTTCAGCGCGCCCAACCGGACGGCGCCCACTTGGAGCGGAAAGCCGAAGATCGCTCGCACGCCGGCGTCGACGGCGGGTAAGGAGAAGGCCAGCCAACGCGGCGTGGTGGGCAAGGCCAGATCCGGCTCGAGTACCGGCCGATCCTGCTGGTACGCATCAACGCAGGGACCTTCGACGAGGTCGTACTGCAGTTGTTCGATGAGGGCGCTCACGTCGTCGGTGGTGCAGACCGAGCCTCGGGGAACGTCGCCCGACATGAGCATGATGCCCGCGCCGGTCATGCCGGTCGCTTCAGCGCAGACGTGGCAGAGCCGGCCCGTCTCCAGCTCGGGAGGGCCGCCGGCGGCAAGCAGGTTGAGGATTCGTAGCCGCCGCTCCCACGCCATACGTCATGGACCCTGGCGGTTGGCGGCGTTCGTCGTGCGGTCGTTCGCTCGATGATCGGCGCCGGTGGGCGAAGCATTCCTGGCCCGATCGACGCCGTCGGTCTGGCGTTCGCTGCGCCGAGCCGTCGGCACGGCCACCCAGGTGCTCAATGCGCCCGCGGTTCCGGTCAGGCGCAGGGCATCGGCGGCGCGCGGATCGAAGAGATCGGCCAGACCGCACAGATCGACGACGCGGCCGGCGCACTTGGAGGGCGCTCGGAGGGCCAGCGAGCGAGACGCCAGCCGCAGGAACTCGCGGGCGCGGATGATCACGCCCACCGTCGCCGCACTCATGAACTGTACCTCGCTCAGGTCGACGACCACATCGGCGTCGTCGAGGGCGATGGCCCGCGCCATCGTCTCCGACAGCGAGTCCACCGTGGACATGTCGTGCTCGCCGCGCAGCCACACCACGGTGCGATCTGCATCGCGCTCGGCGAACGAACCGAGACTCTGACGGGAAACGATGACGGACGAACACGCAGTGGTAGCCATTGCACTCTCCTGAGATCAGGCGTGAATGACGCGCTACCAGGGTTCGGAGCACCGCTCCCGGGCCAGCCTGTGCCGGCTCGACACGTAGGGCTTGGATCGTGTCAACCGCCACGTTACACCTCGGGGGCCGAACGCGACAGGGCCGGAGCAGGGTTTCTCCTCTCGTCGGCCGTCGGCTCGACGAGGAAGCGTCACTGTGCGATACATTCGAACACGGATCGTCGTATTCGGCGATTCGGGGAATGCGATTGCGTTGCTCCGGTCCCCGGTGGCGCCAGAAGTCCTTCGTCCGGAGGAGCGCTGCCATGGGGAACCTCGCCCCCCAACCGATACCTGCGGCCGGCCATCTGGGCACCGAGCGCATGCTCCGTCGCGCCATCGACGAACACGGGTTGCGCATCGCGTTCCAGCCCATCGTGGATCTGCGCACGTCGAAGACGGTGGCGGCGGAGGCGCTGGTGCGAGTGAGCGACCCGGACCAGGCCGAGCTCGTGCGGGCCGACGCCTTCATCGAGGTCGCCGAGGAAACCGGCATGGTGACCGAGATGGACGATTGGATGCTGGGCCAGAGCATCCATCAGGCAACGTCGTGGCGGGACCTCTTCGTCGGTACAGGCTTCGCCGACATCGCCGTCAACGTCACCGCCGGGCACTTCGCCGATCCAGGGTTCGCGCGGTCGTTCCTCGACGATCTCGCGGACCACAAGCTGTCCACCGATGCGTTGCGGATCGAGCTCACGGAGCGAGTGCTGATGCAGGCGTCGACTGCGGCCGATGCCGGCTTGACGCTTCTGCGCGACGCCGGCGTGCAGGTCGGCATCGACGACTTCGGCATCGGGTACTCATCGCTGTCGTACTTGCAGCTCTTCCCACTCGCCTTCGTGAAGATCGATCAATCGTTCATCCGCGGTCTGGCCGGCGACGGCACGTCTCGCGCCATCGTGGCGTCGATCATCGATCTCTCGCACCGCCTCGGGATGAGCGTGGTGGCCGAAGGAGTGGAGACGCCGCGCCAACTCGAGATGTTGACGGCGCTGGGCTGCGACCGGGCCCAGGGCTTCCTCTTCGCCACCGCCGGCCCGCCGGATGCCATCGAGGACCGTGTGCTCAGACGCGACGTGCTCGCCTGATCGTCAGCGCGGGGTGCTGCCCGTGGGCGGCCGCTTGCCGTCCAGCAACAGATCCAACAGCTCGCCGACCGTGCGCTCGCGGCTGATCGTGTCGCGCAGGATCAGGTGCTCCTGGATCTCGTAGCGATTGCGGCGGCCGTCGCGTTCCTTCACGACGTAGCCCGCAGCCGTCAGGTCGGCGATGATCCCGTAGGCGGTTCGCTCGGTGACGTCCACGGCCACTGCGAGATCCCTGAGGCGGGCGTCCGGTTGGGCGGCGATGAACAGGATCGCCCGCGCGTGGTTGGTGAGGAAGCTCCAGTCGCGCATGTCACGATCCTATCGGTATTACTAGAAACAAAATGCGAGTGTTGAGAAACACGTGTCACTTTGGAAGGATCTGGAAACGCGACGATGGCCCATGCTGTTGCGCGTTCGCATGGCCCCCCGTGACCCGGACGAGCAGCACCGGACGGCGACGCCGCTCGAGTTGCTGCTGGACCTGGCCTTCGTCGTGGCCGTGGCCCAAGCCGCCGACAGCCTGCACCATGGCCTGGTAGACGGCCACGCCGCGAACGCATTGGTCAGCTTCCCGTTGGTGTTCTTCGCCATCTTCTGGGCGTGGGTGAACATGGCGTGGTTCGGGTCCGCCTACGACAACGACGACGTGCCGTACCGGCTGGCGGTCTTCGTCCAGATGACCGGGGTGCTGATCCTGGCGGCGGGCGTGCCCCGGGCCTTCAACGACCGCGACTTCACGATCGTGGCGGTCGGGTACGTCGTGATGCGCCTGGCTCTGGTCGGCCAGTGGCTGCGGGTGGCGGCGTCGATCCCGTCCCACCGGCGCACCGCGCTGCGCTACGCCGTCGGCGTCGCCACGCTGCAGGTGGGCTGGCTCCTACGGCTCGCCATCCCCGACGGTGCTTGGTCCGTGCCGACCTTCTTCCTGCTGGCCGCGGCGGAGATGGCGGTGCCCGTCTGGGCCGAGCGGGCGGGTCGCACGCCATGGCACGCGCGGCACATCGTGGAGCGCTACGGGCTGTTCACGATCATCGTCCTGGGCGAGACCGTGTTGTCGTCCACCGTCGCGGTACAGGTGGCGCTCGACAACGACAGCGCCGTCGGCGACCTTGCGCCGGTCATCGTCGGCGCCCTCCTGATCGTCTTCTCCATGTGGTGGATCTACTTCACCTTGCCGTCAGAGCGTCTGGTGGAGCGGGCCAAGCGGGAGTTTGCGTTTCATGGCGCGACCTCGTTCATCTGGGGCTACGGGCACTACGTCGTGTTCGGCGCGGTGGCCGCCACCGGGGCCGGTCTTGCGGTGGCCGTCGACCAGGCGATCGGGGACTCCGAACTGTCGGACGTGCGGGCCGGGCTGGCCGCCACGGTTCCCATCGCCGTCTACATGGTGGCCGTATGGGCCCTGCACTACCGCGAGAAGCCCCCCGGCCCCCTCCGCACCGCCGTGCCCCTGGCCGGCGCCACCGTCGTCGTGGCGTCCAGCGTGACGCCGGAGCCGGTGCTGGTCTCCGGCGTCGTCCTGGCCGGCGTCGTGGCCCTCAGCGTGATGCTGTCGCCCGAACGCCGTGCGATCGAAGGCGAAGGCCCGGGCCGAGATGCCACGCTGGTCCCATGAGCGCTTCCCAGGAACCCACGACGACGCGGATCCGGCGGGAACCGCCGGCGTTCAGGTCGGTGACGGTGCGCCGCGTCGATCACCTCAGCCCCCGGATGGTCCGCGTCGTCTTCACCGGTGCAGAGTTGCACGGGCTCACGGTGGACCAGCCGGCCGCCAGTGTGCGCCTGCTGCTCCCCTCCTCGATCAGCGAGGATCTCGTGATGCCGGCGTGGAACGGCAACGAGTTCGTGCTGCCCGACGGCGGGCGGCCGGCCATTCGCACGTTCACCCCGCGCCACGTCGACACCGAAGCGCTCGAGCTGGCCCTCGACTTCGTGGTCCACGGCAGCGGGGTGGCGTCGGCCTGGGCGGCGGCGGCGACGTCCGGTGCTGCCGCCGCGGTGTCCGGTCCCGGCCGCGGCTACACCGTGGACGCCGATGCGCCGGGTTTCCTGTTGGCCGGCGACGAGACAGCGATCCCCGCCATCAGCCAACTGCTGGAGGCGCTACCTCGGAACCGCCCGGTGCAGGTGCACATCGAGGTTGCCCGTCCCGATGGCCGCCTCGAGCTGCCCCACCATCCGCTGGCCACGTTGCATTGGCACGACCTGCCTGAGGGAGCGCCGGCGGGCGACACGATCGTGGCCGCGGTCGGGGGCGCCGACATTGCGCCCGGTGCCCGGGTGTGGGCCGCCGGTGAAGCCGCCGCGGTGCAGCGGATCCGCCGCCGGCTGTTCGAGGAGCGCGACGTGCCCCGCAGCCACGCCACCATCCGCGGCTACTGGAAGCACGGACGCACCGGCGGCGTCGACGAGGCCTGACCGGCGGCGCGTCCAAGCGCGCGGGCTGCGCGCTTGCCGGTGCCGCGGCGCGTCCAAGCGCGGCTGCGCGCTGCCGGTCCGCAGCGCTTGCCGGTGCTGCGGCGCGTCCTGCGCGGTGCTGCGGCGCGTCCAAGCGCGTGCGGGCTGCGCGCTTGCCGGTGCTGCGGCGCGTCCAAGCGCGCGGGCTGCGCGCTTGAGGGCGCGGTGGCGGGTCGAGCGCCCGGTGGAATGCGAACCGCGCGCTAGCGGCTCGCCAGGAGCGCGGCGTCGCCGTACAGCGTGGTCCGCTGCGCCAGTGGGCGCCGGAGTGGGGCGACCAGCGCGGCGAAGTCGTCGGGCTCCATGCCCTGGCCGTGCTCGGCTCCGGCGGCGCGGCTGATGTTCTCGTCCATGAGCGTGCCGCCCAAATCGTTGACGCCCGCCTGGAGCAGCTGCCGGGCACCGTCGCCGCCGATCTTCACCCACGACGCCTGGATGTTGGGGATGGTGCCGTGGTAGGCGATCCGCCCGACGGCGTGCATCAGCACGGTCTCGCGGAACGTAGGACCGCGGCGAGCCTTGCGCTGGAGGTAGATCGGCGACGCCATGTGCACGAAGGGCAGCGGCACGAACTCGGTGAAGCCGCCGGTGCGCAGCTGCAGCTCGCGGCGTGCGCACGAGATGCCGGGCCCAGTGCACCGGTTCCTCGATGGCGCCGAACATGATCGTCACGTTCGATCGCAGTCCCACGCCGTGCGCCGTCTCGTGGGCGTACAGCCATTCCTCGGTGTTCACCTTGTCGGGGCACAGGACGGCTCGAACCTCGTCGTCCAGGATCTCCGCGGCCGTGCCTGGCAGGCTGCCCAGACCGGCGTCCATGAGCCGTTTCAGGTAGTTCTCCAACGGCTCACCCAGTCGCTTGGCCCCCTCGGTCACCTCCAGCGCCGTGAAGCCGTGCACGTGGATGTCGGGTGCGGCCGCCTTCACCGCGTGGGTGACGTCGATGTAGTAGTCGCCGTCGAAGCTGGGGTGGATGCCGCCCTGCAACGTCACCTCGGTGGCGCCGAGATCCCACGCTTCGCGCACACGCCCGGCGATGTCGTCGAGGGTGAGGAGGTAGGGCGCCCCGCGCAGGTTCAGCGACAGCGGGCCTTTGGAGAAGCCGCAGAAGCGGCACTTGAACGTGCACACGTTCGTGTAGTTGATGTTCCGGTTGTGCACCCAGGTGACCGTTTCGCCCACCGTTGAGCGACGAAGGTCGTCCGCCATCTCGGCCACGGCGGAGACCTCCGGGCCGCGCGCGCCGAAGAGCGTGACGATCTCGTCCACGCCCACCGTCTGACCCAGCGCGACCCCGGCCAGCACCTCGGCCACCGCGCCCGTGACGCCGGCGGACCGAGTGGGCACCAGCAGCGGGGGCGCCACCGGTGCGCCTGAGTACCAGGCCGTGGACTTGTCACCGACGAGGATGACCTCGGCGCCGTCGCCGGTGTCGCGCGTGCCACTGACCTTCTCGGGGAAGTGGGCGCCGGGATCGTCGCGCCCGAGGTGCTCGGCGTCGGAGCGGTCGAGCACCGGGAAGGCCATGGCGGGGTCGAGCCAGCGGTCCGCTCGGGCGGCGAACTCGGGGTAGATCGTGAGGCGCGGCGCCAGCACGAGCCGCCGGTCCTCGGTGACCTCTCGCAGCCGGGCCAGGTCGGGCCAGGGCCGTTCGGGATTGACGTGATCGGCGGTCACCGGGGACACGCCACCCCAGTCGTCGATGCCGGCCTCGAGCAGCGCCCCGAAGTCGTCGCTGAGGTTGGGCGGCGCCTGCAGGTGGATCTGGGGCGGCAGGATCAGCCGGGCCGCGGCGAGGCTCCAGAGATAGTCGTCGGAGGGGCAGGCCGGGGAGTGGCGCATCACCGTGAGCGGCTTGGGCAGGAAGTTCTGGACGATGACCTCTTGCACGTGTCCGTGGCGACCGTGGCTGGCGGCGATGGCATGCAGCGCCTCCAGCCGGTCTTCACGACTCTCACCGATGCCGACCAGGATCCCGGTGGTGAACGCGATGGCCAGCTCGCCGGCCGCCTCCAGCGTGGCCATGCGGCGTTCGGGCGTCTTGTCCGGCGCGTGGCGATGGCACTCGAGATCGCCGTTCAACGTCTCCAGCATCATCCCCTGGCTGGCGGTAACCGGCCGGAGCTGGGCCAGCTCGTCGCGGTCCAAGGCGCCGGCGTTGGCGTGGGGGAGCAGGCCCGTCTCCGCCACCACCAGCTGGCACATGGCGGCGAGGTAGTCGACCGTGGTCTCGTAGCCGCGGTCGTGTAGCCACTGCTGGGCGACGTCGTAGCGCAGCTCGGGCCGCTCGCCCAGGGTGAACAGCGCCTCGTGGCAGCCGGCTCGGGCCCCCGCTCGGGCGATGCGCAGCACCTCTTCGGGCGTCAGGTACGGCGATGCCACCCGGGCGGGGGGCTGGGCGAAGGTGCAGTAGCCGCAGCTGTCCCGGCACAGCATGGTGAGCGGGATGAAGACCTTGGGGGAGTAGGTGATCCTCGTGCTGTGGCGCACCGCGCCGGCCGCCGCCAGCAGCTCGGGGAGGGGAGCCGACAGCAGGGTGTGGTCGTCCATCCCCCGAACCTAGCCGAGTGGATTCGGATTGCGAACTAACTAGGTTCGGAATCAAGACTGGTACGGAAGCACGACTGGCATCGGTTGGTACCCTCGGACTCGTGCCCCCGCCCGCCTCGCCGACGCCAGCAACGGTGGCGGCAACGGCGATCCCAGCGCCGCCCGCGACCTCGACCGTCCCCGACGAAGCCACGATCACCGCCGTGGCGCAGCTGGTCGGGGACAAGTGGTCGATGCTGGTGGTGCGCGACGTGTTCCGCGGGGTGCGGCGGTTCGACGACCTGCGCGAGGACCTGGGCGTGGCCCGAGCGGTCCTCGCCGGCCGGTTGAAGCGCCTTGTCGAAGCGGGGGTCCTGACGAAGGTGCCCTACCACGAGCGCCCGATGCGCTACGAGTACCGCCTGACGACCATGGGTCTCGAGCTGTCGCCGGTGCTGGTGGCGTTGCTGCGCTGGGGGGACCGGTGGCTGGGCGACGGCGAAGCGACGGCCGTGCTGGTGCACGCCCCCTGCGGCACCGAGTTGCACCAGGCGTTCTGGTGCCCGACCTGCCGCTGCACCTTCGGGCCGGCGGCCATCCGCTCGGCGTGAAGACGCACGCTCGTTCGACGGACCGCTGGCCGATGACTGGTATCGCATCGTGGTGCTCACCGGCGCCGTCCAGGCCGCCAAGCTTGGTTGGCGGAAGGCGTTAGGCGCTACCGCCGCAGAACGCGTCGACGTTCTTGCCCGCCAGCACCACCGCATCGGTAGCGAAAGCATCGCCGTTGTTGTCGCTCAGGGCCGTGTGGGACGTCTCGACCAACGTTTGCGCGTCAGCCCAGATGGCCGCCGGTGCGTGGGCGAGGAAGGTGTCCAACTTCGGCTCGAACGGTGAGAGCTCGGTGACGAACTCGTCCGCGCTGGTGGCGCCTCTGGTCCCGGCGTCGATCTCGGCGTTGATGGCGCAGAACGAGGTCTTGTCACCATCGACGCCGGCGCTGGTGTTCTGACCGCCACAGGCGGCGCCCACGAGCAGAAGGGCGGCTACGGGCAGTGCGGCCAGAACGGGCCGGCGATACGTCACAGTGTTCTCCTTGCAGGCTGCCGTGAAGCACACGGCACTGCGGACAGCTCTATCGGCGCGCGTGTTGTCGAGCTGAGCGGGCGGGGCGATCGTTGCGTTTCAAGTTGACTACGGGAAGTGGATCTCGAGCTGAGCGGGAAGACGGCGGTCGTCACGGGTGCCAGTCAGGGCATCGGGCTGGCCGTGTGCGAGGCGTTGGCCCGCGAAGGGATGACGGTGATCGCCGGTGCTCGCCGGGTCACCACCGTACCGGCGCAACGGTCGGCGCCGGGTCGTGTCATCGGTGTCGCCGTCGACCTCTCGACCGCCGAGGGTCCGGTCGCGCTCATCGCCGCCGCGCTCGGGCAGACGGGTCGGGTCGACGTGTTGGTCAACAACGTCGGCTCGGTCACGCCCCGGTTCGGAGGCTTCCTGGAGCTCACCGACGACGACTGGCTACGTGGGCTGAACCTCAACCTCATGGCGGCGGTGCGAATCACCCGGGCGGCGTTGCCTCACCTCCTGGAGCGAGCGCCCTCCACCGTCGTCACGGTCAGCTCCGTCAACTCGTTCCTGCCGGACCCGTCGAGCATCGACTACACCGCGGCCAAGGCGGCCCTCACCAACTTCAGCAAAGCGCTCTCGATGGAGGTCGGGCCCCGCGGCGTCCGGGTCAACACCGTGAGCCCGGTCCGGTGGCCACGCCGTTGTGGATGGGTGCCGATGGCGTCGCCGCCACCGTGGCCAAGCAGACGGGCGTCGATGTGGAGACGGCCAAGCGCGAGATCATCGCCAGCCAGGGCGGCTTCGCCACCGGTCGCTTCACCGAACCTGACGAAGTAGCCGACCTGGTCGTGTTCCTGGCCAGTGGGCGGGCCGGCAACGTCACCGGATCGGACTTCGTCATCGACGGTGGCTTGATCAAGACGCTCTGACTGCGACGAACCTGTCGAGAAGGAAGCTCAGGCCGCCGGCCTCGCGGCGCCGGCGACGCACGGATCGAGGCAGGACACGGCGAGGGGCTGGCTCACCGTTCGCACAGGCGCCGCGGTTCGAATGGTGAGGAAGGCGATGACGGCGCCACCGGCACAGAGCGCAGCGGCCATCCGCAGCGCGGCGGCGTAGCCGGGCCCGAACCCGACGCCCTCCTGCGCCGCGGTGATGCCGGCTAGTCCCGGCAGCACGGCGACGGCCAGCAGCGCGGCGAGCCGCGCCACCGAGTTGTTGACTCCCGAGGCCACGCCGGCCTGATGCGAGTTGACAGACGCCAGCACGGTGGCGGTGAGGGGCGCCACGAGAGCAGTGACGCCCAACCCGAACACGATGGCACCCGGGAGCACGGCTTCGACGTAGCTACGCCCGGGCTCGATGCGGGTGTAGAGCAGGAGGCCGGCACTGACGGTCATGGCGCCGACGGTCATGGGCAGGCGCGGCCCGATGCGTTGGGCGAGGGCACCGGAGCGGGCTGACAGCACCGCCGCGATCACGGTCACCGGCAGCATGGAGGCGCCGGCGGCCAGCGCCGAGTAACCCAGGCCGGTCTGGAGCTGCACCGTCACCAGGAACGAGGTGACACCGAGGCCGGCGTAGACGGTGAGGGTGACGAGGTTGGCTCCGGTGAACTGCATCGAGCGGAACAGTGTCAGGGGCAGGAGCGGGTGCGGGTGGTGCGCCTCGACGACGAGGAAACCGACGAAGGCGACGACACCGATGACCAATGCGACGGCGACGGGAGGCGTGAGCCCGTCGCCTATCTCGATCAGTCCCGTGGTGAAGGAGGCCAACGCCACCGTGATGAGGGCCGCACCGCGGAAGTCGGGACGCGGCGCGTCGTGGCCCTCCGACGTCTCGGGGACGTGGCGCCAGGCGATGACGACGGTGACCGCGGCGATCGGGATGTTGATGAAGAAGATGGGACGCCATGACACGGTGTCGATGAGCCAGCCACCGACGAACGGGCCGAGGGCACCGGCGGCCGCGCCCAGACCCGACCACGCACCGATGGCGCGAGCCCGGTCGTCGGGATGGAACGAGGCCGAGATGATGGCGAGGCTGCTGGGAACGAGCAGCGCGCCGGCCGCGCCCTGGACGGCACGAGCGGCGATGAGCACCTCGATGGAGGGGGCCAGCCCGCACAGCAGGGACCCGGCGCTGAAGCCCGCGAGGCCGAGGATGAAGATGCGGCGGCGACCGTAGAGGTCACCGAGCGAGCCGCCGAGCAGCAGCAGCGACGTCAGCGTGACGAGGTACGCATCGAGCGTCCACTGCAGGCCGGCCAGTCCTCCACCGAGATCGTCGTTGATGTGTGGCAGGGCCACGTTGACGACAGTGGTGTCGAGGAAGGCGATGCCCGACCCGGCGACGGTCGCCGCCAGCAACCACCGGCCCGCGGGCGTGCCGAAGCGGATGTCGGGGTCGGTCGCCATTGATCGCACGGTACCGGCCGATGATGGCCGGACGGTCGAGCTCTCTGTCGCTTCGGCTTACACCTGGCGGTGGGCGAGGAAGCGCTTGCCTTGCACGGTCATTTCGAGATCGGTGTACCACGGCGCCGGCTGGCGACCGCTGCGGATGCCCCAGATGAACGACCGAGCCTTGGCCTCTTGCAGGCAGGACGCCACCAACACGAGCGGCATCTTCAACGCCGCGGCGAGCATTTCGTTGTCTACCGGCGAGTCGGCGAAGTCGCCATCACGCACCGCCTCGAGCAACCGGGACAATTGATCTTCGTCGGTTGCGGGCGGTCCGTCGCCAGGCGCGACGGACCGCTGACCTTCCGGCCAGCGGTCCGTGACTCGACTGGGTGGCGTCGTCAGACGATCCTGACGTTCTGTGCCTCGTCGCCCTTGCGGCCGGGGGCAACGTCGAACTCGACGCGCTGGCCCTCGTCCAACGACTTGTAGCCCGAACCTTGGATGTTCGAGTAGTGGACGAACACATCGTCGCCCTGCTCACGCGCGATGAAGCCGAAGCCCTTTTCAGCGTTGAAGAACTTCACGGTACCTGTAGTCACTATTTTCTCTTCTCATCAAAACGGATCTCACCAGTACGGCGACACCCGGAAACAGCCACCCTACCCGGTGATCGACGAGTTCCGCGGCCGATCGCGCGACGACGCATCGTCAGCGGCCGTCGCCGAGCAGCTGGGCGTAGGCCGCGAGGTACTCATCGGCCATGCGATCACGGCCGAATCGAGCGACGATCTGCCTTCGTATCGCGCCCCGCTCGAGCGATCCGGCGAGCGCCACCGCCGCCGCCGCGTCGTCGATGCTGTCGACGAGAAAGCCGGTGGCACCATCGTCGATCAACTCGGACATGGAGCCCCGCCGGAACGCGATCACCGGCGTGCCGCACGCCATTGCCTCGACCACGCTGAAGCCGAACGGCTCATCGAACCCAATGAGGTGAAGCAGCGCGTGCGCACCGCCCAGTAGGGCTGACCGAGCCTCGGTTCCTACCGGACCGAGATAGCGGATGGATCTTCCGTCGACGTGCGGCGCGACTTGCTCGTCGAAGTAGCGCTGATCCTGGACGATGCCGGCGATGAGGAGCGGCCGGCCGGTGCGGCGGGCCACGGCGATGGCTGCCGCGGTGCCCTTGTCCGGATGGATTCGTCCGAAGAACAGCAGGTAGTCACCGGGATGGTCGTCGAGAGCGAAGGCGTCCGTGTCGATGCCGTGGTGGATGGTGGTGAGGTAGCGCAGCCGCGGATGGCGATTGGCGTCGCTGATGGCGACGTAACCGCCGCGGTCGTTGTACTTCTCGTAGACGGCGAGGATTCGAGGCGAGGAGAAGCCGTGGATCGTCGTGAGCATCGGTGTAGCGACGAGGGCGCTGTACGTCAGCGGCAGGAAGTCGAAGCTGTTGTGGATGAGATCGAACTCCGCGGCGCGCTCGAACACGGCCGAGATGTGCAGGCACTCCGACACCTTGGGCTCGGCGTCAGGGTCTTCCTCCCAGCCGCGCGGCACCGTCGAGGAGAGGCGAGCCGTCGTGAGTGAATCGCCCGTGGCGAACAGCGTGACGTCCGCTCCGCGGTGCACCAGTCCCTCGGTGAGCAAGGACACGAACTGCTCCCATGGTCCGTAGTGGCGGGGCGGTACCCGCCACGCGACCGGGGCCAGCATGGCGATGCGCAGACCCATGGGACGCCTCTCCGGTCAAGACCAGCACCCGACGGTACCCCTACGAGCACCGCGCCGACGACGGCTCCAACCGGCGAGTCCGCCGGTATGATGGCGTCACATCTTGGTAGGGACGCCTCGTTTGGGCAGGACGACCGGTTCGGTTGTCGCCCCGCACACAGGCCCGACGCCTCTCCCGAAATCGCGCGAGGAGACGTCATGGCGGAGAGATCCACCACGGGCTTGGCATCGGGAGCAGAGCCCGTCGACGAACGACCCCTGGGCTCACGCCAGTGCGGCCGGTGCCGCCAGAGCTTTCCGGGCGATCCCTTGCTGCATCCCGTGGCCCAGCCCGAATGGTGGCTGTGCCCTCCGTGTCGCGAATCGTTGCTCGGTAGCCGGAAGGTGACGTCATGGTGAGGTTGGAATGGAACGCGCTGCGCATGGGCGACCATGTGCTCGTGCACGATGCGAGCGACGCCGAGATGCCGCTGGTCCCGGCGATCGTCGCTTTGGTCGACACCAAGCGAGGCTCGAACGACGTGGGTGTGCGCATCACGTCTGACGCGGGATCGACGCGTGTCGTGCGACCGACGCGCCTCAGCGTGCACTCCGATCCGCGCAACCTGGCCGAGTCTTGCTGGCGCTGCGACGCCATCGCCGCAGCCACTTTGGTGCCCGCGGCGACCAAGCGCGCGTCATGACCTGAACCCTCCTGTCGCTCATGGCACACCTGTTTGCGCGGTCATCGCTGGTAGGGTCGCATTGCAAATCCTCCTCTGCTTCACGCTCGCTCGTGTTCGACAGCCCCTCGTGGAGTGGTCGACGAGAGGGAAGAGGCGGGATGTAGGACGCACCGACCTTCTGATCGGTGTGCTGTCGGCAAGGCTGCGGCCAGTTCGACGTACACCGGTTCTTGGGCCGTCGCGGCAGAAGTAGCCGTCGCTGACCGCTACGCCCCGAGCCCTGGGAGGTTGTTGGCATGCCAGCGTCGTTTGGATTCCTGAGCAGCTATCCCCCGACCCAATGTGGTCTGGCGACGTTCACCGCTGCACTCCAGAACGAGATCCGCGCCTCCGGTCACGAGACCGGCGTCGTGCGGGTGTTGGAGCGAGCAGAGGTGTCGGCGCAGCCGAGCGTCGTCGCCCAGATGGTGCACGACGATCCCGACGCCGTTGCCAGCGCGGTGGCCGCGCTCAACGCGTTCGACGTCGTCGTGGTGCAGCACGAGTACGGCATCTTCGGCGGCCCCGACGGTGACTCGGTCGTCCAAGTGCTCGAACAGCTCACGGTGCCCAGCATCGTCGTCTTGCACACGGTGCTGGTCGATCCCACGCCGCATCAGCGGTTCGTGCTCAACGCGGTGGCACGCTGCGCCAGCGCGCTCGTCACCATGACGCTCACGGCGCGCACCCGACTCATCGAGCACTACGACGTCGATGTCGCCAAGATCGTGGTGATCCCTCACGGCGCGTCCGATGCCCGGCGTGATCAGACGTCGTGGCGTGACGGCCACCGGCCGTTGATGGTGACGTGGGGACTGCTCGGTCCCGGCAAGGGGATCGAGCGAGTGATCGACGCGCTGGCCACGATGCGCGACCTCGACCCACGACCGCACTACATGGTGGTCGGCGAGACGCACCCGCGGGTGCTCGAGCGTGACGGCGAGGCCTATCGCAACGGCTTGATCGCCCGCGCCGAGCGGCTCGGTGTGGCCGACATGGTGACGTTCACACCCGGCTACCTCGATGTCGCGTCGCTCGGTTCACTGGCGGCGTCGGCTGATGTGGTCATCCTGCCCTACGACTCGCGTGAGCAAGTCACGTCGGGTGTGCTGATCGAGGCCATCACCGCCCGCCGCCCCGTGATCGCCACGGCGTTCCCGCATGCCGTCGAGCTGTTGGGTTCGGGCGCCGGCCTCATCGTCGATCACGACGACCCTGACGCCATGACCGAATCGATCCGCCAGGTCCTGTGCGAGCCGGCGCAGGCGGCCATCATGGCCAAGCGCGCCGCTGCGCTGGCACCGGACCTGCTCTGGTCGGCGGTCGCCGCTCGCTACCGCGGCCTCGCCCGCACTCTCGTGAGCGCCGGCGCGTCGGCCGTCGCATGAGCGAAAGCATGAGCATGAGCGCCGCCGTTGGCCTGCCGGTCCCGTCGTTCGATCACGTCGTGCGCCTCACCGACAACGTCGGCATCTTCGAGCACGCCGACCACACCACGCCTCGGCGACACCTCGGTTACTGCCTCGACGACGTCGCGCGCGCCCTCGTCGTGACCGCTCGACACCCCGAGCAGTCGGCCCTCGTCGTCGACTTGACCCAGCGCTACCTCGACTTCGTCATCAGCGCGCAGGCGCCCGACGGGCGCTGTCACAACCGCCTGGGCCTCGACCGTCGTTGGGAGGACCAGGCCGGCATCGAGGACTGCTGGGGGCGGGCGCTTTGGGGTCTAGGGACCGCCGCCGCCCGGGCCACCGATCCGGTGGTTCGCCGGCGCGCCGGCGACGGCTTCGCTCGCAGCGCCCGCTGGCGGTGCCGGTACCGCAGGGCGATGGCGTTCGCCGCGTTGGGGGCGTCGGAGATCCTCACGGTCAGGCCCGACGACGCGTCGGCGCGGGCGCTGCTGGCGGCCGCGGCGCGCGTCATCGGTCGCCCCACGGGCAACGCGGTGTGGCCCTGGCCCGAGTCACGATTGACCTACGCCAACGCCGCGCTCCCCGAGGCCCTCATCGCGGCCGGTGAGCACCTCGACGACGCGCGGACGTTGCACGACGGTCTGGAGTTGCTCGGATGGCTCGTCGACATCGAGACACGCGACGGTCACCTGTCGGTCACGCCGGTGGGCGGCTGGACGCTCGGTGAGGTCCGCCCCGGCTTCGACCAGCAGCCGATCGAGGCCGCCGCCCTCGCCGATGCGTGCGCACGCGCCTACCGGGTCACGGGTGACGTTCGCTGGGCCGGTGCCGTCGAGCTGGCCGTCGGCTGGTTCTTGGGGGACAACGACACCGGAACATCGCTCTACGAGCCCACCAGTGGCGGGGGCTGCGATGGTCTGCACGTCGTGGGTCGCAACGAGAACCAGGGAGCCGAGTCGACCCTGGCTCTGGTGGCCACGTTGCAGCACGCGCATCAACTCGTGGCTTCGTGACCTCCGTCGCGGCCATCGACGTCCGCCGCAGTAGCCACCGGTTGCAGCCGGATCCCGGGCGCGTGCTGGCCAAGTTGTTCGTTCCCGGTCAGGAAGGTGTGATCGAAGGAGCGTCGCGGGCCGGCTCGGTCGTCGATCGCGTGCTCGGCCTGGACGACGATGTGGCCGCAGCCACACTCGCCGACGTCGTGGCCACGTTCGCTGATCGGCACCATGATCTGCCTGCCCTCCTCGACGAGCACTTCGAGCTCGTAGCCCACCGGATCGACAACCCCTCCGAGCTGTCCGCCACCCGCCGGCAGCTCGTCGGCGCGTACTTCACCAAGGAGTACGCCGTCGAGGCGGCCGCCATCTGCAACCCGTCGATGGTGCTGCACCCGGACCAGAGCGGGATGATCGACGGCGATGCCCGCTTCGTCATGAGCCTGCGCGCCGTCGGCGAGGGTCACGTGTCGTCGATCGAGTTCCGCACCGGCGTCGTCCATGCCGGTGGCGAGGTTTCCTTCGACGGACTGGATGCCCATCTGGTCAGCGGGCGGGTGGGGCCGTCGCGCTACCGCCGCGACCTCTTCCGCCGGGTGTTGCGCTCTCTCGACGACGACGGTCCGAGCGCGGCGTTCGTCCTCGACATGCTGCCCGATCCGTTCACCGGCGAGGAGCTGGACAGCGCCTTGCACGCGTTGCAGGATCAGCTCGTCACGCGGCGCGATGCCACCGAGACCATCGATCGGTTCCGGCGGATCGCGGCCGCCAACTACGCAGTCAGCTTCCCCTCGGCGTCGTCGATCTCCGAGCGCGTCCTCTTCCCGACGGCCCCGAGCGAGAGCCAGGGAATGGAAGACGCCCGGTTCGTGCGTTTCGTCGACGACGACGGCACCGTGACCTACTACGCCACGTATACCGCCTACGACGGGGCCCACGTGGCGCCGCACCTCCTGTCGACGAGCGACTTCTGCACGTTCAACAGCACGCTGCTCACGGGCCGAGGCGCGAGAGACAAGGGCATGGCGGTGTTTCCCCGGCGCATCAATGGGGCGTACGTCGCGCTGTCGCGCTGGGACCGGGAGACCAACGGGATCGTGAGCTCCCCCGATCCAAGGGTGTGGGGAGCACCGGTCTCGTTGCAGCGACCGGGAGAGCCGTGGGACCTCATCCAGCTCGGTAACTGCGGTTCGCCGATCGAGACCGCCGCCGGCTGGCTCATGCTGATCCACGGCGTCGGGCCTATGCGCCGTTACTCGATCGGTGCCGAACTGCTCGACCTCGATGACCCGACCCGAGTCATCGGGCACTTGAAGGCGCCCCTGCTCGTCCCGCTGGAAGATGAGCGTGACGGCTACGTCCCCAACGTCGTGTACTCGTGCGGCGCGATGCTCCACGGCGACGTGATCGTGATGCCGTATGGCATCTCCGATGCGAACATCGGTATGGCCGCCATCCCGCTGGATGAGCTACTCGACCGCCTGAGCTGACTCGCCCTGCACGCGGCATGTTCGCGCCGCACCGGTCCGAGCTGCGCCACGAGGTCAAAGCGGATCAGTTCGCCAAAGAAGCGGTCGGCACGCCGCGCGCGGCTCAGGCGTACAGGTCGCCGGCCAGGTACTTGAGGCCGCTGTCGACTTGGATCGTGACGACCCGATGCCCCGGACCCAGCCGCCGGGCGACGGCCAGCGCGGCGAACAGGTTGGCGCCGGTCGACGGCCCCGAGAAGATGCCGTCCGCCGTCGCCGCCCGCCGGGCCAGGGAGAACGCCACGGCCTCGGGTACGGCGATCACCTCGTCGAAGTCGTCGGCTGTCAACTTCGGCGGCCACCGGCCCGTTCCTCCGCCTTCGATGTGGTGGGTGCCGGCCGGGCGGCCCGAGAGCACCGCCGACTCGGCCGGCTCCACCACGACGCGGTGCAGCTCTGGCAGCGCGACGCGCATCGCCCGGGAGGTACCGAGGAAGCATCCGGCGGTACCGACGTAGCAGCAGAAGGCATCGATGGCCGGCGGCCCGGGAAGCTGCTCCAGCACCTCCTCGCCGAGACCGCGGTAGCCCTCGATCATGTCGCTGTTGTTGAACTGGTCCGTCCAGAACGCGCCCGTCTGCGCCGCGATCTCACCGGCGCGGCGCATCATCGCGGGGATCAGCTCCGGTGTGATGCCGTGCGGGCTCGGCACCAGCTCGACATCGGCGCCGAACGCCTGCATCGTGCGGATCTTCTCCATGGCGAAGGCGTCCGACGACACGATGCGCAGCGGGTAGCCCTTCACCGCGCACACGAAGGCGAGCGAAGAACCGGTGCTACCGCCGGTGTACTCGACGACGAGCTGTCCGGGTTGCAGCCGCCCGTCGCGTTCGGCCGCCTCGATCATGGCCAGTGCCATTCGGTCCTTGTACGAGCCGGTCGGGTTGGCTGCCTCCATCTTGACCCACACCTCGGCGGCGTCGCCGCCGGCGAGGCGATCCAGGCGTACGACGGGTGTGCTGCCGATGGCGTCGAGTCCACTCACGGCCGTCAGCGTAGAAGGAGGCTACGTGGCCCCGGTGCGCGAAATGACGAGCACGGCGTCAGTCGGGTGTGACCCCGGACTTGTCGATGCCGGTCGCCACCGCGAGGTAGCGGTCCTCGATCTCGCCGAGGCGGCCGAGTAGCTCCGTGGCCGAGCCGGTGAGCTCGATCCGTCCACGGTGCATCACGTAGGCGCGGTCGCAGTACTCGAGGGCCTTGCGGACGTGCTGCTCGACCAGCAGCACGGCGGTGCCCTGTTGCTTGGCCCCCCGCACGACGGCGTCGAGCAGTCGCTTGACGACCAGTGGGGCGAGGCCCATCGACAACTCGTCGGCCAGAAGCACCTTCGGCTTGCGGCTCAGCGCCCGGGCCAGTGTGAGCATCTGCTGCTCGCCACCGGACAACAGACCGGCGCGCACCCCCAGCAGTCGCTCCAGCTCGGGGAACAGCGTCAGCGCGTCGTCCAGCTCGACTTCGGCCACCCTGAGGTTGTCGCGGGCGGTCAGGCCCATGAACACCGACTTCTCCTCGGTGACGAACATGAGGCCCTGCCGGGCGCGGCGGTGCAGCGCTGCCGTCGTGACAACACCGCCGAGCAGCACCTCACCGGACAGCAGCGGAAGCTCGCCGGCCAGCGTGAGCAGCGTCGTCGTCTTTCCTGCGCCGTTGGCGCCGAGGAGCCCGACGACCTCGCCCGGCTCGACCTCGAGGTCGACGTCGTGGATCACGGCCTGGGGTCCGTAGCCGGCCGAGACGCCTCGTGCCTGCAACACCGCGGTCGTGGTGGCCGTACCGCTGCTGGATCCGGGCGTGCCGTTCTCGGCGCCCAAGTCGGTGGGTGTGCTCACACGTCGCCTCCTGTGACGGGCGCCAGCGTGGCCGCGACCTCTTCCTCGGACTCGCCGAGGTACGCGGCGATGACGGCCGGATCGCGACGCACTTCCTGAGGCGAACCTTCGCTGATCTGGGTGCCGAAGTCCAGCACGACGATGTGGTCGCACACGCTCATCACGAACGTCATGTCGTGTTCGATGAGCAGCACGGCGATGCCCCAGTCGACGGCCAGCCGCCGCACCAGGTGGGCCAACTCCGCCGTCTCGACGTCGCTGAGGCCGGCCGCCGGTTCGTCGAGCAGCAGGACGCTGGGCTGCGTGGCCACCGCGCGGGCGATGGCGAGCAGGCGGCGCTGGCCATAGGGCAGATCCTGCACCTGGCGCATGAGGTCGTCTTCGAGGTGGAACTCGCGGATGGCCGCCACCACCTGACCGGGCAACTGAGGTGCCACCGGATGCACGAGATCGCGCACGTACGACAGCCGGTCGCGCGGGTCGGAGGCGGCGCGGAGGTTGTCGAGCACCGACGCGTCCTCGAAGAGCTCGAGCGACTGGAAGGAGCGGCTCAGGCCCGCTCGGGCGCGCTTGGTCGCGGTCATCCCCAGCAGTTCCTGGCCGTCGAGCCTGACCGAACCACCCGCGGCTCGGGTGAAGCCGGTGACGGCATCGATCACCGAGGTCTTGCCGGCACCGTTGGGCCCGATGAGACCGACGATGCGACCAGGGGTCACCGAGAAGGAGACTTCGTTCACCGCCACGACGCCGCCGTAGCGGACGCGCAGGCCCTGCACCTCGAGCGTGCGGGGTGTGACGGTGTCACGCTTCTCGGGTGGTAGCTCGAAGACCTCTGGCTTGCTCCGCGGGAGCTTGGGGAACTTCGCCTGCATCTTGCCCGCGATCCATGCCACTTGGTTGATGGACTCCTTGGCGATGCCGTCCTGGTTCTGCAGCACCAACAGGACGACGAGGACGCCGCCGATCAGCTGGATGTACTGCGTGACGCTGGAGAGGATCTGGTTGGTCAGCTGGCTGCCGAGCGAACCGGGCGCCAACGTCGAACCGAAGATGGGGCCGAGCAGGAAGCCGATGCCGCCGATGAACGACCACGCCACGACCAGGATGGACGTGAAGTTGGTGAACTCGGAGCCGTAGAGGATGACGTCCTTGCGGAACGCCAGCAGCGTGCCGCCCAGCGCGGCGATACCGGCCGAGACGGCGAAGGCGTAGATCTTGGCGCCGGGCACGCTGATGCCGAGCGCGGCGGCGGCCCGTTCGTTCGTTCGTACGGCCAGCAGGCGCCGTCCGGAGCGACCTCGGCGCATGCTCGCCACCATGAGCGCGACGGCGACGAAGATGAACATGCAGACGATGGCGTAGCGACCGGGATGGGAGATGGCGTTGATGTCCCACCCGAACAGATCGGGCTTGCCGATGCGCGTCCCGGCGAACCCGCCGACGAAGTCACCGTTGTTGAAGATCATCAGCTCCATCGCGCTGCCCATGCCGAGGGTGACGATGGCGAGGTTGATACCTCGGGCTCTCACCGCAGGAAGCGCGAAGAGGACACCGATCGGGATGGTGGCGACGGCGCCGGCGAGCAGCGCCGCCCAGAAGGGCCAGCCGCCGGCGTCCACGAGCCGGCCGGCGACCCACGCCCCGAAGCCGGCCAACGCGAACTGGCCGAGTGAGAGCTGTCCTGCGTACCCGGTGATCACCACCACAGAGAGCAAGATGAAGGCCATGGCGAAGGTGGTGACGAAGGCGTCCTGCCACTCGATCGGTACCGACACGATGATGAGGCACGTGAGGGCGACGGCCACGGCGATAGCTATGGGATGGACACGACCGGTGCCCACGGCCGGCAGGCGCTGCAGGAAGTAGTCGCGCAGCGGCAGGGCGGCGCCCCGCAGCAGCATCCAGATGATGATGACGGCGAAGGGGAGCGAGCTGGAGATGCCGGGTGTGTGGACGTAGCGGGTCAGCTCGGTCTGGCCGATGCCGATGAGCATGCCGGCGGCGAAGGCGACGGGGAACGAGCGGAAGCTGGCGACGAGGGCGGTGGCCAGTGCGGCGAGCACCAGGTTCGTCATCGTGGCGACCTGCAGCTGCACGATCGGTGCGATGAGGATGGCGGCCAAGCCCGCCAGAGAGGAGCCCAATGCCCAGTTGGCCGTGGCGATCCAGTCGGGGGACAGGCCGACCGCGGAAGCCGCCCGCTGATTCTCGGCGACGGCCGTAGTGGCGATGCCGAACTTGGTGTACCGGTACAGGACCCACAGCCCGAGGCTGAGCACGGCGGCGATGCCGACCAGCACGAGGCGGTCGACCGAGAAGATGATGCCGAAGGGCTCGAGGACGGTGACCGGGAGCTCCGACTTCACGAAGGTGATCTTCGATCCGTAGCGCAGCACGGCACCGGCTTGGAGCACGATGAGCACGCCGAGCGTGGCCACGATGCGGGCCAGTGGCGAGGCCCTTCGCAGCCTTCGCATGATCAGTAGGTGGGTGAGCGCGCCGATGATGGCGCAGGCCAGGAGCCCGCACAGCCACGCGAACCAGATCGGCTTGCCGTACTCGTTCTTGACTTCCCACTCGATGTAGGCGCCCACCATGCCGATGGCGCCGTGGGCGAAGTTCAGCACCCCCGAGCCGCGGTAGATGACGATCAGGCCCTGCGACGCCAGCGAGTACAGCGAACCCAGCCCGAGGCCAAGGAGCGCAAACCGGATGATTTCTTGCACCTTCGAGCTACCTCCGGATCGAGTGGGCTCCGCTGGTCACGTTGGTGGTGCCGCCCCCCGGCAGCACCACCAACGCTGAATCAGGTGATTGGGTTGCCGTCGATGGGGCCCGTCATGTCGTAGGCCTTGCCATCGAGGGGGCTGAACTTCCCGTCCTTGATGACGTCGAAGAACACGGTGCGGTTGAAGATGCGGGGGAGCGTTCCTCCGTAGCCCGTGTAGGGCGTGGTGAGGTCGATCTCGCCGATCATGCCGTCGGTGTTGAGCTTGGTCGTCTTGTTGGCGGCGTCCAGGAACGTCTGGTTGTTGATGTCACCCGTCATCCCCTTCACGATGTTCGTGAAGGCCGTGTACGCCGTCCAGGTGCCGAGACCGGCGAGGCTGTTCCAATCGAGGTCCGGAGCGTTGTACTTCTCCAGTGCCGCCCGGTAGTCGTCGAACACCGGGCTGCCGATGTTCGGGTAGGAACCGGAGACCACGCCGTTCTGGGTGAGCTCGGGGAACTGCTCGGCAATCTTGGTGTTGAGGTTGCCCTGGAGGCCGTAGAGCCGTTGCGTCGCACCGGCAGCCGCCATGGCCGGCAGCCAGGCCGCCCAGTTGGAATCGGAGATGCCGCCGGCGATGCAGTCGGTACCGCTGGTGGCTTCGGCGACCTGCGCGCTGTAGTCCTGCGGGACAGCGGCGATCTTGACGACCTTGAAGTCGTCGGGGTTGCCACCACCGACCTTGTAGGCGTTCTTCAGGGCCGGCAGGGCCACGTCACCAGCGGGGATGTCGAGGACCACGTCGACGGGGTGCTTGCAGCCATCCTGAGCCATCTTGTAGCCGAGGCCGGCGCCCATCCCGGGAAGGAGAGAACCGATCGGGAACGAGATGGCGCTCGTGAACTCCTGGGAGACCAGCGGGCAGCACTCGCCGAACCAGGGGATCTTGGCGTCCTCGAGCACGGGGATGATGCGGCTGGCGTCGAACACGAACGACCCCAGCACGGCCACGACCTTCTCGTCGACGGCCTTGCGGGCGCAGTTGGCGCCCTCGTTCGGGTCACCCTTGTCGTCGCAGGTGATGACCTGCAGCGGGCGTCCGTTGATCCCGCCCTTGTCGTTGATGTTCTTGGCGTAGATCTCGGCCGCAGCCGGGATGTTCGGGTAGGGCGGCAGGTTCGTGTTGACCGGAGCGATCGTCATGACCTTGATGGGCTCACCCGTGGGCGCGGCGGCCGTCCCGCCGGCCGTGGTGGCAGTGCCGCCCGCGGTCGTGGCCGCACCACCTGCGGTCGTAGCCGCTCCAGCCGCCGTCGTCGCGGCTGACGCCGCGGTGGTGGCCGACGACGATCCGCTCGAGTTGTCGCCGCCGCAGGCAGCGAGGATCAGCCCGCCGACGGCGAGGCCCATGACCCCTAGGCGCCACAGGCGTCGCTGTGGTGAAGCAGTAGTAGACGACCTCAACGTGTTCCCCCTCAGTCTTTGGACGGATCCCCCCGGACCCGGCGCGTCGATCACATGCGACCGCGGCGCGCTATGAGGTTCTAATGGGTGCGGCCAGGCGCGCACAAGGCGAGGTTCGACCGGCCGTTTGACGGTTTGGTGACGGGATCGCTATTGACGTTTCCGGCGTCACGACGCGCGAGCCTGAACCGAACAGTCGCTCGTTTCAGGAGGCCTCCGAGCAGGTCGGGGCCGGCTCCATACGGTGCACCAAATGCACCCATTGGCCTGGCCCGCGTGTCGCGCCGGGACTCACCTGCGCTGTATGGAGGGGCCCGAGAGATCGCTCGCTACGGTCGCCGCGTTCCTGCTCCTCAACGCGATGTCACCAAACGGGTAGCGAACACCGGGGGCTGGTGCACCGTGACCGGAGGCAGCACGCCGTCGAATCGCTCGATCTGCACCATGGCGTGCTGGCCACTGCACCCCTGTGAGAGTGTCGACGAGGGCAGATCGGCGGTCAGCACGTTCGGGTTGCCGTGCACGCACAACGGTTCCAACGTGAGATCGTCGATGGGGTCGAACCAGGCTCCCGTCGACAGTTGCACCACGCCCGGGCGCACGTCGTCGGTGACCACCGCGCCGGCCAGGCAGGCGCCACGGTCGTTGAAGACGCGCACGACGTCACCGCCGGCGATGCCGCGCCGGGCGGCGTCGTCGGGATGGATGCGCAGGGGCTCACGACCGTGCACCTTGCTGGCCAGGCTGAGGGGACCGACGTCGAGCTGGCTGTGCAACCGGGTGCTCGGCTGGTTGGCGATGAGGTGCAACGGCCAGCGATCGGCGCCGGTCCAGGCGCGCGGCTCGATCCAGCTCGGGTGGCCCGGGCAGTCGTCGTAGCCGAACGACGCGATGGTGGCCGACGCCAGTTCGATGCGACCGCTCGGCGTGCGCAGCCGGTTCGTCTCGGGATCGTTGCGGAAGGCGGCGAACAGCGTGACCGGGCGGCTGCTGTCGGGCAGGGCCACGCCGCCCTCGGCCCAGAACTGTTCGAAGGGCGGTACCTCGACCCCGCGACGCGCCAGGCTCCCGCGCCAGCGACCGTACAGATGGGCGAGCCACTCCCGCGGTGAGCGACCCTCGGTGAAGGCGTCACCGAACTTCAGACGGTCGGCCAGTCCGGCGAAGATGGCGTGGTCGTCGCGCGCCTCGGCGTAGGGCGCCGACCGCGGCGTGCATGGCGATGAGATGGCTGTCGCGCCGGCCGTTGCCGATGTCGTCGCGTTCGAGTGTGACGGTGGCCGGCAGGACGATGTCGGCGTGACGAGCCAGCGCGGTCCAGTACGGCTCGTGCACGACGATGGTGTCAGGGCGATTCGAAGGCGCGCCGGAGGCGGTTGAGGTCCTGGTGGTGGTGGAAAGGGTTGCCGCCGGCCCAGTACACGAGCCGCGTGTCGGGATAGACGTAGGTGTCGCCGTCGTACTCGAACGTGTCTCCCGGATGCAGCAGGAGATCGGCGATGCGGGCGACCGGGATGAACGTCACCACCGGGTTGCGGCCCTGGGGCAACGGCGGCGGCGACACGAGGTCGGGACCGGTCGCGCCCACTTCGGCCATGGAGCCGTATCCGTGACCGAACCCGCCGCCGGGCAGGCCGATCTGGCCCAGCATCGCCGCCAGCGCCAACGCTGCCCACACCGGCTGCTCGCCATGGTCGGTGCGTTGCAGCGACCACGTCACCGTGACGAGCGTGCGGTGGGCAGCCATGCGTCGGGCGAGGCGGCGGATGGCGTCGGCCGGGATCTCGCAGCGGGCGGCCGCCCATTGGGCGTCTTTCACGACCCCGTCGCCGACGCCGAGCAGATACGCCTCCAGCACCTCGTAGCCGACGCAGTAGCGGTCGAGGAAGGCCCGGTCGACCAGCCCGTCGGCCACCAGGGTGTGGGCGAGGCCGAGCATGAAGGCGACGTCGCTGCCGGGACGCACCGGGTACCAGGTGGCGTCGACATCGGGCGGGAGGTCGGCGCGCAGCGGGCTCACGAGCGCGATGGCGAGGCCTCGGCGCGCCGCGTCCTCCAGATGAGCCCGCGAGGTGTGGCGGGTGACGCCGCCAGGGGTGACCGAGACGTTCTTGGCCGGGACGCCGCCGAAGGCCACCAGCAGCTCGGTGTGCTCCACGATGGTGGACCAGCTCGACGCCCGGTGGATCACCTCGTAGGCCGACCCGACCACGTGAGGCAGCAGCACCTCCGATGTGCCGGTGCTGTACGTGTTGACCGACTGGGTGCAGCCGCCGGCGAGATTGAGGAAGCGATGGATCTGGCTCTGCGCATGGTGAAAGCGGCCGGCGCTGGCCCAGCCGTACGAGCCGCCGAAGATGGCCTCGTTGCCGTGCACGTCACGGACCCGTGCCACTTCGTCGGCGACGAGGTCGAGCGCTTCGTCCCATGACACCTCGACGAACGGCTCGTGGCCCCGCTGCGGGGACGGGCCCGGCCCTCGTTCCAGCCAGCCCCGACGGATCGCCGGACGGGCCACGCGAGCGCGGTGGTGCAGGGCACCCGCGATGTTGCCGAGCAGAGGCGACGGATCCGGGATCGGCGGCGTGGGGCACGACATCGACGACCCGGCCGTCGGTGACCAGGGCGCTGAACGCACCCCAGTGAGAGCTGGAGGGGACGAGCGTCATTCCCACATCACCCTAACGAAGGCCCGAACGAAGCAGTCCTGGGTTCAGCTCGTGCCGTAGACGGTCCGTTGCAGGCTGAAGTCGCCGCCGAAGCCGGTCATGGTGACGTAGTCGAGGGCCACGAGACGACCGCCGCGCAGATGCAGCACCTCGGCCTCGTACGGGCGGTCCTCGACGGCGGTGAACGACCCGAGTCCGGTGGCGCCGGTCGAGCCGACGGTCAACATGAGCGTGCCCTCGACCTCGTGGGACGAGCGCTCGTGGATGTCGCCCGAGATGACCAGCGGCACCTTGCCGCCCACGGTGGCGGCCAGCTGGAGCCCGGCGACCGCGAGCACGTCCGGCTTCTCCCGGTCGACGAGGGCGGCCACATCCGGTGCCTTCGCCTCGCGGGCCTTCACGTTCTCGTCGTAGGTGGGATGGCCGTCGACCGTGAAGTTCGGATCGGCGAACCCGGCCACCCGCACGCCGGCGATGTCGACGACGTCGCCGTCGACCACCGTGATGTTGTCGTAGTGGTCGAGCGCGACCCGGTTGGCGAAGGAGTCGTGGTTCCCCGGGATGAGGTAGTAGGGCACACCGAGGTCGGAGACCATGGCGCCGATGCTCGCTTCCTGCGGGTAGCCGAAGCTCGTGAGGTCGCCGGTATCGATGATGGCGGCGACGTCGAACCGCTGCGCCAGATCACCCGCCAACGTGACGCCGAGCGGGTTGAGGTGGATGTCGCTCACGTGCAGGAGCCGGACCTCGCCGACCGGATCGTCGATGGTCGGTGCCGCGTTCAACGCCGTCAGCTCGTTGATCCGGGTCGTCAACACGTCGATGCGGTCCTGCACGCCTTGGTAGGACTGCACGCCGCGCTCCATCGCGTTGATCACCTGCGGGGCGCGTTCGATGGCTCCGTAGTACTGCGGGCTGCGGAGCGCGTCGGTCGAGAACTCCTGCCAGGTGGTGGCCAAGAGCAACACCACTACGGCGCCGCCGCTGGCCCCGCCGATCAGGACCGTGCGCCAGCGCCGCCACGGCACGAGCGCACCCACGAGCACGCCGGCGAGTACTGCCGCGACCAACGCCCGCACGGTCACCCCGAGGACGAGGTCACGCAGCTCGTCCTCGGCGTCGCGTTGCACGGCCAGGAGTGGCCGCGCTTCGCCGATCAGGTTCTGCACCGAGGTGGCATCGACCGACTCGATCGTGGCACTCAGCCGCAGCGGGGCGGCGTGGGTGGCGAAGGACACCCGCCCGACCGGCGGGACGTTCACTTCGCTGCCGCCGCCGAGTGACCAGGACGCCTGGACCGATACTTCGCCCGGGCCCACCCGCCCCGATGCCCCGGCCAGCGGTAGCACCACGACGGCCAGCACCATCGCGGCGACAATGGTGACGCCCCAGCGACCGATGGCTGCGGCCCGCCGATGCATGGTGGTTCCCTCCAACCGTCCGTTCGCCCGTCGCAGTCAACCAACGGTTCGCGCGCATCTCGTTGCCGCCCGGCAACGACCTCTCTACTTGACGAGGTCTATGAGACCTACTTGCAGACGAGGCCGGACTCAGGGGCGCTGAGGTCGATGAGGTAGTCGTCGACGGCCCTGACGACGCACTCGTTCACGCCGTAGCCGGTGTGCTGGTCGGCCTCGACCCTGACCAGCACACCGTCTTCGAGGGCGGCCGCCATGTTCGTCGTGCTCTCCAACGGCGTGATGGGGTCGCCGGTCGTGCCCACCACGACGATGGTGCCGGCGCCGGCACCGGTCAGCTTCACCGGTGGCTTCTGGGGCACGGGCCAGTAGACGCAGTTGTAGTTGTAGGCGGCCGACTCACCGAAGTGCGGTGACAGCGTCTTCAACTCCGCAGCGAACGTGTCGAGGAACGCAGGGTCCTTCGGTCCGGGATCGTCCAGGCAGTTGATGGCGATCAGGCCCTCGAACTCGTTGGTCCAGGTGCCGTCGGCCCGGCGCTGGGTGTACTCGTCGTACAGCGCCAGGAGCTTGGAGCCGTCGCCCTGCTCGGCCGCCGCCAACGCACGGGTGACGAGCGGCCAGAACTGCTTGAGGTAGAGGCCGGACACGACGCCGTAGTAGGCGATGCCCGGTCCCACGGCGGGGCGTGAGCTGTCGGCGGACGGGATCGGGTCGACCGCCAGCTTCGCCATGAGCGCGTCGAAGGCCGCCATCGGCTTGCCGTCGTGGTGGAAGGCGCACGAGGTCCGCTTGGCGCAATCGTCCATCAACTGCTGCAGCCCTCGCTCGACACCGACCGTCTGCTGCTTGGTGTTCTGGACGTACCCTGCGTTCGGGTCGGCGGCTCCGTCGAGCACCATGGCGCGAACGCTCGTCGGGAACAACGTGGCGTACATCGCCCCGAGCTGGCTCCCGTAGGAGAACCCGAAGTAGGAGATCTTCTCCTCGCCGAGCGCCCTGCGGATCTGCTCCATGTCCTTGGCCGAGTCCTGGGTGGAGATGTACGGCAGGATGCGGCCGCTGCGCTCCTCGCATGCCGCGTCGAACTGCTTGGCAGCGTCGATGAGGAGTTGCCTTCCCGGCGGGCGTGTCTGGCTCTTGATCGAGGGCAAGCACCGGGTCCAGGTCGTCGACGCAGTCCACCGGACTGGACTCGCCCGTGCCCCGAGGGTCCCAGCCGACGATGTCGAACCGGTCGAGCAGGTCCTCGCTGAAGAGCAGCGTGGCCTGGTCGACGAGCGTGGTACCGGGAAGACCCGGGCCGCCGGGGTTCACCAGCAGCGACCCGACGCGGTCGTTGCCACTGGCGGGACGGCGCTTGACGTTCAGGTCGATGGTGCCTTTGGACGCGTCGGCGTAGTCGAGCGGGACCGTCAGCGTTGCGCACTGCAAGCGCCCGCACGGCTTCCAGTCGAGTGGAGCCACCGGGATCGGGGCCGTGGTGGTCGGGGCCGCGACCTCGGTCGGGGAGGTGGTCGCCGCACCCGCGGTGCCGGGGGTGAGGCTGGTGGCCGGCTGGGTCGACCCGGAGGAGCTGGTCGACCCCGTGCTCGTCCCGCTGACGGTGACGTCTCCGGCGGCGGTCGAACAGCCGGCGATCAACAGGCCGGCAAGCAGCAGGCCGACGGTCCGGGGGGCTCGCACGGCACCGGATGCTAAGGGCCAGGTCGCGATCCGGAGCCGCGGCCGTAGCCTTCATGAGGCGATGGGAATGCGAATGCGCGTCGGCCCACCCCGCTTCGGGAACAACGCCGATGCGGTCAAGGGCGCCACCCTCGACCGCCAGGTGCTGCGGCGGGCGTGGGGGTTCGCGCGCCCTTATCGCTTGTGGATCCTGGCCTACCTCGCCACCATCGTGGTGAGCTCTCTGCTCGGCCTGCTGCCGCCGCTGCTGTTCCGCTGGATCATCGACGATGCCATCCCCTCGGCCGACCGCCAGCTCGTGGTCTGGCTCACAGCAGTCACGGTGGTGGCGGCGCTGTCGTCCGCCGCGGTGGGCGTGTTGCAGCGGTGGGGCGCGTCCACCATCGGCGAGGGGATGATCCACGACCTGAGGGTGGCGCTGTTCGACAAGGTGCAGCGCATGCCCGTTGCCTTCTTCACGAGGACCCAGACGGGCGCGCTGATCAGCCGGCTCAACAACGACGTGATCGGGGCGCAGGACGCGGTCACCGGCACGCTCGGGTCGCTGGTGTCGAACGTGATCGTGCTGAGCACCACGATCACCACGATGTTGATCCTCGAGTGGCGACTTACCGTGTTAGCGCTGGTGGTGCTGCCGCTGTTCATCCTGCCGGCCAAGCGGGTCGGGCGGGTGCTGCAGGCGATCTCGCGCCAGCGCATGGATCTGAACGCCCAGATGAACGCGCAGATGACCGAGCGCTTCAACGTCTCCGGGGCCATGCTCGTGAAGCTGTACGGGCGTTACGGCGACGAGCTGTCGAAGTTCAGCGGCCGCGCCGCCGAGGTCCGTGACACGGGCATTCGCCAGGCGCTCTACGGCCGGGTGTTCTTCGTGGCCTTGGGGGTCGTGAGCGCGGTGGGCGTGGCCGCGGTGTACGGCGTGGGCGCCCAGATGGTGATCTCGGGCACGATCACACTCGGCACCCTCGTGGCGATGGCGGCCTACGTCACTCGCATCTACCAGCCGCTCAACGACCTCACCAACGCCCGGGTCGACCTCATGACTGCCGTCGTCTCCTTCGAGCGGGTGTTCGAGGTGCTGGACGCGCCGACCTCCATCGCGGACCGCCCCGGCGCCGTCGATCTGGTGGCGCCACAAGGCCGCATCCGGCTCGATCACGTGAGCTTCCACTACCCGCCGGCCAGCGCGGTGAGCGTCTCGTCGCTCGAGTCGCCCGGTGGCGTGCTCGACACGGTCGACGACGACGCCGTGCTGGTGCTGCGTGACGTCGACCTGACGGTCGAGCCAGGTCAGGTCGTCGCCCTCGTCGGTCCTTCGGGCGCGGGCAAGACCACCATCGCCTCGCTGATCCCGCGCCTCTACGACGTGACGGGCGGCGCCGTGCGCATCGACGGCATCGACCTGCGCGATCTCACCCAGTCGACGCTGCACGCCGCCATCGGTGTCGTCGCCCAGGACCCGCACCTCTTCCACGAGTCGGTCGCCGACAACCTCCGCTACGCCCGCCCCTCGGCCAGCGCCCAGGAGATGATCGCGGCCTGCCGGGCGGCGCGCATTCACGATGTCATTGCCGCCTTGCCCGACGGCTACGACACCATCGTCGGCGAGCGCGGCTACCGCCTGTCGGGCGGCGAGAAGCAGCGGCTCGCCATCGCTCGGATGCTGTTGAAGGACCCGGCGATCGTGATCCTGGACGAGGCGACGAGCCACCTCGACAGCGAGAACGAGGCGCTCGTGCAAGTGGCCCTCGAGGAGGCGCTGCGTGATCGCACGTCGATCGTGATCGCCCACCGGCTGTCCACGATCCGCGACGCCGACCTGATCTGCGTGGTCGACGCCGGTCGCATCGTGGAGCGCGGCACGCACGAGGAACTGCTGGCGGCGGGTGGCCTCTACAGCGAGCTGTACCTGACGCTGATCGGTGAGGGTCCGGCCGAGCCGCTCAATCCTGTGGATCGAGTCGGGGTGACGCCGTGAACGCCCACGACGGGTCCGTCGTGGTGCCGCGGACGCTGGCGTAGCGGGGCGCCGGCTTCTCCTCGGCCAGATCGAGCCGCTCCCAACGGTTGCGGCCGTTGGCCTTGGCCCGGTACATGGCGGCGTCGGCCTCGCGCACGAGATCGGCCAGCGACGATGGGGCCGCGCCGGAGCGGACGAGCGAGACGCCGACGCTGCACGACACCACCACGTTGTGACTCGCCACTTCCATCGGCTCGGACATGAGCGACAGGAGGCGCTCCACCACTTCGATCAGCTCGTCCTCGCCCTTGAGGTCGGGACACAGCACGACGAACTCGTCACCACCGAGCCGGCTGACGGTGTCGGTGGCCCGCACGGCCTTGCGCAGGCGCTCGGCGATGACTACGAGCACCGCGTCGCCGCCGTCGTGACCGACGGTGTCGTTGATGAGCTTGAACTTGTCGAGGTCGCAGAAGAGCACCGCCAGCACGGAGCCGCTGCGGCGCTGACCGGCGACCGCCATGGCCAAGCGATCCTCGAGCAGCGTGCGATTGGGCAGCCCGGTGAGCGGGTCATGGAGCGCGAGGCGGCTGAGGTGGGCAACGCGACCCGCCTGGGCGCGACCGAAGAGGTCGGCGCGGCGCGTGAGCAACGCCATCCGCAGCCCGATGGCCAGCGCGATCACCGACGCCAGCATCACCATGCTGGTCACGAGCGTTTCTCGCAGCGCCAGTGCGAGGGCGACAGGGAGGCTGGCGAGGGCGAGCGAAACGACAATGAGCTCCCGCCCGAGCAGCCGTCCGGTGATGCCCGGGCGCGCCGTCGGGGTGACGTCGACGCTGCCGATCAGCGCGGCGGTGACAGCCGATACCAGGACTCCGATGGCGACGCCGCGGTCGAGACTGTCGGCGCCGGCGGCGATGACGAGCGCGACCGCCGCCCCGAGGGCGATGGAGTCGAGCGCCACCGCGCCGACCACACCGAGCGGCACCTGATTGTGCCGCTGAGGTTGGACACGAGGCGATGCCGTCTGGTCGTCATCCCTCACGATCCAGCCACGATAGTGGGGCAGAGGGCCCACGGGTGCCCTTGTCAGGCGGGCCACCCCGCATCCCGTTCTCTCCCGCCCCCCAGCTGTTTCTGTCCCGCCCCCCAGCTGTTTCTGTCCCGCCCCCCCAGCTGTTTCTGTCCCGCCCCCCCATCCCCCAACTCCGTCACACCCGCTGCGTAGCGTCGTCGCCATGGAGGTCGTGGTCGTCGTGTTCGCAGTGGTCGCCGGCGTCGCGCTCGGTGTGGGCGTGGCGTCGGCTGCGGCGCGCCGCCGCTCCGGGCCGGACACCAACGCCGCCCTCGAACGCGCCGTGACGATGTTGCGTGAGCAAGCCGCTGCCGAGCGTGATGTTGCGGTGCGGCGGGCCCTCGAACAGGCGGCTGTCCTCAACCGCGAGCAGCTCCAGGCCGGCCTGGCCGCCGGTCACCGAGACCTGGCCGCCCACCACGAGTCGGCCGACGCTCGGCTCGAACAGGTGGAGCGGCGCGTGCGCGACGAGCTCGGCCGAGTCGGCGACCTGGTGACCCAGCTCGGCCAGCACCACGCCGCGTCCATCCGCGGCGTGCAGGCCACCCTGGCCGCCCACGCCGAGACCACGGCGGCGTTGGCCACCACGACCCAGAGCTTGCGCGAGGCCTTGGCCAGCCCGAAGGCGCGGGGCCAGTGGGGCGAGCGCATGGCCGAGGACGTGCTCCGCCTAGCCGGCTTCGTCGAGCACGTGAACTACGAGAAGCAGACGGCGGTGGCGGGCGCTCGGGCGCTGCCCGACTTCACGTTCCCGCTGCCGAAGGGGCACGTGCTGTACATGGACGTGAAGTTTCCCCTGGCCGCGTACCTGCGCTACCTCGACGCCGGCACCGACGCGGAGCGCTCGGCCCATCGGGACACCTTTCTGCGCGACGTCCGCCTGCGCGTCCGTGAGCTGGCGGCGCGGGAGTACACGCAGCAGGGCACCCGACCCTCGGTCGACTACGTCCTGCTGTTCCTGCCCAACGAGACGCTGAGCGCCTTCATCCACGAAAACGACCCGGGGCTGGTCGACGACGCGTTGGGCCAGAAGGTCGTACTGTGCTCGCCCCTCACGCTGTTCGCCATGTTGGGCATCATCCGGCAGGCCTTCGACAACTTCATGGTGGAGCAGACGTCGGAGGAGATCCTCGCCGTGCTGGGCGCGTTCGAGCAGCAGTGGCAGAAGTTCGCCGGTGCGCTCGACGCCGTGGGCCGCCGCATCGACTCGGCCCAGAAGGCCTACGACGATCTGGCAGGGACGCGCAAGCGGGCGTTGGAGCGCCCCCTCGCCCGGCTGTCGTCGCTGCGCACCGACCGCGGCATCGCCGCCGACGAGCGGTACCTGCCCGACGCCGACGTCGTGGCCTTCGACGGCGCGCGAGGCGAGTTGGGGGCCTGAGCCGGGCGCGACCCGGCGGACCAGCGCGCCCGACGCCCCAACGGCGACCCCCAGTCCTACGGTGTCCCGATGGCCCTGCTCGACTATCTCCGGGGCGAGATCGTGGAGGACTACGCCGACGGTCTCTTCTCCCGTCGGGACGCGCTGCGCCGGCTCGTCTTGCTCGGTGTGTCGATGCCGGCGGCGACCGCGCTGCTGGCGGCGTGCGGAGGCGACAACGGCGGCCGCTCCACGGCCGCGTCGAGCGAACCGGTCACCACGACCGGCTCGGCGACCACTGGCGCCGCCCCCACGACGGCCACGACCGAGACGCCGGCCCTGCCGACCGAGGCCATCACCTTCAGCGGCCCCGCCGCCCTGTTGCTGGGCTGGTACGGCGCCGCGCCGCAACCCTTGGGGGCCGTGCTCATCATCCACGAGAACCGGGGCCTCACGCCCCACTTCCAGACCCTGCCCGGCCGGTTCGCCGCCAGTGGCTACAGCGCGTTGTCGCTCGACCTCTTGTCCCGCGAGGGTGGCACCGCCGCCCTCACCGACCCGGCTCAAGCCACCGCGCTGCTCGGTGCCGCCACCGAGGAGCGTCTGGTCGAGGACATGCGCGCCGGCCTCAGCGAACTGCAGCGCCGGGTCCCCGGGGCCAAGCTGGCCATCGTGGGGTTCTGCTTCGGCGGGGGCCAGGTCTGGAGCCTGCTGGCGGAGGGCGAGCCCCGGCTGGCGGCGGCGGTGCCGTTCTACGGGCCCGGCCCCGCCGGTGCCGACTTCCGTGGATCGAGCGCCGCCGTGCTGGGCATCTACGCCGAACAGGACGCGCGGGTCAATGCCACCAAGGACGCCATGGATGCGGCCCTCACGGCGGCTGGGCTCACCCACGACCTGGAGGTGTTCCCCGGCGTCGACCACGCCTTCTTCAACGACACCGGTCCCCGCTACAACGCCGAGCAGGCCACGTTGGCCTACGTGCTCACGCTCGACTGGTTCGGCCGGTACCTCGCCTGACGTCCGGCGGGGCATCATGGCCCCGATGAGCCAGCCCTCGCTCGACCTCGAATTCGACGACGGCGCCGACCCCACGTTCACCGTTCGTGAGCTGGCCGACGCAGTGAACCAGGTCCTGCGCCGCGGCTTTCGGGAGGGCGTGTGGGTCCGCGGTGAGATCGAGGGCCTCCAGCAGCGCGGCGGCCACGTCTACTTCACTCTGACCGACCACACCGACGACGGCCGAGCCAGCATCCCGGTGGCCCTGTTCGCCAACACCTTCTACCGGCTCCGGCCGGTGCTGGCCCGCCATCGCCTGCGGCTGGCCAACGGGCTCGCCGTGCGCATCCACGCCGCCCCCAATCTGTACGCCCCGACCGGCCGGCTCTCACTGGTCATGGATGGCATCGACGTGCGGTTCACGCTCGGCAAGCTGGCCGCCGACCGCGACGCCCTGCTGGCCCGGCTCACCGAGGCCGGCCTCGTCGATCGCAACGCCAGCCTGGCCTTTCCGCTGGTGCCGCTGCGGGTCGGGCTGGTCGCCAGCCGAGGCAGTGCCGCCTGGCACGACGTGCTGCACGAGCTGGAGGGCAGTGGCATCGGGTTCCGGCTGGCCCACGTCGACGTACGGGTGCAGGGCCAGGAGGCGGCCGCGGCGGTGGCGAGCGCCGTGCGCACGCTGGCCCGACGCCCGCTGGACGTGATCGTCGTCGTGCGGGGCGGGGGCTCGCGCACCGACCTCGCCGCCTTCGACGACGAACGCATCGCGCTCGGCCATCGCCCGTTCGCCTGTGCCGGTGCTCACCGGCCTGGGGCACGAGGTCGACCGCAGCGTCGCCGACCACGTGGCCCACACCGCCTACAAGACGCCGACCGCGTGTGCGGCGGCGCTGGTCGATCGGGTACGGCAGTACACCGCCGCGGTGGCGGCCGCCGGGCGCGGCATCGCCGGGCGCACCACGATGGCGGTGCGGCTCGCCGACCAGCGCATCGATCATGCGTCCGGTCGGTGGCAGCGGGAGTCCGCCGCCGCCCTGGTCACGGCCGAGACCCGCCTGGCCGGGGCCGCCGCCCGGCTCGCCCACCGGTCGCCCGCCGCCCTGCGCCAGGCCGAGACCGCCCTCGACGCGGTGGCCGCTCGGGTACGAGCGCTCGATCCCGCCTCGGCGCTGGCCCGTGGCTGGAGCATCACCCGCCGGGCCGACGGTGCCCTGGTGCGGGCGGCGTCGTCGTTGGCGCCCGGCGACGAGCTGGCCACCACCCTGGTCGACGGCACCGTCGTCAGCACCGTCGGCGGCCGCCAGACGGGCGCAGCCAGGCCGACGACCGAGGCCGGCCGATGACCGAACCGGGGCCCGAGCTCGACGCCCTCGGCTACGCCCAGGCACTGGCGGAGCTGGAGAGCATCCTGGCCGGGCTGGAGCGCGAGGCGGTCGACGTCGACCACCTGGCCGAGCAGGTGCAACGGGCGGCCGCCCTGATCCGCCTCTGCCGGGGCCGCATCGCCTCGGCCCGCCTCGAGATCGAGACCGTGGTGGCCGATCTGGAACGGGCGGCCGACGAGGACTGACCGCCGACGAGGACCGGCCGCGCCGGCGGGTTAGCGTCCCGATCGTGGCCCGGCCGGCGAACAGGTGCCCCGCGTGTGACCGTCCGGTGCGGCGTCACGCCCGGTCCTGCCCGGCCTGTGGCGCGTCGACGTCGAGCGTGCTGGTCGAACCGATCGTGCTGGAGCTCCTCGACGAGGACAGCGGCGAGGTGGTGCTGGGACGGCCGCGCCCGACCCGCCGTTGGAGTCCGGTCCTCGTCGGCTGTCTGGCGGTGGCGCTCGTGGCGGCGGTGGTGGTCGTCGGGCACGACGGCGGTGGCACCTCGGCGCCCCCGACCACCCTCCCCGCCCCCGCGGCGACCTCGCCGGGCACCTCGAGCCCGCCGACCACCGACGAACCGCGCCCGACCCGTCCGTCGTTCTCCGATCATCTCGCGTTCGTGAACCTCCTCGGCGCGCCGAGTGGCACCAGCCTGTATGGCGTGACCGGCGATGGCGACGTCGTCCGCATCGACCTCGACGCCGGGCGCGTCTCGCAGCGGCGCCTGCGCCAGCGGGAACGGGGCCAGCCACCGGTCACGGTCTTCGGCCAGTCGGGCCACGCCGTGGTGGCATCACAGGATCAGGCGCTCGTCGTCGGCGACGGCATCGACGGTGTCGTGACCTTCCTGGCCTCCGCCACCACGGCCGTGCTCCCGGCATCTGGCGACGACGAGGTGTGGCTGGTGCGTTCGCTCGATGCGGGCCGGCTGGCCGAGCGCCGGAACGTGACCAACGGATCGGTGGCCGGCACGATCTACGACCTCCCCGACGGCAGCGTGCTCGGTGACGACGGGTCTGGCGTGCTGCTGGTGCAGACCGGCAGCGGCGCCTACCGCCTCGACGGCAGCGGTCGCCCGGAGCGGGTGAGCACCGACACCCTCGTGGCGTGGTCGGCGACGACGTTCGTGGCCAAGCGGTGCGACGACCAGCTCCAGTGCCAGTGGCAGCAGGTCGACCGGGTCTCGGGCCAGGAACGCCCGATGGGCACCCCACCCTGGGGCGGGTCGGTGCTGGGGGCCGTGCTCTCGCCCGGCGGCTCGCATCTCGCCTACGTGGGCGGCGCGGGCGGGCTGGGGGCGCCGACGGTCGAGGTGATGGACGTGGCCTCCGGTGACCGGCTGACCCTCGATGACGCCGTCGTGCTGTCGGCGGTCCAGGGCACCTGGCGGGGCCTGGTCTGGTCGGCCGATGGCCAGTGGCTGTTCTGGGTGGGCGATCAGGGGACGCTGCGGGCCTGGCACGTCGGCGAGACGCAGCCGATCACGGTGGACGGCGCCGGCCATGTACCGCCCCTCGAGGCGATCGGGCTGGCCCGCTGACCGGACCATCCGACGGTCACCGGTAGCCTCGGCCGTCCATGGCCCTTTCCCCGGTGCCTGCCATCCGACCGGCCTTGGCCCCTCCCTTCGACACCTCCGGTGTGCTCGGGTCCGTGGCCCGTCGGGTGGAGGAACGTCTCGCCGCGCTGGCACAGCGTGAGGGGGCCCGCTGGGACGCCGTCGACACCGATGTCGCCGATCTGTTCGAGTCGCTGACGGTCTTGCTGCTGGCGCCGGCCAAGCGCCTGCGGCCGTCGTTCTGCTACTGGGGCTTCGTGGGCGCCGGCGGCGAGCCCGACGATCCCCTGCCTATCGACGCCGGGGCCGCCTTCGAGCTGCTCCACGCCTTTGCCCTCTTCCACGACGACGTGATGGACGGCTCGGCCGTGCGCCGCGGGAACCGCACCTGCCACCTTGCCTTCGCTGACCGCCACGACGCGGGTGAGTGGACAGGCGAGGCCCGCCGCTTCGGTGAAGGGGTGGCCATCCTGGTGGGCGACCTCGCCTTCGTGTACGCCGACGAGCTGATGCGCGCTGCGTCAGGCCCGGCGTGGGAGATGTGGAACGAGCTGCGGATCGAGCTGAACGTCGGTCAGTACCTCGACATCCTGGGAACGGCCCGGCGCGAACGCGATCCGGCCACGGCCGGCCGGATCGCCCGTTACAAGTCCGGGAAGTACACGGTCGAGCGGCCGTTGCACGTCGGGGCCCTGCTGGCGGCGCCCGAGCGGGCCGACGTGCTGGTGCCGGCGCTGTCGGCCTACGGGCTGCCGCTGGGCGACGCCTTCCAGCTCCGCGACGACATGCTGGGTGCGTTCGGCGACGAGCGGGTCACCGGCAAGCCCGTCGGCGACGACCTCCGCGAAGGGAAGCCGACCCCCCTCCTCGCCCTCGCGTCGCAACGAGCCGACGCCACCCAACATCGGGCTTTGGCCGGTGTCGGGGAGCCCGATCTCAGCCCGGCCGACGTGGCCACGATCCAGCAGGTGCTCATCGATACCGGCGCCGTCCACGAGTTGGAGGCCCGCATCAAGATGCTGGTCGCCGAGGCGTTGGCGGCGGTGGCCGCCGCGCCGCTCACCGCGGAGGCGCGCGCCGGTCTGGCCGATCTGGCCTACGTGGTGGGCTGGCGGGAGAAGTAGTCGCCATCACGGCAGGTCGCGGTAGAACGCGATCGCCTCGTCGAGGCTGACGTCGAGGACGCCGGGTTCGGCGGCGACGGCCTCCAGCCACGGAGGACGCCAGCGAGCGCAGACGGCCAAGGGCCACGCCACCCCGGACAGCTGCAGCGCAGCGCGGGCGAAGCTGGTGGCGTAGTCCGGGGGCCGGACATCGCGCGAGAGCTCGGCGAGGGCCCATGGGTCCGGCGTGTGGCCGTCCTCGTTGTCGACAGTGAGGACGGTGGCCGAGGTGGGACCCACGCCGCCGCCGAACAACCCCGGGCCGTCGCACAGCACTGCGCCCTGGACCAGCTGCGGGCGGGCGCCGGCGATCAGCAGGGCGATGTAGGCGCCGAGCCCTCGCCCTACGAGGGTGGACGGACCGAGCTCGGCCAGCGCCACGTCGGCGTCGGCCATCAGCACCTCGGCCGAGTAGCCCCCACCCTTGGGCACGCCCGAGAGACCGTGGCCGATGAAATCGAGGGCGTACACCTGCCCTCTCCACGCGGCGGCCCAGTCCGGCACCGTGTCGGGCGAGCGCTCGCCCAGCCCATGCAGCAGCAGGAGGGGTCGACCGGTGCCGGTCTCGCCGCTGAGGTGGTGCAGGGCGAGGGTGATCGTGTTGTGGTGGAGCAGCGAGACGGTGGCGGTCATCGCAGGAAGTCGAGGATGAGGTCGGCCACCACGTCGGGGCGCTCGATGTGCACGAAGTGCCCGACGTCGTCGAGCGTCACCAGCCGGCCCTGACGGGGCAGCCACGGCCGCACGTCCTCCGGCCGGGTGCCCCAGCCCATCTCCTCGAACTCCAACCCGAGGATGCCGAGCAGTGGCATGCCCAGGCCCGCCATGCGATACAGCGACCACTCCGGCCTCCAGGGACCGAAGCCACCGAAGCGCATCGAGGGGTCCAGCTTCCATCGCCAACCATCAGCGTCCTCACGGGCGCCGATGCTGGCGATGTAGAGGAGCCAACGGTCGGGCAGGCGGGGGTTGAGCCGGCCTCGGCGCTTGGCCAGCTCCTCCAGGGTGCCGGCGCGCCGCTGGGCCGAGAAGGCCTGGCGCCGGTGATCCAGCCACTCCTGCAGCTCGGTCGTCAGCAACCGCGACCGGTCGTGGTTGGTGACGTCGGGCGCCGGGCGCTTCGACGGCAGGCCGTCGAGGTTGATCACGTGGCTCACGCGGTGCGGTAGCGCCTCGGCCAGCTGCATGGCGAGGCTGCCGCCCTTGGAGTGACCGAGCACTGGGGCCGGCTGGTCGGTGACCGAGTCGATCACGGCGACGACGTCGCGAATGTCGGACTCCCACGAGTACAGCCCGGCGCGCTGGCTGTCACCGTGGCCGCGCTGATCGAAGGACACCATCCGCCAGCCGGCCTCGGCCAGGATGGGAGCCAGCAGGTCGAAGGTGGCGGCGAAGTCGAGGCCGCCGTGCAAGCAGAACATGGGCGGCGCGGCGGGGTCGCCCCACTCGTAGACGGCCAGCTCCACGCCGTGCGCATCCAGGAAGCGGGTCACATCTGGACGCCTGGCTCCGGGGAACGTCACGGCGGTCGGCATGCGTTCGGCAGATTAGGGGACGAGACGCGCGCCGCCGCCCGATGCCGTCTACGCTCCGAGGCGGGTGGAGGGGAAGCGAGGATCGCGTCGTGACCAGTTGGCTGAGCCGTCGCCGATCCGCAGCGGCGCTCGTGCTGGTGGCCGCCATGGCCATCGTCGCGCCCGCCTGCGGCGTCATCGGAGGCAACGACGACAAGTCGAACACGACCACCACCCCCTTGCCGACCTTGCCGCCTAGCACGACCTTGCCGCCTGCCACGACGACGACCGTGCCCCAGGAGTACATCGTCCAGGCCGGTGACTCGCTCTCGAAGATCGCCAAGATGTTTGGCGTGACGGTGGCGTCGCTCGTGGCGTTCAACGAGATCCAGGACCCGGACAAGATCGTGGAGGGTCAGCGGATCAAGATCCCGCCGCCCACGACCACCACCTCGGCCGGCGCCGCGCCGGCGCCCGGTGCCACCACGACGGCGGCGGCCGCGCCGGCCACCTCGGCGCCCTGACCGCGCCCGATCCCGGCGACCCCGCGGCGCGCCCCCGAGCGTCCGGTCAGCCCGCCAGCGGAGCGGTCGCGGTCATCTGCCACGGTCGTTGTGGGTCGAGGCCGGTCGCCGAGAGGGCGCAGCGGCCGGATTCGTGGTCGAAGCGGGTCGGCGGCGATGCCTGCTCGGCCGTTTCTCGGTGCGCCGAGCGGCCGCGCCGATCGGTCGGTGGATGCTGGGCGTCGTCGGTGGCGCCGTTCGCGCTGCGATGGTCGGTTGAGTGCTCTCCGCACCGCCGACGAACACGGTTGGTAACGGCGTTGTCGCCAGATGGGACCTCCACGAAAGAAATCACGCTGGGTGAGCGGGTTCTCGGTGCAGATCAGCTTCTCGGTGCAGTAGCGCCGCAGATTTGATGCACTTATGCACCGAGAAACGACCACCGCAGCCGTCGCTGACCACGCACCGCGACGGCGACCGACCCCGACCGATCGACCACCCGCCCAGCCATCGTTGTCGAATCATCCGGAACCCGGAAACTCCGGTCGGCCGCCACCGCGGTCCAAATTCGCGCAGCCTGAACGCTCGGACCCGCCCCAGAGCGTCCAAGCGCGCAGCCCGCGCGATTTTCGTTCCGGGTCGCCGCCGCCGGACCTCCGCCCGCCGCCGCCCGGCGGTCCGCCGCTGCTCAGCCCTGGCGGTGCTTCTCGGCCAGCGTCACGATGTCGTCCATGATGCGGGCCATCTCGTAGTCCTTGGGCGTGTAGACGGCGGCCACGCCCTGCTTGAGCAGGAGCTCCCGGTCGTCGTCGGGGATGATGCCGCCCACCACGACGGCGGCGTCCACGCCCTGCGCCTCGAGCAGCGTCAGCACTTCGGTCACGAGCGCCAGGTGGCTGCCCGACAGGATGGAGAGACCGACGACATCAGGATCCTCGTCGCGCGCCGACGCTGCGATCTGCGCCGGCGTGAGCCGGATGCCCGAGTACACGACTTCCATGCCTGAGTCGCGCGCCGCCACCGCGATCTGCTCGGCCCCGTTCGAGTGGCCGTCCAGCCCGGGCTTGGCGACCAGCAGCCTCGGCGGCCCGCCGGGCATGGCCTGCACCCGCTCGGCCACCGCCGCCAGGCCGCCCGTGCGCCGGCCCGCCGCCGCGCTGACGCCTGTGGGAGCGTGGAACTCGCCGAACACCTCCCGCAACGCGTCGGCCCACTCGCCGGTCGTGCCCCCGGCCTTCGCCAGCGCGATGGTGGCCGGCATCACGTTGTCGGTGGACGCCGCCGCTCGTCGAAGAGCCTCGAGCGCTTCGTCGACGGCGCGTTGGTCGCGTCGACTCCGCCACGCCTGCACATCGGCTACCAGCTCGGCCTCGACGGCCGGGTCGACGCGCATGATCGACTCGGTCGTGCCGAGCGGCGACGGCTCAGCCTCGGTGAAGCGGTTCACGCCCACCACGATCTGCTCGCCCGACTCGATGCGCCTGGTGCGGGCCGACAGGGACTGCACGAGGCGCCCCTTCAGCTCGTCGATGGCTTCGAAGGCGCCACCCATGCCCAGCACCTCATCGAGCTCAGTCGTTGCGGTCGCAATCAGTTCGTCGGTGCGAGCCTCGATCACCTTGGAGCCGTCGAAGATGTCGTCGTACTCGAGCAGGTCCGTTTCGTAGGCCAGCACCTGTTGCATGCGCAACGACCACTGCTGATCCCAGGGCCGCGGCAAGCCGAGGGCCTCGTTCCACGCCGGCAGCTGGATGGACCGGGCCCTGGCCTTCTTGGACAGCGTGACGGCCAGCATCTCCAGCACGATGCGCTGGACGTTGTTCTCGGGCTGGGCCTCGGTGAGACCGAGGCTGTTCACCTGCACGCCGTAGCGGAACCGTCGCGCCTTCGCGTCGGTGACGCCGTAGCGCTCGAGGCCGATGCGGTCCCACAGCTCGGTGAACGCCCGCAGCTTGCAGATCTCCTCGACGAAGCGGATGCCGGCGTTCACGAAGAACGAGACCGAGGCGAACACCTGCGGGAAGCGCTCAGGAGCCACCTGGCCCGAGTCGCGCACCGCGTCGAGCACGCCGATCGCCGTCGCCAGCGCGTAGGCGATCTCCTGCACCGGCGTCGCCCCCGCCTCCTGCAGGTGGTAGCTGCAGACGTTCATCGGGTTCCAGAGCGGCGCGTGCTCGGCGCACCACGCCACCATGTCGACGATGAGCCGTCGGCTCGGCAGGGGCGGGAAGATGTACGTGCCTCGTGACAGGTACTCCTTGACGATGTCGTTCTGCGTCGTGCCGCGCAGCTCGGTCGAGGCAACGCCGTGCTCCTCGGCGTTGGCGACGTAGAGGCCGAGCAGCCACGCCGCGGTGGCGTTGATCGTCATGGACGTGTTCATGCGATCGGGCGGGATGCCGTCGAGCAGCGTGTGCATGTGGCCGAGATGCACGACCGGCACACCGGTCTTGCCGACCTCGCCTCGGGCCTGCGGGGCGTCGGGGTCGTAGCCCGTCTGCGTCGGTAGGTCGAAGGCGATCGACAGCCCCGTCTGGCCCTTGGTCAGGTTGGTGCGGTAGAGCGCGTTGGACGCTGCCGCCGTCGAGTGACCCGAGTAGGTCCGCATGAGCCAGGGCTGGTCAACCATGAGCGAATTGTGTCCTGAAGCTGGTGGGCAGGGCCAAGGCGTCGGCCAGCATGGTCAGGTACTGCGCCCGTGACACCTCGACGGCGCCCAGGGTGGCGAGGTGGGGCGTCACCCACTGCACGTCCAGCAGGGTCATGCCCGAGCCCCGGAGCTGATCGACCAGGGCCACGAGGGCGACCTTGGATGCGTCGGTGCGGCGATGGAACATCGACTCGCCGGCGAAGAACCCCCCGATGGCCACGCCGTAGAGGCCGCCGGCCAGCTCGCCGTCATCGGTCCAGGCCTCCACGCTGTGGGTCCAGCCGAGGTCGTGCAGACGCCGGTAAGCGGCGATGAAGGCCGGCGTGATCCAGCCGCCCCGGCGCCGCATGGAGGCGCAGGCGGTCATCACCTCGGTGAACGCGGTGTCGAACCGGACGTGGTAGCGGCGCATGGAGCGTCGTAGCGAGCGGGTGGCGCGGAGCCCGTCGAGAGGGAGCACGCCCCGCGGCTCGGGCGACCACCACCCGAGACGCCGGCGGTCGTAGGGCATGGGGAACAGGCCGGCCCGGTAGGCGGCCAGGATGGTGCCGGGCTCCAGGTCGGCCCCCAGGCACACGAGGTCCTCTGGCGCCGCCTCGGGCGACGGGAACTGCCACGGTGTCGGTGGCGGCTCCACCGCAGTGGGCATCGGGCCGAGCCGCTCAGGTGCGGTAGTCGTAGAACCCGCGCCCGGATTTGCGGCCCAGGAGGCCGGCTTCCACCATGCGCCGCAGGGACGGCACCGGCGTGTAGTTGGGGTCCTTGAACTCGGCGTACAGCGCATCGAGGATGGCCGCGGACGTGTCGAGGCCCACCAGGTCGAGCAGCTGGAACGGCCCCAGCGGGAAGTTGCAGCCTCCCTTCATGGCGATGTCGATGTCCTGCATGGAGGCGGTGCCGTGGTCAAGCATGCGCACCGCGTTGTTCAGGTAGGGGAAGAGCAGGGCGTTGACGATGAACCCGGCGCGGTCCTTGACGTCGACGGCGTCCTTGCCACACCGCCGGGCAAAGGATTTGGCCGCCTCGATGGTGTCGTCGGTGGCGGTCAGCGGACGCACCACTTCCACCAGCGACATGAGCGGCGCCGGGTTGAAGAAGTGGATGCCGCAGACGCGCTCGGGGCGCTTGGTCTGCACGGCCAGCTCGATCACCGACAGGGTGGACGTGTTCGTGGCCAGGATGGCGCTGGGCTTGCACAGGGCGTCCAGCTCGCCGAACAGCAGCTTCTTGACGGTGATGTCCTCGACCACCGACTCGATGACGAGGTCGCAGTCGAACAGGTCGTCCAGGTCGGCGGTGCCCGTGATGCGGGCCATAACCGCCTCGCGTTCGGCGTCGTCGATCTTGCCCTTGGCAACCTGCTTGGCGAGGGATTTGCCGATGCCGGCCACAGTGGCCGCCGCGGCGTCCGCCGTCCGTGACCGCAGCACGACCTCGTAACCGGCTCGGGCCGCCACTTCGGCGATGCCCCCGCCCATCTGGCCCGACCCGACGATGCCTACGCGCTGCACGTCCATGGCGGAACGTTACTCGCCGGTAGGGAGGGTGACCAAAGACCGTTCAGATGCCGGTCCGTGTTCACATTCGAGACCCCTGAGCGCCACCCGATGTGGATACGGTCATGGACATGAGCACAGTCGAGGCCGGCCGCCACGTGATGCTGGAGTCGGCGTTCAACTTCCGTGACCTGGGCGGATATCCCGCGGGCAACGGTCGCCGGACCCGCTGGCGCACCCTCTTTCGCGCCGACGGCCTGCACCGTCTCACCGAGCCCGACCTGGAGATCCTGCGCCGGTTGGGGCTGTCCACCGTGATCGACCTGCGCACCGAGAACGAGCTGGCCGAGCGGGGCCGCTTCCCGGTCGACGCCCACCCGGTCGGCTACCACCACCTGTCGCTGATGGACGTGATCTGGGACCCGGCCCAAGCGCCGCCCGCCCACGAGCCGGCGACGGAGTTCCTGCTCACCCGGTACATCGAGATGATCGAGCGGGCCGAGGAGCGCTTCGCCCAGGCCTTCAGCATCCTCGCCGCGCCGGGCGCGTTGCCGGGCGTGTTCCACTGCGCCGCCGGCAAGGACCGCACCGGTGTCCTGGCCGGGTTGCTGCTCAGCTCGCTGGGCGTCTCCGACGACGACGTGGTGGCGGACTACGCCCTCACCGCCCTGGCCATGGCCCGCATGCAGGAGCGATGGGCGGCCGAGAGCGAAGAGGCGAGGGCGGCGCTGGCGGCCACGCCGGCGGCGTTCATGGCCGCTGATCCGGCGGCCATGGCGGGACTGCTCGAGCTGATCCGCCAGGAGCACGGTTCGACCCGCTCCTACGTTCGCGCCCTCGGCGTGAGCGCCCCGGTGCTGGCCGACCTCGAGGCCGCCCTCCTCGAAACGGTGTGAGTCCGGTCGGCGGCTACCGTCGCCGCCCGTGACCGCCACCGGCACCATCGCCCTGATCGGCGGGGGGAATTCTCTCCGGCCTGCACCGTCGACCGAGCCCTGCTCGACGTGGCCGGTGCCGACCGCGTCCTCGTGCTGCCGACGGGCGCCGCCTACGAGCACCCCGACCGGCTGGTGGCCGCCGCCGTGGCCTGGTTCGACGGGCTGGGGGTCCGCGCCGAGGGTCTGGCGGTGGTGGCCCGCCCCGACGCGTCACGCCCTGAGCTCGTCGAGGCCATCCGCACCAGCCGGTTCACCTACCTGGCCGGCGGCTCGCCGATGCACGTTCGGTCGGTGCTGAAGGAGACGCCGATGTGGGAGGCGCTGGTCGAGGCGTTCGCCGGCGGCGGCGTCATCGCCGGCTCGATGGCCGGCGCCATGGTGCTCACCGACCCGATGGTCGACCCTCGGGGGGGCGCCTTCACCCTGGGCCTCGGCCTGGTGTCGGGCCTCGCCGTCATCCCGGCGGCCGACCAGTGGTCGCCCGATCGGTTGCACCGCACCAAGGAGCTCTCGCACGGGTTCCTGCTGGCCGCCCTGCCCTGGGGCTCGGCGCTGGTGCAGGGCGGCGACGGCACGTGGTCGGCCCACGGCCCGCTCACGCTGCACGCCGGGCCGGACGAGGTCGGCCTGGACCGGCTACCCCGCCGCTCCTAGCGCCGCCAGGGCGGCACCGCGGCGTCACGCTTCGGTGATGGTCACCTTGGTGATCGTGATGGGCTCGGTGGGCGGCACGCCGTTGGCGCTGGGGTCGGGGTTGGCCGCCGCCTCCATCGCTTTGACCGTCGTGTCGAAGCCGTCGGTGACCTGGCCGAACAGGGTGTAGTTGGGCGGCAGCTGCGCCCCCTGGTCGCCGGTGATGATGAAGAACTGGCTGCCGTTGGTGTTGGCGCCCGAGTTCGCCATGGCCAAGGAGCCGATCTTGTACTCGCCGGCCTGGGGCAACTCGTCGGCGAACTCGTAGCCGGGGCCGCCGGTGCCCTTCCCGGTGGGATCGCCGCACTGCACCACGAAGCCCGAGATGATGCGGTGGCAGGGCGTGTCGTCGAAGTAGTGGTAGCGGGCCAGGGAGACGAAGTTGTTCACCGCCAGGGGCGCCTTGGTGGGATCGAGGGCGACGGTGAACGTGCCCTTGTTGGTCTCGACCGTCGCCGTGTAGGTCTTGGTGGGGTCGATGCAGCCGGCGGTGGCGGCGGCGAAGGTCTGGGTCTTCGGCGAGCTGCCGTCGGCGGCGGGGCACGGCGTGGGGGCGGCCGCCGGGGCGGCGGTGGTGCCGGGAGGCGGGGCGGTGGTGGTGGGCTGCCAGCGACGTCGCCGAGGCGGAGACGGTCTCGTTGCTGCTGTCGTGATTGAACAACCAGATGCCGAACGCGATGACCAGCGCCACGGCCACGATGCCGCCCCAGATCACCGCCGTCTTGCGCCGCTTCTGGTGCGCTTGCTGCTTCTGCAATTCCTCCAACCGGAGCTGCCGGTTGGCCTTCTGCCGTTCTCGCTTCTCGGTACCCACGGATCGGGCAGGCTAGGAGATCAAACGCCCCAGGCCGCGGGCGCGGCCTCGGGTACCGTGAGGCGACGTGCCGGGAATGACATGGCCCTGATCGTCCAGAAGTACGGGGGCACTTCAGTGGCCGATGCGGACCGCATCCGCGCCGTTGCCGAGAACGTGGCCTTCACTCGCCGCCAGGGCCACGACGTGGTCGTGGTGGTGTCGGCCATGGGCAAGGAGACCGACAACCTCATCGCGCTGGCCAACGCCGTATCGAAGACCCAGCCCGGTCGAGAGATGGACATGTTGCTCACGGTCGGGGAGCGCAAGAGCATGGCGCTGCTGTGCATGGCGCTGGCCGATCTCGGCGTGGATGCCATGAGCTTCACCGGCAGCCAGGTCGGCATCATCACCGACGCCGCCCACACCAAGGCCAAGATCCTCGAGGTGCGCGGGGACCGAGTCCGCGAAGCGCTCGCCGCCGGCAACGTCTGCGTGGTGGCCGGCTTCCAGGGCGTGTCCACCGAGCGGGAGATCACCACGCTGGGTCGGGGCGGGTCCGACACGACGGCGGTGGCGTTGGCGGCCGCCTTCAAGGCCGATTCCTGCGAGATCTACACCGACGTGACCGGCGTGTTCAGCGCCGACCCTCGCATCGTCCCCCAGGCCCGCAAGCTGCTCCACCTCAGCTTCGACGAGATGCTGGAGATGGCGGCGAGCGGGGGGCGGGTCCTGGCCCTGCGGTCGGTCGAGTTCGCCCGGAACTACGGCGTGCCCCTGCACGTGCGGTCCAGCTTCACCTGGGAGCCGGGCACCTGGGTCACCTATGAGGAGCCATCGATGGAGGATCCGATCATCTCCGGCGTCACCCACGACGTCGGCGAGGCCAAGGTCACGATCACCGGCGTGCCGGACCGGCCCGGGATCTCGGCGGCGCTGTTCGAGCCGCTGGCCGACGCCGGCGTCAACGTCGACATGATCGTGCAGAACACGTCGAAGGAAGGCACCACCGACATCAGCTTCACCGTTCCCAAGGCCGACATGGCCGTGGCCGAGAAGATCGTGCAGCGGGTGGCGGCCGAGGTGGGGGCCACCGGGCGTGAGCCATGGCGCCGAGATCGCCAAGGTGAGCCTGATCGGCGCGGGGATGAAGTCCAGCCCGGGCATCGCCGCCAAGATGTTCCGGACGCTGGCTGATCGCGGGATCAACATCGAGATGATCTCGACGTCCACGATCCGCACGACGGTGGTCGTGCCGGCGGAGGACATGCAGCGGGCGGTGCAGTCGCTGCACACGGCGTTCGGGCTGGACAGCGGCAACGACTACGGCGGCCCCCTCCCCGAACGCAAGTAGACGGCGCACACCTCGCGCCCGGCCCGACGCGCGGGCTGAACGCTGGCGGCGCCCCAGCGCGGTCGAGCGCGCAGGCCGCGCGAATGGAGGCGGAGCGGGCGGGAGCGCAGGGCCGGTCCCGGCGCGGCCGAGCGCGGGCTGAACGCTCGGCGGCGCCCCAGCGCGGTCGAGCGCGCAGGCCGCGCGAAATGGAGGCGGCGGAGCGGGCGGGAGCACACGGCGGGAAATGCGCCGGGAGCGCGTCGGTGGGGCCGGTAGCGTGGCGGGCCATGCGCGTGGGTGTCGTAGGGGCAACTGGCCAGGTCGGCGGCGTGATGCGCCGCATCCTCGAGGAGCGGGCGTTCCCCGTCGACGAGCTCCGCTACTTCGCGTCGGCCCGCTCGGCCGGCCGCACGCTGCCGTGGAAGGGCGCCGACGTCGTGGTGGAGGACGCCGAGACGGCCGACCCGTCCGGCCTCGACATCGCCCTGTTCTCGGCCGGCGCCACCGGCTCCCGTGCCCTCGCGCCCCGCTTCGCCGCCGCCGGCGCCGTCGTCATCGACAACTCGTCGGCGTGGCGCATGGACCCCGACGTGCCCCTCGTGGTGTCCGAGGTCAACCCCCACGCCATCCGGCAGCGTCCCAAGGGCATCATCGCCAACCCCAACTGCACCACGATGGCCTTCATGCCGGTCCTCAAGCCGCTGCATCTCGAGGCCGGCCTCATCCGCCTCGTGGTGAGCAGCTACCAGGCGGTGTCCGGGGCCGGGTTGTCGGGGGTGGAGGAGCTGGACGAGCAGGTCCGCAAGGTGATCGACGGCGCCACCGCCCTCACCCACGACGGCGGTGCCGTCGAGTTCCCGGCGCCCGTGAAGTTCGCCCGCCCCATCGCGTTCAACGTGCTGCCACTGGCCGGCAAGCTGGTCGACGACGGCTCGGGCGAGACCGACGAGGAGCAGAAGCTCCGCAACGAGAGTCGCAAGATCCTGGAGCTCCCGGGCCTGCCGGTGTCGGGCACGTGCGTCCGGGTGCCGGTGTTCACCGGGCACTCGCTGTCGATCAACGTGGCCTTCGAGCGGCCGATCTCGCCGGAGCGGGCGGCCGAACTGCTGGCCGGCGCGCCGGGCGTGTCCGTGGTCGACATCCCCACGCCGTTGCTGGCGGCCGGGAAGGACCCCAGCTTCGTCGGGCGCATCCGGCGCGACGCCACGGTGGAGCACGGGCTGGTGCTGTTCGTGACCAACGACAACCTCCGCAAGGGTGCCGCCCTCAACGCCATCCAGATCGCCGAGCTGGTCGCCGCCGAGTAAGCGGGCCCGCCCCCAAGGGTCAGCTCCGAGCACCCGGCTCCACCCAGCGCCGCACCGCTCCGGCCCCTACCGCCGAGTGCCGACCGCGGCGAACAGACGCTGGATCTGGCGGGCCAGCACGGCGGTGACGAGGGGGACGTCGGTCCGGCGGCGGGGTCCCTCGTCCTCGGCGCCCGGGGCGCCGGCCATCTCCGGACGCTCGGTCCAGTGCAGCGGGGCCACGAGCCTGGGCGGCGGCAGTTGATCGAGCGCCTGGGGCGGGGGCAGGGGCCGAGCCGGCGCGATGACGCGGGCGGAGCGCACGAAGCCGAGGAAGGGTGTCACGCCCAGCTCGACCTCGTCGTCCTGATGGACGGTGGCGGCGAGCGTCGGGCGCACGATGAAGGCGCGCAGGTGGTCGGTCGTGCCGTCGTCGACCGCGACCCAGTGGACCTCGACCTGTTCGGTCCCGCGCTCGGTGCGGCCACGTGCGCCGGCGTACGACCGTGCCTCGGACGAACTGCTCGCGGCCGGCGTCGAGCAGCCCCCGCACCAGCCGCACCAGGCCACGGGCGATGGCGTTGACGACGATGGCCAGCAGAACGCACGCCGATGAGCACCGTGACGGCGAGCGCGAGCCGGTCGGCCGTCGCCCCGTCGTACAGGCTGCTGGCCGGATCCGACACCTGGCCGGCCGAGCGGGCGAAGTCCTCCAGGTCGACTCGTATCGTGCTGCCGAAGCGCAGCAGGACGTAGCAGCGGGATGAGCAGCGTCGCCGTCCACAGCAGCCCCGACACCATCGCCCGACCAGGGCCCTGGCCCCAGCCGATGCGGCGCGTGGGGTAGCGCACCACGACCTGGCGCCACCGGCCGCCGTGGTGGCTCCAGCCGCGCCGGTCGTCCTCGGCGCTCAACGGGAGCCGGGCGATGGCGCGCTGGGCGACGTCCATCGCCGCGGCGTAGGCGAGGTGTCGCTCGTAGAGCACGACGGCGGCCGGCGGCAGCTCGTCGTAGCGCCCCACCTCCGCGTAGCCCCGACGCACGCCGAGCCAGTGGCTGGCCTCGGCCAGACCGGCCTCGGTGTCGCGCTGGCGGTTGCGATCGAAGCGGGTGCAGGCCAGCACGCCGGCACCGACCGAGCCCGACGGCGACCAGGACCGACCACAGCTTCGGGCCGTTGCCGGGTGCGGCGTCCTTGGTGGTCGAGAACGCCACGAACAGCCACAGCACCAAGACGGCGAGGCTCACGCCCAGCCCGGTGAGGACGGCCGGCGGAAAGCGGCGCTGCGACAAGCCGCGCCGGCGTGCATCCTTTTCCACCGAGCGCCGGAAGCGGGCCCACCACGCGTCGGATGCCGTGGCCGGACCGGTCGTGAGCGCGGTGGCGGGCACGACGCCGCCCACGGCTCGGCGCCGCAGGTGATCGAGGACCTGGCGCTCGTAGGGGGCGAGATCGGGCACCTCCCGGGCCGTGCGCCGGAGTTGGACGATGTCCTCTTCGGGCGAGACCTGGATGATCTCGATCACGCCCCGCCGGGCCAGGTCGAGGACCGTGGCCGCAGGCGCCGAACCCGTCACGGTCCAGCCGTGCGTCAACAGGTTCACGATCGCCGGTGGCTCGTCGTGCAGCTCGCTCGTGGCGGCGCCCTCGCGCGGTCGGCGGGCGCCGTAGACGACGCGCAGCGCGGCGGCGATCCACAGCCAGAGCGCGGTCACCACCGCCAGCGCGGCGAAGGCGAAGGTGGCGCCGTTCATGCGGCCCTTCGACCGTCAGCAGACACAGGGGTTACCGCCGCACTTCGGGCAGCCCCGCTCGTAGCGGGCGACGGCGTCGTCGAGATCGATCCCGAGCTGGTTGGCCAGCGACGCCACCCAGGCCAGCACGTCGGCCAGTTCGGCGGTCTGCTGGTCGCGAGTGCCCTTGCGTACCGCCTGGGCCAGTTCGCCGACTTCCTCGGCCAGCCACGCCACCGTGGCCGGCAGGCCGCGCTCGGCATCGCGCTCGCCGTAGGTGCTGGCCATCAGGAGTTGCAGCTCGCCGAGATCCACCGGTGCGAACGGTAGAGGCTCCGCCGCCGGTGCGCCCTGATACGTCCAAACGTGGCGCTGCCTCTGGGAGGATGCTCGTTCCATGAGCGCCTACTCGACCGAGGGCTGGAGCGACTTCCTGGTGGCGTCGGCGGGTGCCAGCGCGGGCCTCGCCGGCCTGGTGTTCATCGGCATCTCCATCAATCTCAAGGCCATTCTGGAACTGGCCGGCCTGCCTGACCGCGCCCTGCAGACCATCGTCGTGCTGGGGACCGCCCTGGCCGTCTCGCTGGCGCTGCTCGGGCCGGCCGAATCGCAGGTCGTGGCCGGCCTCGAGGTCCTGCTGATCGGTGGCGGCGGATGGCTCCTCGTCACCCGCATCCAGGCGCGGGCCGTCGAGGCCAGAGACCTTCGCCAGCATCGCCTGTCGACCATCCTCCTGGGCCAACTGGCGACGGTGCCCTTCCTCATGGCCGGTGTGTCCGTGCTGGTCTCGTTCGGTGGCGGTCTCTACTGGATGCAGGCCGGCGTCGTGCTCTGCCTGCTCGTGGGTTTGGTGAACGGGTGGGTGCTGCTGATCGAGATCATGCGCTAGCGCAGCTTCCTCATGCGGCGGAAGAACAGGTAGGCCACGAGGAACCCGCCGATCCCCAGGGTTCTTCATGCGTCCTCCGTCGCGACGCGACGGACCGTAGTGCCGGTCGGCGCCGCCCCCGCCGGGTGGACAAGGAGAATTCGGGCCGGCGCGCGCGATACTCCTTTGTCGTGTCCGACACTCGCGAAGGGCAGACCGGTTCGGGGCGGCGCCAGCGCCCGCAACGGCCGCCCGAGTACTACAGCGCCATCAAGCAACGGTTCGCCGAGGAGCGCGATCTGCGCCTCTCGTACCGTCCCGAAGGAACGGCGCAGTTCATCACCGACCTCTCGGGCGGCCTCTCCCGCTACGAGACCGACCCCTACGGCGGCGAGGTCGAGCCGCGTGACCCCATCGACGACACCGTCGAGGTGCTCTTCGTCGGCGGCGGCTTCTCCGCCCTGTTGACCTCGGCGCGATTGCGCGAGGTCGGCGTCGAGTCGATCCGCATCGTGGAGAAGGGCGCCGACGTCGGAGGCACCTGGTACTGGAACCGGTACCCAGGCGTGGCGTGCGACGTCGTCGCCTACGACTACCTGCCGCTGCTCGACGAGACGGGCTACGTGCCGACGCGCCACTACGCCCGGGGCGAGGAGATCCTGGACTACTGCCGGTCCATCGCCAACCGCTACGACCTCTACGAGCTGGCGACGTTCCAGACCACGGTCACGTCGACCACCTGGGACGAAGACGAGCAGCTGTGGCACGTGCGCACCGACCGCGGTGACCACATGCGGGCCCAGTTCGTGGTCTGCGCCAACGGCACGCTCACCAAGCCGAAGCTGGCCCGGATCCAGGGGATGGACACCTTCCAGGGCCACTCCTTCCACACGTCGAGGTGGGACTTCGACTACACCGGCTCGAACCTGGAGAAGCTGGGCGACAAGGTCGTCGGCATCATCGGCACCGGCGCCACCGCGGTGCAGGCAGTGCCCCACCTGGGCGAGATGTCGAAGGAGCTGTACATCTTCCAGCGGACGCCGTCGTCCATCGACGTCCGTGACGACTGGGAGACCGACCCCGAGTGGGCGGCCACGCTCACGCCGGGCTGGCAGGCCAGCCGGCGGGCGAAGGCATTCACCGAGCCGCCCCTGTCGGCGCTGCAGATCGAGAAGCGGGCCTCGATGACGCGCGAGGAGAAGATCCAGGCCCAGGAGAACGCCAACATCGACTACATGATGCGCATCCACCGGCGCATCGAGGAGATCGTCGAAGACCGCAGACGGCCGAGGCGCTCAAGCCGTGGTACATGTTCATGTGCAAGCGTCCCTGCTTCCACAACGACTACCTGCCCACGTTCAACCGGCCGAACGTGCACCTGGTCGACACGAGGGGCCAGGGCATCACCCAGATCACCGAGCAGGGCCTGTCTTCGACGGCCAGGTGTACCCGCTCGACCTCCTGATCTACGCCACCGGCTTCGAGGTGCAGAAGACCGGGACGTGGAACCGCATCGTCGGCGAGCACGGCGTCGACCTCGAGGACAAGTATCGCGACGGCATCCGGACGCTGCTCGGCATCCACACCGAGGGCTTCCCCAACCTGTTCATCATGGGCGGGTACCAGGCGTCGTTCAACTTCAACCTGACCGACGTCCTGCAGGCCCAAGGCGATCACATCGCCGCCTGCATCGACCACGTCCGGCGCAACGGTCATCGCACCATGGACGTCACGCCGCGAGGCTGAGGAAGCGTGGGTGCAGGAGGTCATCGCCCATCGAGGCAAGACCAGCCGCAACGCCGAGTGCACGCCCGGCTACTACAACTTCGAGGGCGAGTTCAACCGGCGTCAGGACGGGAACTACAACGGCGGGTTCCCGAAGTACTACGACCACCTCGGCCGCGTTCGGTCCGAGATCGAGCAGCACTTCGAGTTCACGCCGTAGCGCGCCATGGTCGGGGTCAGTCGGGCATCCCTGGCCGCCGCCGGGTGCCCGGACCGACGAGAAGATCCAGGAGCTCGCCGATCGTGCGCTCGTGCAACGAGGGTTCCCGCAACGGGACATGGGCGCGGATCTGATACACGTTGCGGCGCCCGTCCTTCGTCTTGATGACGTAGCCGTCCTCGACGAGATCGGTCACGATGCCGTAGGCGGTCCGCTCGGTGATGCCCATGGCGGCGGCGATGTCGCGCAGCCGGATCCCGGGGTCGTTGGCGATGCACATCAGCACCCGGACGTGGTTCGTGAGAAAACTCCACTCGGGCACAACCCGGGAGCCTACGCGATGTTCTTACGGAATAATGCCAGCTAGCGACGCCCGGGACCCCGTTGAAACGGACCGGTCGGTCGTTTGATTCGTCAGACGACGAACGGGACGTAGCCGTAGACGTCCACCACGACGTGGGTGCGGCCGCCGCCGTCGCAGCGCACCGCCACCGTGTTCTCACCGCCGACTGCGGTCAGCGCGAGGTTCGCCAGCGTGAGACCGCTCATCCACCAGTTGATGTTCGAGGTGGACGGCAGTGGCCGTTCCCCGCTGAGGTCCGAGGCGAACACCACGAGGTAACCCGCGCCCTCCGTCTCGGTGATCGTGACGTTGAGGAATGCCGACGCGGCGATGACGTCCTGTAGCCCGAACGCCGGGGAGAGGGTGACGCCGACTGTCTCGCCGGACTGCAGCTTGCGATGTCCCGGAAGCGGTGCGTCGACGCGTGAGTCGTACACCCGCACCGGGGTGAGCAAGGTGACCAAGGGGCCGGTCGCCGGCGTCGGGGCCGGCGGTGTCTGAGCCGCCGCCGTGTTGGAGCGGCAGCAGTGCTGCCGCAGCGACGCCTCCCGCAGCGGCGCCGAGCTCTCGACGAGACCACACGGCAAGAAGAGTGACAGACGCTCGGTGCTCTGTCCACCGGTCAAGGGGCTCGCCGGCCCGCCGCTCACGGCACGAGCACGATCTTGCCGCGGGACGAAGGCAGCGACCCGGCCGTCGGCGGCGTCGCCGATTCGAGCGCGCCGGTGACCAAAGTCGCGCCGGCCCCGGCGGTTGTGTGACGCAGATCGAGACAGGATCGAGATCCGCGTCACGATGAGCGCCGACGACCGGGCCGCCCTGGCGACGTCTCTAGGCCACGCTCGCCGTGACGGCGACATCAATCGTGTTGGCCAACGACAGGCCGGTGGCGTTGGCAAAGACGGAGATCCAAGCGCGGGTGCCGATGGTCAAAGGGATGGTGGCGCCGACGAGGACACAATCGGCCGTGGTGCCGGCCGTCAAGCTTCCGGTCAACGAGGGACTGAGCGTGCAGTTCAGGGAGGTGAAGGCGGCACCAGGTTCGGCGTCCAGCATCGAGCGCGGCAGTGAGGTCGACCGTGCTACCGATGAGGTCGAGGCTCTGATTCAACGAGATGTGCACGACGAGGTTGTGGAGCGTGACGTTCGTCGGGATGGCCTGAGCGATCGGCGGCACGAGGTCGAGGCTCGGCTGGGTCGGAGCCTCGCTGAAGGAGCCGCTGAGCGGCAGGATGGCGACTTGGCTCTGGCCGCCCTCGGAGTCTGTCGTCACGACGGCGCTCGCTGCACTCGAGGTGAGCAGCGTCGCTCCGGCGGGTCCGGCCGGTCCCGGGGTGGTGGAGACGGGGCCGTCGGGGCCTTCGGGGCCTTGGGGTCCGGGGGTGGTGGAGACGGGTCCGGGGGGCCTTCGGGGCCTTGGGGTCCGGGGGTGGTGGAGACGGGTCCGGTGGGGCCTTGGGGGCCTTGGGGGCCGGGGGTGGTGGAGACGGGGCCTTCGGGGCCTTGGGGCCTTGGGGGCCGGGGGTGGTGGAGACGGGTCCGGTGGGGCCTTCGGGGCCTTGGGGTCCGGCGTCGCCGCTCACACCGATCGGGCCCTGTGGCCCCATCGCACCGACGGCACCTTGCTGGCCGGCCAGGTTGACGGGTTCGCCCCACCCGTTGGCGTCCTTCGGTCCGTAGAGCACCTTGGCGAGGCTGTCGAAGTACGTGTCGCCTTCCTTGCCTTGCGAGGTGGTCGGCGCGGCGGTGCCAACCCAGAACTGGGAGCCGGACACGACGACCTTGTCCATCGGGACGAGGTAGCCGACGACGTCGATGACGACGTTCGTGCTGCCGTTGGCGTTGTAGACGCTGACGCTGCCGTTGGCTCCGAGCTTGGCCGTCACGGAGTTCGGCGTGACGAGACCCGGCTCGGCGTTGTTGGTCGAGGCCAAGGGACGGGCCTCGCCAGCGGGCCAAACGGTGATGAAGCTCTTGGCGGTGGCACCGTCGAGCGTCACGTTCAACACGGCACCGACGCCATCGGCGGGGACGGGACCGGGCGAGGTGAGCTTGACGTCCAACGTCTGGCCCTGCCCGAGGGGGCTCGATGTACGGGTGTCGAGCACTCTCGTCGGTGTGATCGAGATCAGAGCAGCCGCGTCCTCGGTGGTCGCAGCGGCCCCGACCTGCGCGCCGAGCGGCGCCGCCGAGGCGAGGCCGAGCCCGCTGGCGGTAGCCACCAAGGCCGACACGGCGAGGCCGGCACCGATCCGCCGTAGCCGTGTTCCCTTCGTCCCACTTGCCGTCATGTGTGCTGCTCGTCTCCGGGGGGACCGCGATGACCTGATGCGGTCGCGTCACTACGGACAGCGAAGTTAGGCAGCCTGACTCTCGTCTGTCAATGCTAGAAAAGAACTTCCAGTCGACAGCCCGCATGTCGGCCCATCCGAGTCGAGCGACCGCGGCACGCTACGTTCAGCCACTGCGGTCTTGACTCGATTCCATGCAACGGGGAGGGCGCCGGGTGAGCGACATCGAGGAGATCCGGCGGCTGCACCACGCCTACGCATACTCGTTCGACAGTGGGGACTTCGACCGGTTCGCCGCTCTGTTCGAGCACGGCACGCTGCATCTGCGCGGCGTCGACGACCCGGCAACTGGATCGGCGGAGGTGCGTCGTCTGGTCGATCGCTGCGTGATCCTCTACGACGGCGTGCCGGCCACGAACCACCTCATGCACAATCTCGTCGTCGACATCGATGACGACGGGGACATCGCGCACGCGTCGACCTACGTGCAGGTGCTCCAAGGGTTGCCCGACTTCCCGCCACAGACGATCGCCACCGCCTTCTACCGTGACGTGCTGCGCAAGCGCGCCGGTGCGTGGACCTTCGCCGAACGGGTGACCGACGGAAGCCTCCGTGGCGACGTCTCACGGCACCTCCGCCGCCGGCGCGACCGTCCCCCCCTGTAGCGCAACACGCAACGGCCCCCGGTCGAGTGCAGGACGTGGGGGCCGTTGCTGGACGCCTTCCGTCACGGGAGGCTATGTCCGATCAGACTGCACCAGTTTCCGCAGACACGCAACCAATTACCAGATGATTATCACCTGAATGGGTGAGCTAGCGCCGCTCCCCTCGACGTGAGGGTCGCCGCGGCCGCCATCACCCGCGCCGTCCCCGCTGCTCGGCGTGCCGCCGTGGGTCTTGGGCGAAGGCCCGAAATGGTCGGGCAGGCGGGATTCGAGCTCGCGGCCTCAGCGTCCCGAACGCTGACGGATTGCTGGCCGGTGCGCTGCGATGCAGTCAGGTGCACGGGTTGTCCCAGCTCATGAGGGTTCCGTTCGAGCAGCGAACTGGTCACAACCGTGCGCCGGAGGGCATGCACGCGGAGAATTCGCGGACTATTGGCTCGGAGCGGGCCGCTGGCCTGGGGCCACTCGTTTCGATTCGGGGTGGCCGCATCCGACGGAACCCTGGACCGAGTCGGCGGGTGGCCAAGCGACGCCCGCGATTTGGCGGCGAGCGGCTTGGATCTGGTCGCGGGCGTAGCGCGGGCGTCGGCGGGCTCCATCGCCGCCCCGGCGGCGAACGTCCGTCGAAGCACGGAGTCGCCGAGCACGCCGTGCGCAGATCGGCCGCGGGGGCTCGGGGGGGTTCATGACCCAGGCGTGCGGTAGCTGGCGTATCGGGTCTTGGTGCCGTAGATGGTGGCGGCGGTCTCGGGCTGCGCGTTGCCGGTCGAAGAACACGACCAGGGCGGCCACCACCGCGGCCGTGTCGACTGGGTCGCCGGCGCGGTGGTTGGCGTCGACGGCGGCGTCGAACAACTCGAGGCTCTTGTCGAGATCGCCGTACCGGGTTTCGAGGCCGGCCGCGGCCGAAGCGATCTGGGCTTCGAACCACGGCATCGGTTGCTCGCGGGCGACGAGGACGGCCTGACGGCATGCGTCCAAGGCATGGGGAGGGTCGGAGTCGGCGAACGCCCGGCCGGTCCATCGAGCGCGAAGAGGATCCAGACCGGGTTGCCATGGGCGCGAGCGACCTCAGGGCCTCGGCCGGCGATGACCCGGGCCTCCTCGGCTCCGGCCGGCCGCCGGCATCATGTACACCAGGAGGCTCAGACCCATGACGTGGGCGAGGCCGGCCTGGCTGCGCAAGTTCGGTGTGGACGGCGATGAAGCGTCTCTAGGCGCCGCGGGCGATGACGTTGGCGACGGCTGCGAAGAAGCGGGTTGGGCCTGCGTGGAACGGGTCGTAGCGGGGGTCAGTCCTGCAGCGCGACGGCTCGGTCGGCGTAGGCCACGGCGGCGTCGGGGTGTCCGACGAACGGGCAGAGCGTGCCGGCGGTGTACAGGCGGGGCAGGTGAGGAAGCCGCACGTCGGCGACGGCCGCGGCGGGGAGGATCTCCTCGACCCATCGATCGGCTCGAACAGTTGCAGGTAGAACGCCGAGCAGCGGTCGCGTGGGCGGCAATCGCGCGTCGCCGTCGATCAGGTCGGCATGGTCGGCTGCCCAGCGGAACCCGGCGCGGAGGTTGGCGAACTCGACGCTCCACCCAGTCGACGGCGATCGCGGTAGCCCGGCCCGTCCCACATGCTCCCAGTGGGCGATCGCCTGGCCGGCGAAGTAGGCGGCGTGACGATCCCGGACCTCGACGCCGTCGCCGCGTGGCGGCCAGCTGGTCCTCGGCGAACTGGCGGATCGTCTCCAACATCCCGTACCGGGCGTGGCCGCCGAGCTGCCGACGGTGACCAGCGATTTGCGCACCAGCGAGTCCAGCAGGTCCAACACCGCGTACTCGTCGAAGCGGTCGCGAGATGGCGGTGGCGGCCGCGAGGTCGAATCCACCCGCGAACACCGAGCAACGTTCCAGGACCAGCCGTTCGTCGTCGTCGAGGAGGTCGTAGGACCATCCCACCGCCTGGCGCAACGTCTGGTGGCGCTCCAACCCGCGCCGCGCCCGTGAGCAGCCGGAAGCGGTCAGCCAGTCGGTCGCGGACGTCCTGGGGGCTCATCGACACGATCCGCGCCGCCGCCAATTCGATCGCCAGGGCGATGCCATCCAAACGGCCGGCAGATCTCCTCGACCGCCGGCGGTGTCGGCCTCGTCGTCCAGCGGCGAAGTCCGGCTTCACCGCCCGGGCCCGTTCGACGAACAATCAACCGCCGCCGAATCGACTCCGGTCGCATCCAGTGGCGGTACTGGCCACAGGTGCTCGGCACCCAGCCGCAGCCCTCGACGGCTGGTGGCGATGACCTTCACCGTCGAGGTCTGCTTGAGGAGTTGGTGACGAAGTCGGCGGCGGCATCGGCCACGTGCTCGCAGTTGTCCAGCACCATCAGCAGCCGCCGCCCCGACAGGGCCTGCGATGACGCTGGCCGTCACCGACCGCCCGGCGTGCGGGGTGACGCCCAAGATGGCGGCCACGGCGTCGGGCACCGCCGCGGGTCGCCGACGGAGCGAGCTCCACCAGCCACACCCCGTCGGGGAACTCGTCGGCCAGCTCGGCGGCGACCTGCAGGGCCAGGCGGGTCTTGCCCGACCCCGCCCACCCCCGTCAGCGTGACCAGCCGTGGGCCCGCACCTGTTCGATCAGCGTCCTTCACCGCGGCGTCGCGGCCCACGAAGCTCGTCGCCTGCACCGGGAGGTTTCCTTGTGCCGCGTCGACGGTGCGGAACCGAGGGAAATCGCCCGCAGGCCGCGGCCCGCACCTGGTGCAGCTGCTCGACCCCCGAGAGGTCGCGCAGGCGGTGCTCGCCGAGATCGACCAACTCAACGCCCGCCACCACGCCGCGGTCGACGCCGCCACCAGGATCTGACCGCCATGGCCGGCGGCCATCACCCGCGCCGTGCGGTTCAACACCGGACCGAAGTAGTCGTCCCCGCGACGCTCGGCCTCCCCGGTGGCGATCCCCATGCGCACCGGCAACCCCAGCGCCAGCTGCGCCGCCACCGCCGCGTCGATGGCAGCGCGGGCCGAGCCGAACGCGGCGCACACCCCGTCACCGGTGTGCTTGAACAGCCACCCGCCATGCGCCTCGATCGCCGATCGCAGTACCTCGTCATGGAGGGCCAGGGCGGCGCGCATCGCGTCGGGATCGGCCTCCCAGCGACGCGTCGACCCCTCGATATCGGTGAACAGAAACGTCACCGTCCCCGACGGCGGCCGGACTCCCACGAGACCAGATCGTATGCACGCCGCTCGGTCGGCCCGGCGGTGCTCCGACGGCACTGCGTGGGCTAACGCAGGGCTAACGCCGAGGGGCTCACGTTCCACGATCTGCGCCGGCTGAACGCCACCGAGCTGGTCATGGCGAACGTGGACCACAAGACGGCGCAGACCCGGCTCGGAATGGTCGGGAAGGCGGGATTCGAACCCGCGGCCTCAGCGTCCCGAACGCTGCGCGCTAACCAAGCTGCGCCACTTCCCGGTGGGCTGGGACAGCCTAGCCCGTCACCACCGGGGGCTCACTGGGCACCCCTTCGGTGTACGTGCCACCAGCAGCCACGGTCCGCAGCGCCCGGCGCAGGCGGATGGCGTCGAGGGGTTTGATCAGCCAGCCCTCTGCCGCCGAGCGCTGGGCCAGGAACACATCGGCGCTGCGATCGAGGAGCATGATCACCGGCACGTGCGGCAGGCGCCCGCCCGACTCCTCGAGCCGCAGGTCGAGGCAGATCGCCATGCCGCCCATGGTGCCCACCTGCAGGTCGAGGAAGGCCGCATCGACAGGCAGCGACGCCGCCGCCACGGCACCGCGGACGTCCTTGCCCGTGCGGCACACCGTCCACTGGACCTCCGGCCCGCCGAGCGCAGCCCGGACCTGATCAAGGATCCAGTCGGCGTCGGTCGCCACGAGATAATGCGCCACGTCAACGACGCTAGCGCCCGGGGTGAGGCGGGCTGCTTGTGCGGGGTGAATCGAGACCACGGTTCGAATTGGCACGCACAAGCGTTCACGTGCTGCCCAGCCGTCCTAGCCGGTCCGGTCACGCTCCCGGGGCGCGGCCGAAGACGTGGGACGCCACCTCGGCCAGACCGTCGAGGTCGTGGACGTCGGAGCGCAGCACCGGCACGTACACCACCGGCGCCGGCGCCACGTGGGTCGCCAGCCCGCCCAGTTGGGCCTGCTCGGCCGCCGCGACCTGGCGGAAGTCGGCCAGGTTGGCCCACAGCGCGCCCAGCCCGTCGACGTCGGCCGCCGCCGCCGCCCGTGCCGCGGTCGCCGCCCGTGTCGCCTGCGCTGGCCCCCGTCGCCGGATCGCTCTCGCCGCCACCGAACGACGGGTGCATCCGGTTGACGATCAACGCCGCCACCCCGAGGCCGCCTTCGGCCAGCCGCCGAGCGAAGAAGTCCGCCTCGTCCACCGACTCCCGCCGGGGCGATGTCACCAGCACGTACGCCGTCTCCGATGCCCCCAGCAGATGCAGCACCCGCTCGGCGCGCTCGCGGAAGCCGGCCTCCATCCCGTCGAAGGCCTGGAAGAAGGCGATGGCATCGCTCAGCACTTCGCCGCCCACCACCTTGGCGACCGTGCGCAGGAACGCCTGCGCCGCCAGCCCGACGGCGCGTAGGTAGGCGCGCGTGGGCGTCATCAGGGCCCGGTAGAGGCGATGGTCCAGGAACCGCATCAGCCGCGCCGGGGCATCCAGGAAGTCGAGCGCGTTGCGCGTCGGCGGGGTGTCGACGACCACGAGGTCGAAGTCGCCACCGTCATGCAGCTCGTAGAGCTTCTCGGCCGCCATGTACTCCTGCGTGCCCGACAGCGCACCGGAGATGTTCCGGTAGAAGCGGTTGGCGAGGATGCGCTGGGCTTGGGGGTCGTCGACGGCGTAGCGGGTCACCAAGGCGTCGAAGGTGCTCTTGGTGTCCAGCATGAGCGCCGACAGCGTCCCGCTCCACGGCCCGTCGATCACGGTCGGAGCGTTGGTCAGGCCACCCGACAACCCCAGGGCATCGGCCAGCCGCTTGGCCGGATCGATCGTCACCACTACAGCCCGGCGTCCGAGCCGGGCGCCCTCGAGCGCGATCGCTGCCGCGGTCGTCGTCTTGCCGACCCCGCCGGAGCCGCAGCAGATGACGATGCTGCGCTCGGCCGCGAGCTCGGCGACCGTCGCCATCAGAGCGCGCTCGATGCCGGCCACCAGCTCATCGCTCAGCACCAGGACCTCGGCCGGTGTCAGGTCGGCGGAGAACACGAATGGCAGATGGATCTGGGGGAGCGGAAGCAGCTCGCGGAGGCGTTCGATCTGTTGACGCTGCAGCGCGACACGATCTTGGCGAAACACCGCCGCCGTCCCGAAGCGCCTCGGCGTCGCGGCGGGCTCACCGAGGAGCCGGCCAGCCGGCCCACGTCGAGGTCGACATCCGGGTACAGCCCGTTCACCACGACCGGCCCCAGGGAGACACCGACGCGGTCCTCCAGGGCGAAGGCCGTGTCGACCAGCTCGTTCACCGGCGTTTCCTCGGGAAGGGTGACGAGCACCACTTGGGTGCGGGTGGGATCAGACAGCATCTCGACGACGTCGCGGGCCTGGGTGTTGATCGGTCCCACATCGACGGTGTCGAGCAACCCGTTGGCCGACTGGAGGAACGTGATGGCGTGGCCGGCGGCGGGGGCGTCGAGCACGATCAGATCGACGGTCCCGAGCCGCTCGAGCTGCTTCACCTTGCCGAGCACGAGGATGTCGTCCAGCCCTGGTGCGGCCGTCGCCACGATGTCCAGCACGCCCGAGCGCCCGAGCCGGTTCGACAACCGGCGCATGCCGTGCTCCTCGAAGTAGTCCATCAGGGCGTGGGCGGGCGTGATGGTGCGGGCCCGCAGCTCGCCCCGCCCATCGGGGCCGAGGCCGCTGGCGTAGGTGGCCTCCTCGTAGCCCAGGTCGCCCCGACCGCCGAGCAGAGCGACGAGCCCACTCTTGCCCTCGACCTCGACGACGAGGACCCGCCGCCCGGCCCTGGCTGCCGAAGAGGCGAGGGCGGCCGTTACCGTGGTCTTGCCCACGCCGCCCTTCCCGGCCACGACGAGCAGCCGGGCGGCGGCGAAGAACTCCAGCAGGTCCACGCTCCCCCTTCGGAGGCCATTCGTTGCGCAGACTAGCGATAGCCCTCGGCGTACTCGGTGTGTTCGGCGCGCTGCTCGCGACCAGTAGCGCCGCCGGTGCTCAGTCAGGCGGTGGCGCGGCGACGGCGCCGGTGGACGTGTTCGAGGTGAGCGGCCTCATCGACGCCCCGAACGCCGACGGCATCTCGCGGGCCATCGATCGGGCCGAAGCCGATGGCGCTCAGGCACTGGTGCTGCAGATGAACTCCACCGGCTCGGTGCTGTCGCGCCAGCGCATGGCCACCCTCGCCAGTGAGATCCACGATGCGGCGGTGCCCGTCGCCATCTGGGTGGGTCCGAGTGGGGCGCGGGGCAAGGGGCTGTCCGGTCAGCTCCTCGGGGCCGCCGTGGTGACAGGGATGGCGCCCGGCAGCCGCATCGGCGACTTCGGCGATCCCCTCGACGTGGCCGGCGTGCCCCTCGAGTTCGGCAGCGCCACCCAACGGCTGCGCACCGACACCCTGAGCGATACGGAGGCCCGGGCCGCCGGCGCGCTACGGGTCGGTGTCGACGACAACGGTACGCCCACCCTCGGTGACTTCATCGTGGTGCTGGATGGTGTCACCGTCGACGGCAAGACCCTCGACACGGCCAACGTCGTCCAGCAGGGCAACGAGCTGCGGCGGGAGCGCAACGGCCCGACCCGCTTCGCCAAGCTCGGCCTGCTGCCCCGGCTGATGCACACCGTCGCCAGCCCGCCGGTGGCCTACCTGCTGCTCACCATCGGCTTCTGCCTCTTGGTCTTCGAGTTCTTCACCGCCGGCGTCGGCCTGGCCGGGGGCATCGGGGCGGCCTGCCTGGTCCTCGGCTGCTACGGCGCCGCCGCCCTGCCGACGCGCCCATGGGCCTTCGCGCTGCTGGCCCTGTCGATCCTCGCCTTCGCCGTCGATGTCCAGACCGGCGTGCCCCGGTTCTGGACCGGTGTCGGTGTCGTGGGCTTCGTCATCGCGTCGGTCTTCCTCTACGAGGGCATGTACGTGTCGTGGATCACGCTGCTGGCCGGCATCGGGGGCGTGCTCCTGACGTTCCTCACCGGCATGCCGGCGATGGTGCGTACGCGCTTCGCCACGCCCACGATCGGGCGCGAGTGGATGATCGGCTCCGATGGTCAGGCCGTCGTGGCCGTGGCCCCGGAGGGCGTGGTGGAGGTCCGTGGCGCCCAGTGGCGAGCCCGCACCAACCGGGCCACCCCTATCGCTGTCGGTGATCCCATCAGGGTGGTAGCCATCGACGGCGTCACCCTCGAGGTCGAACCCGAGACCGGCGGGGCTGAGGACTACCGAGAGCGGTCACGGCGGCGCCATTCGGGCGCTGACACGAATGCTCCGGCCGCACCCCCTGCGGTAGCAGACGCACCCTGAGCGCGTAGGCCATTCGTATCAATTTGGTTACGAACCCCTTCCCCTTTCTCCTCGCCTTTCGTACCGTCGCAGGTGAGGAGGGGAATTGCGTGTCGTATCAAACGATTCAAGACGATGTTCTCGAAGCGTGGCAGGCAGAAGCAGCATGCCGTGGCCCTCACGCTGCGGTGTTCTTTCCGCCACCTCAATTCGAGCGCAAAGAAGAGAAACTCGGGCGGGAAGAGAAGGCCAAGGCGATCTGTGCGAGGTGCCCGGTGCGGGAGCCGTGCCTGGCCTACGCGTTGCGGATCCGGGAGCCCCACGGCATCTGGGGCGGCATGAGCGAGTCGGAGCGGCGGCCGCTGATCAGCCCGATCGCCTGACGGATGGCCCGAGGGTCGTCCTGACCGGCAGGTAGCGTCGGTCGGGCCATGATCAGGGCCGCTGGTGACGACGGGCCGGGGCGGATCCTGGCCGGCCCCCACCCCGACCCTGGACCGATCGTCTGGAAGCGCGCCTTCGTCGACGATCGGGCGGCGGCCTACGGCGTGATCGGCGCCGGCGTGCCCGTGCTGTTCCTGCACGGCTGGGCCTTGGGTCACCACTCCTACCGCAGCGTCGTGGCTCGCATCGCCGCCCAGGGCTGCGAGGTGTACGCCCCGGCGCTTCCGGGTTCGAGTGGAACCGCGGACCTTCCCTCGGGCGAGGTCACGCTGGCCGGCTACGCCAGGTGGGCCCGGCGGTTCCTCGACGCGGTGCACATGGACGAGGAGGTCGTGGTCATGGGCCACTCCTTCGGCGGTGGGGTGGCCATCCGGCTGGCTCACGACCATCCGGAGGCGGTCCGGTCGCTGGTACTGGTCAACTCGATCGGCGGGTCGGCGTGGAAGCGGGGGCAGCGGTTGAAGTCGCTGGCCGAGCGTCCGTTGTGGGACTGGGGCTTGCACTTCCCGAGTGACATGTGGCCGATCAGCCAGGCCACGCGGGTGCTGCCCGTGGTGCTGGAGGATGCCGTGCCCAACCTGTTGCGTCATCCCCGATCGATGTGGCGGGTGGCGCAGCTGGCCCGCGGCGCCGATCTGCGACCCGAGCTGGAGGAGCTGAAGCGCCGCGGGATGCCGGTCACGATCATCTGGGCCAAGCGCGACGGCGTCGTGCCCAGGGAGTCCTTCGATGCACTGTGCGTGGCCGCCGGGTCCGAGGGGCGGGTCGTGGACGGGAGCCACTCGTGGCTGCTGGCGGACCCGGACCGGTTCAGCGAGGTGATCACCAACGACGTCGAGGTGGCGAAGTTGGCCCGCTCGCTTGGTGGCGCCGAAGGGCGCGAGCTCCCGACCCTCGCCCCCGAGTAACGCCGGGTTGGGCGGTGACCTCCCTCCTCGCGCGCCCTTTCGCGCACAGCCTGTGCACGAAAGGGCGTGGGGACGCCCATATGTGCACAGAGGTCGCGATTCGGGGGGCCTCGGCTCGGGGCGGCCGGACTCCGGCGGGCCGCCTGCTTTCGCGCAGTCCGCGCGCTCGGACGCGCTGGAGCGCGGTCAAGTGTTCAGCCCGCGCGCATTTTGGACACCCGCGACGCCCGAGCGGCCAGCAGCACGCTCACGCCGGCGGCAGGCGGGGGCCCGCGATGCGCAGGTCCCCGCGCCGCCGCGTGACCCCGCGACGATCCAGCTCGGCCAGCAGCGGCACCGCGTGCTTCCGCGTCGCGCCCACGGCGTCGCGGAAAGCGCCCACGGTGAACCCGTCCGGCGTCTGGGTCACCAGCCGTGCCGCCGTGGCGGCGGCGGCGTCGATGGCCGACGGCGCGAAGTACAGGCCGTCGCGCTCGACCACCAGCCCGCGCCGCACGAGTTCCCGCAGCTCGGCCCGGTCCACGCCGTCGGGCGCCGGCGGTGTGCACCCGCCGGCGGAGAGGGCGGCCAGGAACGGGTGCTGGGCGAGCGCGTCAGGCCCTCCGGTGGGACCGGCCGGCCGGGCGCGACCGGCCGACACCTCGACGTCGGGCACCAGCTCGAGGGCCAATCGCGACCGCTCGTCCAGCGCCGCCACATCGAGACCCAGGGTGCCTGACGCCGCAACTTGGGCAGTGACCGCCGTGACGAGGGCGGCCACCGCCTCCGGCGTCGCCACCCAGCGGCCCAGCGTGGGCGGCCGCCGCTCGCCCGTGAGCACCTCCAGGTCGTCGGCGTCGATCCAGCCCCGCTCGGCCACGACGCGGTCCACGGACCGATCGGGCCGGGCGCGCGATGCCGGCAGCACCGGCGCCACGTCCAGGACCTCACCCCCGCCGATCGTTTCGTCGCGCCCGCTCTCGCGCAGCACGTAGCGGTCGCCGGGCAGCAACGGCAGCGGCGACGCAAGGTGCAGCCGCACCGCGCCCTCGGTCCCCGCGCTGATCCGATCGGCGCCCAGCACCCGCACCCGCACGGGGTGCTCGCCGGAGCCGATGTAGGCGAGGTACGCGCCCCGCCGCGAGACGTCGTGGCCGACTGCGCGCAGCACGCGCAGCGTGGCGTCGAGGCGGGCCGTCGGCCGCCACTGGCCGGCCCGCACAACGGCATCGCCGCGTGCCACCTGGTCGTGGTCGACGCCGTTCAGGTTCAGGGCGACCCGGTGGCCGGGCCCGATGGCGTCGACGGGCCGGCCGAGGGTCTGGATCGCCCGGACCCGCACCGGCCGCGCTGCCGACCCCACGACCAGGCCATCGCCCGCGGCGACGGTGCCGCCGGTGAGGGTGCCGGTCACCACCGTGCCGGCGCCGCGCGCCGCGAACACCCGGTCCACCCACAGCCGGGGCCGGCCCCGGTCGGTGGCCGCCGGTGCGGTGGTGACCAGGGTGTCGAGGGCGGCTCGGAGCTGATCGAGGCCCAGCCCGCTGGGCGCGGCTACGGCCACCACCGGCGCCGTCGCCAGGAACGTGCCGGCCAGGTGGTCGGCCACCTCCATGGCGGCGAGCGTGGCGTGGTCGTCATCGACCAGGTCGACCTTGGTGAGGGCCACGACGCCGTGACCCACGCCGAGCAGCTCCAGGATCCGCAGGTGTTCCTCGGACTGCGGCTTCCAGCCGTCGGTGGCGGCCACCACGAACAGGCATGCATCGATGCCACCCACCCCCGCCAGCATGTTCTTGAGGAAGCGGACGTGACCGGGCACGTCCACGAACGAGATGCCCGCACCGGAGGGCAGCGTGGTGGCGGCGAAACCGAGGTCGATGGTGAGCCCGCGCCGCTTCTCCTCGTCGAAGCGGTCCGGGTCGGTGCCGGTCAGGGCCAGCACCAGCGACGACTTCCCGTGGTCGACGTGGCCGGCGGTGGCAACGACCCTCACCGGACTAGCCCGACAGCGCCGCGCCCAGATGGGCGTCGTCGCAGGGATCGACCGTGCGGAGGTCGCAGATCGTGCGTCCATCGCTCACGCGGGCCACGATGGGTGGGTCGGCGGCGCGCAGGCGGGCGGTGCGGTCCCCGTCGACGGCGACGCCCGCCGACGGGATGGCCACGCCGGGCAGCGAACCGGCCCCCGGCAGTGAGTCGCAGGCCACGACCGCGCTCCCAACGGACCCGCCGGCCACCTTCTCGGCCCGCTCCACGAGGCCGGCCACGGGAAGCGAGGCCAGGCGCCAGAAGGCGATGGCGTCGCCGTCGCGCCGCAGGTAGGCGAGGGCGACGTCCTGGAGCGCCGCCAGCACGAGACTGCCGGGGCGTAGCGCGCGGGCCAACGGGTGGGCGGCGCAGGCGGCCACCAGCTCGGCGCGGCCGGCGATGACCCCCGCCTGCGGGCCACCCAGCAGCTTGTCGCCGCTGAAGGTGACGAGGGCGGCCCCGCTGGCCAGCGTCTGGCGCGCCGCCGGCTCGGAGGCCAGCCAGCCGGGGGGCCCACTCGCCAGCCACGGGCAGGCGGCATCGAGCAGCCCCGAACCGAGGTCGTAGACGACCGGCGGCGCCAGCGTCGCCAGCTCGCCCACCTCAGCCGCAGCGGTGAAGCCCGTGACGCGGAAGTTGGACGGGTGCACCTTGAGCACCACGGCCACGTCGGCGCCCGGACGGTCGATCGCATGGCGGTAGTCGGCCAGACGGGTGCGATTGGTGGTGCCTACGTCCACGAGGCGGGCGCCGGACTGCGCCATCACCTCCGGCACTCGGAAGCCACCACCGATCTCGACGCTCTCACCTCGCGACACCGCGACCTCGCGCCCCGCGGCCAGCGCCGCCAGGACCAGGAGCACGGCGGCGGCGTTGTTGTTCACGACGATGGCGGCGTCGGCGCCGCAGAGCCGGGCCAGCAGCCGCCCGACGTGCTCGTGCCGTGAGCCCCGCCGGCCCGTCGTGAGGTCGAGCTCGAGGTTGGAGTAGGTCGCCTCGTGGTGAACGGCGAGGGGCGCCCGCCCCAGGTTCGTGTGCAGCAGCACGCCCGTAGCGTTCACGACCGGCCCGAGCAGCGCGCGCCGCATCGCGTCGGCGCGCTGCCGGGCCGAGTCGGGCTCGCCGGCGGCGATCGCCTCCCGGGCCGCATCGACGAGCAGCGGCGGGGGCAGGTCGATGCCGGTGAGCGACCGGGCGAGGGCATCGACCGAAGGGGGCGGCACCCGCCGATCATCGCAGGCCTTCGGCCCCGCCTAGAGATCGGCCTGGCCGGTACGCTGCCACGCGTGTGGTTGCTGGTGGTCCTGGTCGTCCTGGTCCCTCTGGTCGAGTTGGCCGTCCTCGTACAAGTGGCAACGGCGATCGGGGTCTGGAACGCCATCGGGCTGTTGCTGCTGATCAGCCTGGTCGGGGCCTGGATCGTCAAGCGCCAGGGCATGGCGATGTGGCGTCGCGCCCAGTTGCAAGTGACGGCCGGACGGGTGCCCACCAAGGAGATGGCCGACGGCGTGCTCTTGCTGCTGGCCGGGGTGCTGTTGCTGGTGCCCGGTTACGTCACGAGCGTCATCGGGCTCCTGTTGCTGCTGCCACCGGTGCGGGCGCTCGTCCGCGGCGGCCTGGTGCGGCGCTGGTCCGGGCAGGTCACCGTGATCCGCTCGACGTACCGCGGGCCGATCGACACGACGGCGTCGGAGCCACCGCGCGACAACGGACCCCGGCGGCCCGAGCTGGGGGCCCCGTGAGCGCGCCCGCCGACGTGATCGTCCCCCGCGACGCCGCCACCGTGATGCTGCTGCGCGACAGCGATGCCGGTGTCGAGGTCTTCATGATGCGCCGCACGCTGAACGCCGCCTTCGTGGGCGGCTTCTACGTCTTCCCCGGCGGTGCTGTCGACGCCGCCGACCGCTCGGCCGATGTGGAGGCCTGCTGCATCGGCCTGACCGACGTCGACGCCAGCGAGCAGCTCAGCATCGACCGCGGTGGTCTCGCCTTCTGGGTGGCGGCGGTGCGCGAGTGCTTCGAGGAAGCGGGTGTGCTCCTGGCCGCCGGTCCCGACGGTGTCCTGGTGGACTTCGCCGATGACGACATCGAGGCGCGCTTCGAGGCGTACCGATCGGCCGTGCACTCGGGGGAGCGCCGCCTCATCGACATCTGCGCCCAGGAAGGGCTCCGTCTGGCCGTCGGCGACATCGAGTACGTGAGTCATTGGATCACGCCGCCGGGCGAGCCGCGCCGCTTCGACACGCGCTTCTTCGTCGCCCACGCGCCCGTCGGTCAGCGCCCGCTCCACGACGACAACGAGACCATCGCCAGCCTGTGGGTGCGCCCGCTCGACGCCCTCGAGCGGCAGAAGACCGGTGAGCTGCAGATGATCTCCCCCACGATCACCCACCTGCAGTACCTGGCTGCCTTCGCCACCGCCGACGAGGCCATGGCCGACGCCGCCACGATCCGTCATCCGGCCACGGTCGAGCCGCAACTGCTTGCGAAGGCCGACGGCTTCGATGTGCTCATGCCGGGCGATCCCGGCTACGACAAGATCGGCCGGGGACCCATTGGTTGACGACGATCGCCCGGCGGCGCCGATCATCCAATCGATCCTCGATGCCATGGCGATGCGGGTCGCCGTGGTCGATCAGACCGGGCGGATCACCGCGACCAACCGGCACTGGCGCGACACCGTGCTGGACCCGGAGCACTCGGCTATCGACCTGGTGGTCGGCGACAGCCTGCCGGGGGTGATGAGGGGCGCCGAGAGCCTGCCGCCGGCGACCCGCGCCCTGGCCCTCACCGTGGCCAACGCCGTCGACGCCGTGCTCCGCGGCGAGAAGGACGACTGGGAACTGGAGCTGCCGCTCGGGCAGCAGACCGACCGCTGGGATCGCATTCGTGTCACCGCGCTGGACGGCGGCGGCGCCATGTTCAGCGTGGCCGACGTCACCGACTTCGTGCTGACCCAGCAGGCGCTGCAGCACGAGGCCACCCACGACACCGTGACCGGTCTACCGAACCGAGTGCTCCTGCTCGACCGCCTCGACCAGGCGCTGCGCCGGCCCGCCCGCGACTTCGTGGCCGTCATCCACCTCGACCTCGACCGCTTCCGGCTGCTGAACGCCTCACTCGGTACCGCCGCCGGCGACCAGGTGCTGGCCATGGTGGGCGCCCGGATCCAGCAGACCGTCGGTGATGGCGACAGCGTGGCCCGCACCGGCGACGACTCGTTCGTGGTGCTGAGCGTGGGCGCGCGCGACGAAGCCGATGTCTTGGTGATGGCCAGCCGGGTGCTGGACGCCGTGCGGGTGCCCCTCACCGTCGACGGTCGCGAAGTCGTGCTGGACGCCAGCCTCGGTGTGGCGGTGGCCGGATCGGCCTTCGTGCGGGCGGCCGATCTGCTGAGCGATGCCGATGTGGCCACCACCGAGGCCAAGGCGCAGGGCGGTGGACGGATGGCCGTCGCCCATCAGCGGCTTCGGTCGGCGTCGGTGCAACGGCTGGTGATCGAGCAGGCGCTGCGCCGCGCGCTGGAGCGCGGTGAACTGTGGCTCGAGTACCAGCCGGAGGTGTCGCTGGAGACGGGCCGCGTCGTAGGCGCCGAAGCCCTGCTGCGCTGGGACCATCCCACGCTTGGCGCGCTGCCGCCCACCGACTTCATCGGGGTGGCCGAGGAGACCGGTCTCATCGTGCCGATCGGCGACTGGGTGCTCCAGGAGGCGTGCCGCGAAGCGGCGTCGTGGCGGCTGCCGATCGAGGCCAGCCAGGACCTCTACGTCGCCGTGAACGTGTCGTCCCAGCAGCTCGCGGCGGGCGACCTGGTGGCCAAGATCTCCGACGCGCTGGCGGCGTCGGGCTTACCGCCGCAACGGCTGTGCGTGGAGGTCACCGAGGGCACCGTCGTGCAGAGCTGGGATCTCGCCCGCAGCACGCTGCGCCAGCTGCGGCTGATGGGGGTGCGCGTCGCCCTCGACGACTTCGGCACCGGCTACTCGTCGTTCAGCTACCTGCTGCGGCTGCCCGTCGACATCGTGAAGCTCGACCAGTCGTTCGTGGCCCGCCTGACCAACGATGTGCAGGACCGCACCATCGTGGAGTCCGTCGTCACCCTCGCTCGCCGGCTCGGCATGAAGGTGGTCGCCGAGGGCGTGGAGGACGAGCACCAGCGCATCGTGCTGGAGCGCCTCGGGTGTCACATCGTGCAGGGGTTCGGGCTGGGTCGCCCCGGTGACGTCCAAGCGCTGCTCGGAGTGGTCTGGGAGCGCGCCGGTGAAGCCGTGTAGGCGGCGCCGGCAGCGCCCGTCACGGTCCCGCTAGACGGCCGGGCCGAGGGCCTTTTCGACGGCGTCGAGCAAGCGGGCCGAGCAGCCCGCCATGTTCACCGGCGGGGCGATCTCGGTGGCCAGCTGCGCGGCGATGGCGCGGAAGGCGTCGGCCGCCGGGCCGTCGCCTTCGAGCACGACCGGCACCCCGGCGTCACCGCCGGCCGCCACCGCCGGCTCGAGGGGCACGTGCCCGAGGAGCTCGACGCCGATCTCGTCGGCCAGGGTCTGGCCGCCGCCAGAACCGAACAGCGCGTAGCGCTCACCGTGATCGCACGTGAACGCGCTCATGTTCTCGATGACGCCGGCAACCCGCAGGAACGACCGCCTCGCCATGTCGGCGGCCCGGATGGCGACCTTCTGGGCCGACACCGCCGGCGTGGTGACGATGATGAGGTCGGTGCGGGGCAGCATGCGGGCCAGGCCCATCTGCACGTCGCCGGTACCCGGCGGCATGTCGATGAGCAAGTAGTCGAGGTGGCCCCACGCCACGTCGCGCAGGAACTGCTCGACCGCCTTGGTGAGCATGAGGCCCCGCCACATGAGCGCGGTGCCCTCGTCGTCGACGAGGTTGCCGGTGCTGACGATCTTGAGCAGGCCGGCGCCGATGTGCTTCTCGTTGGGCACGATGCGGTTCTTGCCGTCCGAGGCCTTGACCGCCGCGAGCCGCCCGGGCACGCCGAGCATGCGGGGCACGGAGAAGCCCCAGATGTCGGCGTCGAGCACGCCGACGGTGAAGCCCCGCTGCGCCAGTGCCGCGGCCAGGTTCACGGTGACCGAGCTCTTGCCCACGCCACCCTTGCCCGAGGCGATGGCCAGGACCCTCGCGGTGCTGGGGATGGCGGTGTCGGGGGCGTTCTCGCGAGCGTGCCAGCGGGCCTTGAGCATGACCTCGGTGCGCTCTTCCGGCGTCATCTCGCCCCAGTCGATCTTGACGCTGCGCACCCCCGGGTGATGGGCGACGCGGGTCTCGACGTCCTTCTTGATCTGGGCGCGCAGGGGGCAGCCGGCGATGGTGAGCTTGACGGTGATGCGGACATCGCCGTCGGGGTGGATCTCGATAGCGGGCACCATGCCGAGATCGACGACGTTGCCACCGAGCTCGGGGTCGATGACACCGCGGAGCAGGCCGGTGATGTCCTCGACTGTCGGTAGGCCAGTCACGCCGGTCATTCTACCGGTCGGGGCCGTGTAAACTCTCCACTGTGGCTGACGTCGCGGTTCCTCGCCTGGATGTGCTGAAGGCACTCGGCGACAACACCCGCTACGCCATCTACCTGGAGCTGGTCCGCTCGGCCACCCCGCTGGCCACCGCCGACATCGCCGAGTCGCTCGGCCTGCATGCCAACACGGTGCGTCCCCATCTGGAGCGCATGCGTGACGTCGGGCTGCTGGAGGTGGCCACCGAGGTCCGGTCGGGTGTGGGCCGCCCGCAGCACCTGTACTCCCTCGCGCCCGACGCACCGTCGCTCGGGCTGGAGCCACCGGCCTTCCCGCTGCTGTCGCGCATGCTGTTGAAGCTGGCGGCGTCGTCCGGCGCGTCGGGCGACGACGCCGCCGACGTCGGGCGGGCCCAAGGCCGAGCCGACGCCACGGGCCATGCCCTCGACGCCTCCTGCCTCGAGGCCCTCGTGGCCGAGCTGGACGAGCTTGGCTTCGACCCCACCGTCGCCGGCTCCGACGACGGTGAATGCGCGGTCGTCGGTTTCGCCCACTGCCCCTTCCGGGCGTTGGCCGAGGAGCACCCGGAAGTGGTGTGCGCGCTGCATCGCGGCATGGTCGAGGGTTTCGTCGCTGCCGTGGGCGGCGGGGAGGTCGACGACTTCCATACCCTCGTGCACCGCGAGCCTTGTCAGGTCGTGCTTTCTTCCCGCTAGCCTGGCGTTGTGATCACCCTCACCGAAACCGCTGCCTCGAAGGTGAAGGAGCTGCTCGACGCCGAAGGCGAGCCCGAGCTGGCCCTTCGTGTTGCCGTGCGCCCCGGTGGGTGCTCCGGCTATTCGTACGAGATGTTCTTCGACGGCGACGTCGCCACCGACGACGAGCTGGCCGAGTTCTCGGGCGTCCGTGTCATCGTGGACCCGTCCAGCGCCCAGCTCCTGAACGGCGCCACGCTGGACTACAAGGACGGCCTGCAGAACGCCGGGTTCGCCATCGACAACCCGAATGCCCAACGCAGCTGCGGCTGCGGCCAGTCCTTCAGCTGAACGCACCGCTCATCGTGACGGCGTGAGGCCGGCCCGCGTCCCGCGGTGTGGTCAGCCGGACACCTTGGCGAGGGCGTCGTCGATCTCGCCCTGGTCGAACACGAAGTCCAGCCGCTCCACGACGGTGCCCGACGCGTCGGTGATCCACAGGCACGGCTCGAAGCTCATGTTGTAGGCCTCCACCGCCGGCGCCGTCGTGGTGGCCGTGTCGTCGGTGTACACCTCGGCGTGCACCATCGTCACCTTGTCACCCAGGCGGGTGTGGGCATCGAGCAGGTTGTCGAGGATGGGCGCGCACACGCCGGTCTGGCAGAACGCCGGCGTACCGATCAGGTACGCCACGGGCGTGCCGGCGGCCAGGGCTTGGGTGAGCGTGAGGTCGTGCAGCACGCAGGGGGGCTGACGGGTGCAGATCGGCTTGACGCCGCGGCCGTCGGCGGTCGTGGGGGTGTCGAAGGGCGGCAGCTTGTCGCCCGGCTTGGGGATCTTCACCGCTGACGGATCGACCACGCTGAACGAGGTCTCGAGGTCTCGTCCCCCTACCTTGGTGCTCAACGTGTAGACGCCCGTCGTGGTCAGGGACAAGGCGAACGGGAAGTACGGCAGTGGGGTGCCGGCGGCGTGGCTGACCGCTTGGGTCGACGGCACGACGACGGCGCCTTCGGCGTCGAGCACCTTGGCGTCGAGCGTGCCCGGCACGCCGTCGGACATGAACCCGTCCTTGTTGCCCAGGCTCACGGCCACCCGCTGGGTGCCGGGGACGAAGTAGCCGTCCTCGAAGCGGGCGGCCAGCGCGGTCGCCCCATCACCGTCCCCGCCCGAGCCACCGCTGCTGCTACCGCCACTGCTGCCGCACGCGGCGAGGAAGAGCGCCCCGGCGCCCGCCGCCAGGAAGCTCCGACGCGACAAAGCCATGCGCTGAACCTAGTGTCGGGCGTCGTGCCCGGAACCGTCGCCTTCACCCTGAACGGGCGCCCAGAGACGGTGCCCGACGACGGCTGGTCGTTGCTCGACGTGCTGCGCGAGCGCCTCGGCGTGCGATCGGCGAAGGACGGTTGCAGCCCGCAGGGCCAGTGCGGCTGCTGCACAGTGCTGGTCGACGGTGCTCCACGGGTGGCCTGTGTCACGCCGGCCAAGCGGATCGCCGGGCGCCAGATCATCACCCTGGAGGGTCTGCCCGAACGGGACCGCTGGGCCGACGCGTTCTGCGCCGCCGGTGCCAGCCAGTGCGGCTTCTGCACCCCCGGGATCATCGTTCGCCTGGCCAGTGCCCGCACCGCCGACGTGGACCAGTCCTTGCTGGCCCACCTCTGCCGGTGCACCGGTTGGCAGACGATCCGCGAGGCCGCCGCCCTCGTCGGCGCCCCGCTCCCGGCCCGTGACCTCGACGCCGCCTCCCGCCGGGCCACGCTCGAAGGCCATGTCGCTCAACTGGTGGCGCCAGGCGTCGCCACCGGCGCAGGCGGCTTCGCCGACGACACCGCGCCGGCCGATGCCCTCGTCGCCGTGCGCGCCGCCGACGGCACCTGGTTGGTGGCCGAGACGGCCGCCGAGGCGCGGGCTCGGGCCGGTCGCATCCAGGGTCGCCGCTCGACCGTGGGTCTGAGCTGGCCCGTCGAGCTACCGCCGGGTGAGTGGGCCCGCACCTTGCGCACGACCTGGGTGGAGCCGGGCTACCTGGAGCCCGACGCGTCGTGGTGCGAGCCGGGGGGGCGGCCGGTGTCGGCACTGGCCAACGGTGGAGCGTTCGGCGCCAAGACCTCGACCGCGGTGGGAGCGGTGGCGCGGCGGCTGGCCGACCAGCATGGTCGGGCGGTGCGGGTGCTGCTGTCGCGCGAAGACGTCGTGCGGCTCGGGCCGAAGCGGCCGCCCGTTGCCGCCGGCGTACGTCCCGACGGCACCGGGGTGCTGCGAGCGCTCCGCACGCCGGGCCTGGTGGCGGCAGTGGCGTCTTGCGCGCCCGGGATCACGGTGGAGGAGGTCGGCGTGGCCGGCCCGCCGACGTCGGTCGAGCTACGCGCCGCCGGCTGGGCCGAAGTGGCGGTACTGCTGTCGTCGCTGCGCCCCGATGGGCCCGACGAGGTGCGGGCCCCGAACGGTGCGGCCGCCACCGCCGAGGTCACCGACGACCACGTGCGGGTGAGCGTGCGCTGCGGCGAGCCGCTCGACCACGTGGTGCTGCGCTCGTACTGCATCGGAGCGGTCCACATGGCCCTCGGTTGGGTGCGCTCGGAGGGCATCGCCGTCGACGCCCGGGGCGAGCCGCAGGATCTCACCATCCGCTCCTTCGGGATCCTGCGGGCGGTGGACATGCCGCCCGTGGAGGTGCGCATCGAGGCCGACGCCGGGCCGCCGGTGAATGGCTCTGACGCGGTGTTCGCCGCCGTGGCCGCCGCCGCCTGGCGCCACCTCGGCCATCCGCCCGAGTGGCCGGCGCAGCGTCGCTAACGTCGCCGTCATGGCCTCGCCTGTCGGTCCGTACACACCCATCGTCCGAGCCGGGGACTGGCTCATCGTGTCGGGCCAGCTGGGCCTGGTCGACGGCGCCCTCGCCGACGGTGTCGCCGCCCAGACCGCCCAGGCGGTGCGCAACGTGGCCGCCCACCTCGCCACGCAGGGCGCCAGCCTCAACGACGTGGCCAAGACGTTGTGCTTCCTCACCGACATGGGCGACTTCGCCACGTTCAACGCGGCGTACGTCGCCGGCTTCGGCGACCATCGCCCGGCCCGTTCCACCATCGGCGTGGCGGCGCTGCCGGCCGGTGGCGTCGTCGAGATCGAGGCGTGGGCCTACAAGCCGGCGTAACGCGGTGCCCGTGGGGTGAGGGCGACGCGCTGTCGGAGGCCTACCACGACACCGAGTGGGGGGTGCCGCGCCGCGACGAGCGCACGCTGTTCGAGTTCGTCGTGCTGGAGGGCGCCCAGGCCGGGTTGTCGTGGCGCACCGTGCTGAACAAGCGCGAGCGGTACCGCGAGGTCTTCGCCGGCTTCGACATCGCGTCGGTGGCCGCCTTCGACGACGCCGACGTGGCTCGACTGCTCGACGACGCCGGCATCATCCGCAACCGGGCCAAGGTGCAGAGCGCCATCGGCAACGCCCGCGTCGGCGCTGAGCCTGCCCGACGGTCTCGCCTCCTTGCTGTGGGGTTTCGTCCACGGTGAGACGGTGCAGAACCGGTGGCAGCGCATGGGCGAGGTCCCGGCTACGACTCCCGTGTCGGACCGCATGAGCAAGGAGCTCAAGCGGCTCGGCTTCCGCTTCGTCGGCACCACCATCTGCTACTCGCTGATGCAGGCGTGCGGCCTCGTGAACGATCACCTGGTGACGTGCTACCGCCACGCCGAACTCCGGTAGCGTCGCGTCCGTGGCCGGAGCAATCGTCATCGTGGTGGTGTTGCTCTTGTTCCCCGTGTTCGTGGCCATCGGCGGCGCGGTGGCGGCGGCCATCCTGGGCACGGCGCTGAACGCCGACGCGGCCACGCGCAACGAGGACAGCGAGCTGCTCGATCTGAACGTCTGACGTGCACGAGCGCGACCGAGAGACCGAGGTCCTCACCGACGCGGTCGTGCGGTACGCACTCGAGCGGCTCCGTATGGATCCGCCGCCGCTCGACACGTCGAAGTCCGAGGCCGAGCTGCGAGCCCAAGCCGGCACCACCATCACCGCCGAAGGCATCGGCGGTTTGGAGGCACTGCGGGTGTTCGCCGAAGTCCTCGCCCCGGCGTGCATCTCCACCGATCACCCGCGGTTCCTGTCGTTCGTGCCCGCGGCCCCCACCGAGGCGGCGGTGCTGTTCGATCTGGTGGTCGGGGCCTCGTCGCTGTACGGCGGATCGTGGCTGGAGGGCTCGGGCGCGGTGTTCGCCGAGAACGAGGCGTTGCGGTGGCTGGCCGACCTGGCCGGGTTCCCGGCACGGGCCGGCGGGGTGTTCGTCTCGGGCGGCTCGGCCGGCAACCTCAGCGCCCTCGTGGCGGCCCGGCACGGTTGGCGGGCCGGCGCCGCCGACCATCGTCACGACGCCGAGCGCGGCGCGGTGCTGGTGTCGGCGGCCGCGCATTCCTCGGTGCGAGCGGCGGCGCGGGTGATGGACGCCGACGTGATCGTCGTCGACGCCGACCATGACGGGCGCCTCACGTCCGCGGCGTTGCGCCGGGCAGTGCCCCGGCTGGGTGCCGAGGCCGATCGAGTGTTTGCCGTGGTGGCGACGGCCGGCACCACCAATGCCGGGCTGGTCGACGACCTCACCGCCGCCGCCGATGCCGCCGCCGAGCTGGGTACGTGGTTGCACGTCGACGGTGCCTACGGCCTGGCCGCCCTCGCCGCACCGAGTGCGCGGCACCGCTTCGCCGGCATCGAGCGAGCCGACAGCTTCGTGGTCGATCCGCACAAGTGGTTGTACTCCGCCGTTCGACTGCGCCGCGCTGCTGTACCGCGAGCCGGCCATCGCCAAGGCGGCCCACACCCAGCACGCCGAGTACCTCGACGTGCTCACCGGGGGGAACGCCTGGAACCCGGCCGACTACGCCTACCACCTCACCCGCCGCTGCCGGGGACTGCCGTTCTGGTTCTCGCTGGCCACCCACGGGACGCGGCGCTACTCCGAGGCGGTGGAGATGGCCCTCGCCCTCACCCTCGACACCGCGGCGCTCATCCGGGCCACGCCCCATGTGGAACTGGTGCTCGAGCCGGAGCTGTCGGTCGTGGTGTTCCGCCGCCTGGGCTGGTCCACGGTCGAGTACCACGCCTGGAGCGAGCGGGCGCTGGCCGATGGCACCACGTTCATGGTGCCGACGACGTGGGCCGGCGAGACCGTCCTGCGGGCGTGCTTCGTGAACCCTCGCACCACGCTGGACGACGTTCGGCTCGTGTTGGACTCGCTCGGGCGGACATGACCGCAGCCGAGGGGCAGACGTGACCGCAGCGGGCGTCCCGAACACGGTCGACCTCGTCATCGCCAACGCCGGGTTGCTCGTCACGATGGACAGCGAGCGGCGCGAGCAGCGCGGCGGATGGGTGGCCATCGACAACGGGTTCGTCACCGCCGTCGGTGCCCCGTCGGACGCGCCGCCCGCCGCCACCACCACGCTCGATGCGGCGGGCGGGCTGGTCACGCCCGGTCTGGTCAACACCCATCACCACCTGTACCAGAACCTCACGCGGGCCCACCCACCGATGACCGACGCGCCGCTGTTCGGCTGGCTCTCCACGCTCTACCCGCTCTGGCGCCGGCTCGACGAGGAGGGGGCCCACGTCTCGGCCTGGGTGGGGTTGGCGGAGCTGGCCCTGTCAGGGTGCACCACGTCCACCGACCACCTCTACCTCCACCCGCATGGTGGGGGTGACCTGCTGTCGGCGGAGATCGGCGCAGCCGCGGATCTGGGCATGAGGTTCCACCCGACGCGCGGCTCGATGAGCCTGTCGCAGAAAGACGGCGGGTTGCCGCCCGACGACGTGGTGCAGGACGACGACACCATCCTCGCCGAGTGCGAGACGCAGGTCGCCCGTCATCACGACCGCGCTCGTGGCGCCATGGTGCGGATCGCGCTGGCCCCGTGCTCGCCCTTCTCGGTCACGACCGACCTCATGACGCGCACCGCGGAGCTGGCCGAGCGGCTCGACGTCCGGTTGCACACCCATCTCGCCGAGAACGCCGAAGACGACGCCTTCTCGCTGGCCACCTTCGGGTGCCGGCCGGTCGAGTACTTCGAGCAGGTCGGTTGGTGCACCGACCGTTCGTGGGTGGCGCACTGCGTCATGCCCGACCGGGCCGAGGTGGTCCGCCTGGGCGCTGCCGGGGTGGGCGTGGCTCACTGCCCCAGCTCGAACCTCATCCTGGCGTCGGGCATCGCGCCCGTCGTCGATCTGCTCGCTGCCGGTGTGCCGGTGGGCATCGGGGTCGACGGCTCGTCGTCGGCCGATTCGGCGTCCATGTGGCTCGAGGCCCGTACCGCCCTGCTCCTGGCCAAGCTGCGCAGCGGCGCCGGCGCGGCCTCGGCCCGGATGGCGCTGGAGATGGCGACGCGCGGTGGCGCCGCCTGCCTCGGGCGGGCCGGCGAGCTGGGCGAGCTGTCGGTCGGCTCGGTCGGCGACGTGGCCGTCTGGTCGCTGGAGGGACCGGCCTTCGCCGGCGCCATCGCCGACCCGGTGGAGGCCTGGCTGCGGTGCGGTCCGGTCGGGGCACGGCACACGGTGGTGGCCGGACGGCTGGTGGTGACCGACGGCGTCGTGGTGCACCCGGGTCTCGACGAGATGCTGCGCCGGCACCGGGCCGTCAGCGCCCGGATGCAAGGCCTCGGGTAGTACGCCGACAATCGGATCGGGCCGACCCGGTCGGCCCGCTCGGGTGGCTATGTGACGTCGATCGAGACGAATTCGAGATCGACGTCACACAGGCCCGAGCGGCGGGCTCGGTTGGCCGCTCGGGTCGCCGCTGCAGCCTCTACTCCTCCAGGCTGGCGGGGCGGTCGGTGTAGGTGGCGGTCACGATGTGCTGAGCCAGCACCACCGTGAGCGGGCCGGGCTCACCCCCCCGGATCGGCTCCATCACGAGCTCGTCGCTGTCGATCTCTCGGATGTGGCCTTCGATGATGTCGCCGTTCGACAACGCGAGGCGCACCGTCAGGCCGCCATCGCTCCACACTTCCAACAGGTTCCGCAACTTCGAGCGCATCGGCTCAGTCTGCCGGACGCGTGTGCCAGCCTTGGTGCGTCATGGTGTCGACGGCGGAGCTGACCTACCGCAGCCGGGCCTTCGCCACGATCGGCTGGTCCATGCTGGCGCTGGTGGCCCTGGTCGTGGCCAGCCTGGTGCTGGCCCGACCGTCACCGGCCTGGCTCTGGCTGCCGCTGGCGGTCATCGGCGGCGGTGGCGTCGGATGGCTGATCTACCGGTGCTATGTGGCGCCGCGGGTGGTGTCGTCGGAACGCGGGGTGCGCGTCGTCAACCCGTTCCGCACGACCGACGTGCGCTGGGCCGATGTGGAGCGGTTCGAGCCGCGCCCGATGCTCACGATCGTTCGCCGTGACGGCACCACGCTCAGCGCCTGGGCCGTCCAGCACGCGGAAACGGTGCGACTCGTGGGTCGCACCAGCCAGGGTGAGCCGGTCACCACGGCCCTCACCCGTCAACTGGCGGCGGCCACGCTTCCGCCGCCGGCGCCATGATGGCCGGTCAGCGGGAGACGTATCCATCGCCGGCGGTCGGTGCTCATATGACGTGGTAGTACCACGTGCGGCGCGTGCCGCAACGCGTCTGGGGGCCTCATGATCAACTTCATTCCCAACGATCCCCGCGCCGACGGTGCGCCGCCGATGCACCGCGTCAGGGCCCGCCCGGATCGGCCCGCCAACCGCGCCGGCTTCACCGTGGGTGGCAACGAGCCGCAGGCCGTCCTGCCGCCGGGCACGCCGGGCTTCGTGCGCTGGCAGGCCCGGCAAGCGGCCCTGCTGACGCTCGGTGCCTGGGAGGCGGTCCTGGGTGCGCCGATCACGTCGTGGTCGTCGGGCGTGGCCAACCCGAAGAGCCTCATGATCGTGCCCGACAGGGGCGACGACCTCAACGCCTACTACGACCGCGAGAGCCTGTCGTTCTTCCACCACCAGACGGGCACCACGATGACGTTCTCCGGGGCCAGCGCCGACGTCGTGTCCCACGAAACCGGCCACGCCGTGCTCGATGCCCTCCGTCCCGATCTTTGGGACACGCCCTACCTCGAGGTGGGCGGGTTCCACGAGGCCTTCGGCGACGTCGCCGCCATCGTGACGGCACTCAGCGACCTGGCGACCCGCAAGGCCCTGCTCGCCATCAGTCCCGACCTGGGCACTGCCAATTTCGTGGAGGGCACCGCCGAAGACCTGTCCAACGCCGTGCGGTTGGCCTTGGGTGCGAGCCATCCTGCGGCCAAGCCCCGGCGCGCGCTCAACACGTTCCGCTGGCAGCTTCCCAGCACGATGCCGACGTCGGGTGGGCCCGACGTCATGATCGGTGAGGTCCACAGCATCGCCCGGATCATCTCGGGCTGCTTCTACGACGTCCTGCGGGCCATGTTCACCGCGTCGGGGACCCGGACACCGGCGCGGTTGTGGACGGTCACGAAGCAGGCTGCGCTGCTCTTCTACCAGGGCGCCGCCACCGCGCCCGAGGTACCCCGGTTCTTCCGGTCGGTCGGGCGGGCGATGGTGATGGCCGACGACGCCCACCACGCCGGCGCCAACCGGGCCCTGATCGGCGCCGCCTTCGCCGGCCACGGCCTCTCGCTCGGCACCAGTGCGCTGCTCTCACCTGAGGGGGCGCTGGCCGGAGCCTCGCCCCGCATCGACCGCCGGCGCGGTAGCGCCGCGCTCCAGCCGGCGACCGCTCGCGAGCTGCGCCGGCAGCTCGGCGTCGATGCCAGCACCAAGATGCAGGTCGATGTCCTCCGCATGAACGACCAGTCGGTCGCCAAGGTGAAGTTCCGCACGCCCGTCGAACTGGGTGCCGTCGACAAGAGCTTGCGGGGCGTCGTCGCCTACGTCGACGTTCCGGTTCTCGTCGGTGAGTCCGGTGGCAAGGCGGCGCTGCTCGACACCCCGACGACGGGCAATCCGGCCGAAGAGGTGCAGGACTTCGTGCGTTCGCTCCTGGCGCACAACCAGCTCGATGTCGACGCCACCGCGCCGGCCCGACGGCGGGGCGTCTCGGCGGCGGGGCCGCCGCCCGAGGTCACGCACACCATCGTGCAGCGGGGTGGTCGCAAGGAGCTGCGCCGGGTGAGAGTGGCGTGTCCCCCGGCCTGAGGGCCTCGTTCAGATCGCGCTGAACCGCTTCCTGCGCACGACCTCGTTGCCCTCGTCGTCGTGCTCGATCACGTGCGTGACCCCTGGTGCCAGCGGCCCGTCCGACTCGGCCAGTTGGCCGTGCTCGCTCAAGGAGCGACGGAAGGCAGCGGCCTCCTCGGCGTCGACTCCCGCCGGGTTGGCCAACTGCCGCACCATCGCCGGTGCCTCGGACCAGTCGGTGAAGTCGTCGCCGAACCGCAGCGTCGCCATGCCCAGCTTCCGGCACGCCTCGACGTGCGCCGCATCCTCGGTGATGACCAAGCTCTCGGCCAGCGTCGCGCCGGTACCCAGCCGTTCCAGCGCCAGGTCGTAGACCCGCCGGTCGGGCTTCATGACACCGGCGTGGGTCGACAGCGTCACGTGGCGACCCACCGGGCGGAAGAAGCGACGGAGATCGAGACGGTCGAGGACGGCCAGGTACTGGCTGAAGAGGGTGCGTACCGGGGGACCGCCGGGGCTCGGCATCGTGAAATCGGAGACCAGGCAGAGCTGGATGCGAGCACCGTCGCCGTTCTCGAGCTTGCGGAGGGCGGCGAGCGCCTCCGGCACGTGCGGGAACACCTGCGTCCCGTCCGTGAGCGTGTCCCCCAGATCGAGGAGGAGGACGCTGATCATGGTCGTGAAGCCTACTGACGGGCGGGAACTAGGCGCTCCAGCGGCTCTGGCCGAAGCGGTAGCCCACCGAGCGCACGGTCTGGATGAGGTTGGCGTGCTCCTCGCCCAGCTTGGCCCGCAGCCGCCGGATGTGCACGTCGACCGTGCGGGCGCCGCCGTAGTACTCGTAGCCCCACACCCGCGACAGCAGGATCTCGCGCGTGAACACCTTGCCCGGATGCTGGGCGAGGAACTTCAGCAGCTCGTACTCCATGTACGTGAGGTCGAGGGGCCGGCCGCTGATGTAGGCCTGGTAGGTCTCGAGGTTGAGCGCTAGCGGCCCGTACTCCACCAGCTCGGGCCGGGTCCCCCCGCCCTTCTTCCAGAACAGGTGCTTGAGCCGGGCCTCCAGCTCACGCGGGTGGAACGGGGCGAGGCAGAAGTCGTCGAACAGGTCGTCGCGCAGCTCCAGGTCCGCCAGCTGCGCGCCGGACACGAGCAGCAGCAGCGGCGCCAGCGGGACGTCGCGCTTGCGCACGGTGCGGCAGAACGACCAGGCCCCCTCAGGGTCTCGATCCGCCGCCACCACCGCACCGGTCCAGCCGTCGGGCGGCTCCAAGCGAGCCGCGGTATCAGGCGAGGACGCGGCCTTCCACGGGTAGCCAGCGAGGTCGAGGGTCTGAGCGAGCTCTGGCGGCGGCGGATCGGGGAAGACGAGTAGGGGGTCCAAGAAGGGCCTCACACTTACAGCATCCTCAGGTATCGATCGAGCTCGAACGGTGTCACGGTGCTCTTGTACGCCAGCCACTCCTTGCGCTTGTTGCGCAGGAACCATTCGAAGATGTGCTCGCCCAGCGTCTCGGCGACCAGCTCGGAGCGCTCCATGACGCTGAGGGCGTCCGAAAGCGATTGCGGGAGCTGGTCCACGCCCTCGGCGGCGCGCTCCTCGGCGGTCAGCTCGAAGACGTTGCCCGGCGCCTCGGTCGGTAGGTCGTAGCCCTCTTCGATGCCCTTGAGGCCGGCGGCCAGCATCACCGAGAACGCGAGGTACGGGTTGCAGGCCGGATCGGGCGCCCGGTACTCGATGCGGGTGGAGTTGGCCTTGTTCTTGGCGATCGGCACGCGTACCAGGGCGGAGCGGTTGTTGCGGGCCCAGCTCACGTAGACCGGGGCTTCGAAGCCGGGGATGAGCCGCTTGTAGGAGTTCACCGTCTGGTTGGTGATGGCGGCGATCTCCCGGGCGTGGCGCAGCAGACCGGCGATGAAGCCCTTGCCCGCCTTGGAGAGGCTGTACGGATCGCCCGCGTCGTAGAAGGCGTTCTCGTCGCCTTCGAACAGGCTCATGTGGGTGTGCATGCCCGAGCCCTGGACACCTTCCAGCGGCTTGGGCATGAACGTGGCGAACAGACCCTCCTGCAGGGCCGCCTCGCGCACGACCAACCGGAACGTCATGACGCTGTCGGCCATGGTGAGGGCGTCGGTGTGGCGCAGGTCGATCTCGTGCTGGCTGGGCGAGTCCTCGTGGAACGAGTACTCCACCGGGATGCCCATCGTCTCGAGGGTCTGGATCGTGCGCTTGCGCAACGTGCCGGCCACGTCCGAGGTGGTGAGGTCGAAGTAGCTGCCCTCGTCGAGCGGCTTCGGCGGGCCGCCGCCGTTGGGCGCGAAGTAGAAGAACTCGAGCTCGGGGGCGACGTAGAACGTGAAGCCGCGCTCGCGTGCCTTGTCCAGGTTGCGCCGCAGCACCTGGCGCGGATCGCCTTCGAACGGCGTTCCGTCGAGGTTGCCGATGTCACAGAACATGCGGGCTTCGGGAGCGTGCGGATCGGCCCACGGGAGCAGCTCGAAGGAGTTCGGGTCGGGCATGGCGAGCACGTCGCTCTCCTGCACCCGGGAGAAGCCGTCGATGGACGAGCCATCGAAGGTCATGCCTTCCTCCAGGGCGTTCTCCAGCTCCGCCGGGCTGATGGCGAAGCTCTTCAACTGCCCGAGGACATCGGTGAACCACAGGCGGATGAGACGGACGCCGCGCTCCTCCACCGATCGGAGGACGTAGTCCTGCTGGCGCTCCATGGTCTCTAGTCTTGCGACCGGATCCGGCCAGGGCCATTAGGGCGGATCCAGTTCATGGTCCATTCACATTCGGGCAACGGGCGGGAAATCGCTCCCGGACAGGCTGCTATGCGGCCACGCGGCTGACCGCCACGCCCCGACCCGTCTCTCCAGGAGGACGTCCACGTGAAGCAGCGCACACCAGCCGAAGTGCTGGCGCTCGTCGACGACGAAGGTGTCGAATTCATCGACTACCGGTTCTGTGACCTGCCCGGCATCATGCAGCACGTCACCGTGCCGGCCTCGACCCTGGAGGAGAGCACCTTCGAGGACGGTCACGGGTTCGACGGCTCCTCGATCCGGGGCTTCCAGCAGATCCAGGAGTCGGACATGATCCTGCTCCCGGACGCCACCACCGCCTACATCGACCCGTTCCGCGCCCGGAAGACGCTGATCCTCCACACCTATGTGGCCGATCCGCTGACGCTCGAGAACTACACCCGTGACCCGCGCTACGTCGCCAAGAAAGCCGAGGACTACCTCAAGTCCACGGGCATCGCCGACACGGCGTACTTCGGGCCGGAGCCTGAGTTCTTCATCTTCGACGACGTGCGCTTCGAGTACGGCACCAACAAGGCGTCGCACTTCGTCGACTCCATCGAGGGCACGTGGAACACCGCCCGCGAGGAGCCGGGCGGCAACCTCGGCTACAAGCCCCGCACGAAGCAGGGCTACTTCCCGGTTCCGCCCATGGACCACTATCAGGATCTGCGTTCGGAGATGTCGGCGGTGCTGATGTCGCTCGGCATCGAGGTCGAGTTGCACCACCACGAGGTCGCCACGGGCGGCCAGGGTGAGATCGGCACCCGCTTCAACACCTTGCTGGCCATGGGCGATCAGCTCATGACGTTCAAGTACGTGTTGAAGAACGTGGCCTATGCCGCCGGGAAGTCGCTCACGTTCATGCCCAAGCCGATCTTCCAGGACAACGGCTCCGGCATGCACACCCACCAGTCGCTGTGGAAGGACGGCGAGCCGCTGTTCTACGACGAGACGGGCTATGCCGGGCTGTCGGACACTGCCCGCTGGTACATCGGCGGGCTCCTGCATCACGCCCCGGCGATCCTCGCGTTCGCCGCGCCGACGACCAACTCCTACAAGCGTCTGGTGCCGGGCTACGAGGCGCCCGTGAACCTCGTGTACTCGCAACGCAACCGGTCGGCCTCGTGCCGCATCCCGCTGGCCCAGAAGAGCCCGAAGGCCAAGCGCGTCGAGTTCCGCTGCCCGGACGCGTCGTCCAACCCGTACCTGGCGTTCTCGGCCATGTTGATGGCCGGCCTCGACGGCGTGCTCAACAAGATCGAGCCGCCGGACCCGGTGGACAAGGACCTGTACGACCTCCCGCCGGAGGAGCTGGCCAAGGTGCCGCAGGTGCCCAGCTCGCTCGACGAGTCGTTGATCGCACTCGAGAACGATTCAGCCTTCCTGAGCGCCGGTGGCGTGTTCACCGACGACCTCATCGAGACCCACATCGCCTACAAGCGCGACAACGAGATCGACGCCATCCGCCTGCGCCCGCACCCGTACGAGTTCGCCCTCTACTACGACATCTGATCCGCGGCCGTCGAGGCCGTGGAGAACCGAACTGATGCGCTTTTTGCACCCCAGAGGGACAAAAAGCGCATCAGTTCGTTGGGCTACATGAAGTTGCGGGTGTGGAGCGATGAGAGGGCTTCGGCTTCGCCGGCGGTGAAGCCCAGCCGGGCCAAGCGGGCCTGGCGCGCGTCGGCCATCTCGTGCTGGAGCGCCTGCACGTGCTGCCAACCGGTGGCGATGGCCGCCGGCGTCTCGTCGCCGGCGGCCAGCAGCACGAGGGCATCGAACACGTCCTCGTTGAGCCCGGCGGTGCTCTGCAGGGCCCGGTGGCGATGCTCGACGGCTCGGGCCAGACGGCTCCGGAGATCGGGCTCAAGCTGGAGGTGGCGCTCCAGGTGGGCGATGGCGAAGGCGACGTGGCGGGATTCGTCGTTGCGGGTGAGGTGAGCGATCCGGCGCGTCACCGGGTCCGGGGCGTGGCGTTCCAGGAAGCTGAGCAACGAGACGAAGGTGCCCTCGCCCATCACGGAGAGCAGGAAGCTGGCAGTGGCGTAGTCGGGTTCGTCGAGCAGCGTCTGCAGGGAGACCCGTCCACCCACGGTGGACAGCGCCAGCTCGTGGCCCGTCATGGTGGCCCGGCGCGTGAAAACCGCGATGTGACGAGCCTCGTCGGCGACGGTGACGGCGAGCACCTGCTGGATCTCGCGGAAGTGGGGATGGATCTGGCCGAGGAACCGGGCCGGCACCACGAGCGCCGCTTCCTCGTTCTCTATGAGGTACGTCATCACCTGGACGACAGCGGCTTCGACGCGCCGGCCGTGCTCGATCGACATCGACCAGTCGATGGCGACCGCCGGGTCCCACTGGGCGGCGATCGCCTGGGCGTACATGGCTGCGGCCCGATCCGTCCAGACGTCGTCGCGGTGCTGCAGCCGGAACGTGGGCGTGGGCCCGCCAGGCTCGACGGCCGCGCCCCGCGCGGCCAGGCCCCAGTCGGCCGGCGGTTGGGCGTCGACCGCGCCCGGTCGCGCGGGGTCGGCGCCACCGGCGCGCTCGGCGCCGATCCATCGAGCGCCCGATGCGCTCCCGCGGGTGATCACACCGGCGGCGCCGTCACCCGCAACGACGCGCCACCGATGACCTTGCTGGCGGCACCACGTGGCGAGATGCCCGGCCAGCTCGGGGTGTGAGCCGCGCACCTCTAGCTCACCGCCTGTCGGCAGGTCGGTCAGCGCCAGCTTGACGAGGACGTGGGCGCCACCGTCGAGCCCGAGCGGACCGAGCTCGACGGCGGCGCCGCCACCCGTGACCCCGTCACCGGTCACCGGTCACCGGTCACCGGTCACGCCGGATAGCCCTCGACCAGGATCGAGCCGTCGGTGCCGTAGAAGCGAAGCCGGTCGACGGCGTTCTCCAGCTGGGCGTAGCCCTCGGTCCGGCCCGGTCGCCACTGGCGCAAGCCTTCGAGCTCCAGCAGCGGCCGCACCTCGGGATCGTCGAACGACATCGACAGCAACAGATCCACGAACGTCGAGACCACATCGTCGTCGACGTCGTCCAGCACCGTCATGGTGCAGTGGTCGTACAAAGCGGTGCGGGTCAGGATCCGCACCGCGCCGGTGTCGATCGTGCCCTCCTTGGCGAACAGCAGCTGGTTGCCGTCGATCACGCAGGCGGCATCGACGCGGCCGTCGACCAGGGCCGTCACCGCGTCACGTTCGCCACCGACGTGATCGCCGTGCTTGGTCACCATCACGTCGAACCGTTGCACCGTGAGCGACGTCTCCGGATCGAGCCCCAGCCCGGCGAGGTGGGCGAGGGGCAGCAGCGTGGCCTGGGGCGAGTCGATGGCGCCGGTGCCGACGGTCCGCCCCGCCAGGCCGTCGGCATCGGTGATGTCGCTGTCGGCCCGCACGAGCACGACCGACGTGAGGTCCTGATCGGTGTCGCGCATCGCCACTGCCCGCGCTTTTCGCCCGGCGGCGGCGGCCAGGCGACGCGTACGGACCCAGGCCAGCGGGGAATCCCACGTCACGTCCACGTGGCCGGCGAGATGGGCCTCGGCTTGGGCCTCGTAGCTGGAGTACAGCACGTAGTCGAAGGCGAAGCCCCGGCTGGCGAACCAGTCCTTGAACCCCTCCCAGATGGTGACCACCTTGGGGTCGTAGGCGACGGCGCCGAGCCTGAACGGTGATGAGGTCGTCATGTCGGTTCTCCCGTCACCCGAACAGCGGCAAGCCGCAGAGCGCTCGACCGATGAACTCCTGCAGCGCGTCGACCGTGGGCGCCATGACCGCCGATGCCCGCGGCGTCGCGGAAGTGTCGCTCGATGCCGATGTCCTTGCGGAAGGCGGCGCCGCCACCGATGCGCATCGCCGAGGCTGCCGCCCAGACCGCCGACGTCGGGCGAGCTCAAGAGGCCCAGCAGGCCCGCCTCGCCCAGTGCCGTCACTGCGGCACGCGGGAACGATCCCGTGCGGTCGACGTCGGCGGCGGCCGGCTCGACCACGGTGATGATGAGCTCCTCGAGCACGTCGAGGAAGGGCGGTGCGGTCATGGTCGGTCTCCTAGGACGAGGCGGTTCACGGTCAGCTCCTACGGTCGGTGACGGGTCGCTGCGCAGTCTCACATCCAGCACCGAGCAGCGACGCAATCCGGCCCCGGCGGGCGGTCATCACGCAGTCTCGTAGGCCATTCGGCCCATCTGCGGCCCACCGCGTCTAGAACGAATCGGGGCGGGGCAGAAGGACGCGCCGGCCCGCACGGTGGCGAAACGTTCGCATAGGGTGCCGTCACCAGATCGACATGTAGAGAGGAACACTCCGTGGGTCGACGCCTCGCATCACTGCTGGTCATCGGTTCCGTCGTCGCCGCGGCGGCCGGCCCGGTCTTCCTGGCATCACCCGCTAGCGCCGCTTCGGTGTTCCCTGCGGGATTCTCCGACACGACGGTGGCCGGCTCGCTCGGAGCCGCCACCGCTCTGGCGCAGTTGCCCGACGGCCGGTTCCTCGTCACGTCACAGACGGGCCAGCTGCGAGTCGTCCAAGGGTCGACGTCGAGCGTCGCCCTGGACCTGAGCGCCGAGGACCCGAAGGTGTGCGGCGCGAGTGAAGAAGGTCTGCTCGGCGTCACCGTCGACCCGCAGTTCGCCACCAACGGCTACGTCTACGCCTACTACACCCGAGCGGTGGGCGGTTCCTGCGCCACGCCGGGGAACGCGTCGGGCGGGGCGGTGAACCGGGTCTCGCGCTTCACCATGGTGGGCAGCACGATCGCCCGTTCGAGCGAGCTCGTGCTGCTCGACAACATGCCCGAGTGGGGTGGCAACCACGACGGCGGCTACGTGCACGTCGCCCACGACGGCACGCTCTTCGTCTCCGTCGGTGACGGTGGCGCCGGCCGCCCTCCGTTCAACTCGGCCGACTTCAGCCTTCCCAACGGCAAGATCCTGCGGATCAACACCGATGGCAGCATCCCGGCCGACAACCCCCACGGCACCACGGTCTGCAAGGACAACTGGGGCCCGCCAGGCAACAGTGCCAAGACCTGCGGCGAGATCTGGGCCGACGGCCTGCGCAACCCGTTCCGCCTCGCCTTCAAGGACGATGACCCGGGTGTGACCTTCCGCATCAACGACGTCGGCGACGGCACGTGGGAAGAGGTCGACGAGGCCGTCATGGGTGCCCACTACGGGTGGCCGTGCCGTGAGGGACCGGCATCGCACAACGCCGAGGGCGCCACCTGCAACGAGCCCTTCACCGACCCGGTCCTCTGGTACAACCACTCGACCGGCTGCAACGTCATCACGTCCGGCGCCTACGTGCCCGCCGGGACGTGGAAGGACTACGACGGCGCCTACCTGTTCGCCGACAACGGCTGCGGCAAGATGTTCGTGGCCCAGCCCGGTACAACTGGCACGGACTCGCCCACGTTGGCTTCGGGACTCAAGGGCATCACCGACATGGCGTTCTTCAAGGAGAACGGGTCGTACGCCCTCTTCTACACGACCTACGCGGATGGCGGTCAGCTCCACAAGGTGATCGGGCCGTCGCCCGACGCCGTGCCCAGCGTCATCCCCGGCCTGAAGTTCGACGCCCTCCAGCCGACCCGCGTCCTGGACACGCGTGCCGGCACCGGTGTGGCCGCGGGCAAGCTCGCCGCCGGAGCCACCATCACGTTGAAGGTCACCGGGGGCACCGTCCCCGCCGACGTCAAGGCGGTCGCCGTCAACCTCACCGCCACCCAGGCCGACGGCGCCGGCTTCGTGACGGCCTGGCCCACCGGTCAGCCGCAGCCGCCGACCTCGAGCCTCAACCTCTCGACCGCCGGGGAGACGGCCGCCAACGCCGCCGTCGTGCCCGTCGGCCAGGGGGGCCAGCTCAACTTCTTCACCTTCGCCGGCACCAACCTGGTGGCCGACGTGACCGGGTACTTCACCGACGCCGGCAGCTCGACCGACGGACGGTTCCACGCCACGAACGGGCCGACCCGCCTCATGGACACCCGCTCGGGCGTGGGTGGCAAGACCGGGGCGTTCGCCGCCGGCAGCTCCTACGACCTCCCGGTCGGTGGGGCCGCAGGAGTTCCCGCCGACGCCGCCGCGGTCGCACTTACGGTCACCTACACCGGACCGACGGCCCCTGGCTTCATCACGGTGTGGCCGGCGGGTCAACCGCGGCCGCTGGCGTCCACGTCCAACCCGAACGGCCCCGGTGACATCCGGTCCAACCTCGCGCTCATCCCGCTCGGCACGGGCGGCGCGGTCAGCGTGTTCTCGGCCGCCCCGACCGACGTGGTGATCGATGTCGTCGGCTACTTCTCCACCGGCTCGGGCAATGCCGGGTTGTTCACCGCCAGCGCCCCAGTGCGCGTCGCCGACTCACGCCTGCCGGCCGCGCCCTTCACCCGCATCATGGGCGGCCAAGAGGCGACGATGGACTTCAGCACCAGCGTCGGTTCCACCGCCGTCGCCGCGCTGTACAACCTGACGGCCACCAACACCGTGGCCGGCGGCTACCTCACCGCCCACGCCAACGGCACGCCGGTGCCGGTGGCGTCGTCGGTGAACTGGTCGGGCGCCGGCCAGAACCGGGCTGCGCTCACGGTCTCCTCGTTGGCCGCAGCCAAGAAGGTGGGGCTGTTCGCCTTCACCGACACCGACGCCGTTGTCGATCTCGCCGGTTGGTTCACGTCGTAGCGAGACCCTCGTCGCGGCCGTAGAAGAGCCGTTCCATCGCCGTGCGGGAGCGTCGCGTGACGCGCCGGTACTGCTCACGGAGCTCGGTCGGCGTCTTGTCGAGGGCCCGCGCCAGCCGCAGCAGCTCCACCTGCTGCTGCGGTAGCGAGTCGCCGGGGGCGCCGCGCACCAGGTAGAGACGGTTGCGGGTGAGCTCACAGAACCGATAGGCCTCGCCAAGGACGGCATAGTCGGCCCCACTCATGATGCCGGCGCGGGCCAGGCGGTCGAGCGCGTCCATGGTGCCGGTGGCCCTGATGCCGTGGCCCATCTGCAGCAGCTGCACGGTCCACTCCACGTCCGACAGTGAGCCGCGGCCCAGCTTGAGGTGGAACTGCGGGTCTTCGCTGGCCGGGATGCGCTCGCGCTCGATGCGGGCCTTCAGCCGGCGGATCTCCCGGGTGTCGGCGACCGACAGACCTCGGTCCCACACGTGCTCCTCGAGCACGTCCATGAACGCCGCCGCCACCCCCGCATCGCCGGCCACCGGTCGGGCCCGCAACATGGCCTGACGCTCCCACACGAGCGCCCAATCGGCGAAGTAGCGGCGGTAGCCCTCGACCGACCGGGCGAGGAGGCCCTGCTTGCCCTCCGGACGCAGGTCGACGTCCATCTCCCACAGCCTCGTGGCGGGGGTGGCGCCCTGCATGAAACGACGGAGGGCGGAGGCGACCCGAAGGCCCTCGACATGATCGTCGGGCTCGGTGCCCTCGAAGGCGAACACGAGATCGAGGTCGCTGGCGTAGGACAGCTCGGCGCCCCCGAAGCGTCCGAGGGCGATGACGGCGAAGGGCACGCCCGGGCGCACCGCCTGCAGGGCGACCTCGAGGGCGGCCTCGGCCACGACGGTGATGTCGTAGCCGACGGTGGCGACATCGGCGGTGCCCAGGATGTCGCGCGCCATGACGCCCAGCAGGTTGCGCGCCTTCCAACGCAAGAGGGCCGCCTGCTGGCGGGTCTCGCCGTCGCGCCACGACAGTGCCCGGCCCGCCTTCTCCACCAGCTCGGCCTTCGGCTTGGTGAGGAGTTGGCCGTTGGCCGGCAGGCGCGCCACCAGATCGGCGTTGCGCTGGATGATGTCGGCGGTGAGCCGGCTGGTGCCGATGAGGGCGCACAGGCGCCGGGCCGCCTCCGGTGATTCGCGGAAGCTACGGGCCAGCTCCTCGGCCCGGCCACGGTCGCCGACGAGGCTTCGCAGCCGGAAGAGACCGGCGTCGGGGTCCGGCGTCTCGGCCAGCCATCCGAGCATGAGTGGCAACATCTGCTGCATGAGGTGCGACAGGCGGCTGAGGCCCCGCGTCAGGTCGGACACGGCATCGCGCATGCGCTCGCCGTCGGAGAAACCGAACACGCTCAGCCGGGCCTCCACGGCACCGGGCTTGGCCAGCAGCTCGGCGTCGGCGCTGGCGAAGGCCTCCAGCAGTGGCCGGAAGTAGAGGCGCTCATGGATCGTGCGCACGATCGCTTGGCGCTGCGACAGGTCCCGGTCGAGCTGCGCCAGTGCCGAGCCGTCGGCCGCGTCGCGGTAGCCCAGCGTGCGGGCGACGCGCGTCCGCAAGGGCTCGTCGGCGGGCATGGCGTACACCTGGGCACCGTCTTGGAGCTGTAGCACGTGCTCGACCCGGCGCAGGAAGCGATACGCGTCGGCCAGGCTGGCGGCGTCGTCGCCGTCGACGTAGCCAGACGCCGCCAGCTCCGCCAGCGCCGTGAGCGTGGTGGGCGAGCGGACTTCCGGATCGAGGCGGCCGTGCACGAGCTGGAGCAGTTGCACGGCGAACTCGATGTCGCGCAGACCACCGCGACCCCGCTTGACCTCACGGTTGGTGAGGCCCTTGCGGGCCAGCTCGGCCTCGACCCGGGCCTTCATGTGACGCAGTGACCGGAGGTCGTCGGGGCTGAAGAGGCGGTCCCACAGCTGGTGGCCGGCGCTGGCGTCGAACAGTGCGCCCAGCTCGATGTCGCCGGCCACCGCACGCGCCTTGAGCAGCGCCTGGAACTCCCACGGCTCGGCCCACCGGCTCCAGTAGGCCTGGTAGGACGCAAGGGTGCGAACCAGCGAGCCGTCGCGGCCCTGCGGCCGGAGGTTGGCATCGACCCGAAAGCACCCCCGGGCCACTTCCATCGTGCGTCGGGCCCACCGCTCCACCGAGCGGGGGTCGCCCTCACCGACGAACATCACGTCGATGTCGCTGGCGTAGTTCAGCTCGCCCCCACCCAGCTTGCCCATGCCGATGACGGCGAGGCGGTCGTCCGACGATGGCGCGGTGAGGGCCACGGCGGCGGCGAGCACGTCGGTGGCCAACGCCGAGATGGCCGTCACCGTCGCCGGGAGGTCGTCGATGCGGAGCAGATCCCGGGCGGCGATGCGCAGGTACTCGAGCCGCTTCGAACGTACGAGGGCGTCGACGCTGCTGGCGTCCATCGCCTGGCGATCGTCCAAGTGGGCGAGCACGTCGAGGGCAACCGGGTTGTTCTCGATCACCCGCGACAGCTCCCGGCTGGCCGCCGTTGCCGTGACGACGGCGGCGGCCAGGCGCGGATCCTGGAGCCGGGTCGACGCCTGCGGATTGACGGCCAGGAGGCGGCCGACCGAGAGGCGAGCCGCTTCCGGAGCGGCTGACCGCTCGATGGCGTCGGCCAAATCGACCAAGAGCACGCGGCCAGTGTGGCGCGCCACGTACATTGTCGGCAGCGGTCGGAGGCTGCCTCGGAGGTTTGCCATGGTCGCTCGCGTCGTCCTCGTGCTCTGCGGTGTCGTCGCGGGTGGGCTCACGCTCGGAGCGTGCAGCTTCACCAAGGCCGACGATGCCCCCGTTCCGTCGCGCATCACCAACGCCGTTGTCCCGACGGCCGGCGCGGCGGTGGTGGGCACATTGCCGCCTATCTCGACGGCCCCGCCCACCACCGTAGTCACCTCACCGCCGACCGAGGCGCCGCCTTCGACAGCCGCGCCGGCCCCGGCCCCGGTGACCCGAGCGCCAGGCACGGCCGCGCCGACGCCGCCGGGCACCGCCGCGCCGACGCACTCGAGCGGTCCGGTGTCGGTGCAGGCGGGGGCCTACAGCACCCGTGACGCCGCCACGCAGGGCGCGGCGCTGCTGGCCACCAAAGGGTTCGCCGGCTTCGGGGTGGCCGGCGACGGCCCGTTCCGGGTGATCCGCGGTGGGCTCTCGGGCGCCGACGCCGACGCCCTCGTCCAGGCGCTCGCCGCCGCCGGGGTGTCCGCCTTCGTGCGCGGCTGAGGGGCCTTCGCGCTCGAGGGGCTGCTGCTGGGCGGCGAGAACGGCCTGCTGGCCGGTGGCCGAGGGCCGTCGCCGGGCCGACCGGTGACGGGCTGACCGATGACGGGCGGACCGATGACGGGCTGACCGGCCGCCAACGCCGGGCCGACCTTGGCGACCGCTCGCGGCGGCGACCGGGCCTACCGGGCGGACCGCTCACGGCGGCGACCGGGCCTACCGGGCGGACCGCGCACGGTGGCGACCGGGCCGACCGCTCACGGCGGCGACTCCTGCTCCGAGGGCGCACGACCTCACGGTCCGTGTTGCCGCGTCGGGTTCGTTTCGTGTGCTGCCCTGTTCTCGGTGCGCCTGAGTAGCAAAAGTGACGCACTTCTGCACCCAGAAGCGCGGATACACCGAGAACTACCACGGAGATGCTCACCCAGCGTGAGCTCGGACCTCGATGCGGCGGAGCGCGGCGTCAGGGCTTCTCGATGTGGGCGTCGGCGCCAAACGAGGTGGCTGATCAGCGGCTATGGAACGTCGATCGAGACCGAATCGAGATCGGCGTCACATGAACGACGGGCGAGTCGGGCCCGGCGGCTGGCTCAGGCCCGGGCGACCTGGCAACCCGCCATCCCGGCGGCCGCTACAGCACGTAGCCGGTGACGTCGACGATCACGTTGGTGGCGTTGGCCCCGCCCAGCAGCACGATGTCGCGATTCGATCCCAGCGCCACGAACGTGGCCGTCGCCAGGTTCTGGTTCGGCCCGAACCAGTTGATCGACGACGTCCCCGACCACGCTCCGCCCCCGGGGAACACGGCCACGTAGCCGCCGGGGCCCTCGGTGTCCGTCACCGTGACCGTGATGGTCGCTGCCGTCGCCTGCACCGGCACCACCGGCGCGCCGGTCAGCGCGGTGGCCAGCGAGATCGTCCGCTCCTCGCCCGGGCGCAGCTTGCCGCCGCCCTGGCGCGAGTCGTACACCCGCGACGGTGGTATGGCGGAGATGCTCCCGCCCGACGATCCCAGCACGGTGCCCGGCGGGTTGTAGTCGACGCGGATGCCGCGACACACGGATGTCTGCTGGCCTCGCCACACGAACGCGCACAGCGCGTCGTCGACCGAGACCAGCCGGGGCAGGGCATCGGACTGGGCGGCGGTGCTCACCGCGATCACCCCCTCACCGGTCGCGGTGTAGCTCAGCAGGATGTCGTAGCCCGTCCCACCGGGGTGGTACAGCTGGACGGCGCAGAGCTGCTGGCCCCCGCCGGCCTGCTGGTACAGGTAGAACACCACGTCGGTGACGGTGCTACCGGCGGGGACATCGAGCGACGTCCCGACGTAGCCGCCGACGCCGCTCGGGTAGGAGCCGTTGTACGGGTCCTTCACGAAGACCGTGCCGGTGGCGACGGCGAGCTCGTTGCCGGCCATGAGCGTGATCCCCGGATAGAAGCGGGACTCGGCGGCCGCCGTGGGGGTGAGCGTCTGGGCCCGCAGCGGGTAGGCGCCGGCCGAACTGGCCGAAGTGGCGAGGGCGGCGCCGGCGAGGGCGGTGGCGCCGACGGCGGCGCCGGCCCCGAGCAGGCGCCGCCGGGAAAGCGCGCCAATCTCGTCAGCCATCCATCCTCCTCGTGGTCAGGGGAACCCACGGGAGGGGCGAGGCGGCTCCGGCGTCACCACGCTCCGTGCGAGGAAACGTCAGACCCGGCCCGTTCTTCACGCGGGGCGGTCGTTTGACGACGCTAGCCGGTGATTTTGGGCCGTGCTCGGGCGAGCGAGGGCCAGTACCCTCGGAGCTGGTGAGTCGCCTCCGCATCGCTCTCTGTCAGCTCAACACGACGGTGGGTGACCTCGACGGCAACACGGCGCTCATCGTCGACGCCCTCGACGTGGCCGAGGCGGCCGGCGCCGACCTGGCCGCCTTTCCCGAGCTGGCCATCACCGGTTACCCACCCGAAGATCTCGTGCTCAAGCCCGGTTTCGTGGCCGACAACCGGGCCGCGCTGGCCAAGGTGGCGGCTCGGACGGGCCGGTGTGCGGCCATCGTCGGATTCGTGGACGCCGGCCGTGACCTCCACAACGCCGCCGCGGTGTGCATCGGCGGCGAGGTGGCCGGCGTGTACCGCAAGCGCCTGTTGCCGAACTACGCCGTTTTCGACGAGCAGCGCTACTTCACTCCAGGTAGCGAACGACCCGAGCTGTACGTGATCGGCGGGGTGCGGGTCGGGGTGAGCATCTGCGAGGACGCCTGGAGCCCGAATGGCCCGATCGCCGTCCAGGGTCTCGGCGGCGCTGAGCTGGTCGTCAACATCAATGCGTCCCCCTACTTCGCCGGTCGGCTCGGGGCCAGGGAGCGCATGCTGGCCACGCGGGCGGCCGACGCCTCGTGCGCCCTCGTCTACGTCAACCAGGTGGGGGGCCAGGACGAGCTGGTCTTCGACGGCGCATCGATGGTGTTCGACGCCGGCGGTGAGCTGCGCGGCCGGGCCCGGCAGTTCACCGAGGAGGTCACCATCGTCGACCTCGACGTCCGTCCCGTCTTCCGCAAGCGCCTGCTCGATCCGCGCGGCCGGGTCAACACCGAGCCGCTACCCGTGGTGGTGCTCACCGAACGGGCCACCGTCGACGAAGACCACCGCCCGGCCGTGGTGGCGCCCGCCCTCGACCCCATCGCCGAGGTGTACGAGGCCCTGGTGCTCGGCACGCGGGACTACGTGGGCAAGAACGGCTTCACCGACGTGGTGATCGGGCTGTCCGGCGGGATCGACTCCTCGTTGGTGGCCTGCGTGGCGACCGACGCCCTCGGTGCCGGCCACGTCCACGGGGTCTCGATGCCGTCGCGCTACTCCAGCGAGGGCTCCCGCACCGACGCCGAGGATCTGGCCGGCGCCCTCGGCATCGACTTCCGCACCATCGCCATCGAGGATGCCTTCGCCGCGTTCCTGGGCCTGCTGGCGCCGTCGTTCGACGGCCGAGCGCCCGACCTCACCGAGGAGAACCTGCAGAGTCGCATCCGCGGCATGCTCCTGATGGCGCTCTCGAACAAGTTCGGCTGGATGGTGCTCACTACCGGCAACAAGAGCGAGATGGCCGTGGGGTACTCCACGCTGTACGGCGACACCGCCGGCGGGTTCGCCGTCATCAAGGACGTGTTCAAGCTGCAGGTCTACGAGCTCTGCCGCTACGTCAACGTGCGGGCCGGGCGACCGGTCATACCGCAGGACGTGCTGACCAAGCCGCCGTCGGCCGAGCTGCGGCCCGATCAGCGCGACGACCAGAGCCTGCCGCCCTACGAGGTGCTCGATCCCATCTTGGAGGCGTACGTCGAAGAGGACAAGACCGCCTCCGAGCTGGTGGCGGCCGGCTTCGAGGAGGCCATCGTGCGCCGCATCACCCGCCTCGTCGACCTGGCCGAGTACAAGCGCCGCCAGTCACCCCCAGGGGTTCGGGTCACGCCCAAGGCGTTCGGCAAGGACCGCCGGCTCCCGATCACCAACGGCTATCGCGGCTAGCGCTCATTCGGTCTCGTCGTCGCCCGATTTGGCGATGAGGTAGCCGCGGGCTCGCTCGGCCTTGGGGTAGCGGCTCACCAGCTTCCAGAACGCCGGTGTGTGGCCTGAGAACGTGAGGTGGGCCAGCTCGTGCACGATCACGTAGTCGCGCACCCACTCGGGGAACCGCGCCAGGCGGCTCGAGATCCGCACCGCCCCCGTCGAGGGGGTGCACGAACCCCACCGGCTCTGCATGTTGTCGACCCAGCGGATGGACGTCGGGCGCTGGAGCCCGTGGCGCCGGGCCAGCGCCTCGGCCCGTTCGTCCAGATCGACCAGGGCCGCCTCGATCTGGCGTTCGAAGCGTCTCGTCATGTCCTCGACCCAGCGCCGCTCCTCGGCCGCTGACATCCACGACGGCACCGACACCCGCAGCACCGAGCCCACGAGGCGGGCACCGACGGTGCGGGTGCGGCGCTTGCTGCGCACCACCTCGACCTGGAAGGCGGCCGTCATCTCAGAGTTGATCGGGAGCGGTCACGACGACGCTGGTGTGGTCGATGAGCACGACGACCTCGCCGGCGGCCAAGCCCCGGCCGTCGACGTGGAACCACCGGCCGCCCAGGTTCTTGGGCACGGTGCCGAGCACGTCGAGGCTGCGCTCGATGGAGCGGATGACCCCGGCATGGGCGATGGCGAGGACGTTGCGACCGGCGAAGGTGGCGTGGAGGTCGACCAGCGCGGCGATGGCCCGCTGGGCCACCGCCTCCCACGGTTCGAAGCCGGCCGGGCGGCGGTCCGATGCCAGCCACCCGGGCCAGGCGTCCTCGATCTCGTCGCGGGTCAGCCCGGTCCACTCGCCGGTGTACGTCTCGCGCAGCCGAGGCTCGGCCCGCACCGGACCGAAGCCGCGGTCGTCGGTGATGATGCCGGCGGTCTGCTGTGCCCGCACGAGATCACTGGCCACGACGGCGTCGACGTCCGGGCACGCGGCGGCGGCGGCGCGGGCCTGGGCCTCGCCGAGCGCCGACAGGGGTGGGTCGGCCTGGCCCTGCCAGCGGCCGTCCGCGTTCCAGGTCGACTGCCCGTGGCGCACCACGACGATCCGCGTCTCAGTCATCGGCGAGCGGGGTCATGAACCGACGACGGTAGCCCGGTAGCGTGCTCGGCGATGGCGCTGTTGCGGCTCTTCGCCTCGGCCCGCGAGGCCGCTGGGCGGGGACACGACGAGATCGACGGCGCCACCGTGGCCGACGTGCTGGCGCTGGCGTCGCAGCGGTACGGCGAGGGCTTCGTGGCGCTGCTGCCGACCTGTCGGGTGTGGGTGAACGGCGATCCGGCCGATCCGGACACGCCGGTGGGCCCGGCCGACGAAGTCGCCGTGTTACCTCCTGTGTCGGGCGGCTGACACCTCCGCCGATACCATCGTCGGCTGTTGGACCTGGCCACCTTCGAGCGCATCAGCGAACCGGACTACTTGCAAGGTCTCACGGTCCGTCCAATGGGTGACCTCCGGACGATGCGCGCCGAGTGCAAGGCGGTCGAGGACGCAGTGTCGTTCCTTCGTCGGTTGGTTCAGGGCCATCTCGACATCGTGGGCTGCGAGCAGGACCGGCGCGCGTCGGGCCAGCCCGCCGATCTGGCGGCGCTGGTGGCGGCCCTGCCGAAGACGCTGTCCGAGCACGTCGTCGGCCATGACGGCGGCCGCCTACCGGCGTTGACCACGCCCGTCGATCCCACCCTCACCGACGAGCTGGATGCCATCTGCGACGCCATGCGCCTGGCCCACGTACCGGACCTGTCCGACGACGAGCTGGCCCGGCTGGTCACCGACCTTCGGGACCTGGAGCAGAAGATCTCCGCTCGGCGACGTGTCCTGTTCGAACGCCTCGATGCCCTCTCGGCCGAGGTCACCCGCCGGTACCGGACGGGTGCTGCCTCGGTGGATGCGCTCCTGGTGGACGAGGCCGGCGCCGCCCGGTCGAGGGGAGCAGCGGAATCGCCGGCGGCCGAGGGGCGTTGAACATCCCCGTGCGGCGGTTGGCGATGCTCTCACTCCACACGTCACCGCTCGCTCAGCCCGGCGCCGGTGACAGCGGCGGCATGAACGTCTACGTGCGCGAGCTGGTCTCGGCACTGGCGCAGGCCGGCGTCGACTGCACGACCTACGTCCGGCGCTGGCGAGACGGTCTGCCCGACGAGGTGGCGGTCGAGCCGGGGTTCCGGGTGGTGCACGTCGACGCCGGCCCGCCGGAACTGCTCAAAGAGGCGCTGCCCGGCATCGTCGACGAGTTCGCCGACCGGGTGATGGAGCACGTCGAGGGCAGCGGTGGGGTGGACCTGGTGCACGCCAACTACTGGCTGTCGGGGGTGGCCGGGCACCGGATGAAGCACGAGCTCGGGCTGCCGCTCGTGTCCACCTTCCACACCCTGTCGCGCGTGAAGGCCGAAGGCGGCGATCGGGAGCCGGCGCTGCGGGAGCGGGCCGAGATGGACGTGATCGGGTGCGCCGACGCCATCTGCGTGAGCTGCGACGAGGAGGCCCACCAGCTGACCCGCCTCTACGGGGCGCCGCCAGGGCGCATCGAGGTGGTGTCTCCCGGCGTCGAGCACGCCTTCTTCGCGCCGGGCGACCGGGGCGGCGCTCGTCGCGCCCTCGGTCTCGGTGAACGCCCGGTGCTGCTGTTCGTGGGCCGCATCCAGCCGCTGAAGGGTGTCGACGTGGCCGTGCGGGCGCTCGCCCACCTCCGCCGTCCTGATGCCATGCTCGTGATCGTCGGCGGGGCCAGCGGTGCCGACGGCGAGCAGGAGATCGAGAAGCTGCTGGTGCTGATCGACGAGTTGGACCTGCGCGACCGGGTCCGGTTCGTCCCGCCCCAACCCCACCACGTGCTGTCGAGCTACTACCGGGCGGCCGACGTCGTGCTGGTGCCGTCACGGTCGGAGAGCTTCGGTCTGGTCGCTCTGGAAGCGGCGGCGTGCGGCACCCCAGTCGTGGCGTCGGCCGTCGGTGGCCTGCTCACGCTGGTCGATCACGGTCACACCGGCTTCCTGGTGCCGGGTCGCGACCCCGAGGTGTTCGCCGCCTACAGCGACGAACTGCTCTCCAATGACCGCCTGGCGTGGGAGATGTCGGTGAGCGCCGCCCAGCGCGCCGAGCACTACACGTGGTCGGTGGCCGCGGCTCGACTCCGCCGGCTGTACGCCGACCTCACCGTGGGTGCGCTGGTGGACTGCAGTTGAGCGCCATGGGTAGCGGCGAGGAGCTGGCCGCCCTCGAGCAGGCCATCGACTCGTGGCTGGCGGCGGCGCGGGCGGGCAACGAGGTCATCTCGTCGGTCGATCGCGATGCCGCGGTCCCCCGGCGCTGGTACGTGCGCATGCGGGGGGAGGAGAAGGACGTGACCGCCGTGTGGCTCACGCTGGGCCAGCGGACGCTCCGGTACGAGACGTACGTGATGCCGGCGCCCGAGGAGAACCACGCCGTGTTCTACGAGCATCTGCTGCGCCGTAACGACGGCCTGGTGGGGGTGCATTTCTCGATCGGGGCCGAGGACGCGGTGTTCCTGCGGGGCGAGCTGCCCCTGGGCGTGCTGGACGCAGCCGAGCTCGACCGGGTGCTGGGCACGGTGTACGCCACGGTCGAGCGCTGCTTCCGGCCCGCCCTCGCCATCGGTTTCGCCTCCCGTTTCGCCTGAGCGCCCGGGCCGGCGCGCCGGCGCCGGCGCGAACGGGCCGGCGCGGACGGCGACCCGCGCCAACCGGTCACCCCGGCACATCGCGCAGCCCGCGCGCTCGGCCGCGCCCCAGGGGGTCCGAGCGCGCAGGCTGCGCGGTTTGGGACAGTTGGTGCCCGCGCCCGAGCCCGCGTCGCCGGGTCGGACGGGTCGGACGGGTCGGGCCTCCAATCGCACAGCCTGTGCGCGTAGCGGCCTCCCTGCGCCCTTTCGCGCACAGCCTGTGCACCTATGGGCGGTGGGTCCGGGGTGCGGCGCCTGGGGGCTTTCCGATTCGGCCGCCGACGGGCACACACCCTTGTCGCTCCGGGGCCGGCCCGGATCGGGGAAGTCCGGGCCGGGCCCGGCGTACGGTGCAGGCCATGACGGTGCGGCTGGCGGTGTTCGGGGGCGGCAACATGGGCGCGGCACTCGTGGGTGGATTGGTGCGATCGGGCTGGGCACCGGCGGCAGAACTGGTCGTGGTGGAGCCGGTCGCCGCCCGGCGCGACGTGCTGGCCGCCGACCTCCCGGGCGTCACCGTCGTGGCCACCCTGAACGGCGACGTCGAGGGCGCCGTCCTGGCGGTCAAGCCGCCGGACATCGCGGCTGCAGCGGCCGCCGCCGGTGCCGCCCACGCCCGCCGCATCCTGTCGATCGCCGCCGGTGTCCCCACGGCCGCCATCGAGGCCGTCCTCGCCGCCGGCCACGCCGCCGCCGCCGAAACCGGCGCCGCCCGCGCCACCGGCGACAACGCCGCCACCGGCGACAACGCCGCCACCGGCGACAACGCCGCCACCGGCGACACCGCCGCCACCGGCTACACCGCCGCTGGCGCGGCCGCCGCCGTCGCCGTCGTGCGGGCCATGCCCAACACCCCGGCCCTGGTCGGAGCGGGCGTGGCGGCCATCTCGCCGGGCCGCCACGCGTCGGACGACGACCTGGACTGGGCCGCCGGCATCCTGGGCGCCGTGGGCACCGTCGTGCGGGTGCCCGAACATCTGCTCGACGCCGTGACCGGCCTCTCGGGCTCCGGCCCGGCCTACCTGTTCCTCGTGGTGGAGGCGCTCATCGAGGCGGGCGTGCTGGTGGGGCTGCCGCGCGACGTCAGCCGCCAGCTCACGACCCAGCTGCTGGTCGGCACCGGTTCGCTGCTGGCCGCCTCCGGCGACACGGCCGAGCACCTGCGGGCGGCGGTGACCTCACCTGGCGGCACCACCGCCGCCGGGCTCCGCGCCCTCGAGCACGCCGGCGTGCGGTCGGCATTCCTCGATGCCGTCGTCGCCGCCACGGAGCGCAGCCGAGAACTGGGCGGAGCGTGACCAGAAGGCACGATCTGCGGTTCGTAATCGAAGTGACGCTTTTCTCATGGTGGGGATTTGACTTACTGTCAGCCGCTAGCGGAGTGAAGGGATTGTCCGCTCGGGCGCCGCTCCGACGTCCCCGCCGCTGAGGCGTCGGCTCCGGAGGTCGCCCGCAGGAAGCTGGCTCACAGAGAGCTGGCTGCAGACGCGCCCGTTAGGGCCGCGCCGGCAGGGCTGGTGCCGTCGGGGGGTCGGCACCAGCCCTGTTCGTCTCGCCGGCCGGTCCCGATACCGTCAGCAACCGTGGTCACCCCCCGCTACGACACCGTCACCTTCCTGTCCGACTTCGGTGTCCGCGACGAGTTCGTCGGCGTGGTGAAGTCCGTGATCCGCGACCTGGCCCGCCACGTGACGGTGATCGACCTCACCCACGACATCGCTCCCTACGACGTGCGGGGCGGGTCGCTGGCGCTGGCTCGATCCATCCAGTACGTGGCCAGCGGCGTGGTGCTGGCCATCGTCGACCCGGGCGTAGGCACCGACCGCCGGGCGATCGCCGTGGAGGTGGGCGACGGCGAGGGCGTGCTCCTCGGCCCCGACAACGGGCTGCTGGCGCCGGCGGTGGCCATGGCCGGCGGGGCCGGCCGCGCCGTGGTGCTCGACAACCCCGAGTACCAGCTCGAGGCCCCGGGGGCCACGTTCGCCGGGCGCGACATCTTCGGACCGGCCGCGGCCCACCTCTGCAACGGCGTCGATCTGGCCCTGCTCGGTCACGCCGTCGACCCGGTCTCCCTGCTGCCGGGCATCGTGCCGCTGTCGCGTGCTCGAGGGCTCCGGTGTCCTGGCCGAGGTCCTCTGGGTCGACCGTTTCGGCAACGCCCAGCTCAACTTGGGCGCCGACGACATCGACGGTTGGGGTGACCGGGTACGGCTCCGCATCGGCGAGACCGTGCGCAGCGCCGTGGTCGTGGACGCCTTCGGCACCCTCGGGCCTGGCCAGATCGGGTTGGTGGTCGACTCCTACGGCCTGCTGGCGGTCTGCCTCGACCGGCGCTCGGCGGCCGAGGAGCTGGGCCTCGGCCCCGCCGACCCCGTGGTGCTGGAGCCGATCCCCGACGACGAGGCCGGCAGCACCGTGTCCGCCCCGGTGGCCTTCCCGCAGCGCAGGTAGCCTGCTGCGCGGTGCGCCCCGCGACGACGCTCGCCCTCATCCTGCTCTTGGCCGCGATCCTCATCGCGGGCGGGTTGCAACTCGTGCTGAGCCTCTGATGAACCTGGCCGCCATGATCGAAGGCCATCCGCCCGAGCGGGTGGCGCTGGTGGAACGGGACCGCACGCTCACCTACGGCCAGCTCCGCACCCGGGTGGCCGCCATCCGGGGGGCGCTGGTGCGCCGCGGTGTCGTTCCCGGCGATCGCGTCGCCGTCGTGGGCGCCAACAGCATCGAGGTGGTGGAGGCCTACCTGGCGGTGCTGGGCGTCGGCGCCATCGTGGTGCCGCTCAATCCGGAGAGCCCCCCGATCGAGCTGGAGAACGAGCGGCTGGCGGTCGGTGTCACCGAGGTGCTGGCGGTATCGGCCGGCGAGCTGGACGACCTGACCGGCGACCCGGTGCCCCTCGTCGACATGGGTCCCGAACGACGTCGCCGTGCTGGCCTTCACCAGTGGTACGGCCGGATCGCCTCGGGCGGCCATGCTGACCCACGGGTCGCTGACGGCCAACGTGGAGCAGATGTTGAGCGGCCCCGACCGCTTCGGCCCCGACGACATCGTGCTCGGTGTGCTCCCGCTCTTCCACGTGTTCGGCTTCGGCGTCACGCTCAATGCCACGCTCACGGTCGGTGCTCGCCTCGTGCTGGTGCCGCGCTTCGACCCCACGACGACCCTCGAGCTGCTGAGCAGCGCGGGGGTCACGATCGTGCCCGGTGCTCCTCCCATGTGGGTGGCGTGGGCCACCCAGCCCAAGATCCCGCCGGCCGCCTTCGCCTCCGTGCGCCAGGCGTTGTCGGGCGCGGCCAAGCTGCCCGAGGAGGTCGCCGACGCCCTCGATCGCCGCTTCGGCCTGATCGTGCGCGAGGGATACGGGCTGACGGAGGCGTCGCCCGTCGTCACCACGTCCGTGGGCATCGAGGCGCGCCGGGGTTCGGTCGGCAAGGCGCTCGACGGCGTCGACGTGCGCGTCGTCGACGAGGACGGCACCGACGCGCTCGACGGCGATGCCGGAGAGATCTGGGTGCGAGGCCCCAACGTGTTCGCCGGGTACTGGGGCGATCCCGCGGCCACGGCGCGGGTGCTCACGGCCGACGGCTGGCTGCGCACCGGCGACATCGCGGTCACCGACGACGACGGCTACCTGTACATCGTCGACCGGGCCAAGGACCTCATCATCGTGTCCGGCTTCAACGTCTACCCCGCCGAGGTGGAGCAGGTCCTGGCCGAGGCCCCCGGCGTGGCCGAGGCCTGCGTCGTGGGCGTCGCCCATCCCACGACCGGCGAGACGGTTCGGGCCTACGTGGTGCCCACGCCCGACGGCGCCAGCCGGGTCACCGAGGACGCCATCGTCGCCTGGTGCCGCCAGCGCCTCGCCCGCTACAAGTGCCCCACGTCGGTGCTGGTCGTGGACCAGCTCCCGAAGGGGTCGGCGGGCAAAGTCCTGCGCCGCGTGCTGCGCTGAGCTCCGCCGGCGAACCGACGCGCGTTGTCCGTCACATACGAGGTCAAAGCGAGTCAGTTGGTGCCGGGGTCCGCCACAGCGCGCTGGCGGGGGGCGGGGCCGGTCGCGACGCCGTACGGGGCGCGGAGGCGCTGGTGGCCACCAGGAACCCGACGAACAGCACCGCCACGCCGGCCGCCAGGGTCACCGCGAACGCCGTCTCGGCACCGAGCCGGGCGTTGAGCGTGCCGCTGGCCGACAGGATGAGCGTCCCCACCGCAATGATCACGTTGCCGAGCGCCAAGCGTCCCGGCTCGACGGTCGCGCCCGGCCGAGCCCGGCCGCCGGCGCCCCCGCAGCAGCCGCCACGCCGACCACAGAGCGCCGCCGATGATGATGAGCGCAGCGCCGCCCGAGCACACCGCGGCCAGGATGCGCGGCAGCGGGCCCAGCACGTCGGATCCCTTGGGCAGCTCGTCGGCCGGCACCGGCGCCTCGAACGGGGCCACGGCCATGACACCGGCGGCGAAGGCCGACAGCAGCCCGACCACCGCCACCGAGGGCCGGCCCCACCGCACCCCGCCGAGCAGCTCGATCGTGCCGAGCGCCAGCCACGGCACGTTCAGGATGGCGCCGAACAGGTAGAAGACCCGGAACGTGGCGTCCGTCCAACCCACCGCGGCGGCCACCCAGAGGCTGGCCGAGGCAATGGTGAACATGGCCAGGGCGATCGTCCAGGCCGCCTCGTGACGGCGCCGGTGGGCCAGCCAGCGATCGAAGGTGGACAGCGTGAAGGCCGCTGCCACCAGCGTCGCCGCCGCGGCCAGCGCGGCCTCTTTCGTCACGGCACCACCGACACGAGGCCGAGGGTAGGCGCGGCCTCCGACCTTTTGTGAACACGTGCACGTGCGGAACTAGGCTTCGGCGTCGCCATGGTCGAACGTGCCCGTCGCAGGATCCCCGAGGCCACTGTGACCCGCCTGCCGGTCTACCTGCGCATCCTGTACGAGCTGGCCAACGATCACATCCCGAACGTGTCGTCGGAGCGGCTGGCCGAGCTGGCCGGCGTGAACGCCGCCAAGGTCCGCAAGGACCTCTCGTACCTGGGCAGCTACGGCACCCGCGGGGTCGGCTACGACGTCGAGTACCTGCTCTACCAGATGAGCCGCGAGCTGGGCCTCACCCGCGACTGGCCGGTCATCATCGTTGGCGCCGGCAATCTCGGTCAGGCCCTTGCCAACTACGGCGGCTTCGGCGAGCGTGGCTTCCCGATGGCCGCACTCGTCGATGTGGACCCGGCCAAGATCGGCACCGTCGTGTCGGGCATCGTGGTGCGCCACCTCGACGACCTGCCCGAGATCGTCCCCGCCAAGGGCGGCACGATCGGTGTGATCGCCACGCCGCCGGGTGCGGCCCAAGAGGCCGCCGACCGGCTGGTGCGCGCCGGGGTCACGTCCATCTTGAACTTCGCACCGGTCGTGCTCACCGTTCCGCGCAGCGTGTCGTTGCGGAAGGTGGACCTCGCCGTGGAGATGCAGATCCTGAGCTTCTACCAGCAGCGTCGCAGCGGGGCGCAGGTCGCGTCGGTGGCGCTCGATGCCGAGGACGTAGCGAGTGCCTGACGGCGCGAACCGGCGCCTAGCCTGGACCGTACTGACGCCAAGCAAGGTCGTGAGGAGCAGGCGTTGTCCATCGTCGTCATTGGTCTGAACCACCGCACGGTGCCGCTCGAATTGCTCGAGCGCACCACCGTGGCCCCCGGTGCACTCCCGAAGGCGCTGCACGACCTGATCTCCCGACCCAACATCAACGAGGTCGTGCTGCTCTCGACGTGCAACCGCACCGAGGTGTACGCCGTCGCCGAGCGCTTCCATCCGGCCTACGCGGACATCCGCGACTTCCTGTGCGACCTCGCCCACATGGCGCCCGAGGACCTGCAGCCCCACCTCTACAGCCAGCACGACGTAGCCGCCGTCGCCCACCTGTTCTCGGTGGCGGCGGGGCTGGAGTCGGCCGTGATCGGCGAGCACGAGATCCTGGGGCAGGTGCGCAGCGCGTGGTCGGTGGCGCAGTACGAGGGCACCGCCCGTTCGTCGCTGAACCAGCTGTTCCGGCACGCCCTGGAGACCGGCAAGCGGGCCCGCACCGAGACGGGCATCGCCCGGTCCACGGCGTCGGTCTCCTATGCCGCCGTCGAGATGGCCACGGACCGCTTCGGCCCGCTCGCAGGGGCCCGCGTCCTGGTCGTGGGGGCCGGCGAGATGGGCGAAGGGATCGTGACCGCCCTGGCCCGCACCGGCATCGGCGACGTGGTGGTGGTGAACCGCACGTACGAGCGCGCCGTCGAACTGGCCGAGCGCGTCGGCGGTCGGGCCATGCCCTTTTCCGCGCTGGCCGGCGCGCTCGCCCGCGCCGACGTGTTGCTGACCTCGACCGGTGCCGGCTCGATCGTGATCGAGGCCGACGTGGTGGCGCAGGCCACCGCCGGCCGGCCCTTGCTGGTCGTCGACGTGGCCGTCCCGCGCGACGTTGACGGCGCGGTGGCCGAACTGCCGGGCGTCACGCTCCTCGACCTCGACGACCTACGGGACTGGGCGGCGCGCGGCGTGGCCGAACGCGCCGTCGAAGCGGCCAAGGTCGGCCACATCGTGGCCGAAGAGGTCGGCCGCTACGCCGAGCAGGCGGTGGCCCGACAGGCGGCGCCCCTCGTCGCCCAGCTCCACGAGCTCGCCGACGGCGTGCGTCAGGGTGAGCTGCAACGCTTCGCCCGCAAGCTGGCCACCCTGGACGAGCGCGAGCGGGAAACCGTCGAGGCCCTCACCAAGGCCATCGTGGCGAAGCTGATGCACGAGCCCACGGCCAGTCTGAAGCGCGACGCCGGCACCCCTCGGGGCGAGCGCAACGCCGACGCCGTGCGCGACCTGTTCGACCTGACGTGAGCCGGCCGCTGCGCGTGGCGACCCGCGGGAGCGCGCTGGCGCAGTGGCAGGCGCGGCACGTGGCCGATCTGCTCCGCAGCGCCGACCCGGGTCTCGGCACCGAGCTGATCGTGATCGAGACGACCGGTGACGTCCGTACGGACGTGCCGTTGCACGCCATCGGCGGCCAGGGCGTGTTCGTCAAGGAGGTGCAGCAGGCGGTGCTCGACGGCCGCGCCGATCTGGCTGTCCACTCGGCCAAGGACCTCCCCTCGGGGCCGTCACCGACCGGACTCGTGCTGGCGGCGGTGCCGCCGCGCGGCGACGCCCGCGACACCCTCGTCGGTGCCACCCTGGCCGGGCTGGGGCCGGGCGCCCGCGTGGCGACCGGTGCCGTGCGCCGGCGGGCGCAGCTCGCCGTGCTTCGACCCGATCTCATCTTCGACGACCTGCGCGGCAACATCGACACCCGTCTCACGAAGGTGCCGGAAGGTGGGGCCATCCTGGTGGCCCAAGCGGCCCTCGAGCGGCTCGGCCGAACCGACCGGGCGGCGCAAGTCCTGTCGGTGGAGCAGATGGTGCCGCAGGTCGGCCAGGGCGCGCTGGCGGTGGAGTGCCGTGGCGACGACGACCGCGCCCGCGACCGCCTGGCCAAGATCGAGTCGTCGATCGACCGGGGCTTCGTCGACCTGGAGCGGGCGTTCCTGGCCGAACTGGGCGGTGGCTGCGACCTCCCCGTCGGGGCCCACGCCTACCTCGATCACGACGGTCAATCGGTGTTCCGCTCGTTCCTGTCCGGTCCGGCGGGGGTGTGGCGGGACCGCCGCCACGGGCTGGTGAGCGACCCCGCCTGGGTGGTGGCCACGGCTCGGGAGGCCGCGGTCGCCGTCGGGTTAGCGTGACGGCGATGGACGTCGCCACGGCCGAGACCGTCGAGCTGCTCCAGGCCATGATCCGCAATGCGTGCGTGAACGACGGCACGCCCCAGTCGGGCTACGAGGTGCGCTCGGCCGACGTGCTGGCGAGCTACCTGGAGGGCAGCGGCCTCGACATCGAGAGCTTCGAGCCGACGCCTGGCCGGCGTTCGGTGGTGGCGCGCATCGAGGGCACCGATCCCACTGCCCCGACGCTGTTGCTGATGGGCCACACCGATGTCGTGCCGGTGTCGCCCGCCGGCTGGCAGCGAGATCCGTTCGGCGGCGAGCTGGTCGACGGCGAGATCTGGGGCCGAGGCGCCATCGACATGCTCAACCTCACGTCCTCCATGGCCGTCGCCACCAAGCACCTGGCCCGGCGCGGATGGCGGCCACGGGGCACGCTGATCTACCTCGGCGTGGCCGACGAGGAAGCCGGTGGCGGGCACGGTGCCGACTGGCTGGTGCAGCACGAGCTCGACGCCGTCGGCGCCGACTACGTGATCACCGAATCCGGGGGCTGGACGGTGAACGGCCCGGCCGGCGCCAAGGTGGTCGTGACGGTGGGCGAGAAGGGGGCGGCGTGGCGGCGCATCCGCGTCCACGGCACCCCGGCCCACGGGTCGATGCCCTTCGGCACCGACAACGCCCTCGTGAAGGCGGCCGAGGTGGTCCGCCGGATCGCCACCTACCGGCCGGCGGCGGAGATCAACGACGTGTGGCGCGCCTACGCCGCGTCGCTGAACCTCGATCCCGAGACCCGCGCCGCACTCGTCGATCCGGTGCGCGTGTGGGAGGCGTGTGCGTCCATCGCCGATGCCCGCACGGCCAAGTTCGCCCACGCCTGCACCCACACCACCTTCTCCCCCGATGTCGTGCACGGCGGGACCAAGACCAACGTGATCCCCGACGAGGTGGTCCTCGAGGTCGACATTCGCATCCTTCCCGGACAGACCGGTGACGACGTCGACCGCATGCTGACCGACGCCCTCGGCCCGCTCGCCGCCGAGGTCACCGTCGAATCGCTGCACGACCGGCCCAGCACGCAGAGCGCCACGGACACGCCGCTGTGGCACGCCATCGAAGCACTCGTCGCCAAGGTGAAGCCGGAGGCCACGCTGCTGCCCCGCATCACCGCCGGCGGCACCGACGCCACGTTCTTCCGCGACGCCGGCAGCGTGGCCTACGGGTTCGGGCTGCTGTCGAACGGGGTCACGTACGAGGACTTCTCGGCCCGGTTCCACGGCAACGACGAGCGCATCGACGTGGAGTCCCTGCGGCTCACGACGCAGTGCTGGCTCGACCTCTGCCCGTCGTTCCTGGGATGACCGCCGGCGCCCTCGCCGGTCGCACCGTGGTGGTCACCCGGGCCGCCGAGCAGGCGTCCGAGCTGGTGACGCGCCTGTCGGCGCTGGGCGCCACCGTCGTGGAGGTGCCCACGATCGCCGTCGTCGATCCACCCGACCGCGGCGCTGCGCTGGCGGCGGCCGTGACCGACCTGGCCTCCTACGACTGGGTGGTGCTCACGTCGACCAACGGCGCGGCGCGGTTCCTGAGCGCGGTAGCCGCCGCCGGTACGGACGTCATCGCCGAGCCCGACGGCGGCCGCCGGCGATCGTGGCGCCTCGCCGTGGTCGGCCCCGGCACCGCCGCCGCCGTGCGGGCGTCCGGCATCGGCCCCGACCTCGTGCCGGAGCGGTTCGTGGCCGAGGGCCTCCTGGCGGTGTTCCCCCCCGGCCCCGGACGGGTGCTGCTGCCCCAGGCCGCCGCCGCCCGCCCGGTCCTGGCCGAGGGCCTGCGGGCCGCGGGATGGACGGTCGACACGGTGGTGGCGTACCGCACCGTGCCCGCGCCGCTCGCCCTAGAGATGATCGAGCAGGCCCGGACGGCCGACGCCATCACGTTCACCTCCGGCTCGACGGTCACCGGCTTCGTGGCTGCCGCCGGGGCGGCCGGCGTGCCGTCCGTGGTCGTGTGCATCGGGCCGGTCACCGCCGCCGCCGCGGTGGCCGCCGGCATCGAGGTCACCGCGGTGGCCGGCGAGCACACCATCGACGGCCTGGTCGCCGCCCTCGAGGGGCTTTTCCTCTCCTAGGAGGTTGCTGAAGTACGGCCCATCGGTGGCGAGCCCGACGCACGACCTGACATGTCGCGCCGCCGCGAGCGCCGATCCCTGGTACTTCAGCAGTCTCCTAGGCTCGCGGGGTGCGGAGCTGGGTGGTGAGAGCCTTGGTGGTGGCCGGCCTCGCCATCGGTGGCCTGGTGATCGTGGGCGCCACGGCGTCGGCGGCGCCCGCCTACCAGCTCATCGCCGTCGACGCGGGTGGGACCGCCCTGGCCGGCGCTACGACCTTCGCCACCGCCTCGGGTGACGGCAGCGTCGTCGCCTTCTCCCAACAGGACGGGGACGGCTGCGCCGATCACAGCGCTCTCTGGGTGCGCAACCGCCAGGCCGCCTCGACCGCCGGTGTCGGCGACGGCCACTTCCCGTCGATCAGCCGGACGGGGACCCTCGTCGCCTTCGTGGCGTGCGACGGGAACGTCGCGGTGTGGCAGGGCGCGGTGCCGGCCAAGCCGTTGCCCGCCGGCAATTCGCGCCGGCCGGGAACCGACGACACGATCAAGAGCCTCGCCGTGGCCCCCGACGGCGCCCACGCCGTCTTCACTGTGGGCTCGGCGGCCGGCGCCGTGCCGGCCAGCTTGTGGGTGGTGCCGACCGACGGCTCGGCGCCGCCGGCGCAGGTCGCCGGCCAGGGTCAGCTGGATGGCGTGGCCATCTCCGACAAGAAGGTCTTCTTCGTCGCCGGCGCCAAGCTGCAGAGCGCCGACGTCGTCCAGCCCGCCGCCGTGACGCCGTTCCCGGTGGAGCCCGACGGGGCGCCGGTCAAGGTCTCGGTATCGGCCGACGGTCGGACCGTGGTCACCGTCACCAGCGACGGCAAGGCGGCCGTTTCGCTCGACAAGCAGGCGTTCGTGGCCGTGACGGACAAGGCGCTCGAGCCGTCGGTCGCCCCGGACGGCAGCGCCGTGGCGTTGAAGATGACGGCGGACTCCTCGATCAGGACGTTCAGCACCGGCGCCGCCCCGGCCGTCCTCAGCACGGCCACGCCGCTGGCGGCGGTGGGCTTCAGCGCCCCGGTGGCCGCTGACGGGGGCCGTGAGGTCGTGTTCCTGGCCAACCCCGGACAGGCGGCGGGCGGCACCAGCACGGCGGCCCAGGTCTACGGCATCGGGCCGGGGCTCAGCACCGCGCCGGTCAACTTCGGCGACGTCGGCCTGGGGACCACGACCACGAAGGCCGTCACCTTCACGAACGACGGCACGGCCACCATCACGCCCACGTCGGTCACCTCCTCGAATGCGGGCGAGTTCGCCATCGTCGCCGGCACGACCTGTGCGATCGGCGCCCCGATTGCCGTCACCGAGTCCTGCGTGGTGCAGGTGGCCCTCACCCCCACCGCCGCCGGGGCGCGCTCCAGCACCATCACCGTGGCCGAGCTGGGGACCAGATGGGACGAGCCGGCGGCCACCGCCAACCTCACGGCGACGGCGGTGAACGGTGAGCTGGCGGCCGATCCCACCTCCATCACCTTCGGCTCGGTGACGATCGGCAGCAGCTCGTCGGCCCGGTCGTTCACGGTCACCAACTCGGGCGTGCTGCCCACCACGATCGGCACGCTGCTGGTCTCGGGCGGTCAGGCGTCGGAGTTCCCGCTGGCCGGTGGCACCTGCGCCGGCGCCACCCTCCAGCCGGCGGGGGACTGCACCGTCTTGGTGAGCTTCAAGCCGGGCGGAACGGGCACCCGCAGCGCCTCGTTGGACGTGGGCGGGTCCGCCGGAGCAGCCGTGAGCGTGGCCCTGTCGGGTACGGGTACCGATCCGCCGCGACCGGCGCTGGCCGTCTCGCCGACGGCGCTGGAGTTCGGTGAGCTGGTCATCGGCAGCGCCGCCGCCCCCCAGAGCGTCACGGTGCGCAACTCCGGCAACGTCTCGAACAGCCCGAACGTGCAGCTCGGCGGGGCGGCGGCGGGCGACTTCCTGATCAGCAACAACGGATGCGCCGGCCACTCGATCAGCGCCGGCGCGACGTGCACGGTGAGCGTCGAGTTCGTCCCGATCGAGGCCGGGGCCCGGGGCGCCACGCTGTCGATCACCGGCTCCGGCGGCTCGTCGGCGTCGGTGCGGTTGTCGGGCACCGGCCGGCTCAACCCGGTGATGACCGTCAGCCCCGGCGTCGTCGTGCCCGGTGAGATCACCACGGTGGTCGGGACCAACTTCCCCGACGGTGCGGCGGTGGTGCTGGCGTGGGACGTGGGCGGCTTGACCGTTGGCGCAGTGGCCGACGACACCGGCTCGTTCAGCGTGGCGATGGTGGTGCCGACGAGCATGGGCGGCGGCACCCGCACGGTCGTCGTCATCGCCCCGGCGGACGCCTCGACGGCCACGGCGTCGGTGCTGGTCCAGGAGACGGGTGGGTTCCAGGCTCCCGCCGGCCCCGCGTTCCGTGCCTCGCCGGCGTTCCCCTCGAGCGGCTAGTTCGCGGCTAGTTCGACTTGATGAAGGCGCCGAACGTGGCTGCGGCGGTGCACTGCCCGCCGGGCGGCCCGGTGCACACCACCGTGGTGGTGACGTTGGAGCCAGCCGGCACCAGGAGCGGCGAGACGAAGTGCCGGTCGAGGTCGCGGAAGAAGTCCAGCGAGGAGTCGAACACCGGCTGGCCGTCGATGGCGATGGTGATGCGGCCGGTGTTGCTGTCGGGGTTCTGCATGACGAGGTCGGTCACGTAGAGCGTCTGCCCCGACGGCACCGTGTACTGCGGGATGGCCAGCGAGAGGCGGAACTCCACGGGCTCGCCCAGGGGGCTGATCGTGGTCGTGGTGGGCGCCGGCGGCGGCACCGTGCCCCCCTTCACCGAGGTCGGTGGCAGTGTGATGCCCGATGCCGCCAGCGCGGTCTCGATCGGCGCCAGCTCGTCCTGCACGGCGTCATTGGCCGTGTCCTCCACGGCCGGCTTGAGCAGCAGGAACCACAACGCGAAGAAAGCCACGAGGCCGGCGGCCACGCCGGCGACGGCCTTGCCCAGCCAGCTTGGCAGCAAGGGCTCCTGCAGCATGGCGCCGGCGACGATCTGGGGCTGATCCTTGCCCTCTTCGTCGAGGATGAGCTGGAACGGCCACGTGCGCGCATCGCCCGTCCAGAAGCCGTGGCGGGGCCGCACCTGCACCCGGGCGTGCTGGGCGGTGCCCGGCTCCACCAGCAGCGACGACGGGTGGAAGTCGAACCGCAGCTGGTCCTTGGGATCAACCCCGCCGAGCCGGATCGGCAGGGGGGCATTGCCGGTGTTGCGCACGACCAGTGTGTGGCGCCCGACCCGGCGCCCCCGCGAGGTGGCCGGCACCACGTCCACGCCCCGCTCCTCGAACGGGACGACGTGGAGGGTGCCCTCCACGACGGCGGTGCTCTCAGGATCTTCCCGGGGGACGACCTTGACGGCGAACGGCGACGCCCCGGCCAGCGTGGTGTGCAGGCGCGGGGGCCGGAAGTGGATCTGCACGCCTTCTTCGGCGCCGGGGAACAACGACACGATCGACGGCTCGACCGAGATCCAGCCCTGGGCCATGCCGACAGGCGAGAACGAGAATTCGTCCATCACCGCGCCGGTGTTGCGGACGCGCATCTCCACCGCAGACTCCGTACCGGGGTCGACTTCGACCTCGGTGGTCTCGAGCCAGGCGCTGGCACCCATGGCCCGGCACGCTAACGGAGAGGATCAGTGCTGAGTGGAGAGCACGCCGTCGATCACGAGCAGCGCCTCGAAGGCGGCGGTGAACGACTCGTAGTAGCTCGCGCCCGCGGGGGCCGTGGCGACGGCGGCGATGAGCTGCTGGCGGAACGCCTCCCAGGGCTGGCCGGTGCGTTCCAGGTAGCTGGCCACGAGACCGAAGATCCGGCTCTCCCACGGCGCCGCGAACGCCAGCTCGCCGTTCTGGCGGGGGAGATCGAGGTCAGGGATCAGCGCCGCACGCCGATCATGTGGTCTCGGGTGACGAGCGCCGCCAGCGCGTCAGGGTCGAGGTCGTCGGTGTCCGGCGGTCGCTGGGGCAACACCAGATAGCGCAGTTCGGCGCTGGAGTCCCATACCCGCACCTCCAGATCGTCGGCGACGACGGTGCCGAACTCGGCCAGGACGGCTCGCGGCTCGCGCACGACTCGGGACCGGTAGGCGGCGCTCTTGTACCACCGCGGCGGCAGTCCGAGGACCGGCCACGGGTAGCAGGAGCACAGCGTGCACACGACCACGTTGTGGACCGCGTCGGTGTTCTCCAGCACCACCATGTTCTCGCCCTCGGCCCCGCCGAAGCCCAGTTCGCCGATGGCCCGGGTGGCGTCGGTCAGCAGCCGTTGCTTGTAGCCGGGGTCGGTCCACGCCCGGGCCACCACCGCCGCGCCGTTCATGGGCCCGACGTCGTGCTCGTACGTGGCGATCACGGCGTCGATGGCGTCGGTGGTGACGAGTCCCCGCTCCACCAGCAGCGATTCGAGGGCGGCGACGCGCTGCTCGATGGCTGAGGGCTCGTGGGGATGGTGGCCGGTCATGGGGCCGCTGCGAGGTAGGAATCCCACAGGTCGAGGTAGAGGGCGCCGGGCTCGGCGTCGGCGCCCCAGATGTCGGCCAGTTCGAAGCGGACCGTGTACAGGGCTTCCAGGTCGGCGCCCTCACCCTTGTCGGGCAGGGGCCAGCCCCCGTGGGCGGCGCTGACGGTGCCGGTCACCCCCCGGACGTAGCGCGGGCAGCGCGTGTGGCCGGCTGGCGCCATGCGCACCACGGTGACCCGGTCGCCCACGCCGAAGCGCCCGGGCGTCGCCGGTGGCGGCTCCTGGTTCGGTCGCTGCAGCGCGCCACGGATGTGCTGGGCGAAGGGGGCGTCGGCGGTGGGTGCGACCGCCTTGGGGTGGGCGACGCGGTCGTCGATGTCGGCGGTGGCGAGGGTGCCGCGGGCGACGAGGCCGGTCTCGACGGCGTGCAGCCAGCGCTCGTAGTAGCTGGCCTCGAGGTAGTCGGCCGCCGGCATGGCCTCGATGGCCGGGCGCAGCTGGCCCTGACGCAACCCCTTGGCGCTGGTGACGATCATGAGCCCGAAGACCCGGCCCTCCCAGGGCGCGTGGAAGACCGGTTCCTGCGCCTCGGCTTCCACGGCGCCGAAGCCGTGCATGCCCCCCATGTCGTGCACCGTGTCCGTGCTCGCCGACCGTAGCGCTGTGACCGACGCCCACTGGACCGTTCTGCGGACCGTCGTTACCGTAACACTGTTACCGTAACGCTGTTCAGCGGTGACTGTCTGTCGCATCCTCGGTCCGGAAGGAAGCTCCCGTGCTCGCTCGGCTCGCCCCCACCCTCGTCCGCCGTCGCCGTCTCGTCCTGATCGTCGCCGTTGCCGTCCTCGCCATCGCCGGTGCGTACGGCGGTGGGGTCGTGTCGTCCCTCACCGGTGGGGGCTTCGACGACCCGTCGTCGCCATCCTCCCGGGCCGCCAACGTCATCGACGCCACGTTCCAGCAGGGCCAACCCGACATCGTGTTGCTGGCCCACGCCAACGACGGCGACGTCGATGGCTCGGCCGCCGTCGCCGCCGGCACCGCCCTGACGGCACAGCTGGCGGGCGAACCGGGCGTTGTGCAAGCGGCGTCCTACTGGTCGCTCGGCAGCCCACCGCCGCTCAAGAGCACCAGCGGCGACACCGCCCTGGTCCTGGTACGGCTAGCAGGCGACGACGACGCCGTCGCTGATCGTGCGCTCGAGCTCACCAAGGCCGTCGAGGGCGACCAGGGCGCCCTCACCGTGACGGCGGGCGGGCCGGCGGTGGTCAACAACGCCGTGAGCGAGCGGGTCGAGTCCGACCTGCAACGGGCCGAGATGATCGCCCTGCCCATCACCCTCCTGCTGCTCGTGGTCGTGTTCGGCAGCGTGGTGGCCGCCCTGCTGCCACTGGCCGTGGGGGTGCTCGCCATCATCGGCACCTTCGCCGTGTTGCAGCTCATGACGCTGTTCACGGATGTCTCCATCTTCTCGCTCAACCTCACCACCGCCCTCGGGCTGGGCCTCGCCATCGACTACAGCCTGTTCGTGGTGTCCCGCTTCCGTGAGGAGCTGGCCGGCGGCCACGACACCCGCTCGGCCGTGGTGCGCACGGTCCGCACCGCTGGTCGCACGGTGCTCTTCAGCGCCGTCACCGTCAGCATCTCGCTGGCGGCGATGCTCGTGTTCCCCATCACCTTCCTCAAGTCCTTCGCCTACGCCGGCATCGCAGTGGCCATCATGGCGGCCCTCGGTGCGGTGGTCGTGCTGCCGGCGATCCTCGCCGTGCTCGGGCCCCGCGTGAACACGTGGGCCCTCTTCCGTCGCAACGCGGCGCCGGTCGTGGGCCAAGGCGTGTGGCACCGCGTCGCCATGGCCGTGATGAAGCGGCCGCTGCCCATCGCCACGGGCGCCATCGTGTTCCTGCTGGTGCTGGGTTCACCCTTCCTGCACATCGCCTTCGGTCTGCCCGACGACAGGGTGCTGCCGCCGGGTGATCCCGCTCGGGTCGTGCAGGACTCCCTGCGCCAGGACTTCCCCTCCCGTGAGGCCAGCGCCCTCGAGGTCGTCATGACCGACATCGGTGACCCGACGCAGCGCAGCGCGGAGATCCGGGCCTATGCCGCCGCCGTCTCCCAGGTGCCAGGTGTGGCCCGGGTGGACGCCCTCACCGGCAGCTACGTCGCCGGCCAGCAGGTGGCACCGGCCGGTCCCGCGGCGCAGCGCTTCGCCGCGCCGGAGGCCACCTGGTTCTCGGTGGTGCCGTCGGTCGAGCCCATGTCGGCCGCAGGTGAGGCCGTCGTGCACGCGGTGCGGGCGGTGCCGGCCCCGGCGCCGACCCTGGTCGGTGGTCCGTCGGCCGAGTTGGTCGACTCCAAGGACTCCCTCTTCTCCGCCATCCCGCTGGCCGGCACCATCATCGTGGCGACCACCTTCGTGGTGCTGTTCCTGCTCTTCGGCAGCCTGCTCGTGCCGCTCAAGGCCGTGGTCCTGAACATGCTGAGCCTGACGGCTACGTTCGGCGCGATGGTGTGGATCTTCCAGGACGGTCATCTGTCCGGCGTGCTGGACTTCACACCGACCGGCACCATCGCCGTCGTGATGCCCATCCTCATGTTCTGCATCGCCTTCGGTCTGTCGATGGACTACGAGGTGTTCCTGCTGTCGCGCATCAAGGAAGAGCACGACAAGGGAGCCGACACCACGACGTCGGTGGCCCGCGGTCTCGAGCGCACCGGCCGCATCGTGACGGCCGCCGCCATCCTGATCGCCGTGGTCTTCATCGCCTTCGCCACATCCGGTGTGGCCTTCATCAAGCTGTTCGGCATCGGCCTCACCCTGGCGGTGCTGGTGGATGCGTTCATCATCCGGGCCACGCTCGTGCCGGCGTTCATGACGCTGGCCGGTGATGCCAACTGGTGGGCACCGCGGTGGTTGCGGCGGATCCACGACCGCATCGGCGTCAGCGAGCACGTCGAGCTCGACGACGACGAGCCGACCCCGACCGGTGATGGCGACCTCGTCGGGGCAGGATCACGGTCGTGACGCCCGCTGATCCTCGGCAACGGGCCCGGCGGGGCGAGGGTGACCGTCTGCGCGGCGAGATCCTCGCCGCCGCCGAGGACCTGCTGATCGAGACCGCCGACGAATCGGCGGTCTCGATCCGCGCCATCGCCGATCGGGTGGGCGTGACGGCACCGTCGATCTACCGCCACTTCGAGGACAAGGACTCGCTGTTCCTCTATGTGGTGGAGAGCGTCTTCGGCCGCCTGGACGAGGCGCTGGAAACGGCGGCTGCCGGCGCCGAGGACCCCTTCGACGAGATCATGCGCAAGGGTCGGGCGTACGTGGCGTTCGGGCTCAGCCATCCCGAGCACTACCGGTTGCTGTTCATGTGCCAGAACGACCGCAAGAAGGACATGGACCTCGATGGTCCGGCAGTCGCTGGCACCACCGCCTTCGACCACCTGCAGGACACCGTGGGGCGAGTGCTGGCGCGAGCCGGTCCTGGTATCGAACTGCCGGACCCGTTCGCCATGACGTGTGCCATCTGGTCCGGCGTCCACGGCATCACGTCGCTGCGCATCTCGATGCCGTCGTTTCCGTGGCCGCCCGTCGATGAGCAACTGGACCTGCTGGCCCGCCCCTGGCGCGAGAGCCTCTGCCCCAACGTCGCCGCCGCTCGGCGCGACGCTGGCCTTCGCGGCGCCGCCGGTCACGATCTCGAGGGTCGCCGGTAGCGTCGCCCGGTGCTGCCGGCCGCCCTGGTCTTCGATTTCGACGGCCTGATCTGCGACACCGAGTCGCTGGCCTACGAGTCGATACGGCGCGTCTTCCTGGATCACGGCGCCGACCTGTCGCTCGAATGGTGGCTACCGGCGGTCGGCGAGGCGGTGGCGCCCGACTGGGTCGCCGTGCTGGAGGAGACCGTGGGTCGCTCGCTCGACCGCGACGCGCTCGAGCGCGGCCCGCATCGCCCACGACGCCGAGTTGGTGGCAGTGCTGGCCATGCTGCCCGGCGTGGCGGCGCTGCTCGACGCCGCCCACGCCGCCGGGGTGCCGTGTGGCGTGGCGTCGAACTCGCCCCGGTCATGGGTGACGGGCCACATCGAGCGCCTCGGGCTGGCCGAGCGCTTCGAGGTGGTGGTGACGGTCGACGCCGTCTCCCGGCCCAAGCCCGATCCCGAGCCGTACCTGACCGCCGTGGCGGCCATGGGCGCCACCCCGGCGTCGTCGGTCGGGCTGGAAGACTCGATGATCGGCCTCACCGCCGCCCGACGAGCCGGGCTCTTCACGGTGGCGGTGCCGGGTCCCATGTCGGCCCATCACGACTTCGCCGGCGCCGACCTCGTGGTGCCGTCGCTGACCGATGTCACCCTGGCTGGCCTCGGCGAGGGCGTGGCCCGCCGGACGCGGTCCTAGGATCGGGTCGTGGCCTTCCCGAATCACCGGCCCCGGCGGTTGCGCACCACGCCGGCGTTGCGCCGGTTGGTGGCCGAGACCCGCCTCGGCATCGACGATCTCGTCGCCCCGCTCTTCGTGCGCGAGGGCATCACCGAACCCCAGCCCATCGCGTCGCTGCCCGGTGTGATGCAGCACACGCGGGAGAGCCTCCGCAAGGAGGTGGCGGCACTGGCCGCGCTCGGCGTGCCCGGTGTGATCCTGTTCGGCGTACCCGCTCGCAAGGACGCCACCGGGTCCGAGGCCTGGAACCCCGACGGCATCGTGCAGGTCGCGCTGCGCGACCTGCGCGACGAGGTGGGCGACCGCATGGTGCTCATGGCCGACTGCTGCCTCGACGAGTACACCGACCACGGCCACTGTGGCGTGCTGCTGCCCTCAGGCGACGTCGACAACGACGCCACCATCGAGCTCTACGCCCAGGCGGCGCTGGCGCAGGCCGATGCCGGCGCCCACATCGTGGCACCCTCAGGGATGATGGACGGGCAGGTCGGGGCCATCCGGTCCGCCCTGGACGGCGGCGGTCACCCGGACACCGCCATCCTGGCGTACTCGGCCAAGTACGCGTCGGCGCTGTACGGCCCCTTCCGCGACGCCGTGGACGTCCGGATCGTGGGCGGTGGGGACCGCAAGGGGTACCAGCAGGACTGGCGCAACGGGCGGGAGGCCTTGGCCGAGGTGCGGGCCGACATCGAGCAGGGCGCCGACATGGTGATGGTGAAGCCGGCCATGGCCTATCTGGACGTGCTGGCGGCCGTACGGGCGGCGGTGGACGTGCCCGTGGCGGCGTACCACGTGTCGGGCGAGTACGCCATGATCAAGGCCGCCGCCGCCAACGGCTGGATCGACGGCGATGCCGTCGCCGTGGAGCACCTCAGCGCCATCAAGCGGGCCGGCGCCGACATCATCCTCACCTACCTGGCGCGCGACCTGGCCGAGTCGCTGGCGTGAGCCGGCTCACCAACGCCGAAGCGTTCGAGCGCGCCTCGCACGTCATTCCCGGGGGTGTCAGCTCGCCCGTGCGGGCGTTCCGGTCGGTGGGCGGGTCGCCCTACTTCGTCGCCCGCGCCGAGGGTCCCTACGTCTGGGACGTGGAGGGCACCCGCTACATCGACCTGGTGCAGAGCTATGGGGCCATCATCGCCGGCCACGCCCACCCGGCCGTGGTGGCGGCGGTGCAGGCGGCGGCGAGCGACGGCACGTCGTACGGCGCGCCCACGATGCGCGAGACGCTGCTGGCCGAAGCCATCCGCGACCACGTCCCGTCGGTGGAACGGCTGCGGCTGGTCAGCTCGGGCACCGAGGCCACCATGACGGCCATCCGGGTGGCACGCGGCTTCACCGGGCGGCCCAAGATCGTGAAGTTCGCCGGCAACTACCACGGCCACAGCGACGCGCTCCTGGCCGAAGGCGGCAGCGGGGTAGCCACGCTGGGACTGTCCGGCTCGGCCGGCGTGACCGAGGCGGCGGTGAGCGAAACCGTGGTCGCCCCCTACAACGTCGTGCCGGCGCTGGACGACAGCGTCGCCTGCGTGATCGTGGAGCCCGTGGCCGCCAACATGGGACTGGTCCCACCGGCGCCAGGGTTCCTCGAGGGGCTCAGGGCGGCCTGTGACCAGGCCGGCGCCCTCCTGGTCTTCGACGAGGTGATCACCGGCTTCCGTCTCGGCCTGGGCGGAGCCCAGGAGTCCTACGGCGTGCGCCCCGATCTCACCTGCTTCGGGAAGGTGATCGGCGGCGGCCTGCCCATCGCCGCGTTCGGGGGCCGGGCCGACGTGATGGGCTGCCTCGCCCCGCTGGGGCCCGTCTACCAAGCCGGCACGCTGTCGGGGAACCCGCTCGCCACGGCGGCCGGCCTGGCCGCCCTCGGGCTGCTCGACGACGAGCTGTACGTCACCCTCGCCGACCGTGCCCGCCGTCTGGGCGCGGGCGTGCGCGACGCGTTGGCCGCCGCCGGCGTGCCGGTCACGGTGCCCGTGGTGGGGACGCTGCTCGGGCTGCACTTCAACGCCACGCCGGCGGTCGACTACGACACGGCGCGCACCACCGACACGAGCCACTACGCGGCGTTCTTCCACGCCATGCTGGGCCGGGGTGTGGCCCTGGCCCCGGGCCCGTACGAGGTGGCGTTCCCCGGTCTGGCCCACGACGACGCCGTCATCGCCCGGGTGATCGAGGCCGCTCACGGGGCGGCGGTCGAGGTGGCGTCCAGTGCCGAGCGCACCGTCGCGGCCACGTAGTCGGGGTCAGTCGGCGGGGAGGAGGCGGACGATGGCGGCGGCGGCCTTGTAGGCCGCCTCGGCCGGCCCGAGCTCATCGGGGCGCAGGATGTTGGCCATGATCCGCAGCACCCACTCCATGAGGGTGCGGCTCCGCATCCCGACGCGGGTGAGCTCGCGCATGAGCCCCGGGTTCCCGATCACCTTGGCGAAGAGCCGGGCCACCTTGAAGTACAGCCCGTAGGTGTCCTGGAGCCGCCGCTCGTACGTCGTGAGCACCAGGGGGTCGCGGCCGCTGAGCGCTTCGTGCAGCACCTCGGCCGCCATGCGTCCGGTCTCGTAGGCGTAATCGATGCCCTCACCGTTGAACGGGTTGACCGTGCCGGCGGCGTCGCCCACCACGAGCCAGGTGGGTCCGGCCTTCGGCCCCACCGACCCGCCCATCGGGAGGCGCCCGCTCGTCGGCTTGCCACAGCCCTCCGACGGCTTCAGCTCCCAGTACGGCGGCGCGGTGGCGACGTACTCCTGCAGCAGATGCGTCGTGTTGACGCTCTTGAAGTCGCGGAACGTGGACAGCAGGCCGACGCCGATGTTCACGGTGCCGTCGCCGACGGGGAAGATCCATCCGTAGCCGGGCAGCGGATAGCCCGAGCGGTCCTTCACGTCCAGTGCCGACTCGATCCAGGGCTCGTCGTGCAGCGGGCTCTCCCAGTAGCCGCGGATGGCCGTGCCGTAGGGCCACTCGCGCGTGCGGAAGGTGCCGAGGGCCCGGCCGAAGCGGCTGTTGGCGCCGTCGGCCACTACGACGTACTGCGCCCGCACGGTCTCGGGCCCGCTGGCGCCCTTGCGGCGGATCACCGCGCCCCGGACGAAACCCCGGTCCAGGACGGGCTCGATGGCCTCGGTCCCCTGCCACAGCGTGACGCCGGCCTTCACTGCGTTCTCGGCCACGAGCTCGTCGAGGTCGCGGCGTCGCACCACGTAGCCGTACGGGGGAAACTCGGGGTGCGAGGGCCACGGCAGTTCCAGCGCTCGCCCGTGGGCCGTGGCCCGCAGGCCCTCGAAGCGGTGGAACTGCTCCAGGCGGTCGCCCAGACCCATGTCGGCGAGCTGGCGCACCGCCCGGGGGGTGAGGCCGTCGCCGCAGGTCTTCTCCCGCGGGAAGGTCTTGCGCTCCAGCACGCACACGTCGTGGCCGGCCTGGGCCAGCCAGTAGCCCGTGGCGGCGCCGGCGGGACCACCACCGACGACGAGGACGTCGAAGTCCGGACGACCTTCCGTGCCGTCCGCCAACGAGTTAGCCGTTCAGCTTGATCGGGATGTTGGCGCCGGCGAAGCCGCCCGCTTCGACGAGCGCGAAGTTGGGGGCGTCGGGGGCGCAGTAGTCGAGGTAGTCGGCTGACGCGAGGTCGCCGCCGCCCAGCCCGTAGCGCTCGTAGCACACGACCGCCAGGATCTCTATGTCGCTGAGCTCGCCGCCGGCCTGCTCGCCCCATGCCGGCATGGCCCCGCCGGCGCCGCGCTGGCCGCCGATGTGGCGGCCGGTGCCGTAGGGCTTGCCCACGTACGGCTTGTTGCCGGTGTAGACGAAGGAGATGTGGTCGGTGATCTTGTCGAAGGACTTGTCCACCTCGCCACCGGCGAGCGGGTAGCCGACACCGCCCTCGCCGTTCACGCCGTGACACGACGAGCACTTGCTCTCGAAGATGGCCTGACCCTGGCCGAGCGGTCCGCCCAGCGTCTTGGCCGGCGGCTCCAGCCCTCGGGCGTACATGTAGGCCCACAGCGGCAGGAGGCCAACCACGGGCAACGCCCAGAACGGGATGCGGCGGCGATTCTTGGCCGCCGCGATGAACGGCGGGTCCGGTTTGCGCGGCGGCGGGGCGGCCGGGGCCGTGCGGGCCCGCCCGGGGGCGGGGGCGGCGGCCGGTACCGCAGGCGTGGTGGCACCGGCCGGGACCGGCGCGCTGGCGCTCTCGGCCGGCGCGGCGGCGGCGGCGGGTGCTTCGTCTTCGCCGAGACCGAGGGCCGCCCTCCGTTCGCGAGATCGCTTCAGGAGGTGCTCGGGGATCTCCGTCACGGGCGCCATCGTAGAGGCCGCCCTGGGCCGCTCGTGAATCGCGTCGCAAGCAAATCGGCGCGGATTCGGCGGCCATGGGGTCGGGTGGTAGACACCGAACCTGGTCCGGCCCCGTATGGTCTGAGAGGAAGACCCTGTGGCTAGTGTTGTGAGCAGATTCACGAGGAGGAGCTGCCCGGCGTGATCGTGGCGATCGACGTGCTCAAGTGGCCCGGAATGAACGTGCAGTTCATCGTGTCGTTCTTGGGTGCTGTGCTGCTCACCGTGGTCGCCATCCCCTATGGGAAGCGGCGCCCGATCGGCTCGCCCCTCACGTGGGGGCAGGCCATGTTGGCGGCCACCTACGTGTTCGGGGTGTTCTTCCTGGCCTACGGGATCGTGCCCCACCAGTGGCTCACCCACGAGCAGAACCAGCTCAACTGGCGCGCCGACCGCATCTGGATCGGCCACAACTCCGCCGCCGAAGTCCTGTCCACCTCACTGCTGCCCTTCGACGTCACCTTCCAGGCCCTGGGTGACATCATCGTGGTCGGCATCTACGGCTTCTTCCTGGGCCTGCAGATCTTCATCTTCTCCTGGTGGCAGAAGCGGGGCCGGGCCAAGCCGGCCGCCGAGCTGCCCACCTCCACCTACGGTCGACCGCTCGTGAGAAAGGGGTAAGCGCTCCCATGGCCCGTACCGACGCCAACCCCCCCATGCCTGAATGGAGTGCCGAGTACCAGCTCGTCGAGGTCGACGCCGCCTACCTCACCAAGGCGGTCAAGCCGAAGCAGTTCATCCACATCGACCAGTCCGAGTGCATCATGTGCGAGGGCTGCGTCGACATCTGCCCGTGGAAGTGCATCTTCATGGTCACGCCGGACGCGGTGGCCGAGTCGCTGAACACCGAGCAGCCCGGTGAGGACCCCAGGGACCACGTGGTCTTCATCATCGACGACGACGTCTGCACCCGGTGCGCCCTTTGCGTCGACCGGTGCCCGACGGGTGTCATCATCCTCGGCAAGGTGGGTGCGGCGCCGGCCGGCGGCGACTCCCACGTGCGTACGGCCAACCACGGCTACGCCTACGGCATGCGGTTCTAGGACCAGGAGAATTCGTGGCCAAGACCCTCGACGAGAAGCCCCGCAAGAGCATGGGCGAGCGCGTCAGCGAACTGAACGGCAAGGTTCAGGGCTCGCAGGCGTGGAACTCCATCTTCCGGCCGGGTTCCATCTTCCGGAAGGGCTACACCGACAGCCCTCGCAACCGGTCCTACGTGATCATGAACTCGGTGCTGTACCACCTGCACCCGGTGAAGGTGAAGCGCCACGCGGTGAAGGTCAGCTACACGCTGTGCCTCGGCGGGCTCAGCTTCTTCCTGTTCATCCTGCTCACGGTGACGGGCATCTTCCTGATGTTCTTCTACCGCCCCACCACCGCCCAGGCCTGGAACGACATCTACACGTTGAAGACGTCGGTGACCTTCGGCCTGCTGGTCAGAAACATGCACCGATGGGCGGCCCACCTCATGGTGCTGTCGGTGTTCCTGCACATGGCGCGCGTGTTCTACCACGGCGCCTACAAGCCGCCACGAGAGTTCAACTGGGTGATCGGCGTCATCCTGCTCACGCTCACCCTGCTGCTGTCGTTCACCGGCTACCTGCTGCCGTGGGACCAGCTGGCCCTGTGGGCGGTCACGGTCGGCACCAACATGATGGGGTACACGCCGGTCTTCGGCAGTCAGGTGCGGTTCGTGCTCCTCGGCGGGGTCGAGATCGGTTCGGAGACGTTGCTGCGGTGGTACGTGCTCCACGTGCTGATGTTGCCGTTCGTGATCGTCATCTTCATGGCCATCCACTTCTGGCGGGTCCGCAAGGACGGCGGGATCTCGGGGCCGCTGTGATGGGAGCGCTGCGATGACCGAGATCCCGGAACACCTCCGCAAGCGAGCCGAAGAGGCACGCGCCAAGGCGGCTGCCGCTCGCGGCGAAGAGACGCCGGTCGAGAACCCTCCGGCGCCCGACGCTGCGGCCGACACCCCCGACGCGCCCACCTCCGAGGCCGGTTCGCGCATCCCCGCCCACCTCCTCGAGCGCAGTCGCGCCGCCAAGGCGCGCGCCGGAGGCGAGGGCGAGGAGCCGAGCGGCGGCGGCGGCGTGGCCGTGGCCGAGCGTCCCGGAGGGGTGGCGGCGGCGGTTCCGGCCGCCGGCCTCCCGGTCGGTGCCGGTCCGGGTGGTCACACCCAGCGGCTGCTCACCGTCGTCAAGTCGGGGTCCATCCAAGAGGTGAAGGCCAGCCCGGTCGACAAGGTGCACACCTGGCCCCACCTGCTGATCGGCGAGTTCGTGGCCGCCCTCGCCTGCACCGCGTTCACCTTCATCTTCTCGGTCTTCGTCGACGCCCCGCTGTTGCAGCTCGCCAACGTCAACCGCACCCCCAACCCGTCGAAGGCGCCCTGGTACTTCCTCGGCCTCCAAGAGCTGCTCACCATGTTCCACCCCATGGTGGCCGGCGTCACCATTCCCGGCATGGGCCTGTTCGCCCTCATGCTGGCCCCCTACAGCGACCGCAACCCCAGCAACAAGCCCGAGGATCGCAAGTTCGCCATCAGCATCTTCACGATCTTCCTCATGTTCTGGGCTGTCCTCGTCATCCTCGGCTCCTTCTTCCGCGGCCCCGGGTTCAACTTCACCTTCCCGTGGCGCGACGGCATCTTCTTCGATCTCTGAGGTTCCACAGATGAGCTCCACCGCCGTGATCGTCATCGTCATCGCCGCACTGGTCGTACTGGCGGCAATCGCTTTCGTCACCGCCGCCCGCCGCGGCGACGTGCGTCGAGGCGCGGGCTCGCTGTCGCGCGAGACGCGCCGCAAGGACCGCAGCACGCCGCCCGCCACCGCCGTCGAAGAGCAGCCCGCCACCGGCAAGGAGGTGGAGCGGGCGGCCGTGGCCGAGCGCTCCACCGCGCTGGAGCCCGCCCGGTCGGCCGCCCCGGCCCCCTGGACGCCGCCCGATCCCGAGACGGTGGCCTTCACCCGACGCCGGTTCTTCAACCGCTCGGCCGTCACGCTCATGGGCGTTGGTCTGTCGGGCTTCGGCATCGCCTCCATCGCCTTCCTCTGGCCGAAGGTCGGCGGTGGGTTCGGCTCCAAGATCAACGCCGGCAAGGTCGACGACCTCAACTCCCAGATCGAGGGAGCCAAGAACGCGCTGTACCTCGCCGAGGCGCGCACCTGGCTGGTCCAGTACCCGAAGGAAGCCTTGCCCAAGGCCGAGAAGGTCTACGGCGGGGCGGTGTTGACCGGCATGGAAGCCGGATTCGTGGCGCTGTATCAGAAGTGCGTCCACCTCGGCTGCCGGGTGCCGTTCTGCGAGACGTCGCAGTGGTTCGAGTGCCCGTGCCACGGCTCGCAGTACAACCGGGTCGGCGAGAAGAAGGGTGGGCCCGCCCCGCGTGGCCTCGACCGGTTCGCCATCTCGATCACCGGAGGGAACCTGATCATCAACACCGGCGCCATCACCCTGGGCCCGACGATCGGTACCAACACCACCGGCCAGGAGGCCGAGGGCCCCCACTGCATCACCTCGGCCGGGGGTCACTGAGTGCTGTACGCCAAGGCATCCACGCAGAGCATCGCCATCGTCATCCTGGTGGTGCTCACCGGCGCGTGGCTGGTGTACCTCCTGTGGAACGTACGGAAGGCGGCCCGGCCCGAGATCGGCTCGGAGATCGAGCTCGCCCCGAACCGCCAGCCCTACCTCGACGACGAGCAGCTCGAAGGACCCCGACTGGAGAAGTTCCAGCTGATCGGGCTGGGCATGCTGGCGATCAGCGCGGTCGGCCTGCCGCTGTACTGGTTGCACGAGCCCGCCCGCCAGCTCGGCATGGTGGAGGACTACGAGACGACCTTCGCCCGGTGGGGCTCGCGCGACTTCGCCACCACCGCCGACGGTGGCTTCAACTGCGCCGGCTGCCACGGCGGCATGAAGGCCCAGGGCGGCGTGGCGGCGTACACGATCACCGAGCCCCGAACCGGTGAGGTCCAGGCGGTCAACTGGACGGCACCGGCGCTCAACACGGTCTTGTACCGCTTCTCGGTCGAAGAGGTCACGTACATCATCACCTACGGCCGGCCGTTCTCCCCGATGTCCGCCTGGGGCGTCGCCGGCGGTGGCCCGATGAACGACCAGCAGATCAGCGACCTCATCGCCTACCTGGCCAGCATCCAGATACCGATGGAGGGCTGCACCTCCAGCGCCGGGCCGATCTGCGATGGCGGGCACCTGCCCGCCGGTGACCCTGCCAACCCCGCCGTCAACACGCAGGCGGCCATCCAGGCGGCGGCCGAGGCGTCGGTGCAGTCGGGCAAGTACAAGACGCTGGGCGAGGCGCTCTTCAACCTCGATCTCAACGGCGGCGCCTACTCCTGCGCCCGCTGCCACACCAAGGGCTGGTCCTACGGCAATCCCCAGCAATCGGGTGGCGGCGCCATGGGTCCCAACCTCACCAACGGCGACACCGTGCGACAGTTCCCGAACGAGGATGACCACGTGACCTTCGTCGAGAACGGCTCGGTCGACGGCAAGAAGTACGGCGAGCAAGGTCAAGGCTCGGGCCGTATGCCCGGGTTCGGCCAGATGCTCACGACCGAACAGATCCAAGCCATCGTCGAGTACGAGCGGAGCCTCTGATGTCAGGCACCATGACGCTGGCGGTCACGTGGAGCCCCTTCCTTCGGGGCATCATCGTGGTGCTCATCGCCTTCGGCGTGCTGTGCGGCAGCACCTACCTCCTGCTGCTCACCAACCTCGGCGCCCGCCTCGGCTTCCTTGTGGCGATGGCCGGTTTGTTCGGCTGGCTGGCCCTCATGGGCGCGGTCTGGGTGATCTACGGGATCGGGCTCAAGGGCGCGGACCCGACGTGGAAGCCGGTCGCCGTGGTCAACCAACCCGAAGCGCTCGCCACCAATCCCATCATCGGCGGAGACGGTTTCTTACAATCGACCGAGGACCAGAAGGTCGATGGCTGGCGCCGCCTGGCCGAAGACGATCCCGAGCGGGGCCAGGCCGTCGCCGCGTCCGATGACATCCTGCAGAACCAGGCCCAGGTCTTCCATGCCGGTGACTACATCACCGTGGCGGTGTTCGACAAGGGCGGCAGCCGCTACCCCATGTTCGGCAGCTTCGATCTGTTCGCCTTCTTCCACCGGCCTCACTACGCCCTCGTCAAGGTGCAGCCGGTCATCCTGCAGAACACGGAGCCGGGCAAGGCGCCGCCGCCGCCCCTGCCCGACAACTCGCAACCGCCGCGATACGTGCTCATGAAGCGTGACCTCGGCAACCGGCGCCGTCCGGCGGCATTGATCTTCCTCGGCTCCACCATCATCTTCCTGTACCTGTGCTGGGTCTTGCACCGACGGGAGAAATTGGTCGCCGCCAACCGCAGTGCCACCGCTACCGCCCAGACCGGCGAAGAGCTCGAGCGCGTCGGTTCGGAGGTGTAGCCGATGGGTCAGTACCTTGCTGTCGTCTTGCTGTTCGGCCTCGGCGTGCTGTTCGCGTCGGGCAGCTTCATCACCAACAAGATCATGGTGAAGGAACGCCCCAACGCGGCCAAGGCGGGGCCGTACGAATGCGGCATCGTGCCCAGCAAGGAGCCACCCGAGCGCTTCGGTGTGGGCTTCTACCTCGTGGCCATGCTGTTCATCATCTTTGACATCGAGATCGTGTTCCTCTACCCGTACGTCGTGTCGCGCGCCTCGCTCGGCGCCTACGCGTTCTGGGAGGTCATCGGCTTCAGCATCGTCTTCTTCGCCGCCTTCGTGTACGTGGTGGCCAGGGGCGGACTCGACTGGGGCCCGGCTCGTGCCAAGGTGCGGCGGCTGACGTCGGCGGTGTCGGCCGACCGCACCACCGCGTCCACCATCCGCCGCGTCGGCCTCGAGGGCCGCGAAGAGCCCGAAGCGGCGGCGTGACCAGCGTGAGGAAGGAGGTCGTGTCGTGGGACTGAAAGACGAAGGTTTCGAAGGCCTTGGCTTCAACGCCGTCACGGCCCGCCTCGAAGACGTCGTGCAGTGGGCCCGGTCGCGCTCCACTTGGGGCGTCACCTTCGGTCTGGCGTGCTGCGCCATCGAGATGATGGGCGCCGGCGCCTCGCACTACGACCTGGCCCGCTTCGGCATGGAGGTCTGGCGGGCGTCGCCCCGGCAGTCCGACATCATGATCGTCGCCGGCCGGGTCAGCCAGAAGATGGCGCCCGTGCTGCGCCAGGTGTACGACCAGATGCCCGAACCCAAGTGGGTCATCTCCATGGGCGTCTGTGCATCCTCGGGGGGGATGTTCAACAACTACGCCATCGTGCAAGGCGTCGACCAGGTCGTGCCGGTCGACATCTACGCCCCTGGCTGCCCACCCACCCCCGAAACCCTCATCCACGCCATCACCCACCTGCGCCACAGCATCGAGACCGGCGACATCCTGCGCCGGCGTCAGGCCACCGGTGCGGGTGCCGAGATCCAGATCGGCGAGACCGCCGCGGAACCGGTGGCGGTCGGGATGAGCGTGCGCACGCAGCCGTGACCGACGAGACGCAGTCCGACGAACCGACCGTCGACGACGGCGCCGCGCCCGGGCCGGAGCTGCTCTTCGGTTGCCCGGTGGAGCACCGGCTCGGCCAGCAGGTCGTCTTCGCCCCACCAGAGCGGTACCTCGAGCTGATGAAGCATCTTGTCGACGACGGCTACGACGTCTGCACCGATCTGTGCGGGGTGGACTACCTCACCCACCCGGGGCGCCAGCTGCCTGTGGGCATCGAGCCCGGCCGGTTCGAGGTCGTGGTGAACCTGATCGACCTGGCCAAGGCCCGCCGGCTGCGCGTACGGGTGCAGGTGCCCGAGGCCGATCCGGTGGTGGCGTCGCTGTTCGAGATCTGGCCCGGCAGCGAAGCCATGGAGCGCGAGGCCTACGACATGTACGGCATCCGCTTCGAGAACCATCCCGACATGACGCGCATCCTCATGCCCGAGGACTGGATCGGCCACCCGCTGCGCAAGGACTACGCCGAGGGCCGCATCCCCGTCCAGTTCAAGGGAGCCGATCGCCGATGAGTGTGACCACCCACGGGATCGACATGGAGCAGTTCGTCCGGTTCACCGCCGAGCCGAACCAAGAGCTGCGCCCGCGCAGTGAGATCGGTGCGGCCGAGCTGATGCGCGAGGTCGGCGCCGTGCTGCGCCTCAGCGAGGCCGAAGTGGCGGCCCTCGGCGAATCGGGTGACGACGCCGGGCAGGACGCCATCGCCACCGACGACGACCGCATGATCATCAACCTCGGCCCCCAGCACCCGTCCACCCACGGCGTGCTGCGGCTGATGCTGGAGCTGCAGGGCGAGACGGTGCTGCGGTGCAAACCCGTCATCGGCTACCTCCACACCGGTATGGAGAAGACGGCCGAGAACCTCACCTACGTCCAGGGCGGCACCAACGTCACCCGCATGGACTACCTCGCGCCGATCTTCAACGAGCTCGCCTTCGCCTTGGCCGCCGAGCAGCTGCTCGGCGTGGAGCTGCCGCCCCGAGCCACGTGGATCCGCATGCTGATGTGCGAGCTGAACCGGATCTCCTCGCACCTGCTGTTCCTGGGCACCAACGGCATGGACATGGCCGCGGTGTCCATGTTGCTCTACGGCTGGCGCGAGCGCGAGGAGGTGCTGCGGTTCTTCCAGAAGGTCACCGGGCTGCGGATGAACCACAACTACATCCGCGTGGGAGGCGTGGCCGCCGATCTGCCCGACGGCTGGCGCGACGACGTGCTGGAGCTGCTCGAGCTCATCCCGCCGCGCCTCGACGAGTACGACGTGCTCATGACCAACCAGCCGATCTGGCGGGGCCGTCTGCAGGGCGTCGGCGTCATCACCGCGCAGGAGGCGTTGGCGCTCGGCGCCACTGGCCCCATCGTGCGTTCGACGGGCGTGCCGTGGGACCTGCGTCGCAACATGCCGTACCTCGCCTACGACGAGGTCGACTTCGACGTCATCGTGGGCACGTACGGTGATTGCTTCGACCGCTTCGCCATCCGGCTGGCCGAGGTCCGGGAGTCCATCAAGATCGTGCACCAGATCCTCGACAAGATGCCGAGCGGCGACTACCGGGTGCAGGACAAGAAGGTCACCCCTCCGCCGCGCGCCCGCATCGACGAGTCGATGGAAGCGCTCATCCATCACTTCAAGGTCTTCACCGAAGGCTTCAAGGTGCCCGAGGGCGAGGTGTACGTGGGGATCGAGGGCCCCCGGGGCGAGACCGGTTGCTACCTCGTGTCCGACGGGTCGGCCAAGCCGTTCCGCCTCCACATCCGGGGCCCCAGCTTCGTGAACCTCCAGTGCTTGGCCCACATGATGCACAACAGCCTGGTGGCTGACGCCGTGGCTGTGATCTCCTCCGTCGACCCTGTTCTCGGCGACGTGGACCGGTAAGCGCATGGCCCGCCTGAACGACGTCAACCTCGCCACCGCGAAAGAGATCATGGGTCGGTTCCCGCGCGTCCGCTCGGCGCTCATCCCCCTGCTGCACCTCGCGCAGGAGCAGGATGGCTACGTCACCGACGACGCCATGGCTCACATCGCCGAGCTGATCGGCATCACCCCCGCCGAGGTCTACGGCACCGCCACCTTCTACGAGATGCTCAAGTTCGAGCCCGTCGGGCGCTACTGCGTCAACGTCTGCACCAACATCGCCTGCCAGCTGGACGGCGCATGGGAGCTGCTCGAGCACGCCGAGGAGCGTCTCGGTGTAAAGGCCGGCGGCACCACCCCCGACGGCCTGTTCACCCTCGAGGACGTCGAGTGCATCGCCGCCTGCACCGAGGCGCCGGCGCTGCAGGTGAACTACCGCTACCGGTACAAGGTGACCAACGCCGACCTCGACCGCCTGCTCGACGACCTCCGCGCCGGGCGGCTCGACACCGAGATCCCACCGCACGGCGTCTTGGCGCGCGTGCGCCAGAAGGTCGCACCCGATCGGTGGGCCGGCACCGGCATCGCCGCCCAAGCGAAGGCGGACGCACGATGACCGACGGAGATCGCCAGATCGTGGCGCCGGGCCTGGTGCCCACCGGCCCTGTCATGCTCACCAGCCGTTTCGATGTGGCCGACGGCTACACCTACGACGGCTACGTCCGCACGGGTGGGTACGCGTCGCTGCGCAAGGCCCTCACCGAGATGACACCGGCCGATGTCGCCGCCCAGGTGAAGGACGCCACGCTGCTCGGTCGGGGCGGCGCCGGCTTCCCGGCCGGGGTCAAGTGGAGCTTCCTGCCCCCGAACATGCAGCCGTACTACGTCGTGATCAACGGCGACGAGAGCGAGCCCGGCACCTACAAGGACCGGCTCCTCATGGAGCTCGATCCGCATCAGCTCATCGAGGGCATCGTCATCTGCTGCTACGCCGTCGGTGCTGTGCAGGCGTTCCTGTACGTGCGCGGCGAGATGGCACTGGCCCAAGAGCGCGTCGCCCAGGCGCTCAACGATGCCTACGCCGAGGGCATGGTGGGCAAGAACATCATGGGCTCGGACTTCAGTGTCGACATCACGCTCACGTGGGGCGCCGGTGCCTACATCGTCGGCGAGGAGACCGGTCTCATCGAGAGCCTCGAGGGCAACCGGGGCATGCCCCGCCTGAAGCCGCCGTTCTTCCCCGCCGCCAAGGGCCTGTACCTGCAACCCACCATCGTGAACAACGTCGAGACGCTCTCGAACCTGCCGTGGATCGTCGAGCACGGCGGCGACGCCTACAAGGCGGTGGGCTCCGAGGCCTCGCCAGGAATGCGCATGTTCGCCGTATCCGGACACGTGAACCGTCCGGGGGTGTTCGAGGTCGTGCAGGGCATCACGACGTTCCGTCAGCTCATCGAGGCGCCCGAGTACTGCAACGGGATGCGACCGGGACGCAAGCTGAAGGCGTTCATCCCGGGTGGCGCGTCGGCGCCGTGGTTCACCGAAGCGCAGATCGACCTGCCCCTCGACAAGCCCACCGTCGACCGGGCCGGCTCCATGCTCGGCTCCGGCGCCATCGTGATCATGGACGACACCACCGACATGGTGAAGGCGTGCTGGCGCCTCGTGCGGTTCTTCGCCCGCGAGAGCTGCGGCAAGTGCACGCCGTGTCGCGAGGGCACCACGTGGCTGGAGCGCATCCTGCGCCGCATCCTCGACGGCTACGGGCGCCAGAGCGACCTCGACCTGCTGCTCGACGTGGCCGACAACATCAGCCCCGGCCTCACCTGGCCGCCCCGCCAGACCACGATCTGCGTGCTCGGACCGTCGGCCACTGCTCCGCTGGCGTCGGCGCTCACCCTGTTCCGTGACGAGTTCGAGCACTACATCGCCCACGGTCGTTCGGTGCTCGACGTCGCCCCCGCGGAGGTCGCCCATGTCTGACACGCCGGCCGAGGCACCGAAGAAGACCACCGTCACGGTCACCATCGACGGTCACGACATCGAGGCCACGCCGGGTGAGCTGCTGATCGCCGCCGCGCAACGCACGGGCACCTACATCCCCCGGTTCTGCTACCACGAGCGCATGGAGTCGGTCGGCATGTGCCGCATGTGCCTCGTCGACGTGGACACCGGCCGCGGCCCGGCGCTGGCGGTGTCGTGCATGACCAACGTGGCCGAGGGCATGAAGGTCGACACCTACGGGCCGCGCGTGAAGAAGGCCCAAGAAGGGGTCCTGGAGTTCCTGCTCATCAACCACCCGCTCGACTGCCCGGTGTGCGACAAGGGCGGCGAGTGCCCGTTGCAGGACCAGACCCTCAGCCACGGACCTGGCGAGAGCCGGTTCGTGGAGGAGAAGCGTCACTACGCGAAGCCGATCCCGATCAGTGATCTGGTGTACCTCGACCGTGAGCGCTGCATCCTCTGCGACCGCTGCACCCGCTTCGCCAAGGACGTCGCCGGCGACCCGCTGATCAGCTTCACTCATCGCGGCAACAAGACGCAGATCCTCACCTTCCCCTACGAGCCGTTCGCCTCGTACTTCAGCGGCAACACCGTGCAGATCTGCCCGGTCGGTGCGCTGACGGCCAAGCCCTTCCGCTTCAAGGCCCGGCCGTGGGACCTCCAGGTCGTGGAGAGCACCTGCACGACGTGCTCCGTGGGCTGCCGCATCACGGTCGACTCCAGCCGGGACCAGATCCTGCGCTATCAGGGTGTCGATGACGACCCCGTCAACTGGGGCTGGATGTGCGACCGCGGCCGGTTCAACTTCGAGGCCGTCGGCAGCGAGGACCGGCTCGGCGCGCCGCTGCTGCGCAAGACCGGCGCCGACGGCGACGAGCTGGTGGAAGCGTCGTGGGCCGAGGCCATCGACGCGGCCGCCGCTGCCATCCGCGAGGCCCTCGACGCCGGTGGGCCGTCGTCGGTCGCCGTCCTCGGCGGGGCGCGCGGCACCAACGAGGACGCCTACGCCTGGGTCAAACTGGCCAAGGGCGTGATCGGCACCGACAACGTCGACGCCCAACTCGGTGACGGCCTGCCGCCCGAGGCCGTCTTCGGCCTGCCGCCCGCCACCATCGACGAGGTGTGCGCCGCGACCACCGTGGTGCTGCTCGGGCCCGACCTCAAGGAAGAACTGCCCGTCCTCTACCTGAGGCTGCGCGACGCCGCCGAGCGCCGGACCATCCGCATCCTGGAGCTGTCCGAGCGCGACACCGGCTTGACCCGCTACGCCTGGCACTCGCTGCGGCACCGTCCCGGTGAGCAAGCCGCGCTGGTGCGGGCGCTGACCGGCAGCGGCCCGACGAGTGGATTGGGTCTCGACGACGACCTCGTCGCCGAGATCCGCGAGCAGCTCGGTCAGGGCGCGCTGGCGGCGGTCGTGGGCCGCTCGAACCTGGCGTCGTCGGGCGTCTTCGCCGTCGATGCCGCCGCCGCATTGCTGGCGGCGCGCCCCGAGGCGACGTTTCTCGCCGCGCTGCGGCGGGGCAACGTGCGGGGCGCCCTCGACATGGGACTGGCGCCCGGACTGCTGCCGGGGCGCAGCGCCCTCACCGATGCCGGTGGGGCGCTGCGAGCGGCGTGGCCGCTGCTCCCGGCTCAGCAAGGCCTTGACGCCGCCGGCATCCTCGAGGCCGCTGCCGCCGGCCGCATCGGCTGCCTCGTCCTGCTGGGCTCGGACCCGCTGGCCGACTTCGTCGACCGTGACCTCGCTCGCCGGGCGCTGGCCGGCCCCGGGCGCGTCATCGCTCTCGACGCCTTCCTCACCGAGTCGTCGCGACAGGCCGACGTGGTGCTGGCTGTCGCCGCCTTCGGCGAGAAGTCCGGCACCACCACGAACCTGGAAGGACGGGTCAGCCCGCTCACCCAGAAGGTGACGGCCGTCGGCACATCCATGGAGGACTGGATGGTGGCGGTGGAACTGGCCGAGAAGCTGGGTTCGGACCTCGGTCTGGAGTCGGTGGCCGCCATCGACGCCGAGATCGCCGCCGTCTCGGGCATCCACGAGGTGCTCGGTGGGGCGCCGCCCGACGGTGTGGTCGTCACCGGGACCGGCTCGGTGTTCACCGTGGCCGACTCCGGCGCCGAACCGCCGGCGCCGAACAGCTACGACTTCCGGCTGCTGGTCGACCGTGAGCTCTACGACGCCGCCGTGTTCACGGCCCACTCGCCGGCCATGGCCGACCTGGCTCGCGGCGCCGCGGTCAGTGTCAATCCGTGGGACGCCGACCGCCACGGGCTCGTGGAGGGCACGCCCGTTCAGGTGATCGCCGCCCGCACCACGGTCGTGCTACCGGCCCGTCCCGACGCCCGGGTGCCACGCGGCATCGCCCGCGTCGTGTTCAACCAACCCGACGGTCCCGCCAACGAGCTCCTCGACGTCACGCTGGCCATTAACGACGTGCGGATCGAAGTCGTGTGATGCTGCACCACGTGCTCGCCCTCGACCCGTTGGTGATCATGGGCGTCGGCCTTCGCGAGGTCATCATCGTCCTCATCAAGGTCGTCGTGGCCTTCGTCATCATGCTCATCGCCGTGATCTTGATGATCTGGTTCGAGCGCAAGGTGATCGCCGGTTTCCAGAACCGCATCGGCCCCAACAAGGCCGGTCCCTGGGGCATCATGCAGACCCTGGCCGACGGCCTCAAGCTGGTCTTCAAGGAGTACATCCACCCGGAACGCTCGGACCGCTTCGTGTTCTTACTGGCGCCCTACCTCGCGGTGGTGCCGGTGTTCGTCACGTTCGCCATCGTCCCCGTCGGCGGCGACTTCAGCAACGGGAACAACGGCGTCGTCAGCATCCTCGGGCGCGACACGCTGCTTCAGGTCGCCGACCCGCCGATCGGCATCCTGCTCATGCTGGCCATGAGCGCCATCGCCGTCTACGGCGCCATGCTGGCGGGCTGGTCGTCGGGCTCGAAGTACCCGCTCCTCGGCTCGGTACGGGCGTCGGCCCAGATGGTGAGCTATGAAGCCGGGCTCGGCTTGTCGATCGCCACCGTGCTCGTGGTGAGCGGCACGCTGTCGACCAATGGCATCGTCGTCGCCCAGGACGGCATCCGGAACTGGAACATCGTCGCCACCGGCGTGGTGCCGTTCATCGTGTTCTTCCTGGCCGTCACGGCCGAGATGAACCGCCCGCCGTTCGATCTCACCGAGGCCGAGCAGGAGCTGGTCGGCGGCTACCAGACCGAGTACTCCTCGATGCGCTTCGCCATGTACTACCTGGCCGAGTTCCTGGCCACCGTGGTCATGTCGGCGATAACCATCACCCTGTTCCTCGGCGGGCCCCGCGGCCTGTTCGACATCCCCGTCATCCCCAACGCCATCGAAGGCTCGCTGTGGCTGCTGGCCAAGCTGCTGGTGTTCCTGTTCACCTACGTGTGGCTACGGGCCACGCTGCCGCGGTACCGCTACGACCAGCTCATGGACCTCGGCTGGAAGCTGCTCATTCCCGTGGCCTTCGGCTGGCTGTTGCTCATCACCTCGCTGAAGGTGGCCCAGGACGAGGGCTGGAACCGCGTGCTGGTCGTGGTCATCGCGCTCGCCGTGGCGGCACTCGCGTGGGGAATCTTCGCCTTGGCGTTGAAGGTCAGCGCCCGCAACCGTGAACTCGAAGGGAGCTCGTTCTGATGGGCTACCTCCAGGGATTCCTCGTCACGCTGCGCCAGATCCACCTCCTCGGCGGCAAGCGCGTCACCACGCAGTACTCGGGTGGTCTCGAGAAGGGCCCAGACGGCACCGGGTCCCGCGACCAGAAGATCGAGAAGCCCGAGCGGCTGCACGGCCGCCATGTCCTCAATCGCTACGAGGACGGCATGGAGAAGTGCATCGGCTGCGAGCTGTGCGCCGGTGTGTGCCCGGCGCAATGCATCTACGTGCGCGGCGCCGACAACCTGCCGGAGGAGCCCGTCTCGCCCGGTGAGCGCTACGGCTTCGTCTACGAGATCAACTACCTCCGCTGCATCCACTGCGACCTGTGCGTCGAGGCGTGCCCCACCGAGGCCATCACCGAGACCAAGCTGTTCGAGTTCTCGTTCATGAACCGTCGTGACGCCATCTACACCAAGGCCGAGCTGCTCGTCGGCGACGACGGCAAGCCCCAAGTGCTCCCTTGGGAGGACTGGCGCACCGGCGACGATCGCAACACGTCGGGCTGGATGCGGGCCACCGCCCCGTCGGGCGACGCCGACTTCGAAGGCGTGGTGGCGTGGTCGGGGGAGCTGGGCTACGGCGTGCGAGCGCCCGAGCACGGGCAAGCAGCCGGACCTGAGGAGCCCGAGGAGGTCGAGGCCTGATGGAGACCGTCGTCTTCGTCGTCGGCGCCGTCATGGTGCTGGGTGGGGCCATCGGCGTGGTGGTGCGCAACAAGCCCGTGCACTGCGCCCTCAGCCTGGTGCTCACGCTGTTCGGCATCGCCGTGCTCTTCATCGCCCAGGACGCCAACTTCCTGGCCGCCGTGCAGGTCATCGTCTACGCCGGCGCCATCGTGGTGCTGTTCCTCTTCGTCATCATGCTCCTCGGCGTCGACCGGGCCGAAGACCTCGAGTTCGACGAGCTGAAGGGGCAGCGGCCCATCGCCGCCGCCCTCGGCGTGGCCGCGCTGGGACTGATCATCATGGCCGTGTTCGCCGCCGGCGGGCGCCGGGTCACGGGTCAGAAGTCGCTGAGCGGCGCCCTCCAGACGGGCGAACCCGACATCAACGTCCTCGCCAAGTCGCTCTTCTCCGACTACGTGTTCGCCTTCGAGCTCACCTCCCTGCTCCTCGTCATCGCCGTCATCGGCACCGTGATGCTGGCTCGGCGGCCGAAGGGCCGCGTCGAGAACCGCGAGTCCGAGGACGCCCGCCGATGAGCGTCCTGGCCGTGGCCCCCACCCCCACGTGGTACCTGCTGCTCGGCGCCGGCCTGTTCACGATCGGCGGCGTCGGCCTGCTGGTGCGGCGGAACCCCCTGGTGATGTTCATGTGCATCGAGCTCATGCTGAACGCCGTCAACCTCAGCTTCGTGGCGTTCTCGCGCGCCCTCAATGACCGCAGCGGTCAGACGGCGGTGTTCTTCGTGTTGGTGGTGGCGGCAGCCGAGGTCGTGGTAGGCCTCGCCATCATCGTCGCCATCCTGCGGCGCAAGCCCGGCGCCAACGCCGACGACATCGCGATGCTGAAGGGGTAGGCAGTGACCGACGTCGTCTGGTTGATTCCAGCGCTACCCCTCTTCGGCTTCGTCGTGCTCGTCATCGCCGGTCGCCGCCTCGGTGAGCCCGCCGCCGGTTGGTTCGCCTTCCTCATGCCCGCCGCCGCCTTCGCCGTGGCGGTCGGTGTGTGGATCGACCTCCTGTCGAAGCACGCCGACGACCGCTCCATCGACAAGACGCTCTTCACATGGATACCGGCCGGCAGCCTGCACGTCGACATCGGCTTCCTGGTCGACCCGCTGTCGGTGGCCATGTTGCTGTTCGTCACCGGCATCAGCGCCCTCATCCACCTCTACGCCATCGGCTACATGCACGGCGACCCGGACTTCACCAAATTCTTCGTCTACCTGAACCTGTTCGTGTTCTCGATGGTGATGCTGGTGCTGGGCGACAACCTGCTCGTCACCTTCCTGGGCTGGGAGGGGGTGGGCACGTGCTCCTACCTCTTGATCTCGTTCTGGTTCACCCGCGAGACGGCGGCCACCGCCGGCAAGAAGGCCTTCATCACCAACCGCATCGGTGACTGGGGCTTCATGATCGCCATGTTCCTGGTGTTCCAAGCGGTGGGGACGCTCAGCTACACGGGCCTGCTGGAGCAGTCGAGCACGCTGGCCACCTCCACCGTGACGGCCATCTGCCTGCTGCTGTTCCTGGGTGCCGTCGGCAAGTCGGCCCAGCTCCCGCTGTATCTCTGGCTGCCGGATGCCATGGAAGGCCCCACGCCCGTCTCGGCCCTCATCCATGCCGCCACCATGGTGACCGCGGGCGTCTACCTGATGTGCCGCATCAGCCCGCTGCTGGCCGAGGTGCCCGATGTGGGCACGGTGATCGCCATCGTCGGTGCCGCCACCGCGCTGTTCGCCGCGACGTGCGCGGTGTCGCAGCAGGACATCAAGAAGGTGCTGGCGTACTCCACCGTCAGCCAGCTCGGCTTCATGTTCCTTGCGGTCGGATCCGGCGCCTACGTAGCGGCGGTGTTCCACATGATCACCCACGCCTTCTTCAAGGCCTCGCTGTTCCTGGGCGCTGGCTCGGTGATCCACGGCATGCCCTACGGGGACCAGGACATGCGCCACATGGGCGGCGCTCCGCAAGGTGATGCCGATAACGACGGCGTCGTTCATCATCGCCTGGCTGGCCATCGCCGGCGTGCCGCCGTTCGCGGGGTTCTGGTCGAAGGACGAGATCCTGGTGAACGCTTGGGACAAGAGCCCCCTCCTCTGGATCGTCGGCGAGGTGGCGGCGCTGCTGACCGCGTTCTACATGAGCCGTCAGGTGTTCATGGTGTTCTTCGGCAAGGCTCGCTGGGACGAGGCCCGCCCGCCGCGTGCCGAGCTCGGGCCTGAGCCGGTGGCCGTCGGCGCCGCCGTGAACACGCTCACGGAGCCCGCTCACGACGAGGGCCACCACGGCACGCCGCACGAATCGGGCTGGCAGATGACGGCGCCGCTCATCGTGTTGTCGATCGGCGCCATCCTCGGCGGCCTCCTGAACCTGCCGTTCAGGCATGACCTCGAGCACCTCTCGAGCTGGCTCGAGCCCGTCGTCGGTGAGGCCGAGCACCACCTCACGCTGTCGGGCACGACCCAATGGGTCTTCGCCATCGTCTCGGCCGCCGTTGCCGTCGGTGGCATCGTGCTGGCCTGGCTCATCTACGACCGCCAGCGGATCAAGGCAGTGGAGCCTGAGCTCTTCGCCCACGCCTGGTACTACGACGAAGCGGTATCCGCCTTCATGGGCGGGCCCGGCTACGAAGCCTTCGACGACGTCGTCTGGGTGGACGAGCATGTCGTCGACGGGGCGGTCAACGGCGTCGGCAAGGTGTCCACCCTGAGCGGCCGCGCCCTGCGTGTGCTGCAGTCGGGTTACGTCCGTAACTACGCCCTCGGCATCGGCATCGGTGCCGTCCTGTTGCTCGGCTGGTTCGTGAGCCGAGGAGTCTTCTGATGGAGTCGTCGTCATTCCCGTTGCTGACGTCGATCATCCTGGTGCCGGCCGTCGGTGCCCTTGTCGTCGCCCTTTTGCCGAAGGGTCGCAACGACCTTGCGCGGCTGCTCGGCATCCTGTTCGCGCTGGCGACCGGAGCGTTGAGCGTCTACCTGCTGATCGCCTTCAAGACGTCAGACGACGGCATGCAGTTCGTGTCGAAGCATCTGTGGATCAAGGAGTGGGGCATCTCGTGGTATGTCGGGGTCGACGGCATCTCGCTGTTCCTCATCGTGCTCACCGGGCTGCTCTTCCCCCTTGCGTTCTGGGGTGGCCAGGCCGACGCCAGCCACGACGTGAAGGCCTACACGTCGTGGATGCTGTTGCTCGAGGCGGGCGTGCTGGGCACGTTCCTGGCACTCGACCTGTTCCTGTTCTTCATCTTCTTCGAGATCGTCCTCGTGCCGATGTACTTCATCATCGGCGGCTGGGGCCACGGCGAGCGCATCTACGCCGCCGTGAAGTTCTTCCTGTTCACGATGGCGGGCTCCGCGTTCATGCTCGTCGGGCTGCTCGCCACGGTCTTCCTGTACCGCAACGAGACCGGCATCCTCACCTTCGACGTCGTGCAGATCGCGTCCAGCCAGGCCATCGCCGCCAGCACGACCCGCTGGCTGTTCCTGGCCTTCGCCATGGCCTTCGCCGTGAAGGTGCCGCTGTTCCCGCTGCACACGTGGCTACCCGACGCCCACACCAACGCGCCGACCGCCGGCTCGGTCATCCTGGCCGGCGTCATGCTGAAGCTGGGCACGTACGGCTTCGTGCGCTACGGCCTGTACCTGTTCCCCGACGCCGCCTACTGGTGGGCGCCGCTGTTCATCACCCTGGGGGTCATAGGCATCCTCTACGGCGCCATCTGCGCCACGATGCAGCGCGACCTCAAGCGATTGGTGGCGTACTCCTCTGTTGCCCACCTCGGCTTCATCGTCCTCGGGACGTTCGCCCTCACGACGGAGAGCATCTCCGGCGGCGTGATCCAGATGGTCAACCACGGCGTGTCCACCGGCGCACTGTTCCTGCTCGTCGGGTGGATCTACGAGCGGCGCCACACGCGCCAGATCTCGGACCTGCGCGGCCTGCAGAAGGTGGCGCCCATCTTCGCCGCGTGCTTCACCGTGGTGATGCTGTCGTCCATCGGGGTGCCGGGCCTCAACGGCTTCGTGGGCGAGTTCCTGGTCCTGATCGGGTCGTTCCTCACCGCCCGCTGGTGGGTCGTGGTGGCGGCCATTGGTGTCATCCTCGCCGCGCTGTATCTCCTCTGGGCCTACCAGCGGGTCTTCCACGGCGAGGTCGACGACGCCAATCGCCACTTCCCTGAGATCAGCCTCAAGGAGGGCCTGATCCTGTTGCCCCTCATCGGGCTCATCTTCTTCATGGGCATCTACCCGAAGCCGGTGCTGGAGCGCATCGAGCCCAGCGTCCGACGCCTCCTCGTCCACGTCGAGGCCCACTCCGACTACCGCCAACCGGCGGTGCCGGTGACCGGTGAGGCCGGCGGCCGATGACAGCGCTGTTCGCCCAAGTGGGCTCCACCTTCGTCGGGCCGTCGGTCGACTGGTTCGACATCACGCCGCTCATCGTTCTCGCCGGGGGCGCGGTGGTGCTCTTGCTGCTCGGCGCCCTGGTGCCGGTCCGGTGGCCGAAGGGGACGTTCGCGGCCATCACCGTGGCCATCGGCATCGCCGCCCTGGTGCTCACCTTCATCCTGTGGCATCAGGTGCAGGACGACGGCTCGACCCGCCTGCTCGGCGGTGCCATCGTGCTCGACGGCCCCGCCTTGTTCATCACCGTCGTCATCTGCATCGGCATCGTGCTGACGGCGCTGTTCCTCGAGGACTACCTGGAACGCGAGGGCATGGCCAGCTCCGAGGTCTACGCCCTCGTGGTGACGTCGGCATTGGGCGGGGTCGTGATGGCGTGGGCCAGCGACCTCATCGTGTTGTTCCTGGGCCTGGAGGTGCTGTCGCTGGCGTTGTACATCCTGGCGGCCAGCCACCTCGGCCGCATCCAGTCCCAGGAGGCCGGCATCAAGTACTTCGTCCTGGGCGGCTTCTCGTCGGCCTTCTTCCTGTACGGCATCGCCCTCACCTACGGCGCCACCGGCAGCACCAACATGCGCCAGATCCTCACGTTCCTGGGCACCACCCCGCTCGAGGACAAGGGTCTGTTGTTCACCGGCCTGGCGCTGATGCTGGTCGGCTTCGCCTTCAAGATCTCGGCCGTGCCGTTCCACATGTGGACGCCCGATGTCTACGACGGCTCACCGACGCCGATCTCTGGCTTCATGGCCTCGGCGTCGAAGGCGGCGGCCTTCGCCGCGCTCCTGCGGGTGGTGTCCATCGTGTTCATCGACTACCGCGAGGACTGGCGCCCGGTGATCTACGCGCTGGCGGTGCTGTCACTGTTCGTCGGCGCGGTGCTGGCCATCGTGCAGACGAACGTGAAGCGCATGCTGGCCTACTCGTCCATCTCTCACGCCGGTTTCATCCTGGTGGGTGTCGAGGCGATGTCGAGCCAGCCCGGGCTGCCCAACGAGCTGGTGCGTACCGGTTACTCGGCGGCGCTGTTCTACTTGTTGGCCTACGCCGTCATCGTGCTCGGCAGCTTCGGCGTGGTGATGCTGGTGGCGCGCAGCGGCGACGGCGACACGTCCCTCGACGCCTACAAGGGTCTGGTGCACCGCCGCCCCCTGCTGGCCTTCACGTTCACGGTGCTCCTCCTGGCGCAGGCAGGCGTGCCGCTCACCGCCGGCTTCGTCGCCAAGTTCGATGTGATCCTGGCCGCCGTCGACGCCAAGAGCTACGTCCTCGCCGTGCTGGCCATGCTGAGCGCCGTGATCGCCGCCTTCCTGTACCTGCGGATCATCGTGAGCATGTACATGGCCAGCGAGACCTCCGAAGAACTGGCGGAGGCCAAGCCGATCCGCATCCCGGCCACGGCGGCGGTGGGGCTGACGCTCACGCTGGCGTTCACCGTCGTGGTCGGGTTCTTGCCGGGCCTGGTGCTCGACTTCGCCCGCGACGCGGCGGGGACCATCAATCTGTAGAGCCGTAGAGTCGTCCGGATGGAGCATCGCCATCTCGGACGCAGCGGACTCAAGGTCTCGGAGATCTCGTACGGCAACTGGCTGACCCACGGGAACCAGATCGAAGAGGATGCCGCACTGGCGTGCGTGAAGGCGGCACTGGACGAGGGCATCACCACCTTCGACACCGCCGACGTCTACGCCGGCACCCGGGCCGAAGCGGTGCTCGGTCGGGCCCTCGCCGGGCAGCGCCGCGAAGGCCTGGAGGTCTGCACCAAGGTGTACTGGCCCGTCGGGCCGGGCCCGAACGACCGGGGACTGTCGCGCAAGCACCTCGTCGAGGGCTGCGAGGCGTCGCTGCGCCGTCTCGGTGTCGACTACATCGACCTGTACCAGGCGCACCGCTTCGACGTGGAGACGCCGCTGGAGGAGACCCTGCGGGCCTTCGACGACCTCGTGCGCGCCGGCAAGGTGCTGTACGTCGGGGTGTCGGAGTGGACGGCGACCCAGATCGCCGACGCGGTGCGCATCGCGCGTGAGATGGGTTTCGACCGCATCGTGTCGAACCAGCCGCAGTACTCCATGCTGTGGCGGGTGATCGAGGCCGAGGTCATCCCGGTGTCGGAGAAGGAGGGCATCGGCCAGATCGTGTGGTCGCCCATCGCCCAAGGCGTGCTGACCGGGAAGTACCGGCCGGGTGAGCGCCCGCCCGAGGGCTCGCGTGCCGCCGACGACCGCACGTCCACCATGGTGAGCCGCTTCCTGGGCGACGACGTCCTGAGCGCCGTGCAGCAGCTGGCGCCGATAGCCGCCGATGCCGGGCTCTCGATGGCGCAGCTGGCGGTGGCGTGGGTGCTGCAGAACCCGAACGTGGCGTCGGCCATCGTCGGTGCGACGCGGCCCGAGCAGGTCAACGACAACGCCAAGGCGTCGGGCGTGCGGCTGGAGCCGGAGCTGCTCGAGCGCATCGACGCGGTGCTGAGCCCGGTGGTCGAGCGCGACCCGGCCAAGACCCAGAGCCCCGCCACCCGGCCGTAATTCCTGGCTCGGCTTCGCCTCGCGCTCGCTCCGCTCGGACAACGGTGCTCGCTCGGCACGGCGCCGCACTGCGGCGCCGGCGGGCCGCGGGCGGCCCGCCGCGTGACGCAGCGCGGGTGCCGGGAGTTTGGGTTTGTGTTCCGTCGATCTCGATTTCGTCTCGATCGGCGTTACACAAGCGGGGCGCGCCCGGCCGCGACCACGCCGCCGCGGCCGCGCCCGCCCCCACCGCCGCCCCGCCCCCGCCGCACAGGCTGTGCGCGAAAGGGCGCGATCTCGGGCGGCGCGGCACTCGCGTCGTCGGCGTCGAGCCGGGGGGCGCCGCGACCTGCTCCTGACCCGTTTGTGAGCCGATTCACGCTCCTCGTATAGAGTCGCTGGCGATGTCGGAGTTCCTGCGCAGCTGGCTGACGGCCGCCATTTTCGTGGCCGTGGCCGTGGCGCTGACCTCGGGTTTCCTCGGTCTCAGCAGCCTCCTACGGCCCCACCGACCGACCCGCCAGAAGGTCATCGCCTACGAGAGCGGCGTCGATCCTGTGGGCGAGGGCTGGTCCCAGAGCCAGATCCGGTACTACATCTTCGCCCTGCTCTTCGTGGTGTTCGACGTCGAGGCCGTCTTCATCTTCCCGTGGGCCGTGCGCCTGGAGGAGTACGGCGGGTTCGGGCTGGTGGAGATGGGTGTGTTCGTGTTCGTGCTCGTCCTCGGCCTCGTGTACGCGTGGCGCAAGGGAGTGCTGCGGTGGGTCTGATCGAGAAGGGCCGGCTGCCGAAGCCCCTCACGACACTGCTGAACATGGGACGGTCCTACTCCGTGTGGGTGTACCAGTGGGGCCTCGCCTGCTGCGCCATCGAGATGGGCGCCGCCTTCGGCTCGCCGCGCTACGACGTGATGCGCCTCGGCGTCATCCCCCTGCCGGCCAGCCCTCGCCAGGCCGATCTGGTCGTCATCTCCGGCACGGTCACCGACAAGATGGCGCCCGCCGTCAAGCGGCTCTACGAGCAGATGCCGGACCCGAAGTACGTCATCTCGATGGGCTCGTGCGCCAACTGCGGCGGCCCCTACTGGGACAGCTACTCGGTGACCAAGGGCGTCGACCAGATCATCCCCGTCGACATCTACGTGCCTGGCTGCCCACCCCGGCCGGAGGCCCTCCTGGAGGGCATCGTGCTGCTGCAGGAGCGCATCAAGCGCGAGGACATGGCCGCCAAGTGGCGCGGCGACCCCAACGAGCCGGTCGAAGCCGTCGAGAGCGGACGACGGGACCAACCCAGCGAGCCCAACCAGCCGCCGCCGGCGGCCCCGACTGAAGATCGCGGTGAGCCGGTTGTCGTCCACGGCTGATACCGGGGTCGAGGCGCCGGTCGACGAGCTGCGCCAGGGACTGCTCGACGAGCTCACGGCCGAGATCGGTGACGCGCTGGTCAGCCACGAGCTGCGAGCCAGCGACGACCTGTGGGTGCGCGTGCGCACCGACGCATGGCGCGCCGCCGGCCTGGCCGTGCGCGACGTGCTCGGGTGCGAGTACTTCTGCTTCCTGTCGGCACTCGACTGGATGCCGTCGCCGTTCGGCAAGGGCGAAGACGACCCGACCGAGCCGCCGCCCGAGCGCTCCACCGAGACGAAGCAGGGAGTCGCTGGGGGCGACACCCGCTTCCAGGTGTTCGCCCGGGCGGTCTCGCCGCAGCGGCACGTCGGGCTCACGTTGAAGGTGGACGTCCCCGACGACAGCCTCACCATCGAGACCTGGTCCAACGTCTACGCCGGTGCCAACTGGCACGAACGCGAGACGTGGGAGATGTTCGGCATCTTGTTCGCCGGTCACCCGCAGCTCACCCACATGTACCTGCCGTCGGGCTTCGAGGGCCACCCGCTGCGCAAGGACTTCCCGCTGCTGGCCCGCATCGTGAAGCCGTGGCCGGGCATCGTCGACGTCGAGCCCATGCCGGCCGACGCCGATGGTGAGGCCGACACCGAGGGCAGTGACTAGATGACGACGCTGACCGACCGCCAGCAGCTCGCCTACATCGCCTCCCAGGCGGCCGACGCCCGCCTGAACGTGGAGCTGGAGACCGAGGGCATGACCCTCAACATCGGCCCCCAGCATCCCGCCACCCACGGCACCCTGCGCATCATCTGCCGGCTCGATGGCGAGCAGGTCGTGTGGGCCGAGCCCTCGTGCGGCTACATGCACCGCGGCTACGAGAAGCTCACCGAGGTCCGGACCTTCCCGCAGGTCACCACGCTGGTGAACCGCATCGACTGGCTCGGCAGCTTCGCCAACGAGGTGCCGTTCATCCTCGCCGCCGAGAAGCTGATGGACATCGAGGCGCCACCGCGCGCCCAGTACATCCGCACGGTGATGTTCGAGCTGTCGCGCATCGCCAACCTGGTGCTGTTCCTCGGCGACATGGGCGTGCAGCTCGGTGCCGTCACGCCCGTCTTCTATGCCTTCCGCGACCGGGAGTACGTCCTCAACCTCATCGAGTCGGCGACGGGCGGGCGCTTCCACCCGAACTACGACCGCATCGGCGGTCTGAAGGAAGACCTGCCGAAGGGCTTCATCGACGAGACCAAGGTCGTGATGAAGACCGTGCGCCGGTTCTGCGACCAGATGGAGGACCTGCTCGTCGGGAACGAGATCTTCGAGGCCCGCACCCGGGGCATCGGCGTCATCCCCAAAGAGGTCGCGTTGCAGTACGGCCTGTCGGGGGCCAATCTGCGCGCCAGCGGGGTCAACTGGGATCTCCGCCGCGACCAGTCCCTACCGATGGCGTGGGACAAGGCCGACTGGAAGGTGTGGACCCACCCCGACGGCGACAGCTTCGCCCGGTACTGGGTGCGGCTGCAGGAAGTGCGCGAAGCCACCAGCATCGTGGAGCAGCTCCTCGGTGGCCTCCCGGCCGGGCCGATCATGGCCAAGGTGCCGCGCATCATCAAGGTGCCCGAGGGGGAGGCGTGGGTATCCACCGAGAACCCGCTCGGCGAGATGGGCTACTACGTCGTCAGCAAGGGTGACACCGGGCCCTTCAGGGTCAAGATCCGTTCGGCCTCGTTCAACAACATCTCGGTCGCGCCGTGGGTGCTCAAGGGCGTGTACGTGCCGGACGTGATCACCATCCTCGCCAGCCTCTACTTCATCCTCGGGGACATCGATCGCTGATGTTCGCAGTCGAGATCCCGTACTGGGGCCAGTCGATCCTGCGATCCCTCGGTGTGGCGGTGGCCGTGCTCATCCCCGCGGGCACTGCCGTCTACCTGTACCTCTTCAAGATGGTGAGCTTCATGCAGTCGCGCCTCGGCCCCATGGAGGCGGGACCGTACGGATCGATGCAGCTCTTCGCCGAGGTGGGCAAGTTCCTCCAGAAGGAGGACCTCCACCCGGAGAACGCCGACCGCTTCATCTTCAAAGCGGCGATCTTCGTGGTGTTCCTCACGGTGTTCCTGATCTATCTGGCCGTGCCGTTCGGGCCGTTCGCGGTCTTCGCCAACTACTCCACGGGCATCTTCTTCGCCCTCGCCGTGTCGTCGGTCTCCGTGCTGGGCATCCTCATGGCGGGCTGGTCATCGGCCAACAAGTACTCGCTCATGGGTGGTCTGCGCGCCGCCGGTCAGCTGATCGCCTACGAGTTGCCGATGATCCTCGCCGTCATGGGCGTCGTGATCCAGGCCGGTACCCTGAACATGCAGGGCATCGTGGCCGCCCAGCACAACGGTGACATCTTCGGCTGGGGTGGGATCGGCAACCCGTACGTCTTCACGCAGTTCGTGGCGCTGGTGATCTTCTTGATCGCGGCGCAGGCCGAGCTGACCCAAACCCCCTTCGACATGCCCGTCGCCGAGTCCGAGCTCGTGGCCGGGTACATGACCGAGTACAGCGGCTTCCGGTTCCTGCTGTTCTTCATCGCCGAGTTCGCATCGGCCGGCGCCTTCGCCGCCCTCGCCGCCACGCTGTACCTCGGCGGCTGGGCGCTGCCGGGTGTCCCCCTCGATGCCTCGTACATGAACATCATCGGCCCGCTCGTGCTGTTCACGAAGATGCTGGCGCTGATGGCGCTGATCTTCTTCGTCCGGTTCACGTACCCCCGCTTTCGCGAGGACCAGCTGCAGCGGTTCGCGTGGAAGTTCCTCATCCCCCTCGCCCTGATCAACATCATGGTGACGGCGTGTCTGAAGGTGGCGTTCTGATGGCGAAGCTCGTACCCGGTGTGCTGAAGGGCCTCGGTGTGACGTTCAAGGAGCTGGCCCACACCATGACGCCCAAGCGGATGGGCGGCGGCGCGGTCACCGTCCAGTACCCGCACGAGAAGGAGGCGCCGCCGCTGCGGGCCCGCGGTGTCATCGCCCTCCGCGAGGTCAACTGCACGGTGTGCATGCTGTGCGCTCGGTCGTGTCCCGACTGGTGCATCTACATCGAGGGTCACAAGGAGAAGGCACCGCCGCGCCGCGCCGGTGGCAAGCCGCGAACCGTCAGCGCCCTCGACCGCTTCGACATCGACTACGCCCTGTGCATGTACTGCGGCATCTGCGTCGAGGTCTGCCCCTTCGACGCCCTCTTCTGGAGCCCCGAGTACGAGTACTCAGAGCCCCGCATCGCCGACTTGCTCCACGACAAGGACAAGCTCGGCGAGTGGATGGAAACCGTCCCTGAGGCGCCGGAGCTCGAGGCCGGCGCGGACAAGAAGAAGAAGTAGTCCCGTGCTGCTCGCCGCTCAGCAGAACGTCGCTGAACACATCGCCTTCGGCATCATCGCCTTCGGCATGATCGTCGGCGCCATCCGAGTGGTCACCACCTCCAACATCGTGCACGCGGCACTGTGGCTGGTGACGGTGCTGGGGGGTGCGGCGGCGCTCTACCTGTTGCTGGCGGCCGAGTTCGTGGCTGTCACCCAGATCCTGGTGTACATCGGTGCGGTCACCGTGCTGTTCCTGTTCGGCACCATGCTCACCCGCGCCCGCATCGGCCGTGAGGGCGGCCTGGACAACCCGTACCGCATCGTCGGCGTCATCGTGTCGCTCATGCTGGCCGGTGTCATCGGCTACGTCCTCATCGACGCCTTCGGTGACGAGCAGCTCCCGGCCGAGCCGGTCATCACCACCACGCAGCAGGTGAGCGACTCGATCTTCGGCCCGTACCTGCTGCCGTTCTGGGCACTGTCGTTCGTCCTGCTCGCTGCGGTGGTGGGCGCCATCGTCCTGGCCAGGAAGGACTGACGTGATGATGCCTCGGCTTCGCCTCGGACTCGTCTCGCTCGGACAATCGGTGCTCGCTCGAGATGGTGGCGCTCCATGTTGATCAACGAGTTCCTGCTGCTCGGTGCGGCGTTGTTCGCCATCGGCGTCTACGGCGTCATCGCCCGGCGCAACGGGATCATGGTCCTCATGTCGGTCGAGCTGATCCTCAACTCGGTGAACATCAACCTGCTCGCCTTCTCGATGCGCAACGGCGACGTGGCCGGTCAGGTCTTCGCGCTGTACGTCATCGCCATCGCCGCCGCCGAAGTCGGCGTCGGCTTGGCGCTGGTCCTGTTGATCTACCGCAACCGCCGCAGCATCGCCCTCGACGAGCTGTCCGAGATGAAGGGCTAGGGCGCCGGCACCATGTGGTTCCTCGACAACGCCTGGCTCATCCCGGTCGTCCCTGCGGTCTCGTTCTTCCTCATCATCTTCTTCGGCAAGCGCACGGCGCGCTGGACCAACGGCGGCAGCTACATCGGGATCGCCGGCCTGCTCACGTCCCTCGTGCTGTCGATCGGCACCGCCTACCAGTGGATCCACCTGGTCGACGACACCGAGGGCAGCGAAGGCGCCCTGGCGGCGCTCGGGCACTCGGTGATCCCGCGGGCCGACGAGCACGTCCGGCCCTTCACCGAGCCGGTCATCCACTCGTGGACGTGGTGGCAGAGCGGTGGGGTGAAGTTCAGCATCGGCACCCACATCGACGGCTTGGCCGTGGCCCTGCTCCTGGTCGTCACCATCATCTCCACCCTCGTGCACGTCTACTCGTTGGAGTATGTGCGCGGCGATCGCCGCTTCACGCACTACTACGCCGCCCTTTCACTGTTCACCGCCGGGATGCTGAACCTGGTCGTGGCCGAGAACACCCTCCAGCTGCTGCTCGGCTGGGAGATCATGGGCCTGTGCTCGTTCATGCTGATCGGGCACTGGTGGGAGGAGAAGAAGAACTCCGACGCTGCGCTGAAGGCCTTCCTCACCACCCGCACCGGTGACATCGGCCTGCTGATCGGCATCACGCTGACGTTCTGGGGCGCCGGCAGCTTCAGCATCGAGGACATCAACAAGTGGGCGCTGTCGGGGGACTGGACGCGCAGCCTCATCTTCTGGAGCGCGCTGGCGCTGCTCGTCGGCATCATCGGCAAGTCGGGCCAGTTCCCGCTGCACACCTGGCTCCCTGACGCCATGGCCGGGCCCACGCCGGTCTCCGCCCTCATCCACGCCGCCACCATGGTGGTGGCCGGCGTCTATCTCGGTGCCCGCCTGTATCCCGTGTTCTTCGAGGGCTTCAAGATCGGCGACGGTCCCCTCAACCCGATGGCCTTGATAGGTGGCATCACCATCATCATCGCCGCGGTGCTGGCGTTCGTTCAGGTGGACATCAAGAAGGTCCTCGCCTACTCCACGGTGAGCCAGCTCGGCTACATGGTGATGGGTCTCGGTGTGGGCGGCTGGACGGCGGCGGTGTTCCACATCTTCACCCACGCCTTCTTCAAGGCCCTGCTGTTCCTGGGTGCCGGCTCCGTGAGCCATTCGGGTGCGCACCACTCCTTCGACATGAAGAAGGACATGGGCGGCCTGGCCCGCAAGATGCCCATCACGTTCGTGACGTTCCTCATAGGCAGCATCGCGCTCATGGGCATACCCATCGGCGCCGGCTTCTTCTCGAAGGACGAGATCATCGCCACCGCCGGGAACAACGGCTACACCGCGTTCATGGTGGTGGGCCTGGTCGGGGCCTTCCTCACCGCGGCGTACATGGTGCGCTGCATCTATCTCACGTTCCTCGGCACCTACCGCGGTGGCGACGAGGGCGCCCACGAGCACGCGCCCCTCCCGGAGCAGGTGCCCGCCATGGCCCTCGCCCACGGGGCCGAGCCGATGGCCGAGGAGGCCGGCGGCACCTTCGTCATCGCCGAGGACGACCCCGACGCCCACGTGTCGGTCGGGGTGCTGGCCGACGAGATCCACCACGACGCCCACGGCCTCGACGACCACGCCGGGGTGGCCGGCCACCAGGCGGCGATGGCTCACGGTGGCCACGACGAGCACGTCGAGCCGCACGAGTCGCCCCCGCTCATCACGGTGCCTCTCATCATCCTGGCCTTCTTCTCGCTGACGGCCGGGTTCCTGAACAACGCCACCTCCATCCTCACCACGGAGAAGTTCACCGACTGGGTGGAGACCAGCCCGCTGGGAAGCACCTTCCCCGAGCTCGTGCACCCGCCCTTCCACTGGAGCGACGCGCTGCTGTCGATCGGCGTCGCCTTGCTGGGCGCGGTGCTCTGCTACTTCGCGTGCGTGGCCCTGTATCAGCGGTCGGCACTGGCCGGGCTCACCCGACGCAACAAGGCCGCCGCCGCTGGCTACGCCTTCTTGTGGAACAAGTACTACCTCGATGCGCTCTACGAGAACGTCGTGGTGGCCGGCATCAAGGGCCCGCTGGCCCGGCTCGCCTACTGGTTCAACATGGCCGTGCTCGACGGCGTAGTGAACGGCGTGGGTACCGGCGCCCGCCGGACCGGAACGGTTGCCTACGAGTTCGACCAGAAGGTGGTCGATGGCGTCGTGAACGGGAGCGGCACGGCGGCGGAGGGCAGCGGTCAGGCCCTGCGGCCCGTGCAGTCGGGCAAGGTTCAGCAGTACGGCGCACTTCTCTTCGGGGCGGCTGCCATCGGCGCGCTCATCCTCGTGATCACCATCTAGGAGTGGGATGAATTTCACCGACCACAATTGGCTGCTGAGCGCCGGGGTGTTCACCCCGCTCGTCGGTGTCGCCGTCCTGCTGTTCCTGCCGCGCACGCAGGAGCTGTGGCTGAAGATCGTCGCCCTCGTCACGAGCGTCGTCGCCCTGGGCTTCGGCATCGCCACGCTGGTGGTGTTCGACTACGACCAGGCGGGCACGCTGCAGCTCTACAAGAACACGGCGTGGATCGACGTGATCCACAGTCGCTACATCGTGGGCATCGACGGCATCAGTCTGCCCCTGTACCTCCTGTCCATGGTGATCGTGGTCCTGTGCATCATCTACTCATGGGACCACATCCCCGACCCTGGCAACCCCAAGGCGTTCTTCATCCTCATCCTCATCCTCGCCGTCGGGATGAACGGCACGTTCGTGGCCCAGGACCTCATCCTGTTCTTCGTCTTCTTCGAACTGGTGCTGCTGCCGATGTACTTCCTGATCGGCGTGTGGGGCGGCGAGCAGCGGCAGTACGCCTCGATCAAGTTCTTCCTCTACACCCTGTTCGGTTCGGCGTTGATGCTGCTGGCCTTCCTGGCGCTGTTCTTCCAGACCGGTGCCGAGAGCTTCTCGATGGCCTACATCGCCGAGCACACCAGCACCATCGTGCACTCGACGCAGCTCTGGATCTTTGCCGGGTTGTTCATCGGGTTCGCCGTCAAAGTGCCCATGTTCCCGTTCCACACGTGGCTCCCTGACGCCCACACCCAGGCGCCCACGGTGGGCTCGGTCATCCTGGCCGCCATCCTGCTGAAGCTGGGTACCTACGGCTTCATCCGCATCGCCATCCCCATCCTTCCGGATGCCGCCATCAGCTGGGCGCCGTGGATCGGTGGCTTGGCCGTCATCGGCATCATCTACGGCGCGCTGTGCTGCCTCGCGCAGACCGACATGAAACGTCTCATCGCGTTCTCGTCGGTGTCGCACATGGGGTTCGTGATGCTGGGCATCGCCACGCTCACCACCATCGGTCTCAACGCCGCCATCTTCGGCATGGTGGCCCACGGTCTCATCACCGGCATGCTGTTCTTCGTCGCCGGCTCGGTGAAGGAGCGCTACCACACCCTCGAGATCCGTCAGCTCGGTGGCCTGCTGAAGGTGATGCCGCGCCTCGGCTGGGTCATGGGCTTCTGCGCCATGGCGTCGCTCGGTTTGCCCGGCTTGGCCGGGTTCTGGGGTGAGTTTCCCGCCATCCTGTCGGCCTACGACCCGGCCCAGGGACTGAAGACGGAGACCTTCCGCATCTTCATGGTGGTCGCCGCCGTCGGCACGGTGCTGGCGGCCGGGTACTTGCTGTGGCTCTACCAGCGGGCGTTCTTCGGCGACGAGTCGCGGTTCGTGCTCGACGCCGAGCACCACGGCCACGTTGCCGACATCCTGCCGCTGGAGTACGTGGCGTGGACGCCGCTGCTGATCGGCATCCTCGTCCTGGGCATCTACCCCAACCTGTTGTTCCAGATGCTCGATCCGGCCGTGGGCGTGGCGTTGAGAGCCGTCGGATGAGGACATGATCGGCGTCCTCGCTCAGACCTTCAACCAACCGACGCTCGACTACCACGCGCTCGCGCCCGAGATCATCCTCGGCTGCGTGGTCGTACTGGTGCTCGTCGTCGACCTGTTCGTCGACGAGCAGCGGAAGTGGGCCATCTCGTCCATCGCCGGCATCGGCACGTTGCTGGCGTTCGTTCCCATCGTCACCCTCGCCCTGTCCGACGACGGGCCTCGCGTCATGTTCGGCGGCGGCTACGTCGTGGACGACTTCTCGCTGGTGATGAAGGCGCTGTTCCTGCTGTCCGCCTACGTCGTCATCCTGATGTCGACCAACTACATCGAAGACGGCGACTATCACCAGGGCGAGTACTACTTCCTGTTGCTGACGTCGGTGCTCGGCATGCTGATGATCAGTTCGAGCCGCGACCTCGTCAGCCTGTTCGTCGCCCTGGAGTTCCTGTCCATCCCCGCCTACATGCTCGCCGCCTGGCGCAAGCGCGACCTGAAGAGCAACGAAGCGGGCATGAAGTACTTCCTGCTGGGCGTGTTCGCCTCGGCGGTGATGCTCTACGGCATGTCGCTGCTCTACGGCATGGCCGGCACCACGCTGCTGACGGGCATCGAGTCGTACCTGGCGAAGGCGGGCAACGAGCCCATCACCACGCTCGCCATCATGTTCATCGTGGTGGGCTTCGCCTTCAAGGTGTCGGCCGTGCCCTTCCACACCTGGGCGCCGGACACGTACCAGGGCGCACCGACACCGATCGCCGCGTTCCTCTCGGTGGCGTCGAAGGCGGCCGGCTTCGTGGCCCTGCTGGAGCTGGTGTTCGTCGCGTTCCCGGCGGCCAAGGACGTCTGGCAGCCCCTGTTCTGGGTGCTGGCCGCCCTCACGATGACCGTCGGGAACCTGGTGGCGTTGCGCCAGACGAACATCGTGCGGATGTTCGCCTACTCCTCGGTGGCCCAGGGCGGCTTCATCCTCATGCCGCTGGCCGTGGTGGGCAACAACGCCCAAGCCAAGGAAGACGCCCTCACCGCGGTGGTCACCTACCTCATCATCTACGCCGCCATGAACCTCGGCGCCTTCGCCGTGATCATCGCCGTGTCCCGCAAGACGCGCTCCGGTGAGATCTCCAGCTACGGCGGCCTGTTCGACTACGCCCCCGGCCTGGCCGTGGCCATGGCGTTCTTCCTCTTCTCGCTGGCCGGCATCCCGCCGCTCGGCGGCTGGATCGCCAAGTTCGGGGTCTTCAGCTCGCTGCTGGCCGCCGGCGGCACGTGGGCCGTGATCCTGGCCGTGATCGGGGCCGCCAACTCGGTGATCGCGCTCTTCTACTACTCGGGCGTGGCCCGGGAGATGTTCATGAACCCGGTCCCCGATGGTGACGCCACACCCGTGCGAGTCCCGCAGGCCCTCGTCGCCGCCCTGGGCATCACCGCCGGCATCACCCTGCTGGTGGGCGTGCTGCCGAACCTCGTGCTGCACTTCGGCGACCTCTCCACCTTCCTGCCCCAGGGTTAGGTCCCGATCGCACTGGAGGCACGGCTGGCCGAGCGGATCGCCCGCCACGGCCCGCTGCCCTACGAGGCGTTCGTCGACGCTGCCCTGTACGACCACGAGGACGGCTTCTACGCCAGCGGTGGCTCGGCCGGCCGGCGCGGCGATTTCCTGACCGCGCCCGAAGTCGGCCCGCTGTACGGCGCCGTGCTCGCGCGAGCGCTCGACGGTTGGTGGACCGAGCTGGGCCGTCCCGATCCGTTCGTGGTGGTCGAGGCCGGTGCCGGACCGGGCACCCTGGCCCGCAGCGTGCTGGCGGCGGGACCGGCGTGCCTGCCGGCATTGCGCTACGTGCTCGTGGAGCGCTCCGCCGCGCTTCGAGCGCGTCACGCCGACGGCCTGCCTCTGGCCCCGCCGGCGGAGGCCTTCGCCGGCGCCGGAGGCGGCGACGACGACGATGACGACCAAGCAGCGGGACCAGGGGCCACGGTCGGCATCGGGCCGCTGGCGGTCAGCCTGGGCGAGCTGCCGGCGGTGCGGTTCAGCGGCGTCGTGCTGGCCAACGAGCTGCTCGACAACCTGGCCTTCGGTCTGGTCGTGTGGGACGGCGGCTGGCGGGAGGCACGCGTCGGGCTGGACCGCGACGGCGCCTTCGTCGAGGTGCTGGTGCCCGTGAGCCGGCCACTGCCGGCGGGCGTGCCCGACGTGGCCGCGCTGGGCGCGCGCGCCCCGTGCAGCGCGCCGCCGCCGACTGGTTGCGCAGCGCCCTCGAGCTGCTGGAGCGGGGCCGGGTGGTGGCCACCGACTACACGTCCGAGACGGCGTCGATGGCGTCCCGGCCGTGGCGGGAGTGGCTGCGTACCTACCGGGGCCACGATCGCGGGGAGCACCCGCTGCGGAGGCCGGGCTCTCAAGACATCACCTGCGATGTCGCCCTCGACCAGCTGGCCGCCGTGCAGGAGCCGGCCGCGGTGCGCTCGCAGGCCCAGTTCCTGGCCCTCCACGGCATCGACGAGCTGGTCGCCGAGGGCCGCCAGGCATGGACGCAGCGGGCCCACGTGTCCGACCTCGCCGCGCTCCGGGCCCGCAGCCGGGTGCGCGAAGCCGAGGCCCTCACGGACCCAGGTGGCCTCGGCCGCTTCACGGTGGTCGAATGGGTCCGCCGATAGTGTGACCGCAGTCTTCCACCGGGGGTACTGAGCATGGCCGAGCCGACGTCCGCTGCGATCGAGGACTACTTCGTCGAGGAGCGCAAGTTCCCGCCGCCGTCCGATTTTGTGGCCAACGCCCTCGTCACCGGTACAGCGATGTACGACGAGGCCAACGACGACTTCGAGGCGTTCTGGGCCCGCCAGGCGTCGGACCTCGTGAGCTGGTCGAAGGACTGGCACACGGTCTGCGAGTGGGAGCTGCCGTTCGCCAAGTGGTTCCTGGGCGGCGAGCTGAACGTCTCCTACAACTGCCTGGACCGCCACGTCGAGGCCGGCAAGGGCGACAAGGTGGCCTTCCATTGGGAGGGCGAGCCGGGCGACACCCGCACCCTCACCTACGCCGACCTGCTCGCCGAGGTGCAGCGCTTCGCCAATGCCCTCAAGGCCCTCGGCGTGACCAAGGGCGACCGGGTGAACATCTACCTGCCGATGATCCCCGAGCTGCCGATCGCCCTGCTGGCCTGTGCCCGCATCGGGGCCCCGCACTCCGTCGTGTTCGGCGGGTTCTCGCCCGATGCCCTCGCCGACCGCATCAACGACGCCGAGGCCAAGGTGCTCATCACCGCCGACGGCGGGTGGCGGCGGGGGACGGCGGTGCCGCTGAAGGCCAACGCCGACATCGCCGTGGCGGCGTCGCCCACCATCGAGCACGTGGTCGTGGTGCAACGCACGCAGACCGAGGCCCACATGGAAGAGGGTCGCGACGTCTGGTACCACGACATCGTGGCGGCCGCCGACCCGGTCTGCCCGCCCGAGCCCGTGGACAGCGAGCACCTGCTCTACCTGCTGTACACCTCCGGCACCACGGCCAAGCCCAAGGGCATCATGCACTCCACCGGTGGCTACCTCACGCAAGTGGCGTTCACCCACAAGTACGTGTTCGACCTCCACCCCGACACCGACGTGTACTGGTGCGCCGCCGATGTCGGCTGGGTCACCGGCCACAGCTACATCGTCTACGGCCCCCTCGCCAATGGGGCCACCAGCGTGATGTACGAGGGCACGCCCGATCACCCCGGCAAGGACCGGTGGTGGGAGATCATCGAGAAGTACGGCGTCACCATCCTGTACACCGCCCCGACCGCCATCCGCACGTTCATGAAGTGGGGTACTGGCGAGCCGGGTGGCCACGACCTGTCCTCCCTGCGCCTCCTGGGGTCGGTGGGTGAGCCCATCAACCCGGAAGCGTGGATGTGGTACTGGCAGCACATCGGCGGCGGCCGCTGCCCCATCGTGGACACCTGGTGGCAGACCGAGACCGGCGCCATCATGATCAGCGCCTTGCCGGGCGTCACCACGCTCACGCCGGGTTCGGCCACGTTCCCACTTCCGGGCATCGGGGCCGAACTGGTCGACGACGCCGGCAGCCCGGTCGAGCGGGGCGGCGGCTACCTCACCCTGACCCGGCCGTGGCCGTCGATGCTGCGCGGCATCTACGGCGACCCGGAGCGCTACAAGGAGACCTACTGGGGCCGCTTCGAGGGCCGCTACTTCGCCGGGGACGGCGCCAAGGTCGACGACGAGGGCTACTTCTGGCTGCTGGGCCGGGTCGACGACGTCATGAACGTGTCCGGCCATCGCATCTCCACCACCGAGGTCGAGTCGGCCCTCGTGGACAACGACACCGTGGCCGAGGCCGCCGTGGTGGGGGCCAAGGACGACACGACGGGTCAGGCCATCATCGCGTTCGTCACCCTCAAGGGCGGCATCGACGCCGACGCCGCCCACGGCGAGATGTTGCGCAAGCACGTGGCCACCAAGCTGGGTGCCATCGCCCGCCCGAAGACCATCGTCTTCACCCCCGACCTGCCCAAGACCCGCAGCGGCAAGATCATGCGCCGGCTCCTGCGCGACGTGGCCGAGGGCCGCGTCCTGGGCGACACCACGACGCTCGCCGATGCCAACGTGGTGGACGAGATCCGCACGCGCGCCGCGGTTGCGCCCCAGGAGGACTAGCTGAGCGAGCCCCCCGACAACTGGACGTGGCGCACCGGGCCGCCCGCGCCGAGGGGCGCGCCGACCGCGGTCTTCGACCTCGACGGCGTGCTCTCCGACGCCGCTGGGCGTCAGCACCTCCTCGACGGATCGAGCGGGCCGAAGGACTGGCGCGCCTTCTTCGCCGCCAGCGCCCACGACCCCCTCATCGAGGACGTGCACTGCCTGCTGTCGCTGCTCGACCCGTCACTGACGATCGTGCTGCTCACCGCCCGGCCGACCACCGTGCAGGAGCAGACGCTGGCCTGGCTGGAGCGCTACGAGGTGCGGTGGGACCTGCTGATCATGCGGCCCGAGCGGCAGTACCAGCCGGCGGTCACGTTCAAGGCGGCGATGGTGGAGGCGCTGCGCGCCGCCGGGCTGGACCTGCGGATCGCCTTCGAGGACGATCGCCGCAACGTGGCCATGTTCCGCGCCGCCGGCGTGCCCTGCGTCTACATCCACTCCGGCTACTACGAGTAGGCGCCGCGTGGGCGCTCGGCGGCCGCCCGGGCGCCGAGACGCCGCCCGGCAGGCCGAGGTCTCCCGGCTGTGTGACGTCGATCCCGAATTCGTCTCGATCGACGTCACACAGGCGCCCGTTGGCCGGCGGCGTGCCCACCAGCCCGACGACGGCGGTTCAGTCGCGGAAGTTGTTGAACTGGAGGGCGATGCCGAAGTCGGCTTCCTTCAGCTTCGCGATGACGTCCTGGAGGTCGTCGCGCTTCTTGCCGCTCACCCGCAGTTGATCGCCCTGCGTCTGGCTCTGGATGCCCTTCAGGCCCAGCTTCTTGATGAAGACGTTCAGCTCTCTCGCCTTGTCGGAGGAGATGCCGACCGTGAGCGTCGCCACCTGGCGCACCGTGGCGCCCGCCGCTTCCTCGATCTTGCCGAACTCCAGACCCTTCAGCGACACGCCCCGCTTCACGAGGCGCTCCTCGAGCACCTGGCGCACCGCCCGCAGGCGATCCTCCGAGGCCGACCGCAGGGTGATCGTGAGGTCGGCTTGCTCGATGCTGGAGCCGGTCCCTTTGAAGTCGTAGCGGGTGTTCAGCTCACGCTGCGCCTGGTCGATGGCGTTGCGGACTTCCTGGTGGTCCACTTCGGACACGACGTCGAACGACGGCATGGTCGCGACGCTACCCGGCCGCTACTATCTACGGGCTTTGGGTCGGTGCCCGAGTGGCCAAAGGGAGCAGACTGTAAATCTGCCGGCAGCGCCTTCGGTGGTTCGAATCCACCCCGGCCCACAACACGTACCACCTGCGCCGTCGCAGGTGGAATCGCGCCCGTAGGCTGTTCGAGGAGCGCTGGGTTCGAGGTCGGTCTCCGGAGAGGTGGTGGGCACCATGGGTTCCCGCTCGTCCGCCCAGGACAAGACCGTCGTTGTGGCCCGTGTCTCGGACGCAAGCTCGGACAACCGACTGGTGGCGGAGGCGGAGACCGGCTCCGTGGTGGTCGATACGTTGCGCGCCTTGTTGCGCATCCGCTCGGCCCAGGGCGCGGCGAAGTTGCTCCAGCACGCCGTGCTCGACCTCGGAGGCACGGTGACGCCCGCCGACGAGGCCGGTCCCGATGCGTTGCCCATCGACATCTCGGTTGGCGAGGGCGCTCCGCTGCTCGCCGCCGCCGAGCCCTTCAGCCTGGCACGGCTCCAGCTCGAGCGTGTGCTACCCAGACTGGTCGAGGATGCCCGCCAGGCCGTGGATCTTCTGCGCCGCACCGAACGCCTCGAGGAGGACTCCAAACGCGACGCGCTCGACGGGACTGGCCAACCGGCGGGTCCTCGATCGGGTCCTGCCTCGGGCCGAGGACGCCGCCGTCATCATGGTCGATCTCGATCATTTCAAGCGGCTCAACGACACCTACGGCCACGCCGCTGGTGACGCCGTACTCGTTGCCTTCGGGCGTCTGCTCGTCCGTGAGGTTAGGGCGGGCGACATCAGCTGCCGGATCGGGGGGGAAGAATTCGTCATCGTCGCCGCTCGAACGACGGTGCCCGACGCCCTCGCTCTGATTGGTCGTCTTCGCGCTGCCTGGTCCGCGGCTGCTCCGCAGCCGGTCACGTTCTCGGCGGGTGTCGCCGCGGCGGGAACGTTGGGAGGCGCCCGCGCGCTCCTCGCCGCCGACGCTGCGCTCTATCGGGCCAAGGCGCTCGGCCGGGACCGCACTGAGGTGGCGCCCGACCTGACGGATCCCGCGTACGTCGCAGCGCCGATCGACGCCCGGGACTCGGAGGAGACGCCATGAGCGCAAGCGATGAATTCGCCGTTTCGGCTTCGGCCACGGGTCCATTCGTGGCGTTCAGTGAGATCGGCGTGCCTGCGAGTGGAAGCGTCGCGCTCGTCCATGCTTTTGCCGACAGGCTCCGCGAGGTCGAAGGGTGGCCGGGGTTCGATCATCTGGAGGTATGGCAAGACGAGCGCGATGCGACTCGGTTCGTCATGGTGTCGTGGTGGGAGAGCCATGACTGCTTTTCGGCGTACATGCGCTCCGTCAGCCACCGCCGATCCCACGATCGCATCCCGGATGGTCCTGACCGACCGCGTGCGGCCAGCTTCGCTCGCTTTCGGGTGGTCGCCCGATGACCGCGGCTCTGGACCCCACGTCAGAGCGACTTCTCGAGCTTGCCGCCACCGGTCGTCCCCGGCCTGCCATCGAGTACGCGCTCGAGTTGACGGCTGGGGGGATGTCGCCGGCAGGTCTCATCATCGATGTTCTGGCCCCGATCCAGCAGCACGTCGGGACGCTGTGGCAGACGCACCGCTGGAGCGTCGCCCAGGAGCACGCAGCGACGTCCGTCGTTGACGGTGTGCTCGGCGCACTGGCGCTACGCGTGCCGACGTCAACGGCGACGAGAGGGTCAGTGCTCGTCGCGTGCGTCGAAGGCGAGTACCACTCGGTGCCGGCGCGGATGGGCGTCGAGCGACTGCGGCTCGACGGCTGGGACGTCACGTTCCTCGGCGCAAGTCTCCCCGCGGAGGATCTCCAGAGCTTCGCCGCACGCACGGAACCCCATGTCGTCGTGCTCAGCTGCACGGTGCCACTGTTCCTCCCAGGGGCAGCCCGTGGTATCGCCGCCGTGGCCGATCTTGGCCTCTCTGTCGTGGCCGCCGGCGCCGGCTTTGGTGAAACGTCCGCCCGCGCCGATCGGCTGGGTGCCTCGGGCTGGATCGGCCCAGCCTCCAACCCGACCACGGTGCTCGAGGGACCGCTGCGACCGGCACGTCTAGTCGGCCCGAGTGCCGTGACGATGCAACTCGAGCTCCAGAACGAGGACCTCGTTGCCGCCTGCATCACGGAGATGTTCGTACGGGTCCCCGCGATGTCGTCCTACGATGCGCGGCAGCTCGCCCACACCAGAGCCGACGTGGGCTACATCGTGCGGTACCTCGGTGTGTCTCTGGACGTCGAGGATCCGGACCTCTTCGACGGTTTCATCACTTGGCTCGCTGAGGTCCTCAGCAGCCGGAACGTGCCACCAGTTGTGCTCGACACGTCGCTCGGCATCGTCGCCGACGTCATCGCTGGCGCCGGATTCTCCGGGCCCGCTGCGCTCTGTGCGTCGGCCAGAGAGCGATTGTTCCGGCGCTGAACCGCTGCGATCCACTGGGTGGCGAGTCACGCTCGGGCCAGGCCGGACCCGCCTGCTGGAGCGGTTACGTGATGTAGCCGACCACGTCGGCCACGACGTGGGTCGTGCCGCCGAACTGGTAGAGCGACAGCACCCCGCCCGGGCCGAGGCCCACCATCACGAGGTTGGCCACGTTGTCTCCCGGTAGGAAGTTGAGCGTCGACGCCAAGGGTCGAGGCTCTCCCGCCGGCCACACGGTGAGGAAGCCGGCCTGGGTCGGCTCGGTGGCGGTGAGGTTGAGCACGGCGGCGGTGGCGCCGGCGGGCACACCGGCCCGACCGGTCACCTGGATGGCGCGTGACTCGTCCGACGCGAACGGCGCCGCGGTCGTGTCGAGGCCGGCACGGGAGTCCAGGAGACGCTGCGGGTCGATGGCGGTCACCGCCCCGCCGCCGGAGCGGAAGTAGCCGACGGCGTCGACGACGAGGTCAGTTCCGCCGAAGTCGGCGTAGTCGTACAGCGAGATGGCCCCGTTGGCGCCGAGCTTGGCCACCACGAGGTTGGGCTGCGTTCGCCCCGGCGAGGTGTTGAGGCTGGACGCCAGCGGCATGGGGGTGCCACTCGGCCAGACGGTCACGAACCCCGCACTGCCGGGGTCGACGGCGGTGACGTTGACCGCCACCGCGGACGCGTCGGCGGGCACGCCGCCGCGGCCGGCCACCGCGAGGTCGCGCTGATCACCCGATGCGAACCGCCCGCCGATGGCCCCGGTGCCGTCGCGGGTGTCGAGCAGGCGCGCCGGCGCCACGCTGACGAACCCGTCGCCGGTGCTCTCACCGGTATCGAACCAACCGACGACGTCGGCCACCACGTCCACGGTGCCGGCGAAGTTGTTCAGCCGCACCTTGCCCCCCGCCCCGACCCGGGCCAGGACGAGGTTCGCCACCACCTCGCCGGCGCGGAAATTGACGTTCGACGAGTTGGGGTACCCCGGTAGGAAGCTGGACTGATCGTCCCAGAGCTCGTCGAGGTTGCTGGGGTTGCGCACGCCGCGGGCCAGCTTCGGGTAGACGGTCAGGAAGCCGGCGTCCGTCGGGGTCACGGCGGTCACGTTGAGCAGCACGGCAGAGACACCGGTCGCCGGCACCCCGCCCCGTCCCACCACGCTGACCTCGTGGTTCGTGGCGTCCGCAGCGCGCACTCCAGCCGACAAGCTGGCGCTGCGGCCATCACCCGGCTGCACCGCGCCGGCGGGCCGGCCGGTGCCGTTGCGGGTATCGAGGATGCGCGCCGGCGTCAGCGGGTGCAACGTGCCGACCGTGGCCGGCGGCCCGCCGTGCTGGTACTGGCACGTGTCCAGGCCGAAGCAGGAGGCGTCGAGATCGATGGTGGGGGCATGGCCACCGCTGATGGTGAGGAAGCCCTGGACCGACGTGCCCGTCGTCTCGTCGGTCACGTAGGCGACGTACTGGCCCGGCCAGGCCCAGCCCAGGGTCCACTGGTTGCCCCGGCTGAACGACTCGACGAAGGAGCCGACCTCGATCGCCGTCGACGTCTGGTGCAGCCCGGTGATCTGGTAGGCGTTGATCTTGATCTGCCCGTCGGTGACGGGCAACGACGATGCCACCGCGCCGAACGTCTGGGCCGCCGTTGCGTCATTCGAGGCCGGCAGCGGGATGCTGCCGACGTCGCGCTGCTCACCCGGTTGCAGGCCCCGGATCCAGAGGTGGGCGCCGCCGACCGGATCGGACCACGGATCGTTCGACTGCCAGTCGCCGTAGCGGTGGTGCGGGTACAGCTCGAGGTGGGCGGTGGTGGTGCCGGCGGGCAGCGTGAGGCCCGACAGCGGGAACTGGCCGGCGGCGTTCCACGCGATGGCCGACGTGTAGCCGCCGGGGCAGCCGGTGGTGTCGGCGGGGAGGCAGAGCTTGGCGTCGGTCGGGCCGAGGGCATCGAGGCCCATGTGGCCACCGAGCGCGTCGGGCGTCACCGGACCACTGAAGAGGAGCCGGGCCTCGTCGGCGTGAGCGACCTCCGGCGTGACGGCGGTGAGGCCGATCGCCACGGCGGCGGCCGCCAGCGCGGCGACCACAAGGCGACGGCTTGCCGGTCGGCGACGCACGACCGGCAACGCTAACGGTGGGGGATCGCCGTTTCAGGTCGGCGCGTACGACATGCTGTTACGCGACACCATGCTCAAGGAGGACTAGGTGAACAAGCGGGACCTCGTGGGCGCCGTGGCGGCGCACACCGAAAGCGATCTCAAGACGGCCCAGAAGATCGTCGATGGCACCATCGACGTCATCCTCGCCACGGTGGCCAAGGGAGAGGTCGTCACCCTGGCCGGGTTCGCCAAGTTCGAGCGGAAGAACCGCCCGGCTCGGCTGGCCCGCAACCCCCAGACCGGCGCCACCGTCAAGGTGGCGGCGAAGAAGGTGGCCAAGATCACGGCCCTCAAGGGCTTCAAGGACGTCGCCCTCGGCGCCGTGAAGCCGCCCAAGCTGGCGGCCGTCCCGACCACCAAGGCGGCGGCCAAGAAGGCGCCGGCCAAGGCGGCGGCCAAGAAGGCCGCACCGGCCCGCAAGGCGGCCACGGCGGCCAAGAAGGCGCCGGCGGCCAAGAAGGCGCCCGCCGCCAAGAAGACCACGGCCAAGAAGGCCGCCGCCCGCTGACCGCCCGTCGGCGGTGAACGTCGCCGAACTGATGCGCGCTCGGGGTCGAGTCCGGCACCTTTCGCACATCAGTTCGACGGCGCCACCATGTGCTGCATCACGGCGACGTCGAGCCACCGGTTGAACTTCCGGCCGACCTCCCGCTCCACGCCCACCAGCTCGAACCCGCACGCCGCGTGGAGCGCCCGTGAGGCGGTTCCGCTGGCCTCGATCCGGGCCATGACGGCGTGGAAGCCGCTGGCCGCTGCCACCTGCACCACGTGGGACAGCAGCACGCGGCCGATGCCCTGGCCCTGGCGGTCGCGGCGGATGTAGACGGAGTCCTCGACGGTGGTCCGGTACGCCGCCCGCTCCTTGTAGGGCGACAGGGAGGCGAACCCCACCACCTCGGCACCCTCGACGGCGACGATGGCGGCGAAGGCGCCCGAGCGGGCCGCCAGCCACGCCCGCTGGTCCTCCAGGCTGCGAGGCACCAGGTCGAACGTGGCGGTCGAGGTCTCGACCTCGAGGTTGTAGATGTCCCGGATGGCAGCGGCGTCGTCGGGGACGGCGGGGCGCAGCAGCATGGCCGACGACGCTAGAGGCGGGCGCAACTCGATGCGGAAGGGGCCCCGAGGTTCGCTACACTGGTGCCCCGGCCTGCGGCTTTGCCGCGCCCGCCCTCTTAGCTCAGTCGGCAGAGCACAGCCATGGTAAGGCTGGTGTCGTGGGTTCGATTCCCACAGAGGGCTCGTGCACCGGACCGGCCGGTGCGCCCGCATGGCGGCGTAGCTCAGATGGTTAGAGCACTCGGCTCATAATCGAGTGGTCGTCGGTTCGAGTCCGACCGCCGCTACCAGCCTCAGGCACCAAGAAGAGATGACAGACGAAAGGTGATCGTCGATGAGCAAGGCGAAGTTCGAGCGTAATAAGCCGCATGTGAATATTGGGACGATGGGTCATATTGATCATGGGAAGACGACGTTGACGGCGGCGATCACGAAGACGTTGGCTGAGGCGAACCCGAATGTTCATTTCACGCCGTTTGATCAGATTGATAAGGCGCCGGAGGAGAAGGCGCGTGGTATTACGATCTCGATCGCCCATGTGGAGTACGAGACAGATAACCGTCATTATGCGCATGTGGATATGCCTGGTCATGCGGATTACATCAAGAACATGATCACGGGGGCGGCGCAGGTGGATGGGGCGATTTTGGTGGTGGCGGCCACGGATGGGCCGATGCCGCAGACGCGTGAGCATGTGTTGTTGGCCCGTCAGGTGGGGGTGCCGTACATCGTGGTGGCGTTGAACAAGGCCGACGCGGTGGATGACGAGGAGTTGTTGGAGTTGGTGGAGCTCGAGGTGCGGGAGTTGTTGACGGAGTACGAGTTCCCGGGGGATGACGCGCCGGTGGTGCGGGTGTCGGCGTTGAAGGCGTTGGAGGGTGACGCGGAGTGGCAGGCGAAGATCTTGGAGTTGATGGCGGCGGCGGACAGTTTCATTCCGGAGCCGGTGCGGGATCTGGACAAGCCGTTCTTGATGCCGATCGAGGATGTGTTCACGATCACGGGTCGGGGGACCGTGGTGACGGGGAAGGTGGAGCAGGGTCGGGTGCATACCGGTGACGAGGTGGAGATCGTGGGGTTGCGGTCGACGCAGAAGACGGTGTGTACGGGGGTGGAGATGTTCCGCAAGATCCTGGATGAGGGTCAGGCGGGTGACAACATCGGTGCGTTGTTGCGGGGCACGAAGAAGGAGGATGTGGAGCGGGGTCAGGTGTTGTGCAAGCCGGGCTCGATCACGCCGCATACCCAGTTCGAGGGTCAGGTGTATGTGTTGGGGAAGAACGAGGGTGGCCGGCACAAGCCGTTCTTCAACAACTACCGGCCGCAGTTCTTCTTCCGTACGACGGACGTGACCGGCACGATCCAGTTGCCGGAGGGCACCGAGATGGTGATGCCCGGCGACAACGTGGTGATGACGGTGGAGTTGGGCAAGCCGATCGCCATGGACGAAGGACTTCGTTTCGCCATCCGTGAGGGTGGCCGCACCGTCGGCGCCGGCCGCGTCACCAAGATCATCAAGTAGTCCTCTCAAGGAACGGGAAGTGAGCCGAGATGGCCAAGAGCGAGAAGCGGGTGAAGATCACCCTCGAGTGCCAGGTCTGCAAGCGACGGAACTACATCACCATGAAGAACAAGCTCAACGACCGTGAGCGCCTGGAGATGAAGAAGTACTGCCGCCACGACCGCCAGCACACCGTCCACAAAGAGACCCGGTAGTGGCGTAACCCGTGCGGGCTCCCGAGAGTCGGACGTGGTGATGGGCGACGGGCTCGACGAGATCGTGGCCGCCGCCCGGAGCGGGGATCGTGAGGCGTTCGCCGCCCTGGTCAGGGCGACGCACGACCGCACGTACACCCTCGCGTTCCGGCTGACGGGCAACGAGGAGGACGCACGCGACGTGGTGCAGGAGACCTACCTCCGGGCCTACCGGGGGATCGAGCGGTTCCGCGGCGAGGCCCAGGTCACGACGTGGCTCTACCGCATCACCGCCAACTGCGCCACCAACCAGCTGGGCAGCCGGCGCCGCCATCGCCACGAACCCCTCGACGTCATCGCCGAGGCGCCCGACCCCACCCCGGCCACCGACCCCGTGGACCGGGCCGTGGCCACCGATCTCCGGGTCGCCCTGGAGACCGCCATTGCCGAGCTGCCGCCCCGGCTGCGGGCGGTCGTGGTGCTCCGCGACGTCTATGACCTGCCCCACGAGGCCATCGCCGCCGAGCTGGGGATCACTGAGACGGCCGCCAAGGTGCGCCTGCACCGGGCCCGGCGGGCGTTGCGGGCCTGCTGCTTTCCCGACCGGCGGGAGACCACCCGCCGCCAGGACGTCGACCGTGCGATGTGACCGGGTGAGCGACCTGGTGCCCGGCCTGGTCGACGGCTCGTCGGTGGCCAACCGGTTCACCCGCGCCCACGTCAACCGGTGCCTGCGGTGCCAGGCGGAGCTGGCCCAGTACCGCAAGTTGCGGCGCACCGCCCGCAGCCTCGCGCAGGAGAGCTGGGTGCCGCCCCCCGACCTGCTCGATGCGGTCCTGGCCGGTCTCGAGCGCGCCGGCGATCGCACCGCCGCCCGCACCCGCCGGGTGCTGGTCTACGCCGGTGGCATGGCCGCCACCGCCGCCGGCGCCGCCGGCGCGGTGCTGCTCAGCCGCCGGGCCCGCGCCCACTAAACGCCAGCGTTCGGGCCCTGAGCGAACTGATTCGCTTGAACCCTGCATGTGACGGACAACGCGCATCAGTTCGATTCGGGAAGTGCGAGGCCGCTGCGCAGCGGCCTGCTGCTACCCTTGCGTTCCCGGAACCCGGCTTCGGGCCCCCGATAGGGCAGTAGCTCAGTTGGTAGAGCATCGGTCTCCAAAACCGACGGTCGGGGGTTCGAGTCCCTCCTGCCCTGCTCCCCGAATGTCCATCCGATCGGTGTCGCCATGTCGATGAACCCCGAACAGATGAGTCGCGAACAGCGCCGCCACCTGCGGCGCATGGGCGCGATCAACGAAGCCGGCGCGCCGGTCCGAACGCCGCGCACCGCGCCGGCGCCCCGCCCGAAGGAGGATCGCACCACCCCGCGGCAGTTCCTGCGGGAAGTCCGGGGCGAGCTCCGCAAGGTGGCGTGGCCCACCCGCGAAGAGGTCCGGAAGTACTCGATCATCGTGCTGATCGCCGTCGTGCTCGTCACCGCCATGGTGGCGTTGCTCGACTACACCTTCGGCATCGCTGTCCTGTGGTTGTACGACCGATGAGCAACAACGAGACCATCACCGACGACGACACCGCGCCCGCCGCCGACGACCTGGAGGCCACCGCCGCCCCCGAGGCCGTTGACGAGGTCGACGCCGCCGTGGACGATGCCGAACCGGAAGCGGAGGCGCTCGACGAGGAACCGATCATCGTCGACAACCCCTGGAACCGCCCCGGCCAGTGGTTCGTGGTCCATACCCAGTCGGGCTACGAGAAGAAGGTGAAGTCGAACCTCGAGGCTCGCATCCAGTCCATGAACATGGAGGAGAAGATCTTCGAGGTCGCCATCCCCATGGAGGACGTGGTCGAGTTCAAGGGCGGCCGCAAGGTGGTCACCCAGAAGAAGGTCTTCCCCGGGTATCTGCTCGTGCGGTGCGTCATGGACGACAACTCCTGGTACGTCATCCGCAACACCCCCGGCGTGACCGGCTTCGTCGGCCAGGGCCGTCACGGCCAGAAGCCGACGCCGCTCACGCGGCGCGAGGTGGAGACCTTCCTCGCCGCCAAGGGCGAAGGCGAGAGCGTGGCCAAGACCACCAAGCCCCGCCTGGAGTACGAGGTCAGCGAGAGCGTGCGGGTCAAGGAAGGGCCGTTCGCCGACTTCTCGGGCCAGATCGTCGAGATCAACGCCGATCAGCTCAAGCTCAAGGTCCTGGTCAACATCTTCGGCCGGGAGACCCCGGTCGAGCTGGAGTTCGGCCAGGTCGCCAAGCTGTAGCGAGATCATCGCCGCGAGCGCGCCTGGCGCCACGGCCCGTTCGGCGGCCATCATGGATGGCCGCATCGAGGGAAGGTTGAAGGGAAACGTCATGGCCAAGAGAAAGGTCGCGGCTGTCGTCAAGATCCAGATCCCCGCGGGAAAGGCCACACCGGCGCCTCCCGTCGGGACGGCGCTCGGCCCCCACGGTGTGGCCATCATGGATTTCTGCAAGCAGTACAACGCCGCCACGGAAGCCCAGACGGGAACGATCGTGCCCGTCGAGATCACCGTCTACGAGGACCGGACGTTCACGTTCGTCCTGAAGACGCCGCCCACGCCGGTGCTGCTGCGCCAGGCTGCCGGGCTCGAGAAGGGTTCCACCACGCCGGGCAAGTCGACGGTCGGGTCGGTGTCGGAGGCGCAGATCGAAGAGATCGCCAAGATCAAGATGCCGGACCTCAACGCCTACGACGTCGAGGCGGCCAAAGCCCAAGTCCGCGGCACCGCCCGTAGCATGGGCCTCACAGTCAGCTAGCGGTTACAGAACTGCCAGACGCGTGCTCGGCGGGAAGTACCTCACCCCGGAGCAGCGTCGTGGCGGTGGTGCGAGCGAAGCGAGTCCGGCCCGAACGCCGGAGTTGCGTCGAGCGAGCACCGATTGTCCGAGCGAAGCGAGTCCGGCCCGAGCGAAGCGAGGGTCGGGAGACAGAGGGAGCCATCATGGCGAAGGGAAAGCGGTACACCGATGCCGCCAAGCGATTTGACCGGGAGCAGTTCTTCGCTCCCACCGAGGCGTTGGAGCTGGTGAAGGGTCTGGCCAGTGCCAAGTTCGACGAGACCGTCGAGCTGGCCGTGGCCCTCGGCGTCGATCCCCGCAAGGCCGACCAGGTGCTGCGGGGCACCGTGTCGCTGCCGGCGGGCACCGGCAAAGAGGTGCGGGTCGGCGTGTTCGCCACCGGGCCGGCCGCCGCCGCCGCCCGTGAGGCCGGCGCTGACGTGGTGGGCGCCGACGATCTGGCGGCTGAGATCGAGAAAGGCAACATCGACTTCGACGTGGCCATCGCCACGCCCGACATGATGCCGCTCGTCGGCCGGCTGGGCCGGGTGCTCGGTCCGCGCGGCCTCATGCCGAACCCCAAGACCGGCACCGTCACCACCGACGTGGCCAAGGCCGTCAGCGACTACAAGGGCGGCAAGGTCGAGTACCGCACCACCGCCCGCAGCCACGGCGTGGTGCAGGTCCCGATCGGTCGGGCCAGCTTCACCATCGACGACCTGGTGGCCAACTTCCGCGCCGTCATGGACGAGCTGCAGCGGGTGAAGCCGGCGGCGTCGAAGGGCCGCTACGTCAAGAAGATCACGCTGTCGTCGACCATGGGCCCCGGTGTCCGGGTCGACACCAACCGCATCCGACCAGATGCGGTGGTCGCCAGCCGCTAGCCTGGTCGGCCGAAACACAACCGAGCCTGCTCGTCGTAGACCTCCGGTTCCCACTGTGGACAATGGCCCTCGGGCCGCCGGACGAGGCGAACCTCCTGTCACCAGGGCGTTCGCGCGAAGCGCGGGCGCTTTACCTGTTGAAAGGAGGTGTCGATGGAGAACCCGAGACCCGAGAAGGTCGCGGTCGTCACCGAGGTCCGCGAGCGGCTCGAGGCGGCTGACGCGGCTCTGCTGACCGAATACCGCGGGCTGAACGTCAAGGCGCTGGCCGACTTGCGCCGCCAGCTCCGCCCTGCCGGCGGCGACTACAAGGTGTACAAGAACACCTTGGTGCGGTTCGCCGCCCGCGACCTGGGCGCCGAGCAGCTGGAGTCGTTGCTCACCGGTCCTACGGCGATCACGTTCGTGCAAGGCGATGCCGCCGCCGTGGCCAAGACCCTGCGCGACTACGCCCGCACCAACCAGAACCTGGTGGTGAAGGGCGGCCTGCTGGGCGGCAAGGTGCTGAGCGCCGGCCGACGTCCAGGCCCTGGCCGATCTGCCCTCGCGTGACGTGTTGCTGGCCCAGCTGGCCGGTGCCTTCCAGGCGCCGCTGGTCAAAATGGCCGGCTTGTTGCAAGCCCTGCCCCGCAACTTCGCCTATGGCCTCAAGGCCCTCATCGACCAAGGCGGTGCGGGTGCCGCGCCGTCGGACACACCCGACACCGTTGTTGCTGCCCCCGCTGAGGCGCCGGGCGAAGAAGGAGAGAACTGACCATGCCCACCCTCACCAAAGACGAGATCCTCGACGCGATTTCCAACATGACCGTCCTCGAGCTGTCCGAACTGCTCTCGGCGTTCGAGGACAAGTTCGGCGTCACCGCTGCCGCCCCGGTGGCCGTGGCCGCCGCCGCCCCGACCGGTGGTGCCGAGGCCCCCGCCGCTGAGGAGAAGGACGAGTTCGACGTCGTGCTCTCCGCCGCCGGCGAGAAGAAGATCCAGGTCATCAAGGTCGTGCGCGAGCTCACCAACCTCGGCCTCAAGGAAGCCAAGGATCTGGTGGACGCCGCCCCCAAGTCGGTGCTGGAGCGGGCGTCGAAGGAAGATGCTGACAAGGCCAAGGCCAAGCTCGAAGAGGCCGGCGCCACTGTCGAGCTCAGGTAGTACCAACGGACCGAACCTGGTAGCCGGGGCGCGGGAGCGCCCTGGCTACGCGTTGACCGCCAGATCCCGACCGTGAGCACGAGCACGAGCCCTCCGGGTTGGTACCACGACCCGCTGGGGCAGGCACCGATGCGGTGGTGGGACGGCGTGCGCTGGACCGAGCACACCGCCGACTGGACCGGCATCCGGCCGGCGGCTACCCCCATCAACCAGCCGGACCAGGCGGCCCTGCTGGAACGCGAGCAGAAGGTGGCGCCCTGGTTGCGGGGCCTGCTGCTGCTCTGGCCGATCGCCGTGGCCCTCTCCCTCGGCGGCGTCGTGTCCAGCGTCGATCAGATCGCCAGCGGCACCGAGGACTCTTCGCTGCCGACGCTGTGGTGGGTCGGCCAGCTCGGCGGTCTGGTCGGCATCGCCGTCACGGTGCTCCGCGTCATCTGGCTGTACCGGGCGGCCACGCTGGCGCGCAGCTTGGGCTTCGGGGCCCGCCGGGAACCGCTCCACGCCGCCATCGGGTGGCTCGTCCCGATCATCAACTACTGGTGGCCCTACCAGGGCGTCACCGACCTTTTCCCGATGAGCGAGCGCCCCGACCGCCGGATCGCCTGGTGGTGGGCGACCTCGATCGCGTCGCAGCTGGCCCTCATCCTCATGATCGCCGTGCCGTTCGTACCCGCCCCGGTGGCGGTGCTGCTGGTGGTCGGCGCGCTGGCGCCGGCCGTTGCCTCGGCCGCCTTGGAAGTGGGACTGGTCCGTGACGCCGGCGCTGTTCACGAACGCCTCGTCAGTCGCTGACCAAGCAGTCCGGTCGCCGGCCGCGCCGGCGGGCGCCTGTGTGACGCCGATCGAGACACGATCGAGCTTCACGTCACATGAACTCGCCGGGCGGCGAAGTCTGTGCCCGGAGGGTGGCCGCCGGTGGTGGCGCGGACACCGGTCGTCGCCGATGTCTTGACGAATCCTGCCGCGGACCGTATCTTTCGGGCCGCCTGTGACGCGCGTCCGGCCGTGCCGGACTAGTTGACGTCGCGCTTTGGGCGGGTTATCCTTTCTGGTTGCCGTGCGCCCGTTTTGCCACCTCCGTTCTGGAGCGTGGCTTCGGCGCGCCTTGGCGTCCTCGACGTTCGCCCCAAGCGAGGAGTAGCCGTTGCCCGCACGTTCCACCATCCGCGAGCGGTATTCGTTCGCCAACCTTGCCGAGCCGCTCGAGCTGCCCGATCTCATCGCCATCCAGCGCGAGAGCTTCGAGTGGTTCCTGAGCCATGGCTTGGCTGAGACGTTCCGTGACATCTCGCCCATCAAGGACTTCAGCGAGACGTTGCAACTCGAGCTGGAGTTCGACCCCACCGACGAGGACCTGAGGCCCCCGCCCAAGTTCTCGGTGGAGGAATGCAAAGAGAAGGACATGACCTACTCGGCGCCCATCTTCGTGCGGGCCCGGTTCATGAACCGGAACACCGGGGAGATCAAGGAGCAGACGGTCTTCATGGGGGACTTCCCGATGATGACCGAGAAGGGCACGTTCATCATCAACGGCACCGAGCGCGTCGTCGTCTCGCAGCTGGTGCGGTCGCCGGGCGTGATCTTCGAGCCGGGGGAGCGCTTCCGCCTCCGCAACCTGTCCAAGCACCAGTTGGTGAAGGGCACCATCCATCCCTACCGGGGTGAGTGGCTGGAGTTCGACGTCGAGCAGAAGCCCGGCAAGGACGTCACCGCCGGCACCCGCGTGGCCCGCAAGCGTCGTATGGGCATCTTCGTGCTCCTGCGCGCCCTCGGCTACGACGAGGAGAACGCACCGGGCTTCCTCGACCGGTTCGTGCAGTACTTCGACTTCCTCGAGGGGCAGTGGGAGAAGGACCGCCACCTGGCGCCCACGCAGGACGAGGCCCTCGTCGAGATCTACAAGCGAGCCCGCCCGGGTGAGCCGCCCACGGTGGAGTCGGCCCGCGCCTACTTCCGCAACGCCTTCTTCGAGAGCCGGCGCTACGACCTCAGCCGGGTCGGTCGCTACAAGCTCAACCGCAAGCTGGGCCCGGAAGTGGCCAGGCTCAAGGACCTGTACCGGCTCCCCGACGACCTGGTCGATCTGCCCACCGACGACCAGGACGTGCTCTCGCGCTGCGAGGTGCTGGCGGCCGTCAGCTACATGCTGCACCTGGCCAAGCACGAGCCCGGCTACCGCCTGGACGATCAGGACCACTTCGCCAACCGCCGCATCCGCTCGGTCGGCGAGCTGATCCAGAACCAGGTGCGCATCGGCCTGTCGCGCATGGAGCGGGTGGTGCGCGAGCGCATGACCACCCAGGACGTCGAGGCCATCACGCCCCAGACGCTCATCAACATCCGCCCGGTCGTGGCCGCCATCAAGGAGTTCTTCGGCACCAGCCAGCTCTCCCAGTTCATGGACCAGGTGAACCCGCTGTCGGGGCTCACCCACCGCCGTCGCCTCTCGGCGCTCGGGCCGGGCGGTCTGTCGCGTGAGCGGGCCGGCTTCGAAGTCCGTGACGTCCACTTCAGTCACTACGGCCGCATGTGCCCCATCGAGACGCCCGAGGGTCCGAACATCGGCCTCATCGGTGCCCTCTCGACGTACGCCCGGGTGAACGAGTTCGGCTTCATCGAGACGCCCTACCGGCGTGTCGTGGACGGGCGCGTCACCGACGAGGTCGTCTACATGGCGGCCGACGAGGAGGAGGAGTACGTCGTCGCCCAGGCCAACGCGCCCATCCGTGAGGACGGCACGTTCAAGGAGGAGAAGGTCCTCGTGCGGCGCTCGCCGCAGGCCGCGTCGCTGGCCGACCTCAAGCTCCAGCTCGAGCGGGACGTGTTCTTCGGCGCCACCACCGACATCGGCTACGTGCCGCCGGAAGAGGTCCACTTCATGGACGTCTCCCCGAAGCAGATCGTGTCGGTGGCCACCGCCCTCATCCCGTTCCTGGAGCACGACGACGCCAACCGCGCCCTCATGGGTGCCAACATGCAGCGCCAGGCCGTACCGCTGGTGCGCGCCGAGGCCCCCTACATCGGCACCGGCATCGAGGCACGGGCGGCCCGCGACGCCGCCGACATGGTGCCCGCCGAGGAAGAGGGCACGGTGCTGGAGGTGTCGGGCGACACCATCACCGTCGACTACAAGACGAAGGGCCGCAAGGTCCACCGGCTGCTGAAGTTCCGCCGGTCCAACCAGGACACCTGCATCAACCAGCTCCCCCGCGTGCGGGAGGGCCAGAAGGTGCACAAGGGTGACGTCCTGGCCGACGGTCCCTCCACCGACATGGGTGAGCTGGCGCTGGGCAAGAACCTGCTCGTCGCCCTCATGCCCTGGGAGGGTTACAACTTCGAGGACGCCATCATCCTGTCGGAGCGACTGGTGAAGGACGACGTGCTCACGTCGATCCACATCCACGAGCACGAGGTCGACGCCCGCGACACCAAGCTCGGCCCCGAGGAGATCACCCGGGACATCCCGAACCTGTCCGAGGACATCCTGCGCGACCTCGACGAGCGCGGCATCATCCGCGTCGGCGCCGAGGTGGGCGCGGGCGACGTGCTGGTCGGCAAGGTCACGCCCAAGGGCGAGACCGAGCTCACGCCGGAGGAGCGCCTCCTGCGGGCCATCTTCGGTGAGAAGGCCCGCGAGGTCCGCGACACCAGCCTCAAGGTGCCCCACGGCGAGCAGGGCAAGGTCATCGACGTCAAGGTGTTCAGCCGCGACGAGCACCACGAACTGCCGCCGGGTGTGAACCAGCTCGTGCGGGTCTACGTGGCCCAGAAGCGCAAGATCAGCGTGGGCGACAAGCTGGCCGGCCGCCACGGCAACAAGGGCGTCATCTCCAAGATCCTCCCCATCGAGGACATGCCCTTCCTGGCCGACGGCACGCCCGTCGACATCATCCTGAACCCCCTCGGCGTGCCCAGCCGCATGAACGTGGGCCAGGTCCTGGAAGCCCATCTGGGCTACTGCGCTCGTTGGGGTTGGGACGTCCACGGTCCCGTCGGCGACGAGCCGCTCCGGGGCACCGAGACCAAGACCCGGCCCAGCACGCCGCCGTCCACGTTCATCGCCACCCCGGTGTTCGACGGCGCCCACTGGGACGAGACCGAGCAGGCCGGCAAGCACTCCACGATCAAGGAGCTGCTGGAGAACATCCGCCCGGAGAGCGTCGACGGCACCCGCCTCATCAGCACGACGGGCAAGACGTTGCTCTACAACGGTCGCACCGGCGACGTCTACGACCAGCCCATCACGGTCGGGTTCATGTACATCTTGAAGCTGGCCCACTTGGTCGACGACAAGATCCACGCCCGCTCCACGGGCCCATACTCGATGATCACCCAGCAGCCGCTGGGTGGGAAGGCCCAGTTCGGTGGCCAGCGCTTCGGGGAGATGGAGGTGTGGGCCCTGGAGGCCTATGGCGCCGCCTACTGCCTGCAGGAGCTGCTCACCATCAAGTCCGACGACGTGCTCGGCCGGGTGAAGGTCTACGAGGCCATCGTCAAGGGCGAGAACATCCCGGAGCCGGGCATCCCGGAGAGCTTCAAGGTGCTCATCAAGGAGATGCAGGCGCTGTGCCTCAACGTCGAGGTGCTGTCGGCCGACGGTGCCGAGATCGAGATGCGAGAGCTGGACGAGGACGTGTTCCGCACGGCCGAAGAGCTCGGCATCGACATCAGCCGGCCCGAACGCGGCAGTGACGACGAGGACGACCGGCGCCGCGAGCGCACGAGCGTCTACTGATGGATCGCGACTCGAAGGTGACGAAGAACGAGGGGAACGGAACAACGAATGCTTGATGTGAACACCTTCGATCAGCTGCGGATCGGCCTGGCTACCGCCGACGCCATCCGCACCTGGTCCAACGGCGAGGTCAAGAAGCCGGAGACCATCAACTACCGCACCCTGCGCCCGGAGAAGGACGGACTCTTCTGCGAGAAGATCTTCGGCCCCACCCGCGACTGGGAGTGCTACTGCGGCAAGTACAAGCGGGTGCGCTTCAAGGGCATCATCTGCGAGCGGTGTGGCGTCGAGGTCACCCGCTCGAAGGTGCGGCGCGAGCGCATGGGCCACATCGAGCTGGCCGCGCCCGTCGTGCACATCTGGTACCTCCGCGGCACCCGGTCGTGGCTGGCCTACCTGCTGGCCGGCATCGAGCCCCGTGAGGAGCTCAAGGCCAAGCAGCTCGAGAAGGTCATCTACTTCGCCGCCAACCTGGTCACCTGGGTCGACGACGAGCGCCGCCACAACGATCTCCCCAACCTCGAGGCCGAGCTGCTGGAAGAGCTCGACGCCGTGCGCAAGGAGACCGAGCTGGCCATCGACCGCCGCTTCAAGGAGGCCGAGGAAGAGGCCGCCCGTCTCGAGGGCGAGGGGGCCAAGGACGCCGAGCTGAACGCCCGCAAGCGCGCCACCGACAAGGACGTGGCCGCCATCCGCGAGCGTGGCGAGGCCGACCTGGAGATCGTCAAGCGCGCCTTCGACGAGTTCCGGGACCTGCACGCCCGCAAGATCATCGACGACGAGCTGCTGTGGCGTGAGCTGCGCGACCGCTACGGCGAGTACTTCGAGGGCGGCATGGGCGCCGACGCCATCAAGTCGCTCATCGACCGCATCGACTTCGACGTCGAGGAGCAGCGGCTCCGTGGCGCCATCGACCCGGGCGACTCCGGCCGCAAGCCGCTGTCGGCCCAGCGCAAGCAGAAGGCCATCAAGCGGCTCAAGATCGTCACGGCCTTCAACCGCCGCGACGACCACAACCGCCGGGTGAACGACCCTCGCGCCATGATCCTGGACGTGGTGCCGGTGATCCCGCCGGAGCTGCGCCCCATGGTGCAGCTCGACGGCGGCCGTTTCGCCACCTCGGACCTCAACGACCTGTACCGCCGGGTCATCAACCGGAACAACCGGCTGAAGCGTCTGCTCGACCTTGGGGCCCCCGAGATCATCGTGAACAACGAGAAGCGGATGCTGCAGGAGGCCGTCGACGCCCTGTTCGACAACGGCCGCCGTGGCCGCCCCGTGACCGGTCCGGGCAACCGCCCGCTCAAGTCGCTCTCGGACATGCTGAAGGGCAAGCAGGGCCGGTTCCGCCAGAACCTGCTCGGCAAGCGCGTCGACTACTCCGGCCGTTCGGTCATCGTGGTCGGCCCCACCCTGAAGCTGCACCAGTGCGGCCTGCCCAAGCTGATGGCGCTCGAGCTGTTCAAGCCGTTCGTCATGAAGCGACTGGTGGACCAGGAGCTGGCCCAGAACATCAAGTCGGCCAAGCGGATGGTGGAGCGCCGCCGCCCGCAGGTCTGGGACGTGCTGGAAGAGGTCATCAAGGAGCACCCGGTCCTGTTGAACCGGGCGCCCACGCTGCACCGCCTCGGCATCCAGGCCTTCGAGCCGGTGCTGGTGGAGGGCAAGGCCATCCAGATCCACCCGCTGGTGTGCACCGCCTTCAACGCCGACTTCGACGGCGACCAGATGGCCGTCCACCTGCCGCTGTCGGCGGAGGCCCAGGCCGAGAGCCGGGTCCTCATGCTGTCGGCCAACAACATCTTGTCCCCGGCGTCGGGTCGCCCCATCGTGACCCCCACCCAGGACATGGTGATCGGCGCCTACTACCTCACGGAGCTGGTGCCGGGCCAGAAGGGCGAGGGCCGCACCTTCCGCAACACGTGGGAGGCCTACCGGGCCCTCGACGAGGGTCATCTCTCCCTGCACGCCGAGATCCGCATGGTGGGCCCGCGCAACGCCGACGGCACCCGCGACGAGCGCCAGACGACGGTCGGTCGCGTGCTGTTCGAGGAAGCGTTGCCGGTCGACTACATCAAGCGCTTCGGCAACATCACCGAGACGGTGAAGAAGCGCGACATGGGTCTGCTGGTGGAGCGCCTGGCCGAGAACTACCGCAAGGCCGAGGTCGCCGAGGCCCTCGACGGCATCAAGAACTCGTGCTACCGCTACGCCGCCCAGTCCGGCCTCACCATCTCCATCGAGGACGTCAAGACGCCCTTGGAGAAGAAGGGGCTGCTGGACAAGTACGAGAAGGAAGCGGAGAAGGTCGAGACGCAGTTCCGCCGGGGCATCATCACCGACGGCGAGCGCCGGGTGCAGGAGGTCCGCATCTGGACCGAAGCCACCGACCGGGTCCGGGAGGCGATGGAGCGCGGCCTCAAGGCCGACCTCTTCAACCCCATCGAGATGATGGTGGGCTCGGGCGCCCGAGGGAACATGATGCAGGTCCGCCAGATCGCCGGCATGCGCGGCCTGGTGGCCAACCCCCGCGGTGACATGATCCCCCGACCCATCAAGTCGAACTTCCGCGAGGGTCTGGCGATGCTGGAGTACTTCATCGCCACGCCGGGCGCCCGCAAGGGTCTCGTCGACACCGCACTGCGGACGGCCGACTCGGGCTACCTCACCCGCCGTCTGGTCGACGTTGCACAGGAGCTCATCATCCGCAGCGAAGACTGCGGCACCACGCTGGGTGTGTGGGTGGAGGGCATCTCGCCCGACACCGCCAGCCGGCGCAACTACCTCGAGACCAAGCTGTACGGCCGGGCGATGCTCAACGACCTCACCCTGTCGGACGGCACCGTGCTCGAGGCCAACTCCATCCTCGGCGACCCCGAGGTGGACGCGTTGCGCCGCGACCCCAACATCGACCGGATCCGCGTCCGGTCGGTGCTCACCTGCGACGCCGACCTCGGCATCTGCTCGCTCTGCTACGGCCGCTCGCTGGCCACTGGCAAGCCGATCGAGCTGGGCGAGGCCGTGGGTGTCATCGCCGCGCAGTCGATCGGTGAGCCGGGCACGCAGCTGACGATGCGGACGTTCCACACCGGTGGTGTGGCCGGCCGCGACATCGCCGGCGGTCTGCCCCGCGTGGTCGAGCTGTTCGAGGCCCGCACCCCCCGTGGCGCGGCTCGCCTCGCCCGCAGCTCGGGCGTCATCCGCATCGCTGAGGACGAGGGCAAGGGCGTCCCGGTCACCGTGGTGTCCGACGAGGGCACCGAGGAGACCATCATCCTGCCCACGCCCGCCCGTCTGGACGTGGTCGACGGCCAGGAGGTCAAGGCCGGCGATCCCATCGTCGACGGCCCCCGCGATCCCAAGGAGCTCATGGAGATCAAGGGCGTCCGGGAGACCCAGCTGTACCTCGTCGAAGAGGTGCAGAAGGTGTACCGCGACCAGGGCGTGTCCATCCACGACAAGCACATCGAGCTGATCGTGCGGCAGATGACGCGCCGCATCGGCGTACAGGAGCCGGGCGACACCGACTTCCTGCCGGGCGAGCGGGTCGATCAGAAGGTCTTCCGCGAGATGAACAAGACCATGGTGGAGTCGGGTCAGCGTCCCGCGGAGGGGCGTCCTGAGCTGATGGGCATCACCAAGGCGTCGCTGGCCACCGATTCGTGGCTGTCGGCGGCGTCGTTCCAGGAGACCACCCGGGTGCTCACCGAGGCCGCCATCGACGGCCGCGGCGACAACCTGGTGGGCCTCAAGGAGAACATCATCATCGGCAAGCTCATCCCGGCCGGCACCGGCATGCCTCGCTACCGCGAGTTCGACGTGACGGCACCGGAGTACCAGCCCATGCCCTTCTACTCCTCCGACGAGGCCGACCCGGCCGAGTGGTTGGCGAGCATCTCCGGCTCGTTCAGCTCCGACCCGGGCAACGGCGACGCCGTCGAGGGATAGCAGGAAGCACCGTTGCGGGGACGGGGCCGCCCTTGGGGGCGGCCCCGTCGTCGTTTCTGCCGCTCCGACTCGGGGTGCCAAACGCCGCCGTGGTAGACTGACGCGTCAGTCAGTTCCCTGACAGGAGTCATTTCCCCCATGAACATCGTGGTGATCGGGGCAGGCGGCGTCGGGTCGTCCATCGCCGCGATCGCCCAGCGGCGCAACTTCTTCACCCGCATGGTCCTGGCTGACATCTCGCTGGAGCGGGCGCTCGCCGTGGTCGAGAACCTTGACGACGGCGACCGGTTCGGCGCGGCTCGCGTCGACGCCTCCCGCACCGCCGACATCATCGATGTGGCGCGGGTCAACAAGGCCGACGTCATCGTCAACGCCTGCGACCCTCGCCTCAACCACACCATCTTCGCCGCCGCCCTGGCCGCCCGCTGCACCTACATCGACATGGCCATGAGCCTGTCCGCGCCGGATGCCGACCTCCCCTTCTCCCGCACCGGCGTGAAGTTGGGCGACGACCAGTTCGCCATGGCCGAGCAGTTCGAGGCGGCCGGCCTGCTGGCGCTGGTGGGCATGGGCGTGGAGCCTGGTCTATCGGACGTGTTCGCCCGCTACGCCGCCGACCACCTCTTCGACGAGATCGACGAGATCGGGGTCCGTGACGGCTCCAACCTCTCCATCGACGGCTACGAGTTCGCCCCTACGTTCTCCATCTGGACCACCATCGAGGAGTGCCTCAACCCGCCCATCATCTGGGAGAAGGCCAAGGGCTGGTTCACGACCGAGTGCTTCAGCGAACCCGAGACGTTCGTCTTCCCGGCCGGCATCGGCCCGGTGGAGTGCGTCAACGTCGAGCACGAAGAGGTGCTCCTCATCCCCCGCTGGGTCGACTGCAACCGGGTCACGTTCAAGTACGGCCTCGGCGCCGACTTCATCGGCTGGCTCAAGACGTTCGCCTACCTGGGGCTCGACGCCAAGGACAAGATCCGCGTCGGGCAGGTCGAGGTGGCCCCCCGTGACGTGCTGGCGGCGGTGCTGCCCAACCCGGCCGAGCTGGGTCACCTCATGCACGGCAAGACGTGCGCCGGTACGTGGGTGAAGGGCACCTACGACGGCCTCCCACGCGAGGTGTACCTCTACCACGTGGCCGACAACGCCGAGACCATGCGGGAGTACGGCAATCAGGCCGTGGTGTGGCAGACGGCGGTCAACCCGGTGGTGGCCCTCGAGCTGCTGGCCAGCGGCACCTGGAAGGGCAAGGGGGTGCTGGGCCCGGAGGCCTTCGACGCCGTGCCCTACCTCAACCTGCTGGCCGCCTACGGCTCCCACCACGGCATGGTGGAGCTGGGTGAGGGGTACTGGCCCGGCGCGGTGCGGCGGGAGCCGGCTCCGGTGGAGCTGGAGCGCCCGGTCGTGCGGCCGCCCCGGCTGCAGCCGGCGCTGAGCGGTCGCCCCGCGGCGAAGCAGCAGCCCGGACGCCTGCTCGCGGCATCGGTGGGCGCCCCGCCGCCGACCCGGATGAGCCCTGGCTCTGTGACGTCGATCAAGACGAATTCGAGATCCACGTGACACAGGCGCTCGGGACACAGGCGGTCGGGCGACGCCGGCGCTGCGGTCACGTGCGCGGCGGGGCTGCCGTGATTCCGGGCGGGGGTGGGTTGAACTGCGGCCGCGCGCGTCCTAGCATGGTCTGTCGGCCTCGCGCCCGGTTGGAGCGCGGCCACCGTTCGCCCGTTTCTGCCGTCCCCCTCCGTCCTTCCGAAGCACGAGGTTCGCGTTGCCCACCATCCAGCAGCTGGTCCGCAAGGGTCGCACCACCAAGTCCGACAAGACCAAGACCCCGGCCCTGAAGGGCGCGCCCCAGCGCCGCGGGGTGTGCACCCGCGTGTACACGAACACGCCGAAGAAGCCGAACTCGGCCCTGCGCAAGGTGGCCCGTGTGCGCCTCACCAGCGGCATGGAAGTCACCGCCTACATCCCGGGTGAGGGCCACAACCTCCAGGAGCACTCCATCGTGCTCGTGCGCGGTGGCCGCGTGAAGGACCTGCCGGGCGTGCGCTACAAGATCATCCGTGGCACCCTCGACTCCAGCGGCGTCCGCAACCGCAAGCAGGCCCGTAGCCGCTACGGCGCGAAGAAGGACAAGTGATCCGCCATGCCTCGTAAGGGTCCTGCCCCCCGTCGGGAGCTCATGCCCGACCCCGTTCACCGCTCGGTGCTGGTCACCCAGATCGTGAACAAGGTCCTGCTGCGCGGGAAGCGCTCCATCGCCGAGAAGATCGTGTACGACGCCCTCGGCGTCGTCGAGCAGCGCACCGCGGCCGAGCCGATCGCCACGCTCAAGCGGGCCATCGACAACGTGAAGCCCCCGCTGGAGGTCAAGAGCCGCCGCGTGGGTGGGGCCACGTACCAGGTTCCGGTCGAGGTTCGCCCTCGCCGGGCCAACACCCTGGCCATCCGCTGGATCGTGGGCTTCGCCCGCCAGCGCAGGGAAAAGACGATGGCCCAACGGTTGGCGGCCGAGCTGCTGGACGCCTCCAACGGCGTCGGCGCTTCCGTGAAGCGCCGCGACGACATGCAGAAGATGGCCGAATCCAACAAGGCCTTCGCCCACTACCGCTGGTAGTACCCCGGTTCCCGGTACAATTTTCCTGCTCCTGACCGGGCCCCCGTGCCCGGTCATCTGCGTGCCCTGCCCCCCTGTGAACGAAGAGTGACGCCGACATGGCCAAGCGCGATTTCCCGCTCGAGAAGACCCGCAACATCGGAATCATGGCTCACATCGACGCGGGCAAAACCACGACGACCGAGCGCATCCTCTACTACACCGGCAAGACGTACAAGATCGGTGAGGTCCACGAGGGTGCCGCCCAGATGGACTGGATGGTGCAGGAGCAAGAGCGCGGCATCACCATCACGTCGGCCGCCACCACGTGCACGTGGGACAACCACCGCATCAACATCCTCGACACGCCCGGCCACGTCGACTTCACCATCGAGGTCGAGCGCTCGCTGCGCGTCCTCGACGGCGCCGTCGCCGTGTTCGACTCGGTGGCCGGTGTCGAGCCCCAGACCGAAACGGTCTGGCGCCAGGCCAACAAGTACCGGGTGCCCCGCATCTGCTTCATCAACAAGATGGACCGCATCGGCGCCGACTTCTTCCGCACCGTGCAGATGATCGAGGACCGCCTGGAGTCCATCCCGGCCGTCATCCAGCTCCCTATCGGGGCGGAGGGTCACTACCGCGGCGTCATCGACCTCGTTCGCATGGTCGCCCTCGTCTGGGACGAGACCAAGGACAAGGGCGAGCACTTCGACGAGGTGCCCATCCCCGCCGAGCTGGAGGCCCAGGCCCAGGAGTGGCGGGCCAAGCTGCTCGACATCGTGGCCACCGAAGACGACGACCTCATGGTGAAGTACCTCGACGACGAGGAGCTGTCGCCTGAGGACATCAAGCGCGCCATCCGCAAGGGCACGCTGTCGTTCTCGTTCGTTCCGGTGCTCTGCGGCTCGGCCTTCAAGAACAAGGGTGTGCAGCCCATGCTCGACGCCGTGGTCGACTTCCTGCCGTCGCCCCTGGACATCCCGCCGGCCACCGGCATGGACATCAAGGGCATCGAGGTGCTGGAGCGCCCGGCCGACGAGAAGGGCCCCTTCGCCGCGCTCGCGTTCAAGATCGTGTCGGACCCCTTCGGCCGCCTCACCTACTTCCGGGTGTACTCGGGCAGCGTCGAGAAGGGCGCCGAGATCTACAACTCCACCAAGGAGCGCAAGGAGCGCATCGGACGCATCCTGGTGATGCACGCCAACCACCGCGAAGACGTCGACGTCGCCTTCGCCGGCGACATCGTGGCCGGCCTCGGCTTCAAGAACACGACCACGGGCGACACGCTCTGCGACCGCAACCACGCCGTGATCCTGGAGCGCATGGACTTCCCGGAGCCCGTCATCCACGTCGCCATCGAGCCCAAGACGAAGGTCGACCAGGACAAGCTGGGCAAGGCCCTCTACTCGCTCTCCGAGGAAGACCCCACGTTCCGCGTCCGCACCGACGACGAGACCGGCCAGACCGTGATCTCGGGCATGGGCGAGTTGCACCTCGAGGTCCTCGTGGACCGCATGCTGCGCGAGTTCAGCGTCGACGCCACCGTCGGCAAGCCCCAGGTCGCCTACCGCGAGACCATCACCAAGGCGGTCAACAACGTGGTGTACCGCCACGTGAAGCAGACCGGCGGCGCCGGCCAGTTCGCCCACGTCGTGGTGAGCCTCGAGCCCACCGGCCCCGGCGGCGGCTACGAGTTCGTCGACAAGATCAGCGGCGGTCGCATCCCGCGTGAGTACATCCCCGCCGTCGACCAGGGCATCCAGCAGGCCCTCGACGCCGGCGTGCTCGCCGGTTACCCCACCGTCGACGTGCGGGCCACCCTCGTGGACGGTTCGTACCACGACGTCGACTCGTCCGAGATGGCGTTCAAGATCGCCGGCTCCATGGTGTTCAAGGACGCCGCTCGCAAGGCGGCTCCCGTGCTCCTCGAGCCCATCATGAGCGTCGAGGTGGTCACGCCCGAGGACTACATGGGCGATGTCATCGGCGATCTCTCCAGCCGCCGCGGCCGCATCGAGGGCATGGAAGCCCGAGGCAACAGCCAGGTGATCCGGTCGCAGATCCCCTTGTCAGAGATGTTCGGTTACAGTACCGACCTCCGCTCGCGCACCCAGGGGCGCGCCACGTACACCATGCAGTTCAACTCCTACCAGCCGGTCCCCCAGACGATCGCCGACGAGATCGTCAAGCGGGTCCGGGGCGAGTAGCCCGCAGTAGCAGTAGCCGCAGTCAATTAGAAGCTCCTTGAAAACCGAGAACGACAGAAGAGGCAGACACCAGCCATGAGCAAGGCGAAGTTCGAGCGTAATAAGCCGCATGTGAATATTGGGACGATGGGTCATATTGATCATGGGAAGACGACGTTGACGGCGGCGATCACGAAGACGTTGGCTGAGGCGAACCCGAATGTTCATTTCACGCCGTTTGATCAGATTGATAAGGCGCCGGAGGAGAAGGCGCGTGGTATTACGATCTCGATCGCCCATGTGGAGTACGAGACAGATAACCGTCATTATGCGCATGTGGATATGCCTGGTCATGCGGATTACATCAAGAACATGATCACGGGGGCGGCGCAGGTGGATGGGGCGATTTTGGTGGTGGCGGCCACGGATGGGCCGATGCCGCAGACGCGTGAGCATGTGTTGTTGGCCCGTCAGGTGGGGGTGCCGTACATCGTGGTGGCGTTGAACAAGGCCGACGCGGTGGATGACGAGGAGTTGTTGGAGTTGGTGGAGCTCGAGGTGCGGGAGTTGTTGACGGAGTACGAGTTCCCGGGGGATGACGCGCCGGTGGTGCGGGTGTCGGCGTTGAAGGCGTTGGAGGGTGACGCGGAGTGGCAGGCGAAGATCTTGGAGTTGATGGCGGCGGCGGACAGTTTCATTCCGGAGCCGGTGCGGGATCTGGACAAGCCGTTCTTGATGCCGATCGAGGATGTGTTCACGATCACGGGTCGGGGGACCGTGGTGACGGGGAAGGTGGAGCAGGGTCGGGTGCATACCGGTGACGAGGTGGAGATCGTGGGGTTGCGGTCGACGCAGAAGACGGTGTGTACGGGGGTGGAGATGTTCCGCAAGATCCTGGATGAGGGTCAGGCGGGTGACAACATCGGTGCGTTGTTGCGGGGCACGAAGAAGGAGGATGTGGAGCGGGGTCAGGTGTTGTGCAAGCCGGGCTCGATCACGCCGCATACCCAGTTCGAGGGTCAGGTGTATGTGTTGGGGAAGAACGAGGGTGGCCGGCACAAGCCGTTCTTCAACAACTACCGGCCGCAGTTCTTCTTCCGTACGACGGACGTGACCGGCACGATCCAGTTGCCGGAGGGCACCGAGATGGTGATGCCCGGCGACAACGTGGTGATGACGGTGGAGTTGGGCAAGCCGATCGCCATGGACGAAGGACTTCGTTTCGCCATCCGTGAGGGTGGCCGCACCGTCGGCGCCGGCCGCGTCACCAAGATCATCAAGTAAGGGCGGCACCTCATGGCTCAGAACATCCGGATCCGCCTCAAGGCGTATGACCACGAGATCATCGACACCTCGACCAAGAAGATCGTCGAGACCGTGCTGCGCACGCAGGCCACGGTGCGGGGTCCTATCCCGCTGCCGACGGACAAGCACCGCTACACGGTGATCCGCTCGCCGCACAAGGACAAGGACAGCCGCGAGCACTTCGAGATGCGGGTGCACAAGCGGTTGATCGACATCGTCGATCCCACGCCGAAGACCATCGACTCACTGCAGCGCATCGAGCTCCCTGCCGGCGTCGACATCGAGATCAAGATCCAGACGGTCTAAGCCCGCGCTCGCGGGACGAGGACGCCGGCGCACCACGCGCCGGCGTTCGCCGTTTTCCCGCCGTTTCGCCGTACTGACTGCGGTTGCCGCTGATCACGACACACATCGCGCAGCAGAACGCCGGATTTGGGCTCAGACGGGGGTGGGCACGTAGGGCGTGCCCACGGCGGAGCCGAGGGCCTCCCACGGCCGCGCCAGCCGCTCGGCGCCGGTGGCCAGCACCGGCTCCGGCAGCGAGAAGGCAATCCGCAAGAAGTGGCGGCTCACGCCGTCCACGCCGGCGATGATGCCCGGTACCACGGCCACGCCGTGACGGGCGGCGACGGCCACGAAACGGTCGGCCACGACCGTGCCCCGGCTCACGCCCAGCCCAGCCGCCAATGCCCGCTCCGCCGGCAGCCGCCCACCGGCGAGGTCGTCGATGGCGGCGGCCAGAGCCCGGTGGCGACTGCGGCGTAGCCGTTGCCACGCTCCCAAGAGGCCGACGATCTCGTCGGCGGTGATGGCAGCAGACGCCATGGACCAATTTGCCGCAAGTGGATCTGTACCGCCTAGTCCACTCTGTCGACGATCGTGACGTGTTCGCCCCCCTGTGTCCTGACCATCCCGGCCCCATGCTGGTCGGTTACGACGACATCACCGCCGTGCGTCGTGACCGCACCGGCCACACGGTGACCTTCCGGTGCTCGTGCGGTCGCCTCAGCGGGCACCACATACGCACGCGCGCCGGGTTGCCTGAACGCTGACGGGAAGCAGCGGCGCCGCCGGGGTGTTGTCCCTGGCATGAGCGACACTGTTGCCCGAGGTCGCGTCCGCGTCGAGCACGGCCAGAAGCGGGTGCGGGCCTTCGTCGGTGGAGAGGTCGTGGTGGATTCCATCGCGCCGCTCCTCGTCTGGGAAGGCCCCCACTACCCGCAGTACTACCTGCCTCGCGCCGACGTGCGGGCCACCCTCGTCCAGACCGGCACCGCCAAGCACTCCCCCAGCCGCGGTGATGCCATCCACTTCACCGTGAAGGCGGGCGGCAAGGAACTGGTCGACGCCGCGTGGCAGTACCCGGACTCGCCGCTCGAGGAGCTGCGCGACCACGTCCGGTTCGACTGGGCCGCCATGGATGCCTGGTTCGAGGAGGACGAGGAGGTCATCGTCCATCCGCGCAGCCCGTACACGCGTGTCGACATCCTGCCCAGCTCGCGCCACGTGCGGGTCCTGATCGACGGCGAGGTCGTCGCCGAGACGAACCGTCCGTGGCTCCTCTTCGAGACAGGGCTGCCTGTTCGCTACTACCTGCCCAAGGTGGACGTGCGCATGGACCTGCTCGAGCCGACCGACACGCAGACCTATTGCCCCTACAAGGGCCAGGCTTCCTACTGGACGGCAGTGATCGACGGGAAGCGGCACGAGGACATCGTGTGGACGTACACCCACCCATTGGCCGAGAGCCTGCGGGTGGCGGGGATGGTCTCGTTCTACGACACGAAGGCGACCGTGGAGGTCGACGGCGTGCCCGTGCGCTGATCCAGGCTTGACCGGGCGTCGGTGCGGGGTGAACGCTCCGCCCCATGGAGGCTCTCGATGTTCACCTTGGCGGACGGCGTCCGCTCGGCTACAGCTACTGGCCGTTGCCCGAAGACGACCCCGGCGTCGACATCCCTCGCGAGTCGATCCGGCTGGTAACCCCGGACGGCGCCCTGGTGCGAGGGCTCCTGTGGCTTCCGCCAGGCGGGCGGCCCTGGAAGACGGCCGTGATCCTCAGCCACCCCCGCGGTGATTTCAGCGTTCACTACGCCTGCCCGCTGCTGGCGGCGGCCGGCTACGCCGTGTGCGGCTTTGGCACCCGGTACATGGGCAACGACACCGATTGTCTCCACGAGGCGTGCACCATCGACGTGGAGGCCGTCGCCAACGAGATGCGTCGACGCGGGGCGGAGGCCGTCGTGCTGCTCGGCAATTCCGGCGGCGGGTCGCTCATGGCCCTGTCCCACGCCGAGCGGGGCGTCGGCGACGGGTGGGTGGGCATGGCCGCCCACCCGGGCGAGGGCGTGTTCATGAACCAGGTCATCGACCCGTCGGTGGCCGACGAGGCCGACCCGTTCTCGGTCGTGGCCGAGCTCGACATGTACAACCCCGACAACGGCTGGCGGCCATGGCCGGAGCCCTGCTCCTACGACAAGTCGTGGCTGGCCACCTACCGGGCCGCCCAACTGGCCCGGGTGGCGCGGATCGACACCATCGCCAAGGCGGCGCTGGCCGAAGCCGAAGACGGCCGCCGAGCGCGCCGGCGCCATCGACAAAGCCGCCGATCCGGCTGCTTGGCGGCGGTGGCGGGCCCGGTCGGTGTGGATGAAGTACCTGGTCATCTACCGCACCCTGGCCGATCCGGCCTACCTCGATCTGTCGATCGACCCCGACGAGCGCCCCATGGGCAGCCTGTTCGCCTTCCCCGACCCGCTCGATGCCAACTATGGCCGCGGCGGCCTGGCCCGCTCCATGACGGCGCGCGGGTGGCTGTCGACGTGGAGCGGGTTGTCGTCGCACGCCAAGCTGGCCGACACCATGCCGAAGGTGCAGGTGCCCACGCTGCTGGTCCATCCGACAGCGGACACCGAGATCAGGGTGTGGCAGGCCAAGGAGATCATCGACAACGCCGGTGCGCCCGACACGACGCTGGTGGAGATGAAGGGTGCGCCGCACTACCTCGAGGGCCACCGGCCCGAAGCCCTCGCCATCGTGGCCGACTGGCTGAGGCAGCGCTTCCCGTAATTCTTTGCCGGCCTCCGGCCGGCCTCGCTGCGCTCGAACAATCGGTGCTCGCTCGGCACGGCGCCGCACTGCGGCACCAGCGGGCCGCGGACGGCCCGCCGTGATCTCTGGGGCGCCGTCGCCGATCGCTCAGGCACCCTGACGGCCTCGGCGGCGGTGCCGCATTGCTCTAGCTGGCCGCAGCCGATATCCTCGCAAAGCCGTGCGTTCGGGTAGGTCCCCGACGCCAGCGACCAAACCAGTTCGCCAACCGACGTCCGTGTGTGCCCGCTCCGAGCGGGGACCTCACGGCACAACTGAGGGTGACGCTCCGCTCGGTTCCCGTGCGGAGCGTCTGTGTGAACGACAACCAGTGTGATCCCTCCCCGGGATCGCGCCTGCGAGGACAGGGACGAGGCAGATGGCGACGAAAGCGATCGTCGGCGAAAAAGTGGGCATGACCCAGGTGTGGGATGCGGACAACCGCATCATCCCGGTCACCGTGCTCAGGGTTTCGCCGGCGCGGATCGTCCAGATCAAGACCACCGAACGCGACGGCTACGCCGCCGTCCAGGTGACCTATGGCCGCAAGGACGCCCGCAAGCTCACCAAGCCCGAAGCGGGTCACTTCGCCAAGGCTGGCGTAGCCCCCGGGATCAACCTGGTCGAGCTGCGGCTCGACGACGTCGACGGCTTCACCGTCGGCCAGGAGATCAGCGCCGACGTGCTGGCCAAGGGCGAGCGCGTCGACGTGACGGCGTTGAGCCGGGGCAAGGGCTGGACCGGTGCCATGAAGCGTCACAACTTCAGCGGCCAGGGCGCCAGCCATGGCAACCACAAGATGCACCGCTCGCCCGGCTCGATCGGCGCCTGTTCGTTCCCCGGCCGGGTGTTCAAGGGCACCAAGATGGCCGGTCGTTCCGGCGGCCAGCAGGTGACGACGCTCAACCTCGAGATCGTCGAAGCCGACGCCGAGCGCAACCTCATCCTCGTGAAGGGCGCCATTCCTGGTCCCCGCGGGGGCGTGGTCATCGTCCGGAACGCGGTGAAGGGGCCCGAGCGGTCCTCTGAGCGGACAAAGGGTGGTGCCCAGTGAGCGCGGTCACGGTGAAGACCACAAGCGGCGCCGACAAGGGGTCGCTCGAGCTGGCCGACGAGATGTTCGGCATCCAGCCCAACGTGCCCGTCCTCCACCAGGTGGTGACGGCACAGCTGGCCAAGCGCCGGGCCGGCACGCAGTCGACCAAGACCCGCGCCGAAGTCCGCGGCGGCGGCAAGAAGCCCTATCGCCAGAAGGGCACCGGCAACGCCCGCCAGGGCTCCACGCCGCGCCCCGCACTTCTCCGGTGGCGGCGTGGCCCTCGGGCCCAAGCCCCGTAGTTACGCCCAGCGCACCCCCAAGAAGATGATCCGCCTGGCGCTCCACTCCGCGCTGTCGGACCGCCACGCCGAGGGCAAGGTCCTCGTGGTGGAGCAGTGGGGGTTCGACGGGCCGAAGACCCGCGACGCCAAGGCCGCGCTGGCCGCGCTCGGCATCACCGGCAAGGTCCTCGTGGTGGTCGACCGCAGCGACGAGAACGCCATCTTGAGCTTCCGCAACCTGCCGGAGATCCAGCTCATCGAGACGGCCGAGCTGAACGCCTACGACGTGTTGTGCAACGAGTGGATCGTCTTCACCGAGGCCACCCTCCCACGGGCGAAGCCCGACACGGAGACGTCGAAGCCCGACACGGAGACGTCGAAGCCCGACACGGAGACGTCGAAGCCGGACTCGGGGACGGAGGAGCAGTGAAAGACCCTCGCGACATCATCATCGAGCCGATCGTGAGCGAGAAGAGCTACGCCTTGATCGACCAGAACGTCTACACGTTCAAGGTGCACCCCAGCTCGTCGAAGCCGGAGATCCACGACGCCATCGAGGCGATCTTCAACGTGAAGGTGCTCAAGGTGAACACCCTGAACCGCAAGGGCAAGAAGACCCGCGTGCGCAAGTCCAACCGGACCGGCAAGAAGCCGGACTCGAAGCGCGCCCTCGTCACCCTGGTGGCCGGCGATCGCATCGAACTGTTCGAGAGCGGGCTCTGAGCCATGGCCCTCCGCAAGCGCAAGCCGACCAGCCCCGGTCGCCGTTTCCAGACGGTGTCGGACTTCGCCGAGATCACCAAGGACAAGCCCGAGAAGTCCCTGCTCGGCCCCAACCCGAAGACCGGTGGTCGTAACGCCTACGGCCGCAAGACGTCGCGCCATCGCGGTGGCGGCCACAAGCGCCAGTACCGCATGGTCGACTTCAAGCGGGTGAAGGACGGCATCCCGGCCAAGGTCGCCGCCGTCGAGTACGACCCCAACCGCAACTGCCGCATCCTGCTGCTCCACTACCTCGACGGCGAGAAGGCCTACGTCCTGGCGCCCAAGGGCGTGAAGGTCGGCGACCGCCTCCAGAGCGGGCAGGGCTCGGAGATCCGGCCCGGCAACGCGCTGCCCCTTCGCTACATCCCGGTCGGCACCACCGTGCACAACGTGGAGCTGCGTCCGGGTCAGGGCGGCAAGATGGCCCGCTCCGCCGGCGCCAGCGTGCAGCTCGTTGCCAAGGAAGGCGACTTCGCCACGCTGCGCCTGCCTTCCACCGAGATGCGCCGCGTCCCCATCGACTGCCGGGGCACCGTGGGCGAGGTCGGCAACGCCGAGGCCGAGCTGATCAAGGTCGGCAAGGCCGGCCGCAACCGCTGGAAGGGCGTTCGTCCGCAGAGTCGTGGCGTGGCCATGAACCCGGTCGACCATCCCCATGGTGGCGGCGAGGGCAAGACCTCCGGAGGCCGCCACCCGGTCTCGCCGTGGGGCAAGCCCGAGGGCCGTACCAGAGACAAGACCAAGCCGTCCCAGAAGCTCATCGTCCGCCGCCGGCGCACCGGCCGTGGTCGGAGGTAAGTCATGCCGCGCAGCCTGAAAAAGGTCCGTTCGTCGACGATCACCTGCTGAAGAAGGTGGACGTCCTCAACGCCGCCAGCGAGAAGAAGGTCATCAAGACGTGGTCGCGCCGGTCCACGATCATCCCCGAGATGGTGGGCCACACGATCGCCGTCCACGACGGCCGCAAGCACGTGCCCGTGTACATCACCGAATCGATGGTGGGTCACAAGCTCGGTGAGTTCTCGCCGACGCGGACGTTCCGCTACCACGCCGGCCAAGAGAAGAACGTGAAGGGCCGGCGATGACGGGGCCGAAGACCAACGAGGGCGCCACCAAGGTGGGCGAGCGCGTCGGCACGCGGGCGCAGGTGCGCTACGTCCGCTCGTCGGCGACGAAGGCTCGCGAAGTGCTCGACCTCATCCGGGGTCGCCACGTGCGCGACGCCGACGCCATCTTGCAGTTCACCGAGCGCGACATCGCCATCGTGGTCCGCAAGGTCCTTGCGTCGGCGGTGGCCAACGCCCAGCACAACGACGGCCAAGATCCCGACGAGTTGTACATCGCCGCGTGCTTCGCCGACGAGGGCCCCACGCTCAAGCGCTTCCGGCCCCGTGCCCGTGGCCGGGCGACCCGGGTGCGCAAGCGCACGTGCCACATCACGGTCATCGTCGCCCGCATGAGCGATTCGCAGCTGGAGCAGGTCCGCCGCAAGGAGGAGCGCCAGCCCGCCACCGGGCGCCGCAGTCGCATCGGTGGCCGCACCGGTACCTCCCGGCGCGAGCGCGTGGCCCGCAGCCGTCAGCAGGCCGCCGGCGTGCAGGCTCATGACCACGACCACGACCACGACCACGACCACGACGAGCCGGTGGTCGACGAGGTGGCGCTGGACTCGGTCGAGGCCGAAGACGACGTGAACGTGGGCGAGCCCACGGAGCAGATGGTCGAAGAGGCTGAAGAGCTGGACGGCATCACGGAGGCCGACGAAGCCGACGAGGCCGAGGACGCCCCCGAGGCGACCGCGACCGGCGCCGACGACGAAGCCGACGAAGCCGACGACACGAAGGGCGATGCCTGATGGGTCAGAAAGTCAACCCCTACGGCTTCCGGCTCGGCGTCACCACCGACTGGAAGAGCCGGTGGTTCAGCGACCGCGAGTACACCGAGTACCTCACCGAGGACTGGAAGATCCGGGCCTACATCATGGGGTTGCTGCCCCAGGCCGCCATCAGCCGCATCGAGATCGAGCGCACCCGTGACCGCTTGCGCGTCGACGTCCACACCGCCCGTCCGGGCATCGTGATCGGACGCCGTGGCGCTCAGGCCGACGAGCTGCGCGCCGGGCTCACCAAGATCACCGGCAACCAGAAGGTGCAGCTCAACATCCAGGAGATCAAGCAGCCGGAGCTGGACGCGGCGCTGATCGCCCAGGGTGTGGCCGACCAGTTGGCCGGGCGCATCGCCTTCCGCCGAGCCATGAAGCGCGCCGTGCAGAACGCCCAGAAGGCCAACGCTCTTGGCATCCGGGTGCAGTGCTCGGGTCGCCTGGGCGGCGCCGAGATGAGCCGCACGGAGTGGTACCGCGAAGGTCGGGTGCCGCTGCACACGCTGCGCGCCGACATCGACTACGGCTTCCGCGAGGCCAAGACCACCTACGGCCGCATCGGCGTGAAGGTGTGGCTCTACAAGGGCGACATCCTCCCGTACAAGTCGCAGATCGAAGACAAGATCGCCCGCGAAGCGGCCATGGCCGTGGGCGAGACGTCAGGCCAGGGTGCGCCCCGCCGGGTCGTGTCGTCGGCCGGTCGCAAGCAGACCGTCGAGGCCGATGTGGCCGAGGCGCCTGTGGAGGTCGAGGCCCCCTTGCTCAAGGAGGCCGACCCCGATCTCGAGCGTCTCCTCGCCGAGGAAGAAGAGATCGAGCGCCGCACGCGCGAAAGCCACGAGACCCCGCACTTCCGTCCGGGTGAGGACTGATCAGCATGTTGATGCCCCGCAAGGTCAAGCACCGCAAGCAGCACCGCGGCCGGTTGAAGGGCAACGCCACCGGCGGCATGGAGCTGTCGTTCGGCGAGTACGGCATCCAGGCCCTCGACCCAGGCTGGATCACCGCCCGCCAGATCGAGGCCGCTCGTATCGCCATGACCCGCCACATCAAGCGTGGCGGCAAGGTCTGGATCAACGTGTTCCCGGACAAGCCCGTCACCGAGAAGCCGGCCGAGACCCGCATGGGTTCGGGCAAGGGCAACCCGGAGCGCTGGGTCGCCGTGGTGAAGCCAGGCCGGGTGCTGTTCGAGCTCTCGTACCCCAACCCCGAGATCGCCAAGGCCGCCCTCGAGCGCGCCATCCAGAAGCTGCCGATCAAAGCGCGGGTCATCACCCGTGAGGACGTGATCTGACATGACCACGAACAAGCACATGGGCGACCTGCTCGAACTGGACGTGAACGCACTGGTCGACGCGCTGACGGAGGCGAAGAAGGAGCACTTCAACCTGCGCTTCCAGCACGTCACCGGCCAGCTCGACAACACCAGCCGCCTGGGCGAGGTGCGGCGCCAGATCGCCCGCATCAACACCATCCTGCGCCAGCGGGAGATCGCCGCCGCAGAGGCAACGGAGAAGAGCTGATGGCTGACGAAGACGAAACCGTAGATGTCGCCGAGACCGAGGAAACCGTCGAGACCGCGGCCCCGGTCGAAGCGGCCGCACCGGCGGCCACCACCGGGCTCGCCGAGCCGGCCGGCACCGAAAAGGTCGCCCGCGCCGCCCGCAAGGTGCGCGAGGGCGTGGTCGTGTCGAACAAGATGGACAAGACCGCGGTCGTGGCCGTGATCGAGCGCGTGCGTCACCCTCGCTACGCCAAGTTCGTCCAGCGCACCAAGCGTCTGTACGTGCACGACGAAGCCAATGACGCCCGCCCCGGCGACCGCGTCCGTGTGATGGAGACCCGCCCGCTGTCGAAGCTGAAGCGCTGGCGGATCGTGGAAGTGCTGGAGCGGGCCAAATGATCCAACAGGAATCGCGGCTGCGTGTCGCGGACAACAGCGGTGCGAAGGAGGTGCTCGTCATCAAGGTGCTCGGTGGTACTCGCCGCCGGTACGCCTCGATCGGCGACATCTTCATCGCCACCGTCAAGGACGCCATTCCCGGCGCCGCCGTGAAGAAGGGCGACGTCGTGAAGTGCGTGGTGGTGCGCACGAAGAAGGAGAAGCGCCGTCCCGACGGCAGCTACATCCGCTTCGACGAGAACGCCGCCGTGCTGATCAAGGACGACCAGACGCCGCGTGGCACCCGCATCTTCGGGCCCGTCGGCCGTGAGCTGCGGGACAAGCGCTTCATGCGCATCATCTCGCTCGCCCCGGAGGTGTTGTGATGAATCTCAAGAAGGGCGACCACGTCGTGGTGCTCAAGGGCAAGGACCGCGGCAAGGACGGCGTCATCATCCGCGTCCTGCCCAAGGACGGCAAGGTCATCGTCGAGGGCGTCAACGTGGTGAAGAAGCACCAGAAGGCCACCCGCGCCACGATGCAGGCCGGCATCATCGACAAGGACATGCCGATCGATGCGTCGAACGTGGCCATCCTCAGCCGGGGCAAGCCCAGCCGCATCGGATTCCGCGTCGAGGACGGCAAGAAGGTTCGCGTCGCGGTCAAGACGGGGGAGGTGCTGGCCTGATGGCCGTCGCCACGAAAGAACGTCCGCGCCTGAAGGTGCGCTACGACACCGAGATCCGCGACCAGGTCAAGCAGCAGCTCGGCCTGGCCAACGTCATGCAGGTGCCCCGACTCGTCAAGATCGTCGTGAACATGGGCGTCGGCCGGGCCACGCAGCAGCCGTCGCTGCTCGAGGGCGCCGTCGCCGACCTCACCATCATCACCGGTCAGAAGCCGCTCATCACCAAGGCCACGCAATCGATCGCCGGGTTCAAGCTCCGCGAGGGCCAGTCGATCGGCGCCAAGGTCACGCTCCGGGGCGACCGCATGTGGGAGTTCTTCGACCGCCTGCTCTCGGTCGCCATCCCCCGCATCCGTGACTTCCGCGGCCTCCCGCCCAACTCATGGGACGGCCGGGGCAACTACACGTTCGGCGTGAACGAGCAACTGATCTTCCCGGAGATCGACTACGACCGCGTCGACATCACCCGCGGCATGGACATCACGATCGTGACCAGCGCGTTGGACAACGACGGTGGCCGGGCGCTGCTCAGCGCCTACGGGTTCCCGTTCGCCAGTGGCGTGATCGACGAGGTGACGCTCTTCAACCAGCGTCAACGTCCGCGCGCCGGTGGAAAGAGCTCGGCCAAGTCCAGGAAAGGGCGATAGCAGATGGCCAAGAAGGCGCTGATCCAGAAGCAACAGCGCAAGCCCAAGTACAAGGTTCGGGCGTACACCCGTTGCCGTCGCTGTGGGCGGCCGCGCTCGGTGTACCGCAAGTTCGGCCTGTGCCGGATCTGCCTGCGTGAGCTCGTGCACGCCGGCGAGGTTCCCGGCGTCACCAAGGCCAGCTGGTGAGAGGGGCCTGAACGATGACGATGACCGACCCGATCGCCGACATGCTCACGCGCATCCGCAACGCCAACGTGGCGATGCACGAGGAAGTACGCATGCCGTCGTCGAAGCAGCGCGTGGCGCTGGCCAAGATCCTCAAGCAAGAGGGTTACATCGAGGGCTTCGAGGTGGGTGAGGCCACAGATCGCCCCGGCGACCTGCTCACCATCACCATGAAGTACTCGCCCGAGCGGGCCCGCACCATCCAGGGCCTGCGCCGGGTGTCCAAGCCCGGACTCCGGGTCTACTCCAAGGCCGATCGGGTGCCGCGCGTGCTCGGTGGCCTCGGTGTGGCCGTCCTGTCGACCAGCCAGGGGCTCATGACCGACCGTGAGGCGCGCCGTCGCCGCATGGGCGGCGAAGTCCTCTGTTACGTGTGGTGAGGGACCAATGAGCGAGCGAAGCGAGCGTAACGACTCGGTGCACTGCTCGCCGCGCAGCGGCGAGCGGCTCACTGGTGCTCCCGTCCGGGTCCCGACTTCAACCCGTGCTCAGATGAGGATGGTGCACCAGTGAGCCGCATCGGCAAGGCACCGATCACCGTCCCCGGTGGCGTCAACATCGCCATCCAGGACGGCACCGTCACCGTCACGGGTCCGCGGGGCGAGCTGTCTCGTCCCGTGCCTGGCGCCATCACCGTCCGCCAGGAGGGTGACGTGCTGCTGGTGGAACGGCCCGACGACGAGCGGGAGAACCGCTCGCTGCACGGGCTGACCCGCAGCCTGGTGAACAACATGGTGGTGGGCGTCACCGACGGGTTCCAGAAGGAGCTCGAGATCGTGGGCGTCGGCTACCGCGCCGAGGCCCAAGGCCCCTCCGCACTGCGCCTGGCCCTCGGGTTCAGCCACCCCGTCGTGGTGAACGCCCCCGAGGGGGTCACCTTCGAGGTGCCCGGGCCCACCCGGGTGCTGGTGAAGGGGATCGACAAGGAAGCCGTAGGTCAGGTGGCGGCCAACATTCGCGCCATCCGCAAGCCCGAGCCCTACAAGGGCAAGGGCGTGCGCTACGCCGGCGAGCGGGTGCTCCGCAAGGCCGGCAAGGCAGGGAAGAAGTGATGAGCAGCATCTCCAAGCAACGCCTCGAGTCCCGCACGCGGCGCCACCATCGCGTCCGCAAGAAGATCACCGGGACACCCGAGCGTCCCCGCCTCGCCGTGTTCCGCTCGAACCGGCACCTGGTCCTCCAGGTGATCGACGACGAAGCCGGTCACACCCTGGCCGCCGCCTCCACGGTAGAGCCCGACATCCGCAGCGGCGGCTCGACCGGCACGGTCGACGCCGCGGCGCGAGTCGGCGCCCTCGTCGGCGAGCGGGCCAAGGCCGCCGGCGTCAGCAAGGTCGTGTTCGATCGTGGCGGTTTCCGCTTCCACGGCCGGGTCAAAGCGGCGGCCGACGCCGCCCGTGAAGCTGGACTGGAGTTCTGATGGCCGATTCCAACGCTGGCCTGCGAGAGTCGCGGGTCATCGCCATCAACCGCGTGGCCAAGGTGGTCAAGGGCGGCCGGCGGTTCTCGTTCACCGCGCTCGTGGTGATCGGCGACGGCGCCGGGCGCGTCGGCCTCGGCTACGGCAAGGCCAAGGAGGTGCCCCTCGCCATCCAGAAGGGCACCGAGGAAGCCAAGAAGAACATCTTCAACGTGGCCCTGGCCGGTTCCACCATCGTGCACCCGGTGATCGGCGAGACCGGGGCTGGTCGCGTGCTGCTGAAGCCCGCCGCTCCCGGTACCGGCGTCATCGCCGGTGGCGCCGCCCGCGCCATCCTGGAGGAAGCCGGCATCCACGACGTCCTGGCCAAGTCGCTGGGGTCGTCCAATGCCATCAACGTGGCTCGCGCCACCATCCAGGGCCTCCAGTCGCTGCAGCGCCCCGATCAGGTGGCCAAGCGGCGCGGCCTGTCGGCCGAGGAGTTCACGCCCAAGGGCCTGCTGCGGGCCTACACCGAGAGCGAGCGCGGTCCCATCGTGTACGACGAGGTCCGATGATGGCCGTCGAGTTGAAGATCACGCAGGTGAAGTCGTCGATCGGCGCCAAGCCGAAGGCCCGAGGCACGCTGCGGGCCCTCGGCCTGCGCGGCATCGGTCAGACCAACACCCTGCCCGACCGTCCCGAGATCCGCGGGATGATCGCCCGAGTCCCGCACCTCATCACCGTCGAGACGGTGACGAGCGCCGAGGAGAGCTGACATGCGCATCGACGACCTGAAGCCCGCGCCGGGGTCCACCAAGGCCAAGCGGCGCGTCGGGCGCGGCATCGGTGGCCATGGCGGCAAGACCGCCGGCCGCGGCACCAAGGGCCAGCGCGCCCGCAACACCGTCGCCCGCGGCTTCGAGGGCGGCCAGATGCCGCTCAAGCAGCGCGTCCCCAAGCTGAAGGGCTTCAACAACCCCTTCCGCGTGGAGTACCAGGGCGTCAACCTCGACACGCTGGAGGCGGTGGCCACCCAGTACGACCTCAGCGAGGTGACACCGGCCCTGCTCCACGAGCACGGGCTGTCCCACAAGGGCGCCCTCATCAAGGTCCTGGCCCGGGGCGAGCTGACTCGCCCGCTGCGGGTCACGGCCCACGGTTTCTCCAAGGCAGCCGAAGCCGCCATCACGGCCGCCGGGGGTACCGTGGACGTGCTGCCCTCGCCGTACCGCACCGGTCGTCCGCCGGTGAAGGGCAACCAGTTCACCAACCGCTGAGATCGCTGGTCGCTGACGTGCTCCAGCGGCCTGGCCCGGAATCGTTGCGTTCAAGGAGCCGTGCGTGTTCTCCAGTCTGAAGAACATCTTCAAGGTGCCGGATCTCCGGAACAAGGTCCTGTTCACCTTGCTCATGATCGTCATCTACCGGCTCGGTGCGACCATCCCGGTGCCCGGCGTCGACATCCAGGCGGTCAAGCAGCTTCAGAAGGCGGCCGAGACGCAGGGCACCCTCGGGTTCCTCAACCTGTTCTCCGGTGGGGCGCTCAGCCAGTTCGCCATCTTCGCCCTCGGGATCATGCCGTACATCACGTCGTCGATCATCATCCAGATCCTCGGTGTGGTGGTGCCCAAGCTGCAGGAGTGGCAGGAGGCGGGCGCCGTCGGTCAGCGCAAGATCACCCAGTGGACGCGCTACCTGGCCCTGGCCATCGCCCTGCTGCAGGCCACGGCGCTGACCTTCCTGTTCGGGCGGGGCGGCGGCGGTGCGCTGCTGGGTGGGCGCCAAGCCCCCGATGTCGTGTTGCTGCCCGGATTCCCCCTCGATCGCGTGCTCCTGGTGATGCTGACGCTCGTCGCCGGCACCTGCCTGCTCATGTGGATGGGTGAGCTCATCACCCAGCGCGGCATCGGCAACGGCATGTCGATCCTCATCTTCACCTCGGTCGTCAGCTCGCTGCCCTTCCAGTACTACGCCATCCTCAAGGAGAAGAAGTTCCTGGTCTTCGGCGTCCTGGTGGTGATCTCCGTCGGCATCCTGGTGGCGATCGTGTTCATCGAGAGCGGTCAGCGGCGGATACCGGTGCAGTTCGCCAAACGGGTCGTGGGCCGGCGCCAGTACGGTGGCCAGAGCACCTACATCCCGCTCAAGGTCGACCAGGCCGGCGTGATCCCCATCATCTTCGCCAGCTCCATCCTGCTGCTGCCGGCGCTGCTCACGAACATCTTCAACTGGGCCTGGTTGCAGAGCTTCGTCGACACCTACGTCCTGAACAGCCAGAACTGGCTGCACATCATCTTCTACACGCTGCTCATCGTGGGGTTCGCCTACTTCTACAACGCCATCGCCTTCGACCCGGTCAAGCAGGCCGATCAGATCCGCAAGCAGGGTGGGTTCATCCCCGGCATTCGTCCCGGACCCCAGACGGAGCGCTACCTTCAACGAATCCTGAACCGCATCACCTTGCCGGGGGCCGTGTTCATCGCCGCCATCGCCATCCTGCCCAGCATCGTGCTGGCCATCGGCAGCGTGAACCAGTTCCCCTTCGGCGGCACCACGGTGCTCATCGCCGTCGGCGTGGCCCTCGAAACCATGAAGCAGATCGACAGCCAGCTGATGCTGCGCAACTACGAGGGCTTCCTGAAGTGACCCCGACCTTCCGTCGCCGCTGGCGGGAGGAGGACGCTTGATCCCTGGCGTCCGCCTGATCTTGCTTGGGCGTCAAGGGGCGGGGAAGGGCACGCAGTGTGTGCGGATCTCTCGCCACTACGTGGTGCCTCACATCTCCACCGGTGACATCCTGCGGGCCGCCGTGAAGGAAGGCACCGAGATGGGTCTCAAGGCCAAGGAGATCATGGACGAAGGCGGGCTGGTGCCCGACGACATCATGATCGGCATCGTGGCCGAGCGGATCGGCAAGCCCGACGCCCGCAGCCGGGGTTTCGTGCTCGACGGCTTCCCCCGCACGGTCCCCCAGGCCGGCGCCCTCGGCGAGATCACCGTCGATCAGCCCATCGATCTGGTCGTCGACCTCGAGGTGCCGCGTGAGCTGGTGCTCGGGCGGCTGGCGGCGCGGCGGGTCTGCCAGGACTGTGGCACCAACTACACCGCCACGGGAAAGGAGAAGATGCCCTGGTTCTGCGACGTCTGCGGCGGCGACGTCGTGCACCGGGCCGACGACACCGAGGACGCCATCAATCGTCGCCTGGATCTGTACGAGTCCCAGACCCGACCCCTCATCGAGTACTACGACCACCAGCGCCTGCTGGAGGTGGTCGACGGCGTCGGGCAGCCCGACGAGGTGACGGCCCGGCTCATCGCCACCATCGACTCCCGGCCCCGAGCGCCGCTGCCATGACACGGTGGCGACGACGTCGATGAGGTCGTGGTGATGAAGGGGACCGTGCCTCGTCGAAGCGCCGCCGAGCTGCGGTCGATGCGCACCGCCGGGCGAGTGGTGGCGGAGATGCACGAGCGCATCCGGGAGGCCATCGGGCCCGGTGTCACCACCGCCGAGCTGGACCTGATCGGGCGCCAGGTCCTGGAGCGGCGCGGCGCCACGTCGAACTTCCTGGGCTACCACGGCTACCCGGCGGTGATCTGCGCCTCGGTCAATGACACCGTCGTGCACGGCATCCCCTCCGATGCCATCCGGCTGGCCGAGGGTGATCTGGTGTCGATCGACTGCGGTGCCGTCGTCGACGGCTGGCACGGCGACGCCGCCTTCACGGCGGGCGTGGGCAGCATCGACGCCGAGTCGCAGCGGCTGGTGGCGGTGGCCGAGGCCGCCCTCGACGCCGCCATCGCCGCCATGGTGGCCGGCAACCGGGTGGGCGACGTGGGGGCGGCGGTCGAGACCCTGGTGCTGACCGCTGGGCTGGACGTGCTGCGCGACTACTGCGGCCACGGGATCGGCCGGGCCATGCACGAGTGGCCCGACGTCCCCAACTACGGCCGGCCGGGTCGTGGCCCCAAGCTGGCGCCGGGCTCGGTGCTAGCGGTGGAGCCGATGGTGGTGGTCGGGTCGGCGGCGGTGGAGGTGCTCGACGACGGTTGGAGCGTGCGCACCACCGATGGCCGCCGGGCGGCCCACACCGAACACACGATCGCCGTCACCGAGCACGGGCCTGAGGTGCTGACGCTCCCCTGATGGCCCCTAATGGCGGCCGGCGGCCGCGTCTCGCTGTCGCTCGGCAAACGGGTTCGTCGTCGTCGTCGTCGGCGTGGCGCGCTGGCGAGCACCGTTCGTGGCCTCGTGGTTGCTCGGCGAGCGCCCGGTCGTCGGAAGCTACGGTGCGTGAGCGTTCGTGGCGTGGTTCTCGGTGCATATGTGCTTCTCGGTGCAGAACGACCGCGACTTTGCTACTCAAGCGCGACGAGAACGAGCCACGGCGGCCGCTGTCGGCCACGCGCCGTGATGGCGACGGACGCCGTGGCACCCCAAGGGGGGAGCCGACGCGATCGGCAGCATCCCGCCACCACCGCCGCACCCGCCATCTGATGTGCGCCAGGCGTCGTAATTGACCGATGCTCACGTCGGTACGCTGCATGTCGGGCAAACGGCCTGGTCACGCGCGCTTTGCGTTGGGGCCTCTGGGCGATAGCATTGCTGGTCGGCCCTGCCGTCGTCGTGGCTCTCCGCGCGCCGGCACCCAACCCCCTTCGATCACCTGTCAGGAGAGCGCTGCCCTGCCGAAACCCAAGGAAGACGCGATCGTACTTGAGGGCACCGTCGTCGAACCCTTGCCGAACGCCATGTTCCGCGTGGAGCTCGAAAGCGGGCATCACGTACTCGCCCACATCTCAGGGAAGATGCGGATGCACTACATCCGGATCCTGCCCGGGGATCGCGTCCAGGTGGAGCTCACCCCCTACGACCTCGCCCGAGGCCGCATCACCTACCGGTACAAGTAAGAGGCTGACATGAAGGTACGACCCAGCGTCAAGAGGATCTGCGAGCACTGCAAGGTGATCCGCCGGCACGGTCGCGTCCACGTCATCTGCACCAACCCCCGTCACAAGCAGCGCCAGGGCTGAGGAGGCACCACATGGCACGAATCGCCGGCGTCGACATCCCCCGCGAGAAGCGGCTCGAGATCGCCCTCACCTACGTGTTCGGCGTAGGTCGACCCACTGCGCTCAAGGTGTGCTCGGATCTCGGGCTCAACCCCGACACCCGCGTGCGCGACCTCACCGACGACGAGGTGAACCGCATCCGCGTCTACGTGGACGCCAACCTCCGGGTCGAAGGTGACCTGCGCCGAGATGTGGCCCAGGACATCAAGCGCAAGATCGAGATCGGTTCGTACCAAGGCGTGCGCCACCGCAAGGGCCTGCCCGTGCGGGGCCAGCGCACCCACACCAACGCCCGTACCCGCAAGGGACCCAAGAAGACGGTCGCCAACAAGAAGAAGGCTGTGAGGAAGTAAGTGGCCAAGCCGAAGCCGGGCGGACGCCGCCCTCGCAAGAAGGAACGCAAGAACGTCACCTACGGGGTGGCGCACATCAAGAGCTCCTTCAACAACACCATCGTCACCATCACCGACACCGAGGGCAACACGCTGGCGTGGGCGTCGTCCGGCAACGTCGGGTTCAAGGGCTCACGCAAGTCGACCCCGTTCGCGGCCCAGCTGGCCGCCGAGAAGGCCGCTCGCGCGGCGATGGAGCACGGCGTGCGCCGGGTCGAGGTGCTCGTCAAGGGTCCCGGGTCCGGCCGGGAGACGGCCATCCGCTCCATCCAGAACACGGGCATCGAGGTGTCCGGCATCAAGGACGTGACGCCGGTGCCCCACAACGGCTGCCGCCAGCCCAAGCGACGGAGGGTCTGATGGCTCGCTACACCGGTCCGGTCTGCCGGCTCTGCCGCCGCGAGCGGATGAAGCTCTACCTCAAGGGCACCAAGTGCGACTCGATGAAGTGCCCGATCGAGCGCCGGCCCTACCCGCCCGGCGATCACGGCCGGTCCCGCCGCCAGCAGGGGTCCGAGTACCTGACCCAGCTGCGCGAGAAGCAGAAGGCCCGGCGCATCTACGGGCTCATGGAGAAGCAGTTCAGCAACCTCTACAAGGAGGCGACCCGCCAGCAGGGCGTCACCGGTGAGAACCTGCTCCGCCTGCTCGAGACCCGCCTCGACAACGTCGCCTTCCGCGCCGGCTGGGGCTCCAGCCGCTCCCAGGCCCGCCAGTTCGTCCGTCACGGTCACGTGAAGGTCAACGGCAAGCGGGTCACCATCCCCAGCTACCAGGTGCGCAAGGGCGACGTCGTGGCCCTGTCCGACAAGGCCCGCGGCTTCATCGCGGTGCGCTCCAACATCGACACGCTCGACCGCCAGACGCCGCCGTGGCTCGAAGTGGGCGACGGCCAACAGCAGGTCACGGTCCGCGACCTGCCGCTGCGTTCCCACATCGACGTGCCCGTGCGCGAGCAGCTCATCGTCGAGCTCTACTCCAAGTAGCCCTCCACCACCCAAGGGATCGCCATGCTGGTCATCCAACGTCCGACCGTCGAAGCGCTCAGTGAGGCCGAAGCGAACCGTCAGCGGTTCTCCGTCGGCCCGCTCGAGCCAGGCTTCGGCTACACGATCGGCAACTCGCTCCGCCGCACGCTGCTCTCCTCGATTCCCGGCGCCGCCATCACGACGGTCCGCTTCGACGACGCGCTGCACGAGTTCGACACCATTGCCGGGGTCACCGAAGACGTGACCGACATCATCTTGAACCTCAAGGACATCGTGCTCACGTCGGTCTCGGAAGAGGCGGTCATCGTGCGCCTCGACGCCCGCGGCCCGGCCGACATCACCGCCGGCGACATCAAGGTGCCGTCGGAGATCGAGATCCTCAACCGCGACCTCCACATCGCCACCCTCAACGCCAAGGGACGCCTCGCCATCGACCTCACGGTCGAGCGCGGCCGGGGCTACCTGTCGGCCGACCGGGAGACGCTGACCCGCACCATCGGTGTCGTGCCCATCGACGCCATCTTCTCGCCGGTGCGCCGGGTCACCTTCAACGTGGAGCCCACGCGCGTCGAGCAGTCGACGAACTACGACCGCCTCGTGCTCGACATCGAGACCGACGGTTCCATCACGCCCCGCGACGCCCTGGCCTCGGCCGGCGCCACGCTGCGCTCGCTCGTCGACCTCGTCGCCAACATGAGCGACAACGCTCAGGGCCTCGAGCTGGGCGAGGTGGCCGACGCCGCCGCCGGTTCGCCTGACCTGAACCATCCCATCGAGGACCTCGACCTGTCCGAGCGCCCCCGCAACTGCCTGAAGCGGGCCCAGATCAACACGATCGGCGAGCTCGTCCTGAAGACCGAGGAAGACCTCCTCAACATCACGAACTTCGGCCAGAAGTCCCTCGACGAGGTGAAGGCCAAGCTCGACGAGCGCGGCCTGTCGCTGCGCGGGTGAGAGGAAGAGGAACCCCGACATGCCTGCCACCCCGAAGCGCTCCCGCCGATTCGGCGGCGACGCCGCTCACCAACGCCTCATGATGGCGAACCTCGTTGCCTCCCTGGTGGCGGCCGAGGGCATCACCACCACCGAGGCCAAGGCCAAGGCCCTGCGCCCCATCGCCGAGAAGCTCATCACCAAGGCCAAGAAGGCCACCGACGCCGAAGACGAGGGCAGCCTCCACCGCATCCGCGAGATCCAGTCCTACCTCGGTGACAAAGAGATGACGTACAAGCTGGTCCACGAGGTGGCGCCGCGCTACGCCACGCGCCCCGGCGGGTACACCCGCATCCTGAAGCTGGGCACCCGCCACGGCGACAACGCGCCGATGGCTCGCATCGAACTGGTCTGAGCCCGCTGGCGTCGCCGTGCGGCGGCGTGCTGCATTGACCGAGCGGAGCGAGACCGAGGCGGAGCCGAGGCAGCACCTCGTGCGAGTTCGTTTGCTGGTCGCCTACGACGGGACCGACTTCCACGGTTTCGCCGAGAACGCGGGCGTCGCCACGGTGGGGTCGACGTTGAGGGCGGCCGTCGAGCGGGTGCTGGGTGCCGGCGTCGAGCTGACCGTCGCCGGCCGTACCGACGCCGGCGTGCACGCGTGGGGTCAGGTGGTCACCTTTGACGCGCCCGCCGACGGTCTCGACCTGGAGCGGTTGCAGCGCTCGGTCAACGGTCTGTGCAAGCCGGCCATCGTGGTGCGGGCGGCCGAGGTGGCGCCCGACGACTTCGACGCCCGCTTCTCGGCCCGCTGGCGGCGCTACCGGTATTCCGTCCTCAACCGCAGCGTCGCCGATCCGTTCCTGGCCCGCACCTCGTGGCTCGTCGGCGATCGGCTCGATCTCGCCGTGATGCGCCTGGCCTGCGATCCGCTCCGGGGCGAGCACGATTTCAGCTCGTTCTGCCGGGCGCCGCGGTGCGCGACGGCGCGCCCGTGCCCACCCTCGTGCGGCGGGTGACCGACGTGGGTTGGAGCGATCTGGGGGAGGGCCGGCTGCAGTTCGAGATCTGCGCCAACGCCTTCTGCCACCAGATGGTGCGTTCGATCGTGGGTCTGCTCGTCGACGTCGGCCGCGGCCGGCGGCGGGCCGGCGAGGTCCTCGGGGTGCTGCAGGCGCGCGACCGTGCCCTCGTCGGCAACATCGCCCCGCCGACCGGGCTGTGCCTCTGGGAGGTCGGCTACCCCGACGGCTTCGGCGCAGGGGTATCGTCCCGCGCATGAGGCTGGTGAGCTACCTCCATGACGGCCAGGTCCGAGCGGGTGTGCGAGTGGACGACCGGGTGCACGAGCTCCCCCGGTCGATGACCATCACCGGCGCCCTCGCCGCCGGTGCGGCCGGTCTCGCCGGATGGGAGCAGGAGCCGGCCGTCGCCCTGGCCGCGGTCACGCTGCTGCCGCCGGTGCCCATGCCGCCGAAGATCATCTGCGTCGGCCTGAACTACGCCGACCACGCCGCCGAGACCGGGGCCGCCATCCCCGACTACCCCGTGCTGTTTCCCCGGTACACCACGACCCTGGTGGCCGACGGCGATCCGCTGCTGGTGCCCCAGGCCAGCCACCAGCTCGACTACGAGGGTGAGCTGGTCGCGGTGATCGGCGACGGAGGGCGCAACATCCCCCTCGACCAGGCCCTCGAGCACGTGGCCGGGTACTCGGTCTTCAACGACGGCAGCGTGCGTGACTTCCAGCGCAAGACCACGCAGTTCCTACCGGGCAAGAACTTCGACGGCACCGGCGGGTTCGGGCCGGAGATCGTCACCGCCGACGAACTACCGCCGGGGGCGTCCGGCCTGCGCCTCACCACGACGGTCAGCGGCGAGGTGCTGCAGGACTCCAAGACGGACCAACTCATCTTCGACGTGGCTCATCTGGTGGAGGCCATCAGCGCCATCATGACGTTGGAGCCGGGCGACCTCATCGTCACCGGGACGCCCAACGGGGTCGGCGCGGCGCGCCAGCCGCCGCGGTGGCTGGTGCCCGGTGACGTGGTGGAGGTCACCATCGAAGGCGTCGGTACCTTGCGCAACCCCATCGCCTCGGGGTTGTAAGCGCAGCGCTCGCCCGATCCCGCGCTTGTCGGGGATCGCTGTGACCCCTATCCTTTCAAGGTTCCTCGGCCGGCTGTCCGTCCGAGCGCGCACAGAAAGTCTTCCGGCATGCGTACGTACTCTCCGAAAGCCAGCGAGATCCAGCGCGCCTGGCACGTCATCGATGCCGAGGGCATGGTGCTCGGTCGCGTCTGCACCGAGGCGGCGCGCCTTCTGCGCGGCAAGCACAAGCCCATCTTCGCCCCTCACATCGACACCGGCGACCACGTCGTGATCATCAACGCCTCCAAGGTGGTGCTCACGTCAGGGAAGGCCGACGCCAAGGAAGTCTTCCGCTACAGCGGGTACCCCGGCGGCCTCAAGCGAGAGTCCTACGCCCACCTCCTCGACCGCAAGCCCGCCGACGCGGTGCGCCAGTCGGTGCGAGGCATGCTCCCGAAGGGCCCCCTCGGGCGCCAGCAGCTCAAGAAGCTGAAGGTCTACGCCGGGCCTACCCATCCCCACGCCGCCCAGCAGCCGCAGCCGCTCCAGCTGGCAGCGCACGCCAAGGCCCGCTGAGATTCGCTGAGAGAAGAGAACCGATGACCAAGCCGCTCACCCAGACCACCGGCCGTCGCAAGGAAGCTGTCGCGCGCGTGCGGCTGCGTCCGGGTACCGGCGTCATCACGGTGAACCGTCGCCCGATCGAGCAGTACTTCCCCACGGCGACGCAGCGCATGGTGGTCACCGAGCCGCTGCGCCTCACCACCACCGAAGAGACCTACGACATCGACGCCACCATCGACGGTGGCGGGGTCACGGGCCAGGCCGGAGCGCTGCGCATGGGCATCGCCCGGGCGCTCATCGAGCTGGACCCCGAGCTGCGACCCGGCCTGAAGAAGGCCGGCCTCCTCACGCGTGACTCGCGGGTGAAGGAGAGCAAGAAGTACGGGCTCAAGAAGGCCCGCAAGGCCCCGCAGTACTCGAAGCGCTGATCGTCCTGGAGCCCCGGCGTCCATGACGCTGCGCTTCGGCACCGACGGCATCCGGGGGATCGCCAACACCGAGCTGACACCCGAGTTGGCGTTGGCGCTCGGCCGCGCCGCGGCGCGTGTGCTCGGCGGCGACCGGGTGGTCATCGGCCGCGACACCCGCATCTCCGGCCCCCTCCTGGAGTCCGCTCTGGCCGCCGGCTTCGCCGCCGAAGGTGTCACCGTGGAACGCCTGGGCGTGCTACCCACGCCGGGCGTGGCCTTCGTGTCCGAGGCCGAAGGGGTGCCAGGCGCGGTGATCTCGGCGTCGCACAACTCGTTCGCCGACAACGGCATCAAGCTCTTCGCCCCCGGAGGCCTCAAGCTGCCCGACGACGTCGAGGCGGCGGTCGAGACCGAGCTGGAGGCCGTGCTCGGCGGCGCCGCCGGCGGGCCCTCGGGCGAGGACGTCGGCGAGGTGCTGGAGCGTCCCGGCGCCGCAGAGCGCTACGTCGAGCACCTCACCGGCATCCTGGCCGGCCACCGTCTCGACGGTGTCACCGTGGTGCTCGACTGCGCCAACGGCGCCGCCAGCGCGGTGGCACCTGCGGCGTTCCAGCGACTGGGTGCCGACGTCGTCGTCATCAACGACCATCCCGATGGTTGCAACATCAACGATCGCTGCGGTGCCACCCATCCGGAGAACCTCCGCCTGGCCGTCGTGGCCGAAGGGGCCGACGCCGGGCTCGCCTTCGACGGCGACGCCGACCGGCTCATCGCCGTCGACCACACCGGCTCGGTCGTCGACGGCGACCACCTGATCGCCATCTGCGCCCGGGACCTGCGCGCCCGCGGCGCCCTGCGCGACGACACGGTGGTGGTCACGGTGATGACCAACCTCGGCTTCCGCCTGGCCATGGCCGAGACCGGCATCACGGTCGTGGACACGCCCGTGGGCGACCGCTACGTGCTGAGCGCCCTCGATCGGGGCCGCTGGTCGCTGGGGGGCGAGCAGAGCGGCCACGTCATCTTCCGCGACCTGGCCACGACCGGAGACGGCACCCTCACGGGGCTGCTGCTGATGGAAGTGATGGCCCGCAGCGGTCGTTCGCTGGCCGACCTGGCGGCCGCCGCCATGACCCGGCTGCCGCAGGTGCTCGTGAACGTGCGGGTGACCGGCTCGGCGCCCGGGGTGGCCGAGCGCATCGCGGGGGCGATCGACGAAGCCGAGCGGCGGCTGGGGACGACCGGTCGGGTGCTCGTGCGGGCCAGCGGTACCGAGCCTCTGGTGCGGGTGATGGTGGAAGCGGCCAGCCACGACGAGGCCGAAGCGGTGGTCCACGACCTGGTGGCGGCGGTCGAGCGCGCCGGTCGCACTTAGCGCAACCCGCCATCTGATGTACGCAACGGGTCGTACATGACCGATAAACGCGTCAGTACGCGCCGCGGTGTGACATGGGGCGGTGGGCCCTGCCGCGACGCGGGCCGCCGGTAGCCTCGTCGCACTATGTGCGGGATCGTCGCCATCCTGACCCGCCCCGACGGGCGGGCTGTGCCGGGTCCCGCAGAGGTCATCGCGGCCCTGGACGCCGCCGTCGGGGTGCCCCTGCCCCCTTCCGCGCCGCCGCGCTCGGTCATCGCCGCCGCCCGCCACGTGAGTGAGGCCGACCGGCTGCTACGGGGCATCGCCGGGGTCTCGGTGCTGGCCGCCCGACCCGAGTTGCGCACGGCCGTCCTCGCCCGCCTCGACGTGCTGGACGCACGCGCCGACGCCGTCGAGAGCTACCTGGAAGCGACCGACTCGGCCGCCGACATCGAGGCCCGCAACGCGTCACTGGTCGAGCTCCGCGATGCGCTCTGGGCGGTTCGCCGCGACCGGTTGCGCGCCGCCGAAGCGGTGGCCGACCTCGCCGGTCGGACCGGCGGCCAGGCTGCGCTGGCGGCCTTCACGGCAGTGCAGATGGCACTCTCGGCCATCGATCGCCTGGAGGTCCGGGGCCGGGACTCGGCCGGCTTGCACCTCACGGTGTGGGGTCACGATCTCGATGTCGACTCGCCCCCCATCCGGGCGCTCCTGGCGCCGCGTGCCGCCGACCCGTTGTTCACATCGGGTTCCGTGCGGGTGACGCCGGAGGGGGCGTTGTCGTTCGTGTACAAGGCGGCCGCGGAGATCGGCGAGCTCGGCGACAACACCGCCGCCCTGCGCCATGCGCTGCGCACCGACGGGCTGCTGGGGCTGGCGCTGGTGGCGCCGTCGGCGCGAGTGACCGTCTTGGGCCACACCCGTTGGGCCAGTGTCGGCATCATCTCCGAGCCCAATGCCCATCCCCTCAACCAGGAGGAGGAGGGCGGCGAGCCGGCCCCGTACGTGGTGGCGGCGCTCAACGGCGACGTCGACAACCACGCCGACCTGAAGGCCCAGTTCGGGCTGCGCATCCCGGCGCCCATCACCACCGACGCCAAGGTGATCCCGGCGCTGGTGTCCCGCCTGGTCGCCGCCGGCCACGACACCACCGAGGCCTTCCGGCGCACGGTGGCGTCGTTCGACGGCTCGGTCGCCATCGGCGCGGCGTCGAGTGACCGGCCCGACGAGCTGTGGCTGGCCCTGAGGGGCAGCGGCCAGGCGCTCTACGTGGGTCTCGCCGACGACGCCTACATCGTGGCCAGCGAGCCCTACGGTCTGGTCGAGGAAACCAGCACGTACCTGAGGATGGACGGCGAGACGCCGGCTCGGCCCGGTGAGGACGCCAGTCGAGGTCAGGTGCTCGTGCTCGACGGCGCCCGCGCCGGCACGATCGAGGGCATCAAGCGCATCGCCTATGACGGCACCGAACTGCCCGTCGACCACGACGACTTCGTGCAGACCGACATCACGACCCGCGACATCGATCGAGGGACGGCGCCCCACTTCCTGCTCAAGGAGATCACCGAGTCACCGATCAGCTTCCGCAAGACGCTCCGAGGGCGCATCCACGACGACGGCGGCGTGCTGAGCGCCAACGTCGGCGAGGCGACGTTGCCGGCATCGTTGGTGGCCAAGCTGGCGAGCGGCGCCATCCGGCGCGTGGTGGTGATCGGTCAGGGCACGGCGGCGGTGGCCGGCATGAGCATGGTGGACGTGCTCGCTGGTCTTGTGGCCGATGCCGACGTCACCGTGCGGGCGACGACGGCCACTGAGTACTCGGGCTTCCAGATGACCCACGATCTCTCCGACACGCTCATCGTGGCCATCAGCCAGAGCGGCACCACCACCGACACCAATCGCACCGTCGACCTGGCCCGGGGACGGGGCGCGTCGGTGGTCGCCATCGTCAATCGCCGGCGCAGCGATCTCACGGACAAGGCCGACGGCGTGCTCTACACGTCCGATGGTCGCGACGTGGAGATGAGCGTGGCCTCGACGAAGGCCTTCTACGCCCAGGTCGCGGCGGGCGTGCTGCTGTCGTGCGCCATCGCCGACGCCATGGGCACCGGCGATCCGCGGGATCGCCATCGCCTGCTGGTGGCGCTGCGGCAGCTCCCCGACGCCATGCGCACCGTGATCGAGAGCCGGCCCCGCATCGCCGAGGCCGCCCGCCGGTTCGCCCCGCCCCGGCGCTACTGGGCGGTCGTGGGCAACGGCCCCAACCGCGTCGCCGCCGAGGAGGTGCGGATCAAGCTCTCCGAGCTCTGCTACAAGTCCATCGCCTGCGACATCACCGAGGACAAGAAGCACATCGACCTGTCGTCGGAGCCGCTCATCCTCGTTTGTGCCGCCGGCTTGGTCGGCTCGACGGCCGACGACGTGGCCAAGGAGGTCGCGATCTACCGCGCCCACAAGGCCGCTCCCGTCGTGATCGCCACGGACGGCGAGGAGCGCTTCGGTGCGGCGATGGAGGTCCTGTCGGTGCCGGCCGTCGACCCGTCGCTGGCCTTCGTCCTGTCGGCCGTGGTGGGTCATCTGTTCGGCTACGAGGCAGCGCTCGCCATCGACGCCCTGGCCCGCCCGCTGCGCGAAGGCCGCGAGGCCATCGAGGCGGCGGTGTCCGACGGTGCCACGGGCGACGTGGTGCTCGGCCGGGTGCGCGAGACCTTGGGACCGGTCGTACACCGGTTCACCGACGGTCTGCGCAGCGGCACCTACGACGGCAACCTCGAAGCCAGCACGGCGGTGAAGGTCACGTCGCTGCTGCGCTACGCCACCGGCCCGCTGCCGCTCGACTCGTATCAACTCGAGTACGGCAAGGTGGGCACGCCCGAGGTGCTGGTCGACGACCTCACCGCCGCCCTCACGAGGGCGATCGAGGAACTGACCCGTCCCGTCGACGCCATCAAGCACCAGGCCAAGACGGTCACCGTGGGCATCTCCCGCAGCGACGAGGGTTTGCTGGCGACGCCACTGGTGCGCGAGGTGCTGACCGCCGGCGCCGGGCGCGACCGCTTGGGCTACCGCACGCTGAAGCAGCTGGCGGCATTGTCGCCGGCGGTGAAGGCCGTGGTGGGATTCACCCGCTACCGCATCGAGGGCGACCCGCGTGGCCGCGACGCCACGATCGAGATCGTCGACCGCGGCGGCCTCGGGCGCGAGGTGGCGTCGCGCGTCGAGCGCAACCACCAGCTGCGGGGCACGAAGCGCCGGGTGGCCCTCGACGGTGAGGTCCTGGTGGCGCGGGGACGGGCCGACGGTCGCACGGTGGTGTTCGTGCCCGAACTGAAGGGGGCGCAGGTCACCGGTATCACGCTGCTCCACGTGCGCATCCCCGACCGGTTGCCGGTGGCTACCGCCAAGGGCGTGCTGCAGGGCTACCGCGGCCGCTACGACGCCATGACCGACTTTGTCAGTGAGACCGAGCCCGTGTTCCGCGACGACCTGCTCGGCACGGTCGACGCGGTCGATCTGCTGACCGAACCGATCGCTGACCTGGCCGACCGCTGGCGAGCATGATCGGTATCGGCATCGACGCCGTCGATGTCGAGCGGTTCGCGTCGATGCTGGCTCGCCGCCCGCATCTCGCGGCGCGGTTGTTCACCGAGGGTGAGCGGGATGCGGCAGCTGGCTCGGCGGCGCGCCTCGGGGCCCGATTCGCGGCCAAGGAGGCCGTGATGAAGGCGCTCGGGGTGGGGCTGGGGGCGTTCCAGTTCCGCGACGTAGAGGTGGTGTTGCTGGCGTCGGGGGCGCCGGAGTTGCAGCTCCACGGGGCGGCGGCGGTGCTGGCGGCGGAGCGGGGCGTGGGCCGGTGGCTCGTGTCGCTGACGCACACGGCGCTCACGGCCCAGGCCGTCGTCGTCGCCGAAGCCTGACCCCGCCGTAGCCCCGCCCGCGGCCGCAGCCCGACCAAAGCCCGGCGCCCGAGCCCGGCGCCGACCCAGCGCCCGAGCCCGGCGCCCGAGCCCGGCGCCCGAGCCCGGCGCCGACCCGGCGCTCCTTCCGCGCAGCCTGAACGCTTCGCCGCGCCCCAGCGCGTCCGAGCGCGCAGGCTGCGCGAAATTGGACCGGTGGACGGGTGGAAGCGGCGGCGCTGAGCTGGGCGTGGCCGCCGGCGCGGCAGCCCGTCCGCGCCCAGTCTGCGCGCTTGCGGACCCGCGAGACGGGTGAGCCCGCCGGGGCTGAGCTGGGCGCGGCCGCCGGCCTCCACATCCCGTCCCACACCGTTTCGCGCACAGCCTGTGCGCGCATGGGCGCCCCCAGGCCCTTTCGCGCACAGGCTGTGGGGGCGGGTCAGCGCTCCCAGACGGCGAGGAGGTTGGCGTTCTGATGCGGGCGGCGGCGCTGCGCGTCGGGCTCGGCCCGCAGGGCGTCGATCACGGGCTGGACCTCCGCCGCCCAGGCGTCGTCGGGGACCTCCCAGAGCCACGACCACGTCCGCTGCTCGAGGTGGTGGGCCAGCTCGACCGGGGCTGTCGGGCGGCTGAACGGCGTGAGCGGCTCGACGTGGCGCCGGCGCAGGCCGATCGCCGCGGCCAGCGGATCGAGGTGCTCGAGGATGTCGCCGCGGCGCCGGTAGCGCTGTTCCAGGTGCTCCACGAGCGGGTGGCTGACCCGCCGGCTCTCGTCGCTGATGATGGCCAGCACCCGCCCGCCCGGCCGCAGCACCCGGTAGCACGACGCCAGTACGGCGCCAGGGTCCTCGACGAGGTGGAACACCCACACGGCGTAGATCGCGGCGAGGGCGCCGTCGGCGAAGGGCATGGCGGTGGCATCGGCGCGCAGCAGCGGGCCGTCAAAGCGATGCGTCGCCACCGCCAGCATGGCCGCCGAGATGTCGATCCCGACAACGGTCGTGCCGCCGGCCGCCACTGCCTTGGCCACGAGCGCCGTGCCCACCCCGATCTCACAGCTCACACCGGCAACGGGCAGCCACGGTTGCAGCACGCCGGCCACGTAGCGCCCCCGCTGCTCGCCGCCGCGGGTGGCGTCGTAGCGCTCGGCGATGGGATCGAACGACAGCGAGCCCATCAACGCGACCGCAGCGACGCCCACCGACGCTGCCGCGGCGCGGCCGCGACAGCGGAAAGGCGCTCGGCCCGCAGCGCGTCGACCTCGGGCTCGGGGAGGGGATCGAGCGGGCCTACCACCCACGACAGCAGCAGATCGGCGAGAGCAGGGTTGCGCACGAGCACGGGGCCGTGCAGGTAGGTGCCCACGATCCGGCCGGCGTAGGCGCCCTCGGTGCCGTCGACGCCGGAGTTGCCCACGCCCGTCAGGACCCGGCCGAGCGGCTGGGCGCCGGCGCCGAGGTACGTGCGGCCGCCGTGGTTCTCGAAGCCGGTCAGGGTGGGCAGGCCGAGCGCCGGATCGGGCTCCACGCTGATCTCGCCCACGGCTCGCGGTACACCTTCGCCGGGAACCGTGTCGATGTCGAGCAGCCCGAAGCCCGGTAGATCCCGCCCGTCGGTCGTGCGGAACCGGTGGCCCAGCAACTGGTAGCCGGCGCACACCGCCAGCAGCACGGCGCCGCCGTCGAGGGCGCGGCCCAGCGCGTCGGTGGCCGACAGTTCGGCGTAGGCGAGCGACTGCGGCGCATCCTCACCTCCGCCCAACAGGTACAGGTCGGCCGATGCGGGCACGGCCGTGCCGCCCTCGTGCACGATGAGCTCGGCCCCATGGCCCCGCCACCGGAGGCGGGCCGACGCCACGATGCCGTTGCCGAGGTCACCGTAGGTCCCCAGCAGATCGTGGGCCAGCACGACGATGCGCACGGCGCTCTCACGAGGGCTCACGGGCCAGCGCTCCCTTCACTTGCCAGAACGCCGTGTACGTGGCCAGCACATCGGCGCCCAGGCGGCGGCCGTCGGCCAGTGCGGCGGCGAGGGACGGCGCGACCCGATGCTGGACGTCGGCGTAGCGGAGGCGCACGGCGAGATCGGTGGCGCGCTCACCGGCCACGATCACCTCGCGGCCCCGAAGGCGTTCGACGGGCACGTCCCACAACCACGATGGATCGCGACCGTCGGGCTGGTTGGCGTTGAACACGAGCACGAGCGGTCGGGGCCCTTCGGCTTCGAGCACCTCCAGCACCTCCAGCCAACCGGCTGGGTTCTTCCCCAGGAACAGGCGGCCCGGGCGGTCCTCACCCCAGAGAGCCCGGTAGCGGCCGTCGACCTCGGTGACCGCCGTGAAGGCGGCGGCGGCATCGGCCGGTGCTACCCCCAGGACCCGGGCGGCGGCCATGGCCATGGCCGCGTTCGAGCGCGTGTGCTCACCGGGGAGATCCATGTCGAGGGTGATTGCGTCGGTGCCGATGTGCACGACGTTGCCGTCGATCGTGACCTCCGGTTGCGGGCGCCGGTGCTGGCACGACCGGCACGCCCACGCGCCGTCGTCGGCGTAGTCGATGCGGCCGCCGCAGGCGGGACAGCTCATGGCGTCCCACCGCCAGCGCATGCCCGCGGCCACCCAGACGACCTCGACGCCGTCGGGTACGGCGTGGGCGACGATGGGATCGTCGCAGTTCGCCACGACGGTGACGCCGTGCGCGCCGCTCAACGCGGCCCGCCAGCGCACGGCGTTGCTACGGACCTCGGCCATGCGGTCGATCTGGTCCCGAGACAGGTTGAGCAGGACGACGACGCGGAAGGCGACCTGGTCCATGACCGCCGGCAGCCAGCGCTCGTCGATCTCGGCGACGAGGCTCGTGCCGTCCGGATGGGACTGCAGCAGCGACGACACGACGCCGTTGGGCAGGTTGGCCCCGTGGGTGTTGGTGAGGACCGGCCCGGCGGTGTCAAGGGCGGTGGCGATCAGGCGCGTGGTGGTGGTCTTGCCGTTCGTGCCGCTGACGGCGACCGCGGTGACTCCCTGCGACGCACGGGTCAGGACGTCCGGGCATACCAGGGTGGCCACCTTGCCGCCGATGACGGCGCCGTTGCCTCGCCCCAGCCGCAGTGACGCCCGTTGGGCGGCCCGCCCGAGCGCGCCGGCGAGGCGCAGACGGGTGCCGCCGCTGGCGGGGATGGGACGCGACGGGTCGGGGGTGGGCGGTGCGGGCGCCATCAGCACCGGTACGTTACGGCCATGGCGAACGCGCCGAGCCGTCGATGATCCCCGTCGTCACCCCCGACGAGATGCGCGCCATCGACGCTGCCGCGCCCGAGCCGGTCGAGGTGCTCATCGAGCGGGCCGGGGCGGCGCTGGCCCGAGCGGCAGTGCGCATGCTGGGTGGCACCTACGGCCGGCGCGTCGTCGTGGTGGCGGGCAAGGGCAACAACGGTGCCGATGGCCGGGCCGCGGCCAGGCGCCTGGCCCGCCAGGGCGTGCAGGTCACCGTGATCGAGGCCGCTGACGCGCCGGCGACGTTGCCGGGATCGGATCTCGTCATCGATGCGGCCTACGGCACCGGCTTCCGCGGCACCTGGAACGCGCCTGACCCTGGCGGTGCTCCCGTTCTCGCCGCCGACATCCCGAGTGGTGTCGACGGCTTGACCGGCGCCGCCGGCCCAGGGGTGCGCCCGGCGACTCGTACCGTCACCTTCGCCGCGCTGAAGCCCGGTTTGGTGTTCCCGCCCGGCAGTGCGTTGGCAGGCGAGGTGGAGGTGGCCGACATCGGCCTCGCCACCTCACTGGCCACGGCTCACGTCCTGGAGCGCGACGACGTGAAGCGATGGTTGCCGATCCGACCGCCCGAGTCGCACAAGTGGCGGGCCGCCCTGTGGGTGGTGGCCGGTTCGTCGGGCATGCTCGGCGCCGCTCACCTTGCCTCGCGCGGGGCGCAACGCTGTGGTGCCGGCTACGTCCGGCTGTCGTCGCCCGGCGTGGCCCAGGACTCCATGGCGCCGACCGAGGTGGTGGGCCGGTCGCTGCCGTCGTCGTTGTGGTCGTCGGACGTGCTCGGCGATCTCGCCCGGTTCCACGCACTTGTCATCGGCCCCGGGTTGGGCCGGGCCGACACCACCGCAACGAGTGCCCGGGAGGTCGTCGCCAACGCCGCCCTCCCGGTCGTCGTCGACGGCGACGGTCTCTTTGCGCTGGCGTGGTCGTCCGACGGTGCCGGTGCCGTGCTCCGCTCGAGGCCGGCGCCCACGGTGGTGACGCCCCACGACGGCGAGTACCGCTTGCTGTGCGGCTCGCCGCCCGGAGCCGATCGCATCGCTGCTGCCCGCCGGCTGGCCGCCGAGCTCCAGTGCGTCGTACTGCTGAAGGGTTCGGCCACCGTCGTGACGGCGGCCGACGGCCCGGCCATCCTCGTCGACACCGGCGATGCCCGCCTCGCAACGGCAGGCACGGGCGACGTGCTGTCGGGGATCATCGGCGCGTTGCTGGCCCAACGCATGGACCCCCTCCAGGCGGCGGCCACCGGGGCGTGGCTCCATGGCCGGGCGGCCCGCCTCGGTCCGGCGCATGGCTTCGTGGCCGGCGACCTGCCCGATCTCCTGCCCCGCGTGCTGGCCGACCTCTAGCGTGGTCGCGGTGACCTCGCCCCAGCTGCATCCGGGGCGACCGGCCTGGGCTCGGATCGATCTTGCCGCCGTCAGTCACAACGTGGCCGTGCTGCGGCAGGCGGCGGCCCCGGCGGCGGTGTGGGCCGTGGTGAAGGCGGACGGCTACGGCCATGGCGCGGTGCCCGTCGCCCGCGCCGCGCTGGCGGCGGGTGCCGCCGGCCTGTGCGTGGCGTTGGTGGAGGAGGGCGCCACCCTTCGGCGTGCCGGCGTGGGCGCGCCCGTGCTCGTCCTGGCCGAACCGCCGCCCTACCAGTACGGCGAGATCGTGCGATGGGGCCTGCGCACCGTGGTGTACACGCGACGGGCGATCGACGGGCTTGCCGCGGCCGCCACCGCCGCGGCCGCCACCGTGGCCGTCCACCTCAAGATCGACACCGGGATGCACCGGGTAGGTGCAGCTGCAACCGACGCGTTGGAACTGGCGCACCGCATCGTCGAGCGACCGGCGCTGGTGTTCGAGGGCGTGATGACCCATCTGGCCATCGCCGACGAGCCCGCCGATCCGTACACCGCGCGGCAACTCGACGCCTTCGACACGGTGCTGGCCACCCTGGGCAACAACGGCCTTCGGCCGCCACTGATCCACGCCGCGAACTCGGCCGGCGCGCTCGCCCACGAGCAGGCCCGGTACTCGTTCGTGCGGGCCGGCATCGCCGTCTACGGGATCGCGCCCGGGCCTGGGGTCGCCCACCTCGCCACCGCGCTGCGCCCGGCCATGGACCTGCGCACCCGCGTGAGCTTCGTGAAGCGGGTGGCCGCGGGAGAGCGCATCTCCTACGGATTGCGGCATCAGTTCACCAACGAATCGGTCGTGGCGACCCTGCCCCTGGGCTACGCCGACGGCGTGCCGCGGCGGCTGTCGTCCAGCGGGGGGGTGGTGCTGGTGGGCGGGCGCCGCCGGCCGATCGTCGGCGTCGTCACGATGGACCAGCTCATGGTGGACTGCGGCGACGACGATGTGGCCATCGGTGACGAGGCCGTGCTCATCGGGCGCCAGGGGGCCGAGGTCCTGACGGCCGACGAGTGGGCCGGCCGGCTCGGCACCATTGCCTACGAGATCACCTGCGGCATCAGCACCCGGGTTCCCCGCCACTACGTCCATGGGGCCGCCGACGCCGACCTATAGCATCGACGCGCGTGCCGGGGCCACTGGAACTGCTCGCCGCGGACGCTGCGTCGTGCACCCGGTGCCGGTTGGCCGAAGGCCGGCGCAGCGTCGTGTTCGGCATGGGCGACCCGATGGCGCCATTGATGTTCATCGGTGAAGGCCCGGGCGCCGAAGAGGACCGCCAGGGGCTTCCGTTCGTCGGGCGCAGCGGCAAGCTGCTGGACCGGCTGATGTGGGAGGAGCTCGGCACCACCCGCGAGCACGCCTACATCGCCAACATCGTGAAGTGCCGGCCACCGGAGAACCGGGATCCGAAGCCCGACGAGATCGACGCCTGCCGGCCCTACCTCACCCAGCAGCTCGACCTGATCCGCCCGGCCGTCGTGATCGCCCTCGGACGGTTCGCGGCGCAGTGGCTGCTGCAGACGACCGACGGCATCATGCGCCTGCGGGGCAGGGCCTACCCCTTTGCCCACGGCGTGCTCATACCCACGCTGCACCCGGCGGCGGCGCTGCGGGGTGGGGCGGCGCCGCTCGGGCAGATGCGGGCCGACTTCGTGCGGGCCAAGCTGGCGCTGGCCGAGGCCGGAGCGCGCCGATGACCGTGCGGCTGCACACCTCGTCATCGGCCGCCACGAAGGCACTGGCCGGCATCTTGGCCGAGCAAGTGCGGCCGGGCGATCTGCTGCTGCTGGTCGGCGAGCTGGGCGCTGGCAAGACCACCTTCGCGCAGGGTTTCGCCCTCGGACTCGGGGTCGAAGAACCGGTAACCAGCCCGACGTTCACGCTGGCGCGCGCGTACCCTGGCCGCCTGCCCATGAACCACGTCGACGTCTACCGCTTGGAGCGGATGGCGGAGGTCAGTGACCTTGCCCTCGCTGAGCTCATCGACTCGAACGGCGTCACGCTGATCGAGTGGGGTGACGCCATCCTCGCGGCGCTGCCGCAGCTGTACCTCGAGGTGCGGCTGGAGTTCGGCGACGAGCCCGACGACCGCGACATCACCGTGCGCCCGGTGGGGCAGGGCTGGCAGCTCCGCTTCCCCGTGGTCGCGGCCAAGTTGGAGCCGTGGCGGTGCTGATCCTGGGGATCGAGTCGGCGACCGAGCAGGTCGGCTGCGCCATCGGCGGCCACGAGGGGGTGCTTGCGGCAGTGGAGGTCACCCGGGGGCGCCGCCATGCCGAGACCCTCGCTCCCGCCATCGAGTTCTGCTGCCAGCGCGCCGGCATCGCCCTGACGGAGATCAGCGTGGTCGCCGTCGACATCGGACCCGGCCTCTTCACCGGGATGCGCGTCGGCATCGCGACGGGCAAGGCGCTGGCCCACGCGTTGCGCATCCCGATGATCGGCATCGCCAGCCTCGATCTCCTGGCCTTCCCCCTGCGCCACGCCAACCGGGTGATCGCCACGATCATCGACGCCCGCCGCGGTGAGGTCTTCTACGCCTTCTACCGCCAGGTGCCCGGTGGCGTGCAGCGGCTGTCGCTACCGGTCGTCGGCTCGACCGACGACGTCGTCGCCGACATGTACGCCCTCGGCGACGACATCCTGTGCGTGGGCGATGGCGCGCTGCGCTACCGCGACGCCCTGAACGAGGTGCGCGGCATCGAGTTCGCCGACACGTGGCTGGCCTACCCGTCGGCGCGCCCACTCGTGCAACTGGCCCACGCCAAGGCGTTGCGCGAAGACTGGGTCAACCCGTGGGAGCTCGAGCCGATGTACCTCCGCAAGCCTGACGCCGAGATCAACTGGCCTACGAGAGCAGGTCAACGATGAGCATCACGCGCCGCGCCCTCGTACTGCCCGATCCGGCCGACATGCACGTGCGCATCATGCCGATGAAGCGCCGCCACCTCCGAGCAGTGATGCGCATCGAGGATCAGGTGTACCCGCGCCCGTGGTCGCTCGCCGTCTTCCACGGTGAGATCGGGGCCAAGGACGGATCACGGCTCTACGTCGTGGCCAAGGTGGACAGCGCCGTCGTCGGCTACGCCGGCGTGCTGTACCAACTCGAGGACGGCCACATCACCAACGTGGCCGTCGATCCGGCCCATCATCGCCACAAGATCGGTTCCCGGCTGCTGCTCACGTTGGCGCGCCAGGCCCGCAGGGCCGGCTCCAAGAACCTCACCCTCGAGGTGCGGGTCAGCAACCGGGGCGCGCAGGCGATGTACCACTCGTTCGGGTTCGCCCCCGTGGGGATGCGCCAGCGGTACTACGAGGGTGTCGAGGACGCCATCGTGATGTGGGCCCACGACATCGACTCGCCGGCCTACGCCGATCGCCTGGATGCGCTGGAGCAGGAGCTGCCGGGCCGCACCACATGGGACGGGTTGGCATGACGGTCGGGTTGGCATGACGGTCGGGTTGGCGTGACGGTCGGGTTGGCATGACGGTCGGGTTGGCATGAGGTCGGTCGAGGTCGGTCCCGACACCATCGTCCTCGGCATCGAGACGTCGTGCGACGAGACGGCGGCGGCGTGTGTCATGGGCGGCTCCGACGTGTTGTCGTCGGTGGTCTCGAGCCAGATCGATCTCCACGCCCAGTTCGGTGGGGTCGTCCCCGAGATCGCCAGCCGGGCCCACGTCGAGCTGATGGTGCCCGTGATCGCCCGTGCCGTCGTCGAGGCCGGCATCGAGGACGCCCGCATCGACGCCGTCGCCGCGACGGTGGGGCCGGGGCTGATCGGTGCGCTGCTCGTCGGGGTCTCGACGGCCAAGGCGCTCGCCCTCGTTTGGGACGTGCCCTTCGTGGCGGTCAACCATCTCGAAGCGCACCTGTACGCGGCGTTGCTCGAAGACCCGGACCTCGAACTGCCACTCGTGGTGCTGCTGGTGTCGGGTGGCCACACGATGCTGATTTCGATGGAGGACCACGGCCGTTACCGGCTGCTCGGCCAGACCATCGACGACGCCGCCGGCGAGGCCTTCGACAAGGTCGCCCGCTACCTCGGACTCGGCTATCCGGGCGGCCCGGCCATCGACCGCGACGCCCGGCGGGGCGACCCGTCGGCCATCCGCTTTCCCCGCGCCCTGCTCGACGACGGCCTCGACTTCTCGTTCTCCGGCCTGAAGACGTCGGTCGTGAACCACGTGCGCCGCCACCCGGAGGTGGAGACGGCCGACGTGGCTGCCAGCTTCCAGCAGGCCGTCGTGGACGTGCTCGTGACGAAGGCGCGCAAGGCGGCAGCCGAGGTGGGCGCCAAGGCGATCGCCCTCGGCGGGGGTGTCGCGGCCAACTCGCTGCTGCGCCAGGAGCTGCTGCGGGCCTGCGACGAGGATGGGCTGCGGGCCTTTCTCCCCAGCCCGTCGATGTGCACCGACAACGCCGCCATGATCGCGGCGACGGGCTGGCACCGGCTGCGCAGCGACGGTCCCACGCCGCTCGACCACGGCGCCGATCCCAACCTGCGACTGTCCGTGCTGTGACGCGTCGACGGCGGCCGGGCCGCGGGCCTGGCGCGCTCGTCGTGCTCGCCGCGCTTGCGCTCGCGCTACTGGCGCTGGCGGCCTGCGGCGAGGCCGAGGCGGAACCCACGATCACCTCCGCCCTCGAAGCGGTGCCCCTGCGACTGAGCGGCGGGCAGTCGGTGGAGGTGCAGCTGGCGAGCCGGCAACCGGCGACCGGGAGTTGTGAGCCGCTCCCGGCCGGCCAGCGCCTGCGGATCCTCGACGGCGGCCTCACCATCTCCGTGCCCACCGAGGTGGTCGAAGGCGGGCCGGCTGACGTTGCGGCGCCGGGCGGCGGCACCGTGCGGATCGTGCCTCACACCAAGGCCAGCTACGTCGTCGCCCCGGGCGGCCAGGCTCACGCCTCGCTCGACGGGACCCTGGCCGCCGGCGGCGAGGCCGATGTGGCCGGCTTCGTGGGGGTGGACCTGAGCCGGACCAGCCCGGTGGGGGCGGCGCGCGCGGTCACCTGGCTGGCCCGCACGCTCGACGACGCCGGTGCCTACGCCGCGGTGCTGCGCGGCCCCGCCGGTGCGCCGGACGAGCCAGGGGCCATGTGGGCGGCCGCCGGCGTGACACCCGACGGCCGCCTGGTGACGGTCCGCTCCACGAGCGCCGGCACCACCGACGTGCACATCGGCCCCAGTCCGGACCCCTGCGCGTACCGCACGGCGTCGCCGGCCTGACCGGCGTCTGCTAGCACTCGCCAGAGTCGTTTGCTAACGCCTCCGACGCGGCCTAGTCTTAGCACTCGACCGTTACGAGTGCTAACGCTACGAGACACGCCCAGCCAACGGAGGCCACAATGGCGCTGAAGCCCCTCGATGACCGAATCGTCGTCCGCCCGAGTGAAGCGGAAGAGAAGACCGCATCGGGTCTGGTGATCCCGGACACCGCGAAAGAGAAGCCCCAGCAGGGCGAAGTGCTCGCCGTAGGTCCGGGCCGTCGCTCCGACTACAGCGGCGACATCATTCCGCTCGACGTCAAGGTCGGCGACATCGTCGTCTACTCGAAGTATGGCGGCACCGAGATCACGGATTCCGGTGAGGACCTGCTGATCCTCACCGCCCGCGACGTGCTCGCCATCGTCCAGAAGTGAGGCACTGACCACAGATGACGAAGATTCTCAAGTTTGACGAGGACGCTCGCCGCGCCCTCGAGGCCGGGGTGAACAAGTTGGCCGACTCGGTCAAGGTGACCCTCGGGCCCCTCGGCCGCAACGTCGTGCTCGACAAGAAGTTCGGCGCTCCCACCATCACCAATGACGGTGTGTCCATCGCCAAGGAGGTCGAGCTCGACGACCCCTTCGAGAACCTGGGCGCGCAGCTGGTGAAGGAAGTCGCCACCAAGACGAACGACGTCGCCGGTGACGGCACCACCACGGCCACCGTGCTGGCCCAAGCGCTCGTTCGTGAAGGCCTGCGCAACGTCGCCGCCGGGGCCAGCCCCACCGGCCTCAAGCGGGGCATCGAGAAGGCCGTGGCCGCCGCCGTCGAGTCCATCAAGGCGCAGGCCAAGGACATCGACGACAAGTCCGAGATCGCCCAGGTGGCCTCCATCTCCGCCGCTGACCCTTCGGTCGGTGCCGTGATCGCCGATGCCATCGACAAGGTCGGCAAGGACGGCGTGGTCACCGTCGAAGAGTCGAACACCTTCGGCATGGACCTCGAGTTCACCGAGGGCATGCAGTTCGACAAGGGCTACCTCTCGCCGTACTTCGTGACCGATCCGGAGCGTCAGGAGGCGGTGCTCGAGGATGCGTACATCCTCATCCACCAGTCGAAGATCTCCTCGGTGCAGGCCATCTTGCCGGTACTGGAGAAGGTCATGCAGACGACCCGCCCGCTGGTGATCATCGCCGAGGACGTGGAGGGCGAGGCCCTGGCCACGCTCGTCGTGAACAAGATCCGGGGCACGTTCAGCTCGGCGGCCGTGAAGGCCCCCGGCTTCGGTGACCGGCGCAAGGCCATGCTCGGCGACATCGCCACCCTCACCGGTGGCCAGGTCGTGGCCGAGGAAGTCGGCCTCAAGCTGGAGAACCTCACGCTCGACCTGCTCGGTCGGGCCCGCAAGGTCCTCATCACCAAGGACAACACCACCATCATCGACGGCGAGGGAACGTCCGACGATGTGAAGGCGCGGATCAACCAGATCAAGGCCGAGATCGAGAACACCGACTCGGACTGGGACCGCGAGAAGCTCCAGGAGCGCCTGGCCAAGCTGTCCGGCGGCGTCGCCGTCATCAAGGTCGGCGCGGCGACCGAGGTGGAGCTCAAGGAGAAGAAGCACCGCATCGAAGATGCGCTGTCGGCCACCCGTGCGGCCATCGAGGAAGGTGTCGTCGCCGGTGGCGGCGTCGCCCTGCTCCGGGCCCGTCCGGCGGTCGGCGACCTCGTCAAGAAGCTCGAAGGCGACGAGGCCACCGGCGCCCGCTCGGTGTACAACGCCCTCGAGGCGCCTGCTCGGCTCATCGCCGACAACGCCGGTCACGAGGGCGCCGTGGTGGTGCCCCAGATCGAGCGGGAGACCGGCGCCATCGGCCTCAACGCCGCCACTGGCGTGTTCGAGGACCTGGTGAAGGCCGGCGTCATCGATCCGGCCAAGGTCACCCGGGCGGCGCTGCAGAACGCCGCGTCGATCGCCGCGCTGGTCCTCACCACCGAGGCCCTTGTCGTCGAGAAGCCCGAGAAGAAGTCGGCCATGCCGGCGATGCCTGGTGGTGGCGGCATGGGTGGTATGGGCGGTATGGGTGGCATGGGGATGATGTAAGCCAGCCCTGCCTGGTGTTCACGGCGCCCCGGGCCACTGGCCCGGGGCGCCGTCGCGTTCCGCTCCTGACAGACTGCACCGGATGGATCAGCGCGCCCCCAAGCTTCCGTTCTGGATCCATCAGATCGTGGAGTACGGCATCGGGGTGATGCTGATCTTCCAGGCGGTGCAGTCACCCCGCCCGGTCATCCCCCTGTTCGCCGGCCTGGCGGTCGTGGTGCTGGCCGCCACCGCCGACGGCCCCGCCGCCTGCTTCCACGTGGTGTCTCGCCCCATTCACCGGGTGCTCGACTACATCGTGGCCGTCGGGTTCCTCGTGGCCGCCGTCGTCTTCGGTCGCTCGATGGGCGGCGCCGGTCAGATCCTGCTGGTGCTCGGGGCGCTGGCCCTCGGGGTGCTCACGCTGCGATCCGACTACCGCCCCAAGGCGGCGCGCCGGGCCGAGACGAAGGCCACCCTCGACGCCATGGGCTCCGACCGCGCCGAGGAGATCGGTCGCAGCGCGGGGCGCATCGCCGCCCGGGGCGTGCAGGAGTACCGCAAGCGCTGGCCGGGCACGAAGACCCCCTGACGGTCGGGGCGTCCCCCAGATCCGGTGTGGTCGGGGCAACTGCCCGTACCCTGAGGGCATGGAACGGCCCCCTCCCGACCCCGCCAAGCTGCTTGCCTACTGGGACGAGTGGGAGCGCGGCGAGACCACGCCCGGTCGCGTCCTGGCCAACCTCAAGACGGCCGGATTGCCCGACCTGCTGCGTGCGGCCGTCGGCTCCCCGTCTTCGCAGGTGTGAGCGAGCAGTCCGAGCCCGCCCGCCGGCGTGGCGGCGACCAGATCATCCCGCGGCCGGTGCAGTGGCAACCCGGCGCGCCGGCGCCGTGGGAGGCGGTGGGACCGCGGCCGCACATCGATCTCGACGACCTCGCTGCCGCCATCGCCGCGCGCGGCCCTGGTCGACCGTCGCCGATCGACTATCCCGATGGCCGCCGCTCGGCCGTGCTGGTGGCCTTGTTCCCCGGCGACCACGGCGTCGAGGTGGTGCTCACGCGGCGCTCGCAGACCCTCGCCAGCCACCAGGGCGAGATCAGCTTTCCCGGTGGCCGGCTCGATCCTGGCGAGACACCCGTCCAGGCGGCGCTGCGGGAGGCCTTCGAGGAAGTCGCCCTCGACCCCGCCCTCGTCTCGGTGGTGGGCGAGCTGGATCAGATCGCCACGATGGTGAGCCGCAGCCTCATCGTGCCCATCGTGGGGACGCTGGCGGCGCGGCCCGAGCTGATCGCATCGGCCGGCGAGGTCGACCGCATCCTGACGGCGCCGCTGGCCGACATGCTGGCGGCCGACGTCTACCGGGAGGAGCGCTGGGGCCGGCCCCCGCTCGACCGCGTCGATCCACTTCTTCGAGCTGGACGACGAGACCGTGTGGGGCGCAACCGGGCGCATCATGGTGCAGCTGCTGTCGATCGCCACGGGCGTGGCCACGTGATCTCCGGCGGCCACATCACCCTGCGGCCGTGGGAACGCGCCGACGTCGCGTTCATCTACCACAGCTGGCAGGACGCCGAGATGCAGCGATGGACGCACGTGCATCCGTACACCGCGCTGGACGCCGCGTCCTTCATCGAACTGCACGCCCGCCCGCAGCCCGAGCAGGACGGGGCGTTCTTCGCCATCATCCGCACCGACACCGGTGAGGTGCTCGGATCGATCTCCTTCGATCACATCGACTGGGAGCTCGGTGTCGCCGACGTCGGGTACTGGGTGTCGTTGGAAGCGCGCGGCGAGGGCGTGGCGACGGGCGCACTGGAGGCGCTGGTGACATGGGGCCAGCGCGAGCTGCGCCTGGTCGAGGTGCGGCTGCACGTCGCGTCGAAGAACGTGGTCTCGCAGCGGGTGGCCGAGCGAGCGGGCTTTGCCCTCGCCGATGCCGACAGTGACGAGATGGTGGCGTACGTGCGGTCCCTGGTCCCGTAGGTGGGCTTCCCTGGGGGCACCGTCGATCTGCCCGGCCCGGCCCGGCCTGAACTGGCCGCCATCGTGGCCGGCGCCCTGCTCGATCCCTACGGCCACGGCGAACGGCTGGAGGCGGCGCTGGCCGGTGGCCTGCCGGTCGCGCCGGGGCACCTCGCCACCAATGCCTGGGTGTTCGACCCGGACCGGGCGCTCGTGCTGCTGGTGCGGCACCGCACCCTCGGTTGGGTGAACCCGGGCGGTCACCTCGACGACGGTGAGACGCCCGCGGTGGGGGCCGCTCGGGAGCTGGCCGAGGAGACCGGGTTGGTGGTGGCGCCCCTCGATGCTCGCCCCGGCCTGGTGCGGGCGGCGGTGTTCCCGGCCCGCAACGGCGAGCCGGCCCACTGGCACTGGAACATCCACCACCTGTTCATCGCCGACCCTGGCGCCGCGCTCACGCCTGAGGAGGGAGCGCCGGTGGCCTGGTTCCCCGTCGAGGACCTGCCGTCGCCCCGCGTGGCCGATCTGGACGAGCTGCTGGCCCTCCTGGCCCCCGTCGCCCGCCAGCTCGCCTGAGCGGGTCCGAGCGGCGCCGCGCCGTACCGCGATGGCCCGCAGGCCGGCAACGCCGTTTCGCGCACAGCCTGTGCGCGCAACGGCGCCGCCCCGGGTCGTTCTCGTCGCGCTTCAGCAGCCAGCAAATGTGACGGCATCACGCACCGAGAATCAGATCTGCACCAGGAACCGATGCCGAAGCGCTCACCCACGGTGGGCTTGGAGTGCCAACGGCCCGGCCCGGCTCGCCGAGCGAGCGCGGGACCACGAACCGTGTGCAGAGGCGGAGCAAGACGACCGCACGCGCGGTGCGAAGCACCGCCCGCGTGCCGGCCTCACGCCAGGGTTTGGAGCAGGGCCCAGGCGGCTTCGACGTGGCGCCGTTGCGTGGTGCGGCCCCCGATGCAGAACCGCAGAGCCGGCCGTCCGTCCAGCACGGTGCGGGTGAAGAGGGCGGCGCCGGTGGCGTTGGCGGCGTCCACGAGATCATCGGTGGCGCCGTCGCCGCCGGTGTGGCGCAGGCACACGAGGTTGAGGGCCGGCGGCGCCGCCAGCTCGAAGCGATCGTCGGCGTCGACCCACGCGGCGAGCTCGGTGGCCAGCCCCACGTGGCGGCGGATCATCGCCCGCGCCGGCTCGGGACCGTCGGCGCGCAGCGTGAACCACACCTTCAGCGCCCGGAACCGCCGGCCGAGGGGGATCTGCCAGTCGCGGTAGTCGATCACCGCCCCGGCATCACCGGCGGCGGTACGCAGGTACTCGGGCAGGATCGACAGTGCCGCCAGCAAGGCCTTGCGGTCGGCGACGTAGAACAGGTCGCAGTCGAAGTTGATGCCCATCCACTTGTGCGGGTTGGTGCAGTACGAGTCGGCCCGCTCCACGCCGGCGTTGACCCAGCGGTACTCGGGGCACAACGCGGCGATGCCGGCCATGGCGGCGTCGACGTGGAGCCAGACCCGTTCCCGCTCGCAGACGTCGGCCACCGCGGGCACCGGGTCGAAGGCAAGTGACGACGTGGTGCCCGCCGTGGCGGTGACGAAGAACGGCACCAGCCCGGCGGCCCGATCCGCGGCGATGGCCGCCGCCAACGCGTCAGGCCGCATGGCGAAGCTGTCGTCGACGTCGACGAGGCGGAGGTTGTCGCTGCCGATGCCGGCGATCCGCAGCCCCTTCTCCACCGACGAGTGCGCCTGGGCGGTGGCGTAGGCGACGAGGCGACCGGCGACACCACTGCGATTGGAGCGGCCCTCGGTCGCCCGCTCGCGCGCCGCGAGGACGGCGCACAACGTCGCTTCGGACGCGGTGCCCTGGATGACGCCGCCGCCCGGACCATCAGACCGAAAGCGCGGCGGGAGGCCGAGCAGCTCCAGCATCCAGTCGGACATCAGCGACTCCAGCTCGGTGGCGGCCGGACTGGTGGCCCACAGCATCCCGTTGACACCCAACCCGGCGGCCGCCAGTTCACCGAGGATCGACGGGTAGGTGGAGTTGCACGGGAAGTACGCGAAGAAGCTCGGGTGCTGCCAGTGGGTGAGGCCGGGCACGATGACCCGGTCGAGATCGGCAAGGACGGCGCCGAAGTCCTCGGGCGCGGCGGGCGGGTGGGCCCCCAGCATGGATCGCACCTCGCCGGGCTGGACGGCGCCACTGACGGGCAACTGCTCGAGGCCGTCGAGGTAGGTCGCGATCCAGTCGACGAGGGCGTGGCCGTGGCGGCGAAACTCCTCAGAATCCACCGGCTGAGCCTAGGGAGGCGCAAGGTCGTGATCACAGGCCCGCTGGACTGTCAAGGGGTTGACCGACCCGGCAGGGAGGCGCAAATTGGGTGTAGGCACGTTCCGACCCGCGGGTCCTGTTGTGACGAGGAGGTACGGCCTGATGATCACGAACACCGCCGCTACGGAGGACACTCCGCCCCGCTGTTGAAGCGTCGGCGCCACCCGGCCGGTCGAATCGCTCGCGACGACCGACGAGCCGGGTGCCGGCCGACGGGACGGCTCGCCACCGGGTGCCCCCAGCCTGACCGGCCTCGAGCCGGCACGTGAGCCACTGCCGAGTGCGCTCTGCACGTCCCGGACGCCGGGGAGCAGCGACGCTTCCAATCGAACAACAGCCCGATGCACGGCCCCGTCGACATCATGTCCCGGGGCCGTGATCGCGCCTCAGCCCGACTTCTTCACGACCAGTTCCACCCAGAGCCGGCTGAGCTGCACGGCGGCACACGCGATGTGAGGCACGCGGAAGAACTGCGACGTCCCGTGGGGGCGCGTGTAGTGGTGCACCGGTACTTCCACGAAACGAGCACCAGCGGTCTCGAACCGGCGCATCATCTCGACGCAGATGACACCCGTCTGCGACTGCAGCGGCGACTGCTCGATGAGTGATCGCCGGAACAGCCGGAAGTCGCAATCGGTATCGCGGACGCGGAGCCCGAAGGCCACCTTGACGACGTGGTGGTACACCCGCCCGATCACCTTGCGATACCACGGGTCACCCCGACCGATCTTGTAGCCCTGCACGATGTCCGTCGTGAGCGTGACGGCGCCGACGAGGCCGGCTGACTCTTTGGCGTCGTACTGCGCGTCGCCGTCGGTGTAGAAGATCCAGTCCTTGGTGGCGGTGCTGAACGCGCTGATGAGTGCGCCGCCATAGCCCCGGTTGCGCTGGTGCACGACGACGACGAGCTCTGGCACTTCATCGGTGAGGGCCTTGAGGACGTCGGGCGACCCGTCGCTGGAACCGTCGTCGACCACCACGATCTCCAACTCCTCGACGAGCGGCTCGAGCGCGTGCTTCGCGTCGCGCACCATCGTGGCGATCGTCTTGGCGTCGTTGTAACAAGGAAAGCACGCGGTCACAGAGCGCACCTCGGGATTGCCCTTCACAGCTTCTCCAATGCGGTGGTGACGATCGCGACTTCGTCGTCGGTCAGTTCGGGGAAGCACGGTAGTGAGATGCACGTCGCCGCCCAGGCTTCGGCCTCCGGGCACGCCGCCCGCGCCAAGCCCGTGTACGCGGGCTGCTGCGTGAGCGCGAGCGGGTAGTGCACCGCGGTGGCTACGCCGCACTCCAACAGATGGGCGCGGACGCGGTCCCGATCGGTGGACCGCAACACGCAGAGGTGGTGCACGTGGCGCAGATGGTCGGCCTGCCAGGCGAGGCCGGGCGCGGCGGCGCGGTAGCCGGCGGCGATGACCCGCCGGCGTTCGTTGCCGGCGGCGAGGTCGGGCAGCACGAGCCGCAGCCACGCCGCTTCCAGCTCCGACAGCCGGAAGTTCTGCGACACCTCCGTGTGCACGTACTGCGCCGTCATGCCGTGGGCGCGCCGGCGGCGCACCGCCGCGGCGATGTCGTCGTCGTCGGTCACCAGCACGCCGCCGTCACCGATGCCACCCACGTTCTTGGTGGGATAGAAGCTGTAGACGGCGGCGACACCCGTGACACCGGCGAGGGCGCCGTGGGCCTGCGCCGCGTCTTCGAGCACCGGCACGCCGACCTCCGGAATCGGCGCGGGCCGGCCGTAGAGGTGCACCGGCACGATGGCCTTGGTGCGCGCCGTGAGCGCCCGGCGCGCCGCGTCGTGGTCGATGGCGGCGGTGAGCGGATCGACATCGACCGGCACCGGCACCGCGCCGAGCGCACACACCGCCGACGCCGTGGGGACCGCGGTGAAGGCCGGAACGATCACTTCGTCGCCGGGACCCACCCCCAGCGCCGCGAGGCCGAGCTGGATGGCCGCCGCGCCCGACGACACCCCGACGGCGTGGCGGGTGCCGGCCCACGCCGCCAGCTCCGCCTCGAGGGCTTCCAGTTCGGGGCCGAGCAAAAGATGCCCGCTGGTCACCACGCGCGTAGCGGCCGCGTTGAACGCGTCGAGGTAGCGGCCGGCGCGGCGGCTCAGATCGACGACAGGTACCACGGATGCTCACGGTAGAAGGCGATCGTCCGGGCCATGCCGGTCTCGAACCCGACCTCCGGCTCCCAACCCAGCATGCGCTTGGCCTTCGAGTAGTCGCCCCGGAAGCTGCCGATGTCGATGCGGGCATGGTCGGCGGGCCACTCGACTGATCCCACGGTGCTGGCGGTGCCGGCGGCGTCGACCACGAGCCGGGCGATGGTCCCCAGGCCGAGGGCGTCGGGGTGGCCGAGGTTGAACACGTTGCCGGCGGCGTCGGGAGCGACCGCCGCCAGGGCCATGGCGCGCACGACGTCATCGATGTACAGGCAGTCGCGGAGCTGCTCGCCGTCGCCGTAGACGTGGAGCGGTTCGCCCAGGAGCGCACGGCGCACGAAGACAGGCAGGAACCCCAGCCCGTCGCGCGTCAGGCATTGGCGCGGGCCGTACACGTTGGTGAGGCGCAGCGCGCTGATGGGGATGTCGTGCACCGCGGCGTAGATCAGGTGGAGCTGTTCGGCGGCGAGCTTGTCGACGCCGTTCACGTCGACCGGTGTGGTGACGTGCTCCTCGTCGACGGGCAGGTAGCGCGGCCGCCCGTACACCTGCCGGGTCGAGGTGTGCACGACGGTGGCGCTGGGCCGCAGCTCGCGCACCAGCTCCAGGAAGGCGAGATGGCTGCGGACGTTCAGATCGAGGTCGCGCAACGGGTCGGCCATCGACTCGAGATGGCTCACCTGTCCGGCGACGTTGAAGATCACGTCGGCGGCGCGTAGCAGCGGCGCCATGGCGTCGCGATCGCCGATGCCGGCGACCGTGACGGGGATGCCGGTGCCGCCCTGACCGTCGTGCAGGTTGCGGTAGTCACCACCGTGCTGGGGCACGAGTGCGTCGACCACGGCCACGCGTGCACCGCCGGCGGTGAGCGCCAGCGCGAGGTTCGAGCCGATGAAGCCGAGACCGCCGGTGACGAGGCAGGACGCGCCTTGAAAGGCGGGAAGGGCGAGCGGGTCGGTGTCGGCCATGGGTGAGCGGCAGGCGGAGCCCTCGGTGGGGGGCGGAGGCCCGGGGTAGGGGCGAGACGCTGAGCGTAGCCTGTGACCTTCCTCGACATCCGCCACCTATAGCCTGCCCGGCAGATGACGGATGAGGGGACGCACGCCGTTCGCCTGCGCGTCCTCGCCGTCGAGGCGGGCGTGGTTGGGCTCATCGCCATCGCCATCGCCGCGGTGCTGCTGTCGGTGTGGCGGGCGCACTGGAACGAGCCCTTCGCCTACGACGGCGACGCGATGTACTACGCGATGGTGGTCAAGACCATCGGCCGCTACGGCACCTACCTGCACAACCCGCACCTGGGTTGGCCGTACGGCCAGAACCTCGCCGACTTCCCCGAAGGGGGCGACAACCTCAACTGGTTCATGCTCGCCATGGGCCAGCTGGTGACCGGCTCCGCGTTCGCGGCGATGAACCTGTTCTACGTGGCGTCGTTCGGGGCGGTGGCCGCCGCCGCTCATGCCGTGCTGCGCAAGCTCGGTGTGCGCCGGGTCGTGGCCGCAGCGGTGGCGCTGCTCTATTCGTTCCTGCCGTACCACTTCTTCCGCAACGAGACCCACCTCCAGCTGTCGATGTACTTCATGGTGCCCTTCGCGGTGCTCATCGCGCTGCTGTTGCTGTCCGAGGAACCGCCGCTCACCAGGACCGGCGAGGACGGCCGGTGGCACTTCGCCTGGCGGCTGCGCCGCACCTGGCTGGTGCTGGCGGCAGTGGTGCTGCTGGCGTCGGGCGGCGCGTACTACTTCGTCTTCGCCGCGCTGCTGTTCGCCGTGGCCGCTGTGGCCGGCGCGCTGTCGGGCGGGGGTTGGCGCCCGATCCTGGCCGCCGCGGTGCTGATCGGTGTCGGCGGTGGCGTCTTCGCGTTGAACGTGGCGCCGTCCATCGTGGAGCGCGTGCGTCACGGCACGCCGCCCGGCGTCGCGGTGCGCACGCCCACCGAGACCGAGCTGTACGGGCTGCGCATCTCCCAGCTCTACGCGCCCAGGGAGAACCACCGCATCGGCGCGCTGGCCCGCCTGGCCGACGACAGCCAGGGCGAGGTCGTGCCCTCGGAGGGCGGGCAGCAACTCGGCGTTGTCGGCGCGATCGGTCTGTCGATCATCGTGGTCGTCTTCGTGATCAGCGCGCTCATGCGCAACGCGACCGGCTGGTGGGCGAGGCGCACCGGACGGCTCCTGATAGGGCTGGGCCTGCTGGCCGTGACGTCGATGCTCGTGGCCGCCATCAGCTCCTACTCGTTGCTCCTGTCCGCCATCGGCCTGCGCGAGATCCGCGCGTGGAACCGGATCTCCATCGTGATCGCCTTCTGCGCGCTGGCGGCGGTGGCGATCCTGGTCGACCGCCTCGCCGACCGGCTGGGGAAGCGGAACGCCAAGCGGGCATCGGTGCTCGCGGGTGGCCTCGCCGTTCTGTTGCTGGCCGTCGGGCTGTTCGACCAGACGTCGCCCGCCGACCGTCCCGACTACGCCGCCATCCACACCCGCTTCGCCAGCGACGAGGCGTTCTTCCAGGCGGTGGCCGACCGGATGCCCTCGGGCACGCCGGTGTTCGAACTGCCTCACATCCCCTTCCCGGAGACGCCGCCGCAGGGCGGCACCGCCGCGTACGACCAGGCGCGTGGGTTCGTGTTCGAACCGCAGCTGGCGTGGAGCTTCGGCTTCGTCCGGGGCCGCCATCCCGAGTACCCCCTGGCTTTCGAGGGGCGCCCGGCGCGGGAGTGGCTGACCGATCTCGCCGCCATCGGGTTCCGCGGGCTGGTCGTCGACCGCCACGGCTACGACGACGGCGCGGCCGCCCTCGAGCAGGAGATCAGCGGCGTCCTCGACCAGCCCGTGTTGGGCAGCAGCGACGGGCGGTACGGGTTCTTCGACCTCAGCACGTTCGCCGACGACGCGCGCCGCGAGATGGGCGATGCCGCAATGGCGGCGCGCGCCCGCGAGGTCCTGGCCAGCGGCCCCGTGCTCGGCGCCACCGACGTGGGTCCGACGCCGGGCCGCTGACGCCGAGTGGCGCCGATTGGTTTTTCTCGGTTGGCGCGCCAACAAGTCGGTCCGTGCCGATCGTCGTCAGTGGCGCCGCTTCGCGCTTCAGTTGGTCCAGTGAGCGCCTCGCCGGCGCGCGATGAGCACCGTTGGTAACGGCCTTGTCGCCCGGCGAGACCTGCGCGACCGGAAGCCACGCTGCGTAGGCGTGTTCTTGGTGCATCCGTGCTTCTCGGTGCAGAAGCCCGCAAAATTGCTACCGGAGCGCAACGAGAACGAGCAGCGGCGGCTGGCGTCGAACACGCACCGCGACAATGACCAACTCGGCCGATCGACCACCGGCCGGGCATCGAGCTCGTCGGGCACGAGAACAGGAAGCCCGTGGCCAGACCCACGCCCCAACCCGCATCGAGGCGATCCGGACCGAGCGCCCGCCATGGGCTGGCGACCACGCCCGACCATCGACGCATTCCTCGACGCGGTCTCGGGTGGAGCCGGCTACGGCACGTAGCTGGCTTTGGTGATGAGCAGCCCCCAGCCCACGGCACCGGCGGCCGACGCCAGCAGCACGAGGCGGCCGTTGCGGGGGCTCGTGCGCTCCAGCAGCGCGCCGGCGGCGATGGCCAGCGGGAAGCACTGCACCGTGTAGCGCCCCAGGCCGACGACGCCGAGCACGAGCGACGGCAGCACCGTCAGGGCGACGAACGTGATCCACGCCACCGGCTGGCGGCGCAGCGTCAGCACGAACGGCAGGAGGAGCAGGGCCGCCATCACCAGGTGCAGGCTGGCCGGCAGGTAGGCGGGCGCCTCCCACAACGTGTACTCGACCCAGGCCGACTTGGCCGTGAGGAACACGAGCGGATCGCCGGTGTGGTACCAGCACACCGCCATCCACACCGCCAGGAACAGGACGGACGGGGCGGCGACGGCGACGATGGTGCGCAGCTGCCGCCCGTCGCGGCGGCGATGCATGGCGACGACCGCGACGACGAGGCTGATGACCACGACGAAGCCGTTGGGCCGTGCCGCGGTGGCCACGAGCGCGGCGGCGCCGGCCGCCGTCGGGCGCCGCTCCTCCAGCAGCACGAAGGCCCACACCGCGCCGGCGAGGAACAGCGAGTCCGGGTACCCCATCGTGAAGGTGATGGCGCCCGGGAAGAGGGCAGTGATCCAGACGGCGTAGGTGGCCGCCGTCGACGAGACGTGGCGGCGCGCCAGCCTCCACACGCCGGCCAGGGCCACGAGCAGGGCGACGTTGGCCACGACCACCTGCGCGAACGAGTACGGCGAGCCGAGCACGTGCAGCCCGGACACCAGGCCCGGGTAGAGCGGGAAGAACGGCCACACCGACCAGACGCCGTCGATCGGCGGCGCGCCGTAGCCGTGGGTGGCGATGAGCTGGTACCAGCCGCCGTCCCACATCACGAGGCGGGTGATGTCGGGGTGGGGCGACGTTCGCGAGCCGAGGATCATGACCACGAACCCGGTGAGCACTCGTGAGACCAGCCACGCGATCAGGACCGGTCGCCACGGCAGGAGCAGCCGCAGCCGGTCCGTAGCGCGGCGGGCCTGCGTAGGCTCGCTCAAGCTGGTGGCCATCGGCTGGAAGGCTACGCACGTGGAGCAGGACGAATACGAGCGGATGGCCGCCACGGAGGACGTGCACTGGTGGTACGCCGCGACGCGCTCGCTGCTGGCCGACCAGCTCGCCCCGTTCCTACCCTCCCGTGGCAGCTACCTGGATGCCGGCGGCGGGACCGGCGCCACTGGCGGCTGGCTGGCGGAGCGGGGTCGGGTGGTGGTGGCCGATCTGGAGCCGCGGGCGCTGCCGCTGTACCGGCGGGGGCACCCCGGAGTCATCGGCCTCACCGTGGCCGACCTGCGTCACCTCCCGTTCGCCACCGGTTCGTTCGATGCCGCCATCTGCGTCACGGTCCTCTACCACGCCGCCATCGAGTCGCCGGCGGCGGTCGTGGGCGAGCTGGCGCGCGTCGTTCGGCCGGGCGGCGTCGTGAGCCTGCTGGAGCCCGGCGTCCGGCGGTTGCGCCGGGCTCACGACCGCCAGACCCACGCCGGGCGGCGGTTCTCGCTGGGCGACGTGCGCCGGCTCCTCGTCGACAACGGGCTGGAGGTCGTGCGGGCCACCGGCGCCTTCACCTTCCTGGTGCCACCGGCCGCGGCGCTGTCTTTGACCGACCGGACCGGCACCACCAGCGACCTCGACCGAGACCAGCAGGGCCTCCGTGGGGTGCTGCCGGCGGTGGCCCGGGCCGAGCGGGCGGCGTTGCGTCACGTCCGGTCGCCCTTCGGACTGTCGGTCCTGGCCGTGGGCCGGGTCCGGACGTGAGTACGGTCAGGACATGGCGACACTGTCGTTCGAAGCCGAGACCCACGCCGAACTGGTCGCCAAGGTGCGCCGCTGGCTGACGTCGGTGGAGGGCGAGGAGGAAGTGCGCAGCCCGGCCGAGGTCATCAGCGCCTCGGGTGAGCTCACCAAGGACGCGTTGCGCATCATCGCGTCGGCAGCGCCGGCGCCGGTGGCCCAGAGCGAAGTGGTGAAGGGCCTCACCGCCCTCGGCTACCAGGTCACTGACACCGCCAGCTCCACGTTGGTCGACGCCCTCGACGCCCTCTCGACGGTGACCAGTGAGCGAGTGCTGAAGCGGGCCCGCGACGCCGGCGCCGGCGCCGTCTTCGAGATGAACAAGGCCGTCGCCGCCCAGTTGCTGAAAGGCTTCCGCCAGGCGACCAAGTAGACGCGGGACCAACGGCGCCGGTCACTACCATCCCTCTATGGCAGAGCTGGAGATCGGGCTGGGCAAGACCGGACGGCGGGCCTACGGGTTCGACGACATCGCCATCGTGCCGAGCCGGCGCACCCGCGATCCGGAAGATGTCGACATCTCCTGGGAGCTGGAGGGCCTGCGGTTCGAGCTGCCGCTCCTGGGTAGCGCCATGGACGGCGTGGTCTCACCGGCCACCGCCATCGAGATGGGGCGCCTGGGCGGTGCCGGGGTGCTCAACCTGGAGGGTCTGTGGACCCGCTACGAAGATCCCGAGCCGTACCTGGAAGAGATCTCCAAGCTCGACGACGAGAAGGCGACTCGTCGCATGCAGGAGATCTACGGCGAACCCATCAAGACCGAGCTGATCACCGAACGGATCCGCCAGATCCGTGAGGCCGGCAGCCACGCCGTGGCGTCCGTGACCCCGCAGCGGGCGACGCAGTTCCTGCCCGCCATCACCGCCGGAGAGCTCGACGTCCTGGTGATCCAGGGCACCGTGGTGTCGGCCGAGCACGTGTCGAAGAACCGTGAGCCGCTCAACCTCATGAAGGTCATCCGCGACCTGGAGATGCCCGTGATCGTCGGTGGCTGCGCCAGCTACCAGGCGGCGCTGCACCTCATGCGCACCGGAGCGGTCGGGGTCCTCGTCGGTGTCGGCCCCGGCCATGCCTGCACCACCCGGGGCGTGCTGGGCATCGGCGTGCCGCAGGCCACCGCCATCGCCGATGCGCGGGCCGCGCGCATGCGCCACCTCGACGAGACCGGCGTCTACGTCCACGTGATCGCCGACGGCGGCATGGGCACGGGCGGCGACATCTCCAAGGCCATCGTGTGCGGCGCCGACGCCGTCATGATCGGCTCGCCGCTGGCGGCCGCCCGCGAAGCGCCCGGACGCGGGTACCACTGGGGCATGGCCACGTTCCACCCCACGCTGCCGCGCGGGGCGCGGGTGCGCACGTCCATCCGCGGCACCGTCGAGGAGATCCTGGTGGGCCCGGCCCACGAGAACGACGGCCGCATGAACCTGTTCGGTGCGCTGCGCACGTCCATGGCCACGTGCGGCTACGAGACGCTCAAGGAGTTCCAGATGGCCGAGGTCATGGTGGCGCCCGCGCTGCAGACCGAAGGCAAGTCGCTGCAGCGCGCCCAACAGGTGGGCATGGGCCATTGACGTGAGCACGGTCGAGCACGACACCGTTCTCGTCGTCGACTTCGGTGCCCAGTACGCGCAGCTCATCGCCCGGCGGGTCCGCGAGGAGGGCGTCTACTCCGAGATCGTGCCCCACAGCGTCACCGCCGCCGAGCTGGCGGCCCGGGCGCCCGCCGGGGTGATCTTCAGCGGCGGCCCGAAGAGCGTGCACGTCGAGGGCGCGCCGGTCATGGACCCGTCCGTGTACGACCTGGGTGTGCCCATCCTGGGCATCTGCTACGGCGCCCAGCTCGTGGCTCAGCAGCTCGGCGGCGACGTCGCCCGCACTGGCCGTGGGGAGTACGGCCGCACCGCCCTGACGGCCACGGGGGTCGCCAGCCTGCTCATCGACGGCGATCAACCCGTCTGGATGAGCCACGCCGACTCCATCGTGCGCGCCCCCGACGGTTTCGTGGTGACCGCCAGCACGCCCGAGGCGCCGGTCGCGGTCTTGGAGCACGCCGGCCGGCGCATCCACGGCGTGCAGTTCCACCCCGAGGTCGGCCACACCCCGCGCGGCCAGGAGGTGCTGCGGCGCTTCCTGTTCGACGTGTGCGGGTGCCGCCCGACGTGGACCATGTCGTCGGTCATCGACGACGGCGTGGCCCAGGTGCGGGCGCAGGTCGGCGACGCCCGGGCGATCTGTGGCCTGTCGGGCGGTGTGGACTCGGCCGTGGCGGCCGCCCTCGTGCACCGTGCCATCGGGCATCAGCTCACGTGCGTCTACGTCGACACCGGTCTCATGCGCAAGGGCGAGAGCGAGCAGGTCGTCGAGACGTTCCGCCGCAACATGGGCATCGAGCTGATCCACGTCGACGCCGGCGACCGGTTCTTCGAGCGCCTCGAAGGCGTCCTCGACCCGGAGGAGAAGCGCAAGGCCATCGGCGAGCTGTTCATCCGCGTCTTCGAGGCCAACACGGGCGGTCTCACCGACGCCACCTTCCTCGTGCAAGGCACGCTCTACCCAGACGTCATCGAGTCGGGCACCGCTCATGCCGCCACCATCAAGAGCCACCACAACGTCGGCGGGCTGCCCGACGACATGACCCTGGAGCTGGTCGAGCCGTTGCGGCACCTGTTCAAGGACGAGGTCCGCCGCGTCGGCGCCGAGCTGGGGCTGCCCGACGAGATCGTGTGGCGCCAGCCGTTCCCGGGCCCGGGGCTGGGCGTGCGCATCATCGGCGAGGTGACCAGGGAGAAGGTGGCGATGCTCCAGGAGGCCGACGCCATCGTGCGCCAGGAGGTCCACGACGCCGGTCTGGACCGGGAGATCTGGCAGGCCTTCGCCGTGCTGCCCGACATCCGTTCGGTGGGGGTCATGGGCGACGAACGGACCTACGCCCACCCGGTCATCGTCCGCGCCGTCACCTCCGACGACGCCATGACGGCCGACTGGGCGAGGCTGCCGTACGACCTGCTGGAGCGGATGGCCAACCGCATCATCAACGAGGTGAGCGGGATCAACCGGGTGGCCTACGACATCACGTCGAAGCCGCCCGGCACCATCGAGTGGGAGTGACGAACGTCGCCTCGTCGCGACACGACCGCAACGTCCGTCACGCGTTCGTAACCCCAGCTTCCGGCACCTGCTAGGGTCGTCCTTCATGACTGCACGAGCCCGAGTCGGCGCAGTCGCTGTGGCGCTCGTCACGGTGACCGCGCTGGTCGCGCCGGCGGCCAGTGCCGATCCGGTTGCCGACAAGCAGCGCGAAGCGCAGCAGATCGCCAACCGCATCGAGCAACTGGGTGACCAGGCCGCGACCTTCGGGGAAGCCCTCAACGGGGCCCAGCTCCAACTGGAGCAGGCCCAAGCCGACGTGAAAGCGTCGGAGACCAAGCTCGGTGCCCTCCAGACCAAGCTCGACTCGATGCGCTCCGTGCTCGGCGGCTTCGCGGTGCGGGCCTACGTCTACGCCGACCAGACCAGTGGCCTGGCCGGGTTGATATCAGGCAGCTCCCTCACCGAGGGCGCCGCCCAGCGCACCGGCTACCAGACGGTGGCGCTGGGGGCCAACATCGACATGACCGACGATGTGAAGGCGGTCATCGAGGACACCCAGCGCGAACAGGTCGTGCTCGACGCCCGCAAGCAGAAGGCTTCGCAGCTGGCCGACAACTACGCCAGCGCCAAGAAGCAGGCCGAGCAGGCCCTCGGCCAGCAGCAGCAGCTCCAGGTGAAGGTGACCGGCGACCTGGCCACCCTCGTGGCCCAGGAGCGCCAGCGCCGCGCCGCGGCGGCGGCCGCCGTCGCCTCGGCCGCGGTCGCTCGCACGGCCAGTGCCCCGGCCAGCCGGCCGGCGGCCACGGGTCCGGCTCAGAACCTCGTGAGCCCCAGGGCCGTCACCCCCACGCCGCAGATCGACGTCCCGGCCACCTCGCCCGGCGCCGCCACCGTCGTGCGGGCGGCTCTCAGCCAGGTGGGCAAGGCCTACGTCTTCGCCGCCGCCGGCCCCGACGCCTACGACTGCTCGGGCCTCACGATGTGGGCGTGGGCCCAGGCCGGGGTCTCGTTGCCGCACTTCGCGGCGGCGCAGTACCAGTCGCTGCCGCACGTGTCGATGGACGCCCTGCAGCCCGGCGACTTGATCTTCTTCTACAGCGATCTCCACCACGTCGGCATCTACATCGGCGGGGGCCAGATGGTGGACGCCGCCAATCCCGCCCTCGGCGTGCGGGTCACCGGCATCGGCGGCAACGTGGTGGGTGCCGCCCGCCCGTAGGTTTCGCCCGGTCGAGCGAGCACCGATTGTCGAGCGGAGCGAGCAGGCGCCGAAGGCGCCGCAGCAGAGGGGTGCCGCCCGCCCGTGGCGTTTCGCCCGGTCGAGCGAGCACCGATTGTCGAGCGGAGCGAGCAGGCGCCGAAGGCGCCGCAGCAGAGGGGTGCCGCCCGCCCGTAGGTTTCGCCCGGTCGAGCGAGCACCGATTGTCGAGCGGAGCGAGCAGGCGCCGAAGGCGCCGCAGCAGAGGGGTGCCGCCCGCCCCTAGGTTTCGCCCGGTCGAGCGAGCACCGATTGTCGAGCGGAGCGAGCAGGCGCCGAAGGCGCCGCAGCGGAGGGGTGCCGCCCGCCCGTAGGTTTCGCCCGGTCGAGCGAGCACCGATTGTCGAGCGGAGCGAGCAGGCGCCGAAGGCGCCGCAGCAGAGGGGTGCCGCCCGCCCGTAACGCCTAGACCAGCAGCACGCCCCGGCGCGCCCGGTCCAGGATCTCGGCCCAGAACTCGGTGACCATGCGCTCGTAGCGGGTCCCGATCTCCAACGTCGCCAGCTCCCACGTGCTGGCCGTCGGGCCTACGGCGGCGTGCAGGGCCTCGTAGTCGTGGCAGCGCTGCGTGTGGGACACGTGCTGCTGCGTGGCCAGGGCGACGAGGTCCTCGTGGCGGGCCTGAGTGCCGAAGAAGAGCTTGAGCATGCCCAGGTCGCGGATCTCGGTCGGTTCGCTGGCGGGCTCGGACAACCATCCCGACAGGGCCGCCTGCCCGGTGTCGGTGATCCGGTAGCGGCGCCGCTTGCGTCCGGTCTGCTCCACGTCCTCCTCCAGCAGGCCCAGCGGCACGAGGCGCGCCGGCTCGGCGTAGAGCTGGCTGTGGGGGAAGGGCCAGAAGTAGCCGATCGACCGTGCGACGAGGCGCTTCATCTCGTAGGAGGTGATCGGACCCCGAGCCGCCACCAGCCCCAGGACGACATAGGACGTCGTGGTGAGCTTCCTCCCGTCGGCCACGGAGGGTGATCGTACCTGGGACCTGTGAGCCGGGACGTGGCCGCGGTTAGGGTCTGCCCACCATGCGTGGGATCGATGAGGACAAGGTCGGTGCCTGGCTCGCCGACAACATCGCCGGAGTCACGGCACCGTTCAGGTTCGAGCTGATCGCCGGGGGTCGCTCGAACCTCACCTTCCGGGCCACCGACGCCAATGGGGTCGAGTTGGTGGTGCGCCGGCCGCCGCTCGGTCATGTCCTGGCCACGGCTCATGACATGGCGCGCGAGCACCGGCTCATCTCCGCCGTCGGCACCACCGACGTCCCGGTGCCGCCGGCCCTCGGGCTGTGCATCGACGAGGAGGTCAACGGCGCACCCTTCTACGTGATGGGCTACGTCGACGGTGTGGTGCTCGACTCGCCGGACAAGGCCAAGGCGCTGGATCGGGCGACCCGCCGTGAGGCCGGCTTCCACCTGATGGACGTGCTCGCCTCGCTCCACGCCGTCGACGTCGACGCCGTCGGGCTGGGTGACCTCGCCCGCCACGGTGCCTACGTGGAGCGCCAGCTCAAGCGGTGGACCACCCAGTGGGCCAACTCGAAGACCAGGGAGCTGCCGGCCATCGACGAGGTGGAACGGCGCCTTCGCGAGCGCATACCGGTCCAGCACGGTACGTCCATCGCCCATGGCGACTACCGCTTCGGCAACTGCCTCGTCGACCCGAACACCGGCCGCATCAACGCCGTGTTGGACTGGGAGCTCTGCACGCTCGGCGATCCGCTGGCCGATGTCGGATACATCGGGGTCTACTGGACCGACGAGGGTGGGCCGAACCCGCGGGCCAACGACCCGTCGTCGGCCGGTGGCTTCCCCACCTATGCCGAGCTCTGCGAGCGGTATGCGAACGTCACCGGTAGGGATCTGTCGGACATCGAGTACTACCGCGCGTTCGGGGCGTTCCGCCTGGCCGTGATCGGTGAGGGCGTCTACGCCCGCTACCTCAACGGCGTGATGGGTGACGAGCAGGTCGACCTCGAGACCATGAAAGCGGGCGTGGACTGGAACGCCCAGATGGCGCTGGACTCGCTCGACCGCCTGTAGTCGGAACATCCGGCCGGACGACCGGCACGTACGTTCAGGCGAGATGGCCCCTTCCTACGCTGAGCCCGAGCGCGCCCTCGTGGCGGCGGCGCAGGAGGGTGACGAGGCGGCCATGGCGCAGCTCTGGCGGGCGTTGAACCCGCCGCTGCTGCGGTACCTGCGGGGCCGGATCGGGTCCAGTGCCGACGATGTCGCGGCGTCGGCCTGGCTCGACGCCGCCCGCGGGCTGCCCACCTTCGACGGCGACGACGCCGATTTTCGCCGCTGGTTGTTCACGATCGCCCGGCGGCGGTTGGTCGACGAGCTGCGCCGGCGGGGGCGGCGCCGGGAGCGGCTCATGAGCGCGCCGACGGAGATGTCGGCAGGCTCGCCGGGCGACGGGGGCGATCTGGGCTCCAGTGGCGATCTGGGCTCCACTGGCGATCTGGGCTCCACTGGCGATCTGGGCTCCGCCCTGGCGCTGGTGCGCCAGCTGCCGCCCGATCAGGCCGACGCCGTGCTGCTGCGCGTCGTGGTCGACCTGGACGTGGCCCAGGTGGCCGAGGTGATGGGCCGCAGCGAGGGCTCCGTGCGGGTGCTGACCCACCGGGGGCTGCGGCGGCTGCAGATCCTGCTCGAACGGCAAGGTGTAACGCCAGGCGACTCCACAGCGATGTATCGGGAGCAATGACCGTGAACGACGACGACCGCGACCTGCCGGCACAGCCCGAGCTCGACGCCCTGCTGGACGTTTTGCGCCAGCCGGCCCGTGCCGACGAGCTGGCCGGGCAGCAGGAAGCGGTGGCGGCCATGGCGGCTGCCCTGGCGTCGTCGCATCAGGAAGGACTCGCTCCCGTGCCCATCACCAAACACACCCGCAAGTTCGCCGCTGTCGGCGTCGCTGCTGCGCTGATCCTCGGTGGCGTCACCGCCGCCGCCGCCAGCGTGCTCAGCGGTTCATCGAACGACAATCGCGTCGAGATCCCGAGCCAGCCGGCATCGTCGACGACGAGCACGTCGCTCGAGACCACGACCAGCAGCAGTTCGGTGCCGGACACCACGTCCACCAGCAGCTCCGTGCCGGAGACCGCCAGCACCACCACGGCGACCGACGACACCACCAACTCCACCGTCGATGACTCCACGGACTCGACCGTGGAGGACGACACCTCGACGACGATCGATTGCCCGGATGGGGTGCAGAACCACGGTGACTTCGTCTCTGACGTTGCCCGCGAGACGGCGTCCGGGCCTGGACATGGCGAGGCCGTCTCGGCTGCCGCTCGCAGCGACTGCGGCCAGGACGCCACCTCCACGTCGGCGCCCGAGCCGGGTACGACGGCAACCAGCGACGATCATGGTGGCGACGACCACAGCGGCCCCGGCGGCGGCGATGACCACGCCACCACGAGCGTGGTGACCGATCCGGGTACGACGGCGACCACCGACGAACACGGCGGCGGGAACAGCAGCGGCCACGGTGGCGGCGAGGACAGCAGTGGCAGCAGCAGCAACAGCCGCGGCCGCGGCGGCAGCGACGACGGAGGCGGCCACAACTGAGACCGTCAGCTGAGCCGGCACCGATTCGGTACCGAATCGGTGCCGGCCAGTTGAAACGTTCTGATGCGCGATATGTGCCGCAATCGACGGCCAGGTACCGCAGAACGAACCGGGGGACGCTGCCACGAGGCGGCGCCCCCCCGTCACTCGCTACGAGAAGCGGGTGACGAACCCCCGCCGGCGGAACGTCTTCAGCATGCGGGTGGCGTACCAGATCGACAGCGCCGCGCAGATGAAGGCGCCGACGATGCCGGCGATGATCTGGCCCCACGGCAGCGAGTCGCCGTCCAGGAGGGACCGCAGCGCGCTGAAGGCATGCGTCGTGGGCAGGATGCGGGAGATGGGTTGCAGAGGCCCGGGGATGGCATCGACGGGGTTGAACACGCCCGACAGGGCCATCACCAAGAAGTTGATGCCCCACGCGAGGATCTCGGCGCTCTGGCCGTAGCGCAGCATGAGCCCGATCACGGCGATCCCGATCGACCAGCCCGCCAGCAGCAGCACGGCGGTGATGGGCACGAGGCCCCAGCCCACCGACGCCAGGTTGAAGCCGAAGAAGGCAATGGCCATGACCGACAGCGCCGCCATCGCCAGCACCAGCTTGGCCAACCCGAAGGCCGCAACGCCCACGATGTACTCGCCTTCGGTGACCGGCGTGGTGAGGATGTTGAGCACGTTGCGGCTCCACGTCTCCTCCATGAACCCGGTGCAGATGGCGATCTGCAGCTGGTACAGGACGTGGAACATGAGGATGCCGGCCAGCAGATAGGGCGCGGCCGCCCCGCCGGCGCCGCCCTGCTGGGCCACGTAGGCGCCGAGCGAGCCGAACAGCAACACGTCGAGCAGGGGCCACACAGTCACGTCGAAGAAGCGGTGAGGGCTGCGCTTCAGCACGTATACGTGGCGGCGCACGATGGTCTTGACGCGGCGGGTGTTCACTAGAGCTCCTCCGGCTCGGCGCCGGCCAGGGCCAGGAAGACACCCTCCAGATCGGCGTGGCCGAAGGCGGAGGCGATGGCGGCGGGGGTGTCGTCGGCCACGACCTGGCCGCGGGCCAGGAACACGACGCGCTCGGCCAGGATCTCCACCTCGCGCATGTCGTGGCTGGTGACCAGGAGGGCGGTGCCGTCCTGGGTGCACACGTCGAGCAGCCCGGCCCGGACCCGCTGGGCGACATCGGGGTCGAGCGACGCGGTGGGCTCGTCCAGCACGAGCAGACGGGGCCGGTGCAGGATGGACTTGGCGATGCCCACGAGGGTGCGCTGGCCCGACGACAGCTCGTTGCACAGGCGGTCGGCGAGGTGCGGGATGCGGAACCGTTCGAGCGCCTCGGCGGCGGCCGCCTTCTCGTCGCGCACGCCGTAGAGGCCGCCGAAGACGCCGAGCGCCTCCTTCACGCGGAGCCGCTCCGGCAGCGGCAGGTAGCCGGCGGCGAACCCGACCTGTTCCATGGCTTTCGAGCGGCCACGGGGCAGCCGGTGACCGCACAGCTCGATGCTGCCCTCGTCGGGGGTGATGGCGCCCAGCAGCATGAGCAGCGTGGTGGTCTTGCCTGCGCCGTTGGGCCCGAGGAAGCCGACGCGCTCGCCGGGCGCCACCGTGACGGTGACGCCGTTGACGGCGCGCACGTCGCCGAAGCGCTTCACCAGGTCGCGGGCCTGCAGGACGGGTTCCACGATCGGGCAGTCTCCCGCAGGACGTCGAACCGTGCCGCGGCATTTCGCCGCCGCCACGACCGGGGTCCCCCGATCGATGTGACACCCCGCCCGTAGGATGGACTGGCGATGTCCGTCCCGGCTGATGGTCTGAACTCCCGTGGTCTGAACTCCCGTGGCCAGCATCCCGATGGTCTGAACCCCGACCAGCTCGATGCGGTGGTCCACGGCCACGGCCCGCTGCTCGTGGTGGCCGGAGCCGGGTCGGGCAAGACCCGCGTCCTGACCCATCGCATCGCCCACCTCATCAACGAAGAGAACGTCAGCCCGTTCCGCATCCTGGCCATCACGTTCACCAACAAGGCCGCCGACGAGATGCGCCAGCGGGTCGAGGCCCTGGTCGGGCCGGTGGCCAAGAAGATGTGGGTGAGCACCTTCCACTCGGCCTGCGTGCGGATCCTGCGGCGTGATGCCAGCCGCCTGGGCTATCCGTCGAACTTCTCGATCTACGACCAGGCCGACGCCGAGCGGCTCACCGGCTACGTCATCCGCGACCTCGGTCTCGACGCCAAGAAGTTCACGTCGAGGGGCGTGCACGCCACCATCAGCGCCGCCAAGAACGACCTCGTCTCCGCGGCCGAGTACGCCGAGCGCGCCGCGTCCATCTTCGAGCGCAAGATCGCCGACGTGTTCCGCGAGTACCAGGCCCGGCTGGAGAAGGCCGGAGCCATGGACTTCGACGATCTCCTGAACGTGACGGTACGGCTGTTCCAGACGTGCCCCGACGTGCTGGCCAACTACCAGGAGCGCTTCGAGCACGTCCTGGTCGACGAATACCAGGACACCAACCGCGCCCAGAACGAGATCGTGCTCATGCTGGCAGCGGGCCACCGCAACATCACCGTCGTGGGCGACTCCGACCAGTGCCTGCCGCCGGACACCGTTGTTGCTACGCCCCAGGGTCCGGTCCCGATCGACTCGATCCGCGAGGGCGATCTCGTCCTCGGCACCGCCGGCCATCTCACGCCTACGACGGCCCCGGTGGTGACGACCAAGTGCGGTTGGTACGACGGGCCGTTCGTAACGGTGACCGCGGGCAGTCGAATGGTGCGGGGCACGCCGCACCACCTCGTCCCGGCCCGGCTCACGTTGGCCGCCGGCAGCCACGTCGTGTACCTCATGTGGCGGGGAGACCGCGGCTACCGGATCGGCCGCTGCATGGGCATGCGGCCCCGAGGGCTCGATCGCCCCGACATCGGCGTGCGCGTCCGCATGAACCAGGAGCACGGGGAGAAGCTCTGGATCCTCCGCGTCGCACCGTCGCTGGAGGAGGCGGCGTACTGGGAGGCGTTCTACGCGGCGACGTACGGCATCCCGACGGCGTGCTTCCACGGGGCCGGACGCGACCTGGCCATGGGTGAGGAGTGGTTGCGGCGCCTCTACCTCGAGGTCGATACGGCGACCGCGGCCAAGCGGCTGTTCGACGATCTCTCGCTGCACCCGGACTTCCCCCACTTCGTCCCGCAGAACGGTGGCCGCCGCCAGACGCTGAACATCACCATGTTCAGCGACCGGCGATCGGCCGCAGCCGGCTACCACCGGCTGCAGTGGTCGTCGTCGCAGGCCGATGTGGCCGAGCGGCTGTCGGCCGGTGGTGTCCGCATGCGACGGGCCAAAGGCGCCACCGCCATGCGCTACGAGACCAGCCGGAAGGACTACCGCGAGGCCCTCTCAATAGCGAAGCGCGTCGGGGCTATGGGCGGCATCGATCTGCGCCGGCGCATGGCCGTCGGCCAGCACGTCTACGACCTCACACCGCTCGCCCACCTCCGCCCCGGCATGACGGTGCTCGTCCATGAGGGCGATGCTTTCGTGGAGGCGACCGTCGACAATGTGGCGTTCGGCCACTACGTCGGGCCGGTGCACGACCTCGAGGTCGACGTCGCGCATAGCTACGTGGCCGGCGGGGTGCTCGTGCACAACAGCATCTATCGGTGGCGCGGGGCGGACATGCGCAACATCCTGGAGTTCGAGCAGGCCTTCCCCGACGTCACCACCATCCTGCTGGAGCAGAACTACCGCAGCACCCAGAACATCCTCGACGCCGCCAACGCCGTCATCGAGAACAACATCTCGCGAAAGCCCAAGACGTTGTGGACCGAGTCCGGTCGGGGCAACCGCATCGTGCGTTACCACGCCGACGACGAAGGCGACGAGGCGCAATGGGTGGCCCACACCATCGCCGACCTCCACGACGGCGGCGACCATCGTTGGGGTGACGTCGCCGTCTTCTATCGCACCAACGCCCAGAGCCGTGTGGTGGAGGAAGGGCTGATGCGCTCGGGCATCCCGTACAAGGTGGTGGGTGGTACCAAGTTCTACGACCGCCGTGAGATCAAGGACGCTCTCGGGTTCCTGCGGGCGGTGGTGAACCCCGCCGACGAGGTGAGCGTGAAGCGGGTGCTCAACGTGCCCAAGCGGGGCGTGGGGGACACCACTGTCGGCCGGCTGGACGTGTGGGCCAACGCTCACGGCGTCACCTTCATGGAGGCGCTACGCCACGCGGAGGAGGCCGGTGTGGGCGCCGCCAGCCAGCGGGGGATCAGGTACTTCGTCGATCTGGTTGACCGTTTGGTGGCGTTGGTGCCCGACGGGCCGGGCGAGGTGCTGCAGGCGGCCCTCGAGAGCTCCGGTTACCTCGACGAGTTGGAGGCCGAGCACACCGTCGAGTCGGCCGGGCGGTTGGAGAACCTGGGTGAGCTCGTCGGGTCGGCCCGAGAGTTCCAGACGGTCGACGAGTTCCTGGAGCAGATCGCCCTCGTATCCGACACCGACCAGATCGAAGACGACGACTCCAAGGTCACGCTGATGACGCTGCACTCCGCCAAGGGTCTCGAGTTCCCGGTGGTGTTCCTGGTAGGGGCGGAGGAAGGCATCTTCCCCCACATCCGCGCCCTCACCGAGCCCGAGGAGCTGGAGGAGGAACGGCGGCTGGCGTACGTTGGCATCACCCGCGCTCGCGAGAAGCTGTATCTCAGCCACGCATGGAGTCGCACGTTGTTCGGCTCCACGCAGTACAACCCGCCGTCGCGGTTCCTGGACGAGATCCCGGCCGAGCTGGTCGAGCACATGGGCGAGGGGCGGCGGACGTCGGGCCGGTCGTCGTACCGCCCCGACGGTGGCGGGCGCCGGGAAGGTTGGTCGGCCTGGTCGGACCGCATGGCCGACGCCGGGCGCGAGCGCATTGTGGACGCTGCCATCAACGCCGGCAATCGGGCCGCCACCACGACCACGGGGGCCGAGGGCATCGGGCTGCGCATGGGTGACGACGTGCGCCACGCCAAGTTCGGCGACGGCGTGATCATCCTGATCGAGGGCGACGGCGACAAGGCCGAGGCCGTGGTGCGGTTCCCCGGGGTGGGCGAGAAGCGGCTGCTGCTCGCCTGGTCGCCCCTGCAACGCCTGTAACGCCTGTAACGCACGCCGTTTCGCGCCCACACTTCCATCTTGGGCGCCGTGTCGTCGCGCCGACGCCCCAGCTCACCCCGATCCCGACGGCCGCGCCCACCCAGGTCCCGCCCGCCCATTCGCGCACAGCCTGTGCGCTCATGGGCGCGGGGGCGCCCTTTCGCGCACAGGCTGCGCGAGCCCGGGGGGGAGGTGGCGCGGGCGTGGCGGTCAGGCGGGGCGTACGGCGTCGGCCGGGTTCAGGCGCGCCGCTCGGGCCGCCGGTGACAGCCCCGCCAGCGCTCCCACCACCAGGGCCGCACCCACGCCTGCGGCGGCCGTCGACACCGGCACGGCCAGCGTCATGTCCTGCACCGCCGTGTAGCCGGCGGTCACCCCGACGCCGATCAGCACGCCCAGCACACCACCCAGCAGCGCCAGCAGGATCGCCTCCACCAGGAACTGCAGCCGGATGTGGCGCCGCGTCGCGCCGAGGGCGCGGCGCACGCCGATCTCCGTGCGCCGCTCCAGCACCGCCACCACCATCATGTTGGCGATGCCGATGCCGCCCACCAGCAGGGCGACGCCACCGAGGCCGAGGAGCAGCGCCTGGAGGGTCTCGTCGACCGCATCCTTGGCGGCGAGCGCGTCGGAGGGGCGCGACACGCTCACCTCGTTGGGGTGCTGGGGGTTGGCCGTGGCCGCCAGCACCGCGCGCACCGGCTCCACCTGGTCGGGGTCGGTGAGGACGTAGACCGTCGACGGGCTCCGGTCGGTGCCGAACAGATCCGCGGCGATGTCATAGCCGATCAGCGCGGACGAGTCGATGTTGGGGAGCAACGGCACCGGGTCGAGGATGCCGACCACGGTGAACCAATGGCCGCCGAGGTACACCGCAGGCCCCCCCGACAGATCGCGGATCCCGAGGCGCTCCGCCGCCTTCGACCCCAGCACCACCGCCGGGTACTTCGATGACGCCTCGTTGAGGAACGCGCCCTCGTGCACGGTGCCGTCGACCGCGGCCAACAGCGCCGGTTCGGTGGCCGTCACGGCGATGCCGCCGGTCTGCTCCTCCGGGATGCGGTCGGATCGGCGCACCGACGCCTGCACGCCCGTCGTGCCGGCGGCCGACAGCACCGGGTCGACGCGCCGGATCATCGCCGTGGCGTCCTCGGGCAGGGCAGAGTCTTCACCGAGGAAGCTCTGCCCCGCCTGGACCGTGAGCCGGTTGGTGCCGAGGGCGTCGAGCTGCGCCAGCAGATCGGCCTGGCCGGACGCCGAGATGCCGAGGACGGCCACCAGCGCGGCGATGCCGATGGCGATGCCCAGCGCCGTCAACGCCGTGCGCAGGCGCCGCGTGCGCAGGCCCACGGCCCCGGTGGCGAGCACGTCGCGCGCTCTCATGCCGGCACCCCGAGGCGATGGTCGTCGGCGACGACGCGCCCGTCGAGCAGCGACACGCACCGCGGCAAGCTGGCCGCCAACGCGACGTCGTGGGTGATGAGCACGATGGTCGATCCGGCCCTGTGTAGGTCGAGCAGCGCCGAGATGATCTCGGCGCCGGTGCGGCTGTCGAGGTTGCCCGTCGGCTCGTCGGCGAGGACGAGCGACGGTTCGCCGACGATGGCCCGGGCGATGGCGACCCGCTGGCGCTCGCCACCCGAGAGCCGGCCCGGGCGGTGGTCGAAGCGGTGCTCCAGTCCCACCCGCGCCAACGCCTCCCGGGCTCGGGCCAGCCGGCGCCGCAAGGGCTCGCCGGCGTACACCAGCCCGACGGCCACGTTCTCCACCGCGGTGAGTCCCTCGATCAGGTTGAACTGCTGGAAGATGAAGCCGATGTGGGTGTTGCGCAGCGCCGACAGCTTGGCGTCGGACAGCTTGGCGATGTCCTGGCCGGCGATGCGCACCGATCCCGACGTCGGCACGTCGAGGGCGCCCACCAGGTTGAGCAACGTGCTCTTGCCGGAGCCCGACGGTCCCACGATGGCGAGCATCTCGCCGTCGCCCACCTCCAGCGTGATGCCGTCGACCGCCCGCACGCCGGCCGCGCCGCCCGCGGCGCCGTACTCCCGCACGACGTCGTCCAGCTCGACCACTGCCGCCGGTGTCACGCCACCACCACCTTGTCGCCGGCCGTTACCGCACCGGTGATCTGGACGAAGCCGTCGGCGTAGGCCCCGGGCTTCACGGGCACCAGCTCGGTACCCGCCGGCGTGACGCGCTCGACGGCGTAGCCGCCCTCGGCCAATGCCAGCAGGGCCCGCACCGACACCGACAGCACGCCGGTGGCGGCCGAGCGGGTGAAGTTCACCGAGACCGGTGCGTCGTCCAGGCCGGCGGTCTGGCCGCCGTCGATGGCGACCACGACATCGACGTAGTTGGACTGGCTCTGCTCGTCTCGGTGCACCACGGTGCCGACGGATCGCACGGTGCCGCTGCTGGTGGTGCCGCTGTCCAGCTCGATCGTGACCGCGTCACCGGCGTGGGCGACGCTGGCCTTGGCGGTGTCGAGGGGCACGCTCACGATCTGCTCCGAGCCGGTCACCTCGAGCACGACGGCCTCGCCTCCGGCCCGGTCGCCGGTGGCCGCCTTCCGGGACGCGACGCGCACCGGCGCAGTAGCCATCACCACATCGGTCGGTTCAACGGTTCCGGTCTGCTCGACGCCAGCGCGCCTTCTGCCACTTCTTCACCGCCGATGCGGTGGCGCTCGTGTAGCGGTCGTCGACGGTGAGGGTGGTGGCGTCGACGATGCCGAGGGCGACCAGGTTCTCCTCCAGCGCGGTGATGTCGGCACCGGCGTCGACGCCGCTGGACAACTTCCGCCACATCGGCCGGTCGCCGAAGAGCAGCACCGGACCCGGCGCGCCGTCGACCTCCCAGAGCGTGACGCCCCTGTCGATGACCGTGCCCTCGTCGGGCAGCGCCGTGATGATGCCGGCAGGGCCGCCTCCGATGGCGCGGGTCGCCCCGTATCCCAACCGGCCGCTGACCTGTTCGGTCTGTACGAGGTCGCGGGCCTTCACCTCCTCGGTCTTGACCGAAGGCGGCAACGTCGTGGTCGTCGAGCCGTCGCTCTCGCCGGCCGGCGAGGAGCTGCCGCCGACCAGACCCGAAGCCGTGAGCCCGCCCACCCCGACCAGGCCCACTGCGGCGAGGGCGCCGCCGAGAAACGTGCGGCGCCTCACGGCTGCACCGCGATGACCGCTCCGGTGCTGTTACCGCTGCCGCTGTCAACGGAGCCGCCACCCGCACCGCCGGGGCCGCCGGGCTGTTCCATGCCGACTTGGGCGGAGCACGTCTCGTTGGCTTCCTTCCACGCTGGCGAGTTCGGGTCCGTGCCCGGCCCGCCCAGGGACACCGACAAGCCGCCGCCCTCGGTCGAGAACTGCGGGTCGGCCATGTCGACGCCGTGGTCGCGCATGCACTGCGCGAAATCGAGCATCTGCTGCTTGCGAGCCTCCATCTCGGCCGGGTCGGGTGCCGGCGTCTCGGAGCGCACCTTGTCGAGGTGCTCCTGGCACGCCTGCTGGGCCTCGTCCATCTTGGTCTTGTCCAGCGGGGCACCGTCTCCGGCCGCTTGACCGGCGGTGAACACCGCTCGACCGTCGCTGTTCATCTGGGGGTCGGGCATGTCGATGCCGTGGTCGCGCATGCACTGGGCGAAGGCCAGCATGGCGTCCTGCACGTCGGCGTCGCCGTCGCCCTTGTCGCTGGTGCTGCCGTCGCCGGCGGGAGCGGTCGTGGTGGTCGCCTCGCCCACGGATGCGACCTTGGAGGCACTCCCGGAGGCGGTGCCCCCGCAGGCTGCCGCGAGGGCCGTGAGCGCAAGCGTGCCGGCGAGGGCGATGCCGCCCAGGCCGGCTCGGGATCGGGTTCGCATGGTCATGGCCCCGACGGTGCCAGCGGCGGCCTGAGAGCAACCTGAGCCTGGCTGAGACGGCTCTCAGGAGCCGCGACCCGTCGGGCTCGCGCCGACACCATCATGGTCAGGTGCGCGTGCTGGTGGTGGAGGACGAGGTCGTGCTGGCCGAGACCATCGCCCGCGGCCTCACCGCAGAGGGCTTCACCGTCGAGGTCACCAACGATGGAGCCGACGCCCTCTGGCGCGCCCGCGAGCACCCCTACGCCGCGATCGTGCTCGATCTGCTGCTGCCGGGCATGAACGGCTTCGAGGTGTGCCGGACGCTGCGGGCCGAAGGGGTGTGGACGCCGATCCTGGTGCTGACGGCCAAGACCGGCGAGTGGGACGAGGCCGAGGCGCTCGATACGGGCGCCGACGACTTCCTCTCCAAGCCGTTCTCGTTCGTGGTGCTGGTGGCCCGCTTGCGGGCGCTGCTGCGGCGGGGGAGCCTGCCCCGAGTGGCGGTGCTCAGCGCCGGCACGCTCGTGCTCGATCCCTTCACCCACGCCTGCCACCGGCGCGGCACCGAGGTCCATCTCACCCCTCGGGAGTTCGGGGTGCTGGGCAGCCTGCTGCGCCGCGACGGCGGTGTCATCTCGAAGCAGGAGATCCTGGACGAGGTGTGGGGCCACGACTTCGGGGGCGATCCCAACATCGTGGAGGTCTACGTGCGTTACCTCCGGCGCAAGATCGACACGCCGTTCGGCCTCGACACCATCGAGACCGTGCGCCACGTCGGCTACCGGTTGGTGAGCGATGCTGCCTAGCGCCTTTGCCCGCATGCGATCCGTGCGGGTCCGCATCACCGCGGTGGCCACGGTCCTGACGGGCGTGGCCCTGACGGTGGCCGCCGTGCTCCTCGTCTCGGCCGTGGAGCGCCGCTTGGAGGATCAGATCCGCTCCGATACCCAGACCGCGGCCTCCCGAGTGGCGGTGGCGTTGGGCTCGGGGTTGTCGGCCGACGTTGCGACCCGGTCGGCGCTGGGGGGGTCGACGGCGGTGGGCTCAGGGGGCACGTTGCTGTGGGTCGTGAACGAGGCGGGTGACGTACTGGCCGTCGGGCCGGGCACACCGAGCACGGAGATCGCGGGGATCGCCGGGTCGCCCGACGCGCAACTGATCCGATCGCCGTACCCGTTCGAGGTCGCCTACCAATCGGCCGTCGGCGTCGCCGGACCGGTGAACGTGGTGGCGGCGTCGCCCCTGGCCGACGTGCAACGGTCGGTGGCCGAGCTGTCGCAACTGCTGTGGGTCGGCATCCCGGTGCTCGTCGTGCTGGTCGGTGTACTGGCGTGGGTGCTCGTTGGTCGGGCGCTGAAGCCGGTCGACTCGCTGCGCGAAGAGGTCGACGAGATCAGCCACAGCACCCTGCACCGGCGCGTCGCCGAGCCCATGACGGGCGACGAGGTGGCTCGCCTCGCCCGCACCATGAACGCCATGCTCGACCGGCTGGAGGGCTCGGCCAGCCGGCAGCGGCAATTCGTCAGCGACGCCTCCCACGAGCTGCGCAGCCCCCTGGCCACCATCCGCGCCAAGGTGGAGGTGGCCACGCTGCATCCCACGCTGGCCGATTGGCCGGCGGTGAGCGACACGGTGCTGAGCGAGATCGACCGGCTCGACGACCTGGTCGGTGATCTGCTGCAGCTGGCCCGGCTCGATGAGACCGGTGGGCAGCTGGCCGCCCGGTCGGAGGTCGACCTGGACGAGTTGGCGACGGCCGAGGTGATGCGGCTGCGCGCCCTCGGCGTCTCCGTCGACGACAGCGGCGTCTCGGCCGCCCGGGTCCTGGGCGACCGCGGTGCGCTCAGCAGGGTGGTGCGCAACCTGGCCGACAACGCGGCGCGCCACGCCCGCGGCGCGGGTGGCCGTGAGCGTCGGGCGGGAGGGCGGCGATGCCGTCGTGCGGGTCGATGACGACGGGTCCGGCGTGGCGGTGGCCGATCGCGAGCGGGTCTTCGAGCGGTTCACGCGACTCGACGAGGGCCGGTGGCGCGGCGCCGGCGGGGCCGGCCTCGGGCTGGCGTTGGTGCGGGCGGTGGCGACGGCGCACGGGGGCACGGTGACCGTGGTCGACGGGCCGCTCGGTGGCGCTCGTTTCGAGGTCCGCCTCCCCGCCGCCCCCGCCTGAGGCTCGCCGGCCCCGCCAGGGCCCCCGCGCCGACGCCGCATGGCCGCCCGCCGCCCGAGGCCCGGCCGCCCGCCGCCCGAAAGCGCGCGGCCCGCGCGCTTCGCCGCGCTCCAGCGGGGCGAAGCGCGCAGGCTGCGCGGAAGGTGCGCGCGCTTGAGCGCGTCGTCAGCCCGGGCTGCTGGTGCTGCCCCGGCCGAGGTCGATGACGAGGTCGTTGTCCGACGTCAGCTCCACCCGGTACGCCGTGAGGCCGGTGCCGTCGGCCGGGTACACCGCGCCCGTGCACGGGTCCTTGAACTGCTGCGCCCCGGCCTGCCACTGCACCGCGCACTCGATGCCCGACCCTGGCGGCACGGCGGCGAAGGCCTTCCAACCCGCCAGCGGCTCGGTGCCGCTGTGGTTCACCACGATGTAGCCCTCGTCAGCGGCGATGAGGCCGGGGAACAGCAAGGGCCCCCGTTCGGCCACCTCGTCGGCCCGTTGCTTGGCCGGACCCATGTTGAAGACGTCCTGGCCCAGGTTGACCTGCACGTTCCCGTTGGGCCCGGCGTTGCTGCTGACCCAGGCGGCGATGCCCCACGCGATCAGCCCGAGCACGGCGAGGAAAAGCAGCCCGCCCAGCACCGGGAGCGTGGCGCGGGCGGCGGTCGATTTCGGGCGGGCCAAAGGCACTCCCGTAGTATTCCCACTCCGTGAAGCGCCCCTATCGCGTGGTCGTCGCCAAACCGGGTCTCGACGGCCACGATCGAGGCGCCAAGACGATCACCCGAGCCCTCCGCGACGCCGGTTTCGAGGTCGTCTACACCGGCCTGCACCAGACGCCGGAGCAGATCGCCGAGACCGCCCTGCAGGAAGACGTCGACGCCGTCGGCCTGTCCCTCCTGTCGGGTGCCCACCTCACCCTGTTCCCTCGGGTGTTGGAGGAGCTGCGGACTCGGGGCCTCGACGACGTGCTGCTGTTCGGCGGGGGCGTGATCCCGGCGGCCGATGTGGCCACGCTGAAGCAGATGGGCGTGGCCGAGGTGTTCACGCCGGGCTCGTCGCTGGCCGGCATCTGCCGCTGGCTCGGCGAGGCGCTCGACGAGCGGGAAGAAGTCGCGTGAGGACCTACGGGAGGCACCGCTAGTGGATCTGTTCGAGTACCAGGGCAAGCAGTACTTCGCCCGGTTCGGCATCCCGGTCTCGGCCGGCGGTGCGGCCGACACCGTGGACGAGGCCGTGGCCGAGGCCGACAAGGCCGGCTACCCGGTCGTGGTCAAGGCGCAGGTGCAGGTGGGGGGCCGCGGCAAGGCGGGTGGCATCAAGCTGGCCAACGACGCCGGCGAGGTCCGCACCCACGCCGGGAACATCCTCGGCATGGACATCAAAGGTCACGTGGTGAAGCGGCTGTGGGTGGAGCACGCCTCCGACATCGCCGAGGAGTACTACGCCTCGTTCACCCTCGATCGCTCGGCCAAGAAGCACCTGCTGATGCTGTCGGCGGAAGGCGGCGTGGAGATCGAGCAGGTTGCCGAAGAGCACCCGGACGCGATCGTCAAGCGCCACATCGATCCGGTCGACGGACTCACCGACGCTGCCGCCCGCCAGGCCGTCACGGCAGCCAAGCTCAACCCGGCGGCTACCGACGGTGCCGTCGACATCTTGCTGAAGCTCTACCGCTGCTTCGTCGACGGCGACTGCGACCTGGCCGAGATCAACCCGCTCATCTTCACGCCCGAGGGCAAGGTCCACGCCCTGGACGCCAAGGTGACGCTCGACGACAACGCCTCCTACCGCCATCCCGAGTGGGAAGAGTTCCGGGGGATGCAGGTGCTCGACGACCGCGAGCAGCTGGCCCACGAGAAGGGGCTGCAATACATCGGGCTCGAAGGCAGTGTCGGCATCATCGCCAACGGCGCCGGTCTGGCCATGAGCACGCTGGACGTCGTGAACCAGGTCGGGGGCAAGGCGGCCAACTTCCTCGACATCGGCGGTGGGGCCAACGCCGACGTGATGGCGGCGGCGCTCGAAGTGATCAACTCCGATGCCGCCGTGAAGGCCATCTTCATCAACATCTTCGGTGGCATCACCCGCGGCGAGGAAGTGGCCAAGGGCATCGTCGAGGCCCTCACCCGGGTCAAGCTGCGGGCCCCCATGGTGGTGCGCCTCGACGGCACCAACGCCGACGAGGGGCGTCAGATACTGGCCGACGCCGGCATCCCCGACGACGTCCTCACCAGCCGGCCCACCATGCTCGACGCTGCTCGCGCGGCCGTCGCCATCGCGAACGGAGCGAACTGAGATGGCCATCTTCGTCGACGAGAACACCAAGGTCGTGGTGCAGGGCCTCACCGGTGGGCAGGGTCGTTACCACGGCCTCCGCAACAAGGCCTACGGCACCAAGGTCGTGGCCGGCGCCGTGCCCGGCAAGGCCGGCACCGACCTCGAAGGCATCCCCGTGTACGACTCGGTGAAGGACGCCGTGGCCGCCACCGGCGCCGACGCCGTCGTTTGTAGTGGTGCCTCCGCGAGTGCGCGTCCGACGCCATCCTCGAGGCGGCCGAGGCCGGCATCGCCTTCATCGTGTGCATCACCGAGGGCATCCCGGCCCAGGACGAGGCGCGAGTCTTCAACACGTTGCTGCGCGACTTCCCCGGCACCCGCCTGCTCGGCCCCAACTGCCCCGGCGTGATCAGTCCCGGGCGCTGCAACATCGGCATCACCGCCGGCGAGATCGCGCTGCCACCGCAAGATGGCCAGCCCGCCGTCGGCATCGTCAGCCGCTCCGGCACGCTGACCTACCAGGCGCTGTACGAGCTGAAGCAGCACGGCATCGGGGTGACCACGTGCGTCGGCATCGGTGGCGACCCCGTGCCGGGCACCAGCTTCGTCGACTGCCTGGCCGAGTTCGAGGCGGACCCCGACACCAAGGCGGTCATCATGATCGGCGAGATCGGTGGCTCGGCCGAGGAGGAAGCGGCCGACTTCATCAAGGCCACCATGTCCAAGCCCATCGCCGCCTACATCGCCGGTGTCACGGCTCCGGCGGGCAAGAAGATGGGCCACGCCGGCGCCATCGTGTCGGGCGGCAAGGGCACGGCGCAGGGGAAGATGGACGCCTTGCGAGCAGCGGGCGTGCAGGTCGGGCTGAACCCCACCGAAGCCGGCGAGCTGATGGTGGAGATCGTCAAGGGCCTGTAGCCCTTCGGCCCCTGGCCGGCTTCAGCTGGACGGCGGCGGGGGCGGAGGGGGCGGCGGCGTGGTCGGCGGCACGACCGGCGGGGGCGGGGGTGGCGGCGGCGTGGCGGGCGTGCCGCCAGATGCCGGCGGGGGCGGCGGGGGCGGCGGGGTCGAGCCCGATGCGGACGTCCCCGTCGGCACGCTCAGCGTCTGGGTGGCGATGCCGAGGATGTTCAGGATGGAGCCGACGGCCATCGCCAGCGACCCGATCAGCATCAGGTACAGCCCGGCGCCGGTATCGAGCGATCCTTTGTCGGTGACGAGGTAGCACAGCATCAGGCCGCCGCAGAAGATGCCCCAGGTGACGTAGATCTGCTTGTAGGTGAACGTGAGGAACGTGGGCAGCCGGAAATCGGCGAACCACTCCAGCAGGACGAACACCGCCATGGCCAGACCGACGACGGCGATGAGCGTCGTGATGGGGAAGAGGCCGCTTCCCCAGGCGTTGGTGTCGCCAATGAAGTGCAGGAAGGAGAACAGGAACGTGACGACCCCACCGGCGACCATCACGATCTCCGCTACCGTCGGCTGTCGCTTCATGCCTGAACCGCCTTTCGTTGGAACGTGACGCACTGTAACGACACCGGGCACCGCGAGTGGGGAACCCGGTGACGCGGCTCGCTGTCCTGGCTTCTGGCAGCGGCACCATCCTGGAGTCGATGGTCGCCCATCGCGTCCCCGTCGACGTGCTGTTCACCGACCGGCCCTGCCGGGCCCTCGAGGTGGCCACCGCCGCCGGCATCGACAATGCCCTCGTCGGCCCGGTCGACCTTCGGCGCCGGCTTCGATCGTGTCGCCTACACCGAGGAGCTGGTGCGGGTGCTCGTCGAGTGCAACATCGATGTGGTGGCCATGGCCGGCTTCATGACCGTGCTGTCGGCCCCGATGTTCGAGGTCTATGAAGGGCGGGTCCTCAACACGCATCCCTCGTTGCTGCCCGCCTTCCCCGGCGCCCACGCCGTGCGCGATGCGCTCGCGTTCGGCGTGAAGGTGACGGGCTGCACCGTCCACATCGCCACGGTCCGCATGGATGACGGACCGATCCTCGCCCAGGAGGCCGTGCCCGTGCTCACCGACGACACCGAAGCCACCCTGCACGAGAGGATCAAGGCGGTCGAACGCAGCCTGTATCCCGCCGTGGTGGGGGAGTTCCTCGCATGAAGCGCGCGCCCTGCTCTCGGTCTACGACAAGACCGGCGTCGTGGAACTGGCCCAGCAGCTCCACGACCTCGGCTGGACGCTGGTCTCGAGCGGCGGCACGGCGCGCGCGCTTGCGACCGCCGGGCTCCCCGTCACCGACGTGGCCGAGCTCACCGGCACGCCGGCCATCCTCGACCATCGGGTGGTGACGCTGCACCCGAAGGTGCACGGCGGCCTCCTCGCCGACCCTGGCAACCCGGCCCACGTTGCCGACATGGAGACCCACGGCATCGAGCCCGATCGATCTCGCTCGTCGCCAACCTGTACCCCTTCGCGGACCAGCCGGGCATCGAGATGATCGACATCGGCGGCCCCGCCATGGTGCGCGCCGCGGCCAAGAACCACGCTCACGTCGGGGTGGTGGTCGACCCGCTCGACTACCAGCCGGTGCTGGACGAGCTGGCCGCCAGCGGTGAGCTCTCGGCACCGACCCGCCGCGCGCCTGGCCCGCAAGGCCTTCGCCGTCACCGCCGCCTACGACGCCGCCGTCGTGGGCTGGCTCGATGGGCAGGAACCGGCCGGTGAGCCGAGGCCGCCCTGCCCGCGACCCTGCACCTCGCCCTCGAGCGGGCGCAGCCGCTGCGCTACGGCGAGAACCCGCACCAGCGCGGTGCCCGCTATCGCCGCGTCGGAAGCCGGTCGTGGTGGGACGACGCCGTCCAGCTCGGCGGCAAGGAGCTGTCGTACCTGAACCTCTTCGACGCCGAAGCGGCGTGGAAGCTGGTCCATCGCTTCGACGAGCCGGCCGTCGTGATCGTGAAGCACGCCAACCCGTGTGGCGTGGCCGTCAACGGCGACATCACCACCGCCTACGTGCGGGCCCACGCCTGCGATCCGGTGTCGGCCTTCGGGGGCATCGTGGCCATCAACCGGCCGGTGCCCGAGTCACTGGCCGCCGCGCTGGCGCCGGTGTTCACGGAGGTGGTGGTGGCGCCGGCGTTCGACGACGACGCGCTGGCCGTGCTCACGGCCAAGAAGAACCTGCGGTTGCTGGCGGCCCCACCGCCCGGTATCGAGTCGCTCGACCTGCGCACCATCAGTGGTGGCCTGCTCGTGCAGGAGCCCGATCGGGTCAGCGTGGATCGTCGCGACTGGCGGGTGGTCACCAAGGTGAGTCCCGTCCCGTCGGAGTGGGACGACGTCGTCGTGGCCTGGCAGGTGTGCGCGGCCGTGTCGTCGAACGCCATCGTGTTCGTCAAGGACGCGCAGGCGGTCGGGATCGGGGCGGGCCAGCAGAACCGCGTCGACTCGGTTCGCATCGCCGCCGGGCGGGCCGCCGGGCGCGCCACCGGCGGCGTGTGCGCCAGCGATGCGTACTTCCCGTTCCGCGACGGGCTCGACGCCGCCGTGGCCGCCGGCGTGACGGTGGTGGTGCAGCCCGGGGGCTCGGTGCGCGACGCCGAGGTGATCGAGGCGGCCGACGAACACGGCATCGCCATGGTGTTCACCGGAGAGCGCCACTTCCGCCATTAGGCGCCGGTGGAGCGGCGGCCGTGGACGTGGCGGTTCTGGCGCTGTGTCACGCCGATCGAGACCGATTCGAGTCGACGTGACACAGGCGACCGCTCGGGGCCGCCCGCGGCCCCGGAGCCAGTGGCACTGCGTGACGGGGCCCGCAAGGGCTCGGCACGGCGCGTGATCACGCCGGTAGCCTGACCCGATGGCTCGCATCGGCGACCTCCTAGCGGCGGACCGGACCTTCAGCTTCGAGTTCTTCCCCCCGAAGTCCGACGGCGCCCAGCTCACCCTGGGTCGCACCATCGCCGAGCTGGAGCCCCTGAGCCCCAGCTTCGTGTCGGTCACCTACGGTGCTGGTGGCAGCACCCGGGCCCGCACCCACGACATCGTGGCGTGGGTGCGCAAGGAGACCGCCATCACGCCGATGGCCCACCTCACGTGCCAGGGCCACAGCCGGGCCGAGATCGCCGAGATCCTCCAGAACTACCGCAGCGCCGGCATCGAGAACATCCTGGCCCTCGGTGGCGACGCGCCCGTCGACCCGGCCGACACCAGGCCCAGCGACTACCGCTTCGCCAGTGACCTGGTCATCGACGTGCTGGAGGCCAACGGGTTCTCGGTCGGGGTGGCGGCCCACCCGGAGATCCACCCCCGGTCGCCCAGCCGGGCCATCGACCGCCAACGGCTGGCCGAGAAGCTGACGATGGCCGAGTTCGCCATCACCCAGTTCTTCTTCGAGGCCGAGCACTACGTCCGGTTGGTCGAAGAGCTGGCGGCCCTCGGCTGCACCAAGCCGGTGATCCCCGGGATCATGCCGGTCACCAACAAGGGCCAGGTCGAGCGCATGGCGGCGCTGAGCGGGGCCGCCTTCCCGGGATGGCTGGCCGACCGGCTGGAAGCGGCAGCGTCGCCCGACGACGTCAGCCGAATCGGGGTGGAGGCGGCCACCGACCTGTGCGCCGACCTCCTGGCCGCCGGCGCGCCGGGCCTGCACTTCTACACCCTCAACCGCTCCACCGCGACCCGGGAGATCTACTCCGCCCTGGGCCTATCGGTCTGAGCCCAGAGCGCGTTACCGTGCGCGCATGCGCACGTACGACAAGCTCTACATCGACGGGGCCTGGGTGCCGTCCGACGGCAAAGGCACGCTCGAGGTCATCAACTCCACCACCGAGGAGGTGATGGCCACCATCCCGGAAGGCACCGCCGCCGACGTCGATCGGGCCGTCGCCGCCGCCCGCAAGGCGTTCGAGGGGTGGAGCCAGACCAGCGTGGAGGAGCGGGCCAAGTACCTCACCCGCATCCAAGAGGGGCTGGAGGCCCGCACGGAGGAGATCGCCACCGCCATCGCCCAAGAGGTGGGCATGCCGGTGAAGCTGGCCCAGATCATCCAGGCCGGCCTGCCCAAGGCCAACTTCGGCATCGCCGCGCAGGTGGTGCAGACCTTCGCCTTCGAGGAGACCGTGGGCAACAGCCTCGTCGTGCGTGAGCCCATCGGGGTCGTGGGCTGCATCACGCCGTGGAACTACCCGCTCCACCAGATCGCCCTCAAGGTGGCCCCTGCCCTCGCCGCCGGCAACACCGTGGTGCTGAAGCCCAGCGAGGTGGCGCCGGTCAACGCGTTCATCCTCGCCGAGGTGATCGAGGAAGTCGGGCTGCCCGCCGGCGTGTTCAACCTCGTGACCGGCCTCGGCCCGGTCGTGGGTGAGGCCATCGCCGCCCATCCCGATGTCGACATGGTGTCCTTCACGGGCTCGACCCGCGCCGGCAAGCGCGTCGCCGAGGTCGCCTCGCAGACGGTGAAGCGGGTGGCGCTGGAGCTGGGGGGCAAGTCGGCCAACGTCATCCTGGACGACGCCGACATGCAGAAGGCCGTCACCGACGGCGTCGGGAAGTGCTTCTTGAACTCGGGCCAGACCTGCACCGCCCTCACCCGCATGTTGGTGCCGCGCGGCCGCCTGGCCGAGGTGGAGGCCATCGCCGTGGCCGCCGCCGAGACCTACACCGCCGGCGATCCGTTCGAGAAGACGAGCCGCATCGGCCCGCTCGTGTCCGATGTCCAGCGTCAGCGGGTGCGGGGCTTCATCGCCACGGGCGAGCAGGAAGGCGCCAAGCTCCTCATCGGCGGCGCCGACGCCCCCGAGGGCCTCGACAAGGGCTTCTTCGTGAAGGCCACGGTCTTCTCCGACGTCACGCCCGACATGACCATCGCCAAGGAGGAGATCTTCGGCCCGGTGCTGTCGATCATGCCCTACGACGACGAGGCCGACGCCGTGCGCATCGCCAACGACAGCGTCTACGGCCTGGCCGGCGGCGTGTGGAGCGGTGACCCCGATCACGCGCTGGCGGTCGCCCGCAAGATCCGGGCCGGGCAGGTCGAGGTGAACGGCGGCGCCTTCAACGTGATGGCGCCCTTCGGCGGCTACAAGCAGTCGGGCCTCGGCCGCGAGGCGGGCACGTTCGGGCTGGAGGAGTTCCTGGAGGTCAAGGCGCTCCAGCGCTGACCGCTGGCGCTGAGCCCCCAACTCGGAGGCACGGATCGGGTGCGGGTTGCTCCGGCGACCTGCGCCCGACCTACGCTCCTCCTATGCCTTCACCCGTACGCGTGGCCGTGACCGGCGCCGCCGGCCAGATCGGTTACAGCCTCCTGTTCCGCATCGCCAGTGGCGCCATGCTGGGGCCGGATCAGCCCGTCATCCTGCAGCTCCTCGAGGTCACGCCGGCGTTGAAGGCGCTCGAAGGCGTGGCCATGGAGCTGGACGACTGCGCCTTCCCGCTTCTCGCCGGCATCGTCGGCACCGACGACGCCAACACCGCGTTCGGCGACGCCGACTACGCCCTGCTCGTGGGGGCCATGCCGCGCAAGGCGGGCATGGAGCGCAGCGACCTGCTGAGCGCCAACGGGGCCATCTTCACCGTGCAGGGCAAGGCGCTGTCGGACTCGGCCAAGAAGGACGTCAAGATCCTGGTGGTCGGCAACCCGGCCAACACCAACGCCCTCATCGCCATGAACAACGCCCCCGACCTCGACCCGGGTCAGTTCACCGCCATGACCCGCCTCGATCACAACCGGGCCATCGGCCAGCTCTCGGCCCGGCTGCAGACGCCGGTCAGCAGCATCACCAAGATGACGATCTGGGGCAACCACTCCACGACGCAGTACCCCGACCTGTTCCACGCCGAGGTGGACGGCAAGAACGCCTACGAGCTGGTCGGCGACCACGAGTGGGTCGACGCCACGTTCATCCCCACGGTGGCCAAGCGCGGCGCCGCCATCATCGAGGCCCGCGGCTCGTCGTCGGCGGCGTCGGCCGCCAATGCGGCCATCGACCACATGCGGTCGTGGGCGCTGGGCACGGCCGACGGTGACTGGGTGAGCATGGCCCTCCGCTCCGACGGTTCCTACGGCGTCGCCGAAGGCATCATCTCCAGCTTCCCGTGCACCGCCGCCGGCGGTCGCTACGAGGTCGTGCAGGGGCTGGACATCGACGACTACTCGCGCGGCAAGATCGACGCGTCCGTGGCCGAACTGATCGACGAGCGCGACGCCGTGCGGGAGCTCGGCCTGATCAAGTAGACGGGCGGGTGCTCGCTAGCGGGCGGCGATGAGCGGCTTGCGGGTGAAGGTGACGGGCGCCGGCTTGGAGTGGTCGTCGCCCGGGCGAGGCGTGGCCGAGCGGTCGACGCCCGCCAGCAGCTCGGCGCCGTGGCCGTTGACGCACTCCGGATCGGGCCCGTCGAGCGGCAGGCCCACGAAGAACTTGGCCGCCATGCAGCCGCCCTGGCACGCGTCGTAGCTGCCGCACGACGCGCACGCCCCGGCCGACTGGGGCTGGCGTAGCTCCTGGAACAGCTGGCTCTCGCGCCACACCCGGGTGAATCCACCGTCGTCGCGCACCGACCCGGCGCGGAACTCGTCGTGGATCACGAACGGGCAGGCGTACACCTCGCCGACCGGGTCGATGAGGCACACGACGCGTCCTGCGCCGCACATGTTGAGGCCCGGCAGCGGCTCGCCCAGCGCGTTCAGGTGGAAGAACGAGTCACCCGTCAGCACGTTCGGGTGGGCCAGCAGCCAGCGGTAGATCTGCATCTGCTGCGGGTTCGTGGGGTGCAGGTCGTGCCACGTGTCGGCCCCTCGCCCGGACGGGCGCAGCCGCGTGACCCGCAGCTGGGCCCCGTAGGAGGCGGCCAGGGCCTCGAAGCCGTCGAGCTGGTCGACGTTGTGGCGGGTGACCACGATGGAGATCTTGAACGGCCCGAAGTCGGCCGCGGCGAGGCGGTCCATGGCCCGCCTTGCCGTGGCGTAGGAGCCCTCACCGCGGACGAGATCGTTGGTGGCGGCGTCGAGGCCGTCGAGGGAGATCTGGATGTCGAGGTAGTCCATGGCGGCCAACCGGCGGGCCGCGTCGTCGGTGATGAAGGCGCCGTTGGTGGAGAACTTCACCCCGATGTCGCGGCTGATGGAGTACTCGAGGATCTCGAAGAAGTCACGGCGGATCATCGGCTCGCCGCCACCCATGTTGATGTAGAAGACCTGGAGGTCGTGCAGCTCGTCGAGCACGGCCTTGGCCTCGGCGGTGGTGAGCTCTCGCGGGTCTCGCCGGCCCGACGACGACAGGCAGTGCACGCACGCCAGGTTGCAGGCGTAGGTGAGCTCCCAGGTGAGGCAGATGGGAGCGTCGAGGCCCTGCTTCAGCTGCTCGACGAGGCGCTCAACGGCCACGGACCACCTCCGAATGTTCGAGAGAATCGAGTGCGGCGACGAAGGAGGGCCAGCGGCGCTCCTCCACCCCGCACGCCGACAGGGCGTCGGCCACGGTGGCGTGGTCGCCGAGGGCACGCACCACGGCCAGGACGTCGGGCGACTTCAGGAAGACGAGCCGGCGGTTGCCGTAGTGATAGGCGAGCGCGCCGAACGGCTCGGGTCGCAGCGCGACCTGAGGGTGCAGCTCCAGCGGGGCGTCGAGCGCGACAGCCATGGCGAATCGGGTCGGTTGCTAGGCGGTGGCTAGTAGACGCCGCACATGCCGTCGATGGAGATCTCCTCGACGAGCAGCTCCTCGGTGACGAGCTCGGGCTGGTCCTCGACCTGCGCTTCCGGCGCGGTGATGGTGGCGTTGTCCATGCCGGGAGCGTATATCCCGGAGACGTGTGTAACGTCCTCGTGCACACTCGGACCTGGGGGGTTTCATGAAGACCAAGGCAGCCATCCTGTGGGAAGTCGGCAAGGACTGGAGCGTCGAGGAGATCGAGCTCGACCCGCCCAAGGAGGGGGAAGTCCTCGTCAAGCTGGCCGCTTCGGGGATGTGCCACTCGGACGAGCACCTGTACACGGGTGACCTGCCGTTCGAGCTGCCCATCATCGGTGGCCACGAGGGGGCCGGCATCGTGGAAGAGGTCGGCGAGGGCGTCACCACACTGAAGGCCGGCGACCACGTGGTGTTCGGCTTCATCCCGTCGTGTGGTCGCTGCCCGAGCTGCTCCACCGGCCACCAGAACCTGTGCGATCTCGGCGCCGCCTTGGGCCTCGGGCGCCAGATCACCGACGGCACCTCCCGCCACCACGCCCAGGGCAAAGACCTCGGGCTCATGTGCCTGCTGGGCACCTTCTCCCATCACACCGTCGTGAACGAGGCCAGCTGCATCAAGATCGACGACGACATCCCCCTGGACCGGGCCTGCCTGCTCGGCTGCGGCGTGGTGACCGGCTGGGGCTCGGCTGTCTATGCCGCCGAGGTCGGTCCCGGTGAGACCGTCGCCGTCGTCGGCGTCGGTGGCATCGGCGCCAACGCCATCCAGGGCGCCAAGATCGCCGGCGCCAAGCGCATCATCGCCATCGACCCGCTGGAGAACAAGCGGGAGCGGGCGATGGACTTCGGCGCCACCCACACGGCGGCGTCGCTCGAAGAGGCGCTCCCGCTCATCACCGACCTCACCTGGGGCACCATGGCCAACAAGGTCATCATGACCATGGGCGTCGGCGACGGCAGCCTGCTGGCGTCGGCCCTCGCCATCGCCTCCAAGCGCGGCCGCGTGGTCATCACCAACATCCACCCGGCGGCCGAGACCACGGCCACCGTGAGCCTGCTCGACATGACCCTCATGGAGAAGCAGGTGGTGGGGTCGCTGTTCGGCTCGGGCAACCCGCGCTACGACATCCCCAAGCTGCTCAACCTGTGGCGTGAGGGCCTGCTCGACCTCGACGGTCTCGTCACCAAGACGTACACCCTCGACGACGTCAACGAGGGCTACGACGACATGCGCGCCGGCCGCAACATCCGCGGGGTGATGGTCTACAGCTGAGCGGTTTCCCCGAAGGGGTCCCCGACTCGCTATGTTGCGGCGCAGCGATCACAAGGGGGGTCCACGTGAAGACGCGCGCAGCCGTGCTTTGGGGAGTCGGCCAAGACTGGAAGGTCGAGGAGATCGACCTCGATCCGCCGAAAGCGGGTGAGGTGCTCGTCGAGATGAAGGCCGCCGGCCTCTGCCACTCCGACGAGCACCTCATCACCGGCGACATGGTGATGGCGGAAGACGTGCGGCAGGCCGCCGGCCTGCCCGAGTTCTTCCCGATCATCGGGGGCCACGAGGGGGCCGGCATCGTGAAGGAGGTCGGCCCCGGCGTCACCAACGTCAAGGTCGGCGACCACGTGTCGGCGTCGTTCGTGCCGTCGTGCGGCCGCTGCCGCTACTGCTCCACCGGTCATCAGAACCTGTGCGACCTCGGCGCCGGGGCGTTCAACAAGGGTCAGATCACCGACGGCACCGTGCGCCACCACTGCCGCGGCGAAGAGCTCAACCTGCTGGCCAAGTTGGGCACGTTCAGCGAGCACACCGTCGTGTCGGAGGCATCGGTCATCAAGGTCGAAGACGACCTGCCCATGACCGCCGTCTGCCTCGTGTCGTGCGGTGTGGCCACCGGATGGGGTTCGGCCGTGAACCGGGCCGGCACGGCGCCGGGCGACACCGTGGTGGTGGTCGGCATCGGCGGCATCGGCATGAACGCCGTGCAGGGCGCCAAGATGGCCGGCGCCAAGCGGATCATCGCCGTCGACCCCGTGGAGTTCAAGCGGGAGAAGGCGATGGAGTTCGGCGCCACCCACACGGTCAACTCGATGGCCGAGGCCATCCCGCTCGTCAACGACCTCACGTGGGGCCAGATGGCCGACCGCGTGATCATGACGCCGGGCGTGATGGAGGGCGAGCTGATGGCCGAGGCCATGACGCTCACGGCCAAGGGCGGCACGTGCGTCGTCACCGCCGTCGCCCCGATCGCCCAGACCCACGCCGCCGTCAACCTGTTCGAGCTGACCCTGTGGCAGAAGGAGATCAAGGGCGCCATCTTCGGCTCCCTCAACCCGCGCCGCGACATCCCGAACCTGCTGTCGATGTACCGCGACGGCGATCTCAAGCTGGACGAGCTCGTCACCAAGACCTATACCCTCGACGACATCAACGTCGGGTACCAGGACATGCGCGACGGCAAGAACATCCGGGGTGTGATCACATTCTGAACGACGTCTCCTCAGCGTCGCTGGTCGACCGCCTGGGCACCCGGGTGGTGGGCCGGCGGCGCGAGCAGGAGATCGTGGTGGCGGCGTTGGCCGCCGGGCGCCACATCCTGTTGGAAGGCCCGCCCGGCACCGGCAAGTCGACCCTCTTGCGGGCCGTCGCCGACGAGCTGGGCATCGGCTTCGAGTTCGTGGAGGGCAACGCCGAGCTCACGCCGGCCCGCCTGGTGGGTCATTTCGACCCGGCGCGCGTGCTGGCCGAGGGCTACGTGGCCGACATCTTCGAGGACGGCCCGCTGGTGGCCGCCTTGCGCGACGGCTCGCTGCTGTACATCGAAGAGATCAACCGCATCCCGGAGGAGACGCTCAACGTCCTCATCACGGTGATGAGCGAGGCCGAGCTGCACGTGCCCCGGCTGGGTCGAGTGGTGGCCACGCCGGGCTTCTTGCTGGTGGCGGCCATGAACCCGTTCGACGCCGTCGGCACGGCCCGCATCTCCTCCGCGGTCTACGACCGCACGTGCCGGCTGACCATGGACTACCAGGACATGACCGACGAGGTGGCCATCGTGGCCCGCGAGGCGGGCGAGGCCGCGGCCGACCTGCGGTGGCTGGGCGGTGTGGTGCAACTCGTGCGGCGCACCCGGACGCACCCGGATCTGCGCATCGGCTCGTCGGTGCGCGGCGCCATCGACACCGTGGTGGTCGCGGCCCGGCTGTCGGGGTTGCGGGGCCTGCCGCCCCACGACCCCAAGGTCGGTCTCGACGCCGCGCTCGTCGCGCTCTCGGGCCGGGTACGGGTGCGCGACGGCGCCGGCCGCACGTCCGAGGACGTCATCGTCGAGCTGTGGGGATCGATCTTCGGCTCGCCGGATGGTGAAGCGGGAAAAGACGGCGCCCCGGAGGGGGCGACAGCCAAGACCTCATCGACCAGCTGATCAAGGAAGGGGCGGCCGCCGACGCCGCCATCCAACAAGCCGGTCGCCGCACCACCTCGCGCCGAGAGCTGGCTCGCAACGAGCGCTTCGAGGACATCTCCCCCGAAGTGGGCGAACTGGACGAGGTGGCCTTCGCCGAGGCGCTGGCCCAGGACCCCGACGAGGCGCTCGGGCTCCTGGCCGATCTCGCCGGGGCCACCGACGAGCGCCTGCGGGAGCTGGCCCGCCGGTTGGCCGGTCGCCTCGTGGTGGAGCTGGCCAGCACCGGCCCGACCCGGCGGCGCGGTGTCGGCAAGGTGCGACGGCTGCCGTACCGGCCCGACGGCGGCGACCTCGACCTCGACGCCAGCATGGAAGCACTGGCCATCGCCCGCGCCGGGGGCTCGCCGCCCGACCCCGACGAGCTGCGGGTGCGGGGCTGGGTGAAGCCCGGCACGGCGCTCTGTCTGCTGGTCGACCGCAGCGGCTCGATGAGCGGGCGACCCCTGGCCACCGCCGCGGTGGCCGCATCGGCGGTGGCATTCCGGGCGCCGGCCGACCACAGCGTGCTGGCCTTCGCCTCGGACGTGATCGTGGCCAAGAGCCAGGAGACACCCCGGTCGCCCGAGCAGGTGGTCAACGATCTGCTGGTGCTGCGGGGGCATGGCACCACCGATCTGGCTCTCGCGCTGCGCGCCGCCCACGCGCAGCTCGATCGCTCCCGGGCCGCTCGTCGCATCGCCGTGCTGCTGTCGGACTGCCGGGCCACGGTGCAGGGCGACGTCACCGAGGCGGCGGCGCGTTTCGACGAGCTGTGGGTGGTGGCGCCCGAGGGCGACAGCGCCGACGCCGAGGCACTGGCGGCGTCGGTGGGAGCGCGGCTCGTGACGGTGGCCGGCCCCAGCGACGTGGCCGACGCCTTCGCCCGCCTCGCCGAGGGGTAAGCGCCGCGCCCCGTCCCCGTCGCCCCCGTCGCGGTACTGACGCGTTTTCGGGCATCTATGACCGTCCGCGGTACATCAGTTCGGAGGGGATGGCTCAGCGACAGGTGGGGTCGTCGGGCGGTGAGATCCCGAGGGGGTTCGGGGCCACGTCCACGACCGGCAGCGTGGTCGTGGCGCCAGGCGCCGGAGCCGTCGTGGAGCCGCCGGCAGCGGTCGTCGTGGTCGTGGTTGACGCCCCGGTCGTGGTTGACGCCGCACTCGTGGCCGGCACGTCGCCCGGTGCCGTCGTCGTGGCGCTGGCTCCGTCGGTGGGGGCGATGTCCGACAACCGGGCGTTGCCGCGGAACACCTCGAGGATGGCCTTCGTGGTGGGCGCCTCGACGTCGGGGATGATGACGCTCTCGCCGCCCTGCATCCCGCCCCGGCCTTCGACGCGGTAGCTGTGGGCACGGAGCTGCGCCGGGTCGAAGTCGCGCAGTGTCGTGGCCAGGCGCAGCAGATCGTTGATCGTCAGGTTCTGGTCGACGACCACGTTGGAGAGGGCGACGTCGAGCAGGTCGCGGGCGACGTTCACGTTCCGGGCGCCCTTGTCGACCGCCTTCTGGAGAGCCCGGCTGATGAAGTCCTGCTGGCGGGCGATGCGGCCGTAGTCCGACGTGGGGTCGGTGTGCCAACCCTTGTCGTCCATGTACTGGTAGTCCTTGCGTGATCGCACGTAGGCGAGGGCCTGGTCGCCGTCCAGGGCGATGCAGCCGGCATCGACGCTGAAGCCGGTGGTGTCATCCTTGGTGGGGAAGGCGAAAGGCACCTTCACGCCGCCCACGGCGTCGACCAGCGCCTTGAACGCGCAGAGGCTCACCTGCACGGTGTGGTCGACGAAGACCCCGAAGTTCTCCTCGATCGTCTGCACCAGGCGGCTCGGGTTGTCGGGCTGGTAGGCGGAGTTGATCTTCGCCTTGCGCCCCGTGCCCGACACGGTCACCCAGAGGTCGCGGGGGAACGACAGGATGGCCGCCTGTGACGTGGCCGGATCGACCCGCACCAGGATGATGGTGTCCGACAGGTTACTGGTGACGGTGCCGAGGCCCCCAGCGAACGGTGAGTTGGGGTCGGTGCACGCGTCCTTGCGGCTGTCGGAGCCGATGAGCAGGAAGTTCTGGGCGTTGCCCGGTGTGGTGTCGACCGTGACCGGCGCGGCGGTGCCGGCCACCGGGTCCGTACCGGCGACGGTGATGGTGCTGGCGTGGGTGATGACCACCCGCTCGAGCGCCTGGAGTCGGTCGTTGGCGTACCAGATGCCGATCGCGGCCACCACGCACACCATGGCCATCATCGTGCTGGCGGTGATGACCAGTCGCTGCGGCCAGGTGCGGCGGCGCCGTCGGGGCCGGTGCCGTCGAGGCGAGGTGGTGCGGCTGGCTGGGTTGGCGGCCGGTTGCGGGGGGGAATCGGCCATGACCTGCCACCGTATCGAGCAGCGCAGGGTCCGGAGGGTCGGCCGCGGTCCTGGGTACCGTGGGCACGATGCCGGACCAGAACCGTCCGCCGTGGGTGCAGACCCTCGACGATTGGCACCTGCTCACGGCCTCGAAGATCGTCACCGTCCTCGTCGTCGCCCTCATCCTCAACTGGCTGGCGCGCCGGTTGATCCGGCGGATCGTGCTCGGCATGCACTCGCTGCGCAGCTCGATCCCGGGGGCGGCACCGCAGGACCTCCGCTCCGACCGGCGCGCCCGCACCCTCACCGCCGTGCTGCGCAGCACCGCCGCCGCAATCATCTGGACCATCGCCCTCATCTCGGTGCTGGCGGACCTGGGCGTCAACGTGACCGCCTTCGTCGCCGGTGCATCCATCATCGGTGGCGCTCTCGCCTTCGGCGCGCAGCAGATCGTGCGCGACCTCCTGGCCGGGTTCTTCATGTTCACCGAGGATCAATACGGCGTCGGTGACAGCGTCGACCTCGGCCTGGCCGAAGGCACGGTCGAAGAGGTCAGCCTGCGAGTCACCCGGCTGCGTGATGCCGACGGCAAGGTGTGGTTCGTGCCGCACGGCCAGATCAGCCGCGTGGCCAACCTCAGCCAGGAGTGGGCGCAGGCGGTGATCGACGTCCCGGTGGCGCGTGATGCCGACATCGGCCAGGCCTCCGCCGCCATCGAGGCGACGGCGGCGACGTTGCGCGACGACCCCGATCTGCGCAACGACATCCTCGAGGCGCCGCGGGTCCTCGGCGTGCAAGAGGTGCTCGACGACCGCATCGTGCTCCGGCTGGTGGTGCGCACGCGGCCCGGAGCGCGTCTCGACGTGCAGCGTCAGCTGCGCGCCCGGCTGGTCGGCGCGGTGCAGGAGGGCCACCTGGATGCGCCCGCACCACGGGGTCCGCAAGCGCTCGAGGTGCACATGGTCGCGCCCACCGTGGCGCCACCGGCGGCCGACCCGGGGGTCTAGCCGGGGTCTAGCCGCTACACCGCGGCCGAGTGCCGGGCGACGTACTTCCGCGATCCGACTTCTTCCAGGCCGGCGACGGTTCGTTCCGCGACGGCACTGGCTACGGTGCGCCGGTGCCGAAGGATTCACATCGTCAGTGGGAGTACCGGATCGTCGCCTTCCCGACGGAGGACGTCTCGCAGGGCGTGGTGAACCTCAACGCCGCCGGTGACGACGGTTGGGAGGCCGTCGGTGTGATCCCCAAGGGTTTCGACGCCTCGTGGGTGATGCTCAAGCGGGAGGTCGTTCCGGACGCCGGACCAGAGCGAACCGTCGGCTTCGGCAACCGCTAGGACCGCCCGGACACGAGTGGTCAAGCCGGCTACACTGAGTGATCGAACGTGCACAGAATGTGAGGCCACGTGGGTCTGCTCGTCGGAGGACGAGGTGCTGGCCGAAGTGGCCCGCCAGGCTCGCGTCGACCACGGGATGACGCAGATCCCGGCCGAGATCGTCGATCAGGTCCGCGCCCGGATCGTCACGGTTGCCTGACGGCCTGATCCGCGCGCGTGGACCGGCGGCCGTCGCCGGCCACGAGTGGCCGGCGCTGTTGGACCGGGCCGTGCGCGGCAACGGCCTGACGGTCGCCTTCCAGCCGATCGTGGATCTGCAGCGCGGGGTGGTCGCCGGCTACGAGGCGCTGGCGCGCTTCTCCGCTCGGCCTGGAGTGTCGCCCGAGGTCTGGTTCGCGGAAGCGAGTCGTCGCGGCCGGGTCGCACAGCTGGATGCGGCGGTCCTGCGGATCGCGCTCGCGCAACGGGCGTCGCTGCCGGCCAACCGCTTCCTCACCATCAACGTCGAGCCGGCGTCGTTGCTGTCGACGGACGTGACGACGGTCTTGGACCAGGCCGGCGAGCTGGGTGGCGTGGTGCTGGAGATCACCGAGCACAGTCGAATCGACGACATGGCGGGCATGAAGGCCGAGATGGCGCGCCTGCGCGGCCGGGGTGCGATGTTCGCGCTGGACGACGCGGGTACGGGCTACGCCGGGCTGCACCAGATCCTCGAGCTGCGGCCCGAGATCCTGAAGGTGGATCGGGCGCTCGTGGAGGGCATCGAGCACGACGAGGCAAAGGCCGCCCTGGTCGAGATGGTCGGCTTCTTCGCCAACCGGATCAACGCGTGGGTGCTGGTGGAGGGCGTCGAGACCGAGGCGGTGGCCCGCCGCTGCATCGGCTTGCGGGTACCCCTGGCCCAGGGCTGGTTCTTCGGCCGCGCCGCGCCGGCGTGGTCCGACATCGAACCGGCGGCGTTCGCCGCGGTCGTTGACCTGCTCGACGGCGTCGACGGGCATGGGCTGCGCTCGCTGCTCACGGTCGCTCCCACCATCAACGTGGCCAACCTCGACGTGGCAGCGACGGTGCTGGCGACATCGGCGCTCGAATTCCTCGTCGTGATCGCCCACAACGACCGTCCGGTCGGGTTGCTGACATCGCGCACGGGCCTCAGCCGCGAGCCGCTCCTCCCGCTCATCGCCAACGTGAACTCGACTCCTGCGGAGCTGGCCCACCGGCTCAGCACCCGCTTCACCGGTGACGCGTCACTGCCCAGCATCGTGGCCGACAACGCGGGCGCTACGTGGGCATCGTCACGATTCAGCGGCTGATGAGCCACCTCGCCGGTGCGTCGCCGCCGGTGGCTCCAGCGCTCTGAACGAACGGCGCTCAGGCGGTGACGACCACCGTGTCGCCGATCTGGGACCACTCCCACATCCAGACGGCGTCCTCGTGCTTCTGGCGCACGCAGCCACCGCTGCGGAACTGGCCGAGCTCGGCTTCGGTCTGCTCGGGGTGACCGTACTGCCACGGGATCTCGTGGAAGCCGATGCCGCCGCCGTTGGGGCCGTAGGTGAACGTCACCATGTACTCCCACGTGATCGTGGGGTTGTTGGTGGCGAACGTGTACCGCTGCTTGACGAAGATGTGGTACGTCCCCGGCCCGGGCATGTACTGGCGACCGGACACGAGGTAGCTACGGATGACCTTGTCGTTCTCGTCGATCACCCAGACGTACTGGCACGAGTTGCAGTAGACGATGCGGCGGCCGGCGCCGGTGTCGGCGGGAACGGGCGGGATCTCGGGCACGTACGGCCCGATCTGCTTGACCGGTCCGCGGCGGGCCCGCTGCAGGCCGGTGGCCTGGATGGCGGCGGCCGCCGGGCTGGGCGTCGCCGCCGGGCTGGCGGCCGGCGTGGGATCGGGGGCGGGTGCGGGCTCGGCCTCGGCGGCGGCCGGGCCGGCGACGGAACTCGGCGCGTCCTGGGCGGATGCCACCGGGGCGACGACGGCGAGCAGGCCAGCCGTCGCCACCAGGGGAAGGATCAGCCGCCAGCGCACGGGGGCACGGTACCCAATCGGTGCCGCCGGCACGAACATCTGGGCTGATGGCGACGATCCGCAGCGCCGTCAGGAGCGCAGCGTGACCGTGAGCTCGCCGTCAGCCGAGGTCACCAGGTGGTCGATGCTGCCCGCGTCGCGCAGATCGTCGGCCCCGACGGGCAACGCGAACGGCACCCGCACCTCGGCCACCGGCGCCCGCATGGACACCTGGGCCGCCGTCTTGGCCTTGCGCACCGCCGCCAGGACCTCGATCACCGGGTCGAGGTCGGCGCCGGACGCACCGGCCGCCACCGCCGCCAGGACCGTGGCGTCCGGCCAGGACGCCTGGTGGATGGAGCCTTCCTGCCACCACGACCACACTTCCTCGGTGGCGAACGGCAGGAACGGGGCCAGCAGGCGCTGGAGGGCGTCGAGGGCGAGGTGGAGGGCGGCGCGAGCCGACACCGGGCCCTGATCGCCGTCGACCGACTCGCGGTAGCCCCGGCCCTTCACCAGCTCCACGTAGTCGTCGCAGAACCACCAGAAGAACGACTCGGTGCGCTCGAGGGCGCGGGCGTAGTCGTAGGCGTCGAAGGCCACCGTGGCCTCGTTGATCACGGCGGCCAGGCGCGCCGCCATGGCCCGGTCGAGCGGATCGGTGACCGCCGCCGGCGCGGGCACCGGCCCCTCGCCGATGCCCACCACGAACCGGCTCACGTTGAGCAGCTTGATGGCGAGCTTGCGGCCGATGCGCATCTGGCCGTCGTCGAAGGCGGCATCCGTGCCCGGCCGGGCGCAAGCGGCCCAGTAGCGCACCGCGTCCGAGCCGTACTGCTCAAGGAGTCCGATGGGCGTGACCACGTTGCCCTTCGACTTCGACATCTTCTTGCGGTCGGGGTCGAGGATCCAGCCGGACAGGGCCACGTCCGTCCAGGGCAGCGAGTCGAACTCGAGATGAGCCCGCACGACGGTGGAGAACGTCCACGTGCGGATGATGTCGTGGGCCTGCGGCCGCATGTCCATGGGGAAGACCGACGCGAACACGCCGCCGTCTTCCAGCCACTGGCCGCCGATCTCCGGGCTCAGCGACGACGTGGCCCACGTGTCCATCACGTCGGGGTCGCCGGCGAAGCCCCCGCGCTGCCCTCGCTGGTGGCTGTCGAAGCCGGGTGGCACATCGGTCGACGGGTCGATAGGCAGATCGCCCTCGGCCGGGAAGATGGGCCGATCGTGATCGACGTCGCCATGGGCGTCGATGGGGTACCACACCGGGATGGGCACGCCGAAGAACCGCTGGCGGCTGATCAGCCAGTCGCCCGTGAGCCCGCTCACCCAGTTCTCGTAGCGATGGCGCATGTAGTCGGGGTGCCAGCGCAGCTGACGGCCCCGCTCGATCAGCGCGTCGCGCAAGGCCGCGTCGCGGCCGCCGTTGCGGATGTACCACTGGCGCGTCGTGACGATCTCTAGCGGCCGGTCGCCGCGCTCGTAGAACTTCACGGGGTGCACGATGGAGCGGGGATCGCCGGCGACCTCGCCCGTCTCGCCGAGCAATGCGACGGTGCGGACCTGCGCCTGCTTCACGGTCTTGCCGGCCAGCTCGGCGTAGTGGGCCCGACCCGACTCGGACACGATCCAGTCCGGTGTTGCCGCCAGGATGCGACCATCGCGACCGACGATGGGGCGCGCCGGCAGGTCCAGCTCGCGCCACCAGGTGACGTCGGTGGTGTCGCCGAACGTGCACACCATGGCGATGCCGGTGCCCTTCTCCGGGTCGGCGAGGGGATGGGCGTGGACGGGCACATCCACGTCGAAGAGCGGCGTGCGCACGGTGGCACCGACCAGGGGGCGGTAGCGCTCGTCGGACGGATGAGTCACCAGGGCCACGCACGCACCGACCAGCTCGGGGCGGGTGGTGTCGATGCGAAGGTCGCCGTCGGGCCCGTGGAACAGCAGGGTGTGGTAGTTGCCTGGGAGCTCTCGGTCTTCCAGCTCGGCCTGGGCCACGGCGGTGCGGTAGTCGACGTCCCACAGGGTCGGGGCGTCCTGCTGATAGGCCTCGCTACGCGCCACGTTGCGCAGGAACGCCAGCTGGCTGACCCGGCGGCTGCGCTCGCCGATGGTGGTGTAGAGGTAGCGCCAGTCGACGCTCAGGCCGAGGCGGCGAAACAGCGCCTCGAACGCCTGCTCGTCGTCGATGGTGAGCCGCTCGCACAGCTCCACGAAGTTGGGCCGGCTGACCGGGATCGCCTCTTTGGGCGGGCTGGCCGGCGGCTGGAAATCGGGGTCGTAGGGGAGCGTGGGGTCGCAGCGGACGCCGAAGTAATTCTGCACGCGGCGCTCGGTGGCGAGGCCGTTGTCGTCCCACCCGATCGGGTAGAAGACGTTGCGGCCCCGCATCCGCTGGAAGCGGGCCACGGTGTCGGTGTGGGTGTAGGAGAAGACGTGGCCCACGTGGAGCGATCCGGACACCGTGGGCGGCGGCGTATCGATGGCGAACACCTCGTCGCGGGGGGTGCCGGGACGGAAGTGATACGTGCCCTGGGCGTCCCAGAGGTCGCCCCAGCGCTGCTCGATGCCGTCGAGCGTGGGCTTCTCCGGGACGCTGGCCATGGGCCGACAACGCTAGTGGCTGGTCCCGCTGGTCAGGCCATGAGATACGGCCCCGACCGGCGAGCCGGACCGAGGCCCTCCCGGGCATGTCGGTAGGCTCGGACCGTGCTTCGCCTGTACGACACCGCCAGTGGCGAGGTCCGCGAGCTCGCCCAGCGCGAGCCCGGCACGGTGGGCATCTACCTGTGTGGACCCACCGTCTACGGCCCCCCGCACCTCGGGCACGGCCGGGCCACGCTGGTGTACGACATCCTGCGGCGCTACCTCGAATGGGGCGGCACCCACGTGCGCCTCGTGTCGAACGTCACCGACATCGACGACAAGATCATCAAGCGCGCCGACGACGAGCAGCGTGACTGGCACGAGATCGCGTCCAAGTGCGAGTCGATCTGGTGGCGGGCGATGGACGGTGTCGGCGTGGCCCGTCCCACCGACGTTCCCCATGCCACCGACTGGGTCGAGCAGATGGTGGCGATGGTGGGCGAGCTGGTCGACATCGGCCGCGCCTACACGACCGAGGACGGCGTGTACCTCAGCGTGCGCACCGTCGAGGACTACGGCCTGCTGACCCATCAGTCTCTCGACGACATGCTCGCCGGTGGTGGCGACCGCGAGGTCTTCGGCGCCGATGTGAAGCACGACAGCGCCGACTTCGCGTTGTGGAAGCTGGCCAAGCCGGGCGAGCCGTCGTGGCCGTCGCCGTGGGGACCAGGCCGCCCCGGCTGGCACACCGAGTGCGTGGTGATGGCGCTCGGGTTGCTCGGGGAAGGGTTCGACCTGCACTGCGGCGGGCTCGACCTGAAGTTCCCGCACCACGAGAACGAGCGGGCTCAGGCCGTCGCCCTCGGCAAGCGCTTCGCCAACCATTGGATGCATCACGCCTTCGTGGTCGACGCCAGCGGCGAGAAGATGTCGAAGAGCCTGGACAATTTCGAGAACCTCCTCGACCTCATCGAGCAGGTCGATCCGCGCTCGTACCGCATGGTGCTGCTGCAGGCGCACTACCGCTCGCCCGTGAAGGTCGGCAAGGAACGGCTGGAGGAAGCCGCTCGCTCGATCGGTCGCCTCGACGCGCTGGCCCGCCGTTCCTCGCCGTGGCCGGCGGCCGAACCTGACGCCGCCGTGCTCGACGCGTTCCGTGCCCGTATGGACGACGACCTCGACACCCCGGGCGCACTGGCAGTGGTGTTCGACGCCGTCACGCGCGCCAACGCCGCGGCCGACACCGGCGACGTTGCGCTGGCGACCGCGCTGGCTTCGGCCGTGTTCGCCACCTGCCGGGCGGTGGGGCTGGAGCTGCGGGCCGAGGACGAGGTGCCCGACGACATCGCCGCCCAGGCCCGTGCCCTCGACGCGGCGCGTGCCGCCAAGGACTACGCCGTTGCCGACACGATCCGGGCGGCCCTGCAGTCCGAGGGTTGGGTCGTGGAGTCTCAGGCCGGTGGGACAACCGTCCGACGCCCCTGACTGCTGATGGCCCTGTTTCATCGCCACCGCGCCGAACGCCGCCCCCTCCCGCCTGGCTTCGCCACGATCTGGTCGACGGTCGCCCTCGACCTTGTCGGCTTCGGCATCATCCTGCCGATCCTCGCCCTCTACGGCGAGCGCCTCGGCGCCAGCCCCACCACGCTCGGGTTCGTGGTGTCGTCGTTCTCGGTGGCCCAGCTCATCTGCTCGCCGCTGCTCGGCCGGCTCTCGGACCGCATCGGGCGCCGGCCCGTCATCCTGCTGTCGCTGTTCGGGACCGCGCTGGGCAGCCTCATCACCGGCGGCGCCACGTCGGTGTGGATGCTCTTCCTGGGCCGCGTCGTCGACGGCGCCTCCGGCGCCAGTGTGTCGGTGGCCCAGGGTGCGGTCACCGACGTGGCCTCGCCCGAGGAACGGCCCCGTCTGCTCGGTCTGCTCGGGGCGGCCTTCGGCGTGGGCTTCATCTTGGGACCGGCGCTGGGCGGTCTGGCCGCGCTGTTCGGGCCCCGCGTCCCGTTCTTCGTGGCCGCCGCCATCGCCTTCGTGAACGGTGTCGTGGCGTTCAAGCGCCTGCCCGAGACCCACCCGCCCGGTGCGCGCCGCGCCGCTCGCGTGCCCGTCGAGGAACCGGTGGCCGTATCGGCCGCACGCCGGCGCACCCTCACCCGCCTGGCCCTCGTGGCGTTCCTCGCCACCGGTGCGTTCAGCGCCTTCGAGGCGACGTTCTCGCTGCTCGCCGAGCGCCGTTTCGACCTGACCGAGAGCTCGGTGTTCGTGGTGTTCATCGGGATCGGCGTGCTGCTGGTGGTGGTGCAGGGCGGCATGATCCGGCCCGTCAACGCCCGCTTTGGCTCGGTGAACGCGCTGCGAATCGCGCTCGCGTTGGTGGCCATCGGGCTCCTGGTCCTGGCGGCGGCGACCACGTGGATGCTGTTGATCCCTGCCCTCGTGCTGCTGGTCGTGGGCCAGGGTCTGGCGACGCCCACGCTGTCCACGTTGGTGGCCGACCGAGCCCACGACAGCCGCCGCGGCGGCGCACTGGGCTTCCAGCAGTCGGCTGGTGCGCTGGCGCGCATCGTGGGCCCGGCCATGGGCGGCATCCTGTTCGAGCACGTGGGGGTGGCGGCCCCGTACGTCGTGGGCGCGGCGATGGTGGGGGTGGCCCTGTTGCTCGTGGCCCGGCTGAAGGTGCCGGCGCGAGCGGCCGGGGTTGCTGCGCCGGCGGGGTCTTCGGGTTCGGCGGCGATGCCCCGGGGCGCGGCGACCACCGACGCCTGACGGGCGCTTGTTTTGGTCCCGGACCTGTTCCGCCTGGTCCGGGCGGGCTTTGGTCGGGTTCCGCCTTCGGTGCTCGCCGTGCGGATGGCGAATCCGCTCGAGCGGTCGCGTCGTCGCTGGGACGCGGTTGCCCTCGGAGTTACCCGCTGGTAACTTCTGGATATGGCTGATTTCTCGCTGACGCTGCCCGACGATGTGCAGCAGATCCAGAAGTGGGTGCACGACTTCGCCGCCGATGTGATCCGGCCGGTCGCCCACGAGTGGGACGAGCGCGAGGAGTTTCCCTGGCCGGTGGTGAAGGAAGCGGCCGAGATCGGGCTGTACAGCTTCGACTTCGTGGCCAACGCCTTCGCCGATACCAGTGGGCTGATGTTGCCGGTCGCCGCCGAGGAGCTGTTCTGGGGCGATGCCGGCATCGGGCTGGCCATCTTCGGCTCGGGACTGGCGGCGGCGGGGATCACGGGCAACGGCACGCCCGAACAAGTCATGGAGTGGGTTCCGGCGTGTTACGGCACGCCCGATGACGTGAAGCTCGGTGCGTTCTGCGTGAGCGAGCCCGACGCCGGCTCCGACGTGTCGTCGTTGCGGACCAAGGCGGTCTACGACGAGGCCAAGGACGAGTGGGTGCTGAACGGCACGAAGGCGTGGATCACCAACGGTGGCATCGCCGACGTGCACGTGGTCGTGGCGACGGTCGACCCCGCGTTGAAGGGTCGCGGTCAGGCCAGCTTCATCGTGCCGCCCAACACGCCGGGGCTGTCGCAGGGGCAGAAGTACAAGAAGCACGGCATCCGGGCGTCGCACACGGCCGAGGTCATCCTGGACGATGTACGGGTGCCCGGGCGGTGCCTGCTCGGTGGGCGCGACAAGCTCGACGCGCGCTTGGCTCGGGCTCGCGAGGCGGGACACTCGGGGCAGAAGCAGCCGGCCATGGCGACCTTCGAAGCGACCCGGCCAGTGGTCGGGTCGCAAGCGCTTGGTATCGCACGGGCGGCATATGAATACGCGCTCGACTACGCCAAGGAGCGCACGGCGTTCGGCAAGCCGATCATCATGAACCAGGGCGTCGCCTTCAAGCTGGCGGACATGCGCACCGAGATCGACGCGGCGCGGTTGCTGGTGTGGCGGGCGGCGTGGATGGCCCGTAACGACGTGCCGTTCACCGCGGGCGAGGGGTCGATGTCGAAGTTGAAGGCGGGTGAAGTCGCCGTGTGGGTGACGGAGCAGGCGATCCAGATCCTGGGCGGCTACGGGTACACGCGGGAGTACCCGGTGGAGCGCTGGCACCGCGATGCGAAGATCTACACGATCTTCGAAGGGACGTCGGAGATCCAGCGGCTGGTGATCGCCAGGGCGATATCCGGCCTGCGTGTGGAGTAGATCTGGCTGAGGGCCCTTTGCCTGGCCGCCGGTGGATCACCGCCATCCCTACTTCGTCCCTACTAGAGTCGCCGGTATGGCGACCATCCGCGAGAAGCGCCCGGGTGTCTGGGAGGTCCGCGTCTTCACCGGTCGCGGGCTGGACGGCAAGCCCACCCAGACGTCGCGCACGGTGCGGGGCGGCAAGCGCGAGGCGAGGCGGGTCGCCAACGAGCTGGAGCGAGCCGGCAACCGCAGCGCTCCCGCCGGACGGACCGTCGGCGACGCGCTCGATGCCTGGATCGCACAGAACCTGCCGACCTGGGCCGCCTCCTCGGCGCGGGACCAGCAGAGCCGCGTGCGCGCCATCAAGCACGACCCGATCGTGCGGATTGCTCTCGCCCGCCTGTCGGTGAGCGATATCGAGCGCTGGCACGCACGCCTGCGTCGCGCCGGCGTGAACGACCCCGCCATCCGCAACCAGCACACCGCGCTCCGGGCGGCGCTGTCGCAGGCGGTGCGGTGGAGCTGGGTGTCGGTCAACGTTGCATCGCTGGCTCGCCTGCGCGCAACCAAGGCGGAGCCTCGCCAGGCCATGTCGCTCGAGGACGTGCACGCCGTCCTTGCCGCTGCGGCCACGATCGACCCGGCGGCCGAGGTCGCCCTCCGGTTGGCCGCTGTGGCCGGCGTGCGCCGGGCCGAGCTGGCCGCGTTGCGATGGGACGACGTGCGAGACGGTTTGCTCACCATCGACTCCGCCGTCGAAACCGTCCGGCGCGGCGGCGGTCACCCGGAGCTTCGCGACGCCCCCACCAAGACGGCCAACGTCCGCACCGTGGCGCTCGACGCCGACACGCTGCTGTTGATCGAGCGGGTCCGGGTCGTGCGCGAGCCGTACGGGCAATGGATGTTCGGGCTCGGTCCGGAGCTGGTCAACCCGGATCGGATCGGCTGGTGGTGGCGGCGATCACGGGCCATGGCCGGCATCGATGCGAAGTGGCGCCTGCACGATCTCCGCCACTGGTCGGCCACCATCGCGATCGGCCGGGGCCACGACGTCCGTACCGTCGCCGGCCGACTCGGCCATGCCAACCCAGCCATGACGCTTCGGGTCTACGCCCACGCCGTCGCCGCGGCAGATCAAGCTGTCGCGGCCAGCCTCGGCGAGGTGCTGAGAGGCGAGGGATGAGCGATCGCCGGCCAGTTGAGCCCCTGGTCCGATCCGAAGCACCGCCTGACGCGGCCGTCGTCGTGGTGCGAGGCGGTCCGATCGTCGTCCAGAAGGTCGCCGAGCACGCGCAACGCCAGGAGGCGCTGTTCACGTTCCGAGGGCAGCCCATGGTGGCGATCAGCGTCGACTTGACCGTGGAGGGCTGGACCCTCGACCGGATCCTCGCCGAGAGGATGCAAACTCGGAGCAGCTACGCCAGCGCAATGGTTGGAGTCCTGCGTGCCGCGGGGTACGAGCTGGTCCCCACTGGCCGCGCGCCCCACTACAGCCTGATCCTTCCGGGGAGCTCCGACGCCGAGGCGGCTGCGCTTCTTGCCCTATTCGGGCCTACGCTTCAGAATCCCTACCGAGCGAGGAGGTGATGACCGTGAGCGACACCCAGATCGAGATCGACATCCCGTGCGACGTCCAGGACGAGGACGAGCTCGGTATGCCCTATGCGCTGCTGAGCGAGGCGCGCGACCCGAGCCGCATCGTGCCGGGCGCCATCGTCATCACCGCCGACGTGGAGGATCCGGTCTTCGCCCGAGTCCACTCGCTGACGCAACAGGGCGACCACACGGTGGTCCACCTCGAGCTGCTGCCCGGTGATCCACGCGAGTACGCGGACGCCCTTCAGCGGTCGCATCTTCTGTCCGCCTGAACGCGGCCTTCCTAGATCCCGGCGACCACTGCGGAGACCGGTCCGGGCGGACGTGTGCACGGCGTCGCGGAGGCCGGCCGGCCTGATGAGCGTCGTCCCCGGTCCGTCGGTCCAGGCGAGCTCGGAGCGGCGGGCGAGGTAGCGGCAAGGCTGGCCGGAGCAGTTGGAGCGCCGCAGGAGCAATGAGGTGCGAGCCGGCCGAGCTCGCCAAGGTGGTGCGACGAGCGGCCGCAGGTCCGTCCAGGTAGGAGATCGGTCGTCGAGGCGAGCGGCCGTCTGGCGAGGTGTGAACGTGTCTTCGGTCACTCACTCGCCCACGGTGAGCCCATCGGACGACTCACCCGACCTGAGTGTCATGGTGGATCCGCCGGGGCTCTCGTGACGGGAGTTACGGTCCGTCCTTCACCTCGGCGTTGACTCATCATCCGACTGGCCTGGTGCCTGGTGTGTGACTTGTCGTGTCGGGGTGAGGGATCGGCAGGAGTGCCACTGGCTGGAAGAGAGCCTGTCTGCAAACCCGACTCAGATGTGCCGCGGCACTCCTGCCGTCCCGGACCTACCGGAACCGTTCACGAACCAGCAGGAGAGCTCATCATGGCATCGGTGGTGGCGGGAATCGACCCGCATCAGGACAACTTCACGGTCGGAATCGTCGACAGCGTTGGTGTGGAGATCACGCGGGCGAGCTTCGACAACAACGCCCCCGGCTACGTCGCCGCGATCGAGCTGCTGACCAACCACGAGGTGTCCCAGGTGGGGATCGAGGGGTCCGCCAGTTGGGGCGCTCACGTTGCGATCGCGTTGGTGGCGGCGGGGTTCGACGCCCGGGAGGTCCCACCGCAACGCACGGCGCAGCAGCGTCGCTCTCGCCGCCACGACAAGACCGACAACACCGACGCCATCGCGACCGCTCGGGCGGTGCTCGCCGAGCCCACGCTCGGTCCGGTGCAAACGCTGGAGGTGTACGACTCGTTGGTGGCGAAGATCGAGGCGGTGCTTGAGCACCGCCGGATGCTCGTCGCCCTGCGCACGCTGGCCATTCACCACATCGCCGATCAGATCGCGAAGCTGCCGACGGAGATCCGCGACCAGCTCGGCTCCTATGGCAAGGTCAGTTCACGGCTGCGCCGGCTGACACGGATCGACACGACCGTGGCCACGACCTGGCGGGCCGATACCGGCTCGACTGGCTCCTCGAGTGGATCGCCCAGGACCGGGCCTGGGCGGCCCAGATCCTCCGCCTCGAAGGCGACATCGATCGGCTCCTCGACGAACACGGCACCACGCTGCGCGAAGAACCAGGCATCGGACCGATCAACGCGCGACCCTCGTCGTCGAAGTCGGCGACGCGACACGCTTCGCGACCGAATCCAAGTTCGCTCGCTGGTGCGGCACCGGCGCGGTCGCGCTCTCCTCCGGTGAAGGCGACGGCCGTCCCGTGCGTCACCGGCTTGACTACGGCGGCAACCGCCGCATCAACAGCGTGCTCTACACCGCCAGCGTCACCCAGCAACGCGACCGCGACGACGCCCGCGTCTACATCGCCCGCAAGATCAGCGAGGGGAAGACCCGCCGCGAGGCCCGACGAGCCCACAAGCGACACCTCGCCAGCCGGATCATCCGACGCATGTGGAAAGACGAACAGCGACGCCAGCAACGCGCACTCACCGCCGCTGCTTGACAAGAGAGCGTCACTCACTTCTCGACGTGTGAGTGGTCGAGTGAGTTCACACCGGCTGACTCGTGCGCGTGAGGACGCCCATGCACGAGCAGCCGACGGGCGACGCCGCTGACGAGTTGCAGCTGCTGACGATCGACGAGGCCGCGCAGAGACTGCGGATCGGTCGATCGCTCGCCTACGAGTTGGCGCGGACCTACCTCACGACGGGCGGCACCGACGGTCTGCCGGTCATGAAGCTCGGAGCGCGCATGCGAGTCCCTCGCTGGGCCCTGGACGAGCTCGCACGAACCGGTCGAGTCGTCCGCCTCGCCGATGTCCCACCTCCCGCAGGTCTCCATCGTGACCGGGCCAGCTGACGCGCTCATCGCCGTCGGCGGTGCCACCGAGGCCTTCGTCAGCCCGCGCCGGCACGGCGCACTCCGCCATCCCTCCGCCCGTTCGAGCGCGTGAGTCGACATGCCGACACGACGACGTCTCCCATGCACTTCAGGATCCACAGACAAGCATCCCGCAGGCGGCGGTGAGCGCTGATGTTGCGGGTGACGACGCTGTACGCGTCCTCGGCGGCGGCGACGGCAACTGCGGCGTACTACACCCGCTACCTCGCCCAGGCCCCCGGCGAGGAGCCCGGCGTGTGGTCGGGCCGGCAAGCGGCTTGGCTCGGTCTCGACGACCCGGTCGACGCTGACGATCTTCGAGCACTTCTGGAGGGCCGGGACCCAGCAGATGGTGCGGCCCTGGGTTCCCCGCTCGTCGACCGGACGTTGACCGACGGCCGGGTGGTACGGGCGGTGGCCGGGTTCGATGCCACGTTCTCGGCTCCCAAGTCGCTCAGCATCTGGTGGGCGCTCACCTGCGATCCCGGCCTGCTCGAAGCCCACGACGTCGCCGTGCGAGCAGCGCTCGAGCACCTGGAGTGCTTCGGGGCGACGACTCGGGTTCGTGTGAACGGTCATCGCCAGCATCCCGACACGCTCGGGTTGACCGTGGCCACGTTCCGACAGACGACGTCGCGTGCTGACGACCCGCAGCTGCACACCCACGCCGTGATCTCGGCCAAGGTCCAGACCGAGGAAGGCCGCTGGATGGCGCTCGACGCCCGCTACCTCAAGCGGAACCAGCGCATGCTTGGCGGGCTGTGCCAGTCGGTGCTCCGCGCCGAGCTGACGCATCGCTACGGCGTCGTCTGGGAGCAGATCGTCAATGGTCAGGCTGAGATCGCCGGCGTTCCCCGCGAACTGGTCGAAGCGTTCTCGAAGCGAGCCAGCCAAATCGAGGCCGAACTGGCGGCGAAGATCGATGAGTTCCGGGAGCGCGAGGGTCGAGACCCGACCCGATGGGAACGGGCGGCGCTGACTCGCGAAGCCGCCACGGACACGCGGGCGCACAAGACCGGCAACGGTGTCACGGATCTGCGGACACGCTGGACGGGCGAGGCCGCCGCACTGTGATGGACGGCCGGCCGGTTGACCGCCGAGATCGAGGCTGCCAGCCGGGACCGAACCCCGGAGGTTCCGACCACGATCGAGGCGGTGATCGACCAGCTCTCCACCGCGGGTTCAACGTGGACCCGGGCCGACCTGACGCGGGCGATCTGCGACCGCCAGCCGCCCGTGTCCTCAGTGTCGGGACGCAGGTGGTCGGGTGTGCTCGAGGCGGCGTGCGACCGGGTGATCGACCACTGCGTAGATCTCGACCCGCCGGGCGGGCACGTCCTGCGGAGGGCGTCGGATGGGCGTTCGGTGTGGATCGAGCCCACCGCCGCGCACCTGACCAGTGACGCGATCCTGGCCGAGGAGGAGCACGTGCTGGCCTGGGCCATGGACGCCCAGGTCGACGGCCCGGAGCCGTCGACCTCCCTCGATCGGGCCGGGCTAAGACGTCCTGCAGGCCGAGGCTGCGGCGGCGGTCGCCGGTGGCGACCAACTGGTGCTGGTCGTCGGGCCAGCCGGCGCCGGCAAGACGACCGCGCTCCGGCGTGCCGTGGACGACCTGCACGCCTGGGGGCGACCGGTGTTCGGCGTCGCGCCGACGGCCAAGGCGGCCCGCGTCCTGGCCCGCGAAACCGGCACGACCGCCGACACCGTGGCCAAGTTGCTCCATGAGTGGAGCCGAACCGACCGAGCCCCGCTTGAGGAGTACCGACTGCCTGCCGGCACGACCGTCATTGTGGACGAAGCCGGGTTGTTGGGCACCCGCTCCCTTCACCAGCTCGTGCACGTCGCCGAGCGCGAGCAGTGGCGCCTCGCACTGGTTGGTGACCCTCGCCAGCTCCAGGCGGTGGGTCGGGGCGGTCTGTTCAACGAGCTGTGCGCCACCAGCCGAGTGCACGAGCTCGCCCGCCTACATCGCTTCCACCAACCGTGGGAGGCAGACGCCTCGCTGCGGCTCCGCGCTGGCGACCCGAGCGGCCTGGACGCTTACGAGGACCGCGGCCGCATCGTCGCCGGAGGGTTCAGTGAGCACCTCGACCTGGTCGCCAAGGAGTGGATTGGCCTCACCGCCCAGGGCAGGACGGTCGCCATCACGGCCGCCACCAACGACCACGTGGACGCCCTCAACGACGCCGTCCAGCGGCTCCGACTCATAGTCGGCCAGCTCGACGCCGGCCCCGCCGCGTCCATCGCAGCCAGCGAGCACGCCTACCCGGGTGACCTCGTGGCGACCCGCCGCAACGACCGGAGGCTCCGCACGACCGCCGGTGAGCCGGTCCGCAACCGTGACCTGTGGATGGTCACCGCTGTCTGCCATGACGGCTCGCTCACCGTGTCTCACCTCGGCGGACACGGCACCGTCATGCTCCCGTGCGACGACGTCCGGGACCACGTTCGGCTCGGCTACGCCGCCACCGAGCACGGCAACCAGGCCGACACCGTCGACATCGGGATCCAGCTCGTCTCCCCGGCGACCACCCGCCGAGGCCTGTACGTCGGCGCGACACGAGGCCGCGAGGAGAACTGGATCCACATCGTGACCGAGAGGGCCGATCCCGCCGAGGCCCGCGACGTCCTCGAAGCCGTGCTCGCCTACGACCGAGCCGACGTCCCCGCCGTCACCCAACGCCGCCACCTCGCCCAGACCGATCGTCCGGAATCCTCCCGGGAACCGGACCAGGTCGTCCCGGCGTGGCTCGTCGGCTACCGGGACCAGCTCGAGCAGCGCCGCGATGATCTCGCCGTCTGTCTCACCGAGCGAGCACACCGGCGCGCCGAAGCCGCCGCCGAGCTGACCGATCTGCAGCCGGCGGTCGCGGCCGCTCGAGGAGGGTGGCAGCCCTACGCCGGACGCATCGCCGCCATCGAAGACGATGTGCACAGCGTGTTGCGTCCAGGGATGTGGCAAGCCCACCACGACGCCCGCAACGCCGGGTTCGGGCATCGCCACGGCGCGGCCCGCCGAGCGAGGATCGCGAGCTGGCGGGTCAGCGACGCCCAAGACCGCATCGCCGCCATCCACGCCGAGAGAGTGGCGACACGAAGCAACAGCTCGACACCCTCCAAGCCGAAGCTCGCCGCCTCGCCGACTTCGCGAACCCTGCGTCCGATCCTCTCGGCCTCGACCAACTCGAGCACGCCGAGCTTCACTGGCTGGGCCAGCTGATCGATGCCGTCGACACCTGGACGAACTGGGCCGCCGGGCGACCCGTCGCGACCGACGAACTGGCCGAGGCCGTGTCACTCCTTCACGACCCCGCCCGCCACGCACCGCCGTTGGCCTTGAGGGTCGGTGACATCGACCCGGCACGGTGGTTCGAGCTACTCGAACCCGTCCGCGTGCTCTTGGTGCAACACGGAGTGCCTTTCAACGTTCACGGTCGTCATGATCTCGAGCACGCAGGACCCGACCTTGGCATCGAGCAGTGAGTCGTCTCCGCCACCGGACCCGTGTCCCTCGGCTGCCACAGGCGACGCACGTGGAATGTGGGCCGCCACGCTGGATGAGCATGACGGCGACACGTTGCATGGGGACGGGTTGGTTGCCGCGTGTCACCGCCGTTTCTCATCTCGGTGGTCGTCGGTGTGTCAGTCGGCGGTGACTTCGGTGACGGCGGCGCGGGTGGAGGATTCGTCGACGATGGCTTTGTTTTCGGCGAAGGCGGCGACGAGGGATTGGACGGCGAGGTTGTTGACGGCGCGGGGCATGCCGCGGGAGACCTGGTGGATCAGCTCGACGGCGTCGTCGGAGAACAGGGTGTCGGCGCGGCCGACGAGTTTGAGGTGATGGATGATGTAGGCGCCGGTCTCGGTGGCGTCCATGCCGGTCATGGCATAGCGCAGGGCGATGTGTTGATCGAGGGCTGCGCCCGCTCGAAGGGGAGAACCTGACCGTGAGGCCCTTCGTCTACGGGACGCACATGCCGGCCCGATCACGATGACACCTTCCTCTACCGCGTGGAGTTCCACGTCGTGCGACAACAGCACGGCGCGAGCAGGTAACCGCCGATGGGTTGCCGCGTGTCGCCACGGGCGAAAGGGAGCCGTTCACGGGACAGCGCCGCCGACCGCGATGACCGGATGTGCCGCCACCGAGGGCACGCCGTCGAACGCCGCAACGCGCAGCCTTCGACTCCGGGTGAGACACGACAACACCGCCCCAGAACATGCATCCCCGCACCAAGCCGCGCCGATGTCACCGAACGCCGGGTCGGCGGCCCTACCAACTCTGCGCGTTCGGAGCGCGCGTTCGGATCGGGTGCGCACGTTCAGCAAGCGCACGCGATCGGCAGATCTGCGCTACTTCGTTCGATCGAGGCACTCCATGACGGGCGCGGATCTCATTCGGTCGAGAGTTCCTTCCGCAGTCGTATCTCGCGCACCTCCGGTCCGATTGACCGGGTCCACGCGTTTACCTCTTCATGGGTGACCTGGTACCCGAGGTGTTGCCACCAGGGAAGCGATTTCCAAGCCACGCCCTCTGCGTTCCGACTCGTGCCGGCAGTAACTGCCTCCTTGCCTTCTGCTCTGGCTCGCACCTCGACTGACCGCACGAGCATCGTGCCGATCCCTCTGCCCTGAAGCTGTAGCAGGACGTCAATGTTTACGAGCTCGAGTTCGCTTCCTCTGTCCTCGACGGTCGCGCAGCCGACGATCCGCCCATCCATTTCGGCAACCAGCACTTCCTCCTCCTGGACGACGTTGGGATCCTGCCAGACCGCCGTAAGCATCGACGCGTCGTGGAAGGGCGAATCCATACGTCCTCCGAATCCGACGTCTTCGCCGGGAAGAATGGAGGAGGTTGACACCCACACGATTCCGGGCGCATCTGCCCTAGTCGCTGGGCGGACACGAACATCGGAGGCCCCCACCTCGGTCACCTGGATGCCTCTCTTCTCGGCTCGTCGGCACCATCTTGGTGCCACGCTCCAGGCTTGGCAACAAAGGTGCTGCCCACAGGGCCGTGCAACAGGTGTCCGGTTCGGTGCCTCGCCTGACAAGACCATCGAGCGTCGACGTCCGGATTCACCACCCCTTCATGATCGCTCAGGTAGCGCCTGATGCCCGGTAGACGCTCGCTTCACCACTCGCCGAGGCGTCCCAGAACAACGCCGCGAAGGCGTCGTCACAGCATCCCCGACCGCCGGCTCATGGTCACGAGAGCTCGTCCCGGAGTGTCCGCACGAGTCCAGACAGCTGCGCCGGGAGATCGCTGTGGGGATCGAACGGCAGATGCCACCGGTCGCTCGGGCGCCCCCAGTAGCGGACATCGGTGATGTGCCAGTCAGGCATCGCTTCGAGGTCGACGACGAGGTCGACGCATTCGCCATCGGTGCTGTCGACAAAGCCTCGACAGAAGATCACCTGGCCGTGCCCGCCGGAGGCACCTGCTTGGCCAGCTGCGAAGCCAAGCGGCGCCAGGATCGGGTCAAGGACGATCGCAACTCGGTCGAGTGCCGGGTCGAGCGGCGGGAGAGGATGCGTACCGAACGGCACGACCCTGATCCTCGCACCCACCGCGCCTGAAGTGCGCCACCAATCGTGCGGTTGTGGCCGTCCAACAGGGCGAGCGCAGGCGCGCCTGGGATGCGCACGCCGAGGAGGGAAACGGCGACGATGTCGTCGCTCGCCCGGTGTCGACTGGTAGCAAACAGCTCGCGCGGCGTCGGGGATCGATCTGAACCGAACGGCCTCGTCTACACCCGCGCGCTGCCGGGCCCGGCGGGCGAGCATCTGCACCTCGTCGGCACGTCCAGCGCAGCGTAAGGCGGTTCACGCGCAGCCTGCGGCCCGGCCGCCACCACGAATTTAGCCTGCGGGTGGGGGCTTGCCGCAAGGGCCTCCAACGTGCTCTGAATACTCGCCGTCGACTGGCCAGCGGGCACGACGGTGGAGGCAACGAGATTGCGGACAGAAGTCAAGCCTGACCGTTACGTGGTGGGCTTCGAGGAGATCGACAAGACGCAGGTCGCGCTCGTTGGCGGCAAGGGCGCTCACCTCGGGGAGCTCTCGCGGATCGAAGGCATCCGCGTGCCGGCTGGCTTCTGCGTGACGACCGATGCCTTCCGGCGGATCATCGCGGAAGCGCCGCCGATCGACGAGCGGCTCGATCAGCTCTCGCGCCTGAGCCCGGACGACCGGGACTCGATCCGCACGCGCACGACGGAGATCCGCCAGACCATCGAAGGGATCCCCATTCCCGGCGATCTGGCGGCGGCGATCACCGGCGCCATCGCTCGGCTCGGCGAGCACGCCGCCTACGCCGTGCGATCAAGTGCGACGGCCGAGGACGGGCCGACGGCCTCGTTCGCCGGCCAGCAGGACACGTACCTGAACGTGGTGGGACCGGCGGCCATCCTCCACCACATCAGCCGGTGCTGGGCGTCGCTGTTCACTGAACGAGCGGTGGCCTACCGCCACCGCAATGGCTTCGACCGCCGGAAGGTCCACATGGCCGTGGTCGTGCAGCAGATGGTCTTCCCGGAGGCTGCCGGCGTCCTCTTCACTGCTGACCCCGTCACGTCGAACCGAAGGATCGTCTCCGTGGAGGCGACCTTCGGTCTCGGCGAGGCGCTGGTCTCCGGTCTGGTCAACGCGGACGTCTACACGGTGCGCGACGGCGAGATCGTCACGAAGACAATCGGCTCCAAGCGGCTGGCCATCTATGCCTCGCGGGGGGGCGGGACGCGGCAACAGGCGATCGAGCCGCAGCGGCAGGTTGAGCCGGCGCTGACCGATGAACAGGTGGTGCGGCTGGCGCAGCTGGGCCGGCGAATCGAAGCGCACTTCGGCCGCCCCCAGGACATCGAGTGGTGCCTGGTTGCCGACGACTTCTCGATCATCCAGAGCCGGCCGATAACGACGCTGTTTCCCATCCCCGCCGCCGGTGACCGACAGAACCACATCTACGTCTCGGTCGGTCATCAGCAGATGATGACCGACGCCATGAAGCCGCTCGGGCTCTCGCTGTTCCAGCTGACGGCGTTCCCGCGCATGTACGAGGCGGGAGGGAGGCTCTTCGTGGACGTCACCGCCCGCCTGGCGTCGCCTTCGAGCCAGGCCGGTCTCCTGGAGGTCCTCGGGAAATCCGATCCGCTCATCAGGGACGCGCTGCAGACCATTCTCGACCGCGGCGATTTCGTCCCGCTGCTCCCCGACGATGCCCCCGGGGAGCCGCCGCCTGCCGACGCGCTCGCCCCGATCGAGACCGATCCGGCCATCGCCACCGAGTTGATCAGGAGCAACCAGGCTTCCATCGCCGCCCTGAAACGTGACATCCAGACAAAGTCCGGCGAGGCGCTGCTCGACTTCATCCTGACGGACATCGCCGAGCTGAAGCGGATCTTGTTCGATCCGCAGAGCCATCAAGTGATCATGGCCGGGATGGAGGCCACGTGGTGGCTCAACGACCGGCTGGAGGCGTGGTTGGGTGAGAAGAACGCGGCCGACGCGCTCACGCAGTCCGTTCCCGACAACATCACATCGGAGATGGGGCTGGCGCTCCTGGACGTCGCCGACGTCATCCGCCCCTATCCGGACGTGCTGGCCTTTCTGCAAGAGGTCGTTGGGGACGAGAACTTCCTTGACGAGTTACCGAATCTCGAGGGCGGCCAGGAGGCGCGCAACGCCATCGGCGCCTATCTCGACACGTACGGCATGCGCTGCGTGGGCGAGATCGACATCACGAGGCCGCGCTGGAGCGAGCGCCCCAACACGCTCGTGCCCGTGATGCTCGCCAACATCAAGAACTTCGAGCCTGGTGCCCGTGAGCGGCGCTTCGAGCAAGGGCGACAGCAGGCGTCGAGCAGGGAACAGGAGCTGCTGGAGCGCTTGCGGGCACTGCCCGACGGGGAGCGGAAAGCCGAGGAGACCAAGCAGATGATCGACCGCGTGCGGACCTTCGCCGGATACCGCGAGTATCCGAAGTACGGCATGATCAGCCGCTACTTCGTCTACAAGCAGGCCTTGCTGGACGAGGCCGAGCGCCTCGTCCAGGCCGACATCCTTCGTGAGACGGACGACATCTTCTACCTCACGTTCCAGGAGCTTCACGACGTGGTGCGCGCGCACGAGGTGGACGATGAACTGATCCGCCACCGCAAGGACGAGTTCAGGTCGTTCCAAGCTCTCACGCCACCCCGGGTGCTCACGTCCGATGGCGAGGGCGTCGCCGGCTCGTACCGACGCCACGACCTGCCACCCGGCGCGCTGGTCGGCTTGCCGGTTTCCGGCGGCACCATCGAGGGACGGGCTCGCGTCATCCTCGACATGGCAGAGGCCGATCTCGAACCGGGCGACATCCTCGTCACCGCACACACGGACCCCAGCTGGTCACCCCTGTTCGTCGCCATCAACGGTCTGGTGACCGAAGTTGGAGGGCTGATGACGCACGGCGCGGTGATCGCGCGGGAGTACGGCTTGCCGGCCGTCGTGGGCGTGGAGAACGCCACCCGGCTGATCCAGGATGGGCAGCGCGTTCGCGTGAACGGAACGCACGGGTACATCGAGATCCTGTCGCCCACCTCGTAGACGCATCGCCGACCGGTGGCGCGCCGAGCGGCGCGCCACCGATCGTCAGCGCTAGTCGCGCTCGTGGCCGCGACCGTACGGATCGCCCAGTACGGACTCCGTGTGCATCGCACACTTCCACGAGCCGTTGCTGCGCACCCAGGTCGACGAGTCGGCAGCGTCGAGCGACTGCGGCTCACCGTCCACGGTGAGGTCTTCGTGCACGGTGTAGGCCACCACGGCGGTGTTCCGGCCGAGCATCTCCACCTGCACGTCGTCGCCGATCTTGAAGTGGACAATGGTCCACGACGACTCTCTCATCATCTGCTCGTACATGGACGGTTCCACACGCCCCACGCCCTGGGCGCCGACGATCACACATGGATCGGCCGTCAACTCGAGGGCCGCCTCGACGTCCTTGTCCTTCAACGCGTCCCAGTACCTGGTCTCGAGGTCCACCAGCGTCTTGTGCATGGTCTTGCTGGCCATCGCGCCTCCCTTCGACGTTCGTGCGTAGTGGATTACCCGTCCGAGCCGGGATTGAAACGGCCTGCATGACGCCAGACTGGGGCGATGGTGCATGAGAGCGTCCATGTGAGCACGACGATCGATCGTCCGGCGGCCGACGTCTTCGACTACGCGTCGAACCCTCTGAACCTCCCGACGTGGGCGGCGGGGCTGGCCCATCAAGACGTGCAGTTCATTGATGGCGAGTGGGTCGCCGACTCACCGATGGGGCGCGTCGTCGTGGCGTTCGCTCCGTCGAACGACTTCGGCATCCTCGACCACGACGTCACCCTTCCGGGCGGGGAAACGGTGCGTAACCCGATGCGCGTGATCCCCAACGGCGACGGCTGCGACGTGATCTTCACGGTGCGACGGACGCCTGGCATGAGCGAGGCGGACTTCGCAGGCGACGTCAATGCAGTGACCGCCGACCTCGCCACCCTTCGCACCCTGATGCATCGTTGACGCCGAACCGGATCCAGGATCGCCGCCGTCGCCAGGTTCTCACCGAGGCCAAACCAGCTGACACCGAGGACGGCCCTATGGGCGCGCCGCGCCGGTGACGACCTTGTCGAGGCGGGCCAGCGTGGCGGCCATGGCATCGAGCCACAGCCGCCCGTCGTCGACCGACGCCTGGGCCTCCAGCGGCGCACGCGAGCAGTCGTAGATCTCCGTGACGATGGTGGCGTCGGCACCGTCGGGCTGCAGCGCGTAGCTCCAGCGGTGACCCCACCGCTCGGCACCGTCGCCGGGATGGCCGCGCCCCGCGGCCGGTTCCCAGCCGATGCGGCGGTCGGGCTCGAACTCGACGACGTGGTTGTCCATCTCGTAGTCGCCGAGCGCGGGAAAGTGCATGGCGATGGTGAACACGTCGCCGACACCCGCGAGGGCCGCGGTCGTGCGCCCGCCCCGCACCATGCCCGACCCGTCGAGCTCGGGATGCCGGACTGGATCAGCCAGCACGGCGAACACAGCTGCCGGCGGCGCCGCTATGCGTCGGGACGCGGACACGAGCGCGCCCGGATCGGTGGCGTGCGTCTCGACCAGCCACGCCACGTTCTCGGGGTAGACGGGCTCAGCTACAGCCGAAAGCTCGTCTGGCAGCCACCACCGGTACTCCTCGATGACCGACCGCTCCACCTCCGTCCAGCCGTCGCCGTCCACCTCGAAGCGATGGCGACGGACCACGAAGTAGTCCTCGACGCTGTCGAGCAACTGGCCGTCGAACTCGAACACGGCGTGGCGGCGGTGGACCACGGGACCGAGCTCGTCGACCACCAACCCCGTCTCTTCGGCCAGCTCCCGGCGAGCGGCCTCGGTCACGGTCTCACCCGGCTCCACCCCACCGCCGGGTGGGAACCACCACGAGCCATCTTCGGGGCGGCCAGGATCGCCGCCACGGAACAACAACACGGAGTGGTCGGGGCCGATCAGCAGCACCTTCGCCGCCGGTCGGGGGGTTGCGTCCGTCACCACGGCCTGACCGTATCCGTGCGCCAGCCGCTGGCGGTGACCCAGCCAGCGCGGCCTCGCCCGGTTACGACGGTCGGCATGACGGTGGCGGGCAGCACGCCCACCTTGGAGTCCCGACGCGCTGAGCGCGCCGCGGCGGAGCCGTCGAGCGGCAGCCACGCCAGGAACTGCTGGATCTGCTGGTCCCAAAGGCCCCACTCGTGCTCACCCGGGACGAACGAGGTCGTCACGGGAATCCCGCCGGCGGTGCAGGCGGCGACGAAGTCCTCGTTGAGGAAGTACAGCGGGTCTTCGGTGCCGCAGCCCACCCACAGGGCCGGCCTCGTCGCCGGATCGCCTTGTTCGAGCAGCCACCACAGGTCGTCGGCGGTACCGGCGACGGGCCGGTCACCGAACGCCCGGTCGAACAGGTGCGGATCCTCGGTCCGGATCCGGATGGCCCGCAGGCGCTCGACGTCGACGGCGCCGGACAGGCTGGCGGCGCCGGCGAAGCGCTGCGGCTGGCGTAGCGCCCACTTGAGCGCTCCGTACCCACCCATGGACAGGCCGGCGACGAAGGTGTCCTCGCGCCGGTCCGACAGGCGGAAGAACGTGGCGACGAGCGCCGGCAACTCTTCGGAGAGGAACGTCCAGTAGCGGCCGCCCGCCGGTTGGTCGGCATAGAAGCTGCGATGCACCTGAGGCATGACGACGGCGAGGCCGAGCGGTGCGACGTAGCGCTCGATCGACGTCCGTCGCACCCAGATCGTGTCGTCGTCACTCAGCCCGTGCAGCAGGTAGAGAACCGGCGGCAGCCCGTCCTGGTGGCGGCTCGTCATGCCGATCTGCGTCGACGTCTGCTGCGGGAGGATCACCGTCATCGTGGTGCTCAGGTTGAGCGCCTCGGAGAAGAAGTCGCAGCGCAGGTGAGCCATCGGCCCAGCCTGCCGCTGCTCGATGGGGCTGTCCAACTACCGAAAGCGTCGAACCGTTGCGTTGGTGACCACCGGTGGTAGCGGCGCTGTCACCCGGCGAGCCCTCCTCGACCGGAACCCACGCTTCGTGACCGGTTCTCGGTGCAGACCGACATCTCGGTGCGGAAGTGCAGCAAGTTTGACGCACTTGCGCGCCGAGAAGCGGCCAGAGGGGTCGGCGCCTACCACGCACCGCGACCACGACCGAGAGGGCCGATGCACCACAGACCCGGCGATGCACCACCGATCCAGAGGGCGTTCGGCGGTTAGGTTTCGTTCATGAACGGACGCCTGGCCGGCAACGTCGCAGTGGTCGCGGGTGCAAGCTCGGGCATCGGCGCGGCCAGCGCCATCGCGCTGAGCCGCGAGGGCGCCAAGGTCGCCGTCGTCGCCGGCCGCTTCCCGAAGGAGCGGCTGGCGAACGTCGAAGCGACCGTCCGGCTGTCGCCCGGGAGCGTGTGGCTGGTGCGCCGGTCGTTGTGGCCCGCCCTCGAAGCGGCCCACGGCGCGTCGATCATCAACCACTCGACGGGTGCCGCCCGGTCTGCGTCACCTCCTTCCCTTCTACCCACCGCCGTGGTGTTCCTCGCCAGCGACGAGTCGAGCTTCATCACCGGAGAGGGTCTCGACGTGGACGGCGGCCTCGTCAACAAGCTCTGATCGCCGGGAGAACCCTGGAGGGAACCGGACCATGAGTGATCCCGTCATCGACGTTCGCCCGCCCGACTACCGCCAACGGCTCACGACCGAGGAGCGGGATGCGCTGACGCCGGCCGTGCTGGTCGAGCGAGTGAGGGCACTCCTTCCGCTGGTCGCCGACCGCGCCGCCGAAGCGGAGGAGGCGCGCAAGCCGGTCGACGAGGTGATGGACCGGCTCCACGCGGCGGGTGTGTTCTGGCACTTCGTGCCTCGGCGCTACGGAGGCCTCGAGTTCGGTGTCATGGACTTCGTCGACGAGATGCTGCCGCTCGGCGAGGCCTGCGCGTCGACGGCTTGGGTGGCGGCGTTCTGCATGGAGCACAACCTCATGGTGTCGCTGTATCCCGAGGCCGTTCAGGAGGAGATCTTCGGCAAGCAGCCCTATGTGATGGCGCCCGGTTGCGCGATGCCGCCCGGGCGGGCCGAGCCTGTCGACGGCGGCTACCGGGTCAGCGGCCGGTGGCGCTACGCCACCGGTGTGATGCACGCCGACTGGGCGATGGGCCTCGCCGTCGACACGACGAACCGCGCCAACGCCCGCTGGTTCTTGTTCCCGCTCGCCGATGCCACGGTGTTCGACGTGTGGCACATGGACGGGATGTCGGCCACCGGTAGCAACGACTTCGCCGTCGACGACCTCTTCGTGCCCGCCGAGCGCAGCCTCGACTTCAACGAGATGAGCACGGGCACGACGCCAGGAGCGTCGCTGCACTCGAACCCGATGTACCGCGTTCCGCTCGCCCCGTTCCTGACGATCGTGTCGGCCATTCCCATCATCGGCGCGGCCAAGGGCGTGGTGCGTCGGTTCCAGGAGGAGTTGCCGTCGCGAGTCAGTTTCGGCGCTCCCCAGGCGGACCGCCCGGCGGTGCAGATGGCGCTCGGCCAAGCCGACATCGAGGTCAACCTGGCCGAGCTCGCCCTGCGGGAGGCGGTACGGGAGTTGATGCGCCTGGCCGAATCCGACGACAGGGCCAACATCGCCGCCCGGGCCCGACTGCGAGCCACCGTCGTGAACGCCACCTGGCTCGCCCGCGATTCGGTACGGGGCGTGATCGACTCGCTCGGCACCAGCGTGCACCGCAGCGACCATCCCATCCAACGGGCGGTCCGCGACATCAGCGTGGCCACGGGGCATGTGATCCACGACCGCACCACGGCGATGGAGTTGCACGGCAGGGTGCTGCTCGGCCTGCCGCCCCAACCGACGCTGTACTGACCGGGCCAGTGCGCGGAGCTTCCCCCGGCCGAGACCGGGGGAAGGCCCTTGTCGTGAGGCTGTGAGCGCAACGCTTCAGTCGAGCATGCGCTCCTTCGGATCGACGTAGCCGAGGCTCTCGACCACCTTGAACGTGCCACCGCGCGCTTGGGCGATGTACATGTTCAAGCGGAGGTGGTGCTGACCCGGCACCATCTCGGCGGGCCCGCCGGGTCCCTCCGCGATGCTCGACTCGTCGAGCGCCTTGACGACCGCGTCCTGGTCGAGCGAGCCGGCCGCAGTGACGGCGGACGCCCAGAGCTTGAGCCCTCGGTACATGCCCGTGCACGCACTGCCTGCCGTGAACTTGGCACTGCCCGGATACAGCTCGTTGTACCGCTCCACCAGCGCCGTGCTGAACGGATCGCTGACGTCCTGGTAGTAGTCGAGGCATCCGTAGAGCCCTTCCACGTGCTCGGCGGGGACGAGGTTGAGGAAGTTCTCGTCGAAGTAGGTGCACACGATCTGCCCCCCTCGCTTGGTGAAGCCCGAGTTGTAGAGCTGCTCGAGGAAGGGGGTGAGCCCGGGCGGCACGATCGTGTTGAACACGACGTCGGCGCCGCTGGCGACGATCCGGTCCACGGTGGCGGCGTAGTCCTCATGATCGAGAGGGAAGTACTCCTCCCCGACGATGCTGCCGCCGTGGGCCGTGACGACCTCGCGGACCTTCTCGTTCAGCACGTGCGGCCAGATGTAGTCGGCCGAGGGCAGGTAGAACGTCTTCGCCCCGGTCCGCTTCATGAGCCACGGGAACAACGGTTCCACCTGCTGCGCCGGGACCGGGCCGGTGCAGAAGATGAGCGGGTCGCACTCCTGCCCCTCGTACTGCTCGGGGTAGATGTAGAGCTTCTTGCCCCGCACCACGGCCGGGCCCTTGATGGCCTGGCGCGTGGAGCTGTAGATGCCCCCGAGGATGACGTCGACGTCGTGTTCCTCGACGAGTCTGGTGGCGGCCTGCTCGGCGGCCTCGTCGTCGGTGGCGCTGTCTTCGACGAAGAGCCGGAGCGGACGCCCGAGTAGCCCGCCGTTGGCGTTGATGTCGTTCACCACCATCTCGGCCACGTTGGCGTTGGCGATGCCCATGAACGAGAGCGGGCCGGTCAGATCGGTGACCACGCCCACCTTGATGGGGTCCGGGGAAGTGTTCGATGCCGTCATGGAAGCCACCCCCTCAGGCCTCGACCGCGCCGAGGAACTCGAGCGTGTAGGGCTTGCTCAGATGTCCCGCGTCGCGCATGATCGGCGGCACGGTGGGATCGGAGACGAAGCTCTGCCAGCCCTCGTCGTCCCAGTCGAAGACCACCCAGACCCGGTCGGGCTCGCCCGGGTCACGGAACGCGAGCGCCCCCTTCGACCCGTGCTGGGCCCGCTTCTCGGCGCCCGCCGTGGCGAAGGTCGCCCAGAAACGATCGAACTCAGCGATCTGCGTCGTTGCCAGGATCATCGGATCCCTCCCTCGAACGCGTCCAACAGCGTGACAGTGGTCATCGTGATCTCCTCTGCGGTGTCGGTGGATGAACCGTCGCGATCGTGCGCTCGCGCCGGTTGCGCCCGCATCAGGTGTTCTCCCCATTTCGGAGAGGACCAGTCAGTCGATGAGGTCGTGCTGGGCGGCCCAGAGCGTGGCGCCGGCCCGGTTCGACACGCCGATCTTGGTGTAGAGGTTCTGAAGGTGGCGGTCGGCGGTCTTGGCCGAGATGTACAGCCGCTCGGCGATCTCGCGCGTGCTGAGACCTTGCGCGGCCAGGCGCAACACGTCGATCTCGCGGGGACTCAGCCCCCCGGCGCGCGACTGCCGGGTCGCTGCCTGGGCCTGCAGCTGGACGTGCGCCAGCTGGATCTGCTGGCGGGCGTAGTGGGCGGCGTCGTTGAGGTCCATCGCCGCCCCGCTGGTGTCGTGCTGGCGGAAAACGGGGTCGCCGAGCGTCGTCGCCAGGCGGCTGGCCAGTTCGGGGAGGTCGGGAACGTGGTGATCGCTGCCCGGTTGGCGGACGATCGCGCCGAGCAGCGTGGCCGCTTCGTTGGGGCGATCGATGCGTTCGAACAGGGAGGTGGCACTGGCCAGGGTGATGGTGAGCTGGACGAGGTTGCCGGCTTGCTGGAACGAGTCGATGGCGGCATCGAACATGGTCAACGAGTCCTCGGGATCGGCGTCGACCAGGCGCAGGCGCGCCGCGTCGCGGGCGATGAACCCCACGAAGAAGTTGACCCGATGCTGCTGGACGTACGCGAGCGCCTCACGCCACACCGACAGGGCGTGGGCCGGGTCCGTGTTGGCATAGGCGCCTCCGCACGTCCACAACGCGTAGGCGACGAAGTACGGGTTCCCCAGCTCGCGGGCACCGGCCACCGCGGCGTCGGTGAGCTCTATGGCTTCCTTGACGCGCCCTGTGGCTTGGAGGCCGTCGACGAGCAGAGGGCGGCCCCAGGCAGGGGCGTTCCCCGGCATCGTCGCCACCGTGGTGGCGACCTCGACGTACCGGTCGAGGTGACCGGCGTAGACCTGGGCGAGCGCTTCGATGAGGCCCGACAAGCCAGCCTCGCACGCGTCGTAGCGAGGGTCGGTCTCCAGTCTCGCCGCCGTCTGCGCGGCGACGACGGCTTGCTCGGGGCGCCCGGTGAAGCAGCCCCATGCCGCCGCCGTGTACACGCGAGGGAGGCGGCGCACGTCGGCCGCCGTTGCTTGCTCCAGGATCTCCTGCGCCCAGCCGACCGTCTCGAACAGCTGCACGGAGACGCCCATCAGTGCCGAGTGTGCGGCGATGTCGGCCGCCGTCTCCGGGTCCGGTCGGGCGGCGCTCCACCGGAACGCCGCTCGAAGGTTGGCCAGCTCGACCTCCACCCAGTCGACGCAGTCGCGCCAGGCCGGGCCGTTCCAGCGCTCCCATCGCGCCACCGCCGCTTTGGCGAAGAAGTGGGCATGACGATCGCGGATCTCGTCGATGCTGCCAATTGCCGCCAGCTCGTCCTCGGCAAACTGCCTGATGGTCTCGAGCAGCGTGTACCGCGCCGGCCCCGTCGACTGGTCGGTGATCATCAGAGACTTGCGTACGAGCGAGTCGATCAGATCGAGCACGTCAAGCTCGTCGATGCCTGCGACCACGTGGGTGAGGGCGGCCGGCCCGAAGCCACCCGCGAACACCGACGCGTGGCGCAGCACGGCCCGTTCGTCGTCGTTCAGGAGCCCGTACGACCAACCCACGACGTCGCGCAGCGTCTGCTGCCGCTGCGGCGTGCGGGTCGAGGCCTTCAGGATGCGGAACCGATCGCCGAGGCGGTTGCGCATGTCGATCGGGCTCATCGAGATCGTGCGCGCCGCCGCCAACTCGATCCCGAGCGGGAGCCCGTCGAGACAGCGGCAGATCTCGATGACCGCGGCCGCTGTTCCCGGCTCGTCGAAGTCGATTCGGCTGTTGAGGGCGCGGGCTCGTTCGACGAACAACGCCACCGCCGGTGAAGCGCTGTCGCCGTCGAGGGTGAGGGGTAGCACCAGCCGCCGCTGCTCTCCGGCGACCTGTAGCACTTCGCCGCGAGGTGGCCAGCACACGCACCGTCGCACATCGGGCGAGCAGCGAGTCCACCGCGTCGGCCGCGGCGTCCACCAGATGCTCACAATTGTCGAGCACCATGAGGAGCCGGCGCCCCGACAGCACGTCGGCCACGGTGTGCATCACGGGAACGTCGGCCTGCGGCGTGATGCCCATCGCCGTGGCGATGGCGTCGGGCACCGCTGCTCCCGCGGTGAGCGGTGCCAGCTCGACGAGCCACACCCCGTCGGGCAGCTCGGCCGACAGTTCCGCGGCGACCTCCAGGGCCAACCGCGTCTTGCCGACCCCACCCACTCCGGTCAGGGTCACGAGGCGGTTGGCGCGCACCAGGTCCACGATCTCGGCCAGCACCCCGGCGCGACCGATGAGGTTTGCGGTGGGCATCGGCAAGTTGCCACGTGGCACGTCCAGAGCCCGAAGCGGCGGGAAGTCCGACGGCAGGCCCGCCGCCCGCACCTGGAAGAGATGCTCGGCCCGTTCGAGGTCCTGCAACCGGTGGTCGCCGACGTCGATGAGCTCGATCGACTCGGCCTGCTCGACCAACGCTGCCGTCCGCGCACCGATCAGGATCTGACCGCCGTGCGCGGCCGCCATGATGCGGGCGGCACGGTTCGGCACCGGGCCGACGTAGTCGCCATCGCGCTCGTAGGCGGCCCCGCTGTCAAGTCCCATCCGCACCTTCAACGGTGCCGCTCCGGGCCACTGCTCCTTGGCGAGGTCCTGCTGGGCGTGCACCGCGGCATCGATGGCGTGCTGGGGGTGGTTGAACACAACCGCGAACCCGTCGCCAGCGGTGGCGAACACATGCCCGGACCGCTGCTCGAAGGCGGTTCGCAGCATCTCGTCGTGGCGCGACAGGGCGGCGTGCATGGCGGTGGGGTGGTCTTCCCAGAGACGGGTCGAGCCCTCGATGGCGGTGAACAGAAACGTCATCGTCTCCGTCGGCGCGCCCGTCATGCGTTCACGCGGCGGCCAGCACGAAGCTGGTGCCCACCGCGTTCGGGATGAACGCGTCGGGCAGCTCGGTGGCGAGCCGGTGCTGCGCCCGCCAGCCGGTGCAATGCGCCGGGACGATGACGTCGAGGGCGAGGTCGCGCAGGGCGGCCACCGTCGGCTCGATGACGGGTTCGAAGGCGGGTCCGGTGAGGTGGAACCCGCCGAACAGCCCCGACAGTCGATCGGCGCCCGTCAGCCTCATGGCATGGCGGCAGATGTTGACCGCTCCGGCGTGGCCGCAACCCGTGAGCACGACGAGCCCGCGGCCGCGTACGTTCACCACGAGGGCTTGGTCGTCGAGGATGAGCGGGTCAGGTTCCCAACCGTTCTCGCCCCGCTTCTCGTGGAAGGGCATGCCCGTCTCGAAGTCCGTGGTCCGGTCCACCTCGCCGGTGATCAACACGCTGCCGTCGAGCAGGACCGACGGCTGCCGACGCTCGATGACCTCGAACCCCTCCGACTCCACCGCCCGCCGGCTCAGCACGGGCAGCTCCCACTCGAGCCCCGGGAACGCCACCCGCCGAGGCGACCACACCAGCGGGTGCAGCGTGATGGGCAAGCGCCCGCGGCGCAGCGAGGCCAGACCGGTGAGCCCGCCGGCGTGGTCGAAGTGGCCGTGGCTGAGGACGACTGCCTCGATCTCGCCGGCGTCGAGCCCGAGGCGTTCCAGGTTGCCCGACAGTCCGTAGGGGGACACACCCGTGTCGAACAGCAGCGTGTGGGTCCGGTCGCCCCGCCGGATGCGGACCATGGCTGCGAACCCGTGCTCCGCGACGAGGCCCGGCACCGTCTCACCTTGCACGAACTGCGGCGCCGGTACCCGCGGCGTGCGACCCATCGCCGCCCGATGGGCAGGACCCATGTCGACCATCAGCCCGTCGTAGCTGTTGTCCACCAGCATGGTGATCGTCAGTTCGTCGACGGGCTCGAGCGCGATCGGGTCGACGACGTCGCCCTCGATCGGCCGGGGCATGGCCGCGGCCGCCTCGCTGACGTGCCCGTGGTCGTGGTCGTGGTCGTCGCCCGCTTCGCACATGCGTGCATCTTCGCGCTCTGCGTCGCTTCGGCCACAACGTCCCGCCGCGCCGGGGAGAGGTTGTTCACCAGCGCGCCGAATTCGGGCCTCTGGTGAACAACCTCGCTGGTCGTGCTGCCACGACGGGTCGCGAACCGGCGTGTGCCAGACTGCGGCGCGTGAGCGACAACGACGAAGGTCAGCTGCCCAGCCACACCGATTCCGTGCACATCGCCGCCCCGCCCGCTCAGGTCTGGGAGCTGGTCACGGCCATGGAGCGCTACGGCGAATGGAGTTCGGAGAACACGGGCGGCTACTGGCGCAAGGGACCGGACGGTGTGCCCGGCAGGGGCAAGGTCGGCGATCAGTTCGTCGGCATCAACCGGCGTGACGGCGCGGAGTGGAAGGCGTTCGTCGAGATCGTCGAGCGTGAGGAGGAGAAGGCGTACGCCTTCGTCACGGGCGGAAGTGAGATGAACCTTGTGCTCTGGCGGTACGAGCTGCGACCCGACGGTGACGGCACGCTGCTGACTGAGCAGTGGACGCTGCGCAAGCCCTCGTTCTTCCTGGACCAGGGTGGCGAGGCCGAGGTGGCGCGGCGCAAGGCCAACGCCAAGGAGAGCATGGCCGCGACCTTGAACGGCATGAAGGCCACCGCCGAAGGGTCCTGAGCCCGGCGGGCGACTCACTCGGACTCGTCCATCTGGATGCCGACGACGCCGGCGACGCGTTGCAGGTCGGTGCCGGACGCGAGCAGTGACGCACCGTGTCGGAGGGCGACGGAGGCGATCATGCAGTCCATCATTCCTCTGGGCGTCACCCCGCGCGCCTGCAGGCGCGGTAAATGCGGGCGGCGCTGTCGAAGTCCACGGCGGCGTCGAAGCGCAGCAGATCGAACCGCAGCAGCAACCGGCGGAGGTCGCTTTCCCGGGCGTCGCTGCGGGCGCCGGAGGTGTCGACCAGGATCACGTCGGCGCCCATCGCCCTCGCCTGACCTTTTCGGACTCTGTGCGAAACTCATCGATCGCGCAGATCTGGGTGGCCGACTCCGAGCCGAACCAACGGTTCACGCTGTACACCCGCGGCAACGTCGGCGAAGTGTTCCCGCATGTGATCACGGCGCTCACCGGCACGCTGATCGGTGCCGCCGTGCGTCAAGCCCAGGACGAGGTGTTTGTCGACATGGGCGTGCTGCGGCCCAGTGAGGTCACCGGCCCGTCCGTGGGCACAGGGGTGTTCGGCGGCTATCTGTACATGAGCGGCTCGGCGATGCGGCTGTTCGGCGTACGCATGCCCGGCATGTCACCGAGCGACGCCGATTCGCAAGTGATGGGCGACGTCACCGACCTGCCGGCGTACCGTCGGGCCAAGGGCGATAGAAACGTGGTGGCGACGTTGATGCTGTGTCGCCTGGTTTTCAAGCTGATGCGGCGCCCTGACCTCACACCGCTCGACCGAGCCCGGGCCGAGGCGCAGGCGTGGCTCGCCACGATGCCCGAGCTGCCTGTCGCGTCGGACGCTGAGCTGCGGGTATGGCTGGACACGTACCCACCGCGCCTGGCGGCGAGCATGAAGCGGCTCCTCGAGTTCGGCGCGCTGGTGGCGGCACCCCGCGGCCTGCTCGACCGCGCTCTCGATCGTCCGGACGTGCCGGCGGGTCTGGCCAACCGCATTGTGAGCGGCACCGGCGACGTCGACTCTGCGCAGTTGGCGCGGCAGTTGTGGGCCGTCGGTCGTCTCGTGGCCGCCGACGACCGGCTCTCGGCCGCCTTTGACGACGGCCTCGACGGGATCGCTGAACGCACGCAGGATACGTCGCTGCAGCCGGCCGTCGACGCCTTCCTGGCCGACCACGGCCACCGTGGCAACGACGAGTACGAGCTGGCGGCGCCGGCGTGGGTGATGGACCCGACGCCGGTGTACGCGGCAATCGACCGGTTGCGCCGGGCGCCGGCCGACCGAGATCCGGTCGCTGCCGGCCAACGCCTGGCTGCCGACGCCGATGACGCGCTCGCCGAAGCCCTGCGGCACGTCCCGAGGCACATGCGGGCGATGGCCCGCCGGGCGGCGGCCGTCTCGCGCATAGGCTCAATCGGCCGGGAGCGGGCCAAGGACATCTTGGTGCTGGAGAACCTGGGCGCCGGCGGTCCTGCACGAACTGGTTCGGCGAGCGGCTGAACGCGGCGGGCCGGCTGACGTACGGCTGGCGTTCTGCGTCACTGCCGGCGAGCTAGCCGAGTTCGTCGTCCGGCCAGGTGACTTCGCCGCGGTGATCGCCGAGCGCTCGGAGCTCCGTCAGTACCTCGATGACCGCATTCCGCCGCCCTGGTTCGACGGCTGCATTCCGGACCCGGCGACCTGGACGGTCCGCGCCGCGTCTCGCCCGGTGGCGCCGGCGCCGGGCGCCATACTCACCGGCATCGGCGTCAGCAGCGGTGCGGCATCGGGTCCGGCGAGGGTGATCGTCGACCCAGCCGATCCCCGTGGTCTGGAGCCCGGCGAGGTGCTGGTGTGCACGATCACGGACCCCTCGTGGACGCCACTGTTCCTCGCCGCCGCCGCCGTGGTGTGTGACACGGGCGCCGTGCAGAGCCATGCTGCCATCGTCGCCAGGGAGCTGGGCATACCGGCCGTGCTCAGTGTGCCCGGCATCACCGCCGTCGCCGACGGCACCGTGCTGCATGTCGACGGCGCCAACGGCACCGTGCGAGTCGACTGACCGCGAACCGATTCGGAGGCGCCCGGCGTACGCCCGTGTGACCTTCAACCGATGGCACCGCAGTATCAGGCACCTCGCCCACGACTTTTGCGTTCATCGGTCGCGGTAGCGACTGCTGCCAACGCGAGGTCCTAAGTGGGGAAGCGAGCGCCGATGTCTGATCAGGTGGGCATCGTCGGTGGCGGCCTGACGGGGGGTTGGTCGCGGCCTACGAGCTGCTGCGCCGGCTCGGGCGGCCGCTGGTCGAGCAGCCCGCCTATTCGAGCGTGATCGTCAATGGTCATCTGCACCCGTACCGGACGGCGGCCGGCGCCGAGGCGTTGCCGGTGTGTGCCTGCTCTGGCGGGCTTCGGCACGAGCGATCCGGACGCCGCGCTGCCGGTTGCCTTCCGCCACGACCGGCTCCAGTTCGAGCTACTCCTCCTGGCGCCCATCGTGGTCGTGATCGGCGCCTGCACGGCGTTCCAGATCAGCTCGCGTCGTCGCGAACGACGCCGGTGGGCGGGCGTCATGGCACCGGCGCGACCGCGGCGGCAGCCAGCAGCTCCTCGGTCAAGGCGATGGCGTCGGGCAGCGCGAGTGCCGCGCCCGCCGCATGCGCCGCTTCGACCTCACCCGCTCCGAGCCGCCCTCGGGCTTCGCCGAGAAGTTCGTTGGTGAGGTGGCGGTCGTCCTCGTAGAGGTCGGTCCCGACGGCGTCGAGCACTCCCTCGCCGGCGGCATTGATGCGCACGAATGCGCTGAACTCACCGCGGCGGTGGGCGAGGCGGCCGGCCAGGATCATCGAGAACACGATCGTGATGCGATCGTCGAGTTGGCAGCCGACCCGCAAGGCCGAGAGCTGGTGCTGGGCCGCCGACACCAGATCACCCCGGCGATAGGCGATCTCCGCCAAGTTCCCGTAGTCGTACCCCAGCGACGCGGTCTCTCCACTTCGGAGAGAAAGCTCCAGTACGAGCTGGAACCAGGTAGCCGCCTCATCCAGGACGCCGATCGCCGTGGCGGCGATGGCGCTCGATTGTACGGGGCGACCCGACCGCTCGCTGGGCCCGTCCTCCAGTGCCCGAACGGACGTCGCCAAGGCCTCCTGGTAGTCGCCGGTCACGATGAGGTGGTCGGCAAGCCCCGCTTGCAACGCCGTCGGATCCCACGGCGGGCGGCCGAAGACCCGCTCGACCTCGACGGCCTCGTCGAGTGCGGCCCGGGCCTCGTCACCGTCGCCCCGGGTCCCGAGCAGGTAGGCCAGCCGGCACAACAGCTCGATGCGCAGCGGTGTGGGCTCGGGCAGCCGGCCGAGGCCGTCGCGTAGGTAGTCGATGGCGACGAGGTAGGGCGAGGCAAAGCGGTGCAAACGGTCCACGGCCACGATCAGCGACTGCGCCGTGGACGGGTCGTCCCGGGCGAGGTTGTCCACGAGCGACTTGAGGGTCTCGAGCTCGCTGGCCCGGCTGTTTTCGAACTGGGTGACCGCCGGGCGCCCCGGGCCGAGGCGGTGGAGGTACCAGGCCGCCAGGCGACACCGAGGTCTCGGTCGTGTCGTCGCGGTCGTCCAGGTGCCGGCGGGCGTAGTGCCGGATCGAGTCGAGCAATCGGTCGCGCGTCACGTTGGCGGCCGGCTCGACGACGATGAGCGATTTGTCGGCCAGCGACCACACCAGCTCGGGCACGTCGTAGGCGTCGATGTCGTCGGCGGCCAGCGCCGCCGTCGCCGTCTCGTGTCGAAGCTGGCGGCGAAGATCCCCAGGCGACACAACGCTGTCTGTTCGGCTTCGGCCAGTGACTGGTAGCTCCAGTCGAGAAGCGCTTCGAGGGTGCGCTGGCGCTCGGGCACCGTGCGGTCCCTACCACGAAGGAGCCGGGAACCGGTCCTCCAGCCCGGCGTCGATCTCCGCCGGCGTGAGCACGGTGACGCGTGCCGCCGCCAGCTCGATCGCCAGCGGGAGGCCGTCGAGCCGGCGACAGATGCTGGCTACGGCAGGGTAGTCGGCGGCGATGCGGACAGCACCGCGGAAGGCGTCGGCCCGCTCCATGAAGAGCTCGATCGCAGGCTGCACCGCGTCGCCTTCGGTCGCCAGCGGCCCGAGGCGCCCACACCATCTCGTCGGCCCGGCCCAACGACGTCCGGCTCGTCGTGACGATGCCGACGGCCGAGCAGCGCAGCAGGATGGCATCGATGAGGGCGGCGACGTCGTCGAGGAGATGCTCGCAGTTGTCGAAGATCAGCAGTGCGACGCGCGAGCTGAGGTGGTCGAGCAACGTCGACTGCGCCGCTCCCCCGGCGACGGAACAGCCGACGGCGTCGGCCACCGCGACATCGACGGCAGCGGGATCGGAGATCACCGACAGGTCGACGAACCACACGCCGTCGGGCCATTTGTCGGCCAGCCGCAGTCCCAGCTCGGTGACGAGGCGGGTCTTGCCGACCCCGCCGGTCCCACGATCGAGACGAGGCGGCCTGATCCCGCCAGCTCGGCGATTCCCTCGACGTCGACCTCGCGCCCGATCAGGCGAGTGCGGGGCCGCACCAGGTTGTGGCCGTCGGCCGGCAGGGCACGCAGCGCGGCAGTGGAACTGACCCTGCCGTCGCCCATCACGTTGAACAGCTCCACCGGCTCGTCGAAGTCCCGAAGTCGGAAGCGCCCGGCCGGCAGCAGCGTCACCCCGGCGACCGGACCGGCGAGGGCGGCGGCATGCTCGGATACGACGTCTGTCCTCCATTGGCGGCGGAGACGACCCGGGCGGCCTGGTGCACGGCGAAGGCGACGTAGTCGCCGTCACGCGGGTAGGCGAGCCCGGCATGAACCCCCATTCGAACTCGCACCGACCCATCCCGGGGCCACGGCTCGGACTGCAGAGATCGCTGCGCGTCGGCACAGGCGGCGATGGCGGCGCCGGTGTCGGCGAAGGCCACGAAAAAGGCGTCGCCCTCGGTTATGCCGTCGCGTCCGCCGAGACGGTCGGCTGCTCGCAGCAGCCGGTTGTGGCGCTCCAGCATCGTCGGGTCGGCATCGCCGAGCCGCCGGAACCTGGCGCGTCGTCGCTCGATGTCGGTGAAGACGAAGGTGATCACGAGACTGGGCAATTCGGGCACGCCCATCGACGCTAGGTCGACGTGGGACCGTGGGAGGCCAGATTGGCCGGGTCGTCGGCCCGCGGCCTGCGGGCTGGGCCGTGTCACGCAGCACGAGACGAATTGGGATCGACGTCACAGAGCCGCCATCGGCCCCCCCCGAGCACCGGACACCACGCTCAGGAGATTCACAGACGCCCGTCAGGTGGTTCTCGGGCGGGCACGCTTGACTGGAACCGCACGCCCAGTCGGGAGCACATCGCATGCAAGAGCCTCTTCGCCCCCCTACGCCGCCGCGCCCAGGTACGCCCTGGGCGCCGCCCGACCCGACGACCCGCTACGACCGTGGGCCGGCTCCGGCGGAGCCGCCGCACCGAGACGGCGGCTCCCGCCGCAGCCGGGTCGCCACCATGGTGGCGGTGCTGGCCCTGCTGCTGGGGATCACCGGCTACGCGGTCGTGGGCAACCGGCCTCCTCGTCGTCGTCATCGTCGGCCCCGCAGGCGAGCACCCCGGCCACCAACTCGCCCAGAGCGAACGCACCGGCGACCACAGCCCCCTCGTCGCACCGGCCGCCGGCCTGGAGACCGGCTCCCGCGTCACCCCGACACGGCGCCGGCCCCCGGCTCGTCGGGCGGCGTCGGGGCAGCGTCGGCCTCGACGACCAGGCTCGACGCCGGGGTGGTCGACGTGAACACCGAGCTGGCCTACCAGGGTGGTGCCGCCGCCGGTACGGGCATGGTGCTCACCGCGTCGGGCGAAGTCCTCACCAACAACCACGTGATCGACGGAGCGACCAGCGTGACGGTCACCGTGGTCACCACCGGGAAGTCGTATGCCGCCAGCGTGGTGGGCACCAACCCCTCGTCGGACGTGGCCATCCTGCAACTCAAGGATGCCTGGGGCCTGGAGGTCGCCAAGCTCGGGGACTCGTCCAAGGTGCAGGTCGGCGACACAGTGACGGCTGTAGGTAACGCCGGCGGCGTCGGCGGTGCGCCGTCGGTGAAGAGCGGCACGGTGACCGATCTCGATCAGGCGATCACAGCGTCGGCCGGTCCCAACAGCGAGTCCGAGGACCTGACCGGGCTCATCCAGATGGACACGGCCTTGCAGCCAGGCGACTCGGGCGGCCCGCTGTACAACGCGGCCGGCGAGGTCGTCGGCATGAACACCGCGGGCTCGGCCCGCCGCCGGTTCCCGAGGGGTGCCCAGAGCGGCACGGAGAGCTTCGCCATCCCGATCAACGCCGCCACCGACGCCGCCAAGCAGATCGAGAGCGGCGTCGCCTCGGACACGATCACCATCGGGACGCCCGGCTTCCTGGGCGTCGAGCTGGCGGTCGAGAGCTCGGATGCCGGCGCCACGATCGCAACGGTCGTCCGCGACACGCCCGCCGAAAAGACGGGGCTGCAACCGGGGGACACCATCACTGAAGTCGACGGTCGTACCATCGACAGCGCCGACGCCCTCGGAGCCGTCTTGAGGAGACACCACGGCGGGGACAACGTCTCCATCGCGTGGACCGGCGCCGACGGCACCCAGCACGCCGCGTCGGTGACCTTGGCCGTGGGGACCGCGGACTGACTCGGCAGGGTCAGCCCTTCTCGTCGCGACGGGCCGGGCCCGCGTTTGCCCTCATGCATGGCGGCGACCCGAGCGATCGGGATGTCGTGGCCTTCGGCGACCAGGGCCGCGGGCAGCGGCTGCGGCCGCGGGCGGCGCGTCGGCCCACGGGTCCCGATCGCCCAGGAGCCCGGGCGCGGTGAGCACGGTGAAGTCGCCGGGGTGACGTTGTCGAGGTGGTCCCACGCAACCGGGAACGAGACGGGCACGCCGGGCCGACCCGGGGGCTGTAGACGGCAGCGACGGTAGCTCCGCCGTGCGAGTGGAGTCCAGAAACACCTTGCCCTCGCGATCGGCCTTGACAAAGGCGGTCGTGGCAGAGCTGGGATCGAGCGTTCGGCTCGCCGGGCGAGGGCGCGGGTTGCGGCGGCGACTTCCTCGGTCGATGACCGTCGTCGAGGAGCGGCACGAACACGTGCACGCCCTTGGCCCCGCTGGTCTTCACCGCACCCAGGAGCCCAGTGTCCGCGAGCGCGGCGCGCACGAGGTGGGCGCGGCGACGGCAGGCGAAAGCATCGACCTCAGGCGGGTCGAGGTCGAGCACGAGGTGGGTGGGGTGATCGAGATGGTCGGCCCGAAACAACGTCGGGTGGTACTCGACGGCGCGCTGGTTGGCGAACCACAGCAGCGTCCGCCGGTCATTGGCCAAGGCGTAGGAGACGTTGCGCTTCGACGCCTCGGCCCACCGCGGCACGGTCGCCACCCAGTCCGGCGTGTACTTCGGCACGTTCTTCTGCATGAACGGCGACTGGCCCCGGGGCACCCGGATGACCGACAAGGCCGGTCGCTAGTCGGGAAGGATCCGGTCGCACACGCCATCGAGATAGTCGACCAGGTCGCGCTTGGTGGCCTCGGCACCGTCGAACAGCGGCTGGTCGAGGTTGGTCAGGAACCCCGTCGCGCGACTCGTCCTGTCTTGGAGGCTGCCATCAGCGCAGGGTCGGCCCGATGTTCGAGCGGCGCATCGCGCCAGCTTATGGGAGCGCCGACGGGCCCATCGGCGGCGTTCAATCGATGAGCAGCACGGCCTTGCCCGTCAACTCGCGGCGCCAGAACGCGTCGACCACGGCCGGGGCGTCGGTCCAGGACGCCTCCCGCTCCACCCCCACGTCGAGGCGACCTTCGCCGACCATCACCGCCAGCCGGGCGAGGTCGAGCGTGCCCGAACGGCTCTGGCCCAGCTCGTGGGGCAGCACGAAGGCATACAGCCTGGCGCCGCCGTGGCGGTAGAAATCGGACACGTCGAACGTGGTCGGGACGCCTGAGGAGTTGCCGTAGCTGACGATCAGGCCGCCGTCGGCGACGTCGTGCAGTGCCTGCGCCAGCACCTCGCCACCGACGGATTCCAGGATCACGTCGAACGGTCCGCCAGTGGCCTTGCCCACGGCGACGGTGGCGGCGCCGAGGTCGACCAGCGGCCGGCCTCGTTCCTCCGACGACACCAGCGCCGTGACGTCGGCACCGAGCTGCGCGGCCAGCTGGATGGCAAAGCGTCCCACTCCGCCGCTGGCGCCGGTCACGAGGACCGAGCGGTTGTCGAGGACGTCGGCCATGTCCACCGCCAGCAGTGCGGTCAGCCCGGCGACGGGGAGGGTCGACGCGGCCGGGAAGTCGACGGTGCCGGGCAGCGCGGCGAGCCGGTCGGTTGCCACCGCCACCTGCTCGGCCCACGCTCCTGCGTCGGCCAGGCCGACGACGCGGGCTCCCATGGGCGGCCCGGTGCCGTCGGCCGCCTCCCGCACCACGACGCCGGCGAGGTCCCACCCGGGGCGCCAGCCGGCAGCGGCCGTCTGCACGGCGCGGACCTCGCCGCGGTTGAGCGACACGGCGCGCACGGCGACCAGCGCCTCGTGGCGCTTCGGCACGGGAGCGGGCACCTCCTGCATCGAGAGGTGGCCGGGCGCCGGCGGATCAACGACAAGGGCGCGGATCATGTCCATGGACGGTGCAACGCGGCGCTCCGGCCTTCTCATCCCGCCTCGGCCGTTCTGCGCCAGTGCGTCACATCGTGTCGAGGCGCAACGGTCCGCCGGCGCCGCCGTCCTCGTCCAGCACGAAGACCGTCTGCGTCGAGCGGACCTCCGGCATGGCCTGCAACCGGTCCAGCACGACGTCGCGTAGCGTCTCGACGTCGGCCACCCGCACCAGCAGCGCGAAGTCGAATCCGCCGGTGGTCAGGCACCAGGTGGTGCAGGCCGGGCAGGTGCCGCAGCTTGGCGCGGGCGTCACGCCAGGCGTGCTGCTCCACGTTGACCAGGATGAGGGCGGCGATGCCGAGGCCGGCGCGGGCGTGGTCCACCACGGCGGTGAACCCGGTGATCACGCCGTCGTGGCGCAGCCGGTCGAGCCGCTGATAGGCGTTGGCCCGCGAGACGTTGACGCGAGCCGCCAGCTCGGTCGCCGAGAGCCGGCCGTCGGCTTGCAGCTCCTCGATGATGCGACGGTCGACGGCATCCAGCGGCGCAGTCGCGATCGTCTCCCGTGGTCTCGGTTCTGGGCCACGGGGTTGGACGATACGGCACGACGATGACGGTCATGGATGCGCGGTACATCTCGGATGTGACGATGCCGGCTAGACGATCGGGCGGCGGCGAGCGACGCATGAGGACGTGGAGACGGCTGTCGTGCTCGACCGTGATCACCCCGGCTTCGCCGAGACGCCGACTACCGCCGCCGCCGCACCAGGCCATCGCCGGAAGGCGGCCGTCCGCCACCGCACCGGCGAACCGATCCCAACATGGAGTACACGGCCGACGAGGACGCCGTCTGGCGCCAGGTGTCGTCGGGAGCTCGCCCCCTCCACGCCGCCACCGCTGGCCGGCGTCGACTTCCGGCGGGCGGCCGCCAGCCCTGGTCCTGCCGCAGGGGCGGGTCCCGCAGCTGCGGGGAGGTGGACGAGCGCTCGCCGCCCTGACCGGCTTCCACGTGCACCCCCGTGCCCGGGCTGGTGCCCGAGCGGGTTCTTCTACGGCGCCTGGCCGAGCGGAACGGTGCTGTCGACGCAGTACGTCCGCCACCACTCCGTGCCCTTCTACATCGCCCGAGCCGGACGTGATCCACGAGATCATCGGGCGCGCAGGTGCTGGCCAGCCCGGCTTCGCCGACCCTACACGGCGGCCGGGACGCACGTCGCGGCGCTCGTCGGGACGAGGCGGCCCCAGTTCTTCGGCCGCGTCTCTGGTCGCCCTCGAGTTCGGCGTCGTGCCCCGGACGGCGAGCTGCGGCGTGGGGCGCCGGCCTGCTGTCGTCGTTCGGGAGCTCGGAGCGTTGCCGGGCGCCGAGATCCGGCCGTGGGACCTCCGGGCCGTGGGACGCTTCGACTACGACATCACCGCTGCAACCGGTGCTGTTCGCCGCCCGTTCGGGGGCCAGGCCGTCGACGACCTCGGCGGCATCCTCGAGTCCTCGACGACGAGGCCCGCGACCGCCTCGCGCTGAACGTTGTTCACCAGCGCGCTCGATTGAGCGCCGCCACCGACGAGACTTCGAGGGCTCGGCTCGTCCGGTCAGATGCGGCGCACGTTGCGGAGGCCGGCCCAGGCCAGATCGGCGACCTGCATGGCGACCTGCTCGGGGTCGAAGTCGCCACCCGGCGCGCACGAGCCGGCGGCTGGTGGCCTCGGCCAGTCCCACCAGCCCGTAGGCCAGGTTGCGCTGGTGCTCGGGCTCGATGTCGGCCTGGATGAGCGGCGCGATGGCGTCGGCGATGGCTGGTCTCGTTCCGCCGCACGGCCTCGGCGAACTCCTCGTCGCGCCGGTGTTCGCTGCCGAACAGCAGCAGGAAGGCGTCCCGGTCGTCGAAGACCCAGCGGAAGTAGGCGCCGAAGCCGGCCTCGGTCTGGGCCCCGGCCGTCGGCGGCGACGGCGGTGGCCTTGGCCATGGCTTCGGAGCAGTCTCGCGGCCCACCTTGTTCGAGCAGCGCGAGGTAGAGCTCGCGCTTGGAGCGTGAAGTGCCGGAGATTTACGGGCTGGCACGCCCGCGGCGCTTGCCCGGCCACGTCGTTCATCGAGGGGTGCCGTGGAACCCCTGGCGGGCGAACACCTCCAGCGCGACAGCCAAGAGCTGCTCTCGGCGGGCGGCGGCAGGCAGGCGGGTCGACATGGTTACCGCAGAGTAATGCGTCAGAGGCCGCGCTCTCGGTCTTCTCGCTCGGCCGCCTTCACGGCGTAGCCCAGGATGATGGACGGCAGCAGCAGCACCGACCCGATCACGAGGGTGGTCACGACCAGGCTGACCACCGGCGGCGTGAAGCCCAGCGCGAACCCGATGATGAACACGGCGATGGCGACCGCCAGGAACAAGTACCCGATGCGATTGGCCAGCAGGGACCAGCCGGCCACCTGCTGGCGGCGAGCGCGGATGGGGTCGTTCACGGGGGGCATCCCATCTCGGTGAGGAGGGCGCCGAGGCTTTCGCGCATGGCGTCGTGGCCGAGTGCTTCCCCGCCAGCGCCCGGTTGTGCTCGAGGTCGCCGGCCACGCTCGACGGGTCGGCCAGCGCCGCCTCCAGCGGGCCGCCGTCGTCACCCGGCAGCCAGCGGAACCCCATCTCGATCAGCTCGACGCCGACCGGGTAGGCGCCCACGGCGGCCGGTCGCCGGTGCAGGGCGGCCTCGATCGGCGGGTTGCCGAAGCCCTCCCAGTGCGAGGGGAACAGCACCGCGTCACAGGCGGCGTAGGCGTCGGCCATGGCCGGCGGCTGGGGGCACGGGCGTCCGGATGACTCGCGCCGTGGTGGCCTGAGCAATAAGCTCCAGCGTGGGGCCGTAACCGTCCTCGGCCGGCCCGGGCAACCAGTACGTGCCGCCCACGGCCTCGGCGAGGGCCAGCGCCCCAGGGATGTTCTTGCGGGGGATGGCGCGCACCGGGTGCAGCAGCAGCCGCTCGTCGTCGGCCACGTCGAGGCGGGCGGGTGGCCCGGCGATCGCCCGTCGGGGGGCCAGGTCGAACGCGTCGTAGATCACGGTGCTCGTGAACCCCCGCTCGGCCATCTCCCGCTGCGTGCGGTGGTTGATCACGACGTGGCGCCAGGCGTCGTCGTGGATGGGCAGCTCGGTGACGTCGCGGTGCGCGGCGACCTGCCAGGGCGGGTCGTGGTGATGGACGATGGCCTCGCGGCCCTTGAGGGTATGGGCCACGACCCACGACGCCGCCAGGTTGAGCGGGATGGACAGGATGTTCTCGGCGATGACGACATCGGCCCCGTTGATGGCCGCCTCGAGCTCTCGGGCCGACGGCGGATCGGTGCTGTCGAAGGCGAGTCCGGTGACGAGGCGATCGGCGGCGCCCACGCCGGCGACAGTGGTGACGTCGAAACCCAGCTCGATCAGCGCCCGGCGCCACGACTCGGCCACCACCGACACGCCGTCGGGCCGGCCGAGGCGGAACGAGACGAGCGCGGCCGTGGGCACGATTGCCCAGGCTACGGGCGGCGCGCCGTGGAGTTCGACTCGTTGCTCAGGCGTCGACGATCTTGGCGGCGATGTCGTCGGGGACGCAGGACTTCACGGCGTTGCTGAACTTGTCGTGCTCAGCTACGGGCCACTCGGCGGTGGCGCCGTTGCCGGCCGCTTCTGTGAGCACGGCGTCGTCGGCCGCGAACAGCTTGTCGACCGCATGGACCACGCACGTCGCCTGATCTTCGGTGGCGCCCGATTGCTGCACGAGTGAAGCGATCGTTTGCGTCACGTACTCCTGCGGCTCGCACGAGGCGAAGGCCTTCAGGAGCATCTTGCCGGTATCGGGGTTGACGTCCCCCCGCTGAGCGCAGCGTTCAGCGAGTCGACGATGCTCGGGCCCGTCGAGGTGGCGATGCAGGTGGCCTCGGTGTCGGAGAGGCTGCCACCCCGGTGGCGTAGAAGGCTTTGATGGCGGCGGCCGGATCGGCCGGAAGGCTCGACGGTGTGACTTCGCCGCCGGGTCGGTCGTGGCGCCGGCGTCGGCCGGGTCCGTGGTGGCGCTCGGGTCGAGGTGCCGGCCGCCACGGTGGTGTCGGAGGGCAAGGCGCTGATGGCGCCGCCCTTGGTGACGTTGTCCGACGAGGAGCAGCTCGCCACCAGCAGGAGGGCGCCGGCGAAGGCCAGCCAGGGTGCGGTGCGCATGAGGGGTTCGACCCTACCGATGGACTCGCCGCCTGTGTCGGCGGGGCGGCGCCGCCGACAGCGACCGAGCCGACGGCGTGCTTCCGGTTCAGGCCTCGGCGCGCACACACCGGTGCGTGCCGAAACCGGATCAACTGCTCATGCCCGCCTCCGTCGTGGCTGTCGTGGTGGGCCTCGCCCTGGTGATCGGCGCGGCCACAGCGACCACCGCCGCCCCGGCGGCCTTCGCCGTCGTGGCGCCGGCGCGACAACCGGTGTCGTACCGGTCGATGACGGCCACGAGCACGACCGCCACGACCGTTGCACGACGACCGAACCATCGACCACGACGACCGTCGTCGCGGCCCCGGTCGAACCGCCGCCCGAGCCGCCACCTGAATCGCCGGCGGCACCGCCACCTGAAAGGCCGCCCGAGCCGCCTCCCGAACCGTCGCCGGAACGGGACGACGCGGTCCCGTCGCCCGTCGATCGGGTCGTCGCCTATGCCCTCGCCCAGCGAGGGCGCCCCTACCGCCGCGGCGCTGCCGGGCCGGGCGCCTTCGACTGCTCGGGCCTCACTCGGGCCGCGTACGCCACGGTCGGCGTCGACCTCCCCCACTACTCCGTCACCCAGGCCGACCGGGGCCGCGCCATCGACTGGAGGACCGAGCCGATACGGGCCGGCGACCTGGTCTTCGTCCGCGGCGATACACCGGTCATCGACCTTGGTCATGTGGGCTTGGCGGTGTCGGCCACCGAATGGGTGGTGGCATCGCGGCCGGGTGTGCCGGTGCGGGTGACCCGCATCCCGACCGCCATCCAACGGGTGCGGCGTGTCTTCGAGAACTGACTTAACGTCGCGTCGATGCCGCGCCGACCACCGCTCAGCCGCAAGCTCGAGGGCTTCGGCACCACGATCTTCGCCGAGATGTCGGCCCTGGCCGTGTCGACCGGCGCGGTCAACCTGGGCCAGGGCTTCCCCGACACCGACGGGCCGCCCGAGGTGCTCGACGCCGCGGTGGCCGCCATGCGCAGCGGCCAGAACCAGTACCCGCCGGGGCCGGGCATCGCCGAACTGCGCCACGCCATCGCCGAGCACCAGCTCCGGTGGTACGGCATGCAGGTCGATCCCGACGCCGAGGTGTTCGTCACCACCGGCGCCACCGAAGCCATTGCTGCATCGCTCCTGGGCACCCTCGATCCGGGCGACGAGGTGGTGGCCTTCGAGCCCTACTACGACTCCTACGCGGCGTGCATCGCCATGGCCGGCGCGGTGCGCCGCCCCGTCACGTTGCGAGCGCCAGACTTCGTGCTCGATCACGACGAGCTGCGCCGAGCGGTTACGCCGCGCACCCGGCTGCTGCTGCTCAACACGCCGCACAACCCCATCGGGAAGGTGTTCTCGCGCGCGCGACCTCGAGGCCATCGCCGCGGTCGCCATCGAGCACGATCTGATCGTGGTGGCCGACGAGGTCTACGAGCATCTCGTCTTCGACGGCGACCACATCCCCATCGCCACGCTGCCGGGCATGCGCGAGCGCACCATCACCATCTCCTCGGCGGGCAAGACGTTCTCGGTGACCGGTTGGAAGGTGGGCTGGGTGTGCGCGCCGCCTGACCTCGTGGCCGCCGTGCGCACGGCCAAGCAGTTCCTCACCTACGTGAGTGGAGCGCCGTTCCAGCCGGCGGTAGCGGTCGGGCTGCGACTGCCCGACGCCTACTTCCAAGAGTTCACCAACGACCTTCGCATCAAGCGCGACCGGCTGTGCGCCGGGTTGGAGGAGGCCGGTTTCACGGTGTTCCGGCCGGCCGGGACGTACTTCATCACCACCGACATCCGGCCGCTCGGTGAGCGCGACGGCTTGGCGTTCTGCCGGTCGCTGGCCGACCGGTGTGGCGTCGTGGGCGTGCCCAACGTCGTCTTCTACGACGACAAGGCCGAAGGCGCGCCGCTGGTGCGGTTCGCGTTCTGCAAGCGCCACGAGGTCATCGACGAAGCGGTCGCCCGCCTGAAGAGCCTGGCGTCGTGAAGGTCGCTGCCGTCCAGCACGACATCTGCTGGGAGGCGCCTCGGGAGACCGTTGCTCACGTCGCTCCGCTGATCGCCGCGGCCGCGGCCGCCGGTGCCCGGCTCGTCGTGCTGACCGAGATGTTCTCGACCGGTTTCACGATGGCGTCCGAGCGGGTGGCCGAGGCCCCCGACGGCCAGTCCACGTCCTTCTTGGCCGAGCAGGCGGCCAGCCACGGGGTGTGGATCGCCGCCTCGGTGCCGACGGCCGACCCGTCGCTGCCCCGGCCGGTGAACCGGCTCGTGGTGGCCGGACCGAACGGTGAGCATCACCGCTACGACAAGATCCACCCGTTCTCCTTCGCCGGCGAGCACGAGCACTACGCCGCCGGTACGTCGTTCCTCACCTTCGATATCGAGGGCCTGCGGGTGAGCGGCTTCGTCTGCTACGACCTGCGCTTTGCCGACGAGTGGTGGGCCGTCGCGCCGGTGACCGACTGCTACCTCGTCGTGGCCAACTGGCCCGCGGTCAGGCGCCATCACTGGCAGTCGCTGCTGGTGGCCAGGGCCATCGAGAACCAGGCGTACGTGGTGGGCGTGAACCGGGTCGGCACCGACGGCAGCGGCCTGGAGTATGCCGGCGACTCGATGATCATCGACCCGATGGGCGAGGTGCTGGCGTCAGCGGCGGGCGTCGAGACGATCCTGACGGCCGATGTCGACCCAGGCGTGGTCGCCGCTGTGCGGGAGCGCTTCCCCTTCCTCGCCGATCGCCGCTCGTAGTACCAGGCGGCCCGGTCGGTAGTCTCCGCCGCCATGACCGAGGTCCGAGCCGAGATCACCGCGAGCGTGTGGCAGGTCCGCACCGAGGTCGGTGCCAAGGTGGCCGAGGGTGACGAGCTGGTCATCCTCGAGTCCATGAAGATGGAGATCCCCGTCACGGCCCCGTCCGGCGGCATCGTCACCGAGGTGCGGGTCGCCGCCGAGGACAAGGTCCAAGAGGGCGACGTGGTGGCCGTGCTCGAGCCGTGATCCGCACCGACCTCCGCTGGGGCTACGGCGTCGTCACGATCGACCGGCCCGAGCGCCGCAACGCCGTCGATCTGGAGACGCTGGTGGCGCTACGCGAGGCCATCGACGCGGCGCGCGAGCGCGAGGTCCGAGCATTGGTGCTCACGGGAGCGGGCGGCACCTTCTGTGCCGGCGCCGATCTCAACGGCGTCGATGTCGACGGCTTCACCGACAGCCTGCGCCGGGTGCTCGTGAGCCTCACCGAGCTGCCGGCGGTCACGATCGCCGCCGTCGACGGTGCCGCGCTGGGCGCCGGTACCCAACTGGCGGCGGCGTGCGACCTGCGGATGGCCACGTCGGCGGCGCGGTTCGGCATCCCCGCCGCCCGGCTCGGGCTCATGGTCGATCGGTGGACGGTCCAGCGCCTGGTCGCCCTGGTCGGCGGGGGTACGGCCCGCGCCATGCTCCTGGCCGCCGTGACCTATACCGGCGACGACGCCCATCGGCTGGGCTTCGTCCAGCGCATCGGCGTGCTCGACGACGCCGTCGCCTGGGCCACCGCCATTGCCGAGCTGGCGCCGCTGTCGCTCGCGGGCCACAAGCTGGTGCTCGAGCACCCCGACGACCAGGAGCGCATCGCCGAGGCGATCGCCCGCGCTTGGGCCAGCGCCGACGCCATCGAGGGCCCGAAGGCGTTCCTGGAGAAGCGCAAGCCGTGGTTCACGGGCAGCTGACCGCCGGGTAGCACCTGCCGCGCCAGTCGGTCCAAGTTCGCGGCGGCCTGCTGCGCTGCGGACGCGCTCGGGCGCGGTCGAGCCGCGGCGGGCTGCGCGAACTGCGGCCGGGGTCCGCGCCCGCCGGCCCGTCTCATCCGGGCGGCCCCTCCCGCTTAGATGTTCGGGGGGAGGAGCCGGTTCACGTTCTCGTAGAAGAAGTACAGCATCACCAGGAGCGGAGCCACCACGGCGACCCAGCCGATCCAGCGCCGGGTGCGCCGCCCCAGCCACCATGCCGCGAAGGCGACGGCAATGCCGGCCAGCCCCCACGCCAGCACCTGCGGCCAGGCGGAGGCGTCGTCGAACCAGCCCCGCTGGAAGGAGTCGTCGACGCTGAGCCCGGGGGACGGGGCCACGCTGGTCGGCGGAGCCGCAGGGGCCGTTGTGCCGACCACCGCGGCGCCGACCGCGGTCGTGGCCGTGACGGCCCCGCCGCCGACCGCGGTCGTGGCCGTGCCGGCCGCGCCGCCGACGGCCGTCGTCACCACGGCGCTGCTGACCACGGGGCCGTCGGGCGATAGGTCGGCCGGGGTCGTGTCGGGTGTGGCCGTGGCCTCGCCCGTTGTCACCGTCACGATCGGCGACGACTGGGTCGGGTCGAAGCTGGCCGTCACGATGATGCGGTTCGTGGCCGAGTACTTGGGGTCACACGACGTCAGGGTGAGGCGGTCGTCGGCGGTGTTGTCGAGCACCGACACCTCCGACGGCGGCACGATCACCGTGCCCGTGACCTTGTAGACGAACCGCCCGGCGTAGGTGGTGGCGACGATGTCGTCGCCGGGCTGGAGGTTGTCGATATCGAGGAACGGGGCCCCGTACGTCGTGCGGTGCCCGGCGATGGCGGCATTACCGCGCTCACCTGGCAGTGGGGTCTGGGGGTAGTGGCCCGGCCCCTGCTTGAGGTCGTCGATGCCGACACCGGCGACCACGATCTCGTCGAGGCCCATCCGCGGGATCTCCAGGCGGGCCACCGGGTCGCCGTTGGCGAAGTTGGGCCGGAGTGGGATGGCCGCCGGGCGCCGTCGTGACCGGTGCCGCCGTCGTGACCGGTGCCGCCGTCGTGACCGGGGCCGACGCCACCGTGGTCGGCGGGACGGTCGAGGGCACGGTGGTAGCCGGAGCGACCGTGGTCGACAGCTGCTCGTCGAACTGCTTCTCCAGGCTGCTCTGGGCCCGGGCGTGCTCGATGCCGGTGCCCCACAGCTGGTAGGCGACGAAGCCGAGCACCAGCAAGCCCAGCGTGAACAGGATGCGGCCCGTCCAGTTCACCCACCAGCGCCAGCCCCGGCGGCGGGCCGGCGGTCGGTCGGTGGGCTCGACGATCTCGAACCAATCCTCCACCAGCTCTTCCATCTCCGCGGAAACGGTAGTGGTGACCAGGGACGGCGCGTTGTTCACCCTGACCGGCGCAGGTACGGTGAGTTCGTCTCATGGAGCCGGTCGTTCACCTTCGAGGCGCGGTGGCATTGCTCGGGCGGTTCCCGGCGCTGGCCGGCGCCAGCCTGGACGTCCAGCGCGGTGAGATCGTGCTGGTGCGCGGGCGCAACGGTGCCGGCAAGACCACCCTGCTCCGGGTGCTGGCCGGCCTGGTGGCCGTGGCGTCGGGTGAGGCCGTGGTCCTCGGCTGTGACCTGCGGACCCACGGGCGTGACGTGCGCTCCAAAGTCGGTGTGCTGGGCCATGGCAACGGGCTCTACGAGGACCTGACCGTGGCCGAGAACGTTCGCTTCTGGGGCCGCACGGTCGGCGCCACCGACGCCGAGATCGCCTTCGCCATGGAGCGCCTCGGCGTGGCCGGGCGATTGGCCGACGTGCCCGTCCACCGCCTGTCGGCCGGCCAGCGCCGCCGCACGGCGCTGGCCGTGGTGGCGGCGCGCCGGCCTGAGCTCTGGCTGCTCGACGAGCCTCACGCCGGGCTCGATGCGGCTGGTCGGGACCTGCTCGACCGCCTGCTGGGCGAGGCGGTCGCCGCCGGCGCCACGGTGATCTTCGCCTCCCACGACCTCGACCGGGCCGAGCCCCTGGCCCACCGCACGCTCACCATGGCCGGCGGCCTGGTGGAGCCGGTTCCGGCGGTGCCAGGGCCGCCGCCGGCCCCACAGCCGTCCGGCCGCCGGACGATGTCGCTGCGTCACCGTTGCCGGCGTCGGTGCCATGCTGAGAGCGGCCGCCCTCGTCGCCGGCAAGGACCTGCGCATCGAGGCCCGCAGCCGGGTGGCCACCAACCAGGTCATCCCCTTCGCCTTCTGCATCCTGCTGGTCTTCGCCTTCGCCCTCGACCCCGACCGCGGCACCCTCACCGCTGCCGCGCCGGGCCTCTACTGGGTGGCGATCCTGTTCTCGACGGTGCTGGGCGCGCAGCGGTCGTTCGGCGTGGAGGCGGCCGACGGCACCCGCGACGCACTGAGGCTCTCTGGGCTGGATCCCGCCGGCGTGTTCCTGGGCAAGGCCGGCGCCCTCGCGCTCCAGCTCCTGGTGCTCGAAGTGCTGCTCGGCGCAGGCGTGCTGGTGCTCTACACCACCGATCTGCGAGCCAGCGGCATCGTCCTCATCGTCGTCGCCGCCCTCGTGACTACGGCCGGGCTGGCTGCCACGAGTACGTTGTTCGGTGCCCTCTCCGCCGGCGTCCGGGTGCGCGAGACCCTGCTCCCGCTCCTCCTGATCCCGACGGTGACGCCGGTGCTCATCGGCGCCACGAGGGCATATGAAGCGGCACTCGGTACGGGTGGCGCGAGCACGTCGGAGGGCTGGCCGTGGGTCGGGCTCCTCGGGGTGTTCGCTCTCGCGTACAGCGCGTTCGGGCTCCTCGGGTTCGCAGCGCTGATGGAGGAGGCATGATCACCGTCACCAGCACCGGAACGAAGGCCACACGGGTCATCGGCGCGCTGGCCCTCATCGGGATGGCGTGGCTGCTGCTGTTCGGCCTCGTGCTGTCGCCGCCCGACGAAGCCCAGGGTGAGGCCGTGCGGATGCTGTACATCCACGTCCCCACCGCGTGGCTCGCCTTCCTCGCCTTCGGCATCACCGCCCTGAGCTCGGCCCTGTACCTCTTCCCGAAGACCCGCTCACTGGCGTGGGACCGCGTCGCCGGGGCCTCGGCCGAGGTCGGCGTCCTCTTCACCGGCCTCACGCTGGTGGCCGGCGCCATCTGGGGGCGCATCACGTGGGGCGTCTACTGGACGTGGGACGCCCGCCTCACCACCACCGCGCTGCTGTTCGTGCTGTTCCTCGGCTACCTCGCCCTGCGGCGGCTGCCGGCCACCCACGAGCAGCGAGCCAAGCGCTGCGCCATCGCCGGGCTGATCGCCTTCATCGACGTGCCCATCGTCTACGGCAGCGTCGAGTGGTGGCGCACCCTGCACCAAGAGGCCACCGTCCGCGAGATCGGCGACGTGCAGATCAGCGGGTCCATGCTGTTCAGCCTCTTCGTCGGGGTCGTCGCCTTCACCCTCGTGTACCTGTGGCTGATGGTGCACAAGACCCGCATCGCCATGATGGAAGACGCCCTCGACGACCACGGCCTCGACCTCGCCCTCGAGGAGCGCCGCGCCGAAGCCACGCTGGAGGAAGTCCCGTCGTGATGCTCGCCTTCCAGAGCCTCGGGTCCATCCTCACCGGCTACGCCCTCGTGTTCGGGCTCACCGGCCTCTACGCGCTCCATGTCGTGCGGCGGGGGCGCAACCTCGCCCGTCGCCTCCCCGATGAGGACAAGCCGTGGACCTGAGTCCCCGCACGATCACCGAGCCGGCGGCGCCAGCACCGAGGTCCCGCCCGAGGCGAAAGAAGTGGCCCGCCGCCGTCGTACTGGGCCTGGTGTTCGCGGCGGCCGCCATCATCTTGTTCGAGGGTCTGTCGAACGCCACCGTGTACTTCTGCAACGCCAACGAGGTCGGCCAGCGCTCCGACTGCATGCCGGGCAAGCGCTTCCGGGTGCAGGGCACGGTGGACGCCGGCTCCGTGGTGCGGGTCGGCTCCGACACGGACTTCACGATCACCTACGCCGGCGCCACCATCCCGGTGCACTACGCCGGCGAGCCCGGTGGCATCTTCAAGGAGGGCTTGCCCGTCGTCGTCGAAGGGCGCATGGACACGGACGGCATCTTCGCCGGTGACCGGGTGCTGGTGAAGCACACCCAGCAGTACCGGGCCGAGAACCCCGGCCGGGTCCCCGCCGAGGCACCGTGAACGCCGCCCTCGGCATCGCCGGGGTGACCCTCGGGCTGGGCGGTTCGCTGCTCGGGATCATCACCGTGTTGACCGGGCTGGTGAAGGGGCGACCCCAGCTCGTGCGGATGGGCAGGGTCTACGTCGGCGTCGTCCTGTTCGGCGCCGTGCTCGCCTTCGCGGCGATGGAGCGCGCCCTCATCACGCGCGACTTCTCCCTCGCCTACGTCGCCCAGGTGGGCTCGAACGCCACGCCTCCGCTGTTCAACTTCGCCGCCCTGTGGAGCGCGCTCGAAGGCTCGATCCTGCTGTGGGCGCTCGTGCTGGCCGGCTACACGGCAGCGGTCACGTTCCACTTCCGGCGTCGCCTCAGCGACCCGCTCGTCGGGTGGGCGCTCGTCACCCTCTTCGTCATCTGCGGCTTCTTCTTCCTGCTGATGTTCGGGCCGGCCAACCCCTTCAAGCAGGTGGCCGGCGTCATCCCCACCGACGGCCCCGGCCCCAACCCGCTGCTGCAGAACCACATCCTGATGGCGTTCCACCCGCCGCTGCTCTACCTCGGCTACGTCGGTTTCAGCGTGCCGTTCGCCTTCGCCATCGCCGCGCTCGTGACCGGCCGCGTCGGGCGAGGGCTGGATGCTCGAGACGCGCCGATGGACGCTGTTCGCATGGGGCTTCCTCACCATCGGCATCGTGCTGGGTTCGTGGTGGAGCTACGAGGTGCTGGGGTGGGGCGGCGTCTGGGCGTGGGATCCGGTCGAGAACGCCAGCCTGCTGCCGTGGCTGACGGGCACCGCCTACATCCACTCCGTGCTCGTGCAGGAGCGCCGCGGGATGCTGCGCGTCTGGAACCTGTCGCTGCTGTGCGCCACGTTCTCGCTCACGATCCTGGGCACGTTCCTGACGCGCTCGGGCGTGCTGGACAGCGTGCACTCCTTCAGCGAGAGCGACATCGGCGTCTACATCCTGACGTTCTTCACCCTCACCGTGGGTGTCTCCGTGGCGCTGATCGGCTGGCGCGGGGATCGGCTGCGCTCGCCGGGCTCCATCGACTCGCCCATCTCCCGCGAGGGCGCGTTCCTCGCCAACAACGTGCTGTTCGCGGTGTTCGCCTTCATCGTGCTGCTGGGCACCGTCTTCCCCCTCATCATCGAGGCCGTCCAGGACCGGCGCATCTCCGTCGGCCGTCCCTACTTCGACAAGATGGCCACCCCCATCGGGCTGGCCCTGCTGTTCCTCATGGCGGTGGCGCCGGTGCTGCCGTGGCGCAAGGCCTCCCTGGAGCTGTTGCGCCAGCGCCTGTTCTGGCCGGCGTGGTGCGGGGTCGCGGCGGTGGTCCTGGCCGTCCTGATCGGCGCCGACGGACTCGCCCCGCTGCTCGCCTTCGGTCTCGGTGGCTTCGCCGCCGGTGCCGCCGGTCGCCAGGTCGTGCTGGCCACCCGCCGTCAGGGCTGGCGCGGGCTGCTGGGTCGGGCCAACGGCGGCATGATCGTGCACATCGGCGTCGTCATGATCGCCGTCGCCCTCGTGTCCACGCAGGCGTACACGAGCCAGTACGACATCGCCAACATCAAGCCGGGCCAGACGGTGCAAGCCGGCAGCCACACCATCACCTACGAGGGCACCCGCACCATCGAGGAAGCGGCGAAGGTGGAGTTGAAGGCCGACGTGCGCATCGACGGCGGCCAGATCTACTCACCGGCGCTGCAGCTGTTCCGGGCGTCGGGGCAGACCATCGGTACGCCATCGGTGCGCACCGGCTGGCGCGAGGACGTGTACCTCACCCTCGAGCGCCAACCCGACGCCGACGGCACCACCACGCTCACGGTGCGCATCGTGCCGCTCGTCCTGTGGCTGTGGATCGGCGCCGCCGTGATCGCGCTGGGCACGGTGCTGGCGGCCTTCCCGGGTCGTCGCCGCCGCCCGATCGATCCGGTCTCGGCGCCGGCGGCCACCGAACGCCCGGCCACGCCTCCGCCCGAACTGGTCGGTGCGCGCGATGGTTGACGTCGTCGCCGAGCCCGAGCCGCCCGCGGCGGAGGAGCCGCCGGCGGCGGCCGGGCCCGCCTCGGCGCGGCCGCACCGTCTTGTTCACGACCCTCGCGGTGGCGGTTGTGCTGGCGGTGCTCGTGGTCGTGTTCGCCCAAGCCAAGAGCGGCAGTCAGGACACGGCCCGCACGCCGCTCCTCGACGAGCCCGCTCCCGCGGTGCGCACCACCACCATCGACGGGCAGCCGTTCGACCTGTCGCAGCGCAAGGGCTCGTGGGTGGTGCTCAACTTCTTCGGGACGTGGTGCCCGCCGTGCCAGCAGGAGCATCCCGAGCTGTTGCGCTTCGAGACCAGCCAGGCCCAGCAGGCCGACGGCGCCGAACTGATCACCGTCGTGAGCAACGACGACCCCGCCAAGGTGCGCCAGTTCTTCAAGGACAACGGCGGCGACTGGCCGGTGCTGACCGACGACCGCGGCGAGATCTACGTGAGCTTCGGCGTGAGCAAGGTGCCCGAGACGTGGATCATCGACCCGAACGGCTACGTGCGCTTCCGCAGCATCGCCACCGTCACCGCTGACGGCCTCACCGCGGTGCTGGCCCGGTTGAAGGGCCAGGGCCCGTGAGCGTGCTGAAGCGGTGGCCCGGCTGGCTCCTCATGGCGGTCGTGCTGGCGGCGTTCCTCACCATCGGCGCGACGCGCGCCAGCGGGCTGCGCAGCAACGCCGATCGCGTCGAGGCGATCTCCAAGACGATCAAGTGCCCGGTGTGTCGAAGCGAGAGCGTGTTCGACTCGAAGGCCGACGCCTCGCAGAACATCCGCGACGAGATCGCTCGGCAGGTTTCGGCCGGGCGCACCGACGGCGAGATCCGCGCCTACATCAACGACCGGTTCAAGGATCAGGGACTGCTGCTGGTGCCGAGCAAGACGGGCATCGACAGCCTTGTGTGGGTGCTGCCCGTCGTGGCCCTCGTGCTGGCCGCCGGCGGCCTCATCGTCGCCTTCCGCCGTTGGCACACCGCTCCGACGGTCGCCCTGAACGACGACGATCGCTCCCTGGTGGAGCGCTACCGGCATGACCGCGACGACTGACGGGGTCGCTCGCCGGCCGGAGCCGCGTCCCGATCCGGATCGCCTGGCCGAGCTGGAGGAGGAGCGCTCGTTCCTCTTGGGTTCGCTCGACGATCTGGACCGTGAGCACGACGCCGGTGACATCGACGACACCGACTACGAGACCCTGCGCGACGGCTACACCGTCCGCGCCGCCGCCGTGCTGCGGGCCATCGAGTCCGAGCAGGCGGCCCTGCCGCCCAAGCCGCCCCGCAACCTCGGTCGCATCGCCTTGTGGACGGCGGCGGTCGTCGTGGTGGCCGTGATCGCCGGCGTGCTGGTGGCATGGGCGTCGGGGGACCGGCTGCCCGGCGATTCCAGCTCGGGCGACATCGCCCAGAACGTCACGTCGAAGCTGGCCGAGGCCCGCTCGTTGCAGACGAGCGACCTGAAGGGCGCCATCCAGCGCTACGACGAGGTGCTCCAGGTCGAGCCGGACAACCCCGAGGCGCTCACCTACCGGGGCTGGCTGGTGACGTTGGTGGGTTCGCAGGCCAATGCCACCGACCTGGTGCAGAAGGGGGAGGCGTCGCTCCAGCGGGCCATGCAGGTCGCGCCGTCGTACGCCGACCCGTTCTGCTTCGAGGCCATCGTCCGGTTCCGCGTCTTCGCCGACGCCGCCGGGGCCAGTGCGCCGGTGCAGCAGTGCCTGGCCCTGAACCCGCCCCAGGAGGTGCTCGGTCTGGTGCAGGGGCTGAAGGACGAGATCGACGCCGCCGTTGGATCGGCGTCGACCACCGCGGCGCCCTGAGTCCCCCATCATGGGGGTTTGACGCCGGTCCTGGCGTTCTATCGCCCACGGCCTGCGTAGCGGCTGTTACCGTGCGCGACCATGTCCAGTCAGCCGCCGTCCACCCCACCGCCGCCGCCGCCGCCTCCGTCCCCCGCCGCCCACGGGCGGAGACGGCTACGCCCCGATGGGTCGGCAGGTGCCGCAAGATCTCAACAGCGTCTTCTACAACAAGGGTCTCACGATCCTGTTGACGATCGTGACGTGCGGGATCTGGGGCATCTTCTGGACCTACCGCACCAACGAGGACCTCAAGAAGTACAACGGTGACGGCCTCGGTGGCGTGCTCGGCCTGGTCATCTACCTGCTGCTGTCAGTCGTGCTGATGTTCACCATCCCCAACGAGATCAAGAACCTGTACGAGCGCGACGGCCGCGAGTCACCCGTGAGCGCGATCTGGGGTCTCTGGTTCCTGCTGCCCCTCATCGGGAACATCATCTGGTACCTGAAGATGCAAGACGCCCTCAACGAGTTCTGGCGGTCGAAGGGCGCAGTGGCCGCCTGACGTTGGAGTGACCCGCCGCCCGTCAACTGGGCGGCGGCGTCGCGCTGGCCCTCACGAACTCGTCGCCGTCGCGTTCGATGATCCAGGTGGCGCCCTTGCGCCAGTCCGGCTCGCCGTCGACCACCATGCCCCGGCGCGCGAGGGCCTCGATGGTGGCCGGTATGAGATCGCCGTGGCTACACAGCACGGTGTGGTCAGGCAGGGCGGCGAGGAGCTCCAGCAGCCTGCCCGCGGGGTTGCCTTCGGCCAGGATCTCGTTGGCTTCCACTGCCAGGCCCAGCTTGTTGGCCAGCGGTTGCATCGTCTCGACGCAGCGGACGTAGGGGCTGGACAAGATGCGGGGGACAGGCCACTCGGCCAGCCACCGCTTGATGCCCTGTGCCTGTTCCCGGCCACCCTTCGACAGGGGACGGGTTTCGTCGGGGCCGAGCCACCCGCTCCGACTACCCGCCTTGGCGTGCCGGACGAGATACAACGGCATGTGCGTAGCGTAGCCTCGGTTGACGTGGCGTTTGTTCCGTGGCCCGCGTTTGGCGGCACCCGCTAGGGCATGGGGTTCTTCGAACGCAACCGGGCCGAGTTGGCCGAGCGTGGCATCGACCCCGCCCGGCTGCCGCCAGGGCAGTACCACACCGAGCGGTTCCCCGTCCTGCACGAAGGCGATGTCCCGGTGTACGGGCCAGGCGAGTGGGATCTTCGGGTCTTCGGGCTGGTGGCGGCGCCGTTCACGCTCGGGCTCGAGGAGCTCCAGTCGCTGCCGGCGGTGAGCCTTCGCACCGACATCCATTGCGTCACCAAGTGGACGAAGCTCGACACGACGTGGACGGGGGTGTTGGTGCGCGACCTGCTGGGCCGGGCGGTCGTGGCGCCGGAGGCGACGCATCTGATCGCCCACGCCGAGCACGGCTACACGACCAACTTGCCGCTGGCCGACGCCACCCGCGCCGATTCGCTGGTGGCGTACGCCTACGAGGACGCGCAGATCCCGCCCGAGCACGGTGGCCCGGTGCGATTGTTCATCCCGCATCTCTATTTCTGGAAGTCGGCGAAATGGCTGCGGGGATTAGAGCTGCGTTCCGGTGATTCCCCGGGATTTTGGGAACGCAACGGGTACCACATGTACGGCGATCCATTCCGCGAGCAACGTTTCTGGGGCGACTGACCGCGCCCTCACAGTGAGTGATATTTATCTCACTGGTGGGTGAATGGCTCTTGATTATCACTTTGGTCGTCCTTTAGGTTGGATCGGATGCAGCTGCGGCGGACAGCGGCATGGGGGACCTTGGCGGCGTTGGTACTGGCGAGCTGTAGCTCGTCGGCGGACGGCTCGGCCGCGTCGTCTGTGTCCACGACAACGGTCAGTGCATTGCCGACCACGACGACGGTGGCGCCGACCACGACGAGCGCGCCGGCGCCCACAACCGCGCTCGCGCCAGCGACAACGGAGCCCCCGCCCCCAACGACGGCGACCTCAATCGTTGCCGACGCGACCACCGCCGATCCCCAAGTCTTGGCCCAGCAACTGCAGTCGGTAATGGACCGCTACGAAGTGCTGGTCGTCAGGTCTCGGAGCGATCCGAACCTGCCGTTCACGGATGACCAGCTCATCAGCGATCTACAGCGAGGTGGTAACGAAGAAGTTTCTCGTGCTTCTTCTGGCTCCCAAAGTGGCAGCACTACCGCAACGAAGGCACGGCGGCTCGTGCCGGTGCTCGGCTGGACCACGACGTGTGCTCGATCACCTCAGTGCAGACTCGTCGACGGCGACGAACGTCGAGACTCTCGTACTGCTACTTAGACGACGGTGTGACATTCCGCGTTGTCGATCAGGCGATCTTGGATGACATATCGTACCTCGATCGTGGCTCGCTACAACTGGTCGTTGGAGGATGGCGTGTGGCGAGTCAATATCGCTCCAGAGCGCACTCCTATCGGCCCTCGACAGTACAATCCATGCAACGACGGAGGCCCTGGCACCATGAAAGTCTGGCCTGGGCGACCGCAGCGGTGACTCATCGGCGGTCTTCTTGCTGGTGCCGTGGCGACGCCCTCCAGCGCCGGGGGCGACGGATCGGGGACACGCCGCCGGGGACTGATTTCTCTACCGTGGTGACCCTGCCGGGTGCTGGTCGGCGCGGCCGGGTGGGCATGGGGATGTGGCGGTGCCGGTTTGTGTGTGGGTGGCGGGTAGTTCCGAGCGACTTGGGATCGTGGCGCAGAACAACGGTTCGTACGGCCGGCGCTGTTCCCGTACATCGCCGTCGATCATGTGTTGTTGATCCGCCGCTGCGACGGTGTCTGGGACGGCGCCACGTACCGGTGGGCGGCGTCGGCCACCGAACTGGCTCACGCCGCCCGCCTCGAGCTGTCCGGCACCCTCCCGGTGCCCCAGCCGCGCACGACCCCGGCCGCCGGGCAGGCCTCGATCGCCACGGTGGCGGTGTTCGTGTCGATCGAGCCGGAGGCGTGGACGGCGTTCACGGTGACCCGCACCGACGCCGACACCGGTCTCAGCGCCACCGCCACGGCCACCCCGACGACGATGAGCTTCGACCCCGGCGACGGCACCAACCCAAAGTCGTGCGTCGGGCCCGGGGTCGGCTACGACGCCCACGTCGCCGGCGGCGACCCGAACCCGCAAGCGGAGCTGGCCGGGCGGTGCGCGCACGTGTACACCCGTGTGACCCGCAACGCCGACGGCTCCGCGGTGGCCGGGAGGCCTCGCGCGTGGACGGCGGCCCTCAGCGTTGATTGGGATGTGACCTGGACCGCGACCAACGGCGAGTCCGGTCAGTTCCCACCGATCACCAAGGCCACGACCTTCGAGCGGGCCGTCACCGAGATCCAAGTCCTCGTCACCGGCTGAACCGCCAAACCAGTCACCGAATCGAGCGAACACGCAAGGGCACAGCCGCTGATGGGTCGATCGGCCGGCTTGGTCGTCATCGCTGTGCGTGGTCAGTGCGGGCACCGGTGATGGCTTCTCGTTGCGCTTGCGCGTCAAATCTGCGGCCCGTCTGCACCGAGAAGCACGGATGCACCGAGAACGGCCGCCGAAACGCTCACCCAGCGTCACTTTCGGTGGAGAAGGTCTCGCTGTGTGATAGCGCCGCCGCCAAGAGTGCGAATCGGCCGCCGCGGCCGCCCGCGTCTCGCCGACGCGCCGACGCGCCGACGCGCCGAGCGCCGAGCGCCGAGCACCGACGCGCCGAGCGCCGCACGATGCCGAGCACCGATGCGCCGATACGCCGATGCGTCAGGCCGGGCGGGCCGTCACTGGCTCAGGCGTCGTAACCGGCTGATCACCTCGGGCAGCGCCTGCAGGAACGCGTCGATGTCGGCATCGGTGGTGTCCCAACCGACACTGACCCGCAGCGATCGGTGGGCATCCACCCCCATGGCCTCCAGCACGGGCGACGGCAGCAGATCCTCCGACGCGCACGCGCTCCCGGAATGCACCGCTATCCCGGCCTGGTCGAGCCCCAGCAGCACCGCCTGCGGCTCGATCCCGTCGATGCCGAGACACACGATGTGCGGCAGCCGGCCGTCGGGCGACGGATCGCCGTACTGCTGCACGCCGTCCAGCCCGGCGACGCCGTCGAGCACCCGTTGCGATAGCTGGAGCTGTCGGGAACCCGAAACCTCGTCCCCGGCCGCCGCCCCCCACCCCACGATGCCGAGCACGTTCTCGAAGCCCGCTCGCCGCGCCCGCTCCTGATCGCCGCCCACCAGCAGCGGACGCACCCGCAGGCCCCGCCGCACCAGCAGCGCGCCCACGCCCCCCGGACCCCCCATCTTGTGGGCGCTCACCGACATGAGGTCGGCGCCCAACGAGTCGAAGGAGACCGGCACCCGGCCCGCGGCCTGGGCGGCGTCGACGTGCACCAGCACGCCCATCGAGCGGCACGCCGCCACGACCTCCATGACGGGCTGCAGCGTGCCCACCTCGTGGTTGCCCCACTGCAGGTGTACGAGTGCCGTCTCGCCGGGACGGACGGCGGCGAGGACCTCGTCGACCGCCACCCGCCCCAGGCGGTCGCAACCGACGACGGTGACCGACGATGCGAACGCGATCGACGACAGCCGCACCGCCGAGTGCTCGACGGCCGGCACCACCACGTGGCCGCCGGCCCGCTCCACCGCACCCCACACCGCGGCGGCGATGGCCTCGGTGGCGCCGCTCGTGAACACCACCGATCGCGGCCGGCACCCCAGCATCGCCGCCACCGCCGCCCGGCCTTCCTCGACCGCGACCCGCGCCGCCAAACCCTCGCTGTGCACCCGAGCCGGGTCGCCGACGGCACCGACCGCACCCTCCAGCCACGACGACATCGCCTGGCGCGCCGCCGGCAGCAGGGGCGATGTCGACGCGTGATCGAGGTAGTGGCGGGCCACGGGAGCGCCGTCAGAACGACGTGACGCAGACCTCGTCGCCGCGTGGCAGCGACGCCGCGGTCTCGGGCTCGGTGTCGCCGTAGAGGGCGGCCAGCATGCCCTTGACCATGCCTCGGTCGACCGCGCAGATGACCGGATGCTCGATGGCGGCCGGCCCGAACGGGCAGTGGTTGTTCACGATGCGCAGCTCGGTACCGCGCTGCTCGGTGTGGGCGGCGAAGCCATGCGCGGTGAGGGCGTCGGCCACGGCGTGCAGCGCGGCACGGAACGAACGCTGGCCATCGGCCGCGCCCAGCCCGGCGGCCATGGCCCGCCCGTACTCGATGCCGACCTCCTCGGCCATCTGCCTCGGCCTCGGCGGGACTGAGGCGGGCCAGCGCCCGGCCGAGCATGGTGAGCACGAGATCGTCGGTCTTCACCGGCACCGCCAGCGTCACCTGCTCATCGTGGGCCCGGTAGTGCTTGGACGGCCGGCCGGCCCCGCCGGACTCGCTGCGCTCGACGGCCACGTCGAGGTAGCCACCGGCGGCCAGCTTGTCGAGGTGGTGGCGGGCCACGTTGGGATGGAGCCCGAATTGCTCCGCCACCTGGGTAGCCGTCACGCCCCGCTCGTGGCTGTGGGCGAACAGGTACACGGCCCGCCGAGTCGGGTCGCCGAAGGCATGCGTGATGGACGAGACCGCTGCCGCGAATGCCCCCGGTGTGAGGCCGGAGGTGGGTGCCGTCGGCTCCACGCCGGTATTCTACCTATCTACGTAGTGGAAATCCCCTGGAGGATCGTCGCCCATGCTCCCGTCGTCTGATCAGGTCGTTGACGCGCTGCGTCCGGTGCAGGACCCGGAACTGCACCGCTCGATCGTCGACCTCGGGATGGTCCGCGAGATCGCCGTCAGCCCCGACGGCCGCGTCGGCGTCACCATTGCCCTCACGGTGGCCGGCTGCCCCCTGCGCCAGGAGATCCAGTCGCGTGTCACCGCCGCCGTCACCGCCCTCGACGGCGTCCGTGACGTCGTTCTCAACTTCACCGTGATGACCGACGAGGAGCTCTCGGCGCTGCGCCAGAGCCTCCACGGCAACCCGTCGGCCACGGCCGGCCAGAGTCCGGCCCACGGTCACGCCGAGGGTCGCAAGATCCCCTTCGCCGAGGCCGGCTCGCGGACCCGCCCGCTTCTGATCAGCTCGGGCAAGGGCGGCGTGGGCAAGTCCAGCGTCACCACCAACCTGGCCGTGGCGCTGGCCCAGCGGGGTCACTCGGTGGGCGTGCTCGACGCCGACGTCTACGGGTTCTCCATCCCCCGCATGCTGGGTGCCGACCGTGACCCGGTCGTGCTCGACGACATGCTGCTGCCCCCCGAGGCCTGGGGTGTGCGGTGCATCTCGATGGCCTACTTCGTGCCCGACGGCCAGGCCGTGATCTGGCGGGGGCCCATGCTGCACAAGGCCCTCGAGCAGTTCCTCACCGACGTCTACTGGGACGAGCCCGACTTCCTGCTCGTCGACATGCCGCCCGGCACCGGCGACATCGCCATCTCGCTGAGCCAGTACCTGCCACGCGCCGAGGTGTACGTGGTCACCACGCCCCAGGCGGCAGCCCAGCAGGTAGCCCGCCTCTCGGCCGCCATGGCCGAGAAGGTGCACATGGAAGTGAAGGGCGTCATCGAGAACATGTCGTGGTTCACCGGCGACGACGGCACCCGCTACGAGCTGTTCGGCAGCGGTGGCGGTCAGGAACTGGCCGACGAGATCGGCGTGCCCCTGCTGGCCAAGATCCCGCTGGTGCCTACGTTGCGCATCGGTGGCGACGAAGGCAAGCCGATCGCTGCGGTCGAGCCCGACAGCGAGGCCGGCCGCATCTTCACGGCGCTGGCCGAGCACGTGGCGGTGGCGCTGAAGCCCAAGAAGGTGTTCCGGCCCGAGCTCACCATCCGCTGAGGCGGAGGAAGGCGAGGCCGACGCTGAAGGTCGAGGCCGCGCCGCCGTCCTAGTTCCAGGGCCACCAGGGCGGCCACGGGCTGGGCGGTGATTGCGGATCCTCTGTCGGTGCCGCCGTCGTCGTGGTGGTCGGCGCGGGAGCGGGCGGCTGGGTGGTGGGCGGTTCCGTCGGCGGCGGCGGCGTGGTCGGTGGTGCAGTGGGCGGGGCCGTCGGCCGCGGCGGCGGCTGGGTGGTGGCCGGCTGCGTCACAGGAGGCGGTGTCGGGGCCACGGTGACCGGCGGCGGCGGATCGGTGGCCGGTGGCTCGGTGACCTCGGGTTCGGTGACCTCGGGTTCGGTGCTGATCGGCTGCTGGCGAGGGACCGTCCGCTTGGTCGTGGACGACACCTCGGGGGCGGTCGTGTCCTCGGGCGGCGGCGCCTCCGTGGGTGGCGCCTCGGTCGCCGGGGCGGCCGTGGTGGTCGCGTCACTGGTAGCGGTCGTGGCCGTGGCCGGGCGGGCTGACGTCGTCGTCGGGCGGGGGAACCCCGTCGTGGACGTGGCCACGGTGGACGTCGGGCCGGGGATGAGCGGCTCCGGCCCGGGGCTGCCCGAGGACGGCCCGCCCCACACGAAGGCCAGCGTCAGCAGAGCCGCCACCTCAACGCCGATGACGATACGTGCGACGGTGCGCCCAGACGGCCGCTGCATCGCCCCGACCGTAGCCGGTCGGTGAACCCCGTCCATGGGCCTCTAGGATCAAAAGCCGACGAAGTGAAGGAGTGGTTCGTGGACGTTCGCATCGGTGTCATACAGGCGCCCCGGGAGCTCACGCTGGAGCTTGCTGACGACACTGATCGTGACGCCCTTCGGGCGCAGATCGATGCCGCCATCGCCCAGGGTGATCAAGCGCTCTGGCTGACCGACCGGCGCGGCCGCCAGATCGGTGTGCCGATCGCCAAGCTGGCCTACGTCGAGGTCGGTCCGAACGACGGCGACCGGCGGATCGGCTTCGGCTCCTGAGTTGACCCGGCCGCTCCTCGAGCGCCGGTTGGTGTTCGTCACCGGGAAGGGTGGCGTCGGGAAGACGACCATCGCCGCCGCCCTAGCGTTGCTGGCGGCGCGCGCCGGGCGCCGGACGCTGGTCTGCGAGGTCGACGCCAAGGGCACGCTGGCCGCCGCCTACGAGAGCGGCCCGCTGACCTTCGCACCTCGACAGGTGGCCGACCGGCTTCAGGCCATGGCCATGAACACCGAGGACTCGCTGCGCGAATACCTTTCGCTCCAGCTCCGGGTGCCGCTCCTGGCCCGCGTCCGGCCCCTGGCCCGCAGCCTCGACTTCGTGGCCACGGCGGCGCCGGGGGTCAAGGAGATCCTCACCATCGGCAAGTTCTGCTACGAGGTGCGGGAGAACCACTTCGACCTCGTGGTCGTCGACGCCGTGGCCACCGGACACATCCTGGGGCAGCTCGCCGCACCGCAGGCCATCCAGGAACTGGTGCAGGTGGGCATGGTGCGCGAGCAGACCCGCTGGATGCTGGAGATCCTGGACGACGCCGACCTGACCGGCCTGGTGATCGTCACGACACCAGAGGAGATGCCCGTCGCCGAGACCATCGAGCTGGCCGGGAAGCTGCCCGAGTCGACCAACGTGGACCTGGCCGCCATCGTGGTGAACCGAGTGCTGCCGGAGCTGTTCGGCCGGGCCGAGGAAGAGGTGTTCGATCGCCTCCGCGGGCCCGAGCCGGCGGCCATCCTCGAGCGGCGCGCCGGTGCCGGTGCGACCAAGGTGCTCGATGCCGCCGAACTGGCGGTGTCGTTGCGCCGGCGCCGGGCCGAGCACCTCGAATCGCTCCGCGACGCGCTGCCGCGCTCGCTGCCCATGCTGTTCGTGCCCGAGCTGTTCGCCCGTACGTCCGGCCTGCGAGCCACGTCCCAGGTGGCTGAGGCGCTGGCCGATGAACTGGGATGAGGGTGCTCGGATGACGGTGCTCGGATGACGGAACGCAGCGGCAGCACGCTCGAGCACCTCCTGGCGGCCAAGGAGATCGCCATCGCCTGCGGCTCCGGCGGCGTCGGCAAGACCAGCGTGGCGGCGGCCATGGGCACCATGGCGGCGGCCCACCTCGGGGGCAGGGTGCTGGTGCTCACCGTCGACCCGGCCCGCCGGTTGGCCAGCGCCCTCGGCCTGGCGGCGCTGGGGAACGTGGAGACGCAGATACCGCCGGCGGCGTTCGCCGAGACCGGCCTGCGGCCGCGTGGCGAGCTGTGGGTGGCCATGCTCGACACCAAGCAGAGCTGGGACGACCTCGTGCGCCGCCACGCACCCGACGAGCGCACCCGCGACACCATCCTGGCCAACCCGCTCTACACGAACATCACGGCCAAGTTCGCCCAGAGCCACGACTACATCGCCATGGAGCGGCTGTTCGAGATCCACGCGTCGGGTCGCTACGACCTGCTGGTCGTCGACACCCCGCCGACCCGCAACGCGCTCGACTTCCTGGACGCGCCGGCCCGCATGGCCGAGTTCTTCAGCAGCCGGCTCCTGCGCTGGCTCACCGTGCCCTACCGCAGCCGGTTCGTCACGATGGCGTCGCGGCCCTTCTACACCGTGGCCGACCGCATCCTGGGCACGAAGTTCCTGGAGGACATCGCCGAGTTCTTCAGCCTCTTCCAGACGATGGAGCGCGGGTTCGTGTCACGGGCCAACGAGGTGAGCCGGGTCCTGGCCGACCGCCGCACCACCTTCGCCGTGATCACCACCCTCGAAGCGTCACCGTTGCACGAGGCCGAGTTCTTCATGGAGGCACTGCGGGCGCGCAAGTTGCAGCTCGGGGCCCTGGTGCTGAACAAGGTGCTGCCCGCCTACCTGCTCGACCCGAGCGCGTCCGCCGCCGCCGAGGCCCTGCGGCTGTCGGCCTCCGGGCTTGGCGCCGAGCTCGCCTCGCTGGTGGCTGCGCCTGACGCCCGGGTGGCGGGCGTGCTGTCGGAGGTGGCGTCGAGCTTCGCCAACTTCCAGGTGGTGGCCAAGCGTGAGGCAGAACAGCGCGCCGAGCTGTCCGTGGCGCCCGAGGTGTTGGCGGCCGTGCCATACCTGGACGAGGACATCCACGATCTGCACGGGCTGGTCCGTCTCGGTGAGCAGCTCTGGCGCTGAGGCCCCTCGCCGCCGCCGCGCACGGCGGCGGCGCCACGAGCTGATCTGCCATCCTGTCTCGCAGTGGCCACCATCGCCGAGCTCGCTCGCCAGCACACCAGCCTCGATCGAGCCGATGTCGGCCATCTCCAGCGCCTCGTCGGCGAGTGGGGCATGCTGGCCGACTTCTGCTTCGCCGACCTGCTCCTGTACGTGCTGGACCGTGACGGACGCTGGCTCGTCATCGGCCAGGTCCGCCCGGCCACGGCCCAGACGCACTACATCGCCGACTGGGTGGGCACGAGGGCCAACGACACCGAACTGGCGCTGCTGAACGCCGCCCTCGACGGTCGGTCCGAGGAGGGCGAGACACAGGTGAGCGGCGTTGACGGCCCGACGCGGATGCTGGCCATCCCGGTGCGTCACCAAGGACGGGTGATCGCCGTGCTGACCGCGAGAGTGGTCGCCGCGGGTGACCCGCCAGCCCGGTGAGCTGGAGCGCATCTACCAGTCGATCTTCCAGCGGTTCGTGGCCATGATCTCCGCCGGTACGTTCCCGTTCCCGGGCGATCGCCAGACCGCCCCCGAGCCTCGCGTCGGCGACGGCGTCATGGTGCTCGACGCCGACGCCCGGGTCCGGTACGCCTCCCCGAACGCGGTGTCGGCCCTGCACCGCGTCGGGCATCAGCGCCAACGCCATCGGGCTGCGCCTGGCCGAGCTGGGCTTCGACGACGGACCCGTCCGGGCGGCGTTCGAGCGCCGCGAGCCCGTGCTCGAAGAGGTCGAGCAGACGCCCGAGATCACCCTGCTGACCCGCTGCATCCCGCATCCTCGGCGGGGCCGAGGTGACCGGCGGCGTGCTGCTCGTTCGTGACGTGTCCGAGCTGCGCCGGCGGGACCGGCTGCTGGTGTCGAAGGACGCCACCATCCGCGAGATCCACCACCGGGTGAAGAACAACCTGCAGACGATCTCGTCGCTGCTGCGGCTGCAGGGGCGGCGCCTGTCGTCGCCGGAGGCGAAGGCGGCCATCAGCGAGTCGGTGCGGCGCATCCGCACGATCGCCCTCGTCCACGAGACGCTGTCGCGAGAGGCCGACGACGCCATCGACTTCGTCGAGATCGTGCACCCCCTCGCCCGCATGGCCGAGGAGAGCCTGCAGTCGCCGGACCGGCCGGTGCACTTCCGTGTCGACGGTGACGGGGGGAAGCTGCCCGCCGGCATCGCCACCCCACTGGCCGTGGTGCTGACGGAACTGTTCCAGAACGCCGTCGATCACGCCTTCACGCCGGGCGGCCGGGCCGGCTCCGTCGTGGTGCTGCTGGCCAACGACACCACCACCCTGTCGGTGTCGGTGGTCGACGATGGCACGGGCCTGCCCGCCGGGTTCTCACTCGATACCGCCACCGGCCTGGGGCTCTCCATCGTGCGCACGCTCGTGACCACCGAGCTGGGCGGCACCATCGAGGTGCGGCCGGCCCACCACGACGACCTCACCGCGGCCGGGCTGGCGCCGGTCGGCGACGGTCGGGGGACGGTGGTGGCGCTGCGGATCCCGGTGACGATGGACGGCCGCTAGGCCGCCACGAGCATCCGCTGGCCGTGCTGCGGCTGCGGCGATGCCCGGCGCCGTTCAGGCCGTGGCGGCCGACTTCTGCCGAGCCACGTAGGCCCGCCGAAGCTTCCGGCGGTCCTCCTCCGTGGTGCCACCCCAGATGCCCGAGTCTTGATTCGTGGCCAGCGCGAACTGGAGGCATGCGGCTTGCACCGGACACTGCTCACAGACAGCTTGGGCCTGGTCGATCTGCACGAGCGCCTGGCCCGTGGTGCCGACCGGGAAAAAGAGATCGGGACTGGTGTCTCGGCAAGCTGCGTCTTTACGCCACCGATAGTCGGCGGTGGAGAGTGCCAAGCTGGTCGCAAGTGCAGACACGAGAACGCTCCTGAAATGTGACGACGTTCACATGTCCAAGGTCGAGACAACAATTCCGGCGAAGAAATTCAGTTGCACACGACAGGGACCTATTGAACGTACGTCACCGTTGACGTGCTGACAAGGGGCGATTTGACAGCACCTCGCAACCTCGGCGTAACGCAGCACGCACCGTGACGACTGTCATCGCTCACCGTGGGCTTGCCGGCGGGTGAGAAGAACACCCTCGCCGCCTTCCGGCTGGCGCGGGTGCTGGGCGCCGAGTGGGTCGAGCTCGACGTCGCGCCGCACGGCCGACGGCGTGCTCGGTGTGCACCATGACGCCTCGTTGCCCGATGGCAGAGCGCTGGCTGACGCGGCCGCCGCCTCGCTGCCGCCTCGCGTGCCGCGAGATCAAGAACGATCCCGACGAGCCGGGCTACGACGCCGACGGCGATCTGGCGGCGGTGACAGATGTCGTTCAGCGGCGCGCCGAGCCGGTCGTCATCTCCAGCCTCTCCAAGCCTCGATCTGGCCACGGTGGCATCGCCCGTCGCGCCCTGGACGCGTCACGGGCCTAGCCCCGCTGGGGGGGCCGGCCGAGGCAGTCCGGCATGGCGCAGCCCGCGCGCTCGGACGCCCTGGGGCGCGGTCGAGCGCGCAGCCCGCGCGCTCGGACGCCCTGGGGCGCGGTCGAGCGCGCCAGCCCGCGGCGCTCGGACGCCCTGGGGCGCGGTCGAGCGCGCCGCCCGACATCGCACAGCCCGCGCGCTCGGACGCCCGGGGCGCGGTCGAGCGCGCAGCCCGCGCGACGCGAAGCGCCGCCAAGATTAGGGCACGACGAGGCTGAGGACGTCGGGCTCGTGGCGGAACGACAGGCGGCGGGTGTCGCCCAGGTAGTCGCCGTCGACCTGGTACGGGAACGGCACCTCCGCCGACACCTCGACGCCGCTCAGATCCGTGTGCACGTCGATGCGGCGGTTCGGGCGCACCGGCGTGCCCCGCAGCGCCCGCCCGATGGACCCCAGCATCGTGCGGGCCTGCAGCGTCCGGAAGGTGACCGTGACCAAGCCCCGATCGAGATCGGCGGCCGGCGCCAACGAGAGGGCCCGGTTGCCGAGGTACGTGTACGGATCGCAGTTGAGCACGACGGTGAAGAACCCGTCGGCCAGCTCCGTGCCCTCGGGGAACGTGAGGCCGAAGTGCGGGTGATGGCGGTCGTAGCCCCGTAGCCACGTCGTGAGACCGGCCCAGACGAACAGCGGGTGACCGGCCCACCGCTTCAGTGTGGCGTGGCCCTCCACCCGGCCGACGACGGCGGCGTCGAAGCCGATGCCGGTGTGGAAGCAGAAGTAGCGCCGGTTGACCGAGCCCAGCCCGACGCGACGGGTGCTCTCACGCTTGATGGCGTCGGCCATCACGTCGGCCGCCGGCACCGGGTCGTTGGGCACGCCGAGGATGCGGGCGAAGACGTTGGTGGAGCCCCCCGGGAGCACGGCGAGCGCCGCCGCGGAGCCGGCGATCCCGTTCACCGCCTCGTTCACCGTGCCGTCGCCGCCGAACGCCGCCACCACGTCCACGCCGCGCGACGCGGCGTCCTGGGCGAACCGGATGGCGTGGCCCCGGCGGTTCGTCTCCACGGTGGTGACGTCGGCGACGGCGCCGAGGGTCTGCTGCACCAGGACGGTGTTGCGGGCCGTGACTGATGATGCGAACGAATTCACGATCAACAGGAGCCGCAAGGCTGCCGACGGTACCACCAGCCCTCGGCCATTTCGGTGGGGCTTCCCGGTCCGACAGAATGGTCGGCCATGAACGTCGTCGTCTGCGTCAAGCAGATCCCGGACCCGGCCACACCTGGTGCCCTCGACCCGGGCACCCACACGCTGAAGCGTGAGGGCAAGCTCATCCTCGACGAGTCCGACAGCTACGGCGTCGAGATGGCGCTGCAGCTCGCCACCGCCGCCGGCGGCGGTGAGGTCAGCCTCGTCTCGATGGCGCCCAACGACGAGGTCTCGGGCCTGCGCACCGCGCTGGCCATGGGCGCCGTCAAGGCCGTGCTCGTGTCCGACCCGGCGCTGCAGGGCTCCGATGCCCTCACCACCGCCAAGGTGCTGGCCAAGGCCATCGAGCGCATCGGCGGGGCCGACCTGGTGATCGCCGCCACCGAGTCCACCGACGGCTACACCGGCACGGTGCCCGAGCAGATCGCCGAGCTGCTGGGCTGGCCCTCGGTCACCTTCGCCAAGCACATCGAGGTCGACGGCACGAACCTCAAGGTGCAGCGCCAGACCGAGGCCGGCTACGACGAGGTCGAGTGCCCGCTCCCGGCCGTCATCTCCGTGACCGCCGGCGTGGTCGAGCCCCGCTACCCCAGCTTCAAGGGGATCATGGCGGCCAAGAACAAGCCCGTCGACACCGTGAAGGCGGCCGACCTCGGGGTCGAGGCCGTCGGCTGGGCCGGATCCGGCCAGGAGATCGTGGATGTGACCGCCGCCGAGGCCCGCAAGGCCGGTGAGATCGTCGAGGACGACGGCGAGGGGTACCTGAAGGTCATTGCCTTCCTCGAAGGCCTCAAGGTCATCTGAGAGATCGGACGAGCGACATGGCCATCAACACCATCTGGGTCTTTGCCCAATCCACTGACGGCACACCCACCACCGGCACGCTGGAGCTGCTCACCAAGGCCCGCCAGCTCGGCGCCGGTACGGTGGCTGCCTTCCACGGTGGCGCCGACGGCGACGCCATCGCGGCGACGCTCGGTTCGTACGGCGCCACCAAGCTCTACACGACCGGCGACCTGGCCGGGCACCTGCCCGGTCCCGCCATCGCGTCGGCCATGAAGGCCGTCATCGACAGCGGCGACGCCCCGGATCTCATCCTGTTCGCCACGACCTACGAGGGTCGCGACGTGGTGGGGCGGCTCTCGGTGAAGCTGGACCGCACGGTGCTCTCCAACAGCACCGACATCGCCGTCGACGGCGACACGGTGAACGTCACCACCGCCATCTTCGGCGGCAACGTGCTGGTCACGACCACGTTCAAGGGCGCCCCGCCGTACCTCGCCGTGTTCCGGCCGAAGTCCTTCGCCGCCGAAGAGGGTGGTGGCGGCCCGGCCGACGTGGTGACGGTCGACGTCGGCGACCTCGGCGCGGCGGGCGCGGCCAAGGTGACGGCGGTGCACGTGGAGGAGTCCAGCGGCCCCAAGCTCGACGAGGCCGCCATCGTCGTGTCCGGTGGGCGCGGTCTCGGCGAGGCCGGCAAGTACGAGCTCATCGAGCAGCTGGCCAAGCTGTTGAAGGGGGCACCGGGCGCGTCTCGGGCCATCGTCGACGCCGGCTGGGTGCCCTACTCGTACCAGGTCGGCCAGACCGGCAAGGTCGTGAAGCCCACCGTCTACCTCGCCGCCGGCATCAGCGGTGCCACCCAGCACATGGTGGGCATGAAGGGCGCCAAGAACATCATCGCCATCAACAAGGACAAGGAGGCGCCCATCTTCTCGATTGCCGACCTCGGCATCGTGGGCGACGTCCACAAGGTGCTGCCCAAGCTGATCGAGGCGTTGCAGGGCCGCTGACGCGGAGGCCGCTCCTCAGCGGACCCGGTGGCGCCCGCGGGTGAGCAGGCCCACCGACGATCCCACGAACGCGGCGGCCGCCGCCGGCGCCAGAATGACGTCGATGAGGGCCGACAGCCACACGTTGATGTCCACCACGTCGGCGGCATTGGCCCGCCACACGTACCAGACGCCCACGGTCGCCACGGCGGCCACGCCACGGGGGAAGGCGCCGTCGCCGTCGACGTAGGCGAGCACCCCGCACCACACGGCGATCAGCACCATCAAGGCGATGAAGGCGAGGCGCGTCTCGTCGGCCTCGAAGAGGTCGCCGTTGGCGTCGGGCAAGGCGATCACCTTCAGGTCCCACGGCAGCAACACCAGCCATGCCGCGGAGACCACCACGACGGTGAGCGTCACTGACCAGACCGGGCGACGCGGGGTGGCCACGCCCCCGGACAGTACCGGCTGGGCCGGCCGATACGCTCCCGTCGTGGCCAAGACGACGGCGATGACCTGGCAGAACTGGGCCCGCAACCAGACCGCTCACCCGATCGCCGTCGATCATCCCGCCGACGAGGAGGAGCTGGTCGCCTCGGTCAAGCTGGCGGCCGATCACGGCCACACGGTGAAGGCCGTGGGCGCCGGGCACAGCTTCACGGGCGCCGCCGTCGCTGATGGCCGTCAGGTGGTGCTGGATCGGTACCGGCAGGTGCTCGACATCGACACCGACCACTACCAGGTGACGGTCCAGTCCGGCCTCACGCTGGAGGAACTGAACGCCGTCCTCGACGGGCGGGGTCTGGCCATGGCGAACCTCGGCGACATCGCCTACCAGACCGTGGCCGGCGCCACGTCCACGGCGACCCACGGCACCGGGGCGCAGTTGCCGGGGCTAGCGGCACAGATCGTGGCGATGCGCATCGTGGCGGCCGACGGTTCGGTGGTGGCCTGTTCGCCCGAGGACGAGCCCGAGGTCTTCCACGCCGCTCGTGTCGGCGTCGGCGCCATCGGGCTGGTGTCCACCCTCACCCTCCAGCTCGTGCCTGCCTTCCACCTCCGGGCCGTGAACGAGCCGATGCGGATGGACGCTGTGCTGGCTGACCTGGACGCCCTCGTCGATGGCAACGACCACTTCGAGTTCTTCTGGGTGCCCCACACCGGCTTGGCCCTCACCAAGCGGAACAACCGCACCACCGACTCCTTGGCGCCGCGCCCACGCCTGAAGCGGTGGTGGGACCAGATGGCGATGGAGAACTACGCCTTCGGGGCCCTCTGCCACGTCGGGCGGGTACGCCCGCAGTGGACCCCGCGGCTGGCCAGGCGCTCTGGCGGCGTCGGGCCGCCAGGAGTTCGTCGATCGCAGCTACCGCGTGTTCGCCAGCCCGAGGCACGTGCGGTTCTACGAGATGGAGTACGAGATCCCACGCGAGGCGTGTGCCGAGGCGCTCGTGCGGGTCCAGCACTTCGTGGCCCAGGAGGACTTGAAGCTCAGCTTCCCGGTGGAGGTGCGGTTCACCGCGCCCGACGACATCCCGCTGTCGACCGGCTACGGCCGCCCGAACGCGTACATCGCCGTGCACGTCTTTCACGGCATGGACTACGAGCCCTACTTCCGCGGCGTCGAGCGCATCATGGACGACTACGGCGGCCGCCCGCACTGGGGCAAGCTCCACTTCCAGACGGCCGAGACGCTGCGCCCCGCGCTACCCGGAGTGGGACCGCTTCCAGGCGGTGCGCCGCCGCCTCGACCCCGACGGCCGCTTCGCCAACCCCTACACCCGCACCGTCCTGGGCTGACCGCGTTCGAGCGAACTGATCCGCTTTTTGCTCGTATGTGACGGGTAACGCGCGTCAGTTCGGTGCTGGCGAGCGTTACTGGTCCACCGCGGACAGGGCCCAGGCCACGTCGTCGGCCTCGTCCCAGACGGCGAGGTGGAGCTGCCAGCCCGTGCGCGGGGTGCTCGGGTCCCACCAGAACCAGCGCAGCTCGGCACCGGTGTCGCCGAGCTGCTGGGGCACCGGTGGCCACGCCAGCCCGGCCACCGTCGCCGCTGTCCACCACGCCCCGAACCGCCCGGCCGCCCCGCCCCGGCGCCGGCCGTGGGCGCCACCACTGGCCGCTCCCCACGCCATCCAGGCGCACGGCGCGACCAAGATCGATCTCGCCGACCCTGGCGCGGGGCACCCCGAGGGCGGTGATGGCGGCGAGGTGATCGCCCCGGACGCAGCGCAGCCTCGACCCGACCGTCGGACTGACTCACCCAGTGGCCCACCAGCTCGGCCAATGCCATGGCGCCATCGTCGCCGTCGATCTGCGGGGCGTCGGCGCCGGGCAGGGCCACCGGTGTGGCGTCGGGCGAGGGTGGCGGATCGAAGGTGGCCTTGTGGTCCAGGTAGTTCGCCAGGGCGTACGGCCCCTCCCACGGCTCGAGCACCAGCGGCAGCTCCAGCACGTCCGTGGTGTCGGCGTCGGCGGCGCGGAGGTCCTCGCCGTGCAGCACCCGCTCGTGGGCGACGTAGGCGGCGATGGGCCCGGGCTCGAGCCAGGGCGACAGCTCGGCCCAGGTGTGGGTGGAGGCCGCCACCTCGCTCAGCGGCCCGAGGGCGAACCACCCGAAGCCCTCCTTGAGCACCTTGGCCGCCCACTGGCCCGGTGCCCGCAGGGCCAGGCGGTACTGGGCCAGCGAGGCCACCGGCCACAGCTGGCGGCCGGTAGCGGCGGCCGCCCGGCAGGCCTCCACCACGGTCAGCAGGCCGTCCCAGTCGCCGGCATGAGTGAGGTGGTCGACGAAGCGGACCAGTTCGTCGGGGTTGTTGCCGTCGATGAGCCGGTCGAGCTCGTCTCGACGCATCAGACCAAGGGCCAGGGGTACCGGTGGCCGGTGGTGTCGGTCGGGAACACCGGTTGGGCCAGCACCGAGCGGATCCGCCCTAGCAGCGCGTCGATCTCGTCGTCTTCGAGATGGTCGGCCACGGCGTCGGGGACCGCCTCGCACAGCGTGGCGAACCGCTCGATCACGTCGGCCGGGATGGGCTCGTCGGCGAACTCCCAGATGACGGTGCGCAGCTTGAACGACGGGGAGAAGCACAGGCCGTTGTCGATGGCCCACACCCGCCCGTCGAGTCCCAGGAGGCAGTGGCCGCTCTTGCGATCGGTGTTGTTGGCGATGAGGTCGAACGCGCAGATCGTGCGGAACTGGTCGTGGAGATCAGGCCGGCCCTCGTACAGCGTGAAGTAGTGCTGCTCGAAGTCGGACGGGATGAAGAGCTGGAACGAACCTTCGCCGAAGGGGCCGTCGCGCATGACGGTGGTGGGTACGACGCCGATGCCCAGCGCCTCCGACAGGTGCCACGCCGCTACTTCGCGGCGGTAGAGCCCGTGGGGGAAGTCCCACAGTGGTCGCTCGCCGCGGCCGGGTTTGTAGATCGCCTGCACCTTGTCGGCCCCGGCGGTGAGGGTGACGAGGAACGTGGCGTTCGAGCTCCACGGCATCCGGCCCTCGACCTCGACGTCGCCGTCGCGCAGGACGGAGAGGGCGTCCATCTCAGTTCATGCGCGGGCAGGGATGCCCGTCGGGGTCGACCGGGCGCCCGCACCATCGGCACGCCGGCCGTCCAGCGGCGACGATCTCCTTGGCCCGGGCGCAGAACACCGACGCCACGCCGCGCGTCAGCTCCAGCCGCAAGCCGTCGCGATCGACGTCGTCATCGTCGTCCTCCGCGGTCGCCACTTCCTCGAGCACCACCACGACGCGGTCGGTCTCGGCGTCGTAGGCCAGCCCGATCGTGCCCAGGACGAAACGGGGGGGGTCGAAGGAGGGCTTGAGGTCGGTGGGGATGAGGGCCGTGGCCCCGGTGGCGGGCAGGTCGGCCAGGAGCCGCTCGAGGTACTCGGCCAGCGCCGCCACCTGGCCCTTCTCGCACTTCACGGTGTAGGTGCCGAGGGGGCTCTGGGCCTGGAGGTAGAAGACGCGCTGGCCGGGGCCCCCGATGGTGCCGCTCACCAGCACGACGGTTCCGAGATCGTCGGTCATCACGACACCTTGAGCTGGCTCAGCGAGCCGCCCGTCGAGTTCACGGTGAGCACGACGGGCGTGCCCTGTCCGTAGGCGACGGCGGTGACCGAGCACGTGGAGATCACGATCCGCTGGAAGAGGTCGAGGTGGGTGCCGAGGGCCTGGGCCACGGCCGCCTTGATGGGGTCGGCGTGGGACACGCACACCACGACCCCGCCGCGATGACGCTCGACCAGCCGCTGCACGGCGCCGACCATGCGGTTCTGCATCTCGAGGAAGCTCTCGCCGCCGGGGAAGCGGAACCCGCTCGGGATAGCCCTGCACCGTGCGCCACTCGGGCAGCTTCATGAGCTTCTTGAGCTCGGCGCCGGTCCACTCGCCGAAGTCGCACTCCAGCAGCCCTCGGTCGATGATGACCTTCTGCTTGCGGGCCGCGGCGATGGGCGCGGCGGTTTCGCGGGCCCGTTCCAGCGGCGAGGCGTACACGGCGTCGAGGCGGGACAGCTCGGCCAGCCGGGCCGCCGCTGCTGCCGCTTGCTCGATCCCCGCCTCGGACAGGTGCAGACCGGGGGCCCGGCCGGGCAGGTGCTTGCCGGTCGTGGCGGTCTGCCCGTGACGGACGAAGAGCACGAGCGTGGGGGGTTCGGGCTTGGTTGGACGAGTGGAGGGTCGTGTCGAGGCACGCCGAGTGGTGGCCATGGTCAGTGGATCAACCTACCGTCGCAGCGTGGATTCGCTCGCCGCCATCAGCGCTGAGATCGTGGCCTGCCGGGCCTGTCCGCGCCTGGTGGCGTGGCGTGAGCGGGTCGGTCGCGAGAAGCGGGCGGCCTACGCCGGCGAGGACTACTGGGCCCGCCCGGTGCCGGGGTTCGGGTCCCCCGAGCCGTCGATCGTGGTGGTGGGACTGGCCCCGGCGGCCCACGGTGGCAACCGCACGGGGCGGGTCTTCACCGGCGATCGCTCGGGCGATTGGCTCTTTCGTTCGTTGTGGCGGGCGGGCCTGGCCAACCAACCCGAGAGCCGCTCACGCGACGACGGGCTGCAGCTCTTCCACACCTACATCGCCGCCATCGTGCGCTGCGCGCCACCGGCCAACAAGCCGACCGTGGACGAGCGCGACCGCTGCCGGCCGTACTTCGAGCGGGAGCTGGCCGTGATTCCCGCGGTGCGGGTGATCGTGTGCCTGGGCAACTTCGCCTACGAGAACGTGGCCGCGACCGTGGGGTTGCGGCCCCGGCCTCGGTTCGGCCATGGGGTCGAGGCGCCGGCCCCGAGTGGCGTGACGGTGCTGTGCTCGTTCCACCCAAGCCAGCAGAACACGTTCACCGGCCGGCTCACCGAGCCGATGTTGGATGCGGTGTTCCTACGGGCCCGGACGCTGGCCGGACCTCGCGGAGCAGTGAGCCCCGAACGCGAACCAAAGTCGGAGCCACGGCGTACACCAGCACCATGACCCCGAACCCGTTCCCTCGCCCTCGCAGCCCCGCCCCCGGGCGCCCGACGTCGTTTCTGGGCCGCCCCACCCACCGTTGGCGCGCCGTGCCCCCACGCCCGGCGCCGCCGTCAACGCAGTGAGCAGCAGAACCTGGCGTTGATCAGGGCTGCCGGACGAACCGACGCGCGATACCGGTCACATACGAGGTCAACGCGCATCAGTTCGCCGGCGAGCCGTCGCCCGCCGCACCCGCTACGCGCGCGGTGCCGGTGCGGCGGCCGGCGCCGCCGCCTTCTTCTTGGGCGGCGGCACGCCCACCTTGACCTCGGGCGCCGCGAAGTCGGGCCAGCGCCGCCGGCTCACGATCGACAGCGTGCGCAGCAGCTTCATCGCCTTCTCGTCGGTGTCGGCCGGGCGGGAGATGATGGCGCCGGTCTCCGATCATGCGCGACACGATCTCCCGGCCGAGGTCGGTGCGCACCAGCACGAGCGTCCAGTCGTTGTCCTCGCCGATGCCGCCGGTGGAGATGTCGGCGTGCTCGGCGGCGAAGTCGGGGCACATCTTGCAGCCCTCGCGCGTCCACTGGTGGCACTCCTTCAGGTCGATCTCGTGGTACGAGCCGTCCTTCATCCAGATCTGGAAGACGCCCTTGATGTTCATCTTCACCATGTCTTCCTTGCTGCAGGCCGTACTTGGCCTCGAAGAGCTCCGGGAAGATGGCGTCGTCGAACGTCTTGGAGCACAGCAGCCCGATGTTGAACACGAACGGCTTGCCCGCCTTGCCGACCTTGCGGTGCCACATGACCGGCGGCACCGACGACTGGCAGCTCATGCCCACCAGCGCGAGCTTGAGTAGCCCTTCTCGAGGGCCTCGCTTGATGGCGAGGGTGTTGGCCGAGTACGTGTAGCGGCTGCCGGCCGACGCCAGGATCTCGTCCTTGTTGCGGGCGATGCCGGGCTGGGCCTTCCACGATGCTGCCGTCGCCCTCGAGGAACGAGGTGAGGGCGCAGTCGATGTAGCCCTCCTCCATGGCCCAGATGAGCAGGGCCGAGACGAACCCGCCGTCCTGGCCGATCTGGTGGACCATGTCGTCGGAGGCCCGGCACAGGAGCAGGTCCTTGGTGATGCCGTACATCTCGCTCGGCTCGCGCTCGCGGCCGAACAGGTGCTCGTTGGCGTCGGGCTCCCACGCGCGGAAGCGGGGGCAGGCCCGGGTGCAGCGAGGTGCAGCCCTTCTGGCCGTGGGTGCAGTCGGTCGGGCCGAGCTCGTCTTCGAGGTGGAACGGCTTGTAGTGGCCGGTCTCGTGGTTGTAGCCGATGACGTCGTGGGGGCAGGCGATGACGCACCCGGCGCAGCCGGTGCACAGGCCGGTCGTGATGACCTCCTCGTACAGCTCCTTCCACTGCGCTGTCCAACGGGTCGGCGTGGCCATCCGCGCGCATGGTAGGGGTCAGCCTGGTGGGGGCCGACTTCCACCGACCTTGACCCGTGGGTCAAGATGGAGGCATGGATCTGAGCTACCCGCCGGAAGCCGAGCAGTTCCGCAAGGAGATCCGGACTTGGTTGGAGGACAACCTGCCCGAGGGGTGGTTCGAGCCGGGCTTCGAGTGAAGGGCGCCGACCGGGCCGCGGTTCAACGAGCAGTGGCCCAGCAAGCTCTACGGCGGAGGGTGGATCTGCGCCGCCTGGCCCAAGGAGTACGGCGGCAAGGGCCTGTCGACGATGGAGAACGTGGTGCTGGCGGAGGAGTTCGCCCGGGCCAAGGCGCCGCTGCGGGCCGACTTCTTCGGCGACACCCTCGTCGGGCCCACCATCCTGCAGTGGGGCACCGAGGAGCAGAAGCAGGAGTTCCTGCCCCAGATCATGAAGGGTGAGGTGCGCTGGTGCCAGGGCTTCAGTGAGCCCAACTCTGGCTCGGACCTGGCCTCCCTCAAGACGACGGCGGTGCTCGACGGCGACGAGTGGGTCATCAACGGCCAGAAGGTCTGGACCACGCAGGCGCAGTTCGCCGACTACGTCTTCCTGCTCGCCCGCACCGACCCCACGGCGCCGAAGCACAAGGGCATCTCGTACCTCCTGGTGCCGATGAAGCAGCCGGGCATCGAGGTGCGGGGCATCACCCAGCCCGACGGCACGGCCGAGTTCAACGAGGTCTTCTTCGACAACGCCCGCTGCCCCAAGGACAACGTCGTCGGCGGCCTGAACAACGGCTGGATCGTGGCCAACACCACGCTGGCCCACGAGCGGGGCATGTCGGCCACGACCAGCTTCCGGCGCTTCGTCGACGAATTCGACGCCATGACCACCGAGGCCCGGCGCAACGGCGCCATCGACGATCCGCTCATCCGCCAGCGCCTGATGCGCTACCGCAGCAAGATCGAGATCCTTCGCATCAACGGCCTGCGGGCGCTGTCGGCCACGCTCAACGGCAAGAAGGACCCAGGCGTGAGTGCGCTGGGCGCCTCGAACAAGATGTTCTGGTCGGAGATGCATCGCGACGCCATGGAGCTGGCCCTCGACATCTACGGTGCCCAGTCGCTGCTCACGGACGTCGGGCCGCCCGACGGGGGCTGGCCAGCCACGATGCGGGGCACCAGCGTGACCGGCTACCGCGTGCAGCCCGATGCTGTCGGCTTTCTTCTTCTCCCGCTCGGAGACGATCTGGGGCGGCACGGCCGAGATCCAGCGCAACATCGTCGGCGAGCGCGTCCTCGGCCTGCCGAAGGAGCCGAAAGCGCCGAACGAATAGGCCCAACCAGCCATCCGGTTATGGTCCCCGTTCGTACGTCCCTGAAGGGGTTACTGACGAAAGGGTCACTTCATGAGAACACGCGTTGTCATCGCCGCATCTGCGGCCGCCGTCGGTCTGGCCGCGGCGGCCTTCATCGTGCCGGGGGTGGCCAGCGGCAACGCACGGGACACCGCTGGGACTGGGAAGGCCGCCGCCGCGCTGGCGACACCGCTGGTCGCCCAGCTGAGCGGGGCCAACGAGGTGCCGCCAGCCGACCCGGACGGCACGGGTGCGGCCTCGGTCACCATCGATCCGGTCACGGGCGAGCTCTGCTACGACGTCTCCGCCGCTGACATCGGCACCGTCGTGATGGGTCACATCCATCGCGGCGCCGCCGGCATCAACGGACCCGTCGTGGTGCCCTTCACCGCGCTGCCAGGTGCCGACGCGGCCGCCGCCTGCACCACCATCGACCTCACGCTGGCGGGCGAGATCCTGGCTACGCCGGCCGACTTCTACGTGAACCTCCACACCGGCGACTTCCCCGCCGGGGCCATCCGCGGCCAACTCGCGGTCGGCGCGCCGCCCGCCGGGGCGGCTCACTTCCTGCCCGTCCCATTGCGGGCCTACGACTCCCGCGTCGACGCCGCGGGTCCGCTGAAGAGCGGCGAGACGCGCACGGTCAGCCTGCAGACGGGTATGCCGCTCGGTAGCAGCGTGGCCGAACTGGCCGTGCCGGCCGGCGCGACGGGCGCCATCGTGAACATCACGGTGACCGAGACGGTGAACGGGGGCTACGTGAAGCTGTACTCGGCCGCCATCACCGAGCCGGCCACCAGCACCATCAACTGGTCCCAGACCGGCGAGAACCTCGCCGTGAACACGTCCGTCGCCGTGAACGGCGCCGGTCAGGTGAAGATCACGGGCGGGGTGAACGACACCCAGGTCCTGATCGACGTCGTGGGCTTCTACTTCTAAGCGCCCAGCCGTTCCATCCAGGCGGACCGCCCCCGTCACCGACGGGGGCGGTTCCGCGCCACCGGTGCGCCGCACCACCAACCGACGCGCGTTGTCCGTCACATACGAGGCGAAAGCGCATCAGTTCGCCGGGGTTGGTGGCGCCCTGACGCCGAGCGTGGTTCAGATGGCGTCGAAGGTGACACCGGTCAGTCGTTCGGACGCCGCCCAGAGCCGCGCTGCCAGTTCGGCGTCGAGGGCGCGATGGGGTGGCGCGACCATCGTCGGGTGGCCGCGAAGCGACCCCGGACCGTCGGGGCCGTAGTAGTCGCCCCCGTGGACGTCGGGCTCGGTGGCGGCGTACAGCAGGGGCAGGGCGCCGGCAGCGGCCGATTGGCCCAGGAGCTGAGCGCCGAGCGCGGAGGCGTGGGCGCGGATCGGGTGGCCCTGGGTTCTCGAGGCGGCGGCCTGCAGATTGGTGGCGGCGAACCCGGGATGGGCGGCCACGCTCATGAGCCCGGTGCCGGCGGCGGCGGCCCGCCGGTCCAGCTCGAAGGCGAAGAGCAGATTGGCCAGCTTCGACTGCGCGTAGGCCGCCCAGCGCCAGTACCGGCGCTCACCTTGGAGGTCGTCGAAGTGGATCCGGCCGGTCTGTGCCACCACGCTGCTCACCGTCACGACGCGGGAGCCCGGCCGCACGAGGAGGGCCGGTAGCAGCAGGCCGGTCAGCGCGAAATGGCCGAGGTGGTTGGTGCCGAACTGCATCTCGAAGCCATCAGCCGTCCGGCGCCGGGGGAGCGCCATGACCCCGGCGTTGTTGACGAGCACGTCGATGGGGTGGCCGTCGCCGAGCAGCGTGGTGGCGAAGGACCGCACGGACGCGAGGTCAGCCAGATCGACGATGGCCACCACGGCGCTGGCACCGGGCACCTCGGCCTCTACCCGCTCCACAGCGCCCTGTGCCCTGGTGGCATCGCGGCTCGCCATCACCACGTTCGCGCCGTGGCGCGCCAGCTCCAGGGCGGTGTGGAAGCCGAGTCCACTGTTGGCTCCGGTCACGACCGCCGTTCGGCCCGACAGGGGCGGGATGTCGTCGGCCGTCCAGGAGCTCACGGCGGAACGGTAGGGCGACGCCGGTAGGTTCCGCCGTCAGTGATCTCCAAGGGCAGGCTCGAGGCGTTCTCCGATGGCGTGTTCGCCATCGTGATCACGCTGCTCGCCTTCGATCTCCGCGCGCCGGAACACGAAGCCGGCGTGTCCCTGGCATCGGCGCTGTGGGACAAGTGGCCGGCCTACATCGCCTACGTCGTCGGGTTCATCCAGATCGGGGTGATGTGGCTGAACCACCACCGGATCTTCCAGCAGGTGCGCGAGGTCGACGGCGTCGCGCTGGTGCTCAACCTGAACCTCCTGCTGTGGGTCGCCGTGATCCCGTTCCCCACGTCGGTCGTGGCCGCCTACTTGCGCGATGGCGGCAGCGACGCCGCTACCGCCATGTTCGTGTTCAGCGCGGTCCTGCTGGCGAACGCCATCTCGTTCTGTGCGCTCTACGCCTGGATCACCCACGACGAGCGCATCATCGGCACGCTGCCCGAGCGATCCGTCGTGCGGGCCGCTCGTATCCGGTTCGGCATCGGCCTCGGCGTGTACGGCCTCGCCGTCGCGCTGTCGTGGTTCGTGCCGGTCGCCGTGCTGGCCCTGCACTTCGCCATGGGGCTCTACTACGCCTTCGATCAGGCGACAGTGTCGAACCGCGTCGCTGCCGACTCGTAGGGTCGCGGTCATGTTCCGCCATGTCGTGCTGTTCAAGTGGAAGCCGGGCACCAGTGCCGACACGGTGGCCGCCGTCGTCGCCGGTCTCACCGCCTGCGCCGCCGCTCTCCCGGTCACGCGTGCCTACACCTGCGGTCCGGACGTGCGGGCGGCAGGCAGTCAGGCGGGCAGCGAAGACCGCTTCGACTTCGGTGTCGTCGCCGACTTCGACGACGAGGACGGCTGGCGCGTCTATGACGCGGACCCCGAGCACAACCGTCTACGGGCCGAGCTGATCCGTCCGCTCGTCGCCCAGCGGGTCACCATCCAGTTCGAGATCTAGCCGGCGGCCTGGGTCAGCCCTGCAATCCGAGGGCCTCGGCCGCCTGGGTCAGAGCGTCGAGGTGGCCGTCAACCGCGCCGAGCCCTGCGCCCATCGTGTTGACGGACAGATGGGAGGTCCCGGCGTTGCGCCACCGCTCGACGTGGTCGACCAGCGTGGCGGCGCCGCCCTCGCCCCAGCTCACCCGGCCCTCCATGCCGATGGCCGCCGGGTCGCGACCGGCCTCCTTGGCGGCCGCGTCCACGGTGGCGCGGGCGTCGTCGAGCTTGGGCCCGGGCAGCACCTGCGGGAACCAGCCGTCGGCCAACCGCCCGGTGCGCCGGTAGGCCGCCGGCGAGGAGCCGCCCAGCCAGATCGGGATGGGACGCTGGACCGGCATGGGAGCGAGCCCGGCGCCGGTCACGGTCTCGTAGTCGCCGTTGAAGGTCACGCTCTGGTCGGTCCACAACCGCCGCAACAGCCCGATCTGCTCCTCCTCCCGCTTGCCCCGGTCGGTGAAGCTCTTGCCCAGGGCCTCGTACTCGACGGCGTTCCAGCCGACCCCGATGCCGAAGCGCAGCTTGCCCTCGGTGAGCAGGTCGACCTCGGCTGCCTGCTTGGCCACCAGGGCGGTCTGGCGCTGCGGCAGGATGATGACGCCGGTGACCAGTTCCAGCGTCGTGATGGCGGCCAGGTAGCCGAACAGGACGAGCGGCTCGTGGAAGGTGGTGTTGAGGTCGTAGGGGCCGCGCCAGGGGGTGTGCACCGCCGGGTCGGCCCCGACGACGTGGTCGTAGGCGAGGATGTGGGCGAAGCCGAGCTCCTGCACCCGCTCCGCATAGGCCCGTACTGCGCCGGGGTCTGCACCGATCTCTGTCTGCGGGAACACTGCGCCGATCTGCATCGGCCTTGTCTAGACCACCAGCGGGGACCAGGCGATCTCGGTGATGGAGCCACCCCTCACCGGCGGCGGGCCTGGACGGTCACGTTTCGTCGCGAGCACCCCACATCTCTTGCACCTTGGCGTAGACGCCCTGGTTGTGAGAGATCTCGATGACGTTCCCATCGGGGTCGGCCAGGGCGCAGATGTAGCCGACCGGTGCCGGCAGATCGGCCGGCTCCCATGCCAGGCAGCCGGCGGCGCGAGCGCGGTCGGCCAGGCGGTCGACATCGGCCCGCTCGGGCATCTCGATGCCGATGTGGGCGAACGGCGCCATGGTCGGGTGCGGCGATCCCTTCTCACGCCAGAACATGACCAGCACCAGCACGAAGGGGTCGTCGACCTGCCCGGCGTGGCTGAGCCAGGCACTCTGGCCGTCGGCGTCCTCGCGGCGGTCGAGGAGCACGAGCGGCGTGAACTCCTCGTACCAGCGGATCGACGCATCCAGATCGCCGCTCGGCAGGGCGATGTGGGTCCAGCGCGGTTGCGTCAACATCGGGGCTCCTCGACGATCGGTTGCGTCCATCATCGCCGGAACCCGGCCCTACCGGCGCGCCAGACTGGTCTGGTGCGTGCATCGTTCGCCTCGAACCCGGCGCTGCGGGGCTACTGGTACGCCGTGGCGCAGCCGGCGTCGCTGCTGGGCGGTCCGCTGGCGGTCACGTTGCTCGGCGAGCAACTCGTCGTGTGGCGATCGCCCGGTGGTGCGGTCGCCGCCGCCTACGACCGCTGCCCGCACCGGGAGGCGCCGCTGTCGGCCGGAAGCGTGGTCGATCGAGGGTTGCAGTGCCCGTACCACGGTTGGACCTACGACGCCGATGGCCGCTGCGTGCTGGTGCCGTCGTCCGGCCCCGACGGCGCCATCCCGCCCCGAGCGGTGCTGCGCCGAATCCAGGCCACCGAGCGCTACGGGCTGGTGTGGCTGTGCCTCGACGAACCGGTGGCGCCCATCCCCGCCGTCGCCGAGGACACCGAGCCGTCCTTTCGCCGCATCAACCAGGTCGTGGAGCGGTGGGAGGCGGCGACCACGCGGCTCGTGGACAACTTCCTCGACTACGCCCACTTCCCGTTCGTGCACCTGGGCAGCTTCGGCGGCGCCACCGATCCCGAGGTCGGGCGGGTGGACCTGGAGCCGCTCGGGGAGTTCTACGGCTACCAGTACGCCGTCGAGGCGGCCAACCCGGCGACCGGTGCAGCGGCGTCGGGGCAGTCCGGCACAACGGTCTCGCGCCGCATGTCGACCGGCTTCGCCCTACCGTTCACCGTGCGCAGCACCATCGAGTACGCCAGCGGGCTGCGCCACACGCTCCTGCTGCTGTCGACTCCCATCGACGACGAGCGGTCGTACTTCACCTTCGTGGTGTGGCGCAACGACGACTTCTCGGTGCCGGGCGACGAGGTGACGCGCCTTGACCGGCTCATCGGCGCCGAGGACAAGCGGATGCTCGAGCAGCTGTCCGGGCCGCTGCCGCTGGATGCCACCGCCCTGGTCAACGTCCAGGCCGACCGGGCGTCGGTGGAGTGGAAACGGCGACTCAAGGAGCTGCTTGACCGCGGTTAGACGGTTGGCCATCAGTCACCCATAGCGGACTCCAAGTATCTGCCAACCGGGTCGTGGCCTCATGGTCCCCATGCACGCCACGACGATCGACCTCCCTGCGGCAGTCATGGGATTCGCGGGCGTACACCTCGCGCTCCGGGGCGAGGCCGCCGGCATCGCCCGGCTGGTGGACGACGGCGGCGACCGCCTCGCCCGCCGCCGCGCCGCACTGCTCTGCCGTGTGCTCACGGCCCACCACCGCACCGAGGACCGCCTGCTGTTCCCGGCCATCGAAGCCCGCCAGCCCGGCTTCGCCATGACCACGGTGGAGCTCGAAGGTCAGCATCGGGTGCTCGACTCGTTCATGCCGGTGCTGCCCGACGATCCGTCGACCATCGAGGCGTTCGGCCCCGTCTTGGAGCAGCACCTGCAGGACGAGGAGCAGCGCGCCCTGCCGGCGTGGCTGGCCAGCTTCGACGCCGCCGACCACGAGCGCTTCGGCCGGCTCCTGCGCCGCAGCACCCCGCTGGGGGAGGCCGGCACCATGATCTCGTGGCTGCTGGACGCCACGCCCGAAGCCGTGCACCCGGCGGCGCGGGCCCACCTACCGGCGCCGTTTCGCGTGGCCCACCGCTTCTGGTGGCGGCACCGCTACGAAGGTCGCTACGGCCGCGCCCCCGGCGCCGCCGCCGTCTGAGCCGCCCGAGCCCTGGGGCCGCGGCAGCCCGCGGCCCGCCCGCTGCCCCGCCCGCCCCGCCCGCGGCCCGCCGGTCCGCCGCCCCGCCCTGGATCGCGCGGGCCGCGCGCTTGGACGCTCCGGGGCGCGGCCAAGCGCGCAGGCTGCGCGATTTTTGGGCCGCCGAGGGACCGGGGCGGCCGTGGCTGGCGTGGCCGGCGTGGCTGGCGCGGCGGTGGGTGCGTACAGTCCGGCCATGCGAGTGAGGCGAGTTGTCACCGGGCACACGCCCGACGGGAAGGCCGTGTTCGCCAGCGACGAGGAGGTCGAGCCGGTCACCCTGCCCGCCCTCCCCGGCTACGAGTTCCACAAGCTCTGGGGTGGTGACGAGCCGCCGTCGTTCCCCGACTCGGGCGCCCTGCCGGGCTACAAGCAGTACTTCCCGCCCGTCGGCGGGTTCCGGTTCGGAAGCTTCACGGTGCCACCGGAGTCCAGCGTGGTCGTCCCGGCCGACCTCGACCCGGAGGCCGCTCTGGCGGCGATGCAGGCGGCCCTGCCCGGCCTGGCCGACCACATGGAGCCCGACGCGCCGGGGATGCACACGACCGCCACCGTCGACTACGAGTGGATCGTCTCCGGTCGCATCGTGCTGGAGCTGGACGATGGCGCGTCGGTGGAACTGAGCGCCGGCGACACCGTCGTGCAGAACGGCACCAGGCACGCGTGGCGCAACCCGTTCGACGAGCCGTGCACGTTGGTGGTCGTGCTCCTGGGGGCCCACCACGCCAACGTGCACCCGTAACGCGACCAGACGGCGCCATCGGCTGGCGTGGCGGGCCAGGATCCGCCCGCTGCCCCGCCCCGGATCGCGCGGCCTGCGCGCTCGGCCGCTCCAGGGCGCGGCCAAGCGCGCGGGCTGCGCGGATGTTGGACCGCCGAGGGACAGCGCTACCGGCTGCTGTGGCGGGCCAGGATCCGGTCGACCAGCTCCGGCGCGGTGCCCACATCGGGCGCGGTGCCCACATCGGGCGCGGTGCCCACATCGGGCGCGGTGCCGGCGTTGGCGGCCATGCGCGCCGGGTCGATCTGGAGCCGGCGCACGCTCTCACCGAGCCACGCCACCGCCGAGCCCGTGACCCGCAGCAGCGTTCGTAGCGGCTGCCACTCGGCGTGCCATGCGCCGGCCGCCCGCTGCAGCTCATGACCGCCCGCCGCCGTCAGCAGCGTGGCCACCAGGCCCGGCGCCTGCAGGGCGGCGGCCCGCGCCGAGACGGCGGCGACCGGGTTGTGCTTGTGAGCCATGGACGACGAGCCGCCGCTACCGGGTTCCAGCTCGGCCAGTTCGCCGATCTCGGTCTGGGCCAGCAACACGATGTCCAGTGCCGCCGTGCCGGCGGCGCTGGCCACAAGGCCCAAGGCGGCCGCCAGCTCGGCCACGCGGGTCCGTTCGGTGTGCCATGGCGCGACGGGCGCAGGCAGTCCGACCCGCGCCGCGAACCGCTCCAGCACCGCCACGCCGCCGGCCCCGTAGCCCGCCAGCGAGCCGGCGGGGCCGCCGAGTTGGGCCGCCACCCGCGTGGTGCGGATCCCGTGCAGTCGCGAGGCCGCCTCGTCCAGGCCCAGCACCCAGGTGGCCGCCACCAAGCCGAACGTGGTCGGTACGGCCTGCTGCAGCAGCGTGCGGCCGATCATGGGCGTGGCTCGGTGCGTGGCCGCCAACGCCGCCGCCCGATCAGCGGCGAGGTCGAGGTCGCGGGCGATGGCGTCCAGCGCGTCGGCCGCCACCAGCATCATGGCCGTGTCCAGGATGTCCTGGCTGGTGGCGCCGCTGTGGACATGGGCAGCCGCCGGCGGCCCCACCAACGCGCGCAGCGCGTCGACGAGGGGGATGACCGGATTGCCGCCGAGCGCGGCCCCGGCCCCGATGGCGTTGATGTCGAACCGTTCGGCCCGGCACGCCACCGTGATGGCGTCGGCGTCGGCCGCGCTGATGTGGCCCGTGTCGGCCAGGGCCCGCGCCAGTGCGGCTTCGGCGTCGAGCATGGCCTGGAGCCACGCGTCGTCGGACGTCAGCTCGAACGCGGCGCCGCGGGCCAGTACGGCGTCGAACAGGCCGCGGCGCTCGGCCACCCTCAGGCCGCTTCACACATCGAAGAAGACCGTCTCGTCGTCTCCTTGGAGGTGGATGTCGAAGTGGTAACCGTCGCCCGTGGTGGAAGCGATCAACGTGGGCCGGCGCGCCGGCGCGATTGCCGCCAGCACCGAGTCGGCCTCGTGGGCGACAGCATCCTCGCCGAAGTAGATGCGGGTCACCACCCGGTCGAGCAGGCCACGGGCGAACACCGACGCCTCCAGATGGGGCGCCTGCATCCTGCCGTCGAAGCCCACCACCGCCCCCGGCTTCACCGTGTAGATGCCCCATCGTCCATCGATGTCGGTGGCGGAACGACCGAAGCCACGGAAGCCCGGCGTGTTGAACCGCCCGTCGGGATCGGCCTGCCAGGTCTCCACGACGCCGTCAGGCACGGGTTGGCCTTCGCCGTCGACGAGCCGGCCTCTGATCCAGAACGCCCCTGGCTCCGGCTCGGGCACGACTTCCGGACCGTCGGGCCAGGGGAGGACCAGGTGCAGGAACGGGCCGACCGTCTGCGACGGCGTGAGTCCCAGTTGGTCAGTCACCGGGAGCCTCGAACGGCGTAGCGTCCGGACCGCGCAGCACGAGGTCGAAGCGGAAGCCGAGCGCCCACTCCGGCGCGGTGACGTCGTGGTCGTAGCGCGACACCAGCCGCTGGCGCGCCGCCGCATCGGGCACGGAGCCGAAGATGGGGTCCTGGAAGAACAGGGGATCGTCGGGGAAGTACATCTGGGTCACGAGCCGCTGCGAGAACGACCGGCCGAACAGCGAGAAGTGGATGTGGGCGGGCCGCCAGGCGTTGTGGTGGTTCTTCCACGGGTAGGCGCCGGGGCGCACCGTGACGAAGCGGTAGTGGCCGTCGGCGTCGGTGGCAGCGCGGCCGGCGCCGGTGAAGTTGGCGTCGATGGTGCCGGGCCAGTCGTCGCGCGGGTGGCGGTAGCGGCCGGACGCATTGGCCTGCCAGATCTCGACCAGCGTGTCCGGGACAGGCCGCCCGCCGGTGTCGAGGACGCGGCCGGTCACGATGATGCGCTGCCCGACGGGCTCGCCCTCGTGCTGGCGGGTGAGGTCGTGGTCGAGGGGGCCGACGCGCTCGTGGCCGAAGAGGGGTCCCGTCACCTCGCTGGGGCTGGGCGGGATGCGCAGCGGCGCCTGCTTCGGGGCGCGGAGCCGCGTACTGCCGTACTGCGGGCTGTCGAGGGGTGGGTGGACGCCCTGGGGCGGTCGTGCGTAGCCCTGGATCACCGAGCCTCCTACGGGTAGAGCCGGCCGAAGGGCAAGCCGACGTAGTTCTCGGCCAGCGCGGTGGCGGCGGCGCGTGAGCTCACCACGAAGGCGAGTTCGGAGTGTTGCAGGTTGCGCTGGAACTCGTCGTGGTCGTCGAAGCGGTGCAGCATGGAGGTCATCCACCACGAGAAGTGCTGCACCCGCCAGACCCGTTGCTCGCAGGTGGCCGAATACTGGTCCAGCAACGATTCGTCGCCGGTGCGCTCCAGGTGGTCGACGGCCTCGGCCAGTACCGACACGTCGGCGACGGCCAGGTTCATGCCCTTGGCGCCGGTCGGGGGCACGATGTGGGCGGCATCGCCGGCGAGCGCCAGCCGGCCGTAGCGCATCGGTGTCACCACGAAGCTGCGCATCGGCGTGATGGCCTTCTCGATGACCGGACCGTCGAGCAGCGTGAAGCCGTCGGCGGTAGGCAGGCGCGTGGCCAGCTCGGTCCAGATGCGATCGTCGGACCAGTTGGCGATGTCCTCGTCGGGCGCGACCTGGAGGTAGAGCCGGGTGATCTCGGGCGACCGCATGCTGTAGAGCGCGAAGCCGCGATCGTGGCGGCTGTAGATCAGTTCGTCGGTCGTGGGCGCCGCCTTGGCCAGCACTCCCAACCATGCGAACGGGTACTCGCGGTCGTAGGCGTGCAATGCCGCCGGTGGGATGGACGGGCGGCAGATGCCGTGGAAGCCGTCGCAACCGGCGATCAGGTCGCACGTCAAGCGCACCGCTTCGCCCTGGTCGACGAACTCGATGGAGGGCCGGTTCGTGTCGAGGTCGTGCACGGTCACGTCGGCGACCTCGAACAGGATGGGCGCGCCCGACGCGAGGCGGGCGGCGATGAGGTCCTTCACCACCTCCTGCTGGCCGTACACGGTGATCCACTTGCCGGTCAGCTCGGTGAAGTCGATGCGGTGGCGCCGGCCGTCGAGGGCGATCTGCACGCCGTGGTGCACCAGGGCCTCGCGATCGAGGCGCTCGGTGAGGCCGTGTCGGCGGAGCAGCTCCACGGTGGGGTGCTCAAGCACGCCGGCGCGCACGCGGCGTTCCACGTAGCTCCGGCTCCGGTCCTCCAGCACCACCGACTCGACCCCGCGCGGCGAGCAGGTGGGACAGCACCAGCCCTGCCGGCCCGGCTCCCACGATCCCCACCTGCGTCCGCATCTCACGGCTCACGACTGCCACGGTACGCTCGTCGAGCGATGGCCCCGGTCACGGCACCGCCGTTCCGCGCTGATCATGTCGGCAGCTTGCTACGGCCCGAGCGGCTGCTGCGGGCCAGGGAGGAGCACGCCGCCGGCCGGCTCCCGCTGGAAGACCTCCGCGCCGTCGAGGACGACGCCATCCGCGAGGTCGTGGCCATGCAGGAGGACATCGGCCTGCAGTCCGCCACCGACGGCGAGTTCCGGCGGGCGTCCTGGCACATGGATTTCATCTACCAGCTCGGCGGGGTGGGTCAGGCCGACGAGCGCATGACCGTGCACTTCCGCAACGCCGAGGGCACGCTCGAGTTCACGCCGGCCGCCTTGCGGGTGCACGGCAAGGTCACCCTCGAGCAGCCGATCTTCGCCGACGCCTTCACCTTCCTGCGCGACACGGTGTCGACGGCGGTGCCCAAGCTCACCATCCCCTCGCCGAGCATGGTGCACTACCGCGGTGGCCGCGCCGCCATCGACGCTTCCGTCTATCCCGATCTCGATCAGTTCTGGGACGATCTCAGCGCCGCCTATGCCGCCGAGGTGCGCGCCATCGGCGCGTTGGGCTGCACGTACCTCCAGTTCGACGACACCAGCCTCGCTTACCTCAACGATCCCGAGCAGCGGGCCCTGATCGCCAGTCTGGGCGGCGACGCCGAGCACCAGCACGAGCGCTACATCCGCCAGATCAACGCCGCCCTCGCCGGTCGCCCGCCAGCCATGGCGATCACCACCCACATGTGCCGCGGCAACTTCCGTTCGTCGTGGGTGGCCGAAGGTGGCTACGACTTCGTGGCCGAGGCGCTCTTCAACGACCTCGACGTCGACGGCTTCTTCCTCGAGTACGACGACGCCCGCTCGGGTGGGTTCGAGCCGTTGCGCTTCGTGCCGCCTGGGAAGCGGGTGGTGCTCGGCCTCGTCACCACCAAGCGCGGCGCGTTGGAGAGCAAGGACGACCTGAAGCGTCGCATCGACGACGCGGCCAAGTTCGTGCCGTTGGAGCAGCTCTGCCTGTCGCCCCAGTGCGGTTTCGCGTCGACGGTCGAGGGCAACGCGCTCACCTACGACGACGAGGTGGCCAAGCTCCGGCTCATCGTGGAGACGGCGCAGGAGGTGTGGGGCTAGTCCAAGGGCCAGTCCGGCTCCTCGTACAGCACCCGCTGGGCGACGGCGAAGGCCGAGTTGGCCGCCGGCACGCCGGCATAGATGGCCGTCTGCAACAGCACCTCGCCGATCTGGTCGGCCGTGAGCCCGTTGCGGCGCGCCGCCCGCACGTGGAGGGCCAGCTCGTCGTAGCGCCCGAGGGTGACCAGCATGGCGAGCGTGATGCACGACCGGGTGGCCCGGTCGAGACCCGGACGGGTCCAGATCTCACCCCACGCGTAGCGCGTGATGAGGTCGATGAAGGGTTCGGTGAACGTCCCGTCGCGCGCCGCTGCTTCCGATCGGTCGACGTGGGCGTCACCGAGGACCTCGCGCCGCGTGCGGCGGCCGCGCTCGCCCACGGCGCCGAGCAGATGATCCACCACGGCGCTGGTGAAGCGCTCGGCCTGCTCGATGTTGGCGAGGTGAGCAGCCGCCGCCAGCACGGTGAGGGCAGAGCCGGCGATGGCCTCGTGCAGGGCCAGAGCCATGGCCGGTGGGGTCACCGGATCGGAGCCACCGGCGATGACAAGGGTCGGCGCGGTGATGGTGCCGAGCGCCGCTCGCTGGTCCATGGTGGCGATGGCCTCGCAACAGCCGGCGTAACCCTCCCGGTCGCAGGAGGCGAGCATGGCGGCGACCGACTCGCTGGCCTCCGGATGGGCCTCGATGAAGCCGGGCGTGAACCACCGGCCGAGCAGCGCCGGCAGCAGCACCTCGGTGCCCTGGGCCCGCACCGTGGCGGCCCGCTCGTACCAGGCCTCCGGCGGCGGCAGGTACGGGGCGGTGCACGCCAGCACCAACCGGTCGACGCGGTCGGGGTGCTTGGCGCCGACCCACATCGCCACCATGGCGCCCAATGAGACGCCACACAGCGCCACCCGCTCCTCGCCGAGGTGATCGATCAGGTCGAGGACGTCCATGCCCAGGTCGGCGATCCCGTACGGCCCCGGCGGCGCGGTCGAGCCGCCGTGGCCTCGATGCTCGTAGCGCACCACTCGGAAGTGCTGCTTCAGCGGCCCGATCTGCGCCGACCACATCGCCTGGGAGGTCCCGAGCGAGTTGGCGAGCACGACGACCGGAGCAGCCGTCCGGCCCGTCGATCGCATGAGGAGGGAGCAAGACCCGCAGCGTAGGTCGCCGGATCGACGGCTCGGACCTCGCTGTCTTAGGGTCCACTCCGTGGTCGAGCGCATCAAGTACGACGAGTTCGGGCTGTTCCACGAGAACGCCGTGGAGTTCGGCCTGCCGTACGACGGCCCGCCCACGGTGCGGCGCGAACGGGTCGAGGTCGAGCCAGGCCGCGCGTTGAGCGCGCTGGTCTGGGGCACGGCCGAGCCCGAGATCGTCCTCTTGCACGGCGGGGCCCAGAACGCCCACACGTGGGACACCGTGGCGATGGCCCTGGGGCGTCCACTGGTGGCGATCGATCTGCCGGGCCACGGCCACTCCGACGGCCCGCGCGACGGTCCCCGCGGGCAGCTCGCTCTCACCGCCAACGCCGAGGACGTAGCGGTCGCCATCCGCGCCCTGGCGCCGCGTGCCGCCGGTGTCGTCGGCATGTCGATGGGAGGGATGACGGCCATGGCGCTGGCTGGGGTGGCGCCCGAGCTGGTGCGGTCGCTGGTGCTGGTCGACATCACGCCCGGCATCACCGCCGAGAAGGGCAAGGCCATCACCGATTTCGTGAACGGGCCGGCCAGCTTCCCCAGCTTCGAGGACCTGCTGGCCCGCACGATCGAGCACAACCCGACGCGTACCGAGTCGTCGTTGCGACGCGGCATCCTGCACAACGCCATCCAGCTCGACGACGGCACGTGGGAGTGGCGCTACCGGCGCTTCCGCATGCCCGAGGGACCGGCGCCCGAACGCCCCGACTATGCGGGGCTGTGGGACATCCTCGGCGGGCTCACCGTGCCGCTCATGCTGGTGCGAGGCATGCGCCCGCAGTCGGTGGTGGACGATGCCGACGAGGCCACGCTGCTCGAGCGGGTGCCGAGCGCGCGAGTCGAGCACGTGGAGGAGGCCGGCCACAGCGTGCAGGGCGATACGCCCCTCGAACTGGCCCACCTCATCGACGACTTCATCCCCTAGAAATTCCGAACTGATTCGGTTTGTCCTCGTATGTGACGGACAACGCGCGTCGGTTGGCGGCCGCCGCCCGGCTTGGGGGCGTCAGCGGCCACTCGGCTGGAAACGGAACAGCCGGAGGCTGTTGGCCACCACCAGGACCGACGACGACGCCATCGCCAGGCCGGCGACCATCGGGTTGAGCAGTCCGAGGGCGGCGAGCGGCAGCGCGGCCACGTTGTAGCCGAACGCCCACGCCAGGTTGACCTTGATGGTGCGCAGGGTGCGGCGGCTCAGCCCGACGGCGTCGACGGCGGCGCCCAGGTCATCGCGCACAAGCGTGATGTCGGCCGCCTCGATGGACGCATCGGTGCCGCCCCCCATGGCGAGACCGAGGTCCGCGCCCACCAGTGCAGCGGCGTCGTTCACGCCGTCGCCCACCATCGCCACCACATGACCGTCGGCCTGGAGGCGCCGAACGGCGTCGAGCTTCCCCGCCGGCTCGACGTCGGCCAGGACGGTCGAGATGCCGACCTCGGCGGCGACCGTTGCCGCCGCCGCGGCATTGTCGCCGGTGAGCAGCACGGTGGTGAGTCCAAGCCGTCCGAAGGCGGCGACGGCGGCCGCCGATGTGGGGCGCACCGTGTCCGCCACGACGGCAACGCCCGTGATCCGGCCGTCCCAACCGATGGCGACCACGGTTCGCCCGCCGGCGGCGGCCCGCCGGAGTGCCTCGTCGATCCCGTCGTCGCCGGCCCGGCCCTCGGCGACGAACGAGGGGCGTCCGGCGCGTACGCGGCGCCCACCTACCGTGCCCTCGACGCCGAGACCGCTGGCGGACCGGAAGTCCTCGACCGGCCGGCGTTCCTCGGGGGCGATGGCGGCGGCGATGGCCTTGGCCACCGGGTGCTCGCTGGCCGACTCGATGCTGGCCATCGTCACCAAGAGATCGTGGCGATCGAGCCCGTTGGCGGCCACGATCTCGACCACGCCCATCCGCCCCGTTGTGACGGTGCCGGTCTTGTCGACCACGATGGTGTCGACGGCCCGGGCCGACTCCAGCACATCGGGCCCCCGGATGAGCACGCCCAGCTGTGCGCCACGCCCGGTGCCGGCCAGGAGCGCGAGCGGCGTCGCCAGGCCGAGGGCGCACGGGCACGCCACGATGAGAACGGCGATCGCCGGAGCCAGGGCGGCGGCGGCGCTTTCGCCGAGGGCCAACCACGCGAGGAACGTGGCCGCCGACAACAGCAGCACGATGGGGACGAACACCGCCGCGACCCGATCGGCCAGGCGCTGCACGGGCGCCTTGCCTGATTGGGCGTCGGCCACGAGGCGCGCCATCTGGGCGAGGGTGGTGTCGGCGCCGACCCGAGTCGCCTCCACGACGAGGCGCCCGGCGACGTTCACGGTGGCCCCCGTGACCTGATCGCCCGGGCCGACTTCCGTGGGCACCGACTCGCCGGTGACCAACGACGCGTCGATGGCGGAGCGGCCGTCCACCACGACGCCGTCGGTGGCGATCTTCTCGCCCGGCCGCACGACGAAGCGGTCGCCGCGAGCGAGGACGTCGACCGGAACGAGGGTCTCGCGGCCGTCCGGTCCGAGCCGGCTGGCCTCCTTGGCCCCGAGGTCGGCCAGCGCCCGGATGGCGTCACCGCCCCGGCGGCGCGCCCGCGCTTCGAACCAGCGCCCCAGCAACAGGAACAGGGTGGTGGCGGCGGCCACCTCGAAGTAGATCGCCGAGGTCGCGTCCATGCGGTCGGCGGTGAGGGTGAAGTCGTGGCGCATGCCGGCGGCACCGGCGTCGCCGAACAGGAGGGCGCCCAGCGACCACAGGTAGGCGATGCCCACACCCAACGACACCAGTGTGTCCATGGTGGTGGAGCGGTGGCGCAGGTTGGCCAGGGCGACCCGGTGGAACGGCCAGGCGCCCCACGTGGCGATGGGGGTGGTGAGCGCCAGGCTCACCCACTGCCAGCCGGTGAACTGCCACGCCGGCACCATGCCCATGACGATGACGGGCACGGCCAGCACGGCCACGATCGCCACTCGCCAACCCAGGGCGGTGGTGGTGTCGGGGGCTCCACGTGGTCCTGGCGTTCGAAGGCGGGCGGAGTATCCGGCGGCCTCGATCACACCCACCAGGGCGGCGGGGTCCGTTCCGCTCGGCGCCTCGACGTGGGCCACTTCGAGGGCGTAGTTCACGGTGGCGTCGACACCATCGACGTTGTTGAGCGTGCGTTCGATCCGCGCCGCGCAGGCGGCGCACGTCATGCCGCCGATCTCGAAGTCGATGGTGTCGGTCGGGGTCACGATTTCACGAGGCGGGTGATGGCCGCTTGTGCCTCGGCCAGGCGCTCGTCGATCACATCGCGGTCGCCTTGGCTCACCGCGTCCGCCACGCAATGGGCGAGGTGCTCCTCGAGCAGGTTCAGGGCCACCGACTGCAGGGCACGCGTGGCGGCGGACACCTGCGTCAGCACGTCGATGCAGTACTGGTCCTCGTCCACCATCCGGGCGATGCCCCGAACTTGGCCCTCGACGCGCCGCAGGGCGGCAAGATGACGGTCCTTCGTCTCGGTGTAGCCAGGCATGATGCCATCATACCGTGGGGGGGTAGGGTCGCCGCATGCTGGAGGCGGCGTAGGGTGGGTGGGTGGTAGAGGCTCGGGTCGGGCGGGTGGGTCAGGCATCGGAGCAAGATGCCGTCACGGACCTGCTTGCCGCACTGGCGGCGCGGTCGCCCTACGGGGCCCTCGACCCGCCCGCCGTCGCCGGCGCGCTCGGCGCCCCGCTGTCGGAGGCCGGTGCCCTCATCGAGTATGTCGGGTCCCAGCTCGGCACCACCGACCCTCAGGTGGCGGCTTCCGTGGCCTTCCAGGGGGTGTGCAGCCGGCTGGCGGCGGCGGTGCTGGTGGCCAACGAGCGCCTAGGCGTGGCCATCGACGTGCCGTTCACGTCGTTGCGTTGGCGCGGCACCGACACCGGGCTGCGGTTGGGACTGATCGAGGTCGCCGGCGGGTCACGGCGACCGTGGCCCGACGCCGTCGCCCGCCTCGTCGGCGATGCCTTCGAGCCGTGGGCGGTGGCGGTCCGGCGCCACGTGCGGATCGGTCAGCGGCTGCTGTGGGGCAACGCCGCGGCGTCGTTGCTGGGCGCCACCAACGAAGTGGCCGCCGGCGGCTCGGTGGTGGGCGGCGCCGGCCGCCCTGCTCGTCTGGCCGGCGACGCACTGGCTGCCCTGCCCCGCGGCGGTCTGGCGACGGTGACGGCCGGGCCACACCGTGTCGCCTTCCGCCGGCTCACCTGTTGCCTCATCGACAAGGCGCCCGGCTACGGCCGCTGCGGGGAGTGCAGCCTCGACCATCGGGTGTGATGTGAGCGGCTCTCCGAGGGCGAGTGAGCCGTTGGGTCGCTGACGGGTCGGTGGTCGATCGGCCGGCTCGGTCGTCGTCGCGGTGGGTGGTCGGCGGCGGCGGCGTTGACCGGTTCTCGGTGCGTGGACGCGTCAAACCTGAGGCACAACCGCACAGAGAAGCCCGGATGCACCGAGAAACATAGTGCTGGGGCTCACGCACCGTGGCTTCCGATCGAACAGGTCTCGCCGGGCGACAACGCCGCTACCGACAGTGCTCACTGGTCGCGAGTGAGGGATCGCCAACCGACCGAAGCATGAACCGTTCCACGGGCCGGTGGCGGTTCCCGCCGGCCCATCGGTGCGCCCCCGAAGCGTTTTGATGCGCGATACGTGTCGCAATTGAGCGGAAACCGCAGCCAGTACGCCCCGAGACGGAGCGAAACCGGGGGCGGGGCGAACGCGGGCGGGGCGAGTGTGGGACGGCGCGAAAGCGAAAGCGGGCGGGGCGGCGCGCGGGGCGGCTCGGTTAGAGCTTGTCGTAGTCGGCGGGGTCGACGGCGCGGGTGCGCTTCCAGTACTCGATGAGCGGGTACGGCCAGTTCTGGGCCACCCGCCCCTTGGCGTTCTTGTACCAGCTGTTCACGTTGGCCACGCCCCACACCATGCGCAGGTTCTCGGCGTCGACCGCGGCGTTGTAGGTGTCGTGCACCTCGGGCTTGCACTCGAGCGCCCGCGCGCCGGTCGCCAGCACGGTCTTGATGCTGTCGAGGACGTAGCGGACCTCGCACTCGGTGAACCAGATGATGCTGCCGTTCACCACGATGTTCGTGTTGGGCCCGTAGAGCATGAAGAAGTTGGGGAACCCGGGAACCGTGATGCCCAGGTAGGCACGGGCGTCGCCGTCCCATCGGTCGTGCAGGTCGACACCGCCGCGCCCGACCACCTTCATCGGCATGAGGAACCGCGACGGCTGGAAGCCGGTGCCGTAGATCAGCACGTCGAAGCGATGCAACTCGCCGTCGTCGGTGACAACACCTTCCGGTGTGATGCGCTCGATCTCGGTGGTGGTGAGCTGGACGTTGTCGCGCTGCAGCGTCTGGGCCCACACGCCGTTGTCGACGATGATGCGCTTGGCCGCCGGCGGGTAGCTCGGCAGCACCTTGGCCAGCAGGTCGGGATGGTCCGGGTACTGCGTCTCGATGGCCTCGGTGAGCATGACCCGGAGCATGTCGTTCAGCTCGCTGACGGAGCGCTCCTGATGGGGCCAGTCGGGGTCGACCTCGGCCATCGGCCGCAGCGTCTCGGCGCCCCGCCAGAAGAGCCAGAAGCGGTAGAGCTGGCGGTAGTACGGCACGTGCTGCAGGAGCCATTGCAGTCCCTCGGGCACCCGCTCGTGGTAGTGCGGCATGGGGAAGAACCAGTTCGGCGTGCGCTGGAAGATCTCCAGCTGCTCGACCTGCTCGGCGATGATGGGCGAGAACTGGGCGGCGCTGCAGCCGGTGCCGATGACCCCCACGCGCTTGCCGGTCAGGTCGACGCTGTGATCCCACTCGGCGGAGTGGAAGGAGGGCCCGGCGAAACTGGCGCGGCCGTCGATGCTGGGCAACTGCGGCCGGTTGAGCTGACCCACCGCGCTGATGACGGCGTTGGCCTGCAGGCGGTCTTCTTTCCCGTCGGCTCCGAGCAGCTCCAGCGTCCAGGTGGCGGTGCCTTCGTCGAAGACGACCGACGTGACCTCGGTGCTGAACCGGGTGTTGCCGCGGATGCCGAACTCGTCGACGCACTGGCGGAAGTAGCGGTGGAGCTCTTCGCGGGGCGAGTAGAAGAACGGCCAGTCGTCGCGCTGGGCGAACGAGTAGCTGTAGTAGTGGTTCGGGATGTCGACCCGGCAACCGGGATAGGTGTTCTCCAGCCACGTGCCGCCGACGTCGGGGTTCTTGTCGAGCACCACGTAGGACACACCCGCTTGCGCCAGTTCGTAGGCGGCCACGATGCCGGACATGCCGGCGCCGATGATGGCGACCAGGAAGGGCCGGTCGGCGTCGACGTCGGCCTTGTGCCAGTGCGACACGCGGTCCTCGGTCGAGCGCGACTTCCTCCTCCATCATGGGGAGGTAGTCGGCACCGGGCAGGCCGCCTGACAAGAAGTCGAGGATGCGGTCGAGATCGGCAGTGGTCGGAGGGGCCCCCTTGACGCTGCCACCATCACGGAACTTGACCAGGGCCTGCAGCGCCAGCTCCCTGATGGCCGCCTGCTGGTCCTCGGTGAGCCCGCCCTGCTCCTCCATCATGAGTGTGGGATCGATCCGAAGGTCGTCGCGCAGCAGCGAGACGTCGCCGGTGACCAGCGCCAGTGCGGGAAGCAGGGCGGGCAGGTCGGCGTACTGCAGTGCGTCTCGGATCGCGTCGTCGTCGGCGGTGATCGCTTCGACTGGCCTCGCGAGTGCCATGACAGTCCGTCCCCTCGTCGCTCGGGCGGCCGCAGAACCCCTAGCGACCGGCTGACGTCACTGTAGTGACGGAGCCCTCAGTGGGGATAGGCCCAGCTCGGCAGGTCCTTCGACGGGCTGACCTCCCACGCCGGCTCCCGCCGTTCCAGGAACGCCCGGGCCCGAAGCTCAGGGAGCAGGCGATCGAGCGGTACGGCGCGGTGCTGGCCCGCCACGGCGTCGAGGTGTAGTTCCGGCGCGGTCTACCCCGCGAGGAACGCCGGCCACACCTCGCGCAGGAACAGCTCCATGCCGTCGACCGCATCGGCGGCACCGAACGTGCCGTCGGTGCTCACGACGGTGTGGATCTCTTCGACGCCCGCGTCGCGGTAGGCCACGAGCTGATCCACGATCTGCTCGATGGTGCCCGTCATCGACTGGCGCCGATGGGCGTCGTCGAGACCCGGGTAGACGGACGCGTCCTTGGTGAGGTGGGCGGCCACCAGGATCGACACCGGGATCTCACCGCCGCGACCGGCGGCGGTGGCCATGTCCTGCAGGCGGGCCTTGTGCTCGGCCATCTCTGACGGCAGCAGCATGAGCGCGTGCCAGCCGTCGCCGTACTGCACCGTGCGGCGCAGCGCGCGACGGCTGTTGCCGCCCACCAGGATGGGCGGGTGCGGCCGTTGCTCGGGCTGCGGCGTGACGCTGATCTCGGGAAAGCGGTAGAAGCGACCGTCGAAGCTGGGCCGGTCCTCGGTCCAGACGGCCTTGAAGATCTGGAGCTGCTCATCGGTCACCGCGCCCCGATCGTCGAACGGATGGAGCTGTAGCGCCTCGAACTCGTCGCGCAGCCAGCCGACGCCCACACCGAACAGCACCCGGCCGCCCGAGAGCACGTCGATGGTGGCGATGGCCTTGGCCGTGGCCACCGGATGGCGATAGGGCAGCACGAGCACGCCGGTGCCGATGCGCACCCGCTCCGTGCGCGCCGCCAGGAACGTCAGCACGCTCAGGCAGTCCCACCACTCCAGCGGCTTGTCCGGGCTCTCGCCGAACTCGTGGGTGGCGTACGGGTACACGGCTCGGAAGCCGTAGGGGAAGGCGATGTGGTCGACGGACCAGAGCGTGTCGGCGCCGAGCTCGTCGGCGACATCGCAAGCCCGGGCTACGGCCGAGCGCGAGCTACCCGGTCCGACGTGGGGGGCGAAGAACCCGATCCTCATTGTTGCGCTCCGATCCGGTGGGCCGAGGGTCGAGGGCCGTGGACAGGCAGCCTGGCCGCGGCGGCCGGCCCGGCGCAACATCCGGGACGGGCCCACCCGGGCGGTGTTCGCCGACGACGAGCGGCGCCGCCGCCGTCAAGGAGCTGGTCCTCACGAGCTCGCCGTCCCGAGCCGGCGCAGGCCGTCGACGATGTAGCGCTTCACGTCGTCCCCGACGGAGAAGATCCCGGTCCCCAGGTCGCCGGCGTCGTTGGCGGCGCTGTAGATGACGCGCCGGTACCGCCCGGTGGCGAGCAGGGCGCTGATGGCCGCCAGCGCGTCGTCGATGGTGGCGCCGACGTGATCGGTCAGCTCGGGGTAGCCCCCGGCGGCGCCCGTCGGGATGCCGGCGGCGCGGGGCGGGTCCTGGCACTGGTAGGGCCGGATCACGGCGTTGCCCCCGCCGGCGGCGCACGCCGCGCCGCCCGGCGCGTGGTCCTGATCGAGCGCGGAATTGGCTCTCGTTGTCGTTGAAGATGAACAGCGCGTCGGCGTACTCGGGCCGGGTGATCATCCACCCGAAGTCACCGGGCCGGCCGCTGCGCTCGAACACCGACCCCACCACGGCGATCGTCATGGCGCCATCGTCGCGCTCAGAAGATCGGCGTGCCGGCGTCCATGCCCAACAGGACCCGGCCGGCGGAGGCGATGGCCGACGGGGCCACCATGATGTGCTGGGGCACCACGCGTACGTCGCGGATGGCGCGCTCCAGCGGTGACGACGGGAAGCTGGCGGTGATGCCGGCTTGGGCGTACACCAGCTCCACCGCCTTGACGGCTTCGGCGCAGCAGTGCGAGCAGGCGAGGCGCACGAGCGCCTCTTCTTCAGCGGTGGTGGCCCGCCCTTGGCCGGTCGCCGACCACACCGTCTCGACGGCCTCGAACACGAACGCCCGGGCGGCGCGCAGCCGGGCTTCGGCTTCGGCCATGGCCAGCTGCGCCTGCGGCCGCTCGCGCAGCAGGATGCCGGTCATCAGCGGCGTCTTCTCCGTGGCGAGGGTGGCGAAGGCCGACAGCGCGGTGCGGGCGATGCCGGTGGCCACGCCGACCTTGTTGAAGGCGAGGCGGCTGTAGGTGGGTAGGCGGAACAGCGGCGTGTCGACGCGCATGCCGGCGCCGTAGAGATCGGTGACGCGGTCGTCGGGCACGAACACGTCGGCGATGGAGACGTCGTGGGACCCCGAGCCGCACAGGCCGGCGGCGGCCCACGTCTCGATGACGGTGTACGACGCCCGTGGCACCACGACCTGACGGGCTTGGCGGTAGCCACCAGCGGTGCGGAGGGGCTCGCCGGTCTCATCGACCAGGATGCAACCCCCCCAGAAGAAGTCGGCCCCCTCGCATCCGCTGGCGTACGGCCACCGCCCGGTCACGATGAAGCCGCCCTCCACCGGGACGGCTTGCCCCAGTGGGTTGATGGCACCCGAGAACACCACGTCCGGTCGTTCGCGTAGGAGTGCGCTGGCGGCGGCCGGCGGCAGCGCCGCCAGTGCTATTCCCACCGTTTCCACCCCGATCATCAACGTCCAGCCGGTGGCGCCGTCAGCCTCAGAGACGGCCTCGAGGGCCCGGATCATGGAGATCGGATCGACCTCCAACCCGCCGTAGATCGCCGGTGCGGCCATGCGGAACAGCCCGCTGCCGGCGAGGGCGCGCAGGACGGGCGGCGCCAGGCGCCGGTCGCGCTCAGATTGGTCGGCGTGCTCGCGTACCAGGGGCTGCAAGGTGCGAGCGATCTCGACGACGTCCATCGCGTCAACGTAGCGGTGCCTCGGTCACATCTCCCGTCCGATGGCTGCGCTGCCGGTCACCGGTCGGACGATGTCGAGCGGGCGGGCTGACGCGCCTGGGCCAGTGGTCGTCCTACCTACGTCGCAGGGCAACCTGCCCCAGGAGTGCCTTACCAGGCACCGCGGTCGTAACGCACCCTTGAACCCTGATGAATCGTTTGCTGATCTTCTTCGTGGCCGCGGCATTCGGGCTGGTCCTAGCCTTTTCGCTCATTGTTGGTCATCCTTCGTCCGCCTCTGCCAGCCCCGCGCCGGGCGAACCCGCCGTTGGTCCCATCGGAGGCGACCAGACCACCGGCGTCGACCATTGGATCCTCGACCCGGCGCTCCCGCCGGCGGCCACCATCTCCCCACCGGCGGCGACACCCACGGCCCCGCCGGGCGCCGTGCCTGCCGCCGCCGTGCCCGCAGCGGCCACCGCCACCAACGCCCCGACCGCCAGCAACGCGACGGCCGCGACGACCGAGACCGCCGCGACCACCCCGGCGCCCCGCTCCAACCTCATCGGACCCGCCACCACCGCTCCCCCCGCCACCACCGCTCCTCCCGCCACCGCCGCTCCTCCCGCCACCAGCGCTGCTCCGGCCACGACACCGGTGGCCGCCGAGCCCCCGGCCGAACCGACCGATCCGGCGGCACCCGCGGACCCCGCCGTCGCCGGCGAGCCCGCACCGACGCCAGCGCCAGAGGTCGACGTGGCCGTCGCCTACGCCCTCGATCAGGTGGGCCTGCCCTACCGCTACGCCGCGTCCGGGCCCAACGCCTTCGACTGCTCCGGCCTCACGCTCGCCGCGTACCGCGAGATCGGCATCGCGCTGCCGCACCGCTCCGAGTCGCAGGTGAACCTGGGCCGGGGCGTCGACTGGCAGTCCGAGGAAATCCTGCCCGGCGACCTCATCGTCACTGCCGGCGGCGACCGGCACCACTACGCCGGTCACGTCGGCCTCGCCGTGTCGGCGACGGAGTGGGTGGTCGCACCGGCAACCGGCCAGCGGGTGACCAGGGAGACCATGCCGTTCGACAGGATCGAAGCGGTGCGCCGGCTCGTCGCGCCGGCGGGCTGAGTCGGCGGACGCCGACGGTCAGACGACCGCAGTCCCGTACATCTCGCCGAGGGGGTCGCTGATCAGCTCCAGGCGGGCGCCGTCGGGATCGGGGAAGTAGATCGACGAGCCGCCGATGTGGGCGTAGCCGACGCCGGCCGCGTCCAGCTTGGCCTTCAGGTGGGCCCAGCGCTCGGGCCCCACCGAGATGGCCAGGTGATGGAGGCCGCCGAGGACCTCGGCGTACGGGCCGAGGTCCAGCCCCGGCAGGTCGAAGAAGGCAAGGGCGTTGCCGTTGCCGATGTCGAAGAAGAAGTGGGTGGAGCCCCGGTAGTCGCGGTTCTCGAACATCTCGGTCAACGGGAACTCGAGCAGGCCTTGGTAGAAGTCAACGGTGCGCTGCACGTCGCTGCTCAGCAAGGCCACGTGGTGCACACCGCGGGCCGACGACGGCGGGCGTCGGTCCTTCGGCCGGAGGCACTTCTTCGCGATCTCGGCGCGACGGCGGTCGGCTTCGTCGCGGTCGGCGCCGGTGAGGCCTGCGGTCGGCTCGGCGTGGGTGCTCATGGCCCAAGTCTGGCCGATCCTGCTTGACGGGTCGCCCGCAGCCCGGCAGAGTCCCCCGCGACCAAGGGGGTGCCATGGAGACGGTGGAAGGTCGGGTAGCGGTGGTGACCGGTGCCGCCGCGGGCATGGGTCTGGGCATGGTGCGGGCGTTCACCGGCGCCGGCATGCGGGTGGTGGCCGCCGACGTCCGCCAGGACGCCCTCGACGACGCCGTCGCCGAGCTGCGGGCCCAGGGCCATGACGTGGTCGGCGTACAGACGGACGTGTCCAAGCTGGCCGAGGTGGAGGCGCTGGCCGAGGCCGCGCTGGACGCCTTCGGCGCCGTCCACGTCCTGTGCAACAACGCCGGCGTGGGCCTGTTCTCCCCGATCGCCAAGACCACCATCGACGATTGGGAGTGGGTGCTCGGCATCGACCTCTGGGGACCGATCTACGGCATCAAAGTCTTCCTGCCCATCATCGAGCAACAGGAGGAAGGGCACATCAACGCCACCTCGTCGGTGGCGGGCCTGGTGGCCGGCGGCGCGGTGGGTCCCTACAACGTGGCCAAGCACGGGGTCGTGGCACTGATGGCCACCCTGGAGCGCGAACTGCGCGCCGCCAAGTCGCCCGTTCGGGCCTCGGTGCTGTGTCCCGGCGCGGTCAACACCAACATCGGTCGCCACAGCGTCGAGAGCCGTCGCGCCCGTCGCGGGCAGGTCACCGAGCGCACGCCGCAGGGCGACAAGCTCGGCGGGAAGATGGCCGACGCACTGGCCGGCGGCATGGATCCGGACGAGGTGGGCCATCTCGTGCTGGAGGGCATCCTCAACGACACCTTCTGGATCTTCACGGACCCGCGCCTGCTGCGCCATGTCCAGGAGCAGGTCGAGGTCATGGTGAACGACCGCAAGCTCACGCGGCTACGGCTGTTCTGAGACGACGACCATGTCGCTGCCGGGTTCCGGCGCTGGGCGCCCCCCCGTTGCGTTGGGGCATCCCAAGGGCGTGGGGCTGCCCCACGTGGCGACCCGCGACGCGAACTGAGGAACGAGGGCGCTCTCAGCTGTCCGCGCTGAGGATGTTGGGGTTGTTCACGGCCGGCACCGCCACCTCGGTGGTGGTTGTCGTCGGCGCCTCGGTGGTGGTGGTCGTCGGCGGCTCGGTCGTGGTGGTCGTCGGCGGCTCGGTCGTGGTGGTGGTGGTGGTGGTGGGCGGTTCGGTTGTGGTGGTGGTGGTGGTGGGCGGTTCGGTGGTGCCGGTCGTGCCTCCGCCCCCGACGGTGGAGACGACGGGACCGGTGGTCGGCGGCGTCGTCGGCGTCGTGGTTGGTGCCGTCGTGGGGTCGGGCGGGCTGGTCGGGCGCGAGGTGCTGACCGTGGTGGGCGTGGTCGTGGGAGCCGGCTTCGTCGTCTGCGTCGTCGTGGGCAGCGGGGTCGGCGCCGCGGTAGTGCCGGTCGTGCCTCCGCCTCCGCCCGGGGTGACGATTCGGTGAACCACCGTCGTTGGCGTCGTGCGGGGCGGCCCGGTGCGGACGTTCTCCGTGTTGCTGGGCCCGCTGAACTGCTCGGCCAGCACGACGGCGGGCAGCGTGGCCGGCACCGCGGTGGCGGTGGTGGACACAGCCACGGTGGAGGCCGGCGCGGTGACCGGGACCTGCTTCGGGGCGCCGGTGGCGGCCGTGGGGTTGGTCGTGGTCGTGGTGGTGGTGGTGGTCGTCGGGTCGACGTAGGGATTGCTGCTCGTCGTTGGACCACCACCGACGGTGCGGACCTCTTCGGTAGCCGTCGTGAAGATGCGGTTGACGGCGATCAGGCTCAGTCCGGCGACCAGGCCCACCATGCCGGCGGTGAGGCGTCGCCGCATCAGCTGGGCCCGCACGATGGCCGCTCGCCGGCGCGACAGGCCGACGATGCGCACGAGGCGCTCCTCGAGCTCCTCGTCGTCCAGGTCGAGGGCGTCGGCCAGGGCCTCCAGGTCCTCCTCGCGGACGTTGACGTCCTGATCGGGCCGCAGCCCGCGCTGGCGTCGCACCAGTCCCAGGAAGGCGCCGAGGACGGTGTCGTCGTCGCGCATGGATGCCGGCAGCGTCAACACGTGGTCGCCCAGGCGCATCGTGCCCGTGTCCGAGTCGTAGGACAGGTTGGTGCGGCTGGGCAGCAGCTCGATGAGGCGGACGCCGCACGTGGCGGCGATGGCTTCGATCTGGTCGTCGGTCGGGACGAACTCGCCCCGTTCCCACTGGCGCACGGTGCGCACGCGGACCTTGAGCATGCTCGCGAGGTCGTGCTCGGCGATGCCACTGGCATTGCGAGCCCGCTCCAGCAGGGAGCCGACTCGAGCCGCGGGGATCCCCGCCGTATACGTGTACCGTGCGTCCGCCACTCGCCCTCCAAACGTCGGCACGCAGTAGCTAGTTCAACGTTTCGGCAGCGGTGTGGTCAATGGGCCGAACGGACTGTTGCACAGGGTGACGATTGCTGCAGTGCGACAGCCCAACACTGCGCGTGTTGCTCAAACGAACAAGGCGTCACGAATGGCGTTCGCTTGCTCTCGAAGCGTGTCGGGGTCGGTCGGTTCGTCGGCGAAGATGGCCTCCCAAGGGATCGGACCACCGGGCGCCGGGTCGTCGAGGTAGCGCGGCACCACGTGCGTGTGGAGGTGCGGCACCCAGTTCCCCAACGTCATGAAGTTCACCTTCACCGGTCGGTAGATCGTCTCGAGTGCCCGGGCGACGGCGACGACGTCGTGCCAGTAGGCCGCGGCATCGCCGGCGTCGAGCTCGGTCGGTTCGGCCACGTGGCGCCCCCGCCACACAACGATGCAGTAGCCGGGCAGCCGGCTGCGACGCTCGAGGCGGACCTCGGCCGACGCCAACGCTGCCACCGCGACCGAGTGGTCGTTGTCGCCGCTTCCCAGGGACGCGCACAGCACGCAGGCCCGCCCTCGTTTCCGCTCGGCCCAGTCGTCCGGCCACCCGCTCGACGTCATCGCCCCTCCGGTCACGCTCCTAGCATCGCGGACGTGCGGCCCCAGCCTCTCCTCGCGGTGCACGACGTCGAAGCCAGCAGCCGGTGGTACCAGCAGCTCCTCGGCTGCCGCAGCGACCACGGTGGCACCGAGTACGAACGTCTCGTCGTGGACGGCCGGCTGGTGCTGCAGCTGCACCGTTGGGACGTCGACCACGACCACGGCGCCATCGGTGACCCGGGCGACCGGCCCTACGGCAACGGTGTGCTGCTGTGGTTCGAGGTCGACGACTTCGACGCCGCCGTGGCGCGAGCGGGTGGGCTACAGGCCGAGGTCGTGCTGGCGCCGCATCGCAACCCGCCCGAAGGTGAGCCTGGCGGCCCCGCCCATCGAGAGGTGTGGTTACGCGATCTCGACGGGTACTCGGTGGTGCTGGCCAGTCCCGACGGTGAGGCGGCCGAAACCGGGTGATGGCCGGCGGCCGGCGGTCGTCACGTCGGTAGCTCCAGCACGACCCTGACACCCAGGAGGCGCACCGGCCGGGTCAGCTCGAACCGGCCGAGCACGGCCGCGGCGCGCCGGGCCACCTCGGCGGGGTCGGTCGACGGTTCCGGCAGCTTGCTGATCTTCGTTCGGGTGAAGAACGTGGCCGTGCGCACCTTGACGGCTACGTGCGTCACCCGCCGTCCCTCCGCCACGACCGATTCGGTCACCCCGGTGGCCAACCGGGCCACCTGATCGTCGATGTCCGTGCGGAGGGTGAGGTCGTGCTCGAACGTCACCTCCCGGCTGCGGGACCGGGCGAGGTGCGGCTCGTCCACGATGGGTGCGTCGCCGCCGCCGAGACCGAGCACGCGGAGGTGCGGCCCGATCGTGGGGCCGAACTGCCGCGCCAGCTCGTGGTGATCGGCCCGGGCCAGATCCAGCACGGTGTGGATGCCGTTGTCGGCCAGCCGGGTGGCGGTGCGATCGCCGATGCCCCAGATCGCGGTGACCGGCTTGGAGCCCATGGTCTCGATCCACGTTCGCCGGGTGAGCCGGGCGATGCCCCCGGGCTTGGCGAACCCGGTCGCCGTCTTGGCCTGCAACCGGGTCTCGCCGATGCCCACCGCGCACGACAAGCCCGTCTCGGCCAGCACCCGCCCCTTGATGGCGGCGGCCAGCGCTTCGGGATCGTCGGTCTCGGCCCCCACGAAGGCTTCGTCCCAACCCCACACCTCGACCACCACCGGAAACGACCGCAGCGTCGCCATCACCCGGGCCGACGCGGCGTCGTAGGCCGGGCGGTCCGACGGCAGGAACACGGCGGCGGGGCATCGGCGCGCCGCCGCCCTGAGCGGCATCCCCGATCGCACGCCGAAGGCCCGCGCCTCGTACGAGGCCGTCGCCACCACCTGTCGCGGCCGGCTCGGGTCGCCGTCGCCGCCCACCACGACGGGGCGCCCGGCCAGTTCCGGGCGCCGCAGGATCTCGACCGCGGCGAGGAACTGGTCGAGGTCGACGTGCAGCACCCAGTCAGCCATCGATCACAACCGGCGGGCCCGCCAAGCTTCCTCGCACGGCCACCGTTGGGCCCAGCCGGCGGTGACGAATGGGTAAGAGGTGTGAGCGTCGGCGGGCGCCCGCAGTTCGACGAGGTCCTCGATCGCGAACGAGTTCGCTCGCAGCAACCGGATCCAGTCGCCGTGCCCGAGGTGGAACTCCACGGTCGGGTCGTCGGGCCATTCGAAGCGGTGCATGCCGAAGTGGGGCCGCAGCAGTCGGTCGGTGGCCGCGACCCCGTCCTCGTCCGGTATGCACAGCATCAGCAGGCTGCTGTTACCGAGGAACATGAGCTCCCCACCGGGTCGCAGCAGTCGAGCCGCCTCCGGGATCCACCGATAGGGGTCGGCCCAGATGGCCGCTCCGTACTCGCTGACGATCAGGTCGAACGAGGCGTCACGCAACGGCACCTGCTCTGCCGCCGCTCGGATGAGTGGGAAGGGGAGGCCGTGACGTTCCTGGAATTGCCGAGCGATCGCGAGCTGTCCGGGGGTCGGGTCGGCGCCGACGGGATGGGCGCCGCGGCGAGCGAGCCACGCGGACACGTAGCCCGTTCCGCAGCCCAGTTCCAGGGCTCGGACACCCTCGAGGTCTTCGGGCAGCAGGCCGGCCTCGGACTCCGGGACGGAGAAGATCCCCCATGTCGGCTCGGCCGCCGCCCACTGCGCTTCGGCGAGGGTCAACTGGTCGTCGCGCCGAGCCTCCCAGAAGTCGGCGTTGGCCTGGACGTAGCCGGGTGATTCCTCCGTGGTCACCGCCGCACGGTAGCCACCGCCGGGGCGGGCGGGGGTGTGAACGGTCCGCTGTTCGCCGGGGCGCGGCCTGGGAGCCGGCGGGCAGCTCGAGGCGGGCTTCAGCCGATCTTCAGCCGGGGCGTGGCAGCCTGGGATGGAGGAGGTCTACGGCGTGCGGGTGCTCGTGGTGGAAGACGGGAAGCGGCTGGCGGCCGCGCTGCGTCGCGGGCTCGAAGACGAAGGTTTCGCCGTCGATGTTGCACTCACGGGCACGGAGGGGCTGTGGCTGGCGATGGAGCAGCCGTATGACGTGATCGTCCTGGACGTGATGTTGCCGGGCCTGAACGGGTTTCAGGTGTGTGCCCGGCTCCGGGAGGCGGGCAACTGGACGCCGATCCTGATGTTGACGGCCAAAGACGGTGAGCTCGACGAGGCCGAAGCGCTGGACACCGGCGCCGACGACTATCTGACCAAGCCCTTCTCGGTGGTGGTGCTCTTGGCTCGGTTGCGAGCACTCATTCGTCGCGGCCGGACCGAGCGGCCGGCGGTGCTGCGGGTTGGCGACCTGGAGCTGGATCCCGCGACGCACGCGTGCACGCGTGCGGGGTCTGGGATCGAGTTGACCGGCAAGGAATTCGCCGTGCTCGAGTTCCTGATGCGCCACCGGGGCCAGGTTGTGTCGAAGGCGGAGATCTTGGCGCACGTGTGGGACTTCCATTTCGACGGTGACCAGAACGTCGTGGAGGTCCACATGAGTGCGCTGCGCCGCAAGATCGACATCGAGGGGGAGCGGTCCGCGGTGGCAACGGTGCGCGGCGTCGGCTACCGGCTCAACACCGACGAGGGTTGAGCTCATGGACCAGCCGCCGCCGGCGTCGGAGACGGAGCCCGACGCCGGCGGCACATCGCCCCGCCGGCACCTGGTGACCCGCAGCTGGGCCGTGCTGATCGAGAGCCCTCCCGGCCGTCTCGTTCGGCGGATGCTGGGGCCGGTACGCGTCCGGGTCACGTTGGCGGTGATGGTGATCGTCGCGGGCACGTTGGGATTGGGGGCGGAGGGCCTGTTGGAGCTGCAGCGCAGCTTCTTGATCGCCGGTCGGCAGGATGTCGCCGAAGCAAGGGCGGGAGACATCGCGGGGGAGGCGGCTGCTGGTCGGTTGCCGTCCCCGTTGATCGTCGCGGGCGATGACGCCGCCGTTGCGCAGATCGTCACCGTCGATGGACGAGTCCTTGCCCACTCACCGGCGGCACCGGCGGACGTCGCCATTGCCACGTTCCAGCCACCCGGCGGGGCGCCGGAGGCTCGCACCGTCGAGCAGCTGCCATCTGGCCCGAAGGGCCGCTTTCGGGTGGTGGCCCTCTCGACGGTCACACCCTCCGGTCCGGCCGTGGTGTACGTCGGCGCCGGGCTGGACACCGTGGACCATGCCATCAGGCTGCTGTCGGTGGCGTTGGCGTTCGGGCTTCCGGTCCTGGTCCTCGTCGTCGGCGCTGTCACCTGGTGGGCCTTGGGGCGCGCCCTGCGACCCGTGGAGGAGATCCGCCACGAGGTCGACACCATCACCGAGGGGAACCTGCATCGGCGGGTTCCCATGTCGAGGACGAACGACGAGATCCAACGCCTGGCCGTCACGATGAACGCCATGCTCGACCGGCTGGAAACCGCAGCGGTTCGTCAACGCCGCTTCACCGCCGACGCGTCGCACGAGCTCCGAAGTCCGCTGTCGGCGATGCGCGCCCAGCTGGAGGTGGCGTTGGCCCGGCCCGACCGGGCGGACTGGATCGCCACCAGCCACGACGTGCTCGCCGATCAGGCGCGGGTGGAACATCTCGTGCAGGACCTGTTGGTACTCGCCCGCATCGACGCCGTGGGCGACGACCAGCCCTCCGCCGTCTTCGACCTGGTGGCGGTGACGATCGAAGAACTGGACCGGCGGGCCGCCAGCGACGGCGTCGCGATCTCCCTGGATGTCGGCGACGTCGCATGGGTACGTGGCCGGCGCGACGACGTGGCCCGGCTGATCCGAAACCTGCTCGACAACGCCGTTCGACACGCCATCACCAACGTCAAGGTCGTCGTGCACGCCGATGGCGACGATGTCGTGCTCACCGTTGCCGACGACGGTCTCGGCATCGCGCCAGGCGACCGGGACCGGATCTTCGAGCGGTTCGCCCGCCTCGACGAGGCCCGAGCGAACGACGACGGTGGTAGCGGCTTGGGGTTGGCCATCGTCCGGGAAGTGGTAGCAGCTCATCACGGCACCGTCGCCGTGGTCGGTGACGGGCCGGGCGCCTGCTTCGAGGTGCGTTTCCCCAAGGTCGTGTAGCCGATCGCTTCAGGGTGGCTTCAGGAACAATCCCGCACACTGCGCCTTGACTCAACGAGCGCAGGGAGAATGCAGTGACGCCGTCTGGCCAGTTAGCGAGTTTGAACGTGGATGGATGGCTCTACCGGCGGATCAACGGGCTCGCCGATGCGACGGCGTGGGCGCACGGCATCGCCCGCGCCTACGCCCAATACGGCATCGCCCTGTTCGCCGTCCTCCTCGTCGTCGCCTGGTGGCAGGCCCGTCGCCGTCCCGACGCCCCCGTCGCCACCGCGGCCGTGGCCTGGGCGGCCGCTGCTCCGCTCGTGGCGCTGGCCGTCGCACAGCTCATCAACAAGGTCGTCGACCGCTCTCGGCCGTACGCAGCGATGCACGACGCCCACGTCTTGATCGCCCGGAGCGCGGATGCCTCGTTTCCGAGCGACCACAGCACGGCCGCCGGGGCGGTCGCCGCCGGCCTCCTGTTGGCGGGCGCTTCACTGGGCAGCCGGCGTCTCGGTGTGATCGCCGCCGTGGCCGCGGTCGCGATGGCGGGCTGCCGTCTGTACGTCGGTGTTCACTACCCCAGCGACGTCCTGGCCGGCCTGGCCCTGGGCGGCTTCGTTGCCCTTGGCTTCTCGGGCCTGGCGCGACGCCTCCTGGTCCCGATCACCGGCTGGGCGACCAGGACACCACTGGCGGGGCTCGTCACGAGCACAACCCCCCGGCCGAACGCGACCGAGCTCGACTTCCCTGCGGTGGTGCCAAACGAACTCGACGTAGTAACTGAGCGTTCGCGGCCACGATGATGGTCGAGAGGCTCATGAAGACGGCGCCGAGGGCGGGGGCCAGCGTGAAGCCCGCCCATGCCAGTGCGCCGGCCGCCAGCGGGATGGCAATGATGTTGTACCCGGCGCCCCAGGCCAGGTTCTGGATCATCTTGCGGTAGCTGGCCTTCGACAGCGTGATGACGCTGACGACAAGCCGGGGATCTGAGGAGACGAGCACGACCCCGGCCGACTCGATGGCGACATCGGTGCCAGCGCCGATGGCGATGCCCACATCGGCCCGAGCCAACGCAGGGGCGTCGTTGACGCCATCACCGACCATCGCGACGATCAGGTTGCGGCCCTGGAGATCGGCGACGGCGTGCTCTTTGTCCTCGGGGAGGACCTCGGCGAAGACCTCATCGACGCCGAGCTCGTGACCCACCGCGTCGGCCACCGATCGAGCGTCGCCGGTGATCATCACCACCCGCACCCCTTGGGCGTGCAGCTGCCGAACGGTCTCGGCGGACTCCGGGCGCACCTCGTCTTCCAGGCCGATGGCCCCCACGACCTGGCTGTCGACGACCACGTACAGCACCGCGGCACCGCGGGTGCTCCAGTTGCCCTCAGCCGCCTGTAGCTCGGCCGGTCGCGACGACTCGAGCTGGCGCAGCATGGCGGGACCGCCGACGGCGACGTGGTGGCCGTCGACGTCGGCCTCGACGCCGCGTCCGGTGAGCGATCGGAAGTTGCTCGCCGCCGGGATGTCGCCCTGGTTTGCCGCCGCCTTGACGATGGCGCGGGCGAGCGGGTGTTCGGAGTCGGCTTCGGCGGCCGCGGCGAGCCCCAACACCGTGTCGTTGGCGTGCCCCGCGACGGTGGCCACGCCGGTGACGACGTGGGCACCTCGGGTCAGGGTGCCGGTCTTGTCGAACAGGACGGTGTCGACGATGCGCATGCGTTCGAGCGCCAAGCGGTCTTTGACCAGGATGCCGTGGCGGGCGGCAATCGCCGAGCTCAGCGAGATGACCAGCGGAATGGCCAGCCCGAGAGCATGCGGGCAAGCGATGACGAGCACGGTGATCGTCCGTTCGATCGCCTGCTCGCCGTCGCCCAGCAGTGACCACACGATGGCGGTGAGGGCGGCGGAGGAGACCGCAACATAGAAGAGCAGCGCGGCGGCGCGGTCGGCCAGGGCCTGGGCACGCGAGCGCGACGCTTGGGCCTCGGCGACCAGCCGCTGAATGCCCGCGAGAGCGGTGTCGTCGCCGACGGCTTCGACGCGTACGCGCAGGGCGGAGTCGGTGGCGACGGTGCCGGCCACGACGTGGTCGCCCAGACGTTTGGGCACCGGCCGGGACTCGCCTGTGACCATGGATTCGTCGACTTCGGCTTCACCCTCGACCACGCTGCCGTCGGCCGGTATGCGGCCGCCCGAGCGCACCAGCACGATGTCGCCAGAACGCAGCAGATGGATGGGAACGGTCTCCACACCGCCGTCGGTGACGCGCTCGGCCTCGTCGGGCAGCAGCTCGGCGAGGGCGGCAAGCGCGCCTTGCGCTTCGCCGACAGCCTTCATCTCCTGCCAGTGGCCGAGCAGCATGATGACGATCAGCGCGGCCAGCTCCCACCAGAAGTCGACGGTGAAGACGTCGAACTCGGAGGCCAGCGAGGCGCCGTAGGCGACCGTGATCGCCATGGTGATCAGCAGCATCATGCCGGGCTGGCGGTCGCGTAGTTCGCTCCAGCCGCCGGAGAGGAACGGCCAGCCGCCGTAGAAGAAGATGACGCTGCCGAAGACGGGCGCCACGAGGGTGTAGCCCGGGAACTGCGGCGCCATGTAGCCGAACCAGTCCTGGATCATCGGCGAGTAGAGGACGACCGGCAGCGCCAAGACGAGATTGATCCAGAACAGCCGCCGGAACATGTCGGCGTGGCGGCCGTGGTCAGGGTGGCCGTGGCCGTGGTGCGGGTTCGCGCCGTTGGGTGGTGACATGCCTTACCGGTGCACCACTCGACGGCGCGCTGACACGGTCATGCAGTTCAACTGCTCGCTGCACGTGTCCTTCGATCAACTGCAGGCCGGCGCATCGTCTTCTTCTACTCCGACCTCGGCCACAACGCCATGTACGTCGGCAACGGCCACTTCAGTGATGCAAGGTGCGTAGGCGGCGCTGGAGCTCCTCTTGCCGGCGTACGTCCCACAGCACCGTGCCTACGGGTGTCCGTGGCGATGGTGAAGGTCGGGCACGTGAGGATGGGCGTGGACGAGGTCCCGGTGCCGGTGGGGGTGCAGGTGATGCTCGACAGCCTCCGGGTGGTCGTGTTCGTGGTGGCTGCCGTCGTGTTCGTGTTCGTGTTCGTGCTCCATCGACACGTGGTGGTGTTCGTGGAAGTGCGACGAGTGCAGCACGGCGCTGACCCCGACGATGGCAAGGATGAGTGCGGCGACTTGGGCGGTGGTAACCGGGTCGCCGAGCACAACCCACGCGATGACAGCACCGACGAAGGGGGCGATCGCGAAGATGAGCTGCCCTCGGGCCGCGCCCAGGTCGCGTGCACCTGTCACCCAGAGCGTGATGGACAGCCCGTAGCCGATGGCGCCGATCACGAGCGCAGCCACGATCTGGCTGGGCGACGGCGCGGTCGCGACGAGGAGGCCGAGCACGAGGTTGGCGGAGCCCGCCACAACGCCTTTGGCCATCGTGATGTGGTGGGGGGCCAGCTCGTCGAGGCTCGCCGTGATGCAGTTGTCGGCCGCCCAGCACAGGCACGCCCCGGCGACGAAGAGCACTCCGAGGCGCAGTTCGGGTGCGGCCGTCCACGTGAGCGCGACGCCGCCGGCGACGACCAGTGTGGTGCCGGCGGCGACGCGCCGGCCGATGTGTTCGTGGAAGACGACAGCGGCCAGCAGGACGGTGGCGACCAGTTCGAGGTTGAGCAGCAGGGACGCGGTCGCGGCCGGAGTGCGGGCCAAACCCGCCGCGAGCAGCACCGGTGCTACTGCGCCCCCGAAGACCACGGCGACTCCCAGCCGGCGGCCACCGCGGCGCAGGGGGCGACACGCCGGGGGTCGCATGATCGTGGAGGGCAGCACCGCGAGGCCGGCTCCCAGGTAGAGCAGACCCGCGAGCGCGAAGGCGTTCATGTCCCCAGCCAGCTCCGACGCGGCGGGTGCGGACGCGCCGAACAAGACCGCAGCCACCAGGCATCGAACAACCGCCCTGCGTCGCACCGCTCCATCGTGCCTGCTCCCGGGGGCGGCGTCGACGCGGCCCAATCGTCGCGCCGGAAACGTCCGACGGCGCGTTCACCGGGTGGTCGTCAGGCGGTAGCGGACGGCTGTGGCGAGCGTCGCCGGGGCCGCCTCGGGGTAGGGCAACACGCTGCTCACGTTGATCTCACAGAGCAGGTACGTGTCGTCGCCTGCGTCGGTAGGTGGTCCGTAGAGAAAATCAGCGTCCCAGAGGAGGGGCAGGTCGGTTGGGTCGAGGCCGACCAGTGCGCAGAGTTGGGGCACCCAAGGGTCTTCGACTTGCGTCCGGAGGGCTTGGAAGGTGGGGCTGTCCGGGCCGTACATCGTCTTCGTGGAGGGCATGCCGAGGGCCCGGTCGGCGGCGAGAGTCGTGTCTCCGGAGGGCACCGCCGGGTGCTGGCGGGCGTAGCCGACCACCGCGCCGCCGACGAGGTAGACGCGGATCATGCCATCGGTGACTCGGGGGATGAAGGGCTGGTCGACGAGCTTCCCTGCGCCGATGAAGTAGTAGTCGCATCGATCCATGAGCTGGCCGAGCGTCATGTCCTCGGTCACATCGTCTCGCGGGGCGGCGTGCTGGACCCTCACGTTCGTGTCCACGGTCGGGGCTGTCGAGGCGGCGGTGCCTGCCGGGACGTCGATGAGTGAGACCTTCCATACGCCGATGCCACCGTTGCCGCGGTTCTGCTTCAACACGCGGCGTCGGCTGGCGCGCAACACCGCCGGGAACGCCTGCCGGAACTCTGCTTTCGTGGCGTAGAGGTACGTGTCGGTGCCCCAACCCATGCTCCTGGTGCGATGCAGCACTTCCTTGGTGCCCATCTTCTCGATCGTGTCGGGATGGGCACTGACCCACACACCATGCGAGGATACGTCTCGTAGCACAGCGTCGAGAGTGGTTCGATCCTCGCCGTCTCCGATCGGATCCACCCACACCAGCGCGCCGTCGACCCGCACCAACCGATCCCGGACTGGATCGCACGCCGCATCGCTGTAGAGGACGGGTTCCACCGCTACTCCCGCATCAGACAACGCATCAAAGATCGGACGGAGCCGGTCGTAGTTACGGGTTTCCGACGGCAGCGCGTCGCCGGCGCCACGCCACACAACCGCCACCGTCCCGACCGTTGAGGCCATCGCCCATCACCTCTCACTCGTCCGTGTCCACGCACATGGTTGCCCACGTGCAAGACCGGCGGTGCGCTCAGCTCCGGACCCAGGTATCGACCTGGCCGAGGGCAAGCAGCCCGAGGCCTGTCCCGGCCACCAACGTGGCGACGACCGTGGCGCGGCGCAGCCACGCACCGGGCACGTACGCCGCCTTCGGGTTCCAGTCTCGCGGTGCCAGCCGGTAGGTGTCGACGAGGTGGCCGAGCACGTGCACGGTCATCGCGCCGAACCACAAGACGAACGTGGCCTTGTGCAGAAAGAGCATCGTGTGACGCCAACCGCTCGGCGCCCACAGCAGTGCCACGCCGGTGCCGAGCACTGCGATCGTCAGCACGACGACGAAAGGGCCGAGGATTCGCAGCACCCGGTGTGGTGGCCCGCGCCGGAGGTAGGGAGGGCTGCCGGCGTAGTAGCGAGCGAAGCGGTACCCGGTGGTGGCCGTCTTGAGCAGCACGGGCGGCACGAGCAGCATGCCGACGAAGACATGGAGTCGCAGAAGGCTGCCGACTTCGAGGATCGTGATGCCCTCCACGGCGAGCAAGATCAGGAGCACCGCCGCCGCGGAACCCGTCAAGCGGGCATTGGCCTCGACCCCCGCCGCGACCTCCTCCACCGCCGTCGGATCACCGTGGACCACCGCCATGCGCTCGACGGTAGATGAGACTTCGCCGTCCAGGCGTGGGCTTCGGGGCCGCGGCACCGATTTCTCACCAACTCCTTACGTCCGAGTTGATCGGTGGTCCGCCCGCGGGCCATCTCCTAACCCGTGCACGGTGGCGCGTTCGTGCTCGAACGGGAAGGCGGACGAAATCGGCATGTGGGCTCCTTGTACTGCCCATGGCGAGGTGGTCGCCTGGCGCGAACACGCCAACATCGAGGGACTCGGCCAGGGCGAGTTGCTCGGCCCAACCCAGCTGGTTGACGGCGGTGAGCACCTGGACCGCGTGGGTCGCGGCTACGCCAGGCCACCAGCTCGACAGCTCGCGGGCAGCGCCGCCGGCCCGAGACCTGACGTGTAACGCCCGCAGGTCCTGGAGGACGGCAGACCAATACGTAGCCACGTTCGAGGAGGCGTCATGAGAGGGATCGACGGCAAGGTCGCCATCGTCGGCAGTTCAGGGATCGGTCAGGCCATCGCCATTCGGCTCGCCGAGGACGGGGCCAATGTGGCCATCAACTACGTCGGCTACCCCGACGGTGCCGAATCGACCAAGGACGCCATCGAGCGCGGCAAGGATGCCTGCATGTACGCCATGGACGACGCCGGAGTCCACCCCATGCTGGTTGCCGCCGACGTGTCGCAGGAAGACCAGGTCGAGCAGATGTTCAGGGACGTCATCGCTGAATACGGCCACGCGACCCAGGCGTCGACCACGCCCTGCGCGTTGCCGACCATCTGACCGACCGCCTCGCCGGTCACGGAGGCCACGTCATGAGCACGAACATCGAGCAAGCCCGTCTGGCTGACGACGGCGCGGCGTGGAAGCGCTGGGGGCCGTACCTGTCCGAGCGGGCATGGGGCACGGTCCGGGAGGACTACAGCGCCAACGGCGACGCGTGGGGATACCTGCCTCATGACCACGCTCGCTCCCGCGCCTACCGGTGGAACGAGGACGGCCTGGCCGGCCTGTGCGACGATCACCAGCGGCTGTGCTTCGCCCTGTCGTTCTGGAACGGCACCGACCCCATCCTCAAGGAGCGCATCTTCGGGCTCACGGGGAACGAGGGCAACCACGGCGAGGACGCCAAGGAGCTGTGGTGGTACCTCGACTCGACCCCGACGCACTCGTGGATGCGCTGGGCCTACGTCTATCCGCAGCGCGAGTTCCCCTACGAGCGCCTGGTCGCCGAGAACCAGCTCCGCGGCCGGCAGGACCCCGAGTTCGAGCTGCTCGATACGGGCCTCTTCGACGACGACCGGTACTGGGACATCACGGTCGACTACGCCAAGGCGTCGCCCGACGACACCTGCGTGCGGGTGCGGATCCGCAACGCCGGCCCCGACGAGGCCACCGTGCACGTCCTGCCCACCCTGTGGTTCCGCAACACGTGGTCATGGGGACTCGACGACCGCAAGCCGCTCATCGTCGACAACGACGGCACCCTGGTGGCCGACCACCACGAGTTGGGCCGCATGATGCTCGTCGGGGACGGTTCGCCGGAGCGGCTGTTCTGCGAGAACGAGTCGAACGCACAGCGGCTCTGGGGCGCCGACGGGCCGGCGTTCCCGAAGGACGGGATCGCCGACCACGTCGTCCACGGTGCACCGACGGTCAATCCCGAACGCACCGGGACCAAAGCTGCGCACTGGTATCGCCTCACGGTTGCCGGCGGTGAGACCGCGGAGGTGCGGCTGCGTCTCTCGCCTGACGGTGCTGCGTCCAACGGCGAGTGGGAACGGGCCATGGCCGACCGCGAGCGCGAGGCCGACGAGTTCTACGCCACCCTCACGCCGCCTGGCGCGAGCGCCGATGAGGCCCGGGTGCTGCGCCAGGCCCTGGCCGGGATGCTGTGGACCAAGCAGTACTTCCACTTCGACGTGGACCGATGGTTGGAAGGCGACCCCGCCCTCCCCGCACCGCCCGAGGACCGCAAGCACGGCCGCAACCACGAGTGGCGCCACCTCAACAACGCCGATGTCATCTCGATGCCCGACAAGTGGGAGTACCCGTGGTACGCGGCGTGGGACCTCGCCTTCCACTGCGTGCCACTGGCGCTCGTCGACGCGGAATTCGCCAAGGATCAGCTGTTGTTGCTGTGCCGTGAGTGGTACATGCATCCCAACGGTCAGCTGCCCGCCTATGAGTGGTCGTTCGGTGACGTCAACCCGCCGGTCCACGCGTGGGCGGCGTTGCGGGTGTTCGAGCTCGACGGCCGCCGCGACCACGAGTTCCTGCAACGGATCTTCCAGAAGCTGCTCCTGAACTTCACGTGGTGGGTCAACCGCAAGGACGCCGCCGGGATGAACCTGTTCGAAGGCGGCTTCCTCGGCCTCGACAACATCGGCCCCATCGACCGATCCGCCCAGCTGCCGGTCGCCGGTCGATTGGCTCAGGCCGACGGCACGGCGTGGATGGCGATGTACTGCTTGAACCTGCTGGAGATCGCGCTGGTGCTGGCCGAGCGCGACCGCGTGTACGAGGACATGGCCACGAAGTTCTTGGAGCACTTCGCCTACATCGCCGCCGCCAGCGAGTCCCTGTGGGACGAGGAGGGCGGCCTTTACCACGACGTGCTCCACGATGACGACGGCGACACGGTGCCGTTGAGGGTCCGGTCAGTCGTGGGGCTCCTTCCCCTCGCCGCCACGACGACGTTGGGTCCGGCCACGTTGGCGCGGTTACCCGAGTTCGCCGGCAGGCTCCGCTGGTTCTCGGCGAACAAGCCCGAGTTCGCCGCTGGCATCGCCCGTACCCACGAGCGTGACGGCGTCGAGGGTCGCTTGCTGTCGGTGGTACCCCCCGAGCGGCTGGCCCGCATCCTTGCCGTCATGCTGGACGAGGCGGAGTTCCTGTCGCCCCACGGGGTCAGGGCGCTCTCGGCTGGCCACCGCGACGAGCCGTTCACCGTCGACCTGGCGGGCATGCGGTACTCGGTCGATTACGAACCGGCCGAGTCGACGACCGACCTGTTCGGTGGCAACTCCAACTGGCGGGGCCCAGTGTGGTTCCCGGTCAACCATCTTCTCGTGGAAGCCGTCGAGCGGTTCGCCCGCTTCTACGGCGACGACGTCACGGTCGAATGCCCCACCGGCTCCGGCCAGCATCGCACGCTGAGCCAAGTGGCCGACGAGTTGGCGCGCCGCCTGATCTCCACGTTCCTCGACGGGCCGGACGGACGCCGCCCGGCGTTCGGGCCGGCCGAGAAGCTGCAGACGCGACCCGGCCCTCCACGACCGGTTGCTCTTCAACGAGTACTTCCACGGCGATACCGGCGCCGGGCTCGGGGCCTCCCACCAGACGGGCTGGACTGGACTGGTCGCCGACCTGATCACGCGTAGGAGCCGGTGAGGCCGTACCGCGCTGCGTTCCCTGACCCTGGTCGATCGCGGCGTCACGGCCGCCACGGTTGGGCGGCGCCACGTCGAGCACACGATGGCGCCGGAGGCGTAACGCATTCGGCCCGGTCGGGACTGCAGGGTCATGAGCGACGCACTCCGATCCACCGAATCCTTCGATGTCATCGTCATCGGCGGCGGGCCCGCCGGCGAGACGGCGGCGGGTCGCTGCGCCGACCACGGCCTGTCGGTCGCGCTGGTGGAACGAGAGCTCGTCGGTGGAGAGTGCTCCTACTGGGGGTGCATTCCGTCGAAGACGCTCATCCGGCCGGGTGACGTCATTGCGGCCGCCCGCCGTGTGCCCGGCGCCGCCCAGGCGGTGACCGGCTCCATCGACGTGGCGGCCGCGTTCGCGCAGCGGGACTACATGACCAACGGCTGGAGCGACGCCGGGCAGGTCCCGTGGTTGGACAGCAAGGGCATAGCGCTCGTGCGGGGCCGCGGCCGGCTCGTCGGCGAGAACGTCGTCGAGGTCGATCTGGTCGATGGCGACACCCGCCGGCTCGTCTCGAAAAGCGCGGTGGTGCTGGCGACGGGCACGAGCGCGGCGATCCCACCGATCCCCGGACTGCGGGAGATCGCGCCGTGGGACAACCGCTCGATCACGTCGGCCAAGGAGCTACCCCGCCGCCTTCTGGTGCTGGGTGGGGGTGCCGTCGGCGCCGAGATGGCCCAGGCGTTCCGCCGGCTCGGTTGCGAGGAGGTCACGGTGGTGGAAGGCGGTGAGCGCCTTCTCGGCCGGGAGGAGCCCTTCGCCGGCGACGAGCTCGCAGCCGCGTTCGAGGCGGAGGGCATCACGGTCATCACCGGCGTCGCGCTCGGCCGCCGCCCGGCGGGATGGTGCCGACGGTCCGGTTCTCGCCACCCTGGCCGACGGCCGCGACATCGAGGCCGATGAGATCCTCGTTGCGGTGGGCCGCCGTCCGGCGACGGCGTCGCTCGGATTGGAGACGGTCGGTCTCGAACCAGGCCGGTTCGTCGATGTCGACGACCAGCTCCGCGCCGTTGCCGTGCCAGGCGGGTGGCTGTACGCGGTCGGCGACTGCAACGGCCGCGCCCTGCTGACCCACATGGGCAAGTACCAGGCTCGCCTGGTCGGCGATGTCATCGCCGGCCACGACGTCCACGACGTCGCCGATCGGGACATGGTCCCCCGGGTCACCTTCACGGACCCACAGGTGTGCGCCATCGGGCTGACCGAGAGCCAGGCACGCGAGCGCGGCATCGACGTTCGCGCCGTTGCCTACGGCACCGGAGACGTGGCCGGCGCCTACACGCTCGGCAACGGCGTGAAAGGAACGTCGAAGCTCGTCGTCGACGAAGGCCGCCGCGTCATCGTGGGTGCCACCTTCACCGGACCGGGAGTGCAGGAGCTCCTCCACTCGGCCACCATCGCCATCGTCGGCGAGGTGCCCGTCGAGCGGCTCTGGCACGCCGTGCCGTCGTTCCCGACGGTCAGTGAGGTCTGGTTGCGCCTGCTCGAGGCGTACGGGCTCTGAACGTGGCAGGCGTGTCGTCAGCCGGCCTCGTGTCAGCCATCTTGTTGCGCGAGAATCTCGCGATGTTCGAGGTTCGGTCATGACCTCCACGGAGATCGCCGACATGGACGCTGTCGCCCAGGCGGAGCTCGTCCGCCGCGGGGACGTGACCGCGCTGGAGCTCGTCTCCTCGGCCATCGCCCGTATCGAGGCGCTCAACCCCACGCTGAACGCGGTCGTCACGACCAGCTTCGACGAGGCCCTCGAGATGGCGGCGGGCGGACCGGCGGGCCCGTTCGGCGGTGTCCCGTACCTGTTGAAGGACCTCGTCATCGAGCGGGCCGGCACACCGTTCACCGAGGGATCACGGTTCCTCCAGGGCTACATCTCCAGGTTCACGAGTGAACACGCGCTGCGCCTCGAACGGGCCGGGCTGATCGTGCTCGGGCGCACCAACAGCCCCGAGTTCGGCATGGCCCCGGCGTGCGAACCGGTGCTCCACGGCCCCACCCGTAACCCGTGGTCGATCGATCGATCCACCAGTGGGTCGAGCGGCGGGTCGGCCGCTGCGGTGGCGTCCGGCATGGTGCCCATGGCCCACGCCAACGACCTCGGCGGCTCCATCCGCTACCCGGCCTCGGCCTGCGGCCTGTTCGGGTTGAAGCCGACCCGGGCGCGGGTCCCGCTCGGCCCCGAGTACGGCGACGTGCTCAACGGGTGGGCTTGCGAACACGCTGTCACTCGCACCGTTCGCGACAGTGCCGCGCTGCTCGACGCCACCGCGGGACCACTGCAGGGCGACCCGTATCCGGCCCCACCCGTCGAGCGACGCTTCAGCGACGAAGTCGGCGCCGAGCCCGGTCGACTCCGCATCGCGTTCAGCGGCCGAATGGCCGATGGCAACGTCGGTCACCCGGATTGCGTCACCGCACTCGACGACGCCGTCGAGTTGTGTGCTGCGCTGGGCCACGAGCTGGTCGAAGCCAACCTCCCAGGTCTCACGCCCGACGTCGGGGCCGCCATTGGGACGATGTTCAACGCCGCCGCCGCGTGGATCCTCGAGTACTGGATCCGGCGGCTCGGTCGGTCGCCCGGCCCGAGCGACATCGAACCGCTCACGCCGCGCCTTCTGGGCGGTGGGTCGCAGCGTCACCGCCGCCAAGTATCTGCTCGCGGTCGAAGACACCCAAGCGTTCTCGCGCGACGTCGCCCGCTTCCTGTCGGGCGGCCCCGACGCGTTCGACATGTTCCTCACCCCCACCATGTCTGAACCACCAGCCCGGATCGGCGAGATCACCTCCACCGAGGAGGAGCCACTCCGAGCCCTCGAACGTGGTGGGCGAACCGTCGGGTATTCCGGGGTGGTCGCCAACATCACCGGCAACCCGGCTATGTCCGTTCCGCTCCATTGGAACGATGACGGCATGCCGATCGGTGTCCACTTCCTGGGGCAGTTCGGCGGTGAAGCAACCCTGTTCCGGCTCGCCTCACAGCTCGAACGGGCCCGACCGTGGGCATCTCGTCGACCGCTCATCCACGCCGGCCACCTCGATCCCACCGATCGAACCAAGGAAGCGCCGGCTCGGTCGAGCAACGCTGCGACGGGCTGAACCGCGTCGAACGCCTCCGCGTGGGAGACTCTTGCCCCGATGGTTGTCACCGCGGCCGAAGCCGACGTCCTGGCTCGGCTGCGCGCCGGCGACCAGGAGACGTTCCGTGAGTTGGTGCTGCGCAATCACGCGGCGATGGTTCGGTTCGCGTCGGGTTTCGTGCCGTCGACGGCGATCGCCGAGGAGGTCGTGCAGGACACGTGGATCGCTGTCATCAAGGGGATCGGCGGCTTCGAGGGCCGTTCCACGCTGCGGACGTGGATCTTCCGCATCCTGGCCAATCAGGCCCGCAGCAAGGGAGTGCGCGAGCGGCGCACGGTACCGGCGTCGTCCCTGGCCGATGAGCTGGCCGAGGCGGAGCAGCCGTCGGTGGCGATCGAACGGTTCGCGGGACCCCCGGGACGAGGCATGTGGGCGCAGCCACCGGCGCGCTGGAGCGACCAACCGGAGGAGCGGCTGCTGGTGGGCGCAACGTTTGAGCACTTCGCCGAGACGGTAAAGACGCTTCCCGAGAACCAGCGCCGCGTCGTTGTGCTGCGCGATGTCGAGGAGTGGACGTCGGAGGAGGTGTGCGAGCTCTTGGAGCTCAGCGAGGTGAACCAGCGGGTGCTGTTGCACCGGGCCAGAAGCAAGCTTCGCTCGCTGTTGGAGCAGGAGCTGGGAGGGCCGCGATGAGGCTCTTGCGCCGGCGCGTCATCGTGTGCCAGCAGTGGGTGGAGCTCGTGACGGCGTACCTCGACGGCGCCCTGCCGCGACGGCTCACGAAGGCCATCGACCGTCATCTCGCCGCCTGTGAACACTGCACGGAGTATCTGGCCCAGATGCGCCGCACGATCGAGCTCACCGGCCACCTCCAAGACGACGACGTACCCAGCGACGTGATCGACGCGTTGACCCAGGCCTTCGTCGACCAGCGCGGCGAAGACGCCTTCTTCGGCTTGGCTGGAGCGCGCAACGCCGCGGTGGCGAAGGCGCGCAATCCGTCGGAGGGTGGGACGGCGGCGATGAAACCGAGCGTCTCGCGAGCGCGAGCGGGGCTGGCCACGACGTGACGCACGTCGCCGAGGCGGTAGCCGCCGGTCACCTCTGGCACCAGCGCGGCGTCCACCGCGCCGGCGAGGACGGTGGCCATCTCCAGGATGGTGCAGGCGTGGCCGCTGGCGATGTTGAGCGGTCCGTCGACCGGGTCGTCGGTGGTGAGCGCGGCGACGTTGGCGCGGGCGACGTCGGTGACGTGCACGAAGTCGCGACGCTGGCCGCCGTCCTCCAGCACCCGGGGCCGCCGCCCTGCCTCGAGCGCCGATCGGAACAGGCTGGCGACACCGGCGTACGGCGTGTCGCGGGGCATCCGGGGGCCGTACACGTTGTGGTAGCGCAGCGCCGTGACGGGGAGGTCGTGCTGGCGCCCGAAGGCGGCGGCCAGGTGCTCCTGGTGGAGCTTGGTGGCGGCGTAGACGTTGCGGGGATCGGAGGGCGCGTCCTCGTCGACGAGGCCGGGCAGGAGCGGTGAGCGGCAGACGGGGCAAGGTGGTTCGTACCGTCCGGCGTCGAGGTCGCCTCGCCGGCGTGGCCCTGGCCGGACGGGTCCGTGCTCGGCGCAGAGGTAACGCCCTTCGCCGTAGACGACCATGCTCGATGCCAGCACCAGACGGCCGCAGAAGCCGGCATCGTGCAGCGCCCAGAGCAGCGTCGCCGTACCGAGGTCGTTGTCGGCGACATAGGCACGCACGTCGCCGAAGTCGACGCCGAGGCCCACCCTTGAAGCCTGGTGGCACACCGCGTCGACACCCTCCACGGCGGCGCGGGTGGCGGGGCCGTCGTTGATGTCGGTGAAACGCCAGTCGGCGGCGGCGTGCAGCCCGTCTGGGACCCCGGCGTGGGCGGCCGGGTTCAGGGAGTCGAGGGCGACGACATCGTGGCCATGGGCAACGAGGTCATCGACGACGTGCGATCCGATGAAGCCGGCGCCGCCGGTCACGAGCACCCTCACCACGGCCACGCGATCGTGACCTGGAGCACGATGGCCAACGTCGCCTGGGCGGCCAGCCAGGTGCGAGTCCGCAACGGCGGCAGCGTGGCGGTTGCCAGGAGGACCCATGGCAGGAACGGCAGCCAGATGCGCTCCACCTCGGCTTTGGACAGACCCGACAGGTCAGCAATGGCCACGGCGACCAGCGCGGCGGCGACCAGCGGCGTCACGCCGGTGCGCCAGACCCGCACGAGCCCGGCGATGCCAGCGGGACCGAGCATCAGCGCGAACACCGCGAGGTTGGCTACGAGGAAGTAGCTGTAGGGGCGGTCGTTGCCGGCCCGCACGCCGTAGAAGTGGTGTGACGCGTCGAGGCCGTCGAGCCACCAGAAGCCGGCTGCCGTCCACACCGCCACGACGACGGCGCCACCGGCGCCTGCGGCCGCAGCCAACCTGGCGGCGCTCTCGCGCCAGTGCCACAGGACGACGGCGCCGAGGGCGGCGAGGAGGGGGACCAGGCCGTAGGTGAAGTACAGGGTCAATGCCCCGACGGCCCCGGCGGCAAGGGCGGCGCCGAGATGGTCGTGGGCGCCGGCGACCGCCAGCAGGGCGACGGCCCACGCCGCCAGTGCCATGAAAACAGCATCGCCGGTGGTGGCCACGAACAGGGCGAGGGGCGCCAGCACGAGGAAGGGCGCGGCCCGCCGGGCGGCGCTTTCGCCGGCCATGAGACGGGTCGTGATGAGCACGGCGGGCACGGTGCTCGACCCGATGAGCACCACGGCGGCCGCGGCCCAGCCGGGCCCGGTCAGGCCGGCGCGATCGAGCAGGCCGTACAGCACGAGCAGGCCGGGAGGGTGACCCTGTACGTGCACCGGGTAATCGCCGAGGCGGTCGAGGTAGGTACTGACGAAACCTCCGATACCGAGACGGCGGACCGCCGGCATGGCCGCCCAGTAGTCGAACCGGCTGTCGAGCGGCGCGGTGAGCCAGTGGGCGCCGGTGCTGGTGGCGAGGGCAACGGCCCAGCCAGCAGCAGCGGCCCAGCTCCCAAGCAGGAGATCCCGCACCCTCAATCTGGCGGCCAGGGCCGGACCGACGGTAACGAATGCCCCCGCCGCGAGCACGGTAGAAACAAGACCGATCGTGGGTCGGAATCGGAACGCACCGAAGAGGGGGATCACGCCGAGATGCAGTTGCACCCCGTTCGCCCGCAACCAGTACCCCCAGGCCGACACCACGACGAGGGCGATCGCCACCGCAGCCAGAGCAGCGGTTACCCGCCGGTCCCGACGCGGCAAGGGGCGCGCCGGCGCCGCCTGGTGCTCGATCATGGGACCCATCCCTTGTCGGTCGTCGCCACCGACATTGACGTTACGGAGGATCGATGATCGACGTAGTGCTACCGGCGCTGGACGAAGCCGCCGCTCTGCCCAGCGTGCTGGGGCGCATGCCCGCTGGCTACCGACCAATCGTTGTCGACAACGGATCGACCGACGGCACCGCCGACGTCGCTCGAGCATGTGGCGCCGTCGTCGTCGAGGAGTCCCGGCGCGGCTTCGGCGCAGCCTGCTACGCCGGGCTGCGGGAGGCGACGTCCGACGTCGTGTGCTTCATGGACGCCGACGGTTCACTCGATCCCCGCGACCTGGAGCTGGTGGCGGGACCGGTCATCGAGGGCTGGACGGATCTCATGCTCGGCGCGCGCCGATCGCAGCCCGGCGCGTGGCCACCCCATGCCCGGCTGGCCAACTGGCTACTGGCCTCCGAAGTGCGACGTCGCACCGGCACGCCGATGTCGGACCTCGGGCCGATGCGCGCCGCCCGCCGGCGGCCGTTGCTGGCGCTCGACATCCGCGACCGGCGCTCGGGTTGGCCGCTGGAGATGGTGCTGCTGGGGGCGCGGGCCGGGTGGCGCATCGACGAGGTGCCCGTGCCGTACGCGCCCCGCATCGGCCGCTCGAAGGTGACGGGCACGGCTCGGGGCACGGTGCAGGCGGTGCGAGACATGCGCCGCGTCCTCGCCTCGTGAGCAGCGGCACGGTCGATTTCATCGTGCTGGCCAAGGCGCCCGCCCCGGGTCGCACGAAGACGCGCTGCACGCCACCATGCACGCCGGACCAAGCGGCAGCGCTGGCGGCCGCGGCCCTGGCCGACACCTTGGCCACCGTGCGGGCGACCCCGGCGCGCCGGCGCGTCCTGGTGCTCGATGGCCAGCCCGGTCCCTGGCTCACCCCCGGCTTCGAGGTGCTGCCCCAGCGCGGTGACGGCCTCGACGAGCGCCTCGACGCGGCCATGAGCGACGCGTTCGGCGCCCGGGGAAACGCACCCGCGGTGCTCATCGGCATGGACACCCCGCAGGTCACCGTGACGATGCTGAACGACGCCGCTCGGCTCCTCGCCGACGGCGTCGACGCGGTCATGGGCCCGGCCGCGGACGGCGGCTACTGGGCCATCGGGCTGCGACAGCCGGCGCCCGACGCGTTCGTCGGCGTAGCGATGAGCACCTGCTCCACCGGTCTCGAGCAGCACCGGCGGCTACAGCAGCTCGGGCTGGGGGTGGAGTTGCTGGCCGAGTTGCGCGACGTGGACACCTGGGCCGATGCCGTCGCCGTCGCGAGTGCCGTTCCCGGCAGCGGATTCGCTTCCGCGGTCGAGCGGATCAGCCGCCAGCTCGGCGGCGGCGGGCGCTGACGATACGGCCGGCCAGCACCGCGAGCGCCACCAGCCACACCAAGGCCACGACGGCAGGGACGGTGCGGCGGTAGTCGAGAGGCAGGGCGGAGTCGTTGGTGGCGTGCTCGCCATAGCGGCGCAGCAACGGCCAGGAGAACGCGACGACGAGGACCGACAGGGCCAGGGCCGCCCGGAGCGGGCCCCTCGCGATGGCGGGCACGAAGCGGGTCACCAGCCAGCCGACACCGATCACGAGTGGCGCCACAACGACGTCGTGGACGAGTAGGAAGCCGACGACGTAGCGGACGAGCTGGAACGGCGCGGTGCGATCGCGCTGGCTGAACAGGCCGACGACGCCGACGCCGATCAGCCCCCATCCCAGAGCGAGCGCGGGCCAGAACCAGCGACTGCGATCCTCGTTCATCGCACGACCACCCGAGTCACCCACTTCGTCTGGAGCACGCCGGGCCGGTTCGGGCCGATGAGTCGCAGCGGCGCACCGTGGTCCGGTGCCAGCGGCTCGCCGTTGACGTCCAGCGCAAGCAACGTGTCGCGATCGGCGACCTGATCTCGATTGACCGCCGATTCGCTGTAGAGGCCCGGAGCTTCCAGCGAGATCACCTCCACCTCGGTGGGCTCGGGCACCCCGGCGGCGGCGAGGAGGTCGCGCACCGCCACGCCCCTCCAGCGCGGCGACGCGCTCCATCCCTCGACGCAGCTGATCGGCAAGGTCGCAACCCGCTGGGGGAGGGAGCGGAGATCGGCGACGGTGAGGCGCGCCAGCTCGGTGCCGTCGCGCTCGACGACGAGGCGATACGACGGGTCCCCGGCGGCGGCCGTGGTGCCTGCCTCGGCCGCCGACTTGTTCACCGGGAAGCCCTGGGTGCCGTGGTCGGGGCGCCGGGGGGCGAGCAGGGCCAGGCGGCGAAGCGGCGCGACGGTCTGGCCGATGGTGGCCACCGTGAGCAACGCTGAGGAGGTCGCGGCGAAGGCGAGGAACCGGCGACGGTCGTGGTTCACGGTGCCCGGCACCGGTGGGCGCGCCAGGGCCTGCCTCGTGACCGTGACCTTGGCGCCGATGTGGACGATGAGGGCGCCGATCGTGACCCACGCCATCCAGTAGTGCCCGGCCGGGAAGAAGAACGGCCACGGGTACCACAGATCGATGTTGGCTACCCCGGTGACCAGCATGAACAGCGCGCCGCCGACCAGCGGTACCAGCGAGATCCGTTCGAGGGCGTGGGCCAGGTCGCGCGCCGCGGGTGTCTGGAAGAGTCGCGGGTAGACCGTCCAGAGCTTGGCGAACAGCAGCGGGATGGCGGCGATGCCGGTCGCCACGTGAGCGCCCTGGGTGATCCGGTACAGCCCCGCCGGCCGCGCCGGCCACTCGAACCACGAGGGCGGATGCTGGATCAGGTGCGAGAGCAGCCCGGTCACGAAGCACACCAGGAAGCAGCTGCCGAGGGCGATGCCGAGGACGGCCGCGGTGCGTTCGCCCCGGCGGGGATCGGCCAGAGCCCGGTCGCGCCACGCCGTGACCGGGCGAGGCAGTATCACGACGCCGGAACCAGGACGAGCTGGCGATGGCAAAGATCGAACACGCCCCGCTGGCCGTGCTGGTTCGCCGCTCGGAGGGCGGCGTGCAGCCACGTGACGGGCAGGAGCCGAACCACGTCGAGCCACACGTCGTCGCTGGTGGGATCGGACCAGCCACCGACGTAGCAGCCGGGACGGAGGTACGCGTCGGCACGACCCGCCAACCAGGCGCTGACCCGTGTGGTGTCCCAGCACGGCAGCTGCAGCGACAGGTGGGGCTCCGTACACACCGAGACGCCGTGGTCCATCGTCGCGCCTGAGCGGGGCTCGATCGTGAAGCCACCGTGGCGGTCGAGCAGGGCGCGCAGGAGCGCGGGACGGAGCATCGATGATGGTCTTCGCCGACCGGCGCCGCGTTACGCCGTGGGCCAGATAGGAGGGCGGTCGTTGACCGCACCGGCCGGCCGTGGCCGCTGCGCCTCAGGCTGGGTAGGTCGTGATCTCGGTGGCTTTCACGCTGGCCCAGATGCTGTCGCCGGGCCGCAGGGCGAGGGCGTCGAGGGCGGCGGGGGTGATCTCGGCGACGAGGGCGACGGGACCGCCGAGGCGGACGCGGACGCGATCGGCGCGGCGGTCGATGTCGGTCACGGTGACCGGCCAGATGTTGCGGGGGCTGCCGCCGGGGGGATCACGGTAGAGCGCCACGGCGTTCGGTTGGATGACGGCGAAGGCAAGGCCTTCGATGCGATCGGCGGGCACGATGCGACCGCCGGTCGGCGTGGCGATGGTGCCGTGGTCGGCGATGCCGGTGAAGAGGTTCACACCGACGAGGTCGGCGATGTACCGAGAACGGGGTTTGGCGCTGACGTCGTCGAGCGTGCCCGCCTGCACGATGCGTCCGGCCTCGAGGATGATCACGCGGTCGGCGAGCGCGTAGGCGTCGACGGGATCGTGGGTGACGAGAAGGCGGACGCCGTCGAAGGTGGTGAGGTGGCGACGGAGGTCGCGGCGGACGTCGCCCCGGGTGCCCGCATCGAGGGCGGCGAGGGGCTCGTCCAGGAGGAGCAGGCGCGGTTCGGTGGCGAGCGCTCGGGCGAGCGCCACTCGCTGGGCCTGCCCGCCCGACAGCTGGCGGGGCCGGTGCCCGGCGCGGTCGGCCAAGCCGACTCGCTCCAACCACTGTGCCGCCCGGGCCCGCGCCTCGCTCCTGGCGACGCCTCGAGCGCGCAGGCCGAACGCCACGTTCTCCAACGCCGTGAGGTTGGAGAACAGCAGGTAGTCCTGGAAGACCACGGCGACGGGGCGCCGTTCCGGCGGGATGAAGGTGTTGTCGGTCGCGTCGTCCAGGCGCTGTCCGTCGAGATCGATGCGGCCGCCGTCGATCGGCAGGAGTCCTGCGAGGCAGCGGAACACGGTGCTCTTGCCGGCGCCGTTCGGGCCGAGTAGCGCCACGAGCTCGCCGGGTTGAGCGGCGAGCTCGACATCGAGGTGGAACGGGCCCAGTGTTCGGACGATGTGGGCGGCGAGGCTCATGCCGCTGGCGCGCCCCCACCGAGGAACCGGTCGCGCAGGGCGACGAGGACGATGAACGAGACGGCGACGAGCACCAGGCTAAGGGTCACGGCCTCCTCGGGGTTGCTTTCATTGGCGAGATAGATGGCCAGCGGCATGGTCTGCGTGCGCCCCGGAAAGTTCCCCGCGAACGTGATGGTGGCCCCGAACTCGCCCAATGCCCGGGCCCACGCCAAGACGGCGCCGGCGACCAGCCCGGGCCGGATCGCCGGCAGGGTGACGCGCCGGAAGACGTACCAGCGCGACGCGCCGAGGGTGCGGGCCGCTTCCTCGTAGCGGGCATCGAGCTGGCGGAAGGCGGCTTCGACGGTGATCACGAGGAACGGCATGGCCACGAAGGTCTGGGCCACGATCACACCCATCGTCGTGAAGGGCAACGTGATGCCGAACCACTGATCCAGGTACTGGCCGACGAGGCCCCGCCGGCCGAGGGCGTAGAACAGGGCCACGCCGGCCACGACAGGAGGGAGCACCATCGACAGGGTGCACAGTGCCCGGGCTGCGCTCCGCCCCGGGAACTCGATGCGGGCGAGCAGCCAGGCGAGCGGCACGCCGAACACGATGGCCAGCCCGGTGGCCCACACCGAGCAGTAGATGGACAGGCGCAGCGCATCGAGCGCACTCGGCGAGGTGAGGATCGACCACGTGTCGCCCCACGGCGCCTTCCACAGCAGCCCGATGAACGGAAGAGCGAAGAACGCCACCGCGATCACAGCCAGGATCAGGATCGGGACGGGGAGACGCTCGCGCCCCACCCGACGATGGCGGCCGGCGTCCGCCTCGGCCGGCGCCGTGGTGGTCACGGCTTGGAGAATCCGTACGTCGCCAGGATGGCCTGGGCGGCGGGGGCAAGGAGGAAGGCCGTGAAGGCGGCGTCGACGGGCGCCTGCGTGGAGGTCTTGAGACTGGTTATGGGGTACTTCGCGATCACGTTGATGTCGACGGGAATGGCGACCGAGTCGGCCTTGTCGGCGTTCGTCTGCACGTCGGTGACGTAGACGATCCCGGCGTCGGCCTCACCCGAGGTGACCTTCGTGACGACGCCGCCCACGTTCTGCTCGTCGCTGACGGGTGTCACGGTGACGCCAGCGGACGCGAGGATCTGCCTGGCGTAGGTACCGCAGGGTACGCCGTCGGCGCACAGGACGACCTTGAGGTCCGGGTTGGCCAGATCCGCCACGCCGGTGATCCCGTTCGGGTTTCCCTTGGGGACGATGATCGTCAGCAGGTTGGTGGCGAAGATCGTGGGTGGCGTGCTGTTCAGACCCGGCGTCGTGACCTTGGCCATGTTGGCCTGGTCGGCCGACGCGAACATGTCGGCAGGAGCGCCCTGGATGATCTGCGTGGCCAGCGTGGACGACCCGTCGAAGCTGAACGTCACCTTGGCCTGGGGATTGGCGGCGGTGAACGCCGTGCCGACCTCGGTGAAGGCGGCCTTGAGCGAGGTGGCCGCCAGCACCGTGATGTTGCCAGCAACCGGTGGGGCCGTGGTGGTGGCCGGGGCCGCCGTGGTGGCCGCCGTCGTGGCCGCCGCCACGGTTGTCGACGACGAACTGCTGTTGTCGCTGCCGCAGGCGACACCCACCAGTGCCAGCAGGGTCAACGGGACGGGGAGCAGACGGGCCTGTCGCATCGGCGGCACATTAGCCAGTTTCTGATCTCTATCAAATGAGAAGCTGACTATCCTTGGCCCTGTGTCGATGATGGCGACCAAGAACCGGCCCAACGCACGCCAGACCAGCCCCGGGCCTCCTGAGGCGTCATTCGCCGAGTGCGTGTGCCTCACTCTGGTCACCCAAGGCGTGGCGCACGGCTGGGCGGTTGGGACGGTTCTCGGTCCTGGTGGCGAACTCGGCCGGATCTGGAGCCTCACCCGTCCGCTCACCTATCGAGCGATCGACGGCCTGGTGGACAAGGGACTGGTGACCCGTAGGGGACTCGCCACTGGTCGCGGGCGCGACCGTGTCGTGCTCGCCGCTACCGCGGCAGGTCGGCGGCTCGCCGCGCGTTGGCTCGACGCACCGGTGGAGCACCTCCGTGATGTGCGAACGGAACTGCTCGTGAAGCTGGCGCTTCGCGACCGCGGGGGCCTCGACAACGAGCCGCTCCTGGTCGCCCAGCAGGAACTCTTCGAGCCCGCCATCACCACGCTCACGTCGACCGACGACGACGACCTCGTCGATGTGTGGCGGCGCGAAAGTGCACGTGCGGTTCGCCGCTTCCTCGACCAAGCCCTCCATCCGGTCCCGACGACACCGGAGTCGAAGCCGGAGATGAAGCTGAGCGCTCGCAACCAGCTGCGAGGCACGGTCACCGCACTACGTCACGGGGAGGTCATGTCAACCATCAAGGCGCGCCTTGGTGACGGTCAGCTGTTGACCGCCGCCATCACGAGGGAGGCCGCCCAGGACCTCGACCTCGTCCCCGGAGATGCCGTGATCGTCATCATCAAATCGACCGAGGTCATGGTGGCCAAAGAGGAGAGATCATGAGGCTCAGCGCGCGAAATCAACTCAACGCAACAGTGGAGACCGTGGTCCACGGCGAGGTCATGTCGACGGTCAAGGTCGTGCTGCCCGACGGTCAGCACGTAACCGCCGCCATCACCAAGGACGCGGCCGACGATCTCGCCTTCGCGCCCGGCGACGCCGTGATCGTCGTCATCAAGTCCACCGAAGTGATGCTGGCCAAGGACTGAGCCATCGCCCGTACGACGCCGGCCGCCCCTGTTGCGACACCATCCGAACCGCGGCGGACGCTCCGCCCGGGTCACGCCGGGGCGACCGAGAGCGCGGTCAGGCCGTGCAGCCCGGGCACGGTGATCGTCACCGGCGGCTGCGGCCGTCCCACCGGCCACAGCTCGACCATGTCGGACGGATCGAGGAAGACCAGCCATCGTCCATCGGACGAGAAGGCGAACGACGGGCGTTGGTCGGGCGGGCCGAAGCCCGCCGCCGACAAGATCTCGTGCGAAATCGGCGTCCCGTCGCCGAGGAGGTCGTAGACGGTCAGCGTCGACTCCGTGGGGCCGTCGACGTGGGCCAGCCACGCGCCATCGGGCGACAGTGACGTTTCGACGAACGGCGACGCTGCCACGTCGCTCGGCTTCTGGCTCACCGGGCGGCTCTGCAACGACGCTCGATCGACCATTTCGAGCCGGCAGTCCAGTGACCCGGTGCACGTCAGATTGAGAAGCGACTGGTCGTTGTAGGCGACCAGCAGGCCGGGCCAGACGGGCCCGATGTCGACCGCGGTGGCCGTCACCGCCGCTCGGTACATGCCGCCCGGCCCGGCGAGGGCCACGGCGCCGGGCCCGTCGGCGCCGAGCACGAAGGCGAAGGGGGGCAGCGTCACCGGGCCCGCGGTCACGGCGCCGTCGATCCGCATCCGCCGCACCGTCGTCGACAGGTCCGGGTTCTGGTTCCAGAGCCACACCTCATCGGGCTCCGCCGCGGGCGCCAGCTGTGTGGCGCCAAGGGAGTTGTCGTCGGAGGGGCCCTGGAGCACCGCCGGAGTCGAGGCGGGGTCGTCGCTCACGCCGAGGATGGTCCGGCCGGCGCCGTTGCTGCCCGAGGCATACGGCGACTGCAGCACATACCCACCCTTGCGAGCCATCGGGAGCCAGGTTCCCTGGTTGTATTCGGAGCCGTCGAAGTTCGTGCGGCGCTCGATGGTGCCGGTGCCGAGATCGAGGCGCACGATGTCGCCGTGGTTGGTGGCGACGTACACGACGACTCCGGCGGCCTCGGCGTGCGGGGCCACCTGCTGGGCGACGGGAACGGTGGTCGCTGCTGGCGACGCGCTGGTCGGTGTGGTCGGCGACGTCACGACAGTTGTCGGCGTCGGCGGGGGAGGAACGGTCGTGGGTGCCGATCGCGACGGGCTGCGGCCACCGTTGACCACGACGACCGACACGATCAGGGCCGCGACACCAACGGCGGCGGCGGCCACCAGGGCGCGCCGGCGGGGAGCGCCCATCGTCACCTCGGCAGGCTCGCCGGGGCGGTCGGCGGGGGACGGCTCGAGCTCGACTGCGCCCGTCGCCTGCCCGCAGGACGGGCAGTAGCGCGCCTGATCGTCCAACGAGGACCCGCAGTTCCAGCACGGCGGAGCACGCCGCCTCATCGCGCTGACGGTAGCGGAACGCGCCGCCGTCGCCTGGCGGAGCTGAGGCAGATCGTTTATCCGTGTCGAGAGGCAACCTTTCCTGTTTCCTCAAGGTGCTCGCCCTGCCCTCCACCGCCGCCAAGCCCTGACCGCACCGTAACCCGCAGCAGGCCGACCGGGGGCCCGGCGCCGGAGGCACGCCATCGGGATCAGGCCAGCTTCATGAACATCTTCTCGATGGTCTCGAGGGGGTAGCCGGATGCTTCGGCCTCCTCGGGGTTGGCCAGGCAGTAGGTGAGGCCGGCGGCGACGAGCTTGAAGCCGGTCTGCTCGAGGGCTTTGGTGGCGGCGCTGATCTGGGTGACGACGTCCTTGCATTCGCGGCCGTCGTCCAGCATCCGCTCGATGCCGGCCAGCTGGCCGCTGACGCGGTGCAGTCGTTTGCGGACGTTGGCGATCACGTCATCGGGCAGCTCCATCGCCGATCCTTTCCATCAGTCTGGGGTTCATACCTACCAGGGTATTGCCATCGAGAGCCGACCGGCGTGGGCAAAGCGCGCCCGGCGACGAGATGATCAGCGATGTCCTCTCGTTCAGTGCGAGAAGCGGATGTTGGGCAGGCGTCTGGCGAGCCAGCCGGGCAGCCACCAGCTGCGCTCGCCGAGCAATCCCATGAGCGAGGGAACGAGCATCATGCGGATGACGGTGGCGTCGAGGAGCACGGCTAGGGCGAGGGTGATGCCGAGCTCGGTCGGCGGGATTGGCCCGGTGACGCCGAAGGCGATGAACACGACGATCATGATGAGCGCGGCGTTGGTGATGGGCCGGCCGGTGCGGGCGATGCCTTCGCGCACGGCGAGCTGGGCGTCGCCGGTGGCGTCGTAGCGTTCCTTGATGGCGGCCAGCAGGAACAGCTGGTAGTCCATCGACAGCCCGAAGAGCAGGGCGAAGAAGAACAGCGGTGCCCACGCATCGACGAAGCCTTGCGGTTCGATGCCGATGAGGCTGGCGCCCCAGCCGTGCTGGAACACGAGGGTGGCGAACCCGAAGCTGGCGGCCACGCCGAGGAGGTTCAACAGGAGCGACGATACGGCGATCGTGAGGCTGCGGAACACGACGAGCAGGAGCACGAAGGCGACGGCCATGATGACGGCGACGGCGAGCGGAGCGCGGCCGGTGAGCGCGGCGGTGAGATCGTGGTTCTGCGCCGCGGGACCACCGACGAGTGCGCCGGGCACGCTGGCGTCGAGTTGGGTGCGCAGGCGGCCGACCAGTTCAGAGGTCTGTGGGTCGTCGACTGCGGTCTTGGGCGTCACCCGAATGGCGACGCGGCCATCGGCGGCGGGCGGTGCGGCGACGCGGGCGTCGGCCACGTTGGTGTCGGCGATGGCGGCGGCGAGGACAGCCGGAGCGTCGCTACCGGGTGCGGTGATGAAGATGGGGGCGGCGACGCCCGGACCGAAGGCGGTGGTGACCATGTCGTAGCCGTCGCGGCTGGAGTTGCCTTGGTCGACGACGTGGGCGCCGGGCATGCCGAGCCGCATGCCGAGGGCGGGCCCGGCCAGTAGGAGGAGCAGGGCGAGGCCGGCGGCGAGGGTGCGGCCAGGGCGCTTGAGGGCAGCGCCGGTCCAGCGCGCCCATCGCCCTTCGGCGGCGCGGTCGGGGTCCTTGGTCTTGGCGACGAGGACCCGGTCGCCGAGTGCCACCAAGACGGCGGGCAAGAGGGTGAGCGATGCGGCGGCGGTGGCCACGACGGCGAGGATCATGCCGAGGGCCATCGACCGGAAGACCATGACGGGCACCAAGAACACCGCGGCGAGGGAGAGCACGACGGTGAGGGCGGACAGGAACACTGCCTTACCGGCGGTGGTGAGCGTGTTGGCGATGGCGTCGAGCGCATCGTGGCCGTCCTCGCGCTCTTCCCGGTAGCGGGAGACGATGAACAGGCTGTAGTCGATGCCGACGGCGAGACCGATCATCATGGAGAAGTTCATCGACCACACCGACAGTGGTGTGGCCACGTTGAGCACATGGAGGGCGGCCCAGCCGACGAAGATGCCGGCTACTGCCAGGAGCAGGGGGATGCCGGCGGCGATGGCCGAGCCGAACGCGATGAACAGCAAGATGAGAGTGGGTAGGCCCGAGACGAGCTCGGCGAGGTGCAGGGCGTGCTCGTTCTCGGCATTGAAGTCACTCCAGACCGCCCATTCGCCGGTGACCTTCGCCGTCGCACCAGCGGGCAGCGCGACCGATCTCACATGGTCGATCAGCTTCCCGGCCGACACCGGAAGGTCGGCGTCCTGGCTGGCAATGAGCTGGACTGGCACCAGCGCGGTCTGCCCGTCGGGGGAGATCAGACCGGTGTCGGCAGGTGCCGAGAGGGGATCGACGACCGAAGCGGCGCCGGGTGCGCCTTGTAACGAGGCGACCAACGATTGCAGACCGGCCGGGTCCTGGGCGATCGACGAGCTTTGGTGGTACGCGACCACGGCGGCTTCGGCGCCGGCCTGAGGGAAGTCGCGCCGCAACTCGTCGCGGACCCGCTGCGCGGTCGAGCCCTGTGCCTCCCAGCCCGCGCCCGACAGCGATCCCGAAACGGTCAGTGCCAGGGGGGCGGCCACCACGATCACCGCCACCCAGACCAACATCACGAGCCGGCGCCGCCGACCGGAGAAGCGGGCCAGGCGGGCGAACCACGCCTGCTTGGTGCCGGAGCCCGGCTCAGGCCCGCCCTCGGTGGACGGCGAGGCATCGGTCAGGGTCATCGAGTGTCTCCTCACATCAGCATCGTGGGCCGACCCGGGTCTGGGTCGAGTGCCTGCACGATGAAGCCTAACTATACCCCACCCGGTATTGCAAGCGTACCTGTGGGGGTATACGAGAGATGCAGCGGCCCAGGACCTTTGGTCCTACCGCTGGAGGCGGCGCCGTGCGCATGTCTTGCTCATGACCGCTCGCATCGTCGTCCTCGGTGCCGGCACCGGCGGCACCTTGACCGCCAACCGGCTGCGACGCTCGTACTCACCCAGCGAGGCCGAGATCACGGTGGTCGACCACGACGACCGCCACGTGTACCAGCCGGGTCTCCTGTTCGTTCCGTTCGGGCTCACCCACGTCGAGGACATCATCCGGCCCCGGCGCCGCCAACTGCACAAGGACGTCACGTTCATCGAGTCCGGCATCGACCATGTCGACATCGAGGCCGACGAGGTTCATCTCGACAACGGGGACACGCTGTACTACGACGTGCTGGTCGTCGCCACCGGCGCGAGGTTGGTGCCGGAGGAGACCGACGGGCTGACCGGGCCGGGGTGGATGGAAACGGTCTTCACGTTCTACACGCCCGAAGGTGCCGCTGCCCTGAGCGCGGCGCTGGCGACCTTCGACGGCGGCCGGCTGGTGGTCAACGTGGTCGACATGCCGATCAAGTGCCCGGTGGCTCCCCTCGAGTTCTGTTTCCTGGCCGACTGGTACTTCACCGAGCGCGGCATCCGCGACCAGGTGCAGATCACCTACGCCACGCCTCTCGACGGCGCCTTCACCAAGCCGATCGCGTCGCAGCAGCTCGGCGGGATGCTGGCCGAGCGCGGCATCGAGGTGGTGACCGAATTCAACACCGGTGAGGTCGACGGCATGGGTGGACGGCTGGTCGCCTATGACGACCGCGTGGTCCCGTTCGACCTTGCCGTGGTGATCCCGCTCCACGGAGGCGCCGCCTACGTCGGCCGCTCGCCCGGCCTCGGTGACGAGCTCGACTTCGTGCCGACCGACGAACACACGCTGCAATCCAAGGCGGCGGCCAACGTTTTCGTCATCGGCGACGCCGCCAACGTGCCCGCCTCCAAAGCAGGCTCGGTCACCCACTTCGAAGGCGAGACTCTGGTCGGCAACGTCAAACGGTTCCTGGCCGGTGAGGCGCTCGAACCAGGCTTCGACGGACACGCCAACTGCTTCATCGAGACCGGCTTCCACAAGGCGCTCCTCATCGATTTCAACTACGAGACCGAGCCCCTGACCGGGCACTACCCGGCCAAGGTCGGCCTGCCCTTGTTGAAGGAATCGCGGCTCAACCACCTCGGCAAGCTCCTGTTCCAGTCCGTCTATTGGCACAGCCTGCTTCCCGGCCGCGACCTACCCGGTCTCAGCTCGGCCATGCCCACCGCGGGCAAGCGCGCAACACCCGCTCACGAGGAGAACTGACCATGCCCACCCAGACCGTCGCCGGCGTCAACGTCGATCGCAACGACGAGGGCTTCTTCACCGACGCCGACCAATGGACCGAAGCCATGGCTCCGGAGCTCGCCCGAGGCGAAGGGATCGACGAGCTCACCGACGACCACTGGCGCGTCATCAAGTTCATGCGCACGGAGTACTTCGCCAAGGGCACCGGTCCGACCGTGCGGGTCCTCGGGAAGACCTCGGGCGTGTCGGTCAAGCGGCTCTACCAGCTGTTCCCCAAGGGCCCGGCCAAGACCGCGGCCAAGATCGCCGGCATCCCCAAGCCACGCGGCTGCATCTGACCCGGCGCAAGCCAACGAACGAACAGGACCAACCATGAGTGCAACTGCGAAACCCGACCCGATCAGCAAGGTCTCGATCATCATCTCCAAGGGATCCCTCGAAGGTATCTACCCCGGTCTGATCATGGCCAACGGCGCCCGCGCCGAAGGCATCGAGGCCAACCTGTTCTTCACCTTCTTCGGGCTCGACGCCATCCACAAGGTCCGCCACGAGCACATCAAGCTCGCCACGGTCGGCAATCCCGGCCTCCACCTGGCCACCATGGCGGGCGGGCTCCCGGGGGTCTCGACGGTGATGACCCGCTACATGAACCACAAGATGGAGCAGCTCGACATTCCTTCCATCCCCGAGTTCATCGAGATGATCGCTGATACCGGCGCCGGCATGTACGCGTGCAAGGCCTCCGTCGATCTCTTCGGGCTCGAGAAGAACGACTTCATCGACCAGGTCCAAGACATCCTTACTGTCGGCGAGTTCTATGAGATCGCCGCCGGCGGCCAGATCATCTTCACCTGACCATGGGCCACTACGCCGACATCGTCAACGATCTGAAGGAACCCACCCGGAGCCTCGCAGAGGCCATCCCTGACACCTGGGGCGCCTTCGCCCAGTTGCACAAGGAGGCCGTCGCCGATGGCGCGTTGCCAGCCAAGGTCAAGGAGCTGATAGCCCTCGCCATCGCCGTGGTGAAGCAATGCGACGGCTGCATCGCCTATCACACCAAGGCCGCCGCCCGCCGGGGCGCCACCCCCGAGGAGGTCGCCGAAGCACTCGGCGTCGCCCTGCTCATGGACGGCGGCACCGCCTCGGTCTACGGACCCCGTGCATGGGACGCCTACCGGGAGCTGTCCCAGCCGCGATGAGCTCACGGCGATCGGCCCCGACGACCAGCGCGGCGACGTGCCGGACGCCGTCGCCGACTGAGCTCGACCAGCTCAGGTGCGCTCCTGCAGCTCCGCGAGTCGTCGCCGCACCGCCCCGGTGGCGCGAGTCCGGCCCAGCGCCTCGGTGAGGATCACGAGGATCTCCTCGTCTCGCCCGAAGTCGGCGAAATGGGTGAACGCGAGGTCGACGGCCCTTGCGACGGATCCGGATCGGCAGAGGTGCTGCAGCTCGGTTCGTTGACGGTCCCGACGTGACATGCGTTGACCATCGGCCAGCGCGCTGATCTGGTCCTGTCCTTTCGCTGAGTCGGCAATCTGTAGGGCCGATGGAGGCGCGCCTCCTCGGAGGGATGGAGGCGGCGGGCGAAGGTGGCGCTCCGCTCGCGGTTCAGGGAGCGAAGCAGCGCGTCCTGCTCGCGATGCTGGCAGTGGACGCTGGCCCCGTGGTCCCGACCGATCGGCTGATCGAGGGGCTGTGGGAGGACAGCACTCCCTCGGGGGTCGCGAACTCGCTGCAACGCTTGGCCGACGTGGACCGCATCGAGAGCGCGGTGATCGCCCAGGTCGGTGAGGGCGCCTTCGCCGCCGCGTGGAAAGCAATCGCCCGCCGGCGCCTCGCGGCCCTTGACAGTGAGCTGTTCCGGCTTCAAAGAGCACGGAACTAGGAGATCGACCGACGACTCGCCTTGTCGGTATCGCCCCACTCGTCGTGAAGACGATCGGCAGGAACTTGTCCGAGTCCATGATGTGTGATAGCAAAATGCGAGGGGGGTGCCATGAAATCTTCAGCGCCGGGCGGGACTGCGCACGTATCGTTGTCTCAGCGATTCGAGACCTTGGCAATCGGTCGTTCTCGGGAGACGAAGACGCGGCCGTTCGCCCTGCCCGCCAACCAATGTCGATCGGTCAGGCGCCGGCTCAGGGTCGCCTCCGTTGCACTGGTCGGGACTTGGCTCTTTACGGTAGCGGGGGGCCAAGCAGTCGGGGCCGAGGTGCCCACGCAAGCCTCCCGAGCCGCGGTTTCTGCCCAAGCGTCCTCGGATACCGGGTTCAGGAAGCCGTTTTCAGGACCGAGCGCTTATGAGTACCTGGCGCCTACGCAAGTCACCGACGCGAGTCAACTCAATCAGCCGATTGGGCAGCCGAGGGCTGAGGTCATCGCGCGGAAGTTGGGACTGCGCAGTTCCCGCAGTCTCACAGAGAAGCAGTTCCTCGAGTTCATCACGGGCAAGGGAAAAATGGGCGATCCTGCTGCCGCGAAGATAGTTGATGAAAGCGTCCGGATCCTCACCAACACGACGGGCCGCCCGCTGGCGTGCGGCGTCGGCTACGGCGGTCCATCGCCGACGGTTCTCGCCAGCTACGGGCTCTTCGTGGACCAGTACTGTCACCTGGAGAGCCCTGCCAACACCATGGCCCCCACGAGAATAGTGAATGAACTGCTGGCTCCTTCATTCCTGTGTCGCCCGGACTCGCCAGCCGACTGCGGCTACATAGGTCGGTGGATGAGGGCGAACGGTGCGACGACTACCCTGCTCCAACTCTACAGCTCGGCTTACCCGTCGCTGGCGTTCTATGGCTTTCTATCGCAACAGAGTTCGGGCACAGCACAGCTTGTGACCAACACCAAAGGAGGCGTGAGCACAGAGGTTGGTATGTCGATGGCACCTACGATCTGGCTCGTAAACTTCGCGCTGATATACACGCTCAGCCCTAAATTGGCGGCATACATGCCCGCCTATTGGGCGCCGATTCCCGAGACCGTCGCCGACGCGATCAAGGATAGCGACGACGGCCGTGTCCTTTACAGTGAGTATGCGTCCTTCTTCGAATGATCTTCGAGGCGAGAATCTCGCCACGGGTTAGCGCGGTCTGCCGCGTCACATCCCGAATGGCGTCCGCTGAAGCGCCCCGATCGCCTGGGGCGGTTCGGGACGCGGTGCACCCAGCCCATGTTGAAGAAGCCCGGCGGAGGCCCGGATCGCCTGCCGGCGAGCGGGCGGCTCGCGATCGCAACGCCATCCACCGGCGCTTCGGAGACTTCGGGTTCCGGGTTGGGCGCGGCTCGCAGCTACGCGACCCTGAGTGGCGCGTCAGACGTGGTCGAGCTCCCAGAGCTTGATCCCGCCGAGGATGCCAGCGGCGTTGTCGACGAGCTCGACGCGATGGCCCAGGTCGACCCTGAGCTTGTCGGCGTTGCCGCCCCCGACGTAGAGCCGATCGATGTGCAGCAGCGCGTCGAACATCTCGACCGCGGCGAGGACGCGCATGCTCCAGCGGCGATTCCCGATGCGGCGCCGAGTTCGGTTCCCGAGCTGGTCCTGGAACGTGCCCCGGCCCCGGAACGGCATGAGGGCCAGTTCCAGGTGCGGCGTGGGCGTACCGTCGATGAAGACGGCGGTTCCGAGCCCCGTGCCGAGGGTGAGCACCAGCTCGAGCCCTTCGCCCGAGATCACGGCGAGCCCATGCATGTCGGCGTCATTCGAGAGGCGGGTCGGCTTCCCGAGCCGGCCCTCGAGCTCAGCCGCCAACGGGAAACCGGCCCAGGCGTCCACAAGCTTGCGGGACAGCGCGGTTCCCGGCCCGGCCTTGGTTGAGAGGTTGGGCGCAGTGAGCACTCGGCCGGCCCGCACGAATCCGGGGAAGCCAACCGAGATGCGGTCCCACGGCGGAAGTCGGTGGGTAAGCCGGTCGAGTGCGCGGATGAGGACTCGAGGCGGGCACGGATAGGGCGTCTCGGTACGAACTCGATCGACGAGCTTCCGGCCGTCAACGTCGAGGACCGACGCCTTGAGGCCCGTACCGCCAATGTCGATCGCGAGCGTCGTCGGGCCCGTTTGCTGCCGCTCCGACACGGACACCGTCACCGTGGGCCTGGTCCATCCACAAACCACGATCCTACAGAACGTCATCGTCGGACCCGCTTGCGCCCGTTCAGGGGGCCGGGGAATATACCCATTGGGGTATAGGTTGGCACTGTCGGCAGGGGCACGTTCCCCTAGGAACCGTGTCGTGATCCAGCAGGCAGTCTTGACGCACGAAGGAGCATCTCAATGGCAACGATGGCAAGTGCGGACGACGAAGCGACGTTCGAGCGCGAGGTCTTGCGCGCCGCCGAGCCGGTGGTGGTCGACTTCTGGGCGGCCTGGTGTGGCCCTTGTCGGTTCGTGGGCCCAGAACTTGACGCTCTGGCCGAGCAGTACGCCGGCACGATCAAAGTGGTCAAGGTGAACGTCGACGCCGCACCCCAGATCTCGGCCCGTTACGGCGTGCGGGGCATCCCCACCCTCGCCCTGTTCCAAGACGGATCCCTGACTCAGACACTCGTCGGAGCTCGGCCGCGGCAGGCGATCGACGACGAACTCGGTCTCGCCTCGCTCGCCAGGAGCCAGGCTGCGGCGGCCAACTCGCCGACGGTCGGCCCAGACGGGCGGTACTGACCGTGCACGCAATCGAACGCCTCGTTCCTCTTCCGATGGCCGACGCCGAGCTGGCCGTGCGGGCCGCGCTCGCGACACAGGGCTTCGGCGTCCTCACCGAAATCGATGTCGCCGCCACCCTGGCCGCCAAGCTCGGCGTCGAGCGGTCGCCCCTCAAGATCCTGGGCGCGTGCAACCCCACCTTGGCCCATCGTGTCCTCGACCTCGACCCGAGCTTCAGTCTGTTGCTCCCCTGCAACGTCGTGCTCGAGCCGGCGCCCGGGGGCACACGCGTCGCCGCCATGGACCCGCACGACCTGATGGACGATCCCACCCTCGCCGACGTGGCCGATGAGGCCGCCAACCGACTCGGCGCGGCCCTCGACGCCGCCGCCGATCAGCACTGATCATGAACAGCGACGCGTGGAATGCTCGGTATGCGACGACCGAGCTGTTGTGGTCGGCCGACCCCAACCGGTTTCTCGCCGAGGTCGCCGGCCCGCTGCCTGCCGGTCGAGTCTTGGACCTCGCCTGCGGCGAGGGACGCAACGCGATCTGGTTGGCCGAACGAGGCTGGCAAGCCACTGGGGTCGACTTCTCCGACGTCGCGTTGGAGAAGGCAGCCCGCCTGGCCGTTGCCCGGAGCGTCCGGGTCGAGTGGGTGTGCGCCGACGTCGTGGCCTTCGAGCCGGAACCGCAGGCGTTCGATCTCGTCGCGGTCTGCTACCTCCACCTCGACGGCGACTCGATGGCCACCGTGGTCGACCATGCCAGCGCGGCGGTCGCGCCTGGCGGGCTGCTGGTCGTAGTAGGGCACGCCCGGGCGAACATCACGGCCGGGGTGGGCGGGCCCCAAGACCCGGGCGTGTTGTACGAGCCATCCGACATTGCGGCTCGTGTCCGTGGTCTCGAGATCGTGAGGAGCGAGCACGTGACGCGCGCCGTTCCAACCCCTGACGGCGACCGAACAGCCATCGACACGCTCGTCGTCGCGCGACGCGCAGCAACGACCGGCTGAACCTCGGACTCGTCAGGTGATCAGCCGCGAGCGCACGACGCGCCCAGAACGCGATCGGCCGTAGTCCAGCCCGAGATCTCGCCTTCCGGCCAGTAGTCACCCGTGTTCGGGTCCTGTGCATAGGCCACCGGAGCGGGCCGGCCCGATGCGATGTCGCCCACCGCTGCCAACAGGCGATCGACATCCGCCGCCGAGGTGAACAACCCGGCGCTTGCTCGGACCGCGCCAGGCATGTCCCGGCGATCACCCTCCAAGACCGCCTCCCGGTAACGGGCGACCCGCTGCGGGCTCAGGTGGAGGAGGCGCAGCAGATAGGGGTGGGCGCAGAAGCAACCGTGTCGGACCCCGATCCCGAACTCCGCGCTCAGTCGCGCTGCAACCAGCGTGTGGTGCATCCCCGCAAGGGTGAACGTGGCCAGTGGCAGTGTCCGAGTCGACAGGTCCGGGCCGAGGAGCGAGATCCCGTCGATGGCGGCCAGGCCGCTGCGGAGCCGAGCGGCCAGGTCGCGGTCATGCTCGCCAATGACTCCCCAGCCGATACGGCCGAGTTCGTCGATGGCGGCGGCGAGGGCGACCGCACCGACGACGTTCGGCGATCCGGCCTCCTCTCGCTCCGGTGGATCGGTCCACACCACCTCGTCCAGATCGACGAGATCGACCGCTCCGCCGCCCGCCAGGAACGGGTCACCGTGCGCGAACGACTCCCGGGGACCGAGCAGCACGCCGGCGCCGAACGGCGCGTACATCTTGTGGCCGCTCCATGCCAGGTAATCGGCAGTAGACGGGAGGGGTCGATGGGGCGACAGCTGGGCGGCATCGACGAGAACGGGGACGCCACGGTCGTGGGCGGCGGCGATGATCTCCTCGACCGGTGGCAGCCAGCCCGTGACGTTGGAGGCTCCGGTCACCGCCAGCAGCCGCGGCGGCGGTGAACCGTCGAGCGCCGCCATGACGGCGTCGACGCTGAAGGTGCCGTCCCGCTCGCATTCGACGAAGCGCCGTCGGCACAGCCGAGCCCATGGCAACAGATTGGCGTGATGCTCCACCACGGTGGTGACCACCACATCGTCACGCTCGAGCCGCAATCGGTAGGCGAGATGGTTGATCGCCTCGGTCGTGTTGCGACAGATGATGGCCACATCCCTACCGTCGGCGGGCCGGCCGGCGAAGCGCAGCGCCGCCGTTCTCGCCTCCTCGTAACGGGCGGTTGCGTAACGCGACTTCAGCCCGGCACCGCGGTGGACACTCGAATACCACGGCACGAACTCCTCGACCCGCTGTGCCACTGCCGAGAGTGCGCCGGTCGACGCCGCAGCGTCGAAGCTCAGGTACCGCCGTTCGCGTCCGTCGACGCACGGCACGACGATGTCGTCACCCACGAGCGCGACTGGCAACGACGACGCCAGCTCACCGTTCCGCCGCAGTTGCGCTTCATCGGCGCCCATTCTCACCTCCCGAACTGGCCGAGCACATCGTCCACGTGTGCCCCAACCAGGGGCTCACGGCGCTGTGGTCGATGGATAGATCATCACGGACGATCGGCGTCCGGCCGTTCCTTCGGCATCGCGAACTCGTTATACGCGGCCCAGGCTCGCGGCCCGTACACGCTCGCGGTGCCACCGTCCATGAGGAGCGCTACCCCCAGAGCCTCGGCGACCTCTTCGGGTCGAGCGCCGCGGCGGGCCGCTGCCTTCGCGTGGTAGGCGATGCAGCCGTCGCATTGCTTCACGACCGAGATGGCCAGTGCCATGAGCTCCTTGGTCCGTGCCGGCAGTGCCCCGTCGGCCAGTGCGGCTGCGTGCAGCTGACTGAAGCCTCCCCAAGCCTCAGGTAGTGCATCTCGCAGATCGCGGGTCGATTCCCGCAGCCCGTCGATCACGTCCCTGTGGCTTCCCATGCCCCGGATCGTGCGCCTCCTACTTGGGCTGCCGCCAGAGTCGAAGGTCCTGGTGGACACCTCCGGACTCGGCCGGGACTCGCCGCGAGGAATGTAGGGGACCGAGGCTCTGGTCGCGAAGGCTGTCGATCCGTGCCAGTCAGATACTATGGGGGGTATGTGTCGTCGAGCGCCATGCGCCACGTGTAGCCGCCCCACCTACACCGGCTGTGGACGCCACGTCGAGCAAGTCCTTGGCGACGTGCCGCCGTCGGAGCGCTGCCACTGCCCCGACGCCGAAGCAAGGTCCACGACTCCGCGCGCGAGGCGCTCGTGGTTCGGCATGCGCACCACCCCCGCCAAGCGCTGACGGCGTGAACGTCTGTGGCGTCACCCGCACGTTGGTCCCCGCGTCCCTCGTCGGTGTGGCCGATCATGACGACCGGCAGATACGCCAGCGGCCCTCGCGCTGATACCGCCAGGGCGGCTCGCTCGCACGCCACGCGCCGGATGTCGTGGCGCAGGACCAACGACCCTGTTGCGATGCTCTGGGCGGGCGGACAATTCGTTTGTCCGGCTTTCGAAGTCGGATCACAAGGAGGTCCAGCCATGCCGGTCGTGCAGTTTCTGGAGAGCGTGACAGGTCGGGTGACACGAATCGTCGTCGGCCTTGTCCTGGTGGTGTTGGGTCTCTGGCTCGGCGGGCTCTGGCTCACGCTTTCGGTCGTCGGTTTGGTGCCCATCGCGACCGGAGCACTCGGGTTCTGCCTGCTCGCTCCGTTCTTCCACCGTCCCCTACGCGGCGGTGGACACCCGGCCTGATCCCGTCCGCGGCCAGACGAACTCGTGGGGCCGAGCGATCGCCAGGACGCCATCTAGCGATACCCTAGGTGGTATCCAACGAACGCGGTCCCCGGAACGAGGTCGATGATGGAGTTCCCCGACGAAGTGATCGAGGACGTACGCAGGAGGCTGCACCGCATCAGCGGGCAGCTGGCCGGCATCGAACGAATGCTCGACACCGGCCGAGAGTGCAAGGACGTCGTGACTCAGATCAGCGCCGCCACCAAAGCCCTGGAACAGGCCGGCTTCAGGCTGGTGTCGGCCGGCCTCACCTACTGCCTCTCGCACCCACAGGAAGCCGAAGCCGCGGGCTACCCCCTCGAGGTCGTCGAGAAGATGTTCATGAAGCTGGCTTGATCTCGATGGCCGGTCTCGGGTCCGGGGCGCGGTTGTCATGAGCGCAGGCCCGGTTGTTGCGCGCCATCATGAACCTGGCCGCCTTCCATCGCGACCACGAGAAGTTCTATGCCTCGGCCCCGCGCGAGCAGGCGGTGATGCTGCAGCGTCACGCCCGTAGCCTGCTCGCACTGGCCGACCGGTGTCGTGGGATGTCGCGGTCGCCCTGCTGGACATGGTTGAACTGGCTGATCTCGTTGGCGAGCGGCACCGGATCATCGCCAACGACTGGCAGGCGGCGCCCATGAGCACCCTCGCCGGGCGGCTCCTGGCTCGGGCGGCCGGCGTACTGGACCACGTCGACTTCTGGCGCACGTTTCGCGCCCGTGTCGAGCAGCTCGTCGGCGATGACCAGGACCAGACCGAAGGCCGGGGCCTCGCACAACCCGACGCATGAGACCTCGGCAATCCGACCGGCGCCACGATGCGCGTGGAGGCGGGACCTTGGTCCCTGCCAAGGCTGACCCGGGGGTTGTTAACTCCAGATGAGACGGCAAGGAGCTACGGCGATGATGGACGGCAATGGCTGGAGCAACGGTGGATGGGGCTGGGGCGCCTGGATCTTCATGGCGATCATGATGCTGACCTTCTTCGCCGTGGCCGCCGCAGTGGTGGTGGCTCTGATCCGGGCCAGCGACGGGCGGCGCACACCAACGGCTCCGCCACCCGCGACTGGATCTGACGACGCGTTGCGCCTCCTGGACGAGCGCTTCGCTCGAGGCGACATCGACACTGACGAGTACACCAAGCGCCGCGAACTGCTCCGGTCCCGATGAATGCCAGCGGGCCAAGCCTGCGCCTGCTGGTCGGAGCCGGCGCGGTCGTGGTCATCCTCACCGGCGCCGCCACCATCGCGCTCGCCGCCGCGGGCGGGGCGTTCCGGCATGGCTGGGTCGCCCCCAATGGCCAATGCACTGCGCCCGCGTTGCCCGGCGCGGTCGTGAGCGTCACCCTCACCAACATGGGTGGCCCGATGATGGGCGGCGCGCCGATGGGCGCCACGATGCGGATCCTCACGGACCGGTCCAGCGCCCCCGCCGGCACGGTGTCGTTGCGGGTGGCCAACACCGGCAGCCTGGTCCACGAACTTGTCGTCCTCCCTCTGCCCGGTGGCCGGTCGGTGGGCAGTCGCACCGTCGGCACCGATGGCCGGGTCGACGAGACGAACACCGTGGCGGAGGCATCGCAGACCTGCGGCGCCGGATCGGGCGACGGCATCAACCCCGGCACGCTCGGCTGGACCAGTGTCAACCTCACGCCCGGCACCTACGAGCTGATCTGCAACCTCCCCGGACACTATGCCGCGGGCATGTACGCCAATCTGACCGTGGCGTGAGACTTTCACGCTCAGAAGTCCGGCTCGAACCCGCGCCGCCCTGCGGACCCGCCAGAAGGCGGTCATGCTGGTGGCTGACGCGGCCGGCACGTGAGCGCGCTATCGCACCAATCGGCAGCCAATCCCCATGGTGATCGTGGTCGCCGTCGCGCTCGCTCTGCTCCAGCGCCTCGGGGTCCGGCGCGGGTGGAGCGTCTCGGTGGGGATCCATGACCAATGGCACGCTGCCGCACCACATCTCGTTCGCTACGTGCGCGCTGCCCCGGGCACCATCGGCTACCTCGTCGTGCTCGCCGTCACCACCTGGGTGCTTCTCGGTACCAGCACACAAGTCACCACACTCATACTGCAGGAGCACAGCACGAACCTGCACCAGCTCCGAGTCGACCCGATCCGGGTCTTGATCCGCAGCGCGTTCTGGGTGCCCGGCTACGCCTTCCTCGCCTGGGCCGTCCTGTTCACCGCCGTGCTCGCCCCGGCCGAGCGCTGGCTCGGCACCCGCCGCTGGGCGGTGGTGTTCGCGTCTGGTCATGTTCTCGCAACGCTCGCGACCGCCAGCATGCTCAGCGTCCTCGTCGCCACCGGAGCCGCGTCCAGCGACGTCGAGAACATCGTCGACGTCGGCGTCAGCTACGGGTTCGCAACAGTGGCAGCGCTCTTCACCTTTCGCCTCCCGATGCGATGGCGCTGGCCCTGGGCGACCGCGCTCGCCGCGGTGGCGGCCGCCACCGCCATCCTGACTCGAAACGTCGCTGATCTCGGCCACGTGGCCGCCGTGCTCATTGGCTTCGCGTGTTACCCGCTGAGTCGCCGACCCGACGTCCGGGCTCGCGCCAATGGTCCGATCTGGCGGCTTCCCACCTACCGTCCGACTCGAACAGACAGCTGAGCACCGACCGGCTCCGCCAGGGCCGAAGCGGCATCAGGTGCGACTAGCCCCGCGCTTTCACCGGTCAGGCCGAGGAAAAGGACGAAAAGCGGCACCAGCAGAAAGCCCCCACCGTTGGCGAGCAGACCGGTGAAGAATCCGATGGCTTTTCTTACCTTCCCGGGACGTGGCCGAACCGCACCAGCTCGTCACGATCGATCTGCTGGAGCAGCGCGACCTCCCAGTCGAGGTAGTCACGCATGCGCCGATGAGCGACCGCTCGATCTTCGTCGTAGGGCTTGTACCAGATGTCGTCGGCCTCGGTGGTGGATCTGCCCTTCCCCTCCTCGAGTGGGTAGCCGAGGGCCGTCCAGGCTTCTGTGCCGCCGCTGAGCACCGTGGTTCCCGGCCAGTGGTGTTCGGCGTCCTCGTGTGCCAGCCGGGCCAGTTCACCGTCGGGGGAGGTGAGGACGACGGACCCGGTGATGCCGGTTGCCTCGTCGAAGCGCGAGCGGATGGCCCACCATGAACCCGGGATGTGTCCCCGCCGGTAACGCACGGAGTCGGCCAGGTCGACCACGGTTACACGTCCGGATCGCTTTGCGAGCTGGCGGGCGTCAATGGTCGGCGGATCGACAGCGACGAGCGCGGCGACGGCGTCCGGGCCGGTCGCAGTCGAATCTTCGAGCCGGGCGACGGCCACCTCGTAGCGTCCGAGCTGCGTGAGCCACGACGCCGTCATGGTGGCGCGCACCAACGACTCGTCGTCGACCAGCACGACGCGGGAGCCGAGCACGCCGATGAACTCGTCGGTGGCCTGGACGAGCTGACCTCCCGGTGCATGGCGCGCGACCGCGGCATGGCCGGCCTCGTACTCCTCGGGTGTGCGGACGTCGAACACGAACGTGGTGCGGGTGCCGTCGGCGAGCCAGTCCCTCACGGTGGATGCTGTCAGACACTCGATACCGAAGCGTTGGGCGACGCGGGCGGCGGCGTCCTTCGCCTTGGCCCGGCCCTCCGGGGACGGTGCGGGCGCTCGCGCGGTGGCGCCGTGGGCGAGATTCAGACCGGCGAGCTCCCACCCCATCGTGCCGTGTTCGAGGGCGAACACCGGGTTCGGCAGGCCGGCGTTGCGCAGCGACTGGGCACCGATGATTGATCGGGTCCGCCCGGCGCAGTTGACGACCACCGTCGGTGTCAGGATCCGGCGCGGCGTCGTGAACGCGGTACACCAGCTCGGCGCCCGGGCAGTCGACGCCGCCTGGGATCGACATCCGACGGAACTCCCGCATCGGCCGGGCGTCGAGTACGACCAGCCGTTCGCCGGCCGCCTGCCGGCGGGCCAGCTCGGCCGCCGCGAGGTGCGGCGTGTGCTCGATGCGCTCGATCCACTCCCCGAACGCCTTGGACGGCACGTTCACGCCGCTGTAGCGCTCGCCGGGCCAGCCCGAGACGCCGCCCTCCAGCACGGCGACGTCGGTCCAGCCCAGCGCAATCATCCGGCGTGCGGCTCGGGCGGCGACCCCTCCGGTTCCACCGTCGGCGTCGACCCAGACGACCGGGCAGTCACGTCGCGGCACCAAGGCAGCGACGACGAGCTCGAGTCGCGACAACGGTACGCACGAACCCCAGAACAGGTGCTCAACCGAGAAGCTGCCCTGCTCGCGGGCGTCGAGCACGGCGAGCTCGCCGCCCGACAGCAGCCGGTCGCGCAACGCGTCGGCACTGATCACGCTCGTGCTCACCCGTCGGGAGTCAGATGGAGGCGGGCTTCCCGGATGATGGCGAAGGCGCCCATCCGCTTCCAGGTCTGCGCGGTCTCGCTGAAGTACACCCGCTCGTCGAGCCGGTCGAGGGCGAGCCCGTACATGTGGAAGTTCATCCCGCCGCCGGCGATGTGGATCGAATGCAGGTCGTCGGGGAGCATGGCAACGCCGGTTGCCTCCCGCACCACCTCATGATGGGTTTCTTCCGGCGTGCCGTCGTCACGCCGCCGGTAGAAGCGGTTCAGCTCCTCACCGAGGAACCCGCAGACGACTGCCCAGGTGGTGTGGTTGTGCACCGGCGAGTCGGCACGATCCCTGCAGGCGTTGACGTAGAGGGCAAAGCGCCCATCGTCGTCCTCCGCGATCCGGTAGAGGTAGCTGGCCTCCTCGTCGGGCGGCGGGAAGTCCTCCGCAGGGAACAGATCACGCGTCGCGATGAGCTCGAGCAACCGGCCCCGCATCATCGCCACGCGCTCCCGATCGAGGGTGCCACCCGCCTCGATGCAACGGATGTCGGTCATCGCCGCGCCGACGGCCTCGGCCCGGCGTGCAGCACGCTCGTCCCCGGTCACCGTCGGATCGTACCCTTCCCCGATGGCCACGATCGATCTCGTCACATGGCCAGGAGCGCTCGTTGCACCTTGGTGTCGAAGGAGGTCGGCCACTGCTCGTCGAAGTCGACGATCGTGCCTGCGGTCGTGATCTCATGGGTGAGCTCGAGCGCTCGATGCAGGATCCGGCGTTGCTGTTCGACGGCACCCGGCGCGCCGAAGTTGTTGCCCATCGGGAAGTTCACGAACAACGCCCGAGGCGGTCGGACCTGAGCGGTCAGATCTCGTCCCGTCGCCACGACCACGGTCGAGATGCCGGACGACTCGATCACTCGCGCGACCAGACCCACGGTCTGGTGATCGAGTGGTCAGGTGGGAACCAGCAAGAAGACGTCGACCTCGTCGGCGTGAAGTTCCCGTGCCAGCGCCGGCGCCGACTCCTCCCGCACTCTGGTCCGGCTGTAGATGCGGCCCATGAAACCGCTCCAGTGCCGGCGGGCGATCTCGCCGATGACCCCCTCGGCTTGGAGCTCCCGCAGCCGATCGATCGGGAACACGCAGTTGACGTCGATCGAGGCGTCGGTCGTGTCGTAGTAGCTGTCGTTCACCTGGAAATCGGGAGCGGTCGCCTCGGGGTCGACCGCGTCGAGACGGAAGTCGTTGCGGGCATCAGGGTTCCACGGCGGCATCGAGCAGTGCGACACGCCGCCCGAGGTCACCATGGCCACCGTCGAGTCGGCCAACGACTTGGTTGGTGCCGTGAGCGGTGCTTCGGTGTTCACCGTCCACTCGTACGGTGGGAACCCTTGCTGCTGGTAGCGCTGATTCAACAGGTCGACGTAGTGCACGGGCTCCACGGCCACAGTGTACGCAGCGGGCCAACGGGCATCGGCCCCGTGCCCCATGGTGTGGCATCGTCTCGTCGTGACCGACGACGCGTCTTTCGACACGTACCACAAGGACCACTGGGTAGACATCGAGCCCGAGCGCTTCGACCGCTACGAAGCGATGTTCCGTCTCGACGATCGCCGTGCCGACGCCGTGCTCGCTCCCGTCGGCGTGATGCCTGGCGAGGTGATCGTGGACTTCGGGTGCGGTCCCGGCTACGTGGCCGCACAGCTGGCCCGGCTGGCCGGGGCGGAGGGCCATGTCCATGCTGTGGACCTGAACGCGGCGTTCGTCGAGCGCGCACGAGTCGTGGCGGCCGAGGCCGGACGAGCCGATCGGGTCACGGTGCACCACATCGTCGACGAGCGGGTACCGCTGCCCGACGGTTCCGTCGACCGCGTGTACGCCAAGAACGTGTTGGAGTACGTGCCCGATCTCCACGCCGTGCTCGCGGAGCTGCATCGCACGTTGCGTCCCGGTGGGACGATGGTGGCTTCGGACTCCGATTTCGGATTCGTCGTCGTCGAACCGCTCGGTCCGGCCGAGGTCACCGAGCTCTTCGAGGCGGCCACTCCCGCGTTCAGGGAACCTTTCGTGGGGCGCAAGCTCCGGTCCGCGTACCTGCGGGCCGGGTTCAGCGACGTCGAGGTCGCTATCACTGCGTCGGTGGACACCGCCGGCCACCTGCGAGGCGTGATCGAGAACATGCTGGGCTACGCGACCAGGTTCGAACGGATGTCCGCGGTGCGTGCCGCCCAGCTCCGCGCGAAGGTCGATGACGCGCTGGCCGCCGGTTTGTTCCTGGCCGTGCTCCCGCAATGGTGGGTCACCGGCCGGAAGAGCCACTGAGAAGAACGGGCGGAGGCACGCGGACGCGGCCAGGAGGCGCCGACGCCAGCGCTGGCCAGGCCCCCTAGCGTCGCGCCGGATGGCAGCACGAGAACGCGCCGACTCGGAGCGGCTTCTCCGGCGTGGGGTCATGTTGGAGCGGATCACGCTCGGGTGGAACGTTGTCGGCGTCGCCGTGCTTGCGTTCGCTGCCGCGCGCGCTCGTTCGGTTGCCCTCGCCGGGTTCGGTCTCGACAGCCTCATCGAGATCGGTGCGAGCGCGGTGGTCCTGTGGGAACTGTCGAGCACCAGCGAGGATCGTCAACAGCGGGCGTTGCACCTCATCGGCGTCGCATTCATCGCCCTCGCCATCTACATCGCCGTGCAGTCGACCTTCGCGCTCGTGGCGGGATTCCATCCCCACCACAGCCCCCTCGGAATGGTGTGGACCGCGCTGACGGCGGGGGTCATGTTCGGCCTTGCGGCCGGAAAGACGCGGACTGGAGCGGCACTGGAGAACGGTGTCCTCAGAACCGAAGGACGCGTCACGTTCATCGACGGGCTGCTCGCTGTGTCGGTCCTGGCCGGACTCACGCTCAACGCTGTCGTCGGCGCGTGGTGGGCCGATCCTCTGTCCGGCTACGTCATCGGGTTCTACGGAGCCAGGGAGGCGTACGTCATCTTCCGACCGTCGCCACCTGGGTAGCTCCGGGTCGTCCGGCGATCGGCGGTGCCGACCGGCGCCGTCGCTAAGCTAAGACCCCGGCCGGGCTCTCGGTGTGGCGCTCGGAAATGCCCGGTGCCAGTCGCAGTGCCGTCACCGGCACCCCGCTCTGCAACACGACCTCGGTGGCCGTCGTCGTGCCTCCTCCCTGTGGGTCAGCAGTAGGGCCGGTCGCCGGCGACGGTGACGCGCTGCATGAGACGGCGTCGCGGGTAGTAGTCGGCCACGGCGTAGTGCTGGGTGCAGCGGTTGTCCCAGAACGCGATCGAGTTCGGTTCCCACTTGAACCGGACGTGGAACTCTGGGCGGGTGGCGACGTGGTCGTAGAGCAGGCGCAGCAGCGCCGCCCCTTCCTTGCGCCCGACGCCCTTGATGTATTGGGTGAAGGTGGAGTTCACGAACAGCCCGTACCGTCCCGTCACGGGGTGACGGCGCACGAGCGGATGCTCCACCGGCGGATGGTCGCGGTCGTACTGCTCGAGGGCGACGTAGCCGTCGGGCTGGCGCACGACGCTCTTGCGGAACGAGTCGGGATAGTGGTGGACCGCCGTCAGCTCCTTGCACATTGCCTGCATTGCGACGGGAAGCGCCTCGAAGGCGGCGTACATCGAGGCCCACAGCGTGTCGCCGCCGACCTCGGGCACCTCGACCGCCCGCAGTATGGAACCCATCGGGGGCTCGGCGTCCATGGTCACGTCCGTGTGCCAGGCGTCGATGCTCGGCGGGTGCCGCTCGTCGTTCGCCAGCACGATGATCTCGGGATGCTCCGGGAGCGATCCCGCCACCGAGTGGAGATGCAAATCGCCGAAGCGCCGGCCCAGCGCCACGTGCTGTGCCGGCGTCAGGTCCTGATCGCGGAAGAACAGCACGAGATGCTCCATCAGGAGGTCGTCGACCTCCTTGATCTCGGCGTCGGACGGATCACGCAGGTCGACCCCCGACACCTCGGCTCCGATGTGGATGGTCAAGCGCCGCACCGACATGGCCATGGCGAATCCCCCTTCCCCAACGAGGCGAGCGTAGCGGCGGCGCCGGGGCGACGCCGTCTCCGAGGGCCGGGCACCATGGAGCCCATGACGTACTTCCCCTTGACCGCCGCCCAGCAGCGCTGGCGCGACGTGGCCCAGACGCTCGCCGACGAGTTCCTAGCCCCCCGCGCCGCCGAAACGGACCGTGACGGGGCATTTCCGGCCGAGCAGCTGGCGGCGTTGCGGTCGGCGGGGCTGATGGGCCTGCGGGGTGACCTCGCCCAGGGCGGGGCCGGCGAGGGGCTGCTCACCACGTGTCTCGTGACCGAGACGTTGGCGGCGGCGTGCCCGTCCACCGCGCTCGTCTACAAGATGCACCTGGAGAGCATCGAGATGATCTGCCGCGTGCCGACACCGGCCCAGCGTGAGGAGTTCGTGCCGCGGCTGGTGTCGGGCGAGTGGCTGAGCACGGTCGCCGGCAGCGAGGCCGGTCACAAGGGCGGAGCATGGGCGGACGCTCCCAAGGCCGCGGTGAGCCAGTCGGAGGGCGGCTACGAGGTCCGGAACGTGGCGAAGTCGTTCGTGACCGCCGCCGACGTGGCCGACGTGTTCTTCTTCATGTGCAGCCTCGAGCAGGCCGACGGACGTCCGCGTGCCGCTGATGTTCCAGATTCGCCGCGACGACCTCGACTGGTCCATCGACGCCCCGTGGGACGGCCTGGGCATGCGGGGCAACGGCAGCTCGCCCATGACCTTCAACGGCTTCCTACCGGAAGAACGTCTCCTCAACCCCGACGGCGCGCCGGTCGACTTCTTCCCCGTCGTGCTCGGGACCTACGCCGCCACATACCTCGGCATCGCCGCCGGCTGCTTCCAGCGCCTGCACGCCCACATCGCCGCCGCAGTCCTGGCCGACGGCCGACGGATGGGCGACGTGGAGACGGTCCGGAGCCGGGCGGCCGCCTGCAAGGTGGCGATCGAGCGCAGCCGGGCGCTGCTGTACGCCGCGTGCGCAGCCTACGACGACGGCCGCCACGGCGGCCCGCTGCCGTTCTTCGAGGCCAAGGTCGCCTGCGACGAGCTCGCCGCGTTCGTCACCACCGAAGCCATGACCCTCGGGGGTGGCGCCGCCTTCGCCAAGCGATTGCCGTTCGAACGGTACTTCCGCGACGCCCGCGCCGGCATGGTGATGGGCATCGCCCACGACGTCGCCGTGCAGAACATCGGCCGCCTGCTGTTCCCCAAACCGAAAGAGGAACGCAGATAGGGAGGCAGCCGGCCTGGAGCGTTCTCGTTGTGGCCCGCCGCTTCGGCGCAGCGAGCGCCGCTGAAGCTTCATGCGGGTGGGTTGTGGTCACGCCGGCACCTCAACGCCTACAGCTCGCGGACCGTGCGAGCCGAGTCGGCTGAGCCATCACGAATCTGTGCCCGTCTTGTTCCCGTGCGAAGGGGCGACCAGAGGCGGAGGGGGGCGAATGGCGGTCGTTGCAGGACCGGCGGAGAGACCCGAGGGCCCGACGCCCGTGGGTGGTTCGCTGGGGGAGTCGAAGGCCGCCAGTTCAGTCGCGCCTTCAACTGGTCGTCCGAACCGGGGCTACGTTGCGTCGATGAACGCTGCAGGGGCGGGCCGCCTGGCGGGCAAGGTGGCCGTTATCACGGGTGCCGGCAGCGGCCTCGGCGCCGCTACCGCCAGGCGCTTCGTCAGCGAAGGCGCGCGCGTCGTGGTGGCTGACCTGCAGGACGAGCGAGGCGCCGCGCTGGTCGCGGAGCTCGGCCCCGCCGCTCGATTCGTGCACACCAACGTCGCGAATGAAGCCGACGTGGCCGGAGCCGTCGAGGTCGCGGTCAAGCACTTCGGCACCCTCGACATCATGTTCAACAACGCCGGGATCATCGGGGCCGTCGGCCCGATCGCCTGGTTGTCACTCGACGACTACGAGTACACGGTGGCGGTGAATCTGCGCGGCACGATCCTCGGCATGAAACATGCCGCTCGCGAGATGGAACCCAGGGGCACCGGGGTGATCCTGTCAACGACCAGTCCCGCCGCTGTCGCCGGTGGCCTCGGACCGCACGTCTACAGCGCGGTGAAGGCCGCCATCATCGGTCTCACACAGTCGGTGGCGGCCGAGCTGCGGCCGAAGGGGATCCGCGTCAACGCCATCATGCCGGGTGCCATGGTGACGGCGATGACAGCAGATCTCACGACCGGCGACGCCGAGGCGCTCGAAGGGGCCCATGCAGCCCTGGCGCAGACGGCACTCACCCCTCGCCCTGGTGAGGGAGCCGACATCGCCGCCGCCGCCACGTACTTGGCGAGCGACGAGGCCTCCTTCGTCACCGGCGAGACCCTCCGGGTCGACGGCGGCCTCACGACGGCGCCGGGCAGCTCACCCTTCGCCCAACCGGACTATGCCGATGCCGCACTCGTCCGCGAAGCCGGACGGCGGGGAACGGCGGCCGAGCGGCCCGACGTGCCCGCTTGATCGAATCCGCCGAAATCGTTAGCGTGTTCGTCGGGGGGGCCTCGAGCCGGACGCTACCGCGGCCGCGACCGCGGTCACCCCGACCCTGAGACACCACCCCTTCCACCTCGACACCTGACCGGAGGGTGCATGCGCCTGGCACTTCGCTACGACATGAGGGCGCCATCGATCGGCGCCCCTGCCCAGGAGTTGTACGAAGCGTCGGTCGACATGGCGGCGTGGGCCGACGGGTACGGCTTCGACGTCGTCTACCTGGCCGAGCACCATGGCGCCGACGACGGGTACTGCCCGGCACCGATCGTGCAGGCGTCGGCCATCGCCGCCCGAACCAAGACGATGCGCCTGCACTTCTCCGCCCTCATCGCCGTGCTGCACCACCCGCTGCGGCTGGCCGAGGACCTCGCCGTGCTCGATCTGATCAGCAACGGACGGGTCGAGGCGACCTTCGGCATCGGCTACCGACCGCACGAGTACGCCATGTTCGGGGTGACGAAGTCGAAGCGGGTCGCCATCCTCACCGAGATCATCGGCGTGCTCGACCAGGCCTGGACCGGGGAGCCGTTCGAGTACCGGGGCCAGACCGTAGTCGTCCGCCCGACGCCGGTGCAGCGGCCCCGGCCACCGATCTACATCGGTGGATCCACCGAGGCATCGGCCTTGCGCGCCGCCCATCTCGGCGACAACTACCTGCCTGCGGCCCCCGGCCTGCTGGAGATCTACCAGCAGGAGCGGCGACGCCTCGGCCTGCCCGTCCCGCCCCCGCCTCCGCCACGGGGCCCGCTGTTCCTGTTCGTCACCGACGATCCGGAGCGCGACTGGCCGATCGTGGCCCCGCACGTGCAGTACACCTCGAACTCCAACTATGAGTGGTCCAAGGAACGAGGCGTCGGGTCCACCCCCTACCCGCCGGTAACCACGCTCGAGGCGTTGAAGGCGGCGACGGAGTTCGCCGTCGTCACGCCCGACGAGTGCATCGCGCTGGCGACGGCGCTCGGCCAGGACGCCGAGCTGGTCTTTCAACCCCTGATCGGCGGGCTGCCGCCCGAGCATGGCTGGCGCAGCCTCGAACTGTTCGCGGCGGCGGTGCTGCCCGAGCTGACCGTCCGCGGGTATCGGTAACGGTCGGCGCGGCGCAGAAGCGCTTGACTCGCCGAACGACCAGGGAGCGATAATACGCCAACGGAATTGGCAGATTGTGTGACGTGCGTTGACCCCGCGGCACGGCGACAGGCATCGCACCCCCAGGTCGGTCGGCGTCGCCTCGACGTCCGGCGCGCCCGACCGACCCACGGAGGCGGCGATGACGACACGGAAACCAGGCCGGCAAATCGGCTCGTGCCCGGCGATCGACGTGAACTATCGCCTGCCCCGACCGGCGTTCTGGCACTACGAGGAGCTCAACCGCCGCCGCGAGGAGAGCCCCGTCTATTGGAACGACGACGGTGGCGGCTACTGGATGGTGACCCGGCTGAGCGAGATTCGTGAGGCACTTCAGAATCCGGCGGTGTTCACCAACGACTCCGTGAGCGCTCTCGACCCGGAGCTGTCGATCCTGCTGCTGCCCCAGATGCTCAACCCTCCACTCCACACCCAGTACCGCAAGATCCTCAATCCCTTCTTCTCGCCTCGAGTGGTGGAGCGGCTCGAGCCCACGACGCGCGTGCGGTGCCGGCTGCTGATCGAGGAGCTGAGGCCGGCCGGAAGCTGCGACCTCGTGAATGGCTTCGGGCTCGTGTACCCGACCGAGGTGTTCGTCGGTTTGCTCGGTCTCCCGATGGAGGACGCAAGCCTCTTCGTGCCTTGGGTCGAAGCGTTCTTCGCCGCCGTCACTGGCGATCCCGGCCGAGGTGAGAGGGCGGCCGAGGAGGCCTACGAGTACTTCCGCGCCGCGGTGGGCGACCGGATCCAGGCTCCACGCGATCCATCGACCGATTTCGTCTCCTATCTCCTCGGCTCATCGGTTGCGGCCGGACCACTGCGCCACGACGAGGTGGTGACGATCTGCTTCACGCTCATGCTGGCCGGGCTCGACACGACGCGAAGCCAGCTCGGTTACATCTTCTGGCACCTGGCCACGTATCCCCAGGACCGGCAGCGCCTCATCGACGAACCCGCGCTCATCCCCGCGGCGGTCGAGGAGTTCGTCCGGCTGTACAGCCTGATCATCCAGGCGGGCCGCAAGGTGTCGGAAGACATCGACTTCCACGGCTGCCCCATGAAAAAGGGTGACATGGTGTGGCTTGGCGTTTCTTCGGCCAATCGCGACCCGCGCGTGTTCGAGAACCCCGACGCCTTTGTGCCCGATCGGCCCGCCAATCCGCATGTCGCCTTTGCCGCCGGACCCCATCGGTGCCTTGGCGCCCATCTCGCTCGTAGCGAGCTGGTCATCGCGCTCGAGGAATGGCACCGGCGCATTCCGGATTACAGGCTCGCAACGGACGCGCCGCTCGTCGAGCGGGGCGCCCAACTCACCTTGCTCACACTCCCGCTCGAGTGGGAACGCCCGTGAGCCCGCTTACCTCACAACGAACCGCGCGTCTGTTCGAACGTATCTCATAATCATCATAAGAATCTTCCCCCCAACCCTTGGCACGCCCGTTCATTCATGTCACACTCGCTCGGTAGGCGGTGTGACGCCCAACACTCCGGGGGGAACGTGCTGCGCACGCAAAAACGCTGGTCAACGCATCCATCCGAGGGTTTCCGGTGACACCGGAGCGTGGCGCTGCTGCCGAGAGCCCGGTTGGCGTCATCGACGGCGAGCACCGAACGCTGTTGCAGGTGACGGGACTGTCCAAGACCTTTCCCGGGACCAAGGCGCTCGACAACGTCGACTTCGACGTGCGCGCCGGCGAGATCCATGCCCTCGTCGGCCACAACGGATCGGGCAAGTCCACGCTGATCAAGGTCTTGTCCGGCTACCACAGCCCGGACCCAGGCGCCCAGGCGTGGCTCGATGGTGAGCCGGTCGACATCACCGAGCTCGGTCACGGCACGCATGGCGGTGCCGGCCGGCTGAGCTTCGTACACCAAGACCTCGGCCTCGTCCTCGAGCTGAACGCCATCGACAACCTTGCGCTGCGCGGCGGCTTCGCCCGGACGCGTTTCGGGCGTGTGAAGTGGCGACAGCAGAATCGAGCGGCGCGTCAATTGATGGCGCCGTTCGCCGTCGATTTCGATATTCACCAGCCGCTGTCCAAGGCGACACCGGTCGAGAGAACGATCGTGGCCATCGCCGCGGCGCTGCAGGGGTGGGACAGCAACGGCGGGGTGCTCGTGTTGGACGAGCCCACCGCCGTACTCCCACCTGGTGAGGTGCATCGCCTCTTCAGGACCGTGCGGGCCCTGCGCGACAACGGCGCCGGAATTGTCTACGTGTCACACCGACTCGACGAGATCTTCGGCCTGTGCGACCGGGTGACGGTCCTTCGTAACGGCAAGGAGGTCGCCACCTGTGAGGTCGCTGGTCTCAGCAAGGGCGAACTCGTCCACATGATGCTCGGCGTGGAGATGGAGCCCGACTATCGAGCACCGGTGCCCGAGACGGTGAGATCCGAACCGATCCTCGAAGTGAGGGGCCTCGCCGGCGTCTACCTGCGGAACACGACCTTCACTCTCCACCGCGGTGAGGTGCTCGGGATCGCCGGTCTGCCCGACTCGGGCCGTGACGAATTGCCCCGGCTGCTCACCGATCGCTCGTCAATGGCCTACGACGGCGAGGTCCGAGTGGCCGCGTCGGCGCCCGATTGGACGGAGTTCTCAGCCTGGAGGAACGACGCCGTCGTGCTCCTCCCGCCGGACCGTGGCCGCGAAGGGATCATCAGCCCGATGACAGTGCGTGAGAACCTGTCGCTGTCGGTCCTCAGCCGGTTCGGCAACCCGTTCCGCCTGGACCACGGCAAGGAGCGCGCGTTCGCGGCGGGCTGGATCGACAGGCTGAACGTCAAGACGGCGGGAGCGTCGAGCGGGGTCATGACCTTGAGCGGCGGTAACCAGCAGAAGGTGCTCTTCGGACGCACCCTCGCGCGGGATCCGGAAGTGCTCGTGCTGTGCGAGCCCACTGCGGGCGTTGACATCGGCGCCCGCCACGCGATCTACGACTTCGTCGCCGAGCAGGTGCGCCTTGGTCTGAGCGTGATCGTTGCCTCATCGGATGTCGGCGACCTGCTCGCTCTGTGCACGCGGATCCTCGTGCTCAAGGACGGCGTGGTGGCTCGAGAGATGCCGGCGGCGGGTCTCACCGAGCACCAACTCGTACACGCCATGGAAGGACTGGAGAGCGAGGCACTGTGAGCCAACCCGTAAAGACTTCGGCCCTGACGACTGACACGATCGACGCGGATCCGATGAGCCAGGAGGCCTACGCCGTCAGCACCGCTGACCGCGTGAAGGCGTTCCTGTCGCCGTCGAACATCGGCGGCGTCTACGTGCTGCTCGTCATGATCGTGCTCTTCTCGATCTGGGTGCCCGACATCTTCCCGGAATGGGACACGGCTCGGCAGATCATGAACACCAACGCCATCAACGCGTTGGTGGCGCTGGCTCTCGTCATCCCGCTGTCGGCCGGCGTGTTCGACATCTCGGTGACGGCCACCATGACGCTGTCGGGCGTGCTGTGCACCTACGCCATGGTCAATTCGGGCCAACCGCTCATCGTCGGCTTCCTTATTGCCATGGGCGCCTCCGTGCTCGTCGGTGTCCTGAATGGCGTGGTCGTGGTCGTGGGCAAGATCGACTCCCTCATCGGCACCCTCGCGACCAGCTTCCTCGTCTTGGCCATGGTCAAGTGGCGCACGGGCAGTCGCAACGTCAGCGGCGTCGAGCTGAGCGGGTCGTTCACCAACATCGCTCAGAAGGCGTTCGGGGGCCTGACCCTGCCCGTCTTCTACGCCCTCATCCTGGCCGCCATCATCTGGTACACCCTCGAACACACGGCGACGGGCCGGCGGATCTACGCCACGGGCTTCAACAAGGAGGCCACGCGGCTCGCCTCGGTGCGAACCGAGCGTTTGCAGTTCGGCTGCCTCATCGTGTCGTCCACGTTGGGCGGGTTCGCCGGCATCGTGCTCGCCTCCAACCTCGGGTCCGGATCGCCCAGTGTCGGTCAGAACTACCTCTTGCCAGCGGTCGCCGCCGTCTTCCTGGGTGCGACGCAGCTGAAGCACGGCCGCTTCAACGCCTGGGGCACCATCATCGCCGTGCTCATCCTGGGCACCGGCACCACCGGGTTGGGCCTGGCCAAGGTGGACCAGTGGGCCCAGGACGTCTTCACCGGCGTCGTTCTCATCGCCGCCCTCGCCCTGACGGGTCTCGAGGTACGTCGGGCCGGCTCGGAGAGTCGCCGGGCACGGTCGAAGCGCCGCCGCGCCGTGACCGCCGATGGACAGGTCCCACCCAGCACCACGGTCGGCACGTCCGCCTGACCGGCTCAACGAAGGAGAGCACCCGAACCATGCACAAACAGACACGACGGGGATGGCGCAGCACTCGCCTGCTGGCAACCGTCTTCGTGATCGGCGGCCTCGTCGCCACCGCTTGCGGCGGGGACAACAAGAGTTCCTCGTCGGCCACCACCGCCGGGGCCGCCACCACGGCCGCCGCGGCCGGCAGCGCCACCACGGCCGCGTCCGGCAGCGCCACCACCGCTGCCGCCAGCTCCGGGCTGGCGCAGGCGCAGGCCCTCGTGGACCAGTACACCGACCGTCCGACGAAGCTCGACCTGACGACGCCCGTCGGCAAGCCGATCCCGACGGGCAAGACCATCTACCAGGTCACCTGCGGGGCCGAGGCATGCGATGCCGAGTCGGCCATGATCAAGCAGGCCACCGACCTCCTGGGATGGAACCTCAAGGTGCTGAGCACCGACGGCAGCCCACAGCAGATCCAGAACGCTTGGGAGCAGATCGTTCGTGAGAAGCCCGACGGCGTGATCTACACGGCCACGCCGCGCTCGCAGATCGACCAGTACATCACCCAGGCCAGCGCCAACGGCACCAAGATCGCGGCGTGCTGCATCGTGGAGCCGGCCACCAACGGCATCTTGTGGACGACGTCGACACCCGACCAGGCAGCGGAACTGGCCAAGGTCATGGCGGCGTGGCCGATCGTCGACGCCGCCAAGAGCGGCAACACGAAACCAGGCGCCGTCTACCTCAACATCCCTGATTTGCCCATCTTGAGCGCCGCCGGCGAGTCGGTGAAGAAGACCTACAACGAACTGTGCCCAGGGTGCGAGTACAACTCGCTCGACATCGGTCTCGCCAACCTGACCGGTGCTCCCGACCAGGTGGTGTCGTTCCTGCGAGCTCACCCCGACACGAAGTACATCATCCAGTCGACCGACTCCGTCTTCCTCGGCCTCCCCGCGGCGCTCAAGGCCGCCGGGCTCAACGACGTCAAGATCTTCGGCGAGGGCCCGACCTCGGCAGTGCAGGCCAACATCGCCAGTGGCGTGCAGGCCGGCACCATGGCGTTCGCCTTCTACGAGATCATGTTCGCGGCGGTCGATGCCATCGCCCGGGCTGAGGCGGGAGTGGACCAGGTGCCCACCTTCAACCCGCCCAACTGGATCCTCACGAAGGAGAACATCCCGAGCGCCAACGAGTACTTCCCGGTTGTGCCGGACGCGCTCGATCAGTTCAAGGCGCTCTGGGGGAAGTAGCCAGGACCGACGACGCTCGGCCTCGCGGTCTCACTGCCGCCGAGGCCGAGCGTCGCCATCGACCACCTATTGCAGCGCCGCGCCGGCGGCCGGTGAACCAAGGAGTGACCGTGGACATCGAGCGAACCCTCCAGGACTTGGTGGATCGCCAACAGATCACTGACGTGCTCTACCGCTACGCCTCAACCGTTGACTACAAGGACTACGCCACGATGCGCGCGCTCTTCACCGACGACGCGATCGGCAAGTACGGCGGTGCTGACGCCATCCATGGCGCGGACAACATCATCGCCTGGATCGACTCGGCCACACAGGACCGCGCATGGCAGCACCACAAGCTCACCGTGTACCACATCGACATCGACGGCGACGAGGCCCAAACCCTCACGTACCACACGTCGCACCAGACCACGGTGGACGACCGGGACACCGTCATCGTCATCGTGGCCCGCTACAAGGACTCGCTCCGGCGTGAAGCCGGTACGTGGAAGATCTTCGACAAGTACATGGAAGTCGGCTGGATCGAGGAGCGGCACTACTCGCAGGCAGCCAGGCCCTGAAGCCACGAGACGGCGATGCTCCCGGGGCGGCCGTTCAGCGCCTCCCGATGTGCTCACTTCCCGCCATATTCATTATGATCATATTCACCTTCAGCAGAGGCTTGACAACAAGGCATCGCCGCCTGCGAATGTGTGGCGAGAGGGAGGCGCTGTGGAGTCGAATGCACCGTCGCGTGGCGCCGGGGCCGTCCCGCCCGAGGTGGCGCCCGTACGTCAGGGCGAGGAGCTCGACTGGCACGCGCTCGATGCTTACCTTCGAACCGAGATCCCGGAGCTGCGTGGCGAGTTCGAGGTGCTGCAGTTCCCGAACGGTTCGGCCAACCTCACCTATCTGGTGCGCATCGGCGACCACTCGCTGGTCGTGCGCCGTCCCCCGTTCGGCGCCATCGCACCCGGCGCCCACGACATGAAGCGGGAGTTCCGCACGCTGTCACGGCTGTGGCGCGCCTATCCCCCCGCCCCCCGCGCGTATGCCTTCTGCGATGACCACACGGTGGTGGGATCGGACTTCGTGGTCCTCGAGTACCGCCCAGGCGTCGTGATCTGGGGGGCCATCCCCCCGTCGATGGAGCGCCATGCCGATGTCGGCCGTCGCGTCGGCCTCGCCGTCGTCGATGGGCTCGCCCACCTCCACGAGGTCGACCCCGCAGCCGCCGACCTCGCCGATCTCGGGCGACCGGATGGGTTCGTCGAACGGCAGGTCTCGGGCTGGGCCAAGCGATGGTCGCTGGCCGCTTCCCCCGACGACCATCCCCTCATGGACACCGTGGCCGCCCGCCTGCAGCGCAGCATCCCAACCACCACCCGGGCCTCGGTGCTGCACAACGACTACAAACTCGACAACTGCCAGTTCGACCCGGCCGACCCCGACCACATCACTGCCGTGTTCGACTGGGACATGGCGACCCTGGGCGACCCGCTCATCGACCTCGGCACGCTCCTCAACTACTGGCCGGACCCCACCGATACCGACGACAACCGCCCCATCTACAACCCCGGCATGGAGACCCTCGGGATGCCCACCCGGGCCGAGGTGGTCGAGCGGTACGCCACCACGGCGGCCGTCGACGTCGACGTCGTCCCGTGGTACGAAGCTTTCGCCTGCTGGAAGACTGCCGTCGTCCTCCAGCAGCTCTACATCCGCTACGTCCGCGGCGAGAGCACCGACCCCCGTATGGCTACCCGGGGCGAGAAGGTCGCCGGGCAGGCGCAACGGGCCATGACCATCCTCGACGACGCCGGGCTCCCGTGATCCCTCGGCCCTTTCTGCTGCTGGACTTCCATGATCATCATAAGGAATCCTTGACAGTCCGGTCCGGCCGGGTGTTTCCTTTAGGGGTGGGGGACCGATGGTGCATTCGCCTGGTCATCGGGCCTACGAGTACGACGGCACGACGGAGGTGACGGTGTCCGGGGGCAACGCGAACGGTCAACCAGCGCCTGATCGCTCCGTACGCGAGCGGCGCGGTCCGTTGGCCGGGATCCGAGTGGCCGACTTCTGCTGGATGGGGGTCGGATCGGTGGCGACCCGCCTGCTGGCCGACTTCGGCGCCGAGGTCATCAAGATCGAGGACCGGGTCAGGATCGACACACCACGCAAGCTGCCGCTGTACAAGGACGAGCCGGCCCGCAACTTCGGTGAAGAGAAGATCGACCTCGACCCGAACAAGGGCGGGCTCTTCAACAACTATTGCCGCAACAAGCTCGGCGTCACGATCAACATGCGCACCGAGAAGGGCCGCGAGCTGGCCGAGCGACTCATCGGCCAGAGCAGCATCGTATCAGAGAACTTCGCGCCGGGCGTGATGGAACGGTGGGGGCTGACCTACGAGCGTCTCAACGAGCTGTCGCCCGAGGTGATCTACGCACGGATGAGCGGCTTCGGGCATTCCGGCCCGCACGCCGAGTACCGCAGCTACGGACCGGTGGTGCAGGCCGTCAGCGGTCTCTCCTACATCAGCGGGCTGCCCGGGCAGGAGCCGTCAGGCTGGGGCCTGTCGTACATGGACAACCAAGCCGCCTACTACAACTCGGCGGCGTTGCTCTTCGCCATCTACCGCCGCAACATCACCGGCAAAGGGACCGAGATCGACGTGTCCGCCGTCGAGGCGGGCATCAACCTCGTCGGTCCGGTGCTGCTCGACCTGACCGTCAACCAGCGCAGCACCCGCCGCCCGGACTACCCCACCGGGAACCGGCTCGAGTGGCCGAACGCGGCGCCGCACGGCGTGTACGCGGCGCAGGGTGACGACGAGTGGATCGCCATCGCCGTGTTCGATGACCAGCAGTGGGCCGGTCTGGTCGAGGCCCTTGCCCGTCCGTCGTGGACCGATGATCCCCGCTTCGCCACCCAGGACGATCGCTTCGCCCACCAGGACGTGCTCGACAAGTACCTGGAGGAGTGGACCCGGGGCCACGACCGCCACGAGATGACCGAACTCCTGCAATCTCACGGTGTGCCTGCGGGCGCCGTCCAGAACGCCCAGGATCTCAATGAACGCGACCCGCAGTTGGCGGCGCGTGGCGTGTTCTTCGAGATGGACCATCCGGTCATAGGTATGGCCCGGTTCGAGGGCAACCCGATGCAGTTTTCCGAGACGCGTCCCGACAACTGGCGCTCGGCTCCCCTTCTGGGCGAGGACAACGCGTACGTCTTCAAGGACATCCTCGGGATCGAAGAAGCCGAGTACGCCGAGCTGAGCTCCGAAGGGGTCATCTGATGGCCGGCGAAGAGCGTGTGCTCGACGGCGTCAGGGTGGTGGAGCTGGCCGGCGACGTCGGCGGGGAGATGCTCGGGAAAGCTGCTCGCCGAGATGGGCGCCGACGTGATCAAGGTCGAGCCGCCCGAGGGATCGCCGACGCCGCGCCGTCGGACCGTTCGCCCACGACCGGCTCGACGCCGACCACAGCCTGACCTTCTGGTACTACAACACCAACAAGCGCAGCGTGGTCATCGACTACCGCACGGCCGAAGGCCGCGACGAGCTCGGTCGCCTCGCCGCCGGCGCTGACGTCTTCATCTCGACCCTGGCACCGCCCGAGCTAAGAGCGCTCGGGATCGACCTCGAGGTGCTCTGCGCTGCGCGAACCGGCGCTGGTGGTGGTGTCGATCACGCCGTTCGGTCTCACGGGGCCGTGGGCCGATCGCCTCAGCTCCGATCTCGTGGGCCTCGCGCTCGGTAACCCGCTCAACAGTTGCGGCTACGACGACCACTCGATCCCACCGATCCGGCCGGGTGGCGACCAGGCCTACCAGTCGGCGGCGAGTTTCGCCCTGATGGGACTCATGCTCGCCCTCATCGAGCGCCAGGCGACCGGCCGCGGCCAACTGGTCGACGTCGGCATGCACGACTGCTTGGCGGTGAACGCCGAGCTGTCCAACCCTTACTGGTTCTACCCGAAGGCGCTCGTTCGACGGCAGACGTGCCGCCATGCGCAGCCCACGCCCACCCAACCGGCGCTGTTCCGGTGCGGCGACGAACGTTGGGTGTACTTCGTGATCTTTGTCGGCGACCAGAAGCAGTGGGAGGTGCTGCTCGACTGGATCGACACGAAGGGCATCGCCGTCGATCTTCGCGACCCCGGCGTTCTCCGATCCGGCGTACCGCCAGGCCAACTTCGACCACATCCAAGACGTGGTGGAGGTCTTCTTCCTGTTGCAGACGGCGCAGGAGGCCTACCACGACGGCCAGGCGCGGGGCCTGCCGATCGGCCCGATCAACTCTCCCGACGACCTGCTCTGCGACGAGCACCTACTGGCCCGGGAGTTCTTCGTCGAGGTGGAGCACGACGACGATCCACCGGCGAAGTACCCGGGCGTGCCGTTTCGGTTCTCCCGCTACGGCTCGGCGCCCCTCACACGCGCCCCGCTGCTGGGGGAGCACAACGCTGAGCTGCTCGGAGCCGCCCGTCAGCCAAACGAACCGAGGAGGAAGCTGATGGCCGAGGCGTTCCATCACCGTGACCTGTGCGCCATCGCCGGCATCGGCGCCACCGAGTTCTCGAGGGACTCGGGCCGTAGCGTGCTGTCGCTCGCGACCGAGGCGTCCCTGGCGGCGCTGGCCGACGCCGGCCTGGCCCCGACCGACGTCGACGGCATCGTGCGCTGCGAGAGCGACACCGTTCGGCTACAACGACCTCGTCCACACGCTCGGCCTGCGTCGGCTCGACTACTTCAGTGAGGTCGGCCCCGGGGGCGTCGCTCCGAGCGCCATGGTGGGCCAGGCGGTCGCCGCGATCGTGTCCGGCCAGGCGACGACCGTGCTCGTGTTCCGATCGCTCAACGGGCGATCGGGGCGACGATTCGGCCTCAGCCCCGTGACCGAGCGGCGGATCGGCGGCAGCGGCACCTACGACGAGTTCTTCCTGCCGTACGGCCTCCTCACGCCAGGGCAGATCTTTGCGCTGCTGGCCCAGCGCCACATGCTCGACTTCGGGACGAGCGAGAAGGATCTCGGGCACATCGCCTTGGCCTGCCGGGCGCGGGCCAACGCCAACCCCTTCGCGCAGATGCACGACAAGGCGCTGACGATGGACGACTACCTGGCGTCGCGGATGATCTCGCGCCCGCTTCGCCTCTACGACTTCTGCCTGGAGACCGACGGCGCCTGCGCGGTCGTGGTGACCAGCACCGAGCGGGCGCGGGACCTGGCCAAGCCGCCTGCGCTGATCCGCGCCGTCGCGCAAGGGAGTCTCACCGACCCGCAGCCGGGCATCCAGTTCCCCGTGGTGCTGCGCGAGACGCTCACCACCCTGCCGGCCAAGCCGACTGCCGACACGCTCTACCGCCGGGCCGGGCTCGGACCCGACGACATCGACGTCGCCCAGTTCTACGACTGCTTCACCATCACCGTCCTCCTACAGATCGAGGACTACGGCTTCTGTGCCAAGGGCGAGGGCGGCTCGTTCGTGTCGAGCGGCGAGATCGAGCTCGGTGGCCGCCTGCCCATCAACACCGGCGGCGGCCACCTGTCGGAGGGCTACATCCACGGGATGAACCACGTCGTCGAGGGGGTGCGCCAGGTGCGCGGTGAGTCGACCAACCAGGTACCGGGCGCCGAGGTGTGCCTGGTCACGTCCACACCGCTGCCGCCCGGTAGCGCGCTGATCCTGCGAGCCGACTCATGACCGACACGACCGATCGCCCCCGACGGATCCTTCCGGTCGACGACGACCACGACACCGGCGGCTTCTGGGACGCCGCCAAGCGAGGCGAGCTCGTCGTGCGCCGGTGCGATGGATGCGGCGCGGTGATCCACGTACCGGTCGCCTACTGCCACGTCTGCGGAAGCTGGGAGGGCAGCTGGACGCCCGTCGCCGGCACTGGCCGTGTCGTCTCGTGGACCACCGCCGAGCACCAGGTCCACCCCGCCTATCCGGTGCCGTACACCATCGTGCTGGTGGAGCTGGACGACCACCCCGGCGTTCGCTTCGTCGGGCACCTCCAGGGCGCTCCGCACCTGACCGATGGCCAGCCGATGAGGGTGTGGTTCGAGCAACTGGACGGTGGTGCCGTGCTGCCGCAGTGGGCACCGGTCTGACAAGGAAGGTGAGCAGATGAGCTGGGAGCCGACATCGGGCCGAGCACTGAGTTGCCGGCCGATCTAGTCCCACGCAACGGCTGACCGACCGGGGGAGGGCGACATGAGCGCGGGCTTCGACCTCGCCCAGACCGACCATCTGCTCACGACCACCCGGGCGGTGCGCAAGCGCCTCGATCTAACTCGCCCGGTCGAGCCGAAGGTGCTCCTCGACTGCATCCAGATCGCCTCGCAGGCGCCGAGCGGCTCGAACGCGCAGCGGTGGCGGTGGATCGTGGTGACGGATCCCGAGAAGAAGAAGACCGTCGCCCACTACTACGCGCTCTCGTTCAAGGACTACATCGCTCCCGAAGCTCGACTTGATCGAGCCCGGCGACCACGCCAGCGTTCGCATGACCGACTCGGCCAGCTACCTGGCCGAGCACATGGCCGAGGTACCGGCGCTCGTCATTCCGTGTGTGCTCGACCGACCGCCCGAGGCCACCGGGGGCGAGCAGTCGGCCGGGTTCTGGGGCGGCATCCTTCCGGCGGTCTGGAGCTTCCAGCTCGCCTTGCGCAGCCGCGGCCTCGGCTCGGCCTGGACGACGCTGCACCTCAACTACGAGAAGGAGGTCGGTGACGCGCTGGGCGTGCCGCCGACCGTGACGCAGGCGGCGCTGCTTCCCGTCGCGTACTACACGGGAACCGACTTCAAGCCGGCACCGCGCCGTGCCGCCGCACGAGCTGACCTATTGGGACGAGTGGAAGGCAACGAGATCGCTGTGACGTCACTGCTGCAAGACCGGGTGGCTGTGGTCACCGGAGGGACGCGGGGTATCGGCCGGGCCATCGCCGACGCCTTCCTCGCCGAGGGGGCCAAGGTCGCGATCAGCGGGCGATCGGCCGACAAAGGCAAAGAAGCCTTGGGCGAGATGGGCAGCCCCGATCGCACGTGGTTCGTGGCCTGCGACAGCCGGGATCAGGCAGAGACGGAGGCGCTGATCGACGGCGTCGCCGATCACTTCGGCGGGGTCGACATCCTGGTCAACAACGCCGGTGGGTCGGACGGTTTCGCCCGGATCCACGAGCTGACCGACGACGCCTGGGAGAACGCCCTGGCGTGGAACCTCAACAGCACGTTCTGGGCGACACGGCGGGCGCTGCCGTACATGCTCGCCAAGCGATGGGGCCGCATCATCGCCATCTCGTCAGTCGAAGGCAAGCAGGCAACCAAGGCGATGGTCAGCCACTACATCACCAACAAGCACGCCATCAACGGCTTCGCGAAGGCAGTGGCGTTCGAGTACGGGCCCGACGGGATCACCAGCAATGCCATCTGCCCGGGGGCCATCGAGACCGACACGATGCGAGACCGCGGGCGCCAGCGCCGCCGAGGCGGCCGGCATCACCTATCAGCAGTTCCTCGATGGCTACGCCGGTGAGTCGATGATCAAACGGCTCAACACGTGCGAGGAGGTGGCCGCCATGGCCGTGCTGCTGGCCAGCGACGCCGGCGGCGGGATCACGGGCTCTCTGTTGAACGTCGACGGCGGCTCGTCGTCGTGGTGACCGCGGCCCGCCCGTCCGGTCGTCGCACTACCTGTGTCTGGAGCGTGTGACATGCGAGTGTCCGTCGATGCCCACCTGTGCAGCGGTCAAGGCCGCTGCTACGTCGTGACGCCAGAGCTGTTCACCTCCGACGACGACGGGTATTGCGCCGAGCGGGGCAAGGAGTGGGAGGTGCCGGCCGGGATGGAGGACATCGCTCGTCTCGCGGTGGACTCGTGTCCGGAAGGTGCGATCACACTGGACGAGACATGACGAGCGGGGCCCGAACCACCGTCGACGCCGGCGCCCTCGAGGAGCTGCTCGACCGCCAGGCTGTCGTCGATGTCTGCGTTCGCTACGCCGCCGCCCTCGATCGACGGGACTGGGACCTGTTCCGCACCTGCTTCACCCCGATGCCGGCGGCGACTACGCCGGCATCGGCGTGTTGGAGGGCTACGAAGATTTCGAGCGGGTCTGCCGGGGCGCCCTCGAACCGCTTGCCGCCAGCCAGCACCTGCTCGGCAACTTCCAGGTCACCGTGGCGGCCGACGAGGCGAGGGCCACGTGCTACTTCCAGGCGCAGCACGTCAAACCGGGGACCGCCGGCGGCGACAACTACCTCGTGGCGGGCACCTACACGGACCGCCATCGGCGCACCCCCGACGGATGGCGCATTGCCCACCGCCGTCTCGAGGTGACCTGGACCGAGGGCAACCCAGCGGTGCTCGTCGTCTGAACCGGGCCGGTTCCCCAGGCGACGAGAAGAATAGAATCATCGTAAGGAACTAGTTGACATCCGAAGGCTGGAGTGGTCCGATACGGGAGGGTGCCGGGGCATACCGCGTGCCGGGGACGCAGCCGTGATCTGAATGTTCAGGAGGAGCCATGCTTCCGTCCGACGTCGACCAGTACCGAGTCATCGACACCGATACGCACGTCATCGAGCCCTACGACCTCTGGACGTCGCGCTTGTCGGTGGACAAGTGGGGAGACAAGGTCCCTCATGTGCAGTGGGACGAGCGGCATCAGGAGGACGCCTGGTACTTCGGGACCGAGCGCGTCGGTGCTGCGGCATCGGCGGCGCAGGCCGGCTGGAACGAGTTCCCGCCGAACCACCCGCCTTCGCTCTCCGTGGTCGATCCCGCCACCTGGGACGTCGGCCCCCGCCTGGCCCGCATGGACGACTACGGGATCTGGGCGCAGGTGCTGTACCCGAACGTGGCCGGCTTCGGCGCCGGCAAGGTGCTCGCCATCGGCGATCCGGAGCTCATGCTCGGCTGCGTCCAGGCGTACAACGACTTCCTGACCGACTACGCCTCGGCCGATCCCAAGCGCCTCATCCCGATCGCCGCCCTCCCGTTCTGGGACATGGACTTGACCGCCAAGGAGCTCGCCCGCTGCGTCGCCAACGGCCACAAGGGCGTGATCATGACCGGGGAGCCGGTCCACTGGGGCATGCCCAAGCTCGCCGACCCGTACTGGGATTCCCTGTGGGCCGTCGGCGCAGGATGCCGGGCTCTCGATCAACTTCCACATCGGATCGGGCGACATGTCGATCTTCGACACCGCCTACGAAGGCGCCGGCCCGCACGCCAACTACGCCGGCTTCGGCGTGCAGTTCGGGATGGCCAACGTCAAGGTGATCGCCAACCTCATCACGGGCGGCGTGTGTCACCGCTTCCCGGACCTCAAGTTCGTGTCGGTGGAGAGCGGCATCGGGTGGATCCCGTTCGCCCTCGATCACCTCGACTGGCAGTGGAAGAACTGCGGCGTACCCCAGGAGCATCCCGAGTACGACCTCCTGCCGAGTGAGTACTTCAAGCGCCAGATGTACGGCTGCTTCTGGTTCGAGGAGCGGCACCGTCAAGGCGGCGGTCGACCAGTGTGGCGCGGACTGGATCCTCTACGAGAGCGACTTCCCGCACCCCACCAGCATGTCGCCAGGGCCGGCCACGGCCGCCGTGGAGCCTCGGCAGTACATCGCCGACACGTTGGGCGACCTGCCGGAGGACGTGCTTCGCAAGATCCTGCACGACAACGCCGCCAAGCTCTATCACATGGATTGATGCTTTCTCATTGAGTCAAAGGGGAGTTCAAGGCATGGCTGACGAGTACGCGTCTGTGGATGTGGACCTGGGCATGGTGGCGCCGGCAACGGAGCACTGGAAGCAGATCGACGCGTTGCGGGAAGCGCACCGGTACTTCCGCAACACGAATGGCAACTACTGGGTGTTGACCCGCTACGACGACATCCGGGAGGCGTTCCAGAACCCCGCGGTGTTCTGCAACCGTTCGATCGTGCCCACCGACCCGGATCCCGTCTACCGGTTCCTTCCCTCCTACAGCGACCCGCCCCAGCACATGAAGTACCGCCAGACGATGAACCGCTGGTTCGCTCCCGGCGGCGGTCACGAAATTCTCTCCCGGGCTGCAGCGGCTGGCCCGCGAGACCGTGGCCGAGGTGTCCGCCGACGGCGCCACGGACTACCTGAAGACCTTCGGCGACCACTTCCCGGTTCGCGGCTTCCTCCTGTCCATGGGCCTGCCCCAGGACAACGCCGAGTTCTTCGTCGACTGCGTGCGCCTCATGTCCGGCGGCACCGACAGCCCGACCGACGAGAGCCCGTTCATGGTGGGATGGAACCGTGTCTCCGAGTACTGGAAGAACACGCTCGACGAGCCGCCGGGAGGACGCCCCTCGACCCCGAGGTCGACTTCGTCACCCACATCTCGCGGGCGACGATGGACGGCGAGCCCCTGCCGGACGTCGACATCCTCGACATCATGAACACCCTCACGCTCGGCAGCCTCGACACGCTGAAGAGCCAACTGGGCTGGTGCATGTACCACCTCGCCACCCATCCCGAGGACCGGCGCCGGATCGTGGCCGACCCGTCGCTGATCCCCGGCGCCGTCGAGGAATTCCTGCGGGCCTATCCCATCGTCAGCATGGCCCGGAAGCTCACGCAGGACCACGACTTCCACGGGTGCCCGATGAAGAAGGACGACATGGTGCTGCTCAGCATCCAGTCGGCGACGCGCGACCCACGCGTCTTTCCGGAGCCCGAGGAGGTCATCATCGACCGCTCGCCCAACCGGCACATCGCCTTCGGAGCCAGCGAGCACCGTTGCCTCGGCTCCCACTTCGCTCGGGCCGAGCTGCTCTATGCCCTCGAGGAGTGGCACGCCGCCATCCCCGAGTACGAGATCGCGTCCGATGAGCCACTCATGGCCCACGGAGGCCAGGTCTCCCTCCTCACGCTGCCGTTGGTCTGGAACGTGTGAAACCGGCGCCCTTCGAGTACCACGTGCCCGCGACCGCCACTGAGGCGGTGGCGTTGCTGGAGGACCTCGGTGATGGAGCCAAGGTCATCGCCGGGGGTCAGAGCCTGGTGCCGATGCTGGCGATGCGGCTGGCCCGGTTCGAGCATCTCGTGGACATCGGGCGCATCGCGGAACTGCAGGGCGTCGAGCGTCACAACGGATCGCTGCTCGTCCGGGCCACGACCCGTGACGCCGCCATCGAGCACGACGCCATGGTGGCCGAGGCGGTGCCCTTGCTCGCGCTCGTCACTCCGATGATCGGCCACTTCCAGATCCGCAATCGTGGCACGGTCGGAGGTTCGCTCGCCCACGCCGATCCGGCGGCCGAGTACCCGGCGGTGGCCACCGCCCTCGACGCCTCGTTCGAGGTTCTCTCGTCGCACGGCGAGCGTTGGGTGGCGGCCGCCGACTTCTTCGACGGCATCTGGTCGACGGCGATGGCACCCGATGAGCTGCTCACCGCCATTCGGTTCCCCGTGTGGGAAGGCCGATGCGGGTTCGGCGCCGCCGAGTTCGCCGCGCCGCCACGGTGACTTCGCCATCGCCGGTGCGGTTGCGGGCGTCGGCCTGGCTCCGAGCGGCACCATCGAGCGATGCGCCATCGCCCTGTTCGGCCTCGGGCCGTGCCGGTGCGGGCGAGCTCGGCGGAAGCGGCCATCACCGGGCAGTCCATCGACACGGTCCACCCGAGGAGGTGGGGCGGCTCGCCGTCGGCGACGTCAGCGACCCGGGCGAAGATCTCCACGCGCCGCCGGGCTACCGCACCGAGTCGGCGCCGCAATGGCAGCGAAAGCCTGGAGCCAGGCAGTCGAGGAGGCA
>CAWCTH010000009.1:0-53410 GCA_963798445.1 uncultured Acidimicrobiales bacterium
ACCAAGGCGCCGGCCATGACCGCGAGCGCGGCAGTAAGGAGTATCGGACGATGACGCATGTTGGGTCTCCTGTCGGGAACGCCAGAGCGGCGGCCGGATGGTTGTCCAGCGTCGGTTCTACGGTGCCGTCAGCGTTTAGGACTAAATGATTTGGGACGGCGGGATGGCCTGCCTCCGCGCCCGACCGGACCCGGTCGCGTAGCGTCGCGGCCGTGCCCGACGACGACCGCACCCGCCTGCTCGACGCCATCGAGGTCGACCTCGCCGACGTGGAGTTGGCGCTGGGTCGGCTGGAGGCCGGCACCTACGAGACGTGCGAGGTGTGCGCCGGCGAGCTCGCCGATGATGTGCTCCTTGTCACTCCCGCGGCCCGCCGGTGCCTCACCTGCACCGACGCGCCCCGCTGACCGGTTGGCGCGCCGAGAGCGGCGAATCGAGGTCTGCGACCCTCACCGCCCGGGTACCAGCTGACCCACAACGTGAAGGAGGAACCCTTATGGGTGGGATCGATGAAGCGAAGGGTCGGGCCAAGGAAGCCGCGGGCGACCTGACCGGCGACCAGGACATGAAGAACGAGGGCAAGGTCGACAAGGCCGTTGGCAAGGTGAAGGACAAGGTCGACGACGTTGCCGACAAGATCAAGGACAAGTTCTAGAGCAAGCGCAGATGGCGAGAGGCGGGCCCGAGCGGCCCGCCTCTCCTGCGTTTTCCGACCGCAGGTTGCGAACGGTTCGATCAGACCCTCGGCCCCCGTCGTACCCTCTGCGTGTGCCTCGCCGGATCACCCTTGCCGTGGCCTCCGTCGGGGTCGTCGCCGGCGCTGTCGCCGCAGGCGGCGCGCTGGCCGATCCGGCCCGTCGGAGCCGCATCGAACGCACCGCCCGTGTGTGGCGGTTGACCGCCCGTCGCAGCGCTCACTGGGCGTCGGTGAAGGTGCGGGGCACGAGACTCGACGCCGAACGGCGCGCCGCCCTGGAAGAGCAGTTCGTCATCCGCTCGGCCGAGGACGTTGCTCGTGAGCTGGGTCACATGAAGGGCGCCATCATGAAGGCCGGCCAGTTGATCGGCTTCATTGCCGAAGGCCTGCCGCCGGAAGCGCAAGCGGCGCTGGCCACGCTCCAGGCCGACGTGCCCCCGATGGCACCCAGCCTGGCCGAGTCCGTGGTGCTGTCCGAGCTCGGTGCCGACCCCGACCGCATCTTCCTGCAGTGGAGCGCGGTACCGGTGGCCGCCGCATCGATCGGCCAGGTGCACCGGGCGGTGACACGCGACGGCCGGATCGTGGCGGTCAAGGTGCAGTATCCCGGCGTCGACCGCGCCATTCGGGGCGACCTCGACAACGCCGAGTTGATGTACCGGTTCTTCTCTTCGTTCACCTTGCGGGGTCTCGACGTCAAGGGTCTCGTCGACGAGTTGCGGTCCCGGATGGGCGACGAGCTCGACTACCGCCTGGAAGCGACGAACCAGGCGGAGCTGGCCGACCGCTACCGGGGCCATCCGTTCATCCGCGTGCCCGAGGTCGTGGCGGAGCTGTCGACGGCGCGCGTGCTCACCACCGAATGGGTGGACGGGCTGACGTGGGCCGACTTCGAGGCGACGGCCACCCCGGCAGCCAAGCAACGCGCCGGCGAGATCCTGTTCCGCTTCGCTCAAGGCTCCATCCACCGCCATGGCGTGTTCAACGGCGACCCCCATCCGGGCAACTACCGCTTCGAGGCCGACGGCTCGGTGACCTTCCTCGACTTCGGTCTGGTGAAGCGCTGGACGGCGGGCGAGTGGGAACGCCTCGCGCCGTGCCTCGACGCCATCGTGGTCGACCACGACCCGCACGCCCTCGTCGCGGCGATGGAGGCGGCCCGGTTCCTGCCGCCAGGCACGGGCCTCGACCCGCAGCTCGTCTACGACTACGTCTCCAGTCCGTACGTCCCCTACCTGTCGGAGACCTTCACGTTCACCCGGCGCTTCGTGAGCGACACGCTGTCCACCATCCTCGACCTCAACGGGCCGTACGCCGACGTCATCCGCACGCTGAACATGCCGGCCTCGTTCGTGATCCTCGACCGGGTGGTGTGGGGTCTGAGTGCGTTGCTCGGCAAGCTCCACGCCACCGGGCCGTGGCGCGGCATGCTGCTCGAGTACCGCAACGGCGCGCCACCGTGCACACCGTTGGGCGAGCAGGAAGCCGAGTGGTCGGCGCAGCAGGCGCCGCGGCTCGGTTCTCGTGCCATCGGCTGATCGGCCGCCGTCGCCCGATCGCCGCACCGAACTGCTGGCCGTCGGCGCACTCGTGTGGGCGGCGGCGCTGTTCGGCACCAGTTTCGTGGTCGTCAAGGACGCCCTCGACACCATGCGGCCGGTGCCCTACCTGGCCATGCGGTACCTGGTCGCGGCGGCGGTCTTCCTCGTCCTCAGCCGGGGTCGGTCGGGTCGCCCGGGCGAGACCCTCCTCGCCATGAAGGCGGGGGTCACCTATGCCATCGCCATGGTGTGCCAGACGATCGGCCTCGAACGCACCACGCCCTCGACGGCGGCCTTCCTCACCTACCTGCTCGTCGTGGCGGTGCCCGTCCTGCAGTTCGTGTTCGCCGGCGTGCGCCCGTCGCGCCCTACCGTGGTGGCCATCGCCATCTCGGTGGCCGGCCTCGTGCTGTTGACCGGAGGCACCTCGGGATTCGGCTTCGGCACGACGATCACCGTGGTCGGCGCGGTCTTGTTCGGCCTCCACATCATCCAGATGGGCGACGCCGCGGCGCGCTACGACGTCGTGCGGTTCAACGCCCTTCAGCTCGGGGTGGTGGCGGCGGTCCTGCTGCCGTTCGTGCCCTTCACCGGCGGGGTGCCCACCGGCCGCAGCTCGTGGCTCGTGATCCTCTATGCCGCCATCGTGGTGACGGTCGGGACGTTCCTTCCGTGGATGTGGGCCCAGCGCCACATCCCGCCGACACGCGCCGCGTTGGTGTTGCTCACGGAGCCGGTGTTCGCCGCCATCGTGTCGTACGCCACCGGCGAGCGCCTGTCGGCGACCGCCATGGTCGGGGCACTGCTCATCCTCGGCGGGGCCGCGCTGGCCGAGCTGTCGGCAGCGGTGGCGGGCCGGGTCGCCGAGCCCGGCACCGCCGGATGACCTCGTGCGACCGGTTCCATTGACCCCGCGGTCAAGAGGCCGGTTAGATTTCCCACTCGACCACGGTGACGATGCCTGGGGGTTCGTAGATGGCCGACCCGAAGAAGCCGAGAGCACCGTTCGCGCCGTGGGACCGGCGCGAGCTACCTGGCTCGTTCAACGTGGAGGAGTCCGCCCGGCGCGTCGGCCACTACAAGTGGATCGAGATGAAGCTGTTCGAGGTCCTGGGCGGCTGGGTCGCCACCGTGCCCGAGCTGGACGTGAAGATGCGCCTCGGCACCCACTGCTACCACCACGCCTGGCACGCCGAGCTCTGGCACAAGCGGTTGCCCGAGCTGCGCGAGATGAATCCGGACCGGTTGACGCAGCCGGCCAACCCCGAGCTGGTGGCCTTCGTCGACGCCATGACCGAGCCCGAAGCCCCCGAACTCACGATCGAGAAGCTGGCGGGCGTCTACCGAGTCCTCATCCCGCACAAGATCGCGGCGTACACCTATCACCTCAACAACACCTCGACCATCACCGACGCACCCACCATCCGGTCCCTCAAATTCATCCTGCAGGACGAGTTCGAGGACTGGCGCGACGGCGAGATGCTCATCCAGTCGTTGATCGAGACCGCCGACGACGTCGAGCGGGCGGCCCGCCACCAGGCCCGGCTCGAGACGCTGATGGTGGCGGCCGGCGGCATCGCCGGACCTGGTTCGATCGGATCTTCACAGGAGGCCGTGGGCTGATGCGCCAGTTCTTCCCCGTCGAGGAGCTCGCTCGTGACGAGCGTTTCCACAAGATCACCATGCGCGACCGCATGAACGACCCCCGGGCCGGTGGCGGTCCGAAGTCCAAGACCGGCGCCGCTACCGAGCAGGTCCGGCGCTCGGCCCGCCTCACCCCGGACCGCCGCGACGCATCCGATGCGGCGCGCTCGATGATGCACGGGATCTTCGTCGGTGAGATCCAGGCTCTCGAGGGCGCCGGCCGCACCTGCTGGGACTTCCCGACGGCCAAGGGCGACGACACCAGCGCCGACCAGGCGCCGTTCGCCCTCAAGCTGGACATGGCCCGCCAGTGCTGGGACGAGGCTCGCCACGTCGAGATCTCGGTGAAGCTGGCGGACTGGATGGGCTCCGAGATCGGTGAGTTCGTCGAGAACACCGTGCTGTTCGAGGCCGCCTGCAGCCACGACCCGGTGCTGCGCCTGGCCGGCGTGAACCGAGCCCTCGAGGGTCTCGCCATCGACGTGTTCACGACGATGAAGGAGTTCGGCGACCTGGCCGGCGACCCGTACCTGGAGTTCTGCGAGGACTGGATGCTGGCCGACGAGGTCACCCACGTGAAGATGGGCTCGGACTGGCTGCGGCGGCTCACGGACAAGGATCCCGAGCGGCGCCAGCAGGCACTCGAATTCCAGGCGGTGGTGGACAAGCTGTTCTCCTACGGCGGCCTGCGCTCCGAATCGCCCGAGTCGGTCTTCGGCCTGGCCCGCCGGTTCCGGGAGCTGGCCGGCTTCTCCGGCGAGGAGATCGACGAGATCGCCGAGCTCTCCCACGCGGCGCTGGTCGAGGCGAAGGAGCGCCGCCAGCGCCTCCGCGCCGAGGCGGCGGCCGCCTTCGGGCCCCGCTGATGGCAGTCACCGTCACGCCGGCCGAGTTCACCTACGTCACGTTCGACGCCAACATCATCGAGGACCTGCTCACGGTGCTGCTGGGCCGCCTCGGTCTGGCCGACCGGTCGCTGCAGGTCGAGGTGAACGAGGCGTCGCCGATCGTGCGGGTCGACGTGGAGGACGGCGAGCCGATCGTGCTCCGAGCCGACAGCGGCGCCTTCGAGGACCCCCGCCGCCCGAGGTCGCTCTCCGACGACGCCGTCGTCACCAACGCCGGCCGGCCCCTGCTCCGCCTGCGCGACCGGGGCGACGGCTCCTTCGCCGCCGCCCCCTCCGACATCGAGCTCACCCTGGCCCAGATGGCGGCGTGGGACACCTACGCCGTCGGGCGGCTCGGGCGGTTGGGCTACCGGGTGCACCAGCCGAGGTGGCGATACAACTTCCGCAACCGCCACGGCTTCACCGACGCCGCCGACGCCTACTTCGACGCGCTCTGGGCGGCCGAGGGCATCACGTGGTCCGAGCTGTCCGCCGCCTCCGACGAGGCGGCCGCATCGAAGGTGGTGGCGTCATGACCGCGATCCGCAGCCGCACCGCTCATGTCAACGGCGTGGACCTCGACGTGCTCGAATCCGGGCCCGACGACGGCCCCGTGGTCATCCTGTCCCACGGCTTCCCCGAGAGCTCGTGGTCGTGGCGTCACCAGCTCCCGGTGCTGGGCGCCGCCGGCTGGCACGCCATCGCCCCCGATCAGCGGGGCTACGGCGCGTCGTCGCGGCCCAGCGCGGTCGAGGCGTACGGGACCGATTCGCTCAGCGCCGACCTCCTGGGCCTCGTCGACGAGGCGGGCCAGGACCAGGCCGTCTTCGTCGGTCACGACTGGGGCGCGTTGATCGTGTGGGACCTGGTGCGCCTCCACCCCGATCGGGTCCGGGCCGTCGTGGGCGTGAGCGTGCCCTTCATCGACTGGCCCGTCCCGCCGACCGAGCTGTTCCGCAAGACCTACGGCGACCGGTTCTTCTACATCCTGTACTTCCAGCCCGTCGGTCCGGCCGAGCGCGAGATGGAGGCCGACGTTCGCCGCACGATGCACACCGTCTTGTGGGCCGCCTCGGCCGCCGGCGCCGACCGCGAGCCCCGCGTGCTGCCCGCCGACGGGAGTGGCTTCCTCGACTCCATGGGGGACTGGCCAGACGACCTGCCGTCGTGGCTCACGACCGATGACCTGGACCGTTACACCAAGGCCTTCGAGACCTCGGGCTTCTTCGGGCCGGTGTCGTACTACCGCAACCTGGACGCCGATCACGCTCGGGTGAAGGACATCCCACCGTCGGTGATCACGATGCCGAGCTTCTTCATCGGCGGCCAGCTCGACAGCGTCATCTCCCGCGACCCGTCAGGCGTGAAGCGCATGAGCGCCCAGCTCCCGAACTACCAGGGTGACGTGATCATCCCCGGCGTGGGGCACTGGACGCAGCAGGAGGCACCCGAGGAGTTCAACCAGGCCCTCCTGGGCTTCCTGAAGACCGTGTGAGTGCCGCGGCGTCGCCTCCGTCTCGCGGCGCTCGGTCGATCGGCGCTCCCTGGAACCACCGCAGGTGGTCAGCGCAGGTCGTGAGCGCTGATGCCTTCGAGCAGGTCGATCTGGGGTGGGCGGGCCAGCAGACCCCGACAGGCCTCGGCCATCTCCACCATGTCGGTCGAGTCGAAGTGGGCTCGCTGGGCGGTCGGCGACTCCCACTTCTCGATCACCAGCAGCCGCCCCATGCTGGTGACCGACGCACACAGATCCACGTTGCGGCAGCCGGGGTGCATCCGGGTCAGCACCACGTACTTGGCCAGGACCGGGACGAGGCGTTCGGGGTCGGCGGCGTCGAAGGTCATGGTCACGATCGTGAGCTCGATCTCGCTGCCGTCGCTGATCGTTTCCCCTGTCATCGACCTGTCACCCCATCGCTGCGCACGATACGCCGACCCCCAACCAATCGACTCGTCGCGCCCCGTGAGGAAAAGCCGTGCTCAGGACAGGAGCCGGGGGTTGACCTCCTCGGTATCGTAGAGCCGTTCCTGCTCCTTCGATCGAGTACCTCGATCCGTTCGAGCCCGCACACCGACCGACAAGAGGAGTTCCACCTTGCCGAAGGAGCGAGTCGAGCGTGACGAAGAGGACCTCGTCCGCCTCTACCTGACGGACATCGGTCAGTACCCGCTCCTCACCAAGGACGACGAGGTCAGGCTGGCCAAGGCCATCGAGGGGGGCGCCGCCGCGGTCGAAGAGTTCGACCGAGTCGGCAAGGACGTCACCGCCGCCCGCAAGCGGGAGCTGCGCAAGCACATCCGTGAGGGCGAAGACGCCGAGCGCACCTTCGTGCAGTCCAACCTTCGGCTCGTGGTCTCCATCGCCAAGAAGTACCAGGCCTCGGGGCTGCCGCTGCTCGACCTCATCCAGGAGGGGAACCTGGGTCTCATGCATGCCGTCGAGAAGTTCGACTGGCGCAAGGGCTTCAAGTTCTCGACCTACGCCACCTGGTGGATCCGCCAGGCCATCACCCGTGGCATCGCCAACACCGGCCGCACCATCCGCCTGCCGGTGCACGCGGGCGACACCCTGGCCCGCCTGCAGAAGGCCCGGGCCCGCCTGGAGCTGAAGCTCGGCCGCCCGGCCACCCTCGCCGAACTGTCGGCCGAGGTCGAGATGCCGGAGGACAAGGTCACCGAGGCGTTGCGCTTCGCCGCCGAACCGCTGTCGCTGTCGGAGCCGCTGCGCGAGGACGGCGACGCGGAGTTGGGCGACGTCGTGGAGGATCGCTCGGCCGAGTCGCCGTTCGAGGTGGCGGCCACGGCGCTGTTGCCCGAGGAGATCAACCGGTTGCTGGCGCCCCTCGACGACCGCGAACGGGAGATCCTGAAGCTCCGCTTCGGGCTGGACCGGGGTGAGCCCCGCACGCTCGAAGAGGTGGGCGAGCACTTCAACCTCACCCGTGAGCGGATCCGCCAGATCGAGGCGCGGGCCATGTCGAAGCTGCGCCACCCGTCGTCGGACACGGGCGCGCGCGATCTCCTCGCCGTCTGAGGGCGCACGCCTGCGCGTCTAGGGTCCCGGGCGGAGGTGTCCGGGCACCTGGTGGGCTCCACCGCCTTCAAAGCGGCTGGGACGGGCGACCCCCGTCCGGCGGGTTCGATTCCCGTCCACCTCCGCCACATCCTCCCTTGTCAGAGGACTATTCCGGGAGCCAGAAAGGCCCACTGGTCACAGATTGGTCACGGTTCTGAAAAAGCGCGTCGGCGCGGCGTGCTGCGTCCTCGTCATCGCCGGGCATGACATGCGCGTAGACGGCGAGCGTGACGCCGACGTCGGCGTGACCGACCCGCTGCGAGAGCACCTTCACGGGGACGCCGGCGGCGAGCGCGGCGGTGGCGTAGCTGTGCCTTACGTCGTGCAGGCGGATCGGCGGTAGCCCGGCTGCTCGTACCAACTTGGCGAAGAGGTTGGAGAAGGCCTCGGGATTGGGGGCGGTGCCATCACGGTTCGTGACCACCAGGCCGTGTTCCCCTTGCCAGCCGCCACCGATCTGCAGCCGCTCGGTGGTCTGGGTCCGCTTCCACGCTCTGAGCGCCGCGAGCGTCATTGGCCCGATGGCGATGGTGCGGTTGCCCCCGCCAAGGCCAGCCCGCTCAACCACGACAACCCCAGGCGGCGTCGAGCATTGCCGACTGGGTCGAGCGGTGGCGCGCCCGGCTCGAACAGCGCCGTGAGGACCTCGTCCGCGACCTCGCCGATCGAGCCGACCGGCGGGCCCAAGCCGCCGGCGAGCTCGCCGAACTCCAGCCGGCACTCGCCGCCGCCCGGGCGGCCTGGCAGCCGTACGCCGACACGATCGCCGAGATCGAAAACAACCTCCGCACCCAGCTTCGGCCAGCCATGTGGACAGCCAACCACGACGCCAGGTGCGCCGGCTTCGGGCACCATCACACCACGGCCCGGCGGGCGGAGGCCGCCACTGCGCGAGTCACCGCCGCCCGAGCCCGCATCGCTGACATCCACACCAACGCCGCCGACGTCGAGCAACGGCTCGACGCGCTCGAGGCCGAGGCGAGGAACGTCACCGAGTACGCCCACCCGTCGCCTGCGGCCGTGTGGCTCGACGACCTCGACCGCCAGCAGCTCAGTGAGCTCGACGAACTTCTCAACGCCGCGGACATCTGGATCGCCTGGACCAGCGGCTGGCCCGTCCGCACGCAGGAGCTGGCCGACGCCGTCGCAACTCTCACTGACGTCGCACGGGCTGCCCCGGTGCTCTCACTCAGCCCGGGACAGATCGACCAATCACAAGGGCACGGGCTGCTCGCACCCCTCACCGAGCTGCTGCACCAACGCGGCCTCGATCTTCAACCCGCGGAAGCCGTCGAGTTGGAGGGCGACGTTTTCGGGATTGAGCTTTGACGGCCGAGACCCGGCGTGATTCGAAACGCGAGGTCCGCTGGCCCATCGGTCGCGGTGACCGCGAACGCGAGGTGTGGTCATACCTCTCTACGCCAGACCACGATTCGTTCACGCCTTGCGGGCGGTTGTCAGGGCAACCCGTCGAGCCCTTTGGGGTGTCGTTCGGGGCGGGTCTCAATGGCGCCTACGTGGCGATCGGCGTGTTCGCGCTCGCCGACCGTACGTTGCCTCCGATCGTCGCCCGTAGCCGACTGGGCCTCGTCGAGGATGCAGGTGTGACTCTAGGGGCCGGCGACCCTGCGAGGCGGGTGTCGTGGTTCCCGCGGTGCGGATGCGACGCCTTTCACAGCGGCTCGCAGTCAGAGCTTGACGACCTCGACCGCTACATCGTCGGCATTGTGTCGGGGTCATTCCGGCGGCTGACCGACGGCAAGCGGGAGATCACCGTTCTCGACGACGACGGATGGAGCGCGTCGGGTCAGTTCCAGCTTCATGCGGTCGAGGCCATCCTGGCCGAACCCAGCAGGTGGCGCGAGCTCGCCGGCGCCTCGTGGCTCGCAGTCCGATAACGACGCCGATGATCGCGCCTCGCCGTGCCCCGAACCGCCGGCTTGTGGTCGACTGCGTTGTGTCGCGGCGGCGGATCGTCTCGGATGTGATCCGGTCTCGCCAGATCGAAGACGCCCAGCCACGGTGACCTCAACGGGCTGCTGGCGATCGCCCCGACATCTGGCTTGCACCTCGGCGCGCCGTTCGAGATCGAGCCCCACGGCAGGCCGGCCGCCCTGCACTGGCGGTTGTCGTTGCCGGAGTTCAACTACGCCGAGGCGTCGTGCCGTTCTTCATCGACTGGCAGGGCAGCATCTATCCGATCACCACGTCGGCCGAGGGGCTGGCGGTGATCAGCTAGCCCCGTAAGCCGGTCCGAATCGCGCGCTGGCGAGTCCGCTGGCCGTACGTCGCGGCGCCAGCGGCGCCGGTTCAAGCTCCGGGCGTTCGGGGTTGAACCCGAGCTGGGTCGACCGACCGATTTCATGGTGCGCCCGGGGACGTCGTACCAGCTTGGTCTTGACACGAGGCGCATTCGGCGCGATCGTATCGGTCGATCGACCGAACGACGACGCAAAGGGGAAATCGGTGGCCGACGAGATCGCCAACTCGATCGAGCGCTTGGAACGGGCCCTCGCCAGCCGCCCCGGGTTCGGCGTCGGCACCTCGCGCAGCGTCACCACGCTCACCGATGGACTGCGCTGCACGACCGAAGACGGGCCGTGGCGGATCGAAGCCGACCTGACCGACCGCCTCGGCGGCGGCGACTCGGCGCCCAGCCCGAGCGCGCTCGTGCGCGCCGCGTTGGGCAGCTGCATGGCGATCACCTATCGCCTGCGGTCTGCTAAGCACGGCGTGGCGCTGGACTCGGTGCGCGTCATTGTCGAGACCGACAGCGCCCTGGCCGGGATGCTGCAGCCGGACTCGGGCCAGCCGCCTGGGTTCCGCGCCATCCGCTACCACGTCGAGGTGGAGAGCCCGGCGGCGATCGACGACGTGCTGCGGGTGATCGACGAGGGCGACCGGCTGAGCCCGGTGCTCGACGATCTGTCGCGGGCCAACACGGTCGAGCGCACGGTCGAGGTCACCACGCCGCCGAGCGCCGAGGTGGCCTGATGGAGGCCAAGCTGATGCGCCGGATCCAGCGCAGCGGGTGGGACCGCGCCTCGTCGTGCTACGAGCGGTACTGGGGCGCCCAGGTGCACCCGGCCGTCGAAGCCGTCCTCGCCATCGCGGCGTTGCAGCCAGGCGAGCGCGTGGTCGACGTCGCGTGCGGTACCGGGCTCGTGACGCTGCCGGCGGCGATGCAGGTGCAGCCGCACGGGCGGGTGCTGGCCACCGACCTCGCACCGAAGATGACCGCCGTCGTCGAGCAGCGGGCCCAGGACGCCGGTTTCGCCAATGTCGACGTGGACCCGGTCGGCGCCGAGTCGCTCGGCCGAGACGGCGAGTTCGACGCCGCCCTGTGCTCGCTCGGGCTGATGTACGTCCCCGAACCCGCAGCGGCCCTCGCCGAGATGCACCGCGCCGTGCGTCCCGGCGGTCGGGTCGTCGTGTCCGTGTGGGGTGAGCGGCACAACTGCGGCTGGGCGGCGATCTTCCCGATCGTCGACGCGAGGGTTAGCTCCGACGTCTGCCCGATGTTCTTCGCCCTCGGCGCGCCAGGTGCGCTGCGCGGTGCGGTCGAGCGCGCCGGGTTCGTCGACGTCGCCGAGATCCGCCTCGATGTCTGCCTCGTCTACGCCGACGCCGGCGAGGCTCTCGGTGCGGCGTTCGATGGCGGCCCCGTGGCGCTCGCTGCAGCGCGCTTCGACGACGCGACGCGGGCGAGTGCGCATGCCGCGTATCTCGAGTCCATCGCCGCCTATGCCGACGGCTGCGGCTACCGCCTACCCGGCGAGTTCGTCATCGCTTCCGGCCGTCGACCGTGACGGCACCCGAGCCCCCCACACCACATGCAAGAAAGGGCAACCACCATGACCATGACCGACACTCCCGTCGACAACGGCGTCAATTCGGTAGCACTCCTCGCCGCCCGTGACGCGCTCAGCGCGGCGCCGGAAGCCGCCGAGTTCACCTGGCGGGCGACCTGCGAGTGGGTGCGCGGCACGCACTCGAAGTCCACGGTGAGCGGCTTCGCCGGCCTGGGCCAGGAGCAGCAGCACAAGCAGACGTTCACGTTCGAGGCCGATCACCCAGAGTGCTTCGCGTCCGAGGACCGCGGTGCGACGCCGGTGGAGATCGCCCTGGCGGCACTCGCCAGCTGCCTCACGGCCGGCGTGGCCGCCGTCGCCCAGAACCGCCAGATCCAGCTGCGCACAGTGACCGCCCACCTCGAGGGCAAGATGAGCGTCCTCGGCATCCTCGGTGCCGACCCCGACGTGCGCAACGGGTTCAACGACGTCACCGTGCGCTTCGAGATCGACGCCGACGCGTCGCCCGATGACATCCGGGCCATCGTCGCCCAGTCGCAGAAGCGGTCGGCGGTCTTCGACATCTTCACCAATCCGACGAACGTCACGGTCGCCGTCGGCTGACGCCGACGGCGACGCGGCAGCGGTGCCACAGGGATGGACGCCAACACGGTGATAATCGGCGGCGGGCATGCCGGGCTGGCCATGAGTTGCCGCCTCACCGAGCGCTCGATCGACCACGTGGTCATCGAGCGCGGTGAGGTGGGAAACTCGTGGCGCACCGAACGGTGGGACTCGCTCCGGCTGCTAACCCCGAACTGGATGAACCGCCTGCCGGGGCAACCGCCGCCGGTCGACGACCCCGACGGGTTCATGACGATGCCCCAGGTCGTCGCCATGCTGTCCTCGTACGCCAGCCACATCGACGCCCCGGTGCACACCGGGACGACGGTCACACGCGTCCGCGGAGCTGAGGGTGGTTACACGGTGGAGACCGACCGTGGCACGTGGCGCTGTCGCGCTCTGGTGCTCGCCACGGGGCCGTGCAACGTGGCGAACGTCCCCGCGCTGGCCGCCGGCGTCCCGCCGCCCGTGCTGCAGCTGACGCCGATGGCGTACCGCTCGCCGGGATCGCTGCCCGACGGCGGTGTGCTCGTCGTCGGGGCGTCGGCGACCGGCGTGCAACTGGCCGAGGAGATCCATCGCAGCGGCCGCCCGGTGACACTGTCGGTCGGCGAACACGTGCGCCTGCCGCGGCGGTACCGGAGCCGGGACATCATGTGGTGGATGGATGCGGCCGGCGTCCTCGACGAGCGGTGGGACCAGGTCGACGACCTCGTGCGCGCCCGCAACCTGCCCTCGCCGCAGCTGATCGGCACACCCGAAGGGCGCACGGTCGACCTCAACTCGCTCGTCTCGCTGGGCGTGCGCCTGGTCGGGCGGATAGGACACATCCACGACGGTGTGGCGCAGTTCTCCGGCTCGTTGGCCAATACCGCTGCACTCGCCGACCTCAAGCTCGACCGGCTGCTCCGGCGGCTCGACGAGTGGGCCTGCTCGAGGGGTGCCGACGTCGGCGACCGCGAGCGATTCGCACCGACCGCCGTGCCGGCGAACCCCACGCTCGCGGTCGACCTCGGCTGCGGTGAGATCGCCACGATCATCTGGGCCACCGGCTACCGCCCCGACTACCACTGGCTCGACCTGCCCGTCCTCGACCGCCGGGGCCGGATCGTCCACCATGGCGGCGTCGTTGCCGGGCTCCCCGACCTGTACGTCCTCGGCACGAGCCTGCTGCGGACGCGCCGGTCGAACTACATCGACGGGTCGGGCGCCGATTCGGCGTCGATCGCCGACACGTGGTCCGCGCAACTACGGTCTCGGTCGGTCGATCGAAGGGATGACAATGGGGACGAGTGAGCGGCCGACACGGGACACGATCCTGGAGGCGGCGCGGGAGCGCCTGCTCGCCGACGGGTACGCCAACCTGTCGACGCGGAAGGTCGCCGCCGAGGCCGGCGTCCCGCTGTCGCAGGTGCACTACCACTTCGGATCGAAGCAGGGGCTGATCCTGGCCCTCCTGGAGATGGAGAACCGCCAACGGCTCGAGCGCCAGCAGGCGATGTACAGCGCCGATGCCCCGCTGTGGCAGCGCTACGAGCAGGCGTGTGACTTCCTCGAGGACGACCTCGAGTCCGGCTATGTCCGCGTGCTGCAGGAGATGATCGCCGCCGGGTGGTCCGAGCCGGCGGTCGGCGCCGCCGTCCGCGAGCTGCTCCTCGGGTGGTACCAGCTGCTGACCGAAGTGATGCGGCGCGCCGAGTCCGAGCACGGGCCGCTCGGCCCGTTCACCGCCGAGGAGCTGGCTACGCTGGTCGCCAACTGCTTCATCGGGTCCGAGGAGGCGCTGCTGCTCGGGTTCGATCGGCAGACGCTGCCGATCCGCGCTGCGCTGCGCCGCGTCGGCGCGGTCCTGCGGGCATGGGAGGAGGCGCGGTGAGGGCGATCGAGCCGCTCGTCACCGGCACCGTCGAGCGCGACGGCGTCGAACTCGCCTACGAGGTCTTCGGCGATGGCGAGCCGACGGTGGCGCTGCTGCCGACATGGTCGATCATCCACTCCCGCTTCTGGAAGGCCCAGATCGCCACGTTGGCCCGGCGCTACCGGGTCGTGACGTTCGACGGCCGCGGCGTCGGGCGGTCTGGTCGTCCGGTCGGCTCGGCGGCCTACACCCACGTCGAGTTCACCGCCGACATGTTGGCCGTGCTCGACGCCACCGGCACCGAGCAGGCCGTGCTCGTCGCCCTGTCGTGCGGCACCCTCTGGGCCGTCCAACTCGCCGCCGACCACCCCGAGCGGGTGCTCGGCATCGTCACCCTCGGCCCAGCCGTCGCCCTCGCCCCGCCCCACCCCGCCCGGGTCGTCTACCCGTACGACGAGCCGATCACCGAGACCGACGGCTGGGCGAAGTACAACCGCCACTACTGGCAGCGCGACTTCCCTGACTTCCTCGACTTCTTCTTCCGTCAGATGTTCACGGAACCCCACTCGACCAAGCAGATCGAGGACTGCATGGGCTGGGCCTCCGAGGTCGACCCGGCGCGCCTCGCCGACGCCAACGACGGCCTCGACGCCTGCTTCCGGGAGAGCTTCCGGTCGGTCTGCTCGCGCGTGCGCTGCCCGGTGCTGGTGATCCACGGCGACGAGGACGAGCTGCGCCCCTACGCCCAGGGCGCCGCCCTCGCCGAGGTCACCGGCGGCTCGCTCGTCACCGTCGAGGGTGGCGGCCACGGCATCCACGGGCGCGACCCGATCCTCGTCAACCACCTCATCCGCGACTTCGTCGACCGGGTCCACCCGGTCTCGACCAGCCGGACGTGGGTGCGGGCGCTCCGGCGACCGAAGCGGGCGCTGTACGTCTCGTCGCCGATCGGACTCGGCCACGCCCGCCGCGACGTGGCGATCGCCGCTGAGCTTCGCCGCCACCACCCCGACCTGCAGATCGACTGGCTCGCCCAGCACCCGGTCACCGAGGTGCTGCGTGCGCACGGCGAGCGGGTGCACCCGGCGTCGGCGATGCTGGCCAACGAATCGGCACACGTCGAGGACGAGGCCGGCGAGCACGACCTCCACGTGTTCCAGGCGATCCGGCGGATGGACGAGATCCTCGTCAACAACTTCACCGTGTTCGAGGACGTCGTCGACGGCGAGTACTACGACGTCGTCATCGGCGACGAGTCGTGGGACATCGACTACTTCCTGCATGAGAACCCGGAGCTCAAACGGTTCGCCTTCGTGTGGATGACCGACTTCGTCGGCTGGCTGCCGATGCCCGACGGCGGCGACGCCGAGGCCGCGCTGACCGCCGACTACAACGCCGAGATGATCGAGCAGCGAGCCCGGTTCCGGCGCATCCGCGACCGCTCGATCTTCGTCGGTGACCCCGACGACATCGTCCCCGCCACGTTCGGCGACGGGCTGCCGGCGATCCGTGACTGGACCGAGGCGAACTACGAGTTCGCCGGCTACGTCACCGGATTCGACCCGGCCGAGGTCGCCGACCGCGAGGCCCTGCGCGGCGAACTCGGCTATCGGCCGGACGAGCAGGTGTGCATCGTGAGCGTCGGCGGATCAGGCGTCGGCGCCGACCTCGTGCGCCGGGTCGTCGACGCCGTGCCCGCCGCCCGCCGGCTGGTCGAGGGGCTGCGCGTCGTCGTGGTCACCGGGCCGCGGCTCGACCCGCGGGGCTTTCCGCGGCGCAGGGGCGTGTCGTACCGCCGCTACGTCCCCGACCTCCACCGCCACTTCGCGGCGTGCGACCTGGCGGTCGTGCAGGGCGGCCTGACGACCTGCATGGAGCTCACCGCCAACCGTCGGCCGTTCGTGTACATCCCGCTGCGTCACCACTTCGAGCAGCAGTTTCACGTCCATCACCGGCTGCAGCGCTACGGGGCCGGGCGCCGCGTCGACTACGACGAGGCCGCCGACCCCGACGGCCTCGCCAAGGTGATCGCCGACGAGATCGGGCGCACCGTCGACGCCCTACCGGTCGACAGCGGCGGCGCCGCGCGCGCCGCTGCCTCGATCGCCGAGCTGCTGTAAGGGATACGCGCAGCGCTTGTCGCGCAGGTTGATGCCGTGCTCCGGACCGTCTGGTTGCGCCGCGAGTCGACCAGCGACAGAGATCTGGCGGGCGCGCGGATCCCGCCCGACCCGGCGCCGCACGCGGCTGTCCGAGAATCGCGCCCGGTAACCACGGCGCCGACCACCCTCGAACGCCGGGTCGTCGTTTGTCCCATGAAGTGGAGACAACGTCAGTCGCATCGCCAGGGGGCTCGTGAAGGATCGTCTGATTCCCGCAGCTCCCATCGGCACATGGGAGGACTTGGTTGCTAACGATTTGCTAACGAACGCGGCGACGCAGGGTGGCAGACGGCGGCACGAGCCGGACAACGTCGGACCCGAAAGGCCTGCTAGATGAAATGGACGGTACGCACCGCTACCGGCCGGCATGGCCCGGCCAGGATTCAATGAACTGTGTGGTGGCTGCTGCACCGACGCATTGGCGGCAGCGGTCGTTGAGAGGCAGCTGCCGGCGCCGACCGGGGACGACGTCGTCGAAGGCGATCGTCAGCCCTACCTGGGGCTGCCGATACTCCGTCACGATGGCCAGTCGAGCTGGTAGAAGTCCCGGGCGGCGTAGGCCTGGTCGACATCGAAGCTGGCGAACGAGCGGGGCTCACCGGGCGAGGCGAGGCGGTGACAGAGGTCGAAAGCGGCAGCAACGTGCAAAGCGTCCAGCGGCTTGAGTCGGTAGCGGAGGATGAGCTGTACAGCTGACTCGTAAATCACCGGCCCGGGGTCGAGCACGGCGAGGGCGGCGAACCGGCGGTCGATCTGGGCCATCATCAGGTTCAGGTCGGAGGCCGCCGCCCGCCCGGCGCGGTGCCGCCGGGTGATCGCCGAAACGGCTTCGACGCGGGTCCACCTCGCCGTGACGGCAGCATGCGACGCGAGCAGGTCCCGAGCCCGTTCATGGCCCTCCTCGTCGGCCATGAGGGCGCGCACCACCACACTTGTCTCGACATACAGCACAAGTCAGCCTCGGCCGTCGTCGAGAGCCTCGAGGATCGCCCTCACGCCGTCAGGGCCGGCTGCGTCAGTGAATGCTCGAGCGTCCGCTTCGAGTTCGTCGACGGTCGGGCGCGGCCGGGTGGGTGCCGACACCAGCACACCGGCCCGGGCGGCCCGCTCGACGAGCGCGTACGTCTCGTCGTCCATCCACTCGGGCCGTTCCACAGTGAGCTGGCGAGCCACGACCTCTACGCTACTGCTGGCAGGGCAGGCCCATGCCGGCGACTTGGGCGTCATGGCACGACTCCGACGTCGGTCCGGCCGAACCGTCGGCCGGCGCATCGACACGAGAGGGCCTAGGTGTCGGCCTAGGTGCCCTCGCTGCCACCGGCGTGTCACCCCGGTCGAGTACCAAACCAGATCAGCTGGGCAAGCCACTGCCGAGCCGAACTCGGACGCCGAGCCGATCCGCCGATCCGGCGCGCGTCGAGCGACGCCGCCACGGTGAACCGCCAGCGTTCGCCAGTCGCTTTGCCAAGTCGAGCCGTCGGGCCATCGCCAGCCAACCGGAACGAAGCGACGACTGGTCACAGAATGGTCACGGAAATTCCGATACAAGGCGATACCGGGCGACACCAGGCGGACGTCGCTGAACACATCGTCCCAGCTCAGCGGCACGGAACAACACTTGACAACACCAGCGCACACCCCTGGCGTCGGGTTCGATTCCCGTCCACCTCCGCCACAGGGTCCGACCGCGCTCGCCGAGGCATCGCGTGATCGCCACATCGAAGCGGCGAAGGACGACGCTCGCCCGGCACGATTCACCGAGGGCTTCCACGCCCACTCGACCCTTGCCGAGCTCATCCGATGGTGGCTCGATCACATCGCCCGCCATCGGGTGCAAGTCGCCACCTGGGCGACCTACTCCAAGCAGCTGAAGCTCCGGGTCGTGCGTGTGGACGTCCGTCGGCACACCCGCGTCTCCTGTCCGTCGATGTTCTGGCTGATGACGGTGAGGTGTGCGTAGCCGGCATCGTCGATCACGATCACGGGAAGGGGCCAGCCACTCTGCGCTCCCGATCATCCTCGCCGGATAGCCGGACTCGTTCTCCGCGGTGATCCTGCTCGCATCGATCGTGGTGCCGCTGTCGGTGTTCCTCTTCGGCGACCGGTTCTTCGGTCCCCGCCGGGAGCCAGAAGCCGCGTCGCAAGCGTCGAGCGTGCGCGTGACCGCTCCCACGAGCGGGAGGTGATCGACCATGCGTCAACGCCACGACCATCAACCGCGAGCGGCGGCTCGGCATCGCGCCCCCCGGTTTGCGGCGCGCGCGGTGACGTCGTGCCGAACACAAGTGAACCTGGGCAGTTGGTCGGCGACAACGAGTGCGGATGTTGTCAGCGCCCTTGTCGACCCCACTGCAGTGCGAGCGCCGCAACAATCAGGATTGCGATGATCGAGATGGTCCATTCTGTGGCAGTCATGCTGCTCCTCCTTCGGTCGGTCGGTTCGGCGCCGAGGGCGCCTGAGCCGTTCGCGCGTCACGGGCCGGGTCCACGGTCAGCGCGGCGACGACACGACCTTGACGATTCCCGGGCGCCTGCCCACGTCGAGGCGTAGTGCGCCCCCTGACGCCAGCCACCGATCCTGTCCGGCCGACCGAGGCAGCGGCAATCGCGCGCGGGGCGTGCCTTTGTCGGCTGTGTCCTACCCGGTCCTGACACCGCGCCAAACACATGCCCCCACGGAAGCGGCGATTCCCCCTCGGTCATACTTGTTGTGCTGCAATGACTGGCGTCCTACACTTAATGCAAAGCTGTCGTGTGCCGCCATCACGTGAGTTGCCTTCGCCCGATCGGGGGCACGGTTCTCGTGGAGCGAGGAGGTCACATGAGGGGGACGATCGGCGAGAGAGCGTGGTACACGCGTCGCGCCGTGGGGGGCGATCGATGCCCGCCGGATCGACACGCTGGCCTGCTTTTTGATGGCGCTCGTCCAGCACGTGCGGATCTTGGACAGCGAAGGAGCGCCGCGTGCGGATGAGTGGGGCCGTGGGCAAGCCAGTGATCGTCCGGTCGAGTGGTGCCATAGTGGGAATCGTGGACCACGCTGGTCTGGACGAACAGGCCCGCCGCGTGAGCGGGCTCGCGCTACGCGAAACGATCAGCGGAGCCGAGTGGATGCGCTGGTCGGAGGTTGCGACCGTGGCTTCCGATGCCGTCTACGTCTCCTCTGAACCCGTGGTGCGCAGCTTGACGGCCGAGGAGGAGAAGCGGATGGGCGTCGCGGTGCGACCGGAAGACCTGTCGGTGGTGAGCGATCGCGGCATCCGGATGGGGTCAGTGGCGGATATCGACTTCGCCGCGGACACCGGCTCCGTCCAATCATTGATACTGCTGGACGGACTGACAATCAGCGCTGCCACGGTTCTTTCCGCCGAGAACGATGTCTTGACGGTTCGCGCACTGCCGTAGCAACCATCAGCTTCGCCGAGGAGTCGATGCCCGCCTCGGTTCGGGTTTGCGAGTTCTCACGGCTCCCGCTCCTCGTCGCGTCGCCAAGCGCTGTGGCCATCGATGAAGGTGCCCCCGCGTGATCGCGGGTGCGCGACTGAGATCCCGACGCCTGGCAGGTCCGACATCCGTCGCCCTGGGCCATGCAGAGTGCAATAGATGCTATACTACAACGACGCAGGGACCACCAAGAAAGACGGCCCCCGGTGGAAACGTCGCGAGGTAGCGCGGCAGGAGGACGACATGAAGGTGATTCTCAACGCCGACACATCCGAGCCAGGCGACTGCGCCCGTGATTGGTGCCGGATCCACCTCGGACCAGGCGACGAGCTCATCGCCGTACTCGCCATCACACCCGTGGGTGAGTTCGCCTTGGCGGTGCCTCCGATCAACGGCGTCGGCGACGAGCGGAAGCTGTACGCCGCCGTCGAAGCGGAGTGCCAGCCACTGCGCGAAGCCGGCATTCACTGCGAGGCAAGGGTCGTAGTGAATTCGGCGGAAGGAGCGCTACACGACATCGCCGAGGTCGAGCACGCCGATCTGATCGTCGTCGGCAAGCGGCCGCACGGCGCCATCGTCGACGCGGTGCTCAACGACACAGCCGCCCACATCGTGCACAACCCTCCGTGCCCGGTGCTGGTGGTTCCGTGGCGCCAGGGCGTCGCCAAGGGCGACTGACCCGGCCGATGTCGCGCATGCGTGTTGGCGTCCCCGCATTGTTGCTACCGTGCACGAATGCCGGCGCGAGGCAGCCACGACGGAACGGTTGACGCCCTCCTCGTTGTATCACGTGCCCTCGTCGGCGTGGCCGCCGAGTCTGTCGGGCAGTTGCCAGGCGACCTCACGCTGCCGCAGTTCCGTGCCCTCGTGCTCATCTCCACCCGAGGAGCGTTGGCGGCTGGCGCCCTCGCCGACGCTATGCGCATCCACCCGTCGACGGCGACCCGCCTCATCGACCGGCTCGATGCAAAGGGGTTGGTGCACAGGCAAGCGGTGGACGGTGATCGCCGGCAGATCTCGATCGGCTTGACCCGCCAGGGCGAGGCCATGGTCGCCCGGGTGACCAGAGCGCGACGGCGCGAGCTCAGCGCCATTGTCGATCGGCTCGACGCCGACGATCGCCATCTGGTCGAAATCGCCATGGTGCGGTTCGGAGAGGCAGCCGGCGAGCTCGGTGAGTCGTCCTGGCAGCTCGGCTGGAGTGAGCGCTGAGGCCCGTCGTGGCCCTGGACCGAGTCCGCACCGCCGAGTTGATCGGCGCGCTCTGCCTGGCGACCGACCTCGGGATGGGCTTCCCATTCGAGCATGGGCTGCAGGAGACGCTGATTGCGATGCGGCTCGCCGAGCGGCTCGGGGTCGATCGCGACACCGCCTCGCTGGCGTACTACGCGTCGCTGCTCTCACACGCCGGCTGCACCGCGGAGGCGCACGTGGCCGCCGAGGTCTTCGGCGGTTCGATGACCGCGAACTTCAACCCGCTCATGTACGGCTCGGTGCGCGAGGTCGTCATCGGGCTGCTGCGTTCGCTGCCCGACGAGGACGTCACCGGGTTCGCGCGCGCCGCCCAGACGGCCCGGCGGTTGCCGCGGATGGCGCGCGGAACGCGCCCGTCGCTGACCGCCTCGTGCGAGGTTGCCGGGATGCTCGCCGAGCAGACGGGCGCTCCCGCCGCGGTCCCAGGCTTGCTGTCCTACTTGACAGATCGCTGGGACGGCCACGGCCCGCTGGGTCGGGGACGGCACGAGGAGATCCCGCTGGCGATGCGGATCGTCCACGTGGCGACCGACGCCGCCCTCCAGCGCCACCTCGGGGGCATCGAGCACACGGTCGGTATCGTCGCCGAGCGTGCCGGTCACGCCTTCGACCCGCAGGTGGCGGCCTGCCTGGTCGAGGACGGCGCCGGGATCCTTGCCGTCGACGACGGGGGCTCCGCATGGGACGAGGTCCTGGCCGTGGAGCCCGCGCCGCCGCTGATGCTCGAGGGCGCTGCGCTCGACCGCGGGCTCGCCGCGATGGGCCGATTCGCCGACCTGATCTCGCCGTACTTCACCGGTCACTCGGCGGGCGTCGCCGAGCTTGCTGCCGATGCCGCCGGACGCTGCCGGATGGACGCCGCGGGGGTGAGCGCGATCGGGCGTGCCGGCCTCGTCCACGACCTCGGCAGGGTCGCGGTCCACGCGCGGGTCTGGCAGAAGCCGGGGCCACTGAACGCCGGCGAGTGGGAGCAGGTGCGGCTGCACCCCTACCACACCGAGCGCTGCCTGTCGCGTTCGCCGTTCCTGGCGGCGCTCGCCCCGGTTGCCGCGTCCCACCACGAGCGCCTCGACCGAAGCGGCTATCACCGCGGCTCGCCCGGTGCCGACCTGACGATGCCGGCGCGCCTGCTCGCCGCCGCCGACGCGTTCTCGGCGATGTGCGAGCCGCGCCCGCACCGCCCAGCACCGGGGCCGGGCCGGGCGGCGGAGGCGCTCACCGGGGAGGCAAACGCGGGCCGCCTCGACCCGGACGCGGTCACGGCGGTGATCGAGGCGGCCGGGCAGCAGGCACCGCGTCTGGACGCGCCCGGGCGGGACTGACCGAGCGCGAAGCCGACGTGGTCGCGATGCTCGCCCGCGGCCTGCAGACGAGGCAGGTCGCTCACGAGCTCGGGATCTCGGTCAAGACCGCCGACCGCCACATCCAGAACGCGTACGGCAAGATCGGCGTGTCGACCCGTGCCGCGGCGACCCTGTTCGCGATGGAGCACGGCCTCGTCGCATGGGGAGAACTCCCGATTGGACGGCCGCCCGCCCGACCTTAGGTTCGTCTCAGAGCGCTCGGCGACCAGCTGAGCCGTGGCCCAGGTAAGGAGGACGGGATGGCCAACGAGACGACCGAGGCCCAGCGCCAGCGGGACTACCAGTTCCACCTCGACATCGCCGCGAACGATCGCGCCGACCTGGGAGAAGCGGCGAGCCGAGATCGAGCAGCTCTCAGCGCCCGTTCGCCAATGGATGCTGCGCGCGCTCGACCCACAGCAGGGAGACACCGTCCTTGAGCTCGCAGCGGGAGTCGGCGACACCGGCTTCGAGGCGGCCGAGATCATCGGTGAGCAGCGGCCGCCTGATCACCAGCGACCTCTCGCCGGCGATGCTCGACGCCGCCCGCCGCCGCGGTGCTCGAGCTCGGCCTCGGGAACGTCGACTACCGGGTGATCAACGCCGAGCACATCCCGCTCGACGACGATTCGGTCGACGGCGTGCTCTGCCGGTTCGGCTACATGCTGATGCCCGATCCAGCGGCGGCACTCGCCGAGACGCGGCGAGTGCTGCGCCCGGGCGGCCGGGTTGCGCTGGCCGTCTGGGGACCGATGGCGCAGAACCCATGGCTGGCGATCGCCGCGATCAGCCTCGCTCAGCGCGGCCACATCCCGGCCCCTTCTGCGCCACCCGCCCCGGGGCCGTTCAGCATGGCGAGCGTGGAGCGGCTCGAGGGCCTTCTTCGCGGGGCGGGATTCAGCGAGGCGCGGATCGAAGAGGCTCGTGGAGGCCTCGCGATCGCGGACGCCGACCACTACATGGGCCTGATCGGCGACACCGCCGGCCCGGTCGGGCTGGCGCTGCGGGGACTGGGCGATCACGACCGCGCCGCGGTCCGGGGCGACGTCGAGGACGCGCTGCGCCGCTTTGCCGTCGACCGCGGCGGCTACGAGCTGCCCTGCGTGGCGCTGTGCGCGGTAGCGAGCTGAGGAACGACGAGGAGGGCACGATGGCCGCGACGGCAACGATCAACGGGACCGACCTCGCCTACATCGAACTCGGCCGGGGCCAGCCGGTGGTCCTCGTCCACGGCGGCGTCGGCGACTACCGGGACTGGGACCTCCAGATGCCGGCCTTCGCCGCCCACTTCCGCAGCATCGCCCTGAGCTGCCGCGGCGCCTGGCCCAACCGCAAGCTCGACCCGGACGAGGAGATCACGCTGGACACCTTCGTCGAGGATCTCGCCGCCTTCATCACGACGCTCGACCTGGCGCCCGTCCACCTGGTGGGCCACTCGTCTCCGGGCGGCTTCGGTGGCCTGCTGCTGGCCCACCGCCATCCCGAGCTCCTGCGCTCGCTGGTCCTGCTCGAGCCGCCCGCGTTTCCCTTGCTCGGCGTCAACATCCCGCCCACGCCACCCCAAGTGCTGAAGCTGCTGGCCCGCAACCCACGGGCCGGGATCGGCTTCATCAAGTTCGGCGCCCGGGGCATCGGCCCGGCCATGAAGGCGTTCGACCGTGGCGACGACGAAGGCGGGCTCCGGATCTTCATGACGGCCGTCGCCGGCAAGCAGCGCGTCGCGTCGATCCCTGACGAGACGTTCCAGGCGTTCGTCGGCAACGTCGGCCCGTTCAAGGCACAACTACGCGCCGGCTTCCCCCAGTTCGGCGACGACGATGCAAGGAGCATCCGCGGTCCCCACACTGCTCGTGGCGGGCACCGAAAGTCCCGCTCCGCTGACCGCGGTCACCGACAGGCTGGAAGCGCTCCTGCCAGACGTCAGCCGGCTGAACATCGCCGGCGCCAGCCACAACATGTTCAACAGCCACCCCGCCGAGTTCAACGCCGGCGTGATGGACTTCATCGGCCAACACTGACCACGCGACGGACTACGGCTTCCTGCTGCGTCGCATCAGGTCGTCGATCTGAGTACGAGACCCCAGCCCAGCCCGAGGATGGATTGGCGCTTCGCGGGCGCGACCGCGATCAAGTTGCCGTTTCGCGAATTCCTCGGTGTCGTGTCCGTCTGTGGATCACCCGCCCGAGCGGGCCCGCGGCGGCCGGTATACCGTGGCGTGAGGTGGGGCAGTGTCGTCTCGTGTCGACTCGCAGCGACCCTTCCTACCAACTCGCCGACCATTGCCACGTCCGACGTTGACGATCGCCGTGGATTCGCAGCCATGACATTTCTCGATGCCATTGGGCACGCCCTTGCCTTGGCCGGCGCCATGGCGTGGTCGATCCTGTGGGCGCTCATCTTCGGATTCACCCTGTCGGCGGTGATCCAGGCCGTTGTTCGCCGCCAGACCATCACGCGACTGCTCGGTGACGACCGGCCGACCACGCTGGGGGCGGCGACGGGCCTCGGTGCCGCCAGCTCATCGTGCTCCTACGCTGCGGTCGCGCTGGCGCGGTCACTGTTCCGCAAGGGAGCCAGTTTCACGGCGGCCATGGCGTTCGAGATCGCCAGCACGAACCTTGTCATCGAGCTCGGCATCATCTTGGCGTTGCTGCTCGGCTGGCAGTTCACCTTGGCCGAGTTCGTCGGCGGTCCACTGATGATCATCTTCGTTGCTGTTCTGTTCCGCCTGTTCCTGCGCACGCGTCTCATCGATGCCGCCGGCCGACAAGCCGACAAGGGATTGGCGGGCTCGATGGAAGGCCACGCCGCGATGGACATGAGCATCGAGGGCGACGACAGCTTCTGGCGCCGGCTTGTCTCGGCGGCGGGATTGACGTCGGTGTCACACATCTTCGTCATGGAATGGGCCGCCGTTCTGCGCGACATCGTGATCGGCCTGCTCATCGCCGGCGCTGTGGGCGCGTGGGTGCCGGACAGTTTCTGGCAGTCCCTTTTCCTGACCGACCATCCCATCTGGGCCAAGGTGTGGGGTCCCCTGGTCGGTCCGCTGGTGGGGATCGTCAGTTTCGTCTGCTCCGTTGGCAACGTTCCCCTCGCCGGAGTCCTGTGGAACGGCGGGATCAGCTTTGGTGGTGTCGTCAGCTTCATGTTCGCTGACCTCATCATCCTGCCGATCATCGTCATCTACTCGAAGTACTACGGCTGGAAGATGGCGCTGTTCATCACGGGCACGTTCTACGTGTCGATGGTCGCCGCCGGGTACGTCATCGAGATCGTCTTCGGAGTTCTGGGCTTGGTGCCGAGCGAGCGGAGCGCCGAGGTCGTTGACGCCAGCATCAGCTGGAACTACACGACCTACCTCAACATCGCGTTCCTCCTGCTGGCGACTGTGCTCGTCGTGCGCTTCATCCGGACTGGTGGCGTTTCGATGCTGAGGATGATGGGCGGCGCGCCTGACAAGGCCGACCACGACGAGGCCGCCATCTGAGCGTCCCGCGCCGGGGGCGCGATCGTCTACCTCGACCGCTCGATCTAGCTCTGGACGGGCGGAAGCGGGCTGGCCCTGAGCCGGCGCGTCGAGTTGATCCCTGTCTGAGGTGTGACGATCGCGGGCAAACGATCCGCATGCGTACGTTCCATCGGAAAGAACCGGGCAACACCCAACGCAGGCGGATCAGCGAGGTGCGAATACCGGGTTGGTCAGCCGACTGAACGGGTAGTGACGGCGCATGCATGAGCGAATGCTGTCCGGAGACGGCGAGCGCGCGTGGGTCCTGGTGCCGGAACGCGGCGCCGATGCCGTCAGCGAGATCGAGGCATGGGCCGCCGAGCGTGGTGTGCGGGCCGCTCGGCTGACGGCCATCGGCGGGTTCGAGCGTGCCGTCCTCGGGTGGTTCGACTGGGACACCAAGGACTACCGGCGCATCGCCGTCGCCGAGCAGTCGGAAGTGGTGAGCCTCGTCGGCGACATCGCCCTGGCCGGAGACGACGTGACGCTCCACGCTCACGTAGTCCTGGGTCGGTCCGACGGATCGGCCGTGGCTGGTCATCTGCTCGAGGGGATGATTCGGCCGACGCTGGAGGTGATGGTCGTGCAGTCGCCGGCCCACCTGGAGCGGCGCCACGATCCCGAAACCGGCCTCGCGCTGCTGCAACCCTGAGGTTCGATCTCGGTCGAGGCGACGCTCGGCGCACGCCGCGGTGTGATGTGTTCGACCGGCTCCGCTGGCGACTGCGTCCTTTGGTCTACTCAGCGCCGGCCGGCCGGCCAAAGCCATGCGATGCGCTGCGGCGCACCGTCTCGATGATCTCGTGAGCCCGATCCTGCGTCGCGTGCCCGACCGACACGACGGTCTGCGGGACCGTCTTCAGGAAGTGGGCGGTAAGGACTCCGCCGACCCGGTCGCCGAAGCGACCGTGCGCGCCGCGGTCGGTGCCCCGATCGTCGTCGAGCGGTCCGTCGAGGTTGCCGAGTGGTTGGTCGACCTTCTCGCCCGCGACCTGCTGGGCGCTCCAGCTGGTGCGAGCGGCGTAGTGATCGAAGATGCCGGGCGCCAACTTGTTGCCTTGGATGATCGACCAATTCCACCGGCCCACGATTCGCTGCCGGCGCCCGCTGTGGGCGACCGCCACGATGGCGCGAGCGGCCACCTCCGGTCGATAGATCGGCGGCACGGGGCTCGGCTGGTCGGGGAGTCGGCTGCGACACCAGCCGAACTGCGGGGTGTTCATGGCGGGGAGATGCACCATCGAGATCCTGATGCCGCTGTGATCGTGGAGCAGTTCGGTTCGCAACGCCTCCATGAATCCGCGCACGGCGAACTTCGAGCCGCAGTACGGCGCCTGCAGGGGAATCGCTCGAAATGCCAGGGCGGAGCCGACACTGACGATCACACCCCGATCACGAGGTCGCATCAGCTCCAGCGCGGCCATCGCTCCGTGGACCTGACCGAAGAAGGTGACCTCGGTAGCCCGGTGCAGCTCTGCTGGATCGAGCTCGTCGACCGGTGCGAAGACCGTCGTCATGGCGTTGTTGACCCAGACGTCGACCGGACCGAGCTGGCTCTCGACGGCGTACGCCGCTGACCGCACCGCGGGCCAGTCGGCGACGTCGACCTGGACGGCGAGCGCCCGCCCACCGTGGGCCAGCACGTCGTCGACGGCCCCATGCAACCCGTCGGCCCCCCTGGCGAGCAGGCCCACGTCGTAACCGGCCTTCGCGAATGCGATGGCCGACGCCCGGCCGACACCCGCCGACGCGCCGGTCACAACGCATACCGGGCGACGACCGCTGTCCATCCGACTCATCCTCGGACCTCCTCTGGCTCGGCGACGACACCGACGGATTACCCGCTGAGGGCCTCGCCCATGCAGCTCGACGGCGCTCGCTGACAGCGCGGCGCCCTGGAGCTCGCCGAAGGCCGGGCGCAACCAAACCGGTTGGCGCGGCACCGGGCGATCCGCCGAAACCGGCAGGTTGCTCACGGTGATGCGTGCCGTGATGCAACGAATGCCCTCCTACAGCTAACCGCGAGCGGCACGTCCGCCGTCGAGGTGAATCGCTTTCGCCGTTTGGGGGTAGGTCGCTGGTGGAACGAGGAGGATCACATGAGAGAGACGATCGGCGAGAGCGTGGTCCGCCGCCTGGCGGCCTGGGGGGTCGACACCGTCTTCGGTCTGCCGGGCGACGGGATCAACGGCTTGATGGAAGGTTTCCGCCGGGTCCGCGCTGATGTTCGGTTCGTGCTGGTGCATCACGAGGAGGCGGCCGCCTTCATGGCCTGTGGCTACGCGAAGGCGACTGGTCGCATCGGCGTCTGCTGCGCCACCTCCGGCCCCGGTGCCATCCATCTGCTGAACGGCTTGTATGACGCCAAGCTCGATCATGTGCCGGTCCTGGCGTTGACCGGGATGCAGGAGACCTCCGTCCTGGGCACTCGCTACCAGCAGGAGGTCCACCTCGACCGCCTGTACCAGGACCTGGCCTGCTACAACCTCATGGTCAGCAACCCGCAGCAGGTACCGGCGGTCGTGGATATCGCGATACGAAACGCGCTGGCCAACAAGGGTGTCGCCCACCTTTCGTTCCCGAACGACATCCAGGTCGCGCCGGTGATGGACGACCCGTACCGCCACGTCGCGCCAGCGCGCGCTCCGATGACGGCGCCAGGTTCGGCCCGGCGTCGTCTGGCGCCCGACGTTGAGGATCTCGCCAGCGCCGCCGGGGTCCTCAACGACGGCGAGCGAGTGGCGATCCTCGCCGGGGTGGGCGCATTGCATGCCGCGCGAGGAGCTGCTGGCGGTCAGCGATCGCCTCGCCGCACCCATCGTGAAGACGCTTCCCGGAAAGGCAGCCGTTCCTGACGACCATCCGCTCACCACCGGCGGCTTGGGCCTCCTCGGCACCCGCCCCAGCGAGGAGCTGATGGAGGAATGTGACACGTTGCTCATGGTCGGCACGGCCTTCCCGTACACGAAGCATCTTCCGGCGCCGGGCACGGTTCGAGTCGTGCAGATCGACATCGACCCGAGCTCGATCGGACTGCGGCTGCCCGTTGAGGCGGCGCTCGTGGCGGACTCCCAGGCCGCCCTCGCCGGTCTCCTGCCGCTGCTGCGAGCCGGCGATCGTGCCTTCCTGGAGAAGTACCAGAAGGCCATGGCGAGCTGGCGGGGGGACATGGCGGCGCTCGAGAACCCGGACCGGCAGCCCGTCGCTCCCCAGTACCTCATGCACGCCATCGACGAGATCGCCGACGACGACGCCATCCTCACGTGCGACTCCGGCACGATCGCCACATGGGCGGCTCGCCACTGGACGATCCGCGGCGGTAGGGAGTTCTACCTGTCAGGCAACCTCGCCACGATGGCGCCGGGATTGCCGTACGCCATCGCGATGCAACACGCCTTTCCGGGGCGCCAGGTCATCGCCTTCGTCGGGGATGGAGGCTTCGCGATGCTCATGGCCGAGTTCCTGACCGCTGTTCGCAACGGGCTCCCGATCAAAGTGGTCGTCAACAACAACAATGCCTACGGGCAGATCCTCTGGGAGCAGATCGTGCTCGGCTATCCGGAGTACGCCGTTCGGCACCGCGAACCGGTCGCCGACTTCGCGGCATGGGCGTCGTCGTGCGGAGGGTTCGGCCGAAAGGTCACAGAAGCCAGCGACGTGAAGGATGCGATCCGCCTGCTGCTTTCTCACGACGGTCCCGGCATCGTCGACTGCGACGTGAACCCGAACGAGCCGCCCATGCCCGCAAAGGTGTCCTACGACCAGGCCAAGCACTTCGCCAAGGCATTCCTGCGAGGGCAGCCCCACAAGGCCGCCACCCTGACGAGCGTCGCCCGGGACAAGATCAGCCAGCTCCGGTCGTGAGCGCCGCCCGGCTCCCTCCGCCAGTGAAGCGCTCGGCTCGCGACGGCGTCGATGTTGCCGCTCTCGAGGCCGAACTGTCGCAGCGGGTCGACGGCGAGGTGCGGTTCGACGCCAGCGCCCGCGCTGCCTATTCCACTGACGCGTCGAACTACCGTCAGGTGCCCATCGGTGTCGTGCTCCCTCGCACCGTGGATGCCGTCACCACCATCGTCGAGATCTGCCGCGTCCACGGCGCCCCACTCCTGTCGCGAGGAGGCGGCACGAGCCTCGCGGGCGAATGCACGAACGCCGCCGTGGTGATCGACTGGTCGAAGCACTGCAACCGCCTGATCTCCGTCGACACCGCCAGGCGGACGTGCATCGTCGAACCTGGCATCGTCCTCGATCGCCTGAACAGTCAGCTCGGTGACCACCAGCTCGAGTTCGGTCCGCGGCCGGCGACGCACAGCCACTGCACCATCGGCGGGATGATCGGCAACAACTCGTGCGGAGCCACCGCCCAACGGACAGGCAAGGTGGTCGACAACGTGGAGCGGCTGGAAGTACTGCTCTACGACGGCACCCGCCTGTGGGTGGGAGCCACCGGCGACGAGGAGCTCGGCGCGATCCTCGGCGACGGCGGCCCAACCGGCGACCTGTACCGGCGGCTGGTCGCACTACGCGATCGCTACGAGGTGGCCATCCGGGAGCGCTTCCCGAAGATCCCGCGGCGGGTGTCCGGGTACAACTTGGACTCGTTGCTGCCCGAGCATGGCTTCCACGTGGCCCGAGCGCTCGTCGGCAGCGAGGGGACGCTGGTCACGGTCCTGCGCGCCGAGCTCCGGCTCGTACCGGTGGTGCCGGCCCGGACGGTGGTGCTGCTGGGATATCCCGACGTCGCCAGCAGCGCCGATGCGGTGCCCGACGTCTTGGAGCACAAGCCGATCGCGCTCGAAGGTCTGGATGAGAAGCTCGTTGATCTGGAGCGGGCCAAGCACCTCAACCCTGCCGCCTTGGCTCTGTTGCCGGAGGGGGCTGCCTGGCTCCTGGTCCAGTTGGGGGGCGGGACGAAGGACGAGTCCGACAAGGTCGCCGCCGAGCTGCTCACCGCCCTGGGCCGAACGGCCGACGACCGCGATGTCGCGTTCTTCGACGACCCGCAGCGGGAGGCCGAGCTCTGGGAAGTTCGAGAATCGGCCCTGGGAGCGACGGCCCGGATCCCGGGGAAAGCCGATACGTGGCCGGGCTGGGAGGATTCCGCTGTCGATCCCGCCGATCTCGGGTCCTACCTTCGGGATCTCGCCGCGCTGTACGACGAGTTCGGGTTCTCCGACGCATCCCTCTACGGGCACTTCGGTCAAGGGTGCGTGCACAGCCGCATCCCGTTCGACCTGACTAGCGCCGCCGGGGTGTCCCAGTTTCGACGCTTTCTCGAGCGCGCCGCCGATCTGGTCACCTCCTACGGTGGCTCCCTGTCGGGTGAACACGGTGACGGCCAGGCGCGCGGCGAACTGCTCCCCCGGATGTTCGGCGACGAGGTCGTGCACGCCTTCGGCCAACTGAAGTCCATCTTCGACCCGTCGAACCGGATGAACCCCGGCAAGGTCGTCGCCCCGCAGCCTTTGGATCAGCAGCTCCGGCTCGGTGTCGACTACAACCACTCCGTCTCGTCGACGGCCTTCCGCTACACCGACGACGGCGGCGACTTCTCCCGAGCAGTGCTCCGCTGCGTCGGTGTCGGTCGTTGCCGGCGCGAGAGCGGCGGCGTGATGTGCCCCTCCTACATGGTCACCAAGGACGAAGAGCACTCGACCAGAGGTCGGGCGCGCCTGCTCTTCGAGATGCTCGACGGCACCGAGCGCGGTGGCGCCATCGGCGACGGCTGGCGTTCCAAGGCCGTCCTCGAAGCACTGGACCTGTGCCTGGCCTGCAAGGGCTGCAAGTCCGATTGTCCCGTCAACGTCGACATGGCGACCTATAAGGCGGAATTCCTGTCCCACCACTACGAGCGCCGGCTGCGGCCCGCCGCCCATTACTCGATGGGCTGGCTTCCGGTCTGGGCCGCGCTGGCGACACGAGCGCCTCAGCTCGTCAACCGGCTGGCTCGCGGCCACTGGACCGGACGGTGGGCCAAGGCCGCAGCCGGTGTCGACGAGCGCCGCGAGCTACCTCGTTTCGCCAGCCACACCCTGCGCGGCGTGGTTCCACGAGCGGGCTCCGACGACCGCGGGAGAGCGCGGGACCGTGCTGCTGTGGCCCGACACCTTCACGAACCACTTCCACCCAGCGGTGGGACGAGCGGCGGTGCATGTCATCGAAGCGGCCGGATGGAACGTCGCATTGCCCGCTGAGCGTCTGTGCTGCGGCTTGACCTGGATCTCGACCGGGCAGCTCGGCGTGGCCAAGCGCGTCCTTCGCCGTACCGTCGCCGCGTTGGCACCGCACGTTCGGGCCGGTGGTCTGGTCGTCGGGCTCGAACCGAGCTGCACGGCCGTCTTCCGGTCCGACGCTGCGGAACTGCTGCCACCGGACCCGGACGTCGATCGCCTGCGACGCCAGACGGTCACCATCGCGGAGCTGTTGCAGGAACACACCCCAGGTTGGAGCCCTCCTGCGACCGACCACCGAGTCCTGGTCCAGACGCACTGCCACCATCACGCCGTCATGGGCACGGGCGCCGACCAGCAGCTGCTTCAGGCCATGGGGGCCGAAGTCGAGATGCTCGACGCCGGGTGCTGTGGGCTGGCCGGGAACTTCGGCTTCGAGCGCGGCCACTACGACGTCTCCATGGCTTGCGCCGAGAGGGTGTTGCTCCCGGCCGTCGCGCGAGCAGCAAGGACGATGTTGTCCTGGCCGATGGCTTCAGCTGCCGCACGCAGATCGAGCAGGGAGACAACGATGGCCGCTCGGCCATGCATCTGGCCGAACTGCTCCACGAAGCGCAGCACGGTCGCGCGCGATCGGACGGGTGAGCGCGCCACGGGCAACTCCTCCACGTCGAGAGCGGCGGCACAGTGGCGCCGAGCGGCGGGCCGCCGGCACGCGGCCCGCCGCCGTAGTGAACGTCAGCCGTCGCCTGCGCTCCCTCGCCGCGGGAACCGCACGGTGATCTCGGTGTCACGCCGCAGCCGCGCCGAGCGCGCCGCCGCCCGCACGATCTCCTCGTCCGCCTCCGTCAACTGGTCGGCGCGCAACGAGCGCGGCCACAGCCGATTCGCGTGTACGACGTTGATCTCGGCGGCGAAGATGCTGAGCTGGGCGAGGAGGTACAACCACCCCAGCAGGCCGATGACCACCGCGAAGGTGCCATAGGTGTCCTGGGCACCGGTGATGGTCCGGCGCACGTACCACTGGCCTCCGAGCTGCAGGGCGGTGTATCCGATGCCCGCCACGACGGCGCCGGGGACGAGGGCCCGCCATCGCTGGCCGCCGGCGGCGAGGATCTGGAACGCCAGTACGTAAACGGCGGTGTTGACCAGAACGCTGGCCAGGACGGCCACCAGCCGGCCGCCGCCATCGAGCACCGGCAGCAGGGACAGCAACTGCGCCACGGCGCCGGCGGCGAGGAGCGAGACACCGATGACCGCGAGGACACCGGCGGACCGCACCCGCTTCACGAGGAAGGAGGGTTGGTCGAGGCGGGGGACGTCCCAGATCTCGTTCATAGCGTCTTGCGCCGCCTGCATGCATCCGAGCCCGGCCCACAGTGCGGTCGCCACGCCGAGGGCGAGGGCGACCGCGCTGCCCTGCAGTGGCCCCACCTGAGCGCCGATCTGGTCGCCGACGACAGGAATCTGGCCGAGCGCGGACGACTTGATCTCCTCCGCGCTGCGGTCGCCCAGCGCGTAGCCGACCACCGTGACGGCCACGAGCAGCAGCGGGAAGAGGGAGAAGAAGCCGTAGTAGGCGATGAGGGCGGCGAGCCGGCCGGCCCGGTCGTCACCGAACTTCTTGACCACGCCGACCAGAAACGCAACGGGCGGCAGGCGCCGTTGCCAGCGATCGAGGCGGACGCGCCACCCGTTCGCCTCGCCGGGTCCGGGCGCCGACCGCTCCTCCTGCTGCTCCTGCGGCGGCGAGCGGCGCATGTCGACCACGGCGCTGATGACCATCGCGGTGGCGGCTACGAGGTCGGTGATGAACGTGCCAGGCCGGCGTCGTGATCGCGCTTCCACCTCTGGGTCATTCCCCGTTCGCGGCCCGTCAGTCACCTTGCCTAGCTTTTTGACTCGGCCGCCCGGTCGTGGGCTTGAACCGGCTCGCGCCCGGGTAGGCAGAACCACATGGAGGACGGAGCCGAACGTGTCGGGACCATGCCCGTACTCCGGGAGTACGCGTTCATCGCTGACGGCTGGCGGGGTGCCCTGGTGGGCCCTGGCGGCGAGCAGGTATGGCTCTGCTTCCCGACGTGGCATGATCCTGCCGTCTTCGGCCAGCTGATCGGCGCCGGTGGCGCCTACGTCGTCCGCCCCTCCGAGCGGTTCGTCTGGGGGGGCTACTACGAGGAAGGCTCCCTGATATGGCGTTCGCGCTGGGTTACCAACAGCGGCATCGTCGAGTGCCGTGAGGCGCTGGCGCTACCGGCCGACCCACACCGGGCGATCGTGCTCCGCCAGCTCATCGGGCTGGCGGGCACGGTCGGCGTCGACATCAGCCTCGACGTGCGCTGCGACTATGGCAGAACCGCGCTGGGCCGCTGGAAGCACGACGGCACGTCATGGACGGCGTCGAAGGGCGCCGTGCACTCCCGGTGGACCGCTCTGACGGGCACCGACGTCCGCGCCACCGCCGACGGTCGGCGCCTCGAGCACTCGATCCACGTCGCCGAAGGCGACCGGTTCGATCTGGTCCTGGAGCTGGCCACTGAGGGAGGGTGGCCAGAGCCACCACCCGACCCCGCCCCCTCATGGGCGGCGACTGCACGAGGCTGGGCGTCGCGAGTTCCACCGTCGCTCGATGTACCGGGCGAGCGGGACGTCCGCCAATCCCTGGCGGTGCTGCACGGCATGATGCCGGCCACCGGTGGTCTGGTGGCCGCAGCGACGATGTCGTTGCCCGAGCGGGCGCGTCGCGGCCGCAACTACGACTACCGCTACGCCTGGATCCGCGACTGCTGCTACGCCGGGCACGGGCTGGCGAGTGTCGGCGACATCGCCGGCCTGGCTGCCGTGGTGGGCTACGTGGTGGCTCGTGTCCTCGACGACGGACCCCGATTGCGGCCTGCCTACCTCATCACCGGAGGGCCGGTCCCTTCGGAAGGTCGCCTGGACCTCCCCGGCTACCCGGGCGGCACGGATGTGGTGGGCAACCGCGCCGGCGACCAGTTCCAGCTGGATGCCTTCGGCGAAGTCCTGCTGCTGCTGGCCGTCGCCGAGGAGCATGGGTGCCTCGACGCCGACGGCTGGGAGGCCGCTCGCGTCGCGGCGCGGGCGGTCGAGACGCGGTGGGAGGAACCGGACGCCGGGGTCTGGGAGACCGAGCCGAAGCAGTGGACGCACAGCCGCCTCATCTGTGCGGCTGGTCTGCGCAGCATCGGTCGCCGGCACCCGTCTGGCGCGTGGACGAACGACGTCCTTGCCCTGGCGGACGTGCTCACCGCCGACACAGCACGCGCCGCGACCCACTCGAGCGGTCGGTGGCAGCGCGCACCCGACGACGCCAGGGTCGACGCCTCCCTGCTGGCCGTCGTCGCCCGATCGCAGTCGCCTGACGATCCCCGCCTGACGCGCACCGTGGATGCCGTGGTCCAGGACCTCATGAAGGACGGCTACGTCTACCGCTACCGCGCCGGATCCCTTCCGCTCGGCGAGGCCGAGGGCGCGTTCCTGATGTGCAGCCATCTGCTGACCCTGGCCGCGCTGCGCACGAGCCGGCGGGAGCTGGCCGTGCGTGCCTACGAGCGGGCTCGGGCCGCCTGCGGTCCGCCCGGGATCTACACCGAGGAGTTCGACACCGGCGAGCGGCAGCTCCGGGGCAACCTTCCCCAGAGCTTCGTCCACGGGCTGCTCGTCGAGGCGGCAGCAGCCCAAGCCGCACCGTGAGCCTCAGTCGACGGCGCCGACTGGGGGCCGCGAAACCGGGGAGGAGGAAGGAGGCCGAGAATCATCGCCTTGGCGGCGGGCCGCCGAGTGTGTCGAGGATCGCGCGGAGTTGATCGCGGCGGTCGACCAGGCTCCGACGGTAGGTCGGGTTGTCCGTGTCGGCGATTTCGGGACTGAGATCGAGCACCGTGGCATCCAGTAGCTCGCGCAGGAGCCGCACATCGTCATCGCTGAACTCGAACTGCATCCCGGCTCCCTCGCCTCGTCGCGTCGCCGAGCGCGGCCCGATGCGGAACTCGGCACCAGGAGCGTATTAGCCAGGGCCACCGCGACTCTCCTCGATGGGCAAATGGTCGCCGCCACGCGGCCCCCAAGCCCGGCTGCCTACGCTGTTGTCGGTGTCGGTCGCGATCGAGGTGGTCCACCTGACGAAGCGCTACGGCACGGCGCGGGGATGTGAGGACGTCAGTTTCGAGGTCGAGGCCGGCTCGGTGTTCGGAGTTCTCGGTCCGAACGGCGCAGGCAAGTCGACCATCATCCGCACGCTGCTGGACTTCCAGCGGCCGAGCAGCGGGGAGGCTCGGTTGCTGGGTCTGGACACGCGCCGGGACAGTGTGGCCATCCACCGGCGCACGGGCTACCTGCCGGGCGACCTGGTGCTGTTCGATCAGCTCAGCGGCCGCGACCACCTTGCTCTGTTCGGCCGAGCTCGTGGCGGCGTCTCGGCCGCGGTGGTCGACGACCTCGTGGAGCGCTTCGAGATCGAGCTGGACCGGCGGGTGAGCGTGCTCTCCAAGGGCAATCGCCAGAAGATCGGGCTGCTGCTGACCTTCGCCCACGAGCCCGAGCTGATCGTGCTCGATGAGCCGACCAGCGGACTCGATCCGTTGATGCAGGAGCAGTTCCACCAGATGCTGCGCGAACTCGTCGGCGAGGGTCGCACCGTGCTGCTGAGCTCGCACGTGCTCGATGAGGTGCAACGCGTTGCCGATCGTGTCACGGTCATACGCGACGGCGAGGTGGTCGTGACCGACAGCATCGCCGCCTTGCAGGCCCAGGTGCCACGCCGGGTCACGTTGACCTTCAAGGAGCAGGTCGACCCTGAGCAATTCGCCGCTCTGGCCGGTGTCGAGGTCGTCGACTCCAGTGCCCATCGCGTCGTCATGAAGGTGCGCGGCCCGGTCGATCCGGTGGTGAAGGCGGCTGCGGGGTATACCACCACCGAGATGCTGGCGGCCCCCGCCGACCTGGAGGAGCTCTTCTTGCGCTTCTACCGCGGAGCGGTCGATGCCCGCTGAACTCGTGCGGATCGACCTCGCCACCCGGCGGCGCAGCACACTCGCGTACTCGGTCGGCATGGCTGCCTACACGCTGGTCGTCGTCGCCCTCTACCCGGCCTTCAAGGACGCGACGGACCTCGACAAGATGCTCACCGACCAGCCCGGCGTCTCGGCGCTCTTCGGCATCAGCGGCTCGTTGACCAGCCCCGACGGTTGGCTCAGCGGCAACGTCTACGCCAACTTCCTGCCGCTGATCTTGTTGTTCGTCGCCATCGGCCACGGAGCCGCGACCTTGGCCGGCGAGGAAGGGCGCGGCCGGCTCGATCTGGTGATGGCCCTGCCCGTCAGTCGTCGAGCCATCGTCATGCAAAAGGCGACCGCAATGGCGCTGGGCACCTCAGTGGTGGCCGTGGTCACCTTGCTGGCGTCGTTGGCGGGTCGTGCCTTCGAAGTCGACGTCACGGTGGTCGATCTCTCCGCCACGACGCTCGGCGCGCTCCTGATGGCACTGGCGTTCGGGTTGTTGGCCTTGGCCCTCGGGGCCGCGACCGGCGAGCGGGGGCTCGCCATCGGCGTCGCCGCCGCAGCCGCGGCCGGTTCGTATCTGCTCAGCTCGCTGGCCCCGGTGGTGGATTGGCTGAAGCCGTGGCGGGTGTTCTCGCTGTTCTACTGGTCGGTCGGCAACGGACAGCTCACCAACGGTTTGGGTTGGCGGGGTCTCGTCGTGCTGGTCGCGGCGGTCGCGATGGGCCTCGTCGTCGCTGTCGCCGTCTTCGATCGCCACGACGTCGCGGCGTGACGCCGACGTCAAATTCGCACAACCGCAACGTGCTGCACCCGACTTCGTGAACCGGCGCCCCGAACATGGCCCTTTCCACCTCGAGAGGAGCGAACGTGCTACAACTGACCAGCGAGGCGGCGGACTTCATCAGGACCGTGCGTGACGAGGACGGCAGACACGACCACCTCCTGAGGATCGTGCGGTCAAGCAGCGGTGACCGCGACAGGATCCGCCTGGCGTTCGTGCCGGCCGCGCAACCCAGCGATCAGATCGGGCAGAGCCACGGCGTCGCGCTGTGCGTCGCCAGCGACGTCTCGTCCAGCCTTGACGACATGCTGCTCGACGTCCAGGACACAACCGGAGGCCGAGGTCTGGTGTTCCGCCCGTTGACGTGATCGCCTCGGCACCCGACGGGTAGGTGCCGGGATCCCCGAGGGCAACCATCGGGGAACGTGGTTGTGCCGTCGGCGATCGTCGTGGACGGCGCAGTCAAGATGATCGATCGAAGTCGTCACTTTCGAGGCCCGCTTGGAGGTCGGCGGCGGTTCCTCGTACCGGCGGCGGCGTGTCCGTGGTGACCGTCCCTCGCGGCAGGGTGCCACGAGCGATCTCATCGATCCGGATCGGGTCGAAGTTCTTGAGGATGGCGCGGATCTCAGGCGTGTCGTCGGCGACGTGCATCACCGCGCCGGACTCCGCGGCGGCCGGCTCGTCGGGTCGCCGCGACGCCAAGGCTGGACCGATGATGATCCCGAGGGTCGCTCCGAATGCCAAGCCGATGAGAACCAACAGGATGAGGCGACCCCAGAACGACAGACCGAAGTCGATGAACGCAAACGGGGCGGCGATGATCACGCCGATCAATGAACACAGCAGGGTCACGACGACGAAACCTCTCGCCCCTTCCTTCGTCATGGCCACGCCGAGGTGCGGCATCAGCCAGCCCTCGGCCAGCTCCTCGCGCATCTCGGCGCGCAGTGAGGTCAGCCTGTCGCCTTCCTTGTCGAGATCGATGATCCCGTGAGGCACTCCGGCTGCCTGAAGGTGCCGTTGCGCTTGGCGAGCGTGCTCCGGGTCGCGGAAGACGGCGAGAAGTTCATGGTCACGGTGAGGCAAGTCTGTCATGGTGGCCTCCAGGGTCGACTGCTCGTCGTTGTCCTACCCGCGGGGCGTGATCTCCAGTCGGCTCCGCCGGGATGCCCTCAGGTGCCGGGCTCGCCTGACCCCCGCGAATCATCCGAGCCGACGAGGACGCTCGATTCGGCCGGAGCGACTGGAGGTTCGCCTTCTTCGCTGGCTTCGGCCAACGGAAGCTCCTTGCCGAGATCTCGGCAGACCGCATAGGCGATCGCCGCCGTCGCGAGGGGCAGGACGATCAAGATGATGCGCAGCACCCAGGTCACGCTGACGATGGAGACTCCCAGCTGCTGGGCGATGACGTCCTGTGAGCCGCCGACGAACAAGACGATGTAGAAGGTGAGCACGGCCACGCCGAGCGCCGTGCGTAGCGGGTGGTCGCGGGGCCGGTCGAGCAGGTGGTGCTCGCCCCAGTCGCCGGTGAGCCTCTTTTCGACCGCCGGCCAGGCATAGAGCATGGAGAACGTGATCGTCGGGAAGACGACCGCGGGAACGATCAGCTCGGGGACTCGATAGCCGAACAGGTGGAGCCGGATGGACGGCATGAGGCGCAGCGCCCCCTCGAGCCACCCCATGTACCAGTCGGGCTGGGCGGCGGTGCTGACGGCGTACGGCTCGAACGGCCCGTAGAGCCAGATCGGGTTGATCTGCACGAGACCTCCGAGCACGCCCAGGACGGCCACCACGATGCAGAAGAGACCGGCGGAACGCAGGGCGTACGTTGGCCACAGCCGGCTCCCCACGACGTTGCCGTCAGTGCGGCCCTTGCCTGGGAACTGGGTGTGCTTCTGGCGCCACAGGATCGCCAGATGAATGGAGAGCAGGGCGACGATGGCCCCGGGAACGATCAGCACGTGGATGATGTAGAGCCGCGAAGTGATGTCGTCGGCTGGGAATTCGCCACCGAACAAGAAGAACGCGACGTAGGCACCCAGCACGGGGATCGACAGCACAACGGAATACGCGATGCGCAAACCGGTGCCTGACAGCAGGTCGTCGGGGAGCGAGTAACCGGCGAAACCGTTCACGACGGCCAGCAGCAAGAGGGTCAACCCGACGGCCCAGTTCATCTCGCGTGGGCGCCGGAACGCACCGGTGAAGTAGATGCGGCAGAGATGAGCGACGATCGCGGCGACGAATAGCAGCGCGGCCCAGTGGTGGATCTGGCGAACGACGAGGCCGGCCCTCACGTCGAAGCTCAGTTCGACCGTCGACCGGTAGGCCTCGGACATGTGCACGCCGCCGAGGGGCTGGTACGAGCCGCTGTAGACGACGTCCTGAGCGCTCGGGTGGAAGAAGAACGTGAGGAAGACGCCGCTGAGCACGAGGACGATGAAGCAGTACAGCGCCACCTCGCCGAGCATGAACGACCAGTGGTCCGGGAAGACCTTGTCGATGGCCTTGCGGGTGAAATGCGTTCCCCCGAGCCGGTCGTCGACCCAGCGCAGCAGCCGGCTCAACACGGCGGCGTCTCGGGCAGCGGGGCGACGCGAGCAGCAGTCGCCGGGAGACGGCTCGGGAACGCTCGTTCGAGGCGCCGCAGCCAGCATGCGAAGAGCGTCACGCCGCCGATCACGGCGGCCAGCCCGCCGTAGGCCCACATGACGACGCCGGCGAGTTGCTGGTCGAGGAGCGGATCGGCGCTACGGGTCGCGTAGACGCGAGTACCAACTGGTGCGAGCGAAGGTCATAGCGACGCCGAGCGCCATGGCCGGCAACGTGGCCAGGAACAACGCGACGACGGTGCTCCCGGCGGCCTCGCCTCCCACCTGGGCCAGCGCGAACCACAGTGCGAACGACGAAGCGAGGAGGGTGACGTGCTCGAGACCGTGGACCGGGTCGTGGGACAGCGCGGCGTCGTAGAGCAGCGGCACGTGCCACACCAGCAGCACTGCGACCTGGACGACGGCCGCCACGACCAGCCACGACCAGGCCCGAAGACCCGTCATCTCCAGCAGGTTCCAGTGCCAGCCGCACGCGAGCCCCATGAGGCGAAAGGGGCGGCCGACGACGAGCAGCGGAGCGGCAACCGACACGAGCAGCACATGCTGCACCATGTGGACGGCGAGGTGACGTTGCGCGGCGCCGTCGAGGGGTGACACCGAGCGCGATCGCGAGCACGGCGAGCCCACAGAAGAAGACCTTGGCCTCCAGCCACGTAACGGCCTTCCCGTCGTTTGCCCACACCCGCCCGAGTGCCAGCGCGTAGGAGGCGGCGGCGCTCACCAGGGCGATGAGGATGACGGCTTCAGGCATGGCGCTCGACCAGGATCACGTAGCTGCCCTCGTAGAGGATCAGCAGCAGGTTGATGCTGCCGACGATGATTGCCATCCAGGCCAGGAAGGCGGTTCGCCCCGCGGCGCTGCCCTCTGCTTCGGGCGCCTGGGCGCGGCGGGCGCCCGCCACGCCGAGCGCGACGACGAGAGCGCACGCGAGGCCGGTGATGATCGTGATCCCGTGCATCACCAACACGACCCCCGGGTGCTGCCGGCTGAGGTCCACCAGGCTGGCCAGCGACGTGAGATGAACCAGCCAAGCGCCGATGCTCACCCCGCTGGCCAACAGCAGCACGACAGCGTGCCTGGTGCTGCCAGCGTCGCCGGCGCCCGCGGGCACGACCTCCGCACTCATGAGAGGTGGGCCGAGAGGTAGAGCGACGAGAAGACGAAGATCCACACGACGTCGACGAAATGCCAGTAGAGCGTGAAGATGGACACGGTCAGGTGGCGGTTGGCGTTGAACTGGCCGAGGCGGGCCTTGAGCTGGACGACTGCGCTCATCATGAGTCCGGCGAGAACGTGGAGGCCGTGCAGCCCGGTGGTCAAGATGAACACCGACGCGTAGGCGTTCTCATCGACGCCGAATGTGAGACCCCTGAACTCGAACACCTGGTTGGCGAGGAACGCCGCCCCCATCACGAAACTGGCGAACAACGCGATCCGTAGGCGGCCAACATGGCCGGCGCGTATCGCCGCTTCGCCGAAGAACAGCGGGATGCTGCTGCCGAGCAGGAGGATCGTGAAGAACGAGATGCGTCGGAGCTCGGGCGCATCTATCCCGCCCTGTGGCCACACCGGCGAGGAGGCTCGAAGGAAGAAGTAGGCCGAGAGCAGCGCGGCGAAGATCATCGCTTCCGTGGCGATGAGCACGACCATGCCCCACCATCCGAGTGGATAGCCGCGCTCGCCGGCATTGGTGGCGGTGACACCGGGCGTTACCAACACCGTCATCGAAGATCGGCCTCCGTGTGCCAGGTCCAGTGCATCAGCCCGACCAGCCCGACGAGGACACCAACGGCCAGCACCAAGACGGCCGAGATCAGGAGGCCGACGAAGAACACGGCGAGCCCGGCGGCGATCAGCACTGGCAGCGCCGTAGGCCGAGGTACCTTCTGGCCCCCCTCGCCCAGCGCGTCCAGGCCGGTGGTCACCAGCGTCTCCCGGTGCAACGCCCCCTCGACGCTTTGTACCGTCGTCGCCTCGTCTGCGGCGGGCTGACCGACCGGGAGCGCCTCCTGTTCCCAGAGCGGGTGGCGGCTGTTCACCACGGGCATGGCGGCGAAGTTGTAGTCCGGCGGCGGTGAGGCGGTGGCCCACTCGAGCGAATCGGCCTGCCACGGGTTCGGGCCCGCCGGTCGTCCCCGCCGCCGGCTCCAGAAGAAGTTGACCAGCGTGAGGCCGGTGCCGATGCCGAACACGGCGCCGCCGACGCTGACCACGAGATTGAGCGTGTCCCAACCGAGGCCGGCGTCATAGGTGTAGACCCGCCGGGGCATGCCCATCACGCCCAGGATGTGCATCGGGAAGAACGTGACGTTGAAGCTGACGAACATCGTCCAGAAGCTCCAGACCCCCAGGCGCCGGTTCAGCATGCGTCCGGTCATCTTCGGGAGCCAGTAGTACAAGGCGCCGAAGATGGGGAACACGACGGCGCCGTTGAGGACGTAGTGGAAGTGCGCCACGATGAAGTAGCTGTCCGTCACCTGCAAGTCGACGGGGATGGCGGCCACCATGACGCCGGTGATCCCGCCGATCAGGAAGATCACGAGGAACCCGAGCGCGAAGAGCATGGGCGGTTCGAGGCGGACGTGCCCGCCCCACATGGTGCCGATCCACGAGAAGTACTGGATGGCGCTCGGGAGCGCGATCACCAGGCTGGCGGCCGAGAAGAACCCCATCGCTTGCGCCGGTACCCCGGTGGCGAACATGTGGTGCACCCACACGCCGAAGCTGATGAACGCGATAGCCACGAGCGACGCCGCCACCCACAGGTAGCCGGCCAGCGGCCGGCGGGAGAAGACGGGGATGATCATCGAGATCATCCCCGTCGCCGGCAGGAACAGGATGTACACCTCGGGATGGCCCCAGAACCAGAAGAGGTGCTGGTACAGCAGCACGCTGCCGCCGTGGGCGGGAACGAAGAAGGCCGTGTTGAACAGCCGATCCGCCTCGAGGAGCGCCGCCGAGACGGTCACCGCCGGGAAGGCGAAGACGATCATGAACGCCATGCCGATGAGGGACCACACGAAGATCGGCATGCGGTTCACCGTCATCCCCGGTGCTCGCATCTTGAACGCCGTCACGATGAAGTTGACGGCGCCCGCCGACGAGGAGATGCCGACGAAGATCACCCCCAAGCCCCAGAAGTCCAGGTTCAGGCCGGGCGAGTAGCTCTGGTCGGTCAACGGGGTGTACGCGAACCAGCCGCCGTTGGGTGCCTTCCCGATCAGGAAGCTGGAGTAGATGAAGACGCCGGAGAACAGGAAGACCCAGTAACTGAAGGCGTTCAACCGCGGGAAGGCCATGTCCCGGGCGCCGATCATCAACGGCAGCAGGTAGTTGCCGAACCCGGCCAAGACGGGCGTGTTGAACAGGAAGATCATCGTCGTGCCATGCATCGTGAAGAGCTGGTTGTACGAGTCGGCGTCGACGACCGAATTGTTCGGCTCGGCCAGCTGGGCGCGCATGACGAGCGCGAGCAGTCCAGCGATGAAGAAGAAGACGAAGGCGGTGTAGATGTAGCGCATGCCCACGCGCTTGTGGTCGACGGTCGTCAGGAATCCCAGCAGTCCCGGCCGGTCCTCCCAGACGTCCTCGAGCTCGTGTTCCGTCTCGCTGTCGACGGGAGGCAGGACCGCCGGTGGGTCGACGATGGCCACGGCTCAGCGCAGGCTCTCGAGGTAGGCGGCGAGGGCGCGCACCTCCTGGTCGGACAGGTCGAGTTGGGGCATGAGCGCTCCCGGCTTGACGAGTTGGGTGTGGGCGAGCCAGCGCGCCATCCCGTACGCATCGTTGGGCAAGGTGTCACTGGCGAGGGTTGTGCGGCTGCCAACGTGCGTCAGGTCGGGTCCGAGGGTGCCGGTCGCCGAGGTGCCGGCCACCGTGTGGCAGCCCGCGCACGAGGTCGTCACCAGGATGTGCGCGCCTTGTGCCGCCAGCGGATCGGTCGGCGCCGGCGCCGGCTGGCGCTGGCCGGAGGCCCACTCCTCGAACGTCCGAGGCGGCTCGGCGATCACCAGGAACGCCATGTGGGCATGCTGGAGCCCGCAGAACTCCGCACATTGTCCCCGGTAGGTGCCCGCCTCCGTCGCGGTGAACGACAAGTGGTTGGTCTGACCCGGAATCAGGTCGGCTTTGCCGTTGAGCTGCGGCACCCAGAAGCTATGGATGACGTTGTCCGAGGTGAGCGTGATGTCGACCCGCTCGCCGACGGGCACGTGGACCTCGTTGGCCGTCGTCACGCCGAGGTCCGGGTAGTCGACCCGCCACCACCACTGCTCCCCGGCCACGTGAATGTGGACCACACCACTCGCCGGAAGGATGTCGTTCATCGTCCTGACGGTGAAGACAGCCACCACCGCAAGGATCGCTGTCGGCACGAACAGCCCGCCCACGAGGATGAACCGGTGGTCGCGCCTGCTGTCCTGCGGACCCGACCCGACATCGACGCCCCGACGGCGCCGCAGCAGCGCCACCACGACGAGCCCGGTCACGATGACGAACACCGCCGACGCCAGCACCACCATGAGCCACCAGAGCCCCGCGATGTGTTGCGCCTCCGGCGCCCGCGTGTCGAGCATCGACGGTGAGCCGGCGCAACCGCACAGAACGGCGGCGAGCGCGGCGGCCAGAAGAACCGTCCGCCTCACGCGTACCACCAGCCCGGCCCGACCGGCTCGCTGAAGTCGCCCTGAGCCCGCAGGACGCCATCGGCGTCGACAGCGAGTGGCAGCTGGGGTAGGGGCCACGCCGCCGGCCCGCTCACGGGCTCGGCCCCGCGGAGCACGTCGAATGCCGACTGGTGGCATGGGCACAGCAGCTGGTGGGTGGTGGCGTCGTAGAGCCCGACCGGACACCCGGCATGCGTGCACAGCTTCGAGAACGCCACGACTCCCTCCACTGCCCACGTCGCCCGCCCCCCCGGCAGCTGCAACATCCCGGGCTCGACGCGCACCATCACTGCCTGACCATCGGCGGAGCCGGGAGAGCCCTCGGGGAACACCGTCAGCAGGCCGCCGAGCGGGACATCGCTGAGCCGGACGACTTGACCGTCGAGGGTGGTCACGCGCACGTCTGGCTGCCAGGGTGTTCGCAGCAGGGCCTTGCCCGGCTTCGGTCCGAGGGATCGCAACGGGAACAGGGCGGCCGCCGCGATCGCCCCGCCCGCCACGATGACGGTCCGCCGTAAGAGGGCGCGGCGCTGCAGAGCGCCGCCGCGTTCGAGATCGGCTTGCAGCGCGGCCGTCTCCGCCGCGCTGGCGACCAACTGCTCGCGCTGCTCGACATGGGGGCCGGCCGAGAGCAACCCGTTGGCCCACAAGATCAAGCCCAGCCCCAGGCCGGCGAAGGCGACGCCGATGCAGAGGCCCTCGAGCTGGGGCTGCCCGCCTCGCCAGTACACGACCATGAGGCCGACGGCGGCGGCGGCGGCCACGAGAAACGCCGTCGCCGCGGACCGCTCGATCGTGCGCTCGCGTGAGGGCACCGCCTTCATCGAGCCGACCCGATCAATCGCAGCGCCACGAGCAGCACACCCAGCGCGACCAGCGCGACCGCTCCTTCGGTGACCGGACCGTAGTGCCAGAGCGGCTGGCCGCCGGTGTCGTCGGGGCGGTCCAGGTACCGCACGTAACGCACGACATCGGCCAGCTGCGAATCGTCCAGAGCCGTCTGGCCGAACACCGGCATGGCGCCTGGCCCGATGCGCACCGCCTCGGCCACCTGGACGGGCGTCGCCGCGCCGAGGGCGGGAGCCTCCCGATCGAGCAGGGCGCCACCCTCTCCGGCCCACTGGTGGCATGCTGCGCACTGTGCCCGGAAGACCTCGCCACCATCGGCGAGATCACCGGCGGCGGCGTCGATCTCCGGGACATCAGGACCGCCCGGTACCAGGTGGCTGATGTAGTCCTCGAGCGCGGCGATCGTCGGCGGGGCGTACGCCGGGGGGCGCCGAACCACCTCTGCGGTGGGACTGGCAAGGGGCATGCGGCCCGTCGTCAGCACGTAATCGACTCCCGCTCGACCCCAGCCGGCCAGGCTCGGGCCCCGCGAGGTCCCCATCGCATCGGCGCCATGGCACGTCGCACAGTCCCGCAGAAAGACCGTCTGCGCATCCGGCGCTGGGCCGCTGGCGGCGGCCACCCGCCGCCCTACCGTCGCCCCTGCCGCGACGGCGATCGCCACCACCGCGAGAGGCCCGAAGGCCCACACCCATCGGCGGCCAGCGATCTCCCCCATTGAACCTCGTGGCCTCCCGATCTCACGATGCCGGCACCCGCTCCCACAGCTGACCGACCGCTACCCCCAGCAGCCGGGTTCGCATACACCTCGTTGCGGTTGTCCCCGAATTCGGTCGTCGCGCCGGTGTCGCGCCTCGTCCTCGGCGCCGGCACGGGCGCGACATGGTCATGCTTCGACGGTGAATGGGCGCCGCTCCGGTGGGGTAGGGCACGGGCAGTCCGCCGAACCCGTCGAGCTGGAGCAGATCGATCATGTCACTGCTACGTCGTGTCATGTCGTGGCCGGTTCTCCGCCAGGTGTCCACCGGTGACCTGACCGGCCGCGGGGAGGCCGCCCGCTCGCCCCAGCAGACCGCACTGCGCCCCCGCACTGACAGCGCCGATCGAGTGGTCAGCTCCGTGTGCCCCTACTGCGCCGTCGGATGCGCCCAGCGCGTCTACGTGAGAGACGACCGGATCCTCCAGATCGAGGGCCATCCGGACAGCCCGATCTCGAGAGGCCGGCTGTGCCCCAAAGGCGCAGCGACCCGAGCGTTGGTGATGTCGCCCAGCCGGCTCACCAAGGTCCGCTACCGGCGGCCCCACGGCACACAGTGGGAGGATCTGCCTCTCGATCGGGCCATGGACATGATCGCGGATCGAGTCATCGACAACCGGCGCCGCTTCTGGCAGGACAGCGACAGCGAGGGTCGACCGCTGCGGCGCGCCATGGGTTTCGCCACGCTTGGCGGCGCCACGCTCGACAACGAGGAGAACTACCTCATCAAGAAGCTGTTCACGGCGTTGGGGGCCATTCAGATCGAGAACCAGGCTCGCATTTGACACTCGTCCACGGTCCCCAGTTTGGGGACCTCGTTCGGTCGGGGCGGTGCCACCTCGTTCCAGCAGGACTTGCAGCACGCCGACGTGATCCTCATCGAGGGCTCCAACATGGCGGAGGCCCATCCGGTCGGCTTCCAGTGGGTGATGGAGGCGAAGGCACGGGGCGCCAAGGTGATCCATGTCGACCCCCGTTTCACGCGCACCTCGGCCTTGGCCGACGTCCACGTACCGATCCGGGCCGGCACGGACATCGCGTTCCTGGGCGGTCTCGTGAACTACGTCCTCACCAACGATCGCGCCTTTCGCGACTACGTCGTCGCCTACACGAACGCGGCGGCGATCATCTCCGACGACTACGTCGACGCCGAGGACTTGGACGGCGTCTTCTCGGGCTTCGACGAAGAGACGGCGACCTACGACCCCACGTCCTGGCAGTACGCCGGTGGCCACGCCGTCCCGTCTGCCGGTGCCCGGGAACAAGATTCGGCCTATGGCGAGGTGGCCGGAGGTCTAGGTGGTCGCCACGGCGAGGGAGGCGACGAGCGCGACGAGACCCTCGCTCATCCTCGTTGCGTGTACCAGATCCTGAAGCGACACTTCTCTCGCTACACGACCGAGATGGTCGTCGAGACGTGCGGCATCGGCGCAGATCAGTTCCTGGAGGTTGCCGAGCTGCTCTGCGAGAACTCCGGCCGGGAGCGCACCGGCGCGTTCTGCTATGCCGTCGGCTGGACCCATCACGCCGTCGGCGTCCAGTACATCCGCACGGCGGCGATTCTGCAGACCTTGCTGGGCAACATCGGACGCCCCGGTGGCGGCATCATGGCCCTCCGCGGCCACGCCAGCATTCAGGGCTCGACCGACATCCCCACCCTCTACAACCTGCTGCCCGGATACATCCCGATGCCGCACGTCGATCACGGGACGACGCTCGAGGACTACCTGCAACACGACGCCGGTCACACGGGGTACTGGGGCCACATGCGGGCCTATGTCGTGAGCCTTCTGAAGGCGTGGTGGGGTGACGCCGCCACTGCTGACAACGACTTCGCGTTCGGCTACCTGCCCCGGTTGACCGGCGACCACTCCACGTATCAGACCGTGCTGGAGATGTTCGAGGGGCGGGTGAAGGGTTTCTTCGCCCTCGGGGAGAACCCTGCGGTCGGATCGGGAAACTCTCGGATGCACCGCTTGGCGCTGGCCGAGCTCGACTGGCTCGTGGTCCGCGATCTGCAAGAGACCGAGACGGCCGCGTTCTGGTACGACTCGCCGGAGCGGGAGACGGGCGAGCTCCGGCCGGCTGACATCGGCACCGAGGTGTTCCTCCTGCCGGCGGCCGCGCACACCGAGAAGGACGGCTCGTTCACCCAGACCCAGCGCCTGCTCCAATGGCACGACAAGGCGGTCGAGCCCGCCGGTGATCAGCGGTCCGAGCTGTGGTTCACGTACCACCTCGGGCGCATCATCCGTGAGAAGCTGGCGGCATCGACCGATGAGCGCGATCGGCCGCTCCTGGATCTCACGTGGTCGTACCCGGTGGTCGGCGAGCACGACGATCCGGACGCGGAGGCCGTCCTGGCCGAGATCAACGGGTGGGACGCCACGGGCCACCCGCTCTCGTCGTACACCGAGCTGAACGGCGACGGCTCGACGAGGTGCGGCTGCTGGATCTACTGCGGATGCCGGGCCGGCGGGGTGAACCAGACGCGACGCCGGCGGCCGGCAGCCGAACAGGACTGGGTGGCAGCCGAGTGGGGATGGGCCTGGCCGGCGAACCGACGCATCCTCTACAACCGGGCATCGGCCGATCCCGAAGGGCGGCCGTGGTCGGAGCGCCGCCGGTACATCTGGTGGGACGAGACGGCGCAGAGCTGGACCGGTCTCGACGTGCCCGACTTCCCCCCAACGACGGCGCCGGACTACGACCCGCCGCCCGATGCCGAGAACGAGCGGGCGCTGAGCGGCAGGGACCCCTTCATCATGCAATCCGACGGTAAGGCGTGGCTGTTCGTCCCCTCCGGGTTGAAGGACGGCCCCTTGCCGACGCACTACGAGCCGTTCGAGTCGCCGGTGGCCAACCCGCTGTACCTGCGCCAGGCCAACCCGGCGATCCAGTCGATCACGCACGAAACGAACCCCAAGAACCCGTCGGCGGGCGAGCCCGGCGCCGACGCCTACCCGTTCGTGCTCACGACCTACCGGCTCACCGAGCACCACACGGCGGGAGCGATGAGCCGAACCTGGGTCGGCTCAACGCATTGCAACCCGAGTTGTTCTGCGAGGTCAGCCCCGAGCTGGCCACCCTGCGCGGGCTGGAGAACGGGGGCTGGGCCACCATCGTCACGTCACGCAGCGCCATCGAGGCCCCGTGCTGGTCACCCCCCGGTTGGTGCCCCTGCGCATCCGCGGCACGCTCGTGCACCAGGTCGGGGTGCCGTTCCACTGGGGACGTCGTGGCCGCTCCATAGGCGACTCGGCCAACGACCTGGTGGGACTCGCGCTCGATCCCAACGTCCACATCCAAAACACGAAGGCCTTCACCTGTGACGTCCTGCCTGGCCGCCGCCCCCGCGGCGACGACCTGCGCCGGCTGGTGGAGCGCCACGGGAAAGGCGCCACGGCATGACGGTCACGCCGGTCCGGATGGGCTTCTTCACCGACACCTCGATCTGCATCGGGTGCAAGGCCTGCGAGGTGGCCTGCAAAGAGTGGAACGGCGTGCCAGATCGCGATCGCGACCTGAGCGGACGTTCCTACGACAACACACTGCGTCTCGACGCCGACAATGGCGCCACATCGCGTTCATCGAGGAGACCCGCGCGATCGGTGTGGCCGTCGACGGCACGAACGACGGCGCTGCCAGTCGCCCGCAGATGCGCTGGCTAATAAGCTCCGACGTCTGCAAGCACTGCACCGAAGCGGGTTGCCTGGACGTCTGCCCTACCGGTTCGCTGTTCCGTACCGAGTTCGGGACCGTGGTGGTCCAGGAGGACATCTGCAATGGCTGCGGCTACTGCGTGCCTGCGTGTCCCTTCGGGGTGATCAGGGCGCCGCGAAGACGACGGTCGGGCCTGGAAGTGCACCCTCTGCTACGACCGGCTCCACGGCGACATGGAGCCGGCGTCCGCGCACGCCTGCCCGACCCAGTCGATCCAATTCGGTCCGCTCGATGCGTTGCGCCAACGAGGCGCCGAGCGGGTCGAGGAGCTCCGCGCTCGTGGCGTGGTCGACGCCCGGCTGTACGGCGACGATCCCGACGACGGCGTCGGTGGAGCGGGAGCCTTCTTCCTGTTGCTCGACAAGCCGGAGGTGTACGGACTTCCGCCGGCTCCGGTGGTCCCGACCCGGACCGTGGCGGCGACGTGGCGCAAGGCCGCGCTGGCAAGCGGCGCGCTTGTCGTCGCCGTCGTCGGTGCCATGGTGGCCGGGCACCGATGAGCACCGACGACGGCGGATCCGTGTGGAAGCGCCAGAGCACCGAGCCCGCCTACTACGGGGCGCCGATCGTCAAGGCGGCCCCGTGGAAGTCGGAGATCGGCCTCTACTTCTTCACCGGCGGCCTCGCTGGGGCATCATCGGTGTTGGCGGCGGCTGCTCGTCTGGCGGGCCAGCCCGTCCTGGCCCGCCACGCTCGTCACTGGGCGGTCGCCGGGCTGGCTCCAAGTCCCGTGCTGCTCGTCGCCGATCTCGGACGCCCGGAGCGCTTCGCCGACGTGCTGCGCGTCGTGAAGCCCACCTCGCCTATGAGCGTGGGAAGCTGGCTGTTGACGCTGTACGGGCCGGCGGCGGCCGCGGCGGCCCTGCTCGCCGACGTGCGGCCGTCGGCCAGAACCGGCCGCGCTGGTCGACGTCGTAGCCGGCGCGCTCGGCTCGGGGCTGACCACCTACACCGCTGTCCTCGTGGCCGACACGGCCATACCGGTGTGGCACGAGGCCGGCAACGAGCTGCCGTTCCTGTTCGCCGCCGACCGCGGCGGCCAGCGCCGGTGCGGCAACGGCGCTGACCGCGCCGACGCGGGCGGCGGGGCCGGCCCGCGGCCTGGACCGTCGCCGCCACCCTCGTCGAAATGGTCGTCGCCCGGGCCATGGAGCGCCGGCTGGGTCCGCTGGCGGTGGCCCGCCGCCGGGGCCGCGCCGCCACGCTGCGACTGGCATCGGAGATGCTGTCTGGCGGGGGCGCCGTACTGCTGCTGCTCGGCCGCCGCCGCCGGGCGCTCACGGTACTGGGCTCCCTGTCCGTGCTGGGCGGTGCCGTCGCCCAGCGTCTCTGCGTGCTCGAGTCTGGCGAGGGGTCCGCGAACGATCCGAGCCAGGCCCTGCTCGCCCAGACTGAGCGACCACCCGATTCCGGCGGATGAGGCTTGACCGACCAGCGTCTCTCCCAGATCGTGAGCGGCTATACCCTCGAGGGCTCGGTCACCACGGGCTTCAACGTCCTGCCCGACTTCCGCGACCTCTCGGGCAACGTCGCCGTGGGCAGGTATCAGCTTCACCGAGGCCGACCGTCGCCTTCACGCCGGTGACGGGCGAGCAGCTCGCCAAATCGTACCTCACGGCCATCCCGCCGAGCGACCTCTTCTTCCTCATCCAGATTCCTCATCCAGAGCGGCGTGCCGGTCGATCTGGTGCTTCGGGTGGGCGTCTAGTCGATCAGCGGGCTTCGGGACTGGAGCAGCACGACCGCGGGCGTGCACATGGCGGCCCCACCGTTCTACGAGCTGATCGACCATCTGCGGCAGATCCAGAATGCCGGCGCCCTGGGCCTGCGGATAGACCAGTCGGGCGGGACGCGGCGGGCGTTTTTGACCTCGCACGGCACGGGGCGGACGCCCCGCTCGCGGCCACGATGCTCCGAGTGAAAGGGCTCCTCGGCGTCGAGAAGAAGCGCGACGAGTTCGAGATCATCAAAGGCCGGGTCCGGACCGACGACGACAAGGTCGCCGTCCTGACCCGCTCGGCTCTGGAGATCCTGAACAGCTCAGCTCGCTCATCATCGTACCGGTCCCGGACGTCGCCGCCGGTCTCACCTCTGCCCCCGTGGTCGAGAGCGACGTCGCCGACGTCTCGCCGCTCCTCGCCGTCCGCAGCGGACCGAAGGCTCCCGCCGACGCCTATGTGGCGTCCCGCTATGGGTCTTCCTGGTACTGGATCGACAGCGAGGACTACCGCTCGAAGGTGGTCTTCAGCTTCGTCCAGGTGCTGCTCGCCATCGTCGAGAATAGCCGCGGCGGCCATGCCCCCCTCATCACCATACCGACCGGCTGGCCGCCGGCTCGGAGCCCAAGCACGGCGGCGTAGACCGCAACCATCAGTCGAGCGGCGGGTGGGACAAAGTGCACATCAGATCAGTCGCGTCGAGGGTTCTGACTCTGGTCGGCCCGCCGATCTGCTGCCTCGATTTCCTCCGATCGAGCTACCGTTAGGAGGGCACAAGTCTTGCCACGGCCCTGCCTTGTCGCATGATGTCGACAGCGTCGCCTTGCTCGACCCATGCCACCAAATCGCAAAAGGCAAAGACGCTGCCGACCAAGCCCTCCTCGATCGAACCTTCGTCGACGCCGACAGGGCCGTCGCCACTGGAAGAAATCCTGCTTGGCCGCGCCCCACCGGTGCCTGGATCCGGGCCTTCGAGTACATTCCTGACATGTTGATAAAGGATGCCCGTCACCTTGAAGATCTCTGCCCTCGACCACCCCTCAGCGCTCAAGCCGCGAATGCATTCGCTGATCGGCCGTCCCACGTATCGTTCTGGCAGCCGGTATATCTTGTTTCCACGCGGAACTCGGTACCTCAACCAGACGGTGGCCACGGTGCTCGCCCGCGTACTTCGACATATCCATCATAGTTCTTCCTTCGGGATACGTACCTATCTTTTAGATAGATCAGATAGGTAGTCAAGGACTTCGATGGAGAGACGTGGCTAGCCCTACGCGA
>CAWCTH010000010.1:0-10957 GCA_963798445.1 uncultured Acidimicrobiales bacterium
CAATGAGCGCTGGTGGTGACGGTGTCGTCGCCGGGCGAGACCTTCTCGACCGGATCCCACGCTGCGTGAGCGGTTCTCGGCGCATCGGTGCTCCTCGGTGCAGCACTGCCGCACATTTGACAGCGAACCGCGACGAGTACGAGCGAGGGTGGTTGGCGTCGACCACGCACCGCGACGATGACGGACCCGGCCCGATCCCCGGCCAGCGATCGCGGTCGTGATCATCGGGAACGCGACCGGGCACGCATCGTCGCGCCAGCGTCCCGATAGCGTGCCGGGCATGCCTGATGACGCCACCGTGCGCTGGGCGGGCGTGAACCACCTCGCTCTCGTGACGAACGACATGGACGAGACCGTGCGCTTCTATCACGGCGTCCTCCAGATGCCCCTCGTCGCCACCATCTCGGTCGGACCGATGCGCCACTACTTCTTCCGCATCGGCCCGCAGAGCACCGTGGCCTTCTTCGAATGGGGTGGCACCGAGGTGGAGGAGTTCGAGAAGCCGGCCGGCGTCCCCTTCACCTTCCCCGCGGAGTTCGACCACGTGTCGTTCACCCTGCCCGACGAGGCGGCGCTGACGGCGCTCCAGCAGCGGCTGCAGGACTACGGCGTGGAGGTGACCCGGGTCGTCGACCACGGGTTCGTGCACTCGATCTACTTCCACGACACGAACGGCATCGCCCTCGAGGCGTCGTGGTGGGTGCGCGACCCCACCGCCGAGATCAACTACGACGACGGCGAGCTCTTCGGCGACGCGGACCCGGTGCCGGCCGTCCGGGAGCTGCTCGAGGCGGGCGAGCTGTCGTGGCTCCCGACGAGCCACCTCGCCGCCAGCGTGGTCGAGGACCCTGCCTGAACCTCGGTCTCGCGAACCAGTAACCGTGGCGGCGACGTAACCCGGCTACGAGACGTATCTGCGGCCCTCCTCGGAACCTCTCTCTGTCATCATGGGCAACACGCGGCCTGGTTTCCGCCAGAAGACGGTGCTCCACCTCGAGCCCAAGCGGGCCGCCGCGACGCTGGTGTACGGCTTCGTCGCGGTGGCCGCGATCGCCATCGCGGTCGGGGCCTTGATCTACCCGACCGAGACGTGGCCGTTCGCCTGGCGACCGTTCTTGGTCACCGGCAAGGCTGAGCTCGAGCCGGCGTCGTCGTCGAACGCCCCCGAGGTCACCACCGGCGGGTTGTACATCGCCGCCGGCGTGGCCGCCGCCATCGCACTGGTGTTCCTCGTGAGCGCGATCGTCAACGGCCGCCGCTGGCGCACCGCTCGCACGGTCGAGCGGCTGTCCGAGGACCCTGAGCTCGCCGGCATCCAGCCCGATTCGGCCGCGCTCGCGCCGCCACCGCACAGGGCCGCCGTGATTCCGCCGCTCCTTGTCGACTTCCGCACGCCACGACAGTTCGATCGACCCGACGCGAAGTTCAGGCGGGTCCGTACCGACGCCAACATCGTCGGCCAGCCTCCGCTGCGCATCGCCTACTTGCGGCTCTTCGAGAACCAGCCTCGCATGCGCACGTTCATTGAGGGCGCGTGGCGAGAGTTCGGCTACGTCTACTTCCTCCGGAGCGCGGCGGCGGTGACGCCTGCTGAGTTGCGCATCGCCAAACGGTCCGGGAACGTGGCCGACCTGTTCGTCGCGTCGCCCGCGCGGCTCGCCGCCGAGCTGGATGGTCGTGTCGATCGCCCGCTTCCGAAGGGACGCCACAAGTTCACCCGCATCGGGGCGACCACCATCCGGGTCAGGGACCGCTACGGCAGCTATCCCCTGCGGCCGGTCCTGTGCCACGGCTCGTATTGGAAGGCTGCGGTCGACGTGCTCCTGACACGCGTCGAGCTGGTGGTGCTCGACCTGTCCGGCTACACGCAGCGCAACGCCGGCACGCGCTACGAGCTTCAGCAGGTGATCGACCGGGTCGCCATGGAGCGTGTGGTCTTCCTGGCCGATCGACTGAGCAACGAGAAATTCCTGCACAAGGAACTGCAGATCGCCTGGTCACAGATGGCCCCCGGATCTCCCAACTCGGGGCCCGATGGCCGCACCGCGGTCGTTGCCGTCACGGACATCTTTCGCCGGACAGAGACTCGCAACGAACACGGTCAAGTCACGCAGGTGCAGACGCGCCTCGTGGCTCGCCGCCGCGAGACCCGCCGTGTGGCGGCCGCGGCGCAACGGCGGCTCATGATCGCGACCAACGGGTGGGAGCGTCCACGTTCCCGCACTGATGCGATGCCGTCGGGGAGCTGAGGTCGCCGGCGTTCCTGCTGGCGGCGCCACGCCGGTGGCGCGCTCGCCGCGGCGCACTAGCTTGCGACCGGTGACCGTCATCAAGATCAACGCCATCACCGTGCCCGAAGACTCGGGCGACGAGCTGGCCCGGCGCTTCGCCGCCCGCGCCGGCGCGGTCGACAACCAGGACGGCTTCGAGGGCTTCGAGCTTTTCCAGCCCACCGACGGCCGCACCACGTGGCTGGTGGTCACCCGGTGGCGCGACGAAGAGGCGTTCCAGGCGTGGGTCACCAGCCCGGCGTTCGGCCACGGCCACCAGGGTCCGCCGGCCGGCGGGGCGCACGGCGGCGAACGGCCTCCCGTGTCGGTCAGCTCCGAACTATGGTCCTACCAGGTCGCTCAGACGGCGCCGTCCAAGGAGGCATGACATGAAGCGCATCCTGCCTGTCGAAGAGCTGGCTCGGGACGAGCGTTTCGAGCACCTGCGCATCGAGGAGGTCGTGTTCGACCCCCGCAACGCCAGCGAGGATGCCCGGGTCAACACCTTGGCGCCGGCGTACCCCAACGCACCGGACAACGCCCGCGGCCTCATGCACGGCATCTTCGTCGGTGAGATCCAGGCCCTGGAAGGCGCGGGGCGCACGTGCTGGGACTTCGATACCGGCGACGGCCGCGACCAGGCTCCGTTCCTGCTCAAGCTGGACATGGCCCGGCAGTGTTGGGACGAGGCCCGCCACGTCGAGATCTCCGTGAAGCTCTCCGACCACATGGGTTCCTTCATCGGCGAGTTCGGCGAGCAGACGCTGCTGTACGAGGCGGCCTGCAACCCCGACCCGGTCCTGCGCCTCACCGGCGTGAACCGCGCCCTCGAGGGCTTGGCCATCGACGTGTTCAAGACGATGCGCGACGTCGGTGACGCCTTCGGCGACCCCGTGCTGTCGTTCTGCGAGGACTGGATGCTGGCCGACGAGGTCACCCACGTGAAGATGGGCTCCGACTGGTTGCGCCGCCTCACGGCCAAGGATCCGGAGCGCCAGAAGCAGGCGCTCGACTTTCAGAAGGCGGTCGACAAGCTGTTCAGCTTCGGTGGCTTCCGCGGCGAGCAGGCCGAGAACCCGGTGCACCTGGCCCGCAACTTCCGCCGGCTGGCCGGCTTCAGCGACGACGAGATCAGCGAGCTGGTCGACATCGCCGCCGAGGCCTATGCCGAGGCGCAAGCCAAGGCCACCGCCGGCTCGGCGTCGTAGGGCGGGGGCCATCGCCTGCTCTTCGCGCAGCTCCTCCTCGACATCCACGAGGGTTGGGCCTGGTTCGTCATCATCGGCAACGGGCTCGCCGGCGCGTGGGCACTCGGAGCCAACTGGCTGACCGCCTTGCGCACACGCGCCCTGTGGTGGTTCACGATCGTGGCCCAGCTCTCGGTGTTCGTGCAGGTCGGCCTGGGCGTGGGCCTGGTGGCCGGGCAGAAGTACGTGGCCCCGAAGTTCCACATGTTCTACGGGTTCGTGGCCATCATCGCCGTCGGGATCATCTACTCCTACCGCATGCAGATGCGCGACCGGCTGTACCTGCTCTACGGGCTCGGCGGCCTCTTCGTGATGGGCCTCGGCATCCGCGCCCTCCTCGTCGGCCGGTAGCGCCGGCGCCCTTTTCGCGCACAGGCTGTGCGGGGAAAGGCGAAAACGCGGCGCGGTACCACGGCTGGGGGCGAAACGCGGCGCGCCGCCCGTCGGCCAGTGTCGGCGAGAGCCGGGACCGGCGCCGCTAGATGTTCACGACGGGGCAGGTGAGCGTGCGGGTGATGCCGTCGATCATCTGCACCTTGCTGACCACCATGCGGCCCAGCTCGTCGACCGTGGCCGCCTCGGCCCGCGCGATCACGTCATAAGGCCCGGTCACGTCGTCGGCCGACGCCACGCCGTCGACCTCCCGGACCTGTTCGGCGACCGTGGCCGCCTTGCCGACCTCGGTCTGGATGAGGATGTACACGCTCACCGACATGACGTTCCTCCTCGACGCGGCACCAGGCCCGGCCGGACCTTACAACCGACTGTTGCCGGGCCGGCGCGCCCGGCAATTCAACCGGCGGCGAGGCGATCGTCGAGCCCGGTGAGCTGGCTGCGCAGCGCCGTGGGGACGCGCTCGCCGAAGCGGTTGTAGAAGTCCTCGATGTCGGGGATCTCCTTGCGCCAACCCTCGATGTCGACCTTGAGCAGCGCGGTCGCCTGGGCGTCGCTCAGATCAAGCCCCTCGGTGTCGAGGGCGCCCGGCGCGGGCAGGAGCCCGATGGGGGTCTCGACGGCTTCGCCGTCCCCCGACACCCGCTCGAACACCCACTTGAGCACCCGGCTGTTGTCGCCGAAGCCAGGCCACAGGAACTTGCCGTCGGCATCCTTGCGGAACCAGTTGACGAAGAAGATCTTCGGGAGCTGGGCGCCCGAGCGCTCGCCGATGTCGAGCCAGTGGGCCCAGTAGTCGGCCATGTTGTAACCGCAGAAGGGCAGCATGGCAAACGGGTCGCGGCGCACGACGCCGACTTGGCCGGTGGCGGCAGCGGTGGTCTCCGAGCCCATGATGGAGCCCAGGAACACGCCGTGCTGCCAGTCGTAGGCCTCGTTCACCAGCGGCACCACGGTGGCGCGGCGGCCCCCGAAGAGGATGGCCGAGATGGGCACGCCCTTCGGGTCCTCCCACTCGGGTGCGATGACCGGGCACTGCGCGGCCGGCGCGGTGAACCGGGCGTTGGGATGGGCGGCGGGCGTGCCCGACTGGGGCGTCCACTCGTTGCCCTTCCAGTCGGTGAGGTGGCCCGGCTTGTCCTTGGTCATGCCTTCCCACCACACGTCGCCGTCGTCGGTGAGCGCGGTGTTGGTGAAGACGCTGTTGGCCCACAGGGTCTTCATGGCGTTGGGGTTGGTGTCGTCGCTGGTGCCGGGGGCCACGCCGAAGAACCCGGCCTCCGGGTTGATGGCGTAGAGCCGGCCGTCGTCGCCGAACTTCATCCAGCAGATGTCGTCGCCGATGGTCTCGGCCTTCCAGCCCGGCATGGTGGGGATGATCATGGCCAGGTTGGTCTTGCCACACGCCGACGGGAAGGCCCCGGCCACGTAGCGGGCGTCACCGGCGGGTGAGGTGAGCTTGAGGATGAGCATGTGCTCGGCCAGCCAGCCGTTGTCGCGCGCCATCACCGAGGCGATGCGCAGCGCGAAGCACTTCTTGCCCAGCAGGGCGTTGCCGCCGTAGCCCGAGCCGTAGCTCCAGATGTCGCGGGTCTCGGGGAAGTGCACGATGAACTTGTTCTCGGCATCGCACGGCCAGGCGACGTCGGCCTCACCCGGCTGGAGGGGCGCCCCCACGGAGTGCACGCACGGCACCCAGTCGCCGTCGCCGAGGACGTCGAGGGCGCCTTGGCCCATGCGGGTCATGGTGCGCATCGAGGCGGCCACGTAGGCCGAGTCGGTGAGCTGCACCCCGATGTGGGCGATGGGCGAACCGAGCGGCCCCATCGAGAACGGCACCACGTACAACGTGCGACCGCGCATGGAGCCGTCGAACAGGCCCTTCATCTGGCGGCGCATCTCCGCCGGTGGTCGCCAGTTGTTCGTAGGCCCGGCGTCGTCTTCGTTCTCCGAGCAGATGAAGGTGCGGTCCTCGACACGGGCGACGTCACCGGGGTCGGAGTGGGCCCAGTAGGAGTTGGGTCGCTTGGCCTCGTCGAGCCGGGTGAACGTGCCCGAAGCGACGAGGTTGGCGCACAGCTCGTCGTACTCCTCGGCCGACCCGTCGCACCAGTGCACCTGGGCCGGTTGGAGTACGGCTGCCCACTCGTCGACCCACGCTTGCAGTCGCTGGTTGGACGTAGTGGCAGTCATCCTCTACTCCTCTCCGCCGGCTGGCGGTCTTGTTACCCGCTAGTACGTTCAGGGTAGCCAGGCGTGCCCATATCGCCCTCGCTGCCGAGACGCAGGCGCGTCGCCAGCCCCCCGCCGTCGAGCTCGAACACGACCCGCTGGCCAGGGCGCAGCATTCGAAAGACCGAACCGGCCAAGGCGCCTACGGCCAGGTCGTACTCGGAGAGGTCGGTGTCGCGGACGACAACCCCATCGCCGGTGACCGGGTCGTATGCCTTGACGACGCCTTGCACGGCGGCAGCGCCTACCGACCGGCCTTGCTGACCTTGCCGGCCTTGATGCACGACGTGCACACGTTCAACCGGCGAGGACTGCCGTTGACGAGCGCCCGCACCCGCTGGATGTTCGGGTTCCACCGACGCTTCGTGCGGACGTGCGAGTGGGAGATGGATCGGCCCCACGAAGGGTGCTTGCCACAGACCTCACACACAGCTGCCACGAGACGCGCCTCTCACTGAACGTTCCCAGTCGGGTCTACAAGCATATCGGCCGGCGACGAGGCCGACCAGCCGCATTCGATCCTTGCCGCCCGTCGGTACCATCGCGGCCGATGCCCTCCCAGGAGCCGCGCTCGCTCGGGTCCCTGGCCAAGAGCACCGTAGGCGGGCTGGAGGGCGTCGGGGACAAGCGACGCGAGGCGTTGGCGACGCTCGGCGTCCACACCGTGGCCGACCTGGTCACCTTCTACCCAAGGCGCTGGATCGACCGGACCAACGAGGCCCGCGTCAGCGACCTGGTGCCGGGCCAGGTGGCGCTCGTGCTGGTGACGGTCCGCTCGGTGGCCAAGCGCCAGACCCGCAACCGTCGCTCCATGGTGACGGCGTCGGTGGGCGACGGCTCGGGCCGGCTGAGCGTCGTGTTCTTCAACCAGCCGTGGCGGGAACGCCAGCTTCGACCCGACCTCCAGGTGGCGCTGTTCGGCAAGGCCGACGTGTACCGAGGTGGCCTCCAGATGACGAACCCGGTCGTCGACCTCATCGGTGACCGCACCGGGCGCATCGTCCCCATCTACCCGCAGAGCGAGAAGGCGGCCATCGCCACCTGGGAGATCGCCGGCGTCATCGACCTGGCCCTCAAGCGCTGGGACGGCTACGGCATCCCGGACCCGGTGCCCATCGAGATCCGGAAGCGCTACGGGCTGCTCGACCGGCGCCAGGCGTTCCTGTCCATCCACACACCCGAGACGATGGGGGAGAAGGAGCGCGCTCGGCGGCGCCTGGCCTTCGACGAGCTCCTGCGGGTGCAGCTCGTGCTCGTCCTGCGCAAGCGCCGCCTCGAGCAGGAAGCGGCCGGCTTCCGCCACGAGGTGGGCGGTGCGCTGGTGCGGCGTTTCCACGAGCAGCTCCCCTTCGAGCTGACCGGCGCGGAACGGCGAACCATCGCCGAGATCGAGGCCGACCTGGCCGGCCCCCACCCCATGCACCGGCTGCTGCAGGGCGACGTGGGGTCGGGCAAGACCGTCGTGGCCGTCTCGGCCCTGCTGGCGGCGGTGCAGGGTGGCCATCAAGGCGCGCTCATGGCGCCGACCGAGGTGCTGGCCGAGCAGCACGCCGCCTCGGTGCGGGCGCTGCTGGCCGGCGTGAGCGTGCCGGCCGACAACAACCTCTTCGGCGATCGTCCGTTGCGAGTGGCGCTCCTGACCAACCGGGTGACGGGCGCCGAGCGCCGCGATGTCCTCGCCGGCATGGCCGACGGCAGTGTCGATCTCGTCATCGGCACCCACGCCCTCATCCAGGAGGGGGTGGCGTTCCACTCGCTCGGCGTGGTGGTGATCGACGAGCAGCACCGCTTCGGTGTGGAACAGCGGGCGGCGCTGCGTTCCAAGGGCGCGGGCGCCGGCGAGTCGAACCTTGTGCCCGACGTACTCGTGATGACCGCCACGCCCATCCCCCGCACCGCGGCCATGACGGTCTACGGCGACCTCGACGTGAGCGTGCTCGACGAGCTTCCGCCGGGCCGCACGCCCATCTCCACCCATTGGGCGGCGGGGCCGCTCATGGAGGAGGCGGCGTGGGCCGATGTGCGCGCCGCCGTGGCCGACGGGCATCAGGCCTACGTGGTGACGCCGCTCATCGAGGAGTCGGACAAGTTGGAGGTGGCGTCGGCGGAGGAGACGGCCGTGCGCCTCGACGCCGGACCGTTGACCGGGTTGCGGATCGGGCTGTTGCACGGGCGCCTGGCCTCGGCGGAGAAAGAAGCGGTGATGGCTCGCTTCCGCGACGCTGAGATCGACGTCCTGGTGGCCACGACGGTGATCGAGGTGGGCGTCGACGTCCCGAACGCCACGGTGATGGTGGTGCTGGACGCCGACCGGTTCGGCATCGCCCAGCTGCACCAGCTCCGTGGTCGTGTGGGGCGAGGGCAGGTGGCGTCGGTGTGCTGGCTGGTGACGTCCGAGTCGCCGGAATCCCCGGACGGGTCGGCGGCCGTCTCGGCGGCCGGCTCGGCCTCGGCCGATGGGGGCAACCCGCGGGTGGAGGCCCTGGTGGCCACGACCAACGGCTTCGAGCTGGCCGAGGTGGACCTCGACCTGCGCGGTGAGGGCACGATCATGAACACGGCCCAGACCGGTCGCAACGATCTGAAGCTGGCGTCGCTACGGCGCGACCGGGAGCTGGTCGAGCTGGCCCGGGAGGCCGCCTTCGCCATCGTGGACGAGGACCAGGACCTTCGGGCCCACGCCGGGCTGCGTGAGGAGCTCAAGGTCTTCTTCACCGACGAAGCCGAGGAATTCCTCTTCAAGTCCTGACCGCGGGAGGCGCGCCGCGAAGTTGGTCACGAGCGCGCCGTATTCGGCGCGCTGGTGACCAACCTCCGGGCAGCGGGGCGACTGGACGGGAGCGCCAGGTCGGAGGCGCACCGTCCGTGGCGCTGATCTCGCTGTGGCGACAGCGTTCCGCCCGGAACTCACGCTGGGTGAACGCTTCTCGGTGCATTCCGGCTTCTCGGTGCGCGAGTGCCTCAAATCTGCGGCAGAAGCGCAACATGAACGAGCAGCGCCGGCCGGCATCGACCACGCACCGCAGTGTTCGCGTCGGCGCAACGGTCCCGCGGGCGGCTCACCGGCCGGCATGGCCGGCCGGACGCCTACGAATCGGCGGCGGGGGCGAGCTCCGGATCGCACAGGATGACGAGCACCTTGCGGGCGGCGGCCACCTCGTCGGGGGTGGCCCGGGCGGCCAGCAGCGCGTCGACGTGCTCGACGGCGGCCCGCGACGTCGCCGCCGCCGCTTCGCCACGCGCCGTCAGCGTGACGATGGTGCGGCGCCGGTCGCTCTGATCGGGCCGGCGCTCCACGTACCCCCGCAGCACGAGCGTGTCGATCAACTGGCTGGCGGCCTGCTTGGTGACGCCCAGGCCGATCTCGAAGTTCTGCTGGGCCACGCCGCCGCGGGCGAGGCTGCCCAGGACGAAGCTGCCGCGGCGGGGCATGTCGTCGAAGCCGGCATCGGCCAGCGCCGTGCGGATGGCGCTGCCATACGTGCGCCGGGCCCAGCCCAGCAGGACCGGCAGGACGATCTCATCGACCGGATCGGCGTCGCTCATACATCCAGCTTGACAGTCAAGTACGTTGACTGTCAACCGAAAGGACGAAATCGCATCTCATCAGCTACTCGTCGAGGTCTTCCGCTTCGAGGACGAGGTCCCAGCGATCGAGGCAGTCCGAGCAGCGGTAGGTCACGACGTCGCCGGGCTCCCAGCGGTCGTCCTCCGGTGGGTACGAGACGAGGTGGGCCCGACCGCCGCAGTCGACGCAGACGATCGACTCGGCCGGCCCGCTCATCGCCGCCGGCGTTCGAACTGGGCGACGCCGTCGGCGAAACCCGGGGCGAAGATCACTTCCTTGCCGTGGCGGTCCTCGTTGGCCAGCCCATCGGCCAGCTCCAGGCCCAGACCCTCGTACACGCTGGCGCGGTCGTGGACGACGGCGTTCCAGGGCGAGGCGGCGATGCGCTCGCCGAGGGCGATGGCCGTCGTCAATGCGGTGCCGTCCGGAACGACGAGCGTGGCGAAGCCGATGTCGTAGGCCTCGGCGGCGTCGAACTCGCGCCCGGTGAGGATGAGGTCGAGGGCCCGCCCCAGCCCCACGATCCGCGGTAACCGGTACGTGCCGCCATCGATGAGGGGCACGCCCCAGCGCCGTTCCAAGCACCCGAACCGGGCCCCTTCGCCGCACACCCGCAGATCGCACCACGCCGCCAGTTCCAGCCCGCCCGCCACGCACCAGCCCTCGATGGCGGCGATCACCGGCTTGGACAGCGGCAGACGGTCGGCCCGAGCGGGCCGCTGTCGCGCAGCCGGGGGAGGTCCGCGAGGTTGGCGCCGGCCGAGAAGGCGGCCTCGTCGCCGGTGAGCACGGCCACGCGGGCGTCGGGGTCGACGTCGAACGCGAGGAACTCGTCATGGAGGCGTTCGGCCGTAGCGCTGTTGATGGCGTTGCGGACGTGGCCCTGATCGATGCGGATGACCGTGACCGCAGACATGCGTCCATACTTGCGCGTGCGCGTCGTGGCCGGAACTGCCAGGGGCCGGCGGCTCGCGGCCCCCGACGGCACGGACACCCGCCCGACGAGCGATGGGTGCAGAGTCCATCTTCAACACGCTCCACAGCCTGGGCGCCATCGAGGACGCCACGGTCGTGGACCTCTTCGCCGGCTCGGGTGCACTGGGCATCGAGGCACTGTAGCGCGAGCCCGCCCCTGCAGCTTCGTGGAGCCGTCCCGAGTGGCCCTCGCCACCATCCGCGACAACCTCGAACGTGCCGGCGTGGCTGATCGGGCCACGGTGGAGCCGAGCCGCGCCGAGGTGTTCCTG
>CAWCTH010000011.1:0-928419 GCA_963798445.1 uncultured Acidimicrobiales bacterium
GCAGCGCCTCGCCAGGCACCACGGTCGATGCCGGTGCGCCGGCCGCCGCTCCCGCTGCTGTCGTCGCGCCGGAGGCCGTCACCCCCGCGGCCGCAGTCACGCCCGGCGCGGTTGCCCCTGCCGCCGCGCCCGTGGTCGCCCAGGCTCCGGCTGGCAACATCGTGGAGGTCGCTCAGGCCGCCGGCCAGTTCAACACCCTCATCGCCGCGGTGCAGGCGGCCGGACTGGTGAGCACGCTCGAGGGCGCAGGGCCGTTCACCGTCTTCGCGCCGACGGACGCCGCGTTTGCCAAGATCCCGAAGGCCACGTTGGACGCCGTGCTGGCCGACAAGGCGGCGTTGACCCAGATCCTCACCTACCACGTGTTGCCAGGGAAGGTGGCCTCGAGCGAGATCACCAACGGCGAGAAGGTCGCGACGGTGGAAGGCTCGCAGGTGACGTTCACGGTCGGCGGTGGCACGGTGAAGGTGAACGACGCCACGGTGGTGACGGCCGACGTGCAGGCCACCAACGGCGTCATCCACGTCATCGACACGGTTCTGCTCCCGCCGGACCTGGCGCTGCCCGAGACGTGGTAAGGCCCCGGCGCCGTGGTCCTGCGCGTCGATCGGTGACGCGCAGGACCACCGGTAGCCTCCCCACCTATGCCTCACCCGTTCCCGGCCCCCGACGGCTCCTCTCCCAAGACGCAGAAGTTCAGCGATGTGCCCGAGATGGGCATCGACCCGGCGAAGCGCTACACGGCCACCATGGAGACCAGCCACGGCACGATGGTGATCGCCCTCGACCCCATCGCCGCACCGAAGACGGTCAACAACTTCGTCTTCCTGGCCGGCTACCACTACTTCGACGGCATCTCGTTCCATCGTGTCATCAAGGGCTTTGTCGCCCAGGGTGGCGACCCGGAAGGCACAGGTCGGGGCGGACCTGGCTACCGCTTCGAGGACGAGTTGCCTCCGGCCGGTCGCTACGAGATCGGCTCGCTGGCCATGGCCAACGCCGGACCCAACACCAACGGCAGCCAGTTCTTCATCATCAGCGGTCCCGACGGCGCCCGCCTGCCACCGCAGTACTCCTTGTTCGGCAAGGTCGTGAAGGGCTTGGACGTCGTGGAGACCATCCAGAACGTGCGCACGGGCTCGGGCGACAAGCCGGTCGAGCCGGTCGTCATCAACTCGGTCACCGTCACCGAATCCGATTGATGGAGCGGCTGTCGGCCGCCACCGCCCGACGCGTCGCCCTGGCCGCCCAGGGCTTCGGCGAGGCCCGTCCCGTCGGGCGGATCGATCGCCGTCATGCCCGCCGAGTGTTCCAGTCCGTCCAGTTGGTGCAGATCGACTCGGTCAACGTGTTGGTGCGCAGCCAAGAGCTGCCGGTGTTCGCCCGCTTGGGTCCGCACCGGCGCGACCTCGTACCGGCCATGGCCGCCGACGGCGAGCTGTTCGAGTACTGGGGCCACGAGGCGTCGCTCATACCGGTCGATCACCATCCCCTGTTCCGCTTCAAGATGGAGCAGGCGAAGCGCGGCGAAGGGGTCTGGAACGGCCTGGCCCGGCTCCAGCGCGACAAACCCGAGTACCTCGTTGCCGTGTTGGACGAGGTGAAGGCCCGCGGGCCGCTGCGGGCCAACGATCTGCGCGACGGTGGCCCCCGCAAACGGGAGCCGTGGTGGTCGTGGGATGATGCCAAGGTCGCCCTTGAGTTGCTCTTCGCGACGGGAGAGATCTCGGCTCGGCGCCTCACCAACTTCGAGCGCGAGTACGACCTGACCGAGCGCCTCGTGCCGGCCGAGGTGCTCGACCGACCGACGCCGTCAGAGCAGGAATCGCGCGTCGAGTTGCTGGCGTTGGCGGCGCGGGCGTTGGGCGTGGCGACGGCCCGTGACCTGTGCGATTACTTCCGGCTCAACATCCCGAAGTCGCGTGCCGCGGTGGCCGACCTGGTCGCCGCAGGACGGCTGGTGCCGGTGGAGGTCGACGGGTGGAAGGCGCCGGCCTACCTCGATCCGGCCGCTCGGATCCCCAGGCGGGTCAATGCCCGCACCGTGCTGTCGCCGTTCGACTCGTTGGTGTGGGACCGCGAGCGGACCGAACGCCTCTTCGGCTTCCGCTACCGCATCGAGATCTACACCCCTCCGCCCCAGCGCCAGTTCGGCTACTACGTACTGCCGTTCCTGCTCGGCGACGAGCTGGTCGGTCGGGTGGACCTCAAGTCGGACCGCAAGGAGTCGGCGCTGCTCGTGCAGGCAGCTTGGGGCGAGCCGGGCGTGTTCGAGGACGAGGTGGCCGAAGAGCTGCTGGAAGAGCTGCAGGAGCTGGGCGCGTGGCTGGGACTCGAGCGCGTGGTCGTCGCTCCGCGCGGTGATCTGGCCGACGCTCTCCGCCGCGTCTCAGCTGGCTTTGGGCATCGCTTCTGACACGTCGTACTTCGGCCCGCTGGGAGCCAGCGCCCAGCGGATCACCTCCATGAGGGCCTTGCCCGCCGGCCGCACCACCACCGTTTCGGTGACGGGTAGGACGGGAAGGCGAAGCTGGAACCGTGCCCACCACGGCAGCAGCGAGATAGCCGATGCGGCCAGGAGCGCATACGGCCCGTACGCCGCGACCGGCAGCGGCGGCAGTAGCAGGAACCGGGCGGCGTCGCGCGCTTCCGTGGTGCCCCGCAGCTCGGGTCGGTACTGGTCGAGCGCGGCGCGGATCGCCGCTTCGGTGCGGGGCGGATCGATCACGCCGACGGCCTCGCCGACCCGGGCCATGTCGGCCACGTAGCCGTCGCGGCCGGCCACGTCGAGGCGAGGCGTGCCGTAGCGCTGATGGGCGGCGAGGAAGCTGTCCATCTCGGCCAGGTGCACCCAGCGCAACAGGTGCGGATCGGTGGCGTCGTAGGCCCGACCGTCGGGGGCGGTGCCCTTGACCGTGCTGTGCACCGCCCGCACGCGCCGGCACGCCCGCTCGGCCTGTTCGTTCGTGCCGAACGTGGTCCAAGTGAGGAACTCGGCCGTGCGCTGGAGACGACCCCACGGATCGGCCCGGAAGTCGGAGTGGCTGGCCACGCCGGCCATGGCGAGCGGATGGAGGCTCTGCAGCAGGAGCGCCCGCAGGCCGCCGACGAACATGGCGGCGTCGGTGTGCACCGTGACGATCGGCCGGTCCCGCGCGAACCAGCGCTCGCCGTCGGCCTCCACGATGTCGCGCACGACCGATTTCGCCCTCGGTCCGGCCACCCGCGAACGAATGGCGGTGGCAAGTGCCGTGCGCACGGGTTCCATGGCGGTCAGGGTACGGCCGGGCGGTACCGTGGCGACCGTCGGGCCGCTAGCTCATCCGGTAGAGCAGGGGACTTTTAATCCCAAGGTGCAGGGTTCGAGACCCTGGCGGCCCACACCATCTGACCTGGACTTATGCCCGGAAATTCGGCCGAGTGATGGTGTCGGGCCAACTGCCGCCCAGCACCAGCCGCTCGGCCGTCTGCACCTTCCGCCACGCGCGCAATCCGGCGATCGTCTGCGGGTCGAGGGCGATCGTGCGGGCGCCCGTCGCCATCTTCACCGGTCCCTCGACGACGTGACCGTCGGCCACGGTGCGCTGGTTGCTGATCGTGACGCAGGCGTGCTCGAGGTCTACGTCGGCCCACCGAAGGCCGAGCACTTCACCGCGACGGCATCCAGTGGTCGCCAGGAACCGCCACACGGGCGCCAGGCGGTCGTCGACCGTACCGGCGAGGAACCGCCGGAGCTGCTCGACTGATGTGGAACGGTTTGTCAAGCGTGTCGGTTGGGGTTCGTGGGGCTGGTTTCGGGGCGCGCCGGAGCGGAGGTCCGGGGCTTGGTTGCTGGCTCAGCAGGCGTCGGGGCCTCGGGGTCAAGGTGGAGCGCCCGCAGCGAAGCGAGGACGAACGACCTTGACGCCGGGGTGGCGGCTGCTACGTGACCCCGGCGCCCGGGGATTGAGGTGGGCCGCGGGTGAGGGGGTGGTGATGCGCCGGGCGGCTGGTGGGCTGGCCGCCAGACTGATGTTCGCGGGTTGGGACCGCAGGAGGGCGTTGCGCAGAGAGGTGCCCCACACTGATCGCGGCGATGCCGGGATCGGTCGTCATAGTCGGGACGGGGATCGGTTCTGCAGCGGCGGGCGCCCGGCGCATCACGGGGTGCTCGCTGTGGTCCAGCCCGGACGCGACAGCGAGTCGTCGATCGTGTTCATGTCAGGTGGTGGTCATCTCGGCCCACACGAACCCGGCGAGTTCGCGGGCGATGGCGGTGGCGACCACGTTGCGGCTCGTCTTGCGGGCGTCGAGGCGGCGGAACTTGCCGCACAGACGCAGCTGGGCCGCCCAGGCGCGAGCGACGACGGCGGGGTCCAGCCCGGCGTGGCGTTTGGCGATGGTGGGCCCGACGTTGGCCCGCGACTTGTAGGCCCACGCGGACTCGACGAGTTGGGTGCGCAGGTGGGTGTTGCCGGCATGGGTGATGCCGCCGCGTTGGGTGCGCTCCCCGGAGGAATGCTCCGACGGGACGAGCCCGCAGAACCCCATGAACATCGACGCCGTCGGGAACCGGTGCCAGTCGCACACCTCCGACGCCAACGTCAACGCGCCGAGCTCGCTGATCCCGCGGTAGGCCCCCAGCCGGGCGACAGCATCGGCGAACGGCGGCCGCGTCGTCCACGCCCGCAGGTCGGCCTCGATGGCGGCGACGGCTGCTTCGCGCGCCGTCAGGGTGGCCCGATAGTGCCCGAACGTCGCCGTCAGCGCCGCGTCGTCGAAGCGTTGCTGGGCGATCCAGGCCTGATGCTTGAGCGTCCAGTTGTCACCGCCACGCCACACCCGGGCATGGCGTAACAAGAACTTGCCCAGGCGGTGCCGGGCTCTCGTCTGGTCAAGCACCATGTCGGCGTAGGCGCGACACAGATCACGCACCGCCTCTTCGGCCGGTGTCGGCACCCGCACCGCCGACAGTTGACCACCACGGAACAGCAACGCCAGACGGCGGGCGTCACGGCGATCGGTCTTCACCTTGTTGCCCGGCATCGTCGGTATCAACGATGGGGCGATCACCTCGCAGCGCATCCCCGCCCCCGTCAACGTGCGGTGCAACTCGTAGCCCGTCGGACCCGCCTCATAGCAGGCCCACACCCGACCCGGATCAGCGAACCGGCCGATCAACCGGCGGACTGTCTCATCGTCGGAGCTGATCTTGTCGACCAGCGGCGACGTCGAGTCCGGCTCGAGCACACCCGTCGAGATGGTGTTCTTGTGCACGTCCATTGCCAGGACGCTCACCCCAGGAGGAACATGAATCAAGGACACGGCCGGCTCCTTCCGTATGTGGCTCGGTCCGCCTCATGGTGGACAACCCACGCAAGATGCGGACGAGCCGGCCGTTCCATACTCACTGACCACGCCCTCGGCGCCGGTGGTGGCCGATTGGGCAGCGTCTCGTCCTCTCGGCGGCGTTGCGTTGCACGAGGCCGCGCTCGACCGCATCGGCGAGCGCCTTGCGCAACACGACGTGCACGTTGCGCACGCTCTTGGCGGCCAGACCCGCTCGGCTGAGCTCGACCACCCACCGCGCTACGCGCGCCCGGTCGAGGAGCTGCAGCGGTGCCGCGCCGATGGTTGGAACGATCCACCGGCGCACGATCATGCGGTAGCTCGCCACCGTCGTCGGGCGCACCCGGCTCTCGGTGATCGGGAGCCACTGCTCGGTGAGGTAGACGCCCACGGTAAGTTTCGACGGCTCGACGAACACTCCCTTGGCGAGGTCGGTGCGCAGCTTGTCGAGAGCGGCGAGCGCGGCTTTCTTGGTGGTGAACCCGCGCCGGTACAGCTGGCGACGCTTGGCGGTCGCCGACGGCGCATCGATGACGACGACCATGTCCCGTTGGCCGCCTGGTGGACGTGGTCACGCTTGCGAGCAGTCATCGTGGTTGCCCCTTCTTCGACTTCGTCGTGCGGTTGTCGACCGCCGTCCACGGCTGCTCGGCGGCCTTCCTAGTGCTCTCCCTGACAGAGGCAACCTTCGCCTTGCTCAACAACGCCCAGCGCAACCGCAGTAGTGCCTCGGCCCGGGGAACCTCGATTCGGCGCCGGGGTGAGATACGCGACGTCGGGTCGGCGGCAGTCATGGACGATATCGCGCACGGTCTTCGGGGCGGACCCGAGCGCCTCGGCCACGGTCTCGTTTTGCCGCCGGCCGACCATCTGGTCGGCTCAACCACAGTGAGCCCGACTCACCACTCCTCGTCTCGGGCCGCACGCGACGCGCCGTGTCATCGGACAACGGAGAGCGGCGTCCATAGACGCCGCCTCTCGTCGGCGTCGGTGGGCCGAAGTGTGCAACCGGGGCCGCAATATCGGGCCAGCCGTCGACACCGCACAATCGCCCCGATGCGCCGGAGCCGGCGTAGGCAAGATTCGGCTGACCGCTGTCACGGAGTGTGGCGGCGAGTCGGGGGGTCAAGGACCTTGTCATGCGTCGCGCAACCGGCGTTATACGGGTGATCCGTTCCGGTCGGACCGTTGTTATGGAACCACGCTGCCTGCTTGTGTGTCGATCCCTTCCAGGAGTTGGCCGAAGATGTCGGCGCGGGCTTGCTCGTGTTGGTCGAGGGCGTCGTTGCGCTGACGCGTGAGGATCGTGACGAACTGCGGTCCGGTCTCGAAGAAGCCGCACCGCTCGCACGTCGTCTCGTAGATGCAGTCCAGCGCGACGGGACGGGCGCAGTAGCCGTTGCCGAGGAGGCGACGGTGGGCCTCTGCGGCGAGGCGGCGCATGTTCGGCCCCGCGGTGCCGGCGGGCAGCGGGTGGGCGGTGTCGTAGGTCGCTTCGACAGCCTGGGTGACGCGGAAGTATTCGTCGGCGACGGTGCGATCCGAGAGGCGTGCATACGTCATGGTCATGTCCATGGATCGGTGGCCCAAGAGCGCGGCGATGGCCTCGACGCTCATGCCCCGGTTGATGGCTTGAGTGGCGAGGGTGTGGCGTAGCTGGTGGGGGTGGACGTGGCCGACCCCGGCGCGCCGGGCCACCGTGTCGACGTAACGGTGGATGGTGCGCCGGTCGAAAGGCTGGCCGTCGTCGCGTTCGACGAGTCGACCGGTGCGGCTCGGTCCTCGCTGGGCGCGGTAGCCGCTGATGAGCTCGACCAACACTGGATGAAGCGGCACGTAGCGGTCGTTGTGGAGTTTGCCGACGGGGATGCGCAGCCAGTGGGTGTCGCCGATGTGCACCATGGCGTCGTCCTCCAGCCCCGACAGTTCGCCCGAGCGCATGCCGGTGCGGGCCAGAAGTTCGACCATCAGCCGCCGGCGGGGGTTGGGATCGGCGGCGAGCACGGCCATGAACTTGGCCGCGGTGGGGTCGTCCAAGAACTTGGGCAACGGCTCGTCGAGGATCGGCAGGTCGTCGTTGAAGATCGGCACCCGGGCTGGGGCGTCGTCGTAGTCGAACTCGATGACGCGCTCGAAGAAGGTTCGCAACAGTCCGAGGCGGTTGCGGACGGTGCTCGCCGACAGCCGCGTGCCTGGCTTGCGGCCGGGGCGGCGCGCCATCGCCTTCTTGAACGTTTCGATGTGACGACGCTCGATCGAGGCGACGCACTGGCACTGGTCGTCGCTGTCGATCAGATGGCCGGCGAGAAGACGCAGGGCTAGGTCGGTGGCCACCACCGTGGCGGGCCGGGCCGAGACGGCGAGCTGGGCGAGATAGCGGCTCATGGTGGCGGCCATCTGTGGCGCCGCCGCGCTGACCTGCTCCCAGGACACCTCCTTCACCGGGACACGGGACGGTTCCTTCGGCGGGCGGGGCTTGGGCGCCGGCGCCGGCTTGGGGATCGCGCCCTGCCGCCCACCGACCGCCCTCGGCGCCTTCGGGAAGTCGGCGGCGACGATGAGCCCAGCGCGTGGCGCGTCGGGGTCGCCGTGGGCGGCGAGATGCGAGAAACACTTGCTGATCAAGGCCAAACGCCGGCGCGCGGTGCTCGTCGCCACCGTCCGCCCTCGGCTCGATCTCAGCGAGTCGAGGTAGTCCTCGATGTGGCGCCGTTCGATGCCGGCGACCGAGCGACAACGCGGGTCGCGCCGGACGATGCCGCCGGCGAGCTGGCGCAGGGCCTGCTCGGTGACATCGACCACGGCGGGAGCGGCGCTCCGCTCCAGCTCGATGAGAAACCGGCGCAGGGTCGCCGCCATCTGCGGGGCACGCCGAGCGATCTCGTCCCAGTCGGGATCGGTGAAGGACACAACCTCGGCGGCGGCCACGACCGCGAGCGCGTTCATCGGGCGGTCCCCATCGCCGCCTGGGCCTCGATGGCCTCGGCCGCTCGCCGGTACTCCTCGGCCAGCCAGTCCGGACTCAAGTGCAGATAGACGCGCGTGGAAGCGATCGAACGGTGCCCGGCCTGAGCCTGCAACGCTTCGAGGGCCATCCCCCCTTCGCGCAGTCGGGTGAGGCAGGTGTGACGCAGCTCGTGGCACGTGCCATGCACCAGACCGGCGCGCATCCGCGCTCGCGACAGGATCTCGTCGAGGCCCTCCGCCGACAGAGGCTGACCGCGGCGTCGTCCCTTTAGCGCGACGAAGACGCGATCGGTCGCCGACTCGCGCGGCCGCTCGTTGTTCAGGTAGCCAGCGACAGTGGCGAAGAACGTCGGCGACATCGGCACGAGCCGCTCGTGACCGCCTTTGCCTTCGGCCACGAACACCCGGCACTCGCCCAAACGCAGGTCCTCGAGCCGCAAGCCCAGCACCTCGCAACGGCGCAGCCCGCCCAGCACCATGGCCCGAATCATCGCCCGGTCACGCTCGGTGCGTAGCGCTGCCGTGAGCGCTTCGACCTCGGCCCGCTCGAGGATGCGAGGCAACCGACGCACGCCCCGCACGAGCGGAACTCCCCGCTGGCCACGCCGGCGGGCTCGTCGACTGGGCAAGCCCCGCGGCACCGGGTTGGCCACCACGCCCACATCGCCGCGGGTAACGAGATAGCCATACAGGCTCGACACCGCGGCCAACCGGCGCTTGATCGTCGCCGCCGACAACCCCGACGCCCCGTCAGAAAGCCGCACCAGGTTCTCGGCACCAACACGAGGACGCTGCTGGGACGAAACGAAGGCCAGCACGTCGGCCGGCGTGACCTCACCGACGTCCTTGCCGACAACGTCGAAGAACACCTTCAGGTCATGGGCATAGGACCGCAGCGTGTTCGGACGAGCCCGCGCCGACGCGAACTCCAAGAAGTCATCGATCAGGTCGTGGCCAACCCGATAGACCCGCTCGCCGTCAGCGAGCACCACGCACTGGAATGACGGAGACCAACCCACCAGAGATCCTCCTTCGGGACGCTCCGCCGGGAAGATCTTCCCCGGACGGCCGCTCCGACAGGTGGATCACCCGTATAACCGGCGTTCTGGGGCAGCGACTTTACTGCTGACGTCGCACATTCTGGGACATCCGCATTGCGGCGGCTCGCTGTCAACGGAACGCCGATTACGTGCGCGCCGTGCCGAGTCGCCTGTCCGACGGCTCGGGCGTCCGATCGCAGATCTGTGCGCGCTACCTCGCGCTCCTCGCGTCCCAGAGCCGGATCGAATGGCCATCCGGGTCACGAATCTCAGGGCCATGGCCCCAAGGGTGCTCCTTTGGACCGTGAGTTACCTCGACGCCGATGCGTACGAGTCGCTCGTACTCCGCGTCAACGTCGGGCACTTCGAAGTACAGAATGCACCTCGGGTCGTCGTTCGTCGGCGCGCGGTTGGTCAGGAAGATGGTGAAATCCCCGTCGTCACGAATCGCGGTCGTCGCGCCGTCGGGTGTCTCGAACTCGACCTCGAAGCCAAGATTCTGGACATACCAACGAGCTGAGAGTGGATGGTCTCGCACGAAGATCGTCAGACGGTCGAGACGGATCACCGCGCCAGATTGGCCTATCGGGCGTGACCTTGCCAGCGCCGATCGGCAGATCGGTCGCAAGTGATGACGATCGCGTCGTGAGGCGTCGCGTTGAGCGCTTGTGGCTCGCCCGCTCGTTCAGGGTCGCTTTGGTCGTTTGTGCTCGCGCGGTGAGCGGCGCTCCCGCATCGCTTTGGCGTCCACCTGGCGAGCCCAGTCTCGCCTCAGCCGTTCCGCGTCGCGGCGATGACCTCGTAGACGAAGTTGCGAGCGACGCGGCCGTCGTACTTCGTGTCGATGAGCGCCTCGATGTCCTGCAGGAATCCGCGCCTCGACTCGCGGTCCAGGCTCAAGACGAGAGAGTCGGTCTTGAGCCACCCGACGTAGGACGCGGTCGTATGCTGTCTCGGGATCTCGAAGCGGTGCCGCTGCACCCTCCCGAACCCGGGCAAGTCACCAAGTTCGGGATACATGACCGGGGCGTCCTCGGGCGCTGGCGGCTCGAAGAATGGATCGTCGCTGAGCCCCCACCGCAGGTAGAACGGCTGGGTGTCGGCGAAAAAACCCGGTGTTCCGCCCTTGACATGATGAGCGTGGATAACTACCAGGATGCCCCCCGGCCCGAGCGCCCGGGCCGGCTTGGAGAAGCGAACCGATGGATCAATCCAGTGCAAGGCGCTGGCCGCCACGACCACGTCGAACGGGTCGACTGGCAGCGGCCACTCCTCGAACCCGCTGACCTCGACACGCGCCGCCGGAAAGGCAGCCAGGTTCCGTCTTGCGATCGCGGCCAGATTCTGGCCGAGTTCAACGGCCACCAACTGCGCCCCATGATGAGCGAGCGGGACACTCAGCTGTCCCGTGCCACAGCCGATCTCCAGCACTCGGCTCCCGGGGCGCAGCCGCGAGGCTCTGACGACATCGCGGACGACCTCCTCCGGGTAGCCCGACCGGTAGCGCGCGTAGTCCGCCGCCGCCGCATCGAAGGACTCCCTGCGACGGGCTGGCAGTGCGCCGCTCACGTCTGAAGTATGGACCCGGCTGCAGCGCCGCGCGTGGCGCGGGATCGTGTGATTGCGAATGTGGACGGTGGCGAGCGCGCCGCAGATCCGCCGTTCGGCGGCAGAGGCCCGGATCGATGCGAGTGTGGATATGGACGCGTCATCGGGGGTTTCGGTGGTCGTGGTCAGGGTCGTCCGGCGTGGGGTGTGCCCACTGGCTGGCTCAGGACGATCCCGTCGGACGCGCCGGTGCTGCTGTAGTGGTTGGCCACGATGAAGAGCGTCCGGCCGTCGTCCCCGCCGAGCATGCACGCGAAGCAGCCGCGGTCGACCCTGATGGTGTTCAGCACCTCGCCACCCTCAGCGACGCGAGTGCATCTCTGACCGGGAACGCTGGCGTACCAGATCGCCCCCTCGGCGTCGGCGCAGATGCCGTCCGGCGCCGACCCCGGTCCGAGATCGGCCCACACCCGACGGTCAACCAGTTCGGCCTGATCTGTGATCGTCCACGCCGTGAGCCGGTCGGCGTGCGACTCGGCCACCACGAGGGTGTCGTCGCCGAGTACGACCATCCCGTTCGGGAACCACACGTCGTTGGCCACTTGGTGGCCGCTGCCGTCGGGCAGCACGACGGCCACGATGCCCGGCTTGGACTCTTCCCACGGTGCGGCGCCTGGCATGTCTACCCAGGCGCGGCCGGCGGCATCGACGACGATCTCGTTGAAGGGCTGGCTTGGGGCGCCGTAGGGCGCCTGCTCATGACCGATCACCACACCGCCCGGGGTGGTGGTGAGAAGCTGGCCGTCGGGCAGCCAGTCGATCGAGAACGGCAGCCCGTCGACCCGCGCCACGACCTCGCGGTTCCCGTCAGCGTCGAAGACCAAAACCTCGCCCGCGACCCAGTCGCACATCCAAAACCGGCCGTCATGCCACCGCGGGGACTCGCCCATCTGGATGCCGGTCGCGAAGAGCTCACTCATCGCTGATCAGACTCTCACCTCTTGCGAGCGTCCCGTGGTGCCGCTCGGTATCGGCTCTTCGTGGACTTTCCCCTCAGCCGCCCGCAGGAGCGGAGGCGTGGGCGTCAGAACGTCGCCACGGCCGCCAGCCCGGCGGTCGTAGTTGTATTCGACACGTAGCACCTCCAGGTCAGGCCGGACCTGGAGACCGGAGCCGCCCGGCCCCAGCTGCATGTTGAGGACGCCAACGTACGCACGATCTGTCGCGGCCGATTGCTCACGTGGCCGTGTCCCGGTACGCCGATTCGGGTCGGAGGTGGCTCTGGTAGCCGTCTGCTCGCCCGTGCAGCCAAAGCGTGTGTGCTCGAGGATGGTCGGAACGATCGTCTTCCAATGTACCGCCGGGCGACATCGGGCGCTTCACATAGCTCGAGGCGTCGGGACACAGCGGCGGCTACCGGCGTGGGGCGACGGTGGTCCGGCGCGTCACTGTGGGCCATAGAGGCCGGCCGTCAGCTGGGCGCAGGCCCACCGTCGTGTGCTTCGGGCGCGGCGGGTCCGGATGCGACTGTTGGTGTGGACTCCTCGGCGGCGCCGGCCGGCAAGGCGTCCATCCCGATGACGGCATTGGATTGCGCCATCGCCCGCACGGTCTCGGGGGCGGCGCCACCCGAAAACGCATCGGCGATAGGCCCGGCCGCGGGAGCAGTCCCGGTGGCCGTCTCGGCTGGGGGCGAGGCGGAAGCGGTCAACAGGAGTTCGTCGGGTATTTCGATCACGATTCGCATAGGTGTGCTCCTCACGCGACGATGGCGTATCTGGCCTCGAACTGCACCGATGACCCGGTCAGGTTGGTGATGGTCACCCAGTATGTGACGTGCGCCGGGTCGGCGCGCTCGATCGCGACGTCCCAGTCGACTTGCGCAGCGCCGGGCTGGGCGGATGTTGGCACGACCTCCCATAGGACATGTTGGGGCGCGGACCAGTTGAACGTGAACCAACGTTGCGTCTGGTGCGGTGAGAGCGTGCCGCGGAACTGCACTCCGATGACCATATCTCCTCCTGCTTTGCTAAGTGGGTTGGGTGAGGACGCGGGCTCAGTTCCTGCCAAGAACGCAATAACGACCTTCAAAAGGGACGTCTTGGGACGTCAGGTTCGTGACGGTGATCCAGTAGGTGAGGAAGTTCCCCGAGGCTCGCTCGATCGCCACGTCCCAACGCAGCTGTGCAGCTCCCGGGCGGGGCATGGTTGGCAACATGCGCCACTCGACTCGCTCCCACTCTGGCCACCTGAACGTGAACCAGCGGGCAGATGAGTTCGCGGCAATAGTGCCGGTCCATTGCACGCCGACACGCGGGTAGCTCCGGTTCGGCCAGGCTGGCACGGCGCATTGGCCGGCTTGGTTGGACCAGTAGGACTGAACGGTGACGCCGTCGAGCGTGGACGTTGAAGAGCAGACGTCGCCGATCTCGCACCAGCCACCCTGGCTGCACGTGCCGGCGACGCCTAGGAACGCGCTCCCCTCCGGATCGGTCGCCGACTCGACGAGTTCGTGACTGATGATCCTGGTGAGTGCCGGCAGGCTTCCGGAGTTGGTGATCCAGGCGAAGTGTATGCGCTGTCCGGACCGGTTGTAGTACGTGTGCTCACCAATGAAGCTGGTGTTGCTGGCGTTGACGCCTGTGGGCATGACAACGCAGTACAGCGTCTGGTTATCGACGTCCGTCGGCGGCACGGTGCCTGCGGTTATTTGTCCGTCGATGAAGTTGGCGACCTGAGTGTCGGTGAATCCGCTCGGCGGGTTGGATGACGTGACTACGGCTGAGCCCCGCAGAAAGCCCCGGCCGATACCGCGGTACTGGGCGAGGCCGGTCATGTAAGCGCTCGCCATCATGGTGCGGCAGGCCCCGGTGATCTGCGCCGATGTGGGGGTCGGCGGGGGGGTGGCAGTCCACGCGCTTCCCCAGTAGATCAGGAAGAGTTGGGCGACCTGGAGAACCGGGCCGTTGTTGTCGACGAACTTGTCGGCGCCGCCGCCACCCAACGTCTCTGGTGGCAAGAATTCGAGACGCGTGGTCTCAACGACGTTTGATTCGTCGAGAAGATCGACGTGGACGACACCACCTTCCGGCGCCACGACTATCTCGGACGCATCGCCGAGCGTGGCTGCCTCGGGCAGGTCGGCGTGGACAACGCCTCCCTCGAGCGTCCCATCCGCGCCAGGGGCAGGCTCAGGCCTGGATCGCTGGCGGGCTCGACCTGACGTTGTCGCCATGGTTCCTCCCTCTGCCGATGTCGAACACCTCTGGCATGAAGAGGCAGCGGGAGCAACATCTGATACGCACGAGTCGACAGAAGTGCGAACTTTGCGACAGCCGTCAGCCGCCGTTGGTCGGGCTTTCGCGTTCGAAGCCGAGCGGCCGGTTCAACTGCCCGCAGGATTTGCCCAGGTGCTAGAAAGGCATCTATTTGTTAGCCGACACCTTTGGTAATGAGGACAGCGGCGACACGCTCGGCGAGGACGGCCATTGCTGAGGCCCGGCACCACCTCGGCCACGCACAGACCGTCGCAGTACGCCTTGCATCAGCGGTCACCACATTCGCGACAGATCGACGGTGAGGTGCGCTCTTCTGGCGGAACAGATCGCTCACAGGCCAACGGCCCGCACGCCGAATCGGTCGGATGGCGGCCTACCGTGCGGACCATGCACGAGTACGAGCACGGCGAGCTGCGGTTCGGCGCGGCGGCGCAGGCAGCCGAGTGGGACGCGAGGTACAGCGAGCGCGACGGGGCGATGTGGAGCGGGCGGCCGAACGGGCGGCTCGTCGCCGAGATCGCCGGCCTCACCCCGTGCCGGGCGCTCGACGTCGGCTGTGGCGAGGGCGCCGACGCGATCTGGCTCGCTCGGGGGGGGGGGGGGAGAACCGTCACGGCGATCGACATCTCCGATCTGGCCGTCTGCCGGGCGCGGGAGGCCGCCGAGCTGGCTGGCGCTGCGGTCGAGTGGGTCTGCGCGGACGCCCTGCAGACACCGTTCCCAGCCTGCTCGTTCGACCTCATGTCGATGCAGTACCCGGCGCTGCCTAAGGCCGCCGGCGAGGCCGCCGTGCGGACATTGCTCGACACGGTGCGCCCTGGCGGGTTGCTGCTCGCCGTCTACCACGACCTCGACGATGAGCACCGCGAGCACATGAAGTCGAAGGGCGTCGACCCGGCGGACTACGTCGGTGCTGACGACCTGGCCTGGCTGCTCAGCGACGAGTTCACGATCGAGCTGCACGCGGTCGAGCCGCGCGTCGACCCTCCGTCCGGCACCACCCCGCACATCGCCGACGTCGTCCTGCGCGCCCGACGTCGCTGACCACGCGGCCGGGAGTGTTCGCCATGGCGGGTCGGGCCAAAACGACGCCGCTCCACTACGGACGCTGGACGTCAGCTTGGCGTCGAGCGCAACGGAAGACCGCTACGCGTTCGCGTCGACCGTGTTCGGCGCGCCAGAACGATCAGCCAGTGGTGACGCGGCCGTTTACACCGAGCGCCGATTCGCGCGCGAGTGAGGGGCGAGGTCATCGGTGCACCCGTGGTCGCGAGAGTTGCCTGCCCTCGACCGGACGTAGGGAACAGGTCCGATGCGCGTCTGCCCGACCAGCCGACGTTCGTGAGCAACGGTTGCGGTTGCAGACCTGTTCCTCTGCGGTCAGAGCCGTAGCCCGAATGGCTCGTAGACGTCCGGTCGGATTCGGTAGGCCAATAGACAACCGATCCGTGCACTACATTAGCTCAACTAGGCACGTCATAGGTCGTCACGGAACGTAAGCGGATCGGCCAATAGAACGGGTCATCGGTTAGCCAGCAGAACTTTGCCTCCAAACGGTGTCCCTCTTCGCCACCCTCCTGGTAGGCGTCAAGCTCGAGTGCAAGCCCGCTGGGATCGCGAGTTATGCTATGTAGTCCGGCGACTCTCAGAGCGACGTCGTTGGCGAATGGAGTGGGATTACTCAGCAATAGCTGGAGCAGCGACCACTCTCGACTCTCGCTGGGGTTCATCGTCACCCATCGATTGTGTTCGCCGCTGTCGAAATCGGCCATAGATCGTCCTGTGCTCACCATGAGCACCTTGCACCGGAATCCAACCCGCAACAGGGCCTGGTTGGAGCCGTTGATCCAGCCGAACACCCAATCGTCCATCGCGAAGTTGTTCTCGATCTTGGAGTTCTCAATCGTCTTCCACTGGGCACGCAGCGCGTTGCGTACATTTGCGTCGTGTGCGAGACCTGCCAGTAACTCCCAGATGTCTTCGAGGTAGTGCAGATGTGAGTAGCTGAGGTCAGTGAGTTCAGTCGCCCTGGCCAGGAGCTCGCGTTCCACCCAGGCGGCTCTCTTGAAGGCGACCGCGCCGATCGCTTCACCGATAGCCCGACCGATGGCGGTCGCAGTGGTTGAGTCATCAACTCCGAGATCACGTAGCTGCTGGTCAGACAAATGGTCGTTGAGACTTGTTTGGCCGTCTCCACGGAACCATGCCAAGAACCCGTCGGACTTCATGATCTTGCGAGCCGCCGTCGGGCTGACTGCGGGTACTGCAGCATTCAGCTGACCGGCCACTTGCTTGCGAAACGAACGATCGAGGAATCGATCCCGGAACGCGGCTCCACCCTGCCCAGCAACCTCACCCCACCCAATGTTGATCGCCTCGACCAGATCAAGGACTAGCCCCATGAACCGCAATGTAGACGTACAGGCGCCGAACTGGAACGTATCGCCGGCACCACGCGATCGGCAGACCCGCGCCGTCGGAGCGTCAGGCGTTGATCTGGGAGGGACCTGCCCGAACGGCCCGATCAGCTGTCCAACCCGCGCCCGCCCAGTGGACCAGAGTGTCGACGATCGCCGGCTGCACAGCGCGGTCGGAGGCTAGCGTGCCGCCTGCCGCAAGCGCGACCGATCGACGGTGCGGCCTGCCCGGCCGCCGCGACCGAATACTCCGGGCTCGGGAACGCCGTCGTTCGGTACGGCGCCGTCCTCGCTCACTGCCTGACCCGGACCGCCGAATAGGTCGCGGCCCCAGCTGTTCGTGTGGCGCGCTGGCATAGTCTCCGCGGACTCACCGCGCACACCGACGCGGGCGGTTTCGAGGTCTCGCTGCGCCCCTCCCCGTGCGGACGCTGGGCCGGGAGAACGTACGGCGCAGGGTTCGGTGGGTCACTGGAGTTGGTTGATCTCGTCGATGCACATTTGGACCGTCTGCGGGATGGACCAACCTTGGCCTTGTAGGCGAGCGGCCCTGATGGCCTCTGTCGGCAAGGCGTCGCCTGCGGCGGCGTCGAGCTCGGCGAGCTGGACAGCGATCTCAGGCATGATCGAGTGTGCGTGTGGTTGGTGATCGACAGCGGCGATAACGGCGAGCGCGACCTGGTACCGTCCCGTGCGACCCAACGCACACGCCACTCGTCGAAGCAGAGCACCGGCCAGGCCATAGTTGTTCGTCTCGACGATTTCGACCAGGACAGAGCGGTAGCGAGCCAGCGCTTCGGTGGGATCCCCCAGTCGGGCGTCGAGGTGTCCGCTCATCATGCCTATCGCGGCCTGGAGCCATGGGTTGCGTACGACTGATGCCGTGGTGAGGGCCCGCTCGAGGAGTTGGCGGGCGCCGTGCGGATCATCACGCATACGAATCTGGGCTGCCAAGTAGAGCGGCGCCGCCCGCAACACGCTGCTGATGGAGCTCATATCGGCAAGAGCGAGGATGGGTTGGACGAGGCGGTCTGCCTCGGGGTTGTCGCCGTAGCTTTCGCAGAGGGCTGCGATGCCTGAAGCCAACAGACGCGCCACAACGGGTGGTAGGTCTGTCGAAGCCTCGAAGGCTTGGGCCGCCGCCAGAGCCTCTTCCGGGCGGCCGGAGAAGACAGGTACTGCAGCGCCGGCCCACTGCTCATCCAAGCTGATCGGGCCATCGGGTCGGGCTGCAATCGACTGCGCGTTCCGCTCGTTCGCCGACGCGAGGTCGCCGCGCGTCAGTGCTGCCAGTGCCGCCGTGGCGAACAGCTGACCGCGGTGTTGATGAGTCGCGACGTCGGGCATTGCCAGCACGGCCTCGACCCAGTCTCGAACATCGACACGTATCCGAAAGAAGGTCTCGAAACCGAGGCCTCGTACGAGATCGACGGCGATGTCTGCTTCTTCCTGGGCGACAGACCATTCGACCGCGGCGCGAACGTCCGGCCAAGACCGATCGAGATCTTCAATCGCGGCCGCCTCTCGTTCGGTCGTCAGCTCACCAACCAAGCGTTGAACGAGCCGAGCGTGGTAGCGGGCATGCTGACATCGGGTTTGTTCGGTATCGAGAAGGTGATCGAGTGCGTAGTCGCGCAACGTCTCCAACAGCCAATATACCGGTTGAGGCCGAGACGTGTCGGCGATAACCATCGACTTGTCGACGAGGTGGTCGAGAACGTCGATGACTTCCAGCTTCGCAAGCGGAGTGTCGGCGACCATGGCTGCGACGGCGTCAAGGTCGAAGCGACCAACGAACACGCCCAGCCGGGTGAACAAGTCCTGCTCGTCCGCGCTGAGGAGCGCGTACGACCAGTCAACAGCGGTGCGCAGCGTCCGATGCCGATCCGAGCGTGCCCTCTTGGCGCCACCGATGAGCTCGAAGCGCTCGCCCAGTCGGCGGCCGATCTCCTCCGGCGACAATGTGCGGGTTCGGGCTGCCGCGAGCTCGATCGCCAGCGGCAATCCGTCCAAATGAGCACAAAGCTCGTAGATAGCCTGGCGACGGCTTGGCTGCAGCGACTCGGGTCGAAGGTCGGCTCGGTCGATGAACAACTCCACCGACGCGTCGACACCGAGCGGTGCCACCCCGATCAGCGTCTCCCCGTCCGCGGCCAGCCCTTCCCGACTCGTCGCCAATACCCCCAAGTTGCCGCAGTGTTCGCGAAGCTCCTCGATCAACGTCGCGGCGGCGTCGACGACATGCTCACAGTTGTCCACCACCAGCAGCACGCCACGCTGCCCCACCCACTTCGCCATAGCCCTGACCGGCGACATCCCAGCCATCACGGGGACATCCAGCACCGCCGCCACATGCGCAGCAACCGCGTCCGGAGTCCGCACCTGCGCCAACTCGACCAGCCAGACACCACCGTCGAAGCACTCAAGCACGCACGCTGCGGCCTCCACGGCCAGAGTCGTCTTGCCGCAGCCTCCCGCTCCGGTAAGTGTGACGAGACACCCTGGCACAAGCTCCTCGCTCAACCGCTCAGTCTCCACCGATCGCCCGACGAATGATCGGCGCCGGGTTGGCAAGTTGGAAGCTGCCGGCGCAAGGACCCGTAACGGTGCGAGAACGGGCGCCAGGCGAGACGAACGCAACTGGAAGATCGCCACCGGTTCGCGGAGATCCTTCAACCGGTGAACGCCCAGATCCTCAAAGTCGACACGGTCCAGCAGCCGAGCTGTCACCTCCGACGCCAAGACCTGGCCGCCGTTACCAGCAGCCATGAGCCGAGCAGTCTGATTGAGCACCGGGCCGAAGTAGTTGCCGTCACGTAGCTCGGCCATACCGGTATGGATCCCCATCCGCACCCGAATCGTGATCGGTTCTGTCCATACCTCGGCATCGAGCCGGACCTGTGCCTCTGTGGCGGCCTCGACCGCGTCCGAGGGCGTCGAAAAGGCCGCCGCGAAGGAATCACCCGCCGTCGAAAAGACGACGCCGCGAGAGCTGGCGACGGCCTCCCGCATGATGGCGTCGTGGCGAGCCAGCGCCGCCCCCATCGTCTCGGGGTTCTCCTGCCACACGCGGGTCGAACCCTCGACGTCCGTGAATAGGAACGTCACCGTTCCCGTCGGCAGAACCTCCACGGTGCCAGCCTCTCACGCCGGCGGAAGTGTCCCGTATCTGCACAGAACACAGCGCAAAAATGACCTATCGTTGTGTCCGGCACCGCACGCCAGGCGTCGAACTCCGTCCACCGGCTTGCGGCGTACAGATCGAGGGCTTCGTGCGCCGTACTGGGGCCACAGATTCGCGATGACCCACGAGCCGTGCGCCGATTCGTGCGCGAGCTTGGGCAACTCGCTGGCGTTCGTTAGCTCGGGGACGTTTCCCAGCCGCGAGCGCTGGGTCTACAGGGACCGGACGATGTCGACAGAGATCTCCACGGCCGGAACCGTTCCTCTGTTCTCAAGCCAGTGTCTCGTGTTCCTATCCTCGGGCCAGCCCACTCCCGGCCCGTAGTCCGTGGCAGCGCCGTCTCGGTAGTCGGTGATCGTTCCTTGCAGTATGTATACGATGCCCGGCCTGTCCTTATGATCATGAATTGGGCCGAATACGGCTCCGGGTTCGAAGGTGAACATACGCATTCGAAGTTGGCGCCCCGCCATGCCCTCGATCTCAGCGCCAAGATCAACAGTTGCAAGTAGCTCCGCCGTAACGCCTCTCGTCTCAGGCACCGCCTCTTCATCGCTCATCGTGCTCACCTCTGTGGTTTCGAGTCCCGACGTCCTGTCGCTCGTACCCGTCCCGCCAGCCTTTGACCCGCCCAGGCCGGGACCGCCGGCCGACCGACGGAGTCTTGTCGCACTTCGACGAAGGCGTCCAGATACGCCCGGACTTCTCCGGCGAGCAGACGCGCTCCGCTCGTACCGCGCACAGCGCAGCTCCGCAGCCTTTTCGAAACCCGACGGCAGCGTGCTTGCCGGCACCGGCGCGACAGAACGACGGTGACGCGCTCGTCAGCGCCCGGCCCGGCGCGACAGATCGCTCACGGTCACTCTGGCGCCCCGGGTAGCGTGCCGGGCCGCACGATCTGTCCCAGGGCTGTCGTTGTTCGGGCCGACGACAGCCGCGATGCCGAGCGTCCGGGATCGCCGAAGCGGGCGCGGTTGCGTCGGCCGTACGATGTCGCCGATGACTGTCGCGGTGGTCACAGGCTGCTCAACGGGGATCGGGTTCGCGACCGCGCTTCGCCTTGGGACAGACGGATTCGATGTCGTGGCGACGATGCGCCGACCCGAACGCGATAGCGAGCAGCTCCTCGACCTTGCTCGTGCTGCCGGCAGCAAGGTTCGGGTCGCGGAGATGGATGTCACCGACGACGAGTCCGTCGGTCGTCTGTTTGAGGCCACCGGCGACGTCGATGTGCTCGTGAACAACGCCGCGGTCATGTGGTTCGGGTCGGCCGAGGAGACCGACGTCGCGCGTTGGGTCGAGGTGTTCGATACGAACCTGTTCGGCACCGTGCGATGCATGCGGGCCGTGTTGCCCCACTTTCGGCGCCGCCAGGGCGGATGCATCGTCAATGTCAGCAGCGCGGCTGGCAGCGTGGCGCTCCCGGCGGTCAGTGCGTACGGTGCCTCGAAAGCCGCCCTCGAGGCGGCGAGCGAGATGGTCGCCATCGAGGGCCATCAGCACGGCATCCGCGTGGTCGTCCTCGAGACCGGTGCTACCGCCACTGCGATGGGCGCAAAGGTACAGCCGCCGTCTCGGTCCTCGCCCTACTGGGGATCGATGCGCAACACGTTGGCATTTCTCGCCGCCCAGCAGCCGCAAATCTCGCCGCCTGAGGTCATCGCCGACGCCATCGCCCGCGCTGTGCTCGATCCGACGACCCCGTTCCGCGTGTCAGCCGGCCAAGGCAGCACCGAACTCATCGGCGCCCGTCGGGCGATGGGTGACGAGGAGTGGATCGCAGCCGCGGGCGGCACGCTCGACGAGTTCAATGCCACCTACGAGCGTGTGACCGGCGTCGCCCTGCGTCCCAAGTCTGGCTGACGCGTGGAACCTGTCGTCGGAGATCCGCACGATGCCTGCGCCAGCTACGTCGTAGACACCCCCAAGCCCGCTCAAGATAACGACGGTTCCGCGCGCAGTCCGGCGATGGATACCCCGCGCCAGAATGACATCGACAACGATGCCTCGCGCCGCGACCGAATCAACCATCGGATCGGCCCGAGGCAGGACGGTATGGCCACCCGGACACGGACCGATCCTTCTCGGCGCGGACGTTGCCGGAGCCGCCCGATATCGACGCCCAACTCCAGGGCCTGCCAGGCCCGCGGCTCCTACGCCTACGATGGCGTGAACCGTTCGACGAGGTGAGGAGTCGTGATGAGTCGAATCAGCTCGGTCACTCGATGTCGTCGTCGCCGAGGACGGTTCGGTGTCGGTGGGCCCGGATCGGCTCGCCGCGTTGGGTGTCGGGCCGGGTGACTACGTCAGGCTCGTTACCACGCCGCGGGGGCACCGCCGGTCGATGCTGGGCATCGCTACGCGACCCGTCGGCTTCTCCCAGGAAGATCTGCGCCAGCTCCGTCGCGAGATGGGATCCGGCCTCGGGGATGACCGCTGCCGGTGAATGGACCGGTCAAGCTGCTGGCCGACACACAGATCGTCATCTGGTACGTCACCGGTCCGGAGCGTCTCACCGCGACCGCGACCAGGGCAGTCGAGGAAGCCCTGCCGGCACCGCGCTCGACTGACACTTCGCGGGCATGTGCTGCCGGTGCGAACGCGAGTAAGATCATGGTATGACGCAGCGCAAGAGCAGACTCACGGTGACGGTCGACCCGGAGCTGGTCGAAGCAGGCAATCGGGCCGTGGCGAGTGGTTCGGCCGGCTCGTTGAGCGCGTGGGTCAGCGCTGCGCTCGCAGATCGAGTCCAGCGCGACCGGCAACTCGCACACCTCCATCAGGCGATCGCCGAGTACGAAGCTGAGTTCGGGGAGATCTCGGCTGAGGAGATCACGCGCCAGCAGCGATCCGATCGACACGATGCCGTCGTTGTCCGCGGATCTCGCAAGCGCCCGTCTCGGACGCAGCCGGCGTGACGACGCTCCTCGACGCAGGTGCGCTGATCGGTCTCGACCGCAACGACCGCAACATGTGGGTTCGGCTGAAGGGTCTGTTCAACGCCGGCGACGTGCCCGTCACGCACGGGGGGGTAGTCGGACAGGTGTGGCGTGGCGGACTACGTCAAGCACGTCTCGCGACAGCGCTGAAAGGAATCGATGTAAGACCGCTCGATGAGCGTCTCGGCCGCCTGGCAGGCGAACTGCTGGCTACGGCCCGGCTGTCCGACATCATCGATGCTGCGCTGGTGGTGTTGGCACTGGACGGTGACGACATCGTCACGCTCGACCGTGATGATCTTGAAGTTCTCGCGTCCGCTGCCGGACGGCACGTTGAGCTGATAGGTCCCTGACCACCAGGTCCGGGAGCGACGTCGTAGCAGACCTCCCTTCGCGCCGGCCAGCCTCCGTAGTGGCCGTCGTTGGGCACCCACGAGCCGTCAGCCGACCGGGTGGCTGGGGCCTGTGCAGGCCGCCGCGATCGCCCCGCGGCCAACGCCGGAGTGGCGAGCAGCAGCCGGCATGGTCATCAAGTCTGCTCCTTCTGGACGATCTCGCAACGCGATGCCGGTTCCTGATCTGATGGCGACGTGAACGTTCCCGCAGCCCTGTTCGAACGTGACGGGGCGACACTGCTGCCCACGACGCTGTGTCGCGGACCGTGGGACCCCGCGTTCCTCCACGGCGGTGCGGTGTGTGGTGCCCTGGGATGGGCGCTGGAGCAGACCCGCCCCGGCGACGAGTTCATGTTGGCGCGGGCCACGATCGAGATCCGCTCGATGGTGCCGCTCGCGCCCCTTCGCACGCACGCAACCGTCGTGAAGCCCGGCCGGCGCACCCAGGTGATCGAAGCGACGTTGACGAGCGACCGGGGTGTCGTCGCGCGAGCGACGAGCCAGTGGGTTGCGCACCGCCCGACCGAGGCGTTGCGCTCACCGCAGGGGGTGCCGGCTCGACCCGACGAGGCCGCCGAGCTGGGTGACGGCGCGAACTTCTCCTACCCCCGACCGGGCTTCAACTGCGACGCCGTCGAGACGCGCCCATTGTCCGGTACGACCGAGACAGCCGGGCCGGGATTGATCTGGCTACGTCTGCGCACCTCGGTCGTCCGCGGCGAGCCGACGTCGTCGTTGCTGTCGCTCATGACGCTGTCCGATCTCGGCGCCGCGGTTGGTTGGGACCACAGCCCGAGCGGTGCGGCGTTCATCAACGCTGACGTCACCCTGCAGATCAATCGCTACCCCGTTGGGCCATGGGTGCTGATGGACAGCCGCGTGCACGCATCGCACCACGGCATCGGCTTCATGGAGACGGTGGTCGGCGACGACACCGGCCCGCTCGGTCGCGTGCTGCAAACCCTCGTCGAGACCCCCGAACCCCCGCCGGGCGGACCCGCCGCGCCCACGGTTCCGCAGCGACTCCTCGAGGATCAGCTCGAGCCGTAAGGATGAAGCGCTTGAGCGCGATCATCTCGGCGACAGCGTCCGGGGGGTGCGTTGCCGGGAGATCAGAGCACTGGATATCCGGCGAACTGCAGGCCGTGCCGCCGATGAAGGCGGCCACGATGGTCGACGCACAGCCAGCATGCCGTCATCGGCAGCGGGCATCCGGCTCGGTCCGTCCCGACACGCGACGTCCGACTGAGCCGCGGGACATGAGCCACGACGAACGTCACCGGACCGCGAACACGATGGCCGACGCGCCGGCGGCGAACATGAGCGTGAGGACGAGCCAGCGGAACCGCTCGCCGTGAACGTGTCGACGCGTCGGCCAGCCCAGGGCCTGGCCAACGATCCAGGCAGGCACCGCCAGTGCCGCCGCCCTCAGACCGTCGCTCGTGACCTTGCCATCGAGGGCGAAGACCACGATGGCGGCCACGTTGCTGAACGCGAACACCGCGAGGATCGTCGCTCGGAACCGATCCGCCTCCAACTCGCGCCCCTGGAGGACGAACACCAGAGGTGGTCCGTTCGTGCCCAGCGAAGTGTTGAGGACCCCGGAGAGGAAGCCCGCAGCGTGATCGAGCGTCGGACCGACGTGGTTCAGCCGCACGCGCGCCGCCAAGAGCCCGGTTGCGACCAGCACAGCGATCCCGAGCCCGATTCGCAACCAACTGTCGGCGACCACGTTCAGCGCGACGAGCCCAAAAGGCATGCCGAGGTAGGCCGCGATCACAAGCCGCCGAACGAGCGGCCGTACGGCATGGGCACGCTGGTGCAACGCCTGCCAGAGGCTGGCAGAGCCGCCGAGGAGCGTGGCGATGACGACCGCCTGCTCGACAGGGATCGCGAGCGTCATGATCGGCATCGCCAGTAGTGCGAACCCGAACCCTGCGATCACCTGCACGAACGACGCCAACAGGACCGCGAGGGCCACGACGGTCAAGTCACCGGTAGACACGGGACCATCATGGCCTTGAGTCCTTCGCCGCCCGATGCCGGGCCAGAGGTCCCCGAAGACCGGGCATACGGCACACCACCGCCGTCACGGAACGATGTGACGATGGCTCCCTCGACCTGGCCGAGCATGGCGATGAACTGCGTGAACGACCCGACGTTGCCCGGGCCAGCGGCACGAGTTACCGACAAGGCGTGCTCGGGCGGCAGCCAGTACGTGCCGTGGGCGGCGTCGCGCTGCGTCAGTCCTCGGTGCCCGCCGAGGGCGTGCACGTCGGGGGCGCGGCGGGCAGCATCCTCGGTTTGGTCTCGTGACAGTTTGGGAACAAGGTCAGCCATGTACATAGGTGGTGGCGTCATCGTCGTGATCCTCATCGTCATTGTCGTTCTGCTCCTCCTTCGGCGTTGACGCGTCCGGAGGCCGCGGTGGTGTCGAACGTTCTCGACCGTGGCTTCGTCTGCGACAACGCCGACTGTGAGGCCTTCGGCGAACCCATGGGGTTCGAGTAGCCAACCCGTGGGGTTCGAGTAGCCGGCGGCCGGCCGGTCACCCGCCGAAGCGGACGGCTGGTGACCCTACCGGCGAGGATCGGAGGCGCTCGCTGCTACCCCGCGTCGTCGACGGCCGGGCTCGTCACCGCGGCCGTGCCGTCGACCTCGGCGCCGATGAGCACCATCAGCGAGCTCAACCACAGCCAGAGCAGCAAGACCACGATCGACGCCAGCGCACCATAGGTCTTGCTGTAGCTCGAGAAGTTGGCCGTGTAGACCGCGAAGAGGGCCGACACGATGAGCCAGCCGAGCATCGCGACGATCACACCTGGCGTGACCAGGCCCAGCCAGGCGCGCCGCTTCTCCTTCACCGAGAGCCGGTAGAGCAGCCCGATGCCGGCGATCATCACCGCGGCGAGTATCGGCCATCGCAGGACGCCGAACGCGATGCGGCCCGCCGTTCCCAGCCCGGCGTCGGACAGCAGCGGCGGGACCGCGGCGATGACGAAGATCACGATGCTGAGAAAGACGATGGCGCCGAGGGTGAGCACCAACGCCTTGCCCCGCTTCGTCACGAAGCTCTTCGGTTCGTCGTGCTCGCGAGCGACGTGGATCCCCGTGATGAGCGCAGCCATCCCTCCTGACGCGCTCCACAAGGCCAGCACGATGGCAATCAGCAGCGTGACCGAGACTCCCGCCGTATTCGCGTTCACGATCGACGTGAGTTGGAACACCAGGAACGACTGGACCTCCTTGGGCAGTGCCGACGCCATGTCGGTCACCTGCCTCGTCACGTCGTTCGGATCGGCCACCAGCCCGTAGATCGAGATGATCGCAATGAGGGCGGGCACGAACGCCAAGAACGCGTAGAACGCCACGCCCGCCGCTACCAGGGTCAGGTTGTGTTCGCGTAAGCGAGCCGCGAGCCGGGAGCCGACCGAGCGAAACCCAGCTGAACCAGAGTCAGCCACGGCGCGACCTTACGGCTTCTACCTGACTTCAGTTCCTGAAGCCGTCGTGCGACCCGCGAGACTTGGGCCATGATCACCTATCGACCCGTCGGGTATGCGCCTGTGGAGCTGGTGCCCGACGTCTACCTCATACGTCAGGCCTGCGCCGCCGCGGGCGATGTCCAGACGGTGTACATGTCGTCCCTGCTGATTCGCGGTAGCGAGCCGTTGATCGTCGACACCGGCCCGCCGGTGGCTCGTGACGTGTGGTTCGACGCGGTCTGGTCGCTGGTCGATCCCGCCGATGTGCGATGGGTCTTCGTCTCCCACGACGACGTCGATCACATCGGCAACGTCATGGAAGTTCTCGCCATGTGCCCGAACGCCACCCTGCTCACCACCGCCTTCGCGGTGAGCCGATCGACGGCCGCATTCGACATGCCGTACGAGCGGATGCGCTGGCTCAACATCGGCGAATCCCACGACATCGGCGACCGCACCATCGACATCGTCACTGCGCCCGTCTTCGACAGCCCCACCACCAGCGCCCTCCACGATCGCAAGAGCGGCGTCACGTGGGCCGTCGACACGTTCGCCAGCCCGGTGCCCGTCGACGACCCTCCCGCATGGGCCGAAGACCTGGACCGAGCGGCGTGGGAGGCGGCGCTCCCCGTGCTCGGCTTGAGCGGCGCGCCGTGGGTGAGCGCCATCGACCCCGACTGGTTCCACCGCCGGCTCGACGACCTGCTGGCACCGGACCCGTCGGTCGTGGCGTCCTGTCACGGCGCCGCGCTGCGGGGCGACACTCTCGCCCGCGCGGTCGAGCTCTACCGGAAGCTGCCGGGCAGCAAGGTCGCGCCACCCGCCGAGCAGGCGCAGCTCGAGGCCCTGCTGCGCACCCACCATCCCTGACGCCGACCGGCGTTCGGTACCGCCGCCGGCTGCGACGCGAGGTGCCAGTCGAGCCAGCGGAGCGCAGGCACCGGTGCCGTCGACCGTCCTCACACCGACGGGATGATTCGTTGGCGGACGTGTCGCCACAGGCGTCGCTGCACCACCAGGCCGACGGCGCCCACGGCGATCAGGATGGCCACGTTCAACAGCAACTGGATGAGGGAGCCGCGTGCTTCGCTCCAGTTCTGAAAGGCACTCGACACGCCGATGTCGGCGGCCGCCGGAATGGTGGTCACCGAGATGAAGACACCGATGAGCGCGCCGGTGCGGGCCTCGACCAGGGACACGACCCCGACGATGCCGGCCAGCGTGGCGACGATGACGGAGAACACGTTCGGGGTGTTGATCAGATCCGACACGGGCCGAACGCCAATGCGAAATGCAGCCGGTTCCCAACCTGCGGCCCGCACGACGATGCTGAAGATCAGTGTGACGACGATGGCCGTCAGGAGGCCGAAGAAGAGCGCCGCCGCGCCCGTTCGGACTCTGGCTCGATCGCGCTTGTTGAGGCCGAGGGCCACGCTGATGATGGCCGCATATTCTGGGCCGACGACCATGGCGCCGACCACCAGGATCTGCGAGTTCGTGAAGATGCCGACCGCGGCGATCAGCCCGGCGATCACGAGCAAGGTGAACCAACTTGGTGGATACCGTCCCCCGGCTCGGATCCTCGCCTCGGCCTGTTCCCAGACGGGGGCCAGTCGCAGGACCCGCGGCACGAGGGCCTCGGCGCGGTCGCCTCGGTCGGAGAGCTCGGCGCCGACGTCGTCGATGATGATCGATCCCCGTTCGACGACGCCAAACGCTCGCATCTCCCGAAGCACGGCGTTGGCGTCGGCGGTGATGACGTCGAACTGCACCGCGTCGCCGTCCGGGTTGCGCACGACACCGTCCAAGACGATGAGGTTCACCACGCCGGGTCGGCCCGACAAGGACGCCACGAGGCCTGGCGTGACGTCCGGTGGGCTGACGGCGCGGATGTGTTTCATGCCGACAGGTTCGCGCTCGTCGCGCCACTCTTCGTGAATGGCGCACTCGGCCGTCGGCCCCCGTACCGTCCCGGGATGGCGGGGGAATCACGGGGACCGGGGCGGGTGCGCGGGCGTGGCGACGCAGAGCGTGCGCCGTCGAGGCATGACCAGGTCGTGGCCGATCTTCTCGGCGCCCTGGCCCAGGGCCTCACGATGCCGGTGGCCGCCCGCCTGTGTGCCGTTTCCCTGCGCACCGCTCATCGACGGCTGGCCGAGGCCCGTGCCGTCTTGGGTGTCGCCGGTACGAGTACCCTCTTCGCCGGCTCGGCCCCTCCGTGCGCGCCGATCGTCGGTGACGAACCCAGGTCCGTCGGCCTGGGTGGCAGTGACGTTCAGCACCACCGCCGTCGCACCCGTGGTGGGTACTCCTCCACGGCCGGCGACCTGGACCGTGATCGTCTGGTCGGCACCGGGCTTGGGTCCGGTGTAGTTCACGCCCGGTGCCCTCGTGTCGAGGATGCGGGCCGGCGTGACCGGGGTGAGCTTGGGTGGGGCGACGCCCGGTACGCCGGCGGTCAGGTAGCGCCGCACTTCGACGGTGTCGACGCCGCCGAGGGCGAGCACCTTGCTGTCCGGCGCGGCGGCAACACCGGCCACCGGCGCTCCGTCGATGGTGCCGTCACCCCCGAAGGTGGTGTCGAGCTGACCGGCCGCGTTGCGGACCTGCACACCGCCAGTGGCGCCACCCTCCCAGTCGGTGAGTCCCATGGCGAACCGCCCGTCGGGCATCGCCACCAAGCCGGTGAAGAAGAGGGTGCTGTCTTCGGAGACGGGCGGCACGAGGGTGCCGGCGGCGGTCACGGAGAAGATCGACCGCTCTGGGCCGTTCGGCCCCATGATCTGGCTGGCGGTGGCGAGCACGCCGCCGCCCGGCAGGGGGGCGACGCCGTTGATGCCGCCACCGATGTGCGAGATGAGCTCGGGGTTGAGGTTGGTGACCGTGCCGCCCGCGGTGAGCCCGTAGACCAACGCAGTGGCGCCGATGCCACATGCCTCCGTGGCGATGATGAGGCTGCTGCCGTCGGGCTGTGCCACCGGCGTGCCGGCGCTGAAGCCGCACACGCCGCTCGGCGTGATGTCGTCGGAGAACGCCTCGCCGTTCGTGCCGTATGTCGTGTCGGTGGCGCCGTGCTCGTCAAGGCGCGTGGCGAACACGCCGAGGTTGCTCGAGAACTCGAGGCCGCCTCTCATGCCAACGACGATCAGGTCGCCGCCACTCTGTTCGAAGGCCGCGGTGAGCTGCATGAACTTGTTGTCGCCAGCGGCGAGCTGCAGGTAGCCGTTGCCGTCGAAGCCGGTGTCGGGCTGGCCGAGCGCCGTCAAGCGGGCCACGATGCCCGTGGTGGGGCTACCGACAGATCCGACGGCCACGATGTCACCGTCGGTCATGACGGTGAGGTCGACGAACGCACCGTCGGCGTTGGCGAGTTGGGCCTGCCCGTTGACACCGAAGGTCGTGTCCGGGGTGCCGTCGGCGTTGAAGCGCGTGACGACCTCGAACCCCTGGGCGAAGCCGCCGGACAGCACGAGGACCTTGCCATCGGGCTGCGTGACGATCCTGGTTGGCGTGGCACCGGTATCGAGTGGCGCGGTCGCAATGCCGTCACCGCCGAACGTTGGGTCCAAGTCACCGGAGGCGGCTGTTGCCGTACCGGCCATGGCGATGACGCCACCGGTCAGCAGCAGCGCCGCCGCGCCAGCGCGCCGAAAATCGCGTCCTACTCATGTGCTGTCTCCCCCTCGAGCGCCCGCCGCGCATTTGCGTGTCGGAGGGATGAAAGGGGAGGCGGCCTCGGGGCCGCATCATCAGATCGCGCCAATAGCAACTGCTCGTCGTGGGGACGCGAACGCTCAGGTGTCGGCCAGGACGCCGTCGGGACGTGCTTCCCGTCGCCGTAGCCTTGCGCCCATGAGTTCGCTCGCGGTCGAGCAGTTCGTCGACGGGGCCTTCGGGCGCCCGGCAGCGCGACTGCGGCCGTACGTGGGCCGATACTCGGGCTACTGGCTCGACGGCTTCGGGCCCGGTACCCATCAGGGCCTTCCGTCGGGCGCGCTCACCATGGTGCTCAGCCTCGGGCCTACCGTCGACGTCGCGGTGATGCCCGATCCCACCCAGGCGCCGGCGTCCTACGACGCGCTGGTCGGCGGCCTGCACGCCGCGCCCGTCACGATCGCCTACGAGCAGAGCCAGCGCGGCATACAGGTCGACCTGACGCCGTTCGGGGCGCGCGCCCTCTTCGGGCTCCCGGCCGGCGAGCTCGGCTCCGCCGTCGTCGCCCTCGACGAGCTGCTGGGTCGCCGCGCCGACGAATGGCTCGATCGCATCCGTAGTACGTCCACCTGGGCGGCGCGCTTTGCTGTCCTCGACGACGTGCTGCTGCAGGCCCTGCTCGACGGTCCCGAGCCACCGGCAGAGGTGGTGCGGGCATGGGAACAGCTCGTGGAGGCGAGCGGCGACATCGAGGTCGCGGCCCTGGCGCGCGACGTCGGCTGGAGCCGGCGCCACCTCGCTCAGCGTTTCCAGGAGGAGCTGGGCCTGTCGCCAAAGGTGACGGCGCGCGTGCTGCGGTTCGACCGTGCCCGGCGCCTGCTGGGCCGGCCGGTGCGACCGGCGCTGGCCGATGTCGCCGCCTGCTGCGGCTACTACGACCAAGCTCATCTCAACCGCGAGTTCCGCGAGCTCGCCGGACTCAGCCCGACGGCGTGGCTGGCCGAGCAGCTCCCATCCGTCCAAGACGCCACGGCGCCGCTGAGCGCATGATCATCCCATGACAACCAACAACCCACCCACGGTGTGGCCGTGCCTCAGCTATCGCGACGCCCTCGCCGGCATCGACTTCTTGAAGCGGGCCTTCGGCTTCGAAGAGACCCTCGTGGTGAAAGGCGAAGATGGCCGCGAGGTTCACCACGCCGAGCTGCGCTGGCCCGAAGGCGGCGGTGTGATGCTCGGCTCCTCCATCGAGGGCGCGGGCGAGTTCACCGGCCGGCCTGCGGGCGCCGCCAGTCTGTACGTGGTGACGGATCATCCCGACGCCCTGTTCGAGCGGGCCTCGGCGGCCGGCGCCGAGCTGGTACGCGGCCTGCACGACGAGGACTACGGCAGCCGGGGCTTCAGCGTCCGCGACCCCGAAGGCAACATCTGGAGCTTCGGCACCTACCGAGGCGAATGACGCCTCACCAGTAGCCGGCCATCAGCTCCACCGCCCACGCCGGTTCTCTGATCTCGCCGCGAGGTGCGAAGCCGGACAGGTAAGGCTTCACGTCCAGCACCGGGGTGCCGTCGATGGCGTCGAGTCCCTCGACCCACACGGCCAGGCCGGCGGCGCTGAGCACTCGGCAAACGGTGACGCCGATCCGGTTGGGTCGATCCTTGGCGCGCTGAGCGAGGATGCCAGTGAGCGGCCAGTCGTCCCGGCTCCTCGGACGGCGCGCTCCGGTGCAGACGCCGTCGGGGTCGACGAGGTGGAAGAGGTACACCACCTCGATGTGGCTGAAGCTGTCGATGCCGCGAGCCGCATCCTCGCCCAGCACAGCTGGATCGAGATCGATGCGGCTCTCAACGGCGTCCCAGTCGTCGTCAACCGCGGTGCTGCGACTCGCCCGCACCACCCCGATCGGCTGCACACTGAAGCGGGTCATGGGCCCGCACGGTAGATCGGTCCGCAGGTCCGGTCAGCTCTTGATGGCGGTGCCGTCGGCGCCCACGACCCACCACACCTGGTTGCTGCCCTGGCCGTCGGTGGCCCCAGGCGCGGCGTCGCCGGCGTAGAGGTACAGCGGCTGGCCGTTGAGGGCGAGCTGCGTCGTACCGTCGGCGCGGGTCACCGTGCCCCACCCGGTGGCCGTGATGCCGGCGGCGGCGGTCGGGGTGCCGGTCACGATGACGGGCGGCCAGGCCTTGGCGCAGGCGTCGGCACACACCGAGGTGCCGGGGGTGTCCTTGGTGAAGATGTACAGGGTGTTGCCCTTGGCGTCGGCCAGGATCTTGCCGAGCGAGCTGTCGGCCAACGTGACCGTGGTGGCGCCGGCGGCCGCCGCCGCCGTGGTGGCCGACCCGGCATCGCCGTAGAGACCGCCGCCGGCGGCGGTCGTGGCCGGTGCGGCCGTCGTGGCCGCCGCGGTGGTGGCGGCCTGGGCTGCGGGCGCGGCGGTGGACGACGTGGACGAGTTGTCGCCGCCACACGCCGCGAGCCCGATGGTGCCGGCGGCGAGCAGAGCGAGAAGAGCACGGGTGCGCATGTTCGGGACCTCCGTTGTCGCTGGGGGTTACGAGCGAAGGAGCCGAACGGTTCAATCGAATGTGCACGCCGCCGCGTCGCGTCAGGTCGGCGGCGCGGAGATCTTGCGCAACACCTTGACGAGCAGGGCGAGGTCACCGTCGTCGAGGCTCAAGAGCTCTTCGGGCGCGGTGTGCAGGTGGGTCTCCACATCCGCCCGCAACGCCAAGCCGGCGTCGGTGAGCACGACGGTCTTCACTCGCCGATCGACGGTGGAGACCTGCCGCTCGACCAGACCTCGCGACTCCAGTTGGTCGACGAGCCACGTCACGTTGGACGCGTCGCAGTGCCAGGCCTCGGCCAGGGCCCGCATCGGCACGGGATTGTCAGCGTCGAGCTCCAGCAGTGCCTTCAGCGCGCCCGGGTTGAGACCGAAGTTGGCGGCTGCCATCACGAAGAAGCGGCGTTGCCGGAAGGTGACCTCGGTGAGCCTCCGCCACACCTCACCGGCCAACTCCTGATGGTTGGCCGGCGCGGGTGTCATCACGAGTTCAGGCTACGGGCTGCCCTTCCGTGCTTCAACGAGACCGATCATTGAAGAGATAGACTGTTTGACAGCTTCAACAGTTCGCGCGACGGTTGAGCGATGACCTCCCCCCATGACAGCGACCCCCACCGTGCGACGGGGGCTGGCGGCCCCGCCATCGCCGTCGAAGGCCTGCGCAAACGGTTTGACGACGTGGTCGCCCTCGACGGCATCGACTTCGAGGTGGCGCCGGCGACGGTGCTCGGCCTGCTCGGGCCCAACGGTGCCGGGAAGACCACGGCGGTGCGCATCCTCACCACCATCCTGCGCCCTGACGCCGGCCGGGCCACCGTGCTCGGTGTCGACGTGGCGACCCACCCCCAGGCGGTGCGCGAGCGCATCGGTCTGGCCGGACAGTACGCCGCCATCGACGAGAACCTCACGGGCCGAGAGAACCTGCGTCTGATCGGGCGCCTCACCCACCAGCCCAAAGCCGTCGTGCGCCGGCGGGCCGACGAGCTGCTCGAGCGCTTCGGCCTCACGGCCGCCGCCGACCGCGTCGCGCGGACCTACTCCGGCGGCATGCGGCGCCGGCTCGACCTCGGCGCCGCCCTCGTCCATCGCCCGCCCGTGCTGTTCCTCGACGAGCCCACCACCGGTCTCGACCCGAGCAGCCGCAGCGACCTATGGACGGTCATCGGCGAACTGGTCGAGCAGGGCACCACCGTGCTGCTCACCACCCAGTACCTCGAGGAGGCGGATCGGCTCGCCGACCAGATCGTGGTGATCGATCACGGCACGGTGATCGCGCAAGGCACGGCGCGCGACCTCAAGGCGGGCATCGGCGCCACCATCGTCGACGTCGGGTTGCCATCTGGCGTCGATCCCGGCCGCGTAGCCGGTCATCTCCAGCTGGTCGGGCCGTCGAACGTCGACGGCCGCACCGTGGAGGTGAAGGTCGACGGTGGCGGCCGCGATGTGCTCGAGATCGTGCGCGTCCTCGACCGCGAGGGCATCTACCCCGACACCCTTTCGGTGCGAGAGCCCACCCTCGACGACGTGTTCCTGTTGCTCACCGGCCGCAAGGTCGACGAAGGAGATGCGGCATGAGCGTCATCCCCGCCCCTCAACCACCCGTCGCTCGTCGCAGCACGTTCCTGTGGGGAGTGAAGGACACGCTGGCCATGGTGGGTCGCAACCTCACCACCATCTACCGGCTCCCGCAGCTGCTCGTCTTCGCCACGATTCAGCCGGTGATCTTCGTGCTGATGTTCCGCTACGTCTTCGGCGGCGCCATCGTGATCCCTGGGCTCACGGTGCCCTACGTCGACTACCTCATGCCCGGCATCTTCGCCCAGACCGTGGCCTTCGGCGCGGTGAACACCGCCATCGGCCTCGCCGAGGATCTGCAGAAGGGGCTGATCGAGCGGTTCCGTTCGCTTCCGATGGCGCGCTCGGCGGTCATGGCGGGGCGCACGCTCGCCGACCTCGTGCGTGATGTGTTCGTCGTGCTTCTCATGCTCATCGTCGGGGTCATCGTCGGCTTCCGCATCCACACCAACGTGTTGATCTTCTTCGGTGGCCTGCTGGTGCTGCTGTTGTTCGCCTTCTCGCTGGCGTGGGTCTTCGGTTTCATCGGCTTGTCCACCGGCCAGGCCGAGGCGGCGCAAGCGGCATCGTTCCCGATCCTCGCCATCCTGACGTTCGCCTCATCGGCGTTCGTGTCGCCCGAGACCATGCCGCCGTGGCTCCAGTGGTTCGCCGAGCACCAGCCGTTGTCGATCACCGTCGATGCGCTCCGTGCGTGCACCATCGGCGGCCCGACGGCGACCTACGTGATCCGCTCGATCCTGTGGAGCGTGGCGATCATCGCGGTGTTCGCGCCGATCGCGGTGAGGAAGTATCGACGCGTCGCCTAGTTGTGCTCGTCGTCGGAGCTCGGCAAGCGGGCGGCAGACAGACGGCAGCCGCTTGTGTCACGCCGATCGAGACGAATTCGAGATCGACGTGACATAGGCGTCGATCGTGCGAGCGGCGCTGCGGCTCGAGCGGCGCGGCTCGGCTCGGGCGGCGCGTTGCTCGATCACGACGTGCCGGCGGCGACCAGGGCGGCCAGGGCGGCCGTGGTGCTCACCCGGCGGTTGCGCACCGTGCGCGTGGTGACGGCGAACCGATGGGCCACTTCGCCCGCGCTCCAACCGCCCAGGGCCACCGAGCCGAGCATGGCCACGTCGCGCCGGCCGAGGCCCGAAGCGACGCCGTCGGCCAGCACGGCCGCCAGTTCGGAGGCGGCGTCGGCGTGGTCCTCGGGGCGACCGTCGAGCCCGCACGGCAACAGCTGTCTCGACTCGGGCCGCACGTGCACGGGGCGCTCGGTGGCCGAGCGCAGGCGGGCGGGTCGGACGCACGTGAGGTACTCCGCGTCGCGCAGCACGTTCACCGCGATCTTGATCGGCCGCCGTTCGAGTGGATAGGTGCGGATCACCAGCCACGCGTTGGCGACGAGGTCGTCGAACAGGAACTGGCGGCGCTGGCGCTGGCCCGCGGCCCGGCGCACGGCGGCGCCGACCAGACCGGGAAGCACCCGCTGGAGCGCGATGCGCACGGCGAGGCTGTCGTGGCGACCGACGCGAACCAGCTCGGCCAGCAGCTGGTCGGCGACCGCCATCGGCAGCCCGCCGTCTCGGCCAACGGCCTCGAGCAGCGTGACGGCGTCGCCGTAACGGGCCAATGGCGCCGACCATGACGACACCCGAGCCGCCGTGTCGGGGTCGGTGCTCAGCCGGTACCACTCCTGGTTGAGGTGGCGCGAGATCGACCCCGACGCAGGTTTCGTTCGGGGCCGAGTGCCCGCCGGGGGAGCCGGGTGGGCCAGGGTAGCCAGGGGAGCCAGGGGATGAGAGGGCATGGCCGACCATCGCGATCGGCCGTCACCTCGCCGCTCACCGCCGGCCTCACCGGAGCCCTCACTGTTCCGATCGGGCCCGGTCCCGGCACACACCTGGGTCATGGAGAACATCGATGGTGTCGACGTGGCCGTGCGGGACGACGACGGCCGCATCTGCGAGGTCACCATCCACGTGCCGCGACACGGAGGCCACGGTGCACGACCTCGCTGCCGCGCTGGGCGGTCGTCGCGCCGTCGTCGGCATCGACGGCCGGACGGTCGACGGGGCGACGGCGGTGACGTCGTCGGGGTTGCGGCGTGGCTCGTTGGTCGAGCACCGTTCGGGAGCCGAGCCGGCCTCGACCCCGCCGGTGGCGATGCTGCGCTGGACCGCCGGCACCGACGCCGGCACCACCCATTCGCTCGGCGCGGGGGTCACCGTGATCGGCCGCGCCCCGCGTGCCGGGGTGCGCTGCCGCGACGACCGAGCGGCAGCCTTTCATTGCGCCGTGCACGTCGGGTCGGGCGGTGTGAGCGTGCAGCCGTTGGTCCCGATGGATGGCCCGACCGCCGGGCCCCGCTGGCGCATCGGGGGCCGAGAGGCCGAGATCGTGTTGGTGGGCGCAGCCGCTAGCCCGGAGGTCCCGAGCGGCACGGCCCGCCCGGGCGAGTGGACGGTGGCCTTGAGCCGGCCGCCGCGCCCGGCACTGGCGCCGATGCCCGGCGCGGTCCGGGCGCCCCACGCCAACGCGGGCGGCGATCGGACGCGGCCCGCGGCCGGCGTCGCGGGTGCCCTGCTGTCGCTCGTGGCCAGCGTGGCCGCCGCCATTGCCTTCGGCCAACCGGCGCTGCTGGTGCTCGGCGGTCTGGGTGCCGTCGCCAGCATGGGCTCGTGGGCCGCGCAGCGGCGCCGCGGCACACGCGCCGCCCAGGCCGGGCAGCGCCGAGCGCAGGCGGAGCTGGTCGCCTTCGCGGCGGCGCTCGATGGCCAGGTCGAGGCGGCCACGATCTGGCGCCGGACGCGAGCCTTGGAGCTGGCTGATGCCGTGGCGCGGGCTCGTGCCCACGACGCCCGGCTGTGGGAACGGCGTCCGGCCCACGACGACTACCTCGAGGTGGTCCTCGGCGTCGGTGCCGTGCCTTGGGTCCCATTCGTCGAGGGGCTGGCCGACGACCTGCCGGCGGCCGTGGCGTCGACCCTGGCAAGCCGTGATCGCCTCGCTCGCGTGCCGGTCGTGCTCGCCCTGCGTCCTGGTGTGGTGCTGGGCCTCATAGGCGACATGGGCGCGGCCCGAGCCGTCGCCCGCTCGCTCCTGGTGCAGCTCGCGGTGGCGTCGGGGCCGGCCGATCTCGCCATCGGTGTGCGCCACCAGGACGCCTCCCCATGGGCGTGGGCACGGTGGTTGCCCCACGCCGTCGGCGCGGGCGACGCGACCGTCGATCGAGTCCGCCTCGTGGTGGTCGACGGTTCGGCGCTCCTGGCGGCGCGGGCGTCGGATGCCCGCACGGAGCTGACGGGGCGGTTGGGCGCGGCAGCGGGCCTCGTGCTGGCGCCCGATGTGATCGCACTGCCGTCGTGCTGCACCCACGTCGCGGTGGTCGAAGCGGATGCGACCCTGTCGCTGCTCGATATCGCCACCGGCACAAGGATCGACGGCGTCGCCGGTGCCGGCGCCTCACCCTCGACAGCCGCCGTTGTGGCGCGGGCGCTGGCCGGCTTCGACGACCCCGAACGAGCGCAGCTCGACCGTGGCCTGCCTGCGGTCGTAGAGCTGGCCGATCTGCTCGGCCCCGGCGCGCTGGACGGTTCGGCGCTGGCGGCGGCGTGGGCCGCCCTCGACGCCGACGCCGACCCGCGACCGCGGGCGCCGATCGCGGTGTCCGACGACGGTGTGGTCGACATCGATCTGGTCGAGCACGGCCCGCACGCCCTCATCGCGGGAACGACCGGCGCGGGAAAGAGCGAGCTGCTGCGAACCTTGGTGGCCGGGCTGGCGGCACGGTCGAGTCCCCGTGACCTCACCTTCGTCCTCATCGACTACAAGGGCGGCAGCGCCTTCGACGCCTGCGCCTTGCTGCCGCACGTCGTCGGCGTGGTGACCGACCTGGACGACCGCCTCGCGGGGCGGGCGTTGCGCAGTCTCGAAGCCGAGCTGCGCCGCCGCGAGCGCATGCTGCGGGCGGCGGGCGCCACTGACATCGCCGCGTTTCGCCGGGGCGCTCCGCGACGGCGGCGTTGCCGCGCCTCGTGGTGGTGGTCGACGAGCTGGCCGGTCTGGCCGCCGATCTTCCCGACTTCGTGAGCTCACTGGTGGGCGTGGCCCAGCGCGGCCGGAGCCTGGGCATCCACCTCGTGCTCGCCACCCAGCGCCCGGCAGGGGTGGTGAACGACGACATCCGCGCCAACACCAACGTGCGCATCGCGCTGCGGATGCAGTCGGCCGCCGATTCCCATGACGTCATCGGCGTGGCTGACGCCGCTGCCCTGCGTACGGATCGGCCAGGCCGTGCCTTGCTGCGCCTCGGACCAGACGATCTCGTGGCCGTTCAAGTGGCCCGGTCGGGTGGTTACGCGACGGCGCCCGACAGGCCCGCCGTGGAGATCAGCACGACATCGCGCGGCCCTGGCACGGTGATGATCGGGCCCGATGGCTCCCTCTCGCAACGGGCGATGGCGGCGGGGCCGTCGACGCTCGATCGACTGGTCGCCGCCACCTGTGACGCGGCCCACCAGCTCGGTCTGGCTGCGCCCCGCCCGCCGTGGTTGGAGCCGCTCCCCGCAGTCCTCGCCCTCGATGATCTGCCGCCCGGGGCGGTGGCACTGGCCGACGATCCCGACCACCAGCGGCAGGACCCGATCGGCTGGAACCGCGACGACGGGCACCTGCTCTGTGTCGGGATCGTGGGCAGTGGTGTCACGGGTGCGCTGGCGGCGATCGCGCTGCGCCTGGCCGCCGGTGCCTCGCCTGATCGGCTCCACCTCTACGTGGTCGACATGGGAGCGGGGGATTTGGCGCCCTTGGCCGCACTGACCCACTGCGCGGCGGTGCTCCGCGCCGGCGAGATCGAGCGGCTGAGCCGGCTGGTGCGCCGGCTGAAGGCCGAAGCCGACCGACGGCAGGCCGGCGCCACCGGACCGGCGATCGTGGTGCTGATCGCCGGCCTCGACGCGCTGCGCACGGCGTTCGACGATCCCAGCGGTTTCGCCGTGCTGGACGCCCTCGACCGTGTCATCGTCGATGGCGCCGCTCGCGGCATCCACGTGGCGGCCACGGTCGAGCGCCCCGGCGCCCTGCCCGTCGCCATCACCGCCGGCATCCGTCAGCGCTGGACCTTCCGCACCGCCGACGGTCCCGCGCTGCCGATCCGGTCGCGCCGTCGATGCAAGTTCCGGCCTCGAGCTCCAGGTGGCCGCGCCCCGTGGCTCGCTGGCCGACGCCTGCGCCGCGCTGGCCTCGGTGGAGCCGGTCCACGGTGGCCCGAGTCCACTCGGCGTGCTTCCTGACCTCGTGGCTGCATCCGAGTTGCCGCCGTGTGACCTCGGCGCCCGTCCGTGGGTCGTGCCCGTCGGCATCGCCGACGCCGATCTCGCGCCGGCCGCTCTCGTCCTGCATGCCGGTGACCATGTCTTCATCGGGGGACGCAGTCGCACCGGTCGATCGAGCGCCCTCGTGCTGCTGGCCGAACGGCTGCGTGAGGCCGCGCCCGACCTGCTCGTCGCGGCGGTGGCGTTGCGCTCCTCGCCGTTGCGTTCGTGCCGCGCCGAGCTGCTGGTGACCGAGGCCTCGGGCCTCGCCGCCCTCGCCGTGCTGCGCGACGGCCGGCGACCGACGGTGGTGCTGGTCGATGATGCCGAGCGCGTCGACGACGACGGCACCCTCGCCGCGCTGGCGGCGTCAGGCCATCCCGCGCTGCACGTCATCGCCGCCGGACGCCCCGACGTCGTGCGGTCGATCTACGGCCACTGGACGGCCGGGCTGCGGCGGTCCAGGCTGGGCATCCTGCTCCAGCCCGACGTCGATCTCGACGGCGACCTCCTCGGCGCCGCGCTACCTCGCCGTCAGGTCGTGGCGGCCCGTCCCGGCCGTGGTCATCTCGTCGTCGACGGTCGAACCGGCCTGGTGCAGCTCGCGTTGCCTGCCAACATTGACTGATGACCCGAATCGTCACGGTGGGAGCTGCGCAACTCGGTCCTGTCCAGCGGACCGACACGCGCGAGGCGGTCGTAGAGCGGCTCCTCGCGTTGCTCCGCCAGGGTCACGACGCCGGCTGTGATCTCGTGGGGTTCCCGGAGCTGGCTCTCACCACGTTCTTTCCGCGCTGGTACAGCGAGGATCAGGCCGAGATCGACGCCTGGTTCGAGAGCGAGATGCCATCGCCGGCCACGAAGCCGCTGTTCGACGAGGCCCGCGCCCTGGGCATCGGCTTCAGCCTCGGGTACGCCGAGCTGACCCCCGACGGCCACCACTACAACAGCCAGATCCTGGTGGCGCGCGACGGCTCGACGATCGCGGTGTACCGCAAGGTCCACATCCCCGGACACGAGACCTACGAGCCGTGGCGGCCGTTCCAGCACCTCGAGCGCTACTACTTCGAGCCCGGTCCTGGCTTCGGCGTGTGGCGAGCGTTCGGCGGCATCGTCGGGCTGATGACCTGCAACGACCGCCGCTGGCCGGAGAGCTACCGGGTCATGGGCCTGCAAGGTGTCGAGCTGATCCTGTGCGGCTACAACACCCCCATCCACTACGCGCCCGATCCCAGCCAGAACATCCTGCAGGGCTTCCACAACGCGTTGGTGATGCAGGCGGGCGCCTACCAGAACGGCACGTGGATGGTCGGCGTCGCCAAGGGGGGTGTGGAGGAGGGCGTCGACTCGTTGGCGCAGTCGTGCATCATCGCCCCGTCAGGTCAGATCGTGGCGCAGGCCTACACGACCGGTGACGAGCTGGTGGTGGCTCGCTGCGACCTCGACTGGTGCCAGCGCTACCAGGGCACCGTGTTCGACTTCGATCGCTACCGCCGACCCGAGGCATACACCCGCATCACCGCCCAGCGCGGCGTCGAGCTACCCGATTGACCGTTGTGCCGAGCGAGCACGGGTTGTGGAGCGAAGCGACCAGAGCTAGCCGAAGCGAAGCGACCAGGAGCCAGCCGAAGCGAAGCGGAGGAGGGCGACGCATCAGTGCGTATGAAACGAGGCCAGCTTGGCCACGACGTGGTCGAAGCGGGCCCGATCGAGAGTGGCGCCCTCGCGGCGCACCTCCTTCGACCGCACGCGTAGCACCCGGTCGAGCTTCACGTAGCTGACGCGGTGCGACGGGTCCCAGGCGCCGCTGCCCAACTCGATGCAGTCGGCGTGACCGGTGTGGTTCTTGGACGTGAGGGGCAGCACCGCGAGGTCCCGGCCGAGCGTGCCGATGACGAGCACCGGCCGGTCCTTGCCCTGATTGGGATCGTCCTCGAACGGCACCCACGTCCACACGACCTCGCCCGGATCGGCGTCGCCATCGCGCTGCGGTGCGTAGGTGATCTTGAGGACGTCGGTGGACGAGATCGATCTCGGAGGCGATGTTGCCTGCCGGCGAAAGAGCGACGTCAGACGGCTGAACACCGATCGCACCGTATCGAGCGAGGCCCTTGACAAAATGTAAACACCCTCACGAGACTGAGGTATGTCCGACTCCGGCGTCTCGTTCTCGTGCAACGGCATCCCGGTGTCGGTTCGCTCGGACCACCCTCATCTGCTGGCCGCGCTCCGCGAAGAGCTGGATGTGACCTCGCCCAAGGACGGGTGCTCGCCGTCGGGTCAGTGCGGCTGCTGCACGGTGCTCGTCGACGGCAAAGCGGTGGTGGCGTGCCAGCAGTCACTGGCCAAGGTGGCGGGCAAGGCAGTGATCACCCTCGAGGGGGTCGACGCCGACGAGCGCCGCCGCTACGCCGAGGCGTTCGCGTCGTGCGGCGGCCTGCAGTGCGGCTTCTGCATCCCCGGCATCATCGTGCGGGCCAAGGCCCAGGTCGACAAGAAGGGCGCCGACCTCACGCGTGAGGACATGGCTCGCCACCTCGGCGCGCACCTGTGCCGGTGCACCGGCTACGTGAAGATCCTGGACGCCATCGAGACCGTCGCGTCCGGCAAAGAGGTGGCGGTGAGGGCTCCGGGCGGCATCGGTAGCCGGGGCATCAAGTACGAGGCGCTGGAACTGGCCCTCGGTGATCGCGCCTACGTCGACGACCTCCGGCCGCCAGGCCTGCTACACGCCGCTGTTCGACTGACCGATCACGCCCGCGCCGATGTGCGCACCATCGATGTCGACGAAGCGCGCCGCGCCCCGGGTGTCGTGGCCGTGTTCACCGCTGCCGACGTTCCCGGCGAGCTACGGGTCGGGCTCATCCACAAGGATTGGCCCGTGTTCATACCCGAGGGCGGCCGCACGTCCTATGCCGGCGATGTGCTGGCGGTGGTGGTAGCGGCCACCCGTCAGGAGGCGCGGGCGGCGACCGCTCTCGTGCGGGTCGACTACGGCGTGCTCCGGCCGCTCACCGACGCCATGGCGGCCATCGACGACCCGGAGATCGCCGTGTGGGGCACCGACTCCAACGTCTTGAGCGTGAGTGAGTACGCCCGTGGCGATGTCGACGCCGAGCTGGCGGCCAGCGCCCACACCGTGCACGAGCTGTTCCAGACGCAGCGCATCGAGCACGCGTTCCTGGAGCCCGAGTCCACGCTGGCGGTGCCGGTGGCCGCTTGCGGCGACGGGGCCGCGCCGCGCTTGCACGTCTACTCCGGCGGTCAGGGCGTCTGGGACGACCGCAATGACATCGCGCGCGTGCTCGACGTTCCGCAGGACACCGTCACCGTCGAGCTGGTCTCCAACGGCGGGGCCTTCGGCGGGAAGGAGGACATGTCGAACCAGGCGCAGACGGCGCTGGCGGCATGGCTCCTGCAGCGACCGGTCAAGTGCACGCTGTCTCGCGAGGAGAGCCTGCTGATCCACACCAAGCGTCACCCGATCCGCATGGAGTACTGGGCCGGTTGCGACGCCGATGGCCGGCTGACGGCGCTCAAGGTGCGCGCTGTGGGCGACTCGGGCTCTTACGCCAGTGTGGGCATGAAGGTGCTGGAGCGGATGGCCGGCCATGCCAGCGGGCCGTACCACCTGCCGGCGATCGACGTGCGGGCGGTGGCCGTGCGCACCAACAACCCGGCGTGCGGCGCGTTCCGCGGGTTCGGTGCCAACCAGGCGCAGTTCGCCATGGAGGGCGTGATGGACCGCCTGGCCGGCGCGGTTGGCATCAGCGGCTGGGAGATCCGCGCCCGTAACGTCATCACCCCCGGAGCCGAGTGGGGGCCGGGCCAGATCATGGACGACGGGTGCCTCGGCGCGACGCGTTGTCTCGACGCCGTCCGTCCCCACTACGACGCCGCCATCGAGGCCGGCAAGGCCGTAGGCGTGGGACTGGGGCTCAAGAACTCCGGTCTTGGCAACGGTTTCAAGGAGATCGCTCGCGCCGTCGTGCGGTTCGCCGAAGATGGCGGTGTCGAGGTGCGCCACTGCTGGACCGAGATGGGCCAGGGCGTGCACACCGTGGCGCTCCAGGTGGCGGTGGAGGAGCTGGGCGTGGACCCCGACCGGGTGCGGGTCATCGTCGACACGACGCGAGAGCTCGGCGCCGGGCAGACCACGGGATCGCGCGGCACGCTCATGGGCGCGGGCTCGGTGAAGGCGGCGTGCGAGGCGGCCCGAGCCGACGGTTGCCGTCCGAACATCGACTACGAGGGCGAGTACCGCGTCGACTGGACCAACCACCTGGGCGATCCGGGCGTCGATCACCCGGTCATCCACTCCACCTTCGGCTATGCCGCCCAGATGGTGGTCATGGATCGCACCAGCGGCAAGATCGAGCGGGTGCTGGCGGCCCACGACGTCGGCCGAGCGGTCAACCCGCAGCTGTGCGAAGGCCAGATCGAGGGGTCGGTCCACATGGGTTTGGGATATGCATTGACGGAGGACTTTCCCACCGACCCGGAGACCGCCTTCCCCACCAACATGACCCTTCGTTCCCTTGGCATCCTGCGACCGAAGGATGTGCCCCCCATCGACGTGATCCTGGTCGAGTCGCCGCAGCCGAACTCGCCGTACGGCATCAAGGGCGTCGGCGAGATCGGCCTCGTCCCCACGGCCGGCGCTGTCGCCGCGGCACTGCACGAACTGGACCGTGCGTGGCGTACCACCTTGCCGATGCGGGCGGCACCGGTCGGCGCCGACGAGTGAGCGCCACCACTCCAGGACGCGTCTGCGGCCACCACCACCTGTACTCCACGTTGGCGCGGGGCATGCCGTCGCCGCCCAAGTCACCGCGTTCGTTCATGGAGATCCTGGAGCAGGTGTGGTGGCGCCTGGACGCCGCCCTCGACTTCGACATGATCCGGTGGTCGGCCATGCTCGGTGCGCTGGAGGCGCTCGAATGCGGCACGACCGCGATCGTGGACCACCACGAGAGCCCGAACGCCATCGACGGCAGCCTCGACGTGATCGCCGAGGCGTGTGCCGATGTGGGTGTGCGGGTCGTGTGCGCCTACGGCGTCACCGATCGCCACGGCCCGGAGGGCTCGCGCCGGGGGTTGGCCGAGAACGAGCGCTTCCTGCGCGACGGCGGTCGAGGGATGGTGGGCGTCCACGCCGCCTTCACCTGCCGCGACGCCACGTTGGAGGCGGCCGCTGCTCTGGCCGCCGATCTCGGCGTCGGCGTGCACATCCACGTGGCCGAGGGGCCCATCGATCGGGACGCCGGCGCCCGGCTGGCCCACCTGGCCCAGCCGGACTGGCTGCTGGTGCACTGCATCCACCTCGACCGCGACTTGCCGGGCACCATCGCTCACAACCCTCGCTCCAACATGAACAACAGCGTGGGCTATGCGCAACCCGCGCGCCGCCGCAACCCGGTGGTGCTCGGCACCGACGGCATCGGGGCCGACATGCTGGAGGAGTTCCGGCTGGCCCACGTGCGCCTCCGTGAGGACGACGTGTCGGCCACACCGGAGGTGGCGTGGTCGTGGCTGGAGGGCGGCTACGAGCTCGTGCCCGAGGCCGCCGGCGACCGGGTGACGTGGAGCTACGACCACGCCGACAGCCCGTGGCACGTGGCGTTCACGCCGGGCGTGCGGGCGCTGGACGTCGTGGTGGACGGCGAGGTCGTGCTGAAGGATGGCCAGGCCACCCGCGTCGACGCTCACGAGGTGCGAGCGCGAGCAGCCGAGCAGGCGGCCCGTCTGTTCCAACGACTGTGAGGAGCCCATGACGCCCGTCGCCCTGTACTTGCAGGACGCCCACCCCATCCGCGAGGCGATGGCCTTCGTGCAGCACGCCGAGGCGAAGGGCTTCGACGCCGTGTGGCAGGCGGACAGTCGGCTCGTGCGGGAGTGCTGCGTGCCGATGGCGGCGTTCGGAGCCGTCACCGACCGGATCCGTATCGGTTCCGGGGTGGTCGACTGCTGGACGCGCAACCCAGCGCGGCTGGCGGCGACGTTCTCCACGCTCGACGACCTCGCGCCGGGCCGGATCATCTGCGGCATCGGGGCGTGGTGGGACCCGCTGGCCGCGAAGGTGGGCATCTCGCGCCAACGCCCTCTCACGATGATGCGGGAGGTGGTGGCCGTCGTGCGGGCGCTCCTCGCCGACGAGACCGTCACTTTCGACGGTGAACTGGTGCATCTCGACGGCGTCCAGCTCGACTACGTGTACCAGGAGCGCCGGCCGAAGGACGTGCCGATCTACATCGGCGCCACCGGCATGCAGATGATGGAGTTGACCGGCGAGATCGCTGATGGTTGCGTACTCAACTACCTCGTCTCGCCTTCGTACAACGCGACGGCATTGGAGCACCTGTCGATTGGGGCGGCGCGGGTGGGCCGGGACCTCGACGACATCGATCGCCCGCAGCTCATCGTGTGCTCGCTCGACGAGGACCGCCAGCAGGCGCTCGACAACGCCCGGCTCCTCGTCACGCAGTACCTCGGCCAGCAGCCGCACATCATGAAGGCGTCGGGGGTGTCGGCGTCGCTGCTCGACGACATCGCCAAGGTGCTCACGTGGCCGGCCACCCACGACCAGGTCGTGGCGGCGTCCAAGCTGGTGCCCGACGAGGTCGTGCAGATGATCACGGCGTCGGGCACGGCCGAGGAGTGCCGGGCCAAGGTGGCCGAGTACGTGGCCGCCGGGTGCACGTGCCCCATCCTCTACCCGCTCGGCGACGACGTCCGCGCCATGATCGACGCCTTCGCCCCCGCCTGACCGCAAGACGATCGGGTGGGTGCCGGCCCTTGCCTGCCGGATGCCACGCTGCGTGAGCCTTCGGCGGTGGTTCTCGGTGCAAGTCAGCTTCTGGGTGCAGAAGTGCGGCAGAATTGACGCAGTCACGCACCGAGAACCGGCGGCCGCACCCGCCCGCAACCGCGCACCGCGAGGTGAACGGGGGCAGCCGATCGACCACCACCTCACCGGCCGTTGTCGAGACCATGGGGAACGGGTCCTCATCGAGTGCCGCGACCCCGAAGGTGGGCGACGCCGGCCCCGATACAGTCCGGGGGCGTGTCCGGGGATCCAGCGGCGTCGGCTGCCGCCCAGCCCGCGTCGCCCTCCCTGTCACCCGCAGTGCGTTGGGCTGTCGCGCTGCTGTTCGCGTTGCTGATCAGCGACGCTCGCAGTCTCACGCTGCCGGCCAGCGTGCTCGTGCTGGCGGGCGGCCTCGGCATCTGGTGGGCCGGACGGTACGCACCGCCCATGCCGAGGCAACCGGGCGAGACGGCGCCAACCGTGTCGAGCGAGAGCGTCGCGGTCTGGGCGGCGCTGTTCGTGGGCTTCGCGGTGTGGGAGCTGAGCGCCTTCGTCATCGGCAACAACGACGCCCACCCGACCTTCAGCATGCTGGCCGACCCGGTCCTGTCGTTCGGGCCGACGCGGGCCCTGTGCGGTCTCGGGTGGCTGGCGTGCGGCTGGTACCTGCTGGGCCGGCGCACCAGCCCATGACGAGAGTCATCACGATCGCCGGGTTCGTGGTCGTCGTCGTCGCCGGCGTGGCGATCCAGTTCATCGCCCGCCGACGGGGCTCGAAGATCTCGTCGGTCGGCGACGTGCTGAGTCAGGTGATGCGCCAGCGCACCGGCCGAGTGATCGTCTTCCTCATGTGGTTCTGGTTCGGCTGGCACTTCCTGGCCCGGTAGCCCTCAGGACGACGGCCCGGCGGCGTCGGTGACGGTGTCGACCCGGCCGGGCTCGCCGCTGCCGGATCCGGTGCCCTGACCAGTGGCCGCCGCCGCCACGAGCGGTAGGACCCGGTACGGGATCTGCGTGGCCAGCGCCAGCGCCGTCGTGGTGCGGGTGATGCCGGGCGCCTCGAGGATGCGGTTGAGGACGTGGGAGAGGTGCTCGTTGGTGCGCGCCACGACCCGCAAGTGCAGGTCGCCCTGGCCCGTCGTGGACTGGGCCTCGATCACCTCGGGGATGGCCTCCAGGTGGGCCAGGATGCCAGGCAGGCGACCCTGGGCGATCTCGATGGTGGTGAAGGCGAGCACGGTGTAGCCGAGGGCCACGAGGTCGATGTCGGGGCCGAACCCGGTGATGACGCCCCGAGCCTGGAGCTTGTCCAACCGGGCCTGCACCGTGCCCCGCGCCACCCGGAGCCGTCTCGACAGCTCGAGGGCGCCCAGCCTCGGTGCCGCCGCCAGCTCGGTGATGAGCCGGCGGTCGACGTCGTCCAGCGGCGGCTCCACCTGGACAGTCTGCCCGCTTCGATGGCGGTCTACTGGACATCCTGATCAGCGTCTCGTCGGTCGGTTGACGATCCGGCGTCTTCAGCCGTTCGATAGGTGTCATGCCGACCACCACCGCGCCAATCGACAGCTCCCCGGCGGCCCACCTCCTGGGCTGGGACTGCATCGAGCTCTGGGTGGGCAACGCCCGTGCCTTCGCCGGCTTCCTGATGTCGGCGTTCGGCTTCCGCTGCACCGCCTACGCCGGTCCGGAGACGGGCGTCCGGGAGAAGGCGAGCTACGTGCTCGAACAGGGCGACATCCGGTTCGTTGTGTCAGGGGCCCTCACCGCCGACTCACCGATCGCCGCCCACGTGCGGGTTCACGGCGACGGCGTGCACGACCTCGCCTGGCTCGTCGACGACGCGCCGGCGGCGTACGCCGCGGCGATGTCCCGGGGCGCCGAGCGCGTCCGCGCCCCGTGGACCGAGACCGACGACGAGGGCACGCTGGAGCTGGCCCAGATCAAGACCTACGGCGAGACGTGCCACACGTTCGTGTCGCGGCGCCGCTACCACAGCCGGCTGCTCGAGCCGGGCTACGGCACCGAGAACCTGCCGCCGGAGCCGGCCGGCGCAACGGTCGGGCTCACCGGGATCGACCACATCGTCGGCAACGTGGAACAGGGCAAGCTCGCCGACTGGGTCCGCTTCTACCGGGAGGTGATCGGCTTCGGTGAGCTGGTCCACTTCGACGACAGCCAGATCGCCACCGAGTTCTCGGCCCTCATGTCCACCGTGGTGTGGGACGGCACGCGCATCTTCATGCCGCTCAACGAGCCGGCCGACGGTCGCAAGAAGAGCCAGATCCAGGAGTACCTGGAGACCTACGACGGGCCTGGCGTGCAGCACATCGCGCTGCGCACCGACGACATCGTGAGCACAGTCGCGGCGCTGCGTGAGCGGGGCGTGCGATTCATGCGGGTGCCCGACGAGTACTACGCCGACGCTCGCCGGCGCCTCGCCGGTGTCGACCTGGAATGGGACGAACTGCAGCGTCACAGCATCCTGGTCGACCGCGACCAGGACGGCTTCCTGCTGCAGATCTTCACCGAGACCGTGACCGACCGGCCCACGGTGTTCTTCGAGATCATCGAGCGCCACGGGGCCAAGGGCTTCGGCGCGGGGAACTTCAAGGCGCTGTTCGAGGCGATCGAGCGGGACCAGGCCCTCCGCGGCAACCTCTAGTGCTGCGCTACTGGCCTGACGTCGCTCGCAGTTCGTTGATGTCGAGCGCCGTCGCCGGCACCTTCACCACGCGGTAGGTCAACGTGGCCACGGGCAACGACACCTGGAGCAACGCGTTGCCGTCCGGATCGACCTCGGTGAACGCCGGCGACGATTCCCCACCCCAGGCGATGACCGTGTTGCCGTCGGGCTGGCGACGCACACTGCCGATGCCGAACGACTTGCACGCAGCGTTCGAGCACGGGCCGTCGATCGGGCGTTCCCAGACGAACGTGGCGGTGTGAGCCGCAGCGTCGAGGACGTACTCGACGGCCCGCATCTTGCCGGGGACGGTGGGAGCCGGCGGCGTCGCCGCCGGGCGGTTGTCGAACAGGGTGAGGTGGTTGCCGTCGACGAGCCGGGCGTCATGGGCCAGGTTGAAACCTCCGAGCGGATCGCCCACCACCGGGAAGTGGATGGCGCCGTCGTGGTTGTCCGGCGTGAACCCGCCGATCTTCCAGAGCACGTTGTGCGTCGACGCGCTCGATGCGCAGGACGGCGTTCATGTAGCGAGCGCTCACCAGGAGGTCGCCGGTAGCCGGGTCCTCCTCGACGGAGTTGATGTGCAGGAGGTCGTAGGCGTTCGTCGCGGTGGCGCCGCTGATGGCGGCCACGTCGCACACGGGCCTCGACTCGGTCAGATCAGTGTGGTCCTTGCTGTTCCACGTCCACACCACGTCACCGGCGGGCGTCACCTCCTGCAGCACGCCGTCGATCACCTGGTCGCCGGTGCTGCAGGGCGGGTAGGCGTCGGGGATGTCAGCGACGGGCACCGTGCGCTGCGAGTAGGCCACTACGACGAAGTTGCCGTTGGCCAGCGGGATCATGTCGTGGTAGTCGGTCACCAGACCGGGACCGGTGCCGATGGTGGTCACCAGGGTGCCGTCGAGCGTGTGCACCTCGTAGCGCTTCGTCGGGTTGATGTTGAAGTTGGCCCGGACGAAGTTCATCCACGCGAGGTTGCCGTCGGGCAGGAGCTTGAAGTCGATGCTGGCCGGCACCCTGCGGTACCAGACCGGCACACCGTTCGTGTCGAGGATGACGACGAAGCGTCCGCTGCCACCGGCCACGCCGTTCTCCAGCATGTAGTAGCCGGCGGCGACGGTGCCCGTCTTGGCGGTCGTGATCAGCGGGAAGTCGGTCGGCAGGCACCGCACCCAGTACTCGTCCGTGCCCGCGTCGATCACGAGGGCGGCGTTCTCGGCCAAGGATCTGGTGCCGGTGGTCTCGGTGCCGCCGGCGACGCCGTCGACCGTCAGCGTCGCCCCGGGCAGGGCGGTGGCACTGAAGCTGATGGGGTTGGTGGCGGCGGTGCAGTGCAGCACGTAGTCGTGGATGTCGGGCCGGAAGAGGGGATCGAGGCCGAGACCGTCGAGGTGCAGCTGCCGGAGCTTCCCCGGGGCGCCGAACGAGCCGAGCAGGTCGATCACCACATCGGTGCGCTCGAAGGAGTAGACGCACAGGCGACCATCGGCGTCGAGCGGCACCGTGACGAGGTTGGCGGCCTCGTTGCGCGGCGCGTAGTTCACCGACGAGGTGGCCGGCTGCCCCTGCTGGCAGGGATACACCGTGAGGAACCCTGGCGCCGCCGCCTGGGTCGCGACCACGTTGAGGAGGAGGTCGTGGGCGCCGTCGGGCATCGCGCCGCCGACGGTCGGGTCGAGGACGCGCGTCTCACCGGGAGCCATCGAGCCGTTCCAGCCACCGGTGCCGTCGCGGCTGTCGACGAGGCGGGCGGCGGTGATCGGCTGCAGTGGCACCCCACCGTCGGCGGTACCGAACCAGCCAGCGACGTCCACGATGAAGTGGGTGGTGACGAGGGTGAAGACGCACAGCGTGCCGTCGGTGCCCAGACCCACCATGGCCTGGTTGGCGCGGTTCTCGCCGGGCAGGAAGTTGACCTGCGACGTGAGCGGCGGGGGCGTGCCGCACGGGTACACGGTGACGTAGCCCGCTTCCTCGGGCTCGGTGACGGTGATGTTGACGGCGACGCCGACGGCCTCTTCGGGCACGAACGTGCCCGCCAGCTGAATGGGACGCACCGAGCCGGCGGGCAGCTTGCCGTCGCCGCTGTCGGGCAGGAGGATGATGCGGGTGTCGAGCGCCCGTACCGGGGCTTGCTCGTGGAAGAGGGCGCCGCCGACGCCGAACCAACCGGTGGCATCGACCACCAGGTTCGTCGCGGCGAACGTGAACAGGCAGACGGTACGGGTGCTGTCGAGCGGGACGATCACCAGGTTCGGGGTGGGATCGCCGACGCGCGGGTTGACGTTGGACGTGGGCGGCCGGGCCGATCCGCACGGGTACGCCGTCACGAAGCCCCGCGCGACGGCCTCCGTCGTGGTGACGTTGAGGGCGATGCCGGCGGCGCCCTCGGGCGCCACCGACGACACGTCGACCGACACCACGCAGCCGGCCCCGACCTTGGCCGACGGGCGCGTGTCGAGCAGTCGCGTCGGGGTGACCGCGTTGAAGCCGCCGATCGACGGGCCCGCACCGGTCCCGGTGGCCGGCGCCGGCGTGCAGCCCGCCACTTGGGCGCTGGCGGACGGGGCGGCCACCAGGGGCGCCACCAGGGAAAAAACCACCAGGACGGTCATCACGGGCGCGACAAAGCGGTGCCGACGAACCCGGATCCGCTCCATTCACGGCAGGATAGGCACCAGGAACCTCGCCATGACGACATCATCATCATCACCACCTCCGCCCCCGAAGCCGCGACCGGCCCTGGCGGCGTTGCCCAACTACAAGCCCGGGCGGTCGGCCGAGGTGGCCATGGCCGACCACGACCTCGACGCCGCGGTGAAGCTGGCCTCCAACGAGAACCCCTTCTCGCCGCTGCCGTCGGTGCTGGCCGCCATCGACCGCTCCGCCACCGACTCGCTCAACCGCTACGCCGACCACCGGGCCGCCGCCCTGCGCGAGGCGCTGGCGTCGCGGCTCCGCCTCCAGCCCGAGCAGGTGGGTGTGGGCTGCGGGTCGGTGGGCTTGCTCCAGCAGATCCTGCTCGCCTACGCCGACCCTGGCGACGAGGTGCTGTACGGATGGCGGAGCTTCGAGGCCTACCCGATCTACACCACGATCGTGGGCGCCACGGCCGTCACCGTGCCCAACCAGTTCGAGGCCCTCGACATGGCGGCCATCACCGAGGCCGTCACCGACCGCACCCGGGTCGTCTTCGTCACCTCGCCGAACAACCCCACCGGCACCGTGGTGCGCCACGACGAGCTCGCTGTCCTGCTTGACGCGGTGCCGCCCGAGTGCCTGGTCGTGCTGGACGAGGCGTACCACGAGTACGTCACCGGGCGGCACGCTCCCGACGCGTTGGCGCTCCTGGCCCAGTGGCCCAACCTCGCCGTGCTGCGGACGTTCTCGAAGGCCTATGGCCTGGCGGCGTTGCGCGTCGGCTACGTGCTGGCCCATCCCGATGTCGTGAGTGCCATCGATCAGGTGCTGGTGCCGTTCGCCGTCAACGGTTTGGGTCAGGCCGCCGCCCTTGCGTCGCTCGAGGCCGACGACGAGCTGGCGGTGCGCGTAACGGAGGTGGTGACCGAGCGCGAGCGCCTCGCCGCCGAGCTGCGCCGGCGAGTCGGTCTGTCCGTGCCCGATCCTCAGGCCAACTTCGTGTGGCTGCCGGCCGGCCGGCGCGCCGCCGATCTGAGCGTGGCGCTGGAACGAGCGGGCCTCGTGACGCGGCCGTTCCCAGGCGAGGGCGTGCGCATCACGATCGGTACGCCAGCCGATGGAGACCGCGTGCTGGATGCCATCGAGGCATTGTCCGAACCGCTCGGGCTGGCGGACGCGTGGCTCCTGCCCGTCGGCGATCGCGCTCGTCACGTGCAGACCGTCGTCGAACGGGTCGACATCATCCGGCAGGGTCGCGACGGCTCGGTCGCCGGCGCCCTCGATGCCCTGCGCGCCTCGGTGGCGGGGTGGTCGGAGACCGACTGGACGCGCGTGGCGGGTGACGTCGAGCATCACCTGAGCGAACTGGCCCAGCGCGAGGGCGACGGCGAGCTGGACCTGACGCAGCTCGAAGGTCTGACCCTCTGATGCCGTTCTACCGTTCGGTCGGAGACGTTCCCCGCAAGCGCCACGTCGTGTTCGACGACGACGCCGGCGGGTACTTCCACGAGGAGCTGATGGGCATCGACGGCTTCTCGAGCTCGTCTGCTCTTCTGTATCACCGGTGGTCGCCGTCGGCCATCGTCGGCGCCGAGACCATGGCCGTCGATCGGCCGTCGCTCACCGCCAACGATCCCCTCCTGCCGATGCATCTGCGCACGAGTGAGCTGGCGGTCGGCGGCGATCTCGTCACGGCGCGCCGGCTCCTGCTCGGCAACGCCGATGTGGTCGTCGGTTTCGCGTCGGCCACCGAGCCGTCGCCCCTGTATCGCAACGCCATCGGCGACGAGCTCGTCTACGTGCAGTCGGGCCAAGGTGTGCTGGAGACGGTGTTCGGCGCGCTGGCAGCCGGGGCCGGCGACTACGTCGTGATCCCGACGTCCACCACCCACCGGTGGGTGCCCCAGGGCGACGAGCCGCTCGTGGTCCTCGTCATCGAGTCCACCGGGCACGTGCAGCCGCCATCGCGCTACCTGACGCGCTACGGGCAGTTCAACGAGTTCGCTCCGTACTGCGAGCGCGACCTGCGCGGTCCCACGGCGGCCCTGCTCGTCGACGGTGACGATGTCGACGTGCTGGTGCGCCAGCGTGATCAGCTCACCCGCTACACCTACGCCCACCATCCGTTCGACGTCGTCGGTTGGGACGGCGGCCTGTACCCGTACGCGCTGAGCATCCACGACTTCGAGCCGATCGTGGGCTCACTGCACCAGCCGCCCCCGGTCCACCAGACCTTCGAGGCGCCCAACATCGTGGTGTGCTCGTTCGTGCCTCGGCTCTACGACTTCCACCCCGGTGCCATCAAGGTGCCCTACCACCACGCCAACGTCGACTCCGACGAAGTGCTCTTCTACTCGGCGGGAGACTTCATGAGCCGCGCCGGCTCCGGCATCGGGGTGGGCTCGATCTCCCTGCACCCCGCGGGCTTCGTCCACGGTCCCCAGCCGGGCTCGCTCGAAGCGGCAAGGCCGAAGGATCGCACCGAAGAGCTGGCCGTCATGCTCGACACCTTCCGGCCGTTGCTCGTGTCCGACGCCGCCCGCTCGGTGTCGGACCCGGCGTATCCGTGGACGTGGGCGCGGCGGCCCGCCGTTCGGTGATCTCGGCCCAGCACCTCACGAAGCGCTTCGGCCCGAGGGTGGCCGTCGACGACCTCACCTTCGACGTGACGCCCGGGGTGGTGACCGGCTTCCTGGGGCCGAACGGGTCCGGCAAGTCGACCACCATGCGGCTGCTGCTGGAACTGGACCACGCCGATGCCGGCACGGCCACGTTCGCCGGCCGCCGCTACCGCGAGCTGGCTCGCCCGCTGCGCGAAGTCGGCAGCCTGCTCGACGCCACCTTCGTCCACCCGAGCCGCAGCGCGGCGAACCATCTGCGCTGGATGGCGGCGTCGAACGACATCCCGGCACCGCGCGTCGGTGAGGTGCTGGGGATGGTGGGGCTCAGCGACGTGGCCGGCCAGGGGGTCGGCCGGTTCTCGCTCGGGATGCGTCAACGGCTGGGGATCGCCGGTGCCCTCCTGGGTGACCCCGGTGTGCTCCTGCTGGACGAGCCCGCCAACGGCCTCGACCCGGAGGGCATCCTGTGGGTGCGCACCTTCCTGAAGTACCTCGCCGGCCAGGGCCGGACGGTCCTGGTGTCGAGCCACCTCCTGGCCGAGATGGCGCTCACCGCTGATCAGCTCGTGGTGATCGGCCGCGGCCGGCTGATCGCGGCGTGCTCGGTGCAAGCGTTCATCGATCGCTACGCCGGCTCCTACGTGAGCGTGCGCAGTCCCGACGCCGGCGCGCTGGCCGAACGGCTGCGGCGGCAGGGGGCCACGGTCGAGGCGGCCGCGGATGGTGCGCTGCACGTCGTGGGCGTCGACGCGCCGGCCATCGGGGAGCTGGCGGCAGCGAACGGCATCGTGCTGCACGAGCTGGCACCGCGCACCGCGTCGCTGGAAGAGGCGTTCCTCGACGTGACGCGCGACGAGCAGGAGTACGCCGGCGAGATGCCTCATGGCTGACGCCATCCGCAGCGAGTGGATCAAGCTGCGCACGGCGCGAGCCAACATCGTGCTCCTGCTGCTGGCGTTGTTCGTGCCCGTGCTGCTGACCGCCCTGGTGACGGGTACTACCCCGCTGGACACGCTGCCCGACGACACGCCGGCCAACCGTTTCAGCCTCACCCTTGCGGGCGCCGGTATCGGAGGCACCCTCTTGGGGGTGCTGGGCGTGCTCGTGATCGGCTCCGAGTACCGCCACAACACCATCCGCGTCACCTTCGCGGCGGTGCCCCGCCGCCGGCGCGTGTTCGTCGCCAAGATCGTCACGGTGGCGGCGGTCGCTCTGGTCGTGGGCATCGTGTCCGTGGCGTCGTCGTACACCGCCGGTTCAGCCATCCTCGGCGCCCGTGGCTTCGGAGTGTCCCTGTCGGACGCGGGCGTGCCCCGCTCGCTGCTGGGCGCTGTGCTGGTGGCGGTGCTGCAGGGTCTGATCGGGCTGGGGGTGGGCACGATCATCCGCGCGACCGCAGGGGCTATCACGCTGCTCATCGTGTATCCGCTCGTCGTCGAGTCATTGCTGGTCAACTTCGTGCCCAGTGTGGGGAAGTACCTGCCGTTCGCTGCCGGTGCCGCGCTGCAGACGCCTGACGGCGCCGCGCGACGTGCTGTCGCCGTTGGTGGGTGGTGCGATCGCCGTGACCTTCCTGGCCGCGGTCCTGGTCGTGGCGGGCGCGCTGCTCGAGTCCCGCGATGCCTGATCCAGGCTGACCGCGCCATCGGTGCGGTCCACTAGAACCAACCGATGCGCATCACCCTTCCCTCCGGAACGCCCGCCGAGCTCGCCCGACCCGACGGTGACCCGACGATGGGTCTCGTCGTGGCCCCCGACATCTTCGGCTTGCGCCCGCTGTTCGACGACCTGGCGGCGCGCATCGCCAGTGAGGAACAGGTCGTGGTGTGCGCGGTCGAGCCCTTCCCCGGCCAGGACCTGCCGCTCGATGTCGAGCCCCGCTTCGCCGCCGTGCCCGCGCTGCAGGACACCGACGTGTTGCGCGACCTCGCTGACGCCGCCGACATCACCGGCGCCGAGCGGGTGGGTCTGATCGGTTTCTGCATGGGCGGCATGTACGCCTTCAAGGCCGCCGGTCTGGGCCGATTCGATCGCATCGTCAGCTTCTACGGGATGATCCGCGTGCCGGAGACGTGGCGCAGTGACGGCCATCGTGAGCCGCTCGATGCCATCACCCGCCCGGGTGGCTCACCGGTGCTGGCCGTCATCGGCGAGCGCGACTCCTACACCCCTCCGGCTGACGTGGCCGCCCTCGAGCTGGCCGGTGCTTCGGTGGCGCGCTACCCCGATGCGGAGCACGGGTTCGTTCACGACGCGTCGCGGCCGGCTCATCGCCCCGACGACGCGGCCGACGCCTGGGCGCGCGCCTGGTCGTTCCTGCGCGGCTAGCGGGCGCGCATGGTGAGGCGGTCGCGCTGGACGATGCGGTAGCGCCGATCGTGCTGCTCGATCCAGCCGAGCCTGATGAAGCTGGCGATCGCCTTGTTGACCCGCTCGCGCGATGCACCCACCATCCCGGCCAGCTCCTCCTGCGTGACGGGCAGCAGGAATTCGTCAGCTCCGCCGGCCAGTTCCAGCAGACGTTTTGCCGTGCGACCGGTGACGTCCAGGAACACGGAGTCGGCGAGAGCCTCGTCGGTGGTGCGCAGCCGCCCGACGAGGAGCCGCACGACACCCCACAGCAGCCGGGGCTCGGCCTCGAACACCGCCCGCACCGGCTCGTACGGGATGGCCAGGACCTGCGAGGACTCCAAGGCGCGGGCCTCGGCCGACCGGGGAAGGCCGTCGAGCAGCCCCATCTCGCCGAGCAGATCACCCGCTTCCATGAGGGCGAACACGCTCTCGCGCCCGTCGATGGCGCGACTGGCGATGGCGATGCGGCCCGAGATGACGACGAACAGCTCCTCCGGTGCGGCGCCTTCGTCGAACAGCACGTCGCCGCGAATCAACACGCGCATCGAGCCGCGCTTTTCGAATTCGCTCAGTTGCTCGCGACTGACGCCCGCGAAGAATTCGGTGGCGGCCAGCAGTTCCTCATGGGCCATGGCAAGGGCGGAGGGTACTACCGTCTTGGGACGTGCCCGGGGCGGTGTGGACGATCGTGGTGGCCGCGGGCGCGGGATCCCGCTTCGGTGGCGCCAAGCAGTTCGCCGACCTCGGCGGTCGACGCGTGGCCGACTGGGCCATCGAGGCGGCGTCAGCGGCGACCGATGGCGTGGTCGTGGTCGTGCCGCCAGGCACGCTGCTCGAGCCCGGCACCGTGGCCGGCGGCGCCACTCGCGCCGAGTCGGTGCGCTGCGGTCTCGCCGCGGTACCGGACGACGTCGAGATCGTGGTGGTGCACGACGCCGCCCGCCCTTTTGCCGGCCGGGCCTTGTTCGATGCCGTCGTGGCGGCGGTGCGCTCCGGAGCCGACGGCGCGGTGCCGGCGCTCCCGGTCGCCGACACCGTCAAGCAGGTCGATGCCGCCGGTGTCGTGGTCGCCACCCCCGAGCGCGCCACTCTGGTAGCGGTGCAGACCCCTCAGGCCTTCCGCGCCGGCGCGCTGCGCCAGGCCCACGACGGTGGCGGCGAGGGCACCGACGACGCCTCGCTGGTCGAGGCCGCGGGTGGGCGGGTGGTCACCGTCGCCGGCGATCCGGCGAACCGCAAGCTCACGGTGCCCGACGATCTCGAGTGGGCCCGCCAGCGGGTCGTAGGGGAGCGGCGATGATGACGATGCGCGTCGGCCAGGGGTTCGACGTCCACCGGTTCACCGACGACCCCGCCCGGCGGATGGTGCTCGGCGGTGTCGCGTTTCCCGGTGAGCGGGGCCTGGCCGGTCACAGCGACGCGGACGTCGTGGCCCACGCCGTGGCCGACGCGCTGCTCGGTGCGGCCGGGCTGGGCGACATCGGCCAGCACTTCCCGGACACCGACGCCCGGTGGCTCGGCGCCGACTCCATCGACCTGCTCCGCGAGGTGGCCCACATGCTGGAGACGGCCGGATGGACGGCCGTGAACGTCGACTGCAGCGTGGTGTGCGAACGACCCGTGCTGGCGCCGCGGCGCGGGGAGATGGAGGCCCGCTTGCTCGACGTCGTGGGTGCGCCGGTGAGCGTGAAGGGCCGGCGGGCCGAGAGTCTCGGTGCGATCGGCCGGGGCGAAGGCATCGCCTGCTGGGCCGTCGCGCTGGTGGCCAAGACGTGAGGAGCGGCGGGGGCGGTGGTGGCGGCGCGAAGGGCGGCAAAGGCGGCGGCGCGAAGGGTCGCGGTGCGAAGGGCCGCGGTGCGAAGCCGGCCAAGCGCCAGTCGCCGGCCGCCCAGAAGGCGATCGCCGGCCGCAAGGCCAAGAGCCAGAGCGCGACGTCGCGCCAGCCCGGCGGGCGCCCGGGGACCCGTCAGGCCGCGTCCCGGCAGCCGTCCTCCCGCCAGCCGTCCTCCCGCCAGCCGTCCTCCGCCAGCCGTGCGCTCCCGCCAGCCGTCCTCTCGCCAGCAGGGCGCCCGGCCGCCGTCGACCCGCCAGCAGCGCGAGCGCGAACGCAGCCTCGGCGGCGAGCAGGTCGAGGGTCGCCAGGCCGTCCGGGAACTGCTGCTGGCGGGCCACCGCAAGGTGCGCGAGCTGTGGGTCGCCAACGACGTCGAGGACGCCGGCGTGATCGCCGACATCGTCGATCTCGCCACCGACCAGCGGGTCCCCATCATGGAGGTCAGCCGCAACAAGCTCGAGGCCCAGGCCCGCAGCGAGGCACCTCAGGGCATCCTGGCCAAGGCGGCGCCGCTGCCGGAGTCGGAGCTGGACGACCTGGCCCGACCCGGCACCGCGCCCGGCGCGCCGGTGCCGTTTCTGGTGGCCGTCGACGGCGTCACCGACCCGGGCAACCTCGGCGCACTGCTGCGCTCGGCCGACGGTGCCGGTGTCACCGGGATCATCCTGCCCAAGCACCGAGCGGTGCACGTGACGCCCACCGTGGCCAAGGCCGCCGCCGGCGCCATCGAGCACCTGCCCATGGCGGTGGTGCCGGGCCTGCCGGCGGCGCTGCTGCGGGCCAAGCAACTCGGCTGCTGGATCATCGGCCTGGACGACGCCGCCGACCGCTCGCTGTTCGAGCTGGACGATCTCGGCCGCCAGCCGGTCGTGGTCGTACTGGGCGCCGAGGGACCGGGGCTGTCGCGCCTGGTGCGGGAGCGTTGCGATCTCGTCGTGAGCATCCCCATGCTGGGACACCTGCCGTCACTCAACGTCTCGGCGGCGGCGGCGTTGGCGTGCTACGAAGTCGCCCGCCAACGCGCAGGGTGACGGGTACCGTGACCAGGCAGCGCCGGGTTAGCTCATCAGGCAGAGCAGCGGTCTTGTAAACCGCAGGTAGCGGGTTCGAGTCCCGCACCCGGCTCCCGAGCCAGCGTGCGGGGGGTCCTTGTATTGCATCGCCCTGCCAGGCAGGCTGTCGCCGTGGCCCTCACCGATCACGAGCAGGCAGTGCTCGACTTCGAGCGGAGCTGGTGGACGGAAGATGGCGTCAAGGAGGTGCTCATCGAGGAGCGCCTCGAGATGACCTCCAGCCGGTACTACCAGGTGCTCAACGAGCTGCTGGACCGCCCGGACGCCCTCGACCACGACCCGCTGGTCGTGCGCCGCCTGCGCCGGTTGCGTGACCGCAAGCGCCGGGCCCGCCTCGACGCCGCCTCCACCGCCACGGCCGGCGGGCGCTTCGAGGTGGAGCGGTGAGCAGTCGCCGGCCACCCCCGCCGCGGCCGGGCGCCAACATGGCGGCGCGCGGTGCCCTCGTCGTCGTCGTGGCCGTGCTGCTGGGTGCCCTCATCCTGAAGAACGGCTTCGACTCGTCGGCGTCGGTCAACACCGGCGGCTCCAGTGCCACCACCACGTCCACCATCGCCACGACCACCACCATCGCCACGACCACGACGACGGTGAACAAGGCCAGCTTCACGGTGCTCGTGGCCAATGCATCGGGAACATCGGGCGCGGCCGGCCGGTTGAGCGAGAAGATGGCCTCCGATGGTTTCACGATGGCCGAACCGGTCACCGCCACCGCCAAGGTGGACACGACGACGGTGTACTACCTGAGCGGCTACGACGCGGCCGCCGCCGCGGTCGCCGCCTACCTGAACGTCGGCGCCGCCCCAGCCGATGCCCGAACCGAAGCCGGTGCAGGATCTCGGTCAGGCCCAGGTACTGGTGAACGAGGGTCGCGACATCGCGTCGTCGGCGGCAACCCCCGCCGCCACGACCACAACCGCCGCGCCGGGCTGATCCGATGGCGCAGCAGCCCGAACCGCCGGCCCGGCCGTGGTGGTTGGTGCCGCTGGTCGTCGTCCTCGCCTTCTTCGGCGTGGTCTTCCTGGTGCGCACCGTCATCGGCATCGTCACGGGCGCGCTCACCATCGTGGTGGCCGTAGCGCTCGTGGCCTTCGGCGTCTACTGGTTCACGAAGAAGGACTGAGCCGCTCGGCCACCGCGTCCTCGATGCAGGCCGCCGCGGTGGCCAGCGCCCGGTCCCGGCCGAAGCGCTCCACGAGCGAGATGGCGTCGACGCTCGGCGGCGCGTCGTCGAACACCTCGCCGGCCACGACCAGCACGTCCACCCCCACCTCGGCGGCCAGCTCCATCACGCCGCCCACCACCTTGCCCTCGAAGCTCTGGGCGTCCAGGAAGCCCTCGCCGGTGACGACGAGGTCGACCTCGGCCATGCGCTCGGCCAGGTCCAGCTCGTCGGCGATGACGTCGAAGCCGCTCACCAGCGTGGCGCCGACCACGCCCAGGCCGCCCGCCAGCCCACCGGCGGCACCACCGCACTCCAGGTCCAGCACGTCGACGCCGTAGTCGTCGAGGTACACCTGGGCCAGGCGCTCCAGGCGGCGCGTGAGCAACTTCACCTGAGCCGGCGAGGCGCCCTTCTGGGGCGAGAAGACCTCGGCGGCGTCGACGAAGCGGGTTCGGACGTCGCACGCCGCGACCAGCTCGATGCCGCGGATGCGGCCGGGGTTCCACAGCGCCCGGATGGCCCCGAGCCCACCGTCGGTGGTGGCCGAGCCACCCATGCCGACGAGCACCCGCTTGGCGCCGGCGTCGAGGGCGGCGGCGATGAGCTCGCCGGTGCCGTGGGTCGTGGCGGCGATGGGATCGTTGCCGTCCGGCGCCACCCACCAATGCCAGGCCCGACGCCTGGGCCATCTCGATGACGGCCGTGCGCTTGTCGAGCCGCCACCATGCCTCGACGGCGTCGCCAAGAGGCCCCATCACGATGGTGCGGCGGTTGCCGCCACCGAGCACGTCGAGTGTTCCCTCGCCGCCGTCGGCCAGCGGCAGCGCACTCGCCGTTCCGCCGGCGCGCGCGACGCCGCGACACACGGCAGCGGCGGCATCGGCCGCCGTCACGGTGCCTCGGAACTTGTCGATGGCGGCGAGCACTCGCATGGGCAGACATCGATGGTACGGGCGGTTTACGCTCCCGCGATGTCCGATGATCTCGTGTGGCTCGACGCCACCGCTCAGGCCGACCTCATCCGCACGGGCGCGGCCAGCGCCAGGGAACTGGTTGATGCCGCCATCGACCGGATCGAGCGCGTCGACGATCGTCTCAACGCCGTGATCCATCCGCGCTTCGACAAGGCGCGGGCCGAGGCCGACGGGCCGTTGCCCGACGGCCCCTTCCGGGGCGTGCCCTTGGTGTTGAAGGACCTCGGGATCTACAGCGCCGGCGATCCGTACCACGGCGGCACCCGGCTGCTGCGCTCGCTCGGGTACACGGCCGATCACGACAGCTACCTGACGCAGAAGTTCCGCGCCGCCGGCTTCATCGCTGTCGGTCGAACCAACGTGCCCGAGCTGGGCACCACCATCACGACGGAGTCGCTGGCGTGGGGACCGGCGCGCAACCCGTGGGACGTGGACTACTCGACCGGTGGCTCGTCGGGCGGTTCGGCGGCGGCGGTGGCGGCCGGCTTCGTGGCCGTCGGGCACGCCAACGACGGCGGCGGATCCATTCGAGTACCGGCCGCCAACTGCGGCCTGGTCGGGTTGAAGCCGAGCCGGGCCCGGGTATCCGACGGCCCTGACGCCGGCGATTCGTGGATGGGCGGCACCATCCAAGGGGCGGTGACGCGGACCGTGCGCGACTCGGCCGCGGTGCTGGACGCCATCGCCGGCTACATGCCGGGCGACCCGTACACGGCGCCGCCGCCGGCCCGGCCCTTCGCCGCCGAGGTCGGTGTCGATCCGGGCTCGTTGCGCATCGGCCTGCTCGACCATCCCGCGTCGGGCATACCGGGCGATCCTGACTGTGCGCAGGCGGTGCAGGCCACCGGCAAGCTGCTCGAGTCGCTCGGTCACCGGGTGGAGATCGCCCACCCGGCGGCATGGGCGATGCCGAGGTGCGCTCAGCGCTTCGTGACGATCGTGTCGGCGTCGACCGCCGCCGAACTGGACCACTGGGAGTCGGTGGCCGGTCGGCCGCTCACGACCGACGACATCGAGCACGGCAACCTCAGGCTCCAGGAGATCGGGCGGTCAGTGCCCGCGCCCGACTACCTCGCCGCCGAGGTGGCGTTGCAGCGCTGGTGCCGGCGCATGCTGGAGTGGTGGCATCCGCTCGACGGCTCCGCCGGCTTCGACGTGCTGGTCTCGCCGGTGCTCAACGGTCCGCCGCCGCCCATCGGCTACCTGACCGAGCCGAAGCACGGCGACCGCTCGGTTCGTCGCCATGCTGCAGTACACGTCGCAGTTCAACCTCACCGGGCAGCCGGCGATCAGCCTGCCGCTGCACTGGACGGCGGGGGGTCTCCCCGTGGGCGTGCAACTGGTCGGCGGCTTCGCCGCCGAGGCCGTGCTTTGCGGTTGGCGAGCCAGCTCGAGGCGGCCCAGCCCTGGGCCGAGCGCCATCCGCCCGTCCACGGCTGAAGTCAGCCCGGTTCTCGCCCGAACCGACGCGCGTTGTCCGTCACATACGAGGACAAAGCGCATCAGTTCGCTTCGTGGGGGCTAGGCGGTGCGGGGCTCCTCGGCCAGTGAGGCCAGGGGCGGGCGCTCGACGTGGGTCATCGGCAGCGGCTCGAGGCCGGGCCGCCGCAGCGTGGCTTCGGCACCGATGCCGCTCAGCCGGGCCTTCACGAACGCCGTCTGCATGATGGCCAGCGCTTGGGGCGAGAGCTCGTCGAGGGTGCGGTTGCGGTGCACCCGCACCCCGAGGTCCACCTGGGCGATGCTGCTCAACCCGAAGCGCGCCGAGATGTCGATCAGCAGCCCGAGATCGACGCCGTAGCCCTGCACGAACGGCACCGCCTCCAGCACCTTGCGTCGCCCGCCGTACTCGCCCGACAGCGGCTGCACGATGCCGCTCAGGTGCGGGTGGAGCAACGCGATCACCGGCCGGGCCACCAGCTCGGTGTTGCGGCCACCGGCGCCGACCATGCCGTCGACGGGCGGTCGTAGAAGCCCTTGGTGAACCCGACGGCGGGCTCGGTCAACAGCGGGCCGAGCAGGCCGATGACGAAGCGGGCGCCGAAGTTGGTGATGTCGGCATCGCACCACACGACGATGTCGCCGACGGCCGCGCTCAAGCCCTTCCACATCGTCTCGCCCTTACCCGTGCGGGCGCCGAGCTCGGGCAGCAGGTCGCTCGAGAGCTCCACACGGGCGCCGGCCGCCCGCGCCACCTCGGCGGTGCCGTCCGTCGAGCCGTCGTCGACGACCAGGATCTCGTCGATCAGGGGAGCGCGCGTCCATCAGCTCCTGGCGCAGCAACGTGACGATGGCGCCGATCGTGGCCGCTTCGTTCTTGGCCGGCAGGCACACCGTCACGCGCTCGCCGGCCTTGGCCTCGATGAGCGCCGGGATCCGGAACTCCCGGTGGTGGAAGATACGGGTCGGCCCGAACATCTGTGCCAGTTTCGTGACCGGCTTGGCCCGTGGCAAGCGGCCTGCTGGTAGCGGGCGGCCGCTCGGTAGCCTCCACGCCTATGCCCGTGACCGTCCGCATCCCCACGACCTTACGTCCCATGGCCGGCGGCAAGCCCACCGTAGAAGTCGACGGCGCCACTGTCGGTGAGATCCTCGGCAACCTCGATGCCGCCCATCCGGGCTTCAAGGATCGCCTCCTCGACGATGACGGGGCCCTGCGGCGGTTCGTGAACGTGTTCGTGGCCGATGACGACGTGCGCTTCTTGCAGGGCCTGGACACTCCTGTGCCCGAGGGCGAGACCGTCGCCATCATCCCTGCCGTCGCCGGCGGTTGAGCGGCGCCGGGGAAGCTCGGGCGCCCGGGCGGTTGCCGGTTAGCACTCGGGGGTCTAGAGTGCTAGCAGTCGCAAACCGAGAGTGCGAACCACCCGGCTATCACCCAATGGAGGGACTACCCGATGCCGAAGACGATCGCCTTCGACGAGCAAGCTCGTCGTGGCTTGGAGGCGGGCCTCAACAAGCTCGCTGACGCCGTCCGCGTGACGCTTGGGCCGAAGGGCCGGAACGTCGTGCTGGAGAAGAAGTGGGGCGCCCCCACGATCACCAACGATGGCGTGTCCATCGCCAAGGAGATCGACCTCGAGGACCCGTACGAGAAGATCGGGGCCGAACTGGTCAAGGAAGTCGCCAAGAAGACCGACGACGTAGCCGGTGACGGCACCACGACGGCCACCGTGCTGGCGTGGGCGCTCGTGCACGAAGGCCTGCGCAACGTGGCCGCCGGCGCCAACCCCATGTCCTTGAAGAAGGGCATCGAGGCCGCCGTCGTCACCGTGCTGGAGTCGCTGAAGGACCTGGCCAAGGAAGTCGACTCCAAGGAGCAGATCTCCCAGGTGGCCGCCATCTCGGCCGCCGACGACGAGATCGGCCAGATGATCTCCGAGGCCATCGACAAGGTCGGCAAGGACGGCGTCATCACCGTCGAGGAGAGCCAGACCTTCGGCATCGAGATCGACCTCGTCGAGGGCATGCGCTTCGACAAGGGCTACATCTCCCCGTACTTCGTGACCGACCCCGAGCGCATGGAGACCGTCGCCGACGATCCCTACATCCTGCTCGTCGGCTCGAAGATCAGCTCGGTGCGCGACCTGCTGCCCGTGCTCGAGAAGGTCATGCAGTCGGGTCGTCCGCTGGCCATCATCGCCGAGGACGTCGAGGGCGAGGCCCTCGCCACCCTCGTGGTGAACAAGATCCGCGGCACCTTCAAGTCCGTCGCCGTCAAGGCCCCGGGCTTCGGTGAGCGCCGCAAGGCCACGCTCCAGGACATCGCCATCCTCACCGGCGGTCAGGTCATCACCGAAGAGGTCGGCCTCAAGCTGGAGAACGTGACCCTCGACCTGCTGGGCCGGGCCAAGAAGGTCATCGTCACCAAGGACGAGACCACCATCGTGGAGGGCTCTGGCACCGAGGACGACATCAAGGGCCGGGTCAACCAGATCAAGGCCGAGATCGACAACACCGACTCCGACTACGACCGGGAGAAGCTCCAGGAGCGTCTGGCCAAGCTCTCCGGCGGGGTCGCGGTGCTGAAGGTCGGCGCCGCCACCGAGGTGGAGCTCAAGGAGAAGAAGCACCGCATCGAGGACGCCGTGTCCACGACCAAGGCGGCCATCGAAGAGGGCGTCGTCCCCGGCGGTGGCGTGGCGTTGCTGCGGGCCCAGGCGGCCGTGCTGAAGCGGGCCGACAGCCTGGTCGGTGACGAGGCCACCGGTGCTCGTCTCGTGGCCAAGGCGCTCGAGGCTCCGCTCAAGCAGATCGCCGAGAACGCCGGCCTCGAAGGCGGCGTCGTGGTGGAGCGGGTGCGCAACCTCACTGGTCCCGAGGGCCTGAACGCGGCCACCGGCGCCTACGAGGACCTGGTGAAGATCGGCGTCATCGACGCCGCCAAGGTGACCCGCTCGGCGCTGCAGAACGCAGCCTCGATCGCCGCCCTGTTCCTCACGACCGAGGTCGTCATCGCCGACAAGCCTGAGGCGAATGGCGGCGGCGGCGGGATGCCCGGAGGGGGCATGGAGGACTTCTAGTCCGCTCTCGTGAGGGGGGCGGGGGGTCTCGCCCGACAGCCACGCTGGACTGCGCCACGGCTGTCGGATCGAACCCCTCGCCCCCCTTTGCGTTCCCGGAGTAGAAGTCTCAGGAGAGGTAAGTCATGAGACGGGTCAGGCCCTCTTCGATGTTGTCGATCCCCGTGGTGTACGACAGCCGGACGTGGCGATCGGCGCCGTTGGTGCCGAAGTCCTGTCCCGGGGTGACGGCCACGCCGGCCTCGTGCAGCAGCCGCCGGGCGAAGGCGGCCGAGTCCGTGTCGAAGGCGCTGATGTCGGCGTACACGTAGAACGCCCCCTCCGGTCGGGCGTCGACGCCGAACCCGATCGCCGTGAGTCCGGCCACCAGCACATCGCGCCGCTCCTGGAACGCCAGCCGGCGCTCTTCGACGAGCTTCCACACCTCCGGCGTGAAGGCGGCCACGGCACCGTGCTGCGCCGGAGCCGGAGGGGAGATGTACATGTTCTGGGCCAGCGTGCGCACGGCATCGATGGCCCACGGCGGCACCACCATCCAGCCGAGTCGCCACCCGGTCATGCCGAACGTCTTGGAGCAGCTGTTGATGACGAAGGCGTCGTCGGTGTGGGTCAGCACCGATGTGGGTGACCGGTCGTACACGAGCTCGCCGTAGATCTCGTCGACGAAGAGGGTCCCGCCTCGCGACGCCACCAGGTCGGCGATGGCGGTCAGTTCGGCCGGCGGCACCACGGTGCCCGTTGGGTTGGACGGCGTGGCCAGGAGCACCCCGGCGGTGCGCTCCGACCACGCGTCCGCCACCAGGTCGGCGGTCAGTTGGTAGTTGGTATCGGCACCGACGGCCACCCCGACCGGCAGCCCGCCGTTCAGCCGGACGAAGGTGCGGTTGCAGGGATAGCCGGGGTCGGTCAGCACGACCTCGCCGCCCGGGTCCACGGTGGCGGCCAGCGCCATGAGCAGCGCGCTGGACGCGCCCGTCGTGACGGCCACGCGCTCGGGGTCCACCGAGACGCCGAACCGTTCGGCGTAGTAGGCGCTGATCGCCCGGCGCAGCGTCGGGATGCCGAGCGAGGCGGTGTAGTGGACGTGGCCGTCGGCGGCGGCCCGGGCCGCCGCCTCCACCACCTGCGGTGGGGTGCCGAAATCGGGCTCGCCCGCCACGAGCCACACCAGCGATCGCCCCGACGCCTCCAGCTCCCATGCCGCTTCCATGACCTCGACGACACGGAACGGTTCGATCGTGGCCATGCGGGCGGCGAGGTGGTGGGCCATGGACCGAACGTAGTGGCGCGGCCGGGCGGGCTCCGGCAGCGTGACCTCGATCGGGACGAGTCTCGTGCCGAGACCGCGATCGGCGTTTCCGGGGCGTCAGCCGATCGCGAACGGGCTTCTCGGTGCACGTCGGCCGCAGCTATGGCACCGACGCGCGACGAGAAGCGCCCCCGCCGCCCGGCGCCGACCACACGCCGTGACGTCGACCGCGGACCGCCGGCCGCGCCGCCAGCCGTTGTCGAGATCATGTGGAACGCGAACTCGGTCGCCCGTCGCCGCGCCCCCGCCCCAGACGGCTGCCGCCCGGTCCCCTGGGGCGGCTGGCGGCGGTCGACTAGACACCGGGGCCGATGGCTCCGACCGAGGTCACGACCTGGCACCTCGAGCAGCGCTCCCCGGACGAGCTGCGCCCCTCGACGAGGCCGCCGGCCGAACCGGTGGCCCTCGGGCGCGCCGAGGTCCCGCTGCCCGAGCTCAACCGGTTTCTCTACACCGCCGTCGGGGGTGACTGGTGGTGGTGGACCCGGCTGTCGTGGAGCTACCAGCAGTGGATCGACTGGGTGGAGCGCCCCGACGTCGAGACGTGGGTGGCCTCGGTGCGGGGTACGCCGGCGGGCTACTTCGAGCTGCAACGCCAAGACGGCGGCGACGTCGAGGTCGTGTACTTCGGCCTCATCCCGCGGTTCATCGGCCAGGGCATAGGGGGTTGGCTGCTCACCGAGGCGCTCGGGCGGGCGTGGGCCATCGAAGGCACGACGAGGGTGTGGCTGCACACGTGCACGCTCGACGGTCCCCACGCCCGCGCCAACTACGAGGCACGCGGCCTGAAGCTGTTCCTCACCGAGACCGCCATCGAGCACCTGCCCGACGACCCCCTGGGACCGTGGCCGGGTGCCCGCCGGCCGCAGTAGCAACCGGCCGCAGTAGCAACCGGTTCGGTCGATACCCTGCTGGCATGCCCCGGGGTCGGACCGAGACCTTCCTCGTCACGAAGGTGGAAGCGGGATCGGTCCGCCGCACGCCTGACGAGCTGGTCGTGGAGGAGCCGCTCGAGATCCGCCTCGACGAGCATCTCGTCGCCACCACCATGCGCACGCCTGGCCACGACTTCGAGCTAGCCGCCGGCCTCTGCTTCACCGACGGCCTGCTGGCCACCGCTCCGGTCACCCGGGTGCGCTACTGCGCCACCGGCTCGGCCGTCGACACCGAGTTCAACGTCGTCACCGTGGACACCCGCGGCGCCGCGCCGGTTCCTGTTGCCCGCGTCGGCACCACCACGTCGTCGTGCGGCCTGTGCGGCTCGACGACGCTGGCCGAGCTGGCGGCGCGGCTGGACCCGTTGCCGCTGTCAGCGCCGGTGCCGCTCGCCGTGCTGGCCGCCATGCCCGAGCGCGTGCGCGCCGCCCAGGGCGTGTTCACCGCAACCGGCGCGGCCCATGCCGCCGCCGCTCTGGACGCGAGCGGCGCACCGTTGGTGGTGCGGGAGGACATCGGGCGCCACAACGCCGTCGACAAGGTGGTGGGGCGGCTGTTGCTCGACGGCCGCCTGCCCGCCCGAGACCTCGTGCTGTTCGTGTCGGGTCGGGCGAGCTTCGAGATCGTGCAGAAGGCATGGGCCGCCGGCTTCGCCACGATGATCGCCGTGAGCGCGCCGTCGGCATTGGCGGTGGCCACCGCTCGCACGGCCGGCATCACCCTCGTCGGCTTCGCCCGTGAGGGGCGACTGAACGTCTACGCCCCGGAGCGCGTCTCGTGGTGAGGTGGAACCGCAAGGGCTGGGCCGGTCTGGCCCCCAACGGGATCGGCCAGCAGAAGCCCAACCACTACCTCGAGATGGCGAAGGTGGGTTGGGCCAACCGCCGCAACCTCCCGTACGCCAAGAAGATCCTGCAGCAGGGCGTGTGCGACGGTTGCGCCCTGGGTGTGGCCGGCTTCCACGACTGGACCATCGACGGCGTGCACCTCTGCATGACGCGCCTCAAGCTGCTCGAGACCAACACCGCCGACGCGTTCGATCCTGCGCTGCTGGCCGACGTGGAGTCGTTGCGGTCGAGGACCGGCGCCGAGCTGCGAGCCCTCGGCCGGCTCGGTTACCCGATGCGCCGGCGCCGCGGCGAGGCCGGTTTCTCACGGATCTCGTGGGACGAGGCGCTGGGCGCGACCGCGGCAGGCATCCGTCGCGCCGGCGGCGATCGCGTCGCCATCTACCTCACCAGCCGGGGCCTCACCAACGAGTCGTACTACGTGGCCGGCAAGGCGGCACGGGCCATGGGCGTGGCCAACATCGATTCGGCGGCGCGGGTGTGCCACGCCCCCTCCACGTTGGGCCTGAAGGACACCATCGGCGTGGCCGCCAGCACGTGCTCGCTGCAGGACGTGATCGAGAGCGACCTCATCGTGCTGTGGGGCTCGAACGTCGCCAACAACCAACCGGTCTTCACCAAGTACCTGTACCTGGCGAAGCAGCGCGGCGCGCGGGTCGTGGTGATCAACCCGTACCTCGAGCCCGGGCTGGAGCGCTACTGGGTGCCGTCCAGCGCGGAGTCGGCGCTGTTCGGTACCAAGCTCTCGGATCTTCACGTGCCGGTGCGCCCCGCCGGCGATGCGGCACTGGCCAACGCCGTGTTGAAGCGGCTCATCGACCGCGACGCCGTCGACCGCACCTTCGTGGCCGCCCACACCGAGGGTTGGCCGGCGCTCGAAGCGGTGCTGGCGGTCATGGACCTGGACGACCTGCTGGCCAGCGCCGGCATCACCCGCGGCCAGCTCGAAGCTTTCGTCGACGAGTACGTGCGGGCCAAGGCGGCGGTGCTCGTGTGGAGCATGGGCATCACCCAGCACCGTGACGCGGTCGGCAGCGTGAAGGCCATCGTGAACGTGGCGCTGGCGCGTGGCAACGTCGGTCGGGACGGTGCCGGGCTCATGCCCATCCGCGGGCACTCGGGTGTCCAGGGCGGCGCCGAGATGGGTGCTTACGCCACGGCGTTGCCGGGCGGATTGTCCCTTGACGAGGGTCACGTCGCCGCGCTCTCGGCGCAGTGGGGGTTCGCCGTGCCCGGCCACGTCGGGCTCACCGCCGCCGAGCAGGTCGAGGCGGCCGAGCGGGACGAGCTCGACGTGCTGCTGCTCGACGGCGGCAACTTCCTGGATGTGTTGCCCGATCCGCCGCGCGTGGCGGCGGCACTGGAGCGGGTGCCGCTGCGGGTGCACCAGGACATCGTGCTGACCAGTCAGATGCTGCTGCCCGGCGACGACGTCATCCTGCTGCCGGCGGCCACCCGCTACGAGCAGGAGGGTGGTGGCACGGAGACCACGACGGAGCGCCGGGTGGCCTTCAGTCCCGAGATCCCGCGCCAGGTGGGTGAGGCTCGCAGCGAGTGGCGGATCTTCGCCGAGCTGGCCGCCCGAGTCCGGCCCGACGTCGCCACGGCCTTCGATTGGCCGGCCAACCGGGATCTGCGCGCCGAGATCGCCGCCGTGGTGCCGGCCTATGCGGGCATCGAGGACCTGGAGCGCACCGGCGACGCCATCCAGTGGGGCGGCCGGCACCTGTGCGCCGGCGGGGTGTTCCCGACCCCGAGCGGGCGCGGCCGCTTCAGCATCACCGACGACCGGCCGGCGCCGCTTCCGGAGGGGACGTTCTTCGTGTCGACGAGGCGGGGCAAGCAGTTCAACTCGATGGTCTTCGGCGCCATCGACCCCCTGACGGGAGCGGTGCGCGACGCGGTGTTCATCGATGAAGCCGACGCCGCTGAGCTGGGGGTTCGTGAAGGAGACGGCGTCACACTGCGGTCAGACGCGGGTGTCATGGAGGGGCGGGCGCGGCTCGCACGACTGCCGGCGCGGACGCTGCAGGTCCACTGGCCCGAGGGCAACGTGCTGGTGTCGGGTGGGCCTCGCCACCGCGAGCCGGGATCGGGTGTACCCGATTACAACGCGCTCGTCACGTTGGAGAAACGCCAGATCCCGACCTGACGCCATCGGTTCGGGATCTGGACGATAATTGGGCATGCTCGGTCGGTGGCGCGGGTTCTTCGTGGTTGCCGGGCTGTCGTTCGCCCTCCTGGCGGCGGGTTGCAGCGCCAGCAAGTACCACTTCGTGAACAATTCCACCGAGGGCGCGTTCTTCAAGGTGCCGAACGGCTGGAAGGTGTTCCCGCTCACCGAGCAGGACACCGAAGGTCGCGCCACCAAGCTGCCGTCGGCCACCGAACGCATCTGGCACGTGGCCTTCGACGCCTCCCACCAACCCGACACCGCCCACCTCGACCTCGACCGGCCGGCCGATCTCGTAGGCGACGTCCAGATCTATGCGTTGTCGTCGTCGGACAACGATCAGCTCTCGCAGTCCGGCCTGCGTCGCATCATCTTCGGCGGCATCGACCCGGTGCTTCAGGACCCGGGCACGCCCGCGGCGTGGGAGGTCGTCTCCTACACCTCCATCGACTCGGGCACGGGCATCGTCGGAAGCCGTACGGTGATCAACGTGCCCAGCGCCGAGGAACCCAACGCGTGGGTCACGATCGACGGCTCGGAGCTCCTCGACCCCACGCTCGGGCGGGCGTACCTCCTCCTCATGCGCTGTGAGTCGCAGTGCTACCTCAGCGAACGTACATCGATCGACGAGATCGCCTCATCGTGGAAGGTGAAGAGATGAGCCCGCTGCCGCCGCCCATCGTTTCGGTGCACGAGCCAGTGCCCGACAGGCGCGAGCGCATGACGCGCAAGCCGCTGTTCTTCTTCGACCGCATCAAGGTCAGCATCATCCTGATCGCCATCTTCGCCTTCTCGGTCGTGCTCAAGCACGCCGACATCCCCATCATGAGTTGGGGCGATGCCGTACGGTGACCAGATCGACGCCAAGTGGTGGGTGCTGGGCCTCCTGGGGGTGGAGATCCTCCGGCAGATCCACTACCTCATCGGCGAGCGGTCGGCCGGGTACAACCAGTTCTGGATCAAGCAGGTATGGGGAGCGTGGAACCGGTACTGGGACGCCCGCAACCCCTGGAAGCGCTACCGGATGGCGCGCATCGTCAAAACGCTCATCTGGGGCACGATCATCGGCCTCCTGCTGGCGTCGTACTGGGGTCTGTCGTTCTGGGAGGCCATTGCTCAGGCCCCGCAGAAGCTGATCTTCAACCCGTTCGCCAACGGCCAGATGCCGTGGTTCTTCAGCCTCGTCTTCGTGCTCGGCCTCGGCATCATGCAGTTCGTCGCCATCTTCTGGTTCCTGGGTCGGGGCGGCGTCGAGACCTACATGCCCGAGGACATCAAGACCCGGTTCTCCGACGTGTGGGGTCAGGATCACGTCCTGCAGAAGGTGAAGGAGAACATCGTCTTCCTCGACCGGCCCAAGGAGATCGAGGACAAGGGCGGCTACGTCCCCAGCGGCATCCTGCTGTGGGGCCCGCCCGGCACCGGCAAGACGCTCATGGCCGAGGCCGTGGCCGGTGAGACCGGCAAGCCGTTCGTCTTCGTCGACCCGGGCGCCTTCATCCAGATGTTCATGGGCGTCGGCATCATGAAGGTGCGGCGGCTCTACAAGAAGCTGCGCAAGCTGGCGTTGAAGCACGGCGGCGTGATCGTGTTCTTCGACGAGGCCGACAGCCTCGGCAACCGTGGCGTCGTGTCTGGTGGCTTCGGCAAGGACGATGCCCGGCGCGCCTCGGAGGCGCTCTTCAACGGGCAGTGCAACGGTGCCCACTACCTCTCGTCGGGAGCCCAGCAGGTCTTGCACGACGAGGCGATGGCCGCCTTCGAGACCTCGACCAGCGACGTCAGGCCGAGGCGCCTCAGCGACCCCTTCATCGCCGGCATGGGCATGGGCGGCGGTGGCGGCATGGGCACGCTGCAGGCGATCCTCACCGAGATGTCGGGCCTCAACAAACCGCGCGGCTTCTTCAACCGCGTGGTGCGCGGCTTCCTCTGCATCCCGCCCAAGAAGCCGCCGAAGTACCGCATCCTCACGATCATGGCGACGAACATGCCCGAGTCGCTCGACGCCGCCTTGCTGCGCCCGGGCCGCATCGACCGCATGTACCACGTCAACTACTCCGGCCCTCGACGGCCGGAAGATGACCTTCGAGGGCTACCTCGCCAAGGTCCGCAACGTGCTGACGCCGGAGCAGGTGGAGAGCCTGGCGCTCATGTCGCCCTACGCTTCGGGCGCCATGATCAAGGACATCGTGAACGAGTCGCTGATCGTGGCCATCCGCCACGGGCGCGACTACGTCACGTGGCCCGACGTCATCGAGGCCCGCATCTTCAAGGTGCACGGCATGCCCGACGGCATGGCCGCCACCCGGCTGGAGCAGTACGAGACCTCCATCCACGAAGCGGCCCACGCCGTCGGCACGTACCTGCTGCGCCGGCGAGACGTCATCGACATCGCCACCATCGAGAAGCGCGGCCCGGTCGGGGGCTTCGTCAGCTGGATCCCACGCGTCGAGCGCGACTTCCGGTGGCGCACGGACTGGGAGATCGACGTCGTGTGCGCGCTGGCGTCGCTAGCGGGCGAGCGCATGTTCTTCGGCGGTGACAACTCCGCCGGCGTCGGCGGCGACCTCGGCAACGCCACAGGCGTCATCACGGCGATGCTGACCCGCGCCGGCATGGGCGACACCATCTCGTCGGGCATGGGCACCGGCCTGGCCGCCAAGGACGACCTCGACCGCCGTGTGGAAGCCAAGCTGCGCGAGCTCTACGAGCGGGCCGAGGTACTGCTCGAGCGCAACCGTTGGTTCGTCCTCGCCATCGCCAACGCCATGATGCAGCGGCGCACGGTCACCGGTGAGGACATCGACGCCATCTACTTCGGCACGCGTGGCCCCACCGTCGACGGCGCCTGGTACCACCTGCCGGCCACGCGCCAGCGCCTCGAGGACTTCCACGTCGCCGCGGTGGCGGCCCACGAGACCCACGAGGTCGCCTTCGACCTCGATCCACCGGCCACCCCGCTCGCCACGGTCAGCGCCCTGCCGCCACCCCGAGCGGCCATCAGCCTCGGTCGGTCCTGGCCCCCGCCGCCGCCTCGTCGTGGCTGACCCGGTCGTGCCCAGCGTCGGCTGGGGTGTGCTCCATCTGTTCTGCAAGCCGACCGCGGTCGTCGACGCCGAGGCCGTGATCGCCGCCGTCAAGGCATGCGAGGCGGCCGATCATCAGGTCGTGACGGCGTCCATGCTCGGCCACAAGGCCGATGTGGCGTTCATGGGCATCGGTCCCGACCTGCGCGTGCTGCGCCGGCTCCAGACCGGCCTGCAGGACGCGGGGCTGGACGTGGTGGACTCGTACGTCTCGCTCACCGAGGTGAGCGAGTACGCCGGCGGCATGCCCGAGGAGATGAAGAACCTGCGGCTGTACCCCCGCCTGCCACCCGAGGGGAAGCCGGCGTTCTGCTTCTACCCGATGTCGCGGCGGCGTGAGGTGCAGCAGAACTGGTACACGCTGTCGTACGAGGAGCGGTCGCTGCTGATGCGAGAGCACGGCACGTCGGGCCGGGCCTTCGCCGGGCGGGTGCTGCAGGTCATCACCGGCTCGACCGGCATCGACGACTTCGAGTGGGGCGTCACGCTCTTCGCCGTGCATCCCGACGACCTGAAGGCCGTCGTGTACCAGCTCCGCTTCGACCGCGCCTCGTCGATCTACGGCGACTTCGGGCGGTTCTACACGGGCATGGTGACCCCGCTCGACGAGTTGTTCGCGCGCCGCTAGGCCGCCGCCCCGCTACAGGTTTTCGATCTTCGTCTTCATCGTCTGGTCCTTCCCGTCGGTGCCGAAGACGAACACGTCGTAGCTGCCGGTGCTGGCGTCGCCGTTCTCGAGCAGCTCGATGCGGCCGGAGGCACCGTTGAGATCGATGCTGCGCCCGTCGGCCACGACCGGCGCGCAGTCGGTGAAGTTGCGACAGCCCACGCCGTTGCGGCTCGTCGGCACGATCTCGGCCACGAACTTGGTGGGATCGTCGGTGTGGGCCGTCTGGGCCGCCAGCGCGATGAGGTTGGTGCAGTCGTAGGCGTACGACGTGTACAGGTTCTGGGCGTTCGGGGCGAAGGCGGCGAAGGCGTCGTTGAACCACGACGACGGCGGGTTGGCCGACGGGGAGGTGCCCTGGATGCCAGCCACGCTCTCGGGCTTGCCCGGCTGCACCTGCTCGAAGAGGTCCGGCTGCCGCATGCCGTCGGTGACGAAGATGCTGCGGGGAGGCGTCCCGGCCGCTTCCAGCGCGGCGATGATCCGGCCGCCCGGGTCAGGCACGCCGATCACGGCGACGGAGGCCGGCCTGTCCTTCAGCGCGGCCTCGACCACCGCAGTGAAGTCGGTAGCGGTCGCGTCGTAGCTCGTCGTGCTGGTGACCGTGGTGTCCTCGCCCTCGAGCGTGGTGGCCAGCTGCTGCGCGAGGTCGCGCCCGTACTCGTCGTCGGAGGTGATGATGGCCGTCGACCTACGCCCGGTCTCGGCGATCACCTCGGCCAGGACCTTGCCCTGCAACCGGTCGGAGGCGATGGTGCGGAAGAAGTAGTTCTCGTCGGGATAATCGGACAGGGCGGTGGCCGTCGCCGTGGGCGAGCACGTCACCACCTTCTCGTCCACGATCTTGTCCATCAGGGCCAGCGCCACCTTCGACGACGCCGGTCCGACGATGGCATCGACCCGGTCCTTGGTGAGCAGCTCGTCCAGGCCCTTGGCCGCCGTCTCCTGGTCGGTGCCCTCGTCGGCCAGGTAGCGCACCACCGGCTGGCCGTTCACCCCGCCGGCGGCGTTGATCTCCTGGATCGCCATGTCGACGGCGGCGGTCATCGACGCCCCGAGGAGCTGGCCCTGGCCGTTCCCCGACTGGGGCAGGAGAACCCCGATGGTGAGCTGGCCGTCGAGGTTGCCGCGGGGCACCCGAGTGGTCGTGGTGGTGGCGATCGTCGTGGTCGGCGTGGTGGGGGTGGCCGAGTCTCCGGTGCACGCGCCCAGCGCCATGGCCAAGCCGACAACGGCAATCATGAGGCTGCGGCCCACCACCGTGCGGAGTGTAGGGCGCGTCGCCGTGGCAGGATCGGCAGCGTGAGTGAGTTGCTGTACCTGCGAGACGCCTACCTCCGGAGGTTCCGGGCCACCGTCGTGGACGAGCGCGACGGCGCCGTAGCACTCGATCGCACCGCCTTCTACCCGACGGGTGGCGGTCAGCCCCACGACACCGGCACGCTGGGCGGCGCCAGAGTGACCGACGTCCGCAAGGAGGGCGATCTGGTCTGGCACCACCTCGACGGCGAGGCACCCGCAGTGGGCGCCGAGGTCGACGGCGAGGTCGACTGGGACCGCCGCCACGCGCTCATGCGCACGCACACCGCGCTCCACGTCCTGTGCGGCGTCATCTGGAACGAGTGGCGGGTGCCGGTCACCGGCGGGAACATGGAACCCCTCTCAGCTCGTATGGACTTCGAGTTCGATCCCCTGCCCGAAGGTTTCGCCCATCGCGTCGAAGACCTCGTCAACACCGAGCTGGCGGCGGCCCGACCGATCGAGGTCGAGTTCCTGCCACGGGACACGGCCCTCGAAGACGCCGACCTGATCCGCACCAAGGTGAGCCTGGTGCCCGACACGGTGGCCGAGATCCGGGTGGTCGACATCGTCGGCCTCGACAAGCAAGCCGACGGCGGCACCCACGTGCGCACCACCGACGAGGTCGGTCGCATCCGCGTGGTGAAGACGGAGAACAAGGGCAAGGGGTTCAAGCGCGTGCGTCTCGAGGTCGTCGATGCCTGACCGAGCCGAGCCGGAGCCGGAGCTACCGCCGGCGGCGCTGGCGGCTTTGGAAGCGCGGCTCCGGGCGCTCGGGCGCGTCGTGGTGGCGTTCTCGGGTGGCGCCGACTCCGCTTTCTTGGCGTGGGTGGCCCACCGCACCCTCGGGCCCGGCGCCTGCGCGGTGGCCACCGCCGTGTCGCCGTCGCTGGCCGGTGACGAGCGCGCCGACTGCCACGCCCTCGCCGCCGAGTGGGGCCTGCGTTGGAGCGAGGTGCTCACCACCGAGCTGGACGATCTGGCCTACGTGGCCAACGACGGCGATCGTTGTGCCCGGTGCAAGACGGCGCTCATGGACGTACTGGCTCCCATGGCGGCGGCGGAGGGCGCCACGGTGGTGCTGGGTGTCAACCTCGACGATCTCGGCGACCACCGGCCGGGCCAGCGGGCGGCGTCCGAGCGGGGAGCGGCCTTCCCGCTGGTGGATGCCGGCTTCACGAAGCAGGACGTCCGCTCCTGGTCGCGCCAGCTCGGCCTGCGGACGTGGGACAAGCCGGCGGCCGCGTGCCTGGCGTCGCGGGTGCCCTACGGGACGCCGGTGACCGTGTCGGTGCTGTCGCGCGTCGACCGGGCCGAAGCCGCCGTGAAGCGCCTGGGGTTCCCGGCCCTACGGGTGCGGCACTACGGCGACACTGCCCGCCTCGAGGTGCCGCTCGCGGACCTGGACGCGCTGCTGCGCCAGCGAGAGGCGGTCGTGGCGGCCGTGCGGGCGTCGGGCTACACCTACGTGACGCTCGACCTCGAAGGGCTGCGCTCCGGCAACCTCAACCAGGCGCTGGCTAGCCCGACGCCACACCGTTGAGCCGATCGACCACCTTCAGCAGGTCGCCCTGGTCGTAGAAGTTGACGGCGACGATCGTGGGGAACAGGCCGCGCTCCTGCTGCTGCACGCGCCCCATCAGCACGTCGTAGGCGTTCACCTCCCGGCCCACTTGGACCGACGGCGGCTGCTTGTTGGTGATGAAGTGGTTCAGCTCGAACAGCGGCGCGTCGGCCGGGCCACGGTTGACGGCACACGAGAAGTCGGTGGGCGCGGCGAACGTGTACGGCGTGTCCTGCAAGATGCCGTAGGTGGCGCGGTCGGCGAACTCCTCGCTGTCGAACAGCGACCGCTCGGACCAGCCGGCGAGGCCCGACCGTCGCGCTCAGCGCCGCCAGCACCACCAGCAGCGTGGCCACCACGCCCCGCCAGCGATGTTCGGACACCGACTGCTCGGTCGCCTGGTCAGCGGTCGTCGACAAGCGAGCCGTAGGTGTCGGGTCGGCGGGTGGCGAAGAACGGGAAGAGGTGCAACCAGTCGCGCCGCTGGTCGAGATCGAGGTCGGCCACCAGCACGGCGGGCTCGTCGCGTGGCGCCTGCACGAGCACCCGGCCATAGGGGTCGGAGATGAACGAGGAGCCGTAGAAGGTGAGCGGCGGCTCGTGGCCGATGCGGTTCACGGCCACCATGAACGTGCCGTTGGCGATGCCGTTGGCCACGATCACCTGCTGCCAGAGCGGCTCGGTGTCGAAGCCGGGCAGCTCGGGTTCGGACCCGATGGCCGTCGGATAGACGAGCACCTCGGCGCCGGCCAGCGAGTAGGCCCGGGCCAGCTCGGGGAACCACTGGTCCCAGCACGTGGGGAAGCCGAAGGTTGCCCCGGCGAGCGGCACCGCCGGATAGCCGGTCGTGCCGGGCCGGAAGTAGTGGTCCTCGTGGTAGCCCTCGCCCCGCGGGATGTGGAGCTTGCGGGTGCGGGCGACCAGTTGGCCGCCGGGAGCGACGCAGATAGCGGTGTTGAAGCCCAGGCCGTCGCCGTCAGCCTCGCCGGGCGCCTCGTAGAGCGAGGCGTGGACGAAGGCGCCCGTCTCGGTGGCCAGCTCGGCCGCCAGCTCGTAGGTAGGTCCTCCGGGCAGCGGCTCAGGCGCGGCGCCGCCGAGGGCGGGGCCGCCGGGCGTCACCGCGAAGTACGGCGACAACGTCAGCTCCTGCAAGCACACCACCGTGGCGCCTTCGGCGGCAGCCAGGCGGACCCCGCCGGTGATGGCCAGGCGGTGCTCGACGGGGTCGGGGTGCCAGCGCTGCTGCACCGCCCCGATGCGCAGCGGCGCACGCGTGGACGGCTCCAGGCGGGCAGGCGAATCGAGCGTGTGACCGGTGGCGGTGAGCAGCTTCATGGTGAGAACGGGACTTCCGCGAGCCCGCTCGACGGTACCTGTTGGGTGATGCAGTGCACCCCGCCGCCGCCATGGGCGAGGGCGTCGCCGGCGACGGCCACCACCTCCCGCCCCGGGTAGAACGACCCGATGAGCGCGAGGATCTTGCCGTCGGCCGGGTGGCCGGCGACCGGCACCACCACCACGCCGTTGGCCACGTAGTAGTTGAGGTAGGGGACGGCCCGCGAGCCCCGTCCGGTCGCCACGAAGGGCAGCGCCGGCACCTCCACCACCTCGATGGCGCGGCCGGCGGCGTCGATGGCGCCGTCGAGGCAACGCCGGTTGATGGCGAGCCGCTCGTGATCGGGCCGGCTCTGGTCGTCGCAGCCCTGCACCAGCACCACACCGGGGGCGACGAAGCAGGCGACGTTGTCGACGTGGCCATCGGTGTCGTCGTCGTCGGCCAGCCCGAAGGGGATCCACACGACCCGCTCGACGCCCAGGTAGTGCCGGAGCCCGGCTTCGATCTCGGCACGCGTCAGACCCGGATTGCGGTTCGGATGCAGCAGGCACTGCTCGGTGGTGATGAGTGTGCCCTCGCCGTCGACGGCGACGGAGCCGCCCTCCAGCACGAACGGGGCGCGGTAGCGCGGCAGTGCGAGATGGTCGGCGAGACGGCCGGCCAGCTCGTCGTCGTCGTCCCACGGGGCGAACTTCTCCCCCCAGCCGTTGAACACGAAGTCGACCAGCGCCCGCCGGCCGCCGTCAGCCACGACGCCGATGGGGCCGCTGTCGCGAGCCCAGGAGTCGTCGATGGGCAGAGCGACGACCTCGACGCCGGGACCGCAGGCGAGGCGGGCGGCGGCGACATCGGCCGCCGCCGCCACCATCGTCACCGGTTCATGGGTGGCGACGGCGCGAGCGACCTCGGCGTGGACGGCGCAGGCCTGGTCGTAGCGCTCGCCCCAGAGCGATCGCCGGGCCGGCCAGACGATGAGGGTGCGGTCGTGGAGCGACCACTCGGCGGGCATCCGCATCCCGTCGGCCCACGGGGTGCGATCCATGCTCTCGTAGGGTACGGGCGTGGACGACCCCGCCGACACGCTGGCGGCCGCCGTGAACGCGGTGGTCGGCGGATGGGTGGAGCGTTCGGTGGCCCGGATCATGGTGGCCTATGCCGGAGCCGTGCCGCCGGTGGTGGCCGACGCCGCCCGGCAGGCCGGTGCGGAGGCGACCCAGAGCGTCGGCGAGGAGCTGGGGCGGCTGCTCGCCCTCGACGTGGAGCAGCAACCCACCAACCCGCTGTCGATCCTGCGCGGGGCGGTTCGCTACCCGACGGCGGTGTTGCGCGCGGCCGGGGTCCCGGCGGTGCACCGCGACGAGTTCCGCGAGCGCGCCTTTCCCGAGGACGTCTACGACCTCTCGCCGGCGTCCTGGCGCGAGATCGACGAGTCGCTGCAGGAGCCGGGCATCATCTGGGGCGCGTGGAAGGCGAAGACGGTGCTGGATCGCCGCCGCCACCTGGCCTGACCGTCGTTCACGACGTTGTGCAGCGACAGTCAGGCCGAGGCGGGGAGTGAGAAGCCCGGGGGCTGGGGGCTCCTCGAGACAGCGAACAGCGAGTGCCTACAGGGCGAGCTCAGCCAGGTGGGCGTCGAGATGGGCGCGGTCCGGGGACAGAGGCTCCATCCACCCCTGGACGCGCGAGCAACCGGCCAGCAGCGGGGACACCTCGCAGGTGGCCACGATCGAACGCACGATTGCCGGCAAGTCGGGGCTGCGCTCGACCAGCACGAGGAGCCGACCCGTCGGTGTCGCCGCCATGGGCTCGCCGGCGGCGAACACTCGACGGGCATGAGAGGCGATGGCGGCCATGGCGGCGGCGCGGGGAATAGGGGGTAGGAGCCCGCTGTCGACATCGAGCACGACGAGGGCGTAGGTGGCCGACGCGTCGGTCCCGATGGCCTCGCAGCGGTCGTAGCACTGCTCCAGCGCCATTTGCAGGGCGCCCATCGCCGCCACGCCGGTGCCCCGGGCATGGCGGCGCTCCAGCGTTCCTTCGGCCCAGCCGTCGGCGAGGGCGACGGCGGCTCGGCGCTGGTCCACCCGTCGCCGCAAGCGGCGGGGCAGGACCTCGATCAGCTCATTGGTCCAGGCCGTGACCTGGTCGAACGGGTGGCCGTCGTGGCCGCAGCGGCGGCCCAGCTCCCCCAGCACCGCGCAGGGATCAGCGGTGCCGTCGAGCAGGGTGCGCACGAGTGCGGCGGTGCCGTCGATGGTGTGCCAGTGCGGGCCGAGACCCCAGCCGGTGCGGACCCGGCGGCGCCACTCGACCAGGATCGACCCTCGATCTGTCGTCAGCGACATGCGTCCCTCCACGGTTGCACAGGGAGGAGACGTGGCACTCGGCCCGTCATGACGTGATTTTCCGTCATAACCTTCGCCGCCACACGTCATGAACAAGATGCACCGGGTCGGAGGAGATCTCAGCGCACTCTCGGACGCGGAGCTGATCACCAGCTCCCGCGCCGGCTCTGACGCGTCCTTCGCGGTGCTCTACGAGCGCCATTCGCCGGCGGCCAAGGCCGCCGCTCGCAGCCTGGGCGCGTCGCGATCCGATGTCGACGACCTCGTCGCCGAGGCGTTCACCCGGGTGCTGTCGGCCCTGCGGCGCGGCGGCGGTCCGGAGGTGGCGTTCCGGCCCTACCTCATGACCTGCGTGCGCAACGCCTGGTACGACAAGGCGCGCAAGGACGGGCGGGTCGATGTTCCGGGCGACGTGCCCGAAGACGTCAACCTGGCGCTGCTCAACGTCCCGCCCGACAGCGAGGACGCCCGCATGGTGGCGGCCGCCTTCGCGTCGCTCCCGGAGCGTTGGCAGATGGTGCTCTGGCACACCGAGGTCGAGGGTCGCCCGGCGGCCGAGGTGGGACCCCTGCTGGGCTTGGCCCCGAACGCCGTCGCCGCCCTCGCCTACCGGGCACGGGAGGGCCTGCGCCAGGCCTACCTGCAGGCCCATCTCCAGCTCCCGCCGCCCGATGCCTGCCGCGACACCATCTCCAAGCTGGGTGCCTACGTGCGCGACGGCCTGTCGGCGCGCGACCGGCGCAAGGTGGACGAGCACCTGAAGGGCTGCGAGCGGTGCACGGCCGTGCTGCTGGAGCTGCAAGAGGTGAGCAGCAGCCTTCGCGGTGTGCTGGTACCCGTGCTGCTCGGGGTGGCCGGTGCCGCCTTCCTGTCGCAGCTCGGCACGGGTGCCGCCGGCGGTCTCGCCATGCTCCTGCGTTGGCGACCCCGCAGCCCGATGACCCAAGCCGGCGTGGTGGCCGGCACCGCTGCCGCGGTGGTGGCCGGCGTGATCGGCGTGAGCGCCATCACGCGGAGCGACAGCAGCGAGCGCATATCCGCCTCGGCGGTGCCGTCCACCTCGACGACGGCGGCGTCGGTGCTGTCGTCCCCGGCGGTCACCGTTGCGACGGCGCCGTCCACGGTCGCTACCGCCCCGCCGACGATCGCCGTGATCGTGCCGCAGGCACCGCCGCCGGTCTCCGTCGTTCCCTTCACCCCGACCCCGTCGTCGACTCCGGCCACGGCGGCGCGCCGCACCACCCCGGCGCCGGCGGCCACCTTGCCTCGGTCCACGACGCCGGCAACGACGACGGCGTCGACCACGACAACAACGACCGCACCAGCCACGACGACGACGACGGAGCCCACGACCACGACCACTGCTGCGCCGCCGGCGCTCGTGCCGCTCAGTGTCGTGGCCACGCCCGTCGGCCCCGCCTTCGCCGGCCTCAGCGCCACCATCAACGTGTCCGCCGGCGTCGATTCGGGACAGGCAGCGGCGTCCCTCGGGCGCTCGCTGGTGGTCCAGGCCGAGCCCACCGGTCCGGTCACGCTGACGGCCAGCGTGGCCGTGCTCGACTGGGGCGTGCCCGGTTGCGTCGCCGGCACGACGTGCGTCCTCGCCACGCCCGTGACCGACATGACGCTGCGACTCGACCTGAGCGCTGTCACCCAGGTCGGTGCGGCGGTGCCCGTTACCATCACCGCGAGCGCTCCCGGTGCCGCTGATGCCGCGTTCACGGTGACCCTCACGACCGCCGCCCGCCCGGGCGGTTTGGCGTACTTCACGGTCGACCACGTCGGTCTGGCCATGGCCGCCAACACGGTGCTCACCTGCCGGCCCGACCCTGTGCCGTGCAAGCCGAACAACAACGACAACGACCTCGGCTACATCGATGTCGACATCGACGGCGGCGACAACGCCACCCTCGACTCCTCGCAGGCGGATTTGAAGCTCCCGGCCGGCGCCTCCATCGTCTACGCCACGCTGCGCTGGGGCGGCGTGCCCGTCAACGCCACCGGCGACGAGTTGGGCACGGTCCGTCTCACCCTGCCGGACGGCACCACGAGCGCGGTCACCGGGCCGGGCGTCACGGTGCGGACGTCTGAGGACTCGGCCTACTCGTCCAGCGTCGACGTCACGGCTACCTTGGCGGCGCTGGCCGACCCGAATGGCACCTACACCGTCAGCGACGTCTTCACCGGCACGGGTCGCGGGCAGTTTGGTGGTTGGAGCCTCGTGGTCGCCTATCGCCTGCCGTCGGCGCCGCTCCAGGCGCTGGCCCTGTTCGACGACCCGGGCGCGCCCGGTGTCTTGACCAAGGTGAAAGACGGTGTACGGGTGGCCCTGCCGGGCTTCGCCACCCCGGCGCAGGTGCAGGTCGGCGTCGTGGGCTACGAGGGCGATCTGGGCCTGTCCAGCGACCGGGCCCGTGTGGGTGGGCTCACGCTGGGGCGCCGCGACAACTTCTTCCGCTCCGTCATCGACGTCGGTGATGGCTCCCGGGTGCCGCCCGAGGCGAACCAGTACGGCTTCGATGCCCAGTTGCTCACGCTCAGCGGGGCGTTCCAGGTGGCGCCGGAGGGGCTCACGGTCGAGTTCACCACGACCGATGCCGAAGCGGTCTACATCGGCGCGATCGCCCTCGTCTTCCCCGTCTAGCGGGCCGCCACGGGCCCGCTAGGAGACCGTCCAGCCGGCGCTCATCCCCGAACGGGGCTCGAAGAAGACGCAGCCGTCCGGGCAGGCGAAGGGCATCTCCTCGTTGACGCCCAGCTTGCAGCGCTCCAGCTTGTCGCCGGAGCCAAGGGTGCGAATCCCGTAGTGCCGACAGTCGATCCGCACGGCCATGGCCCCTATGGTGGCAGGCGTGACCTCGCGTCTCGTCGTCATCGGGGGTGATGCCGGCGGGATGGCCGCCATCTCGGCCGCTCGCCAGGAGCGTCCCGACCTCGAGGTCATCGCCCTCGAACGGGGTCGTCACACCAGCTACTCGGCCTGCGGCATCCCGTACGTCGTGAGCGGCGCGGTGGAGTCGGACCGGCTCATCGTCCGTTCGCCCGACGAGCACCGGGCCAACGGCATCGATGTCCGCATCGGCCACGAGGCGACAGCGCTCGATCTGGACGGTGGCCGGGTCGAGGTCAACGACGGCGACCGCACCTACCACCTCGGCTACGACGACCTGCTGCTCGGCATGGGCGGCGCGCCGATCCGACCGCCGCTGCCGGGCATCGATCTGCCGTTCGTCCATGGCGTCCAGACGCTCGACGACAGCGAGGTGCTCCTGAGCTTCGCTCAGGCCCAGCAGTGCCGGCGCGTGGTGGTGGTCGGCGGCGGCTACATCGGGCTGGAGATCGCTGAGGCCTTCGTGCAGCGGGGCTTGTCCGTCACCCTGCTGGAACGCGGCCGCCAGGTCATGGCCACACTCGACCCCGACCTGGGTGCGATGGTGCTCGACGCCATGACCCGCCACGGCGTCGACGCGAGGGTGGAGGCCGAGGTCGCGGCGTTCGAACCGGGCAAGGTGGTCACGGCCGACGGCGCGCTGCCGGCCGACCTGGTCGTCCTGGGCATCGGGGTGGAGCCAAACAGCCGACTCGCCGCCGAAGCCGGGCTCACCCTCGGCGCGAAGAACGCAGTCCGAGTGAACCGTCGCCAGCAGACGTCGGCCAGTCACGTGTGGGCCGCCGGTGACTGCTGCGAGAGCCGCCACATCGTCACCGGCGCGGGCGTGCACATCGCCCTCGGCACCATCGCCAACAAGCAGTCCCGGGTCGCCGGTACCAACATCGGCGGCGGCTACGCCACCTTCGCCGGCGTGGTCGGCACGGCCATCTCGAAGATCTGCGACACCGAGGTCTCCCGCACCGGGCTGTCCACGGTCGAGGCCGAGGGGGCTGGCTTCCAGTCGGTGGCCGTCACGGTGGAGGGCACCACCCGCGCCGGCTACTTCCCGGGAGCAGAGGCGATGACGCTGCGCCTCATCGTGGAGCGGGGCACCGGCCGCCTGCTGGGCGCCCAGATCGTGGGCGGGAGTGGTGCCGCCATGCGCATCAACGCTTGCGCCGTCGCCATCACCGCGGGCATGGACGTGGACCAGGTCGCCCAGCTCGATCTCGCCTACGCCCCGCCGTTCGCATCGGTGTGGGATCCCGTCCTGGTGGCGGCGCGCGACGCCCTCAAGGTGATCTGAGCACCGTCGCCAGGTCGTCGTGGCCGGCGGCCATGGCCGCATCAGCCGCCGTCGCCCCCGCGTGGTCGCGGGCATCGGGATCGGCGCCGGCGTCGAGCAGGCGCCGCACGGCGGCCCTGTGGCCGAAGCGGGCCGCCAGGTGGAGCGCCGTCACCCCGCCTGGGCCTTGGGCACCGGCCAGCGTCGGGTCGAGGCTGAGCAGGATCTCGAGCCGGGTCACGAGGCCGAGGGCAGCGGTGTCGAGGACATCGAGATCAGGCCCGGCGGCGAGGAGCGCATCGAGCACACGCCGGTGGCCGGTCGTGCACGCCAGCAGCACGATGGAGCCACCGTCGGGCGTGCGGGTGGATGCCAGCTTGGGCTCCCGCTCCAGCAGGTGCTGCACCTTCTGGGCGTCGCCGGCGCGCACGGCCTCGCTCAGCTCCGTCACGGCCCTCATCATGGCGGTGTCCGGCGTGGGGCGATGACGAGGCCCGCGGTTAGCCTCGGCCCATGGTCGACGAGCCCGCGCCCGAGCCGCTGCCAGAGCTACCCGACGTACCCGGCCTCGGCACGACCGACTTCACGCGAGATCTGGCCCGCTGGAGCGAGACGCTCTCGGGCATCGCCCGCACGGGCATGGGCTTCACCCAGAGCCTCTACGAGCGGGAGCGCTACGAGGAAGTGCTGAAGGTCGCCGCCGACATCAAAGCGGCGGCCGACGATGCTCTGGAGGTGCGTCGGGAGACCGATCACTTCATCCAGGAGTGGATGGAGTCGATCGGTGAGGGCGTGCCTGGGTACGTCACCCCCAAGGTCGCCGTCGGCGCCGTCGTGGGCAACGACAAGGGCGAGATCCTGCTGGTGCAGCGGGCCGACTCCAAGGTGTGGCTCTATCCCACGGGCTGGGCCGACATCGGCTACTCCCCGGCCGAGGTGGCGGTCAAGGAGGTCGAGGAAGAGACCGGCATCCACTGCGAGCCGCTGAGGGTGCTGTCGGTGGTGGACGGCATGCGGATGGGATTCACCCGCTTCGGGATGTACATGCTGGTGTTCCACTGCCGGGCCACCGGCGGGAAGCTGAGCGGTCATCCCCTGGAGACCGCCGATGTCGGCTGGTTCGCCGAGGACGCCCTCCCGTACCGCACGGCCGGCGCCGACTGGTGGGGCCCGCGGGCGTTCGCCGCCATTCGCGGCGAGGTGCTGGAGACGGCCTTCGACCCGCCGCGCGACCCGATCTGGCGCGACAACTGAAGGTCAGCCGCGGCTGAGCTGCGCGGCCAGCGCCTGCACGATCGAGGTGCGGCCGCCCGACCGCTCCCATTCGTCGCCCACGCGGTCGTGGTCCACGACGCCGAAGACATCGGGCGCCAGCCCGAGGGCGCCGGTGCACGCCGCCGCCAACGGCACCGGCTCCACCTCGTCACCGTAGCCCGGGAACGCTTCGAGGCCCTCCCACAGTTGGTCGGGCGGCGCCGGCGGGTCCTCGCCGGCGCGCAACGAGTAGACGACCACCTCGAAGAGGTCGTAGTGGCTCACACCCGCCGGGCGGGCGAAGCCGGCGACAGGGTGGAGCCGCCACTCGAGCCCGGCGCCGCCCGGGCCGTCGTCGCGCAACCACACCTGAGCGCCGTTGACGTAGGCGTCCACGGGCTCACCGAACCGGTCGTCGAGAGCTAGCAGCAGTTCCGGGGTGACCGTCCAGAGGCAGGCGGCCACGATCTCGCCCATCAGTCGCGGCCTTGGTCGCGGAGGAACCGCTCGACGTCCTCCACGAACTGCTCCACCGCCGCGTCGGGCGCGGTCGGGTCGACGACGGCCTCGTCGTCCTCGTCGTCGTCGCCGTCGTCGGACAGGGCCTCCAGCCGCCCGACGTAGCCGGCCAGGTCGTCGTCGCCGGCGACCAGGTCGGCGACCTCCTCCTCGTAGTCGGCCACGGTGCCCTCCAGCGCCCGCATCGACACCGGTGCCCCGACGATGGCCGCCGCCCGCTCCACCAACGCGAGGGCGGCTTTGGGCGACGTGATACCCGGGGCGTAGGCCGGTACCGCCGCCCACAGCGATGCCGACGGCAGCCCGGCGGCGGCGCACGCGTCGTGCAGGGCCCCCACGATGCCGGTCGGGCCCTCGTAGCGCGACCTGGCCAGGCGGAACCGGTCGATGAGGCCCTGGTCGGTGGCGGTGCCGATCAGCGACACCGGCCGTGAGTGGGCCACGTCGGCCAGCAAGGCACCGAGCGTGAGCACCAGGGTCGCTTCCTGTTCGGTGGCGACGGCGGTGATCTGGCGGCAGAACGTGCGCCACTTCAGCTGCGGCTCGGTGCCGAGCAGGAGCAGCACATCGGCGCCGGGCGTGGAGGCGGCCCACAGCTCGTTGGGCGGCCAGACGATCTCGCGGGTCTCGCCTTCGGCGAACCGCACCAGTGGGCGCGTGGCGCCGAAGTCGTAGAACTCCTCGGGATCGAGGGTGGCCACATGCTCGGCGCGCCACGCCTCGATGAGATGGCGAACCGCGCTGGAGGCAGCGTCGCCGGCGTCGTTCCACCCGGTGAAGGCGGCGATGAGCACCGGCGACCGCAACGTTGGCCGCGAGGACCACTGGACGTGCTCCATCGCGCGCACGCTACCGGCACGGTGGACCCCGTCGGGTGGCTGGCGATCGCGGGGCTCTGGTTCGCCGGCCGTGCCGGCGCCGGGCCGCTTGCAGGAGACCCTGCACCCGAACGGACAGCTCTCGCTGCTCTTGTCTGGGCACGTAGGCCCGTCCCCGGTACCGCCGTTCGTAGGCCCCCAGCCGGTCGGGCATGGCGCTGGCCATCCACTCGAACCAGTGCTCCCGCACGCCTGGCCGCAGGTGCAGGTACATGGCCGTGACCGACGGCGCGCCGGCGCCGACGCACGCCTCGACCAGCGCCGCCAACTGGTCGTCGCTGTCGGAGAGCCCGGGCAGCACCGGTGCCGCCAGCACGCTGCACGGGATGCCGGCCTCGTTCAGCCGGGCCACGGCCTCCACCCGCTGCCGGGGATGGGGGGTGCCGGGCTCGGTGCGCCGCCAGACCTCCTCGTCGAGTGTGCCGATGGACAGGCTGGCGCGCACGGACGTGCGCTGGGCGGCCGCCACCAGCAGGTCGAGGTCGCGCAGGATGAGGCTGGACTTGGTCAGGATGGAGAACGGATTGGCCGCCTCGGCCAGCACGCCGATGATGCCCTGGGTGAGGTGGTACTTCCCCTCAGCCCGTTGGTACGGGTCGGTGTTGGTGCCCATGGCGATGGCGTCACCTTCCCAGCGCGGCGACCCCAGTTCGGCCCGCAAGCGCTCGACGGCGTTCACCTTCACCACGATCTTGTGGTCGAAGTCCTCCCCGATGTCGAAGCCGAGGTAGTGGTGGGTGGGGCGGGCGAAGCAGTAGATGCAGGCGTGGCTGCAGCCCCGATAGGCGTTGATGGTGTGACCGAAGGGCATTCGGCTCGACGCCGGCACCCGGTTGATGATGCTGCGGCAGTGCACGTGGAAGAACTCGAGGCCCCGGAACTCTCCCCGCCCGACGTGACGTTCCACGACCTCCTCGTCGGCGAACAGCACGCCTTGGGGCTCGTCCTCGACGGTTCTCCAGCGCAGCATGGAACGACTCTAGCGAACATATGTTCGTATGGCAACCGTCAGCCGAGATCGACCTCGGGGTAGTAGTGGGCGCCGCCACCGGCGGCGAGGACGTCGTCGAGCCAGTTGCCCTCGTAGACGTCGTTGGGCCCCTGCATCAGGTCGCTCTCCGTCGCCCCCTCGGGCGTGGTCACGAAGGTCCACGCCTGGCGCTTGTAGGTCCAGTTCTCGGGGAACAGCCGGTGGGCCTCGCGCCACCAGGGAATGGCGGCGTCGTTGCCGACCGTGCGCCACAGGTGCTGGCCCAGCTCGAAGCAGGCCGCCGCCCGGGCGTGGTCGGGCGGTCGGGCGCCGGAGCGGGCGACGACCTCGTCGGGCGGCAGCGCGAAGCGGCTGGCGGCACCCTGTTCCACCCAGTCGATGACGGCGGCGCGGTAGTCGGCCGACGGGTCCTTGATGGCCTTCACCTGCTCCAGCATCAGGCGGAGCCGGTCGGGCATGCCCTCGGGCAGGTCGATGTCTCGGGCGGCGCTGCGCTCGACGGCCGCCTGCTCGGCCGGGCGCACCAGCGTGCCGGACTCGTCGATCCACACCGCCATGGGCACGTTGACGAACCCGAAGAGTTCGTCGGTCACGTGGGCGGTGTCGATCAGGCTGGGGTGCGTGGGAGCCGCCACCTCGATCCACGGACGGGCACGGTCAGGGTCGACATCGAGCGCAACGGTGACGACGGTCAGGCCCCTGGGCTCGAGCTCGGTGTGGAGTGCCTGCCACCCGGGCAGGCTGGCGCGGCAACCTCACCAACTGGCCCAGGCCACGAGCAGCACCTTGCGCCCGTGAAGCGCCGACAACCGGAAGGGATTGCCGCCGGCGTCGATCAACTCGGGGTCGGCCGCCGCCGCCGACGTGAGGGCGCGACTCCCCGATTCCGGGCCCAGCGCCCAGAGCCCATGTTCGGCGTCGTGCACCAGGGGCATGCGCAGGCGGTCGGCCAGGACCTCGACGTCGAGGGTGCCGTCGCCGCGGTCGGCACCGGGCGCCGGCACGCACAGGTCGGCCTTGCACAAGCCCTCGGGCTTGGCCACCCAGCCTGTGCGCTCACCGAAGGATCGGGTATCGACGCTGAGCGAATCAAGGATCACGCCACGACCGTACCCTTTGCTTCGTGCGAGCGTGGGCGGTGCAGAAACCGGGACCGATCGATACCGCGCCCGTCGTGCTGACCGAGCGGCCGGTACCCCTGCCGGGGCCGGGAGAAGTGAGGCTGCGGGTCTCCGTGTGCGGTGTGTGCCGCACCGACCTGCACCTGGCCGAGGGCGACCTCACGCCGAGGCGACCCGGGGTGGTGCTCGGCCACGAGGTCGTGGGCGTCGTCGACGCGCTCGGGGCCGGCGCGACGCGCTTCCAGGTCGGCGAGCGGATCGGAGTGGCGTGGCTGCGCCACACGTGCGGCCGGTGCCGGTTCTGCCGGCGCGGCGACGAGAACCTGTGCGTCGCACCGCGCTTCACCGGCTGGGACGACGACGGTGGCTACGCCGAGATGGCGGTCGTGGAGGAGGACTACGCCTACCGGCTGCCGCCATCCTTCGACGACGAGCACGCCGCGCCGCTGCTGTGCGCGGGGATCATCGGCTACCGCGCCCTGCGCCGGTCGCTGCTGCCCCCCGGCGGCCGCCTCGGCATCTATGGCTTCGGCGGTTCCGCCCACATCACCGCCCAGGTCGCACTGCACGAGGGGGCCACGGTGCACGTGCTCACCCGCGGTGACGAGGCCCGGCGCTTGGCGTTGGAGCTGGGCTGCGCGTCGGCCGGCGGGGCCGACGACGAACCGCCCGAGCCGCTCGACTCGGCCATCCTGTTCGCACCGGCCGGCGAGCTGGTGAAGGTGGCGCTGCGGGCCCTCGATCGTGGGGGCACCCTGGCCATCGCCGGGATCCATCTCACCGACGTGCCGCCACTCCGCTACGCCGACGAGCTGTTCGAGGAGCGTCAGGTGCGCAGCGTCACTGCCAACACCCGCGCCGACGGCGAGGCGTTGCTGGCGCTGGCGGCCGAGATCCCCATCCGCACGACGACCGTCGGCTACCCGTTCGAGGCCGCCGATGGAGCGCTGGCCGATCTGGCCCACGGGCGAGTGACCGGCGCCGCCGTCATCCACGTCGTGAGGTAGCCGGGTCGGCCGGGGTCGGCCGGAGCGCGCGTTCTTCCGCGCAGCCTGAACTCTCGGACCCGCTGGGGCGCGGTCAAGCGCGCAGGCCGCGCGATTTGGGGGCGGTTTCATGGCGGCGCTCCGGGCCGGATCGCGGGCGCACGCTGGACCCGTCGAGCGCCCGGGGCGGTTGCGGCTACGGCCGGGTCATGAGGCGGGGGTCGGCCGGGTAGCCGCCCGCCGCGAGCACGGCGTCGGCCATCGGCTCGAGCAGCCTCAGGAGCTCCTGCGCGTCCGACCCCAGCGCGTCCACGATCGGCCGCTCCTGCTGGTCGGTGCACCATTCGATGTCGGCCCGCAGCTTCTCGCCCGCGGCCGTGAACTGGTCGCCTTCCACCAGCCCGGCCGCCCGCAGGCGCTCGACCGCGCCGGCGATCTCGTCGTCGTTCCACCCGCGGGTGCGTACGTACGACACGAACGGCAGCCGCCACCACAGTTCCGTGGTGAGCGTGGCCTGGATGGGATCGAGTCCGTTGGCGACCCACGCGATGATGTGGCTGTCGCCCCGGTGCTCCCGGACCAGATCGGCCGCCCTCCACAAGTCACCGATCGGCGTGCAGGGGTACCCCAGCGAGGTGAGGCCGGAGTACAACGCCCGACCTTCGCCCGGCGGGGTGGCGGCGGCCGCCCGCTTCAACAGCTCGGTGGCGCGCGGGATGGCGGCGGCAATGGTGCGGTCGGTGCCGAAGATGCGGGTGAGGCTGGCCACCGCACCTCGCTCCCTCGCTGCCACCATGGCGGCGGCGTCGGTGATGGCCCACGTGGCGTCGACTGCGTCCGTCACCATCGCCGGCTTGAAGACACCGAAGGCGGCGGCGATCACCTCTCCCGGCGCCTGACCGAGACATCCGCCGCGGCTGGGGAAGTACCCGGGCGCGAAGCCCTTCACGCCGAGCGTCTCATACGCCTCGTACGCTTCCGGCGCGAAGTAGACGTTGGCGGCGATCGGTTCCACCAGATCGCGCAGGCGTCGGGCGATGTTGCGCAGCTCGTCGTTCCCCATCCGCCGCAGGGTAGGAGAGCGGCACGCCCGATTTTCAATCGGTAGCGTCGCCGCTCGTGCCCGCAGTTGACATCGAGGTCGCGCCCACAGTCACGCCAGATCTGCTCGCCGCACTGCACCATCTGCTTCCGCAGCTGTCGTCGTCGGCGCCGCCCATCGCCGCTGAGCACCTCGCGGAGATCATCGACGGGCCCGCCACGACGCTGTTCGTCGCCAAGCTCGATGGCCGGATCGTGGGTTGCCTGACGCTCGTGGTGTTCCGGCTGCCGACGGGCGTGCGGGCGTGGATCGAAGACGTCGTCGTCGACGGCGTGGCGCGTGGCCACGGGGTCGGAGCGGCGCTCAACGAGGCCGCCATCGCCGCCGCCAACGCGCGAGGCGCCCGCACGGTCGACCTCACCTCGCGCCCCTCGCGGGAGGCAGCGAATCGGCTGTACCAGCGCCTTGGCTTCGTGGCCCGCAACACCAACGTCTACCGCTACGAGAGCGACACCGAGGTCTAGCCCGCCCGGTCAGGCTCGGTCTTGGGGGTTGGCCGCCAAGTAGGCAGCGGCGTCGATCGGCTCGGCCGCGGCGTAGCCCTCTGGCAGCCGCACGTCGCCGGCGGCAGTGCCGTAGAAGACCTCCCACGCGTGGTAGCCGAGGTAGGCGTGCTCGTCGGCCGCCATCACCTCGGCGTAGCGCAGCACCATCTCCACGTAGGCCTCGTTGGGGTTGTACTGCCACAGCGCCGCGGCCATGTCGCCGGGAGCGCCACTCATGGCGAGGTAGGTCGCCGCGCCCACGATGGCGTCGTGGTCGTTCCACACGTCGCCCTGACAGCACGCCGCCCATGTGGTCGGCAGGAACTGCATCGGTCCTTCGGCGCCTGCGGTCGACACGCCCACGATGCGACCCATGCGCGTCTCGATGAGGTTGATGGCGGCGAGGTACGGCCAGGGCACGCCGGTCGCCGCCTCGGCCTCGCGGTAGTAGCCGAGGAGCTCGGCCGCCGGCCTCGGCGCGCGGATCGTCCAGGCCGGCAACGTCGGCGCCGTGACCGGCGGCGATGGATCGGTCGACGGCGCCACCGTCGGCTCCGTGCTGGGAGCCGTGACGGCGGCAGCGGCCGCTTGCTGGGCCAGGCGCCGCCGGATCGTGGTGGCGGCGAGGTTGGCGTCGAACGCCGATCGCAGCTCGGCCGGCACGGCGGCCGTGACGGCGGCTTCCCAGTCCGGGTTGGCACCGAGGCGCCGGTAGGCCAGCTGCTGGCGCCGGCCGGCTTCGGCTACGGCTGCGGGCGAGGCGCTCGGGTCGCGGATCGTGCGCTCGGCGGCGACCAGTTGCGCCGCCAACCCGACGTCGTCGCCGGCCAGTCCGGCGGTCACGCCTGCCACCGTGGACGGGATCACCGGCGCCGGCGCCGGGCCCGATCCCGCGTTCGAACCGGGCGGCGGTTTGGCCGCGGCCGTCGTCGGCGGTGCAACCGTCGTGGCGCCACCCTCCTCGCTCGCGCTCCTGCCCCCACCGCTGCAGCCGGCCACCGTCATGAGCGAGACAACGGTGAGCAGCGCGAGTCGCCGCATCACGGCGCTTCCAGATCTTCGGCGACCTGGCGAACCTGCCAGTCCCGGTCGTCGAGAGCGCGATGAACGACGGCGTCGACCTCGGGCCCGTCGAACGGCGCCAGCGCGATGACGGCGCGGCGCCGTACGTTGGGCTTGTCGTGACCAGCGGCGTGGAGGATGACCGGCAGCCCGGCCGGATCGCCGATTGCGCCCAGCGCCGCCACCGCCGCCTCGCGTACGAGCGCGTCGGGGTGGTCGGCGGCAAGCGCAGTGAGACGGGCGACGACCGTTGGTTCCGCACGCTCCTGTTCGCCACAGGCGAAGGCGGCCATCTCGATCACACTGGCATCGGGGTCGTGGAGGGCGCCGAGAAGCGAAACATCTCGGTGATGAGCGGCGATCTCGGCCGCACGGCGGCGCACCGACACGGCAGGATCGGTGAGTGCTGACGCCAGGACCTCATCGCCCAGCAGCCCGAGCCGCTCGAGGGCGCCGAGGGCCCCGGTGCGCACCTTGGGATCATCGTCGCCGAGCCCGTTTCGAGCTGTCTCCGCGTCACCGCGATGACCGGCCACCAGCACGTGGCGCCGGCGTTCGGCCGGCGTCACTTCACGATGCTGTCGATGAGGACGAAGGCGCCGACCACCATCCCGGCGGTGACGACGGCCAGCACGGCGCCCAGCACGACCCCGAGCACGCCCGCGCCGGCGAGCGACACGAGCCGCTGCCACAGCGGTGGCGCCTGGTAGCGACGCACCGGACGCTGCTCCACCGTTTGCACCGTCGGGGGCCGCCACGGGAGTGGCACCCCGCGACGGGCGACGGCACGCCGTCTGGCAGGCTTTCGGTGGTCGACGGCCACGAGCAGGAGCACGGCTGCTCCGGCCACTACCAAGGCCCAGACCGTCAGCGTTGAGGTCGACACGTGAACATGATCGTATCCCCACCCCCCACCGCGCCCCCGGGCGAGCGACCCATGCCCAAGCGGCGATGGTGGATCCCCCTGATGGTGGTGGCCACCGTCCTGTCGATCGGCGCGATCGGCGCGGCCTACATCAGGGTGCCCTACGTCGCCTACGCGCCCGGCGACGCCCGCATGACGTCGTCACGCGTCGACATCAGCGGCGTGCAGACCTATCCGGCCGACGGCCAGGTGCTCTTCGTCACCGTCGGCACGCCGCGACTGACCGCCCTCGGGTACCTCGTGGGCTCGCTCGACAGCGACAAGGTCGACATCTACACGGAGAAAGAGGTCTTCGGGGACCAGAGCGAGCAAGAGAACCGCCAGGAGAACCTGCGCCTGATGACCTACTCGAAGGACTTCGCCGCCTACGTGGCGCTGTCGAAGCTGGGCTATCCGGTGACGGTGGACAACGGTGGGGTCGTGGTCGACAGCCTGTGCCTGAGCACGGCCGCCGACGGCAGTTGCACCCTGCAGTCGCCCGTGTCGTCGGTGCTCCAGCCGAAGGACGTGATCACCGCGGTGGACTCCACCCCGATCAACGTCGTCCCCGACCTGCCGACGGCACTGGCCGGCAAGAACGTCGGCGACACCATCACGCTCACGTTCAAGCGCGGCAGCGAGACGATGACGGCGCAGACGCAGCTCATCGCGTCGTCGGATGGGCGGGCGATCATCGGCTTCGTGCCGAACCCGTCGCCGCCCGACACCATCACGTTCACGTTCCCGTTCAACGTGGACATCGACTCCGGTCAGATCGGCGGGCCTTCCGCCGGCCTCGCCTTCACACTGACGCTGCTCGACGCGCTGACACCTGGTGACCTCACCGGTGGCGTGGAGGTGGCGGCCACCGGCACCATCAGCCCAGGCGGCACCGTGGGCCAGATCGGCGGGCTCAAGCAGAAGACCATCGCGGTGATGCGCACGGGGGCCAAGGTTTTCCTCGTGCCGGCGGCGGAGATCGCCGAAGCCCAAGAGGCAGCCAAGGGCAGCGACCTGAAGATCGTGGGCGTGTCGACGCTGGACGAGGCGCTGGCCGAGCTGGCGTCACTGGGCGGCAACGCCACGCAGCTCGGCACGCCCGGAGCGGACTTCAAGCCCGCGAGCTGAGCTCGCCCGTGTCCTCATTGCCACCTTTCGCGACGTCCAGCACCGTACGCTGACGGCGATGGTCACGATCCCTACGCGTCCTCGCGTCGATCTGACGTCGCCGCGCTCGCTCGCTTCGCTCGAGTTCAGCACCGTTCGCCGTGGCTTCGACCGCGATGAGGTGCGGGTCGTGCTCGATCAGGTGGCCGACGAGCTGCAGCGGTTGCAGGACCAGACCCGGAGGCTGACGTCGGAGCTGGCCGAAGCGCGCACGGCCCCCACACCCGTGCTGGACGAGGCCACCGTCGCCGGTCTCCTGGGTGAGGAGGCCGCTCGGGTGCTGGCCACCGCCAAGGAAGCGGCGGCGCAGATTCGGGCCAAGGCCGAAGACGGGGTGGACCGGCTGCTGCGCGACGCCCGCGACGACGTGACGCGCCTTCGTGAAGACGTGGCCCTCGAAGTGTCCCGGTTGCGCCAGGACGCGGCGGCGGAGGCGAGCGCCGAGATCGAGGCGGCCAAGGCCGAAGGTCGTCAGATGGTGGCCGAGGCGCGGGCCGTACGAGAGCGGATGCTCGGCGATCTGGCCCGGCGCCGCGACGCGGCCCGCTCGAATCTCGAGCGGCTGCGGGCCGATCGCGACCGGTTGGTGGCGTCGTTCGAAGATGCCGGTCGTGCCGTCGACGCCGTCCTGGGTGAGCTGCGCGAGGTGGTGCCTGAGCCGACCCCGGTCGAGACCGTGGACGAGGCGATCGCCGCCGTCGCCCAGGCCGAGCCGGCCTCGCCCCTCCTCGAGCTGGTCGAGAACCTGCCGGCCGGCGAAGCCGAGGCGTTTGCGCCCGACGAAGCCGAGCTCGTCGCCGAGGCCGAGGCCGAGCTGGCGGCCGAAGCGCAGCTCGAGGTGGCGGCGGAGCTCGAGATCGAAGCCGAGTTGGAGGATGACGCCGCCGATGCCGCCATCGTCCCGGTGGCCTTCCATCTCGGCGAAGAACCCGTGGTGGCCGAGCCGGTCCTGGCCGAGCCAGACGTGGCCGAGCCCAGCCTCTCGTATGCCGGTGAGCTGGACGAGGAGCCCGAGCGGCGCACCGCGGTCGACGACCTGTTCGCCCGGATCCGTGCCGCCGGGCCGGCCGACGTGGCGGCTGACGTGGAACGGGCCGACGGGCCTGAACCCGGCGAGCCATCCACCGTCGCCGCCGATCCCGAACCGGACGAGATCTACCTGGCCGAACGCGCCGCGGTGCTCGATCCGTTGCAGTCGTCGGTGGCCCGGCACATCAAGCGGGCTCTCACCGACGAGCAGAACGAGGTGCTCGACGCGCTGCGGCGCCTGGCCGCGCCCGACGACATCGACGCGCTCGTGGGTGCGGCGGCGGAGCACGCCACCCGCTACCGCCGCGCTCTCAACGCTGATCTCCGCACCGCCACTGCCGCTGGCGCGCGTGCCGCCGGTTCGGCCAGTGATGTGCCGTCTGGTGCGCTCGTGGACGCCGCACTGGCCGAAGTGGAGACCGAACTGGTGACACCGCTTCGTGAGCGCCTGACCAAGGCGCTCGAGGACGCCGGCGGCGACAGCGTCGAAGCGAGTGCCACGTTGCGGGCGGCGTATCGCGAATGGCGCACGCAGCGGGCTGACGAGGTCGCCGGTCATCTCGTCTTGTTGGCCCACGGGCGCGGCGAGTTCGATGCCATTCCCGAAGGAACGCCAATTCACTGGGTGGTCGATCCTGAGGGTCCGCTGTGCCCCGACGCCGACGACAATGCGTTGGGCGGTGTCATCGCTGCTGGAGAGCAGTTCCCGACGGGTCATTGCCATGCCCCAGCGCACCCCGGGTGCCGCTGCGGAATCTTGCAAACCCAGGGCTAGCCTCCCCCGCCGTGCGAGTCCCCTCGGACCTGCCGCAGAACAAGCGGCGTGGTCGTCGTCGTGTTTCCAATCGGGGCCGCATCGCCATCATTGTCGTGGCGGTGCTGGTCGTCGTGTTGTTCCTATCGGCGCGCGGCATCGCCGGCTTCTACACCGACAAGCTCTGGTTCGACGCGCTCGGGCAGTCCGACGTCTTCTGGGGCGTCATCGGCGCCAAGCTGGCGCTGGCCGCCATATTCACTGTGTTCTTCGGTCTGCTTCTGGTCCTGAACCTCTGGATTGCCGACCGTCTGGCGCCGAAGGTGCGAGTGCCCGGTCCGGAAGAGCAGTTCATCGAGCGGTACCAGCAGATCGTCGGTCGTCGGGCATGGGTGTTTCGAATTGGTGTCGGTCTGCTGTTCGGTTTGGTGGCCGGTGTGCCGGTCTCCAGCCAGTGGAAAGACTGGTTGCTGTTCACCCACAGCGTGCCGTTCGGTGAGAAAGACGCGGAGTTCGGTGTCGACATCGGCTTCTACGTCTTCAAGCTGCCGTTCCTGACGTTCGTCGTCGACTGGCTGTTCGCGGCCACGGTGATCGTGCTGATCATCACCGCCGTCGCCCACTACCTGAACGGCGGGATCCGGCTCCAGGTGCAGGGCCGGCGGGTCACCCCGCAGGTCAAGCTCCACCTCTCGGTGTTGCTGGCGTTCCTGGCGCTGTTCAAGGCGGCCGGCTACTGGCTGCAGCAGTACAAGCTGACGACGTCGACTCGCGGCGTGGTGGACGGCGCCACCTACACCGACGTCAACGCACAGCTGCCGGCCATCAAGCTCCTGTTCCTCATCTCCTTGCTGGCCGCCGTGTTGCTCATCATCAACGTGTGGCAGCGGGGGTGGCGGCTGCCGGTGATCGCCGTCGGCCTGTGGGGTCTGGTGGCGGTCGTGGCCGGTGCCGCCTATCCCGCCTTCGTGCAGCGCTTCCAGGTACAGCCGGCGGAGTCGACCAAGGAGCGCCCGTTCATCGAACGCAACATCGCCGCGACGCGGGCGGCGATGAACATGGACAACGTCGAGGTCGTGCCGTACCAGCTCGACGCCCTCGATCCGCAGGAGCTGGAGCCCAACACGCCCACGCTGCAAAACATTCGTCTGATTGACACAGAGACGATGGCGCCCACGTATCAGAAGCTCGAGGCGCTGCGCGGCTACTACCAGCTGACCCAGCTCGACGTGGACCGCTACGAGATCAACGGACGGGTGCAGCAGGCAGTCATCGCCGCCCGCGAGCTGAATCCCAGCGGGCTGCCCGGCAACACGTGGGAGAACCGACACCTCGCGTACACCCACGGCTACGGCACCGCCTTCGCTCCCGGTAGCGAGATGACGCCGAACGGGCAGCCCGCGTTCATCGACACAACGGTGAACTCGAACACGGCGCCGTACCTCTCACAACCGGCGATCTACTTCGGTGAGAACCTCAGCGACTACGCCGTCGTGGCCACGAAGCGGTCGGAGATCTCCTACAGCGCATCGGGCCAGGACGCGCAGGTGACCTATCAGGGCACCGGCGGCGTGAGCATGGGCTCCACCGTGCGCCGGCTGGCCTTCGCACTGCGCTTCGGCGAGATCAACCTCTTCACGTCCGGTCTCATCACCGGCGAGTCACGCATCCTCTACGTGCGCGACGTGCGGGCACGGGTGCAGCTGCTGGCGCCGTTCCTCGACTTCGACAGTGACCCGTATCCGGTGATCATCGACGGCCGCCTCAAGTGGGTCATCGACGCCTACACCACGACCGACCGCTACCCCTATGCCCAGCGCGCCGATACCGAGGCGTTGCCCGCCGGCAGCGGCCTCGACCATCGCTTCAACTACGTGCGCAACTCCGTGAAGGCCGTCGTCGACGCCTATGACGGCGACGCCACGTTCTACATCGTCGACCAGAGCGACCCCATCGTGCACGCGTGGGCGAAGGCGTTCCCCAAGCTGTTCACCGCCACCGCCGACATCCCGGCCGAGCTGCAGAGCCACTTCCGCTATCCCGATGACATCTTCCGGGTGCAGACCGAGACGTGGGGCCGCTACCACATCGAGGATCCGGGCGACTTCTACCAGCGCAGCGATGCGTGGAACGTGGCCCAGAACCCGCCGAAGGAGCAGGAGAGCCGTTCCGCCACACCTGTGGCCACGGTGGTGGGCAGCACGCTGGCCAGCACGCGTGAACGTCGCGTGCCTCCGTACTACACGCTCATGGTGCAGCCGGGCACGAGCAACCTCGAGTTCGTGTCGGTGCGGTCGTTCGTGCCGTTCTCCGACAACGATCAGCTGAAGACATTGTCGGCGTTCATGACCGTGTCGAGCGACCCGGCCGACTACGGGAAGCTGCGCGTCTACGCCATGTCGAACCCGTTGCCCGACGGACCCTCGTTGGCCGACTCCACGATGAAGTCGAACTTCGCGCAGAACCTCACGCTGCTGGACCAGTCCGGCTCGCGCGTGACGTTCGGCGACCAGCAGCTGATACCGATCGGCAACAACCTCATGTACGTGCGCACCTGGTACGTGCAGACGACGGGCCAGACGCCCGTGCCACAGGTGAACTCCGTGACCATCACGTACGGGCAGTCGACGTATCGGGGCTCGACGCTGGAGGATGTGCTGAACAAGGCGTTCGGCGTGCAACTCGATCTCGGTTCGGTCGTCGGTGGATCGGTCGCGCCGCTTCCGGATCTGGGCAACGGGTCCAACGGCGGTACCGCCGGCACCGGCACGACGCCCACGACGGTGCCGGGGCAGACCACGACCACGGTGCCCGGCAGTTCCACGACGCCCACCACGGCGCCGCAGACTGGTACCACGCCCGATCAGTTGCTCGCACAGGCGCAAGCGGCGTACGACGCCGCTCAGGCGGCGCTGAAGGCGGGCGATCTGGGGACGTACCAGTCGAAGCTCACGGAGGCGTACAGCCTCGCGGCCCAAGCGGCGTCGATCGCGACTGGGGCGACAGTGACGGCGGTTCCGGCGGCCACGACGGTCCCGACCGACGCACCCACCACCGCCAACGCCTAGCCCGGTTCCGGGTCGCCGCGGCGCGGTCGTGCCGTGCCGCCGTCGTGCCGTGCTGCTTCGGGAGCGCGGCCGCGTGCGACCCACGACCGGCGTTCTGACTGCGGTTTCCGCTGATTACGACACGGCGGATCAAAAGCCGCACGGCGCTGGGTCGGCGCGGAGGTGGTGACACAGCGTGGTCGGCGGTGGCGGTGGCGGGCGGCCCGGTGGTGCGGGTTCAGCGGCGGGGCGGCTGGCGGCTGAGCCGGTCGGCGAGGGCGGCCAGTTCCTGCCGGAAGGCGATCTCGTGGCGGGCCACTTCGTTGGCGATGCGGGTCTGGCGCTCGAGCAGTTCCTCGAGGTGCGCCGCCGCCGCGTCGTCGGGCTCGATGTCGCCGTTGCGAGCCTGGGCGGCCAACTCCTCTAGCTCGGCCCGGAAGGCCGCCAGCCGTTCGTCCTGCGCACGCTCTGTCGCAGCCAGGCGTCCAGCGGTCAGCGCGTCCAGGGCTGCCAGCCGCTCGTCGATGCTGCGATGGCTGGACTCCAGCTCGCCCGACAGCTCGTGCAGCTGACTGGTCAGCGCCGACGACACCTCGTCGAGGCGGGCATCGGCGGCGTTCGTCCGTGATTCCAACTGAGCCAGCCGGGCCTGGAGCGCGGCCACCTCGGTCGTGAGCTGGGCGACCCGCGGATCGGGGGTGGCGGAGCGACGGAAGAGAGGCATCAGGTGCGCGTTGTGAGCCGGAAGGGCCTTCCGGTAACCTATCCGCTTCACACCGACGCGGGGTGGAGCAGTCTGGTAGCTCGTCGGGCTCATAACCCGAAGGTCGTAGGTTCAAATCCTACCCCCGCCACCAAGAAACAGCAGGTCAGAGGCCCTTTCCGCCCGGCGGAAAGGGCCTCTCCGCTTGTCGCTTGTCAACAGTGTGTCAACACGACGATGGCGTAGGCACTCGTCGACGTTCCGTTGCGCTTGTCCGTGGTGAGATGCGTGGGGTGGCGGATGTCCCCTCTCGGCGCTGGCGCACGCCAGTCGGGCAGCCGAGACTAGAGGCGACTGCTGCCCACAACCGTCGACGAGCGCCATCGACTCAATGCCGGCTGACGACTGAGGGTCGACAACCCGAAGGGCAATCGATGGCTCGACGGTGAGGCATCGTCCGACGTTGCCCTTCGCTCCCGCCGGCGTCACCGTTACTGGGAGGTTCGTGCATCTGAGGACGATCGATTGCTCGCGGAGGTTCGTCGGTTTGCCTGGATGACGGCGGCCTCCGGAGTCGGCTCCGACACCGACGCCAAGTCGAGAACGTACTTGTAATGAATACATGTATGTTCTATTCACGTCTCGTGGATTTGACTCATGCTCCGGTCAACGAGACCAGGCTCTCGACGACTCGTCGCCGTCGGTACGACTCGCCCTTGAGGGCAAAGCGCGCCGAGGAGACCAGAGCCGCCTTGCTCGACGCCGCCACGAAGCTCTTCACGACGAAGGGTTGGGCGAATACCGGAATGCGCGAGGTCGCACGAGTCGCGGGTGTCGCGATCGAGACGCTGTACTCGTATTTCCCGTCGAAGCGAACGTTGCTCGACGCGGTCGTCGATCGAGCGGTGATGGGCGATTCTGAACCCGTGCCTGTTGCTCAGCGCGCCGAGTTCCTCGACATCGGCCGCGGTCGGCGCGCTCAGCGGATCGCCGCTGCCGCGTCGCTGGTGGCAAGCATCCACGAACGGACCGGACCCTTCGCCAAGCTCATCCGCGAGGCGGCGACCACAGAGCCCGAGGTCGCCGAGGTCCTTCGCGCCACCCGTGAGCGACAGCGCCACGATGTTGCGGCCGGGTTGGCGCTGATACTGGGACGGTCTCCCGCAGCGGGCGAGCGCGATGGGGCGTGGGCCGTCCTGAGTCCCGAGGTCTACCTACTGCTCGTCGAGGAGTCCGGCTGGTCCATCGACCGGTACCGGGAATGGGTGTCGGACATGCTGGCGAGCGTCTTGCCTCGCTCGTGATGGGAGGAGACAACAATGGCTGCCGATCCAAACGCCCCCGCTGACACGACCATGATGCGAATCGTTCACACGGCGCTGCGCCGCGACCTCGAGCGAGCGCAGGCAGCGCTCACATCGGCCCCGCCGCCCGACGACCCTCAACGCGTCGCTATCGCCCGCCACTTGGCGTGGATGATGACGTTTCTCGAAGCGCATCACCAATCCGAGGACCTGGGCCTGTACCCCGTGGTTCGCGAGCGTCACCCCGCCGCGGCTGCGCTCCTCGACGAGATGGCGGCCGACCACGCCGCGGTCGCCGCCGCCGTCGCCACCTTGCGGGTAACGGTTACCAACCATGTCGAGCGCGACCAACGCCAACCGGTGATCCACGCGCTCGACGCCTTGATCGATGTCCTGATGCCACACCTGCAACGCGAAGAGGACGAGATGATGCCAGTCGTGTCTCGAGTCGTCACCACATCGGAATGGGACGCAATCGAGCAGGCGCACAACATCGCCGGCAAGTCGATGGCGCAGCTTGGGCGTGAGGGCCACTGGCTGATCGACGAGGCCTCGGCAGAGGACCGGGCTCGTGTGCTCGGGCTCGTACCGGCGTTTCCGCGGTTCGTCCTCCTCCACGGTTTCGGCGCGTCCTATCGACGACACAAGCGAGCTTGCTGGGGTTCGCGGCACCGTCGAGTACAACGAGAGGGCGCCACGGTCGTCGTCGTCGATGCGGACACCGACGACGTGTGGACGGTCGTGCGCGACCCGACCCGGGTCGGGGAGTGGAGCCACGAGTGCGTCGCCGGGGAATGGGTTGGCGATGTCACCCACGCCGCACCGGGTGCTCGCTTCCGAGGCCGGAACAAACAGGGCCTGTTCCGCTGGGGGCGAACATGCGAGGTCGTCACGGCCGAGCCGTACGAGTTTCGGTGGCGAACGGTTCCGACCAGGCTTTACCCGGACAGCACCGAATGGACGATTCATCTCGCCCGAGCAGACGGTGGCACGCGGATCGAGCAGACCTTCCGTGTCGTGAAGGGGACGAAGCTCGAGGCCCTCTACGCCACTGTCCTGCCGGCACACCGAGATCGCACCGCGGCCCTGAAGCGCGACCTCGAGCGGATGGGCGATCTCGCCAGGCGGGCCCTTGCCTAAACAGGAGCGGCCGTGCAGTCCACGTCGGCGGATTATTGACCGGCCCCCGGAAGGCTCGTCCGCATCTGTGGGCGTTGGCGGGTGCGGCGGATCCCCGCCTGTCAACGGGTTGTCAACACGAATCCCGGCCACGCCCGCCAACCATTGCCCACGAGCGCCGTCGTGCGGCGTCCGGAAACGTCCGTTGAACAGGACGAACGCCGCCTGGCGCTGACGAGTACAGACGATGACCAGCGCCCTCATAACCCGAAGGTCGTAGGTTCAAATCCTACCCCCGCCACTATAGAAGCCCAGCTCAGAGGCCCTTCCTGGCACGACCAGGAAGGGCCTCGTGCGTTGGCGATGTACCACGGATGTACCAAGGCAGTGCCGGAGTGGTGTCCGGAGTGGCCGCGAAAATTGTCCCCAACCTGCTCCGGCCGCGCCGTTGGGAGGCATGGACGCGCACGACCTCCGCGGCACGGTCTCGACACCGCCCCTTCTCGACGTCAATGGGTTGGCACGACAGCTCGGCGTCACCGTGCGATTCGTCCGGCGATTGGTCGAAGAGCGGCTCGCTCAGGCGCGCTCGAAGGCCAATCCCGTCAGGGACGTGGAGGTTGGGCGCACCAACCGGATCGAGATGGTGTTTCTCGAGCCGGATGAGATCATGACCCTGGCCCGAGAGATCACGACACCGCCGCCGCGCTACCGACGAGAGGAGCGCCGGCGCGACGGGTATCCGGAGTACGGGCTGCTCGTTCGCTTCGCCGCCTTCACCGGCCTGCGCGCTGGCGAGCTGGTGGCCCTGCGCCCGAGCGACCTCGATCTCCTGCGGCGCCGTGTCGAGGTGAACGCCTCCGTATCGGAGGCGTACGGCCAGTTGCAAGTGGTGCCGACCAAGACCTACCAGCGCCGCTCCGTGCCGATCCCTCGCTCCCTTATCGACGAGCTCGCCACGCAGATCAGGCATGGGAGCGAGTACGTGTGGCAAGGTCCTCACGGCGGCCCGCTGCGCTATTCCAACTGGTTCAAGCGCCACTCAAGCCGGCCGTCGTTCGGGTGGGTGGACACCTCGTATAGGAGGAGTCCATGTCCAACAGGAAGCGACCGAGGGGACGGCCGTCGAAGTATCCGCCGGAGTTCCAGCGTGCTGACGAACGGTGTCAGGTGAGGATGATCTGGCCTCCGGTGATCTCGACCTGGTCGCGGACGCCGCTAGTGGGACGACGGCGTCGACCGGCTTCTGGCCGCGGTCGCCGACATCGCCGGCGGCCGATCAGCACCCGTCGGCACCGCTAGCGACCGGCTCGTCGGCGCTTCCTGCGCCGAGGAGGACCGGCCGGCGCCATCGACGTCACGTCGAAGCGTCGGGCGACGACGTGTCAGCCATCGGTGACCGTCATCGCTGCTGTAGCGCCACGACAACTTGGTCGGCGAGGTGGCGTAGCGCGTCGATGGCGCTGTCGTCGAGCAGGCGCGGCCGGTGGTCGGCGATGCACAGGGTTCCCACGCGGCTGCCATCGTCCATGGTGAGTGGCGCGCCCGCGTAGAACCGCACGCGTGCGCCGCCGACGACGGCGGGGCTGTCGGCGAACCGTGGGTCGTCGAGGACGTCGGGCACCTGCATCACGTCGGGTCGGAGGATGGCGTGGGCGCAGAACGACTGGTCCCGCGGTGACTCCGGGTAGGCGAGTCCCTGCCGCGATTTGAACCACTGGCGGTCGCGATCGACGAATGTGATCGCGGCGATCGGCACACCGAACCGTTCGCACGCCTGTCGCGTGAAGCTGTCGAAGCGGTCCTCGGCGTCGGTGTCCAGGACGTCGAGCCCGTCGAGCGCGCCGAGTCGAGTCTCCTCATCGGGAGGTAGCGGTGCGGCCAACCACCGGCACGCCCGCCGGAGCACCGCTGCGCGGAGCTTCGTGCGAACGTGGGCGACGGTCGCCGGCCAGACGAGCCAATCCGTCACACCGGCAGGCGCCTCAGAGGTCGCGTTGGGGGCGCGGGTCACCGCGACGATCCCGAGATGAGCCCAGGCGGATGGAGCCATCGCCGACCGCAGACGATCGAGCGCACCGGCAGCGTCGTCCAGGTCGGCGACGACCACGACCCGCCCTCCTTCGTCGGCGCTGGCGGCGGTGTCCCCGTCGACGACCCGCAGGTGTTCAGCTCCGGCCGCCTCCTCGACCGCGGTACGTAGCTCCTGATCGCCGCTCATGATGACGATCGATACGTTGAGGTCTTCCCGTGCTGGCGACGACCACGCAGTGGGTGTCGTGTGCGGCGTTCGTCGCGGCGACGCGGAGGAAGCCTCCAGCACGTCGCCCTCGGCGGCGGCGGCGACCTGCGTCCTCCCCGCCGCCCGGGTCTTGGCCAGTTCGACCAGCGCATCGATCGTGTCGTCGTCGTGGAAAGGGTCATGGTGGAACAGCACAGTGCGGTGCACACCGGCCGCGCACGCCACATCGATCACGTACTCCACGCTGCTGTGCCCCCACCCGACGCGGGCGGCGTACTCCGAAGCGTCGTACTGGGCGTCGTGAATTACGACGTCGGCGCCCGCCAGAAACTCCACATGACGGGCGTCGTCCCGGCTCGCCAACACGTCACCGCCCAAACCCAGCGCCGAGTCGAAGGGCTCGTGGTCGGCGATGTAGCAGACGACGGCGCCATCGCCTTCGACCCGATAGCCCAAGGTGAGCGCCGGATGGTTCAGATACTGCGTCCGTACCACAAGCTCGCCGATCTCGAAGGTTCCCTCGACCAGCTCGTGATAGGCGACTCCAGGGCCGAGCTGGTCCAAGGCGACCGGGAAATACTGGTAGCTCATCTGACCGGCAAGCGTCTGGTCCAGCGAACCGCCGAGGCCTCGTGGCCCGTACACGTCCCACCGGCCACTACCGAAGAGCGGTTCGAAGAAGGGCAGACCCTGGATGTGGTCCCAGTGGGTGTGCCCGAGGAGAATCGATCCGGATGCCGGCTCGCCGCCGGGTCGCGACTGTTCGACGAGCACCCGGCCGAGCATTCGAGCGCCCGTGCCGCAGTCGAACACCACCAGCGCCCCGCGAGCCGTTCGCAGCTCCACACAGGACGTGTTGCCTCCATACCGCACCGTCGATGGTCCCGGCGTAGCGATGGACCCGCGCGTGCCCCAGTACCGAATGCGCATCGCACCAGGATGCCAAGCCAGCCCATCACATGCCCACGTCGCGCCGCTTGGCGGTGACGAGATCGGTGTCGGTGTCCCCCAGCGCGCGCCGGGCGTAGCCGTGCCGCACCTTTCCAGACAGCATTGCCAATGTCGAGCTGTGGCGTCGCTCAGCTCGGTGGATTTCGGGCCCCGTCGCGTCAACAGCGTGCGCAGGACGCGCCGAAGGCCGGGTCTTCGGTCGTCCAGCCTGGGGTGGTGTTGTCGGGCCAGAAGTCGCCCGTGTCTGGCTCTTGCTGATAGGTGAGCGGGGCCCGGGGTATCGCCACCGATGATGGTGACGGCGTGGGTGAGGCGGTCGATGTCGGCGCCGGTGGTGGCGATGGTGGCGCTGGGCGCACGGCGCCGGGTAGGCGGCGCCGGTCCCCCGTCTGATGGCGTCGCGATAGGCGCGGCTCTGTCCGTGGGAGAGGTGCAGGAGCCGCCTGATGTACGGGTGGGCGCCGAAGCAGCCGTGGCGGACGCCGATGCCGTACTCGGCGCTCAACCGGGCGGCGACGAAGGCACGGTGCAGTCCCTCGACGGTGAAGGTTGCGCTGGGCAGGGTGGGTGTGTCGAGTCCGGGACCCGAGGACGGTGGCGGCGCGGGACTTGTACCCGGCGCCGCGATGCAGACTGGAGTACCAGGGAGCAACTCGTGGACTCGCGAGGCGACGGCGGGCAGCGCGTTCGGTGGAGGCGGCGCCGTCGAGGTTGACGTAGCGCCGGCCCGACCCGTGGACGCACGGCACTTCGACACGTCGCCGACCACTGGGACGGGAACGGGGACGCTCACGGGTCGCTCCGCGGCGCTCGAGTGGCGCGCACCAGTCCATCGATGGCGATCTTGTCGCCTTCAATGGTGGCCACCGGAGGTGGGACCCGTTGCGCTTTGACGACGTCGAGCCCGTCCAGCCCGGCGGCCACGTCCTCGGGCCCTTAGAGCACGCCGTGATCTTGCGGCCCGCCCCCACCCCCGCTCGGGGTTGGTGATGTCGTGTCCCACGACGTGCAAGGGTTCGGCCGGGCGCCACAGCGGCGCCGCTGTCGAACACGGGGCGCCTGAGCGTCTCGGGCAGGTGGAGATACATGACGATCACGAGATCGAACTGCTCAAGGGCGGCGTGGCGTGTCGGTGGTACCGGTGTTGGGCGAGATCGTCGTCGGCCACCTGGCGGGCCGACGCGAGATGCTGGTGCCCGTCGTAGAAGGCGGACCGGGAGACTTTGAGCCGCTCGCAAGCCTTGGCGACGTTTGCGTCGCGAGGTCACGCTGAAGATCGCGGCAGGGCCGAGTGCCTCGCCAGTCTCCGGCTCCGGGTTGGCGAGCTGGTCGAGCTCGTCCACCGGCACGACGGACCCGAGCGCCCGGAGAGCCGGCGTGAATGGTGACCTCCTGGATGCCGCTTCCCTCGGGCTCAGCCTGTCACCTGCTCGAGTCGACCGAGGTCCTTGCCGGCGCCGACGACGATGAGCACCTGGCCCGCCTCGAGCGCGAGGTCGGGGTCCGGGTTGTTGACGAACGTTCCGTCCGGTTGCCGCAGCGCCAGCACGATCACGTTGGCCCGTTCCCGCATCGCCGCGGAGCGGAGCGACGACCCGACCAGTGGCGAACCCGGCTCGAGGGCGATCTCCTGCATCCGGAACTCGAGGGAGCGCTCGTGCATGACCACGTCGATGAACTCGGCGACGTGGGGCTGCAGGATGAACGAGGCCATGCGCGCCGCGCCCAGCTCCTGGGGGTTCACGACTCGGTCGGCGCCGGCTTGGGTGAGCTTGGCGATGCTGTCGTCCTGGCGCGCCCGGGCGACGATGAACAGAGCGGGGTTCAGGGCCCGGCCTGACAGCGTGACGAAAAGGTTCTCGGCGTCGCCCGACAGCGCGGCGACGAGGGCACCGGCCCGGGTGATTCCCGCCGCCCGCAGGGTGTCGTCGACGGTGGCGTCGGCGACGATGGTGGGGAGCGGGATGTTGGCGAGGCGGGCGCCGTCCACGTCGATCACCACCACGTCGCGTCCCGAGAGCTGGAGGTCGTGGGCGACGGCGCGGCCGACACGGCCCCAGCCGCAGACGATTACGTGGTCATTCATGTCTGCAATGCGGCGGTCCATTCGACGCCTCCCAACGTACTCTCCCAGCTGTCCCTCGACCACCATCTGCACGCTCAGCGTGAAGGCGTAGAGCACGGCTCCAACGCCGCCGAGGATGACCGCGATGGTGAACCACTGCTCGGCCGCGCCGAACGGCTCGACCTCCCGGAACCCGACGGTGCTCACGGTCGTGACTGTCTGGTACAGCGCATCGAGCAGGTCCATGCCAAGCGCGACGTAGCCGAGCGTGCCGGCGACGATGACCGCCACCACCAGAAGCAGCGCTCTTCGGAGCCGGGCAGGGCTCCCTGAACCGGACTGACCGCGGGTCACGAGACGTCGGCCCGAACGGCCCTACGCCGTCCGCCGCTCTGGCAGTTGTTCGCCGGCGGATCTTCGGGCAACGACGACGGCGGCGGCAGGCGCTCAGTACGGCTCAGAAGCCGGCCAACAGAGATGACGCCACCGAAGAACGGCCCGGCGACGCCACCACACAACGGCCTGGGCCTGCCGGGGCAATCGATTGACATGAGTCAGCTCCTCCCGGTTCGGCACGAATCTGCCTTGCCCCAGGATCGGGGGAGGCGTCGTGGCGCGACAGGGACCTTGGTCCCTGGCCCGGCCGCCCATCGATCCGCGACTCTCGGAACGTGCGTCTCGAGGTGCGCCGCCCGGTTCGAGGTCCGACCGTGGCGTCGGGGATCCGGCCGCGTGCGCCGTGGCGGGCGGTCGCCATCCCGTCGGAACACGGCGGTTGGGCTCTGACGATGGAGCCCGTCCTGCTCGGCCTCCTCGTCAGCTTCTCTTGGTCCGGGCTCGCCATCGGCGGCGCGGCCGTGCTGGCGTTCCTGGTCCGCACTCCGCTGAAGATCGCCCTCGGTGACCATCGCCGAGGCCGGAAACTGGCACGCACCCGTCTCGCCGAGCGCATCGCCTTCGGCGAGCTGGTGCTCCTGACTGTCTTCGCCGCCGGCGCGGTCCGCGGAGCCGGCTGGGGTTGGTTGGCGCCAGTCGCGCTGGCGGTAACGTTCTTCGCGCTCGAGTTCTGGTTCGACGTCCGAAGTCGCAGCCGGCGACTGGTGCCAGAGCTCTCGGGTGCCATCGCCATCGCTTCGGCTTCCGCCGCCATCATCCTCGCCGGAGGCAGCGGGGCGAGGCTGGCGGCGGCGGCATGGCTCGTACTCAGCGCCCGATCGGTCGCGTCGATTCCGTTCGTGCGGACGCAGATCGTCCGTCTCCACCATGGAACGGCGCCGATCGCGACGAGCGATGCCTTCCAGGCGGCCGGCGTGCTCATCGGGATCGGAGCCGCCGCCGTCGACCGCCAGGTCGTGGGAGGAACGGCCGGCGTGATCGTGCTGGCGGCGGTCCAGCTGTGGTGGATGCGGCGTCCGGTCCCAGAGGCGAAGGTGCTCGGTCTCTGGCAGATGGTGCTCGGGCTGGGCCTCGTGGGGGCCACGGCCATCTCCGTGCTCGCCTGGCCGTGACCGGTCCGCCGGTCGGCAGATCATGGTGCTCGCGACCGGAGGGACGGTCCTAGAACTCGGCCCCGTCAGCGCGTGTCACCTCTGCACGTAGCTGGCGATGGGACCTTGGCCCCTACCGGTGCGATCTACGCGGTTGTTCACTCGAAAGGTGACGACGCAGGAGGCACGCCGAGATGATGGGTGACGGTTGGGGCGACGGTGGGTGGGGGTGGGGCGCCTGGGTGTTCATGGCCATCATGATGCTGATCTTCTTCGCCCTGGTTGCCGCCGTGCTCATCGCCGTGATCCGCCCCGGCGGCTGGGGCGGTGGCGGTGCCAACCCTCCGCGGGCGGGTGGTGCTGAAGACGCGTTGCGCCTCCTGGACGAGCGTTTCGCTCGCGGTGAGATCGACGCTGACGACTACAGCAAGCGCCGCGACCTGCTTCGCTCCCGATGAGTAGCCGCCGGCCGACACTGCGCCTACTGGTGGCCGCCGGTGCGGCGGTCGTCGTCCTCGCGGCAGGCGCCACCGTCGCGCTGGCCGCGGCCAACGGCGCCTTCCGCCACGGCCGGGTTGCCCCCAACGGGCAGTGCGCAGCGCCGGCCCTTCCCGGCGCCGTCGTCGACGTGGTCCTCACCAACATGGACGGCCCGATGATGGGCGGCTCGATGATGGGCGGCACGATGAGGGTCATCACGGACCCGTCCAGCGTGTCAGCCGGTCCGGTGTCGTTGCGGGTGGCGAACACCGGGAGCCTGGTTCACGAGCTCGTCGTCCTTCCCCTCCCGGCGGGCCAATCGGTGGGCAACCGGTCGGTCAGCACCGACGGCCGGGTCGACGAGACCGGCAGCCTCGCCGAGGCGTCGCAGAGCTGTGGCGCCGGCGCCGGGGATGGCGTCAACCCCGGCTCGCTGAGCTGGGTCACGGTGAACCTCGGCCCCGGCAACTACGAGCTCATCTGCAACCTGCCGGGGCACTACGCCGCCGGCATGTACTCCAAGCTGACCGTGGCGTGACGGCGTCGTCGCGTCCGCCCAAAACCCGCGCCGGTCCGCTCCTGCCGACGGGAACGTGGAGCAGAGACCACGGCCGCTGCGATACCTATGGGGGGTATCCTGGCACTATGGGGACGACTTCGAATTATCACGACACGAAGGACGACCTGCTGAAGCGCCTGCGCCGCACCGAGGGGCAGGCGCGAGGTCTTCATCGCATGGTGGAGGAGGACTCGTACTGCATCGATGTCCTCACCCAGGTGTCGGCCGTGACCTGGGCGCTGCAGAGCGTCGCGGTCGGCATGGTGGAGGAGCATCTGCGCCACTGCGTCACCAACGCTGTGGCCAGCGGTGGCGAGGAAGCGGACCGGCTGGTCACCGAAGCGAGCCGGGCGATCGAGCGCCTGGTCAAGAGCTGATCGACATGAGCAACGAGAGCACTGACCGGACAGAGCTTCGCTTTGCGGTGCCCGGCATGACCTGTCGTCATTGCGTTTCGGCAGTGCAAGGGGAGATCGCCAAGGTGCCTGGCGTCGAGACGGTGTCGGTTGACCTCGACACGAAAGCGGTCGTCGTGGTGGGTGCCGGGGTCGATCGGGACCTGGTATGGGCGGCGGTCGACGAGGCGGGTTACGAAGCGCTCGGGAGCCCCGGGGTCCATCCGTGAGTGCGACCGCCGGCTCGCCGGTCCGTGTCGACCTGACTCTGCAGGGCATGACGTGCGCATCGTCCACGGCACGCATCGAAAAGAAGCTGAACCGTCTCGACGGCGTGACGGCCACGGTGAACTTCGCCACCGAAAAGGCCACCGTCGACTATGACCCCGGTCGTGTCAGCGCCGACACCCTCGTGTCCGCAGTCGAGGCGATCGGCTACGGCGCGCATGTGGCCGCTCCCACGACGGCCGACGACGAGCGGTCGAGCGACGCCCTCGACGAGTTGGCGTCGTGGCGTCAGCGGCTTCTCGTCTCCCTGGCGCTGACCATCCCCGTCGTGCTCATGGCGATGGTGCCACCGCTGCAGTTCACGAACTGGCAGTGGTTGTCGCTCACGTTGGCGGCCCCGGTGGCCACCTGGGGGGCCTGGCCCTTCCACCGGGCGGCGTGGGCCAACCTTCGCCACGGGACGGCCACGATGGACACGCTCATCTCGCTGGGGGTGCTGGCGGCGTTCGGCTGGTCGGTGTGGGCGCTGTTCTTCGGCGATGCCGGAACGCCGGGCATGACGATGGCCGTTCTCGTTGACCCTGTCCAGGGAAAACGCTAGCGAACAGCTGTACCTCGAGGTGGGCGTCGGGCGTGACGGTTCTGATCCTCACCGGCCGGTACCTCGAGGCCAGGGCCGGCGACGGGCCGGGGCCGCGCTCGCGCGCGCTGGTCGAGCTGGGCGCCAAGGACGTCGCCGTCTGCGACGACCACGGCGCCGAGCGGCGCATACCCATCCACCAACTCGCCGTCGGTGACCGGTTCATCGTCCGCCCGGGCGAAAAGGTCGCGACTGACGGCACCGTCCTGGAAGGCCTCTCGGCCGTGGACGAATCGATGCTCACGGGAGAGAGCGTCCCCGTCGAGGTCGGCCCCGGAGATCGGGTGGTCGGTGCCACCGTCAACGCCGGCGGTCGCCTGATCGTGCGGGCCACCCGCGTCGGCTCGGACACCCAGCTGGCCCAGATGGCCCGGCTGGTCGAGCAGGCCCAAGCCGGCAAGGCGCCCGTGCAACGTCTGGCCGACCGGGTGTCGGGCGTGTTCGTTCCCGTCGTGATCGTGGTGGCTGCCGCCACGCTCGGCTTCTGGCTGGCCAGTACCGGCGACGCCACCCGCGCCTTCTCCGCGGCGGTCGCCGTGTTGGTCATCGCCTGCCCCTGCGCCCTGGGCCTGGCCACGCCCACCGCGCTCATGGTCGGCACCGGACGCGGCGCTCAACTCGGCATCCTGATCCAAGGTCCTGAGGTCCTGGAGTCAACCCGACGGATCGACACCGTGGTGCTGGACAAGACGGGCACCGTCACCACCGGTGCGATGTCCCTCGTGGACGTGCGCCACCGCCGACGGTGTTTCCCGCGGAGGAGGCACTCCGGCTGGTCGGCGCCCTCGAGAGCGCGTCGGAGCACCCCATCGCACGGGCCATCGCCAGCGGGGCGGCGGCCCAGACGGCCGGCCTGCCACCGGTGCAGGGCTTCGTCAGCCGCGCCGGGCTCGGTGTTGAAGGAGTCGTCGAAGGTCATGCCGTCGTGGCCGGCCGTCCCGCTCTGCTCGCGGATTGGTGCCCTGCCGCTTCCCGCGCCGTTGGAGAGTCGACGTCGAGCCGAGGAGGTGCTCGGTCGCACCGTCGTCGCCGCCGGCTGGGACGGCGCCGCCACTGCCCTGTTCATGGTGGCCGACACGGTCAAGCCGACCAGCACCGACGCCATCGGCCGGCTCCGCGACCTTGGTCTGCGACCCATGCTGCTCACGGGGGACAACGCGCGCGACTGCCTCCACCGTCGCCGCCGACGTCGGTTTCGTTGCCGGAGGACGTGATCGCCGAGGTCCTGCCGGCCGGCAAGGTCGACGTCGTCAAACGCCTCCAGGACGAAGGCCACGTCGTGGCCATGGTCGGCGATGGCGTCAACGACGCCGCCGCTCTCGCCCAAGCTGATCTGGGTATCGCCATGGGTACCGGCGCCGACGTCGCCATTGAAGCCAGCGACATCACCGTGGTCCGCGGCGACCTCCGCGCCGTCGCCGACGCCATCCGCCTGTCGCGTCGCACCCTGGCCATCATCAAGGGCAACCTCTTCTGGGCCTTCGCCTACAACGTGGCGGCCATCCCGATCGCCGCCACGGGCTACCTCAACCCCGTACTCTCGGCCGCCGCCATGGCGTTCTCGTCGGTGTTCGTGGTGACCAACAGCCTTCGGCTCCGCCGCTTCCAGGGCTCCGCCTGACGCAAGCCCCAACAGAGTCGTGCCGTCGGCCTACGGCCTTGGTGAGTGTCGCGTGTGCCAGCCGAGCGAGATGGCCGTCGTGTCGCCTGCCGGTAGCGATAGCCACGCCAGCGGAGGTGATGACAACGAGGGGTGAGCCGCAGGTCCGACTGGGATGTCAGGGACCACGCAAGGGTGTCGTGCCGGTGGATGCGATGTCGCTCAACGCGAGGGTCCCACGCGGTGAGTGGGCAGTATGTCGGTGTGTCGATGGGTGAGAGGGGGGTGGCGTAGTTGGCGCCGTGGCCGTTGATCACCTTGGCTGGCGGTTGCTGGTGGTTGGTGTGCGAGTGCTCCTTCCCATCGGGGACTCCGCTCGGGAGGCGGGGACGCGTCGCCGACAGAACTGGCCGTTGCTGGTCGCTACGGCGGCGGGGTTGGGGCTGTTCACGGGTCTCCTGGCGAATGGTGGCGGATTCTTGTTGATGCCGCTGTACCTCCTCGTATTCGGCCTGAGGATGCGCCAGGCGGTGGGGACGAGCTTGTTGGTGATCGCCGTGCTGTCGATCCCGACGCTGTTCACCCACTGGGCGCTCGGTCATATCGACTGGAGCGTGGCGTTGGCCTTCACGGTCGGGCTCGTGCCGGCGAGCCTCGCCGGCGCCAAGCTATCCAGCCGCCTGACCGGTGGGATGCAGCGTCGGGCGTTCGGATGGTTCCTCATCGGGTTCGGAACGCTGTTCACGGTCTACCGGCTGGCGCTTGGGTGACCGGCACGGCAGCCGGCGGGCTAGCGATGGTTCGACGGCCGGGTGGCACGTCCGCCACCTGCGCACTCGCGATACCACGGGCGGAGCCCGGCACGAACATCGAGCGGGCCGTTGACGAGGTCTCGCTCGTCGCCGCCCCTGGAGCCAACGCCAGCGCCGACGAGCTCGCTGGAAGCCAGCGCCCGAGGGTTGGGTGAAGCAGCCAGCTCGATCCGCGCGATGCGGAGGACGGCAATGGGTCGTCGTGGACGCAGGCGTGGTCAGGAGGCGGAGCAGCGGTTGGGGCCGAGTTCGAGGCGAGCCAGCAGGTCGGCGGGCGTCTCTGGTCGGCCCATGTTCGCCTTGACGATCTCGACGTAGTTGGGGGGTCGTGGCACGACCCGTTGCGTCGCCCAGGCGACGAAGTCGTCCTCGTCGAGCTGGAGCGGCTGCAGCGTGGCTCGCAGCTGGGCGAGCGGGGCGCCGACGGGCCGGTGGGGATGGACCGGCGACACCTTCGCCGTAGTGGCCCGGCAGCACGAAGGTGTCATCGGGCAGGGTCAGGACACGCTCTTGGAGCGAGTGGTAGAGGTTGTGGGCGAACTCCTCGGCCCGATCGGCGAGATCGGGGCGGCCGACGCTGTCGACGAAGAGGGTGTCGCCGGTGAGCACGGCATGGCTGCCGACCAGAAGTAGATCGTCGATCCCATGGTGTGGCCGGGCGTGTGCATCGCGGCAACCGACAGCTCGACGCCGCCGGGCAGCTGGTAGCGGTCGCCGTCGAGCAGCGGCGTGTAGTCGAAGTCGAAGGTGTCGGCCGGGTTGAGGTGCACGCTTGCGCCGGTCGCCGCTGCGAGGGCCCGGGCGCCGGAGAGGTGGTCGGCGTGCAGGTGGGTGTCGAACACCTTGGTGATCCGCCAGCCTTTGGCCGCCGCGACCGCGAGGTACTGGTCGAGTTCGAGGGACGGGTCCACGACGAACGCTTCGTCGCCGGCGCCGATCACGTAGGAGAGGCATCCCTTGCCCCGTCGGCGGACCTGCACGATCGTGGCCTCGCCGGCCTCGAGCTCGGCGGTGTCATAGACCATGCCCCAGGCGGCCATGCCGCCGGTGAGGTTGTGGGCGTCGAACCCGGCTCGGCCGAGCGCGTCGGTGGCTCGGGAGGAACGACCGCCCGACGCGCACACCACGACCAGCTCTTCGTCACGGGGGATCTCCGATGCCCGCGCCGACAGATCGCCGAGAGGGATGTTCACGGCGCCCGGGATCGCCCATTCCGCGACCTCGTCGGGGTTTCGCACATCGAGGATGAACGGCTCGTCGTCGGTGCCGAGGCGGGCGGCGACGTCACTGGCGCTGATCTGGTTGTTCACCGGAGACTCCTCTGGAACCAGGAGCGGAGGTTGGTCCCCGCAGCCAACTCTCACCAACCTATACCCTAGGGGTACCCCATGGGTAGATGCCGGCACAGTTATCGACATGGTGAATGGAGTTCGGGAGACCTCGTCGAGAAGCTCCCCTTGGTCGCGCAACGCCGACGGCATCGCAGGCGCCGGCGCGGAGGGGCCCTCGACGTCAAGGGACGGCAACGATGGTGGTGGCGCCTTCGGCCGCGGCCCGCCGCGTGACCTCGGCCCATCCCGCCCCCCATGCCCATGCCGCCGCGGTCAACGCTGCGAGTCGTGAGCACGTAGGAACCTGCGACGCTGACCGGAATGAGGACCTCGGCGCGCTCGCCGGGGACGAGCACGATCTCATCGACCGCGTGCGGCGCGTCGAGCCGTCCACCGTCGGTGGCGATGAGATGAAGTGGGAGTCCATCGAGCTGCAAGGCGTAGTACGCGCGATGGACTCGTGTTCACGAGGCGCCAGTGTTCGAGGGTGCCGCCCTGGGTGCGGATACGTGGTTGGGGCAGGCCGTTGACCACGATCATGTCGCCTTCGCGGCCCATCATCGTTTCCATCATCGAGACGTCGACGACTGCTGCGGTTTCGCCGATGTTGGGGTCGGCGAGCACCAGCAGCCTGGAGGTCGACGCGGCGAGTTCGGCGAGCTCGTCGACGGCGTCCTCGACGATGATGCTGCCGGCCAGGCCGGCGAACACCTGGGGTGCCACGGTGCCGTGGTGGTGGGGGTGGTACCAGAACGTACCCGAGGGATGGTCGGCGGGGATCTCGTAGCGGTAGGTGTGTTGCCGTCCCGAGTCGACCATCACGAAGACGTTGTCGCCTTCTCCTTCCGGGGAGACGTGTAGGCCGTGGGTGTGGAGGTTGGTCGGGGCGTCGAGCCGGTTGTCGAGCGTCACCGTGAGCACGTCGCCGGGACGGACCCGCAGCGTCGGGCCCGGCGTGGTGCCGTTGTAGGTGAGCGCCCAGCGACCCCCGGTCGAATAAGGCACGGTCGCCGCGGCGGCGACCAGCGTGACGGCCAGCCGGCCGTTGCTGCTGATCAACTCGTCTGGCTGCATGAAGTCCGGCGGCGAGCCGCTGCTGCCAGCCGCCGATCGACTCGATGGCGCCCGGGTGCTCGTACAGGCGGCGAGCCCACCTCGTGGCGATCAACGCGCCGCCGGCGCCGAGCCCGGCCAGGACCTGGCGGCGAGTCAGCCGTGAACGATCCGCCGGGGGTCATGCCGACGCCAGGGAGAGGCCGGCCCGGATCGAGACGTAGCCGGCGAGCACGACGAGCAGTCCCACGAACCAGCGGACCAGGGTCACGGTGGGGAGCCGGTCGGCAAGGGCTTTGCCGACCGAGACGCCGAGGAGTCCGGCCACGGTGAAGGGGATCGCGACATCCCATTCGACACCGGTCGTACCGACGCGCATGGCCAGCGCCACGGCCGAGTTGATGGCGATCACCAGCAGCGAGGTGCCGACCGCGTCGGCCATGCCGAAGCCGAGCGTCAGGACGAGGGCGGGGACGATGACGAAGCCACCGCCGACGCCGAAGAACCCGGTGATGAACCCGACGACACTGCCCGCGGCCAGAACCTTCGCCGCGACGGCGGTCGTGACCTGCACGCGTTGGTGTCGTCACGGTGCCCGTCGCGGTTCCCTCGCCGGTCGAGGACGAGGCTTCTGGGTAGGGCACGAGGTCCTCGTCACCGGCGCCCGGCTCGGTTTGGTTCGCCCACATGCGCCACGCAGCGATGAGCATCAGCCCGGCGAAGGCGAGCAGCAAGACGTTCGCATTCACGGCGTCGTTCAGTCGTGTACCGAGCAGAGCCCCGCCGATCCCGGCAAGACCGAACACGACGCCAGGAACGACGCGGACATGCCCGGCGCGCAGGTGGGCGAACATCCCGCCCAGCGCGGTGGCCCCGACGACGACGAGTGAGGTCGTGGTGGCGGCCTGAGGACTCTCGCCTGCCGCGTACACCAAGACGGGGACGGCGAGGATCGATCCGCCCCCGCCGAGCGCCCCCAATGAGACCCCGATGAGGAACCCGAGCGGGGAGACGAGCAACGCCCGCGGGTTCACCTCATTGCTCCTTGTTGCCTCACCAGGTCCTGGGCGGTGCAGGGACGCACGCTCGAGGTCGGCCGGGCCTCCCAACAACCTCAGCAGCATGCTCATGACCGACCTTTCGAGTCGTGCGAAGGACAGTCATCCGAACATACCTAGGGGGGTATCATATTCCGCAGTCGGGTTCTTCTGCCCATCCCTCGACGTGCACCGTGACGCCGGCGGACACCTCCGCATCACGGCCGACTCCGCCGGCTTCGATCGGTTCGTCGCCACATGCTTCGACTGACATCGGAGTGACCCTGCGGCGTGAGTCGTCGGCACGCGTGGGGCTCAGCGTCGAGCGGCTCGGCCGAGGTCCCGACGTCGTGTGACTTCAGCCGCGTGCGCAGGATGCGCCGAGCGCCCGGTCCTCGGCGGTCCAGCCGGGGGCGGTGTTCTCGGGCCAGAAGTCGCCCGTGTGTTCGTCTTGTTGATAGGTGAACGACGGGGTGGTGTCGGTGGCGATGGCAGCGACGGCGCCGATGAGACGGTCGATGTCGGTGTCGGTGGTGGCGATGGTGGCGCTGGCCCGCACGGCGCCGGGCATACGGCGCCGGTCGCCCTTTCTGACGGCGTCCCGATAGACGTTGACCTGACCGTCGGACAGGCGCAGCAGCCTCATGATGTACGGGTGCGCGCAGAAGCAACCGTGGCGGACGCCGATGCCGTACTCGGCGCTCAAGCGGGCGGCGACGAGGGCGTGGTGCACGCCTTCGACGGTGAAGGTTGCGATGGGCAGGGTCCGTGTGTCGAGTTCGGGACCGAGGACGGTGACGCCGGGGATGGCGCCGAGGCCCGATCGGAGACGGCGGGCGAGTTGCTCGTCGTGGTCTTCGATGGGTGGCCAGCCGATCCGTCGAGCTCGTCGATGGCAGCGTGGAGAGCGACGGCGCCGACGACGTTGGGCGAGCCGGCCTCTTCGCGCTCGGGCGGGTCGGTCCAGACGACCTCGTCGAGGTCGACGAGGTCGACGGCCCCGCCACCGGCGAGGAACGGGTCGCCGTCGGCGAAGGCGCCGGCGAGGGCCGACAAGGGCACCGGCGCCGAAGGGGGCGTACATCTTGTGCCCGCTCCAGGCGACGTAGTCGACTGCGGATGGAAGGCGCCGGTGGGGTGCGAGCTGGGCGGCGTCGACAAAGATGGGGATGCCGCGCTCATGGGCGGCCGCAGCGATGTCATCGATGGGAGGCATCCAGCCGGTGACATTGGATGCACCGGTGATGGCCAACAGCTTGGGACGTGGTGCGCCGTCGAGAGCGGCGGTGACGTCGTCGGCGGTGAAGGTGCCGTCGGCCGCGCACTCGACGAAGCGTCGACGGGGAATCGCGCCCAGGGGAGCAGGTTGGCGTGATGCTCGATGACTGTGGTCACGACGACGTCGTCGGGGCTGAGTTGCAGCCGGTAGGCGAGATGGTTGATGGCCTCGGTCGTGTTGCGGCAGATGATCGCTACATCTGTCCCGTCGAGGGGCCGCCCGCGAACCGGAGGATGGCGGCGCGAGCATGCTCGTAGGCGTCGGTGGCGGCGCGGGACTTGTAGCCGGCGCCGCGATGCACACTGGAGTACCAGGGGAGGAACTCGTGGACTCGCGAGGCGACAGCAGGCAGCGCGTTCGTGGAGGCGGCGCCGTCGAGGTTCAGGTAGCGCCGGTGCGAGCCGTCGACGCACGGCACTTCCAGCTCGTCGCCGATCAGTGGGACGGGAACGGGGAGGCTCACGGGTCACTACGCGGCGCTCGAGTGGCGCGCACCAGGGCATCGATGGCGATCTTGTCGCCTTCGGCGGTGGCCACCAGACGTTCGACCCGTTGCGCTTTGACGATGACGAGCCCGTCGAGCCCGGCGGCAACGTCCTCGGGTCCGTAGAGCACGCCGCGATCCTGCGGCCCGCCCCACCCCCGCTCGGGGTTGGTGATGTCGTGTCCCACCACGAGCAGGGTCCCACCGGGCGCCACGGCGCCGGCGGCGCGGCCGAACACCAGGCGCCGGGACGTCTCGGGCAGGTGGAGATACATGACGATCACGAGATCGAAGGTCTCGGGGGGCGGCGTGTACTCGGTGACGTCGGCGAGCTCCCAGTGCAACCTCAGGTGCGGTCAGCCCGGGCGAGGCGGCTGAGCTCGTCGAGGGCGCGGCGGAGCCGGGTGGCCGCCTCGTCGGCCAGTCCAGCGAATCGCGGGTCGTCCATGAGCGCACGGGGATCCATGATGCGCACGCGGGTGCCGGCGTCGGCTGGCTCGAGCACGACGTTGCACGGCAGCAGCGAGCGCCACGGTCGGGTCGATCTCGAGGGCTCGATGGGCGAGGGTGGGGTTGCAGGCGCCGAGGATCTTCAGCGGTGGCCGCTCGACGCCCAGCTTGGCTCGCAAGGTGGCGGCCACGTCGATTTCAGTGAGCACCCCGAACCCTTGGTGGGCGAGCACTTCGCGTATCTGGCGTTCGGTGGTGGCGAGGTCGCTGGTGACGGTGGTCTCGATCGAAGGCTGCATCGGTCTCCTCCTCGGGTCAGGACGCGGCGCTGGCGGCGAGTTGGGCGCGGACGGCGTCCATGTCGAGCGCCCGCACCTGGGCGATGAGGTCCTCCAGCGCCGGCGCCGGCAGGGCACCGGGCTGCGAGTAGAGGAGGATGCCGTCCCGGAACGCCATCAGCGTCGGGATGGACATGATCCCCGCCGCTCGGGCCAGTCCGGTTTCGGCCTCGGTGTCCACCTTGGCGAACACGATGTCGGTGTGCTGGGCGGCGGCGGCCTCGAAGACGGGCCCGAACCGGCGGCACGGCCCACACCACGACGCCCACCAGTCGATCAGCACGATGTCGTTGCTCGTGATGGTCGACTGGAAGCTGTCCTCTGACAAGGTGATCGTTCCCACGTTCTCTCCTGATGCTCGGTGTCCACCCCAGACAACCTGGATACCCCCATGGGTATTCCGATGGCGTGCGGAGTCAGGGAGTCAGGATGGGTAGGCCGGCCCGGCTGGCGTGCTCGTAGTCGTCATCGATGAGGACGACGGTGCGGCCGGCGCGGTCGAGGAGGCTGGTGGCGATGCTGGCCCGGAAACCGGTGGCGCAGTGCACCCACAGCGGCTGATCGGGCAGCCGGCCCACCTGATCGATGAGCTCGGGCAGCTCGACGTGGAGGGAGCCCTCGATGTAGCTCGTTGCGCGCTCGTCGGATCGGCGCACGTCGAGGATGGTGGACCCATTGGCGCGACTGGCGGCCTGCTCGAAGTCGACGACCGGGTAGCTGCGGTGATCGCCCGAAGCGACTCCACCGATCGGGGCCGCCCGTCGCGGCGCCGCTCGGGCGGTCGATGCCGATCCGCACGAGCTGGCGCTGGGCCGCTGCGACCTGTGGCGGCGTGTCGCCGAGCAGGGTGAGCGGGCGTCCCCCAGGGGATGAGCCAACCGAGGTAGGTGGCGAAGGGATCGCCAAGCTCGATGCCGATCGTCCCCGCGATGTGGTCGGCGGCGAACAACCGGCGCTGGCGGAGATCGACGACCCAGTCGCCGCGATGGATCCTGCCGGGCCAACTCCACTGGGTCGACCGCCGCCGGCGGTGAAAGGTCCACCGGTACGGCGCCGGCCAGGTTCATCGGTCCCATGTGGGCGTAGTAGCGCGGGTAGGCGGTGAGTCCGGCGACGAGCCGCTCGACGAACGAGTCCTCGTCGTCGACAACGAGGGCGAGATTCACCCGCCGCTCGGCGCCGACGGTGCCGTCGGAGCTCCCCTCGCTCTTGGCCGACGCGCAGAAGCTCCCGAACCCGTGGGTGGGGTAGAGCCGGGCGTCGTCGTCGAGTGCGGCCGCGAGGCGGCGTGCCGAGCGGAACTGCGACCGGGTGAGGTGCTCGGTCTGGTCGGCGGCGATCAGGTCGGTGCGCCCAACGGTGCCGTACAACAGTGAGCCTCCGGTGAAGGCGGTCGCGGGATGGCCATCGGAGCGCACCACATAGCTCAGGTGATGGGCCGTGTGGCCGGGTGTGTGGACGACCTCCACCCGGAGCCGCCCGACGGCGAAGGCGTCCCCGTCGCGCACCGGGACGTGGTCGAAGCGCAGTGGTTCGGCGGCGGCGTGCACATAGGAGGCGTGCGTGATCCGGGCGAGAACGAGGCCGCCGCTCACGTAGTCGTTGTGCACGTGGGTCTCGGCGACATGCGTGATGGTCACGCCGGCGGCGTCCGCCGCGTCGAGGATCCGGTCGATGTCGCGCTGCGGATCGACCACCATCGCCACCCGTCCGTCGTGGATCAGGTAGCTCCGGTCGCCCAGTGGCGGCGTCTCGATCGTCACGACCTCCATCTGCTCACCTCCGGCATCAGCTGCTTGGACGACATTCACGGGCGTGGGTGGCCATAGGCGGTCGCGGCCGGTTTGACGGGGCGGGCGAACCACAGCGGGCGCCGCAGGTTGCCCGGACCGGGCCCGGGCCGTGTCAGGCGCAGCCACTCCTCGTAGGCGGCCATCGATTCGGCGGTGTCGACGTGGACGTCGCCGTGGCGGTCGCCCGGTTGAGCAGGTGTGATGGTGACGCGCTGCAACCAGCAGTGCATGCCGGAGACAGGATCCGGTTGGGGTGGGAACGTGAGGTTCTGGTGCACCCCGGCGTCGGTCCACCAGATCCGGGCCGAATCGGGGTCGTCGCTCGGGAACGCCTGGATGCCGTGACGCAGGCGCAAGTCCCAACCACGACCGCTCCGGTCGAGTTCGGCGAGCCCCGACGACCACCGCTCGTTGCCGGCGTCGCTCGTCGAGGCGCCAGCGGCCCATGTGGTGGGAGCAGGCGACGACGCCGGGCCGGATGCCCTCGGTCCGCCAGGTCTCGATGGCGAAGTATCCGGTCCGAGTGGCGACCCGGCAGAGTCCGCCCGACTCGACGCCGAGCTGCTCGGCGTCGCTCGGGTGGATCCACAACGGATGTCGGTGGCTGATCTCGTTGAGCCACTTGGCGTTGCCGGAGCGGGTGTGGATGAGGGTGGGGAGCCGGAAGGTGGGGACGAGGATCCGCTCGGCGCCGTCGAGGTCGAGATCCTCCCAGTGGACGTGGCTGCGGATCCAGGTGGGTGTCGCCCATTCCGGCCAGCCCCAGTCGGCCAGCGTCGGGGAGTACAACTCGAGCTTGCGCGACGGGGTCGGGAACCCGACGCGGGCGGTGCCGTCGACGTCGACACCGAGCGAGCCGTCGCCGATGAAGGGCATGTGCCCGGTGATCTCGGTCAGATCGTGATGGCGGCCGGCCGTTGCGGGCACCCGGTACACGCCAGCGTCGTCGCGCACCGCGCCGGTCAGCTCGTCGTCGGTGACGGTGCGTTCGTGCACCTCGTGCTGGTCGCCGGGGATGGCGAAGGCGCCGCGCCGGCGCATGTACTCGAGCGGCGACACGCCCTCGGCGGCGGCGGCGTCAGGCAGGCCGGGGATCGAGTGGGTGAACAGGTGCTCGTAGTACTCGTCGATGCCCATGGGCTCGCCGGGACGTTCGATGCTCTCGAAATGGGCGCGGATGCCGAGGTCGCCGTCTGGGTCGATCTTCCACGACAGGTCGATCCAGAACTCGTTCTCTTCCCAGACCTCGCCCGGGTTCGCCTCGTGGGTGCGATGCACGGGTTGGCCGGCCAGGTCGGCGTAGCGGCGCCGCACCGGTTGGCGGAACCCGATCCAGCGCCCGGAGTGCGTTTCGTAGGAGGCGACGTCGTGGCGCTCGGCGCCGAGGCCCATGGGCAGGACGTAGTCGGCGAACCAGGCGGTCTCCGACCAGGTCGGGGTGAGGGCGACGTGGCAGCCGATCAGATCGGTGTCGGTCAGCACCTCGATCCAGGAGAACCCGTCCGGGTTCGTCCACACCGGGTTGTAGACCCGGGTGAAGTAGGTGTCGATGCGCCCCCGACCGGACTTCAAGAAGTAGGGGAGCAGGAAGCTCATCTCGTGGTGGGCGAGCGGGTACTCGATCGGCCACGTCAGGTCGTTCCATCGGGCCTGGGGAGGGGCGTGGCGGGGCGGGATCGGGATGAACTTGTTCCAGCCGTTGGGACTGGTGCCGCCGACGGTGCCGACCGAGCCGGTCAGCACGTTGAGGAGGAACAGGCACCGCGCTGTCTGCCACCCGCCGAGGTTGCCGGCGCCGGCGGCGCGCCAGTTGTGCGTGGCGAGGCGGCCGAGGTTGGCGCCGATGACGGCGGCGATGTCCCGGATGGCGCGTGGCGTCGATCCCGCAGATGTAGGCGGCGTGCTCGGGGGTGTGTTCGGCGTAGTCGTCGAGCAGGGCGGGACCGACCTGGTCGAAGGACACCGGTCGTTCCGGGTGGGCGGCCCGGAGGTAGGTCTCCCAGTTGACCCAGCGCCGCACGAACTCGCGGTCCCAGGTGCCGGCCTCGAGGAGCAGCCTGGCGATGGCCAACAGGAGTACCGGCTCGGTGCCGGGCCACGCCGGCAGCCACCAGTCGGCCATGGCGCCGGTGTTGGACAGTCTCGGGTCGACGCAGACGATCTTGGCGCCGGCCCGTTTGCCCTCCATGATCCGTTGGGCGTGAGGGTTGAAGTAGTGACCCGCCTCCAGGTGGGAGCTGATCAGGAAGATGACCTTGGCGTTGGCGTAGTCGGCCGAGGGGCGGTCGAAGCCCATCCACGTCGCGTAGCCCAGCCGGGCGCTCGACGAGCAGATGTTGGTGTGGGAGTTGTGCCCGTCGATGCCCCAGGCGTGCAGGACCCGTTCGATGTAGCTGTCGTCGCCCGGGCGCCCGACGTGGTACATGATCTCGTCGTGGCGGCCCTCGTCGAACGCTCGACGGATTCGGCCGCCGATGTCGGCGAGGGCGTCATCCCACGACACTCGGTCCCACTGGCCTGAGCCGCGGGTCCCGCGCCGCCGCAGCGGGTGCAGGATGCGTTCGGGATCGTCGATCTGGTTGAGCGTTGCCGGGCCCTTGGCGCAGTTGCGGCCGCGGCTGGCGGGATGGTGGGGGTTGCCCTCGAACTTGGCGATCTCCCCGGTGTCCTTGTCGATCCAGGCGACGAGACCGCAGTTGGCCTCGCAGTTGAAGCACGTCGTCGGCACCAGCTGGAAGTGGCGGGTGACAGGTGTCGGCCACGCTCGGGCGTCGTACGCCTCGACGTCGTCCCAGCCGGCCGGGTCGGGGTAGCTCGCGAGTGGCGTGCCTGCGGTTGGAGAAGGATCGGTCACGGTGGTGCGCTGCTCCTCGAACAGGGGTCAGGACAGGGGCACGGCTTGGCCGGCGCCGACGAAGGCGTCCTCGTAGAGGGCGATCCCGCCCAGTGCGGCGACGGCGGCGATGGCGGTGAGGGAGACCGGGGCGGCGCCGGCGAGGGCGATCGCCGTGAGGAGAGCGGCGGTGGCGGCGAGGGCGATACCGGTCCAGAACCGGGGCGCTTCGCGACCGCGAGTCATGGCCGCCACCGCCAGGTCGACATGGCGCGTCCCGCGGGCCGTGATCTCGATGCCGACGATGGCGAGGTGGGCGACGAGACCGCCCAGGAGGGCCCAGCGGGCGGCGTCGGGCGCGGGAACGCCCATGACGACATCGGCCAGGCCGAACACGGCTCCGCCGGCGGCGGTCGCCTGCGCCAGCAGCGACGGAAGCGTGAGCGGGCTCTGCCACAGGTCGCGGCCCTCGCACTGGGCGAACAAGAAGGCCGTGTACCCGGCGGTCGCCGCCGCCACCAGCGCCGCCGGTCCAGCCAGCGCCCGGAGGCCGCCGGCGCTGCCGGCCACCCCCGCGATGAACCATCCCGCCGTCACGACGGCGTACACACCCAGGACCACGGCGCCGCGCACGAGCCACGACGACCAGTTGGGTCGGGTCAGGAGGTACAGGAAGCGTCGAGGCTGCTTCAGGTCGGCGACGAGCAGCACGCCGGTCAGAGCGGTGAAGACACCGGCGACCACGGCTGGTAGGACGCCGACGGCGGCCTGATCGTCCGCATGTCCGAGCAGCACGTACAGAGCGCCGACGGCGAGGGCGCCCGCGGCGATCGCCTTCGTCACGAGGTAGGCCGACACCATCCCGCCCCACGGAGCCGGGTGGGCGGTGGTGTAGACGGTCCGCGTCGCGTCGTGCCACCATCGGTGACGGGGGGCGTCGGGTGATCGGGGGTGGTCTCTGCCCAGGTCATGCCGTCGGACGCGATGGCCGTGCGGGTGGGATCGAGCGCCGCCTGGGCGGCGCCCTTGTAGAACAACTTGGGCCGGGTGCCCTGCTCGGGCGCCCGCACCGCCACGTCGTGGCGGGCAACCAGTTCGCTGATCCGGCTGGTCGGATCGTCGAGGTCGCCGGCGACGATCGACTGCGTGGGGCACACCACGACGCACGACGGCTCCAACCCGACCTCCACCCGGTGGGCGCAGAAGTTGCACTTCTGGGCGGTGTGGTCGTCCGGGTCGATGTACAACGCGTCGTACGGGCAGGCGTTCAGGCACGACTTGCACCCGATGCAACTGGCCGTGTCGAAGTCGACGATGCCGTTGGGTCGGTAGAACAGGGCGCCCGTCGGGCAGATCGTGACGCACGGCGCGTTGTCGCAATGGTTGCAGCGCAGGACGGCGAAGTGGCGGCTCACGCTCGGGAACGTCCCCGACTCGATGTACTTCACCCAGGTCCGGTTGACGCCGAGAGGCACGTCGTGCTCGGCCTTGCAGGCCACCGTGCAGGCATGGCAACCGATGCACGTGTCCTGGTCGATCAGAAACCCGAACCTGGTCACGGCAGCGCATCCCCGCCCGTCGCCAACGGGCCGGATCTCGGGACGAGGCTGGTGTGATAGCCGCCGCCGTTCTGCCACTGGGCGACGAACGTGTACCGGTCGCCGCGGACGACCGTCTCGCGCCATTCGATCGTCCGCTTCTCGAACCGGCTCAACCGCTGGATGGTGAACACCGGCTCGCGCCCACGCAACCCCAGGAGCTGGCGATCGGCGGGGGTCGCCAGCTCGGTGTGGATCCATTCCGAGCCCGACGTCGGCCGCGCCCCGCAGCGGCGGGCCAGCTCGTCGTACAGCGCCGTGTGGGTGAAGTCGACCTCGAGGAGCGGCCTGGCGATGGAAGCCGGCAGCCAGGCCGTGTCGTGGGCCAGCGGCTGCCCGTCGATGAGGCGCAGCCGCTCGAGACGGACCAAACGGGCGTTGGCCCTCACGCCGAGGCGGCGCCGCCACGTCGACGTCGGTCGTCTCCGTCAGGCCAAGGACCGTGCTGCGCTGCTCATGTCCCTGCGCCTCGATCGAACGGAACAGGCTGTAGATGGCGCCCGTCGGCTGCTCGATCGTCGCCGGCCGGACCGTCGTCCGGCGCCCCCGTTCCCTGGTCACGACACCTTCGGACTGCAACCGGCGCACCGCTTCCCGCACGGTATGGCGGGAGAGCCCGAACTCCTTGGTCAGCTCGGCATCGGTGGGAAACGCCTGAGCGAAGTCGCCCCGCCCCAATCGCTCTCGCAGCACGTCCAGCAGCTGCGCCCACAGCGGCATGGGACTGGACCGGTCGATCTCCGGCACAGCCATAAAGTACGGACATCCGGTCACGCACACAAGCGGCGGGCCGAACGCCGGGTCGGGCAGACCGACGACGTGGCGAGCAGCTGCTGGCTGGCCGCGGCGGTCAGGAGGGCGTCATCGTCGTCACGCGGCCCGTCGGTGCCCCTGCTCAGGGTCGACAGCTCCAAACGGCACGGAGCGAGAACCCCCTTCCCTGTCGATCTGGGCCAGCTGACGTCCCAGAAGGACGACTCCTCCGAAGAACGGCCCGGCGAAGAGCGCCGGCCAGATCGCCAACAGCGATGCGACCCCCAGCGTTGTTCCTGCGGCCATGCCAATGGCGACCATCAACGCGTAGATCGCAGCGACGCCGGCGAGCGCGCTGGACACGAGGCCTCGCCCCAGTTCGACAGGTTCCTGCTCGGCCCGCGGCCCCGTTGAGCTCGGGGTTCTCCGCAGCGGGATGACTGGATTGAGCGCGCCAGTATTGCGGACGTTCGCTTGGCCGGTATGGAGTACGGCTGCGGTAGCCATGTCCACAACTCCTTGATCGTCGTAACCGGTACAACCTATACCCTGGGGGGTATATTCCACGGGCGGCGGGTAGGGCTGTGGGACTGGCTCGGCGTCTGACGATTCAGCGCCGCGGCGCTGGACCTCCCGCCGGTTCGGCCGGGTGGTCGTCATGCGGGCTTGCAGTCTGTGGTTCGTGGGTTCGACCTGTCGCGATGGCGATGGTTGATGCCACGAAGAGCACGAGGCTGACCCATTCGTTGACGCGTAGGCCGGCGATTGTGTGGGCGTAGTCGATGCGTAGGCGTTCGATGAAGAAGGGGCCGAGGGCGTAGCCGGCGACGTAGACGGCGAAGAGGCGGCCGGGGCGGAGGCGGTGGATGCGCTCGACCAGCAGGATGATCCGTACGAGAGCCAGGTTCCACAAGGACTCGTACAGGAACGTCGGGTGGTAGGTGGCGACGTGTTCGAGCCCGGTGGGTCGGTTGGCGGCATCGATGTGGAGAGCCCACGGCAATGTGGTGGGTCGTCCGAAGAGCTCCTGATTGAACCAGTTGCCCCACCTGCCGATGGCCTGTGCCAGGGCGAGGGCGAGAGCGGGGGCGACGGTGTCGAGGAGCGGCGGGGTGGGGAGGTGGCGTCGACGGGCGATGACGAGTCCGGCTGTGACGCCGGCGCGTCCCCGGGATCGAGGCCGCCGTCCGGGCAGGATGACCGGTGGGTGTAGAGCTCGAAGTCGGTGACGACGTCGTACAGCCGGGCGCCGAGGATGCCGGCTGGCACGGCCCACATGGCAATGGCGGCGATGTCGCCGGGTCGTCCACCGCGTGCTGCCCAGCGGCGTTCGGCCCAGAAGACGGCGGCAATGACGCCGAGCGCGATCATCAGGCCGTAGGCGCGCACTTGCAGCGGCCCTATGTGGAGGGCGTTGCTGGGCGGGCTGAGGATGGCGGCGAGCAGGTGCATGGTGTGGCCGGCTCCGCTTCGCCGAGGTCAGGCCAGTTTCATGAACATCTTCTCGACGACCTCCAACGGGTAGCCGGCGGCTTGGGCCTCGTCGGGGTGGGCGAGGCAGTAGGTGAGTCCAGCGGAGACCAGCTTGAAGCCGGTCTGCTCGAGGGCTTTGGTGGCGGCGCTGATCTGAGTAACGACGTCTGAGCACTCGCGGCCGTCGTCGAGCATGCGTTCGATGCCGGCGAGCTGGCCGCTGATCCGGTGCAGGCGCTTGCGGACGTCGTCGATGACCTCGTCGGGTAGTTGCATCGTGTGCTGTGTTGTCGTCCGCGTCCTTGCCATATACCCCTCAGGGTACCGTAGGGCTGGGGAGGCCCTCGCGTTCGAGGACGTTGGCGATGGTGCGGTAGCCGGTCCCGGCGTCGAACATCTCGAAGATGCGTCGCACCACCGGTGCGGTGTCGGGGTCGGGTTCGAGCATCCGGAGCTGGATCCCGGCGCCGGCCTTCTGGCGCTGTGGGTGAGGGACGTCGGTGTCGACGAGCCGGTACCCGTAGTTCGGTCGTCCGCCGAGCCACCGGCCCACGGCTCCATGGGCGAGCATGGCGTTGCGGGTCCGGATCTGCAGGCGGCGTCGCTCGGCCTTGGAGAGCCCGCCGAAGAGGCCCATGAGCATCTCGTGGCCCTCGCTGTCGGGGTCGATCCGACCGCCCAGCTCGGGCACCCACAGCTCGATTCCGTAATGCGTGAGCTGCGGGAACACGAGCTGGAACTGTCCGCCCGAGAAGGCCCGCTGAGGCTCGGCGATCACAAGGGCCGTCCATCCCCGGGCCGGGTTCGCGGCGTCGGCCAGGACCCGTGACGCCTCCGGCCGCCGGGCCCAGGGCAGCTCTCGGGTCACGTCGATGTCGTGGTAGGTGGCGACGATGACCCCGCCCGCCGGCACCACCAGCCGGGTGGCGATGTCGAGCTGCCACCGCTTCGAGTCCTCAGGCGACTGCTGATCGTCGGTGCTCGTCCGGACGTACGCCGCGAACGCCAGTGCCGGCGTGGTGCTCATCCCCACATTCTCCTCGGTCGCGTTCCACGGTTGCCCCGAGTCCGTGTGCCGCCAGGTACGCCCGGATGATCTCGCCCAGGACCCCGGCCGCCCCCGCCGGGATTACCGCCGGCGCGGGGCCCTCGACCCGCACCGCCCGAACCGGTGTCATGTCCGCTCTCGTGTCCACGCCCGATGACCCACCCACCAGTGGCGAGTCCGTTGCAGAACTGCCGCAAGAGGTTCCGCCGAGCCGAGCGGCCGCTGCTCGCCATCACCGGTCGCCCGATGCCGCCGATCGGGAGTGAGCCGGGATCGCGTACACAGATAGTCACCAAAGGTCTGCACGGCGATCGACCGGGGTTCGGTGGCTCGTCCTCGAGGTCATCGATATCGACTCGCACCGGGAACGAGCGGTGCGAGCATGCGGGCCGTGTGGGCCGCACGCTCGAGGTTCTGCGTCACGACTGGAACGTGTCCGCGGGGCCCCGCCTTGGGTCGGGAGTAAGTCCGCAACTCCGGGACTACCCCGCGTCCGTGGCCGAGGCGCGTGTTCCCGAGCGACGGGCCGGCTCAGTGGCCGAGGTGGCCGAGGTGATCGAGCGTTTCTGAGATCTCGCCGGCAGGAGATCAAGCGCGATGTCGTTGGGCCCAGTGGCGACGCGCCCCTCATCGCCATCGAGCCAATGGTCGCAATGGTGGTGCCGAGCGCGCGCGTCGGCCCGGCCCCGGGCTTGTGTCCCGTCCGGTTGGTTCGTTGATGAAGGCGGTGTCACATTCATTCGTGGTAAGGACGCACTTGGGCTCCCGCGGACACGATCGCGGGGAGGCACTCAGATCCGCTGTGGCCGGCGACTTCGCGGCATGATCAGTTGGGCGGATATTGGGACGCCCGGCCTTCCACCAGGTCGTGCTCGAAGGCGAAGGCGGTGGCCGCCGCCCGGGAGTTGACCCCGATCTTGGTGAAGATGTTGGAGAGGTGCCGTGACACCGTCTTGGCGCTCAAGTACAGCGAGGCGGCGATGTCAATGTTGCTCAGGCCGGCGGCGACGAGCCGCAGAACCTCGGCCTCCCGCTCGGTCAGCCCGGCCGGCAGCGTCTGGGCTCGCGCTGAGCCGGACGCCTCGACGGTCCGATCGGCGTCGAGGCGGGCGCCGATCTGGTCGAACAGGGCCGACGCGGCGGTGAAGGCGACGATGGCGGCCTCCTCGTCGCCGCAATCCCGCAGCGCCTGGCCGAGCAGGGTGCCGGTCGTCGCCGACTCATAAGGCACGCCGATGGCCCGCCATCGATCGAGGGCGTCCCGCAGCGCGTTGCGTGCACCATTGGCGTCGCCCCGGGCGAGAAGCAGGCGGCCCCGTGCCGCCAGCGCCGAGGCCTGGCCCCCCGGGGAGTCGAAGGTCGTCAGGAGTTGCTCGAGCTCGTCGATGGCGACGGCGGCACCGTCGAGGTCGCCAGCGGCGACGGCCACCTGCACGAAGCTTGGCAGCAGCGAGATGCGGGCGAGGGGGTTGCTCGTGCCCTCCATGCACGCGCTGATGATTGACTGGGCCGCGTCGATCCGCCCTTGGGCCAGCCGCAACAGCGCCAAGGCGGTGCACGGCGAGCCGGTGATGTCCTGGGCTCGGTTGAACGCCGCCTCGGCTCGATCCAGCGCACCGAGGCGACGGCAGATGTCGCCGACCTCCGCCCACGCCGCGGCGCTGGCGACGGGTCGGCTGTACTGGAGCTCCTCGCAGGCGCGGGCTGCCTCCTGCTCGGCCTCGGCAAGGGAGCCGCGACGCTTCAGGACGATGGCACGGTGCACGCGGCAGATCCCGGGGAAGATGCACAGCGGGTGGCCCTCGGCCCACCGCAGGGTGGCTTCGGTCCATTCCGCGGCACGGTCGTGGTCGCCGACGTCCTCGCAGGCGCTGATCAGGCTGCAATAGATCTTCCCGGTCGAGTACGGCCCGAGGCGGCCCTCGACGGCGAAGAGCATCGCCTCGTCGAGGTGGCCCATCCCCTCGGCCACCTCGCCCTGGTCGATCAACACCCGTCCAGCGGTCTGGCGCGCCTCCGCCTCGAGGTCGACGGACCGCAGCCGCCGCCCGAGCGCCGCCGCGGTGTTGGCGTTGGCGAGCGCCAGGTCGAGCTGTCCGAGGCCGTGGGCCACCTCGGCTTCGCGCAGCAGTAGAGCGCCGAAGGCCGTGCACTCCTCGTCGCCATCCAGCGCCCGGCGAGCCCGCCGCAGCCATCCCCCGGCGATGGCGCCGCGACCGCAGAAGCCGTGGTGCTCGTAGAGCCAGACCGCGCACCGCCCAGCCCGACGCGAGTCGCCCAGCTCGTCGAACCGTCGGTACGCATCCTCGCGGGCGCGGGTGCACTCGTCGAGCCGGCCGAGCCACCAGGCGGCGTCGGCCAGCAGGTCGAGCCGCTCGCCGTCGACGGCGGGGTCGTCGATCGAGGTGGTCGTGGCGGCGCGGTGGGCCGCCGCCCAGTCGTGGCGGCCCATAGCGGCGCGGATCTCCTCGAGCGGATCGGCTGCCATTGCTTCAGCCTGACACCCGACGGGACCGCGGGTGTCAGGCCGACGGGGCGAGCTGGGCGCCGAGGTGGGCGAGCACCGGGGCGATCTGCTCGGCCGGGCTGAATTCGACGAAGACGACGCCGGTGTCGGTCCAGCCGGTGTGGCCGCCGGGCCAGTAGTAGAGGTCGCCGGCGCGGTTGGTCTCCTCAGTGCCGTCGGCGTAGCGGATGGTGATCGCCCCGTCGATGATGTAGCCCCAGTGCGGGCAGTCGCAGTGGTCGCCGGGCAGGCCGGCGAGCAACGGCCGGAGGTCGGCCCCGGCGGGCAGGTCGCAGTGGCGGATGGACAGCTTGCCCCACTCCTCCCCCCTGGTGTGAATGTCGCCCACCTCGAGCTCCACGGCCATTTCGCTCTTGCTCGCACGCATGTCGGTTCCTCCGGTCTCGTGCCTCGGGTCCATCCCAGGGCATGCCCCATCGTCCGTTGTGCGCCGGTTCGCCCGCATCGGCCACCGACCCCAATCCAGCGGGCGGGTGGAACGGCTCGATGGGGCGAACACCCCACACCGCCCGCCACGCTGCCTTCGGAAGATGGGGCACCCGCCCGAGGCCGGCGCCGGTTCGGCAGGGGACAATGACGGCATGGCCCTCGAGGAACGATCGCCGGACGTAGTCGACCTCATCCTCGCCGGGCGCGACCGCGAGGCCGCCCTGCGAGGCGCCAATCTTGACGGTCGACCACTCTTATCCTACGGAGGACCCATGGATGCCCTGACCCAGTTCGCCCAGCTCGGCCCCGCCCTCGGCGGCGTCATCGCCAACATCGCGCCCGGGCAGCTCGACGCCCCGACACCGTGTGCCGCCTTCACCGTGCGCGGAGTGCTCGAGCACATGATCGGGGGCGCCACCATGTTCGCCGCCGCCTACCGCGGCGAGGCGCCGACCGAGCCCGACCTCACCGATCCCCTCACGGGCATCCAGGACGCGCTCGGCGCCCTCGGTGAGGCCATCAGCATCCCCGGTGCCCTCGACCGCACCATCGCCGCCCCCTTCGGTGAGGTCGACGGGGAGTCCTTCGCCCGCTTCGTCGTGCTCGACGGCCTGGTGCACGGCTGGGACCTCGCCGTCGCCACCGGGCAGCCCTACGCCCCCGCTGACGAGCTCGTCGCTGCCGTCGACGAGTTCGCCCGTCATGCCCTCGACCCTCTCCGCGACGGGCAGACCTTCGCCGCCGCTGTCGAGCCGGCTCCCGGTGCCACCCCCATTGAGCGACTGGCGGCCTACACGGGCCGTCGGAACCAGGAGCAACGATGAGCACGACCCTCACCGCTGACGACCTTGAGGTCATCAAGGGCGGCCAGCAGCAGGCCTGGGCCGTCGGCGACTACGCCGTCATCGGCACGTCCCTCCAGATCTTCGGCGAGTCGCTGTGCGAAACGGTCGACGTGCAGGCCGGCCGGCACGTGCTCGACGTCGCCGCCGGCAACGGCAACGCCGGGGTCGCCGCCGCCCGGCGGAGCGGGGAGGTAGTCGCCACCGACTACGTCGAGGCGCTCCTCGACCGGGCGCAGCTGCGTGCCCAAGCCGACGGGCTGGCCCTGGCCACCCGTGCCGCGGACGCCGAGGCGCTGCTCTTCGACGACGCTGCTTCGACGCCGTCCTCTCCACCTTCGACGTAATGTTCACGCCCAACCCGGCTCGCTTGGGCGCCGAGCTGGTGCGGGTGTGCCGGCCCGGCGGCCGGATCAGACTGGCCAACTGGACCCCCGACGGCTTCATCGGCCAGATGTTCAAGATCGTCGGGGCCCACGTCCCGCCGGCCCGAAGGCGTGCCCTCGCCACTGCAAAGGGGGCACCGAAGCCGCCCGCGCCGGCGCCGACGTGACCGTGACTCGCAAGCATTTCACCTTCCGCTACCGCTCGGCCCAGGACTGGTTCGCGACCTTCTGCGACTACTACGGCCCGACGGTAAAGGCCTGGGCGGCCCTCGACGATGTCGGTCGGCCCCCGTTCCAGGAACAGCTTGTCGTCCTGGCCGACCGGGTCAACTGCGCCGGCAACGGTTCGCTCGCCGTCGACTCCGAGTACGTCGAGGTCGTCGCCACGCGGCGGTGGCCGGCGGGTAAACGCCTCGCCCGCGCCGAAGCTCAGCCGCTCGACGGCGTTCTCCAGGATGTCGATCAGGTCGGACCACCTGTCGGGTAAAGGGTGAGCCTTGTCCTCAGCTCAGCTGTCCAGCACAAGGGTTGCAGCTACCGCGCAGCTCGGGCCCCCGCCACCATCTGAAAGGGCCCGAAAGCATTGTGGTTTCGGGCCCTTCTCGTCGTTGATGGTGGAGCGACGTCTACCGGGTCGGTCTACCGGGTCTTCGATCGCATGCGTCTCTGGCCAGCGGGTTCGCGCCCGAGGTACCCGGTAGACAGATCTACCGGCCTGCGGCTGCCACGAGCCCGGCAAAGCGGGTGGCAGCGTCTGCGCTCATGCCGGGCAGCAGGTGCTGGTAGGTCTGCATCGTGAAGCCGGGGTGGGCGTGGCCGAGTCGTTCCGTGACGACCTTGATCGGGGTGCCGTCGGCGACGAGCAACGACGCATGCGTGTGGCGAAGGTCATGAAAGCGCACCTTCGGCAGGTCCGACTTCTTGATGAGCCGGGCGAAGAGCTGGCTGAGCGACTGGGGGTTCAGGAACCGTCCGGTGGTGTTGCAGAACATCCAGTCGTCGGGACCGTGAGGCAGGCCGTCGCGATTGAGCTGTCGGCGCCAACGGCGCAGCACCTGCATCGTGGTCGGGTCGAGATCGACGTTGCGTCGGCTGCTGCGGGTCTTGGCCCCGAACTCCGCCGGCCGACCGCCGACGCATTGCACGCTGCGGCGCACCGCGACGCGGTTCGACGCCTGATCGAGGTCGTGCCAGCGGAGCCCGGCAACCTCGCCGCGCCGCAGGCCGGTGTGGGCGGCAACGTGGATCGCGGGGTAGAGCCGATGCGGGCGGGCGTGGCGCAGCAGCACCGCCAGCTCTTCGGCGCTCCAGACCCTCGCCGTGACCGTTCCGCCGAAGCGCCGTCGAGGGGAGTGCGCGGCGAGCGCGACGTTGGCCTCGACGAGGCGGCGGCGCACGGCGAGGTCGAGGGCGTTGCGGACGATGAGGTGGACCTCATGAACGGTCTTGGGAGCGAGCGGCCTCCCACCTTTGCCGCCGCGCTCGAGCAGCCCGAGGTAGAGACCGTCGAGGTGCTCGGTCCGCAACGCGACGAGGGGGACCTCGCCGACACTTGGGTCGATGTAGTGCTCGACCATCCAGCGGTAGCGGTACAGGGTCGTGGCCCGGAGATGGGCCGGCTTGCTCGGCAGCCACACCTCACCGAGGAACGACCTTAGGTCGCCCGACCATCACGCCGCCGGCCGTCGACGTGGTAGGTGTCCTCGAGTCGGCGGGCGATCAGCTCAGCGACGGCCCGGTCCGCGCCGACGGGGTGCCACTTGCGCCGCTCCCGCCGGGTGATCGGGTCGATGCCGTCGTAGGCGACGACGTAGAAGCGGTCCTTGCGGTCGATGATGTAAGCCATCCAGTCGTCATCGGACGATGAAGGCGCCAACCCGAAGGTCCGTCTAGGAGCGGCGCAACCTCGCACCCAGCCGTGCCGCCGAAGCCGTCGCTCTGTCCTGGTCTCGGGGACTGTCCGGCGAAATGCTCGACCCTGGCGTCCCGCCATACGCTCGAGCGATGCAGGCGATCGACAAGCCCACCGCCGAGTCGACCATCGACGTGTCGGCGCCGCCTCATGTGGTCTGGCGGCTGATCGCCGACGTCACCCGCACGCCGGAGTGGAGCCCGGTGTGTCACCGGTGCGAGTGGATCAACGGCGGCGGCGAGCCGGTTGCCGGCGCCCGGTTCCGTGGGTTCAACCGGCTCAACGGCGCCAAGTGGTCTCGCGAGTGCGTGGTCACCGAAGCCGAACCGGGACGCACCTTCGCCTTCTCGGCACTCTTCAAGGGCCGCGAGTCCACCCGTTGGCGATACCGCCTCGATGGGTCGGGGTCGACCACCACTGTGTCGGAGGCCTACGAGGTCGTGCTGATCCCGCCGTGGCTGCGCGTGCTGCGCTGCGTGCCGGGCGTCAAGGCCAAGAGCGAGCGCGACACGGAGTGGAACATCAGCAGCAGCCTCCAGCGCATCAAGGCCATCGCCGAGGATGACAAGAGCACCGATGCCTGATCGACTGGCCGCACCAGTCACATCACGCGTGCGGTGACAAGCGCCGCGCCGACTCGAAGTACGACTCTTTCGGTACAAGCGGTACCGCACTACGTGACCGTGCTGCGGACCACTGGTGCGCGCATCTTTCGGCGGGGAGGAGCGTGATCGGCGGTATCGGTCGGAGCAACCAGTCACGTATCTCTTGTGATGAGGACACTCGCCAGCAGGAGGGCGGTCGTCGGCCAGGCGAGGAGGACCAAGAACGAGAGGGCGGGCGAGAGGAGATCAGCCTGGGGGTGTATGGACACGAGTTGGTAGGACGCCATCAGCGGCGTGAACTTGCCGAACCTCGAGCCCCAGGGGGCGGGCAGGGAGAGCAGCACGAGCGGAAGGTAGAGCAGCGTCGGGAGGGCAAGGACACCTCCGGCGGTGTGCCTGATGATCGCGCCGAGCGCGACACCGAGCACGCCAACAGCAAGGAGGCACACGCCCGCGGCCACGACCGCTCGCAACGCTCCGGCGTCGCCGAGCGAGATGCCGCGGTGATGTCGCGACAGGATGGCCTCGCTGACCAGGAACGCGACGAAGGAGAGCGCCTCACCGATGACGAGCGTGAGCGCACCCACGACGGTCGCTTTCGCGGCGAGGACGGCTCCCCGTCGCGGTGTGGCAGTGAAGGTCGTGCGGATCTGGCCTGTACTGAATTCCGACGTGAAGGTCAGAACCCCAAGGACACCCATCGCGAGGACGGGGTACTCGAGCCACGCGAAGTAGATCGACGCGACCGGGTCGAAGGGCTGCTTGCCATCGCCGGCGGCGGCGAAGGCCATGATCAGACTGCCGCCCAGTGCGGTGACCGCGGCGATCAGCAACGCCCAGATCGTGGAACGGACCGACCGCAGCTTGGTCCACTCTGCCACCAGCAGGTCGCGCGCCCGGATCACCACCGACGGCGCCGCCCCGTCCGCGCTCGCCGTCATCGCTTCGGCTCATCCCCGTGGCCGCCGAGGTCACCAGCGTGGTACTCGACGCTGCCCCCGGTGAGGTCGAGGTAGGCGTCCTCCAGCGAGGCATGCCGAGGGGTCAGCTCGTGGACGGGGATCCGATGCGCGGCGGCATGCTCGGCGATGGCCGGCGCGTCCAAACCGGTGACCGACAGTGCGTCGCCGCCCTCGGCGACGACACCGGCTCCGGCGCGAACGCAGCTCTTCCGCGAGCTCGCCGGCTCGCGGCGAGCACACGAACACGTCCTTGCGCGCGTTGGCTTCGACAAAGGCCTCCGTGGCCGAGTCGGCCAGCAGCCGGCCGCGGCCGATGATGATGAGGTGGTCCGCGGTAAGGGCCATCTCACTCATGAGATGGCTGGAGACGAACACGGTGCGACCCTCCGCTGCCAGGGACTTGAAGAGCTGGCGGACCCAGCGGATCCCCTCGGGGTCCAGGCCGTTGACCGGTTCGTCGAAGAGCAGGATCGGAGGATCGCCGAGCAGGGCGGTGGCGATGCCGAGCCGTTGCCTCATTCCGAGGGAGAACTCGTGCACCCGCCGGTGCGCCACCGAAGCCACGCCGGTGAGCTCCAGGAGCTCGTCGACGCGGCGGGTTCCGATCCCGTTGCTCAGCGCGACGGCCAGGATGTGCAGGCGCGCGCTTCTGCCGGGATGCGCGGCGCCGGCGTCGAGGAGCGTGCCGACCTCGTGCAGGGGCCGGGCAATGTCCTGGTAACGCCGTCCGCTCACCCTCGTGCCGCCCGCGCTCGGCGTCTGCAGACCGAGGATCACCCGCATCGTGGTCGTCTTGCCAGCGCCATTTGGGCCGAGGAACCCGGTGACGTGGCCGGGGTGCACCGCGAAGGTCAGATCGTCGACCGCCGTGGTCGACCCGAAGCGCTTGGTCAGATGCTCGACCTCGATCGCGCCGGCGCCGTCCGGCCCGCGCGGCGGAACCCACGGCACGGACTCACGAGCGACGACCGCGCGACCGTCGCCGCCGGCCTGGGCCTCGATGCGAGCGGTCGGAGCCGTTGACCCCTCGGCGGGCCCGCGCCCCGCAACCAGGTACACGAACCCCCCAAGTGGGATCGTCGCGCAGATGATGATCGCCCAGGCCCACTTCGGCAGGGAGCGCACGTCCGGCGTCCGCACAAGATCGACAAGGCAGCACGCGGCGAAACAGACCGCCGCCGCCAGGATCAGGATCGGCGCTACGGCCATCGCGATACCGGAATCATCTCTTGGCGCACGCTTCGCCTGTTCACTCTTGGGCAGGCCTCGTCGCCAGCGCCCGGCGCATCCGGCCGAGTACTTCGCCAGCCAGGGCCCGGTGCGAGGTTTGGTGGACCGGTACCCGTCCATCCTCCCATTGGTGAGCTCGACGGTCGACCGGGCAGAAGTCACCGCCACCATCGTTGAGGCCCGATCCTGTGGCCGCCACCGTCGTGGCAGCCGCAGTCGGTTCGCCCTGCGACGGTGCCACGATGTGGTCGTGTCCGGTCGAGTCGTTGCGGTCGCGCCCGCTGGTCTTGTGCCGGCGGTCGTGATGCTGCTGGTCGTTGTCGCCAGCGACGCGTGGGTCTACTTCGACGCGGCACGCCAACGCGATGCGGGCAACCCAGTCGTTCTTGTCGTCGGCAGTCTGCGAGTCGACACACCAGAGGCGTGGCTCGTCGCGTGCGTGGTGCTGTGGGTCATCGCTCTGCCGCTGTACCTCACCGGCCGTCGCCGCTGAGCTCACCGGTTGCGTAGGGCTACCGGCTCTGGCGGCTGACACCGGCGTAGTAGCCGGCAACGAACAGCATCAGCCCAGCGAACACGAGCGGAACCACGATGAACACATGGCGCACGGATCGGTCGGCGATGATCGGAGCGCTGCCAGCGTAGGCGATGCCGGCCACTGCGGCGAACAGGGCGGTCTTCCTTCGGGCGTCCACCCCGCTGGTGTACCACCGGAACCTGTGGGCAGAGCCCGCGCCCCGCGCCCGTGTTCTCGGATGACATGCTCTTCAATCATCTCTCCGTTGGTCCGCGCGCTGCTTGCGTTGACAGGCGTGGCCTGGGTTGTCTTCGAAGGCCGACAGGCGCTCGTTCGCAGACCCGAAGCCACGTCGGCTGATCGGGGCAGCCGTGGCGCGCTTCGCGTCTCCCTGGCGATCGGCGCCCTGGGTGCGGTCCTGGCCAAGCGGGCAGCCCCGTCAGCGACCATCGGGACCGAAGCGATGGTCGCGGTCATCGGACTCGTCGTCTTGTGGTGTGGCTTCGGCCTTCGGCTCTGGAGCTTCCAGACCCTGGGCCGCTACTTCACCTTCACCGTGCAGACGAGCGCCGAGCAGCCGGTCATCTCGGCCGGACCGTACCGGTTGCTCCGACATCCCGGATACGCCGGGATCCTGTTGGCCGTCATCGGCGTGGGGTGCACGATCGACAACTGGGTGTCGCTCGTCGTGCTCGTCGTGGCGATCGCCAGCGGACTCATCTACCGCATCACCGTGGAAGAACGCGCCCTGTCGCGGGACCTCGATGGCAGATACCAGTCCTACGCCGAGCACCGAAAGCGGCTCGTCCCGTTCCTGTGGTGAGTCCAGGACACGGCCGTTGAATCGACGAGACTGCACCGATGGCCGTTCAAGGTCCGCGCGGACCCGCCGACAGACCGGTCGCTGACCCGGAAGCGATCCGGGCTGCGGCTCGTGCTCACGCGGCGGCGCACACGAAGATCATTCGGTCGGCGCGGGACGGTGCGCGGCTCAGCACGATCATGCTTCCGCTGTTCCGGATCCGTACGCCGAACGGGTACGGGCTCCTGACCACCATCGGTCGCCGCACCGGCAAGCAGCGTGTGAAGTGCGTTCGAGCGGTCCGCGGCGGCTCGCAGGTGTTCATCGTGCAGCTCCGACCACCGGAGGTCGCGATCGATGAGGCCACCGCGGTGGCTGCGTGGGTGAAGAACATCCGCGCCCGGCCATCAGTGAAGCTCCGCCTCGGTCGGCGCCACCACCCGGCGACCGTCCGGGAACCGGTCGACGTGTCCGAGCTGGCCGAGGCTCGCCTCGCCTTCGTCGAAGCGGTCCACCTGTTCGACTACGGCGAGTGCAGCGTGCACCTGCGTGGGTGGCCGACCCGCCGCAAGATCCGCGACCTCCACGCCTACTGGTTCGACACCGGCGTCCCACTCATCGCCGAGCTCGATCGTTGACCCTGCGGCGCACGCGGTGGTCGCGGCCGCTCGTCGGAGCAGCCGAGCGGTGCAGTGTCAGGCGGCCCAGTCCGGCGGGACCAGGATCATCCAGAGGTGTTCGTCGGGATCGGCGACCTGGGCGGCGAAGGCTCCCCATTGCTGCTGCGACGGCTCGTAGACGACGGATCCGCCGGCGCCGAGGGCGTCCTCGTAGCGCGCCCGCACTGCGTCCTCATCAGGAACGTAGACGGAGAGCTCGCACTCAGTTGCGCCCGGCGAGGCCACACGGTGCTCGCCGACGACCCACCCAAACCCGCCAGTAGGGATCAACATCAGGCTCACGCTCGATGCCAGGCGGAGCTGACGCGGCTCCGGCACGCCATCGTCGGCCAGCGGACCGAAGGCCTCGAGCCCGAGCCCGTCGCGGTAGAACACCAGCGAGCGGTTCCTGTCGGTGGTCGCCAGGCTGATCGTGTGGTCCATGTGTGTTACGTCGATCCGCGGGGCCCGGACTCATCGGCGGCAGCGGATGGGTCGGCCCGGGGGGCGTCGAGGCATGCGGTCGGGTCGGCGAACCGTTGGCCCGCGGTGCAGCAGCTCTCATCGGCGACGTTCGCCCCTTCGGTTTGTCATTGATCTTAAATCTCTAGGCAACTAGAGTGCTACGGTGCTTCACCTTCGGCTGGACACGAAGTCCGGCGTTCCTCCCTACCTTCAGCTCGTGCAGCAGGTGACCCACGCGCTGCGTATGGGGATCCTCGATGTCGGTGACCAGCTGCCGACGGTCAAGGAAGTCGCTGCGACGCTGGTGGTCAACCCGAACACCGTCCTGAAGGCGTACCGCGAGCTCGAACACGCGGGGGTGGTAGCGGGACGGCCTGGGGTCGGGACCTTTGTCACGCAGCTGCCGCCGGGGCCGCCGGCCAACGCGAACCTTGTCCTGGCTCGCAGCCTCAGCCGGTGGGTCGACAAGGCGCGGCAGGTCGGTCTGGACGACGAGGCGATCGAGGCGCTCGTCCGCTCGGTGCTGCAGCCACGCGACGCGGACGGCGAGGGCGTCGCATGAATGTCGAGCTGGCGATCGAGACACGCGGCTTGGCGAAGCAGTACGGGTCGAAGTCGGCTCTGCGCGATTGCACGATCGGCGTTCCGGTCGGTCGCATCTCCGCGCTGGTGGGTGCCAACGGCGCCGGCAAGACGACCCTGCTGCTGATCTTGGCGGCGTTGCGCGCGGCCAGCGCCGGCGACGCTTTGGTCCTCGGGCGGCCTCCGGCGCAGGACCCGGCCTTCCTCGCCGACGTCGGGTTCCTGGCCCAAGAGATCCCGATGTACAAGCGGTTCAGCGCCGATGATCACATCGCCATCGGTGCGCACCTCAACGCCCGGTGGGATTCCGACACGCCACGAGCGCACCTTCGATCGCTGGACATCCCGCTCGATCAGGCGGTGGGCACCATGTCGGGCGGGCAGCGCGGCGCAGGTTGCGCTGGCGCTCGCGTTGGCCAAGCGGCCACGTGTGCTCTTGCTCGACGAACCGGTGGCCGCCCTCGACCCGCTCGCTCGTCGCCGCTTCCTGGCCGCGCTCACTGAGGTCGTCGCCGATGGTGATCTCACGGTGTTGCTGTCATCGCATCTCGTGACCGACCTGGAGCGCGTCTGTGACCACGTCGTCCTGCTCGCCGGAGCCCAGCCGCAGCTCAGCGGCGACATCGACGACATCCTCGGCGAGCACCGGATCCTGACCGGACCGCGACGCGACACCACCGCGCTGGAACGCGACCACGTCGTCATCGAGAACAAGAGCACCAACCGTCAAACGACGCTGGTCGTGCGCACACGCGGCCCGATCGTCGATCCGACCTGGGAGGTCCACACCATCGGGCTCGAGGACCTGATCCTCGCCTACATGGGCACGACGGTGAACCCCGTCGCGGACGGGCTGCACGCGGTAGGGGCCCCGCGATGACCTGGTTGATCTGGCGACAACACCGCAACCAGGCGGCACTCGCGACCATCAGCCTCGCCGCCCTCGTCCTCATCCTGGCGATCACCGGCGTGCACATGGCCTCGACGTACCACGCCGCGCTGCGAACCTGCGGCGCGACGGGGACCTGCGACTCCGTCGGCGATGGGCTGTTCAACGGCGACGGCGCCATCATCGACCTCGTCAACTTCACCGTCGTCGCACCCCTCCTCCTCGGACTGTTCTGGGGTGCCCCGCTGCTCGCCCGAGAGATCGAAGAAGGCACCCACAAGCTGATCTGGACGCAGTCGATCACCCGGCGGCGCTGGCTGGCCGGCAAGACCCTGGCGCTTCTGTGCGCCACCGCGTGCATCGGCGGCGTCCTCGCCCTTGCGGTCACGTGGTGGTCAAGAACCATCGATCTCAGCCAGCACAACCGCTTCGACAAGTTCGACGTGCAAGGCGTCGTCCCCATCGCGTACGCCATCTTCGGAGCCGCGGTGGGCCTTGCCGCCGGCGTCCTCATCCGACGAACACTGCCTGCGCTCGCCGCGACCCTTGCCACCGTGGTCGCGGCGCGGATCGTCGTCGCGAACTACCTGCGGCCGCACTACCTGGCACCACTGGTCAAGGTCACGTCGATCGCCGCATCCGACACGGGTCTTCACGGATCGAACCTGGTGTTGCACTCCCACCTGGTCACCGGGGCTGGTGCGAGCGTCGCCAACAACGACCTCCTCTCTGCGATCCCTGCCGCGTGCAGCCAGTACCTGGGGACCACCCGCGCTCAGGTGTTCTCCTGCCTCGGCGCGCAAGGCTGGCAAGAGAAGGTCCTCTACCAACCAGCAAGCCGGTTCTGGACCTTCCAAGCGATCGAGTCCGGACTCTTCGTCACGCTCGCAGCCATCGCCGTCGTCATCGCCTTCAGAGCGATCCGCCGCGACGCCTGACAGCCAGGCCCGACCCGTGAGGCAAGACCCGTTGACTTGGTCTTGAATCCATTCGGCAGATCGCTTCTCGGAGCCAGGCAGGAGTCGGCTCGGAGCTGGCGAATCTGATGCGGCGCTGCGCTGGTCCGCGAGGGGCGGCCAGCGACTCGAGAGCCCCCGCTGCCGCGTGCCGGGGGCTCTCGGCGTTTTCGACCCAACCATCCTTGGATCGTCGACTGTTTGGTCACGAGCGACCACGCGGACATGATCTGGTCGTCGGGGTTCACACTTCGGCGCAGATCCGACGGCCTCGGCGGCAATGTCGTTCGCCGATGGTCGGCGTCCGAGACCCGGGGGCAGGTCGGTTCTGAGTCAACGCGCCCCGGTGCGCGGCATGGCTGCGGTCAGGTGCGCCGGACGGCGCCGGGCAGCGAACGGTGCGACTGTCGCAACTCCAAACTGTGAATCGGCGGCTTCATAGTCCGGCTGAGAGTCGCAGCTCGTCGCGTGCTGCCCCCCGTCCCGAGGCCGATCGGCGGTGGCCAGGCTGACCGTGTGCTCCATGGTGACTATGACGACCGCAGGGGACCGGACTCATCGGGGGTCGGGCGGTGCCTCCTGGGAGCACGACAAGCGGCTGCGGTGTGGCGGGCCGCGCCGAGTCGGGTTTACGTGTCGATGCGCTCGTAGGTGAGCTGCAGGTCGTCCTCCCAGGGGCCGCCGTCGCGCGCCATCGTCCCTTGCGCGTCGAGCCGGGCGCCGTCGGCGCTGATGGTGATCACCATGCGTTGAGCGAAGCCCGCTTCGTCGCGGTGCCAGCTCACGGTCCCGTTCGCCACCTCGACGGTGTATCGGCGGGAGATGTCACGCTCGTCGAAGTAGATCATCGTGAACGTGCCAGCGGCGTCGTCGGAGCCGATGATTGCGATGCCGTTGGGGATCTCTGGCTCGTTGATCTCGGAGCGCATCAGGAGGAAGGCGCCGCCCTCGTGCCAGGAGAACGACGTGCGGCCGTGGAACGTCGTGCCGGACACGAGCGGATGCGTTCCGGTCGTGCGCCAGTCGCCGACCAACGGTGTCAGCGGCTCGAGTGCGGGGTTGGGTCGCTGCGCTTCAGGGCCGACCGGCATCGTCATCGGCACGATGATCCCAGATCAGTGGTTTGCCGTCGGCAACCCTCGATTTCAAAGCAGGATCGTCGCCGCTTCGCTAGTTGCGGTACGCCGCGAGGAACGTGGTCACGCCGGTCATGGCCCAGCGGTCGATCTCGCTCGGGTCTGGCCGTTGCGCGAGCCCAAGCAACATCGCCTGGTTCAGGGCCTCGCCCATCACGAGCCAGTTGAACGTGGTGGCCGCGACGACCGGGTCGTCGATGTGGAGGACGCCGCGCTCGGCGAGCTGACCGATGGCGGTGGTCAACGCGTCGATCGTTCGGCGCGGCCCCTGTTCGAAGAACACCTGGCCGAGCTGCGGGAACCTGGTCGCTTCTGCAATGACGAGGCGACGCAGCTGCATGAGTCGTGGCTCCAGTACGAGCTCGAGCTGCTGTCGCGCGACCGCGAGGAGCTCCACCTTGACGTCTCCGGTGAATTCGAGGTCGCGCACCGCCTCGTAGACCGGATCGCTGGCCGCCTTCACGAGAGCCTCGACGACGTGGCAGAAGAGCTGCTCCTTGTCGACGAACTGCTTGTACACCGTCTGCTTCGACACCTCGGCGGCGGCGGCGATCTCGTCCATGCTCGTGCCGCGGTACCCGTTGCGGAGGAAGAGCTCGGTGGCGGCTTCGGTGACGGCGGACCGCTTGCGCTCGGTGCGGTCAGGTTCGGCAGGCACGCCGACAGCGTACTGGACAGTACAGTTCCAATGTTGGTACTGTACGGTCCAGTACCAACATTGGAGGCACACCATGAGCAAGCTGAACGTGATCGAGTTCGTCTCACTCGACGGCGTCATGCAGGGATTCCACGGTCCCGACGATCGCAACGGGTTCCAGCACAGCGGCTGGGCCGAGGGGTACCAGGACCAGGCTCAGGTCGACCGAGCCGTCGATGCGCTCCCGGCAACCGGGGCCTACCTGTTCGGCCGGCGCACCTACGACGAGCTCGCGCAGTTCTGGCCGTTCCAACCAGACGACAACCCGATGGCCGCGCACCTCAATCGGAGCCCGAAGTACGTCGTGACCCATCGGACGGACGAGCTCGCCTGGGCGAACGCGCGTCGACTCGACGGCGAGCTCGTCGAAGGAGTCACGAAGCTGAAGACCGAAGCCGACGGCGACATCGCGGTGCTTGGCAGCGGCGACGTGGTGGAACAGCTCCTCACCGCCGACCTCGTCGACGGGGTCCACTTGTTCGTGCACCCACTCGTGCTCGGCAGCGGACACGAGGTGTTTCCGCGCACCGACCAGCCGCTGCGCCTTCGCCTCGAAGACGTTGCTCACACCGCCACCGGCGTCGTGGAGCTGAGCTACGTCGTGGAGCGGTGATCAAGGGTCTCGCTCTCCGTGACCATTCGCGTCGCGACGTGCGACGATCGTGAACGTGGCGATCGCCCCGGAGCGTAACGTGGTCGGTGAGCTCCAGCGCCTGCGCACCTCGTCGATATGGCCTGACCGGCATGCCCCCAACGGCGACGGCCGTGTCGTGGTGCTCGTGAACGGGTTCGGGATGCCACCGGCGACCTTGATGCCCCTAGGCCGCTGGCTGCGGGCTGGCGGCTGGGACGTGCACGTCGCACCCGTGGGGTGGAATGTCGCGTGCGGGGAGGCGACGGTTGCTCGGGTTGCCGCGCTCGTCGAGTCCGTGAGCCGTGGGCTTCCGGTGGCGCTGGTGGGCCACAGCCGCGGCGGTCTCCTCGCCCGTGTCGTCGCAGTGCGACACCCGGACACGGTCTCGGAGCTGGTGACCGTCTGCACCCCGTGGGCGGTTGGGCCACCGGACCGCCCAGGCGTCGCCGTCGCCGCCGGGGCATTGCGCTACCTTCGTCGCCACAGGGTAGACGTGCTGGGCAGCATCGACTGCGCCGACGGCGACTGCTGCACCCGGTTCCGCACCGATATGACCGCGAAGCCGATTGCAACCTGGACGGCGATCTGGTCGAGCCGAGACGGGATCGGCGGAGGCGACGCGGCGCCACCGGCCGAGGCCGACCATTCGGTCGACGTTGCGACCACGCACCTCGGCGCCATCGCGTCCGTTCCCGGCTGGAACGCCATCGGCCAGGCCCTCGGGCGGCCCCGGCCCAGTTCTCCACGCAGGCCGGCGTAGCGAAGATCGGACGCATGCGGTCGCCGACCTCGTCGAGAACGGACCCCGAGACTCGAGCGCCTGTCCGTCGCAGCCTGCATGGGACCAACGCGCGAGGTGCGGCTTCGCCAGCGGCCCGCAGCGTGATCGTGCGTCCTCGGGGGTCAGGACGCGACGCCGCGCCAGGCGGTGAGCAGATCGGGGGGCATGCCGAAGACCAGAGTCGTCAGTGCCTCGGTGAGGCGTTTCGTCGACTCGACTGCGTCGTCGCTCAGCTCGAGGCGCGTGGCCGCTGAGAGGTGCAGGCTGCGATCCGTTCGCCAACTGCGGCGCGACCTGCGGGGCGGACCGCCCGCCAACTGAAAAGGACGATCAACCAGCCCAGCTGGGACCTTCGGCCCTGGGACCGCCATGGCGGCGGCGCGACCGTTCCGTCGTGACCTTGGTTCGACACACGCCGACTGGGACGAGACCCGCATCGCCAACGGTGCACTGGCCGACGACATCGACCAGCTCAAGCGCGAACCGGGCGGCGTGATCCTCGCCCACGGCGGCCAGCGGTTCATCGACTCACTGATCCGCGAGAACCTGATCGACGAGTACCGCCTCGTTCTCCACCCCGTCGTGATCGGCCACGGCACCAGCCTCTTCCAAGCCCTCGACGCACCGCTGCGGCTCGACCTCGTCGACGCCCGCACCTTCCCGAGCGGCACCGCGATCCACACCTACCGTCCCCTCGCCGTGACTCGATGAGAGCGCTCCACCTCGGGTTGCGCGTCACCGACCTCGACCGCTCCCTCGCCTTCTACCGTGCCGTCGGTTACGAGGTCATCGGCGACGTGCCCGACACCGACATCGGCCACCTCACCATGCTCAAGCTCCCCGGCGACGACTTCGTCACCCTCGAGCTCGTCCACCACCCCGACTACGCGCCGACCGACGGCGACTCGCCGCTCAGCCACCTCGTCATCCAGGTCGACGACATGGATGCCACACGGACGCGCCTGGCAGCGCGGCACGTCGACGTCGACGAACCCAACGCGCCCGACGGCACCCCCGGCTTCTGGACGGCGATGCTCACCGATCCCGACGGCAACCATATCGAGCTGGTCCAGTGGCCCCCCGGCCACGCCGACGGCATCACCGCAGCCGACCAACCTGACCCTGCCTAGACGAGTCTCGACCTCGCCACGGGAAGGCGGCGTTCGTCACCGGCGCGGTCACCGTGCCATCAAACTGGTCGCAGGTGCCCAGCACGCGGCGCGGCGAGCGGGCGTCGGGGAAGCTGACGGCGTTGCGTCGAGACCCCGGTGCTGTGGCCCGACGGCTACCGACCACGAGCGCCGACAGCGCGGCACGGCATCTTGGCGAAGCGGTCCAGTCGGCAGATGCCGCGCAGCATGGTGAACGCGCCCGGGACGCTGAAACCCGCGTCGCCCGTGCGCCGGCTGACGCGCAGGACGAGCGGCGGGCGGGCGCCGCTCAGTCCTGCTGCTCGAGTCGCTGCAGGAATCCAGCGGGTCGAGCGGTCCGGCCCTTGCGGCGACGGTGGCGGACCGTCTGGACGCAGAACCGGAGCCGATTCGAGTGTGCGCACGTCGCGCACCGCCCGCCAGGGGCGAACGTCACACTTGACTGCACCGACAACGACGACGCCGGTTCTCGACGGCGATCCAACTCGTGCAACGTGTCGGTCCGCGAGCTCGGCCGGCGCCGCGGTTGTGTCGTCGGTGACGGCTGAGGTCGCTCGCTGCCAGCCCGACGGATCCTGGCGATACGTCATCGACAACCCGCATGCCGCACCGGCCCCCACCCTGACCTGAAGGTCGCGCGAGACGAGTCGGGAGCGCTCGCCGGCGTCACCTACGTCAAGCCCCGTAGCGTTGCTATTCGACGACGCTATGCATAGAGTCTCTAAGTATGCGTTCGGAGCAGCTGAAGGGACATCTGGATCCGTTGGTGTTGGCGGTGTTGGAGAACGGGCCGCGGCACGGGTACGGGATCATCGAGCAGCTACGGCTGGGCAGTGACGGCGTCTTTGACCTGCCCGAAGGCACGGTCTACCCGGCGTTGCATCGCCTCGAGCGGGCGGGGCTGGTGAGCAGCGCCCGCGAGACGGTCAACGGACGCGACCGTCGTGTCTACCGCTTGTCGCGACGCGGTCGAGCGGCCCTGGCGCAACAGCGCAAGGAATGGTCCGTGTTCTCGGCGGCGGTGTCCACCGTCTTGTCAGCGAGACCGTCATGATCGACGCGTACATCGCTGAGCTCGACCGTGCCTTGCGTCTCCCGCGCCGGGCTCGCGCTCGTGTGCTCGAGGAGGTCCGCGAGCACCTCGAGGATGCGGTCGCCACCCGCCGGGCCGGCGGTGCGGACGCGGCGTCTGCCGTGACGCAAGCCGTGCGGGCGTTTGGTTCGCCAGCCGATCTCGCCGGTCAGCTCAACGCACAGTCCGCGACCTCGACGATGCGGCGCACACCGATCGTGCTCGCCGTATGCGGCGCGGCGGTCATGGGCGGCTTCTTGCTCGCCGCCACCCGCAACCGACCGGCCACCCCGATCACCGCTCCCGCTCTCGCGGGTGTCGTTCTTTGTCGCGACGCTCGGCGCCCAGGTCGCCCTCGTCGCCGGTGCCCGGGCTGCGTCGCTGGTCGCGGCGCGCTGGCGCAACGACATCGTCGCCAAGTCGGAGCGAGAGCTGGTCCGAGTCTCCGCGGTCATCGGCGTCGCCGCCCTTGCCATCTCGGCCATCAGCTGGTCGGTCGCCGTGTTCTTCGCCTACGACCGAGGCCACAGCGCCCGACCCGCCACCGTGATCGCCGGCGCGCTCGTCATGATGAGCGCGGCGAGCATCGCGCTCGCCATGCTGGCGCGCCCGTCCGCTACGAACGACGATCACGCGTCGCTCCCGCCGCCGGGCTCTACAAGCCCGCGGCTCAGTGTCGGGGAACGCACCATCGATCACATCCGACGCCATCCGTCCCTCGCGTGCACGGCCGCCGCAATCATCGGTGCGGCGGCCGCGATGTCTCACGCCGAGACCACCATCGCCGGCGCGCTGCTCTGGGGTGCGATCGAAGCAACCGCGATCGTTGCCGGGTTCATTGTTCTCGGCCCCCGGCTGAGTCTGCGCGCCACCCCGCCCCAACGAATCGAGCCGTAGACGAGCTGCCCACCTCGCCGGCGACAAGGGCGATGATGTGGTTTGACGCCGAGCGGCACGAAGAGGCCGGCCGTAGTCCGACGTGGCGGAACGCAGGCGCAGACGCACATTGACAGCCAATACCCAACCGCGAGCGCGCATCCCTCAAGATCGGCCCACCCTCGCGCCCCTGTGCTGCCACGGCGTGACCCCCCCGAGCCTCAGCCATGCGAGGTGGCCGCACGGTGGCGGCTACGGCTGCGCGTGCACCCAGGTCACGAACGATTCGACGGCGTCAGCGATGGCAGAGAAGCGCAACGAGTGAAAGAGGTCGAAGTTGTGCTGGGTGCCAGGGAGCTCAGCGAACATGACGGGTTGGTTGGATGCCCTCGCCAGCTCGTCGGCGAAGTGGCGGGCGTCTTCGACCAGCACGAGCGTGTCAAGGGTTCCATGGATGATGAGGAATGGTGGGGCCTCGGTGTGGACGTACGCGTCTGGTGAGCTTGGAGCGTGGTCGTCGCTGTCGGTGGGGCCGTAGTAGCCGTACATCGCGACCACCGCCGAGATCGATGTATCCGCCGTCTCGAAGCCGGGTTGGAACCGTGCGTCGCCGACGGTGAGCGCCGCGGTTGCGGCAAGGTGCGCGCCCGCCGAGCCGCCTGCCAGGACCATTGTTGACGGGTCGGCGCCGTACGTTGCTCCGTGCTCGCGGACCCAAGCGATCACCCGCTTGACGTCGATCACTCGGTCGTCGTGCGAGGCGCGTGGAGCGAGGCGGTAGTTCGCGCTCACACATACCCAGCCGTGGCTCGCGAGCCTGTAGAGCAGCGGCCGGGCACCGAGCATCTTGTTGCCGATGCGGAACCCGCCGCCGTGCAGGTAGATCAGCACGGGCGCGCCCTGCGGTGGACGTCGACTGGCGTACACGTCGAGCAGGTGACCCCGCCCTCCGTCGCCGTAGCGGAGGTTGCGGAACCGTCGCACATCGGGCCGGTACGAGATCACGGGGAGGAAGAGCACACGAAGCAAGGGAACGCGCGAGCGCCGTAGCACCACGGCTTGCGTGCAGTGATCGGCGAGATCACGGCGGAGCGCAGCCGTCAGGGCGGGGCGCGCGGTGCGGGCGCGGACAGCAAGGGCAGTGAGGACGATCACGGGCACGGCCACCGAAGCGACCGCGAGCCACCACAGGGCCGTGTCGGCATCGCCCGCAGCCAGCATGGGCACGGTCCCCGCCGCCAGCCAGTACAGACCGAAGAACGGCTGCTCGTTGATCAAGAAGCCGAGGGTGAACTGCACGTTCCACTGGCTGGAGTGACGCGGCATCGGAGGGCGCAAGGCGAACACACCGAAGGCGCTGACCAACGCCACCGTCGTGATGATCCCCATTGCTCCTCATGGTTGCCGATCGGCGCGCCGGGCGCCGTCAGCGACTCTCGACCAGCTCGGTCGTCGCGGTGCTCGTGGCACAGGCCCAGAGCAGTCACAGAACCCCCTGCGCTTTGAACGATCGTCGGGTTCTTGTCACGGACTTGTCACGGCGAGACGCACCTACTGCCGCCTACGGGTGCACACGAGTCGGTCGACATCGACCCTGGAAGTGCCGTCTGACCTGCGGTAACGTGCTCCCACCGCACACCAACACCTACGGGCGCAGATGCTGATCGGGCGTCTCATAACCCGAACCCCCGCCACCAACTGGAAGGCCTGGTCACGAGACGTGGCCAGGCCTTCTACGTTCTCCGGCAGGGCCGTCCGGCGGACCGGCCTGTACCAAATATGTACCACGACGACGGGGACTTGTCGCCGGTCGAGGTCCCGACGCCCCATTGCTGACCGCCCTCCGTGACGGGCTGGCCGGCGGATTCCCCGCTTCGCCAGGCTCGCTTCCCGTTCTGGGGCATGAGCGTGACGACGGACCGCCTGCTGGACATCGCCGGCCTCGCGGAGCGGCTCGGTGTCGGGGAGCGGTTCGTGCGCCGGCTGGTGAACGAGCGGGCCATCCCGTTCGTGAAGGTCGGCCGCCATGTCCGCTTCGACGCTGGCGACGTCGAGGCGTGGATCCGCGACAGCAAGGTCGACGCGGCGCAGCCGTTCACCGGCGCGTCGCTGGTGCCGTCACGGGCCTGATCGTCGGGAGGGCCGGCTGATGGCGGACATCCAGAAGCGCCTCACCGCCGGCGGCACGAAGTGGGACGTCCGCTACCGCGACGAGACCACCCGGCAACGCAAGAAGACCTTCGACCGCAAGGTCGACGCGCAACGGTTCGCGAACTCGGTGGAGACCGACCTCGCCCGTGGCGACTGGATCGACCCGAACCGTGGACGCGAGTTGTTCGGCGAGTGGGCCGAGACGTGGCTGGCGACGATCGCCAACCGCAAGCCGAAGTCCCGCGAGTCCTACGAGTCGATCGTCCACAAGCACCTCCGCCCACGCTTCGGCAAGGCGCCGATCGGTTCGATGGACTACCCGATCGTCCTGGCGTACGTCGCCCAGCTGCGCGAGGCGGGCGCCGCGCCAAAGACGGTGCGGAACATCCGCGACGTGATGCGGATGATCTTCAAGCTCGCCGTCCGCTCCGGGGCGTTGAAGTCGAACCCGGTCGAGGACGTCCCGGTCGGCCAGACCCAGCGCGCCGAGATGGTGTTCCTCGAGCCGGAGCAGATCATGACGCTGGCCCGTGAGGTCACGAACCCGCCGGCTCGCTACCGGCGCGGCGAGCGCCGGGTCGACGGCTACCCCGAGTACGGGCTGTTCGTCCGCTTCGCCGCGTTCACCGGCCTACGCGCCGGCGAGCTCGTCGGCCTGCGGGTCAAAGATGTGCAGCTGATGAAGCGCCGAGTCCACGTCCAGCAGTCGGCGTCGGAGGCGTACGGCCAGTTGCAGATCGTGCCGACCAAGACCTACGAGCGCCGCTCAGTGCCGATCCCTAAGTCGCTGATCGAAGAGCTCGCCGTCGCGACGTACGTGTTGACCGGCGGCTCGCCCTGTGCGAAGTGCTCCGCGGTGAGTTGCCGCGCTCGTCGTTCCCGGACGCGCGTCGACAGTCCATGCGGTGAGCCCCGTGGAGCTCGGGGTGGTGAGGTTGTCGACCTCGCCTGTGGGACGGTCGTGCGACGGGACGGAGCTACCGGTTGGTCCGTGTCCGTGTCCTTGTCCTGCCGCCCGGAAGGCGGTCGCCTTGCGGGTGAGCATCGCGATCGAGGCGGCGACGGCGACGATCGCGAAGCATGTGGTTGCGGGGTCTTTGTGGTGGGCTCCGTAGACCCCCCACAGCAGCCCTTCGACACCGACCATCGACCACGTCGCCGAGGCCACACCGGAGGGTGACGCGGTTGTCCACGCGGTCCATATCGCGGGCGCGACCTGCACGACGTATGCGACGCCGAGGACAGCGGCGAGCGTCGTGGTTCCACCGATCGCACCGACAGCGCTGAACATGACGATCCACGCCGCGCTGGCCGGCGCGGCTGAGCGCGAGACGGCGCCGCGCCGGACGAGTGCGACGACGAGCACGCCGTTGGTGACGACCATCGCGATGGCCTCCGGGAGTATCGACCACATCCCGGTTGCCGACGCGTAGGCGATCCACGCCGTCTCCGTGCCGACACCGAGCGCTGCACTGCTGAAGGACACGCCGCGGCTGTCCTCGCGGGCGATCACCCGGTGGAGTTGGGGCCAGGCCGAAACGATGGCCAGCGCCGCAGCGACGAGCGCCGCCGACTCAGCCACCAGTGATCCGACACCGTTCATCTGCGCACCTCGTTCCGTCGACGTCGACTCGATCAGGGTGCGCCTCGTCAGCCGATGGGGCATCCGGGCCAACACCGATCTGCCAGGGTGGTGACCGGATGCGGAGACGGGCCGGACCGGTACGAGAGCTGGCCGGTGGTTGGGAGGCGTGACGGCGAGTGTCGGTTGCTGGGTCATTCAGCGGGAGAGTCCTTGAGCCATTCGAGGACGGCGCGGACTCGGCGGTGGTCGTCTGGCGTCTCGTTGAGATCGAGCTTCTGGAAGATCGACCGAACGTGGGTTTCGACCGTCTTGCCGCTGACGAACAGCTCGGTGGCGATAGCGTGGTTGGAGCGGCCCTGGGCCATCAGGGCGAGCGCCTCGCGTTCGCGCTGGCTCAGCGACGCCAGGCGTGACGTCGACCGCCGGACGCTGATGAGCATCTCCCCGATCGTCGGGTCGATGACCAATCCGCCGGCGGCGACCGATCGACACGCGTCGAGGAACTCGTCGATGTCGCTGACCCGTTCCTTCAACAGGTAGCCGATCCCTGCTGGGGCGTGGTCGAGCAGATCTGCGGCGCGCGACGCTTCGACGTACTGCGAGAGCACGAGCACGGCGACGTGTGGATGACGCGCGACGGATGGTCGATGCGGCGCGCAGCCCGTCGTCGGTGTTCGTCGGGGGCATGCGGATGTCGGTGATCACCAGATCCGGGGGCTCGGCGTCCACCAAGGCGATGAGCTGGTCGGCGTCGCCGGCCTCGGCGATGACGTCGAACCCGGCGTGGCGGAGGAGGTGGACGATCCCCGAGCGGATCAGCGTCGCATCGTCGGCGACGGCGACGCGCAAGGTCACCGTGGCCGGGAGCGGCTCCCAAGGCACTCGCCAGATCTCGACCGGCCGCTCGTTGGCGCCCAGGTCGACGGTTCCGACCGGGTCGAACTCGATGTCACCGCGACTCGCCAGGAGCGCGCGGACGAGGTCGGTGACCACGATGTCGCCGGGACGAGCTGCGTCATCGCACAGCCGGCGAGCGAGGACGTGGGTCGCGCTCGTTGTTCTCGTCGTCGACCCCGGTCACCTCGCCCACCGCCATCGCGATGCGCACCGCGAGCGCGATCAGGTCGTGCTCGCGTGCTGCCCGGTCCAGCGATTGCTGGATGAGGCGTGCCGCTCGAACTGCGGAGTACGACGAGTCGAAGCGGGCGAGGCCGGCTTCGTCGTGCAGCCTGTCGATCCGGCCGTGGTGGGACTCGACGGCCTGGCGGATCAAGTCGACATGGTCGCTGAGGATCGACGTCCGTGCCTCGCCGCCGATGTCGCGCACCTCGCCGATGTTCGATGTCGATCGGTCGACGTTGACGTACATCACCGTGGTGGTGCTCATGGTCGTTTCTGCTGAACCGGTTGTGAGACGGCATGGTGGGCGATTGCGCGGATCTGTTCGAGCGCGAGGCGCAGTCCGTCGTGGATCTGAGCGAGGGGTACCGGGCGCACGTCGAGCAGCTCATCGACCTCGGCCAGCGTTCGGTGCGGCCCGGCGTTGATCTGACGCGTGATCTCTTCGATCGCCTCGCGGTCGATGTCGAGTATCCGCATCGCCGAACGGCGGGCCTCGGCGGCAGCGGCTTCGGCGAACGCCGCGAGCCGTTGGGCCTCCAGTGACACGACGAGGGATGCGGCGGCGGCAGCGAGGAGATCCGGGGCGACCTGTGTCAGAGCATCGAGATCGATCGCGGCGAGCGTCTCGGCGTCTCGCGTGACGGCGACGAGGCGTCGGTCGGGACGATCGTCGGGCAGGCGTCGGCCGGATTCGTCGACCCAGCCGTCATCGACGGCGAAAACGATCGCAGCCGACGGATCGCCCAGCGCCCTCGCCAGGCGCAGGCGGGTGGCGGCCACCGTCGACTCGCGGTCGAGTTCGATCACGAGCGCGTAGGGACGGGTCAGGCGGGGCGTGATCAACTCGACCCACACCGCCCACGCCGCGTACAGCCCGGCGCAGATCATCGGCACGCCAACCAGCAGGTCGGCGAAGGACCGGTCCAGGAGGAACGTGTCGTCGTCGAGTCGCACCGGGAGCGCGAGCACCAGTGTGGCGGCGACAGCGAGCAGGGTCACCAGCCGCCACGCTGCGCCGGTCAGCCGACGCAGCACGGCGACGGCGACGGTGGCGACGGCCAGGCACCAAGCGGTCGAGAGCGCGGTCACGGCGCGGTCGGATGTCACGACCGCCAGCGGATTCGGCTGTCGGACGATGAGGTCGCGGGCGGCATCGAACGACGTCCAGCTCATCGCGCGACGTGACGCCACGGAAGTGTCCGACGACGCCGGGCCCGAGACGAGGACCGTGGCGACGGCGAGGACCGCGAGGCCAATGTTCCACGCGCGGATCGGTAGCCGGCGTCGATCGCGCGCTGGCTCGGTGAACACGACGAGCACCAACGCAGCACTGGCCAGCCAGACGGCGGCGCCGAGCGTCGCCAACCAGGATGACTGCAGGAAGCGGAAGTACGAAACGGATAGCGCGACTGCGGCGCCGAAGAGGCGGCCCGGCGCGGGGTCGGTCGGGCGTCGCCATCCTCCGACCACGGCGACGATGGCCAGTGCCGTGAACACGCCCGTCACGAGTGCGGGGTTGAACCGCGTCACCTCCGGGGCAGCCCCCGCCTCGAACCCCCACCAGCCGACGACGGCGACCGCTCCGGCCGACACCACTTCGCTCACCAGGCGGGTCCGTGGGCTCACGGTGCGACCGGCTCGCAGGACGGCAGCGGGAAGCCGGCGCGCACCACCGTTCCGGCGTCCGTCGGGCTCGACACGTCGAGTTCGCCGCCGAAGCGCTCCACGCGGGCCCGCAACCCGACGAGGCCCGAGCCGTTGAGGTCAGCTCCGCCGCAGCCGTCATCGTCGATCACCATGTCGAGCCGGCGGCGTCCGTCGTCGACGACTCGGACCGAACCGACGATGCGCAGTCGCGTCGCCCCGGCATGTTTGGTGGCGTTGGCGACCGCTTCGGCGGCGACGAACCACGCCGCTGCGGCGATCTCCGCCGGGAGCGCTGGCGGCAGGTCGACATCGACCTCGACGCTCATGTCGGAGCACGCCGCGAGGTTGGCGATCGACGCCTCCAACCCGCGGGCTCCCACGACGGTAGGGAACAGTCCGGACGCCGCCTCGGCGATCTGTTGACGGGCGACGTCGAGGCCTGCGCGCAGATCCTGCGCGACGCCGTCGTCGTCGCGGCGCAGACGCCTCGCCATCGACGCCTGCAATGCCAAGCCGACAAGACGTTGCTGCGCTCCGTCGTGGAGATCCAGCTCGAGCCGTTCGAGCGCCATCGCCCGAGCGTCGACCATCGCCTGGCGGGCGTCGGAGGCGCTTCGTCGACTGGCGTTGGCGGCAGCCGCCAAACGGGAGAAGTCCACTGAAGCGCCGGTTGCCGCCACTATCCGCTCCACGTCGTCCGGCGAGACCGCACCGTCGGTCGCCACGGTCGCCAGCACCTCATGGTCGCGGCGGATCTCGATGACGGTGGCCGACGCCGTCGGCGCGGCGACGTCTCGTCCCTCGTGGTCCAGCCATCTGCCACCCTGGCCGGCGAAGCGCACGTCCACACCGGCGACACGTGCCGCACCCACGAGGCTGCGCAGCACCTCGTCGGCGGGCCCGATCTCGATGCTCGTCGTCTGGTTGGCCGACGCTTGGGCCCGCCGTACGGCGACCATTGCCAGGATCGGTGTCACCGCGTACGGCAGGTAGTTGGCGATCAGGAACAGGCCACCCAGCTCTCCGGGCCGACCGGACTCGTCGAAGCCGGACTCGCTCACCACACTCGCGACGAGGATCAACTCCGACGTCATCGTCACCGCGGCTGCGACAACGATGGGCCGATGCAACCACCGCCCTGCGGGTGGGAGCGCTGCGGCATGACGTCGGATGGTGACGTAGAGCACGACACTGCCGACCGGGAGCACCAAGGCGAGGCCGAAGGAGCTCGCGATCTCGACCAGCGCCGGCACGTCGGCCACGACGAACGGTCGCCCATCGGCGTCTTGGAGCACCTGCGGAACGATCCACAGCAGGACCGCCTGGAGGATGCTGTAGGCCGTCCACCAGATCCTGTCCGCACTCCGCAGGTGCCCCGATGGCCACGACAGCAAGAGCAGGTACAGGATCGGCCGGGCCAACACCCTGGGGTTGAACAGACCGCTGCCGCCGACCGCCGTCATGATCGCGACGACGAACCACGATCGCACGACCGACAGCGCCGCCATCATCATCCACAGCCGGCTCGCCGGGCGCCAACGAAACATCACCGCCGTCGCCACGACGAGCAGCCAGATCGACGCCGCCAGGAGCGCCAGTGCAAACGGTGTCGTCCACGCCGCGCCGAAGTCCCGTCGACACACCCAGGCGACCGTCGCGCCCACGGCGACCGCATGAACGATGACGATCGCGACCCTGCGGCGCCGGACCATGTGGACATTCTGCGGGTTGTCATGGCGTCGGGGAAGAGGGCGGGCCCTGAATCCTCGATCGCGACATCGAGGGGTGACCCCGATGCCCGCGCGTGCCGCCAGTCGCACAATCAGGTCATGCGAGCACGTCCGGCCATTACCGCGACGCCCGTCATCGTCGTTGTCGCCGGCCTCCTTGCCGCCAGCGCCATCGCCTCAGGGCCGCGAGTCGCCCCACGCGCACCCGGTCCGCCTGCGGTCGCCGATCGACCGCTCATCGGAGAACGGATCGAAGCATCGTGACCGGTCTCCTGCGCAGGCCAGTGACGCCGGACCGACCGGCTCGGACCGGATCAGGATCTGAGCAGTTTGCCCATGACGCATTCGTCGATCGGCTGGCCGTCGACGACGATGGCGCCTCGTTTGATGCCCTCGAGGTCGTAGCCGCAGCGCTCGTACAGGGTGCGCGCGGCCGTGTTGTGGAACATGACGGTGAGCTCGAGGCGGCTGATGCCCTGTTCGATCGCCCAGTGCTCGAGCGCGTCGAGGAGCGCGTCACCGATGGAACGTCCCCGATACTGGGCGAGGACCCCCATGGCGAAGTCGGCTCGATGGCGCAGACGGCGAACCTCGCCGCGGTTGGCCACCAGGAAGCCGATCAGCTGTGTTCCGCACACTGCGACGAGTCGCAGCTGCTCGGCAGTGTCGATGGTGATCAAGCGCGTCCGCATCTGATCGAGGTCGAGTCTGCGCTCGCCGGGTTCCCAGAGCAGGAACCGTGTCTCGTGGTCCAGTGCGTCGAGCAGATCGATGTAGCGAGACGCTTCCTCGGACCGAATCGGTCGGATCTCGATGGCGTCGGTCGAGCCCGGATCGACGTTCGGACGCTGGGGCGTTTCGGTCATGACCAAGTGTGCCGCAACGTGGCTGGCGACCCGATGCCTCGGCAGCTTGGGCGAGCGGCAGTGTGCGGTCGAACACCTTGCCGGGGTCGATCGTGCGGCTCGAGATGAGGTCGATCAAGTGGGGTAGGAAGCGGCGCACCGGGGCGGGGCCGCCGTGGAGGTGGGCGTGGCTGTAGAAGAGGCGGTCGCCCGGGATGTCGCCGTGGGTGACGCCGACGAAACCGACGTGCCCGCCGGGGCGGACCGAGCCGATCGCCTGGACCATCGACTCGCGCGTGCCGACTGCCTCGATCGCCGAGTGGGCGCCGGCGCCGGCGGTGAGATCCTTGATCCGGGCGATCCCCTCGTCGCCGCGTTCCTCGACGATGTCGGTGGCGCCGAAGGCGCAGGCCAGTTGCTGGCGGGATTCGTGGCGGCTCATCGCGATGATTCGCTCGGCTCCGAGCTCCTTGGCGGCCAGCACACCGAGCAGCCCGACCGCGCCGTCACCGATCACGGCGACCGTCTTGCCCGGCCCGGCCTCGGCCGCGACCGCGGCGAACCAGCCGGTGCCCAAGACGTCGGACGCCGCGAGGTAGCTCGGGATCAGGTCGGCCGGCGGGAGCTCGGGGGTGGCGACAAGGGTGCCGTCGGCGAGCGGGATGCGGGCGTACTCGGCCTGGGTGCCGATGTCGCCCATCAGCTTCCGGTGGATGCACGAGCTCTGGTAGCCGGAGCGGCAGATCTCACACGTGTTGTCGGAGGCGAAGAACGATCCGACCACGAACTGGCCCGGCTGAATCGTGGCGACATCGGCGCCGACGGCCTGGACGATCCCGACGTACTCATGGCCCATCGGCGCCGCCGGGCCCGCTCCATCCGTGCCGCCGACGACAACGCTCAACCCAGTAGAGGTGGGCCAGGGGCAGAACACCTCGAAGCAGACCGCCACCACCAAGGTCGCGCTCAGCACAGCGGCGTTCATGGCTGCTCGCAGGACGAGTCGGAACCCTGCGCGGGTCTGTTCGTCGGCGGCATGTTCTGCGTAGCCGGCGCCTATCGGCGTGGTGGGTTGTGCTCGTCGATCGTGGTCGTCGAGGTCGCGTTTGCCTCGCCGCCCGATCGTGGTGTGCGTGGTGCTCGCGTCTGGGTGGAGGTGAGCCAGGCGACGATGTCGGTGATGACCCTCGCGTCGACGTGCTGTGCGGGCTCGTACTCGGCCGGAGAGGACGGCCCGGCGCCGACGAAAAAGCAGTGATCGTCTGCGTCGTAGACATGGATGGTCACGTCCGGGCGGGCAGCCAAGGTGCTTTCCCAGCGGCGCAGATCGTCGGCGAGGGTGACTTGGTAGTCGCGGCCGCCTTGGAGAACCAGTATGGGACGGTCCAACTCGGCGGCGATCTGTTCGGGTTGATGGTCGCGTAGCCCGAGCCAGTAGGCAGCGGAGAGTCCGAACGGCAGCTCGCTGGCGGGTGTGGCTGCGGACAGCTCGGGACGGTCGACGAGCTCAGTCTGTCGGGCCAGCCGCTGGATGGCTGACTCGGATGCGGCTGCCATGTCCGGGTTGAGCGAGGCCACGTAGCGCGCTTGTCGGAGTAGCGATCGGTGGAATGGCTCGGCGCTGCCTGCCAGCAGGATCACACCAGCGGTGGCCGGTTCGACTTGGGCAATGTATGGCGCGATGGTGCCTCCGAGGCTATGCCCGAGCACGAAGACTCGTCTCTGATCGACGCCTGGCTGCTGTTGCAGCAGGCGGACTCCCGCGGTTGCGTGCGGGACGTACTCGTCGATCAGCGTGAAGTCGGGGTTGGCGCGAACGGCGTCGGGATGGGCGAGCGTGATCTTGTCGAACCGGAGCACGGCGACTCCGCGGCTCGCGAGCCCCCATGCGATGTCCTTGAACAGCTTGTTCCGGCCTAGCGTCTCGTCGCGATCTTGGGGTCCCGATCCGGCGAGAAGCACGACGCCGGGAAGGGAGGCTGGATTGTTGGGGATGCTGACCGTGGCTCCGACGGCGAGTTCGCGTGGCCCGAGCAGCACGTCGTGCTCAGCGAAAGCGGTTGGGCTGGCGTACTCGGGTGGCTGCCAGGTGGTGATCGGGTCGGCCGCGCTGATGGGTGCGATCTGGAGTCCGGCGAGCTGGCCCGAATCCGTGATGGCGACCAGCAGTGTGAACGCTCCTCTCGCGCATGTCATCGGGATGCGCACGGTGACCGCGCCGGTCTGGCTCGGGTCGGCGGCCGGTGCACCGATGGTGACCACCTGTCCGTGGCGGGTGATCTCGCTGTCCCAGCCTGCTTCGAGAACATCCCTGCTGACGATCGCCTGTAGCTGCGGGGCAAAGCGTTCGCGGATCTGGTCGAACTGGCGCGCCCGGGCCAAGCGAGCGATGTCTGCGGCTATCGCCTGGGGTGTCTGGGCCATCACGTGCCTTAGTGCCTTCGTGCCTTTCGTGCGGGACTTGGTGCGGCTGGTTCGGGGCGCCGGTCCCCGTTCGGCTGCCCTCTTGTGGTCCGGCAGGGCCACGCCGTAGAGCAAGCGACGGCGGCGCCCTTTTCCCGGCCCAAGCGTGAGACGCGGCTGAATGACAGCGGCAAGGTCTTGGATGAACGCGGCGAACTCGTCGTCGGTCAGCCACAGCGCACCCGCGCGGTAGTCGGCTCCGTCGCGGAGAGGATCGATCCGGCCGCTGGCCAGGTAACGATCGGCGTCGGCGAGCATCCCTGCCACGTAGGCCATGAACGCCTGACCGTGTTCCTGGGGTGTCATGCGCGCCACCTCGGCTGGATCGATTCGCGCCGCGGCCATGTGCAGTGCGTACGTGCGCTCCACCGCTCCGCGCACTCGACGTTCGGAGACGACCTCCAGCACACCTGCCGTGGCCAACAGAGCGATGTGCCGGTACACGCTCGCGGCCGGCACGTCATCGAGTTCCGTTGCCACTGCGCTCGTCGTCAGCTGCCGCCCGTCAAGGAACGCCTTGATGATGCGCAGCCGCACGGGGTGGAGGAGGAGGTCGGCGCTGGCCATGTCACCGCCTACCGTATGGCCCCGTTCTCATGAAATGCTAACGTTAGCACATATGAGATTATTGCCGCGATCATCCCGGAGCTCATAGTGGACAGCGTGGCTCCGGTAGCTGGTTGACAGTTTCGGGACGCGGCGCCCCGGTTCCTGGGCGACAGTGGCCCCGGTAGGTACCTGACACTTCAAGGTCCGCGTTTGGACGGCGGCCACCTTCGGCCAACCTTCCTCTCCCGTTGCTGAGCGAATTGTGCGTTCACGGGTGGAGGGCGTTGACGACGCGGATGGCGAGGGTTTCCGCCTCGTCGGCTCGGAGTTGGTGGCTGGAGACAGCGTCGGCGAGTGAGAGCAGTGAACTCATCGTCGTCCACAGGAGGGCGATGTCGTGTCGGTTGGGTCGAATCCTTCTGGTTGAGCGGCGAGCATGGCGCCACTCGTGGTCGAGGAGCAGTTGGCGTGCTCCGTCGAGGTCGGGTGTCCCGGTATCGGCAATGACGAGGCGAATGATTCGGCGGTCGGTGGCAGGGATCGTGAGCAGGTGTCGGAAGGTCGCGACCACGGTCGCCTTGGAGTTGCCGGTGGGCTTGACGAGTTCGCGGTGTGCTGAGTAGCGAGCGAGACGATCTTCGACGAATGCTGTGATGAGGCCTGCGACGTCGGCGAAGTGGTCGTACACGAGTTGACGGCTGACGCCGGCTTCGCCCGCGAGGGCGACCATGGTGATGCCCCCGAACCCGTTGCGGTCGAACAAGCGGCTCGCGGCGTCGAGGAGCTGGCGCCGGCGGTCGTTGACACGCAGGTAGGGCCGCTTGGTGGGAACAACAGCAGGAACTGCCGGAGCGGCGGGGAAGGAGTGACCCTCAGGGTCGCACGGAGGGCACTGCGGATGCTCTAATATGTACAAAGTGTACATATTGGTGCACCGCAAGAGGGGAGCATCATGGAGGTCGTCAACGAGGTGGTGCCCTCGCCGGCGCGGGCGATGGAGTTCTTCGGTGGTGAGGATGACGGCCCGTTCGTCATGGTGAACCTGTTGAAGTTCAAGCCGTTCGCCGAGTACCCGGATGGCTCTGATCCTCACCTGTCCGGGAGGGAGGCGTATGCGCGTTACGGCGTCGAGGTGCGCGAGCTCATCGAGGGCCTGGGTGGGCGGGTCCGGTCTTCGTCGGCGCGCTCGGCTCGCCGGCGGCGTTCGCTCGGCGGCTGCACGATGCAGGCATCATCGTGATGTCGGTCGTCGGGAGCACCAAGCAAGCGGTGCAGGTCGCCCGCGATGGCGCCGATGTGGTGATCGCCCAGGGGACCGAGGGAGGCGGGCACACCCGGCATGTCGGCACGATGGCCCTGCCGCCCCAGGTGCTCGACGCCGTCGACGTCCCTGTGGTCGCCGCGGGCGGGATCGGCGACGGCCGCGGGCTCGCTGCAGCGCTTGTGATGGGATGTCAGGGCGTGTGGGTCGGCACCCGATTCCTGGCATCGAGCGAGTCGAGGTGGACTGGCGACCGATCGTGGTGGTCGACAGGGCGTGTCGATGAACGGAGCGGGCAACATCGTCGGCCTGGTCCGCGAGATCCTGCCTGCGGCAGTGATGGTCGAACAGATGGTCGCCCAGGCTGCTGACTGCCTACGTCGTTGAGGGCTCACTGCCGCGACCGGCGCGTCCGAGGACGATGTGGGCGATGCGCTCCCCGTGGGTGTCCTGCAGGAAGTGAGGTGCATCGTCGATCGCGTCCCAGGTCGCGTGCGGGATGAGGGAGTGCCAACGGCGACCCCAGTCGCGGGTGAACACGTCGTCGGCGAGACCCCACACGAAGTGCACCGGCAGCCGGGTGGCATTGACCGCAGCGAAGTGACGGGCCTGCGCGTCACCGTTACCGCGAGCGTGGTCGTGGAACGGTATGGACAGCGGGAACTGCCGGGGTCCGGTGACTCCGCCCTCGCCGAGGCCTGCGAACGGCGCGTCGTATGCACGGCGGACGTGCTCGGCCTCGGGCGACAACACGGCTGCTGCTCCTTGAAGCAACGGGAGCAGCGCTTCCCGCGGCGCGGCGCGTCGTGTCGCGACGACCATGAGTGTTCCCCATCCGAAGTGCTCGGGCACATGGTCGCGGAACAGGCCGCCAGGCTGGTTCTGTGCCATCCAGTTCTGAATGCCGGTCGTGTACTCGTAGCCCTCATGGTGCAGCCAGGTGTTCATGATGATGAGGCGGGAGAACCGCTCGGGCATCGTCGCGACCTGTGCGAGACCGATCGGACCTCCCCAGTCCTGCACGAAGATCGAGATATCGCGAAGGTCGAGTATCTCGATCAACCGGGACAGGTTGGCGGTGTGGCGGCTGATGTCGTACCAACCGGGATCGGTGACCTTGTCGCTGCGACCGAAGCCGATGTGGTCGGGCGCGACGCAACGATATCCGGCCGCCAACATCGGCGGGACGATCGAGCGATACAGATAGCTCCACGTCGGCATGCCGTGGAGCATCAACGCCACCGGCGCATCCAACGGGCCCTCATCCACGTAGTGCATCTGCAGGCCATCGATGTCGAGATAGTGCGGCTCGTACGGGAACTCGAAGAGATCAGAGAAGTTCTCCTCAGGCGTATGAACGAACGGTGCTTCCGTGCCGGTCACCCAAGGATTGTTTCACGCCAACCAGACCCCACACGGCAACCATCGGCTGTCAGCGACGCCGGCGCGTCCGCCGAGGCAACTGCTTCTCGATGCCGTGAGCAGTTGTTCGAGGCCGTATTCGAACTGGAGGTCGCTGACGAACTCCGCCGCGCGTGGTCGGAACTCGATGGTGTGCGGGAACAGCTCGGGTTGGCAGCTCGTCGTGCGGTGGGTCGAGGTCGGGGAACGCGGAACCGTCTGCGGGAAACCCGACTCGTCGTCGGCTGCTCGAGCGCGACGAAGCCAATGGTGTAGGTGAGCACGGGGCGTCGGCGAGATCGGCGGGCGAGCGACGGCCATGATCGTGAGCACCGTTGTCGGCTCGCTGATGGCCCGGAAACGACGTAGATCGGCGGTCGTCGGTCGCGCCGAGCCGACCCCGCGACGAGAACGATCACGCCGTTGCGGTCGTCGAGGCGATTGCCGTCGAGATGGGTGGTCAGCTCGGCGTGGTGACGGCGGGTGAGCCGGGGCCCGGCAACGCCCGCACCTCGCGGACGTCGATCGCCTCGGCGCATTCGCTGCAGACGACGACGGCGTGCATGTCGTGGTCGCATGCCGTGTGGTGCAGCACGAGCGGGGTGCCCTCGGGGCCGACGAGCCAGCGATCGCCCCACGCCGCCATGGCGGCGAGCACCGAGTAGGCATCGCGTCCCTTGTCCGTCAGGCGGTACTCACTGCGCGGGGGGTTGTTCTGGTACTCGACCCGTCGTAGCAGGCCTTCGTCGACGAGGGCGTTGAGCCGGCGGGTGAGGATGTTGCGGCCGATGTCGAGGGCGGCCTGGAAGTCGTCGAAGCGCCGCGTGCCGAGGCACGCCTCACGGATGATGAGGATGTTCCAGTGGTCACCCAGCACCGCTGCGCTGCGGGCGATGGTGCAGGGCCAGCCCGAGGTGTCCTTGCGCTTCACCCTGCCCATCCTAGAGGATTTGGTTGCATCATGGTACGGATCCCGACTACTGTTCGTTGCATCATGAAATCCGATCGGGGGCGCGCCCGATGCGGTCGGGGGCCGGGGTGCGTGCCGATGTTGGGAGGACGACCGATGACCGAGGCCGCAACGACATCCGAGGTTGGGTGGCGGCCGTCTGCGTGCATCTTGTGCGAGTGCAACTGCGGGGTCGAGATCCGTCTCGGTGGTGACGGGACGTTCGCCCGTGTCCGGGGTGACAAGGCCCATCCGGCGTCGAAGGGCTACACGTGCGAGAAGGCGTTGCGGCTGGACTACTACCAGAACGGTCGTGGTGAGCGACTGCTGGGTCCATTGCGGCGGCGCCCGGACGGATCGTACGAGGAGATCGACTGGGACACAGCGATCCGTGAGGTCGCCGACAAGTTGGCCGCGGTGCGCGACACGTACGGCGGCGAGGCCATCGTCTCCTACGGCGGCGGTGGGCAGGGCAACCACCTCGGCGGCGTCTACGGCTCGGCGACGCTCGCTGCGCTCGGCTCGCGCTTCAAGGCCAGTGCGATCTCGCAGGAGAAGACCGGCGAGATGCTCGTGATGGGCAAGATGTTCGGCGTCCCGCTGCGCGGCGACTTCGAGCACTGCGAGGTGGCCTTCTTCATCGGCAAGAACCCGTGGATCTCCCACGGCATCCCGCATGCCCGCACGACGCTGAAGGCGATCGCCGCCGACCCCGACCGGGCGATGATCGTGATCGATCCCCGTGTGTCGGAGACCGCTGCGCTAGCCGACTACCACCTGCGTGTCCGACCCGGGCGAGACGCCTGGCTGGTCGCGGCGATGGCGGCGGTGCTCGTCGACGAGGGACTCGTCGACCGTGCGTGGCTGGACGACCACGCCGTCGACTTCGAGGACACGCTGACGGCGCTCGGTGCGGTGCCGATCTCGCAGTTCTGCGAGATCGCTGGCGTCGACGAGGCACTGGTGCGGGCGGCAACCCGACGGATCGCGGCGGCGTCGAGCGTCGCCGCGTTCGAGGACCTCGGCGTGCAGATGAACCGCCACTCGACGCTGGTCAGCTACCTCGAGAAGCTGGTCTGGTTGCTCACGGGGAACGTCGCGATTCCCGGCGGCCAGTACGCCATGACCGGGCTCGGTGGGATCCTGCGTATGGCGCGGGCCGAGCTCCACCCCACCAACTTCCCGGTGTCGCCCGTGCTCGGCTGGCAGGTGATCGGTGGGCTGATCCCGTGCAACATCCTCGCCGAGGAGATCCTCGCCGATCACCCCAAGCGCTACCGGGCGATGTTCGTCGAGTCGGGCAACCCCGTGCACTCGGTCGTCGACAGCGCCCAGATGCGCGAGGCGATGCGAGCCCTCGACGTCAGCGTGTGCATCGACGTGTTCATGACCGAGACGGCCCGGGAGTGCGACTACGTACTGCCGGCGACGACGCAGTTCGAGAAGTTCGAGGCGACGTTCTTCAACTTCGAGTACCCGCGGAACTACTTCCACCTGCGCCGCCCGGTAGTGGAGCCACCGCAGGGCCCGCTGGCGGAGCCCGAGATCCATGCCCGGTTGGTCGCCGCCCTCGGGATGATCGACGAGGGGGTCATCGACGGCCTGCGACAGGCGGCGGAGGCCGGACGGGCCGAGTTCGCCGCCCGCTTCGCCGAGGTCACCACATCGGACCCTCGCGCTGCGGCGATCGCCCCGATCCTGCTGTACCGCACGCTCGGCCCGACGCTGCCCCACGGTGCAGCCGCGGCCGCCGCGCTGTGGCCGATGGCGGTGCGCTGCGCCCAGATCAACCCCGAGGGGGTGGCTCGCGCCGGCCACGGTGACGGTCCGGACGCCGGCGACCGGCTGTTCGACGCCATCGTCGACAGCCCGTCGGGTGTGGTCACCACGGACGACACCTGGGAGATGACATGGCGGCGGCTGAAGACGAGCGACGGCCTCGTTCACGTCGGCATCCCCGAACTGCTCGACGAGCTGGCCGGCCTCGCCGACGAGGTGCCACCCGGCGGTGAGGCCGAGTGGCCGCTGATGCTGTCGGCCGGCGAGCGCCGCTCGTTCACCGCCAACACCAACTTCCGCGACCCGGCGTGGCGCAAGAAGGATCCCGACGGCGCGCTGCGCCTCTCCCCGCTCGACGCCGAACGGATCGGCCTCGTCGAGGGCGACGCGGCGAAGCTGACGACGAAGCGTGCGCACGCGATCGTGACCGTCACCCTCGACGACACCATGCAACCCGGCCACATCGCAGTGCCGAACGGCCTCGGTCTCGATCACCTCGAGAACGGCACCCGTGTGCTCACCGGCCTTGCGCCGAACGAGCTGACCGTCGCCGAGGAACGCGACCCGTGGGCTGGCACGCCGTGGCACAAGTCCGTGCCGGCCCGGCTCGAGCCTGTCTGAGCGGCGCGTGAAGGCGTTCGTCATCGACCGCGCCAAGCCGGCCGACGGCGGCCACCTCGCCGACGTGCCGGACCCGCGACCCGGTCCCCGGCAGGTGCTCGTCGAGGCCGGGTCAGGCGGCGTCGGGACGATCGCCATTCAGCTCGCCAAGCATCTCGGGGCCTACGTGGCCACGACGGCGAGCGCCGCCAACCGAGAGCTCGTCGAGCACCTCGGTGCCGACGTGGTCGTCGACGACCACCACGACGACGTCACCGCCGTCCTCGACGGCTACGACGTGGCGCTGCACAACCAGGACGGCAAGGCCCTGGGCGCTGCCTTCCGCCTGTTACGAGCCGGCGGCCGGCTCGTCTCGTTGTCCGGGGCGCTCGCGGGGCAAGGTCGTCGTCACCATGCGCTGAGCGCACCAGCCGGCCTCCACCACCACAACACGAAGATCCTCACAGGGGGACATGCTCATGGAACAACTCGCCGCATGGGAACACGGCTTCGAGGACTCGTACCCGCACTTCCCCCGCCCCGAGTCGGCGGCCGAGCACGTGACGGGTTGAGATGTCGATGCGGAGCTACGCACAGGCCTGCCCGATCGCACTGGCGTTGGACACGCTCGGCGACCGGTGGGTGCTGCTGATCCTGCGCGAGCTGCGGATCGGGCCACGGCGCTTCACCGACGTGCGGACGGCGGTGCCGGGCATCGCGCCCAATCTGCTCAGCGACCGTCTACGCGTGCTGCTCGACGAGGGTTTGATCGAGCAGCGGGAGTTCGAGCCGCCTGCGGCGCGCACCGCCTACGTGTTGACAGCGAGAGGGCTGCAGGCCGCCCCCGTGCTCGACGCCCTCGCTCGATTCGGCGCTGTGCAGCTCGACCCGCCGGCGGCGACGCGGCGGCTCAGCCCGGAAGGTGCCGTCCGGTGCCTGATCGCCGCGTTCCACTCGCCCGAGCCGACCGCCGAACCCTTCCGTGCCCGCCTGCACGTCGACGGCCAATGCGCGGACATCGTCACCACCGGCGCCGATCTCGAACTTCAGCCGGCCGGGTCGAGTGCACCCGACATCGACGTGACGACGACCGTGGCCGATCTGGTCTCTGCCCGCCAGGGCGGTTCGCTGTGTCTCCCGCCCGGGCCGGCGTCGACACGGTTCGCCCGCCTGTTCAGCCTCGAGACGAGCGAGCCATGAAGGTCGGCACCTCGTTGCGGTTCCTGTTCCCGGCGGGTCCGCAGACCCTGGCGATGTACCAGGCGATCACCGCAGCGCTGCCCCCGGGTGCGTTCACGGACCGGCCGATGGGTGACGACGACGTCGGCCGCCAGGCGCAGAACCTGGTCGAGATCGCCCGGGCGGCGAGGGCGGCGAACATGTGGGGTCTGCTGGTCGGCGACAACCATGCGATCCCGCCGCAGTACGCCAACGTGTTCCAGCCGGTGCCGACCATCGCCAGGCTGAGCGCGGACACCGGCTCGATGATGCTCGGCATGGTGCTGCTGGCGCCCTTCTACCATCCGCTGTTGCTGGCCGAGCAGGTCGGTACGTTGAGCGCGTTCGTCGACGCTCCGCTCGTCATCACGTTCGCCTCCGGCGGCTCGGCGCACGCCTTCGACCGCTTCGGCTACCGCATCGGATCGCGCGGCCCACGCTCGGAGGAGATGATTCCGGTGGTGCGAGCCCTGCTCGCCGGGGACGTCGTCACTGCCGCCGGCCGATCGTTCGAGGTCGTCGAGGGCGTCATCTCACCGTTGCCTCGACGCAACGTGGAGATCTGGATCGCCGGCACCAACGACATCACCGTCGAGCGGGCCGGACGGCTCGGCGACGGGTGGGTGACCGCGGAGAACGCCGCCGACGACCTGCTCGTTGCGCAGCTCGAGCTGTACCGACGCACCACCCAGGAACACGGCCGACGGTTTCGTCCGGTGCTGCGCCGCGACGTGCACGTCGCCGAGACGGCCGCCGCCGCACGAGCCCACGTCGAACCGATCCTCGAGCAGGGCTATCGCGGGCTGGACCTGTCCCGCCTGCTGGTCGGCACGCCCGACACGGTGGCGTCCCGGCTGCGCTCGTACGAGTCGATGGGCTTCGAGCACGTCATGGTCCGTCACGTCACCGGCGACCACGCGGCGATGATGCGCAGCTTCGAGCTGCTCGGCGACGTCGTGCGAGCCGTCAGCTCCGGCGGCGCTTGAGCGCGGTCACCGCCGACAGGATCAACGCGCTCGGGTTCCCGAGGTCCGGGTAGCGGCGCTGCATCCGCTCGACGAGGTCACGCGATCCGGACGCCGCGTCGACCTCGGTGATGAAGTCGGCGATGTAGTCACGGGTGAACCCGACGGACGCGGCGAGATCGTCGTCGGGCAGCTCCGGTCGCTTGTGCCCGGCCACCACGATGCGCGGGGCGAGCTCGGCGACCTTGGCGACGCTGGCCAGCCAGGCGTACCAGCCGTCGGCATCCGATTCGGCGAGGAACGGGTTGATCCCGTTGTAGATCACGTCGCCGGCGACGACAGCGGCGATCGACGGGAGGTGCAGCACCGTGTTGTTCGGGATGTCGGCCTGCCCGACGACGATCGCGCGGAGCACCTCGCCGTCGACGGTGATCGTGTCGCCGTCGAGCGGTTCAGGGATCGCCGTGTTGTCCAGCGCCGTACCGGCGAACATCTCCGCCCAGCGAGCGCGCGCCACGTCGTTGCCGGCGGCGATCTCGGCCGCGACGACGGGCGCGGCCAGCGGGCGGGCACCGGGGAACCGTTCGAGGAGGCGTTCGAGTCCGAAGTAGTGGTCGGCGTGGGCGTGGGTGACGTAGATCGCGGTCAGCGTCGTGCCGGTGGCGAGCACCCGTCCGATCACCGCGTCGACGTCGTCGGCCATGAACTGGGTGTCGACGAGGACCGACTCGGTCGGCCCGGCGATCAACGTCGAGGTCGTCGGCGAGAACGACCCGCCGTTGTCCAGCTCGCGTTGGGGCCCGGTGTAGACGCCGAGACGCAGCGCGCTCATGACCGTGCCTCGATGGCAGCGAGCTCGGCCCCCATCAGTTGGTGCACGGTGTTGACGGCCTGCAGCGGGCGGACCATCACGCGGAACTCGACGATCCGGCCGCTGTCGTCGACGCGGATGATGTCGACGCCGTTGACGTACTTGCCGCCCATCTCGGTCTCGAACTCCAGCATCGCGGTGTCGCCGGAGGCGAGGTGCTTGACGTAGCGGAACGACGGCCCCGACGGCGCGTCGAAGCCGACCGCCGCGAACGTCGCCTTCGCGGCGGTGAGATACGTGGCCACGATCGCCTTGCCGCGCGGTGGGGTGAAGACGACCGGCGAGTACAACACGACGTCCTCGTGCAACAGCTCGTCGAGCGCGTCGGGATCGGCGCCGCGCATGAAGGCGTGCCAGCGGTCGATCACCGCGAGCAGATCGGCCGACGCCGGCAGGATGGAGATGGTGCTCATCGGCCGGTGAACGTGGCGGCGCGCCGCTCGATGAACGAGGCGATGCCCTCCTGGAAGTCCTCGGTCTCGCGGACGGTGCGCTCCATCTCGGCGATCGCGGCGATCGCCGCCGGCTCGTCCTCGTCGAGCGCGATGCGGGCGTTGGCGATGGTGTGGCGCAACGCGGTCGGCGAGCACTGCAGCAGCTCACGGGCCAGCTCGACGGCGCGTTCGCGCTGGGTGCCGGGCTCGACGACCTCCTGGACCAGTCCGATCCGGTACGCCTCGTCGGCGCCGAACTCGTCGGCCCGCAGCAGGTGGTACATGGCGTTGCCCCATCCGGCACGCTGCACGTAGCGCACCGTCGCCCCACCCAGCGGGGCCAGGCCGCGCTTGGGCTCCAGTTGGCACATCCGCAGATCGTTGGCGGCGATGACGATGTCGCCGCCGAGGGCGATCTCGATGCCGATCGTGAACGTGATCCCCTGCACGGCCGTGATCCGCGGCTTCGTCAACCGGCGACCGAGGCTGAACGGGTCGACCGGCGCGGCCGTCTGGGCGGCGCGTCGCTCGGCCGCCGCGGCACGGGCCTCCTCGGTGAAGAACAGCGGCATCTCCAAGCCGGCGGTCGTGTGGTCCCCGGCGAACGTGAGCACACCGACGAACAGGTCCGGGTCGTCGTCGAGACGGGTGAGCGCGTCTTCGAGCTCGTGGGTGATCTTCGGGGTGAACGCGTTCTTCTTCTCGATCCGGTCGACGGTGAGCACGAGGATGTGCTCGTCGACGACCTCGGTGCGGACCTCGCCGTGCGGGTGGCGTTCGCCGGACTCGTCACTCGATTCCATCATGCAACCCAATGTACGGGCTCTCTCCGATGTGACGCAAGACAGGGTTGCCGGTCGGGGACGTAAGGCCTACTGTGCGTTCCATCACGAAACGGAGAGCGAGGTTCGCCGTGGACGTTGCACGATCGGTCGCGCTGGTCACCGGCGGGAATCGCGGGTTCGGAGCGTCGCTGTGCGCGGCGCTCGTCGAGCGAGGCGCGACCAAGGTGTACGCAGGGGCACGCGACGTGTCGACGGTGACGACACCAGGGGTCGAGGCCGTCCAGCTGGACATCACGTCGCCGGCCGACGTGGAGGCGGCCGTGGCGCACTGCGGCGACGTCACACTGCTGATCAACAACGCCGGGATCGGCACCGGCACCGGGGTGCTGGCCGACGACGCGACGGTGCAGCTGCAGCGAGAGCTCGACACGAACGTGTTCGGGCCGCTGGCGATGAGCCGGGCGTTCGCTCCCGTGCTGGCCGCCAACGGCGGCGGTGCGATGATCAACGTGCTGTCGGTGCTGTCGTGGCTGGCGGCCCCACCGAGCGCCTTGTACTGCGCGGCCAAAGCCGCTTCGTGGTCGCTGACCAACTCGCTGCGCCTCGAGCTGGCGGCTCAGCACACCCAGGTCGTCGCCGTCCACGTCGGCTTCATGGACACCGACATGACCGCTCGACTGAACGTCCCCAAGTCGTCCCCCGACGAGATCGCCCGCCTCGTGCTCGACGCCGTCCAACGCGGCGACTCCGAGGTGCTCGCCGACGACGCCAGCCGCCGCGTGAAGGCCGCGCTGTCCGGCGAGCTCACGCTGCTGTACCCGGCGCTCGCGTCGTGAGCGCGGCGCGGCGATGACGGCACACGCGGCGAGCGCGCCGTGGGCCGACGCCGTCGCCGTCCAGGCCGACTCGGCGCGGTGTTGGATCCTCGAGCAGGTCGAACAGGGCGCACCTCGGAAGATCGGCTTGGAGGAGTGCACCGGCCTCGTCGTCGCCGGCGACGTCGTCGCCACCGAACCGCTCCCGGCCTTCGACACCTCGGCGATGGACGGGTACGCGACTCATCCGCTGCCGGGCCCGTCGTCGACGTGGCGGGTGGTCGGGCGCGCCCTCGCCGGTAGCCCGTTCGAGGGTGAGCTCCGGCCCGGTGAGGCGATTCGCATCATGACCGGCGCGCGTGTGCCCTCGAGCGCCGCTGCGGTCGTGCCGTTGGAGCTCGTGACCGAGGACGGCGGCCTCGTCGTTGCAGCCGGCGACGTCCGCTCGGGTGCGAACATCCGTGCCCGCGGCTCGGACCACGACGTCGGCGACGTCGTGATGGCGGCCGGCACCCGGCTGAACGCCGCGCACGTCGCCGTGTTGGCCTCGATCGGACACGACCTCCCCGAGGTGATCGGCCGCCCGCGCGTCGGCGTCATGTCGACGGGCGACGAGGTCGCCGGTACAGCCGAGGACCCGTCGAGCATCCGCGACGCCAATCGCCCGGGGCTGATCGCCCTCGTCCGCAAGGACGGTGCGACGCCTGTCGACCTGGGTGTGGTCGGCGACGACGCGACGGAGCTGGCGCGCCGGCTCGAACATGCCGTCGACGACTGCGACGCCGTGATCCTGACCGGTGGTGTCAGTGTCGGCGATCACGACCACGTCAAGCACGTGCTCGCCGGGCTCGCCGAGCGGTCGGCCGGTGTGGCCCGCTGGATGCGGGTCGCGGTGCGGCCCGCCAAGCCGCTGATGTTCGCCACGATCGGCGGGATGCCGGTGCTCGGGTTGCCGGGCAACCCTGCGAGCGCGTTCGTCAGCTACCACCTGTTCGCTCGCCCGGTGATCGGCCGCCTCGCAGGCGACCGGTCGAGCGCGACACGTCGGGCGTTCTGTGCGGCGGCCGCGTGCGATCTGGTCCGCGTCCCGGACGGACGTCTGCACGTGGTCCCGGTGATCGCGGACATCATCGCCGGACGGATGTCCGTGCGTCCCGTCGGCACCTCCACCCGCCACCACCTGGCGGACACGGCGGCCGCGAACGCCTATGCCCACATCCCCGACGGTCCGACGGTACGCGCCGGCGAGCTCGTCGAGTGCTCCTGGATGTGACGCGCGTGCTACATTCAACGTTCAGACCTTGCATCTTGATTGGATCCCAGGGGGTTCGATGAAGTACGCCGAGTGCCCGACGGTGGCGGTGTCCGTCGATGTCGATGCGCCACCGGCCGTGGTGTGGGGCTTGGTGTCGGACATCGGGTTGTCCTCGCGGTTCTCGACGGAGGTGAGCGGCGCCGAGTGGATCGACGGGGCGACGGGCCCGGCGCTCGACGCCCGCTTCGTCGGGCACAGCGCGCACGACGCGATCGGCGCATGGTCGACGACGTGCATCGTGACCGGGTTCGAACCGGAGCGGCTCTTCGAGTGGAGCGTGATCGGACGCGACGGCGACGTTTCGTCGATCTGGCGGTACACGATCGCCAGTGCCGGCGACGGGCACGCCCGTCTCGACTACTGGTTCCAGATGGGTCCCGGTCGGGGCGGTCTGAACTACGCCATCGAGGCGATGCCCGACAAGGAGGAGCGGATCGTCGCCCGCCGGTTGGAGGAGCACCGGGTGAACATGGCGAGGGTCCTGGACGGCGTGAAGGCGCTCGCCGAAGGAGCCTCGGCGTGAGCGGGGTCGAGCCCGTGGACTGGAAGGCGTTGCCGCCACGGCCGTGCCCGGTGGCCGGGTCGCTCGACCTGTTGGGTGACCGCTGGAGCATCTTGGTCGTGCGCGACGTGATGAACGGGGTGCGGCGCTTCGACGACCTCGTCGGGCGTCTCGGCGTGAGCCGAGCGACGCTGTCGGATCGGCTGCGCCGCCTGGTCGCGGCGGGGATCCTCGTCCCGACGCCGTACCGCACCGACAGTGGACGGACCCGCGAGGAGTACCGGTTGACGGCGAAGGGCTGGGAGCTGCGCAACGTGCTGATCGCCCTGCGCGAGTGGGGTGATCGCCACGCTCTCGGCGGCGACGACCCCCGGCTGCGGCTCGTCGATCGCGAGTCGGGTCACGAGGTGCGTCTGCGACTCGTCGACGCCGAGACCGGTGACGAGGTCGAGCCGCGCCGCCTGGCGCACGTGATCCGTACCGCCCCGCGCCGGAGGCGTCGGCGATGACGCTGCGGATCGGGTTGTCGATCGACCCGTCAATGCCACGGTTCCTCGACATCGGCCGCCAGGCGGAGCGGATCGGCGTCGACTCGGTGTGGGTGGCCGAGTACTGGGCGTACGACGCGTTCACGCCGCTCGCCGCCGTCGCCGCGGTCACCGAGCGGTTGCGACTGGCGACGGGCATCGCCCAGCTCGGGGCGCGCACGCCGGCGATGCTGGCGATGACCGCCCAGGGTGTCCAGGCGGTGTCGGACGGCCGGTTGATCCTCGGGATCGGCACGAGCGGTCCGCAGGTGATGGAGGGCTGGCACGGTGTTCGGTTCGACCGCCCGGTGCAACGCACCCGGGAGACGATCGAGATCGTCCGGATGATCACCGCCGGTGAACGGCTCGCCTACGACGGCACCGTGTACCAGCTGCCGCTGCCCGACAGCGCCGGGCGGGCGATCCGTTCGCGCGCTGACGTGGCGCCGATCCCGATCTATGTGGCCTCCCTCGGCCCGGCCAACCTGGCGCTCACCGGCGAGCTGGCCGACGGGTGGATCGGCAACTCGTTCTTCACCGACAGCCCGGACGCGTTCTTCGGGCCGATCGCCGACGGCGCGGCGCGGGCCGGGCGCAGCCTCGACGACATCGACCGGGTCGTCGCCGTGTCGCTCGAGTTGACGAACGACGATCCGGCGGCGATCGAGGCGGCCGCTCGGCGTCACGCCGACGGGTACGCGTTCACGTTCGGGGCGATGGGCACGGCGAGCAAGAACTTCTACAACGACGCCTTCGCCCGCCAGGGCTTCGGCGACGACGTCGAGGCGGTGCGTCAGCTGTGGGCCGCCGGCGACCGCGACGCCGCCGCGGCGCGGGTGCCGATCGAGATCGGCTTCGGCACGAACCTGATCGGACCACCGGCGGCGGTCATGCAGCGGCTGGTCGACTACGAGCGCGCCGGTGTCACCACGTTGCGGATCAACCTCAACCGACCGTTCGACCGCCTGATCGCAGAGCTGGAGATCTTGCTCGACTTGGCCGGCCAGGCCGGCCGCGAGGTCACCGACAGCACCACACGAGGAGCCATTCCATGACCGTCATCGAGGAGCCCACCGCCGACCCCGCCCCCGACGCGCCGGTCTGGCACAAGACGGCGTGCATCCTGTGCGAGTGCAACTGCGGCATCGAGGTCCGCCTCGGCGCCGATGGGCACACGTTCGAGCGGATCCGCGGCGACAAGGACCACCCGGCGTCGCAGGGCTACACGTGTGAGAAGGCGCTGCGCCTCGACCACTACCAGAACGGACGCGGCGAGCGCGTCCTGCACCCGCTGCGCCGCCGTCCGGACGGGACCTTCGAGGAGGTCGACTGGGACACCGCGGTGCGCGAGGTCGCCCAGCGGCTCGGCGCGGTGCGCGACGCCCACGGCGGCGACAAGATCCTCTACTACGGCGGCGGCGGCCAGGGCAACCACCTGTGCGGTGCGTACGGGGCGGCGTTGCACAAGGGGTTCGGCGGCAAGTACCGCTCCAGCGCCGTCGCCCAGGAGAAGAGCGGCGAGGTGTGGGTCAACGGCACGATGTTCGGCAACGCCGTACGCGGCGAGTTCGACGAGTGCGAAGTGGCGTTCTTCGTCGGCAAGAACCCCTACCAGAGCCACAGCATCCCCCACGCCCGCACGACGCTCAAGGCGATCGCCAAGGACCCCGAACGGTCGATGGTGGTGATCGATCCCCGGGTCACCGAGACCGCCGAACTGGCCGACTTCCACCTCCAGGTCGCCCCCGGCCGCGACGCCTGGCTGCTCGCGGCGATGGTCGCGATCGTCGTCCAGGAAAGCCTTTACGCCGACGCCTGGCTGACCGAGCACGCCAACGGCCGCGACGAGGTCGACGCCCGCTTCGGGTCGATCGACGTCGCGGAGTTCTGTGGCATCGCCGGCGTCGACGAGGACCTCGTGCGCCGCGCGACGCGGCGCATCGCTGCGGCGTCGAGCGTCGCCGTGTTCGAGGACCTCGGCGTCCAGATGAACCGCCACTCGACGTTGGTGAGCTACCTCGAGAAGCTGGTCTGGGTGCTCACGGGGAACTTCGCCAACCCGGGCGGGCAGTACATCCCCTCGACGATGGTGCCGCTGGTGAAGGCGTACACCGCCGAGCTCGACCCGCAGCGGGCCCCGCGTAGCCCGGTTGCCGGCGAGCGCATCTTCGCCGGGCTGATCCCGTGCAACGCGATGCCCGAGGAGATCCTCACCGACCACCGCGACCGGTTCCGGGCGTTGATCGTCGAGTCGGGTAACCCGGCCCACTCGGTGGCCGACAGCCGCCGCATGCGCGAAGCGATCGAGACGCTCGAGTTCACGCTCGTCATCGACGTGTTCATGACCGAGACCGCCCGCCTCGCCGACTACGTGCTGCCGGCGACGACGCAGTTCGAGAAGTTCGAGGCGTCGTTCTTCAACTTCGAGTTCCCCCGCAACGTCTTCCACCTCCGCCGCCCGGTGCTCCAGCCACCGGCCGGCCCGCTCGACGAGCCGGAGATCCACAGCCGCATCCTCGAGGCCGCCGGGCTCGTCACCGCCGACGATGTCGCTCCGCTGCGAGCCGCTGCGGAGCAGGGTCGCGCCGCGTTCGCCGTCGCCTTCGCCGCTGCGACTGCGGCGAACCCGGCGCTCGGTGCGGTCGCCCCGGTGCTGCTCTACCGGGCGCTCGGCCCGACGCTGCCCCACGGCGCAGCGTCGGCTGCCGCGCTGTGGGCGATCGCCCAACGCTGCACGCTGCTCAACCCGGCCGGCGTCGAAGGCGCCGGGTTCGGCACCGGACCCGAGGCGGCCGAGCGACTGTTCGACGCCATCGTCGACCACCCCTCCGGTGTCGTCATCACCGAGGACGACCACGACGCGACGTGGCGGCGGATGAGCACTCCGGACGGCAGGATCCAGCTGGCCATGCCGGAGCTGCTCGCCGAGCTTGACCAGCTCGGCGACCCGCCGGGCAGCAGCAGCGAGTGGCCGTTCCTGCTCGCCGCCGGTGAGCGACGCTCGTTCACGGCCAACACCATCTTCCGCGACCCCGCGTGGCGCAAGCGCGATGGGCAAGAGGCACTACGCGTCGCCACCGCTGACGCCGAACGCCTCGGCCTCGCCGACGGTGACCACGTGCGGCTCGTCACCGAACGCGGCGCGGCGACCATCCAGGTCAGCATCGACGAGCGGATGCACCCCGGACAGCTCTCCCTCCCCAACGGCACCGGAACCGACCGACTCGTCGACGGCGAGCGCATCGTCGACGGCGTCGCCCCCAACGAGCTGACCCACTCGTTCCGACGCGACCGCTTCGCCGGCACGCCCTGGCACAAGACCGTCCCGGCCCGCATCGAACCCGTCACGGCGACATGAGCGGGGCGTGTTCAGCCGTCGCTCAACGCGTCGAGAAACGGGGCCACCCGTTCCAACGCTGCGAGCACCTCGTCACGCGCGCCCTGTGGCATCGACACCACGGCGCGCGTCAAGCCGGCCTCGGCGAGCGTGGTGAGCTTGGCCTCGTCCGGTGGGGCGTTGAACACGCCGAGCTCGATGGTCTGGGGATCGCGGCCGATGTCGTCGCACGCCCGCCGGACCTCGGTCGACCCGCTCGTGAAGCTGCGCCCGCCGATCGGCATCCAGCCGTCGCAGAACTCGGCGACGTCCTTGGCCGTCTTCGGCCCGGCGGCGCCGCCGAGCACGACCGGGGGATGCGGCATCGCCAGGATCCGGTCGCGCAGGATCTCGCGGCGGTCGCCGTAGCGGGTGCCGTGCTGGGCCATCTCCTCACGGTTCCAGCCGTAACCATGCGCGACCTTGTCGCCCGACCACACCTTGCGGCAGATGTCGATCGTGTCGCGGGTGCGGCCCAGCGGCTTGGCGAACGGCACCCCGTGCCAGCCCTCGATCACCTGCGCCCCCGATGTGGGCGCACGCAACGACTCATTGATTCCATGATGCAACTTGAGGTAGATGTCCGTGGCAGGATGGAACCGTTGGAGACGTCCACCGCCCATCGGCGGCCACCACGGGGAGCATCATGGAGATCGATTCACGGCACGTCGACGAGACCCTTGCGACCACTCGAGCGGTGCGCCGCCGGCTCGACCTCGAACGACCCGTCGACAACCAGCTGCTGCTCGACTGCATCGACCTCGCCGAACAGGCGCCCACGGGAGGCAACCTCGGCAGTCGCCGCTGGATCATCGTCCGCGACCAAGCCGTCAAGGACCAGATCGGCGAGCTCTATCAGGAGCAGATGTCCCAGTTCGTGACCCCCGCTACCGTCGAACGACTGCGCGCCACCGGCCATCCCCAGGAGCGGGTCCTGAGCTCTTCGCTGCACCTCGTCGAGCACCTCGCCGAAGTCCCCGCCATCGTCGTCCCGACGATCATCGGCCGTCATGACGGCAGCGGCCGCCCCGGCCTGTTCGACTCGGTGATCCAGGCCGCGTGGAGCTTCTGCCTCGCCCTGCGCGCTCGCGGTCTCGGCACCACGTGGGTCACCGCCGCGCTCCAGGACGAAGCTCGGATCAAGGAGATCCTCGGCATCCCCGAGAACATGACGGAGATCGTCCTGCTGCCCGTGGCGTGGACCAAGGGCACCGACTTCCGCCGCGCCCCACGCCACCCCGCTCGCGAGATCACCTACTTCGACCGCTTCGGGACCACGTTCGAGCACGGTCCAGGCGACCAGCTGCGGTTCGAGGACGGACCCGGCGTGCTCGTTGAGATCGACATCGACGCTCGCCCTGCGGTGCTGTGGCCGCTGATCAGCGACATAGAGATCGCCACCCGCTTCTCCACCGAGTCACAGGGCGCCGACTGGGTCGGCGACGAGCGCGGTCTCGGCGCCCGCTTCACCGGCCACAACGCCCACGACGCCGTCGGCACCTGGGACCTGCCCTGCACGGTCGACACCTACGACGAGCCGACGTCGTTCGGCTGGCGCACCGCCGACCCCGACCGACCCGGCGCCCGTTGGCGCTTCGACCTCGAACCCGCCGGCACCCGCCAGCGCCTGCGGTTCAGCTACACGATGGGCCCGGGCTCCTCCGGCACGGCGGCTGCGATCGAAGCGAGACCCGAGAAGGAGGCACGCATCCTGCGCCGCCGACTCGATGATGTGCAGGTCAACATGCAGCGCACCGTCGAGGGCATCAAGGCGCTCGCCGAGTCGTGAAGGTGCGCGATCACGCGGCACGGGTCGCCCGATGGCGCAGAGCCGTGGCTCGATTCGACGATTCTGGCCGCCGGTCAGCTGCTCGCCACGATGCCGCCGTCGCAGGTGATGATCTCGCCCACGGTGAACGCGCTCGCTCGGGGTGGTGGGACGGTCGGCTGGCGGCCAGTAGCGTGACCCGAAGGAGCATCTTCGCCGTGTGGACCATGGAGTATCGCCAGTGGATCGGCGTGTCTACGGTCATGGCCGGATTGGTGGTGGTGCTCGTCAACTACGTCCAGGGAGACGTGGTGTTCGCCACGATCCTCTTCGTCCTGCTCGGCGTGGGGCTCGGCGTCCTGCGCTGGTGGACCCGGCCCAGTCGCGGCGGTGCGCACATCAGCCACGCTGCCGCACGAGCAGCAGCAGGCGACGGTGATGTGGTGGTCTCTTGGCGACCAGGTTGCCGACGTTGCGATCGACTCAAGCGCGGGTTGGGGAGCGCCCGCCATGACGTGACATGGGTCAACATCTTGAAAGACTCCGAAGCAGCCGAGTTCGTGGCCACCTACCGGAACGGCAACCAAACCGTCCCGACCGCGGTCACCGGAGCCGGCGAGATGATCGACGCCACCCCAGCAGCGATCAAACAACTGCTCAAGGCATCCAGACGTCGTAGTGGAACGCGTTCGTCGACATCGTGCGCTCGACCGAACCCGCGATCCGGCTCGGTCATCAGGCCTGGAGCGAATTGCTCGACGCGTTCCATGATTCCGTGCACCGCTCGATCTCCCACGTCGGCGGCGACCGCGTCAACACGCTCGGCGACGGCGTCCTTGCCGCATTTTCGACGGCCACCGCTGCTGTGTACTGGTCACAGACGGTCCACCACGACGGCCGCGAACTCGGCCTCCGCGCCCGCGTCGGCATCCACGCGAGCGAAGTTGAGCGGACGGGACCTCGCGGGAATCGGCGTCGACGTCGCTGCCCGTGTGGCCGGCTGTCGCGCCACCGGGGCGGTCCATCGTGACGAGCACCGTTCGCGACCTGCTCGACCGTGGCGAACGCGACTCGAACTCGACGGGATCGAATGGAAGCGTCGTCCTCTTGGCGAGCGGGCCGCCGGGGAGTGCCGGCCTGCCGACGGAACCTGATGCCCTGCTTCCGCGACGAGCGTTGTCGTTCCGGTCATGCCGTGACGGCCGCAAGGATCGACTCGAGTGCGGCCTGGTCGGGGCCAGTCCACGGGTTGGCTCCGACAACGGAGGCCAGGTTTTCCAGGAGCTGCTCTGTGCGTCCGATCGCGGGTGGGAGATGCGAGCTCAGGACGCGTGCCGGGTGCAGATCACGCAGATCCCCGATCGTGCGGTCGAAGTGGGGACGATCCGTGTGTGTCAGCCAGGGTGAGTCGATGGTGGACCACAGCGCCATCCCGTCGGCGAGGTCACCTGCCGCGACATCCGACGCGTCGTACACGGGGTGTTGGAGCAGGGCGCCGAACGAGTCGGCCGAGAACAGCGTGTCCGACGTGTGGTCGAAGAACGCTGTCAGGTGGCGCCAAACAAGTGCCCCCGAGACGCGTGCCCGCACGGTCGACGATGCCCCGCTGGTCGAGCTGGCCGCTTGCACCTATCGCGTGCGAGACGGAGAAATCGTCCCTCGGCACGGTGTCCCACGAACCGCGCCGATCTCGTCGCTGCGATGTCGTCCCCGATCCGAGTCCCCATGCCTCGACCTGTCACTCAGGGACAGCGACGGGACCTGCCGCTGATGCGGCGTCGGCTTCGGATCTCCGCCGCGAATGCTTCGATGGCGTTCACGGTGGTGTCGAAGCGGATCGAGTGGAACAGGTCGAAGGAGTGCTGGGCGCCCGGCAGTTCGGCATAGACGGCCGAGCGCGACAGCGCCGACAAGGGCCCGCGACACATCAGGCGGCCAACGGCTGTTGACTACCCGGACGATGCTTCCATCAAACATCCGTCGAGCTCGCTGGGAGGCCAACGACTCGACCAGCAGCTGGTGTATGTGGCGGCGTGTCGACGCGACGAAGATGGAGCCGTGACCGGTCGAGCCGAGTTGGGGCGAGATGCGTTCGCGCGCGGTGCTTGGGCCGAGGCGTTCGGGCAGCTTCGGAGCGTGGACGGGCTCGAGCAGGACGACGTTGAGCGCCTCGCGGTGGCCGCGTATCTCGTCGGAGAGCGCCGCGTGCTGCGAGCTCGCGTGGGAGCGGGCTCACCGCCTGGCCGCGAGTCGGGGGGATGCCGACAGGGCGGCGCGTTGCGCGTTCTGGCTTGGTTTCGACCTGTTTCTTCGCGGGGAGGAGACCCGCGCCAGCGGGTGGCTGGCGCGAGCCGAGCGGGCCGCGTCGGGTGCACCGGCTGGCGCCGCATCCGGCCTGCTGTTGCTGCCGCTGTTCCTCGCCGCGCTCGGTGGCGGCCAGCCCGCGGACGCGCTCGACGTGGCGGTCCAAATGACGGCTCGCGGCCGGGAGGCGTCGGACGACGACCTGGCGGCGTTCGGGCTCCTCTGCCAGGGGGAGGCGCTGGTCGCGCTCGGCCAGGCTGCTCAGGGGATGCGGTTGTTGGACGAGGTGATGGTCTCGATCACAGCTGGCGAGGTATCGCCGATCCCGACCGGCATCATCTACTGCGCCGTTATCGATGCGTGCATGCACGCCCGTGACCTGCGCCGCGCCGCGGCGTGGACCGAGGCGCTGTCGGCCTGGTGCGGATCCGAGCCGTCGATGGTGCCCTACCGCGGCCAGTGCCTCGTGCACCGATCGCAGGTGTTGATGGCCCGTGGCGCATGGGAGCAGGCGAGCGCCGAAGCCGACCGCGCCCGGGCCCACCTCGCCGAGCCGGAGCATCCCGCGCTCGGCGACGCCTTGTACCAACAAGGTGAGCTTCATCGCGTCCGCGGGCAGCTGGACGAGGCCGAGGCCGCGTATCGCGCGGCGAGCCGCCACGGCCGCGACCCGGTCCCCGGCTTCGCCTTGTTGCGGCTCGCGCAGGGCCGGCTCGACGCCGCCGCGACGTCGGCTGTCCGGATCTTGCACGAGACCGGCTCTGATCCGGACCGTCCCGTGATCCTGGCGGCCGCCGTCGAGATCCTGGTGAGTTCGGGCGTGCTCGACGAGGCGGCGACCGCATGCGACGAGCTCGACCAGCGAGCGGGGACAGGCGAGACGGAACTACTGTCGGCCATGGCTTTGACGGCGCGGGCGTCGCTGCTGCTCGCATGTGACGACGCCTCAGGCGCTGCTGGTGCACTGCGCGTCGCGATCCGGCACTGGCGCAACCTCGACATGCCGTACGAGGACGCCCGGGCGCGGGTGCTGATGGCGGAAGCGTGCCGAGGCCTCGGCGACGCGGACGCCGCCGATCTCGAACGCGACGCGGCGCTCGCCATCTTCGAACGGCTCGGCGCCCGCTCGGACGTTGCCCGCCTTCGGCCGCCGGCCGAGGAGACGCCGCTGACGGCCCGCGAGTGTGACGTCGTACGGTTGGTGGCGGCCGGTCGCACGAACCGGGAGATCGCCACCGAACTGGTCATCAGCGAGCACACCGTGGCTCGGCACCTCCAGAACATCTTCGTGAAACTCGGCTGTTCGTCGCGCGCCGCGGCGACGGCCTACGCGTACGAGCACGGCATCGTGTGATCCGGCGCGTGGTGCAAACAAGCCACGCGCGATCCGGTGCGAGATGGTCCGTTCCGTCGATGCGCCCGACCGAACCTGATTCGTACGGTGGTCGGAGACACCTACCCAAGGAGGACCAATGCCTGCTGCCCCCGCCACTACACCGCTGGCCTCGGACGCCGACCGACTCGCCACTGCGCTCAACCGCTGTTTCGAGACGCTCGACGTGCCAGACGAGTTGTTCACCCCGGACGCGGTCTTCGACCTGCTACCGCCGTTCTGGCGATTCCAACTCGCGGGACCCGCCGCTTTCGGTGCGCAACTGCGCGCCATCGCCCGTGGCCCGGTGTGCAGCCGCATCATCCGCGTCGTGCCGACCGCGGAGGGATTCTTGCTCGAGCACGAGGAAACCCAAGCTGGACCGCCGTCCGAGACAGCGCGTCGCGTCTGGATCTGCCGCGTCGACGACAGCCGGATCGCCGAGGTCACCTGCTACTGCAACGGCGGTTGGGACGACGAGCTGCGTGTCCGCCATGCCGCCGAGGCACCGATGCTGCGCTGGTGAGGAGGAGCTCGTGACCACCATCGGCACGCCGCCAACCGCCGACGCCGTGAAGGATCACGCCCGGACGCTGGCGGCCTCATTGACCGGCCGGTCGGCCGAAATCGAAGCCGCCAGGCGGCTACCGGCCGATCTCCTCACCGACCTCCTCGGTGCCGGCTGCTTCCGCATCCTCCTACCCCGTTCGCATGGTGGCAGCGAAGCCACCCTCGCCGAGGCGCTCAGCCTCTACGAGCTGCTCGCCGCCGCCGACGCCGCCACCGGCTGGACCGTCATGATCGGCGCCACCGGCTGGTGCGACCTCGCCGCGCTCCCTCGCCCAACCTTCGACGCGCTGTTCACCCCGGAGGCCGACGTGATCATCGCCGGCGCGTTCGCCCCATCCGGATCGATCACGCCGATCAACGGCGGCTACGAGCTCACCGGGCGCTGGGGATTCGCCAGTGGGTGCGAGCACGCCACCCACTTCTCCGCCAACGCCATCGAGGGTTTCGCCGACGGTCACCCACTCATGCGCGTGTCAGTCCTCGACGCGGGCACCGTGACCATCGAGGACACCTGGCACGTCGCCGGCCTGCGCGGCACCGGAAGCCACCACTTCAGTGTCAACGGCGCAATCATCCCATCGGAACGAACCTTCGTTCCTCTCAGGGAGCCTCCGGGCGTCGACACTCCGGTCGTGCGCATCCCGACCCCGGCCGTATTCGCCCTCGGGATCGCCGCGGTCGCGATCGGCGCCGCGCAGGGCGCGCTCGACGCGATCGTCGATATCGCCCAGGACAAGGTGCCGTTGCTCGCGCCTGCTTCCGTGGCGACCGACCCCTTGTTCCATTCCAACCTCGCCCGAGCTGACGCCGGCTTGGGCGCAGGCCGCGCACTGGTGCACGTCACCACGGAACGCCTCTGGGCACGCGCAGCCGCAGGCGAAGACGCGACCCTCGAGGATCGCGCCCGCGCTCGTGCGGCAGCAGCGTGGGCCACCGACACCGCACTGGCGGCAGCCGAGTTCGCGTACCGAGCCGGCGGTGGAGGTGCCGTCTACGACGAAAGCCCGTTGCAGCGCCGCCTGCGCGACCTCCACGCGATGACGCAACACTTCCTCGTCCGTCCCGACACATTCGTCACGGCCGGCGGAATCCTGGCCGGCCAAGGCCTCTCGTCCCCCGTCTTTTGATCGCGCTGCCGGGCACATTCCCCACGCCACCCACCCCGACCAGTGGGTCGCCACCCTGCTGGCCTTCCACGACACGATCACCACGTCCGCCGCGGGGCGCCGCGATGAACACCGAGCGCTTCGACGTCACCGCCGCCGACGGCGCACCGATCGCCGTGTGGGTCAAGGGCCATGGACCGGCTCTGGTGATGGTCCATGGGTCGATCGCCGATCACACGACGTTCGATTCGTTCGTGGCCGTGCTCGGTCAGTACTTCACGACCTACGCCATGGACCGCCGCGGCTTCGGCGCCACGCCCGTCGTGTACGAGCCGAGCCTCGGCCTGCCCTACCCACCGGGCGCGATCGAGCGCATCGAGGCCGCCCTCACCGACGGCGACCACGACGCCGCGATCGTGGCCGTGCTCGTCGACATCGTGCAGATGACCGCCGACGACGTCGACACTCTTCGCGCCGACCCGCTGTGGCCCTCGCGGCTGGCGGCGGCCCCCACCGTCTCGCGCGAGTGCCGCGATCCCCCGCGCACGCATCCAGGTCCTCGACGGGCACGGCCACTTCGTCGACAAAGCCGACCCGGCAATGGTCAGCACCCTCGTCGGTGACTTCGTCGCCTCATGAGCACGGCGTCGGGCTCGACGGACCGAGCGCGATCGCCAACCCGTGACTGCCGTTGGCGGCGGGTGACCAGGAGTATGGCCCGGCCAGGAAGAACCGCTCGCTGGCGAGATTCGCCTCCCTTCCACTGCGGCCTGATCCCGTGGATCGCGCGACGATCGCCGCCGGTCTCACCGCGATGGCGACGACGCCCGACCTGTCGATCATGTCACGAGGCGGGCCAGCTTCGCATCGTGCCGAATCGCAGGATGGCCGCGATGCTCTCGGCCCGCCGGGCGCTCTCGACGCCTTGTTCGATGTCGAACAACGCGTCGCGGACGTCGTCGGGCCAGCTCTCAACGAGCTCGGTCGCCCACGCTACCCAATGAGCGACCATGACGTAGAAGTCGGTCAGGAACCGTCCGCCCAACTGGTTGAGCGTGCCCGCCGCGGCGACCACCAACTCGGCCACGCCTGGCGAGTGGCCGCGCAGCCACGGCGACTTGATGTCAGTGAAGTCGGCCAGCGCCGCCAAGGCCGCGTCGAGCCCATCCGGGCCGATCATCGCCACCGGTGCCGGCTCTGCATCGACCACCGCCGGGTACGGATCGTCGCCCACGTCGCCGAGCCACTCCCGACCACCCTCGACAACGATGTCGACCACCGCAGGGTCGTAGCCGTGGCCGCGCCGGTGCTCCAGCACCTCAAGCGTCGCCGGCCAGCCGAACCGCCGTGCCCACAACTCGGCATCCCGGGCCACCGACACGACCCGTACCGCGATCGGCACCTCGTCGCCGCTCAGGCCGTTCGGGTACCCCCTGCCGTCCCAGCGCTCGTAGGCGTGAGCCAGCGCCTGACACACCGACTCGCCCAGCCCCACCCGGGCCGCCAGGCGGGACCCGACCTCGCAGTGTTGCGACAGGCTGCGCCGGCTCATGCCCGGGTCGGTAAACGCCCGCACCACCCGCCCGGCGCGGCGATGGGCCGGGAGATCCTCGGCCAGGTGGCGCACGAAGAAGCGCATGGCCTCAGCCGGGCTGTGCGAGCAGCATCGGGGCCATCGCCGCGTTGAAGCCGACGTCGTCGCCCCCCGCCAGCACCGCGGTGTCGGCGGCGTCCGAGGTGCAACCGAGGAACCGCAGCAGCGCCACGTAGTACACGCACGACCGCGCCGCCGAATCCAACCCGAGCGCCTCCGCGGTCCGCAGCGACAACCAGCACGTCCTCAGGCCGTGCTCCATCGGCTGTCCGGTGCCGAGATCCGTCGCCAACGACAGCGCCACCGTCAGCTCCGCCAACCGACCCGAGGGGCCGTCGTCAGCCACACCACCACTGTGCCAGCCCGACGGTCCTCGGCCAATGGCCGCGCAAGCGCCGAAGCCGACGCCCAGGTCTCTCGGCTGCGCCGGGTCAGTCGTCGAGTAGGAACGCTCGGACGGCGCCGCCCGGAAGGGCAGATGCTCCGCGTGGCCACCTGGTCATCAGCGGGCGGACCCAGATGGCCGCCACCGGGCCGATCCATGCCGCCGACCCCAGGACAGCGGCGTGGCGGCACACCCTTCCGCCACGCGCTACCACGACGGTGTCGCGGCGCCGCCATCGAGGCGTCGCCCGCGTCGCGACCGGTCGACGGGAAATAGGGGTGGCCCGGGCGGGGAGCTCGTTCCCGGCCTGGCGGTCGGCGCGGCCGAGTGTCCGCCGGCTGCATCGTGGCATGCTTCGAGTGGATGCCCATGACTCGCATCACCGACCCGGGGCACACAGCAGGCCGACGCCTGGCGACGCTGGGTGCAGTGCTGCTGCTGCTCGTAGCCAGCGGGTGCAGCGGCGGCAACCGTGGCTCTGGGTCTAGCCAATCGAACGTCACGAGCGTGGTTCCCACCGTGTCCCAGCCGGAACGCGCCGCCGACACACCGCCGACGACCTCGCCAGCGTCCACCCCCACCCGCGAACCGACGTCGGCTTCCACGCCGGCCACGGCCACCTCGTACGACTTCTCGGAGGTCGGTCCGATCGTCAAAGGCTTCATCGACCGGCGTGGCCTCAACGGCGCCGGGTTGATCGTCGTGGACCGCGACGACGGCATCATCGACGAGGAGTACTGGGGGGCCTTCGGACCTGACCGGATCTCGCTGATCGCCTCGTCGACCAAGATGATCACTGCGGGGGTCCTGCTGCGTCTCCAGGACGACGGCCTTCTTGACGTTGATGCTCCTGTCGCCGCGGTGGCCCCGTGGGGTTCGGCCAACCCGACGATCACGCCGGCGCAGCTGCTCTCGAACAGCTCTGGGCTCGTGGGCTTGTTCCCCAACCCCGGATACGCGCCGTACGTCTGCCAGTACGTCGCCGCTGGCACGTTGCAGGAGTGCGCCGCCAGGATCTTCACCACCGCCGACGATGATGCCGACATCGTGGCTCCGGACACCGAGTTCCGCTATGGCGGCGCCCAGTGGCAGGTTGCGGGCGCCGTCGCTGAGATCGCCTCGGGCAAGTCGTGGGCCGAGCTCATCGACGAGATCTACGTGCGACCGTGCGGGCTCGAGACATTGGGTTTCAACAACCACTTCACGCAGCTCGGCGCCGGCGCGCTCGGCTACCCCGAATCGTTTCACGCCGACCCCGCCACGCTGCGGCCCACCGACAACCCCAACATGGAAGGCGGCGCCTACCTCGCACCGAGGGACTACGCCAAGCTTCTGCTCATGCACCTCCGTGGCGGATTCTGCGACGGCAACCAAGTGCTTTCGCAGAGCGCGCTCGACCGGATGCACGCCGACCGCATCGGCGAGGTCTACGGCGGCGACGCCGGGACCGATACGGGCTACGGCATGGGCTGGTGGGTCGATCGAGCGAGTGGAAGGATTGCCGATCCGGGCGCCTACGGCACCGTTCCCTGGCTCGATCTCGACGACGGCTACGGCGCCTACCTGGTCATCGAAGCCGACAGCAGCACCGGTGGCGAGCTCGCCAACCTGCTCTACGACGTCGTCGACACGGCAGTCAAGGCCCGCTGAGATTGCCGTCGACGCGTGGCCTTAGCCTCGATCCGGGAGGCGTATCCGCTGTTGTCGGCCATCTGAAACTGCCCGCTAGCTGATCTCTGAAGGCGACGTGTCGGGGGGCGTGGCATCCTTCGCCCATGTCCTTGGCCATGAGCGAGCACGAGCGGCAGGAGTTCCTCGCCGGTGTCCACGTCGGCGTCATCTCCATCGAGCGAGCCGACGGCCCGCCGCTCACCGTCCCCATCTGGTACGGCTACGAGCCGGGGGGGCTCGTGTGGATCATCACCGGCGCCGAATCCCTCAAGGCAAGGCTGTTGAACGCCGCTCGGCGCTTCAGCCTCTGCGCGCAGACGGAGGAGCCACCCTTCTACAAGTACGTCAGCGTCGAGGGACCCATCGTCGACGTGGCACCAGTCGAGCCCGAAGCCGACCGACGCCCGCTGGCGCGCCGCTACTTCGGCCCGGAGCTGGGCGACGCCTACCTGGCCAGCACCGACGGGGCAGGCGGCCTCAAGTTCTCGATGCGCCCGACTCGCTGGTGGTCGGTCGACTATACGAAGTCCTCCTGAGCGAAACCAGGCAGACTGCGATCACGGCGAGCGGCTTGCGCGGCAGGTACCGGGGCAGCGTGGTGGACCACGCCGATCCGAGATCGGCGAGCACCGGCTGAACGTGAAGATCCCCGAGAGGGCTCTTGCTCGCGAGATGGATCCGTTACCCAACGGCGATCGAGCCGAGCCATCGTCCTAGTCCTGGGCGGCGAGTAGCAGCGTGGCGAGCGGCTCCAGAGCGGCCACGAGCTCATCGAGCTCGTCGGGCTCGAGGCCCTCGTAGGGCTTCGCCGCGAGGTCGTCGGTGAGCGCCTCGACCCGCTGCTTGACGGCGCGACCCAACTCGCTCAACCAACCGTCGCCTCCGATCAGGCCGCGATCGCGCAGCCCATCGATCACGGCGGCGAGCTGCGCGGCCGGGAGGTGGTGGATGCGTCCGAACCTCTCGGCAGGCATGCCCATGTCGAGGGCCAAGAGGACGTGAGCCTCGAGGCCGCCGACACCCTCGATCATCAGGGCGGCGATGTGGCCGTCGCCTCGGTGCTCGCGCAGCAAGGCGGCCGCGTGGAAGAGGCGGGCCACAACCTCGTCGGGGATCGGGATGGCGCGTAGCGCGGCGTACATGGGCCGGCCCTCGTATGGTGCGCTGGTCGCCGCCTTGAGCAGCAGTTCAGCGGCGCGTGCGAAGGCGGGAGAGTCGACGTGATCGCCGAGGATCCGCCGCAGCGCCTTCACGCAGCCCATCTGACGAGCGGCGATCGCCGCCTCGGGCGTGGTGGTGCCCCACACCTTCGGGATGTGGCGGGCCACCTCGCCGGGAGCGAAGTTGTAGAAGAGCGCGTCCACCACCTCCGCCGGTACGAGGCCGAGCGGCGCCGCCCGTCCGGCGAAGTAGGTGTCCCAGTAGTCGGTGAACCCCAGGGCGAACATCGCCTGGTTGGGTTCATCGGCTGAGTACGGGATGACACCAATCGGCTCGACCAGCTCGAACATCCGGCGAGCCATCGAATCCATATCGCCCACTCCTCCTGCTGCACGCCAGCGCCCCGTGCGGACACTCACGATCAGTTGGACGGTTGCGGGCGGCCAAACTCATCGCGCAACGACGGCGGGGGAATCTCGGCATCGGATGTCGAAAAGTGGCCCCCGCATCGTCGGGTTAGACCAGCTGCCAGGGCTGCACGAGTTGAAGGAGAGCGAGCGTGGCTTCCACCGAGGGTGCCGGCCGCCCGAACACGAACTGATCCGCGAAACGGGTCGTATACGACCCGTTTCGCGCATCAGTTCGTCCAGTACTGGCAAACGCGACCGCGCTGCGGGAGATCTCGCCGGGTGGCTGCCACGGCCGGCCCCGCTTCATCGTGGCGCCGGTGCCGAGTTGTTCGCCGCGTCCTGCGAAGCATGACCTGAAGCGCTCCTGACGGGATCACGCTCGTTCGGCTCACCAGGCATCGATGGCGCCGCGCTTCTTGCCCGTACGAGGCGGTGGCGGTCGCAGCGACGCCATGATGTTGGCGAGCCAGAACCGCGAGTCGGCCGGATCGATGGTGTCGTCGACGGCGAAGGCGTTGGCGAGGCGAATCGCCTTGCCCTTGCGGTACTCGGCGGCGACCTGCTCGTCGAAGTAGCGCCGGCGCTCGTCAGGATCGTCGATGGCGTCCATCTCGGCGCGGTAGCCGAGCCGGACGGCGCCTTCCAGGCCCATTGTGCCGAACTCGCCCGTCGGCCACGCCACCGTGAACGTGTTCACCTTGAACGAGCCGCCGGTCATGGCGATGCCGCCCAACCCGTACACCTTGCGCAGCAGGATGGCGAAGCACGGGACGCTGAGATTGGCGCCGGCGAGGAACAGCCGGCTGGAGTGCCTGACGAGTGCGGTCACCTCGACGTCAGGGCCGACCATGATCCCAGGGGTGTCGACCAGACTGAGGATGGGCAAGTCGAACGCGTCGCAGAGCTGCATGAAGCGCGCCGCCTTGTCGGCACCATCGGAGTCGATGGCCCCCCCGAGGTGGGCGGGGTTGTTGGCGACGATGCCCAGCGGGCGACCCTCGATGCGGATGAGCGCCGTGACGATCCCGTGGCCGAAGCCCGGGCGCAGCTCCAGGACGGAGCCGACGTCGGCGATGGTGTTCACGACTCGCCGCACGTCGTAGACGCGCAGGCGGTTCTCGGGGACGATGCGACGCATCTCCCGTTGATCGTGGGCGTCCCACGTCGGCACGGGACCCTGGAAGTAGGCGAGGTACTGCTTGGCGACCCGCACCGCGTCGGCCTCGTCGTCGACGGCGATGTCGACGACGCCGTTGGCGAGCTGCACGTCGATCGGCCCGATCTCCTCGGGCCGGTACACACCGAGGCCGCCGCCCTCGATCATGGCCGGGCCGCCCATGCCGATGTTGGAGTCCCGCGTGGCGATGACGACGTCGCAGCAGCCGACGAGCGACGCGTTGCCGGCGTAGCAGCGCCCGGACACGATGGCCACCAGTGGGACGAGCCCGCTCAGCTTGGCGAAGATGGCGAACGTGTCGCCGTAGTCGCCGCCGTCCTCACCGGGCCGGCCGCCACCGCCCTCGCCGAACAGGACGAGGGGCAACCGGCCCTGCTCGGCCACTTCGATCAGGCGGTCCGTCTTGGCGTGGTTGCGCAGACCCTGCGTGCCGGCGAAGACCGTGTAGTCGTAGGCGAGGATGGCGCAACGCGCCGTCGGGTCACCGAAGAGGTCGCCGTTGACGCGGCCCACACCGGCGACCATGCCGTCGGCCGGGCTCTTGGCGATGAGCTCCTCGAGCGTGCGCCGCCGCCGCTGCGCGGCGACCGCCAGCGGCCCGTACTCGACGAATGTCCCGGGGTCGACGAGGTCGGCCACGTTCTCGCGGGCGGTCCGCTGCCCGCTCGCCCGGCGGCGGGCGACAGCATCGGGTCGAGCGTCGTCGAGCGTGACGGCGTGACGCTGCAGCACCTCGGCCAGGTCGTCGCGCACGGCGTCGAGATCACCCTCGTCGGGCCCATCCTCGCCGGTGCCGACCGCGCCCGATGGCTCGACATAGAGCAAGGACTCGCCGCCGTGCACGATGACGCCCGGCTCCACGAGCACCTCGCGGACGTGGCCCGGCTCGGCCGCTCTCACCTCGTGTTCCATCTTCATCGCCTCGATGACGGCGACCAACTGTCCGGCGCTCACATGGTCGCCCGGCGTAACGAGAACCGAGACCACGGCGCCCTGCATCGGCGCGCCGACGCTCACGGTCCCCGGCGGCGCAAAGGTGATCGCGGCCGCGGATGCAGGTGCATGGTCGTCATCGCCGGCGAAGTGGCGCCGCCGCGCCGCGGTGGTTCCGGTCGCCCGCCCGTCGCCGTAAAGCCCTTCCACGAAGCTGGTGGTGATGGCGCCGGCGATGAACGACGGGGCTCGCAGCACCTCGTGGAGGAAGCCGATGTTGGTGTCGACGCCTTCGATCCGGCACTCCGACAGCACGCGGTCGGCCTTGGCCACGGCGTCGGCGAACGTCCCTCCTTGGCGCCGCACGATGATCTTGGCCAGCAGCGAGTCGTAGCTCGGCTTGGTGGCATAGCCGGCGTAGCCGTAGCCGTCGACCCGCACGCCGAGGCCCGAGGGCATCTCGTAGACCCGCAAGACGCCAGCGGCCGGCAGCGTGGTGCCGTCGGGCTGGACGGTCTCGGTGTTGACCCGCAGCTGGATCGCCCAGACCGGCGTGTGGTCCGCGCCGTGTGGCGGTTCGAGGCCGAGCGAGTCCAGCGGCGCCCCGCTGCTCAGGCGGAGCTGGGCGCCAACGAGGTCGCAGCCCGTGATCTCCTCGGTGACCGTGTGCTCGACCTGGATGCGAGGGTTGGCCTCGATGAACGCGAACCGGTCGGCGGCCACGAGAAACTCGATCGTGCCGACGTTGTCGTAGCGCAGCGCAGCGGCCAGAGCGATGGCGGCGGCGAGGATGCGGTCGCGAAGCTCGGACGCCAGTGCCGGCGCCGGCGCGATCTCGAGCACCTTCTGATGACGACGTTGGATGCTGCAGTCGCGCTCGCCGAGATGGGTCACCGCGCCCGTGCCGTCGCCCAGCACCTGCACCTCGATGTGGCGGGCCCGCGGCAGCAGCTCTTCGACGTACAGCGCGCCGTCGCCGAACGAGGCCGCCGCCTCCGACGAGCATCGCTCGAACGCGCCCGCCAGCGAGGACGCATCGCGTACGACGCGCATGCCACGGCCACCGCCGCCGGCCACCGCCTTCAGCATCATGGCCGCCCCCGGGCCGAGCGCATCGAGGAACGCTGCCGCCTCGTCGACCGTTACCGCGCCGCTGCTGCCGGCCAGCACCGGCAGTCCGGCGGCGACCGCCGCCTCGCGGGCTTGCACCTTGTCGCCGAGCAGCTCGAGGATCTCGGGTCGCGGCCCCACGAAGGTCACGCCGGCGGCGCTGCAGCGCCGAGCGAAGGCCGCGTTCTCGGCCAGGAACCCGTAGCCGGGATGGACGGCGTCGGCCTCCGCGTCGAGCGCTGCCGCCAGCACCTGATCGATGTCGAGGTAGGCCGCCGCGCCCCGCCCGGGGAGCCGGCGCACCTCGTCGGCCACCCGTGTGTGCAGCGAGTCCTCGTCGTCGGCCGGCGCGACGGCGATCGTCCAGATCCCGAGCTCGGCGGCCGCACGGGCGATGCGCACGGCGATCTCACCCCGGTTGGCGATGAGCAGGCGTGTCGGCAAGGTGGTCAGCCGCCGGCGATCTTGCCGTTGTCCCAGTGGAGGATGCGGGCGTCCGGCGTGAAGCGGACGAGGCCGCTGCGAACGTTCTGGTAGTAGGACGACGTCGACGTCGACATCTCCGCACCTTTCGCCCGCAACGCGTTGTACTTGCGGTCGATTTCGGCACCGAACCGTCGGGCCAGCTCGGGCGGGGCATCGATGATCTCGGCCGTCCCGGTGAAGTGGACGGCTTTGAGATCGACCCACCGGTGCCCGGTCTCCACCAGGAAGGAGGCACGCGGATCGTGGGCGATGCGCTCCAGCTTCTTGCCCCGCGTCTGGACGTAGATGGCGCGATCGAGGCACGCGAACCACAGGGGCAGGGCGACCGGCACGCCGTCGCGGCGCAACGTCGTCAGGATTCCGGTCGGCGCGTCGGTCACGAACTCCCAGATCTCCACCTCGGTCATGCGTGGGCTCGGCATCGCTTTCGGACCCTAACGGAGCAGACAGGCGTCCGGCACGAGCCGTCGGTTGACAGCGGCCGGGTGGAGCCGAAAGGGTTGGGCGCCGGATCAGGAGCGCTCGCCGTGGCCATGACGATCATCGAGAAGATCCTGAGCAGCCGCTCGGGTGGAGAGCCTGTCGTGGCCGGGCAGATCGTCACCTGCGACGTAGATCGCGTCGTCATGCTCGATCTCCAGTTCGCCGGCGGTCCGTCGCTGCTGCGCGTGCACGACCCGTCGCGCATCACTGTCGTGCTCGACCACGCCGCGCCGGCACCGACCATCCTCGACGCCACGTCGCATCAGCGGGCCCGCCGCTTCGCCGCCGAGTTCGGCATCGCCGACCTCTTCGACATCGGCCGGCAGGGCATCAGCCACCAGCTCGTGCTCGAGCACGCCTTGGCGTTGCCGGGCCAGGTGCTGGCGTGCGCCGACTCGCACACGTGCGCCAGCGGCGCGTTGAACTGCGCCGCTCGCGGGCTCGGGCACCTGGAGATCCTGCAGATCGTGGCCACCGGCCAGACCTGGTTCCGGGTGCCCGAGTCGGTGCTGGTGGAGCTGGTGGGCGACAAGCCCGAGGGCATCTCCGGCAAGGACGTGTTCCTTGCCATCGCCGCCCAGCTCGGCAGCGTGGAGGGGCGCTCGATCGAGTTCTCGCCACACAACCTCGACCAGCTCTCCATGGACGAACGATCGACCGTCGCCACCATGTGTGCCGAGCTGAGCGCCGAGTTCGCCGTCTTCCCGGCCGACGACGTCCTGCTCGGCTACCTCGCCGAACGGACGGTCGCGCCGTTCACCCCGGCCGCCGCCGACGCCGGCGCGGCGTACGCCGCCCACTACGTCATCGACCTCGCCGCCGTCACGCCCCGCGTGGCGACACCCGGGGCGGTGCCGGGCAACACCGTGGCCATCGACGACCTGCCCGAGCCCGTCGCCATCGACCAGGCCTTCATCGGATCGTGCGCGAACGGCAAGCTGAGTGATCTCGCGGATGCCGCCCGCGTGCTCACCGGGCGGCGCGTCCACGATGGGGTGCGCCTGCTCGTGACGCCGGCGTCCCAGGACGTGTACCTCCAAGCACTGAAGCTCGGCTACGTCACCACGATGGTGGAGGCGGGAGCCGTGGTGACCAACTCGACGTGCGGCGCCTGCTACGGCGGCCACATGGGGTTGCTGGCGCCGGGCGAGGTCTGCATCACGTCGAGCACCCGCAACTTCCAGGGGCGGATGGGCGCCGACAGCGCGCTGATCTACCTCGGTGGATCGGCGACCGTCGCGGCGTCGGCCGTCACCGGTGTGATCACCGACCCGCGACCCTTCCTGGCGGCGGGCTGATGAAGGTCGAGGGCCGTGCCTGGGTGTTCCCGGAGGACAACGTGAACACGGATCTGATGATGCCGGCGGCGACCTTCCGCATGCCGCGCGCCGAGCAAGCCAGGCACGTCTTCGCGACCTACAGGCCCGGCTGGGCGGACGCGGTCGCTCGGGGCGATGTGATCGTGGGCGGTCGCAACTTCGGGACGGGCTCCAGCCGGCCGGCTCCGCAACTCATGGCCGATCTGGGCATCGTGGCCGTGCTCGCCGAGTCGCTCAACGGCTTGTTCTTCCGCAACTGCATCAACAGCGGCGTCGCCGCTGCCGAGTGCCCGGGCATCGTCGGCGCGGTCGCCGAGCCCGACATCGTCGCCCTCGATCTGGCCACCGGGACGGTCACCAACCGGCGCACCGGCGCGTCGCTCGCCGGGTCGGCGTTGCCCGCCGAACTGATCGCCCTCATCATCGATGGCGGCCTGCTTCCCCGGCTCGAGCGGGGCGGCTACGTGAGGGTCGGCCGTGGCCACTGACGAGACGCCCCGCCAGGCGCTGCGCCGCATGCTGGCCGAGCCTGAGGTGCTGGTGCTTCCGGGCGCCTACGACGCGCTGTCGGCGTCGCTCGTGCAGCGCAGCGGCTTCCGTGGGGCATACATGACGGGTGCCGGTGTGTCGATGGCACTGATCGGGTTCCCCGATCTCGGCTTCACCACCATGACCGAGATGGCGGGCCAGGCGGCGCGCATGACCGCGGTCCTCGACATCCCGCTCGTCGCCGATGCCGACACCGGCTTCGGCAACGCGCTGAGCGTGCAGCGCACGGTGGCCGAGTACCAGCGCGCCGGGGTCGCCGGGCTGCACATCGAGGACCAGGAGTTCCCGAAGCGCTGTGGCCACCTGACGGGCAAGTCGGTCATCGCCAAGGGCGAGTTCGTCGAGAAGATCCGCGCCGCGGTGGAGTCCCGCACCGACCCCGACCTCGTGGTGATCGCCCGCACCGACGCCCGTGCGCCGCTCGGGTTCGCCGAGGCGATCCACCGGGCCAATGCGGCCGCCGCGGCGGGGGCCGACCTGATCTTCGTAGAGGCGCCACAGACGGAGGATGAGATCGCCCGCGTCCCGCAAGAGGTCGACGCCCCCGTGATGTACAACTGGGTGCGCGGCGGTCATTCACCGGACATCCGCCTGGAGCAGCTGCACGAGTGGGGCTACGCCATGACCATTCTGCCCGGGCTGCTCATCGGCACCGCTATCACGGCGATGATGCGCGCGCTGGCGAAGGCCGGCGCACCGACGCCGATGACGCCTGAGCTCAAGAGCCCGGCCGATCTGTTCAACGTCGTCGGTCTCGACGCGTGGCTGGCGGCGGGCGAGCGCTACACGACCTGACTCGCGCCGCCGCCCACTCCCGTAGTGAACCGGCCACAGGGTGACCGGTTTCGGAGCGCATGCTGGACGGAGTGAGCCAGGGACGAGAAGGAGACGACATGTTGGCAAGAGATGGCTACCCGGTGGGAGTGCCGTGCTGGATCGACGTCGTGCAGGCCGATCCCGACCGGACGATGGCGTTCTACGGCGACCTTTTCGGCTGGTCCTACGAGCTGCGCACGCCGGCCGAAGCCCCGACGCGCTACGCCTACGCCCGCCTCGACGGGCTGACGGTGGGCGGCGTCGGCGGACCACCGACGAGCGAGGCCGAGGGCCGCGACTGGACGACCTACGTCTCCGTGGCGTCCGCTGACGCCGCCGCCGCTCTGGTGGAGGCCAACGGCGGCCGGGTGCTGGCACCGCCGGCCGATATCCCGCGCGCCGGGCGCGTGGCGGTGTGCGCCGATCCGTGGGGCGCCCGGTTCGGGCTGTGGCAGGGGGCGGACACCCGCGGGTCGCAGCTCGTCAACGCTCCCGGCACGTGGAATTTCAGCGAGCTGCACACACCCGATCCCGACGGGGCGGCGCGCTTCTATGGTGCGGTGTTCGGTTGGGTCGCCGAACCACTGGAGATGGGCGCGGCGCAGCCGACGCGGCTGTTCCGGGTCGAGGGCTATGGCGATTTCCTGGCCGAGCGTGACCCGGAGATCCGCGAGCGACAGGCGGCCGACCAGGCGCCCGGCGGCTTCGCCGACGCCGTCGCGCTGCTGGGCGGCGAGCCGGACGCCCGCGCCACGTGGGAGGTGATGTTCGCCGTCGCCGACGCCGACGAGGCGTTCGCGATGGCAGTGAAGGCCGGTGCCACCGCCGTCACACCGCTGTTCGACACGCAGTACACGCGGCATGGGAACGGTCGAGGACCCGCAAGGGGCGATCATCACGCTCAGCGCGTACCGCCCACCCCAGCCGGCGTGAGCGCGGGCTTGGGGTCAGCGCACGGCAGGAGCGACGTCGGCGGCGAACCGTTCGAGGTTCTCGACGGTGGCGGCCAGCAGGTCGCCGGCGGAGATGCCGCTCGGCGGTGGGCCATCGACCCACGGTGTACCGACGAGGTGATGCAGACCGGCGTCGGCGAACTCGCCCAGCATGTCGATCAGGTGCGTCCGGCTGGTCACGTCGAGGAAGCCCCACAGCATCGACACGTCGATCTCGCCAGGGTCGCGTCCGGCGCGTTCCATCGCTGCGCCGACGGCCGCCAGCTCGGCGCGCAGCTCGGCCGGCGTCGACCCCACGCCGTGATACCCATTTCCGTACCGGGCCACGCGCCGCAGGGCGGGTCCGGTCTTGCCTCCCACCCAGATCGGGATGTGCGGTTGCTGCACCGGCAGCGGGAGCGCGCCGACGTTCGCGTACTGCACCCACCGGCCCTCGTAGCTGCTCGGCCCTTTCTGGGTCCACAGATCGATGCACACCGCCATGAACTCGTCGGTCACGGCGCCGCGGTCGTCCCACAGGTCGTCGATGCCGAGCGCGTCGAACTCCTCGCGCATCCAGCCGACGCCGATGCCCAGCACGACGCGACCGTGGGAGACGCGGTCGATGGTCGAGAGCTGCTTGGCCAGCACGAGGGGGTTGCGGTACGGCACGACCAGCACGCTGGTGCCGATGAGGACGCGTGACGTGCGCGCGCCGATCGCCGCCATCACGACCAGCGGATCGTAGATGTACTGGTCGACCAGGAACGGCGAGTCGCCGGTGCTGTTGTAGAGGTACCGCGAGCTCACGTCCGAAGGCATCACGACGTGATCGTGCACCCAGACGGAGTCGAACCCGAGTCGCTCGGCCTCGTCGGCCAGCGTCAGACAACCGTCGACGCCCGGCTCCTCCCCGAACGTGCCGAAGTTCCCGACTGTCACCCCGAACTTCATCACTACCCCCCGGAGCTCGGAACCTAGCAGTGGCAAGGACGACGCTCCGGAACGGCGCTGATACGTTCGACCCATGGCACTGATCGAAGGCACGGTTGCGCCGGGCTGGGAGCCCGTCCGCACTGCGTTCGAGAACAACTTCGCTGAGCACGGCGAGCTCGGCGCCGGCGTGGCGGTGTTCCATCGCGGCCAGCCCGTGGTGGATCTCGTGGGCGGGTACCGCGATCGCGAGCAGTCGGTTCCGTACGGACGCGACGCGCTCCAGCTCGTCTTCTCCACGACGAAGGGCGTCGTGTCCGCGTGTGTCGGACTCTGCGTCGAGCGGGGCTGGCTCGATCCCGCGGCGCCCGTCCAATCACTGTGGCCGGAGCTGCCGGCGGCGATAACCGTCGAGCAGGTGATGAGCCATCAAGCGGGCCTCGTGACGATCGAGCCACCACTCACCCTCGACGAGTGCCTGGACTGGGACACCGCGGTGCGCGGGCTGGAGCACACCGTGCCCGTGTGGGAGCCCGGCACCCGACACGGCTACCACGCCATCACGTTCGGCTGGCTGGCCGGCGAGCTCGTGCGCCGTTCCGATCCGGCGCACCGATCGCTCGGCACGTTCCTCGCCGAGGAGATCGCCGGGCCGCTCGGAGTCGACTTGTGGATCGGCCTGCCGGCCGACCAGGAAGCGCGCGTCGCCCGGCTGATGGGTGCCCCGCTGCCCACCGACCCGGCGGTCATCGCGGAGATGATGGCGCGGTCGGGTCCAGGGACACTGGGGGCGCGCGCCCTCACGGTCAGCGGAGCGTTCCCGATGGCGGGCAAGGATCTTCCCTGGAACAAGCCCGAGGTGCACGCCGCTCAGCTCGGCGGGGCCAACGCCATCACGAACGCCCGCAGCCTGGCGACGCTCTACGGTGCCTTGGTCGCGGAGGTTGACGGGCTCCGTCTGCTGTCGCCTGACACGGTCGAGCTGGTGCGCCGGGCCCGGACCGACGGTCCTGACGCGTGCATGGGCGTGGAGATGCGCTTCGGGCTGGGGTTCATGCTGGACAGCAGCTTCAACCCGCTGCTCGGCTCCGGCTCCTTCGGTCACCCGGGTGCCGGCGGCTCGCTCGGCTTTGCCGATCCGGAGAGCGGCATCGGGTTCGGCTACGTGATGAACCAGATGTATGCCGGCCTGGCCGCCGATCCCCGGCCCGCCGCACTCATCGCCGCCATCCGTCAGTGCCTCTGAGCAGCCGTCACCGCTGCTGTCACAGCCCGATCGAGCGCACCAATTCCTCCGGCGCTCGGGCGATGAGTTCCTCGTCGGGCCGGGCACCGAGCGAATCGTTCACCATCGAGAACGTCACCCGCAGCGCGATGAAGGCGGTGAGGGCGAAGATCTGATCGTCGGTGAACCCCGCGGCGCGAAGCTGATCGATGTCGTGCGGCGTGGTCGCGGTCGGGTCGTCGACCACCTTGTGGGCCCACTCGGCGAGCACCCGGTCGGGGTCGGCGAGACGGTCCTGTTGCTGGCGGATGACGTTGGTGGCCACATCGATGCCGGCGACATCGGCGAGGCGCGATCCCCACGCCAGCGAGCAGTATGGGTCGCCGATACCGGTCGCCGTCGCAGCGACGAGCACGGCCCGTTGCCGGTACGTCAGCGAGGCACCGCTGGCGGCCATGTCCATGAGGTCGAAAAGCGACTGCTTGGCCTGGGGCAGATGGGCCCACAAGCGGGTGGCGTTCATGACGAACCCGAGGCGCTCCTGATCGGCGCGAGCTTGCTCGTCGGCCTCGATCGACGGGGCTGCGGGGTGCAGGTATCCGGTGCCGTTCATCTGCAACCAACTCCTGTCTGGCGTGGACTCGCCGTCGGTTGGACCTCTCCCACGAAAGGCCAGGTTAGTAACGCCCGCCGGGCTCGGTCTCGCAGACGCTTGTCACCGACTCCATCGACGAGATCGTCCACGACGTGCGAACGTCCGGCACCGCAACGCCATGACCGAGACCGTGTGTAGATCTGCTTGCACATATATACGGCATCGCGTATAGTGGACGTGTGTCCGCTGCTCTCGAGGTGCTCGACGTGATCGCCGAACCGACGCGGCGGCGGATCCTTGATGCGGTTCGGGAGGGCGAGTGTTCGGTGAACGACCTGGTCGTACGGGTCGGCATGCATCAGCCGGGCGTGTCGCGTCATCTCAAGGTGTTGCGTGATGCCGGGCTGGTCGAGGTCCGACGGGATGCGCAACGACGGCTGTACCGGCTTCGTCCTGAACCGTTGATGGAACTCGACGCCTGGCTCGAGCCGTTTCGAGCGGAATGGGCCGGGCGGCTCGATGCCCTCGAGCGTCATCTGAAACGTACGTCCACACCAATCACCCCGACTCCGAAGGAACACTGATGAGCGACGTCTCCGCCTCCCGCTATGACGGCACCATGGAACGCACCGCCGACGGCGGCGTGATCCGATTCGAACGTCATCTCGCCTATCCGGTCCGTGAGGTCTGGGATGCGATCACGAACCCGGCCCGGTTGGCGGAGTGGTGGCTGCCGTTCGAAGCTGACATCACGGTCGATCTCCGAGAAGGCGGTCAGATGGTGATGGCGGCCGGTGGGGATGAGCCGATGACGATCACGTGCACGATCCTGCGCGTCGAGCCACCGTTGCTCCTCGAGCACACCCACGTCGATGTCGGCTCGTACATGCGCTGGGAGCTCGAACAGGTCGAGACCGGCTGCGTCTTGCGGCTGAGCCACTTCGTCTCGGACCCGGCCGTCGCCATCGACAACTGCTACGTCGTTGGCTTGCACGCCTCGCTCGCTCGACTCGTAGCCGTGCCTCGCCGGCCGCCCCACGGCTTGGGATTGGGATGGTTTCGCAGACGCGCAAGCGCACTACGCCGGCATGGGCCTCGCCCCCACCGCCAGCGCCCCTTGACGCCGCCGGCAATTGAGACGATCAGCGGACTCGTCGACCGGCTCGGGGCCGGCTACCGACGCTCCTCCAACGGATGCTCGGGACGAACGAGTCGAGCTGACGGCGGCTCATTGGTAAGGGCCTGCCGCAGGCGCTTGGCGTCGTCGACGGCGTGACCGAACCAGTCGTTGTTGAAGTAGGCGTACACATCATGGCCGTCGTCGAGCACCTGGCCGAGTCGTGTCGCCCACGCGTCGAGACGCTCGGTGCCGTAGGCGCCGTGGTACGGATGGCTGAGCGCGTCGGGGCCGTGGAAGCGGACGTACGTCCAATCCGTGGTGAGCTCGAAAGGGTGGTCCGCGAGAAGATCGTGGATGCACAGTGCGGCATGGTGGCGGTGGAGCACGTCGAACACATCGTCATGGAGCCAAGACGGTTCGCGCAGCTCTACCGCCCAGCGCAGCGTCTCGGGTGCGACGCTGAGGAACTCGTCGAGTCGCTCGACGTTGCGCTTCCATCGCGGGGGCAGCTGCACGAGGTTGGGGCCGAGGTGCTCACCGAGTCGCCCGACGCGGTCGAGGTGATTGGGCAGCCAGGTTGCGGCGTCGCGCAACTTCATTCGGTGGGACCCGAAGGCGCCGAGCTTGACGGCGAACAGGAAGCCGGGACGAGCCCCTGCCGCCCAGCCCTCGACGGCGGACTGGCTGGGTAGCCGGTAGAAGGTCGAGTTGAGCTCGACCGTGTCGAACAGATCTTGGTAGAAGTCGAACCAGCGCCGCTGGGGCAGCTCCGATGGATAGACGAGCCCCCGCCAGTCCTTGTATGACCAGCCCGAGCAACCGACCCGCAGTGCCGGCATCACGGTGTCGCCCATTGCCGTGCCCGGCGGAGGTCATCGACCAGCGCCTGACGGATCTCGGCCCTTCGGTCGTCGGCTCGCAGCACGGCCGACGGGTGGTACGTCACAAGGGTCGGTATGTCGCCGACGTGAAATCGCTCGCCGCGGCTGGAGGCGATCGCCGTGGTGCGACCGAGCAGCGATCGCGTCGCCGTCGCCCCGAGCACGACGACCACCGCCGGACGGACCGCTCGCAGTTCGGCCTCGATCCATGGATGACACGCTTCGATCTCCGGCGTACCCGGCTTCTTGTGCAGCCTGCGCTTCCCGCGCACCTCGTGCTTGAAGTGCTTGACGGCGTTGGTGGCGTAGACGTCGTCACGGGAGATGCCGGCATCATCCACGCACTGCCACAGCACCCGTCCGGCCGGCCCGACGAACGGGTGGCCGAGTCGGTCCTCCTGATCGCCAGGCTGCTCACCGATCAGCATCAAGGACGACGAGCGCCGACCCTCGCCGAACACCGTCTGCGTGGCGGCCGACCAGAGCGGGCATCCCCGGCAAGCCCGTGATGCCTTGGTCAACGCCAGCAGCGACGTCGTGTCGGGCACGAACGGGGCCGCACTCGGTTTGGCGGTCGCCTCGGTGCGGGCCATGACCGAAGGGTTCCCGGCAAGTCGTCGTGCTACACGTCCCGCGAGGCTCCATTTGCCGTCGTGGCGAAGATCGCCCCGGTGCGACCGAACCAACTCGTCACCGTCAGTCGATGAGGTTCAGCTCCCGGGCCGCTCGGACCGCATCGCGCCGAGTGCTCACGCCGAGTCGGGAGGACCTGTCCATCGCGGGCGGGTGGACTGCTCGCCGCCGCCAGCGACGCTGGCTCCAGAATCGTGCGTGGGCGGCGACAGGACCCGGCGCCCAGCTCCTCTGGGCGGCGATCACCGCCGCCACCCGTCGGCGGCTGGTGGTCTACCGAGACGTTCGTCGACGTCGGCTCGACCGGCACACGCTCGGCTGACGACCGCACGTCCGCCCTCGTTCACACCATGTCCTCACGCTGCCCCCAGGATCAGCGCCACCGGCTGCTCCGATCCGACCAGGCCTCTGTGGGGCATTGACCCACCGACTGACCGTGTATAGCGTCGCTCGTACGTCAAGACGAGGTGCGTGCCATGTTGGACAGCTTCACAGCGGCGCTGGCTCGGGTGCAGACCGACTACGACTTCTACATCGGTTGCCAGACCGACCCGGATTCGACGCTCGCCGGTTATGACCTCAGTCTGGAAGAGAGGTCGGCGCTGACCGACCCGGGCGAGCTGGCCCGCATGCTCAAGGAGGACCTGCGGCCGCGCAACATCCCGTCGATCACGGTCAAGATCTCCGGCCGGCACGACTGGGTGAACCGCACGAAGAAGACGCAGGCGCGTCAAGAGAGCGTCGTCTACGAAGTCGCGGCCATCAAGGCGGCGGGCTCTGACAAGGAGCGCAGCCTGGCGACCCTCAAATTGATCGAACGCATTGGATGACCGAGCCGGCGCCGGCCGTTCAGGGCGTCTGGCCGTTTGACATTGGGATCGTCGGCACCGGCATCGTCGGCACGCATCAGCTGACGCGGGAGGCCGAGGAGGTAATTCGACGTTCGCGGCGCACGTTCGTGATCGCCGACGGCTACGGCGTCGCCGACTACCTCCGCACGTTGTGCCCCGACGTGACCGAACTCGGATTTCTCTACGAACCCGGCAAGAACCGGCTTCCCACGTACCACAAGATGGCCGCCGAAGTCGTCGCCGCCGCGGTCGCCGATCCGCCGGTGTGCCTGGCCACGTATGGGCATCCGTGGGTGTACTGCTATCCGACGACGCTGATCACCCAGGCGGCGCCGCACCTGGGACTGCACGTCGAGGTGTTCCCGGGAGTATCCGCGTTCGACACGTTGATCGTCGATCTCGGCATGGACATCGCCGACAACGGGATCCAGATGTACGAGGCCACCGACCTGTTGTTGCGGCGCCGCCCCATTCAGAACGACGTCAACTGCGTCATCTGGCAACCGACCGTGGTCGGTGACCCGACGTGCCCGGCGGACTGGTACGAGGCGGAGCAGTTCCTGCCGTTTCAGCACTACCTCATGGGCTTCTACCCGCCGGACCACGAGGTAGCACTGGTGACCAGCAAGACGTTTCCGCTGACGCGCTCCGTTGTCCAGCGGCTGCGACTCGACGAGCTGGCGTCGGCGCTGTCCGGCGCACCGGGAGTCGGCACGCTCTACATTCCGGCATTGGCCGAGCGTCCGGTCGAGGACACCGAGTTGATGGACGTGATGGAGACGATGGGCACCGACGCTCCTGCGGACTCATGACCGCTCGATAGGAGCGACCCCCGCGTAGCGCGCCACGAACTGCAGGAACACGTCCGGGGGGCCGATGCGCCGGCCATCGGAGGACTCGATGCCGCGCCGCAAGCAGTCGGCGGCGTCCGCGGCGGCACGGGCGATGTGCCCGGACGAGAGCACGGCTTCCAATGCCGCCGGGTCCGTGCCGGTGGCGGCGAGCAGCACGGCGTTGAGCGCCCCGGTTCGCGCGTCGTCGCAGAGGTCGACGAGGTCGTCGATCCGCCACATCGCCTCGCCGAGAAGCAGGGCCGCAGGCGTGGCGTGATCGCCCTGGGCCAGCGTCCCCACGATCTCGAAGGGCAGCACGGAGGTGGCGTACGAGTAGCCGGTCAACTGCTCGAGCGAGGTATTGGCCCACGAGGAGGCCAGCGACGATCGTTCCGCGTCGAGCGCGGCGGCGAGCTGGTCGCCGGCGTGACCCCGCAGATGCGACCAGGCGGCGCCGGGGTAGGTGGCGTGCAGCGTGGCGAAGAAGGTCTCGACGACGTCAGCAGCGAACGACACGCTGGGATCGGACTCCAACTCGGGAGGTAGCTGCACCCGCAGCCACCCGCGCGGACGCGCTTGGCGGGCGGTCTCGACCACGTCGCCGGCGTCGATCAGCTCCAGCAGTCGCAGACCGCTCTCCGCATCCTCGTCGCACACGCCGTCGATCAGCCCGATGCCCAAGTTGAAGATGGCGCTGAGCACTTCGATCGAGCCAGATCGTGCTTCGGGTTGCTTGGGTGGCATCAGCAGCGTGGCCGTGGCGGCGCCGAACGCAAGTGCCGACCGCACCCGTGATGCCTCGTGCTCGCTGTCGAACTCGAGTGTCAGGACTTGGGTGTCGAACTCGCTCAGCGGATAGCACCGGTGGACCACCGATGTCAGCAGTCGCCGGCCGTCACTCGCCGCCTGAGCTTCGGCCTCGGCGAAGCGATCGGCGTCGAGCAGCAGACCCCTGGCTCCCAGCTCTGTCGCGAGACGATCGGTGACGGCCGCTTCGATCGCGGCACAGACGTCGTCGGGAACGTCCACACGCTCAGCCCCCGAGGGCGGCCACGCACGCCGCCGAGGTGAACAGGCGGTGCTGATCGGTCACGTCGATGCCGCCACCGAACCGGACTAGACGCCAACGGTCCTCTCGATTGGGATCCTTGTCGGCGGGAACAGGGATGCGCATGATCGGCTGGCTCGGCCAACTGCCGTCCGCCTGCTGCAGAGCGACCAGGTGCTGGATTGACCGATCGATGGCCTCGATCCCGGCGCCGGCTCGCCGCAGGATGGACAGCGACATCGCGGTGGCGAAGGCGCAGCCCGCGACATCGGCTTGCTTCCGGAGCGCCCACCCGGCCGCCCGGTTCACGGTGTCGCGCTCGCCTCGATCGGCGGCCAGCTCGACCGCCTGCGCAGTGGTGTAGTGCGGCGAGGTCCACCAGTACGAGCTCCAGTAGCCGGTGGCCTTCTGCCGCGACCGGACGAAGTGCCAGGCCGAGTCGTCAGCCGCCGCGCGCCCTCCGGGCGGGCATGCCGCGAGCGCCCGACCGGCCACCGCGGTGACCTCGGTGTGGGCCTGGCACCAACCGCCGAACGGCATCCACCGGCCCACGTCCATGAAGCGCCGGATCGGCCCGGGACTGGCATACGTGGCGAAGCCACCACTGCCGGCTTGATGGCGAACGAGGCGGGAAACGGCGCGGTGACAAGTGCGCTCACGGCCACCCATCTGGGCGAGGAGCAGCAGCGTCCACGCCGTCGAGTCGGCGTCGCTGGGAACCTCCTCGTTGTAACCCCAGCCGCCGTCGTCGTTCTGATTCGTCGCCAGGGCTTTGGCAGCGCGCTCGATGGCGTCGCGCCCGATCGCCGCCGAACGCAGCGCGTTCGCGATGAACGCCGTCGGCCAGAGCGACGCCTCCCCGGCCGGGGTCTCGAAGTCGCGCCAGAGACCGTCGCGGCCCTGATTTGCCAGCAGGAACTGAGCACCCCGTTCACGTGCCGCTGGCTCGTGGCCTCGGTCGCGAGGCACGTCCATGGGCGTTGACGCTACCGGCACGGCGGCGAGGGACCGGCGGCCGTGGTCGATCAGAGGTCGATCGCGAGATCGGTGTCCGGGCGCGAGCAGCACAGGAGCACGTTGCCGTCGGCGGGGGCCTCGAGTGGTTCGGGGGAGTAGCCGACCGCACCGTCGAGCAGGCCGGTCTCGCAGGTGTGGCACACGCCTGTGCGACACGACCATCGCACCGGGACGTCGCACGCCTCGGCGAGCTCGAGGATGCTGGCGAACCCGTCGCCCCAACGCACGTTCAGCCCGGTCCGGACGAACGTGACGAGCGGTCCCGAACCACGTACGCCTTCTGGTTGGTGCGGCGACCGCGTTGGATGCGCGACGACTCCGGGCGTGACCGACCCCTGCGCACCGAAGATCTCTGTGTGTACGCGCCCGACAGGGACGCTTCGCTCGGTGAGAGCGTCGCGCAGAGCGGCCATGAACGCGGTCGGCCCGCAGAGGTAGAACACACCTTCGATCGGAACGCCGGCGCCTTCGAGCGCCTCCGGTGTGATGCGCCCGAGCGCGTCGTAGTGCCTGCCGGCGACGTCCGTCGGGCTCGGTTGGCTGTACCAGACGCGACGGTGCACGTGGGCGAGGCCGTCCAGGAGCGACTGTGCCTCATCGGCGAAAGGGTGCTCGGACCGGTTCCTCGCGCCGTGCAACCACCAGATGTCGCGGGTTGAGCTGCGGTCGTGCAGCGCGTGCAGCATCGCCAGCGTCGGCGTCACGCCCACCCCGGCGCTCACGAGCACCACCGGATCCTCACTGTCGTCGAGCGTGAACGACCCGCGTGGAGCTCCGACATCCAACCGGTCGCCGACTCGGACGTCGGTGCGGATGTAGTGGCCGGCCCTGCCGCCCGGTTCGACCTTGACGCCGATCCGGTACTGGGCATCACCGGGCGAGCCCGACAGGGAATAGCTGCGAACGAGTGGGGCGGAGCTTCCATCTGGGGTGAGCCGGAGCGCGATGAACTGCCCGGGAAGCGGGCGCGCGAGGGGCTGACCGTCGCCGGATGCCAGCTCCAGGGACACGACGTCGTTGCTCTCCGGTCGCTTCGCGGTGACCTGCAGCGGGCGAAAGCCGCGCCATGCCGGCGGTGGGCTTTCGGCTGTCAATCCGGCGTTGCCGCCGCTTGGCGAACCGGCGAGCCGCTCGTCGAGGACCGCCCGTAGGGACGCCTGCCAGCCCGGGCTGAGCGCGGGGATGCGAAGGGCGCGCCGGAGCTGCCCGACGTCGTGACGGCCGGCCAAGTAGAGGAGGGCGTTGACGTTGGCGACCGTCATCGCCTCCGGCCCCGTCGCCATCTTCACGACCTCGTCACCGGCCTGAACGTCACCTTCCTCCAGCACCCGGAAGTAGAAGCCCGGACGTTCGTGGGCGACGAGGAGCGCAGCCATCTGCGGCTCGTTCATGCGGATGCCGACCCGATAGCACGTGACGCGCGGCTGGGTGACCTCGAACAAGGCCGAGCCGATGCGATACCGGTCCCCGATGCAGACCTCGTCGTCGCCCAGACCCTCGATCGTGAAGTTCTCGCCGAACTGGCCGAACGTGAAGTCGTCGCGGTGCATCTGGTCCTGCCAGTACCGGTACGAATCGAGCTGATAGACGTAGACCGCTCGGTGCTCGCCGCCGTGGCCCTCGAGATCACCCTGGCCATCGCCGTCCACGTTCAGGCGCCTGACGGTTCGGCGTCCCTCGACCGCCTCCTTCCAGATGCCCGTGAAGACGGTCCGACCCTGCCAGGGGATCTCCCGCGGCAGCCCGACGTTGACCGAGACCAACGTCGCGACTCGCTCGGACATCGTCAAGCCCTCGGGCGCGCGCCGCCCACCCGTCGTCGACTGGCGTCCGGGAGCGGGGCGAGCGTCAGGCGGAGACCGTGGTGCCGACGAACGCCTTGAGCGCCTCGGCCATCTGGGCCCGGATGGCGGCCCCGGACAGGATCACGTCGACCATCGGCACCGACGTATGGGTGTGGCCCCGGGCCTCGAGCAGCGTGACCGGCACGCCCGCCTTCTCCAAGGCCTCGGCGTAGGCGTTGCCCTCGTCGCGCAGGGGGTCGAACTCGGCCGTGACGATGTAGGCCGGCGGCAGGCCGGACAGGTCGGCGGCCCGAATGGGCGAGCACAGCGGGTTGGCGCGGTCGGCGGCGTCCGCGTAGTGGTCCCAGAACCACTCCATGAGCGGCTTGGTGAGGACGTAGCCGTCGCCGTTCTCGATGTAGGAGCTGGTGTCGAGGTTGCAGTCGGTCACCGGCGTGAGGAGCAGCTGGCCCACGATCTCGGGACCACCCACGTCTCGCGCCAGTTGGCTGACGACGGCGGCCAGGTTCCCGCCTGCGCTCCATCCGGCCACGATCAGCTGGCCCGGCACACCGCCGAGATCCTGGGTGTGGGCGGCGATCCACTGCAGCGCGGCGAAGGCGTCGTCGGTGGCAGCGGGGAAGCGGGCCTCCGGGGCGTGGCGGTAGTCGACGGACACGATGACCATGTCGCTGCGCACGCACAGGTCGCGACAGAACGGGTCGTCGGTCTCGTGGCTGCCGAGCACCCAGCCACCACCGTGGTAGTACACGACGACGGGGTGGGGGCCAGGGCTCGCGGGCCGGTAGAGGCGGTAGTCGAGGTCGCCGCCGGCGCCCGGCAGCACACCGTCGACGATCTCGGCCACGTCCGGGCCCGGAGGACGGACCGCGTTGGCCTCGGCCATGAAGGCGCGAGCCTCGTCGGCCGTCATGGACTCCAGCGGCGGCAGGTCGAGGTCGGCCATCATGGTGAGCACCATCTGGACGTCGGGCTGCAGGCGGTTGACGACGCCGTCGTTGCGCTGCGTGCCGTCGGGGCCGGCCAGCTCGAAGCCGTAGTGGCCAAGCTCGACAACCTGGTCGCACGTTGCCCGGTAGGCGTCGACGCCACCGATGTACGGCAGGAACACCCGGGGCTTACCCGGCACGTTCGCACCCATGTACCACGAGTTGGCCGTCGGGTAGAGGGTGATGTCGGCGCAGTCGTTGACGTGCTGGACCCAACCCGCTTCGGCCGTCTCGGTCGGTTCCATCCGCTCGAAGTTGTGGTCGCGGAGGTAGCCCAGCTGGTCGGCGATCCAGTCGACGTGCTGCTCGATCGACACGGCCATGTTCGACAGCACCGAGGGGCTGCCCGGCCCGGTGATCATGAACAGGTTCGGGAAGCCCACCGTCATCAGACCGAGGTAGGTCTTGGGGCCGTGGTCCCACTTGTCCTTGAGCGTGACGCCGTCCTTGCCGGTGATGTCGACCCCCACGATGGCGCCGGTCATGGCGTCGAAGCCGGTGGCGTAGACGATGACATCGAACTCGAAGGTCTCGTCGCTGGTCTCGATGCCCGTCTCGGTGACCGTCTTGATCGGGTGCTTGCGCAGATCGACCAGTCGCACGTGGGGCAGGTTGAACGTGGCGTAGTAACCGGTGTCGAGGCACGGCCTCTTGGTCCCGAAGGGGTGGTCCTTGGGGCACAGCGTCTCGGCCGTCTCGGGGTCGTCGACGATGGAGCGGATCTTCTCGCGGATCAGCTCGGCGACGACCTCGTTGGCGTCACGATTGGTCATCTGATCGGCGAAGAGGCCGAGCACCGCGAACAGCTCGCCCGCCTCCCACGCCTTCTCGAAACGGGCCCGCTGCTCGTCGGTGGGAAGCGATGCGGCGGTGTCGACCGGTGCCTCCACCGGCACGCCGCCCCGCGACCACTTGGCCGCCTGGCGATACGAGGCTCGGTCGCGTTCCAGTTCGGCCTTGCGCTCCTGGGGCGCCGGACCGTTGTGAGCGGGCAGGGAGAAGTTCGGCGTGCGCTGGAACACGACCATCTCTGATGCCTGCTTGGCCATGATGGGGATCGACTGGATGCCGGACGAGCCGGTGCCGACGACCCCGACCCGCTTGCCGGTGAGGTCCACGCCCTCGTGCGGCCAGCGGCTGGTGAAGTAGACCTCGCCCTGGAAGCGGTCGGCGCCGGCGATGTCCAGCTCCTTCGGCACCGACAGGCACCCCGTGGCCATCACGTACCAGCGGCAGGTGATGGTGTCGCCCTGGTCGGTGGTGATCTTCCAGGTGGACGTGGCCTCGTCCCATGCCGCCGCCGTGACCTGTGTCGAGAATCGGATGTCCCGGCGCAGGGCGTGCTTGTCGGCGACGCGCTGCAGGTAGCTCAGGATCTCGGGCTGGGTGGCGTACTTCTCGGACCACGTCCACTCGGTCTCCAGCTCCGGATCCCAGGAGTAGGTGTAGTCGGTGGTCGGGACGTCGCAGCGGGCGCCCGGGTACCGGTTCCAGTACCAGGTCCCGCCGACATCAGCGCCCGACTCGAGGACGGTGGCCGACAGGGCGAGGCCCCGCAGCCGCTTCAGCATGTACAGGCCGGCGACGCCGGCGCCCACGACGACCACGTCAACGTCGAGTTGACCGCCACTGGCCCCGTTCGTGCTCCCTGCAGTCATGAACTGCCCCCTTCTGTTCGCGCTGACCCGTCGGTAACCGAATCCCGCCTCAAAAACGTAGTGGCTCGGTGGCCGGCGGAGCGAGGCGACGCCGGCCACCGAGCCACGGTCAGCGGATCGTGAGCGTCACGGGGTGGGTCGTGCCGTCGTCGAGGGCGGTTCCCCGAGCGCGCTGGTCTCCTGACGTTTCTTCAGCGCCCACGACAGCAGCCGGACGGCGACGGTCAGGAGCACGAGGTCCACGACCATGTTGGCGGTGACGAGCGCCCGCGCCCCTTGGCCGGTCGCCGTGATGTCCCCGAAGCCGACGGTCGACACGATGGTAACGGTGAAGTAGAGGGCGTCGATCTTCGTGGCGATCCCGGCGACCTGGGTCGGCGCGTGGGTGCCGAGCAGGTAGTAGAGGGCCGAGAACGACACGATCAGCATCGTCAGCAGGGTGAACAACGCCTGCGCGGCAACGAGCACAGGCTGGTCGCTGGTCAGTACCTGACGCGATCGGCGCAGTGACAGCGGCACCAGCGCGGCGATGGCGACGAGTACGAGAAGGACGGCCAGCAGCTCGCTGAACCCACCGTCGAGGGGCATGACGAAGTAGATGGCCAGTGCGACGGTGCCGACGCCCACGATCTCCGCGACACGATGGATCGCTGATCTGACGGCCCTCAGCCGGCGCTCAGCTACCGGGCGGCCAGCGGGCACAGTTGACGTCCTTGGCGATCGTCGCGATCGAGACGTTCATCACCGAGCTGTCGAGCGTCATCAGGAACTGCCCGGCCGCCAGCGTCAGCGGCACCGTCCCGGCGGCCCTCGTCTCCCGCACGGCGGCGTCCCCCATCGGGGGCCAAGCTAGTGGCGCCACCCAGGGTCGATGCGGGTTCTCGTGCCGCTCGACCCGGATCGCGCCACCGCTGGCGTTCTGCTGCGCGACATGTGTCGTAATCAGCGCCAACCGCAGTCAGTACGCCCCGGGAGGTACCGGGGTCAGCGGCGGCTTGGTTCGGCGGCGCCGACGGGGTCGAGGGCCGCCAGTGCTTCCACCTCGTCGGCCATGGCCGAGCTGAGCTGGAGCAGCAGGTGGCCGATCTCGGTGTCGTCCCATTGCTGGCTGGCGATGCGGCCGACGATGTCGAACAGCGGGAGGCTGAGCCTGTCGCGAGTGTCCTGGTAGCCGGCGAGCGCCTCCTCCAACGACGTGCTGCCCCCCAGCCCATCCACGACGGCGCGGGCCAGCAGCTCGGCGTCGCGCAGGGCATCGGTCAAGCCATGGGCGCTCAGCGGGTCCTTGTAGTAGCCGGCGTCGCCGACGAGGGCCCAGCCGGGGCCGTGGCACTGGCGGACGTAGCCGGCGAGGCCCTTCCACGTCCGCGTCCCCCGTGGCGGGATGGCGTCACGCAGGCGGCGCCGCCAGCGCGGGCTCAGACATCGCGACGATGTCGTTGACGACCCCGACGCCGCCTCTGCCGATCAGTCCCGGCGAGGCGACGGCGAACACACACGCCTGGCCGTCGTTCGTGGGGATGACGCCGGAGCAGGCGTCCGCGTGGAAGTTCCATTCGTAGCCGTCGGTGGCGAGATCGGACCAGTAGCCGTACGTCGTGGCGCTGCCCGGTCCGCCCAACCGGGTGAACGGCGCGGCCGTACGCTGCGCCACGGTCGAACGGATGCCGTCGGCCCCGATCACCAGCGACGCCCCGATGTCGACGACCCCGCTGTCCGGCGTGCGCACACGCACGCCTACCACCCGATCGTCGCGCCTCATCAAGTCGGTGACCGTGGCGCGGTGGTGCACCTCGGCCCCGGCATCGACGGCAGCGCGCACGAGCACGGGATCGAGAACGGTTCGGCGCGGGGCGTAGAGGGCGTCGACACCGTGCGACGGCTTGACGCTGATGACGACGCGCTCAGTGCCGTAGCTGAACGATGTTCGCTTCACCGGCGGCGTGCCGGCGGCGACGATCTCGCCGAGCAGACCCCAACGCGAGAGCTGGAGCACACCTCCACGCATCAACGCATGGGTCGACAGGGTGTCGGCACCGGGAGGGCCGTGCTCGAGGAGCAACGTTCGGATGCCACTCCGCGCCAGCAGCATGGCGGTCGCCGCGCCGGCGGCTCTGGCACCGACGACGATGACGTCGTAGAAGTCGCCGTTGGCGAGCGAGGTGGGTCGTGGGGTGGAGTACATGATCAGGCTCGTTTCTGCTCGGAGAGCGGCGTGGCGACGACGCCGTCGAGACGGCGGCGGCGTGCGGTGGATGTGATCGGCGACGTACTCGCGCGTCCCGACCGACACCGTCGATGAAGCTGGAGTTGCGGAAGTGCTGGAACCGTTGGCCGAGCACGTAGGCGCCGGGCATCGGTGTCACACCGCGGTACTGGCGGATCTCGCCGCGGTGATCGAGTACGGGCAGCTGGAGCCACTCGTACGGCCGGCGGAAGCCGGTAGCCCAGACGACCGAGCTGATCCCGGCGGCCCGCAGATCGAGGGTGTCGGGAACCGCCGACCGGGCCACGACGGGGATCGGCTCGGCGTCGAGCACCTCGGCGCTCAGGCCGAGGCGTTCGACGGCGTCGTCGATGCGAGCGAGCACGCGCGCCATCTGCCGGTCGGCGGCCCCGATGACGCGATGCAGGTCGGTGGCGAGGGAGATTCGAGTGCCGTCGACGCCGTTCAGCCGGCCGACGAGACGGACGCCAGCGGCCTGCAGGGTGGTGAGGTCGAGCATCTGGTTGTCGGTCCGGCCGACGAGCTGCAGCGATGGCTCGGTTCGGGCCGCCTGCGCGTCGCCGACGTGGTCGATGGTCTTGTCGAAGGATCCCGATCTGATCGAGCCACCAGAAGACGTCCATGCCCCGATAGCGGCGCGGCATCCGGCTGTGGCGGCCCACGGCGAGCGTGACGGCGCGGCCGCTGGCGTGCAGTTCGTGGGCGAGCTGGACGCCGGTCGCTGACGCGCCGACCACGAGCACGCCGCCCGAAGGAAGATCATCGGGACGTCGGTAGTCGCTGGGGGCGACCTGGTGGATGTGACTCGGTAGCTGGCGCGCCATTGCCGGGACTGCCGGTCGGTCGCACCACCCGGTGGCGATGACCACGTTCTGGGCCCGCAGCGGGCCGTCATCGGTGGCGACGGCGAACCCGTCGCCGTCGGGCGCGACCCGTTGCACGGTCGTGTGCTCGAGCACGGGGGCGTCGAACGAGGCGGCGTAGCGCCCGAAGAACGATGCGACCTCTGTGGCGGTCATGAAGCCGTCGGGCTCAGGGCCGTCGTAGGCCCATCCCGGCAGGCGAGTCATCCAGTTCGGGGTGAGGAGGCGCAGCGAGCTCCATCGCTCGCTGTGCCAGCGCTCGGCGATGCGACCCCGCTCGACGACGAGGTGGTCGAGGCCGAGAGCCGTCAGGCAGTGGCTGAGGGCGAGGCCGGCCTGGCCGCCGCCCAAGATGAGGGTGTCGATGTCGTTCATGGGGGCTTCCAATCGATCGGAGACGAGTTGGTGCCGGTCGGGACTTCCGGCCCGCCGGCACCAACCCATCGCGAGTGAGCGGTTGATCGCCCGGAGCCGGCGATCAACCGTCCACGACCTCCATCACCACGGGCACGCCGTTGGTGACGATGTCGTAGACGGCGGAGCGGGCCCGGGACTGCTCGACGACCTTGCGCAGCTTGGCGGGGTCGTCTCCCTCGAGCTTGAAGGTGACCTTGATCTGCTCGAAGCCGTTGCGTACGCCTTCGCCGAGGCCGAGGATGCCGAGCAGGTCGATGTCGCCCTCGACGGTGGACTCCACGCTCGGTGAGGTTCACGTTGCGGGCGGCGGCGATGTTGGCGATGCCGGCGGTCAGGCAAGCGGCCAAGGCGTGCAGCACGTACTCGACCGGGGTCGGGCCGTTGTCGGTGCCGACGAGCACCGCGGGGTGATCGGCATCGAACACGTGCACGTCGGCGTGCTGCATCTCCTGCATGGCGCCGTAGAAGCCGTGGATCGTCGACTGGTTGTGCGTGCCGCTGACCCACTTGTTGCTGGCACGGAACTGGAACTTGGCGATGTCGTTGTTGCCCTTGACGGCGTCGAGGGTGGCGAACAGGGTGGCGGTGTCGACCCCGTTGCGCACGGGGCTCTGGCTGGTCATGGACATGATCGGTCTCTCCTGGGGTGTGGATTGCCTCGCCCGGTCGGCGAGATGGGAGGACCGTACGGAGGGGTCCTTCCCTTCCCCTTCCCGCTGGAGTGGACGGTCAGGGAAGGTCGAGGGAAGGCCGCGTCGCGACGATCTACGCTGGCGCCGCCATAGGCGGCCCACGACCGGACGAGGCGAGGGAGGTGCGGCCACCATGCCGACGATCGACATCACCCTGCTCGGTCGATTCGCCGTCACGATCGACGGCCGGCCGGTCCCCGACAGCAACTGGACTCGGCGCCACGCCGCGGCCCTCGTCAAGGTCCTGGCCATGACGCCGGGGCGGCGTCTGCATCGCGAGCAGGTGATCGATCTCGTGTGGCCCGACGACACGATCGACGAGGCAGTCCCAAAGCTGCACAAGGCGGCCCACTTCGCCCGCCGGGCGATCGACGTGCCGAACTCCCTCGTCCTGCGCGACGACGCCGTCGTGCTGTGCCCGGACGCCGAGACGATCGTCGACGTCGAGCGCTTCGAGGATCTCGCCCGCCGGGCACTCGGCAACGAGGACGTCGCCGCCGCCCGGGAGGCGCTGGTGCTCTACGGCGGCGAGCTCCTGCCGCAGGACCGCTACGAGGCGTGGGTCGAAGAGCGTCGGGAACAGCTCCGCCTGCGGCACCTCGATCTGCTGCGGCTCGACGGTCGTTGGGAGACGGTGGTGGAGCTGGACCCGAGCGACGAGCTCGCCCATCTGGCCCTGATGCGCCGCCACGCCGTGAACGGCGACCGCCACGCCGCACTTCGCCAGTTCGAGCGCATGGACCGCACGTTGCGACGCGAGCTGGGCGTCACCCCCGGACGTGACGCGGTGGCCTTGCGCGACCGTCTCCTCGTCGAGAGCTCGATCGCTCCACGACACGACGACACGTTGGTCGGTCGTGACGTGGAGCTGTCCATCGCCGAACAGGCGTTGCTCGACTCGGCCGAAGCGAGGAGCCGGACGCTGATCGTCAGTGGTCCGGCGGGCGTGGGGAAGTCGTCGCTGCTGGCCGCGGTGACCGCCCGGGCGAGAGAGCTGGGCTTCCGGGTCGGGCACGGCACGTCGGCTCCGGTGGAGGGGGCGTGGCCGTACGCGCCGATCGTGGAGGCGCTCGCCGATCTGTGCCGGCGCCATCCGACGCTGCTCGACGGCCTCCCCGATCATCACCGCGAGGAGATCGATCGGGCCCTCGCCGGCGCCGAGACCACGTGGACCGGCGGCAGCTCCCATCAGCGCCTGTTCGTGGCGACGGGCGAGCTGGTGCGCCTGGCGTCAGCCACGAGCGGCCTGCTGCTCACCATCGACGACGCCCATGACGCCGACGACGCCAGCCTGCGGCTCCTGCACTACATCGCCCGCTCGACACGCGGCCAGCGCGTCTGCATCGTGGTGAGCCACCGCTCGGCACCGGCGACCGAGACGCTCGCCGAGACCCGCCAGAGCCTGATCGACCGGCATGGCGCGACCGAACTGGAGCTCGGCCCCCTCGGTGACGACGACACCGCCGCGCTGGTTCGTCGCCACGTGGCCGAGCCCACCGATGAGCTGCTCGAGCGGATCAAAGCGCTCGGTCGGGGCCTGCCGTTCGCCGTGAACGAGCTCGCCCGCCGCGCCGCCAGCGAGCCGCAGTGGGTCCAGATGCTCGACGCCAACATGATCGGTGGTCTTGCGCCCGTTACCCGGGAGGTGCTGCAGCGGGTCGCCATCGTCGGCTCGTCGTTCGACACCGACGAGTTCGTCGCACTGTCCGGACGGCCGGAGGACGAAGCGTTCAGCTGTCTCGATGACGCGCTGGCCGCACTGATCGTGGAGCCGGCCAGCTCCGGCTACCGGTTCCGGCACGGACTCGTGCGCGACGCGCTGCTCGAGGACCTGCCGCCCCATCGCCGTCGACGGATCCACCGCGACGCCGCTCAACGACTGATCGATCTGGGCGCGTCAGCGGCCCGCATCGGGCATCATCTGCTGCAGGCCGGCGCGGTGGCCGATGCGGTGCCCTACCTCCTGCGGGCGGCCGAGACGGAGGCGGCGCTCGGCGCGTACCGCGACGCGCTGGCCCTGGTCGATTCCGTTCGCCCCCACGCCACGGGGGCCGATCGAGCGGCGGCGCTCGCGCTGCGCGGCGATCTGCTCAACGCCTTGGGCGATCCCATGGCGGCGTCCGCCTACCGGGAGGCCCTCGACGGCGCCGACCCGGGCTCGGTTCGGGGGCTGCGCGCCCGGTTGGCTCGCTGCGCGGTGATGTCGGGCGATCTGGACACCGCGAAGGCTGCCCTCGACGGGCTGGAGACCGATGGCGGCACCGACGACGCCGACATCCTCCTCGCCCGCGGCAACTACGCCTTCTTCATGTCCGACTTCGACATGGCCCAGGCGGCGGTCGAGGAGGCGCAGCGGCTCGTGCTCGCCGGCGAGCGCAACTGGAAGGTGCTCGACCTCGTTGCTCTTCAAGGCTTCCTGGCCCATCTGTCGGGGCACTGGTTCGACCGCATGCAGCTGGAGCTGCGCCGCACGCGCGAGAACCCCGAGGTCGCCAACGCCATCTTCGACGGCTACCTCTGCGCCGCCGAGTACCTGCTCTACGGCCCGACGCCGTATGCCGAAGTCATCGCCGTGGCCCGCGACCTGCAGACGACGGCGCGGCGCAGTGGAGCGTTGAGAGCCGCCGGCTTTGCCTCGGCCCTCATCGGTGAGGCGGCGCTCCTGTCGGGGGACCTCGTGCTCGCCGCATCGGAGCTGACGGAGGCCTGCGATCTGCATCGCGACCTCGGGTCGGCCGGCGGGGCGGCGCATTCGTTGCAGCGGCTGGCCGAGGTCCGCATGGCGGAAGGCGACAACGCCGCCGCCATGCGCCTCTTGCTGGAGGCCCTGCCGCTGGCGCGTACGTCGATGATCTCGAACCACCTCCTGCAGCGGATCTTCGGCACCATGGTCCTCGCCGCGCCCGACGTGCTCGAGGCCCGGGCCATCGTCGACCGGGCCGAGTCGACGCTCGGCTGGGACGACGTGTGCCCGTTCTGTTCGATCATGCTGTCGGCGCCCGCCTCCATGGCGTGTGCCCGGTCTGGCGATCTGCCTCACGCGCACCGTCATCTCGAGGTCGCCGAGCTGTCAGCCGTGCTGTGGCAGGGCACCTCGTGGGAGGCCGGCCTGGCGGAGGCGCAGGCGGTGGTGGCGGCGGCCGAGGGCCACCATCAAGTGGCGCACGAGCGGATGGAGGCGGCGTGCGAGAAGTTCGAGCGAGCCGGCCAGCCGCTCGACGCCGAGCGCTGCCGCCGGGCGCTGTCGAGCGTTTGAACGGTTGTCGTCGGCGTCCAATCGTCCAAGGCAGCGCACTCCGTCCGCAAGGCGACCCGGATCGACGAGAGCCGCCAGGAGCCTCGAGGTCCCGACGTTGATCCTGCACTGCAGCAACCACACCCTCCAGCCCGGCGAGCCGGCCGCAAAGAAGGCGTAGAGAGGGCGCAGGGAAGGCCGAGAGTGCATTGTCGCCGGCATGACGATCATTGACCTTGCACCACCAGCACGGTCGTCGGCATCGGACCGACGGCGTGGACTACGCGTTGTGGCCGACCACGTTTCCTGCATGCTTCCCGACGGCAAGCGATTGCTCGACGATGTCAACCTCGACATCCAGCCGGGTGAGCTCGTCGCCATCGTGGGCCGGTCAGGCGCCGGCAAGTCCACCTTGCTCGACAGCCTTGCCGGGGTTCGGACCCCGACCACTGGCGAGGTTCGCTTCGACGGCGGCGGAAGCCGGCCCGACCTTGCCTATGTGCCGCAGGACGACATCGTCCACCGCGATCTCACAGTCGAGGCGACGATCCGCTACGCCGCTCGCCTGCGGCTCCCCGCCAACACGCCGTCGCGGGAGATCGACGCGGTCGTCGATCGGACGCTGTCGAAGCTCGACCTCACCGATCGCCGCCACCTCGCCGTGGGCGCCCTGAGCGGCGGCCAGCGCAAGCGCGCGTCGATCGCGACCGAGTTGGTCACCGAACCCCGACTCTGCTTCCTGGACGAGCCGACCGCCGGTCTCGACCCGGTCGCTTCGGCCAGCCTCATGGACCTGCTGCGGACGATGGCCGACGGTGGCACCACGGTGATCATGGCGACCCACGATCTCGGCAATCTCACGGTGGCCGATCGACTGATCGTGGTTGCCGACGGCGGACGGGTGGTGTTCGACGGTGCCCCCGCGGACGCAGCGGCCCGCTTCGGTGTCGGGAACATCGCAGAGGTGTGCCGGTCGCTGGCCTCGCTGGCCGCCGACGGACGGACGGCTACGCCCGTCGCGACTGCTGAGCATGGACCGCCGGTGACCACACGTGGACACGACAAGCGCCGCAGGCCACCAGGGGGCAGGGGCGGCTGGCACCAGTGGCGGGTGCTCTCGCGCCGCAACGTCGAGCTGCTGATCAGGAACCGGCTGAGCCTGGCGATCATGGTCGGCTCGCCCGTGCTGGTGGTCGCCATGTTCGCCGTGCTGTTCGCGCCAGGGGCCTTCGGGACCCGCTCGTCGAACCCGACCGCGTCGATTGCCATCACGTACTGGGTGGCGTTCGCCGCCTTCTTCTTCGGCCTTACCTTCGGCTTGTTGCAGATCTGCACCGAGTCGGCCATCCTGCGCCGCGAGCGGTTGGCGACCATCGGCGTCGGCTCGTACCTGCTGGCGAAGGTGGCGGTGCTCGTGCCGGTGCTCCTGGCGGTCAACCTCGTCATGGTCGCGACGTTGACGGGACTCGGGCGACTGCCTTCCCTTTCGGCCAACGCGACCGCAACGCTCATCACGGTGCTCCTGCTGGACGCATTGGCCGGACTGGCGCTCGGACTCCTCGCATCGGCGGCCGTCAGCAGCCCGACCCAGGCGGCGCTCGCCCTCCCCATGTTGTGCTTCCCGGCGGTGCTCTTCTCCGGAGCGATCGTGGCGGTGCGGTCGATGGCCGTCGTGGGGCAGGCGATCAGTGCGGTCGTCTCCGATCGGTGGGGGTTCGAGGCCATCGCCAGCACACTCGGTCTGGACGCTGCGCTCGGTCGCACCGCCATCGGCCGTCAACTGGCCGGCGAGCACGGTGACGCCTTCGCCCAGCCCGTCTTGCCCCACGCCCTCGTCCTGGCGGGATTGACCGTGGTGTTGCTCGGCGCCGCCTACGTGGTCGTCGACCGACGTTCGCGCCAACAGACCGCGCGCTGATCCGGTAGTCGCCGGGTGAGCCCGTTGGGCCACCATGGACGAATGGCGGATGCGACGCTCGGTCAGGAAGCGCTGCAATTGCTCCGGAAGCTCACCGGCGATCCCGGCAGCGAGTTCCGGCCCGACCAGCTCGACGTCATCGAGCGGCTGGTCGGGGACCGTCAACGGCTGCTCCTCGTCGAGCGCACCGGCTGGGGCAAGAGCGCCGTCTACTTCATCGCCACCCGAATGCTGCGCGACCGGGGCGCCGGGCCGACCCTGCTGGTGTCGCCGCTGCTGGCGCTCATGCGCAACCAGATCGAGGCGGCCGAGCGGATGGGCGTGGGGGCGGCCACCATCAACAGTGCGAATCGAGCGGACTGGGACTCCATCGAGGCGCAACTGGAGTCGGGCGCGATCGACATCTTGTTGATCTCTCCCGAGCGGCTGGCGAACCCGCAGTTCCGCGCCGAGGTGCTGCCGGAGGTCGGCCGTCGTAGCGGCCTCCTCGTGATCGACGAAGCCCACTGCATCTCGGACTGGGGCCACGACTTCCGCCCGGACTACCGGCGCCTGGTCCGTGTGCTCGATCTGTTGCCGGCCGGTGTGCCGGTGCTGTGCTGCACGGCCACCGCCAACAACCGTGTCATGGACGACGTCGCCGCCCAACTGGGCTCCGGGTTGGCACCGGTGCGGGGCCCGCTCGGCCGCGACGGGTTGCGCCTGCAGGTGGTCGACCTGCCCCGCCAGGCGGACCGCATGGCGTGGCTGGCCGACGTGATCCCTCGCCTGCCAGGGGCCGGCATCGTCTACTGCCTCACCATCGCCGACACGGAGCGGTTGGCGGGCTGGCTGCGGTCGCGCGGCATCGACGCCGTCGCCTACAGCGGCGCGACCGATGCGGCACTGCGACCGGTCATCGAGCAGCGGCTGCTGGCCAACGATGTGAAGGTGGTCGTGGCCACGTCCGCGCTGGGCATGGGCTTCGACAAGCCCGACCTCTCGTTCGTGGTGCACTACCAGGCGCCCGGCTCCCCGATCGCCTACTACCAGCAGGTCGGGCGAGCCGGACGGGCGCTGCCGCTGTCGGTCGGTGTCCTCCTGCGCGGGCGGGAAGACGCCGACATCCAGGACTACTTCATCCGTTCGGCCTTCCCGCCACCGGCTCTCGCCGAACGTGTCATCGCGATGCTCGACGAGCGGGCGGCACCGATCTCGACTGCCGAGCTGCTCGATCTCGTCAACGTCCGGCCGTCCCAACTCGACCTGCTGCTCAAGGTGCTCGAGATCGAGGGCGCCATCGAGCGCAACGGGAACCGGTGGCTCCGCACGACGCGCGACTGGTCGTTCGACCACGAACGGGTGGAGGCGGTCACCGCATTGCGGCGGACCGAGCAGGCCCAGATGGCCGACTACGCGACCAGCACCGGCTGCCGCATGCAGCAGCTGCGCGGCTACCTCGACGACGATGATGCGGGGCGGTGCGGGATCTGCGACCACTGCAGCGGTGAGGCCCTCGTCGCCGAGCTCGATCCCGCCGTCGTGCAGCAGGCGGGCGACTACTTGCGCTCGGACGAGCGGTTCATCGGGCCCCGCCGTCAGCTCCCGGATCGAGGCCGGATCGCCGCCAACCGTGTGCTGCAACCGGGCCGGGCATTGGCGGTGTGGGGCGACGGCGGTTGGGGCGACCTGCTGCAAGCGGCGATGAGGCCGGACGGCCGGTTCGACGACCGGCTGCTCCACGCCGCCGCCGAGCTGATCCGTGATCGTTGGCGTCCCGATCCGGCGCCGGCATGGGTCACGTTCGTCCCCTCGCTGCGCCGCCCCCAGTTGGTTGCCGATCTGGCCCGCCGCCTTGCCGCCGCCCTCGGGCTCCCCTGCGAGGACGTCGTGGTCAAGCTGCGCGACACGGAGCCGCAGACCACGATGCAGAACAGCGCTCAGCAGTACGGCAACGTCCGCGGCGCCTTCGAGGTTCGTGGGCCGGTCTCGGCGGAGCCGGCGCTGCTCGTCGACGACATCGTCGACTCTCGTTGGACGCTGACGGCGATCGGTTGGAAGTTGCTCGAAGCCGGCGCCGGCCCGGTGTACCCGTTCGCTCTGGCCGACACCGCCGGGCGCTCGGTCACGTCGAGCAGCACGACTCGCTGACGCGGGCTTCAGTCGTCGATGGCCTGGTTGGCCGACGTCCAGAAGTCGCGACCGATCGTGGGCGGGCGACGCGCTCCAGCCGGGCCTTCGAGCATCCTCCAGTGCTCGTGCCAGTTACGGCGCCGCTCTCCGGCCGAATTCATCGGTACGCACCGGCCCGGTCGGGCGGCGTTCAGCTCCGCAGGATCTTGCTCCAGGGCGTGTTCGGGTCGAGGTTGGGCTCACGGGGCAGGCCGAGCACGCGGTCGCCGATGATGTTGCGCTGGATGTCGTTGCTGCCGCCGGCGATCGTGCTGGCGGGCGAGCTGACGAAGGCCAGGACGGGGTCAGGCGTGGTCGGGGCGGTGCCGCGGGCTTCGGTGTACTTGCTGCACAAGAGGCCGTCGGCGCCCATGACGTCGACCACGAACTCGGCGATGTCGATGTTGATCTTGCCGGACAGCAGCTTGAGGATGGAGCCCTCCGGGCCGGGCACGCCCTTGGCCCGCTTGGCCTGCGCCCGCAGGCTGCCCAGGCGAAGCACCTCGGCTTCGATCCAGATGCGCATGAGCCGGTCCTTGACCGCGGCCGACGTCGTGCCCGACTCCTCGTAGGCCGCTACGGCGTTGGCGATCGGGCCCGAGCCGCGTGGCGGGGAGTCGCCGCCGATCGAGACCCGCTCGTTCATCAGCGTGGCGTTGGCCACCGACCAGCCCTCGCCGATCTCGCCCACGCGCCAGTTGTCGGGCACGCGGGCGTCGGTGAAGAAGACCTCGTTGAACCCGGATGCGCCGGCCATGCTGCGGATGGGACGGATCTCCACGCCGGGCTGCTTCATGTCGACGATGAACATCGTGAGGCCCTTGTGCTTGGGGGCCTCGGGATCGGTGCGGGCCAGCAGCAGCCCGAACCGCGACAGGTGCGCCGACGACGTCCAGATCTTCTGGCCGTTCACCACCCACTCGTCACCGTCGCGCACGGCGCGGGTGGCCAGGCCGGCCACATCGGACCCGGCGCCCGGCTCGCTGAAGAGCTGGCACCAGATCTCCTCGGACGTGAAGATCGGGCGCAGGAACCGCTCGCGCTGCTCCTCGGTGCCCCGAACCACGATCGTGGGACCACACATGCCGATGCCCATGGCGTTGCGCATCCAGTGGTAGCGGCGACCCGCCTTCTCCAGCGCGCTGTCGACGATCTCCTGCAGCTTCGGGGAGGCGTCGAGGCCGCCGTGACCGACCGGGTAGTCCATGCGGGCCAATCCCAGGTCGAACTGGGCACCCAGGAACGACGTCATGTCGTCGTCGCCGTGCTCATCGAGGAGCTTGGCCACCCGGGCCCGCACCTCCGCCTCATCAACCGTCATCGTCGTCGTCACGGCGAGGAGACTAGTTACGTCGTTTCGAATTGGACTACGTAGAGTCCGGTCATGGAGTACACGAAACTCGGCAACACCGGTCTCGATGTGTCCCGCCTCTGCCTTGGCTGCATGAGCTACGGGGTGCCCGAACGGGGTGGTCACCCGTGGTCGCTGGACGAGAAAGCCAGTCGCCCGTTCCTGCAGCGGGCGCTGGAGCTGGGGGTGAATTTCTTCGACACCGCCAACGTCTACTCCGACGGCACCAGCGAGGAGATCGTGGGCCGGGCACTGGCCGATCTGGCCTCGCGCGACGAAGTGGTCATCGCCACCAAGGTGCACGGGCGCATGCGGCGTGGGGCGAACGGGGCCGGGCTGTCGCGGCGGGCGATCATGAGCGAGATCGACCACAGCCTGCGCCGCCTCGGCACGGACTACGTGGACCTGTACCAGATCCACCGGTGGGACCACCGCACCCCCATCGAGGAGACCCTGGAAGCGCTCCACGACGTCGTGAAGGCCGGCAAGGCCCGTTACATCGGCGCCTCGTCCATGTACGCGTGGCAGTTCAGCAAGGCGCTCTACACGTCCGAGCTCCACGGCTGGACGAAGTTCGTGAGCATGCAGAACCACTACAACCTGCTCAACCGCGAGGAGGAGCGGGAGATGCTGCCGCTGTGCCTGGACCAGGGCATCGGCGTGGTGCCGTGGAGCCCGCTGGCGCGCGGCCGTCTGGCCCGCACGTGGGACGAGGTGACCGAGCGATCGGCCACGGACGAGTTCGGCAAGTCGCTGTACGTCGCCGAGTCCGACCGCACGGTCGTCGACCGCGTGGGTCAGGTGGCCGAGGAGCGGGGGGTGCCGCGGGCGCAGGTCGCGCTGGCGTGGATGTACTCGAAGCCGGCGGTGACGTCACCGATCGTGGGCGCGACCAAGCCGCATCACCTCGACGATGCGGTCGCCGCGCTGGACCTGCAGCTCACGGCCGAAGAGATCGCCACGCTGGAGGAGCCCTACGTCCCCCACCCGATCGCCGGCTTCGCCTAGCCCGACGGGGCCCGGGCCGCTCGGGTTTGTGTGACGCGGATCTCGACGTTGTCTCGATCGGCGTCACAGAGGCGCCCGGACCCGCCGGCGCCACCGCTCAGATGCGTTCGAGGGCGGCCCCGTCGAAGAGGGGTTGCACCTCCTGGGCGTCGACGTCGGCCTGCATCTCGGCGTCGGTCGGCCGGGCCCCACCGGCCACCGCCGCGTCGAGGGCCGCCCGCATGAGGCGGGCGTCGCTGGAGGTGTTGAGGAAGACCTGCGGGTTGCCGAGCACCCACCGCACCGCCCGGGCGAGGGCGTCGGGCTCCTCGATGGGCTGGTACCAGCTGAAGCGGCGGCCCTCGTAGCCGTCGGGCCAGCGCCGCCGGGCGATGCCCTTGATCGTCTGGACCGCGACCTGGCGCTCGGCGCACACCGCCAGCAGCTCCTCCACGTCGGCCCGGTAGGACTCGACCTGCAAGGCCACGAAGCTGTACGGCAGCAGCACCGATGCGAAGTCGAAGCGCTCGAGGCTGCGCAGATGCATGCCGGCGATGCGAGTGCCGTGGCCGGTCACCCCGATGTGGCGCACCAGGCCTTCGTCACGGGCGCGGGCCAGCGCCTCCACGGCCCCACCGGGCCCATGGGCCACCTCCCACTCGCCCGGCTCGACGAGGTTGTGGAGCTGGATGAGGTCGACGGAGTCGACCTGCAGCCTGGTCAGCGAGCGCTCCAGCTCGGCTCGGGCGCGGTCCCCCTGGCGCTCGCCGGTCTTGGTGGCCAGGAAGAACCGCCGGCGGTGCTCGGGCATCCAGGCCCCGACCCGCAGCTCGGAGTCGCCGTAGCCCGCCGCCGTGTCGATGTGGTTCACGCCCAGCTCCAGGAGAATGGCGAGCACGTCGTCGGCCCGGTCCTGGCGCATCCCACCCAGCGAGGCGGCTCCGAAGATCACCCGGGTGCTCTCGTGCCCTGTGCGTCCGAACGGCGCGGTGGCCAGCTGGTTCGTCATCGGGCCACCTTAGAACCGGCGCGAAAGCCCGCTCGATTGCCAATTAGGCAACCAATTCGAGCGACAATCTAGAACAGGCATCGATCGAGACGACTCGGGGGTCGGGAATGCTGCTGACTGGTGAGGAATACAAGGAAACGCTGTTCGACGGCCGCGCCATCTTCTTCGGCGGCAAGCGGGTCGACGATCTACCGGCGCATCCCATCCTTGGTCCAGCGGTCCAGAACACCGCCGACGGCTACGACTGGTGCTACAACAACGCCGTCGACGGAGTCAGCCCCCTGGCCGGGGTGCCGTCTACGCCCGAAGAGCTTCGAGCCAAGGTGGAGGTCGTCCACAGCTCCGGGATGCTCTCCCACGTCACGTACACGTCGATCATGACCATGGCGACGGCGGCCGGGCGCATCAATGAGACGGCGCCGCAGTACGTCGAGCAGATCCATGCCTTCATCGATGACGCCCAGCGGCGCGATGTGCGCATCACCCAGTGCATCACCGACGCCAAGGGCGATCGCTCGCGGCCGCCGGGACGCCAGGACGATCCCGACGCCTACGTGCACGTCGTCGACCGCGCTCCGGACGGCGTGGTCATCCGCGGCGCCAAGCTGCACATCAGCGCGGCCTCGCTGGGTCACGAGCTGATGACCATTCCCACCAAGGCCATGAAGGCGGGCGAGGAGGACTACGCCATCGCCGCCATGGTGCCGGTGAATTCCCCGGGCGTGAAGATCGTCGACGTCTCGTACGCGCCCCGTCACGACGAGCTGCGCGACTTCCCGGTGTCCGGCCACCACCACGTGCCGGAGGGCTTCGTCATCTTCGACGACGTCTTCATCCCGAACGATCGCATCTTCCTGAACGGTGAGGTGGCCGAGGCTTCCGTCTTCGCCCACGCCCTCGGCCTGTGGGAGCGCCTCGGCGGCCTGTCCGGCATGGCCGACGACGCCGATGTGCTCGTCGGGCTGGCGCAGCTCATCGCCGAGGCCAACGGTCTCGCCGGCGTGGCCCACGTCAAGGAGAAGATCTCCGAGATGATCATCCACGCCACCGTGGTGCGGGCGTGCCTGGAGGCCTGCCTCACGCACGCCGAGACCGGTCCGTTCGGTGCGGCGTTCCCCAACGAGCTCTACACCAACGCCGGCAAGTACACCGGCGCGGCGAACTACAACCTCATGGTGCGCCACCTGCACGACATCGCCGGCGGTTCCATCGTCACGGCGCCGTCGCTGGCCGACTTCGACAACCCGGAGACCGGCGCCCTCGTGCGCAAGTACATGAGCACCCGGGCCGATGTCGACGGCGAGTACCGCACCCGGCTGTTCCACACCATCCGCGACCTCACGGCCGACACCTACGGCGGCTGGCGGGCGGTCACCAACATCCAGGCGGGTGGCGGCTTGTATGCGCAGCGCATCGTGACGAGGCGCCACTACGACCTCGACGCCGCCAAGCAGAGGGCACTCGAAGTCGCCGGCATCAGCGAGAGCTGACTTGCTCGACCCTCCGCTCGCCGGCATCCGCGTCCTGGAGTGCGGCGACACGCTGGCGGCGGCCTACTGCGGTCATCTACTGGTCGATCTCGGCGCCGATGTCATCAAGGTGGAGCCTGAGGCCGGCGACCCGTTGCGGGCCGCCGGACCCTTCGCCGGCGGCATCGCCGACCGTGACCTGAGCGTCTCGTCGGCCTACTACCACGCCGGCAAGCGCTCGATCTGCGTCGACCCGCTGGGCGCGGACGGCCAGGCGCGGCTCAACCGGATGGCGCGCGCCGCCGACGTCGTCATCCGCTCGACGCGCTCGGGCGAGCGGTGGATCAGCGACGCCGAGCTCGACGCGATCGAGCGCGACAACCCGGGCGTGATCGTGGTCGACTTGTCCACCTTCGGTCACCTGGCCGGGCGCGAGGGCATGAGCGACCTGCTGGCGTTGGCGGCGAGCGGGCTGCTGTCGGTCAGCGCGGCCAACACCAAGGACCCCGACTCCAGCCCCCTGCGCTACCGCGGCGAGCTGGCGTCGATCCACACGGCGTGCGCCGGCGCCCTGTCCGCCCTCGGCGCCCTGCACGCTCGCCTGGCCGACGGGCGCGGCCAGCGCATCGACGTTTCGGCCGAGGCCGCGGTCGCTTCTGTCATCGGCATCGCGCTGTCGGTCTGGTCGTACACCGGTGTGCAGCCCGTGCGCAACGGCCAGCGAGGGGTGGCGCCGTGGGGGTTCTTCCGGTGCCGTGACGGCGACGTGCTGATCCAAGTCACCGAAGATGCGCAGTGGCAGCACCTTTGCAAGATCCTGGGGCATCCGGAATGGGCGACGATGGAGGTGTTCGAGACGACGGCGCTGCGGATCCAGGTGGCCGACGTCATCGAGCCCCTCATCGCCGAGGCCGTCATCGAGCTGAGCATGGACGAGTTCCTGCGGGCCGCTCGTGCCGAGGGCGTGGCCGCCGCCCGCATCCAGGACGCGCGGGACCTCCTCACGTGGGATCATCTCGAAGCCCGACGGTTCTTCCAGCCGATCGCCGTGGGGAACGGTCGCCAGCAGTTCGACGTGCCCGCACCGATCGCACCGTGGCGCTTCCACCGCACCCGTCCGGCGCCGCCGCGGCGGGCGCCGCTGCTTGACTCGGGTGACGGCGAGGCGGGCGACGACATCGCGGCTGCGTGGTCGGCGCCGACTGTCGACCGACCCGACCCCGGCACCGCGCCCACCCGTGGAGCCGCGCCCCTCGCCGGCCTTCGGGTCATCGACATGACGTGGGTGTGGGCCGGTCCCTACGCCAGCATGTTCCTCGCCCACCTCGGTGCCGAGGTCATCAAGATCGAGTCGACCGATCGCATCGACGTCACCCGGAGGCTCGGGCCGTTCGCCGACGAAGTGGTGGGCATCAACCGCTCCGGCTACTTCAACCAATACAACCAGGGCAAGAAGAGCGTGTTGCTCGACGTGAAAGACGAGCGCGGCCTGCAGCTGCTGCGCCGGCTGGTGGCGTCGGCCGACGTGATCATCGACAACATGCGCGCTGGTGCGCTGGCCCGCATGGGCCTTCCATACGACGAGGTGCGCCGGCTGAACCCGTCGATCGTGGCGGTGTCGATGACCGGCTTCGGCGAGGACGGTCCGGAGCGCGACCGCATGGCGTACGGCTCGATCATCGACGCGTTGTCCGGTGTCGCCTCCTCCAATGGTCTCATCGGTGGCCCGCCCACCGACTTCGCTACGTCACTGCCCGATCCATGCGCCGGTGTCCACACCGCGCTGGCAACGGTGGCGGCGTTGTATCGCGCTCGGCGCACCGGGGAGGGCGAGCGGGTCGAGACGTCGATGCTGGAGTCGGGCGTGGCCGCCTTCCCGTGGCCCGTGCTCATCGAAGGGGCGGGCGCCGGCCCGGTCGTGATGATGGGCAATCGCGACGCCCTCATGAGCCCGCACGGTGTCTTCCGGTGCACCGGCGAGTACGAATGGGTTGCCATCGCCGTCGAGACCGACGAGCAGTTCGCGGCGCTGGCCAGCGTGATGGCCCGACCCGAATTGGCGGGCCACCCCCGCTTCGCCACGTTCGCCGCCCGCAAGTTGCACGAGGTGGAACTGGAACAGATCGTGTCGGGGTGGACGGCGGCGCAGGGCTCGACATCGGCGGCCCGCCTCCTCCAGGCCGCCGGCGTGCCGGCCGAGCGGGTGGCCCACATCGCCGACGTGTTCGACTCGCCGTCGCTCAACGACCGCGACTTCTTTGTCCGCCGCCTCCATCCGGAGGTCGGTGAGCGGGCCCTTGCCGGTGTGGCGTGGCGTACCAGCCGCTCACCGATGTGCGCCTCGACGGCGGCGCCCGTGTTCGGTCAGCACACCGAGTCGGTCATGCGCGACGTCGCCGGCCTGTCACCCGAGGAGTACGAGCAGCTCGACGCCGACGGGTTGTTCCGCTAGCTCTGTCCGGTCCGTGGCGGATCCCGCTCGGCCACTGTGACGGTCGCCGTGGCCGGCGGGTCCAAGATCGTCTCAAATCTGGGATCTGCTGCACCTGGCCCAGGCAAAGGTTCCGACGAACCATTGCAATCGGTCGCCGCGGGTGCCTAACTGCGCAAGGTGGCCCAGGCAGAGCAATCAACGGACGGACCCTGGCCCCCGCCGTCCGTTCCGCCCCCAGTCCCGCCCCCGCCGTCCGTTCCGCCCCCGCCGCCCCCGCCCCCGTCCCGCCCCCGTCCCAGTCCCGCCGTCCGTTCCGCCCCCGCCGCCATCGTTCGTGCCGGGATCGCCATTGCCCCCACCGCCGGGAGCGCCCGCCGCCGTCTCGGCGTCCGAGCCACCGCGCCGGCGGGCACGAACCGTGGTCGTCTTGGGCGCCGTCGTGGCCGTGGTGGCAGCGCTGATCGTCGTCGTGGCCCTGGCGGTGCGCGACGACGGCGAGTCCTCGGACGTGCCCGCGGGGCCCTCGGCGGAGACCAGCGCCCCGGGCGGCCGTCCGGCGACGCTGCCGACCACCGTGGCGCCGTCGACGGTGCCATCTGAGCCGCCGCCGACCACCTCACCGTCGCGCTCGACCGTCGCCCCTGCGGCATCGACGACTCCCGCAACGGCCCCGTCCAGCGCGCCCGGCCCGACCACCGCGCCCGGCTCGGTGCCGGCTACGGCCACGACGGTGCCGGCATCGCCCGCGCCGGGTGCCTTCGTGGTGGCCTCCGATGATGTGACGCCCGAAGCGGCCGCCGCCCTCGAGAACGCGCGGGTGCTGGCGACGGCGCTCGCCGCTGGTGACTGGGCGGCGGCGCGCCAGCTCGGGCCGACCGACCGTCGTCGCACCGACGCCCAGCTCGAGACCGCCTACGGGCCCGTCACGGACGTGACCCTGATGCCGGCTCGGGTGGTGCGGTCGGGCCAGTGGATCGACCTCCGCCTCGGCCTCGTTGCCCACGAGGACCATGAATCGGGTCCGGCCACGGCCGTCATGTGCGTCCACTGGCGAGTCGACGAGACCACGCGCGCGGTCGAGCGCATCTCGTCGGTGCGCCTTCGTCTGGAGCAGGGAACGCTCGATCCGAGCGTGCTCGTCGACGAGCTCACGGCGCGCTGCGCCACCTACCCCCTGCGCTGAGCCGGCGCGCCGTACCGAGCGGCGTCGGTTTGGCTGCGTCGCCTGGCGACGCATCTCGCTCCGAGACGTCGCCGACGAGCATCTGGCCCGCACTAGTCCGCCGTCGTGTCGGCGTAGCGCTGGAAGGGCGCCTCGGCTTCGGTCGACGGCGCCTGTTCGAAGACCGTGCCCGGGTCCGGAGGCAGCGTGAACCCGTAGCCCGCGGCCACCGGGCGAGCGGCGGCGTAGGCCACCCGCTCGATGCCCGCCGAACGGCAGACTGCCTGGCACATCGGGCACGGTTCGGCGCTCGACACCACCGCCCCACCCGAGAGCCGGGTAACGCCGAGGCGCGCGCAGGCATCGCGGATGGCGGCCACCTCGGCGTGCGCGGTGGGATCGTTGTCGCGGCCCACCGTGTTCACGCCGGTGCCGACCACCTCGCCGTCGAGCACCACCACCGCACCGAACGGAAGCCGGCCTCGGGCGGCGTTGGTCAGCGCCAGCTCGACGGCCTGGGCCACGAAGGCCGAGTCGTCGTGAGCCGGGACCGATGCCTCGTCCTTGCCGGCGGTGTACAACGTGAGCTGCAAGCCGTCGGGGGCGCGGAGACGCACGTTCCTATGACCCCACGGTGTCAGGACTGGCGACCCCAGGCGATCGCCACCGGCCGCCTCGAGCTGGGCGGCGACGGCGTCGGCGTCGGCCACCTCCATCGCCAGGCGGACCGGCCCCGTGACGCGGCGACCGACCTCGACCGAATCGACGTACTCCGATTGCGAGGTCGACAGGAGCTCGATCGTGGCCCGCCCGGCCGCCAGCACCGCGACGCGGCCCCGCTCGTCGGCCCAGACGGCGATCTCGGGTAGGCCGAGGGCGTCACGGTAGAAGCGCAGGGCCGCATCGAAGTCGTTGACGGTGAGGGCGAAGCGCAGCTCGCTCACAGGCGACAGCTCGGTCATGCGACCACTCTGGCACCCGCATTCGGGCAATCAGCCAGGGACGGCCGTCACCACCACGTTCGAGCGGTAGTGGTGGGTCGACGAGTCGAACTCGCCGCCGCAGGTGACCAGTGTCAACGTCGGCGGTCCGGTACGGGCGAACACCTTGGTGCGCGGCAGCTCGGGCTTGTCGACCATGCGGATGTCGACGACGTGGAAGGGGCGCAGCGCACCGTCGGACATGGTGACGCTGACCGGATCGCCAGCCTGCAGGTCGCGCAGCCGGAAGAAGATGCCGGGCACGCCGTGCCAGTCGACGTGGCCGGCGAGGACGGCCGAGCCGGCTTCGCCTGGCGCGGGTCCGTACTCGTACCAGGCGACGACCGACCCGTCGGCCGGGACCGCCAGCTCGCCCGTGACGGCGTCGACGCCCGCCGCCACCACCGGGCCGCTGATGTTCGTCCCGGCGTCGACGGCCACCGGCGTCGCGGCGCGCGCCGCCGGCAGTGCGCCGAGGGTGGCGTCATGGGTGGCGATGGGCGGCACCGTCGGCGGCGCCGGGGTCGTTGCCACCGGTTCGGGGACGGTGGCCGGTGCCGGCGCCGTGACCGGCTCGGGCGTCGCGCCCGCCGGCGGGGGACTCATGGCTGGTGCCGGCGCCGTGGTCGGCGCCCGCCACGCCGGCGACACCGGCGGCGATGGTGAGCCGATGGTCACCGCAGGCGCCGCTGCGCAGCCGGCCACCAGGAGGAGGCCGGCCACGGCGACACCACGCGGAAGCGCCATGCTCACGCCAGCCGTGCCCTCCGTCGGGCCACGATGGTGACGGCGACGGCGGCGAGCGCCGCCGCCCCCAGGCCGCCAGCGGCGAGCCCGACGGGGAACGAACTGCCGGACGAGACGGCGGCGAGGCCGCTATCACCCGTCTGGATGCGCGTCGGCGGTGTGGCCAGACCCGGGATCTGTTCGGCGACCCACGACAGCGTGCCGGCCTGCGCCGAACCGATGAGGTACATCACCGTGGCCGCCCCCTCGGGCAGCTCGGCCGACTGCGGCGCCACGACGGCATCGCGCGTGCCCGGCGCCCAGACCGACACCTCGTAGGTCGCCGGGGCGACCTCGGCCGAGGCGGCGCCGGGCTCGGTGAGTCCGGGCGCCACGACGCTGTCGTCGAGGCTGACGTCGACCGGTCCGGCGAAGGCGGTGTGACGGATGATGGCGCGCGCCTCACCGGCCGCGATGGGCGAGTCGTCGTCGAGGTAGGCCGTCACCGCCGGATTGCCGGCGTTGTCGAGGTGAGCGACGATGCTCTGGCGGGCGTCGGCCACGACCTCGACGTCGGCGGTCACCGCCGCCGGCGAGTCGGCCGGCGAGCCGGCCAACCGGATCTCGACGCGATGGGGCCCGGCGGCGATGGGGATGGGGTCAGTGACGCGCTCCGGTTCGAACGCGGGCAGCGCCAGCGCGCCGTCGATGTAGACATCGGCCACCACGCCGCGTAATCCGTGTACCACGGTGACCGTTCCTGTCGCGGTCTGTGCTGATGCAACTACTGTCGATGTCATCACCGCGGCGCCAAGCGCACCGGTGATCGCCATCGCCGCCAAGAACTTCCGCATGGTTCCCTCCCACTCATCCAGCCCCGCATCCGCTCCGTACAGGGGCAGTCGTTCTACGTAGGAAGGCAGTCGACCGGACGACAATCGTCTGGCTGCGGCCGGCCGGGGAGGCTCGACGATGCGCTCAGCGTCGAGGCAAGCACGCAGGTTGGCGGTTCTGGGGATGATCGTTGTTGCAACAGCAACGATCTGCGTCAGCCTGCCCGCGGTGAGCGCGAACCAGCCGAGCGACCTTCGACTGGTGTCGATGACGCGCAGTGGTGGACAACTCACTGCTGTCGTCTCGGTGCCGGTGCGCTTCCTCTCCGCGGTCGGCGCGCCAGGGGGTCTCACGGTCGATGGTCCCAGTGGCGAAGCGCTCGCGCCGACGGTGACCCCATTGACACCGAGCGACACTGCCGTCGCCATCGTCGTGCACACCGCGGGCGCATCGCCCGAGGGCGGCTCCCGGGCGTGGGGCACGGTCGCCGAGCTCATCCGGTCTCTCGATCCCGGCGTCGCCGTGACCGTGGCAACCACCACGGGCGGCGTGTTGATGACGCCGATGACCGCCGACCGGGCCGTCGCCTTCGCCGCGCTGAGCCAGCCCGTCCCCGACGCACCGGTGGCCCTGAGCGCGGCCCTCAGCGCGGCGGTGGGCCAGCTCGGCAGCGGCCGCTACGTCGATCCGCTGCTCGTCATGGTCGACGCCGGGGCGACGAACGAGGCCGTGGCGCCGGCCGACCTGCCGTCGCTCACGGGCATCGGTGTGCGCATCATCCCCGTGGCCGTGTCGGCCTCACCGCTGGCGGCCCAGCTCGGTCAGCGCCTCGGCCTCGCCGTGCCGGCAGGGGCCGACCCGGTGGCACTGGTCGACGATGCGGTCGGCTGGGTCAGCGGCCGGATCCGGGTGAGCGTCGCTGACCCCGGCGCCGGCACGATGACCATCCGCGCTCACGGCGGCGCCACCGAGCTCGCCCTGCCGATCGCGCTGGTGCCCCCGACCGTGCCCACGACGGCCATCGCCGCCACCACGCCCACCACCGTGCCCGTGGTCTTGGCCGAGCGCTCCACGCCGGCCCCCGCCGCGGTCGTGCCCGCAGCCGGCGCCGCGGTCGCCGTCACGTCGTCGGCCCCCGCGGCCGCCGTCGCGGTGACCCCGCCGGCAGCGGCGTCGTCGAGCTCGTCGTGGATGGTCGTGCTCGGGACCGCCGTCGCCATCGTCGGGGTGGGTTCCGGTGCGGTGCTGGTCGCTCGGCGCCGGGCCGACACGAGAGACGTCGAGGAGTCGGCGGTGCTGGTCGAGCAGGACCCCGCGTCCGAGGCCGAGCTGGACGACGACGGCCCGCCGGAGGCGACGCCGGCGTTACTGACCGACACGGCCGACGACGTCGGCGCCTTCCACTACAAGGACCTCTCCGACCCGGTCCCGTCGGCGCGAACCAAGGCCCGGCCGCGGCGCGAGGTGTTCTCCCGGCCACCCCCGCGACCACCGGTCACGAGCAACGGGTCGGCGGAGGCGCCCGCCGAGGTCGCTCGGGCGGTGAGCAAGGACGCCGCCTTCGCCCGGCGGGTCCAGGTGCTGGCGCTGGCCCAAGAGCTCGGCAACGTGAGCGAGGCGTGCCGTGTCGTCGGTGTGTCGCGGCGCTCGTACTACGAGTGGAAGCGCATCGCCGACGAGCATGGCATCGAGGCACTCCGCCCGAAGTGATGGCGAGCGAGCCGGCCCCTAGCCGACGAGGGCGACGGCCGCGTCGGGCTCGATCACCCGGAAGCTGAGGCTCTCCTCGAGATAGAGCTGCACCCGCTCGGCGTCGTGGGCGAGGTACCCGATCGACAGATCTTCGCCCACGTCGAGCACGAAGTCGCCGCCCCGCAGGCTGAGCACCACCGCCCCCTCGACACCGGGCGCCCATACGACCGGCCCGCCCAGGATCTGGCGCAAGTGGTCGAGCAGCAGCAGGCCGCCGTGCTCGGTGGTCTCGATGATGGCGGTGAAGCCGGCCGGCCCGATGGCCAGGCCGTAGGGGCCGTCGATGCCCGAGACGCGCAGCGTGTTGACCGCTTTGGCCACCGACGTGGGGTAGGTGTTGAGGTCGGCCTCGAGGGGGATGGGGGCGTGGGCCGACGCCTGGGTGATGCCGGTGATGCCCGCCGCGGCGTAGCCGTGGAACACGAGCGCGTTCTCGGCTTCGCCCAGCGTGCGCACGGCCGTGTCCAGCTCGTCCAGGTCGAGGACGAGGGCGCCTCGCCCGGCGTCGTCGATGGTGGCTCGGGACACGTCGAACGGCAGCCGCAGCTCCACCAGCGGGAGGACCTGGCGCTGCAGCGCGGCGATGCCGGCGGCGGGCCCGTCGATGGCGGTCACGTGGCCCAGGTTGGTGGCCGAATGGGTCCAGCCGTGCGGGCCCTCGAAGTCGACCAGCTTCCGTGCCGCCAGGTACGTGGTGAGACGCGCCCGCGACTCGTCTTCGATGGCCGCCCAGGCCACCTCCGACAGAGGTGCGAAGTCGCGTAGGAGGTGATTCATGACCGTCCCTTCAGACTGCCGATGCCCAGCGAGCCGTCGGCCGGGCGGGGGCCGGGCGCGGCACCGGCGTCGCCCCCGTGCTCGGCGACGTCTTCGATCTCGGTGACGGGCGCTTCGGTGAACAGGTACGTGCGCAGGTGCTTGTCGAGCGTGGAGTCGTGGCGCCGCAACCACTCGAGGGTCATGGCGGCGTGCTCCTTCTCCTCGTCGCGGTTGTGGGCGAGGATGGCGGCCAGCGAGGCGTCATCGGTGGCGGCGACCCGCTGGTCGTACCAGTCGATGGCCTCCAGCTCCTCCTGGATCGAGACGATGGCCCGATGGCGGTCGATGACCTGCGGGCTCATGGATTCAGCGGGCTCGTGGAGCCCGGCACTCGATGCCATCGGGGTTCCTCCTAGCGGGCGGGACCGGTCGAGCTTGCAACCTACCCGCAGACGCCCGGCGCACCGACCGTGTCAGGACCGACGCTTTCAAATGGCGTACGCGGCGCGCCGACCTTCCAGGATCGCCTCCAGCATGGTGCGCGGCGCGACGCAGTCGCCGGCGCGAAGGCGGGCGGCCGGCCATGGATCGTCGGGGAGGCGGTAGCCGCAATCGACCACGGCCACTGCGTCGAGCGTGCGGCGCGTGCCCGTGAAGCGGTCCTCCACTTCGACGTGGCCCGGCCGCACCGCCCGCAGCAGCGATCGGCGCTCGATCACCACGCCGCGCTGCTGCAGCCGGACGTTGGCGGGCGCCAGGTCGCCGGTGCGAGCCAGTTCGTTGCCGGCGATGTTGTCCTGCGTCACCAGGACCGCCCGGTCGCCGAGATCCTCGGCCAGGGCCACGCCGATGGGACCGCCGATCGGGTCGAACACCACGATGGACCCGTCCGGCGGCAGGGTGGCCCGGCCGGCGCGGACATCGAGTACATCGAGCACGACCGCGTCGGGCGCCACCTCGTAGTCGTGACGCCCGGGCCGGGAACCGGTGCACTGCACCACGACGTCGCCCGGCTGCGCGGCGGTGCGCTCGGGCGGGGCGCCGACCTCGACGGCGACGTGGAGGCGTTCGCACTCCGACGCCAGCCACGCCACCAGCGCGCCACCGGGCCCGGCCACGGCGGCGGTGCCGCCGAGATGATCATCCCGCTCGACCAGCCGGACGTCGTGGCCCCGCCCGCCGGCGACGCGGGCGGCCTCCAACCCGGCCGGTCCGCCCCCGACGACGAGCACCGAGTGCCGCTGACCGGCGGCCGCCGTCCAGTCGGGGTCCTCCCACTCGTGGCCGCTCGAGGGCTCGCCGACACAGGTGACGAGCGGGTTGCGAGCGTCGCGGACCTGGCACGTCTGGTTGCAGCGGATGCACGGCCGGATGCGCTCCGGGGTGCCCGACGCCAGCTTGGCCACGAGGTCCGCATCGGCGATCTGGGCGCGTGTCATCTCGACGCCGTCGCAGGCGCCGTCGAGCACCGCCTGCTCGGCGGCGGCGGGGTCGACGACCGAGCCCTGCAGGTACACGGTCACCCCCGCCGGCAGCGCCGCTCGAACCGTGCGGCACACGTCGAGGTTGAACATGGGCGGCTGATGCATGTCCGGGCGGGTCTGCTCCACCGAGAAGATGGCGCCGCGCACCACGACGAGGTAGTCGATGAGGTCGGCCAGCGCGCCGGCGATGCCGGGAGCCTGGTCGGGGGTGATGCCGGCCCACGGCGCCAGTTCGTCGCACGACAAGCGCAGACCGACGACGCACCCGGGCGCAGCGCGGCGGACCGCCTCCAGGACCGAGCGGGCGAGGAGCGTGCGGTCTTGGCCCCACTCGTCGCCGCGGTGGTTGGTGAGCCCGGACAGGAACTGCCGTACCAGGCTGTGCTGGCCGGCGTTGACCTCCACGCCGTCGCAGCCCGCACCGACGGCGATGGCGGCGGCACCGGCGAAGCCGTCGATCACGGCGGCGATGTCGTCGGCCTCCATCCACTTCGGCACCTCACGGGAGTTGACCTCGGGCACTCGCGACGGTGCCCACAACGGCCGCTGGTTGTAGGCCGACGAGCCCTGGCCGCCGGCGTGGCCGATGGCCGCCACGACGAGCGCGCCGTGGTCGTGGCCGGTGGCGGCGATGGCTCGCCAGCCGTCCTCGCACTCGGAGGCGAGCGGTGAGCGCTCGTAGGGCCAGTCGCTGGCGTGGACGCTGGCCTCTTCGGTGACGAGCACCCCGCAGCCACCGGCGGCGCGCCGCTGGTAGTAGGCGAGGTGGCGCTCCGACAAGGCCCGTCCCCGACCGAGGTTGGTGACGTGGGGGCCGAACAGGATGCGGTTGGGGGCGGTGCGGCCACCGAGGCGGACCGGCTCGAGGAGCCTCACGGGTGGGCGATGGTAGTGACCGCCCAGCCTGCCCATGGGCGTCTAGATCGGGAGCCGGTCCAGGATCCAGCCGACGGGAGCGTGATCGGCGGCGAAGCGCAGGACGGAGGCGGCCCAGCCCGGCAGCGTGCCCCGGTCCTCGGCGTCGTCGATGGCCCGCTCGGTGCCGACCTTGATCGCGTGCTCACGGGTGGCGTCGTCCCAGGTGACGTCGTTGTAGCCACTGGTTGGATCGAGCGACAGCACCAGGCGTTCACGGGTCGTGTGCAGCTCGCAGGCGGCGCCGTTGAGGGCCGACAGGGCAATGCGCTGCCCAACGGCGTCCAGGCCCGAGCCCGGGTACGGATCGGGGCCGGCGGTGCACGGGTCCACCGCCTGAAAGGTGCCGACGCTGGACGCACCGGCCGCCTGTTCCACGCCCAGGAGCGCCACCGCCACGAGGGCGACAGCGACCAGCGCACCGGCCCGGCCGCGGGCGCCGGCGGCGTCTCGGGCGCCGGCCACGGGCTCGCCGGCGGCCGCGTCACGGGCGGCCACGACGCCCACGTCGTGGAGCCGGCGCCGGCGGGCCGGCAACGCCACGAACAAGGCGGGTAGCGCCGCCAGTGCGGCCACGGCCGCCGCGACCCCGAAGGCGGGCCGGAAGGCGCGGGTGATGGCGTCGGTGATGGTCTCCATGAGGCCGTCGCGTGCCGCCGCCAGCCGCTCGTTGTCGCCGGCGCCGTGCTCGTCGAACACCGACGCGAGGTTGGGCACCTGGCCCTTGGGCGTCTCCTCGATGGCGTTGCGGAGGTCCCAGGTGACCGGGATCTTGTCCGACAGCGGCACCTCCGCTTCGAGCATGGAGCGGGTGGCACCCTGCGTGGCCCGCTCGATCCCGTTGTCCAGGCTCGCGGTCAGCACGGGTGCGATGAGCAGCAGCCCGAGCACGAGGCCGGCATGGCGGGCCCCGATCGACACCGTGTTGTCGCGGACCAGCTCGCCGCCGTGCGGTGTGGCGGCTGGGCCGAGCACATCGCTCACGACGCCGAAGCCGGCCCCGCAGAGGGCGAACGCCACCGCCGCTGCCCACGGGCTGGCGCCGGGCAGGAAGGCCAGGCCGAGCAGCCCGCCGGCCAGGATCAGCGCGCCACCGACGGCCCGGGCGACGATCGGTGCGTGGCGCAGCGGCCGGGCCATCAGCATGCCGACGGGCAGGGCGGTCACCAGAAGCGCTCCCATGATGGGCTGGTAGCGCCAGACCTCGATGGCCAGCAGCACGCCCAGGAACAGCGCGCCGACGAGCCCGGCGAAGACGAGGGCGAAGCCGATGTTGGCCGGTGTGGTGGCCAGCACGCCTCCCCGGCGGCCGAGCTGGGACCGCCCCTGCGCTTTGAGGCGCCGGGCCGCCGGCGCGAGGCACGAGATGACGGCGACGGCAGCCACGGGCGCTTGCACCAGGAAGATCGCTCGCCAGTCGAAGAGCTGGGTGAGGACACCGCCGAGCGCCGGCCCCGCGACGGCGCCCACCGAGGCGGCCGCGCTCCACCAGGCTCGGGCCCGAACCATCGAGCCGAGACCGGCCGCGAGCACGGGCAGCGAGCCGGCCAGCAGCAGGGTGGCGCCGACGCCCTGTCCGGCCCGAGCGACCAGCAGGAACGCCAGCCCGGGGGCCAGCCCCGCAGCCAGGGAGGCCACGGCGAACAGGACGAGCCCGGCCCCCGTGAGCACGGGTGGGCGGATGCGACGGTGCAGCAGCGCGACCGGAATGGCGACGATGGCCACCACCAGGGCGTAGGTGATGAGCACCCACGAGACGCCGACGATGGTGGTGTCGAACTCGCCGTACAGGTCGGGCAGGGCGAGGGCCACCACCGAGGCGTCGGCGAAGGCGAGTGCCACCGCCACCACGAGGAGGGCGGCGGCCAGCGGACGGCGGGCCGAGCCGCCCGGGGCGGTCGAGGACGGCGTCGGGGCTGGCAGCGTCTCCGGGGAGGCCGTTGGCGGCGCCAGCGGTGGTGCCATCGGCGGGGCCAACGGCGGGCGCAGGTCGTTGTGGCCGACGTCGTTCGGGCGGGCGTCCATCGGGCTCACGGTTCGGTCACCTCGGCGCGTTCCTTGCGGCGCCGCAGGGCCCATCGGATCAGCTCGGTGAGGGCGGTGACCGAAAGGGCGATGCCGAACGCCAGGAGAAAGGCCAGCGTGTGGTTGTCCTCGAAGGTCTTCCCGCCGAAGTAGCCGAGCATGGTGGCGTACGTGGCCCACACGAGGCCGGCGATCACGGTCGCCACCACGAACTTGGGACGGTTCATGCTGGTCATGCCCGCGGTCACCGTCACCACGGTGCGACCGCCGGGGACGAACCGGGCGACGATCACGAGGCCGACGCCGCGCTTGGCCAGGAGGCGATGGGCCCACGCCAGCCGCGCCGTGGCCTTGGGGCCGTCGAAGCGGCGCTCCACCCAGGGCTTGGCGTGCTTGCCGATCTCGTAGCCGATGTTGTCACCACAGACGGCGCCGGCGGTCCCGACGAGGACCACCGTGAGCACGTTGAGGTTGCCGGTGGAGGCGGCCACGCCGGCGGCGATCATCGCCGTCTCGCTCGGGATGAGCGGGATGACCGAATCGAGGAGGGCGAAGACGAAGAGGAACGGGTACGTCCACCAGGCGTCGGAGATGAGATCGATCAGGGAGTCGAGCATCGTGGGTGTCCGCCAGCGCGCCGTGCGAGCGTCCCACGGTAGTGGCTGCCTCAGCGCTCCAGCAGGCAGTCAGGGGAGACGAAGGTGAGCGGCTGCTGCACGTCGACGTCGTCGCCTGGGCGTCGGGCAGGGCGCCCCGTTCGGCACCCACACCATCGAGGTGTGCATGTGGGGCGGCTCCACCAGCGCGAGGCGGTGCCGGGCGTAGTGGAACGGGCTGCGGCCGTCGGGCAGGGCGTGCACACCGTGTGCCGTCCCCGCGCCCACCATGACCAGCGTGCCGTCGCCCGCGCCGGGCAGGGCCCCCAGCCGGTAGCCGGCCGTCGAACCCCCCGGCGCCGGGCGGGTGTCCAGCACGTCGGCGCGCAGTGCCAGCGCCGCCTTGTCGCCGTGCCAGAGGGCGGTGCCCAGCCGTACCGGGAGCCGGCGCTCAGGGTGCCTCGCCCGGATCTGGTGCAGCGTGTCGGCATCGACATGGCTCACCGTCAGCGGCAGACCACCCGGCAAGACGGCCAGCCACGACTCGATCTCGTGCGCCGCGTCACTGGCGAGCGGCAGGTGCAGGGAGAAGCTCTCGACGCTCAGTCCGGCGTCGTCGATCTCCTGGAGGAGTGGTGCCAAGTCGTCGGCATCGATGCCGTAGCGGCGCATGGACGACGCCAGCTTCACCGTGACGGGGAGGCGGCGGCCGGCGGCGGCACGGACATGGTCGACCGAGCCGACGGTGAGCACGGCGCCGTCGGCCAGCGCGACGTCGGGGCCGAGCGCCGGTGTGAGCACCAGCGGTGGCTCGGCCAGGAGCGGCAGGTACTCGAGCTCGTAGATGGTGCCGACGGCTACGCGTCGCAGATCGAGCTGCCACACCTCGTTGGCCAGGCGACCGCGTCCGAACCCGTAGCCGTTGCCTTTCACCACCGGGATGACATCGCCGAAGCGCTTGAGGGTCGCTCGCGTGCCGGACCGCCACGACTCCTGGTCCACGTGGAGCGTGAGCGTCATTGCGGCGGGGCGCTCTGGCGGTCGTAGCGCGACGGCCGCGGCCACGACGTGAAGTCGGGCAGCAGCGGTTCGGCGGTGTGGCGCCGGATCGCCCCCTGCCACAGCCCGAATCCGTAGGCGGCGTCGTCCAGCACGCGCAGCGCGATGTAGCGCAGGGGGTCGAGCGGCGGTCGTTGTTGCACCCAGTCGATCAGGGGAGGCACAAGGGCGGCGGCGGCCAGGATGCGCCTGGCCCGCTTCGAGACGAGGGCCAGCGGCACGACGAGCGGCCACCAGGCGCGCGTGATGGCGTTGGCGACCTGGCGACCGGCGAAGAGGTGGCCGTAGCCGGTGAGCCGGGCGGCTTCCGCCCCCGGCTCCTCCAGGCCCTCCAACTTGCGCTGAAGGGCGACGGCGGTACCGGCGGCCACCCCCAAGCCGGCCAGAGGGCGCGCCGGCGGCCACCAGCGCCCATACGAATGCGCTCCAGCCACTCACGGCCAGGGGTGGGACGGCGCCGGGATGGCGGGCGGTGAGATCGGCGGCCGAACGCCCGTAGCCGGCCCGTTGGGCGAGCCACGCCCGCAGCGTGGGGCGGGGCTCGTGGCGCACGGTGGCGGCCGGCTCGTAGCGCACCCGCAGCCCGCTCTCGTCGAGCCGCCACACCAGGTCGACGTCCTCGCCGCAGCGCAGGTCGTCGTCGAAACCGCCGGCGGCCAGGAGCACGTCGGCCCGGGCCACGAGGGCCGCCGCCGGCACGTAGGAGACCCGGGTGCCGGCCCGGACGCGCGCCTCGCGCGGTCCGAGGTCGAGTGGCGAGCGCACCGACTCGTACCGGGCCAGCGCCGACCCGCCGTCCGGCGCCGGGCTGGCGACGCGCGGGGCGACCGCCGCCACGCGGTCGTCGGCGAACTGCAGCAGCAACGGCTCCAGCCATCCCGGCTCGGGATGGCAATCGGCGTCGATGAACGCCACGATCGGCGTCGCCACCGCCGCCAGACCGAGGTTGCGGGCTGCCGCCGGTCCGCCATTGGACGTGCGCCGCAGCACGGTGGCCCCTGGCGCCACGACCGGGGTGTCGGAGCCGTCGTCGACGACCAGCACCTTGTGCTGCGGGGCCAGTTCCGCCACCAGTTCGCACACCGAACGGTCCTTCACCGGGATCACGATCGTGACGTCCTCGACGCGATACGGACCGCTGTCGGGCCGAGGATGGATGGCACCGGCGTCGAGGAGGCGCTCGGTCAACTTCTCGGCACCGGTCGGCACGGGTTCGCCGGCGATCAGCCCGCTCAGCACCTCGGCGCCCTTCTCGGAGAGCCGGAAGAGCGACAGCGGTGATCCCGCGAGCAGCGCCCGCCCACCGTCGATGCGCCGGGCGCTGGCATCCAGGACGTAGCGGATCACCCGGCGGCCCGCCACCGGTCGACGGCGGCGACCAGATCGTCGGCCAGCGAGCGCAGCAGGGCGACCCCTTCGGCGGCACTGGCGTCGGTGGGATCGCCCAACACACCGTTGGCCGTCACCGCTCGGACGCCGCCGGCGCGCAGGTCATCCATCAACTCGGCCAGTGGCGCGGTGGCTCCCGGTTGGGCCAGTTCGAGGCGCACCATGGACGGCGCCAGCGCCAGCAGGGCCGAGGTCTCGGTGCGGCCGGCGTGGGCATCGCCGCCCCCCGCCGGGTCGACGGAGGGCGCCCACGCCAGCACGCGCCGGCCCTCGAGCGTCGAGGTCGCGACGGCGCGCGCCACTCCCTCCGCGTTACCGCCGTGACCGTTCACCAGCACGACGCCCTCGAAGGCATCGGCCGAGCGCACCAACTCCACGATGACGAGCTCCAGCGCCGCGTGCCCGATCGACAGCGTGCCCTCGAACCCCGCGTGCTCCCCACTGGCGCCGTAGGCGACGGCCGGCGCCACCACCACGTCGGGCCGCACCGCGGAGAGCCGATCGGCGAGGGCGACGGCGATCCGGGTGTCGGTGTCGAGCGGCAGGTGGGGTCCGTGCTGTTCGCAGCTGCCCAGCGGGATCGCTACGACGGGCCGGTCGGCGCCCTTCACCTCGGGCCGGCCCGGCATCTCGGGCCAGCCGTGCACCTCGGGCCAGCGGCGCGCACCGAGTCTCACTTTTCGGACGTTACCCGCGGGGTTCCGGGGCCTGCCCGAAGCCCCAGCCGACGAGGCGTTCGAGCACGTGCATGGCGGCGGCCGCCGGCTCGAGCACCTCCGCCTGGCCGTGCGTCGTGGTCGCGACCGCCGCGGTGAGCTGGCGCACGCGCTCAAGCGCCGCCTCGCCGTGGGGGGCGGCCAGCGCCCGGGCGCGAGGACGGTACGGACGCACGGCATGGTGGCCGTTCGCACCGGCGGTAGCTGGCCCGGGTCGGACGGCGATGGGCGCAGTGCGGGCGCCGAGCACCGACGCCAGTGGCGCCCGGCGTAGGCGCGCCGTGGAACCCTCGACCGAGCACACCGCCGGGCCGGCCACGGCCAGCCGTTCCCGGCGGCCGCCGTCGAGGCGGCGCAGCACGACGAGCGAGCCGGGCGGGCCCAGGTCGACGGCGACGAGGCCAAGGGCCTGAGCGGCACCCAGGCGGGCGGCCAGGAAGGCCGGCACCGCGCCGCTGCCCCGGTCGGCGGACACGTCGCCGCACAGGACGAGGCCGCACCCGCCGAGGTGCGCGGCGAGACCGGCCGCCACCACGTCGCTCGGTGCATCCGTGGCCATGTCGACGCGCGTCGCGCTGGCGGCGCCGGCGGCCAGTGCCTCGCGCAGCACGGTGTCGGCGGCCTCGGGCCCGGCGGTTACGGCCAGGACCGGCTCGTCCCACGCCGTGCCGGCGCGCAACGCCCACTCGATGGCGGCGAGGTCCGAGTCGGACGCGCCGGCGGAACGCGAATCGTGATGCACGGAGCCGCTCAACGGGTCGACCTCGGGGCGGAGGTCGACCCACTTCACGCACACGGCGATCGTCACGTCAGGTTCTCCGGAACACCACGCCGTGGCCGCCCTCGGGGTAGGTCCACGTGATGGCCCCTTCGACGTTGCACACGAGGTAGCACGTGCCGCATTCGAAGCACTGCTCGTAGTTGAACAGGATGCCGCCGTCCGAGGTCGGCACGAAGAGATCGGCGGGACACGCCACCACGCACGCCTTGGTGGTGCAACCCCGGCACGAGTCGCCGTCGACGGTGATGTGGGCCGTGGGCGCGACGCGGAAGTCCACGGTGGCCATGCGGTCCTCGAACGACGTCTCGGGCCAGCTCGGCTCCGGCTCGGTCATCCGAATCCCCTTGCCGCCGTCCACGTGTCCTTGGCGATGTCGCGTAGCCGTAGGCCGGCCCGGCGCGACTCCTCCCGCATGATCCGTCGCAGTCCCGGCTTCGGCTGCGGGTTGTCGACGCGGAACATGCGCTCGGCCACCGCGCACATGAGTTGCGGGTAGCGGTGCTGCACCCGGTCCGACAGCACGAGGTGAGGGATCTTGCGCAAGCGCTTGTGATCGGCCAGCACGAACGAGCCGGCCAGCCGCCGGCGGTACGCCCCCAGCTGCCGTGTCGACGTGTCGCCCCCGACGAGCGCGGCGGCGGCCACCTCCCCGGCGATGAGGCCCGAGCCGATGGCGAAGTTGACGCCTTCCAGCCAGATGCCGGCGGCCAGGCACAGCGCGGCGGCGTCGCCGGCGACGAGCAATCCGTCGCCCGCCAACGCCGGCATCATTCGCCAGCCCCCTTCGGGAATGACGTGGGCCGAGTACTCCTTCAGCTCGGCCCCTTCTACGAGGGGAGCGATGGCGGGATGGGCCTTGAGACCGGCGATGATCTCCTCGGGCCGGCGCCGTTGGGCGGCGAGGGCGGGCAGTTTCAGCACGACACCGACGGACAACGTGTCGAGGTTGGTGTACACGAACCCGCCGCCGTTCACGCCCGTCCCACCGAGGATCTCGATGTCGACGCCGTTGCGGCCGCGGACGCCGAAGCGCTCGTCGATGACCTCCTTCGGCAGCGCCAGCGTCTCCTTCACCCCGACGGTGAAGTCGTTCTGATCGACCGGCCCGTACAGGCCGGCTTCCTTGGCGATGAACGAGTTGACGCCGTCGCACGCGATCACGACGCCGGCGGTGATCTCGCCCCCCGGCCGGTCGGTGCTGACGCCCACGACGCGCTGGCCGTCACGCAACAGGCCGGTGACCGTCGTGGAGCACACCAGTTCCGCGCCCGCCGCTTCCGCCTTGCCGGCGAGCCAGGCGTCGAAGTCGGGTCGGTACGCGGTGGCACCGTTGTAGGGCGGCTCGGACCACGCCTGCGTGCGGTAGTCGACGGTGAGCGCCTGGGTCTCGGTGAGCACCATGGTGGAGCGGCGCGTCACCCACCGCTGGATGGGCGCTTCCTCCCACCAGCGCGGCAGCACGCCGTCGAGCACTCGCGGGTAGACCACGCCGCCGTACATGTTCTTGGCGCCCGGGAACGGTCCGCGCTCGATCAGCAGGACGGACCGCCCGGCGCGAGCCAGCGTGAGCGCGGCGGCCGACCCGGCCGGTCCGGCTCCCACCACGACGGCATCGACGTCAGTCATCGGCTTCGATCCCGAGGAGGGCGGCCAGCTCGTCCAGCACCGCGTTGGCATCGGCCACGATGGGAACGTCGGCCAGCTGCATCATCGGGCAGTGTGGGTCGGTGTTCACGCTCACGATGTGATCAGGCTGCCCGAGGCCACTCGTGTGCTGCACCGCGCCGCTGATCCCGAAGGCCACGTAAACCTGCGGATCGACGACCACGCCTGTCGTGCCGATCTGGCGTTCGTGGCCGAGCCAACCCCGGTCGGTGACGACGCGCGTGGCGCCAACCGACGCGCCGACGGCGACCGCGACGCGCTCGAGGAGGCGGAAGCGATCGGGCGAGTCCAGTCCGGCACCACCGGCCAGGATGGCGGCGGCTTCGGCGAGGTCCATGGTGGCGACGTCGGGCGGGAGCACTTCGAGCACCGCGGCGTCGGCCACGTCGCCAGGAGCAACGACGGCGAGCTGTGCCACCTCGACCGGGGCGGCATCGGGCGTCGGGTCCACGCCGCGTACACCAGGTTGCAGCGTGGCGACGAACGGACCACCGGCACGGACCGACTCGATCACGAGGCCGCCTTGGCGGGCCAGTTCGGCGCCGTGGTCGGTGACGGCGATGGCACCGGCAAGGAGCGGGCGGCCGAGGACCGCGGCCAGGCGCGGCGCAAGGTCGCGCCCGTCAGCCGAAGCGGGCAGCAGCACGACGTCCTCGCCGCCTGCGACCGGGGCCAGCATGGCGGCCCAGGCCGCCGGCGCGAACGCCGCCACCTCGACCGTGCGCACGGGCGACGTGGCGATGCCGGTCAACTCGCCGGCGGCGGCGGCGGTGCCTTCGCCGATCAACAGGGCGCGGCCGTCGCATTCGGCCACGCACTCCGCCCCGCCGGCGACGGCGGCGCCGGCGCGCACGGGCACCACGGCCAGCCGGCTCATACTGCCGCTCCGGCCCGTTCGCCTTCGATCACGGCGGCATGGGCCCGGCGGGGCGCCACGCAGTCGCCGACGCGCTCGACGCTGACGCCCGCCGCCTTCAGGTCGAGGTAGAGCCACTCCACCGGGTTGGCCGGCACGGCCAGCACCACCCAGTCGGGTGTCCGGGCCTGGTCGAGGCCCGTGGGGTGATGCAGCAGCGTGAGCGTCCTGCCCTCGATCCCCATCGGGACCAGGTCGGTCGATTGCACGATGCCCTTGGCGCTGGCGCGCATCCACCAACCTTCCATGTCGAGCGTGATGCCCAGATCCTGGCCCACCACCATGCCGTTGGTGACGACCTCAACGTTGCAGCCCCGATCGGCCAGCAGCTCGGCCACCGAGGTGGCGTGGTGGAACCCGATCTCGTCGATCACCACGACGTCGCCGAAGGGCGAGGCGCTCCCGTCGAGCACCTCGCGGACATCGCACACGTTGGCCTGATCGGCCGGCACCCACCACGGCCGGGCGGGCTCGGCGCCGGTGGCCACGATGACGTGATCGGGCCGGCGCTCGCTCACGAGGCCGGGCCACACCCCGACGCCGTACTCGATGGTGACGCCCAGCCGCCGGCACTCGGTGAGCTGGTTGCGCACCAGGTCGCCCAGCTCGGCGCGATTGGGCACCGACGCCGCCAGTCGCACCTGCCCGCCCGCTTGCGCTTCCTTCTCGTACACCGTGACGTCGTGACCGTTGCGCGCCGCCGCGATGGCCGCCTGGAGGCCCGCGGGGCCGGCACCGACCACCATCACGCCCCGCCGCTCGGCCGCGGGGCGCTGGAGGCCGATGCTCGTGATCTCGCGCCCCGTGCGCGGGTTCTCGATGCAGCCGAGCCAGCGGTTGAGGCCCATGCGACCGACGCACTCCTGGTTGCACGACAGGCACAGCCGGATCTCGTCGGTGGCGCCGGCGCGCGCCTTGGCGGTGAAGTCGGCATCGGCGATCTGGCCCCGCACCACGCCCACGAGGTCGCAATGGCCCTCGGCCAGCGCCCGCTCGGCCTGGAGCGGATCCTTGAAGCGACCCACGCCGACGACCGGCAGATCGACGGCCTTGCGGATGGCGGACGGGATGAACAGCGCGTACCCGGGCGGCACGTGCATCGACGCCTCGATCATGAACAGGCTGGCGGTCGCCACCCCGATCGAGGTGTTGATGTAGTCGGCGTCGCCGCTGGCCTCCACCATCTCGGCCACCTGCACCGCCTCGTCGATGGTGGTGCCGCCTTCGATCAGCTCGTCACCACAGAGCCGGACGCCGAGGGCCATGTCGCGGCCGATGGCGTGGCGCACGGCGGCGGCGATCTCCAGCAGCAGGCGGGCGCGGTTGGCCAGCGAGCCGCCGTAGCGGTCGGTGCGCCGGTTGGTCGCCGGCGACAGGAAGCCCCGCACGATCGACGAGTGCGAGCACTGCAGCTCGATGCCGTCGAAGCCGCCCTCGGCGCAGTGGCCGGCCACCAGCGCGTAGCCGGCGATGATCTCGGCGATCTCGGCCTCGTCGACGGCCTTGGGCACCTCGCGGAAGAGGGGATCGGCCACGGGCGAGGGCGCCCACACCGGCAGCCGCGTGTACATGGACGACGCCTGCCCGCCGTTGTGGTTGATCTGGGCGAAGATCGGCGTGCGGTGACGGTGCACGGCCTCGGTGATGCGCCGGTAGCCCGGGATGACCTCGCGGTGGAAGCCGTGGATCAGCTTCTCGTAGGGCCAGTCGGTCGGGTGGGTGGAGTGCTCCTCGGTGATGATCAGGCCGCTGCCGCCGGCCGCACGCGCCTCGTAATAGGCGGCGTGCTGCTCGGTGGGCAGGCCGCCCTCGGCGTAGTTGGTCAGGTGCGCGCTGAACACGATGCGGTTGCGGACGGTCACCGGACCCAGCCGGATCGGCGACCAGAGGTAGCGCTCGGCCATGGCGCCGTCAGACTACAAATCGGCGGTCGCCACACGGGCCGCCAACTCGGTCATCCGGTCCACGCCGCGGCGCAGGTCGGCGTCGGAGATGCGCACAGGGGCGTCGCCGTAGAGCGTGTCGGAGACGGTGAGCACCGTGAGGGCGGCCACGCCCCGCAGGGCGGCGACGGTGTAGAGGACGGCGGCTTCCATCTCGACGCCGAGGATGCCGCGGGTGGCCCACCGCCGAAATCGGTCGGTGTCGGGGTCGTAGAAGACATCGCTCGACACGATGCCCCCGACGTGGAACGGCTCACCCTGCTCCTTGGCCAGCTGGGCGGCCAGGCTGACGAGGCGCCAGTCGGCCACGGGGGCGTGGGGCTCACCGGCGGTGTAGGTGAGCGCGGTCTGGTCCGACGGCGTGGACGCCATGCCCACGACGAGGTCGGCCATGGCCATGCTTCGCTGTAGCGCACCACACGTGCCGACGCGGATCAGCCTGGTCGCCCCGAGCTGGATCAGCTCCTCGTAGACGATGGCGGCGCTGGGGCAGCCCATGCCACTGGTCTGCACCGAGATCGCCCGGCCCTGGAACGTGCCCGTGTAGCCGAGCAGGCCGCGCTCCTCGTTCACCAGCCGGGCGTCGTCGAAGAAGGTCGTGGCGATGTGCTGGGCCCGGCGGGGATCGCCCGGGCACAGGACGGCCGGCGCGTAGTCGCCCGGCTCGGCGCGCAGGTGGATCGGCATCGGCGGAGCGTAGGCGCCGCCGCACCGAGTTACGTCAGGTAGCCCTGGACGTCGATGACCACGTGGGTCTTGTTGACGCCGCCCCGCAGCGTGATCTTGCCAGTGGCGTCGACCGCACAGATCACCCCGTTGGCCAGGTTCTGGTTGGACGTCGACCAGTTGATGCTGGAGTTGCCCGGCCACGTGACGTTCGATGGGAACACGCTGACGTAGCCGGCGAGCTCCGTCTCGGTGACCGTGAGGTTGATCACGCCGGCCCGAGCCACGGCCGGGACGCCCAGGGTGACCACGCGCTCCTCGTTCGGCGCCAGCTTGCCGCCCGTGGTGCGGGTGTCGACGACGCGCGTGATCTTGTCGAGCGCGTGGAAGCCCTGACTCACCGGTGCCGTGTAGCCGTAACGCACGCCGCCGACGAGTTGAGTGTCGTCGAGGGTGTTGACGAAGATCGCGTAGGTGGCCGAACCGTTCACCGGCTCGTTGATGTCCCACGTGTACGACTGGAGGTCATCACCCGTCGGCAGGGTGACGGGCGGGGCGACGTCGTCGTAGGGGCCGACGAAGAGCTTGCGCATGACCGACGCCTGCAGCTCGGCGCCGGGCGGGAAGAGGTAGTACAGCGTCACCTGCTTGAGCACGGCACCGACGGGCACATCGAGCGGGGCCACCAGGACGCCGCCGCTGGTCAGGTTGGTGCCCATGGTGACGACGTTGCGGGGCCAGGCGCTGTCGGCCGTGCGGGGCGTGAAGGCGCTCCCGTCGACGACGACGTAGGTGAGCCCGGGCACGAGGGTGTCGGCGCTGGGGTCGAAGCCCGCCTGCTGCCCGAAGAGCTGCGCCGGCGACGCGCCGGCGGCCCCGCCACCTGCCGGACCGACGCCGGACGCGAACGCGGCCACGCCGGCGGCCGCGCCCATCCCTGCTAGCAATCCTCGCCGTGTGAGTGCGTGGTCCATCGCGGAGCCTCCCGGGGTACGTGGGCCCGGCCCGCCGTCGTCACTCAACGACCTCGCCGTGCGCGCCCGGCGTGGTTTTAGCAGATGGCCAACTTCACCCTTTGAGGCCGCCCGACCTACTTGAGGAACTTGCTGGTCGTGTTGTCGGCCAGGACCTTGCCGCCGGTCTGGCAGGTTGGGCAGTAGTTGACCTGGTACTTCGCGTAGGTCACGTCTCGGACGGTGTCGCCGCAGACCGGGCACGGCTCGCCCTTGCGATGGTGCACGTTGCCGGGCCGATCGGCCGACGCGCTCATGTCCGGCCGGCTGCGCTCGTAGGTCAGACCTTCGTCGACCGCGTCGTGGATGGCGGCCACGACCCGGGTGGCGTCGTCGAGGCTGAGCTTCTTGGTGGAGACGAACGGCGACAGCGCCGCCCGGTGGCAGACCTCGTTGGCCAGGCGCCGACCGAGCCCGGCGATGGCGCCCTGATCGCGCAGGAACGTGTGCAGCCGCACGCCCCGTTCGGCAAAGCGCTCGGCCAGCTGCTCGGGCGTCACGTCCATGGCTTCGGGGCCGAGGTCGTCGAGTGGCGGTCGATCGAGGAGGCCATCGGTGGCCGAGACCCAGACGCCGGCGCGCCGCTCGGTGCCGTGCTCGGTGAGCAGCAACGCCCGCCCGTCGTCGAAGACCCAACGGGCCAGCCCGCCGCGCGGCCGGGCCGTCTGCTTCGGGTCGGGCTTCAGGCGACCACCCTGCATCAGGTGCACGACGAAGGTGTCGGAGCCGAAATCAAGCAGCAGGTACTTCGCCCGGCGACCGACAGCGCGCAGCGGCTGACCCACCGAATCGTCCGGTGCCGGCACGACCGTCTTGAGGGCGTGGAAGGCCACCGGGGTGAAGCGGGCGAGCACCGCACCCCCGAACTCCTCCGTGAGACGTTCGGCATGGGCCTGGACTTCGGGCAGCTCAGGCATAGTCGGTGCGCTCCCGCACCGTCGAGAAGATCCCGTCGAGGGCGGCGAACACCGGCACCGAGTCCATGATGAGCTGCTGGTCGCCGAAGAGCTTGATGCGCCCGCTGATGAACGCTTCCTGCGCGTTCATGGTGCCCGTGGCCACCCCCACCGCGGTCTCCCAGTCCTGCACGAAGCGGACCTGTTCGTTCTCGGCCGCCCCGGGACCGAAGCGCACCGTGCCGTCGTCGACGTCGAGGTGGTAGGTGATGTCGCCCTCCGGCCCGCCCGTCACCACTTGGGTGACGGCGAGGTGGCGACCGGTCGCTACCTCGCGGAGGGCGTCGCTGCGCTCGGCCTCGTCGCCGAGGGCGACGATCCAGTCGAGGCTGAGGTACCGGAGCACAGTTGCCTAGTCTGCCCGACGGTGCGCGAGAACCCGTTCGACGAGGGTCGCCACCAGCCCGACGCCGATCCGTGGTGGGCCGAGACCTTCGTGTTCGACTTCTGGTCGCCCGAGGGCGCCGCCGGTGGGTTCACCTGGCTCACCCTGCTGCCCGTCCAGCGCCGGGCCTGGTACTGGTGCGTCCTGGCTCGCGATGACGAACCGTTGCTGCACGTGGCCGACATCGATCTGCCGCTGCCCACCGCCGGCCTACGCGTCCGTACCACCGGGCTGTGGGCCGACCATCAGTGCGAGGCGCCGTTCGAGCAGTGGACCGTGCGCAACGAGTGCCACGCCGTCGCTCTCGACGACCCCGCAGACGCCCTCGGCCGTGCCTACGGCACCGCCGCGCCCATCGCTCTCGATCTCGAGTGGTACGCCGCCGCCCCGCCCGAGCCGACGCCGGGTGGCTACCGGCAAGCGGGTGAGAGCCATGCCGTCGTCGAGATCGTGGGCGGACCGCTCGAAGTGGTGGGCGGCGCCGCCCGCTCCCACACGTGGGGACCGCTTCAACTGCCGGATGACTGGATCGGGGCCATCGACGGCTCCCACGGTGTGACGGCGTACCTGCGCGGCCCCGGCTCGCTCACCGTGCAGCGCCGTCTCGGCCCGAGCGGGTGGTCGACGTCAGCCGCAGGTGCTCCGGCCGGCTGATCGAGTCAGTCGGCGATGGCCTCTTCGAGGGCGCGCTTGGCCTCGCGCCGGTGCTTGATCAGCTCGATCCCTACGGGCACCATCGACACGGCGATGATCGCCACGATGGCCAGCTCGATGTTGTTCTTCACCGCATCGATCTGACCCATGAAGTACCCCAGGGTGGTGAGCCCCACGGCCCATAGCAAGCCACCCAGCAGGTTGAACATGACGAAGGTGCGGTAGTGCATCTTGCCGACACCGGCCACGATGGGGGCGAAGGTGCGCACCACGGGCACGAACCGCGCCAGCACGATGGTCTTGGCGCCGTGCTTCTCGAAGAACGCATGGGCCTTGACGACGTGCTGCTGCTTGAACAGGCGGCTGTCGGGACGGCTGAACAGTGCCGGACCCACCTTCCGGCCGAACCAGAACCCGACCTGATCGCCGAGCACAGCGGCGACGAAGGCCACGCCGGCCACGATCGGCAGTGGGGGGAGCTGGTTGCCGCCGGCATCCGACGACAGGAACCCGGCGATGAACAGCAGGGAGTCGCCGGGCAGGAAGAAGCCGATGAGCAGGCCCGACTCGGCGAAGATGATGAGCCCGAACAGCAGCAGGCCGCCCTTCTCCAGCAGCGATTCCGGGTTCAGGAAGCTGGCGAGCACGAGCGAGCGCATGACCGTCGAAGGCTACTGGCGCCCCTGCCCGCCATGTTGGGCGGCCTGCCGTGCGCACCCGGTGTGTGAGCCGGAGGAACAGCAAGCCCGGGGCTGAAGCTCGGTAGCCCAAATTTCGCGCAGCCTGCGCGCTTGGACGCTCTCCAGCGCGTCCGAGCGCGCGGGCCGCGCGATCGATCGGGTGTGGCGGGGGCGGCGGGGGCGGCGGGGGCGGCGGGGGCGGGGGCGCGGTCCGTGCAGCTCGATGGCGGCGGCCGGCGGTCAGTGCAGCTCGATGCCGGCGGCTTCGGCGGCGGCGCCGTACCACTGCGCCAGCACGTCGAGGCTGGCGTGGGCGTTGAGGCCGCTCGGGTTGGGCAGCACCCACAGCTCGGCCCCCCCGAACGGTTCGGCCTGGCGTCCTGTCGGCGCCGAACGGACCTGGAACGCCGCCCGGTAGGCCGTCAGACCGAGCACGGCGACCACCTTGGGCCGCGTCGAGGCCACCAACCGCCGAAGGTGCTGCGCCCCGGCCTCGAGCTCGGCCGCGGTGAGCTCGTCGGCTCGGGCCGTGGCCACGCTCACGAGGTTGCTGATGCCGACGCCCCGGCGCACCAGCTCGGCCACGTCGTCGGGCGCGAACCCTTCCGAGGCGTCGATCTGGCGGTCGGTGATGCCGGCCCGGTGCAGCGCCGGCCAGAACCGGTTGCCGGGCCGGGCGAAGTGGGCGTTGACCGCCGCCGTCCAGAGCCCTGGGTTGATGCCGACGAACAGCAGCCGCAGGCCAGGGCCGATGAGGTCATCGACCGTGGCGCCGCGGTGCCGTTCGAGATCGGCCCGAGTGGGCCTGGGCATGCAGTGGGTCAGACGGTCGCGGGGGCCGGAGCGGCGCTCGGCTCGGAGATGGCGGCGTCCATGCCCGGCGCCCGGCGCTTGGAGAAGGCGATGGCGCCCAGCAGGACGATCAACGACACGCCGGCGATGATGAAGCGGAAGCTGTTGTCGCCCAGGCTGATGACCGCCGGCAGGATGAGCAGCGACACCAGATTCATCACCTTGATGAGAGGGTTGAGGGCCGGGCCGGCAGTGTCCTTGAAGGGGTCGCCGACGGTGTCGCCGATGACCGCGGCCTTGTGGGCTTCGGAGCCCTTGCCGCCCTCGTGACCGTCCTCGATGTACTTCTTGGCGTTGTCCCAGGCCCCGCCGGAGTTCGACAGGAAGTTGGCCATCAGCTGACCGGTGAGGATGACCGCCGCCAGGAAGGCGCCGAGCGCGAAGTAGTTGATACCGAAACCAATGATGACCGGCGTGAGGATGGCGAGCAGCGCCGGCGTGGCCAGCTCCCGCAGCGACGCCGTGGTGCAGATGTCGATGACGGGGCCGTAGTCGGGCCGCTTCTCGCCGCTCATGATCTTGCCGTCGGCGAACTGCCGCCGGACCTCTTGGACCACGACGCCAGCGGTGCGGCCGACGGCGCGGATGGCGAGACCCGAGAACAGGAACGCGACGGAGCCGCCTATGAGGAGGCCGATGAACGTCTTCGGGTCGGCCACGTTGATGGACGTGAGCGGGTTGGAGAAGAGCTCATCGCCTCTCAGGCCGAGGTTGAGCTCGTTGCTGATGGTCTCGATGTACGACGCGAACAACGCGACGGCGGCGATGACGGCGGAGCCGATGGCGAAGCCTTTGGTGACGGCCTTCGTGGTGTTCCCGACGGCATCGAGCATGACCATGATGCGCTCGGGCTCGCCGTGGAACTCGCCTGACATCTCGGCGATGCCAGCGGCGTTGTCGGCCACCGGGCCGAAGGTGTCCTCACTCACCACGACGCCGGTGGTGGCCAGCATGCCCATGCCGGCGAGGGCGACGAGGTAGAAGGAGAACTGCAGGTTGCCGTCGCCCAACCCGATCGCCGCGGCGATGGCCAGCGCGATGGCCACGATGGCCCACACCGAGCTCTCGAGACCCGAGGAGATGCCCGACAGCACCGTCGTGGCAGGGCCGGTGCGGGCCGCCTCGGCGATCTCCCGGACGGGGGCAGTCTCGGTGGAGGTGAAGTACTCGGTGATGCGGCTGGCGACCTGAGCCAGGACGAGGCCGACGACGACGGCACCGAACATGCGCAGCCCGACGTAGGAGGTCGTGCCGTCCGGGTTGCCGATGTAGATGAGGGCGAAGATGAGGGTGCCGATGATGGTGAGGATGCCGGCCGTGAGGAAGCCCCGGTTGATCGGCGTCATGGCCGACTTGTCGGTGTCCTTGGCGGAGACGGCGAACACGCCCACGATGGATGCCAGCACGCCGATGGCGCGACACCCCAGCGGGAAGATGGCGCCTGCGGCCCACAGGCCGGGCTGGTCGGGGAAGATGGCCTGGAAGGCCGGTACGCCCAGGATGATGGAGGCGACGAGGGTGACCTCGTAGCTCTCGAACAGGTCGGCGGCCATGCCGGCGCAGTCGCCCACGTTGTCGCCCACGTTGTCGGCGATGGTGGCCGGGTTGCGGGGATCGTCTTCGGGGATGCCCGCCTCCACCTTGCCGACGAGGTCGGCCCCGACGTCGGCGGCTTTGGTGAAGATGCCGCCGCCGACGCGCAGGAACAGCGCCAGGAGGGAGCCGCCGAAGCCGAAGCCGATGAGGATGGCCGTGCTCGTGTTCTGGAAGATCATGATGATCAACGTGGCGCCCAGGAGGCCCAGGCCGACGCAGAACATGCCGGCGACCCCCCCGGTGCGGAACGCCACCTTGAGCGCCGCCGGCATGGAGCCGGTCTTGGCCGCCGCCGCCGTGCGGACGTTGCCCCGCACGGCCAGGCTCATGCCGATGAAGCCGGTGAGGCCCGACAGCAGGCAGCCCAGCAGGAAGGCACCGGTGCGGAACGTGCCGGACGCGGCGAAGCTCAACGCTTCGGTCTGCCCGTCGGCTTTCTTCACCGCGACCGAGGTGAAGAAGACCACCACGATGAGCGGGATCAGGATGATGCCGATCGTGCGGAACTGGCGCTTCAGGTACGCGAGAGCGCCCTCCTGGATCGCCTTGGCGATCTCGATCATCTTCGGCGTTCCCTCATCCTCGGCGAGCACGCCGCGGATGAGCAGGAAGCCGACAGCGAGGGCGAGGAGCGCGGTGAGCACGGAGCCGATGAGGACGAACCACTCGCCGCCGTGCAACGCGAACTCTTGGTAGCCGCCCTCGGCGGCAAGTACTGGGCTCACGGGATGTCCCTCTGGTGTTGGTTCGGCGCGCTCGAGGCACGCGACGTCAGGCTGGGTACAGCGGGCGGAGTCTAGGAAAATGCCGCCAGGGCGGGAAACCCGCCGATCGGCCCATCTTCACACTTCGGCGATGTCGGGTCGTTGCTCAGGCGGTTCCGGTGTCGGCCAGACGCCGAGGTCCCGCTGGTTGGAACGCCGCCCCGGGGGGCACCCACGCGGCCAGATCGACCACCACGTCAGCGGCGGCGAACGAGGTGACACACACCTGGCCACCGGTCCCGGCGGCGGCGACGGCAAGGTTGGCGACGACCCCGTTGACCTGGTAGTTCAGCGTCGACGCCGCCGGCGGCGGCGGGCCGCAGGGGTACACGGTGAGGTAGCCCGGACCGGACGGGTCGACGGCCGTGGCCGTCACCACGACGGCGCCGGCACCGCCAGGAGCGGCCACCGCCAGCACCCCGCCAGGTTGGAGCCGGGCACCGGTGGTGCGGGTGTCGGCCAGCCGGGTCGGGTTCGCCGCTCGAAGCGCCGATCCGGCGTCGAACCATCCGGCGACGTCCACGACCAGCTGGCCCGGAGCGAACGTGAACGAGGCGAGGGGGCGGGGCTGGTCGCAGGGCCACGCCGTCAGGTAGCCGGCCCCTCGGGGCCAGGTGGCGGTGAGGTTGATGGCGGCCGCGCCGGCCCCCGGGGGCACCGTCAGCCGCAGCGTGCCACCCGCCGGGAGCCGCCCGATGCCGCCGACTTCGTCGACGAGGAGGTCGGCCATCACGGCCCCGCCGGCGGGAGTGACGTGCAATCCGTCCCAGGTCAACCCTGGGCCCCTTGAGGCGCCGTTCCAGTCGGCCATGGCCAGTTGCGGCCACCGGTCCGTGGCCGCACGGAGCTGCTCGTTGGCCTGCGGGTAGTGGTTGGCGATGCCGCTCTTCTCCCAGACCGACACGATGTCGTGGTCGCCCAGCGGCGGCTCGCGCAGGGTGAGCCAGAAGACGTGCTGGGCGCCGGCGTCGACCAGCCGGCGCATCATCTGGTCGATCCAGCCGTCGAACAGCGCCGGGTTCCAGACCGGGTAGTTGTAGCCCGTCGCCACGACGGCGATGGGTGCCACCTCGGCCCGGTTGGCCCACACCACCTCGGCGGCGTCGTCGGTGAAGATGCCCTGGTGGCCCTGGATGGCCACGTCCCAACCGGCGAACGCCGCCCGGATCGCCGGCGCGGCGCCGAGCGCCACCGAGTCGGCCACGAGGAACAGGCGCGGCGCCGGTGCCCGTGCCGCCGTGGCCGGGTGACTCAGCCCGACGCTGGCAGCGATGGCGGCGATCGCTACAAGTTGTCGGAGCAGGCGCGACATGGCTATGGAACGTAGCCAGAGGTTGTGTCAGGGTGCTCCGGCCGGGCTACCGTCATCGCTCAGGCAGGAGATTGAGGCGAACGAAAGGGCCGCCCGCACATGGCGCAGGCAACGATCCAGCGAGGCCCTGTCAGCGGCACCGCGGTCGACCGTCGGGGCGGCCGCCGGCGGGCACCGTTCTTCGTCGAGTTCTACCGCTCGGCCGTCGGCAAGAAGTACGTGATGGCCATCACCGGCATCGTCGGGATGCTGTACGTCATCGCCCACATGCTCGGCAACCTCAAGATGTTCTTCGGGCCTGAGCAACTCGACCACTACAGCGAGTTCCTGCGTGAGCTCCTGGTGCCCATCGCCCCGCGCTCGTTCGTCTTGTGGCTGCTGCGCATCGGGCTGATCGTGGCGTTGCTGCTGCACCTGCACGCCGCCTACTCGCTCACCGTCATGAACCGCAAGGCCCGCCCGGTCAAGTACCAGAGCCACCGCGACTACGTGGCCGCCGACTTCGCCAGCCGCACCATGCGTTGGAGCGGCATCATCGTGTTGCTGTTCCTCGCGTGGCACCTGGCTGACCTCACGTGGGGGTTCGCCAACCCCGACTTCGTCCGCGGCGCGCCCTATCACAACATCGTCGAGAGCCTGTCGCGCGTGCCGATCGCCATCCTCTACATCGTCGCCAACATCGCGCTCGGCATCCATCTCTTCCACGGGGCGTGGAGCCTCTTCCAATCCATCGGTACCAACAACCCGCGCTTCAACGAGTGGCGGCGCTGGTTCGCCGCCGGGTTCGCGAGCGTGATCGTCGTCGGGAACGTCTCGTTCCCCGTGGCGGTCCTCGCCGGGATCGTGAGCTGAGGAGATGCCCACCGTGCACGACCTGCTCGACGCCAAGATCCCCGAGGGGCCCATCCAAGAGCGCTGGGACAGCTACAAGTTCAACACCAAGCTGGTGAACCCGGCCAACAAGCGCAAGTACGAGATCATCGTGGTCGGCACCGGCCTCGCCGGCGCGTCGGCGGCGGCCACGCTGGCCGAGTTGGGCTACAAGGTGAAGGCCTTCACGTTCCACGACTCACCGCGCCGGGCCCACTCCATCGCCGCGCAGGGCGGCATCAATGCGGCCAAGAACTACCGCGGCGACGGCGACAGCATCTACCGCCTCTTCTACGACACCGTGAAGGGCGGCGACTACCGCTCACGCGAATCGAACGTGTACCGCCTGGCCCAGGTGTCGGTCGACATCATCGACCAGTGCGTGGCCCAGGGCGTGCCGTTCGCCCGCGAGTACGGCGGCCTGCTCGACAACCGCAGCTTCGGCGGCGCGCAGGTGAGCCGTACGTTCTACGCCCGCGGCCAGACCGGCCAGCAGCTGCTGCTCGGCGCCTACCAGGCGCTGGCTCGCCAGATCGGGCTGGGCACGGTCGAGCTCTACAACCGCATGGAGCTGCTCGACGTCGTCGTGGTCGACGGTCGCTGTGCCGGCATCGTCGTGCGCGACCTCGTCTCGGGTGAGATCTCGTCGTTCTCGGCCCACGCCGTCGTACTGGCCACCGGCGGGTACTCGAACGCCTTCTTCCTCTCCACCAACGCCATGGCCTGCAATGCCACGGCGATCTGGCGGGCCCACCGGCGCGGTGCCCTCATGGCCAACCCCTGCTACACGCAGATCCACCCGACCTGCATCCCGCAGAGCGACGAGTTCCAGTCGAAGCTCACGCTCATGTCGGAGAGCCTCCGCAACGACGGCCGCATCTGGGTGCCGAAGAACCCCGACGACACCCGGTCGCCCGACAAGATCCCCGACGCCGAGCGCGACTACTTCCTGGAGCGCAAGTACCCGGCCTTCGGCAACCTCGTGCCCCGCGACGTGGCGTCCCGCAACGCCAAGGCCATGATCGACACCGGCAAGGGCGTCGGTCCCAAGAAGAACGGCGTCTACCTCGACTTCGCCGACGGCATCGCGCGCCTCGGCAAGCCCGTCATCGAGGAGCGCTACGGCAACCTCTTCGAGATGTACGAGCGCATCACCGACGAGGATCCTTACGTCGTGCCCATGCGCATCTACCCGGCGCCGCACTACACGATGGGCGGGCTGTGGGTCGACTACGAGCTGGGTACCTCCGTGCCCGGGCTGTACGCCATCGGCGAAGCCAACTTCTCCGACCACGGAGCCAACCGCCTCGGTGCGTCCGCGCTCATGCAGGGCCTGGCCGACGGCTACTTCGTGCTGCCGTACACCATCGGCAACTACCTGGCGCCGCAGCTCAACTCCAAGCCGGTGCCTACCAACGACCCTGCCTTCCAGCAGGTCGAGGCGGACGTGCGTGCTCGCTACGACGGCTACCTGGCCATCAAGGGCACCCGCTCGGTCGATCACTTCCACAAAGAGCTGGGCCACATCATGTGGGACTACTGCGGGATGGAGCGCACGAGCGAGGGCCTGCAGAAGGCGCTGTCGGAGATCCCCGCGCTGTACGAGGAGTTCCAGAAGGACCTGCGGGTGCTGGGGGCCGGTGAGTCACTCAACCAGAGCCTGGAGCGCGCCGGCCGCGTCGACGACTTCTTCCAACTGGCCGAGCTGATGTGCACGGATGCCTTGCAGCGCAACGAATCGTGCGGCGGCCACTTTCGGTCCGAGTACCAGACCGAAGACGGCGAGGCCCGGCGCGACGACGACAACTACTGCTACGTGGCGGCGTGGGAGTGGACCGGCCAGTCGGGTCAGCAGAAGGTTCACAAGGAACCGCTCGAGTTCGAGTACGTGCACCTGACGCAACGGAGCTACAAGTAGATGTCCCGCACCCTCAACGTGACACTGCGAGTGTGGCGCCAGGACGGTCCCGACACCCCGGGCCGGTTCGAGACCTACGAGGCCCCGGGCATCAGTGACGAGGCGTCGTTCCTGGAGATGCTCGATGTCGTCAACGAGCGACTCAACGAGCAGGGCCAGGAGCCCATCGCCTTCGATCACGACTGCCGTGAGGGCATCTGCGGCACGTGCTCGTTGATGATCAACGGTCAGGCCCACGGGCCCGAGCGGGGTACGGCGACCTGCCAGCTCCACATGCGCAAGTTCGACGACGGCGCCACCATCACCATCGAGCCGTGGCGGGCGCGTGCCTTCCCTGTGATCAAGGATCTCATGGTGGATCGGGCGGCGTTCGATCGCATCATCGAGGTCGGCGGGTTCATCACCGCGCAGACCGGTGGCGCGCCCGACGCCAACCTCATCCCCATCCCGAAGGTCGTGGCCGACGCGGCCATGGACGCGGCGGCGTGCATCGGTTGCGGCGCCTGCGTGGCGGCGTGCCCGAACGGCGCCGCCAACCTCTTCACCGCGGCCAAGGTGGCCCACCTCAACCTCTTGCCCCAGGGTCAGCCCGAGCGGTACCAGCGGGTCGAGGCGATGGTGGACGAGATGGAGTCGCACTTCGGTTCGTGCACGAACCACGGCGAGTGCGAGGCGGCGTGCCCGAAGTTGATCTCGATCGACTTCATCGCCCTCATGAACCGCGACTACCTGAAGGCCAAGTTCAAGAACCGGCGTCTGCTCAGCCGGACGTGATCCGGCTGGTGTAGCGGTTGGTGGCGGCGAGGTCGCCGGCCACCAGATCGAGGTCCAGGGTGAGCAGGCCCGGCGCATCGGGCACCACGAACGACACGGTGCCGGCGCGCAGGCAGCAGTCGGCGCCCACCTCGCCCCGCCACCGCCAGCCATGACCGCCGCCGTCCCATGAGAGTCGCGCGGTCACCTCACCGCCGTCGATGGCGTCGTGGCGATCGGACACCACGTGGACGTCGAGCGCCACGGTCGTGCCGGGCGCGAGGATGGGTGGCGGCCAGTCGGCGACGACGATCACCGGCCGGCACGCCTCGACGAGAGCGGCGTAGGCCAGCTTCGGCTGGCGATCATGACCCAGCACGGCGCCCGTGACGGCTGGGTGGGCATCGGCCAGCGAGCTGATGGTGAAGCCACCGGTCGGCCGGTACTTCAAGCGCCGCAGGTGCTCGATCTGCTGCTTGAGCACGACCGCCTGATAGCCCTGCGTGGCGCGGCGCCACTCGTCGAAGGTGGCGAACGCCGCCGCAGGCACGCGCCGCTCGAACACGCCCAGCTGGAGATCGTGATGGCTCGTGAGCCGCTCCCAGTCGAGGTCCGGCCACCGCTCGGGCTCCATGAAGGCGGCATCCTCGGGCACGGACTGGGCGCCCAGCTCGGCAACGAAGCGCACCATCCTGGGCACGATGGCGGCGAAGGCCCGCAGGCCGGCGATCTCGCCGTAGTACCACCCGAACCAGAGGTGGCTGGTGGTGCCGTCGAGCTGCGGCAGATGGGGCGCGACGCCGGAGTGGGCCACGACGGGCCGGCTCCCGTCGGCGCGCTCGAAGGCCCGCTTCACGGACCGGTCGAGGATGGTGCGGTTCCAGGTGGGCAGCTCCTGGGCGGCCACGTAGCCCGGGGTCAAGGCCCGGTCTGCTTCGTGGACGGCGGCGACGTCGAGCCCGACCGGCTCGTTGTGCCCGCACCACACCACGATCGACGGATGGTGGCCGAGCAGGTCGACCGCTTCGGTGGCCTGGCGCATCGCCTGGCGGCGCACCGATCGGGCGTAGCCCCACTGCAGCGGGAAGTCCTGCCACACGAGCATGCCGATCTCGTCGGCGGCGTCGTAGAGCTCGGGCCTCGTGATGTGGGCCTGCGGTCGCACCACGTCGAGGCCGGCGTCGCGCGCCAGCAGGATGTCGCCCCGCAGCTCGTCGGGCGTCGCCGCCGCCAGCGCCTGGCGGGTGGGGTTGATGTTGGCGCCCTTCAGGAAGAGCCGCTCCCCGTTCACGTACAGCGTCCAGTTGCGCAGCGCCACCTGCCGGAAGCCGGTGCGGAGGCTGCGGACGTCGCTCTTCTCGTGGCCCACGTACACGGACACGGCCACGGTCGACAGTGGTTGCTCGCCGAGCGACCATGGCCACCACAGCGACGGGTGCTCGATGCCGAAGCTCCACTCCACCTGGTTGCTGCCGCGGGCCAGCGGGAACTCCCGTTCCCGCTCGACGCGGTCGTCCACGGTCGTGCGCACCCGCACGGACCGAGCGACGTCGCTGTCGAGCTCGACTCGCACGTGCACCTGGGCCCGCTCGGCGTCGGCCTCGGTGCACAGCACCCGCATCCGCCCGATCCGCACGGGGCCGGTGCGCTCGACCCGCACCGAGCGCCACAGGCCGCCCGGGTTCCACGCCGGATCCAACGAATCCGAGTGCTGGAACACGCCGGTGACGGCGCGCTTCTTCGCGCGATCAGGCGGCGGCGCGCACGTGACCTCCACGGCCAGCACGTGCTCGAGGGACAGGCGCGCCAGCTCGGTCACCTCGTAGGCGTGCGGGAAGAAGTACCCCTCCGGATCGCCGAGGTAGGCGCCGTCCAGCCAGACGTCGCCCTGGTAGAAGAGCCCGTCCAGCACGACCCAGTGGCGGGCCCCTTCGACACCGGGTTCCAGCTCGAAGCGCGTCCGGTAGATCAGCGGGCCGTCGGAGTCGGCGAACGCCGGCGTGGAACGCCAGTGGCCAGGCACCTCGATCGGCTCCCAGGCGGCGTCGTCGAAGTCGAGGGCAAAGGCGTTGCGGCGCAGATCGTCGTCGGCGATCGCCGCCCGCCACGTGCCCGACAGGTCCATGCCCGCGGCACTCTACGTGCGCCGGTCACGCCTTCGCTGGGCTGGTCGAGGGAGGGCGCCGGGCGAATATCTCGGTAGGGTGCCTCTCATGTCGTCGCGCCCTGCCACCCTCGGCCAGCTACGCGAATCGGGTTGGGAGTCCATCCCGGTCAAGGAAGAGGTCAGGCGCAACACCGTGCGGAAGATCTCCGCTGGTGAGCCGGTCTTCGAGCACGTGCTGGGGTACGAGAACACCGTCTTCCCGCAGCTCGAGAACGCACTGCTCGCCGGCCACGACATCATCTTCCTGGGCGAGCGCGGTCAGGCCAAGACCCGCATGATCCGGTCGCTGGTGGAGCTGCTCGACGAGTGGATGCCCATCGTGGCCGGCTCGGAGATCAACGACGACCCATACGCGCCGGTGTCGCGCCACGCCCTCGACCTCGTGCACGACCGGGGCGAGGACACCCCCATCGACTGGGTGCACCGCAATGACCGCTTCGGCGAGAAGCTGGCCACGCCCGACACATCGATCGCCGACCTCATCGGTGAGGTCGACCCCATCAAGGTGGCCGAGGGCCGGTACCTGTCCGACGAGCTCACGCTGCACTACGGCCTCGTGCCCCGCACCAACCGTGGCATCTTCTCCATCAACGAGCTCCCCGACCTCGCCGAGCGCATCCAGGTCGGCCTCCTCAACGTGCTGGAAGAGCGCGACGTGCAGGTGCGGGGATACAAGATCCGCCTACCGCTCGACGTCTTGCTGGTGGCCTCCGCCAACCCCGACGACTACACCAACCGCGGCCGCATCATCACGCCGCTGAAGGATCGCTTCGGCAGCCAGATCCGCACGCACTACCCGCTCGAGGTGTCGACCGAGGTCGCCATCATGCGCCAGGAGGCGCGCCCCGGTTCCGTCGGTGACGTGCACGTCAGCGTGCCGGGCTACATGGAGGAGATCGTGGCCACGTTCTCCCATCTGGCCCGCCAGTCGAGCCACGTGAACCAGCGCTCGGGTGTGTCGGTGCGCCTCAGCGTGGCCAACTCCGAGGTCCTGTCGGCCAACGCGGTGCGGCGGGCGCTGCGCACCGGAGAGCGCACGGTGGTGCCGCGGATCTGTGACCTCGAGGCGATGGCGTCGTCCACGTCGGGCAAGATCGAGATCGAGACGCTGGAAGAGGGCCGCGAAGGCCAGATCGTCGAGAACATGCTGAAGGCAGCGGTGCTCACGGTCTACAAGGAGCACCTCTCGATCGACCGCATGCGCGACATCGTGTCGGCGTTCGAAGACGGCGTCGTGGCCCACACCGGTGAGGACATCGCGTCCACCACGGAGGCGGAGCTGCTGTCGGCCATCCCCCCGCTGCGCGAGCCCGTGGCCGAGCTCACCCAGGGCGACGAATCACCGGCGGCGGTGGCCAGTGCCGTCGAGTTCGTGCTCGAGGGACTGCACCTCTCGAAGCGGCTCAACAAGGACTCGTCCGGCTCGCGGGCGACCTACCGCAGCCGCAGCTGATCGGCCGCCGCCGACGGTGCGCCGTCGGTGGCCAGCAACGAGTCGGCGAAGACCACCTCGACGGTCACGCCGTCGTGGGCCACGAGGCGCACCGCCGCCACCAGCGTTTCGGCAGCGACGGCCCGTTCGTCGTCGACCGTGCCGCCCAGGGTCGCCAGCACGATGAGTGGACCTTCCGGTCCCTCCGTGGCCAGGCGCACGAGGCGCTCGGTGGGCAGGTCGACGTCGGTGTGATGGTCGATGGGCACGATGCCGCCGAGGAAGTCGCAGGCGCCGGCCAGGTCCTCCAGCTCGAGCCCGTTGGGCAGCGGTTCGCCGGACCGCAGGGCGCGGACCCAGGTGTCGTCCCAGGGGTGCACGGCGAGGGCGGTGGCGACGGGTGGGCCACCGCGCAGGATCCGCCACGCGTCACGCCAGGCGGCCACCAGGTTGCGCTGGCCGGCCATGGCCACGTCAGCGTCGCGCTCGGCGAAGATCTCGGCGGCGAAGGCGGTCGGGTTCACCATGGGAAACCAGCCGGCGACGGTGTCGCCCAGCTCGCTGGCCAGCGCGTCCACGTAGCGCGGCCACCAGCGTGCCGCCGTCTTGGCGTCGGCGAACCCGCCTTCGTCGTCGAACCAGCCCGGGACGCGCCGGCCGAGCAGTGCCAACCACGGGCTGAGGCCGGCGTCACGCGCCGCCGTCACGTCGGTGGTGAGCGCTTCCAGGGCGCCGCCGTCCCACTGGCCCGGGCGGGTCTGGAGCACGGGCCAGCGCGCGGGGACGCGCAGCTCGGTCGCACCGGCGGCGACGAGGGCACTGAGGGTGTCGGGCCCGAGCCGGTCGGCGATGGCGCCGAGCCGAGGCATCGGGCTAGGCCACGTACGGCGAGCGGGTCCACAGCTCGCCGGTGTCGTGGTGGGGCGACGGCACCGGCAAGCCGGCCAGCGCCACCACGGACACCGGATGCGGAAAGCCGCGCAGGGCCAGATCGCCGTAGGGGATGGCGGTGACGCCCTCCGGCAGCTCGTCGAGGTGATCGGCCGGCATGAGCACCTCGTAGGGGCCGGCGGCGTCGCACAGGCGGGCGGCGAGGTTGACGGCGAGGCCGATGTAGTCGTCGCCTTCGAACAGCAGCGAGTAGCCGCTCGCCACGCCGACGCGCAGGGCCAGAGGAGCGCAGGCCTTCCGGGCCCGCTCGTCGAGGTCGAGGGCGGCGGCCACGCCGTCGGCGTGGTCGACGGCGACGATCATGCAGCCGTCCCCCAGCCACTTCGCCACCCGGACGCCGCGGTCGGAGGCGACCTCGCGCACGACCGAGCGGAAGGAAGACAGCAGGAAGGCGGCGGCGTCGTCACCGTTGGCGGACGTGTAGTTCGTGAATCCCGACAGGTCGGCGAAGACGAACGTACGCGGCACACGCATCGGGATGAGGCTACGTGACGGGCCCGACGCCCCGGCGTCGTAACCCGGGCACGTAGGCCGAGCGCCGCGAAGGTGGGCCGGCGCGGCGCGTGGCGGTGTCGATCGAGATTTCGAGTGGTCCGAGTGGGCGCCGATCGGCGGTTGGTCGGCCGATGGTCGCCACTTTTCGTGGTCGGCGACGGCGGGCTGAGCCGCTTCTCGTCGCGTTCGAGCATCATTTCTGCTGCACTTTGGCACCGAGAAGCAGATTTGCCCCGAGAGGCGCCGCGAGCCGGCGGCGAAGGCGCCGGAGATTCCCGGTAGCGTCGCCGCATGGGATCCCGGTTCACCTACTCACGCTGGGACGGCACGCAAGTCGGGTTCGACCTCGATGCCGACCGCATCCTCGAGGAGATGACCGACGACCTGCTGTATCACGGCGACCTGAACGCGGCGCTGCGGCGCATGCTCCAGTCGGGGTTCCGTGATCGCAACGGGGAACGCATCCAGGGCATGCGCGACATGCTGGAGAAGCTGCGGCGCAAGCGGAAGGACGCGCTGGAGCAGTACGACCTCGGGGGTGTGTACGACGACATCGCACAGGAGCTGCGCGACATCGTGGACACCGAGCGGGAGGCGCTCGACCAGCTGGCCAGCGAGGCTCGCGAGAGCGGCGATCAGCGGCGCCAAGAGGTCACCGACGACGCCGTGGCCGAGCGCCAGATGCAGCTCGACATGCTGCCGCCCGACCTCGCCGGCATGGTGAAGGACCTGCAGGAGTACGACTTCACCTCCAGCGACGCCCGGGAGCGCTTCGAGCAGCTCATGGATCAGCTCCGCCAGCAGCTCATGCAGCGCTACGTCAACCAGATGGCCGGGGCCATGCAGGACGTGTCGCCCGAGCAGATGCAGCGCATGAAGGACATGATGTCCAGCCTCAACGACCTCCTGGAGCAGAAGGAGCGGGGCGAGGACACGCAGCAGTCGTTCGAAGAGTTCATGCAGCGCTACGGCGACTTCTTCCCCGAGAACCCCCAGACGCTCGACGAGCTGCTCGAGGTGATGGCCGAGCGCATGGCGGCCATGCAGAGCATGCTCAACTCCATGACGCCCGAGCAGCGGGCGCAGCTCCAGGGCCTGGCCGAGCAGCTCCTGGGTGACATGGACCTGCGCTGGCAGGTCGACCAGCTCGGCCAGCACCTGCGCTCGCTGTTCCCCCAGATGGGCTGGGACCGCCGCTACAACTTCGAGGGCCAGGATCCGCTCAACTTCGGCGAGGCCATGGAGCTCATGCAGCAGCTGGGCGACATGGATCAGCTGGAGAACCTCCTGCGCGGCGCCACGTCGCCGGGGGCGCTGGCCGAGGCCGACATCGACAAGGTCCGTGACCTCCTGGGCGACGACGCCGCCAGCTCCCTGGACCGCCTGGCCGAGCTGGCCCGCATGCTCGAGGAAGCCGGCCTCATCGAGAACAAGGAAGGGCGATTCGAGCTCACGCCCAAGGGCATCCGCCGGATCGGGTCGAACGCGCTCAGCGATCTGTTCCGGAAGCTCACCAAGGACAAGATGGGCCAGCACCAGCTCGACCGTCTGGGCGTGGGCCACGAGCGCGCCTACGAGTCCAAGGCCTACGAGTTCGGCGACCCGTTCAACCTCGACATCCATCGCACCATCCGCAACGCCATCCGGCGCACGGGCGGGGGCACGCCGGTCCACCTCCATCCCGACGACTTCGAGATCGAGCGGACCGAAAATCTCACCAAGTCGTCGACCGTGCTCATGCTCGACCTATCGCTGTCGATGCCGATGCGCGACAACTTCCTGGCCGCCAAGAAGGTGGCGATGGCGCTGCACTCGCTCATCTCGTCGCAGTTCCCGCGCGACTACCTGGGCATCGTGGGATTCTCCGAGGTGGCGCGGGTGCTGAAGGCGCAGCAGCTGCCCGAGGTGTCGTGGGACTTCGTCTACGGCACGAACATGCAGCACGCCTTCCTGCTGTCGCGCCAGCTCCTTGCCAAGCAGTCCGGCACCAAGCAGATCATCATGATCACCGACGGTGAGCCCACTGCCCACATCGAGGCCGATGGCCAGGTGTTCTTCAACTACCCGCCGGTGCCGGAGACAGTGGAGGCGACGCTGCGTGAGGTGGCCCGCTGCACCCGTGACGGCATCCGCATCAACACCTTCATGCTCGACGCCAACAGCTACCTCAAGGCCTTCGTGGAGCGCCTCACCCAGATGAACCGGGGCCGCGCCTTCTTCACCACTCCCGAGACGCTGGGCGACTACGTGCTGGTCGATTTCATCGAGCAGAAGCGGGCGCTGCGCGGCGGCGGGAGCCGGCGAGCGGGCTGAGACCGCCCCCGCCCCCGCCCCCGAACGGGGGAGCCGGGTCGGTCTGAAGGCGATCTGCGTTTGCCCATCGTGGCCGGTATGAGCATTCCCCCCTTGCGCGACCGGGATGTGATAGGGGACAATCACATCGTTGTAGTTACACGGGTGCAAATCATGAGCGGGGCACCCACCCCCGTGGCCGACAGCAGGGAGGCCAGCAAACGATGTACGAGGGCTTTGACCCAGAAGACAGGGGTTGGCAGGACTACGCCAACTGCCTTGGCGTAGATCCCGATCTGTTCTTTCCCGAGCGGGGCGCCTCGACGCGCGAGGCCAAGGAGGTCTGCCGCGGCTGTGTCGTGCGGGAGGACTGCCTGGAGTACGCCTTGGCCAACGGTGAGAAGTTCGGCATCTGGGGTGGGTTGTCCGAGCGTGAGCGCCGCCGCATCCGTCGCCAACGGGCGCTGGCCGCCCGTCGCACCGCCACCGCCTAGCAGGGGCGCCGGCGCGCTGAACTTGACCTGATGTTCAGGCGGCGCCGTCTCGTTGCCGCCCTCGTCGCGGCAGTCGCCGTCGCCGCTGTGCTGCTGGTCGCCGGCGGTACCCGCTCCACCCTCTCCTCCGGCTGGGGCGCGGCCGGTCGGGCCGCCACTGAGAGCGGGCGCCACGCCGGCCCCGGCCGTGGCAATGCCGCGGTGCATCCGGCCGCGACCGCCGGCGAGCTTCGCCGGGTGCGGCCGTCCAGCCACCCTGACCTGCTGCTCCTGCTGCCTGCCGGCGCCGCCCTGGCCCTCGCGTGCTGGTCGATCGGTCTCCTCCGGCGGGTCGTCGCCCCGCTCCTGCCGGCCGGTTCCTGCCGGTCCCGCGCCCCGCCGCTCCCGGCCTGACAGAACGGGTCGCCGGTCCGGCGACCGTCGTGTCGGTCGAAGCGCGGCGCGTGAGCGTGCCGCGAGGAGGGTGTGATCGTGTCGCTCGCTGTTACCCCCGGGGCCATCGCTGCCATCGATGTTCCCCTCATCGAATGGCCGGCCGCGGAGGAGCTCCGCGTCCGCCTGGCCGCGGAGGGCCGCCCCCGTCTCCTCGTCGTCTCCCCGTCCTGCCCGCCTCCCCGCTGCGTCGACGAGCTGGAGGACTGGGTCCGCCATCCCGTCGACATGATGGACGTGGTGGCCCGCACCGCCACGCTGCGCCACCGCGCCGAGTCGCGAGCGCACCGGCCGGTCCTCGACGAGCACGGACTGCTGTGGCTGCACGGCCGCTGGGTGAGCATCCCGCCGGCCCAGCAGCCACTGGTGGTCCTGCTCGTCGAGCACATGGGCCACGTCGTGCTGTCGGCCGAGCTACGGGCCGCCTACAGCGCCGCCGGTGGCAGCGTGGATGCCGTGGCGCTCAAGGCGGCCATGGCCAGGCTGGCGCGGCGATTGGCCCCGCTCGGCCTCAGCCTGCACAACATCGCCGGTCGGGGCTCCCTGCTGGAGGTGGTCGACGCCGCCGCCTGACGGACGCCGGGCAGGGGCCGTTCAGAAAGTTGTCGTGGTGGTGCCGCTGCCGGCGCACTCAGGTGCCGCTGCCGGCTCAGCCAACCGACCGCCGGCCGTCCGGGCACCGAAACACGGGAGAAACACCCAACCTCCAATCTGACGCCTGTCCCACAACCAGGCAAAGGAGGCGGCGTGGATACCGGCGACACCGCATGGGTCTTGACGTCCACCGCTCTCGTGCTCTTCATGACCCCCGGGCTGGCCCTGTTCTACGGCGGCATGGTCCGCTCGAAGAACGTGCTCGGCATGCTCATGCAGAACATCTTCGCGATGGGCCTGCTGGCCGTGGTCTGGGTAGTGATCGTGTTCAGCCTCGCCTTCGGTGACGCCGGCAACGGCGGCGTCATCGGGAACTTCGACTTCGCATTGCTCAAGGACGTCACCGCCGGCGCCGCCCCGGGTGAGTTCCTGAGCTTCCTCACCATCCCGTTCGTGCTGTTCTGCGCCTTCCAGATGACCTTCGCCATCATCACACCGGCGTTGATCACCGGGGCCAGCGCCGACCGGCTCAAGTTCGGTGCCTATGCCGTCTTCATCGGCGTCTGGCTGGTGCTGGTGTACGCACCGGTGGCTCACTGGGTGTTCGCCGGCGGCTTCCTGGCCGAGATGGGTGCCCTCGACTTCGCCGGTGGGGCCGTGGTGCACATCAATGCCGGCGCCGCCGCACTGGCCCTCATCCTCATCCTGGGTCCTCGCCGGGGTTACCCGAACGTGGCCATGCAGCCGCACAACCTGCCGCTCACCATGCTGGGGACCGGCATCCTGTGGTTCGGTTGGGCCGGTTTCAACGCCGGTTCGGCGCTGGCCGCCAATGGCGTGGCCGCCCAGGCCATCATGAACACCTTCCTGGCCGCATCGGCCGCCATGCTCGGGTGGCTGATCGTCGAGCGCCTCAAGGGCGGGCACGCCACGACGCTCGGCGCCGCCTCCGGCGCCGTGGCCGGCCTGGTCGCCATCACCCCGTGCGCCGGCTTCGTCGGCGGGATGGCGCCCGTCTACATCGGCGCCATCGCCGGTGCGGTGTGCTACTTCGCCCTCGGGCTCAAGAAGCGGTTCAAGTTCGACGACAGCCTCGACGTCATCGCCGTGCACCTCGTCGGGGGGCTGGCCGGATCGATCCTGCTGGGCTTCTTCGCCGACAGCGCGGTCAACGCCGCCGTCACCAACGAGGGCGTGTTCCTGGGCGGCGGTGTCGAGCTGCTCTCGGATCAGATCGATCGCCAGCGGGGTGACGTTCGCCTTCTCGTTCGTGGCCAGCTTCGTCATCGCCAAGGTGATCGACCGCTTCATGGGCCTCCGGATCGACGAGGTGGCCGAGGAAGAGGGCCTCGACCTGAGCCAGCACGCCGAAACCGCCTACGCCAGCTGAGGAGCGACCATGAAGTTGATCACCGCCGTCATCCAGCCGTCCAAGCTGGACGACGTGAACAAGGCACTCCACGAGGCGGGGGTGACCGGTCTCACGGTCACCCCGGTCGAGGGCTACGGGCGCCAGAAGGGCCACACCGAGGTGTACCGCGGCGCGGAGTACACGGTGAGCTTCGTGCCCAAGGCGAAGCTGGAGATCGTCGCACCCTCCGAGGACGTCGAGCGTCTCACTGCCGTCATCTTGGACGCCGCACAGTCGGGGGCCATCGGTGACGGCAAGTTGTGGGTCACCGAGGTCGAGACCACCATCAGGATCCGCACCGGCGACCGCGGTCCTGCCGCGGTCTGACGTTCAGGTCCCCCGACGGGCCAGCCGGAACTCGATCGTCCGGTCGGCGCTGAGGTCAAGCTCCTCGTAGCGCGTCACCGGCACCCGGTCGAGGACCGCTTCGGGCACGAGGCCGACCAGCTCGGCGCCGGCGACAGGCGCACGCGCAGCCACGGCGGCGAAGGCCTCGGCCGGACCGGCGGTGAGCGGATCGATCAGGTTGAGGCTCACCTGGACACGCCGGCCGCACGCCAGCCCGAGCGCTCTCACCGCGGGTGATCGCACGGCGGCCGCCACCCGGCGGGCCAGGTCCAGATCGGGTGTGGCCAGCCACACGTTGTAGGCGACGAGGACTGGTCTGGCCCCGACGCAGGCGGCGCCGGCGGTGGGGTGAGGCACGGGCGGCCCCGTGTCGGGCGCCAGGTCGACGAACGCCCGGCGGCGGACCTCGGGGAGGGTGCGCTCGGGGCCGTAGCGGAAGCAGGGCAGCGCCAGCTCCCGGCCGGCCCACTCGGCAAAGGCGTCGCGCGCCGTCACGGCCTCGTCGAGGGTGGCCCCGGCGAGCGGAACGAACGGCACCACGTCCACCACGCCCAGGCGGGGATGGACGCCGGCGTGGTCGGTGAGATCGAGCAGGGCGACGGCCTCGGTGGCCAGCGCCCGCGGCGCCGCCTCGCCCACGAGGGTGAAGACGCTGCGGTGGTGATCCGGATCTTGGTGGCGGTCGAGCAGATCGGGACCGCACACGGCCGCCAGCCGGTCGAGCCGCGCCTGGTCGCGGCCCTCGCTCACGTTGACGACGCACTCCAACATGGCGAGATCGTTGCTCATCTCGGCGCCGCCACCTGGGTACGAGGGTGCCGGTGGTAGCGTTCGCGCCATGTTCGCATTTCTGGAGGGGCCGGAGCTGATCATCGTGCTGGTGATCGTCCTGCTCGTGTTCGGCGGAAGCCAGCTCCCGAAGCTGGCCCGTTCGCTCGGCCAGGCCCAGAAGGAGTTCAAGTCGGGTCTTGCCGAGGGCACGAAGGACGAAGACACCACCACAAAGGGCGACTCGACCAACAAGTGACCTCTGGGCGGTAGCGGGAACCAGCCGCCCGCCCGCGTCGTTGCCGTGTCGGAGCCATCGGATACCGACGGCCCGCCGTCCCGGGTACCGACCTGGGAGGAGATCGCCCGTGACCACGGGCGTTTCCTCTACACCGTCGCGTACCGCCTGACGGGGAATCACGATGACACGCAGGACCTCGTCCAGGAGGTGTTGCTCCGGGTTCGCCGGGGCCTCGCCACCTACCGGCCGGGGTCCCTGGAGGGTTGGTTGAGCCGAATCACGACGAACGCATTCCTCGACGACGTACGACGCCGAAAGCGCCGTCCGCTCGAGGTCGTCGCGGAGCTGCCCGAGCGCGCCATCGGTGTCGACGTCGACCCCGAGCAAGTGCTCAGCCGCACCCGGCTGCCCGACGAGATCCAAGACGCCCTTCGTGCCCTGCCCGAGGACTTCCGGGCCGCCGTCGTGCTCTGTGACATCGTCGGGCTCGACTACGCCGAGATCGCCGACAGCCTGGGCATACCGCCAGGCACCGTCCGCAGCCGCATTCACCGCGGTCGGGCGCAGCTACGCAAGGCGCTGGCGTCGTGACGGAGCGCAGCGACCATCTCGACGCCGTCGTGTCGGCCTACCTGGACGACGAGCTCACGTCGACCGAGCGGCTCGCCGTCGAGGCCCACCTCGCCGACTGCGCCGAATGCCGGTCCGACCTCGACGCCGAACGGGAGGTCCGGCTGCTCCTGCGCAACCTGCCGGCGGTCGAGCCGCCCTTCGGCTTCTACGAGCGCACCCTGCGCGACGGGCCGGCCAGTGGTGAGACACCCGTGCGGAAGCGCCGGATCCGGTTCGGGCTGGCCAACATCGCCGCCACCGCGGCGGCGTGGCTGCTCATCCTCGGGGTAGCCAACCTCAACGGCGGTGGCGGATCGGTCGACCCGACGACGTCGGGCTATGTCAGTGCGCACGCCTCCCTGGTGCCCGGGCTGGGTCGCGCCAGCGACGCGTCGGAGTCACCCGCGGCGAAGGCCAAGGCCAAGGCCGACTACGACGTCCCCGACCGCCTGGCCGGCACCTACGAGCTCACCGAGGTCCGTGACGACGGCGGCTACCCGCAGCTCGTCTACTCCGACGGTCAGCGCAGCGTGTCGATGTTCCTGCGCGCCGGGACCCTCAACCAGGACGCCCTGCCCACCGACGCCACGATGGTGCGGGTGAACGGACTGCTGGCGTGGGAGGTGCCCACCAGCAGCGGTGCCGTGGTGTTCCTGCAACGGCCCGGCGTCGTGGTGATCATCGTCGGTGCCCAGCCCGACCAGGTGGCATCGGACGTGGCCGGCACGGACGGCCCGCACGCCAACGAGAACGAGTCGGTGCTCGATCACCTCACCAACGCCGGCGCGGGCCTCCTGGAGACGTTCGGCCTCCACGGCTGACCCCAGCTGCGCATCCCGGCGGGCGTGCGGGCGCCGACCGGCTCCGAGGCACTCTCGGTGGCCATGTCGCTTCATCCAGTGGTCCCTAGGCGCCCGGCGTGGGCGCTGCGGACGGCCCGGCGCCGGTCCGGTGGTCGGCGTGGCCGTCCCCCACGCCGGGGGTCGCCGTGAGTAGGCACTGCTTCTCTCGACGCGGTATTCCGGCGTGGTCCTACGCGGTGTGAGGCTTTCGATGGCCGTTCTCGGTCCAAGTCAGCTTCTCGGTGCAGAAGTGCCGCAGATTTGCTACGCCCACGCACCGAGAAGCGGCGAGAGCGGCCGAGGCCGACCACGCACAGCGACGACGGCCGATGCAGCCGCCCGCCACGATGCCTGACACGCCGTGGCGCCCCATCGGGCCGCTGACGCTGCCTGCTCGTGGCCGGCTCACCGGCCGGTGCCGAGATCATGGGGAACGCGAAGGATGACCTGGCCACCGCGGCCATACTTTGACCCGACGCTGTGACAACGCCGCACGGCGAGCCAGGGAGTTCGGGACGTCTCGGGTGCGAAATGCGCCCGGCGACGACGCATGTGGCCGAAGGCCAAACAAATCACTAGCTACGCGTGGGAATCCGCTCGGCAGCGGGTATTCCAAGCAGTCACGAGGAACCGTTCACGAAGGAGAGCGAGGCGGCGCCAAGGCGCCGCCCGATCACGACGGCGCGAGGGAGAGGCGGCGGCGCTTGAGGATGCGGCGGCGCTCCCGCTCGGAGGTGCCGCCCCACACGCCATGGTCGATCCGATTGGCCAGGGCATACTCAAGGCACATGTCGGTCTTGGGGCAGGTGTTGCAGATCCGCCGGGCGCGGTCTACGCCGACGCCGTCGCTTGGGAAGAAGGTGGCTGGGGGATGGTTCCGGCAGTTCCCTTCGGCCATCCAGCCGGTGTCGGTGTCGTCGTGCATCGTTTCTCCTCGATCTGTCGGCGCTTAGGAAGCGCAGAATCGCCCGCTTCGGTTCCCGACAGAGAAATTCCGTCGATCCCGGGAACTGGACGCTCCGCCCGTCCGTTCGGTTCCCGGAAAACCCCGACATCGTACCCCCGGAGCCCACTCATGACCAATGGGAACGAATCCTCGAGTGATTCGACGCAGGACCTGCCCTCATTTGACGGGGGTGGTACCCAGTCGCCGCCGCTTGCACCCCTCGCGGCGGAGCATTCACCTAACGTGAGCTTTGCCCCCCCATTCGCCCCCCCGACAGCACCGTCCGTGACGCCGGCGGCCCCGCCGGCGAGGCCACGCCGCCACGGCTCGTTCCGGGCCGGCCTCATCGGTGGTCTGGTCGGCGCCGTGGTCGCCGGTGGTGTCGCCTTCGGCACCGTCAAGGTGACCGATGACCACGACGCTGCCGCCACGACCCGCCCGGCGGCGGTGGTCGCCAGCCCCGCCGCCCTCAACGGCGCCTTCGACATCCACGGCGTCCTCGACAAGGTCGGCAACGCCGTCGTCGCCATCGAGGTCGGCCAGCAGCGGGGCCAGAACATCTACGGCACCGGCGCCGGATCCGGCTTCATCATCTCCGATGACGGCTACGTCATCACCAACAACCACGTGGTGGAGGGGGCCGACGCCATCACGGTGAAGTTCGCCGACGGCACCGACGAGAACGCCACCCTGGTCGGCACCTCGGCCACCCACGACGTCGCCGTCGTCAAGATCGGCAACATCCACGGCGCCACGCCCCTCAAGCTGGCCGACACCACCAACCTGCGCGTCGGAGACGACGTGCTGGCCATCGGCAACGCCCTCGACCTCGGTGACAGCCCCACCGTCACCCTCGGCATCGTGTCGGCCAAGGGTCGCGCCATCGACACCCAGAGCGAGAACGGCGCATCCGAGCACCTCGAGGGTCTCATCCAGACCGACGCTGCCATCAACCCCGGCAACTCGGGCGGACCGCTGGTGAATGCCCTCGGTGAAGTCGTCGGCATCAACTCGGCCGGCGTGCAAGGAGCCAACAACATCGGCTTCGCCATCGACATCAACAGCGTGAAGGACGTGATCGACCAGCTCAAGCAGGGCAAGGACGTGGCCGCCGCTGATCCCTTCCTGGGCGTCGGCACCGCTTCTGTGTCCGACCTCGACGACGCCACCCGTGAGCAGTACGGCGTGACGGTCGATCAGGGCGCGGTGATCACCGACGTGGTCGCTGGTTCGGCGGCCGCTGATGCCGGCCTCCAGGTCGGCGACGTCATCGTCAAGGCCGACGGCAAGGACGTCACCAGCTCCGACGACGTGCGCTCGGCCATCGTGGCGAAGAAGCCCGGCGACAAGATGACCGTTGTCGTACAGCGCGACGGCAGCGCCAAGACCGTCGACGTGACCATCGGGTCCCGTAGCGGCCAGAGCTGACGAGCCCTCCTCGTCATCGACCTGCCCCGGGGCCACCACCCCGGGGCAGGTACGTTGTAGGGCGATGTCCATGACCAGCCCCCTTCCCGAGGCCGTTCCCCCGCGCGCCGACGTGCGCATCGTGTACCTCGGCCCGGTGTCGCCGCACTGGGAGGTGTACAGCGACTTCGGTGATCGCAGCGTCGTGGAGGAATTCCGGGCGCGGGTGCTGGCTCGGCTCGTGCTGCTGCCGCGTGACGATCCCCAGTTCCGCCGCAACCGGGAGCGCATCGTGCGCGACGCCGAGCGGGAAGCCATCTTGCTCGACTGGGACCTCGGGCTCCCCGAGGGTGACGGCTGAGCGACCCCGGGCTAGACAGGCCGCCGTGACCGGGCGACGAGAGGCGGTAGCAAGACGAGTGGCGGCGGCGACGGGAGTGGCCCTGGCGTTGCTGATGGTGGCGGCGGGGTGCGGCGGCGACAACAGCGAGCCGACGGCCGGCACCACCGTTCCACCCACGTCACCACCGGCGACGGCGGCCAGCACCACGGCGACGACGAAACCGGCGTCGCCGACGAGCACGGCGACCACCGTCACGACGAAACCGGCGACGACCACGACCCGGGCGCCGGCGACCACGGGGCCGCCCACGACGGTGGCCGGCGACCGGTGCCACACGAGCGAGCTGTCGGCGTCACTCGGCCGGCCCGATGCCGGCGCGGGGAACATCTACATCCCCCTGATCCTGAAGAACGTGAGCACGCGCACCTGCGAGGTGGCCGGCTTCCCAGGGGTGTCGCTGCTCGACGCGTCGGGCGCCCAGATCGGCCAGCCGGCAACGCGTGAGACCGGCCTGCCAGAGGCGGCGGTGAAGCTCGCACCGGGCGCCGTCGCCAGCACCGCCCTGCACACCCAGAGCGAGGGCGTGTCGCCGGGCGGCTGCCTGCCGCCGTCGGTCAAGGTGCGGGTGTTTCCGCCGAACGAGCTCGATTCGCTCGACATCGCCGGCGAGGTGACGGTGTGCGGCAACTCGTTCTCGCTGTCACCGCTCGTCGCCGGCGCCACCGGCCGCTGACCCACCCCCGGGCGAACTGATCGGCTTTGACCCTGTATGTGACGGACAACGCGCTGTCGGTTCGCCCGGGCGACGCCGCAGGCGGCGCCGTGAAGCCCCGGATGGCGGCCGAGTACGATGTATGGGCATGTCCACCACGTCGGTGCCGCTCGCGCCGGACGTCGATGTGCGGATCCTGAACCGTGAGCTGTCGTGGCTCGACTTCAACGCGCGGGTCCTGGCGCTGGCCGACGAGGCCACGGTGCCCCTCCTGGAACGGGTGAAATTCGCCGCCATCTTCTCGGCCAACCTCGACGAGTTCTTCCAGGTACGGGTAGCGGCGCTCAAGGACCAAGTCGCCGCCGGCATCGTGCGGCCGACGCCCGACGGCCGCACGCCGGCCCAGCAGCTCATCGAGATCAGCGATCGTGTGGCCGAGCTGGTGCAGGTGCAGGAGGAGGTCTACCTCGGACGTCTCGTGCCCACGCTGCGCCAGGCCGGCGTCGAGCTCATCGCCTGGGACGACCTGGACGAGGACGATCGCAAGTATCTCGTGGAGGTGTTCGAGAACCGCGTGTTCCCGGTACTGACGCCGCTGGCCGTCGACCCGGGCCATCCCTTCCCGTACATCTCGAACCTGTCGTTGAACCTCGCCGTGCTGGTCCGCGAGCCCGAGTCCGACGACCGCGTCTTCGCCCGTGTGAAGGTGCCGTCGTTGCTGCCCCGCTTCCTGCCCCTGCCCGACGGCGCCCGCTTCGTGCCGCTGGAGCAGGTCATCTCGTCGCAGCTGAACAGCCTCTTCCCCGGCATGGTGGTCGAGGACCGCTGGGCCTTCCGTGTCACCCGCAACGCCGACCTCACCCTCGAGGAAGAGGCCGACGACCTCCTCCAGGCGGTGGAGATGGAGCTGCGCCGGCGTCGCTTCGGGCGCGCCGTGCGGCTGGAGGTGGAGCACGGCATCTCGCCGCGCATCCTCGAGCTGCTGCTGCGAGAGCTGGACCTCGAAGCCGACGACGTCTCGTACTCCCGCGCCCCGCTCGACCTGACCGGCCTCTTCCTGGTGCACGACCTCGACCGCGCCGATCTCAAGTACGAGCCGTGGCTGCCGGCCACGCAGGCCCGCCTGGCGCTGGCGGCCGACAGCGACAAGAGCATGTTCTCGGTGCTGCGCGAGCGCGACGTGCTGGTGCACCACCCGTACGACAGCTTCGGCACGTCCACCGAAGAGTTCATCCGCCAGGCGTCCGAGGACCGCAGGGTCCTCACGATCAAGATGACGCTCTACCGCACCTCGGGCGACAGCCCCATCGTGCGCAGCCTGATCCGCGCCGCCGAGCGCGGGGTCCAGGTGGCGGTGCTGGTCGAGGTGAAGGCCCGCTTCGACGAACAGGCCAACATCGCCTGGGCCAAGCAGCTGGAGCGCGCCGGCGTCCACGTCGTGTACGGGCTGGTCGGGCTGAAGACCCACTCGAAGTGCGTGTTGGTGGTCCGCGACGAGGACGACGGCATCCACCGGTACCTCCACATCGGCACCGGCAACTACAACTCCTCGACGGCCCGGCTCTACGAGGACATCGGCCTGCTGAGCTGCGACTCGCCGCTGGGCTCGGACCTCACGCAGCTCTTCAACCACCTCACCGGCTACAGCCGCGAGGTTCGGTACCGCAAGCTGCTGGTGGCGCCGCGCTGGATGCGCCATCAGTTCCAGGACCTCATCTTGGGCGAGGCCGCCTACGGGACGGCCGGCCGCATCGTGATCAAGATGAACAGCCTCGTCGACCCCGGCATGATCGACGCCTTGTACTCCGCTAGCGCCGCCGGGGTCCAGATCGACCTGATCGTGCGGGGCATCTGCTGCCTGCGTCCGGGTGTCCCCGGGCTGTCGGAGACGATCAGGGTGCGGTCGCTCGTCGGTCGCTACCTCGAGCACTCCCGTGTCCTGCGCTTCGGCAACGGCAGCGGTGTCGGGCGGCCCGCGTACTTCATCGGGTCGGCCGACCTCATGCCCCGCAACCTCGACCGCCGGGTGGAGGTGGTGACCCCGATCGACCACCCGGAGCATCAGGATCGGCTGCAGGAGGTGCTCGAGGTCAGCCTGGCCGACGACGTGCTGGCCTGGGAGCTGGACCCGGACGGCGTGTGGCGGAAGGTGCCCACGGTGGAGGGCATCGACGCGCAGCGGCGCATGTACGAGCTGGCACTGATGAGGTCGAGGCGCGGACCCGACCGTGACTAGCGGCGCCACCGCCGCCGTCGAGCAGGAGGTCAAGCTCGGGGCGTGGCCCGGGTTCCGGCTCCCCGACCTGGACGGCATCGCCCCGTGGGTGCGGGCGACGGCCAGCTCGGACAAGGAGCTGGCGGCCACCTACTACGACGTGGCCGATCTGCGACTCGTGCGGGCCGGCATCACGGTGCGCCATCGCACCGGCGAGGGGGGTTCGACGGGCCGGTGGACGGCGAAGGTGCCCGTGCCCGGCAGCGGGGGCGAGCAGCGCACCGAGGTCTCCTTCGACGCCGGCCCCGACGAGGTGCCGCCCGAGGTCCTGGCGGTCCTGCACGGCGTGCTGCGCCAGGGCACCCTGGAGCCGGTCGCCCGGCTGGTCACCCGGCGCCACCTCGTGGAGCTGCGCGACGGTGGCGGGCGGCCGCTGGGTGAGGTGTGCGACGACGAGGTCTCGGTGTTCGAGGGTGAACGCATCGCCGCCCGGTTCCGCGAGGTCGAGGTCGAGGTGGTGCCAGGGGCGCCGGCCGGGCTCATCCCGCTCGTGGTCGATCACCTCCGCGCCGCCGGCGCCGGCGAGCCCGACACCACCCCCAAGCTGGTGCGCGCCCTCGGGCCCCGCGCCCTCGGCCCGCCTGATCCGCCCGTGCCCTCGTTGGGTCTCGACCCGTCGGCCGCGCTCGTGGTGCGGGCCGCCATCGCCGGGTCGGTACAGCGCCTGCTGGCCCACGATCCCGTCGTCCGGCTCGACGCCGGCCAGGCGGGCGTGCACCAGGCTCGGGTCAGCACCCGCCGGCTCCGCAGCGATCTGCGGACGTTCGCCCCCCTGGTCGATGCGGCCTGGGCGGCCGGCCTGCGGGCCGATCTGAAGGAGCTGGCCGACGCCCTCGGTCGGGTGCGCGACGCCGACGTCCTGGGCACCCGGCTGGAGAAGGCGGCCAGCGCCCTCGATCGCGGCGACGCGCCCCACGCCATGCGCCTGGTGCGCCGCCTCGCCCAGCAGCGGGCGCTGGCCCAAGCCGACCTCATCGAGCTGCTCGACTCGCCCCGCTACCTCGCCCTCCTCGACCGCCTCGTGGAGGCCGGGCGCGCCCCCGAGCTGACCGAGGCGGCCGACGCCCCGGCGGCCAAGGTGCTGCCCGAGCTGGTGGCGTTGCCGTGGCGCAAGCTGCGCCGTCAGGCCGGCCGTCTCGGGCGGGAGCCCTCTGACCAGGAGCTGCACGAGGTGCGCATCCGGGCCAAGCAGGCGCGCTACGCCGCGGAGGCAGCGGCTCGGGCGCTGCCCGAGGCGGCGAAGCACGCCGCTGCCATCGCCGGGTTGCAAGGCGTCCTGGGCGACCAGCACGATGCGGTGGTGGCCGAGACGTGGTTGCGCAGCGCGGTGACGGCCGGGACCAGTCGCCAGCAGGCATTTGTGGCCGGGTTGCTGGTGGCCGCCGAGCGGGCCGACGCCGCCGAGCTGCGGGGGCAGTGGCGGGCGGCATGGGAGGCGGCGTCGGTCAAGAAGGTGGTCGGGTGGCTGAGGACCTGATGCCGCCGGAGGTGCGGGCCGCCGGCGGCGTGGTGTGGCGCGTCGACGGCGACGGCGAGGTGGAGGTGCTCCTGGTGCACCGCCCCGGCTACGACGACTGGACCTTCCCGAAGGGGAAGGTGGATCCGGACGACCTCGACGAGGAGCACACCGCCTTGCGGGAGGTGGCCGAAGAGTGCGGCCTGCGCTGCACCCTGGGCCGCGAGCTGCCCGGCACCGACTACACCGATCGTCGGGGTCGGTCGAAGCACGTGCGCTACTGGGAGATGCGGCCGCTGTCGGGTGCGTTCGCCGCCAACGCCGAAGTCGACGAGGTCCGGTGGCTGCCGCTGGCGGCGGCTCGGGATCAGCTCACCTACGGCCACGACCGCGGCGTGCTCGAGGCGTTCGCCGCCTTCGCCAAGGGCTGACCCGGCGCGGCGGCCGATCGACGGCCGATTCGCCTGCGCTTGGCCCTCCGTTCACCTCTGGTTCACCATCCCCGCAGAGCCAGTTCACCGGGTCTCCTTAGCGTGCTCCACGGTTTCAACCACCAAAGGAGACCGAAGCGTGAACATGACCAAGCGACGCGGGGCAGCCCTGGTGGGCGTGCTCGCTCTCGCACTCGTGGCGGCCGCGTGCGGCGGGGACAACTCCGGCAGCAGCTCGTCGGCCACAACTGCGGCCAGTGCCGCCACCACCGCCGCATCCGGCGCCACCACGGCGGCGCCGACCGGGACCACCGTGAAGGTGTCGGGCACGCTGCAGGGCAGCGGCTCGACGTTCCAGCTCGCCTACCAGCAGGAAGCGATCGACACCTTCACCAAGGACAACAGCGGCACGACCATCACCTATGGCGGTGGCGGCTCGGGCAAGGGCCGCACCGACCTCAAGGGCAAGGTCGTCGACTTCGCCGGGTCCGACTCGCCGTTCGCCGACACGGACAAGCCGGCCGAGCCCGTGCTCTACTTCCCCGTCCTGTTGGGCCCCATCACGATCTCGTACAAGCTCAGTGGCGTCGACAAGCTGCAACTGTCGCCGGACACGATCGCCAACATCTTCCAGCGCGCCATCAAGACGTGGGACGATCCGGCCATCGCCGCCGACAACCCCGGGGTCAAGCTGCCGAACACGCCCATCACCGTGGCCCACCGCTCCGACGGATCGGGCACCACCGACAACTTCACCAAGTACCTCGTGGCCGCCGCCCCCAGCACGTGGACGCTGAAGAGCGGCTCCACCATCGAGTGGCCGGCAGACACGCAGGCCGGTGCCGGCAACCAGGGCGTGGCCCAGATCGTCACCCAGACCGATGGCGGCGTCGGCTACGTCGACCTGTCGGACGCAAAGGCGTCGGGTCTCTCCTATGCCTCGGTGAAGAACTCGGCCGGCAAGTACATCGAGCCCACGCCGGACTCGGCCTCGGCCGCCGGCGACGGCATCACCGTGAATCCCGACCTCACGTTCGCGGCCATCAACTCGTCGGCGCCCACCGCCTACCCGATCACCTACCAGACGTGGGTGATCGTGTATCAGAACCAGGCTGACGCGGGGAAGGGCGCGCTCCTCAAGGCGTACCTGAACTATCTGCTCGGCGACGGGCAAAAGATGCTGGGCGACCTCGACTACGCCCCGCTGCCGGCGAGCTTGCAGACGAAGACGCTCGCCCAGATCGACCAGATCAAGGTGGGCTGATCCACACGGAGCAAGATGGTGCCCGACCGCCGCGTCACGAGGGGGCGGTCGGGCACTGCTCGTCAGGAGGCCAATGACCGCCGTCCTCACCCCCCCCGAGGTCCAGCCCGACCAACCGGAACGGCAACCCGACCTCACCGGCCGCAAGCGCTACGGCGACAAGACCTTCATGATCATCGCCGTCGCCGCCGGCTGCTCGGTCTTGGCCATCCTGATCCTGATCGCGTATTCCACGACCAAGGAAGCGTGGCCGATCTTCCAGGACGACGCCTGGGGCTTCCTGTTCACCAAACGATGGGCGCCCAACGAGGGCAAGTTCGGCAGCCTCGCCTTCGTCTACGGCACGCTCCTCACCTCGGCCATCGCGCTGATCTTCGCCGTCCCGGTCTCCATCGGCATCGCCCTGTTCATGACCGAGGTGGCGCCGCAGTGGTTGAAGCGGCCCATCGTCGCCCTCATCGACCTGCTGGCCGTCGTGCCCTCGGTCGTGTTCGGGCTCTGGGGCGTGCTCGTACTGGCCGAGCCGATCAGCGACTTCTACCAGAAGGTGAGCGACGCCCTTTCGCCTATCCCCGTCATCGGCGGCCTGTTCGAGGGGCCGGTGAACGGGCGGGCGTTCTTCACCGCCGGACTGATCCTCGCCATCATGATCGTGCCCATCATCACGTCCCTCACCCGGGAGGTGATCGAGACCACGCCGGTCACCGAGAAGGAAGCGGCCTACGGCCTCGGCGGAACGCGATGGGAGATGATCCGGGGATCGATCATCCCGCACAGCAAGGGCGGCATCGTGGGCGCGGTCACGCTTGGCCTGGGTCGGGCCATGGGCGAGACGATCGCCGTCGCTCTGGTCATCGGCTCGAACCCGCAGATCACGGAGAAGCTGTTCCAGCCCGGCTACTCCATGCCCTCGGTGATCGCCAACGAGTTCGGTGAGAGCTCGGGTCTGTGGCAGGCCTCACTGATTGCGCTGGGCGTGGAGCTGTTCGCTCTCACCATCCTGATCAACCTGGCCGCCAACTTCCTCGTACAGCGATCGATCAAGAGGAGCCGGGGCGAATGACGACGACACTGGTCGCGCCAGGCGCGCCCGACCTGAGCCCCAAACGCAGCCGTCGTACCGTGCGCAACTCCATGGCCACGGTGCTGATGGGTCTCTGTGTGGTGATCGTGGTGGTACCGCTGGGCTTCGTGCTGTTCACCGTGGTCCAGAAGGGCATCTCCGCCATTTCCGCCGAGTGGTTCACCGAAGACATCCCGCCGGTGCGCCGCGTCGGTCCGGGCATGGCCCCGGCCATCGTCGGCACCCTGGTCATCACCGGCCTCGCCGCACTGATGGCAGTGCCGCTCGGCATCCTGGGCGCGATCTATCTGCACGAGTACGGCAAGAAGGGTCGCCTGGCGCGAGTGCTGCGGTTCTTCGCCGATGTGATGACGGGCGTGCCGTCGATCATCATGGGCCTGTTCATCTTCACGATCTGGGTGGTCCGCTTTGGCGTCGACGGGGTGACCGGTTTCGCTGGTTCCCTTGCTCTCGCCTGCCTCATGCTGCCGATCATCATCCGCTCCACCGAGGAGATGCTCCGCCTGGTGCCCGACCATCTGCGGGAGGCCAGCATGGCGTTGGGCTCCAGCCAGTCGCGCACCATCCTCACGGTGGTGCTGCCCACGGCGCTGCCCGGCATCCTGTCGGGGGTGCTGCTGGCCATCGCCCGCGCCGCCGGTGAGACGGCGCCGCTGCTGTTCACCGTGGGCGCGGCCACCGCCGTCAACTGGAACCCGTTCAGTGGTCCCAATACGGCCCTGTCACTACAGATCTTCAGCAACGCGTCGCAACCCTTTCCCGGGGCCCAGGAGCGGGCATGGGGCGCCGCCCTTACGCTGATCGCTCTGACGTTCATCTTCCTGGTCCTGTCCCGCCTCGTCGCGGCGCGCTTCAACCCCATGAGAGGCCGGTGACGGTATGTCCAACCAGCGAGGGGATCACCTCATGCCATCCTTTACCGACGTGGCACGCGACGGCGCAGGCATCGAGGATTCCTCCAACGTCCCGGTGATCGACGAGGCCGCCGAGAAGCCCGGTCACGTGGCCTCGGCGCCGGTCGCCGGCACCACCGGGAAGGTCGTGTTCCAGATCAGCGACCTCGCCGTCTACTACGGCAGCTTCCGCGCCGTGCGGGAAGTGAACCTCGCCGTACGCCAGCACGAGATCACCGCCTTCATCGGACCATCGGGCTGCGGCAAGACCACGGTGCTGCGCTGCCTCAACCGCATGAACGACCTCATCCCGACCGCTCGCGTCGAGGGCCAAATCCTGTACCACGACACGGACCTCTACGGGGCGAACGTGTCGGCGGCAGAGGTGCGCCGCCACATCGGCATGGTGTTCCAGCGCCCGAACCCGTTTCCCAAGAGCATCTACGACAACGTCGCCTTCGGTCCCCGGATCAACGGTGTGCGCAAGAAGGCCGAGCTCGACGACATCATCGAGCGGTCCCTGCGGGGGGCCGCGCTGTGGGACGAGGTGAAGGACCGGCTCAAGTCGTCGGCCCTCGGCATGTCGGGTGGTCAGCAGCAGCGGCTGTGCATCGCGCGGGCCATGGCGGTCGAGCCCGAGGTGGTGCTCATGGACGAGCCGTGCTCGGCCCTCGACCCCATCGCCACCGCGCGCATCGAAGAGCTCATGCGGGAGATCAAGGACCAGTACACGATCGTCATCGTCACCCACAACATGCAGCAGGCAGCGCGGGTCAGCGACAGGACTGCATTCTTCACCACCGAGGTATCAGCGGAGGGCGACCGGCGCACGGGCCGCTTGGTCGAGTTCGACGAGACGGAGAGGATCTTCTCCAACCCGTCGGACACGAGGACCGAGAACTACGTCACCGGCAGGTTCGGATGAGCGGAGGGTGGACGTCATGACCGAAGAGCTGCGCAAGAGCTTTCACAGCGAACTCGACCACATCCGCCAGGGCATCACCCATCTCGCCGCATCGGTGATCGAGGCGATCCCGCGAGCCACCCAGGTGCTGCTCGACCGAGACCTGGAGGGTGCGGACTACCTCCTGCTGGCCGACCAGCAGATCGACTCCCGCGCGCTCGAACTGGAGGAGCGCTGCTACCAGGTGCTCGCACTCCAGGCGCCGGTGGCCGCCGATCTGCGCCAGGTGATAGCGGCGGTGAAGATGATCAGCGAGATCGAGCGTTCGGGCGACCTGTGCGTGAACATCTGCAAGGCGGCTCGGCGCATCTACGGGGTCGAGCTGGATCCACGGTTGCGCGGGTTGATCACTCGGATGAGCGACCAGGCCCAGCAGCTGTTCAAGTTCGCGATCGACGCCTACGTGGAGGGCGATGCGCCGCTGGCCGCCGCCGTGCCCGACATGGACGACATGCTCGACCGCTTGCACGCCGAGTTCATCGAGCAGATCTTCGAGAGCCACGCGGAGGAGAAGCTGCCCCTCCAGGTCGCTGTGCAGCTCGCGTTGGTGGCTCGGTTCTACGAGCGGATCGGGGACCACGCGGTGAACATCTCGCGACGGGTCCGGTACATGGTGACCGGCTGGATGCCGGACCACGAAGGTGCCGTCCGGATGCGCTCGCCGTTCATCGGCGACGTGTCCAGTGAAGACCCCTCCGAACCGTCCACCAACCCACCCGCCCAACCGCAAGCCCTGGCCTGAGTGGTCATCTTCGCCATCGTCGTCTCGGTCGCCATTGGGCTGACCGTGGGGGCGCTGGTGGCGCAGCGACTCACGGTTGAGCGGTTGGGCCGGCTCATGTCGCGCGTCCAGCCCGATCACGCCCAGTTCCCCCGCGTGAACGTGGCTTCGGCCGTGGACCACCTCGAGCGGGCAGTGGCACGGGAACAGGCCAACACGCTCGCGGCGCGCCTGTCGGTCGAGCGGCTGCGCCACGCCCTCGATGCGCTGCCGACAGGCGTGGTGGTGGCCGACGAGCGCGGCGCCATCGTGCTGCGCAACGGCGCAGCGCGGCACTTCCTGGGGGTACGCCATGCCGACGTGCTCGTCGACGAGGCCGTTGGGTCGCACCTGCGCAGCGCGCTGGCAGGAGAGCACCGGCGCCAGACGCTGGACCTGTACGGGCCCCCGCGGCGCACCGTCGTGGTCACCGCTGTGCCCGTCGCCAGTGAGACGGGCGCCTTCGCCGCGCTGGCCACCATCGAGGACGTGACCGAACGCAGCCGCCTGGAGGCGATGCGCACCGATTTCGTCGCCAACATCAGCCACGAGCTACGGACGCCCGTCGGCGCGCTGGCGGTGCTGGCCGAGGCGCTCACCGGCGAGGACGAGCCGGAGCTGCTGCAGCGGCTGGCCGAGAAGATGGTGAACGAAGCCCATCGCATGGGCCGCACCATCGAAGACCTGCTGGAGCTGTCGCGCATCGAGCTGGGCGAGTCGCCCCATCGTGACGTGGTCAGTCTCGGCACCGTGACCGCCGAGGCCGTCGAGCGCGTGCGGCACCTGGCCGACAGCCGCGACATCAGGATCGCCGTGTCTGAGCCCTCCCGCCGGCTCAACGCCGTCGGCGATCGCCGCCAGCTGGTGTCGGCGGTGGCCAACCTCGTGGAGAACGGTGTGAAGTACTCCGATGCCGGTTCTACGGTGGAGGTCTCGGCCCGCACCGATGGCAACTGGGTGGACATCGTCGTGCGCGACCAGGGGATCGGCATCCCGGCCCGCGATCTCGACCGGATCTTCGAGCGCTTCTACCGCGTCGACCGGGCCCGCAGCCGCGAGACGGGTGGCACCGGTCTCGGCCTGGCCATCGTGCGCCACGTCGCCACGAACCACGGTGGGAGCGTCTCGGTCGCGTCGCAGGAGGGCGCAGGGTCCACGTTCACGTTGCGCATCCCGGCCGGGCCCGGCCCGGTCGTCGTGTCGCTGCCCCCCTCGGGCAGCCAGCGGTCACCGCTGGAGGAAGCAGGTTGAGCGTGAGTGAGACCACCATCCTCGTCGTCGAGGACGAGGAGAGCTTCATCGAAGCGTTGACGCTGGGGTTGAAGCGAGAGGGCTTCCGCGTCCAGATCGCGCGTGATGGGGCGCAGGCGCTCGATCTGTTCGACGCGGTCAACCCCGATCTGGTGCTGCTCGACGTGATGCTGCCCAAGATCTCCGGCATCGACGTGTGCCGCCAGATCCGCAAGCGCAGCCAGGTACCCATCATCATGGTGACGGCCAAAGGCGCCGAGATCGACACGGTCGTCGGCCTGGAAGTCGGCGCCGACGACTACGTCACCAAGCCGTACCGCCTGCGCGAGCTGGTGGCCCGGATGCGCGCCGTGCTGCGCCGGGCACCCCGCGATCGAGACGGCGAAGCCTCCGGCGAGGTGCTGCAGGTCGGCGACGTCGCCCTCGACCCGGAGCGCCACGAGGTCGTCATCCGGGGCGAGCACGTGCAGCTCCCGCTGAAGGAGTTCGAGCTGCTCGAGCTCCTGCTCGACAACGCCGGCCGGGTACTGACCCGCGAGACGCTCATCGACCGGGTCTGGGGGTCGGACTACGTGGGTGACACGAAGACGCTCGACGTGCACATCAAGCGGCTGCGCTCGAAGGTGGAAGACGATCCTCCCAGCCCCAGCCGCATCGTCACCATCCGCGGCCTGGGCTACAAGTTCGAGTCGCCCCGGTAGCTCGCTTGCCGTGACGGCTCCGGGGGCGGGGCGACGGGGCGGGGCGCGAGCGCCGGGGTGGGGGGCGGGTGGGAGGGGGTGGGGGGCGGGTGGGAGGGGGTGGGGGGCGGGTGGGAGGGGGTGGGGGGCGGGTGGGAGGGGTGCGACCGCCTCGGGCGACCGGCTCCTACGATGGACTCGTGACCACGGCTGACGGCGACCGGGCCACCGGCGGCCCGGTTCCTGGGCGCGGTGACGACCGACCGGCGCCGCCGCGCCGGCGCCTCGTGGTGTCGCCCTTCGCCCGGCTGGCCCGCACTCACGCCCTGATGGCGGCGGGTGACGCCGTCATCGCCCTCGCTCTGGCGGGCTCGCTGTTCTTCGACATCAGCCCGGGCGCCGCCCGCACCAAGGTCGGGCTCTACCTGCTGTTCACGATGCTGCCGTTCACCATCGTGGCGCCGCTGGTGGGTCCGGCCATCGACCGCATGGCCGGCGGCCGGCGCGCCATCGTCGTGATCTGCACCTCCGGCAAGGCGATCGTCAGCGTCTTCATGATCACCCACCTCGACGGCCTGGCCCTGTTCCCGCTCGCCTTCACCACGCTGGTGCTCTCGAAGGCCTATGCCGTGAGCAAGAGCGCCCTCGTGCCGAGCCTCGTGCGCAACGACGAGGAGCTGGTGGAGGCCAACTCGAAGCTCGGTCTGATCGCCGGCGTGGTGGGGTTCACGGCGGCGGTGCCGGCGGTGGTGCTGCAGCTCATCAGCGCCCAGGCCACCGTGGCCTTCTCCGCTCTCATCTTCGCTCTGGCGACCGTGATGGCGTGGCAGATCCCCAAGAAGATCGTGATCGCCGCCGATCGTGAGCAGGCCGTCGAGGCGGCCGAGCTGCGCTCCGGGGGCATCCGCCTGGCGGCGTCGGCGATGGCGTTCCTGCGGGCGGTGGTGGGCTTCCTCACCTTCCAGATCGCGTTCTGGTTCCGCAACACCGGCGCATCCACGGTGTGGTTCGGGATCGTGCTCGTCTTCTCGGCCGTCGGGACGTTGGCGGGGAACGCCGTCGGGCCGCTCGTGCGCCAGCAGCTGAAGGAAGAGCGCATGCTGGTAGCCGCCCTCGGGCTCACCGCCGTCGGTGGCACCATCGCCGCCATCTTCGGGGGGCGGGCGACGGCCGCCCTGCTGTCGTGCATCGTCGGGTTCGGGGCGGCGCTGGCCCGGCTGGCGTTCGACTCGATCGTGCAACGCGATGCACCCGACGCCAACCGGGGCCGGGCGTTCGCCCGGTTCGAGACCCGCTTCCAGCTGGGCTGGGTGACGGCTGCGGCGGTGCCCGTGATCATCCCCATCCCCGGGTGGCTCGGCTTCGCCATCGTGGCCGCCATCTCCGCCTTCGCCATGTTCTCCTACCTCGCCGGTGCGAGGTACCTGCGCCAGCGGGGCGAGCTGCCGGAGCGGTTGTCGAGGCGGGCGTGGCGGGAGATGCAACGCCGGCGGGCGATACGCCAGGCCTCCGGCGCCGGCACGCCGCTGCCGCCCCCCGCCCCACCCCGGCAGTGAGCCAGCGGCCGCCGGCCGCCATGGTGCCGCCCGCCCGAACACCATCTGATGCGCGAAACGGGCCGTAGACGACCGAAAAGCGCGTCAGTTCGCCGAGGGGTGGCAGCGGGCGACCGCGCTGCGGGCGATCTCGCCGGGCGTTACAGGTCGATGCGGGCGAGCCAGAGGCCCGGGGCGTCCACTTCCGCCGGTGTGGGCAGCGCGCCGGGTGACTGCCACAGCCGGCTGAGGTCGCCTTGGCGCTCCAGCACGCCGGCCACGAAGGACTGCCCCCGCTCCACCGCTGCCTGCGTGAGGGTGAGGCCGAGCAGCCGCTCCACGAAGATGTCGGACTGGTCGGCTTCCACCCGGCGGCGCCGGACCGCTTCGGCGATGCGCGGTGCGGTGGCCACCAGACCCCGGGCGGCCACGTCGACGGTGTGGTCGACGTAGCCGATGATGGTGGCCACGAGGGCGTCGAGGCGCGGCAGCAGCGCCCGCTGCGCCGGTGACTGGATGGCACCCAACAGGACCTCGGGGTCGCCCAGCACGTTCTGGAGGTCGGCGAGGCCCCCGCTGTCGGTCGGGTCGAGGGCGGCCAGCTTGTCGCCCAGCACGTCGGGGTTGGGCTGGAAGCCGGCCACGTAGGACATGAGCAGCGACTCCAGCTCGGCCCGTACGTGGGGGATGCTCAGCACCGCGTGGCTGGCGATCTCCTGCAGGCTGACCCAGAGCCGCAGGTCATCGACGGGGAGGCTCCAGTCCTCGCTGAACGCGTCGATGGTGGCGCTGACCACGTGCACCTCGGGCGATGCCGGCCGTGGGATGGGGAGGTCGTACTGGCCGAAGGACCGGCGCGACAGGTGTCCCACCATGGAGCCCACGGACATGCCCAGCATCATCGGCGCCATCATCTGCATCAGGCCGCCGAACATGGCCATCCCCGGCTCTTGCTCCTCCAGCTCGGCGCCGGCGTTGCTGGCGGCGGTGGCCGCCCCGAGCGTGCCCGCCAGGTGCTGGAACAGCGGGCGATAGGCGTCCAGGGTGCGCTGGGCCCAGCTACCGGGTGTGACCGGGACGATCTCGACGGCGCGACCCATGGTCACGGTGTCGAGGCCGGTGACCTGCTGCACGTGGAGGTCGGCGATGTGGCCGAGCTCCTGGTAGCGGAAGCGCACGGCTGGGTCGACGTTCTGCTCGGGCTTGCCCTCGGTGGCGATCATGAGTGCGAATTGGCGGGCCGCGTCCCAGTTCAGGGGCCCTTGCCCCTGCAACATGCGGGCCAGATCGCCGAGGAACGGCACGCCGCGGAACGGGTCCTCACCTGGACCGGGATCGCTCACGAGGGCATGGTAGGCCGGTGAATGTGAGAACCGACCCGCAGGGATGACGACGATCGTGGTGACCGGTGCGGCGGGGCGGGTGGGGCGGCGGGTGCTGGCCCTGCTGGCGGCGGCGCCGGACGTCGAGCGGGTCGTGGCCATCGACATGACCACGGTGCCGATGGTCGACGCCAAGGTGGAGCGTCATCGCCTGGACGTCCGGCTCGACGACACCGCCGCACTGCTCGAGGGAACCGATGTCGTGGTGCACCTCGCCTTCGCCGACGACGACGGCACCCGCCGGGGTCCGCCGGGCGACGGCACCGAGGCGCTCCTGGCCGCCGCGTCCGCCGCCGGAGTCCGCCACATCGTGGCGCTGTCGTCGGCCCTGGTGTACGGGGCGTGGCCGAACAACCCCCTGCCCCTCACCGAGGACGCGCCCCTACGCCCGAACGCCGAGCTGCGCTACGCCGTCGAGCGGGCCCGGATCGAGTTCCTGCTGGCGACGTGGGCGGCGGCCGAACCTGGGCGGGTGGCCGGCGTCGTGCGCCCGTGCACCGCCCTCGCGCCGGACGGGTCGAGCGCCATGGCCCGGTCGCTGGCGGCGGCCACCGGAACCCGGACGCTGGAGGAGGAGCCGGCCCGCCAGTTCGTCCACCTCGACGATCTGGCGTCGGCCGTGGACGTGGTGCGTCGGGCCCGCCTCGACGGGCCGTGCAACGTGGCGCCCGACGGCTGGATCGCGGGTGACGTGGTACGTGAGCTGAGCGGCGTGGCGCCGCGCCCCATCATGCCGGTGAAGGTGGCCCGCGTGCTGGCCCGCATCCGCTGGCGCTTCCAGCGCGGTCCCATCCCACCGGGGCTGCTGCCGTACACCGCCTACCCGTGGCTCGTCGCCAACGATCGGGTGAAAGCGGCCGGCTGGGTGCCGCGCTACACCAACGAGCAGGCCTACGTCGCCGGGACCGAGGCCAGGTGGTGGACGATGCTCAGCCCGAAGCGCAAGCAGGAACTGGCGTTGGTGACCGCCGGTGTGGGGGCGGCGGGTCTGGCCGTGGGCCTGGGCTTCCTGGCCCGCCGGCTCGTGCGGCGGGCCCGCCAGTCGGTGAGCGTGCTGGCCGAACGGATCTGACCAGTTCTAGGAGCCCGACGGTCGCTCGGTCAGCACGGCCGACGCGTGACGCAGCTGACCGTCGCGGACGTAGGCCAGATCCACCATCGCCCCGGCGTCGTAGTCGCGCATGGACAGCGCCAGCATGGCCATCGAGTCGATCGGCTGGCCGTCCATCGACACGATGACATCGCCGGTCTGGAGCCCGGCGACCATGGCGGGGGAGTTCGCCGCCGTCGACTGCACCTTGGCGCCGACCGTACCGGCCTCGTCGTTGCCCTTGACCCCGAGCCAGGGCACCACGACACGACCGTGCACGTTGATGCTGCGGGCGGCCGCCCGGGGGATCTCGATCGGCACGGCGTAGAGGTGGTGGTCGTTGGTGTGGGTGGACAGCCCGACGACCCGCTCGTTCTCGTCCAGCAGCGGTGTGCCCTCGGCGACGTCGGCGTCGCCCGCCACGTCGAGTCGCACGAGGTGCGACAGCGTCTGGCCGCTGTCGGCCGTGGCGTTGGCGCCCAGCGCCTCGACGGTGGCCGTGGGTCCGCCGCCACCGGCGTGCACGGTGTCGCCCGCCGACAGCGTGACGGCCCAGCCGCTCGACGCCGCCAGCGGCTGGGCGCTGACGCGCACGACAGCCGCACCGGATTCGTTGTCGATGCCCATCATCGTCGCTTGCTGCCGTGTCCCGTCGGCCAGATAGACGACGATGGCGCTGGCCCCGAGCACGGCGGCGGCAGTGGTGGCGATGGTGCCGCGCGCGTCCAGCACGACGCCGCTGGCGATCCGGAGTCCGGAGGCGGTGGTGGCCACCAGGCGGACGGCGCCCTCGGCCGGCCGGGGGAGGTCCGGCAGGTCGCGCACGGTCGTGGGCGCGAACGAGAAGCTGCTGGCCGAGGGCTGCACCGTTGCATCGGCCCCGCCGCCACCGGTGCGGAAGGCCGAGCTGACCAGGGCGGCCATGAGCAGGGCGCCGGTGGCGCTGACGGCGACCGCGAGGGCGACGCGGGTCCGGCCCGAATGCGGCGATCGCCCCGAGTGCCATGACCGCGCCGCCATGAAGCCCGATGAACGGCCCGGCGAGGTGGCACCCCCGAGCTCGGACGGATGCCGCCAGACGCGGTCTTCGGGAGGCAGAGGCGGACGGAAAGGGGACGGATCTTCGTCCGACCAGTCGCTCCCCTCCACGGCGGCTTACCCTACTGACGGACCCCGCCGATGTAGCCGCGCGGCAGTCGGGACGACGCTGCGCTGGCCAGACGTCACCCGGGCACCGCTACCATGAGCTTTTGTGCCACTTACACGACCCGGCGACGACGCCGACAACGACACGTGGCTGGCGCTGACGACGTCACCGTTGCCGGTTGCCGATGCGTACGACTGGTCGGTGCGTCCGGATTGCGGTGCCGTCGTGCTGTTCTCGGGCACCGTGCGCGACCACGCCGAGGGTAGGGCCGGGGTGGCCCACCTCACCTATGAGGCGTACGAGGAGCAGGTCGTGCCCCGCCTCGACGCCATCGCCGGCGAGATCCGGCGGCGCTGGCCCGACGTCGGTCGCATCGCGCTGCTCCACCGCACCGGCCGTCTCGAGCTGGGGACGTCATCGGTGGTGGTGTCGGTGTCGGCCCCCCATCGGGGTGAGGCGTTCGAGGCGGCTCGCTACGGCATCGACACGCTGAAGGCAACCGTGCCGATCTGGAAGCAAGAGACGTGGGCCGACGGCCAGGACTGGGCGCTCGGCGCCCGGGACGTCACCGAGGTCCATTGATGGAAAGCCTGGTTTTCCTCCTGGTGATGCTCGGGCTCATCGCCCTCGGCACCGCCGTCGTGTTGTTGCGGGCGCGTGAGCCCAAGGGCGAGTACCGCGGGATCAAGTCGTTCCAGCGGGAGATGCGGGCCCTGGCGCCCGATGGTTCGCGATCGATGGCGGTCGAAGGCCCCGATCGGCCTCTAGGGCGCGATCCGCTGCTGCCGGGCATGACGGGCAACGTCACCCCGGTCGACGAGGTCGGTCCGCGGCCGGCGGAGCGCCAGGAGTAAGCCCTGGCTCGCGACCTGGCCATCGACCTCGGCACGGCCAACACCTTGGTGTACGCCAAGGGCAGGGGCATCGTGCTGAACGAGCCGTCGGTCATCGCCCTCAACAGCCAGAGCGGCGAGGTACTGGCCACGGGCCACGAGGCCTGGCAGATGATCGGGCGCACGCCGGGCTACATCGTGGCCGTCCGGCCATTGCGGGGCGGCGCCATCACCGACTTCGACATCACCGAGCGCATGATCCGCCTGCTCCTGCAGCGCGTCGGCGTGACCCGCTTCAACCGGCCGCGGGTGCTGATCTGCGTGCCGTCGGCCATCACCGAGGTCGAGAAGCGAGCCGTCACCGAAGCCGCCCGGCGCGCCGGTGCGGCCGACCCCCAGCTCATCGAGCAGCCGATGGCCGCCGCCATCGGGGCCGGCCTCCCGGTCGACGAGCCGGTGGGCAACCTCATCATCGACGTCGGCGGCGGCACCACCGAGACCGCCGTCATCTCGCTGGGCGGCATCGTCGCCCTGGAGGCGGTGCGGACCGGGTCGTTCGACATCGACACCGGCATCCAGAACTACGTCCGCCGGGAGTACGGGATCGCCATCGGTGAGCGCACCGCCGAAGAGATCAAGATGGCCATCGGGTCGGCGGCGCCCACGCCCGACGAGGTGCACGCCGAGGTGCGGGGCCGGGACTTGATGAGCGGGCTGCCCAAGACCGTGGTGCTGTCGCCGGCCGAGGTGCGCTCTGCCATCGACGAGGTCACCACCACGATCGTGGACTCGGTCATTCGCTGCCTGTCGAAGGCACCGCCGGAGTTGTCCCAGGACTTCTTGCTGCGGGGCATCTACCTCGTGGGCGGTGGCGGCCTGCTCCGTGGGCTCGACAAGCGCATCGAGCGGGAGACCAAGGTGCCCGTGCACCTCGTGGATCTGGCCTTGGAGGCCGTGGTGCTGGGTGCCGGTCACTGCATCGAGCACTACGACGCGCTCAAGGTGATGTTCATGGGCGCCCGCCGCTGACTGGTCGCCATCACGCTGCCATTGGGTTCGGGGCGGCTGGAGTGCCGTACGACTCATTGCCGAGCGGCGGGGCTGTCGATAGTTTCCGTATCGGGGTACGGGGCGGCGACTCTGGAGGGGTGATGGGTGACATCCTGATGAAGCGGGCGGGCGAGCCGGTCGAGGCGATGTGGCGGCACGGGCGGCGACGGGCCACCTTCGCCCAGGACATCGGCGGCGGGATGTACGCCAACGTCGTGGACGGCGTGCTGGTCGGCTTCGGCATCGAGCCCGTAGCCGGACCGTTCGTGTCCACCATGTCCCCGGTGCGCCATCACGCCGTGCTGGTATGGGCGGCCCCGCTGGCGGGCGCCGCCGCGGCCGCCGCCGGCGCCGTGGCCACGGGCCTGATGTTGCGTCACCGTCGTATCGCCTGACGCAAGGCAGGCGAACGGCCGCCTTCCTTGGCAGACCGAGCGTCGTCGGCAGCGCACGATTGGCGGCTGACAGATCGAATTCCACGTTGGCGTTGCGGCGCGGGCGCCGGCACCGATCCCAGTCCGCGTTCCGGCATGATCTCGACAAGGACCGTCGGCCGGTGCTCGATCGGCCGGGCTGCGCTCGTCGTCATCGCGGTGCGTGGTCGGTGGCGGTGACGCTGGCCGAGTCTGGGTGCAGAAGTGCGTCAAATTCGCGGCGCTTGCGCGACGAGAAGCACCGATGCACCGAGAACGGCCGCCGAAACGCTCACCCGGCGTGGGCTCCGCTCGACCGGCCTGGCCCAGCGACGCCGCCGCTACCGAGGGTGCCCGCTGCGCCGGGCCACCGTGTGACCGACGAGCCGAGCATGGGTCGCGTCACCGACGACGGTGACCCGGCGACGCTCAGGCGGCGCCGCCGCACCACCGCCCGTCCCAGGCTCAGAGGTACTTGCGGTGGGACAGGTCCCGAATGGCCAGCCAGCCGAAGAACGGCGGCAGCCAGAACGTGATGAGGCGGTGGGTCAGCACCGCCGCCACGGCCGTGCTCTGGTCGACGCCTGCCGCGGTGAGCCCCGCCACGAGGCCGGCCTCGGCCACGCCCATGCCACCCGGCACCGGTGCCAGGTTGGCCACCGTCGATGCGCTCGAGTTGATCACGATGAGCATCGCCAGGGAAATTGGCCACCGTACGCCTTGAGCCCGGCCGACCCTAGCGCCGCGCCCGTCAGGCGGGGTCGATGCGGTACACGACGTTGCCGTTGATCGAGCACACGTAGATCTCGCCGTCGGCGTCCTCGCCGAAGCTGACGATGGAGTCCGGCTGGTCGACCAGCGCCACGGCGTCGCCGGCGTTGCCGGCGTCGTCGACCACGATGGCCCGCACGCCCTCACCGCAGTAGTCGGCGTAGATGTACGCCCCTCGCAGCGCCGGGATGGCGGAGCCTCGGTAGATGTAGCCCCCGGTCACCGAGCAGTTGCCGTTGGCGTGGGTGTACTGGAAGGCAGGCTCGACGGCACCCTCGGCCGGCTGGTCGTCGTTGTATCGCGATCGTCCTTCGAACGCGCTCCAGCCGAAGTTCACGCCCTTGCCCGCGCCTTGGGCGACGGTGGAGCGGTCGACCTCCTCGATGTTGCCCTGCCCGACATCGCCGATCCACAAGTCCTTGGTGGTGCGGTCGAACGAGAAACGCCACGGGTTGCGCAGCCCGTAGGTCCAGATCTCCGGCTTGGCGCCCTCCTGACCGACGAAGGGGTTGTCGGCCGGCACGGTGTAGGGCTGGTCGCCATTCGGCGTGGGATCGATGCGCAGGATCTTGCCGAGCCAGGTCGACAGGTTGAGCCCGTTGCGCTGCGGGTCACCGGCGGATCCGCCGTCGCCCAGGCCGATGTAGAGGTGGCCGTCGGGGCCGAAGATGACCTCGCCACCGTTGTGGTTGGCGAAAGGTTGCTCCTGGAACAAGATGTGCCGAGCGGTGGACAGGTCGGCGGTGCCGTCGGCCCCCATGGCGAACTGGTCGACGTTGGTGTTGCCGTCGCGGTCGGTGTAGTTCACGTAGAGGTGGCTGCCGTCGGGGGAGAAGGCGAAGCCCAGGAACCCGCGCTCGCCCCCGGCGGAGACGGCGGCGCTGATGTTGAGCACTGGCGTCTCGTCCAGCACGCCGCCGCGCATCACCCGCAGTTGGCCCCCGCGCTGCGCGATGTAGAGGGTGTCGGCCTCGCCCGGCCGGGTCGCCACCAAGATGGGCTCCGTGAGCTGGGCCACCTCGGTGAGCTTCACCCTGACAGCGCCGAGATCGGGTTGGTCGGTGGCAGGGGCGGCCGTCGTGGGCGCGGCCGGCGCCGTCGTAGCTCCCGGGCTCGTCGTGCCCGGCGCAGTGCTGCCCGGCGCGGTGGTCGCCGGCGTCGTCGCCGTGGTGGTGGCGACCGGCGCGCTGACCGACCCGGGTGTGGTCGACGCGGCCGACGTGGCGTCGCCGGAACTGCTGCACGCCGCCATGGTCACGAGGAGCACCGACATCGAGCCGGCCGCCAGGAACCGTTTCATCGCACCGCCCTGATGAGTCCTTCTTGCAAGACCGAGACCACCAGCTTGCCGTCTTCGGTGAAGATCCTTCCCGCGGCCAGCCCGCGCGAGCCGAACGTGGACGGCGCCGTCTGGTCGTACAGCAGCCAGTGATCGGCCCGGAAAGGGCGGTGGAACCACATGGCATGGTCGAGGCTGGCCATCTGCACCGAGTCGTCGGCCCAACCGATGCCGTGGGGCAGCACGGTGGTGTCGAGCAGGGTCATGTCGGAGGCGTACGTGACGATGCAGGCGTGGAGCACCGGGTCGTCGGGCAGCTCGCCGTCGGCTCGCAGCCACACCCGTTGGGTCGTGCCCTTCTTGCGCCGGCGGGCCACCGGGTCGCCCTCGACGTAGCGGGTGTCGATGGGCCGGGGCCGCAGGAACCAGTCCCCGACGGCGTCTCGGTACGGCTCCATGCGCTGCTCGAAGTTCGGGAGGGTCTCGGGGCGCGGGACGTCGGGCATGGGCAGCTGGTGGTCGAGGCCGTCCTCATGGACGTGGAAGCTGGCCTGCAGGTTGAAGATGGCACGGCCGTGCTGGATGGCCACGACGCGGCGCGTGGTGAAGCTGCGGCCGTCACGGATGCGGTCGACCTCGTAGAGGATCGGCACCGAGGCGTCCCCCGGCCGCAGGAAGTACGCGTGCAGCGAGTGCACAGGCCGATCGCCCGACACCGTGCGGGCCGCCGCCACCAGTGCCTGGCCCGCGACTTGGCCGCCGAACACCCGTTGCGGGCTCTCCTCGGGCGAGAGCCCGCGGAAGATGTTGACTTCGATGGCCTCGAGATCGAGCAGTCTCACCAGATCGTCCAGCGCCGCCGTCATCCGAGGAGTCTCGCGTAGCGACCCGAGCGCTGGGCTACCTTCCCTGGTCATGGCCTTGCTCGATCTCGATCCGGACCAGTTGCTTTCGACCACGCGGGCGGTGCGCAAGCGGCTGGATCTCACCCGTCACGTCCCGGACGACTTGATCCGGCAGTGCGTGGCGCTGGCCTTCCAGTCACCCTCGGGGTCGAACAACCCCACGATGCACTTCGTGATCGTGCGCGACGAGACCAAGCGGCGCGCCATCGGCGAGGTGTACCGGCAGTGCTTCACCACCTACCGGGGCCTCGACGGCGTGTACATCGGGTCGATCGACAAGCACGACGAAGCGGCCAACGCGGTGCAGCGGCGATCGGCCAGTTCGGCCGACTACCTGGGTGACCATCTGGGTGACGTGCCGGTCATCGTGATCGCCTGCTCGTCCGGTGGTCGCCTCGAGGGCGGTCCCGCCATCGCCGGGGCCTCCATCGGGGGCAACGTGCTCCCGGCCATGTGGAGCTTCATGCTGGCGGCACGGGCGCGCGGCCTCGGCACCTGCTGGACCACGCTGCACCTCATGCAGGAGAAGGTCGTGGCCGACATCGTGGGCATCCCGTTCGGGTCGGTGCAGCAGCTGTGCCTGTCGCCACTGGCCTACACGTTGGGCACCGACTTCAAGCCCGCCGCCCGGCCCGACCCGGACACGATCATCCACTGGGACACCTGGTAGTGGACCCCGGCCTCCGGGCCGCCGCGCTGGCGGCGATCGGGTTCATGCCGGCGGAGGAAGGCGACGCCCTCCACGCCGCCGCCCTCGACGCCGCCCGGGTCGTGCCCGGCGCGCCGTTCGTGGAGGTGGGCTCCTACTGCGGGCGCTCCAGCGTGTGGCTCGGTGCGGCGGCACGCGAGGCCGGTACCGCGCTGTTCGCTGTCGACCACCACCGCGGCTCCGAGGAGAACCAGTCGGGTTGGGAGCATCACGACCCTCGCCTGGTCGACCCGGAGACCGGGCGCATGGACACGCTGCCCGTGTTCCGCCGCACCATCGCCGGTGCCGGGCTGGAGGACGTGGTGGTGGCGCTGGTCGGTCCGTCGGCCCTCATCGCCCGGCAGTGGTCCACGCCGTGCGCGTTCGTTTTCATCGACGGTGGCCACGGCGAGCAGCCCGCCAGCGACGACTACGAGGGCTGGACACCCCACGTGGCGCCCCAGGGCCTGCTGGCCATTCATGATGTTTTCCCCGATCCGGCCGACGGCGGGCGACCCCCCTACGAGTGCATCTACCTGCCCGCTCTTCGGTCGGGACGGTTCGCCGAGGTGGCGGCGACCGGGTCGCTGCGGGTGTTGCAGCGCACATCTAGCCCGTAGATTCGACGTCATGGCGCAGTTGCTCGGCCCAGTCGATCAGCATCTGATCGGGGAAGGACGCCACCGGCGGCTCTGGGAGGTGCTGGGCGCCCACCTTCGAACCGTCGATGGTGTCGACGGCGCCAGCTTCGCCGTGTGGGCGCCGAACGCCCGCGCGGTGCGTGTGGTGGGCGACTGGAACCGATGGGACGGCCGCGTCGATCCGCTCGAGCCCCAGGGCGTCTCCGGGGTGTGGGGCGGGTTCGTCGCGGGCGCCGCTGCGGGCACGCGGTACAAGTTCGAGGTCATCGGCGCCGACGGGTCGCTGCGGTTGCGCGCCGACCCCATGGCGCGCCGGCGCCGAGGTGCCACCGAGCAACGCCAGCGTGGTCGCGGACACCCACCACGAGTGGAACGACGCCGAATGGGTGGCATCGCGCGCCGCCGCCGACCCGGTCCGGCGCCCACTGCGCATCTACGAGGTGCACCTCGGTTCCTGGCGTCCGGGGCTGGGCTACCGCGATGCGGCCAAGGAGCTGGCCGACTACGTCGAGGACCTCGGCTTCACCCACGTGGAGCTGCTCCCCATCGCCGAGCATCCGTTCTCGGGGTCGTGGGGCTATCAGGTCACCGGCTACTTCGCACCGACGTCGCGCTTCGGCACGCCCGACGACTTCCGGTTCTTCGTGGATCACCTGCACCAGCGGGGCATCGGCGTCATCGTCGACTGGGTGCCGGCCCACTTCCCGCGCGACGACTGGGCGCTGGCCCGCTTCGACGGCACGGCGCTGTACGAGCACGCCGACCCGCGCCAGGGTGAGCATCCCGACTGGGGCACGCTGGTCTTCAACTACGGCCGCAACGAGGTCCGCAACTTCCTCGTCGCCAACGCGCTGTACTGGTTCGACCAGTTCCACATCGACGGGCTCCGGGTGGACGCGGTGGCCTCGCTGCTGTACCTCGACTACTCGCGCGAGCCCGGTGAGTGGGTGCCCAACCCGATGGGTGGCCGGGAGAACCTGGACGCCATCGAGTTCCTGCGAGAGCTCAACACGGTGGTGTTCGCCGAGCATCCCGGCGTGATGGTGATCGCCGAAGAGTCGACGTCGTGGCCGATGGTGAGCCGCCCCGTCGACTACGGCGGCCTGGGGTTCAGTCACAAGTGGAACATGGGTTGGATGCACGACACGGTCGGCTATCTCGAGCACGATCCGGTGCATCGTCGCTACCACCACCGCGACCTCACCTTCGGGCTGCTGTACGCCTTCACCGAGAACTTCGTGCTGCCGCTGTCCCATGACGAGGTCGTCCACGGCAAGGGGTCGTTGCTCACGAAGATGCCCGGCGACGAGTGGCAGCGCTTCGCCAACCTGCGGGCGCTCTACGGATGGATGTGGGCCTACCCCGGCAACCAACTCCTGTTCATGGGCGGCGAGATCGCCCAGTGGCCGGAGTGGAACGAGGAAGACGGCGTCGACTGGCACGCGCTGGGCGGTGAGCGTCATCGCGGCGTGCAAGAGCTGGTGCGCGCCCTGAACCGGGTGAGCGTGGCGTGGCCGGCGCTGTGGGAGCGCGACCACGAGCCCGCCGGGTTCCAGTGGCTGGAGGCCGACGACGCCGCCAACTCCACCTACGCCTTCCTGCGGTGGTCGGCCGACGGGCGCCAGGTGGTGGCCTGCGTCGCCAACTTCACGCCGGTACCCCGGGAGGGCTACCGCATCGGGCTGCCCTGGGGGGGCGAGTGGTTGATGCTTCTCGACACCAACGCCACCTGGTTCGGCGGCACCGGGTACGGCGGGGTGCGCAGCGTCTGGGCGGCCGATGGTGAGCCCCAGCAGGGTCAGCCGGCGTCGGCCTTCGTCACGCTGCCCCCGCTGGGAGTGCTCTGGCTCGGCGCCACCGCTCCTTGAGCGGGGCGCGCCGGTCGCCCGTCGCCGCATCCATCATCCTGGGGGTCGCCACCGGCGTGTTCGGCGTGTCGTTCGGGGTGCTGGCGGTGGCCACCGGCCTGTCGGTGGCCAAGACGTGCGCCCTGTCGCTGCTGGTCTTCACCGGCGCCTCGCAGTTCGCCGCGGTGGGCGTGATCGGCGCCGGTGGCACGCCCCTGGCCGCCCTCGGCAGCGCGCTGCTCCTGGCCGCCCGCAACAGCGCCTACGGGTTGGTGCTGGCGCCCGAGGTGCGGGGGCCGTGGTGGCGGCGGATGGTGGCCGCCCATCTCGTCCTCGACGAGTCGACGGCGATGGCCATGGCCCAGAGCGAGCCTCGGGACCGGGTGCGGGCGTTCTGGGCGACGGGCCTGGCGGTGTTCGTGTGCTGGAACATCGGCACGCTCGCCGGGGCGCTCGGCGGGGGCGCCATCGGCGACCCGAAGACCCTCGGGCTCGACGCCGCGTTCCCGGCAGGATTCGTCGTGCTGCTCGCTCCCCACGTTCGCCGCGTCGACGGACGGGTCGCCGCCGTCCTGGGCGGAGCCATCGCCCTCGTGCTGGTGCCGCTGACGCCACCGGGTGTGCCGATCATCGCCGCCGGGCTCGCCGCGCTGGTGGGCCTGCGGGTGCGTCCGTGAGCTGGTGGGTGATCTTGGTGCTGGCCGCCGGCGCCTACGGGTTCAAAGCCGCCGGCCTCGTGCTGCTGGGGGGCCGAGCGTTGCCGGGCCGGCTGGTGCATTGCGTCGCCCTCCTGCCGGCGGCACTGCTGTGCGCCCTCATCGTGGTGGGCACGTTCGCCGTCGACCGATCGCTGGTGCTCGACGCCAGGGCCGCCGGCGTCGGTGTCGCCGCGGTGGCGGCATGGAAAGGGGCCCCGTTTCCCGTCGTCATCGTGGCGGCGGCGGTCGTGACGGCCGCCCTCCGCGCCGCCACGTAGGTTCCGCCACGTAGGCTCCGGCCTTCCGATATGCACCTCGCTGTCCACGGCCACTTCTACCAACCGCCGCGCGAGAACCCGTGGACCGAGACCGTGCCGGTCGAGCCGTCGGCGGCGCCCTACCACGACTGGAACGAGCGCATCACGGCCGAGGCCTACCGCCCCAACGCCCACGCCCGCATCGTCGACGACCGGGGCCGCGTGATGGCCATCGTGAACGACTATGCGCTGCTGTCCTTCAACCTGGGCCCCACGCTGGCGTCGTGGCTCGAGGTCCACCACCCCGGCGTCTACGAGCTCATCGTCGGTGCCGATCGCGATGCCGGCACTGCCATCGCCCAGGCCTACAACCACATGATCCTGCCCCTCGCCAACGAGCGCGACGCGCGCACCCAGATCCGGTGGGGGCTGGCCGACTTCGCCCACCGTTTCGGGCGCCGGGCCGCCGGCGTCTGGCTGCCGGAGACGGCGGTCAACGAGTCCGTGCTGGCGGTGCTGGTCGAGGAAGGCGTCGAGTTCACGATCCTGGCTCCGTATCAGGCGGCCGGCCCGATCCAGCCCGGGCAGGCCTATCGCTGGGAGCATCCCGGAGGAGCGGGGTCGATCGCCCTCGTGTTCTACGACGGCGCCCTGAGCCACGACATCGCCTTCGGGATCGGGTCGCAGCCGGCGGCCGCGCTCGTGTCACGGGCCGAGGCGGCCAGCGACGGGCTCGTCGTGGTGGCCACCGACGGGGAGACCTTCGGTCATCACCACCGCTACGCCGAGCGGGCCATCGCCTATGCCCTCGCCGTCGAGGCGCCGCGGCGGGGGATAGGGACGGGGCCGATCAGCGGTTGGCTGGCATCCAATCCGCCGCAGGACTCGGTGACGGTGCACGAGAGCGCGTGGTCGTGCGCCCACGGTGTGGGGCGCTGGAAGGAGGATTGCGGTTGCGCGTCCGGCGGCCAGCCCGGATGGAACCAGGCGTGGCGAGCGCCGCTGCGGGCGGCCCTCGACCTGTTGCGCGACCACGCCGCGGCCATCTTCGACGAGCGCGGCCGAGCGGTGCTTCGCGATCCGTGGGTGGCGCGCGATGCCTACATCGACGTCGTCGTCGACCCCGCCCGCACCGACGCCTTCCTGGCCCGTCACGTGCGCCGCCGGCGCGACCGGGTCAGCGCGCTCACGCTGCTCGAGGCGCAGCGCCACGCCATGTTGATGTACACGAGCTGCGGCTGGTTCTTCGACGATATCGCCGGCCTGGAGGCCATCCAGGTGCTGCGCTACGCCGCCCGGTGCATGGATCTGCTGCGCGAGGCCGGTGACGATCCGCCCGAGTCGGCCTTCCTCGATGTGCTGGACACCGCCGTCAGCAACGATCCCGACGAGGGCACCGGCCGCTCGGTGTGGGCCCGCCACGTGGTTCCGGCGCGCGTCACGCCCGGGCGGATCGTGGCTCACATCGCGCTGCTGGAGCTGCTCGACGGTCTCGCCCCCCAGGCGGTGACGGCCGGCTACGACGTGGTGGTGTCGGATCATCTGTTCTCCGACCGCGGCGCCCTCGGCCTGGCCAGCGGCGCCGTCCAGCTCGTGCACCGGCGCACCGGCGCGAGCCATCGCTACGTGTACGCCGCGCTGCACCTCGGCGCGCTGGAGGTGGCCGGGGCGTGCCGGCCGGCGGGCGAGCCCAACGTCGACGGCGCCAGGCTGGCCGAGCTGCGCGCCGCCTTCGCCGATGGCACGCGGCTCACGCAGGTGCTGCGGCTGATCACCGACGGGTTCGGTCCTGAGGAGTTCGACGTCTCGGCCGCCCTGCCCGACGCGCCTGACCGCCTGCTGCACACGGCGGCGCGGACGCTGGCCGACCGGTTCGGCGCCGAGCTGGACCGGTTGTTCACCGACCATCGCGACGTGATCACCGCGCTCACGGCCGCCGGCTACGCCCTGCCCGAGGAGCTGCGGGCGCCGGCCCAGCTGGCCCTGGCGCGGCGCTTCGAGGCCGACCTGGTGGCGCTGGCCACCGACGAGGGCCGCCTGGCGTTGGCGTCGGCCGAGTCGGTGGTGGCCGAGGCGGTCGAAGCCGGCGTCGGTCTCGACGTGGCCAGCGTGCGGGCCGCCGCCGCCGCCGCGGTCGAGCACGTGGTGGACCGGGCCGTCGCCCGGCGTCAGCAGCGCGACATCGCCGCCGCCGTGGCCGTGCTGCAGCTCCTGCGTCACGCCGGTGTGGGGTTCAGCGTCTCGCGTGCCCAGGAAGCGGTCTACGACGTGCTCATCGACGAGCCGGCCAGTGGCCTGGCCCGCCTCGGCACGGCCCTCGGCCTCGCCATCGGCCACCTCGGCGTCCCCCGCTGACGTGTCGCCGGGACCCGCCCTGGCCCGGCGCCCGCTGCGCAAAAGCGCGCAGCCTGCGCGCTCGGCCGCGCTGGAGCGCCTCCGAGCGTTCAGCCCGCCGCGCTCGGCCGCACCGGGACCGGTCCATTTGCTCCCGCCCGCGCCGCCGCCATTTCGCGCGCGGCCTGCGCGCTCGGCCGCACCGGGACCGGTCCATTTGCTCCCGCCCGCGCCGCCGCCATTTCGCGCGGCCTGCGCGCTCGGCCGCGCTGGAGCGCCTCCGAGCGTTCAGCCCGCGCGCTCGGCCGCACCGGCCAGCCCAGGCGTGAGTGAGCGCCGCGGAGGTCCCGAGCGAGATGCTCCCGGCGCGCGACGTCATCGCCACCGACCGCATCGGTAGCGGCCCGTTCGCGCACATCCTTCCCACCCCGCACGGCCCCGACCTACGAAAGGGCGGGGAGCGGCGTTGGGTGGCTTGGCTCGGTCTCGCTGACCGGCGACGCCGATGACCCCGGTGACCCGCTCAACGTTCCGCGCTCACGCTTTCGCGCCGCCTGTGCAGAAATGGGCGTGGGGGCGCCCTTTCGCGTACAGGCTGTGCACGGAAGGGCGGAAACCGTGGGCGGGGCGGGGCGGGGCGGATGGGGCGGATGGGGCGGGCGGGGCGGGCGGAGCGCGGAAACCCGGGCGCCCGCGGGCGCGGGCGCGTGGGGTGGGTCAGCTGGCGAAGTTGGTGAGATCGGCGGCGCAGGGGTACACCTGCTCGAGCTTCTGCTGGGCCGCGGGCGTGAGCGTGACCTCTTGCCCGAGCGTCTCGGCGAACGTCTCGAAGCTGCCGTTGGCCTGCGCGAACCGATTGGCCGCCGCCACGAGCTGGTTGCGGTCGATGCCGGCGGCCGTGGCCGCCTGCACCGGATCCGGTGGGCTCTGGGCCCCGCCGGCGTCGGTGAGATCCTCGATCTGGGCGGCGAAGGCCTGGCCGAAGGAGGCGACCTGCGCATCGGTGGCGCCGGCCGACTTGAACGCGGCGACGGCCTGCGCCGTCCGCGCCGCCCAGCGTTGGAACGGCGGGGCCACGACCGACGGGGCGCTGTTGGCGGCGTCCGTCAGGGGACCTGACAATGCCGGAGCCACCGAGATCTCGTAGGCCGCCGCCGTCGACTCGTCGTCGAGCCCGCCGATCAACATCACGTAGTACAGCGGTAGCGCCCGGTCGACGGCCGGGCAGAAGGCCACCGGATCGCCGTCGGTGATGTCGGTGATGGCGGTGACCGGAGGCGACGTGGGATCCGGAGCGGAGGTCGCCGCCGGCGTCTCGGGATCAGGGGCGCCGCCGTTGCCATCGCCGATGGGCGCCGGCGAGATCGAGGCGGGCGGCGTCAGCGGGATCGTGGTCGTCGGTTGCGGCGCGACTGTGCCCGCGGGTGTCGTCGCCGCCGGGTCACCGGGGATGGCCGTGGTGGCCACCGACGGCCCGACGCCACCAGCGGCCACGGTCGTGGGCGCGCCAGTAGACGTGGAGGGGCTCGGCGCTGGTGTCACGCCGGCGGCCGACGGCTTCCCGCCGCCGCCACTGCAGGCCGACGCCAGGAGCAGGGCGGCCACGGCGGCCGCCGCGCCGACCCCCCGCATCGTCAGCCGGCGCCGGCCGGGCGGCGGGTCTCCACAAGGGCCTTGAGCCGCTGGAGGTTGCGGCGCCAGAGCGGCTTGAGCACGACCGAGGAGCCGACCACCTCGCCGATGCGCCCGCCCAGGAACCACGGGAAGTGCAGTTCCTCCTCCCACGCGAACAACGTCCCGCCGTCGACGGAGGGCTCCAGCGTGAACCGGCCGCTGCCGGAGACGCGGCCCACATGGTCGACGCCGATCACGGCACCGTCGATCCACTCGGTCACGTACATGCGGTCGGTGAGGCGCAGCGGCCCGAACCGGGTGTCGACGGCGATGCGGGTGCCCACGCCGCGCCGTTGGAGGCCCTCGAAGCGGATGGCGGCGGCGTCGGCCATCCACTCGATGTGGCGATCGATCGGCTCCACCACCGCCCACACTTCGGCGGGCGGGGCGTCGATCACGACAGAGACGTAGATCCGGCTCACGCTCTGGCCTGGGCCGCCGCCGGCTCGGCCGCCCGTCGCAGCTCCTGGGCCGCCAGTTCGGGCGGGGTGATGTTGATGTGGACGCCCGTGCCGCGCTCGAAGCCGGCGGTGGTCGACAGCTTCGGCCAGATGTGGGCGTGCCAGTGGTAGACGCCGCCGTGATGGTGCGGGGCAGTGTGGAAGACGAGGTTGTAGGCCACGTCGCCGAGATGCTCGGACATCGTGGCGAGGGCGGCGCGGATGGCGCGGCCCACCGCGGCCAGATCGGCCGGAGCGGAACCCTGCAGGTGCCCTTCGTGGGTGCGGGGGATGACGAGCAACTCGTAGGGCGTGCCGCTCCAGAACGGTGCCACGGCCACGACGCGGTCGTCGGCCAGCACGAGGCGCGTGCCGTCGGCCAGCTCGGCCTCGGCGGTGGCGCACAGGATGCAGCCGCCCTCGAAGCGGGCGAACGCCTTCTCTTCCTCCACGATCTCGCCCGGCACGAACGGCATGCCGAGCAGCTGACCGTGTGGATGCGAGAGCGACGCCCCCGCCTCGCGGCCCCGGTTCACGATGGCTTGGGTGTAACGCACGTGGGGGGTGCGGGCGTGCTCTTCCATGCGGTCACGCAGCGCCGCCATCACCAGACCGGCGGCCCGGTCGTCGAGGTCGGCCCAGCTGCTGGCGTGGTCGCGGGAGAACACCAGCACCTCGTGGATGCCGCTGGCCGAGGCCTGAACGTGGACCGGACCGAGGTTGCGCACCGCCATGGTGTCGTGGCCGTAGAAGGCGGGGTAGAGGTTGGGCACGATGCGGATGTTCCAGTGGCCGTCGCGGTCGTAGGTCTCCAACGCCGGCGGCGTGGCTTCCTCGTTGCCGGGACAGAACGGGCACGGCCGGTTGGGGTCGGCCTCGATCTGGCGGACCCGGGGCGCGAAATCGGTTGGTCGCTCGCCTCGGTCGGCCACGATGGTGACCCATCGGCCGTTGAGGGGGTTGAGGCGCAGCTGGCTCATCTGCCCATCAGCCTACGTCCGCGATTCGGCGCCACACCGACACGTGTCGGGTGCTGTCGGGCGTGAACGGTTCGCCGCGCCAATCGCTCCATCGGTGCTCGAGCTGAAGCCGCGCCGTGGCGGCCATGGCGTCGAGTTGCTCGGGTGTCGACCAGCGCACGGCCCACGGGCGCAGCCGTACGGGCTCACCGTCGACCAGTTCGACAAGTTGGCCGAACGCCCGTTGGGCGTCGATGTCGGTGCTGGTGATGGCCAGCACCACCCGCTCGGCGGTGAGGGTCCGGACGTGAACACCGTCACCTGCCTTGTCCGGATCGGGCACGAACGCCTCCACGACGAGCCGGCCGCCGGCGACCAGGCGCGCCGCCACCGCGACGAAGCACGCCTGCTGCGCCTCGGCCGTGGTGAGACTGAAGAACGTGTTGACCGCGGCGAAGACCAAGGAGAACGGACCTGGCGGTTCACGTCCCGCCATGTCGCCCACGACCACGTGCAGGCGGTCGCCGCCGGGCTTGGCCTTGAGCTGCGCCACCATGGCCGGCGAGGAATCCACGCCGCTCACCGCCAGGCCGCGGGCCGCCAGTGGCAGTGCCAGGCGGCCGGTGCCGATGCCCAGCTCGAGCACACCGTCGGTTCCGGACAGTGCGGCCAACGCCTCCACCGGGGCGGCGACCTCGAGCTGGTCGTACCACTCGTCGTAGACGTCGGCGATGCCGTCGCCGTAGCTCGATGGCTCATAGCCCCGCACCGGCGAATTGGATCACACCTGGGCGCCGGCCGCGGTCGCGACCTCGGCTCGTAACCTGGTGGGGTGTCTGCTTACCTCGATCACGCGGCGTCCACGCCGATGCGGCCCGAAGCGATCGAGGCGATGGCTCCATACTGGCGTGACCACTTCGCCAACTCCTCCGGCGCCCACGCCGCCGCCCGCCAGGCCCGCCAGGCCGTCGACGAGGCCCGCGACGTGGTGGCCGCCGCCCTCGGGTGTCAGCCCGGCGAGGTCGTCTTCACCGGCAGCGGCACCGAGGCCGACAACCACGCCGTGCTTGGCGCGGTGCGCCGCCACGGTGGCGTCGCGGTGTGCAGCGCGGTGGAACATCATGCCGTGCTCCACCCGGTGGAGCACCTGGGCGGGCGGGTCGTTGCCGTCGACGGCAGCGGGCGCATCGACCTGGACGCGTTGGCCGAGGTGCTCACCGACGACGTGACCGTTGTCTCGGTCATGCTGGCCAACAACGAGGTCGGCACCATCCAGCCCTTCGACGCGGTGGCCGCCCTCGTTCGCGCCCGCGCCCCTCGCGCCATCTTGCACACCGATGCGGTGCAGGCGTTCGCATGGCTCGATGTCGCCTCGATGGCCGCGGCGGCCGACTGCGTGAGTGTGAGTGCCCACAAGTTCGGCGGCCCGAAGGGCGTCGGCGCGTTGGTCGTGCGGGGTGACGTGAGCCTCGAGCCACTCATCCTCGGCGGCGGGCAGGAGCGCGACCGGCGCAGCGGCACCCACAACGTCGCCGGCATCGTGGCCATGGCGGCGGCGATGGCGGCCACCGTGGCCGAGCGCGACGAGCTCGTCGCCCGCGCCGGGGCTCAGCGTGATCGCCTCGTCGACGGGCTCATCGCGGCGCTCGACGGCGTGCACGAGACCGTGCCTCGTCCCCTGAAGGTCGCGGGCTCGGCTCACGTGTGCGTCGAGGGCGTCGAGAGCGAGGCGCTGCTGTTCCTGCTCGACCGTGCCGGCGTGTGCGCTTCGGCGGCGTCGGCGTGCGCCAGCGGCGCCATGGAGCCGTCGCACGTCCTGTCGGCCATGGGCGTGCCCAAGGAGCTCGGGATGGGCGCCCTGCGCCTGTCGCTCGGGTACGCCTCGACCAATGCCGACATCGACGAGGCCCTCGACGTGATCCCCGCCGCCGTGCGGCAGCTACGCCGATGACGGCCGGTCGCCCGGTCTTGGTCGCCATGAGCGGAGGGGTCGACTCGTCGGTCGCCGCCGCGCTGCTCGTGCAGGACGGCTGGGACGTCGTGGGCGTCACGATGCGGCTCTGGGGCGGCGAGAGCGACACCGGTTGCTGTTCGGTGGCCGATGTCGACGACGCCCGCCGCGTCGCCCAGCAGCTCGGCATCGATCACGTCGTGTTCAACTTCACCGACGACTTCCAGGCCCACGTCGTCGCGCCCTACGTCGCCGATCATGCCGCCGGACGCACCCCGAACCCGTGCATCGAGTGCAACCGCCACCTCAAGTTCGACCGGCTGCTCGAGCGGGCCGAGCGGCTCGGCATCGAAGCGGTCGCCACCGGTCATCACGCCCGCGTGGTAGCGGTCGACGGCGGCTACCGGGTCGGCCGGGGGGCGGACCGGCCGAAGGATCAGAGCTACGTCGTGCACGTGCTCGACCAGCCCGAGCTGGCGCGCGTCCAGTTCCCGGTCGGCCACCGCACGAAGGCCGACGTGCGGGCACTGGCGGCCGAGCTCGGGCTGCGCACCGCGGCCAAGCCGGACAGCCAGGACGTGTGCTTCATCACCAGCAGCGGCGGGCGCGCCGAGTTCCTGGGCCGGCGCATCCCGTTCACGCCCGGCGTGGTGGTCGACACCGGCGGCCGCGCCGTCGGTCGGGTCGGCGCCGTGGAGCTGGTCACGGTGGGCCAGCGCCGCGGTCTGCCCGCCAGTGGCGGCGAGCGCCGGTACGTGGTCGCGGTCGATGCGCCGTCGGCCACGGTCACCGTCGGCTCGGCGGCCGAGCTGCTTACGGACCGGCTGGTGGTTCGCGATCTTCGCTGGGCCGGCGCCGCCGTGCATGGTCCGGTGCTCGTGCAGTGCAGCGCGCATGGGGCGGCCGTTCCCGCCACGGTCGACGGCGACACGGTGCGGTGGCAGTCACCGCAGCGCCGGGTCGCGCCGGGGCAGAGCGTGGTGCTGTATGACCCCGCCGATGAGCTCGTGATCGCCGGCGCCACCGCCGCATAAGCGCGGGCGCGAAGCGAAGGCGGCGTCGCGCCCCGGTGTGCTCCGGCGCTGGCGCGACACCGAGCGCGCGGCCGCGCGCTCGGACGCGCCCGAGCGACACCGAGCGCGGGCTGCGCGCCGGACGCGCCCGAGCGACACCGACGCGGCTGCGCCGGACGCGCCCGAGCGACACCGGCGCGGCCGCGCGCCGGACGCGCCCGAGCGACACCGAGCGCGCGGCTGCGCGCCCGCCGCCGGCGGCACCCCCGCGTGGTCCGTCAGGCGACGGGGTAGGCCCGGCGCGCCGCTTCGGCCAGGAGCCGGCCTGGGCGGCTCGGGCTCACGATGAACGAGTCGATGGGCACGCTGCGGCCGTCCGTCGTGTCCACGAACGCCCCGGCCAGCGTGATCGTGCCGGTGCCAACCAGTTCCACCTCGACCGCCGGCCCGAGGGCGCGGGCGGTCAGATCGGTGGCCTCCGTGCCGGCGAGGGCCAGGCTCACGCCGTCCACGTCAGGGCGCCGGAACATCGCCGTGTCGGCCAGCACCAGCGGATCCCGAACCACTACGCCCGCGGGCACGAACACGAACCACCGCAAGGCGAGGCGATGAAAACGCGGCCCCAGCACGACGGCCAACGCGACGGCAGCCGCGGTCGCGATCACACCGAGCAGCCACAGCCGCGCCGCCAGCAGGAGCGGCCCGGTCCCCACGGCCAGGGCCAGTACGAGCCACGCCACCTCCACCGGCCCGGCCACGAGCGGCCCTGGCGGTCGCAGCAGGAACCTGGTCTCGTCGCCGTAGGCGCCGGCCTGCACGAACACCCAACCCACCTCGGCGGTGCCCGCCAGAATGGCCGCCACCACTGCGAGCCCGATGGCCGCGACGGAGGCCACCGCCCCGGCGCCGGCAAGAGCGGCCACCACACCGGCCGCTACCGCGCCCGGCGTCAGCAGCCGCAGGACGGTGAGGCTGACCGGTGAGGGCAGCAGCGTCGTCAGCAGGACGGTGACCCAGCCGGCCCACAAACCGACGGCGGCCACCACCTGGACGGGACCGCTGCGCCCGTCGAGGGCTTCACCGAATGCGGGCACCGAAACCACTGCCAGCAGCAACCACGCCACGCGTAGCAGCCAGAGCGAGCGAGTTGACGGAACCATCGGATCTCCAAGATTTGCCTACGGGCGCAGGCTCGGCCAACGTTGTACGTTCGCATCAAGGAGAGAGGCGAATGAGGGTGCATCTGACGGCGGGCGCGGCGAGCGGTATCGGCAGTCTGCCCCATACCGACGCCCGGGCGGCGGCCGAGTTCGTGCTCGAACGGCTGCCCGACCTCCCTGCCATCCCGTCGCTCCCGCAGCGCTCGCCGGCGGAGACCATGCTGGCCCAGGCCGCGGTCGGCGTCCCCGGGGTCGCCATCGATGGCGACGGTGGCATCGTGCTGGCCCACGGGCGGGCCCGCCTGTCCGCAGAAGCCGACGTGGTGACCGACCTCGATCACGATGCCTTCGGAGGCTTGCGGGCGTTCCTGGACGTCGCCGCGGGGTGGAAGGGCCCGGTGAAGTGGCAGCTGACCGGCCCCGTGACGCTCGGGTTGGCGTTCGTCCATGCCGGCATGCAGGTGGCGCCCGCCTTCGAGCTGGCATCGCGAGCGGTCCGCCAGCACCTGCGCACGATCGGCACAGCGGTGGCCGAGGTCGTGCCCGCCGGATCGCAGGTGGTCATGATCGACGAGCCCGGCGTCACCGGGCTCATGCAGGCGGGGTTCCCGCTCGATCCTGACACCGCCATCGATCTGGTGTCCGGCGCCCTCGCCGCGGTGGATCCGGCGTCGCTGGCCGGCGTGCACTGCTGCGGACCGGGCGACTGGTCGGCCATCCTGGCCGCCGGCCCCGGCATCCTGTCGCTGCCCGTGAGGGCCGGCATCGGGGCCGTCGCCGGCTACCTGGCCCAGTTCCTCGACGACGGGGGCTGGGTGGCGTGGGGCGTCGTGCCCACCGACGGCCCGGTCGGCACGACCGCCGACCGTCACTGGCGTGAGCTGGCCGACCTGTGGTGCAGCCTGGTGCAGGGCGGGTGCGACGCCGTGCGGCTGCGCCGCCAGGCCATCGTGACGCCGGCGTGCGGCCTCGGCCTGCACGAGTTGAGCGCGGTCGATCACGTCTTCGAGCTCGTCGACGCCGTCGCCGACCGGGTGCACGGACAGGCGGTGGCCACTCGCCTGTCGGTCGGCGCGTAGCGCGGCATCGATCGATGCGCCGAGACCTGAGCTACGTCGCTCGCAAGAGCCGCCGGGTCCCGGCGTAGCTGAGCACCACCGCCACGGCGACGTAGGCCGCCAGCGCGCCGATGGTTCCCGCGTCGGGCTCGGCGCCGCGCAGCATCACGTCACGCAGGAGGCTGATGCCGAACGTGGCCGGTAGCAGCCAGCTGATGATGTGGGCTGGGTAGAAGAGGCGCTCGGTGGCGAGGAAGAAGCCGCTGAAGAAGAGGCTCGCCAGCAGCACGATCATGGCGTACTGCACCGCCTGGGTGTCGTTGCGGGACACGAGCGAGATGACGAAGCCGAGCCCGATGGAGGCCAGCAGCACCAGGCCGAGCACGACGGCGACGGCGCCCGGACTGCCCCGGAGAGGCACGCCCAAGAGCAGCACCACGAGCTCCACGAGCAGTGCGGCGACCGCCCCGCCGATGACGAGGTGACCGAGGTACTTCCCCAGCAGCAGCGGCCCCGCCGACACCGGCGCTGCCTGGTACATCTCCACGGTCCCGAGCGCGCGTTCCCGCACGAAGGTCAATGCGCCGAAGGCCACGCCGAACTGCTGCACGAGCAGCACCACGGCCGCAGGGGCGTAGAAGTCGGAGATCTTGCCGATGCCGCCGCCGGCGGTCTCCACCTGGCTGGTGAACGGGCGCACCAAGACGCCGGCCTCGACCGTGGTGATGGCGTCGAAGTTGTTGTGCACCGTGGTCATGGTCTGGCGGATGTCGGCCACTTGCTGGCGGGCGGAGGCGAGGTCGGTGCCCGCCAGCGTCGACTGCAGCGTGGCCACCTTCGCTTCGAGCGCGGCCAGCGAGTCGCTGGCCGTCTCCGCCGCCCCTGCGAGCGTGGCCGGCGCCTGCTCCACCAGCTGATCGGCGATGCCGAGGGTCCGCTGCAAGGTCGTTCGGAGCTGAGCCAGTTGACCGGACAGGTCGGCGGCCGCCTCTGTCGCGCCGGCCTGGTCGGCACGGGTGATGGCGTCGTCGACCGCGGCGACGGCAGCAGTGGCGGCGCCGAACACATCGCCGAGGGGCCGCGCCACCTGTTGGCCCTCGGTCACGATGGACGCCAGGATCTGGCTGTTGATCTCGTCGACGGCGAGGCGCGACGCGAAGTCGATGGCGGTCTGCTCGATGGGATCGAGGCGGGTGTGCAACACCGTGATGGGTGCGCGTTGCCCACTGAGGACGGTCGCGAGGGGATCGGCGGGGAACTCGACGACGACATCGACATCGCCCGCCTCCAGCCGCGCCCGGGCGGCGGCGGCGTCGGGGGTGACACCCTCGTAGCGCACGAACTGGCCCAGTTCGGTGGCGAAGCTCTCGACCCGATCGGCGAAGGGGCTACCGGGAGGCGTCACGAACACGGTCCGGTACGGGTCGGGAGACCGGCGATAGCCGAGGCCGAATGCCAGCAAGATGAGGAACGGCCCGAGCACCAGCATCAGCACCAGGCGCGGCTGGCGCCCGACGTCCATCGTCTCCTTCCGCACGAAGCCGGCGACCTGCGTCGGCCGGCGCGGCGCAGCGACGGCGCTCACGCCGGCACCGCAGTGGGCGACTCGGCCTTGGCGGCCTCGATGAGATGGACGAAGATCTCGTCGTAGTCGGGTGTCACCTGGTCGATGGCGACGGGCCCGAGGTCGCGGTCGCGCAGGTGGTCGGCGAGCAGTTGTGTCGCGGTGGTCGCGTCCGACACCACCAAGCGAACGCCGTCGACGGTGCGCTCGAGTGAACGCACGAAGGGCTCGGCGGCGAGCTTCTCCACGTCTTCGCCCGTGAACCAGCCACGCGCCGGGCGAACATCGATCAAGTCGCCCCCGAACACGCTCCGGCGCAGTCCTTCGGGCGTATCGAAGGCCAGCACCCGCCCGGCGAACATGACCGCCACGACGTCGCACTCGGCCGCCTCGCCGACGTACTGCGTCGAGATGACGAGCGAGCGTCCGGCATCGCGGAGCGATTGGAAGTGCGTCCAGAACCGTTCCCGCAGGATGGGATCGATGCCGGCCGTGGGCTCGTCGAGCGCGATGAGCTCGGGCTCGTGCACCAGGGCGGCGGCCAGTGCCAGGCGCCGCTGCATGCCGCCCGAGGCGCGGCCGAGGAGCTTGCCGCCGTCCTCGCCCAGGCCGACGAAGTCGAGCAGCTGCTGCAACCGCCGGCGCCGGCCTCGGCGCCGCACCCCGTAGAGGGCGGCGGCGAAGCGGAGGTTGTTCCAGATCGACAGGTTCGGGAACAGCGCGGTGAGTTGCGGCATGTACCCGATGCGGGCGCGCTGCGATGCCGAGAAGTGCTCCGGTTGCTGGCCGAGGACCTCCACCGTGCCGGCCGTGGGCTCCCAGATGCCGAGCAGGACCCGGATCAGCGTCGTCTTCCCGCACCCGCTCGGCCCGATCAGCCCGACGATGGTGCCGGGCGCGACCTCGAGGTCGATGCCGTCGAGGACGGTCTCGCCGCCGAACTTCCGCACGAGGCCGCGGCAACTCACAACGGCTGGAAGCGCGCTCATGGCTGCTTGCCATTCCCCGAGCCGGGCCTCGTCAAACCGTGGCTACGGTGATCGTGATGGTCAAGCCGCCGCCGAGCATCGACGACCCGGTCGCCCGCGTCGACTGGTTGCGGGCCGAGATCCGCGAGCACGAGCACCGCTACTTCGACCTCGACGAGCCGTCGATCAGCGACGCCGACTTCGACGCCCTCGTGCGAGAGCTGCGGGCGCTGGAAGAGCAGCACCCGGACCTAGTGACGCCGGATTCGCCGACGCAACGTCCCGGTGGTGGCGCCTCGGCCACGTTCGCCGAGGTCGCCCATCGCGTGCCTATGCAGAGCCTCGACAACGCCTTCGACGAGAGCGAGTTGGTGGCCTGGGGGGCACGGGTCCAGCGCGGTCTGGGCGACACTGCCGCGGCGTACGTCGCCGAGTTGAAGATCGACGGGTTGGCCATGTCCCTCGCCTACGAGCGTGGCCGCCTGGTGCAGGCCGCCACCCGGGGTGACGGCCGCGTCGGCGAGGACGTCACCGCCAACGTCCGCACCATCGACGTGGTGCCCAAGCGGCTGAAGGGCGCCGCGCCCGCGCTGTTGGAGGTCCGCGGCGAGGTGTACATGCCGCTGAGCGCCTTCGAGGACTTGAACCGCCGTCAGGAAGACGCCGGGCTCCGGCGCTTCGCCAACCCGCGCAACTCGGCGGCCGGAAGCCTTCGCCAGAAGGACCCGGCCATCACGGCGAGCCGCGAGCTGGCCATGTGGTGCTACCAACTGGGCGGAGTCGAGGGTGGCCCGTCGCTGACCGATCACCACGCGACGCTGGAGTACCTCCGCGAGCTGGGCTTCCCGGTGAACCCCGAGATCCGCGTGCTGGAGGGCATCGAGGCGGTGCACGGCTACTGCCGCCAGTGGCAGGAGCACCGCCACGACCTGCCGTACGAGATCGACGGGGTGGTCGTGAAGGTCGACTCGCTGGCGCAACGGGAGGTGCTGGGCTCTACCTCGAAGGCGCCGCGGTGGGCCATCGCCTACAAGTTCCCGCCGGAGGAGCGCACGACGGTCCTGGAGGACATCATGGTGTCGATCGGCCGCACCGGCCGGGCCACGCCGTTCGCCAAGCTCACGCCCGTCTTCGTCGGCGGCTCCACCGTGGGGCTGGCCACGCTGCACAACGAGGATCAGGTGGCGGCCAAGGACGTACGCCCGGGCGACACCGTCATCGTGCGCAAGGCCGGCGACGTCATCCCCGAGGTAGTCGGCCCGGTACTGGCCACGCGGCCCGAGGGCTCGGTGCCGTGGGCCTTCCCCACGACGTGCCCGTGCCCGCTGGGCTCCACCCTCGTGCGCAACCCGGGCGAGGCCGAGCACCGATGCGTCGAGCCGCTCTGCCCGTTCCAGCGGGATCAGCGCATCATCCACTTCGCGTCGCGTGGTGCCATGGACATCGAGGGCCTCGGCGAGCGCACAGTGTTCCTGCTGTCCGACGCCGGACTGGTGCGCGACGCCGCCGACATCTACTCGCTGAAGGAAGACGACCTGCTGGGGTTCGAAGGCTTCGGCGCGGTGAGCGCCGGCAACCTGCTGCGCGCCATCGAGGCGTCGAAAGGCCAGCCGCTGCCACGCCTGCTGGTGGCCCTGGGCGTCAAGCACCTCGGGCCGGCGGCGGCCGATGCGCTGGCTCGGGGCTTCGGCACGCTCGACGCCATCATGGGCGCCTCCGAGGCCGATCTGGCCACGACCGAAGGCGTCGGCGGGGTCATCGCCGCGTCGGTGGTGGCCTGGTTCGCCGAGCCTGGCAACCGCGACATGGTGGAGCGGCTGCGAGCCGCGGGCATCGACTTCGGCAACGTGGTGGTGAGCCGATTGCCGCAGGTGCTGGCGGGCAAGGCGGTGGTGGTGACGGGCACGCTCGACGGCTGGACGCGGGAGGAGGCCGAAGAAGCCATCAAGGGGCGCGGCGGCAAGAGCCCCGGGAGCGTCTCGAAGAAGACCTACGCGGTGGTGCTGGGCGCGGAGCCCGGCGCGTCCAAGCTCACGAAGGCCGAGTCGCTAGGGGTGCCGGTGCTCGACGAAGCCGGCTTCGCCGGCTTGCTGGAGACGGGCGAGCTGCCGTAATTCAGGCGGCGCTTCGCCTCGCGCTCGCTGTCGCTCGAAGAATCAGTGCTCGTCAGGAGACCTTGAACTTCCAGGTGAACGTCTTGGCCTCGTCGCGGGTCTCGTCCAGCTTCCAGTAGACGATGGTCGCCTGGTGATCGCCCGGCGCGAACTGCTCGATCGTCGCGCCCTGGCGGGGCAGGAACAGCACGGTGTTCTGGGCGAGGTCGAACACGGCGTCGTAGTTCACCGTCACGTCGCTGTTGGCGTCACCCGTGGCCTGGGCGTCCTGCGTGGGGATCTCCTGGCCGTCGATGATGAGCACGCCGCGGTAGCCCGACGCGAGGTCGGCCCCTACCTGCGACTGGCGCAGCACCAATGCGCCGGGCAGCGGGAGCACGCGTTCGATGGCCGGATCGGTGATCTCGACGGCCTGGTCGCCCGTCTGGGCCGAGGCGAAGCCGTACACGATGAGCGCCAGCGCGCCGGCGATGAGCAGGGTGGCACCGAGGCGCCGCAGCTCCAGACGGCGGCGGGACGGGGCCTCCACATCAGGAAGGGACACGAGCCCATGTAACCCCACCTATGCCATATCCGTGGCATCACCCGGCGGTAGCGTCGAAGCGATGGCTGCGTTCGGAGACGACCAGGTCGGACGCGTTCTCGGAGGGCGCTACCGGCTCATCGCGCCGGTCGGCACCGGCGCTTCGGCCACTGTTTTCCTGGCCGATGACGTGCAGTTGCAACGCAGGGTCGCGGTGAAGGTCCTGCATCCGTCGTTGGCGGAGGACGCCGCGTTCCTGAAGCGCTTCCGCGCCGAAGCCCAGGCGGTCGCCGCCCTCGCCCATCCCAACGTGATGGCGGTGTACGACTGGGGCCAAGACGGCGAGGAGTCCAACGCCACGCCGTACCTCGTGCTCGAGTACCTCAGTGGCGGAAGCCTCCGCTCCATGCTGGACCGCGGCCGCCAGCTCACCCCGTCGCAGGCGCTGCTCGTGGGGTTGGAGGCCGCCCGCGGTCTCGACTACGCCCACCGCCGTGGCTTCGTGCACCGCGACATCAAGCCGGCCAACCTGTTGTTCGGGGAGGACCGGCGCTTGCGCATCGCCGACTTCGGGCTGGCCCGTGCCATCGCCGAGGCGGCCTGGACCGAGCCTGATGGCGTGGTGCTCGGTACCGCCCGGTACGCATCGCCGGAGCAGGCCCGCGGGATGGCCGTCGACGGCAAGACCGACGTCTACTCACTCGCCCTGACCCTCATCGAGTCCGTGACCGGGCAGGTGCCGTTCGCCGCCGACACGACGGTGGCCACGTTGATGAACCGCCTCGACAAGCTGATGCCGGTCTCGGCCGATCTCGGTCCGCTGGCCTCGGTGCTGGAGCGCGCCGGCCGTCCCGAGCCCGCCGATCGTTACGACGCCGGCGAGTTGGCGCGCGCACTGGTCCAGGCGGCCGAGCGGCTGCCCCGGCCGATGCCGTTGCCGCTGGTGCCCACACTTGCCTCGGCGGTGGGCAACGGCGACGACACGACAACGTTGGTGGCAACGCCGGGTGGTGCCGCCCGATCGGCCCCCGCCGCCGCCGCCTCCCTGGCCGGCGGCGGTGCTCGGGCGTTGTCGCCCCCGACGGGCGGCGCCGGGTCCGCCGCGCCAGCGGGTTCTGCGGGTACGGCGGCGACGGCCGAGATGCCCCGCCCGGCGGTGCCGGTGATGGTCGGCGGCGTCGCCGTGGGTGATGGCGCCCCCGGGACCGGTGATCCGGGACCGCCCGCCACGCCCGCGCTCTACAACCACGAACGCGACCGGCCGGATCGCAAGCTCGGGGGGTTCCTGGTCGCCCTCTGCGTGCTCGTGGTGGCGGCGCTGGGTGCCGGCGGCATCCTCATCTTCCAACGCACCCGCACCCAGAGCCATGAGGTCACGAGCCTCGTCGGCCTCCAGCGGGCCGAGGCCCTCAACCGGATCGCCGAGTTCGACTGGAAGACCGACATCCAGCGCCTGCGCAGCGACGCCCAGCCCTACGACGTCGTCTTCGACCAGAGCCCGAAGGACGGCAAGCTGAAGGAGGGTGGCACCCTCACCCTCCTGGTGTCCGACGGGCCGGTGCTGCACGCGCTGCCCGACATCAGCCAGCAGCCCCAGGACACCGCCCAAGCAACCCTGGCGGCCATGGGTCTCACCCTGAACGTGGCCGGCGAGCACTACGACGAGACCCTGCCGGCCAACTCCATCCTGGCGTGGTCGGTGGGCGGCACGCCCAATCCCGTCGGCCAGCAGGTGCCGACCGGCACCGGTGTCGACGTCGTGCTGTCCCAGGGTCCCGCGCCGCGCATCGTGCCCGACCTGGTCAACCACACCTTCGACGAAGTCAATGCCGCCCTCACCGGCGCCCAGCTCCAGGTCCAGCAACTCGCTCCGCAGTTCAGCGACGCGGTGGCGGCCGGCAACGTCATCTCCCTCGACCCGCCCGCAGGCAGCGAGGTGGGAAGGGGCTCGGTGGTGCAGGTCGTGGTGTCCATGGGTCCCGACACGGTCCCCCTGCCGGACCTCAAGGGCCAGACCGCCGACCAGGCCAAAGCCACGGTCGAGTCGCTCGGGCTCGTGCTCGGCGGCGCCAGCGGTCCCCCCGCCTCGCCGGTGCTGGCGACCAGCCCACCAGCGGGTACGCCGGTCAAGCGGGGCACGGCGATCTTCCTCCTCTTGGGCTGATCCGGCGGTGGGCAGCTAGCCTCCGGCCGGCTCGGACGGAACGTAGGGGAGGCAGCATGGGAGCGCTGGACGGCAGAGTGGCCATCATCACGGGCGCGGGTCGCGGCATCGGTCGCGAGCACGCGCTGCTGTTCGCGGCGGAGGGAGCCAAGATCGTCGTGAACGACCTCGGCGGCGCGGCGGACGGCTCCGGCGGCGACGGCACACCCGCAGAGCAGGTCGTAGCGGAGATCAAGGCGATGGGCGGCGAGGCCATCGCCAACGGCGACAACGTGGCCGACTGGGAAGGCGGCCAGCGACTCGTCAATGCCGCCGTCGAGGCCTTCGGTGACCTGGACATCTTGGTGAACAACGCCGGGATCCTGCGCGACCGCGTCCTCGTCAACATGACGGAGAAGGAGTGGGACGACGTCGTCGCCGTCCACTTGAAGGGCCACTTCGTGCCCACCCGGTGGGCGGCCGCCTACTGGCGGGAGCAGACGAAGGCGGGCGTCGAGAAGCCCCGCAACGTGGTGCACACCTCCTCCACGTCGGGTCTGCTGTCCAATCCGGGACAGACCAACTACGGCGCCGCCAAGTCCGGCATCGCCACGTTCAGCCAGATCTGCGCCAAGGAGCTGGTGCGCTACGGCGTCAAGTCGAACTGCATCGCCCCCGCCGCCCGGACCCGGCTCACCGAGGCCACGCCTGGCCTCGGAGAGATCGTCAAGGCGCCGGACGAAGCCGACAAGTTCGACATCTGGGACCCGGCCAACATCTCGCCGCTGGTGGCCTACCTGGCCTCGGCGGACTGCGCCTTCAACGGCGAGACGTTCTTCGTGCAGGGTGGCACGGTCAAGATCGTGCAGTCGTGGACGATGGCCGCGGGGGTCGAGCGCGACGACCGCTGGACCGTGGCCGAGCTCTCAGCCGCCCTGAAGGATCTCACCTAGGCGCTCGTCGAACGGGGCGCTATCCAAACATTCTGAGTAACAATTCAGGTTGGCCAGCGCCAGTCACGAGCTGCTGCTGTGCGACATGTGTCGTGATCAGCGCCAACCGCAGCCAGTACGCCAACGTTCAGCGGCCGGCCACCTGATGGAGGATGTCGAGGAGCGGGCCGACCTGCTTGGCCATGTTGAAGTGGCGCTCGACCTCGGCTCGGCCGGCGGCGCCCATGGCGTGGGCCAGATCGGCGTCGTCGATCAGCTTCGAGAGCACGGCGGCCAGCGCCTGGCGGTCGTCGGGAGGCACCACGTAGCCGGTCACGCCGTCGATGACCTGCTCGGGCATGCCCCCGGAGCGGCACACCACGACCGGCAACCCGTGGGCCATGGCCTCGAACACGACGTGGGGCGAGGCGTCCATCGTGCTGGGGAAAGCGAACACGCTCGACGTCTCCAAGATCTCGTTGATGCGCCCATCACCGACCTCGATGTCGCCGATGACCGTGAGACGGGGCTCTGGCGGTATCCGGTCCTTGGTGACGAGCACCAGGTCAGAGCGGTCGCGTAGGGACCGTCGCCACACCTCCAGCAGGGCCAGGCCGCCCTTGCGGGCCATGGTGGTGCCCACGAACACCAGTACGGGCCGGCGTCCCGGCCGGGGCACCGGCGGTGGTCCGGGCAGGATGCCGAACGGGTGGACGTGGACCTTGGCGGGGTCGATGCCGTAGTCGACCAGCACGCTCTCGGCCGCCCACTCCGACTTGGCGATGACCGCGTCGGCCCGCTCGTAGACCTTGCGTTCGAGTGCAGCGACGGGCCGGGTCACCGTGGGGGTGAAGCGGGTCGGGTAGCGATACGGCAGGCGCAGGCTGTTCTGGGCGTTGGTCATGTCCAGGGACACCACGCTCGGGGCGCGGCGCACGAGATCGAGGCTCAGCAGCGCGCTGTTGGCGGTGTACCAGTGCACGACATCGGCGTCGTCGATCAGCGGCGAAACGAGCCGCCGGGTGATCACCCCCGCCGCCAGTTGGGCCCGCGCGGGCTGGAAGTCCAGGTCGTAGCGTCCGAGCATCGGCCAGCGGGCGCCCACGATCCGGCGCGGGAGCTTCGGGCGGGGCACGAGGACGAAGCGGGCGTCGATGCCGGCGTGGCCGGTCAGCGCCTCGGCCAGGTGCCGGTGCAGGGTCCGGTGCCCGCCGATGTTCTCGCTCACGAAGAGGGCGCGCACCCCTCAATGGTACGAAAGTCCGACCCGTACGGTCCGTGGGCCGTTCGGCCCCACGCGAGCCGGCGGCTCGGGTGGGGCCGAACGGGAGCCCACCACTACCCTCGGCCCGATGCCGGTCGCACCCCACGATCCACTCCGTGACCAGCATCATCCCGACTGGGCGCTGCCCGAGCTGCCGGTCGAAGCGGCCGGCGTCGACGAGGTTTCCATCGTCCCGTGGCCCATGCTCGTGCGCGTCACGCAGAGGGTCCGGCGCCTCGGTACGCCGAAGCCGGCATCCAGCCCATGGTCGGTACTGGTGGTTGCCCTCGTGGGCCTCTTCACGGTGAGCGTCACGATCACGCTGCTGGCGGTGTCGCTGGTCGACATCGCCGGTGACATCGGTTCCGACGAGACCACCTTGTCCTGGGTGATCACCGGTCCCATGCTGGCCTTCGGCGTGGTGGGCCCGGCCTTCGGCAAGGCCGGCGACCTGTGGGGCCACAAGAAGATCTTCCTGCTCGGACTGGCCGGCGCCGGTATCTTCGCCATCGCCACGGCGTTCGCCTGGAGCGCGTTCTCGCTGATCGCCTTCCGCACGTTGTCGGCGTCGTTCGGGGCCGCCACCGCCCCGCCGGCGATGGCCATCATCAACCGCATGTTCGAGTCCGAGCAGCGGGTGAAGGCACTGGGGTACTTCAGTCTGGTGTCGGCCGGGGCGCCGGTGCTGGGCGTCGTCATGGGCGGGCCTCTGGTCGAGGCGGTCGGCTGGCGGGTGATCTTCCTGATCCAGGCGCCGCTGTGCTTCGCCGCCTTCCTCGTGGCCATGGTGCGCATGCCGGAGACCGAGCGGGGCGAGCCCAGCCGGTTCGACATCGCCGGCTCGGTGCTGCTGGGCGTCGGCATCACATCGGCGCTGCTGGCGGTCAACCGCGGCTCGGATTGGGGCTGGACCAGCACGGGAGTCCTGGGTGGATTCATCCTGGCGATCCTGTGCCTGCCGGCCTTCGTGATCGTGGAGCGCCGCGCCGCGGAACCGCTGTTCCCACTGGCGTGGTTCCGGCGGCGAAACATCACCGGCCCGCTCACCAGCCAGTTCTTCGCCAACTTCGCGTACATGGGTGGCTTCATCGTGACGCCGGTGCTCCTGGAGCAGGGACTCGGCTACTCGACGTCGTTCGTGGGCCTCCTCATCGTGGCCCGGCCGCTGGCGTTCTCCATCACCGCGCCGGCCGCCGGCTACCTGACCGTGCGCGTCCGGGAGCGAGTCGCCGGCATGGCCGGGGCGGCGGTGATCTTCGTGTCGATGATGCTCCTGGCCATGATCAACGGCGACACCTCGCCCACGTTCATCGCCGTGGCGCTGGCCACCTCGGGCGTCGGCCTCGGCATCTCGGCGCCGGCCATGACCGCCACCGTGGCCAACGCCGTCGCCGACGAGGACCTCGGCGTGGCGGCGGCGCTCCAGCAGCTCATGACCCAGGTGGGGGCGGTCGTGGGCATTCAGGTCATGCAGACGGTGCAGGCCGCCACCGAGGACTCGTCAGGCGAGATCGGCAGCTTCGCCAACGCCTATCACGTGGGGGCGGTGGCGGCATTGGTCGCGGTGGGCCTGGCCGTGGTCGTGCGCCCCACGGTCCCTGCCGCCCGAGGCGCGCACGGCGAGACGTTGGCCGCGGCGACGCAGTGAGGGCCCTTAGGCGGTGATGTCCTTGATCTCGTCGGCCACCTTCTTGGCCGTCTCGTCGGGCGCCGCGCCCTGGAGCTGCATGAGCTTCATCATGTCGCCCTGCACCTTGATCTTGCCCGACATGAACGCCTGCATCCCGGCCTGCGGATCCTGGTCCACGAAGATCTTGCGGGCCGTCTCGTAGTCGGTGGTGACGGTGACGTCGGCATCGTCGAGCTGGCCCTTCTCCATGACGATGTCGCCCGTCGAGGTATCCATGTAGAGCTTCAGCTCGCTGTCGCCGAAGGGCACGCCCGTGATGACCTGGTTCATCTTGATCTTGTGGCCCATGGGCGCGCCCTGGCCGGCGTACTTCTCACGGATGGCCTTCGCCTCGTCGAGCCACTCGTCGGAGAGGAAGGGATGCGGCACAGCGGGCTCCTTGGGTCAAGATTCGGGACAACGCTAACGCGAGGCCCGCCGCCGAGCAGACTGGCGCGATGCCGAACGAGGAGCAGGTCCGCTACTGGAACGAAGATGGCGGCCCACACTGGGTGGCCAACGAGCTGCGCCACGACCTCATGCTGGCCCCGTTCAACGCGGTGCTGGTCGAGGCCGCTGACGCGCAACTCGGCGAGCACGTGCTCGACGTCGGCTGCGGCTTCGGCACGACCAGCCTCGAGCTGGCCCGCGCCGTGGGCGAGCAAGGGCGGATCATGGCCCTCGACGTGAGCGAGGCCATGATGGCCCGGCTGCGCTCGCGCACCGCGGCCGAGGCGGTCAGCAACGTCATCCCGCGCGTCGGTGACGCCCAGACCGAGGTGCTGCCGGCGGAGCACTTCCGCCTCGTCGTGTCCCGGTTCGGGGTGATGTTCTTCGACGACCCGACGGCAGCCTTCTCCAACATCCACGAAGCGCTGCGGCCCGACGGCCGTCTCGTCTTCGTCTGCTGGCAGGCGCCGGCGGCCAACGAGTGGGCGGTGGCGCCGCTGGCCGCCATGGCCCCGGTGATCGGACCGCCCGAACCCGCCCCCGCCGGACGGCCCGGCCCGTTCGGGCTGGCCGACGAGGATGTCGTGCGCGAGGTCCTGGACGGGGCGGGGTTCGAGGACGTGGAGCTCACCGCCATCGAGCGACCGGTCGTGATGGGCGGCGGCGAGGGGCTCGACTCGGCGGTGGACCACTGCGCCGGGACGGGCCTGGCGCGCCGGGTGCTCGCCGGGCTGGAACCCGAGCAGCGCGACGCCGCCATCGAGCTGCTCCGCCTGTTCCTGGCCGAGCGGCTGGTGGCCGATCGGGTGACCTTCGAGGGCGCCGCCTGGCTGGTCAGAGCCCGGCCGTGAACCAACTCAGGTCGTAGGCCGCCACCGCCCCCACCACGATGGTGGAGGGCGCCGGCAGGTCGTGGCCGCCGATGGTGCCCAGGGTGGCCCGCAGCACCTCCTGCTCGGCGCGCGTGCCCCAGTGGATCGACGCCGCCGGCGTGTCGGGCGCCAGGCCTCCGGCCAGCAGGCCCTCGGCGATCGTGGCGATGCGGGCCGCCCCCATCAGCACCACGATGGTGCCGCCCACACGAGCGATGGCCTCCCAGTCGACGGACGCTCCCGACGACGGGTCCTCGTGGCCGGTGACCACCGTGAAGGAGAGCGCCACGTGGCGCATGGTCACCGGGATGCCGGCGTAGGCGGGCACGGCGATGGCCGACGTGATGCCCGGCACCACCTCGAACGGCACGCCGGCGGCGAGGAGCGCCTCGGCTTCCTCGCCGCCGCGGGCGAACACGAACGGGTCGCCGCCCTTGAGTCGAACGACGGTGCGGCCGGTGCGGCCGTGCTCCACCAGCAGCGCGTTGATCTCCGGTTGCGGGGTGGATGCCCGGCCCCGGGCCTTGCCGACGCTGATCCGCAACGCGCCGGCCGGCGCCAGATCGAGGAGGCTGGCCACCGACAGGCGGTCGTAGACGACGACTTCGGCCCGCCGCAGGGCGTCGGCCCCCTTGACGGTGATGAGGCCCGGATCGCCGGGGCCGGCACCCACGAGGTACACGGTCACGGCGCGTCTCCGAGCAGCTCGGCGATGCGGTCGCGCACCGACCGGGCGCGTGCCGGGTCGGTGCCGCCGGTCGAGACGCCGACGGTGATGTCGCCGGTGCGGTGCGCCGCCGCAAACGCAAGATCGCCTCCGTCGGGTCGGTCGGCGCGGTTGCACCACGCGCCATGGGCGTGGGCGTCGTGGGCGACGGCGTCGTTGGTGGTGGCGTCGTCGGTGGCCGCCACCACCAGCCGGTGGCCGGCACAGTCGCCAGGGCGGAACGGCCGGTTGAGCTCGGGCGCCAGCACCGTCACCACCGCCCCGGCGGCGACGAGGGTGGCGGCCTTGCGCCGGCCGACGGGCCCGGCCCCCACCACGAGGCAGGCGACGCCCTCCAGGTTCAGCGTGACCGGCATGCCGGCCATCACCCGCAGCCCCGCCCGTTTTTGGCGAACTGATTCACTTTGACCCCCGAATTCGGGGGTCAAAGCGAATCAGTACGCGCCGGTCAGTGGTGGTGGCCATGCACGGCGAGGGGTTGGCCGACGCGGGACTCGTAACCCGGCAGGGGGGTGCGGTAGGCGCAGCAGTCGCAGTTCATGCGGGCATCGCCCCGCCTCGCCTCCTCGTAGCGCTCCAGCACCAGGCGCGCCAGCTCGGCCACCGGACCGAAGTGGCGACCGACGCGCACCTCGACGTCGGGGTGGGCGGCCGCCCACGCTCGGGCCTCGACGCCGATGCGGTCCGGGAGCACACCGGCGAAGAGGAAGTACGGCACCACGCTGACGGTGGTGGCACCGAGACGACGGCACCGGTCCAGCGCCTCGCTCACGCTCGGCGGGGCCAGCGAGATGAACGCCGGCTCCACCAGACCGAGCTGGCGATGATCCCAGACGAGCCGGCTCGCCTTGTAGAGGTCGCTGTTGGCGTCGGGGTCACTCGAGCCCCGGCCGGCGAGCACCACGGCGTGGGTCGACGGCGGCGTCGTGGCCATGGCCTCGCGGGCTCGTGCCTCGGCCACCGCCAACACCGTCGGGTGGACGCCCAGCTCGCGCCCGTAGGCCATCGGGACGCCGGGATGGCGGTGGCGGGCCCGGGCCAGGGCTCCGGGTCCGTCGTTCTTCATGTGGCCGGCACCGAGCAGCACCAGGGGCACCGCCACCACGCCCTCGTCGGCCGAGCCCGACGCCACGAGATCGTCGATGGCCGTGTCGAGGTCGGGCTCGGCCAGCTCGATGAAGCCGCCCCGCACGTGGAGGTCACGGGCCTCGGCCCGCACGACATCGACGAACTGATGGAACTCGGCGACGCCGGCGGCGTCCCTGGTGCCGTGCCCGACGATGAACAGGGCAGGTTGCGTCATGGGGTTCCCTTGCTGAGGCGGATGATGGCGTTGACGGCGGCGACGGCGACGGCGCTGCCGCCCTTCTCGCCGAGGTTGGTGATGCACGGGAGGCCGCTGTCGAGCAGCGCCTGCTTCGACTCGGCGGCGCCCACGAACCCGACCGGCAGTCCCACCACGAGGGCCGGTCGCACGTGGAGGGCGAGCAGTTCGAGCAGCGCCGTCGGGGCGTTGCCGATGACGAAGACCGCACCGTGGGGGTGGCGCTCGGCAGCGAGACGCATGGCCGCTGCGGAGCGGGTCGAGCCCGGTGGTGCGGCGCCGACGTCGTCGAGCAGGCACGTGGCGGCCGCGCCGGTGATGCCGACGCGCACCATGTGGGCATCGCAGATGATGGGCGCGCCGGCCCCGACGGCGTCGATACCGGCCTGCACGTCGGCCTCGACGGCGCGGACCGAGGTGGCGTAGTCGAGGTCGGCCGACGCGTGGATCATGCGGGCCACGACGGCGCGGCCGAGCGGCGGCCACGACGACAGGTCGACGCGCTCGGCCATGATCCGGTAGCTCTCGACCTCGATCGGGTGGACGGTCACCGAGCCACCTCCGTGATGGCGTCGACCGGGCAGACCTCGATGCACGCCAGGCAGTCCGTGCAGCGCGACTCGATGAGTGTGGGTCGCAGTGGTGCCCGCCGCAACGCCGCCTCGGGGCACGTCGCCAGGCACAGCCCGCAGGCCGTGCAGCGTCGGTCGATGACGATCATCGGTCGTAGCCCCGGGGGGTGACGAGGTGATCGCCGATCCACCGTGAGCTCGACGCGCCGACGATCACGATCGTGAGCATGTCGACCGTGGCGGGGTCGAGCGCGGCCAGCGTGGTGCGCACGATCCGCTGCCCGGAGCGGCTGGCATCGGTGACCACACCGACAGGGGTGTCGGCTGGTCGATGGGCGAGCAGGATCTGGCGGGCCTGCTCCAACTGCCAGGTCCGGCGGACCGAGCGCGGGTTGTAGAACGCCACCGCCAGGTCGGACTGGGCGACGGCATGCAGCCGCGCCTCGATGACGGGCCAAGGGGTCAGCAGGTCGGACAGGCTGATGAGCGCGTGATCGTGACCCAGCGGGGCGCCGAGCAGCGCGCCGGCGGCCAGGGCGGCGGTGACACCCGGCACCACCTCGATCTCCGGGTGGCCGTGGTGGGGCGACAGCTCGAGGGCGAGGGAGGCCATGGCGAACACGCCGGCATCGCCGGAGCAGACGAGAGCCACGCGCCGCCCCGCGGCGGCGTGGCGGAGAGCGAGGGCGCACCGGTCGGACTCGGCGCCGATCGGTGATCGGACGATCTCCTGCGCCGGTGCCAGCAGTTCGTCGCACTGGTCGAGGTACGGGCCGTAACCGATGACGACCTCGGCGTGGCGCACCGCCGCCGTCGCCGCCGGCGTGCGATGGGCCGCCGCTCCCGGCCCCAGTCCCACGACGCTCAGGTGCCCGGCGGGCCGGGCCCGTCGAGCGATGGCCACCGTGGCATGGGCCGAGGTCTGCTTGGCGACCACCAGCTCGGCGCCGGCGCCGGCGGCCAGCAGCGCCGCCGCCTCGGCCACGCTGGGCGTGCCCACCGCGGCGTCGACCACCCCGCTCGGGTTGGGCACGGCGACGGCCCGCAACGCCAGCGCGGAGAAGGTGCGCAGCGGCCAGCCCAGTGCGACGACGGCAGGCTCGTCACGCTTCAGGTCAATGGTTGCAACCGCAACGACCGAGGCGCGAGCCAGGCCGCCGGCAGCGAGGGTGCCGTCGACCAGTGCCGTCACTTCCGCCGCCGGCGCACCCGCGGACGCTCCCACACCGAGCACCAGCGACGGGGGCCGCAGCAGCACCGTCATGGGGCCGGGGCCGGTCGACGAGCGGTCGGAGACGACGACGCGCCCACCCCGTCCGGTGTGGTGGGCCGCCGCCGTCAGCGCCGCGGGTACCGGCCAGGCGATGTCCTGGGACACGACCGGCGGGTCGCCATCGAGCCATGCCCTGGTCACGCCGGCCACGTCGCCTTCGGCCACGAAACCGCTCAGCCCGTCGAGCGGGACTCGACCGGTGGCGTCGGTGGCGGTCGTGATGACGGCCGTGGCCCCCGGAAGCAACGCCGCGATCTCGCGCGCCAGTGGGTTGGCGCCGCCACCGTGACCGCCGACGACCGGCACGACGAAGCGGGCGGCTTCGTCTATGCACACCACCGCGGGATCGTCGTGCTTGGAATGCAGCAACGGAGCGACGACCCGCACCGCCACACCGACGGCGGCGCACAGCACGAAGGCGTCGACGTCGCTCCAGCGCGCTCGCACGGTAGCGACCAGATCGCCGTCGACGTGCTCGTACGGCAGCCTCGTAGCAATGGCGGCGCCGGCGGCGGTGAGCGAGATCGTGAGCACCTTCACGACGGTCCCCAGCACACGAACACGGGGTTCTCCGCCGCCAGCCGCACGGCCTGATTGCGGCCGATGGGCTCGCCCCTGCTGATGGCGACTTGCACCAGTGACCCGAGCCGGCCCCATGCCTGGGCGGCGCGGTCGAGCGCGGCGTAGGTGGCCACCACGGTGCCGCCGGCGCGCAGCCGGGCCAGCGTGGCGTCGAGCACATCGAGGCCGCCGCCTCCCACGAAGGCGCGGTCCGGATCGGGCAACCCGTCCAGGGCCGCCGGCGCCTCGCCCACCACCACCTGCACGGCGACGCGGTGGGCGGCGGCGTTGGCCCGGATGCGCTCGCCGTCGCGCTCGTCGCGCTCGATGGCCACCACCTGCAGCAACGGCGCCAGGCGGGCGCACTCCACCGCCACGCTGCCACTGCCCGCTCCCACGTCCCACAGGACGCCGCGCTGCGGCAGGTCGAGCTTTCCCAGGGCGATGGCACGCACCTCGGCCTTGGTGATCATGCCGGCGCGATGGGCGAAGCGCTCCTCCGGGAGGCCCCACGAGAGCCCGGCGCGCTCGGCCACCAGGCCGCCTCGCCAGAGCACCACCACCGACAACGGGTCCCACGTTCCGGCGGCCAGCCCGGCGAGATCGGTGCGCACCACGACCTCGTCGGCGGCGGCCAAGTTGGTGCACACGGCCACATCGCGGTCCTCGGTACCGGCTTCCAGCAGCGCCTTGGCCAGCGCTTCTGGCGGGTTGTCGGGGGACACGAGCACCGCCACCTTGGGCTGTGATCGCACGAGGGCCACTGCCTCGGCCAGATCGCGACCATGGGCCGACACGACGGCGGCGTCGTCCCACGGCACGCCGAGGCGGGCGAAGGCCAGGGCCACTGACGACGGCGCCGGATGCACGGCCAGCGCGGCCGGTCCGAAGCGCTCGGCGAGGGCGCGCACGATGCCGAAGAAGCCAGGGTCGCCCGACGCCAGTACGCACACACGCCGGCCCGCGGCCATCCGGTCGGTGATGGTGTCCAGGAGCGCCGCCAGGGTGCCGTCGAACGGCCGCCGTTCGGCATCGGGGTTCCCCACGGCCTCGAGGTGGCGGCCGGTGCCGACGAGCACTTCGGCGTCGACCAGCGCGGCCTGGGCATCGGCCCCATAAGGCACGCCCCCCAGCAGACCCACGACGGCCACCGGCCAGCGGTGCGGCGCAGCGACTGCCGGCCTGGCTAGCCACGGGCCACCACCGAATGCCCGTCGAAGTCGACCATCAGCACCTCGACGGCGAGTCCACCGCCGGCGTGTTGGCGGCAGGCCTCGGCGGCGCGCTCGGCACAGGCGTCGCAGCGGCTCGACGGCACCAGCGGCCATGCACACCTCGAAGAAGTGGCGGGCCGTCGCGGTCTCGGTCGCGGCGGCCACGATGTCAGCCGGCGCGCCCGACTCTCGCGCCACCTCGGCCAGCAGCTCCCCGTCCACCTTCGATCGCCGGAAGTGGGTCATCATCACGCCGGCGGCGAGCTTGGTGATCTTGCCCGCCATACCCACGAACACGGCCCGCTCGAAACCCAGCCCGGCGGCTCTGCGCAGCGCGATGCCGGTGAAGTCGCCCACCTCCACGAAGCACACCGGATCGAGCTGCGGGTACAGCCGCTGGGCGGCGACGTCGCTGCGGCTGCCGGTCGCCAGCACCATGGTGGCGGCCTGCTGGGCCGCCGCCACCTCGATCTGCTGCACGACGCTGGCCCGGTAGCTCGCCGTCGAGAACGGCTTCACCACGCCGGTCGTGCCCAGGATGGAGATGCCGCCCACGATCCCGAGGCGGGCGTTCGACGTCTTGGCCGCCATTGCCTGGCCGCCGGGCACCGAGATGGTCACGACGAGGGGATCGGGTGTGACCTCGCGCAGCGCGGCACGGATCATGCGCTCGGGTACCGGGTTGATGGCCGGCGCGCCGACCGGCAACCCGAGGCCGGGCTTGGTGATGGTGCCCACGCCGTCGCCGCCGCGCAGCTCGGTGCGATCGGCACCGGACGGCGCCCGCTCGACCAGGGCGGTGACGTGGGCGCCGTGGGTGCAGTCGGGGTCGTCGCCGGCGTCCTTCACGACGGCGCAGCGGTGGGGGGCGGCGGGATCGGAGTCGGCCACCGGGAAGCGGACGCGGCGGCCGTCGGGCAACCCGACCTCGATGTCGGACGGTGGCGCGCCGTCCACCAGCCACGTCGCCGCCGCCTTGGCCGCGGCGCTGGCACAGGTGCCGGTCGTCCAGCCGGTGCGAAGGCCAGTCATGCCCGTCACGCCCGTCGCGATGCTCGGCCCGAGGTGGTGCCGTCGGCCGACCGCAGGCGGTACGTGTGGGTGTAGGCCGGGTCGTAGAGGTGGGAGCGGGGTGTGCCACCGACCCGCAGCGCCTCGCCCACCAGCACCAGCGTCGTCATGGTGGCGCCGGTCTCGATGAGCCGGGCGGCGAGCTGACCCACCGTGGTGGTCAGGACCCGTTCGTCGGGCCACGACGCCCGCACGACGATGGCCGCGGGAGTGTCTGTGGTGTAGCCGCTGCCCGGGGCGAGCAGCTCGGTCTGCAGCTCGTCGGGCCGGGCGGCCGACAGGAACACGGCCATCGTGGTGCCGTGGGCGGCGAAGGCGGCGACCGACTCGCGCGCCGGCATGGATGCCGCCGTGCGGCCGGCCAGGCGGGTGAGCACGACGCTCTGGGCGACGCGGGGAATGGTGAGCTCTCGTTGCAGCGCCGCGGCAGCCGCCGCCACCGACGTCACCCCCGGCACGATCTCCACGTCGCGCCCTTGCGCGATGCACCAATCGAGCTGTTCCTGGATGGCGCCGTAGACCGACGGGTCGCCCGAGTGCAACCGCACGATGCGGGCCAGCGGATGCTCGGCGTACACGGCCAGCACGTCCTCCAGCGTCATGGTCTTGGAGTCGTGCACGGTGGCGCCGGCCCGGCAGTGGTCGAGCAGCGCCTCGGGTACCAGCGACGACGCCCACACCACGACGTCCGCAGCGGCGAGGCGGGCGGCACCGCGAACGGTGATGAGGTCCGGCGCGCCGGGGCCGGCGCCGACGAAGGAGATCACCGCCCCACCTCCGCCTCCCGCGGCGGGATGATCACGGTGGCGAGGTAGGTGGCGGGGCCGGTGGCGTCCTGGAGCGCGGCGGTCCGCTCGCCCGTCAGGCCGAGCAGCTCGCCCATCACCGCGCCGCCGGACCGTCCCCGAGCCTCGGCCCGCTCGGCGATCTCGGTGAGGCGGCGGCCACCCTTGTAGATGACCACCGCGCGGTCGGGGTCGCCGAGGGCGGCGTCGATGGGGTCGAGCCCGTCGAGCCCCGTGAGGAGCATGAGCGTCTGGCGCTCGTCCACGAGCACGGTGCCCGTGCGGGCGGCGAGGTCCTGGAAGGCCATGATCCCGGGGATCGTCTCCACGACGGTGCCCGGCCGCCGGCGGCGCACCCCGGCGGCCACGGAGGAGAACGTGCTGTAGACGTTGGGGTCGCCCAGGGTGATGAACGCGACCTCCTCGCCGGTGTCGAGACAGGCGGCGATGCGGGCCGCGGCAGTGTCGATGGCGCCGGCCCGGGCCGCCGGGTCGGGTTGCATGACGAACACGAGGCGCTCCACGGTCACGTCCGGCGCGCCCTTCGCGCAGGATCGTCTCGGCCCGACCCACGGCCTGCTCCGAGGTGACGGGCGCGAAGACGCGGTCGGCCCGCCGCAGCGCCCGCAGCGCCCGCACGGTGAGCAGCTCGGGGTCGCCTGGCCCGATGCCCACACCCACGAGGACGGCCCGCCGGCGGTCGTTGGCGGGGTCGGCGGTGGGATCGTCGGGGCGGGCGTAACCGGCGCGGCCCAGGGTGGCCGCCTCGTCGTCGACCAGGCGCTCGATGGCCAGCCGGATCAGGTGCGCCTCGGAGCGCCCGGTGCGCTTGGCCACGTCGGCCAGGCGGTCCTTCACGGTCGCCGGCAGGTAGACCGATGTCTTCCGCACCCGCCGTAGGGTACTACGTAGGGCACTCGGCGCTCTCGGTAGAGTCGGCGGCGGCCACCTCGGCACGAAGGAGGAGAACGGCATGCCGGCGAGCGGGTCGCAGAAGAGTGCATCTCCTTCTCAGCTGATCGACGGGAGGATCAAGGAACTGGGCGACTGGCGGGGCGAGTGGCTCAGCCGGCTCCGTGCCTTGATCAAGGAAGCTGATCCCGACGTCGTGGAGGAGTGGAAGTGGCGCGGGGTCCCGACGTGGTACCACGACGGCATCATCTGTACGGGTGAGACGTACAAGAACCACGTGAAGGTGACCTTCGCCAAGGGAGCGGCGCTGGAGGATCCCTCGGGCCTGTTCAACGCCAGTCTCGAGGGAAACGTACGGCGCGCCATCGACGTCCAAGAGGGCGAGAAGATGGACGAGGAGGCGCTGAAGGCGCTCGTCCGCGCCGCCGTGCTCCTGAACGAGTCGAAGACGAAGAAGAAGTAACGCCTCCGGCGGCCGAGCGCGCGGGCTGCGCGTTTGGTGGCGCGCCAGCGCGGCCGAGCGCGCGGGCTGCGCGTTCGGTGGCGCGTCAGCGCGGCCGAGCGCGCGGGCTGCGCGTATGGTGGCGCGCTGAGCGCGGCCGAGCGCGCGGGCTGCGCGAGATGTGGTGGTTGGCGGCGGCGGCGACGAAGTGCTCGGCGGGGCGGGGATCGGCGCCGAGGTGCTGGTGGAGGTACGTGGCCAGGAGCGTCGGGGTGGCGTGGCCCTCCAGCCCCGACCCGAACCGTGATGACAACGCGAGGGCGTCGCCGGCCGGGCTGACCTGCGAGTAGTGGAATTCGTGGCCCCGTACCACGCTTCCCACCGGCGCTACCGGGTTGGCCGTGCGCACGGTGGCGGTGCGGTAACCCAGCGTCAGCCGGCCCGACAACGTGGCGTCGGCCGCCACGACCCCGCTCATCGGGCGACCGTCCAGCGACCGGGCCAGCCACAGCAGGCCGCCGCACTCGGCCCACGTGGGCAGCCCCTCAGCGATCCGGCACCGCACCTCGGCGAGGAGCGGCTCGTTGGCCGCCAGCGCCTCGCCGTACACCTCGGGAAATCCACCGCCGATGACGAGGCCGTCGGCACCCGGCGGCAGCGCCGCGTCATGTAGCGGGTCGAACACCACGACCTCGGCCCCGGCCCCTTCGAGGGCCTCCACGTTGTCCCGGTAGGTGAAGGTGAACGCGGGGCCGGCGGCCAGGGCGATGCGCGGCCGTGACCCGTCGACCGGGACCGCCGCGAGCGGCTCGTCGACCGTGCGGGCCGGTGCGGTGGCGGCGAGGCGCAGCACCGCGTCCAGGTCGCACTGCCGTTCGAGCGCGGCGGCCAGGCGGTCGAGCGCCGCCCGCACCGCGTCCGGTCGTTCCGCCACCGGCACCAGGCCGAGGTGGCGATCGCGCCACGTCAGCGCGTCGTCGCGTCGCAGGGCGCCGAGCACGGGGAGGCCGAGCGGTGCGAGCGCGTCGCGGAGCAGCGCCTCGTGGCCGTCGCCGGCGACCCGGTTCAAGATCACCCCGCTGACGCGCCCGGCGCCGCCATGCACGGAGGCGAAGCCGTGCACCACCGCGGCGACGGACTGGCTCATGGCGGCGGCGTCGACCACGACGATGACGGGCGCGTCGAGGATCCCGGCGATGTCGGCGGTCGACGCCGGCGTACCGTCCGACGCTCCGTCGAAGAGACCCATCACCCCCTCGATCACGAGGACGTCGGCACCAATGGCAGCCCGGCCGGCGAGAGGTCCGATGGCGTCGCTCCCGCTCATCCACGCATCGAGGTTGCGACCCGGCCGGCCGGTCGCGAGGGCGTGGTAGCCGGGATCGATGAAGTCCGGGCCGACCTTGGCCGATGCGACGCGCTGCCCGCGGGCGGCCAGGGCCGCCATGAGTCCCGTGGCCACCGTGGTCTTGCCCACGCCCGAGTGGGTGCCGGCGATCACGATTCGCCGGCCGAGCGTGTTGGTCACGTCAGCTACCCGCCGGGTGCACCTCGAACACGGGATGGTCGGGCAGCGTGGCCAGGAGCTGTTCGTCGGTGGAGTCAGGCCCGACGCCGTCGAAGAACTGGCCGACCTCCCACTTCCAGCGCTTCAGGTAGTTCCTCAGGACCGGCACCGCCGGCTCGCCCGTGATCTCCGTAGCGGTGAACGCCTGCGTCTTCTTGCCGAGGCGAAGCTCGCCACCGCCGGCCACACGGATGTTGCGGACCCAGTCGGTGACCCCACGCGGCGCCACCAGATACTCCTTGCCGTCGAGGTCCAGCAGGTTGACGGGCGTGGTGCGCCACTCGCCACTCTTGCGACCTCGCACCGCCAACACGCGGGAGCCCTTCACGCTCACACCGACCTTCGTCAGACCGGCAACGGCCCGGTTGAAGACGTTCCGGGTGAACCAGCCTGGGGCTTTGTAATGATCGCTCACAGCACCATCTTTGCAGTGTGGGGCCGCCGGCCGATCCGCGGCAGCGGCCAGCCCGCCAGCGCCCACAGCAACGCCACCGACACCAGCTCGAGCACGTGGTGGGCCTCGCCGATGGCGTCGACGCGCCCGTTGACCAGGTCGATGGCGCTGGTGATCAACATGCAGCCGGCCAGCGCCAGCGCGATCGGCAGGAGGCCGTCAGGCGCGCACTGGCTTCCATGCGGCGTAGAGCAGGCCGACGGCGAGGGCCGCCGACAGCGAGCCGACGTGACGCGCTACGTGCACGCTGGCGCCGGCATCGAAGCCGAAGAGCGCGGGGACCGACAGCACCAGTTCGGTGAGGGCCACCACCGCAAGGGCGGTGCGGATCCACTCCCACCGGCCGGGGTTCGGCGGATGGGCCCTGGCCAGGATGGCCGGCGCCAGATCGGGCACCATCTCGGCCGGGCGCAGCCGCACCAGGCGGTGCAAGCGGCTGGCGTCGAGGGCCCACGCCCGGCAGCCGGCGCACCCGGCCAGATGGCTCTCGACGGCGGCGCGCTCGTCCCGGCTGGCCTCGCCGTCGAGGTCGGCGGAGATCGCCTGACGACAGGTGGTGCAATCCATGTCGACATAGTGGTGCCGCCGGCCTCGAAGGTTCCCGTGCCGATCGGGCATCATCAGGGCCATGGATCCGCTCACCCGGCTTGCGATGGCCGCCCGCGAGGGCGACCGTGACGCGCTGGCGACGTTCGTGGAGCGGTCCCAAGCCGACGTCTGGCGGTTCTGCGCCCATCAACTTGGCCGCGAGCACGCCGATGACGCCACCCAGGAGACGTTCCTGCGGGCCATCGGCGCGCTGCGCAGCTTCCGGGGCGAGTCGAGCGCGCGCACGTGGTTGCTGTCGATCGCCCGGCGCGTGTGCGCCGACGTGATCCGCCGCACCGTCCGCCGCCGCAACCTGTTCCGGCGGGTCACCGCCCAGCCCCACGAGGCTGCGTTTGCGCCCCGCGTCGAGGCCGAGCTGGACGACCTGCTCGCCGGCCTGCACCCCGACCGGCGCCAAGCCTTCGTGCTGACGCAGGTGCTCGGGCTCTCCTACGACGAGGCGGCCGAGGTGTGCGGCTGCCCGATCGGCACGATCCGCTCCCGCGTGGCCCGGGCCCGGGTCGATCTCGTCGGCTGGCTCGGCGACGGCGACGACGAGATCGAAGGCGAGTCCGCCGCCGACCAGTGAGGTGCCAGGCGTCTCGCCGTCGGACACGCGCACGGACGTGACGGAACCAGGACGGCGCCCGCGGCGACACTGGTGGACGTGCGGCGCGCCCTCCTGGCCATCGTGATCGGCCTGGGCGCGCTCGTGGCCGTTGCCTCGCCGGCCGCCGCCGATCCGGCCCGGCCCACCAACGTCGGCTCCCACGTGACGGATATCACGCCGCCGACCACGGCGCTCGCCGTCGACCTCCTCGGCGCCGGCGCCTTCGTCCAACTCCGGGTCCAGCCTGGCACCGCGGTGGTCGTGATGGGCTACGAGGGCGAGCCGTACCTCCGATTCGATGCCGACGGCTCGGTTTCGGAGAACCGGAACTCGAAGGCCACCTACCTCAACCAGACGTTGACCGGCACCTTCGACATCCCCGCCACCGCGGGGCGAGCCGCCCCGCCCGCCTGGAAGCGCATCGCCGGCGGCGGCACGTACGCCTGGCACGACCACCGCGTCCACTGGATGGCGTCCGGCGTGCCCCCCGAGCGCCAGGACTGGCAGGTGCCGTTGCTCGTGAACGGGACGCCGGCGTCCGTGAACGGCTGGTACGCCGCTGAGTCGGCGCCCAGCTCGGTGCTGTGGTGGTTGGTGGCCCTGGTTGTCGGCGCGGGCGCCGGGGTGGCGGGCTGGTACGGGCGTCGCCGCGGCCGCGTCGTCGTGGCGGCGACCGTGGTGGTGGCGGCCGCCCTCGGCCTGCCGGTTGCGGTCGCCGTGGCCCGGCTACCCGCCAGCGCCATCGGCGACTGGACGGGCGCGGCACTGCTCACCGTGGCCGCGGCCAGCGCCGTCGTGGCGATGGTGTCGGGCCGTGGTGCATGGCTCGCTGGTGCCGGCCTCGCGCTCTTGCTGTGGGCCGGTCGGCGGCTGAGCGTGCTCGATCACGCCGTGCTGGTCACGTCGTTGCCGGCGTGGCTCGACCGCCTGGCGGTGGCGGTGGGGTGTGGTGCCGGCGTGGCCGCCGTCGTGATCGGGGTGCGGGCGGTGCTGCGGCCGGTCAGCCGCAGCACCGCATGAGTTACAGAGCGGTCAGCCCCAGCGGGGCGCTTCGTCTGGATTGATGCCCAGGCTCATCTTCCCCACCAGCTCATGGGTGAGGAGCGCGTTGGCCGGGTGCACGCGCCCGAGGCGGGCGTCGCGGAACAGCTGCTCGAAGCGGCTGCGCTTGAAGATGCCCGAACCACCGGTCAGGTCGAACGCGGTATCCACCACCGACCACGCCCGGTTCACGATGTCGTACTTCGCCGCCACGATCTTCAGTGGCCACTCCATGCCGTAGTCGACGCCGTTGCTCCAGTCGTCGACGACGCGGTCGAGGTACGCGTCCATGGCCTCGAGGTTGATCCGCATCTCGGCCACGTAGTGCTGCACGCCAGGGTGGTACGCCATCGGGCGGGTCAGTGCGATCGAGGTGCGCTCGTGCATGCGGGCCACCACGTCGTCGTAGACGCGATGGGCGATGGCGCTGTAGACGCCGGCGAACCCCAGCAGACCCCACGCGAAGATGCCGAGCTGGAACAGGCCGGCACCGGCGAAGCCGGCGGGGCACACCAACGCCACCTGTGAGTCCGGGATGAACGTCCGGTCGAGGATGGTGTCGTTCGACATCGTGGCGCGCATGCCGAGCGTGTCCCACGTCTCCTCGATGCGGTAGCGGGGCGCGTCGCGGTCCAGGAAGGCGTGCACGATCTGGGGCGCCTCGGGGTTGCTCGTGTCCATGGCGTGCAGCCCGAGGTAGGTCCACACCGGCGAGAGGGAGCCGAAGATCTTGTGGCCGGTGATCTCCCAGCCACCTTCGACCCGCTCGGCCTTGGTGGTCGACAGCAGCAGCGGGAGGTCGTTGCCGGCCTCGCCGTGACCCGCGGCGAACACGTGGCCGGCCGCCGCCTGCTCCAACATCCAGTCGCACGAAGGATCACCGGCCGCATGGACGGTGGCTGCGGTACCGACCCAATACATGTGCATGTTCACGCCGACCGCGGTGGCCGGTGCGTGGTAGGCGAGGCGGCGCTGCAGCCGGTTCACCTCGGCCAGGCTCAGGCCCATGCCGCCGTACTCGGCGGGGAGGGCGGCATTCAGGTAGCCGGCGGCGCGCAGCTCGTCCCAGTCCTCCTGGAAGAAGCGGTTGTCGCGGTCGTAGCCGGGCGCGCGCTCGTCGAAGCGCTTGAGCATGTCATCGGTGAGCAGGTCGGGACGGGTCTCGAGGGTGGTCATGGATGGACCTCCGATTTCTCGGTAACAGGGGCGATGAACGGTCCGAGCCGTTCAAAGAGCCGTTACGCACACGAACGAACCGATGGTTCGCAGTATCTGATCCGCCGTCGTGTGTCTTTGATACGGCCGGCGATCGCGGGAGCCACCCGCTCGCCGGCGTCAGTCGATCGTGATGGTGCTGGCCCCGCCCGTCAAGCGGAAGTCGTAGCGCCCGGGCACATCGTCGTAGTCGGGCGTCTGCCAGCTCATGGTGCCGCCCACGGACCCGAAGCGTTGGCTGTCGAGGCGGAGGTTGCTCACCCCGCCGCGAATGCGAACCCGTAGCGCGGTGCCGGCCGGTCGGTGGATGGTGAGGTTGTGCACCCCGCCAGTCAGGCTCAGCCCCACCTCGGCCGCCGGCACCGGCAAGATGAGCTCGGCGTGGCTCAGGCCGCCCGTCAGCTCGATCTCGCGCAGCGCCACGCCGTGCAGATCGGCACGAAAGCGCGCCGCGCCGCCCCGCACCGCCACGCTCCACGGGATGGACGGGTTGAGCTCGATCTCGGCCAGACCGGCGCGTCCCCACCGGAACGAGTTGCGCTTGTACGCCACGGTCACGGTGCCGTCCTGCGCGCTGATCGTGGGGCCGTTGCGCTCCACGTGGGCGCGGTACAGCTCGTCGGTGGCCGTACCGGCGCGCACGGTCACGTTGGCGGCGCCGCGGGAGAACTCGAGCCGGGCGCCGGCCAGGTCCCCGAGGGGTGACGAGTGCTCGGCGGCGGCGGGCTCGACGGCGCCCTCGGGCTGGCGCAGGCGGGCCGTCTCCTCCTGCATGACCGGCAGGAGCCGCTCGTTCACATCGAGGAGCACGGCCAGCTCGTCGTCGGAGTAGCGCCGATACAGCTCCTCGACGGCGCGCCGCATGGGTTCGAACAGCTCGCCCACCGACCGGCCCCGCTCGGCGACCGGGCGCACGATGACCCGGCGCCGGTCGTCGGGGTCGGTGTCGCGCACCACGTAGCCGGCCTGGGCCAGGCGATCGATCACCCCGGTCATGGCGCCGGTGGTGAGCCCGGTGATCTCGGCCAGTTCACCAGCGGTGGCCGAGCCGGCGAGGTGCACGATGCTCAGGCAGTCCAGATCAGTGCGGTTCAGCCCGAGCCGGGCCGCCACGGCGTCGGTGTAGATGCCGTTCTGGTTCGTGAGCTGGCGCGATGCCCGGTGAAGGGCCTCCAGCAGTGCCGCTCGCCCCGTCTGCTCGCTTGACATATCGACGATCTCCTCTTACGGTACGAATATCTTAGTTACAAAGATACTTTGTACGTTGACCTCTCACAACAAGGCGATGGAGACATCATGATCGACACGAGCGGCCTCCGCCGCATGGTCCACAGCAATCAGGGCGTTGTCGAGGCAGGGGCCACCCGTCGGTTCCGGAGGGCAGCCGCATGAGCGACCTCGACCTCACCCGCCGTCGGGGCGAGTACACCGCACCGCTCACTGCCGCCATCACGGCCGGGCGCCTCGTGTTCACACGGGGCACCGCCAACGACGTCATCGTCGTCGACCACGACATGACCGAGCTGATCATCGCCCGCTTCGACGGCCCGGTTCCACGGATCGACGTCGCCGGGGGAACCGTGCGCATCCGCCACAGCCGGGCCCGGCGCAACCGTGGCCGCATCGCCATCAACGGCGGCGTGCCGTGGACCATCGACATCGAAGGCGGGGCGGCGCGGCTGCGAGCGGAACTGGCCGGCGCAGTCGTGTCGGCCATCACCGTCAGCGGGGGTGCCAGCCACGTCGACCTCGATCTGCCGGACGCCACCCGGCCGGTGCCGATCCACTTCGGCGGCGGGGTCAGCCATCTCAGCGTGCTGCGCCCTCGCGACGTACCGGTGCGTCTGGCCGTGCGCGGTGGGTCGGCGCGGCTGGCGTTCGATCAGCAGCGCTTCAGCGCCGTGGGCGGCCCGCTCGAGCTACGCGGCGCGGGTGAGGACGGCCAGGGCGCCGGGCGCTACGACATCGACGTCGCCGGCGGCGCCCATGCCCTTGTCATCGCGGCCCGGTCGTGATGCCCGTAGCGGCGGCGTCGTCGGCCAGGACCACGACGGCGTCGCGCCGAACACGCGAGGCCGGGATCGACGCATCGCCGGCGACGAGCTTGCCCAGCGCCTCGGTCTTGGCGCCTCCCGACACGAGGAACATGACGTGACGGGCGCGGTTCACCGCCGGGACGGTGAGGGTGAGCCGGACGTGGTTCTGGTACACGCCGGAGCGGGCCACGTCGGCATCGGTGACGTCGGCCACAGGGTCACCGGGCGGCCACGAGGCGGTATGGCCGTCGTCGCCCAGGCCCAGATGCACCACATCCAGCACACCGCCGCATGCGTCTCGTAGCGCGGCGGCATAGGCGGCGGTGGCGACGCCGAGGTCAGGATTGGTGACGTCGAACAGGTGAGCCACCGCCGGCACCTTCGACAGCAGCGCCGCTTCCAGGTCGTCGAGGTTCCGGGCCGGGTCGCCGTCGGGGGCGACGCGCTCGTCGACCTGCCAGACGTGCACCTCGGTCCAGGGCACCGCCAGGACGGCAAGGGCGCCGAACATGGCCTTCGGCGTCGTGCCGCCGCTGACTGCCAGGTGGGCCACGCCCCGCTCGGCGATGGCCGTCCAGAGCTGGTCGGCCACCCAGATGGCGGACCGCTCGGCGAGCGCCGGCGGGCCGCCGGGCACGACCTCAAGACGCATGGCAGCTCCAGGACTCGATGACCCGATAGTCGTGCTCCCAACCCAGCGAGGACGGTGCTGCGGTGGCCAGTAGGAAGCGTTTGCCGATCTCGGGGTGAAGGGCGAGCCATCGAGCGGTGAGGATGCGCAGGACATGGCCGTGGGCGAACAGCAGCGTGTCGCCGCGAACCGATAGTGCCCGGTCGATCACGCGCTCGGCCCGCACCGCCACCTGGGCGATGGACTCGCCGTTCTTCGGGCCGTCGGACCAGATCGACCAGCCCGGCCGCTCCTCACGGATCTCGACCGACGTGCGGCCCTCGTCGTCGCCGTAGTCCCACTCCAGCAGGTCGTCGCACACCTCGGCGTCGGGAAAGCCTGCGAGCGCGGCGGTCTCCCGCGCCCGCTGCAACGGACTGGTGAGCACCGACGCGAACGTGTGGTGGGCGAGGACGGGTCGCAGCGCGAGCGCCTTGGCCCGGCCCTCCTCGGTGAGCGGTAGGTCGGTGCGTCCGGTGTGGCGCCACGCCTTCGACCACTCGGTCTCACCGTGGCGCACGATCACCACGCGCGGTTCGATCTCGGGCGTGGTCATCGAGTGCTCGGATCGTGCCAGTACGTCCCCTGCTGCAGAAGGGCGTTCGCCTGCGGTGGGCCCCACGAGCCGGGCTCGTAGACGTGGACGGCCGACGGCAGGTCGATGACCGGTTCCACGATACGCCACGCCTCCTCCACGACGTCCTGGCGGGCGAAGCGCCTCGGGTTGCCGGCGATGGCATCGGCGAGGAGGCGCTCGTAGGCGTCCTTGCGCTCGCCGAGGGCGGCGGCGAAGTCGACCGAGAGGTCCACCGGCTGGCTGTCGATCTGATCGCCGGGTGATTTGGCCTGGACGGTGAGCGTGACGCCGTCGTTGGAGCCGAGGCGGAACCGGATGAGGTTGCGTTCGGGCGGCGGACCGGGCAGCTCGTCGAACAACAGCCGCGGTGGCGCCTTCAACTCCACGACCGCCTCGGTGGCGTTGGCGGCCAGCGCCTTACCGGCCCGGATGTACCAGGGCACACCGGCCCAGCGCCACGAGTCGATCTCCAGGTGCAGCGCGGCGAACGTCTCCGTCGTGGAGTGGGGCGGCACGCCAGGCTCGTCGACGTAGCCGCGGTACTGGCCCTTCACCACCTGGGCCGGGTCGACGGTCCGGGTGGCCATGAGCACCTTGGCCTTCTCGTCGGACAGATGGCGGGCCGAGGGTCCGACGGGCGGCTCCATCGCCAGCAGTGTGACGACTTGGAGGACGTGGTTCTGGATCACGTCACGAATGGCACCGACGCTGTCGTAGAACGCGCCCCGCCCTTCCACCCCGATGCGCTCGGCCATGGTGACCTGCACGCTGGAGACGTGGTTGCGGTTCCAGATCGGCTCCAGCAGGGAGTTGGAGAAGCGGAAGACGAGCAGGTCCTCCACGCTCTCCTTGCCGAGGTAGTGGTCGATGCGGAAGATGCGATCCTCCGGGAACGCCTCGTGCAGCACGGTGTTCAGCTCTTGGGCCGAGGCCAGGTCACGACCGAAGGGCTTCTCGATCACCACCCGGCCCGCGGCGGTTGAGGCCGACGGCGGCGAGCGACTGGGTGATGGTGGGGAAGGCCGAGGGCGGGATGGCGAGGTAGAAGACGGCGTGCTCGCTGTGCACCTCGGCGAGGGCGCGGGCCAGGTTGGCGAAGGTCTCGAGGCTGGCGTAGTCGCCGCCCACGAGACGCAGGCGCCGGAGCAGGCGCTCCAGCACGTCGTCGTCGATCTTGGGGACGAACTTCTCGATGGCTTCGCGGGCGTGGTCGCGAAACGTGTTGTCGTCCCAGGTCGAGCGGCCCACGCCGATCACCGGCAGATCGAGCAGCTGGTTCCGCTCCAGGTGGTACAGCGCGGGGAAGAGCTTGCGTTTGGCGAGATCACCGGTGGCCCCGAACAGGACCAGGGCGTCCGCCCGTTGGATTTCGGCCACGGGCCAGACGCTATCGGTACGCGAAACGGGGCAGGTGCTCCCGAAAGAACACCTGCCCTTCTGATGCCTCGGCTTCGCCTCGGTCTCGCTTCGCTCGGTCAATCGGTACTCGCTCGGCCACTGCTCGCTTCGCCTCGGTCTCGCTTCGCTCGGTCAATCGGTACTCGCTCGGCCACTGCTCGCTTCGCCTCGGTCTCGCTTCGCTCGGTCAATCCGGTCGCTCGCTCGGCCACTGCTCGCTTCGCCTCGGTCTCGCTTCGCTCGGTCAATCGGTGCTCGCTCGGCCACTGCTCGCTTCGCCTCGGTCTCGCTTCGCTCGGTCAATCGGTGCTCGCTCGGCCACTGCTCGCTTCGCCTCGGTCTCGCTTCAGCCGAGGCCGTTGGTGGGGAAGCCGCCGATGTAGGCGAGCACCCGGGAGGACAGGAAGCCGCCCCAGTAGCTCGACAGGGCGCTGAACTTGTCGTCGAGGCCGAGCTCCCGCTGGGTGTTGGCCAGCTCGTAGGAAGCGACCTCGAGCGTGGGCTCGATGCCCTGGTCGCGCAGGCCGGCGACGCTGGAGGCCAGCTGGCGCTTGCCCAGATCGAGGGCCGCCGACAGCGCCACCTCGGACCGCACCCCCGCCAGCTGGAAGTTCTCGTCCAGCTGACCGTTGGCGTAGTACTTCTCGACCAGTAGGGCGTTGCGGGTGTAGTTGGAGATGGCGTAGCCGAGCTGGGCGTACTCGGCGTTCGGCTCGCCTTCGCCGATGTAGGACTTCAGGCTCTCCAGAACGTTGCGCTGGTTCACCGACAGGGCGACGTCGATGTCGAGGTCGGCGAAGCGGGCCATCGTGTCGCCCTCGGACACGCCGGCCTGGTCACCCAGGGACTTCACCACGTTGGACTGGAAGGCGGCGAAGTTGGCGTCGGAGCCCTTGCGGAAGAAGTCGGCCACGCTGGCCAGGTCGACGGTGCCGGAGATGGCCGGGCCACCCAGACCGCGCCCGACGTCGTAGACGTCCTGGGCCAGGTCCACGACGCCGCCGGACAGCTCGTAGTAGACGAGCGGGACGAGCAGCTGCGGGATGGCGTCGTCGATGGCGATGTCGCCGTTGTAGACGGCGTGCTGCAGGCCGGCGATCTGGTTCGAGGCGAACTGCGACACGACAGGGCGTCGAAGGCGTTGGCGTAGGCCAGCATCAACGCCGAAGCGTCGCTGACGGTCGCCGGGATCGTCGGTCTTCAGCTGGTCCAACAGGGCGAACACCTGGCCCTCCGTGGCCTGAGCCGACGAGACCTGCGAGAAGAAGGCGTCGGTGCCCTGGGTGAACAGCACCTGGAGGGCCACAGCGGTGGCCACGGTGGCGTTGGCCAGCACGGCCGCCTCCGACGCGGATTGGAAGGCCGAGACCAGCGACCTCGTCCTCGGAGAAGTCGACCCGCAGGCTGCCGTCGTCGACGGGGGCCATGGTCACGACTTCCTGACCTACGCCGCCGCTGGCGGGGTTCCCACCGCCCTGACGGACGAACAGCGGGTGGATGGTGACGGTCGTCGGTGCGGGCGCGGCCGTCGTGGTGGTGACGTTGCTCTGCGGGAACGTGGTGGCGGCGGCCACCGTGGCGGGGGTCTGGGTGGTGGCAACGGTCTTGTCGCCTCCTCCGCTGCAGGCGGTGGCGAGAACGGCGACTGCCGCGGCGGCGGCGACCAACGCTGTCGGTTTCATCATGGGTATCCACTCCTTGGTTGATCGCGACAGGGTCGGTCGCGTTTGATCAGGTCATTGCCGAGCAGCGTGCGCCGCCACGCTTGCTGTGGACTTGCCGGGTGCTTGGCGTCGACTGCTGGCCGCTTGCAGCCGCCGGTACGGTGGCGCGATGCCTGATGACGCAGCCCAGGACGTGCTGGTGGCCATCTCGTTCCCGGACCAGTTCCGGGCCAACGAGTTCCTGACGGCGGCGGCGCGCCTCGTGTCGCAGAAGAAGCTCGTCGTCAAGGACGCCGTCTTCGTGACCAAGGACCCCGATGGCAAGACGCACGTGCGCGAGACGCGCGATCTCCAGACGGGCACCACGGCGGCGTCGACCGGGCTGTGGAGCGCCTTCATCGGCGCGCTCGTGGCCGGGCCTATCGGGCTGGTGGTCGGCGGCGCCATCGGTGCCGGTGCCGGCGCTATCGCTGCCAAGGTGGTCGACCTCGGCATCCCGGACGAGTGGGTGACGTGGCTGAAGGAGGCGGCGGAGCCGGGGCGCACCGTGCTGGCCCTCCTCGTGACCGACTTCGACCGTGAAGCCGTGCTGGAGGAGCTGGAGCGCTTCCACGGCGCCCGCCTGCTCTACGGCAACCTGCCCCCTGCTGTCCTCACGCGGGTGCACGAAGCGCTGGGCGACGCCAGCGAGCCCCCGACCACGGCCGACCCGCCCCCCGCCGAGGTGTGACGCTCAGCACCGCCTTTGGCACGAACTGATGCGCGTTGTTCTCGTATGTGACGCACAACGCGCGTCGGTTCGCCCCCGGAACCTCGCCTGGCGTCAGTACTCGATGCCCTTCTTGGCTTTGATGCCCTGGTCGTAGGCGTGCTTCACCTTCACCATCTCGGTGACGGTGTCGGCCACGGCGATGATCTCCGCCGGCGCGTCGCGGCCCGTGACCACCACGTTGGTCTTGGCGGCACGGTCGCGCAGCCCGGCCACCACCTCGTCCACGCCCACCCACCCGTACTTCACGGCGTAGGTCAGCTCGTCGAGGATCAGCAGGTCGTAGTCGCCCGATGACAGCATCTGGGCGGCGACGTCCCACGCGTGGCGGCCCTTGGCGATGGTCTCGTCCATGTCGGTCGACTCCCACGTGAAGCCGTCGCCCAGCGTGTGCCACTCGATCCCGAGGTGGTCGGCGAGCTTGCGCTCGCCGGTCTGCCACTTGCCGCTCTTGATGAACTGCACCACCCCGACGCGCCAGCCCCGCGCCCACCCCCGGCCCATCACGCCGAACGCGGCCGAGCTCTTGCCCTTGCCGTAGCCGGTGTTCACCAGGACGATCGACGCGGCCCGTGCCATGGCTGGATGGTACGGCGCCCCTGCTACGGTCGAAGGCCCCGCAATGCACCGGAAAGCCAGTGGAGGACGGGTGGCACAACCGAGGCTGGCCGGCGGGCTGATGATCTGTGGCACCGCCAGCGACGCCGGCAAGTCCACCGTGGTGACCGGGTTGTGCCGGGTCCTCGCTCGCCGCGGCGTGCGGGTGGCGCCGTTCAAGGCCCAGAACATGGCCCTCAACTCCTACGTCACGCCCGACGGCCTCGAGATCGGCCGGGCCCAGGGCGTGCAGGCGCTGGCCGCGGGGGTCGAGCCCGACGTGGCCATGAACCCCATCCTGCTCAAGCCCACCGGTGAGCGGGCCAGCCAGGTGGTGGTGCGGGGCCGCCCCATCGGGGTGATGACGGCCGCCGAGTACCACGCCGCCAAACCCGATCTGCTGCCGGTCGTGCTGGAGGCCCTGGCCGACCTCCGTGCCCGCTTCGACGTGGTGCTGTGCGAGGGTGCGGGTTCGCCGGCCGAGATCAACCTGCTCGATCATGACCTCGCCAACCTGCGCGTCGCCGCCGAGGCCGGGCTGCCGGCCATCGTGGTCGGCGACATCGATCGCGGCGGGGTCTTCGCCGCCCTGTACGGCACCGTGGCGCTCCTGCCCGAGGAGTACCGCCGCCTCGTGCGCGGCTTCGTGGTGAACAAGTTCCGCGGCGATCCGGCGCTGCTGTTCGACGCCGCCGCCGACCTCGAACGACGCTGTGGCGTCCCGACGCTCGGTGTCCTGCCCATGCTGCCGCGCGCGCTGGCGGGCCTCGACGCCGAGGACTCGCTCGCCCTCGACGCGCCCCGTCCCCCCGCCGGAAAGGCGGTGGCCGACGCCCTCGACGTCGCGGTCGTGCGGTTCCCGTACATCTCCAACGTGACCGACGTCGACGCCCTGGCCATCGAGCCCGGTGTCGGTGTGCGCCTGGTGCGCTCGACCCACGAGCTCGGCCGACCCGACCTCGTCGTGCTGCCCGGCACCAAGGCCACGGTCGCCGACCTGACCTGGCTGCGGGCCGCCGGCCTCCCCGAGGCCATCGACGCGAGCGGCGCCGAGGTGCTGGGGATCTGCGGTGGCTACCAGATGCTGGGCGACAAGATCGACGATCCGGTCGAGTCGGGTGCCGGCGTGGTGGAGGGGCTCGGCTGGCTGCGGGTGCGCACGGTGTTCCAGCCGGACAAGGTCGTGCGCCGGGTGGGCGCGACGGGCTACGAGATCCATCACGGCCGGGTCGTGGGCGACGCCGACACCTCGCCCGATGGCCGGGTGCGCGGCACGTCGGTGCACGGCGTGCTCGAGGACGACGCCGTTCGCGCCGCACTGCTGGTGGGCGTGGCCGAGCGCCGAGGCAAGCGGTTCGTGCCAGCGGGCGTCTCGTTCGCCGCCGCTCGCTCGGCCCGTTTCGACGCGCTGGCCGACGCCGTCGAGGCCCACCTCGACCTGGCCGCCATCGACCGCCTGATCGAGCTGGGCCGCCCGGCGTGATCCTCTTCCTCTCGAATGCCGACACCGAGTTGCTGGCGTTGCGCGTCGCCATCGATGCGCTGCCGGCCGGCTTCCCTGATGTCCAGGCCGGCAACCCGGACCGGTTGACGGCGGCGCCGTCGCTCGACGGCGTCGACGTGGTGCTGGTGCGGCTCCTGTCGGGGCGCAAGGCATGGGAGGACCCGTTCGCCGAGCTGCGCGCCGGGTGCATCGAGCGCGGCATCGCCTTCTTGGCGTTCGGTGGCGAGGCCGAGCCCGACGCCGAGCTGATGTCGCTCTCGACAGTTGCACCTGCAACCACCTCCGAAGCGTTCGGGTATCTGGTGCACGGCGGTCCGGCCAACGTCGGCAACCTCCTGCGCTTCGTCGCCGGCTGGGCTCACGAGCCGGCCGTCGCCGTCAGCGACACCGGCGTCTACCTACAGAGTGCCGGCGACGATGGTCCTCTCGTCGGTGTCGTCTTCTACCGATCGCATCTGGTGGCCGGCAACACCCAGTTCGTGGACGACCTTTGTGCGGCGCTGGAACGTCGGGGCGCGCGGGCCAGGGCGGTGTGGTGCTACTCGCTGCGCGGCCATCCGGAGGTGATCGACGAGCTCCGAGACTGCGACGTGGTGATCACGACGGTGCTGGCGGCGGGCGCCGACGACGGTGACGACGGTTGGGCCCACCCCCTCGCAGCGCTCGACGCCCCCGTCGTGCAGGCGATGGTCTCCACGTCGCCATCGGCCGTGTGGGCGGCCAGCTCGGGCGGCCTCACTCCCGTCGACGTCGCCATGCAGGTGGCCATCCCAGAGTTCGACGGGCGGGTCATCTCGGTGCCGTTCTCGTTCAAGGAAGTGGTCGACGACGGTGACGACCTCGGGGTCGAGGTGAACGCCTACCGCACGGTCGCCGACCGGGTCGAGCGGGCCGCCGGCGTGGCGGTGCGCATGGCGCGCCTCCGTCACGTTGCACCGGGCGATCAGCGCGTCGCCATCGTGCTGTCGGCCTACCCCACCAAGCGCAGCCGGATCGGCAACGCCGTCGGTCTCGACACGCCGGCCTCGGTGATCGAGCTGCTGCAGGCGCTTCGGCGCGCCGGCTACCGCGTCGATCGCATCCCGGCGGACGGTGATGCGTTGATGGCCGAGCTGGCCGACGGCCTCACCTACGACACGTCGGTCCTCACCCCGCAGCAAGCGGCCGGTGCCGCCGGCCGCCTCAGCGCCGCCGGCTACGAGCCGGTGTTCGCGGCACTGCCTGCCGACCTGCGCGATGCGCTGGTCGAAGCGTGGGGACCGCCGCCGGGCGACGCCTACGTGAGCGCGACCGGCGAGCTCGTGTTTCCTGGCGTCGACCTCGGCGGCGTGGCCGTGTTCGTCCAGCCGCCGCGCGGTTTCGGCGCCAACCCGATCGCCGTGTACCACTCGCCCGATCTGGCCCCCACGCATCATTACGTCGCGTTCTACCGGTGGCTGGACGAGCACTGGGGGGCCGATGCCATCGTCCACGTCGGCAAGCACGGCACGCTGGAGTGGCTGCCGGGCAAGGGCGTGGGGTTGTCGGCCAGCTGCTGGCCCGACGCCATCCTGGGCGACGTACCGCTGCTGTACCCGTTCGTGGTGAACGATCCCGGGGAGGGCACCCAAGCCAAGCGCCGGGCCCACGCCGTCATCATCGATCATCTGCTGCCCCCCATGACGCGGGCCGATTCCTATGACGATCTGGCCAGGCTCGAAGGTCTGCTCGACACCTACTACCAGGTCGACACGCTCGATCCCTCGAAGCTGCCGGCCATCCAGCGCGAGGTGTGGGAGCTGCTCGTGGCGGCGTCGCTGCACCGCGACCTCGGCGTCGACGGCATGCCCGACACCGACGCGTTCAACGAACTCGTCCAGCACGTCGACGGCTACCTGTGCGAGCTGAAGGACGCGCAGATCCGCGGCGGTCTCCACGTGCTGGGGACGGCGCCGGAGCACGACGCGCTGGTGGACCTGGTGCTGGCGTTGACGCGGCTGCCCCAAGGGAGTGTGCCGTCGTTGCGCGCCACCGTGGCGGCGGCGCTCGGCACCGACGACGTCGATGCGCTGGAGACCGAGTGCCGGCGCCTCGTGGTCGACGTGGAGGAGGCGGGCTGGCAGTACGGCGGCGACGATCCTACGTTGCGGTGGGTGGCCGAACGGCTGGTGCCGGCGCTGCAACGCACGCCCGACGAGATCGGCAACCTCGTGCGGGGGCTGCAGGGTGGCCAGGTGCCAGCCGGTCCGTCCGGCGCGCCGACGCGCGGCATGGCCCACGTGCTGCCGACGGGCCGCAACTTCTACTCGGTCGACCCGAAGGCGTTGCCCAGCCCGCTGGCGTGGGACGTCGGGCGTCGCCTCGCCGACGCGCTCATCGCCCGTCACATCGCCGAGGAGGGCGCGCCGCCCGAGACCGTCGGCATCGTGATCTGGGGGACGGCGGCCATGCGCACCATGGGCGACGACGTGGCCGAGGCACTGGCGCTGCTGGGGGTGCGGCCGGTGTGGCATCCCGAGAGTGGGCGCGTCGCCGGCATCGAGGCCATCGCGCCGGCCGAACTGGGCCGGCCGCGCGTCGACGTCACGTTGCGCATCTCTGGCTTCTTCCGTGACGCCTTTCCCGGTTTGGTCGCCCTGCTCGACGACGCCGTCGCCCTCGTCGCCGGTCTCGACGAACCGGCGGCCGACAACTTCGTGCGGGCCCATGGCATCGACGACCCGCGCATCTTCGGGCCGAAGCCCGGCGCCTACGGGTCGGGCATCCTGGCTGTCATCGAGAGCCGCGACTGGGAGACCGACGACGATCTGGCGGCCGTGTATCAAGCGTGGGGCGGCTGGTCCTACCGCCGCGGCGCGTTCGGCGCCGCCGATCCGGCCGCCATGGCGAGGCGCTTCGCCGCCATCGACGTGGCGGTGAAGAACCAGGACAATCGCGAGCACGACATCTTCGACTCCGACGACTACCTGCAGGATCACGGCGGCATGGTGGTGACGGCGCGTGCGTTCTCCGGTCGCGAGGTGAAGGCGTGGTTCGGTGACTCGGCGGACCCGTCGAACCCGAAGGTGCGGTCACTCGGCGAGGAGGCGGCTCGCGTGGTACGGACGCGGGTGGTCAACCCGAAGTGGATCGCCGCCATGCAGCGCCACGGCTACAAGGGGGCCTTCGAGATGGCAGCCACGGTGGACTACCTGTTCGGCTACGACGCCACCGCGCACGTCGTGGAGTCGTGGATGTACGAGCGGGTGACGGAGGCGTACGTGGGCGACCCGACGGTGCGGAAGTTCTTCGAGCAGTCGAACCCGTGGGCCCTGACGTCGATCGCCGAACGCCTGCTGGAAGCGAACGAGCGGGGCATGTGGGACGCCAGCGACGACGCGCTGGCCACGTTGCGCTCGGCCTTGCTGGAGGCCGAGGGCTGGGTGGAGGGGCGATGACACGTTGGGTGGAGGGGCGATGAGCAAGCCGGTCGACTGGATCGATGGCGCGAAGGCGGCGCACGCGGTGCTGCTGGCCGACATCGCCGACCTCGACGACGCCGCCGCGCGCGGCGCGTCGCTGCTGCCGCATTGGTCTCGGGGCCACGTCCTCACCCACGTCGCCCGCAACGCCGACGGCAACACCGGCGTCTTCCTGGCGGCGCAGCGGGGGGAGATCGCCAGGCTGTATCCGGGCGGGTTCGAGCAGCGCGAGCCGCGACATCGCCGCGGGCGCCGGGCGCCCCGCGGCCGAACTGGTGGCCGACGTCATCACCGCGGTGGCGGCACTGGAAGCGGCGTGGGACGCGACGGCCGACGAGGTGTGGGAGACGGGCCGCGGCGGCTCGCTGGCGGCGGGCGACATCGGGCTGGACGAGTGGGTCTTCAGCCGCTGGCGCGAGACCGAGGTCCACCACAACGACCTCGGCATCGGGTTCACCTGGGCCCGCTGGTCGGCGCCGTACGTGCAGGAAGAGCTGCGGCGGGCGACCGACCATTACCAGGCGGAGATGGGTGAGCTGCCCGAGACGGCCATGGCACTGCTGCCAGCGGAGCGCCTGGCGTGGTTGCTGGGGCGGCACTGGCCCGACGGCCTGCACGAGGCACCGCGTTGGAGCTGAGTCGCGGCCCGCCGGTTCCCCTTCAGCGCCGTCGTCGGCCACGACGACGCCAAGCTGGCACTGGTGCTCGCGGCGGTGGCGCCCGAGATCGGCGGCGTGCTGCTGCGCGGCCAGAAGGGCTCGGCCAAGACCACGCTGGCCCGGGGGATGGCGTCGTTGCTGCCCGGCGAGGCCCCCTTCGCCGAGCTGCCCCTCGGCGCCACCGAGGACCGGGTGGTGGGCACGCTCGACCTCGCCGCCGCGCTGCGGGGCGGCGAGCGCCGCTTCGAGCCAGGGTTGCTGGCGGCGGCGAACGGCGGGGTGCTGTACGTGGACGAGGTGAACCTCCTCGCCGACCACCTGGTGGACGTGCTGCTCGACGTGGCCGTGTCCGGCGTCAACCGGGTCGAGCGCGAAGGCATCAGCCACGAGCACGCGGCGCGCTTCGTGCTCGCCGGCTCCATGAACCCCGAAGAGGGAGAGCTGCGTCCGCAGTTGCTGGATCGCTTCGGCCTCGCCGTCGACGTGGCGTCGTCGCTCGATCCCGACGAGCGCGCTTTGGCCGTAGAGCGCCGGCTGGCCTTCGATGCCGACCCGGTCGCGTTCGCGGCCCTGTTCCGACGGCGAGGAGGAGCGGCTGCGGGCCGAGATCGCCACCGCCCGGCCCGCGCTCGTGCCCACCGCGCTGCTGCGCCGGATCAGCGCCCTGTGCGCGTCGATGGCGGTCGACGGGCTGCGGGCCGACCTCGTGATCGCCCGCGCCGCCGCCGCCCGCGCCGGGCTGGCGCGCCGGGCCGAGGCCGACGACGACGACGTCCGCGCCGTCGCCCACTTGGCGCTGGCCCACCGGCAGCGCCGCAGCCCCTTCGACCAGCCCGGAGTGGCCGACGAGCACCTGGCACAGGCGCTCGACGAGGCCCTCGGCGCGCCGGGCGATGGCGACGGCGAGGCGCCCGAACGCCGCGTCGATCCGGGGACGCCGGCGAGGCCCCCGACGTTGTCGGCCGTCGCCCACCAGGACGCCGGCGGGCGCCGGTCGATGGCCACGGGCGCCCGCGGCCGGCTCGTGCTGACCCGCCCCCAGGAGCCGGGCGATCCGGTCGCCCTCGCCGCGACGGCGCGAGCCACGGGTCAGCGCCGGGCCGTCACCGGCGACCCGCTGGCGCCGCCGGAGCTGCGCGGCGCGGTGCGTGAACAAAAGGCGGGCAACCTCGTCGTGCTGGCCGTCGACGCGTCGGGCTCGATGGGCGCTGAGCAGCGAATGGAAGCAGCCAAGGGCGCCGTGCTCGGCCTGCTGCTCGACGCCTACCAGCGTCGCGATCGGGTCGCCGTGGTGTGCTTCCGGGGCGACGGCGCCGAGGTGGTGTTGCGCCCTACCGGCGCCATCGAGGTGGCTCGCGCCCGCCTGAGCGATCTGCCGACCGGCGGTCGCACGCCGCTGGCCGCCGGGATCGACGCCGCCCTCAAGGTCGCCACCACCGCCGGCCCGGCGGCCACCCACCGCCCGCTCTTGGTCGTGGTGACCGACGGCCGGGCGACGTCGGGCCCACCCGGGATCGATCCCCTCGAGGCGGCGCTGGCGGCGGCCGACCGGGTGCGACGCCAGGGCATTGCCGCCGTGGTCGTCGATGCCGAGGCCGACGAGCCCGCTGCCGCCCGCCTCGGCCTGGCCGCCATGCTGGCCACTGCCCTCGGCGCCCGCCACATCCCGATGGCCGAACTGACCGCCGACGCCCTGCGGAACCCGCTGTGAGGAGCCTGCCGTGACTGGATCGTTCGATGACGCCCTCGCGCTGATCGTGGCGCCCGACGACGAGGCGGGGCGCGCCGCCATGGAGCACCAGGGCCGCCTGACCAAGCCGGCCGGTGCCCTCGGCCGCCTGGAGCCCCTCGGCGCCCAGCTGGCGGCGATCAGCGGTCTCATGCCCCCGCCGCTGCCGTCGCCGGCGGCGGTGGCGGTGTTCGCCGGCGATCACGGGGTGTTGGCCCAGGGCGTGACGCCGTGGCCGAAGGAGGTCACGGCCCAGATGGTGGCCAACTTCCTGGGCGGCGGCGCCGCCATCAACGTGCTGGCCGACTCGGTCGGGGCGTCGGTGACGGTGGTCGATGTCGGCGTGGACGCCGAGCTGGCACCGGCGCCGGGTCTGCGACAGGCCAAGGTGCGCCGGGGTACGGGCGACCTGGCCGTCGGGCCGGCCATGACCCTCGCCGACACCCGCGCCGCCCTCGATGCCGGCGCGGCGGTGGCCGCCGAGCTGGTGGCCTTCGGCGCCCGCTGCCTGGTGACGGGCGACATGGGCATCGGCAACACGACGCCGTCGGCCGCGGTCATCGCCGCGCTCACCGGTCGCCCGGCGAGCGGCCGTCACCGGGCGCGGGACCGGCATCGACGACGCCACCCTCGCCCGCAAGGTGGCGGCGGTGACCGCCGGGCTGGCTCGTCTGGCGGCGGATGCCTCGCCGCTCGAGGTGCTCGCCGAGGTCGGCGGCCTGGAGATCGCCGCCATCGCCGGCTTCGTCGTCGGCGCCGCCGCCGCCCGCGTGCCGGTGGTCGTGGACGGGGTGATCGCCCTCGCCGGCGCGTGCGCGGCGGCGGCCCTGGAGCCGGCCGTGCTGGGCTACTGCGTGGCCGGTCATCGCTCGACCGAGCCGGGCGCCTCGGTGGCGCTCGAACACCTCGGGCTGGAGCCGCTGCTCGATCTGGGCCTGCGCCTCGGCGAGGGCACCGGCGCCTGCCTCGCCGTGCCGCTGCTCGTCGCGGCGGCGCGGGTGCTCGGCGAGATGGCGACCTTCGACGGCGCCGGGGTCAGCCAGAAGGAGTGACCGTGCGGTGGGCGGGTGAGCACCACGCCGTTCGGCGCCGCCCAAATTCGCGTGGCCTGCGCGCTCGCGCGCTCCTGAGCGGGGTCAAGCGTTCAGCCTGCGCGGAAGGGCGCGCGCCAACGGACAGGTCCGCGGTCCGGCGGCGGGGAACGGCACGGCCGCAGCCCGACGATCGGGTCCGTGAGGCGCCTGCTCGTCGTCGTCACCGTCTCCGTCGCGACACTCGCCGTCGTGGTCATGTACGGCGTCGAGCTCACCAAGACGCTGCGGGTCCCCGAGGCGGGCGAGCTCGAGGGCATCGACATCCACGAGCACGGCACGCCGGCGGATCGATCTCCGTCTCAGGTGCAGGCGTCCGGCGACGGGTACGGGTTGAGGGCGCCCGACATACCGGCGTCGAATGCTTCGGCGGCCTGCCAGAGCCGCTGGCGGGCGGCGGCGTCGGCCGGACCGCTCGCGCCGGCGACCCAGCGGTTGCGGGTGACGAGATACGGCTCCTCGGCGTCGTAGACGGGCGGTGCCGCCGATCCCGGCATCGTCCCGGCTGACAACGCGGCCGAGAAGACGGCGGCAAGGTAGCCCGCTTCGCGCCGGCCGCGACGCTGCTCGATGCGGTCGCCCTGGGCGGCGACGGTCTCGGCCACTGGCGCGGGTGCGCCCAGCTCGCCGTTGGCCTGCCACCGTCGAAAGACCCACGCCAGCCCGCTGCTGAGCGACGCGCTCGAGGAGCCGGGAGGCCATGACACCGCCGCCCGCCAGGCCGCCCGTCGCCGAGCCGACGAGGAGCCCGGCGACGGCGTCGGTGGTCGATTGCCAGATGGTGTTCTGGCGGTCGGCCTGCATCACCCGGGTCTTGGCGATCATGGCGTCGACCGCCCCCGCGATGGCGCCCAGGTGGTGCAGCCGCTGCCCGTCGAACGCGACGCCCGTCGCAAACTCGGCGAAGCGAGCCAGCACCACGCGCGTCGAGGTAGCTCTGGAGGCTGGCGGCGGCCGTCGCCGATCGGGGGATCCAGCCCAGCAGCTCGGCCGGTGTGGCGCCGCGGAGATCCCAGCGCCGGGCCGGGTAGCCGGACGCGTCGCAGTCGCCGGCGAGGTGCTCCAGGTAGGGCCCGCGCGTACGCGCCCAGCCCGGCGCTCACCCCGCTGGCGGTGGCGAGGTGCTGATGACCGGCGAGGAACCCGAGGACGTTCACCATGGAGCGTTCCACGTCGTCGGCGTCGCCGACGGTGGGGTCGGCGCTGGCCAGCAGGACGGCCAGCACGGCATTGCTGTCGATGCTGTCGGTGCCGTCGGCGCCCCCGAGGCTGGGGCTGAAGAGCAGCCCGAAGTCGTCGAGATCGAACTGCTCCAGCACCCGCCGGGCGGCGAGCGGCTGGGTGGCCAGGGCGGCCAGCAGGATCGCTGGCGCCTGTTCCCCGGCCGCGGCCAACTCGTCGGTGTCGTCGCCCGTGCGCGCATCCCACCGGCGCCACGCCGCCAGCGCCACCACGGCCAGGTCGGCCGCCGCCATGCCGGCGACGCGAACGACGAGGGCGGCGGCGTACGGATCGGTGTGCTCGGCCAGCTGGTCGTCCCAGACCCGGGTGTCGATGGCCCCAGCCCGCTGCGCCGGGCCCACACCGGCGGCCAGCGCACCGAGCACGAGCGTGGCGGCGGCGGCCCGAACCGTGGCCTCGGGACTGGAGCCCTGCAGGGCCACCCGCCGCGCGAGATCGTCGGCCAGGGCGCCGAACCGCACGGCGCCCAGGGCGGCGAGCAGCGCATCGCGGCCGGCGGCGCTGCTCACGGCCACGGAGATCAGCCTCACCACCTCGTCGGTGCGCTGCCGGTCACCCAGGACGTCACCGACATCCACCGCGGCGAGGTACTCGGCCACATGGCGGGCGTGGTCGGTCACGCTGGCCACGATGGCGGCACGCGGGTCGGTGACCGTGCTCCAGGCGGCGTCGCCGGGATGGAGCACGTCGACCAGCGCGGGATCGCCAGGGTCGAGGCCGACCGGCCGGTACGGGGAGGAGAAGCCGCACGAGTCGATGGCGGCCAGGTCCGTCAGCCAGCCGATCAGGAGATCAGTGGCGTTGTGGTAGCTGAGGGCGGCATCGCCGGCCAGCGCATCGGTGAAGCGCAGCGAGGCGCGTTCGTCGGCCAGCTGGCCGAGCCGCCGGCGTAGCGCCACCAGCCGGGCTCGGTCGTAGCCGAGGTAGCCCATCAGCCGACCGGCGGCGACGGCGGCCGTCGCCTCGAGGGCGCGCGCCGCGCCCCGAAGCTCCTCGGCCGCCTGGACGCAGCGCTGGGCGCTGCGGCGGACGTCGGCCACGAAGGCGTCGGCGGTGGGGCCTCGCCACGTGTCGTCCCCGGCCGCCGCCAGCAGGTCGTGGAGCACCGAGGCGTCGAGGCGCGCCGCCAGCGAGCGCAGAGCGCGCGCCCGGGCGCGCAGGACATCGGGATCGGCGACGACTGTCATGCGTCGAAAGTGTGTGCCCGGGGCCGGCAGGATCGGAAGGCCCGGCCGGCGGTCGCCGCTGCGCCTACGCCCGTCGGTCGCCTCTGTCACGCCGATCTCGAATTCGTCTCGATCGGCGTTCCACAAGTGCGCGGCGGGACCAAGGACCCCGGCTGCCCGGCTGCCCGGACCGAGGGCGATCGGGTCAGGTGAGCTCGATGACGACGGTGTGGTGGGGCAGGCGCGTGTCCGCAGTGATGTAGCCGTCACCTTCGACGTGCATGCCCAGGCGTTCGTAGAAGCCGAGGGCCTGGTCGCGCGCCTTGGCCCAGAGCAGCGCCGTGCCCTGCGCCCGCAGCCGGTCCATGGCCGCTGCCAGCAGGAGCCGGCCGATGCCGCGCCCGTGCTGCGCCGTCTCCACGGCCATGCCCCGAAGCTGCACCGCGGCGACGCTCGGCCGCTCGGGGTACGGCCGCGCCGCGAAGGTGGCCACGCCCACCAGCCGGCCGTCGTCATCGACCACGCCGAGGTGGAACGTGGCTGGGTCGTCGTCTTCGGGAAACGTCGGGTCGCCGGACGGCGTGCCGTCGCGCAGGACCCGGCGGCGCAGGTCCAGGCAGCCGGCGGCGGTGAGATCAACGACCGTGGGGACGTCAGCCTCCGGCGAGGGACGCGAGGGAGCCGTAGGCGGCGAGGAGCAGCGAGCCCCCGCGCTCGTCGCCCACCGTGCCTTCGCCCATGCGGTTCATCACGTAGGTGACCACCATGCGGGCGTCGAGGTCGATGACCACGATGGAGCCGCCCCAGCCACCCCAGTAGCAGGTGCGCGGGTTCGGGCTGAGCGGTGCTTCCTCGCCGACCAGGCCGAAGCCGATGCCGTGACGCAGGGGGATGCCGAGGACGAGGTCGACGCCCCGCGCCTGCTCGCGGAAGATCGTCTCGCAGCCCGCCGGCGACAGGAAGCGCACGCCGTTGGCCTCACCGCCACACGCCAGCACGGTGTGGATGGTGGCCAGCGACCGGGCGTTGCCCTGGCCGTTGGCGGCCGGGCTCTCGGCTTGCATCCACTGCGGGGTCCACGCCCACTCCGCGCTCAGGATGGGGTTGCCGAACGTCTTGAGGAGGATCTCGCTGGGGTTGTCCGGGATGGGCAGCGGCGGCGGTGGGATCACCCTCGAGACGCGCTGGTGGTGCTCGGGCGCCAGCCCTACGTGGAAGTCGGCACCCACGGGGCCGGCCACCTCTTTGGCCAGGAACGTGCCGAGGCTCTGGCCGGTCACGCGGCGCACGACCTCGCCCACGAGGTAACCCTGGGTGAGGGCGTGGTACCCCGACGCCGAGCCGGGCTCCCACCACGGCGCCTGGGCGGCGAGCAGGCTGGTGGCCTTCTCCCAGTCGCAGATGTCCTCGAACGTCACGGGCACTTCCCAGCCCGACAGCCCGGCCGTGTGCGACAGGAGGTGGCGCACGAGCACGCCCTCCTTGCCATTGGCGGCGAACTCCGGCCAGTACCGCGCCACCGGGGCGTCGACGTCGATCTCACCGCGGTCGGCCAGCATGAGCGCGCACAGCGCCGTCACCGTCTTGGTCGACGACCAGACGTTGGTGAGGGTGTCGCGCTCCCACGGCGTGGTGCGCGCTTCGTCGGTGTAGCCGCCCCAGAGGTCGACCACCATCTCTCCGTCGACGGCGACCGCCACCGAGGCGCCGACATCCAGGCCCTTGTCGAAGTTGCCCGCGAACGCGTCGCGTACCGCGCGGAAGCGCTCGTCGCAGTGTCCCTGTACATCTGCCATGGAGGTCCCCCGTCCTTGTCCAGCGCGGAACCTACCGCGCCGTTCTCGACGCGAGCACAACGAGCCGGTCGCCGATGGTGCGCGCCTCGCCGTCGTCGTGGGTGACGTGCACGGCCGTGATGCCGACGCGCTGCAGGAGCAGGCGCACCTCCACGGCGAGGCGGTCGTGCAGATCGCGGTCGAGGGCGGCCAGGGGCTCGTCGAGCAGGAGCAAGCGGGGCTCGGGGGCGAGGGCGCGAGCCAGTGCCACCCGCTGGGCCTCGCCCCCCGACAGCGTGGCGACCCGGCGGTGCTCGAAACCGGGCAGTCCCACCATGGCGAGCAACTCGGTCACCCGCCGATCGATCGTGGCGCGAGCCGTGCCCTGCATCCGCAACCCGAAGGCCACGTTGCCGGCCACGTCCTTGTGCGGGAAGAGTTGAAGGTCCTGGAACACGAGGCCGACGCCGCGCCGGTGCGGCGGCACCCCACTGAGGTCCTCGCCGTCCCAGTAGATGCGGCCGTCGTCGGGTACGTGGAGCCCGGCGATGACGCGCAGCAACGTGCTCTTGCCCGAGCCACTGGGGCCGAGCAGGGCCACGATCTCACCGGTCGCCACCTGGAGGGACACGTCGTCGAGCACCGTCTGCCCGTCGAACCGCACGGTCACGCCCTCGACGCCGAGCATCAGAACTCGCCGTGGGTGCCGGCTCGGAAGCGGTCCACGGCCAGGATGACGAGCCCGGTGACCACCATCAGGATCACGGCGAGGGCGTAGGCCTGCCCGGTGTTCACCGCGCCGGGACGCCCGAGCAGCTGCTGGATGGCGACCGGCAGCGTGGGCGAGCCGCTGCGGACCAGGAAGGCGGTGGCCCCGAACTCACCGATGGACACGGCGAAGGCGAACCCCGCGCCGACGACGGCGGCGCGCCCGACCATCGGCGCGTCGACTTCGCTCCACATGCGCACCGGTCGCGCCCCCAGCACGGCGGCGGCCTCGCGGAGGTGCGGATCGATGGCGCGCAGCGACGGCAGCACGGCCCGCACCACGAACGGCATGGCGATCAGCGCGTGGGCGATCGGGATGATCATCCACGAGCCGCGCAGGTCCAGCGGTGGTTGATCCATGGTCAGCAGCAGGCCGAAGCCGATGGTCACGGCCGAGGTTCCGAGCGGCAGCATCAACCCGGTGTCGAGCAGCCAGCGTCGCCACTGACCCCGCCCGTAGGCGATGGCGCCGGCGGCCAGCACCCCCAGCACCACCGCCAGCGCGGTGGCCATGACGGCGTAGCGCAACGACGTGGCGATGGTGTCGATGGGCGCGACGGCGCGCGACGTGCCTTTCCCCTCGTTGCCGAGCGCCCGGTAGAACGCGAAGCCGAAGCCCGATGGCGTCGACAGCGAGCGCTCGACCAGCTTCAGCAGCGGCAGCCCCACGAGTGCCGCCATGAACGCCAGGTTGGCGGCCAGGAACGCCCGCTGACCGATCGACCGTGGCGGCCGCCGGGTCACCGACGCCGGCTGCAGCCGCAGGGCCGTGGCGCGGCGCTCCTGGCTGCGCGTCCACCACCCGAGCAGCACCGTCATGGCGGCCAGCTGCAGCACCGCCAGCGCCGCCGCCACGCGAAGGTCGAGGTTCTGGGTGGTCTGCCGGTAGATCTCCACCTCGAGGGTGACGTGGCGCGGCCCGCCCAGGATGAGCACCGTCCCGAACGACGTGAACGTGAAGAGGAACACGATCGACGCCGCCGCCGTGATGGCCGGTCGCAGCAGCGGCCAGGTGATCTCGCGGAACGCCCGCCAGCGCGACGCACCCAGCACCCGCGCCGCGTCCTCGAGGGCAGGATCGATGTGGGTCCACAGCGTGCTGACGGTGCGCACGACGACCGCGTAGTTGAAGAAGACGTGGGCGGCCACGATGGCCCAGACCGTGTCGTGGAAGCGGTCGGGCAGCAGTGCGAGGAACGCCGCGCCCACCACCACGGTGGGCATCACGAACGGAATCGTCACGACGGCCAGCACGGCGTGCCGGCCAGGGAACCGCAAGCGCGCCATCACGTAGGCCCCGGGCAGGGCCACGGCCACCGTGAGCACGGTGCTCAGGGCGGCCTGCCAGAGCGTGAACCACGCCACGGAGCGGATGCCGGGGTCGGTGATGACATCGGCGATGGCGCCGAGCGACAGGCCCTTGCCGATGATCGTGGCCACGGGCCACGCGAAGAACACCGCGAGGAACGCCGCCGGCGCGGCGGCCAGTGCCCATGGCAGCCAGTCGGGGAACAGCGCCCCGGGTCGATCGCCCGCTGCTAACGCAGCACGACGTTGGTCCACTCGTCGATCCACTCGTCACGATGGGCGGCGATGTCCGCCGGTGGCAACGACAGCGACGTCGCCGGCACGACGGCGTACTTGGTGAAGACATCGGGCAGGGCGGCATCGGGCACCACCGGGTAGACGTACATGTTCAGCGGCATGTCCTCCTGGAAGGCCTTGCCCAGGAGGAAGTCGATGAGCTGGCCCGCCTCCTTCGCGTGCTTGGTGCCGTCCAGGATCCCGACGAACTCCTCCTGGCGGAAGCACGACGCCGCCATCACGCCGGTGGGCGCCTCGGCGGGCGGCGGGTCGGTGCCGATGACCTCGGCGGGAGGGCTGGAGCCATACGACACGACGAGCGGGTAGCTGCCCTTGCCGGCGGAGCCCGAGAACTCGACCGTGTAGGCCTGCGTCCAGCCGTCGACCACCTTCACGCCGTTGGCCCGCAGGTCCTTCCAGTACGCCTGCCAGCCGTCGGGGCCGTAGGTGGCGATGGTGGCCAGCAGGAACACCAGCCCGGGCGACGACGTCGCGGGGTTCTCCACCACCAGCGTGTCCTTGTAGGCCGGCTGGCGGAGGTCGTCGAGGGTCTGCGGGACGGGCACGCCCTTCGATGCGAACCAGGCCTTGTCGAAGTTGATGCAGACGTCGCCGTAGTCGACCGGCGTGAGCTCATGACCCGGTACCAGATCGCGGAAGGCGGCCGGCACCGACGCGAGCGCCTTGGACTCGTAGGGCTGGAACGCCCCACTGCCGACGGCCCGCGACAGGAGCGTGTTGTCGACGCCCCACAGCACATCGCCCTCGGGCTTGCCCTTGGTGAGGATCGCCTTGTTCAACACCACCCCGGCGTCGCCGGCACCTTGCGGAACGTCGACCTTGATGCCGGTGGCCGCGGTGAACTGGGCCAGTACGTCGGTGGTGTAGGCGAAGGAGTCGTGAGTGATCAGCGTGAGGGTGACCGGTGAGGCCGACGAGCCACCGTTGTCGCCACCGCACGCCGCCGCCACGAGGGCGGCGGCCACCACGAGCAAGACGGCGCGCTTCATGACCCACCTCCGAGGGCGTTGGGCACGACGACCAGCAGCGCGCCGTGCTCCAACGACACGCACGCCGGGCCGCCGGCCAACTCGTTGCTGATGCCGCGGCTGGAGCCGGGGTGGAGGGGCTCGCCGTGGAGCGGGTAGCGCAGGCCTCCGGTGGTCACGCCATCGGCGCGGCCGTGCAGCGGTAGCAGGCTGACGTAGGCGCCAGCGGGGCCTTCGATGGAGGTGCTCGCCGGTCCCTGCACGGCCCGCAGCCACGCCGGTCCGGCCCACGCCTGCACGTCCAGACCGGCCAGCATGGGGTGGGCCAGCACGAACAGGCCGGCCAGCACGTGGTCGAGGCGATCGCCGCCGCCGCTGAGCACGACGAGCCGGTGGGCGCCGCGGGCGAGGGCGGCCTCGACCGCCAACTCGGTGTCGATGGCCTCCTTGTCGGGGCGATGGCGTTCGATGGGCACGCCGGCGGCACTGGCCGCGGCCAGCGCTCCCGGGGTCACCGAGTCCAGATCCCCGACCACCAGATCGACAGCCAGGCCGAGGGCATCGGCGTGGTCCAACCCGGAATCGGCGGCGATGACGAAGCGGTCGTCGGCGAGGTGGTGGACCACGCCGGGATGCGGGGGTGAGCCCCCGACCACGATGACGAACTGCGGTTCCATGGTCCCTCCGCTGGCATTACCCAGATCAGGTTCGAGGGTCGGTGGCGGATCGACCACCCTCTCAGCCCGGCGTCCCCCGAGCTCCCCGTTGTCTGGCGTCAGGTTACGGCAGAATCGTCGGAGGCGTGATGCACATCCGGCTCCAGGTACATCACGTGGGCCGCCGGCACGACGGCGCGCACCCTCGCTTCCACGTCGTCGATGGCCTCGGCCAATGCCGGCATGGACAGGGTGCGATCGAACTCCAGCTTGGCCGCCACGAGCAGCTCGTCGGGGCCGAGGTGCTCGGTGCGCAGGTGGATGAGGCGCTTCACCGCCGGCGCCGTCCGCATGGCCTCGGCGATCTTGGCCTGCATCTCCGGCGTTGCCGATTCGCCGATCAGCAAGGCCTTCATCTCGACGCCCAGGACGATGGCGATCGTCACCAGGAGGATGCCGATGGCGAGGCTGCCCAAGGCGTCGAAGCGGGGCTCACCGGTCACGGAGGCCAGCACGACACCGGTGAGCGCGAAGACCAGTCCGCACAACGCGCCGGTGTCCTCCAGCAGCACCACGGGCAGCTCGGGCTGGCGCGACGATCGGATGAAGCGCCACCAGGACTGCTCGCCCTTGTACGGCCGGGACTCTCGTACGGCGGTGTGCAGTGACCAGCTCTCGAGGGCGAACGCGAACAGGAGGATGGCGACGGCGACGCCGAGCGACTCGGTCTCGTGGGGGTGGATGAGCTTGTCGATGCCCTCGTAGATGGCGAACAGGCCGCCCATGCTGAACAGGACGAGGGCCACCACGAAGCTCCAGAAGAAGCGCTCCCGGCCGAAGCCGAAGGGATGCTCCGGCGTGGCCTCGCGCCGGGCCCGGTTGCCGCCGAGGAACAACAGGCCCTGGTTGCCGGTGTCGGCGAGGGAGTGCACCCCCTCGGCCAGCAGGCTGGCCGAGCCGGTGATGGCGGCACCCGCGAACTTGGCGAGGGCGATGCCCAAGTTGGCGATGAAGGCGGCAACGATCGCTTTCCGGCTGCCGTCGTGCATCGATCTAGGTTGACATAGATGGGTCAACTCGATGGTCGGGTCGCATTGGTGACCGGTGGCGGCCGGGGCATCGGCCGCGGGATCAGTGAGCTGCTGGCGGCCGAGGGGGCCACCGTGGCGGTGAACTACCGCAAGGACATCGACGCCGCCGACGAGACGGTCGCTGCCATCAATGCCGCGGGCGGTGCGGCCAAGGCGTTTGCCGCGTCGGTCGACGACGAGGCGCAGGATGCCGCCATGGTAGATGCCGTCGTCGCCGAGTTCGGCTTCGTCGACATCCTCGTGTGCAACGCCGGGATCGCGTCACGCGGGCGGTCGGTGGCCGATACCGATCCGACCGAGGTGACGCGGGTACTCGCCACCCACGCCATCGGGCCGCATCACCTCGCCCGGCTGGTGCTGCCGTCGATGCGCACCCGGCCGCGAGGCGACATCGTGATGATCTCCTCGGTGGCCACGTCGAAGTACAACGGCAACGGCGCGCCGTACAACATGGGCAAGGCGGCCATGGAGGCGCTGGCCTTCACCCTGGCCAAGGAGGAGCGCCCGAACGGCGTCCACGTCAACGTGGTGGCGCCCGGATTGGTGGAGACCGAGATGGGGCGGCGGCTGGCCAAGGCCAGGTCCGGCGTCACCGACATGCGTGAGCTCGACGCCACGTCGCCGTTCGGTCGGGTGTGCCAGCCCGTCGACGTAGCCCGGGTCGTGGTGTGGGTCTGCTCCGAGGGCGCCGGCTACGTCACCGGCCAGCGCATCGAGGTCGACGGCGGCGGCTCGTTCTGATGCTCGTCGATCCCCGTGCCGGCGGCGGTACCCTTTTGGTGTGAGCACCAGCCTCGACGAACAGATCATCTCCGTGACCGACGTCGCCGTCGAGCAACTCATCGCGCTGCGTGACGAGGAGCCCGAAAAGGACCAGCTCGGCGTGCGCATCGAGATCCTCTCCGATGAGGGGGCGGACTTCACCTACGACCTGTCGTTCCAGATCGTCACGAAGTCCGACATCACCGACATCGTCCGCACCGTGAGTGGGCTGAAGGTGATCGTGCCGGCCAAGGACGCCGAGAACCTGGAGGGGGCCACCCTCGACTACGAGGTCGACGGCCTCGTGCTGCGCAACCCCAACAAACCCAGGCAGCTCCAGCTGGGCACCCTCACGATCGACGACGATCTCGCCGACAAGGTGCGCTACGTGATCGACGCCGAGGTGAACCCGGCGCTGGCCGCCCACGGTGGCTACGTCACCTTCGTGGGTCACGACCGCGAGGGCCGCGCCTACCTGACGATGGGCGGGGGCTGCCACGGCTGCTCGATGAGCCGGATGACGATGCTGCAGGGCGTGCAGACCATGATCATCGACGCCGTGCCCGGGGTCGACAAGGTGATCGACGCCACCGATCACTCGACCGGCGAGAACCCCTTCTTCACCTGAGGCCTGCCTCGCCGGATGGGTCGCTCCGACCCTGCCACCAATAGGCGCGGTTCGTAGCGGTCTTGCCGCCGGGCGAGACCGTTACGACCGGACCTCACGCTGGGTGGGCGTTTCGCTGGCCGTCTCGGTGCATCTTTGCTTCTCGGTGCAGAAGTGCCTCAATTTTGCTGCTGAAGCGCAACGAGAAGCGGCTGCAGCAGTCGCCGCCGACCACGCACCGCGATGACGACCGGCGAACTCGGACCCGTCAGCGGCCCGGCGCCACTCAGAGGGCGAGCAGGGTGTGGGTCTCGCCGAGGCCGTTGGGCTCGAAGCCGTCGCCGTCAGGGTCGTCGAAGTACCGACCGCATGACACGTACCGGAACCGCGCCGAGGTACCCGGGGGCAGCAGCACGGCCACGCTGCGCACACCGTTGGAGCGCTTGCGCAGCGGGTGCGCGTCTGGGTCCCAACCGTTGAAATCCGCCACCAAGGAAACGGGTTCGCCGGCGTCTGGGAGGCTGAAGACGACCTTCGTCGAGCCGTCCCGATGGCGCTTCTTCGTGATCATGACAGCAGTCTGCCGAAGGTGATCGGGGCGGGCGGCCAACTGCCCGTTTCTACTTCGTGAATTCGCTCACTTCGACGGCTTCGAGGGGTGAAGCGTAGGCTTGGCGCGATGACCGGAATCGTCTCGTACGGGGCCTACGTGCCCTACTGGCGGCTACAGCGTTCGGCCATCGCCGCCACGCTCGGTAGCGGCGGTGGCAGGGGCACGCGCAGCGTCGCCTCGTTCGATGAGGACACCACCTCGCTCGGTGTCGAAGCAGCTCGCGTGGCCCTGCGCGCCGCGCCCGACGGCTATCAGCCCACGTCGCTCTGGTTCTCCACCACCGAGCCCGCCTACCTCGACAAGACCAACGCCAACGCCATCCACGCCGCCCTGGCCCTGCCGTCGTCGGTGGCCACGGCCGACGTCATCGGCTCGGTGCGGTCGGCCGGCGCCGCGGCCTACGCCGCCCAGCTCAGCGGCGGCCTGGCGGTGCTGTCGGACATCCGTACCGGCCTGCCGGGCGGCGCCGACGAGTCCGGTGGCGGCGATGCCGCGGTCGCCATCGCCTTCGGTGACGGTCCCGGTGTCATCGCCGAGCTCGTCGGCGGCGCCGTCAGCACCGGCGAGTTCCTGGACCGCTGGCGCCTGCCTGGTGAACCGTCGTCGCGGCAGTGGGAGGAGCGCTTCGGCGAGTTCGCCTACCTGCCCCTCGTCGAGCAGGCCGTCACGGACGCGTTCAAGTCCACCGGCATCGCCGCCGCCGACATCGACCACGTGGTGCTCACCGGCACCCACGCCCGGGCGGTGAAGGCATCGGCCAAGCTCGTGGGCGCCCGGTCCGAGGCCTACGCCGACGACCTGACCGCCTCGGTCGGCAACACGGGCGCCGCCCACTGGGGTCTGGTGCTGGCCGACGTGCTCGACCGGGCCCAGCCCGGCCAGACCATCGCCGTCGTGGTGCTGGCCGACGGGTGCGCGGTCAGCCTGTGGCGCACCACCGACGCCATCACGGCCAACCGGCCGTCGCCGAGCGTGCAAGAGCAGATCGCCAGCACTCGGGACACGCTCACCTACGCCCAGTTCCTCACCTGGCGAGGCTTCCTGCACCGCGAGCCGCCCCGCCGCCCCGAGCCCGACCGTCCCGCCGGCCCGCCGTCGTTCCGCACCACGGAGTGGAAGTACGGCTTCTTCGGCACCAAGGACGAGTCCGGCTTCGTGTACCTGCCGCCGTCACGAGTCTCCATCGAGTCCGGCTCGATCGACCAGATGACGCCGGTGCGCATGGCCGACGTGGAGGCCACGGTGGCCACGTTCACCATCGACCGGTTGGCCTACTCGCTCTCACCGCCGGTGGTGGCGGCGGTGATCGACTTCGACGGCGGTGGTCGCTTCCAATGCGAGCTCACCGACGTGGACCCGAGCTCGGTGAAGATCGGCGATCGGGTCGAAATGACGTTCCGCCGCCTCTTTACGGCAGAAGGCGTGCACAATTACTTCTGGAAGGCCCGGCCAATCCGAGCGAACTCGACACAAAGGGGACAGTGACATGGCGTCGAAGGGCATCAAAGACCAGGTAGCCATCGTCGGCATGGGGTGCACGCCGTTCGGCGAGCACTGGGACCGCAGCACCGACGACATGCTCATCGACGCGTCGTCGGACGCGCTGAAGTCGGCGGGCATCCCGCTGGGCGACGTCGACGCCTTCTGGCTGGGCACCATGGGCTCGGGCGTCTCGGGCCTCACCCTCAGCCGGCCGTTGAAGATCGACTACAAGCCGGTCACGCGGCTCGAGAACATGTGCGCCACCGGCTCCGAGGCCTTCCGCAACGCCTGCTACGCCGTGGCTTCCGGTGCCTTCGACGTGGCCATGGCCATCGGCGTCGAGAAGCTGAAGGACTCGGGCTACTCCGGCCTGGTCTCGGGCACCATCCCGAACGACGGCACCATGTCGACCCTCACGGCACCGGCGTCGTTCAGCCTCCTGGCCCCCGCTTACGCCAACAAGTACGGCGTCGACGAGGCCGAGATGAAGGACGTGCTCACCCGCATCGCCTGGAAGAACCACCGCAACGGGGCCCTCAACCCGCGCGCCCAGTTCCGCAAGGAAGTGGCGAAGGACACCATCTCCTGCTCGCCGCTCATCGCCGGTCCGCTCGGCATCTTCGACTGCTCGGGTGTGAGCGACGGCTCGGCCGCCGCCATCGTGGTGCGGGCCGAAGACGCCTACAAGTACACCGACCATCCCATCTTCGTGAAGGCGCTGTCGTTCGTGGCCGGCCCCGCCGCCGGGCCCATCGACCCGACCTACGACTACACGACGTTCCGCGAGGTCGTGCGGTCGGCCGAGGACGCGTATCAGCAGGCCGGCATCACCAACCCCCGCGCCGAGCTCGCCATGGCCGAAGTGCACGACTGCTTCACGCCCACCGAGTTGGTGCTCATGGAAGACCTCGGCTTTGCCGAGCGGGGCATGGGGTGGAAGGAAGTGCTGGCGGGCACGTTCGACCTCGACGGCGAACTGCCGGTCAACCCCGACGGCGGCCTGAAGTCCTTCGGGCACCCGATCGGCGCCTCCGGGCTGCGGATGCTGTTCGAGGCGTGGCTCCAGCTCCGCCACGAGGCCCCGGCGGCGCGCCAGATCGCCAGCATCGGCGCCGGCAAGAACAAGGCGCTCACCCACAACCTCGGCGGCGCGCCGGGCGCGTGCGTCAGCTTCGTGTCGGTCGTCGGCTCGGAGCTTGGCTGAGACTGTTCAGCTCGATCCTCGGCGCCGGGACTCGGCGGCGGCACTCGACGCCGCCGATCCCCTGCGCCACTGTCGGGCACGGTTTCGGCTCCCTGACGGGCTGATCTACCTCGACGGCAACTCGTTGGGCGCCCTGCCGGTCGGGGTGCCGGCGGCGATGGCGCGCGTCGTCGAACGCGAGTGGGGCGACGACCTCATCCGCTCGTGGAACCTCCACGGTTGGTGGGCCGGGCCGCGCTGGATCGGCGACCGCATCGGCGGCCTGGTCGGCGCCGCGCCTGGCCAGGTCGTGGTGTGCGATTCCACCTCGGTCAACCTCTACAAGCTCCTCGTGGCTGCTCGCCGGCTGCGGCCCGACCGTCCCAACGTGCTCGTCGACGCCGACGACTTCCCGACCGATCGCTACATCGTCGGGTCCATCGCCGGTGCCGCAGTGGCGCGGTCGCTCGGACCCGATGTCGGGGTGGTGGTGCGTAGTCACGTCAACTACCGCAGCGGGCAGTTGCACGACATGGCGGCGATCACCGCCGCCGCCCACGACGCCGGGGCCTTGGTGCTGTGGGATCTGTCCCACTCGGCGGGTGTCGTACCGGTGGCGCTCGACGCCGCCGGTGTCGATCTGGCCGTTGGTTGCACGTACAAGTACCTGAACGGCGGTCCGGGCGCGCCGGCGTTCGCCTACGTCGCCTCCCGGCACCAGGCCAAGCTCGACCAGCCCATCGCCGGGTGGATAGGCCATGCTGATCCCTTCGCCATGGCCGACGCCTACGAGCCCGACACCGGTATCCGCCGGGTGCTGTCGGGGACGCCCGCGGTCCTGTCGATGGCAGCGCTCGATGCCGCGCTGGATGCGTTCGATGGTGTCGCTCTCGCCGACGTGCGGGCCAAGAGCGTCGCACTGACCGAGCTGTTCATCGCGCTGGTGGAGGACCGCCTGGTCGACGGCTTCCGGTTGGCTTCGCCCCGACCGGTCGAAGAGCGGGGCGGGCAGGTGTGCCTGGCCCATGCCGAGGCCTACCCCGTCGTGCAGGCCCTCATCGCCCGCGGCGTCGTAGGCGACTTCCGTGAGCCCGATCTGCTCCGGTTCGGATTCGCCCCGCTGTACACCCGTTTCGTCGATGTCTGGGACGCCGTCGACCGGCTGGAGGCGGTGATGACGGGCGCCGAATGGGACACGCCCTCGTACCGGCAGCGCGCCACCGTCACCTGAAGCGGGCCAGCACCTCGTCGTGCAGGAGGCCGTTGGTGGACAGCGCCGAGCCGCCCGCGGGTCCGAGCCGGCCGGTCAGGTCACTGAAGCGGCCGCCCGCCTCCTCGACGATGACGGTGAGGGCGGCGAGGTCCCAGAGGGACACGACCGGCTCGACCGCGACGTCGAAGGCTCCCTCGGCCACCAGGCAGTGCATCCAGAAGTCCCCGAGACCCCGAGAGCGCCACACGTCACGGGTGAGGCCGACGAGGGCGTCGCCGCCGCCGTAGTCGTAGAACGTCCCGACACCGGCGTGGGCAAGGTGGGTGTCGGCCAGCGTGGACACCGTCGACACGTGGATCGCTTCGCCGCCGGCGTAGGCGCCGTCGCCCCGGGCGGCCCACCAGCGCCGGCCGAGCGCCGGTGCCGACGCCACCCCCACCACGACCTCGTCGCCATCCATGAGCGCGATGAGCGTCGCCCAGATCGGGACGTGACGCACGTAGTTCGAGGTGCCGTCGATCGGGTCGATCACCCAGCGCCGCCGGGTGTCGGCCGGCCCGATGAGGCCTTCTTCCTCGCCCAGCACGGCATCGCCGGGCCGGGCGGCGGCCAGTGCTCGGCGCAGCGCGGTCTCGGTGCCGCGGTCGGCCTCGGTGACCTCGGTGGCGTCGGCCTTGCGGTCGACGCGCAGGTCGGCGGATCGGAAGCGGGGCAGCGTCAGCGTGTCGGCGATGTCGGCCAGCTCGAGGGCCAGCTCGAGGTCGCGGTCCACATTCAGTCGTCGGGCCGCATCGCCACCGCGTTGGCGGTGACGTTGACCTTGGGCTCGTAGGCGGGCGCGTCCACGTCCCGGGCGCGGCCGGCGAACCGGGTCGCCAGGTCGGAGCGACAGGCGGGGCACGGGCCGTAGTACCGCTGCTGCACGGCCTGGCGACAGCGCGGGCAGTCGTGGTGGATCTCGTCGACGCTCACCCCTCGATCATGCCGGATCGGCCGCCGTCGACCGCGGTTCACCCGTTCCGATCACGCCCGTGCGGTGCACACACCCCGGGCATGCATACCGACGTCAGCGCGCTGGTCGACCGTCGCCACCACCTCACGCTCGCCCGTTTCCTCGCGTCGGGACAGAGTCGCTCCACGTGGGACAGGATCCACCGATCAGGAGTCCTCGTGCGGGTCCATCCGGGTGTTTCGCGTCTCGCGGTCATCGAATGGACACCCATCCACGGCCTTCATGCCGCGATGTTGGCCGCCGGCAGCGGGAGTCTCGTGTCGCACCTCAGCGCGGCGTCACTGTGGGGAGCGGCCGTGCCGGGCCATGACCCCGTCGACGTCACGGTCACCGACCGTCGCCGCGGGCTCCGGCTTCACGGCGTGCGGCTGCACCGGCCCCGCGACGTTGTCGACCTCCGGCCCGTCCGCCGCCAGGGTTTCGATGTCACCAATCCGCTGCGAACGGCGCTCGACGTCGGCGCGGTGGCCGGGCCTGCGGCCGTGGCGTCGATCGTCGAGTGCTTCGTGATCAAGGGCTACTTCGGAATGGCGACGCTCCGAAGAGGCATCGCCGCCCATGCTCGGCCGGGCCGCCGGGGTCTCGGGCCGTTGCGGATCGTCCTCGACGACTGGTGCCTCGGCGACAAACCACCTGACAGCGTGCTCGAGCTGGCCATGGGTCGCCTGTTGCAGCAGCACCGGCTACCGGCGGCGGTGTTCCATCACGTGGTGCGTACCGCGACGCGCTCGTTCGAGCTGGACTTCGGCCTCGTCGACCAGCGCATCGACATCGAGGTGGATGGTTGGGCCTATCACGGCCACCGGCGGGCCTTCGAAGCTGATCGCGAGCGCGACGCGGACCTGGCCGCCGCCGGCTGGCACGTCCTCCGGTTCACCTGGCACCAGGTGACGCAGCGCCCGGACTGGGTCGCGTCCCGCATCGGGGCGGTGGTCGGGCAGCGCTCCTGAACCGACGTCTGGGTGCGAGATGCGTCGCCAGGCGACGTTTCTCGCACCCAAGGCGGGATCCGCACCCAAAGGCTGGGTGGACATGGCGGTCGGGCCGGCCCCGAGGTCCGGAAGCGGTCAGGTGACGGTGAGAGCGGCGCGGACCGAGCGGGCGATGCCGTTGCCGTCGAGGCCGAGCCGGGCCAGGATCTGGTCGGGCCGGCCGTGGGCGAAGAACGCCGCCGGCACGCCCAGGACCTCGATGCGAGGTGGGGTGTGGCCGTCGTCGTGGCACCGGCGCTCGATGGCGTCGAGGACGAGCGCGCCCACGCCGCCGTCGCGGATGCCGTCTTCCACCGTCACCACGACATCGTGGGTGGCGGCGTCGGCGATCATCTCCGGGTCGAGGGGCGTGGCCACCCGGATGTCCCAGAGCGTCACGTCGATGCCGTTCTCCAGCAGCAGGGCAACCGCCCGCTCGGCGTTGCCCACCAGCTTGCCCAGCGCCAGCACGCACACCCGGCCGTCGCCTGTGCGCATACGGCGCGCCGTGAGACCGCTACCGACTTCGAGGTCCGTGACCTGACGGGCTTGCCCCTTCGGGTACCGGATGGCGACGGGGCCATCGCAGAGCTCGAGGGCGTCATGAAGCATCTGGTGCAGCTCCTGGGCCGACGACGGCGCCATCACCGTCATGCCGGGCACCTTGGTGAGCAGCGCGAGGTCGTAGATGCCGTGATGGGAGGGCCCGTCGTCGCCGGTGATGCCGGCGCGGTCCAGGCAGAACACGACCGGCAGCCGGTGCAGCGCCACGTCGTACACGACCTGGTCCCAGGCCCGGTTGAGGAACGTGGAGTAGATGGCCACGACAGGTCGCAGCCCACCCATGGCCATGCCGGCGGCGCCGGTGACGGCGTGCTGCTCGGCGATGCCGACGTCGAAGAAGCGCTCGGGAAAGCGGTCCTGGAAGGGGAGGAGGCCGGTCGGGCCAGGCATCGCCGCCGTGATGGCGACGAGCTTGGTGTGGTGCTCGGCTTCCTTCAGGATGGCCTCGGCGAAGGCCTGGGTGTAGCCCGCAGGAACGAACTTGGGTGGACCGGTCACCGGATCGAACACCGGCGCGTCGTGGAGGTGCTTCTCGTCGTCGTCTTCGGCCGGCGGGTAGCCCCGCCCCTTCTGCGTGACGACGTGGACGACGATGGGTCCCTCGAACTCGGTGGCGTTGCGCAACGCGTGCTCGAGCGCCTCGACATCGTGGCCATCGACGGGGCCGGCGTAGCGCACGCCGAGCGACTCGAAGAACGCCGGTGGTTGGAAGTACTCCCGGATGGCGGCCTTCACGGCGTCCATGCCTCGCTCGGCCTGGCGGCCGAGCAACGGAATGTCCCGCACGAGGTTCTCGACCCGGCGCTGGCGACGCATGTACACCGGGTTGAGCCGGATCTGCTTGAGGCTCTCGGACAGCCGCGACACCGTGGGCGCGTACGAGCGACCGTTGTCGTTGAGGACGATGATCACGTGGCGGTCCGAGTGACCGAGGTTGTTCAGCGCCTCGTACGCCATGCCGCCGGTCATGGACCCGTCGCCGATCACGGCGACGATGTGGCGCCGGTCGGCGTCGACCCCGCAGTCACGGGCGACGGCCAGTCCGTAGGCGTACGACAAGATGGTGGAGGCGTGGCTGTTCTCCACGAAGTCGTGTCGGGACTCTTCGCGGCTGGGATAGCCCGAGAGGCCCCCGGCCTGGCGGAGCTGAGCGAAGCCGCCACGCCGGCCGGTGATGATCTTGTGGACGTAGGCCTGGTGGCCGGTGTCCCACAGCACGGCGTCGGTCGGCGACTCGAACACGCGGTGCAGCGCGAGCGTGAGCTCGACCGCGCCGAGGTTGGAGCCGAGGTGCCCCCCGGTCTCGGCGACGGACTGGACGATGAAGTCGCGTAGCTCACCGGCGAGCTCCTCGAGCTCGTCGTAGCTGAGCGTGCGAAGGTCGGCGGGCGCACCGATCGAGTCGAGCAGCATCAGGCTGCCGACGTTACCCCTGGCTCGCCGGTGAGGGCGGCCGGGCGGCAACGTCCACCCATGGGCCTTGACTCCTGCGCTATGGTGACGCGGCCATCGGCGGAGGGGCCGAATGAAGGTCGCCCGTACACCGCTCGTGGTGGTGTGGAAGCCAACAGGAGGGCCGGCCCATGGGTAGGACACGTACGCGCCTGGCGAGGATCGGGGCGGCAGTCGCCCTTTCAGCGTTCGGCTTCATAGCTTACGACGCCGTCACACAGGTGGCGAGCGCGGCGCCACCGCCGGTGGTCAACACCGACTACGCCGCCTACCCGGCGGCCGGTTCGGTGCCGGCCACGTGCACAAACGGGAACGGAGGCCCCGGCGTGCTCCAGGGCTACCGTGCCTTCCTGCAGCGGCCCGGCGGCCCCAACAACGTCGCCCCCTTCGTCGACCCGGGCGCGGGCGGGACCGCCGTCAGCCGCTCGATGCGCCGCTTCCAAGCCCAGATCCAGGTGGGCGACCAAGTCGTGATCCGCTGGGAGAGCTGGACGGCCGGCTGCGACGGCCTCGCCATCAGCTTCCCGCTGAAGGCCACCAACCGCGGCTTCTTCGACCTCACCGACGACCAGGCGCTGGTGCGCGAGCCCAACGGGCCGTTCAACTTCCCGTTCTGCTACAGCTCAGGGGCCGAGTCCTGCCCGCGGGCCGGTGGTGGGTTCGAGCTCACGACGACGATCCCGCAGCTGAACGTGGTCTGCGGCTACCAGCTCGACGTCGTGATCGGCGGTCCGCTCGAGACCGTCGGGCCCCACGGCTCCTATTACCAGGTCCAGAACCGTATCGATGCCAACACCGCCGGTCTGGGCACGTTCAATCCCAACGCTCCCAGCATGCTCATCGACGCAGCCAACGGCGACATGCCGTGCGATGCCTCCGACCGCATCATCGTCGACAAGGAGTGGGTCGGTACCGGCACGGTGCCGCCCTCCAACCTGCCGGCGGACTTCCAGCTCACCGTCACCAGCTCGACGAGCCAGACCAACCTGGCGGTGATCGGCACGGCGACGTGCGGCATGGTCGCAGGGACGTTCACCTGCAACTACGTGGACACGGCAGCGCCCGGTGTGCCCCAGGGTGGGCTGCTGGTGAACGCCGACAGCCTTCTCACCGTGTCGGAGACGTCGTTCCCCGGGAACACCGTGGACGTGACGTACCCGGTGGGTCTGTCGAGCCAGTTCATCACCTGCGTGCCCAACGGCGGGGCCTGCCAGTTCACCGTGACGAACACGCCGCCCCCGCCGCCGACGACGCCCACGACCCAGCCGCCGCCCACCACGGCGCCCCCGGCGGACACCACCATCGTGCCGCCGCCCACCACGGTGCCCACGACGTCGCCGCTGACCATCCCGAACACGCTGCCCGCCACGGGCTCATCCGGCTCGGCTCCGCTGCTGCTGCTGGCGGCGATCCTGCTCCCGGCCGGCGCCGCGCTGGTGGCCGTCACCCGTCGCCGGGCGGGCGTCCGCTAGTCGGGCGGGCTCCGGCCGACGTCGTTGTCGATCTAGGGAGTCTCGCCCGTCGTCATCTGGCGACGGGCGAGACGGTGCTCGTGCCACCAGGTGTCGAGCGCGGTACCGGCGACGTAGCCGACGGCGAGGCACAGCAGGCCGCCGGCGGCATCGAGGAAGTAGTGGTTGGCCGTCACCACGATGCAGAACAACGTGGCCAGCGGGTAGAGCACCAGGAGCGCACGGGCCCAGCGGCGCCGAACCAGCGGCCACAAGGCGCAGGTGCACCACATCGACCACCCGATGTGGAGGCTGGGCATGGCGGCGTACTGGTTGGAGATCTTGGAGACCGCGCCCGAGTCGAACGACCACAGGCCGCCGACGTCGGCCAGGGTGTCCTCGAACCCGAACGGGCCGACGTTGTGCTCGACGGCGAGGGCTTGCCCGCCATAGCGCGGACCCTCGTCGAGAAGGCGGGGCGGCATGAGCGGGAACAGGGAAAAGCCCACGATGGCGAGGCCGGTCGTGAAGGCCAGCACGTTGCGCCACTGCGTGAACCGCGCCGGGGCGCGCCAGTACAGCCAGAAGAACGCCACCAGCGTCACCACGAAGTGGAACGTGCCGTAGTAGATGTTCCAGAACCGGATGAAGAGGTCCGATCCCAGGAACCAGCTCTGGATGGTGGCCTCGTGGAAGATGTGCAGGAACCGCTCGGCATCGATGATGCGCATCGCGTTGGTGAAGGCCTGTTCGGGCGCCTGGCCTTCGTCGACCTGGGCCGATCCGAAGAGGTTCCGGGCGTAGCTGTAGATGCCGTAGAAGCCGGCCATCAGCACGATCTGGAACCAGAGCCGGGGTCGAGTGCGGGTGGGCGCGGTGGCAGGAGCATCCTCGTCAGCGCGCATGACGGCGAGGTTAGGGCCGTCTGAGCTGGAACTGGCGCGCATTGGCGCCGTCGGGTGGGACGCCTCAACCCTCCCAGGGACCGCAGTTCAGCGGCCCGTAGAACTCGATGGGCACATCGGCACCGGAGCAGATCTGGTCCGTGCCGAGGTTGAGGCCCAGCCACTCGCCCTCGAAGTTGTCGAAGACGACGAAGGCGCTGTCCTGGCCCGGCGCCGACAGCAGGCCACTGGCGTAATTTTCGACGCAGCGCTGGTCGCTGAGCATCGATCCGGGTGGCAGCGGGCCGAAGGCGATGTCGGCCGCGTTGAGCAGCGCCACGGGGTCACAGGGGGCGGCCGGGACGTTGGTGGTCGAACTGGCCGGATCGGTGGTCGTCGCCGCCGGGTCGTCGCTGGTGGCGCTGGTCGGCGCCGTGGTCGCGCTGGGCGCCGTGGTGCTGGCCGCCGCCGTGGCGGCGCCCGTGGTGGCCGACCTCGGCGGGCCGGTGCTGGGTGCCGCGGTGGTGGCGCGGGCACGGGTGGTGGCCGTTGCCGGGATGGTGGTCGTGGTCGCCGTGACCCGCGTCGCGGTGGACGGCACCGTCGTGGGCGCCACGGTGGTCGGGGCGACGGTGGTCGGGCGTCGACGACGAGCCCCCGCGGCACCCGGCCACGATCAGCAGCGCCGGGACCACCAGGAGGGACGCCGCCCGGATGCGGCGCCGCATCAGTGCGCCTTGTCGAGGAAGCGCTCCACCTCGACCGTCACTCGGGTGACCTTGGCCACCGCCACCAGCCCGCACTGATCCGTGACGGCAACGGTGAAGGTGAGGCGCCGGCCTTCGGTCTTCTCCAGCGTGGCCTCGGCCACGACCGACGTGCCCACCTTGGTCGGCTGCAGATGGTCGAGCTGGACGCGCATGCCCACGGTGGTGTGACCAGGCGGCATCATGCCCTCGACGGCCTTGACCGTCGCCTCCTCGACGAGGGCCAGCAGCCGGGGCGTGGCCAGCACCGGCACGTCGCCCGAACGGAAGGCGATGGCGGTGTCGGCGTCCTGCACCACCATCGCAACGGAGGCGGTCCGGCCCACCAGAAGTGGCATCGGCAGGACACTATTTGCCCGAGAGGTCGCGAGCCAAGAGATCGGTAGCGTGCAGGGATGATCGATGAGTCGGTGCTGGAACGGGTCTTGTCGTCGGCGCTGCGGGGCGGCGGCGAGTTCGCCGAGGTGTACGCCGAGGACAAGCGGTCCTCGTCGGCCTTCCTCGACGATGGCAAGGTGGAGCAGGTCACGTCCGGGCGCGACCGAGGCGCCGGCGTGCGCGTGGTGGCCGGTGAGACAACCGGCTACGCCCACACCGCCGACCTCAGCGAGTCCGGCCTCCTGGCGGCCGCCGAAGCCGCAGCAGCGGCGGCCCGCTCCGGCGGTGGCGGCGCCAAGGTGGTGGCCCTGTCGCGGCGCGACGTGCGGCCGGTCAGCCCGGTCGAGACGTTCCCCGACTCGGTGCCCAAGTCGGTCAAGGTCGACCTGCTCACCAAGGCCGACGATGCCGCTCGCGCCGCGGGCGGCGCCATCGTGCAGGTGTCGGCGGGCTACGGCGACAGCCGCAAGCACATCCTGGTGGCCAACAGCGACGGCCTCTTCGTCACCGACGATCAGGTTCGCACCCTGTTCCGCATCAGCGTGGTGGCCTCGGGCGACACCGGCATGCAGACCGGCTACGAGTCGATCGGCAACACCATCGGCTTCGAGCTGTTCGATCGTTACGCCGTCGACGACCTGGCCCGCCAGGCGGCGCAGCGGGCGCTCACCAAGCTCAACTCCCGCCCGGCGCCGTCGGGCCAGGTGCCGGTCGTGATCAAGCAGGGCAGCGGCGGTGTGCTGTTCCACGAGGCCTGCGGTCACGGTCTGGAAGCCGACCTCGTCGGCAAGGGCGCCTCGGTGTTCAAGGGTCGCGTCGGTGAGCTGGTGGCGGCGCCGTGGATCACGCTGGTCGACGACGGCACCATGACGGCGGAGTGGGGTGCCATCGCCATCGACGACGAAGGCCATCCGGGTCAGCGCAACGTGCTCATCGAGGACGGCGTCCTCACCGACTACATGTGGGACTACCTCCGTTCCCGCAAGGAGGGTCACGCCCAGAGCGGCAACGGCCGGCGCCAGAGCTACCAGCACCTGCCGATGGTGCGCATGACCAACACGTTCGTCCTGAACGGCAACGAGTCGCCGGAAGAGATCGTCAAGGCCACCGACTACGGCGTCTACGTGGCCCAGCTGGGCGGCGGCCAGGTCAACACCGCCACCGGCGACTTCGTGTTCGGCATGACCGAGGCCTACCTCATCGAGGGCGGCGAGCTCACCGACCCCATCCGTGAAGGCAACCTCATCGGCAACGGGCCGCAGGTGCTCCAGGACATCGACCTGCTGGGCAACGACTTCGCCATGGGCAACCCCGGCACGTGCGGCAAGGACGGCCAGGGCGTGCCCGTCGGCGACGGCCAGCCCACGCTGCGGGTGAAGGCACTGACGATCGGAGGCACCGCCGCGTGAGCGCCACCGACACCGAGCAGCTCCTGCAGATCGCCCAGAAGCTGGCCGGCCAGGCCGTGCCGGGCGAGCAGGTCGAGGCGTACGTCGCCCGTGAGCGTGAGGCCAGCGTGCGCGTCTACGAGGGCGAGATCGAACACCTCACGTCGGCCCAGGTCGAGGGCATCGGGGTGCGGGTCATCAGGGACGGCCGGGTCGGGTTCGCCTACGCCGGCACGCTCGACGACGCGTCCATCGCCGAGGTCCTGGCCGACGCCCGCGACAACGTCGCCTTCGGCACGCCCGACGAGTGGGCCGGTCTGGCCGAGCCTGACGGCGTGGCCCCCGCCGCGGTCGAGATGTGGCGCGAGCAGCTGGCCACGTTCCCCACCGAGAAGAAGGTGGAGCTGGCCAAGGAGCTCGAGCGAGTCACGATGGGTCTCGACCGCCGCCTGCGGGTCGAGGACGCCAATTACGCCGACGTGCTGGCCGAGTCGGCCGTGGCCACGTCCACCGGCATCGCCGCATCGGGCCGGGCCACCGGGTGCTACGTCTCGGTCAGCACCATGGCCGACGACGGCGACGAGACCCAGACCGGCTTCGGGTTCTCCGTGGGACGGGCGCCCGACGACATCGACATCGCCAAGGCGGCCGCCGACGGCGCCGACCGTGCCCTGCGCATGCTCGGTGCCACCAAGCCCACCAGCCGCCGGCTCACCGTGGTGCTCGACCCGTTCGTCACGGCGCAATTCCTCGGTGTCGTCTCGGCCACCCTCAATGGCGAGTCGGTTCTGAAGGGTCGCTCGCTGTTCGCCCAGCGCGTCGGCGAGCTGGTGGCGGCCCCGTTCGTCACCTTGGTCGACGACGCCACCAACCCGCTGGCCTTCAGTGCCACGCCCCTCGACGGCGAGGGACTGGCCACGCGCCGCACCACGCTCATCGACGGCGGCGTGCTGCGCGGCTTCGTCCAGAACGCCTACAGCGGCCGACGGAGTGGCACCGCCTCCACTGGCAACGCCACGCGTGGTGGCTTCAAGAGCACACCCGGTTGCGGGTGTCTCTCCCTGTCGCTGACACCCGGAACCCGTGCCCAGGCCGAGCTGATCGCCGATGTGGACGACGGGGTGCTCATCCAGATGGTGCAGGGCCTCCACTCGGGCGTGAACCCCATCTCGGGCGATTTCTCCACGGGTGCATCTGGCTTGATGATCAGCGGTGGTCAGGTGGGCGCGCCGGTGCGGGAGTTCACGATCGGCTCCACGATCCAGCGGATGCTGCAGGACGTCGTAGAGATCGGTGCCGACGTGGAGTGGTTGCCGATGAGCGCCGCCGGCGTCAGCCTGGTGATTCGCGACGTCACCATGAGTGGTCTCAGCTAGCACGCAGCGAGCACTCAGCCACCGGTCGACGAAATGGGTCGGATGGCTCATGAATCGCGGGGGCACCGCTTCCTACGGTCGGTCCCAATGCCTTCCAGTCACACGTTCGTAACGCGCGCCCGCCGCTCTCGCTTGACGCTGGCACTCATCGCCATCGCCATAGCCGTTCCCATCGTGGTCCAGCCGGCGTCGCCGGCGTCGGCCCTGCAGCCGCCGCAGTTCCGCGTGCCGGGCTTCAGCTTCACGAGGACGGACACCGGCCTGCCCGGGCAGCTCATGGACTTCACGTACCTGCCCAATGGCCGCATCCTCGCCATCGGCAAGGGCGGCTTCATCCGCCAAGGCCAGTTCGGCGACGCCGACGAGGCCTGGGTCCATGTCACGTTCAATGGGAACGAACCCCTCGCCGTGAGGTCGGACGGCGACCGGGGCCTGACCGGGGTGTCGCTGTCACCGGACTTCGCCAGCGACCACCAGATCTACCTGCTCTACAACTACGAGCAGACCAACTGTGCACCGGCGGAGACACCGGCGGCGGAAGCGGTGAACAACGTGTGCGGCCGGCTGTCGCGCTGGACCGTCGATGACCCGAACAACCCCACCAACCTCACCAACGAGGTCGTGCTCGTCAACGCCATCCCGGCGTTCTCCGCCTACGGCGTGGAGAACGACTACTCCCACACGGTCGGCACCGTCATCGCCGCGCCCGACGGCACGGTCTTCTTCGGCTCCGGCGAGGCGTCCTCGGTCAGCCAGCCCGAGCCCACGTCACTCTTGGCCGACGATTGGAACTCACCTCGCGGCAAGGTCTTTCGAGTACGGGGCTCTGACGGAGTGGGGGCGACGGGCGTGCCCGTCCACGGCGCCAGCAGCGATCCTTGGGAGAGCCGCATCTTCGCTGTCGGCATGCGCAACCCGTTCCGGTTCTCGCTGAAGCCCGGTACCGGGACCACCACCGTGGCGCCGGTGCTCTACATCGGCGACGTCGGCAGCGACGAGTACGAAGAGATCAACGTGGCGCGCGGCGGCGAGAACTTCGGGTGGCCGTGCTACGAAGGCCCGACCGACAACATCAACGAAGAGTTCGCCGCCCAGTGCCCCGGCCCCCACGACGGAGCCGGCGTCACGCCACCAGTCTGGTACTACGCCCACCTGACGCCGGGCCCGGGGAACGCCGTCATCGGCGGCACGTTCTACAACGGCTCGAACTACGGCCCGCTGAACGGCAGTTACTTCTTGGCCGACAATCCGTTCGGCGTGATGTGGACGCTGAAGACGGACGGCAACGACAACTTGGTGAGCGCACCGACGGGGCGTGACGACTGGTTCGTCGGCCCGCAGAACACCGGCTATCCGCCCAATGGCGGTCTCGGCCTCCCGGTGGCCATCCACACGGCGCCCGACGGGAACATCCAATACGGCGATCTCGACCAGTCCGACATCTACGAGCTCCAGGGGTGCGGCGCCAACTGCCCGCCAGTCGCCGTGGCCACGGTGGCGCCGTCCGGCGGCGCGCCGGGCACCAGCTTCCACTTCGACGCCAGCCAGTCCTACGCGCCCTCGGGAGGTGGACTCAGCTACAGCTGGAACTTCGGTGACGGGCAGAGCGCCTCGGGCGTGGCCGTCGATCACGCTACGGCGGGCCTGCCCCGGCAGAACTGGACGGCCACGCTCACCGTCACGGCGGCGAACGGGCTGAGCACGAACACCACCGTGAAGTGGAGCACGCTGCACGCCCCCCCGGCCATCAGCCTCACACCGGACAAACCCGGGAAGTACGCCATCGGCGAGAACGTCACCATGACGGCCAACGTCACCGGCTTCAACACGGCCGACCAGCCCTACGCCATCGGTGGTAACGATGTGCGCTGGGACATCGTGCTCCATCACTGCCCGTCGGGGGCCGGTAGCGGCTGCCACATCCATCCGCAAACGCCGACCCCGCAGCCGACCGGCAACACCCTGTCGATGACCGTCCCCGATCACGGCGACCTCAACTTCCTCGAATTCCGCGCCACGGGTACCGACACCGACGGCCTGACCACGACGGCCAGCTTCAGCCTGCCGATGGACTTCCGCAGCATCTTCCTGTCGTCGAACCAGCCCGGGGTGACGGTGATCGTCAATGCCGGCGTCGTGGCGGCGCCAGGCTCGGCGACGGCGGTCGCCAATTCGAACAATCAGCTCATCGCCCCGGAGTCGGCCAACGGCGTGCCGTTCTCCCAGTGGTCCGACGGCGACGCCAGCCGGACCAAGCAGTTCATCATGCCCGCCGCCGACGTCGCCCTGGCCGCTTGCTACGGCGGCCCGTGCAGCGCCTTCCGGGCCACGCCGCCAGGGCTGTTCACCCCGGTGACGCCGTACCGCCTCTTCGACACCCGCGACGCCAGCCAGAACCCGTTCGGCACGAACACCGCGCTGCAGCCGGGCCAGACCCTGGCGGTCGACCTGTCGACCCAGCCCGGTCCCCCAGACCGCAAGGCGGTGCTGCTGAACGTCACGACGGACCAGCCGGCGGCGGCGGGTTACGTGCGGGCCTTCCCGTGCGGGCAGGAACCGAACACGTCGACGGTGAACTTCGACCCGGGTCAGACCGCGGCCAACCTGGCCATGGTCATGCTCCCTGACAGCGGGCAGGTCTGCTTCACCTCGTTCGTGCCGACCCATCTCATCGTCGACGTCGCCGGGTGGTTCTCGCCCACCAGCCAGGGAGCCGGCCAGGGCTACGTCACCGTCGATCCTGTCCGCGTGCTGGACACGCGCCAGACCGCGCCGCTGCTCGCCGGGCAGGAGCTGCGCTTCAGCCTGGCCGGTCAGTCGGGGTTCCCGGGCAACGCCACGGCGGCGCTGCTGAACCTCACGGCGACGGAGGCCAGTGGCCCCGGGTACGTCAAGGTGTACCCGTGCGGCGAGGAGAACGTCATCTCCAACGTCAACTACGTCGCCGGCCAGAACGTGGCCAACCTGGCGACGGTGAAGGTGGCGCCCGGCGGTGACGTCTGCTTCAAGAGCTACGCCGACACCCAACTCGTCGTCGACCTGGCCGGCTGGTACGCGCCGGGCGCGACTGGGTCGTTCACGGCCACCGAGCCGATCCGTCTGTTCGACACCCGCGACGGGGCCGTGGTCAGCAGGCTCGGCGCCGGCCAGGAGGTGCCGTACCAAGTCGCCGGCACGGTCCTGGTGCCACCGGGGGCCACCTCGATCGCCTTGAACGTCACCGCCACCCATCCGGACGCCGCGGGCTACGTGGCCGTCTATCCCTGCGGCACCTCGCCGTTCGTGTCGAACGTCAACTACCGCGCCAACCAGGAGGCGGCCGCCAACCTGGCCGTCGTGAAGCTGCCGGCCGACGGCCGGGTCTGCTTCAAGTCGTTCGCGTCGACCGACGTCGTCGTGGACCTCGCCGGCTGGTACACGGGCTAGGGCGTCACTGCCGGGGCGACACGCCTTCGACACCACGGTCGGCAGCGTGGCCGCCGCCCGTGGGGAAAACCGCCAGCGGCTCGGGAAGTTGACCACCGGCGCGCTCAATTCAGCGCGCCCGTGAACGACTTCGCGCCGCCCCGTGGCGCCCACGCGGTCAGGCGGGACGTCTCGGCGCCGCCCGGTGAGACGTCGGGCTGAGGTCGCGGTCGGCGGGCGTGTCCGCGACGACGCGGTGCGAAATGCCGGCGCCTCGCCGAGCCTCGACTGGCCCCTGCGGCGAGTTGGGTTCGGCACGGGCTGTGAGGCAACTGTGACCGGTTGCGAATTTGAGCCGTATGGCTTAGTGATCGCCGTCGCCGGAATTCCTACCGTGGGCCGATGTGGCTCACCAATCTTCTGTCCTCGTTCGGCGAGCCCCTCGTTGGTCGCGCTGGTGGCTGATCGCCGCCGCGGTGGTGGCCGCGATCCCCGCCGTGATCCTGCCGGTCCAGAGCGCGTCGGCGCTGCAGCCGGCGGTGTTCAACCCCCCGGGGTTCGGCCTGTCGTCGACCGGCACCGACCTCCCGACGTCGCTCACCAACTTCATCGACTTGCCCGGCGGGCGGATCCTGGCCATCGGCAAGCAGGGCGCCGTCCGCCAGGGTCTGTTCGGCACGAACCCATGGACCACCGTCGACGTCAACTTCCTGAACCCGATCAACTCTGACGTCGACCGCGGTCTCGTCGGCGTCGATCTCGCTCCCGACTACGCCAGCTCGGGGATTCTCTACCTCCTCTACGACTACAACAAGACGGACTGCGCGCCCAACGAACAGGCAGGGTCGGCCAACACCAACAACGTCTGCGGACGGCTCTCGCGCTTCACCGCCAACAACCCGGCCAGCCCGACGGCGCTGACCAACGAGGTGCCGATCCTCGACCAGCTCCCCGCGTTCTCCGCCACGGGCATCGCCAACGACGAGTCGCACACGGTCGGCACCGTGCTGGTGGCACCCGACGGCACGCTGTTCGTCGGTAACGGTGACGCCTCGTCGTTCGACCCGTCGGGATCGGGCGTCAACCACGACCCGACGTCGTTCTACGCCCAGGACGTCAACTCGCCGCGGGGGAAGATCTTCCACATCGACGCCAATGGCAACGGCTTGCCGTCCAACCCGTCCTGGGACGGGAATGCGGCGTCGTGGCGCAGCAAGGTCTACGTCTCCGGTGTCCGCAACCCGTTCCGCTTCTCGCTCAAGCCAGGAACCGGTACGGGTGGCGTTGCGCCGGTGCTCTACATCGGCGACGTCGGCAGCGGCTCCTACGAGGAGATCGACGTGGCCAAGGGCGGCGAGAACTTCGGCTGGCCCTGCTACGAAGGCCCCCTCACCTACCGCAACGAGTTCTCGGGCGACCCTGTCTGCGCGGCGACGTACGCGCAGGGCACCAGCGGCATCACGGCCCCGCTGTGGACCTACGCCCACGCCCCGACCGGTACCGGCCACGCCATCATGGGCGGGGCGTTCGCCGGCGCCAACTACGGCTCGCTGAGCGGCGCGTACTTCTTCGCTGACGCCACATGGGGTGCCATGTGGACGCTGCGCACGGACGCCGACGACGGTTTGGTCAGTGCCCCGACGAGCCGCGACGACGTCTTCGCCGGGCCTCACAACACCGACAACAACCCGCCCGACGGCGGGATCGGCATTCCCGTCGCCATCCACATGGCGCCCGACGGCAACCTCCGCTACGCCGAGCTGAGCAGCTCCAGGATCTACGAGCTCCAGTTCTGCACGTCCGACTGCCCGCCGGTGGCGGTGGCCACCGTGACCCCGGGTGCGGGCCCTCCGGGAACGCCCTTCGTCTTCGACGCCACTCAGTCGTACGCGCCGTCGGGCGGAGCGCTGAGCTACTCCTGGAACTTCGGCGACGGGCAGTCGGCCACCGGTCCGACCGTGACGCATACGTCGGGTACCCGCCAGACGTTGACGGCCAAGTTGACAGTTACGGCCGGCGGGAAGTCGTCCAGTGCGAACGTGGTGTGGAGCACGTTGCACAACGCGCCGGCCATCACGTTGACGCCGAACAAACCCACCGCCTACTCGGTCGGTGAGCCCGTGGCGATGACGGCCGCCGCCACGGGCTACACGACCTCCGATCAGCCGGTACCCATCGGTGACCAGAACGTGCGGTGGAACCTCGTCATCCACCACTGCCCGTTCGGCATTGCCAACGGCTGTCACATCCACCCGTCCACGCCCACGCCCACACCATCGGGGACGCACTTCAACACGGTGGCGCCCGATCACGGCGACTTCGCCTATCTCGAGTTCCGAGCGACGGCGACGGACGCCGATGGCCTGAGCACGACGGCCAGCTTCAACCTGCCGATGGACAACCACACGATCTTCGTGTCGTCCAACCAGCCCGGCGTCGTTGTCTCCGTGAACGGCAACAGCCTGGCCACGCCGGCGTCCGCGATCGCCGCGGCGGCATCGATGAACCAGATCGTCGCCCCGCCGTCGGCCAATGGGGTGCCGTTCACGCAGTGGTCCGATGGTGACCCGAACCCGACCAAGCAGTTCGTGATGCCGGCCGCCGACGTCTTCTTCTCAGCCTGCTACGGCGGTGCCTGTGGCGCCGGTGGTCTGCCCGGCAAGTACACGCCGGTCCAGCCGTACCGTCTGTTCGATACCCGCAACCAGGCCCAGAGCCCCAACGGTGTCGCGGCGCAGATCCAGCCCGGCCAGATCATGCCGGTGAACCTGTCCAACCAGCCGGGGCGCCCCGCCGGCAGCACCGCGGTGCTGCTGAACGTGACGACCACCAACCCCGCCGCGGCCGGCTACGTGAAGGCCTTCCCGTGCGGCACCGAGCCGTACATCTCCAACGTGAACTTCGACCCGGGCCAGACGGCCGCCAACCTGGCCATGGTGATGGTGCCAGCGGACGGCAATGTGTGCTTCAGTTCGTTCGTGCCCACCGACCTGGTGGTTGACGTGTCGGGCTGGTTCGCGCCCGCGTCGAGCGGCGGAGTGGGCTACACCACCATCGATCCGGTCCGTGTGCTGGACACCCGCGAGTCGGCGAAGCTCGAGCCGATGCAGGAGCTGCGCTTCAGCCTCGCCGGGCGCAGCGGCTTCCCGGCCGACGCCACCGCCGCGCTGATCAACCTCACGGCCACGAACACCGAGGCGCCCGGCTACGTGCGGGTCTATCCGTGCGGTGAGGAGCAGGATGTCTCCAACGTCAACTATGCCGCCGGCCAGACCGTCGCCAACCTGGCTTCGGTGAAGGTCGCCGCCGGTGGTGACGTCTGCTTCAAGAGCTATGCCAGAGCCGACATCGTCGTCGATCTCGCCGGCTGGTACTCGCCTGCGGGCACCAGCCAGTTCGTGGCGGCATCGCCGGTTCGGCTCTTCGACACCCGCAGCACGCCGGGCCTGGCCCGGCTCGGTGCGGGCCAGGAGCTGGCGGTGCAGCTCGGCGGCGCGCAGGTGCCGGCCGGAGCGACCTCGGCAGCCCTGAACGTCACGGCCGCAGGCCCCGACGCCGATGGCTACGTGGCCGTCTACCCGTGCGGCACGTCGCCGTTCGTCTCGAACGTCAACTACCGGGCGGGTCAGGTCGCGGCGGCCAACCTGGCGGTGGTGAAGCTCCCGGCTGACGGCCGGGTCTGCTTCAAGTCGTTCGCTCCCACCGACATCATCGTCGACCTCGCCGGCTGGTACGTGGGCTGATCTGGCGATGATCCGGCGGCGGTCGATCCTGCTCGGTTTCCTGAGCGTGACCCTTGTCGCCGCATCGTTGGTGTTCAGCCAGGCGCCGGCGTCGGCGGTCACGCTGAAGCCGGGCTTCAACATCACGAGGACGACCCAGCCCAACATCCCGTCGCTCACCAACTTCGCCTTCCTGCCCAACGGCAGCGGCACCATGCTGGCCGTCGGCAAGTGCGGTGGTGTCACCCGCGGCACGATCACCGGTGGATGGACCACCGTCAGCTGGCCCGCGCAGGCCGCCGTCTACTGCGCGCAGGGCGATCGTGGTCTGCTCGGCGTCGCGGTCGATCTGAGCGGCTCGACGCTCATCGTGTACTTGCTCTACGACTACATGAACACCACCGACGGGCGCATCTACGGCCGGCTGTCGAAGTACACCGCCAACTCGGCCAGCGCACCGACGTCGTTGTCGGGTGGCCAGATCGTGCTGGACGGCCTGCCGTCGTTCTCGGCCAACCATCCCGGTGCGGGTGACGACTCGCACACGATCGGCACCGTGCTGGTGGCGCCCGACCACTCGCTGTTCGTCGGCGTAGGCGAAGGCTCCTCGTACAACTTCGCCGACGAATCGGCGCTCAACGCCCAGGACATCGACTCGCCTCGGGGGAAGATCTTCCACGTCGATCCCGACGGCAACGGGCTGGCGTCCAACCCGTTCTGGCGGGGCAACCCGACGGAGTGGCGGGGCCGCGTGTTCGCGTACGGCCTGCGCAACCCGTTCCGGTTCTCGTTGGTGCCGGGGTCGCAGTACCAGCTCTACATCGGCGACGTCGGCTGGAAGACGTGGGAGGAGATCAACGTCACCAACCCTGACGGCAAGGGTGGCGACAACTTCGGCTGGCCGTGCTGGGAAGGCCCGCTGAGCGAGCGCAACGAGTACCGCACGATGGGCGAGTGCATGATGCTCTACGCCAACCCGCCATCGAACCTGAGGGGCCCGCTCTACTGGTGGGACCACGCCAACGGCAACAACGCCGCGGTGGGCGGCGACTTCGCCGTCGGCGTCGACTACGGCGCGTACTCGGGGGCGTACTTCTTCGGCGATTTCGCGTGGAGCAAGGTGTGGGCCTTCCAGCAGCCGGGTGCGCCCGGCCGCATGTTCGGCGGGTGTTCCGGTAGCGACGCCTTTGGTTGCGATGTCGGCGCCACGGTCGCCATCCACCAGGGCCCGAACGGCGACATGTACTTGGCCGACATCACCGGCAATCGCATGATCGAGCTGCGCTACCTCGGCTGCGGTGGCAACTGCCCGCCGTCGGTGTCGGCCTTCGTCGATCCGCCGGCCAGCCGCGACCTCAACACCGACTTCCGCTTCGACGCCACCGCCTCCTATGACCCCGAGGGTGGCCCGGTCACCGTCTTCTGGGACTTCGGCGACGGCGCTACGGCCACTGGCCCTGTGGTGACGCATCGTTACGCACGCGGCGACTTCACGGCGACCGTGCGGGTGACCGACAGCCAGGGCGCGTCGGACACGTTGACGCTTCCGGTCACGACCAATCACTCGTTGCCGACGCTTACCCTGACGCCGGGCAAGAGCAGTCCCTACGTCGTGGGCGATCCGGTGACCATGACCGCGACGGCGCGCGACGAGAACAACGTCAACCTCACCGGGAGCTCATTGACTTGGGCACCGATCCTGCACCACTGCCCGCTCGGGGTGGAGACCGGGCAGTGCCACATCCACCCCCAAGGACTGGGCACGGGCAACGTCTATCAAACGGTGGTGCCCGACCACGGCGACGACTCGTACCTCGAGTTCGTGGTGACCGCCCGCGACAGCAACGGCTTCAGCCGGACGGCTTCGTTCAACCTGCCGATGGACGAGCACACCATCACGGTCGAACGCCAGCGTGCCCGGTGTGGTCATGAGCCTCAACAGCGGCGGCGGCCCGGCGCCACTGACGGCCAAGGCCATCACCGACTCGGTCAACCGCGTCACCGCCCCGGCGACGACCCCGGACGGCGCCGCGTTCATGCAGTGGTCCGACGGCGACACCAACCCCACCAAGACGTTCACGATGCCCGCGACGGACGTGAGCTTCACCGCTCTGTTCTCGCAGTCGCCGAGCCGGTTCACGCCGGTGCAGCCCTACCGCCTGCTCGACACCCGTGACGCCGCTCGCAGTCCCACTGGCGTGGCCCAGCCACTCGTGCCCGGCCAGACGCTGGTCGCCGACCTCTCCAACCAGCCTGACGCGCCGGCGTCGGCTACCGCGGTGCTCCTGAACGTGACGAGCACCGACCCGGCGGCCGCTGGCTACGTGCGCGCCTTCCCGTGCGGCGCCGAGCCCGAGACCTCGACCGTGAACTTCGAACCGGGCCAGACGGCGGCCAACCTCGCCGTCGTGCGCCTGGCGGCGGACCGGCGGGTGTGCTTCACGTCCTACGTGCCGACCAACCTCGTGGTGGACGTCTCCGGTTGGTACGCGCTCGGCGACGGCGGGTCCGGGTACACGACCGTGGAGCCCGAGCGGGTGCTGGACACGCGCCAGACCGGCGCCCTCGGCGCGGGTCAGGAGCTTCGTCTCAGCCTGGGCGGCCGATCGGGCTTCCCGCCTGACGCCACCGCGGCCGTGCTCAACCTGACGGCGACCAACACCAGCGATGCGGGCTACGTCCGCGCCTACCCGTGCGGCGAGGAGCAGGACGTCTCCAACGTGAACTACGGCGCCGGCCAGACGGTGGCCAACCTCGTCACGGTGAAGGTGGCGCCAGGCGGCGATGTCTGCCTCCGTACGTGGGCGGCGGCCGATCTCGTCGTCGATCTCGCCGGCTGGTACTCGCCATCGGGTACCGGCGCGTTCGTGGCACCGAGCCAGGTTCGGCTGTTGGACACCCGCAGCACGCCGGGGTTCGCGAGGCTCGGCGCGGGACAGGAACTGGCCGTCACCATCGGCGGCGGGGCGGTGCCCGCCGGTGCCAGCGCGGCGGCGTTGAACGTCACCGCGGTGGCACCCGACGTCGACGGCTACGTCGCGGTGTATCCGTGCGGTACCGATCCACTCGTGTCCAACGTGAACTACCGAGCCGGACAGGTGGCGGCGGCCAACCTCGCCGTGGTGAAGCTGCCGGCCGACGGCCGCGTCTGCTTCCGCTCGTTCTCGCCCACCGACCTCGTCATCGATCTGGCGGGCTGGTACGTGGGCTGACGGAGGCGCCGGTTCGCCAGGCCGCCTCCGTCAGCTCACGTCAAGATGAGCCGGACGCCTCATGACGCGTCGTGGCCAAATCTCTACGTTCACCTGGTGTCCGAGGCGGATTTTTGATGCGGTCACGCATCCGGTCGGTGTTGACGCTGAGCGTATGTTTTGCTCGCCGTGTCGGCGTGGCCGTGGTGATGTCACCACCGGCACAGGCCTCGCGCCCTTCCGCCGCCGGATTCAACATCGCCACGTCGACGCAGCGAACATCGGGAACCCGGTCACCAACTTCGTCTTCCTGCCAACAGCGGCGCCCATGGTGGCCATCAGCAAGTGCGGCAACATGGCCCGAGGCAACCCCGGCCGAGGTCAACGGCGGCGTGACGGAGATAGGACAACTGGAACGCCGCTCGATCCGCGTGTACTGCAACGTGACCGCGGCCTGCTCGGCATCGACGTGCGCCGGACTACGCCGGACGGGCGACATCTACTTGCTCTACGACTACGAGGGCGGCACCGGCGGCCCGTCGGTGTGCAACGCGCCGGCAAGCCGACGGGGAAGCTGTCCCACGGTGAACAACATCGAACTCGCCTCCCGGACTCGTGCCGAACTCGGAGAAGTCGTCGTGCTCGACGACCTGCCGTCGTACTCGGCCAACCCGGACGCCACCGCGACGACTCCCACACGATCGGCACCGTGCTGGCGGCCGCCGACCGGACGCTTTTCGTCGGCGTCGGCGACGGATCGTCTTACGGCGGTCCCGACGGGTCGGCCCCCCTCGCCCAGGACCTCACCAGCCCCCGGGGCAAGATCTTCCACATCGACGCCAACGGCAGCGGCCTCACGGCAAATCCCTTCTACAACGGCGACGCCACTACTGGCAGCAGCGGGTGTACGCCTACGGCCTGCGCAACCCGTTCCGCTTCTCCTCACCCCCACGCGCCAACTCCTGATCGGCGAGTCGGTTGGAACACATGGGAAGAGATCGACATCGCCCACGGCGGCGAGAACTTCGGCTGGCCGTGCTGGGAGGGCAACGCCAAGCAGAGCGGCTACCAGGATCTGGCACGTGCACGTCGCTGTACGCCAGCGGCGGCAACCAGAAGCCCGTCTACACGTGGCCCCACGCCGGCAGCGGCTCGGCGGCGGTAGGTGGCGCGTTCTGTCCCGGCGGCGATTATCCCCTTCGTGCAACGGCACGTTCTTCTTCGCCGACTACGCCAAGCAGTGGCTCGCCACCCGCTCGGCCGCCGGCGCCGTCGCCATGTTCGGCAGCGGCGATTGGGGCGGCAGCGTCGCCATCCATACTGGCCCGAACGGCGACATCTTCCTCGCCAACGTGCTCGACTCCACCATCACCCGGCTCCGATACACCCCCGTGCCGAACCAGTTCCCGATCGCCCACGCCCAAGCCTCGGCCACCGCCGGCAAGGCCCCGCTGGCGGTCACGTTCACCAGCCCGGCTCGAGCGACCCCGATGGCGCCATCCAGTCCTACCAGTGGGACTTCGGCGACGGCTCGCCGGTCGCCAGCGGCGCCAGCACGACGCACACGTACACCTCCACCGGTGTGTTCACCGCCAAGCTGACCGTGCGCGACAACGCCAACGCCAGCTCGGTCGACACCGTCAGCATCGCCACCAACAACTCGGCGCCGGTGCTCACCGTCCAGCCGTTGCCGGCGGGCGCTACCTACAGCGTGGGCGATACCGTTCCTGTGGTTGCATCTGCAACTGACCCGGACGGCGGTCCGGCACCCACGATCACCTACCAAGAGGTGCTGCACCACTGCCCGTTCCCGGGAAGCTGCCACCTCCATCCGGGCGGTGCCTCGCCGGCTCCACCTGGCGGCGCGTTCACCTGCGTCATCGAGGACCATGGTGACGACACCTATCTCGAGGTGGTCGTCACGGCACTCGATTCGGGCGGAGCCAGCGCCACGGCGTCGGTCACCGTGCCGGCCCGCGAGCGCACACTGGCGGTCTCGTCGTCGCCGGGTGGCGTCCCCATCGTGGTCAACTCCTCCAACGGTGCCTCTCTCAACCTGACCGAAGTGGTGGGGTCGAAGAACCTCGTCACCGCGCCCCAGTCCTACGGCAACCTCGTGTTCGACCACTGGTCAGACGGCGGAGCGCGCAGCCACACGTTCACGATGCCCGACAGCGACCTGAACCTCGTCGCGTTCTACAAGGTTGCGCCCGTTGCCCCGGTGCCGCCGCCGAGCGCCGGCGGTTGGAACCTGAACGGTGCCGCCGCCATGGCCGGTGCCACGCTGAACGTCACGCCCAACGGCGCCAACCTGGCGGGATCGGCGGTCTGGCCGACGCCGGTGGCGACTGACGGCCTCCGAGTGTCGTTCGATGCCACCATCGATCAGGGAACCGGGGCTGACGGCCTCACCTTCTCGTTGCTCGATCCATCGGCCGGCCCCAACGCCCTCGGCGGCCCCGCCGCGGCGCTGGGCTTCGGGTCATTGCCGGGTGTGGCGGTCGCGCTCGACACGTTCAAGGGGCCAGTCGATCCGTCGAACAACTTCGTCGGCATCGCCAATGACGGCAGCGACGGGCAGCTGGTCGACGTGGCCACGTCCGGCGCCATCCCGCCGCTGCGCAACGCCACCCACCACGTGGACGTCGAAGTCCTCGGCGGCCATGTGAAGGTGGCGATCGACGGTGTGCCGGTCCTCGATCAAGCGGTCGCCGTGCCGAACCAGGCCCTGCTGGCGTCACCGCCGCGACCGGCGGGCTGACCGATCGCCATGCCATCGACAACGTCTCGATCCAGCCGCCGGCACCCAACCTGACGGTGTCCGCCACGTCGATCGACTTCGGCGCGGTAGCGGTGGGCGGATCGGTCGCGCGACCGGTCACCGTCACCAACTCCGGGACGGCCCCGCTCACCATCCAGGGCCTCACCACCGCCGGCGGCCCCTTCGGGATCACCGGGCCGCCGGACGGCACCGTGCTGGGGGCCGGCCAGTCGGCCGGTGTCACCGTCACGATGGCGCCGCCCGCGGGCGGAGCGTGGACGGGCTCGGCCACCATCGTCACGTCGGCCGGCGATGCCACCGTGCTCCTGTCCGGCTCGGGCTCGGGCTCCGGCATCGTGGCCGTCGCCGACAGCGTCTTCACCCCAGTGCAGCCGTACCGTCTGCTCGACACCCGCGACCCGGCCCTCAACCCGTCGGGTCAGGCGACGTTGCTGGCGGGCGGTCACGAGCTCGTCGTCGACCTGTCGGGCCAGCCCGGCGCGCCGCCCCTGCCGAGTGCGGCCATGCTCAACGTCACCGTCGCCGATCCGGTGGCGGCCGGCTTCCTGCGGGCCTATCCGTGCGGTTCCACGCCGGCCAACTCCACCGTCAACTTCGAGCAGGGCCAGACGGCGGCCAACCTCGCCACCGTGCGAGTGCCCGCTGACGGCCGGGTGTGCTTCTGGTCGATGGTGGACACCAATCTGGTGATCGACGTGGCCGGCTGGTACGCCGCCACCGGCAGCCCCAGTGGGGCCGAGCCCGGTGTGGCGTACCAGACGGTGGAGCCCGTGCGGGTCCTCGACTCGCGCCAGGCTGACCTTGCCCCGGGCGGCACGCCAGGCAAGTTCCAGGCCTTCCAGGAGGTCGCCTTCGACCTCGCCGGCAAGTCGGGCTTCCCGACCGATGCCCGCGCCGCTCTGCTCAACCTCACCGTCACCGAGCCCGACGACGCCGGCTACCTCCGCGTGTACCCGTGCGGCGAGGAGCAGACGGTGTCGAACGTGAACTTCGTGGCCGGCCAGACGGTGGCCAACTTCGCCGCCGTGAAGGTGGCGGCCGGCGGCCGGGTCTGCTTCCGGTCCTCGGCCAGCGCCCACGTCGTCGTCGATCTGGCTGGTTGGTACGCGCCAGGCCCGGGGGCGTTGCTGGCGGCCCCTGATCCGGTGCGGGTGCTCGATACCCGCGATCCCGCCCTGGCGCCCGGTGGCGTCGTCGGCCCGCTAGCGGGTGGTGGCGAACTGTCGTTCCAGGTGGCCGGCTACGACGGCGTCCCTGCCGGCGCCTCGTCGGTGGTGCTCAACATCACGGCGACCAACACCGCCGCCGACGGGTACGTCGCCGCGTACCCGTGCGGCACCTCGCCACTGGTGTCGAACGTCAACTACCGCGGCGGTCAGGTGGCCGCCGCCAACCTGGCCGTCGTGAAGTTGCCGCCCGACGGCCGGGTGTGCTTCACGTCGTTCGCCACCACCGACATCGTTGTCGATCTGGCCGGGTGGTACGTCGGTTGACCGCCTCCGTGTCGGCATCGACGGCCGGTCGGTCGGTAGCGTGCCTGGTCGTGCCCCCGAACGCCGCTGCCGTCGCTCGGCACCCCCATCTGGGGGGTGAGCGGCGCCCCGGCTACGTGCGAGTCGATCTCCACAGCCACACGATGTGGTCCGGCGATTCCACCACCACGCCCGACGAGCTGGAGGAAGCGGTGATCGCCTCGGCCATCGACGTGCTGTGCGTCACCGACCACAACAGCATCCGCGGGGCCACCGAGCTGGCCGACCGGCTCCCGTGCCGCGTGGTCGTAGGCGAGGAGCTGCGCACCCACGCCGGTGAGATCATCGGCCTCTTCCTGACCGAGCACGTGCCGTTCGGCGTGTCGCCCCGTGAGGCGGCCGAGCGCATCCGGGCCCAGGGCGGCGTTGTGTACGTGCCCCACCCGTTCGATCCCATGCGGCGCAACCTGTCCGAGGCGGCGTTGGTCGACCTGGTCGACGCGGGCCTGGTCGATGCCATCGAGGTGTTCAACGCCAAGACCTCGCTCCAGCACCTCAACGACCGCGCCGCCGCCTTCGCCGCCGAGCGCGGGCTGGCCGCCGGCGCCGGCAGTGACGCCCACGTGCCTGACGCTCTCGGCGCCGCCTACGTCGAGATGCCCGACTTCACTGACGCGCCATCCTTCTTGTCGTCCTTGGGCGACGGTGTCGTGGTGGGCCACCACTTCGACGCCGCTCGGCCGTGGCGCGCCCGCATCGTGCCCAGCACCTGAGCGCCCGGACACCCACCCCTCATGCCCATCATCCACGCCATCGTGCTCGGCCTCGTCCAGGGACTCTCGGAGTTCCTGCCGATCTCCTCGTCGGGGCACCTCATCATCGTGCCCTGGCTGTTCGGCTGGAACGACTTCGACAGCGACAGCGTGCAGAAGGCGTTCGACGTCGCCCTGCACATCGGCACCCTCGCCGCCGTGATCATCTACTTCCGCCACGACCTCGTCATCTACGTGCGCGACGGATGGCGGGCGCTGCGCAGCAAGGGGCGTGACGTCACGCCTGCGGGCCGGTTGGCGTGGCTCCTGCTGCTGGCCACCTTGCCGGCGGCGGCGGTGGGAGCGGTGTTCGAGAAGCAGATCGACGAGCAGCTCGGCCGCATCCCGCTCATCGCCGTGTCGCTGATCTTCTTCGGCCTGCTGCTCGGCTGGGCCGACCGCCTGCCCGGCACCCGACCGATCGACGTGATGAACCGCAAGGATGCGCTGTTCATCGGGGCGGCGCAGGTCCTATCGCTCAACCCGGGCACCTCACGCTCGGGCATCACCATCACCGCCGGCCGCATGCGCACCTTCACGCGCGAGTCGGCGGCGCGGATCTCGTTCCTCATGGCCATCCCGGTCACGGGTGGGGCGGCCGTGTTCAAGGTGGGCAAGCTCGTCAAGGACGGCATCCCTGACGGTCTCATCGGGCCCATGATCGTGGGCATCATCACGTCGGCGCTGGCCGGTTGGCTGGCGGTGGCCGGGTTGCTGAAGTACTTGCGGACGCGGTCGTTCCTGCCGTTCGTGATCTACCGGGTCGTGCTCGGCGTCGTGCTGCTCGTCATCGCCATCAGCGGCTGGCGCTGAGCGGTCGGCCTCGGGTCGCTCGGGCGCCTGCGCGCCAAGCGCCGGCTAGGGCGAGAGCACCAGCACCGCCTCGCCGTCAGCGGCCGCTCCCGCCACACCGGCACTGTCGGCTTCGTCGACGGCGACGACGGCGACGTCTTCGGTGACGCGCACGACGCTGGCGCCGGCGGCCACGACGCCAGCCGCGCCGATGACGTCCACGGTGTCGCCGGGCCGCAGCGGCAGCCCGTCGGGAACGGCGACGGCGACGCCGCGGCGGTGCTCGGGCAGCAGCCCGGCCAGTTCCGAACGTCCGGGCCGACCGACGCGGGCGGCGGTGACGATCTCGCCGGCGCCGAGCGGTGCAGCGACCGCTGGGGCCGTTTCCGCGGCGCCGGGGAGGGCCTCGAGGGCGCCGTCGGGGCGCAGGCCAATCGGCATGGCCCGGATCTCGGCGTTGCCCGGCCCGAGGATCTCGCCGATGGCGACCGCCCGCGTGGTCACGAGGGTCGCCCGCGTCTCGCCCCAGCGGTGACGGGCAGCGGCGGCATCGGCGGTGGCGCGCTGCACGACGAGCGCGGTGCCGCCGGCGAGGGCGATGGTGAGGCCCCAGTAGACGAGGGGGCGCGTCGCCAGGAGGAGGCGAAGGCGGTGCGGGAGGCGCATGGAACCCTCCGGTCAGATGGACGCAGGAGGGGGAAGCGCTCGCAGTCTACGGCCGATGGACAGACGCTGGCGCCCGCTGCACCGTCCGCGTCGCGTCGCGTCGCGTCGCGTCGCGTCGCGCCGGTCCGAAATCGCGCCATCAGGCGCGCGGCCTGCGCGCTCGGACGCACTGGGGCGCGGTCGAGCGCGCAGGCTGCGCGAACGGTGCGCCGGCCGCGACGCCCGATCGCGGGTCGACGGGCCGCTGCCGCCGCCCGTCGGTGCGCTGGCGAGCACGGCTTGTGGCGGTGACGTCGCTGGCGTCGATCGTTCTTGCGGTGCGTGGTCGCCTGTGGCCGTCCTGGCTCGTTCTCGTCGCGCTTCCGCCGCAAACATGCTGCACTTCTGCACCGAGAAGCGCAGATGCACCGAGAAGATGCTCACGAAGCGTGGGGTCGGGGGGCGGCCGCCTCGCACGGCGATGTCACTGCCACCGACGGCACCCATCCCACCGCGGCGCTCCCGCCCGGCAGCGTGTCGGTCGCCGCCCGCGCACAGTCCCTCGGCCCCGGCCCAACCCGGAGACCCGCCGCCCGGTGCACCGGCCGCCGTCGCATCGCGCCGGTCCGAAGTCGCGCGGCCTGCGCGCTCGGACGCACTGGGGCGCGGTCGAGCGCGCGGCCTGCGCGAAATTCGGGGCTCGGCGGTGCCGCCATCGCCGCGCCATCGCCCAGCGCGACCGGCTACAGACTTGGGATCGCCGCTTCGAGCAGCGAGCGGACGTGGTGGACGTTGCGCTCGAGCACCTCGAACACGACCTCCTGCGTCACCGGCTGGCCGCCGTCGACGCCGGCGTCGTAGTCCGTGACCAGCGCGATCGACGCGAACGGGATCTTCAGCTCGGCCGCCAGCACCGCCTCCGGGTAGCCGGTCATGTTGACCACCGCCCACCCCTGCTGGCGGAACCAGGCCGACTCGGCGCGGGTGGAGAAGCGCGGCCCTTGGACCACCACCAGCGTGCCGCCGTCGTGCACCGTGAGCCCGAGCCCGCGTCCGGCCGCCACCAGGGCGCGACGCAGCCCGGCGTCGTACGGATCGGCGAAGGCGACGTGGTGCACCGGTCCGTTGAGGTGGAAGCTGTCGGCTCGTCCCCACGTCCGGTCGATGAGCTGATCGACCACCACCACGTCCTGCGGGTGGAGGTCGGGTTGCAGCGTGCCGCAGGCGCACGGCGACAGCAGCGCGCCCACGCCGAGCTCGTGCATGGCCCACACGTTGGCCCGGTAGGGCACGGCGTGGGGCGCCAGTTCGTGACGGCGGCCGTGGCGCGGGAGGAAGGCCACCGACTTGCCGCCGACCGTGCCGATCGTGATCGGCGCCGAGGGCGCGCCGTAGGGCGTCGCGATCACCACCTCGGTGGTGTCCTCGAGGAATTGGTAGAACCCGGAGCCGCCGAACACGCCCACGTCGGCGTGCACCCCGGCCATCAATGCGTGTGGCTGTGGCTGCCGTGGGAGTGGGCGTGACCGCCGCCCGAGCCCGATGGCGAGCCCGTGCTGGGGCTGGAGCCCTTGTCGGCCTTCGAGGCGGTCGAGCCGGAGGAGTCGGACGACCCGCTCGACGTCGACGACCCGGAGTCCGACGACCCCGACGAGCCGGACGACTCCGACGACGTGCCGGTCGACGCTCCGGAGCTGGACCCGGCCGACGAGGAGCTCTTGCCCCGGTTGTCGGTCTTGTAGAACCCGTTGCCCTTGAACGTGATGCCGACCGGGGTGAAGACCTTGCGGACGGGACGCAGCGCGCCGTCGCTCGGGTGGGGCGCCTCGGTGAGGGCCTCCTCGGTGAACGCCTGCTGGACCTCGATGGTCTCGCCGGTGTCGAGGAACTTGTAGACGTACGTGGGCATCGTCACTCCGCTGGCCGCTGTTAGCACTCGTCAGTCCAGAGTGCTAATGCTAGCGGGTCCGAACGACTCAGGCACGCTGGCGGATCGACCCGTAGGCTGGCCCACGTGCGCATCCGCAAGGCGGTCATTCCCGCGGCAGGACTCGGAACTCGCTTCCTACCAGCCACGAAAGCCATTCCCAAAGAGATGATCCCGCTGGTGGACAAGCCGGGCATCCAGTACGTGGTGGAGGAGGCGGTGGCCGCCGGCATCACCGACATCCTCATCGTGACGGGCCGCTCGAAGAAGGCCATCGAGGACCACTTCGACCGGGCGCCGGAGCTGGAGGCGTCGCTGTCGGCCTCGGGCAAGGACGAGCTGGTCGAGCGGATGCGGGCGCTGTCCGAGATGGCCGACATCCACTACATCCGCCAGGGTGAGCCCAGGGGTCTGGGTCACGCGGTCGGCATGGGCCGGCGCCACGTCGGCGACGAACCGTTTGCCGTCCTGCTTCCCGACGACCTCATGGCCGAAGGCTCCGACTCGCTGGCGCGCATGATCGCCGCCGCCGAGCAACGTGAGGCGTCGGTCGTGGCCCTCATGCGCTTCCCTGCCGACGAGATCGGCAAGTACGGCGTGGTGGCTACCCAGGGCGACATCGGCGCCGACGCCGTCGTGCGCATCACCACCACGGTCGAGAAGCCGGCGCGGGGGACCGAACCGTCGGACCTTGCCATCATCGGCCGCTACGTGCTCACCCCCGACGTGTTCGACCGCATCGCCGGCCTGCGGCCAGGTGCCATCGGCGAGATCCAGCTGACCGACGCGCTGTGCCAGATGGCCGAGGCCGGTCCGTTCTTCGGGCTCGTCCTCGAAGGTGGCCGCTACGACATCGGGAACAAGCTGGACTGGCTGCGGGCCACCGTCGAGGTGGCGCTGCGTCATCCCGAGGTCGGCCCCGGGTTCCGGGCCATCCTCGACGAACTGTTGACCCACGAGGGCGTGGCCGGGCGTTGATCGACCTCGAGGACGCCCGCCGCTACGTCCTCGCCCGCTGCCCGGCGCTGCCACCCGTCGTGGTGCCCATCGCCGAGTCGCTGGGATGCGTCACCGCCGAGGCGGTGACGTCGGCCGAGGATGTCCCGCCGTTCGCCAACACGGCCGTCGACGGTTACGCGGTGCAGGCGGCCGACACCGTCGCGGCGCCCGTGGAGCTTCGGGTCGTCGGCCTCCTCGCCGCCGGTGCCGCGCCCACCACCCCGGTCGGGGCGGGCGAGGCCATCCGGATCATGACGGGCGCGCCGGTACCGCCGGGTGCCGACGCCATGGTGATGGTGGAGGACACCGAGGCCTTCGACGGCACCGTGCGCATCGGGCGGGCGGTGGCCGCCGGTGATGCGGTGCGGCTGGCCGGCTCGGACGTGCGTCGCGGCGACGAGGTCCTGCCGGTGGCCACCGTCATCGGGCCCGCCCATCTGGGCGTGCTGGCCAGCATCGGGTGCACCGAGGTGCGGGTGTGGCCGCGGCCTCGCGTCGGCGTGCTGTCGACCGGTGACGAGCTGGTCGAAGACGGGGGACCGTTGGCGCCGGGTCAGATCCGTGAGAGCAATCGTCTGATGTTGCTGGCCCTGGTGGCGCAGGCCGGGTGTGTGGCCGTCGACCTCGGGCTGGTGCGCGACGACGAAGGCGCCATCACCACCACGGTGCAGGACGCCGTCGGCCGCTGCGACGCCGTCGTCACCAGTGGCGGCGTCAGCATGGGCGACTTCGACCTCATCAAGGTCGTGCTGGACCGCGTGGCCGACATGAGCTGGATGCAGATCGCCATCAAGCCGGCCAAGCCGTTCGCGTTCGGTGTGGTGGCGCGCGGCGACCGAGCGGTGCCCGTGTTCGGGCTGCCCGGCAACCCCGTGTCGTCGCTCGTGTCGTTCGAGGTGCTGGCCCGCCCGGCGTTGCGTCAGATGATGGGCCATCCCAGCATCGACCATCCGCGAGTGCTGGCCGTCGCCGACGACGGTCTGCGCCGTCGCCCCGACGGCAAGTTGCACCTCGTGCGCACCCGCGGCCAGTTCGGGCCCGATGGCCGCTGGCACGTGCGGTCCACGGGCGTGCAGGGCAGCCATCAGCTGGCCGCCACCGCGGCGGCCGACGGCCTGGCGCTGCTGCCCGACGGGGACGGCGTGCGGCCGGGCGGCGATGTCGAAGTCCTGCTGATCGGGTGGTCATGACCCGGGTCCCTGCGTAGCCTGCCTGTATGGCCGATCTCGTCGATCCCTTCGGGCGCACCGTGCGCGACCTGCGGATCTCCATCACGGACCGCTGCAACTTCCGCTGCACGTACTGCATGCCCTCCGAAGGCATGCAGTGGCTGCCGCGCGAGGACCTGCTGAGCTTCGAGGAGATCGAGCGGCTGGCTCGCGTGTTCGTGTCGCGCTTCGACGTCGACGGCATTCGACTGACCGGCGGCGAGCCGACGGTGCGGGCCCGCCTCCCGGTGCTGGTGGAGAAGCTGGCCGCCCTGCGCCGCACCGACGGCACCAAGCCCAATCTGTCGATCACCACCAATGGCGCCACGTTCGGCCTGCTCGCCCACGAGCTGCGCGCCGCGGGACTGGACCGGGTCAACATCTCGCTCGACTCGCTGCAGCGCGATCGCTTCCTGGCCATGACCCGGCGCGATGAGCTGCACCGGGTGCTGGACGGCATCGCCGCCGCCCAAGACGCTGGCTTCGAGCCGGTGAAGCTCAACGTCGTGCTCCAGCGTGGCGTCAACGACGACGAGATCGTCGACTTCGCCGACTTCGGCCGCCAGCGTGGTGTGCACGTCCGGTTCATCGAGTTCATGCCGCTCGACGCCAGTGGTGCGTGGCGGGCGACCGACGTCGTCAGCCAGGACGAGATCGTCGCCGCCATCAGCGCGGTGCACCCGCTCGAGCCCGTGCTCGGTCGGGGCGCGGCTCCCGCCGATCGGTGGCGCTACGCCGACGGTGCCGGCGATGTCGGCGTCATCCCGTCGGTCACCAAGCCGTTCTGCGGTGACTGCGACCGCGTGCGGCTCACCGCCGAAGGCCAGTTCCGCACGTGTCTCTTCGAGACGCGCGAGTTCGACCTGCGCGCCATCCTGCGCGGGGGCGGCTCCGACGACGACGTGGCATCGGAGATCGAGCGCGCCGTCGGCAGCAAGTGGGCCGGGCACGCCATCGGCCGCGTGAACTTCATCCGACCGAATCGCTCGATGAGCCAGATCGGCGGGTAGTGCGGCGGTCGGCAACGGCACTGTTCCTGGCGGGCGCACTGGTGCTGGCGGCGTGCGGGGCTCGGGCGGCCACGACGGTCACGCCCGAGGCGGTGACACCCGTCGTGGCCAGCGCCCGCGCCGTGCGCATCACCGTTGCGGTCGGTGCCGCCGGGCCTGGCACTACCGTCGCCGGCTGCCCGGTCTTCCCGGCCGACAACGCCTGGAACACCGACGTCTCGCAGGCGCCGGTGCGGGCCGGTTCGGCGGCCACCATCGCCCGCCTGGGCGGCTACTTGCACCCGGACTTCGGCAGCAACCTCTCCTACGGCATTCCCTTCGTCGTCGTGGCCGCCGACCAGCCGCCGGTGCCGGTGGACTTCGACGCCTACGGCAGCCAGAGCGATCCGGGGCCGTACCCCATCCCGTTGACCGCACCGGTCGAGGCCGGCTCCGACGCCCACGTGCTGGCGCTCCAGCAGGGCACGTGCCTGCTGTACGAGCTGTTCGCGGCGTCGGCCGGCGACGGGGGCTGGACGGCGGCATCGGGCGCTCGGTGGGACCTTCGCTCCAACGCCCTGCGGCCCGAGGGCTGGACGTCGGCCGACGCCGCCGGCCTGGCCATCTTCCCCGGCCTGGTGCGCTACGACGAGGTCGCCACCGGCGTGATCACCCACGCGCTGCGGATGACGTTCTCCGAGACGTTCGCCGGGCACATCCACCCCGCCACGCACGACGCGTCGTCGAACACCGATCCGGTCCTGCCGCCGATGGGGCTACGCCTGCGACTGCGGGCCGACTTCGACATCAGCCGCTACACCGGCGCTGCCCGCGTGATCCTGGTGGCGATGCAGCGCTACGGGGTGATCGTGGCCGACAACGGGTCGAACTGGTACTTCGGGGGCACGTCGGACTCGCGCTGGGACGACGAGGACCTCGATCAGCTCAAGGGTGTCCCGGGCAGCGCCTTCGACGTGGTGGAGACGGGCCCGGTCATCAGCTGACGCGGGCGGGGCCGGTGTCCCGGTCGGCCTACGGAACGCCGATGTCGAATTCGTCTCGATCGGCGTGACACAAACGCCGGCGAGCCAAGATGGGCGTCGGGCTACACCACGTAGCCGACGACGTCGGCTAGGAGGTTGGCGTTGCCGGCCGAGTTGTACAGCGAGACCTGGCCGCCGCTGCCGAGCTTCACCATCACCAGGTTCGGCACGGTCTGGCCGAACGTGTAGTTGAGCGACGACGCCAGCGGCATGGCGGCGCCGGCCGGCCACACGGTGACGAACCCGGTGTTGTTCGGATCGGTCACGGTGACGTTGAGCACGACGGCGGTCGCTCCGTTGGGCACGCCGGCCTGCCCCACGACCTGGACGTCACGCGACTGGCCCGGCCCGAACGGGGCGCCGGCGGTGTTGAGACCCGACCGGGAGTCGAACAGCCGCTGCGGATCGGTGCCCACGACGACGCCGGCGCCCGGCCGGAAGAAGCCGACGACGTCGGCCACCAGGTCGACCGTGCCGTTGTTGTCGCCGTAGGTGGTGAAGCTGACCGCACCACCGGCGCCGACCTTGGCCACCACGAGGTTCGGTCGGGTCTGGCCGGGCTGCGTGTTCAGGCTGGACGCCAGCGGCGACGTCGTGCCGGTCGGCCACACCGTGACGTAGCCGTTGCTCGTCGGGTTGACGGCGGTGACGTTGAGCACGACGGCGGTGGCGTCGCGGGGCACCGCGCCCTTGGCCGACGGCGCCACGTCCAGGTTGCGGATCTCGCCGCTGGTGAAGCGCCCGCCGATGCCGCCGGTGCCGTCGCGGGTGTCGAGCAGCCGGGTCGGGGTGATGCCGGTGAAGCCGTCGCCACCGCCGCCGCTGTCGAACCAACCGACGACGTCAGCGGCCACGTTGGTCAGCCCGGCGAAGTTCTTGAGGCGGATCTTGCCGCCCGCGCCCACCCGGGCCAGCACCAGGTTGGGCACGATGTCGCCGGCGGTGAAGTTCAGGTTCGAGCTGTTCGGGTAGTTCGGCAGGAACGCCGTCTCCTCGTCGTAGAGGCGGATCGGGTCGGAGGGATCGGCGACGCCGCGAGCCAGCTTCGGGTAGACGGTGAGGAAGCCGTCGTCGGTCGGGTCGATGGCGGTGACGTTCAGGAGCACGGCCGACACGCCGACGCTCGGCACGCCGCTGATGTCGGTGACCTTGAGCTCGTGGTTGATGATGCTCTCGGCGCGGTTGGCCGGGTTCGGGTCGCTGTTGCGGCCGTCGCCGGGACCGACCGGGCCGTTGGGGATGCCCTTGCCCTCCCGCGTGTCGAGGAGGCGGGTGGGGGCGAGTGGGTGGAAGCCGCCGCCGATGGCCGATGGCCCGCCGGCGGCGTAGGTGCACGTGTCGAAGCCGAAGCAGGTTGCGTCCAGGTCGATGTCGATGTTGGTGCCGGGCCCGAAGTCGGCCAGCACCTGGATCTGGTTCCCGGTGACGCGGTCCTCGAGGAACAGGATGTAGGAGCCGGGGAGGATCCAGCCCGTGGTCCAGTCATTGCCCCTGTTGGCGAAGAAGGAGCCGAAGGCACCGACGCCGTTGGGCGTGGTGTCGGTCCGCTGGAAGATGTCGGCGTGGAGGCGCTCGTTGCCCACGGGCGTGGTGGACGCGATCTTGCCGGTCAGCTTGATGCCCCCGCTCGTCGCCGACGGCAGGGCCAGATCACCGACGTTGGCGCCGTTGGGGGCATCGACGGCCAGGCCGCCGGCGGGGATGGTGAACGGATCCCAGTTGCCGCCCAGCGGGATCGGGTACACCTCGACGCGCATGGGCGACGGGTTGCCTCGGCACGACGACACCGTCCCGACCGCCTGACCGGAGGCGTAGTCGACCCCCGGCAGGCAGTAGCCGCCGTCGTCCACGTAGAGGACGCCGCTGCCGGCAGGGTTGATGACGGTGCCCACGCGCAGCGAGGCGGCACTGGCCGGCCCGGCCACCGCGATGAGGCCGGCGGCCGCCGTCGCCGTGGCCACCACCACGGCACCAATACGAGAAAACGTCATGAACCCCTGCTTTTCGTCATCGTCGATCCAGAAATTGTGCCAAAACGACGCCCGTCAGTGACCGGCCTACCACATGTTGTGCTTATTTGTCGGCGCGCCAACCGTGAAGGGACCCCCTCGCACCTAGAATGCGGCCAGTGTCCGACCACACGTTCACCCACCTCGACCCGCTCGGGCGCGCCCGAATGGTGGATGTCACGCCGAAGGAGCCATCGCACCGGCGGGCGACTGCCCGGTGCAAGGTCTTCATGAAGCCCGAGACCACCGTCGCCGTGGCCAACCGGGAGGTCACCAAGGGGGACGTGCTGGCGGTGGCCCGGGTGGCCGGCATCCAGGCGGCGAAGCGCACCGCCGACACCATTCCGTTGTGCCATCCGCTCCTCGTCGGCTCGGTGATGATCAACTTCGAGATCGGCGACGACTACATCGCGGTGGAGTCCTCGGTCGAGACGGTCGACCGTACCGGCGTCGAGATGGAGGCGCTGCACGCCTGTGGCGTCGCCGCCCTCACGATCTACGACATGTGCAAGTCGGCCGACCGGGCGATGGTGATCGGTGACCTGTGCTTGTGGGAGAAGACCGGTGGCCGTTCCGGCACGTACCGTCGCAAAGGGGATGCGTAGCGTGTTGAACATGGACGTTTGAGCGCGGATCGAGCGTCCGCCCGTTGCTCCCGGCCACCCGTTCGTAGTAGAACCGTAACGTCGCGGGCCAACGGGGGCTCGATGGCACTCGCCCTGGTGGCGGAGGTTGCGAGCCGATCCGTCGGCAGCATCCACCTCGCTCACCGGCGAGCCCACTACCGTTCGAGGCAGAAGAAGGCAGGCACGGAGTGACGCCGTTGATCGTGGTCATCCTCGCCGTGGCGTGGGTCGTGGTGCTGGTACCGCCACTGTTGCGATCCCGCTCGGACGGACGGCCTTCCACCTCTATCGGCAGTTTCCGCCAGCAGCTGGCCACGCTGTCCCGTACTGGCCCGCCGCGCCGAGCGGTCCGCCCGATGAGCCACCAGCAGGTGCCCGCCACTCGGGGCGTCACCCGCCGCACTGGCGGTGTTGTCGGCTCCCCGCCCCGGCTGGCCGCTGTCCCCCGTTATCAGCCCGACTACGACGACTACGAGGACTACCGCGAGCCCCGGGGCTACGCCGCCGCCGCTCGTCCTCGCCGGGTGGCCGCCCCCATGGGCCGGCCGATGCCGGTGGGCTACTCGATGCGTACCGGTCGAGCCGACGTGCGCCGCCGCCGGCTGAACGTCCTCGTGGCGCTCCTCGCCATCGCCGCCGTCACCGCCGTCGGCGGGTTCGGCCTCGGCTTCAGCCCCATGGTCGGCGTCAACCTGCTGGTCGACGCCATCTTGGTGTTCTACGTCTACCTGCTGGTGCAGCTACGCCGGGCCGAGGAGGAGCGCGCCATGCGCGACTCCTGGTCCCAGGCCGCCTGACGGCGCGATTCCGCCTGCACGACCCGCCGGAGCGTCGGCTAGCGTGACGTGGCCCAGCGGGGGTGTAGCTCAGTTGGTAGAGCGCAACAATCGCACTGTTGAGGCCCGGGGTTCGATTCCCCGCACCTCCACCGTTTGGGCCAGAGAGCCGTCAGGTGCCGGCGCCGTTGGCCAGTTCGGCTGGACACCTTGTCGGTGGACGCTCACGCTGCTCGCCCTACCATTCGGCCCAGCCACCGGGAGGGTCCCATGTCCGTCAGCCTCACCATCAGCCTCATCATTGCGATCGTGTGCGCCTACGCGTGCTACCGGATCGCGTCGGGCAAAGGTCGCGGCCCCGTGTTGTGGGCCATCCTCGGGTTCCTCTTCCCGCTCATCGCGCTGATCGTCATCGCCCTGCTGCCGAGAAAAGAGGTAAAGGCGTACTGACGACGCGGCGCCCGGCGCGCCGCACCATCGTCGGGTGCCACGGTGACGGCGCGTACGATTCGGCCCGCAACGTCCCGGACGTAGCCCGTCGCTCCCGCGGCGGCCCGGCCGTTCGAAAGTGAGGACCGGTGTTCGTGCTGGCCGATTACTCCCTCGGCGACGCCTTGCTGACCGTGCTGTGGATCTTCGCCTTCGTGATCTTCTTCTGGCTGTTGATCGCCGTTTTCGGCGACATCTTCCGTAGCCACGACCTGTCGGGGTGGGGCAAGGCGCTGTGGTCGATCTTCATCGTGTTCATGCCCTACATCGGGATCTTCATCTACCTGATCGTTCGGGGCGGCAAGATGCACGAGCGCGCGCTGCACAACCAGCAAGCGGCCGATGCCGCGTTCAAGTCCTACGTGCAGCAGGCCGCGGCCACGTCGGGCAGTGCCGCCGACGAGCTGCAGAAGCTTGCGTCGCTCCGGGACCAAGGCGTCATCACTCCCGCCGAGTTCGACACCCAGAAGGCCAAGATCCTGGCTTGAGCCGGGCCCGCTCGGGGCGGTTCGGTCCCCTACGATCAGTTGTAGGCGGCGTAGAGCTCCTGCAGCGCTTTCATCTGGCCACCGCTGGTCGACGACATCACCACGATGGGCGTGACCCCGAGGTCCCACCAGGCGGCGACGCCGTCGCGTACCTCCGTGGCCGAGCCGGCCAGCGTGCAGTCGCGCAACCACGCGTCGCTCATCACGCTCGGCACCGACTTCGGGTCGGTGGCCAACGCCTTCTCGATGGCTTCCATCTCCTCCACGTAGCCCGCCTGCTTCCAGTAGTTCCGGTAGTTCGGCAGCGCCACGTAGCCGGTGAGCGTGCGCCGGTGGATGGCTTCGGCGGCGGCCCGGTCCTCATCGATCACCGTCGGCACCATGTTGGCCAGCAGGAAGCCGTCGCGCACCGCCTCCGGCACCCGGGCGAGCTGCGGGGCCATGGCGCTGCGGGAGGCGTTGGCCCAGATGGCGCCGTCGCTGATCTCGGCGGCCAGACCCAGCATCTTGTCCCGCAGCGTGGCGAGGGCGATCTTGGGCAGCGACACGTCCTTGGTGGCCCGGACGCGCTCGACGTAGTGGCGGGTGTCGGCCAGCGGGCGGCCGACCTCGAGGCCGAGCCGCTGGTGCACGGGTCCGTGGCTGACACCGAGACCCAGGGTGAAGCGGCCGTCGCTCACCTCGGAGATGTGGGACGCGAGGACCGCCGTCTCCGGGGCGGTGGCGAGGTAGATCGGCTGGATCGAGGTCCAGAACGGGATGGTCTCGGTGACATGAGCCAGCGACGCGCACAGGCCCATGGCGCCGCCCAGGCTGGGGCAGGCGATGCCGGCGAAGCCGCGCTGGTCGGCCTCCCGTGCAGCCTCGAGCGCCGCCTTGCGCTTGCCGGGCACCGCGATCAGCGAGATCGCCGGTCGTTTGTCGTCCATGTTCGCGCTCCTTGATCAGCCGTCAGCCCGCAGCCTGGCAGCGACACCCGGGTGAAGTCACATCGCCGGTCCCCCCGGACCCCGCTCGGGCTCAGGTCAGGGCTCGGTGGCCCATGGTCTCGACCAGCCAACCGAGGTAGCGCTGCGGGCCGAACGGGCCGTCGAACACGAAGCGCCAGCCTTGGCCGTCGGTGTAGGAGATGGCGCGCAGCCGGGCCAGCCCGCCGCCCGGCCCGGTGGGCGGCTCGGGCTTGCGCTTGTCGTTGTAGAGCTGGAGGCGCAGGCACGTGGTGCCGGTGTCGACCAGCAGGAACGGCCCGAGGATGCGGTGGCCCATCCGTACGGGGACCAGCAGCGGCCCTGACGACAGCCGATCGGACACGAGCTCGGCCGCGCCGCGGTCGAGCAGGGCCGCCAGCTCCCGATCGAATCGGCCCCGCCATGCCGACTGACTGGCTCCGTCACGGCGCACCGCGAGCACGAGCGCCACCATGGCCGCCGCGCTCAGTAACCAGAGAACCCCGATCCCCGCCATAGCGACCTCCAGCACCGCTCCGTTGCGACAGCTCTCATCCCCGTCCGCCGTGTTCGACGGACGTTGACGGTGTACGCCCTTTGCCTCGGTGTTACAAGTCGCTTGACAAAGTCTTTACAAGAATTCTGGGAGTGCCGGGTACCGGCGACCGAGCGCAGCGTCCCTGGGTGACCAGGTCACGCCTGGATGAAGTCCGAGATCAGTTCTGCGAGGCGTTGGGGCTGGTCCCAGCAGACGAGGGTCTTGCAGTCCGCGATCATGACCAGGTGAGCGGTGGGGACCTCGGCGCAGAACCGCTCGGCGAGCGCTGGTTTGAACGCTTTGTCGTCAGCGCCCCAGGCCACCAGGAACGGGAGTGCGGTCGACCGGAGCGCCGCAGCGGCCTCGTTGGTGACGCGCGGGCCGAAGGCTTTGATCACCTTGCGGGCATCACGGCGCACCTTCTTGCTGGCGAGGAGCGCGTCGGCCCAGCGGCCGATCTTGATGCCGTCGACGTGGTTGGTGAGGCGCCCAAACACGAACGGGAGCGGCCAGAGGGCACGAATCTTGAACGCCCGTCCGGTGACGGCCAGGCTGCCGGGGATGTACGGCAGCAGCTTGAAGTAGCGGAAGATCGTGGGCGGGAAGTCGTCGTACATGTCGCAGTTGGTGAGGACCACCCGACCGAGGCGCTCCGGGTGGTTCACCGCCAGGACCTGGGAGATCGCTCCACCGCTGTCGTTGCCGACGAGGGTCACGTCGTGCACGTCGAGATGCTCGAGGAGCTCGGCGACGGCGCGGGCGAGTCCGGCGGCGGACAAGTCGGCGTCGTCATCGGCCGGCAGGCGATGCGCGCCCATCGGCAGCGTGGGACAGATGCAGCGGAACCGGTCGGCCAGGAGCGGTGGCATCTTGTCCCAGTGCGAGCCCTCGGCGAGCACAAGGTGGAGAAAGACAATCACCGGGCCCTCGCCGATGTCTCGATACTCGATGGTGCCGAGGTGAGTGCGTGCCTGCTCGGGTGCGGGCCACAGGTCCACGGTGCCAGCTGCCTCGGTCACGTGCCGGCGGCGGGTTCGTGGATCTTGGCCGCAGTGCCGAGGTCGAAGTAGTCGCGCCAGACGGTGACGCGGCCGCCGTGAACCTCGAACACGCTGTTGACCGGCAGCTCGCGCCATCCGTGATCGAGCCGATGGCGGTCGAGGCGCTCCATGAACACGATCGGACCCCTTTCGGCCTTGCGCAGGATGACGAGCTCGTTCTCGTGGATCGGCGCGAAGAAGGGTTCGAGCACCTCCCTGACACCGGACGGGCCGCGGACGGTTCCCATCGGCATGTTCGTGTATTCGCAGTCGTCGGCCAGGTAGGCCAGCGCCTGGTCGAAGTCCATAGCTACGAAGGCATCGAGAAACGCCTCGACGACCTCAGTCGATGTGGTACGCGGTTCCGTCACGTCAAGTTCCTCGTGTCAGGTGGTGGCGCTTGTGCATTCGCCTCGGTTCCGCCATAGTTGTAGCGGTCGCTACGTACCTTATTCGTAGTGATCGCTACAGTCAAGGGTGAGATGGGTCCGAAGCACACCAAGGAAGAGATCCTCGACGGCGCCGTGCGCGCCGCCCTCGCGGATGGGCTCAGCCATCTGACCTTCGGGCGCGTGGCGAAACGGCTCGGAATGAACGACCGGACCATCGTGTACTACTTCCCGACGAAGGACGATCTGGTCACCGAGGTCGTCATGGCAATCGGGGCGAGGCTGCAGGAGACGCTGGCGGGCGCCTTCTCGACGCCGGCGCGCGACCACATCGGCCTGGCACGCGCGGCGTGGCCGGTTCTCGCACGCGCCGAGACCGATCGGATCTTCGCGCTGTTCTTTGAAGCCAACGGTCTGGCCGCGGCGGGGCGAGCGCCCTACGACTCGTTGGCACCGCAGATCATCGACGGCTGGATCGACTGGATGACGGGGTTCCTCACGGGGACCGCCAAAGAGCGCCGCTCGGAGGCTGAAGCCGCCGTCGCCCTCATCGATGGCCTGCTGCTCCTGCGTCAACTTGCGGGGCCGGCCGCGGCGAACCGCGCCGCGGGCCGACTCGGAATTCGCTAGACGAGAGCCACCGCGAGGCGGGTCTGGTCGAGCGCGCCGATCGCTTGGCGTCAGCCTGGCGGGAACGGCGCCGCGGTGGCTACGAGCTTCGCCCCACGCTCGTAGTCACCGTCGCGCTCATGCGTGAGCACGCCCACGATCGTGCCCTCGCGCCCGTACCACGCGGTGAATCCGTCGCCGTCGCCGTCCACCATCACATCGGTCCACCCATCGCCCCACGCCGCCAGCTTCAAGGTCCGGGAACCGATCGTGGACCAGAACCCGGGCACGCCGTGCCAGCCGGTCTCGCGCCCGGCGAGCCCCTGCCCGGCGAGGCGGCCCATGTCGACGGCGTCCTGCCAGTGCTCCACCCGAAGGCGCCGGTTGGCCCCGTGGTTGTGGGCGAAGGCGACATCGCCCACGGCGTAGACCCCGGGCACTGGCGTGAGCATCGACGCGTCGGTGACGATGCCACCGCCGTCGATGGGCAGGCCGGCGCGCTCGGCAAGGTCGATGTTCGGCACCGCCCCCGTGGCGGCGAGCACGTGGCCGGCGCGGAGCACGGTCGCGTCGTCGAGGTGCACGCGCCAGCCGTCACTGCGGCGCTCGATCGACGCCACCCCCTGGCCGAACTGCGCGGCCACCCCGTCGTCGCCGAGCCACCCGGCGATGATGCGCCCGACGTCGGCGCCGAGTCGTTCGTGCTGCGGCCCGGGCTCCGGGGTCACGACCGTCACGTTCAGGCCGCGGGCGCGCAGGCTGGCGGCGGCCTCGCATCCGACGAAGCCGGCGCCGATGATCACGACCTCGTCGCCTTCCGCGACCGCGCCCATGACGTGCTCGGCGTCCGCCGCCGCCCGGATCGTCAGCAGCTCGGGGTGATCACCGCCGGGTGCCGGCACCGCCCGCGCCATCGAGCCGGTGGCCACGACCAGCCTGCTCCACGCCGCGCGGTCGTTGCCGATCACCAACTGATGCTGCTCGAGGTCGATGCCCTGCACCACCGACCCCAGGCGCAGTTCGACGGCATTGGTGTCGTACCAGCCGTCGTCGGCGAGGGGCAGCTCGCCGGCGTCGATCTCGCCGCGCAAGTACTCCTTGGTGAGAGGGGGCCGGTAGTAGGGCGGCCGGTCGTCGGCGCTCACGATCACGAGGTCGTCCTGGCCGCCTGCTTGTCGATAGGCGTCGGCGCAACTGTGGGCGGAGGCCCCGCCGCCGATGATGATGATCGGGCCGCGTGCGAGCGTCATGCTGACCCAGTACCCGGCTGGCTGCTACGGCACTCGCGGGGGCCAGCTGCGCCCGATGGTCTCGAGGTCGCGTTCGAAGTGGTGCTGCTGGAGGTAGAGGCGCAGATCCATCACCCGCTGGGCATAGGCGGCGTCGAAGGCGAGGGGGCCGGGACCCAGCGCCCGGTCGGCCCGGTCGAGGATGGCGGTGCAGTGCTCGGCGATGAGGTGGCGCACCATCAGCGCTCGTGGGAACCCGACGCCCGCGCCATCGTCGGGGTCGGCATCGATGGCGCGGCCGGCGTCGGCCAGCACCGCGCCCATGCCCCACACGGCGGCCTCGATAGCGCCGAGGTGGACCAGTCCGTGCCGGTCCCGCTGGCTCACGGCGGCCCGCACCGCGGCGCCGATGCCCGCGGCGCCACCCGCCCAGCACGCCGCCACCCCGATGGCACCGTGCCAGAGCCCCGGCCGGTCCACGTAGAAGCCGGGGCCGCCGACGGCGGCATCGAGCGGCAGGTCCAGGTCCAGGTCGACGCTGCCGGTGGCGGCGGCGGCCAGGGCCGGGGTGTGCCACACCGAGGTGTCGGCCCGCACACCGCCTGCGCGCAGCGGCACGACCAGAAGCTGTTCACCATCGGGCGTGCCGGCCGTCAGCAGTGCGGCATCGAGCAGCGTGACACCCGAGCAGAACGCCTTCGTGCCGCGCACCCGCCAACCGCCGCCGACGCGTGACGCAGTGACCGGTGCATCCGACCGGTTCGACGCCCAGACGCCGAGCAGCATCGCAGGAGGGACCTCGTGGCCGGCTTCGGTCAGGATGGCGACGGCGTCGGTGTGGGCCTCGGCCAGCCGGGCCACGGACAGATCCTCAGTGGCGGCCAGCGACCAGAGGGCGTCGAGCCGGGCCGGGGTGGCCCCTCCGCCCGGCCGCGGGAGCGTGAGCTCGCCACTGCGCTCCAGCGCCCGCAGCCGCTGGGCGGCGTCAACCGGCATCGGCCAGCTCCACCAGCCACTGGCCGAAGCCGCCGGTGGCGCGGGTGGCGGTGCGGCTGCTCGTCACCACGTGCACCGTGCGGGTGGAGATCACGGGCAGCTCGGCGGCGCGCAGTGCATCCCACAGCCCGTTGTCCTCGCCCGAGGCCAGCACCGGCCAACCGCCCACGGCGAGGTAGGCGTCGGCCCGTACGCCGAGGTTGGCTCCGTGCACGTGCGGATGATCGTCGTAGGCGTGGTCGTCGTCGGCGCGGCCATAGATCTCGTGGAACTGGCGGGGCACGCATGGCGGGTGGCCGGCGAACGAGTCGACCCCGACCACGCCGGCGACAGCCACCGCTCCGGTTGCGGCGGCGCGCAGCTGGTCGGTCACCCACGACGGCGGAACGATGGTGTCGGCGTCGGTGTTGGCCAGCCAGATCGTGGCCGGATCGACCCCGCGGAAGGCGTCGAGCACGGCGGCGGTGCCGGCGCCGCGTGCCGCTCCCACGCCGGCGGCATCGAGCTCGATCACCGCGCCCAGACCGTCGAGCAGCGGACCGGCCACGCCGGCAGTGCCGTCGCGACATCCGTTGGCGACCACGGCGATGTGGGCGCGCCGGGGCGGGAGCCCCGCGGCGGCGAGGGCAACGCGGATGCTGGCGACGCACCCGCCGATGAGGGCCTCCTCGTCCCGGGCGGGAACCACCACCCCGACGTACCACGGCGTCATCGCCGTTCCCACCAGTCCAGCCGGAAGCCGCCGTCGCGATACGACCCTCCGTGGGCCAGTGCCTGCGTCGCGCCCAGCACGTCGTGGACGTCGTCGCCGTGCAGCAGATGGTCGCGGCTGCGGCCGAGCCAGTGGACCGCCATGAACGTGCCGCCCGGCTCGACGGCGGCGATGGCGCGGTCGCGCAGGCCGCTCAGCTCGTCGAGCGAGAAGTAGTAGCCGATCTCGCTCAACACCACGAGGTCGAACCGACCCGCCGGCCAGTCCTCGGGCACGGACCCCACCGACCAGATGATGTTGTCGATGGAGCGATGGACACCGCGAGCGTGATCGACCACGGTGGCCGAGCAATCCGACGCCACCACCTCCTCGCACCGCGACGCCAACCGTCGGGTGAGCTCACCGACGGCGCACGCCGGTTCGAAGGCGCGCCGGTACCGGGCCCGCGGCAGCGCCGCGACGGTGATGTCGTAGCGCCGCTGCTCGTAGAACCGGTGCGCGAATCCCCAAGGGTCGGGATCGTCGCGGTAGCCGTCGTCGAAGTGGGTGATGGGGACGCGGGTCAACCGAACAGCACCTCATCGGCGCGCCGGCACCGCTCGACCATCTCGGCAGGAACGACGGGACGGCCGTGGGGGCTGGGCTCCAGCTGGCTGGCGAAGGCGCCGATGGCCGCCGCCTTCGCCGAGCGCGTCGCCGCGGCCAGCGGCCAGTTCCAATGCCGGCGCGGCGGCGGCGACCCACCCCAAACCGGGTACTCGGCCAGCTTGACGTCGAGGTCACGCGCCGCCTCGGCCGCGGCCCGGCCGGTGGCTTCGTGATCGGGATGACTGTCGTGGCGCCAGGTGGTGAGCAGCCAGTCGGCGCCTTGGGCCAGCGTTCGCAACGCCCGAGTGATGGTCGGCTCGTGGTGCCGGAGGTCGCCGTCGGGAAGGCCCAAGCGGTGCACGTCCACCTCGGCGAGTCCGAGGCAGGCCAGTGCCAGGGCCTGCTCCGCCCGCCGCCGCCGAGCGAGGGCGGCCCGTCCCCGCGCACCGTCACGGCCGAAGGCGCCTTCGCCGTCGGTCACGGCCACCACGGCCACGCTCCAGCCGGCCTGAGCGAGGTCGTGCATGATGCCGCCCGCGCCGAAGACCTCATCGTCAGGATGAGGAGCCACCACGACGACGCGCCCAGGCGGGCCCGGCGCCCAGATCGGGGATCGGCCAGACATGCGGCGGCCACCTACCCACCAGCGCCGAAGTTGATCCGTCGGACCTGCGGGTTTGCGTCGAAGCCGTCCTACCTGGGAATATGGGGTACTGATCTCATGGGAAACAACACTGTTCCTGGGCAGCTCCTCGTGGAGCCGCTCTCCATGGGGAAAAGGAGCCATCACGTGTCGGAAAAGCCCAGCTATCTCGGTTTGCTCAATGCCATCTCCCTCGGTGAATCCGAGGCGCACTGCTACCTGAACGCGTGGGCCGATGCGACGCCCAGCCCCGAGGTGAAGGCCGTGATCCTCACCGTGGCCCACCGCGAAGGTGAGCACGGTTTGAGCTTCGCCAAGCGCATCAACGAGCTCGGCTACTCCCTCATCCCGAAGGACAACCCGGGCTTCGCCGAGAAGATGGCTATTGCCGGCTCGGACCGCACCGACCTGGAGAAGTTCGAGCTGCTCGGCCTCGGCCGGGACGAAGGCGACAAGCCCGACATCTTCGCCAGCATGTTCAACGACACCACGATCGACATCACGACGGGTCAGCTGCTCGGGCGCTACATCGCCGAAGAGCGCGACTCCGGACGGCTGCTGCGCCACTGCCACTCGCTGCTGAAGGAAGCGGCCGGGTGCGAGACGTCCGCTGCTACCGGTGCCAGCTCGGCCCAGCTCGCCGCCATCGACACCAAGGTCGACGCCCTGTGTCGCGCCGTGGACGAACTGCGCCAGATCGTGTGCGCCCAGACGATGGAGCCGGCCGCCGCCGGCAACAGCAAGCGCAAGTAACGGCGCCGTCGAGCGACGCCCACTCGCTGAGCGCCCGGTGATCCTCGATCGCCGGCGCCTCGGCGCGTCAGGTGTCGGTCTGGAAGCGGTAGCCCATGCCCGGCTCGGTGATGAAGTACCGCGGCCGGGCCGGGTCGGGCTCGAGCTTGCGTCGCACCTGGGCCATGTACACGCGCAGGTAGTTCGTCTCCCGCTCGTACTGCGGTCCCCACACGTGCTGGAGGAGGTAGCGCTGCGTCAGGAGGCGACCGGGGTTGCGCACCAGTTGCTCGACCAGTCCCCACTCGGTGGGGGTGAGGTGGACGATCTCGCCGTTGCGGGTGACGCGCGCCGCGATCAGATCGATGGTGAAGTCCGGGGTCGTGACGACGGCCGTCTCCGTCGCCGGCTGGTAGCGGCGCAGCGCGGCGCGCAGGCGCGCCAACAGTTCGTCCATCCCGAACGGCTTCGTGACGTAGTCGTCGGCGCCCGCGTCGAGGGCGGCCACCTTGTCCCGCTCCCCGTCACGCACCGACAGCACGATGATGGGCACCTCCGACCAGCCGCGCAGCCCGAGCACCACCTCGGTGCCGTCGATGTCGGGCAGGCCAAGATCGAGCAGCACCACATCGGGATGAGCGGCGGCCGCCCGGCGCAGGGCCTCCCGCCCGCTGGCGGCGAGGTCGACGTCGTAGCCGCGGGCCTTGAGGTTGACGGCCAGCGCCCGGCGGATCTGCGGCTCGTCGTCGACGACCAAGACCCGCGTCATCGGGCCAGGGCCAGTTCGAACACGACGGTGAGCCCGCCGCCGGGGGTGTCCTCCAGCAGGAGCTCACCACCCTGCGCCTCGACGAAGCCGCGGGCGACGGCGAGGCCGAGACCGGCACCCGCTTGGGAGCTGCGGTCGCCTCGGCGTTGGAACGGTTCGAACACGGCCGCCCGGTCCTGTGGCGCGATGCCCGGGCCGCGGTCCACGACTCGCAGGTGGACACGATCGCCCACCACGGCCGCCTCGACCCGGACCGGTTCCGCCGGCGGGGCCCACGCCACGGCGTTGGCCACGACGTTGGCCACCGCCCGTTCCAGGAGCGTCGGGTCGGCCTCGACCGGCGGCACGGTCTCGGCCACGACGACCACGACCTCCTTCGGCTGGCCGATCGTGGCGAGGGCCTGGGCGACGACGTCGTCCAGATAGACCGGCTCGACGACGACGGCCACCGCGCCGGCGCGCAGCCGGCTCAGGTCGAGCAGGTTGGCGACGACCCGATCGAGCCGATCGGTCTCCTCGTCGATCGAGCGGGCGAAGGCATGACGCTCCTCGAGGCTCCAGCGAACATCGGCCTGGAGCAGGCTCGTGGCCGATGCCTTGATGGTGGCCAGAGGCGTGCGCAGATCGTGGGAGACCGCTTGCAGCAAAGCGGTGCGCAGCACGTCGGTGGCCGCCAGGCGGGCGGCGTCGGCGGCGCGGGCCTGGAGCACGCGGCGCTGGAGGGCGACGGCCAGCTGCGAAAGGAAGCTGCGCAGCACGCGCTGGCCGGCGTCGGACCGCCCGGCGCCGCGCACGACCAGCACGGTGGTCGCCGCCTCGTCGAGATCCCACCGCTCGCCGCCGGCCGGGTCGACGGGCGCATCGGGCCCGGCCGACGCCTCCACGATCCAGCCGCCGTCGCCGGCGGACAGCACGGAAACGCTGTCGAGGGCGAAGGTGGTGCGGAGCTGATCGAGCAGGTCGGGCAGCGGGTCGTGCTCACCGACCAGGGTGGCCGTGGCGCGCGCCAGCACCTCGGCCTCCGCCCGCGCCCGCAGCGCCTCGCGCGACCTGGTGGCGGCACGGTCGACCAGGATGCTCACCACGGCGGCAACCGCCACGAAGACGACGAGCGCAACGATGTTCTCGGCATCACTGATCCGCAGCTCGTGGAGCGGCGGCACGAAGAACCAGTTGACGAGCACGGCCGCGGCGATCGCGGTGACCACGCCCACGACGAGACCGCCCAGGGCGGCGACGACGATCGTCATCACCAAGAAGAACAGCAGCGCGCTGGGCAACCCGACGTGGTCGCGCGAAGCGGCGAGGACGGTGGTGAGCAACGGCAGCCCCGCAACCGCCAGCAGCACGGCGGCAACGCGCCGGGTGAACGGCCCTGGCGTGGCGCCGTGGCGGTCGGCCACGTGGGGGAGTGGATGGCCCGGGTCGTGCTCGCCGGCTCCGGGTCCGTCGCCGGCGCCCGCACCGGTGGCCACGATGTGCACGTCGAGACCGGCGCTCGCGGACGCGAGCCGGTCGGCGAGGGAGCGGTGCCAGGGCCAGCGGCTCCGGCGGCAGCCGCCCAGCACCACCTGCGTCACCCGTTCGGCATCGGCGAAGGCGACGATGGCCCGAGCCACGTCGGCACCGACGACTTCGCGGTAGGTCCCGCCCAGCTCGATCAGTAGCGAGCGTTGTCTTGCTAGGGACTGGCCGACCCGAGGCTCGAGTCCGTCGCCCACCTCGACGTGCAGGCCGATGAGCTCGCTGTGGGCACGGGTGGCCATCCGCCGCGCCCGCCGTACCAGCACCTCGCCTCCGGGCGAGCCGTCGATGGCGACCACCATCCGCTCACGCGTCTCCCACGGCTCGGTGATGCCCTGGGCTCTCATGTAGTCCTGGAGGTCCTCGCCGACGCGGTCGGCCATCCACCGCAACGTGAGCTCGCGCAGGGCAGTGAGGTTGCCGAGGCGGAAGGCGTTGGCCAGCGCGGCGTCGACCTCATCGGGCGGGAAGATGTGGCCATGGGCCAAGCGGCGCCGCAGCGCCTCGGGGCTCATGTCCACCAGCTCGACCTGGTCGGCGCGGCGCACGACCTCGTCGGGCACGGTCTCGGCCTGACGTACGCCGGTGATGGCGGCCACCACGTCGTTCAGGCTCTCGAGGTGCTGGATGTTGACCGTTGTGATGACGTCGATGCCGCTGGCCACCAGCTGCTCGACGTCCTGCCACCGCTTGGGGTGGCGGCTCCCGGTCACGTTGGTGTGGGCCAGCTCGTCCACCAGGGCCACGGCCGGCCGGCGGGCCTCCACCGCGTCGACGTCCATCTCCTCGAGGCGGGCGCCGCGGTAGAGGAGGGTGCGGCGGGCGACGACCTCCAGGTCGCGCCGCCGTGCGTTCGTCGGCGGGCGATCGTGGGTCTCGACGTAGCCGACCACGACGTCGGCGCCCCGCTCACGGCGCCGGGCTGCCTCCTCCAGCATGGCGAACGTCTTGCCGACGCCGGGCGCCGCGCCCAGATAGACGCGCAGCGACCCTCTCGACACCGGCCCGTTCGACACCGACACCCAGTCTGCCCTGGGTCGGTCGCGACACCTGCCTGTGCCCGGCCCGGGACGCCGCCCGCGCGTCGCGCCCAGATCCCCGCACCTGCCACCGTCGCCTTTCCGCGCCCACCCTTTCGCTGTGCGCGACAGCGGTGTGGACCGGGTGGGGGCGCTGGCGGTCGCGCCCAGCTCAGAGCCAGCGGGCTCACCCGTCTCGCGGTCCGCGAGCGCGCAGACTGTGCGCGGACGGGCTGCCGCGCCCGCGGCCACGCCCAGCTCAGCGCCGCCGCTTCCACCCTCCGCCGGCCCAGCTTTCGCGCAGCCTGCGCGCTCGGACGCGCTGGAGCGCAGTGAAGCGCGCAGGCTGCGCGAAATGTGGACCGGGGCCCGCGACCGCCCGCCCGCTGCTGGCGCGACCGCAAATCGCGCAGCCTGCGCGCTCGGACGCGCTGGGACGCCCTTTCGCGCACAGGCTGTGCACGGAAAGGCCGCGGGCGTTGGGCTCGTGGCGCCGCCGCTACAGGAAGTAGCCGAAGGTATCGACCACGAACTGCACCGGCGTGCTGGCGCTGAGCTGGACCAGCCCCGCGGGATCGGGATGCACCACCACCGCATTCGGCACGATCTGGCCGGCGCTGAAGTTGAGGTTGGACGTCGCCGGCTGGCCCACGTCGGCCGGGTGCACCGTCGCGTAGCCGGCCACGGCCGATCCCCCCGCCGCTGTCACGTTCAGCACCGCGCCGGCGGCGCCTGACGGACCCGCCTCGACGGCGACGCTGGTCGTGGCGCCCGTGCCGCTGCGCGTGTCGAGCAACCGGTTGGGCCCGATGGCCACGAAGTTGTCGGTCACGGCGCCGGCCACGTCCACGATGAGATCCGTGGGCGTGTTGGCGTGCAGGCACAGCGAGCCGTCGGCGGCCACGGGCACGACGGCGGCGTTGGCCACGATCTGCCCGGCGGCGAAGTTGAGGTTCGACGCGAGCGGCGCGGCCGACCCGCACGCATACGCCGTCACGAAGCCCGGAGCACCCGACCCGCCGGCGGCGGTGAGGTTCACGATGGCGGCGCGGGCGCCCGGCGTCACCACGGGCACGGCCACGTCGGTGGTGGGCCCGGTGGTCAGACGGGTGTCGAGGGCGCGTCGCGGCGATTCCGGCTGCAACCCGGCGCCGAAGGAGAACCAGCCGTCCACGTCGACGATGACGTCAGCCGAGTGCGCCCCGGCGGCGATGCAGATGGTGCCGTCAGGAGCCACCGGCACGATCACGTGGTTGGGCACGCCCGGCTCTCGTCCGGCGAAGTTCAGGCTGGATGCGTCGGGCTGGGGCTGGTTGCAGGGCCACGCCGTGAAGTAGCCCGGCCCGGTGGCGCCGGTGGCGGTGAGGTTGATCGAGATGGCGGCCACCGCCTCCGCGGCCGCGCCCGTGACGCTGACGACCTGGACGGCACGGGCGCCACCGGCGGCGATCGGACCGGGCCCCTCGCGGCTGTCGAGGGCCCGCCGGGGCACGGGCAGCCCGTGGAAGAGCACGCCCGGGGCACGCGGGGTCACCGAGCGCGGCTCGGACCACGCGCCACCACCGGCGGCGTTCGTGCCCCGCACCCGCAAGGAGTACGTGTGCCCGGCCAGCAGGTCCGAGAGCGTGTAGTCGGCCCCGTAGCCGACGTCGATCGGCGCGCCGCCGTCGACCTCCAGTTGGAAGCCGGTCACCGGCGCCGCCGCCGTCGAGCTGAAGCTCCAGCTGAGGAAGGCGCTGGCGCTGCCGGGAATGGCGGTCACGATCGAGGGCGCGGCCGGCGTGGCCAGGGCGATGGCGGCGCCGAGGCTGGACGGGCCGTCACCCAGGTCGTTGCTGGCCTTCACCCGGAAGGAGTACCCGGACCCAGGCGTGAGGCCCCCGAACGCGGTGGCCGTCGCCGGCGCCGCGACCACCTGCGACTGACCGGTCGTGACGTTCTCCACCAGGTAGCTGGTGACGGGGGAGCCGTGGCCGTCGGCCGGCTGCCAGACCACCGTGACCTGCCCGTCGCCGCTCGCCACGGCGGTGACGACCGGGGCGCTGGGCACGTCGCCGACGAGGAACGACCACGTGTAGGGGAGACCATCCATCACGACGGTTGCCGTGTAGGTCTGCCCGACGGTGTACGGCGACTGGGCCAGCAACGCCACCTGCCGGGTCGCCTCGCCCTGGTCGAGCAGCGGCGCCCCACCCTCGAAGGGGCTGGCGAACAGCGCGCACTGCACCACCGCGCCGTTCGGTCCCGTGATGCTCGAGCCGCCGAAGACGGCCGCCGCCGGCAACGTCAAGAAGATGGGGCGGCCGACCGGCCCGCTCGCGTAGCCGCAGGCGGTACGGGGCTCCGGGATCTCCCCCGATGTCATGGCCGGCGACGGCAGCACCCCGCCAGGCTTCGGCCAGCGGGACACGGCCGGCGCGCCGCCGCCGGCGAACCAGCCGGTGGAGGTGTCGCCGGCGAACCCGAAGCCGATGGCGGCCGTGGTCGGGTCCACGAAGCCGGCACCGTGGTAGGGCGTGTCCACCCAGCCCTGGATGGCGGCGCCGATCGAGGTCGGTCCGCAGAACAGCACGTTGTGGCTGTGATCCTCACCGGCCGGCCAGGTGTGCGTGGCGTCCTGACCGTGCGCGCAGTACGGGTCGCCGGCGGCGTGGAAGGCGGCGAGCCAGTCGGCGTGGCGTTGCGGCGGCGCGGAGAGTTCGGCGCTGGTGGTGATCGGCGCCAGGTTCTCGCCGAAGGAGCGCAGGTGGTTGGCCCATGCCACGCCGTCGTTGGGGTCGGTGGGCACGGCGGTCACGCCGAAGCCGGCGGCGAGGCCCCCGCCCGTCGGATCCGTCGAACCGCCCGAGCGGGCCAGCGCGACGTGTTCCGGAGCCGACGACGCCATCGCCACCAGCAGCAGGGCCGCGCCGATACGACGCGTCCAGCGTGAGCTCACGTTCCCCTCCCAAGGTCCTTGCCTCACGGACCGTCACAGCGTAACTGCGCTAGGTGTGAGCACACCATGGGCCGGGGGGCCCTATCGCTGACCGTGGTCGCCGCGGGGGTTAGGAGTCAGAGGTGCTCCGGCGGCGGGTGACCAGCAGCAGGCCGGCGCCGGCCAGGACGATGGCCACGCCGAGCAGCCCTGATGCATCCGTCAGCGTGCCCGAGCCGGTTGGCGGCAGCAGCAGGGGCGCCGACGTCGGGGGTGGTGTCGGCGGGGGCGTGGTGGGCACGGTGGGTGGTGGCGTCACGGTGACAGATGCGGCCGATCGTTCCTCGGCATCCGCTGGGAACGTGACCAGGCGGGCGCGCGGTCCCGTGCCGAAGCCTGTCGCTGTCACCGTCGTGTCGGTCGTGGGATTGGTGGTGACGACCCAGGTCCAGGTCTCGCCGAAGTCGAGCAATTGGTTGCTGTTCGTGTCGCCGGTGAAGCCGGGCGTGGTGGCGTCGACGGACAGGAAGGTCGTGGCCCCACCATCGGTGGAGAGGTCGACGCGCACCGCCGACAACGGCACTCGGGCGAAGCGCACCGGCGTGTCGTTGGTCTCGGTGATCGTCCACGCCACGGACTGACCGGCGGTCACCGTGGGCGGGTTGGGTGCCACCGTCACGGCGGTCGACGAGCCGAGGAAGAAGGTGGGGGCGTTGGCGGTGGCGGTCACGGTGCCGTCGTCACCGGGGTCGGTCTGGAGGCCCTGGCTGCTGGCTTCGATCCGGGTCTCGGCCTGGACCCGCTCCGGGACGGTGCCCGCCACGATGTCGGCCGGGTCCATCGTGTACTTCTGGCCGGCGGGCACGTTCTCGTAGGTGACCGAGCCACCGATGGGCAACGAGATGTTCGTGTCCAGCGTGAACGGCCCGGCGCCGTTCGGCAACGTCAGCGTGAGCACGCCGTCGAAGATGGGGCAGACGACGATGCCGTTCGGGGTGCCGGGCGGGTCGTCCTTGAGAAAGACGGTGACGTCGTAGTCGATGATCTCGCCCGGGAAGGCGTTCACGGCGATGTCGTTGGTGCCGACGAACTCCGGGATGATGGCGATGCCGACGCCGTAGAAGTTGCACCCGTTCGGTGCCGCTGATGCCGCCGGAATAGCGAAGATGGATGCAGCGGCGAGCGCCACGGTGCCGATGACGGCGGTACGAAGGAACCGTGTCAAGCCGCCTGCCTCCTTGTGAACCGGTGTGGGATTGGGATAGTCGTTCTGAGCTACGCAGCGCGCTCGGTCAGCCGGACCCCACCCTCGCCCCGGTCCGTAGCCAAGTTTGCGACAGATCGGCGGGCGCGTCCAGCACTTTCCGCGCGTGAACGGGTGCCCGGAGGGCAAAATGGGCCGATCGGCCTATGCACGCGGGGCAGGGTGGCACCGGGTTGCGGGGGGTTGCGCGCCGCGCTGTGGTCGGTCGGCCGCCGGGTCAGGCCCGCGGCGAGCACGCCCTGACCTACGGCAACCTGCTCGGTGAGGTGGTGCACCGGGTCGACGGTCGGGCGATGGTGCGTCGGAGCACTCGTCAACAGCGAGGCCGGGCGCGTCGGCGAGGTCCCGGCGGTCAACGGGGCATGCGACGGCTCGGGGCTGGCGGCGTTCTACGTCGCCGAGGTGGTCGAGCGCGTCCTGCTGGCCGCCATCGCTTGACCCGGTCCTCGGGCGCTCGCCCGCTCGCCACCCTCGGTGGCGGGGGGAGGCGGCGTTGGCCTCGGCGAGGGAACCGACGCGCGATCAGCGTCACATACGATGAGAAAGCGGATCAGTTCGCCAGGCGGTCCGGGGGGCGGCCACGGAGCGTCAGGGGCTGGCGATGGCGGCCAGCACGTCGAGCCGGGCCGCCCGCCGCGCCGGGCGCACCGCCGCCAGCACGCCCGCCACCCCACCGGCGGTCAGCACCACGAAGAGCTGGGTCACCGGCGCCGTGAACACCGCCGAGCGCACGTCCACGGCCACGGCCGTGAGGGCCCAGCCGAGGAACAGCCCGACACCGAGGCCGCCGATCGTGCCGAACAGGGCGACGATCACCGACTCCCACCGCACCATCGACCGCAAGCGCGCCCGGCTGGCCCCGACCGCCCGCAGCAGCCCGAGCTCCCGGGTGCGCTCGAAGATCGACAGCGACAGCGTGTTGGCGATGCCCAGGAGCGCGATGACCACAGCGAGGGCGAGCATCACGTAGACGAGCCCCAGGATGATGTCGATGGCCCGCGTCGAGCGAGCCACGAACTGCGCTCGATCGAGCACGTCCGGGTGGCCGAAGGCGTCCGTCACCGCTTCCACGGCGCCGATGCCCTGGCTCACGCCGACGCCATCGGCCAGGGCCACGTAGACGGTCGTGTCCAGATCCTGCACGGCGTGCGGCGCCCAGACCGAGCGGGGCACGATGTAGGGACCCGGGATGTCGTCTTCCTCGTAGATGGCGCTGACGGGCAACGAGGTGCTCGAGCCGTCGGTGAACGTGACCGGCACCGCGCTCCCGAGGGTCCAGTGATGGGCGTGGGCGGCGCTGGCGGACACCGCCAGGCCGTTGCCGGCACCGGCCAGCGCGCCATCGACGACGTGGAGGTCGAGCACCTGCGCCAGCTGCGCCGGGTCGGCCACCGTAACGGCTTCGTCCTGCCCGTCGACTCTCGCTACGCCCCGGCCCAACCCGGCGGCCGCCTGCACCTGGGGGAGCGCCGCCAGCTCGGTGGCCAGGCGGGGGCTGAGGGCGCCGCCGCCGAATCCTCCGGTGGTCACGGCGAGGTCGCCGGCGAAGGTGCGGTTCACGGCACCGTTCAGCGACGACTTGAGCGATGCCGCGAACACCGTGAAGAGGGTCACGACGGCCACGCCCACCATGAGGGCCGATGCGGTGCCGGCGGTGCGACGCGGGTTGCGCATCGCGTTGTCGCGCGCCAACCCGCCGGTCACGCCGCGCAAGCGCCGCACCGGGGCGCCGATGACCCCGCTGGCCACGCGGGCCACCACGGGACCGAACACGACGACTCCCACGATCGTGAGCAGGGCGCCCAGCCCGGTGACGGCCAGGCCGGCGTCGCCGACGGCACCGAACAGCGTGAGGGCGGCGCCGACCCCGAGTACCAACAACCCGCCGATGGTCCGGGCGCGCGAGGCGCCGCTGTGGTCGACGGCGACATCGCGCATGGCCGCCAGCGGCGCCACCCTCGACGCCCGAACCGCCGGGGCGACGCTGGCCCCGAGCGTGACGACGGTGCCCACGATCAGCGGCACCACGAGACTGGTCGTGGTGATGGTGAGGCCGCCAGCGGGCAGCGCGAACCCGAAGGCGTCGAACATCGCCTTCAGGAGACCGGCAACGGCGATGCCGCCGAAGAGGCCCGTGACCGATGCCAGCACGCCGACGAGCAGTGCCTCGAGCACGACCGAGCTGACAACCTGGCGCCGGCTGGCTCCGAGGGCGCGCAGCAACGCCGACTGGCGCGTCCGCTGCGCCACCAGGATGGAGAACGTGTTGAAGATGCTGAACGCACCGACCAGCAGGGCGACGCCGGCGAACACCGTCAGGAAGCCGGTGAGCACGTTTAGGAAGGTGGCGTTGATGTCGTCGACGCTCTCCTGCGTGAGGGCGGCGCCCGTGATCGCTTCGGTGCCCGGCGGGAGCACGGGCTGGAGGCGAGTCACCAATTCCTCTTGGGACACGCCACTGGCGGCCTGCACCAGGATCGAGCTGGCCTGGTCTCGGCCGCCGGCCAGGAAGCGTTGCGCGGCGGGCAGGGTGAACGCGGCGAACGTCACCTGGCCGGCGCCGTCGGCGTCGCCGTAGGTGGCAATGCCGACAACGCGGACGCTGGTCGGCTCGGGGGTCTCGACGATGGTGGTGTCGCCCACGTGAAGGTCGCCGGCGGTTGCCGCACCGCGGTTGATCACGACCTCGTCGTCGGCCTGGGGGGCGCGGCCTTCGACGATGCGGTACGGGTTGAGGGCGGCATCGGTGATCCAGTTGCCGGCCAGGCGCGGCGGCCCGTTGCCACCGACGGCATCGCCGTCGGCGCCGATGATCTGGCCGTAGCCCTCGACCGACGCGGCGGCGGCGGCCACACCGTCGACCTTGGCCACGGTGGTGGCCAATGACGCGTCCACCAGGCCGCGGCTGGCCACGTCGAGCGGCCCCTGGCGATCGGCCTCGATGGAGGTGGCGCTGCGGATCACGGCGCCGGTGCCGGCGTTGGCCTCGGTGAAGAGGCTGTCGAAGTTGGCCCGCAACGTGTCGCCGAGGGCGAGCGTGCCCGACAGGAACGCCACGCCGATGAACACGGCGGCCACGGTGCTCACCAGCCGGCGCTTGTGGGCCCAGATCCCTTTGAGGGTCAGCGTCAGCATGGCGTCACCCCCCGATGGCCTTGAGCCGGTCGAGCACCGACTGCGGTGTAGGGGCGTCGAGGTGGTCGACGACGCGCCCGTCGGCCAGGAACACGACGCCGCCGGCGTAGCTGGCGGCCACCGGATCGTGCGTCACCATCACGATGGTCTGGCGCAGGTCCGTGACGGCACGCCGGAGGAAGCCGAGGATCTCGCCGCCCGTGCGCGAGTCGAGGTTGCCGGTCGGCTCGTCGGCGAAGATGATGGCCGGCTGGCTGGCCAGCGCTCGGGCGACGGCGACGCGCTGTTGCTGGCCGCCCGACAGCTCCGACGGCCGGTGACCCAAGCGATCGCGAAGCCCGACGGCCTCGATCACCGCGTCCAGCCACGCCGGGTCGGGCCGGCGCCCGGCGAGGGCCGACGGCAACGTGATGTTCTCGAGGGCCGTGAGCGTGGGCAGCAGGTTGTAGGCCTGGAACACGAACCCGAGACGCTCTCGGCGCAGGCGGGTCAGGTCCTTGTCGGAGAGCCCGCCGAGGTCGATGCCGTCCACGAGGACGTGTCCCGAGGTGGCGGTGTCGAGCCCGGCGAGGCAGTGCATGAGCGTCGACTTGCCCGAGCCCGACGGACCCATGATGGCGGTGAAGCGACCCGCCTCGATGGCGATGTCGACGCCGTCGAGGGCGCGCACGGCGGTGTCACCGCCGCCGTAGACCTTGGTGAGGGCCACGGTGCGGGCAACGACGGTCGTGGCCGTGTCAGTGACGGCACTCATCGCTTGCCTCGGTCGCGCAGGACGGCGCGGCGGCTGCGGAACTCGGCCTCGTCGATCTCGCCACGGGCGAAACGCTCGGCCAGCACCGACTCACCGGATTGGCGACCGTCCCACCAACGAGCGCGCCGGGGGCGCACCACGAAGATGACGAAGAGGGCGATGACGAGGAACCAGAACAGGGGGATGAACGGCCAGAAGAACCAGTGGCCGGCGTGAGCAAGGAGCATGACCTCATCGTGGAGACGGCGGCGGCGACGGTCGTCGGCTGCACGGAGGCTTCCGCGCTACGCCCGCGGGCGTAGCGCGAGCGTCGCCGCTACCTCCAACCGGGGCGCACGAGGCCGGACTCGTAGGCGAACACCACGAGTTGGGCGCGGTCGCGCGCACCGAGCTTCACCATCGTCCGGCTCACATGGGTCTTCGCCGTCGCCGGACTCATGAACAACCGTTCCGCGATCTCGTCGTTGGTGAGGCCGGCACCGACGAGGGCCATCACCTCGCGCTCGCGCTCGGTCAGCAGGTCGAGCTGCGGTGATGGGCCGGGATCTTTGGCCCGGCTGGCGTACTCCTCGATCAGCCGCCGGGTGACACCAGCGGAGAGCAGCGCATCGCCGCGGGCTACCACTCGCACCGCCTGGATGAGCTCGACCGGCTCGGTGTCCTTCACGAGGAAACCGCTGGCCCCCGACCGCAACGCTTCGAAGACGTACTCGTCGAGGTCGAACGTGGTGAGGATGACGACGTGCACGGCGGCGAGGCGCTCGTCGCCGGCGATCCGGCGGGTGGCGGCGAGGCCGTCGACACGCGGCATGCGGATGTCCATCAGCACGACATCGGGCCGCTCGAGGGTGGCGAGCCGCACCGCCTCTTGGCCGTCGGCGGCCTCGCCGACGACCACGATGTCGTTCTGGGCATCGAGCAACGCGCGGAAGCCGGCTCGCACGAGGGCCTGGTCGTCGGCCAGCACGACGCGGATCATCGGTCGGTCTCCGTCGGCAGCGTCGCCGCCACGTGGAAGCCGCCGCCGGCGCGCCGGCCGGCCACCAGCTCGCCGCCCAAGGCCGTGGCCCGCTCCCGCATGCCGGCGATGCCGTTGCCGGTGCCGGACCCGGCGGCGCTCCCGGACCCCGCGGCGCTGCCGGACCCGCTCGAGGACCCGGTCCCGGTCCCGGTCCGGGGCCCGGTCCGGGGCCCGGTCGAGCTCCCGGGGATCGCCGCCGCCGGCACCGCAACGCCCGCGCCCGGACCGTCGTCGTCGATCACCACGACGACGCCATCGTCGTCGTAGCGCACCCGCACCGCGACGGACGCGCCGCCGGCGTGCTTGGTCACGTTGGTGAGGGCCTCCTGGATGATGCGGAAGGCGGCGAGGTCGACGGCGGTCGGCAGGGGCCGAGCGGTGCCTTCGATGGTGGCGGTGACGTCGAGCCCCCCGACGCCCGCCTGAGCCAGCAACGCGTCGAGGCGTTCGAGCGTGGGCGCCGGGTCGAGCGGAGCGGCGTCGTCAGGCTGCCGCAGCACGCCGAGCACCGAGCGCAGCTCGCCAAGGGCGTCTTTGCTGGCCTGCTTGATGGCCGTCAGCGCGGTGCGAGCCTGCTCTGGGCGCTCGTCCATGAGGTGCAGCGCCACACCGGCCTGCACGTTGATGAGGGAGATGTTGTGGGCCAGCACGTCGTGCAGCTCGCGGGCGACGCGCAGACGCTCCTCGCTCTCCTTGCGCCGCTTCTCCTCGGCGCGAGTGTGGAACGCCTCGATGGCCTGGTCGCGGCGGGACCGGCCGAACTCGGCCGCCACGAGGACCAGCAGCAGCCACACCCCGATGCCGGCGGCCTGCCCGGCGATGGGCTCGTCGGCCCGCCCCACCATCCACGACAGCAGCAGGTTCCCGACGAAGGCGGCACCGGCCACGATCCACGCCGTTCGGCGGTAACCGCCCAGCACGGCGCCGACGAGGGCGATCACGAGGGACAGGAAGATCGGCCCGTTGGCGTAGTTCAGGGCGTGGTAGGTCACGACGGCGGTCGCCACCACGGCCAGGACGAGCTGCGGATGCCGGGGGCGCGCCAGCAGCACGAGACCGGTGCCGGCGAGGAGCACGTAGGCGAACGCATCCAGCGGCTGGGCGTCGGGTTGGTGACGGCTGGCGAGGTAGGTGATGCCGACCTGGACGACGGCGACGGCGATGGGCAGGATGCCGGTGCGCCGGGCCTGTCGCACCCACGGCGGCCGGTACGGATGCACCGGTCAACGGTAGGCCGGGGGCGACCCGGTGGCGTCGTCTGGCCGTCGCCGCCCGGCTACGCCGCTGGTGGTAGGCGACGGTGGCGGCGTACGCCCGGCGTGGTAGGCCAGCACCCATGGCTGACGAGATGAAGCATGCCTGGACAGAGGTCGGCGGCCGGTTCTCGGCCCTCGGCGACGCCGTGAAGCAGCGGACGAAGGCGAAGGCGGTCACGACCGGCGATGCCGCCACCGACGACGACCGCAGCGCGTTGCGAGACGCCATCGACAAGTTGAAGGCGGCGGCGAAGGAGTTCGGCGACACGGCATCGACGGTGGTGAAAGATCCGGATGTGCGGGCCCACACCAAGGACGTGGCCCAGTCGTTGAACGCGGCGCTGTCGGCGACCGTGGAGCAGATCGGCGGCGAGGTCGACGCATTGATCAAGAAGGCCAAGCGCGCCGGCGACTGACCCGGGCCGGGGCGCCGGGCGGGCCGCGGCGAGCGTCGACCGGGCCGGTCACGCGCCGGCTCCTTCACCGCCTATGTGACGTGGATCTCGAATTCGTCTCGATCGGCGTTACACAGCCGGGGAGATCGAGGCCCGCGCCGCCCGAGACCGGCTGCGGGCGTCGGCCACGGTGCGCACCGCCAGCGACGCCGCGAACAGCCCGGCGGCGGCCAGCCCGATGGCCCCGCCGGCGGCGATGCGCCACAGCGTGGACGCCGCCAAGCCGAGGAGCCCGCTGGCGGCGCCGGCGGCGGCGGCCATCACCATTGCCGGCCCCACGCGATCGGTCCATACCCGAGCGGTCAGCGCCGGCACGGTGAGCAGGGCGACTGACAGCAGCGTGCCGGTGGCGGGGATGGTGGTCGCCATCGTGACCGTGATCGCGGCCAGCACCAGCGTGTCGAGCCGGCGCACCGGGTAGCCGAGGGCGGCGCTGCCGGCCGGGTCGAAGGCACTGGCCACGAGCTCCTTGTGCAGGGCCGCCAGCACCAGCAGCACGGCGCCGCCGCCGATGACGGTGGTCACCACGTCCGAGGGCGTCACGGTGAGGATCGAGCCGACGAGAAAGGCCGAGAGATCGCGCGACGAGCCCGGTTGGGCCGACAGCACCAGGACACCCAGCGCGAAGGCACCGGCGAGGACGACGCCGATGGCGCTGGACTGGTCGAGCACGCGTGACGCGCCGATGGCGGCGACGGCGGCGACCACCACGAGACCGGACATCGTGCCGCCGACGAACAGGCTGAGCCCCAGCACCGATGCCAGCACCACGCCGGGGAACATGGCGTGCGACATGGCCACGACGAAGAAGGGCAGCCGGCGCAGCATCACGTGCACGCCGACGACGCCGCTGATGGCGCCGACGAGCACCACCTCCACGATGGCCCAGCGGAACGTGGTCGACTGGAGGCTGTCCCACAGCACGTTCATGCCGCTGCCCTCGATCGCCCGACGAGGTGGCGCGCCGCCTGGACCGCCGCCACCACCACGAACCCGGCGGTGATGGTGAGCACGATGGTGGCGCCCGACGCCAGCCGCCACCCGTGGTTCACCGAACCCTCGTAGCTCACCACGAGGCCGAGCCAACCGCACAGGGCGGCGAGGCCGGCGGCCAGCACCATCATCAACGGCACGCTCGTGCTCACCAGCCGAGCCGCCGCCGCCGGCGTGACGATGAACGCGACCACCAGCACCGTGCCCACGGCCCGCACCGCGGCCACGATGGTGAGCATGACGGCCAGGTTCACCACGAGGTCGAGGACGAAGGGCGAGTAGCCGAGGGCGGCCGAGCCGGTGGGGTCGAACGCCCGCATCACCAACTCCTTGTGCAACAGCAGGAGCACAGCGATGACGGCGACGGCGATGACGGCGGTCTCGATCACCTCCCGCTCACCGACCGTCAGGATGCGGCCGAACAGCAGCGCGTTGAGGTCGCTCTGGAAGCCCGTCCCGCGGGACACGACCACCACGCCGAGGGCGAGGAACGTGGCGATGAGCACGGCCATCACCGAGTCGGGGTCGAGGCGGGGCCGGCGCGTAGCCAACGTGAACAGGACCACCGAGACCAGCCCGCTCAGGACAGCGCCGATCAGCAAGGACTGGCCGGCGGCGAAGGCGATGGCGATGCCGGGGAACACGGTGTGCTGCACGACTTCGGTGAGAAAGGCGAGGCGGCGCAGCAGCACGTGCACGCCCACGACGCCGCCGAGCACGCCCAGCAGCAGCACCTCGAAGAGCGCGCGGCGCATGAACCCGGCTTGGAACGGGTCAACGAGGAGCGCGCGCATGCCGGCCGCTAGCGCACGACGACGGTGCCGCCCCCGTCGAGCAACAGCGCTGATCCGCCGTAGGTCTCGCGCAGGAGATCGGCCGTCAGTGATTGGTCGATCGGCCCGAAGGCGACCTGATGGCGGTTGAGGAGGCACGCCTCACCGCAGGCCAGGTGGGCCACCGACAGGTCGTGGGTGGACATGACCACCGCGACGCCGTCGGCCCGCAGTCGCTGCAGCACCGCCAGCAGCGCTTCGGTCGTGGTCGTGTCGACACCGGTGAACGGCTCGTCAAGCAGCAGCAGCCGCGCCTCCTGGGCCACGGCACGGGCGATGAGCACACGCTGGCGTTGGCCGCCCGAGAGCAGGCCGAAGCGGTCGCCCGCCCGGTGCTCCAGGCCCACCATGGCCAGTGCTTCCCGCGCCAGGCGGCGGTCCGAGCGCCCGGGACGGCGCACCCAGCCGATGTCGCGGTAGCGACCCATGAGCACGACCTCGAGGACCGTGATGGGGAAGGCCGGATCGAGAGCCTCGGCTTGGGGCACGTAGGCGACACGACCACGCGCCAGCGCGGGGGTGGTGCCCAGCACCTCGATGGCACCGCTCACCACGGGTACGAGACCGAGGATGGCTTTGATGAGCGTGCTCTTGCCGGCGCCGTTGGGCCCGATGAGGGCGAGGGCGGTGCCCGGCGCCACGACGCCCTCCACTCCTTCGACGACGGGGTCGCGCTCGTAGGCCAAGCTGACCCGGTCGAGGACGAGCGCCGGATGGTCGTCAGCGGAGGTTGTCAACGATCACCTTCGTGTTGTGCTCCACCATGTCGATGTAGGTCGCGGCGTCACTGCCCTTGGGTCCGAGGCTGTCACCGTAGAGGGCGTCATTGCCTTCCACGACCTTGACGCCCGCTTCGGTGGCGATGGCCTCGGCCGCCTTGGGAGGAAGGCTCGACTCCGAGAAGATCGCCTTCACGCCCTCGGCCTTCACCGCGGTGACGAGGTCATTGATGTCCTGCTGGGACAGTTCGGCCTGGCTGTCGAAGCTGGGGATGACCGCGCCGACGAATTGCAGGCCGTAGCGGTCGACGTAGTACCCGAAGGCGTCGTGGTTGGTGACCAGCTTCTTGTTGGTGAGCGTGTCGATCTGGCGGGCGACGTCGGTGTCGAGGGTGTCCAGCTTGGCGCTGTAGTCGGCGGCGCGCTGCTCGAACGCGGCCGCACTGGCCGGCGCCGCCGCCTCGAGGGCGCGGGCGATGTTGGCCACCATGATCTTGGCGTTGCGCGGGTTCTGCCAGATGTGGGGGTCACCGTCGTCGCCGTCCTCGCGGCGGATGGTGACGCCGGTGCTGGCGTCGACGATGACGCCCTTCGGCTCGGCACTGGCGATGGTGTCCTCGAACCACTTCTCCAGTCCCACGCCGTTCTTGACCACCACATCGGCGTCGGCCACGGCCTGCAGGTCGGCGGGCGTGGGCTCGTAGTCGTGGGGATCGACGTTGGGCTTCAAGACGCTGTAGATCTGGATGTCGTCGCCGCCGACGTTCCTGGTGAGGTCGGTGATGACCGGGGTGGTGGTGACCACGCCGAGCTCGCCGCCCCCCTCCGGACCGGACCCGCCCGCGGCGGTGTCGCCCCCGCACCCGGCGGCGAGGGCCAGGATCGGGAGCAGCAACAGCCACTTGCGGTTAGGAACCATTCCTAGAACCATACCCGGTCCCGAAGCAGAAACCAGCAGCAGTGTCTGCGACGATGGTGGCGGCATGGCCGTCCCCGACAGCGCCGACGCGACGGCACCCTGGCCCCTCCATGGCACCATGCCGCCGGCGACGGCGCCGACGGCGGTCACCCTGGTGCAGGGCCGCAGCTTCGCCATCTGCGATCGGGGCGGCGACATCGACGGCAGCGGCCCGAGCGGCCTGTTCGTGGGGGATCGGCGCATCGCCAGTCACCTGGTGGTGACGGTGGACGGCGCACCGGTGCAGCCTCTGGCCTGGGCCAGCGACGAACCCTTCCACGCCCGCTTCGTCGGGCGGGTGGGCGATGGCGCGGGTGCCCCGGCGCCCCTGCTGGTCCTGCGCGATCTCTGGGTCGGGCGCGGTCTGCGGACCGACATCACCCTGCGCCACGAGTCCGACGAGGAGCGGCCGGTCACCGTGTCGGTGCTCGTCGGCTCGGATCTGGCCGTGCTCTTCGCGGTGAAGGAAGGCCGAGCCGACTCCACCGTGCGCCCGGCCACCATCGTGGACGGTCGCATCGAGGTGCACGCCGCCGACGTTGGTGTGGTCGTGCGGCCGGTGCCGGCGGCGCCGCTCGGTCTGGCCGAGAGCGGGATCGCGATCATCACGTGGGACGTCGTGCTGGCACCTCGCGGCACGTGGACCGGCAGCGTCGAGGTGGCTGCCGTGCTGGGCGGGCAGCCGGTGACCCCGCGCTACCGGATCGGTGAACCGGTCGAGGCAGCGGTGCCCACGACTCGCCAGGCCGAGTGGCTGGCCCGGTTGCCGCAGATCGATTCCGACGTGGACGGGCTGGACGACGCCATCCGCCAGGCCGGTGAGGACGTCGGTGCGCTGCGGATCTTCGATCCGGACCATCCCCACGATCCGGTGCTGGCCGCCGGCGCGCCGTGGTTCATGACGCTGTTCGGCCGCGACTCCATCCTCACCTCGTGGATGTCGTTGATGCTCGACCCGTCCCTCGCCCTCAGCACCCTCACCGTGCTGGCGGCCCTGCAGGGTCGCGACACCGTGGCGGAGACGGAGGAGGAGCCGGGGCGCATCCTCCACGAGGTCCGCTCGGGCGAGCCGGCCACGCTCGCCATCAAGTCGGGCTCGATCTACTACGGCTCCATCGATGCCACGCCGCTGTTCGTGATGCTCGTCGGCGAGCTGTACCGGTGGGGGACCCCGCTGGCCGATCTGCTTCCGCTGCTGCCGGCGGTGGACGCCGCGCTGCGATGGGTGGAGCACATCGGCGATCGTGACGGCGACGGCTACGTCGAGTACCGGCGGGCCACGCCGGGCGGCCTGGTCAATCAGGGCTGGAAGGACTCCCACAACAGCATCTCGTTCGCCGACGGTCGCCTGGCCGGCGCGCCGATCGCTCTCGCCGAGGTGCAGGCCTACGTCTTCGCCGCGTGGCAGGCCGGCGCGCTGCTCGCCGAGGCCACCGGTCACCGCGATTTGGCCGCCCATCGTCGCCGGCGCGCCGTCACCCTTCGAGCCCGATTCAACGACGACTTCTGGATGCCGGGACGGCGAGCCCTCGCCATCGCTCTCGACGGCGACAAGCGTCAGGTCGATGCCATCGCCTCCAACATGGGGCATTGCCTCTGGACCGGCATCGTGGACGACGAGCTCGCGCCCGATGTGGCCCGGTGGCTCATGGACCCCGAGCTGACCAGCGGCTGGGGCTTGCGCACGCTCAGCACCTCGATGGCGCGGTACGACCCGCTCAGCTACCACAACGGGTCGGTGTGGCCGCACGACACCGCCATCGCCGTGGCCGGGCTTCGCCGCGCCGGTTTCGCCGCCGATGCAAATCGGTTGTTGATGCAACTACTTGCAGCGGCATCGGCCGTCGGCGGTCGGTTGCCCGAGCTCTACGCCGGGCTCACACCAGCCGACCTGTCGCGGCCGGTGCCGTACCCGACGTCCTGCTCACCTCAGGCGTGGGCGGCGGCGGCACCGATGCTGCTGCTGCGGGCCATCCTGGGGCTGGAGCCGGACGTGCCTGGCGGGACGGTCCGCGTGAACCCGTCGCTGCCCGCAAGCGCCACGTGGATCCGTGTGCGGGGTGTGCCGCTGGCCGGCGCCGCCGTCGACATCGAGGTGGACGGGGAGGCGGTCGCCATCCGCAACTTGCCCGTGGGCCTGTCAGTGGTGCGGCCGGCCTGAAGTGCCCGCCGGCGTCAGCTCGCCGCCGCCTCGCGGTAGCGGCCGGCCCGGACACCGGCGTACAGGCGCTCGTGCTCCAGGGCCAGCCGGGGAAGGCTGAAGCGACGCTCGGCCTCGCGCCGGCAGGTCCCCCGATCGAGCAGGGCAGCATCGGCCAGGCGCGCCACCAGGCCGCTGGGCGTGTCGACGATGCCGGTACGGCCGTCGGTCACCAGTTCGGGCACCGTCGCCACCGGCGTGGCCACCACTGGCGTGCCGCACGCCAGCGCCTCGATCATCACCATGCCGAAGGGCTCGGCCCACGCGATGGGGTTCAGCAAGGCCATGGCGCCGCGCAGCAGCGGGTACTTGTCGGCGGCGCCGACCTCGCCGACGAAGTCGATCCCGTGACCGAGCAGCGGCCGCACGGCGTCGTCGAAGTACTGCTGCTCGATGGGCTCGCGCATCTTGGCCGCCACCACGAGCGGCACACCGGCGGCGCGGGCGATGCGGCACGCCGTGGCCACGCCCTTGTCCGGGTGCATGCGCCCCAGGAAGAGGGCGTAGCCGTCGTGATGATCGGCCGGCGCAATGGCGTCGACGTCGACGGCGTGGTGGATCACGCCGGCGACCGGGATGTGGCCGGCGGCGGTGGCGGCTTGGTGATGGGATATGGCGATGATGGGGACGCGGTGCGCCACGGCGGCGTAGCTCCGGCCGCATTCGGACAGGAACGGTCCGTGGGCGGTGGTCACCACCGGCACCGTCACTCGGTCGGCGGCGTAGCTCGGCCCGAGCAGGGTGTGGTCGTGCACGATGTCGGCGCCCAGGACGGCTGGGTGCCGGTAGGCGGCCTCCACGTGGCGCCCCTCGTCGTCGTGGCGCTCGGAGATGCCGACGGCGCGCGCGAAGTGGTGGGCTCGCTCGACGGGCGTCGTGCTGTCGCCCGTGGCGAACAGGAACACGTCGTGACCCGCCGCCTGCAGCGAGCGGGCCAGGCCGTCGACGACGGTCTCGATGCCGCCGTACGAAGGCGCTGGAACGGGTACCCACGGCGGGGCGATGAGGGCGATGCGCACGATCGGCCGTACCCGAGCGAGCCTGGCCGCAAACGGCGAAACCGGTCGAACCGTTACTCGATGCCGATGGCCAGCAGGCAGATGTCGTCGCCCGAGCGTTCCGGCGCCAGGGCCGCCAGCACGCATTTGCACAGGTCGTCGACCGAGCCCCGGAAGCCGTCGACCGCTTCGAGCAGCACGGCTTCGGCATCACCGCCGGCGCGGTCGATGCGCTCGGTGAGGCCGTCGGTGTAGAGCAACAGCTTGGTGCCCGGCTCGAGCGGGAAGGGGCCTGGATCGGGGCGTTCGTCCTGGGGCCGGACGCCCAAAGGCAGCGATCGGCCGATCTCCACGAGCGAGGCGCGGCCGTCGGGATGGATGCACACCGGCGGCGGATGACCGGCGTTCACGATGCTCATGTGGTGGTCGCGCAGATCGAGCACGAACAGCACCGCGGTGGCCATGTGGTCGGGTGCCAGCCGGGTCAACAGGCGGTCGACGCGCTCCACGATGGCCGCCGCCGTCACGCCCTCGATGGCGTAGGCGTGGAAGGCGACCCGCATCGACGCCATGAGCGACGCTTCGCTCAGCCCGTGGCCCATCACGTCACCGACGACGGCGGCGAAGCAGTGCTCCTGCAACTGGATGACGTCGTACCAGTCGCCGCCCACCCGGCTGCCCCGCTCGGACGCCAGGTAGCGGGCGGCCACCGAGATCTGCTCGTCGTCGGGCATGGCGCCGGGCAGCAGGCTGCGTTGCAACTCCAAAGACGCCGTGCGCTCCCGCTCGAGGCGGCGGGCGTCGTCGATGCTGCCGCTGGCCAGCAGCACCAGTTGGCCGAGCACGGCACGGTCGGCCTCGCCCAGGAAGCCACCCGGTGGCGGCCAGACCTCCAGGATGCCGGCGCCGGTACGTGACGGGATGGGCACGCGCGAAGCAGGGGAACCGGTGGGCTCGCCGCCGCGTGTGCCGACCCGCCCACCATCCCAGGTAACGACGTGAGCGCTGCCCCACGTCGACGGCCCCAGCTCGATGCGCGCCCGTTGCCCGCCGACGAGGGCTATCGCCCGCTGGCAGACGATCTCCAGTCGGGCCTGCAGGCCCGACTCGGCCAGGATGGCCAGGTGGGCGGCGCTCAGCTGGTCGAGGAGGGCGACCCGCTCGCGTTCGGCGCTGGCGGCGCGCCTGGCCTCCCAGAGCGCCTGCTCGGCGATCTCGAACGAGCTGAGGCCGTCGCGCAAGAACGCGTCGGCGTCGACGAGTCGGGCCGGCACCGACCCGAGCACCTGGTTGCGCAGCGAGTGGTGCAGCGCGACCAGCTCCCGGAGCGTCATCCCGTCGGCGAGGGCCTGCCGGCCCAGGTCGTTGGCGGACTGGAGGCCGGCGTCGTTCGGGGTGTTGAGGTGCCGGCGGAGAGCTTCGGCGTACGCGGCGGTGAAATCCCCCGAACCGGCTTCGCCCATGCGAGGGCGAGGCTAGCGCTCAGGCGTCACCGATCGGCAGGCTGCGGTGGCTCGGCGGTGTCGGCCGCCCGTTCGGCCGCCTCGACCGGGGCCCCGAAGTGCAGCAGCCGGCCACCGAAGGCCACCGAGCAGACGGCGAACCAGGCCCAGCCCACGGCCAGGCCGGCCATGACGTCGGTGAGCCAGTGAACGCCGAGCAGGACGCGGGTCGTGGCCACGGCCGCCGCGATGCCGGCGGCGGCACCGGCCAGCACCGCTCTCGTGCGGGCTGAGCAGCCCAACCCGATCACCAGCGCGAGGGCGGCGAAGGCGGCGGCCGAGGTAGCGGCGTGGCCGGACGGGAACGACGAGCTGGAGAAGCCCGTGAGGCGCCGGATGTCGGGCCGGTCCCGGTCGACGATGACCTTGGTGACGTTGACGATCACCGTGATCCCGATGAAGACCGTGGCGAGGAAGGCGAAGATCTCCCTGCGGCGGGTTCGGATGGTCTGCACGACCGCGACCACGATGGCCGCCGCCACGGTGAACGCGGTGCCGCCCAGCAGGCTGACGTTGCGCAGGAACGTCGTGGTTGCGGCGGACGCGTGGTTGGCGCCCCACTCACCGGCGCGCTGGTCCCAGCGGGCGAAGCCACTGTCGGTCTTGATCATCACGAGCAGCACGCCGGCCGCCACGACGCCGGTGAGCGCCACCATGAGCAGCGTGGTCAGGGCGAGACCGGTGACGGTCGCCGGGTCGGTGCGGCGGCGTAGAAACGTGCGGATGTCGGGGTGCTCGTGCAGCACGTCGCGGACGGCGTGGGCTGAGGCGCGCGGCGACGACGGGTCGGCCTTCGGCCACTTCCGAAGGACGCCGGCGGTCACGAGACCGATGATGAGACCGGCCGCCAGCACGACGGAGACGACTGCCATAGCTACCTACCTGTTGCTGTCACGACGGCTGTCCATAGGTTTGCCTTGATGAACGATGGGTAAACCTCGCGGCGGTGTCCAACTCCCAAGGTTTCCTCGACCCTCGACCCGGGGGCGCTGCTGAGGCAGTCGCTCAGCGGCCGCGCCTCCGCCATCCGGCACTGGCCGCGGGCGCCGCCCTCGCCGGCAGCTACGCCGTCCTCGCCGCCGTGATGATGCTCGTAGGACTGGTCCTCACGAAGGTGCTCGTCGATCACGGTGTCGGCTCCTTCGACGAACGGATCACGGTGTGGCTGGTGGAACGGCGCACGCCGTTCTTCAACGATCTCACCAAGTACGCCACCGACCTGGCCAACACCTGGCCCGTGGTGGGGATCGCCGCGGTGGTGACCGGGGTGCTGCTCGTGCGGCGACGATGGCCCGAAGTCATCTTCCTCGTGTCGTCACTGATCATCGAGCTGTCCGTCTTCCTGTCCCTGACCTACGTCATCGCCCGGCACCGTCCCGATGTCGAGCGGTTGAACGCCACGCCGGGCACCTTCAGCTTTCCGTCGGGCCACGCTGCCGCGTCGGTCGTGCTCTGGGTCGGCATCGCCCTCATCGTCACCGTGGCCACCACGAACGTGGTGGCCCGCGTTGTTGCCTGGCTGCCGGTCGCGATCATGACGTGGCTGGTACCGTTCGCCCGCGTCTACCGCGGCATGCACTACACCACCGATGTCGTGGCCGGCCTGCTGCTCGGTGCCGCCGCCCTCGCCGTGGGCTGCTTCGTGGCGCGGACGTGGTCCGCGGCCGTCGCTCTGCGGGCGCAGGCGCAGGCGCCGGCCTCGGCGCCTGCCCCCCCACCGGATGATGCCGAGATCGTGAGCGTGTCGCGATGACCAGCGTCGCCGTGGTCGCCCACCGGAAGAAGACGCTCGATGGTGGACTGGCGCAGCTCCGCCAGGTGCTGGCCGCCAGGGGGGTCGACGCGCCCATCTGGCACGAAGTCGACAAGAGCCGCAAGGCGTCGAAGCAGGCGGCCGAGGCGGTGGCCGCCGGCGCCGATGTCGTCTTCGCGTGGGGCGGCGACGGCACGGTGCAGCGCTGCGTCGACGCCCTCGCCGGCACGGGCGTCGCCTTGGCCATCCTGCCCGCCGGCACCGCCAACCTGCTGGCGACCAACCTCGGCATACCGAAGGAACTGGAGGCCGCCGTCGACATCGGCCTGTACGGCGCTCGGCGAACGCTCGACGTCGGCCGGGTCAACGGGGAGCGGTTCGCCGTGATGGCCGGCGCCGGCTTCGACGCCGTCATGATCCGTGACGCCGATGGCGCGATGAAGGATCGGGTCGGGCGGCTGGCCTATGTGTGGACCGGTGCCAAGGCGCTGCGGCTCCCCACCCACGCCACCACGGTGGTGGTCGACGGGCAGGAATGGTTCTCGGGCGAGACAAGCTGTGTCCTCGTGGGCAACGTCGGCACGATCAGCGGCGGCGTCACGGCCTTTGTCGACGCCCGGCCGGACGATGGCCTCCTCGACGTCGGTGTGGTCACCGCCTCAGGCGTCGTGCAGTGGTTCCGCGTGCTCGGGCGCATGGCCACCGGCAAGGCCCACCGATCGCCGCTGGTAGAGACGACAGCGGGGGCGAAGATCGACGTCCGCTTCGACAGCAAGATCGTGTACGAGATGGACGGCGGTGATCGCCCCAAGTCCAAGCACCTGAAGATCCGCGTCGAGCCGGGCGCGATCCGGGTGTGCGTCCCCGGGCCAGGAGAAGGGGGGGCACCGTGAGCACCGCCGCGCTCGTGCCCGAGACGTGGGAGCTCACGGGTGACGACGCCCGCAAGACGCTGCTGCACACGGGGCGGCGCCAACTGCTGGCCGACGCCTTCCAACGGCTTCGCGTGGCCGACGGCTTCAGCCACGCTCGCTCGCTCGCCTTCACCATCGCCCTCACCCTGGTGCAAGGGCTGATCGCGCTCGTTGGACTGGCCAGCGCGTTGAGCAACACCCGCTTCGGTGAGGTGATCGTGAGCGCCGTGCAGGGGGCCGTGCCAGGGCCTGCCGGTCAGGTGCTCACGCAAGCGGTGGAGCAGGCCCAGGGAGCAGGCGCGGGGCGCAAGTACCTCGCCCTCGTCTTGGGCGCCATCGGCGCATTGGTCACCGCGACGACGGCCATGGGCCAGCTCGAGCGGGGCCTCAACCGAATCTACGGCGTGGAGCAGGATCGGCCCACGGTCGAGAAGTACGGCCGCGCCTTCGTGGTGGCGTTCACCTGCGGCGCGCTGACGACGGCGGCGTTCGTGGCCCTGGCGTGGGGTCGCCAGGTGGGCGATCAGATCAACAACCACCTGCTCTCCACGGTGTGGAGCTGGACCCGGTGGCCACTGGCCGTTGCCCTCATCGCGGTGGCCATCACCTTGCTGTTCCGCTGGTGCCCGCGGCGGCATCAGCCGGCGCTGTCGTGGATGGCCTACGGGTCAGGCGTCTCGGTGCTCGGATGGGTCGTGGTGACCCTGGCGCTGTCGGTCTTCTTCGCCGTCAGCACCTCGTTCGGCGACACCTACGGGCCGCTGGCGGGGATGGTGGCGTTGCTGCTGTGGGCCTTCCTCTCGTCGGTGGCCATCTTGTTCGGCGCCGCGGTGGCGGCCCAGCTAGAGGCCGTGCGGGCCGGCGCGGCGGCGCCCCAGGACGCCGAGAAGGTGGCCGAGTCCGAGCCCGACGCCGAGCCGCCCCCCTCCTCGCCATCGCTCGCTTCGGTCCGATGACGCACGAGCAGTCCGCGTCGCGGGTGCGACGCACCCTCGAAGGGGTGATCGGCGTACCTGCGACCGAGGGCAATCGCATCGACGTGCTCCGCAACGGCGACGAGATCTTCCCGGCCATGTGGGACGCCATCGAGCGCGCCGAGCACACCATCGACTTCCTGACGTTCGTCTACTGGCATGGTGAGATCGGTCGGGAGCTTGCCCGCCGGCTGTGCGAACGGGCCCGGGCGGGTGCTCGGGTGCGGGTGCTGCTCGACGCCTGGGGCGCCCACTCCATGGAAAAGGCGCTCATCGAGCAGATGGCGTCGGCCGGCGTGCGGCAACGTTGGTTCCGGCCGCTGCGGCGCTTCTGGCCCGGCTCCATCAACCACCGCACCCACCGCAAGGTGCTCATCGCCGACGAGGCGGTCGCGTTCACGGGTGGGGTCGGCATCGCCGACGAGTGGCAAGGCGACGCCCGCAATCCCAGCGAGTGGCGTGACACCCACTTCCGCATCGAAGGACCGGCCGTCGACGGGCTCCGGGCCGCCTTCCTGGACAACTGGGCCGAGACCGACACGGCGCTGTATGAGGACGGGGTCGATCGCTTCCCCGACCAGCCGAAGCCCGGCACCGCCGTCGTCCAGTGCGTGCGGGGGGCATCGGAGGCGGGCTTCAGCGACATGTCCACGCTGTTTCGGACCCTGCTGCAGCTGGCCGAGCGGCGCATCCGCATCACGACGCCGTACTTCGTGCCCGACGTGGATCTCGGCGATCGGCTGTGCGCCGCCGCCGATCGGGGCGTGGAGGTCGAGATCCTGCTACCCGGGCCTCACATCGACAAGCGCTTCGTGCAGATCGCCGCCGAAGGTGAGTACGAGGACCTGCTGGCCCATGGCATCGCCGTGTGGAACTTCCAGCCGACGATGCTCCACGCGAAGGTGATGACCGTGGACGGTCTGGTGGCCAACGTGGGCTCGGCCAACGTCAACCCCCGGTCAGTGACGTGGGACGAGGAGATCAACGTGGTCGCCCTGGACGGTGCGTTGGTCGCACTGCTGGACTCGCAGTTCGAGGCCGATCTGGAGCGCAGCATCCGCATCGAGCCCGGCCGCTGGCACCGCCGGGCGTTGTGGCAGCGAGCGACCGAGCGCGCGATCGCCCCCATCAAGCGCTACTTCTGACGAACCGACGCGCGTTGTCCGTCACATACGAGGTCCAGGCGAATCAGTTCGTGCACGAGTCACGGGTTCGTTTGGGCGGCGGCGGCGTCGGGTATCGGAACAGGGACGTGATGGAGGTCAACCATGTTGAAGTTCAAGCTTGGCATCATCTTCGGTTTCGCCGCCGGATGGGCCGTGGGTAGCGGGCGGGCCATCGAGATGTGGCAGCAGTTGCGAGCGTCGCGTGGCGCCGGGACACCCGGTTCGGTCGCATCGCGGGTACCGCGCCCAGCCTTCGACCGTTCGACCGAGACAGGGACCAGCAGCGGTGGATCGACAGCAGTAAGTGCCTGATGCCGGCCCGGTCGACGAAGTCCGGCACGGGCGGAGGCCATGATGGGGCGGTGACCGACGGACACCAGCGCCTGGTTCGACTCGAGCTGCCGGGCGAGAGTCAGTACATCCGTGTCGCTCGCCTCGTGGCGAGCGGGCTCGGAGCAACGGCTGGGCTTGACGTCGACGGCGTCGACGATCTTCGCATCGCCGTCGATGAGCTGTGCGCCGCCCTTTTCGAGGTGGGCCACGGTCCGTCGGTCGAGCTGACCTTCGCCGTGTCCGACGACGAGGTGCTGGTGACCGGCCGCACCGAGGCCCCGGAGGCCGGCGACTTCGATCCCGAGCGCCTCGTGCTGTCGCGCCAGATCCTGGATGTGGCGTGCGACGCCTACACGCTCACGCTCGACGGCGGCTACGTCCAGTTCTCGATGCGAAAGAGCACCCACTGAGGTGAGCCGCGACAACGAAGCGGTACTCGAGCGGTTCCGCGCCTATCGCCGCTCAGAGGATCGCAGCCTTCGCAACGAGCTCGTGGAAGAGCATCGGTGGATCGCCATTCGTTGTGCGCGCCGTTTCGAGCGTCGGGGCGAACCACTCGACGACCTCGTGCAGGTCGCGCAGCTGGGGGTGCTGAAGGCGGTCGAGCGGTTCGATCCTGAGCATGGTGCTGCCTTCCCGTCGTTCGCCATGCCCACGGTGATGGGCGAGCTGCGGCGGCACTTCCGCGACAAGACGTGGTCCGTCGGGGTGCCGCGGCGGTTGAAGGAGCTGCACGTGTCCCTGGCGCGGGCGGTCGAGCATCTCGGCCAGACCCTCGGCCGGCAGCCCAAGGTGGAGGAACTGGCGTCGGAGCTGGGCGTGAGCGTCGACGAGATCCTGGAGGCGCTCGACGCCGGTGCGGCGTACCGCGCCTCCCCGCTGAGCCGCCCCGACGACGCCGACGAAGAGCGCGAGCCAGCGGCCCTGGGTGAGGAAGACACCGCTCTGGCCGATGCCGACACCCGCCTCGCCGCCCGCCGGCTCATGAGCACCCTGCCCCAACGCGAGCGCACGATCGTGTATCTCCGGTTCTTCGGTGGCCTCACGCAGCAGGAGATCGCCGAGCGCCTTGGCATGAGCCAGGTGCACGTGTCGCGCCTGTTGCGCCAGTGCCTCACACGGCTCCGTGCCGAGCTGGAAGACGAGCGGGTGCCCTGATCGCCTGCCCATGGATCTTACAACCACCGCCATCACGCCATAGGGTGTGGGGTCGCGAGGTGACGAGACGGTGGCCGTCCAGGAGGGCGAGTCGAAGATGAATCAGCGCAGTGTCCTGAACGTCACAGCATCGAGAACGAGTCCCGACCATGGTTGACAACGGTGGCGCGCTCACGCTCAGCGTCGAGAAGCACGACGCCACCGCCGACATCACGGCCAGTGGCGAGATCGACATTCATACCTGCACCCAGCTCGAAGAAGCGCTGGTGCGACTGGCGCACGACGGGGTCGCTACGGTCACCCTCGACCTCGGTGAGGTGGCGTTCATCGACTCGTCGGGGCTCCGCGCCCTCGTCGTGGGGCACAAGGCCCTCGAAGAGCGGGGTGGCACCCTGATGGTGACCAACCCGTCCAGCATGGCCGCCCGCCTCCTGGAAGTCACCGGGCTCGATGCGTTGTTCGGCGGCGTGCAGGACGCCTGACGGGTGCCGACTTCCCGCTGATGCCCCTGGCTCAACCGCCCGGCGGCTGGATTGCGCTCAGTCGGCAGGCATCAGCCGAGCGGTCACGGGTGGCCGGTGCACCGCCTCCCCGGGCGGCACCATCTGCAGCCCGGCCAGTGCCGTGATCGTCGGGTGACCGGCGGCCAGCAGCGCGGTGTCGCTATCGGGATCGAGCGTTGCACCGGTGGCGCGGAACTCGAACTGGAGGCTGCCGTCGATCGACTCGACCGCGGCCCGAACCGACCCGAACTCGTCAAGCGTGGCCCATCGCAACTCACCGAGCCCGCCCGCCGGGAGGGCGGGCACATTGAGGTTGAGGGCGGTCCGCTTCGGTGCCTCGGCCAGCCAGTCGAGCACGTCGAGGGCGAGATCGCAGGCCGTCTCGGTCCACCACCGATCACCCTCGGCCAGACTGACGGCCAACCCCGAGGTGCCGAAGTTCTGGCCGGTCAGGATGGCGCCGACGGTGCCGGAGTGCAGGATCGAGTGACCCGTGTTCGGCCCGAGGTTGATGCCCGAAACCACCACGTCAGGTGACTTCCCGAAAGCGCCGAGGACGCCGGCCATGGCGATCAGCCCGGGCGGGGCGTCCATGGTGTACACGTCGATGCGCGCCTCGCCGAATTCGATCTCCACGGGCTCCACCACCATCCGGTTCTGCGGTACCACGCGCCCCAGACTGGCACTGGATCCGCTGCGGTCGTCGTGCGGCGCCACCACGACGGTGTCGTGGCCGGCTCGCGCGAGCGCACCAGCCAGCGCCGCCAGACCGCGCGAACCGATGCCGTCGTCGTTGGTGACCAGGAGGCGGAGACGCTCGGTCATCGCTGGCCCGCGGGCGGGTCGGGCGGGGGATCGGGCAGGGGTGGCTGAGGATTGGGCCCCGGCCGCTCGGGGGCAGGAATCGGGCTCGGGCCCGGGGGGAACGGCGCCGGCGCCGGTGCGGGATCGGGCGGGAAGGGATCGCCGGGGGTGCTGGCTGCGATGCGCCTCATGGCCGTTGCCTACCCAGAATTGCCGTCCGGCCAACCGGCGAGCGAACGGGGGGCGGCGCTCAGTTCTCCTCGAGCAGGCGGTCGAGGTCGGTGATGGCGAGGACCCGCCGCACCGGGGCCGTGGGTTCACGGAGGGTGAACGCCGCACCGTTGTCGGAGGCGAGGCGCCATCCGTGCACGAGGGCGCCCAGGCCGGTCGAGTCCACGAACGATACGTCGCGCAGGATCACCACGACGTGCTCGACGTCGGGCGTGGCCGCCGCTTCCAGGGCGGTGCGCAGGGCCGGCGCGGTAGCCAGGTCGAGCTCGCCCGCCGGCCGCACCATCACGGTGGCGCCGATGACCTGGATCTGGATGTCCTGATGCATGGAAGCCATCACGAAGGGGAAGATGCACGGCCGAGCGTGTGCTCTGCATCACCCGGAGGGGTGAACTTCATGGGAGGCCAGCATGGCAAGGATCAGAGTGGCCCTGCTGAACGACTACGACGTCGTGGTGGCCGGGCTGGCCGCCATGCTGCAGTCGTACCAGGCGCGTGTCGACGTGATCGATGTGACGACGGGACGCCCGACGCACGACGAACCACTGGACGTGGCGCTCTACGACTCCTACGGGCGTCCGGGCCTGGACATGGCCCGGGTGAAGGAGACCGTCGCCCAGGACAACGTGCGCCACGTGGCCGTGTTCACGTTCGACTTCCATCCGCGCCTCGTCGATGATGCGCTGTCGTGCGGGGTGACCGGCTACCTGTGGAAGGGCTTGACGAGTGAGCAGCTCGTCGACGCGCTGGAACGAATCGCCGGCGGCGAGCTCGTGGTGTCCGAGCCGCGTCCTCACACCCATCCGCTCGATGCCCCCGAACTGGCGTGGCCGATGCGCCACCGGGGGCTCACGGCGCGCGAGAGCGAAGCCCTCGCGCTGCTGGTGACCGGGCTCCGCAATCGGGAGATCGCCGACGCCATGTACGTGAGCGTCGACACCGTCAAGACCCACGTCCGCAACCTTTATCGAAAGCTGCAGGTGCGCAATCGCGCCGAGGCGGTGGCTGTCGCGCTGGACGACCGCGACTTCCGGCGCCAATCCCGCGACGACGTCATGCGGGTCGCCAGCTGACCGCTCAGACGATGTCGACCACGGCGTCGGCCAGCTGGCGCAGCGTCCGCACCTCGAACACGGCGGTGCAGCAACTGGCGTAGTCGGTCATCCGGGAATCGCCCTCGTCCCAGTCGGGCCGGGGCTCGGGGTTCAACCAATAGGTGCGCCGGGTTCGGGCGCTCATCTGCCGGAAGTGCTCGAGGCCGCGGGAGCGGTAGTTGGTGCGAGCGTCGCCGGTCACGATCAAGGTGGTGCGGGCGGTGAGCACGGTGGCGGCATACGTGGTCCAGAACCGCTCGAAGGCGGTGCCGTAGTCGCTGTGGCCGTCGCCGGTCACAACACCGGCGCGGCTCAGGAGATGGTGCGGATCGGGCACCGCCTCGGCCCGCTCGATCACGTCGGTCACCTCGGCCACACCGTCCACGAACACGAACGTGCGCAGGCCGGCCAGTTCACCGTGAAGGGCGTGCACGAGGGCCAACGTGAACCCGGCGAACTCGGCGACCGAGCCGGACATGTCGCACAGCACCACCACCACCGGCTTGGACGCCTTGCGCCGCCGGAACGACGCATCGAGGGGAACGCCGCCGCTCGACAGCGACCGTCGCATGGTGCGGCGGATGTCGAGACGGCCCTGGCGTCGCAGCCGGCGCCGTTGCGCGACGCGACTGGCGAGCTGGCGGGCAAGGGGTCGGACGGCGGTACGCAGGGCGCGGCGGTCGACCGCCGAGGCTTGCAGTACGTCGACATCCGCGAGGCCCTTCGGGGGGGCGACCGCGGGCCCAGTCGGGCCGAGAGCCTGCATGCGCCGCCGCACTTCGGTGGCAATGAGGCGGCGCAACTCGTCGAGTTGGCGGGCGGCGTCGTCGCGGCGCAGGCGCAGCTCCAAGGCGGTGGCGTCGGGCGAGGCGGCTCGCTCGGCTCGCATGACGGCGGCCAGCAGCCCGGCGAGGTCCATCGCCCGCACGACGCGGTAGACGAAGTAGCGCTCGCTGCCCTCCACGGTGCCGATGCCGCTGTCGTTGTCGATGGCGTCGAGGGCAAGGGCGCGCAGCGTGTCCGTGTCGCCGGCCCGCAACGCGGCGACGAGGGCGTCCAGCAGGTCATGACGGGCTGGGCCGGATGAAGACGGTGACGGGGCCGGCCCGTCCGGCGCCGCCGGTCGTAGCGGGGACGCCGCCGCGATGGCGAAGCACCGGTCGAACAGCTCGTCGAACAGGGCACGGTCGTCGTGGCGCTTCACCAGGCTGGCGGCGAGGGCCTCGCGCAGGACGCCGCGCTCCAACAGGTCGAGATGACGCATCGACTCGGCGGCGTCGAGCATCTCGCCCATCGACACCCCTACCCCGGCGGCGCGCAGCTGCTCGATGAGGGCCAGGAGCATCGAGAGCACGGCGTCGCCGGCCACCGGCGTCACATCGGCAGCGTAGGTTCAGCGGCGGGCCAGGCGGCCGTTGATCTCGGCGGCGGTGGCGAGGAGGGCGGGAACGAACTCGCCGCGCAGCTCCCGCAGCCCGACGCGGCCGGCATGGGTAGAGCAGTTCAGCGCGGCGAGGGCGCGCCCGTCACGTCCTCGCAGCGGAGCAGCGATCGACCGCAAGCCGTCCTCCAGCTCCTGGTCCACCATCGTCCATCCCTGCCGTTTCGCTTCGGCCAGGATCTCACGGAGACGAGCCTTGTCGGTGACCGTGCGCTCGGTGCGGCGCACGGGTTGCAACCCCTCGAGGTAGGCGTCGAGCTGGCTCGCGGGTAGGTCGGCCAGCAGCACCCGACCGAGCGAGGTGCAGAACGCCGGTAGGCGGGACCCGAGGGCGAGGGAGATCGTCATGATGCGGGTGGTGGGCACCCGTGCCACGTAGACGATCTCCTCGCCGTCGAGCACGGCGCACGACACGGACTCGTGCACACGCTCGGACATGGCCTCCATGGAGGCCTGGGCGATCTCGGCGAGCTGCAGCGACGACACGTAGGAGTAGCCGAGGTCGAGCACCTTCGGCGTCAGCTCGAAAAGGCGGCCGTCGCAGCGCATGTAGCCCAGCGTCTCGAAGGTGAGGAGCAGCCGGCGGGCGGTGGCGCGGGTGAGGCCGGTGAGGCGGGCGACGTCGGAGAGGGTGAGGGCGGCGTGGTCGGCGTCGAAGACCCGCAGCACGGCGAGGCCGCGTTCGAGCGATTGCACGAAGTCGCTGTCACGCACGACATCGTCCGGAGCTGGCCTGCTTGACGTGGTCGCCTCCCTGTTCGATACTGTTCGTAAGACGTACAATTGTACGCACTGCGTACAAGTCGTGCAAGCGAGGCTCAGGGGGTGCCGGTGGAGTACGAGACCAAGTTCGGGTCGCTGGCCCACTACGACAAGGGTGGCATCGAGCTGATCGACGACGACCCCAAGCGCTACGCCTTCTCCAACATCTTCGAGGTGGCCTCTACGGCCAAGCCCTACGAGAAGGTGGCCGTCGGCAAGAACATGCAGTACGTGCTGGAGACGTTGCGGGCCGAGGGCACCTCGTCGTGGCGCACGTGCGCCCACGACGAGTTCGCGCTGGTCCTCGACGGCGAGGTGGAGGTGCGGCTGGTGCAGCTCGACGCGCCGGTGGCGCCCGCCGGCAAGCACGGCTCGATCGCCATCGACGGCGAGCCGTCCGGCGCGCCCATGGGGCGCATCGTGGCCCGCCGCGGCCACATGGCGTTGCTGCCGGCCAACGCCGCCTACCAGTTCCACGCCGACCAGCCCGGCGTCATCCTGCTGCAGACCATCCTGGGCGACGACACCGTCGAGCGCTGGGCCGAGATCTGCCTGAGCTGAAGTTCTGCCTGAGGGGAGCGCCACCATGACTGCCGCCGACACCGATCGCGCCGCCACCCAACCGGACTCGTCGCACGCCAATCAGTACGGCTACCGGGAGTACACCATCGGGGGGTTTCACTTCCGCCGCGACGAGTTCTTCGCCCACGTCACCTGGCCGACCGGTAGCCACGTCATGAGCGTCGACTCGTTCCTGCGCTCGCTGCAGCGCGACGTGGCGTGGGACTTCTTCTACGGCACCGTCAACTTCGACGACGTCGTGGGCACCGTCAACCACTACGGCACCGTGGACCTCTTCGCCGGTCGCTTCAACGACGCCTACCGCAAAGCGGAACTGGATCACCTCGAGAACTTCGAGTCAACGTTGCTGCGCGAGACGTTCAAGGCGATGCTCGACGACTGGACGCCGGCCGATTTCGATCCCTTCGCCAGCCCGGCCGAGACGGGCAAGCCCTTCGGCGAGAAGGTCGGCAACAACACCGCTGCCGTCACGCGGCGCCGGGTCGTGGCGTCGCGGATGGTGGGGGTGCCGGGTGACGAGCCGTTGCGCACCGACGCCACTCATCCCATCAACCGCATGTTCGCCGACGTGGACCAGGACGAGCCGCTCATCGAGGCCGCGCCCGGCTTCGAGGACAGCGTGTGCGCCTTCAACCTCTTCTCCTACCTGAGCCGTTCCGACGTCACGTGGAACCCCTCGGTGGTGAGCGTGTGCGGCGCCAGTCTGTACTGCCCCACGACCGAGGAGTACATCCTGCCGGTCATCCACGGCAACGACCGGGTGGAGTGGTTCGTCCAGCTGTCGGACCAGATCCACTGGGAGGTGGAGGACCGAGACTCCGGTGCGGCACGCGCCAAGGTGGTCATGAAGGCGGGCGACGTCGCGGCCATGCCCGGCGACATCCGCCACCAGGGCTACTCCCCCAAGCGTTCGATGCTGCTCGTGTGGGAGAACGCCTCACCGGAGCTGCCCGAGCTGATCGCATCGGGCCGGGCGCCCATGACGCCGGTCGACTTCTAGGCCACCGGGCTCCTCGATGCCGGCCCAGATCACCTCCCTGCGCGAGGCCGTGGCAGACCTCGTGCACGACGGCGACACGGTGGCGATGGAGGGCTTCACCCACCTCATCCCGCACGCCGCCGGTCATGAAGTGATCCGCCAGGGTCGCCAGGGTCTGACGCTCGTGCGCATGACGCCCGACGTGATCTACGACCAGCTGATCGGGGCCGGTTGCGCCGACGGCCTGATCTTCTCGTGGGGCGGCAACCCGGGTGTGGGTTCGCTGCACCGGTTCCGCGACGCGGTGGAGCACGGGTGGCCGAAGCCGCTCGCCATCGAGGAGCACAGCCACGCCGGCATGGCCGCCCGGTACGTGGCGGGGGCATCGGGGCTCCCGTTCGCGGTGCTGCGCGGCTACGCCGGCACCGACCTCGTCGATCGGACGGCCACGATCGCGCCCATCACATGTCCGTTCACGGGCGAGGTCCTCACCGCGGTGCCGGCGCTACGACCCGATGTGGCCGTCGTGCACGCCCAGCGGGCCGACCGGGACGGCAACGTGCAGCTCTACGGTCTCGTCGGTGTGCAGAAGGAAGCGGTGCTGTCGAGCGCGACGCGCCATCGTCACCGTGGAGGAGATCGTGGACTCCCTCGAGCCGACGCCCAACGCCGTGGTCCTGCCGGCGTGGGTGATCGACGCGGTGTGCGAGGTGCCCGGCGGTGCCCATCCCAGCTTCGCCATCGGCTACGGCGTCCGCGACAACGACTGGTACCGGGCGTGGGACGACATCGCCCGCGACCGCGACGCGTTCACCGACTGGATCGACCGGCACATCCGCGCCACCGCGGACTTCGCCGAGTACTGCCGCAGCGCCGGGATTCGCCCGCCGGTCCCGAGCCCGGCCTGAGAGGAGAACCATGGCTGTCAGCACGCAATCGATGAGCGACGAGCAGCGCAAGTCGGTGGCCCTGGAGTACCTGAAGGCCTTCGATCACGGCGGTGTCACCTCGACCGGTGGCAGCATCCTCGACCTCTTCGCCGACGATGCCCAGGTGTACTTCCCGAAGTGGGGCCTGGCCAACGGCAAGGACGAGATCGGGCGGATGTTCGGCGATGTGGGCGGCACGATCCGCGAGATCGTGCACCACTACAGCCACTTCAACTGGATCATGAGCGGCGGCGACGTGTTCGCCTGCGAGGGCACCAGCCACGGCGAGCACAAGGACGGACCCTGGCGCGCCGGCGTGCCGGAATGGGCGGCGGGCCGTTGGTGTGATGTCTTCGAGGTGCGCGACTGGCTGATCCAGCGCTGCTTCATCTACCTCGACCCCGACTACGCCGCCCAGGACACCGCGCGCTACCCGTGGCTGCAAGCGTGAGGGGTGCGGCGTGAGCGACGCCTGGAGCACCGACGAGATGATGACCGTGGCGGCGTCGCGCCTGCTCGACGACGGGACCGTGTGTTTCGTCGGGATCGGCCTGCCGTCCACCGTGGCCAACCTCGCGCGGCGACTGCACGCGCCGGCCTGCGTCCTCATCTACGAGTCGGGCTGCATCGGTGCCAAGCCCGTCCACCTCCCGCTGTCCATCGGCGACGGCGAGCTGGCCGAGACGGCCGACGCCGTCGTCTCCGTGCCCGAGATCTTCACGTACTGGTTACAAGCGGGACGGGTTTCTCTCGGCTTCCTGGGCGCGGCCCAGATCGATCGGTACGGCAACATCAACTCCACCGTCATCGGCGACTACGGGGCGCCCGATGTGCGGCTGCCGGGCGCCGGCGGCGCACCGGAGATCGCGGCGTCAGCCGGTCAGGTCTTCGTGGTGATGCGCCAAACGGCGCGGTCCTTCGTGGAGCGGTGCGACTTCCGCACGTCGGTGGGCTACGGCGGCGGTGCCGGCGACCGCCAGCGCCTCGGACTCCGCGGCCGGGGCCCGACGGTGGTGGTGACCGACCTGGGGGTGTTGCGACCCGATCCCGTCACCTGCGAGCTCACCATGACCGAGCTGCACGTGGGGGTTACACCCGAGGTCGCCGTGGCCAGCACCGGATGGCCGCTGAAGCTGGCGACGCCCCTCGGCCGCACGCCGGCGCCGACCGAGGTGGAGCTGGCGACGCTCCGGGCGTTGCGCGCCGCATGAACGAGTTCGTCTACGACGCCCTCGCCGGACGGGTGGTGTTCGGTGATGGCACGGTGGGCCGCGTGCCGGACGAGGCCGGTCTCCTCGGCGGCGGGCGGGTCTTCCTCATCGCTGATGCCCAGGCGAGGGCCATCGCCGACGACGTGGCCTGCGCTCTCGCCGCGCGGCTGGTCGCACGCTGGGACGAGGTCGCCCAGCACGTGCCCACCGGGCTGGCCGAACGGGCCCGGCGGGCGGCGGGCGAGGCCGGCGCCGATCTGCTCGTGTGCATCGGTGGCGGCTCCTCGACCGGTCTGGCCAAGGCCATCGCCCTCACGACCGACGTGCCCATCCTGGCCGTGCCGACGACCTATGCGGGTAGCGAGATGACGCCCATCTACGGCCTCACGGGCGAGCACAAGCAGACCGGACGCTCGCTGGCCGTGCTGCCCAAGACGGTGATCTACGACCCGCTGCTCACCCTCGGGTTGCCGCCGGGCGTCACGGCCGCCAGCGCGTTCAACGCCATCGCCCACTGCGTGGAGGCGCTCTACGGACCGGGGCACAACCCCATCACGTCGCTCATGGCGCTCGAAGGCATCCGCGCCATCGCACGGTCGTTGCCCGTTGCGGTGGCCGACGGCGCTGATGTCGACAGCCGCCGTGATCTGCTCTACGGCGCCTGGCTGGCCGGGGTCAGCCTCGCCACGACGGGCACCGCGCTGCACCACAAGCTGTGCCACGCGCTGGGTGGCACCTACGACCTCGTGCACGGCGACGTGAACGCCGTCGTGCTGCCGCACGCGGTGGCGTACAACACGCCGGGCGCGCCAGCCGAGATGCGCGGTGTCGCCGAGGCACTGGGCGCCCCCGACGGCGATGCCGCTGGAGCGCTCCACGATCTCGCCGTCGCCATCGGCGCGCCGACGGACCTCGGCGCCATCGGCATGCCCTACGAGGGACTGGACGAGGCCGCCGCCCGCGCCGCCGCCGACACGACGGTGAACCCGGTACCGGTCGACGCCCAGTCGGTCCGTTCGCTCCTGGAGCAGGCCTGGCGCGGTGAACGGCCCTCAGTCATCGCATGAGACCCATAGGAGGTCGGGATGACCGGTGATGTGTTCCTCTGTGAGGCCGTACGCACGCCGATCGGACGCGCCGGCGGCGCATTGGCGGCGACGCGACCCGACGACCTGGCCGCCACCGCGGTGCGGGCGGTCGTCGAGCGCTGCCCCTCGCTCGATCCGGCTGATGTCGACGACGTGTGGTTCGGCGACGCCAACGGTGCCGGCGAGGACAACCGCGACGTGGCCCGCATGGCGGTGCTGCTGGCCGGCCTGCCCACCTCGGTGCCCGGCGCGACGGTGAACCGCCTGTGCGGCTCCGGCATGGAGGCGGTGATCGAGGCCAGCCGCGCCATCGCCGTGGGCGACGCCGACATCGCGCTGGCCGGCGGCGTGGAGTCCATGAGCCGGGCGCCGTGGGTGCTGCTCAAGCCCGAGCGCGCCTATCCCACCGGCCACGAGCAGCTCTGGAGCACCACCCTCGGTTGGCGCATGGTGAACCCGCGCATGCCGGCGGCCTGGACGATCTCGCTGGGCGAGGGAGCCGAGGTGCTGGCCGACAAGTACGGCCTGGCGCGCGAGGCGCAGGATGCCTTCGCGCTGCAGTCGCACCAGCGGGCGGCGGCGGCGTGGGACGCCGGCGCCTTCGATGCCGAGGTGGTGGCGGTGCCCGGCGCCACGCTCGAGCGCGACGAGTGCATCCGTGCCGACTCGTCGCTGGAGCGACTGGCGACGTTGCGGCCGGCGTTCCGCCCGGACGGCACGGTGACGGCCGGCAACTCGTCGCCCTTGAACGACGGCGCCGCCGCGCTGGTGCTGGCGTCGGGCGAGGGCATGGCCCGTGGCGGGCTGACGCCCCTGGCCCGCGTCGTGAGCCGGGCGACGACGGGTGTCGAGCCACCGCTGTTCGGCATCGGTCCCGTGTCGGCGGCACGGTTGGCGTTGCGGCGCGCCGGCGTCGACTGGGGTGATCTGGCGGCGGTCGAGTTGAACGAAGCGTTCGCGGCGCAGTCGCTGGCCTGTCTGGCCGAGTGGCCCGAGCTCGACCCGGCGATCGTGAACCCTCTTGGTGGTGCCATCGCCCTCGGCCATCCACTGGGCTGCTCGGGTGCCCGCATCGTCACCACGCTGGTGCATCACCTGGCCCGCACCGGCGGGCGCTACGGCCTGGCCGCCATGTGCATCGGGGTGGGGCAAGGCATCGCCATGGTGCTCGAGCGCGCCGAGAGCCGCGGCCCCGGGCGGGGAACCCGTCGATAGCCTCGGGCGTTGACTCGATGTCCATTGATGTCCAAGGAGAAACGATGCGCGTTCGGATAGCGGCCATTGGAGCGTCGGTGGCACTGGCGATCGGCGGTCTGGCTGCGTGCTCGAGCGACCGCCAGGACGTGGTGCGCTCCGACGCCGGCACCGTGGCGGCGGCCGGCGCCAACGGTCCGGCCGAGGCGCTCAAGTCCGCCGCCCAGAAGACGGTCGACGCCGGCACCGCGAAGGTGGCGATGACCCTGGACGTGAGCGGTGTGCCGGGCCTGGGCTCGACCAACCTGACCGTGGACGGCGAAATCGACACGAAGGCGGGCGAGTCCAGCTTCACCTTCGATCTGTCGAAGCTGGCGGCGGCCTTGCCGGCGTCGGAGCAGACGGGGGTGGGTGCCATCCTGGGCGACGGCAAGGTCGACGTGGTGACTGACGGCAGCGACGTCTACCTGAAGCTCGGTGGGCTTTCCACCATCCTTGGTGCCACGTCGAACCAGACATGGATCAAGATCAGCGCCGACTCCCCGGCGGCCGGCGCCGTCGGTGTGCCGCTCGGCGACGGCACCGAGGTGCTGAAGCTGCTCCAGCAGGCCGGCGACGTGAAGGTCGTCGGCACGGAGCAGGTGCGCGGCGTCGACACCACCCACTACCAAGGCACCCTCGACGTAGCTACCGCCCTGTCGCAGGCCAGCGCCGAGGACCGGGCCAAGGCCGAGTCCGAGCTGGGCAAGGTGGGCATCGACCCGTCGGCCGCCTCCGTTCCGGTCGACGTCTGGATCGGCACCGACGACGGTCTGGTGCACAAGCTGCAGGTCGGCGTGCAGGGGCTGGAGACCACCAGCCCGAGCGCCGCCGGCGCGGTGGCAGGCACGTTCACGCTGGAGCTGTTCGACTTCGGGCAGCCCGTGTCGATCACCGTGCCGTCGCCCGACCAGGTGTTCGAGGTGGACCCGTCCATGCTCGGCGGCCTGGCCCACCTCGCCGGCTGACCCCGGCCCCGCCCGCCACCTTGGCGAACTGACGCGCTTTTTGGTCGTCTGCGGCACACAACGCGCATCAGTTCGCCAGCTTGAGCTAGGGCACGACGAGGACGGGTACCGGCGACAGGTTGACCAGCGCCGTGGCCGTCGAGCCGAGCACCGAGGGGGAGGCCAGTCCCTGGCCCCGGCTGCCGACCACGATCATTTCGATCGGCGCCTCCTGGAGGAAGTTCAGCACCACCTCGGCCGGCCGGCCCAGCCGCACGCTGAACGACCAGGACAGATGGCGATGGTCGAGCAGGTTCCGAGCTTCGGCGTGGGCCTGGTCCTCGAGCGCTGCCATCGTCTCCGAGAGCGGTCCTGGCATCGGCCCGCCGTCGGCGGCACCGCTGAACCCTTCGAGCGAGCGGGCGTGCAGCACGTCGATGTGACCGCCGAACGCCTCGACCAGTCGGGCGGTCATCTCGAGGGCGCGCCACGACTCAGGCGATCCGTCGACGCCCACGGCGATGTTCATCGCCGAGACGGTAGTGGGAGCGCACGCCGGCGGCACCGGTAGCCTGACGCCGTGGAGTGAGCGCACCGACCCGCCCCTGATCCGTCCCTCGGCCTGCGGAGGTCTGCTCACATGGCATCCCGTCACGCCACCGTCTTGGCGCGTGGCATCACCGTCACCCACGGCCGGCGGCCCGTGCTGACCGACGTCGACCTCACCGTCGCGCCCGGGCATCGCATCGGCGTGATCGGCCCGAACGGCGTCGGCAAATCGACGTTGCTGCGCGTGCTCGCCGGCACGGAACGGCCCGAGCGCGGCACGGTCACGCTGGCGCCGCCAGACGCCGCCGTCGGCTACCTCCCGCAGGAGCCCGACCGGCGGATGGGCGAGGCGGTGCGGGCGTTCCTGGCCCGCCGCAGCGGCGTCGGCGCGGCGACGGCCGAACTGGACGGCGCCACCTTGGCCATGGCGGCAGGCGATCCCCGAGCCGACGACCGCTACGCCAGCGCCCTCGAACGCTGGCTCGCCCTCGGCGGCCCCGACTTCGACGCTCGGGTCGGTGAGACCTGGGCCGAACTAGGGCTGCCGGGCGACGTCCTCGATCGACCCATGACGTCGCTCTCGGGTGGCCAGGCGGCCCGGGCGGAGCTGGCCGCCACCCTGCTGAGCCGGTTCGACGTGTTCTTGCTGGACGAGCCGACGAACGACCTCGACCTCGACGGTCTGGCCCGCCTGGAGGCGTTCGTGATGGGGCTGGAGGCCGGCCTGGTGGTGGTGAGCCACGACCGCGCCTTCCTGGAGCGCACCGTGACCAGCGTCTTGGAGATCGAGGAGCAGCGCCACACCGCCAGCCGCTTCGACGGCGGTTGGGAGGCCTACGTCCACGAGCGCACTGCCGCCCGTCACCTGGCCGAGGAGGCCTACACCAACTACGTGGAGCAGCGGGAGTCGTTGTCCGAGCGCTCGCGGCGGCAGCGGGCGTGGTCGCACGCGGGCGTGACCAAGGCCAAGAAGAACCCCTCCGACGGCGACAAGAACATCAAGCGCGGCCGGATCGCCAGCGCCGAGGCCCGCGCCGGCGACGCTCGCCGCACCGACAGGGCCATCGAGCGCCTGGCACCGGTCGCCAAACCTTGGGAGGGGTGGGAGCTGCGGTTGGCCATTGCCGAGTCCGGACGTAGCGGCGAGGTCGTGGCCCGCCTGACCGGTCTCGTGGTGGATCGGGGTGGGTTCCGGCTGGGCCCGGTCGACCTCGAGGTGGCCCGCGGCGACCGCCTGGCGCTCGTGGGCCCGAACGGGGGCGGCAAGACGACCCTGCTGCAAGCGATGCTCGGACGCCTGACGCCGAGTGCAGGGGAGGCCTGGCTGGGGCCGGGCGTGGTGGTCGGGGAGCTGGATCAGGCCCGCGCCCTGCTCGTGGCCGAGCGGCCGCTCGTCGACTCGTTCCCGGCGGCCACCGGCTGGACGCTGAGCGAGGCCCGCACGCTGCTGGCCAAGTTCGGGTTAGCGGCCAACGAGGTGGGGCGGCCGCTGTCGTCGCTCTCACCCGGCGAGCGGACTCGGGCGGTGCTGGCCCTGCTGTCGGCCCGCGGGGTGAACACCCTGGTCCTGGACGAGCCGACGAACCACCTGGACCTACCGGCGATCGAGCAGCTGGAGCAGGCGCTGGCCACCTTCGAGGGCACGTTGCTGCTGGTCACCCACGACCGGCGGCTGCTGGAGTCGGTCGAGATCACCGCGTCGTCGAGGTCCACGACGGCCAGGTGCACGAGCGGCACTGAGCGCGCACGCGGCCGTCAGCGGGTGTCGACGAGCAGGCTCTGCGCGGCCCGGCCGAAGCGGCCGCCCAGGTCGTACAGCGAGCTCTCGGCCATGCCCACGCCTCGAGGCCCGAGGTCCGAGCGGCTCCGCATCCCGATCCACTCGCCCACGGGCAGGCGCCACACGTGGACCGACAGCTCCGGGTTGATGAACATGTGGGTGTCGAAGCCCACGACCCCCGACACCCCGTTGCCCATGTCCGACAGCGCCACCGTCCGCTGGAGTGGCGACGGCTCCTCGCCGGCCACGAGAGGCGCCCGCAACCGGCCCCAGAACCCGACCGGACCCGGCTCGGTCCAGTTGCCCTCGACGAAGCGCAGCTCGATGCCATCCTGGTGGAAGGCCACATCGGCCTCGAGCAGCGAGGTCCCTGGCCCCGCCGTCTCCGGCCCGGCGGGCGCCGCTTCGGGCACCAGCAGCGGCCCGCGCCGCGGGTCCTCGTAGGGCAGGGCGACCGGGGCCTCGCGGATGCGCAGCGCCCGGGCCCGGGCCAGCTCGGTGCCGGTGGCGGCGTGGTGGATGACCGCCTCCACGAGCTGTACCTTCCGTCCCGGCCGCACGACCTGGCAGCGCACCACGAGTGGCTCGATGGGGATGGGTCGCAGTAGCTCCACGGTGATGCGGGCGACCGCCATCACGACGCCGTCGGGCGGCTCGGCCTGCTCGACGGCGCGGGCCAGCAGGGCCGACGGCGGGCCTCCGTGCATGGCCCTCGGGTCCCATGGCCCTCGGGCGAGGGCGGTCGGGACCAGGGTGTCGCCGTCTGGCTCGAAGATGGCGGTCACTAGTTCTGGAGATGGAGGAGCTCGTCGGCCAGCCAGGCCAGGTGGTCGGGCAGCGCGTCGGGGTCGGGCTCGGCGATGGGCAACACCACGAACTTCGAGAAGTCGACGTCGACGAAGGCCTCGATGCGGTCGCGCAGCGCGGCGATGCCGTTGGGCACCAGCACCGAGGGGTCGGCCAGATCGGCCCGGCGCTTGCCCAGGGCGCTCAGCACGGCGTCCGGCACCGCACCGAGGGCATAGGGGATGAGGACGCCGTAGTGCTCCGGGTCGATGGCCCGGTCGTGGGCGGCGGCGGTCTCCTCCACCACCTTGCGCCCGGTGGCCACGTCGTCGGGGAGGACGAACGAGGGCAACCAGCCGTCGGCCAGGCGACCGACGCGGCGCAGCTCCGATGGGGCGATGCCGCCGAGCCAGATGTCAGGGGGCTGCTGCTTCGGCTTGGGCAGCACCCGCACGCCCTCGAAGTGGAAGCGGGTGCCGTCGTGGTCGACCGCATCCTCGAGCCACAGCCGCCGGATGAGCGGCAGCGCCTCGTCGAACCATGCCGCCCGGTCACCGCGGGCCACGCCGAACGCCTGCTGCTCGTGCGGATCGGCCACGCCCAGGCCGAACGCCGGCAACAACCGGCCCCCGGACAAGCGATCGAGGCTGGCCAGCTCCTTGGCCACGAGCACCGGGTTGCGTCCCGGCAGCACCATGACGGCGGTGCCGAACTTCAGCTTGGTGGTTCGCCCGGCGGCGTAGGCCATGGCCACGACCGGGTCGGGGCTCTCCCCGCCGATGCGTTCCGACACCCACAGGCTGTCGAAGTGGAGCTGCTCCAGCGCGTCCACGGCTTCGCCGAAGCGCTCGTCGTTCACAAGGGTGCGGACACCAAGACCGAACCCGATGCGGATCTTCACGCACCGAAACTACTGCCGTACCCCGGAAACCAGCGACCTGTGGACGGTTCTGATCAGCGGTGGCGTGGCTCAGCGGCGCTGTGCATCCGGTGCAGCTCGGGCCGGGCGGGCGGCAGCGACAGGCCGATGGCGAGGCCGATGACGGCGGTGGCCACCACGATGGGCGCCGGCGCAACCCCGGCGAAGCGATACAGCGCCGCTCCGACCGCGGCCGCCAGGAGGCTGCTCACCATCGCCACCCGCACCACGAGAGGCCAAGCCGCTCGATCCACCGCCTCGTTTCGCATCGCCGTTGCGCTCACGAACGAATAGACCCCGATCGGCGCTCTGGGATGCGCGAAAAATCGGAAAGTCACGCAACTGCAACCGGTGGGGCCCGCCCGTCCTACGCTCGCGGACCATGTCACCAGCCTTGGATCCGCTCGCCCCTTTTCGCGTCGACGGCCGCGTGGCCATCGTGACCGGCGCGTCCAGTGGGCTGGGGGACCGCTTCGCCCGGGTGCTCCAGGCGGCTGGGGCTCAGGTGGTGCTGGCGGCGAGGCGCAAGGACCGTCTGGACGCGCTGGCCGAGGAGCTGCCCGGCAGCCTGGCGGTGGCGGCCGACCTGGCCGTCGCCGGGGATCGGGAGCGCCTCGTGGCCAGCACCCTCGATGCCTTCGGCACGGTCGACATCCTGGTGAACAACGCCGGGCTGGGGACGAAGATAGCGATCGAGGACGAGGATCTCGACTGGTTCCGCCAGGTGATGGAGGTCAACGTCACGGCGTGCTGGCACCTGGCCAAGCTGGTCGGGCCGACCATGGTGGCCAAGCGGTCGGGCAGCATCGTGAACATCGCGTCGATGCTCGGCCTCGTCTCCGCCGCGCCGGTCAAGGAGGCCCACTACGCCGCTAGCAAGGGCGCCGTCGTGAACCTCACCCGCGAGCTGGCGGTGCAGTGGGCCCGCAAGGGCGTGCGGGTCAATGCGCTGTGCCCGGGCTGGTTCCCGTCGGAGATGACGGCCGGCATGGAGACGGACCCGGGTGCGCAGGCGTACATCCAGAACAACTCCCCGATGCCTCGCATGGGTGAGGAACACGAGCTGGACGGCCCGCTGCTACTGCTGGCCTCCGACGCCGGCAGCTTCATGACCGGCCAGATGCTGATCGTCGACGGAGGCTGGACCGCCCACTGAGTCGTCGCCGCCGGAGGCGAGCTGAGGCGCGTCGCTGTCGGCTACCCCGAAACGTGTTTGCTCGCTCGGCCGGGCGGCGGCGCCAAGCGCACCGTTCGGGGCCACCTCGTCGCTCGGCGAGCTCTCGTTCACTCGAGGATCACGGCGAGTGGGCAGCGGTCCGATGGTTCTCGGTGCCGATCGGCTTCTCGGTGCGTGGCAGCACCAGATCTGCCGAAGTGCAACGAGAATCGGCGCAGGCCGCCGTTGCCGACTACGGATCGTGACAACGATCGTTGCGGCCCGATGCGCGCCGGCAAGGTCGTGGCGCCAATCACGCCAGCTCGGTTTGCAGCTTGCGCAGGATGGCGCGGGTGCGCTCGTTCTCGTCGGGGTCCTTGCTGGCGACCGGCACGGCACCGAGGTCGGTGACGCCGATGTCCTTCAGCTGCCCGATCCGGTCGGTGATCTCGGCCTCCCCGCCCAAGATCGCGATGTCGGCCGCGCCCTGGGCGCCTTCGCGGTCGAGCATGGCTCGGTACGACGGCAGCTGCCCGTAGATCGTCAGGCCCCGCGCCAGCCGTTCGTGGGCGGCGGCCGGATCGGCGGTGACGCCCACCGGGAACATGGCCACGACGCGCGGGACGGCGCGCCCGGCGCGCTCGGCCGCTTGCGACAGCGTGGGGATGGTGTGAGCAGCGAGCGTCTTGGGGCCCACGCACCACGTGATCGTGCCGTCGGCCAAGCGACCCGTGACTTCCAACATCTGGGTGCCCAGCGCGGCGACGAGGACGGGGAACGGCGTGGCTCCCGGAACGTCCAGGGTGCCGCGTGCGGTGACGGTGGTGCCGGAGAAGTCGATGGCTTCACCCTTCGACAACGGCACCAGCACCTCGAGGTACTCACGGAGGTGGAGGACCGGCTTGGCGAAGGAGATGCCCCACATGCCCTCGATCACCACCTTGTGCGACAGGCCGATGCCGAGGGCCAGCCGGTTGCCGATGGCCGCCTGCGTCGTGAGTGCCTGCTGGGCCATCACCCACGGGTGACGCGGGTACGTCGGCACGACGGCCGTGCCCAGCTCGATGCCCGGCACCTCCCGCCCCGCGATGGTCAGTGCGGTGAGCGCGTCGAGGCCGAAGACCTGGGCGAGCCAGTACGACGCGAAGCCGTCGTCGGCGGCCTGGCGGGCAGCGGCGACGACATCGTCGACGGAGCCGGAGCCGGGAATGGGTGGCGACAACCCGATGTGCATCGTCGAACCGTAACGCCGCCGCGACCAGAGGTGCTCTAATGGCGCGATCTGAGCCCAGTGACAAGGGAGTGGTGGTACATGGCAGCACAAGCACCGCAGGCAAAGAAGAAGGGCGTCCTCCAGGAGTTCAAGGAATTCCTGAACCAGGGCGACTTCGTAACCATCGCCGTCGGCCTGATCATCGCCCTGTACTTCCAGCAGATCATCAACGCGATCCTGGTCGGCGTCCTCTTCCCGATCATCGCCGCCATCTTCGGCAAGCCCAACTTCCAGGACATCGGCTTCGACATCGGCGACGCCCGCATCAGCATCGGGCTCGTGCTCAACGCCATCATCTCGTTCGCCGTCGTGGCGGCATTGCTGTTCCTCATCCTGAAGGCGTACAACCGCATGCGCGCCACGAAGAGCGGCGACCAGGCCGACACCGAGCTCTCGGTCCTGCGCGAGATCCGCGACTCGTTGCGGAGCGGCGGTCGCGGCCCCAGCTGAGATGGCGGCCTACGAGGACGTCTATCGCCGGAGCCTCGACGATCCGGAGGGGTTCTGGCGAGAGGCGGCCAATGACATCGAGTGGATCGAGCCGTTCGATCGCGTGCTCGATCGGTCCGCGGCGCCGGCCCCGCGGTGGTTCGCCGGAGGTGTGCTGAACACGTGTGCCAACGCCGTCGACCGCCACGTCGCCGACGGCCGCGGCGACCAGTTGGCCATCGTGTACGACTCACCGGTCACGGCGACGGTGCGCAGTCTCACCTACACCGCGCTGCGCGACGAGGTGGCGCGCGTCGCCGGCGCGTTCGCGCTGCTCGGTGTCACGAAGGGCGACGCCGTCATCCTCTACATGCCGATGGTGCCGGAGGCCGTCGTGGCCATGCTGGCCTGCGCTCGCCTGGGCGCGGTGCACTCGGTCGTGTTCGGCGGGTTCGCGCCCAACGAGCTGGCGGTGCGGATCGACGATGCCCGGCCGAAGCTGATCGTGTCGGCATCGTGCGGCATCGAAGCTCAGCGGGTCATCGAGTACAAGCCGCTGCTCGACCTGGCCATCGAAGCGGCACAGCACAAGCCGCAGGCGTGCGTCGTGTTGCAGCGGCGCGGCGCGACGGCGAGTGGAACGGAATTGCCGCCGGCGTCGATGATCGAAGGGCGCGACCACGACTGGGACGCGGTGGTCCGTGCGGCGGTGCCGCACCCGTGCGTGCCGGTCGCCGCCACCGATCCTCTCTACATCCTCTACACATCGGGCACGACCGGGAAGCCGAAGGGTGTCGTGCGCGACAACGGCGGTCACGCCGTGGCCTTGCGCTGGAGCCTGCCGAACATCTACGACACCCGTGCCGGTGAAGTGTTCTGGGCGGCATCCGACGTCGGTTGGGTGGTGGGCCACAGCTACATCGTCTACGCCCCGCTGCTGACCGGCTGCACCACCATCCTCTACGAAGGCAAGCCGGTGGGCACGCCTGATCCGGGCGCGTTCTGGCGGGTCGTGGCCCAGCACGGCGTGAAGACGTTGTTCACCGCGCCGACGGCCTTCCGGGCCATCAGGAAGGAGGACCCGACCGGCTCGCACTTCGGGCGCTACGACCTCTCCCGGTTCGCCTATCTGTTCCTGGCCGGCGAGCGCCTCGATCCCGACACGTACCAGTGGGCGTCGGACCTGCTACAGCGGCCGGTCATCGACCACTGGTGGCAGACCGAGAGCGGCTGGCCGATCGCCGCTGACTGCCTCGGTATCGAGCACCTGCCGGTGAAGCCCGGCTCGCCCACGAAGGCGGTGCCCGGCTACCGCATCAAGATCCTCGATCCGGCGTCGGGCGAGGAAGCGCCGGCGGGCACCGAGGGAGCGGTGGCCATCGAGCTGCCGCTGCCGCCGGGGTGCCTCCCCACGTTGTGGAACGACGACGCGCGGTTCGTCTCCTCGTACCTGTCGGCCTTCCCGGGCCACTACGTGAGCGGCGACGGAGGCTACTTCGACGCCGACGGCTACCTGTTCGTGATGGGCCGCATCGACGATGTCATCAACGTCGCCGGGCATCGGCTCTCCACCGGCGCGATGGAAGAGATCGTCGCGACGCATCCCGATGTCGCCGAGTGCGCGGTGATCGGCGCCGCCGACGACCTCAAGGGTCAGGTGCCGGTGGGCTTCGTCGTGTTGAAGGCCGGTGCCGACCGCGACCCGGCCGAACTACAGGCCGAGCTGGTCGCCATGGTGCGCGATCGCATCGGCGCGGTGGCCGCCTTCAAGGAAGCACTGGTGGTGGCGCGGCTGCCGAAGACCCGCTCGGGCAAGATCCTGCGGGCCACCATGCGGGCCATCGCCGACGGGCGCGACGTCGCCGTGCCGTCCACGATCGACGATCCCGTCATCCTCGACGAGATCAGCGCCGCCCTCAAGACCCGCTAGTCGCTACTGCACGCCGCGGGGCGGCAACGGTACGAGCCGGTGGTCGGGCGTGATCAGCCGGCGCTCCAGCCCGAGGGCCACCACGCTCGTCGTCATGGCGACCGAGCCCAGCACGAGGTACATCACCGCCACCTGCACACGCACCGCCTGCATGGGATCGGCCCCCGCGAGGATGAGGCCCACCATGGCGCCGGGCAGGAACACGATGCCCACGGCCTTCGTCGTCTCGATCTGGGGGACGAGGGCGGTGCGAATGGCGTTGCGCACGTACGGGCGGGCCGCGTCGGGTCCGGGGAGGCCGAGGGCGAGGCGGGCCTCCAGCTCCTCGCGCTTGTCGCGCATCTCGTCCATGATCCGCCGGCCGACGAGCACGGTGGCGCCGATCGAGTTGCCGACCACCAGACCGGTCAGCGGGACGATGGTGCGCCCGTCGGCCTCGAAGACGTGCAGGCCGAACAGGACGCCGAGCGTGACGGCGACCGCCACGGCGTAGGCGATCATCGTCAGTCGGGCCACACCCGGCACGTCCGGTGCGCGGCGTTTGGCCGTCCAGCCGGCGAACACCACCATCGCCACGACCCAGAGCCACGACCACAGCACCGGCTCGTCGGGGTCGACCACGAGCTTGAGCGCCAGCCCGATCACCGACAGCTGCACGACGGCGCGCACCGCGGCCCACACCACCGTGCGTTCCAACCCGAGATGCCAACGCAGCGAGATGAGCACCACCACGAGGATCAGCACGGCTGAGCACGCCACGCCGAGAAGCGAGATCGACCCGGTCATGTCTGTCCTTCCGGTTCGCCGCGCTCGCTGCCGAGGACCCGCCCGCCCTCGATCTGCACGACCCAATCGGCCAGGCGGCGGATCTGGGCGCTGTCGTGGGTGACCCACACGACGGCGACACCGTCCTCGCCGATCAAGCGGCGCACCAGCCGTTCCAGCAGGAGGGCGTTGTCGTGGTCGAGCATCGAGGTGGGCTCGTCCATCAGCAGCACCGACGGCCGGGTCGCCAGCGTCCGAGCGAGGCAGGCGCGCTGGGCCTCGCCGCCGGAGAGGTCGCGGGCGGCCCGGTCGAGCAGCTCGCCCGGCAGGCCGACGTGGCCGAGAGCGGCGACGGCGCGATCGCGGTTCATGGTGGGGTCGGCGACGCGGAGGTTCTCCAGCACGGTGCCGTCGAACAGCGTGGGTCGCTGGAACACCATGCCGACCTGGCGGCGCAACGCGAGGGGATCGAGGCCGGCGATGTCGTCGCCGCGGAAGCACACTCGCCCGTGGGTGGGCAGCGTGAGGCGGTTGCAGAGGCGCAGCATGGTGGACTTCCCGGCGCCCGAGGGTCCCGCCAGCATCGTGATCCCGCCGCCGGGCAGGGTGGCGTCGACGCCGTCGAGCACCGTGGTGTCGCCGAAGCGGACGCCCACACGCTCGAACCGGAACAGGCTCGTCGCGTCGCCCACCACGGCGACGCTAGCGACGGCTACGGTGCGGCCATGAAGGTCGCACTCACGGTCAACGACTTCCTACGGCGGGCAGAGCAGGTGTACGGCGATCGTGTCGGGGTGATCGACGAACCCGACCAGCCGGCGCCGTCGTGGGGCCGCCTCACCTATGCCGAGCTGGCCGCCCGGACCCGTGCCCAAGCGGCGGGGCTCGATGCCCTCGGCATCGAGTTCGGCGATCGGGTGGCGATCGTGAGCCAGAACTCGGCGCGGTTGCTGGCCAGCTTCTGGGGCGTCGCCGGCGCCGGCCGCGTGCTGGTGCCCATCAACTTCCGCCTGAACGCCGACGAGGTCGGCTACATCGTCGAACACTCGGGCGCCCGTGTCCTGCTCGTCGATCCCGAGCTGGACGACGCGCTGTCCGGCGTGAAGGCCGAGCACCGCTACGTGCTGGGTGCCGCCACCGACGAGGAGCTGCTGCGCTACGGCGTGGAACCCCGTCCGTGGCCGCCCGACGAAGACGCCACCGCCACCATCAACTACACGAGCGGCACGACGGCGCGGCCCAAGGGCGTGGAGCTGACGCACCGCAACTGCTGGCTCAACGCCGCCCAGTTCGGCTGGCACATGGGAGTGAGCGATCGCGACGTGTACCTGCACACGCTGCCGATGTTCCACGCCGACGGTTGGGGCATGCCGTTCGCCGTCACGGGCATGGGCGGCACCCATGTGGTGCTGCGCAAGGTGGACGGGGCCGAGATCCTTCGCCGGATCGAGGCCCACGGCGTCACCTTGCTGTGCGGGGCGCCGGCGGTGGCGGCCGCCGTTCTCGATGCCGCCGCCACATGGGACGGGCCCGTGCCGGGCGCCGGCACCGTGCGCATGGCGGTGGCCGGCGCACCGCCGCCCACCCGCACCATCGAGCGGATCGAGACCGAGCTGGGTTGGGAGTTCGTGCAGGTCTACGGGCTCACCGAGACCTCGCCCATCCTCACCATGGCCCGCCGCCGGGCCGAGTGGGACGACCTGACGCCAGGCGAGCGGGCCGTCAAGCTGGGCCGGGCCGGTGCTCCGGTCCTGGGGGTGGAGATGGCCACCACCGGCGACGGCGAGCTGCTGGCCCGCAGCAACGTCGTGATGGAGGGCTACTGGAACCAGCCCGAGGCGACGGCGACGGCCATCGTCGACGGTTGGTTCCACACCGGCGACGGCGGCTTCATCGACGACGAGCACTACGTGAACATCTCGGATCGCATCAAGGACGTGATCATCTCGGGTGGTGAGAACGTCAGCTCCATCGAGGTGGAGGACACGTTGTTCCAGCACCCGGCGGTGGCCGAGGTGGCGGTGATCGGCGTGCCCCACGAGCGCTGGGGGGAGACGGTGACCGCCCTGGTGGTGCTGCGGCCGGGCGCGGAGGCCACCGAGGCCGAGCTGATCGAGTTCTGCCGGCAACGGTTGGCGCACTACAAGTGCCCCACGTCGGTGGTGGTGCGCCCCGAGCTGGCCCGCACGGCCACAGGGAAGCTCCAGAAGTTCAAGCTCCGCGAGGAGTACTGGGCCGGCCGCGACAAACGCATCAACTAACGCGCCGCCCGGGTATCGGTTCCGGCAACTGATTCGCTTTTCGTCGGCGGGTGCGCCAAAAAGCGAATCAGTTCGCCACGGGGAGCGGGTCAGGGCGCGAGGGCGTGGAAGGCGGGGAGGTTGCGGGCGACGCCGTACACGACGGCCAGCGCGATCAACCCCACCCACAGCGCCGCGGGCGCCTTCGTCGGGGACGGCACCCGCGGCCACAGCCAGGCCGCCGCCATCCAGCTCGCCAGCCCGGCCACGAGGGGCCACAGCAGGTTCGTGCCGAGGGCCGCCATCGGGTGGCCGGTGAGCACGTCGTGGGCGGCGCGGGTCATGCCGCACCCCGGGCACCACCAGCCCGTGACGGCGTGGAACGGGCACGGAATCGTCGGAAGACGGCTGGCCCGACCGGGATCGGCCAGGGCCACGTAGCCGGCGGCGGCCGCCGCCACCGCGCCCGCCAGCACGGCCGGGGCCAGCCGGCGATCGGCCCGTTGCTCCACGGAACCATCGTATTGCGGTTGTCAGTGCGGCATCCTGCTGCCACCCTGGTCACTCGTGCTCGTGGCCAACGCTCTCGGCGTGGAGGTCGGGGGGCGCCTGGTCGTATCGGGCGCCACCTTCGCCGTGCGCGCCCGGGACAAGGTGGGCCTGGTGGGCCGCAACGGCGCCGGCAAGACCAGCCTGCTTCGCGTGCTGGGCGGGGCCGCACCGGCGGTAGCCGGCTCGGTGCAGCGCACCGGCGGCCTCGGCTACCTGCCCCAAGACCCTCGCATCGCCGGTGTCCTCGACGGGCGCACCGCTGTCCAGCACATCCTGTCGGGGCGCGGGCTGGACGAGGCGATGATCCGCATCGAGAAGCTGCGGGTCCAGATGGAGGAAGACCCGAACGAGCTGAACGTGGCGCGCTTCGCCAGGGCGGAGGACGCCTTCCGCAACGACGGCGGCTACTCCTCCGACGCCGAGGTGCGGTCCATCGCCGCCGGCCTCGGGCTGGGGGCTGACCGTCTTGACCTGCCCCTCAGCGTGCTGTCGGGCGGCGAGCGGCGCCGGGTCGAGCTCTCTCGCATCTTGTACGCCGGAAGCGATGTGCTGCTGCTCGACGAGCCCACCAACCACCTCGATGCCGACGCCAAGGCGTGGCTCATGAAATTCCTGCGGGGTTACCGGGCGCGCTCCTCGTCATCAGCCACGACCTCGACCTGCTCGACGAGGCCATCACCCGCATCATCCACCTGGAGCGCTCCGGCGAGGAGGGCACCGGCTCCCTCACCGAGTACAAGGGCACGTACAGCCAGTACCACGCGGCGCGCGCCAAGGACGAGATCCGCCTGGCCAAGGTGGCCGCCGCCCAGACCAAGGAGGTCGCCCGCCTGCAGAACCTGGTCGACCGCTTCGGCGCCAAGGCGTCGAAGGCGTCCATGGCCCACAGCATCGAGAAGCGCATCGTCCGCATCGAGGCCGACCGGGTCGAGGGCCCGGCCTCCGACCGGACGATCAACGTGCGCTTCCCCCCGCCGCCGCACTCCGGTCGGGTCACGCTGGAAGTGGACGGGCTGGCCAAGTCGTACGGCGGCCCGGCGGTGTTCGAGGACATCAGCTTCGACGTCCCCCGCGGCGAGCGGCTGCTCGTACTCGGTCTGAACGGCGCGGGCAAGACCAGCCTGCTGCGCATCCTCGCCGGTGAGACGGTGGCCGACGCCGGCTCGTTCCGCTTCGGTCACCAGGTGTCGGCGGGCTACTACGCCCAGGAGCACGACGGCCTCGTCGCCGAGCGGTCGCTGCTGGACCATCTGCGGGAGCAGGCGGGCTTGCCCGACACCACCCTGCGAGCGCTGCTGGGCATGTTCGGGCTCACTGGCGAGAAGGCGTTCCAGCCCGCGGGCACCCTGTCGGGCGGCGAGAAGACCAAGCTGGCCCTGGCGCAGCTCGTCGCCGGCCGGCACAACCTGCTCCTGCTGGACGAGCCCACGAACAACCTCGATCCGCCCAGCCGGGAGGCCGTGGCCGGCGCCCTCGCCGGTTGGCCCGGCTCCATGGTGGTGGTGAGTCACGACGCCGAGTTCGTGGAGCGCCTGGCGCCCCAGCGGGTGCTCCTCATGCCCGATGGCGACGTCGACTACTGGCACGACGATCTGAGCGACCTCATCGCCCTCGCCTGAGGCGGTGGTGGCGTAACTTCCGCGCCATGGCTTACGAGGGGTACGAGAAGCTGCACGTCGGCGTCGACGGCGGCATTGCCACGGTCACCATCGACAACCCGCCGATCAACCTGTTCGACCTCGGGCTGTACCTGGAGATGCGCCAGGTCGCCAGCGAGCTGGCCGAGGACACCGGCATCCGCGTGGTCGTGCTGCGCAGCTCCACGCCGGGGTTCTTCATCGCCCACTTCGACGTTTCGCTGATCCAGTCCTTCCCCACCGACCCCCAGCCGCCGCCGACCGAGCTCAACCCGTTCCACCAGATGTGCGAGACCTTCCGCACCATGCCGAAGGCCACCATCGCCGTCATCGAGGGCCGCATCGGCGGCGGTGGCAGCGAGCTGGCGCTGTCGTGCGACATGCGGTTCGCCGCCATCGGCCAAGCCATGTTGAGCCAGCCCGAGGTCGCACTGGGCATCATCCCGGGGGGCACCGGTACGGCCCGCCTCGGCCGCCTTGCGGGCCGCAGCCGGGCGCTCGAGATCGTGCTGGGGTGTGACGACTTCGACGCCGTCACCGCCGAGCGCTACGGCTGGGTGAACCGGGCCCTCGAGCCCGGCGAGCTGTGGCCGTTCGTCGACCGGCTGGCCGCCCGCATCGCGTCGTACCCGCCCCACGCCGTGGCCGCCGCCAAGGCGGCCGTGCTGCGGGCCGAGCGGGGTGTGGTGGAGGACCTCCTGGCCGAGTCGGCCACCTTCGCTGCCACGCTGGGGGAGAACTCGACCCGTACGGCGATGGAGCGGTTCTTCTCCCTCGGCGGCCAGACCCCGGAGGGCGAGTCCCGCCTCGGCGAGCTGGCCGGCGAGATCCAGGCCGGCTGAACTCGGCCCGACGTGGCGCCCGTGTCGCCGGCGGGCATCATCGTCGGATGCTGCGAGCGACGCTGCGGGGCCTGGCGCAACGCAAGTTGCGGGCCGTGCTGTGCATCGTGGCGGTCGTCCTCGGGTGCGCACTGGCCGGCGGCACGGGCGTGCTCGGCAACACCGTCGATCAGGCCTTCGACCGCCTCTTCGCCGACCGCAACGCCGGTGTCGACGTGCTGGTGCGGGCCGCTCCCGCCTTCGCCGGTCAGAGCGGCGGGTTCGTGTCGCGTGGCCAGGTGCCGACCGACGTGGCCGCCCTCGTGCAGGACGTGCCGGGTGTGGCTGCCGCCGCCGGCACCCGCTTCGGCATCGCCGAGCTGATCGACCGCTCCGGTGAGCCCATCAAGAGCCAGGGTCCGCCCACGTTGGGCGCCGGGTGGATCGATGACGCCCGCCTGAACCAGTTCATCCTCGCCGACGGCACGGCGCCGCGGCCCGGCGGCGTCGTGATCGACCTGGCGACGGCGCGCAAGGCCGGCTTCAACGTCGGCGAGGAGGTCTCGGTGGCGGTGGCCACCGGCACCGAGCAGTTCACCATCGTCGGCCTGGCCCGCTTCGGGACCGAAGACGGCGTGCCCCGCACCACCGTGACACTGTTCGATCAGGACACCGCCGCCGTCGCCCTCGGTCAGCCGGGCTTCGACACCGTGGCCATCGCCGCCGCCGACCGCTCCGACCTCGGCGGGCTGGAGGCCCGGGTGCAGGGCGCCCTCGACGCCCGCTACGGGCCCGGGCAGCTCGAAGCGATCCTGGGCGGCGCCGCGTCGCAAGAGCAGGCCGATGCCGTGAAGGACTACTTCTCCTTCGTCACCCGCGCTCTGGCCGCGTTCTCGGCGGCGGCGCTGTTCGTGGGCGGCTTCCTCATCCTGAACACGTTCACCATCACCCTCACGCAGCGCACGCGCGAGCTGGCCCTGCTGCGGGCCATCGGCGCGTCGCGCCGGCAGGTCTTCGCCAGCCAGGTGGCCGAAGCCGGGGTGATCGGTCTCGTATCTGGGGCGATCGGGGCGGTGGCCGGCATCGCTCTGGCCGAGGCGTTGCGCTGGCTGTTCCGCGTGGCCGGCGCCGCCCTGCCGCCCGGGCCGCTGGTGGTGTCGCCTGGCGGCCTCCTGCGCATCACCCTGCTCGGTGCCGCGGTCACCGTCGTGGCCGCGCTCTACCCGTGCTGGCGGGCCACCACGGTGGCTCCGGTGGTGGCCATCAGTGACGACGCCGTGCGCTCCAGCCGCCATCCGGTGACGCGCGTCGTGCTGGGCGCCATCGCCACGCTTGCCGGCGCCGTCGTGGTGGTGGCCGCCATCGTGGGCGACAGCGGCAACCGTTTGGCATTGCTGGGCATCGGTGCGCTGGTCGGTTTCATCGGGGTCGCGGCGCTGAGCGTCGTGCTGGTGCGGCCGCTGGCTCGGGTTGTCGGTGGGAGTCGCTTCGCCGTGATGCTCAGCGCGATCGGCGTTGTGGGCGCCGTGGGCGGCGCGGTCGCGGCGGTGTCGATGCGCATGGACCTGCCCACGGCGGCCGTGCTGGTCGTGGCCGGTGTCGCCCTCGCCTTCTGTGCCCGCGCCGGGTTCGGGCTTTCGGGCCGCCTCGGGCAACGCAACACGGCCCGATCGCCGCGCCGATCATCGGCCACTGCGGCCGCCCTCATGGTGGGCGTCGGCCTGGTGACGTTCACCGCCGTCATCGCCGACAGCCTGCAGGCGTCGGTGTCGTCGGCCATCGCCCAAGGCGTCCGGGCCGACCTGGTCCTGTCGAGCGACCAGGGCAGCATCACCGACCCGGTCGTGGACCAGGTGCGCACCGCCACCGCCGGCCAGGCGAAGGTGACAGCGGTGGAGCTGACGCGAGCGCGCATCGCCAAGGCCGTGGGCGACGACGCGCCCGACATGGCGGGTCTGGAGGTGCGGCGGGTGGCGGCCGTCGATCCCGCCTCGTTCACGACCGGGTTCAACGTCGACGTGCCCGACGCCCCCATCGACGCGCTGGCGTCGGGCGCGGTGGTGCTCGACAACGTGATCACGTCGGAGCTAGGTCTGCGCACCGGCGACGACGTGTGGCTGGCCTTTGCCGGCGGTGTGCCGGTGCGCTCCACCGTGGCCGCCACCAATGCCGACGGTCGGGCCCTCCAGAACGCCCGCCTCTTCGTCGACCGCGCCCTGGCCACGAAGGCCAGCGAGCAGCTCGGCGGGCCGGCGTCGGCATCCGGTGTCGACGTTGTCGCCGTGACCGCCGCCGACCCGTCGACGATCGCGGCGTTGCGCACGACGGTCGACGGTGTCGTGGCCGACTCGCCGCAGATCGACGTCCGCGACCAGCAGGAGCTACGGGCCGACACCCGGCGCCAGCTCGACGCCGTCCTCACGCTCGTCAACGTGCTCCTCGGCATGTCCGTCCTGATCGCCTTGCTGGGCGTGGCCAACACGGTGGGGCTGACGGTCTACGAGCGGACCCGCGAGATCGGGTTGTTGCGGGCGGTGGGCATGGGGCGCGAACAGGTGCGCTGGATGGTGCGTTGGGAGGCCATCTCGGTGTCCACCATCGGCGCCGTGCTGGGCGTGACCGTGGGGTGCGTGCTGGGCGGCGCGGCGGTGCGGTCCTTGGCCGACGAGGGGTTCCGCCAACTGTCCATCCCGGCGCTCCAGCTCGCCGGTTACGTGGGACTCGCCGCGGTGGCCGGCGCCGCTGCCGGATGGCTACCGGCGCGCCGAGCGGCGTCGGTGCACGTCGTGGAGGCGCTCGGTGAGACCGAGTGAGCGACGCGGCACATCGGTACCGTCGCGCCCATGCCCGACGACGACTTCGCCCACCTGTTGCTCCGCCTCGAGGAACGCCGCCACGCACTCGCCCTCACTGCGCCCGACACCGAGGTGACATTGACGCGCGACGCGCTGCTCGATCTCTACGAGATGGTGGAGCGCATGGCCCGGGCGTTGCAGATCATGGAGGAGCGCTGAACGGCCTCACTTGCGTAGCGACACGCGCGCCGAGGGCTCGTTGACCTGAGCGAAGAAGTCGTTGCCCTTGTCGTCGACCACGATGAACGCGGGGAAGTCGTGCACCTCGATCCGCCACACGGCCTCCATGCCGAGCTCGGGGTACTCCAGCACCTCCACCTTGGTGATGCAGTCCTTGGCCAGGCGGGCGGCGGGGCCGCCGATGGAGCCGAGGTAGAAGCCGCCGTGGGCGGCGCAGGCGTCGGTGACCGCCTTCGAACGGTTGCCCTTGGCCAGCATCACGTGGCTGCCGCCGGCCGCTTGCAGCTGATCGACGTAGCTGTCCATGCGTCCCGCGGTGGTGGGTCCGAACGAGCCTGACGCGTAGCCCTCGGGCGTCTTGGCCGGGCCGGCGTAGTAGACGCAGTGGTCGCGCAGGTACTGCGGCAGCGGCTGGCCGGCGTCGAGGCGCTCTTTGATCTTGGCGTGGGCGATGTCGCGCGCCACCACCATCGGCCCGGTGAGCGACAGCCGCGTCTTCACCGGGTACTTGCTCAGCTCGTTGCGGATCTCGTCCATCGGCCGGGTCAGGTCGATGGGCACGACCTCGCCGCCGAGGTCGTCGTCGGCCGTCTCGGGCAGGTACTTGGCCGGATCGGTCTCCAGCTGCTCCAGGAAGATGCCCTCGGCGGTGATCTTCCCGAGCGCGTTGCGGTCGGCGCTGCACGACACCGCCAGACCGACAGGACACGACGCACCGTGGCGCGGCAGGCGGATGACCCGCACGTCATGGCAGAAGTACTTGCCCCCGAACTGGGCCCCGATGCCGAACTGACGCGTCAGCTCCAGCACCTCCTGCTCCAGCTCCACGTCGCGGAAGCCGCGGCCGTGCTCGTTGCCGGTCGTGGGCAGCGAGTCGAGGTAGCGGGCCGACGCCAGCTTGGCGACCTTGAGCGTGTGCTCGGCGCTGGTGCCGCCGATCACGACGGCCAGGTGATACGGCGGGCACGCGGCGGTGCCCAGGTTGCGCAGCTTCTCGTCCAGGAACTTCATGAGGCTGGCCGGGTTGAGGAGGGCCTTGGTCTCCTGGAACAGGTAGCTCTTGTTGGCCGAGCCGCCGCCCTTGGCCATGAACAGGAAGTGGTACTCGTCGCCGGGCACGGCGTAGATCTCGATCTGGGCCGGCAGGTTCGACTTGGTGTTGACTTCGTCCCACATGGTCAGCGGCGCCATCTGCGAGTAGCGCAGGTTGGCTTCGTCGTAGGTGTGGAAGACGCCCTTGGCGATCCAGCGCTCGTCGTCGGCATCGGTGATGACCCGCTCGCCCTTCTTGCCCATGACGATGGCGGTCCCGGTGTCCTGGCAGCCCGGCAGCACGCCACCGGCGGCGATGCTGGCGTTCTTCAGGAGCTCCAGCGCCACGAATCGATCGTTGGGCGATGCCTCCGGGTCGTCCAGGATGGCGCGCAGCTGTTGGAGGTGCCCAGGCCGCAGCAGATGGGCGATGTCGAACATCGCCTGCTTCGTGACGGCGGTGAGCGCTTCTGGCTCGACCTGCAGGAAACGGCGCCCGGCGACGTCGATGGTGGACACACCGTCGGTCGTGAGGAGCCGGTACGGCGTGTCGTCGTGGTGCCCGATGGGCAACAGCTCCTGGTAGTTGAACTCAGGCATCGTGGTCACGCTAATGACGAAGGGCCGTAGCGTCACAGCTATGACCGAGTACCGCACCGAACACGACTCGATGGGCGAGGTCCGTGTCCCCGCCGACGCCAAGTGGCAGGCCCAGACGCAGCGTGCCGTCGAGAACTTCCCCATCAGCGGGATGCCGATCGAGCGGGCGTTGATCAGCGCGCTGGCATCGATCAAGGGGGCGGCGGCGGTGGTCAACGCCCGGCTGAAGGTGATCCCCAAGGACGTCGCCCTAGCGGTGCACGCGGCGTCGGCCGAGGTGGCCACCGGGAGCTGGGACGACCACTTCCCGGTCGACGTGTTCCAGACCGGCTCGGGCACGTCGTCGAACATGAACATGAACGAGGTACTGGCCACGCTGGCGTCAGAGGTGATGGGCGCACCGGTGCACCCGAACGATCACGTGAACGCCTCGCAGTCGTCGAACGACGTGTTCCCGTCGGCCATCCACCTGGCGGCGGCGCGGGAGATCACCGTCGAGCTGATCCCCGCCCTCGATCACCTGGCCAAGACGCTGCGGAAGAAGCAACGAGCGTTCAAGTCCGTGGTGAAGGCCGGCCGCACCCATCTGATGGATGCCACCCCGGTCACGCTCGGGCAGGAGTTCGGCGGCTACGCGACGGCCATCGAGCACGGCATCGAGCGCCTCCGCGACGTCTTGCCCCGTGTTGGCGAACTGCCGCTCGGCGGCACGGCCGTCGGTACGGGCATCAACGCGCCGCGGGGCTTTGCCCGGGCCGTCATCGCCAAGCTGGCCGCCGATCTGGATCTGCCCCTCACCGAGGCGCGCGACCACTTCGAGGCGCAGGGCGCTCGCGACGCGCTGGTCGAGGCCAGCGGCGCGTGCCGGGTCGTGGCCGTCAGCCTCAACAAGATCGCCTTCGACTTGCGACTCATGTCGTCGGGGCCCCGCACCGGCCTGTCCGAGATCCACCTGCCCGACCTGCAACCAGGTTCCTCCATCATGCCGGGCAAGGTGAACCCGGTCGTGCCCGAGGCGGTGCACCAGGTCGTGGCCCAGGTCGTGGGCAACGACGCCGCGGTGGCGTGGGGCGGCGCCATGGGCAACCTGGAGCTGAACGTGATGCTGCCGGTGATCGCCCGCAACCTGTTGGAATCGATCCGGCTGCTGGCCGCCGTCAGCCGCACCCTGGCCGACAAGTGCGTGGCCGGCATCGTGGCCGACGAGGAGCGGTGCCTGACCTACGCCCTGTCGTCGCCGTCGATCGGCACGTCGCTCAACCCGTACATCGGCTACGAGGCGGCGGGCCGGGTCATCAAGCGGTCGCTGGCCGAGGGTCGGACGCTGCGCGAGATCGTCCTGGACGAGGGCCTGCTGACCGAAGAAGAAGTCGATCGGGCCCTCGACGTCATGGCCATGACGAAGGGCGGCGTCATCCGCTGAGGACGCGACCGAGGACCGGTTCCGCCGAACCGGTCCTCGGTCGTTCGTGGTCCGGCCGATCAGCCGGCGAGGAAGCCGGTGGTGGTCCAGATGTGTTGGTTGAGGTAGTCCTTGACGGCGGCGATGTAGGTGTTGGCGCCGGCGTCGTACCACTGGCCGGAGAACCACAAGCCGACGCAGCCCCACAGGTCGCCTTTGGCGTAGCTGCCGCCGAGCCAGGTGTCGAGGCCTTCGAAGCAGGCTCGGCGGGCGGCGAGGGCGGCGTCCATGTTGTACGCGGAGGACGATGTGGCGTCACCGACGCCGTTGTTGAAGGCCCAGCCCCAGTAGGGCTGGCGGACTTGCATGAGGCCGAAGGATTCGCCGTTGTCGCCGACGGCGGATTGCTTCCACCACGACTCTTTGGCGGTCTGGGCGCGGACGATGTCTTCGTCGATGCCCCACTTGCAGGCGGCCCACTGGATGATCTCGTCGGTGGTGCCGGTGAAGTTGCCGGTGACCCGGTTGTACAGCGCGTACGGCGGGTTCGCTCCTGGTGCACCGTGGCCCAACGTCTTGTTGTAGGTGGCGTTCTCCGGTCGCACCTCCGGCGTCTTGCGCACCTTGGAGGCACAGGTCGCGTCACTGGGCAGGGCCGACCCCGGCGGCAGGGTGGAGAAGTGCCCGCTGCCACCGGCCGTCGTGGTCGTGGTGGTGGCTGGCGCCCGCGTCGTGGTGGTGGTGGCCGGGGCCCGCGTCGTCGTGGTCGTGCCGCTGGCCGCGGTCACGGCGAAGGCCGCACCGTTGGCGTTCCAGTGGTAGAGCTGGGCCCATCCAGGGCTGAAGATCCCCAGCCGCACGGCGTGGGTGTTCAACGCCTCTCCCGCCGGTACGGCCCAACTCGTGGTGAAGGAGCGTTGGGTGCCGGCGGTGAACGACTGGGCATCCCAAGCCTTCTGGAACACCTTCGCGCCGCTCGGGTTGTAGATCTCCAGATCGACGAGGCCCTGGCGGGTGGCGGTCGACGTCACGGTGACCGTCAACGAGACGGACTGGCCACGCCCGACACTTGCCGGGCTGGCGGTGGCATTGGTGGTCCATCCCGCGGACGTGAGCGACGCGGCGTCAGCGGAGCGCGATGTCGATGCAAGTGCGATCGTGCCGGCACCGCCGAGCAGCGCGCCTGCCAGAGCCACAAGGGGCCACCGTCGCCGGCGCCGCCGGACGACTGCATCGTTCTGGACGTTCGTCATGAGTTGAGGCGATCTCCCCTGATTCGAAATGATTTCGCAACAACCGTAACGCGATCGACATCTATTGCCCTCAGCCCTTCGGGCGAGTCACCCTGGGCGCGTCGAGGTCACGCTATGTGGCAAACGAGCTGGTGAAACGGGGTGAAAGGCTGATCAGGACAGGGCCGGGCTGCCCTCGAACGCGGGGGGGTCGCCAGGCTCAGGGATCACCGGCCTCGACCACTTCACTGCGTTGGCGATGGAGTCGGCCACCGTGCGCCAGGTCACCGAGTCCCAGCCTTCGGCCGAGGCCTCCACGACGCCGTCCATCATGATGAACACGAACGCCGGGAGCCGCTCCAGCCCCAGGGCCTTCACCGCCAGCCGATCCGGATCGGTGAAGGTGAGGAACTCGGTCGCCAGCGGACCCAGGAACGCCTTGGTGTCCTCGACGTCGGCGGTGACGATCCAGTTCACCCGCACCGCCGCCTCGGAGAACTCCCGCAGCACCCTGGCGGCGACGTCGAGCACCCAGGAGCTCTCGTTGGTGTACGGATCGACCACGACGGAGACCAGGTGGAAGACGGTCAGCCACTCCTCGACCGTGCGCCCCTGACCTTGGAGCGGGGTGAGCATGAGCTCCGCAGGAGGATCCGTCGCCACGGCCGAGGAAGGTAGCGGATGCGAAGGTAGGGTCCGCCAGATGCACCCGATCGAACGGCTTCGCTACGTGGCCCGGGCGTCGGGCGCCAGCCAGGCGCTGCTGGTGCAAGAGACGGCGGGCGCCCTGTCTGGCCTGGGCTTCGACCCGGCCGGGCTGGTCACCGCTTGCCGGCGCATCGTCGACCGCCACGTCGCATCAGCGCCGTTGTGGTGGCTGTGCGCCAGGGTGCTGACGGCGGCCGATCCGCTGGCCGAGGCGTACCGGGCGGCCGACGAGATCGCCGCCGACCCCACGGGCAACGGGCTGGCCTACGCCCTGCCCGACGCCGCCACGGTGTGCGTGCTGGGCTGGCCCGACGTCATCAGCGAGACGCTCGTGCGCCGGGGCGACCTGGACGTGCTCGTGGTCGACGCCCTCGGCGAGGGCTCGGGGCTGGCCCGGCGCCTGCGCCGCTCCGATGTGGACGCCGAGGAGGTGCCCCAGGCCGGCCTCGGCGCCGCCGCCGCCGCCGCCGACCTCGTGCTGCTGGAGGCCAGTGCCATTGGCGGTGATGGCGCCGTGGGCATCGCCGGGTCGCGGGCCGCGGCCGCCGTCGCCCGTCACTCGGGCGTGCCGGTGTGGCTGGTGGGGGGCGTGGGGCGGCTCCTGCCGGGACGCATGTGGCAGGCCCTGGTGACCCGGCTCGACGAGGCCAGCGAACCGTGGGACGCCGACGACGAGGTGCTGCCGCTCGACCTCATCGACCAGCTGTGCGGCATCGCCGGTCCCGAGTCGGTGGCCGACGGTCTACGGCGGGTCGACTGCCCGGTCACGCCGGAGTTGTTCCGGCCGACGGCGTTCTAGTAGTTCGACACCATGCCGTCGCGCCGTGACCAGATCAAGATGTCGGCCGCCGAGATCGAGGAGTTCCTCGCTGGGCGGCGCACGCTGAACGTGGCCACGATCGGCCCGAGCGGGCATCCGCACGTCGTGGCCATGTGGTACGGCTTCTCTGGCGACAAGCTGGCGTTCTGGACGTTCGGGCGGAGCCAGAAGGTGGTCAACCTGCGCCGCGACCCGAAGCTCTCGGCGTTGGTGGAGGACGGCGACACCTACAGCGCCCTGCGCGGTGTGGAACTGGTGGGCACGGGCCGCATCGTGGAGGACCACGACGCCATCGTCGAGATCGGGCTGTCGGTGGCGCAGCGGTACCAGGGCACCGATGCGGCCACGGCGATGCCGTTCGTGGAGGCGCAGGCGTCGAAGCGGTTGGGCGTCGTGATCGACGTGGAACGCACGGTCAGCTGGGACCACACCAAGCTCGGCGGCATCTACTAACCCGCTCTTTCCCCGTACTGACTGCGGTTGCCGCTGATTGCGACACATATCGCGCATCACATCGTGGCGGATGGCCCGGCGGCGCGGCGATTTCCACTGTTGGTGGTTGTGACCCCGCTGGGCGAGGCGCTCGTTCGTCAAACTCACCGTGAGTGAGCATTTCCGCGTCTATTCTCGGTGCATATCAGCTTCTCGGTGCAGAAGTGCATCGAAATTTGCCACTCTGGCGCACCGAGAATGGCGGATGTCGACTGCTCTCTGCGAGTTTCGAGGATGTCGCTGCTGGACAAACGGCGTTGATGGCCGACTCGGTGGGCCCTTGTAAGTGCATTCCGCGATCCTTTACTGTCAAACGGATGCAGCTGCGGCGGACAGCGGCATGGGGGATCTTGGCGGCGTTGGTACTGGCGGGCTGCAGCTCGTCGGCGGACGGCTCGGCAGCGTCGTCTGTGTCGGAGACAACAACGACGGCGGGTGCGGTGTCGACCACAACCATGGCGATCGCACCGCCCACGACGACTGCGCCGGCGCCCACTACCGCGCCCGCTCCAACGACAACCGAGCCACCGCCCCCCACCGTCGTCGATGCCACCACCGCCGACCCACAGGTCCTAGCCGAACAGCTCCAGACAGTGCTTGACCGGTTTCGCGATCTCTACGTTCGGTCCCGGGTGGAGCCCAGCCTCCCAGTGGAGAGCGATGAGTTTGTCGCCCGCATGCTCGCTGTGGTCACCCCCGACTATCTCGGGCTGACGCTGGCGCCCGCCTGGTAGCGATACCGACTCGAAGGGAGCTCGGTCCGGGACGGTCCGAGCGGCCCCGTTCGTGACCTGCTGACGAACGTCGTCGTTGCCTCGTCTGGTGCCGTCGCGGTTGACTATTGCGGCTACGACGATGGCGTCACATTCGATCGAACGACGGGCGCCGTGTTGGACGATGCAACGTTCATTTACCGCGTTCATGTCGACTTCGTGCTTCAGTCCGGCCAATGGCTGATTGATCGCGTCGGCCTGATCTCGAACACCAGTGTTGCGGTCGGCAGCGCAAACATTTGTCGCGATGAATGGCTGCTGAAGGAATGACCAAGGCGATCGTTGTTCTCTTGATGGCATGTTTTGTGCTGGTCGGGACCGCCGCATCGACGTCGGCGTCAGGCCCAGACGGCCCGCAGCCCTCCTCGCCGCCGGGGACTGATTTCTCTACCGTGGTGACCCTGCCGGGTGCTGGCGGGCAACGGCCGGGTGGTCATGGGGATGTGGCGGTGCCGGTTTGTGTGTGGGTGGCGGGTAGTTCCAGCGACTTGGGGATCGTGGCGCAGAACAACGGTTCGTCGGCTGGCGCGTTCCCGTACATCGCCGTCGATCATGTGTTGTTGATCCGCCGCTGCGACGGTGTCTGGGACGGCGCCACGTACCGGTGGGCGGCGTCGGCCACCGAACTGGCTCACGCCGCCCGCCTCGAGCTGTCCGGCACCCTCCCGGTGCCCCAGCCGCGCACGACCCCGGCCGCCGGGCAGGCCTCGATCGCCACGGTGGCGGTGTTCGTGTCGATCGAGCCGGAGGCGTGGACGGCGTTCACGGTGACCCGCACCGACGCCGACACCGGTCTCAGCGCCACCGCCACGGCCACCCCGACGACGATGAGCTTCGACCCCGGCGACGGCACCAACCCAAAGTCGTGCGTCGGGCCCGGGGTCGGCTACGACGCCCACGTCGCCGGCGGCGACCCGAACCCGCAAGCGGAGCTGGCCGGGCGGTGCGCGCACGTGTACACCCGTGTGACCCGCAACGCCGACGGCTCCGCGGTGGCCGGGAGGCCTCGCGCGTGGACGGCGGCCCTCAGCGTTGATTGGGATGTGACCTGGACCGCCACCAACGGCGAGTCCGGTCAGTTCCCACCGATCACCAAGGCCACGACCTTCGAGCGGGCCGTCACCGAGATCCAAGTCCTCGTCACCGGCTGAACCGGCCGCACCCGCCTTGAAGCGCCCCAGAACGCGACTACGGCTGGTCGGGTTGGTTGAGCTCGATGCGGTTGCCGCTCGGGTCGCGGAGGAACGCCTGCCGGCCGGCACCGGTCATGTACTCCGAACGCCGGACCTTGACCCCGGCCGACTCCAGCTCCGTCACCGCGGCGTCGAGGTCGTCGACCCGCAGCGCCAGGTGCTGGCCCCGATCGATCGTGGCCGACGGGATCTCCATCAGATGGATCTGGTGGTCGCCCGCCTGGATCCATGCGCCGGGGAACCCGAAGTCGGGTCGGTCGAGCGCGGTGAACCCCAGCTGCCCGACGTAGAAGTCGAGCGCCGGGGCCAGCTCGTGGACGTTGATGGCCACGTGATGCAGCCCGGTTGTCTTCATGATGGCGCTCCTGACGTGGACGCCACCTCGGCGGGCGGCTCGACCAGCGGTGATGGTGGCACGTGACCGTTGGTGCTGTCACCCTTGCCGTTGCTGCTCGGACCGGCCAGCAGGTTGCGGGCCAGCTGCAGACCGGCGACGCCCTGCGAGAGCGCCTGGGCGAGGGCATCGGAGAGGCCCTGCGCCCCGTTCAGCACGATCATCTGGTCGATGTTGCCGAACGGCTTGGCCGCCGCCTCGACGATGGCCGGCCACTGCTCGGCCAGCTGCTGGCCGATGACGGCGTCCTGGTTCTCGGCCAGTGCATCGGCGCGGGCCTTGATGGCCTCGGCCTCGGCCAGACCCTTGGCCCGGACGGCCTCACCTTCGGCGGAGCCGCGGGCCTGGATGGCATCGGCTTCAGCCTGACCGATGTTGCGGGTGGCCTCGGAGCGCGCTCCGGCGTCGACTCGCACGTGCTCGGCCTCGGCGCCGGCGGCCAGCTTCACGCGGGTGGCGTCGGCCTCGGCCTCCACCTTCACCCGCTGGGCGTTGGCGATGGCCTGCAGCTCCACTTCCTTGGCGTGGGCCTCGGCGGCGGCGATGCGGGCATCACGGTCGCCGGTGGCCAGCTTGACCTGCTCGTAGGCCTTGGCGTCCGCCGGCTTGCGCACGGTGGCTTCCAGCCGCTTCTCCTCACGCTGGGCCTCGAGCTCGGCCGCCGTGGTCTCCTGCACCACGACCTGCTGGCGGGCGGTGGCCTCGGCCAGCGGTCCGGCCTGTTGGGCGGTGGCCTTGGCCTTGTCGATCTCGGCCTGGTAGCCGGACTGCTTGATCGACGTCTCCCGGCGGGCTTCGCTCTTCTTGGCGTCGGCCGCCTGCTCCGCCTCCGTGGCGGCCTGGTCGGCCTGAGCCTGGGCGATGCGGGCGTCGCGCTCGACGGCGGCGGCGTGAGGCCGGCCGATGTTGGTGATGTAGCCGGTGGAGTCCTCGATCTCCTGGACCTGCAGCGAGTCGACGATGAGGCCGAGCTTCTCCATCTCCGATCCAGACGACGAGCGGGTGAGGGCGGTGAGCTTCTCCCGGTCGCGGATCATCTCCTCGACCGTCATGTTGCCGACGATGGCGCGCAGGTGGCCGGTGAACACGTTGTGGACGCGCTGGTCCATCTGCGCCTGCTGGTCGAGGAACCGGCGGGCGGCATTGGCGATGGACGCGAAGTCGTCGCCCACCTTGTAGATGACGACGCCCCGGATGCCGAGCGGGATGCCCTGATGCGTGACGCAATCGATGGCGAGCTCGGTCTGGCGCAGATCGAGCGAGAGGCGGCGCACCGTCTGTACGCCGGGCAACACCAACGTGCCCTTGCCGGTGACGATCTTGAAGCCGAGGCTCTCGTGGACCTCGACGGCGGTGTTGCTCCCACCGCGCCGGATGCCGGAGATGATGAGCGCTTCGTTCGGTTCGGCGACGCGCCACATCAATTTGAAGATGACAACAACCGCCACCACAACGATGGCGACGGTGATCAGAATGGCCATGTCAGACCCGCTTTCGGTTCACATCTTGGTGACGACGACCGTGCGGGGCGGGAAGTACTCCACGACGACGATGCGCTGTCCTGTGAGGATCTCGCCGTCGCCCTCGGTGGCATACGCGTGGAACGCCTCGGTGCCGCCGCGAACCGAAACCATGACTTCGCCGATCACCCCCGGGCCGATCTTGCCGGTTACCCGGCCGATCTTTCCCACCATCTGCTGGTCTGCCACGCGGCCTCGCTCGTCTCGTCAAGCACGAGTGTAGGGTCGGTTTTCATGGGTGAGATGGTGGAGTTCGCCAGCAACGGTGGCACCGCGTCGGGCTACCTTGCCACGCCGGCCGGTGGCCGCGGCCCGGGGGTCCTCGTGATCCAGGAGTGGTGGGGCCTGGTCGATCACATCAAAGACGTCTGCGACCGGTTCGCGGCCGAGGGGTTCATCGCTCTCGCTCCCGACCTCTACCACGGCGCCGCGTCGAGCGAGCCCGACGAGGCCGGCAAGCTCATGATGGCCCTCAACCTGGAGCAGGCGGGCAAGGATCTGTCCGGCGCGGTCAACCTTCTGGTCGAGCGCAGCGGCCAGCCCGCGGTCGGCACGGTGGGGTTCTGCATGGGCGGTGGCCTGGCCCTGGTCGTCGGTACGCTGCGACCGGACGCCGTCAAGGCCGTCGTCGCCTTCTACGGCGTCATCCCGTGGCCGTCGGCGCAGCCCGACTGGTCCAAGCTCGACGCCAAGGTCCTCGGTCATTTCGCCGAGAAGGACGATTTCTTCACGCCGGCCAAGGCTCAGGAGCTGGAGAACGAGCTGAAGGGCCTGGGCAAGGACGTCCAGTTCTTCGTCTACAAGGACGTCGACCACGCCTTCTTCAACGACACCCGTCCCGAGGTCCACGACGCCGAGACGTCGCGGGTGGCCTGGGATCGGACCCTGGCGCATTTCCGCAGCGTGCTGCAGTAGCGCATAGCCTCCGGGTCATGTCGAGCGCGCACCCGAGAACTGCCTCGCCGGTCCTGCCTCTCCGTCCCCGGATCCAGCGAGAAGATGCTGGCCAAGGCCCCTGGCCTGGGATCCGACATGGTGTTCATGGACCTCGAAGACTCCGTGGCCCCGCTCGAGAAGGAAGCGGCGCGCGGCAAGGTCATCGACGCCATCAAGAACCAGGACTGGGGCGACAAGGTCGTGTGCGTGCGCATCAACGCCTGGGACACGCCCTGGACCGTGTTCGACGTGGTGGAGGTGGTCGGAAACGCCGGCGAGCGCCTCGAAGAGGTCATGCTGCCGAAGGTGCAGACGGCCGCCGAGGTGGTGGCCCTCGACCTCGTGCTCAGCCAGGTGGAGGCCCGCGCCGGTCTGCCCGCCGGTCACATCGGCATCGAAGCCCAGATCGAGACCGCTCGGGGACTCATCAACGTGGAGGAGATCTGCGCCGCTTCGCCCCGGCTGGAGACCATCATCTTCGGCCCGGCCGACTTCGCCGCCTCCATCGAGATGCCCGTGCTCACCGGCGGCGTGCAGATCCCGGAGTATCCGGGCGACCACTTCCACTACGTGTTCTCCAAGATCCTGATGGCCGGGCGGGCCAACGGCTTGCAGGTGATCGACGGGCCGTTCCTCAAGATCCGCGACCAGGACGCCTTCCGCGACTACTGCCAGCGCACCAAGGTCCTCGGCTACGACGGCAAGTGGGCGCTGCACCCCGACCAGGTCACCATCTTGAACGAGCTGTTCTCGCCCACGCAGGAGCAGTTCGACCGCGCCTGGGACATTCTCGAGGCCTACGAGGTCGCCACCGAGGGCGATCGCAAGGGGGCGGTCATGTTCGGCGACGAGATGATCGACGAGGCGTCGCGCAAGATGGCCATCAAGTTCGTCAGTCGCGGCACCCGCGCCGGCTTCACCCGCTCCTGATGGCGCCACGGTTCGACGCCGTCTTGTTCGACGCGGGCGGCGTGCTGGTGATGCCCGATCCCACCGTGCTGGCGCCGCTGCTGGCGCCGCTCGGGGGATCGGTCGATCCGGCCGTCCACCACCGGGCCCACTACGCCGCGATGCGCGCCGTCGACCGGTGCGAGGAAGAGGACTGGACGCAGTACCACCGGGCCTACGTGGCGACGGTGGGCGTGCCGGCCGACGAGCTGGAGGAAGCATTGGTGCTGTTCGGCACCACGTTCAACCTCCACCTCTGGCGCTACCCGAACGACGGGTCGGCCGCGGTGCTGCACACGCTCGTGCAGCGCAACATCCCCATCGGCGTCGTGTCGAACGCCGGCGGCCAGATCGAGGGGGTGCTGGCCCGCGCCGGTGTCTGCCAGGTCGGCGAAGGCAGCGGCGCAGGGGTGCTGTGCGTGGTGGATTCGCACATCGTCGGTGTGTCGAAGCCCGATCCCGCCATCTTCGTATCGGCGGTCGAGGCGCTCGGCATCGAGCGCGACCGCATCGCCTACGTGGGTGACAGCATCCGCTACGACGTGCGCGGGGCGGCGGCGGCAGGGCTCACGCCGCTGCTGCTCGACCCGTACGGCGACGCCGGCGACGACGGCCACGAACGCATCCTCGCCCTGACGGAGCTGCTCGAGCTCGTGTAGACGCGCGGGCCGCCCGGCGAACTGACGCGATCATCGGTCAATTACGACACCGTCGGTACATCAGTTCGACGAGGGCTCAGAAGACGAGGGCTCAGAACCAGGTGGTGCACCACGGCGCGACGGCACTGCGGAACATGGCGTCGGCGGTGGCCAGCGCGTGCTCGGCGTGGGTGTCGACCTGGCCGGCGACGGCGAGGGTGCGCAGCGACACGCCACCCAGATACGCAGCCCCCAGCGCCTCGGCCGACACCGTGATGCCGGCCGACTCATCGCTGGCCCTGCAGGTAGCGCCCTCGGGGCCACCCTCCAGCACGAAGCGACCGGCGGCGAGCCCCTGGGCGTCGGCAACCTCGATCACGACCCGGCCCGGCGTGAGGTACGTGCGCGCCGCGAGGGCCGCCGGCGTGTCGAGCACCCGCACCCAGAGGAAGTCGCTGCGCCACCGCTGAGTCACGTGGCGAGCGTCGGCCACGATCCACGGGAGCGCTTCGTCGGTGCGGCGGTCACCGGCGTCGACCTTGGCCACCCAGTCGACCTCGCAGCAGTAGCGCCAGAGGCGGGCGTAGGCGTCGGGGGTGACGGCGACCAGCTCGTCGATCTCCAGCGTCGTGTTCGGCCGGCGGGCGTCCCACTTCCCCTTGGTGTGGTAGCGGATGTAACCCTCGGCTTCGCCCGCGTCGTTGCGGTGGACGCCGTAGAAGCCCTTGAACGGCTCGTCTCCGGGCGCCGGCGTGATCCTGAGCACGGTGTCCCACCACCGGTCGTCGCGCTTGATGGCGCCCGGCTGGGCCTGCCGGTAGCGCTCGTACAGCGCCGGCGCTTCCTTGCGCATGGCGGTGGCGTCGACCAGCTCGACGGTGCCAGAGCCCGGCCGCACGAACTGCACGGTGCGGGCATCGATGTTGTACTCGACGTGGTCGGCGGCCGAGCCGTAGCCGAACCGTCCGTAGATGGGGAACTCGGCGGCGATCAGCATGCCGACGGGCTCGCCGCGCTCTTTGGCGGCGGCGAGATCGGGGTCGAGCATGCGCCGCAGCAAGCCCTGGCGCCGGTGGGTCGGCGCCACCGTGACGTTGGTGAGCGCGGCCGTGGGGACGACGGCGCCGCCCGGCACGGTGAGCTCGGACGCGAAGGATCGCAGCGTGCCCACGACGCGGTCGCGGTCGAAGGCGGCCCACGTGCGGCTCAGGTCGTAGCTGGGTCGCACGAAGTCGGCGAAGCCCTCGACGGTGGGACTCAGGAAGCCCCGCGCCATGGCGTCGCCCCACGCGACCAGCTCGTCATCGGCGATGGTGCGAACCTCGACCCCCATGGCGCGCACGCTAACGACCGGAACGGACCGCGCGGGAGCCGATATACGCGCACGTGGTTCAGCCGGCGAGGCGGCGGGCGATCACTTTGAGGCACAGCGTCTCGTCGGCGCCCTCGAAGATCGACAGCACCCGGGCGTCGACGAAGAGGCGGCTGACCGTGTACTCCTCGGCGTAGCCGTAACCACCGTGGATCTGGAGCGCCTCACGCGTCACCCACTCGGCCGCCTTGCACACGTACGCCTTCACCATGGACGCCTCCATGGCGCCCTCGCCCTTGGCCATCATGCGGGCCACGGCGTAGGCGAACTGGCGGGCGGCCTGGATGACGAAGCCCATCCGGGCCAGCTTCACCTGGGTGAGCTGGTAGTCGCCGACCGGCAGGCCGAACACCTTGCGGTCACCGGCGTAGGCGCGGGCCGCCTCGTACGCCGCTTGCATCACGCCGAGGGCCCGGGCTGCCGTCTGCAGGCGCCCGTTCTCGAACCCCTCCATCTGCAGGTAGAAGCCGCGGCCCAGCCCCTCCTCGCCGCCGATGAGGTTGCCCGCCGGCACCCACCAGCTCTCGAACGACACCTCGTAGGAGTGCATGCCGCGGTACCCCAGCGTGTCGATGGGCCGGCCCTCCATGCGCCCGCCGCCGGCCTGGTCCAGCACGAAGCCGTGGCCGTCACCGCGCTCCTTGGGCACCACGAACAGCGAGAGACCGCGGTGGGCCTTGGCGCGGTCGGGGTCGGTGCGGGCGAGCAGCATCAGCACGTCGGCGCGGGCGCCGAACGTGCACCACGTCTTGACGCCGTTGATCACGTAGCCGGCCTCGCCGTCGGGCCCCGCCGCCGGCGTGGCCGTCACCTTCAGACCGGCCACGTCGGAGCCGAAGTCCGGCTCGGTGACCGCCACGGCGGCCATGATCTCGCCGGTGGCGAGCTGCGGCAGCCAGTGCTGCTTCTGCGCCTCGGTGCCGCCCTTCACGAGCGCCCGGGTGAGGATCTCGGGCCGCGTGATGAGCGAGCCGCCGATGCCGAGTGAGCCGCGGGAGAGCTCCTCCGTCGCCACTACCATGCCGAGGTAGTCCTGCTCGCCGCCGCCGGCCCAGCCGCCGTACTGCTCGGGCACCGACAGGCCGAAGGCGCCCATCTCGCCCAATCCGGCGATGATCTCCTCGGGGACGTCGCCGTTGGTGCGGTGGACGTGCTCGGCCACCGGGGCGATCTTCTCCTCGGCGAAACGGCGGAAGGTGTCCTGCACCAGCTCGAAATCGGTGTCGAGGTGGCGCGGGCTGTCGATGGTGGCCAGACCGGCGAGGAAGACCGGGTCGCGGAACGTGGCCAGGAAGGGATGGGCATCGCGCAGCGGGGCGACGTCGACCCCCCACAGCGCCTCCCGGCCGGCGACGCGGGTGATGAGGTCGTGCACCACATCGGCGACGAAAGCGCAGGCCACGGCGGCCTCGACGTCGCCTTTGGCGCCGTAGTCCAGCATGGAACGGGCCGTCTCCACGCCAGCGGCGGCGTGGGCCAGGTCGTAGGCGAGCACCTGCTCGGCGTCGGGACCGCCGTGGGCGGTGAGCTGGCGCACACCTGCCGCGACCACGCCGCCGGCGAGGTCGACGACGGTGGCGGCCGCGGTGAGATCGGGGGCCGACGATGCCGTGGTCACGGGCGGGAACGCTACATCGGGCCGCCTGCGCGCCAGCAGGGCGGACGGCGCGGCGCGGTGGCGGCGCGCCGGTTGACAGGGCCACCCTGCGAGACTGCCGGGGTGAGGGTGTGCGTCTTCTGCGGGTCGAGCAGCGGCTCGGTCCCTGCGTACGCGGCGGCAGCGACGGCCCTCGGCAGCGCGCTGGCGGCCCGGGACATCGGCCTCGTCTACGGCGGTGGGGACGTGGGGCTGATGGGCGTCGTCGCCGACGCCACGCTGGCCGCCGGGGGCCAGGTCGTAGGGGTCATGCCCGAGGCCCTCGTGGCCAAGGAGATCGCCCACCGCGGCGTGACGGAGCTGAAGGTCACCGGTTCCATGCACGAACGCAAGGCGCTGATGGCCGAGCTGGCCGATGGCTTCATCGCCCTGCCGGGCGGCCTTGGCACCTTCGACGAGCTGTGCGAGATCCTGACGTGGGGCCAGCTGGGGCTGCACACCAAGCCGGTCGTGCTCCTGGATGTCGAGGGCTTCTGGACGCCGTTCGTCGGCGCTGCTGGACAGCGCCGTCGAGGCCGGCTTCTTGCGGCCCGTCCACCGCGATCTCGCCCACCGCACGGACTCCATCCCGGGGGCGTTGGCCTTGCTCTCGTCGCCACCGCCGCCGCCGATGCACAAGTGGATCGACCGGGACTCGACCTGAGCGAGTCCTCACCTCCCGATCACCGTGGCATGGCTCAGGAGACGAATTCGGGTAGCAAAGAAGTGATGTCGGACGCGCCAGCGGCCACCCCGGAGGGAGAACGCGAAGGCACCTCGCTGGCGTTCAAGCGGATCTGGCGCAGCGTCAAGGTCCTCTTCTTCATCTTCGTCCTGTACTACCTGGTGCTGCCGCAGATCGGCGGTCTGCGCAGCGCCGTCGACGAGCTCACGGTGGTCAACCCGATCCTGCTCGTCATCGGTGTCGCCCTTCAGGGCTCGGCACTGGCGGCCTACAGCTTCATGACGAGGGCGGCGTTGCCGAGCGGTGCCATCCCGTTCAACCGCCTGCTGCGCATCCAGCTCGCCACCAAGGCGGTGTCGAACATGGTGCCGGGCGGGAGTGCCGCCGGCTCGGCGATGGGGTACCGGCTCCTGACCACCGGCGGGGTCCGCGGTCCCGATGCCGGCTTCGCCCTGGCGACGGCGGGCCTCAGCTCGGCGGTGGTGCTCAACGTGATCCTGTGGATCGCGCTGCTGGTGTCGATCCCGGCCGCCGGCTTCAACCCGCTCTACGTCACCGCCGCCATCGTCGGCGTGGTGATCATGGGCTTCTTTGCCGCCATCGTGATCGGGCTCATCAAGGGCGAGGAGGCAGCCGAGCGGGCGCTGCGCAGCGTGGCCCGCCGGGTCAAGTGGCTCGACGAGGAGCGCACTGGTGCGGTGGTGAACCGCTTGGCCAAGCGCCTGCGAGAGCTCATGTCGGAGCCGCAGCTGCTCCGCCGGGTGATCATCTGGGCCATCGTGAACTGGCTGCTCGACGCGGCCTCGTTGTGGATCTTCCTGCGGGCGTTCGGCGCCACCGTGCGCCCCGACGGTCTCTTGGTCGCCTTCGGTCTGGCCAACGTGCTGGCGGCGCTGCCGATCACGCCGGGTGGTCTGGGCATCGTCGAAGGTGTGCTCATCCCCACGCTGGTGGGCTTCGGTGCCGATCGCACCAGCGCCGCCCTCGGTGTGGCCTCGTACCGGCTGGTGCAGTACTGGATGACGCTGCCCGTCGGTGGCATCGCCTATCTCTCTTTGCGTTACGGACCATGGTCGATCACCCGGGCGAGACGGTTGGAGAAGTTCAGACGCATCGCTGCGGAGGCGGCAGCGTCGGCCGAGCATCGCCTCGAGTTCGCCGACCACCAGGGCCCGGATCCCGTCGAGCCGGCCGACGGCAGCGCCGCCAGTTGATCCAGTCGGGCCGCAATTCGGTGCGGCCACGATTCGGTACCGAATCGGCCGGTAGCGTCGCGGCCCGATGACGACCCACGAGCGCCCCTTCGGTCGCTACCTCGAGGACTTCACCGTCGGCGACGTGTACAAGCACTGGCCCGGCAAGACCATCACCGAGTACGACGACCACCTGTTCTGCATGATCACCATGAACCACCACCCGTTGCACACCAACGTGTGGTTCGCCGAGCACCAGAGCGTGCAGGGCCGCAACGTCGTGGTGGGCAACCTCGTGTACTCGCTGGCGCTCGGGATGAGCGTGCCCGACGTGAGTGGCGCCGCCATCGCCAACCTCGAGGTGGAGACGCTGCAGCACAAGCACCCGACCTTCCACGGCGACACCATCTACGCCGAGACGCGGGTGCTCGACGTCAAGGAGTCGGCGTCCCGGCCTGACCGAGGCATCGTCACCGTCGAGACCAAGGCGCTCAACCAGGACGGCGCCGAGGTGTGCTACTTCCGCCGCAGGGTCATGGTGTGGAAGCGCGACGCTGCACCCGGTCGCTTGCGCCCCTACGACGGCCAGGACGTCTGGACCGACGCGTGACGGTGAATCCTGCCGCCGCCCAGGGCTTCAGCGCCGGGGCCGACGCCTATGACCGCGGCCGGCCGTCCTACCCGGTCGCCGCCGTCGATCACGTCGTGAAGGAACTGGGCCTGGCCGCCGGGCGCCGGGTCATCGACCTCGGTGCCGGCACCGGCAAGTTCACCGAGCTGGTGATCGGGTCGGGCGCCGAGGTGGTGGCGGTCGAGCCGGTGGCCGAGATGCGGGCCAAGCTGGAAGCGGCGCTGCCCGACATCAGCGCGGTGGACGGCACCAGCGAGGCCATCCCGTTCGACGACGCCACGGCCGACGCCGTCGTGTCGGCGCAGGCCTTCCACTGGTTCGATCCGGGCCGGGCCGTGCCCGAGATCGTCCGCGTCCTTCGCCCCGGTGGCGGGATGGCGTTGCTCTGGAACCAGCGCGACGAGTCGGTGCCGTGGGTGGCGGAGCTGTCGCGGATCACCCGCTGGACGGCCGAGGCGCCGTACCCGCGTGATGCCGATTGGGCGGCGGTCGTCGCCGGCGCCGCCCGCGGCCGCATCACGAAGCTGGCACTGACGGCGTTCCCCTACGAGCAACTGGTCGACCGGGAGACGCTGCTCGACCGAGTCCGCTCGATCAGCTACCTCGCCGCCGGCCCGCCTGGTGAGCTCGATGCCGTGCTGGCCGACGTGCTCGATCTCGTGTGGGAGTTCCCCGAGCGGTTCGTGCTCCCGTATCGCACCGACGTGTGGATCGGCCATCTGATCCCCGCCTAGCGCTGCTGGCGTGGGGTGAGGCCGAGCGGCGCGATCTGCCGTGGCGGCGCACCCGGGATCCGTGGGCCGTCCTGGTGTCGGAGCTGATGCTCCAGCAGACGCAGGTGCCTCGCGTCCTGCCGCGCTACGCCGCGTTCCTGGCGGCGTTCCCCACCGCGCCGGCGTGCGCCGCCGCTCCTCTCGCCGACGTGGTGCGGGCGTGGGAAGGGCTGGGCTACAACCGCCGCGCCGTCAACCTCCACCGGGCGGCGGTGCGCATCGCCGCCGACGGCTTCCCCGACACGCTCGTCGGGCTCATGACCCTGCCCGGCGTGGGCCCGTACACGGCGCGGGCGGTGCTGGCCTATGCCTACGAGGTCGACGTCGCGGTCGTCGACACCAACGTCGCCCGCATCCTGGCTCGCCTGGAGGGCCGCCGGCTCTCGCCCAAGGGCGCGCAGGCGGCGGCCGACGCTCTGGCCGCGCCGGGCGAGGCATGGGCGTGGAACCAAGCGATGATGGATCTTGGCGCGCAGCGGTGCCGGCCCCGGCCGCACTGCGATGGCTGCCCGCTGGCGCCGTGGTGCCGGTGGCGCGGCGCCGGCTACCCCGCACCGGACCCCGCAGTCGGCTCGGCCCACGTCAGCGGCGGGCAATCGCGCTTCGACGGGTCCGATCGTCAGGGCCGCGGCCGGCTGGTGGCGGCGCTGCGGCGGGGACCGGTGGCCGAACTGGATCTCGCTCGCGTGATGGGGTGGCCCGGCGACCCCGAACGCGCCGTCAGGGTGGCGGCCACGCTCGTCGCCGACGGCCTCGCGGCGGAGACGAGCGCAGGCACCCTGACCCTCGCGTAGCGGGCGGCCCAGCCCAGCCCGACCCCGCCCGGCCCCGAAACCTCGGCTTTTGCTACGCGATATGTGTCGCAATCAGCGCCAACCGCAGTCAGTACGAATTTTCATGTCCCGGGTCACGTCGCGGCGAGGAGGTCGGCGACGATGTGGGTGCGGGCGAAGGTGTAGATGCACACCCGACCATTGGCGCTGGCGCCGGTGACGGTGAGGTTGGCCACGACCTGCCCGGGCCTGAAGTTCACGTTCGACGCCAGCGGCCGGTCGGCGGCGGCGCACGTGCCGTCGTCACGCGCCGGCCACACCGTGAGGAAGCCCTTGGCGCGCGGCAGCACGACGGCCACGTTCAGCGCCGCGCCCGCGACCCCCGCGCCGAGGTCCACCGAGACGGCGGAGTCGGCGGCGACCTCGCCGGCCAGCCCGCCGGTCCCGTCGCGCGTGTCCAGCAGCCGTCGCGGCGTCTGGGCCGCCAGCGTGCCCTTGCCGGCGAGGAACCAGCCGTCGAGATCGATCACGATGTTCGTGTCGCTGAACGCGTAGACGCACACCCGCCCGCCACCGAGGCGCACCATCACGAGGTTGGCCACCGGCTCGGCATCGGCCACGTTCACGTTCGACGTCTCGGGCCGCGACGCCGGCTCGCACGTGCCGTCGACGGCCGCGGGCCACACCGTGACGAAGCCCGGTGCCGACGCGTCGGTGGCAGTGACGTTCAAGATGGCGCCGGTGGCGTCGGCGGGAGCCAGTCCGGCGCCGGTCACGCCCACACCGAGCACGTGCCCGGCGGCCAACCGTGCCGTGGCGCGGGTGTCGACCACCCGTGCCGGGCGGGCGGCAACGGCCTCGTCGCCGGAGCCGGCTTGGAACCAACCCATCAGGTCGACCACCACATCGGTCTGCACCATCGTGTAGATGCACGCCCGGCCGCTGGTGCTCAGGCGAGCGACCACCAGGTTGGGGCGGGCCTCCCCGGCGACGTAGTTCACGTTCGACGCCAACGGCGGGGTGGCCGATCCGCACGGGTACACGGTGACGAAGCCGGCACCGCACGGATCGACGACGGTCACGTTGAGGGCGGCGGCGCTCGCACCGGCGGGCACGCCCGATCGGCCGGTCACCTGCAGCTCGATCGCCCGCCCCTCGCCGACGGGTCGCCCGGTGCGCGAATCGAGGATGCGCTTGGGCTGGGTGCCGGTGAAGCCGGCGCCGCTGTCGGGCATGGTCGACGGCAGCGTCGCCGCCGGCGCGGCGGTGGGGGCACCGATGGCCGACGTGGCGGCGCAGTGCTTGTCGGCCGGGGGCGGCACCCCGATGCCCGGTACGCCGTCGAGCCGCTCCTTCAGCCATCCGGCATAGGCGGTGGAGCCGTCCTTGGTCAGATGGATGCCCACGCCGTCATCGGGGATGAACCACCCGGGGTGGGTCTTGCTGAAGCCGTCCCAGTCGAGCAGGCGCATCGTGGGCCAGCGCGTCGTGGCCGCTTGCAGCCGGTCGTTCTCCGTGGCGAAGTCGGGCCGGTTCAGGGTGCTCAGCCCGACCCACAGCACGAGGGGCACGTCTTGGGCGGTCAGCGCGGCCAGCGCGGCGTCGATGGCGGCGGCGCTGGGCTTGTCGTTGTAGCCGAGCTCGATCACGATCACGTCGCCGATGTGACCGGCGTTGGCGACGATCTCGGCCTGCCCCGTCGTGGGCGCGACGCCGTTGTACGGGCAGCTCGTCACCAGGCCGCGACACACGGCGGCGTTGATCACGGCGCCCGGATACGACGCCAGCAGCGTCTTCTGGAGCGCGTCCTGGGCGCCCGCCGTCACCGAGTCGCCCAGCAGGTACACACCCGGCCCGGGCGCGGCGTGGGCCACCGGCGGGGCGGCGACGATGACGGCCAGGCCGGCCGAGAGCAGACCCAGGGCCAGCAGGACCCGCCACCGACCCGCCACCGCCCGCTGCACCGTCGTGACACTACGTGGTCAGGAATTCACCAGCGTGGCAAGGCGATCGATCACCACATCGGTGCTCGTCGGTGATGTCACGCAGAAGCCGCCCGCCGCCGAGCCCACGGCAGCCAGCGCCGGCACCACGTCGCCGCTGCGGTAGTTGGCGTTCGACACCCACGGCACGGCGTCGCACGGATGCACGGTGAGGTAGCCCGCCGCGCTGGGCCCGGTGGCGGTGACGTTCACGATGGCGCCCGTGGACGAGGGCACCGTCAGGGTGGCCCCGGCGCCGAGCCGAGCGCCGCCGGTCTTGCTGCGCGTGTCGACGATGCGTTGGGGGGTCTGCGGGGCCAGCAACGAGCCGGTCGACCCGAACCAGCCCTCGAGGTCGACGATGACGTGCATCGGCGTCGAGGTGTAGATGCACACCGTGCCGTCGCCGGCGACGGCCGAGGCGGCCAGGTTGGCCACCACCTCGCCGCGCTGCACGTTGAGAGTGGACACCGGCGCCGCGCCGCTGTTGCCGCAGGCCGAGACGGTCACGTACCCGGCGCTGTCGGCGCCCACGGCGGTGACGTTCACCAAGACCGCCGCGGGCGACGTGGGCGCGTCCGGCCAGGGCGTCACCGTCACCGGCAACGTGGCCCCGGCCGCCCGCTTGCCCACGACCGAGGAGCCGGCCCGGTAGGCGTCACGCGTGTCGACCAGACGCGACGGTGTGAGGGCCTGATACCGCCAGCCCTGGCCCGGGGCCAGCCAGCCCGAGATGTCGACGGCGACGTCCGTGGTGGCGTAGCTGTAGACGCAGAGGTGGCGGTCCTGGCCCAACACGACGAGGGCGAGGTTGGCGCGGGTGGCGCCGCGCCCGTAGTTCACGTTCGACGCCACGGGCACGTTCGTGCCGCAGGCGTAGCCCGTGAGGAAACCGGCAGCGCACGGATCGACGGCGGTCAGGTTCACCATGGCCGCCGTGGCGGTCGACGGCACCAGCGTGGAGAGATCGATGTCGAGGGCCCGGCCGGCCCCGAGCGGCGTTGCCGAGCGGGTGTCGGCGACGCGGGTCGGGGCGAGGGCCACGAAGCCACTGGCCGCCGCCACCTTGGCGGCGCCGGTCTGGCCGGTGGCGGCGGGCGTGCCGCTGACGTCACCGCGACAGCGGCTGCTGGCGGTCGAGCCACTCACCGTGGCGCCGCTCAACATCGTGTCCACGTTGGCCTTGATGAACGTCGCGAGGCCCATGGCGCCGGCCCCGGTGAGGTGCAGGCCGTCACCGCCGAACCAGTCGCCGTGGCCCGTCGAGTACGCGTCCCAGTCGGCGACCGTGAGCGTCGGGTGCTGTTCGGCGGCGGCGGCGAGGGTGGCGTTCGAGTTGGTGTAGCGGCCGGTCGTGTTGCGGTAGGTGAACCAGAGCACGCGGGGCACGCCCTGCGCCTCGGCCTCGGCCATCACGGCGTCGAGCCCCAGTGCGAGGTTGCCGTCGTTGTATCCGGCCATCATCACGAGCACGTCGCCGAGCTGACCGGCGTTGGCCTTCATCACCGTCAGGGCCGCCGGTGGGCGACCGTCGTACTGGGTGCTGCAGCTCGGTTCCCGCAGCGTGCGGCACACCTTGGCGTCGAGGGTGACGTCGTAGGACGCGCTGAGCAGATCGCGCGCGGCGCCGGAGAAGCTGAGCCCGGCCATGACCGAGTCGCCCAGCAAGAACACCTTCGGTGCCGCCGCCGAGGCCGGCCGCGCCGGCAGCAGCGCGGGCGCCGACAGCGCCACGAGGGTGATCGCCAGCGCCGCCGCCGTCCGTCGCATCAGCTGCTCAGGATATTCCCCAGGATCTCCTCGAACGCCGCATCGGCGTAGGCGACCATCTCCTCGTCGGTGCGGTCCTGGATGGGATGGGGCGTGAAGACCCGCGCCACCGTGGGAAAGCCGAGGGACGTCGACTGCGCGATGGCGGCCTGCACGAACTCAGCCGAGGCCACGAAGACCGACGGAACACCCCTGCGCTCGAGATCGACGATGTCGTGCACACTGCACGACGTACAACTGCCTCAATCGGCCAGCGCCTCGATGACGAGGTCGCACTGCGTGGAGATCTCGTGGCGGAGGTCGATGGGTGCCGGCTTGGTGAAGGTGGGCTTGGCGTAGCGGTTCACGCGCACGCCCATCTCGGTGAGGCGCTGCTCCAAACGGTCGAGGAAGACGTTGCCGCGGGGCTTGCTGATGTCGAGCAGGCCCACCGTCTTGCCGTCCAGCGATGCCGGGCGGGGCAGCCGTTCACGCGTCTCGATGGTCTGCTCGCCGGTCGGGTCCAAGACGGTGCGGCTCATGGCGTGATCTCCCTCGTGATGGGCTGGCTGCCGGTCTCGCCATTGGCCCAACCGCCGATGATGGCAGAGAACAGCCCGGCGCCCCCACCGGCGTGCACCAGCAGTATCCCACCGGGGCGGAAGCACGGCACGGTCATGTCCCGCATCGACTCCGGCACGCCCTCGGCGATGCCACCGGCCCCTTGCACGATCTCGGCGCCGGGGAGCAGGAGGTCGTTGTTCAGTTCCTCGAGCACGCGCTCGCGGCTCCAGCCCGCCTCGGCGAAGACTCGGGCGTGGTCGGGGCCGACGATGAGGATGGCGTCGAATCCAAGCGGCAGCTTTGGATGGTGCACGCCGCGGAGGCCGAGGGCGAGCGACGCGCAGAGCTCCTCGGGCGTGCGGGCCTTCTGGTCCACCACGCAGCGAGGCCCTTCACCCGGGAAGATCGTGACGGTGTTGGTGCCCGGCGCCATGCCCCGCGACACCGACAGCGGCGTCCACGGCGAGCCTTCTTCGTCCTCGGCGAAGCAGAACCCGATCTTGCCGGGGTTGCCGTGGGCGGCGCGGTCCACGCCGCCGGGGCGGCCACCGCCGACGTTGCGGATGACGAGCTGCAGCGCCCGCCCGATGGTGGAGTTGGCCCGGTTGCCCTGGCCCAGCACGTTCACGCCGCTGTTCATCCCGATGGCCCGCCGGATCGGGCCGTTGACGATCAGCACCGGCCCGACGGGCATCGTCGTGGCCAGCACCCCGTGGATGTTGAACTCGTTGTTGCAGGCCGCTTCCACCGCGGCGAGCACCACGGGCAAGTACTCGGGCCGGCAGCCGGCCATCACTGCGTTGACGGCCACCTTCTCGACGGTGATGTCGATGAGGTCGGGCGGCACGGTGGCCACGATCTCCTGCGGGTCGCGGGTCGTGCCCTCCAGCATCCGCAGCACGCGCTCCTCGGTGGGTGGCACGACGGGCAGGCCGTCGGTCCAGCCGCGGTCGAAGAGGGCCTCCATCTCGTCTTCAGCGTCCGCTATCTCGATGCGCCGGCTGTGCAGGAGCGAACCGCTGAAGCGGACGCGCAGCTGATCGACCAGGTTCGGGTCGACTGACATCGAGCCGCACCCCGGCCGGAAGGCGGGCAGATCAGCCCCGAGGTCGCCGACGCCGACGAACGCCTGCCACCGCTCGCGATCCCAACCGACGGTGCGCTCGGTCTCCACCCCGTCGACGATGCGCAGCAGCGTGGGCACCGTTTCGATGTCGTAGTGCCAGGACACGGCCAGTTCAGCGTCGTGGATGGGGTCGACACCGGGCGGGAACGACGGGTCGTCCTGGGTGTACACGGTGAGCCCGGTTCCGGCTTTGGCCAGCTCGGCCAGAACGGGGGCGACGGTGCGACAGGTCTCGCATTCCTCCTTCACGACGACGACGAGGCCATCGGGGAGGGGAGGCTTCTCCATGGGGGAACGCTAACCCCTCGGCATGACATCCGTCACGCCGGTGGACAGGCTTTCTGGTTCGTCCGTAACGTACGCACCAAGGGGGCAGCTTGTTGGACGTGACTTTCTTCGGGGTCCGTGGGTCGACGCCCACGGCCTGCGAGCGGACTCGACGGTACGGCGGCAACACGGCGTGCGTGGCGTTGCAGGTCGCCGATGAGCCGCCGCTGTTGCTCGATCTGGGGACGGGACTGCGGTTCTTCGGCGAGACGCAGCCAGACGACGGCAGCTTTCAGGGCGCCGCGCTCGGTGTCGCACCTGCATTGGGACCACGTGCAAGGGCTGCCGTTCTTCGTGCCCATCCTGCGCCCGGGGGCATCGTTCGACATCTACGCCCCGTCGCAGGAGGACGGCCGCAGCGTGGCCCAGGCCTTCGACTCCTTCATGCGGGCGCCGTACTTCCCGGTCAGCGTGGCCGAGCTTCCGGGCGAGATCCGGTTCCACGACCTCGACGAGGGACCGGTGAAGATCGGCGCGGCACTGGTCACGGCGCTGTCAATCCCCCATGTGGGGCGCACCTTCGGGTATCGGGTCGAGTGGGCCGGGGCCTCCGTGGCCTACATGCCCGACCACCAGCAACCGTCCGACGGCGGCTTCGACGTGTGCGAGGCGGCGCTCGAACTGGCCGACGGCGTGGACCTGCTCATCCACGACGCGCAGTACACCAAGCCCGAGTTCGCCAAGAAGTCCACCTGGGGCCACTGCACCTCGGACTACGCCATGTGGGTGGCCAAGCGGGCCGGGGCCCGGTCGGTGGCGCTGTTCCACCACGATCCGGTGCGCTCCGACGACGCCCTCGACGAGGTCCTGCGGTGTTGCTCGCAGTTCGCCGATCGCTCCGGGCTGGTCGTCACGGCCGCTTCGGAGGGCCAGCGCATCCGCCTCGGAGAGGCATAACCTGCGGCCTATGGCCGACTTCGATTCCAGCCGGTTCCGTCACGTCCTCGGCCACTTCCCGACTGGCGTCACGGTCGTCACGTCCACCTTCGAAGGCGAGCCGTTCGGCATCACGATCGGGTCGTTCTCGTCCGTCTCGCTCGATCCGCCGCTGGTCGGGTTCTTCCCGGCCAAGAACTCCACGAGCTGGCCGGCCATGGAGCGCTCGGGCGCGTTCTGCGTGAACATCCTCTCCGAGTTCCAGGGCGACCTGTGCTGGCGCTTCGCCAAGGAGGGCGACGACAAGTTCCGCGACCTGGCGTGGCATCCGGCGGCCACCGGCTCCCCGGTCATCGACGGGGTGCTCTCGTGGATCGACTGCGACATCGAGAAGGTCGTCGAGGCCGGCGATCACTACTTCGTCATGGGTCGTGTCAGGGAACTCGAGGTCGAGACCGACCACGGGCCCATGCTCTTCTTCCGGGGCAAGCTCGGCGGCTTCGCCGGCACGTGACGCTGGCGGAGGTGGCCGGCGTCGTGCTCGGCGCCGTGCTCCTGGTGTCGGGGGCGGCCAAGCTCGTCGCCGGTCCCCGGTGGGCGGCGCAGGCGGCGGAGCTGGGCTCACCGGCGGTGGCCGTGGCGGTCGTGCCGTGGTTGGAGCTGGGGCTCGGCGCCCTGCTGGTGGCGGGCGTGTGGCGCACGGAGGTGGCGCTGGCGGCGGCGCTCATGCTGGGCGCGTTCACGGTGCTGCTCGTGGTGCGGCTGGCGCAGGGCCGGCGCCCGCCGTGCGCGTGCTTCGGGGCGTGGTCCGCGCGCCCCGTCGGCCCCGGGGCCGTCGTGCGCAACGTGGTCCTCATCGCCCTCGCCCTCCTGGCCGCCACCGCCTGACCCCTCCATTGGCTCACCGCGGTCGCCCCGTCCGCCCCGCCGGCCCCCAAGCGCGCGGCCTGCGCGCTCGGCCGCGCTGGAGCGCCGTCGAGCGCGCAGGCCGCGCGGTTCGTGGTGGTGGGTGACGCGGGTGGGGGCCCGTCAGAGGCTGGTGGGCCTAGGCGGCGCGCCGGTCAGGGGGTGGGGAGGACCGTGAGGAGGAACGACAGCGTGCGCGCTTCCTCCCGCCACGCTTCGTAGCGCCCGGACGGCCCGCGATGCCCGGCGCCCAGCTCCGTGTGCAGCAGCAGGGGCGGCCGCCCCGCCGCCGTCGCCCGCAGCCGGGCCACCCACTTGGCCGGCTCGTGGTAGCTCACGCGCGGGTCGTTCAAACCTGCCGTCACGAGCAGCGGGGGATAATCCACCGCCGCCACGTTCTCGTACGGCGCGTACGACGCCATGTACGCCTCGTACTGGGGCTCCCGGGGATCGCCCCACTCCTCCCACTCGGTCACCGTGAGCGGCAGCGTCTCGTCGTGCATGGTGTTGACGACGTCGACGAACGGCACCTCGGCCACCACCGCGCCGAACAGGTCCGGGCGCAGCTCCATCGCCGCCCCGACGAGCAACCCGCCGGCGCTGCCGCCGCGGATGGCCAGGCGGTCCGGTGCCGTCCAGCCCTCGGCCGCCAGGTGCTCGGCGGCGGCGATGAAGTCGGTGAACGTGTTGCGCTTCTCCAGCAGCTTGCCGTGCAGGTACCACTGCCGCCCCAGCTCGCCACCGCCGCGCGGGTGGGCCAGCGCCCACACCACGCCCCGGTCGAGCAGCGAGAGCCGGGCGATCGAGAACCACGGCGCCATCGAGATCTCGTAGGAGCCATAGCCGTAGAGCACGAGCGGTGCCGTGCCGTCGCGGGGCGTGCCCCGGTTCCACACGAGGTCGACAGGCACCCGTGCCCCGTCGGCGGCGGTGGCCCAGGTGCGGGCCGTGTCGTAGTGGCCGGGGTCGAAGCCGTCGAGCACCGGTGTCTGCTTGAGCAGCTGCCGGGCGCCGGTGCGGACATCTTCTTCGTAGACGCTGGCCGGCGTCACCAGCGACTCGTAGTCGAACCGCACGACCGTGGTGTCGAACTGGGCGTTGACGCCCGGCTCCACGCTGTAGACGGCCTCATCGAAGGCCAGCACCCGCTCGCGGCGATCGTCGAACAGGATCCGCAGCCGCTGCATCCCTTCCGACCACTCGTGGACCATCAGGTGCCCTGAGAAGGCGTCGACGCCGTTGATGCGGCGCCCGGCGACGTGGGGCACCAGCTCGGTCCAGTTGGCCCGGCCGGGCGTGCCGACCGGTGCGGTGACGATGCGGAAGTCCTCCGCCTCGGCGTTGGTGAGGATGACGAAGTGGTCGTTGCGGTGCTCGACGCTGTACTCGTGGCCCGCCTCCCGGGGCTCGATCACGGTCGGTGCCGCCAGCGCGTCGGCCGCAGAGATGGCCCACACCTCACTGGTCGTCTTGCTCTCGATGGAGATGAGGACGAAGGCCTCGCTGCGCGTCAGCTCAACGCCCACGAAGAACCGCTCGTCCAGCTCCTCGAACACCAGCACGTCGTCGGCGGCGTCGGCGCCCAGGGTGTGGCGCCAGACCTGGTACGGGCGCAGGGCGTCGTCGGGCTTCACGTAGAACAGGTGCCGTCCGTCGCCCGACCAGGCCGTGCCGTAGTAGGTGCGCTTCACCGTGTCGGGCTGGTCCTGGCCGGTGGCGAGGTCGCGGAAGCGCAGCGTGTACTCCTCGCTGCCGTCGACGTCGGTGGACCACGCCAGCACGCCGTGGTCGGGGCTGACGTCGAAGGCCCCCAGCGCGAAGTACTCGGCCTCGCCGGCCTCCACGTTCTCGTCGAGCAGGATCTCCTCGGCGGCAAGGCCGGAGCCCTCGATCGGCCGCCGGCAGTGGAGCGGGTAGGACAGGCCCTCGACCGTGCGGGCGTAGTACTGCCACGGACCCTTGGGCACCGGCACCGACAGGTCGGTCTCCTGCGTGCGCCGCTTGATCTCCTGGAACAGCTCCTGGCGCAGCGCCCTGACGGGCTCGAACCAGGCGTCGGCGTAGTCGTTCTCGGCCTTCAGGTAGGCCAGCGTGTCGGGGTCGTCTCGGTCGCGGAGCCAGCCGTAGTCGTCCTCCACGTCGCCGGCGTGGCGGTGCACGGTGACGGGGATGCGCTTGGCCTGCGGAGGGTCGGGGGGCACCTGCCGAGGGTACCGACGCGGCCGGTAGCCTCAGATCGATGCGGGTGTGGATCGATCAGGACCTCTGTACGGGCGATGGCTTGTGCCTTGATCACTGCCCTGACGTGTTCGTGCAACTGGAAGACGGCATCGCCTACGTCTCCGAGAACGGCGTGCCCGGCAACGATCCCGGCAGTGGCGGCAGCCTGGCCTTCGTGCCGCTGCGCCTCCATCCCCAGGTCGTGCACGCGGCCCTCGACTGCCCCGGGGAGTGCATCTTCATCGAGGCGGATTAGGTTCCCGGGATTGTTACTATGTGGGTAGTGCAAATCCCCCCGAACGGGAGCGTCCGCTGATGACCGTCACCGACCTCGACCTGGGCCGTTACAAGCTCGGATGGTCCGACGACGTCGAGTATGTGTTCAAGCCCGAGAAGGGCATCAACACCGACGTCGTCGACCAGATGTCGTGGTGGAAGGGCGAACCCGAGTGGATGCGCAAGTTCCGCCAGCGGTCGCTGGCGACGTTCGAGCGCAAGCCGATGGCGCCGTGGTTCGCCGTCAACATGCCCGACATCGACTTCAACGACATCTACTACTACATCAAGCCCACCGCTGGTCAGGTGGACGAGTGGGACGATCTGCCCGAGCAGCTGAAGGCCACCTACGAGAAGCTGGGCATCCCGGAGGCCGAGCGCAAGTACCTGGCCGGCGTGACGGCGCAGTACGAGTCCGAGGTCGTGTACCACCGCAATCGGGAGGACCTCGAGAAGCGGGGGATCCTGTTCTGCGACATGGATACCGCGCTGCGTGAGTACCCCGAGCTGGTGAAGCAGTACTTCGGCACGGTCATCCCGCCTGGTGACAACAAGTTCTCCGCCCTCAACAGCTCGGTCTGGAGCGGCGGCAGCTTCATCTACGTCCCGCCTGGCGTCGACGTGGAGATGCCGCTGCAGGCCTACTTCCGCATCAACGCCGAGAACGCCGGCCAGTTCGAGCGGACGTTGATCATCGCCGACGAGGGCTCCAAGGTCCACTACATCGAAGGCTGCTCGGCCCCCACCTACACCACCGACTCGCTGCATTCGGCGGTGGTGGAGATCGTGGTCAAGCCCAGCGCCCGGGTGACCTACACCACCATCCAGAACTGGAGCTCGAACGTCTACAACCTCGTCACCAAGCGGGCGCGGGTGGAGACCGAGGGCCACATGGAGTGGATCGACGGCAACATCGGCAGCCGCCTCACCATGAAGTACCCGTCGGTCTACATGGTGGGCCCCAAGGCCACCGGCGAGGTGCTGTCGGTCGCCTATGCCGGTGCCGGCCAGCACCAGGACGCCGGCGCCAAGATGGTGCACGCGGCGCCCGAGACCACGTCGAAGATCGTGTCCAAGTCGATCTCCAAGGACGGCGGCATCACCACCTACCGCGGCCTGGTTCGGGTCGAGGACGGCGCCTACGGCTGCAAGAGCCACGTGCAGTGCGACGCCCTCCTGCTCGACGGCGACAGCATCTCCAACACCAAGCCGTACATGGAGGTCGGTGAGCGCGACGCGCAGATCGGCCACGAGGCCACGGTGTCGAAGGTGGCCGACGAGCAGCTCTTCTACCTCATGAGCCGCGGCCTCTCGCAAGAGCAGGCCATGGGCCTCATCGTGAACGGTTTCATCGAGCCGGTCACGCGTACGCTGCCCATGGAGTACGCCGTCGAGTGGAGCCGGCTCATCGAGCTCCAGATGGAAGGGTCTGTCGGCTGATCGTCATGGCCATGCGGGAGGAGTGCAAGAACTTCGAGAGCCGCACCTACGCCGACGGCGAGACCGTCCGGAAGTGCAACATCGACCTGGCGCCCGACGCGCCGTGGCGGTGCCCCGAGCCGTGCAAGGGCTACGAGCGCCGGCTGGCCGACGTCGACTGGTCCCACGGCACGCTCATCACCCCGAAGACGCCACCGGAGCCGCCCGGGCTCGACGACGGCTCGGCCGCCGCCATCCTGGACGAGGCCGAAGAGATCGTGAACGCGGTCGGGCCTGACATCGTGGCCGAGGTCCGCCAGCAGGACGAGCGCGCCGGGCGGTCGTTCTGGGGTCGCTTCCGCCGTCGCAAGCCGCGCTGACATGAGCACCGAACCCCTCGTCCTCCCCTCGACGGAGGAGGAGATCTGGCGCTACAGCCGCATCGACGAGCTGGACCTGGCGGCGTTCACCCCGACGCGGTCGCGCGCCGCCGTGACGGGCTGGTCGCCGGCGGCCATCGCCGGGCCAGGCACCGAGGCACCGGTCGACGTGTTCGGTGAGCTGAACGCCACCCATGCCGAGGCCGTGGTGCTGCGCATCCCCGCGGGCAAGTACGTCGCCGATCCCATCGAGGTGGTCTGGCCCCGCCCGGCCGACGGCACCGCGGTGTTCCCCCGCCTCGTGGTGGAGGCCGGCCCGGGCAGCGAGGTCACCGTGGTGGAACGGTTCGCCTCCGCCGACGTGCGTGCCCTCGTGGTGCCGGTCACCGAGATCCATGCCTCCGACGGCGCCAACGTGCGCTACGTGGCCGTCAACCAGCTCGGCCCCCGTGCCTGGCAGATCGCCCATCAGGTCGCCCGCGGCCAGCGCGACTCGACGTCGCTGCTGGCCACGGTTGCCCTCGGCGGCTACTACGCGCGGGTGCGCACCGACGCCCGCCTCGACGGCATCGGCGCCACCGGCGACCAGATCGCCGCCTACTTCGGCGAGGGCGACCAGATGCACGACTTCCGCACCCTGCAGGACCACGCCGCCCCCAAGACCACATCGAACCTGCTGTTCAAGGGGGCCGTCGAAGACCACGCCCGCAGCGTGTACACCGGCCTCATCCGCGTGCGGAAGGAGGCGCCGGGCACCAACGCCTTCCAGACCAACCGCAACCTCAAGCTGTCGGAGGGGGCGTGGGCCGACAGCGTGCCCAACCTCGAGATCGAGAACAACGACGTGCGCTGCAGCCACGCGTCGGCCGTCGGCCCCATCGACGCCGATCAGCGCTTCTACCTCGAGAGCCGCGGCGTGCCGCCCGAGACGGCCGACCGCCTCATCGTGCTGGGCTTCTTCGACGAGGTGCTGGAGCGCCTGCCGGCCCCGCATCTGCTGGCGGAGCTGCGCCGGGAGATCGCCGCCAAGCTCGACCGCAAGCGGTTCGCATGACCGAGGTCGTGGTGGGTCGCCTCGACGACCTGACCGCCGGTTCCGTCCGACGCGTCGAGGTCGACGGTCAGCCGGTCGCTCTCGTGCGCTGCGGCGACGAGGTCTACGCCATCGGCGACACCTGCAGCCATGCCAACGTCTCGTTGTCGGAGGGTGAGGTGCTCTGCGACGAGCGCGAGATCGAGTGCTGGAAGCACGGCTCCACCTTCTCCCTCCTCACGGGTGAGCCCCAGGCGCTGCCGGCCACGCGACCGGTGCCCGTGTACAAGGTCGCGGTGCGCGACGGCGATGTGGTGGTGACGCTCCCATGAGCACGCTGGAGATCCGGGGGCTGCGAGCCGGCGTCGACGGCAAGGAGATCCTGCACGGCATCGATCTCACCGTGTCCAGCGGCGAGGTCCACGCCGTGATGGGCCCGAACGGCGCCGGCAAGTCCACGCTGTCGGCCGTGGTGATGGGCCGGCCCGGCTACGACGTGCTCGGTGGCACCGTCACCCTCGACGGCGTCGACGTGCTGGCCCTCGAGCCGTGGCAGCGCGCCGCCGCGGGACTGTTCCTGGCCATGCAGTACCCCACCGAGGTGCCGGGCGTGCGTCTCGACGCCGTCCTCCACGAGTCCTTGGTGGCGCGTGGGCGCGCCGGCGGCATGCAGGACGGCCGCGGCGACGAGGTGCTGGGTGCCCTGCTGGTGGCCGAGGCGGAACGGATCGGGTTCGACGAGCGCTTCCTGGAGCGTCCCCTCAACGTCGACCTGTCCGGCGGCGAGAAGAAGCGCAACGAGACCCTGCAGCTGGCGGTGCTGCGGCCCAAGATCGCCATCCTCGACGAGCTGGACTCCGGTCTGGACATCGACGCGCTGCGGGCGTGCACCCGCCGGGTGGAGGCCATGACCCACGACTCCGGCCTGGGCGTGCTGGCCATCACCCACTACAGCCGCCTGTTCAAGGAGCTGATCCCGGACGCCGTGCACATCCTGGTGAACGGCCGCATCGTGGCGTCGGGTGGCCGGGAGCTGGCCGACACGCTGGAGGTCGACGGCTACAAGGCGTTCGTGACCGACGACGCCGAGGTCTCGGCGACCTTGACCAACGCCAGCGATCCGTTCGCCGACCCGTTCGCGTAACGCCGCCGGATCGAGTCCAGCAAGGTCCCCACGGTGAGGCCGCGCTCCATCGGATGACGCAGCGGCGCGCCCCGATGGATCTCGTAGTGGTTGCGGCGTCCCACCCGAACCCGGGTGATGTAGCCCTGCTGGGCCAGGTCAGCCACCATGCTCTGGGCCGCCCGCTCGGTGATGCCCACCAGCACGGCGACGTCGCGCAGGCGAATGGCGGGGTCGTGGTCGATGCAGGCCAGCACGTGGAGGTGGTTCGTCAGGAACGTCCACGCCCGCTCGGGCGCACCGGCCACGCGGTTGCTGAGCACTTCGTGGGGGCTCCTCACCAGAGCGGACTGTAGACGAGTGGCAAACTCCGTGCGTGCCTCCGGTCGTCGCCGTCCTGATGGGCTCCCGTTCCGACTGGGCCACCATGAGCGCGGCCGTCGAAATTCTCGACGAGCTGGGCGTGGCCTCGATGGTGCGGGTGGTGTCGGCCCATCGCACCCCGCAGCTCCTCGCCGAGGTCGCCGGCGCCGCCGAAGCCGACGGCGTCGAGGTGATCATCGCCGGTGCCGGCGGGGCGGCCCACCTGCCCGGCATGGTGGCGGCCTACACGATCGTGCCGGTGCTCGGTGTCCCGGTGACGTCGAAGGCGCTCAACGGCCTGGACTCCCTGCTGTCCATCGTGCAGATGCCCGGCGGGGTGCCCGTCGGCACCCTCTCCATCGGCCCGGCCGGGGCCAAGAACGCCGGGCTGCTGGCGGCGGCCATCGTGGGCATCTCGCGGCCCGAGGTGCGCGAGCGGCTGCGGGCGTGGCGCCAGCGTCAGACCGACGACGTGCTGACCCACCCCGATCCGCGCGACGCGTGATCACCGTCGGCATCCTGGGCGGCGGCCAGCTCGGGCGCATGCTGGCCCTGGCCGGGCTGCCGCTGGGCGTACGGTGCATCGTGGTGGAGCCGGCGCCCGACCCGCCGGCCGGTGCGGTGGCCGAGGTCATCGCCGCTGCCTACGACGACCGCGACGCCCTCGCCGCGCTGGCCCGCCGCTGCGACGTGGTCACCGTGGAGCTGGAGCACGTGCCGGTCGACGGCTTGGCGTGGCTGGCCGAGCGGGTGCCGGTGCGGCCGTCGCCGGCGGCCGTCGCCATCACGCAGGACCGGCGGTCGGAGAAGCAGGCGCTGGCGGCGGCCGGCATCGCCACCGCCCCGTGGGCCGATCCGCCGCGGGCGTTTCCCGACGGCACCGTGGTGAAGCGCCGCCTCGGTGGGTTCGACGGGCGTGGCCAGGTGGTGCTGGGGCCCGGCGTCGAGGTGGCCGGCGCCCTCGGCGAGCTCGCCGGGCCGTGCATCAGCGAGGAGGTCGTGGCCTTCGATCGGGAGCTGTCGATCGTGGCGGCGCGGGGCGTCGACGGCACGGTGGCGTGCTACCCGGTGGTAGAGAACCGTCACGCCGACGGCATCCTGCGCACCACGCTGGCGCCGGCTCCGGGCCTCACCCCCGCCCTGCAGGCCGGCGCCGAACGCATCGCCACCGCCGTGCTCGATCGCCTCGACTACGTGGGCGTGCTGGCGGTCGAGCTGTTCGAGGCCGGTGGGATGCTGCTGGCCAACGAGGTGGCGCCGCGGGTGCACAACTCGGGGCACTGGACCATCGAAGGAGCCGAGACCAGCCAGTTCGAGCAGCACCTGCGGGCGATCTGCGAGCTGCCGCTCGGCCCCGTCGCCTTGCGCCGGCCGGTGGCGATGGTGAACCTCATCGGCTCGGTACCCGACGGGGCCCTCGTGCTGGCTGTGCCCGGCGCCCATCTCCACCTCTACGGCAAGGCGCCCCGACCGGCTCGCAAGCTGGGCCACATCACGGTGCCGGTGGAGCACCTGGCCGCGGTCGAGGCGTTGCTGCCGCCAGCCAACTGATGTACCGGGGGTGTCGTAGATGACCGAAAAACGCGTCAATACGACTGGTCAGTGCTGGTGGCTCATCTCGCGCAGGCGGCGGATGCGCTCCTCGGTGGGCGGGTGGGTCGAGAAGAGGCTGGCCATGCGGGCGCTCTGGGCGTTGCGGCTGCCCTTCAGCTCCGACAGGGGGTTGTGGATCCAGGCATAGGCCTGGGCCGGCGCCACTTCCATGGGGGGCGACTGCTTGGCCGCCACCTCGATGCGCTCGAGGGCCCGTGCTAGGGGCTCGCCCGTCCCCAGCAGCTTGGCGCCGCCGCGGTCGGCCTCGAACTCTCGCGACCGGGACACCGCCATCTGCATGAGGCCGGCGGCCACCGGGGCCAGGATCATCACCAGCAGCGGGCCGAGGAACCCGCCTTCGCGGTCGTTGTCACGGCCGCCGAAGATGGCCGAGAACATGGCGATCTGGGCGGCGTAGGAGATGCCGGTGGCGATGGCGGCGGCGATCGAGCCGATGAGGATGTCGCGGTGCTTCACGTGCATCAGCTCGTGGGCCAGCACGCCTTCCAGCTCGTCGCGCGACAGCGACTGCAGGATGCCCTGCGTGCAGCACACGACGGCGTGCTTGGGGTTGCGCCCGGTGGCGAAGGCGTTGGGCTGCAGGGCCGGGGAGATGGCCACGACGGGCATCGGGATCTCGGCCCGCTGGGCGAGGCTGGCCACCATGCGGTAGAGGTCGGGCGCCTGCTGCTCGGTCACGATCTGGGCGCGGGCGGCCTTCAGGGCCAGCTTGTCGCTGAACCAGTACGAGCCGCCCACCAGCGCGAGGCCGATGAGGAGGCCGATGGCGGCGCCGCCGCTGCCTCCGAGGAGGCCGCCGACGGCGACGAAAAGCCCGCCGAGACCGGCGAGCAAGACGGTGGTCTTCAGGGTGTTCTTGAGCATCGATCCTTCTAGGCGCTGGGGCGGTAGCGCGTCCGGACGATCAACGCCCCTGGGGGCGTCGCGGGTTCCGCACCGGGATCGGGAGCGGCATCGGCCGAGGCCGTGGTGCCAGTAGCTCTCGGAGCCAGTCGAACAGGTCGCGCACCGGGGAGTTCCTTCCTTCGGTGACTTCAGTTTCTCGAAGGTCTTTCCCGCCCAAGTTGGGCCGAGCCGCCGGGCCGCACGAGGCGACCGTGTTGACGACGACTACGTCGAGGGATACTCCCCTTCCAGGGTGGCGACAGTGTACGCCGGTATCGGGGCCTGGTGTCGTCGACTTCCGAGAGATCTTGCGGCTGCCCGTCGGGCGCGGTTTACCATCACCGCCATGAGCACCTGGGACGAGCGGGACGGCAAGCTCCACCGGGAGTTCGCCTTCGCCAACTTCTCCGAGGCCTGGGCCTTCATGTCCCGCGTGGCCCTGCTGGCCGAGAAGGCCGACCACCACCCCGACTGGTCCAACTCCTGGAACAAGGTCGTGATCGACCTCGTCAGCCACGATGCCGGCGGCATCACCGACCGCGACCGCCAACTGGCGGAGAAGATCGACGGCTTGGCCGGGTGACCATCGTCGCGGCGCCGCAAACGCGCCGCCGCGTCTTCGACGGATGGATCGTCGTCGGCGCCATCTCGCTCATGCTGCTGGTGGCCGGCGGGCTCGGCTTCTACGGCCTGTCGGTGTACCTCAAGGCGCTCAAGGACACGAGAGGCTTCAGCGTCGGGTGGATCTCGGGAGCGACGTCGATGTTCTTCGTGGTCGGCGGGGTGGTGGGCATCGTCATCGCGCGGTTCATCGCCTATCGCGACGTGCGGATCGTGATCGCCTTCGGCGCCATCGTCGGCGGCATGTCCCTCGCCCTGCTGGGCCAGGTGCGCCAGCTGTGGCAGCTCTATCTGGTCGATGCCAGCCTCGCCGTCGGCTACGCGTGCTGCTTCCTGGTGCCGGCCACGACGGTGGTGACCCGCTGGTTCCACCGTCGCCGCTCCGTGGCGCTGTCGATCTCGTCGACGGGCATCTCGGTGGGCGGCCTCGTCTTCACGCCCGTCGCGTCGGGTCTCATCGATCACCTCGGCCTGGCCACCGCCCTGCCCTGGCTCGGCGCCGTGTGGGTGATCCTGGTCCTGCCGGTCACGCCGTTCATCTGGCCCGACCCGGCGAGCCGCGGTCAGCGGCCTGACGGCGACGAGGTGGGCGCCGTCGTCGGTGGTGGCGTCACCGCGGCGCAGGGGGGCATGCCGTACGCCGACGCGATCCACAGCCGGTTCTTCAAGGCGTTGGTGCTGGCGTACATCCTGGGTATGACGGCGCAGGTCGGCGGGCTGATCCACCTCTACAACCGGGTCAGCGACGACATCGACAAGTCGACGGCCGAGGCCGCGGTGCTGTGCGTGGCCTTCGCCAGCGTCACGTTTCGGCTCATCGGTGGCGTGGTGGCGCAGCGCACACCCATCGTGCGGCTGACGGCGTTCGTGTTCGGCGTGCAGGCGGTGGCGCTGGTGGTCCTGTCGGCCGGATCGACCACCCCGGTGCTGCTGGCGGGATCCGTCCTCTTCGGTGCCACGATCGGCAACACGCTCATGTTGCAGCCCCTCCTCGTCGCCGAGGCGTTCGGGGTGCGCGACTACGCCCGGCTGTATTCGGTCAACAGCCTGCTGTCGACGGTGGGGGTGGCCGCCGGCCCGTTCATCGTCGGCCTGCTCCACGACCTCACGGGCGGTTACCCGACCGCGTACCTCGCGGCGGCGTCGTTATCGGTGGGTGCGATGGTGGTGATGATCGCCGCCGGGCCCGTCACCCAATACCGCGCCAGGTTCGCGGTTTGAGGGCCGGGCGCGACGCCACCTGGCGCACCAAGGCGCGTTCCAGCACGTCGAGGAAGGCGTGGCCGGCGGCGTAGTAGCTGTCGCTGGGGGCGACCCTCCAGCGCAGTGGGCGGAGGTCGACCTCGGTCTGCGAGCTGGACCAGGGGCTCAGTTCCACTTCCAGCGGCGTGCCGCGCCAGTGGTACTGCCGATGGAGCCGGACGTGCATCTGGCACTGGTCGCACGACTCGGGCTGCAGCGATGGCAACGTCATCTCGAAGTAGCACCGTCCGTACACGACCGCCGTGCCGTCATGGCGCTGCCACCACGACAGGAGGGCGTCGACCGCCGCCGACGGCACCAGCGGCACGATCCGGGTCATGACCATCGTGCTACCCCGCACGGCCCCGCCGACGCTCGGCATCATGGCCGCCCACGCCATCGACGACGCCGGGCCGGAGCGCGACGGGCGCACCTTGGGCTCGACAAGATAGAGGGGCAGGTCGTCGACGGCTACGTCGGCCATGGCCCTCATCATGCGCCCCTGGCGCCCGGCATGCGACCCCCTACCCTGGCCGGCCATGACCGACCTGCACCCGAACGCCCGTCGCGTGGCCGACGCCGCCCGGGAACTGGGCCTCGACATCGAGGTGCGCACGTTCCCCGCGGGCACCAAGACCGCCGCCGATGCCGCTGCCGCCATCGGCGTCGAGGTCGGCCAGATCGTGAAATCGCTGATCTTCGCCGTCGACGGCGAGGTCGTGGTGGCCTACGTCAGCGGGGCCAATCAGCTCGACGAGAAGAAGTTGGCCGCCGCCGCCGGCGGCCGCAAGGCCGGCCGGGCCGATGCCGACGTCGTGCGCCAGGCCACCGGCTACCCCATCGGCGGCGTGCCGCCCTTCGGCCACGCCACGCCCCTGCGGGTCTTCGTCGACGAGGATCTCCTGGTGTTCGACATCGTGTGGGCGGCGGCCGGCACGTGGAACGACGTGTTCGCGCTCACGCCCGACGACCTCGTGCGGGCGTCAGCGGGGACCGTGACCAACCTCCGACGCGCCTGACGTTGATCGGGGGGCGGCGCACACCATCGGCGAGGTTCGACGAGTCCGATGGGGCCGCTCGACGTGCCCGCCGTTCGTGCTTCGACGGTCGGCGGACGCTCTCCTGGCGGCCGAAGGCACTATTCGTAGCGGCATGTTCGCCGGGCGAGACGTCCTCGGCCGGAACCCACGCTGCGTGAGCGTTCCCGCGGCGATTCTCGGTGCAGATGCGATTCTCGGTGCAGAAGTGCGGCAAATTTGACCCACTCACGCACCTAGAAGCGGCCACAGCACTCGTCGCCGACCACCGATCGTGACAGCAGCCGGGGGGTCCACCGTCGCGCTCAGACCAGGCCGCCGACTTTGTATATACAAGATACGTATCCGTATATACTCGTGGCTCATGACGAAGCACCTGGTGGACCTGGACGACGACGCGCTGGCCGCCGCCCGAGCCGAGCTCGGTACCAACACCATCAAAGACACGGTCAATGAGGCGCTGCGGTTGGCCGCGCAGGATCGGGCGGCACGCGTCGCGTCGGGGTTGGCCGTGCTGGCGGCGGCCGCGTTCGACGATCGCGACCAGGCGTGGCGCTGACCTATCTGATCGACACGAGCGTGCTGACCCGTCTCGACAGGCCCGAGGTCATGGAGGTCGTGCGTCCCTTGGCCCTGGCCGGTCGGGCGGCCCGGGCGAGCATCTGTGATCTCGAGATCGGCTACTCGGCGAGAACGGCGTCGGAATGGGACGAGCTCGTGGGCTCGCTCGACGCCTTCGAGGGCGTGGAGACGACGGCCGCGCATCTGCGGCGAGCCCTCCAGGTGCAGCGCTTGCTGGCGGCCCGAAGCCAGCGAGGCCGCAAGATCCCGGACCTCCTCGTGGCGGCCGCCGCCGAGGCGCTCGACCTGACCGTGCTCCACTACGACGCCGACTTCGACCGCATCGCCGCCGTCACTGGTCAGCGGTGCCAGTGGGTGGTGGCAGCGGGCGCCGTGGACTGAGGAATTGCCCTGATACCGGCGGCGGCCAAAACGGCCAGTGGCGCTGCGCGGTCAGCGGCTCGGGGGGAGGGTGGCGCCGTTGGCGCTGCTGGATCCTGCCGCCGTCGACCCCGAGCCCGGCACCGGCGCACAGTCGGCGTAGAACTGCTGCTCGTCGTGCAGCTTCTGCACCGATGCGCGGACGATCTCGTTCTGGGCCGCCTCGTCGTTGGCGTACGGCTTCGGGGTGGCGCCGGGCTCCGACGGCGTGTTGTTGTCCTCGGCCACGGCCGCCTGCACGGTGGCCACGGCGTTGTCGCTGAGGCCGCCTTCGCCCTTGCACGAGATGTGCCCGGCGATGATGGCCGCCCCCAGCACCGACTGGACCTCGATCGGCGCCATCACCGTGGTGGTCGTGGCCGGTGTGGTGGTGGCCGTCGATTCGCCCGAGGCGCCGGCAGCGTGCGAGCTGCCGGTGTCGTTCGTCGCGAGGCCCAACCCCAGCGACGTCGAGACGCCATCTCGGGCGCTGCGGGTGGCGACGAACGAGACGACCAGCACCACCACGAACGCCAGCAATCCCAGGGTCACGATCGACTGGCGGCGAACGACTTCCGGATCGGGCTCGTCGCGGCGGCGGCCGTAAGGCCCTCGATCGTCAGGCGGCGGCACACTCATCGGTGGGATTCCTGCGCCCTCGCCGGTCAGGGCCTAGATGCGGATGCAGTCGCTCGTGCAACTGGGTGACGAGTCCTCGCGTGGCGGGCCGGTGCGATGCAGGACCGCGGTGGCCGGCGTGAGGATGAAAGCGCCGTCGGCCACGGTGGCGGTGCCGTCGACGATGAGGCTGTAACCGCCGGGCTCGAAGGGCGGCCAGAGCAGCGTGACGGCGTCGGGGCGGGCGGCGGCGTTGGCCAGCGTGCCCCGACCGGCTGTGCCGTGGAAGGCCGCACCGTCCCAGGCCAGCTCGACCGACACGGCGTGCGGCCGGCCGTCGCTGCTGACCGTGACCACGTAGGGCCACGACCCGAAGGACGCGACCTGCTCGGCCAACTCTTCGAGCGACACGGCGACGCTCATGAGACACCGGCTTCGGCTTCGGCCTCGTCGAGGCCCTGGGTGAGGGTGTTCCACGCCAGGGTGGCGCACTTGATGCGGACGGGGAACTTCACCACGCCGCGTAGCGCCTCGAGGTCGCCCAGCTTCACGTCGTCCAGCTCGGCCGTGTCTTCGTCGGCGTCGCCGTCGAGGTCGTGCTCATGGATCGACATCATCGCCTTGAATGCTCGCACCAGGAGCCGGGCCTCGTCGACGGACCTGCCCTTCACCGCCTGCGACATCATCGACGCCGAGCTCTGGCTGATGGAGCAACCCTGGCCGCTGACCCGGACGTCGGTCACGGCACCGTCGTCGACGTCGAGGTACACCTGCACCTCGTCGCCGCACAGGGGGTTGAAGCCCTCGGACCGGTGCGCGGGAGGGACGGGGAGCTCGCCGCGATTGCGGGGGTTGCGGTAGTGGTCGAGGATGATCTCTCGGTAGAGGTCTTCGAGACCGGGCATGCTCGGGGCTCCTAGAAGGCGAAGAAGTCGGCGGCGTTGTCGAGGCCGTCGGCCAGGGCAGTGACGTCGTCGGCGTCGTTGTACAGGTACAGGCTTGCTCGGGCGGTGGCGTTCACGCCGAGGTGACGCATGAGCGGCTTGGCGCAATGGTGCCCGGCGCGTACGCAGACGTTGGTCTGGTCGAGGACCTGACTCACATCGTGGGGATGCACATCGCCGTAGGCAAACGACAGCGTGCCGCCGCGGACCTCGACGTTGTCGGGGCCGAAGATCGTGATCTGGTCGCCGAAGCGGGCCTTCAGGTCATCGATGGCGAACCGGGTGAGGCTCATCTCGTGAGCGCGCACGTTGGCCATGCCCAGCTCGTTCAGGTAGTCGATGGCGGCGCCGAACCCCACCGCCTCGGCGATGGGCGGCGTGCCGGCTTCGAACTTGGCCGGCAGCTCGGCCGGCGTGAAGCCGTCGAGGCGGACGTCGGCGATCATGTGGCCACCACCGAGGAAGGGCGGCATGGCGTCCAGCAGCTCCTCGCGGCCCCACACCACGCCGATGCCCGACGGGCCGCACATCTTGTGGGCCGAGAACGCCACGAAGTCGGCTCCCATGGCTTGGACGTCGGTGGGGACGTGCGGCACGTACTGGCAGGCGTCGACCACCGCGACGGCCCCGTGGGCGTGGGCGGCGTCGGTGAGGAGGCGAACCGGGGTGATGGTGCCGAGCACGTTCGACATGGCCGAGAAGCTGAAGGCCTTGGCCCCCTCCAGCAGCTCGTCCAGGTTGGAGAGGTCGAGCTGACCGTCGGGAGCGAGGCCGACCCAGCGCAGCTTGATGCCCCGCTCGGCCGCCAGCATGTGCCAGGGGACGATGTTGGCGTGGTGCTCCAGCAGGGTGAGCACGACGGTGTCGCCTTCGGCCAGGTTGGCGCGGCCCCACGACTGGATGGCCAGGTTGAGGCCCTCGGTGGCGTTCTTGACGAAGATGCAGCTGGCCTCGGACGGCGCGTTGATGAAGCGCTTCACCTTCAGCCGGGCCATCTCGAACGCCTCGGTGGCGTCGGTGGCGAGCTGGTAGGCGCTGCGGTGGGTGGGCGCGTACGACGTCTCGTAGAAGCGCTCCATGGCCTCCAGCACGGCGCGGGGCTTCTGGCTGGACGCCGCCGAGTCCAGGTACACGATGCGCTGGCCGTTGATCTGGCGGTCGAAGATCGGGAAGTCCTTGCGGATCTGCTCGACGTCGAGGTCGCTCATGGCGTCCTCCACGCCTCGTAGCCGTCGCGCTCGAGGCGCTCGACCAGTTCCATGCCGCCGCTGTCCACGATGCGCCCGTCGACCAGGATGTGCACCCGGTCGGGGCGGACGTGCTCCAGCAGCCGCTGGTAGTGGGTGATGAGCACGACGCCCAGCTCGGGGCGGTCGGCGCGCACCTCGTTGATGCCGGTGGCCACCACCCGCAGGGCGTCGATGTCGAGGCCCGAGTCGGTCTCGTCCAGGATGGCCAGCTCCGGTTCCAGCACCGCCATCTGCAGGATCTCGTTGCGCTTCTTCTCGCCACCGGAGAACCCCTCGTTGAGGTAGCGGTCGGCGAACGACGGGTCCATGCCCAGGCGCTTCATCCACTCCATGATGGACAGCCGCAGCTCCAGCACCGACAGGTCGAGCCCCTTGCGGGCCGACAGCGACTGGCGCAGGAACTGGATCACCGATACCCCGGCGATCTCCTGCGGGTACTGGAAGGCCAGGAACATGCCGGCCTTGGCCCGCACGTCGGTGGGCCACTCGGTGATGTCGTCGCCCTGGAACCAGATGTGGCCGCCGGTGACCTCGTACTCGGGGCTGGCGAGGAGGGTGTTGGCCAGCGTGGACTTGCCGGAGCCGTTGGGCCCCATGATGGCGTGGACCTCGCCGGGCTGCACGGCCAGGTCGACGCCCTTCAGGAGGTCGGTCGTGGCCTCGACGGGGCGGGCGCGCAGGCCCTCGACCCGGAACAGCTCGACGGGCTGGTGGACTGGCTCACTCACAAGGACAGTCTAATAACCACTACGGCGATAGTGGAAAATACTTGACCCCGGTTTTCGGCGTTCTGACTGCGGTTCGCGCTGATTGCGACACACATCGCGCAGCAGAACGCTGCCGTGGCGGGCTCAGTCGTGGTCGCGGAGGTCTTCCTTCCACGCTCGGAAGCGCTGATGGCGCCGGCCGCTGGGCCCGAGGCCGTCGCCGGAACTGTCAGGGAACAGGCGGAAGGTGTGCTGGCGGGCGGTGTCGCGGGCGTCAGCCACGAAGTACCGGGCGTCGGCGTGGTTGGCAGGGCCGGCCCGCCACAGCAGCCACTCGCCGATGCGGCGCTTGTAGGTGGCCACCGGCCGACCGGGGAGGTCGTCGCCGAGGGCGAGCAGCTCGGCCGGCGCCTCGACCCACGCCGTGGCCGGGATGTTGCGGTCGCGCAGGGGCGTGGGCGGCAGGTCGGCCGTGTGGACGGGGGTGTCGTCGATGGGGCGCTGGTCAGCGGGCAGCGCCACGGTCACCAGCCCCGGTCGATCCACTCCTGCAGGTGGGGCCGCTCGGTGCCGATGGTGGTGTCGTCGCCGTGGCCGGGCAGCACGATGGTGTCGGCCGGCAGCGGGAAGAGCAGCTCGTCGAGCGACCGGATGATGGTGGGGAAGTCGCCACCCTCGAACGTGGTGTTGCCCGGGGCCGCCGGGGAAGAGGGTGTCGCCGCTGAACAGGATGGGCGAGCCCTCCACGAGGAAGCACATCGAGCCGGGCGTGTGGCCGGGGGTGAGGAGGGTGTGCAGGCGGGTGCGGCCGACCTCGATCACCGAGCCGGGCTCGAGGAACACGTCGTAGCCGACGTCCTTGAGCCGGGGGGCGTCCTGGACGGTGATGCCGACCTCGTAGCCGGCCTCGCGCATCTGGGGCACGGCCTGGATGTGGTCGCCGTGGCCGTGGGTCTCGAGGATGCGCCGGACGTTGAGTCGTTGGGCCAGCTCGAGGAGCTTCTCGTGCTCGTTGGCGGCGTCGAGCAGGACGGCGTCGCCGGTGGCCTTGTCGCGCAGCACGAACACGTTGTTCTCGTAGGGGCCGACGACGAGCTTGTGGATCTCGATCTGGGTGTCGTCGTAGTGGAGCGTCACGCCCCCAGTCTGCCCGCGTCCGTGCCCCACCCCGTTTCGCGCAGCCCGCGCGCTCGGCCGCGCTCTGGCGCGGCCGAGCGTTCAGCCCGCGCGAAACCGGGGGTGGGGGCCGGGCGGCGGGGCGGGGGGTGGGCGGGCCGTCAGGTGGACACGACGTCGAAGCCGAGGGCGAGGGCCACCGGGATCTGGTGGTCGTCGAAGGTGGCGAAGGTGACCGGGCGGGGCAGCCGGTCGGCGGCGGCCAGGTGGATGGCGTCGACGATGCGCAAGCGGGTGGGCCCGGGCCAGACCTTCGGCCCGCTCCAGGCAGCCGGCGTCGACGGGCACCACGGCGATGCGCTCCCAGTCGGTGCGCAGCGCCCGCCGGAGGTCGTCGCGCTCGGTCTCGTCGTCGCTGAGCCGGTCGGCCAGCACCAGCGCCTCGGTGAGGGCGAGCGCCGACGCGCACCAGTCGGGGTCGGCCCGGCAGGCGTCGAGCACCAGCTCACGGCCGGGGAAGTCGATGGAGCGGGCGACGAGGGCGCTCGATGTCCAGGAACAGCGTCACCGGCCGCGCACGTCCACAGCAGCCGGTCGAGCCGGAAGCCGGCCCACACCGCCACCGAGACCTCCGACGCGCCCCGGTCGGCGCGCCGGGGCAGCGTGACCAGGCCGCGCGCCGCCAGGTCGTCCAGCGTCACCGCGCCGCCGGCGGGCTCGAGCGGGCCGAGCTGGGCGACCGGGCGGCCGTCGACGGTGATCACGATGCGCTCGCCTCCGCCGGCCCGCCGCACCGCCGACGCCGTCGCATTGCGCAGCTCCCGTACCCCGATCCGGTCCATCGGCCGACCGTAGCACCGGTGTACACACAACGATTCGCTACCGAATCGGCGCCGATGCAAGACTTTGGCCATGAACTTCGCCTTCAGCGAGGAGCAGGAAGAGCTCCGCAAGACCGTCCGTTCGTTCCTCGACCAGAAGTCGCCCGAGACCGAGGTCCGGCGCCTGATGGAGACCGAGGAGGGCTACGACCCCGCCGTCTGGAAGCAGATGGGCGAGCAGCTCGGCCTCCAGGGCCTGATCATCCCCGAGGAGTTCGGCGGCTCGGGCTACACCTACGTCGAGCTCGGCGTGGTGCTCGAGGAGATGGGCCGGGCCCTGCTGTGCGCCCCCTACTTCTCGACCGTGGTGCTGGCCGCCAACACCCTCATCCACTCCGGTGACGAGGCCGCCAAGAAGGACTACCTCCCGGGCATCGCCTCCGGCGAGACCATCGCCACGCTGGCCTTCACCGAGCCCTCGGGCAAGTGGGACGAGGCCGGCATCACCCTGCCCGCCACCAAGACGGGCGACGGCTGGACGCTCAGCGGCACGAAGAGCTTCGTGCTCGACGGCGCCACCGCCAACCTCATCCTGGTGGCCGCCCGCACCGGCAAGGGCGTGAGCCTGTTCGCGGTGGACGGCTGACGCCGCCGGGCTCACCCGCACCTCGCTGTCCACCATGGACCAGACCCGCAAGCAGGCCAAGCTCGAGTTCGCCGACACGCCGGCCCGCCTCATCGGCACCGAGGGCGACGGCTGGGCCACGCTGTCGACGGTGCTCGACCTCGCCGCCGTCGGCCTCGCCGCCGAGCAGGTCGGTGGCGCCCAGAAGGTGCTCGACATGGCGGTCGAGTACGCCAAGGTCCGCGTGCAGTTCGGCCGCCCGATCGGCTCGTTCCAGGCCATCAAGCACAAGTGCGCCGACATGCTGCTCGAGGTCGAGTCGGCCAAGTCGGCCGCCTACTACGCCATGTGGTGCGCCGCCGAGCTGAACGACGAGCTGCCGTCGGTGGCCTCCCTGGCCAAGGCGTACTGCTCCGAGGCGTACTTCCACGCCGCCGCCGAGAACATCCAGATCCACGGCGGCATCGGCTTCACGTGGGAGCACCCCGCCCACCTGTACTTCAAGCGGGCCAAGTCGTCGGAGCTGCTGTTCGGCGACCCCACCTACCACCGCGAGCTCCTCGCCCAGCGCATCGGCATCTGAGCACGTGCGCCGCGGCGCTCGGCTCTCCCGGCGGGGAGCTCGGGCGCCGCGGTTGCGCGTCCGGACCGGGACGGGCGAATAGCGTCACCCTCCGGTGTCTGTCGCCGCCGTCCTCATCCTGGCTGTGGCCGCCGTGGTGGTGTTCGCCATCGCCGCCGCGGCGATCGGCCGCGAGGCCCGCCGCCTCGACGCCGTCGCCCCGCGCGCCACCTACGTGCTCGACGAGGCCGTCGACTACGTGGCCGACCACCTCCCGCCCGAGAGCCAGGCCCGCCTCACCCACGCCGAGGTGCGCCAGCTCCTGCAGCTCCACATGGCTCAGTTGCGCCGCTACGGGCTGCAGCCACCGGTGGCCGTCGATCAGGTGCAGGGCATCGACGACGTGGTGGTGGAGGAGACCGATGCCGCCGGCTACCTGATCGGCCAGGTGGACGCGGCCGGCATGGACGTCACCGATGTCGACGTGGTGAACGTGGTCGATGCCCACCTCGCCTACTTCGACTACATCGGTGCGGTAGGCCCGCCGGCCGTCTGAGCCGGCGTGGCCGCGGCTCCGGCGGTGACGGGCCATCGAACGCACCTCGTGGCCGGCCGTGCGCACACCGGCCGATTGGTCCGTGGTCACTGCGGTGCGTGGTCGATGGCGGTCGCCGGTGTCTGTTCTCGGCGTACATCTGCGTCAAATCTGCGGCAGAGGCGCGACGAGAAGCAGGTATGCACCGAGAACCACCGCCGAAACGCTCACCCACCGTGGGTTCGGGGCGGGGAGGTCTCGCCCGGCGGCGACGCCGCCACCGAACGTTCCCCCGCCGGCCCGGCGACCCGGCGGCGACGCCGCCACCCGATGACCCGGCGGCCCATCTGCCCTCCGACCGCCTGGGGCGTGACGGCGGTCATACCTACGTCGCCGCCGGCGCGGAAATACGCAGTCGTCCCGATATCGCCGCCATGGTTCAGGAGCGCATGCTCGATGCATGCACCCCTTCCAGAACATCAACCTCGCCCACTCCCACGTCGGCGACATGCAGGCCACCGCCAGCCGCCACCGCCTCGCTCGCCAGGCCCGCCGCGCCCGGCGCGGCGCCCGCAGCCCGGCGCCGACCGCGGCGCCCGACCCCATGCCGCTCCGGTCCGTCGTTGAGCCCGACGAGCGCCGGCCCGCCGCCTGAGCGCCCGCCGAAACCCCCACTCGAACTCCCGCTCGACACCCGACCCGAAAGCCGGCTCGAACCCCCGCTCGAACCCCTCCTCGGATCCTGAGAGGGCTGCTCCGGGCGGCAGTACGCTCGATCGCATGCTGGCGGCCAGGACCGGACTCAGTCCCGTCATGGTCGGGCGAGCCGCGCCCCTCAGCCGCCTCACGGGTCTCGTCGCCGATCCGCATCCCGACGGCCCGGCCGCCGTCGCCCTCGTCACCGGTGAGCCCGGCGTGGGCAAGACCCGCCTGGTCCAAGAGCTCATCGGGAGCCTGCCCACCGGCGCGGTGGTCCTGGCCGGCGGGGCCGAGCCCGGCTCCCTCGGCCGCCCGTTCGAGGTGGTGCGGGCCATCCTGGCCGAGCCGTTCGTGCCAACCGGCGAGGACGGTACGCGGGCAGCGGTGGACGCCATCGTGGCGCGCATCGGGACCCGGCCTGCGGTGGTGGTGTTCGAGGACCTGCACTGGGCCGACGCCGAGAGCGTGGCCGTGTTCGAGGCGCTTGCCAACGCCCCCTTGCCGGCAACGCTGGTCGTGGGCACGTGCCGCCCGGACGAGCTGACCCGGCGCCTGCCGGCCGGCGAGATGCTGGAGCGGCTGGAGCGGCGGCACTTCGTGCATCACGTCCACCTGGAGCGCCTGGACCGGGGTGACGTCGGGGCGTTCCTGGCGTCCGTCTACGGCAAGCTGCCGCCGTCGGGCCTCATCGATGCGTTGCACGGCCGCACCGGCGGGAACCCCTTCTTCCTGGAGGAGATCCTGAACGTCGCCGGCGATCTCGACCCGGCCGAGCTCGATCGTCAACCCCTGCCATGGTCGCTGGCGGAGCTGGTGCGCTCGCAGCTCGACGGGCTCTCCGACGACGAGCGGCGCCTCGTGGAGGCGGCCGCCGTGCTGGGGCGCCGGGCCGAGTTCGACCTGCTGGCGGTGCTGACGCGCACCAGCGAGGACGAGATGATCGCCATCTTGCGGGCGCTGCTCGACCGGGGCCTGCTCATGGAGGACTGCGAGGACTCCTTCGTGTTCCGCCACGCCCTCGTGCGCGACGCCGTCGAACAGCAGCTGCTCGGGCGCGAGCGCCGCCGGCTGCACGAGCTGGCGCTGCAGGCGCTGCGGGAGTCGCCGTGCGAGGACCTGGCCGCGCTTGCCCATCACGCTCGCGGCGCTGGTCGCTACGACGAGTTCGTGGTGCTGGCTCGGGAGGGGGCGGCGTCGTACCTGGACGGCGGGTCGAGCCACCAGGCGCTGAGGCTGGCGTCGGACGCCCTTGGCGAGGCGCCCGACGACACGGAGCTGCTCGGTGCCGCCGCCCGTGCGGCGTGGTTGCTGGGCCTCTTCGACGAGGCCCTGGCCCACGTGCACCACTGGCACCGCGTCACCCGCTCCCGTGGCGCCGGCGAGCGGGCGGCCTCGGCCCGCATGCTCGGCCGGATCCTGCACGAGCTGGACCGGCCCGACGAGCTGTGGGAGGTCGTGGCCGAGATGGAGACGCTCGTGGACGAGCTGGCGCCAGGGGAGGATCGCGCCCTCACGATGGCGTCGCTGGCCCAACTGAACATGTTGCGTTACCGCACCGAGGAGGCGGTGGCATGGGCCGACCGGGCCATCGCCGAAGCCGACGCCGTGGGGGCCAAGGGCGTACGGGCCCAGGCCATGGTGGAACGGGCGTCGGCCCTGGCCGACGTGCCCGGCAGCCTGGAGAGCGGCGCCGCCATGATGCGAGAAGCCATCGCCGAAGCCGAGGCCGTCGGTGACTGGGTGCTGGTGGCGCGCGCCATCAACAACATGGCCAAGTACGTGCCGCTGACCACCCCCGAGGGCCAGCGCAACGTGGCCCGGCTACGGGAGGCCAACGAGCGGGCCGGCTTCGACGGCATGGGGGCGCACTCGTACCGCTTCCGCATGGTGGAGAACGCCATGGTGCACGGTGACCTCGCCGACAGCCGCCGCCAGCTCGACGCCATGCCGGCGCTGAGCGGACCCCACATCAGGGGCTGGCACTACGTGCTCGACGGCATCCTCAGCCTGGAGGAGGGACGCGTCGATCACGCGGCGCGCTGCCTGCAGCTGACCAGCCCCCAGAGCAACCCCAACGACACGGCCGTCATCGTGACGTTCGCCCTGTCGGTCGCGGCCCACCAGGGCGACCGGGTCGAGGCCCAACGCTGCATCGACGTCATCGTGGCCGACAGCGCCCACTACGAGTTCCACACCGACGCCGAGACCATCATCGACCGCCTGGAAGCGCTGGAGCGGATCGGGCTGGCCGCCCAGGCGCCCGCTGTCGTGGCGGTGTGGCGCGCACGGGTCCTGGCCAACGCGCCGATCCTGGCCGTGGCCGACGGCCTCCTGGCGGCCGTCGCCGCCCGCCATGACGACGCCGTGGCTCTCCTCACCGACGCCTTGGACCAGCGCCCGTTGTTCCTGACCGCCTACCAGCGGGCCCGCGTGCGCCTCGTGCTGGCCCGCTCGCTGGCGGCGCTCGGCCGGCGGTCCGAGGCGCTGGCCGCCGCCACCGCCGCCCGGGTCGATCTGGACCGTTGGCCAGGCTGGCGGCGCAACGAGATCGACACCCTCATCCGGCGTCTCGAGGGTGGCGGCGCGGGCACCGACACCCAGGGCGACCTTACGGCGCGTGAGCGGGAAGTGGCCATCTTGCTGGCCGAAGGGCTGAGCAACGCCGAGGTGGCGCGGCGGCTCTACATCTCCCCCAAGACGGCCGCCGTGCACGTCTCCAACATCCTGACGAAGCTGGGCATGGCCAGCCGGGCCGAGGTTGCCGCCTGGGCCGTGCGCTCAGGCCTGGCCGCCGGAGGAAACGGCGTCGCATCCCGCTCCTGATGTGATTGACTGGTGCCACCAGAGGAAGGAGGTGGTCCAGCTGATAAGTGAATGTACTGGGACCCTGGAGGTGGCTGGCCGCTAGTCGGCTCGCTGGACCATCTGGCGATTTCCCGCCATCCACCCCTGTCAGGCAACCCGAGCTGGTCCCCCGGGAGTCACTGTGCCTGGCTGGTTTCTTCTAGCGAACTCTCCGTGCAACGGGAGCGTGCCGATGGTGCGCTCCCGTTGCCGCGTCTCCGGGCCAGAATGAGGCAATGTCTGCCGCGGCAACTCCCGCTCGTCGGGCCCTCGCTCGTCATCTCTACGGGTGCGGCCTGGAGCTTGGACCGGGTCACGAGCCGTTTCCCCTACCCGCTGGCGTGGACATCCGTTACGTCGATCGGTGGAGTCCTGACGAAAATCGGTCGCTGTTCCCCGAGCTCGGTGCTGCGGTGTTTCCCGTTCCCGACCTGATCGCCGACCTCGGCGTCGATCGACTTGGCGCGATCGACGACTGTTCGGTCGACTTTGTGATCGCGTCGCACGTGCTCGAGCACATGGCCGACCCCATCGGGATGGTGGACGAGATGCACCGGGTGCTGCCAGTCGGCGGCATCGCGCTGATCCTCCTACCGGACCGCCGGACTACTTTCGATGCAGGTCGTGCCCCTACGCCGCTCGCCCATCTCGTGGAGGAGAACAAGGCGGGTGTCACTGTCGTGTCGGACGAGCACATCGTGGAGTTCGTCGCCGCCGTCGAGCCTGGTCGTCCCGAGCTCACTGCCGCCGACATCGAGCACGAACGTCGGCGGTCGATCCACGTGCACTGCTGGAACGAGGAGGAATTTCTGCCGGTCCTGGCTTACGGTGTGCGATCGCTGCGGCACCGATGGCGATTCGTTGACGGTCTGCGCACGGGGCGGCCAGGCTCGGTGGGGATCGAATTTGGCATCGTGCTCCGGAAAGACCGCCCCGACACCGACGCCGACGGCGAGGTTGCCGCCCGGCGATTGGAGAGCGACTGGCGGGCGTGGTTCGACGCGGAGCTGGCGGTCCAGGGAGCCCAACAAGCGGCGGTGGCTGACCTCAAAGCCCGCATCAGCGCGCTCGAAGCTAGCACCTCGTGGCGATCCACAGCGCCGCTGCGGGCCTTGTCGACGCAGCTTCGGCGCCTTCGGCGATGAGGCCCGCGAGCGTCGCCCGGGTAACTTCAACCTTTATGGACCACTTGGCCCGCTTCGAGCACAACCGGTACGTCGGAGACAAGCGCGATCAGGTCGTCCACGACATCGAGGCGTGCGACGCACCGCAGATCATCGACGAGCTGCTGGCCGCCGAGACGTTCCTGTGCTTCGGTCCCGATACGTTGCCTGAAGCTCGGAACCGGGGCTACCGGCTCTGCCGGCGCTGCGATGGTGTCCGCGCCAGCAGCGACCGCGCCTGATCGCTCGGTGAACGGCTGGTTCGAGTCCGACGGCCTCAAGCTGGCCCGCTATCTGGCCGAACCGCCGGGTCGTTCCTTCCGGACCGGCGGAACCCGGCTGCCGGGTCTGATCATGTGCCACGGGTTCCCGGTCGGCCCGATCGATGCCCGCCACTCGGCCGGCACGTTCCCAGAGCTGATGGACCGGGTCGCCAACGAGATGGGTTGGTCAGCGATGACCTTCACCTTCCGAGGGTGTGGGGACAGCGAGGGCGACTTCTCGCTGGCGGGGTGGATCGACGATCTCGGTGCCGCCATCGATTATCTCCAGCAGGCGGCCGGGCCTGACGGCATCTGGCTCGTGGGCAACTCGACCGGCGGCTCGCTCGGTCTCTGCGTCGCCGCCGACGATCCCCGCGTACGTGGCGTTGCCCTGCTGGGCGCCAGGGCCGACTTCGACGACTGGGCCGGCCAGCCCCGGCGGTTCCTGGAGCATGCCCGTGAGATCGGGGCCATCCGCAACCCCTCCTTCCCGGTCCAGTTCGACCGCTGGGCGCGTGAGCTGCGGCGGTTCCGGCCCCTCGACGCGGCCAAGCGCTTCGCGCCGAGGCCGCTGCTCATCGTGCACGGCGACGACGACGACACCGTGCCTACGGTGGACGCCCGCTTGTTCGCACAGGCGCATGGGTCGGCCGAGTTGCGCATGATCGCGGGTGCGGGGCACCGGCTGCGCCACGATCCGAGGGCGGTGGCCGTGCTGCTCGGCTGGCTCGACCGGCAACGCAACCGCAGCTGAGAGCGTGTAGCCAGGTCACCACCCCGTGCGGAAGCGGTCGTCGGGGCCACCGCTACGCTGTCGTTTTCGCGACGGAAGGCTCGGCGGTCAATGCTCATCACGAGGACGCCTCTCAGGATCTCGATCGGCGGTGGCGGTACCGACCTGCCCTCGTACTACCGCCGCCAGGGCGCGATGGTCATCTCGGCCGCCATCAACAAGTACATCTTCATCGGCGTCAACCGAACGTTCGTCGACGACTACTTCGTGAAGTACTCCGCCCTCGAACGCGCCGAACGAGTCGATGACATCAAGCACCCACTCGTTCGCGAGGCGCTCCGGCTCACGGAGATTCCGCCCGGTGTGGAGATCGTGAGCATGGCCGACATCCCGTCGGGCACCGGACTGGGCTCGTCGGGCACGTTCACCGTCGGTCTCCTTCGCGCTCTCTATGCGTTCAAGCGGGAGCACGTGAGCGCCGGGGAACTAGCCGAGGCGGCCTGCCAGATCGAGATCGATCGCCTCCAGCAACCGGTCGGCAAGCAGGACCAGTACATCGCCGCCTTCGGTGGCGTCAGTTGTTTCGAGTTCCACGCCGATGACACCGTCACCGTCTCTCCGTTGGCCCTGTCGGAGGCCACGTTGCACGACCTCCAGGAGCACCTCCTGCTCTTTTTCACCGGGTACTCGCGGGCGGCCTCGGAGATCCTTGGCGACCAGAAGCAGCGGTCTGAGCAGGGAGACCAGGCGATGCTCGACTCGCTGACGTTCACCCAACAACTGGGCTGGCGGATCAAGGAGTCGCTGGAGGAGGGCGACCTGTGGCAGTTCGCCGACCTCATGCACGAGCATTGGGAATACAAGCGCTCGCGCTCCGCCGGGATGTCGAACGACCGGATCGATCACTGGTACACGGTTGGTCGAAAGAACGGCGCCCGCGGCGGCAAGTTGGTTGGTGCCGGCGCCGGCGGTTTTCTGCTGTTCTACGCCGAGGACCCGGCCACCGTGCGTCGAGCCATGGCCGACGAGGGCCTCGAAGAGGTCCGATTCTCGTTCGACCATGACGGCTCCACGGTGCTCGTCCGGGACTGATCGTGCAGTGCGTCATCCTCGCCGGCGGTCTGGCGACCCGCTTACGACCGCTCACCGAAGCTCTTCCCAAGATGCTGGTGCCGGTCGCCGGGCGGCCGTTCGCCGATCTGCAGCTCGGCTGGCTCGCTCGTGGCGGCGTGGACGACGTCGTGCTGTGTCTCGGCTATCGCGGCGAACAGATCACTGCCTACGTGGGCGACGGCCGGGCGTGGGGTTTGCGCGTCAGCTACGTCGATGAAGGCGATGACCTGCGGGGGACCGCGGGGGCCCTCCGTCTGGCGATCGACGAGGATCGGCTGGCCGAGGGATTCCTCGTGCTCTATGGCGATTCCTTCCTGGACGTCGAGATCCGCGACGTGTGGGCGGCGTTTCGACGGTCGGGGAAGCCCGCACTCATGACGTACTTCCGCAACGACGGGCAGTGGGACCGCAGCAATACGCGGGTCGATCCCGATGGGACCCTGAGGTACGATAAGCGAGCGCCGGATTCTGCGGCTGCGGCGATGACCCACATCGACTATGGGTTGCTGGCGTTCCGCCGGTCGCTCGTCGAGGAAGCGCTCCCCGCCGGTGGCCGCGGCGACCTCGCCGACCTTCAGCACGGTCTCAGCGTTCGGGGTGAGCTGGCCGGCTACGAGGCGAGCCGCCGCTTTTACGAGATCGGGACACCGTCGGGATTGGCTGACCTCGAGGCGCAGCTGGCGTCAAGGCCGGAGCGGGTCGGCCCGAAAAGAGCACCCGGCTAACCTGCCGCCGCTGAGCGAAAGGTGCTTCCCCCAGATGAAGAGTCGAGCCCTGATCCGGCGACTATTCCCTCCCGAGTTCCAGCCGCCGTCTGATCTGCCGCACCGACTGTTGCGCGCCACCGGCTACTTCCGCCTGCGGACGAAGGTCGCCGCTCATGGTCAGGACGTGCCTAACGTCGACCTGTACCAGCCCCTCTTCTCCCCGTGGGAGGGCGATACCGATTTTGAGCCGATCTACGCCGAAGCGAGTCGCCACACACTGGTGACTCGTGACCGCGCCTGGATCCTCTGGAAGACGCTCCAGCAGGCACTCCAACTCGAAGGCGACGTTTTGGAATGCGGCGTCTTTCGCGGCGGCACGGCCCTGCTCGAGGCCAGGACGATGGGCCAGCAAAACGATGGTCGGACGTTGCACCTGTTCGACAGCTTCGAAGGGATGCCGGTGACGACCGACGGCGTCGATCGTTTTGAAAGCGGCGACCTTGGGACCACGTCGGTCGAAGGCGTGCGAGAACTCCTGTCGTTCGCTCCGTTCGTGCAAATCCATCAGGGCTTCATTCCGGATTCCTTCACCGGCCTAGACATCGCCAAGCTGGCGTGGGCCCACATCGATGTCGACATCTACCAAGCGGTGCACGACTCGGTCTCGTACGTCTACGAGCGCCTCGTGCCGGGTGGCTTCATGGTGTTCGACGACTACGGCTTCCCGAGTTGCATCGGGGCCCGTCGCGCCGTCGACGAAGCGTTCGCGGACCGGCCGGAGGTTCCCATTTGCCTGCCGACAGGGCAGGCACTCGTCGTCAAGACCTGACGTGATCCGCAGTCACGGCACCCGACACACGGCGATCGTGTTCAGTCTGAGCTTGTGTCGATGGACGGAAATCGAAGACGGTTTGAATCCGGCCCGAACGAGCCGCGGCCACAGGTCGCGAGGATCGAAGTAGTACTTGTGGTCGTCCATCTCGTCACGAGGACTGAGCCCGAGCCGGAACGCCGACAGCTCGAGGGCGCTCTTGCCGAGCCAGGAGGGCACGTTGACAACGCACACACCGCCGGGACCTGTGATGCGCCGAAGCTCTGACAAGGTGGCATCCGGCTCCCAAAGGTGCTCGATGACGTTGTTGCAAACGACAGCATCGAGGGAACTGGACTTCACGTGCTCCAGCACGTCGGGAAGCCGACCCTCTAGGAGGGCAGTTCGCTCGTCTGCCAGCGTCGGGTCGATCGAGAGATCGACCAGCAGGCGGGTGCGTGCATTGGCGAAGAGGTCGAGCCCGAGCCGGGCGTCGTAGCCGCAACCGACGTCGGCGGTGCTGCCGTTTGCGGCGCGGCCGAGACCTCGACGGATTCTTGCCGTCGAGAGCCAACGCCCCAGACGATCGGCTGGCGTGGGCGACGACGACTGCGCGAAGGACTCGGTTCGCTCAGGCTGTGCCGGCACCGGGGATCCTCTTCAACGAGATGGCGGCGGCGTGGAACAGGAGCGTGAAGACGAAAAGGCTGAATCCGGTCATGGCCAAGAGGGAGCCCGTTACGGCGAGATGGCTCTTCGTCACTACGTCGTCGGGGAGGGAGAAGTCCGTGGTGAGGTACGTGATCACAAGCGGCAATGTCATCACCAGGCCGAGCAGCATGAGTCCGAGTACTACCAGCGTTGTGCGGGTGTACCGGAACCAGGACAACCATCGCCGGGTCTTGCGACCCGAGTAGTCGAAGAAGATCTGCGCGAGGCAGCCCAGAAGAAACGCCTGGATGCCGACGAAGGCGAGCATCGCTCCGAAGAACTGCCAGTGGAGCGAGAGCGTGATCGGGCCGAAGGTGCGGGGACCGAAGCTGACAGGAAGGGCGATGAGCAGGCCGAGCACCGCCAGAACTACCCCCGGCCAAAACACGAAGAAGTCGGCGCCATACGTGAACATCGCTCGGAGGTTGATCCAAGCCGCTTGGAAGGGTGAGAACCAGCCCATCCGCTTGTGATGACTGACCCGGCCCTCCTTGTCCTTCAGGAACCGGACGGGCACTTCGGAGGTACGCAGCTCGAGGTGCACAGATTTGAGAACCATCTCCGACGCGTATTCCCAGGATTGTGACTGGAGGTCCATCCGTTTGAGTCCGTCGAGGGTAACGCCGCGCATGCCGCAATGGATGTCGGTGAACTTGCTGGAGTAGACGCGGTTCAGTATCCACGTTGTGAAGGGTGTTCCGAAGTAACGATGCAGCGCGGGCATCGACCCGGGCTCGATGTAGCCCTTGAACCGAGTACCCATGATGAACTCGTAGCCGGCGTGGAACTTCTCGACGAACGGGGCCAACTCTCGGAAGTCGTACGTGCAGTCCGCGTCCCCCATGACGACATACTCACCTCGGATGAACGGGATGGCGTCGAGGTAGGCCCGACCGAGTCCTCGCTTGGGCGTGCGCAGCACCCGGGCGCCGGCGGCCAGAGCCACCTCAGGGGTCCGGTCCGTCGAGCTGTCCACGATCAGGATCTCGCCACTGATGCCGGCCTGTCGGAGTCCCTGTTGGCACCACTCGACGAACTCGCCGATCGTGATCTCTTCGTTGAGTGCGGGGACAACAATCGAGAGCGCGGGCCGCGCCACGTCCTCCGCCGGGACGAGAAGCTGCACGTCGGGCGGGGATTCGGCGGTTGGTCCGGGCTCAGCGTGCTCCGGCTGGATCTGAGTGCTGCTGCTCACGGCACCTAGATTCTGGCATGCGGACTGCGCCATCCAAGCCTCGGATACCATTTCCGCCCGTCGTGTCCCCATCCGGGGATGCCTCCTACGACGAAGAGGAGTCACTCGCATGCCGTCGTTCGCCGCCGACTACTTGACCGAGACTGCTCGGATCGTGGCGGCCATCTCCATCGAGCAGATCGAGGCCGTGGCCCGCGGCCTCTCGGAGTGCCGCGCCAGCGGAGGTCGACTCTTCATTTTGGGAGTCGGCGGCTCTGCCGGGCACGCCAGCCACGCGGTCAACGACTTCCGGAAGCTCTGCGGCTTCGAGGCGTACGCCCCGACGGACAACGTTTCTGAGCTGACCGCACGCACGAATGACGAGGGATGGGACACGACCTTCTCGGCTTGGCTCGAGACCTCTCGACTGTCCAAGAACGACGCCATCCTTGTGTTTTCAGTCGGAGGTGGCGACGCAGAACGTCAGGTGTCGCCCAACATCGTCAAGGGGCTCCAGCATGGCGCCCGTGTTGGTGCCCGGATCTACGGAATCGTCGGTCGCGACGGGGGGTACACGGGTCACGTGGCCAACGCTTGCGTGATCATCCCTCCCCTGATTGACGAGCGGATCACCCCTCATACCGAGGGTCTCTGCGCGGTGATCTGGCATCTCCTCGTGTCACATCCGGCGCTGCAGACCGCCGCCACGAAGTGGGAGACCATGGCTGCAGTGAGCCAGCGGTGACGGTGCCGGCGCGGCGGGTCGCCATCGTGGGCGGAGCAGGTTTCATCGGGAGCCACTTCACGGACCACCTGCTGGCGCGTTCGACGATCGAGCGGGTCACGCTCTATGACAATTTTTCCTCCGGTCGACCCTGGCACTACGAGCATCACGCCGACGATTCCAGGCTAACCGTCGTGAAAGGCGAGGTGCGAGACATCGAGCTGTTGACGCGCACGCTGAGTGGCCACGATCTTGTCGTGCATCTGGCGTCCAACCCAGACATCGCCCGCGCGATGACCGAGCCGACCATCGACTTCGACGAGGGGACCTTCCTCACTCATCGCGTTGTCGAGGCCATGCGATTGGGCGGCGCACCGCGGCTCAATGTATGCCTCCGGGAGTGGCGTGTACGGCGATCTGGGTGAACTCGAGGTGCGTGAGGATCACGGTCCGATGTTGCCCGTGTCGACCTATGGGGCAAGCAAGCTCGCCGGTGAAGCGCTGATCAGCTCCTACAGCCACATGTTCGGGTTGTCGGGGGCCGCTTTTCGCTTTGGCAACGTCGTCGGACCGCGCCAAACGCACGGCGTCGGTTTCGATTTCGTCCGTCGCCTGCTAGAGAACCCGTCGTGTTTACGAATCCTCGGTGACGGCACCCAAAGCAAGTCGTACATACACGTTGATGATGTCGTTCGCGCTGTCCTTGCAGTTGCCGACGATCCAGAGCTGGGCTTCGATATCTTCAACGTGGCGACGGGGGACTACGTCACTGTGACTGAGATCGCGGAGATTGCGGTGGAAGTCGTCGGGATCGAACGCGCTGCGGTTGAGTTCCAATACACCGGCGGTGACCGCGGCTGGAAGGGTGACGTTCCTGTCGTCCGTCTAGATACCGATCGGATCAAGGCGGCTGGGTGGTCCTGCCAGCGCTCGACGCGCGAGGCGTTGCGGGTCTCGATGCAGAGCATGCTCGGAGACGCCAAGGCCGGTCGTCTCACTTGAGTCGGCCGGCGGTGTTTCTCGATCGCGACGGAGTCCTGAACGCGGCCGACGTCCGAGGCGGCCGGCCACACCCGCCAAGTTCGCTGGCCGGGTTTCGGTTGCTCCCTCGGGTCCCCGAGGCCTGTGGGCTCCTCAAGGAGGCCGGTCTGCTGCTGATCGTCGTCACCAACCAACCCGATATCGCACGCGGCACGACGACGAGCGCGGATGTCGACGTGATGAACGATGTGTTGCAGTCGTTGCTTCCAATCGACGAGATCTCGGTTTGCCCGCATGACGATGCAGCCGATTGCTCCTGCAGGAAGCCGCGGCCTGGTCTGCTGCTGGAAGCCGCGAGAGGTGGAACGTTGATCTCGCCGCCAGCGTGCTCGTCGGTGATCGGTGGCGGGACATCGGGGCCGGCCTGGCCGCGGGTGTCGGGACTGTCTTCATCGAGCGCAACTACGACGAGCGGCGGCCTGCGACGCCTGACCTCGTAGTCTCGGAACTCATCGAAGCGATCCCGTTCATCCTGGAGCGGGCGCGGTTGGGGAGCGTTCGAGCGTGACCATTACAGCGAAGGATCTGAACGTCAAAATCTTTGCCGACGGCGCCGACGCGACCAGCATCGCCTCACTGGCGTCCGATGTGCTCGTGAAGGGGTTCACGACGAATCCGACGCTCATGCGTCAGGCCGGGATCAGCGATTACGAACGGTTCGCACATGACGTGATGCCGCTGGTCCAGGGGAAGCCGATCTCCTTCGAGGTCTTCTCCGATGAATTCGACGAAATGGAGAAGCAAGCCGAAAAGATCGCGACGTGGGGTCGGAACGTCTACGTAAAGATTCCGATCACCAACACCCGCGGTGTGTCGAGCGCCCCGCTAATCCGCCGCTTGGCGAATGCCGGAGTTCAACTGAACATCACCGCGATGTTCACCCTCGAGCAGGTGGACTCGACCCTGGCGGCGCTCGAGCGCGGCGCGTCGTCGTTCATTTCCATCTTCGCCGGACGAATCGCTGATACCGGCCGCGATCCGCTGCCGATCATGCGCGAAGCCTTGGCTCACCTCGACACCCACGATCATATCGAACTGATCTGGGCGAGCCCTCGCGAGGTATTGAACGTCGTGCAAGCTAACGAAATAGGTTGTCACGTCATCACCGTGACGCACGACCTCCTCAAAAAGATTCCGTCGCTAGGCAAGGACCTCGCCGAATTCTCGATGGAGACCGTCCAGATGTTTCACCGTGACGCGGCGAGCGCGGGCTACTCTCTGTGACAGCATCCGCATCAGGAGACTTGGGCGGTGAGACCGCCGGCGGTCGGGACGACTGGGAAGCGCACTGGTCAGAGTACGCCGATGCTGCTTCTGACAACCCGGCTCAGGAGTTTCGTCGACGCGTTGCCTTCGCGCTCTTGGAGGCCGACGCGACGCCGTGCCGCCTGCTCGACATCGGTAGTGGCCAGGGTGATCTGCTCAAGTACGCACACGACCGTTGGCCAGCGGCGGCCCTGTTGGGCATCGAGCTGAGTTCGGCCGGGGTCGCCGAGAGTCAGCGGAAGGTGCCAACCGCCGAATTCGTCCAGGCGGACCTGATCCTCCGGGCGCCCGACGCCGGTGAGCACACTCGATGGGCGACGCACGCGGTGTGCTCCGAGGTACTGGAGCATGTCGACGATCCCGCGCTCCTGCTGCGGAACGTGTGTGCGTTTCTCGCTCCGGGATGCCGCGTCGTCATTACGGTCCCAGCCGGGCCTCGATCAGCGTTTGACGTCCACATCGGCCATCGCCGCCATTTCACGATCGACTCGCTGAACGAGCTGTTGGCCGCAGCCGGACTCGAGGTGCAGGAGGTCCGGGGTGGAGGCTTCCCAACATTCAACCTCTACAAGTTGCTCGTGATCGCGCGTGGCCAGCGCCTTGTCGAGGAAGCGAAGCGGTCCACCGACGCAAGCCCGTCACGCATTGCTCGAGCCACGATGAAGGCGTTCCGACCCCTCTTTCGGTTGACGGTCCCGCGCAGCCGCTGGGGTTGGCAGTTGTTCGCCGTCGCCCACACGCCTGAGTGACTGCGATACGAAGCGTCTACTCGTCCCGGCCTGGTGATTTCACAAAGTACGCGGACCAGAACCCCGCGACCGACCGGATCCGATGGTTAAGGCCATTGGCGCCGAGATACTCGTGAACGGCTCGGGCGCAGCCGTCCCAGGCGTAGTAGTCGTCGATCAGGACGATCCCACCATCGGCCACCAGCGGATAGAGGTGCTCGAGACACACTTTGGTCGAGGAATACCAGTCGCCGTCGAGCCGCAACACGGCGATTGGTCCAGCCTTGGCGGCGTACGCGGGCACGGTGTCATCGAACCAGCCTGCGTGAAAGTGGACGCCCTCGGCGGGCACGCCCAATTCGCTGAAGGCAGCTCTGACCTCGTCGAGTGACGCCGTGCAGTTGTCGTAGTAGCCGGGGTTGTCGACGTCAGCCTGCCAGGCGGCGGCCATCGGACCGTCCACCGTCTGGGCCGGTGGTAGGCCCTCGAAGCTGTCGAACACGTGAAGGGCGCGCGCCGAGGCCAGCTCGTCATCGAGCTGGGCTAGGCGCATCGCCGCCGAGCACCCTCCTCGCCAAGCGCCACACTCAACCAAGTCGCCGACCACCTGCTGACGGGTTACCCAGCGCACGGCCCGCAGCATTATGTCGATGCTCGGCCACGGGACCATGGTGTAGGGCCGAACGGCGGTGCCGATCTCCGCAAATCGGGACACGTCGACCTCATAGTCGTCGTCGTAGAACTTCACGCTCGAGTCCAAACGCCGCACCGCACGCAGTCGATCGCCATAGGTCCGTTCTCATGGATCAGGTCATCGCTCACACCCACCACCTTACGGAACGCTGGCTAGCGGGGGTCAGGCGGCGGGAACGACGGCCGTATCCGAGTCTGGTGCCCATCGGCGCCGAGCGGCGCTCGTGACCAGGCCGCCGAACCGCTCGGTCCGGCACACCCGCAGGCCGAGATACTGAAAGGCGCATATGAGCGCAACGGGCGCAACCATAACCATATAGCGGAAGCCCGAAGCGAGACCGACTACCGCGAGAAGGCCAAGGTTCAACCAAAGCGTGGCGATCAGTCCAATCACTGGCAAGGCGTAGTACCGCGTGCGGCGCTCGATCAACACGGCTAGGACGGTTCCCGCTGCGATGTAGACCCAGACGAGATCGAGCGGGATGAGCGGATCGACACCGACGAACGTGGTCAAGTAGTCGGTGTACCAGTGGTAGCCGTCTCGGAAGTCCAGCCCGTACCCGAAGTTTCGAGGGTCACTCAGGCCGATGTATGCGTCACTAGGCTTCCGGTGGAGCCCGGTCTGGCTGAGAAAGAGCCAGGCACGGTTCTCGACGTACTCGAGCGGCGCCTCGCGGAGGGCAGAGAGCCACGCCGATCTGAGGAGCGCGCTCTCGTGGGCCGCCACCTTCTCATCTCGGAATGCATTCACAGTGGGATCGCCGTTGGGATAGAGAGTGATGACGTTCACGTAGTCGTACCGACGCTCAAGAGCGGGCAACGACACGTCGGGGGGCGTGACTCCTAGCGGCGGATCCAAGATGTTCGGGGGGAAGAGGGGCTCGTCGGTCGCCGTGCTCAGTGCAGCCAGGTCGTAGATGTAGAGAACCCGCTCAGGGTGAAGTCGAAGCACACCCGTGTGCGAGTAGACAATGCCGGTCGCAAATAGGGTGCCGATTCCAACGAATGCGCCAGCCGCAATGGACATGCTGGTACGGCCCAACGGCGAACGCATTCGGCGCAGGCGGAACGAGGGGGACGGACGACGGAGCTGGACATACACGATCGCGGCGACGACGACGACAAGCGTCACGATCCCGTTCTGGCGTGACAACGAGGCGCAAATCGATGTGACGATGGCAAGGGAGTGCAGCCACGGGCGGAATCGACGCGGCTGACGTAAGGGAGCGAGCGAGCGCGCCGAACGCGACGAGGGTGAAGCCGAGGCAATAGCAATCGCGCGAGATGACGGCTAGCTGCGCGAGGACAGGAGGAAACAGCACGATGACGGTTACGCATAAGGCGGTCGGGACTCTGCGAAGCACAAGGCGGAGGCAGTGGTAGCACCCGGCACCAGTTAGCAGGACCTGTCCCAAGAAAATCGGCCAGACGCCGAGACCGAAGTCGAGGGGCCATCCCCACACGATGGCCAGGAACGGTGACCACCAGTCCTCGAACACTGAGTTCGTCGCTTCCCACAGCGTGGTATTCGAGTCGGACTGCACCAAACCGGGCCAGAACGGGATGCACGCCAGTGCGCAGCCGATGGCCAGGATCGCCATTGTGAGCCAACCGTTGTCGAGCCACGTCCGGTCAGATGTGGCCTCGACAGCGGTCCACTGCGCTCTCTCCTCGGACACTTCTGCACTTGAGACGTTGACGTCAGCGAGGTCGGCGTCGGCGAGAATGAGCCGCTCCGTCGGGTCGTCGGTGGTGACAGACGCGCCGGCACCAGGTGTGGAAAGCGAGGTCAACGGTCGAGTTGCACGGACGGGGGCCAGAGTCGACGCCGGTTGCCTTCACCCGCCAGCCTCTCGGACACGCGGCCCAAGAATAGCCGAAGCCTCGATTGGCGATACCTACACCGTACGAGCACTCAGCGTCGCATTGCTGTGAGTTGGAAGCCGGCAGCCAGCACCCGCTGGCGATGCTCGGGCACCTGTAGGAGCGTCGCCCACCCTGTGCTCTGCTGAAGCGTTGAATCCCGCCAGAAACTCGCCAGCTCCCTGAGAGTGAGATTGCCGAGCTGCTCCTCAAGTGTGCTGTCGGTGCCGGCGAGCAGTTCGCTCGCCATCCAGGAGATGGTGTGGGCCGGGTGAAAGTTCGACGGGATGCTGATGTCCAAGACGTCGAAGTCCTGGAACCACCTGGCGATGCCCTGTTCGGTGGCGTTGTAGAAGTGGTGTGGGTCCGAGTGAAGTGGTTGCAGGAACGCGGTTTGAATGATGACAGGACTACCGGGCACGAGCACGCGGTGGAGCTGGCGGGCCGATGCTGCGGGGTCGGCCAGGTGCTCGAAGACGTTGAGCGCTAAGACTCCGCCCAGGGATGCGTCTCGAAAAGGCAGTCGTGCGGCGTCGCCGGTGACGTCCGTATTCCGAAAGATCGCCGTCTCGAGCTCGATGGAGTTTGGGTATCGAGCGATGGTCGCCCCGGCACCAAGGTGGAGCCACGGTTCTGGTGTCTCAAGAAAGGGGGCCAAGACTGTTGAGGGCGGCTGGTGGCTCACATGCTCCGCTGGTCGGATCTCGACAGCGGTGCCCACCTCGGTGAAGACCGGAACGCCTTGGACGACGGGAAATGAATGGAGACGGTTTCTCGTGCAGCTCAACGCGTCCTCGCCCCGCTCCAGAGGGCCGTGACACAAGGGGCACCTCATGCGTGGCAGGAGGGCGCCCAGACGATCGCTGGCGTCCGTCGTCGGAGGAGGGCTCATCGGAGGCACGTCAGCCCGGGCGGGGCGGACGGCCCTCGGTGACGCCGTGCTCCACGAAGTGGGCCAGTGGATTGACCCCGGCGGCGGCCACGTCTTCGTTCGCGGCGAGGTAGCCGTTGGTGTCGAAGAGAGGGTGCGGGTTCCGGCCCTCGCGCCATCCGTGCTCCACGTAGTGCACCAGTGGGCTGAGCCCTGACGCGGCGACGTCGGGGTTGTGCGTAAGGTAGTAACCGCCGTCGAACAGAGGGTGCGGATCGAGGTGCTGGCGCCAGCCGATGGTGGCGTAATGCTGCAACGGGTTGAGGCCCGACGCCACGACGTCCTCGTTGGTCACGAGGTACCAGTCCGTGTCGAACAAGGGGTGAGGATCGCGACCCTCCCGCCAGCCCACCGTGGCGTAGTGCTCCAGCGCATCGACGCCGAGCGCGGCGACGTCCGGGTTGACGGCGAGGTACCACGCGGCGTCGAACGGCCGGAGGCTGGTGCGGTCGACCGCCGGCACGCCTGGTACCGGGTCCGGTTGGCGGGGACCTGGAAGCAGCCGTTGCAGGCGATGAAGGAGGCGCTGGACGATGGTTTGGGGTGGCGGCGGGGCAGTCGCCGCGTCCGGCGCCGGTAGCCGGACGGGTTCGGAGGGTCGGCTCGCCAGCGCCAGGCGCGCCAGCAGCAGGTCATGCTCGCCCACGAGAGCATCGCCCTCGGCTTGGAGCCGCTGCAGCTCGCCGACGTTCTCCTGCAGCGCCAGCTTGGCCCGGAAAAGTTCGCCGTCGAGGTCGAGCCGCATCCGGTCCAGCTCGACGGAACGCTCCTGCTCGTAGTCGCGCTGGCTGGTGACGTGCAGCAGCGTGTTCTCCAGGAACTGGACGTGGGCGGTCTGACTGCTGAGCTGATCCCGAAGGAGCTCGTACTGGTCTGGGTGGGCCACAGACAGGGGCTGGACGGCGGGATCGAGCCGACTGTCGTCCACGACGCCGTCGCGGGCGTAGATGAGGATGTTCTGCTTGTACCAGGTCGCCACCGACGGGTTGGTCCAGAGCCGGGCCCGCAGCACGTCGTGCACCCCGTAGCCGTGGCGGGCGAACTGATCACGCCAGAACGTCGGCCACTGCTCGTTGACGTGATGGGTGCCGCCTTGGCCCGGAACCGCGGCCGAGAAGACGACCACATCGGCCAGCTTGCAGAGGTCCGCCACGAAGCCGGCCGACCGGGCGTACTCGAGATGCTCGGCCACTTCGAGGCACAACGCCAGATCGAAGCGGCGGTCCATCTCGAACGGGTGCTCCAGATCCTGGAGCGTCAGCGTCGCCACCGGCGAGCGGAACTGGAAGTCGGCGGGGAGGTGTTTGCCCTCGACGCCGTGGAGGTCGGTGACGCCGTGGCGGGCGAACTCGTGGAGGAAGGCGCCGTCGCCGCAGCCGACGTCGATCACCGAGCTGGGCGTGAAGAGCCTCAGCAGGAGTGGGACGATCTCGGCCGCGGCGTGCTCCGCCAGGCTCCCCAGCTCCTCGTAAAACTCCTCGTCATACCCGTCGTCGGCCATCGCTCACCTCGGCTGGTCCGCCGGCGGCAAGTCGCCACGGACGGCCACCAGCCTGCCACAGCCCGCCCAAACGGTCCGAGCGTCCGGCCGCCACCAGGCGGCGATCGCTAAGATCAGGTAACTGTGCCGCCTGAATCTTCGGTCGTTCGCAGTGCCGACGCCGCCGTCGGTAAAACCGCCCGCTGGAGCGCCGAGGGCTCTCTCGCCGGCACGCAGACGGCCGTGCGACTCGCGTGGGTACGCCAGTTCGCCCAATCCGGTGACGTGCTGGTGGTGGGCTACGGCGACGGGACGGTCGTCGCGGCCCTGACTGCTCGCGACGGCGCGAGGGTCACGGTGCTCGACAGCCGGCCAGGCGTCGTCGCCAATGCCGAGCCCGAGTTGCCCGCGAGTGTCTGCTTGCGCGTTGCTCCGCCGGATGAGTTCCCCTTCGACGAGGGCACCTTCGACACGGTGGTGGTCGTTCCGGCCGATGTCAGCTCCCTCGAACGTCTGGGTCGTCTGGTCCGGCCGGGCGGCGTACTGCTGGCCGCGGTCGCCGGATCTGATCGCTCCCACGCCGAGGCCGCACTCAACCGATCGTTTCCGGCGGTGCGGGCCGCCCGTGTGGACGTCATGTCGGCGAGCGTGCTTTGGGACGGGCGTGACCGACCCGGCCGAGTCGAGGCCGACGTCATCGACGGCCCGACCGGCGCGGGAGGCGATTGGTACCTCGTCGCCGGCGACGTCTCATTGCCGGCCGTCACGGCGGCCGCGGCCCTCGTCGGTCAGGACGCGGCGGGCGAGCTTCGGCTTGCCGCCGCGAACCTGGAGAAGGAGCTGGCCGCGGCCGAGGCCGAGGTCCGGAGCCTGCGTTCGGAGCTTGAGCGCCTCCGCGACGCGTGGGAGCAACTTCTGCGGGCTCAGGTCGATACCGCCGCCGCCATCGAGTTGCGGTTCGAGCGCGACATCCTCGTGGACGAGCTCACGACGATGGCCGAGAACAACCAGCGCGCCCTCGACGAGATCGAACACCTCGGCGAGCTGGTCCACGAGCTGCGACGGTCGACGAGTTGGAAGGTGACGGCACCGATGCGGCGGTTCTCGTCGATGGTCAAGCGCTGATGGCCGGTGGCCCGCGCCTCACCTTCGTCCTGTCGAAGTTCCAGAACGCCTTCTTCCACGAACTGGCCGAGGTTCTGGCCCACGAAGTGCGTTCCATCGGCGGTTATGGCGAGGTCGTCACCACGCCGGTCATCGAGCCTCACGACGACGATGTCTACGTGTTGCTGCCGGCGCACGAGTACATGGCGCTGGAGGGTGAGGCATGGGCACAGGAGCCGCGCCTCGCCCAGCGGACCATGTTCGTCACGGCCGAGCAGCCGGGCTCGCACTTCTTTCACGGCAACCTGGCCCATGCCGCCCGCGCCGGCGCCGTGTTCGACTTCAGCCCGCTGGCCGTGCGCGCCTATCGGAAACGAGGCGTGAAGGCCGTCCATCTGCCCCTTGGCTACACCGAGCTCTGGGACCGGTACGACACCGAGCATTTCGACCGCGACAACGACGTCGTCTTCATGGGCTGCGCCACCGACCGCCGCAATCGCATCCTGGGCGACCTGACGCCGGTGCTGGCACCACGCCGAACCCGCCTCGTCGTGTCGGACAACTCGGCCCCTAACTACGAGTCGTCGGGCAGCTTTCTCACGGGCGACGAGAAGCGCCGGCTACTGGCGTCGACTCGCGTGCTGCTGAACCTGCATCAGACCGACGAGCCGTACTTCGAGTGGCTCCGCATCACCGAGGCCGTACTGTGCGGCACCGTGGTTGTGACCGAACCGTCGGTCGGCACTGGCGTTTTCGAACCGGGGGAACACGTCGTCGTGTCCACGATCGAGGCGCTACCGCACGTGCTTGAAGCGGTGCTCGAGGACAGCGCCCTGCAGGACCGGGTGCGCAAGGCGGCCTACGACCGGCTGCGCGAGACCCCAACGGCGTTGGCTGCCGAGCGTCTGCTCGAGACCGGCGACCGTCTGCGTCGCCTTCCGGTGCCCAAACGCGTCGCTGCGCCGACGCGCCGGCGACCGTTCGCCCGGCCGGTGCCTGAGTTCGAGCGCCTCGACTCGACGAGTGATGGCTCGGTGCTGCGGCAGGCACTGCGTGAGTCCCGTCTGGACACTATGGACCTCCGGCGCCGGTTGGACACGCTGAACCTCCAGACCTCGACGGGCAGCACGCCCCGCTCCGTCGAGACGAGGGTCGCCACACCGGCCTACCGCCTGCGGCGCCATTCTCCCGAGATCTCCGTGATCATGGCGCTGTATAACCATGGCGCGTTCGTCGCGGCTGCGCTCGATTCCGTGGCCCACTCGTCGGTGACCGACGTAGAGATCGTCGTCGTGGACGACGGCTCGACCGATCGCTCCGGCGACGTCGTGGCGGGGTGGATGGCCGACCATCCGGACGTCCAGAGCGTCCTCCTCCGCCACCCGGTGAACCGGGGACTCCCGGCGTCGCGCAACGACGCCCTTGCAGCGGCCACCGGCGATCTCGTCTTCGTGCTCGATGCGGACAACGAAGTGCTCCCGACTGGCTTCGCCGCTCTGCGCGATGCCCTTCGGCGCGACCCCGAAGCGTGGTTTGCCTACGGCCTGCTGCAGCGCTTCGACGAGCACGGATCGAACGGCCTGCTGGGCTACCTGGGGTGGGCGCCGGGACTCCTTCGCTACGGCAACTACATCGACGCCATGGCGCTCGTCCGCGCCGACCGGCTCCGTCAGATGGGCGGGTACACGACCGATCGCCGCCTCTACGGCTGGGAGGACTACGACCTTTGGTGCCGTATGGCCGAGGCCGATGGCCGCGCCGCCGACGTGCCGAACATGGTGGGCCGGTACCGGGCATCGGCTACATCGATGCTGTCGTTGTCGAACATCTCGCACGTGGCCGCGTGGACTGCGTTGAAGGAGCGCTGCCCGAACCTGTTCGCCCCGACGCCGATCGAGGAACCCGAGGATGTGAACGCGGAGCTGGCCGAACGCTTCCTCGGGAGGTCACGGCCGCAGAGTTGAGCCGATGGCTGATCAGTACGCTGCCGGGATGAGTCAGGACCGGTTGGAGCTGGGCGCCGAGGATGCCGACGAGCGTGAACGGCTCACGCTCGAGCTCTGGGCGGCCCGCGATGCCGTCATCGGGGCAGAGGCGGCGGCGGGTCAGTTGCGGGCCCGGGTGCGACTGCTCGAAGCCGAGGTCGATTCGCATCAACGCCACGTCCATGCGTTGGTGGCCGAGTTGGTGTCGATGCGCGAACGGCTCGCCGGCCTGGAGGCGGCCGAAGCTCATCGCGATGCCCTCCTGCGCTCACCGACCTGGCGGGCCGGCACGTTCGTGATGCGACCGGTGCAGGCGCTGCGGCGGCGACCGCATTCGTGATCGTATGAGCGTCCCGCTGCTGTCGATCATCACCCCAGTGTTCAACACCGGCCGCGTAGTACTCGAGGAGTGCCTGGCGTCGGTGAGCGAGCAGAGCTTCGACGATTGGGAGCACTGCCTCGTCGACGACGCGTCGACCGACCCGGATGTGCGCTTCGTCCTCGACGCGGTGGCCGCCGCCGACCCGCGGGTGCGGGTCGATCTACCGTGGACACAACGGTGGCATCGTGGCGGCGTCGAACGACGCGCTCGATCAGGCGTCGGGAACGTTCGTGGCCTTTCTCGATCACGACGATCTCTTGACCGCCGGCGTGCTCGACGCGCGTCGCCGACGCCATCCGGGCCGACGCGGAACTGGACTACCTCTATACCGACGAGGACCATCTGACACTCGGCGGTACGACGTTCCACCCGACCTTCAAGCCGGACTGGTCGCCCGAACGCTTCCGCTCACACATGTACACCTGTCACCTATCGGTGATGCGACGGTCGTTGGCGGTCGAGGTCGGTGGCTTCCGGGCCGGCTATGACGGCTCGCAGGATTACGACCTCGTGCTGCGCGTCACCGAGCGCGCCCGCCGCATCAGGCATCTTCCGATCATCGGGTACCACTGGCGCATGGGCCCGAACTCCACGGCCGCCAACCCTGAGGCCAAGCCCTACGCTCACATCGCAGGTATCCGTGCCGTGCAGGACCACTGCGAGCGGCTGGGCATCGACGCGCACGGTCGAGATGCTGGGCACGCCTGGCTATCACCGGCTGGTGCGTTCGCTGCGCGGCATGCCGTCGGTGTCTGTCGTGCTCACGTCGGAAGGTGCCGGTGGACGCGTCCAGTCGGTGCCCCGCACGTTCGTGTCCGCCGCCATCGAGGACGTCGTGAAACGCTCGGGCCACCCGCTCGGCGAGGTGCTCGTGGCGTCGGCCGCACCGCTACGCGCCGGGGTGCGGGCCGATCTCGACGCCGCCTGCGGCGCCGCGATGCGGGCCGTCGTCGTGCCGTCGCCGTCCATGAGCGACCGGTTGAACGCGGCTGCCGCCCGGGCGACGTCGGAGTACCTCCTGCTGCTGCACGACGACGTCGACGTCGTCACCGATGGCTTCCTTGCCACGATGCTGGCGCTGGCCCAGGACGACGACGTCGGGATGGTGGGCTGCCGCCTGTTGGCGACCGATGGAACCCTTGTCCACGCCGGCCACGTTTACATGGGCCGGCCCGGATCGGCATACACCGGATTCGGCACCGACGACGACGGGTTGGAGCGGCCTGCTACATCGTCGATCGCGAGGTCAGCGGCGTGTCGACGGCGTGTGCCGTGATTCGCGCCGATGTGTTCGACCGGGTCGGCGGCTTCTCACTCTCGTTCGTGGGCACTGATCGCGATGTCGACCTGTCGCTCAAGGTCCGCTCGTTGGGCCTGCGCATCCTCTACACGCCTCACGCCACGCTGCACCATTTCGAGGCGACCGACGGATCGGACGATCCGGGCGATCGCGCTCGGTTGGAGGAGCGCTGGCATTACCAACTCAACCACGACCCCTATCACCACCCGAAGCTGCTCCGCGATCGTGACGACTGGGCGGTTCCGTTCGGGCCCGACGCGTGAACGACCGACGCGTGACGGACCGTCCGCGCGTACGCGTCGTCGTACTGAACTACGACGGCGGCGAGATGACCTTGCACTGCCTCGACGCACTGCGCCGGCTCGACTACCCGCGCACCGCGTCGAGGTCGTCCTCGTCGACAACGGCTCCATCGACGGCATCGCCGATCGGGTCCGTGACGACTACCCCGACGTCGTGCTGCTGGAGCCGCTGGCCAACCTCGGCTTCGCCGGTGGCTGCAACCTCGGGATCGGCGACCCCGGCGTCGGCGCCTACGACTACGTCGCGCTGGTCAACAACGACGCCCTCCCGGAGCCGGGCTGGTTGTCGCCGTTGGTCGACGCGTTGGAGGCCGACCCAGGCCTGGGCGCGGCGTCGTCCAAGATCCTGTTCGCTCATCGCTACTGGGGCGATGCGCATCGACGCGCCGGTCACCGCCCAGCACGGCGTGCGGCTGTCCGGCCTGGAGGTCGACGGCGCGCCGGCGTGGGGCGAGGCCAAGTTCGACGAAGGGTTCTGGGGACCCGAGCAGGCATTGCCGGGTGAGCCAGGTGTGCGCTGGACCCATCGGCCGGCGGAGGTTCGGGTCGAGGCCGGGCCGGGACCAACCCAAGCGCATCGCCGTACGCCTCTCGGCCGACTCGCCCCGCAGCGTCCTTCTGACGACCGGCGGCCAGACGACCCACGCCGCCGTCGGGCCCGAGCCGGCGTGGTTCACGCTCGACCTGCCCGATGATCCCCACGACGTCATCAACAACGTGGGCTCGAACCTCTACGCCGGCGGCTTCGGTGGTGACCGCGGTTATCTGGAGCGCGACGAGGGCCAGTACGACGACGCCGTCGACGTGTTCGCCTGGTGCGGCGGCAGCGTGCTGCTGCGGCCGGCCTACCTGCAGCAGGTCGGTCTGTTCGACGAGCGCTTCTTCCTGTACTACGAGGACACCGACCTGTCGTGGCGCGGGCGGCTGCTCGGCTGGCGCTACCGGCTACGTGCCCACGTCGGTCGTGCGTCACGAGCACGCCGCGACCAGTGGCGAGGGCTCGGACCTGTTCCGCTACTTCGTGGAGCGCAACCGGCTGCTGATGCTGACGAAGGACGCGCCCGTGCGCATGGCGGTACGGGCGGCGCTGATCGAGGCCCGTTCGACGGCCCGCGCCGTGTCAGCGGAGTACCTGCGCCCCGTCCTCAGAGGTCAGCGGCCGCGGCCGAACATCGCCCCGCAGAAGGTGCGCTCGACGCGCAGCTTCGTGAAGCACCTGCCGGCGATGGTGGCCGATCGGCGGCGCCTCGAACGAGAGCGGGTCGTCGACGACGCCGAGATCATCTCGTGGATGGTCACCAAGTAGCGACCGTCAGACAGCGCGGATCTCGACCAGTTCCTCCAGGCCCGCGAAGTCCTCAGGGTTCCTGGTGTAGAGATCGAGTCCTTCGGCAACTGCGGATGCCGCGATGAGCAAGTCGACCGAACGCCTGCCGCGGGCCTTGCGGCCGGCCATGGTGGTCGCGGCATAGACCTGGCTGTAGGCGCGCGCCGCCCGGTCGTCGAAGGGAATGACGTCGAAGGTCGCCTCGACCCGTCGAAGCCGGTCTTGGCGGACAATCCGCTCGACAGGATCGTCGGTGGAATGCGGTCCGGCGGCCAGTTCGGCCAGTGTGAGGGCCGAGACAGCGAAACGAAGTGGCAGCAGGTCGGCCTGGATCGACTCGAGGTCGATGACCACGCTCGTATCGAGCACCCCGAGTTCCGACGGATCAGGCACGGGGTGTCGGGTCTTGGTCCACGATGGCGTCGATGTCGGCGAAGAAGCGCTTGGCGTCGATGTGCGGTGCCCCGGCGAATGCCGCCAGTGCCTGCTCTCGGGGTACGAAGCGCTGTCGCCGCGACAACGGTCTCAACTCGCCGACCGGCACGCCATTCCGGGTGATGATGAAGACTTCGCCCGCCTCGACGCGACGCATGATCTCACCGCTCTCGTTACGAAGCTGACGCTGGCTGATCGTCGTCGTCATGAGGGCCTTGACTGTAGCACCGCGTGCGACGGTCGCCCTCCTGTGAAGATCGCGGTCTACGACCAGTACTGGTCGACGCTTGGTGGCGGCGAGCAGTTCGCCGGTGGCATCGCGGCAGCGCTGCGGGACCACCACGACGTCACCCTCGTCGGCCCCGACGCCATCGACACGACGCGGTTCGCCGAGCGCCTCGGCATCGACCTGTCCGGGCTGGCGCTGCAGCGCATCGACCAAGAGAGCGACGTCTCGGTCCTGTCGAGCGACTACGACATCCTCGTCAACTGCACGTACCAGTCGACGGCGGTGAACCGCGCCGCCCATGGCATCTATGTGGTGCACTTCCCCGGGGAGGTGGCCGGCGCCGGGCAGCGCCGTAAAGATGACGTGCGCCAGGCGATCGGCCGGCGATTCCCGCCCACGGCGGTGTTGCGCAGCGGCTTCCACCAGCCCGACCGGCGCGGCGCCGTCCGGCGCACCGACGGCGCCGCCGTCGTGGACGTGTACGCGCCGCCGAGCACACCAGTCGTGCTTTCGGTGCGGGCAGAGCATGCCGCGACGGTCCGGCTGTGGGACCGCCGGTCGTTGCTGGCGACGGCCACGCTCGGCCCGGGTGAGACAGCCGACCTTGCCTTCACGGCCAGTGGAGCCTGGCCGCAGCAGGTCACCGTCGAGAGCGACACCTACCGCCACGAGGCTCGCCCGGGGGTGATCTGGCGCTACGGCGTGGGGCTGGAAGCCGTGACGCTCGCCGGCCGCCGCCAACCCGCGCCGCCCGACCGCCTGCGCACGAAGCTCCTGCCTCCCAACCGGCTCGGTCATCTGACCACCTACGACACCATTGCCTCCAACAGCGAGTTCACCGCCCGGTGGGTAAGGCGCCTCTGGGGCCGCCACAGCGAGGTCCTCTACCCGCCGGTACGGCTCCTGACGCCTGGCAGTGTGACCAAGAAGCCGTTGATCCTGAACATCGGCCGCTTCTTCGACCCGCGACGCGGTCACAGCAAGAAGCAGCTCGAGATGGTGCGGGCGTTCCGACAGCTCCACGACTCCGGGCAGGCCGGCGGCTGGTGGCTGCACTTCGTCGGCGGCTGCAGCCCCGAGGACCGGGACTACGCCATGGCGGTCAAGCGGGAGGCCCTCGGCCTGCCGGTCCGGGTGCACCTGAGCGCGCCGGGCGCCGTGCTGAAGGACCTCCTGGCCCGCTCCAGCCTGTTCTGGCACGCCGGCGGCCTGGGTGAGGACCCGGAGACGCACCCCGACCGCTTCGAGCACTTCGGCATCAGCGTGGTGGAGGCCATGTCAGCCGGGCTGGTGCCGGTGGTGTTCGGTGCCGCGGGACCGGCCGAGGTGGTGCGCGACGGCGTCGACGGGGTGCACTTCGCCACGGTCGGCCAGCTCGTCGGCCGCACGGCGGCGCTCATCGCGGACGAGCCCCGTCGACAAGCGCTGGCGGCGGCGGCGCGGGAACGGGCGGTCGACTTCGGCCCCGATGCCTTCCGCCGTCGCCTCGACGCAGTCATTGCGCACGCCGTCTCCGCGGTATGAAGGTACTACCATACGTCCGTGCCCAAGGAGAAGGTGACCCTCACGCTGGACGTCGAGAACCTGGCTGCCCTGCGGGCGCTGGTCGGTTCGCGCAGCGTGTCAGCCACGGTCGACGCCGCGCTGGCGGCCTACGTGGCCCATCTTCGTCACCTGGCCGCCGTCGACGAATGGCTGGCCGAGCTGGACCAGGAACACGGCCCCGTTCCCCTAGAGACGCTCGAGTGGGCCGCCCGGCTCGTCGACGACTGGGCTGAACCGTCCGGCCGGGTAAGGCCCAAGGCCGGCTGATGCTGCTGCTCGACAGCGAGGCGGTGTCGGTGATGGCCAACGGCCCGGTGGCGCGGCGCGACCGCGTGCGGGCGTTGATCACCGAGATGCGCCGGCGCGAGCTTCCCATCGCCACCAGCGCCGCCGTCTTGGCCGAGGTCGTCCGAGGTCGGCGGGCTGATGCGGGCGTGTTCGCGGGTCTGAGGCGTGACCGGGTCCAGGTCCTCGCCGTCGATAGTCGCGTCGGCGTCCGTGCCGGGCAGCTGCTGGGCGCGGCGCGGGCCGATTCGACGCTGGCCGTCGACGCCTTCCTCGTCGCCACTGCCGACCTTGCTGGTGGTGCCGTGGTGGCGTCGGTCGATGAGACTGATTTGCGCCGGTTGGCGACCTACGCGACCGGGGTCCTGATCGCCCCGATCGGCTGACGGTTATGTGGAGCGGCTGGCGGCCAGCACGGCTGCGGCGGGGGGCGGCTCGGGCACGTACTTGGGCCGGGGCGGGAACATCGTCAGCACGACCGTGAGCAGGAGCAACGTGAACTCGGCGGCGTTGCCGATCTGCACACCCGCGATCTCGCGGCGATAGAGCACGGCGTCCACCTGGTGCAGCGAGACCAGCCGGGCGGCGATGAAGCACATCAGCGTGAACGTCGTGAGCGCCGCAGGGAGGTAGCGCCGGCGGCGGGCGGGGATGCGCCACAGCGCAACGGCGACGACGATCAGCCACACCGCACCGACCATCCCGACAGCGATCGTCTGCACCCCGCGCCGCTCGTCGTACCAGTCGTGGGCTCGCGCCTCGTTGCGGCCGATCTCGGTGGCCAGGTCGGCCAGGTTGGCGGCCCGTGCCCCGGCGAGGGCCAGGAACAGCACGCCGCTCATGACCCAGAAGGTGGGCCACAACCAGGGCTGCTGTCGGCGGCGCCGAGCCTCCCGTATCGCGGCCAGGAACGACACCGCCGCCGCGATCACGTAGGCCGTCACCCGGAACCGAGTTGGAGTTCAACCAGCCGCCCATCCGGGTCAAGGTAGTTCCGGCGATGGCGGCCGTCCCTGGGTCTCTCGGCTCGTTTTGTCGCCTCAGACTGGCCCAGACGGCGGTGCGGTTGAGACTGGCTCAGACGGCGGTGCGGTTGACGGGCTGGCTGGCCTCGATCGTCACGGGGAAGAGCACACTGCCGCCGGCCTTGGTCGGGTTGACCACCTCGAACACGTCGTGACCCTCGCGGAAGTCGAGCAGCCGGCCGTTGTGGCGGTCCTTGAGCTGGATCGAGATGGGGAAGGCGCCGTCGAGCAGGGGCACGCCCCCGATGGCGATGGCGATCTCGGTCGTGCCCTCGATGGGCGGTAGCGCCATGCCGAGCATGTCGGTGTCGGTGGCGTACAGCACCTCACCGGTGGCGTCGCGCACCTGGAAGCCGAGGACCGGGTCGAGCACCCGTTCGGTGGCATCGACGCCGACGCGGATGGTGAGGGGCTCGCCGGCGTAGAGGTAGCGGCGGTCGGGTTGGCCTGGATGCTCCAGGTTGACCGACGAGATGCGGATGCGCGGGTCGTGAGTGTGCCCGTGCGCGACGGGCTCGCCCGCCTCCGGCTCGACGTCGGTGAGATGGCCGTGCAGGTACTCGCGGAAGATGCGGATCGACTCGCCAGGGACGCCGTTGGCCACCATCAGCCCGTGATCGAGCACGACGACGCGGTCGCAGATCTTGCGGGCCAGGTCGGCGCCGTGGGTGACGAACAAGATGGTCTTGCCCTCGTGCTGGATCTGCTCGATGCGGTCGAGGCACTTCTTCTGGAACACCTCGTCGCCGACGGCCAGCACCTCGTCGACCAGCAGGATGTCGGGGTCGACGTTGATGGCCACGGCGAAGCCCAGCCGCACGTACATGCCCGATGAGTAGAACTTCACCTGGTGGTCGATGAAGTGCTCCAGTTCGGCGAACCCCACGATGTCGTCGAAGTGCTTCTCGATCTCCTTGCGCGGGATGCCCAGGAACGACGCGTTGATGTAGACGTTCTCCCGGCCGGTCAGGTCGGGATGGAACCCGGCCCCCAGCTCCAGCAGCGAGGCGATGCGGCCCTTCTGGCGGACCTGGCCAATGCTCGGCTTGAGGATGCCGGCGATGCACTTGAGCAGTGTCGACTTGCCCGAGCCGTTGTGGCCGAGGATGCCGACCGTCTCGCCTTCCGCCACCGTGAGGCTGATGTCGCGCAGCGCCCAGAAGTCCTCGTGCGTGGTGCGGCCGAGCTTGAGCACCCGCTCCTTCACCGAGTAGGCGCGGTCGGTGTTCAGGCGGAACCGCTTGGAGAGGTTGTCGACATCGATCGCGGTCACGTCACATGACCTCGGCGAAGTTGCCTTCGGCCTTGTCGAAGATCTTGATCGCCAGCAGGAAGATGAGCGTCGACACCAGCAGGATCACGCCGAGGTTGCGCAGGTACCACCAGCAGGAAGCATCGGGCAGGAGCGGCTTCGCGCTCACGACCGCCTTCTTGGTGATGGGATCGATCTTGGTCGTGTAGATGGTCGCCTTGCCGTAGAGCGCACGTTGGAACGTGATCAGCACCGGCGTGATCGGATTGGCCAGCAGGATGTTCCCGTTGATGCCGTGCTCGGCCAGCTTGTCGGCCACCAGCATGTACTGGTACAGGATCGGGCTCAGCCAGAACCACGCCATCATGGCCAGCTCGAGCAGGTGGCCGGTGTCGCGCAGGTACACGTTCATGGCGCTGAACAAGATGGCGAGCGCGGCGGCGAACACGAGCAGCGTGACCAGCGCGATGGGGATGAGCCAGATGAAGGCCCAGTCCACGTTGTACCGCAGCACGACCAGGATGAACACCAGGACGCTCGACTGCAGGAAGAAGTGCACCAGCGCGGCGCCCACCGAGGCCAGCGGCAGCACCTCGCGGGGGAAGCGCACCTTGTTGACCAGGTAGGAGTTGCCGGTGATGGAGCTGGTGCCGGCGATGATCGCCACGTTGAACAGGTTCCACACGAGCAGGCCGATGAGCAGCCAGATGGTGAAGTACTCGAAGGCGTTGCCCAGGATGGCGAAGGCGATGCCGTACACCGCCAAGAGGAACAGCGGGTTGAGCATCGACCACACGAAGCCCAGCGCCGAGTTCTTGTACTTGACCTTGAGCTCCTTGCGCACGAGGTTGCGCAGCAGCTCGCGGAAGCGCCAGATGTCGCGCAGGTGGGCCGACACCGGCTGGCGCGGGGCGACGAGGTGGAGCTCTTGCTCGGTGACGGAGGTGGCAGCCATGGTTCGCCCCGGAGGGCCTGCTCCACGTTACCCAGCTCAGCCTGGCCGAGCACCGCGTCCCCGACCATCGTGAGCAGCCCCGTTAGCGTGGCCGGCGGTGGTCGCACAGGCTGAGGCACCGGAGCAGGCGGCCGACGACCCTCCGGCGACCCCGCGCGCCGCCTGGCGCGGCTGGCTGGCCGACACCGCCGCCGTGGGTGGAGCGGCGGCCCTGATCACCGCCGTCTTGTACCGCGTGTGGAGCTGGCCCCTCGATGTGCCCTTCACCTATCGGGGCGACTCGCTGGGGCTGATGGCCTTCGTGAAGATCGTGGCCGAGACCGGCTGGTACACCGGCACGCCTCGTGCCGGCGCGCCGTTCGGGCTGAACACCTACGACTTCCCGTACGGCGGCGACAACGGCTGGTGGGTCATCATCAAGGCGCTCACCTGGTTCACCCACGATCCGGCGCTGGCCGTGAACCTCTTGTTCATGTTGGGGTTCGTGCTCGTCGCCGTCACCGCCTTCGTGGCGCTGCGGGTCATCGGCGCGAGCCGTCTCGTCAGCGGTGTGCTCGCTCTCGTCTTCGCCTTCGCCCCGTCGCACTTCCTGCGCACCACGGGGCAGCTCTTCATCGGCGCGCCGGTCGCGGTGCCGCTCGCCGTCGCCTTGGCGATGCGACTCCTGGGCGGCGACACGCCGTTGCTGCGCGCCGGCCCCCGCTGGCGCGACCGGCTCGATGTCCGCAGCGGGCTGTCGCTGTTCGCGCTCGTGTCGTGTGTCGTGCTGGCGTCGTTCGACACGTACTACACGGTCTTCGGCGCGCTCCTGATCGCCGTCGCCGGGGCGGCGGCGGCGTTGGCCCGGCGGCGATGGCGCCCGCTGGTGTCGGCCGGGCTGGTGGTGGCGGTCACCACCGTGGTGCTCGCCATCAACTCGATCCCGACGTTGCTCTGGCACCGGTCGCACGGGCTCAACCCGGAGGTCGCCCGGCGCTCCATCGAGGATCTCGATACCTACGCACTGCGACCGGTGCAGCTGCTGGCGCCGGTGCCCGAGCACCGCGTGTCGGCGCTGGCCCACCTATCGGACCTGCTCACCCGACCGGGCGCCCAGAGCGAGCCGTACCAGTACCTCGGGCTGGCGGCGGTGATCGGGGTGGCCATCGCCCTCGTCTCACTGCTGGTGTGGGCCGCCGGCCGGCGGGGCGAGGCGGTGCGGCAGCGGGCCGGGGCCGGCGCCTTCATCGTCGTGCTGGCCGCCTTCGCCGTGGCCGGCGGGCTGTCGTGGCTGGCCTACACCGGCGGGCTGGCCCAGATCCGGTCGTGGAACCGGGTCGCCATCGTGATCGCCTTCCTGGGCCTGGTGGCGCTGGCGTCGGTGCTCGACGTCGCCGTGGCCTGGTTTCGCCGGCGCTGGCACTGGCCGAAGTTGGCGCTGGGCGCGGTGGCGGTGGTCGTGGTGGGGCTGGCGTTGTTCGACCAGATCGGTGCGGGCATGGTGGCCGATCCGCGCCTGAACGAGGCGGCCTGGGCCAACGACGCCGACTTCGTCGGCGCCATCGAGCAGCAGCTCCCGCCGGGCGCCGCCGTGTACGTGCTGCCGTACCTGCCCTGGCCCGAGGGCGGCACCACCGCCGGCATCGTGGACCAGGACCTGTGGCGGGGCTTCCTGCACTCCTCGGACCTGCGGTGGAGCTTCGCCGGCATGCGCGGTCGGCAAGCCGATTGGCAGGAGTACACGACCCGCCAGCCCGTGCCCGACATGGTGGACGCCCTGACCGCTGCCGGCTTCGACGGCATCTACCTCGACCGGCAGGGCTACACCGATCAGGAGGTCGAGACGGCGATCACCGCCGCGCTGGGAGGGGCGCCGCCGATGATGAGCGCCGACGGCCGGCTCGTGTTCTTCGACCTGCGCGCCCACCGCGCCGCCATGGAGGCGGCGCTGGGGACCGACGGCGTGGCACGGCTGGGGCAGGAGACGCTTTACCGACCCCGCGTCGAGTACCGAGACGGCTTCGCGCCCCGCACCTACGGCGTGCCCGATGTGGAGCACGGCGCTCGCCAGCAGAACACGTTGTTGCTGGTCAACGACGGCGACGCAGCCGTATCAGGGGCAGCTCACGTTCCGTGCCAACGCCTACAGCCCCGGTGAGCACCGGCTCACCGTGCGGACACCCGATGGCGTTGATCACGACCTCACGATCACGCCCGACGGCAACGCCTACAGCGTCCCGATCACGGTGGCGCCGGGGGAGTCGACGGTGACGCTCACGACGGATGCGCCCGAAGTACCGGTGGGCTACCGCGACCTGGCGTTCAACCTGGTGAACGCCTTCGTCGCCCGCTGATCCGCCCCCGTCGTCCGCGTTCACTCGGGCTCGGCGTGTTGTCGGCCGCGCGGCGTGGTGGTCGGCGGCCGCGGTGGCCCGTTCTCGGTGCCGGTGCCGGTGCCCGGCGCCCGGCACCCGGCCCTCGGCGCCCGCGTCCGAACCCGCGCGGGTCGCGCGCTCGGACGCTCTGGGGCGCGGTCGAGCGCGCAGGCTGCGCGAAGACCCGGGGGAACCGGGAGGGACCGGGACGAACCAGGGGACGCTGGCGGCGGCGGTCAGGCCCGTGAGCCGCCCCGCCGGCGCGTGGCGCGCCACTCGGCGGCCCGGAACACGATGCCGCGCGCCGGGGCCCGCACGTAGGACCACAGCCGGCCCCGCCACAGCGCCGACCGTGACAGCGCCAGCGTGGGATCGGCGGCCAGGTCGTCGAGCAGCCGGCGCAGGTTCCGCCCCTGGACCCGGTGCGAGCGGTCCGACCACGAGCCTCCGCTCACGCGGAACGCCCCGAGGGTCTCGTCGATGGCCACGCAGTCCCACCGCCGCAGGATCTCGACGTAGCGATCGACGTCAGCGAGCGAGGCGTAGTCGTCGCGGAACGGCCCGGCGGCGCGAAGAGCGTCGCCGCGGAACAGCACGATCGACGGTTCCCCGAAGGGCGTCGTGCCGATCTCCACCATCCGCTCCAGTGCGCGGCGGCCGTGCACGCAGCCGGCCAGCCCGGCCAGACCGCGGCCGGCGATGACGACGCGGCCGTCGGCGTCGATCACGTCTCGGCGGGCGGCCGCCAGGCCGGCGCCCGGATGAGCCGATAGAGCAGCGGCCTGGCGCTCGAGGCAGTCGGGATAGAGGAGGTCGTCGGAGCACAGCACCTTCACGTAGCGGCCACGGGCCTGGGCCACGACGTGGTTCCAGTTGCCGACCGGCCCGAGGTTGACGGCGTTGCGTTCCAGCCGGACGCGAGGATCGCCGGCGTAGCGCGACGCGACGGCGAAGGTGGCGTCGGGGGAGGCGTCGTCTACCACGACCAGCTCCCAGTCCTCACTAGTCTGAGCCAGCACCGATTCGATGGTGGCGGCGATGAAGCGCTCGGCCCGAAACGCCGGGATGCAGACGCTCACCATCGGAGCCGGCTCCGGTCCCGCCCCTATGACTCCTTCGTCCGACATCCACGTCATCCTGCCCGCCGGCACCGCCGCGCCCGCGCCACGGCAGGCGTTGCGGGCGGCCAATGGCAACAACGCCATCGTCGTGGTGATCAGTCCCGGCGACGTGGCCGAGTCGGCCGAGCGCCTCGCCCTCCCCGTGCGCGAGGGCCGCGCCGACGCCGTGTTCGGCGGCCGCCATCGCATCTTCGGCCCGGGCGCCGGGTCGTTCGCGCTGCGCCGCGAGACGCTCGAACGCCTCGAGATCACCGAAGCCTGGCCCGAGGTCGGCTACGAGGTCGCCGCCCAGGTGACGGCGACCGGCGGCCGAGTCCTGAGCCTCGACGACAAGACGCCCGTCGCCCCGCCCCGGATCGGCACTGTCCTAAGAACGAAGGCCCGCTGGTCGAAGCCGGTGGTGTGGCGTCGCGACCGTCTCGAACGAAGGCGCACGCCCGAGGACTGGGACGCCTCCGATACCGAGCTGGCCAGCACCCTCGACAACCTCGACGGCGCCGTCAACTACGCCGCGTGGATCGTGGCGCTCATGGCGCCCTACCTGAGCGGTCGCATCCTGGAGGTCGGGGCCGGTCACGGCACCTTCACCAACCTCCTGGCGCGCTACGGCTCGGTCACCGCCACCGAGCTGTCGGAGCGCGCCGTGGCGTTGCTGGAGGAGCGCTACGAGGGCTCCGACCGCGTGACGGTGGTGCACGCCGACGAACTGAAGGAGTCGGCCTTCGACACCGCGGTGATGGTGAACGTGCTGGAGCACATCGACGACGATGTCGGCGCGTTGTGCAAGCTGCGCGACGACCTCCGGCCAGGCGGCCACGTCCTCATCTACTCCCCGGCCTTCAACGCGCTCTACAGCCGGTTCGACGCCGCCGTCGGGCACCACCGCCGGTACACGAAGGCGTCGCTGGTGCGGGCCATGGACGACGCCGGCCTCGAGGTGGTGGAGGCCCGTTACGTGAACGCGCCGGGCGCACTGGCGTGGTACGTCGTGGCGACGAGGCTCGGCCGCCGACCCACCGAGGGTTGGTCCACCCGGCTGTACGACCGCGCCGCCGTCCCCGTGGCCCGGCGCGTCGAGCAGTGGATCACGCCGCCGTTCGGCCAGTCGCTGCTCGTCGTCAGCGCGCCGGCCGGCCGAGCCGTCGCAACTATCGTCGTCGTGATGCCCGGCAGCCCCTGCCTCACCGTGGTGATGCCCTGCTACAACGAAGCGTCCACCGTGGCCGATGTCGTGAAGCAGGTGCTGGAGTCGCCCTACACGCAGGAGCTGCTGGTCGTCGACGACGGCTCGACCGACGGCACGCGAGAGCTCCTCGCCGCCATCGACGACGCGAAGGTGCGGGTGCTGCTGCAGCCCGTCAACCAGGGCAAGGGCGCGGCGCTGCGCCGCGGTTTCGCCGAGGCCATGGCGCCGTACGTGATCGTGCAGGACGCCGACCTGGAGTACGACCCGCAGGACTACGCCGAAGTGCTCGGCCCGCTCCTGGACGGTCGCGCCGATGTCGTCTACGGCTCGCGCTTCCTCGCCGGGCGTCCACACCGCGTCCTGTACTACTGGCACTCCGTCGGCAACCGGCTCCTCACCACGGTGTCGAACATGTTCACCAACCTGAACCTCACCGATATGGAGACGTGCTACAAGGCGTGCCGGCGCGAAGTGATCCAGAGCATCACGATCGAGGAGGACCGGTTCGGCTTCGAGCCGGAGTTCACGGCCAAGGTGGCTCGCGCCGGATGGCGCGTCTACGAGGTCGGCATCTCCTACTCGGGGCGCACGTACGCCGAAGGCAAGAAGATCGGCTGGCGCGACGGGCTGCGCGCCTTCTTCTGCATCGTCGCCTACTCCAAGGTCGGTGAGCGCTTCCACGTGAAGCGCCTCAGCCCCTACTTCGAGCCGCGCCACCCGGTAGCCACGCCGAGCGCCGCCACGACGGCGGCGATCAGCGCCGCCAACCCCAGCGCGGCCAGCAGCAGCCCGACGCGGAAGCCGCGGGGCGTGTAGAAGAAGCGGACCTCGTGCTGGCCGGCGGGCACCCTCACCCCGACGTAGAAGCCGTCGACGACGACCGCGGGTGCCGACTTGCCGTCGACGGTGGCGCTCCAGCCCTTGTCGGCCTGCTCGTCGAGCGTGACGATGGCGTCGCGCGGGAGGCTGGCGGCGATGGCGGCCCGCTCGGGGCGGGAGCGGGAGACGGTGAGGCCCATCGGCGTGCATTCGCCGCTGCACGACAGCGTCGGGCTGCCGTCGGTCAGCACCGCCGCGTTCGGCGCCACGCCGCCGGTGGCCAGCAGGTCGGCGAACTCGTCGTTGGTCGACGGCTGGGTGGCGAACCAGGCGACCGCCTCGCCCGACCACGCCGGGTTCTCGAACACCTCGAGCGTGCCGTCGGTGGCGAGCGGTCCGCGGAAGCCGGGCACGAGCGTGGACGGGTCGCCGGCGCGCGTGTCGACCACCACCCAACGGACACCGAAACGACCGAGCAGGGCGGTGTCGACCGGGGTGGCGATCTGGGCCCGCAGGGTCGGCTCGGGATCGAACGGGACGTTGGCCATGGAGCTCATCGCCGCCGCCCAACGGTCGGTCACCTGGACACCACCGTCGTAGCCGTCGATCGACGGGATGTCGAAGAGGGCATTGGCGTTCGGGCGCAACGACGCCACGAGGTAGGCGGTGTTGCCGAGGTCGTCGAACGTCATCGCCAGCGATCGCCCAGGCTGGCCGTCGAGGAACTTCACGATGTCGCCGCCGTAGTGCTTCACGTCGGCGGCGGAGGAGCTGCGGGCGGCGATCCCGTTGTAGCTGGCGATGCCTAGCTCGGTCATCACGACAACGGCCGGCAGCACGAGCAAGACGCCGGCGGCGGCGCGGCGGCGGACCGGTGGTAGCAGCCCGGCGACGAGGGCGGCGGCACCGAACAGGAGCCACGCCAGCACGGCGCGCCGCCCGGGCGTGCTGACCACGTTGGTCATCACGAGCACGGCGATGACGACGACGGTGCCGCCCACCACCGCGAGGCTCTTGCGGTCGACCCGGCGGCCGACGATCGCGTCCGTGCCGAGGGCGGCCAGCACGACCCCGGCGAGCACGGTGACGGTCAACCACCGCGCCGGCACCCGCGCCTGGGCGAAGAGCGGCACGTGGTCGTAGGCGAAGCGGTACAGGAAGGTGCGGGGCCCGAGCGCGGCGATCACCGCGGCGAAGCCCAGCCCGCCCAAGACGATCGTGAGCGCACGTCGCCGTCGTGTGCGCACGCCATCGACGAGGCCGACGACGGCCAGGGTGGCGGCGGCGGCACCCACGAACGACAGCGCCTCGTAGGTGCCGGCGTCGGCGTCGGGGAAGTCCTTCAATGGGTTGCCCAGCAGTGCCCGTCAGCGCGTGGCCGATGTCGAGGCGGTACACCGGGCTGTCGACGACGGTGATCGGCCGTCGCCCGGCCAGCGCGCCTTCGCCCGTCGCCGCGATCTCCGGCAGGAGCTGAGGCGCGGCCAGGAGCAGACCCACGAATCCCGCGGCGGCGACGTAGCCGAGGCGCCGCCACGCATGGCTGTCCCACGCGATGGCGACGGCGAACAGCACGAGCAGCGGCGCCACCGAGTACACGGTCTGCGGATGGCCGGCGATGAGCACCAGCGTCGTGACCACGGCGGTGGCGGCGGCCGGGATGAGCGGGCGCCGAGCGGTCATCACCCAGTGCAGGAGGGCGAGGAGCAGCGGCACCCACGCCAGCACCAGCAGCTGCTCGAACTGGACCATCTTGATCATCACGAGGCCCGAGCCGACGAGCGCCACCGCACCGACCGTCGCCGCCGGCGGCCGCAGCCGGAGGCGCCACGACAGCAGCGCCACCATGCCGTTGGCCAGGATCAGCAGGTGCACCACGACGAGCACGGCGAGGCCACGACTGATGCCGAACGGGAGGGCCAGCGCTTTCAACGGGTAGAGGGCGCCGGCGGCGGGGTTGCCGATGTGGGTGACGCCGCCGAAGATCAGAGGGTTCCACAGGGCCAGGCGAAAGTGGCGCCACGCGTCGAGCGTCACGTTGAGGTTCGGACCGCTGTAGGCAACGGTGTCGAAGCCGGTGATGTAGGTGTTGCGCCGAAGGAACGGCCACGACACCGCCAGGGCGAACACGGTGGCCACGGCGTGCTCGATGGCGGCAGTCCGCCCCCAGCGGCGGCCCGGTGCCGGGTCAGCCTCGGCATCGTGCGATGGCGCGAGGGTGGCAGCCGGCACGACGGCGCAGGCTAGCGATGGTGGCCGGCAGCCCGAGCGCCTCGGGCACAAGGAGCCCGGCTCGTAGGATGGTGTCGGTGAACCGCATCGCTGTCATCGGTGCCGGCTATGTCGGCCTCACCACTGCTGCCTGTTTCGCCCATTTGGGCCACGAGGTGGTGTGTGCCGACATCGACGCCGAACGGGTGGCGCGCCTGCAGCGCGGTGAGCTCCCCATCGTGGAAGCGGGCCTCGCCAACCTGCTCACGGAGGGCTTGCGCAGCGGCCGTCTCACCTTCGTCGTCGGCGCCGCCGTGGCCGCCAAGGACAGCGAGTTCGCGTACCTGTGCGTGCCCACGCCGCAAGGAGCCGACGGCGGCGCCGACCTGTCCTACATCGAGGCGGCGGCCGGCCAGATCGCCGACGTGCTTCCCGCCGAGGCCATCGTCGTGAACAAATCGACCGTGCCGGTCGGGTCGACCAAGGTGGTGGAGCGCGTGCTCAACCGCCCGGACGTGTCGGTTGTGTCGAACCCCGAGTTCCTCCGCGAGGGCTCGGCGGTGCACGACTTCCTGCACCCCGACCGCATCGTGATCGGCAGCGACGACCAGGCGGCGGCCATTCGCGTCGCCGCGCTGTACCTCGCCGTGCCGGCGCCGCTCGTGGTCACCGACCCCGCATCGGCCGAGACCATCAAGTACGCCGCCAACGCCTTCCTCGCTACGAAGCTGTCGTTCGTGAACGCCGTCGCGGCGGTGTGCGAAGCGGTCGGCGCCGACGTGGGCGACGTCGTGCTGGGCCTCGGCTACGACAAGCGCATCGGCCACGAGTTCCTCAAGCCCGGTCCCGGTTGGGGCGGCTCGTGCTTCCCGAAGGACAGCCGGGCCCTCGTCAAGATCGCCGCCGACGCCGGGTACGACTTCGGTCTCCTCGAGGGTGTCATCTCGGTCAACGTGCAACAGCACCGCCGAGTCGTGGAGAAGATCCAGCACGCCGCCGGCGGCTCGCTCGAGGGTGTGCAGGTGGCCGTCTGGGGCCTCACCTTCAAAGCGGGCACCGACGATCTGCGCGACTCGCCCAGCGTCGCCATCTGCGAGCAGCTCATCGAGCGCGGCGCAAAGGTGCGGGCGTACGACCCCACCGCGCCCACCGGGCTGCCGTCGATTGACCTGGTCGACGACGCCTACAAGGCCTGTGACGGCGCCGCCGTGCTCGCCGTCCTCACCGAGTGGGACGAGTTCCGCTGGGTCGATCTCACGGAGGTCGCCAAGCTCATGGCCCACCCCGCCATCGTGGACGGCCGCAACCTGCTCGATCGGGCGGCGGCGATCCGCGCCGGCTTCCGGTATCAGGGCATCGGTCGCACGTGACCGACGATCGCCGGGCCGTGGTGGCCGGAGGCGCCGGCTTCATCGGCTCCCACCTTTGCGAGCACCTGCTGCAGCGAGGCGACCACGTCGTCGCTGTCGACAACTTCCTGACCGGATCGGCGGCCAACGTCAAGCACCTCTTGGCCAACGAGCGGTTCTCCTTCGTGGAGCACGACGTGTGCGAACCGCTCGACATCAAGGGCTCGGTCGACGCCGTGCTGCACCTCGCCAGCCCGGCCTCGCCCAAGGACTTCGCCACCCTGCCGCTCGAGATCCTGGCCGTCGGCAGCAGCGGCACCCGCAACCTGCTCGAGCTGGCCCGGGCGAAGGGCGCCCGCTTCCTGGTGACGTCCACCAGCGAGGTCTACGGCGAGCCGCTCGTGCACCCGCAGGTCGAGTCCTACCGCGGCAACGTCAGCACCACCGGTCCGCGCAGTTGCTACGACGAGGCCAAGCGCTTCGCCGAAGCACTGTCGATGGCCTACCACCGCACCGCCGGCGTCGACATCGCCATCGCCCGCGTGTTCAACACGTATGGTCCGCGCATGAAGCCGGGCGACGGGCGGGTGGTGTCCAACTTCCTGGTGCAGGCGCTCTCCGGCGCGCCCATCACGATCTACGGCGACGGCGGCCAGACGCGCAGCTTCTGCTACGTCGACGACGAGGTGGCCGGCCTCGTCGCGCTGCTCGACTCCACGCTCACTGGGCCTGTCAACATCGGCAACCCGAACGAGTTCACCGTGGCCGAGCTGGCCCAGTTGGTCGTGGAGCTGACGGGCTCGGGTTCGAAGATCGTGCGCGAGCCGCTTCCGGTCGACGACCCGACGCGCCGCAAGCCCGACATCACACTCGCCCGTGACCAGCTGGGGTGGGAGCCCAAGATCGAGCTGCGCGACGGCCTGACCCGCACTGCGGACTGGCTTCGGTCGGTGCTGTGACGCGCTGGAGCCTCGTTGTTCCCATGTGGAACGAGGCGGCCCGCATCGAGGCCACGGTGACGGCGCTGGCGCAGTCGTTCGGCAACCGCTCGATCGAGGTGATATTCGTCGACGACGGCAGCAACGACGGCACCCCCGACATCGTGGAGCGCGCCTGCAAGGAGGCCGCCCTCGACGCGGAGGTCCTGCGGCTGCCGGCCAACCGGGGCAAGGGCGCGGCGGTACGGGCCGGGTTGCTCGGTGCCTCTGGTGATGTGGCCGGCTTCGTCGACGCCGACCTGTCGGCGGGTCCCGTCGAGATCGAGCGCGTGTTCGCCGCGGTCGACGAGGGTCGGGGCGACGTGGTGCTGGCGTCGCGGGCCATGACCGACGCCACCATCACCGTACGCCAGCCGTTCACCCGCCGCTGGAGCGGATGGCTCTTCAACCTCGGCCTGCGAGCGGCGCGCCTCACGCAGCTACCCGACACGCAATGCGGGCTGAAGGCGTTCCGGGCCGGCGTGGTGCCGGCGCTGTTCGAGCCGCTGGTCGCCAGCGGTTTCGCCTTCGACGTCGAGGTGCTGGCGCGCGCCGATCGCCTGGGCCTCACCATCGTCGAGGTGCCGATCGCCTGGCATCACGTCGACGGCAGCCGTCTCAGCCCCGTGCGCGACGGCTTGGCGACCTTGCGGGAAGCGTGGCGGGTGCGGCGTGCCCTCAGGCGTGAGCCCCTGCCGGCACCGACGCTTCCACGATGAACTCGTTGTAGATGAACCAGCGCCCGGCGCGCCGCGGTAGCGGGAACGATCGACGCGATCGCACCAGGAGCCCGGCGTCGGTGCACAGGCGGGCCAGGGCGTCGTCGTCGGTGAACGTGAGGTGGGTGGCGTCGGACGCGAAGCCGCGCTCCTGCGGGGTGATGAGCAGCACCCGACCGCCGGGGCGCACGTACGGCACGTAGGTGGGCAGCAACGCGGCGGCGGCCTCGGGGTCGAGGTGCTCGATCACGTGGGCCGACAGCAACGCATCGAACCGGCCGGGCGCGGCGAAGGGCGACGAGGCGAACTCGGCCGGCGTGAACGCGGTGAAGCCTCTCTCCCGGCACCGGCGCACCGCGTCCGCGTTGTGGTCGATGCCCACGCCGTCGCCGCGCAGGTAGTCGAGCCCCCGCCCGACGCCGCAGCCGACGTCCAGCGTGAAGCCGAGGTGGCGATGGCGCAGGAACCAGCGGTACGGGTTCGGTGCGTAGCGCTTCCACCACGCACCCTGCACCTCGTCGAGGCGGTCGGCGTAGGCAGCAGTGTCCGTCGACGGCATCGGCCCCGACGGTACCCTCCTGCGGATGCTGGAGGTGCGCCGCTGGTCGTGGCCGGCGAAGCTCGCCATCGGCGCCGGCCTCCTGTTCGTCGCCGTCCTGCTGCTCGACGGCACGCGGTGGGTCGAGACCCGCCTCGGCGACACGGGCATCCTCGTCAGCGGCACCCACACCGCCCTCGACTGCCTCGGCGACGGCACGCTCTCGGCGTGCGGCCACGTCGCCGGCACGGACACCTCCGATGTGGGCGCCTTCGCCATCGCCCAGTACCTGCTGGCAGCGCCGCTCGTGGCCCTCGATCTCGCCGACGCCACCGTGGAGCGCGGCCTGGCCTGGACGTCGGCCGCCGCCGTGGCGGCGATGGTGGTGCTGGCCCTCACGGTCGGGCGCCGCGTGCTCGGCCGCCGCTGGGGCGTGGTGCTGGTGCTGGCGTTGGTGAGCGGCCCGATGGTGCTGTACGGACTCATCCCCTTCGGCGAAGCGCTGGCCACCTTCCTGTGCTTCGCCTTCGCGCTGGCCGCCTGCACCCGCCGCACCCGGTGGATCGTGATCACGATGTTCCTCGCGTGCCTCACCAAGGAGACGGCAGCGCCGTTCCTCTTGGCCATCGGGGTGGTGTCCGCGCGCGACGACGATGAGGACGGTTGGCTGCCACCCCTACGGGTGCTGGGGCCGATGATCGCCGCCGCCGTAGCCGCCGTCGCGGTGAACGTCGCCTTCAACGTCTTCCGGTTCGGCACCGTGACCAACCTCACGTACAACACGCCCTACACGCGTGTGCCAGGCGTCGTCATCAAGGCCGAGCTGGCCATCGCCGATTGGCTGGCGCCCAACGTGGGCGTGCTGTTCTTCTGGACCGTGACCGCGGTGGTGCTGGCCGGCGTGCTCGTGGCCGGCGTGGTGGGCCTGGTGCGTCATCCGGGCCAGCCGCGGCGATGGGCGCCGGCCCTCGCCGTCGCCGCCATCACCGCCGTCTTCACGGGCGCGCTGGCGTCGTGGTGGTCCACGTTCGGCTGGCTGGCATGGGGCCCTCGCCTCACGCTGCCGTTGCTGCCGGCGCTGGTGGTGGCAGCCGTGCGGGCGGCGCCCGGCCCGCTCGACGCGGGGCTGCGGTGGCTGGTCGGCTCCACGGCGCGCGCCGTCGTCACCGGATTCGTGCTGGCGGTCCTCGCGGTGGGGCAGACCGGCGTGGTGTGGAACCAGGCCGTCATCGCCCTGCCCACGGTGCCGAGCGAGAGCTGCCCGGTGCTGAAGGCGCCGTGGGAGACCACGCCCGACTACTTCTACGGCTGCGGCTTGGACGCGGCGTGGCGCACGAGCCCGCTGGCCCTCTGGGAGGCGGCCGGGCATGGTCCCCGCACCCAGCAGCTCGCCGAAGTGCTCCAGGTGCTCACCATCGCCGGGCTCGTGGCCTGGCTGGCCGCCGACGTGCGCCGCCACCCCAAGTCGGGCCGCAACGACGACGAGGACCGCGAGGTGCTGGCGGGCGTCACCGGCGAGTGACGCCGCTTGATCGCGCTCGCTTCGCACCGTTAGCAGCTGCGTCATCGCCCCGCGCGACTTCTGTGACGCCAACCCGCGTTGCGTGGCAGTACTCGGTGCAGATCTGCTTCTCGGTGCGTGACGGCGTCAGATTTGCTACGGGAGCGCGACGAGAATGATCGATGCCTGCGCCTCTCGACCACGCACCGCGACGAGGACCAACCGGCCTGGTCGCGGCGCACCCACGCCTCTGAAACGCTCACTCACGGCTTGAGCGGGCGGCCCTGCTTGTCCTTGTTGGCCGCCTTCTGCGCCAGCTTCCACTGCCGCACGCGCGCCAGCGACTCGGGACTGTCGCTATCGGCCACCGTTCGCGGCCTGGCGTCGGCGAACGGCCCGGCCGCCTTCTTCCAGCCCGGCGGGCACACGTCGAACCGCTTGGCCAGCAGGGCGACGAAGATCTTGGCCTTCTCGTCGCCGAAGCCCGGCAGCTCGCGCAGGCGGCGGTACAGCTCCGCGCCGGTGCGGGCGGTGGTCCACATCGTGTCCACCTTGCCGTCGTAGTGCTCGGTGACGAACACGGCGAGCTCGTGCAGGCGCCGGGCCATCACCGCCGGGTAGCGATGGACGGCGGGCTTGGCCATGGCCACCGCAACGAGCTCGTCGACCGGCACGGCGGCGAGCAGGGTGGGGTCGAAGTGACCGAGGCGGTCCTTCATGGTGGCCGGCCCGCGGAAGGCCCACTCGATCGGCACCTGCTGATCGAAGAGCATGCCGACCGTGAGAGCGAAGGGGTCGGTGTTGATCAGCTCGTCGGCCGTACCGCCGTTCAGGTAAAGCGGCACAGCCGGAGGATAACCGTGCCCTGGTTCACCCGATGTGGGTGAATCATCTGCTCGCTCGTGCTGCTGTACTGACCGCACCGAGAAGGGGGTCGAGATGACCAGCGCGGAACGAGAGCGTGTCAACGGGTTCGGCCGGCTCGAGAACGGGCTGCGCCAGGCCGGCGACTGGTACCTGTGGGGCCCCTATGTGAGCGAGCGCCAGTGGGGCACCGTGCGGGAGGACTACAGCGCCGACGGAGATGCCTGGGCGTACTTCCCCCACGATCACGCCCGGTCGCGGGCGTACCGCTGGGGCGAGGACGGCATGGCCGGGTTCTGCGACGTCGAGCAGCGCCTCTGCTTGGGCCTGGCCCTCTGGAACGGCCGCGATCCCATCCTGAAGGAGCGCATGTTCGGTCTGACGGGCGCCCAGGCCAATCATGGTGAGGACGTCAAGGAGCACTGGTGGTACATCGACGCGCTGCCCAGCCACGCGTGGAACCGGTGGCGCTACCACTATCCCCAGCAGCCGTATCCCTACGGCGACCTGGTGGCCGAGAACGGCCGGCGCGGCAAGTTCGACCCTGAGTACGAGCTGATGGACACCGGTGTGTTCGAGAGCGGGCACTACTGGATCGTGGAGGTCGACTACATCAAGGCCGACCCGACGGACCTGCTCATGGTGGTGCGTGTCACCAACGCCGGACCCGACGCCGAGGACGTGCACGTGCTGCCGACGGCGTGGTTCCGCAACACCTGGGCATGGGACATCGGGACCGACCGGCCGCGGATGCGGCTGCGGCCCGATGATGGCGTCGGGATCGCCCATCCCTTCCTCGGCGATCTCACCCTGGCGGCGGCGCCGGCCTCCGACGGCACCGCGGCCTGGCCGCTCTTCTGCGAGAACGAGACGAACACCGAACGCCTGTACGGCACCGAGAACGCCACGCCGTACCCGAAGGACGGCATCAACGACCACGTGGTCAGCGGCGCCGGAACCGTGAACCCCCATCACGACGGCACCAAGGCGTCGCTGTGGTATCGCCTCCATGTGGAGGCCGGCGCCACCGTCGAGATGCACCTGCGCCTGCGACCGGCCACCAGTGCCGCCGCCGACGGCGGTGTGGGCGCCGATTTCGATGCGGTCGTGGCCCAGCGCCAGGCCGAGGCCGACGAGTTCTACGCCGAGCTGACCCCGCCGGGAGCAAGTGCCGACGAGGCCCTCGTCATGCGGCAGGCCTTCGGCGGGATGCTGTGGAGCAAGCAGCTCTACTACTACGACGTGGAGCGCTGGCTGGCGGGCGACCCCACGATGCCTCCGCCCCCCGAGGTGCGTCACAGCGCCCGCAACTCGAAGTGGAGCAACTTCAACGCCTTCGACATCATGTCGATGCCGGACAAGTGGGAGTACCCGTGGTTCGCGGCTTGGGACCTCGGGTTCCACTGCGTGGCGCTGGCCCACGTCGATCCCGCGTTCGCCAAGTACCAGCTCACGCTCATCTGCCGGGAGTGGTTCCAGAACCCGAAGGGCGCCCTTCCCGCCTACGAGTGGGACTTCAGCGACGTGAACCCGCCGGTGCAGGCGTGGGCCGCGCTCCAGGTCTTCGCCGTCGACGGCGGCCGCGACATCGACTTCCTGAGTCGTGTCTTCGACAAGTTGCTCGTCAACTTCACGTGGTGGGTCAACCTGGAGGACGAGAACGGCTCCAGCCTGTTCGAAGGTGGCTTCCTGGGCCTCGACAACATCGGGCCGCTGGACCGCTCGCACCTGCCGGTCGGCGGCATCCTGGAGCAGTCGGACGCCACGGGATGGATGGCGTACTACGCGTTGACCATGGGGTCGATCGCCGCGGTGCTGCACGGCAGCGGGCAGCGTCCGGCCACGGATCTCGTGATCAAGTTCCTCGAGCACTTCATCCTCATCCGCGACGCCATGAACAACCTGGGCGTGTGGGACGAGGCCGACGGTCTCTACTACGACAAGCTGGTGACGCCCGACGGCCGCTCGGTACAGGTGAAGGTCCGTTCCATGGTGGGCATGATCCCCCTGTTCGCCGCGGTCGTGGTGGACGAGGCGGTGCTCGCCCGCGCCGAGTCCGTCGGCAAGAAGTTCGCCCAGCTGTTGCACACCGGCAGTGAGGGGGGCCGCAAGGGCGTGCTGCCCACGGGCGTGATGCGCGGCGAGGAGGGCCAGCGCCAGCTCCTGCTCGGCGTCGTCAGCGTCGACCATCTGAGGAAGCTCTTCACGACGTTGTTCGACGAGCGCGAGTTCCTGTCGCCCTACGGATTGCGGGCCATCTCGGCGGTGCACCGCGACCACCCGTACGTCTTCGAGGTCGAAGGCATCACCGCCAGCATCGACTACGAGCCCGCCGAGTCCACCACCGACATGTTCGGCGGCAACTCGAACTGGCGGGGGCCGCTCTGGATGCCGCTCAACTACCTCGTGGTCGACGCGCTCGAGCGCTACTACCGCTTCTTCGGCGACGACTTCACCATCGAGTACCCGACGGGCAGCGGCGTCGAGCTCACGCTCGACAAGATCGGTGCAGACCTGCGGCGCCGGCTGGTCTCGCTGTTCCTGGTCGGTCCCGACGGCCGGCGGCCGTGCTTCGGCTACGTCGGGCGCCTGCAGGAAGACGCGGCGTGGAAGGACAACCTCGTGTTCAACGAGTACTTCCACGGCGACAACGGCGCCGGTCTTGGCGCGTCGCATCAGACAGGGTGGACTGGCGTCGTGGCCGACCTGATCCGGGGCCGGCCGGGCAACGGCGTCTACACCGTGGGCGAGGCCGTCCGGCGGGCCGGCGTGAATCGCCTCGGTGAGCCCGAACCGAGCGGTGGGCCCGCCCGTGGTTGATCAGGTCCCGGCCAACTCGGCTGCCGATCCGTTTGCCATGCTGCGCACGCGCAGCTACGTCACCCTGCTGGTCTTCGCCGCGCTCATCGGCGTGCCGATCGCGGTCGGCGCCTACTACTTCCTCACCTTCGTCGACAACCTCCAGACGTGGGTGTTCACCGACCTGCCCGACGGGATCGGGTTCGACGGCGCGCCGGTCTGGTGGCCGGTGCTCCCGCTGGTCACCGCCGGTCTCATCGTGGGGGCGGTCATTCGCTACCTGCCTGGCCGTGGCGGCCACTCGCCGGCCGACGGGTTCAAGACCGGCTCGCCGCCGACCGACATCGAGCTGCCCGGCATCCTCCTGGCGTCGCTGGCCGGACTCGGTCTCGGTGTCGTCATCGGCCCCGAGGCGCCGCTCATCGCCCTCGGCGGCGGCGTGGCGGCATTGCTTGTCCGGCTGGCCAAGAAGGGCGCCACGGCCGAGATGGTGACCGTCGTGGGGGCGGCGGGAAGCTTTGCCGCCGTGTCGGCCTTGCTGGGCAACCCCTTGCTGGGCGCGTTCCTGCTCATGGAGGCGCTCGGGCTGGGTGGAGCCATGGCCACGCTGGTGTTGCTGCCCGGGCTGCTGGCGGCCGGCATCGGCGCGCTGGTGTTCATCGGGTTCGGCACCTCGACCGGCGTGGGCGAGTTCTCCCTCGTCGTGCCGAACCTGCCGCCATTCGATCACCCTGACGCGCCCGAGTTCCTCTGGGCCTTCGGCATCGGCGTCGGCGCCGCCGTCGTCGGCACCGCCATCCGGTGGACCGCCCTCCAGCTGCGCCCGCACGTCGAACGGCGCCTGGTCCTGCTCACTCCGGTGGTCGGCCTCGCCATCGCCGCGCTGGCCATCGCCTACGCCGAGCTGACCGACAAGAGCTCGAGCGACGTGCTGTTCTCGGGTCAGACGGCGCTGCCCGTACTGATCAACCAGAGCGCGACCTACAGCGTGGGGGCGTTGCTGCTGCTGATCCTGTGCAAGAGCCTCGCCTACAGCGGCGTCGCTCAGCAGCTTCCGGGGCGGCCCCATCTTCCCGGCCATGTTCATCGGTGCCGCCGGCGGGATCGTGCTCTCCCACCTCCCAGGGCTGAACCTGGTCGCCGGCGTGGCCATGGGCATCGGGGCGATGACCGCGGTGCTGCTCCGGTTCCCCCTGACCGCCGTGCTGCTGGCGACGCTGCTGCTCGGCGCCGACGGCATCGGCACCATGCCGGTCGTCATCGTGGCCGTCGTCGTCGCCTTCGTGGTGTCGGCGTGGTTCCTGCCGCTCCTCACCCCGCTGATGGAGCCGGTCGATTCCCCGGCGCCCGCCCCCGCCCCGGCGCCGGGCTGAACCGCTCAGCTACAGGTAGTAGCCGATCACGTCGATGACGAACTGGGTGGAGCAGGGACCGCCGGCCGCCGGCCGCCGGCCTAGCCGCCGGCGGGGTTGGGGGCATCGGGCTCGATGCCGTAGCGGTTGATGGCGTCCACCACGTCCTGCGCCTTCACCTCACCTTGCTCGGCCAGCGCGTGCAGCACGGCCACCACGACGTGGGGTGCATCGACCTCGAAGAACCGCCGCAGCGACTCCCGGGTGTCGGAGCGACCGAAGCCGTCGGTGCCCAGCGGCACGAACGGCCGGTCGTGCACGAAGCGGGCGACCTGCTCGGGCACCAGCTTCATGAAGTCGGTGACCGCCACGACCGGCCCGGGGGCGTCGGCCAGCAGCCGCGTCACCAGAGGGATGCGGGCCGACTGGCCCGGGTGCAGACGGTTCCAGCGCTCCACGGCCAACGCCTCGTCGCGCAGGGCCTTGTACGACGTGGCCGACCACAGCTCGACGGCCACGTCGTAGTGCTCGGCCAGTTCGGCCGCCGCCTGGCGCGCCGCCGCCTGAGCCGAACCCGAGAACAGGATGGTGGCCCGCTTGGTCGGTCCGTCGGGCGCCTCCTGCCAGCGGTACAACCCCTGGACGATCTCTTCCTCGATGCCGGGCCGGTCCGGGACGGGCGGCATGAGGTAGTTCTCGTTGTAGAGGGTGAGGTAGTAGAAGACGTCGGCGTCGACGCTGGCGGTGCTGGGCCCGTACATGCGGCGGATGCCGTGCTTCACGATGGTGGCCAGCTCGTAGGCGAAGGCCGGGTCGTAGGCCTGGCACACCGGGTTCGTCGTGGCCAGCACGAGACTGTGGCCGTCCTGGTGCTGCAGGCCCTCGCCGAGCAGCGTCGTGCGACCGGCGGTGGCGCCCAGGAGGAAGCCGCGGGTGCGGGAGTCGGCCGCCTGCCACAGGAGGTCGCCGACGCGCTGGAAGCCGAACATCGAATAGAAGATGTAGAACGGCACGACCGGCACACCGCGGGTGGCGTAGCTCGTGCCGGCGGCGATCCAGCTGGCGGTGGCCCCGGCCTCGGTGATGCCCTCCTCCAAGATCTGGCCGTCGGCCGACTCGGTGTAGGAGAGCATGAGGTTGTAGTCGACGGGCTCGTACTTCTGGCCCTGTGACGCGTAGATCTTGAACTCCCGGAAGAGCGCGTCCATGCCGAACGTGCGGGCCTCGTCGGGGATGATGGGCACGATGCGCGGGCCGATGTGCTCGTCACGCGCCAGGTTCCGTACGAGACGGGTGAACGCCATCGTGGTGGACGCCGCCTGCTGACCGGATCCACCGAGCACCTCCGCGTAGGTGGTCTCGGCCGGCAGCTCGATCGGGCGGCGGTTGCGCACCACCCGTCGGGGCAGCGAGCCGTCCAGCGCCCGGCGCCGCTCCATCATGTACTGGTACTCGACGGAGTCCTGCGGCGGCCGGTAGTAGGGCGCCTCGGACTGCTCCAGCACGTCGTCGGGGATCTCGGGCTGCAGGAACAAACGGTCGCGCAGGACGCGAAGCTGGTTGCCGGTCATCTTCTTGATCTGGTGGGTGGCGTTGCGTCCCTCGATCTCGGGACCGAGCGTCCAGCCCTTGATCGTCTTGCACAAGATGGCGGTCGGGGCACCACTGCCCAGGTTCTCGGTGGCGGCCTTGTAGGCGGCGTAGAGCTTGCGGTAGTCGTGGCCACCGCGAGGCAACCAGCGCAGCTCGTCGTCGGTCAGGTGGGCCACCATCTCCCGCAGGCGGGGGTCGGGTCCGAAGAAGTGCTCACGGATGTAGGCGCCGCTCTCCACGCTGTAGCGCTGGAACTCGCCATCGACGGTGGTGTTCATCTTGTTGAGGAGCACGCCGTCTTTGTCCTTGGCCAGCAGCTCGTCCCACTTCGAGCCCCAGATCACCTTGATGACGTTCCACCCCGCGCCGCGGAACGTGGCCTCCAGCTCCTGGATGATCTTGCCGTTGCCGCGCACCGGCCCGTCGAGGCGCTGGAGGTTGCAGTTCACCACGAAGATGAGGTTGTCGAGCCGCTCGCGCGAGGCCAGTGACAGCGCGCCGAGGGTCTCGGGCTCGTCGCACTCGCCGTCGCCGAGGTAGGCCCAGATGCGGCTCTGGCTGGTGTCGTCGAGCCGCCGGTTCTGCAGGTAGCGGTTGAACCGGGCCTGGTACAGCGCGGTGATGGACCCGAGGCCCATGGACACCGTGGGGAACTCCCAGAAGTCCGGCATGAGGCGCGGGTGCGGATACGACGACAGGCCGGTGCGCCCGATCTCCCGGCGGAAGTGGTCGAGGTCGTCTTCGGTGAGGCGACCTTCCAGGTAGGCCCGCGCGTACACGCCGGGTGCGGCGTGGCCCTGGAAGTAGACGTGGTCGCCGGGCTGGCCGTCGTCCTTGCCGCGGAAGAAGTGGTTGAACCCGACCTCGTACAGGCTGGCCGACGACGCGAACGTGGACAGGTGGCCGCCGATGCCCTCGGCGTGCTTGTTGGCGTTGATCACCATCACGGCGGCGTTCCAGCGGATGTAGGCCCGGATGCGGCGCTCGATGTACTCGTCGCCCGGGAACCACGGCTCCATCTCGGGCGGGATGGTGTTCACATAGGGCGTGGAGACGGTGGCGGGGAAGCTGACCTGAGACTCCCGGGCCCGCTCGAGCAGCTTCGACAGCAGGTACCGGGCGCGGGTCTTCCCCCTCGTATCGATGACGGCGTCCAGGCTGTCCAGCCATTCCTCGGTCTCGACCGGGTCGATGTCCGGAAGCTGGTTGACGAAGCCATCGAAGATCATGGTCTCCATTCTCTCGCGTGGCAGGCTCATTTGGTGCGCCATGTGGCCGTAATCGTGTACACCGACGGCGCCTGCTCCGGAAACCCCGGTCCGGGCGGCTGGGCCTGGGCCGTCGCTCCGGAGGGAGCGCCCCGTGACTCCGGCGGCGAGCCCCACACCACCAACCAGCGCATGGAGATCAACGCCGCGCTGGAGGCAGTGCGGGCCAACGAGGGCCCGTTGCACGTGATGTCAGACTCCACCTATGTCGTGAACTGCTTCCGCGACCGGTGGTGGGCGTCGTGGCAGCGCAACGGTTGGCGCAACTCCAAGAAGCAGCCCGTCGCCAACCGAGATCTCTGGGAACCGCTGGTGGACCTGGTCAACGCCCGCGGCAACGTGAGCTTTGGGTGGGTGAAGGGACATAGCGCCGACCCCATGAACGAGCTGGTCGACGTGCTGGCGGTCGAGGCGGCCCGGGCCATCGCCGGCCGCTAGCGCCAGGGAGGTCGCCTCGGTCGGGCGTCGTCACGGTGCGTCGTCACGGGGCGTGGTCGACCAGGACCGCTGTGGCCTGTTCTCGTTGCGCTTTGGTAGCAAGCCTGATGCCTTCACGCACCGAGAAGTACGGATGCACCGAGAATGGCGGCGGTAACGGTCACGCACCGTGCGCGTCGAGCAATGAGCGCACGCCGAGCGACGACGGGGCCACCAGCAGTGCGACCCACGCTCGCGCCGCGCCCTCGCGCGGCGAAGGTCTGTCACGCGTAGAGGCCGGAGCGAGGCGCCGGCTGGCGCACCACGTCGACCCCACCGCCCGACCGCCGGGCGAGCGTCAGCGAGCGTGCGTGGGGGGCGAGCCGGATGACACGGCGATGCGGTACTCGGCGGCGTAGGGCGCGCCGGGCAGGGCCACGGCGTAGGCATCGGTGAGCAGGGCGTTCGTGGGTGCCGTCATGGGCTCGAGGCAGGCGAAGCTCCTGCCCGCCGGCACCCACAGCTGGCCGAACGGGTAGCCGCCGTCGAACGCCACGTCCAGCCGGACGCCTCGGCCCGTCAGGGCGAAACGGCGATCGGTGCCCAGGGCGTAGCCGTCGTCGAAGGTTCGGCCGCCGATGACCTGCTCCTCTTCGGGTTGCGACTGCCGCCGGCCGGTCGGGATCTGCTTGGCGTTCAGGATGAGGTGATCGGCCGCCGGCAGTCGCAACAACCACTCGCGCCGCGGCCCGGGCACCCGCAGGTACGGGTGCCAGCCGAACGAGATGGGCACCGGCTCCTTCCCGGACGGGCTCACGGTCGTGGTCACGCAGAGTCCGGTCCGGTCGACGCTGGCGGTGATCTCGACGACGTGGGGGAACGGGAAGGCGGCCAGCAGCTCGGGGTGGGCGCCGTAGTCGAAGCCGGCGGTGAGCACGGCCCGGGTCCGGGTGGTCCGGGCGCTGACGATCTCCCAGCCCGGCCGGCCCACCATCGTGCCGTGCATCGGGAGGCCGTTGCCGTCGACGGGGAGGTGGAGTCCTCGCAGGTCAACGGCCGTGCCCAACGCGACGTAGCGGCGCCGGGCCAGGCGGTTGGCCCACGGGTGGAGCAGCGGCAGCCCGCCGGTGTGGCCGGCGGCGACGGCCCTGGCCCCTCCGCGCAACACCACCAGCTCGTGGTCGTGCCAGCGCAGCCCGGCGCCCACCATGCCCACGTCGGGCAGGAACATGGCCTCGACGTCACCGGCACGCAGCGTGACGGCAGCGGCCCCGTGGTGGCGTTCGATCCGGATCGAGGGCATCGACTGCGGACTGTACGACCGATGCCGCGTTTGACTCGGGACCCGCCATACTCCTAAAACTTGATCGCTTTAGTCGACAATGCCCCCGGAGGCCCCCGAAGTGTCAGCTCGCCGACTCCTACCGATCGCCCTCGCCTTGGTGCTGGCGGCGGCGGCCTGTGGGAGCGACAACTCATCGGGCTCCGGCGGGGCGGCCACGACGGCTGCCGCCGCCAGCACAGGTGCGGACACCGGCGCCCCGGCCACGACCGCCACGACGTCGGGTGAGAAGGTCACGCTGCGCCTGGGCTACTTCCCGAACATCACCCACGCCACCGCACTGGTGGGGGTCCGGAACGGGATCTTCGCCGAGAAGCTCGGCCCCAACGTGACGTTGGAGACGTCCACCTACAACGCCGGCCCGGCCGCCATCGAGGCGCTCTTCGCCGACGCCGTCGACGCCACCTACATCGGCCCCAACCCGGCCATCAACGGCTACGCCCAATCGGGCGGCGAGGCGCTGCGCATCATCTCGGGCGCCACGTCCGGCGGCGCCTCGCTGGTGGTGAAGCCCGACATCAACAGCGCCGCCGACTTGAAGGGCAAGACCGTGGCGTCACCCCAGCTGGGCAACACCCAGGACGTGGCCCTGCGCACGTGGCTGAAGGACAACGGGCTCCGCTCCGACACCTCGGGCGGCGGCGACGTGTCCATCAAGCCGCAGGACAACGCGACCACGCTCGATGCGTTCAAGCAGGATCAGGTCCAGGGGGCCTGGGTGCCCGAGCCGTGGGCCACCCGCCTGGTGCAGGAGGGCGGCGGCAAGGTGCTGGTCGACGAGAAGACCCTGTGGCCACAGGGTCAGTTCGTCACGACTCAGCTCATCGTCGCCACCAAGTTCCTGGACGCTCACCCCGACGCGGTGAAGGGCCTGCTCGAAGGTCAGGTCGCCGCCAATGACTTCGTGAACAAGAACCCGGCCGAAGCGCAGAAGGCGGCCAACGACCAGATCGAGAAGATCACCCAGAAGCGCCTGGCCGACAACGTGGTCGCCGCCGCCTGGCCGAAGATGACCTTTACCAATGACCCCGTGGCGTCGTCGCTCCAAGGGTCGGCCGACCACGCCATCGCCCTCGACCTCCTCAAGCCGGTCGACCTGTCGAAGATCTACGACCTCACGCTGCTCAACGACGTCCTCAAGGAATCCGGCCAGCCCGAGCTGAGCGGCCTGTGAGCCTCGCGGCCACCGAACTCCGGGGCGCCGTCACCCTCGACGGCGTCTCGAAGCGCTACGGCGCCGCCCGAGGCGGCGTGCTCGCGCTCGACCGGATCAGCTTGTCGATCCGGCCCGGCGAGTTCGTCTGCCTCGTCGGCGCGTCCGGGTGCGGGAAGAGCACGTTGCTGAGCCTGGCCGCCGGGCTCGACGCCCCGAGCGCGGGCACCGTCGAGGTCGGCGGCCGCGCCGCGCTCATGTTCCAGGAAGCGGCGCTGTTCCCGTGGCTCACCGTGCACCGCAACGTGGAGCTGGCCCTGCGGTTGCGGGGCGTGGCCAAGCGCGAGCGCACCGAGCGCGTGGCGGAGCTGCTCGAGCTGGTGCAGCTCGGCGGGTTCGCCGACAAGCGTCCCCACGAACTGTCGGGCGGCATGCGCCAGCGCGTCGCCCTGGCGCGGGCGCTGGCCCAGGACGCCGACGTGCTGCTGATGGACGAGCCGTTCGGCGCCCTCGACGCCATGACCCGCGACGTCCTCCACGACGAGGTCGAGCGGATCTGGCAGGGCACGGGCTCCACCGTCGTGTTCGTCACCCACAACGTGCGAGAGGCAGCTCGTCTCGCCGACCGCATCGTGTTGCTCACCAGCCGGCCGGGTCGGGTGGCGGCGCAGTTCCCCGTCGACATCCCGCGCCCGCGGCGCATCGAGTCGCCCGCCGTCGGCTCGCTCGCCACCGAGATCACCGCTCGCCTACGCGAAGAGGTCGCCCGCCATGGCCATCGTTGAGGATCAGCTGCACGAACTGGCGGCGTCGGCGCCCACCGTCGACGAGGAGCTCGCCGGTCTGGACGCGCTGGACGCGCCCGTCGACGACCAGCGCTCGCGGGCCCGGCGCATCTGGATGGCGGTGTGGCCCAAGCTGCTCGCCATCGCCATCGTCGGCGGCGCCTGGCAGCTCGTGGTGTGGAGCGGCTGGCGCCCCGAGTACGTGCTGCCGTCGCCCGTCACCGTGCTGAAGCGGTTCTTCCAGGACCTGGGTGAGTCCACCACGTGGGAAGCCATCTTCAACACCATGAAGCGCGCCGCCACGGGCTACACGCTGGCCCTCGTCATCGGCACGGCGATCGGCCTGGCTGTCACCCGCTTCAAGGCGCTGCGGGCCGCCATCGGCTCGCTCATCACCGGCATCCAGACCATGCCGTCCATCGCCTGGTTCCCGCTGGCCATCCTGCTGTTCAGGGGCACGGAGGGCTCCATCATGTTCGTCGTGGTGATCGGCGCCGCGCCGGCCATCGCCAACGGCGTGATCACCGGTGTCGACCACATCCCGCCGCTGTGGCTGCGGGCGGGGCGGGTGCTGGGCGCCAAGAACCTCTCGCTCTACCGTCACGTGGTCATGCCGGCCGTGTGGCCCGCGTTCCTGGGTGGGCTGAAACAGGGCTGGGCCTTCGCCTGGCGCAGCCTCATGGCCGGTGAGCTCTTGGTCATCATCGCCAACAAGCCGTCGATCGGCAGCCGGCTGGAGTTCGAGCGCCAGTTCGCCGACTCCGCCGGCCTCATGTCGGTCATGCTCATCATCCTGATCCTCGGCATCCTGGTCGACTCGCTCATCTTCGGGAAGATCGACCGCCGCATCCGACGGCGCCGCGGTTTGGCCGACTGATGGCGGGTCATGTGGTGTGGCTGACCGGGTTGCCGTCGGCGGGGAAGTCCACCATCGCTGCGGCGCTGGCCGAGCGTCTCGTGCGCGACGGCCGCGCCGTGCAGATCCTCGACGGCGACGAGGTGCGGGTCGAGCTGTGCGCCGACCTTGGTTACGGCCGCGCCGATCGTGACGAGAACGTGCGTCGCATCGGGTACGTCGCCGATCTGCTGGCCCGCCACGGTGTCACCGTGCTGTGCCCGGTCGTGTCGCCGTACCGGTCGGCTCGCGACGCTGTACGGCAGCGGGTGGGCGACCGCTTCGTGGAAGTGTGGGTGTCGACGCCCGTCGATGTGTGCGCCGGCCGTGACGTGAAGGGCCTCTACGCCCGCCAGCGTGCCGGTCAGTTCAGCGGCCTCACCGGTGTCGACGATCCCTACGAGCCGCCCCTTGCGCCGGAGGTCGTCGTGCCCACGCACCAGCTCGGCCTGGACGCCGCCGTCGATCTGATCGCGCAGGCGGTTCAATGAGCATGCTCAGCGACCAAGATCTGGAAACCGTCGCCGCCTCGTTCGAGGGCGCCACGCCGGAGGAGATCGTGCGGTGGGCGGCAGAGACGTTCGGCGACCGTCTCTGCCTCACCACGTCGCTGACCGATGCCGTGCTGGTCGACCTCGTCGCCCGCGTGGCGCCCGGCACCGAAGTCGTCTTCCTCGACACCCAGTACCACTTCCCGGAGACGCTGGCCACGCTCGAGGTGGTGCGCCGGCGCTATCCGGTCACGCTCACCGTGCGGCGCCCCGATGTGCCGCTCGACGATCTCTGGCGCACCGACCCCGACGCGTGCTGCGCGGTGCGCAAGGTCGCGCCGCTCGACGCCGCGCTCGCTTCCAAGGCGGCGTGGTTGTCGGGACTGCGCCGCGACGACTCACCCGATCGAGCCGCCACGCCCATCGTGCAACGCGACAAGCGCGGCCTGGTGAAGGTGAACCCGATCGCCAACTGGACCGACGCCGACGTCGCGCTCTACATCGAGCGGCACGACGTGGCGATCAACCCGCTCGTGGCGCGCGGCTACCCCTCCGTGGGGTGCTGGCCGTGCACGCAGGCGGTTGCTGAAGGCGACGACAAGCGCGCCGGCCGTTGGGCCGGATCCACGAAGACCGAGTGCGGACTGCACCTGTGAGGAGACACCACCGATGACGATGTTGACCGGGACCCGGCGGCACCTGACGAACCAGCTGGCCGACCTCGAAGATCACGGCATCTACATCATGCGCGAGGTCGCCGCCACGTTCGAGCGGCCGGCATTGCTGTTCTCGGGCGGCAAGGACTCATGCGTGCTGCTGCGCCTGGCCGAGAAGGCGTTCCGCCCGGGCCGGTTCCCGTTCCCCATCGTGCACGTCGACACCGGTCACAACTTCCCCGAGGTGATCGAGTTCCGCGATCGTCGGGTGGCCGAGCTGGGCGAGCGGTTGGTGGTGGCATCGGTACAGGCTTCCATCGACGCGGGGCGGGTGGCCGACCCTGGCCCCTACGGTTCCAGGAACCGGCTGCAGACGACCACGCTGCTCGACGTGATCGCCGAGCACCAGTTCGACTGCCTCATCGGCGGGGCCCGGCGCGACGAGGACAAGGCCCGCGCCAAGGAGCGGGTCCTGTCCTTCCGTGACGCCTTCGGACAGTGGGAGCCCCGCAACCAGCGGCCCGAGCTGTGGCACCTCTACAACGGCCGGGTCCGTGCCGGCGAGCACGTGCGCGCCTTCCCCATCTCCGACTGGACCGAGCTCGATGTGTGGCGGTACGTGGCCGCCGACGGCATCGAGCTGCCGCCGATGTACTACTCGCACCAGCGCGAGGTCGTGGAGCGCCAGGGCATGCTGGTGGCCACCGGTCCGTGGACGCCGCCGGCGCCGGGCGAGCAGCCGTTCATCGAGACCGTGCGCTACCGCACGGTCGGCGACATGACGTGCACCGGAGCGGTGCGCTCGTTCGCAGCCTCGCCCGACGACGTCGTCGTGGAGACCGCCGCCAGCCGCATCACCGAGCGGGGCGCCACCCGGGCCGACGACCGCTTCTCGGAGACCGCCATGGAGGATCGCAAGCGCGAAGGCTACTTTTGATCGCCCTGTGAGTGATCTCCTCCGCTTCACCACAGCGGGCTCGGTCGACGACGGCAAGAGCACGCTGATCGGCCGCCTGCTGCACGACACCAAAGCGCTCTTCGACGATCAGCTCGACGCCCTCGCACTCACGACGGCGCGGCGCGGCGGGGAAGGTCTCGACCTGGCGCTGGTCACCGACGGGCTCCGGGCCGAGCGCGAGCAGGGCATCACGATCGACGTCGCCCACCGCTACTTCTCCACGCCCCGCCGGTCGTTCATCATCGCCGACGCGCCGGGCCACGCCCGCTACACCCGCAACATGGTGACGGCCGCGTCCAATGCCGACGTCGCCGTCATCCTCGCTGACGCCAGCGCCGGCCTGGTGGAGCAGACCCGGCGCCATGCCGCCGTCACCGGCCTGCTGGGCGTGGGGCACGTCGTGCTGGCGGTCAACAAGATGGACCTCGTCGACTGGTCGGAGGACGCCTTCGACGTCGTGGCCGAGGAGTTCGCCGTGCTGGCCGACGCCATCGGCATCCCGTCGGTCGTGCCCATCCCCATCTCGGCGCTGCGGGGCGACAACGTGGCCGACCGCTCCACCGACATGGGCTGGTACAGCGGCCCCACGCTGCTGGAGCACCTCGAGACGGTGGAGCTGGTACCGCCGGGGTCGAGCGCGGTGGGCGCCCGGCTGCCGGTGCAGTGGGTGATCCGCCACGACGGCGCTCGCCTCTACGCCGGTCCCGTCGTCGCCGGCGAGCTGCGCACGGGCGACGAGGTCGTGGTGATGCCGGCCGGCGAGCGCAGTCGCGTCGTGTCGATCGAGACCTTCGACGGGCCCGTCGATGCGGCCACGCCGTGGTCGGCGGTCTCGGTCACGCTGGCCGACGACCTCGACGTGGGCCGCGGCGACCTCATCGCCACCGAGCCGGCCCCGGTGGTGACGCGCGACCTCGAGGCCACCGTCTGCTGGTTTGCCGAACGACCGCTGAAGCCGGGCGACCGCCTCCTCGTGCAGCACACGACACGGGTGGCGCGCGCCGTCGTGACCGAGATCGTCGATCGCCTCGACGTCATCAACCTGGAGCGGGAGTCCTCACCGGCCTCGCTGGGGTTGAACGACCTCGGCACCGTGCGGCTGGCGACCGCGACGGGGCTGGCGGTCGATCCCTACCGCGACAGCCGGGCGACGGGCAGCCTGCTCCTGGTCGACGAGGTCACCAACGCCACCGTGGGCGCCGCCATGGTGAGCCGGGTGTTGGACTAGAGCGTTCGTCCGCCCACGGCGGCGCCCGCCACGGCGGCGGGCGGTGCGGTGTGGGGCACCAGGCCGGCCATGGCCGACACGGTGACCAGCAGCGCCACCAAGGCGAAGAGCAGCTCGCCGATGCCCATGGGGGTGGCGTGGAAGAGGTCGACGAGACCGATGGCAGCGGTAGCCGCGACCGCGGCGAACGACAGCGCGATCTCGTAGCGCCAATCAGCGGCGAGGGCGATCAGCACGAGCACCGGCGCCAGGAAGGGCAGCACCGCGAGGCCGTTGCCCGTCCAGAAGGGCGGGTCGCCAAGCAGGAAGCCGGTGTTGGCCACGACGCCGATGCCGGCCATCACCGTGCCCCAGCCGCACGCCAGCACCCAGCGCCACCCGGCCGTGAGGGTGCGGCGGTGGGCCGGCGGCGCGCCGGCGTACTCGATGGCCTCGGCGGAGGGTGAGGCCAACGGCGGGGGAGGGAGCGGCGCTGCCGTGGAGGTGGACATGGTGGGCGGCGGCAAGGGTTGCTGTATCTCGGGAACGTGCGACATGAGCGCCCCGAACGCTACCGGCCCGCTGGCGGCCAAGATCGGGCAGGCCGCACCCGTTCCAGACATCAACCGACGCGCATTGTCCGTCACATACGAGGACAAAGCGCGTCAGTTCGGCACAGGACGGGGTGTCAGAGCGGGTCGCTGCGGCGCACGGGGTAGCCGGCCGCCTCCAGCCCCTCCACGATGCGATCGGCGTGGTCGCGGTCGCGGGTCTCGACCGCCAGCTCCAGCATCGTGGACTTCACCGACAGGTCCGAGAACAGGCGCTGGTGGGCCACCTCGACGATGTTGCCCCGCAGGTCGCCCACGATGGCCGCCACCGTGCTCAGCGTGCCGGGCACGTCGGTGACGCTGACCGACAGCCGGCTCAGCCGCCCGGAGCGCACCAGCCCGCGCATGATCACCGATGCCAGCATGCGGGGGTCGATGTTGCCGCCCGTGATCACCAGGCCGACGCGCCGGTGCTCGAACCGGATCGGGTCGGCCAGCACGGCGGCCAGGCCGGCCGCGCCCGCTCCTTCGGCCACCGTCTTTTCGATCTCGAGGAGGAGGTTGACGGCCCGCTCGATGGCGCTCTCGGGCACGGTGACCACATCGTCGACGAGGGCGCCGATGATCTGGCTGGTGATGCGGCCGGCGGTCGCCACGCCGATCCCCTCGGCGATCGTGGCACCGCCCGGCACCGGCTCGATGCTGCCCCGCAGGCGGTTGATCATGGAGGGGTAGAGCTCGGTCTCCACCCCGATCAGCTCCACGTCGGGGGCCAGTTCGGCGGCGGCGACGGCCATGCCCGCCAGCAGCCCCCCGCCACCGACCGGCACGACGACGGCGTCGAGGCCGCTCACGTCGGCGAACAGCTCCAGGGCGACCGTTCCTGCGCCGGCGATCACGGCGGCGTCGTCGTAGGGCGCCACCCGCACGAGGCCTTGACGGACCTCGAGGGACTCGGCCTCGGCCTGGGCGGCGGTGAGGTCGTCACCGTGCAGGACCACTGTGGCGCCGAGAGCCTCGGTGCTGGCCACCTTCACGTTCGGCGTGGAGCGAGGCATCACGATGACAGCGGGTACGCCCAGCCGGGTGGCGTGATAGGCGACGCCCTGGGCGTGGTTGCCGGCCGAAACGGCCACGACGCCGCGAGCCCGCTCCTCTGGCGACAGGTGCAGGAGACGGTTGAGGGCACCGCGATCCTTGAACGACGCCGTGTACTGCAGGTTCTCGAACTTCAGCCAGATGTCGGCGCCCGTGATGAGCGACAGCGTGTGCGACCGCAACGTGGGCGTGCGCACCACGTCGCCGGCGATGGCGGCGGCGGCCCGGGTCACGTCGGCGAACCCGACGGGGAGCTCGACGAGGCGGGGCCGCACGGTTGGACTGTAGTTAGGAGAACTAAGTTGCCAGTGATGCCGGGGCCCCGCACGCCGCACTTCAAGCTGCTCACGGTCTTCTTCCCCATGTGGAACGAGGAGGAGTACATCGAGCGGGCGCTGGGCTCGGCCCGGGAGGCGTGCCGCACCCTGATCGACGCCGGCGAGATCGCCGACTACGAGCTCCTCGTCATCGACGACGCCTCCACCGACTTCACCGGCGCCATCGCCGACCGGATCGCCGCCGCCGACCCGAGGGTGCGGGTGGTGCACCATCCGAAGAATCGCAAGCTGGGTGGCTCCCTCAAGACGGGTTTCGCCGCCGCTCGGGGCGACCTCGTGCTGTACACCGACGCCGACCTGCCCTTCGACATGGACGAGCTCCAGCGGGCGTGCCGGCTCATGCGTCACTACGAGGCCGACATCGTGTCCGCCTACCGCTTCGACCGAACCGGCGAGGGCTACGTCCGGGTCGTCTACTCCACGATCTACAACATCATGGTGCGGCTGCTCTTCGGCGTGCGGATTCGAGACATCAATTTCGCCTTCAAGCTGGTCCGGCGACAGGTGCTCGATCAGATCACGCTGGTCAGCGAGGGGTCCTTCATCGACGCTGAGCTGGTCATTCGCACCATCGGGAGCGGTGGCAAGGTAGTGCAGTTCGGGGTCGACTACTTCCCCCGGACCCGTGGTGTGTCGACGCTCTCGTCGCCCACCGTCATCGTCAAGATCCTCAAGGAGATGCGCTCCATCCAGCGCGAGCTCCGGGCGGCGAAGCAGGGGGCCAAGGCCCCGATTTCCGCCCATAGCGGATAGTTCGCCACGCCCCGTCCTTGGTAGCGTCGAAGGATGCCCGGTGCCCCACCGGGTGGGCTGTCGGTGAGCGGGTAGGACGTAGGAGTCGATGCGGATGACGGTGAAGCGGTGGTTCCCGTTCGCCGCTGCAGCCCTGGTGTTGGGCGTGGCGGCGTGCGCCAGCATCGCCGCCAACCAGGGCGGCGGAGCCTCCACCACCGCAACCAGCACGGCTGTGGTCGATACCACGACCGCCCCCGCCGAGGCGGCGACGACCGCCGCGCCGGTGGTGGCCGCCCCGCTGTCGCGCACCTTGACGCCGGGGATCGCCGGCGACGACGTCACCCGCCTGCAGCAGCGCCTGGTCGACCTGGCCTTCGACCCAGGTCCCGTCGACGGTCAGTTCGGGCCGGCGACCCAGATGGCGGTCTGGGCGTACCAGAAGCTCGTCGTGGGCCTGAGCGGCAAAGATGTGACCGGCAAGGTCACGCCAGAGCTCTGGAGCAAGATGGAGCAGCCCCTCACCCTGCGACCGCTGCGCCCGAACGCCACCTCGACCCACCTGGAGGTGTACCTCCCGTCGCAGACCGCGGTGCTCTTCCAGGACGGCGCGCCCCGGCTCATCACCCACGTGTCCACCGGCACGGGCAAGGAGTGGTGTGAGGAGGGCTACTGCAGCGTGGCGATCACGCCTGGCGGGGTGTACCAGTTCGGCCGGCGGGTGGACGGTTGGGACGACAGCGTGCTCGGCCAGCTCTACAACCCCGTGTACTTCAACTACGGCGTGGCCATCCACGGCGCGTACAACGTGCCGCTGTACCCGGCGTCGCACTCGTGCGTGCGCATCCCGATGCACATCGCCAAGTACTTCCCGTCGCTGGTGAAGCGGGGCGACGACGTGTTCGTGTTCGACGGCAAGAAGGATCCGGAGGCCTACGGGGCCCAGCCGCCGCCGTTCAACTCCAAGGACCCGAACGCGACCACCACGACTCAGGCCACCACCACGACCGTGCCCAAGACGACGACCACGAAGCCGGGCGCCACCACGACCACGACAGGGGTGCCGGCGGCCACGACGACGGCGCCACCGCCTCCGGCGGCGCCGCCCACCACCCCGCCGGCGGCGCCGACCACTGCGGCTCCCACGTCCGTCCCGGCGACCGCGGCCAGCCCCGCCACCTCCAGCCCCTAACCCGCGCCCCGGCCCGGCCCGGCGGGCCGAGGCAGCCCTCAATTCGCGCGGGCTGAACGCTTGGACCCGCTCCAGCGCGGTCGAGCGCGGCGGGCCGCGCGGTTTGGGGCTCGCCGGGGGCGGCAGTTCGCGCGGCTGCGCCCGGCGCGTTAGCGCAGGCCTTCGACGATGAGCGCCACGCCGAACAGCACGAACAGGGCGGCCGAGCCGAGGCGCACGGCCCGATCAGGCAGCCGCGTGCCGAGCAGCCGACCGACGAGGATCGCCAACCCATCGGCGGCCACCATCCCCACGGTCGACCCGATCCAGACGCCGAGCGGGGCATACGTCGTGGCCAGCGTGATCGTCGCCAACATCGTCTTGTCGCCCAGCTCCGCGAGGAAGAACGCCAGCGAGGCGGCCACCACCGCGGAGCTTCCGCCGGCCCGCTCGACCCGCTCCTCGTCGGCCTCGGTGAGCGTGTCGCCCCGAAGCGTCCAGGCGGCGAAGCCGAAGAACAGCAGCCCGGCGGCGATGTTGATGGCTCGGGTGGGCAGGCTGACCTGGAGGATCGCCCCGATGCCGACCGAGACGGCGTGCACGGCGGCGGTGGCGATGGTGATGCCGAGCAGGATCGCGGCGGCCCGGAACCGGGTGGCGAAGGCGAGCGCCATGAGCTGGCTCTTGTCGCCCATCTCGGCCACGAAGATGGCCCCGAAGCTGACGAGGAAGGCGGTCAGGATCACGACGCCACCTCGCCAGGCCTTCGACGATCGGCGACGACGACCGCCCCGAAGCTCACCGCCACCACGAACCCGTCCACCGCTGCCTCCTCGAGGCCGGGCGAGGTGCAGACGCGACCACGGCCCGGCAGCTACGTCTGCCAGAACCGTCGGTCTCGCCCGCCCGACCCGTGGCGGGCCGGACCCCGCCGACCGGGCCCGAGGGCCAGCGTGTCGATCGGCGGACGGGAGGGCTACTCCCCAACGACGCCGGAAGCCTACCGGCGTCGTTGCTGTTGCCCGCCGCCCTCGCCTGAGTGACGCCGATCAAGACAGGATCGAGATCCACGTCACAGCAAACGATGGAACCCGACCCGGACGTCGACCGCTCAGCAGGACGAGGGGGCAGGCACTCCGGCCACGCGATCGTTCACGAAGCCCAGGATGTCGACGAGCGCGGCGGCGATGACCGAGGTGTGATCGGCGCCGGGGTAGGTCTTGCGGGACACGGTGACGCCGAGCGCGCAGTACTTCTGGAGCGCCGTCTGGCTGACGGCCACCGGCACGACCTCGTCGGCCTCGCCCTGGTACATGAAGATCGGCACCGGGGTCTTCACCTGCCCGGCCTCGTTGGCGGCGTAGGCCTCGCTCCAGCCGGGCGCCGTCGCCGGATCGATGGTGGTGTAGTCGGCCAGCCGGTGGCCGCCGATGGTCTCGTTGATCTCGCCGGCGCACTGCGTGTCGATAGCCGCTACCGCCTCCGCCCCGGCCGGGTTCAGGACGGCCTCGTAGCTGAGGTCGGGGTACGCGGCATGGAAGCCGACGACGGCCATCAGGAGGAATCCGGCGTTCGGGCCGCCGTCGTTGGCGGCGGCGACGGTGGCCAGTTCGGTCGCGGGAGCGCCGGCGATGGCACCGACGACGTCGAGGTCCGGTGAGTAGCTCGGTGCCAGTTCGGCGGCGAACAGCGCGGCGCCGCCGCCCTGGGAGTGGCCCCACACGACGACCTTGGAGGTGGCGCCGGCTCCACTGCCAGCGAGGCGCTCCGCGGCGCGGGCGGCGTCCAGGACGTTGCGGCCTTCGGACAACCCCACCACGAAGGGGTGATCGCCGGGAGGCCCGAGGCCCTGGTAGTCGGTCGCGGCGTAGACGAAGCCCCGGCCCACGGCGACCTGCGCGAGGAGCAGTTCACCGGCCTGGCCGGTGGGGTACTGCTTCGACGGGGCACAGGCGTCACCCAGACCGGTGGTGCCGTGGGCCCACGACAGGACCGTGCGCCCCTCGGGTGGGGCGGCCGGGGCGCCGCCACCCGGCACGATGATCACGCCCGACACCGCCACGGGCTGGCCGTCGACGGTGGTGGAGAGGTACAGCACCTCGTAGCCCTGGGCGGCGCCGGGGCCATCGAAGGGTCGGGACCAGATGATGTCGCCGGGCTGGCCCGCGGGAAGCGGCGACGGCGGGGTGTAGAAGGCGTCGCCCGCGGGCGCGTCGGTCGCCGCCCCACCTGGCGATCCCGGCGCCGGCGTCGAGGGCGTGCTCGACGCCGCCACGGTGGTCGGCGCGGCCACGCCGGTCGACTGCACCGACGGGCTCGACGAGGAACCGCTCGAACATGCCGCCACGAGGACGAGAGCGCCCAGGGCGACGGCGATGCGATGCATCGCCCGCATGTTAGGAATGGGACCTACGCACTGATCGTCACGGGCAGGCCCAGTACGTCCTCGAGGAGCGCCTTGCGCTGATCGGCGGCGTACTGCTCCAGCGTCAGATCGGCGTCGCCGGCGGGAACCGCTCGCACGACCAGCCGGCCTCGGCGCAGTGCCACTTCCACGCTGCGCACTCGCCCCTCGTGACTGCGGTCGAGGCCGATGGCGACGCGCAAGATGCCGGCCAGCACCCGCACGACGTGCTGGTCCTCGGGGCGCAAGCGGGCGTAGGCCTCGTGCGACGGCTTGGGCGCGCTCTTGCGGTGGTAACGGGCGATCTGGGCGATGATCTCGATCTCGGCGTCGGTCAGGCCGGTCAGGCGATCCGAGTTGCGGATGACGTAGTACGAGTGCAAGTGGTGCTGGCTGTGCGACACGAACAGCCCCACGTTGGCCAGGAGGGCAGCGGCCTCCAGGTATTCGCGGCAGCCGCCGTCGAGGCCGTGGATGGGTGCCGTGTCGTCGAACAGGTCGAGGGCCAGCCGGGCGACGTGAGCCGAGTGCTCCGGTTCCTCGTCCAGCATCTCGGCCAGTGCCAGCACGCTTCGCCGCGACACGTCACGGAGGTGGTGGAGCGATCCGCCTTGGGTGCGCTGGATCGTGTCGAGCAGCACGCCTTCGCGCAACGCGAAGTCGCTGACGATCATCTCGTCGATGGCGAACGCCTCGAAGACGCCCTCCAAGATCAGGGCGCCGGCGAGGATGATGTCGGCCCGGGCGACGTCGAGGCCGGGCAGCTTGGCCCGGGCGGCGACCGAGCGGGCTTCCACGAGACGCTTCACGATGGCCGCCAGTTCGTCGGCGCGCAGCGTGGCCGCGTTGAGCGACTTCACCGGGTCGCCGTCGGCGGCGTTGGCCATGGCGGCGAGCGCGAGGATCGTGCCCGACGACCCGACGGCGACCTCGAAGCCGTGGGTCTCGACCTCCTTGGCGAAGGCCGCCAGGCTGGAGCGCACGAACGTCCGGCAGGAACTGACCGCGCTGGGATGGAGCCGGTCGCTGGGGAAGAACCGGGCGGTGAGGCGCACCGCGCCCAGCTTCAAGCTGCGCGATGCGAGCACATCGCCGCGCTGGCCGATCAGCAGCTCGGTGCTGCCACCGCCGATGTCGCACATGAGCAGCCGGCGCTCGAAGACCGGCAGCGCCTGCAAGATGCCGAGGTGGATGAGCCGGGCCTCCTCGACGCCGGACACGACCTCGATCTCGACGCCCGCTTCTTCGCGCGCCCGCCGGACGAACTCGGCGTTGTTCTCCGCCTCGCGTACCGCGCTGGTGGCCACCGCGCGCACGGGCGCCTTGGAGATGTCGGCGATGCGCTTCAGGCGGCGCAGCGCGTCCACGCCGCGTTGGATGGCGTCGGGTGTGAGCTCCTTCATGTCGCCACCGCCGGAGCCGAGGCGAACCATGTGCTTCTCGCGCGCGATCACCTCGAACCGGGCGTCGCCCATGACCCGCGCCACCACGAGGTGGAACGAGTTGGTGCCGACATCGATGGCGGCCAGCGTGCCGGGAGTGCTCACGCCGACCTCTCTACCCGATTCCGCACGCCGTCACGCCCTGCAGGATGCCCCGGCGGAACGACGACACCCGATCGAACACCGTGCCGACCTGTTCGCCGCCGCCCTCGCCGTCGCCGAAGCGGAGGAAGGCGATGACGCCCTCGTCGAGGTCGCCGGCCGACAGCGTGAGCTTCTGGTCGGCGTCGCCCTGGGGTGCCGGCAGGGTGCTGCGCGTCCACGCGCCCGTGAGGCAGTCACCGTCGAGCGAGCGGTCCATGCCGGTCTCCTTCACGCCGAGGCGGCTCTGCATGGCGTCGGCCCATGCGTTGCCCACGAGTACGGACACGGCGAAGTCGCCGATGTCGTAGACCCGGCCGCCGAGGGCCTCTTCGTCGTAGGCGATGAAGTCGCCATCGGGGCAGTACCACACCCGTCCCTGGAAGAAGCCCGCACCACCCGTGACCGCCGGGCACGACGGGTACGGCCCGTTCGCCGGGTAGGGCTGGAGGCCGCCCGCCGGCGCCGCGTAGGTGACGCCCCGGTCGGCGAACACATGGGTCCAGAAGCGATCGAGATCCGAGATCGTCAAGGGCACGATCTTGTCGAAGTCGAGGTTGCCGCCGGTGGCCAGGTCGTCTCGGGTGAAGGGCAGTTCGAGCACGGGCGGCGGCGTCGTGGTGTAGGTGGCGCACTTCGCTGCGCCGCCGTCGAAGCCGTCCTGGAACGCGCCGACCCGATCGAAACCGCTGCCGTGGGCGCCCTCGGTCGCGGCCGTCGTTCCGGGTGCGTCGCTGAAGCTCACCATGCCGGCGATGGCCACGTTCAGGGTTTCGTCGTTGACGGTGATCGGGCCACCGTCGGCCGCGAGGTGGCCCATCCACGCGCCGGCGAAGCAGTCCGCTTGCTGCTCCAGCAGGATGGTGGTGCCGTCGATGCCGGCGCGGATCTGGATGGCGTGGCCCCACTCGTGGGCGAGGATCATGACGAGGACGTCGCTGCCGTACTGCTTGTTGATGTCGGGGAACAGGCCCTGGTCGTCGTAGGCCATGAAATCGCCCTGCGGGCAGTAGAAGGCGTTGCCCTGGATGTCGCGAAAGCTGGTACGGGCGTCACCGCAACCGGGGACCCCCACCGTTGCGGGCTGGACCGGCCAGATGCCGCCGCGCAGGTCGGTGTAAGGCAGGCCGTAGACCTTCGGGAACGCCGTGCGCCAGTAGGCCTGGATGTCGACGACGGCGGCGCTGAGCGCGTCGTCATAGGGGCGGGGCTGCTTGTCGGCGCTGCCTTCCAACACGTCGGTCGAGGCGGGGGCCGCGGAGGTCGTCGATGGCGGCGCCGTCGTCGACACCCCTCCGGTGAGCGGAGCCTGCGGGGCGAGCGTCGACGGCGGGCTGATAGGGCGCACGCCGGTCGCCTCGACATCGACGGACGCGCTGCACCCCACCAAGACGACGACAGCGGCCAGGCCCAGGATCGCCGCCCGTGCGGTTCGCCTCCCGTAGCTCCCGCCGGAGCGACCCAGCCTGGTCATGGTCCTGTCACGATAGGCGCGCCTCGATCCTGCGCCACCCGGACCGGTGCTAGGAAGGCTCGATGGTGACGATCAGGCGACCGGGACGTGATGCCACCCTCATCGCGTGGGGCCGCACGGTGAACGACTGCCTGGCCGTGGCCGAGGCGTGGGCCCGGCGCGGCGTCGAGGTGGAGGTGCTCGAGGTCGGCGGCCCGGTGCTGCTGGACGATGCCGGCGTGCTGGCGTCCGTGGCCCGCACCCGCAACGCGGTGCTGGTCGGTGGCGCTCCCGAGCTGGCGTGCCGCATCCACGAGGAGCTGTTCGCCGAACTGGAGCACGCGGTGCAGCGGGTCGGACCGGCCAACGGCCGCGCCGACGTGGACGCCGCGCTGCGCCGGGTGCTCACCTGAGCCGAATCTGCCGCGCCGTGCGGCCCAGGCGTCCGGGCTCGGCCGCCAGCCTCAACCGAGGCGGGCGAGGATGGCCCGAAGCTCGTTGACGTCGCTCTGCTGTCCGGACACCATCGACTTCGCCAGCACCAAGACGTCGTGGTTCGTCGCGTGATCGACCGCGTACTCGGCCATGTGGATGCCGCCGAGGTGATGGTCGAGCATGAGCTGTGCGTACTGCCGGTCGGCCTCCACCCCGCTGGCCGCCTTCAGCGCCGCCAACTGATCAGCGGTGGCCATGCCCGGCATCTGCGCGATGGGGAACGGCTCCGACATCCACGCCATGCCGGTGCCCGACTCGTTCGAGTCCGGCTGGCCGAACTCGTGCAGGAGTTGCACCATCGCGCCGGCCTCGAGTTGCTGACCGAGGAGGATCTCCGTGGCGATGATGTGCAGCTGCGGATCCTGCTCGGCGAGCGGCTTCTGGAGGTAGATCAGGCTCATCTGCGTCGCTTGGTCGTGGTGGTAGCGCATGTCCTGCAGAAATCCGACGTCAACCGAACCGGCGCCTGGCGTGGCGTCCGCACGCTGGGACACGAAGTACCCGATCGAGCCGCCCAGGAACAGCACGGCGAGACCGAGCACCACGAGCCGCCACCGCGCATGCCACCAGAACTCGCCGCCGTCGTCGTCGTCATCGACGTTGTCGAGGGGGGGACCGGGCCGTTCCACGTCGGGACCGGTGGTCGTCGCCATGACCACCAGCCTACGCAGCTGTTCGGGCGGCAAAACGACAGGCGCCCCGAGTAGCCGTTGCGGCCGAAGCCAGTCAGCTGCTCGGGGCCAACCCATCGGTCGGGCACCGGTAGACGACGCTCTTCAGGCCGAGAGGCCGTCCAAGCGCTTTTGATCGGGCACCCGCCGAGTCGTCCTCGACGCGTGCATCCGTTCCCGACGATCGCCGCCAGTGGCTTTGATCCCACTGAACGATGCTCGTCGTCGGCCGGCCCGGCTCACACCGCACCAGCCTCGCCCTCGCTCCTGCCACCAGCTGTGACCCTGATGGCCTTCACGATCCTGTTCTACGCCGAAGCGCCTTCGCAGATACCAATGCCGTTCCTTGCCGTTCGGGACCCGCTGCGCACTCACCGAGGATGCGCCTCCGGCCGAAGCCCTCGACGCCGTCCCGGTGCTGCTTTGCGGTGTACCTCCCGGACGAGGGTGAGTGTGCGCCGGCTGTTTCCCCAGGTCAAGAACCTTTTTTGTCGTCAACAAGTTCTCCCCAGGAATTTCTCAGTGTCCCCAGGATGGAACCCGTCGTCCACCGTCCGTACACATCGTTGTTCACAGATCGGCTATCTCAGGGGACCGGAGCGTCGCCGGAGGTTGGTCTGTACAAGCACACTGGCGATTTCGTCCGTCGTGTTGCAACATGCTGACGGACCGGCAACAGGCGTCGGACGCGCTGCTATGTTGCGGGCGTCACATCGCTTCGGGGGAAGCCCGCGTGGCACTGGGGGATGACGAGTGGCATTGCTCGAAGTACAAGAGGTGACGGTCCGCTTCGGCGGCATCATGGCGCTCGACTCGCTGAGCTTCGACATCGGCGACGGCGAGATCTGTGGGCTCATCGGTCCGAACGGCGCGGGCAAGACGACCATGTTCAACGTCGTCAGCCGCATCTACCAACCGACCAGTGGCCGCATCACCTTCGACGGCAAGGATCTCCTGAAGGCTCGGCCCGACACGATCTCGAAGATCGGCATCACCCGCACCTTCCAGAACCTGGCGCTCTGGCCCGGGCTCACGGTGCTCCAGAACGTCATGGTGGGTGCCCACCAGTTGGGCAAAGCCAACTTCCTCACGGCACCCCTGCACATCGGTGTGCGCAAAGAGGATCGTGCGCTGTCGCGCAAGGCGTACACGCTGCTGCAAGAGCTCGACCTGGCCGACATCGCCTTCCGACCCGCGGCGGGTCTGCCCTTCGGCACGCTGAAGCGCATCGAGCTGGCCCGAGCGTTGGCCGGCGACCCCAAGCTGCTCATGCTCGACGAACCGGCCAGCGGCCTCACCCACGCCGAGGTCGAGGAGCTGGCGGGCCTCATCCGCGACCTGCGCGACCGTCACGGTCTCACCGTGCTCTTGGTGGAGCATCACATGGCGATGGTGATGGGCATCTCGGACAAGGTCGTGGCCCTCGACTTCGGGCGCAAGATCGCGGACGGCCTGCCCGCGCAGGTGCAGCGCGATCCCAAGGTCATCGAGGCCTATCTGGGGACGGCAGCGTGAGCACCAGCGTCGATACCGCGCTGCTGAAGGTCGACGAGCTCTGGGCCGGGTACGGACCGGTGCAGGTGCTGCACGGCATCTCGTTCGAGGTGCGCACAGGCGAAGTGGTGGTGATCCTCGGAGCCAACGGCGCCGGGAAGACCACGACACTGCGTGCCATCTGTCAGATGATCAGCACGAGGGGCCGCGTCGACCTCGACGGCACGCAGCTCGTGGGCCGATCCACCACCGACGTCGTGCGCAAGGGCGTGGCCCACGTGCCCCAGGGCCGGGGCACCTTCCCGGATCTCAGCGTCTATGACAACCTCGAAGTCGGCGCCTACGTCCGCAAGGACAACGAGATCCACGCCGACATCGAGCGCTGGCTCGATGTGTTCCCCCGCCTGGGCGAGCGGCGCGCCCAGCTGGCCGGCAGCCTCAGCGGTGGCGAGCAGCAGATGCTGGCCATCGCCCGAGCCCTCATGGGTCGGCCCCGCCTCCTCTTGCTCGACGAGCCGTCACTCGGCCTGGCGCCGATCATCGTGCAGGACCTCTTCCGCCGGCTCGGCGTGTTGAACGCCGAGCAAGGTGTCACGATGCTCGTGGTCGAGCAGAACGCCAACTTGGCGTTCGAGATCGCCCACCGGGCCTATGTGCTCGAAGCGGGCCAGATCGCGCTGTCAGGCACCGCCGACGAGCTCCGCAGCGACGACGCCGTCCGTCGCGCCTACCTGGGCTACTGAAAGGAGAGACGTGGCTACCGGTCTCGACACTGAGAAGGCCAATGAGGCGATCAAAGAAGGTTACGGAGCCCTGGAGCGCTTCGGTACCAAGCGGGCCCGCAACTGGACGATCGCCGTCGTCGCCATCGTGGCGTTCTCGTTGTGGGCGATCTGGCGCAACGGCTGGGACCTGTTCTTCCAACGTCTCATCGACGCGCTGAACAACGGCTTCATCTACGCCGCCATGGCGCTGTCGCTCGTACTGATCTACAAGGCGACGGGCGTCATCAACTTCGCCCAGGGCAACATGGCGATGTTCGGTACGTTCATCGCCTGGGTCTTCGTCGCCGACCACGGGCTGCCGATCTGGCTGGCGATCGCCCTCGCCATGGTGCTCTCGGCGATCGGCGGCGCCGCCATCGAGCGGATCTTCATCCGCCCCTTCGATCCCAGCAACCACCTCGCCATCACCATCGTGACGCTGGCGTGGTTCATCATGCTCGGCGCGCTCGCCACCGTGATCTGGGGCGCCGACCCGTACTCCTTCGACACACCGTTCCCCCGTAACAGCAGCTTCGACTTCGGTGGCGCCCGTTTCTTCTACGAGAACCTCGGCGTCTGGTTCACCGTTCTCGTCGTCCTGATCCTCGTCAGCATCCTCCTGCGCAAGACGAAGGTCGGGCTGGCGTTCCGCTCGGTGTCGTCCAATCTCGAATCGAGCAAGCTCGTGGGCATCCACATCGGGCGCACCATCCAGTTCGGGTGGGCACTGGCCGCCGCCGTCGGCACGCTGGCGGGCTGCCTCATTGCCCATAAGACGTTCCTCACACCGAGCTTCATGGGAACGGTGCTCATCTACTCGTTCGCCGCCGCCACGCTCGGCGGCCTCGACAGCCTCCTCGGGGCGGTGGTGGGGGGCGTCCTGATCGGTCTCGCCGAGACGATGATCGGTGGCTACGTCGACCCCATCGGCAGCGACCTGGCGCTCGGCGGTGCCCTTCTCCTGATCGCCGTCGTGCTCTTCGTGAAACCGACCGGCCTTTTCGGCTCGAAGAAACCGGAGCGTGTGTGATGGCACTCGTCACGCTGACCGAGCGCACCACCGGACATCGCCTGTACAAGGGCTTCTTCTGGGCGCTGTTCATCGCCGCCTTGATCTACACGCCCTACTTCGCCGGCCAGCCGGCTCGCATAGGACAGTTCACCCAGGTGCTCTGCTATGCGATCGCCATCATGGCTCTCGACCTGGTGATCGGCTTCTCCGGCCAGATCTCCCTGGGCCACAGCGCCTTCGTCGGCCTCGGCGCCTACACCACGATCATCCTCGTGGCCGATCACGATTGGAACTACCTCACGACCATCCCGGTCGCGTTCGTCCTCACCTTCGTCGTCGGTGTGCTCATCGGCCTGCCGGCGCTGCGGATACGGGGCCTGTACCTGGCCGTCGTGACCTTGGCCGTGGCCACCGTGTTTCCCACGCTGGTGGTCAAGTACGAGAGCCTCACCGGCGGACCCAACGGCAAGCAGTCGAGTGACCGTTTCCTGCCGCCGGACTGGACGCCTTGGGATTCGAGGTCCCGGTTCGGGCCGCTGGCGTGGCACTACTTCGTGATCCTCGCCATCGGGGCCGTGATGTTCGTGCTCGTGCGCAACGTGGTGAAGAGCCGGGTCGGGCGCGCCATCTTCGCCCAGCGCGACAACCAGACCAGCGCCGCCACTTCCGGCGTGAACCTGGCCCTGGTGAAGACGCTCACCTTCGGCCTCAGCGCCGCAGTGGCCGGCGTGGCCGGTTCCCTTCTCATGATCGAGACGCCGCAGGCGACCGACACGAAGTTCGGTCTCGAGTTGGCCATCTTCCTCGTGGTGGCGCTGGTGATCGGCGGCGTGGCGACCCTGTGGGGCGCCATTCCGGGCGCCCTGGCGTTCGTGTTCATCCCGTACTACACGCGCCAATGGGCCGACAACTTCGGCTTCCTCGAAGGCCGGCCCGGGGCCGGCGCCATCTCGGGCGTCTTCTACGGCATCCTGCTCCTAGTGTTCATTTTTCTGCTGCCGGGCGGCGTCATGGACGGGATCCGTCGGATCAAGGCGCGAGTGGTGATGGTGATACCGAACCCGGCGTGGCTGCCCGAGCACCACGCCAAGGTCATCGTCAGTGACGAGCCGGTATCGCCATTCCCGGAGCTGATCACTGAACCCGGCTCCGATCTGACATCAACAACCACCAGGGGGAGTACAGAATGAGAAGGAACCGATGGGTCGTACCGACCTCGTTGCTCGTGTCGCTGGGCCTCGTGGCCGCAGCGTGCGGCGGCGACAACAGTGGGAGTAGTTCGGCCACTACGGCGGCACCGGCGGCCACCACGGCGGCCCCTGCGGCCACCACGGGCGCGGCCACCACAGGTGCGGCGACGACCGCCGGCGGGGCGGCGACGACGGCCGCCGCCGGTGAGCAGGGTGGCGTCATCCCGGCTGCTGGGACGGGCAAGTACGGCGTCGACCCGGCCAACCCGGACCACTATGTCGGCCCGAGTGGGTTCGAGCTCGATCTGACGAAGTGCCCGTCGGACTGGAACATCAACCAGGGCATCTCCGACAGCGAGATCGACCTGTTCGCCAGCTATCCGACGTCGGGCCCGCTGGCCGGCTTCGCCCTCCTCTACGACGGCATGCGGGCGTACTACGACTACGTCGCCGCCAACGGCGGCATCGACGGACGCAAGATCGTGCTCGACGGCAAGGACGACCAGTACCAACCGGCGGCCACCAAGACGAACTCCGACGAGGCCCTGTCGGCCAACAAGTACGCCGCCTTCAACACCATGCTGGGCACGCCGAACAACCTCGGCATCTGGGACGACACCAACCGGGAGTGCATGCCGCAGCTCCTGAACGGTACCGGTGCGGCCCAGTGGGGTGACGTCGAGAACCATCCGTGGACCACGGGCATGCAGCTCGACTACTTCTCGGCCGCCACGCTGTGGGCCGAGTGGCTGAAGCAGAAGTACCCGGACGGCGTGAAGGTTGCGTCGATCACCTTCAACAACGACTTCGGCAAGAGCTACCTGAACGGGTTCAAGAACGCCATCAAGGGCACCAACATCGAACTCGTCGGGGACTTCCCGCACGACGCCACGGCCCCGAACATCGACAACAACTTCACGAGCGCGGCGGCCACGGGCGCCGACGTGCTGCTGTTGCAGACGACGGGCGTCTACTGCACCCAAGGCATGGCTGACGTGGAGAAGGGCGCGTGGAAGCCGGTCGTGATCATGTCGGAGACCTGCGGCTCGCTGAACCAGTTCTTCCAGCCGCTGATCGACCAGGGCCTGACCGGCGAAGGCACGTACTTCCTGCAGAACTTCATCGACGTGAACGACCCGGCCAACGCCGACCTGCCGATCGTGACGACGTACCAGGACATCATGAAGACGGCCGGCTACGACGCCAAGAAGACCACGTACTTCACCGGCTTCATCTTCGCCTGGTTCATGGTGGAGATCCTGAAGGAGGCGGCGTCGTACAAGGGCGGCCTGAACCGGGCCAACATCATGCTGGCGGCCCGAGCCATCCAGCAGACGAACCCGACGCTCATCAAGGGGCTCACCTCGAAGATGGACGGCCTGAAGGACGCCTACCTCAGCGAGGGCGCCCAGATGGTGCAGTACACGGTGACCGACCCGAAGCAGTTGGGCACGCTCGAGCCTGCCGGTGACCTCATCGACAACGAGGGCAAGCTCGGCACCTACGCCACGGTCACGGCGGCGGAGGGTTCGTAAGCACACCATCGCGATAGCGGGTGAGAGCCGGCGGGCGACCGCCGGCTCTCATCGCGAGTGTCAGGCCGCTGGCGGCGTTGTGTCGACGTCGCCGATCGTCAGCCACCACAGCAGCGCCGTCAGCGAGAGTCCGTCGGGCACGTCGTGGGTGGCGATCAGCCGGCGCACCTCGTGGACCGGCACCCACTCGACTCGATCGGACTCACTGGGGTCCGACGGCGGCCCGACATAGGTCGCGCCGGCGGCGGCGAAGAGGTGGAAGCGGAGGTCGGACTGGCCGTTGTTCGGGTGATACGTCGTGAGGAAGCGCAGCGGTCCTGGCCGCCACCCGGTCTCCTCCAGTGCTTCGCGCGATGCCGCCTGCTCGGGCGTCTCCCCCTCGTCGATGCGGCCGGCCGGCACCTCCCAGCCCCAGGTGTCGGTGGTGAAGCGGTGGCGGTACAGGAGCAGCACGCCGAGGTCAGGATCGTGGACGACGGTGCCCGCGGCCGCCGCCGGCGAGCGCACCACGTGGTGCTCGAAGCGGGCGCCGCCGGGGATCTCGATGTCCGTGAGGGCCAGGGTCATCCACTCGCTGGCGTAGATCTGGCGTTCCCCGTGAACGATCCACTTCATCCGTCGAACGTTACGGGCAGCACCCCGCCGCAGACCCCGCAGAAGGCGACGCGCACGAACTGGCCGTCGACCGACAGCGTCGAGACCCGCAGGGCCTCGGCGGCGGGAGCGGTGCATCGGGGGCACACGGGCACGACCGTTGCGGTGGTGGCTGGGTCGTCGGGATCGGTCTTGAACCGCACCAGCACCGCGGCGCGGATCGCCTCGGCCCGGACGCCCAGCCGGGCCAGCAGCACCGGCATCGTGCCGTCGTGCACGTCGAGGAGTCCGAGCACCACGTGCCCCGGGCGGATGGCGCCGTGGCCGAGCTGCAGCGCCTCTCGTAGCGAGCGGTCGAGAGCGGCGGTGGCCTCGGCCGTGAACGGGACGTCGCCCGGGCGGTCGTGGCCCCCCGGAGCCACCATGCGGGTGACGATGCCCCGCAGTGCTTCGGTGGTGATCCCCAACCCGGCCAGCGTGGCGGTGAGCTGGTCGTCGACCTCGGTGGCGGCGATGAGAAGGTGCTCGGTGCCGATGTAGTCGTGCTGGAGGAGCCGGGACTCTTCCTGCGCCGTCAGGATCATCTGGCGAGCCTGATCGGTGAACCGCTCGAACACGAGCCGCACCGTACTGGCTGGGCGTTCCGGCACTCGCGGCGCCCTGGCCGCAGTCGCGAAGTTGGTCACCAGCGCGCTCGAATTCGGCGCGCTCGCGACCAACCTCTCGGTCTAGCTCCCCTGTTCGATCTGGGCGATCACGCTCTTCACCGTCGAGATGTCGATGGCGAAGCCGATGTTGTTGGCGCCCGTGACGCCAGCGGTGTTGATCCCGACGACGGTGCCGGTCGAGTCGACCAGCGGCCCCCCCGAGTTGCCGGGGTTGATGGCGGCGTCGGTCTGTAGCAGCCCGGACAGCGACTCGGTGTCGGTCTGGATGGAGCGGTCCTTGGCCGAGACGATGCCGAGGGTGATCGTGGGGCTGTCGCCCAGATCGAGGGCGTTGCCGATGGCCAGCACCTCGTCGCCCACCCGCAACGTGGACGTGTCGGCCAGGGCCAGCGGCGTGGCCCCGTGGATGTCGGCGATCTTGAGCACGGCGATGTCGTGGGTGGCGTCGGTGCCGACCACGGTGGCGGTCTCACTGCTGCCGTCGGAGAAGTTGACCGTGATGGCCGAGGCGCCGTCGACGACGTGGTTGTTGGTCAGGACGTAGCCCTGGTCGGAGATGACGAACCCGGATCCGGCTCCGGTCACCACCGATCCGCGGCGGCTCTGTTGCGAGACGTCGATGGAGACGACGGCGTTGCCGACCTTGGCCAGGACGCCGTGGATGTCGAAGGTGGACGTCGACAGCGGCGTGGCTACGGCGGCGGCCGTACTGGTCACCGGCGTGGCGTCGTGATCGGTGAGGCGAACGACGCCGAAGGCGGCGATGGCGGCGACCAGGGCGCCGGAGATGCCGCCGACGAGGGCGGCGCGCCCGGGCGAGCTACGCCGGGGCGGGCGGAGCGGTTGGGGTGGGCGGGCGGCGCCGGGTGCCGGCGGGGAGGGCGGGGCCGGCGGGACCGGCGGCGTGAGCGGGGCCAGGAACGACGGGACGGGCGGCTCGATCGACGCAGCGTCAGGATCGGAGAGGGGCGGAGAGAGCGGGTCTTCCATGGCCTTCAGGATGGGGTCCCGATCTTCGGCCCGCCTGGACCGTGGGTGTGGGTTTCCTGTGAGCAGGGGCCGCCCCCAAGTCGATCCGGCCGGCCGCGGCCCGTACACTACGGCGGTGCCGACCCGACGCGAGGAATGGCAGCGGGCCTTTGATGAGGCGTCCGGGCTGCGTGATGGTGTGTCCGAGACGATGTCGGGGATCCCCCTCGACCCCGTCTACGGCCCTGATGACGGTGAGTTCCCGGGGTTGTACCCGTATACGCGGGGGCCGTACGCGTCGATGTACCGGTCCAAGTTGTGGACGATGCGGATGTTCGCGGGGTTCGGGACGGCGGAGGACACGAACTGGCGGTTCAAGGAGATCATCCGGGCGGGTGGTGACGGGTTGTCGACGGCGTTCGACATGCCCACGTTGTTGGGGCTGGATTCCGACGACCCGATGTCGGATGGTGAGGTGGGCCGGTGCGGGGTGGCGGTCGACACGCTGGCCGACATGGAGGACCTGTACCGCGACATCGATCTGGGTTCGACCACGACGTCGATGACGATCAACTCGCCGGCGGCGGTGATCTTCGCGATGTACGTGGCGCAGGCGGAGGCGGCGGGGGTGTCGCGGGCGCGTCTGGGGGGGACGCTGCAGAACGACATCTTGAAGGAGTATCAGGCGCAGAAGGAGTTCGTGTTCCCGCCGCGCCCGTCGATGCGGTTGGTGCGCGACACGATCGCGTTCACGGCGGCGGAGATGCCGCGGTGGCATTCGATCTCGATCTCGGGGTACCACATCCGGGAGGCGGGCTCGACGGCGGCGGAGGAGCTGGCGTTCACGTTGGCGAACGGGTTCGCCTACGTGGAGCTGGCGTTGGCGTCGGGGTTGCCGGTGGACGCGTTCGCGCCGCGGTTGAGCTTCTTCTTCAACGCTCACATCGATTTCTTCGAGGAGATCGCCAAGTATCGGGCGGCGCGGCGGATCTGGGCCCGCTGGATGCGGGAGCGGTACGGGGCGGTGGGGGAGCGGTCGTTGCAGCTGCGGTTCCACACGCAGACGGCGGGGGTGTCGCTCACGGCGCAGCAGCCCGAGGTGAACATCGTGCGCACGGCGATCGAGGCGTTGGCCGGGGTGTTGGGCGGGACGCAGTCGTTGCACACGAACTCGATGGACGAGGCGATGGCGTTGCCGACGGAGCGTTCGGCGCGGATCGCGTTGCGCACGCAGCAGGTGCTGGCGTTCGAGACGAACGTGGCCAACGTGGCCGACCCGTTGGGGGGCAGCTACTTCGTCGAGGCGTTGACCGATGAGATGGAACGGCAGGCCGAGGAGCTGTTCGCCCATCTCGACGATCTGGGCAAGGGGTCGATGTTGGAGGGTGTGATCGCCGGCATCGAGGACAACTGGTTCCAGGGTCACATCGCCGACTCGGCGTATGAGTTGGAGCGGAAGTTCAACGAGGGCCGCCGGGTCGTGGTGGGGGTGAACCGGTTCACCGAGGGCAACGACGACACCCCGATGGATCTGTTGCAGATCACCAACGAGGACGAGGCCCGTCAGATCAAACGACTCGACGGGGTGCGTCACCGCCGCCAGCAGGCCGCCGTCGACGCCGCCCTGGCCCGCCTGGCCACGGAGGCCGCCGATCCCGAGGTCAACCTGATGCCCGTGCTGATCGACACGGTCCGCACCTACGCCACCCTGGGCGAGATCATGGGCACCCTGGCCGGCGTGTTCGGACGCCACGTCGAGACGCCCACCATCTAACGCACGGACCATCTGAATCTTGTCGAGGGGGCAACTATGGACATCGGTGTGATGATCTTCCCGACCGACCTCACGCCATTGCCGGCGCGCTTGGCCGTCGAGGCCGAGACTCGGGGCTTGGAGTCGTTGTGGTTCCCGGAGCACACCCACATTCCCGCGAGCCGCAAGACGCCGTGGCCGGGGGGTGAGCCGTTGCCGGAGCAGTACCGGCGCACGCTCGACCCGTTCGCCGCGCTGGCCGAGCGCGGCGGCTGTCACCACGGACCTCAAGCTCGGCACGGGCATCTGCCTGGTGGCCCAGCGCGACCCCATCGTGTTGGCCAAGGAGGTGGCGACGGTCGACTTCATGTCCGGCGGGCGGCTGCTCTTCGGCATCGGCGTGGGCTGGAACGTCGACGAGATGGAGCACCACGGCGTCGATCCCAAGCGCCGCCGGGCCCAGGTGCGCGAGAGCGTGCTGGCCATGAAGGAGCTGTGGACCAAGGACGAGGCCGCCTACCACGGCGAGTTCGTGCAGTTCTCGCCCAGCTGGTCGTGGCCCAAGCCCGTCCAGCAGCCCAACCCGCCGGTGCTCATGGGCGGCGCCGCCGGCCCCACCACCTTCCGCCACGTGGTGGAGTACTGCGACGGCTGGATGCCCATCCACTCGCGGCGCGAGATCCTGCCCGCGCTGGCCGATCTGCGTGCGGTGGCCGAGGAAGCCGGCCGCGATCCGGCATCGATCGAGCTGGGTGTGTTCGGCGTGCCGCCCAAGGCCGAGACGGTGGAGAGCTACCGCGACGCCGGCTTCACCCGAGTGGTGGTGGGCCTGCCGCAGGGCGACGAAGCCGCCATCCTGGCCACCATGGATGCCGCCGCCAAGCTCGTCGGGTCGCTGGCATGACGATCGAGCGGGTCGGCGTGGTTGGTTGTGGTCTGATGGGCTCGGGCATCGCCGAGGTGTGTGCGCGGGCCGGGCTCGACGTGGTGGTACGCGAGGTGGACGCCGGCGCCGCCGAGCTAGGTCTGCACCGCATCAACGTCTCGTTGGACCGCGCGGTGCGGGCGGGGAAGTTGGATGAGGCCGAGCGCGACGCCACGATGAGCCGCTTGCGGCTCACGACCGATCTGGCCGATCTGGCCGACCGGCAGCTGGTGGTGGAGGCGGTGGTCGAGGACGAGGCCCTGAAGACCGAGGTGTTCACGCTGCTGGACAAGGTGGTCACCGACGACGACGCCATCTTGGCGTCGAACACGTCGTCCATCCCGGTGATGAAGTTGGGCATGGCCACGGGGCGGCCGGAGCACGTGATCGGGATCCACTTCTTCAATCCGGTGCCGGTGTTGCGGCTGGTGGAGCTGGTGTCGTCGTTGTTGACGGCGCCGGCGACGACGGAGCGGGCGGCGGCGTTCGCGTCGGACGTGTTGGGCAAGCACGTGATCAAGAGTCAGGATCGTGCGGGCTTCATCGTGAACGCGTTGTTGATCCCGTACCTGTTGTCGTCGATCCGGATGCTGGAGTCGGGGTTCGCGTCGGCCGAGGACATCGACACGGGCATGGTGGAGGGTTGCAACCACCCGATGGGGCCGTTGCGGTTGGCCGATCTGATCGGGTTGGACACGACCATGGCCGTGGCCGACAGCCTGTACGCCGAGTTCAAGGAGCCGTTGTTCGCGGCGCCGCCGTTGTTGTCGAGGATGGTGGAGGCCGGTCTGCTCGGGCGTAAGGCCGGGCGCGGCTTCTACGACTACAGCACGAAGTGATGTCGCGGTGAGCGCCCGCATCCTGGTGGCCAAGGTGGGCTTGGACGGCCACGACCGGGGCGTGAAGGTGGTGGCACGCATCTTGCGGGATGCCGGTTTCGAGGTGATCTACACCGGGTTGTTCCAGACGCCGGAGACGGTGGCGGCCGCCGCGGTGGACGAAGACGTCGATGCCATCGGTCTGTCGATGCTGTCGGGAGCCCATCTCACATTGGCGCCCAAGGTGGTCGAGCAGGTGCGCCTGCGGGGGATGGACATACCGGTGGTGGTGGGTGGGATCATCCCCGATCAGGACACACCGAAGCTGGTGGCCCAAGGGGTGGCGGCGGTGCTCACACCGGGGGCGTCGTCAGCCGACGTCGTCGCCACCATGCGACGCGTGATCGCCGAGCACGACGCCTTGGCGGCCATCCCCGACACCGACGCCGACTAGGCGGCGCCGTGCCCGACCCCCTCGAGCGGCTCACCAACCTGGTGGCGCTCCTGCTGGAGGCGCGTGAGCCGCTGACGCTCGAGCAGATCGCCGATTCGCTCGCCGGGCAGTATCCGCCCGGCGAGACGGCGCGGCGGGGCGCCTTCGAGCGCGACAAGGCGGCGCTGCGCGACGGCGGTGTCCCGATCGAGACCGAAGTGCTGAGCGGCACGCGCGCCGGCAGCACGGGGTACCGCATCGACCGGCGCCGATACGAGCTCCGCCTCGACCTCACGCCCGAGGAGACCAGAGCGCTGCAGGTGGCGGTGGCGGCGGTCCACCTGCGCCCGGACTGGAGCGCCGACGCGCTGTTGAAGCTGGGCGCGACCGACCTCGGCGACACGACCCCGTCGGCCGTCTTGGCGTCGCTGCCGTCGCTGCCGGTCTTGTTCGAGGCCAGCACCCGCCGCGCGACGGTGCGGTTCCGTTACAACGGCCAGGACCGCACCGTCGATCCGTACGGTCTGCTCACGCGCGACGGGTTCTGGTACGTCGCCGGGCTCGATCACGGGCGGGGCGAGCGGCGCACGTTCCGCGTGGATCGCATCCAGGGTGACGTGGCCGCCGGCGAGGCGGGTGCCTTCGCGGTGCCCGCCGATTTCGACCTGGCCCACGTGCTGCCCGAGGACCCGAAGGCCATGGGTGCGGCTAGCGAGGCGGTGGTGGCGGTGGGTGCCATCCGGGCCAGCAAGGTGGCGCGGCGAAGTGGGCCAGGACGCCGTCATGGAGCAGCGGCCCGACGGCAGCATCCTCGTACGGGTGCCGTGTGGCAACCTGCCGGCGTTCCGGTCGTGGGTGCTCGGCCTGCTGGACGACGCCGTGGTGATCGGACCGCCCGAGGTGCGCGACGACGTGACGCAGTGGCTGGCCGCCATCGCCGCGACCGAGGCGCGGGCATGAGCGCCGCCGACACTACGTCTCGGCGGGGGCCGCGCCCGGCCCAAGAGCGTCTCCGGCGGCTGCTGGTCATGCTGCCGTGGTTGATGGAGCGGGGCGAGGTCCCGGTGGCCGAAGCGGCCGAGCGATTCCACGTCTCCGAGCCGCACCTGATCCACGACCTCGAGGTCGCCTCACTGTGCGGCCTCCCGCCGTACGTGGACGAGCTGGTGGACCTCTGGATCGAAGACGGCGTCATCCACATGGGGGTGCCGCGGCTGTTCACCCGGCCGCTGCGCCTGACCGCGCCCGAAGGATTCGCCCTACTGGCCGCCGGCCGGGCGGCGATGGCCCTGCCTGGTGCCGATCCGGGCGGTCCACTGGGCCGTGCCCTCGAGAAGCTGGCCGTCACGTTGGGCGCCGACGACCAGCCCGCCCTCGTGGTCGACGTGGAGCGACCGCCATTGCTCGAGGTGGTGCAGGAGGCGGCGCTCGAGCGCGAACGCTTGGCCATCACGTACTACTCGGCCGGCCGAGGTGAACTGGGCGGCCGCGCCATCGACCCCCAACGGGTGTTCACGACGCGTGGCCGGTGGTACGTCGTGGCCGACGATTCCCTGGCCGGTCCGGCGCGAACGTTCCGCATCGACCGCATCGAGTCGGCCGTGCCCACGGGTGAGCACTTCGTCCACCGGGAGGTCCCGGTGGAGCGGGGCGACTTCTTCGGCGATGCCGACACCGTGGAGGTGACCGTGCTCCTACCGGCGTCGGCGGCGTGGGTGGTGGAGACCTATCCCGTGCACCGTGCCGACACCGAGCCGGACGGACGCATCCGGGTGCGGCTGGCGGTGGCCTCGGAGCGCTGGCTGGAACGGCTGCTGTTGCGGGCCGGACCCGAAGCCGAGGTACTGGAGCCGGCGGTCTGGGCCAACCTGGGCCGCGAGGCGGCTGCCCGGCTGCTGGCGCGCTACCCGTAGAGGGCCCGGCGCCACCACGGCGGCGCGGTCCACGCCGGCCAGGGCGCCTCACTGCTGGCGCCGGTGAGGTGGGGAACGAGATCGTCGGCCGAGGTGACCTGGCCGTCGGCGAGCAGCAGAGGCAGGACGGCGGCGGTGGCCTCGGCGTCGGCCAGGGCGTCGTGGGCGCGGGTGATGGTGATGCCGTGGCGACCACAGACGTCGACCAGCCGGTGCGAGGTGGGTTCGACGGCGAGGGCGCGCGACAGCCGCATCGTGCAGAGGCGGGCCGTGTCGGGCGGCTGATAGCCGGCCCGCTGCAACGAGCGCGAGATGAACCCCCAGTCGAACTCGGCGTTGTGGGCGGTGAAGACGGCGCCGTCGAGGCGCCGGAGCAGCTCGGGGGCCACGTCGGCGAAGGCCGGCGCCGTCTTGAGCTCACGTGCCGTGAGGCCGTGGATGTGGGTGGGACCGACCCGGCCGAAGCGGGGGCGCACGAAGGTGTCCCACCGGTCGAGCACGGCGCCGTCGGCGTCGACGGTGACGACGGCCATCTGGAGCAGGCGGTGGCGCCGCTCCGACAGGCCGTTGGTCTCGACGTCGACCACGGCGAAGCGCTCAGCGCGAAGGGTGGGAAGCGCACCGGGGTGCGGAGCAGCAACCATCGGCGCCCACGCTACGCCGAGGGTGTGGCGAAGTTGAGGAGCCGCCCGCCGCCGCGCACAGCCCCGCGCTCCCGCCGCGCACAGTCCCGCGCTCCCGCCGCGGCGCCCCCGCCAGCGTCCCCCGCCGCGTCGTGTCCAAATCGCGCGGCCTGCGCGCTTGCACCCTCGCCAGCGCGGTCGAGCGCGCAGGCTGCGCGATCTGTCGGCTGGCGGCGGCCGAACCGGGCTGGTCGGCGGCCGAACCGGGCGGGGCGGCGGCCGAGGGGTTCGCGCGCGTGACGACGCGGCGAGGCGGGAGCGCACGCCGACCGGGGCGGCGACGGTGTAGCCGGCCCGGTGCCGCTCCTCCTCGGACTCGCCTCCCCAGAACCCGTACTCACGGTGGCGACGGGCAAAATCCCGACAGGCGCGGGCGACGGGACAGGCGGCGCAGAGGCGTCGGGCCTGCGCCTCGCGCCGGGCCCTGGCCTGTGGCCGCTCGGCCCGAGGGGCGAAGAACACCTGGGACTTGCCGCGGCACGGTTTGCCGTCCATCCAGTCCGTCCGGTCGTCCATGGGATCCTCGCCGTGCCACGGAGGTGGAGCGGCGGGGGCCGGGAGGGGGTGGCCCACCGCCGCTTTGTGACAGCGTACGGCGACGCTCGGTGAGGTGTAAAGCAAACAATCCAATACCGGTCATTACAATCTGGTTTCGTGTTGCCAGCAAATAGCCACGCATAGTGAGGCCGATCCGATGGCCTCAGGGCTTCACAGCAGCTCGGCCGCCAGGCTGGCCACTTCGCTGCGCTCACAGGCCGTGAGAGTGACGTGGCCGAAGCAACGCTGGCCGGCGAAGGCCCGGATCAGCACCGCCAGGGCGTTGTTGGTGGACCCCAGGTACGGCGCGTCGATCTGGCTGGTGTCGCCGGTGAAGATCACCTTCGTGTCCTCACCGATGCGGGTGAGGATGGTCTTCAGCGTCGTGGGCTCCAGGTTCTGGGCCTCGTCGATGATGGTGAACTGGCGGTGCAGCGACCGCCCCCGCAGGAAGGTCACGGACTCGAGCGACAGGGTGCCTCGTGACGTGAGCTCGTCGATCAGGGAGCGGGCGTCGCGCACCGAGCGGCGGTCGGTGAGGGCGACGAGGGCGTCGTGGATGGCCGCCATCCACGGATCGAGCTTCTCCTCCAGGCCGCCCGGCAGGAACCCCACGTCGGCTCGGCCGACGGGCACCAGCGGCCGGTAGATCGACAGGCGCTCGTAGCGCCGCTGCTCCACGACCTGCTCCAGCCCGGCCGCCACCGCCAGCACCGTCTTGCCGGTGCCGGCCCGCCCGTCGAGGGCCACGATGCTCACCGTGGGGTCGAGCAGCAGCTCCAGGGCGAAGCGTTGCTCCTTCGACCGGGCCCGCAGGCCCCAGGCCTCCGGCGAGGCGTGAGGGAGCAGGACGAGGTCGTCGTCGGCCCGACGCACCAGCGCCGACTGCGAGCCGGACCGCAGCACGGCGAAGGTGTTCTCCGGAAGGCCGTCGAGCCCGGCGACGGCATCGACGGCCAGCCGGCCGGCGGCGTAGAGGCAGTCGATGCGCTCGTGCGCGGCCTCGACGGTGATCCAACCCATCGGTCGCTGATCCGGTGGCACCACGCCGCTCGGGCGGTGCTCGGAGGCGTCCATGCCGAGGTGGGCGGCCTTGATGCGCAGGGCGGCGTCGTTGCTGACGATGCGGGTGGCGGCCTGGGCAGCCTGGCCCAGGGCGGCGCCGATGATCCGGTTGTCGGGCTTGGCGGGATCGAGGCCGTGCTCGACGAGGCGGTGGTGCTGCACGCCGTTCACCTCGATCCGAAGGGTGCCCGACTGCGGGTCGTCGGTGAGCGGGAGCGGCTCGGCCAGCGACCCGCCGGCGCGGAGTCGCAGGTCCTCGATGGTGCGCAATGCGGTCCGGGCGGCCCGACCGACGTCGTCCATGCGACTCTTGAGGCTGTCGAGCTCTTCGATCACCGTGAGGGGGATGACCACATCGCAGCCCACGTAGGAGTTCAGAGCGCCGGGGTCGGCCACCAGGACAGATGTGTCCAGCACTACCCGTAGTCGTGACGGGGGCGGGGCCCCGTCTCGGTCGGTGGACTTCGACGAGGGGCTCAGCAGGTCGGTCACGGCGCTCCTGGGACGGCGGTACTTCTGGAGGAAGGTACTAGCCCGCCAGGGGCCCGGAGTGGGGGATGCAGGTACGCTCCGGGCATCTCGTCAGCGCGCCTCGCGGTCCTCGTCGCCGTCGTCCTGGTGGCTGGAACGACGATGGTGCAGACCTCGACGCCCCGCTCGGCGGCGGCCGCGTCGAACGTGACGGCCCCGCAGGCGGCGCTGCCCGTTGCCGCAGCCGAACGCGACGGCGGCAACCGGCGACAACCGCGGCTTCCTGCCCATCGCGCCGGCTCGGGTCCTGGACACGCGGACCGGCTACGGGGGCACGGGGTCGCTGCCCGCCTTCCAGACGCGCCTCGTGAACGTGACGAGTGCGCTCGGTGTTCCGCCGGCCGACGTGGCAGCGGTCGCCCTCAACGTGACCGTGACGCAGCCTCAGGCCGCCGGCTACCTCACCATCTGGCCGGGGGGCCCGATGCCCGTCGCCTCCACCATCAACTTCGTCGCCGGGCTCACCGTTCCCAACGGGGTGCTCCTGGGCGTCGATCCCAGCGGGGCGATCGCCGTCTTCGCCGGTTCGCCGGCGCCCCTCGATGTGCTCGTCGATGTCACCGGCTGGGTGCCGGTCGACGCCGGCTTCACGCCCATCGCTCCGGTGCGGGTGCTGGAAACCCGGCCGGGCTCGCCGGGCTACAGCGGGGGCGGCCGCTTCGGTCGCGACGAGGTCCGCCTGATCGATGTGGTCGCGCGGGCCGGGTTGCCGGCCGGCCAGGTCGGTGCCGTCGCCATCAACCTCACGGTGTCGGGGCCGACGGGCAACGGCTTCCTCAAGGCGTACCCGTCCGGTGCCGCCGCGCCACCCACGTCGTCGCTGAACTTCGCCGCCGGTCAGGTCGTCGCCAACAACCAGGTCCTTGGCGTAGGCGTCGATGGCGCCATTGCCGTGTACGCCTATCTCGACGCGGTCACCGACGGCGTGGACGTGGTGGTCGACGTCACCGGTTGGTTCTCGCCGGACCGGACCTTCCACCCGATCAGCCCGCAGCGCCTCATCGACACCCGCGATCCTTCCGACGGCGGTCCCTCCGCGCCCGCGGAGGCGGGGCTGACCTACATCGCCAAGATCGACGCCATGGCCGATCTCCCACGTGGCCTCGTCGGCGCCGTCGCCCTCAACGTCACGGTGACGCGGCCGTCAGCCGTGGGCTTCCTCACGATCTGGCCGCTGGCCGACACCACCGTCGCGACCAGCAGCCACGGTCAACCGGCGACGTCGTTCGTCAACTTCGCCGCTGGGCAGACGGTGGCCAACACGGTGCTGGTGGGGCTGGGCGCCGGCGTCGCCGACCTGACCGGCGACGGCCAGTCGGACGTGAGCGGGGCCATCGGCGTGTTGATCAACCAGGGCACGGCCGACGTCGTGATCGATGTGACGGGTTGGTTCCCGCAGGACACCCTCGGCCTCGTCGCCGACGCCACCGAGGCTCGCCGCTACAGCTCCGGCATCGACCAGATCGCCGTTGTCGGCTGCACGCCGGCCGCCGCGCCGTTCACGCCCGACGAGGTGACCGCCGTGACGGACCGCCTGGCCCAGGTGTCGGCCTACTACCTGGACGAGTCGGGCGGCCGGTACCGACCCGACTACCGCTGGGTCGGGGCGGTCGTCGCGCAAGCGGGCACCGGCGACACCGATTGCGAGGTGCCGGCCCAGGCCAGCAATCTGGGCTCGGGCTACGACGGCGAGCTCGTCGTGCGCAGGAACAACAGTGCCGGCGCCGGCGGTGTCCTGGCCTACGGCAAGGCCGGGCCGGGCTTCACGTGCGCCGACCCGGCGTGCGCCCGCGGCCTCTACCCGACCAACGGTCGCGACGGCATCGTCACCTTGAACACCCTCCTCGATACGGGCACGGTGGCCAACGGCACGCCGGCGCCGTTCTGGATGATCGCCACCCACGAGTTCGGCCACATGCTCGACTGGCCACACTCCTACACGGGGACGGGCACCGGTTGCTGGGGAGGCCAGTACGACAACCCGGTCGACGTGATGAGCCGGCCGGCGTCGGGTAGCCCGCCGTCGTGCGGTCACAACGGTGACTCGTTCCCCACCGATCCGCAGCGCACCGTCGCGCTCAACCGGTACGCCGCCGGCTGGTTGGCGCCGTCGCTGGTAGCGGTGCACCGGCAGTCGGGCGCGGTCTACAACCTCGGTGCCGAGGCGAGTGGCGCCACCGAGCTCCTCGTCGTGGCGTCGCCCGACGGCGGCGCGTTCACCACGATCGAAGCGCGTGTCGGTGGCGGCACGGGCCCGGATGCGACGCTGTCGGCCTCAGGTGTGGCGGTGCACCGCGTCGATCAGCGCCCGGACCCACAGTGCTTCACCGTGTTCCGCCTCGGCCTCGATCGTTGCAGCGGTCTCGATCGGCGCATCCAACCCTTCGGTGCCACTGCCGACGCCTACGCCCACGTGTTCGGCCCCGGTGCCGTCGTCGATCTCGGAGGCGTCACCCTCACCGTGCTGTCGGCGTCGAACGGCGTCTTCACCGTGCGTCTCGACGGCACGACGGCGATGTTCGGCCACATCCCGGCGTGCGGCGTCTACGCCGCCTGCCTCGGGTCCTCCATCATGGCGACCGCAGCGGCGCCCACCTTCGTGTGCTTGGTCGGGGCCGGCTCGGCGGCCGGCCGTGACGTGCCGGCGGCGGTGACGCCCGGACTCGAGCCGACCGGCATCCGCACGCTGTAAGCCGGCGCCGGCGCGGTCGCTAGAGCCGCCCGGCTTCGATGATGCGACGCAAGAACGCCTGGGTGCGGGCGTTCTCGGGCGCCGAGAAGATCTGCCCCGGCGGGCCTTCCTCGGCCACGACGCCCTGGTCGAGGAAGCACACCTTCGTGGAGACCTCGCGGGCGAAGCCCATCTCGTGGGTGGCGATCAGCATCGTCATCCCCTCCTCGGCCAGTTCACGCACGATGTTGAGCACCTCGGAGACCAGCTCGGGGTCGAGGGCGGACGTGATCTCGTCGAGCAGGAGCACCCTCGGCCCCATGGCCAGCGCCCGCACGATGGCGACTCGTTGCTGCTGGCCGCCCGACAGCCGGTCGGGGTAGGCGCTGGCCTTCTCGGCGAGGCCGATGCGCGTCAGCAGCGCCATCGCCCGCTCCCGCGCGTAGGTCTTGTTCAACTTCAACACCTTGACCGGCGCGAGGGTGACGTTCTCCAGCACGCTCATGTGGGGGAACAGGTTGAAGCTCTGGAACACGATGCCGACTTCCTGGCGGAGCCAGTTGAGATCGACGCCTTGGCCGGTGACGCGCTCGTCTTCGATGCGGATCTCGCCGCCGTCGATGGGCTCGAGGGCATTGATGCATCGCAACAGCGTCGACTTGCCGCTGCCCGACGCGCCGATGAGGCACACCACCTGATGCTCGTCCACGTGCAGATCGACACCGCGCAGCACGTGGTTCTCGCCGAAGTGCTTGTGCACGCCGTCGATGTCGAGGAAGCTCAACTGGACGCTCGCATGCGGGCCTGGTCGCGCTTCACCAAGTAGTCGGTGAGGCGGGCCAGCGGGATGGTGATGGCGACGAAGCAGATGGCCACGCCGGTGATGGCCGACAGGTTGCCGCTGAGGCTGGCGGTGTTCCGGGCCACGTTGAACGCGTCGAGCGTGCCGATCACCGACACGAGCGCGGTGTCCTTCTGCAAGCCGATGAAGTCGTTGAGCAACGGCGGGATGATGCGCCGGACCGCCTGCGGCACGATCACGTAGCGCATCGTGCGGGCGTAGGACAGGCCCAGGGACCGCGCCGCCGCCGTCTGGCTCCAGTGGACGCCGTCGATGCCGGATCGGTACACCTCCGACACGTAGGCGCCGTAGACGAGCGTGAGCGCCAGCACGCCGCTCTGGTAGTCGGTGAAGTTCTTCACGACCGGCAGCCCGGCTCGCTTGAAGCCGTACTCCACGATGTAGATGACGATGATGGCGGGCAGGCCGCGGAACAGGTCGGTGTAGACGACGGCGAGGAACCGCACAGGCGCGGCCGCAGGACCCGGGAGGCTGCGGACGATGGCGATGACGAGGGCCCAGACGAGCACGATCGCCTCGGTGACCATGAACAGCGAGATGTTGGTCTTGAAGCCGCGCAGGACGGCCGGGAAGCTGGCCTTGATCTCGTCCCAGTTGAAGAACGCGCTGCGCACGGCGCCGTTGTTCATCGTGAGCAGCAAGACGATGAAGACGATGGCGGCGACGGAGAGCCCGAGGCCCACCGCCCACCAGATCATCGACCTGACCTTCTCGGACTCCAACCGAGCCGCCTCGCGTTGACCCGAGCGTTCGAAGCGACGGCCCCGCACCACACCGCGCAGCGCGAAGATCCCGATCGGGAAGAAGAAGATCGTGGCCACGATGGCCCCGACCAGGTAGCTCGGTGCCGCTCGGCGGGCCCGTCGCGACGCGACGGGCCCGGTCAGTAGACCTGCGGGTGTGGTCACCCTGGCAGCCGGACTACGCGATCACGGGGATCTTGTCGACGTCGGCCGGGTTGACCTGGACGTAGGCCTGCGAGAACCGCGCCAGCGTGCCGTCGTCCTTCTCCGCCTTGAGCATCTCGTTCACCTTGGACAGGTTGGCCGAGTCCTTGGGCAGCAGGATCCCGTAGCCCTCACCGGTCTTGAACTGAGCGATGACCGAGGTGCCCTCGTAGCCCGGCTGCTTGCTCTGGGGCAGCAGGATGGCGGTGTCGAACAAGATGCCGTCCACGGTCTTGGCCAAGAGCGCGTTGAACATGGAGGCGGTGTCCTGGAACACCTTCGGCTCCTTGTCGGGCTTGACGGTCTCGTTGATGTAGTCGAGCCCGGTCGTACCGGTCTGACTTCCGAGCTGCAGCTTCTGCACGTCGGCCATCGAGGTCGCCGTGGTGCCCGTGTTGACCATGAGTGCCTGGTCGGAGGTGAAGTACGGGTCGCTGAAGGACACCACCTTCTTGCGGTCGTCGTTGATCGTCACCTGCGACAGCGCGATGTCGAAGCCGGTCGCCTGGCCGGCTTGCAGCGCGGCGAAGTCCACGTTCTTCACCGTCACCTTCGACAGGCCGAGGCGGTTGGCCATGTCCGATGCCATGCAGTACTCGAGACCGGTCTTCTGGTCGGACTCGGTGGCGCCGCTCCAGTAGCCGGGGGCGGGCAGAGAGGTTGCGACGGTCAGGGTGCCGTTGCTGGTGAGCGAGAACGTGCCGAGCGAGCCCTTCGTGCTGGTGATCTCGCAGCCCTGGCTGCCGGCCGCCGCGGTGGTGGCCGCTCCGGCCGCCGCGGTGGTGGCCGCTCCGGCCGCCGTCGTCGCCGACGACGATCCACTGTTGTCACCCCCGCAGGCCGCCATGCGCCGCCACCATGGTGACGGCCAACATTGTGAAGCTGAGCTTGCGTAGGACCACGAGATGCCTCCCCTTGCCTGGTGCGCGGAGCTTATCGGCGCGCCTGTTACGGCAATGTTGCCTGCGTCTACCGCCTCGGCGGCGTCTCCGGCTGCCTGTGTGACGTCGATCTCGAATGTGGCTCGATCGGCGTTACACAGGCGGCGCGGTTGTGGGTCAGGCGCGGTGCAGGAGCACGACTTCGACCGTCAGCGGGCCGTGCACGCCGAGCGTCATGATCTGCTCGATGTCGCCTGAGCGCGAGGGGCCCGTGATGAGCACCAGGTTCGACGGCAGCGCGCGACCGTCACCGAGGCCGCGCAGCACCTCGGCGGAGGTGGCCACGATGCGGCTCGCCGGCAGCACGCAGAGATGCACCGGCGGGAGCAGGCTGCCCGATCGGCCGCCGGCGGCACCCGAGTCCTGCACGACCGTGCCGGTAGTGGCGATGGCGGCGAACGCCGACGTGACCCCCAAGTCGGCCGCCGCGCTGGTCGCCACGGTGACGCCGCTCACGTCCACGCCGAGGTCGGCCAGCCGGGCGGCCACAGCGTCGACGGCCGGCTCGGGGGTCACCACAGCGCGCCGAACACCATGGCGCGCCACGATGTCGGCCACGAGCGCGTCCGGCACCTCGGGTCCGTCGATCTCGTGCACGAGCACCCTCACGGCAGTGGCGTTGCGCACGAATGAGCCCACCACGTCATCGGGATCGAGCCGGTGCGAGTGCACGAGCGGCACGCCGTCGAGCGGCGGGGGGATGGGATGGGCGGCGTTGGCCGGCACACCGCCCGCGAGGCGACCACGGAGCCGACCGAGAAACGCCGACCGATCGCCGGTCTCGGTGCTCAAACCTCCCCGGCCTTCCATCGCTGGGTGAACGATCGCGCCGCCGGCGTCGGCGGCTCGCGTCCGTGGCTCCAACCACGCAGGCCGGGTGCCATCGCGCTGTGGCGGCTGAGCGGGCGCCCGAGCGAGGCCGCTTTGATCGATGCCCGGAACGTGAGCGGGCGCGACCACGCCGCTGCCCACGCCGCCCATCCGGCACGCTCGGCTCGCCCGGCGGCTTCGGCCTTGCGGCGGCGCAACGACAGCAGCAGGTCCTGCAGGGGGATGCCGACTGGGCAGGCGTCCATGCACGCCCCGCACAGCGTCGACGCGTTCGCCAGTTCGGCGGCTTCGGCCTCGCGCCCGGCCAGCAACGGCGTGAGCACGGCACCGACCGGTCCCGAGTACACCCACCCGTACGCATGGCCTCCGACCTGGCGGTAGACCGGGCACACGTTGAGGCACGCGCCGCAGCGGATGCAGTCGAGGATCTCGTGCAGTTCGGTGCCCAGCACGTCGGAGCGGCCGTTGTCGAGGATGACGACGTGGAGCTCGTCGGGTCCGTCGCCTTCGCCGTCGCGTCGTGGCCCCGTGATGATGTTCGTGTAGGTCGACAGGTCCTGGCCCGTGGCTGAGCGGGCCAGCAGGTTGATGAGCAGATCCAGCTGGTCCCACGATTCCACGATCCGCTCCATGCCCATCACCGCCACGTGGACGCGAGGCACCGTGGTGCACAGCCGGCCGTTGCCCTCGTTCTCGACGAGGACGATGGAGCCGGTCTCGGCCACGCCGAAGTTGCATCCCGACACGCCGAGGTCGGCGGAGAGGAAGCGGGCGCGAAGCTGCTCGCGGGCGAAGGCGGCGAGATGCTCGGGCTGGGAGTCGAGCTTGTGCCCGTCGCGAACCTCCTCTTGCAGGATGTCGCGAATCTGGTGGCGGTCGAGGTGGACCGCCGGAGCGATGATGTGACTCGGTGTGTGGCCGGCCAGCTGGATGATCCACTCACCGAGGTCGGTCTCCACGACGGTGCAGCCGGCGGCCTCGAGCGCGTCGTTGAGCCCGGTCTCCTCCGTCGCCATCGACTTGCCCTTCACCACCGTGCGAGCACCGATCTCCCGGGCCACACCGACGATGTACTCGTTGGCGTCGGCGGCATCGCAGGCCCAGTGCACGTGACCGCCGTTGGCTACGAAGCGATCGGCGAATCGCTCCAGCGCACCGGGCAGGTCGGCGATGACGTCGTGGCGCACGCGTCGGGCGGCGGCGCGGAGGGCATCGGGGTCGTCCAGTGTGGCCAATGCCGTTTCGCGCCCGCCGGCGAAGTGCACGATGGCCTTCGCCAGGGAGGCATGGAGCCGTTCGTCACGGGTCGCCGTGGCGGTGCGCTCCCGCAAGCTCGACCCGACCAGTGTGAAGTGACCCGTCATGGCAACGCCTCAGCGATCAGCTGCGCTATGTGGCGGGTGACGATGGGCCGGCCCTCGTGCTCGGCTCGAGCCCGGAGGTGCAGCAGGCATGACCCGTCGGCGCCCACGACGAGATCGGGCGGCGGGTCGACGGCGGCCAGTGAGGCGAGCTTGTCGTCGGCCATCGCCTCGGACACCTCCGGGAGCTTGAAGCTGAACAAGCCGCCGAAGCCGCAGCATCGTGTGTCCGCATCCCACGCCACCCGTTCACAGCCGGCCGAAGCGAGCAACTGCTCGGGCTGATCCTTCACCCGCAGCTCCCGCAGCATGTGGCACGAGTGGTGGTAGGCGACCCGCTGGCCAAGGGCGCGCTGCGCGACCGGGTGCTCGGCCAGGAACGCCGACAGCTCGTACGTGCGGGCGCCAAGGGCACGGGCCCGTGCGGCGGCGGCGTGGTCTCCGACCAGTTCGAACAGCTCCGGCCAGAACACCTTCACCATCGTGGCGCACGAGCCCGCCGGTACGACCACGGCGTCACCGCCGTCGCGGTCGAGGGCATCGAGGGTGGTGCGAGCCACCTGCGCGGCGGCGCTGTGGAAGCCCGAGTTCCACGCTGGCTGGCCGCAGCACGTCTGCCCGCTTGGGCATGAGACCTGGCAGCCGCCGGCCCGCAGCACCCGAACCGTCGCCACACCCACGTCTGGCTCGAAGAGCTCAACGACGCAGGTGACGAACAGCGTGACGCGCACCGGAGCGACGTTACGCCGCGCGGCAGGCGATACTGACGACGCCATGAGCGCCGCCGCACCTGACGACGTCTTCTGCCGCATCGTCGCCGGCTTGGAAGCGGCCCACATCGTCCTCGACGACGATGTGGTGGTCGCCTTCCTCGATCGACGGCCGGTGTTCCCTGGTCACGTGCTCGTCGTGCCCCGCCGTCACGTCGTGACGCTCCTGGACTTGGCGACAGCCGACGTGGGTCCCTACTTCGAGCGGGTCCAGTTGGTCACCTCGGCGGTGCAGGAGGCGCTCGCCGCCGACGGCTCCTTCGTCGCCATGAACAACATCGTGAGCCAGAGCGTGGCCCACCTCCACTGCCATGTCGTCCCCCGCCGGCGCAAGGACGGCCTGCGCGGCTTCTTCTGGCCGCGTCAGCGTTACCGCGACGACGCCGAGATGGAGGATGTCGCCCGCCGGATCCGTGAGGCGCTCAGACCACTCAGACCACGATCCGCATGATCAGGCCGCGCCCGTCGACCTCGCTACCGCCGAAGACGATCGATTCGCCGCGCTGATGTCGCATCGCCGTCCAGAGCACGGCGTAGGCATCGAGGATGTCGTCCGGTCGCGCCCCGGCGAGTCGTGACTCGATGACGCCGAAGATCGGCTCCAGCGCTTCTCTGCGTTGATGGCGCCCGAGCGCCGTGCGCTTGGGTGCCAGCACCGATCCTGTGAGCGCGCGGAACGAGCACTCCGGATGCACCTCGATGAATCGATGTTGGGTCGCGGGCACGACGGCGGCGTCAACTTCGCGGATCTTGGGAAGCAGATGGAAGGTCTGACGCGTGAGGCCACCACCGAAGCGCGCCTTCGACGCCGCGTTCGCGTCGCCGTAGTCGTGGTGCTCGAGGAGGCCACGCGGTGGTGTAGGGAACACGCACGCACCGCGCGGCCGGATGTACGCGCGCGTGCAGCGCGATCGGCGTTGCGACCCCACCCGTCGGGCAGCCCGATCGGCATGTCGACACCGATCAGTGCAAACTCATTCGCGATCGTTGCGAACGATGGCACGACGCGCGCGCCCTCGTGCGTGGCCACGACCCATCCCGTCCAGCAGCCGTCGACACCGGCGATCGCAGTGGTCACGTCGCGCCGAACATCTCGAGGCACGGTTGGAGGTTGACGATGGTGATGTCGTCTCGACGTCGCGCTTCCCAACGCGAGCGCGACAGGCGGAAGTCGACTATCCACGCCGGCGCGTCGCGCCGCACGACGCGCCGCCGCGCCGCCTCCTCGTAGCCGAGGTGTCGCGTCACCGCGAGCGACGCGTCGTTGTCGGCGAACGCACCGCTCAACGCGTACTCCGAGCCAAGGCCCGCGAAGGCGAGATGCAAGATGGCGGCGCGCATCTCGGTGCCGATGCCTTTCCCCTGGTAGCGGCGTCCAAGCCACGAGCCCGTGACCACCGATCGCAACACGGAGAACTGCTCCGCAGCGATGGCCTGGACACCCGCGATGTCGCCGTCGACCACGACGGCCATCGGCAAGTGCCAACGCTCAGATGTCCACTGTGCTCGGGTCAGCCAGATGTGCTGCAGCGTGTTTCGTTGCTGCCGCGGAGGCTCGACATCCGTCCACGGGATTGAAAACGGCATCCACCCGCGGTCGTGGACACCGGCCGCGGCGACGTCGGCGAGGGCGACGGCATCGTTGTCGTCGGGGTAGCGCAACGTCACGCGTGGCGTCTCGACGCGAAGCTCGAAGAGGGGCCAGTGCACGGTCTGCATCGCGGTAGTGTCGTCGGTGACGGGAGCGCGGTGCCGCCGAATTCGGCAGAGCACATCAGTTGCTGATGCAACTACCGTTCATCTGACGCGTAGAAATGCTTGACCTTTGCCGGAAGAAGCGTTCTCATGTGCGCTGGACCTCGTGTTTGAAACTCAGGAGATCAGCGCGATACATGACCAAGGCCGAGTTGCCCGAGTCGATGGAGAGGCATTCGGGCGTCACAAGCACTGGCGCCCAGCGGGTCCGGATCAACTTCTCCACCGAAGCAGCGGGTACGTCTCGACGGACATGACGTTCACCGCCCGCTTCGCAAACAAGGCGGATACCCAAACACTTCGCGGCACGTGACGCGAACCCCCGAAGGGAGAACAGTGGCAGCAACGAAGAAGGCGGCGGCGAAGAAGGCCCCCGCCAAGAAGGCTCCGGCCAAGAGGACCGTGGCCAAGAAGGCTCCGGCGAAGAAGACCACCGCGGCCAAGAAGACCACCGCTCGGAAGGCTCCGGCCAAGAAGACCACCGCTCGGAAGGCTCCGGCGAAGAAGACCACCGCGCGGAAGACCACGGCGGCCCGGAAGTCGGTGGCCAAGAAGACCACGACGGCCCGCAAGGCTCCGGCCAAGAAGACCACGGCCCGGAAGGCTCCGGCGGCCAAGAAGACGACCGCCAAGAAGACCACCGCCAGGAAGGCGCCGGCGGCCAAGAAGACCACCGCCAAGAAGGCGCCGGCGAAGAAGGCCACTGCGGCTCGGAAGGCGCCCGCCAAGCGGGCCACCAAGCGCGTCGCCAAGTAGAACGGGCACCATTGCGGGTGAAGCGGGGAGCCTTCGGGCTCCCCGCTTCCACGCGTGGCCGCCCGGGGGGCCATGATGCAGACATGGAAGCGATCACGAACGATCTCGTCGCCGAGCACGAGTCGCTCGATGCGCTCGTGCAGGAGCTGCCGGACGCGGCCTGGGAGGTGTCGACGCCGGCCGCCGGGTGGGCCGTGCGAGACCAGATCAGCCACCTCTGGTACTTCGATGACCAGGCCATTCTCGCCGCCACCGACCCGGACGCGTTTCTGGCGCACGCCAAGGGGCTGCTGACGGCGGCCTCCGATCCGTCGGTGGAGCACGGTCGCTCGGTGCCACCCCGGCAGCTGCTCGAGGACTGGCGTGAGGGCCGGGCCCGGATGTTGGAGGTGCTGCGCGGCCTCGACCCCAACGCCCGCATCGTCTGGTACGGCCCGGCCATGGGCGCGCGGTCGTTCGCGACGGCTCGGCTGATGGAGACGTGGGCCCACGGCCAGGACGTGGCCGACGCGGTGGGCGTGCGGCGGCTCCCGACCGCACGACTGCGCCACGTCGCCCACATCGGGGTGCGGGCCCGGCCGTTCTCCTACGCCATTCGCAACCGCGCGGTACCGGACGACGACGTGTTCGTGTCGCTCGACCCGCCCGGCGGGGGCGAGCCGTGGACGTGGGGCGACGAGAACGCCGCCGATCAGGTGACCGGCCCCGCGCTCGATTTCTGCCTCGTGGTGACGCAGCGCCGGCACCCTTCCGACACCGCGGTCGTGGCCGAAGGTCCGCTGGCCGAGGAGTGGCTCGGCATCGCGCAGGCCTTCGCCGGATCGCCCGGGCCGGGCCGCCGCCCCGGGCAGTTCAAGTAGCAGCTCGCCGTCAGATGTCGGTGATGGCGGCGAAGAGCTCCGCCGCGCCGGCGCCGGCGCGTTCGCCGTTGCCGGCCAGCCGCTGACGGATCCGCCGCCGGAACGCCTCCAGGCCCTCCTCGTCGACGGCCCCCATCGTCGACTCGAACTGGCTGGCGTGCGCCTCGAGGGCCGCCAACTTGGTGTCGACGTACCCCGTCACGTCCTCCACGTGGCTCACCTCGTCGGCCTCCCACAGCAGCAACGCCGACGGCCGGTGCGGCGCCAGCCGCTGTTCGGGGAAGAAGTGGGGGTCGCGCGCCGCCACGATGCCGTCGCACACGAGAAACCCCGCGGCGCGATGGTCGGGGTGGAGTCGGTAGCGCTTCCACGGGTCATGGCCGAGCACGACGTCGGGCTTGACCCGGCGGATGACCTCGGCGACGGCGCCTCGCAGCGCGAGGTCGGTTCCCAGTTCACCGTCGACCTGGCCGAGGAACGTGACCGAGCCTGTCGCGCCGAGCGCTTTGGCGGCGGCGCGCTGCTCGTGCTGGCGCGTCGCTACGAGCGCAACGGTGTCGGCGGCCGCATCCCAGGTGCCCTTTGAGCCGTCCGTGCACACCAGGTGGTGCACGATGCAGCCCGCCGCCGCCCACTTCGCCAGCGTGGCGCCGCAGCCGAACTCGACATCGTCCGGATGAGCCCCGACGGCGAGCGCGACGGCCGGCACCGGCCGGTCGCGGGTGACGTCGCGGGCGTGGGTCAGGCTCGGCTGACCGGGTTCGTTCGCAGCCACGACAATGCCTCCTCGAGGGCCGGGTGGACGAGATCGTCGGGCACGTCCACATCCCAGCCGAGCGCCGGGTCACGCACCACGCGCACCGAGAGCCCGAGCCGACGGCCCTCGGCGGCGTGACGCCGGAACGAGCCCGGCCCGTAGCCGAAGGTGAACCCCGCGCCGGTCGGGACGCAGATGACGTTGGTGCCGTCGTCGCGCCGGTCGGGCACGATGGCCAGGCCCGGTGACGCCGCTACCCAAGCGAGATGAGTCGCCCGGGGGAGATCGCTGTGCGCCACGATCACCCGCTGCACCCCGACGGCACCGAGCGACTGCACGCCGTCGGTGACCGCGCCGTTCAGTCCGAGGCCTGGTCGCCACAGCACGGCGGCGCCCGCGCTCTCCGCCCACGTCGCCACGCCGTCGTCGTCGCACACCACGAAGACCGGCAGGGGCTTGGCGGCGGCCACCACCGTGGACGCCATGACGCGCGCCAGCGCCTCGCGCTCGACGGGTGCGAGCGCGCCGGCCAAGCGCAGCTTGGCCAGACGGAAGTCCTTCACCGGGACGAGGACGGCAACGTCCACTGGCGGCATGCTACGGGCGGGCCGGTACCGTACCGGCATGCCGAGCCTCGTGTCGTCGGGCACCGTGATCGGCACCCTGGGCTCGCATTGGCGGGGCGTCGTCACATCGTGGGGCGCGTTGGCGCCGTCGGATGGCTCGGCGCCCCTCGACTGGTGGGTGGCGGCCGACGACCGCTGGCACACCCCCGCTACCGAGCCGACCTGTCGCCAGCATCGCGTCCGAGGCACGCCGGTGGTCGAAACGGTGATCGGTGTGCCGGGGGGCGACATCGTGCACCGCGCCTATGCCGTGGCCGACGGCGGTGGCGCACCCATCGTCGAGGTGGAGAACCGCTCGTCGTTGCCGGTGGCGGTGGCGTTCTCTCGCGCCGACGCACTCACCGGCCGGCCCCTGGCTCCACTGCCGCCCGACGCTCCCTCGGGCGCGGCAGTAGCGGTGCCGATCGGCCACCGTTCGACGGTGCGCGTCGGCCTGGCCCGGGCCCCTTCGTCGTCGACTCCTTCGGCCGAGCAGGTCGTGCGCGGTTGGGTCACCCAGACCGAGGCCGCGACCCGCTTCGTGGTGCCCGACGACGCGTTGGCGAGCCGCATCGTGGCGGCGCGGGCCGATGCCCTGCTCGCCGAGATCGGGCCGTCCGATCCATCGTCCGCCGACGCCGACCCGATCGAGCTCGTGCTCACCGTGGCCGAGCGTTGCCGTCTCGGCGAGCGGGCCGAGGCATGGGTGCCGGACCTCGCCGCGGCGGCGGTCACGATGGCCAAGCGCGCTCGTCGCCGCCCCACCTGGGACGCCCGTGCCGCCCTCGATGCCGTCGTGGGCGTGATGTCGCGAGCCGGGGAGCCGATGGCCGCCACCGACGTGGCCACGATGGCAGCCAGGTTGGAGCCAGTCCTCGAACCCGACCACGCGCCCGACGGGGTGCGGGTGCTGACGTGGCTGGAGCGGCGGCTGCTGCGCCGATCGGCCGACGGTGTCGACCTCCTCGCGGTGTTCCCGCCATCGTGGGCGGGCCAGGGGGTGGAGGCCTACGAGGGGCAGGCGGCCGACCTCACCGTGTCCTTCGCCGTGCGCTGGCACGGCGAACGCCCGGCCTTGCTGTGGGAGCTCAGTCGGCCGGCGCGGTTGACCTGCCGCGGTCTCGATCCGTCGTGGTCGAGCGACCCGACCGGCTCGACCGGCTCGACCGGCTCGACCAAGGGCGAAGCGCTCCTGGCGCCGTACGACCCCTGACGCCGTCGACCGGGTACCTCAGCTCCTTGCTGCGCGGCGCCGACCTCGTCGTCTTCCCCTACAGTCCCCATGGCGCGGCGCCTGCCGATCGGTGACCGCCGTAGGCTGTGGCGGTGAAGGTGGCCTTCGGCACCGACGAATCCACGCCGGTTACCGCCGACATCGAGCGGTTGCTCAGCCAACGGGGCCACGACGTCCTGGTCGTGGCCGACGGCGACCCGTGGCCCGATGCCGGCCGCCGGGTGGGCGAGGCCGTGGCCGCCGGCGTGGCCGATCGGGGCGTCGTGTGCTGCTGGACCGGAACAGGCGTGTCGATCGCCGCCAACAAGGTGGCGGGCGTGCGGGCGGCGCTGTGCACCGATGCCGAGACGGCTCGCGGCGCTCGGCGTTGGAACGATGCCAACGTGCTGGCCCTCGGGCTCAGGCTCACCTCCACGACCGTCGCCGCCGAGATGATCGACGCGTTTCTGGACGCCGAGGTCGAGCCCGACGAGCGACCCAACATCGAACGAGTGGAGCACCGTGACTGATCTCGCCGATCTCAAGCTGACCGAGTGGACGAGCTGTGGAGGATGCGCCGCCAAGTGGGGCGCCGCGCCCCTGGCCGCACTGGTGCGCACGCTCGCTGCTGGCCAAGGTGACGACGCGCTCCTGGTCGGCCTGGCGCCGTTCGACGACGCCGCCGTCTATCGCATCGCCGACGACCTGGCCCTCGTCTCGACCACCGACTTCTTCCCCCCGCTGGTCGACGACCCTGACGACTTCGGTGCGATCGCCGCCGCCAACGCCTGCAGCGACGTGTTCGCCATGGGAGGGCGAGTCGTCCTGGCCCTCAACATCTCGGCCTTCCCGGAGCGCATGCCACCCGAAGCCGTGGCCGCCATCCTGGGCGCCGCCGCCGAGGTGGTCCGCGCCGCCGGCGGCAGCGTGGCCGGAGGCCACACGATCCGCAGCGAAGAGCCCATCTTCGGTCTGGCCGTGACCGGCCTCGTCCACCCCGACCGCGTCTGGACGAAGGCCGGCGCGCAGCCCGGCGACGTGCTGGTGCTGTCGAAGCCGATCGGCACAGGCATCGTGCTGGCCGGCGGCCGCGGCGACGACAAGGCCGCCGCCATCGTGCGCATGCGCCAGCTCAACCGGGGCGCCGCCGAGGCGCTGGCGGCCGTCGATGGCGGTGTCCATGCCGTCACCGACGTCACCGGCTTCGGCATCTGCGGGCACGCGTGGGAGATGGCCGAGCGCTCGGACGCCCGGCTGGTACTGGAGACGGCGCGGCTGCCGCTGTACGAGGGCGCCCTCGCCGCCGCCGAGGGCGGTGTGCGCACGGGCGGCGACGCCCGCAACCGGGAGCATCTGACCGGCCGGGTCGACGTGGCCAGTGGCGTCGGCGCGGCGATGGAGGCGCTGTGCTACGACCCGCAGACGTCTGGTGGTCTGCTGGCGGCACTGGCGCCGTCAGCCGTGGCCGAGGCGCTGGACGCGGGATTCGTGGTGATCGGCACGGTCGAAGCAGGCCCCGCGGGCGTCGCACTGCGCTGCGCTAGCCCTCGCCAACTGATGCGCGTCGGCCCCGGAATTCGGGGTACAAACCGCATCAGTTGCCCGGGTTGCCGCGGGTTGGCCGAGCGAGCAGCGATTGACCGAGCGAAGCGAGACGGCGCCGGAGGCGCCGCCATTAGAAGAGCGTGGGTTGCTCAGGCCGGAACACCCGGAGACCCGGCCACACGATGTGGTCCATGAACACCCAGGTGCGGCGGTGGATGGCCGTGGGCCCGTAACCGGCCAGGGCCGCCTTGTGGGTAGGGCACGGGTACCCCTTGTTGGACTCGAAGGCGTAGGCCGGAAAGTGCTCGGATTCGGCGCGCATGAGCCGGTCGCGGGTCACCTTGGCCAGGATGGACGCCGCCGACACCGACAGGCAGTAGGCGTCGGCCTTCACCATGCGATGCACGTGCGGCACGGCATCACCGACGAAGTTCCAGTTGCCGTCCACCACGGCGGCGTCGGGCGCGATCCCGAGCCCGTCGATGGCCCGCCGGGCCGCCAGCCGTTGCGCGTCGGCCATGCCGAGCTCGTCGCACTCGGCCTGGCTGGCCATCCCGACGTGCCACGCCACGCACCACGAGGCGACCCGATCGAAGAGCTGCTCGCGCTCGGCCTCGCTGAGCAGCTTGGAATCGCGCACCTTGTTGACCCGGCGGTCACGGGGCAGTACGGCGGCACCGACCGCCAGCGGCCCGGCCCACGCCCCCCGCCCGACCTCGTCGATGCCCACGATCACGTCGTGGCCGCCGGCCCAGAGCTGCTTCTCGGTGCTGCGGGTGGGGGCGACTCGCTTCGACACCATCGCCACGGACGGTACTCGCCGGGCGCTCAGCGGGCGGCGTACAGGTCGCGCAGGATGGCGATCTCGGCCGTGTGGTGGATGAGCTCCCGGTTCGTCCACCACACGATGGCGATGAACTGGATGTGCGGGTCGAACCCGAACGGGTACTGCCCGTAGCCGATCATGTCGAGCTGCTGGTCGCTGAGCCCGGCGATGCCATCGCGCCACTGCGCCAGCAGCGCCCAGAGCCGCTCCAGCGCCGCACTCGCCGACGGTGTGAAGTCGGCCATCGTCATGGGGTCGGCCTGGCGGGCGCCGAACGTCCATTCGTAGCGCGTGAGGAAGCCGTGGTAGAGGTGGCCGAGCAGCCACGCCATGGTGCGCATCGGGGCCGGTTCCGGCTCGGGATGGGGCGACTCCAGCAGCCAGTCGCCGTGGCCGACGGCGCGGCCGCGGATGTCAGCAGCGCGGCGAATCGACAGGCACCCCGGCACCGGCTCCCAGAGGTGCTCGTCGTCGGTCATGCCGGCGAGACGCTCCTTGGCCATCTCGGCCGACGTGTCGAGCTGGTCGAGCAGCAGCCCCACCCGATCGGTGCGGAAGTCCAACAGTGCTCCTAGGCCGAAAGCGAATCGAGGGCGTTGCGCACGTCGGCCACGAGGTCGCTACCCGTTTCCAGCCCGACCGATAACCGCACCAATGACGCCGGTACCTCGAGGGCCGAGCCGGCGACCGACGCGTGCGTCATGCGCCCAGGGTGCTCGATGAGCGACTCCACCGCCCCGAGCGACTCGGCCAGGGTGAACAGCGAGGTGCGTCGTACGACCTTCAGGGCCGCCGCTTCGCCACCGGCGCACGTGAAGCTGACCATGCCGCCGAAGTCGCGCATCTGCTTGGTGGCGGCGGCATGGCCCGGGTGGTCGGGCAGTTGGGGGTACAGCACGCGCTCGACGGCTGGATGATCGATGAGGAGATCGACGATGGCGCGGGCGTTGGCGCAGTGTCGTTCCATGCGCACCGCCAGCGTCTTCACGCCCCGCAGGACGAGATAGCAGTCGAACGGCGACGGCACCCCGCCGGCGGCGTTCTGGGTGAACCGGATGCGATCGGCCAGCGCGTCGTCGTTCAGCGCGACGAAGCCACCGACCACATCGCTGTGGCCGCCGAGGTACTTCGTGGCCGAGTGCACGACGATGTCGGCCCCGTGAGCCAGCGGGTTCTGCAAGAACGGTGAGGCGAAGGTGTTGTCGACCACCACGATGGCGCCCATCTGGTGGGCACGCGCCGATACCGCCTCGATGTCGATGCACGTCAACAGCGGGTTGGTGGGTGTCTCCAGCCACACCATGCGGGTGTCGGGCGGCCAGTCGCCATCGACGTCGGTGAGGTCCACGGTGCTCCACAGGTAACCGACCGGGCCGAACACGCGGGCGATGAGCCGGTAGGTGCCGCCGTACGCGTCGTTGCCCAGCACGATGCGGTCGCCCGGAGCGAGGAGGCGCAGCACGTTGTCCTCGGCGGCCAGCCCAGAGGCGAAGGCGAAGCCGCGGGCGGCGCCCTCCAGCGACGCGACGCACGCCTCCAGGGCGGCGCGGGTGGGATTGGCGGAACGGGCGTACTCGAAGCCCTTGTGCTCGCCCACGGCCTCCTGGGCGAAGGTGGTCGACAGTGAGATCGGGGTCACGACCGCGCCCGTCGCGGGGTCGGGCGGCTGACCGGCGTGCACGGCGCGGGTCTCGAAGCCCCAGCCCTGCTCGGTCTCGCGCTCACCCATCGATGGCCCCCGAAGACGACAGGAACGACAGCACATCGCTGCGCGTGAGCACGGCGAGGGGGCGACCGCCCGACAGCACCAGCAGCGCCGGGTTCTTGTCGAGCATCTCCACGGCGAGCGACAGCGGCTGGCCGATGCCGATCGTGGGGAGCTTCGGCCCCATCACCTTCTCGACGGGGGTCTCCAGGATGGACGCGTCGCGGAACGCGGCATCCATCAGCTCCAGCTCGTCGACCGCGCCGGCCACTTCGGCGGCGGCGAAGGGCGGCTCGTTCTTGCACACCGGGAGCTGCGAGATGCCGTGTGCGTGCATCTTGTCCATGGCGTCGCGCGCCCGTTCCTCGGGGTTGACGTAGACGAGCGCCGGCACCGCCGGGCCGCGCGCCTCCAGGACGGCGCCGACGCACAGTTCGCACTCGCGCAGGAAGCCGAACCCGGCCAGCCAGTCGTCGTTGAAGACCTTCGACAGGTAGCCGCGCCCAGAGTCGGGGATGAGGACCACGACGAGGTCACTCGGGCCCAGTTCGGCCCCGAGCTTCATGGCCGCCGCTACCGCGAGGCCGCCGGAGCCGCCGATGAGGATGCCTTCTTCACGGGCGACGCGTCGGGCCATCAGGAAGCTCTCCTCGTCGCTGCAGGCGATCACCCGGTCGGTGAGCGACGGGTCGTACGTGCTGGGCCAGAAGTCCTCACCCACGCCCTCGGTGAGGTACGGCCGGCCCGAGCCGCCGGAGTAGACCGAGCCTTCGGGGTCGGCCCCGATGATCTGCACTGCCGGCGCGACGCGCTTCAGGTAGCGGGCGACGCCGGTGATGGTGCCGCCCGTACCCACGCCAGCCACGAAGTGCGTGACGTGCCCGGCCGTCTGGCGCCAGATCTCCGGCCCGGTGGTGAGCTCGTGGGCCAGCGGGTTGGCCGGGTTGGCGTACTGGTTGGGGCGGAAGGAGCCGGGGATCTCACGGGTGAGACGTTCGGCGGTCGAGTAGTACGAGCTGGGGTCGTCGGGCGGCACCGCCACCGGGCACACCACCACCTCGGCGCCGTAGGCCCGCAGCAGCGCGACCTTCTCGGGCGCGACCTTGTCGGTCATCACGAAGACGCACCGGTAGCCGCGCTGGGCCGCCACGATGGCCAGCCCCACGCCGGTGTTGCCCGACGTGGGCTCCACGATGGTGCCGCCGGGAAGGAGCAACCCCTCGCGTTCGGCGGCGTCGATCATGGTGACCGCCGGCCGGTCCTTCGACGAGCCGCCGGGGTTGGTGGTCTCCAGCTTGACGGCGATGGTGCAGGCGAGATCGCGCGCCAAGCGCGGCAGCTTGACGATGGGTGTGTTGCCCACCAGGTCGAGCACCGACTCGGCCATCTCGGGGGCCGGCAGCGGCGGCGGCGGCCAGCTCTCACTCATGGTGAAAGGCTAAGCCGCCGACGGAGCTACTTGCTCTGCGTGCCCACCTTGAGGTCGCGGAAGGGTGTGGTGGAATCGATGCCGGCATCCTTGGGCAGGCCCAGCACCCGCTCGCCCACGATGTTGCGCATCACCTCGTCGCTGCCACCGGCGATGCGCATGCCGGGGATGCCGAGGACGAACTGGCTCCACGAATAGGTGCCCCATTCGCCCTGGTCGGCGATGAGCCTGGGCCCCAGCAGGGTGGCGACGAACTGGGCCATCTCCTGCATGTTCTGGGTGAGGGCCAGCTTGGCGATGGACATCTCGGGCCCCGGCAGCTGGCCGGACTTGATGCGGTCCATGGCCCGCTGGTTGGTGTAGCTGGCGACGCGCAGGTGGATCCACAGGTCGGCCAGCTTCTGGCGGGTGACCGGGTCGGTGTCGAGGCCGAAGTGACGCACGGTCTCGATGACGCGGGCCATCTGGCCACCCGAGCCGCCGCCCCCGCCGATCGAGGCGCGCTCGTTCATGAGCGTGGTGAGGGCCACGCTCCAGCCCTGGTTCACGTCGCCGAGGCGGTGGTCGTCGCGCACCCGCACCTCATTGAAGAACACCTCGTTGAACGAGGCGCCGCCCGTCATCTGGCGCAGCGGGCGGATCTCCACGCCGGGCGCCTTCATGTTGACGATGAAGCCGGTGAGTCCCTTGTGCTTGGGGAGGTCGGGGTCGGTGCGGCAGATGATCTCGCCGATGTCGGAGTACTGCGCGCCCGACGTCCACACCTTCTGGCCGGTGATGAGCCACTCGTCGCCGTCGCGCTCGGCCTTGGTCTGCAGGGAGGCGAGGTCGGAGCCGGCACCGGGCTCGCTGAAGAGCTGGCAGCCGACGAGGTCGCCCCGGTACATCTTCGTGAGGTAGGCGTCCTTGGCTGTGGTGGTGGCGTGGGCGAGGATCGTGGGCGCCACCATGCCCAGGCCGATGCCGAAGAAGCCCTGGTTGGGCACGTCGTACTTGCTCTCGAGCCGGTCCCAGGTGCGCTGGTAGGCGTTGGGCAGCTCCCGCCCGCCGAAGGAGGACGGCCCGCTGATCCAGCCGAAGCCGTTGTCGAACTTGGTGGCCCGCCACTGCTTGGCCCGCTCCAGCAGCTCCAGCTCCCGCTGGCGGCTGCGCTCGTCGAACAGGGACACCGAGTCGGGTCCCTCACCCCACACGAACTTCTTCTCCTCCTCGCGCTTGGACGCGTTCGATTCGAGGAACTGCTCGGCCTCTGATTCGAACTGTTCGAGCGTGGTGTCAGCCATGAAGAACCCCCGTGAGTGCGGCGCGACCTGGCCTCACGGTACCGCCGGGACACGACTCGCGGGCAAGTCGGAGCCCGTCGGGCGCCATCGCCACCCGATACGGATCGCGCTCCGCTCGGCGTCGTGAAATGCCGATGTTGCGCCAGACGGCGCCGTCGTTTTGCGTGCACCAATCTGGCTGCGCTAGTACCGCGCGCAGTTCGGGCTGCGATTCGTGGTTCGGTCACAGTCGTAGCTCTCTGGGGGAGCGCTACACGTCGGGGGACGAACGGGTGCTCGGCAGCACGCTGTGCTGATCGGTTCGAGCGCGCGCCATCCCGCTCGTGTCGCGCGCCCGTCGTCCGGCCACGAGACAAGGAGCAGCCGGTATGACTGATATCGATCCGGAGCAGCCAGTGCACGAGGGCCGCATAACCCGCCGGCAGGTGCTGACCCGCCTCGGCACTGCTGGCGCCGCCGTCGCGCTGGCGCCGACCATCCTCGCGGCTTGCGGCGGCGACAACTCGAGCAACAGCGCCACGGCCACGACATCGGGCGGTGCGGCGACGACGGCATCGGGTGGGGCCGCTACCACCGCGTCCGGAGGGGCGGCCACCACGGCGTCGGGCGCCAGCTCGGGCGCCATCCCGACCGTCGCCGACCTGGCCGCGCTGCTGGGCGTCGACGCCGCCACGTCGGGCAAGGGCATGAGCATCGACGCCGGTGCCGTTCTGGCGCTGACCGGGACCGGGTCGTACTACGGCAAGACCATGTCGCGCGGGCTGGACCTCGCGGCCAAGCACATCGAGGCCGCCGGGGGTCCGAAGATCAACCTCATCTATCTCGACCACAAGTCGGGTGACGCCGCCGCCGGCAAGGCCGCCATCACCGAGCTCGGGAACAAGCACGTCCCGGCGAAGTTCGCCTCCTACGGCGACGACCTCACCGTGATGCTCGACGGCACCGCCCTGTACAAGATCTTCACCTTCGACGGCGGGGGCGGCACGGGCGTCGTCGCCCAGGGCAAGCCGTACTTCTGGGGCACCCGCGCCATCACTCCCAACGACCCGTTGCCGGGGCTCTTCCAGTACACCAAGGCCTCCCTCCCCGACGCCAAGACCGTCGGGGTGATCTTCTGGGACCTCGGCGAGCCGAACAACGGCACCACCAAGGACGACGTGCTGAAGAAGATCACCGCCGCCGGCTACACCCACAACGGCCTCTACGAGTACGTGCCCGTCGGCAACCAGGACTTCTCCCAGGTGCTGCCCAAGATCAAGGCCAACGAGCCCGACATCCTGCTCCTCGGCCTGTATGGCCAGGACATCGGGTCGTTCACGAACCAGGCCGCCACCGCCGGCCTGAAGGCCAACCGATTCGCGTTCGAGTTCACGCCCGATGGCGTGAACACGTCGAAGGGCACGTTCGACAAGGACGGCTACTTCTTCACGTACGACTACTTCGACGCGGGCAATCCGAAGAGCCCGCTGGCGAAGTTCTTCGTGCAGGAGTTCCAGAAGGAGTACGGCGGCGACTTGCCCGACTTCTACGCCGCCAACTTCTACGAGAACATGTTCGACCTGTGGGAGGTCATCCGCCGGGTCCTGAAGAGCGGCGGTGACATCAACAGCGGTGATGCCCTGGACAAGGCGCTGCAGTCCGACCTGACGATCGTCAGCGTGTACGGCGGTGACGACACGACCGTGGGGACGTTCACCCTCGACCCCGTCACCCACTCGGTGATCAAGCGCGAGATGGGCGTCTTCCAGTACAAGGGAGGCAAGGTGACCCCGCTCGCCTTCTTCGGCATCGGCGGGGCGGACTACAGGAAGGCGTGACGGTCGGGGGCCGCCGCCCCCCTCTGCTGCGCCGCAAGGCCCGAGACCCGTGCCTTCACCGGCACGGGTACCGTCTGGACATGACTCGCGGTCAAGCCAACGTGATCCGGGCCTTCTCGATCTGGACGGTCTATGTCTGGGTGACGCGGATGTGGAACATCGCCCGCGACGACCAGTCGTTCGGGTTCAAGGCCGTCCACTCCGTGCTGGCGATCATCTCGATCGCCTTCGCCGTCGCCGCCTGGGTGGTGGTGTCGCGACTGCGGCGCCGCCAGCTGGCCCGCGCCGGCGAGCAGGGCGAGGTCGTGGGCGCAGATCGGTAGGTCATCGGCTACTAGCTAGCACTAGCCTCCGGCGTTCATGGGACAGCCGGTCGCCGTCGTCGAGAAGCCAACTTCGCGCCCGGGCATGGTGCGCCTCGAGGCCAACCGCAGCCTGACGGGGATGGGTCACGAGCGGTTCACCGCGCCGGAGCAGGCCATCGGTCCGCGCCCGTCGGCGGAGCTGGCGCGGCGGCTGTTCGACACCGGCCGGGTCGACAGCGTGCACGTGTACCAGAACGTGGTGACGGTGGACCTGAAGAAGGGCTTCAACTCCGACGGTCTGGCCTCGGTGCTGGAAGACCTCTACATCTACTGGGTGCCCGGGCGCGAGGTCCCGGCGCTGGAGATGCCGGTCGAGGAAGCCGCTCCTGCCGCCGCTTCGGCCGGCTCCGGTGATGCGCCGGCGGTGTCGGCGGCGGCCTCGCGGGTGCCGGCGCACCTGCTCGAGCGCAGCCGCCTGGCCAAGGAGAAGGCCGCCGCCAAAGCCGCCGGCAGCTAACCCCGCAGTCGGCCCCGCCCCCGGCTGGGTTTTCGCGTACTGACTGCGGTTGCCGCTGATTACGACACATGTCGCGCAGCAGAACGATGAAATGTCGCCCGTTGATAGGCGAACACCTGTTCGATTAGCATGAGGTCATGGAGGCGGGGCGAGGTGATGGTGCGGCCCTGGCGGCGGCGGCCGAGCAGGCGCGCCCGGTGGCGCTGGCGCGAGAGCACGTCCTTCCCGCGCTCCCGGCGCTGACCCCTCTCCTGCCCGACGGTGCGCTGCGGCGCGGCACCACCGTGGCCGTCGGGGGCGCGGCCGCCCGCTCGCTGGCCCTCGCCCTGGCCGCCGGCCCGTCGGCGGCGGGGTCGTGGGTAGGGGTGGTGGGTCTCCCGTCGCTCGGTCTGGCGGCGGCGGCCGAGGTGGGCGTGGCCCTCGAGCGATTGCTGCTCGTGGCGTCCCCGCCACCGACGGAGTGGGCCACGGTGGTGGCCACCCTGGTCGACGGCGTGGACGTGGTGATCGTGGGCCTGCCCCGTTCGGTGCGGGCGGGTGACGCCCGGCGCCTCCAGGCCCGGGTCCGCCAGCGCGGCGCCGTCCTCATGGTGCTGGGACCCCCGGGTTCGCTCGAGCCGGAGCTGAGCGTGGTAGCCGAGGTGGACGGGGTGGAAGGGTGGGTCGGTCTGGAGGCCGGCGCCGGGCACCTGCAGGGGCGGCGGGTCATGGCCGCCACCACCGGCCGCCGGGCAGCGGCCCGGTCTCGCCGGGTGGCGCTCTGGCTGCCCGACAGCGAGGGACGGGTCCGGGCCGACGACACCGCCATCGTCGTGGCGCTGCGAGGGACGGCATGACCACCCGGCCCCCGCGTGCGCTCGTGGTCTGCTGCCCCGACTGGCCCGTCCTGGCCGCGTGCGCGCCGCTGGGGCCGCCCACGGCCGTGGTGCACGCCAACCGGGTGGTGGCGGCATCGCCCTCGGCCCGAGACGACGGCGTGGCACCGGGCCAGCGGCGCCGGGAGGCGCAGGGTCGTTGCCCCGGGCTGGTCGTGGTGGCCCATGACCCGGCGCGCGACGCCAGGGCGTTCGAGCCGGTGCTCCAGGCGGTGGCCACCCTCACGCCGCTGGTGGAGCTCACCGAACCCGGCGTGTGCACGTTCGCCACCCGGGGCCCGTCGCGCTACCACGGTGGCGACGAGGCGTTGGCGGCCCGTGCCGGCGCGCTGGTGACCGAGGCCCTCGGTCCTGAGCGGGCGGTGGTGGGGTCGTTCGGGATCGGCGTGGCCGACGGGCGCTTCGCCGCCGCGCTGGCCGCCCGATCAGCCGCCGCCAGGGATGGTCCCGTCGTGGTGGCGCCGGGGGAGAGCGCCGCCTTCCTGGCCCCGTTCCCCGTGGCCACGCTCGACGACGACCCCCTCGCCGACCTGCTGTCGCGCCTCGGCATCCGCACCCTCGGTGCGCTGGCGGCGCTGCCGTCGACCGATGTGGTGGCTCGCTTCGGGCCGCCCGGGCGGCTCGCCCACCGGCGCGCCAGCGGCCACGACGACCGCCCCGTCGACGCCCGGCCGCCGCCCCCTGACCTCGCCGTCCACCTGGAGCTGGACCCGCCCGTCACCGACCTGGGCCCAGTGGCCTTCGCCGGCAAGCACCTGGCCGACGAGCTGTACGGGCGCCTGGCGGCGCGGGGCCTGGCCTGCACCCGGCTGATGGTGGTGGCCGAGACCGAGCACGGCGAACGGCACGAGCGGTTGTGGCGCCATGAGCACGCTTTCACCGCCGCCGCCCTCACCGAACGGGTCCGCTGGCAACTGGAGGGTTGGGCTTCGGGCAGCGCCGCGCCCACGGGCGGCATCGTGCTGCTGCGGCTGGTGCCCGACGAGGTGGTGCCCGACGCCGGGCGCCAGCTGGCGTTCTGGGGCGGCCGCACCCAAGCCGACGAACGGGCGGCGCGGGCAGCCGCCCGGCTCATGGGCCTGTTGGGACCGGAAGCCGTCACCGTCGCCGAGTGGCGCGGTGGCCGAGACCCCGCGACGGTGGTGGCGGCGGTGCCGGTGGCGGCCGTCGATCTGGCCGAGCGGGAGGCGCGGGTGGCTCCCCCGCCGCAGGGCGGTCCCTGGCCGGGGAGCGTGCCGGCGCCGTCGCCGGCCAGCGTGCTGGTGGCCCCGCTGCCGGCCGAGGTCGTCGATGCGGCCGGGGTGTCAGTGACGGTGGACGGCCGCTGCCTGGTCAGCGCGGCGCCGGCCCGGTTGGCGGTGGCCGGCGCGCCCGGGCGCAGGGTGGTGGCGTGGGCCGGGCCGTGGCCGGCCGACGAGCGGTGGTGGGATCCGGCCGGTCACCGGCGCCGGGCTCGTTTCCAGCTCCTCACCGACGACGGTGCCGCCCACCTCGCGGTGCTCGAAGCGGGACGATGGTGGGTGGAGGCGGCCTACGACTGAACGGCAGGCGCAGGCCGCACGCTCCTCGCCGACCTCCATGTCCCCGATCGGAGCCGGCGGTGGTTCAGCGCGGCGCGGGCCACCATCCACACGTTGACGGCCAGCCACACTCCCGCGATGCCGAGGGCGGGCACGGCCAGCGTGAGCCCGGCCAGGGGCACGAAGGCCAGCGCGCTCAGCCCGGCGGCGGCGCCCAGGAAGCGGTAGTCGGCGGCGCCGATGAGCACGCCGTCCAGGCTCATGGCGACTCCGGCCGCAGGTTGCGCCAGGGCCAGCAGCAGCAGTGCCACCGTCGCTCGACTCACCACCGCAGGGTCACTGGTGAAGAGGTGGACCAGGGGCCACGCCCCGATCGCCAGCAGCACGCCCAGTCCCGTTGCCGCCACCGTGGCCATGCGCAGCACGCGCCGGCTGAGCTCGGCGGCGGCGATGGTGTCACCCCGCCCGAGCGAGCCGGCCACCAGCGTCTGCGCGGGGATGGCGAACGCGTCAGTCACGAGAGCGAGCAACGCAAACAGCGTGGCGGCGATCTGGTGAGCGGCCAGCGTGGCCTCGTCGACGCGAGCGGCCACGAAGGTGGTGCCCGTGATCACGAGCAGCACCGCACCGACGCGCATGGCCAGATGGCGGCCGGCGGTGAGGAACGGGGCCATCTCCTCTCGATCGGGACGGCGGGATCGTGGCGGCGGCCAGGTGGGGCCGCACCACCCACAGGAACACGATGGCGGCGAACACCTGCACCACCACGGTGCTCCAGGCCGACCCGGCGATGCCCAGGCCGAGGACGTAGACGGCCACGATCTCGAGGCCCAGGTTCACGACGTTGGCCACCACCACGATGGCGAGCGGCGTGCGGAGATCTTCCATGCCTCGCAGCACTCCCTGACCCACCAGGGCGACGAGCACGAACGGGATGCCGGCGGCGCTGATGCGGAGGTAGGTGGCGGCGACATCGAGCACCTCGCCGCGCCCACCGAGCAGCGCCGCCAACGGCCGCGCCGTCACGGCCAGGGTGACGGCGATCGGCACGCCGATCAGGGCGCAGAGCCACAGCGCCTGGACGCCCACAGCGGCGGCCCGGCCGGCGTGGCCGCCGCCACGGTGGTGAGCGAGGCGCTGGGTGGTGGCGTAGGCCAGGAAGTTGCAGCCGGCGGTGACGAGCAGCAGCACCGACGCGGCCAGGGCCATGCCGGCCAGCGGTGTCGTGCCGAGGTGGCCGACGATGGCGGTGTCGGCCAGGACGTAGAGCGGCTCGGCGGCCAGTGTGCCGAGGGCCGGGAGGGCCAGCGCCAGGATGCGGCGATCCTGGGCATCGCGGCTGAACCTCGGCACCACGCTGACGGTACCGACCACTCGACCACCTGACCGGGCGGCGGGGCCGCGGGTCCGCCGGGTGGCGGGCGAGGTTGTTCACCAGCGCGCCGAATTCGAGCGCGCTGGTGAACAACCTCTCGTTCAGTGGACGGGGCGGCCGGGGTTCGGGGCGTCGCCGGTCGCCGCTCAGGGCGCGGCGTCGCGCACCTGCCGTGCCACCTCGTTGATGTCGTGGAGGTGGTGGCGCCCCTCGTGGGCCGCCTGGCGGGCCATCCAGCGCACGTCGCGCTCCTCGCCGGGCAGCCGCGACGCGGTGCGGTCCCAGTCACCGCCGGTGAGGGTGTCGAGCAGGTCGGCCAGGCGCAATGCGCTGGCGGTGAGGTCGTCGAGCGTCTCGTCGACGGCGGCCTGGTCGTAGCCGAGCCGCACGGCTCGCTCGTCGTTGCCCAGCGGTTCGAACGTGCCGTGTTCGGTGGTCAGGGCGAGGTGGATGCGCTCGACGGAGACAGCGAAGACATCGCGGACGTGGCAGGCGTACTCGATCATCGACCACGTGGCCGGATCGGGCCGGCGACGAACGACGTCGTCGGGCACGTCGTGGAAGGCGGCTCGGTACTCGGCCGGTTGCTGGCGCATCATCGTCGCGGCCATGGCCGGTGTGATGTCCGGGTAGTGCAGGGCGCAGAGGGCGCAGTTGAAGTCGGGTCCGGCCAGCGGGGGTAGGGCCACGACACCAGTGTCGTAGGCCCGGGCTCGCAGGAGCCACCGAATTGGTCGCGGCGTTGTCGCCGGGCGAGACCTCCTCACCAGAACCCACGCTGCGTGGCCACATCGGTGGCGGTTCTCGGTGCAGATCCGCTTCTCGGTGCACGAATGCAGCAATTTTGACGCAGATCTGCACCGAGAAGGGGCCACAGGAGCGGTCGGCGGCCACGCAACGTGATGATGACCCGACGTGGGTTGATCGACCACCCGGCCAGCCTGCCCCCACCGCTTGCCCCGGTTCGCCACAGCAACCGGAAACTCTGTCGCACCCCCTCGCCATGATGCGGGCCATGACCGAGCTGCGCTTCTTCCCCGCATACGCCCAGGTGTTGGACGAGGTCGTGCGGTCGGCCCTCGCCCAGGGCGAGATCGACGTCGAGTGCCGTCCCGGGCTGGACCCTGCCGTCGTGGCCGGCCAACTCCGGCGGTACGCCGCCCAGGTCGGGCAGCCGCTGCAGTGCGTCGCCCGCCGCGACCGAGTGGAGGTGCGAGCGCTACGGCGAGCGGGCTAGCGGTCCGCAGGCGGCGTTGCCTGGCCCGCTGCCGGCGCCCCGCCGGAATGGGGCCCGGGGTTGCCAGAGAGCGAACAGGTGTTCGATACTGGTACCTCCTATGGGATGGCGTAACCCCCCCGTACCGTGGCGTGAGATCGAGCGGCGGCTGTCCAACGGCCGGCCGTTGGGCTCGCCGTCCTGGAACGCCGGGGGCGACAGCCCGGCGTGGAGCCGCAAGCGCCAACCCTTCGAGCCACTGGCTGCCCGGCAGCCCGGCACCGTCGCCTATGCCGAGCTGCACTGCCACTCCAACTTCTCCTTCTTGGATGGCGCCTCCCACCCCGAGGCGCTGGTCGAGGAAGCCGCCACCCTCGGCCTGGAGGCATTGGCCCTCACCGACCATGACGGCTTCTACGGTGTCGTCCGCTTCGCCGAGGCGGCGCGGGCGGTGGGGCTGCCCACGGTGTTCGGCACCGAGCTCACCCTGGGGGCGACCGAGCCCCAGAACGGCCAGCCCGACCCCGAGGGCCATCACCTGGTAGTACTGGCGGCCGGACCGGCCGGTTACGCCTCGCTGTCGGCCGCCATCAGCCGGGCTCAGATGGCCGGCCAGAAGGGCGCGCCCCGCTTCACGCTCGAGACCCTGGCCGATGCCGCCGGCGACTGGGTGGTGCTCACCGGCTGCCGGAAGGGTCTGGTGCCGGCCGCCCTGGTGGCCGACGGGCCGGCCGCCGCCGCCCGCCAGCTGCAGCGGCTGATCGACGGCTTCGGGCGCGACCGGGTGCTGGTGGAACTGTGGGACCACGGCGACCCGCTCGACTCGGCCCGCAACGACGCGCTGGTCAAGCTGGCCCACGATCAACGCCTTCGGTGCGTCGCCACCGCCAACGCCCACTACGCCACGCCCGCCGGCCGGCCGTTGGCCACCGCGCTGGCGGCAGTGCGGGCGCGCCGCAGCCTCGACGAGCTGGATCCCTGGCTTCCTGCGGCCGCCGGCTCCCACCTGCGTTCCGGCATGGAGCAGGCGCGTCGGTTCAGGCGCTACCCGGGGGTGGTGGCGGCCGCCGCCGAGATGGGCCGGGACCTGGCCTTCGACCTGACGCTCGTCGCCCCTTCCCTGCCGCCGTTCCCGTGTCCCGAGGGGTTCGACGAGATGAGCTACCTCCGCCACCTCGTCGCCGAAGGCGGTCTCCGCCGCTACGGCACCCGTACGGAGCGCCCCGACGCCTGGCACGTGCTCGACCATGAGCTGGACGTCATCGAAGCACTCGGCTTTCCCGGCTACTTCCTCATCGTCTGGGAGATCGTGCAGTACTGCGTCGACCAGAACATCTACTGCCAGGGCCGGGGCTCGGCCGCCAACTCCGCCGTCTGCTACGCCCTGCGCATCACCAACGTCGACGCCGTGGGGCGGAGGCTGCTGTTCGAGCGCTTCCTGTCGTCGGAGCGCGACGGTCCCCCCGACATCGACCTCGACATCGAGAGCGCCCTGCGGGAGCAGGCCATCCAGCACGTCTACGAGCGCTACGGGCGCGAGCACACGGCCCAGGTGGCCAACGTCGTCACCTACCGGGCCAAGTCGGCGGTCCGTGACATGGCCAAGGCTCTCGGCTTCGCCCCCGGCCAGCAGGATGCGTGGGCCAAGCAGGTCGACGCCTGGGGCCGGGTGGAGGTCACCACCGGTCAGCCCGACCACGACATCCCCGCCAGCGTCCTGGCCATGGCCGAGCAGGTGGAGGACTTCCCGCGCCACCTCGGCATCCACTCCGGGGGCATGGTGATCTGTGACCGGCCGGTGATCGAGGTCTGCCCGGTGGAGTGGGCCCGCATGAAGGACCGCAGCGTCCTGCAGTGGGACAAGGACGACTGCGCCGCCGTCGGGTTGGTGAAGTTCGACCTGCTGGGGTTGGGCATGTTGACGGCGCTGCACGAAGCGTTCGATCTCATGCGTGAGCACCGAGGGATCGACCACGACCTTGGCACCATCCCGGCCGAGGACGCCGCGGTCTACGAGATGCTCTGCCGAGCCGACTCCATCGGCGTCTTCCAGGTCGAGAGCCGGGCCCAGATGGCCACGTTGCCGCGCCTGCGACCACGAACGTTCTACGACCTCGTGGTGGAGGTCGCCCTCATCCGGCCGGGTCCCATCCAGGGCGGCTCCGTGCATCCGTACATCCGCCGGCGCAACGGCCAGGAGCCGGTCACCTACCTCCACCCACTGCTGAAGAACTCCCTGGAGCGGACGCTGGGCGTGCCCCTGTTCCAGGAGCAGCTCATGCAGATGGCCATCGACGTGGCCGGTTTCACGCCCAGCGAAGCCGACCAGTTGCGCCAGGCGATGGGATCCAAGCGCAGCCGCCAGCGCATGGAGCTGCTGCGCCGGCGCCTCTACGACGGCATGGCCGAGCGCGGCGTGACCGATGCCGTGGCCGAGGAGCTGTTCGACAAGATGGCGGCGTTCGCCAACTACGGCTTCCCCGAGTCGCACTCGGTGTCGTTCGCCTACCTCGTGTACGCGTCGGCGTGGATCAAGTGCTACGAGCCGGCGGCGTTCTGCGCGGCGCTGCTCAACGCCCAACCGATGGGCTTCTACTCGCCCCACTCCCTCGTGCAGGACGCCGGCCGTCACGGGGTGGAGGTGCGCACGCCGGACCTGAACGCGTCGCCGGCCAAGAGCACGCTCGAGCCCTGCCCTTCCTCCACGGGGGGTGTGGCCGTGCGGCTGGGCATCGGGTACGTGCGCACGATCGGCGAGGAACTGGCGCAGGTGATCGCCGCGGGGCGCCCCTACGCCGACGTCGAAGATCTCGTCCGCCGGGTGCCGTCGCTCACCCTCGGCCACTTGGAGGCCCTGGCGACGGCGGGGGCGTTCTCGTGCTTCGGCATGGAACGGCGCGAAGCCCTGTGGTCGGTGGGGGCGGTCGCCCAGTCGCGCCCGGGTCGGTTGGCCGGCGTGGTCACGGGGGCCGACGCGCCCACGTTGCCGGGCATGACCGAGCGGGAGGAATCGGTGGCCGACCTGTGGGCCACCGGCGTGTCACCCGACGGCCATCCCACCCGGTTCGTGCGTCACCATCTCGATCAGTTGGGCGCAGTACGGGCCGATCGCCTCCTCAGCTGCGACGACGGCGTGCGCGTGGTGGTCGGCGGGGTGGTGACGCACCGGCAGCGGCCGGCTACCGCGCAGGGCACCACGTTCATCAACCTCGAAGACGAGACGGGCCTCATCAACATCGTGTGCTCGAAGGGTTGCTGGGCGCGCTACCGGCGGGTGGCCCAGGGCGCGGCGGCACTGCTGGTGCGGGGCCGGCTGGAGAAGGCCGAGGGCGTGGTGAACGTGGTGGCCGAGCGCATCGACCGCCTGCCGATCAACACCAGCACCAAAAGCCGCGACTTCCGGTAACAAGACAGGGTCGTCTGGCCCATGTTCACGCGTTCGACATGGTGCGTATGTTCCGCAAATGGACGCGACCGGCTGGCTCATGGACACGTCGAACCCAGAGGACGTCGCCCGGGCGAACTTCCCCATCGTCCGGCGTGGATTCGACCCGATCGAGGTGCAGGGCTTCGCCCGCTCAGTATCGGCTGAGATCACCAGACTTCGCTACCAGTGCACCGAGTTGGAGAAAGCGCTCGCCGCCGCCGAGACCAAAGCCAGTGAACGCCTGTCCGAGGCCACCGTCGCCGGCTTCCTGGGCGAGCAGGCGGCGCGCATGATGCAGGCATCGCGCGAAGCGGCCGAGATCGCCGTGTCCCGCGCCGACGACCACGCCGCCCAAACGATGCAGGAGGCCGACGACTACGCCGCGCGCACCATCGCCACCGCCGACGCCCACGCCGAGCGCGTCACCCGCCAGACCCGCCAGGAGGTGGAGCGGCGCCGCCGAGAGTCCGACGACTACTCGGCCAGGGTGCGCGGCGAGGCCGACGAGTACGTTCGCGCCTCCATCACGCAGGCCGACGCCGATGCCGACAGCGTCCGGCGCCGCGCCGATGTCGAGTCGGCCAAACTGCTGCAGGACGCCATGGAACATCGCACCAACGTGTTGCGAGAGCTGGTGCGGCGCCGCGATCTCGCCGGTGCGCAGATCCGTTCGCTCATGGCCGGACGCGACCTCGTGGTGGAAGCGCTGGGGCAGGTCGGCGCGCTGGTGGCCGGCGTCACCGAAGGGCTGCAGGAGATCGGCACCGCACCATCAGACTTCGTGCAGCTCGATCCCGAGGTCGAGGGCATGGCGTCGGAGCCCAACGCGGTGACATCCGTGAGCCGCTCGCCGAAGTCGAACGGACGGCCGAAATCGGCGGTCCGCGAAGCCGCTGCGCTGGGCGCGGCCGCCCTCGGCGCCGGCTGATCACCCGGTTCGTTCACCAGCCGTTCACCGCCAAAGTGGGCGCTGTGCGAATCAGACCTCGCCAGGAGGGGCACACTTTCTGTCGTCATGACGAAAGCGAAACCCACCAAGCCGGCGCGACAGCGCGCCGCCGCTGAACCTGCAACCACAACGGAGACCGTGACGATGCCGGCGCCCGGCCGCGTCATCATCGATGTTCGCCGACCTGTCGTGGACGGCGGTCGCTACGCCGCCAAGGGCACCATCGGCGAGCTGATCGTGGTGGAAGCCGACGTGTTCGGTGACGGCCACGATCACGTCGATGCGTCCCTGTGGGTGCGACCGCCCGACGGTGCCTGGACCGAGACGGCGATGGAACCCCTCGGCAACGACCGGTGGCGCGCCTCGTTCACGCCGAGCGTGCTCGGGCGTTGGGAGTTCCGCGTCGACGGATGGGTCGATCGTTTCGGCACCTGGCGGGCGGGCACGCAGGTGAAGCGGACGGCTGGGCTCGACATCGCGCTGGAGCTGCGCCAGGGAGTCGAGCTGCTGGCGCCCATCGGCGTCGACGCCGATGACGGCCACCGCACCGGCGCCGGCGCCGGCACCGACACCGAGACGAGGGTGGCGCGGCGGCTCCTCGATCCGGCCCTCGTCGCCGTGGCCCGCCGGCAACTCGACCGCGCGCCGGTCACCACGTCGGCGGAGTACCCGTTGCAGGTCGATGCGGAACGGGCCCGGTTCAGCGCGTGGTACGAGCTCTTCCCCCGCTCCACCGTCGACGGCACCGATCGCCACGGCACGCTGGCCGACGTCATCGATCGCCTGCCGTACGTCGCCGACCTCGGCTTCGACGTGCTCTACCTGCCGCCCGTGCATCCGGTCGGCCGCTCCTTCCGGAAAGGGCCGAACAACACCCTCGACGCCGGCGACACCGACGTGGGCAGCCCGTGGGCCATCGGCGCCAGCGAGGGCGGCCACACCGCGGTGCATCCGGCGCTGGGCACCACTGACGACGTTCGCCGCCTCGCCTCCGCCGCCCAGGACCACGGCCTCGCCCTCGCCCTCGATCTCGCCTTCCAGTGCGCGCCCGATCATCCGTGGGTCCGCGAGCACCCGGCCTGGTTCAAGCATCGCCCCGACGGCACCATCCAGTACGCCGAGAATCCGCCGAAGAAGTACCAGGACATCTACCCGTTCGATTTCGAGACCACCGACTGGCGGGCGCTCTGGGATGCGCTGGCGGGCGTCGTGCGGTTCTGGATCGACGCCGGCGTGACCGTCTTCCGCGTCGACAACCCCCACACCAAGCCGTTCCCCTTCTGGGAGTGGCTCATCACCGGCGTGCAGCAGACCCATCCCGAGACCATCTTTCTGGCCGAGGCCTTCACCCGGCCGCGCGTGATGGAGCAGCTGGGCAAGCTCGGCTTCAGCCAGAGCTACACCTACTTCACCTGGCGCCAGAGCAAGTGGGAGCTCGAGGAGTACTTCACCGACCTCAGCACGCGCACCGTCGACTTCATGCGGCCCAACGTGTGGCCGAACACTCCGGACATCCTCACCGAGCAACTGCAGCACGGCGGCCGGCCGGTCTTCGTGACGCGCGCCATCCTCGCGTCAACGCTGTCGGCGAGTTGGGGCATCTACGGCCCTGCCTTCGAGCTGATCGAGCACACCGCCGTGCGCGAGGGGAGCGAGGAGTACCTCGACTCCGAGAAGTACCAGCTGCGGCGATGGGACCTCGATGACAGCCAATCGTTGGCGCCCCTGGTGCGACTGCTGAACCAGATCCGTCGTCGCCACCCGGCACTCCAGCATCTGCGCGGCTTGCACTTCCATCGCACCGATAACGACGCGGTGATCTGCTATTCGAAGCGACCGGCCGGCGGCACCGACGCGGTGCTCGTCGTCGTGAACCTCGATCCCTTCGCCGCCCAGGCGAGCTGGCTCGACATCGACCTCGCCGCCCTCGGCCTTCCCTACGAATCGACCTACACGGTGCACGACGAGCTTGGTGGCGGCACCTACACGTGGCAGGGTGCCCACAACTGGGTACGCCTCGATCCCCACGGTCTGTCGGCCCACGTGTTCGCTGTGTCGGAGGTTCGTGCATGACTGCTCCAACCCGTGAGTGGTACCGCGATGCGGTCATCTACGAACTGCACCTGCGGGCGTTCGCCGACAGCGACGGTGACGGCATCGGCGACCTCGACGGTCTGACGAGCAAGCTCGACTACCTCCAAGAGCTCGGGGTGACGGCGCTGTGGGTGCTGCCGTTCTACCCATCGCCCCAGCGCGACGGCGGCTACGACATCGCCGACTACCGCAGCATCAACCCCGCCTACGGCGACCTCCGGGCGTTCCGCCGGCTGCTGCGGGAAGCGCACGAGCGCAAGATGCGCGTCATCACCGAGCTGGTGCTGAACCACACCTCCGATCAGCATCCGTGGTTCCAGCGCGCCCGGCAGTCCCCTCCCGGAAGCCGCTGGCGCGAGTTCTACGTGTGGAGCGACACGCCTGATCGATATCCCGATGCGCGGGTGATCTTCCAGGACTTCGAGACGTCGAACTGGACCTGGGACCCGGTGGCGGGGGCGTACTTCTGGCACCGCTTCTACAGCCACCAGCCCGACCTCAACTTCGACAATCCCGAGGTCCAGGACGAGATGCTGGCCCTCGTCGACCACTGGATGGAGATGGGCGTCGACGGCGTGCGCCTCGACGCCGTTCCGTACCTCTTCGAGCGCGAGGGCACCAACTGCGAGAACCTCCCCGAGACGCACGACTTCCTGCGCCGGCTACGCAAGCACCTCGATGCCAAGTACGACGAGCGGCTCATCCTCGCCGAGGCCAACCAATGGCCCGAAGACGCATCGGCCTACTTCGGCAACGGCGACGAGTGCCACATGAACTTCCACTTCCCGCTCATGCCGCGGCTGTTCATGTCGTTGCGCCAGGAGAACCGCACGCCCATCATCGACATCCTCGAGCAGACGCCGCCGCTGCCTCCGGGCTGCGAGTGGGCCACGTTCCTGCGCAACCACGACGAGCTCACCCTCGAGATGGTGACCGACGAGGAGCGCGACTACATGTACCGCTCCTACGCCGCCGATCCGCAGATGCGGCTCAACCTCGGGATCAGGCGCCGGCTGGCGCCGCTGCTGGGCAACGACCGCCGCAAGATCGAGCTGCTCAACGCCCTGCTGTTCTCGCTGCCCGGCACGCCCGTCATCTACTACGGCGACGAGATCGGGATGGGCGACAACGTGTACCTCGGCGATCGCGACGGCGTGCGCACGCCCATGCAGTGGTCGGCCGATCGCAACGCCGGGTTCTCGCGCGCCGGCCCGCATCGCCTCTACCTGCCGCCCATCGTCGAGGGGCCGTACCACTACGAGACGGTGAACGTGGAGAACCAGCGCCACGACTCCAGCTCGTTGCTGTCGTGGATGCGCCAGTTGATCGCCGTGCGTCAACGTCACGCCGTGCTGGCCGCCGGCGACATCACCTTCCTCGAGCCCGACAACCACCGCGTGCTGGCCTACCTCCGGCACCTAGACGGCGAGGACCACATCCTGGTGGTGGCCAACCTGTCGCAACGGGCCCAGAGCGTGGAGCTCGATCTCCGCAAGTTCCTGGGCTCTACGCCGGTCGAGGTGTTCGGCGGCACGCCGTTCGCGTCCGTGGGCGAGTGGCCGTACTATCTGACGCTCACGCCCTACAGCTTCTACTGGCTGCAGCTCACGCCGAAGCGCAAAGCCGGTGACGATGCCGGGCCGGCGTTCAAGCCGCCGCTGCTGGAAGGCACGTGGCCGGCGCTGGTGGAGGGCCGGTCGCCGGCGCTGGCGCCCGCGCTGCGCCGATGGATCCATCAGCGACGCTGGTACGCCGGCAAGTCCCGCCAGATCGCCAAGCTCAAGATCGAGTCGGCGAGGCTCCCGGGCGCCGGCACCGACAGCCGGTTGCGGCTGTGCACCATCAGCATCGACTACGTCGACGGCGAGACCGACTCGTACCTCGCGCCCCTGACCGTGCTCGACGGCGACCGCGCCCGTGTCCTCAGCACCTTCCGGCCGGAGGGCGTCGTCGCCACCTTGTCTGACGGCCGCCTCGTCGTCGACGCGCTGCAGGACGAGGCGTCGGTGCTGGAGCTGGTGCGTCCGATGACCGTTCGTCGCGGCGCCCGCCCGCTCGTGGCCGAGAGCCTGCCCGCACTGCGCAGCGCGCTGGAGGGTGACGAGCACACCGTGCGCATCCTGTCGGTCGAGCAGTCGAACTCGTCGGTCGTGATCGACGACCAGGTCATGGTGAAGATCCTGCGCCGCCTGCAGAACGGCGAGAACCTCGAGTTGGAAGTCACCAGGCACCTGCGCGAGGTCGGCTACCGCCACGGTGCACCGCTGCTCGGCTCGTTGAGCTGGCGTCGCCCTGACGGCCCCGACACCCTCGCCTTGGCGTACCGGTTCGTCCCGAACGAGGGCGACGCCTGGATGCATGTGCTCGATCAGCTCGATCTGTACTTCCAGCAGTTGCCCGACGAGATGGTGGAGACCACCGCGCTCGGCGGTGCGGCCGAAGAGATACGGATGCTCGGTCGACGCACGGCTGAACTGCACCTCGCGCTGGCCGCGGGCGACGACCCGGTCTTCCGGGCCGAGCCGGCCACGGCGCTGTACCAGCGGTCGCTGTACTCGTCGTTGCGGGGCCAGCTGCGCACCACGCTGGCCCTGCTGCGCCGCCAGCTCCGCAACCTCCATCCAACGGTGGTGCCGCTGGCCGAGCGAGTGCTTGACTCACGCGAGGGCTTGCTGGCTCGCATCGACGCGCTGCGCTCCACACCGATCGACGGCATGCGGATCCAGACCCACGGCGACTACCACCTCGGCCAGGTGCTCTTCACGGGGCGCGACTTCGTGATCATCGACTTCGAAGGCGAACCGGGCCGGCCCCTGGGCGAGCGGCGCATCAAGCGGCCGCCGTTCCGCGACGTCGCCGGGATGCTGCGCTCCTATGACTACGCCGTGCACGCCGCGCTCGGCGGCGCGCCAGGACCGCGGCCTCATCAGCGCCGGCGAGGAAGACGTCACGCGAGCCCACGCGCTGCGATGGCGCGACGAGGCCGTGGCCACGTTCTCCGGGGGCTACGCCGCCACCGACGGGATCGATGAGCTGCTGCCCACCGAGCACGAAGGCCGCGAAGCGCTGCTGCACGCCTTCGTGCTGGAGAAGGCGTTGTACGAGCTGCGCTACGAGCTGGACAACCGGCCGTCGTGGGTGCCGTTGCCGCTGGCCGCGCTGGCCGACTTGGCCACGCTGTCCGGATGACGAGCGCCGCGCTCCTGGGGGAGCTGGACCGCCACCTCTTTGCCGAAGGCACCCACCGGCGGCTCTACCGCCACCTCGGCGCCCATCCCCTCGAGGACTCGACGTTCTTCGGTGTGTGGGCGCCGAACGCCCGGGAGGTCGACGTGATCGGCGACGGGGGCGACTGGCAGGTCGCCCACCGGCTGGAGCCGGAGCCCTCGTCGGGCATCTGGGCGGGCGTGGTCGACGGCTTCGGCGTCGGGCATCGCTACCGGTACCGGGTGCACGGCGCCGACGGGTCGGTCGTCGACAAGTCGGACCCGATGGCGTCAGCGGGTGAGGCCCCGCCGGGCACGGCGTCGATCATCGGCGATCTGGCCTACGCGTGGGGCGACGAGCAGTGGATGCGCACCCGTGGCCCCGACCAGGCTCCGGACGCGCCCGTGAGCATCTACGAGGTCCACCTCGGGTCGTGGCGGGGCCGGGGTGAGGACGGCGCCCTGCCGAGCTACGAGTCGCTGGCCGAGCCCATCGCCGACCACGTCCTCGCCCACGGCTTCACTCACGTGGAACTGCTGCCGGTGATGGAGCACCCGTACTACGGGTCGTGGGGTTACCAGTCCACCGGCTACTTCGCCCCGACGGCGCGGTACGGTCCGCCCACCGGGCTCATGCGGTTCGTGGACCACTTGCACCAGCGCGGCATCGGGGTGCTCGTCGACTGGGTGCCCTCGCACTTCGCCGCCGACCCGTACGGCCTGGCCCGCTTCGACGGCACCCACCTGTACGAGCACGCCGATCCCCGCCAAGGCTGGCACCCCGACTGGGGCAGCGCCATCTTCAACTACGGGCGCCTCGAGGTGCGGTCGTTCCTGGTGTCGAGCGCGCTGTCGTGGCTCGACCGCTACCACATCGACGGTCTTCGCGTGGATGCCGTCGCGTCGATGCTCTACCTCGACTACTCCCGGCCCGCCGGTGGATGGATCCCCAACCGCTACGGCGGTCGGGAGAACCTGGACGCGATCGACTTCCTGCGCGAGCTGAACGTCGCCGTCCATGAGGAGTACCCCTCCGTCGCCACCTACGCCGAGGACTCGACGTCCTGGCCGATGGTGACGGGGCCGGTGGAGGCGGGTGGTCTCGGGTTCTCGTACAAGTGGGACATGGGCTGGATGCACGACTCGTTGCGGTACTTCTCGCGCGACCCCATCGAACGGCGCTACCACCACCACGAGCTCACCTTCCGCAGTGTGTACGCCAGCAGTGAGCAGTTCGTGCTGCCGCTCTCCCACGACGAGGTGGTGCACCTGAAGGGCTCGCTGCTGACCAAGATGCCCGGCGACGACTGGCAGCAGCGGGCCAACCTCCGGCTCCTGCTGGCGTGGCAGTGGGCTCAGACGGGCAAGAAGCTGCTCTTCATGGGCGCCGAGCTCGGTCAGCGGGCCGAGTGGAACCACGAGGGCAGCCTGGAGTGGTGGCGGCTCGAGCAGCCCGACGGCGGCGGCGTCGCCCGGTGGGTCGCCGATCTCAACCGGTTCCTGCGCGACCAGCCCGCCCTGCATCGGGGTGACGCCCGGCCCGACGGGTTGCGATGGGTGGAGGCCGACGATGACGAGGAATCGGTGTTCAGCGTGATCCGTCAGGCGCCCGGGGCGGCCCCGGTGCTGGTCGTGGTCAACGCCACGCCCCAGCCGCGGGAGAACCACCGCGTCGGGGTGCCCTGTGCGGGCTGGTGGCGGGAGGCACTGAACAGCGACAGCGCGGCCTACGGCGGCAGCGGTGTCGGCAACCTGGGGCGGGTGGAGGCGGCGCCCATCGAAGGTCACGGTTGGTATCAGAGCCTCAACATCACGCTCCCTCCGCTGGGGGCCCTGTTCTTCGTGCCCGAGCGGGCGCCCGAGGCCATCTAGGATCAGCGCCGTGGCCCTGTACGAGTACCGCTGCCCCACCTGCGAGACCCACTTCGAGCTGCGCCGGCCGATGAGCGAGTCGTCATCGGCGGCCACGTGCCCCGAGGGTCACACGGGCGCCGTGCGGTTGCTGTCGGTGTTCGCGTCGGTGTCGGCCAGCCCGGGCGGTGCCGGCCTGCCGTCGCCCGCCCCGGGTGCCGGTGGCGGGATGTCGTGCGGCGCCGCCTGCGCCTGCCATTAGACCGGCTTCTCCTTCGGGGAAGGGCCGGCGGACGGGTTCGACGGTCGGCGTCAGGCCGTTCGTGTGACGTCGATCTCGATCGGGGCTCGATCGACGTGACAGAAGCGCCCGATCAGGGCGCCGTTCAGGTGAGCGTGGCCAGTTCGGCGGTGAGGTTGGCGCGGGCCATGGCGTTGGCGCCGGCCATCGCCGGGGTGTGGAACAGCACGGGTCGGGCCAGGAACGACCGCAGCACCGCCGCCCGACCCGCGCGCCAGGCCTCGGCACCGACGTGGGCGTACTCGGCGCGCACACCGGCGGCGTAGGCGGCGTAGGTGGCAGGATCGGCGGCCAGCACGGCGAGGTCGGCGTCGCACAGCACGGCCTCGTCGATGGCGCCGGGGGTGTGGTCGGTGGTGACGAGCACGAGGCGTTCGACGGCGTCGGCGCGCTCGGGCGGTTGGCCGAGGGCCCCCAGGTCGCGGCGGGCCAGCGCGGCGCTGGCCGTCTCGTTGGCGCCGGGCGGCGCCTGCGGGTCGTAGATGGCGTCGTGGTACCAGGCGGCGAGGCGAACGGCGCCGGGGTCGCCGACTTCGCTGGCGGTCAGGGGATCGCCGGCGGTCACCAGTTCGTCGACGGTGCGCACCACCCGTAGCACGTGAGCCACGCCGTGGTAGCGGCGGTGCGGCTCCCGGTAGCGGCTCAGCAGCGAGTCGAGGGTGGCCGTCGCCAACCGGCCCCAGCCCAGATCGACCGCCCAGCGGTCACGCAATTCCTCCTCCATCGCACGCCATCATGGCGCCCGTGACCTGTCTCGTCGACGAATGCCGTTGGCCGTGGCGCGGCCGGCGCTGGTGCCACCTGGTCAGTGACACCGATCTCGACGAGCTGCACGCACTCGCGGCGCGGCTCGACGTGCCGCGGCGGGCGTTCCAGGGCGACCACTACGACCTCGACGAGGAGCGCCGGGCCCGCGCCATCGAGCTGGGCGCGGTGGCGGTGACCAGCCGAGAGCTGCTGGTGCGGCTGCGGGCCGCCGGCCTTCGCTTGTCGCCCGCCGCCCGGCGAGCCCGCCACGGGGCCGGCTGAGCGTCAGCGCGCGACGAGGGCGGCGCGCAGCTCGGTCACGGGCCACGGCAGCGACGGCGGCCGGCCGGCCTCGCCGACCACGACGAACTCGGGACCGGGCCCGAGCGTCATCTGGCGAATCCAACCCCCCGCGGTGGGCGTCGCGGTGACGGCGGCGGCCAGCGCCGGGCGAAACGCGTCGTAGGCCTGACCGGCAGGCTTGTCGAGCAGGCCGACGACCGGATCGGCGGGCACCTCGGCCACGCCGGCGAGCAGCGCCACGAGCCCGGCGGTGCCCGTGCGGGCCAGGGCGGCGACGGCGTCGTGGGGACGGCGGCGGGTCCCTTCGACGGCCGCGTCGTTGAGCGCACCGAGCGCGGCGAAGCCGTCGACGAGGTACCAGTCCAGGTAGTGGGCCGGCCCCTCCGGCAACCACGCCGGTCGATCGACGCGCAACGTCCACGACTGCGTGAAGCCTGCCGGAGGGTCGGCGGCCAGGGCCCGATGGAAGGCGACGAGCCCGTCCTCGTAGCGGCGGGTGTCGTCACCCCGTGGGGTGTGCCAAAGCAGGTAGCCGAGCACGCCGGCGGATCTAGCACGACGGACGGCAACGAAGCATGGCCATTCCGGGTGGCGCCCGGGCGCCGCGCCTCACCATGGCGGCTCCTCACCCGGCCAACGCCAGCAGGCGCCAGTGAGCTCGGCCACCGACCCCACGAGGTCGCCGTCGAGCAGGAACCAGTCGAGCAGGTCGATGTCGGCGCCGGCCAGGTCGTGGCGCATCGTGGTGAACGTGGCGTCGTCGGCGGGGCTGGGCGTGATGCCGTGCCCGGGCCGCACGGTGGCCAGCACGACCGCCGCCAGCACGTCCTGCCGGACCCCCACCTGGGTGAGGATGGGCACGAGGGCGGCGACCTGGTCGTGATCGCTGGCGCCGCGGCAGACCAGGCACGTGCCGCCGCGGAAGTGGGCGTCGAGGAGCAGCACGACGGTCTCGGCTGTCGGTGGCACGGCGACGGCGGCGAGCACGATGCGCAGCGCATCGTCTGGCGTGTTCAGGGGCGTGGCCGGTGGTGGGACGACAACGCGATCGCGGTAGCGATGGTGGGAGCGGGTGGGGCGGGTCATGGCACGGCCTCCTGGCGCAGCGAAACGGAGCAGGGGAAGTGCAGAGGGCACGGTAGGACGGGGGTGTCACAGGGTTGCCGGTGACGGCATGCGAAAGTGGGCTGTGATCGTCCTTCAGGTGCTGGCCGTGGCGTTGGGCGTCACGATGGTCCTGTTGACGCTGTTCTCAGCGGTGACCACGGTGGTGTTGCCGCGCTCAGAGTCGTCACTGCTGGTGCGGGCCGAGTTCGTCGGGCTGGCCAAGGTCTTCGGGCTCATCGCCCACGAACGGCGCTCGTTCGCCAGCCGCGACCGCGTGCTGGCCTACTACGCCCCCATCGGGCTGATCCTGCTACCGGGCCTGTGGGTGGCGTTGATCATCATCGCCTTCACGCTCATCTACTGGGGCACCGGGCTCCATCCGTTCAGCGAGGCGTTCATCGTGAGCGGCTCGTCGTTGCTCACCCTCGGCTTCGATCGACCGCCGGGCCTACCCCACATCGTGCTGGCGTTCGTCGAGGCGGCGCTGGGCCTCGGCGTCGTGGCGCTGATGATCTCGTACCTGCCCACCTTCTACAACGCGTTCAACCGCCGCGAGGCTCTCGTGGGCATGCTCGAAGCCCGGGCCGGCGATCCGCCGTCGCCCAGCGTGTGGCTGGCGCGCTACCACATCATCGGCCTGCTGCCCCAGATCGAGACCGAGCTGTCCCAGTGGGAGGCGTGGTTCGCCGACATCGAGGAGAGCCACACCTCGAACCCGGCACTGGTGTTCTTCCGTTCGCCCCAGCCGACGCGCAACTGGGTGACGGCGGCCGGATGCATCCTCGACACGGCGGCGGTGGTGGCGTCCACCCTGGACCGGCCCCGCTCACCCCAGGCCCAGCTCCTGATCCGCACCGGCTACCTGTCGCTGCGCCACATCGCCGACTACTTCGCCATCGCCTACGACCCCACGCCGCGTCCCGACGACCCCATCTCCGTGTCGCGTCACGAGTTCGACCTGCTGCTCGTCGAGCTGCAGGCGGCGGGGGTGCCGGTGAAAGCAGATCGCGATCAGGCCTTCCGGGACTGGGCCGGATGGCGCGTGAACTACGACGCCGTGCTCATCGGGTTGGCCAGTCTGGTGACGGCACCAGAGGCCCGCTGGAGCTCGGACCGGGGCGGCCGCCAACCCACGCCCCGCATCCGGCGGCGCAGCCCGTTGAGCGCTAATTCCAGGCGGCCCAATACGCGATGAGGACCGACGCCACCATCACCGCGATCGGCACGAGCAGCTCCCACACCCGGCGTTCCCGCCGGGGAGCGAGCAGGGCGGCGCCGCAGATCGCACCACCGATCAACCCACCGATGTGACCGCCGATGGCGATGCCTGGGATGGCGAAGGTGAGCACCAGGTTCAGGATGAGGAGCATGCCCACCTCGGACCGGAGCACCGAGATGCCCCGTTGACGCATCCCCACCACCACGGCGCCGAGCAGACCGAACGCCGCGCCCGAGGCACCGACGGTGAGCGCGAACGGATCGGCGATCAAAGCGCCGGCCGAGCCCGCGAGCAGCGCGGCGAAGTAGAGCAAGCTGAATCGCAGCGAGCCGATCGAGCGCTCGAGCATCTGGCCGAGGATCCAGATGAACCACATGTTCAGGCCGAGGTGCAGCAGGCCGGCGTGCGTGAAGCCACTGGTGACGAGGCGGTACCACTCCCCGTTCCGCAGCGGGATGGCGCTGAGGCCGAGGTCGATCTGCGTCGAGCCCTGGCCGTTGAGGATGTTGCCGCCGCCCCCACCGCTCAGCCCGATCACGAAGACGGCGATGTTGAGGGCGATGATGATCTTGGTGGCCAGCGCCGTCTGCCCGGCGTTCCACCGGCGCAGCCGCTCGGGGACCGGAGGCCGCGCCGAACGGACGCACTCGACGCACTGCGACCCGACCGCGGCCTGCACCAGACACTCCGGGCACGCTGGGCGACCGCAACGCGTGCAGGCGCGTCCCGTCGGGCGATCCGGGTGCCGGAAGCACGTGGGCGTGGTGGTCGGTGTCGAGATGAGATGGGAGGGTATCGGCGCGACAAGCCAGTGTGATGGTCGCCCTCGGGCCGATACGGTCATCCTGTGAGCTCCCGATTCGACCGCGACACGGCCGTCACCGTTCTGTCCGATGGCACCGTCGAAGCGACCATGTCAGGGGGCTGGTGGATCGAGCGTGGGCCCAACGGCGGTTACGTCGCCGCCGTCATCCTCCGGGCGCTCTACACCGCGGTCGACGACCTCAGCCGCACGCCCCGTTCCTTCACCGTGCACTACCTCGCACCCCCCGCCGAGGGTCCGGTGCAGATCGAGGTCAGCACCGAGCGCACCGGCCGCATGCTCACGTTCGTCTCCGGCCGGGTCCGGCAGGGTGACCGGCTGATCGCCACCGCGCAGGCCGCCTTCGCGCCGCCCCTGCCCGGCGTGGAGTTCTGCGACATGCTGCCGCCTGACGTCGTCTCGCCCGACGTGATCGAGCCGCTGGTGATGCCGCCTGATGCGCCCCAGATACCGCTGCGGCAGCGTTACGAACAGCGTTGGGCGGTGGGCTCGCCGCCGTTCAGCGGCGCCCCGCAAGCAGTGGCCGGCGGCTGGATCAGGCTCAACCCCGACGAAGGCGTTCGCCTCGGCGACCATCTCCTCGTCACTGCCCTCACCGACGCGTGGGTGCCGCCTGTGTTCTCCCGCATCGACACCCCAATGGCGGTGCCCACGGTGGATCTCACCATCCACTTCCGATCGCCCATCCCCGCACTCGAGAACGCCTGGTACCTGGCCGTGTTCCGGTCGCAGATGGCCATCGACGGTTTCGTCGAGGAAGACGGCGAGGTCTGGAGTGCCGACGGGCGACTGCTGGCCCACTCCCGCCAGCTCGCCGTGTTGTTACCGCGCGCCGGTTGACGCCTAGAAGCCACCAGTGGCGATGGCCAACAGCACGACGGCGACGATGACGGCGTTGTAGGCGGTGTGGGCCCGGCTGCTCTCGAACAGCGCGGCGCGCTGGTCGTCGCCGTTGGCGTGGTAACCCCGCAGATAGGCCCACTGGAAGTAGCCGCCGCCGACCGCCAAGGCCAGGGCCACCCCGATCGGGATGCCGATGAGCGCGTGGATCAGACCGAACTGCACCGCCTTGAGCACCCGCCGGCGGCCGCTCCACCCCTCGGCCCCCAGCCGGAAGATCTCCTCTTCGCGGAAGGCGAACAGCGGCAGCGCCGGCACGAGCAGCAGGATGAACACCAAGGGGATGAGCCACTCCAGCGTCGTGCCCGAGGTCTGGTCGGTCGCGCCCGTCACGGGGTTGCCCACGCCGCCGAGCGCCGTCCACCAGCCGAAGCGCAGCGGAGGGATCTCCAGGAGGAGGACCGCCGCGGTGAGCACACCCGTCAGCACGAACGGAATGGGCCACAGATGGCGCCACCGGATGCCACGGACGATCTCACCCGCCCGCTGGCGCAGGATGCTGGACCGGGCCATCAGGCTGGCCGCGCTCACGAGGCGGTAACCGACGAAGGCGAGGACGCCCGCGGTGAGCGCGACGGTCAGCATGCCGGTCGCACGAGGCGCATCGGGACGTGAGGAATGCCGTCGTCCAGGAACTCGGGGCCGTCGACGACGAACCCGAGTTGGGCGTACCAGCCGGCGAGATGGCTCTGCGCGCTGAGCACGACCGTGTCGGGGGCCGTGAGCTCGAGGGCACGGCGGACCAGCGCGGTGGCGAGGCCCGCGCCCCGGCGCTCGGGCGCCGTCGCCACCCTCCCGATCCGGGCCGTGCCGTCAGGCTCCTGCAGGATGCGCAAGTAGGCGTCGGGGAGTCCGTCGCTCTCGACCCACAGGTGCCGCGTGGCGGGCTCGGTGTCGCGGCCGTCGAGCTCGGGGTAGGCGCAGGCCTGCTCCACGACGAACACGGCGACGCGCAGCTCCAGGAGCCGGTACAGCGTGAGGGGATCGAGGTCGGTGAAGGCGGCGACGCGGACGGCGAGCACGTGCTCAGCCGAAGCGCCCGCTGACCAGCGCGCTGGCCAGCTGGCCGGACTGGAGGATGTCGATGGCGGTCGCGGCGGCGACACCATCGGCCAGGCTCGACGGATCCCCGAGGGCGTAGAGCGTCAGGAGATACGTGTGGGTGCCATCGGGCGGGCACGGACCGCCGTACGTCGCCTCGCCGAAGCCGTTGGCGGCCTGGACGGCGCCGGCCGGCACCTTGCCGGCGGCGATGCCGGTGCTGGCCGGGTCGAGGCCGGCCACGACCCAATGAGCGAAGTCCGAGGCGTCCAGGTCGACCAGGGAGATGGCCAGTTCCTTCGTGCCCGCCGGGACGTTGCTCCAGGACACCGCCGGCGAGATGTCCGCGCCCTTGCACGTGTACTGGGCGTCGATGAAGCCGCCGTCGGCCCATGGCGCCGTCACCGAAAACCCCGTGGCCCCCGGCGCCACCCCCGCGGCGGCCGTGGTGGTCGGCGCCGAGGTGGTGGTGATGATGGAGAGCGTCTGGTTGGGTCCGGCCGGACGCAGCGTGCGGCCATCGTCGGAGCACGCCACCAGCGTGAACAGCCCGAAGAGGGCGAGGAAGGCGACGACGGCCAGGCGAGTCACAGCCAACGCACGATAGGGGAGGGCGGTTGGTCCGGTCGGGTCGGGGCGGGCCGCCGGTAGCCTTGCCTGCCGTGCCCGAGAGCGACTCCCTCCGCATCCTGACCGTGCACGCGCACCCAGACGACGAGGCGTCCAAGGGCGCGCCCACGCTGGCCAAGTACGCCGCCGACGGTGTCCGCACCGTGCTCGTGTGCTGCACCGGCGGCGAAGAGGGCGACATCCAGAACCCGGCCATGGAGCAGCCCGCCATTCGCGATCGCATGGCGGAGGTGCGCGCCGCCGAGCTGGAGCGGTCGGCCGCCATCATCGGGTTCTCCGAGGTCGTGCTGCTCGGCTACCGCGATTCGGGGATGCCGAACACCGAAGCCAACGCCAACCCTGAGGCGTTCGCCAATGCCGATCTCGACGAGGCCGTCGGCCGGTTGGTCGCCGTGCTGCGGCGCACCCAGCCGCATGTCCTCATCACCTACAACGACGACCAGCAGGGCTACCCTCACCCCGACCATCTCCGTGTCCACGACATCTCGGTGCTGGCCTTCGAACGCTCTGGCGACCCGGAGTGGTACCCCGAGCTAGGCCCGCCCTGGCAACCGTTGAAGCTCTACTACTCGGTGTGGAGCCGGGAACGGATGCTGGCCATCCACGAGGCGCTGCTGCGGCTCGGGCGCAAGTCGCCGTACGAGGACAAGTGGTTCGAGCGGCCGTCGCAGGACGACCGCATCACGACCCGCATCGACGTACGCGACTTCCTGTACGCCCGTACGCAGTCGCTGCTGGCCCACGCCACCCAGATCGATCCCAGCGAGGTCTTCTGGTTCGGCCTCACCGACGACGAGCTGGCCGACGTGTACCCCTGGGAAGACTGGGTGTTGGCGACGTCGCTGGTGGGGTTCCCGCCCGCCGGCGAGCGCGAGGACGACCTGTTCGCCGGCATCCGCGAGCGGGTGTCATGACCGAGCCGGCCATCCAGTACCGCGTGGTGCGGGGCAAGCGGGACGAGGTGGTGACCGGTCCCGACGACGCCGCCGTGGTGATCAGCATCGCGCAGGCCGATGTCGGCCTCGACCCGACCGTCGCCTACATGCAGGGCAAGCTGAAGGCGTCGGGCCACACTGGTGTGCTGCTGGACGCGCTGCGCTCAGGAGAAGTGGCCCGGGCGCTCGCCGCGCTAGGTCATCAGGCTCCGTAGCTCGCGGAAGCCGATCAGGGTCGCTCCGGCGCGCTCCAGCATTCGCCGCAGCGACGGCTCGGTGGTGACCAGGGCGTGGTCGTCGACCCATGAGGACCAGTTCGGCGACAGCGCCCGGACCTCGGGGGTGTCGATGGCCGGCTGCAGGTGCAGCTCGGTCACGCCGGGCTGCAGCTCGTGGACGGCCCGCTCGATCCGTGCCCGGCTGCCGGCCCGGCGCGCCGGCAGGAAGTAGTCAGGGAACACGACGCCTTCGGCCTCGGCCAGCTGGCGGAACGGGAAGCCGGCGTCGCGCTCGCTGACCGTCGACGGCAGTCGCACCGGCAGCCGGAACTCGGCTGCCAGCTCGGTGTAGATGTCGAAGAACTCGGGTCGCAACGTCATGACCGACAGGTGGCACGTGAGGTGGCTGACGTCGAAGCCCCACACGATGGCCCGCTCGATCTGGGCTCGGCACTCGCGGCGAACCTCGTCGAGGTCGGCGTGGTCCCAGAGATCGTCGACCGTTCGGGGGAAGCCGCCATCGCCGTCGTAGAGCGAAGGCGATTGCGTGAGCGGGCCCCAGCGGTACAGCTCGTGCTCGGCGTTGAGGGTGAGGTGCACACCGATGTCCTCACCGCGGTAGCGCGCCGCCGCCTCCCTTGCCCAAGGCGCCGGCACCATGAGCGAGGCGCTGGTGGCCACGCCGGCTCGTAGCGCGTCGAACACCGCGACGTTGATGGCGTGGCATGCGCCGAGGTCGTCGCACGAGACGATGACCAGGCGGTCATCAGGCCCGTAACCCAGGCGTTCGGCCAGCGTCATGTCGATGAAGCTACCGGCTGCCCGAACGATTGACAGGCGCCCCAGAGCCCCCGCCGCGCCCTGCGGGCGTCGGTCACCGCCGCCCGCAGCTCGTCGCCGTGGGCGGTGTTCGGCGGTATGGCCAGGACGTCGGCGAAGCCGTCGCGCGCCAGCACCAGATTGACGAAGACGCCGTCGTCAGCCCGATAGACGTAGGCGAGGAGTCGACCGTAGACGTCACGGGCTTCCGTGTCGCGCACGAGGCGCACCTTGGTGCCGTCAGGAAGGAGTCGGTGGGCTTCGGCACTGGCCTCGGGACCGAAGCACATCACGGGCTTGTTCGGCGCGACCGTCTCGGGCGTATCGATGCCGATGAGCCGCACGTGCTCGATGCGGCCTTGGACCCGCGCCTCCACTGTGTCGCCGTCGATGACGTGGACGACCGTGGCGTTCGCCGCCAGCGCCATAGGCGGGTCGCGCGCCCGGGTCCCGGAGTCCGTGCGTCTGACGGTGACGACAGTGACGGTCGCGGCAACGATCCCCACGACGGCGAGCACCGCCAGCGTTGTTCGAGCGCGTTTCATCGCGGGCCTCCGGGAGTGAGCGGGTCTCCGGCGGCGAGGCAGCCGCGATCTGCGTGGATGGTACGCGGCCTTGGGGCGATCGCGGCACGAGCGGCGAACTCGGTGCCAAAAGCCGCATCGTGGGTCCTGGCCAGGTTCCGAACGGCGACGGCCCCGGCACACACCCATGCCGTGATCGAACTCCTGCTCGCTACCAACCCAACTCGCTACGGCCTCCTGACCCTCGACGAGGTGCTGGCCGCCGGACGCAGTCGATCGACGTGGCAACGGGCCCATGCCACCGGTCTGCTCGTGTCGGTGCATCCTGGCGTGTCACGGCTGGCCGACCTCGCCCCCTCGCCGGAGCAGGCGATCCTCGCCGCCACGCTGGCCACGGGGGGGATGGCCTCGCACCTGAGCGCGGCGTGGCTCTGGGGCGCCGAGGTCGAGGGCACGGACCCGGTCGATGTCACGGTGCTCGATCGGCGCCGCTCGGCCCGAGCCGTCGGCGCGCGGGTGCACCGGCCGACAGACCTGGCCGATCTCGGGCCCGTGCTGCGGGCCGGCATCAAGACCACGAGCCCTTTGCGCACAGCTCTCGACGTCGGTGCCGTGTGCGGGCCCGAGCACGTGGCGGCCATCGTCGAGCACCTCATCGTCGGGCGCCTCCTCGCCCTGCCCGCGCTGCGGACCGGGCTACGGCGTCACGGTCGGCGCGGCCGGCGCGGCGTCGGCGCGCTGCGGGTGGTCCTGGACGACTGGGCGCTCGGCGACAAGCCGCCCGACAGCGTGCTCGAACCGTCGATGGCCCGGCTGCTGCGCGAGCACGGCCTGCCGCCCGCGGTGTTCCACCACGCCGTCGATTGTGGTGGGCGCCGATTCGAGCTCGACTTCGGTCTGCTCGAGACCCGAGTCGACGTCGAGGTCGACGGCTGGGCTCATCACGGCAGCCGCCGGGCCTTCGAGGCCGACCGTGAGCGCGACGCCTATCTCGGTGGCGCCGGGTGGGCGGTGCTGCGCTTCACGTGGCAGCAGGTTCGGTTCCGGCCGGCGTGGGTAGCCGAGCGGATCCGGGCGGTGGTGGCAGCACGGTGCTGATCGTCCTCAGGCCGTCCCGCGCGCCGTCGAGGCGTGCCCGTGTGAGTGGCCGAGCGGGACACGAGCGGCGGCCTGAGGGCCGGTGGCCCGAGTCGTTGTCGCGCAGGGTGGTCATCAGGCGGTGCGGCCTGGCGTTCTGGTCGCGATTGAGCAGCAAAAACGGCGGTCTGGCGCACCGAGAAGCAGGGATGCACCGAGAATGGGCCGACCGAACGTCACGTTCCGTGGTGGTAGCCCGGGAGGACGGCGCGAGGCGAGGTCGCGGCCGCGGCGTGCGGGTTCGACGTCGGCGGGACCGGCCCGGTGGCGCCCGGCGGCCCGGTGGCCCGGTGGCCCCGACCCGGGCGAGCCTGCTCGGCCTGGCGGCTACTGCTACGAGGACTGGCGGGGGGCGTAGATGGCGGTGTGGTGCACCGACAGCACCGGCTCGCGGCCCACGACCGACACGACGTCCAGGTCCACGAACTGGTGGCCCTTGCGTTCGTAGCGATCCACGACCTGGCCGTACGTCGTCACCGTCGAACCGTCCGCCACCAGCCCGAGGTGGGTGGTCTCGCTGGACACGTGGATCCAGGGCCCCAGCCGCACGGTCCTCGACAGGACCTCGTTGGCGGCCCGGATGAGGCTGCCCGGATGAGCCACGCCGAGCTGCTCGTACAGCCCCAGATCGTCGCTCAACAGGTCGAGGTACTTGGCCCGGTCGGCGGCGTCGAACGTGCGTGAGATCGACCCGAGGAGCGTGCCGGGCACCAGCGTGGCGGGGCCCGCCGGCGGTCGGTCCTCCGGCGCCGGCACGGGCCTCGCCTCGCCGGCGACGATACCGGCGTCGAGCGATGCAACGCCCGGCGCCGGCCCCGAGAGCCACGCCGAGCCGGTGGCGCAGACGTCACCGTGCTGGTTGGTCGCCGTCAGTGTGAGCCGCTCCCCGCCGTCAGCAACGGCAGGAGCAGACGCGGCGGCGTCGGCGGTCACGGTCACCTCGTCGCCGTCGTACACCGGCTTGACGAACCGGGCCGACATGCCGCCGCGCTCCAGCCACGGCTGTCCCCACGCCGACGCCGGCAGCCAGGTCAGGTAGCCGTACACCGTGACGCCCGGAACCAGGCCGCCCCGGAAGCCGTACTGCTGGGCGACATCGTCGTCGTGGATCTTGTTCTCGGACTGCTCGGCGTCGTTGCGAGCCGGCACCCGATGCGAGACCGGCCGCCCAGCGGTCAGCCCGTCAGCGGTCAGCCGATCAGTGGCCATGGCTCAGAGGCGCTCGATGATCGTGCCCGTGCCGAGTCCGCCGCCACAGCACATCGTGATGAGGCCGTAGCGGCCGCCGGTGCGCTCCAGCTCGTGCAGGGCCTTCGTGACCAGGACGGCCCCGGTGCCGCCGAGCGGGTGACCGAGGGCGATGGCGCCGCCGTTCGGGTTCACCGTGTCGGGGTCGGGGTTGAGCTCCTTCTGCCATGCGAGCACGACCGAGGCGAAGGCCTCGTTGATCTCCGTCACGGCCATGTCGCTCATCTTGAGGCCCGTGCGCTCGAGCAGGCGGTGGGTGGCGTCGATGGGGCCGGTGAGCATGAGCACCGGGTCCACCCCGACGAGGCAGGTGTCGACGATGCGCGCCTTGGGCGTGAGGCCCAGGGCGGCGGCCTTCTCGGCCGTCATCATGAGCACCGCACCGGCGCCGTCGGAGATCTGCGACGACGAGCCGGCGGTGTGCACGCCGTCTTCGCGGGCGACGGGCTTGAGGCCGGCCAGCACCTCGAGGGTGGTCTCCCGGAGGCCTTCGTCCCGGCTCACGTGATGGGTGGTGCCGGTGGGATTGCCGTCGGCGTCGATGTCGGGCGCGTCGATCTCGACGAGCTGACCGTCGAAGCGGTTCTCCTGCCACGCCCGCTTGGCGTTCTGCTGCGAGCGCAACCCGAAGGCATCGGTGTCGGCGCGCGAGATGCCCCACTTGGTGGCGATGCGCTCGGCCCCTTCGAACTGCGAGGTCATCTCGTAGTGGCCGAAGTAGGTCTTGGGCACCGGGGTGCCAAGGCCCAGCTTCTTCTGTGAAGCGGAGCCGATCGGTACCCGGCTCATGACCTCCACGCCGCAGGCCAGCGCCACATCCACCACGCCGGCCCCGACGAGCGAGCTGGCCAGACCGGTGGCCTGCTGGCTGGACCCGCACTGGGTGTCGATCGTGGTGGCCGCCACCGACTGGGGCAGTCCGGCCGACAGCCAGGCGGTGCGGGCGATGTTGAAGCTCTGCTCGCCGACCTGGCTGACGCAGCCGCCCACGACCTGGCCCACCTCGGCCGGGTCGATCCCGGTGCGCTCGATGATGGCCTTCTGGACGGCGGCCAGCAGCTCGGCCGGGTGGATGGTGGAGAGGCCCCCGCCACGGCGCCCCACAGGGCTGCGGAGGGCTTCGACGATCACGACATCGCTCATGACCGAAGCGTACGGCCAGAACGGGCTCTACGGTGAATGTCGTGAGCGATCTGTTCGTCCCCACCATCCAGCCGCCCGACACCCCCGCCATCGCCGGGTCGCTCTGGTTCCACGTCCGTGGGAACCATGTGTGGGTGGCCGAGGCCCCGATCGCCGACGCCGACGATCCCCTCTTCCTCGGCATGTTGGGCACGACGGCCTGCTGGGCGCTGGAGGTCGGCCCCGGCGCGCCCGACCCCGACGACGGCATGTTCAGCGACCTGCGCGCCCTCTACGGCCGCCTCCCCGAGGTCCAGTGGACCGTCGCCGGCCGCGCCGTGCAGCTCGTGGACTGGGCCCGCACCCACCGCTACTGCGGTCGATGCGCCACACCGACCGAGCGCTCGGCGTCGGAACGCTCGATGCGGTGCCCGAGCTGCGGCCTCCTCGCCTTCCCGCGGCTGGCACCGGCCATCATCACCCTCGTGAGCCGAGGCGACGAGGCGCTGCTGGCGCGCGGCGTGGCGTTTCCGGTGCCGATGTACTCCTGCATCGCCGGCTTCGTGGAGCCGGGCGAGACGCTCGAGGAGGCGGTGCGGCGCGAGGTGAAGGAAGAGGTGGGCGTCGACGTCACCAATGTTGCCTACGTCGCCAGCCAGCCGTGGCCGTTCCCGCATTCGCTCATGCTGGGGTTCACCGCCGACTGGGCCGGTGGCGACATCGTCATCGATCCCACCGAGATCCTCGATGCGCAGTGGTTCCGTCCGGACTCGATGCCGCAGATCCCGCCGGGCATCTCGATCGCCCGCAAGCTGATCGACGGCTGGTTGCACGCCGTCGCCGGTCGCTAGCTCGCAGCCACCTCCTGCAGGTGGCGGCCGAAGAACTCGACGATGAGCTCGGCCCGTTGCATGCGATGCACGGGCGAGCCCGACCGCGACAGCTCGTGGCCCTCGGCCGGGAACCGGTAGAACTCGACGTCCTTGCCCAGCAACCGCATCGCCACGAACAGCTGCTCGGCCTGCTCGATCGGGCACCGGAGATCGTCTTCGGAGTGCAGGATCAGCAGCGGCGTCTCGATGTCGTGCACGTAGGTGATGGGCGAGATCCGCGCGTACTCCTCGGCGCCGTCGAAGAAGGTGGTGCCCAGCTCGAAACGGAACCCGGTGGCGATGTCGGACGTCCAGTCCTCGCTGGCCATGTTGTTGACCGCTCGTTCCGAGCACGCCGCTTTGAACCGGTTCGTGTGGGAGACCGCCCACGACGTCATGTAGCCGCCGTAGGAGCCGCCGATGATCCCCAGCCGCTCGGGATCGATCGACGGGTACCGGCCGATGGCGGTGTCGACGGCGGCCATGACGTCGTCGAAGTCGACGCTGCCCCAACCCGTGCCGCCGCCGAAGGGGTCCTGCGGGCCGGTGATGGCGCGCCCCCAGGCTTCCTCCCGGCCCGAGGAGCCGCGTGGGTTGGCCATGATCACCACGAAGCCGGCGGCCGCCTGGATCTGGGCCTCGTCGAAGAACCGGTTGCCGTACTGCGTGAACGGCCCGCCGTGGACGTTGAGCAGTGCCGGGTACCGCAAGGACGGATCGTGGTCGGGGGGGAGGTACACCCAGACGTCGACCTCGACCCCACCGCAGGACGGGGCCGTGAGCCGCTCGGCCGGCCGGGGGCGGGCGGCGGTCACGAAGCCGTCGGTGACGAAGGAGACCCGCCGCCCGTCGTGGCCCACGAAGACCTCGGACGGGCGATCCGGCACGGACGCGGCGAAGGCCAACACGCCACCGGCCTCGTCGAAGCCGCCCAGGCACTGCTCACCGCCCACGACCAACTCCGGCGCGCCGGTGTCGTCGGCGGGCACGCGGTAGAGGTGGACGTTGCCCCGATCCTCCACCAATGCCAGCAGCGACTCGCCGTCCCAGATCGGTGGACGTGCCTCGCCGTAGGGCTGGAACGTGCGGTCGAACGCCGTCCCGATCCACCGGTGACTCCCTGTCGCAAGATCCAACACCCCGATGTGGCTGTTCTGCGGCGACTTGGTCGGCTCGTCGGCGCCCAGGAAGGCGATGCGGGAGCCGTCGGGGGACCACGACGGCATGGAGTAGGACCCCGTCTGCTTGGTGAGGGCGACGGGGGCCGGATCACCGAACGACCAACGGAACAGGTCCCGGGCGGTGTCGATGTCCCAGTCGTCGTGGGTGGCGCCCGAGAAGGCGAGTGATCGGCTGTCGGGCGACCACGCAGGAGAGCCGAACTGGAACTCGCCCGGCGTCACGTCGAGCGCTCCGGCGGACCCGTCGGTGGGGATGATGTGCACGTGCTGGGGCCGGTCGACGGTCCAGCCGACGTTGTCGAGCCGGGAGTAGAAGTGGGTGATCCGCCGCGGCGGCTGCCGCTTGGGATCGTCGATCTCGTAGCGGGCGTCGCGGACGCGCGACGTGAACGCCAGGTGCCGCCCGTCGGGTGACCACTGCAGACCGTCGACGCCTTCGTCGAAGGTGGCCAGCCTGACGGTCTCGCCTCCCGTCGAGACGGGCGCGACGTGCAACGTGGTCTTGCCCTCCTCGCCGGCGCGCGCCGAGACGAAGGCCAGCCGGCGGCCGTCGGGTGACCACGTAGGAGCGCCGTCGCGGTGCTCGCCGCTGGTGAACGGCTCGGCCGGGCGCGAACCGTCGGCGGGGACGAGCCAGATCTGGCTGCGATAGCAGTTGGCGACCGCGTCGATCCGGGTGACGACGAACGCCACGGTCGTGCCGTCGGGCGAGACGCTGGGCGTACCGGCGGCGACGTAGGAACCGAGGTCGGAGGGCTGCATGTCCCCGACGCTATTCGCGCCCGATTCGGCCACGGCGACCGGGGCGCCGTCGATGATCTGGTCCAGGTACGCCGACGGCCCGTCGAGCCTCACCGCCATGTCATCACCCCTGCACCACTCGGGCTTGCAGGCGGCGCATGCCGTTCAGCCACCGGTCGTAGTCACTGGTCTTGCGCTGGAAGAAGGTGAGCACCTCGGGGTGGGGCAGGATCAGGAAGCGCTCCTCCCGGATGGCGTCGACCACCACCTCGGCCACGTACTCGGGCTCCAAGACATCGCCCGCCGCCCGAACCACATCGGCGCCGGTGTTCGTGCCGAGATCGCCGGCGTTGAGCATGTTCGTGTTGACACCCATAGGGCACAGGCAGCTCACCTTGACCCCGTGGCCCCCGTAGGTGACCGAGAGCCACTCGGCGAAGGCCACTGCGGCGTGCTTGGTGACGGCGTACGGCGCCGAGCCGATCTGGGTGAGCAACCCTGCCGCCGACGCCGTCGAGCAGAAGTAGCCGTCGCCCCGGGCCACCCAGCCCGGCACGAGCCGGCGGGCGGCGTAGTAGTGGGCCTTGGTGTTGACGGCGAAGGAGAGATCCCAGTCGGCATCTGAGGTCTCCAGGTCGGTGCCCAGGCCGATGCCGGCGTTGGCGAAGAACAAGTCGATGGGGCCGAAGGTGGCCTGGGCGGCGTCGATCAGCACGCCGACCGAGAGGTCGTCGCCGACGTCGCACGCCACCGCCAGCGACACGCCCGGGTGCGCCGTCTCGATCTCCTCGGCCACCCGGGCGGCGCCGTCGACGTTGAGATCGGCCACCACGACGCCGGCGGCGCCCTGGTCGGCAAAGGCCAGCGCGATGGCCCTGCCGATCCCGCTCGCTCCGCCAGTGACCACCGCAACCTTGCCAGCGAGCTCCATGGGCGGCGATCGTAGGCCCGGCGGACCGGCCATTCCGCAGTGGGGCCAGCGACGAGCCGGCGGCGGCCCGCAGCGTGGCCTTTGGTGACGGCCATGGGGGCCTTGAAGGGCGGCCGCCTCCAGTTGGGGGGGTGGGGAGCTGGAGAGCCAGCCCGCCGGTCCCGAGGTCGAGGTCGGCGACGACGGCGCCCACCGCCGTGAGCCGCGAATAGGCCTCGGCGACCACCGTCTCGGCCGTCCAGAAGGGGTGATACCCCAGGTCCTGGGCGGTTGCGGTCACCTCCGAGCACGGCGCCGGGCGGTAGCCCCAATCATGTCTAGGGCGTGACATCAGCCGCTGTGCGAGGACGGAGGGCGGCCAGGTCGATACGATCATGGGGAAGACGGGGCCGGGACTCTTCTCGGAGTGTCCCGGACGGACTGGAGGATCTGATGACCGAGACCCGAGAGATCGACGTGATCGCCGAAGCGCTCAGCGTCATCGATCGCGCTCTGGCCGAGATCATCAACCGCGAGCTCGTGTCCTCCGGTGAGGTGGCCGACGTGCTGCTCGATGTCCGGACCCTGCTCACGACCCAGCAGCCCAGCGGCTCCTGAGCGTCGGCGGCCCGCCTGGCGGCAGTGGCGCGCTCGGTGTCAGGTGAGCTTGCCGGCGTCCAGCAACTCCTCGAACGCCTCTTCCATGAGGGTGCGGAGCAGATCGGGTTCGGCGACAGCGGCCGCATCCGAGTGCAGCCCTATGTCCAAGCTGCCGTCGTAGGACATCAGCGTGAGGTTGAAGGCGACACCGGCGAGCGGCCCGATCGGGTAGTTCTCCACGATCTTGGCGCCGGCCATGTAGACGGCAAAGGGCACCGCTCGCACGTTCGACGTGGCGAAGTCGACGGTCTGGGTCTGCTGGCGGGCCACGCGCGACACCAGCGAGAGCGGCAGGGCGCCCGCCACCGTGGCCAACGTGTCGAGGTTGGCCGTGGCCGAGCCGGCCCGAGCGGTGGCGGCGGCCCCGCCGATGAGGGCGAACCGCTCGGCCATCGCCATGTCGGCTGTGGGCACCAGCAGGCGGGCCAGCGTGTAGGCGTTGGCCCCGGAGTCCTGCGTTCGGGTGCTGATCGCCATCGTCGCCCGCAAGTGCTCGATGGGTGCACCCAACTGGGCGTGGTAGCGCCCGGCGGCGGTGGCGGCCACGGTGACGAAGGCGGTGTTGAGGGTGCCTCCGAGCGCCTTGGCGGCGTGCTTGGTGGCCTCGACCGGCGCTCGCAGCACATCGAGGCGCCGGCGCAACGAGCGCTCCACCCACAGCGGTGAGCGGGCCCGTTCGGTGTCGGAGAGCTGCGCCACGGTGGCGCGGATGGTGTCGTAGGCGGCCACGCTGGCGGCGGGGATGCGGCTGGGGTCGGCCAGCAGCTCGGACGCCTGGCGCATGGCCCCGATGGGCAGGCGCAGCGCGGACGTGACCAGCTCACGCAGGGCCTCGGCCGTCGTGACCGGCTCGGGCCCGGGGTCCGACGCCGGGATCTCCTCGGCCCGGGGCGGCGGCGGTTCCGGCGCGTCGCGCTCGAGATCGACGAAGTGAGCCATCAGCCGCACGCCGGCCTCGCCGTCGACCATGGTGTGGTGGAACTTCTGGATCACCGCGGCGCGGCCACCGTTCAGCCCGTCCACCACCAGGAACTCCCACAGCGGCCGGGCCCGCTCGAACGGGTCGGCGGCGAACAGCACGGCCAGGTCCAGCAGCTGGCGCATGCCGCCCGGCGGCGGCAGCGCGATGTGGCGGACATGGAAGCCGATGTCGAACCCCGCGTCGTCGACCCACGTCGGGGGGCTCAGGTTGACCGGCGCGATCTGGACGCGCTGGCGGAGACGAGGCACCAGTTGGGTGGCTCGCTCCATCCGGCGCACCAGTCGGGCGAAGTCGACGGGTCGATCGACGATGGTGACGTTGGCGACGTTCGACGAGAGAAACGGGTCCTTCTCGAGTCGCCACAGGAGGCCCTCGGCCTCGGACATGTGCCGATCGAACCGCATGGCCGGCAGGCTACGTGGCCAGACGCCACGAGTCCTTGCCGACCCATGCGGGCGCGATCAGCGGGGGATGGAGGTGTGCTTGTACTCGTTCAGCTCGGGCCACGTGAGCAGATCCAGCACCCGCTCCACCGTTGTGGTGGCCAGCGCGCCGTCACCCTGGGGCCGGTTCATGAGCCGGACGAACACGGCCTTGTCCTGCTGCACGAACGTGGGCACACCCCACACCTGGTTCCGCTCGGCGGCGGCGGTGTGGGCTTCCTTCACGGTCTGCAAGGGCCGGCCGCTGGCGATCTCGTCGAAGACGGCGTCGGCGTCGACGCCCGCACCCTCGAGGACCCGGCGGATCTCGCCCGGCTCCTTCAGCTGCAGCCCCTCGTCGTGGCGCAGCGCGAACAGGGCGCGGTGCACCGCCAGGAACTTGTCGGGGAACTTGTCGCGTACGACCACGCCCGCCTGGAGCGCCAGCAACCCGGTGTCCGACTCGGGGTCGTCCCAGACGTCCGGCTGGCCTTCGGCCACGTGCACCTGCCCTAGGGAGAAGGGGACGAACGTGACGTCCCAGTCGGCTCCCGCCTCCAGCGCGTCGATGACGTGCTCGTGGGCGTTACGGGCGAAGGGGCAGCGATAATCCCAGGTGATGTCGAAAGCGTGAGTCACACAGGGGGCAACGTCGGGACGCCGATGCTGATTCCCGTCCCGTCAGGTGGACCACGACGCCCGGACCGCTCGCCCGACGATGTAGCCGATGACCGCCCCGCCCACCATGTCCGAAGCGTGGTGGATGTGCACGTACGGCCGGCTCAGGGCCACCGTGGCGGCGAGGCCGTACCAGAGCGGGGCCCGGGCCGGGTCCTCGCCGCTCAGGATGGCGGCGGCACAGAACGCGGCGCTGGCGTGGCCGCTGGGGAAGCTGGTGGTGGAGGGCGTGCGCAACCGATGCGGCCGGGTGCCTTCGAACACCGGCCGGCCCCGTTTGAACAGGCGCTTCACTCCCTGGTTCACCAGCACCGACTCGGCCCCCAGGATGGCCGACAGCCGGGCCGCGCTGGGCAGCTTGGCCGGGTCGAGGGCCGCTCGGCCGGCGCCTACCAGGTGCCAGATCATGCTCCAGTCGCCCACGCCCGACGCGGCGTAGAACAGGCGGTCGGCGACCGGGTTGCCCCGCGCGTGGTCCAGCACGTGGTCGAACCACTCGTCGAACCGGGCGACGGAGTCGTGCAGGACGCCGCCGGCGGGCGCCGCTTCCGTGCTCACGCCGGGACGAAAGGGAGCTGCACCGGGCCCTGGGCGTAGGCGACCGGCGCCTCGAACTTCGCTCGGTCGGGGTCGCCGCCGAAGGAGGGACACCACGGCTTGAAGGCGCAGTAGTCGCACAGCGGCCCGGTACGAGGCCGGAAGTCGCCCGCCTCACACGCCCGCTCGACGGCCTGCCAGACGGCCGCGGTGCGCCGCGGCAGGAACTGGATGGACTGCTCGCTCGGGCGCACCGTGATGACCTCACCCGTGCTGAGGTACATCAGCCGGATCTGGGCTGGGCGCTGCCCGAACACCTGCTGGCACAGGAAGGCATAGAAGTGGACGCCGCCCAGCCGGCGTTGCTCGCGCTCGGCCATGGGCGGGCGGCCGGTCTTGTAGTCGGTGACGATGAGGCCGCCCTCGTCGTCCAGCTCCAGCCGGTCGATGATGCCCCGCAGCGTGAGCCGCCCGACCTGGGCCTCGAGGTACAGCTCGACCCCGATGTCGGCGATGCGACGGGGATCTTCCATCTCGAAGTAGCGGCCCATGAGGCGAAGGGTGTCGGCCCGCAGCGCCGCCTCGTCGACCGGGTCCATGCCGATGGCGTGCAGCTCGTCCTCGTACTCCGCCGTGGCCTTGGCCAGGGAGGCCAGCCCGGCGTCGGGCGTGCGCTGGTGGGGGCGGTAGTCGACGAAGAGCAGCTCGAGGGCCCGGTGGACGAGCGAGCCCTTGGTGGTGTGGGGGCGGGGCGGCTCCGGCAGCTTCTCGATGCTGGCGAACCGGAACGCCAAGGGGCACGAGGTGAACGCCTCGACCCTGGAGGGCGACAGGTTGACCGGCACCGGAAATGACATGGATGCAATGGTACGCAGGGGGTGCACCACAGTTGGGGAGCGGCCCCTTTGCCGGCCTCGGCCGGAATCGGTGTATGAAAGGCGACCAATCAACCAAGGGGAGAACTGACATGGGGATGAAGGTCCACGTCCTGTACGGGAAGCCGACCGATCCGGTGGCGTTCGAGGAGTACTACCGGACCATCCACGCGCCGCTGGCGGAGAAGCTGCCCAACCTGCAGTCGTTCGAGTACGGCAAGGCGTTGCCCAACCCCGACGGGAGCGAGGCGGCCTACTTCTGGCTGGCCACGCTGTCCTTCGCCGACGCTGCCGCGCTCGGCGCCGGCATGGGCGGGCCCGAGGGTGCGGCCGCCGCCGAGGACGTGCCCAAGTTCGCCAGCGGAGGCGTCACCGTCGTCATCAGCGAGTTCTAGGGGCGCTGCGGCCGCGCCGCGGCGTGGCGGGCGAGCGGCGCTGGCGTGGCGGCGCTGGCGTGGCCGCGCCCGGTTCGGGGCGCCTGTGTGACGTCAATCAAGCGCTGCGCTTGATTGACGTCACACAAAGGCCCGCATGACCGATCCGTCGGCCTGGGTCGAGAGGCGTCGGGCCGGGGGGGACCCGTTCGCGTTCCACATGATCTCGACGACGGTCGCTCGCTCGGCCGTCGGTCGGGCCGCGTCGGGCTGGTCGGTTGTCGTCGATCGGGCCGGTTGGCTCGCGGGTGTGGCGAAGGCGCTCGCTTGCGCCGTGATCGCTGTTCGCAGCGACGTGGCCCCCTGCGAGACAGCCTTGACCGGAACCCACGCTGGGTGAGCATTCCGGCGGCGATTCTGCGTGCAGATCGGCTTCTCGCGGTGCAGAAGTGCAGCAAATTTGACACCTCTGCGCACCGAGAATCGGTCGCGGCCGCCTGCCCGCGAGGCCGCGAGGCCGCGAGGCCGCGACAGCGGGCGGCTCAGTGCGCTCGAGCGAAGAACCCGTCGATCACCTTGGCCACCGCGCCCGGGTCCTCGAGCGGCCCGAAGTGGCCGAGGTGATCGAAGCGGTGCAGCTCCCCTCGAGGCAGCGCCGAGCGCGACGTCGTCGGCAAACGCCGCCGGCGTGCCGTCGGCCGCCGGCGCCGCCATCACCAGCACAGGGCACCGCACCTCGCCCAGGCGCGTGTAGATGTCGTGGCCGGCGCTGCCCTCGAACGTGCGCGCCTCGGTCTCGGGCTGGCACTTGAGGCGAATCGTGCCGTCGGGCGTGTCCTCGAAACCGTGATCGACGTAGAGCGACAGCACCTCGGGGTCGAGGACATCGAGCGGCGGCTTGGCCGAGAAGTTGGTGAGGGCCACCTCGCGCGACGGGAACTCGGGCCGCCGCCGGCGGGCGCCCGACACGATGGGGCTGTCGCCCACCGGGTGGCTCCCCGGATCGGGGAAGACGATCGGCTCGTACAGCGCCAGTGCCCGGAACGTGCCGGGGCGGGCCAGTTCGGCCATCAGCAGCACGGCGCCGCCCATGGAGTGACCGACGCCGAGTAGGGGCAGGTCGGCGGTCAGGGTGTCGATGACGGCCACGGCATCGTCGCGGAACCCGCCCCAGTTGTAGGACCCGCTGACCGGCGCGGTGGCGTCGCCGTGGCCGCGGTAGTCGATGGCGATGCTGTGGTAACCGGCGAGGGCGCGCGCGAGCGGCACCCACAGCAACCCGTGGAGCCCGGTGGCGTGCGAGAACACGATGGTGGGTCCCTCGCCGCCCAGGTCGTGCACGGCGAGGGTCACGTCATCGGTGGAGTCGATCGTCTGCACCCGGCCATGCTGCCGAGGCGGACTCGGGCCGCGCCAACCTACGCTGACCCGATGCCCACCGAGGAGGACGTCCTGGCCGCCAACCGCCGGTTCTACGAAGCGTTCGAGGCGGGCGACATCGATGCCATGTCCGATGTCTGGGTCCACGACGACGAAGTGGTGTGCACCCACCCCGGTTGGGCCACCCTGCACGGTTGGGCCGCCATCTCGGCATCGTGGTTCGCGCTGTTCCACAACGACCAGTCGTTGCAGTTCATCGTGACCAACGAGCGCGCCAGGGTGGCGGGCGATGTGGCGTGGGTCAGCTGTGACGAGAACATCCTCGGCGATGGGCCCGGGGGTACGGCCGCCGCCCTCAACCTGTTCATGCGGGCGGCCGAGTCGTGGCGGATGGTGGGCCATCACGCCAGCCCGGTCGTGCCGCGCGGCTAGCGCGCGCCGCCGCTACTCCACCGTGCGGGAGCGCCGGCGCATGTACCAGGTGACGATGCGGTCGAGGACGGCACCGAGGATGAGCGACACCACGATCACGACCCACAGCGACACCGTGCCGTCCCAGAAGAGGAACTTGACCTGGGAGTCCTTGGCGTTCTGCACGATGAACACCACGACGAGGATCGCCACGACGATCCCGATGATCAACGACGGGGAGATCCGGGTCTTGTCGCCCTGCGGCGCTTCGCCGCGGCGGTCGTTGGCCTTCCAGTCCATCGACATCAGCTGGCTCCCTTCGGCTCACGGGGGAGCCCCAGCAGCCTCTCCCCGATGATGGTGCGCTGCACCTGGCTCGTGCCCCCGGCGATGCGCCCGGCGGGCGCGGCCAGCATGCCATCGACCTCCGGCCCGGAGAGCAGCGCGGTGGCGCCGGCCAGCCGGGTGCGTTCCACGGCGGCGTCGAACATCAACTCGGAGATGCCGAGCTTCATCAGCGACGCCGCCGTCGAGGCCGAGGGGCCCTGGCGAGAGCCCATCGCCGCGAACGCCCGGCCCCGGCCGAGCAGCCCCACGAGCCGCTGGCGCTCGACGGCGTCGAGCGGGCGCGTCTCGCTCATCGCCGAGATCGCCGCCAGCCGGCGCTCCAGACCGATGACCGCGGCGCCGATGTGGCCCCGCTCGTTGGTGAGCACCGCCATCCCCACGTCCCAGCCGCCGTTCAGCGGCCCCAGCAGGCAGTCGGCCGGCACCATGACGTCGGTGAAGAAGACCTCGTCGAACTCGGAGCCACCGGTCATCTGGCGCAGCGGACGGATCTCCACGCCCGGCAGGCGCATGTCGAAGAGGAAGAAGGAGATGCCGCGGTGCTTGGGCGCCGAGCGGTCGGTGCGGGCCATGAGGATGCCCCAGTCGCTGTAGCGCCCGCCCGAGCACCACACCTTCTGTCCGTTGACGACGTAGCCATCGCCGTCGCGCTCGGCCGACGTGCTGAGTGAAGCCAGATCGCTCCCCGCTCCTGGCTCGCTGAAGAGCTGGCACCACACCTGGTCGGCGCCCAGCGTCTGACGGAGGTGGTCGGCCTGCTGCTGCTCGGTGCCGAAGCGCATGATGGCTTGGCCCGCCAGCACGATGCCCACCATGTTGATGAACGGCGGCACCCCGACACGAGCGCATTCTTCGATCCAGGCCGCGTTGTGCGCCGGCGTGAGGCCCTTGCCGCCCCATGCCGTGGGCCAGTGGATGCCCGCCCACCCGGCCTCGACGAGGCGTCGCTGCCACGCCACGCCGTGCTCGACCAGTTCGGGCGGCAGGATGGCTCCGTAGTCTCGTGGTCCGTCGGCGGCGTTGGCTGCCAGCCAGGTGCGGGCTCGGTCGCGAAGCTCCTCTACGTCCACCGGCAGAGGTTTAGCGCGAACGAAGGCGAGCCAGGAGACGAAGCAGTTCGAGGTAGAGCCACACCAGCGTGACCAGAAGCCCGAAGGCGCCGTACCACTCCATGTACTTCGGGGCGCCCAGCTGGGCGCCCTTCTCGATCATGTCGAAGTCGAGCGCGAGGTTGAACGCGGCCAGGCCGGCGATGAAGACGCTGAGGGCGATGCCGAACAGGCTCGAGTCGTAGATGAACGACGGGGTGCTTCCGAACAGCGACAGCAGCAGCGACACGCCGTAGAGCAGCACGACGCCCAGGGTGGCGCCGATCACGATGCGGCGGAAGCGGTCGGTCACGCGGATGATGCGCAACCCGTAGAGCGCCAGCATCACCGCGAACACAGCGATGGTGGCGCCGATGGCCTGGACGACGATGCCGGCGTACTGGGCGTCGAAGACATGGGAGATGGCCCCGACCACGAGCCCTTCGAGGAGGGCGTAGACGGGGGAGGTGAAGCGGGCCAGGTGAGGTTTGAAGGCGGTGAGGAAGCCCACCCCGACCGCGGCGATCAGGGGCAGGAAGAGCCAGCCGGGGAAGTTGACGTTCTGGCTGGTCGGGTCGACGGTGACCATGTTCCAGCCGACGACGCTGGCGGCGACCAGCAGCACCAGCAGCACGCCGGTGGCGGCGGCGGTGCCGCCGACCGTCATGACGCCGGTGCGGGCGCTCGTGTACGGCGTGGCCGGGCCGTCGGTGATGGGCGGGTGGAACGTGGTCGCGGTCGCGGTCTCGGCTCCGGGGGCGGCCCACCCGGCGTCGGCTTCGGTGGGCGCCGCCGCGGTCTGGAAGACCTTCTCGTTGAGCACGGGGTTCGGCATGGATCTGGCCTCCTTGGGCGAGGTCGCCCTCGCCCCCTCAAGGTATCGCCACGGCGTCCTCGTGCGCTGTTCAGCAGACGACGACGAGTGGCCCGCCCGGCGAGGCTCGACCTCTTGATCGGTGTGCGGCACGCGTCGGCTCTGCCCGGCGGCCTGCCGCCACCCCACTACCGTCGTGGTCCGCGGCCGGGGCGGCAGGGGCCCGGGCACTTGCACAAGGGGGCACGAGCCATGGCCATCAGCACCAACGCTGAGCTCATCCGCACACACGGCGCCGCGCTCAGCGACAAGGTTGCCATCATCGCCGGCGATCGCCGCATCACCTATGGCGAGCTGGACGCCCGCTCCAGCCAGGTCGCCAACGCGCTGGCCGCCGAAGGCGTGGGCGCGCAAGATCACGTGGCCTTCCTGGACAAGAACTCGCCCGAGCACCTCGAGGTCGTGTTCGCCACAGCCAAGCTGAATGCGATCTCGGTCGCCGTGAACTGGCGGCTGGCGCCGCCCGAGGTCGCCTACATCGTCAACGACGCCGACGCCAAGGTGCTCGTCGTCGGCGCCGACTTCGCCTCGGTGCTGGACGCCATCGCCGGCGATCTGGAGACGGTGAAGAAGATCGTCGTGATCGGCCACCACGACGGCTACGAGTCCTACGACGACTGGGTGGCGCGCCAGCCGGCCACCGACCCCGGCGCCACATCGGCGCCCGACGACGTCGCCCTGCAGCTCTACTCGTCGGGCACCACCGGCCGCCCCAAGGGCGTCATGCTCACCAACAGCAACCTCTTCACGGCGCTGCCGAACGCGCAGCCCGGGTGGCGGTTCCATCCCGAGTCGGTGAGCCTCGTGGCCATGCCGCTGTTCCACATCGGCGGTGGCGGTTGGGCGCTGGCCAGCATGTACCAGGGCGGTACCATCGTGCTGCACCGCGAGGTCGACCCGGCGGCCATCGTCCGCGACATCCCCGCCCACAAGATCACCCACGCGTTCATCGTGCCGGCGGTCATCCAGTTCATGCAGCTCGTGCCGGGGGCCTCGGACGCCGACTACTCCAGCCTCGAGCTCGTGCTCTACGGGGCGTCGCCCATTTCGGAGCAGGTGCTCATCGGCGCCATGGCCACCTTCGGCGAGATCTTCATGCAGGCCTACGGGCTGACCGAGACCACCGGGCAAGTCGTGAGCATGGCGCCCGGCGACCACGATCCGGGGGGCGAGCGGGCGCACCTCCTGCGGGCCGCGGGCAAGGCCGACCCGGGCGTGGAGCTGCGCATCATCGATCCGACGACGTTGAAGGATGTCGAGCTGGGTGTTGTCGGCGAGGTCCTGGTGCGTTCGGCGCTGAACATGAAGGGCTACTGGAAGCAACCCGAGGAGACGGCCAAGGCGTTGCTGCCCGGCGGCTGGCTGCGCACGGGCGACGCCGGCTATCTCGATGCCGAGGGGTACCTGTTCATCCACGATCGGGTCAAGGACATGATCGTGTCCGGGGCCGAGAACATCTACCCGGCCGAGATCGAGAACGTCCTCATGGCCCATCGGGCGGTGACCGACGTGGCCGTGATCGGCGTGCCCAGCGAGCGTTGGGGCGAGACCCCGAAGGCCCTCGTGGTGCGCACGCCCGGGGTCGAGGTGACGGAGCAGGAGCTGATCGACCACTGCCTCACGCAGCTGGCCAAGTTCAAGTGCCCCACGTCGGTCGAGTGGATCGACTCGCTGCCCCGCAACCCCAGCGGCAAGATCTTGAAGAAGGACCTGCGCGCGCCCCACTGGGAAGGCCGGGATCGCAACGTGAACTAGCGGCTCGGTGTTCGGCAGATCTGGCTACCGAGGCGGCAAACCGGCTAGACGGGCGGCAAAACCTGGATGGCCTGGTCACGGAAGGCCATCCGGTTCGCAGTGACGGAGCGTCGGCCGGGGGCTGCCAGGCCCGATGGCGGATCTCTCCCTGGGGACTCTGGCTGTTGTCATTTTCGCTGGTTGACGAGTAGCGCTCAGGCCTAACCAATCGCCCAGTAAAGGGCTTCGCGGGGGCCGAACAGGCCCCCGTTTTTCCTTGTCTGGGGGTTCAGGTGGGATTGGCAGCCGTCTTCATCGACGCCGGGTATCTCTTCAGCGGTGGAAGTGACCTCCTGTTTGGCAGCACGCACCGCAGAGAGAACCTTCGGCTGGTCGAGCCCGATGGATTGCTCGCGGAGATCGTCTCGCAGGCAGCGAAGACACTCGACGATCCGGCGCTGAAGGTGCTCAGGACCTATTGGTATGACGGAGCCCGCAACGGGGTGCCCGCCTCCGAGCAAGTGGCGATCGGCTCGCTTCCGAAGGTCAAGCTGCGCCTCGGGCGGGTGACGGGAAGTGGTCAGAAGGGAGCGGACGGGCTCATCACCATCGACCTGCTCAATCTCTCGACCCGTCGCGCCGTTGACGTCGCGATTCTCTTCAGCGGCGACGAAGACCTTCGTGAAGCAGCGCTCCTGGCGCAAACCCTCGGCGTGACCGTTGTGCTGATCGGGCTTCCCTCCACACAGCGGCAGCGTCAATCGACGCTGCTGGTCCGCGAGTCCGACCACCACGTTGTGCTCGCCCCGGGGGTTATGAGCCGCCATCTTGAACGGGTCGAAGTGGTGACGGCCACCAAGAACGAAACGCGAGTGAGCGCGTCTGCCAGGCCGGGGCTCAGCGCTCCGCCCACGTCGGAAGATGGCGAGCTCGTCGAGGGCTCAGCTCCCGTCGGCTCGATGGCAGCGTCCTCGCTCGAATCGCTGCTGGGCGTCGCGGAAGGCGTCGTCGCGGACCGCGGGTTCGAAGCTGGAGGCCTCATCATCGCTGGGCCGCGCCGACGGCTCTCCAGGGAGGCCGATCGACTTCTTGTCGGCCGGCTGGCCGAGCTCACCGGCGTATTTCCGGTCGACCGGGACCTGCTGCAGCGGGTCCGCAGGATGTGCCTCGATTTGGCCTCGGACGCAGCCGGCCCGGGTCGTGATACTTCGCCAGACAGCGACGCTCGCCGGCCAGATAGTCCAGCAGGGCGCCCTGTACTGGAATAACCTGTCGGATGTCGCTGCTTGTTCCGGTGGACTGGAACTGCGAAGGACCCTCTCGAATGATCTTGTGCCCATCGGTGGACCTGACACGGCGTTCGGCCCAGGTGGCGGCGCATGGCTGAGGCCGTCATCAAGAACCGCGCGGCGTTCATCTGGTCGGTGGCCGACCTGCTGCGAGGCGATTACAAGCAGTCCGAGTACCGCAAGGTCATCCTGGCGCTCGTCGTGCTCCGCCGCCTCGACTGCGTGCTCGAGCCGACGAAGGCCAAGGTACCTGCCGACTGCGAGCGTCATGGGGACCGTGAAGCCATTCTGCGCAAGGCGTCGGGGCGGCAGTTCTTCAACACGTCGAAGCTCGACATGCGTCGCCTCCTCGGCGACCCGAGCAACGTGGCCGGCAACGTCCGTGGCTACATCGCCGGGTTCTCGTCCACCGCCCGGGACGTCATCGAGAAGTTCGACTTCGACGTTCGGGTCGCTCGTCTCAACAAGGCGAACATGCTCTATCTCGTGGTGTCGAAGTTCGCCGAGATCGGCCTGCACCCAGAGGTCGTCTCGAACATCGAGATGGGCTACCTCTACGAGGAGCTGATCAAGCGGTTCTCCGAGCTCTCGAACGAGACGGCCGGTGAGCACTTCACGCCTCGTGAGGTGATCCAGCTGATGGTGCGCCTGCTGTCCATCGAGGACGACGAGCTGAGGACCGGGCCGGGCATCGTGAAGACCTTGTTCGACCCGGCGTGTGGAACCGCTGGCATGTTGTCGGTGGCCGATGACTACCTGCTGGCGAATCCGCCGTTCGGAGTGGAGTGGAAGAAGGTCGAGGACACGGTCCGGACCGAACACGCCAAGGCAGGCTTCGCCGGCCGGTTCGGCGCCGGCCTCCCCGCGCTGCCGTCACGGGCCAGCTCGATCTGGCTCGGGAGATCACGGAGGAAGTGTCGTGATTCCGTTCGGGCCGACCGTGCACGTCCTCAAGGTCACCTTGCGCGAGGTGAAGCCGGCCGTGTGGCGGCGCATCGTCGTGAAGTCCGAGACGCCGCTGCCGAAGCTCAACCTGGTGCTCGAGCGGGTGATGGGTTGGGACGGTTACCACCTCCACATGTTCGACGCGGGCGGGATCCTGTTCGGTGTGCCCGACGAGGATGCGGACTACGTCATCAACGAGAAGGCGGCCACGGTGAAGCACGTGCTGCCGCGGGTCGGATCGTCGCTGCGATGGGACTACGACTTCGGCGACGGGTGGGAGCACGACGTCGTTGTGGAGGCCATCGAGTCGCCGCAGGAGGGCAAGCGATACCCGGTCTGCCTCGACGGCGAGCGGGCCTGCCCACCAGAGGACTGTGGCGGCGTCGGAGGCTACGAGGAGCTGCTGCGAGTCCTCGCTGACCCGAGCGATCCGGAGCACGAGCACATGGTGTCGTGGGCTCCGGACGGGTTCGACCCGGCGGCGTTCGATCTGGTTGCCGCGAACAGAAGGATTCGCGGCCGGTGAGCCCTCCTTCGTTGTTCCAGCATATGACAAGAGAGTGGAATAACGACGCGCCAGTGCGCACCTTGTTCCAGTGGACTGGAACAAGGTGCCGGTGAGTACGCGGGCCGGCCGGTTCGAGCGCCAGGTGACGGGCTATCGCTCGTTCGTGCCGAAGCCGTTGCCGCCCGAGCCCCAACTGCGCTGGGATGCTGACCTGCTGCGGGCGCTATCGGAGGCCGACCGGGCGCTCGGGCGTCTCGACGGGCTGGCGCAGAGCCTGCCGAACCCCAGCCTGTTCGTGGCCATGTACGTGCGCCGCGAGGCAGTGCTCAGCTCACAGATCGAGGGTACGCAGTCGAGCCTCGATGACGTGCTGGCCTTCGAGGTCGAGGCGCCGGGCACAGTGCAACCGGCCGACATCACCGAGACCGTGAACTACGTACGGGCGATGAACACCGGCCTTCGCTTGCTGAACGAGTTGCCGTTGTCGGGGCGGCTCATCCGTGCCGTCCACAAGGAGCTACTGACCGGGGTGCGCGGTGGCGATCGGCATCCGGGCCAGTTCCGGCGATCTCAGAACTGGATCGGCCCGGCTGGCTGCACGCTCGACAACGCGACGTTCGTGCCGCCCGCACCCGATGATCTCTCAGACGCGCTCGCCGCCCTCGAGCGGTTCCTCAACGACGACGCCCAGCCGCCCCTCGTGGTCTGCCGGTCTAGCCCACGCCCAGTTCGAGACGATCCACCCGTTCCTCGACGGCAACGGTCGCGTCGGCCGCCTGCTGATCGCACTCGTCCTCGTCGAGCGCCGCGTTCTCGGTCAGCCGCTGCTCTACCTGAGTCTCTTCCTCAAGCAGAACCGGGCCGAGTACTACGAGCGCCTGGGCGCCATCCGGTCGAGGGGCGACTGGGAGGGGTGGCTGCGATTCTTCTTCACCGGCGTGACGGTGACGGCGAACGACGCGATCCGGGTCGCTGTCCGCCGTGGCGCAACTGCGCGATCGGCACCTTCGGCTCGCCGCCTCGGAGAATCTGGGCCGGTACGGCGTGCCGCTGCTCGACCTGCTCGCCGAGCAGCCGCTCGTGACGGTGAAGTACGCCGTCGAGCACATCGGCGGCACCCACACGACTGTGGGCGGGTTGCTCGAGCGACTGGCCGCACTCCACGTGATAAAGGAGGTCACCGGCCAGAAGCGCAACCGCGTGTATCGGTACTCGCCGTTCCTCGATCTGTTCACGAACGACGAGCCGGCGGGGCTCGTGCTTCCCGAGGAGGTCACCCAGTGAAACCGAACGAGCCGGCGTTCGAGGTATTCGTGGCCACATGGCTGGTCGACCACGGCGGCTACGACGAGGTCAGGGGTCCCCGCCAGTCGCGCCCGCCGGCATTCGATCCGGTGACTGGCGTCGACACGGAGGACTTGCTCGCCTTCATCGGCGCCACGCAGGCCGAGGCGTGGGAGCGCCTGGAGCAGCTCCACGGAGGCTCTGCCGGCGCGCCGACCAAGTTCGTCGCCCGGCTGGCCACCGAGATCGATCGGCGAGGCACCGTCGACGTGCTGCGACAGGCGTCATCGATCACGGCGTCACGATTCGCCTCGCGTACTTCAAGCCGCTCATGGCCTCACGCCCGAGCTGATGGACCGGTATCGGGCGGCTCTTCGTGAACGGACTGCTCGTGGCGACGGCTGAACTGAGGAACCAGTTGACCGGCCAGAGCGTGACGACGAGCAGCAAGGGCCGTGACGCGGAGGCAGGTTCGTGCGCACCATCTTCGACGGCACGAGAAGTACATCGCTGGTCGCTGGGGCAAGGGCTGGACACATGAAGCGGGGCTGTGTGACGTGGATCTCGATGTCGTCTCGATTCACGTCACACAGCCACGGCGGATGGCCCGGACGCGCTCCGGCTCAGACGAAGGCGCAGGGTCAGCCGCAGTGGGCGCGGGCGAGGCGGCCGCCCCGACGTAGCGCCACTTTCACGCGGGCCAGCAGCTCGTCGATCGAGAACGGCTTGGTGATGTAGTCGTCGCCCACCGTCAGCCCGTGCCACCGGTCCGCCGGGCTGTCGCATGCGGTCACGAACACGATGGGCATGTCGCCGTCGGTGGCGCGCAGTATGGGCACGAGATCGAAGCCCAACATGTCGGGGAGCATGATGTCGAGCAGCACCACGTCCGGGGAGAACCCGTTGTCGACGTGGGCCAGCGCCTCGCCCGCGGTCAAGGCGGTCCGCACCTCGTAGCCGTCGGACGTGAGAACGAGCTGAAGCAGCTCGAGGATGCTCATCTCGTCGTCGACGACGAGCGCTCGTGGCGGGTGCGCGGTCATGTCCGCATCGTGACATCGGCCACCATGGAAACCCATCAGAACGAGCTGTGAACTGCCTGTTCATGGCGCTTCGGGACGTAACGTCGGGTCACGTCCAGCGACAAGAGGTGATGGTGTGTCCGACACGAGCAGCCCGAAGCCGTTCGTGCTGGCGGTCGACGACGAGGAGCACATCACCGAGCTGGTTGCCCTGGCACTCGGCTACAACGGCTTCGAGGTGGAGCGGGCGGCGACCGGGCGCGAGGCGCTGGCCGCAGTCGAGAAGCGCCGGCCCGACCTGATCGTGCTGGACGTCATGCTTCCGGACCTCGACGGTTTCGAGGTGGCCCGCCGCCTGCGCCAGCACGAAGGCGCCGGCACACGGGTGCCGGTCATCTTCCTGACCGCGCGCGACGCCACCGTGGACAAGGTCGAGGGGCTGCGCCTCGGCGTCGACGACTACGTCACCAAGCCGTTCTCGATAGAGGAGCTCATCGAACGGGTGAAGGCGGTGCTGCGACGAGCGAGCGGCGCCGGCCCTGGCGACCACAAGCTGAGCTACCACGACCTCGCCCTCGACGAGGACACCCGCGACGTCTGGCGCGCCGGCCGGCTGATCGAGCTCACGCCGACCGAGTACCGGCTGCTCCACTACCTGTTGTCGAACGCCCGTCGGGTCCTCACGCGCGACCAGATCCTGGAGGCGGTGTGGGACTACACGTTCGCCGGCAACGCCAGCGTGCTCGAGACCTACGTGAGCTACCTGCGCCACAAGATCGACGACGGCGAGACGCCTCTCATCCAGACCGTCCGAGGCGTGGGTTACAGCCTGCGCTTACCGGCCGGCAGCGAGTCGGCGGGTTGACCAAGGCCCTTCCCAGCGTCCTCTGAGCAACCCCACCCACCATGGGTGCATGGAAACAGCATCGTGCACGGACCGTTCCAAGGGGCTGCGCTTCCGGGCCATGGGCTCGGACGCCCACGTCATCGTCGTCGGCGGCCCGGACGGCCTGATCGAGGAGGCTCGGGACCGGATCGAGGACCTGGAACGACGCTGGAGCCGGTTCCGGCCCGGCAGTGAGGTCAGCCTCCTGAACGATCGGGCCGGTTCGTGGGTGGATGTGTCGGCCGAGACCCGGCTCTTGGTCGAGCTGGCCATCGTGGCGTGGCGGCTGACCGGTGGGGCGTTCGACGCCACCGTCCTGGGCTCGGTGCTGCGCAGTGGCTACACCCGGTCGTTCGATCTCGGCCCCATCACGGCGCACGGATCGAGCACCCTGCTGCTCGGCTGCACCGACATCGACGTCGACGGGGCCGCGGTCCGGCTGCCTGCCGGTACGGGGTTCGACCCCGGCGGCATCGGCAAGGGCCTGGCGGCCGACCTGGTCGTCGCCGAGATGCTCGCCGCCGGCGCCGCCGGGGTGTGCGTCAACCTCGGTGGCGACCTGCGCGTCGCCGGCGAGCCGCCCGCCGCCGACGCGTGGACCGTGGCCATCGAGCACCCCGCGGCGTCGGTGCCGCTCGCCCTGGTGGGCTTGACTGCCGGCGCGGTGGCGACCTCGACCACCCTGAAACGGGCCTGGTCCATCGACGGTGACACGTTCCACCACTTGATCGATCCGGCCACCGGCAGGAGCTCGGACACCGACCTCACCCTCGCCAGCGTGGTCACCGGCCAGGCGTGGATGGCCGAGGTCCTCGCCAAGGCGGTCCTGCTGCGAGGGCGCCGCCGAGCCTTCGACGTGCTGGACGCCAACGCTGACGCCTTGGTGGTCGATGGCGGCGGCGAGGTGTTCACGACGCTCGGGTTGCTGGCGTTCACCGGCCACGAGCCGCTGCCGTCACACCTCGATGAGTTGGCACTCGATCAGTTCACAGCGGTCGTTCGATGACCAACCAGATCTGGTGGTACACGGCCCGCGCCGGCGGCATCGTCGCCTGGGCGCTCTTGGCCATGAGCGTGCTCTGGGGTCTGGCGCTGTCGACCAAGGTCCTCAACGGCAAGCCCCGACCGAACTGGATCCTCGACCTCCACCGCTTCCTGGGCGCGCTCGCGCTGGTGTTCACCGGCGTGCACGTCGTCGCCATCGTGGCCGACTCGTACGTCCACTTCGGCCTGACCGAGGTGCTGGTGCCTCTCACCGGTACGTGGCACCCGGTGGCGGTGGCATGGGGCATCATCGGCGCCTACTTCCTGGTCGCCGTCGAGGTCACCTCGTTGCTGCGCCGCCGGCTGTCGAAGCGACTCTGGCGGGCGACCCACTTCCTGAGCTTCCCGCTGTTCGCGCTCGACGACGGTGCACGCGCTGTCAGCCGGCACCGACAGCGCCACGTTCGCGCTGCGCTGGGGCGTCATCGCCACCGCGGTCGGCGTCACCGTGCTCACCTTCATCCGCATCCAGCAAGCGCAGCGCGACGCGACGCGGGCCGCCGCGGCCACGCCGTCGACGCCCACGCCCGCACTCCCCATCCGAGAACGCGTGCTCTCTCGATGAATGACCCCAAGGAGATCCCCATGAGCATCGACCCGCTCGTCGCTGACCGCATTCGCCGCCCGGAGGCTCCGGCGCCGCCGGCGGCCAGCCCGACGCCGTCACCCCGGGCGGCGCGTCGCCGCCGGCCTCATCCCGCCCGTCGGGCGCGACGAGCGTCGGCGGCGGCGGCCGTGACCGCCATGCTGACGCTGGCCGGGGGCATGGCGGCCACGGCGGCCACTTCGTCGTCGGCGGCGACGACGAAAGCCACCACTGCGGCGACGACAGCCGCCGAGCCGGCCTCCACGACCGCGGCCTCCACGACCGCGGCCTCCAGGAACGCGGCATCCACGACCGCGGCCACGACGGCCACGACCGCAGCCAAGGCGGCGACACCGTCCACGACGGCCACCACCGCCAGCAAGGGCAGTTGAGCGCCCGCATCGGCCGATCCCGTCGGGCGCGAGTGGGTGCCCGGCGGTGGCGGTGCGGGCTGGGCCAGGATGACGGACGATGAGGAGCCGGTGCGAAGGCCGCGGAGTGACGCTGCGGTTGCGGCTCGTCGTCGCCCTGGTGGCGCTGGCGACCGTCGGCCTGGCCGTCTTCGGGGTGGCGACGTACACGCTCTACTCAAGCGCCGAGTACCAGCGCCTCGACGATCAGATCCAGAGCTCCATCCCGCTCGTCGAGGGGCAGCTCTACCAATCGGCCGGCCTCCAGGAGGGGAGAGGACCGACCGACGGCGATCAGGACAACGGCCCCAACAGCGGCCGTCCGAAGCCGCCGACGTTCGTGCCGCCCGGCACCTACGCGCAGCTGCGCGACCCGACCGGGGCGGAGCTCAGCACCATCTTCCTGTCGGACTCCACCGATGAGCCTGATCTCCCGGATGACCTGACGCCTCCGGCCACGGGGAGCCGCATGTTCACGACCGGGTCGACCAGCGGGTCGGGCGAGTGGCGCGTGTCGGTGAGCGCCTCGGGCGCCGGCGACGGCAACGCGGTGATCGTGGCCGTGCCGCTCGGCGAGGTGACGACGTCGCTGAACCGGCTGATCTCCATCGAGGCGGCCGCCGCCGCCGTGCTGCTGGCCCTCCTCGCCGCCGGATCGTGGTTCATCCTGCGGCGGGGCCTGCGGCCGCTCGAGGAGATGGCGACGTCGGCGCGGTCCATCACCGCCGGCGATCTGTCGAGGCGGGTCGAGCCGTCGGAGTCGCGCACCGAGGTCGGGCAACTGGGGCTGGCGCTGAACACCATGCTGGGCGAGATCGAGGCCGCCTTCCGGGAGCGGGAAGCCACCGAGCGACGCCTGCGCCAGTTCCTCGCCGACGCCTCCCATGAGCTGCGCACGCCACTCACGTCCATCCAAGGGTTCGCCGAGCTGTTCCGGCTCGATACCACCAACGAGCGCGTCGACCTGGCGGTCATCCTCCGGCGCATCGAGGAGGAGACGGCGCGCATGAAGGCGCTGGTCGAGGACCTGCTGCTCCTGGCCCGGGTGGACGAGACGCGCCCGGCGCAGCGGGCACCGGTCGACCTGGCGGTGCTGGCGGCCGACGCGTGCAGCGACGCCATCGCCGTCGATCCCAGTCGCCGGGTCGTGCTGGACGCGCCGCACCCGGTTGTGGTCTCGGGTGACGCCGATCACCTGCGTCAGGCGATTGCCAACCTGGTGAACAACGCCGTGCGCCACACGCCGGCCGGCACCCCCATCGAGGTCGCCGCCCGGCTGGCCGGCGGCGCCGCCGTGGTCGAGGTCCGCGATCACGGTGCCGGCCTGGACGCCGATGCCTTCGAGCACGCCTTCGACCGGTTCTGGCAGGCCGACCACGCCCGCACCGGTGCCGGCGCCGGGCTCGGCTTGTCCATCGTGGCGGCCATCGTCCACGAGCACGGCGGTCGGGTGACGGCCGCCAACGCCGTCGACGGCGGCGCCGTGTTCACGATCTCGCTACCACTGGAGCCGGCGCCAGTGTGACGTCGATCGAGCTGTCGTCTCGATCCGCGTCACCTAGCCCGGCAGGGCGCGAGGTTGGTCACCAGCGCGCTGAAATTGGACGCGCTGGTGACCAACCTCCGGCGGGTCGGCATCGCGATCACCGAGACCGAGCCGAAGCGCACGAGTTGCGCCGCCCAGGCCTGCCAGCCCGGAGCCGGGTCATGACGAGGGGCCCTGCGTGAGGTCGTACACCGTGGTCCCGCCCACCGTGGTGGCGGTGAAGTTGGCCGTCACCCAGCTGGTGATGGCGCTCGACGTGGACGAGCTGCCGCCACCGGGGCCGCCTCCGTTGCCGCCGCCGATGAAGTAGTGGATCCTGCCCTGGGCGACGTAGTCCTGGAAGGCGGCCAGTGTGGGCCACGGGTCGCTGCCGTTGAAGCCCCCGATGGCCATGACCGGATCGCCCGACGCGAGCTGGTAGCCCGCGGCGCTGTTGGCGCCGATGGCGGCGGCCACCCAGGTGTAGTTGTCGGCATCGGCCTGGAGGAGTGCGGTCAGCTCGGCGTTCGAGGTGCTGGCGTTCAGGATGCCGCCGGCCGCTGCCGCGCCGCCTGGCGCGCCGGCCGCTGCCGCGCCGCCCGGCGCGCCGCCGGGACCACCGCCACCGGGACCACCGACGGCGCCGCGCCCACCGACACCGGGACCAGCGGCGCCGCGTCCACCGCCGCCACCAGGACCGCGGCCAAGTCCCCCCGCCGACGGCGTGGCCGACGGGATCGCTCCGGCGTGGGCCGTCGCCGCCGTCGCAATGGACGACGCCGCCGGCCCGGCCAGACCGGCGACGAGACCGGCGGCCACGGTGAGCGTGGCGACGCGGCGGCCGAGGGATCGGGGCAGCAGCAGCCCGACGATGGCGATGGCGGCGGCGACGAGCACCAACGGGCGCAGCCAGGGGTTCCAGTCGGGCGTGCGGCCCAGCAGCTGGGTCGCCCACCACACGCTCAGGCCGACGGCGGCCGCCAGCCCGATGCGGGCCACCCATTCCTGCCGGCGCTTCCACGCCGTGACCGCACCAATGCCGACGAGGGCCCCGATCGCCGGTGCGAGGGCGACGGTGTAGTAGGGGTGGATGATCCCCTTGCTCAGGCTGAAGGTGATGCCGGTGACGAGCAGCCAGCCGCCCCACAGGATGAGGGCGGCGCGGGTCCGGTCGGTGCGAACGGCCTTCCACGTCAGCAACAGCGCCACGCCCAGGAGGCACAGCGCCGCGGGCAACAGCCACGACGCCTGGCCACCAAACTCGCTGTTGAACAGCCGGAGCCACCCGGTGGGGCCCCACGGCGCGCTGCCGGCGGCATGCCCGCCGACGCTGCCGGTCTCGTCGCCGGTCAGGCGGCCGAATCCGTTGTAGCCGAAGATCAGGTCGAGGACGCTGTTGTTCTGCGATCCGCCCACGTAGGGCCGCCATGACGCCGGTACCAGTTCGACGATGGCCACCCACCACCCGGCCGACAGCAAGAACGCCGCGGAAGCGATCACCGATTGCCAGATGCGGCGGCGGAAGCCGGTCGGGGCGGCCAGCAGGTACACGAGGCCGAAAGCCGGCACTACCAGTAGCGCCTGCAGCATCTTCGTGAGGAAGCCCAGGCCGACGAGGGCGTAGGCGAGCGACAACCACCGCGTCGACGCCACCTCCAGCGCGCGGGTGACGCAGTACGCCGCTGCACCGACACGAAGACGAGCAGCGCATCGGGGTTGTTGAAGCGGAACATGAGGGTGGCCACCGGCATGAGCGCCAGGACGGCACCCGCCATCAGGCCGGCGCCGGGGCCGAACCATCGCTTCACGGTGGCGTACAGCACCCCCACCGACGCCACGCCCATCAGGGCCTCCGGCACCAGGATGCTCCAGGCGTTCAGCCCGAAGACGCGCACCGACAGGCCCATGACCCACAGGGCCGCCGGCGGCTTGTCGACAGTGATGAAGTTGGCGGCGTCACTCGAACCGAAGAACAGCGCCTTCCAGCTCTGCGATCCGGCCTGGGCAGCGGCGGAGTAGAAGCTGTTGGCCCATCCGGACGCGCCGAGGCCCCACAGGTAGAGCACCGCCGTGGCCGCCAGCAGCCCGAAGACCGCCGGCCTGGTCCAGCGGGGGTCTCCCGGCCGAGATCGCACGACGCCCCATGCCGGCCAGCGATGACTGGAGGAGGGCACGAGGAGCGCTGGCGTCGTCTCGGGCGGAACCGTTGGTTCCTCGAGCAGCGTGGGGGTCATCGGAGCATCGTCGGGCCGGTGGCTCGCCCCACCCTTGGAGATGGCTCAGACGACGCTCCGAGTTCTGAGCTTCAGCCGGCGCGCTTCACCGTGAGCACGCCGTCGGCCTCGCGGACGGCGTAGCGGGGTTGGGGCGCAGTGGCGGGACCCTCGACGACGGTGCCGTCGTCGAGGCGGAACCTGCTCTGGTGCCACGGGCAGACCACGCAGCCGTTCTCGAAGGTCCCCTCCTGCAGCGGGCCGCCACGATGACTGCAGCGGGCGCCGATGCCGTGCCAACCGCCGGGACCGTCACGTAGCGCCAGCACCTCGGCATCACCGGTTCGCACGAGTTCCCCGTCGACACCGTCGAGCCGGGAGCGGGTGTCGGCGTCGGCCCAGTCGGACGGGCCCTCGTCGAAGGCGTTGACGTCGACACCTGTGCCGGTGCGGTACACCAGGTGCCCGCCCAGTCCGGCGGCCGCCGTGGCGGCGGTGGCGCCGACCATCGCCAACAGGACGCCCTTGCCGTGATGGCCCCGGCGGCGCGCCCGCCACGACAACGCGTAGCAGGCGAGCCCAACCGAGTTGGCGACCGCGTGGAAGGTGCCCACCCGGCGGGTGCCGCCCACCGTGTCGGACCAGTCGGACAAACCGGTCAGCGCCGTGGGCACGGCTGTCAGCACGCCGATGCCGATCAGCGTCTGCGCCGGCCGGCGACCGGCCTTGCCGCCGACGATGTCGAGGACGAACGCGCTGGTCCAGGACCCGATGGGCAGGTCGGTCAGCACCGGGTGCAACGGGTGCCCCAGCCACGTGCCCGACAGCAGCGAGGCCAGCGGCGGCTGGTGCGTGACGCGGCCGACCGCCGCGGAAACGCGGTCGGCCGCTCCATCGAGGGCGCGCACCTGTTCGAGTCGGCCGATCACACCGTCGAGCACCTGCATGCCGGTGGCGTTCCCCACAGCTCGATGGCTTACACCGCGGTGGATGCAACGATGGGCGACGGGGTATCTCGCCATCGTGCCTCGTCCAATCTGGAGTGGGACGCTCAGCTTCGGCCTCGTCAGCGTGCCGGTGAAGGCCTACAGCGCCGTCCACGACCACAGCGTGCACTTCAACCAGCTGCAGAAGCGCACGGGTGCCCGCATCAAGTACGAGAAGGTGTCGGCCAAGTCGGGCAAGCCCGTCCCCCAAGACGACATCGAGCGGGGATTCGAACTGACCAAGGGAAAGTACGTCGTCGTCGATCTCGACGAGCTGGAGGCGTTGCGGCCCCGGAGCACCAGGTCGGTCGACATCACCGATTTCGTCGCCCTCGATGCCGTCGACCCGATCTACTACGAGCACACGTACTGGTTGGCGCCCGACGGTGACGCCGCCCACGCGCCTACCGCTTGCTCCTGGCGGCGATGGAGAAGGCAGGTCGCGTGGCCATCGGCACGGTGGTGATGCGCAACAAGCAGTACCTCGCCGCCATCCGACCGCTCGACGGCGCGCTGGCGATGTCGACGATGCGCTTCGCCGACGAGATCGTGGCGCAGAAGAAGATCGACGGTATCCCTTCCTCGCGGTCAAAGCCGGCGGCCAAGGAGCTGGCGCTGGCATCGCAGATCATCGACTCGCTGGCGTCGGACTGGGACCCGGCTCGGTACCACGACACCTACACCGAACAGCTGCGCGATCTCATCAAGCGCAAGGCCAAGGGCGAGAAGCTCACGGTTGAGGAAGACGACGGGGAGCCGTCGGGCAACGTGGTCGATCTCATGGCGGCACTCCAGGCGAGCCTCGAGTCGGGTCGTGCGGGCGCGGCGAAGCCAGGTCGTGGAGCGAGGAAGGCCACGGCGTCAGCATCCGGGAAGAAGGCCACCAAGAAGAAGGCGCAGCCCCGGCGGCGATCGGCGTAGCGTCGGGCCGTTGCCGCAACCTGACACCGAAGCGAGCACGGTCGACGCGGCCGTGCTGCGGACGCTCTACACCACCCCGCCGGGTGAGTTCGTCGCGGCGCGAACGGCGCTCGCGAAGGAGCGGCGCCAGGCCGGGGATCGGGCCGGTGCGACGGCGTTGGCGGCGTTGCGCAAGCCGAGCGCAGTCGATTGGGCGTTGAACGTTGTCGCTGCCGATCATCCCGAGGTGATCGACGACTTCCTCGCCGCCGCGGCGCGAGTGCGGGAGGCGCAGACGGCGGCGGCCGAGGGTCGCGGCGGGGCCGATGGGCGCGACGCGCTACGCGAGCTGCGCACGCAGGCGGCGCGGGTCGTCGCGCTGGTCGACGAGGCCGCCGGCAGGAGTGCCAGCGGCGGCCTCACCGCGGCGGCGACCGCTCGGCTGGCCGGGCTGGTGGCCGACGTCGGTGGCGGCGATCAGCTGCGCGCCGCCCAGCTCGGATCCAGCCCGTCGGACGTGCTCGATCCGTTCGCCGCGCTGGAGCTGTCGACCGCGGCACCGACGGCACAGGCGGCAGCGGCGGCAGCGGCGGCACCGGCGACGAAGCCGACGAAGGCGGCCAAGGCGGCCAAGGCGGCCGCCCGTCCGAGCGCCAAGGAACAAGCGAGACGCCGGCGGCTCGAGGAAGCGGTGGCCACGGCCGAGCGGGCGTACGCGACGGCACGGCAGCGCGTCGACGATCTGGACGAACAGCTCGAGGTCGCCAGGAACGCGGTCACGGCCGCCGAGGAGCAGCTGCAAGCGCGGCAGTCGGCGTTGGCCGAGGCCGCCTCGGCGCGCGATGCGGCCGCCGAACAGGCGGCGCGGGCTGAAGCGGCGCTGGCCGACGCCCGCGCCACCCTCGGCCCGTGAGCGGGCGCCCGGCGCCCAGGTGTCACAGGCTGTCGAGTTCGGTCAGCGCGAGCGCGGGATGGCGGGTTCGTCGGCCTTCGTGGCGGCCAGCTCGCACTCCCACAGCACCCAGTCGTCCGAGCTGTGCTGCGAACGGTGACAGGCGCCCAGCCACCCCCCGACCACGATGCCGACGACCACCGCCGCCGCACACCATGCCCCCGTAACCACGACCAGCGTGTTCATGCCCCGAGGCGTACCCGCCGGTGACGTCGGCCATCCCTCGCCCCCAGCTGCGCACGCTGGGTCACATCGACGCCACGGAATGCAGTTGACGGCGTTGGGCCGCGGCGCGCTCGGTGATCACCCGCCCGATGGGTAGGGCCGAGGTCGCGGCCGGTGACGGGGCGTTGCAGACGTGCAGGGTGCGGGTCGTCTCGGCGAACAGGAAGTCGTGTTCCAGCGTCCCGTCGCGCCGCACCGCCTGGGCGCGGATGCCGGCCTCGTAGGGCAGCAGGTCATCGAGGGTGAGGCTGGGGCAGTACTTGCGGCACGCCTCCAGGTAGCCCCGGCGCCACAGCGAGTTGCGCATCTCGACGGCGCCGGAGCGCAGGTTCTGGCGGATCACCTTCCAGAAGCCCCCGAAGGAGGCGTAGCGGGCGATGTCGCGGGGGTTCACCGACAGCTTCCGGTAGCCCTCGCGGGAGAAGCCGAGGACGGCGTTCGGCCCGACGGTCACGCTCCCGTCGATCATGCGGGTCAGGTGGATTCCGAGGAACGGCAGGTCGGGATCCGGGATGGGGTAGATGAGGGCGCGGACGATGTCGCGCTTCGATGCCGGCAGGCGGTAGTACTCGCCGCGGAAGGGCACGATCTGGAAGTCGGTCCCGATGCCGGCCAAGCGGGCGATCCGGTCGGCCTGGAGGCCGGCGCAGGCCACCGCCTGATTCGCCGTCCACGACCGATCACCGGCGCGCACCTCGACGTAGGAGCCGCTCTCGGCGACCAGGTCGACCCGCACGCCCAGCTCCACGGCGCCGCCGCGGTCGATGACCGTCTGGCGCAGCGCCGTACACACCTGGCGGTAGTCGACGATGGCGGTCGAGGGCACGAACAGGGCGCCGAGGCCGGTGACGTTCGGCTCCCGCGCCACCAGCTCGGCAGCGTCGAGCCGCTCGCACTCGATGCCGTTCAGTCCGGCCCGGACCTCCAGGTCCTCCATGCGCTGGAGCTCCGACGGCGTCGTCGCCACCAGCAGCTTGCCGCACGTCTCGAACGGGATGCCGTGCTCCGTGCAGAACGCCTTGGTGGCCTCGGCCCCTTCGCGACACAGGCGGGCCTTCAGGCTGCCGGGCGCGTAGTAGATGCCCGAATGGATCACCCCGCTGTTGTGGCCGGTCTGGTGCTGACCGACGTCGAGCTCTTTCTCCACCACGACCAGCTCGCAGCCCGGGAACTCGTCCAGCAACGACACCGCCGTCGCCAGGCCCACGATGCCGCCGCCGATCACACAGAAGTCGTACAAGGACCGCCCTCCAGCCCGACCGCCGACCATCGACGTCGTCCCGAGATGATGCACCGCCGGAAACGCCGCCGCGCGCGCGACGTCGCCGAGGCGCCGGCCGCTCACGCTCCGATGGCGTCGACCAGCCCCCAGTCGAACGCGGTGGAGGCGTCGACGGCAGCGCCCGTCAGCCCCATCAGCGCGGTGCGGTGGCGGCCGATCCGGCGGGGCAAGCTGACGGTGCCGCCGGCCCCGGGCACGAGGCCCAGGGAGAGCTCAGGCAGGGCGAACCGTGCGTCAGGGTGGGCCTCGATCCGTCCTGCGAAGGCGGGCAGCTCCACGCCGGCGCCCATGCACGAACCGTGGACCCGTACCTCGACCCGAGACGACAGCCGGGCGATCAGGCGCGCCGGGCTCCGGGTCAGGCGGATGAGATGCGATGACGCCGGATCGGGGAACCCGCCGAACTCGTCCAGGTCGCCGCCGCTGCAGAAGGAGGGCCCGGCTCCCCGCAGCACGATCCGGTCGATCGAGTCGTCGACGAGGGCCACAGCCAGGGCTTCGGCCACCCCGTCACGCATCGCCCGGTTGAAGGCGTTGTGGACGTGGGGACGGTTGAGCGTGATGGCCAGCGTGCCGTCCACCCGATCGGCCAGCACCGCGTCGGGTGGCTCCGGCCGCTGCCGCTTCTCCCGGCCCGCCCGCCACCGGGCGAACTCGGGCCCCCCTTGCAGCATGGAGTAGGTGACCGACTCCGACACCAGCCCTTCGTCGATGGTGCGGGCCAGGGTGCTGCGCAAGAGCACCACCATCGCGGTGGCGGCCAGCGGGGTGGCGGTTACGGCGGCCACGATGGCGTCGAGCTGCTCGTCGCCGGCGAACACGTCGACGACGGGAGCCAGCCGGTCGAGGCCCGGCGGCGCCGCCAGCACGCACGGGAGCGACACGAGGCGCGGTGCCAGCTCCTCGATGGCGCGGTCGGCTTCGTGGTCGTCGGTGATCACGACCAGCGGCGTTCCCGACGCGGTGCTGAGGTCCTCGGCGCCGCCGCTCTCGACGGCGGTGCGGAGCTCGTTCAGCGTGAGGTACCGGACGTCCACAGGCGCGTCTCTACACTACGGCGGGCACCATGGACCCATCTGCCGGACCCAACGCCTTGTGGGCCGCCTCAGGCGCGATGGCCCTGACCGGACGGGAGGACGGCCCGCCCCTCCTGGCGCCACCCGGTCTCGCGGCGGCCATGCACAGCTGGGCCGAGGCGTTTGCGGCGCGGACGCGCCAGCTAGGGGGCCGCGTCGCGGTGGACGGGCCGGCCCTCCTCGGTGAGCGGGCGGCCATCACGGGCGGGACCCGCCACGGCGACCGCAGCGTCGGTGGCGCCACCCGGTTGCTGCCCGCCGCCGACGGCTGGCTGTCGCTCTGCCTGGCTCGCCTCGACGACATCGCCGCGGTGCCGGCGTGGCTGCAGCGCGACCTCGATGCCGACCCGTGGACGGTCGTCGCCGAGGCCGTCGCCGCCCGGCCCGGGGGCGCGCTCGTAGAGCGGGGTCGCCTCCTCGGCCTGCCGTGCTCGGAGCTGGGCTCGGTGCCCGGCGACGCCCCGCCGGTCATCGCGGCGGCGATGGGCCACGACGTCGTCGCGCCGTGCGCCTCGCTGTCTGGCCTGGTCGTGGTGGACCTGTCGTCGCTCTGGGCGGGGCCGCTGTGCACCAACCTGCTGCAGCAGGCCGGCGCGCGGGTCGTGAAGCTCGAGAGCCGGCGCCGTCCGGACGGCGCCCGCACCGGATCGCCCGCCTTCTTCGATCTGCTCAACGGGGGCAAGGAGTCGGTCGCCGTCGACCTGGACGCGCCGGGCGGCATCGCCGCCCTCACGCGGTGGCTGGAGCGGGCCGATGTGGTGGTGGAGTCGTCGCGGCCGCGGGCCCTGGCCCAGCTCGGCATCGACGTCGCCGCCATCGCCGCCGCCGGGCGGCTACGGGTGTGGTTGTCGATCACCGCCTACGGCCGTGACCATCCGGGCGGCGACTGGGTGGGCTTCGGGGACGACGCCGCCGTCGCCGGCGGTCTCGTGGCGTGGGACGCCGCCGGCCCGTGCTTCTGCGGTGACGCCGTCGCCGACCCGGCCACCGGCCTGCTCGGCGCCCTCTACGTCGTCGATCACCTGGTGGCCGGCGGGCGGTGGCTGCTCGACGCGGCACTGGCCCGTACCGCGGCCCACCTCGCCCGTCCGCCCGCGGCGCCGCGGCCATGGACGAGGCCCGTAGCCGCGCCACGGGCGCGACCGATCATCGGGACGGGGCCGCGTCTCGGCGAGCACGGGACAGAACCGTGAGCCGGCTGGTCGTGCGCGACGCCGAGGTGGAGGGCAGGCGGGTCGACATCGAGATCGCCGGTGATCGCATCGTGGCGGTGCACCCCGCGGCTCGCGCCCCGACCGGCGTCGTCGGGCGAGGTGCTGGATGCCGCCGGCGGCGCGGTGGTGCCCGGTCTGCACGACCATCACATCCACCTCGCCGCGCTGGCCGCCGCCCGCCGGTCGGTGCCGGCCGGCCCGCCGGCGGTCCGCACCGGTCCAGAACTGGTGGCCGCGCTGCGCGCCGCCGATGCCGCGTTGCCCCCGGGCGAGTGGCTGCGGGCCACGGGCTACCACGAGTCGGTGGCCGGCGACATCGACGGTGCCTGGCTCGACGCCGCCGTGCCGCACCGGCCGCTACGAGTGCAGCACCGCTCCGGCGCGGGCTGGATCGTGAACGGCGCCGCTGCCACCGCGCTCGACCTCGATGCGGCGGCGGCCGCCGTCGTCGAGCGGGACGGGCGCGGCCGGGCCACCGGGCGCATCTACGGCGGTGACGAGTGGCTGCGACGACGGCTGCCGCCCGTGGAGCTGGACTTCGCCGCCGTCGGTCGGGAGCTGGCGGGCTACGGCGTCACCTCGGTCACCGACGCCACGCCCATCGAGGACGGCGCCGATGCCGAATTGCTGGCGGCGGGGACCGGCACCGAGGGCTTCGCGGTGCGGGTCGTGCTCATGGGCGGTCCGGCCCTGCCCGCGTCGGCCGGTAAGGCCCTCGAGCGAGGTCCGGTGAAGCTCGTCGTGAGCGACCACGACCTGCCACCGCTCGACCGGCTCGTGGCCGGCATGGAGGCGGCCCGCGGCCGTCACCGCACCGTCGCCGTCCACTGCGTGACGCGCGCCGCGCTGATCCTGGCGCTGGCGGCGTGGGACGAGGTCGGGGTGGCGCCGGGCGACCGCATCGAGCACGGCGCCGTCATCCCCCTCGACGTCGTCGGTCGCCTCGTCTCGCTCGGGCTCACGGTCGTGACGCAGCCGGGATTCGTGGCCGAACGGGGCGACGACTACCTGGCCGACGTGGATGCCGAGGATCGGCCCGACCTCTGGCGCTGCGGGTCGCTCGTGGCCGCCGGGGTGCCCGTCGGGGGCAGCACCGACGCCCCGTTCAGCTCGCCCGATCCGTGGCGCGCCGTCGCCGCCGCCGTCGAGCGGCGCACCGAGTCCGGTCGTCTGCTCGGCGCCGGCGAACGGGTGGGGCCCCACGTTGCCCTCGGCCTGTTCCTGACCGCTCCGGCGGAGCCGGGGGGTCCGCGGCGCCGGGTCGTGACCGGCGCACCGGCGGATCTGTGCCTCCTCGATGGTCGCCTCGAAGAGGTCTTGGCGTCGCCATCGAGCGAGCCGCGTCGCCGCCACGATCGCCCGCGGCCGGGTGACGTTCAGTACGTGACGCTCAGGCCGTCAGCCCGCTCAGGCCCTCGCTGAACAGGATCACGCCGAAGACGACGAAGAGCACCGACATCACCGCCGCGTTGTTCACCGACAGCCATGCCTTCCAACCGTTGAGCACCCCGGCCGCCTTGTCCCCGCCAGCGAGGAACAGCACGACCGGTGCGGCGATGCTGAGGCTGGCCAGGACCACGAAGACGACGATGCCGACCGTGGCCTCGGTGCCCGACGCGCCGAGGTGGGCCAGCGACGTGGCCGCGCCGATGGCCAGCGCGAGGTTCTTCGGGTTGACTGCGCCGAGCAGCGCGGCGATGCCGGCCGTCTTCACGGGGGTGAACTCGTCGAGGGCCGACATCCACTTCGGCGGCGGCGCCTCCTGGCCCGGTGCCGGTCGCTTGCGCCAGTTGCGCACGGCGAACCTGATCAGGACCAGGCCGAGCAGCAGCTTGATCCAGAACGACGCATCGGACGACGTATTCGAGCTGTCGGACACACCGGCCGATGACGCGATCACGTACACCACGGTGGTCACGATGGCGATGCCGACGACCCATCCGGCCAGGAAGGCCACGCCGTTCGTGCGGGCTCGGGGCGTGAACAGCACCAGGATCACGGCGATGATCGGCACGGGGCTGATGGCGACGCCGATGGCGAACGGAAGAACAGCGCTGATCGCCTGACCCATGGCGGCGCAACCTAACCCAGCAATGGGCACGCCCGGACGATGCTCCTACGATGCCGACATGGCAGACATGGCGTACCGCCGCCTCGGCGGCTCAGGACTCGTGGTCTCCGTGGCCGGTCTCGGATGCAACAACTTCGGCCTGCGCATCGATCTGGAGGCGACCCGCGCCGTCGTCCACGCCGCGCTCGACGAAGGCGTCACGCTCCTCGACACGTCGGACTCCTACGGCACGTCCGAGGAGTTCCTGGGCGAGGTGCTCCAGGGTCGTCGCGACGACGTGGTGCTGGCCACGAAGTTCGGTTCGTCGCTGAAGGGTGACAACGGCGCCGACTGGGGCGCGCGCGGGTCCCGCCGCTACATCCGCCGCGCCGTGGAACGGTCGCTGCGGCGGTTGCGCACGGACTGGATCGACCTGTACCAGCTGCACCGGCCCGACCCGCTGACCCCGATCGAGGAGACGCTGTCGGCGCTGACCGACCTCGTGCGCGAGGGCAAGGTGCGCTACATCGGCTCGTCCAACTTCGCCAGCTGGCAGGTGGCCGACGCCGACTGGATCGCCCGCGACGCAGGCTACGAGCGCTTCATCAGCGCCCAGAACAACTACAACCTCATCGAGCGCGAGGCGGAGGCCGAGCTGGTACCGGCGTGCCGGCACTTCGGGGTGGGTCTGCTGCCGTTCTTCCCGTTGGCCAGCGGGCTGCTGACGGGGAAGTACCGCCGCGGTGAGGCGCCGCCGGACAACAGCCGCATCAAGCAGTGGGGCATGACGGCCCAGTTGAGCGACGAGCGCTTCGACGTCGTGGAGCGGCTGGAGGCGTTCGCCGCCGAGCGGTCGGTGTCACTGCTCGACGTCGCCCTCGGCGGGCTGGCGGCGAAGCCGTCGGTGGCGTCGGTGATCGCCGGGGCGACGTCGCCCGAGCAGGTGCGGGCCAATGTGGCCGCCACCGCATGGCAGCCGTCGCCCGGCGACCTCGACGTGCTGTAACGGGCTACCAGGTGTCGATGCAGGGCCTTTTCTTGCCCTCGCGCGGCAGTGGTGCCGGCGCCGACCGCAGGGCGGCCATGATGCGACCGCGGGTGTCGGCCGGGTCGATGACGTCGTCGATCTCGAAGTGCATGGCCGTGTTGAGCGCCTTGCCCCGCTCGTAGGCCTGTTCCACCATCCGCTGGAACAGGGCCTCGCGCTCGTCCGGATCGGCCACCGCCTCCAGCTCGGTGCGGAAGCCCAGCCGTACCGACCCCTCCAGGCCCATCCCACCGAACTCGCCCGTCGGCCACGACACCGTGAACACCGGGGCGCGGAAGCTGCCCGCCGCCATGGCCTGGGCACCGAGGCCGTAGGCCTTGCGCAGGATGACGGTGAAGTAGGGGACCGTGAGGCTGGCGCCGGTGACGAACAACCGGGAGGCGTGGCGCACGGTGCCGGAGCGCTCCGACTCGGGCCCCACCATGATCCCGGGCGTGTCGCACAGGAACAGGATCGGTAGATCGAAGGCGTCGCACAGCTGCATGAAGCGCGCCGCCTTGTCGGCGCCAGGGCTGTCGATGGCGCCGGCCAGGTGGGTGGGGTTGTTGGCGATGATGCCCACCGGCCGGCCTTCCACCCGGGCGAGTGCCGTCACCATGCCCAAGCCGAAGCCACGGCGCAGCTCCAGCACCGAGCCCGTGTCGGCGAGGGTCTCGATCACGGCGCGGACGTCGTAGATCCGCAGACGGTTCTCGGGAATGGCGTGACGCAGGAGGCGCTGGTCGGCGCACTCCCATGCGGCCACGGGTCCCTGGAAGTAGGACAGGTACTGCTTGGCCGCCACCGCCGCTTCGGCCTCGTCGGCCACGGCGATGTCCACGACCCCGTTGGGAACTTGCACGTCCATCGGGCCCACATCTTCCGGCCGGAACACGCCGAGGCCGCCACCTTCGATCATGGCCGGCCCGCCCATGCCCAGGTTGGTGTCCTGGGTGGCGATGACGACGTCGCAGCACCCGAGCAGGGCGGCGTTGCCGGCGAAGCACCGGCCGGCCACGATGCCGACGAGCGGCACGAGACCCGAGAGCCGCCCGAACAGGTAGAAGGCCATGACCTCCAGGCCGGACACGCCCGTGACGTCGGTGTCGCCCGGGCGGCCGCCGCCGCCTTCGGCGAAGAGCACGACCGGCAGCCGGTTGCGTTCGGCCAGCTCGAACATGCGGTCCTTCTTGAGGTGGTTGAAGTGCCCCTGCGTGCCGGCCAGCACGGTGTAGTCGTAGGACATCACGATGCAGCGCGACCGGTCCTCGCTGAAGCGGTCGCCGTTGACGTGACCGACCCCGACCACCATGCCGTCGGCGGGCGTGCGGGCGATGAGGTCGGGTACGCTGCGCCGCCGGCGCTGGGCGGCGACGGTGAGCGAGCCGTACTCGACGAACGTGCCCGGGTCGCAGATGTCCTCCACGTTCTCCCGGGCGCTGCGGTGGCCGATCCGGTGGTGACGCTCGACGGCGTCGGCGCGGGCCGCGTCCTTGGTCATGGCCTGGCGGGCCACGACCTCGGCCAGATCGGCCCGCACCAGGTCCAGGTCGACCTCGTCGGCGGCGACGTCGGCGGCCGCGTGCACGTGGCCCTCGGCGATCCACAGGAGGGTCTGGTCCACCTCGACGGTGTCACCCGGCCCGACGGCCAGGGCGGCCACCGAGCCGCTCACCTCGGCCTCGACGAGGTGCTCCATCTTCATGGATTCCAGGATCACCACGGCCTGGCCGGCGCGCACGGGGTCACCGGCGGCCACCAGCACGCTCACGACGGTGCCGATGAGGGGGGCAGTGACGGCGACGGCACCGTCGAGGTCGGGCGGTGTGGGCATCGACCCATGTTGGCGAACTCGGGTGGCCCGCCGCGAATGGACGGTCGCGTCGCCACCGCCTCGCCACCGCCTCGCCACCGCCCTTTCGCGCACAGGCTGTGCGCGAAAGGGCGGCCAGCGCGCCCGTACGTTCACAGGCTGTGCAGAAATGGGCGGGTCGGACGGCGGGGGGCGGCGGCTCAGGTGGAGCGGTTCACGATGCCGAGCCATCGTCGGCGCAGGCGCGGGCGGCTGGACACCGGCCGCCCGGCGCGGACCCGTTCGGCTTCGGACAGCAGGGTGGTTTGGTGGTCGAGGGCGAGGGCGCGGATCTGGTCGGGATGCATGTCGTCAACGTACGATGGGTTGCGGACAGAACAGGTCCGCAACCCGCAGGATGATCGACCGATGGACACGCCGGGACGGCTGCTCAGGCTACTGACGCTGCTGTCGTCGCGCCCGTGGTGGACCGGCCCCGAACTGACCGATCGGTTGGAGATCACCGACCGCACGCTGCGGCGCGACATCACCCGGCTGCGCAACCTGGGCTACCCCGTCGAGGCCACCAGCGGCCCCCACGGCGGCTACCGCCTCGGTGCCGCCGGGCGCCTTCCGCCCCTGCTGCTCGACGACGACGAGGCGGTCGCCGTGGCCGTGGCCCTCCGCGCCGCGTCAGGGGGCACCGCATCGGGCCTCGAGACGGCCGCACTGTCGGCGCTGACCAAGCTCGACCAGGTGCTGCCGGCGGGCCTCCGCGAGCGCGTCGGCGCCCTGCGCACCGTCACGATCGGCCTGCGCCAGAACGAACTGCCGCCCGTCGACCTGGACGTGCTGGTCGTGGCGGCCGTCGCCTGCCGGCGCCCCGAACGCCTGCGCTTCCGGTACACCAACGCCGATGGCGACGGCACCGACCGGCGGGTCGAGCCCTACCGCCTCGTCTACACCGAACGGCGCTGGTACCTGGTGGCCTACGACCTCGACCGGGCCGCGTGGCGCACGTTCCGCGTGGACCGCATCAGCGAGCCGCTGGCCACGGGGCAGCCGTTCGAGCGGATCGACCCGCCCGATGCCGCCGCCCTGGTGGCCCACGGTGTGGCCGTTGCCGCCTGGCCGTTGCAGGCCCGCGTGCGGGTGCACGCGCCGCCGGACGAGGTGGCCCACGCCATGTCGCCGACAATGGCGGTGATCGAGCCCGGGGGCGACGGCGTCACCACCATCGTGCGCATCGGTGGCGACGCCCCGTGGATCGCGGACTTCGTCGCCGGGTCACCGTGGCGCTGCGAGGTGCTGGAGCCCGAGGAGGTGCGGGCCGAACTGCGCCACCGCGGCGAACGTATGGCGCACGACCACCGCTGATCCGGTTTGATGTCCGGGTGGACCTGAGCGCGCTGGACCTCGCGGTGGCCGGCGTGGCCGGCTTCCTGGCCGGTGGGGTCAACGCGGTGGCCGGAGGCGGCACGCTCATCTCCTTCCCCGCCCTCGTCGCGCTCGGTATCCCGTCGGTCAACGCCAACATCACCAACACCGTGGCGCTGTGCCCCGGCTACTTCGGCGGCGCGTTCAGCCAGCGCGCCGCCCTCCCATCGCAGCGGGGACGGCTGCCGTGGTTGGCGGCAGTGGCCGCCGTCGGCGGCCTCGTCGGGTCGATCATCCTGGTCTTCACCAGCGACGACACCTTCAGCTTCGTCGTGCCTTTCTTCATTCTCGGTGCCTGCGCCCTCCTGGCGGCACAGGACCGGCTGCGTCAGTGGCTGCGGCGCTCGCACCCCGACGGTGCCCAACCGGTCGGCGCCGCCGCCGCTGATCCCGCCGCCGTCGCGGTCGCCGCCCGGCCCGAGTGGCCGCTGCTCGGTGCGGTCTTCGCCGGTGCCGTCTACGGGGGGTTCTTCGGCGCCGGTCTGGGGATCATGCTGCTGGCCGTCCTGGGAATCATGCTCGACGACTCGCTGGTGCGGCTGAACGCCCTGAAGTCGGCACTGGCGCTCGTCATCAACCTCACCGCCGCGCTGTTCTTCGTGTTCTCCGGCAAGGTCGTGTGGTCCGCGGCCCTCGTCATGGCCGTCACCAGCCTGGCCGGGGGCGCCGTCGGCGGCCGGATGGCAACGCGCATGAAGCCCAACGTCCTGCGCATCGCCGTGATCGTGTTCGGCGTGGCGGTGGCGGCGCGGTTCTGGATCTAGCGGGAGCGTGTAGGAGACTGGTCGCGTGACGTATCAGCACCTGCTCCTGAAGTCCGAGGGACCCATCACCACCATCACCCTCAACCGGCCGGAGAAGCGCAACGCCCTCGCCCTCGACGTGATGCTCGAGCTGACCGCCGCCCTCCGCGAGGTCGGTGCCAGTGACGCCCTCGGCGTGGTGCTGGCGGCCAACGGTCCGGTGTTCTCGGCCGGTCACAATTTCGGCGACCTGAAGGGGGCATCGCTCGACGATGCCCGCCGGCTCTTCCAGGTGTGCACCGCCATGATGGACCTCCTGCAGGACATCCCCCAGCCCGTCTGCGCCAAGGTGCACGCGCTGGCCACGGCGGCGGGGTGCCAGCTGGTGGCCTCGTGCGATCTGGCGGTGGCGTCGGAGGACGCCGCCTTTGCCATTCCCGGCGGCAAGGGCGGGCTGTTCTGCCACACCCCGTTGATCGCCGTGGCCCGCACCGTCGGGCGCAAGCGGGCGCTGGAGCTCGCCTTCACCGGCGACCCCATCGATGCCCGCACCGCCGCCGAGTGGGGCTTCGTCAACCGGGTCGTGCCGGCCGATCGGCTCGACGAAGCCACCCATGACCTCATCACGCGAGCGACGCGCGGCAGCAGCGGTTCGAAGGCCCTCGGCAAGCACGCCTTCTACGCCCAGGTCGACCTACCCCAGGACAAGGCCTACGCCTACGCCATCGAGGTGATGGCGGCCGCCGCCCTCACGCCCGACGGCCAGGAGGGCATCGCCGCGTTCCTGGAGAAGCGCCCGCCGGAGTTCGGCCCTCGTTGACCGGCGCCGGTTTGCCTCGGCGGGCCCCGTCCGCCTAGGCACGAGCTGTGCAGGACGACACGGACCTCGATCGCGACTTCGACGGCATCGACGGTCAACCGCTGCACGAGCGGCTCTATCGAGTGCAGTCGTATCGCAACGAGGACGGCACGCTGCTCCTGCGCGGCGCGGTGAGGGACCAGAAGCCCGCGGGTCTGTTCATCCCCCAGGACGACCGGCCCCTCACGATCCATCACATGGTGGTCGATCTGGTGATGGACCCGACGACCTTCGTGATCACCTCGGCGCGCGTCGTGCTGGAGACCCATCCGCACGATCAGTGCCGCCTCATCGAGCCGCACTACGACAAGCTGGTCGGGCTCTCGATCGCGCGCGGTTTCTCGGCCAAGGTGCGTGAGCTGTTCGGTGGCCCCCGAGGCTGCTCGCACACCACCGCGCTGCTGCTCGCCATGGCCCCCGCTGCCATCCAGTCGATGTTCTCGCTGCGGATGGCGTCCATGCCGCCGGTCGGTTCCGGCAGTCAGCCGGTCGATCCGCCGCGGCGTCTGGCCGAGCACCGCAAGCAGGCGCTGGCCTACAACCTCAACACCTGCCACGTGTGGGAGGAGGGCAGTGCGATGGTGGCGGCGATGGCCGGCGAGGGCGACAGCGAGCCGCATCTGCCTCTGTGGGCGGCCGCCCGTCTAGCCGAGCTGGGCCTCGACGAGGCGGCGTGGCGGGAGCGGTTCAGCGCCGGTTGACCATCGCCTGCACCGTGGCGATGGTGTCGGCATCCGATGGGGCCTTGTCCGGCCGGTAGCCACGCACGCGGGCGAATCGCAGCGCGACCCCGCCCGGATACCGGCGCGACACCTGCACACCGTCGAGGGCGATCTCGACCACGAGCTCGGGGCGGACGTGCACCGTGAAGCCGTCGTCGCTCACGGCCAGCGCCTGGAGGTGCTCGGTCTGCCAGGCGAGCAGCTGGTCGGTGAGGCCCTTGAACGTCTTGCCCACCATTACGAACGTCCCGTCGGGGGCCCGCGCGCCGAGGTGCAGGTTGGAGAGCCAACCCTTGCGCCGGCCGTGGCCCCACTCGACGGCCAGCACCACGAGGTCGAGCGTGAGGACCGGCTTCACCTTCCGCCACGATCCGCCGCGCCGGCCGGCGTCGTAGGTGGAATCGAGGGCCTTCACCATGACGCCTTCGTGGGCCTGGGCCAGTGCCTCGGCCGAGAACGCCTCCGCCGTCGCCACGTCCTCGGTGGCGATGGCGGGCACGCGTGCCGCCCCCACGACGCGCTCCAGCTCGGCGATGCGCTCGGCGAGGGGGCGGGCGAAGAGGTCGTCGCCGTCCACGTGGAGCACGTCGAAGAAGAACGCTCGGAGCCCGACGGCGACGCCCGTCTGTTCGGCTCCGAAGCGGCTCATCGTGTCCTGGAAGAGGTGGGGCCGGCCGTCGTCGTCCACGCCGATGGCCTCGCCGTCCAGCACCAGGCGCTGGGCCGGAAGCGCCCGCACCGTCTCCACCACCTGCGGCAGGCGGTCGGTGATGTCGTTGAGGTTGCGGGTGAAGATCCGGACCTCGTCGCCGTCTCGGTGCACCTGGATGCGGGCTCCGTCGAGCTTCCACTCCACCGAGGCGGGACCGGTCGCGGCGAGCGCCTCGGCGACGGTGGCCGAGGTGGCCGCCAGCATGGGCTGGATCGGGTGCAACGGCGTGAGGCCGATGGCGTCGAGCCCCGCCTCGCCGGCCGTCAGCGCCACCTCGGCGGCACGGCCGAGGTCGCCCGAGAACATGGCCGCCCGGCGCACGGCGCCGACGGCCACGCCCGCCGCCATGGCCACGGCGTCGGTCATCACGCCTTCGAGCGCGCCCTGGCGCAACTCGCCGACCAGCAACCGGTAGAGGAACGACGCCTCGGCCTCGGTGGCCCGCCCGAACAGATCCGTCAGCACGATCGCCCGAGCGGCGGCGGAGCCGGGGCCCGACGTCGCCGCCAACGCCGTCAGGCGCGAGTCGACGTCGACGATGGACAGCGTGGCGGTCGCCGCCGCCGTGACATCGAGCGCCGACAGGGTGGCCCAGCCGACCCCGATGCGACCTTGCCTGGGCGCGCCGGTGAGGAAGCCGACGGCCGGCGCCACCTCGTCGGGCTCCAGTTGCCGGAGCAATTCGGCGAGGGCGGCCACCTTGGCGGTGCGCTTGGATGTGGCCGTGGCCGCGTCGGATGCGTCGACCACCGCGGCGAGTTGGGCCATCGGGGCCAATTGAACGTGATCAGCGGTCCGGCCGTAACGTCATCGCCACAGTCGAGGGAAGAGGGGTTCCGATGCGCTTGAGCATGAATCTGAGCTACGCCGGCGGATTCAAGGAGACGGTGCAGCAGATCGTGGACCTGGAGCACGCCGGCCTCGACGTCGTGTGGGTGGCCGAGGCCTACAGCTTCGACGCCATCAGCCAGATGGGCTACCTCGCCGCCAAGACCGATCGCATCGAGATCGGCTCGGGCATCGTGAACGTGTACTCCCGCACGCCGGCGCTCATGGCGATGACGTTCGCCGGGCTCGACTACGTCAGCGACGGTCGCGTCATCTGCGGCCTCGGCGCATCGGGGCCGCAGGTCGTGGAGGGCTTCCACGGCGTGCCCTACGAGAAGCCGATGCAGCGCATCAAGGAGTACATCGAGATCTGCCGCATGGTGTGGCGGCGCGACAAGCTCGTCTACGACGGCAAGACCGTGCAGGTGCCACTGCCCGAAGGCCAGGGCACCGGCCTGGGAGTGCCGCTCAAGCTGATCAACCATCCCGTGCGGCCCAACATCCCGATCTGGTGGGCGTCGCTCATGGGCCTCAGCGTGGCCGCCACGGCCGAGCTGGCCGACGGCTGGCTGCCCGTCATGTTCATCCCCGAGCGCGCCGATCGGGTCTGGGGCGATGACCTGCGCGCCGGCCTGGCCAAGCGCTCGCCCGACCTGGCGCCGCTCGAGATCTCGGCCGGCGGCATCGTCGCCATCGGCGAGGACCTCGTCGGCGACAAGGCCGACCGCATCCGCGACATGGCCCGCCCAGGCACGGCGCTCTACGTCGGCGGCATGGGCGCCCGGGGCAAGAACTTCTACAACGACGTCGCCAAGCGCTACGGCTTCGTCGACGAGGCGGTCGAGATCCAGGACCTCTACCTGTCCGGGCAGAAGGACGCCGCGGCGGCGAAGGTTCCGGCCGAGTGGCTGGAGAAGACGTCGCTCGTCGGCCCGGCGTCCTACGTCGCCGAGCGGGTTGCGGCCTACAAGGAGGCCGGGGTCACGGTGCTCAGCGTCAACACCGCCGGGCCGGACGCAGTGAAGACGATCGAGCAGTTGCGCAGCATCGTCGACGCCGCCTGAGCTCAGCGCCGCCGTCCGGTCCTGCCGGTAGCGGCGGCGTCGAGCACCAACGCGATGACGGCCGTCACCCGGCGCGCCGTCGGCAGGTCGAGGAATTCGTTCGGGCCGTGGGCGTTCGACTGCGGGCCCAGCACGCCGGTCACCACGAACTGGGCGTCCGGAAAGCGCTCGCCCAGCATGCCCATGAACGGGATCGAGCCGCCCTCGCCGAACGCGCCGGCGGGGGCGCCGAAGCACTGCTGAGACGCTTGGTCGAGCGCCTTGCGCAGCCAGGGGGCGAACGACGGTGAGTTCCAGCCCCTGGCGCTCTCCCGCCGGTCGAGGTGGACGCGCGCGCCGTACGGCGGATCGGCCGTGAGTGCGTCGGTCATGGCGCTGAGGGCGCGGTCGGCGTCACAGGTCGGCGGCAGCCGCATCGACAACCGCAGCGACGTCGACGGCCGCAGCACGTTGCCGGCCCGGCCGCTCGGTGGCAGACCGTCGGCCCCCACGACGGCGAGCTGCGGCGCCCAGGTGCGTTCCAGCAACTGCTCCACGGCATCGGGGCTCACGGGAGACGCGCCGTCGACGAAGGCGAACTCGGCCGAGGGCAGGCGCTCGAGCAGCGCCGCCGTACCGTCGGCCTCGAGCCGCCGGTCCTCGGGCACCTCGACGTGGCACTCGTCGAGCAGGATCTGGCCGCTGTTGTCGTCCTCGATGCGCGCCAGCAGCCGCCGGGCGATGCGGAACGTGTCGGCCACGATGCCGCCGGCCGACCCGGAGTGCACGCCTTCCTCCAGGATCTCCACGGTGAGCGTGCCGCCGGCCAGACCGCGCAACGATGTCGTGACCCACAGGCGCTGGTAGTCGAGGCAGCCCGAGTCGAGGCACAGCACCAGGCTGGGCGAGCCGAGCCGCGGCAGCAGGGCGTCGACGTGGGCGGCCAGATCGGGGCTGCCGCTCTCCTCGCTGGCCTCGATGAGCACGACGCAACGCGGGTGCGAGCCGCCGGTCGTCTGGATGGCCTCGATGGCGGCGAGGGCGCCGAACACCGCGTAGCCGTCGTCGGCGCCACCGCGCCCGTAGAGGCGGTCGCCGATGAGTACCGGCGTCCAGGGACCGAGGCCCTCGTTCCAGCCGGTCATCTCTGGCTGCTTGTCGAGGTGGCCGTAGAGGATCACGGTGTCGTCGGGATCGCCGGCGCCGAACGCGGGGATCTCGCACACGACCACTGGCGTCAGGCCGGCCAACTCGTGGACGTCGACGCTGAGGCCGGCGATGGGACGGGCGCGGCACCAGTCCTCGACCAACGCGACGGCGTCGGCCATGTGGCCGTTGGCCACCCAGTCGGCGTCGTAGGCGGGGGAGACGTTCGGGATGGCGATGAAGCGGTGCAGCGCGTTCACGATGTCGTCGGCCCACAAGGCCTCGATGCGGGCGATGGCGTCGTCGATGCGCACCTCAGCGACCCTACGCCCGGCGCCGAAATCACCCCATCCGTGTCCCGCCCGGGCGAACTGATTCGCTTTGACCTCGTATGTGACGGACATCGCGCGTCGGTTCGCTGGCGGGGCCGGCTTGCGCGCGGGTCGGGCCCGTCAGTTGCGGTAGGCGCCGGGGCGGGCGAGGAAGTGGCGGTGCCACCGGTGCGGGGTCGCCAGCACGGCGCGGGGCTCGTCCTCGAAGAGCCACCGGGCGAAGTTGCGCCGGGTCCACGGGCTCAGGCCTGCGATTCGCACCGACGCCCTCGCGCCCCACGTCCGCCGAAGCACCCGTTGCAACGCCGTCGACATCCGGTGGTCGGCCACGAGGCCGGCCTGGACACCGGCGCGGTAGCGAGCCTGGGCGGCGGCGGGCGCCATGGCGCCGGCGGCCGCGATCGCCTCGGCCGCCAGGATGCCGCTCTCGAGCGCTTGGGCGATGCCCTCGCCGGTGAGTAGATCGGTGGTGGCGGCGGCGTCGCCCACGAACAACGTGCGCCCGACGCCGAGCACCGACCGGTCGACCCGGGCAGGGATGGGCCACGCCTTGTGGGTGCCACTGAGCTTCGCGTCGGGGCCGAGGGCCTCGGCGATGTGGGGCCGTGTCAGCAGCTCGGGCCACGTGTGCTTCATGTCGGCGATGCGGCGCCCGTCGGCGCGCAGCACGCCGAAGCCGATGTTCACCCCGCCGCCCGGCAGCGGGAACGACCATGCGTAGCCCGGCAGCAGGTCGGGCTCGAACCAGACCCACAACCGTTCGGCAGCGGAGCCGGTCACGCCGGTGGCGTACTGGCGAAAGGCGTGCCACTCGCCCAGGTACCCCGGTTCGCCCTGCCCCAGGAGCTTGCGCAGCGTGGACCACATGCCGTCGGCCCCGATGGCGTAGCGCGCCCGGACGTCGCCCAGACCCTCGACCGCGAGCACCACGGCGTCGTCGTGCTCGGCCGCGCCGACGAGGCCATGGCCGTCATGCACCTTCACGCCTGCGCCACGGGCCACGTCGAGCAGGGCGGCGTCCAGCTCGATCCTGGTGGCCACCGCCCCGTACTGCCCGCACCCGTCGGGAAAGGGCAGCTCCACGACGCGCCCCGTCGGGGACCGCACCCAGGCGGCCCCCACGGTGCGCCACGACGGCACCGTCGCCGGATCCAGCCCGAGGCCCTCCAGCAGCCGCAGTGCACCGGTCGTGAGCCCGTCGCCGCAGCACTTGTCCCGCGGGAACCGCGCCTTGTCGACCAGCACCACGTCGCGGCCGTGGCGGGCGAGCGTGATAGCGGCAGCGGCGCCCGCCGGACCTCCACCCACCACCACCACGTCCGCGTCGATCACGGTCGTTCACGTTACTGAGAGGCCATTTCGTCGCCGTTGGCATCGCAGGGCAAGATGGTCCGCCATGAGTGCACTCCTTGAGGGACGAATCGCCATCGTGACCGGGGCCGGGCGCGGCATCGGCCGCGAGCACGCGCTGTCGCTGGCCCGCCACGGCGCCAAGGTCGTCGTGAACGATCTCGGCGGCAACGTCGACGGCAGCGGCGGCGACCTCAGCCCCGCCGGTCAGGTCGTTCAGGAGATCCAGGGTTTGGGCGGCGAGGCCGTCGCCAACGGCGACGACATCTCGTCGTGGGAGGGGGCGCAGCGCCTCGTCAACACCGCCGTCGAGACGTTCGGCGATCTCCACGTGCTGGTCAACAACGCCGGCATCCTGCGCGACCGCATGCTCACCAACATGACCGAGGAGGAGTGGGACTCGGTCATCAAGGTCCACCTCAAGGGGACCTTCGCCCCATCGAGGTGGGCGTCGGCGTACTGGCGAGAGCAGGTGAAGGCGGGCAAGACGGTGGAGGGTCGCATCATCAACACCACCTCCGTGTCGGGCATCTACGGCAACGCCGGGCAGACGAACTACGGCGCCGCCAAGGCCGGCATCGCCTCGTTCACGAACATCGCGGCGCTGGAGCTGGCGCGCTACGGCGTCACGGTCAACGCCGTCGCCCCCATCGCCCTCACCCGCATGACCGAGGGCCTCGGGCCGGCACCGGAGACCGACGAGGAGCGCGAGATGCGCGCGCCGCACTGGATCGCGCCCATCGTCACCTGGCTGGCCTCGACCGAATCGGCCGGCGTCACGGGGCGGGTGTTCGAGGCGTCGGGCCAGGTGCTGGCCGTGGCCGAAGGCTGGCATCGCGGGCCCCGGACGCAGCCGATCGACGACCCCACCGCCCTCGGCCCCGTCGTGGCCGACCTGTTGTCGAAGGCCCGCAAGAACGCCGGCATGGACGGCGAGGAGGGCTCGTGGCCTCAGCCGAAGCCGCAGTCCTGAGGAGGCAACGTGCCCATCAACCCTGATGCCGTCGGCACCACGACGTCGCCGTACGCCACCACGTGGACGTCCAAGGACGCCCTGCTGTACGCCGTGGGGATCGGGGCCGGCGCCGACGAGCTGGCCTTCACCACCGAGAACACCGCGGGCGTGGATCAGCAGGTCTTCCCGACGTTCCCCGTGGTGATCCCGGCGGGCGGCGGGGCCATGCGCGACATCGGCACCTTCAACCCCGCCATGCTGGTGCACGGCGAGCAGCGGGTGACCCTGCACAAGCCCATTCCGCCCGACGGCGCCGCGTCGGTCACGAGCCGCATCGTCGGCATCTACGACAAGGGCAAGGCGGCCGTGGTGGCCACCGAGACCGAGGCCATCGACCCCCTCGGCGAGCCGCTGTACACCACCTACATGTCGGCGTTCATCCGGGGTGAGGGCGGCTGGGGCGGCGACCGGGGCCCGGGCGGCGCCCGCAACGTGCCCCCCGAGCGGGAGCCGGACCACGCCGTCACGTACCAGACCAGTCCGGACCAGGCCTTCGTGTACCGGTTGTCAGGCGACCGCAACCCGCTGCACACCGACCCGACGTTCGCCGCCATGGGAGGCTTCGATCGTCCGATCCTGCACGGCTTGTGCAGCTACGGGTTCACCGGGCGGGCGCTCCTGCACGCCGTGGCCGGCAGCGACCCGGCCCGCTTCCACCACGTCGAAGGCCGGTTCTCGTCACCGGTGCTACCGGGCGATGCGCTGACCATCTCGATCTGGCGCATCGCCGACGGCGAGGCGGTCTTCCACACGGCCAAGCAGGACGGCACCGTCGTCATCGACCAGGGCCTCGTCCGCTTCAGCTAGGCGCCAGCGTCCTGCGGGGTGCCGGATCTCCGGTCCCGCGGGAAATTCGACGTTTCCGTGTCATCCTCGCCGGGGTCCGCCGTCTTGTCTGTGGTGAACGCGCTAGAACAGCCTCAGCTCGTCGGCCTTCAGGCCCCGCAGCGCGTCGTAGTCGACCTCGACCCAACGCAGCCCGCGGGCCTCGGCCAGCACGCGGGCCTGCGGTTTGACCACCTGGGCCACGAAGATGCCGCGCACGGGCCTCAAGGTGCCGTCGAGGTCGAGTCTCTCCACGTACCGGGCCAGCTGCTCCACGCCGTCGATGTCGCCCCGGCGCTTGACCTCGACGGCCACGGCGGCGCCGCTCGGGTCCCGGCACAGCAGATCGACCGGGCCGATGCTGGTCGGGTACTCGCGCCGCACCAGGACCAAGCCGTCCTCGATGGAGCCCGGCACCGCCGCCAGCAGCTCCTGGAGGTTGGCCTCGACGCCGTCCTTGGTGAGGCCGGGGTCGGATCCGAGGTCGTGCGTCACATCGAGCTGGACATCTTCCATCTCGATCACCAGCCGCTCGCCCTTCGGGTTGGTGACGGTCCAGAAGCCCGGCTGCTCCACTATCGTGTTAGGAGCATTCATCCAGTTGAGGGGCTTGTACGCACCCCCGTCAGCGTGGATGGCGATGCAGCCGTCGGCCTTCACCATGATCAAGCGGACGGCGCTGGGCAGGTTGGCTTCCAGGCGGCCCTCGTACCTCACGGCACAACGGGCGATCAGCAGTCGCACGTCTCGCTCGATCCCAGCATCTACAGTTCGATCGACCTATTGACGGAAATGGGCCCCTCCAGTGAACTAACGGCGGCGGTCCGAATGTGGTTGGAGGCCCAGTGACGGACGCACGGTACACGTACACCGCGGGTATGCCCGCGGCGCGCGTGGGTTGGCTGGTGGCGCGGGCACGTGCTGTCGCCGGCATCGCCGATCGCGATCTCGCTGCCTCGCTGGGCGTGCCCCTGCGTGCCGTCCGGCGCTGGGAGCGCGGTGATCTCGTCCCCACCGACGACGAGATCGAGGCCATCGCGTCGGCCTGCGGCACCCGGCTCACGGAGCTCCTGCCCCGCCGCGCCTCGGTGTCGTACGACCCGGCGACCGGCATCATGCGCATGGGCGACCAGGCCGTCGCCGTGCCCGGTTCCATGCTCGACAACGACACCGTGCTCGGTGCCTACATCGGTATGGTGCGGCGCCAGCGTGGTCTCCGCGCCGACCAGGACGTCAAGGTGCGCTCCGAGGACCTCGAGGCCCTCGGTGAGGCCCTCGACCTCGACGACGAAGAGCTGGAAGAGCGCCTGATCCGGGTCATCGGCATGTCCCGCACCCAGGCCGCCGCGGTACGCGCCCACCTCCTGCGCCGTCGCCTCGCCGTGCCCATGGTGGGCATGCTGGCCGCCTTCAGCCTCTTGGGCGTCAACCGCATCTTCACCACCGCCACCGAGCAGGTGAAGACCGTGGCCGGCGATTCCGTGGCCCGCGGCAACCCCTTCGCCACCACCACGACCACCTCGTCGGTCCCCGCTCAGCCCATCGTCGTCCCGACGACGTCGACGACACAGGCCTCCGCCTCGCCGTCGGCGCCCGAGACGCTGCCGGCGGTCGTGACGGCCGAGCCCTTCACCGGCCCGACGCAGCCCGTTCGCACCGGCCCGCCGCGCACGCCGCGGACGGAAGCACCCACCGATCCGGCACGCACCGATCCGCCCGCCACTGACCCGGTCACCGCGCCCCTGACCGCCCCGCCGACGACGCCGCCCGCCACCAGCCCGTCGGCGCCGTCCACGTCCACGTCCACGCCGCGGCCCACGGTCCCGCCGATCATCGATCCTGGCGTCCAGGAGACGACGACGGTGCCGCCGACGTCGACCACCACGACCTCCACGACGGTGGACCCGAACGCCCCCACGACCACCACGACGACGCCGACCACGACCACCACGGTCGTTGGTGGTGGGAACACCACCGGAACGACCACGGTGACCACGGTGGGCCCAGGGACCACCGGCACGACACAGCCGGGCGACTCGCCGCTGCAGCCAGTCGACGACGGCAGCGGCTCCATCTAGTACCGGCCGCGGTTACGCCGAGCGGTCCCGCATCCGGCGGTTGATCAGGGCCCGGCGCTCCTGCAACTGGCGGTACGTGAGCTGCTCGGTGGTGCTGTCGACCCCCAGGCCCGCCTTGAAACCATCGAGGTCGATCTCTACTTCACGGTGATCGATGCCCAGTTCGCGGCCGAGGCGCTCGCCGTGGGTGTTGGCGAAGTAGATGGAGATGGCCGCCACCTCCCCGATGAGGTCGAGGTCGGGGGCGAGGGTGGCGATGGCTCCGTCCAGGAACACCAGGTTCTTCACGAACAGCATGAGCTCCTTGGGCATCCGGGCGCCGTAGCCCAGCAGCGCCTTCACCACGCGCTGCACCTCTTTGACCATCTGGTCGGCGCTCAGCGTGGTGGGGTCGACCGGCGGCTGGTCGAGGCGCAGATCACGGATGACGGCCTGCAGGTCGGTGTCGGCCGGCAGGGCGCCCAGGTCGCGGAGGGCCTCGAGCTGCGACTTCACGTCGTTGGTGGTCGCGCCCAGCATGAGCCGCAGGAACGCCACCCTGCGCAGGCCCGAGAGCCGGCCCACGATGCCGAAGTCCAGCAGGGCGGTGCGGCCGTCGCGCATGACCAGCAGGTTCCCGCCGTGGAGGTCGCCATGGAAGATGCCGTGCACCATGGCCCCCTCGAGGAAGGCGATCATGCCGGTGCGCACCACCGCTTCGGTGTCGATGCCGGCGGCGCGCATGCTGGTGACGTCGTCGAAGGCGAAGCCGTCGAGGCGCTCCATCACCAGCACCCGGCGGGTCACCAGGCGGGGGTGGGGGCGAGGCACGACGTAGCCCCGCTGGCCCAGCTCGGCCAGGACCGACGCGATGTCCAGCATGTTGTCGGCTTCGAGGCGGAAGTCCAGCTCTTCACTGATCGTCTCGGCGAACAGCTCCACCAGCGCGGGCGGGTTGGCCAGCGCCGCCACGGGGATGCGCCCGACCAGGTGCGGGGCGAGCCAGGCCATGGCCCGCAGGTCCGCCCGCACCAGCTCCTGCACCTGGGGCCGCTGCACCTTGACCACGACCGGTTCGCCGGTGCGCAGGCGAGCGGCGTGCACCTGGGCGATGGACGCGGCGGCCAGAGGGCGGCGGTCGAACCACTCGAAGGTGGTCTCCAGCGTGGCGCCCAGATCGGCCTCGACCACCGTGCGAACCGTGTCGAAGCTCTCCGCTGCCACCTGGTCGCGCAGCAGCTTGAACTGGTTGACCAGCTCCTCGGGGAAGAGGCCCTCGCCCGACGAGATGATCTGGCCGAGCTTGATGTAGGTAGGCCCGAGGTCCTCGGCCGCCTTGCGCAGGCGCTTCGACAGATCGGCCCGACGCTGCGTGGTGTCGGCGAAGCGGTGCAGGCGGGTGCGGGCGTACCACGGGGCCAGCGCTCGGGTGAGCCGGCTCGACACCCGCAGAAATCGCAGACCGGGCGGCAGCCGGCCGGCCGAGGTGAGCGACGGCAGCTGGTCGCGGACACGGGCCCGGAGCGCGGGAACCGCCGCCTTCCAGTCGATGGCGTCGGGATCGAGCACCCACGGCGGCGTGTCGGAGAACGCCGCCCACGCGAGGTCGGAGGGCGCATCCACCGTGTCAGGCATCGTCGGAGGATACGGGTAGGTCGCCGCGCGCAGCGCGTCGACCTAGAACCGGGGCGGGCGCTTCTCCAGCAGCGCGGCCACGCCTTCGCGGTACTGGGCGCCCCCCATCAGCTCGTCGAGCAGCTCCTTCGACCGCTCCACGCTGGCGCCGACGTCACTGTCCATCAGGTCGCCCCACAGCTGGCGCTTGGCCGCCGCCACGGCGACGGGCGACACCTCGTGGGCGAAGCGCCGGGCGTACCCGGCCACCGCCTCATCCAGATCACCGGCCGCCACGACCAGGTTGAACAGGCCGGCCACGACGGGATCGCAGGCGCGCACGATGCGACCGGTCAGGAGCAGGTCGGCGGCGCGAGTGGCGCCGATCAGGCGGGGCAGGACCCAGGACAACCCCAGCTCGGCGGGTAGCCCCAGCTGCGGTGCGGCCGTCGTGAGCTTGGCATCGTCGACGGCGACGCGCAGGTCGCAGTAGCACGCCAAGACCAGCCCGACGCCGGCGCAGGCGCCGTTCACGCGAGCGATGACCGGGACGCGCAGGCCGAAGTGCCACGCGAAGTCGTGGTCCCACTCCGGCCGCGCGCCGTAGCCGGGGTTGGCGATCTCGGGTGGCGTCCCGGGGTCGTAGCCGCCCCGTTCGACGTGCTTGGCCAGTGCGTCGCTGTCGGCCCCGACACAGAAGCTGTCACCCTCACCGGTGACGACCACACAGCGCACCGCCGGATCGGCGTCCAGCGCGGCCATGATCGAGCGGTACTCGGTGTGCATCCGTCCGGTCCACGCGTTGCGACGACGGGGCCGGGCCAGCCACACCGTGGCGACGCCGTCGGTCACCTCGCAGCGGGTCGCCTTCAGCTCCACAATGCGTCCAGTACGGCGGGCGCCAGCTCGGCTCGGCACACGAGGAGGTCGGGGAGCCAGGGATCGGGGCGGTTGTAGCGCAGGGGTGTGCCGTCGATGCGGCTGACGTGGAGACCGGCCGCCGCCGCCACCGCCGCCGGCGCGCACGAGTCCCACTCGTACATGCCGCCGGCGTGGGCGTAGACATCGGCATCGCCGGTGACCACGGCCATGGCCTTGGCGCCGGCCGAACCCAGGCGCACCAGCTCGGCGCCGAGCGCGTTGGCGATCACCAGGCTGGCATGAGGCGCCCGGTTGCGGCTCATGACCACCCGGGGCCGGCGACCGTCGAGCGGTCGGGGTGGCGGCGGTGGGGGATCGGTGCCGAAGGTGCGTCCGATGGCGGGGAGAGCCACGGCGCCGGCGATGGGGCGGCCGTCGCGCACCAGGGCCACGTGCACGGCCCAGTCCGGGCGGCCAGGCTCGCCGAACTCGTTCGTGCCGTCGAGCGGATCGATGATCCAGACCCGGTCGGCTGACAGCCGGGCCCGGCTGTCCAGGCCCTCCTCCGACAGCACGGCGTCGTCGGGGCGCGACTTGGCCAGTTCCCGCACCAGGAAGTGGTGGGCGGCGGCGTCACCTTCGTCCATCACCTGCCAGTAGGGCGCCACGCCGGCCCGTTCCTCCCGCAACGTCACCAGCACCTCCCCGGCCGCCGTGGCCAGGCGAGCGGCGAGGGCGTGGTCGGACTCGGGCCCGCTCACCGTCGACGACCGAGCTGGACGGCGGCGCGCACCAGGTCGCGGATGTCGGTTTCGTCGGCACCGGTCTCGACCAGTCCCCGGATGCGTACCTCTACCTGCTCGGCCAGCGCCTCGTCGGGCGCGCCACCCGATCCGGCGCGGGCCGACGCGGAGAACGCCATGAGCACGATCACCGACGCTGCGGTGAGAAGTCCAAAGGTCACGACCCACCCATTGTTGTTGCCGGCGACCGACGCCACGATCATCCCCACGATCCCGCCGGCGCACAGCACGATTACAACGACGCGGATGACTCGTAGCGGCATCAACGCCTCAACGGTTTGTACTTGATGCGATGCGGCGTGTCGGCGTCGGTGCCCAGCTCCTTGTGCCGTAGTGCTTCGTACTCGCTGAAGTTGCCTTCGAACCACCGCACCGCGCTGTCACCCTCGAAGGCGAGCACGTGCGTGCAGATGCGGTCGAGGAACCAGCGGTCGTGGCTGATGACCACGGCGCAGCCGGGGAAGGCGTCGAGGCCGTCCTCGAGGGCGCGGAGGGTGTCGACGTCGAGGTCGTTGGTGGGCTCGTCGAGCAGCAGCACGTTGCCGCCGGTGCGCAGCACCTTGGCCAGGTGGACACGATTGCGCTCGCCGCCGGACAGGTCGCCGACCGACTTCTGCTGGTCGGCGCCCTTGAAGTTGAAGCCGGCCACGTACGCGCGACCGTGGATCTCGCGGTTGCCGACCTTGAGGTGGTCGACGCCGCCGGTGATCTCCTCGTAGACGGTCTTCGTGGGGTCGAGGCTGTCGCGACTCTGGTCGACGTAGGCCAGCTCCACGGTTTCGCCCACGGTGACCTTGCCGGCGTCGGGCGGCTCCTGGCCGGTGAGCATGCGAAACAGCGTGGTCTTGCCGGCGCCGTTCGGACCGATGACCCCCACGATCCCGGCCCGAGGCAGCGTGAACGAGAGGTCGTCGATGAGGAGCTTGTCGCCGTAGCCCTTGGCCAGGTGGTCGACCTCGATCACCTGATCGCCGAGGCGGGGCCCCGGCGGGATGGCGATCTCGAGGCGGTCGCCGGCACCCGTGTCGGCTTCGGCCTCGGCCCGCAGCCTCTCGTAGGCCGACAGCCGGGCCCGCCCCTTGGCCTGGCGGGCTTTGGGAGCCATGCGCACCCATTCCAGCTCGCGCTGCAGGGTGCGCTGGCGTACCGATGCCTGCTTCTCCTCTTGGGCCAACCGGCTCTGCTTCTGGTCGAGCCACGACGAGTAGTTGCCTTCGAACGGGAAGCCCCGGCCGCGATCGAGCTCCAGGATCCACTGAGCCACGTTGTCCAGGAAGTACCGGTCGTGGGTGATGGCCACCACGGTGCCCGGGTACTCCTGCAGGAAGCGCTCCAGCCAGTCGACCGACTCGGCGTCGAGGTGGTTGGTGGGCTCGTCGAGCAGCAGCAGGTCCGGATGGGAGAGCAGCAACCGGCACAACGCCACCCGGCGGCGCTCGCCGCCCGACAGCGCGGCGACGTCGGCGTCGTTGGGCGGGCACCGCAGCGCGTCCATGGCGATCTCGACGTTGCGGTCGAGGTTCCAGGCGTCGGCGGCGTTGATCTTGTCCTCCAGCTCCGCCTGGAGCACGCCGATCTTCTCGTAGTCGGCGTCGGCCTCGCCCCACATGGCCATGACCTCGGCGTAGCGCTCCAGCAGCGACCGCACCGGCCCCACGCCGTCGAGCACGTTGCCGAGCACGTCCTTCGACGCGTCGAGCTGCGGCTCCTGGGCGAGGAACCCGGCCGTGAACCCGGGGGTGAGGCGGGCCTCGCCGGTGAAACCGTCGTCCAGGCCCGCCATGACCCGCAGCAACGACGACTTGCCGGCGCCGTTGGCCCCGATCACACCGATCTTGGCCCCCGGGTAGAACGACAGTGAGATGCCCTCGAGCACGGTGCGGTCGGGCGGGTAGAAGCGGCCGAGCTTGTGCGTGGTGAAGATGAACTGAGGGGCCATGGCGGCGTCAAGGGTAGGGGAAGCACGTCGCTGATCGGGTCGGGTGTTATGTTCCCGCCGTCGTTGTCGTAAGGGAGATGGACCGTGACGCTTGCCCTGCAGCTGTTCGAGCGGGAAGGGTTCGCCGGCGCGCTGCGCTGGCTGCACGTGCTGTTCGGCATCACCTGGATCGGGTTGCTGTACTACTTCAACCTCATCCAGGTGCCGGCCTTCGCCGAGATGAGTCCCGGTGCTCGCAACGAGGCCATCACCAAGCTGGCCACCCGAGCCCTGTGGTGGTTCCGCTGGTCGGCCCTGGGCACGGCCATCTTCGGCATCCTCATCGCCGGCGCCACTCAGGACTACTTCAAGGACTTCTTCAGCAGGGCGGCAGGCGCGTCGATCTTCCTCGGGATGATCATCGCCCTGACGATGCTCTACAACGTGTGGATGGTCATCTGGCCCAACCAGAAGATCGTCATCGCCAACGCCGCCAACGTCATCGCTGGTGGCCAGCCCGACCCGAACGCGGCTGCCGCCGGGCGCCGGGCCTTCCTGGCCAGTCGTCAGAACACGCTGTTCTCCGTGGCCATGCTGTGGTTCATGGTGGGGACGGCGCACTTCTATCCGGCGCTGGGCGACCCAGGTGGAGGCAAGGTCGCCGGCTTCCTGATCATCTCCCTCATCATCTGGGGCGTGCTCGAGGCCAACGCGCTGGGCTTCATCGGCGGCACCGCGGCGGGTCCGACGAAGGTGATCTACGACACGGTGCGCAACGTCATCATCGCCAGCTTCGTGCTCTGGTTCGTGCTCTGGCTGCTCTCAGAGATCTTCCTCAAGTCCTGAGCGTTGCCGATGCCGATGCGCGGCGAGGGAAACGATTCGGGTGAGGTGACAGCGCCACCTGTCGCGTCGAGGCTCCGTGACAGGTGAAGCTGCCGAGCGAGCACCGAGGGATCGGGGTCGGCTTGGTCGGCGTGGCTGGCGTGGCTCGGTTGGTCGTGGTCACTGCGTGCGGTCGGAGAGGACCGACGTGGCCCGTTCTCGTCGCGCTTCGCTGGGCACGGCCCGGTCAGCGACCTCGGCGGGACGATCGGAGATCATGACCATGTCGGGGATCCGGCCCCGCCGCTCGATCCTGGAGCGGTTCTTGCGCACCGCCCGTCCGGTGCGCAAGCAGGCCGCCAGTTCCTTGCGGAGCGCCCCTCGGCCCTGCACATATAACGACTGGTAGATCGTCTCGGGTGACACCCGCATCATCGGATCGTCGGGGAACTCGATCCGCAACTGCGCCGAGATCTGCGCCGGCGACCACGACTCCTCCTCGAGCGAGGTCTCGACCTGGGCTCGGAGCCGGACGCAACCGGCGAGCTTGGCCAGTTTGGGACGACGGGCCCGGTCGGCCGCCCGGCGATGCGCCCGCCACCCCCGATAACGCTCACGACCGCCGTTCGCGTTCACCTCCCGAGACACCGTCGAAGTCGCCCGCCCCAACCCACGGGCGATCACCCGAAACGACGCACCCTCGTCGAGGCCCGAGCGGATCTCCTCACGCTCGGCCGCCGACAACCGCGCCGGTGACGGATCCCAATCGAGCCGCCGGGCCACCCCACCAGCATCGCGGACCACCCGCTGCACGAACCCCGCCGACCGAGCCACCTCTCGAGCCACATCGACCGATCGCATCCCATCCGCGACCAACCCAATGATCCGCTTGCGTTCCTCCGGCGTCAGCCTCGGATACCTGCCACTGTTCGCGTTTCCCACTACAACCTCCAGACCAGTCGCAGCGTGCCCGACCCGCCGACCCGTTGCAGTGATCCTCAGAATCCGCCTAGCAAATTCGATGCCTTCACGCACCGAGAAGCAGCTCTGCACCGAGAACCCAGGCCGGGACGCTCACCCCGCGTGGGCTCCGAGCATCGTCAGCTCGTTGACCGAGGGCGGTGCTACGAACGGTGCGATGACGCGGGCCATGCCGCCCCGGATCCTCCCCAGGGGGCGAGCGGCCCGAGGTTGTCGGACACCCGACAATGTCACCTGTCGCCCGGGCGCCGCCTGACGGCCATCGGACCGTCTCCATGACAGGTGGAGCTGTCGGTTGGCCCAAATCGTGTGCCCGCCCGCCCGCGTCCCCAGGTCACCGTGTCGTCACGACACCGTGAGGGTGGCCTCCATGCCGGCGGCGCGGTGACCGGTGATGTCGCAGTAGATCGTGTACTTGCCGGCCGGCAGCTCGTACACCCCTCCCGTCTCCTTACCCGGCCCGACCCGCAGCTTCGGGTCGATGTCGTTGCCGGTCGGGCTCTGCACGATGAGGGTGTGCGTCTGCGTCCCCTCGTTCAGGTAGGCCATGCGCACCTCGCCGGCCGGCACCGAGTACTCCTTCTTGTCGAAGTGGATCTCCTCGGCGATGACCGTGAGGTTGGGGTTGGTCGGGGCGGTCGGCGTGGAGCTGGACCCACCGCCTCCACCGCCGCAGGCGGCCAGAGCAAGGGCGGGAACGAGGGCGAGGAGGCAGTGGCGACGCGACATAGCGGCTGCGGACGCTACCCGGCACACCTGTCGTTGCCATGACCACCGATAGGATCGTTTGACGTGGCAGATGATGTCGAAGCGGAGCAATTCGGGCCCAACGCGTGGCTCGTAGAGGAGATGTACGAGCGGTTCTGCTCGGACCCCTCGTCAGTGAGCCCGAACTGGCAAGAGTTCTTCGCCGACTACCGCTCGCCCGTCGGCAACGGTACCGCCGTGGCACCGGTCACAGCGACCGTGGCGGCGCCCCCGTCGGCGGCGCCGGCATCGGCGACCGCCGCCAAGCCCGCCCCGGCCACCGCCACCAGCCCGGCCGCTGCCAGCCCGGCTGCCGCCGCCAGCCCGGCTGGCGCTGCGACCGATACCGGCGACCCGATCCGCGGTGCCGGCGCCGCCATCGTCGCCAACATGGAGCGCAGCCTCGGCGTCCCCACCGCCACCAGCTTCCGCAACGTCCCGGCCCGCCTGCTGGAGGTCAACCGCAGCGTCATCAACGGCTTCCTCGGCCGCAAGGGGGGCGGCAAGGTGAGCTTCACCCACCTCATCGGCTACGCCGTCGTGCGGGCCATCGCCGACGCCGTGCCGGTCATGGGCAACGCCTTCGTCGAGGGCGCCGATGGCAAGCCCCGGGTCGTGCGCCACGAGCACGTGAGCATGGGCCTGGCCGTCGACCTGGCCAAGTCCGACGGCAGCCGCACGCTGGTGGTGCCCGTCCTGCGCGACGCCGACACCGTGACCTTCGCCCAGTTCCACGCCGCCTACGAAGACCTCATCCGCAAGGTGCGCACCAACAAGCTCACCGTCGAGGACTTCCAGGGCGCCACTGTCACCCTCACCAACCCCGGCACCATCGGCACGGTCCAGTCGGTGCCCCGGCTCATGCCGGGCCAGGGCGTGATCGTGGGCGTGGGCACCATCGGCTACCCGGCGGAGTGGGAGGGCGCCGACGAGCGCACCCTCGCCGACCTGGGCGTGTCGAAGGTGGTCACGGTGACGTCGACCTACGACCATCGCATCATCCAGGGCGCCGAGTCGGGCATGTTCCTGAAGCACGTCCACGAGATGCTCATGGGCGAGCACGCCTTCTACCACGACGTCTTCCGCAGCCTCGGCGTGCCCTACGAAGAGGTCAAGTGGCGCCAGGACCAGAGCGCCATGAACCGGGACGAGGCATCCCTCCACAAGCAGATGCAGGTCGCCACCCTCATCCGGGCCCACCGCGTACGGGGTCACCTCATCGCCGACCTCGACCCGTTGCAGTGGCGAGAGCCGAAGATGCACGACGAGCTGGACCCCGCCACCTACGGCCTCACCATCTGGGACCTCGAGCGGGAGTTCCTCACCGGCGGCCTGGCCGGCAAAGAGGCGATGAAGCTCGGCGACATCCTGCACGTGTTGCGCAATGCGTACTGCCGCAGCATCGGCATCGAGTACATGCACATCCAGGAGACCGAAGAGCAACGATGGATCCAGTCGAAGGTGGAGGGCGTGGCGTTCCAACTCTCCAACCCCGAACTGCGCCATCTGCTCGGTCGGTTGAACGCGGCCGAGGCGTTCGAGAAGTTCCTCGCCACCAAGTACGTCGGCACCAAGCGCTTCGGGCTGGAGGGCGCCGAGTCCGCCATCCCCATCCTCGACACGATCCTGTCGGCGGCGGCCGACGACGGGCTGTCGGGTGTGGTGCTGGGCATGGCCCATCGTGGTCGCCTCAACGTGCTGGCCAACATCGTGGGCAAGAGCTACGACCAGATCTTCCGCGAGTTCGAGGGTTACGTCGACCCCAACTCCGTGCAGGGCTCGGGCGACGTGAAGTACCACCTGGGAGCGTCGGGCAAGTACGTCAGCCAGAGCGGCAAGGACGTCACGGTGGAACTGGCGGCCAACCCCAGCCACCTCGAGACGGTCGACCCGGTCGTGCTCGGCATGGCCCGCGCCCACGAGGACCAGATCGAGCCGCCGGGTTCATATCCCATGCTGCCCTTGCTCCTCCACGGCGACGCCGCCTTCGCCGGCCAGGGCGTGGTGGCCGAGTGCCTGGCCATGAGCACGATCAGCGGGTACCGCGTGGGCGGCACCGTACATCTCGTCATCAACAACCAGATCGGGTTCACCACCGCGCCTGAGTACGCCCGCTCGTCGCAGTACGCCACCGACGTGGCCAAGATGATCCAGGCGCCCATCTTCCACGTGAACGGCGACGACCCCGAGGCGTGCGTGCGCGTGGCCGCGCTGGCCTACGACTACCGCCAGACCTTCCACAAGGACGTCGTCATCGACATGGTGTGCTACCGCCGCCACGGTCACAACGAGGGCGACGACCCGAGCTACACGCAGCCGCTGATGTACAAGGCCATCGACGCCCGCCGCAGCGTCCGCAAGATCTTCACCGAGGCCTTGGTGCGTCGCGGCGACATCACCCTCGACGAGGCCGAGGCGGCGCTGGCCGACTTCCAGCAGCGCCTCCAGGTGGCGCTGGACGAGACGCGGGCGGCCAAGCCGTCGCCCGTCAGGGCGGCCCGCCCGACGAAAGCCGTGGGCGTGCTCCCGCACGTCGAGACGGGCGTCGACCGCGCCACCCTCGACGCGGTGTTCGAGCACCTGACGACCTACCCCGAAGGATTCACGCCGCACCCCAAGCTGGCGCGGCAGTTCGTCACCCGGGCGAAGCTGTACCACGACGAGGACCAGGTCGAGTGGGCCACGGCCGAGGCGCTGGCCGTCGGCTCGCTGCTGCTCGAGGGCATCGACGTGCGCTTCACCGGCGAGGACACGAGGCGGGGCACGTTCAGCCAGCGTCACATGGGCCTGGTCGACTTCGAGAACGGCAAGTCGTGGGTGCCGCTGGCCACGTTGCCGGACAAGCAATCGCACCTGTGGGTGTACGACTCGTTGCTGTCGGAGTACGCCGCGGTCGGGTTCGAATACGGCTATTCGGTCGCCAACAAAGACGCCCTGGTGCTCTGGGAGGCGCAGTTCGGCGACTTCGTGAACGGCGCCCAGGTCGTGATCGACCAGTACCTGGTAGCGGCGGAAGACAAGTGGGGCCAGACATCCGGGCTGGTGCTGCTGCTGCCGCACGGCTACGAGGGGCAAGGACCCGAGCACTCCTCGGCCCGCATCGAGCGCTTCCTCACGCTCTCGGCCGAGGACAACATGCAAATTGTGAACGCGACCACCGCGGCGCAGTACTTCCACCTGTTACGGCGTCAGGTCGTGCGCGACGTGCGCAAGCCCCTCGTGGTGTTCACACCCAAGAAGCCGTTGCGCATGAAGGAGAGCCGTTCCTCCATCGACGAGTTGACCCGCGGCTCGTTCCAAGAGGTGCTCGACGATCCCCGCGTCGGTGACCCGGACGCTGTGCGGCGGTTGATCTTCTGCTCGGGCAAGGTGGCGTGGGACGCCACCGCCGCCCGCGACACCCGGCAGGCGCCGGCGGCGATCATCCGGGTGGAGCAGCTGTTCCCGTTCCCGCAGGAGCAGCTGCTGGAGGTGCTGAGCCGGTACCCCAACGCCAAGGAACTGGTGTGGCTCCAGGAAGAGCCCGAGAACATGGGCGCGTGGCACTACATGTTCCACCAGACCCACCCCATCGAGGACCGGGGCTACTCCATCCGCCCGGTCACCCGCGTGCAATCGGGGAGCCCGGCCACGGGTTCGGCCACCATCCACGAGCAGGAACTGGCCGACCTCTTGGACGAGGCCTTCGCCGACCTGTAATCCCGCTGACCCAAGCTGCCGTCGGCGCCACGGACCCCGAACTAGCGCAGCTCGAGACCGACGACCACCTCGAGCTCGCCGAGGGCTTGGGCCGGGGTGTCGACCTTGATGGTGGTCATGCCCATGGCCCGAGCGGGCTTGAGGTTGATGCCGAGATCGTCGAGGAACACGCACTGATCGGGTGTCACCTCGAGTGCCTCGCAGGCCAGCTCGTAGAAGCGGGGCTCGGGCTTGCGGATGCCGAGCTTGCTCGACTCGATCACCACGTCGAACACCGCCATCACGTGCTCCACCTCGGGCCGCGGGTTCCCCGTGGCCACGTTGTTGGTGAGGCAGGCCTGGACGAAGCCGGCGTCGCGGCAGCGGTGCAGCGCCGCCACCATCTCGGGCCGCACCTCACCGGCCAGCAGCTCGAGGACATCGGCCCCCGAGACGTTGCCACCCAGTGCCTGGGCTTCGGCGGCGAAGGCGGCGTCGAAGTCCTCGACGGTGATCTCCTGGCGCTCCAGCTGGGCCCACGCGTTGGTGTGGGGGTTGGTGGCGTTCACGTTGCGGATGAACCCCACGGGTAGCCCGCTCCTGCGCTCGTGGTCGGCGAAGGCCTCGAAGGGGCTGGTGAGGATGACGCCGCCGAAGTCCCAGAGCACCGCTTTGATCACGGCGGACCAACCTAGTGGGGCGACCGCTCGAGTGGCCCAGTGATGCCGTGGGACCCCGCCCGTCGCCCGACGCCGCCAACGGATGTACGCCCGGTGTCATAGATGACCGATGATCGCGTCCAGGAGCAGCAGCCCGACCGACAGGCTGGCGCCGACACTTCGGCAACGCCCTGCTGACGGTCGGCAAGGCCGAAGCGCACGACGTGCGGGCTGTCCCAGAAGAGCTCGTCGAGCACGTCGACGTCGTTGGCGACCAGCGCCGCTTCGTAGCGTTCGAACACGGCGCCGATGTCGGCCACGACGTCGGGCCGGTTCACCTCGGGCGGCATCGGACCAGGGTAGGACGCACCGCCCATGCGGGAGCCGCCGCCGCCAGGATGGTTGACTGTCCGGAAGTATGCCGAAGCACGTGGTCGTCGACGGCTCCAACATCGCCACCGAAGGCCGGGCGATGCCGAGCCTCAAGCAGCTGAACGAAGCCGTCATGGCGTACATCCAGGATCACCCCGACCAGCTGGTCACGGTGGTCGTCGATGCCACCTTCGGCCACCGCATCGACCCCCGGGAGGTTCCCGAGTTCGATGCCGCGGTGGAGAACAACGAGCTGGTCTCGCCGCCGGCCGGGGCCATCGGCCGGGGTGACGCCTTCGTGCTCACCATCGCCAACAAGGCCAACGCCATCGTCTTGTCCAACGACTCCTTCCAGGAGTTCCACGGCGAGTACGACTGGCTCTTCGACGAAGGCCGGCTGATCGGCGGCAAGCCGGTACCCCACGTGGGCTGGGTGTTCGTCCCCCGCGCACCGGTGCGCGGCCCCATCAGCCGCCGCGCCGTCCGCGACGCCACCCGGCCCAAGGCGGCCGTTGCCTCTCGCACCCACGGCCGCCCGAGCAAGCTGGCGTCCGAACCCATGCCGGTGCCGAAGGCGCCGCCGCCCACCGCTCGGAGCCGCAGCCGCAAGAAGGTCGATGCCGAGCCCGCCGGACGGCGGCGGCGGCCGCGCCGGGTGTGGCCGCGCCCACCGGCGTTCGCCACGCGCCGATCAACGACCTGCTGCCGTTCATCGGGTTCGTGGAGCAGCACCCGGTCGGCTCGGTCGTGCAGGCCACCACCGAGTCCTACTCCTCCCATGGTGCGTACGTGACCGTCGGTGACGTGCGGGCCTACGTGCCGTTGCGGTACCTCGGCGATCCGGCGCCGCGCAGTGCCCGCGACGTGATGGCCATGGGGGAGACCGGACCGTTCGTGGTGGTCAGCTTCAACGCCCCGCGGCGGGGCATCGACCTGGCCAAGCCCGAGTTTGCGCCGGCCACGTTGGTGGCGTCGGACCTGGACCTGGCGGCGTTGGGTGCGGCGCCGGCCAAGAAGGCGGCCAAGCGGGCGCGCAAGGCGGCCAAGGTGGCCGCAACGGTGCCGGCTCCCGTGAGCGAGCCGCGCGAGGTCGAGCCGGTCGCCGCCCCTGGACCGGTCGCGCCAGGGCCGGCAGTGCACGAGCCAGTGGCGGCGTCGCCGGTGCCGGCGAAGAAGGCGGCCAAGCGGGCCCGCAAGGCGGCCAAGGCACCGGCTGGCGTCCCGGAACCGCCCGCCGCCGTGGCCGCGCCCGATGTCACGGCGCCCGACGTGCCGGCCCCCGAGCCGGCGCCGGCGCGGCCGGCCAAGAAGGCGGCCAAGCGCACGGCGAAGGCGGCCAAGGCTCCGGTGGCCGCCGTCCCACCGCCGGCGCCCGAGGTCGCGCTGCCATCGCCGGCGCCCGTCAAGAAGGCCACGTCGCGGGCCCGCAAGGCGGCCAAGGCCCCGGTCGCGCCCGCCCCTGAGCCCGTCGCTGCGGTGGCGCTGCCGGCGCCCGAGCCGGAACCGGCGGCGCCGGCGAAGAAGGCGGCCAAGCGGGCGCGCAAGGCGCCGGCGGCGAAAGCGGGTTGACCCGGTGCGCCTCGCCACCTGGAACGTCAACTCGCTGAAGGTCCGTCTGCCGCGCATCGAGGCGTGGCTGGACGAAGTTCGCCCCGATGTCGCCTGCCTGCAGGAGACGAAGGTGAGCGACAGCGCCTTCCCGTCGCTGGCCTTCGGGGCCCTCGGCTACGAGACGGCTCACTACGGCCAGGGCCAGTGGAACGGCGTGGCCATCTTGTCGAAGGTGGGCCTCGACGACGTCGCCGTCGACTTCGCCGACGGCGGCGAGCGCGATGTGGACGCTCGCCTCATCTCGGCGACGTGCGGCGGCGTGCGCACCATGTCGGTGTACGTGCCGAACGGTCGCGGCCTCGACCAGGACCACTACCAGTACAAGCTGGCGTGGCTGGCCAGGCTCCGAGCCCACCTCGCGGCGACCTGCGCGCCCGATCAGGACGTGGCCGTCTGCGGCGACTTCAACATCGCCCCGACCGACACCGACGTGTACGACCCGGCCAAGTTCGAAGGCGCCACCCACGTGAGCCCGCCCGAGCGCGACGCGCTGGCGGCGCTGGAGGGTTGGGGTCTGCGCGACGCCTTCCGCACCGTGTGGGCCACCGAGCGCGTGTACTCCTGGTGGGACTATCGCGCCGGCGACTTCCACGAGGGTCGGGGCATGCGCATCGACCTCATCCTGGCATCGGCGCCGCTGGCGTCTCGGGTGTCGTGGGCGGTGATCGACCGCAACGCCCGCAAGGGCAAGCAGCCGTCCGACCACGCGCCGGTCGTCATCGACATCGATGAGCGGCGCGACTAGCCGGCGCCGTCCAGCACCGCCAACAGCCGGGGGCCGAGACGCCGCGCTGCTATCGGGCCGATCTCGGGCAGCGCCGCCAGCTCGTCGATCGAGGCCGGGCGGGCGCGAGCCACGGCGGCGAGGGCGCGATCGGAGCACACCGTGGCTTCGGGCAGGCCGGCGGCGAAGGCGGCGGCCCGGCGCCAGACCCGGAGGGCATCGAGACCGGGGTCGGTGCGGCGGGCGGCGCGAGCGGTCAGATGCGCGGGAGGCGGCACCGGCGAATCCGTCGTGGTGGCGATGGCCCCGAGCAGCGGTGAGGGCGAGCGACTGGTGCCGCCCCGCCGGCGGGCCCAGGTCAGGTGCAGTGAGTGCTCGGCGCGGGTGAGGGCGACGTGCAGCAGCCGCACCTCTTCGGCCTGGGCCGCTGACGTGGTGGCGCTGCCGTGGGGCACGAGTCCCTTCTCCATGCCGGCCACCACCACGACTGGCCATTCGAGCCCCTTGGCGGCGTGGAAGGTGACCAGCTCGACGGCGTCGCCGCCGATGCCGGCGTCGTCCTCGGCCCCGCCGCCCATCGCCAGCCAGGCCCGGAACGACGCCACGCTGGCGGCCGGATCGGCCGTCCAGAGCTGATGCCCGAGGGCGGCCAGCGCGGCCAGGAGCGGCGGCGCCTCACCCTCGGCCAGGTCGTCGGCGAGGTCGTCCAGGAACGCCCGCAGCGCGCCGGGCTCGGGTCGCGCCGAAGCGTCGGCCAGGGCTTGACGTACCACCGGGTTCGCCAGCAGCGGCTGCCCGCCGCGGGCCCGAGCAGGGATACGGGCATCGAGCAGTGCCCGCTCGATCACCGGGACCTGGGCGTGGGTGCGCACCAGCACCCCGAAGGCGGACCACCGCTGCCCGGGGCGGTGCTCGGCATGGATGAGGTCGGCCACGGCCGCCGCCTCGGCCAGCTCGTCGTCGAAGGCCCCGACGGTGACCGGAGCACCTTCTGGGCGCATCGCCTCGATCTCGGGTGCGGCGTCGGGCAGGGTGTCCAGCACGGCCGTCGCCGCGGTCAGGATCTCGGGGCTGGAGCGGTAGTTCCGGCGCAGCCGCACGATCGTGGCGCCCGGATGATGCACGGCAAAGTCGCGGAGCCAGCCCGGATCGGCGCCGTTCCACTCGTAGATCGCCTGGTTCGGGTCGCCCACCACGCACAGGTCCGGCCGGCCGCCGACCCAGGCGTCGAGCAGCGTCAGTTGCAGCGGGTTGACGTCTTGCATCTCGTCCACGAACAGGTGCCGGAACCGCCACCGCTGCACCTCGGCGAAGGTGTTGTCGCGGGCGATCTCGCGCACGACACCCGAGAGAAGGTCGTCGAAGTCGATCAGCCGCCTGGCCCGTTTGGCGTCCTCGTAGGCGCGGTAGATCTCGGCCATCGCCGCCGGACCGCTCGACGGCCGGCGCCCGTCGCGGAAAGCGGCCGCCTCGTACTGCTCGGGGGCGATCAGCCGCGCCCGGGCCCACGTGATCTCGGCGCTCACCTCGGCCGCCGTCGAGCGCCGCCCGCGCTGCTTGGCCAGCTGGGGGAGGTCGGCGACGAGACGCTCCGGCTGCGTGAGGAGCTCGGGTTGGCGGCGCTGACCCTGGTCGGTCCACCGGCGCCGCAGCACCGACCAGGCCACGCCGTGGAACGTGCCGACGGTCGGCTGCTCGCGCAGGCCCAGCTGCCCGAGGCGGCGCAGTAGCTCGCTGGCCGCCCGTCGGGTGAAGGTGATGGCCAGCACGTGGCTGGCGTCGGCCGAGCCCTCGGTGACCCGGTGGGCGATGCGACGCGTCAGCACCCGGGTCTTGCCCGAGCCGGCGGGCGCCAGGATGGCGAAGGGGGCGCCGGCGCTGGTCACGGCTTCGGTCTGATCGCCATCCAGCCCGTCGAGCAGCCGGTCGGCATCCACCTCGGACACGCTACGGCCTACCGTGGCGGGCGTGGTCGACGTGTCGCGGGAACGGTTCGAGGAGCTGGTCGCCGACGCCCTCGACGGCATACCCGAATCGCTCGGCCGCTACATGGACAACGTCGCCGTCTTCGTGGAGGACCAGCGCCACCCCTGGTTGCTGGGACTGTACGAGGGACTGCCGCTCACCAGCCGGGGCGCCTACGGGGCGCCCTACAACGGCCTGCCGATGCCGGATCGCATCACGATCTTCCGGCTGCCCATCTGTCGCATGTGCGCCACCGAGGCCGACGTGGTGCGCCAGGTCGGCATCACCGTCGTGCACGAGGTCGCCCATCACTTCGGCATCGACGATGCCCGCCTCACCGAGCTGGGCTGGGGGTAGTACACGAGGTCAGGTGGGGCTCGTCGTACATTGTCGGCATGCCGTTTCCTCGCCAACTGCTCAACCAGGACGAAGAGGTGGTGCTCGACGTCCATCCGCACTGGTTGTTCTTCGCCGAGCCGGCACTGACGGGCGCTGGTCTGCTGATCCTCACCATCATCCTCGGTGCCACCGTCGGCGGCTTCGTCACCACGATCATGCTCTTCCTGCTGCTGGTCGTGGTGATCTGGGCCGTGTGGCGCCTGCTGACCTGGCGCACCACGCACTTCGTGATCACCAGCGACCGGCTGATCTACCGCTCGGGCATTCTCGCCAAGCGGGGCATCCAGATCCCCATCGAGCGGGTGAACAACGTCAACTTCAAGCAAGGCATTCTGGAGCGCTTGCTCGGCGCCGGCGACCTGCTGGTCGAGTCCGCCGGCCAGGACGGCCAGCAGCGGTTCACCGACGTTCGCCACCCTGACCAGATCCAGAACATCATCCACGTCCAGATGGATGTCAACGAGCGCAAGATGTACACGGGCATGGCCACCGCCAACGCCGCCGCCGCGGCGCCGGGCTCGGCCGTCGACACCGCCACCCAGCTCGAGAAGCTGGAGGGCATGCTGCAGCGGGGCACGCTGACCCGCGCCGAGTTCGAGGCCGAGAAGCATCGCCTCCTCGGCGGCGACGAACGACTGCCTCCGCCCCCGCCGCCGTCGTCACCGCTGCCGCCGCCGGGTGCGGGTCGTTAGCCTCGTCCCCTCCGTCACCGAGACGCTGCTGGCGTGGGGGATCGAGCCGGTCGCGGTGACGCGGTTCTGCGAGCAGCCCGGGTACCGGACCGTGGGCGGCACGAAGGACCCCGACATCGCCGCCATCGTGGCGCTGCGGCCCGACCTGGTGGTGGTGAACGACGAGGAGAACCGGCTCGAGGACGCTGACGCGCTGCGCGCCGCCGGACTGCCGCTCCACGTGACGAACGTGCGGTCCGTGGCCGACGTGGCGCCGTGCCTGACGGCCCTCGCCCACGCCGTCGAGATCACGCCGGCCGTCGACGTCTGGCCCGCCGCCACGTCCAAAAGCGCGCAGCCTGAACACTCGGACGCGCTGCAGCGCGGCCAAGCGCGCGGCCCGCGCGATCTGTCGGGCGACGCGGCGGCGGTCGGGGCTGACGGTAGGGCCGGGGCGGGCGGCGGGCGGCGGGCGTTCGTGCCGATCTGGCGGCGGCCGTGGATGACGATGAACGGCGAGACGTACGGCTCGTCGGTCCTGGCCGCCCTCGGCGTGACCAACATCTACGCCACCGACGCCGACCGCTACCCCACGGTCACCCTCGGCGACGCTGCGGCGCGGCGGCCCGACCTCGTGCTGGCGCCGTCGGAGCCGTACCCGTTCAAGCCCCGCCACGCCGCCGAGCTTCGGGAGGTGGCCGCCGACGTTCGGTTCGTCGACGGCCAGGACCTCTTCTGGTGGGGCGTGCGCACCCCGGCGGCCATCGCACGCCTCGCCCAGATGTTGGCGCGCTCGAGGCACCCCGGTGACGCTTTTGGCGCCGCAGACCGGGTTCGCGCCCGAACGCGTCCGACTGGTGGTCAGAGGGGGGTGTAGCCGACGAAGCGGCCGCCGGCGTCGCGCACGATGAGGCGAGCCCCCGTGACCGCCTGGCGATCCAGCGGCCCGTACACGTGCGGGAACAGGGGCTCGCCGTCGCCGCCCGCGGACCCGTCGGGATGGGCCGCCGCCTCCCATCGCAGCGCGCTCGTGAGCCGCTCGGTGTCCAGCGCCACGGCGACCAACTCGTCGCCCGTGCCGGCGTAGAAGCGGTTGGCGACCTGGAGCATGAGGTCGTCGCCCGCGGTGCAGTGCACGAAGCCCTCCGCCACCAGCGACTCGGGCTCGTAGTGGTCGCCGGCCATCCACGCCCGCCACCACGGCGCCGGCATCAGGTGCAGCACGATCACGGCGGCACACTACGGTCCGATTCATGCGCTATCGCACGCTCGGCCGCACCGGCATGCAGGTCAGCCCGTTGTGCCTCGGCAACATGATGTTCGGGGCCTGGGGCAACACCGACCAGGACGATTGCGTCCGCATCATCCACCGCGCCCTCGACGCAGGGATCAACTTCATCGACACCGCCGACACCTACTCGGCCGGCGAGAGCGAGGTGATCACCGGGAAGGCGCTCGCCGGCGGGCGCCGCGACGACGTCATCCTCGCCACCAAGTGCCACTTCCAGGTCGGCGGCGTGGCGCCCTCGGCCCGCACGGCACCGCCGCCGCCGAACACGTCGGGCTCCAGCCGCCGCTACATCATGAAGGCCTGCGAAGACAGCCTCCGCCGCCTCGGCACGGACTGGATCGACCTTTACCAGATCCACCGCCCCGATCCGTCGACCGACATCGACGAGACCCTCGGTGCCTTCTCCGACCTGGTCCATCAGGGCAAGATCCGCGCCTTCGGATCGTCGACCTTCCCGGCCGACCAGATCGTGGAGGCGCAGTGGACGGCCGAGCGGCGTGGCCGCGAGCGCTTCCAGTGCGAGCAGCCGCCGTACTCCATCTTCACCCGGGGCATCGAGCGTGACGTGCTGCCGGCGGTGCAGCGCTACGGCATGGGCTGCATCGTGTGGAGCCCCTTGTCCGCCGGTTGGCTCACCGGTCGCTACCGGCGCGAGACCGGCGTCGACATGACCAAGGGCCGGGCGGCGCGCATCCCCGCCCGCTTCGATCCCGCGCTGCCGGGCAACCAGCGCAAGCTCGACATCGTCGAGGAGCTGGTACCGCTGGCGGAGAAGGCAGGGGAGAGCCTGGCCCGCCTGGCGGTGGCGTTCACCCTGGAGCACCCGGCGGTGACGTCGGCCATCATCGGCCCCCGCACGATGGATCAGCTGGAGACGTTGCTCGGGGCGGACGAGATCCGCCTCGACGCGGACGTCCTCGACCGAATCGACGAGTTGGTGCCGCCCGGCACCAACCTCAACGCCTCCGACGGAGGGTGGGAGCCGCCCGCGCTGCGCAAGGCGGCGCTGCGCCGCCGGCCGCGCTGACCCAGCTACCGCTCGACCAGCGCGGCGCCACCCACCGGCCGCACGACCCAGCCCTCGATTCGCGCGCCCGGTCGGGCCAGGGCCACGACACAACCGCCGAAGCCGGCCCCCGTGAGCCGCGCACCGAGCACGTCGGGCACGGCCAGGAGCCGGGTCACCAGGCTGTCGAGCACAGGCGTCGACACCTCGAAGTCGTCGCGCAGCGACGCGTGGCTCGCGGTCATGAGGTGGCCGGCGGCCACGACATCACCGGAGCGAAGGGCGTCGGCCGTCTGGCGGACGCGCTCGTTCTCGGTGACCACGTGGCGGGCGCGCCGGCGCACGACCGGATCCGTGATGGCCTCGACGGCGGTCAGCGTCGCCCGCCGCAGCGGCCCCACGTCCTGCTCGGCGGTGGCGCACTCGGCCGCCCGCGTCGCGTAGGCCGAGCCGGCGAGGACGCGCTCCTGACCTGAGTGCACCACGACCACCTCGACATCGTCGGGCATCGGCACGGGAGTCACCGTCAGCGCCGTGCAGTCGATGAACAGCGCCGCCCCCTCGACGCCGGCGGCCGCCGCCAGTTGGTCCATGATGCCGCACGGCACCCCGACGGCTCGGTGCTCGGCGCGCTGGCACAGCTGCGCCAGCGCCAACGAGGGACCGTGGTGACCGAGGGCCAGCGCGGTGGCCACCTCCAACGCCGCGCTGGACGACAGCCCGGCGCCGAGCGGCACCGTCGTCGTCACGGTGCCGTCGAGCCCGAGCGCCGACGGGCCCAGCTCGGCGGCGACGGCGGCCACGTACCGGCCCCATGGCGGCCTCACCGCGGCCGGATCGAGCACTGGGAGCGTCAGGTGCAGCGTGACGTCATCGGCATCGGACCGCAGCCGCACGTGGCCATCGCAGCGCACCCCCCGCACGGTGGTCCACCGATCGATCGCCATAGGCAGCACCAGTCCGCCGGTGTAGTCGGTGTGGTCGCCGATGAGGTTGACCCGCCCGGGCGCCCTCGCCTCGACCAGGGCGCCGCTGCTCACACCGCCAGACCGAGGGCGTCGGCGAAGCGGTCGAGTGCGTCGTCGTCGAACGGCGCCCGCAGCGCCAGGTTCACTTGGCCGGCGCCGGCCTCGGCGTAGGCGCCGATGCGTTCGATCACCTGGGCGTCGGATCCGGTGAGCACGCCGGGTCGTACGTAGTCGGCCAGGCCCCCGAACTGCTGGCGCAGGCTCCCCTCGCTCCAGGCGAGGCCGACGTTGACGGCGGTCTGGATCTCGGCCGGGTCCCGACCCACAGCGTCGCAGTGCTGGAGCAGCACGTCCCGTTTGTGAGCGAAGGTCTCGGGACCGACGAAGGGGATGTTCCAGCCGTCGGCCCACTGCGCGGCGATGCGCAACGTGCGCTTCTCGCCACCACCACCGACCCAGATCGGCAGCTTGGTCTGCACCGGCTTGGGCACGCACTGAGCGTCCTTCAGGTGGAACCACGTGCCGTCGAAATCGACGCTGTCCTCGCGCAGCAGACCGCGCACGCACTGGATCGCCTCCTCGAGCTGATCCATGCGCACGCCGATGGCCGGGAACGGGATGCCGTAGGCGTCGTACTCGATCTGGCTCCAGCCGGCGCCGAGACCGAGCTCGGCCCGACCGCCGGACAGCTGGTCGATGGTGCAGATGGCGTTGGCCAGCACCGCCGGATGGCGGTAGCCGACCGAGTAGACCAGCGAGCCGCATCGCACCCGTGTCGTGTCGCATGCCAGCGCGGCGTGCGTGGCCACCGCCTCGAGGCACTCGGCGTCGCTGCCCAACGTGGCCGAATAGAAGTGGTCCCAGATCGAGATCCACTCGAAACCGAGGAGCTCGATCCGGCGCCACAGGGCCCGCAGCGACTCCATCGACGTGTTCTGCAGGCCGGCGTGGACCCCGAAGACCGTCATGGCCGCACACTAGGACGGCTTGACCTGAGGGCCGGCAGTGGCTGAGACTCCGCCTATGCCTCGCGCCAATGCCAATGGGATCGAGATCGAGTACGACACGTTCGGCCAGTCCTCGGACCCTGCCCTGCTGCTCGTGATGGGCTTCACCGCGCAGCTCATCTCCTGGGACGAGGGGTTCTGCCAGGCCCTCGCCGACCGAGGGTTCTACGTCATCCGGTTCGACAATCGCGACACGGGTCTCACGACCAAGTTCGACGGCCAGGTGGTCGACCTCGGCGCGCTGATGACGGCGCTCGTAGGCGGCGGCGAGGTGCCCGAGGTTCCGTACACGCTGTCGGACATGAGCGACGACGGCTTCGGCCTGCTGAGCGCCCTCGGCGTCGAGGCCGCCCACATCGTTGGCGCGTCGATGGGCGGGATGATCGTGCAGACCATGGCCATCGAGCATCCGGAGCGGGTGCTCAGCCTCACGTCGATCATGTCGACGACGGGCGAGCCCGAGTACATGAAGTCCGACCCCGCCGCCATGCAGGCCCTCATGACCCCGCCGCCGACCGAGCGCGGTGCGTACATCGACAACTCGGCCACGTCGTGGAAGCTCTTCGCCAGCCCCCGTTACTACGACGAGGACAAGACGCGCGACCGCGCCGCGCGGAGCTACGACCGCTCGTTCTATCCCGAGGGCGCGGGCCGCCAGATGGGCGCCATCACCGCCTCGGGGTCGCGTGCGCGACGGGCTGCGCAAGCTCCGGGTGCCGACGCTGGTGATCCATGGTCGGGCTGACACGCTCATCCTGCCGATCGGCGGCGAGCGCACCGCTGAGCTGGTGCCGGCGGCCAACCTGCTGCTCTGCAACGACATGGGCCACGACCTGCCCGAGCCGCTGTGGCCGCTCATCACGGACACCATCGCCAGCCACGCCCGCAACGGCGTCGGCGGCATCTGAGGTCCTCGCCGGTCGCCGCAGTTCGACCGGCGGCGGGGTCGTCGCTACGCTCCGCCCATGACCGGACCACTGACTGGATACCGCATCATCGAGGTCGCCGGGATCGGCCCGGGGCCGTTCTGCGCCATGATGCTCGCCGACATGGGGGCCGATGTGATCCGCATCGACCGCGCCCAGAACGTTCGCAGCGGTGCGGATCCGTCCAAGCCGCCCGGCGACCTGCTCTCCCGCGGCCGCCGCTCGCTGGCTGTCGACCTGAAGCAGCCCGACGGCGTCGAGGCGCTCCTGAAGTTGGTGGAGTCCTCCGACGCCATCATCGAAGGCTTCCGTCCCGGCGTGATGGAACGCCTCGGCCTCGGGCCCGACATCTGCCTGGCCCGCAACCCGAAGCTGGTGTTCGGGCGCATGACGGGCTGGGGCCAGGACGGTCCCTACGCCCCGTGGAGCGGGCACGACATCAACTACATCTCGCTTTCGGGCACCCTCGCCCACATCGGTCGCGCCGGTGAGGGTCCGGTGCCGCCGCTCAACCTCGTCGGCGACTTCGGCGGCGGGGGCATGCTGCTGGCCTACGGCGTGGTGTGCGCGCTGCTGGAGGCGCAACGCTCCGGCGAGGGTCAGGTCATCGACGCCGCCATGGTGGACGGCGCCGCCATCTTGATGACCATGTTCTGGGGCGCCCGCAACACGCCGATGTTCGACGAGGACTCCCGCGGTCACGGACTGCTCGACACGGGCTCGCACTTCTACAACCCCTACGAGTGTGCCGACGGGAAGTACATCTCCCTCGGCTCCATCGAGCCGCAGTTCTACGCCGAGCTGCTGCGCCTCACCGGCCTCAGCGACGACGCCGAGTTCGCCGGGCAGATGGACAAGGCGAAGTGGCCGGCCTTGAAGGAACGCCTCGCCGGCATCTTCCGCACGAAGACGCGCGACGAGTGGTGCGCCATCATGGAGCACACCGACGTCTGCTTCGCTCCGGTGCTCACGATGGGCGAGGCCGCCCGGCACCCGCACAACGTCTCGCGCAGCACGTTCGTGGAGGTAGCCGGCGTCCAGCAGCCCGCGCCGGCGCCGCGCTTCTCGCGCAGCACCACGTCCATCGCCCGCCCGCCCGCCCACCCCGGGCAGCACACGCGCGACGTGCTGGCCGACTTCGGCTTCGACGTCGCCGACATCGACAAGCTCGTAGAGACGGGAGCAGTGAAGCAGGCCTGATGGCGACCCTCGTCTGCTTCCACGCCCACCCCGACGACGAGTGCATCACCACTGCCGGCACGATGGCGCAGGCGGCGGCGAACGGTCACCGGGTGGTGCTGGTGGTGGCGACGGGTGGGGAGTACGGCGAGGCGCCCGAGGACCTCACGCCCGGTGAGACGCTCGTCGATCGGCGCCGAGCGGAGACCACGCGCTCGGCCGAGGGTCTCGGTGTGACGCGGGTGGTGTGGCTCGGCTACCGCGACTCGGGCATGACCGGGTGGGAGCAGAACGGCGATCCCCGGTCGTTCCTGCAGGCCGACCTGGAGGAAGCCGCCGCTCGGGTGGCGGCCATCCTCGAGGAGGAGCAGGCCGACGTACTCACGGTCTACGACTTCCACGGCAACTACGGCCATCCCGACCACGTCCGCGTGCACGATGTGGGCTACCGCGCCGCTGAGCTGGCGGGCACGGCCGACGTGTACGAGGCCACGTTCAACCGCGACCACGTCATGCGCCAGATGGCCGCCGCCCGTGAGGCCGGCTACGACATGACCCCACCCGACGGGGACGAGAACCCCGATTCATGGACCGACGACGGTCTCCCGTTCGGCATGCCCGAGGCGGAGATCACGACCCAGATCGACGTCGCGCCGTACATCGCGCTGAAGCGGGCGTCGCTGGCCTGCCACGCCAGCCAGACGACCGATACCTCGTTCTTCCTGTCGATGCCCGAGGACGCCTTCCTGAGCGCCTTCGGCATCGAGTGGTTCATCCACAAGGGGGCGCCTCCCGGCATTCGGGAGGATGCCCTGGCGGGGCTGGGTTGATGTCGTCGTCGTGGGTGCACACTGGCTACGCCCAACGGGTGCACTTCGGTGCCGGCGCCATCGACATGCTCCCTGCCATCCTGCGCGACCTCGGCGCCCGGCGCGTGCTCGTCGTCTCCACGGCCGGGCGGCTGGCCTCGCCCGACGGTGAGCGATTGGTGAGGCGGCTGGACCGGGTGGTGGCGTCGACGTTCGGTGGCGTCCGGTCCCACGTGCCCGCTTCCGCGGTGCAGGCGGCGGTGCTGCAGGCGCGTCGCGACGGTGTCGACGGGATCGTCAGCTTCGGCGGCGGGTCCTGCATGGACATGGGCAAGGCGGTGTCCTACTTCGTGGAGCAGGAGGCGGGCACGCCGGGGGCGTCCTACACCGACCGGCCGGCGCTCATGCACGTGGCTGTGCCCACCACCTACTCGGGCGCCGAGCTCACCCCGTTCTTCGGTGTCACCGACGAGCGGACGCGGGCGAAGTCCGGGGGTGGCGGTCCCACGACCGCACCGGTCGCGGTGGTGTACGACCCGCTCGCCACCCTGTCGACACCGCCGCGCGTCAGCGCCGAGACGGCGATGAACGCACTGGCCCACTGCGTCGAGGTCACCTACGCCACCCGTCGCTCGCCCGAAGCCGAAGCGATCGCGCTCGCCGGGGCCGATCGCATCGTGCGCTGGTTGCCCGCGGTCGTGGACGAGCCCGACGATGTCGAGGCCCGCACCGGTCTGCTCGAAGGCGCGTCACTGGCGGGGCGAGCCCTCGAGAACGCCTCCATGGGCGTGCATCACGGCTTGGCGCAGCTGCTCGGCGCTCGCGCCGGCATCTCCCACGGGCTGGCCAACGCGCTCATCCTGCCGCACGCGATGCGGTTCAACGCCGAGGTCGTGCCGGCCGAGATGGCGCGGATCGGGGCCGTGCTCGGCGACCCCGTCGATCCCGCCGGCGCCGTCGCCCGGCTCATCGTGCGCGCCGGGTTGCCGTCGACGATGTCCGAGGTCGGCATCTCCGAAGATGACCTGGACGCGGTGGCGCGGCTGTCGCAGGCGAGCGTGGCCGTGCGGGCCAACCCGCGAGCGGTGAGCGAAGAGGACGCCCGCGCCATCCTGGCCGCGTCGCGTTCTGACGCCCGGCCCGCCCGATCCCCGGCCTGCGGCTGAAGGGACCGGATCAGACGTGCCGTCCCGAGTCGGGCATGCCTGATGACGCCACCGTGCGCTGGGCGGGCGTGAACCACCTCGCTCTCGTGACGAACGACATGGACGAGACCGTGCGCTTCTATCACGGCGTCCTCCAGATGCCCCTCGTCGCCACCATCTCGGCCGGACCGATGCGCCACTACTTCTTCCGCATCGGCCCGCAGAGCACCGTGGCCTTCTTCGAATGGGGTGGCACCGAGGTGGAGGAGTTCGAGAAGCCGGCCGGCGTCCCCTTCACCTTCCCCGCGCAGTTCGACCACGTGTCGTTCACCCTGCCCGACGAGGCGGCGCTGACGGCGCTCCAGCAGCGGCTGCAGGACTACGGCGTGGAGGTGACCCGGGTCGTCGACCACGGGTTCGTGCACTCGATCTACTTCCACGACACGAACGGCATCGCCCTCGAGGCGTCGTGGTGGGTGCGCGACCCCACCGCCGAGATCAACTACGACGACGGCGAGCTCTTCGGCGACGCGGACCCGGTGCCGGCCGTCCGGGAGCTGCTCGAGGCGGGCGAGCTGTCGTGGCTCCCGACGAGCCACCTCGCCGCCAGCGTGGTAGAGGATCCGGTATGACCGTCATCAAGATCAACGCCATCACCGTGCCCGAGGACTCGGGCGACGAGCTGGCCCGGCGCTTCGCCGCCCGGGCCGGCGCGGTCGACAACCAGGACGGCTTCGAGGGCTTCGAGCTGTTCCAGCCCACCGACGGCCGCACCACGTGGCTGGTGGTCACCCGGTGGCGCGACGAAGAGGCGTTCCAGGCGTGGGTCACCAGCCCGGCGTTCGGCCACGGCCACCAGGGTCCGCCGGCCGGCGGGGCGCACGGCGGCGAACGGCCTCCCGTGTCGGTCAGCTCCGAACTATGGTCCTACCAGGTCGCTCAGATCGGCGCCGTCCAAGGAGGCATGACATGAAGCGCATCCTGCCTGTCGAAGAGCTGGCTCGGGACGAGCGTTTCGAGCACCTGCGCATCGAGGAGGTCGTGTTCGACCCCCGCAACGCCAGCGAGGAGGCCCGGGTCAACACCTTGGCGCCGGCGTACCCGAACGCGCCGGACAACGCCCGCGGCCTCATGCACGGCATCTTCGTCGGCGAGATCCAGGCCCTCGAAGGCGCCGGGCGCACGTGCTGGGACTTCGATACCGGCGACGGCCGCGACCAGGCTCCGTTCCTGCTCAAGCTGGACATGGCCCGGCAGTGTTGGGACGAGGCCCGCCACGTCGAGATCTCCGTGAAGCTCTCCGACCACATGGGTTCCTTCATCGGCGAGTTCGGCGAGCAGACGCTGCTGTACGAGGCGGCCTGCAACCCCGACCCGGTCCTGCGCCTCACCGGCGTGAACCGGGCCCTCGAGGGCTTGGCCATCGACGTGTTCAAGACGATGCGCGACGTCGGCGACGCCTTCGGCGACCCCGTGCTGTCGTTCTGCGAGGACTGGATGCTGGCCGACGAGGTCACCCACGTGAAGATGGGCTCGGACTGGCTGCGCCGCCTCACGGCCAAGGATCCGGAGCGCCAGAAGCAGGCGCTCGACTTCCAGAAGGCGGTCGACAAGCTGTTCAGCTTCGGTGGCTTCCGCGGCGAGCAGGCCGAGAACCCGGTGCACCTGGCCCGCAACTTCCGCCGGCTGGCCGGCTTCAGCGACGACGAGATCAGCGAACTGGTCGACATCGCCGCCGAGGCCTATGCCGAGGCGCAAGCCAAGGCCACCGCCGGCTCGGCGTCGTAGGGCGGGGGCCATCGCCTGCTCTTCGCGCAGCTCCTCCTCGACATCCACGAGGGTTGGGCCTGGTTCGTCATCATCGGCAACGGGCTCGCCGGCGTGTGGGCGCTCGGAGCCAACTGGCTGACCGCCTTGCGCACGCGCGCCCTGTGGTGGTTCACGATCGTGGCCCAGCTGGCGGTGTTCGTGCAGGTCGGCCTGGGCGTCGGGCCTGGTGGCCGGGCAGAAGTACGTGGCCCCGAAGTTCCACATGTTCTACGGGTTCGTGGCCATCATCGCCGTCGGGATCATCTACTCCTACCGCATGCAGATGCGCGACCGGCTGTACCTGCTCTACGGGCTCGGCGGCCTCTTCGTGATGGGCCTCGGCATCCGCGCCCTCCTCGTCGGCCGGTAGCGCCGGCGCCCTGTTTCGCGACAGGCTGTGCGGGGAAAGGCGAAAACGCGGCGCGGTACCACGGCTGGGGGCGAAACGCGGGTGCGCCGCCCGTCGGCCAGGTGTCGGCGAGAGCCGGGACCGGCGCCGCTAGATGTTCACGACGGGGCAGGTCAGCGTGCGGGTGATGCCGTCGATCATCTGCACCTTGCTGACCACCATGCGGCCCAGCTCGTCGACCGTGGCCGCCTCGGCCCGCGCGATCACGTCATAGGGCCCGGTCACGTCGTCGGCCGACGCCACGCCGTCGACCTCCCGGACCTGTTCGGCGACCGTGGCCGCCTTGCCGACCTCGGTCTGGATGAGGATGTACGCGCTCACCGACATGACGTTCCTCCTCGACGCGGCACCAGGCCCGGCCGGACCTTACAACCGACTGTTGCCGGGCCGGCGCGCCCGGCCACTCAGCCGGCGGCGAGGCGATCGTCGAGCGCGGTGAGCTGGCTGCGCAGCGCCGTGGGGACGCGCTCGCCGAAGCGGTTGTAGAAGTCCTCGATGTCGGGGATCTCCTTGCGCCAGCCCTCGATGTCGACCTTGAGCAGCTCGGCCGCCTGGGCGTCGCTCAGATCAAGGCCCTCGGTGTCGAGGGCGCCCGGCGCGGGCAGGAGCCCGATGGGCGTCTCGACGGCGTCGCCGTCCCCCGACACCCGCTCGAACACCCACTTGAGCACCCGGCTGTTGTCGCCGAATCCGGGCCACAGGAACTTGCCGTCGGCGTCCTTGCGGAACCAGTTGACGAAGAAGATCTTCGGGAGCTGGGCGCCCGAGCGCTCGCCGATGTCGAGCCAGTGGGCCCAGTAGTCGGCCATGTTGTAGCCGCAGAACGGCAGCATGGCGAACGGGTCGCGGCGCACGACGCCGACCTGGCCGGTGGCGGCGGCGGTGGTCTCCGAGCCCATGATGGAGCCCAGGAACACGCCGTGCTCCCAGTCGTAGGCCTCGTTCACCAGCGGCACCACGGTGGCGCGGCGGCCGCCGAAGAGGATGGCCGAGATGGGCACGCCCTTCGGGTCCTCCCACTCGGGCGCGATGACCGGGCACTGCGCGGCCGGCGCGGTGAACCGGGCGTTGGGATGGGCGGCGGGCGTGCCCGACTCGGGCGTCCACTCGTTGCCCTTCCAGTCGGTGAGGTGGGCCGGCTTGTCCTTGGTCATGCCTTCCCACCACACGTCGCCGTCGTCGGTGAGCGCGGTGTTGGTGAAGACGCTGTTGCCCCACAGGGTCTTCATGGCGTTGGGGTTGGTGTCGTCGCCGGTGCCGGGGGCCACGCCGAAGAACCCGGCCTCCGGGTTGATGGCGTAGAGCCGGCCGTCGTCGCCGAACTTCATCCAGCAGATGTCGTCGCCGATGGTCTCGGCCTTCCAGCCCGGCATGGTGGGGATGATCATGGCCAGGTTGGTCTTGCCGCACGCCGACGGGAAGGCCCCGGCGACGTAGCGGGCGTCGCCGGCGGGTGAGGTGAGCTTGAGGATGAGCATGTGCTCGGCCAGCCAGCCGTCGTCGCGCGCCATCACCGAGGCGATGCGCAGCGCGAAGCACTTCTTGCCCAGCAGGGCGTTGCCGCCGTAGCCCGAGCCGTAGCTCCAGATGTCGCGGGTCTCGGGGAAGTGGACGATGAACTTGTTCTCGGCGTCGCACGGCCAGGCGACGTCGGCCTCACCCGGCTGGAGGGGCGCCCCCACGGAGTGCACGCACGGCACCCAGTCGCCGTCGCCGAGGACGTCGAGGGCGCCTTGGCCCATGCGGGTCATGGTGCGCATCGAGGCGGCCACGTAGGCCGAGTCGGTGAGCTGGACCCCGATGTGGGCGATGGGCGAACCGAGCGGCCCCATCGAGAACGGCACCACGTACATCGTGCGACCGCGCATGGAGCCGTCGAACAGGCCCTTCATCTGGCTGCGCATCTCCGCCGGTGGTCGCCAGTTGTTGGTGGGCCCGGCGTCGTCTTCGTTCTCCGAGCAGATGAAGGTGCGGTCCTCGACGCGGGCGACGTCGCCGGGGTCGGAGTGGGCCCAGTAGGAGTTGGGCCGCTTGGCCTCGTCGAGCCGGGTGAACGTGCCCGAAGCGACGAGGTCGGCGCACAGCTCGTCGTACTCCTCGGCCGACCCGTCGCACCAGTGCACCTGGGCCGGTTGGAGTACGGCTGCCCACTCGTCGACCCACGCTTGCAGTCGCTGGTTGGACGTAGTGGCAGTCATCCTCTACTCCTCTCCGCCGGCTGGCGGTCTTGTTACCCGCTAGTACGTTCAGGGTAGCCAGGCGTGCCCATATCGCCCTCGCTGCCGAGACGCAGGCGCGTCGCCAGCCCCCCGCCGTCGAGCTCGAACACGACCCGCTGGCCAGGGCGCAGCATTCGAAAGACCGAACCGGCCAAGGCGCCTACGGCCAGGTCGTACTCGGAGAGGTCGGTGTCGCGGACGACAACCCCATCTCCGGTGACCGGGTCGTATGCCTTGACGACGCCTTGCACGGCGGCAGCGCCTACCGGCCGGCCTTGCTGACCTTGCCGGCCTTGATGCACGACGTGCACACGTTCAAGCGGCGAGGACTGCCGTTGACGAGCGCCCGCACCCGCTGGATGTTCGGGTTCCACCGACGCTTCGTGCGGACGTGCGAGTGGGAGATGGATCGGCCCCACGAAGGGTGCTTGCCACAGACCTCACACACAGCTGCCACGAGACGCGCCTCTCACTGAACGTTCCCAGTCGGGTCTACAAGCATATCGGCCGGCGACGAGGCCGACCAGCCGCATTCGGATCCGTTGCCGCCCGTCGGTACCATCGCAGCCGATGCCCTCCCAGGAGCCGCGCTCGCTCGGGTCCCTGGCCAAGAGCACCGTAGGCGGGCTGGAGGGCGTCGGGGACAAGCGCCGCGAGGCCTTGGCGACGCTCGGCGTCCACACCGTGCTCGACCTGGTCACCTTCTACCCACGGCGCTGGATCGACCGCACGAACGAGGCCCGCGTCAGCGACCTGGTGCCGGGCCAGGTGGCGCTGGTGCTGGTGACGGTCCGCTCGGTGGCGAAGCGCCAGACCCGCAACCGTCGCTCCATGGTGACGGCGTCGGTGGGCGACGGCTCGGGCCGGCTGAGCGTGGTGTTCTTCAACCAGCCGTGGCGGGAACGCCAGCTTCGACCCGACCTCCAGGTGGCGCTGTTCGGCAAGGCCGACGTGTACCGAGGTGGCCTGCAGATGACGAACCCGGTCGTCGACCTCATCGGTGACCGCACCGGGCGCATCGTCCCCATCTATCCGCAGAGCGAGAAGGCGGCCATCGCCACCTGGGAGATCGCCGGCGTCATCGACCAGGCCCTCAAGCGCTGGGACGGCTACGGCATCCCGGACCCGGTGCCCGTCGAGATCCGGAAGCGCTACGGGCTGCTCGACCGGCGCCAGGCGTTCCTGTCCATCCACACACCCGAGACGATGGGGGAGAAGGAGCGGGCCCGGCGGCGCCTGGCCTTCGACGAGCTGCTGCGGGTGCAGCTCGTGCTCGTCCTGCGCAAGCGCCGCCTCGAGCAGGAGGCGGCCGGCTTCCGCCACGAGGTCGGGCGGTGCGCTGGTGCGGCGCTTCCACGAGCACCTCCCCTTCGAGCTGACCGGCGCGCAGCGGCGAACCATCGCCGAGATCGAGGCCGATCTGGCCGGCCCCCACCCGATGCACCGGCTGCTGCAGGGCGACGTGGGGTCGGGCAAGACCGTCGTGGCCGTCTCGGCCCTGCTGGCGGCGGTGCAGGGCGGCCATCAGGGCGCGCTCATGGCGCCGACCGAGGTGCTGGCCGAGCAGCACGCCGCCTCGGTGCGGGCGCTGCTGGACGGCGTGAGCGTGCCGGCCGACAACAACCTCTTCGGCGATCGTCCGTTGCGAGTGGCGCTCCTGACCAACCGGGTGACGGGCGCCGAGCGCCGCGAGGTCCTGGCCGGCATGGCCGACGGCAGCGTCGATCTCGTCATCGGCACCCACGCCCTCATCCAGGAGGGCGGTGGCGTTCCACTCGCTCGGCGTGGTGGTGATCGACGAGCAGCACCGCTTCGGCGTGGAGCAGCGGGCGGCGCTGCGTTCCAAGGGCGCGGGCGCCGGCGACTCGAACCTCGTGCCCGACGTGCTCGTGATGACGGCCACGCCCATCCCCCGCACCGCGGCCATGACGGTCTACGGCGACCTCGACGTGAGCGTGCTCGACGAGCTGCCGCCGGGCCGCACGCCCATCTCCACCCATTGGGCGGCGGGGCCGCTCATGGAGGAGGCGGCGTGGGCCGATGTGCGCGCCGCCGTGGCCGACGGGCATCAGGCCTACGTGGTGACGCCGCTCATCGAGGAGTCGGACAAGTTGGAGGTGGCGTCGGCGGAGGAGACGGCCGTGCGCCTCGACGCCGGACCGTTGACCGGGTTGCGGATCGGGCTGTTGCACGGGCGCCTGGCCTCGGCGGAGAAGGAAGCGGTGATGGCTCGCTTCCGCGACGGCTGAGATCGACGTCCTGGTGGCCACGACGGTGATCGAGGTGGGCGTCGACGTCCCGAACGCCACGGTGATGGTGGTGCTGGACGCCGACCGGTTCGGCATCGCCCAGCTGCACCAGCTCCGTGGTCGGGTGGGGCGAGGGCAGGTGGCGTCGGTGTGCTGGCTGGTGACGTCCGAGTCGCCGGAATCGCCGGACGGGTCGGCGGGCCGGCTCGGCCTCGGCCGATGCGGGCAACCCCGGGTCGAGGCCCTGGTGGCCACGACCAACGGCTTCGAGCTGGCCGAGGTGGACCTCGATCTGCGCGGTGAGGGCACGATCATGAACACGGCCCAGACCGGTCGCAACGACCTGAAGCTGGCGTCGCTACGGCGCGACCGGGAGCTGGTCGAGCTGGCCCGGGAGGCCGCCTTCGCCATCGTGGACGAGGACCCGGACCTTCGGGCCCACGCCGAGCTGCGCGAGGAGCTCAAGGTGTTCTTCACCGACGAAGCCGAGGAGTTCCTCTTCAAGTCGTGACGCGCCAGGCCGGAATTGGTCACGACCTGGCCACTGATCGCCGTGGATTCGGACGATGTCCTCGGTCGGTCATCGTGCAGCGTACGGGCTCGTCCGTGGAACGTAGCCGCCATGGCGCACGTCGACGGGGCTGCCCGTGCCTACGAGGCCTCCGGGTGGGCGAGCGGGTGATGCGCAGCCGGTTCGCCGAGGATGGGCAGCCCGGCCCATTTACGTCTTTGCTGCCTGGGTGTTGCTGTGCGACGAACTGCGGCGGGAGGGCCAGACCATGAGTGACACTTCGCAGGGTGCGGGCTGGTGGCTCGCATCCGATGGCAAGTGGTATCCGCCCCAGGCAGCACCCGGCAACCAGCGGTCAACAGCGACGCTGCCGCCGCCCGGAGGCGAGCCATCATCGTCGACACCGGGGAAGAAGCGGCACGTGCTCCGGTGGGTGCTCGTCGCCGCTGCGCTCGTCGTCATCCTCGCCATCATCGGCGCTGCAGCTGGGTCGAAGGACGACAAGAAGGACGCCGTCAGCGCCGGGACCTCCCCGGGCCAACCTCCGAGCGACGACGGCAGCGATGGGCGACTGGAGAACGAGAGCACGGCAGGGCGGAGGCGCACCGTCGGCGACGTCGGCCCCGACCGCGGTGGTCACTGCAGCGGCACCGACGACAGCTGCACCGACCACGGTGAAGGCGAGCGACAGGTACCAGGTAGGCGAGACGGCAATGACCGGAGACCTCGAGGTGACCGTGAACGGAGCAACCGACCCGTACCCCTCGACCAGCCAATACTTCGAGCCCGACGCAGGCAATCGTTGGGTAGCGGTCGATTTGACCGTCAAGAACAACGGCTCCGAGAAGGTCACGTTCTCGACGCTCGTCCTGATGGAACTCAAAGACTCCGAGAGCAAGGTGTGGGGGGTGTCGCTCGCAGGCGCGGCATCCGATCCCAATCATCCACAACTCGATGGAGACATCGTGGCTGGCTGATCTCGCTGTGGCGACAGCGTCTCCGAGTACCCGAGAGCGTAGGACTCACGCTGGGTGAACGCTTCACCGCGAATGGTGCCGTCTGGCAGCTCCGTAGCTTCAGGGTGACCAGCAGGGGGCGCGCTGCAGGCGGTTCCAGCTCTGCCTCGTCACCAGCTCGACGAACCCGTCCTCGCGGTCGTCGACATCGCTCGCGGACTCTGGAGATCGGCGTGCATGCCGAGCTTCTCGGTGGCGAGTCGGCCAGTCCTCACGAATCTGACGGCAAGCCGTCCCGCCACCGGCGCGTCGGGACAGTGCCTGACGTTCGTTGCCGTACGGTGCCACGCGAATGGGCGGCGTCTCATCGTCTACATCGACGGGTTCAACCTTACTACGGCGCGGTCAGGGGCAGTGCGAGCTCAAGTGGCTCGATCCGGTGCAGCTCAGCCGACGGCTCTTTCGCGGATATGACCTCGTCGCGGTCCGCTACTTCACCGCACGTGTCACGGATCGTCCGGGCGACCTGGCCAGAGTCAACGTCAGGACGTCTACCTGCGCGCGCTGCAGACGTTGCCGGTCCTCAGCATCCACTTTGGGCAATTTCAGAACTGGTGCGGCGCATTGCCGCTCGACCGACCGATAGCAGGCGGACCCTCCACAGCCTGGGTCCGCGTTACCGAGGAGAAAGGATCCGATGTCAACCTCGGAGCATGGTTGGTCCTCGAGGCGGCGCTCGACCGCTTCGACACGGCGGCCGTGATTTCGAACGACTCGGACTTGTGCGAGCCAGTCCGCCTGGTCACCGACGAGCTGCGCCGTGAAGTGGTAACGATCAATCCGCATCGGCCAACCGCGCAAGCCCGTCAGCTCTTCGGCTCAAGCGAACGGCGGATGCGCGTCGGCGACCTTCGCTCCTCTCAGCTGCCGGCACGGCTCCTGGACCAGGACGGCCGATGGATCACCCGGCCACCCGCATGGTGAGAATGGCAAAGGGCCGCCCGTAGGCGGCCCTTGCAGCCTGGCCCCCGAAGAGAACAGGTAGATCGCGGCTCATTGTTACCGCCGCTCGCCAGATCTGGCAAGCAAACCGCAGTGATTTCGCTGGGGCGGCGCAACGGTCCCGCGGGCGGCGCTGAGTGATCGGCCATCGGTCGTGGCTGTGTGACGTCGATCGAGACAAATCACGATGGGTGTGACACAGCCGCCCGGAACTCCGCGGCTCCTACGAATCGGCGGCGGGGGCGAGCTCCGGATCGCACAGGATGACGAGCACCTTGCGGGCGGCGGCCACCTCGTCGGGGGTGGCCCGGGCGGCCAGCAGCGCGTCGACGTGCTCGACGGCGGCCCGCGACGTCGCCGCCGCCGCTTCGCCACGCGCCGTCAGCGTGACGATGGTGCGGCGCCGGTCGCTCTGATCGGGCCGGCGCTCCACGTATCCCCGCAGCACGAGCGTGTCGATCAACTGGCTGGCGGCCTGCTTGGTGACGCCCAGGCCGATCTCGAAGTTCTGCTGGGCCACGCCGCCGCGGGCGAGGCTGCCCAGGACGAAGCTGCCGCGGCGGGGCATGTCGTCGAAGCCGGCATCGGCCAGCGCCGTGCGGATGGCGCTGCCATACGTGCGCCGGGCCCAGCCCAGCAGGACCGGCAGGACGATCTCATCGACCGGATCGGCGTCGCTCATACATCCAGCTTGACAGTCAAGTACGTTGACTGTCAACCGAAAGGACGAAATCGCATCTCATCAGCTACTCGTCGAGGTCTTCCGCTTCGAGGACGAGGTCCCAGCGATCGAGGCAGTCCGAGCAGCGGTAGGTCACGACGTCGCCGGGCTCCCAGCGGTCGTCCTCGGGTGGGTACGAGACGAGGTGGGCCCGACCGCCGCAGTCGACGCAGACGATCGACTCGGCCGGCCCGCTCATCGCCGCCGGCGTTCGAACTGGGCGACGCCGTCGGCGAAGCCCGGGGCGAAGATCACTTCCTTGCCGTGGCGGTCCTCGTTGGCCAGCCCATCGGCCAGCTCCAGGCCCAGACCCTCGTACACGCTGGCGCGGTCGTGGACGACGGCGTTCCAGGGGGAGGCGGCGATGCGCTCGCCGAGGGCGATGGCCGTCGTCAATGCGGTGCCGTCCGGAACGACGAGCGTGGCGAAGCCGATGTCGTAGGCCTCGGCGGCGTCGAACTCTCGCCCGGTGAGGATGAGGTCGAGGGCCCGCCCCAGCCCGACGATCCGCGGTAACCGGTACGTGCCGCCATCGATCAGGGGCACGCCCCAGCGCCGCTCCAAGCACCCGAACCGGGCCCCTTCGCCGCACACCCGCAGATCGCACCACGCCGCCAGCTCCAGCCCGCCCGCCACGCACCAACCCTCGATGGCGGCGATCACCGGCTTGGACAGCGGCAGACGGGTCGGCCCGAGCGGGCCGCTGTCGCGCAGCCGGGGGAGGTCCGCGAGGTTGGCGCCGGCCGAGAAGGCGGCCTCGTCGCCGGTGAGCACGGCCACGCGGGCGTCGGGGTCGACGTCGAACGCGAGGAACTCGTCATGGAGGCGTTCGGCCGTAGCGCTGTTGATGGCGTTGCGGACGTGGCCCTGATCGATGCGGATGACCGTGACCGCAGACATGCGTCCATACTTGCGCGTGCGCGTCGTGGCCGGAACTGCCAGGGGCCGGCGGCTCGTGGCCCCCGACGGCACGGACACCCGCCCGACGAGCGATCGGGTGCGCGAGTCCATCTTCAACGTGCTCCACAGCCTGGGCGCCATCGAGGACGCCACGGTCGTGGACCTCTTCGCCGGCTCGGGTGCACTGGGCATCGAGGCGCTGTCGCGCGGGGCCGCCCACTGCACCTTCGTGGAGCCGTCCCGAGTGGCCCTCGCCACCATCCGCGACAACCTCGAACGTGCCGGCGTGGCCGATCGGGCCACGGTGGAGCCGAGCCGCGCCGAGGTGTTCCTGGCCCGCGGCCCGGGCCCGATCGACCTGGCCCTGCTCGACCCGCCGTACGCGTTCGACGACTGGCCGGCGCTGCTGGCGACGTTGCCGGCGACGGTCGTGGTGTGCGAGTCCGACCGCCCGATCGAGCTCGGCGAGGGGTGGGATGCCGCAAGGACCAGGCGCTACGGCAGTACGGTGGTGACGATCGGCAGGTCGGCCGGGCCCTAGGTGGCTCTCGGTGAGGGTCAAGACGGAACGTGAGCGGATTGTCCAAGGTCCTGTATCCGGGGAGCTTCGATCCCCTCCACAACGGTCATCTGGAGATCATCGAGATCAGCTCGCGCCTCTTCGGCGAGGTGATCGTGGTGGCCATGGTGAACCGCACCAAGCAGGGGTTCTTCCCGCTCGACCAGCGGGTCGCCATGATGGAGGAGTCGCTGGCCCACCTGCCCAACGTCCGGGTGACGACCAGCGAGGGCCTGGTGGTGGACGCCGCCGAAACGCTCGGCGCCGCCTTCATCGTCAAGGGGCTGCGCACGGCGGTGGACTTCGAAGCGGAGATGCAGATGGCGCACATGAACAAGGCGGTGACGGGGGCCGAGACCGTCTTCATCCCGAGCGGCAGCTCGCTCGGCTTCGTGTCGTCGCGCTACATCCGTGAGATCTCGACCGAGGGCCGCGACGTCACCCACCTGGTGCCCGGCCCGGTGGCCCGCGCGCTGAAGGCGAAGGCGGGCCGATGACGGGCGTCTACGACAGCGAGCACCACTCGATCAACGACTCCGAGACGCTGCTGCGGCGCGTCATCGACATCATCGCCACCGCTCGCACCATTCCCCTGTCGTCGTCGCCGATGATCAACCGCGACGAGATCCTGGAGATGCTGGAGGAGGCGCTCAACCGGTTGCCGGAGGAGCTGCGCCAGGCCCGCCGCATGCTCAAGGAGCGCGACGAATTCGTGATCAAGACCCGTCGGGAGGCCGACGACATCCTCGACGCATCGAGGGCCCAGGCCGAGCGCATGGTGCAACGCACCGAGGTGGTCCGGGCCGCCGACAACCGGGCCCGGCGCATCGTGGAGGAAGCCCAGAGCACCTCGAAGCAGATGCGCCACGAGACCGAGGACTTCGTCGACCAGCGCCTCGCCAGCTTCGAGATCCTGCTCGATCGCCTGGCCAAGACGGTCGCCGCCGGGCGGGAGAAGCTGGCCATCGGCGTGCCGGCCCGCCGTGCGCCCGAACCCGATCTGGCCGAGCAGCAACGCAACGCCTCCTTCTTCGACCAGGACCAAGACCGGGACTGACAGCGCAGGGGCGGGGCGGCGTGTCCGGTTGCGGGCCGCGTCCGCCAGACTTGAGCCGTGGCCGATCTTCATCCACTCGTCGTCAACGTGGCCGACCTGTTGCGCCACCCCGCGTCGCGCGCCGAAGTCCACACCCAGGTGCCCTCCGAGGGGTTCACCGTCCTCGATTCCTCCGTGGCTGCCGGCGCTCCCATCACCGTCGACGTCGATCTGGAGAGCCTCAGCGACGGCATCGTCGTCACCGGACGGGTGTCGGCGCCGTGGCAAGGAGCGTGCCGGCGGTGCCTCGGTACGGCCAGCGGCACGCTCGACGTCCCGGTGCAGGAGCTGTACCAGTCGCGCCCCGAGAGCGACGAGGCGTTTCCCATCAACGGCGACCTGCTGGACCTCGAGCCGCTGGTGCGCGAAGCGGTCCTCCTGGAGCTGCCGCTGGCCCCGTTGTGCCGCCCGGACTGCGCTGGGCTGTGTCCGGAATGTGGTACCGATCGCAACGAATCGGACTGCGGTCACCGACCGGTGACCGGCGATCCACGCTGGGGTGCGCTGGACGAGCTGCGGGAGCGCCTCGACCATCCGACCAACTAGCCGCTAGCCTCTCACGGCTCGCACGGGAAGGATCGGGTCGATGGCCGTCCCCAAGAAGAAGAAGTCCAAATCCAAGTCACGTAGCCACCGCGCCGCGGCCTGGCAGCTCGACGCCCCCGCTCGCAGCCTCTGCCCTCGCTGCGGCAACACGAAGCAGCCCCACGTGGTCTGTCCCGCCTGCGGTTGGTACAAGAACCGCGTCGCCATCGACGTCGGCTGATCGCCAAAGCCGCCGAGTGACGATCCTGCCGGTGGCGGTCGACGCCATGGGCGGCGATCTGGCTCCGGGGGAGATCATCGCCGGTGCGCGGCAGGCCGCCGCGGCCGGCATCCCGGTGGTGCTGGTCGGCCGCGCCGCCGACCTGGACGGCATCGACGGCATCGGCGAGCTGCCCTTCATCGAGGCGTCCGAGGTCATCGCCATGGGCGAGGACCCGGCGCAGGGCGTGCGCCGCAAGAAGGACTCGTCGCTGGTGCGGGCGGCCGAAGCCGTGCGCGACGGCAAGGCGTCGGCCATGGTCTCGGCCGGCAACACCGGCGCCACCATGGCGTCCGCCCTGCTCCGGATGGGCCGGATCCGGGGCGTGAGCCGTCCTGCCATCGCCACCCCCATCCCGGTGCCCGGGGCCGGCCCCACCATCCTGCTCGACGCCGGTGCCAACGCCGAGTGCCAGCCGGAGTGGCTCGTGCAGTTCGCCCAGATGGGCTCGGTCTACGCCCAGACCCGCTTCGGCGTGGTGGAGCCGAAGGTCGGGCTGCTGTCGATCGGGGAGGAGTCCTCGAAGGGCAACTCGTTGGTGAAGGAGACCCACGAGCTGCTGGTGTCCACGCCTGGGCTGCGCTTCGTCGGCAACGTCGAGGGCCGAGACATCTTGACCGACGGCGTGGACGTCGTGGTGGCCGACGGCTTCACCGGCAACGTCGTGCTGAAGACGCTGGAAGGCGGGGTGAAGGCCATCATCCGCGCCATCGACGGCGTCTTCGACGATGTCTTCGCTGCCACACCGCAGTTCGCCGGCGCCGCCCAGGAGCTGCGTCCCGCCCTCGACCTGCTCTACGAGACCCTCGACCCCGACACCTACGGGGGCGCCGTGCTGCTGGGTGTGGCCGGCGTGTGCATCATCAGCCATGGGTCCTCGAACGCCCGGGCCATGGTGAACGCCATCCGGGTGGCCCAGGAGATGGTGGAGCACGGTCTGGTGGCCAGCCTGCGCGCCGCCGTCGGCTCCGGCTGAAAGACCTGGTCAGCGTCAACACGGTCAACAGAGGTGGTACAGGTCTGCGCCAGGGCGGCGGTACGATGGCGTCCGTTCCGTTCAGCCAGGAGGTCCGGTGCCGGCCGAGACGCATGTGGAGCAGAGCCCGATGGATCGCACGCAGGTGTTCGAGCTCGTCCGCGACCGTCTTGCCGACATCCTGGAGGTCGACGCCGCCACCATCGCCGAGGGGCAGTCCTTCGCCGACGATCTGGGGGCCGACTCGCTGGCCCTCATCGAGCTGGTGGAGGCCCTCGAGGAGGAGCTGGGTGAGCGCACGGTGGGTTTCCGCATCGAGGACGAGGATCTCGAGGACCTGAAGACCGTTCGTGACGCCGTCGATTACGTGTACGCGAGGGTGAAAGACTCCTGACCAACGGCCCGGACCTCGAGGCGCTGGCGCGCCGGCTCGGCCATGAGTTCCGCAACCCGTCCTTGCTGCGCCAGGCCCTGGCCCACCGGTCGTGGTGTGCCGAGTTCCCGGGCAACCCGTCGAACGAACGGCTCGAGTTCCTGGGCGACGCGGTGCTCGGTTGGGTGGTGGCCGACCTCGCCTACGAGCGCTACACCGAACTGCCCGAGGGCAAGCTGACCGATGTCCGCAAGGCCGTCGTCAACGCGGCCGCCTTGGCGCAGCTGGCCGACGTCGTGCAGCTCGGTGACTCGGTCCTGCTGGGCAAGGGCGAGGCGGCTGCCGGTGGCCGCCACAAGCCGTCCATCCTGTCGGACACGCTGGAGGCGGTGATCGGCGCGGTCTACGTCGACGGCGGCCCGCTCGCCGCCCGGGCGGTGATCACCGACCTGCTCGGTCATCGCCTCGACGATGTGGTGGAGCGCCTGGCCGTGCTCGACCACAAGACGGCGCTGCAGGAGCTGACGGCCCGGTTGTTCGACGTGGCGCCGGTCTATGCCATCCGCGAGGAGGGCCCGGACCACGAGAAGCGGTTCTTCGCCACCGTGCTGATCGGCTCGGACCGCTGGGGTGACGGCGAGGGGCGCTCGAAGAAGCAGGCGGAGCAGGCCGCCGCCCGGGAAGCGTGCGCGCGGCTCCAGGAGGAGCACCCCGCCACCCATGCCTGAGTTGCCCGAGGTGGAAACCATTCGGCGCGACATCGACCGGGAGTTCGCCGGCAAGAAGGTCAAAGCGGTGGAGATCACCGGTGCCCGCAGCGTGCGCCGCAACACCAAGGCCGAGCTGACCGAACGGCTCGTCGGGCGCACGTTCAAGGCGGCCAAGCGCCGGGGGAAGTTCCTGGTGGTGGTGCTCGACTCGGGCGACTGGCTGGTGTTCCACCTGCGGATGAGCGGCCAGCTCCTGAAGGCGACGCCCAAGACGGTGAAGCCCAAGCACACCCACGTCGTGGTCGAGTTCACCCAGGGCCAGCAGTTGCGTTTCGTGGACCCCCGGACCTTCGGCGAGACGTTCGTGGTGGATCCGGCCCGGTTGGCCGAGGACGCACCCGACCTCGCCGACCTGGGCTGGGACCCCCTGGAGGACCCGTTGCCGTGGGGCGACTTCGCCCGGCTGGTGCTGTCGCGCCGCCAGCAGCTCAAGGTGCTGCTCACCGATCAGAAGACGATCGCCGGCCTGGGCAACATCTACAGCGACGAGGTGCTGCACCTGGCCGGGCTGCGCTACGACCGCCTGTCGAACACCCTCACGGTGCCGGAGGTGCGGCGACTGTTTCGCGCCCTCATCGAGGTGGTGCACGAGGCCATCGGTGCGCGCGGGAGCAGCCTCGCTGACGAGCAGTACGTCGATCTGGGTGGCAAGCCGGGCACCTACCAGCTCCACCACCAGGTCTACGCCCGTGAGGGCAAAGCGTGCCTGCGGTGCCGGGCCACCATCGAGCGCACGAAGTGGGGCGGCCGGTCCACCTTCTACTGCCCCGAATGCCAGGTGTAACCGCCGGTCGCCGGCGCCGGCCGTCTGGTCACCAGGCTGGTCGTCGAGGACCGACACGTGGTCGCGTGACGCCTGCCGCCGCCGAGTCGCACGATCGGTGACGGCGTTGTCGCCCAGCGAGACGGCGTCGATTCGATCCCACGCTGAGTGATCTTTTCGCCCGCGTTCTCGGTGCAAATCTGCTTCTCGGTGCGCTGGGCCCTCGCTTTTGCTACTCGTCCGCGACAAGAACGAGCGACGGCGACCAGCACACCGCGACGAGGACCGAGCCGGTCGATCGGCCACCGGCGCCGCGCATCCGCCCGCTGGTTCGGCGCCGCCACTAGCTTCGGGTGCCGACCATGTTCCTGCGATCTCTGACGCTCAAGGGCTTCAAGTCCTTCGCCGACGCCACCACCCTCACCTACGAGCCGGGCGTGAGCGTCGTGGTCGGCCCGAACGGCAGCGGCAAGTCGAACGTGGTCGACGCCATCGCGTGGGTCCTGGGCGCGCAGGCCCCCGAGCGCGGTGCGCAGCCAACGCATGGATGACGTGATCTTCGCCGGCACGGCCAAGCGTCCCGCCCTCGGCCGGGCCGAGGTCAGCCTCACCATCGACAACTCCGCCGGCCTGCTGCCGATCGAGTTCACCGAGGTGACGGTCTCGCGCATCCTGTTCCGCACGGGCGAGAGCGAGTACGCCGTCAACGGCGTGCCGTGCCGCCTGCTGGACGTGCAGGAGCTGCTGTCCGACGCCGGTGTCGGGCGCCAGCAGCACGTGATCGTCAGCCAGGGCCAGATCGACGCCGTCTTGAACGCCCGGCCCGAAGAGCGCCGCCAGATCGTGGAGGAAGCGGCCGGCGTCCTCAAGTACCGCAAGCGCAAGGAGAAGGCCGAGCGCCGGCTCGAATCGACCGAGGGCAGCCTGCTGCGCGTGCAGGACCTCCTGCGGGAGGTGCGGCGCCAGCTGCGCCCGCTGGAGCGCCAGGCCGAGGCCGCCCGCCGCCACGGCGAGCTGGACGCCGAGCTGACCGCCCTGCGCCTGTTCCTCGCCGGCCGCGAGATCACCGGTCTGCGGAGCCGGCTGACGACACTGGCGACCGACCGCCACGCGTTCACGACCGCTGAGCACGAGGTGAAGAGCGAGCTGGCCCGCCTCGACACCGACGTCATGGCCACCGAGGCCCGCTTGGCCGCCGCCGGCGGCGCTGATCTGGGTGATGACCTGGCCCGAGCCGAGCAGCTCCGGGAACGGGCCCGCGGCCTGGCCGCGGTGGTGGGCGAGCGGCGCCGGGCGCTGGTGGCCGAACGCGATCGCCTGGTCGAGGCCGATGCCCGTACCGGCCTGCTGGCCGAGCACGAACGGCTGGAAGCCGAGCGCGACGAGGTAGCCGAGGGCGCGGTCCGCGCTCATGCCCGATCGGCGGCAGCTCGAAGCCGACGAGTCCGCCCTGGCCGCCGAGCGGGCGCTGTTCGAGGCCGCCGACGCCGGCGCACCGGACACCGAAGCCACGGGGCGGGTCACCGGCGCCGCTGAGGTACGCGGTGAGCTCCGCACGCTGCGGGCGTCGGTCACCCAGGCCGAGGGCGACGCCGCCCGGCTGGCCACCCGCCAAGGACAGCTGGCGGAGCGGATGGCGCGCCTCGATGCCGAGATCGAACGGCTCCGCCGCGAGTGCGTCGCCGCCGAGGACGCCGAGCGCCCGCTGGCCGCCGAGATGGAGGGCGCCGAGGAGCGCTTGCAGCAGTTGGAGGAAGCCGTCGGTCGGGCCGATGCGGCATTGGAAGCAGCCCGCTCCGAACGGGCCACGTGGTCGACTCGGGCCGACGCGCTGGCGATGGCCCTCGACCAAGCCCGCGCCCGGGCCGGGGCCGAACGTCTGGCCGACGTGGCGGGCACGCTCGGCACCCTGCTGGAACTGGTCGATGTGGACGAGGGCTGGGCCCCGGCGTTCGAAGCGGCCGCCGGCGATGCCCTCGCCGCCGTTGTGGTGGATTCGGTCGACGGCGCCCGGGCGGCGCTGGCGGCGTTGCATCGCGGCGGTCTCGGTGGTGCTGTCGTTGCTCTCGGTCCCGTCGGCCGGCCCAACCCGCCGCCTCCCGTCGGCCACCCGGTCCGCCACCACGTGCGCAGCTCGGATCCGGCGGTCGGGCGGCTGCTCGACGCGCTCGTCGGGTCGGCCATCGCCGTCGACGGCGGCTGGGACGACGCCCTCGATGTGGCCATCGCCCATCCCGATGCCACCGTCGTCACCCGTGCCGGCGACCGCTTCGGGCGCCAGGGCTGGCGTCTGGGCTCGGGTGGCGTCGGTGCCACCGGTGCGGCGCTGGAGGAAGCGCGCGTCCGCCGCCGAGACCGCCGCCGCCGATGTCAGCCGACGTGAGGCCGAGGCTCGCCTGGCCAAGACCGAGCGCGACGCCGTCCGGCGGCGCGTCGACGACCTCGTGGCCCGGCTCGACCAGGCCGACGCCGCGTTCGTGTCGGCCACAGGGGGCCTGGGTCGCATGCAGGCCGAACGGCGCGAAGTGGCCACCCAGACCGACGCCATCGGTGTCGCCTCCCACGACGCCGAGCAGCGACTCGCCGTCGACCGCCGGCGCCTGGAGGAGCTGGAAGGGGCGCTGCCGGAGCTGGAGGCCGAGGAGTCGGCCGTCGTGGCCGCCGCCCGCGCCCGCCACCAGGCCCGGGCCGAGCTGGACGACCGGGCCGCCGCGCTCGCCGCCCGCCGCCGCGAGCTGGACATCGCCGCTGCCGGGCTCGAAGAGCGTTCCGGCTTCCTCGCCCGCCGCCTCGCGGAGGTGGAGGCTCGCCTGGAAGCCGACGCCGGGGCCCGGGCCGACGCCGCCGCCCGGCTGCTGGTGCTGGAGCGCACGCTCGTCGTGCTGGAGCGGCTCGGCGACTTGGTGGACGCTCGTCGGACCGAGGCCGCCGCCGCACTGGCCGAGCTGGCCGAGCAGCGCCGGCGCCAGAGCGACGAGGCCCGCGCGGTGACGCAGCACCTCGATGGCGTGCGGCGCCAGCGCGCCGATGCCGAACGCCGCCTGGAAGAAGTGCGAGAGCGCAGCCGCCGGGCCGAGATCGACGACGCCGAAGCCCGCATGCGGCTCGAGTCGGCCGTCGAGGCCTTGCGCCGCGACCTCGACTGCGAGCCCGAGCGTGCCATCGCCGCCCTCTGCCCCGAGCTGCCCGAGGGATCGTCGGCCGGCGCGCGGGCACGCGAGCTGGAGCGGGAACTGCGCCTGCTCGGCCCGATCAACCCGCTGGCGCTCGAGGAGTTCACCGCGCTGCAGGAGCGCCACACGTTCCTGGAAGAGCAGCTCGAGGACGTGAAGAACACCCGGCGTGAGCTGCTTCGGGTCATCAAGGCGGTCGACACCGAGATCCAGCAGGTGTTCGCCGCCGCCTACGCCGACGTGAGCGTCAACTTCACCGCCTTGTTCGAGCGGCTCTTCCCCGGCGGCGCGGGTCGCCTCGTGCTCACCGAGCCGGACGATCTGCTCAACACCGGCGTCGAGGTCGAGGCGCGGCCGTCGGGGAAGAACGTGAAGAAGCTGTCGCTGCTGTCAGGCGGCGAGCGCTCGCTCACGGCGCTGGCGTTCCTGTTCGCCGTGTTCCGCAGCCGCCCGTCGCCGTTCTACGTGATGGACGAGGTGGAGGCGGCCCTCGACGACGTGAACCTGCATCGCTTCCTCAGCCTGCTCGACGAGTTCCGCGCCGAGGCCCAGCTCATCGTGGTGTCCCACCAGAAGCGCACGATGGAGGCGGCCGACTGCCTCATCGGCGTGACGATGGCGCCTGGCGGCTCGTCGCGAGTGATCACCGAGAAGGTCGCGGCGGCATCGGCCTGACGGCGCTGGCCTCGCCGTTCCTCAGGTGCTAGTCGGACCGCTCCGCGACCTGGCTCGGCCGCCTCGGCGGAGCACGCACCGGCGACACGCCTTGGCTCGTCAGGGCTCCGCCGGGGTCGGTAGCGTGACCTCCGCCATGGAGATCTTCATCCCGATCCTGATCCTCGCCGTGCTCATCTTCGGGTTCGGCGTGGTCGCCGTGAACCGGGCCCGCACCCGCCGCCAGGGCATCGACATCGAGCCCCCGGCCTCGCCGTCGGCGCGGGCCGCCACACCAGCGCCCACTGCGGTGCTGGAGCCCGAGGCGCCGCCGCTCGAGATAGCGCCCGAGACCGAGGCCGAGATCGAGGAAGCCCTCGCGCCCGTCGAGGTCGTCGAGCGGCCCCGTTTCCGCGACCGCCTCACCAAGGCGAGAGCGGCCTTCGCCACCGCCTTCACCAGCGTGCGGTCGCGCGCCGGCATCGACGAGACCACGTGGGACGACCTCGAGGAGGCGCTGCTGCTGGCCGACGTCGGCCTGACGTCACCAACGATCTGCTCGACGGCCTCCGCGACCGGGTGAGGTCCAAGGAGATCACCGAACCCGAAGGCCTGCTCGACGCGTTGAAGGTCGAGATGAAGGACCGCCTCGCCGGTGCCGATCGGGCGTTGCACTTCGAGCCCAAGCCGGGCTCGCCCAACGTGTGGCTGTTCGTCGGCGTCAACGGGGTGGGCAAGACCACCACCATCGGCAAGGTCGGCTACGAGCAGGTGGCCGACGGCCGCACGGTGGTGATGGCCGCCGGCGACACCTTCCGTGCCGCCGCCGCCGAGCAGCTCGCAGACGTGGTCCGAGCGCGCCGGCTCCGACTTCGTGCGGGGCAGCGAGGGCGGCGATCCCAGCTCCGTCATCTTCGACGCCATCCAACGGGCCGCCGCCCGCGACACCGACCTCGTGCTGGCCGACACCGCCGGACGCCTCCACACCAAGACGAACCTCATGGAGGAGCTGCGCAAGGTGCGGCGGGTGGCGTCACGTGAGCCGGGCCGGGTCACCGAGGTCCTGCTGGTGATCGACGCCACGACCGGCCAGAACGGCCTGACCCAGGCCCGGCAGTTCGCCGACGCCACCGAGGTGACCGGCGTCGTGCTCACCAAGCTGGACGGCTCGGCCAAGGGCGGCATCGTGTTCGCCATCGAGACGGCGATGGCCCTGCCGGTGAAGCTGGTCGGCCTGGGCGAAGGCGTCGGTGACCTGGTGGCCTTCGATCCCGACGAGTTCGTCGACGCCCTCTTTGCGTAACCGGGAACCCGGCGACGCCTTCGGGTCGTCCAAGCGGGTATGAAGGTCCTCGGGCTGGTCGTCGCGGTGCTGGTGCTCGGCGCGTGCGGGTCGAAGGCGGCGTCCGGCGACGCCACCGCGCCGATCACCGAGGCGCCGGCGCCGCACGCGGCGCCGGCGCCGCGGCGTCGCTCCGGCGCCGCCGGTCGACGCCAAGCTGCCTGGCTTCGATACCCCTGCGCAGGCGTGGTACTTCCCGAACCCGGCGGCGGTGTCGGGTCTGGCCGGCGCCGACCAGGCCAGGCAGGACGCGCTGGCCCAGGCGCTCGGTGGCCCGGTTCTGGTGGCCGACGATGCGGTCGCAGTCGTGGACCTACACCTCGGCCGCGGCGTCCGGTCCGGCGACCGCCGCTGACCCTGCTGCCGCCCGAGCGGCGGCCGAGCGGGTGTGGCAGGCGGCGGGGCTCGACCTGTCGTCGGCCGACGTGACGGTCGGACCCGGCGGGACCGCAACGCCTTGTCGACCGTCTCGACGGGGTGCCCTCGCCGTTGCCGTTCGTCGTGGTCGTGGCCGCCGACGGGACCGTGGTGTCCGCCAGTCGGCCACTTCGCCAGCCCGACCGCCGTGCGGTTCGCAGGATCGCATCGGCACCGCGGCGGCGCTCGGCATGCTGGCCTCGGCACCGGCGGGCGACCGACCGCGGCCAGCAACCGCCGGCGCCGCAGACCGATCCGCCGCCGGCGGTGGCGCCGTTGAACCCGCAGCCGACCACCGAGCCGCCGCCGGAAGCGACCGCCGTCGACCGGGTGCTGCTGCCCGTCACCGGCGTGACCGAGACCTTCGCGGTGGCGCCGGCCGACGGCGGGGGCACGTGGCTGCTGCCGGCCTACCGCTTCACCTTCGACGACGGCTCCAGCCGCGACGTCCTCGCGGTGGCCGGACCGCCGGGCGCCGACACCAGCACCGGCGCCGGCAGCAGCCCGCCGCCGACGACGTGCGCCGCCGGGCCCGCCTGCGGCATCACCGACTTCGTCGGACAGCCCGAGGACGAGGCCGCCGCCACGGCCGCGGCGCGGGGCAACGCCTTGCGCGTGGCCGAGCGCGACGGTGTCGAGCAGATGCTCACCGCCGACTACAGCCCGGACCGGGTCAACGTCGCCATCACGGGCGGCGCCGTCACCCGCGCCTGGTACGGCTGATCCCGGCCCCGTGAGCGGCGCCGGCCTCAGGTAGCCTGGTCGGCCGCATGTTCGACACGCTGTCCGATCGCTTCGAAGGCATCTTCAAACGGCTGCGGGGCAAGGGTCGGCTGTCCGAGCAGGACGTCGATGAAGCGCTCCGCGAGATCCGCCGCGCCCTCCTGGAGGCCGACGTCAACGTGCGCGTCGCCCGCCTGGTGGTCGACCGCATCCGCGAGCAAGCCGTCGGCTTGACCCGCTCCGAGGTCCTGAACCCGAGCCAGCAGGTCATCAAGATCGTCAACCAGGAGCTGGTCACCGCGCTGGGCGGCGAGGCCCTCAAGATCACCTACGCCCCCCGGCCGCCCACGGTGGTGCTGATGGCCGGCCTGCAGGGCTCGGGCAAGACCACCAACTCGGCCAAGCTGGCGCGCTGGTTCAAGCAGCAGGGTCGCAATCCGCTCTTGGTCGGCGCCGACCTCCAGCGCCCCGCGGCGGTGGAGCAGCTCCGCACCCTGGGTCGCCAGATCGACGTGCCGGTGTTCTCCGAGCCGGGCGATCCGGTGCAGACGGCGGGACGGGGCATCGACGAGGCCAGGCGCCTCGGACGCGACGTCGTCATCGTCGACACCGCCGGCCGCCTCGCCATCGACGCCGAGATGATGGAGCAGGTGCGCCAGATCTCGGCCCGGGTCGAGCCGAACTACACGTTTCTCGTCGTCGATGCCATGACCGGCCAGGACGCCGTCACCACGGCCGAAGCCTTCGACCAGACGCTGGCACTCGACGGCGTCATCATGTCGAAGATGGACGGCGACGCCCGCGGCGGCGCCGCGCTGTCGGTCAAGGAGGTCACCGGCCGGCCCATTGCCTTCGCCTCCACGGGCGAGAAGCTGGACGCCTTCGAGCAGTTCTATCCCGACCGCATGGCCAGCCGCATCCTGGGCATGGGCGACGTGCTCACGCTCATCGAGAAGGCCGAGCAGGTCTACGAGAAGGATCAGGCCGAGGAAGCCGCCACGCGGCTGCTCGAGGGCGACTTCACGCTCGACGATTTCCTGGAACAGATGCAGCAGTTGAAGAAGATGGGGCCGCTTTCCAGCATCATGGGCATGCTGCCGGGGATGCCCAAGGAGTTGAAGAACGCCAAGATCGAAGACGATCAGCTCAAGCCGGTCGAGGCCATCATCCACTCCATGACGACGGAAGAGCGCCGCCGTCCCGAGATCATCAACGGCAGCCGCCGCCTGCGCATCGCCAACGGCAGCGGCACCACCACGGGTGACGTCAACCGCCTCGTCAAGCAGTTCCAGGAGATGCAGAAGATGATGAAGCGCATGGGCGGCCTGGGCACGAAGAAGATGAAGAAGAAGGGCAGGGGCCGCCAGATGCAGCCACCGCAGCTGCCCCCCGGGTTCCCCGGTCTGAACTAGGAGATTGAACGAGTCATGGCAGTGAAGTTGCGCTTGATGCGCGTAGGCAAGACCAAGCAGCCGTCGTACCGGGTCGTGGCGGCCGACGCCCGTTCGCCCCGCGACGGTCGGTTCATCGAGATCGTGGGCCAGTACAACCCCCGCAGCGAGCCGTCGGTGGTGGCCATCGACAACGACAAGGCGCTCAAGTGGCTGCGTCAGGGCGCCCAGCCCACCGAGCGTGTGCAGAAGCTGCTCGAGATCTCCGGGGCATGGTCCGAGTTCAAGGGTCCGAAGTCGTCGTGAGTGACGTCGAGACCTTCGACAACCTGGTCCCCGCACCGACAGCCACCGCGGTGCTGGATCACGTGGTGCGGGCGCTGGTCGACGACCCCGACTCGGTCTCCATCGAGGGCGTCGAGGGCCGGCGCGGGATCACCCTCGAAGTGCGGGTGGCCCCCGGCGACATGGGTCGGTTGATCGGCAAGCGTGGCCGCACCGCCCAGAGCATCCGCACCGTGGTGCGGGCGGCGGCGACGCGCTGACGGCGTCTCGGTCGACGTCGACTTCGTGGATTAGTCGGGCGATTGCTGCTCGAGGTGGGTCATGTCGTGCGCGCCCACGGCCTGCGCGGTGAGGTCGTGGTGGCGCTGGTGACCGACCTGCAGGAGCGCCTGGCGCCGGGCGCCGTGCTGGTGACCGACCGGGGTGACGTCACCGTCGTGTCGTCGCGGCCGCACCAGGGCAAGCATCTCGTGACGTTCGAGGGTGTGCACGACCGCACCGGTGCCGAGGCGATGGCCGGGCGCGTCCTGCGGGCCGAGGCGGTGGCCGATCCGGATGCGCTGTGGGTGCACGAGCTGGTCGGCTCGATGGTGCGCGAGGTCGGCGGCACCGAGCGGGGCCGGGTGATGGAGGTGCAGGCCAACCCCGCCCACGATCTGCTGGTGCTGGAGGACGGGGCGTTGGTGCCGGCGGTGTTCGTGGTGTCGTGCGTCGACGGTGTCACCCTGATCGATCCGCCCGACGGGCTCTTCGAGTAGGGGGTTCCGGCGGTGCTGTTCGAGCAGCGATACGCGGCGGCCATCGCCGACGGCTCGCTCACGCTCACGTTCCGCCGCTGGCGGCGCTCACAGGTCGTGGCCGGTCACCGCTACCGCACGGCGGCGGGGATGCTGGAGGTGGAGGCGGTCGAGGTGGTCACGCCCGAGGCCATCACCGATGCCGACGCCGCTCGCGCCGGGTTTGCGTCGGCCGCGGCGTTGGTGAGGTCGTTGGCCGCCGCCGCGCCGGAGTCGCGGCCGGCGCCGATCTACCGGGTGGCCTTCCACGCCGTGGCCGGTCCCGATCCCGCGACGTGCTGGCGGCCGGCGCTTCGCTGACGGCGGCCGACGTGGCCGCTGTCGACCGGCGGTTGGAGCGGCTCGACCAGGCCAGCGCGTTCGGCCCGTGGACGGCGGCGACGCTGGCGGCGATCGCGACGCGCCCGGGGGTGCGGGCGGCGGATCTGGCGGCGTCGTTCGGGCGCGAGACGCAACCGTTCAAGCTGGACGTGCGCAAGCTGAAGGCCCTCGGCCTCACCCTCAGCCTGGAGGTGGGCTACCGGCTCTCACCCCGCGGTGAGGCGTACGTGCGCCTCACCCGACGGTCGTAGCACGGACCGCGGCAGGGTCCGCGCAACCCCCGGCCCCCCGTTTCGCGTGGGCTGAACGCTTCGCCGCGCCCCAGCGCGGCCAAGCGCGGCAGGCCGCGCGATTTGCGGCGCGCGAGCCGCGGGCCGGCCGTCGGAACCCCCGGTCCCGGTTCCGCGCAGGCTGAACGCTTCGCCGCGCCCCAGCGCGGCCAAGCGCGCAGGCCGCGCGATTTTGGGCGGCGCGGGGGCCGGTGGCTGGGGGCGGGGCGCGGGCGCTTTCGGGCGAGAACCAGCGGTACGTCGGAGATTATTTTCTAGTACCCGTATGCCGATTTCTGCTAGACATCTGCGCTGTTAGTGGTGGCATGACCGCATCAAGTAATCGCGGTCGACCTCAGAGACGAGGCAACATGACAGCGCGTGCGACGCGAGGGACCAGGCTCCGGCGAGTGGGTGCGGGGGTCGCCGTGTCCGCCCTGGTGATGACCGCGAGCGGGTTCGGGACTTGCCGCCGCTGCCCCGCTGACGTCTCAGGTAGCGACGGTGTCCACGACGGCGCAGGCGGCGGCACTGATCACGATCAACCCCACGAGGGTGCTCGACACCCGTGCTTCCTCTGGCGGCCCGATCGGTGTGGCGACTGCTGGTCCGCTCGGCCAGGGTGAGACGCTGGACGTCGTACTGACCCCGCCAGGACCGCTTCCTGCCGACGCCAGCGGCGCCGTGCTGAACGTCACGCTCGCTGGTGCGACGGTCAAGACCTTCGTCACCGTCTGGCCAACCGGCGAGGCGCGTCCGCTCGCATCGACGAACAACGCCGAGCCGGGTCTGATCACGCCGAACTCCATCGTCGCCAAGCTGGGCGCCGGCGGCGCCATCAGCATCTTCAACGCCAACGGCAGCACCGACGTCGTCGTCGACGTCGTCGGCTACCTCGTGCCGATGGACAAGGTCGTGGTGACAGGGGCACAGTTCCTCGTCGGCTCGGTCGCGCCCGCCGCCAACCTCGGCAAGGTCGGCGACACCTACTTCGACTCGGGCAACAAGGCCCTCTACGGGCCGAAGACCGCCGACGGTTGGGGCCCACCCATCGACCTCACCGGCGCGCAGGGCCCAGTTGGCCCGCAGGGTGAGACCGGCCTCACCGGTGCCCAGGGGATCCAGGGCCTGCAGGGGATCCAAGGCCCTGCCGGCGCCAGTGGCGCGACCGAGTTCTTCGGTCTCATGCCCCCGGACAACGCCGCCACCGTCGCCGCCGGGGCCGATGTCAGCTTCCCGCAGGACGGCCCGAGCACGAGCACCTCGATCACCCGGACCGGGTCGAGCACCTTCAACCTGGGTGACATCGGCGTCTATGGGGTCACGTTCCAGGTGCCGGTCACCGAGTCCGGTCAGTTGCTCCTGACCCTCGACGACGTGGATCTGCCGTACACGGTGGTCGGTCGACAGGCCGGCACCACGCAGATCACCGGGTCGGCCTTGATCCAGACGACGGCGATCAACTCCGTTCTCACGGTGAGGAATCCGGCGAGCAACTCAGCCGCGCTCACGATCACACCGCTCGCGGGCGGCACCCTTCCTGTCGCCGCCACGCTCATCATCCAGTTCGCCGGACCTGCCGCCGCAATTCCGTAGTCGACCCGGGTCGCGGCACCAGCGCCAAGCCCATACGCGCACAGCCTGTGCGCGTACGGGCCGCCCCACGCCCTTTCGCGCACAGCCTGTGCGATTTGGAGGCCTGGGTACCCTCTCGGGTGATGCCGGGGCTGTTGCGGATCGACGTGTTCACGATCTTCCCGGACCTGGTCGACCGGTTCTGCACCGAGAGCCTCCTCGGCCGGGCGCGCGCCGCCGGGCGTCTCGACCTGCGCTGCCACGACCTGCGTGACCACACCACCGACGTCCACCGCAGCGTCGACGACGCGCCCTTCGGTGGTGGCGCCGGCATGGTGCTGCGACCCGAGCCGGTCTTCGCCGCCGTGGAGGCGGTCACCCCGCCCCGTCCCCTCTACCTCCTCGGTCCGGGCGGCCGTCGCTTCGATCAGGCCCTCGCCCGGGAGCTGGCCGCCGGCGATGGGTTCAGCCTTCTGTGCGGCCGCTATGAGGGTGTCGATGACCGGGTGGCCGCCCACCTGGTCGACGGGGCGCTGTCGATCGGTGACTACGTGCTCGGCGGTGGCGAGGTTGCGGCCTGCGTGGTGATCGAGGCGGTCACCCGGCTGCGCCCCGGGGTCATGGGCAACGAGGCGTCGGTCGACGAGGAGTCCTTCGGTGCCGACGGCCTGCTCGAAGGCCCCCAATGGACCCGGCCGGCCACGTTCCGCGGTTTGGCGGTGCCCGACATCGTGCGCTCTGGCGACCACGGTCGCATCGCCCGCTGGCGCCACGCCCAGGCCCTGCACCGCACGTTGCGGCTGCGCCCGGACCTCATCGAGGCCCGCGGCGGGCTCACCGCTGAGGACGTCGCGCTCTTGGAATCGACCCCCGAAGCGACCTATGCTGGTTCGTCCCCCGTAGACGGCCAGGAGCACTGCGCGCCATGAAGCCCACCGACATCGTCGACCAGGCGAGCCTCCGTACTGACATCCCCGATTTCGGCCCTGGTGACCTGCTCAAGGTGCACGTGAGGGTGGTCGAGGGGAGCCGTGAGCGCGTCCAGGTGTTCCAGGGTCACGTCATCGCCCGTCAGGGCTCGGGCCTGCAAGAGACGTTCAAGGTCCGCAAGATGAGCTTCCAGGTGGGGGTGGAGCGCACGTTCCCGGTGCATTCGCCGATCATCGCCAAGATCGAGGTCGTCACCCGTGGTGACGTGCGGCGGGCCAAGCTCTACTACCTGCGCGAGCGCACGGGGAAGCGGGCCAAGATCAAGGAGAAGCGCGACCGCTGAGGGTGTCGCCACGCCTAGGGTCGGGACGGTGAGCACCGAGGACCTCGAGAATTTCGAGGCGGATCGCGAGCTCCAGCTCGCTCAGGAGTACCAGGACGTGGCAGGCATGTTCCGCTACGCGGTGGAGACCGAGCGGCGCTTCTACCTCGCCAACGACGTGAAGGTGAACGTGGTCGGCGACGGCAGCCGCCCCATCGTCGAGGTCGAGCTGAACGACGCGTGGGTTTGGGACATGTACCGGCGCACCCGCTTCGTGCCGCACGTGCGGGTGGTGACGTTCAAGGACGTGAACGTCGAGGAGCTGCCGCGACCCGAGGTGTAGGCCCGAGGTGGAGGCCCGAGGGCCAGCGGCGCGTTCCGGTTGGCGCCCGCCCAGGCACACACTTCGGCGTGGACCACGATCCCCGGGCACTCGGCGCCCACGGCGAGGAGCTGGCGGCACGCTGGTACGTCGCTCGCGGCTTCACGGTGCTGGCCCGCAACTGGCGGTGCCGTCACGGTGAGCTGGATCTGGTGCTGGGACGCCCCGGCCTGGTCGTGTTCTGCGAGGTGAAGGCCCGCACCACGGCCTTCTTCGGCAGCGGGGCCGAGGCCGTCACCTACGCCAAGCAAGCGCGGTTGCGCCGGCTGGCGGCGGCGTGGCTGGCGGCGACCGATCATCATCCGGCGGACGTGCGCTTCGATGTCGTGGCCGTGCGGCGCGGCGTCGAGGTCGAGGTCGTGGAAGGCGCGTTCTGAGTGACCGTCGCGTTCTGAGCGGCGGTTGGGCTGCTACGGGCGAACCGTGCCCGGGCGGCGCCGGTGCCGGAACTCCCAGCACGCGTCGTGCCAGTGACGGCGGTCGGCCGGATCATCGAGGGGCACCACGACCACGTGCCCGGTGCCGGGGCCGATGTCGCCGTGGCAGCCAGGGCACCGGTAGCGCTTCACCGCCTGGTACGGCTGCACGCGCCGTAGTTCGATGGCGCCGAGCTCCCTGTCCCAGCCCTGGCCGTCGGTCACCCGAGGAAGGCCCACAGCACCAGCACCGCCGCCACCACGACGGCGGCGGCCACGAAGATCAGATCCGACGGCCGCCGGCGCGCCTTGCGATACGGGTTGAAGCCCACGCCGGACAGTATCGTCGCCGGCATGGAGACGATCTTGGTCACTCGGGCCGACGGGGGCATCGTCACGGTCACCCTCAACCGCCCGGAGAAGAAGAACGCCATCACCGGCCAGATGTGGGACGAGCTGCTCGAGACGTTCCAGGAGATCGCCCGCAACACCGGCGACGACCGGGTGGTGGTGCTCACCGGCGCCGGCGGCGCGTTCTGTGCCGGTGCTGATCTGTGGGCCAAGCCCAACCCTGACGCGAAGCCGCGGCATCAGCTCTTCACCATGCAGCGCGTGGCCGAGGTGGTCATGGCGCTGCACCGGCTGCCCCAGCCCACCATCGCCAAGGTCAGCGGCGTGGCGGTCGGGGCCGGCTGCAACCTTGCCCTCGGGTGCGATCTCATCGTGGCCTCCGACGACGCCCGCTTCAGCGAGATCTTCGCCAAGCGCGGCCTCACCCTCGACGCCGGCGGCTCGTGGCTGCTGCCTCGGCTCATCGGCTTGCACCGGGCCAAGGAGATGGCGCTGTTCGCCGAGATCCTGTCGGCCAAGGAAGCCGAAGGGCTCGGCCTCGTCAACCGGGTGGTGCCGGCGGCTGAACTCGACGCCTTCGTCGACGAGTGGGCGCACCGCCTCACCGAGGGTCCGCCCGTCGCGCTGGCCCAGACCAAGCGCCTCCTCAACAACGCCTTCCAGGTCACGCTGGAGCAGGCGCTGGAAGACGAGGGGGCCGCGCAGACCGTGAACTTCTCCACCAAGGACACGCCCGAAGCGATCGCCGCCTTCGTCGAGAAGCGCACCCCCTCCTTCAAGGGTCTCTAAGCCTCTTGCCAGTCGCCGCCGTCCGGTTCGCCGCCGCTGCCGCCATCGCGGTGTTGGCGTGGGCGGCGCCGGCAGCGGCCCAGGAGCAGCCGGCGCCCGCGCCGGACACCACGGTGGCGGCCACCACGACCACCGTGCCCGCCGGCTGCAGCGCGTCGCTGACCCTGTCGGCGGAGTTCGTGGGCAAGGTGGTAGCCGGCGATTCCCGCGTGGCCCGGTTCCAGGTGCTGGAGGTTCGCCAGGGCACGCTGCCGGGATCAGTGGTCGACGTCGACTACGGCGACAACGACGACCGGCGGTTCGTGGAGCAGGGCAAGACCTATCTCGTCGCTGTGGCCGTCGATCCCGAGTCGTCGCGCCTCGTCTCGAAGGTTCGCATCCCCCGCGCCGAAGCCAAGGGGTGCGCCCACTACGACCCGATCTACACGAACAACGCCGACGGCAGCCACATCGACTCGTCCGTGCTCTCCGGCCTGAAGGGCAAGTGGGGCGACATGGCGATGGCGTTCTTGATCCCGACCGGCGCTGTGTTCGCCGTGCTGCTGGGGCTGGTGATCCTGAAGCACACCTTCCTGCTCACGGGGCGAGGGGTGCGCTACGCACGAGCTCGGCATCGATCTCGTCCATCGCGACCCGCAGGCCAGCCACCTCGCGCTCGGCGCGCCCCCTCCGGAGCGCAGAACACGAACACACAGCGCGCCACCGTCTCCCGGGTGACCCGCTCGATGGCGAGGGCGTAGGCGGCACCCTGGCGGCGATAGTGCTGGAGGCGGGCCTCCAACGAGGGCTCGTCGGGCACGTGGTCGGTCTTGTAGTCGACCACGACGAGGCCGTCGGTGTCGCGGTACAGGAGGTCGATGTAGCCCTCCAGCAACGTGTCGCCGAGGGGCGCGGCCACGTACACCTCCCGCCAGTGGGCCGCGGCGGCAGCGGCCCGCACCGCAGGAGCCTGCAGGGCGGAACGGGCGAGCACCTCGACCACGCCGGCGCGGTCGGCGACCCCTTCGGCGGCGGCCTGCGCCGTGGCGGCGGCCTCCAGTCCGTCGCCGGTGGCGAGGTCGATGGTCTGCAGGACGCCGTGGACGGCGCGTCCGACGGCGGTGCCGTAGCGGCCCTTCTGCCACGGCGGTAGTTCCAGGTCGCGTTGATCCTTGGCCAGCCCGGGATCGGCGGGCTGGTCGTGGGGGACGGCGTCCTGGGCGAGGGTGGTGGCGGCGATCGTGCGGCGCCGCCCGCTCGACGCGAGCGCCCGCGACCGCTCGGCTCGCCAGGCGTCGAGGTCGGCCCACTCCCACTCGCCGTCGGTCGCCGCCACGGCGGTGGCCGGAGGGAGGGCGTGGACGGCGCCGAGCTCGTCGAGCGCGAGGTGGGTGCCCCCCTCGGCGGCGTGGGCGAGGAGCGTGGCGCTGGTGGCCTTGGCGCCGCTGACGCCGTCGTGGGCCTGGGTGCGGTGGAGCGACACCACGAGATGATCCCGGGCCCGGGTGCAGGCCACGTAGAGCAGGCGGAGACGCTCGTGGTGGTCGAGCTGCTCGTCGAGGTCCTTCGCCTCGTTGTAGTGAGCGGTCGTGATGCCGCTGCCGGCCTTCAGCTCGCAGGCGCCATCGGCGGTCCAGATGACGCGCCCACCGCCGGCCACCCCGCCGGGCTTGGTCGACAGTCCGGACACCACGGTGATGGGGAACTCCAGGCCCTTGGCGGCGTGGATGGTCATGATGCGCACGGCGTCGAGGTCGGTCTCGGGCAGCACGACCTCGACGGCCCTCGCGCCACCGTTGCGCTGGCGGGCGGCCCAGTGGAGGTAGGCCCGCAACCCGCTGCCGCCGGCCTCGCTCCATGCCCGGGCCTGGTCGATCACGAAGCGCACCTGCCGCCACAGGTCCTGCGGCTGGCCGCCCTCGGTAGCCAGCTCCAGGACACGGCGGGTGGCGACGAGGCGGGCGAGCAGCTCGCTGGGTGGGTGCCAGGCTCGGTCGCGGGTGAGCTGGGCCAAGGCCGTCATGGCGTCGTGGACCGGATCGGGGCGGTCGGTACGGGCCGGCGGCAGCGGCGCCAGCGGATTCCACTGGCCGCGGCGCTGCACCCAGTCGAACAGCTCGGGGTCGCTGCAGCCGAACAGCGACGACCGCAGCGTGCCGACCACCGCCAGCTCGTCGGTGGGGTCGTCGATGGCGCCGGCCGCCATCAGCAGCGCCCGTATCGCCGGCGTGGCGTAGACCAGTGAGCTGCTCTCGGCCCGGTGCGCGACACCCAGGCGATCGAGCGCCTGTTGCAGCGCCGGCAGCGAGGTTCGGGCCGGCAGCAGCACGGCGATGTCGGCGGGACGGGCGGCGCGCCACTGATCGGGGCCGCCGTCAGGCGAGGGTTCGCTCACGAGCCAGCCGTCGCCCAGGATGGTGGCGATGGCGGCAGCGACGCTGTCGGCCTCACGCTCGCGTAGCTCCTCGGCTTTCGGCTCGTCGGCGTGGGGCAGGGCCCCGACGACGGCGACGGCCGGACCCGGAGCTGACCCCGGCGCCGCTGACCGCACCGCCGAGAGCGCCTGGAACGCCGGTTGGGCGTCGGGGACGGGTTGGATGAGGGAACCGAAGACGTGGTTCACCCACTCGACCACCGGGGCGACGGTGCGGAAGTTGGCGTGGAGCTGGAGCGGGTCACCGTCGCCGATGGCGTCGCGGGCGTGCAGGAACAACCCGATGTCGGCCCGGCGGAAGCGGTAGATCGACTGCTTGGGGTCGCCGACCACGAACAGCCGCCCCGGCACGGACCGGAGCCCGGCCCAGGTGGCGGCCGGACGGTCGGGGGGTGCGGCGATGCGCAGGGCCAGCTCGATCTGGATGGGGTCGGTGTCCTGGAACTCGTCGAGCAGCAGATGTTCGTAGCGTCGGTGCAGGGTGGCCCGCACGGCCGCGGCGTGGGGGCCGCGTAGCAGCTCACGGGCCAGTACCAGGAGGTCGTGGAATTGCAGCTGGCCGTGGCGGCGCCGGTCCTCGGCGGCGTCGAGGGTGAAGCGGGCCAGCTCGGCGCCGATGCGGCGCAAGCAGGCGTCGCTGATCTCCTGCCGGCGCGCCGCGGCGGCGGCGGTGAGGGCGGCGCCGGCGTCGCGCACGGCGGCTACGGTGGCGCCCCAGTTGTCCTTGCGGCCCCGATTCCAGGGCCCGCCCAGCCCGGAAAGCGCTTCGAGTAGGGCCACCTCGTCGCCGGCCAGTGACCCCACCTGGTCGCACCACTGGGCGATCTCGTCCAAGCGGACGCACAGGAGGTCGTCGCTGGACCGGCAGCTGTGGCGCAGGTCGGCAAGGGCACGGGCATCGGCCACGAGCGCAGTGAGATCGATGGGCGGTGGCTCGGGGACATCCCGCTGGACCCGTTCGGCGACGAGGTCCCAGTCGTCGTCGAAGTCGGCGGCGATGTCCTCGAGGTGCGCCAGCTTGATCTGCAGGGTGAACCCCAGCAGCACGACCCGCTCCAGCGCCGGTTCGGAGAAGAGCCGTTCCCGGAAGGTGGCCCAGCGCTCCTCGAACGCCACCTGCGAGCCGATCTCGTCCATCACCTCGACGACGGGCGGCAGGCCGGCCTCGACCGGGTGCTCCCGCAGGAGCCGCTGCGCAAACGAGTGCAGGGTGCCGATGGCGGCGGCGTCGAGGGCGTCGATGGCGCGCCGGCAGCGCTCGACCACCTCGGGCCGACGGTCGGGGTCGTCGGCGGCGCGCTCCAGCGCCACGCGCACCCGGTCGCGCAGCTCGGCGGCGGCCTTCTCGGTGAACGTGATGGCGGCGACGGCGGCGAGGTCGTGGCCGGCCTCCACGAGGGCGACCAGCCGTGCGACCAGCGCCGTGGTCTTCCCGGAGCCGGCGCCGGCCTCGACGAACAAGGTGGCGTCGAGCTGGTGGGCGATGGCCTCGCGGGCGGCGGAGTCCGCCAGGACAGGCGGGAGCGACAGATCAGCCACGGTCGGGCCCTTGACGGGTCGCGAGGGCGAGGTAGCCGGCGACCTCGGGTGACCCCTTCTTGCGGGTCCATTCGTGCCAGCGCTCGGCCGTGCCGCCGCCGTCGCCGTCGCAGGCCGGACAGCCGGCACCGAACTGCCACGTGGGCCGCTTGGGATGGGCGGTGAAGTTGCCGGCCTCGATGCCGTCCACGATGGCGGCGATGTCGGCGCGGACCTGCTCCAGCACGTCGTCGGTGAGATCGACGCCTCGGGTCTGGAACTTCCCGCCCGAGGTGACGAACCAATACTCGGCGGTGGCGACGGCGTCGGGCCGCCCCGTGGCCGCCCGCGCCGCCAACGCGTAGATCGGCAGTTGGAGCAGCAGGCCGCCGATGGTGGGCTCGGACAGCGACGGTGGCGGATAGCGACTGGTGCTTCCGGTCTTGTAATCGATGACGACGAGGTTGCCGGTGTCGGTGCAGTCGACACGGTCGACCATGCCCCGAAAGCGCACGGAGCGCTCGGCGTCGAGGCGCAGGACGACTGGGTCGCCGGCGAAGCCGAAGCGCAGCTCGGCGGCGAAGGGCCGAGCGGAGAACTCCTGTCGGCGGGTGCCGTCGTGATGGAGCAGGGTGTGCAGGTCACGCACCATCTGGCGGCGGTCCTGGCGCCAGAACAGCTCCCGTCCGGTGAGCCCCCGAGCCACGAACACCGCCGCCTCCTCGTCGAACAGCTCGATCAGGCGGTCGGCGTCCCGCGGTCGCCACGGGTCGCGGGGCCCTGGCTGCTCGGCGACGGGCCGGGCCAGGACCTCCCGCAGGAAGCGGTCCAGCGTGGCGTGGAGCAGGCTCCCCTTGTCCAGGGCGGAGAGGCGAAGCACGTCCTCGGGGTTCTCGACCTCGGTCACCCCCAGCACGTAGCGCAGGAAGTACTGCAACGGGCACGCCGCCCAGGCCTCGAGGCGAGTGGCCGACACGAGCTGGCCGGGGTGGGCCGGCGACGGCAACGGCAACCCGGCGAGGTTCCCGTCGTACTCGGTGAAGGCGCTGCTACGGCGGGCTCGGAGCAGGGCGGCGCCGCGGTCGAAGGCCACGTCGGCCACCATGGGGCGGCCCTCGAGCAGCGACCGCAGGTGATGCTCCTGTTCGGTGGCCGGGAAGGCGGCGCAGCGGAGACCGCCGCGAAACGAGGGCACGTGCTCCAGCCACGGTGCCTGCAGGTGCAGCAGGTCCTGCGACCACAGCCGGGCACCCTGGCGGGCGCCCACGATGTCGAGCAGCCAGCGTGACGCCAGGTGTTCGGTGGAACGCCGGAGGTCGCCGCGCGGGGAGCAGAGGACCACCTGGGTGCCGGCGGCCGCCAGCACGCCGAGGAGCTGGTGGTGCTGCCACTCGACGGCCTCGGCGGCCAGCGGCAGCAGACCTCCGGCGCGGGCACGCTCACGGTCGGGCAGCAGGACATCGTCGGTGGGGCGGGTGGGGAACGCGCCCTCGGCGAGGCCCAGCACCACCACGACGTCGAGGTCTTGCCCCAACGCCAGGCCGACGGGACCGACGAAGACACCCTCGCCGAGCCGACCGACCCGGCCGAGGTCGGCGTCGAGCTCCAGTTCCAGCGTGCGGCGGAACCGCTCCATGGACGGGCTGGGGTCGATCTGGTCGAGGCCGCCCAGGCGGTCGAGCGCAGCCAGCACCTTGTCGGCGGCGAGGCGCTCTGCTTCGGGCCAGTCGGCTCGACGGCGTTCGTCGCCCAGGTAGCACGTCACGAGGTCGTGACCGAGCTCGGTGAGGGCGCGCCACGTGGGTGGAACCGCGGCCAAGCGGTCGCACAGCCCGAGGGCGAAGGCGCGCAGGTCGGTGGCTTCGGCGGCTCGGCGCACGGCCCGCTCTCGGGCGATGACCGCTTCCTCGCCGGCGGCCGGCGTGACGGCGGCGGGCTCGAGGGCGGCGGCGGCCCGCTCCAGCCGGGTCGCCCAGCTCCGCAGGCGTTCGTCCCATTGCGCCCGGCCCGCCACGACCCCGGCCTCGCGTGACACGCGCTCCCACGCGCTGGTGGGAACCGGGCGGCCGTCGGCCGTGCGTACCGGCGCTCCGGCCAGGAGGGCGAAGACGTCGTGGCGGCTGACGTCGTGGTCCGGCAGGGCCAAGAGGCCGAGCAGCGCCCGAGCGGCCACCCGTTCGCGCAGCGGCACGGTGGCCCGGCCGTTGCGGGGGATGGCGGCGGCTTCGAGCAGCTCGCCACAGAGGCGGGCGTACGGCTCTGACGAGGCGTAGCACAGGGCGATGCGTTCGAGGGGGGTGCCGGTGCGGGCGGCCGCCACCACGAGGCGGATCGCCGCTCGTACCTCGTCGTCGGGGTCGGCGGCGGTGACGACCCGCACCTCGGCGACGACGGGCGGGTGGGCAGCGGTGGGGCCGAGGGCGATCCCGACCCGGGCCACGCTGCGGGCAACGCCGTCGTCGGCATCGGCGTTGCCGGTGGTGCCGGCTACGACGTGCAGCGGGGTCTGATCGCCGATGGCGGTGAGGAGGCCACCCGCGGTGACCGACAGCCGCTGGGGGAGGTAGACGACGACCGTGCCGAGGGCAGTCACGGCGGCCCCGCCCCTGGCGACGGCCTGCGTGGCCGCCATGAGCAGCTCGGCCTCGTCGTACCAATGCGGCGCGAGTTGGGCGGTGACATCACGATGGATGCGAATGACGTCGGCCGCTCGGGTCGACGCCCGCGCGATGGCGTCGAGCGGGCCCTTGCCGAGGTCGCGCAGCTCACGGTGGGCGCCGAGCAGTGCCTCCTCGGTGGACGGGTGCTCCCGCACGGTCTCGAAGCACCCGGCGTCGCGCCGCAGGGCCTGGCGGACGGCCCCGGCGAGGACCGGCGTGGACACAGGCCGGCGGCCCGAACCGGCCAGCGGGGCGGCACCCAGCAGCTCGGCCAGCCGGTAGACGGTGAGGAAGGCGACGCTGACCAGCCCGTCGCGCCGGGCCAGGGCGCGGCGGGTGGCCACGCCGACGTAGTTGGTGGGCACGACCACGGTGACCTGGCCGAGGCGGTCGCTCGCCTGAGCCTGGGCCACGAGCGCGCCGAGGCACTCGAGCGCCGGGGCCCCGTAGGGCACGGTGTGGACCTGAACAGCCATCGCCCCGCATCGTAGGAAGGGGGTGTACGAGAGTTCCGAGTCAGGCGGCGGTTCGGGTGGTGTCAGGAGCCTTGGGCGGCGGCGCCCAGGGTCCGCAGCTCGTCGACGGCGTGTCCGAGGCCGTCGGGGTCGCGGAACAGTGCACTGCCCGCGACCAGCACGTTCGCGCCGGCCCGCGTTGCACCGGCCACCGTCTCCGGGCTGATGCCACCGTCGACCTCGAGGTCGACCTCCAACCCGGCGGCGTCGATCAGGGCGCGCACGGCGGCGATCTTCGGTTCCATGGTGGCGAGGTACTCCTGGCCGCCGAAGCCGGGGTTCACCGTCATGACCAGCACCATGTCGACCAGGTCGAGCACGTGGGCCACCGCCACCGCCGGCGTGGCCGGGTTGAGGGCCACGGCCGCGGCCACACCCAACGAACGGACGTGGCCGAGGGTGCGGTGGAGGTGGACGACCGACTCGGCGTGCACGATCAACCGCTCGCACCCGGCCTCGACCCACCGCTCGGCGAGCAGGTCCGGTGTCTGCACCATGAGATGGACCTCGAAGGGCAGCGACGTGTGCTTCCTGGCGGCCGCCACGATGTCCGGGCCGAGGGTGATGTTCGGGACGAACTGTCCGTCCATGATGTCCCACTGGATGCGATCGGCGCCGGCCGCCTCCAGCCGCGCCACCTCGTCGCCGAGGTAGGCGAAGTCGGCCGGCAGCACCGACGGCACGATCAGGATCGGACGCCCAGCCACAACGCCGACGCTACCGGCGACGCGCCGCGGCCCGGCGCCGCCGAAGCGACAGCTGCGTGCCGACAACGCTCGGCCACACTCGGCCTCCTGCGGCGCGCTGTGCGTTCTAAGAGCGGCAACCGCAGTCAGTCCGACTTTTCGGCCGTTACACCGGTGGGTGGAGGTTCATCGTGGCGTGCATGCCGCCGTCGACCGACAGCACCTCGCCGGTGATGTACCGGGCGGCGTCGGACGCGAGGAACAGCACCACCGGCGCGATGTCGTCGGTGACCCCGAGCCGGCGCAATGCCACGTGCGCCTCGAGCTGCTCCCGTACCCCGTCGACGGCCAGCGGGGCCCGCCACATGTCCGTCTCGATCGCTCCGGGGGCGACCGAGTTGACCCGCACCTGGCGCGGCCCGTACTCCATGGCGAGGGACCGGGTCATGCCGTCGAGGGCCGCCTTGGTGGCGGCGTACGCGGCCCGCCGCGGCGTGCCTCGCACTGCCGACACCGACGAGAGGTTGATGATCGACCCGCCCCCGCCGCCCGCCATCGCCGGCAGCACCGCCGCGCACAGCAGCAGCACGGAGCGCACGTTGACCTGCCACAGCCGATCGATCTCGGCCACCGTGAGATCCTCGGTGTCCTTGCGCAGCACCGCACCCGCGTTGTTGACGAGGATGTCGAGCCGCCCGTCGAAGGCGTCGAGGGCGAGCCCCCCGGCGCTCGCCGGGCCGTCGGGCGTGCCCAGGTCGGCGGCCACCACGACCGGATCGTTGGTCAGCGTCGCCGCCACAGCGTGCAGCTCGTCGACCGAGCGCGCCACCGAGCGCGACCCGTGCGCCGGCGGCGTCGAGCGTGACGGCGATGGCTGCTCCGATGCCTCGTCCGGCCCCTGTGACGATGGCGGTGCGCCCGCTGAGGTCGAAGGCCTCGAGCGCGCCCATCGACGAGAGGCTAGAGCCAACCCTTCCTGCGGAACACCGTGAAGAGCGCGAGGGAACATCCGATCAGCAGCACCATCGACATCAGGAAGCCCCACGTCGTGTTGATGCCGGGGTAGCGCACGTTCATGCCGTAGTAGCCGGTGATGAGCGTGGGCACGGCGATGATGGCAGCCCAACTGGTGACCTGCTTCATGACCTGGTTCTGGCGGAAGTCGCGCAGCGACAGGTTCGTCTCCACGATGGTGCTCACCAGCTCCCGCAACGTGTCGGTGTTCTCGTTGGCCCGCAACAGGTGGTCGTAGACGTCCTGGTAGTACGGATCCAGCTCGGTGGGCACGAGGTCGCCCCGTCGCAACAGAGAGCTGACGGCCTCCCGCAGTCCATTGATGAGCCGGTGGATCTTCACCAGCGACTGGCGGGCAACGAATCGTGAGCGCTGGCTGCGCGGGTCGAGTGGCTGCTCGGCGAAGAGCTGCTCGCTGACCTGTTCGTAGAAGTCGTCGAACTTGTCGATCACCTGGAAGTAGCTGTCGGCCACCACGTCGAGCAGCCCGTAGAGCAGGAACGGCACGCCGTACACCGCAAGGTCGGCCGAGCGGTCCCAGCGCTTGACGACGAGGTCCATGTCCATCTCGTTGCCCTTGCGGACGGTGATGAACCAACGCTCGCTGATGAACGCGTCGATCTCCGTCTTGTCCACGCTGACCTCGTCCGCGCCGAGCTTCACCATGTGACACGACAGGAAGAGGTGGGTGGCGTAGTGGTCGAGCTTCGGGCGCTGATGCGGCTCCAGGGCGTCCTCGACCGCTAATTCGTGCAGCCCGAGCTCCTCCTTGAGCTTCTCCAGTTCGACGCTGCCGGGGTTGCACAGATCGACCCACACCACGGTGTCGGCCCGCGCGAGGTAGTCCGAGACGTCCTCCAGTGGGAAGCCTTCCGCCTCGAGCTCACCCTTGAGATAGACCCGCGAATGCATACGTTGCTCATCAGTCAACCATCGAGACGGCCTGGTGCGACGTACGCTCATGGATGAGATGGCAGTTCTGGAGCTGCGGGCGGAGCGGCTGGTCGCTGGAGGCGACGCGTTGGCGCGCGACGAGACGGGCCGGGTCGTGTTCGTCACCGGCGCGCTTCCTGGCGAGCTGGTGCGCGCCGAGGTCGTGGCCGAATGGCGCGACTACGCCCGCGCCGTCGTCGACGAGGTCGTCGATCCGTCGCCGGCGCGCACCTCGCCGCCGTGTGTCTTTCACGCCGCCGGCTGCGGTGGATGTGCGTGGCAGCACATCGATCCCGAGGCGCAGCGCGAGCTGAAGCGGGGGATCGTCGCGGAGGCGTTGGCTCGTACCGGCCGTCTACCCGACGTCGACATCCGGCTCGGTGCCGCCCTACCCCCGTGGGGGTTTCGCACCACCGTGCGGATGGCCGTCGACGGTGACCGTCTGGGGTTCCGCGCCGCTCAGCGCCATGACGTCGTGCCGGTCGACGCCTGCCTCGTGGCCCATCCGCTCCTGGCCGACGTCATCGCCGGGACGCGCGCACCGGGCGCCACCGAGGTGACGTTGCGCTGCGGGGTGGCCAGCGGTGAGCGGCTCGTCCTCATCGAACCACCCGACGCCGAAGCGACGGCATCGGTGCCGGCCGGCGTGATCGCGGGGCCCGGCGCCGCCATCCACGAGGTCGTGGCCGGCCAGCGCGTGCGCGTCTCGGCCCGCTCGTTCTTCCAGACCCGACTTGACGGCGCCGAGGCGCTGGTCGATGCCGTGCGGGCGGCGGCCGGGCCGCTCGACCCTGCATCGACGATCGTCGACGCCTATGCCGGCGTCGGTTTGTTCGCCGCCGCTCTCGGGAACGAGGCGGGCGTGATCTGCATCGAGCAGTCGGCGTCGTCGTGTCGAGACGCGCGCCACAACCTGGACGGTCGGCGCTCCACCATCGTGCAGGGAAAGGTGGAGCGGTGGGCGCCGCAGGCGGCCGACCTCGTGATCGCCGATCCTTCGCGGCGCGGGCTCGGCGCCAAGGCGGTCGACGTCCTGGCGGCTACGCACGCGCCTCGGCTCGTGCTCGTGAGCTGTGATGCGGTCTCGTTCGCCCGAGATGCCCGGTTGTTGGCGTCGGCCGGCTACCGGCTCGATGCCGCCACCCTGATCGACCTCTTCCCGCAGACGCCTCACGTCGAGATCGTGAGCGCCTTCGACCGTGGATGATCCGGAGCCCGATCCGCTACGTACAGTCGATGTGCGAGACAACCGCACCGAGGCATCGGATGCGGCGCTCGTGGTTGCTATCGCTCGCTACCACCAAGACGCCTTGGCCGAGGTCTATCGCCGCCATGCCGGCGCCGTGTTCGGACTGGCGCGCCGGCTGCTGTCCGGACGTACGTTGGCCGAGGAGGTGGTGCAGGAGGTGTTTCTCCGTCTGTGGAACGATCCTGAGCGCTACGACCCCTCGCGCGGCACGCTGCGCAGCTACCTCCTCGCCCAGACCCATGGCCGCTCGGTCGATCTGCTGCGCTCGGAAGGGGCCCGCCGGGCGCGTGAGGAGCGCGAGGCGCGCGCCACCGCCGAAGCCGGCTACGACCTCGAGCACGAGGTGTGGGACATGGCAACGGCCGAGCAGGTCCGGCTGGCCGTCGAGAAGCTGCCCGCGCCGGAGCGGCAGTGCATCGCGCTCGCCTACTTCGGCGGCCACACGTACCGGGAGGTGGCCGCCCGACTCGACGAGCCCGAGGGCACGGTGAAGAGCCGCATCCGCTCGGGGTTGAAGCGGCTTCGTCACGAGCTGGCGGCGGCCGGCATCACCGTGGGGTTCGAGTCGTGAGCGACCTCGACCGCCGCCCTGACGACATCGAGGAGCTGCTCGGTGCCTACGCCCTCGACGCCGTCGACGACGACGAGCGTCGCATCGTCGAGGCCTACCTCGAGAGCAACCCCCGTGCCCGGGCCGAGGTCGACCAGCATCGCGAGGTCGCGACGCTGCTCGCCTTCGGCGGGGCCGATGCACCCGAAGGTCTCTGGGACCAGATCGCCGGCTCGCTCGACGAACGGGGCCAAGAGGCACCCGAACCGGGGCCCGAGCTGGCCAAGGTGCTGCCGGCGCGCCGGCCCGACAGGCGTCGCTGGTGGCTCGGCGGTCTCGCCGCGGCCGCCGCGGTGGTGCTCGTCGCCGCGTTGAGCATCGCTGTCGTCAACCGGGACGACGGCGGCACGTCGCAAGCCGGCTCCATCGTGGCCGCGTTCGACGCCGCCAAGTCCGATCCGGCCAACACGACCGTGCAGCTGGCCTCACCGGACGGCACGACGCTCGCCACAGCGGTGGTGGAACCTTCGGGTCGGGCCTTCCTGGACCCCACGGCGTTGCCGGCACTGGCCGACGACCGGACCTACCAGTTGTGGGGCGTGCTCGACGACGGTACGCCGGTGTCGCTGGGGGTGCTCGGAGCGACACCGAAGCTCACGATGTTCGGTGTGAGCGGGCCCGTGAGCGTGCTCGCCATCACCGACGAGAAGGCCGGCGGCGTGGTGTCCCCGGAGAAGCCGGCCGAGATCGTCGGCCAGCTCTCCTAGCCGGGCTTACCGCCGGTTCAGGGCCTGGGTCTGGGCCGTGTCGAGGTACTCCTCCACGCGGGTGATGATGCCCTCGCTGCAGTAGATGCGCAGGATGGCCGGAACCTCGAGCGCCGTGCCGTCAGGCGCCGTGCCCCGTAGCACGTGCTGCTGGAGGAAGCCGTCGGGCAGCACCTCGCGCCGGATCTCCTCGTAGCGCATGTCCGGCACGTGGCGAGTCAGCCAGCCGAGCACCTTCAGGTTCTGGTCCCTGCTCTGCTCGGCCTGGTCGAAGTTGTGCCACACCTTCACCTCCGGCGAGTACAGCTCGGCGAGGATGGTGGTGTCGCCCGCTTCGATGGCCTTGAAGAACCGGTCGGCGAGCTCGAGGGTGTCTTGTGACGTCACGCCGTGAGTCTCGCCGTTCTCTATGCTTCAGCGCACATGGATCGCATCGTGGTGGGCGTGGATGGATCGGATGGATCGGCACAGGCGCTGGCGTGGGCTGTCGACGAGGCCCGCCGCTGGGGCGACGCGACGGTCGAGGTGGTGCATGCGTGGGAGCCGCCGGTGCTCACGGGCAGTCCGGTCGGCGAGGTGCCACCCGTCGTGATCGACGGCAGCTTCGACGACGCCGCCCACTTGCTGATCGCCGATGCGCTCGCCCACGTCGACACGACCGGGCTGACCGTGCAGCAGGTTGTGGTGGAGGGTCCCCCCGGCGCCACACTGTGCGCCCACGCCGCCGACGCCGCGCTGCTGGTGGTGGCGGCGTCCGGTCATGGCAAGGTACTCGAAGCACTGATTGGTTCCGTGAGCAACTACTGCGTGCACCACGCCCGATGCCCGGTCGTGGTCATGCCGCGTAACAAGTAGCGACCGGCGACGGCTCGCGGCGCGCCAGCATCATCGACACCACCATCGCCACAGCGGCCGGCAGGGTCATCGCCAGCGTCGCCACGGTGGTGCCGGCCACGGACGCGATGGCGCCGTCGGCCAGACTGGCGAGCGGCCGGACGCCGATGAACGCCACCGACCACAGTGCCATGATGCGCCCCCGCTCGTGCGGGCCGACGTAGCGGTACATCATCGTCGACGTGCGGGTCTGCGCCGCCAGGTAGCCGAAGCCCGCGGTCACCACGCCGAGGAGCGTCAGTGCCAGCCACGGCGAGACGGCGAAGGCCACCAGGCCCGCCGCGAGCACGCCGAGGAGGATCGCGACGCGGCGATGGTGGCGGCGCGCCTCGGCACCGGCCAGGAACGCGGCCAGTACGGCGCCGAAGCCGAAGCCGCCGAGGATCAACCCGGCCAGGGCATCGCCGCCGCCGTAGGACGACGCGATCTCCGGTCCCAGGGTGGCGGGTGGATCGGCGGCCACTCCGCACGCCGCCACGATGAACAGCATCACCGCCAGCTCGGGACGGTCCCGTACGGAGCGCAGACCGTCGCGGAAGCGCACGGTGCCCGGCGGCGCCGCCGCCTGCGGGGTGGGGTGCACACCGGCGAGCGCGAAGCACAGCAGGAAGAACGACACCGAGTTGATGGCGAACGCCGACGTGGCGCCGGCGCTGGCCACGAGGGCGGCGCCGCCGACCGGTCCGAGGGTACGGGCGACGTTCACGGCTACCGAGTCCAGGTTCACTGCTCGCCCGAGGTTCCGCGCGCTGACGATCTGGGGGATCATCGCCCGGAACGCAGGCACCGAGAACGCGCTGGTGACACCGAGCAAGGCGGCGCACCCGATGACCACCGGCGCCGACGCCAGCCCGAGCGCCGACAGCACGGTCAGCACAGCGGTGATGACGCCCGCGGTCGCCTGGGTCGTGATGATGAGCCGCTTGCGGTCGAAATGATCGGCGGCGGCGCCGGTCCACGGCACGAGGACGAGCAGCGCCGCGAATTGGGCGAAGTTGACCACACCGACCAGAAAGGTCGAGCCGGTCAGGTTGTAGACGAGGAGTGATTGGGCGATGGCTTGGCAGAACGTGCCCAGGTTGGACACCACGTTGCCGATGAAGTAGCGGCGATACGACGGCTCGCGCAGCGGGTCCAGCGCCGAGGGCTGCGAGCTGGTGGCCAGCTCATCGAGATGCACCTCCTGCGAGTCCGACGGTGCCACGAGCGAGCAGTCTCGCCGCTGATCCGTCCGTTACCAATGTCGGTGGGAGACTGCACCGATGCTCTGCGCTGTCGGCGACCTGGTGGAGGACGTCGTGGTCTGGCTGTCGGCCACCCCGCGTCCGGCCACGGACACGCCGGTGCGCATCTTTCATCGCCGCGGTGGGAGCGCCGCCAACGTGGCCGCGTTCGCGGCGGGACTCGCCGGCACGGCCCGGTTCATCGGCCGGGTCGGCGACGATGCCCTCGGCGATCGCCTCGTGAGCGACCTGACGGCCACGGGGGTCGATGCTCGGGTCCAGCGGTCCGGGCGTTCCGGCACCATCGTGGTTTTGGTCGATGCCGGCGGCGAGCGCACGATGCTGCCCGACCGCGGTGCCGCCACCGAGCTCACCTCGGTGCCGGCGGCGTGGCTGGCCGGCACGACGGTGCTCCACGTGCCGGCGTACTCCTTGACCGTGGAGCCGATCGCCGCCGCCTGCGTCGGGCTGGCGCGGGCGGCGCGAGAGCGCGGCATCCCCCTCAGCGTCGACGCGTCGAGCGTGGCCGTGCTGGAGGAGTACGGGGTCGGCCGCTTCCGGGCGCTCGTCGAGGAGTTGGCGCCCGCCGTCTTCCTGGCCAACGCCGAGGAGGCGGCCTTGCTCGACCTGGCCGGTGACGCGCCGGCTCCCATCACCGTCGTGAAGGACGGCAGCCGCCCGGTCGTGCTGGTCGCCGGTGGCGACGTTTCGTGCCAGCCCGTGCCGGTGCCCACCGCAGCAGTCGTGGCCGACACGACGGGCGCCGGCGATGCGTTCGCCGCGGGCTTCCTCACGGCGTGGTCGAGCGGAGCGGCACCGGTCGACGCCGCCCGAGCCGGGAGCGCGCTGGCCGTGACCGTGCTCGCCCGGCCGGGAGCGGCCTGATGGCCGGCCTGCAGCCGGTCGTGAGCGCCGAGGTGGCCGACGCGCTGGCCAGTGGCGCGGCCGTGGTCGCCCTGGAGTCGACGATCTTCTCCAACCTCGGCCTGCCCGACCCGGCCAACGCCGAAGCGCTCGAGCGCTGCGCGGCCGCTGTCCGCGACGCCGGTGCTGTCCCCGCCCTGACCGCGGTGCTCGATGGTGTCGCTCGCGTGGGTCTGCGCCCGAGCGAGTACGCGCGTGTCTGCGGACCGGCGCGCAAGGCGGCTGAGCGCGACCTCGCCGTCGCCGTGGCCCAGGGCTGGTCCTACGGCGCCACGACGGTGTCGGCGGCGCTGGCCCTCTCGCACGCCGCCGGCATCTCGGTGTTCGCCACTGGCGGCATCGGGGGCGTTCACCGTGGCGCGGAGCTGACCGGCGACGTCTCCGCCGACCTCGGCGCCATCGCCCACCATCCCCTGGTGACGGTGTGCGCCGGCGCCAAGGCCTTCCTCGACCTGCCCCGCACGCTCGAGGAGCTGGAGCGCATCGGGGTGCCGGTGCTCGGCTGGCGCCACGACTGGTTCCCGGCCTTCTACACCCGTTCGTCCGGGCTGCCCGTGCCCCATCGGGCCGAGTCGGCGGCGGAGGTGGCGGCGGTCCACGCCAATCGCACGCGCCCCGACGTCGGCGTCTTGCTGGCGGTACCCATCCCGCAGGCCGCCGAGCTCAACCCGACCACCATCGAGGTCGCCCTGGCCGCCGCGCTGGCCGATGCCGCCGACGCCGAGATCACCGGTCCGGCGGTGACGCCCTACGTCCTGGAGCGCATCGCCGCGGTCACCGCCGGCGACAGCGTGCCGGCCAACTTGGCGCTGGCCGAGCACAACGCCGCGGTGGCGGGCACGGTCGCCGTGGCCGTCAGCGCGCACGCGTCGCTGGAGTCGCTCTGAGGGCGGCCGGTCCGGTCGGGGGCGCCGGCACGCGCCGCTACCGTGAACGCCATGAGCCACCGTCACCGCGTCGTGGTCATCGGCGCCGGCTTCGGGGGACTGGCCGCAGTCAAGGCACTGCGCAACGCCCCTGTCGACGTCACCCTCGTCGACGCCAACAACTTCCACACCTTCCAACCGCTGCTGTACCAGGTGGCCACCGCCGGCCTCGACGCCGACGACATCGCCTTCCCGGCGCGCGGCATCTTTCACCGTCAGCGCAACGCCGACTTCCGCATGGAGCGCGTCACCGGGATCGACCTCGACCGCCGCACCGTCCACCTGCCGACCGGTGACCTTCCCTACGACCACCTCGTGATCGCCGCCGGTGCCGTGTCGGCCCACTACGGCGTGCCGGGTGTCGACGAGCACGCCTTCGGGCTGAAGAGCCTGGCCGACGCCGTGGAACTGCGATCACACATCCTGCGCACCTTCGAGCGGGCCGCCACCAACCCCGAGCTGATCGACGACGGCGTCCTCACCGTGGTCATCTCCGGCGGTGGGCCGACCGGTGTCGAGCTGGCCGGAGGGTTGGCCGAGCTGTTCCGGAGCGTGTTCGCCAAGGACTACCCCAACCTCGACATCCGCCGGGCCCGCATCGTGGTCGTGGAGGCGGCCCAGCGCCTGCTCGGCACCTTCGCGCCGGGCCTGTCCACGCGGGCCTACAAGTCGCTGACGAAGCGCGGCGTCGAGGTGATCTTGGGCGTGGGTGTCGACAAGGTGGAGGCCGACGCCGTGCACCTGGGCAACGGCACGATCATCCCCACCCGCACGCTCGTGTGGACCGCCGGCGTGGAGGCCACGCCGCTGACGCGCTCGTTGGGTGTGATCCTCGGACCCGGGGGCCGCATCGTCGTGAATCCCGACCTGTCGGTGCCCGATCATCCCGAGGTGTTCGCCGTCGGCGACATCGCCCTCATGGGCGACGGCCGGCGCGGCGCTTCGGGGGGCGGGCTGCCGGGTGTGGCGCAAGTGGCCATCCAGGGCGGCCGGCACGCCGGACGCATGATCCACGCGCAGCTCGACGGGCGGCCTTCGTCACCCTTCAAGTACTTCGACAAGGGCTCCATGGCCACGATCGGTCGCCATGACGCGGTGGCCGAACTACCGGGTGGCTTCAAGCTCACCGGCGTCCTGGGCTGGCTGGCGTGGTTGGGCCTGCACCTGCTGTACCTGATCGGCTTCCGCAACCGGGTCAACGTGTTGGTCAACTGGGCGTGGAACTACATCACCTACGACCGCGGCTCGCGGATCGTGGGTGAGCGCGAGGGTGCGGATCACGTCACTTGAGGGCGCGCTCGACGCGGTCCAGGAACCCGGCACGGGCCGTCGTTGTGGTGCGATCCATGTCGTAGAGCGCCAGCCACCTCGATCGGGCCAGCGGGTGGCACAGCACGCGCAGCCAACGCTTGACGAGACGCTTGCCGGGCTCACCCTCGATGATGTTCACCCGCCGCGACGAGCCATACGTCGTGATCACCGTGATCGAGCGGATGTGCAGGAGCCGGGCCCGTGGCCGGTTGCTGCCGGGCACCTTGTCGAAGGCCACCCCGTGCACCCACACCCGGTCGAGCCATCCTTTGAACATCGCCGGCGGCCCCCCGAACCACGTGGGGTAGACGAACACGAGATGATCGGCGCGGCGCAGGCGCTCGACGTAGGGCCGCATGTCGGCGCGGTCCTCGGCCCCCGGCGTGTCCGGCGACCATTCGTCGGCGTCGAGGTAGGGGTCGAAGCCCTCGGCGTAGAGGTCGAGCAGATCCACGTCATCGCCGCGCGACCGGAGTGCGTCGACCGCGCAGTCGCGCAGCGCGGCACTGAAGCTGGTGGCCACTGGATGGGCGTGCACCACCAACGTCCTCACAGCCGGCCCATCCTGTCGGCGACATGGGCGAGGAACGTCTGACGGGCTTCGAGGGTGGCGGTGTCCATGCCGTAGAGGGCGAGCCACGTGCGCCGGCACCGGCGGGCGCACAGCATGCGCAGCGCCCGCATGAGCGTGCGCCGTCCGGGATCAGCGAGCACCTGCACGTAGCAGCGCGACGACCCATACGTGGTGATGCCGACGAGCCGGCGCACGTGGCGCAGGCCGGGCCGCACCTTGCCGGTCTTCGGGTCGAGGTGGAACGCCACTCCCGGCACGAGCACGCGCTCCAGCCAGCCTTTCAGGATGGCCGGGGGCGCCGCCCACCACGTGGGGTAGACGAACACCAGTGCCTCGGTCGTGCGGACCAGTTCGGCGTGGCGAGCGACCTGCGGATCGAGGATGGGCGCCGGCGTCTCGTAGGCGATGCGCTCGTCGGCCGACATCGCCGGGCGGAACCGCTCGTCGTCGAGGTGCACGACGGTGACGTCGTGACCGGCGCCCCGCAGCGCGGTTTCCGTGGTGTCGGCGACGGCCCGGGAGAAGCTGGTGACGCTGGGATGAGCGTGGACGACGAGCACCTTCATGGGCCCCTCACTCTCCCACGCGCGACCGACGGTATCCGCGACGGTCTCGGCGCTGGCCCCGGGACGCTATGGCCGGGCGGCGCCGACGAGGTTGCGACCGGCGAGCGGCGACACCTTCACGACGTCGCCCGTACGGGGCGCCTGCACCATCATCCCGTTGCCGATGTAGAGACCGACGTGATGCAGGTCGCTGTAGAAGAACACCAGGTCGCCCGGTTGCAGCTGGTCGAGGGGTACGTGGGGGAGCATGCCGTACTGCGCGGCGGCGAAGTGGGGCAGCGACACGCCGGCCTGGGCCCACGCCCACATGGTCAGGCCGGAGCAGTCGAACGCCCGGCCGGGCGAGGCCGCCGCGAACCGGTACGGCACGCCGAGCTGGCCCAGCGCGGCGCGCACGGCGGTGGCGGCGCCCGGTGAGGTCTCGGGGATGTCGATCTGGGGTGCGGCGACCGACTTGGAGTTGCCGGCGTCGTTGCCACCCGTGTCGCCCTCGTTCCCGGTGTCGGCGCCGGTCGTGGTGCGGGTCTGGGGGCCGACGGCGGCCGTGGGCGCCGCGGCCACGGCGGCGGCTGCGGTGGCGCGCTGCTGCGAGGCCAGGAGCGCCGCCTGGGCCTGCTGCTTGGCTGCCTCGGCCTGGCGGGCCGACTCCGCCGCGCGACGTTGTTGCTCCTTCACCACGAGGGTGTTCAGCTCACCCTTGACCTTCACCAGAGCCTGTTCCTGTTTGGCCTGGGCGGCCTCAGCGGCCTGCTGGCGCTGCTTGGTGACGTCGGCCAGCTGCGCCTGTTGCTTGCGCTTGGTGTCGAGGAGCGCCCGCTGGCGATCGGCATCCTCGATGAGGGCCTTCATGCCGTCGGTGACGTCGCTGGTGTTGCCGAGAGCGACCTGGTTGTAACCCTCACGCTGAGCCGAACCGTCAGACACCGAGGTGCCCGTCAGCATGGCCGCCACCCCGCTCGTCTGGTCGGCGTACACGTACGCCTTCAGCGCGAAGGCGCTGGCGGCCGTACGGACGGTGCCCAACTTGGCTTCCAGCTCGGCCAGCTTGGCCTCGGCGTCCTTGACGTCGGCCTCGACCTGCTGCAGCTGCACGACCGCCCCGTTGTACTGCTCGCCCAGGGCGGCGGCGGCGTCACCGAGGCGCTCGATGTCGTCGGCGATCTGCTGGGCCTGCCGCTGCTTGTCGGCGATGGGGTCGGCCGAGGCAGGGATCACTGCGCTCATCGTCACCAACGCAGCAACGGCGGCGGCGGCGATGAGCCGGGGTCGGAGCGGCATTGCCGGACGAAGCTAGCCCAAATGACCTCAATGTTTACGAACGCGTTGCGATCCTTGCCGCTCGATCGATGAAATTGGGCGCCCGGCGCCGAGGCCTGGTCGGCCGTCAGATGGACAGGCGGCGGCGAGACGACAGCACGCCCGTGTCGCAGCCGGCGAGATGCAGGCCGCCGCGGAACCGGGCGTGCGGATCTTGAGGCCGCGGTCGCTCACCACGGGCAGGCCGCGGCGCCGGCCTGCCCGGCCACGGTGGCATCACTCAACCCAAGCTGGAGCCAGAGGGTGGACGCACCGGCGTCGATGGCCTCGCTGGCGCGGCGAACGTCAGGAAGTCGTCTGGTCGACGGGAACGGCCCGTGACCCAGTGGCCGGGTCAGGGGATCCACCGGCGTGCACCGCCCTCGTCCGAAAGCCGTAGGTCTCCTCCATGGCGGCGAGACTGCGAGCGTGAGCGAGCGGATCGTGCCGGCTCGGACGGCGAGCGTCGTCATCGGCCTGCAGATCGCGCTGTTCGTCTCGCTCGGCCTGCCTGACGGTGCGCTGGGCGTGGCCTGGGGGTCGATGCGGGGCAGCTTCGAGCGGCCCCTCGGCGACCTCGGGATGGTGCTCGTCGTCAACACGGTGGGCTACCTCGCCGGCAGCACCTCGGCCGCGACGGCGGCCCGGCGCGTGGGTACGCCCCTCACCATGACCTCCAGCACGGCCGTGGCCGCCGCCGCCATGGCGCTCTGGGTGGCGACCGGCTCGTGGACGGTGCTGCTGGTGGCGGCGCTGGTGCTGGGCGTCTCCCGCGGCACCATCGACGCCGGCCTCAACGCCTACGTCGCCCTCCACGGCGGGGTGCGGCGGCTCGGCGTGCTGCACGGCTCCTACGGCATCGGGACCAGCCTGGGTCCGTTGCTGGTGCTGGCGGCGCTGGCCACCGGCACGTGGCGGCCGGCGTGGATCGTCATCGGCGGGCTCGACCTCGTCATCGCCGTGCTCGGCTGGCGCTGGCGCCGTCTCTGGCCGCCGGACGTCACCGTCGAGGCTCCGACCGCGGCGGGCGACGCCGGGCCCCGGCGCTCCGCGCTGGTCGTGCCCGTCACGATGCTGTGCTTCGCCGTCCTCGTCGGCGCCGAGTTCTCGACCGGCACCTGGTCGTACACGCTGCTCACCGACGGCCGCGGGATGGACGACACGCAGGCCGGGCTGTGGGTGGCGTCGTATTGGGCCGGCCTCACCGCCGCCCGCTTCGCCTTGGGCGCCGTGGGCGACCGTTTCGGCCGCGTCGAGCTGCTGCACGGGAGCTGCCTGATGGCCCTCATCGGGGTGCTCGTGCTGTGGTGGAACCCCGCCGGCCTGGGCGCGCTCGGCCTCCCGCTGGCGGGCGTCGGCTTCGGCATCGTGTTCCCCACGTTGGTGGCGCTGATGCCCGATCGGCTGGGCCGCCACCGCTCGTCGGCCGTGATCGGCTGGAGCGTGGCCGCCGCCAGCATCGGCGGCACGGCCGTCGCCGCCCTGGCCGGCGCCCTCGCCGAGCGCTACGGGCCGGCCGTGCTGGCGCCCACCCTGGTGGTGGTGACCGCGCTGCTGGGCGCCCTGCACCTGGCGCTGGTGGGACTGGCGCCGGTCAGCTCTGAGGCGGATCGGCACCGAGTGGCGTTACCAGGTTGACGAGGTGGGCGAACGCCTCGGGGTCGGCGTCGGGCCCGAAAGCCGACACCACGATGCCCCTGCGACCGCAGGTAGCGCAGCGCACGCCCAGGACGATCGCCTCGTCACCGGGGTCGCTGGCGCCTTCGAAGCGGAAGACCTGCTCCACCACACCTCGTTCCAGGCGGTGCTTCGCGCCGCAGGCCGGGCAGGTGAAGCCGGCACCCTCCTCGTCGAAGTTCTCGGTGTAGCCCTGCTCGTGCAGGAGGACCACCGCCTCGGTGACGGTGTCCGGCGCGTCGGCCACGGCTACTGCTGGTAGTGCTCGACGACGTTGCCGTCGCGGGCGGAGGCGGTGTCGGGGTCGAGGCCGGCGTCGCGGCGGGCACGGCGCTGGCGCAGGAGGTCCCAGCACTGGTCGAGCTGGACTTCGAGGTCCTGGAGGCGAGCAGTGTCGTCCTCGGTGAGCCCGTGGCCGCCCGCGGTGTGCTCGAGGCGGTGCTCCTCTTCCACCAGGTCGTGGATCCGGGCGAGGAGGTCCTGATCATCCATGGCGTCGAGGGTAGACGCCCGTCGTCCGAAAAGCGCGCAGGCCGCGCGCTCGGACGCGCTCGGGCGCGGCCGAGCGCGCAGGCCGCGCGCTCGGACGCGCTGGGGCGCGGTCGAGCGCGCAGGCCGCGCGAATCTTGGGGGTGCCGAGGGCGGCGTGGCGGCCCGAACGCCCCGCGGCCCGAACGCCGCGGCTCGAACGCCCCGCGGCTCGAACGCGGCGCGGCCCGAACGCCGCACGGCGCGGCGCGGCGTCAGCCGACGACGGACTTGATGAGGGCGGCGTAGGCGGCGGCACCCTCGGGGCGCAGGTGGGTGCCGTCGTCGTAGAAGTACTCGGGGTGACCGTCGCTGGCGGCGTACCAGTCGAGCAGGACGGCGTTCGGATGCGCCGGCACGCGCGCCGCCAGCGTGGCATCGACCGAGTCCTGCCACGCCCGGTCCACCCGGACGTTGACCACCACCACCTTGGGCACGGTGCCCAGGCGATCGAGGACGTCGTCGACGGTCTCGGCGTTCACGGTGCCGTTGTTGCCGAGATGGACGATGACGACCTGACCGAGCTTCCCGTTGGCGGCGAACCAGTCCACCATCGAGACGGCTTCCTTGAACTGCCGGCCGACGTGCGCGTCGACGTAGCTGTCGGCGCCAAGGACGTCTTTGAGCTGCGGAGCGGCCCCCAACATGACCGAGTCGCCGATGGCGATGGTCTTGATGGCCGCCGACACCGTGGTGGGCGGGGCGGTGACGGCAGTGGTGGGCACGGTGGTGACGGCGACAGTGGTGGGGTCGGTAGCGCCGGCGACGGTGGTCGCCACGGCCGCGGTCGTGGTGCTGTCCACCGCTGCGGCGGCCCCCGGCACTCCCGCCGCGCCGGGCGTGATCGGAACCGACGTCTGGGTGCTGAGTGCGTTCTGGCCCGCCTTGATGCTCTGCTCCACCGCGCTGGCATGGGGCTTGGCGTGAGCCAGCCCGACCGCACTCACGACGATGGCAACCGCCAGGGTGCCGGCGACCCAGCGCGTCGTGCGCAGCCGGCGGGAGCGCTCGTCGTCCTTGGCGCGGTACAGCCCCGTCAACCACCGGCGTACGGCCCCGCGGCGGATCGGGTTCTCGACGAACCGGTACGAGAGCTCGGCCAGCACCCCTGTCAGCACGAGGCGGATCACCAGCGTGGGTCCCGGCGACCACGGCACGTCGACACCCGGTCGGGTGAGCACGTAGATCGGCCAGTGCCACAGGTAGATCGCATAGGAGCGGGTGCCGACCCAGACGATGGGCGGCAGCGACAGGACCTTGGCGATCACCGAGCCCGGATGGGTCGCCATGGCGATGCACGCGAGCGTGCAGAACCCGACGACGAGGAAGCCACCGCGATACAGCACGGCGTCCTGGTCGGCAACGGTGGCCATGGTGAGGGCCAGCGCGCCCAGCCCCGCCAACCCCACGAGGTCGAGCATGCGTCCCTTCGCCGCCACCGCCCCGCGGCGAAGGAAGCCAGGTCGCCAGAAAAGGGCGAAGGTGGCACCCAGGATGAGACCGGCGGCGCGGGTGTCGGTGCCGAAGTAGACGCGCGAGGGATCGGCCGAGTTGTAGAGCACCGCCATCAGCACCGTCGACCCGAACACCATCGCCAGCATGGGAATGGCCATCCGCTCGGGCCGCCGCTTGAAGACCACCAGGAGCGCCACCATGATGAGCGGCCACACGATGTAGAACTGCTCTTCCACGGCGAGCGACCACAGGTGCTGCAGCATCGGCGGTCGGCCGAAGCTCTCGAAGTACGACTGCCCCGTGCCGATCAGGTACCAGTTGGTGGTGTACGTGAGCCCGGCGATGACCTCGCCGCGCGTCTGGGCCGCCTGCTCCCGCACGAACAACACGACGGTGAGCGACACGACCAGCAGCAGGACGTAGACCGCGGGCAGCAGCCGCCGGGCGCGCCGGAACCAGAAGTTCTTCAGGGAGATGCGACCGTATTGCTCGTGCTCCGTGACCAGGAGCAGCGTGATGAGGTAGCCGCTGATGACGAAGAACACCTCGACGCCTAGGAACCCACCGGGGATCCAGTCGAGGTCGGCGTGGTAGAGGAGAACGGCCGTCACCGCGAGGGCGCGCAGCCCGTCCAGCGCGGGCACGTACGGGACGCGCTTCGGCTCCCGGCCAACGGTGCGTTGGTCGACGACGGGAGGGGGCAGGGTGGTGGTCAGGACGGCACCCGTTCAGCGGTCATGATCGAACGGGAAGCGTACGGCCGGGCATCGGCGCGAGGGCGTCATACCTCGTCCAGCAGGTCCCATCGATCGATGACGAACGTCGTCGCCATTGCGGTGCCCTCGAGGCGGGCGCGCCGGCCCACCAGGGCATCGAGCTGCGGGTCGGAGAACGCGTTGCCGCCCTGGCGGCGCAGCACGAAGCTGCCGTTTGCGGTGTCGATCATGACCGCGTCGCGCTCGCTCTTCGACCCCGCCCCGACCCGCCGGCGCACCACGTTTCCCTCCACGATGTCGCTCATCGAGACACTACGACCCGCCGGCTCACCGTGAGGCCCTCCTCCTCACGGCCTTCGACGATGACGACGTCGGTGAGGCCGACCGGTGGCGTGGTCGCCGGTGGGGAGCCGGCGGGTGGCGTGACGGCTCGGCCCAGCACGACCCGGATGCGGGCTTGGGCGTCGAGGGCGGTCTGCGGCGGCGGCGGAAGGATCGCCGCCAGCGGCGGGAGGGCGACGGAGAAGACCTTGACCGAAGGTTCGGCCAGCGCCACGAGGTCGGCCGGCATCGGGGTGGTGGCGGCGTCGCTGCTGTCGGGCCTGGTCGTGCTGGTGTCGCGCAGGTTGGCGATGGCGTGCTCGAGGAGTCGTGCGCGCCGGTCCTGGCGGGCGGTCCTGGCGGCTCGCCGGCTGCGACTCTGGGCGGCCGCCTGCACCGGGCACGCCGACGGGTCGCCCAGCAGGTGGAACTGGGCCAGGGTCTTGGTGCTCACCGGTGACAGCACGGTGACACCCCGCACGAAACGCTGGCGCGCTTCGAGGGCGGCGCGACCTAGTGAGGCGCCGGCCAGGACGCCTTCCAAGAAGTACTGGCACACCAGGTCGGCGTCGCCGTTGGCGTCGGCCGGTCCGTAGGCGATGGTGGTCGAGCCGAGGTAGCCGAGCGCACCGTTGCGCAGGTACGCCATGGCCACGGGTTCGCCCCTGCCGCCGCCCCAGAGCTGGGCGCCGTAGCAGCACTCGGCGGCGACGACGGTGCCCTGAGCCACGTGGCCCGTGATGTCGCTGGCCCGCAGCGAGACGGGGTAATCCGTTCCCTGCTGACCGTAGAACTGAGCGTCGCCTTCGGCCCCGTGACAGTTGATGAAGTGGACGCGCCGCCGGAGCCAGGCCGCGGTCCACGCCGGTCCTTCGGCCGGTGAGGTGTGGACCTCGGCGGCGCCGAAGAGCTTCCGCAGCGACAGCACGGTGGAGCGCTCCCATGCCTTGGCGGTGATGCCCAAGTGGTGCTCGAAGTCCGCCCGTGGCCTTGACGTCCAGGTGGCCGCCGTCTCCAGGAGCTTCAGCAGCACGTTCGGATCTTTGGCGCCGACCACGTCAGGCAGGCGGCCCACGACGCGGTCCGGGCCGATGAAGTCGGTGGGATCGTCGCTGAACGGCGCGTTGCACGCATACGGGAGGTCGCTGGGGGCGAGCGGGTCGACGTCGTTCACGCCGTCGTGCACCGGGTTGCGCAGAGGTTGGTGCGGCACGACGTCGATGCTGCCCAGCAGCAGGAGGTAGTCGGGCGAGAGCCGGTGGTACACGGCATCGACGGCGGCCTTGCACTGCGCCGGATCGCGGGGGTCGGTGACGGCTCGACCGCCGAGCCTTTTCATGGTGGCGCTGTCGTCGACGGCCACCAGCACGGTCTTCAGGTTGCGGGCCAGATCGGCCGCGACGAGTGCGGCGAGGGCCTGGTCGACGGCGGCCATCTTGCGCCCGTACTTCGCCACCAGCGCCCCGCGGTTGGTGAGCACCACCTTGTCGACCGCCGGTGCTCGACGGGTTACCGCGCGGGCTGCCGCCTGCTTCGCCGCCACATCACGGCAACGTAACGCGGTAGCTGCTCCACGGCGAACATGGACGCGAAGGCGACGCCGCTCAGGGGATAGGGGAAGAACGTCGTCATCAGCACGAGGATGCCGAGGTGGAAGAGCCACGCCGATCCCACCCACGCGTTGCGCCAGCGCCCGCCGAGCAGCGCGACGGGCGCGCCCAGCTCGACGATCAGGGCGAAGGCGGCCATCGGCGGGAACAGCCACGAGTGCTGTAGCAGCGGCGCCGCCACCGGTGACGAGGTCGCCCCGAAGAGCGCCTTGAGCAGGTTGTCCTGCGCGATCTGGTCCCGCAGCACCGTGCCCGTGACCCAGTCGAGTCCGCTGGTGCGCAACTTGGCCAGTCCGGCCAGCACGTACGTGGCCACCGTGAGGATGGCCATGAGTCGCAAGGGCCAACCGAAGCGTTCGTGCGGGGCTGGAGCGGCGGCGCGCCGGGCGTCCCACGCCCAGGCAGCGGCCGAGGGCACCAGCGCCAGGATGATGAGGTGAAGGGTGACGAGGTCGTCGGTGTGGAAGATCTGTCCCCACGAGCTCCGGTAGGTGGCCACCAACAGGAAGCCGGCGGCGAAGAGGGGCCCGCTCACGCGGGCCCTGACCCCTACGGCGAAGGCCGCGCCCGTCGCGAAGCTGGCCGCGAGGACGGCGTACACGAGGGCCGGCGCCGGTGGGGCGTCGAGCAGGGCGAGCACGCCGACGGGCTGCCACCGGGCGGCATCGGCGTCGGCCAGGCCCAGCAAGCCCCCGAGCGCACCGGCCATCCACACGACGGCGTAGATGGCCACCAGGATGCGGACCATGGCGAGGCGCTCGGGCGGAGCCGGGGTACGCAGCCATGACGACAGGCGCCGGCGCTCGACCGCGACCGGGGTCAGCGTCCGGGCACCGGGCATGTGGCCCGCACCTCAACGTCGGCGGGTGTGGTCTGGCCCTCGAACCAGCCGACCGCATCGAGGGTCTCCGTGGCGATGCGCACCTGCACCACGTCAGGCCGGTCACCCGCGACGCGGCCGGCGATCTCGGCGCACAAGCGAGACGTGCGATCGGGACCGCCGGCCACGGCGTTGCTGACAGTGCTGGCGGCGAGGATGACCTCGCCCGTGCCCGTGACGAGCTGCGGCGACAGCGTGACCACCGTGCCGTCGGCCAGGAGGCCTACCGCGGTGTCCACCATCGCAGTGCTCCCCACGTCCGTCGCGAACATGGGGTAGTCCGATAGCGGGAAGCCGTCGCGAGACGACGGGCGCAGGGCCGGCGACAGCACGGCCACGACGGCGACAACGGTGATGACCGGGATCGCTCGCCCCCGCATGCCGGTGAGGCTACGGGTTGCCCCGCGCCCCACCAGCTACACCGTCACACGTGACGGCGGCTGAAGATGCTGACGCCGCCCGGGCCGACGAGCAGCCCCACGACGATGAGCAGCAGCCCGAGGATGAGGTTGCCGGTGATGAGCGTGATGATGCCGAGGACGACTAGGACGACCGCGGCGAGCCACAACAGTGTTGCCATATCGTTCTGGTACCCCTCTTCGGGGGACGCCATACGGCGTTCACCGTGACGGCGGGAGTGTGGCGCCGCCGCGAGGGGGTCATGCGGCGGGCGCGACGACCCGGACAACTTGCTCCATGAAGAGGTCCATCGTCTCGCGCTTGCGGCTGGGGTCGCGCATGTTGAAGTCGGGGATGATGAGCTCGTCGACGCCGGCTTCCTCGTAGGCGGCGACGATGTCCACGACCTCCGCCGGCGTGCCGACGATGGCGGCGCGGCCCACGTCGCGGCTGCGCCGCTCGGCCACCCACGCCTCGTCCTCGCTCAGGAACAGCAGCGCATTGGCGCTGCGCGCGATGGTTGCCGCGTCGCGCCCGAGGTCGTCGCAGTGGCGGTCGAGCACGGCACCCTTGGCGGCGAGCAACGCCGGATCGCCCCACACGTTCCATTCGTCGGCGTACTTGGCGGCGATGCGCATCGTGCGCTTCTCGCCCCCGCCGCCGACGAGCAGCGGCAGCTTGCCCGTCGCCGCCTTGGGCGACAGCGGCGCCTCGGTGATCCGGTAGTACCTGCCGTCGAAGTTGGTGCGATCCTGGGTGAGCAACCCGCTGATGATCTCGCAGGCTTCCTCGAAGCGATCGAGCCGGTCCTTCACGCTCGGCAGTTCGATGCCGTACGCCTCGTGCTCGTTCTCCTGCCACCCGGCGCCGATGCCGAACACGAGCCGGCCGTTGCTCACGTGGTCGATGGTGACCGCCTGCTTGGCCAGCACGGCCGGGTGGCGGTAGGTGTTGCCGGCCACGAGGGCTCCGAGACGTACCCTCGGCACCGACGCGGCGAGGGCGGCAAGGACCGACCAGCACTCGTGCATCGGGTCGTCGAGGTTGCCGGCCATGGGCATGAAGTGGTCGGCCACCCAGATGCCGTCCCATCCGGTTCGTTCGGCGTAGAGGGAGACATCGAGTATCTCGGACCATGCTTGCCCCGTGGTGGGCCAGAAGGAGAACCGCATGTCGGGTGAACCTACGCCCCGATGGGATGATCTGTCTCATTCATGGAGCCGTCACACGCCCTACATCGCCGTGACACGCCCCGGCAGTAGCCAGGCCGCGTGACCATGGCTGCCCTTCGCCCGCTCACCGGTGCCTGGGATGAGCTCCTCGAGCCGGACGGCACCCCGCGCCCGGCGGCGTCCGAGCTGGTGAGCCACCTCCGCGCCCTCGGTCCCGGCGAGCTGCAGGCCCGCCAGGATCTGGCCGATCTCGACATCCTCGCCATGGGGATCACGTTCACCGTGTACTCCGACGGGCGCGGCATCGACCGGGCGTGGCCCCTCGACGTGGTGCCGCGGGTCATCGACGCGCAGGAGTGGAGCGCCATCGAGGTAGGCCTCGTGCAGCGCCTCCGCGCCCTCAACGCCTTCATCGACGACCTCTACAACGAGCAGCGGATCGTGCGCGACGGCGTCTTCCCCGCCAAGCTGCTCGACGACAGCCCGAACTACCGGCCGGAGTGCCGCGGCGTGCAGCCGGCCTACGGCGTGTGGGCCCACATCAGCGGCAGCGACCTCGTCCGCGACGCCGATGGCACCATGTACGTGCTGGAGGACAACCTGCGGGTGCCCTCGGGCGTCAGCTACCTCTTGGAGAACCGGCTCATCTCCAAGCGCGCCTTCGCCGATCTCTTCGAGCGCCAGAACGTGCTGCCGGTCGACGGCTACACGGCCGAGCTCTCCAAGCTGCTGGCGTCGATCGCGCCGACACGCGAAGGGATTCGCCCGTGCGTCGTGGTGCTGACGCCGGGCATCTACAACTCGGCGTACTTCGAGCACAGCTTCCTCGCCCAGCGGATGGGGCTGGAACTGGTCGAGGGACGCGACCTGTTCGTGGCCGACGACGACTGCGTCTACATGCGCACGATCGCTGGCCCGCAGCGAGTCGACGTGATCTACCGCCGCATCGACGATCTCTTCCTCGACCCGGAGGCGTTCCGGCCCGACTCGACGCTCGGTGTCCCGGGTTTGATCCGCTCCTGGCGCGCCGGCAACGTCGCCATCGCCAACGCTCCCGGTGCCGGGGTGGCCGATGACAAGGTGGTGTACGCCTGGGTGCCCGACATCATCCGCTACTACGAGGGCTCCGAGCCGCTCATCCCCAACGTGCCCACGTGGCGCTGCCTGTACGAGGACGAACGCCGCTTCGTCACCGACAACATCGGCGACCTGGTGGTGAAGCCGGCCAACGAGAGCGGCGGCTACGGCATCCTGATCGGCAACCGGGCCACGACGGAAGAGCTCGACGAGCGTGTCGCCGCCATCGAGGCCGACCCCCGGAACTGGGTGGCGCAGCCCATCTTGAACCTGTCGACGGCGCCGACGTTGTGCCAAGGCCGGCTGGAGCCCCGTCACATCGATCTCCGGCCCTTCATCCTCACGGGTCCCACGAGCTACGTCACCAAAGGTGGCCTGACGCGCGTCGCGTTGCGCGAGGGCTCCTTGGTGGTGAACTCGAGCCAAGGCGGCGGCAGCAAGGACACCTGGATCGTGGACCACACGCTGCCTCACGTGTACAGCAGCCAACGGCAACAGCAGCACTGATGCTGCTGTCGCGCGTCGCCGAGAACCTCTACTGGTCGGCCCGGTACCTGGAACGGGCCGAGGACACCGCCCGCATCGTGCGCGAGCACACCAACATGATCATCGACCTGCCCACGTCGGTGCCCGTGAACTGGGAGCCCCTGCTGGCCATCATGGGCACCCGGGAGGCCTTCGACAACCGCTATGAGCGCGCCGACGAGAGGTCCATCGTGCGGTTCCTGGTGGCCGACCGGGAGAACCACGGCAGCATCCTCATGTGCGTGGAGCAAGCGCGCGAAGACTCCCGAACCTGCCGAGAAGTGCTGCCACGCGAGGTGTGGCAGACGGTCAACGATCTCTACCTCTACGTGGCCAGCCACCACCTCGACGGCGTGGCCCGCAGCAGCCGGTCGCGCTTCCTGGAGAGGATCATCGGTGAGTCGTTGCGCACGGCCGGCTTCCTGGGCTCCACCATGAGCCGCGACGAAGCCCACGAGTTCTTGCGCCTCGGGCGAGCGCTCGAGCGGGCCGACATGACCACGCGTGTGCTCGACGTCCGCGCCGGTTCCCTCATCACGCCGGTCGGCGAGGAAGCTGACCCCCACGACGACGTGCAGTGGATGAGCGTGCTTCGCTCGCTGTCGGCCCTGCAGATGTACCACCGGACCACCAGAGGCCCGGTCGAAGGTCCGTCCACGCTGCGGTTCCTGCTCATGGACGAGGCCTTCCCGCGCTCGTTCACGTGCTGCGTGTCCGACGTCGTGGAGAGCCTGCGCCGCCTGCCGCACTCCGACGTGGTCCTGCTGGCGTGCGACGAGGCCCGACGGCTGCTGGCGGCGGTGCACCTCGACGATCTGGACGGTCGCGGCCTCCACCAGCTGATGGATCGGCTGCAAGCGGCCATTGGGTCCATACACGACCAGGTGATGACGACGTATGTTCGGACGCCGGCGGCGCACTAGCCGCCGGCGCACCCAGACGACCGAAACCCTGACCTCGCCCACACACCGCCGATGGACCTCGCCCCCACCCTCACCGCCTACGTTCCCGAGCCGGGCCGTTACGACGAGCTGGCCGACGAGCGCGGCCGCATCCGCGAGCCGTGGCTGGCACTGGTGGGGACGTTCGGGCGCATGGGGCCCTCCCAGATCGACGAGCGGCGCATGCGGGCCGATCGTCTGCTCGAGGCCGAAGGGGCCAGCCACGTCGTGCACGACGACGGCACCGATGCCAGCCGGCCGTGGCGCATCGATCCAGTGCCGATCGTCATCGCCGGGCGGGAGTGGTCCGCGCTCGAGGAGGGACTGGTGCAGCGCGCCCGCCTGCTCGACGCGCTGCTCGACGATCTGTACGGCGATCGCCGCCTCCTGCTCGACGGCGTCGTGCCCGCCGAACTGGTGCTCGGCTCGCGCCGGTTCCGGGCGTCGTGCCACGGCGTGGTGCCGGCATCGGGGCGGCGCGTGGTGGTCTACGGCGCCGACGTGGTGCGCCACGGCGACGGCCGCCTCCTGGTGCTGGCCGATCACACCGATGCGCCGTCGGGCGCGGGCTATGCGGTCCTGAACCGCACCGTGTTGACGCGCCTGTTTCCTGACACCTACCGCGACCTCGGCGTGCGCGGCCTGGCCGACTTCTTCACCGCCATGCGCGCCGGCCTGTCGGCGGCGGCGCCCGAAGACCGCCCGAACCCACGCGTCGTCGTGCTCACGCCCGGCGTCGGTCACCCGAGCTACTTCGAGCACTCCTACCTCGCCAGCTACCTCGGCTACAACCTGGTGGAGGGAGCCGACCTGCGCGTCCGCGACGGACGGGTCTGGCTGCGGGCGCTGGGGGGCATGGAACCGGTCGATGCCGTGCTGCGCCGAATCGAAGAGGCCGACGCCGACCCGCTGGAGCTCGAACGCGACGCCCCGTCGGGGGTGCCGGGTCTGGTCGAGGCGGCGCGCGAGCACGGCGTCACCGTGGCCAACGCCCTTGGTTCGGCCATCGCCGGCCACCTCGGCCTGCAGGCGTATTTGCCGGAGGTGTGCCAGTACCTGCTGGGGGAGCGGCTCAGGTTGGCGTCGCTGCCCACGTTGTGGTGTGGCGATCCGGAACAGCGCACCGCGGTGCTGAGCGCGCTCGACCGCATGGTGCTCCACGACACCGATCCGGTCGCTCCCGTCGCCTCAGCCTTCGCCGCCGATCTGACCGACGCCGAGGTCGACGCGTGGCGCATACGCATCCAGAAGGCACCCCACCGGTACGTGGCCCAGGAGAAGGTGGACTTCGCCACCACGCCCGTGCTGCGCTCTGGCGGGGTCGGTCCGGGCACGGCGGTCTTCCGGGCCCAGGTCGTGGCGGCGCCTGATCGTCACGTGGTGCTGCCCGGCGGCCTCGGTCGTGTCGTCGACGTCCAGCGCCCGGTGCTGGCCCAGACCGCCGGCACCAGCAAGGACGTGTGGGTACTGGCCGATGAGCCGGAGCGGCGCTCGCCGGTGCGCCGCCGGGTCGACGCCGACATCCCCCAGATCGACCTACGGGGGTCGCTGCCCAGCCGGGCCGCCGAGGCGCTGTTCTGGCTGGGGCGCAACGGTGAGCGGGCCGAATCGGTGGCCCGGATGACCCGGGCGGTCATCACCCGCGCCGAGGAAGAGCCCGAGCTGATGGCCAGCGATGCGTGGCGCTCGGGCGCCCTCGCCGGGCTGCGGACGATCAGTGGTGGTCGCGGCGCCGGCGTCATCGAACCGGGCCGGCGCGGCTTCGACGCCGAGATCGGCGCCGCCCTCACGGGACGGCCGGGTGCGCTGGCACCCAGCCTGTCGCACCTTCGTACGTCGGCGCGCAAGGTGAGGGAGTTCCTCTCCGGCACGACGTGGCGCGTGCTCGGCATGCTCGAGGCGGAACGGGTCGTGCTGGCGGGGGGTGTCAGCACGGCGTCGGACTTCGCGGTGGTGGAGTCGCTCGACCGCATCCTGGTGGCATCGAGTGCGCTCGCCGGCTTGGCCAACGACGCCACGGTGCGCGGGCCGGCGTGGCGGTTCCTCGATCTGGGCCGCCGCGTCGAGCGGGCGTTGCTGCTGCTCGGGCTGGTGGAGGCCACCCTGGTACCCGCGGTGCCGCCGGCGGCCACCCAAGCGTTGTACGAGACGGTCCTCACCGCCACGGAGAGCCTTGTCGAGTACCGGCGGCGTCACCGCAGCGACCTCGCCCTCGATGCCATCGTGGACCTGTTGCTCATCGACGACGCCAATCCCCGTTCGCTGGCCTTCCAGCTCGATCGCCTCGCCGAGGACCTCGCCGGTCTCCCCACCAGAGGTCAGCGCGACGACCACGCCGATCTCGTCGACACGTCGGCGCGCGTGCTGATCGACGCGTCGGACCGGCAGCTCGCGCAACTGGTGCTCGACGCCCGCGGTCCCCTGCTGGCGCTGGCCGAGGGCATCGTGTCGCGGTGGTTCGGCGACGAGGGCGCCGGCCGCCGCTTCCGCAGGGGAGCGGGATGACGGCCGAGCTGCAGGACGCCAAGACCCACTACCGGGTCACCCATCGCACCGACTACCAGTACGGCGCGCCCGTCTCCAGCGGCCAGACCATTGCGCATCTGCTCGTGCGGGAGACGCCGCACCAGCACGTCCACCGCGCCGACGTGGACGTGGTGCCGTCGCCCGATCACCGTCACACCCACATCGACGGCTTCGGCAACCTGGTCTCCTACCTCGCGCTGCAGCATCCGCACGCCCACCTCACGGTGACGGCCACCAGCGACGTCATGGTGGAGGTGCCCCGGCCGCCCTCGACCTCGCCGCGGTGGGAGGACGTGCCTGGTCTGCTGGCCACCGACACCTCGCCCGACGGCCTCCTGGCGCGCCAATGCGCTCTCGACTCGCCCCTCGTGATGGCGGACGAGGCGTTGGCCGCGTACGCACGGCCGTCGTTCCCGCCCGGTCGTCCCGTGCACGAAGCCGTCGCCGATCTCGCCCACCGCATCTTCGCCGAGTTCGTGTTCGACCCGCACGTCACCGACGTCACCACGCCGCCGGCCGAGGTGCTGCAGCATCGACGAGGGGTGTGCCAGGACTTCGCCCATCTGGCCATCGGCTGCCTCCGCGCGCTGTCGCTGCCGGCGCGCTACGTGAGCGGCTACATCGAGACCTCGCCGCCGCCGGGGAAGCCCAAGCTCGTCGGCACCGATGCGTCGCACGCGTGGTTCTCGACGTTCGTGCCCGGCTACGGGTGGCTCGACGCCGACCCGACCAACGACCAGGTGCCGCCCCACCGCCACGTCACCGTGGCATGGGGTCGCGACTATGGCGACGTGACCCCGGTGCGCGGCGTGGTGTTCGGCCCCGCCGTGGAGCAGGAGTTGGACGTCGCCGTCGACGTCGTGCGGCTGCCGGACTGAGCGGCGCGGCTGCCCGGTGCAACCGACGCCGCGGTCGATGAAGCGACGCCGCCGCGATTCGTGGGCGTCGGCGTGGGTGGCCGCGGGGCGAGAGTCGCAACCGGGCAGCATGTCCGGCGCCCACCACCCCATTCGCGCAGCCTGTGCAGATATGGGCGTGGGGGCGCCGTTACGCGCACAGGCTGTGCGTGGAAAGACGGCGGAGGTACAGCACGGCGATGTGGGCGGTGGTCGAGCGCAGCCGCTCGAACACGTCGTCGGACGTGACCCGCACCACCTCCCAACCGTCGCAGCGCAACAAGAGGTCCCGGCCGTGGTCACGCTGCAGCACGACCGGCGACGCGTGCCACACCGGGTCGTCGACCTCGACCGCGAAGCGAACGGATGGCACCGCCAGATCGAGCCGGACCATCGCTCCGCTGCCCAACACGACCTCGAACTGCCTCGTCAACGCTGGCAGCCCGGCCGATTCGAGTGCTGATGCCAACAGCAGCTCACCGTCGCTGCCCACCGCCGGAAGCTCAGCCGACCGGCCCTCCAAGAGGTGACGGAACGCCGTCGAGCCGGGTCGGCCCTGACGCACCAGCCGTTCCCCCACATCAGCCAACGACCAGGGCGTGCACAATCTCCGGTTGAGCGCATCCTGCGTGGCCGAAGCCAGCACCGCCGGGTTCACCAGCGCCGCCAGATCGAAGAGTGTCCGCGCAGGGGTGGTCACACGCAGCCCGTTCGCGTAGTGGACGACGTCCTCGTCGTCGAGTCGGGTGATCCGGTGGACCCGCACGCCGGGCAGACGAACCTGCCGCGGCGCCTCGACGGTGAGGTCGAGCATCCCACGCGGCGCTCGACGCAGACGCCAATGCGACGCTGCCGACTGATGCGAGCTCGCACCCCTCCGACGGCGAGGCAGGCGGCGAGCAGCCGGCGGTCGTCGGGAACCGCACCCGGCACCACGCTGTAAACGCCCCGGAACACCGGCGTCAGCAGGCGGGACTTCACCCAGTGGGCGATGATGTCACGAGACAGGCCGTGCTTTTGGAGCTGATCCAATGTGATCAGCTCGTCGCGGAGCTCGGCGATGCGCATGACCTCGGTGAACGTGATCATGCTCATGCGGCGACCGTAGACCGGGGGTGCGCGACAGTTCCGGCGCCGCCGCACCGGGGTGGGCGACCGGTCCGGCCGCACCGGGGTGGGCGACCGTTCCGGCCGCAGCCTGTGCGCTCATGGGCCGGGGGCCGCCCCTACGCGCACAGGCTGTGCAATGAAGGAGCGGTCACGGCCGAGTGGGTGGGGTGGCGGCGGCTACTGGGCGTAGTGCTTCGGGCGGTCGAAGAAGGCGGCGTGGCAGCCTGGGCCGCAGAACCAGTACTTGGCACCGTCGTGCTCCGCGTGCAGCGACGCCTCCACCGTGGCCACCGTCATGCCGCACACCGGATCGACGGCATCGGCCCGATCCGCCCGCGCCACGACCGGAGTCGTTGCCTCGGCCCGCGGCCGGCTGGCGATGATCTCGGCCAGGATGGAGACGGCCACGTCCCCCGGCGTACACGCCCCACGTCGATGCCCGCCGGCGTGTGGATGCGCCCCCCGCCTTCGCCCGCGCGTCAGCCCGCGATGCCCGCCGACGGCTAGCCACCAGCGCCACGTAGGGCACGCCCGCCCTGAGGGCGGCGGTCAGCACGTCCTGTTCGCCCCGGCCGTGCGACGCCACCACGACCGCGACGGCGTCCGGCGCCGCCTCGGCACCGGAGATCAGCTCGACGGCGTAGCCCGCCGCCGCCGCGACGTCCGCCAGTGCCCGGCGATGGGCCCCTCCCCGAAGATGGCGACGAGCGGCGCCGGCAGCACCGGCTCCAGGAAGATCTCCAGGGTGCCGCCCGAGAGACAGGGGTTGACGGCAGTGACGTGCCCGGGCCGGTCACCACCTACCGCCGTTTCGTCGGGCGTGATGCGCAACACCACGCTCTCCCCGGTCTCGATGGCGCGCCGGGCCTGCACCCGCAAGCTGGCCTCCACGCACGAGCCGCCGACGAACCCGACGATCGTGCCGTCCTGGTCGATGACCGCGCTGTCGCCCGGCTTGGCGCTGGTGGGCCGCTCGGCGCTGACGACCGTGGCTCTCACGAAGGGCGAGCATGTCGCTGGGCCGTTCACGTGATGGCCAGGTCCGTCCGGAAGGAACGGCCTTGCATCGCCCGCCACACCTGCGCGGGGGTGAGGGGCATGTCGACATGGCGCACCCCGAAGGGCTTCGGCGCGTCGATGACTGCGTTCACCACCGCCGCCGGCGAGCCCACGGTGGCCGACTCGCCCACGCCCTTCACGCCGAGCGGATGATGCGGCGAGGGCGTGACCGTCTCGCCCAGTTCCCACGACGGGCACTCCATCGACGTCGGCAGCAGGTAGTCCATGAACGAGCCGCCAAGGCAGTTGCCGTCGTCGTCGAAGGCGATGACTTCCATGAGGGCCATCCCGATGCCGTCGGCGAGGCCGCTGTGCACCTGTCCTTCCACGATCATGGGGTTGATGCGGGGTCCGCAGTCGTCGACGGCGATGAAGCGCCGCACCTTGACCTGACCGGTGCCGCGGTCGACGTCGACGACGCAGATGTAGGCGCCGAACGGGTAGGTGAGGTTGGGCGGGTCGTAGACGCACGAGCCGTCGAGCTGACCTTCGACCCCGTCGGGCAACTCGAGCGGCCCGTGGGCGCCGAGGGCGATCTCTTGGATCGTCTTGCCGACCGTGGGCGTGCCCTTCACGAACCAGCGGCCCTGCTCCCATTCGAGGTCTTCCGGCGAGCACTCGAGCATGACGGCGGCGATCTGGCGGGCCTTGTCGATGACCCGCTTCGACGCCACCGCGACCGCCGCGCCCGACACCGGCGTCGAGCGCGAGCCGTAGGTCCCGAGGCCGAACGGCGTGTTGTCGGTGTCGCCGTGCACCACGTCGATGTCTTCCGACGGGATCCCGGTCACCTCGGACACGATCTGGGCGAACGTGGTCTCGTGACCTTGGCCCTGTGTCTGCACGGACAACCGCACGACGGCCTTGCCGGTGGGGTGCACCCGAACCTCGGCACCGTCGGCCATGCCGAGACCGAGGATGTCCATGTGCTTGCGCGGACCGGCGCCCACGGTCTCGGTGAAGAAGCTGATGCCGATGCCCATGAGCTCACCGCGCTGGCGCTTCTCCGCCTGCTCGCGGCGCAGGTCGGCGTAGCCGGCCATGTCGAGGGCGAGTTGCAGGGCGCGTGGATACTCGCCCGAGTCGTACTCCCAACCGGTGGGTGAGAGGTACGGGAACTGCTCGGGCCGCAACAAGTTCTTCATGCGCAGCTCGGCCGGATCCATGCCCAACTCGTCGGCCAGGCAGTCGACCAGTCGCTCGACGAGGTAGGCGGCCTCGGTCGCGCGGAACGAACACGCGTAGGCGACACCGCCCGGAGCCTTGTTGGAGTAGACGCCCCGCACCCGGCAGCAACGCGGCGGCGTAGTCGTAGCTACCGGTGAAGATGTGGAAGAAGCCGGCCGGGAACTTCGTCGGTTGCGCAGTGTTGTTGAAGGCGCCGTGATCGGCCAGCACATCCACCTTCACCCCGACGATGCGGCCGTCGCTGGTGGCGGCGATCTCGCCGTGCATGTGGTAATCGCGGGCGAAGGACGTGCACTCATGGTGGTGGCCGCGCCCAGCGTGGGTCCCTCGTTCAGCAGCGAGCGGCTGGCCTCCATGCCCTGGCTCGTCGATCCAGGAGGCGCTGATCCGGCATCAGCTGTCGGGCGCCTGCTGGAGACGTGGAGGGTGCCTGAGGCCCGCATCGAGGTGTTCCCGAGCCAGGCGGCGGCCTGGGCAGCGGCTGCCAGCGGCCAGGGAGTAGCGCCGGCCGTGGCCCATCTCGTCGCTCCCGAACTGCGTCAGGGCCGCCTCCGTTCGATCGCCCTGCCCGGTCTGCCGATCGAGCTGCACTGGCACATCAGCAGCCTTGCGCCGGACCGCCGGACCCGCGCCGCGTCGTCGTTCCAGCGCTTCGCCCTCACGCCCCAGGCGATGCACCTGATGCACGATCCCCGCAGCGGCGTGCCGCCGAGCCGCTTTCGCCCGCCCGTGTACGTCACCATCTGGAGCTGACGGCGACGCCATACCATCGGGCCGATGGCGACAGACCCCGCTGAAGCATCCGTCCTGCAGCAGCTGGAAGAGCTGGCGGTAGCGCACGAGATCATTGCGTGTGACCCCGAACTGGCCGACACCGCGCAGTTCTGCGCGGCCTACGGTTACGCGCCCGAAGACTCAGCCAACACGATCGTCGTGGTCGGGAAGTCGACGCCACCGGTCTACGCCGCCTGCGTCGTGCTGGCCACGACCCGACTCGATGTCAACGGCGTGGTGCGGCGGCGCCTGGGCACTCGGAAGGCATCGTTCGCCTCAGCCGAGGAGACCAAGGCGATCACGGGCATGCTCATCGGTGGCGTGACGGCTTTCGGCCTGCCCGCCGATCTTCCGTTGTGGGTCGACGCCCAAGTGCTCGATCGTGACCGCATCGTGCTGGGGGGCGGGAGCCGTAGCTGCAAGCTCGTCGTGGCGCCGCAAGTCCTCCTGGAGATCCCCAAGGCCGAGGTCGTCGATCAGCTCGCAAAGTGAGCGCTTCGGGCAGCACCGGTAGCGTGATCGCGGTGGCGCCCTTCATCGCCGTTCCCGGTCGTCGAACCCCCGAAGCCAAGGGCTTGCGCACCGAAGCGGTAGCGGCGGGCGAGCTGTACCTCGACGCCGTGCGCCGCGCCGGCGGGGAGCCCGCCATCCTTGCCCCGACCGACGATGGCGAACGTCTCGCCGCCACGTTGGCGCGGTTCGACGGGCTGCTGATGCTGGGCGGGGGCGACGTGGCACCGGCTCGCTACGGTGCCACCGAAGTCCATCCTGACGTCCGCGGGGTCGATACCGGCCAGGACGCCTTCGAGCTGGCGGCCCTGCGCGCCGCCTTGGAGCTGGACCTGCCGGTGCTGGCCATCTGCCGTGGCCTGCAACTGCTCAACGTCGCCTTCGGCGGCTCGCTGCACCAGCACATCGACGGGCACAAGCTCATCCTCCATGACGTCTCGGTGGAGCCTGGCAGCCGGCTGGCCGCTCTCGGGACCATGCGCCCGGCCTGCTTCAGCGTGCACCACCAGAGCATCGATCGGGTCGGTGCCGGGTTGGTCGTGACGGCGCGCGCCGACGACGGCACGGTCGAAGGCATCGAGCTGCCTGATCACTGGGTCGTCGGCGTGCAGTGGCATCCCGAGGACACCGCCGCCGACGATCCGGCGCAGCAGGCGTTGCTGGATGCCTTCGTTGGCGAGTGCGGGAGCGTTCGCGCGCGATCATCCTGATCTCAACCAGGCATCCGCCAACCCACCAGGAGGCACAATGGCCACCGGCCTGTCCCTGCACATCGGCTTGAACGGCGTCGACCCGAAGCACTACGCGGGATGGGACGGTGAGCTGCGCGCCTGCGAACAGGATGCTCACGACATGGTGAAGTTGGCCACCGCGCTCGGCTACACCCCGACTGAGCTGCTCACCAAGCAGGCCACGGCCAAGAACGTGATCGCAGCGATGACCAAGGCGGCCAAGACGCTGGTCGCCGGCGACACCTTCCTGGTGACGTACAGCGGTCACGGCGGCCAGGTGCCCGATCGCAACGGCGACGAGTCGAAGCAGGACACCGATGAGATCGGTGAGTTCCCCGACCAGTACGACGAGACGTGGGTGCTCTACGACCGCCAGTTGATCGACGATGAGCTGTACCAGTTGTGGTCGGCGTTCGCGGCGAAGGTCCGCATCGTGATGCTGTCGGACAGCTGCCACAGCGGCACGGTCGCCAAGCCGATGGCGGGCCGGCCTCGCTCGGCCAACGTGCCGATGAGCCGGCGGATGCCCCTCGACGTGGAGGACGCGACCTACCGCGAGCACAAGCGCCAGTACGACGCCATCCAGAAGAAGACGCCGGCACGTGCCGCCACCTCCATCCCCAGCACGGTGGTGCTCATCTCCGGATGCCAGGACAACCAGACCAGCGCCGACGGTCGGGTCAACGGCCGGTTCACCGGACGGCTGCTCGAGGTCTGGGGCAAGGGCACCTTCAAGGGCAACCTGGCGAAGCTGTGCAAGGTCATCGTGGCCGGCATGCCGCCCGACCAGACGCCGAACTACTACGTCGTCGGGGCCACCAACCGAGCGTTCCTTCGCGGCCAGGCCTTCAGGCTGTAGTCGGTGGCGGCGGCCGAGCGGCCGCTACGACTCGAGCTGGGCCTGCAGCGCTCGGGCGGTGGCGTCGTCGGCGGGGAAGAACGACTCGATGGCCAGCTCGGCCACGGTGATGTCGACGGCGGTGCCGAACGTGGCCAAGGTGCTGAAGAAGTGAAGGTCCGGCCCTGCGGGCATGCGCAGTACGAGGGGGACGAAGAGCATCGCGGCCGGGTCAAGCTCTGGCCCGTGGTGCTCGACGATCCCCGGATAGCTCCGCAGCTCCTCGTACAACCGCGCCAGCTCGGGATCGCCGGAGGCCATCTGCTGGCGGTGCAACTGGTTGAGCAGGTGAGCACTCCATTCGTCGAGGTTGGCGATCCGCGGGGCGAGGCCGTCGGGGTGCAGGCTCACCCGTAACGTGTTGGCCGGCGGGGCGAGTAGCTCGGGCGCGACCCCGTCGGTGAGGAGTGCCAGCGCGGGCCGGTTGGCCGAGATGAGGTTCCAGCGGCGGTCGACGATGATGGCGGGAAAGGGCTCATGGCCGGCGAGGATCTTCTCCAGCGCGGCGCGCACGGGTCCCATCTCGCTGGCGTCCATCGGCGTCTCTCGGTACACGGGCGCGTAGCCGGCGGCGAGCAGGAGCGTGTTGCGTTCGCGCAGCGGGACCTCGAGGTGGTCGGCCAGGTGCAGCAGGAGCTCGCGGCTCGGCTTCGATCGGCCGGTCTCCACGAAGCTCAGGTGCCGGGGCGAGACGTCGGCCTCGACGGCAAGGTCGAGTTGGCTACGGCGGCGCCGGTGACGCCAGTCCTTCAGGAGGCCACCGACGTCGCGGCTCGGGGTCATCACGCTCACCGGCCCGACGTTAACGGCGCCCCCGCGGCGAAGCGCTTCCCTGTCAGGTAAGCGCCGCCGGCACCGCACGTGTGGGACGGTCGGTCCGGCGTGCACGTCGAATTCGGCGCGCCGGTGAACAACTTCGGGTGCGACGCCGTTCGTACTGCTGGTTGCTGGCCCGGGGCGGCCCGAGCCACCGCGCTCGAATTCGGATCGCGCCGCTACGCCGAGACCGGGCGGGGATACAGGCGCCGCAGCGCCACGGGCGCCTTGAACGCCGCCCAGTCGCCGAGCGGCTGCGCCAAGCGGTCGCCGACGGCGTACACGGCAGCGGGGTTGTGGCCCAGCCCGCAGTGGCTGCCGAAGACCTCGATGTTCTCGCTCTGCGGCCCGACTGTCTGCACGCAGGACCGCCACGCCACGATGCCGTCGGTGCGGGTGTAGATGGCCGTCGAGGGCATCGCCAGCGGACCATCGGGAGGCACGTAGGCGGGAGGTTGGTAGGCCGGCAGATGCCACGCGCGGTACCGGCTGTACGTCCGCTCGGTGCGGGTGTGGCGGGCGTCGGTTAGCCGGAACGGGCTGCCGAGCGTGATGACGGAGCGCACGAGTTCCGGATGCAGGCGGGCCAGCTCCCGGGCGTACACGCCCCCGAGGCTCCAGCCCACGACGCTCACCTTGGCGCCGTTGTGCTCCACCAGGTCGTGGAGGAGGTTCGTCAGGCCGTCGACGCGGCCTTGGTCGGCCCGATGTTGCGGCCCAGACGCCAGCCCTTGGTGACGTAGCCGAGGCGGCGCAGGTGGAAGCGCAGCGCCGCCGTCGAACGGTCATCGGCGAGGAACCCGGGCAGCACGAGCACCGGGTGACCATCGCCCGGAGACAGGCGACGCAAGACGGCATGCGATGACGTGAAGAGTGCACCCTCCGCCACTGATCGAGGCAGACTCGAGGCTGAAACAGAGCACGGACGGCCGCCGACAGTCACGTACATCATGATCGAAGTCTACGGTTGCTGTTTACCATGACCATCGAGCGGATGAGCCCTCTCGACGCGTCTTTCCTGCATGTCGAGGACCGGGTCAGTCACATGCACATCGGCTCGGTCGCCGTGTTCGAAGGGCCCGAGCCGCCCTTCGTGCGGGTCATGGCGATGATTCGTTCGAAGCTGGCGCTGGTGCCCCGCTATCGCCAAGTCGTGAGGCGGGTGCCGCTGCAACTCGGTCGGCCGGTATGGATCGACGACGTTCACTTCGACCTCGATTACCACGTGCGCCATACGGCATTGCCAAGTCCCGGTGGCGACGACGAGCTGCGCAACCTCGTCGGCCGCGTCATGTCGCAGCAACTCGACCGCACCCGGCCGCTGTGGGAGATCTGGGTGGTGCAGGGTCTCCGTGGCGGTCGGTGGGCGTTGTTGTCGAAGACCCACCACTGCATGGTGGACGGCGTGTCGGGCACCGGACGTGCTCACCCTGGTGCTCGACGCCACCGCCGATGCCGTGGCGGCGCCGCCGGCATCGTGGCGGCCGCGGCCCGAACCCAGCTCCCGAGACCTCGCCGGGCGATCCCTGCGACGAGCTGATGCGCAGCCCCTACGAGCAGGCCCGGGCGATGCGCGCCGCGACGCGGGTGCCCCGCCGGGCCGCCGTCACAGTTGGTCGACGTGCTCAGTGGGCTCCGGGGTCTGGCCACGCTCATGGCGCCCATGCCGACGTCGACGCTGAACGGCCCGATCGGCCCCAACCGGCGCTGGGGTTGGGCCTCGACCACGGTCGACGACATCAAGCGCATCCGCAAGGACACCGGTGCCACGTTCAACGACGTGCTCCTCGCGGCCACCGCCCGGGGCTTCCGCGACCTGTTGATGGCGAGAGGCGAGTCGGTCGAGCGCGTCGTGCGCACCCTCGTACCGGTGTCGGTCCGGCCGCGTGACGGGCGGGGCCGTGCCGTTGGCGATGGGACCTTCGAGAACCGGGTGTCGGCGATGTTCGTGGATTTGCCGGTCTACATCGCCGATCCCATCGAGCGGCTGCGGGCGGTCAGCGCCCAGATGGCTGGACTGAAGGAGTCGAAGCAGGCCGTCGCCGGTGAGGCCCTCACGTCGCTCAGCGGCTTCGCACCACCCGTGCTGCTGGCCGCCGGCATGCGCCTGTCGGCCCACCTGCCGCAGCGCTCGGTGAACACCGTCACCACGAACGTACCGGGACCGCAGCGGGCGCTCTACGCGGCCGGGCGGCGGATGGTCGCGGCCTATCCCTACGTGCCACTGGCGGGCCAGGTGCGCATCGGGGTGGCCATGTTCTCCTATGACGGCGCCGTCACCTTCGGCGTCACCGGTGACTACGACACGGTGGCCGACGTCGATGTCCTGTGCCAGGGCATCGCCGACGGGATGGCGGCGATGCTGGAGCGGGTCGGGACATAGCGCCTTTCACTCGACGGCGAAAGCGCGGTAGTGGTAGCCGGTCGCGCCGTCGGGCTCGGGTGGCCTCGGGATGTCGGTCTGCATCGTGCCGAAGGCGTCGTAGGCCCGCACGGCGGCGATGTGGGAGCCGGCGGTCGAGCTCGACCGGCAGACGCCACTGCACCCAGGTGTCGGTGAGGCCGCTGCGCCCAGCTCGGCGGTGAGCCACGGCGCCGTCGTCGACCTGGACCTCGACCGCGCTGATGCCGACGCTGGGCGCCCAGGCGGTGCCGGCCAGCACCACGGTCCCGGCGGGCACGTTGGCTCCCGCACGGGGCACCTCGACGCGTGACGCCAGCTTGATCGGGCCGTCCCGCGACCATCCCCGCTCCACCCAGAAGCTGTCGGCGTCCTCGAAACGGGTGAGCTCCAGCGCCGTCACCCACTTCGTCGCCGAGACGTAGCCGTAGAGGCCGGCCACCACGAGTCGGGCGGGAAAGCCGTGGCGGACAGGCAGCGGTTCGCCGTTCATGGCGAGCGGCCAGAAGGGCCGTGCGCCCGTCGGTGGCAAGTGCCGTAGGCAGCCCGACGGTGAAGTCGTCGACGGAACGGGCGAGGATCTGGGTGGCGTCACGGTGCACACCGGCCTGATCCAGCAGCGTCGCCAGCGGTACGCCGCGCCACACCGCGTTGCCGACGAGGTTGCCACCGACTTCGTTGGAGACGCACGGCGAGTGTGACCGGCAGCTCGACCAGATCCATGGCGAGGAGGTCGTCGTAGGTGAACGACCGGGCGTGTCGACCCGGCCGGAGATGCGCAGCCGCCACGTCGTCGCGTCGACCTCGGGGAGGAAGATGGCGGTGTCGATGCGGTAGAACGAGTCGTTCGGCGTGATGTACGGCGTGAGACCGGTGACGGCGAACGGCTGGGTCGCCGGCACGGGCACGGTCTCGACCGGCGGTGGCACGACGGTGGCGGCGCGACTGGCGGCCGCCGGGCTGGTCCCGCGCAGGCCGCGGCTGGTGAGTGCGGCGGCGACGGTGGCGAGGCTGACCCCACCGGCAGCGGCGAGAAACCGGCGACGGTCGGCCGCCTTGATGCGGGGATCGGGCAGCGCCGGCGCCGGCGGCCCGGTCGTTGACAGCGGCACCGTCGCCGTTGATGGCGCTGTCGCGCGCCCGAGGTTCAGCAGGAGCCGGAGCACCGCAGTGGCGCCTATCGCGCCCAGCCCGCACGCCACCGCCGCCGCCGCCACCGATGCCTGAGGGTCCGATCGCGCTGCCAGGATGCCCACCACCGCGGCCAGCGAGAAGGCCACCGGCCCCACCCAGAAGTGGGCGGCGGCGGCCAGCCCGATGGCGGCGCCGAGCGCGAGGCTGACGACGACGATGCCGACGATGAGGGCGGCCTTGTCGTTGGTGCCGAAGAGGTTGACGGCGAGGTCCTTCAACGACGCGGCCCCACGTCGACGGTCTGGGTGGCGACCGACCCGATCGGTGTCGGCCGGTGGGCCGCTGTCATCGCCGCCACCAGCTCCGTGACGGCCAGCGCCGAACCGGCGGCAATCACGCCCGCCAGCGCCTGGTACCGACGCGCTGGCCAGACCACGATCAGCTCCGAAAGGCCTTCCGAGCCGCGCTCGATCCCACGCCGGCACCCGTCCAGAAGCCGTAGGTGCCGTCTTCACGCAGTTCCCGGGCGGCCGCCACCACTGCGCCCAGCGCGGCGAACGCGAACGCGCCGCCGACCGAGATGCGCCCCACACCGGCGGCGGCCAGCTCCGCCACCGAAGGGGCATTCGGCAGTGCCAGGACGTTCACGGGGAGATCTACGGCGGACACGAGCCGCCGGATGTCGCCGAGGTCGCTGACCCCGGGCGCGTAGAGCACGTCGGCGCCGGCCTCCTGGAACGACTGCAGCCGGGCGATGGTGTCGGCCAGGTCGGGCCGACCGTGGAGGTAGTTCTCGGCGCGCGCCGTGAGCACGAGGTGGACCGGGCCGGCGTGGGCGGTCTCGGCGGCGGCGGCGACGCGTTCGGCGGCCAGGCCGGCGTCGTAGATGGGATCCTCCTGACGCCGGGCGAAGTCCTCGATGGAGCAACCGGCCAGCCCGGCCTCGAGGGCGAGGCGCACGGTCTCGGCCACGCCGGCGGGCTCGTCGGCAAAGCAGTTCTCGAGGTCGGCCGACACCGGTACCTCGGTCGCCGCCACGATGGCGGCGCTGTGGGCCAGCGCCTCGTCCCGGCTGATGCCACCATCGAGACGTCCGAGGGTGGCGGCGAAGCCGCTGCTCGTCGTGGCCAGTGCCTCGAACCCGAGCGACGCCAACAGCACGGCCGAGCCCGCGTCCCAGGGATTGGGGAGCAGCAACGGCTGGTCGGCGTGATGGAGGGCGAGGAACCGCTGGGCCTTGGCCTGCTGATCCGTCACGGCCGTCAACGTAGCGTGCAGTCCTTGCCCACGCTCGGTACAAAGGAGGGCTCGTGTCGATCTTCAACCGCGTCGGCTCGGCGTTCGGCCGGGCCAAGGAGCAGTCGCCCGTGAACGAGGAACATCAAGCCGTCGTCGACCTGCTGGTGCTGACCCTCTACGCGGACGAGCGGGTCAGCCAGGAGGAGCTCGAGGCGCTGGCCCAGTTCGACGTGGAGCACAGCGATTGGGACGGCGCGGACTTCAGCGTGACGGAGTACCTCGGCCCGTCGATCGCCAAGGTCCGCGCCGCGGTGTCGTCGCCGCAGCTGACCGAGCAGTTGCTGGTGGAGGTGGCGGCCAAGATCGTCACGCCCGCCTTGCGGGCCGCGGTGCCGGGCTACTGCGAGGCGCTGGCCCAGGCCGACGGCGAGGTGTCGTCGGGCGAGGCCGGCATCATCGCCCGTATCAGGAGGGCGATGTCGTAGCCGGGCGCAGCACCCGCTCGGCGAAGGCCTCCATCGCCTCGGCGGTCGTTGGGCTTCATGAGGGCGAACGCCGGGACGACCACGCGACTCACGCCTACGGCGGCCAGCTCTTCGAGGGCGCCGGCCGGGTCCTTGTTGAGGCCGCCTGGGGCGCCGGCGGTCAGCTCGATGGCGGCCGGGTCGCGGCCGTGGGCCGCCGCCGTCTGGCGGGCGATGTCCATCAGCTCGGCCAGCTCGCCGGGCGAGCCCTTGCCCGGGAACAGGCCGTCACCCAGGCGCCCTGCCCGCTCGGCGGCGGCTCGGGAGTGGCCGCCGACGACGATGCGCACGGCGCCGCCCGGCGGCTTGGGGTTGGACGACACGCGGGTGAACGAGGCGAACTCGCCGTCGTAGCTGGCGCCGTCAGACGCCCACAGCGCCCGCATGGCGGCCGACGTACTCGTCGGTACGGGCGCCGCGGCGCTCCCACGGGATGCCCAGGGCGTCGAACTCCTCCTTCAGCCAGCCGACCCCGATGCCCAGCTCGACCCGGCCGCCCGAGAGGTGGTCGAGGGTGGCCAGCTCCTTGGCCAGGACGACCGGGTTCCGCTCGGGCAGGATCAGGATGCCCGTCGCGAGGCGGATCGTGGACGTGACCGACGGCGATGTAGGCGAGCCAGATCAGCGGGTCGGGGATCGGAGTCGACGGCAACGCCGGCATCCGGCCGTCGGCGCTGTAGGGATAGGCGGAGGCGTAGTCGTCGGGGTAGACGACGTGCTCGACCGTCCAGATCGACTCGAAGCCGGCCTGCTCGGCGGCGACGGCGGCCTCGACCGCCGTCGGCCCGTTTCCCCACGACATGGTGTTGGCGAACATGATTCCGAAGCGCACGCCGGGACGCTACAACTGCGGGATGGACCTGGGGCTCAACGGCAAGCGGGCGATCGTCACCGGCGGCAGCCGAGGCATCGGCAAGGCGGTGGCGCGGGCGCTGGCCGACGAGGGCTGCGACGTGGTGGTGGCGGCCCGCACGCTCGATGTCCTCGAGGATGCGGCGCACGAACTGGCGGCGGCGACCGGTCGCCGCGTCGTGCCGATCGTGGTCGACACCGCGTCGCAGGACTCGGTCGGACATGATGGTGACGGCCGCCGGCGAGGCCCTTGGCGGCATCGACATCCTCGTCAATTCGGCGGCCAAGCCGATGGGCCAGAGCCGGCCGCCGAAGCTGGCCGAGATCACCGACGAGCTGTTCTGGGACGACGTCAACGTCAAGGTCCTCGGCTACCTCCGTTGCGCTCAGGCGGTGGCGCCGCACATGGCGAAAGCGGGATGGGGTCGCATCATCAACATCTCCGGCCTGGGGGCGCGCTCGACCGGCTCGGCCATCGGCTCGATGCGCAACGTGGCCGTCGCGGCGCTGACCAAGAACCTGGCCGACGAGCTGGGGCCGAAGGGCATCAACGTGACCGTGGTGCACCCCGGGCTCACCCGCACCGAGGCCACGCCGGGGGTCGCTCGCGCGACTGGCCGAGGCCCAGGGCATCAGCGTCGAGGAAGCCGAGCGCAGCCTGTCGCGCAACACCATCGGGCGGATCGGTGGAGTCGGCCGAAGTGGCCGCCGTCGTCGCCTTCCTGGCGTCGCCGCGTCAGCGTCGCCATCAACGGCGACGCCATCGCCTGCGGCGGCGGCGCCCCCGGCTCGATCTATTACTAGCGGCCGGGGGTGGGCTGGCGGCTCTGTCACATCCCGGCGCTGCGCAGGCGGGGTCCTAGGGTCGCTGCCGTCAGCGACGTGGGGGGATGGGCATGGCCGGACCGATGGAGGGCATCAAGGTCGTCGAGCTCGGGTTCTGGGTGGCCGGGCCCAGCTGCGCCGCGGTACTGGCCGACTGGGGCGCCGACGTGGTGAAGGTCGAGCCCATCATCGGCGACCCGTTCCGTGGTATCGCCGCGTACTACGCGTTGGCCAACGGCGAGGAGATGAATCCACCGTTCGAGCTGGACAACCGGGGCAAGCGGTCGATCGGTCTCGACTTCGCCACCGACGACGGCCGGCGCATCCTCGGTGAGCTCATCGCCCAGGCCGACGTGTTCGTCACCAACCTGCGGGTCGACGCACTGGAGCGCGCCGGCCTCGACCACGCCACGCTGACCGCGCTCCATCCGCGCCTCGTCTACGCCAGCATCACCGGACTCGGGTTGGAAGGCGAGGAACGCGGTCGCGCCGCCTACGACGTGGGGTCGTTCTGGTCGCGCGCCGGCGTGGCGGCGGCCCTCACCCCGGAGGGCTCCGAGCTGCCGTACCAGCGTGGTGGCATGGGCGACCACATGACCGGGATGGCGGCGGCCGGCGGTGTGTCGGCGGCGCTGTTCGTGCGCGAGCGAACGGGCAAGGGTCAGCTCGTCAGCACGTCGCTGCTGCGCACCGGGGTGTACATGCTCGGCTGGGACTACAGCGCCAACCTCCGCACCGGCATGCCGACGGTGCCGATCACCCGGCGCACCGCTCCCAATCCGCTCATCCTCGACTACGGCGCCAGCGACGGCCGCCGGTTCTGGTTACTGGGGCTGGAGGGCGATCGTCACTGGCCGAACGTACTGAGGGCCGTCGGGCGACCGGACCTGGCCGACGACGCTCGCTTCGGTGGGCTCTTCGACCGCGCCGTCAACTCGGACGCGCTGGTGCGCGGTGCTGGAGAGCGAGTTCACGAAGCGGCCCATGAAGGAGTGGGCCGAGATCTTCGACCGCGAGGGTGTGTGGTGGGCGCCCGTGCAGGCGACGCACGAGCTCATCGAGGACGATCAGGCCAAGGCCGCCGGGTGCTTCGTGCCCTGTGGAGACGACACCTCGGTGGTGGCCACGCCCATCGACTTCAGCGACACCCCTTGGTCACCCGGGGCCGTCGTGCCGGAGACCGGCCAGCACACCGAAGAGGTCCTGCTGGAGCTGGGGTACGACTGGGAGGCCATCATCGCCCTGAAGGACAGCGGCGCCATCACCTGATCCCGAGACGGCGACCTTTGGACGGCCCCGCCCAAGCGTGCCAGCATCGGCGGTCATGGGGGAGAGCTCGAACGTCAACTACAGCGTGGACGGGCCGATGGGCGTCGTGCGTCTCGATCGCCCCGAGAAGCTGAACGCCTTCACGTTCACCATGATCGAAGAGATCCGCGACGCCGTTGACCAGGGCGCGGCAGACCCCGATGTCGTCGCCATCGTGATCACCGGGACGGGTCGGGCGTTCAGCGCCGGTCTCGACACCACCGACCTGACCCGGTCCACCGAGGGCCACGTCGCCCGGGGCCGCCACAGCGACGATCCCGACGAGCTGCCGGCACTGTTCAGCTACCTGCTCCGCGTGTCCAAGCCGGTCATCGCCGCCGTGAACGGGGTGAGCGCCGGTGGTGGCTTCGTCCTGGCGATGATGTCGGACCTGCGCTTCGCCGCCGAGAGCGCCAGCTTCACGACGGCGTTCTCGAAGCGGGGCCTCATCGCCGAGCACGGCACCAGCTGGCTGCTGCCTCGTATCGCCGGCTCCAGCCGAGCGCTCGATCTGCTGTGGAGCGCCCGGCGCATCGGGGCCGACGAGGCGCTACGCATCGGCTTCGTGGACCGTGTGGTGCCCGACGATGCGCTGATGGACGAAGTGGGCGCCTACGTCGACGAGCTCGCCGCCAACGTCTCGCCCCGCTCCATGGCCGTCATGAAGGCGCAGGTCTACCGAGACCTGTACCTGCCGTTCGATGTGGCCATGCGGGAGGCGGAAGTACGCATCCAGGCCTCGCTCGCGCATCCCGACGCCAAGGAGGGCGTGCTGTCGTTCCTGGAGCGCCGCCCGCCTCGTTTCGAACCCTGGACCGGAGGACGGCCATGACCGACGCCAGCTACGACACCATTCTCTACGAGAAGAACGGACCTGTCGCCACGCTCACGATGAACCGGCCGGAGCGCATGAACTCCATGAACAACCGGATGCTCATCGAGACCGGTCGGGCGTTGACGGCGGCGGCCGAGGACCCGGAGCTGCGCGTGCTCGTGCTCACCGGCACGGGCAGTCGCGCGTTCTGCCCGGGGGCCGACATCTTCGGTGTGGCCGCCGGCTCGCCCGACGAGGACCGCCTCCGCCCGGAACACTTCCGGGTGCCGGTGCAGCTGCGCGACCTCCCAGCGGTCACCGTCGCCGCCGTGAACGGGGCGTGTGCCGGCGCCGGCCTCGGCTGGGCCCTCGCCTGCGACCTGCGCATCGCGACGCGCTCGGCCATGTTCAACACGGCGTTCCTCGACGTCGGGGTCGCCGGCGACATGGGCGGTCCGTGGACGCTGGGACGCCTGGTGGGTCCGGCCCAGCGCCCGCGAGCTGTACTTCCTGCCCGACAAGTTCAACGCGGAAGAGGCCTTGCGCATCGGCATGGTGAGCCGCGTGGCCGACGACGAAGACTTCCGCGACGAAGTGGCCCTCGTCGTGGACCGGTTGAGTGCCGCCGCCCCATCGCGCTGCGGACGATGAAGGCCAACTTCATCGACGCCGAGCGCATGGACCTCGCTGCGTTCATCGGCGTCGAGACGGAACGTCACACCCGGATGTTCACCACTGCGGACACCCGTGAAGCCTTTGCCGCCAAAGTCGAGAAGCGGGCTCCCCGCTTCATAGGAAGGTGACCAACATGCTCCGTCTGCGTCAGCTCGCTCTCGTCGCCAACGATCTCGATCCCGTGGTCGACGACCTGAAGGGCGTCTTCGGCGTCGAGGTCGCCTTCAACGACCCCGGGGTGAAGTCGTTCGGTCTGAAGAACGCGGTGATCCCCGTGGGTCACCAATTCGTCGAGGTGGTCGCTCCCATCGAGGACAACACCGCCGGCGGTCGCTACCTTGCGCGCCGCGGAGGCGACAGCGGCTACATGGTGATCCTGCAGTGCGACGACCATGCACCGCGCAAGGCTCGCGTCGACGAGCTTGGCATCCGCAAGGTCGCCGAAGCCGAGGAGAAGAACTACTCGATCATGCAGCTCCATCCTCAGGACACCAGCGGCTCGTTCCTCGAGATCGACGTGCAGGTGGGCGGGGAGCCGTTCGACGGCCCGTGGATGCCGGCCGGCAAGAACTGGCAGAAGGCGATCCGGACCGAGCGGGTCGACGGCATCGCCGCCGCCGAGATCCAGTCGCCCGAGCCTGAGGCCGTGGCCGACCGGTGGAGCAAGATCCTCGATCTCGCCATCGAACGTGACGACGAGGACCGGCCCACGCTGACGCTCGACAACGCCACGATCCGGTTCGTGCCCGCCACCGATGGGCGCGGCGAAGGGCTCGGCGGCATCGACGTCGTGGCCGTCGACCGCGACGCGGTCCTGGCGGCAGCGGCTGAGCGCGGCGTGCGCCAGGACGACGACGTCGTGCTCGTCGGCGGCGTCCGCTTCAAGGTGCTGTAAAGGGTCGGGGCGGTCGTCGCGGGCTGCCTACGATCGTCGGCTCCGGGCCCAGACCAAGGGTGACGATGGCTGCGATGCGGTACCGACTGTGGGCGGCTAGAGGTGACTCACGACGGCACGCCCGTCGAGATCGGCAGCCGAAGCAGCGCGCCGTGCTGGCGCTGCTGCTGCTCGAAGGCGGCCGGGTGGTGTCGACCGATCGGCTCATCGACACGGTGTGGGGCGCGCAGCCACGGCCGCCGCCACAACCTCGCTGCACACGTACATCTCCAACCTCCGCCGTGCCCTCGAGCCCGGCCGCAAGCCGCGTGACGCCCCACCGGCTGCTGACCCGCGGCCGGCTACCTCCTGGTCGCCGGCCGCCACGAGGTCGACTGGTTCCGCTTCGAGGACCTCCTGGCCGAGGGCCGGTCCCTGCTCGAGGCTGGCCGACCGAAGGAGGCCGCCGAGCGGCTCACGCAAGCACTCGAGATCGGCGCGTCGCTGCCCGTGCTCGACATCGACGACGGTGCCACCTACGCGGAGATCCGCGGCCGCTGGTCGACGCTGCGCCAGGACGTGAAAGAGGAGCTGCTCGGCGCTCGGCTGGCGGTTGGTGAGCACCGCTCCGTGCTGCGCGACCTCGAGGCGGCCGTCAAGGAGCAGCCCTACAACGAAGGGCTGCGAGCTAAGTTCGTCACCGCGCTGCTACGCTCGGGCCGCCAGCGCGACGCCCTGCAGGCGCTGCAGGACGCCCGGCGCGCGCTGGCCGACGAGGTGGGAGTCGAGCCGGGGCCGGAGCTGCGGCGATTGGAGACGGCCGTCCTCGAACAGGCCAGCGACCTGGATTGGGTGCCGGCCGATCGCTCCGGGAGCGATGCCTCGGCCCCGGACTCACTCGGCCGCCCGCCGCCCGGGCGGGGGAACGTCCGAGCCACTCATCCGCCGGTTTCGCGTCAGGCTCGGTGACCACTGCACGCCGGACGCCGCGTCGACCAGCGCCGCGTCGAGCAGCGCCCTGGCGGCAGACAGGAGCGCGCCGTTCGTGGGTCGTAACAGCGAGTTGGAGGCGCTCGTGGCGCTGGCTGCAGCGTGCGCTCGGGCCACGGGCGTTCGGCCGTCGTGACCGGCGAGCCCGGCATCGGCAAGACCCGCCTCATCGACGAGCTGGCGGCTCGCGCGAAGCCGAGGGCATGGTGGTGGTGCGGGCGCGCTGCCCCGAGGACGGTACGGCCCCGTGTTCTGGACGGTGGGCCTCCACGGCGAGCAGCTCCTCGCCAGCGGCGCGGTGCCGGCCGAGCAGCTCGTGCATCTCGGGCGGCTGATGATGCAGACGAGGCGCGGCGATCCGCAGTCGAGCGCTTCGCCATCCACGCCGCCACGGTGATGGCGCTGGCGGCTGCCACGACGCCGCTCGTCATCATCCTCGACGACGCCCAGTGGGCTGATACGGCCACCCTGCGCCTGACCGCCTTCGTGGCCGGTGAGCTCCGGACGATGCCGGTGCTGCTGGTGCTGACGGTTCGCTCCAACGAGCCGGACGCGCCTGCCGCGCTGCTCGACTGCCTCGGCGAGATGGCGCGTGCTCCGGGGTCGCTTCGTGTTGAGCTGCACGGCCTCGGACTGGCTGCGGTGCAGGAGTGGCTCTCGTCGTCGGGGCTGCGGTTCCCCACGGCGGCGACGGCCGCGCTGGTGCATGACCGCACCGCCGGCAACCCGCTGTTCGTTCGCGAGCTGGTGGCGTTGATGGGCAGCGAGATCGACTGGCGCGTGGCGTGGCGCGGCGCGCGCCTGGTGCCCGACGTCGTGCAGGACGTGATCCGGCGCCGCATCGGCCGCCTCCCGCCGGTCACCCAGCAGCTCCTGGTGACGGCGGCGGTGGTCGGGCGCAGTTCGCCCTCGACGTCCTGGCCGACGTGGCCGGCACGACCTGGGCAGCGTTCTCGACGATCTGGACCCGGCTTCGCCGCCGGGATCCTGGAGGAGGACCGCGACGGTGTGGCGCGGTCCAGTTCTCCCACGCCCTCTTCGCCGAGACCCTGGCCGCCGAGCTCAGTCCGGCCCGGCGGGCCCGCCTCCATGCCGCCGTCGTGGCCGCCGTCGAGCGGCTGCGGGCCGGCTACCTCGACGCCCATCTGACGATGCTCGCTTACCACGCCGCGTGGGGGCGCCTATGGGCACGGCGCAGAAGGCCTACGACTACGCCGTCGCCGCCGCCCACCAAGCCACCGCCCAGGTGGCCGACGAGGAGGCCGGCCGGCTGTGGGAGCGTGCGCTCGCCGCCCTCGAGATCGTGCGTCCTGGTGACCGCGAAGCCCGGTTCGAGGCGCTGCTGGAGATGGGCACGGCCCGCACGTGCCGGCGACGTCACCGGCGCCCGCGACGCGTGCTGGTGACCGCCGCCGAGTTGGCCATCGCCGCCGGCGAGGAGAAGGCGCTCCTGCGGGCGCTCCTGCCGCTGGAACAGGCCGGTCTGGCCGGTGACCGACTACGGCGTCGTCGACAGGCCACTCATCGAGGTGTTGCGACGAGCAGTCGGTCCTGTCAGCAACGACCTCTCGCCCGAGCGGGTCCGGCTGCTGGGCATGCTGGCCGCCAACCTGACCCACACGGGCGACGTGGACGGCCCGATCGCGTTGGGCGAGGCGGCCGTGGCCGCCGCCCGCCGCCACGGCGACCCCGCCTTGGTGGCGACCGCCTTGATGCGGCGATGGGCGACGCTCAGTCCCACCATGTTCGACGAGCGCCAGGAGGTCGCCGACGAAGTCGTGGCCCTCGATCGAGACCACGGTCTGCCGCCACCAGCGTGGGCCACCGGCTACCTCATGGTGGGTCTGGCTGCCTTCGACGGGGTCGATGTCGTGACCGCCGAGGCCGCCGCCGCCCAGGCCAGCGACGCCGCGGCGCGGGCCGGGCGGGCCGCCCTCATCACTGAGGCGGGCTGGTTCCAGGCGCTCGTTCACCAGGCGCGGGGCCGCCCGGAGGACGCCGAGGCGGTGGCGCTCACCACCTATGACCTCTACCGGCGCACCCGCAACCTGAACGCCGAGACCATCCTGAGCGGCGTCCTCATCGGGGTGCGGCGACCAGGGCCGGGTCGAGGAGTGCGTGATCTCGCGAAGCTGGCGCTGTCGGGGCCGTTCGCCCTCGTCTACCGGGCGTGCCTCAGCCAGGCCGCCGGCGAAGCCGGGCTGCTCGATGTGGCCCGATCCACGGTGCTCAGCCCCGCCGACCTCGGCCGGGTGCCGGCGGACTACTTCATGCGGGCCACCCTGGTGTCCACCGCCCACACCTGGTGGCACCTTGGCATCCACGCCGACGCCGCCGAGGTCATCGCCGGGGCGCTGCGACCGGTCTCGACTCGTCTCGCCTTCCCTGGTTCGACCGCGCCGTTCGTCGGACCGATCGCCCTGGCCCTCGCCCGGCTGGCGGCCCTCGTCGGCGACGACGCCGAGGCGCGCCGGTGGGCGGGCGAGGCCGTCGCCGTATCCGAGCGGGCGGGGGTTCCCATGTGGCTGGCCCGGGCATTGGCCGATCACGGTCGGTTGCTGGCGGGCTCGCCCGACGCCCAGGAGCGGGCCCAGGCCGATGCGGTCCTGGGGCGGGCCTTTGCGGTGGCCACAGAAGCGAACTGCCAGCCGGTCCTGCGCCTGCTCAGCGGTCCTGAGCGGCCGTGGCGCAGGGACTGAGCGGCGGGCGCAAGCAACCGCCAAGACGAGCCCAAGGGTCGTCCCTCATGGTGGCCATCATGGATCGGCCCGCTGATACCACCGTGTACCGCGTCGTCCACCGGGCGATGGTGACTGGCGCCGAGCAGCTGGCCGGTGCCGTCGACCGGGCCGGTCCTGATGATCGGGGGCGTCGCCTCGACGCGCTGGCTCGCTGGGCGCATGCCTTCGGCGCGGCAGGTGCGCCGGCACCAGGCCGAGGAGGATGAACACGCCTTTCCCGCGCTCGCGGATCGGGTCCCGGCGGCCGCCGCCATCCTCGTGCGGCTCGACGCAGATCACCGCGACTTCACCCGGGTCCTCGCCGAGCTGGCACCGGCCATGACCGGGTTGGCCGACCCGGCGGCGTCGTTCCCGGACGCCCAGCGAGTCGCCGCCGTCACCACCGCACGGCTGCGGGACCTCGTGGCCGCCCACGTCTGCGACGAGGACGTGAACGTGGCGCCACTGATCGAGCGGCACCTCTCCTTCGACGAATACGCCTCGCAGCAGGCCGCCGCCATCAGCCGGCTGCCCCTGCGCATCGCCGCCGGCTTCACCGTTCCATGGCTGCTGGCGGCATCGTCACCGGCCGAGCGCCCGCACGTGCGGGGGCTGCGCCCACCCGCCTCGCCATCGCCGGTCGCGCCGGCGCCCACCAGTACCGCCGCCGGGTGGTGGTCGCATTCGGCTCCAGGGTCGCGGCTCCGCGAAATGTCATCGGCTCCGGGCGCGTCTGGCAGGCTGCCGCCATGGAGATCAGGGGAAAGGTGTCCGTCATCACCGGGGGAGCCAGCGGGATCGGGCTGGAGACGGCCCGGCTGCTGGCCAACGCCGGCAGCCGCCTGGTGCTGGCCGACATCGAGCAGGGAGCACTGGATCGAGCCCAGGCCGAGCTGGGGGCCATCACCGACGTGTTGGGCGTGGTGACCGACGTGGCCGACAAGGACAGCGTCGACGCGCTGGCCGACGCCACCTATGACCGCTTCGGGCAGGCCGACGTGGTGTTCGGCAATGCCGGAGTCGCCGTCGGCGGCCCCATCGTGGAGATGACGCACGCCGACTGGAAGTGGATCATCGACGTGGATCTGTGGGGGCCGGTGCACGGCGTCGAGGCGTTCCTGCCCCGCATGGTGGAGGCCGGCAACGGCGGCCACCTGCTGTTCACGGCGTCGTTCGCGGGACTGGTGCCCAACGTCGGGCTCGGGCCGTACTGCGTGGCCAAGTACGGGGTCGTGGCGCTGGCCGAGGTCCTGCATCGGGAACTGCGCCCCAACGGCATCGGCGTGAGCGTGCTGTGCCCGATGCGGGTGTCGACCAACATCGGCAACTCGGAGCGAAACCGTCCGGCCGAGCTGGGTGGGCCGGACGCGTCGCCGACGGTCGCCGATCAGGGCGAGGACAATCGCGACATGGCCGGGCGGGTGCTGGCGGTGGAGGAAGTGGCCGAGCACGTGGTGGCGGCCATCGGCACAGAGCGGCTGTACATCGTGCCCCACGAGGAGAGCCGATCCATGGTGCGCCGCCGCTTCGAACGCATCGACCGCGCGTACTAATGCGTCGTGCTTAATGCGTCGCGGGCGTCGGATCGATGTCGCGGTGCGTGGTCGGCAACCACGGCGGCGGCCGCTTCTCGGTGCGGGACTGCATCGTTTTTGCTGCACATCTGCACCGAGAAGCGCAGATGCACCGAGAACGGCGGCGACAGCGGTCACCCACGGTGAGCTCTCGACGAAAGGCGTCGCGCCGCGAGACGGTGGGCACCGACGGTGGCTGGCAAGCGGGGCGATCGTGCCCGGTCGCGCCCCCGTCACTCCGTTGGCCACGAACCGTTGTCGAGACGTTCCCTGCTGCGTCGGGCGGCGACAGCTATCCGGGCGGCGTCAGTAGGGCGTGCCGAGGTTGAACTCGAAGGTGGCGAACCGGCCTGCCTCTTTGGCGAGGCCCTCCACCGTCCAGCGCCCCTCGGTCTCGATTCGGTCCACGATGGCGAACGGCTGGAACAGCGCCACCTCGCCGCCGCGCACCCAGAAGACCCGGCCTGCGATGGGGCAGTCCTCGGTGGCCAAGTAGGCCACGAACGGCGAGATGTTGGCCGGGTCCGATGCGTCGAACTCGCCGGGCGCGGCCACCGGTCGGTCCGGGTTGAGGCCTTCGGTCAGCCGGGTCAGCGCCGCCGGGGCGATGGCGTTGCAGCGCACGCCGTAGCGCTCCAGCTCCGTGTTGGCGATCTGCGTGAACGTGGCGATGCCGGTCTTGGCGGCGCCGTAGTTCGTCTGACCGGCGTTGCCGAACAGCCCCGACGTGGAGGACGTGTTCACGACCGAGGCCTTCACCGGTTTGCCCGCCTTCGACTGCTCGCGCCAGTAGGTGGCTGCCCACCGGGTCGGGACGAAGTGGCCCCGCAGATGGACGCGCACGACGTCGTCCCACTCGGCGGCCGTCATGTTCGTCAGCATGCGGTCGCGCAGGATGCCGGCGTTGTTGACGAGCACGTGCAGATCGCCGAACGCTTCGATGGCGGCGTTCACCATCCGCTGGCCGCCCTCCCAATCGGCGACGTCGTCGGTGTTGGCGATGGCCTCGCCGCCCATCGCCCGGATCTCCTCGGCGACCTCGTGGGCCGGTCCGGCGTCGGCCCCCGAACCGTCGTTGGCGCCGCCGAGGTCGTTCACCACGACCTTGGCGCCCTCGGCGGCGAACAAGAGGGCGTGCTCCCGGCCGATCCCGCGTCCTGCTCCGGTGATGATCGCCACCCGTCCGTCCAGTGCGCCCATGCTGTCTCCTCCCTGTCTCCTCATATCCGGCTCTCGTGACGTATCCGTGGGGCTCGTTCGCTTCGAGTCCCGACTCTCGCGCAGACCGAGCGCCGAACACCCAATCGATGCCGGCTCGCGCCCGCGGCGGAGCCGCCGCTACCGTTGCCCGCCGTGGTGATCGACTGGGGAGAAGCGCAGCGCCGGCTCACCGGCGCGGTCAGTGTGCTGGTCGGTACGGGCAACGGTGCCTATCCGTCGAGCAACTCGTTGCTGGTCCGGGGCGACGGCGAGACGGTGATCATCGATCCCTCGATCACCGTGGTCGACAGGGGCGGGGCCCCAGCCCCCGTCGATGCCGTGATCAACAGCCACAGCCATGAGGATCACATCGCCGGCAACGGTTTCTTCGCCGACGCCCGCGTGCACGTCCACCACGAAGACCTGCCCGGCGTCACGTCCCTCGACGGGTTGATGGCCGTCTACGGGCTGGAGGGCGAGGCGCGCGAGTCGTTCACCCAGGTCGTGCTGGACGAGTTCCACTTCACGCCTCGCCCCGATGCCCAGGGCTTCAGCGACGGCCACCAGTTCGACCTCGGCGGCGTCACCGTCGAGGCGGTGCACCTGCCGGGCCACACCCGCGGCCACAGTGGCTTCCGGATCTCGGGTGGCGTGTTCTATCTCTCCGACATCGACCTGACGGGTTTCGGCCCGTACTACGGCGACGTCTGGAGCGACCTGGAAGACTTTGAAACCAGCCTCCGGCTGATCCGCGATGAAGAGGCCGACTACTACGTGACCTCCCACCACAAGGGAGTCATCGAGGGACGCGAAACCTACGTTCGCATGGTCGACGAGTTCACCGCGGTGATCGACCGGCGCCATCAGGCGATGCTCGACTTCCTGGCCGAGCCCAGGACCATCGACGACATGGCGGCCCACCGGTTCGTGTACCGCCCCCACGTGGAGAACGCCTTCGCCGACACAGTGGAGCACCGGAGCGCCTTCCTGCACGTCGAGCGCATGTTGCGCCGCGGCGAAGCGATGGAAACGGCTCCGGGCTCCTACCAGCGCTCCTCGAGCGCGCCCGAGATCAGCGCTTGATGCCGCGCTTGGCCTTGGCGGCGGCCTCGACCGTGTGCTGCGAGCCTCCGGTCGTCAGCGCGCCCTCCGACGACTCGAGGTGCGCCCGAACGAACCAGTGGTACTGCTCCAGGTCCTGGGACTGCTCGATCAGCATGTCCTGCGTGACCGGATCGAGCTGCTCGAGCTCCTCGATGGCCTCCCGGTGCTCCTCGATGACGCCGGTGTAGACGACGTCGAGCGCGCCCAAGTGCTCTGGGACGGTGGCGCGGCCGAGCTTGTAGTCGTCCCAGGTGCGGCTGGACACGACGTTGCCCGGCAGCCCGTTGGGCTCGGACCCCAGCGTGGCGATGCGCTCGGCGGTCTGGTCCACCATCAAGCGGACGCCGTCGACTTGGGGATCGAGCATCTCGTGCACGCCGATGAAGGTCGCACCCACCACGTTCCAGTGGATGTGCTTCAGCGTGAGCTCGAGGTCGATGAGCGCCACGAGGCGTTGCTGAAGCCGCTTGGACACCTGATCAGCTTTCTTCTGGTCCATGCCAGGAACGGTGAAACGCTTGGACGCCATGATCGTGCTCCTCTAGATGAGAATCTGGACTCCGGCTGCCTTCCCGCTGTTGCCGGTCACTAGACCCCCGGGTCTCCACCTGGGTTCCCGAGGGGGCACGCCGTTAGGGTGACGACGTGAGGTTCGGGATCTTCTTCGAGTTGTCCGTACCGCGACCACTGGGCAAGGTGGCCGAGCACCAGGTGTACATGAACGCCTTGGAGCAGTGCCGGCTGGCCGAGGAGCTCGGCTTCGACCACGTCTGGGCCGTCGAGCATCACTTCTTGGAGGAGTACTCCCACTGCTCCTCGCCGGAGGTGTTCCTCACTGCCGTCGCGGCGCAGACGCAACGGATCCGCGTGGGCCACGGTGCCGTCGTGTGCGTGCCGGAGATGAACCACCCCGTGCGCATCGCCGAGCGCGCCGCCGCCCTCGATCAGATCTCCGGCGGCCGGCTGGAATTCGGCACCGCCCGCTCGTCCACGTGGACCGAACTCGGCGGCTTCGGCGCCGACCCCGACGACACCGAAAAGACGTGGGACGAGTTCTGTCGCGTGCTACCGCAGATGTGGATGAAGGACTCGTTCTCGTGGCAGGGCAAGAGCTTCTCGATGCCCGAGCGCAACGTGCTCCCGAAGCCGCTGCAGGAACCGCACCCTCCCATGTGGGTCACCGTCACCAGTCCCGGCACCGAGCTGGACGCGGCCGAGCGAGGGATGGGCTCCCTCGGTGTGGCGGCGGTCAGCTACGAGGAACAGGACCGGCGCACGAAGCAGTACCACCGCGTCATCGCCAACTGCGACCCGGTCGGTGGCCTCGTCAACGACCGGGTCCACACGATGAACTTCCTCTACTGCCACGAGGACTACAGGGAGGCGGCTCGCGCCGGTCTGGCCATGGCGGGCACGTTCAACACGCTGAACGCCCACCTCTACTGGACTCGCGAGGCGTACACGACGCGCGCCTATCACGCCCTGGGCAACATCGGCCAGGCGTTGAAGGCGGCCACCAACTCCGACGACCCGTCGGCCAAGAAGGGTCTGCCCGAAGGCTTGGGCGTCGGTGATCCCGAGCATCTCGTGTCGGTCATCAAACGCTGGGAGTCGATCGGCGTCGACGGCATCAACTTCGTGCTCAATGCCGCCGAGGTGCTGTCACAGGAACAGGTGCTCGACAGCCTGCGCCTGTTTGCCCGCGAGGTGATGCCGAAGTTCGCCGGTGCCCAGAGCGGCCGAGTGCCGGCCCCCACCACGCTGCCGGCGGGGTTGGTCTGATGCTGACCGGCACGGCCGACGCTGACGTCCTGGCCGACCGGCTGCCGGCACCCACGATCGACGCTTGGGGCACCGACACGTTCGAGCTACGTCACGTGGCTGTGCTGCAGATGATCGTCGAGATGCGGCGATCGGCGCGCGAGGCATTGCTGCCGCCGGGCCTTCATCCCACCGACCCACCCGCGCTGTCGGTGCAGGCGTGGCGCGTCGGCGAGAGCGCCGTCGGTCCGTTCACGTTCGCCCACACCCGGCTCTCGTGTCGCAGCGGCGTGCGCGCCCGCGGGCTCACGACGGGTGCCATCGTCGACAACCCGGCGGCGGCGGCGGTGCTGCGTGACCAGTTCGGGTTTCCGTGCCAACTGGGCGAGGTCCGCCTCGACACCCACTACGACGGCTGCGATCTCGCCGTCGCGCTCGACGGGCGCCCCGTGTTGGTCCTGGCCGCGCTCGACCCCGACCCGCTCGGTGGCGACGACGTGCAGTACACGGCCACGTTGAACCTGGCCCAAACGCCCAACGGTCTGCGCCTGGTGCAAGTGGAGTCGCATCACGAAGCCGAGAGCGTGGAGCGCGTCGGTGGCCGCATCGTGGCGTTCGAGGCCGAGGCGTGGGGCGACGATCGCCTCGATCCGTACCACGTGGTCACCACCACCCTGGCCCACGACCGGGTGCTGTCGGTGCCGGCGGTGCGCTTCGTGTGCCGGGCCGACGTCAACGCCTTCGAAGGCACCGAACCCGTCCGCTGACGCGCGTCCCTTCGCGGCCTGCCCCGTCCATTCGCGTACTGACGCGATTTTCGGTCATCTATGACACGCGGCGTACATCAGTTCGCCAGGGAGGGCCGATCTTGACACGGAAATAGCATGGCCATGATAATACTGGCGCTGGCCCACCGACCCCGGGGGAGACGCGTGACGAGGACTGCGACAGCGACGACGTCGATCGATCAGGCCCAAGCCGATCTGGCCGAGCACGGCGCAGCGATCCTGGCCGGCGCCCTCGACCCGGCCGCCACCGCCGACGTGCGCGCTCGCCTCGTGCGGGCGGCTCGAGCGGTCCGAGGAGCGGGGCGTCCCGGCGCGCGACTACGAGCTCGAGCCCGACGGCCAGAACGCGCGCCGACCTGAGCGAGCTGCGGCGGTCCCGGCGCTGACGGTGCCGGCGTGATCGTAGGCGTGACGCAGACCTTCGAGACACAGACGGGAAGTACGTACTGATGGCAACGGGCTCAGGATCGAACACCGGCAACGGGACGAACGGGGCCGACGGCTCGCGAGGCGGCCCCCACGGCGGGGGAGGTCTGCGCTTCGGCATCTTCCTGCCGCCGATGCATCCGGTCGGGCAGAACCCCACGCTGTCGATGCACCGCGACCTGGAACTGATCGAGCACCTCGATCGCCTGGGCTACGACGAAGCGTGGATCGGTGAGCATCACTCCAGCGGGTTCGAGACGCTCGCCTCGCCCGAGGTGTTCATCGCCGCCGCCGCACAGCGCACGACGCGCATCAAGCTCGGTACGGGTGTGAGCTCGTTGCCCTACCACCACCCGCTCATCCTCGCCGACCGCATCGTCATGCTGGACCACCTCACGCGGGGGCGGACGATGTTCGGCGTCGGCCCGGGCCAGCTCACCTCCGACGCCTACATGCTGGGCATCGATCCGGACAACCAGCGCCGCATGATGGAGGAGAGCTTCGACGTCATCATGGCGCTGTTCCGGGGCGAGGCCGTGACGGCCAAGACCGACTGGTTCACCATCAACGAAGGCCGCCTTCAGTTGCGCCCCTACAGCGTGTTCGACGTCGCCGTCGCCGCTTCCATCTCACCGTCGGGTCCGAAGGCGGCCGGGCGCCACGGCGTCGGCCTGCTGTCGATCGCCGCCACCAGTCCGCTGGGCTTCGAGATGCTGGCCGGGCACTGGGCCGTGATGGAGGAGCAGGCGGCCGATCACGGCACCGTCGTCGACCGGCGCCAGTGGCGCATGATGGGCCCGATCCACCTCGCCGACACCGAGCAGGAGGCCGTCGACAACTGCCGGTTCGGCTTGGAGCGGGTGTTCGACTACCTCGCCCACGTCGTGCCGACGGGACCCGTCGAGGCCACCACTTACGAGGGTCGCGTGCGTGAGATGAACGACTCCGGCTCGGCGGTCATCGGCACGCCCGACATGGCGGTGGCGCAGATCCAACGGCTGGTGGATCAGTCGGGCGGATTCGGTTGCTTCCTGATGTTCGGCGGCGACATCGCCGACTGGTCGGCGACGCTGCGGTCGTACGAACTGTTCGCGCAGTACGTCATGCCCCACTTCCAGGGCCAGCTGGAGCCGACCCAGGCGTCCTACGACTGGATCGTGGGCACCGACCACCGGTTCGTGAACGCCACCGTCGAGGCCATCGGCAAGTCCATCAACGAGTACGCCGCCGAGCGCGGCCGTCCCGCGCCGCCGCCCCTCGGCAGCTGATGGGGGCCACCCCGGCCAGTCCCACGACTCGGGCCGCTCCGGCCGTCGCGGCCGTTGCGACGGAGCGGCGCAAACCCGGTCGCCCCCGCAACTCCAGCAGTGGCGACACCAAGCTGCGCATCCTGGAAGCCGCCGTCGACTGCTTCGCCTGCGGCGGCTTCGAGGGCACGTCTTCGCTCACCATCGCCGACCGCGCCGGCGTCACGACGGCCACCGTGTACCACCACTTCTCCAACAAGCAGACCCTGTACCGGGCTGCCTTCCAGCACTCGATCGACGTGGCCTGGCACGACTACGCCTCGGTGGCCGAGCAGCACCAGCGGTCCGTCATCGATGAGGTCATGGCCGTCGTCGACCGGGCCTGCGACATCATGCGGGCGCGTCCGGCGATGACGCTGCTCGCCATCCGGGCCCAGATCGATGTGCCCGCCCCGGAGATCCGTTTGGATGCGGTGACGGAGATGTTCCGTGCCATGGTGCAGCGGGCGATCGACCGGGGCGAACTTCGTGAGGAGGACGCCGCTGCCTTTCGCGAAGTGGTGGGCATGTTCCTGTGGGGCATCTCGGTCGTGGGGCGGTTCGACGACGAGACGCGCGCCCGCTGCCGCGCCGCCCTCGAGCGGGTGCTGCGCAACACGCTCATCCGGCCCGCCACCGGCTCAGGCGAGGCGGCCGGCCCGAACCGGTAACTGCTCGAGGCCCCGGCTCACTGGCCAGCTCCCAGTAAGCGTTTCAGTGGTTCGCATGAGCGATCGCGGCGAACAGCGGCCGGAGCCGCCGCATGCCCATGGCGACGCGCTGGGACATGCTCGGGCCGCAGGGGTAGACGACCGACGATCGCGCCGCCGCCCGGAAGACCTCGAACGATGCGTTGGCCGCGGCGCGCACGTCGAAGTCGTCAACGCCGCGAGATGATCGTGCCGCGATCTCGGCGGCGATCTCGTGTTCGATGTCCATGAGCGTCTCGGTGATCGCCAGGAAGGCGTCGCGGTCGGCGACGAGCCGGACGAGACTGTCAACTCCGAGCGCCATCTCTTCTTCGCGTGGCTTTGCCCCGGGTGTCGAGCGGACGAGAGCCGAATCGGCTCGTCATGGTAAGAACTCAGGATGATCGCGCACCGGGCGCGACACGATCGAGCGAGGGTCAACGGAGCATGTCGACGACGGATCAGGGCGACCGCACGGTTACGGAGCCGACGATGCTGAAGTTCGATCCGGACGCGCTGCGGGAGAAGTATCGCGAGGAACGCGGCAAGCGCCTGCGCCCCGACGGCAACGACCAGTACCAAGAAGTCGTGGGTGAGTTCGCCCACTACGTCGACGATCCGTACGTCGAGCCCATCGTGCGAGAGCCCCTGACCGACGACGTCGATGTCGTGGTGATCGGCGGCGGCTTCGGCGGCCTCCTGGCCGGTGCCCGTCTGCGCCAGGCAGGCGTCACGGACCTCCGCATGATCGAGAAGGGCGGCGACTTCGGGGGCACCTGGTACTGGAACCGCTACCCGGGTGCGATGTGCGATGTCGAGTCGTACATCTACCTCCCGCTGCTGGAGGAGCTGGGCTACGTCCCGAAGGAGAAGTACTCCCACGCGCCCGAGATCCTGGCTCACAGCCGGGCCATCGGCCGCCACTTCAACCTCTACGACAACGTCTGCTTCCAGACCGAGGTCACCGAGATGCGCTGGGAGGAGGCCAGCGCGCGCTGGATCATCTCGACCAATCGGGGTGACCGCATGCGGGCCCGCTTCGTGTGCATGGCCAACGGGCCGCTGCATCGCCCGAAGCTGCCTGCCGTCCGCGGCGTCGAGACGTTCCAGGGGCACACGTTCCACACCAGCCGCTGGGACTACGCCTACACCGGTGGCGACTCCGACGGGAACCTCACTGGCCTGCACGGTAAGCGTGTCGGCATCATCGGCACGGGCGCCACCGCGGTGCAGTGCATCCCGCACCTGGCGGAAGCGGCCGAGCACCTGTACGTGTTCCAGCGCACGCCGTCGTCGATCGACCTGCGCGACAACCGCCCCACCGACCCCGAGTGGGCCCAGAGCCTGGAGCCCGGTTGGCAGCGCCGCCGCATGGACAACTTCAACACCTTGGTGTCGGGCGGTTACCAGGAGGAAGACCTGGTGAGCGACGGCTGGACGGACATCATCGGCAAGCTGCTGATCATGGTGCGCAACGACAGCTCCGGTGACCTCAGTCCTGAGCACCTCGCCGCAACGATGGAGCTGGCCGACTTCGAGAAGATGGAGCAGATCCGGTCGCGCGTCGACTCCATCGTGAAGGACCCGGCGACGGCCGAGGCGCTCAAGCCGTACTACCGCCAGTTCTGCAAGCGCCCCTGCTTCCACGACGAGTACCTCGACAGCTACAACCGTGACAACGTCACCCTCGTCGACACCGGCGGGCGCGGCGTCGAGAAGATCACCCCCAACGGCGTGGAGGTCGACGGCCACGAGTACGCGCTGGATTGCCTCGTCTTCGCCACAGGGTTCGAGGTTGGCACCGACTACACGCGACGCGCCGGCTACGACCTGATCGGCCGTGACGGTGTCACGTTGAGCGAGAAGTGGGCCGACGGCGCGTCCACGTTCCACGGCATGCACACCCACGGCTTTCCGAACGTGTTCATCTTCAGCCTCGTGCAATCTGGTTTCACTGTGAACTTCCCGCACATGCTGGACGAGCAGAGCCGCCACGTGGCGTACATCCTCGGTCACGCCCTCGACAACGACGTGCGCGTGGTCGAGGCCACGGAGGAAGCCGAAGCGGCGTGGGTGGAGACCATCCTGAGCCTGGCCATGAACAACCAGCAGTTCCTGGAGTCGTGCACGCCGGGCTACTACAACAACGAGGGCAAGCCGGGGGACCGGAGCCAGCGCAACGGGTTCTACGGTGCCGGGCCGATCGCCTTCGTGCAGCTCCTGGAGGACTGGCGCGCCGAAGGCAGCATGGCGGGACTCGACCTCACGCCATAACGCCGGCTGCGCGGTCCATTCTCAAACGATGATGATTCGGTGAGCGGCGACGCGACCGTCGTCGAGCAGCAGCTCGCCGATCGTGTGATGGGGTTGCCGGCGCCTGAGTGTGGGTGAGCCAGGATTGAACAGCCGCTGACCGTCGGCGCCGAGGTCGTCGTAGGGCACGTGACTGTGGCCGAACACGACGACCGCAGCCTCGGGGAAGCGCCGCTGCATGCGTCGGGCCCGACCGAGCGACGGGCCGGCATCGTGGATCATCCCGACGGCCACGCCGGCCAGCTCGAGGTGCAGGAGATTCGGTGGCGGGTGGCTCATCTCGATGTCGTTGTTGCCAGCGACGGCATGTGTCACCGCGATTGCTCGAAGCCGCTCGAGGAACTCGTCGGTCTTGATGTCACCGGCGTGCAGCACGGCGTCGGCCTCCTCGATCAGCTTCCATACGTGAGCTGGGAGGTCGCGGCTCCTGCTGCGACCGACATGGGTGTCGGACAGGACGATGAGTCGCATCGTCGTCGCTGGATCCACGAGAGAAGCCTAACGACCGCCTCGGGCGGCACGCAGGGTGGTGCCGAGTGCCATCGTGGGACGGTGTCGGGGTCGGCGGTCGGCAGCGGGGCCACGACGGTGCCGCCGCGTCCGCCACCACGGCCTCGCCTGCGGGTCCGCACCGCGAACCGTCGTAGCCAGACGTGATGGGCGCGCCGCTGTGGCTTCATCTCGCGATGTCGCCATCGCGTCGCGGCAGGACGTGGCCGACACGTTCCTCGCCGCCGGCCTGCTGCCCGCGAAGGTCGACATCACGACGCTCTGGGACACCCCGTTCGCCGACACGCTCAAGAACCTGTCATTGTGACGGCGGTGGTCACTCGCCGGACCCTGGGCGACGCCCTCGCTGTCATCGCCGGTCGTGCGAGCGCGCACGACCGTGACGGCTCGTTCCCCCACGAGGCGTTCGACGCACTCCAGGAGGCGGGCGCGCTCACACTCACCGCACCGGCCGACATCGGCGGCGGTGGCGGCGGGCTGGCGGACGCCTGCCGTCTTGTCGAGGCCGTTGGCGCCGCCGACCCATCCGTGGCCTTGGTGCTGTCGCAGCACCTCCTGTTTCACGCCGTCCTCGGCCGCCCCGACAATCCCTGGCCGGCCGCCGTGCGTCAGCGGGTGCAGCAGTCGTCCATCGAGGGTGTCGCCCTCATCAACGCGTTGCGGGTCGAGCCCGACCTCGGCACGCCGGCACGCGGCGGGCTGCCGGCCACGGTGGCGCAGCGCGTGCCCGATGGCGGCTGGCGACTGACCGGCCGCAAGATCTACTCGACCGGGATTCCGCGTTTGCGCTGGCTCGCGGTGTGGGCTCGTTCCGACGATCCCGAGCCACTCGTCGGGACGTTCCTCGTGGAGGCAGGCACGCCCGGCTACCGCGTCGAGGAGACGTGGGATCACCTCGGCATGCGCGCGACGCGCAGCGACGACGTGATCTTCGAGGGTGCCGAGATCCCCCTCGAACAGGCCGTTGCGGTCGCGCCCGCGGGCACAGTGGCCGCCGAGACGCGGGATCCTTCGTTCCTGGCGTGGAACAACCTCGTCATCTCGTCGATCTACAACGGCGTGGCCCGGTCGGCACGTGACTGGTTGGTGGGCTACCTCAACGAGCGCACGCCCGCGAACCTGGGCGCGCCACTGGCTTCGCTGCACCGGTTCCAGGAGGCTGTCGGTGAGATCGAGGCGCTGCTGTACGCCAACGAGCGGCTGATCCACGGGACGGCGCGCGAGGTCGACGACGGTCCCGACTCGGTCGGTGCCGCCACCGGCTCCAGCCTCGTGAAACGCACCGCCACCGCCAACGCCATCCGGTCGGTCGAGATCGGCATCACCCTCATCGGCAACCCTGGGCTCTCCCGTCACCACCCGATCGAACGGCACTACCGCGACGTGCTCTGCAGTCGCATCCACAGCCCCCAGGACGACACCATCGTCCTCGCCGCCGGCAGGGCGGCGCTGGCCCCGAAGGACATCCATGACTGATCTGCTCGACGACGCACCCCCCACTCCCATATCCACGCCGCCCGCCACGACGTCGTGTCGGCGCACCCCCACTCGCTGTGCGCCAAGGCGTGGTCTACGTTGGGACGCCTGCTCGACCCCATCGCCCAGGACGTGGGCAACCACGGGCTGTTGAGCCTCGGTCACAGCGTCGACGAGGAGGCGTGGTGGTTCCAGCCCTGTACGACGTGGTCGCGGCGGACCAGCCCGACCTGTTCGACGAAGGAGAAGCCATGAGCGTCGAGTTCATCGGGATGATCGCCCCGCAGGAGTACTCGGAGATCATCCCGCCCAGCGGTCCCATCGTGAACCCCGAATTCTTGACCCGCTTCGCCAAGGCGCACGAGGACTCGGGCTTCGATCGGGTCCTCATCGGCTACTTCTCCTTCGCGCCCGACGGCTTCATCGTGGCGTCGTGGGCGTTGCAGGCGACAGAGCGTCTTGGCGTCCTGCTGGCGCACCGCCCGGGTTTCGTGGCGCCCACGGTGGCCGCCCGCAAGCTGGCCACGCTCGACCAGTTCTCGGGTGGCCGGCTCGCGGTCCACGTCATCACCGGCGGCAGTGACGAGGAGCAGGCGCGCGATGGCGACTTCCTGGACAAGGCGGCGCGCTATCGCCGCACCGACGAGTACCTCGATGTGGTGCGTCGCACGTGGACGGCGACGGAGCCGTTCGATGCCGACGGCGAGTTCTACACCGTACGGAGATCATTCTCCGGTGTGCGCTGCGTCCGAGAGCCGCATCTGCCGATCTACTTCGGCGGTTCGTCGCCTGAGGCCATCGCAGTATCGGCCAAGCACGCCGACGTGTATGCGCTGTGGGGCGAGCCACTGGCCGACGCCGCCGCCCACATCGCGACGGTGAAGGTGGCCGCAGCCGAGCACGGGCGCAACCCCGGCATCTCGCTGTCGACGCGCCCCATCCTCGCCCCGACCGACGGCGAGGCATGGGATCGCGCCTACCGCATCCTCGATCAGGTGAAGAGCCGCCCGGGGCGCCCGTTGTCCCGGGGCTCGGCGGGGCCGCAGAACGTCGGGTCGCAGCGCCTCCTGGCCGCCGCCGCCAAGGGCGACGTCCTCGACCGCTGCCTGTTCACGCCCCTCGCGGCGGCGACTGGCGCGCAGGGCAACTCCACCGCGCTGGTCGGTTCGGTGGACACGGTGTCCGAGGCTCTGCTCGACTACTACGACATCGGGGTCACCACGTTCCTCATCCGCGGCTACAACCCTTACGACGACGCCGTCGCCTATGGGGAGCTCGTCGCCAAGGTGCGCGACGAGGTCGCCCAGCGCGAGCGCAGGTTGGCGGCCGCCGTCTGATGACACAAACGGTCGTCTGGAACCAGCTCGGTCCCGTCTTTGGCGACCTGATCCGCCGAGCGGTGACGGAGGTCGACGTCGTCGACATTCCGGTTGAGCCGCTCGAGACGCCGGTCCCAGCGGCCAAGATCCTGTACGCCATGCCTCGCCACACCGAGCCGCTGGCGCAGCTCGTCGGGAAGTCCGTGCCGTGGGCGGCGGGGGTGGAGTGGGTGCACACGGCGTCGGCCGGGGTCGACGTCTACCCCCACGCGCTGTTCCGGGACCGTACCGTGACGTGCTCGCGCGGCGTGATGAGCGTCCCGATCGCCGAGTTCGTCCTCGCCACCATGCTGGCCGCCGACAAGCGGCTACCGGAGGTCTGGTCGCCGGACATGCCACGCGGCGATCCCAACCTCAGCACCCTTGAAGGTGCCACCCTCGGCCTGATCGGATTGGGGAGCATCGCCACCGCCCTCGCCGAGCGAGCCTCGGCGTTCGGGATGGAGATCGTGGCCGCCCGGCGCACCGAGCGCCCCAGTCCCGTCCCCGGTGTCACCGTGCTGCCGCTGCACGAGGTGGCGGCGCGCGCCGACCACCTCGTGGTGCTGGCACCAGGCACGGCCGACACATGGCACATCGTCGATGATGCGTTGCTCACCGCGGCGAAGCCGGGCCTGCACCTCGTGAACGTGGCACGCGGAACGCTCGTGGATCAGGACGCGCTGGTGCGAGCGCTCGACGACGGCCGCGTGCGGCTGGCGTCGCTCGACGTCACCGACCCGGAGGTGCTGCCCGCCGATCATCCGCTACGGGCGCACCCGCGTGTGCGCATCAGCCCGCACGTCTCGTGGTCGGCGCCTGGCATGCTCGGGCGCAGTGTCGAGCGGTTCATCGACAACCTTCGGCGCTACCTCGGCGGCGAGCCGCTGCTCGGCATCGTCGATCCGGTGGCCGGCTACTGAACGGAGCAGACGTTGAAGCTGCACTGGTTCCTGCCCACGGCAGGCGACAGCCGAGACGTGGTGCCCGCCACGGCCGAGGCGCATCGCCGGGCGCCCACCATCGAGTACCTCGGTCAGCTGGCGCAGGCGGCCGAGAACCTCGGCTTCACCGGGGTGCTCACCCCGACCGGAACCTGGTGCGAGGACGCGTGGCTCGTGACGGCGGCGCTCCTGCCGCTCACCCGACGCCTGCAGTTCCTCGTGGCGTTCCGCCCGGGCTTCCTGTCGCCGACGCTGGCCGCCCAGATGGCGGCGACGTACCAGCGCATCTCCCACGGTCGGTTGTTGCTGAACGTCGTCACCGGCGGAGACGCGGCCGAGCAGCGCCGGTTCGGCGATTGGCTGGATCACGACGAGCGCTACGAGCGCACCGACGAGTTCCTGGGGGCGTTGCGCGGGACGTGGTCGGGGCGTCCGTACAGCGTCGAAGGCCGGCACTACCACCTCGAGGGAGCCACGGTTCGCGCCGCGCCCAAGCCCATGCCGCCGATCTACTTCGGCGGCGCATCGCCGGCGGCCGAGCGCGTCGCCGCCCGTCACACTGACGTGTACCTCATGTGGGGCGAGCCGCCGGTGGACGTGATCCCCCGGTTGGCGCGCATGCGGGAGCTGGCGGCGGCCGAAGGTCGATCGTTGCGCTTCGGCATCCGCCTCCATGTGATCACCCGCGACCGGGCCGCCGATGCGTGGGCCGAGACCGAGCGTGTCCTGGCCACCATGAACCCGAAGGCCATCGCCGCCGCCCAAGCCGGCTTCGCCCGCTCCGAGTCCGCCGGCCAGCGGCGCATGGCGGCGTTGCACGGCGGCCGCACCGACGGCCTCACGATCGCGCCGAACCTGTGGGCCGGGATCGGGCTGGTGCGGGGCGGGGCCGGGACGGCGCTGGTCGGCAGCCACGAGGACGTGGCCGAGCGGTTGATCGAGTACCACGCGTTGGGCTTCGACGAGTTCATCCTGTCGGGGCATCCCCACCTGGAGGAGGCGTACTGGTTCGCCGAGGGCGTCATGCCCGCGCTGCGCCGGGCCGGCGTCCTGGCTCCGGCGGCCGCCGGTGGTGAGGCCGCCGATGGCAGCGACGATCCGGCCCAGGCGCCGCTGAGCGCCATGGCTGCCCGCTGACCGGGCGCGGCCCGCCCGCCCGCTGGGTGCTGGGTGCTGGGCGCGGGGTAACCCGCCGGCCACCACACCAGGGCGGGCGTCGACCGCGCACCGCGATCGTGACCGACGGAGGTCGCCAGGGTCGCTACGGCGTGGCGCCCACGGACCTGACCCGCCTGGCCCGCCTGACCCCGCCCGGACCCGCCCCACGACCTCATCGCACACCCCCGATTCGCGCGGCCTGAACGCTTGACCCCGCCCCAGCGCGTCCGCAGCGCGGGCCGCGCGCTCGGCGGCGGGCGCTTGGCGGCGGGCGACGCGGGCGGCGCGGGCCGCGGCGCGGCGCGGGCGCGGCGCGGGCACGGGCGCGGCGCGAGTCCCAGGGAGTTCACAGTTGCTTGGGAGCCTCGTCCCATACGTGTGGGCCACCATCACCGGGATCCCGCGCCACCACACCCGAAGGAGTCCTTCATGTCGCTTGGTCAGGCCACGGCGCAGGACGCCCCCGATGATCCGGGCGATGAGCCGGTCGACCAGCCTGACGCCAGCGCCGCCCCGGACGGCGCCGATCCTCCGCCGCCGGCTGGCCGGAGGCCGACGCGACGACGGCGAACCATGGCCGCTGTCCTCGTGGTCGTCCTCCTGATCGCCGGGGCTGGAGCGTGGTGGTGGAGCGATCGCTCGGACGGCGCGTCGGCCACGGCGGCGGCGACGACCAAGCAGGTGCTCACCGTGTCCAGCGGCACGCTCGACACCACTGTCACTGCCGAAGGCACCGTGGCCGCCGCCAACACCGCCGACCTGAGCTTCGCCTCGGCCGGCACCGTGACGGCGGTCAATGTGGCCGCGGGGGACAAGGTGACGGCGGGCCAGGTGCTGGCCACGATCGATTCGGCGGCCCTCGACGCGGCGGTGGCCAAAGCCCAGGCGACCCTCGATGATGCCAACGCCAAGCTGTCCGACGATCAGACCGCCGACGCCTCCGACGACCAATTGGTCGCCGATCAGTCGAACGTCACGGTGGCCCAGGACGCGCTGACGGCAGCGCAGACGGCCGATGCCGGCGCGTCGTTGACGGCCACGATCGACGGCACGGTGACGGCGGTGAACCTCACCGTCGGCGAGCAGCTGTCGGCCAGCGGTACCGGCGGCACGTCACTGACCGGGTCGGCGACCGGCTCCGGCCGCACGGCCGGGGCGATCGGCTCGGGATCCGGTACCGGCCAGGGCAACAACCAAGCGGCTGCTTCCTCGGCGCAGATCCAAGTGGTCAGCACGGGTTCGTTCGTCGTCGACCTCGCCGTCGGCAGCACCGACATCGCCGCCGTGGCGACTGGCCAACCGGTCACGATGAGCGTCACCACCTCGAGCACGGCAACGAACGCCGGCGGCTTTGCAGCGGCGCTCGCCGCTGGAGGGTTCGGTGGTGCTGCCCGGCGCGCCGCCGCCGGTGCCACGGGCGCGCCGAACATCGGTGGCGCCGCGCCCGGTGCGACCGGGCAGATCGGTGCCACAGGTCAGACCGGTGCGCCGGGCCAGGGCGCCAACGGCGGCGTGGGCCAGGCCACGGGAGCTACCGCGACCGGCGCGGTGACCGACGTGAGCAAGGTCGCCACGACGACGTCCGGCGTGGCCAGCTACACGGTCAAGGTGGCCTTCACCGCCGATCCGACCACGATGTTCATCGGCTCGAACGTCACCGCGGCGATCACGACGGCGCAGCGGACCGGCGTCACCCTCGTGCCCGCGCTGGCGGTCACCACGACGGACGGCCGCTCGACGGTGCAAGTCGCCACGGACGGCACGGCTACCGGGCCTACCGAGACCCGCAACGTCACCCTCGGCCAGACCAGCGGGGCGATGGTGGAGGTCACCAACGGCCTCGCCGTCGGCGACAAGGTCGTGGTCGAGGTGCCCGCGGGCTTCGCCGGGCGAGCCGGCGGCCAGGGCCGCACGGGCGCCGGTACCGGAACGGGCTTCGGGGGCGGGAACGGCACGGGGTCGGGCGGCCAAGGTCGCACGGGCATCGGTACCGGCCAGGCGCCGGCAGGAAGCCCGGGCGGATGAGCACAGGAACGATCGAGGCGGCGCAAGGATCGCCTGACATCGAGCAAACGTCGCCGACCGCCGTCATCGAGCTGATCGACGTCAGCAAGGTCTACGCCACCGGCTGCCTCGAAGTGCACGCGCTGCGCAACATCTCGCTGCGCATCGACGAGAACGAGTTCGTCGCCGTCACCGGCCCGTCCGGATCGGGCAAGTCGACCCTCATGCACATCCTCGGTTGCCTCGATGTGCCGACGACCGGAATCTTCCGGTTGGCCGGCCACGACGTGCAGTCGCTCGACGAGGACCAGCTCTCCGACGTGCGCAACCTCTTCATCGGCTTCGTCTTCCAGCAGTTCAACCTCCTCGCCTACCTGCCGGCGTGGCGCAACGTGGAGTTGCCGCTCGTGTACGCGGGCGTGCGTCCTGCGGAGCGCCGCCAGCGCGCCCTCGCGGCGCTGGAGACCGTCGGCCTGTCCGACCGCGCCGATCACCGGCCGGGCGAGCTCTCCGGCGGGCAGCAGCAGCGCGTCGCGGTGGCACGGGCGCTGGTGACCGAGCCGGGCATGATCCTGGCCGACGAGCCCACGGGCAACCTCGACTCGGTCTCGTCGGCCGACGTGTTGGCCCTGCTGGACGAACTGCACGATGCCGGACGCACCATCGTGCTGATCACCCACGAACCGGACGTGGCGAGGCGGGCGAGCCGCATCATCAAGATCCACGACGGCCGGATCGAGCCGGCGGACGGCCGTTCATGAACTGGCGAGACACCTTCCGTACCGCGGCCGAAGCCGTGCGCACGCACCGGCTGCGCTCGGCCCTGACGACGCTCGGCATCCTCATCGGGATCAGCGCGGTCGTGCTCACGGTCGGCCTCGGCCAAGGCGCGCAGGCCGAAGTCCGCGACAGCATCAACGCCCTCGGCACCAACCTGTTGGTGATCTCGCCGGGAAGCACGACCAACGCCAGCACCGGGGTCCGCGGCGGCTTCGGGTCGGCATCGACACTGACCCGCCAGGACGTGGCCGCGCTGACATCGCCCGATGCGGCGCCCGACATCCAGGCCGTCGCGGGTGTCTCCACGACGTCGGCGTCGCTGGTGCAGGGCACCACGAACTGGACGACGACGCTCACCGGCACTACCGCCAGCTGGCAGGAGGTCCGATCACGACAGCTGGAGGCGGGCCGGTTCCTGACCGACACCGACGACCAATCGGCGGCCGCCGTGGTGGTGCTCGGGCCGGACACCGCCACGCAGCTGTTCGGCACCACCAATGTGGTGGGACGCACGGTCACCTACAACGGCGTCACGCTCGATGTCGTCGGGGTGTTGAAGCCGCTGAGTTCGTCAGAGACCACGACGAGCAACGACATCGCGCTCGTGCCGGCCACGACCTACGCGCAGCGCCTCGTCGGCGGCACCAGTCGCAACTCGGTCAGCTCGATCTACGTGAAGGCCACGTCGTCGGGGACGCTGTCGGCCGCGTATCAAGAGGCTGACTCGCTGCTGCTCAACCGCCACGGCATCACCACCGCCACTGCCGCCGACTTCTCCATCGCCACCGAGCAGTCGATCCTTTCAGCGGCAACGACCGTCGACGACACGATGCGCGTGATGCTCGGCGGCATCGCCGTCATCTCGCTGCTCGTCGGTGGGATCGGTGTCATGAACATCATGCTCGTGTCCGTCACCGAGCGGATCCGCGAGATCGGGCTGCGCAAGGCGCTCGGCGGTCGACCCCGGCTCATCCGCCGCCAGTTCCTGGTCGAGGCATGCCTGCTGGGCTTCGCCGGCGGCTTGCTCGGCGTCGGGCTCGGTCTCGCCGGCGCGGCGATCCTGCCCCATCTCACCGGTTCGAGGGTCATCATCTCGGTGCCGGCGGCCATTGGCGCCATCGTCATGGCGATGGCCATCGGCGTGGGCTTCGGGGTCTATCCCGCCACCCGCGCCGCCCGTCTCGCACCGATCGACGCCTTGAGGAACGAATGACCACGCCCGAGTCCCCCGAGCTTCCCGACCCGGTATTGCCGGCCCGGCTGGCCAGGACCGATCTCGCCTCGAAATTCCCGGCGTCGGTCGTTGCCGGTGGCCGCCGGCGAGGTCGCCGCCGGGCCCGGGCCGTCATCGCCGTGGTGCTGGTGGCGGTGGTCGCCGTCGGTGGTGGCCTGGCGATGCGCGCATCGGCGTCGGGCCCCTCGAGCTATCGCACGGCGACGGCCAGCCAGCGCGACATCGAATCGCTGTTGAACACCGTGGCCACCATCGAGCCGGTGAGCCAGGCCACCGTCGGCTTCCCGGTGGCCGGTACGGTCGCCACCGTCGCCGTGGCGGTGGGCGACACCGTCACCGCCGGCCAGACCTTGGCGACGCTCGACGTCACCGCCCTCACCGCGACACTGCACCAGAAGCAGGCGGCGCTCGACGCCGCCAACCTCACCCTGCAGCGCGCGCTGAACGGCGAGAGCGTCAGCGCGACGACCCGCTCGTTCTCGACGGCACGGGCAACGCCGCAGTACATCCTCTACGCCGCCAGCACCAGCGATTCCAATCCGGACCTGGCCGCCGCCCAGCAGGCGGTCCTGGCCGCGCAGCACGATGTCGACACGGCGCGGGCCCAGGCGGCGACGTCGCTGGCGTCGGCCACCACGGTCTGTGCTGCCATCGGTGTGGATGTGACGACTGATCCGGCCGCGGCCCTCACGTCGATCAACGCCTGCCAGACGGCGCTCCAAGCGGTCGTCACCGCCCAGACGGCCGTCAGCGATGCGCAGACCGCCCTGGCGTCGGCATCGGGCGCGCTCGACGATCTCCTGACGCAGCTCGCCAACCAGCTGCCGCCACCGACGACCGAGCCGCCGACCACGACCACGACCGAGCCACCCACGACCGAGCCACCCACGACCGAGCCGACGACTGCGCCCAGCCCGACGACGACCGAACCGAGCCCGACGACGACCGTGGCCGGCCCGACCACGTCGACGACCGAGCCCAGCCCCATGACGACCGCGCCACCGACGACGTCCACGACGGTGCCGTCGCCCGCCACGACGCCCGGGCGCGGTGGACCGCCAGCCGGTGACACGACCGCGACGACGACTCCTGGTGACAGCAGTGGCACCGGATCCGCAACCGGAACGCGCAGCGGCGGCAGTGGTGGCTTCAGCCGGTCGGCCGCGTCATCGGGCGGCGGCGGCGGCGGCGGTTCGGCGCCCGCCGCCGCCTCGCCGTCATCAGCGGACCTCGTGTCGTATCAGAGCGCCGTCGACGCTGCGGCCGGCGATGTCACCGTCGCCCAACAGGCGCTGGCCCAGGCCACCGTCGTGAGCCCCATAGCCGGGACGGTGGTGGCGGTGAACATCGCGGCGGGCGACAGCGCTGCGGCGGCATCGACCACGCAGAACGTCGTGGTGCAAGGGCCGGGCGGTTACGAGGCCAACACCACGGTCAGCTTGAACGACGTGGCGAAGATCAAGGTCGGCCAGGCCGCCACGGTGACGGCCGACGGTGCGACGGCTCCGGTCGCCGGCAAGGTCGTGGCGATCTCGGCCGTGCCGACGTCCACCGCGGCAACGACGAGCTACGGCGTGGTGATCGCACTGCCCCCCGATGCCCCGTCGCTCAGGAACGGCGCGATCGGTTCGGTCGGCATCGTGACCGGCAGCGCCTCGGGCGTCGCCGTGCCGACGTCCGCCGTCACCACGACAGGCACGCGCCACACGGTCACGGTGGTCGAGGGCTCGACGACGCAAGTCGTCGCTGTTCAGGTCGGCGTGGTCGGCACGACGTGGACCCAGATCACCAACGGGTTGCAGGCCGGCCAGCAGGTGGTCTTGGCCACCGTGAGCGAGCCGCTGCCCAGCTCGGCCACCAACGTCACCACCAACGCCAACGCCACCGTGACCGGGAATCCGTTCGCCGGCGGGCGGTTCAGGGGTGCGTTCGGGAGGGGGCAGGGATGACCGAGCCATCGAGGCTCCGACGGGAGAGATCAGGATGAAGACGAAGATGTTGTTGCCGGCGTTCGCCGCCGCCATGGTGGTGCTGCTGGGGGCGTGCGGAGGCGGCGGCGGCTCGTCCGTGGCGACGACGCCGACCACGGCGGCCGCTTCCGACCCGTCGGCGACGGCCGGGCAGACCGGTGACGGGGGCGGGCCCGGGGGCCGCCTCAGCGACCCGGCCGTGCAGCAGTGCCTCGCTGACAAGGGCGTCACGGTGCCGTCGTTCACGCCGGGCCAGGGCCGGCGCGGCGCGCCAGGGCGGCCAGGGCGGCCAGGGCGGCGACACCAATCAGGGCCAAGCGCCGGCGGCCGGGGAGACACCCGGCAGCGGACAGGGACGCGGTAGTGGCATCGACGCCGAGACGCGCCAGGCGATGCAGGACTGTGGCGTCACCTTCGGCCGAGGCGGCTTCGGCGCGGGTGGCGGCGGGGCCAGGGGCGCGTTCAACGACCCGGCCTTGCAGCAGTGCCTCGCCGACAAGGGCATCACGCTGCCGCAGTTCGGTGGGGCAGCGTCGTCGGCCGGGGGCGCGCCGGCGTCCATCGACGCCAACACCCGCCAGGCCATCCAGGACTGCCGGGCGGCCGCCAGCACGTCGACCACCACCCCCGCCGGCTGACCCGAACGCAACGTCTACGAGCGAACCGACGCGCGTTCTCCGTCACAGAGGAGGACAGAGCGAATCAGTTGCCCGGGAACGGGGGTCAGCCGGGTTGCTCGGCGAGCGACCTCGATGATGCCGGGCACCGCGTCGCCACGATGACCCGCCGGATGGTTGTCCACCGACCAGCGCCGGCCCATCGAGCGCAACAGCGTGCTCGGGACCTCTACGAGCTTCGTGAACCTGCTCGACCTGTGCGCGCTCACCCCGCCGGTCTACGGCGTAGGCCCGCCCGATCGTCCGCCGCCCAGCATCTCGTTCGTGGCGCCGGCGTGGGCCGACGACCTCCTCGTCACGTTGGGCCGGCGGCTGCGGCGAGGTATGCCCTCCATCCCCCGTAGCGCGTGATGTCAGCGCAGCCCGCGGCGCCCACGGTCTCACACAGGAACCCGGCCACGTCGGAGCCATCCTCCAACAGCACGCGCCCGATGCACAACGGTGCCGGAACACCGGCGACGATGTGGCCGAACGCCGCCACCTCCAACTCGTACACCTCCACCTCGATGGCGCCGGCACGGTGGTCTCCGGGTTCGGTGCGGATGAGGCCGGGCTTGGGTGGCTGGGTCGGCAATGCCACCAGCCGGTAGCACGGGGCCGTCCTGGTGGTGGCCACGAGCTGGGCGCCGCGGTCGATCAGCTGCGCGTTGAGGGGCTGGCCGCGGAGATGGGCGCCCACGACGCCGAGGCGCACTCGAGCCATGAGACTTCACGGTAGGCGATCGGTCGGCGCGGCCGCCGGTGTTCAGCGCTCGCCCCTGCGCGCAGGGCGCCGTCCGGGCGGCTGGGTCGGGGTGGGGCCGGCGATGATCGGCGGGATGGGCGCCGCCACCGGTGCGGCGCCGAGCAGCAGCTCGCGCCGGTGATGGGTGATGCGCACCTCGTCGCCGCTGACCAACTGATAGGTCGCGGTGTTGTCGGCCACCGTGACGCTGAGCCTGCGCCCCCGGTAGCAGAGGCGAAAGGCGAGCCGCCTGATCTGGTCGGGCAGCCGGGGGGCGAAGTGAATGCCGTCGCGATCAGTCCGCATGCCGCCGAAGCCGGCGACGAGGGCGATCCACGCGCCGGCCAACGACGCCATGTGCAGCCCGCTGCCCGTGTTGTGCTCGAGGTCGTGCAGGTCCATCAGCGCTGCTTCCCCGAGGTAGTCGTGGGCCAGCTCGAGGTGGCCGACCTCAGCGGCCATGACCGCTTGCGTGCTGGCCGACAGCGACGAGTCGCGAACGGTGAGCGCCTCGTAGTAGGCGAAGTTCCGCGCCTTCTCGTCGGCGCTGAATGCATCACCGCGCACATGCATGGCGAGCACCAGGTCGGCCTGTTTTACGACCTGCTTGCGGTAGAGGTCGAAGTACGGGAAGTGCAGCATCAGCGGGTACTGGTCGGGCCGAGTGGCGGCGAAGTCCCAGTACGCGTGCTCGGTGAACTCCTCGCTCTGCGGGTGCACCTTGAGGTCTTCGTCATAGGGAATGAACATGGCGGCGGCCGCATCGCGCCACGACGCCGCTTCCTCGGTGGAGACCTCCAGTTCGTGGCCGCGCTCGGGATAGCGGGCGACGGCATCGGCGGCCCGTCTGAGGTTCTGCTCGGCCATCAGGTTCGTGTAGACGTTGTTGTCGGCGATGGCGCTGTACTCGTCGGGCCCGGTCACCCCGTCGATGCGGAAGTGGCCGGCGGCGTCGTGATGACCGAGCGCCCGCCACAGCCGAGCCGTCTCCACGAGGAGGTCGACGCCTGGGTGCTCCTCGAAGCGTTCGTCGCCCGTGACGTCGACGTAGCGGATGACCGCGCCGGCGATGTCGGCGTTGACGTGGAAGGCGGCGGTGCCCGCCGGCCAGTAGCTGGAGCACTCGTCGCCGGTGATGGTGCGCCACGGGAAGGCCGCTCCGGCGAGACCGAGGAGGGCGGCTCGGGTGCGAGCCTGCTCCAGGGTGGAGTACCGCCAATGGAGGGTGTCGGCGGCGGCGCGAGGCTGGGTGTGGATGAGCACCGGCAGCACGAAGGACTCGGTGTCCCAGAAGGTGTGGCCGTCGTAGCCCGGTCCGGTCAGACCCTTGGCGGGGATGGGCCGTCGTTCGGCGCGGGCACCCGCCTGCAGCACGTGGAAGAGGGCGAACCGCACGGCCTGCTGCACCTGGGGATCGCCGTCCAGCTCCACATCGGCGCCGTTCCAGAAGTCGTCGAGGTAGGCCCGCTGCTCCGCCAGCAACCCGTCCCAGCCGGTGTGGCGCGCCGCCGCCAACGCGGCGATGACCTGGTCGTGCACGGCCGGCCGGGAGCGCTGACGCGACCATCCGTAGCCCAGGAGCTTCACGATCGACAACGTGTCGCCGGCGGCCAGGCGCTGAACGATCGTCACCCGGCTGGCTTCGGGCGAGGTGCTGACGTGCAACTCGGTGTTGCCGGCGCCCTCGACGATGTGGGTCATCGCCGCCGCCACCAGCAGGCCGCTGTGGCGGGTGCGGTGCACCATCACCGCGCCGTCTTCGAGTGGTGCGTGCTCCTCGATCTGCAGCGGCGCGTCGAGCGCGGCGGCCACACGGGGATCCTTGCCGAGGTCAGGCAGCGACTCGTTGGCCACCAGCTCCGACTGCACCACGACGCGCAACGCCTGGCCGACGGCCGTCACCCGGTACTGGACGGCCGCGACCGATCGCTGGGTCAGCGAGACCATGCGCGTCGACTGCACCCGAACGGAGCAGCCCGCCGGCGACTGCCATTCGACGTCGCGCGAGAGCGTCCCGGCGCGAAGGTCGAGGACCCGTTCGTGATGGTGCAGGTCGCCGTACCGCACGTCGAAGGGCTCGTCGTCGACGAGCAGGCGTAGCAGCTTCCCGTTGGTCACGTTGATGACGCTCTGGCCCGACTCGGGGTAGCCGTAGCCGGCCTCGGCGTACGGGAGCGGCCGCAGTTCGTACACGGAGTTCAGGTAGGTGCCGGGCAGGCCGAAGGGCTCGCCTTCGTCCAGGTTCCCCCGAAGGCCGATGTGGCCGTTCGAGAGGGCGAACACCGACTCGCTCTGGGCCAGGTCGTCGAGGTGCAGCTTCGGCTCGCGCACGCACCACGGCTCGGTGGTGAAGATGGGATCGTTCACGACGGCGGATCCAAGAGCTCGGCGAGGTCGCGCACCACCTCGTCGGCGCCGGCGGCGGCCAGGGCGGGGCCGTGACCGACCCGGTCCACGCCCACCACGAAGGCGAAGCCACCCGCCCGTCCCGCCATGATCCCGGCGATGGCGTCCTCGAAGACGGCGGCTTCAGCGGCCGGCACCGCCAGGGCGGCGGCGGCGGCGAGAAAGGTGTCGGGCGCGGGCTTGCCGGCGAGGTGCTGTCGCTCCGCCACCACACCGTCGATCACGATGTCGAACAACCCGACGAGGTTGGCCGTGGACAGGACGGCCAACGTGTTCTTGCTCGACGACACGACCGCGGTGCGCAGACCGCGCTCCCGCGCCGCCCGCACGTAGTGGACCGATCCGTCGTAGACCACGATGCCGGCCGCCAGCTGGCGTAGCACCCGCTCGTTCTTGTCGTTGCTGAGCCCCTGCACCGTCGCCGCGCCCGGCGGATCGCCTGCTGCGCCCTCGGGCAGGTCGATGCGGCGCGACTCCAGGAACGACCGGGTGCCGTCGAGGCGGGCCTTCCCGTCGACGAACTGCTCGTAGTCCGTGCCGATGTCGAAGGCCACGAAGGGTTCGCCCGTGGCCTCGGCGCGAGCCCGCAGGAACGTGTCGAACGTGTCCTTCCAGGCCTGGGCGTGGACCTGCGCGGTCTGGGTGATGACGCCATCCAGATCGAACAGACACGCTCGCACCTGATCCGGGAGCCCGAGCGGGTTCGTCAGGGCGTGGTTCTCCTCGTCGGCATTCATCAATCGCTAGCAGAACCAGCGCTCAGGCAGGGCCCGCGGCGACCGTGGGCACCCAGACCCCGTCGACGAGCTCCGCCTCGCCGTCGCCCGGCCACGGTGGCATCGCCACCCCTACCGCCACGAGCGGATCGTCGCTCAGCGATCGGAACTGGAAGGCGGTGCCCCGCGGGATCGTGATGGCGGTACCGGGACCGACGTCCACGATCTCCGAGCGACCGTCCTGCGATCGCCACATCTGTCCTACCCCGGCGACGAAGTACCAGATCTCCGAGATCGTCCGGTGCCGGACGGCGACCGACGTGGCCCCCGCCGGCAGCGAGAAGTGGGCGAGGCTCCCGGCCGGCAGCTGCAGCAGCACCCTGACGTCGGACCCGTCGGGCGCGGTCACGTCCGGCTCCGCCGGTACGCGCTTCGTCTCGTAGGGGATCGTGGCCGGGATGCTAGGTCCGTCGGCCGGTGGCTACTTCACCCATACGGAGCTTTCGGCCACGCCTTGCGTTTTCTATCAAACAGGCGGTAGACAACCCAGCGGGGGACGACTTCACAGCGAAAAATGGGGGAACCAGCGATGGACGACGAATTCGACGCGCCGACGATGTACCACCACGACGAGACGATGCCGCCCATCGAGCCGGGCACGTTCGGCTTCGGGGGATTCTCGCGTCGGTCGTTGCTCGTGGGCGGGAGCAGTCTGGCGCTGACCGCCTTCCTCGCCGCGTGCGGAAGTGACAACAAGTCGGGGTCGACCACGACGGCGGCGGGCGGGGCCACGACCACGGCAGAGGCCCCGGCCACGACGGCGGCCGGCGCCGCCACGACGGCGGCTGGCGCAGCCACCACGACCGGCTCGACCGCGGCGCCGGGTGCGCGCACCGAGGCCAAGACCGAGACGATCACGATCGGGGTACCGAGCCTGCAGGAGGCCTTCGTCGACCCCCACTGGGCGGTCGGTGGCCTGATCTTCCCGCTCATGTGGGCGATCGCCGAGTTCCTCTACACGCCCGATCAGGACAACAAGTACGTGCCCAACCTGGCGACCGGCTTCGACCTGAGCGCCGACAAGCTGACGTGGACCTTTCATCTGCGCGACGGCGTGAAGATGCACGACGGCTCGGCGTTCACGGCCAACGACGTGAAGACGGCGGTCGATCGCATCGTGAATGGCGCCGAGTTCACCCACTACGCCAACTTCAAGTCGTTCGTCACCGGTGCCACGGTGGTCGACCCGTTGACGGTGCAGGTCGTGACGAACAAGCCCTTCGCCACGCTCGTCGCGGACATGGTGCCGCCGATCGCCACCGACTACTACAACACCGTCGGCGACGCCAAGTTCAAGACGAACCCCGTGGCCGCCGGCCCCTGGAAGTTCGTGTCGCAGGAGCTGAATGCCAACGTCAAGTACGACCGCCACGAGGAGTACTTCGACCCGGCGCGCAAGCCGAACTGGAAGAAGCTCGTGTACGCCATCGTGCCGGACGAGTCGAGCCGCGTCGCCGGCATCCAGACCGGCACCCTCGACGTCGCCTATGGCCTCACCGGCGCTACCGCCGATGGACTCAAGAGCGATTCCAAGGTCACGATCAACGAGAACAAGGGGACGGGTCTCGGCTACTGCATGATGTACGACAACAACTTCCCCGACGTGGCGTCGCCGTTGAAGGACGTCAGGGTGCGCAAGGCGTTGCTCATGGCGGTCGATCGGGACTCGATCGCCAAGACGCTGTACAAGGGGTATCGCCCAAACGCCGACGAGCAACGTCCCGACGGTCACGCCTGGGTTCAATCCCGACACCAAGGCCCTGCCCTATGACCCCGACGGCGCCAAGAAGCTGCTGCAGGAAGCAGGCGCAACGAACCTGGAGTTCACCCTCAACACGTACGCGGCGACGTCGACGGTGCCCGATATCCAGAAGCTGGCCGAGACCATCATCGCGTTCTGGTCGCAGATCGGCGTGAACGCCACACTGAACGTCGCCGACGCCGGCACGATCCTGCCCCAGTGGCGGAACAAGCAGCTCAAGGGGGCCGGGATGATCGCCGGTCCGACCAGCTTCTACATCGAGCCCACGCGACTGTCGGCGCAGTCGTTCTTCTGGTCGAACGCGCCGTACACGACCATCGTGGGTGACACCAAGCTCGACGACCTCGTCGCCCAACTGAACGCCGAGTTGGACGCGGACAAGCGAGCAATGCTCGGGCGGACGATGGGCGACTACATCGACGAGCAGCTCTGGGGCTTGCCCATGATCCTGGTGTCGTCGCTCGTGGCGACTGGTCCGAACGTCGAGAGCCTCGGCTTCGTCAAGGGCAATCCTTACGCGGGGCCGACCTCCTGGCTCATCGCGAAGTAGCCGACGGGCATGCTGCGGTACACGCTGGCCCGGCTGGGGCAGGCCATCCTCGTCCTCTGGGTCGTGGCGACGGTCGTGTTCCTCCTCAGCCGGGCGAGCGGGAACGTCGCCGATCTCATGGTGCCGCAGGACGCACCGCCCGCAACCCGGGCCCAGATCGAGAAGAACCTCGGGCTGGACAAACCATTGTTCACTCAGTACACGCAGTACATCAAGGACCTTGCCCACGGCGACCTCGGGCAGTCGTTCGCCTATCGGACCGATGTGAGGAGCCTCATCGCCACCGCGCTCCCGAACACGATCGAGCTGGGCGTGGTCGCCTTCCTGTTCGCGATCGTCTTCGGCATCCCAATCGGCGTGCTGTCAGCGATGCGACCGGGCACCTGGATCGACCACATAGGCAAGGGTCTCGCGCTCGCCGGCCAGTCGGTCCCGTCGTTCTGTCTCGGCATCCTGCTCGTGCTCGTCTTCTCCGTGAGATTGGACTGGCTGCCGCCGTTCGGGCAGGGAGGGTGGGAGCACCTGGTGCTGCCGGCGATCGCGCTCGGGGCCTACGCGCTGGCATCGATAACTCGGCTGACTCGCTCCGCGGTCATCGAGGTGCTGCGCAAGGATCACACCCTGTTCGAGCGGGCGAAGGGCGTCTCGTCGCCGCAACTGGTCGTGCACACCCTGCGTAACGCCTCCCTGCCGATCGTCACCCTGGCCGGCATCTTGCTCGGCGGCCTCTTCTCGGGCGCGGTCATCGTGGAGACCATCTTCGCCTGGCCCGGTGTCGGGCAGATGGCCATCCAGGGCATCAACTCGCGCGACTACAACCTGGTACAGGGTGTGGTGCTGGTGAACACGGCCATCTTCGTGTTCTTGCTGTTCATCGTCGACATCTCGTACGGGTTCCTGGATCCCCGAGTGAGGAGGCGCGGCCGTGGCGTTGCCACTCCAGGTTGAGCCGGACCAGGACCTAGCCGGAGGGCTACCTGCCTCGGTGACGGCCGGCCGCCGGCGGCGGCAGCATCTGCCCTGGTTCTCCGGAACCATCCTGGGCCTGTTCGTGTTCACCGGGCTCTTCGGCCCGTATCTCGCGCCGTACGGGCCGAACGAGATCGATCTGGCAGCCGCGCTGGAGCCGCCCGTCCTGTTCGGCGGCAGTTGGTCGCATCCGCTCGGTACCGATGATCTGGGCCGCGACGTGCTGTCGCGTCTCATCGACGGTGCTCGCGTCGCACTGATGGTGTCGCTCGCCGTCGTGGTCATCGCCGGCATCGTCGGGCTGCGGCATCGCCGTGCTCGCCGGTTACCGGGGTGGCCGGCTCGACGCCTTCCTCATGCGTACGACCGACGCCAGCCTCGCGTTCCCCGTGCTTCTCTTCGCCATCGTCGTCGTCGGCGTGTTCGGGCCGAGCACCCAGGTCGTGGTCATCATCCTGGCCATCGCCTTCTGGCCGAGCTACGCCCGCGTGTTGCGCAGCGAGGTGCTTGCCATAAAGACGATGGACTACGTCACCATGGCCCGCACGATGGGGGGCTCCGACAAGTGGGTGGTGCGCAAGCACATCCTGCCGAACATCGTTCCGACACTGCTGGTGCTGCTCAGCCTCCAGCTCGGTCTCGCCATCATCGCCGAGGGCTCGCTGAGCTTCCTCGGCCTCGGGGTCCCGTCGCCGGCGGCATCGTGGGGCGGCATGCTCGCGGACGGGCGCAAGCACCTCTCGTCCAGCTCGACGGAAGGCTGGTGGCTGCCCGCGATCCCCATCATTGCTCTGAGCCTCACCGTTCTGGCCACCAACCTGATGGGCGACTGGCTCCGAGTGCGCAGCGACCCGGCGACGCGGCGGTAGCGGATGCTCGAGGTCATCGATCTGCACACCGACTACTACACCGGTCGAGGCTCCGTGCAGGCCGTCCGCGGGGTCGACTTCCTGGTGCGCTCGGGCTCGGCGACGGCGCTCGTGGGTGAATCGGGCAGCGGGAAGAGCACTGCGGCGCTGAGCATCATGCGCCTCATCAACCGCCCGATCGGCGCCGTGGTCGGCGGTCGTGTCCTCCTGGACGGCCGCGATCTTCTGGCGCTGAAGCAGCGCGACATGCGCAACGTCCTGCGTGACGACATCGGTTACATACCGCAGGACCCGGTCACCGCGCTCGATCCGCTGTACACGGTGCGCAAGCAGATCGCCGAAGCCACCGGGAAGAAGCCGCGGCAGGAGACGGACGAGAACATCGTTGCCCTTCTGGAACGGCTCGGTGTGCGCGACGCGCGGGCGCGCCTGAAGAGCTATCCGCACGAGTTCTCCGGTGGCATGCGCCAGCGCGTGGCCATCGCCATCGCGCTGGTCAAGGAACCGCGCTTGCTCATTGCCGACGAGCCCACGACGGCCCTCGACGTGACGACCCAGGTTTCGATCCTTCGGCTGCTCGACGAGATGCGGCGTGAACGCAAGCTGGCGCTGCTGTTCGTCACCCACGACCTCGCCGTTGCCCGTCTGGTGTGTCAGGACCTGACCGTCATGTATGCCGGGATCGTCGTGGAGGCCGGCCCCATCAACACCGTCATGGCCAACCCCCGCCATCCGTACACCCGGGCGCTCCTCGACGCCGACTCGGGCCACGCCGAGCCGCTCAGCCGCCTACGCGCCATCCCGGGCCAGCCGCCGCCCCTTTCCGATCTTCCGCCCGGCTGCCCCTTCGCGCCACGGTGCCCGATCGCCGAAGCGCGCTGCACCGAGGCCATCCCGCCCGTCGAGATGTTCGGCGCCGTTGCGGTGCGCTGCATCAAAGCCGACAGCCCGCTATGACCGACGAGGTGGTGCTGGAGGCACGGTCGGTCACCAAGACGTACCCCGCGCCCGGTGGCGGCATCGTGCACGCCTTGAGCGACGTCGAGGTCGAGGTGCACCGTGGTCGCACGCTCGGGTTGGTCGGCGAGTCGGGAAGCGGCAAGACCACGCTCACTCGCCTGCTCCTCGGTCTCGAACCACCGACGAGCGGTGACGTCATCTTCGAGGGCAAGGCCATCGCCGGGCTGGGGTCCGCCGAGCTTCGTGACTACCGGCACGCGGTGGCCGCGGTGTTCCAGAACCCGTACAGCTCACTCGATCCCCGAATGCGGATCTGGCAGACGATCACCGAGCAGCAGGCCATCGAGAACGTCGGCAGCAAGCAGGAACGGCAGCGTCGTGCGTCCGAACTGCTCGACCTCGTCGGCCTCAACGCCCAAGCGGCGATGCGGTATCCGCACCAACTGTCGGGCGGCCAGCGCCAGCGCGTCGCCATCGCTCGCGCCATCTCTCAGGACCCCGAGGTCATCGTTCTCGACGAGCCGCTGTCGGCCCTCGACGTCTCCGTGAGTGCCCAGATCGTCAACCTGCTTCTCGACCTCCAGGAGCGGCTCGGCGTCACGTATGTCTTCGTCGGCCACGACCTGCGACTCGTCCGCCATCTGTGCCACGACGTCGCCGTGATGTACCGAGGCAAGATCGTCGAGTCGGGTCCGGCGACGATGCTGCTCGACCGGGCGGCCCATCCGTACACAGCGGCGCTCGTCACCGCGTCGTCGCTCGAGGTGCTTCAGGCCACCGACGACGCCGACACGCAGGAGCAACCGTCGGAGGAGAGCGGTGGTTGTCCGTACCGGATGCGCTGCTCGCGTCGCGACGCAGTGTGCGACGAGGTGACGCCGGAGCCGTCAGATCCGGGCGACGGCCGCCGCGTTCGTTGTCATCATCCTCTGGTGACCGCATCGACGCCGTCGTGACCACCTGTGCGTCGAGGGCTCGGCGCGGTCGTGTCCGCCGACCGACGGCTCGCGCCCTCGAACGGGAACAGGAGATCTACGACGTTGCCGCCGGCATCCTCGAGAAGAAGGGCTACGCGGCTACGACGCTCCAGGAGATCGCCAGCGCGGTTGGATTGCTGAAGGGCTCGCTCTACTACTACATCGATTCCAAGAGTGACCTGCTCTACCGGATCACCCGCAAGATCCACGACGAGGCCAAGGCCAACATGGCCGCGGCGCAGGCGGCGGACGGTCCGGCGGCAGCCCGCCTGCACCTGCTCATCGAGGGCCACGTCCTGTCGTTCGGCCGCCGACTCACCTCGATCAGGGTGTTCTACACGGAGTACTCGGCGCTGCCGGACGATCGCCGCCGGGAGATCATGGCCGAGCGGCGCACCTACGAGGAGTACGTGAGGGAGCTCATACGGGAGGGCGTGGCCGATGGGTCGTTCAGCCCCGATCTCGACGTGCGCATCATCAGCAATGCCATCCTGACGATGGTCAACTCCGTGCACGTCTGGTACCGGCCGAGCCGCGACGGCCCCATCGAGACGATCGCACGGTCGTACGCCGACTACGCGTTGGCCGGGCTCCGTTGCCCGACCGAGCCCGCCGACGTTCAGCGCCAGTCCTGAGCGCTGGGCTCGACGGACGTGACGCCGTCGTCGTAGAGCGCCTTCAGCTCGTCGTCGCCGAGTCCGAGCAGTTCGCGCAGCACGTCGTCGGTGTGCTCTCCGTAGAGAGGAGCCGGCCGCTCGAAGGTGGCCGGCGTCTTGGTGAGGCGCACGACCGGGCCCGGATAGGGATGCGGTCCTATGAAGGCCCTGTCGATCATCGCGAAGAACTCCGCGTGCCACAACTGGTCCTCGGCGAGCAACGCCGACGGTTTCATCGCCGGTGACGCCGGCACGCCCGCCGCTTGCAGCTCCTCGGCGATCGCCGCGCCGTCGCGTGTGGCGGTCCACGCGGCGACGGCTCCGTGCACGTGGTCCCGGCGCGCCAGCCGCCCAGTCAAGGCGGCGAGCTGGGTGTCGGCGACGAGGTCGTCGCGGCCCATACGTGCGCAGAGGCGGCGCCACTCGTCGTCATCACGGGCCACGATGGCCACGAAGTTGCCGTCCGGAAGGCAAGGGAACACGCCGTGCGGCACGGCATGGTCGCGATCGTTCCCGCGCCGCTCGCCGTCGCGGCCGTTCAGCTGGGCATCGACGAGTTCGGCGGCGATGAACGTAGTCAAGGTCTCGATCTGGCTCAGGTCGATGTAGTCGCCGGTGCCGGTTCGGTCGCGCTGATGAAGGGCGGCGAGCACCGCCACGGTGCCCATGGCGCCGGCGAAGACGTCGGTGATGGAGTGACCGGCGAGCATGGGCGGACCGCCGCGCGCGCCGTTGTGGTAGGCCAGGCCCGACACCTCCTCGGTCGGGAAGGCGAACGCCGAGTAGTCGCGCCACGGTCCGGTCGCCCCGAATCCCGACAGGGCGACGACGATGATGCGCTCGTTGACGGCCCGCAACGTTTCGTAGTCGAGACCGAAGCTCTCCATGACCCGAGGGGTGTAATTCTCGGCCACGATGTCGGCCTCCGCCACGAGGCGCAGGAACAGCTCGCGTCCGCGTTGCGATTTCAGGTCGAGCGAGATCCCCCGCTTGTTTCGGTTCAGGCTCACCCACAACGGGTGCTTCTCGTAGGCCTGTTCGTCCATGAGCCCGGCCGCGCCTCGCCAGCCGTCGAGGCGGGTCGGGGCTTCGATCTTCACCACGTCGGCGCCGAAGTCTCCGAGGATCATCGTCAGGGTGGGCCCCGCCTGCCACGCCGTGAGGTCGAGCACGCGGACACCGGTCAGCGCCGCCGTCACCTGATCACCCCGGCGCGGGCAAGTGCCGGCCGCGTCGACGCGAGGACGTCGATCGAGGTGAGAACCGCGTCAGAGTCGGCACCGAAGGCTCGGGCCGGAGCGAATGGCGCGAAGCCACCGTGGGCGAAGCGAAAGGGATGGCCGGGCAGCCGTAGCGGTCCGAGCGCCGGGTCGTCGATGTCGAGCCAGTAGTTGCGCGCCGCGTACTGCGCGCTGGCCAGCACTTCGGTCGGCGACGGAACGATCGCGATGGGTACCCGCATGGCCTGCCCCCGCTCGAAGGTTGCGAAGGCCGGCTTGTCGGCGATCCATTCCGTGATGATCTCCTTGAGCTCGGCGGCGACGTCGAGGTCGGCTCGTTCCACTCCCGTGCGGTAGCGCGGGTGGTCGCACAGCTCAGGCCGCTCCATGAGCTGGCAGAGGCCGACCCAGTGCCCTTGCGTCAGGATGCTCACGCCGAGGTAGCCGTCCGCGCAGCGGTAGATCGCGAACGGATACAGCTCACCCGCCCGGTAGCCGTCGAGCCCGGCCATCACGTACATCGACGTCGGCCACGTCAGCATCGACAGCAGGGTCTCGTTCAGCCTTGTCTCGACGAGCTGTCCGGTGCCGATCCGCTGCCGCGCCGCCAGCGCCAGTAGTACGCCGATGGCACCGAACGTGCCGGCGGAGTGGTGGGCGCACGAGGTGCCCGGCATCAGCGGCGGCATGCCGGCCGGCGCGACCTGCAACCATCCACCGGCGGCCAGATCGACGAGCTCGGTCGATGCCCAACTCGCCTTCGGACCGTCCAGCCCGTAGGGACTGAAGGCGTTCACGACGAGACGGTCGTTGTCGGCGAGCAGCTCGTCGTAGCGCGCCTTCACCGCAGGTGGCTCGCCGAGCGCGCCGTCGTCGAGCACCACGTCGGCGCGGGCGGCCAGGCGCCTCAACAGATCGAATCCGGTCGCCGAACGAACATCGAGAGCCACCGACCGTTTCTGTGCGTTGATGAAGCGATGGAAGCCTGACCGCTCGTCGTTGACATCATCGGAAGGGAAAGGCCCTGTGACGCGTCCGACATCGGGCCTCGTGCGGGTTTCGACCTTCACGACATCGGCCCCGAGCATGGCTAGCAGGCGTCCGCAATAGCCTCCCGGGATGCCATTCGTGAGCTCGAGAACCGTGATGCCGTCGAGTGCAGCCGTCGGCTGATCCATACGGAGCCCCCTGTCGAACGGGCTGCGAAAGTACCACGCAGACGCGCAGATCGTAGAGTCGGGCGGAATGGATGAGCAGCCGATCGAGGAGTTGCGCGAAGCCCGTGCCCGCGCCTATGACGCCGCCCGTCCAGAGGCTGTTGCCCGGATTCATGACCGCGGTCGTTTGACGGCGCGCGAACGAATCGACGCAGTCATCGACGAGGGCTCATTCGTCGAGACCGGTGTGCTGGCGGGGGCCGAGGACGAAGCGGCCGGCGGTCTTGTCGCCGGTTTCGCCACGTTGTTCGGCACCGCCATCGCGATCTCGTCCTACGACTACTCCGTTTGGGGTGGGACGCAGACCGCGATCAACCACGCCAAGTTCGACCGCTTGCTCGACCTCGCCCACCGCCACCGGTTTCCGTTCGTCTGCTTCGCCGACGGGGGCGGGGCCCGCGCACAGGGACTGCACGGCAAGACCTGGGGCACAGCCGGTATGCCGCTCGATCTCGGTACGTTCGACGGCATGGCCATGCTTTCGGGTCGGGTGCCCACCGTTGCGGTCGTGTCGGGCCGCTCGTTCGCCGGTAATGCCAGCATCGCCGGCCTCTCCGATGTCGTGTTCGCCACCAAGGGCTCGGCCATCGGCATGGGAGGACCTCCGCTTGTCGAAGCGGCGCTGGGCATGTCGCTCACGCCGGAGGAGCTGGCACCCTCCGAGATGCACGAGCGCACCGGCGGCATCGACTTGCTCATCGAGAGCGACGCCGAGGGTGCGGAGCTCACGCGGCGGTACCTCTCGTACTTCCTTGTCGAGAGCACGGATGGCAAGCAGTCCCCGACGCACGACACGATCCGCTCCATCGTGCCCGACAACCGGCGCGGGGTGTACGACATGCGCAAGGTCATTCGGGCCCTGGTCGACGACGAGAGCATGTTCGAGCTGCGGCCGCGCTTCGCCACCGCCATCATCACGGCTCTTGCCCGGCTCGGCGGACGCGCCGTCGCGGTGATCGCCAACCAGCCGTACTCGAACATCGCCGGTGCGCTGGACGCCGACGCCTGCGACAAGCTGGCCCGCTTCATCCGCCTGGCCGACGCGTTCGACATCCCGATCGTTTCCCTCATGGACAACCCGGGCTTCATGCTCGGACCCAAAGCCGAGGAAGCCGGTATCGCCCGGCACCACGCCCGTCCGCTGCTCGCCCAGGTGCACCGCACTGTCCCGCTCCTGCTCCTGCACATCCGCAAGGCCTACGGCCTCGGCCCGATGGCTATGGGCGGTCTGTCGCAGCCCACCGATCTACGGCTGGCGTGGCCGACGGTCGAGGCGGGCGGGATGTCCCTGGAGGGCGCGGCGGCGCTCATCCAGCGTAGACAGGCGCTGCCGGGGACCGACGACCGCGGCACTCGCGTTCGCCGCGATGAGCTGGCCGCCGAGATGCGGGAGCGCAGCTTGTTCATGAACGCGGCGCGCACGTACACGTTCGACGAAGTCATCGACCCCGCCGAGACGCGCGATCGCATGATCCGCATGATCCGGCTCCTGCCTCGGCCTGCCGCTCGCGATCGGAAGAAGCACTACGTCGACACGTGGTAGATGCCGTTCGACGGCCCACGATCATGAGCCCAATTGATCACGGGCGGGCCGTTTGATAGAGAAGCCAGCCAGCCGGGGTCGTCGCAGGGAGATCAGGACATGGAGATGGTGGACAGCTCGACAGCGGGACTGACGCAGGACGAGCGGCGTGCCTTCGTCGAGGAAGCGACTGCCTTCCTGGAGGCCAACGCCGAGCGCCGGCCCATGCGGACCGACGGCTTCGTCTGGGGCAAGGGCTCCGACGACCTCCGGTTGCTGGGGGGGAAAGATGACGGCAAGGACGAGGACGAGCGCCTTGCCGACGCCCGCACCTGGCGGGCGAAGGTGTTCGACGCGGGCTTCGGTTGGCTCGGTGGTCCGGTGCAGTACGGCGGCGCCGGCCGCAACCCCGAGCTCGATCACCTCTATCGCAGCCTCGAGGCCGAGTTCGACGTGCCCGATCAGGGCGCGTGGGGTGTCGCGTGGGAGATGGTCGCTCCCGCCGTGCTCGCTCACGGCAGTGAGGACGTGAAGCAGCGGTTCCTGCGGCGCATCTATCGCGGTGAGCTCCTGTGCTCGCAGCTGCTCAGTGAGCCAGAGGGTGGCAGCGACCTCGCCGGTCTGCGGACGAAGGCCGTTCGTGACGGTGACGAGTGGATCGTGAACGGGCAGAAGGTGTGGAGCTCGTACGCCCACAAGGCCGACATCGGTCAGCTGATGGCGCGCACCGACCCCGACGTGCCCAAGCATCAGGGTCTCACGATGTTCCTGCTTCCCATGGAGACCGCAGGGGTGGAAGCGCGCCCATTGCGGCAGATGAACGGTCAGGCCGAGTTCAACGAGGTGTTTCTCACGGACGTGCGCGTGCCCGATGCGAATCGGGTCGGCGACGCCGGCAACGGCTGGCGGGCGGTGCTCACGACGCTCATGTCCGAGCGCGCCGCGGTGGGCTCCGGGAAGACGTCTTCGTCGCTCGACCCGGCCTCGACGCTGATCGAACTGGCCCGTCACCTGGACCGCAGCGACGATCCCGTCGTGCGCCAGCGGCTGGCGGAGATCGTGACGCATCGCAACCTGACGTCGTGGCTGACGATGCGGGCCGAGTCCGCCGTGGCGGCCGGCAAGGAGCGGGGAGCCGAGGGCTCGATCGTGAAGCTCGTAGCCTCGCGGCAGAACCGCCGCATCGCCGATCTGGCCGCCGATCTCCTAGGCCCGGCGATCACGGCCGACACGGGGGACTGGGGTACCTACACCTGGTCCAATTACCTGTGCTCCACGCCGGGGCTGCGCATCGCCGGTGGCACCGACGAGATTCAGCACAACATCCTCGGTGAGCGGGTGCTCGGCCTGCCGCGCTGAGGCTTTTGACGCCTCCTTGGATACGTGGCAAGAGACACATGGCCAGGTCAGCGCTGGTTAAGCGCGGCCTAAGCGGAGGGGTGCACCATGCGGATGTCGGTGGAACTCACCGGCAAGCCCCCCAAAGCATCAAGGAGACAACCCCCATGTCGTCCAACTTCGATCCCAACGTGCCTTCGGGCTTCCTCACCATCACCGGCCAGTTCACGTCGGCCGTCGTGGTGACCGAAGTTCCGGCTCTCGGTGTCGGCAACCTCGTCCTCGATCCCAGCCAGCCGTTCGACATCCAGGTCGACTGGCAAATCGACGGCAACATCGCCGAGCTGTGGCTCAGCGCCCTCGCTGTCGCCTCCCCCAACTGGATCGTCACCGCCTACGCCGAGTCGATCGGCCCAGGCCCCGAGAAGATCCTCGTGGCGAAGGACGTTCCCGTCCTGCCGCTGCCGTCCGCCAGCGCCCCGTTCAACTACTCGACCACGCTCACCGTGCCGGCCAACAGCCTGGACGAGGAGAACCCCGGCAACCCGCTGGTGTCCGGTGTGTACAAGCTCGTGGTGACCGTGTTCCTGGACTCGACGTTCGGGTCGCCCGGCTACGACGTCATGGGCTTCGCTGAGGGACCGGTCGTCAAGGTGGAGAACCCCATCTGATCGGAGCCTCACCGAGTTGACAGCGGCCAGCGTCGGGCATCCACGTTCCCCCGGATGCCCGGCGCCGGCCGTTTCGGCGCGTGTTACTGCTGAACGGCGATGTCCATGCGAAGGCCGCCCGAGCTCCCGACGTGGCGGGCGTAGAAGTCGCCCTGCTCGAGCACGGTGAAGCCCGGTCGCTGCCAGTTGACCACCAGCCGGCGCCCGCAGCCGTCGACGGAACAGGCGAACAGCGCCTCGGTGTCGGTCTGGGCTTCCGTCTCCATCACATGAGTGTCGTCCACCCCACGACGTTACCCAGCCGCGAGGTGCCTGAGCCGCATCGGCGGACGCGCATGGTGTTGTGACTCAGGCCCGCCGGCAGAACTGGGCGATGCTCGCGGCCGTGTCCCAGCTGACGTCGGGGCAGGCGATCGAGAAGATCTCGGTGCCGTGGATCGTTCCCATCAGCTGGCGGCAGCGCGCAGGCACGCCGGCGCGGATCAGCAGCCGGTAGAACTCGATGCCCTCGTCGCGCAGCGGATCGCACTCGTTCACGCTGATGACCGTCGGCGGCAAGCCTCGGACGTCGTCTTCGGTGGCAAACCCGGGCCACGCCAGCGGGTCCCGCGACTCGAAGGCCTCGATCCCGTAGCCGACAGCGCCACGGTTGTTGTGGATGTCGATCAGGATGCCGTTGTTCTCGCTCGACGACGGGTAGCGATCCTGGGGCCAGTGCCCGGCGATGTACGGGCAGAGCGCGTAGAGGCCGCGGATCAGGCCGATGTCGCCGTCCTGCTTCAGCTTCAGCCCGGTCGCCAGGGTGAGGTTGCCGCCGCCACTCTCTCCGGAGACGATGACGTGGGCCGGGTCGATGCCGAGGTCGCCGGCGTGCTCGACGATGAACTTCAACCCGGACACGCAGTCGTTCAGGCCGGCTGGGAACGGCGCCACTTCCGGTGCCGACGACGGCGTCTCGCAGTTGCGAAAGTCGATCATGGCCACCGCCACACCCTGATTGGCGATGATGCGACCCCATGAGCGGTACATCCCATCGAAGCACGACAGCGAGGCCATGCCCCCGCCGTGGATGTAGTAGACGCACGGCAGCGCCTCGTCGGACTGGGGGCGGATGAACTGGATCTTGACCGTGTTGCCGTCTGGCGACGACGTGAACTCCAGGGTCCGGACGTCGAGACCCTTGGAGGGCGCGACGTCCTCGTTGTCGAGTGCCTCGAGCGCGGCGGTCAGCAGCTGGCGCGCCGCGACGGCGTTGGGTTGGTTGGCCTCCGCGAGGAGGGCGTCTCGATCCTTCACATCGCTCAGCTCAGCGTTCGGAAACGCACCCATCGCGGCCTTGATGCGCGGATCGATCCGCGGATCATCGACGATCTTGTTCACAGCGAGCCCCCGTTCGGTAACCGTTCCAGCAAGCTAACGCCAGGGCGCGTGCGACGCCACTGGCGCGATGGCGTCCCTATTCTCGGCCAAGCGCAGCGACCTGGACTCCCTGTCGCGTGCTCTCGAGGGGCGGAGGCGCCTGGTGCTGTCACCCCCATGCCGACCATGTCGGGACCGTCACCAACGACGACGACCTCGACCGACTCCGTGTCGCTCTCACCGCTCTCGGGCGAGGGCGGTGAGAGCGACGTTCGGTCAGGCGAGATCGAAGCGATCGAGGTTCATGACCTTGCCCCACGCCGCCACGAAATCACGCACGAACTTCGGCTGGGCGTCGTTGGTGGCGTAGACCTCGGCGAGGGCCCGCAGCTCCGAGCTGGACCCGAAGATGAGGTCGACACGGGTGCCGGTCCACCGCAGCGCTCCGGTGGCGCGATCACGACCCTCGAACAGGTCCTCGGACTCCGAGGTCGCCTTCCACTCGGTGCCCATGTCGAGCAGGTTCACGAAGAAGTCATTGGTCAGCGTCTCGGGTCGATCGGTGAAAACGCCGTGCTGGGGCTGCCCGGCATTGGCGTTGAGCACCCGCAGACCGCCGAGGAGGACGGTCATCTCGGGAGCGGTCAGCCTCAGCGTGAACGCCTTGTCGACCAACAGATGCTCCGCCGCCAGCTCGTGACCCTTCTGGAGGTAGTTGCGGAACCCGTCGGCGGTTGGCTCCAGCGGGGCGAAGGCCTCGACGTCGGTCTGCTCCTGCGTGGCGTCGCTGCGCCCCGGTGAGAACGGGACCTGCACGTCGTGGCCGGCCTGCTTCGCCGCCTGCTCTACTGCGGCGCCACCGGCCAGCACGATGAGGTCAGCCAGCGAGATCTGCTTCCCGCCCGTCTGCGAGCCGTTGAACTCCTGCTGGATGCCCTCCAGAGTCGCCAGCACCCGCGACACGCCGGAGATCACGTTGACATCCCACTCGGCCTGCGGCGAGAGCCGGATCCGCGCCCCGTTCGCGCCACCGCGCTTGTCGGTGTCACGGTAGGTCGACGCCGATGCCCACGCCGTCGACACCAGCTGGGAGATGGACAGCCCCGAGTCGAGGACCTTGGCCTTGAGGGCGGCGATGTCGGCGTCGTCGACCAGCGCGTGAGTGACGGCGGGGACGGGGTCTTGCCACAGCAGCTCCTCGTCGGGAACCCACGGTCCGAGATAGCGCGCGACCGGTCCCATGTCACGGTGGAGCAGCTTGAACCATGCCCGCGCGAAGGCGTCGGCGAACTGGTCGGGGTTCTCGTAGAACCGCCTCGAGATCTCCTTGTAGACCGGATCGACGATCAACGCGATGTCCGTGGTCGCCATCATCGGGGCGCGGCGCTTCGACGGATCGTGCGCATCCGGCACGGTGTCCTGCGCCCCAGGGTTCTTGGGGGCCCACTGCTGGGCGCCGGCCGGGCTCCTGGTCAGCTCCCACTCGTACCCGAACAGGTTCTCGAAGTAGCCGTTGTCCCACCGGATCGGGTCGTTGGTCCAGGCACCCTCCAACCCACTGGAGATCGTGTCGCCACCCTTGCCGGTGCCGAAGCTGCTCCTCCAGCCGAGTCCCTGCTCCTCGAGGCCGGCACCCTCGGGCTCGCGCCCGACGTACTGGTCGGGGTCGGCGGCGCCGTGGGTCTTGCCGAAGGTGTGGCCGCCGGCGATGAGCGCGACGGTCTCCTCGTCGTTCATGGCCATCCGCAGGAACGTCTCGCGGATGTCCCTGGCCGACGCCATCGGATCCGGGTTGCCGTTCGGACCTTCGGGATTGACGTAGATCAGACCCATCTGGACGGCGCCGAGCGGATTGGCCAGTTCCCGGTCGCCGCTGTAGCGCTCGTCCTCGAGCCACACCCGCTCCGGACCCCAATAGGTGTCCTCCCCGGGCGCCCACACGTCCTCACGGCCGCCGCCGAAACCGAACGTCTTCAATCCCATCGTCTCCAGGGCGCGGTTGCCGGTGAAGATCAACAGGTCGGCCCACGAGATCTTCTGGCCGTACTTCTGCTTGATCGGCCAGAGCAGCCGGCGGGCCTTGTCGAGGTTGACGTTGTCCGGCCAGCTGTTGAGGGGGGCGAAGCGCTGTGCGCCGCTGCCGCCGCCTCCCCGGCCGTCCGCGATGCGGTAGGTGCCGGCCGCGTGCCAGGTCATCCGGATGAAGAACGGGCCGTAGTGGCCGTAGTCGGCCGGCCACCAGTCCTGCGATTGGGTCATCAGCGCATCGACGTCTTTGGCCAGAGCGTCGAAGTCGAGGCTGTTGAACTCCTTGGCGTAGTCGAAGTCGGCGCCCAACGGGTCGGCCTGGGGGTGGTTCTGGCGCAGGATCCTCAGGTTCACGCTGTCAGGCCACCAATGCTGGTTCGCCGTGATCCCCACCGCTTGATGGGCGGCGCTCAACACTGGGCACGTCGCCACTTCTGGCTCGTCGCTGGTGGTTACCGTGCCGTGCTCTTCGTTGCTCATGTCCCTCCTCGTACGTTGATGTGGCTGATTTCGAATTGCTCGCTCGTGCTCATGCGCCGACGGCTGCCGCCTGGCAGCTGGGACACTGGCCCCAGTAGATGACCTCGGCCTCGTCGATCTCGTACCCGGCGTCGTCGGACGCCACCAGGCACGGTGTGTCGCCGACGGCGCAGTCGACGTCGACCATGCGGCCGCAGGCGCGACAGATCAGGTGGTGGTGGTTGTCGCCTACCCGATCCTCGTAGCGCGCCGCTGATCCGGCTGGCTGGATGCGCCGGAGCAGACCCATGTCGGCGAGGACGCCGACCGAGTCGTACACCGCCCGGCGCGAGATGGCACCGATGTCGGCCCGGACGATCTCGACCACCTCGTCGGCCGTGAGGTGAGGCCGTCCCGACACCGCCCGAAGGACGGCCAAGCGCTGGGCCGTCACCTTGAACCCTTGTTCTCGAAGGCGCTCAGCCGGGTCATCCACCGCCACGCCTACACTATGTGCAAATTGCGATGAGATGTAAAGACCCGATCGGAATTCTCTAGCGGCGGGGGAGGGATCGGGGCAGCCCGAACCAGGCGAGCACGCTCTTCTCGAAGCGGGTCAGGGCGCAGATCCGGTCGCCCGCGAGGGTGAGGACGATGAGGCCGGTCCCGTGGCGAATACCGCCAGGGGTGCGTAGGTAGGCCCCGAACGCCGGCTGACCGTTGGCTCGGCTCGCCACGAGGTCGAACACGCGCCCCGCGCCGAACAGGCTGGCGCAGAAGCGGACCACGACGTCTCGACCCTGGTACTCGAACGGCATCGGTGGCATCGACATGAAGACGTCGTCTGTCAGCAGGGTCACCAGCGCGTCGAGATCGGCCGACTCGTAGGCCCGGACGAAGTTCGCCACGATCGCATCCTCGGCGGGGGAGCCGGAGGCGGGAGGCGCTTCCTGCTCGGCGGCCGGCGGGCGCCGGCGCTCCAGGTTGGCGCGCGCTCGCTTGAGCGCGCTGTTGACCGACTCGACGCTCGAGTCGAGCATGACGGCCGCCTCGTCGGCGTGGAAGCCCAGGACGTCGCGCAGCACGAGCACGGCGAGCTGGCGAGGAGGCAGGAGCTGCAACGCGGTGACGAAGGCGAGGGAGATGGATTCGGCTCGCTCGAAGCGCGCCTCCGGGCCGAGCGCCACGTCGGTCGCGCCTTCGACGAACTTCTCGGGAAGCGGCTCGAGCCACACGACCTCGCCAAGGCGGGTGGGCTCAGGCGGTTCGACGTTGGTCACGTCCCACGCCTTGGCCGGGCGTCGGCGGGCTGAGCGACGCTGTACTCGGTCGTCCGGGACGACCGGTCGTGAGAGAACGCACCGTCTGGTTGCTTGCACGCGCGAAATCAAGCTGTGCGCTTGATTTCGCGCGGCACGAGCCAAGGGATTTCCGGTCCGCCCGGGTGCTCCACGTGGATTGTCTTGACACTTCCGTGAAGGGAGAGGACGATCCGTTTGCCGGGCCGAATGAACATGGGGGTGCTCGATGACCGTCGCCGAGGACCTTGTTGCCGCGTGGAATTCCCACGACGCGGCACAAAGTGGCCAGTTTCTATGCTGTAGACGGCATTCGTGAGGAATTCATCGTGACTCACGCGGTGATCGCAGGGTCGCGACGCGATTGCCGCACAGGTGCAGATGTATCTGGAGGCCATGTCCGAGTTCTCGCTGTCGACACGGAAGCTCTCGTCGGGCGAGCGGACACTCACGCTGGAGTGGATGGCGCGGGCCAACCACACGGGCGACGCCCCAGGTTGGCCGGCCAAGGGCGAGTCCGTCGTCTTTCCGGGCGTGAGCGTCCTCGATGTCGGCGCGGACGGTCTGATCGTGGAAGAACGGGTCTATACGGACTTCACCGGGCTGCTGGCGGGTGCCGGCTTGATTCCCGGGGTGGAGGCGCCTACCTGGTAGTCCGGCGCGGCGCGTGGGCTGGCCGTCAAATGAGGCTGAAGCCGCCGTCGATCGTGAGCGTGGACCCGGTGACATAGGTGTTGCTCATCAGGAAGAGGATGGCGTGGGCGATCTCCTCGGGCCTGGCGATGCGACCGAGCGGGATGCGCTTCGATTGCGAGGCGATCAACGCGTCGCGGTGCTCCCCGCCCATGCGGGCGAGCAAGGGGGTATCGACGAGGCCCGGGCGGATGATGTTCACGCGGATCGGCGCGACTTCGAGAGCCACGACCCGCGCCAGCACCTCCGAGCCGCCTGCCGCGGCGGCCACGATGGCTCCGCCGCGGCGGGGTCGGCCGACGCCGGCGCCGGTGCAGATGGTGATGGAACCGTCGGTCATCTTCGACGCTGCGTACTTGCAGACGTAGAGGGCACCCCAGAGGCGGCTCTCGACGGGGTCCCTGGCGGTCGACAGGTCGAGCGCCGCGATCTCGCCGTCGGCGCGGGTCCCCGCCAGCATGGCCACGTGATCGACGTGGTCGAACGAAGCAAACAGGTCCCGCACCGCGGCCTCGTCGGCGACGTCGAGCGCGACCCCGCGAGCGTCGTCACCGAGAAGCCCGAGGGCGTCGGCGAGCCGAGCTTCGTCGCGTCCGACGACGGTGACGCGGGCGCCCGCCTCCTGCGCCATGACCGCGGTTGCGTGACCGATGCCCGAGGTGCCCCCGATCACGACCAGCTCTGCGTCTTCCAGTGACATCGCCATGTCCGAATGATGGCCCACCGCAGGCAGCGGATGCATTCGACGTAGGGTGACGGCCGCCGACGACGAGGAGAGATGGGGCTGTTCAGCGATTCCGTCCACGACGAGTGCCCCGGCTGAGCGCTGGGCCGGGCGCCCCACGGTCGCGGCGACGTGGGCGAGGTCCAGCCGCTCGCCTCGTAGGTCAAGGCGGGCGGCGACGATTCGTTACGCCCTTGGCCCCACCGCACGGCCTGATCGACACCCTCGCAATGGCGGGCGCGGCGTTCGTGCAGACTTGAGGGAGCCGCAGCGACGTGATGGGAGGCGGCATGCCGGAGGTGTTCGAGGGGGATCTTGCGGGCGCCGTGTTCTGGGGCGCGGACCTCAGCCGCGCCCGATTCCGCGACGTCGATCTCACCGACGCGAGGATCAGTCATGCCTGGCTTGTCAACGTCGACATCGATGCGCTGGTCGAGGCGTTTGTCATCAACGGCGTCGATGTCACGGACTACGTGAACGAGCGCGACCCCTGGTACCCGTTGCGAGCGATGCTCCGTCCGTCCGACCCGGAGGGCATGCACGCGACGTGGGCGGCACTCGAAGACGAGTGGGCGAAGACGATCACCCAGGCGCTGGCGCTCCCCGAGGACAAGCTGCACGAGTCGGTGAACGGAGAGTGGTCCTTCGTCGAGACGCTGCGCCATCTCGTCCTCGCGATGGACAAGTGGTTCACCGTGCCGATCCTCGGAGGCGGCTTCCACCCGATCGGGTTGGCGCACACCGGAGCGGTCGATGTCCCCGCGCTCGACCTCGACGACGACGTGACACCTTCGGTCTCCGAAGCGCTGGCTGTGCGCGCCGAGCGCACCGCCCGCCTTCGCGACTATCTCGCATCGATAGCGGCGACCGACTTCGCGCGAACGGTCGACGTGGTCGAGAACGGCTCGAACCCGGTGCAAGAGTGCCTCTACACGATCTTCGAGGAGGAGTTCTGGCACAACCGCTACGCCCGGCGCGACCTCGCACTGCTGGAGCGCGGCGACGTAGGAGGCTTCAGCGCTGTCGGCAGGACGTGCAAGAGCCTGTCGCGTCAGCGTCGTCAGTGGTCGGCGAACGGGTTGGCGCTGCGAACGATCATCGCATCCCAGAAGGAGATCCCGTTGTCCTCGCTGATGGCCGCCGCCAGGACGTCGCCCGCCATTGGCGAGTGCGTCGCCCAGCGGCTGAGCACGACGAGGCGGCTGCGAGCTTGTTCGGGATTGAGCCGCACGGCGATCTTCGCAACGGCGTTGACCTAGAACTCTTGAAGCACCGTAGTGCCGGACCTCTCCGACGAGCCGGCTGAGCAGCGAGCTGACGAGAGCCGACACCGGCGTAACGCGCTCCGCAGCGAACACCTTGGCCCAGTGGATCAGCTCGTGGGGCAAGGACGGCGTGATGTTCCGCGTCGGCACGTGAATCAGTGTGACACTGGTTCACGGGTCCGTTACCTCGCCAGCCGCACGCGTGCCGGACCACTGGAACGGCGGCGGTCGACGCTCGTCAGGGGCGACCTCGCCGAGTGGCGTCGTTGCGCTCGAAGCGCGCTACGACGGTGTTGGTCGCCGGACGGGAGGCGGGCCCTTGCCGTGTAGCGTGCGCCGAGGGGAACTCGTGGGACGCGCTGCCGGGGCTGTGCTGCGGCGGCGCCATGGATTGGGAGGCACCATGACGGCAACCGAGCCGACGACCGCCCTCGACGCCGTGATCGTGGGCGCGGGATTTTCGGGCTTGCACATGCTCCACACGCTCCGCGACGAGATGGGCCTGACGGCCCGCGTGATAGAGGCTGGCGGTGGTGTGGGCGGGACCTGGTGGTGGAACCGGTATCCGGGCGCCCGGAGCGATTCCGACAGCTACATCTACGGCTTCATGTTCGACGAGGAATTGTGGAAGGAATGGCGGTGGAGCGAGCGCTATCCCGAGCAGCATGAAGTGCGCGCCTATCTCGAGCACGTTGCCCAGCGCTACGACCTGCTCCGCGACATCACGTTCAACACGAGCGTCCAGTCAGCGACCTTCGACGAACACTCAGGCGTGTGGACGGTCGCGACCGACACGGGCGAGAGCGTGCGGGCCCACAACATCATCGCCGCCGTCGGGACGCTGTCGGTGCCCAACACCCCGACGGTCCCCGGTGCGGACACGTTCGCCGGCGAGAGCTACCACACCGGCCTGTGGCCCCATGACACCGTCGACTTCGCCGGGAAGCGGGTCGGCGTCGTCGGCACCGGCGCCAGTGCGGTGCAGGCAATCCCGATCATCGCTCAGGAAGCCGCCGAGCTGACCGTCTTTCAACGAACGGCCAACTACATCCTTCCCGCCAAGAACGGCCCCGTACCCGAGGACGTGCGCCAAGCCCGCCTCGCCGACTACGCCGGCATCCGCGAACGGCTCCAGAGCTCGCCGTTCGGTCACGAGCTGACACTCCTGGAGAAAGGTGCCCTGGAGTCGACCGATGAGGAGGTGCAGGAAGCGCTCATGGAGCGTTGGGACCGGGGAGGCTTCGGCATCTGGGTCGGCGGATTTCCCGACATCCTCACGTCCGAGGAAGCCAACGCCAAGGTCCGCGAGTTCCTCCACACGCGGATCAAGGAGAAGGTGCACGACCCCGAGACCGCCAGGATGCTGACCCCGACCGGCTACCCGTTCGGCGTCAAGCGCGTCCCGCTCGACTCCGGGTACTTCGAAACGTTCAACCTGCCCCACGTGCACCTCGTGGACGTGAAGTCGAACCCGATCGCCGAGATCATCCCAAGCGGCGTCAGGCTGCAGGATGGGAGCGAGTACCAGCTCGACGCCATCGTCTACGCGACCGGCTTCGACGCAATGACCGGTCCTCTCACCCGCATCGACATCCGAGGGCGGGGCGGCGAACTCCTGCGCGACAAGTGGGAGCACGGGCCGCGCACCTACCTCGGCCTCACCGTCGCGGGCTTCCCGAACCTGTTCACCATCACCGGCCCCCAGAGCCCGTCGGTGCTGTCCAACATGCCCGTATCCATCGAGCAGCACGTCGAGCTCATCGCCACGATCATCGCCGCGGTACGCGACCGGGGCGCGAGCACGATCGAGCCCTCCCGAGAAGCCGAGGATGCCTGGGTCGAGTACAACGCCGAGCTGGTCCGCCCGACGCTGTTCGAGACTGCCGACACGTGGTACATGGGCGCCAACATCCCTGGCAAACCGCGCGTCTTCATGCCCCACTTCGGCCTTGTCGGCCCCTACCGCGAGAGGTGCGACGAGGTGGTGGCGAACGGATTCGAGGGCTTCGTGTTCGACGCCGACCGCCAAGCCGCCGCCCTGACCTGAGCGGGCCGTTCGGAGCCGCCGTGCTCGGGCCTCATGATGTCGATGAGCCGCATCTCCACCGACGTTCCTGTTGGCGGCACACTCGTCGGGGGCCGCAGACGGGACCCGACAGGGATTGGGCTCCCCGTCCGCTCCGAACGACGGAATCGCTACCCGATGCTCACCAGTTCACGGTCGCGGCGGGTCCTGTCCGTCATGTCCGGACGCCCCTCAAGCCCTTCGGCCGCGCCGACACGTAGGAAGAGCTTCTCGCCCTCGCCCGTACGGATCACCTCCAAGACCTTGCCGTCAAGCGCGCGGGAGAGTCCCGGCGCGAGGCTGATGGTGATGTCATGACTCCGACCGACGTCTTCGCCCAGGCCGGGCCGCTTGGCGAAGCTGACCATCAGATTCTCGAAACGCCGGCCGGGACCAACGTCGATTCGCATCACCCCCTTGGCATTGGCGCCGTGTTCGTGCCGTAGACGACGAACGAGTGCGGCAGCATCGCGACTGAGCGCAATCATGAGATCTCCTCTCGAAGAAGTCGCAACACCACGACTACCCCGCTGCGGGTCTCGATCGAAACGCGGTCGCGACACCAACGCGTGATTGTCACATCCGGAACACAGTCCGACGGCTGAGCAGAGGGCCGGCATCGGCGGCGATACGGCGTACGGCCTGCCCGACGTTGCGTTCGGCGCGGCTCGGCCTCTGAAGCGGCCATCCTTGTCCCTCCGTTGCTCGTGCCGAGACCGTGGTCGTGTCGCCCGGGGCCGGAACGCTCGGCGCACGACTACCTTCGAGCTCGTCAATCGTCGAGCGTCACTCCACCGGTGCCCGCGACCTTCCGGTCAGATCGGACGGCAAGGGCGCGCCTGTACTTGGCGAAAGGCCGTTGGCAGACCCGTGAAAGCGGTGGTTCGTACGTTCCGTTGGTCGACAGTCGTCGACGCGATGGAGCGGAGGAACACCAATGCTGCGAATTGCGACCCGGTGGCGAACGACGGCGGGCGTTGTGGTTACGCTGACCGCCGGTCTGGTCGTGACCGGCATCCCGGTCGGCACCGCATCGGCACAGGAGAACGGGGCCCGCATCGTCAGACCCGGTCACTCGATTCAAGCAGCGATCGATGCGGCCCGCCCGGGCGAAAGGATCTCGTGCTCGCCGGGACCTACGCCGAGCAGCTGACCATCACGACCGACGGCCTGACCATCAGTGGGATAGGAGCGGTGCTTGTGCCGCCGCCAACCCCGGCGGTGAACCTGTGCTCGGGACTCGCCGGGTCGAACACTGAGGCGGGAATCTGCGTCGCCGGCGCCGACGTCAGGCTCGCCGACTTCGTGGTCGAGCACCGCCATGTTGAGCACGTCGGCACCCCAGTTGACGACGTCTCCATCAGCGGCTTCAGTGTCCGCGGCTTCTCCGGCCCGAACGTCGCGTTCGTTGGGGCGCGCAACGCCCGACTCACCGGCAACGACCTCGTCGATGGCGCCCGCTATGGCGCGCTCACCGCCGGGTCGGTTGGCACGCGCATCACCGGGAACACGGTTCACTCGACGGGCGCTCTGCAGTTTATTGGGATCTGCATGGACGACGTCGCCCCTGTCGTCACTGCCGGCAACACCGTTTCCGGCTACGACGTGGGGCTCTGCATTCAAACGCAGTTCGCCGACGTGCGCGAGAACAACGTGACCAACACGTGCATTGGAGCGTTCATCGACCCGGGCATCGCGGCCCGACTGCGCTTCAACCGCATCCTCGGGACCAACCTCGCCTGTCCGGCGCAGAACGCGTACGGCATTGACGGCATCGTCGTCGCTGGCACCGGGAGCCTCGTTCAACAGAACCGCATCGAGGGCAAGGACGCGCCCGGCTCGGCAGGAATCCTGGTGGTCGACTACCCGGACTCGCCTCCGGCCAGGAACAACCTGATCGTCGGGAACGTCCTGGTTGGCAACGTCCTGGACATCGGCGTCCAGGCCACCGGCGGCGACAATGTCGTGAAGCGCAACCACTGCACGACCAGTTCACCCGTCGGGTTGTGCCCCTGACCGGGGCAATGCCGCGGCGACAGGCATCGCCACCTCGGGTCGACGGCATGTCCTGGCGGCGCACAACGCTCCGCCCGCCGAGAGCACTGTCGCCGAGGGCCATAATGGAACATGGTCGGGGTGGGGGGTGCTCGGTCCACTCGAGGTCCGACAGGCGTCGGGAGCTCTCGTTCCGATCACGTCGTTGCGCCAGCGACGGCTGCTGCTCGCGCTCGTGCGACGAGTCGGCGCAGCAGTCGACGCCGGCGAGATCGTCGAGCTGGTCTGGGGAAGTGACTCCCTGCCCGACGAGCCGGCCGGTGCGCTGCACACCGTCGTCGCGAGGCTGCGGCGTGCGCTGCCGGCGCCGTTCGAGATCGTCACGGAGCCGCGCGGATACCGGCTGGTCCTCGACGACCTCGATTTGATCGACTGCCACCGGTTCTGCACCGTTCTCGACCGGGCGCGGCACGATCTTGATGTTCCCCGACGGCTGCAGCAGCTTGGTGAGGCGATCGCGCTGGTCCGCGGCCACCCGTACGCCGAGCTCGACCACCCCGCCGTCGCCGCCGACGTCGCCCGGTTGACCGAGCTGGAGTTGCTGGCCCATGAGCTGCGGGCCCAAGCATTGCTCGGGCTCGGCCGTGACCGCGACGCCGTCGTCGGGTTGCAGGCGCTCGTGATCCGAGCTCCGCTGCGTGAGCGTCCGGTCGAGCTCCTCATGCAGGCTCTCGTCGAGACCAGCCGACAGAGCGACGCACTACGGGCGTATCACCGGCTGCGGTCGGACCTCGTCGAGCAGCTGGGGATCGAGCCGTCGGCCGAACTGCGTTGCATGGAAGAGTCGGTGTTGCACCAGGACCGGGTTGCCGGCGGCATTAGGGCTACCCGTCCTGGCCGTCGCTGGGCATCGGTCGCTCATGTGGACGTCGAGTCGTCGTCAGGGATGGCGGCTGACCTGGTGGGTCGCTCGACCGAGGTCGAGCAACTTGTCGAGGCGTTGGCCACAGCGCGCTTGGTGACGCTGACCGGTGTCGGTGGCGTCGGCAAATCGCGGCTCGCCAGCGCGGTGGCCGAGCTGACCAGCAATGCCTATGCACAGGGGATCGCGGTCTGCGAGCTCGCCACGATCCGCCCCGGCGGCGGCGTCGCCGCCGCCCTGGCGACGAAGCTGGCCGTCCAGGCACAGGCCGACCGTTCGATCGTTGCCAGTGTCGCCGACGCGCTGAGCAACCGTCACCTTCTGCTCGTCCTGGACAACTGCGAGCACGTCCTCGACGGCGTAGCCGAGCTCGTCGTCGAACTCGGCCAGCGGTGTCCGGGCGTCACCCTGCTCGCCACCAGTCGGGAACCGCTACGGGTGCCTGGCGAGGAGCTCTGGCCGGTCAGCCCTTTGGCCGAGCGTGACGGCGTCGAGCTCTTCCGCCTCCGCGCTGGCCGCGTACATCCTGACGTGTCACTCCCCACCGACGACGAGCTCCTCGCCGAGCTGTGTCGACGGCTGGACGGCCTACCTCTGGCGATCGAGCTGGCCGCGGCGTGCGTCAGTTCGCTTACGATCCCCGACCTGCTCGACGGCCTCGACGACCGCTTCACGCTGCTCCAGCGCGCCGAGCGGCGAGGGGCGGCGCGCCACCGGACCCTGGCGGCGATGATCGCCTGGTCGCACCAACTGCTCTCCGAGGACGAGCGCTGGTTGTTCGACCGCCTCTCCGTGTTCAGCGGCCGATTCGATCTCGACGCGGCCATCTCGGTCGGTGCAATTGACGGCGCCAGTCCGAGTCGGGTGCGTGCGATGCTCACCTCCCTCGTCGACAAGTCGATGGTGAGCGTCGACTTGACGGGGCCACGAACCCGCTACCTGCTACTCGACACGCTGCGCCAGTACGGCTGGGCCCAGCTGGCGGCGCGTAACGAGCTGGAGACAGCTCGGCGCCGTCACCGCGCCTGCTTCGTCGACCTCGCCGAGCGGGCTCGGCGTGAGTACGTCGGGTGCTCCAACGGCCCCGGGTATACGTCGTTCGTGAATGAATGGGACAACTTCCGCACCGCCATCGAATCGGCGGTCTCCGAGCGAGACGCGGAGTCGGCGAACCGGATCTTGCGCGCCCTTTTCTGCTTCGCGTGGTACAACCTGCGCCACGAACTCGGTCAGTGGGCGGAGAATGTGCTCGCCCTCGGATCGGTGGACTGCACCACGGCCGGCATCGCCGCCGCGTTCCGCGGCAAGCAGCTCGACACCGACCGGGCGATCACGCTCGCAGAGATTGGGCTGACCGCGCCCGGCCCGCCGCTCGGTGACGGCGTCGGCCTGTGCCTATTCGCTGCCGCCGACGCGCATTGGAACTCCGGCCACGCCGCGCAGGCCTGGGCGATCGCCCACGCGAGCAGCGACGCAGTGGACGATGACGGCGATTCGGCCATCGTGACCTCGGCGATCAGCGAGGCCGCCTACATCGCGGCAACGTACGAACCCCCCGCATCAGAGCCGTACATCGAGCGGCTCCGCCGGCTGTCCCGGTCTATCGACGATCCGGGGTCCGAGTACTGCTGTGAACTGGCCACAGCAATCCGCGCCGTGTCGGAACGACGCAGCGAGGACGCCGAATTCCACCTCCGGCGGGCGATGGAGATCGCCGACTCGATGGGCGGGGTGCTGCACATCGGGGTGGCTCGTCAGGTGCTCGCCGGGTGGGCGCTGCGCACCCGGGCCGCAGACGCCGACTCGACCGTCGCTGGGGCGTTGGCCTACCTGCACGATGTCCAGGACAGCGGCGCTTGGAGCCTCCTCGAGGCCGTCGCCATCCGATGGGCGCGGGGCGGGCGGCAGCACGACGCCGCGGTCGTGCTCGGTCACCTCGAACGCCACGGCATCCGCAATGCCACGAATGACCCAGAGCGCCCACGTGCGCTGGCACGAGTCGCCGCCGCCGAGTGCGCCGACAGGCTCCGCTACGGGGCGACCCTCGATCGCGACCAGATCGTCGAATTCACCGTGACCGCCCTCCGGCGGCCGCAGAGCGCAGATCCGACCCGGGTAGCGATGCCCGCCCCTCGATAGCCACTCGGAGGCCTGGGTCTGCTGGCTCGACGGTCGGTGTCCGGATGGGTCGGATGTCGACGTTGTTTGGCCGGCCCAATGCCGCACGACGTTGGCGAGGGCGAGGGTCCCATCGGCCGCGGGCTCGGGGCGATGGCTGAGGGCATCGACGGTGTCGGCGAGCTGGTCACGGTCGACGCGGTTTCCTTGGACCCATTGCGCCGCTGGATGACACCTTCTTCGGACGACACCTCGGCCACGAGTGCCGCCAGGACCCGTTGGGCCTCACGCTTCGTGCCGTGGACCGAGCGGCTCACCTGGCGCGCTCGCCCGCTGGCGGCGTCGTGCGGCCGCTGGGCGATCAGCTCCCACACCCCCGGGCGGCGTTCCCGCATGGAACCCCCTCACGCCGGCAACCGCTAGAGCAAGATCTTGGATGGATCTTGGATGGCCTCGTCGCCCGGACCGAGCGGACCACAAGAATAGACCGGCGCTGTGTGGTGCGCCCCCTGGGATTCGAACCCAGAACCCGCGGATGAAGAGTCGGTCTCGAAGCATCCAGGCCGTGCTGTTCAGTGCCGCTGAGCTGGGCAGTTGCCGCCGACTCGTCCATCTGGTGTCCCCTGATGTTGGCTCGTGTCGCTCGATTTCTTCTATGAAATCTTGGATGACGAGACTGTTGCCCGATATCAGATCGCCCTCTATGACGATGCCATCGGGGAGGTTCAGAGGGTGACCATGTCGCGCCGTATAAGGGGCCGAAGTCGTGCGGCTGCGAGTCGCCCGCGGTCGGTTCCTACACCGGCACCGATCAGTGACGCAATGCCGGCCACGGCCAGGCGTTCGGCGACAGGCGCGGATCACGCCGAACCCTGCCGGTCAGGTGCGCCGTCCTCATCGTTGGAACGGAACGATATGGGTGGGTTGCCGTCGCTGAGTCGTCACAGAACGGCTCACGGGCGCACTCGCTTGGACCGTTCGGTAGTTGATCGACACTGCTCCGGCTCGGATTCGGGGGGCGATCCCACGCGGTGCTCTGGTGCTGTCCGATACGTGTTACGTTGGAACACGATGGCTGAAGGTCTCGAATGGCTGCCCGAGGACGGAGTCGCACTGACTCGTGAAGACCTCGAGCGGATCTTCATCGACCTCCGGGCGCTAATCGGTGGTACGGAGCCGGTCGATCCGAACCGGGCCTATGCCGTCGACATCGCGATCGCCATCACGCAGGCAATCGAACGCGACCGTGGAGACGAGTGATGCCGAAGCCCAAAGCGATCCGGTGGCTTGAAGAACAAACTAGCCAGAGCATCGAGTACACGCCCGCGGCAGGACAGGACCGCCATCTGTCGGTCCGGCTCACGAGCGAACTCGCCGCCGGACTCGACGCCATGGCCGGCGAACGCGGGCTCACGGTCTCACAGCTCGTGCGCGAGCTGTTGAACGACGCCGTCGGCCAACGCGCGTCGGTTGCGACGCTCGACAGTCGAGCGCTCGCTGACCGCCTCGCCGCCGACGTCGCAGAGGTCCGTCGCCGTCTCGCTGGTTGAGGCCAGGCGACGATCATCGCTAGCCCCGAAGGCGTCGGATGTACTGCCTGCCACCGAGAACCACCTCCCCCGCGCCGGGTGTACGCCGTCAGTCGGCGGACATCCGGTGAAGGGGGTCGGCGATGCTTGCAGGATCGGTCCGGCGCTATCTCGACACGTCGGACGCGCACGGGAAGACGCCGTGACAACGCTCACGGACCAAGCCGTGTACTTCGGGGAGCGCACGGTCGATGAAACGCCTTGGTGGGCGAGACGCGGCCGGCGCCTTCGTCGAAGGGTTCACCGCCACGCTCTCGCCGGCCGACCACTTCGCGCAGTGAGCGGTGTCCTTCGCGTGCTGAGTGGCCGGCGTTCGGCACGCAGCATCGCGAATCACCGTCGCTGCCTGCGACGACCAGGCCATTCACGATCTAACACCGGGCGGAGGTGACCCTTTCGACATGGACTACGCCTACGGCCATATGTTGTCCCGGTCGGCCCAATGCCGCACGACGTTGGCGAGGGCGAGGGTCCCGTCGGCGGCGGCCTCGGGGCTGTGGCTGAGGGCTTCGACGGTGTCCGCGAGTTGCTCGCGGTCGACGGGGTGTCCTCGGGCCCATTGTCTCCAGGTGTCGAGGGCGTCGATACGGGTCTCGGCCTCGCGGAGTCCTTCGGGGTGGTAGTTCCAGCGGTCCCACATGTCCTCGGTCCGGAGGGCGTCGTGGGCAGCGGAGAGGTCTCGTTGCGCTCGGGCTCGTTCCCGGTTCGTCGGCTCGGCGTGTTCGGTGGCGTCGGCGAGTTCCCGTTCGGCGACACTGAGCCGCGCCTCGGCGGCGGCGAGGTTGGCGCGTCGGGATCGGCGGTGACGCAGACCGGACTCGGAGAGGAGGACGTGAGCGACGCGTCGAGACTCCGTGGCGACGGTGACTTCCTCGCGCGGACATACGACCACCGCGTCGTACGGCTCACAGGTGTGGTTGGCGGCGGCGAGTCGTTCGTTCGCGGCGGTAATCGCTTGTTGGAGTTGAGCACGCTTCGCCTCGGACCGCTCGAGCGCGTCGGTCGCGTCGATCCACGCGGCAGCGGCACCGTCGCGGAGGTCGTCGAACCAGTCGGGAATCGCGCATTTGGGCTGTAGTGCCGGTTGGCGGTCTTGCTGCGCAAGGTGACGGCGTTGGGTCGTGGCAGGGATGTCGGCGCGGTCGGTGGCGAGGATCGTCTCGAGCACGACGCGGGCGTCGTCGAGGTCGTGGCTGTCGGTGACGACGAGGACCACGTTCTCCTGCTGGCCGCGGGTCATGGCGACGTACAGGCCGCGGGCGGTCGTGGCCAGGGTGGCGAGGGTGATGCTGGCCGTTTCGGTGTCGGACTGGTTACCGGGCTCGGTCGCGGCGTAACCCAGCCGGACGTGCTCCCGGGCGTAGCTGGCCGGGAGGGTCACGGCGCCGTGTCCGTCGTTGTGGGCCACGGCCAGATCACTGTGCTCGGAAATTCGGATCACGGTCCACCGGTCACGGTTGCACACGATGTGCCCGTCGCAGGTGAGCAACTGCCGCTGGTTGCGAAGAAGTCACATTGCGATCGGCGAGCAGGCCGGCCGTGGCAACGAGGAGGAGATGGCGGGCGGCTACCCGATCCAGCCCGGCGGGCCGTCTGATCATGAACACGACCGCTTCGGCAGGCAGTCGAGCAAGGGCGTCGAGGAGCAGCCGGCGCCGTCGTGGCGACTCCTTCGCCGTGTGGACTCTCCGTTGGCCGGTGAGCAGCAAACCGCGGAGATCCCGGCGGGTGGCGGGCACATCAGCGGCCGGGAGCAGGAGCACGCCCACGACCGTCACACCCGCTCGCTCCGACTCGTCGCTGTACGCCCAGATCGTTTCTCGGCGAGATCGACCCGTGTCCCTCGCCGGAGTCACGGCTCAGTGATGGCGGATGGTGGCCGCAACGGCTCCAGCAACCCTCCGATGACAGTGGCCGCTTCCCGGTCGCTCGCTTCGAGGAAGTGGGCGTACACGTTCAACGTCGTGGACGCGTTGGCGTGGCCCAGGCGGCCGCTGACGGTGCGCACCGGGACGCCCGCGGCCAGCAACTGGGTCGCGTGGAGATGCCGGAGATCATGAAGACGAATACCCGGTAGGCCGGCGCGTTCGCACAGCCGGCGGAAGCCGCCGCTGACCGTGTCGGGGTGCAGCGGCGCCGACCCGTCCCCGGTAGCCGTGAACACGAAGCCGTTCGGATCGAACGCCACTGCGCAGGCGGCGGCTCGTGCTTCCATTCGGCGCCGTTGTGCCGCGAGGACCGCGAGTGTCGAGGGGTCCAAGGCGAAGCGGCGCGCCGCGTGCGTCTTGGTGTCCTTCACCATGATGCCGCCGGCGACGGCCGCGACCGAGTGGCGAATTGACACCGTCCCGGCCTCGACGTCGACATCGGACCACCGCAGCCCGTATGCCTCACCCCGCCTCGCTCCGGTGGCGGCCAGCACTCGCAACAACGCGCCGAACTCGGGATCGTGTTCATCGGCGGCCGCCAGCAGATCGCGCGTGCCGGCCATCGCGGGCGGCGTGATCTCCCGCGGTCGGCGCTTCGGTGGCGAGGCGGTCGCGGCCGGGTTCGTCGGAATCCAACCCCATCGAACGGCCTGACCGAGCGCGCCTCGCAGGACGGCATGGACTTGACGCACTGAGGAGGGGGACAGCCCGCGATCACGCACGAGGCTCGAGTAGAAGGCGTCGAGCGCGTTGTGTTGCTGACCCGGCGCAGCGTCAGGGACCCGAGGGCGGGCTCGATCAGGGCGGCCACGAGCCGCCGATACTCCCGAGCCGTGGTGGGGGAGAGCTGCTCGCCGACATGGTCGAGCCAGCGGGCAAGCAGCTGGGCGACGGTTTCGCCGTTGGACGACACCTTCCCGGACGACACCTCGGACCAAGAGACCTATGCTCTGAGCTGGTGTTTTGTGGTGCGCCCCCTGGGATTCGAACCCAGAACCTGCGGATTAAGAGTCCGTTGCTCTGCCATTGAGCTAGAGGCGCGCGCCGCCCGACGATAGCCGCACGATGGCCGTCTGATCGTGGTGGGTCACGGCCAGGACGACCAGGTCAGGTCAAAGCCGGTCGTTGCGACGAGCTCTGACCTGACCTTCGCTGGGGTGACCGAGGGGTCTCGAACCCCCGACCTTCAGGGCCACAACCTGACGCTCTAACCACCTGAGCTACGGCCACCAGGGACCATCGAGTCTAGGCAGGGCCCGACGGTACGGCCCATCCAGTTCCGCGCGAAGGATTCCGTTGTCTGGTAGCCTGCTGACAACGTTTTCCAGCGAGGAACATCATGTCCGCGATTGAATCCCTGTCCACCGACCGTCTCGCCCAGTGCGCACGCGAGATCACCCGGTCCGAGCTTCTGACCTACGCCGCCCGCACCACCTCCTCCCAGGCCGCCACCGACCGGGCCCGCAAGAGCCTGCCGATGGGTGTGCCGTCGTCCTTCCAGGCCTACGACCCGCACCCGGTCGTGGCTCGCCGGGCCCGCGGCGCGTGGCTGGAGGACGTCGACGGCAACCAGTACGTCGACTTCAACATGGGCTTCGGCGCCCTCTTCGCCGGCCACGCCCATCCGCTCGTGAAGGCGGCGCTCACGGCGCAGATCGACGACGGCACGCTCTTCGTAACCCCGTGCGAGGACGACGCCGTCGTGGCCGAGTTGCTGGCCGAACGCTTCCGCCTGCCGCTGTGGCGCTTCACCAACTCGGGCACGGAAGCCACGATGGACGCCATCCGCGTGGCGCGTGGGTTCACCGGCCGCGAGCGCATCGTGAAGGTGGAGGGCGGCTACCACGGCCACCACGACGAAGTCATGATCTCGATGAAGCCGGCGCTCGACGCCGCCGGCCCGGCCGATGCGCCGAACTCCGTGCCGGCGACCGCAGGCATCACCGCAGGCGTGCTGGCCGACGTAACGGTCATCGCCTACAACGACCTGGACGCGCTCGAGCGGGCGCTCGCAGCCGACGACGTCGCCGCGTTCATCGTCGAACCGGTGCTCGAGAACATCGGCATCTGCCTGCCCGACGACGGCTACCTCGCGCAGGTCCGGGCCATCACCGAGCGCCACGGGACCATGCTGATCTTCGACGAGGTGAAGACGGGCATCACGGCCGGCTGGTCGGGAGCGACCGGTCACTTCGGTGTGCAACCCGACCTGGTGACGCTGGCGAAGTCGATCGGCGGCGGCCTGCCGGTCGGCGCTTTCGGTGGCCGGGCCGAAGTCATGGACCAGATCACCAGCGGCAAGGTGCTGCACCTCGGCACGTACAACGGCAACCCCCTCGTCATGGCCGCGGCCCGGGTGGTCCTGGCGGAGGTCTGCACGCCTGATGCCACCGCCGACGCCATCGCCCGAAATCGCCGGCTGCTCGATCAAATCGACGCCATCCTGGCCGGTAGCGATCTGACGGCGCACACGGTGCAGTTCGGTGCCAAGGGCTGCGTCACATACGCCGATGCGCCCGTTCGCAACTATCGCGACTACAAGGCAACGGACTTCGACCTCGCCTTCGCCAGTTGGATCTGGGGTATCAACCGCGGGATCTTGCTTCCGCCGGGCCTGGACGAGCAGTGGCTCGTGTCGGTGCAGCACACCGACGCCGATGTGCAGCAGTTGGTCGACGTCTTCGCCGCATTCGTTGCCGCCCTCGGCGAGAACCGCTAGCTCACCAGCGCGACGGGGCCGCCGTGCCCCATGCGTCACGGGGTACCGACGCGGGCCGGTCCAGCCATGCACCGGCGACCAGACAGCCGACGCCGGCTCCGGCCAGCATCACCAGTACGCCGACGAGGGGGCCGAGGGTGGCCTTGTCGACCTCGGCCACCAACTCGGCGTAGGGGCTGTCGACGAGCGCAGGGAGCACGAGGACGGGCAGGCCGTACGCGACGAGCAACTCCACGATGCTGGCGCCGAGGAACCATGCGCCCACGATGCGCAGAGCGTTGGACTTGCGGGGGTGGAGCACCACGCCCATGACGGTGAGCACGACGGCGGCGTAGATCAGGACCGGGATCGTGTCGCGCAGCGTGGTGCGGGCGGTGTCGAGCGCGTCGAAGGTGGGGATGTCGATGGTGACATCGGCCAGCTGGGCGGCCGCCGGAACACCGATGGCGCGGGCGACGAGGTCGGCGGGAATGACGACCGGCCCTGTCGACTGGCCGATCAGGCGGCTGTGGATGTCGCGCAGCACCCCCGAGAAAAGGGTGGCGATATCCGGTCGCACGAGCGTCGCTTCAGCGGCCGATTGGACGACGGCATGGTCGACGCCGAGCTCTATGGCGACGCGGTCGGCGATGCCGCGGGCCAGGTCAGAGCGTAGTTCCGGGTTCTGCAGGGCCGCCTCCGCGATGGCTGAGGTGTTCGACGTGTCGAAGGCCGTGCGCTGCACCCACCACGCCGAGAGGGCCACTGATGCGCACAGGAGCCCCAGCGTGAGGAGGATCGTGGCGAGAGCACGGCGCACCGCAAGGAGTATGGCCGCCCCTTCTTCGTCCGTACGATCGTGTGGTGGCCCGTGGGCAGGTTCGGACGAGTTGGTGGCCCATGCTCGCTCGGGCGTTGCTGCTGCGGTGCCCTCGCTGCGGCGGCAAGGGGTGGGTGCGGGGCTGGTTCGGCAAGGACGACCGCTGCCGGACGTGCGGCTACCGCTACGAGCGCCAGCCGGGCTTCCTGCTGGGGGCGGTCACCATCAACACCATCGTCACGTTCGGGCTGCTGGCCGCCGTGCTGTTGGTGGGCACCATCCTGAGCTACCCCGACATCGCCGTCGCGCCGATGCTCGCCGCGTCAGCCGCGGTGGCGATCCTGGTGCCCATCATCTTCTACCCCTTCTCCTACACCGTCTGGGCTGCCGTTGACCTGGCCATGCGCCCGCTCGACCCCTCGGAAAAGGCCGACGCCGACGCCCACGCGGCGACGATTGCTCGCTGATTCCTCCCGGGATGCTTGAACGAACACTCGTTCGAAGTTACGCTGCTGTCGTCCTCCCCGGGAACTCTGTGACACCCCATCTCTAGGGTCGGACCCAACACATCGGGGCCGTGCGATCGGTCCCCTCCAACCACAGGCAGCGAGGGAAGAGGGAGAAATGGGAATGGAGCGGGACAAAGCACTCGACATGGCGCTGGCCCAGATCGACAAGCAGTTCGGCAAAGGGTCCATCATGCGGATGGGCGAGAAGACCACCATGGCCATCGAGGCCATACCGACGGGGGCCTTGGCCCTCGACCTGGCCCTCGGCGTGGGCGGTCTCCCCAGGGGTCGTGTCGTCGAGATCTACGGCCCGGAGTCCTCGGGCAAGTCCACGTTGGCCATGCACGTGGTGGCCGAGGCGCAGCGCAACGGCGGCATCTGCGCCTACATCGATGCCGAGCACGCCATGGACCCGGTGTACGCCCGGGCCATCGGGGTCGACGTCGACGAGTTGCTCATCAGCCAGCCGGACACAGGGGAGCAGGCGCTCGAGATCACCGACATGCTCATCCGCTCGGGCGCGCTCGACGTGGTGGTGATCGACTCGGTGGCGGCGCTCACGCCCCGGGCCGAGATCGAAGGTGAGATGGGCGACACCCACGTCGGCCTCCAAGCCCGGTTGATGAGCCAGGCGTTGCGCAAGCTCACCGCCAACCTCAACCGGTCGAACACCGTGGCCATTTTCATCAACCAGCTGCGGGAGAAGATCGGGGTGATGTTCGGCTCACCGGAGACCACGCCGGGAGGTCGGGCGTTGAAGTTCTACTCCTCGGTCCGGCTCGACATCCGGCGCATCGAGTCCATCAAGGACGGCGTCGAAGTGGTGGGGAGCCGTACCCGGGTGAAGGTGGTGAAGAACAAGGTGTCCCCGCCGTTCCGCCAGGCCGAGTTCGACATCATGTACGGCACGGGCATCAGCCGTGAGGGCTCGCTGCTCGACATCGGGGTCGACCTTGGCATCGTGAAGAAGTCGGGGGCCTGGTACACCTACGAAGGCGAGCAGCTCGGCCAGGGTCGAGAGAACGCCAAGGGCTTCCTGGGGGACAACCCCGAGGTGATGATGGAGATCTCCGAGCGGATCCGTCAGCAGGCCGGTATCGGTGTGCAGCCCGAGCCTGAATTCACTGCCTCCGACGACGTACCCATCTCCTTGGAGTAGAAAGCCGTCATGTCCACCGCCACCGCCCGGCTCAGTCTCGTCACTCTGGGTGTCAACGACCTGAGCCGGGCCACGGCCTTCTACACGACGCTCGGCTTCCAGCGCTCCAGCGCTTCGGTCGACGGCGACGTCACGTTCTTCCGGATGGCGGGTTCCGTCCTGGCGCTGTACGGGTGGGACCGGCTGGCCCGCGACGCCGGGGTCGGCACCGTGAGTTCGGGGTTCCGCGGGGTCTCGCTGGCCATGAACCTCGATTCCGAGGATCTGGTGGACCAGGCCATCGAGCAGTGGGCCACCGCCGGCGCCAGCATCATGAAGCTGCCCGAGCACGCCGTCTGGGGTGGGTACACCGGCTACGTCGCCGACCTCGACGGCCATCTCTGGGAGCTGGCGTACAACCCGGGCTTCGCCATCACCCCCGACGGTCAGCTCGACCTGCCCGTCTGACCGCGGGCGGCCACGAACGCGGGGAGTCCAGCGGTGAGCACCCGCCTAACCTCTTGGGCTGTGACCCGCACGTACTTCCTCCGCACGTTCGGGTGCCAGATGAACGAGCACGACTCGGAGCGCATCGCCGGGTTGCTGGAGGCCGACGGGCTGGAGCCGGCGGTATCCGTCAACGACGCCGACGTGGTCGTGCTCAACACATGCTGCATCCGGGAGAACGCCGACAACAAGCTCTACGGGAACCTTGGCCATCTGAAGCAGGCCAAGGCCGCCCGTCCGGGCATGCAGATCGTGGTCGCCGGCTGTCTGGCCCAAAAGGATGGCGACGAGGTGCGAGCGCGGGCGCCCCACGTCGACGTGGTGCTCGGCACCCACAACGTGCACCGCGCCGCCGAGCTGCTGGCCGAGGCGCGCTCGGGCGGACCGATCACCGAGATCTGGGACGAAGGCGTCACCGACGACCACGTGCTGTTCCCCTCGGCGCTGCCGGTGCGACGGGAGACGTCCTACAACGCCTGGCTCACGATCCAGGTCGGCTGCGACAACAGCTGCGCCTTCTGCATCGTGCCCGCCGTTCGGGGACCCGAGGCCAGCCGGCCCTTCGCCGACATCGTCGCCGAGACCCGCCAGCTCGCCGCCGCCGGCGTCACCGAGGTCACCCTGCTCGGCCAGAACGTCAACTCCTACGGCCGGGACCTCACCCTGGCCGCTCGTCGCCACGGCGATCTCTCGGCTCGCGTCCGGCCGTTGTTCGCCGACCTGCTGCGAGCCGTGGGCAACGTGCCGGGGATCCGCCGGGTCCGCTTCACCAGCCCCCACCCGAAGGACCTGCGGCCCGAGACGGTGATGGCCATGGCCGAAACCCCCGCGGTGTGCGAGCAGCTCCACCTACCGTTGCAGGCCGGCTCCGACCAGGTGCTGGCGGCCATGCACCGCGGCTACACCGCCGAGCGCTACCTCGAACGCCTCGCCGCCGCCCGCGCCGCCATCGCCGACCTCGCCGTCACCACGGACCTCATCGTCGGCTTCCCCGGTGAGACCGACGACGACTTCGCCGCCACCCTCGACGTGGTCGCCGCCGCCCAGTACGACTCGGCCTACACCTTCATCTTCTCGTCGCGCCCCGGCACCGAGGCGGCGGCCTTCAGCGACCGCTTCGTCGACGCCGCCACCTGCGCCGAACGCTTCGAACGGCTCCGGGTCGTCGTGGAGCGCAGTGCCCTGGCCCGCCACCGGGCCCGCATCGGCCGCGTCGAGGACGTGCTGGTCGAGGGGCCAAGCAGGAAGGATCGGTCCGTCACGACCGGCCGCAGCCGCCAGGGCAAGCTGGTGCACTTCCGCCCGCCCCGTCCACTGCGCCCCGGTACCTACGTCGACGTCGAAGTCACCGGTGCCGCTCCCCACCACCTGCTCGGTCGTTTCGTCGAAGTGACCGCGGGGCCGACCCACCGCACCCGTATCCCGGTGGTGGCCGGCTGAGCCCCAGCCGAACTCCCGCCGGCGCCGTCACCACGGTGGCGGTCGTCGGCCCCACGGGCTCGGGCAAGTCCGCGGTGGCGATGGCCGCCGCCCGCGCCGTGGGTGGTGTCGAGATCGTCGCCGTCGACGCCTTCCAGGTGTACCGCGGCATGGACATCGGCACGGCCAAGCCATCGCCGGCCGACCGGGCCGAGGTCGTGCACCATGGGCTCGACCTCGCCGACCCAGACGAGGAGGTCACCGTCGTGCGCTACGGCCAGGCCTACGACGCGGCCATGGCCGGCATCGCCGAACGAGGCCGCGCCGCCCTGCTGGTCGGCGGTACCGGGCTCTACGTGAGCGCCGTCATCGACCACTTGGAGCCACCGGGGGAGTGGCCCGAGGTGCGCGCCGAGCTGGAGGCCGAACCCGACACCGCTGCCCTGTTCGAGCGGCTCCGGGTGCTCGACCCCATCGCCGCCATGAGGATGGAGCCCTCCAACCGGCGTCGCATCGTGCGCGCGCTCGAGGTGTGCCTCGGCAGCGGCCGGGCGTTCAGCACGTTCGGGCCGGGCCTGCACGCCTACCCCCCTACCGACATCGTGCAGATCGGCCTGCGCTGGGACCGCGACCGCCTCACCCGGCGGATCCAGGACCGCTTCGCCGAGTTTCTCGCGGCCGGCTTTCTCGAAGAGGTCAGCCGCGCTGGCGGCCCGACCGGGTGGGCTCTCGCGCACCGCTCGTCAGGCCATCGGCTACGCCGAGCTGTTCGACGTGCTGGAGGGCCGCTGCACGCTGGATGCCGCCACCGAGCGCGCGGTGGCCCGGACCCGGCGCTTCGCCGTGCGCCAGGAGCGGTGGTTCCGTCGCGATCCCCGGGTTCACTGGGTCGATATCGACGACGACCCGCTGGTCGCCGTGCCCCGCGTCCTCGGAGCCATCACGGCATGCGTCTGACCCTCACCAAGCACCACGGCCTCGGCAACGACTTCCTCGTGCTGTTCGACGATCAGCCCCTGCCCAGCCCCTTCGACGCCAGTGCCCTCGCCCGACGCCTCTGCGATCGCCGCCGCGGCATCGGCGCCGACGGGCTCATCGTCGGCGTGACCCGGCCCGAGGCCGGCGCCGACGTCGGCATGGTGCTCCACAACGCCGACGGCTCCCGGGCCGAGATGAGCGGCAACGGGATCCGCTGCCTGGCCCAGGCGTGGACGCAGCGCGCCGGCGTCGGCACCGCCACCGTGACGATCGCCACCGATGCCGGTCTCCGAGTGGTCGATGTCGGCCCTGGCCCCGACGATCGCACCATCCTGGCCAGCGTCTCGATGGGTGCGGCGGAACCGATCGGCCCGCCGGCGGGCTGGGACGCCCTCGGGTGCGACCCCGGCCGTCCCGTGGCGCATCTCTCGCTCGGCAATCCGCACGCCGTGGTGGCGGTCGACGACGTGGACGACGTCGATCTCGTCGCCCTCGGATCCCTGGTGCCCGGCGTCAACCTCGAGGTCGTGGCCGCCGGTCCCGGGGCCGGCGCCATCACCATGCGGGTCCACGAACGAGGCGCCGGCGTGACCGAGGCGTGCGGCACGGGAGCGGTGGCCGCCGCCCACGCCGCCCACGCCTGGGGACTGGCCGACGCCGCCGACGGCGAAATCACCGTGCACATGACCGGTGGTGATGCCAAGGTTCGCGTAGGACCTGAGCTCGTCTTGACGGGGCCTGCTACCTACATCGCCTACATCGAGGTGCCCACTTGAGCCTCATCGAACGTGCCGTCCGGGAACGCATCGTCCTGGTTGGTGTCACGCTTCCGCCCCATGCCGAAGACGAGACGGAGGCCAGCGTCGACGAGCTGGCCCTCCTGATCGACACCGCCGGGGCCGATGAGGCGGCGCGCGTCATGCAGCGCCGCGACGCCCCCGACTCCGCCTTCTACGTCGGCAAGGGCAAGGCCCAGGAGATCAAGGAGGTGTCGCTGGCGGTCGACGCCGACACCGTCGTGTTCGACAACGAGCTCACACCGGCGCAGCAGTTCAACCTCGAGAAGCTGCTCGGTCGCACGGCCATCGACCGCACCGCGGTCATCCTGGACATCTTCGCCCAGAACGCCCACACGCTCGAGGGCAAGGCCCAGGTGGAGCTGGCCCTGCTGCGTTACCGGCTGCCGCGCCTGCGACGAGGCGCCAGTGCCAACTACACCCGCCAGGCGGGCGGCATCGGCACCCGGCTGCGTGGTTCGGGCGAGACGAAGCTAGAAGTCGATCGGCGCCGCATCAAAGGCCGCATCGCCAAGCTGGAGGGTGAGCTGCGCAACCTGGGGCGCACCCGCAAGCTCCAGCGCAAGTCTCGAGGCCGCAGCGGTCTCCAGAACGTCAGCATCGTCGGCTACACCAACGCCGGGAAGTCGACGCTGCTGAACCGGCTCACCGACGCCGGCGTGCTGGTGGAGGACCGGTTGTTCGCCACCCTCGACCCCACCACGCGGCGCCTGGCGCTGCCCGGCGGCGAGCCGGTGCTCCTGACCGACACCGTCGGTTTCGTGCGGCGGTTGCCCCACGGCTTGGTGGAGGCGTTCAAGAGCACCCTCGAGACCGTGGCCGAGGCCGACCTCCTGGTGCACGTGGTCGACGCCAGCGCTGCGGATCCCCAGGCCCAGATCGACGCCGTGCGCACCGTGCTGGCCGAGATCGATGCCCAGCGGGTGCCCGAGCTGCTGGTGTTCAACAAGGCCGACCTGGCGGCCGAGGAAGCCATCCGCCTCGCCAAGTTGCATCCGGGTTCGGTTGCGGTCTCGGCCCAGACCGGTGCGGGGATCGAGGTCCTCCTGCAGACGCTGGGCGATCGGCTGCGGGCCCTGGCCAACGTGGTGGAGCTGGTCATCCCCTACGAGCGGGGCGACGTCCTGGCGGCCGTGCATCGCGAGGGCGAGGTGGTGTCCACGGTCCACACCGACGACGGCGTGCGGGTCCGGGCCCGACTCGACGAGGCGGCGGCCGGTCGCCTGGCCGAGTTCGCGGCGCCGTAATTCTTGCCGGCCTCCGGCCGGCCTCGCTCCGCTCGGACAATCGGTTCTTCGTCGGCACGGCGCCGCACTGCGGCGCCAGCGGGCCGTCGGCCCGCCCCGGCCGGCCTCGCTCCGCTCCGGCAGGCGAGGAAGCGCCGCCAAAACGCTCACGTAGCGTGGGTTCCGGGCGCTCGATCTCTCGCCGTGCGCTGCCGTGCGCCAGTGCGGCGGCGGTCGGGAGCCGCGGCGGGGTTCCCGTTCGGGCAAACTCTGGCGACCATGACGGACCGTGCCGGCTTCGTGCCCCCGCCATACCCCTACGACCGCCTCGACCGGCTGAAGCCCGTGGCCGAGGCCTTCGACGGCGGCGTCGTCGACCTCTCGATCGGGACGCCGTGCGACCCACCGCCGGCGGCCGTGGTGCGGGCCCTGGCCAGCTCGCACAGCGAGCGGGGGTACCCGCCCAGCATCGGCACACCCGAGTTCCGAGGCGCCGCGCAACGCTGGATCGGCCGTCGGTTCGGCGTCGACGTGCCGATCAGCCAGATCGGGGCCTGCATCGGGACGAAAGAGTTCGTCGGGACCCTGCCGCAGTGGCTCAAGTTGCGCACGCCCGGCCGTGACACCGTCCTGTACCCGGCGGTTGCCTACCCGACCTACGAGATGGGCGCCATCCTGGCCGGCTGCCGGGCCGTGCCGGTGCTCCCCGGACCGGCCGGCCACCTCGACCTCGACTCGATCAGTCCCGCCGATGCCGAGCGGGCGCTGTGCCTCTGGGTGAACTCGCCGGCCAACCCCACCGGCGCGCTCGACGATCTTGTCGCCGCGGCAGCATGGGGTCGCCGCTACGACGTGCCGGTCTTCAGCGACGAGTGCTACGTCGAGTTCACCTGGGACGGGCCTGGCCGCACCATCCTGACGGAGGGGCTCGACGGCGTCGTGGCCGTTCACTCACTCTCCAAGCGCTCGAATCTGGCTGGCGTCAGAGTCGGCTTCTACGCCGGCGATGCCGAGTTGGTGAGCTACCTGCAGGAGGTGCGCAAGCACGTCGGCCTGATGGTGCCGGGCCCGGCCCAGGCCGCTGGCGTCGCCGCCCTCGACGACGCCGAGCACGTCGAGGTGCAGCGGGGGCGCTACCGGCGCCGGCTCGGGCGCATGGCGGCGGCCCTGTCGAGCTGGGCCGGCATCGACGTGACCACGCCCCAGGGCGGCTTCTACCTCTGGTTCGATGCGGGCGAGGGGTGGGCGTTCACGGAGCGCCTGGCCAAGGAGGCCGGCGCGCTGGTGAGCCCGGGCGAGTTCTACGGACCCAGTGTCGCGGGGTATGTGCGTGTGGCCGTGGTACAACCGGACGATCGCATCGACCTCGTGGTCGAGCGGTTAGGGGTGTCGTGATGTCCTATCAACCGATAGCAACACCGCCGCCTCCTCCGGCGGCGCCCGTGCTGTCACCGCCCCCTCCGCCGGCGCCGGCGGCCCCTCCGCCTGACGGCGTGCGGATCAAGCCGTCCAAGGCCTGGTACTGGATCGGCGGCCTGCTCATCGCCGCCGGAGTGCTGACCGCCCTCGGCCTGTTCATCGGCTGGGCCGTGTCCACCTCGAAGGCGGTCGACAACTTCGCTCGCGTGCGGGTGCCACCCGAGGGCCAGGAGGTCGCCCTCGACTTCAAGAAGCCGGGCGAGTACCGGATCTACTACGAGTGGCGCAGCGAGGCCGACGGTCAGCGCGTCGACAACGACGATCACGATCCGCCTCAGAACCTCCAGATCACGATGACCGGGCCCACCGGCGAGCCGGTCACCGTCCACCCCGACGACCAGGACATCAGTTTCTCGTTCAACGACAAGCTCGGTCAGGCAGTCGCCACGGTCGACATCCCTGCACCCGGCACCTACACGATGCAGGTGCAGTCGGACGCGACCGAGCCCTTCGTCATCGCCGTGGGCAAGGGCGCGCTGCAGACGATCTGGCCGTGGTGGCTGCTCGGCATCATCGGGGCGTTCATCCTCGGCCTCGGGCTCGGTCTGCTGGCCATCATCATGACGGCGGTGAAGCGCGGTCGGCGCAAGCGCGAACTGCGCCGCGCCTCCCAGCCGCCGGGTGGCTACGGCACACCGGTCTACCCGGGCGCCTACGCGACCGTGCCGGTGCCCGTCCCGCCGCCCGGGACGGCGCCGGAGTGGACACCTCCGCCGCCGACGGGCGCCGGATGGGGGGCGCCCGGCGACCCGACGCCGACCCAGACCGTGCCGGCCGCAACGGGCGCCGATCCGTTCGCCCCGTCGCCGTACCAGCCCACCGAGACCGTGCCCGCCGTGGCGGCGCCGACCGAGGCCGTCTCCACCGAGACCAGGCCGACCGGCAGTGGCCCGAAGGACGCCGCGCCGACGGGCGGCCCGCCCGCCGAGGTCGTCCCGCCACCGCCGCCGTTCGAGCCCCCGGCGGTGCCGCCTTCGTCCGCGCCCGCTCCGGCGCCGCCCGCCAGCAACGATGACGATCCCTGGGGTCCGCCGAAAGGTTGAATGCCGCTCTTGTAGCGTCACCACCCATGGCTGACCTCCAGGCGCAGATCGACGAGCTGTGGGAGCGCCGCACCGAACTGGAGCCCGATGACAAGCACGCCCGCCGCCTGGTGCGGGAGGCCGTCGACCTCCTCGACCACGGCCAGGCACGCGTGGCCGAGGTGATCGCCGGGCGCGTCGTGGTGAACGAGTGGTTGAAGCGGGCCATCCTGCTGCTGTTCCGGGTGTCGAAGATGAAGACGATCGAGCTCGGGCCGTTCGAGTACGTCGACAAGCTGCCGCTCAAGACCGGCTTCAAGGCGGCTGGGGTGCGGGTCGTGCCCGGGGCATCGGCTCGGTACGGGTCGTTCCTGGAGCGGGGTGTGGTGCTGATGCCCAGCTACGTCAACATCGGCGCCTACGTCGGTCACAACACCATGGTCGACACGTGGGCCACGGTCGGCTCGTGCGCCCAGATCGGTGCCAACGTGCACCTGTCGGGCGGCGTCGGGATCGGCGGCGTGCTCGAGCCCCCCCAGGCGGCCCCGGTGATCGTGGAGGACGACTGCTACATCGGCAGCCGGTGCATCGTGGCCGAGGGCGCTCGGGTCGGGCGCAACACCGTGCTCGGTGCCGGCTGCATCCTCACGGGGACGGTCCCGGTCATCGACGCGCAGACCGGTGCCGAGGTCGGCCGCGGCACGGTGCCGCCCAACAGCGTGGCCATCACCGCGACGCGGGCGCGCCGCTTCGGCAGCCACGAGTACGGCCTGCCCTGCGTGCTGGTGATCAAGCACCTGAACGAAGGTGAGCGTCACGACAAGAACGTGCTGAACGAGATCCTGCGCGATCACGGCGCCACTGTCTGAGCCACTCGGGGCGGTGTCGCCCGTGCTACGGAGCCTGGGGGCTAGAGGCGGCGCAGCACCGTGACGACCCGCCCGAAGATCTGCACGTCGCTGGGGTCGAACACCATGGGGCTGAGCCGGCTGTTGGACGGCAGCAGCACGACCTTGGCACCCTTCGTGGTGAACGTCTTCACCGTGGCTTCCTCGCCGGGGATGCCGGCCACCACGATCTCGCCCTGCTGGGCGCTGTCCTGCTGGCGGGCGACCACGTAGTCACCGTCGAGGATGCCGGCGTCCACCATGGAGTCGCCCCGGACGCGCAGCATGAACAGGTCGCCGTCGCCGGTGAAGTCCGCCGGTAGGGGCATGACCTCCTCGACGTTCTCCTGAGCGAGCACGTCCGTACCGGCGGCCACGTCGCCCACGAGCGGCACGTGACGCACCGGCCGGCGCTCGATGGGAGACGCCGAGGAGCGGTCGTAGCGCACCTCGATGGCCCGCGGCTTGGTGGGGTCTCGGCGTAGGTAGCCGAGCCGTTGGAGCGAGGCCAGGTGGTTGTGGACGGTGGAAGGCGACGTCAGCCCGACGACCTCACCGATCTCGCGCACGGACGGGGGGTACCCGCGCTCCCGCATGTGACGTTCGATCACCTCGAGGATCTGACGCTGGCGGGCCGTGAGCTGGACGTCGGGCATGGCCGCAACGTACTGGTGTTCGACGCGAGTGTCAAACACCCGTTCGCCGCACATCTGTTCGTTTTGGCCTTGACGGCGAACGCCCGTTCGTGGCAGGGTGACGAACGCCTGTTCGATCACCGCTCATTCAATCATCAAGGAGCCCGTCATGGCCGCCGTACTGGTCACCGCCACGCCGCTCGAGACCCGGCCGTCCCTGCCTCGGCCGCGTCTCGTCGTCGTCCCACCTGCCGCCGTCATCCATCGGCGGCGGGTGGTGGTGGCCGGCGTGCTCCTCGCGGTGGTCGTCGTGGCGCTGCTGGCGGCCAGCCGGGTCGTGACGGTGCTCGGGGGCGAACCTGCCTCCGTCCCTGAGCGCCGTCCCGGCGCGGCCGCCTACATCGTCCAGCCGGGCGACACGCTGTGGGGCATCGCCCGGTCGATCCAGCCCGAGGGCGACGTGCGGGTGCTCGTGCGCGGTTTGGCACGCGCCAACGGCGGGGCCGAGCTCACCGTTGGCCAGCAGCTGGTCGTGCCGTAGGGGAGCGCCTCGGGCTGCGGCCCCGCTCTCCGGTTTGACGGCGCCGCCACCGGCCGATCGACCGGCCCTGCCGGGGCTACCGTTCGTCGTGTGCGCTGTCCCAGCTGTCGAGCAGAGGACACCAAGGTGGTCGACTCGCGCACGGCCCAGGACGGCGCGGCGATCCGGCGGCGCCGGCTCTGTCTGTCGTGCGGCTACCGCTTCACCACGTTCGAGCGCATGGAAGAGGTGCCCCTGGTGGTGACCAAGCGGTCGGGCCAGCGCGAGCCCTTCGACCGGGCCAAGCTGGTGGCGGGCGTGCGGGCGGCGGCCAAAGGTCGTCCGGTGGGCGACGACGCCCTCGACAACCTGGCCAACGACGTCGAAGACGCCATGCGCCTCGATGGTCCCGAGGTCACGTCGGCCCACGTCGGGGTGGCCGTGCTCGACGCCCTCCGGCACCTCGACGAAGTCGCCTACCTGCGCTTTGCCAGCGTCTACAAGGGCTTCGACGACGCCGCCGATTTCGAGCGGGAGCTCACCCTCCTGGCCAAGGGCACCCCGCCCAAGCGCCGCTGACCTGACCGGAGGTGCTAGGGCGAACGATCGGAGCGCAGCGCGCGCAGGAACAGGAAGCCGTCCTCGGTGAGGAGCTGGGCCAGGTGGAAGCCGGTGGGGTGCTCGGTAGCCGACATCGCCGCCCGCCCGGCCGCCCCGCCGGCCAGCAGGGGGGCCACGGTCAGGCACCACTCGTCGATGGCATCGGCCGCCAGTAGGTCGCCGTTGAGCGTGGGTCCGCCCTCGCACAGCACCACGGTGGCGTCGACCTGGCCCAACGCCTCGACCAGGTCCACCTGGTCTCGGCCGGCGCGCACGGAGTCGACCGGCACGTCGGGCGCGTTCTCGGTGGTGACCACGAAGCCGGCGCCACTGGTGAACAGCGGCGAGGTCCAGTCCAGGTCGGCTCGGCGGGTCACCACCCCGATGCGCTGGCCCGGGCGCTTGGGCGGCCCGTACCGCTCCGCTCGGGCGGTGCCCGCCCCGACGATGATGACGTCGGCCAGGCTGCGCAGGTGGGCGAAGACGCGCTGGTCGGCCGGACCACCGAGACCACCGGAGCGCTCGCCGAGCGCGATGGCGCCGTCGAGGGACGCGATCATGTTGGCCAGCACCCAGGGGCGCTCGGGGAGCCGCCGGCGGGCCGGCTCGGCGTAGGCGTCGACCAGCTCGACCGAGTCGGCGACATCGGGCAGGAGGCGGCGCATCAGCGCACCGTACCGCCGCGCTGCGTGGTGGATGAGCGTCGATGGGCGGCGGCAACGCCAGATCGCGGCCCCACCCGGCCATGTGGGCGTCATCCACAGTTCAATTCACAGGTTTTCCCTCTGGTACCCCACAGGGTCGCATCTCTACTGTGACGTTCTTGTAGCGGGCCGCGGCGTGGGAGCTAGGCGGATGGACGGTGTAATCGAGGGGGGCTCGAACCACCGAGTCACCGTGGAGCGTTGCTCCTAACCTGCCCTTCCACGTCGCGGCCACCGATTCGGAGATGGAGCCGGAGATCGGTTCATTGACACCGTTGTAACTACGGTGCTGTAATATGGTTCCTACAGGTTGTGGCGTGGCGGCCGGGGCAGCCCCCTAGGACCACCACATGTTGTGTCGCAGGAAGGCGTGACGACCGTCACGACCACCCCGCCGCCAGTGTCGGTGGGGATGGGGACCACGAAGATCCGGCTCGCCAGGGCCGACGGAACGGAGCAAGCATGTCTCTCGCACCGGAGCGCATCGGGATCGGGATCGAACGCCACTACACCCGGCCCGGGGTCCACCCGTACGACGACATGGCGTGGGAGCGGCGAGACGCCCGCATCACCAACTATCGCGACGGTGCGGTCGCCTTCGAGCAGCTGGGCGTGGAATTCCCCGTCGGGTGGTCGTTGAACGCCACCAACATCGTCGCCCAGAAGTACTTCCGGGGCACCCTGGGCACGCCCGAGCGGGAGTCGTCGCTACGCCAAGTGGTGGACCGCGTGACCGACACCATCACCCGCTGGGGCTCTGACGGTGGCTACTTCGTGGACGCCGCCGAGGCCGAGACCTTCAACGCCGAGCTGAAGCACCTCCTCGTCCATCAGATGGTGGCGTTCAACTCGCCGGTGTGGTTCAACATCGGCGTCAAGGGCGTGCCCCAGCAGGCCAGCGCCTGCTTCATCCTCGCCGTCGAGGACTCCATGAACTCCATCCTGAACTGGTACCGGGAGGAGGGCATCATCTTCAAGGGCGGCTCGGGCGCCGGTGTCAACTTGTCGCGCATTCGCTCCAGCAAGGAGCTGCTGGCCGGTGGCGGTACGGCGTCGGGCCCGGTGTCGTTCATGCGGGGCGCCGACGCGTCGGCCGGCACCATCAAGTCCGGCGGCAAGACCCGCCGGGCGGCCAAGATGGTCATGCTCGACGTGAACCACCCCGACATCGAGGAGTTCATCTGGTGCAAGGCCAAAGAGGAGAACAAGGCCCGCGTGCTGCGTGACGCCGGGTTCGACATGGACCTCGACGGCAGCGACTCGTTCTCCATCCAGTACCAGAACGCCAACAACTCGGTGCGCCTCACCGACGAGTTCATGCACGCCGTGGAAGCCGATGCCGACTGGCACCTGCGCGCCGTCATGGACGGCTCGATCGTGCGCACCCTGAAGGCGCGTGACCTGTTCCGCCAGATCGCCACCGCCTCTTGGGAGTGTGCCGATCCGGGGCTGCAGTTCGACACCACCATCAACACCTGGCACACGGCCGCCACCACCGGGCGCATCAACGGCTCCAACCCCTGCAGCGAGTACATGCACCTCGACAACTCGGCGTGCAACCTGGCGTCGCTCAACCTCATGTCGTTCCTGGCCGACGACGACCGCTTCGACATCGAGGGCTTCCGTCACGCCATCGAGGTCATCTTCACGGCCCAGGAGATCCTGGTCGGCTACGCCGACTACCCCACCGAGAAGATCGCCGAGACCACCCGCGCCTTCCGCCAGCTCGGCCTGGGCTACGCCAACCTCGGCGCCATGCTCATGGCGCTCGGGCTGCCCTACGACAGCGAGGACGGCCGGGCCTGGGCGGCGGCCATCACGTCGTTGATGACGGGGCACGCCTACGCCACGTCCGCCCGCATCGCCAGCCGGATGGGTCCGTTCGCCGGCTTCGCCGACAACGAGGAGCACATGCTGCGCGTGCTGCGGATGCATCGTGATGCCGCCGCTCACATCGACGAGGAGCGGGTGCCGGCACCGCTGCTCGACGCCGCCCGGGAGGCGTGGGACGACGCCGTGGCCGGGGGCGAAGAGTTCGGCGTCCGCAACAGCCAGGCCAGCGTGCTGGCGCCCACAGGCACCATCGGGCTGATGATGGACTGCGACACGACCGGCATCGAGCCCGATCTCGGGCTGGTCAAGCTGAAGAAGCTCGTCGGTGGCGGCACGATGTCGTTCGTCAACCAGACGGTGCCGCGGGCGCTGCGGCGGCTGCGTTACTCGCCGGAGCAGATCACCGACATCCTCGCCTACATCGACACCCAGAAGTCCATCCTGGGCGCGCCCCATCTGCATCCGGCCCATCTGCCGGTCTTCGCCTGCTCCATGGGCGACAACGTCATCCACTACGAGGGTCACATCCGCATGATGGGTGCGGTGCAGCCGTTCCTCAGCGGATCGATCAGCAAGACGGCCAACATGCCCGAAGACGCCACCATCGAAGACGTCGAGGCGCTGCACATGCTGTCGTGGAAGCTCGGCCTGAAGGCCGTGGCCGTGTACCGCGACAACTGCAAGGTCGGTCAGCCGCTGTCGACGGCCAAAAAGGACGTCACGCCGGTGCCGGCCGCAGAGGCGACCAAGTTCGTCGAGCGCATCGTCGAGGTGCGCCGGCCCGTCCGCGAGAAGCTGCCCCGCAGCCGTCGGTCACGCACGTTCGAGTTCCGCGTCGCCGACTGCAAGGGCTTCGTGACGGTGGGCGAGTACGAGGACGGCCGGCCGGGTGAGCTCTTCATCCGGGTGTCGAAGCAGGGTTCCACCCTCGCCGGCATCATGGACGCCTTCGCCATCGCCATCAGCCACGGCCTGCAGTACGGCGTGCCCCTGCGGGCGTTCGTGGAGCCGTTCACCAACATGCGGTTCGAGCCGGCCGGCATCACCGACGATCCCGACATCCGCTTCGCCAGCTCCATCATGGACTACCTGTGGCGTCGCCTCGCCCTCGAGTACCTCTCCGTCGAGGAGCGGGCCGAGCTGGGCATCCAGTCCGTCGGCGAGCGCCTGCAGCCCACGCTGCCGGGCGTCGAGGAGACCGTGATCGAGACGGTGCAGGGGCGCGACGTCGTCGCCGACCCGAAGTCGATCCCGTCGGCGTCGGACCTGATTCGCCAGTTCGAGGTGGCCGCCGCGCTGCCGGGTGTCGTGGAGCCCCACGTCCACGGCAGCGACGCCCCCATGTGCATGCAGTGCGGCGTGACCATGCAGCGCGCCGGCAGCTGCTTCGCCTGCCCCAGCTGCGGCAGCACCAGCGGCTGCAGCTGACCCGGCGGGGGCGGCGCGGTCATGAGTGATCCGTTCCCGCCGGGCTTCTTCGAGCGCCAGGACGAGCGCCCCGACCCGGAGTTCTACGAACCGCTGCGCCTCGTCACTCACATCGATGACAGGGCCATCGAGGCCGTCGGCCTGCTCTACGAGGAACTGGGCATCGACGGCTCGGCGGGACCAGGTGGGCACGTGCTCGACCTCATGTCGTCGTGGATCTCGCACTTCCGCACGCCGCCGGCCGAGCTGACGGTGCTGGGCATGAACGCGACCGAGCTGGACGCCAACCACGCCGCCACGGCCCGCGTGGTGCAGGACCTCAACCTCGACCCAACGCTGCCGTTCCCCGACGGCACCTTCACGGGCGCCACGTGTTGCGTGTCGGTCGACTACCTCACCCGGCCCATGGAGGTGTTCCGCGAGGTCGCCCGGGTGCTACGGCCCGGTGCGCCGTTCGTGGTGACGTTCAGCAACCGCTGCTTTCCGACCAAGGCCATCCGGGGTTGGCTGGCCAACGACGACCTGACCCACTGCCGCATCGTGGCCACCTACTTCCTGTTGGCCGGCGGCTTCGGCGAGGTGCGCCAGGCCCGCCGCACGCCGCCCGGGCCGGGCGATCCGCTCTTCGCGGTGTGGGCCGCGAAGCCAGCGCCCGGCTAGCGCCTCGTGGCCTCAACCCGACGGCGGGTGGTACGAGCCGGTCGGCCAGGTCGGTCGCCAGTTCGATCGTTCGGTACCGATCGGCCGGGTCGGTCGTCGTCGCGGTGCGTGGTCGGCGGCGGCTCGGCGGGCTGTTCTCGTCGCGCAAGTGCGTCAGATCTGCGGCACTTCTGCACCGAGTAGCACAGATGCACCGAAAACAGGCTCACCCGGCGTGGGTTCCGGCCGCGGAGGTCTCGCTCGGCGACGGCCCCTGCCGCCAGCGGTGGTCATCGGCTGCGGGCTCGACCGTCCGAAGCGGGAGCGACGCCAAGAGCGCTCATCGGCCGCGGGCACGGTGGCCGCGGCCATCCGCTCCGCGGCCGCGCTTCTCGGCGCCACGCGGGGCGACGTTGTTCACCAGCGCGCTCGAATTCGTCGCGCCCGTGACAAACCTCGCGGCCACACCACCCCGCTCAGGCGGCCGCGGTCATCTCCCAGACCAGCACCTCGGCGCCACCGGAGCCCGCCACCAGCCTGGGCGAGCCGGCCCCGGTCAGCCGGGCCGCATCGCCCTCGACCAGCGTGCCGGCGCCCTCCAGCGCCACCTCGCCGCGCCCGACGAACAGGTGCACGAACGGCGCGTCCGGCACGGTGACCGACTCGCCCGCGCCCAGCCGTCCGACCCAGAGCGTGGCACCGCGCTGGTGGATGCGGATGGCGGCGTCGTGGTCGCGGCCCGACGCGACGGGCACGAGGCCGCCGCCGGCCAACTGGTCGTTGACGTCGAGCTGCTCGTAGCCGGGCGCGACCGACGCGGTGTCGGGCACCACCCACATCTGTACGAAGTGGACGTCCTCGTGGGCGCTGTGGTTGATCTCCGAATGCCGGATGCCGTGACCGGCGCTCATCCGCTGGGCCAGGCCGGGATAGATCACCCCGCGGTTGCGCTCCGAGTCAGCGTGCTCCAGCTCACCGTCGAGCACCCACGTCACGATCTCCATGTCGCGGTGCGGGTGGGTCGAGAACCCGGACCCGGCGCGCACGCGATCGTCGTTGCTCACGATCAGCAGACCGTGACCGGTGTTGTTGGGGTCCCAGTGGGGGCCGAAGCTGAAGCTGTGCCGGCTGTCGAGCCAGTCGATGTGGGTGTGGTCGCGGGTCGCGGCCGGGCGGACGTCGATGATGTCAGTCATTTGCATGTGCAACTATCTGGAGTGATCGTCTATTCCGAACGTGGGCGGCGGAGGTCGATTCATCGTGACACAGTCGCGGGCGTGAGCCCCGACCCGCCCGACCCGCCCGACCCGCCCGATCCGTTCGATCTCCGAGTCGAGGAGTTGTTGAGCGCCGCCGGACCGCACGGCCGGGTGCTCCTGGGCATCGTGGGTCCACCGGCGGCCGGCAAGAGCACCCTCGCCGCCATGCTCGTCGAAGGCGCCGACCGCCGCCACGGCCCGGGCACCGCGACCGTGCTGGCGATGGACGGCTTCCACCTCGCCAACGAGGTGTTGGAGGCGTTGGGCCGCCGCCACCGCAAGGGAGCGCCCGACACCTTCGACGCCGCCGGGTTCGCCGGCCTGGTCGAGCGGGTGGCGCGGCGCGAGGAAGCGGTCGTCTACGCGCCCCGCTTCGACCGCAGCCGGGAGGAGGCCATTGCCGGCGCCATCGCCATCGACCGCTCCGTGCGGCTGGTCGTGCTCGAGGGCAACTATCTGCTGCGGGCCGACGGGGAGTGGTCGCGCGTCGGAGACTGCCTGGACGAGAGCTGGTACCTGGACACACCCGTCGAGCTGTGCGTCGAGCGCCTGCTGGCACGACAGACGGCCACGTACGGCAGCGTCGAGGCCGCCGCCGATTGGGTCATGCGGGTCGATCAACCCAACGCCGACCTCGTCGCTGCCACCAGGGAGCGGGCCGACTGGATCGTGGACTGGGTGTAACAAGGCGAGCGGCCGAGCGTTCGGGAGTGCGGCCCCACCGGGCGATCTCGCTCGGCGGGCGCCCGACGTCGTCCGATCGCCGGTGCGGCGCATCCGTGGTGAGCACGTATCTCCACTCGGTGGCGGCGCGCACGACGGGCCACCGGCGAAGATGACTAGCCTCCGCCTGGCATGAGCTTCGCGCCGCCATCGGCACCGCCGCCGGGGTGGTACGCCGATCCGTGGCACCACGCCACCTACCGGTGGTGGGACGGCCAGGCCTGGTCTTGGGAGGTGCACTCACCGCCGAGCAGGCACTCGCCGGCGCCGACGCTGCCGATCGCCGCCGGCCTGTGGGGCCTGCTGGCCATCACCGCCGTGATGATCGCCATCCACGTCGTGGTGGCCCTCGTCGCCGGGTTCCTGCCCGTCATCCCCGCCGTCATCCTCGTCACCGCTGCGCTGTACGGACCCATGGCGTGGTTTTGCATCTACGCCAGCCGGCGATGGGGGACCGGCGACGTGCGCACCGACCTCGGCGCGTCGATCCGGCCGATCGACGCCGCCCTCGGCCTCGCCGTCGTGCTCATCTCCCTGCAGGCCGAGCGCCTCGCCCTCCTGCTCGTCGACGTGCTCCACCTACCGGTGCGCACGAACACCGAAGGCCTGTCGGCATCGGACGACCGGGCGCTCTACCTGACCCTGGCGGCGGTGGCCATCGTGGCCGCACCCATCGTGGAGGAGCTCTTCTTCCGTGGCCTGCTGCTCAGCGCCTTGCGATCCAGGCTGGGGCCGGTGGCCGCCGTCGGCGTGCAGGCGGTCGTGTTCGGCGCCTACCACGCCGCCCCGGTCTACGGCTGGGGCAACATCGGGCTGGTCGTCATCCTGTCGACAGTCGGGTTGGTCTTCGGGGCCGCCGCTCAGCTGACCCGCCGGCTCGGGCCCAGCATGGTGGGTCACGCCCTGCTCAACGCGGCGGTGTTCGTCGCGCTGCTCGTCGCCGACTGAAGGGCCTACGCTCGGACGCAGGTCGTGTCCGTGGGGGACCGCGACGCAGAACAAGGGAGCAGCACCGTGACCCGCATGCGGTTCGGCATCTTCATGGCGCCATTCCATCCGGCCGGCGAGAACCCAACGTTGCTGATCGATCAGGACCTCAACCTGATCGAGCACCTCGACCGCCTCGGCTACGACGAGGCATGGATCGGCGAGCACCACTCCGCCGGCAGCGAGATCATCGCGTCGCCCGAGATCTTCATCGCCGCCGCGCTCCAGCACACCCGCAGCATCCGCCTGGGCACCGGTGTGATCAGCGCCAGCTACCACAACCCGCTGTGGGTCGCCGAGCGTGCCGTACAGCTCGACCATCTGTCGAAGGGTCGCTTCATGCTGGGCCTCGGCCCGGGTGCGCTGCCCAGTGACGCCGCCATGATCGGCCTCGACATGCCTCACACGCGGGACCTGCTGGAGGACGCCGTCGACATCATCACCCGGCTGTTCACCAGTGAGGAGCCGGTCACCTTCAGCAACGACCGCTGGACGCTGGAGGACGCCCGGCTGCACCTGCGGCCCTACACCCACCCGCACCCGGAGATCGCCATCGCCGCCGTTGCGTCGCCCGCCGGGCCCCGGCTGGCCGGGCGCTACGGCCACGGCCTGCTGTCAGTCGGCGCCACCACCGCCGCCGGTTTCGATGTGCTGGCCCTGCACTGGGACGTCATGGAGGAACGGGCGGCCCACTACGGCGTCAGTGTCGATCGCAACGCCTGGCGGCTGGTCGGTCTGATGCACCTCGCCGAGACGAGGCAGCAGGCCTACGCCGACGTGGCCCACGGCATCGAGGACTGGTTCGACTACTTCCAGCACACTGCCGCCTTCCCCCAGATGGACGTCGGCACCGGCACGAACGTGAAGGAGTTCATCGACTTCATCAACGAGAGCGGCGTCGGCTGCATCGGGACGCCTGACGACGCCGCCGATCAGATCGACCGCCTCTGGAAGCAGTCCAACGGCGGCTTCGGCGCCTTCCTCCAACTCGCCCACGACTGGGCCGAGCCCGTCGCCAAGTGGCGCAGCTTCGATCTGTTCGCCCGCCACGTAGCCCCGCGGTTCCAGGGTCAGCACTCCTCGACCCGCGACGCCAAGGCCCGGGCTCGCGCCGCCCGCCCGGCACTGGCCGAGAGCAACCTGAAGGCGGTCGAGATGGCCACCGCCAAGTACGAGGCGGAGAAGGCCGCCGGCTGACCAACTCGGGCTGAACGGCGCTTGACGACTGGTTGGAGGCTGGCTGACCGACGCGTCAGCCAGTCGACAGCTCGGCCCCGCGTCGGTAGCGTCCCCCGCCCGATGGATGGCACCCAGACCGACGGCCGCAAGGGCATCGCCTACCTGCGCCAGCACCTCGCGCCCTGCCTGTTCGGCGAGGGGCTCGGTGTAGCGTCGCCCGGCCATGGGGGTGCTCCGCTTCTCGTTCGGCACGATGGGCTCGGGCAAGAGCACCCTCGCCCTGCAGATCCATCACAACCTGATCAGTAGGGGCCTCATCGGGCTCCTGTGCACCCGGCTCGATCGGGAGGAAGCCCAGGTGTCGAGCCGGCTCGGGGTGAGCCGCGATGCCATCGAGGTCACGCCGTCGCTGGACTTCCGGGAGCTGGCCGACGAGGTCATCGGCCGCGAGGGCCGCCTCGACTTCCTGGTGTGCGACGAGGCCCAGTTCTTCACGCCGGCGCAGGTCGAGCAGCTCGCCGGCGTGGTGGACGGCCTGGACGTCGACGCCTACGCCTTCGGCCTGCTCACCGACTTCCGCGGGCGGCTGTTCCCCGGCACCACCCGCTTGCTGGAGCTGGCCGACGTGCGCCAGGAGCTGCAGGTCGAGGCCCGTTGCTGGTGCGGCGCCAGGGCGACGCAGAACGCCCGGCTGGTCGACGGCAAGCAGGTCTACGACGGCGACCTCGTCGTGCTCGGCGACATCAGAGGCGCCTCCGAGGTGTCCTACGAGCTGTTGTGCCGCCGTCATTGGCGCGAGGGACGGGCTGGACCCTGACCGCCTCCGGCGGGCGTAGTCTCCCGGCGGGGTCGTGATGGGCGGTTGGGATGAGGGGGTTGGCGATGGTGCTCTCGTATTCGCACGGTGCGTCGGCGGTGCCGCTGCTGGGTCAGACGATCGGTGAGAACCTGGCGGCGACAGCGGCTCGCTTCCCGGCTGCCGAGGCGCTCGTCGTGCGCCACCAAGGCGTGCGGCTCACCTACACCGAGTTGGTGGCCCAGGTGGACCGGGTGGCGCGCGGTCTGCTGTCGTTCGGTCTGGCCAAGGGTGACCGGGTGGGGATCTGGAGCCCGAACAACGCCGAGTGGGTGCTGGCCCAGTACGCCACCGCGTCCATCGGCGTGATCCTCGTCAACATCAACCCGGCCTACCGGACCCATGAGGTCGAGTACGCGCTGCGCCAGTCGGGTTGCCGCATGCTGCTGGCCGCCACCGAGTTCAAGACGAGCGACTACGTGGCGATGGTGGGCGAGGTCCGCCCGAAGCTGGCCGATCTGGAGACCGTCGTCTTCCTGGGCACGCCGGACTGGGATCAGCTCCTCGACCGCGCTGACACCGTCGCCGAATCGGCATTGGCCGAACGTGCCGCCGAGTTGAGCTTCGACGACGCCATCAACATCCAGTACACCAGCGGCACCACGGGCTTCCCGAAGGGGGCCACGCTCAGCCACCACAACATCTTGAACAACGGCTACTTCATCGGCGCCGGCTGCGGCTACACCGAGGTCGACCGGGTGTGCATCCCGGTGCCCTTCTACCACTGCTTCGGCATGGTGCTGGGCAACCTGGCGTGCACCGCTCATGGCGCGTGCATCGTGGTGCCGGCGCCGGCCTTCGATCCGGCGGCGTCGCTGGAGGCGGTCGAGGCCGAGCGCTGCACGAGCCTCTACGGCGTGCCCACCATGTTCATCGCCGAGCTGGCCCTGCCCGACTTCGATCGCTACGACCTCTCGTCGTTGCGGACCGGCATCATGGCGGGCTCGCCGTGCCCGGTCGAGGTGATGAAGCGCTGCATCAGCGACATGCACATGGAGGAAGTCACCATCTGCTACGGCATGACCGAGACGTCGCCGGTGTCGACGCAGACGCTCGTCGACGACCCCATCGACAAGCGTGTGGGAACGGTCGGTCGGGTCCATCCCCATGTCGAGGTCAAGGTGGTCGATGCGGCCACCGGGCTGGTCGTGGAACGGGGCGAGACGGGCGAGTTCTGCACGCGCGGCTACTCGGTGATGCTGGGCTACTGGAATGACGAGGAGAAGACGGCCGAGGCCATCGATCAGGCCGGCTGGATGCACACCGGCGATCTGGCGGTGATGGACAGCGACGGCTACCTGAACATCGTGGGCCGCATCAAGGACATGATCATCCGCGGCGGTGAGAACGTGTACCCGCGCGAGATCGAGGAGTTCCTGTACGGCCATCCGGACATCGTCGACGTGCAGGTGATCGGGGTGCCCGACTTGCGCTATGGCGAGGAGATCATGGCGTGGGTCGTGCTGCGGGACGGGGCCCAGCTGGACGCCGAGGGTGTGCGCCAGTACTGCCAGGGTCGCATCGCCCACTTCAAGGTGCCCCGGTACGTGCACGTCACCGCCGAGTTCCCCATGACGGTCACCGGCAAGGTGCAGAAGTTCAAGATGCGAGAGGTCGCCATCGAGCTGCTCGGCCTGCAAGACGCCGCCGGCGTGCAGACCGCATGACTGGGTCCTTCCCGGCCGACTTCCAGTGGGGCACGGCCACCGCGGCGCACCAGATCGAGGGCGGCAACGTCAACAACGACTGGTGGCAATGGGAGCACGCGCCCGACTCGGGCTGCGCCGAGCCGAGCGGCGACGCCTGTGACTCGTGGAACCGGTGGGCCGAGGACGTGGCGCTGTGCCGGGAGCTCGGCTTCGGGAGCTACCGCTTCTCGATCGAGTGGAGCCGGATCGAGCCCGAGGAGGGGGAGTGGTCGCGGGCCGCGCTGGACCACTACCGGCGGATCGGTGAGGCGTTGCTGGAGGCGGGCGTCGAACCGGTGGTCACCTTCCATCACTTCACCACCCCACGGTGGCTGGCGGCGCGGGGTGGGTGGGCGAAGGCCGGCGCGGTCGACGCCTTCGCCCGGTTCTGCGAGCGGGCGGCTCGTGCACTGGCGCCCGTGATGGGGCGCGCGTGCACCATCAACGAACCCAACATCGTCGCCCTCCACGGCTACCAGACCGGCGTGTTCCCGCCCGGCCAGCGGGACCCGACCTTGCGGCGGCGCGTGGGCGAACACTTCTGCGAAGGGCACCGCAAGGCGGTCGATGCCATCCGCACCGGCGCCGCCGGCGTGCCGGTGGGGCTCACCCTGTCGATGACCGACTACCAAGCGGTCGACGGCGGCGAGGCCAAGCGCGACCAGATCGTGCGTTCGATGGAGGACGTGTTCCTGGATGCCACCGAGGGCGACGACTTCCTGGGCGTGCAGACCTACACGCGTGAGCGCGTCGGGCCTCGGGGTCTGGCCGGCAACGAGGAGGGCGTGCCGGTGCTGCCCATGGGCTACGAGCACTGGCCCCAGGCGCTGGAGGCGTGCCTGCGCCGGGCCTGGGCCTACACCGAAGGCGAGATCCCGCTCCTCGTCACCGAGAACGGCATCGGCACCGACGACGACGATCAGCGCATCGACTACGTGGCGGCGTCGCTGGCGGGCGTGCTGCGGGCCATCGCCGACGGCGTGGACGTGCGCGGCTACACGTACTGGAGCTTGCTGGACAACTTCGAGTGGGCGTTCGGGTACCGCCCCCGCTTCGGGCTGGTCGAGGTGGACCGGGCCACGTTCGGCCGCCAGCCGAAGCCGTCGGCGTTTTGGCTCTCGGAGGTGGTGCGGGCCAACGCCCTGCCCGTCGAGACCTTCTCGACCGGAACCCACGCTGAGTGAGCGGTTCTCGGTGCAGATCGGCTTCTCGGTGCAGAAGTGCAGCAAAATTGAGGCAGTTGCGCGCCGAGAAGCGGGGAGTGTCGCCGTCGCCGACCACGCACCGCGACGACGACCGATCGGAGCACCCGATCGACGCCGGGCCCCACCGATCCCCGTCGCGATCACGGGCGACGCCGAGCAGCCAGCCTGGCCTCGTCATTCGGTGTGATGGCCCCTCGCGTGCGATCATGTCCGGATGGAGCTGAAATCGGGATCTCGTTGGCGGAGCGCAGTGAGCGACACCGAGGTCATCGTGGTACGGGCCGCAACGACCCCGCACACGCTGGAATGTGGTGGTCATCCGATGGTGCCCCAGGGTGAGGAGCGCCCGGCCGGCCTCACGATCGACCCGGCGTTCGCCGAAGCCACCGCCGTGGGCAAACGCTTTGCCGACGAGGAAAGTGGCCTGGAGGTGCTGGTCACCAAGGCCGGCGACGGCGCGCTGGCCATCGACGGGGTGGCACTGCCGATGAAGGGCGCCAAGCCGCTGCCGTCGTCGGACTGACCCCGCGCCGTCTCAGGACGCATCGCTCGAGGCGGTGTCCTGGAAAAACGGCAGCCCGTCGAGAAAGCGGATGACGTCGTCGGCGAAGCGGTCGGGCGTCTCCTGGAACGGCACGTGGCCGATGTCGAAGTAGACCTGCAGCCCGCAGCGGCGGATCGCCTTCCAGGTGGCGAGGTGGTTGCGGAGCGGGACGTGGCTGTCGCGGTCGCCGCACACCAGCAAGGTCCGCACATCCAACGCCGCCAGCTGGTCGGCCACGGTGAAGTCGCGCATCGACACCGCCGCCCCCTCGATGTGCTCGGGCGTCGCCCGCTCGATCACGGCGACGAGAGCATCCAGCTCGGCCGCCGGCGGCGGGTGCCGGAACGCGGCACGGGCCAGGGCCACCTGTTCGTCGCGCGTCGGGTGGCTGAGGGAGCGGAACCGCTCAGGCGCGACGAAGTCGAGACCCGACGTCGACACCGGCGCAACCAGCACGAGGGCCCGGAACCGGCCCGGCGCCTCGAGGGCGGCCCGCAGCACCGTCCCGCCGCCCAGGCTGTGGCCGATGGCGACGGGTGCCTCCATGCCGAAGTGATCGCACACGGCCAGCAGGTCACGCCCGTACTGCCCGATGGAGCACCGTTTCCACGTCGTGGGCCGGGAGCTGGCCCCGCACCCGACGAGATCGAAGCGGGTGACCGTGAACCGATCGAGGTCGAGGCGCTCCAGGAAGGGACGCCAGGCGCTCACGTCGTTCTGGAAGCCGTGGACCAGCACCAGCTGGTCGGGCCCGGATCCCGTGCGCTCAACCGCGACGAGCTCGCCACGAATGGACACCTGTTCCATGACGGCAACGTAGCGGCGCTCTCGACCCCCTGTGGTCGGCGGACCGGCCGTTAGGGTCTGCTCGACACGACCGAGCACCACCGTGAGGAGAGCACCGTGACCGATCTCGTCACCAGGCACGACCAGGACGCCGTAGCCACACTCACCCTCCAGCGACCCGAGGTCCTCAACGCCTTGAGCCCGGCGCTGTTCGTGGAGCTGCGCGCCCACGTCGAGGCCATCGCCGCCGCCACCGACTCGGTGGCCGCCGTGGTGCTGCGCGGCGCCGGCCGGGCGTTCTCGGCGGGCAACGACCTGAAGGCCATCGAGACCGGCGACAGGGCGCCGTCGCCGCGCTACCAGCCCGAGACCCTGCAGGCCATCGAGGCGCTGCCCCAGCCGGTCATCGCCGCGGTGCACGGCTACTGCTACACGGGTGCCCTCGAGCTGGCACTGGCGTGCGACTACATCATCGCCGCAGCATCGGCCCGCTTCGCTGACACCCACGGCAAGTGGGGCATGAGCCCGACGTGGGGCATGAGCCAGCGGTTGCCGCGCCGGGTCGGGATCGGGCGGGCCAAGGAGATGATGTTCACGGGGCGCATCGTGAGCGGGGCCGAGGCGGCGGCCATCGGCCTGGCCGTGCGGTGCGTGCCCGACGACGAGCTCGACGCCGCCATTGCCGAGTCGGCCGGCGCCATCGCCACCAACTCGTGGTTCACCAGTCGCACGGTGAAGCAGCTCACCAACCAGAGCCAGGAGCACTTTCTGCAGGACGGACTGGCGTACGAGGGCACCAACAGCCCCGGGGCCGGGCCCGACATGCGCGAGCGGCTGAGCGCCCGCAAGTAGCGGCGCGATGGGCGCCGACGGGCGCCGATCCATCGGAATCGGCACCTAGCGTGCCGTCGTGGCACGCTGCGGGCCATGACCGAGTGGCGCCATGGCATCGAGCACGTGAACGGCATCCGCCTGCACTACGTGGAGGCGGGTGAGGGGCCGCTCGTGCTGCTGGTGCACGGCTTCCCCGAGTCGTGGTACTCGTACCGCCACCAGCTGCCGGTGCTAGCCGACGCCGGCTACCGCGCCGTCGCCATCGACGTGCGCGGCTACGGGCGGTCGTCGGCACCATCGCCGATCGAGGCCTACCGGATGGTGCAGATGGTGGCCGACAACGTCGCCTTGGTGAAGGCGCTCGGCGAGGAGCAAGCCGTCGTGGTGGGCCACGACTGGGGCGCGCCGATCGCGTGGAACTCGGCGCTGATCCGGCCCGACATCTTCCGCGCCGTGGCCGGGCTGTCGGTGCCCTTCGCCCCCGCCGGCGACACGCGACCGTCCGACGCCTTCCGAGCCATGGGCGGCGCCGAGGAGTTCTACATCGAGTACTTCCAGCAGCCCGGCCGGGCCGAGGCCGAGCTGGAGGCCGACGTCCGCCAATGGTTGCTCGGCTTCTACTTCACCGCGTCCGGCGACGCGCCCCGCCCCGATCCGTCGGGCACCGTCGCCACCATCCCCCACGGCGCCAAGATGAAGGACCGCTTCGCCTACCCGTCGCCCATGCCCGACTGGCTGACCGAGGCCGACCTCGACGTCTACACGGCCGAGTTCGAGCACACCGGGTTCACCGGCGGGCTCAACCGCTACCGCAACGTCGACCGCGACTGGGAGGACCTGTCGGTGTTCCGCGGCCGGGCCATCGAGGTGCCGGCGCTGTTCGTCGGAGGCGACCGTGACGGGCCGACGATCTGGGGCATGCCCTCGATCGAGCGCTTCCCCAAGACGCTGCCTCGCCTGCACCGCTCGATCATTTTGCCGGGTTGCGGCCACTGGACCCAGCAGGAGCGCCCGGCCGAGGTGAACGAGGCGCTGCTCGACTTCTTGAGCAGCGCCTCGCCACCGGTCGGGTAGTCGATGGCGGCTGGCGGTTGCTGAGCGATCGGGCGGCGATGCGCCGGTCGATGTCGTCGGCCAGATCGCGCAATGCCGTCGGGCAGTCGCCCGGAAGGTCGGGCCCGTGCATGAGCGCCAGCGTGGCGACGTCGAGGTCGGCGAGCTCGGCGGATCTTGGCGCCGCTGTCGGGGGCCAGCGAGTAGGCGGAGAAGATGTCCTCGGCGGCGCTGGCCGGTCCCACGATGTCGCCGGTGGTCGTCGGCGAGAAGGCTCCGGTCTGGGTGAAGAGATCGCCGCACAGAAGCGTGCGGGTCGTCTCGTCGTAGAGCACACCGGCTTCCCAGCCGTGAGGTACATGCGGCGTGTAGATCCACCGCAGACGGTGGCCGCCGATGTCGAGCACCTCACCGTCTCCGAGCGGCTGGGGCGGCCGGTCGGCGAGGTCGTTGAGCTGCACCATGCAGCCGATGGCACTGTGGGCGACGGTGGCGCCTGTGGTGCGAGCTCATCCAGTCGTTCATGGAGCCGCATTCGTCGGCCTCGACATGGCCGAAGGTGATCCATCGCAACGAATCGGGGGCCACGATGCGACCGACGGCGGCCGACACGAGCGGGAACATCTGGCGGGGGCCGGTGTGGAACAGGAGCGGCTCGTCGCCGGCGACGAGGAACTGGTTGAAGCAGAAGTCGGCCTCGGCCACGTAGTTGGGAGCTGGTAGGTGTCTTGGGCGATTTCCGTGACGCGTGTTTCCATCGGAAGGAAACCTCCTGGGTGAGCGGGCCGGCCCTCATGGCACGGCCCGACATGTCTTGTCCCGGCGCCGAGTGGTTAGGGCCGGGTCCGTCCTTTGGTGGCTTTCGTCTTGGTCACGTGATGGAAGAACATCTCCATGGCCTCGTCGACGAGACGGAGCCACCGGTCGCCACCGGGGTCGTTGGAGATCTGCTGGTCGGCGAAGCCGGTCCAGATGGCGGTCAGCAGGTCGAGGGCTCGGGGATCGTCGATGCCGATCCGGGCCAGGCGGCTCAGCCGTCACCTGCAGGCCTTCGATGGCGATGGCGTAGGACTCGGGTGAGGGCTCGAAGCCGGGGATGGTGCGCTGGAACAGCAACTGGTAGCGGGCGCTGTCCTCGGTGCAGAACTGGACGAACAGCCGCATCCCCGCTTTGAGGTCGTTCGAGCGGCTCGCCGTGTCGCGAGCAGTTGGCGGTCGCGGTCGAGGAACTCCTGGGCGCCCTGGGCGAACATGGCGTCGTAGATGGCGTGCTTCGAATCGAAGTACGAGTACAGCGACGGCGCCTGCATGCCCACCCGCCGGGCGACGTCGCGGAGCGAGAGGCCGGCCAGGCCCTCGGTACGCGCCAGTTCCCAGGCGGCGTCAAGGATCTCGGCTCTCGTCGCCTCATGCCGTTCGGCACGCCGATTGCGGATCGGGCGCTCGTACACGAATCGAACTATCGAACGGCATCAGGCGTTTGTTCAAGAGGCCGCGCAAGGCAAGGATGGGCCTATGTCCGACGTCGGTGGCGGCTCCCGCTTCTACGGCGACCTGGCCGAGTGGTGGCCACTCATCTCGGCGCCCGAGGAGTACGCCGAGGAGGCGGCCTTCGCCGCCACGGTGTTGGCGTCGGCGTCGATCCCCGTGGGTGACGTCCTCGAACTGGGCAGTGGCGGCGGCAACAACGCCACGCACCTCAAGGGTCAGTTCGTCATGACGCTGGTGGATCTCTCCGAAGCGATGCTGGACGTGTCGCGAGTGCTCAACCCGGAGTGCCGGCACCGGCAGGGAGACATGCGCACGGTGCGGCTGGGTCGCACGTTCGATGCTGTCTTCGTGCACGACGCCGTCTGCTCCATGACCACCGAGGCCGATGTGCGGGCCGCCATGGAGACGGCCTTCGTGCACTGCCGGCCCGGCGGTGTCGCCGTGTTCATGCCCGACGACACGACCGAGTCCTTTGCCGAGGACACCGAACACGGCGGCAACGACGGCGCCGGCGGCAGAGGCGCCCGCTACTTGGCCTGGAGCTGGGACCCGGATCCGGCCGACACATGGACGGTGACCGAGTACGCCTTCGTGTTGCGCCGAGGCGACGGCTCGGTGGAGGTGGCCCACGAGAGCCATCGCGAGGGTCTGTTCGGCCGGGAGGTCTGGCTCCGGCTCCTGACCGAGGTGGGCTTCGTCGCCGAATCAGTCGCCGAAGTGACGTCCGACGACCGGCGACCCACGCGAGGTCTTCGTCGGTCATCGCCCTGCTCATTCCGACGGGCGCTCCCAGCGCACCACGTCGTCGATCTCGCCGCTCTCGACGTCGTAGACGAAGCCGGCGATCACCTTCAACGGCGTGAGGAAGTTGGTGCTGGTGAGCAGCGCGACGTCTTCCTGGAGGGCGGCGGCGTGGTCGTCGATCGGGAAGAAGCCGAGGTCGGCCCCGGTCAGCTGGCGCAGCTCGTCGTCGCTCTTGCCGGCCAGGCCGCACTTGGTGTGCTGCATCACCACCACGTTCTCGACACCGAGCACGTGGCTGGAGAGGGCCAGGCTGCGCAGCACGTCGTCGGTCACCCGGCCCCCGGCGTTGCGGATGACATGCGCTTCACCGAGATGCAGGCCGAGCACAGCGAACACGTCGATGCGGGCGTCCATGCACGTGACCACGGCCAGGCGGCGTCCCGGGCGGGGGTCGGCGACGTTGGCGCCGCGGCCGCATAGCTCTCGTTGGCGGCGAGGAGCCCGGCGATCTGCGTCATGCCCATCTGGTTAGGCGGCGCAGGGGTGCGCTTGCAAGTGCTTCTGCGCCCCGCTATGCCGCGCGCCGGCGGGGCACGGTGCTCGCGAGCGGCGGCCTGGAGCTCGGCCGAGAAGAACTCCAGCGCGGTGCGGGTCTTGGTGGCCTGGGCCCCTTCCAGGTCGATGCCGTGGGACGAGAGGAGCGCCTTGGCTTCCGCCGCCACCTGGAACCCTTCGTTCGGGCCACAACTTCGTCGACAGCGCCAGGATGCGCGAACCGTCGGGGTGGGTCCACAGCTCCACCACGACTCGGCGAGGAAAGGCCGCCGGCGAGACCTTCAGCTTGTGCATGCTGATGGGGCCGAGGATGGACAGGTCGTCCAGCTCGATGCCGGCCGGCGCGTGGACGGCGCTGCTCCTTGTTGAAGAGCTTCCTGATCGGGCGCTCGCCCTTCAGGACCGGCGCTCGACCGGCGGGAGCGTGTCGGGCACGACGGGTTCGGGCGCGCTGGCTGTGCGGTGGCAGTGTGGGTTCATGACGGCAACGGGGCAGAGCCCGGGTCCCCTCGACGGCATCCGGGTCCTCGATCTGACGACGGTGGTCATGGGTCCCTACGCCACGCAGAGCCTCGGCGATCTCGGCGCCGACGTCATCAAGGTCGAGACCGCCGGCGGTGACAGCAGCCGGATCATGGGCGGCGGGCCGCACCCCGAGATGTCGGGTGTGGCGCTCAACCTCCACCGCAACAAGCGGTCGATCTCGCTCGACCTCAAGCACGCCGGTGGCAAGGCGGTGTTCCTCGACCTGCTGGACACCAGCGACGTGTTCGTCACCAACCTGCGGCCCGAGCCCGTCCGGCGCCTCGGCCTCGCCTACGAGCACGTCGCACCGACCCGGCCCCGCCTCATCTACTGCCAGGCCCATGGGTTCCGCAGTGACACGAGCGCCGCCGACGCGCCCGCCTACGACGACATCATCCAGGCGCTCACCGGTCTGCCGCGCCTCAACGAGGCCGCCCTCGGCATCACGTTCTTCGTGCCGTCAACCATCGGCGACAAGGTCGCTGCCCTCACCATCGTGCAGAGCGTGCTCGCCGCCCTCTTCCATCGCGAGCGCACGGGTCAGGGCCAGCGCGTCGAGGTACCGATGTTCGACGCGGTGCTGGCGTTCAACCTGGTCGAGCACCTTGCGCGCGCCGCGGTGGCGGGGGAGCCGGCCGGCTACAACCGCATGCTCACGCCGCATCGCGGGCCGCACCGCACGAGCGACGGCTACGTCGCCATGATGCCGTACACCGACAAGCACTGGCGGGCGCTGTTCGCCGCGGTGGGGCGGGAGGAACTGCTCGACGAACCGTGGTTCGCCGATCATGCGGCGCGGATCACCAACGCCCACGATGTCTACGGCGCCCTGGCGGCCATCGTGCGGGAGCGGACGACCGGCGAATGGCTGGAGCTCTGCCACGCCATCGGCGTGCCGGCCAGCCCCGTGCCCACCATCGACGAGATCGTCGTGGACCCTGCACTGCACATGGGCGCCATCACGGAGGCGGAGCATCCGGTGATCGGCCCGTACCGCCAGATCGAACCGGCGGCCCGCTTCTCGAGATCGCCGCAGTCGGTGCGCCGCCCCGCGCCCATGCTGGCCGAGCACACGCGCGAGATCCTGGACGAGCTGGGCTACGACGATGCCACGGTCGACCGGCTGGTCGACGAGGGAGCTGTAGCCGAGCCGCGACGCGCGCCCACTCGGTGACGCGGTACGGCCTGCACTCCCACGGACGCTCGTTCGAGTTCGCCGACCGAGCCCTAGAGCGAGGCGAGGGCAAGCCCCGCGCCGGCCGCCAGCAGCCCGCCCCCGGTGTTCACGACGACGTTGCGAATGGCGGCGCCTCGGGCACGCCGGCCTCCCCGCCGCCCTTCGCCCCCGCCCCCCCGCCCTTCGCTCCCGCCCCCCCGCCCTTCGCTCCCGCCCCCCCGCCCCGTCCCCTCAATCAGTCGCACGGTCTCGAAGGCGAACGTCGAGAACGTGGTGTACGCACCGCAGAACCCGGTGCCCAGGACGAGCGTGGCGTCGGACGGGAAGGCGTGATAGAGGGCGAGGCCGCTCAGGAGCCCCAGTGCGAACGAGCCGCTGATGTTGACGACCCCCGTCCCCCACGGGTACTCAGCGCTGGTGGCGCGCTGCACCACGCTGTCGAGGAGGTACCGCGCTGGTGCACCCAACGCCGCGGCGACCAGGAACGCGATCCACACGGGCGCGGTCACGGGTGTCCCTGCGGCAGCCTCAGGCGAGGCAGGAGGCGACCAGCGGTCACGCCCAGCCAGGCAACGGTGATGCCGGCAGCGAGGCTGGCGACCACGTACGAGGCAGCGACGAAGACGTGCCCATCCTTGATGAGCAGATCCGTCTCCACGCTGAAGGTCGAGAAGGTCGTGTACGCCCCCAGAAATCCGGTGCCGGCAAAGGCCCGGGCGTAGCGCGACGGCGGGAACCGCTCGATGAACAGCACCAGCAGCACACCGAGCATGAACGAGCCGGAGACGTTCGTCCAGAACGTCGCCCACGGGAAGGTGCCCCCCGGCACGGTGATGGCCCGCGACACCCAGTAGCGGGCGGCGGCACCCGGCATCGCCCCGAGCGAGATGGCCGCCAGCACCCGCGGGTCGATCCGGCTCGGGACTCGACCGCTCGACGGCTCGATGTCCAGATCGGGGTCGACGGGTAGATCGTCCCAGCCGTCACCCCGGTCGTCGCGGTCGCCCTCGTCGTCCACGGCGTAAGCGCCCTCAGGCCTCGCGGTCGGTGTCGGCGAGGATGTGCTGCAGCACGAGCTTGGGCTCGTCGCGCTCGAGCTGCTGGACGCGGTAGCGGCTCTTGAACAGAGCGACGAGGGCGCCGTCGGTGCGGTGCAGGACGCGCACGTCGCTGAGGTGGCGCAGGCGCTGGGCCGAGGTCTCGTCGGTGATGCGGATCGCTTGGTACCCGGCCGGTTCGAGGTTGACGGGAGCCCCGAACTCGTTGGCGAGGCGGTGGCTGAACACCTCGAACTGCAAGGCGCCGACGGCGGCCAGCACGGGCGCGGTGTCGCCGGCATCCGGGTCGCGGAGCACTTGCACGACGCCCTCTTCGTCCAGTTCGGCCAGGCCGCGCCGGAACTGCTTGAAGCGGCCGTTGTCGCGCGGCCGGGCCGTGGCGAACACCTCGGGGGCGAACCGCGGCATGCCGGGGTACGCGACGGCGGCGCCGGCGAAGAGCGTGTCGCCCAGGCGGATGCCGTTGGCGTTCACGAGGCCGACGACGTCGCCCGGGAAGGCCTCGTCGACGGTCTCGCGCTCAGCGCCGAAGGCGGTGGTGGCGTACTTGGTGGTGAGATCGCGCTGGGTGCGCTCGCAGGTGACGGCCATGCCCCGCTCGAAGCGACCCGAGCACACACGGGCAAAGGCGATGCGGTCCCGGTGGGCCGGGTCCATGTTGGCCTGGATCTTGAAGACGAAGGCGGAGAACGGCGCGTCGAGGGCACGGGGCCGGCTGTCCACATCGAGCCGCGGCGGCGGGGCGGGCGTCTGCTCGATGACCGCATCGAGAAGCATCCGCACCCCGAAGTTGGTGATGGCCGAGCCGAAGAAGACGGGCGTCGATTCGCCGGCCAGGAACGACTTGGCGTCCACGTCGGCACCGACGGCGTCGAGCAGGGCGCACTCGTCGAGGGCGGCGCGCCAAGCGCTGCCTTCCTCGGCCGCCGCTCGTTCGGGCGTGATGATCTCTTCGGGGGCGATGCCGGCGCCGCGCGCCGTGCGGGTGAAGCGCACGTACTGCCCGGACCGGCGGTCGATCACTCCGCGGAAGTCGCCAGGTACACCCACGGGCCAGCTGGCCGGCGTGGGCCGCAGCCCGATCTGGGCCTCGATCTCGTCGAGCAGTTCCAGCGGCTCGCGCCCGGGTCGGTCGTACTTGTTGATGAACGTGAGCACGGGCAGATCCCGGGCCCGGCAGACCTGGAACAGCTTGAGGGTCTGGGCTTCCACGCCCTTGGCCGCATCGAGCACCATCACGACGGCGTCGACGGCGGCCAGGACGCGGTAGGTGTCCTCGGAGAAGTCGCGGTGACCGGGCGTGTCGAGCAGGTTGATGACGTGGTCCCGGTACGGGAACTGCAACACCGTCGAGGAGATGGAGATGCCGCGCTGCTGCTCCAGGTCCATCCAGTCCGACCGGGCCGTCCGGCCCCGGCCCCTGACCGAGCCGGCTTCCTGGATGGCTCCGGCATAGAGCAGGAACTTCTCGGTCAGGGTGGTCTTACCGGCGTCAGGGTGGCTGATGATGGCGAACGTGCGCCGCCGCGTGGCCTCGCCCGAGATGGAGCTGTCGACGGTCATCATCTGGCCTTTCGTGCCCTCGGCGGTGATGCCACCCCCGCCTACGGGCGTTGGCCAGCGATTTGGCCGGGTCGAGCCGTACCCGGTCAGGATACCGCCGGTCGTGGCGCCAGCTATGCCGGTACTCGGCTGACACGGGCCGATGCGACGTGCTCGTCAGCGGGGCTGCGGGCACTCCGGAACGATTCGGTGCGCCACCACTCCCGGTACGCGTCGGGACCGAGCAGCTCGATGAGGCCTTGCGTCTGCGAGGCGTGGGCCAGGAGGGCGGCCACCTTGCGATCGAGCAACTCGTCGCTCAACCGGACGCTGTGGGCCATGTCGGCGGGCTCGGTGCAGGGCGGGTCCGGCTGGTCGGCCCAGAGCCCGATCTGATGGTTGATCGGGCTCCACCGGCGGTGGAATTCGGGCCCGACGGTGGCGTACCACAGCTCGGCCGACGGCCTCGTCTGTGCCCACGCGTCGGTGGTCCAGCGACACACGGCGCGGTGATCGGGATGCCCTGTGAGGCCGTCGGGCCCGAAGGTCACGATGAGGTCAGGCTCGATCGAGGCGATGCAGGCGGCGACGGCGCCGGTGCCGTCGTGGCGCTCGCAGGTGCCGTCTTCGAGTCCGAGCAGATGGAGCTCGTCGACATCGAGGGCGGCGAGGCTGTTGCGCAGCTCCGCGTGGCGCAGTGATGCCAGCCGGTCCGGCGGCCACGTCGTCGGGTCGTTCGTACCGTGCTGGCCGAGCGTGGCGGTCACGACCACCACCCGATCGCCGCGTTGACGGAACTGCGCCATGAGCCCGGCCGACAGGTAGGCCTCGTCGTCGGGGTGGGCCCAGACGCCGAGCAGGGTGCGCTTGGTGGTCGTGCGGGGGATGTAGCTCATGGTCGGACCGTAGAGAGGCGGCCTTACCGGTCCCTTCCCCACGTCTGCGTGGGTTCCT
>CAWCTH010000012.1:0-15155 GCA_963798445.1 uncultured Acidimicrobiales bacterium
GCCGCGATCGTGTCCGGCCAGGCCACGACCGTGCTCGTCTTCCGGTCCCTCAACGGACGATCTGGGCTTTTTCCGGCTGGGCAAGGGCCGTGACCGAGCGGCCGGTCGTCGGCAGCGGCGGCTACGACGAGTTCTTCGTCCCGTACGGGCTCGTCTCGCCCGGGCAGATGTGGGCTCTCTCGCCCAGCGCCACATGCACGAGTACGGGACGAGCGCAAGAGCTCGGGCACATCGCCCTCGCCATCCGGAGCGGCCAACGCCAACCCCAAGGCGCAGATCGCTCAAAGGGCGCTGACGATGGCCGACTACCTGGCATCGCGGATAATCTCCCCCCGCTGCGCCTCTACGACTACTGCCTGGAGACCGACGGCGCCTGCGCGGTGGTGGTGACCAGCACCGAGCGGGCGCGGGACCTGGCCAAGCCGCCTGCGCTGATCCCGCTGTCGCGCAAGGGAGTCTCACCGACCCGCAGCCGGGCATCCAGTTCCCCGTGGTGCTGCGTGAGACGCTCACCACCCTGCCGGCCAAGCCGACTGCCGACACGCTCTACCGCCGGGCCGGGCTCGGACCCGACGACATCGACGTCGCCCAGTTCTACGACTGCTTCACCATCACCGTCCTCCTACAGATCGAGGACTACGGCTTCTGTGCCAAGGGCGAGGGCGGCTCGTTCGTGTCGAGCGGCGAGATCGAGCTCGGTGGCCGCCTGCCCATCAACACCGGCGGCGGCCACCTGTCGGAGGGCTACATCCACGGGATGAACCACGTCGTCGAGGGGGTGCGCCAGGTGCGCGGTGAGTCGACCAACCAGGTACCGGGCGCCGAGGTGTGCCTGGTCACGTCCACACCGCTGCCGCCCGGTAGCGCGTTGATCCTGCGAGCCGACTCATGACCGACACGACCGATCGCCCCAGACGGATCCTTCCGGTCGACGACGACCATGACACCGGCGGCTTCTGGGACGCCGCCAAGCGAGGCGAGCTCGTGGTGCGCCGGTGCGATGGATGCGGCGCGGTGATCCACGTACCGGTCGCCTACTGCCACGTCTGCGGAAGCTGGGAGGGCAGCTGGACGCCCGTCGCCGGCACTGGCCGTGTCGTCTCGTGGACCACCGCCGAGCACCAGGTCCACCCCGCCTATCCGGTGCCGTACACCATCGTGCTGGTGGAGCTGGACGACCACCCCGGTGTTCGCTTCGTCGGGCACCTCCAGGGCGCTCCGCACCTGACCGATGGCCAGGCGATGAGGGTGTGGTTCGAACAACTGGACGGTGGTGCCGTGCTGCCGCAGTGGGCACCGGTCTGACAAGGAAGGTGAACAGATGAGCTGGAACGACATCGGGCTGACTGATTGCCCGCCGATCTATCCCCCGCAATGGTGAACGACCGGGGGAGGGCGACATGAGCGCGGGCTTCGACCTCGCCCAGACCGACCATCTGCTCACGACCACCCGGGCGGTGCGCAAGCGCCTCGATCTAACTCGCCCGGTCGAGCCGAAGGTGCTCCTCGACTGCATCCAGATCGCCTCGCAGGCGCCGAGTGGCTCGAACGCGCAGCGGTGGCGGTGGATCGTGGTGACGGATCCCGAGAAGAAGAAGACCGTCGCCCACTACTACGCGCTCTCGTTCAAGGACTACATCGCTCCCAAGCTCGACTTGATCGAGCCCGGCGACCACGCCAGCGTTCGTATGACCGACTCGGCCAGCTACCTGGCCGAGCACATGGCCGAGGTACCGGCGCTCGTCATTCCTTGTGTGCTCGACCGACCGCCCGAGGCCACCGGGGGCGAGCAGTCGGCCGGGTTCTGGGGCGGCATCCTTCCGGCGGTCTGGAGCTTCCAGCTCGCCTTGCGCAGCCGCGGCCTCGGCTCGGCCTGGACGACGCTGCATCTCAACTTCGAGAAGGAAGTCGGTGACGCGCTGGGCGTGCCGCCGACCGTGACCCAGGCGGCGCTCCTTCCGGTCGCGTACTACACGGGAACCGACTTCAAGCCGGCACCGCGCCGTGCCGCCACCGAGCTGACCTATTGGGACGAGTGGAAGGCAACGAGATCGCTGTGACGTCACTGCTGCAAGACCGGGTGGCTGTGGTCACCGGAGGGACGCGGGGTATCGGCCGGGCCATCGCGGACGCGTTCCTCGCCGAGGGGGCCAAGGTCGCGATCAGCGGGCGATCGGCCGACAAAGGCAAAGAAGCCTTGGGCGAGATGGGCAGTCCCGATCGCACGTGGTTCGTGGCCTGCGACAGCCGGGAACAGGCAGAGACGGAGGCGCTGATCGACGGCGTCGCCGATCACTTCGGCGGGGTCGACATCCTGGTCAACAACGCCGGTGGGTCGGACGGTTTCGCTCGGATCCACGAGCTGACCGACGACGCCTGGGAGAACGCCCTGGCGTGGAACCTCAACAGCACGTTCTGGGCGACACGGCGGGCGCTGCCGTACATGCTCGCCAAGCGATGGGGCCGGATCATCGCCATCTCGTCAGTCGAAGGCAAGCAGGCAACCAAGGCGATGGTCAGCCACTACATCACCAACAAGCACGCCATCAACGGCTTCGCGAAGGCAGTGGCGTTCGAGTACGGGCCTGACGGGATCACCAGCAATGCCATCTGCCCGGGGGCCATCGAGACCGACACGATGCGAACCGCGGGTGCCAGCGCCGCCGAGGCGGCCGGCATCACCTATCAGCAGTTCCTCGATGGCTACGCCGGTGAGTCGATGATCAAACGGCTCAACACGTGCGAGGAGGTGGCCGCCATGGCCGTGCTGCTGGCCAGCGACGCCGGCGGCGGGATCACGGGCTCTCTGTTGAACGTCGACGGCGGCTCGTCGTCGTGGTGACCGCGCCCCGCCCGTCCGGTCGTCGCACTACCTGTGTCTGGAGCGTGTGACATGCGAGTGTCCGTCGATGCCCACCTGTGCAGCGGTCAAGGCCGCTGCTACGTCGTGACGCCAGAGCTCTTCACCTCCGACGACGACGGGTATTGCGCCGAGCGGGGCAAGGAGTGGGAGGTGCCGGCCGGGATGGAGGACATCGCTCGTCTCGCGGTGGACTCGTGTCCGGAAGGTGCGATCACACTGGACGAGACATGACGAGCGGGGCCCGAACCACCGTCGACGCCGGCGCCCTCGAGGAGCTGCTCGACCGCCAGGCTGTCGTCGATGTCTGCGTTCGCTACGCCGCCGCCCTCGATCGACGGGACTGGGACCTGTTCCGCACCTGCTTCACCGCCGATGCCGGCGGCGACTACGCCGGCATCGGCGTGTTGGAGGGCTACGAAGACTTCGAGCGGGTCTGCCGGGGCGCCCTCGAACCGCTTGCCGCCAGCCAGCACCTGCTCGGCAACTTCCAGGTCACCGTGGCGGCCGACGAGGCGAGGGCCACGTGCTACTTCCAGGCGCAGCACGTCAAACCGGGGACCGCCGGCGGCGACAACTTCCTCGTGGCGGGCACCTACACGGACCGCCATCGGCGCACCCCCGACGGATGGCGCATTGCCCACCGCCGTCTCGAGGTGACCTGGACCGAGGGCAACCCAGCGGTGCTCGTCGTCTGAACCGGGCCGGTTCCCCAGGCGACGAGAAGAATAGAATCATCGTAAGGAACTAGTTGACATCCGAAGGCTGGAGTGATCCGATACGAGAGGGTGCCGGGCATACCGCGTGCCGGGGACGCAGCCGTTATCTCAATGTTCAGGAGGAGCCATGCTTCCGTCCGACGTCGACCAGTACCGAGTCATCGACACCGACACGCACGTCATCGAGCCATACGACCTCTGGACGTCGCGCTTGTCGGTGGAAAAGTGGGGAGACAAGGTCCCTCATGTGCAGTGGGATGAGCGGCATCAGGAGGACGCCTGGTACTTCGGCACCGAGCGCGTCGGTGCTGCGGCATCGGCGGCGCAGGCCGGCTGGAACGAGTTCCCGCCGAACCACCCGCCTTCGCTTTCCGTGGTCGATCCCGCCACCTGGGACGTCGGCCCCCGCCTCGCCCGCATGGACGACTACGGGATCTGGGCGCAGGTGCTGTATCCGAACGTGGCCGGCTTCGGCGCCGGCAAGGTGCTCGCCATCGGCGATCCCGACCTCATGCTCGGCTGCGTCCAGGCGTACAACGACTTCCTGACCGACTACGCCTCGGCCGATCCCAAGCGCCTCATCCCGATCGCCGCCCTCCCGTTCTGGGACATGGACTTGACCGCCAAGGAGCTGGCCCGCTGCGTCGCCAACGGCCACAAGGGTGTGATCATGACGGGCGAGCCGGTCCACTGGGGCATGCCCAAGCTGGCCGACCCGTACTGGGATTCCCTGTGGGCCGTCGCGCAGGATGCCGGGCTGTCGATCAACTTCCACATCGGATCGGGCGACATGTCGATCTTCGACACCGCCTACGAAGGCGCCGGCCCGCACGCCAACTACGCCGGCTTCGGTGTGCAGTTCGGGATGGCCAACGTCAAGGTGATCGCCAACCTCATCACGGGCGGGGTGTGTCACCGCTTCCCGGACCTCAAGTTCGTGTCGGTGGAGAGCGGCATCGGGTGGATCCCGTTCGCCCTCGATCACCTCGACTGGCAGTGGAAGAACTGCGGCGTACCCCAGGAGCATCCCGAGTACGACCTCCTGCCGAGTGAGTACTTCAAGCGCCAGATGTACGGCTGCTTCTGGTTCGAGGAGCGGCACCGTCAAGGCTGCGGTCGACCAGTGTGGCGCGGACTGGATCCTCTACGAGAGCGACTTCCCGCACCCCACCAGCATGTCGCCAGGACCGGCCACGGCCGCCGTGGAGCCTCGGCAGTACATCGCCGACACGTTGGGCGACCTGCCGGAGGACGTGCTTCGCAAGATCCTGCACGACAACGCGGCCAAGCTCTATCACATGGATTGATGCTTTCTCATTGAGTCAAAGGGGAGTTCAAGGCATGGCTGACGAGTACGCGTCTGTGGACGTGGACCTGGGCATGGTGGCGCCGGCAACGGAGCACTGGAAGCAGATCGACGCCTTGCGGGAAGCGCACCGGTACTTCCGCAACACGAATGGCAACTACTGGGTGTTGACCCGCTACGACGACATCCGGGAGGCGTTCCAGAACCCCGCCGTGTTCTGCAACCGTTCGATCGTGCCCACCGACCCGGATCCCGTCTACCGGTTCCTTCCCTCCTACAGCGACCCGCCCCAGCACATGAAGTACCGCCAGACGATGAACCGCTGGTTCGCTCCCGGCGGCGGTCACGAAATTCTCTCCCGAACTGCAGCGGCTGGCCCGCGAGACCGTGGCCGAGGTGTCCGCCGACGGCGCCACGGACTACCTGAAGACCTTCGGCGACCACTTCCCGGTTCGCGGCTTCCTCCTGTCCATGGGCCTGCCCCAGGACAACGCCGAGTTCTTCGTCGACTGCGTGCGCCTCATGTCCGGCGGCACCGACAGCCCGACCGACGAGAGCCCGTTCATGGTGGGATGGAACCGCGTCTCCGAGTACTGGAAGAACACGCTCGACGAGCCGCCGGGAGGACGCCCCTCGACCCCGATGTCGACTTCGTCACCCACATCTCGAGGGCGACGATGGACGGCGAGCCCCTCCCGGACGTCGACATCCTCGACATCATGAACACCCTCACGCTCGGCAGCCTCGACACGCTGAAGAGCCAACTGGGCTGGTGCATGTACCACCTCGCCACGCCATCCCGAGGACCGGCGCCGGATCGTGGCCGACCCGTCGCTGATCCCCGGCGCCGTCGAGGAATTCCTGCGGGCCTATCCCATCGTCAGCATGGCCCGGAAGCTCACGCAGGACTACGACTTCCACGGGTGCCCGATGAAGAAGGACGACATGGTGCTGCTCAGCATCCAGTCGGCGACGCGCGACCCACGCGTCTTTCCGGAGCCCGAGGAGGTCATCATCGACCGCTCGCCCAACCGGCACATCGCCTTCGGAGCCAGCGAGCACCGTTGCCTCGGCTCCCACTTCGCTCGGGCCGAGCTGCTCTACGCCCTCGAGGAGTGGCACGCCGCCATCCCGGAGTACGAGATCGCGTCCGACGAGCCGCTCATGGCCCACGGAGGCCAGGTCTCTCTCCTCACGCTGCCGTTGGTCTGGAACGTGTGAAACCGGCGCCCTTCGAGTACCACGTGCCCGCGACCGCCACTGAGGCGGTCGCGCTGCTGGAGGACCTCGGTGATGGAGCCAAGGTCATCGCCGGAGGTCAGAGCCTGGTGCCGATGCTGGCGATGCGGCTCGCCCGGTTCGAGCATCTCGTGGACATCGGGCGCATCGGGGAACTGCAGGGCGTCGAGCGTCACAACGGGTCGCTGCTCGTCCGGGCCACGACCCGTGACGCCGTCATCGAGCACGACGCCATGGTGGCCGAGGCGGTGCCCTTGCTCGCGCTCGTCACTCCCATGATCGGCCACTTCCAGATCCGAAATCGCGGCACCGTCGGAGGTTCGCTCGCCCACGCCGATCCGGCGGCCGAGTACCCGGCGGTGGCCACCGCCCTCGACGCCTCGTTCGAGGTGCTCTCGTCGCACGGCGAGCGTTGGGTGGCAGCCGCCGACTTCTTCGACGGCATCTGGTCGACGGCGATGGCACCCGATGAGCTGCTCACCGCCATTCGGTTCCCCGTGTGGGAAGGCCGATGCGGGTTCGGCGCCGCCGAGTTCGCCCGCCGGCACGGTGACTTCGCCATCGCCGGTGCGGTTGCGGGCGTCGGCCTGGCTCCGAACGGCACCATCGAGCGATGCGCCATCGCCCTGTTCGGCCTCGGCTCGGTGCCGGTGCGGGCGAGCGCGGCTGAAGCGGCCATCACCGGGCAGTCGATCGGCGCCGTCTCGCCCGACGAGGTCGGGCGGCTCGCCGTCGGCGACGTCAGCGACCCGGGCGAAGATCTCCACGCGCCGCCGGGCTACCGCACCCGGGTCGGCGCCGCAATGGCAGCGAAAGCCTGGAACCAGGCAGTCGAGGAGGCCGGGCGTGCCTGACGCCACGATCACCGTCACGGTCAACGGCACCAGCCGCACGGTCGCCGTCGAACCACGAAAGACGCTGGCCGACTTCCTTCGGGAGGACTGCCGGCTGACCGGTACGCACCTCGGGTGCGAACACGGCGTGTGCGGTGCCTGCACCGTGCTGTTCGACGGTGCCGCCGTGCGGGCCTGTCTGATGTTCGCGGTCCAGGCCGACGGGGGCGAGGTCACCACGATCGAGGGCTTGACCCCGCCCGACGGTGAGCTGAGCACCGTGCAGCGCGCCATGCACGAAGCCCACGGCCTGCAGTGCGGCTTCTGCACGCCGGGGTTCGTCGTATCGATCACGGCCTTCCTGCGCGACCACCCCGATCCGACCGACGAGGAGGTCCGCGACGGGCTGTCCGGCAACCTGTGCCGCTGCACCGGCTACCAGGGCATCATCGCCGCGGTCCGGCTGGCGGCGTCGGCGGGACAGCCATGACGGCGACGGTCCCCACCACGGCGATGGCGGGCAACCGGTTCGTCGGCCAGCGCATCCAGCGCCGCGAAGACGCCCGGCTCGTCACCGGCCACGGGAGCTACGTGGACGACATCGTGGTGCCCGGCATGCTGCATGCCGCCTTCCTGCGCAGCGACATCGCCCGGGGCACCGTGCGCTCGATCGACGTGAGCGCCGCCCGGGACCTGCCCGGCGTGGTCGCCGTGTACACCGGCGAGGACCTGAACGGTGCCGTCGGCGAGAGCTGGGTCGACTTCGAGGGGCCCGCTGGTGCGACCCGTCCCTTCCGACTCCTGGCCGAGGGCGACGTGCGCTTCGCCGGCGAGCCGATCGCCTTGGTGATCGCCGAGTCCCGGTACGTCGCCGAGGACGCGTGCGAGCTCATCGACCTCGACATCGAAGCGGCCGAGCCGGTCATCGGCGCCGACGCCGCCATGGCGCCCGACGCCCCCGTCGTCCACCCCGGATTGGCCGACAACGTGGCCGGCGCCATTCCCGCGGCCGACGATCCCGACCTCGACGAGATCTTCGCCGTCGGCCGCCCACGTCGTCACCGAGACCTTCACGCAGCACCGCTACCTGTGCGTGCCGATGGAGACCCGCGGCATCGTGTCCGACTGGGACCCGGTGCGCCAGAGCCTCACCGTGTGGATCTCGACGCAGGGTCCGCACGGCGTGCGCTCCTTCCTCGGTCGGGCGCTCGGCCTGGCCGAGCATCGCATCCGCGTCATCATGGGCGACGTGGGCGGTGGCTTCGGCCAGAAGATGTTCATGCTGCCCGACGAGGTGGCCGTCGTCGTCGCCGGCAAGCGCCTGGCGCGACCGGTCAAGTGGATCGAGGACCGGCGGGAGAACCTCATGTCGGGCCAACACGCGCGCGATGACCGCATGACCGTCAGCTTCGCCGTCGACGGCGAGGGCCGGATCCTGGGCGTGAAGGCCGACCTCGTCGAAGACGTCGGCTCGTTTGCCGCCGCCGGCAGCAGCGCCATCGGCTTCGTCGGTCTGCTCTTCCCGGGTCCGTACAAGATCCCCAAGGTCGGCTTCTCGGCCACCGCCGTCTACACGAACACGTGCGGGCGGTGCTCGTACCGAGGCCCGTGGATGATGGAGACCCTGGCGCGCGAGCAGATGATGGACGTCACCGCCCGCCGCATCGGCCTCGACCCGCTCGAGTTCCGCCGCATCAACGTGGTCAACGAAGCCGACCTGCCGTTCACCACCGCCGCCGGCCTCGTCTACGACGCGTGTATCGATCGGAGCGTCGCTGGAGCAGGCCGCCGCCATGATCGACTACGAGGCGTTCCGCATCGAGCAGGCCGCCGCCCGCGGCGAGGGGCGCCTGCTCGGCGTCGGGTTCGGGCTGTACGTCGAGCCGTCCGGCATCGCCATGGGCAGCCTGGCCAGCGAAGCGGCCATCGTCAGCATCGGGGTCAACGGTGAAGTGCAAGCGCTCATGAGCAGCGCCAGCCACGGCCAGAGCGTCGAGACGACCGTCGCCCAGGTGGTGGCCGACCAGCTCGGCGTAGACATCGACGTCGTCACGGTCATCCAGGGCGACACGCTGGGAACGCCGTCAGGCCCCGGCACGGGCGGAAGCCGCAGCGCCGTGCTCGTCAGCGGCGCGGCGACCGAGGCGGCCGCCGCGGTCCGGGAGAAGATGCTGGCGATCGCCGCCCATGCGCTCGAGGCGGCGCCCGCCGACCTCGAGGTCAGCGCCGGGCGCATCTCGGTCGTGGGCACGCCCTCCAAGGGCATGTCGATCACCGAGGTCGCTCACCTCGCCTACATCTCGCCCACCAGCCTCCCGCCGGGCATGCCGATGGGCTTGGAGGCGCAGGCCCGCTACACGCCCTCGTCGCCCATCACGTGGTCGAACTCGTGCCACGCCTGCGTCTGCGAGGTGGACGCCGTGACCGGTGCGGTCGCCATCCTGCGATTCGTCGTCAGCGAGGACTGCGGGGTGATGATCAACCCCGACGTGGTCGAGGGGCAGATCGCCGGCGGCGTGGTGCAGGGCATCGGTGGCGTCCTGTACGAGCACATGCCGTACGACGCCGACGGCAACCCGTTGAGCACGACCTTCGTCGACTACCTGCTGCCCACCGCCGCCGAGGTCCCGATCGTCGAGTACGGCCACATCGAGACGCCGGCGCCGACGAACCCGGGTGGGTTCAAGGGCATGGGGGAGGGCGGCGCCATCGGATCGCCACCGGCCGTCATCAACGCGGTGGCGGACGCCATCGCCCACCTCGGCGCGCGCGTCAACCGTCAGCCGCTTGTCGCCGGGTGCCATCATCGCCGCCATCGAGGAGGCCGCCAGCTCGTGACCGGCGTGCTCGACGGCATCACCGTGCTGCAGCTGCCGTCAGGTATCGCCGGAGCGATGGCCGGCATGCTCCTGGCCGACAACGGCGCCGACGTCATCACCGTCGAGGGAGGTGAGCACGGGCCGATCTGGTGTCGAACGGTCTGGGATCGGGGCAAGCGCAGCATCGTCGTCGACGACGACCAGGTCCGCGCGTTGGCCGAGCGGCGTCGACGTCGTGATCGAGAGCCAGGGTCTCGATCACGTCACCCTGGCCGCGACCAACCCCCGCCTCATCCTGTGCTCGATCACCGGCTACGGACGGGGCAACCGCCACGCTGGTCGCCCGAACGTCGACGCGCTGGTGGCCGCCCGCATGGGGATGCACTGGGACCAGCGCGGCGTCGTCGACGGCCAGCCCGTGCGCATCGCCCGGCTGCCGCTCCCTGACCCGGGGCCCGTCCCGCCGGGCGCCGAGCAGACGGGCAACCGCGACGGGCCGATCTTCCAGGCGTTGCCCTGGAACAGCATCGGCGCCTGCCTGCTCGCCGTCACCGGGATCAGCGCGGCGCTGCGCGCCCGCGAGGTCACGGGCGCCGGGCAATGGGTCGAGACCTCGCTCCTGCAGGGTGGTCTGCTCAACGCCGCCCCGACGTGGCAGCGCGTCCCGAACCCCCGCCAGGACGGCTACCGGCTTCCGTACTTCGATCGGCGCTGTCCCAAGGGCTTCTTCCGGTGCGCCGACGGCCGCTGGCTCCACCAGTGGGCGCCCATCCACCACGCCTTCGCCCAGGCGGCCGCCGCCGGACCCGAGCTGCGCCGCCCCGACCCGGCCGAGCTCCCGCCACCGGCGCGCCCGTCCGGGTACGACGCCCAGCTCGCCGCCGAGCTCGCCGAGCACCCCCGCACCGCCGCCGCCTTCGCCAAGTTCGGGCGCGACGAGTGGGTGCGCCTGTTCGCCGCCGCGGGGTTGCCGGCCCAACCGGTGCGATCGCCCGAGGAAGGTCTGCTCGACCCGTTCTCGCTCGCCGACGGCTGCGTGGCCGAGGTGCTCGATCCCGACGAGGGGCCGACCCGCCAGGTCGGGCTGGTCTACCGGATGTCGCGCACGCCGGGGCGGGTGGCCCGACCGGCGCCCCGCCCGGGCCAGCACACCGCCGAGGTCCTGGCCCGACCGCCGGTCATCCGGCCCTACCGGCCCGGTGGGCGCCCCTTGGCCCGCGCCCTGGAGGGCATCACCGTGCTCGACCTCGGCCTGGCCATGGCCGGGCCCTACGGCGCGCAGACCCTCGCCGACCTCGGTGCCGACGTGATCAAGGTGAACAACGTGGCCGAGCGCGATGCTCCGGTGTCGAGCCCGACGCTCGGGTGCAACCGGGGCAAGCGCAGCATCGCCATCGACCTCAAGGACCAGCGCGGCCAGGCGGTGCTGCACCATCTCATCGCCCGGGCCGACGTGATCCATCACAACATGCGCACCGGTGTCGACGTCCGGCTCGGCGCCGACTACGAGACCGCCCGCGCCATCAACCCGGCCATCGTGTACTGCCACACCCGCGGCTTCGAGGCGATCCGGACCGCGAGTGGCGCTGCCCGGCAACGACCAGATGGGTCAGGCCCTGGCCGGCACGTGGTGGGAGATGGGCGCCTGCGCGACCGATCAGCCGCCGACGTGGCACCCCGCCGCACTGGGCGACTTCGGCAACGGCGTGATGTCGGCCATCGCCGTCATCCAAGCGCTGTACCACCGGGAGCGAACAGGGGAGGGCCAGCTCGTCGACACCTCGATCATCAACATGGGTCTCCTCTACAACTCGTCGACCTTCGCTCGTCTCGATGGCACCGGCCCCGAACGCCACCACCTCGACGCCGCCCAGACCGGACTGTCCGCGCTCTATCGCCTCTATGAGACGGCGGACGGCTGGTTGTGCGTCGCCGTCACGAGCGACGCCCACTGGAACGCACTCGCCGCGTGTGTGGGCGCCCGCGAGCTCGGCGACCCCCGCTTCACCGATGCGGCATCCCGCTCGAAGCACGACGAGGAGCTGGGCGCGCTCCTCGAGGCCGCATTTGCCTCTCGCCCGGCGGCCGAGTGGTTCGCCGCCCTCGACGGCGCGGGGGTGCCATGTGAGATCGCCGACGCCGAGTTCCCCGTGGACCTCTTCGACGACCCGGACCTCGCGGCGCGGCGCTGGATCGTGTCGTATCCCCACCCGGCCGTCGGCCACCTGCAACAGGCCGGTCATCTGGTGGAGCTGTCGGCGACCCCCGGCCTCATCGAGCGGCCGGCACCGATCGTCGGGCAGCACACACGCGAGCTCCTGGTCGAGCACGGCTATCACTCGGACGAGATCGACGCCCTCCTCGACGCCGGCGTGGTGGCGCAAGCATGAGCCGCCGGTCAGCGCGGCACCTTGCTGAACGGCACGTCCTTGTCGACCCTCGGCTCGGGCGGCAACCCGAGGACGCGCTCGCCGATGATGTTGCGTTGGATCTCGTCGGAACCACCGGCGATCCGGTAACCGGGCGCACCCAGCACGTGCTCCCCCCAGGCGAAGGTTCCCCACTCGCCGGTGTCGGCCACCAGCCTCGGGCCCAGGACGGCGCTGATGGCGGCGCTGACCCGCGTCATGTTGGCCGTCCACATCAGCTTGCCGAGCGAGCCCTCCGGCCCCGGCATCTGCCCTGCCTTCAAGGCGGCCGCCGCCCGCCGGTTCGTGTATTGGGTGACGCGGTGCTGGATGGTGAGGTCGCTGAGCACCTGGCGGATGACGGGGTCGCCGGTAAGACCCAACTGGTCGGCGGTGCGCACGACGCGCTTGACCCCACCGCCCACCTGACCGCCGCCGGAGGAGTGGTCGCGCTCGAAGCCGAGGCACGTGAGGGCCACCCGCCAGCCCTCGCCGACGCCGCCCAGGCGAAGATCGTCGGGCAACCGCACATCGGTGAGGAAGACCTCGTTGAAGTTGGCTCCGCCGGACATCTGGCGGATGGGCCGAACCTCCACGCCCGGCGCATCGAACGGAACGAGGAAGGCGGTGAGACCGCGGTGCTTGGGCACCTCGGGGTCGGTGCGCGTGATGGCCAGGCCCCAGTCGGCGAAGCGGGCGCCCGATGTCCACACCTTCTGCCCGTTCAGCACCCACTCGTCACCGTCCAGCACGGCACGGGTGGCGAGCGACGCGAGGTCGGACCCTGCCGACGGCTCGCTGAACAGCTGGCAACCCAGCTCGTCCATGCGCATGAGCGGCGCGATGAAGCGCTTCTTCTGCTCGGGCGTTCCGTGGGTGGCGATCGTGGGCGCGATCAGCCCCATCGAGGTCGGCGGCAGCTCGCCTGCGCTCGGGATCGCGAATCGCGACTCCTCGGTGTTGTACGTCCTCGCGTAGCTGCCGGGAAGGCCGCGCCCGCCATCATCCTCGGGCCAGTTGAGCATGGCGTAGCCGGCATCGAACTTGCGCCTCTGCCAGTCGCGACAGGCCTCCAGGCGCTGACGCTCCTCGGCCTCGGTGAGGTCGAAGAAGACGGCCACGTTGTCCGATCCGACGCCCCAATCGACGTCGTCGTCGCCGTCGCCGGGGATCGCCGACTTGAGCGCGGCGTTCGCCTCCAGCCAGCGCCGCGCGTCGAGCCGGAACTCCTCGATGTCGGAGGTGGGCGCACCTTGCCTCCGAACGTCCTCGATGGCGGGTAAGGACAGCAGGACCCATATCATGATAATCATCTCTCAGCACCCCGAGCGCATCGTCGCCGAAGCGGACGGGCCATCCGCACGAAGGAGCACTCGTGACCAACGCCGCCGAGCAGATCCCCGTGGCCGAGGGCCTCTTCACCTGGCCGAGCGATGCCCCGCAGCTGATCGGCGGGCGCTGCACGACGTGTGGCACCGTCACCTTCCCCCGCCAGCTCGGCTGCCCCCGCTGCACCGGCAGTGACATCGTCGAGGAGCTGCTCCCTCGCCGGGGCCGGCTCTGGACGTGGACGATCCAGGGCTTCCTGCCGAAGACCCCGCCCTACGCCGGGCCGGAGACGGCCAAGACGTTCGTGCCGTACGGTGTCGGGTACGTCGAGCTGGCTGACACCGTCAAGGTGGAGTCCCGGCTCACGACCGCCGACCCGGACGTGTTGCGGATCGGCATGGAGATGGAACTGGTCGTCATACCCTTCACCCACGACGCCGACGGGCGGGACGTGATGATGTTCGCGTTCGCCCCGGCAGGAGAGGAGCAGGCATGAGCGACACCGATGTCGCCATCGTCGGGATCGGGATGCACCCGTTCGGGCGCCACGCCGCCAGCGGTCTCGATCAGGGCGCCTTCGCGGCGCGCGCCGCGCTCGCCGACGCCGGCATTGCATGGTCCGACGTCGAGTTCGCCTTCGGCGGCTCGGCGGCGTCGGGCGGGGCCGACACGATGGTCAGCCAGCTCGGCCTCACGGGCGTGCCCTTCGTCAACGTGGCCAACGGCTGTGCCACGGGCGGTTCGGCGCTGATCTCCGCCTACAACACCATCCGAGCCGGAGCCGCCGATGTCGTGCTAGCCATCGGGTTCGACAAGCACCCGCGTGGCGCCTTCGACCCGGATCCCGCCGAGTACGGCATCGGCAAGTGGTATGGCGACACCGGACTGATGCTCACCACGCAGTTCTTCGGCATGAAGATCCAGCGCTACATGCATGAGCACGGGATCACCGCGAACACCCTCGCCAAGGTGGCGGCCAAGGCCTTCGCCAACGGGTCGCTCAACGACAACGCCTGGCGCCGCCAGCCCCTCACCGAGGAGGAGATCGAGGGCGCGCCGATGCTGTCGTACCCGCTGACCCAGTACATGTTCTGTTCGCCCGGTGAGGGTGGTGTGGCGCTCGTGCTCACCACGCCCGAGAAGGCGGCGGCGCTCACCAAGCGCCCGGTGTTCCTGAAGTCGGCGGTGCTCCGATCGCGCCCGTTCGGCTCGTTCGAGGTGTTCAGCCCGTGGCTGGCCGCCGAGCGAGGCGACTCGCCATCGGTGGGTGCCGCCAAAGGCGCCTTCGAGATGGCGGGCATCGGTCCCGACGAGATGGATGTGGTGCAGGTGCAGGACACCGAGTCCGGCGCCGAGGTCATGCACCTCGCCGAGTGCGGGTTCGTCGACCACGGCGAGCAGGAGGAGCTGATCCAGCGGGGCGACACCCTGATCGGTGGCCGACTGCCGGTCAACACCGACGGCGGCTGCCTCGCCAACGGTGAACCCGTCGGGGCGTCCGGTCTGCGGCAGGTCTACGAGTGCGTCGTCCAGCTTCGCGGCGATGGCGGCGCCCGCCAAGTACCCAACGACCCGCAGACGGCGTTCACCCACGTCTACGGCGCGCCCGGCATCTCGGCGTGCACCGTGCTCGCCCGCTGAG
>CAWCTH010000013.1:0-13455 GCA_963798445.1 uncultured Acidimicrobiales bacterium
CCGGAGCCGATGACATTTCGCGAGGACCCTTTACAGCACCTTGAAGCGGACGCCGCCGACGAGCACGACGTCGTCGTCCTGGCGAACGCCACGCTCAGCCGCTGCCCGCCAGGACCACATCGCGGTCGACGGCCACGACGTCGATGCCGCCGAGCCCTTCGCCGCGCCCATCGGTGGCGGGCACGAACCGGATCGTGGCGTTGTCGAGCGTCAGCGTGGCCGGTCCTCGTCGTCACGTTCGATGGCGAGATCGAGGATCTTGCTCCACCGGTCGGCCACGGCCTCAGGCTCGGGCGACTGGATCTCGGCGGCGGCGATGCCGTCGACCCGCTCGGTCCGGATCGCCTTCTGCCAGTTCTTGCCGGCCGGCATCCACGGGCCGTCGAACGGCTCCCCGCCCACCTGCACGTCGATCTCGAGGAACGAGCCGCTGGTGTCCTGAGGATGGAGCTGCATGATCGAGTAGTTCTTCTCCTCGGCTTCGGCGACCTTGCGGATGCCAAGCTCGTCGACGCGAGCCTTCCGCGGTGCATGGTCGTCGCACTGCAGGATCACCATGTAGCCGCTGTCGCCTCCCACGCGCAAGGTAGCGACCGCCGGCGGTGTTGTCCTCGATGGGAGCGACCACCTCGACGAATTGGTGACCCACGGGGATCACCGCGTTCTTCAGACCGAACGACTTCACCCCGGGGTCGTTGAAGGCGACCTCGACGCCGAAGACGCCCTTCAGGTCGTCGACCACGGGATCGAGATCGTTGGCGACGAGAGCGAGCTGACGCAGACGGAGCATGTTGGTCACCTTCCTATGAAGCGGGGAGCCCGCTTCTCGACTTTGGCGGCAAAGGCTTCACGGGTGTCCGCAGTGGTGAACATCCGGGTGTGACGTTCCGTCTCGACGCCGATGAACGCAGCGAGGTCCATGCGCTCGGCGTCGATGAAGTTGGCCTTCATCGTCCGCAGCGCGATGGGGGCGGCGGCACTCAACCGGTCCACGACGAGGGCCACTTCGTCGCGGAAGTCTTCGTCGTCGGCCACGCGGCTCACCATGCCGATGCGCAAGGCCTCTTCCGCGTTGAACTTGTCGGGCAGGAAGTACAGCTCGCGGGCGCGGGCCGGACCCACCAGGCGTCCCAGCGTCCACGGACCGCCCATGTCGCCGGCGACCCCGACGTCGAGGAACGCCGTGTTGAACATGGCCGAGCGCGTCGCGATGCGCAGGTCGCAGGCGAGGGCCCAGCCGAGGCCGGCGCCGGCACACGCCCCGTTCACGGCGGCGACGGTGACCGCTGGGAGGTCGCGCAGCTGCACGGGCACCCGGAAGTGTTCCGGGCGGAGGCGGTCCTCGTCGGGCGAGCCGGCGGCCACACCGAAGATGTCGGCCCCCGGGCAGAAGGCGCGACTGCCCGTGCCGGTGAGCACGAGCACGCGCAGCTCCGGGTCCTCGGCCGCCGCCGTCAACGCCCGACCGGTCTCGATGAGCATCCGGTTGTTCATGGAGTTCATGCGCTCCGGCCGGTTCATCGTGAGCGTGGCGACAGGTCCGTTCTTCTCGTAGAGAATGGTCTCGTAGCTGGCGTCGGTCATGGCCGTCCTCCGGTCCAGGGTTCGAAACGAGGCGGGCGGCGCTCCAGGAACGACAGCACGCCCTCCTTGGCGTCGGGATGCGCGAGCGAGGCCTGGATGCGTACTTCCGCCTCCCGCATGGCCACATCGAACGGCAGGTACAGGTCTCGGTAGACCTGCGCCTTCATGACGGCCATGGAGCGGGGCGAGACGTTGGCGGCGAGCTCGTCGACGTAGGCGCCCACTTCGTCCATCAGCGCATCGTCGGGCACCACACGGTCCACGAAGCCGATGCGTAGCGCCTCGTCGGCCCCGATGCGCCGGGCGCTCCACAGCAGATCGAGCGCTCGGCTGGAGCCGGCGATACGAGGCAGCAGCCAGCTGGTGCCGTGCTCGGCGATGAGGCCCCGCTTCGAGAACGCCGTCGTGAAGCTGGCGCTCTCGGCGGCGAAGCGCAGGTCCGACATCATCGCCAGGACGAAGCCACCACCGGCGCTCACCCCGTTCACGGCGGCGATGACCGGCTTGGACACGCGCAGCAGGTAGCTGAACAGTGCCGGCAGCTCGTCGGGATCGTCGCTGTGGCGGCCCCGGGCCACGTGGCCCTCGGTGGACCGGGTCAGGTCGGTGGTGTCGAGACCGGCGCTGAACGCCCGACCCGTCCCGGTGATCACGATGGCGACGACATCGGGGTCTGCCGCGCCCTGGTCAACGGCGTCGCGGATCTCTTCGATCATGGTGAACGTGAAGGCGTTCAGCTTCTCGGGGCGATCGAGACGCACGACGCCCATCGGCCCGTCCACGCTGTAGTTGACGTTCGAGCTCTCCCCCATGACCGCCGATGCTGGCACGCTTGGGCGCGGGCCGTCCAAAGGTCGCCGTCTCGGGATCAGGTGATGGCGCCGCTGTCCTTCAGGGCGATGATGGCCTCCCAGTCGTACCCCAGCTCCAGCAGGACCTCTTCGGTGTGCTGGCCGGTCTCCGGCACGACGGCCCCGGGTGACCAAGGGGTGTCGCTGAAGTCGATGGGCGTGGCCACCACCGAGGTGTCGTCTCCACAGGGCACGAAGCACCCGGCGGCCTTGGCCTGATCGTCCTCGATGAGCTCGTGGGTCGCCTGCACGGGCGCCCACCACACACCCTCGCGGTCGAAGATCTCGGCCCACTCCTTCATGGGCCGCTTCGTGAACTCGCTCTCCAGCACCCGCACCAGCGCGTCCGAGTTAACGGCGCGGTCGAAGAGCCCACCGAAGCGAGCGTCGTCGACCAGGTCCGGTCGCCCGACGGCCCTCAGTACGTTCGGCCAGTGACGATCGCCCTCCAGCCCCAGTAACCAGAACCGGCGGCCGTCGCTGGCGCCGTAGTCGAGGATGAGCGGATTGGGAGCGGTGCGCCGGGTGATCGGCACGGTCGGCATGCCGGTTCGGAGGTTGGCGCTGTAGTCCCAGCCGAGCATGTACACCCCGGTGCGCAGCAGCGACGTGCTGACGAGCTGACCCTTGCCCGTGCGCTCGCGCACGAACAGCGCCGCCGACACACCGCCGGCCGCCGCCATCCCGGTCATATGATCCCCCATGCCACCGCGCTGGTACGGCAGCTCGGAGCCCTCCGGTGTGAGGGCCGCCGCCACGCCGGCGCGCGACCAGAACGACCCCACGTCGTAGGCGGCGCGACCGCGTTCCTCGCCTTCCAACCCGAGGCCCGTGATGCTGGCGTAGACGAGGCGCGGATGGAGCGCGGTCAGCGTGGCGTGGTCGAGGCCGGCGCGCTCCAGTGCGTCGACCCGCAGGTTGGTGACGAACACGTCGGCCTGGGCGATGAGCTCACCGAGGATGCGCCGGCCGTCGTCGGTGGCGAAGTCGAGACCGATCGACCGCTTGCCCCGGTTGTCCAGCTCGAACGGTGGGTTCATCTCCTCGCCGTTGGCCAACGCGTAGTACGCGGCGATACCACGGAACGGGTCGCCGATGATGGGCTCGACCTTCACCACGTCGGCGCCCCAGTCGGCCAGCACCGCGGCGCAGCTGGGCCCGGCCACCCAGAACCCGAGCTCGACGACCTTGATGCCCTCCATCGGTCCGGCCATGCCCATCCCCCAGGTCGCTGACCCGCGCGACCCTAGGACGATGGTGATCCGACTCGCGACGGCGTGCCAGAACCTGCGGACCGAAGGTCCGCTGGCGTCGCAGTGCGGCGCCGTGCCGACGAAGAACCGACTGACCGAGCGAAGCGAGACGGCGGCCGCAGGCCGGCGCTTAGTAATGGATCGAGCCGGGGGCGCCGCCGCCGCAGGCGATGGCGTCGCCGTTGATGGCGACGCTGAGCGGCGACGCCAGGAAGGCGACAACCGCGGCCACCTCGGCCGACTCCACGATGCGCCCGATCGTGTTGCGCGACAGGCTGCGCTCGGCGTCCTCGACGCTGATGCCCTGGGCCTCGGCCAGGCGCGCGAGCGACGCCCGGCGTGGCCTCGGTGCGGGTGAGCCCGGGGTGCACCACGGTCACGTTGATGCCCTTCGGCCCCAGCTCGTCGGCGAGGTTCTTGGTCAGCGCGGCGACGGCCACGTTGCGCATCGAGCCGATGGCCGAGCCGGTCGAGCGCGCCCCAAGGCCGGAGATGTTGATGATGCGACCCCATCCCGCTTTCGCCATGTGCGGCGCCACCGCCTGAGCGCAACGGAGGTAGCCGAGGACCTTCACGTTGACGTCGTCCCAGAACAGCTCGTCGGTGATCTCGGCCAGCTTCGGCGGCCGGCCCTGGCCCATCGGCTTGGCCGCCGAATTGACGAGGATGTCGATGCCGCCAAGGGCCTCGCCGGCGGCCGTCACCATCATGTCGACCGAGTCCTGCGACGCGGTGTCGACCACGATGGGCACGACGCGGCGACCGGTCGCCGCCGCCAGTTCATGCGCCGCGTCCTCGAGGACATCGAGCGTGCGAGCCGCCACCACCACGTCGCAGCCCTCGTCGGCCAGCGCCCGCGCCACCGCCTTGCCGATGCCTTTGCTGCCGCCGGTGACGATCGCCCGCTTGCCGTTGAGCCCCAGGTCCATCCCGCAGTTGTAGCGTCCCGGCGTGCGCTTCGGAATCATGTTCGCCAACACCATGTCGTGGGGAAATGGACCGACGGCGGTCGAGGCCGCCGTCGCCGCCGAGCAGGCCGGCTTCGAGTCGATCTGGACGGTGGAGCACGTCGTCTACCCCGACGACTACGCGTCCGCCTATCCCTACAGCGCCGACGGCCGGATGCCGGCGTTGCCGTCGACTCCTATCCCCGACCCGCTGATCTGGCTCGCCTACATCGCGTCGGTCACGTCCAAGATCCGCCTCGCGACGGGCATCTTGATCCTGCCCGAGCGGAACCCGGTGGTTCTGGCCAAGGAGCTGGCCACCCTCGACCACCTCTCGGGCGGCCGCGTCGAGCTGGGCATCGGGGTCGGCTGGCTGAAGGAGGAGTTCGACGCCCTCGGCATCCCGTGGGAGCGCCGCGGCGCCCGTACCGACGAGTACGTCGCCGCCATGCGGGCGCTGTGGGCCTCTGACGGTGCCAGCTTCGACGGCGAGTTCGCCTCGTTCACCCGCGTGTCGTCCAACCCCAAGCCGCCGGGCGGCGCCGTGCGCATCGTCGTCGGCGGCCACTCCCGAGCCGCCGCCGAGCGGGCTGGGCGCCTGGGTGACGGCCTGTTCCCCGGCAAGGGCTCGCCAGGTGAGCTGGCCGAGCTGATGGACATCGCCCGCCAGACGGCGGCGGCCCACGGCCACGACCCGGCCGCCATCGAGCTGACCGCCGGCGCCCCGGGCGGCCTCAACAAGGACCCGGCCGGCGCCCTCGACGAGCTGGCCGCCGTGGGCGTGAGTCGCGTGGTCGTCCCGGCGTTCGCCCTCATGAAGCCCAACACCACCGAGGCGATGGAGGCCTTCGCCGAGCGCGTGCTGCGCCCGGCTACGACATCGCCCTCCTGATACGGGCGATGATGCCGGCCTCGCCCGACGACACCTCGCCGTCGGCTTGGGCCAGCGCCTCGCAGTAGCCCGGCACCGCCGCCCGCAAGGCCGGCGTGACGATCTTGGCCGCCACCTCCACGAGCAACTGCTCGGTCAACTGGGGCGACGACACCGCGGCGCGGACCTTGGCGATCGACGGCCCCAGGTACTCAGTCACGCTGAAGTCGGCACCGTCCCAGTCGCTGTGCTCCACGTCGAACTGGGCCAGGGCCTCGAGCTCCTCCTGGCTGACGCGCTCGTCCGCATAGAGGGTCAGCACCAGCAGGTCGACAACGGCTTGATGTTCCTCGTTCACGGGCGACTGCTCCTTGGCCCGGCCGAACGCCGAGCCGACGCGGTTGAAGATCGACACGAGCCCTCCTTTGTCCCGAGCGTGCGCAAGGACTGCACGCTACGTTGACGGCCGTGACGGATCAGCAGGCCAAGACCCAGCGGTTCCTCGCCCTCCACCACGCCGACCAGCCGTTGCTGCTCCCCAACCCGTGGGACGCGGGCTCGGCCAAGCTGTTGGCGTCACTCGGGTTCGAGGCACTGGCCACGACGAGCAGCGGTTTCGCCGCCACCCTCGGACGTCTCGATGGTGGCATCAGCCGCGACGAGGCGCTGGCCCACAGCGCCGCCATCGTGGCGGCGACCGAGGTACCGGTGTCCGCCGACCTCGAGAATTGCTTCGCCGACGAGCCCGCCGGCGTGGCCGAGACCGTGCGCCACGCCATCGAGGCGGGGCTGGCCGGCTGCTCCATCGAGGACTTCGCCCGGAGCCAGGACGACCCTATCTACGACGCCGGCCTGGCCGCCGAACGCGTCGCCGCCGCCGCCGAGGCCGCCCACGCCGGCCCGGTCCACCTCGTGCTGACGGCGCGCGCCGAGAACTACCTCCACGGTCGGCCTGACCTGGCCGACACCATCGCCCGGCTGCAGTCGTTCCAGGAGGCCGGCGCCGACGTGCTCTACGCGCCCGGCGTCAGCGATCTCGAAGACATCCGCCGGCTCGTGTCGGCCGTAGATCTGCCCGTGAACGTCCTCGCTCTGCCCAACGCGCCATCGGTGGCAGACCTGGCCGCCGCCGGCGTGCGGCGCGTCTCGGTCGGCGGGGCGTTCGCGTACGCCGCGCTGGGCGCGGTGGTGGCGGCCGCCCGGGAACTGCGGGAAGACGGCACCTACGGTTTCTGGACGGGTGCCGGCGTGGGATCGAGCGCGGCGCGGAAGGCTTTTCGGAGCTGACCGTGCCTCGGCCAGCGCGTCGGTACCAGGCGCTGGCGGGAGTCATCGCCGCCGGTTCGGCGCTCGCCGTCACCGAGCTGGCGGCGGCACTGGCAGCGGCCCACCGGCCGACACCGATCGGGTCGGTGGCCGCCCAAACCGTCGACGTCGGGGCCGCCTCGCTGAAGGACCTCGCCGTCAACCTCTTCGGTACCAACGACAAGGCCGCCCTCATCGTCGGCATCGTCGTCGTCAGCCTGGCGCTCGGCGCCGCCATCGGGCTCGCCGCCGCCGCCCACTTCTGGGTGGGGCCGGTGGCGTTCTCGCTGGCCGCCGTGGTGGGCATCCTGGCGGCGCGATCGGACCCGCAGGCATCGGTGGCGGCGGCGACGCTGGCGTGTGGGCTGGGCGCGGTAGCGGCGACCGTGGTGCTCCGGCTCCTGCTGAACCTCGCGCGTGCGATGGTGCCACCATCGGCGGCCGTTCCCGCCGTCGCGCCACCGTCGGACGCGGGACCGGCGGCGCCGGCATCGACGCTGTCCGATCCCCGCATCAAGGCGACCGACCGTCGCAGGTTTCTCGCTGCTGCGGGCGGGGTCAGCCTCGCCGCCGTCGCCGCCGCACTCGCCAGCCGCGGCCTGCGCGGGACCAGCCCGGCGGCCGCCAGCCGCGACGCAACCGTCGTGCCACCGCCGGTCGAGACCGTGCCGTTGCCGGCGACCCAGCCGTTCGCGGTCAGCGGTCTCACGCCGTACATCACACCGAACGACGCGTTCTACCGGATCGACACCGCCATCTTCCTGCCCGAGGTCGATGCGACGACGTGGCGGCTGCGCATCTCCGGCATGGTCGACACGCCCGAAACGTTCACCTATGACGACCTCCTCGCCATGGATCTGGTCGAGCAGCCGGTCACGCTGGCGTGCGTCTCCAACGACGTCGGCGGCAACCTCGTCGGGAATGCGGTGTGGCGCGGGGTACCGCTGGCGCGGCTGTTGGATCAGGCCGGTGTGCACCGTGATGCCACCCAGATCCTCGCCCGCTCCGTCGACGACTTCACCGTCGGGCTGCCGACGGCGCTCGCCACCGACGGCCGCACGGCCCTTCTGGCCCTCGCCATGAACGGCGAACCGCTTCCCGTCCGCCACGGCTTTCCCGCTCGCCTCGTGGTGGCCGGCCTGTACGGCTACGTCTCGGCCACGAAGTGGGTCACGGCGCTGGAGCTCACCCGTTTCGAGGACGCCGACAGCTTCTGGGTGGAGCGGGGTTGGTCGAGGGACGGCCCGATCAAGCTGGCGTCACGCGTCGAGGTGCCACGCGCCGGCGCCAGCGTGCCGGCCGGCAGCGTCGTGCTGGCCGGCACCGCCTGGGCGCCGAACGTCGGCATCAGCGCGGTCGAGGTCCAGGTCGACGATGGCGCCTGGCTGGCCGCCGAACTGGGCGCGGCAGCGTCAGCCGACACCTGGGTGCAGTGGCGCCTGGCGGTCGAGCTCACCACCGGCTCCCACGTCGCCGCCGTACGGGCCTACGACGCCACCGGCATGGTGCAGACCGACACGCCGAGGCCGCCCGAGCCCGACGGCGCGACCGGCTACCACTACCGCGCCTTCGTCGTCACGTGAACGGCGCTAGGGCCCGACCCGCTCGAGCATCGCCGCCAGCTTCGAACGGATCATCGCCATGACCTGTTCGAAGGGCGGCTCGGGGCCTTCGAACACGGTGGCCGAGCCGATGTGCATGTGACTGACCCGGTCCTCGACGTGCAAGAAAGACGCGTCGAGAGGGCTCATCGGCTCGATGGTCATGGTAAACAGCAACCGTAGACCTCGATCATGGTGCACGTGACTGTCGGCGGCCGTCCGTGCTCTGTTTCAGCCTCGAGCTGCCCCGATCCGTGGCGGAAGGCGCACTCTTCGCGTCATCGCATGCGATCTTGCGCCGGCTGTCTCCGGGCGACGGACACCCGGTGCTGGTACTGCCCGGATTCCTCGCCGATGACCGTTCGACGGCGGCGTTGCGTTACCACCTGCGCCGCCTCGGCTACGTCACCAAAGGGTGGCGTCTGGGCCGCAACATCGGGCCCACCAAGGCTGCCCTCGACGGCGTGACGAACCTCCTCCACGATGTGGTGGAGCACAACGGCGCCAAGGTGAGCGTCGTCGGCTGGAGCCTCGGCGGCGTGTACGCGAGAGAGCTGGCCCGGCTGCACCCAGAGATGGTGCGCTCCGTCATCACCCTCGGCAGCCCGTTCCGGCTGACCGACGCCCGCCAGACCCGCACCGAGCGGATGTACGGCCGGTACCGCGCCTGGCACCTGCCGGCCTACCAGCCTCCGGCGTACGTGCCGCCCGATGGCCCGCTGGCGATGCCGTCGACCGCCATCTACACCCGTACCGACGGCATCGTGGCGTGGCAGTCCTGCGTGCAGGCGGTCGGGCCGCAGAGCGAGAACATCGAGGTCTTCGGGAGCCACTGCGGGTTGGGCCACAACCCTGCGGTCGTCTACGCCGTCGGTGACCGGCTGGCGCAGTCGGTCGGTGACTGGGTGCCGTTCAAGGCGCCCGTGGCGCTGCGTCGCCTCTACCCCCGCCCGGTCTCGGCATAGCACTGCGAGCCGAATTCGAGCCCGGTGGCTCGGGCCGAGCGCTAGAACGACGCGCCGTGGCCGATCACATCCTTGCCCGCATGACCGATCGGGTGCCCGCCAACCTTCCCTACTCGGGCGCGCTGGCCGATGCCTACGACACCTGGATCGCCGTCGACGACCTGCTGCCCGAGGAGTCGGCGTACCGCCGCCTCCTCGAAGGTGTCGACGGCCCCGTCCTCGAGCTGGGCTGCGGCACCGGCCGACCGCTGCTGCGCTGGCTGGAGGCCGGCATGGATGTCGAGGGCATCGACATCTCAGCCGACATGCTCGCCATCCTGCGACGCCACGCCGTCGAACGCGGCCTCGACCCGACGCTGCACCTCGGCGACTTCGCCCCCCTCGACCTCGGTCGCACCTACAGCGCCATCGTGTGCCCGGCTGGTTCGTTCACCCTCATCGACGATGTCGACCGGGCCACTGAAGCCCTCGAGAGCTTCTGGCACCACCTCCGCCCAGGCGGTTTGCTGGCCCTCACGATGGTGGTGCCCAGGGACAACTTCGAGGAGCAACTGACGTGGCGGGTCCGCCGCACGGGCACCAGCCCCGACGGCTCGACCTACATGGTGCACGAGGCGATCCGGTGCGATCGTGACGAACGGCTACAGGTGACGTACAACCGTATGGAGACCTTCGATGGCGACGGCGTGCTCGTCGGCAGCGATCTCCGGCGCTTCCACCTGCGGTGGTGGCCGCGGGACGAGTTCGGCGCCCTCCTCGAGTCGCTCGGCTACATCGATGTCCGCGCCTTGGGCGGTGAGGACGGCTGGATCGCCACGGGCCACCGTCCTGCCTGAGCGGTGCCGGCACCGATTACCTGGCAGGTAAGCGCTTCGCCGCGGGGGCGCCGTTAGCGTCGGGCCCGTGAGCGTGATGACCCCGAGCCGCGACGTCGGTGGCCTCCTGAAGGACTGGCGTCACCGGCGCCGCCGTAGCCAACTCGATCTTGCCGTCGAGGCCGACGTCTCGCCCCGGCATCTGAGCTTCGTGGAGACCGGCCGGTCGAAGCCGAGCCGCGAGCTCCTGCTGCACCTGGCCGACCACCTCGACGTCCCGCTGCGCGAACGCAACACCCTCCTGCTCGCGGCCGGCTACGCGCCCGTGTACCGCGAGACGCCGATGGACGCCGGCGAGATGGGGCCTGTGCGCGACGCGCTGGAGAAGATCCTCGCCGGCCACGAACCCTTCCCCGCCATCATCGTCGACCGCCGTTGGAACCTCGTCTCGGCCAACCGGCCCGCGCTGGCGCTCCTGACCGACGGCGTCGCGCCCGAGCTGCTGGCCCCGCCGGCCAACACGTTGCGGGTGAGCCTGCACCCCGACGGCCTCGCCCCGCGGATCGCCAACCTCGACGAGTGGAGCGCCCACCTGCTCAACCAGCTGCACCGCCAGCAGCTGGCCTCCGCCGATCCCGAGCTGGCCCGGTTGTACGAGGAGCTACGCAGCTACCCGGGGGTCGTGGAACACCACGGGCCCGAGCCTGACCCGGCGGCCATGCTCTTCGTCCCCCTCGTGCTGCGCATGCCAGCGGGTCCGGACCTCCACTTCTTCAGCACACTGGCCACGTTCGGCACCGCCGTCGACATCACGGTGGCCGAGCTGGCCATCGAGTCGTTCTTCCCCGCCGACGACGCCACCGCCCGGGCGCTGCAGGCCCAGCTGGGGGCCTAGCGAGCACTCGGTCGCCGCCGACGACGACTACAGCCTGAAGGCCTGGCCGCGGAGGAACGTTCGGTTGGTGGCCCCGACGACGTAGTAGTTCGGCGTCTGGTCGGGCGGCATGCCGGCCACGATCACCTTGCACAACTTCGCCAGGTTGCCCTTGAAGGTGCCCTTGCCCCAGGCCTCGAGCAGCCGCCCGGTGAACCGACCGTTGACCCGACCGTCAGCACTCGTCTGGTTGTCCTGGCACCCGGAGATGAGCACCACCGTGCTGGGGATGGAAGCGGCGGCACGTGCCGGCGTCTTCTTCTGGATGGCGTCGTACTGACGCTTGTGTTCGCGGTAGGTCGCGTCCTCCACGTCGAGGGGCATCCGGCGGCTGGCCGGCACATTGGCCGAGCGAGGCCGGCCGGCCATCGGTTTGGCGACCGTGCCGCTGTGGCAGCTGTCCGACAGCATCACGATGCGGACCTTCGGCGCGAACGCCGCCCACAGCTGATACAGCTCATCGTCGATCAACTGGCGGTCGTAGAGCACCCAGGTCTCGTCGTACTGATCGGGGAACTCGCCGAACTCGTCGGTGTCCTTCTTCGACTCGTCGCCATTGCGGTCCGGCACCTGGCCGCCGTGGCCGCTGTAGGTCAGCAGGAAGGTGTCGCCGGCGACCAGGGACTTGGCCGCCTTGGTCATGGCCGCGATCACGTTCTTGGCCGTGGCCTGCTTGGTGAGCAGCTCGGTCGGGGTGTAGCCGAGGGCGGTGGCCAGCTTGACCATGTCGTGCGCGTCCTGCTCGCAGGCGCGCAGTTGACCGTCCCATCCCGCGTAGTGCTTCGGGTCGACGCTGTTCAAGCCGATGTGCAGGGACAGGCCGGTGGCCATGGTGCCTCCTGGTGGGGTTGGCAGATGCCTGGTTGAGATCAGGATGATCGCGCGCGAACGCGCGCGCACTCGCCAACGAAGGCGTCGAGCAACGCCTGCTGCGCCGGATCGTCGGCGGCGGTGTCCTCGGGATGCCACTGCACGCCCACGACCCAGTGCTCCGGAAGCTCGATGCCCTCGACGGTGCCGTCGTCGGCGCGCGCCGTCACGACCAACCCGGCACCGACCCGATCGATGCTCTGGTGGTGCACGCTGTGGCCCGCGGGACGCATGGTCCCGAGGGCGGCCAGCCGGCTGCCAGGCTCCACCGTGACGTCGTGGAGGATGAGCTTGTGCCCCTCGATGTGCTGGTGCAGCGAGCCGCCGAAGGCGACGTTGAGCAGTTGCAGGCCACGGCAGATGGCCAGCACCGGCAGGTCCAGCTCCAAGGCAGCGCGCAAGGCCGCCAGCTCGAAGGCGTCTTGGCGGGCATCGACACCACGGACATCAGGATGGACTTCGGTGGCGCCGTAGCGAGCCGGTGCCACGTCGCCCCCGCCCAGCATCAGCAACCCGTCGAACCGCGCGCAACGTGGCGCCGAGCCGATCGCCATCGTCGGTCGGGGCGACGATGGCGGGCTCGCCGCCGGCACGGCGCACGGCGTCGAGGTACAGCTCGCCCGCGGCTACCGCTCTGGTGCGCAAGCCCTTGGCTTCGGGGGTTCGACGACCGGGAACGGCGATGAAGGGCACCACCGCGGTCACGCTACCGGCGGCACCGAAGCGCTCACTTTGCGAGCTGATCGACGACCTCGGCCTTCGGGATCTCCAACAGCACGTGCGGCGCCACGATGAGCTTGCAGCTACGGCTCCCACCCCCGAGCACGATGCGCTCGCGCTCGAGCACTCGGGCGTCGACCCAGAGCGGCAGATCGGCGGGTAGGCCGAAGGCCGTCACACCACCGATGAGCATGCCGGTGATCTCCTTGGTCTCGTCGGCCGAGGCGAACGACGCCTTGCGCGTGCCCAAGCGCCGTCGCACCACGCCGTTCACGTCGAGTCGGCTCGTGGCCAGCACGACGCAGGCGGCGTAGACGGGCGGCGTCGACTTGCCGACCACGACGATGGTGTTGGCAGAGTCCTCCGGTGCGTAGCCGTAGGCCTCGCAGAACTGCGCGGTGTCGGCCAGCTCTGGGTCGCAGGCGATGATCTCGTGCGCCACCGCCAGCTCTTCCAGCTGCTGTAGGACGGATGCCTCGGCGGGGTCGGTCGCCATCGTCTCGATGGTAGGGCGTCGCCGTCAGTTCCAGATGGTGACGTACACCGGTGGGCGGAAGCGGCTCGGCGGCACGCCGCTGCGAGGATCGTGCATCAGGTGCATCGCCTGCCCGCACCACGCATCCAGTCATGCGGTCGGCCGAGCCGGGCGAAGCGTGGCGCTGGTGCTACGTCGACGGCATCGTCGGCTGACCGGGCAGGCGGGGCAGTCGCACCGCTCAGTCCGGCAGCCGCACGACGT